>NZ_AP039450.1:0-4800000 GCF_055380095.1 Pseudomonas allii | reverse complement strand
GACCCCGATCCAGATCGCCGGTCAGCTGCAATGTTCGGAAAAAAACGTCTACACCTTGCTTGCCGAATCCATCGGCAAGCAGCAATTGTCGTTGGAGCAAGCCCTTGATTTGCCGGAGGATCTGCTCGGCGAAATCCAGGATGCGTTTCTCGACGGAGAAGGCGAATTGCCACCGGTCGCGGAGATAGCGCCGCTGTTCACCGGGCGTGTTCCAGAGGGGGTTTTGTACTGCGTGCGCGCGGCTTTGCAGTCCGAATTCGAAATTTAATGTGCCAATTACGACAATGTAACGAATCAGTACATAGCACCTCTTGCCTAGTGACATGGCTCATGCTTAGCTGACTAATAATTAGCCATACTTTATTTTCAGTCTAAATAATGAGTTTTTTATGTCGTTAACCGATCAACATCGTTTTGGCATGCAGCTGGCGCAAATGTCCCGGGGGTGGCGCGCCGAGCTGGACCGCCGTTTGGCGGGGCTTGGTTTATCCCAGGCGCGCTGGCTGGTTCTGCTGCACTTGGCTCGTTTTGAAGAAGCACCCACCCAGCGTGAGCTGGCGCAAAGCGTTGGTGTCGAAGGGCCGACACTGGCTCGCCTGCTGGACAGCCTCGAAGGCCAAGGCTTGGTGCAACGCCAGGCCGTGGTGGAGGACCGGCGTGCCAAGCGCATCGTGCTGTGTGATACCGCCCGGCCCTTGATCGAACAAATCGAAACCATCGCCACCGCCCTGCGCCACGAGCTGTTTGTGGGGGTGGACGAGGCCGACTTGAGCGTGTGCATGCGCGTGCATGGGCACATCCTGGCGAATCTGGAGAAATCCTGAGGAAATACCCGGCGCGCTGCTTGCTGTGGCATGCGGGCTTCGTCTGGTGAGCGGGCTGTTGTGGTGAGCGGGCTTGCCCCGCGCTGGGGCGCGAAGCGCCCCCAAAAACAGGCGACTAATTTCTCACGGAAAAAACGCGGTGACCGCAATGGGGCTGCTTCGCAGCCCAGCGCGGGGCAAGCCCGCTCACCACATCAAGCGCGTTTAGCCATCGGGTTCAGCGTAAGACGTTTAGAACGTCTGCCCCAGGTTCAGATACACCGCCTTCTGGTTGTCATCGTTGAACCCATAGCTGAAATTCAGCGGCCCCAACGGCGTATCGAACCCCAGGAAAATACTCGCCGCGTTGATATAGCCGCTGTCGAATTCATTGTCGTTGTTCCATGCCCGGCCGCGTTCCAGTGACGCACCCAGGTATAACGGGAAATCCAGCGGCAAGTATGAGCGAGGCGTGAGCCTGCGGTAATACACCGCCCGCATCAGGCTGATGTTCTGCCCCGAGATCGCATCCTGGCGGAAGCCCGATAGCTGTCGCGCCCCGCCCAGCAGGAAGCTGGAAATCACCACATCCGAATCATCCAGGGTGCGCCCGTAGCGTCCACCCAGCACCAGGGTGTCCGGGCCGTGGCTCATGGCTTTGTCGAGCTTGAACTCCCACTGGCGGTAGCGCTGGTCCGAGCCCAGGCCGGGTTCGAACTCGCGGTAGGCCAGGCCGATGTCTTCGCCGGTGTGGGGGAAGTACACGTTGTCCAGGGAATCGAAGGAGTACTTCAGTTCATAGAAGCCTTCGCTGAAACTCACACCGGGCAAATCCCGGTCGCCGATGCGCACATCCGCCTTGCCCCAGGCTTCGCCGACGCCGAAGCGGATCTCGCCGCTGTTGCCGATCTGCCGCCCGACGTTCAAGCCGAAACCGTAGCGCTCCAGGCGGTATTCGGAGATCGGGTCGTTGTCCAGGGTCAGCTCCACGTTCTGCGCCTGGGCCCTGATGTACGGTGCGACAAAGTAGCGCGAGCCGGTGTCCATCGGCTGGTAGAACTCGCTGTACAGCTCCTGGCGATCCCCGATCTGCACCCGCGTGAGCCATTCCGCACCGAGCCGGTTGATGCCATTCATGCGGTAGCTGGCGCCGAGGTTGAAGGCGCTGTCGCCGCGCATGTCATCCGACAGGTTCAGGCCCAGGCGCAGGTAGTCGGTGCCGCTGCGCTTGCCCCGCGCGCTGATCACCAGGGTGTTGTCCTGGCCTTTCTTGACCACGCGGTATTGCACCTGCTCGAAATAATCCAGGCCGTACAGGGTGCCCATGTCGGTTTGCAGGCGCCCCAGGTTGAGCGGTTCGCCCAGGGGCTGGCGGATGTAGTAGCGGATCACATCGTCGCTGACTTTCGAATCGTTCTCTACGCTGATCGCGGTGATCACCGGAGTGCGTTCGCCCGGTGTACGGGCGGCCACCAATTGCGGGTCGACCGGCTCGGCGGGGCGCAGGTGGGCCAGGCGTAGGTCAAGGGCACGTGTGGCGCGGTAGCCGGCGTCGATCATGTCCTTGGCACGGCCGAAGTCGGTCACACCATAGGCGGCGAGGGGGGGCTGGATCAGTACGTCCTTGGAGTGCAGGTCCTTGAGTTGTTCCTCGGAATTGCGCCGGGTCATCAGGGTGATGGACTGGTTGAGCACGTCCACCACCGTGGCCAGTTGCTTGCGCGAGCGCAGCGGGGTGCCGATGTCCACGACAATGGCGATGTCCACGCCCATCTCCCGCGCCACGTCCAACGGGATATTGTCGGTCATGCCGCCGTCCACCAGCAGCCGGCCGTCCAATTCCACCGGGGCGAATACCGCCGGGATCGACATACTGGCGCGGATCACCTGGGGCAGGTGGCCCTTGCGGAACACCACTTTCTCGCCGGTGGTGATATCGGTCGCCACCGCCCGAAAGGGGATGGGCAACTTGTCGAAGTTACGCGTGTTGCTGGTATGGGCAAACATGCTTTCCAGCAGCAGCGCCAGGTTCTGGCCCTGGATCACGCCCAGTGGCAGACCGAGGCTGCCGTCGTCGCGGAAGCTGAGTTTCTGCTTGACCAGGAAGTCCCGGTCATCCTGCTTGCGCCGGAACGGTACGTCTTCCCGGGGTGGTGCGTCGGACAAGGCCTGTTGCCAATCGATACTCAGCGCCAGCTTTTCCAGTTCATCGATCTTGTAGCCAGAGGCATACAACCCACCGATCACCGCGCCCATGCTGGTGCCGGCAATCGCGTCGATCTGGATGCCTTGTTCTTCCAGCGCCTTGAGCACGCCGATATGGGCCAGGCCTCGGGCGGCGCCGCCGGACAGCACCAGGCCGATTTTCGGACGGGGCGGTTCAACGGCGTCGGCAAGCAGAGGGAACAGGCACAGCAACAGGCAGGACAGCAGGCGGCGCATCAGGAATCTCGGGGCTGGGCGATAAAGGCCGGTATTATAGCCACTCGATCCGTCGAGCCCGTCATGCCAGGAGCCTTTCAAATTATGTCCACAAGCAAACCCGAGATCGTCATCACCTATTGCACCCAGTGCCAGTGGCTGCTGCGTGCCGCGTGGCTGGCGCAGGAACTGTTGAGTACGTTTGCCGATGACCTGGGCAAGGTCTCACTGGAGCCGGCCACCGGCGGCGCGTTTCGCATCACCTGTGATGGCGTGCAGATCTGGGAGCGCAAGGCGGACGGGGGCTTTCCCGAAGCCAAGGTGCTCAAGCAGCGCGTACGCGACCGGATCGACCCGCAGCGTGACCTGGGGCATAACGACCGTACACCGTGAAAGTCACCGCCATTGAAAGGCGGTGACCGGGGGATGCGGCACTACTTGGCAGCCATCTTGCTCTTGATAAAGCCCACGACCCACGTCAGCACCAGGCCCCCGACGCCCCCGCCAACGATATTGCTGCTGACCGCCGCCACGTCCAATGCTTCACCACCGGCCGTGCCGGTGAACAGTGCCAGGAGCTGGCCAAAGATCAGCCCGCCGACACCGCCCATAAAAGTATTGAGACCTGTACCCAGGCTTTGTTTGGTCATGCCGGCCAAATTGCCGCCGACGGCACCGCTGATGATCTGAACCAGCAAGCTAATGAGCATTTCCATTCTGAAACCCCTGCATAGCGTTAATGGAGTGACCACTCGCTAGCAGCAACTTCAACGGGCATGGCTGTCGTCGAGGAGTCTTTATCCGTTGAACGACGACGAACTGTTGCGGATGTTTAAAGTATAGATCAGGCCGTTGCAGCGGGCTGTTTGGCCTGGCTGGCGCTGCCCATCAACCCCGACAGCACAATGGCGACGATGATCAGCGCGCCACCCAGCAGCATGCGCAGCGTCGGCGTTTCGGCAAACAGCAGCCAGGCGGCGGTGATGCCGTAGACCGGCTCCATGGCGAACACCACCGAGGCGGTGCGTGCCTTGATCACCGCGAGGCTGGCGACAAACAGGCTGTGGGCCAGGCCTGTGCAGAACACGCCGAGCAAGCCGATCCACAGCCAGTCGATTGCCCGTACCTCGGTCAGCCCTGGTGCCGCCACCGGCAACAGGCAAACAGCGACCACCACGTTCTGGCACAACGCCGCCTGCACCGCCGGGATGCGGCCGGAGCTGGCGCGATTGTTCAGCGAAAGCAGCGAAAACAGCAGCCCCGAGGCGATCCCCCATAGCAACCCGCCGGTGGCTTCGCTGGCGAGGTTGAAATCTGGAGTGACCAGCACCAGCCCGACGCTGACCAGCGCCACCAGCACGATTTCGTTGGCACGGATCCGCTCGCGGAAAATCAACCCTTCGAGGATCACGGTAAACGCCGGGAACGCGGTGAAGCCCAGGGTCGCGACGGCCACACCGGCCACCTTGACGGCGATAAAGAAGGTCACCCAGTGCGCTGCCAGCAACACGCCGCTCACCAGCAGCCGGCGCCAGTCGCGCAGTTCCAGTGTCTTCCACGCCGTGTTGCTGGCGAACCGGGCAAATACCGCAAGAGCCACCACGGCAAACACCGCGCGACCAAACACGATGATGGCCGGCGAGGCGGCCGCGAGTTTGCCGAATACGCCGGTTAGGCCAAACATCAATGCGCCGATATGCAGGGCGCCGAGGGCTGAGCGGGGAGTCATTGCGATCCTTGAGACAAGCGGGTGGCAAGTGCGCAGTCTAGTGGGTCATCCGTGTGGACGTCTGTCGTGCGGCTCGCGTTTTTTATCGCAGGGCTCTTCCTACGCGTTGCGGCGCAATGCCCCCGGCGACGCGCCAAACTCACGCAGCATCGCGGCAGCAAAGGCGCTTTGCGAGGTGTAGCCGACGCGATCGGCGATTTCACCGATGGGTAGCGGCGTTTTGCGCAGCAGGTCCAAAGCCATCTGCAGGCGGCGGCTGCGGATGTAGTCCATCGGTGTTTGCCCGCATTCGGCGATAAAGCGTGCATGCAAGCGTGCCACCGACAGGTCGGCGATGCGCGCCAGGTCCGCCACCTGCAGCGGGTGCGCAAGGTGGCGCTCGATGTGCGCATTGAACGCCGCGTACGGCAGGCGCCGTCCCGGCAGGGGTTGGGCCTGGGGATGATTGAGGCTGGCCAATAACAGCACGGCGCCTTGCTGGACGATCAGCGGGTCATCCACCGGGCTGTGCGCCAGCCATTGCACCAACTGGCTCTGCCGCGTATCCAGCGCCAGCCGCGCCGGTTGGTCGAGCAGGCGGCGGCTGGCGTCGGCATGTTCGCCCAGCGATTGCAGCACCCAATGCTCGGTGGGCACATCCAGCACCAGGCAGCGGCTGCCATCACGGCTGCCGCACGCATGGTGGGCGGAGAAGGGCAGCACCATCACGCTGCTTTCGCGGACCTGGCTGCCACGCCCATCGACCTCCAGGTCCAGGTGCCCGGACAGGCCGAACACCAACTGTGCATGGTCATGGCTGTGGGCGAGGGGCGCTTCGAGGTAGTGGCGCAGGGTGAGGGCGGGTCCCATAGTGATCTCCGGGGCGGCAAGCCGGCAGTCTACAACGCTTTGCGCCCGGCAGGCGCTGTCATCAGACTGACGCACAGTTGTCATGGGCTATTAATCGCCAGGGCGCAAGCTCGCGAAAACACCGTCGAGGGATGCCCATGACCAGTGCCGAGTTCACCAAGCCCAGCCGCAAGCAACGGGTGCGTACCCTGTGGATTTCCGATGTGCACCTGGGCACGCGGGATTGCCAGGCTGAGCATCTGTCGCAATTTCTCAAGGGCTATCACGCCGACAAGGTCTACCTGGTCGGCGACATCATCGACGGCTGGAAACTGCGCGGCGGCATGTATTGGCCCCAGGCCCACACCAACGTGATCCGTCGCCTGCTGACTATGGCCAAGCGCGGTACCGAGGTCATCTATGTCACCGGTAACCACGACGAATTCCTGCGCCGTTATTCCAAACTGATCCTGGGCAATATCCAACTGGTGGACGAAGCCATTCACGTGACTGCCGATGGCCGCCATCTGTTGGTGATCCACGGCGACCAGTTCGACGTGATTACCCGCTATCACCGCTGGCTGGCGTTCCTCGGCGATTCGGCCTACGAATTCACCCTCACGCTCAACCGCTGGCTCAATCACTGGCGGGCGCGCTATGGCTATGGTTATTGGTCGCTGTCGGCGTACCTCAAGCACAAGGTCAAGACGGCGGTGAATTTCATCAGCGACTTCGAAGAAGCCATCGCCCACGAAGTGACCAAGCGCGAGTTGCATGGGGTGGTATGCGGGCATATTCACCATGCGGAGATCCGCAAGGTGGGCGAGGTGGATTACCTCAATTGCGGGGATTGGGTGGAGTCGTGCACGGCGTTGATCGAGCACTGGGATGGGAGTATCGAGTTGTATCGGTTGGCGGATGCGCAGGCAAAAGAGGCGCAGCTCAAGGCCGAGTTGGTCGCCGGCTGAAGTTGCACACAAGCCAAATGTGGGAGGGGGCTTGCCCCCGATAACAAAGTGTCAGACACCGCTGGGTTGACTGATGCACTGCTATCGGGGGCAAGCCCCCTCCCACATTTATTCCGGGTTTCGTCAGTGGGAAACGTCGGCGATGGCTTCGGCCAGCAGCGTCAACCGCGTGGCATCAATCCCTGCCACATTCGCCCGGCCAGAACTCACCATATACACACTGTGCTTCTCGCGCAGTTGTTTCACCTGCTCGGCACTCAAGCCGGTATAGGAAAACATCCCACGCTGCGCGCCGATATGCGCAAAACGCTCCGATAGACCGTGTGGCGCCAACGCCTCCACCAAGCCGGAGCGCAGGTGTGCGATCCGCGAACGCATGGCTTCAACCTCGTCGCTCCACTGCTTTTTCAGCTCGGCATCACCGAGGATCGTTGCCACCACCGCCGCACCATGGTCCGGCGGCGTCGACCACAGGTTGCGCGCTGTGTTCGCCAGTTGGCTGCGCACGTCCGTCAACTTCTCGGCATCCGCCGCGCAGACAATCAGCGCTCCGACACGGTCGCTGTACAAGCCGAAGTTTTTCGAGCAGGAGCTGGTGACCAGCACTTCCGGCAACTCGGCCGCAAATAGCCGCACCGCCCAGGCGTCCTGTTCCAGGCCATCGCCAAAGCCCTGGTAGGCGAAATCGATCAGCGGCAGCAACTGGCGCTCCCGCACGATCTGCAGCACCTGGCGCCAGTCATCCTGGGACAGGTCGAAACCGGTCGGGTTGTGGCAGCAGGCGTGCAGCAGCACGACATCGCCCTGGGGCACGTTGGATAAAGTGGCGAGCATTGCCGCCACGTCCAGGCGGTTGTCGGCACCCACGTAAGGGTAATGGCTGACCGGGATCCCGGCCTTGGCGAAGATGGTTTCGTGGATCGGCCAGGTCGGGTTGCTCAGCCATACGCCACGGCCCGGTAGGTTTTGCGCGATAAAATCGGCGCTCAAACGCAGGGCACCGGTGCCGCCTGGGGTCTGGGTGGCGCCGGCACGGCGGTCGCGCAGCAGCGGGGAGTCGGCGCCGAGCACCAGCTCGCTGATCAGCTTGCCAAATGCGGCATTGCCGTGGCCGCCGATGTAGGTCTTGGTGGTCTGTGTGTCCACCAGGCGCTGCTCGGCCAACTTCACCGAGTGCGGGATCGGCGTCAGCCCCTGGTCATCCTTGTAAACGCCCACGCCCAAGTCGAATTTGTTCGGGTTGGTGTCCTGGGCGTACAGGTCCATCAGCCCGAGGATCGGGTCGCCGGGCACGCGGCCAATGGCATCGAAGTGCATTACTTGCGGCCCTCGGCGTCCTTGGCCACTTCGTCGGTGCGTGCGGCCATGATGAAGTCGTTGCGATGCAGGCCCTTGATGGAGTGGCTCCACCAGGTCACGGTGACCTTGCCCCACTCGGTGAGCAGGCCAGGGTGATGGCCTTCGGCTTCGGAGATTTCACCCATGGCGTTGGTGAAGGCCAGGGCGAACTTGAAGTTCTTGAACAGGAAAACCTTTTCCAGTTGCATCACGCCGTCGCGGACTTCGATGTTCCAGTCGGGAATCTGCTTGAGCAGCACCGGCAACTCTTCATCGCTGACTTGTGGGGCATCGGCGCGGCAGGCTTCGCAGTGGGCTTGGTTCAAGGTGGTCATGGAGGTGTCCTGAATTCGAATGTTTGAAGGTCAGTGGCGTTACCCTAAAGCAACGCGGGGCCAGGGAACAGACTCACCTGGCCTCAATATGCAAGGCTCAAGCAGCTTTTGGCTTCGGTGGAAACTTCGGCGCGTGGAGACCCAACTGCATGCCGCGCTCGACCATGCCCATGATGTCTTCCTGTGCCACTTCAAACAGGCGCTTCAGATTGGGCAGCACGAAGTACAGCGGTTGCAGGATGTCGATGCGGTACGGCGTGCGCATGGCTTCCAGCGGGTCGAACACCTGGTGTTCGGGCTCGGACGACAGGCTGTACACCGTCTCTTTGGGCGACGACAGAATGCCGCCACCGTAGATGCGTCGACCTTCGGGGGTGTCCACCAGGCCGAATTCGATGGTCATCCAGTACAGGCGCGCCAGGTACACCCGTTGCTCCTTGGTGGCCGCCAGGCCGAGCTTGCCGTAGGTGTGGGTGAATTCGGCGAACCAGGGGTTGGTCAGCAGCGGGCAGTGGCCGAAGATCTCGTGGAAAATATCCGGCTCTTGCAGGTAGTCCAGTTCTTCGCGGGTGCGGATAAAGGTCGCCACTGGAAACTGCTTGCTGGCGAGCAATTCGAAAAAGGTCTGGAAGGGGATCAGCGCCGGCACGCGGGCGACTTGCCAGCCGGTAGTCTCGGCCAGCACCTGGTTGATTTCGCCCAGTTGCGGGATGCGATCGTGGGGCAGGCCGAGCTTGTCGATGCCGTCCAGGTATTCCTGGCAGGCGCGACCCTCGATCACTTTCAACTGGCGAGTGATCAGGGTGTTCCACACCGCGTGTTCTTCCGGCGGGTAGTGGATAAAACCTTGCGCGTCGGGCTCGCGGGCCACGTACTGCGTCTGCTTCATACGGCTCTCCTGCTAGGCATTCGTTCTTGTTATGTCCTGCGATGAGCCTATTGATAACCCGTGAGAGGCCAGATTCCATCTGTTTAAAACCGGCGGATGTAGGAAAACTTACCATTTTTCGTAAAGTATTCGTTACGCTTGTTAGGTTGACCGCTGCATTGGGCTGGGAAAGTCGCTGTCGCTGTCACATAATCTTGACGACTATCTGCGCCCAGCGACAAAAAGACGCGGCGCCTCCCCACTTTTCGGGCCTCTTCATGCGTATCAAAGTGCACTGCCAGAACCGCATCGGCATCCTGCGGGACATCCTCAACCTGCTGGTGGAATACGGCGTCAACGTCGCCAAGGGCGAGGTCGGCGGTGAGCATGGCAACGCCATTTACCTGTACTGCCCGAACCTGGTGAACATGCAGTTCCAGGCGCTGCGCCCGCAGTTCGAGGCAATTGCCGGGGTGTTCGGGGTGAAAAGGGTAGGGCTGATGCCCAGCGAGCGCCGGCATATGGAGCTCAATGCACTGCTGGGTGCCCTCGAGTTTCCGGTGTTGTCGATTGATATGGGCGGCTCCATCGTCGCCGCCAACCGCGCCGCGGCGCAGTTGCTCGGCGTGCGGGTGGATGAGGTGCCGGGCATTCCGTTGTCGCGCTACGCCGAGGACTTTGACTTGCCGGAGCTGGTGCGCGCGAGCAAGTCGCGGATCAACGGCCTGCGGGTCAAGGTCAAGGGCGACGTGTTCCTGGCGGACATCGCGCCGCTGCAATCCTCGGAGCATGACGACAGCGAAGCCATGGCCGGCGCTGTGCTGACCCTGCACCGCGCCGACCGCGTCGGTGAGCGCATCTACAACGTGCGCAAGCAGGAACTGCGTGGCTTTGACAGCATCTTCCAAAGCTCCAAAGTCATGGCCGCCGTGGTGCGCGAAGCCCGACGCATGGCACCGCTGGATGCGCCGCTATTAATAGAAGGCGAAACCGGCACTGGCAAGGAGCTGCTGGCGCGGGCCTGTCACCTGGCAAGCCCGCGTGGGCAATCACCGTTGATGGCGCTCAACTGCGCCGGCCTGCCTGAGTCGATGGCCGAGACCGAGTTGTTCGGCTACGGCCCTGGCGCTTTCGAGGGTGCGCGGGCCGAAGGCAAGCTGGGCCTGCTGGAACTGACGGCGGGCGGTACGTTGTTTCTCGACGGTGTAGGGGAAATGAGCGCGCGCTTGCAGGTGAAACTGCTGCGCTTTTTGCAGGACGGCTGCTTCCGTCGCGTCGGCAGCGATGAAGAGGTGTACCTGGATGTGCGGGTCATCTGTGCCACCCAAGTGGACTTGTCCGAGCTGTGCGCCCGTGGCGAATTCCGCCAGGACCTCTACCACCGCCTCAATGTGCTGTCCCTGCATATCCCACCATTGCGCGAATGCCTCGATGGCCTGGCACCCTTGGTCGAGCACTTTCTTGACCAGGCCAGCCGGCAGATCGGTTGCTCGCTGCCCAGGTTGGCGCCCGCCGCGATGGAGCGCCTGAGTCACTACCGCTGGCCAGGCAACGTGCGGCAGTTGGAAAACGTGCTGTTCCAGGCGGTGTCGTTGTGCGACGGCGGGACGGTCAAGGCTGAGCATATCCGGTTGCCGGATTATGGGGTGCGTCAGCCGCTTGGCGATTTTTCGCTGGAGGGTGGCCTGGAAGACATTGTCGGGCGGTTCGAGAAGGCGGTGCTGGAAGCCCTGTATGCCGAGCATCCCAGCAGTCGGCAGATGGGCAAGCGTTTGGGGGTGTCACACACCACCATCGCGAATAAGCTGCGCGACTACGAAATCCTCAAGACCGACAAATAACCCCATGTGGGAGGGGGCAAGCCCCCTCCCACATTTGATCTTTGTCGTTTTCAAGGACGGGGCTTGCCGCAGGCGGCAGTAGTCCGCCGTTTTTTCGACTCACGCTCAACCCTGAAATCACCCCACCTCACGGCAAACCCCCGCCCAGCCTGCACTTCTCCCTCTTTTCAAAAGTTGGTTCGCAAATTGCTTAAGCCTCATCAGTACAGCGGTGGGCGGCAAGCGTCCGTCAGAAAGAGGAAGAAGCGTGGACAAGTACCTTTATGTGGCAATGACCGGCGCCAGCCAGAATGCTCTGGCGCAGAAGGCCCATGCCAACAACCTGGCGAACATCTCCACCAATGGTTTCCAACGTGACCTGGAGCAGGCGCGTTCGATGCCGGTGTTCGGCGACAGCTTTCCGGCGCGGGCGTTTGCCATGACCGAGCGTCCGGCCACCGACTTCACCCCTGGCGCCATGATCGAGACCGGCCGCGACCTGGACGTGGCCGTCAACGGCGATGGCTGGATGGCCGTGCAGACCCCTGATGGCAGCGAAGCCTACGTGCGCAGCGCCAGCATGAACGTCGATGCGTTGGGCGTGCTGCGCGCCGGCAACGGCATGCCGATCATGGGCAACGGTGGCCCGATCGCCGTGCCGCCCCAGCAGAAAATCGAAGTGGGTGCCGACGGCACCATCAGCATCCGCGCCATGGGCGAAGGCCCGCGGGTGATGGCCGAAGTGGACCGCATCAAGCTGGTCCAGCCGGACCTGAAGAACATGAATAAAGGCCTCGACGGCACCATCCACACCAAGGATGGCCAGCCGGCCCAGGCCGACGCGAACGTCAAGCTGACCTCGGGCTTCCTGCAGGCGAGCAACGTCAATGCCGTGGAAGAGATGACTGCGGTGCTGGCGCTTTCCAAGCAGTTCGAGCTGCACATCAAGATGATGAACAGCGCTAAAGAAGACGATCAGGCCATGACGCGCGTCATGCAGATGAGCTGATCCAACACACTAATTTTGCGGCGCAGCGCCAACAAACAGGCGCACGAAGGAGAACAGCATGCTTCCGGCTCTATGGGTTGCCAAAACAGGTCTGTCCGCCCAGGACACCAACCTGACCACCATTTCCAACAACCTGGCCAACGTGTCGACCACGGGTTTCAAACGTGACCGTGCCGAGTTCCAGGACTTGCTCTATCAGATCAAGAAGCAGCCGGGCGCCCAGTCGACCCAGGACAGCGAACTGCCGTCGGGCCTGCAATTGGGTACCGGTGTGCAGATCGTCGGCACCCAGAAGAACTTCAGCGCCGGTAACCTGCAACAGACCGGCCAGCCGCTGGACATGGCCATCAACGGCCGCGGTTTCTTCCAGATCCTGCAACCGGACGGCACAACTTCCTACACCCGTGACGGTACTTTCCACCTGGACTCCAACGGCCAGATCGTGACCGCCAACGGTTTCGCCCTGGAGCCGGCCGTGATCGTTCCAGCCGACGCCAAGACCTTCACCGTCGGCAACGACGGCACCGTGTCGATCACCGTGGCCGGCAACCCCGCGTCGCAAGTGATCGGCAACCTGCAGACCGCTGACTTCATCAACCCGGCCGGCCTGCAAGCCATGGGTAACAACCTGTTCCTGGAAACCGCCTCCAGCGGCGCGCCGCAAATCGGCACCCCTGGCCTGAACGGTTTCGGCACCACGCTGCAAAGCACCCTGGAAACCTCCAACGTGAGCACGGTTGAGGAGATGGTCAACATGATCACCACCCAGCGCGCCTACGAGATGAACTCCAAGGTGATCTCCACCGCCGACCAGATGCTTTCGTTCGTAACGCAGAATCTGTAATCAAGTCTATAGGGCGCTCTTGAGGGCGCCTGCAACACCGTGAGGTAAGGGTCATGAATCGCTATGTTTCTGTTCTGGCATTGAGTGGGATTGCCGTGCTCGCGGGCTGTGTCGCCCCGACGCCAAAACCCAATGACCCGTACTACGCGCCGGTGTTGCCACGCACGCCGTTGCCGGCGGCCGCCAACAATGGCTCGATCTACCAGGCCGGTTTTGAACAGAACCTGTACAGCGACCGCAAGGCGTTCCGGGTCGGTGACATCATCACCATCACCCTGAACGAGAAGACTCAGGCCAGCAAGAACGCTAACTCCCAGGTGGGCAAGACCAGCAAGACCGGTATCGGCCTGACCTCGTTGTTTGGCGCAGTGCCTAACACCAACAACCCGTTGGGCAGTGGTGACTTGAGCCTGAGCGCCGGCTACAGCGGCGACCGTGCCACCAACGGCAAGAGCGCGGCGGGGCAGGGCAACAGCCTGACCGGTTCGATTACTGTGACGGTGGCCGACGTGTTGCCCAACGGCATCATCGCCATTCGCGGTGAAAAGTGGATGACCCTCAACACCGGCGACGAACTGGTACGCATTGCCGGCATGGTCCGCGCCGATGATATCTCCACCGACAACACCGTGCCGTCGACGCGGATTGCCGATGCGCGCATTACCTACTCGGGTACGGGTTCGTTTGCTGATGCGAGTCAGCCGGGCTGGTTCGACCGTTTCTTCCTTAGCCCGCTGTTCCCTTTCTAGGTGGCCACTTTGAACTTCAAACAGCTGATGGCGGCCGCACTCCTGCTTTCCTTGAGCGCTGTCGCCCAGGCCGAACGCCTGAAGGACATCGCCAGCATCTCCGGCGTGCGTTCCAACCAGTTGATCGGCTATGGCCTGGTGGTGGGGCTCAACGGTACGGGTGACCAGACCACCCAGACCCCGTTCACCCTGCAGACCTTCAACAACATGCTCTCGCAGTTCGGCATCAAAGTGCCGGCGGGCTCGGGCAACGTGCAGTTGAAGAACGTCGCGGCGGTGTCGATCAGCGCCGACCTGCCAGCGTTCTCCAAACCTGGCCAGGTGGTGGACATCACCGTGTCGTCCATCGGTAACTCGAAAAGCCTGCGCGGCGGCACCTTGCTGATGACGCCACTGAAAGGTATCGACGGCAACGTCTACGCCATCGCCCAGGGCAACCTGGTGGTGGGCGGGTTTGACGCCGAAGGTCGCGACGGTTCGAAGATTACCGTCAACGTGCCGTCGGCCGGGCGTATCCCGGGCGGCGCCACGGTTGAACGTACGGTGCCAAGTGGTTTCAACCAGGGCAACAGCCTGACCCTGAACCTCAACCGCTCCGACTTCACCACCGCCAAGCGCGTGGTCGACAAGATCAACGACATGCTCGGCCCAGGCGTGGCCCAGGCCATCGACGGCGGCTCGATCCGCGTGACGGCGCCGCTGGATCCGAGCCAGCGTGTCGACTATCTGTCGATCCTGGAAAACCTTGAAGTCGACCCGGGCCAGGCCGTGGCCAAAGTCATCATCAACTCGCGTACCGGTACGATCGTGATTGGTCAGAACGTCAAGGTCTCGCCGGCCGCCGTGACCCACGGCAGCCTGACCGTGACCATCACCGAAGACCCGATCGTCAGTCAGCCTGGCCCGTTGTCCAACGGTCAGACGGCGGTGGTGCCGCGTTCGCGGGTGAATGCCCAGCAAGAAGCCAAGCCGATGTTCAAGTTCGGCCCCGGTACCACCCTGGATGAGATTGTCCGTGCGGTGAACCAGGTGGGCGCAGCGCCCGGCGACTTGATGGCGATCCTCGAAGCATTGAAACAGGCCGGCGCCTTGCAAGCCGACCTGATCGTGATCTGAGGCCATGGCCATGGATATGCGCAAGAGCGGGATCAGCAGTACGGCGGACTCGGGGTCCTACTCCGACCTGAACCGGCTTAATCAGCTCAAGGTCGGTGCCGACAAGAACAGCGAAGGCAACATGCGCAAGGTCGCGCAGGAGTTCGAATCGCTGTTCCTGAGCGAGATGCTCAAGTCCATGCGTTCGGCCACCGAGGCGCTGGGTAAAGACAACCCGATGAACACGCCGGCGGCCAAGCAGTACCAGGAAATGTACGACCAGCAGCTGGCCGTCTCCATGTCCCGTGAAGGCGGGGGTATCGGCCTGGCCGACGTGCTGATGCGCCAGATGCAGAAAAACAAGCCGGTGGAGGCCCAGGCCGCTACCTTGCAAGGCCCGGCAGGCGCCGAGCCTGGGAAGAAGGTCGACGTGCCGACTGAAATCGCCGCCGGCACCCAGGCTGAAGGGCCGCTGGGCCGCTCCAATGGCCAGCGTCCGCTGTGGGCTTACCGTGTTGCTGAGCCTCAGGCCGGCGGCGCGGCGTCCCACAGCAATGACATGGAGTTGATGAATCAGCGCCGCATCGCCTTGCCGAGCAAGCTGACCGATCGCCTGCTGGCCGGCATCGTGCCGAACGCGCCCGTTGCTATCGATGCCAAAAGCGCGCCGCTGCGTAACAGCGTGGCCGACGACAATGTGGTCAACAGCACTGCGCGCACCTTCGCCGTGCCGAGCGGGCGCATGCAGGTCTACGGTCGCGCCGTGGCCCAGCCACCCTTGGCGCCGGCGAAGAAAGCCTTCAGTTCGCAGGATGAATTTGTCGCCACCATGTTGCCGATGGCCAAGGCGGCCGCCGCGCGCATCGGTGTCGATCCGAAGTACCTGGTGGCCCAGGCCGCCCTGGAAACCGGTTGGGGTAAATCGGTGATGCGCGCCGAAGACGGCAGCAGCAGCCACAACCTGTTCGGCATCAAGGCCGGCCAGAGTTGGCAGGGCGGCCAGGCCCGTGCGATCACCAGTGAGTTCCGCGATGGGGCGATGGTCAAGGAAACGGCGCAGTTCCGGTCCTACAACTCCTACCAGGACAGCTTCCATGACCTGGTGACATTGCTGCAAAGCAATGATCGCTATAAAGAAGTCATCAAATCGGCCGACAACCCGGAACAGTTTGTCCGCGAGTTGCAAAAAGCCGGTTACGCCACCGACCCGGCCTATGCCAGCAAGATTTCGCAGATCGCCAAAACGATGGACAGTTACCAGAATTACGCTGCCGCTGGCGCAACCACACATTTATAAGGTCTGAACCATGAGTTTGCTCAGTATCGGGATGTCAGGGCTCAACGCCTCTCAAGGATCGCTGTCGGTCTTGAGTAACAACATTGCCAACGCCAACACTCCGGGTTACTCGCGTCAGCAGACCACCCAGAATGCCAGCGCGGCGAACCAGTACGGCGGTGTGTACATCGGTAGCGGTACCACCCTGGCCGATGTGCGCCGGGTGTATAACGAGTTCCTCGACGCGGCGTACCAGAACAGCACCTCGCTCAACAGCGATGCCAAGGCGTACCTGGATCAGGTCAGCGCCGTCGACAAGACCCTGTCGGACAAGACCACCGGTATGTCGGCTGTGCTCAGTGAGTTCTTCTCGGCCGTGCAGACGGCCTCGGCCAACCCGAGCGATGTCTCGGCCCGCCAGGTGTTGATCACCAAGGCGCAGACGCTGAGCAATCGCTTCAACTCGATCTCTACGCAGTTGGGCCAGCAGAAAGAAACCATCAACAGCCAGTTGAGCTCGATGAGTGACCAGGTCAACAAGCTGACGTCGTCCATTGCCTCGCTCAACAAGCAGATCGCCCAGGTGCAGGGCTCGTCGAACACGGCCCCGGCCAACCTGCTGGACGCGCGTGCCGAAGCCGTGCGTTCGCTGAACGAATTGGTCGGCGTGACCGCCACCGAGAAGAATGGCATCTTCAGCGTCAGCACCGGTTCCGGCCAGTCGCTGGTACTGGGTGACCAGTCCAACACGATTTCCGCCGTGCCGAGCAAGAACGACACCAGCCAGTTCACCATCCAGCTCAACGTTGGCGGCGGTGAGTCGCTCGACCTGGGCAACGTGCTCAGCGGCGGTAGCATTGGCGGTCTGTTGCGCTATCGCACCGATGCCCTGATGCCTGCCATCAATGACCTGGGGCGCATTGCCATTGCCACCGCAGACACCATCAACAACCAGTTGGGCCAGGGCCTGGACCTCAATAGCCAGTTCGGCAGCTCGCTGTTCAAGGACATCAACAGCGCCGCCGCCATTGCTCAGCGCAGCCAGGCTTCGGGTGACAACAGCGCGGGTTCCGGCAACCTGAACGTGACGATCAAGGACAGCAGCAAGCTGACCAATTTCGATTACAAGGTCACCTTCAGCGACAGCGCCAACCCGAACAACGTCACCGTAGTGCGTTCCGATGGCAAGGCCATGGGGACCTTTGACGTCACCGCCACGCCACCGGCCGTGATCGATGGTTTCACCTTGGCGCTCGATGGCAAGGGACCGATGGCCACCGGAGACAGCTTCAAGGTCAGTCCGACCGCCAATGGTGCCAAGGACATTGGCACAGTGTTGACGGATCCGAACAAGATCGCCTTTGCTGCGCCGCTATCCGGGCAAGCCAGTAAAACCAACGAGGGCACCGGCACCTTCACGCCGCCGACCCTGACGGTGCCTCTGGACATCCAGGGCGGCGCCGCCACTGCCCAATTGCGCACCGGTATTGAACATTCGATGCCGGTGAAGATGGTGTTCGGCAAGCCGGCAGCCGATGGCACCCAGCCGTACACGCTCAATGATGCCCAGGGCAACCCGATCGGCACCGGCAGCATTGTTCCGGGGCAGGGCAACAAGGTCACGGTCAACGTGCCGATGCGCGATGCCAACGGTGCCTTGGTGGTGCCGGCCAAGAGTTTCAGTTTCGACACCACGGTGGGCGGTTCGCCGGCCAACGGCGACAGCACGACGTTCTCGTTCAATGCCTCCGGCAAGTCCGACAACCGCAACGCTCTTGACCTGCTCAGCTTGCAGACCAAGGCGACCATCGGCACGGCCGCCGATGGCACTGGCGGCACCAGTCTGGTGGGGGCCAACAGCAAGTTGGTGTCTACCGTCGGGGCCAAGGCTGCGGCTGCCGGTACCGACAGCACCGCGACGAACGCATTGCTGACCGCCAACAAAAACGCGCGCAACTCGGTGTCCCAGGTCAACCTGGACGAAGAGGCGGGCGACATGATCAAGTTCCAGCAGTACTACACGGCGTCGTCGCAGATCATCAAGGCTGCGCAAGAAACCTTCAGCACATTGATCAATAGTCTTTAAGGGAGCCTGGGACGATGCGTATTTCTACACAGCAGTATTTCGAGACCAGCTCCGCCAAGTATTCGGATAACTATTCGGGTGTGGTGAAGGCCCAGGACCAGGCCAGCTCCGGCGTGCGTGTACAGACCGCCGCGGATGATCCTGTGGCGGCGGCGCGGTTGTTGATGCTGCAGCAGCAGAAAGACATGGTGGCCCAGTCCACGGGCAACATCACCAGCCTGAAAAACTCGCTGACCAACGAAGAGAGTGTTTTAGGTGCGATCAGTGAAGCCATGCAGCGGGCCACGGAGCTGGCACTCAAGGCCGGTGGTGTCGGCAGTGATGCTGATCGTCGCTCGATTGCCAGTGAGGTCGGTGCGATTGAAGATCAGGTCCTGGGCCTGCTCAACAGCAAGGACTCGGCCGGCAACTACTTGTTTTCCGGCTCCAAGACCCAGACGCCGCCGTATGCGCGCAACAACGATGGCACCTACAGCTACCAGGGGGATGAAACCCCGCTGAGCCTGCAGATTTCCAATACGCTGAATGTCAGCGCGGGTGATACCGGCAAGACCATCCTTGAAGGCGCGGCCAACGCCGGTCGCACCCAGGCCCCCTGGGTTGCGCCCAACCCGCAGACCGTGCCGCCTACGGTCAATGACCACAAGGTGGCGCTTTCGGCCGGGCTGGTGACATCGAGCGGCGACTACACCAACAAATTCGCCGACGGCCAGCCTTACAAGCTGACCTTTACCAGCAGCACGCAATACAAGGTGTCCGACAAGAACGGCAACGACGTGACTTCCGAGATACCGGGCAATGGCACGTTCGACGCCACCAAGGACGGCAGCACCAGCGTTGCACTGCGGGGGGTGAAATTCGATATCACCATGAACCTCGGTGACGTGGCGCCGGGCGCCAACTCCGATGCGTTGGTCAAGGACCGTACCTTCAGCCTGGAGGCCAAGCCGGACACGTTCAGTGTTTCGCGTACGCCGAGCAATGCATCGAGCGCACAGCTGACCGGTGCGCAGGTCACCAACCAGGCGGACTATGCCAGCACGTTCCCGTCCAACAGTGGGGCGATCATCAAGTTCACCAGCGCGACGGCCTATGAGGTGTATGCCCAGCCCTATTCGAGCGCCAGCAAGGCGATCGCCACTGGCGATACCGGTGGCGGGACCACGGTGACGGCGGCCGGCGTGACGTTTGACGTGAGCAGCGGCCCGCCGCAGCCAGGCGACCAGTTCTCGGTGGGTGCCAATACCCAGAAGACCCAGAATGCGCTGGATACCCTGGGCCAGTTGCGCAAGGCGCTGGAGGCGCCGGCCGACGGCAACCCGGCAGCGACGGTCAAGCTCAAGGATGCCATGAATTCGAGCATCGCCAACCTGGCCAATTCGATGTCCCAGATCGTCAATGTGCGGGGTTCCGTCGGGGCGCGGCAGAATGCCTTGGAGATCCAGGCCAGTGAGAACTCAAGCATCAGCATCGCCACGACCAGCACGATGAGTGATCTGGCCAACATCGACATGGGTGAAGCGGCCATCAACCTGGCGCTGCAGCAAACCATGCTGCAAGCCTCCCAGCTGGCCTTCGTGAAAATCTCGCAGTTGAGCCTGTTCAACAAGATGTAAGTGGCTTCACGTCAAGCGGCCCGCCCTGGAAACACGGCGGGCCGTTGTCGTTTCTGGGGTTTAATTGTTTGAAGGTTTTGCATAAAGCACACACAATTGAGTGACCTGTGAGTCATAAAGCGCATCTTCACTGTATCGTGTGAAAAGGATAAGTCGTCACAGGGTCCTTGCGTGGCGGCTTTCAGCGAGATTTTTATGGGGTTATCCCCTTTATTGTCAGCACTCCGGGCGTAGTCTCAGGGGTGTTCTCCAGCTATTTAGTATTGGGAAGCCACAATGATTGGCATAAAAAGCATCGCCAGTTACGTGCCGGCAGACGGGATCGATAACTACGCCCAGGGTGCCAAATTCGCCAAGGATGAAGAATTCATCATTGGCAAGATCGGGTCGGCGTTCCTGCCGCGCAAGGAAGCCGCGCAGGAAACCTCCGATCTGTGTGTCGAGGCGGTCAACGCTTTGTTTGCCAACAACCCGGATTTGAAGCGCGAGTCGATCGACGCGCTGATCGTAGTCACCCAGAACGGCGATGAAGAAGGCCTGCCGCACACGGCTGCCATCGTCCAGGACAAGCTCGGCCTGCCGACCCACGTCGCCGCCTTCGATATTTCCCTGGGCTGCTCCGGCTACGTCTACGGCATCTACGCGATGAAAGGCTTCATGGAAGCCGCCGGCCTGAAGAATGGCCTGCTGGTCACCGCCGACCCGTATTCGAAGATCGTCGACCCGGAAGACCGCAACACCACCATGCTGTTCGGCGATGCCGCCACCGCCACCTGGATGGGCGAAGACGCGCCGTGGTTGCTCGGCAAGTCCAAGTTCGGCACTGACGGCTCCGGCGCCCCGCATCTGAAGGTCAGCGACGGTGTGTTCTTCATGAACGGTCGCCAGGTGTTCAACTTCGCCTTGCTCAAGGTGCCGGCGCATTTGCACGAGCTGCTCGATGAGTCAGACCTCAAGGCTGACGACATTGATGCGTTCTGCATCCACCAGGGCAGTGCGGCGATTGTCGACGCCGTGGCGCGTCGTTTTGAAGATGCGCCGGTGGACAAGTTCATCAAGGACATGGTCGAGACCGGCAACACCGTGTCGTCGAGCATCCCGCTGCTGCTGGAAAAGCATGTGATGGACGCCACCTGGAAACGCGTGGCCATCAGCGGGTTTGGTGTAGGCCTGTCGTGGGGCTCGGCGATTCTCTATCGCCCGTGACACCTTGAACCGGTAGCACAAAAAAACGCCGATACTCGAAAGAGCATCGGCGTTTTTTATTTGGCGCCAGAAAACCCAATGAAATCGGGCTTTTTTGCCTGCGTAAGCCCTTGAATTGCAAGGAGTGGCACGACGCCAGCAAAAAAATCGAAAAAAATCCTCAAGCAACCGGCTACCACGACGATAACTATTACGTAGGTTCTCAGGCCACACCCGGCGGTTGCCAGGGCCGGAAGCCGCAGTATCCATCCAACGAGGATTTCGTCATGGCTTTAACAGTAAACACCAACATTGCTTCGATCACTACTCAGGGCAACCTGAACAAAGCTGGCGGCGCCCTGGCCACTTCCATGCAGCGCCTGTCTTCCGGCCTGCGTATCAACAGCGCTAAAGACGACGCCGCCGGCCTGGGTATCGCCAGCCGTATGACCAGCCAGATCAACGGCCTGGGTCAAGCTGTAAAGAACGCCAACGATGGTATCTCCATCGCGCAGACCGCTGAAGGCGCAATGCAGGCTTCGACCGACATTCTGCAAAAAATGCGTACCCTGGCTCTGTCCTCGGCTACCGGCTCCCTGAGCTCCGACGACCGTAAGTCGAACAACGACGAATACCAGGCCCTGACTTCGGAACTGACCCGTATCGCCCAGACCACTACTTTCGGTGGCCAGAAGCTGCTGGACGGTTCGTACGGTACCAAGTCGATCCAGGTTGGCGCCAACGCTAACGAAACCATCAACCTGTCCTTGGATAACGTTGCTGCCAACAATATCGGTTCGCAGCAGGTGAAGAGCATCGGCATCACTCCAGGTGCTGGTGTAGCTGGCGGCGCAATCGCAGTGACCGGTAACGGCCAGACTAGCAGCGTCACTGTTGCTGCTGCTGCTTCCGCTAAAACCATCGCTGCCCAGCTGAACGGCGCCGTCGGTGGCCTGAGCGCTACCGCCAGCACTGAAGCTCAGTTCGTAGTCGGCGCCGGTGCTGCTACCGCTCCAGCTTCGTTCACCATGACCGTTGGCGGCCAAGCCACCACGTTCGTTGGCGTAAAAGACACTGCCAGCCTGGCTGACCAACTGAAGTCGAACTCCGCCAAACTGGGTATCAGCGTTAACTACGACGAGTCCAAAGGCACTCTGTCGGTTAAATCCGACACCGGTGAAAACCTGGCCTTCAGCGCTTCGACCGCTGCCGGCACCATCACTGTTGCCACCAAAGACGGTTCGGGCACCTACGGTACTGCTACCGCCCTGGCTGACGGCATCATCGCTACCGGTGCAGTGAACCTGGACTCCGCCAAGGGTTACTCCCTGGAAGGCGCTGGTGTGACCGGTGTCTTCGGTGCCGCTACTTCGGCTGCTTCGACCAAGACCTCCGTATCGCAAACCGACGTGACTGACGCCACCAAGGCCCAGAACGCTGTGTCCGTGATCGACCAGGCTATCGCTACCATCTCCAGCTCCCGTTCGGGCCTGGGTGCGGTACAGAACCGTCTGACCAGCACTGTGGACAACCTGTCCAACATCCAGAAAAACAGCACCGCTGCTCGTTCCACCATCCAGGACGTCGACTTCGCTTCCGAAGCCGCTGAACTGACCAAGCAGCAAACCCTGCAGTCGGCTTCCACTGCGATCCTGTCGCAGGCTAACCAACTGCCATCCGCTGTACTGAAGCTGCTTCAGTAATAGCGACGCGTGGTGAATGACGGAAGGGCGCGTTTACGTGCCCTTTCGTCTTTTCCAATCAGAGGAGATTGGGCATGGACATGAGTGTAAAACTGAACTTGTCTTATCCGCCGCTGGCCCCTCAAGGCACTCCGGCACCTGTGGTTGCGGATAAAGACAAGACTAAGGTTGAAGCGGCCGCGCCAACCGCGGGTACGTCCCAAAAGGACAGCCTGGAAAAAGCGGTCACTGATATTAAAGAATTCGTACAAGCGGCCCAGCGCAATCTGGACTTTTCCATTGACGATTCCACCCATAGGGTTGTGGTCAAGGTCATTGCCACCGACACCGGTGAAGTGATCCGACAGATTCCTTCGGAAACGGCCTTGAAACTGGCACAGAGTCTGGCCAGCGCCAGTCATGTGTTGTTTGACGACAAGGCGTGAACTGGCATGAAACTTGTTGCTGTCACAGCTTGAAGCGATAGTCGTCAAGATAACGGCAGCCACCGGAACAGGAGAAAGATGATGGCGGGTACAACGATTACCGGCGTGGGGTCGGGTTTCGACACTCAGGCGATTGTGAAATCCCTGGTGGATGCCGAGCGAGCGCCTAAACAGGGTCAGATCAACCTCCAGTCGCAAAAGGCAACCACCCAGCTGTCGTCCATCGGCAAGATCCAGGCAGCCCTGGACGCCTTCCGCGGTGCGCTGACCAGCATGGGCACCGATAACAGCTTCAGTGGCTTGACCGGTACGTCTTCGGACGAGAAGGTCGCCACCATGACGGCCAACCAGGGTGCGGCGAGCGGTAGCTTCTCGCTGGTCGTCAACCAGTTGGCGACGCCGTCGAAGCTGTCGACCAAGAGCTTCACTGGCGGCCAGTCGACGGTCGTGAACAGTGGCACCACCCCAACGACGCTGACGATCAGCCAGTCGGGCAAGAACTTCGACCTGAAGGTGCCGGCCGGCGCGACCCTGCAACAGGTGCGTGACTCGATCAACTCGCAGTTCGGCACCGCAGGCCTGAGTGCCAACATCCTCACCGACTCCAACGGTTCGCGTCTTATCCTGACCTCCACCAATGCTGGTGTTGGTTCCGATCTGACGATGTCGGGCAACTCGGGGATTGATACCGGTTACACAGTGGTCAGCGAGCCGAAGAACGCCAAGTACACCATTGACGGTATTGCTGCAGAGTCCAAGACCAACAGCATCACGGATGCAGTGAGTGGTGTAAGTATCAAGTTGCTCTCTGTGTCGCCCTTGACCACGCCTTCGGATACCGCGTCTACGGCTCGCAATGCTTTGACCATTTCCGTCAGCACCAGCACCACCGCCCTCAAGTCCGGGGTCAAGGGCTTCGTCGACACCTACAACGCCCTGCTCAAGGCGATGAACGCCGAGACCAAGGTGACCAAGGATGCCGCCGGTAACTCCGTCGCCGCCACCTTGACCGGCGACTCGACCATGCGCACCTTGCAGGCGGCGATCCGCAACGAGTTCAACGCCCTGTCCGGCAACGGCACCTTGAAGTCCCTGGCGCAATTCGGTGTGACGACTGACCGCGACACCGGTGCGCTGAGCATTGACGCCAAGCAGTGGGACAAGGCTGTGCTGACCAACGCCGCCGACATCAACAGTATCTTCAGCGGCAAGACCGGCCTGCTCGCGCGCCTGACGGCGGCGACCGATGGCTATGCCAAGGCCACCACCGGGATCCTGGCGACGCGTTCAACGTCGTTGTCCGACAGCCTTAAAGACCTCAACAAGCAGCAAGTTGCGTTGGATGAACGCCTCACCACCATGCAAGACTCCTTGACCCGCAAGTACACCGCCATGGATACGCTGGTGGCGCAACTGCGCCAGCAGAGCAGCAGTATCCTGGGTACGCTCAGCGCGCTGAGTAACGCCCAGAAAAGCAGCTGATTGATGGCTGATGAAAAAGCCCAGGTCCATTGACCTGGGCTTTGTTCTTCATGGTGCCGTCGGGTTAAAGTTTTTTGCGACCCAGTCGACATAATGATTATTGCAACCCTTCTCGCTGTTGCCTGTCACGAGGTAGAAACATGAATCCCATGAGAGCCCTTCGCCAATACCAGAAGGTCAATTCCCATGCCCAGATCTCCGAAGCCAGCCCGCACCGCCTGGTGCAAATGCTGATGGAGGGCGGGCTCGACCGCATGGCGCAGGCCAAAGGTGCGTTGGCGCGTGGTGATATCGCCGCGAAGGGCCTGATGTTGGGCAAGGCCGCCGACATCCTCATCGGGCTTCGTGATGGCCTGAGCGCGGAAAAAAGCGACAACAAGGAATACGTTCAGCAACTGGAAGGTCTGTACGTGTACATGACCAACCGTTTGATGGAAGCCAATCTGCACAACGACGCCGACATGATCGACGAAGTCGCCCGTTTGCTGATTACCGTGAAAGAAGGCTGGGATGCCATCGGCGCGCCACAAGGCGCTGCGCAATAAGGCCAAGCGGCCTTGAGGAACATGTCATGAGCCAAGCATTGCAACGCATTGATGAAACCCGTGAGGCGCTGATGGGCGCGCTGGCGGAGCGCAACTGGGACGCCATCGGCGAACTGGACCTGGGCTGTCGTCATGTCATCGACGAGGTGCTCAGCGAAGCGCCGGTAGACGAGGATGCGTTGCGTGAAAAGCTTGAGAGTCTGCTGGCGGTTTACCAGCAATTGCTCGAGGTGACGACGGGTGAGCGGCAGGCGATTTTCGAAGAGATGTCGCAGATCAACCAAGCGAAAAATGCGTCAAAGGTTTACCATCTGTTCGGTTGAATAGCCTCAGTTGGTCCGATGGGTGCGTCATATATTTGACTGTGCCAGCATTTTTGACTTAACTAGTGCTGTTTTCAGATTTCAGACGTCTAGTAGGGTACAAAGTCGTACAGGCGTCTCGATTGCCCTCACTCCGGGGCAGGAAGTTTTACTAGGGAAGTTGCTATTGCATGTGGCGTGAAACCAAAATTCTGCTGATTGATGACGATAGCGTCCGCCGCCGCGATTTAGCGGTGATTTTGAATTTTCTTGGCGAAGAAAATCTGCCCTGCGGTAGCCATGATTGGCAGCAGGCGGTCAGCTCATTGTCATCGAGCCGTGAAGTCATTTGTGTGCTGATCGGGACGGTAAACGCTCCTGGCGCTGTTTTGGGCTTGTTAAAGACACTGTCTACTTGGGATGAGTTCCTTCCCGTGTTGCTGATGGGCGATATTTCTTCTGTCGACCTGCCGGAAGACCAGCGCCGCCGCGTGCTTTCCACCCTGGAAATGCCGCCCAGCTACAGCAAATTGCTCGACTCCCTGCACCGTGCCCAGGTCTATCGCGAGATGTACGACCAGGCCCGCGAGCGCGGTCGCCATCGCGAACCCAACCTGTTCCGCAGCCTGGTTGGCACCAGCCGTGCCATCCAGCACGTGCGCCAGATGATGCAGCAGGTTGCCGATACCGACGCCAGCGTGTTGATCCTCGGCGAGTCGGGTACCGGCAAGGAAGTGGTCGCGCGCAACTTGCACTATCACTCCAAGCGCCGCGACGGGCCATTTGTGCCGGTCAACTGCGGTGCGATCCCGGCAGAGCTACTCGAAAGTGAATTGTTCGGCCACGAGAAGGGCGCCTTTACCGGGGCAATCACCAGCCGTGCCGGGCGTTTCGAGCTGGCCAACGGCGGCACCCTGTTCCTCGACGAAATTGGCGACATGCCGCTGCCGATGCAGGTCAAGCTGCTGCGCGTGTTGCAGGAGCGCACCTTCGAGCGTGTGGGCAGCAACAAGACCCAGAGCGTCGACGTGCGCATCATCGCGGCCACCCACAAGAACCTCGAGAGCATGATCGAGGTCGGCAGCTTCCGCGAAGACCTGTACTACCGCCTCAACGTATTCCCGATCGAGATGGCCCCGCTGCGCGAGCGCGTGGAAGACATCCCGCTGCTGATGAATGAACTGATCTCGCGCATGGAGCACGAAAAGCGCGGTTCGATCCGTTTCAATTCCGCCGCGATCATGTCCCTGTGCCGCCACGGCTGGCCGGGCAACGTCCGCGAGCTGGCCAACCTGGTGGAGCGCATGGCGATCATGCACCCCTACGGTGTGATCGGCGTGGTCGAGCTGCCGAAGAAATTCCGCTACGTCGACGACGAAGACGAGCAATTGGTCGACAGCCTGCGCAGCGATCTGGAAGAACGGGTGGCCATCAACGGCCATACCCCGGACTTCGGCTCCACTGCGATGCTGCCGCCCGAAGGCCTGGACTTGAAGGACTACCTCGGCAACCTGGAACAAGGCCTGATCCAGCAGGCCCTGGACGACGCCAACGGCATCGTCGCTCGTGCCGCCGAGCGCCTGCGCATCCGTCGAACCACCCTGGTGGAGAAGATGCGCAAGTACGGTATGAGCCGCAAAGAAGGTGACGAACAGGCGGATGATTGACGCCTAAAATACAAACCGCTGATTAATCAGCGGTTTTTTTTCGGCACGGGTATTGCTACAGCCCTCGCAACGTTCCGTTTAACTGACGGTCAGCCAAGCGAGAGAGCATGATGCCCCACGCCGCCCAACATTCTTCCAGCCCCGCCATCCCGGGGCTCGTTCCCTCTGTAGAACAGCAAAGCCGCCAGGGCCTGGAGCAGGCGTTTTCGCTGTTCAACCAGATGTCCAGCCAATTGACCGATTCCTACAGCCTGCTCGAGGCCCGTGTTTCGGAGCTCAAGGGCGAGTTGGCGGTGGTCAGTGCCCAGCGCATGGAAGAATTGGCCGAGAAGGAGCGCCTGGCCAACCGTCTGCAAAACCTGCTGTCGCTGTTGCCCGGGGGCGTGATCGTCATCGACGAAGAAGGCCGCGTGCGCGAAGCCAACCCGGCGGCCTGCGACATGCTTGGCCTGCCCCTGGAAGGCGAGCTGTGGCGTCACGTGATCACCCGCTGCTTTGCGCCGCGTGAAGACGACGGCCATGAAATCTCCCTCAAGGACGGCCGCCGTTTGTCCATTGCCACGCGCGCCCTGGACGCGGAGCCGGGCCAGCTTGTGCTACTCAACGACCTGACTGAAACCCGTCACCTGCAAGACCAGTTGGCGCGCCACGAGCGTTTGTCCTCGCTGGGGCGCATGGTCGCTTCTCTGGCGCATCAGATCCGCACGCCGTTGTCGGCGGCGTTGATCTACGCCAGTCATTTGACTGATGAACAACTGCCTGCGGCCACCCATCAGCGTTTTGCCGGGCGCCTCAAGGAGCGCCTGCACGAGTTGGAGCATCAGGTGCGCGACATGCTGGTGTTTGCCCGTGGTGAATTGCCGCTGACCGACCGCATCACGCCTACCGAGTTGATGCAGGCGCTGCAAGCGGCGGCTGCCACCCACATTCAAGACGTGCAAGTGCGTTGGCAGTGCGACAGCCATCTTGGCGAACTGCTGTGCAACCGTGACACCCTTGTCGGTTCGCTGCTCAACCTGATCGAAAACGCCACCCAGGCCAGCGGCCCTGGTGCGCGGCTCAAGGTGCACCTGTACAGCCGCGAGCAAACCCTGCGCCTGTGCATCAGCGACAGCGGCAGCGGTATCGAGCCTGCCGTATTGCAGCGCCTGGGCGAACCTTTTTTCACCACCAAGACGAACGGTACCGGGCTGGGCCTGACCGTGGTCAAGGCGGTGGCGCGTGCCCATCAGGGAGAATTGCAGCTGCATTCCCGTGTCGGGCGTGGCACCTGTGCATTGATGACCTTGCCGCTGTTTTCATGCGCGGCAAGCACGGAGTAAACGGTTATGGCTATCAAGGTTCTGTTGGTGGAAGACGATCGCGCGCTGCGTGAAGCATTGGCCGACACGCTGCTGTTGGCGGGCCATGACTACCGGGCGGTCGGTTCTGCCGAGGACGCCTTGGAGGCAGTGGAGCAAGAGTCCTTCAGCCTGGTGGTGAGCGACGTGAACATGCCGGGCATGGACGGCCACCAGTTGCTCGGTGTGCTGCGCGCGCGTCAGCCACAGTTGCCGGTGTTGCTGATGACCGCCCACGGCGCTGTGGAACGTGCGGTCGACGCGATGCGCCAGGGTGCGGCGGATTACCTGGTCAAACCGTTCGAACCCAAGGCCTTGATCGAACTGGTCGCGCGGCATGCCCTGGGCGTGATTCCGGCCAGCGACGGCGAAGGTCCGATTGCCTTCGAACCGGCCAGCGCACAATTGCTGGAGCTGGCTGCCCGCGTGGCGCGCAGTGATTCCACTGTGCTGATTTCCGGCGAGTCCGGCACCGGCAAGGAGGTGCTGGCCCGCTACATCCACCAGCAATCGACCCGCGCCAAGCAGCCGTTTATCGCCATCAACTGCGCCGCGATCCCCGACAACATGCTCGAAGCCACGCTGTTCGGCCACGAAAAAGGCTCGTTCACCGGCGCCATCGCGGCCCAGGCGGGCAAGTTCGAGCAGGCGGATGGCGGCACGATTTTGCTCGATGAAATTTCGGAAATGCCCCTGGGTCTGCAAGCCAAGTTGCTGCGGGTGCTGCAAGAGCGCGAAGTAGAGCGCGTCGGCGCACGCAAGCCGATCCAGCTGGATATCCGCGTGGTCGCCACTACCAACCGTGACCTGGCGGGCGAAGTGGCGGCGGGGCGCTTCCGTGAAGACCTGTTCTACCGTCTCTCGGTCTTTCCCCTGGCCTGGCGCCCGTTGCGCGAGCGCCCGGCGGACATCATTCCACTGGCCGAGCGCCTGCTGGGTAACCACGTCAAAAAAATGAAGCATGCCCAGGCGCGCCTGTCGGCCGAGGCCCAGGCCTGCCTGGTCGCCTATCCATGGCCGGGCAATGTGCGGGAGTTGGACAACGCCATCCAGCGTGCGTTGATCCTACAACAGGGCGGCCTGATCCAGCCCCAGGATTTCTGCCTGGCCATGGGCAGCGGGATTGCGCCGCTGCCGACCCTGGCGCCTGCGCCCGTGGTGGTCGAAGCCGAAACCGCCGGTGCCTTGGGCGACGACCTGCGTCGCCGCGAATTCCAGATGATCATCGACACCCTGCGCGCCGAGCGCGGCCGCCGCAAAGAGGCCGCCGAACGCCTGGGGATCAGCCCGCGCACCTTGCGCTACAAGCTGGCGCAGATGCGTGACGCCGGCATGGACGTCGAGGCATATCTGTTCGCCACATAATCGGTAACAAGGCGGACAAGGTTTGTCGCCTTTTCTTACGAGTTGAACCAGAGCTGGCACCCTTGTTGCTACTTCACCTAGTAATTGCGGCGTAGCGTCAAAAAATATGCGGGTTGTCGGAGAGAGAAGTTCATGAGCCAGGGTATTGAGTTCAATCGGTTGATGTTGGATATGCGCTCCATGCAAATGGATGCCATGGCTCAACCGAAATCCGTCGCGCCTGCGCCGGAATTGGGCCAAAGCAGCTTCGCCGACATGCTCGGCCAGGCCATCAACAAAGTCAGTGATACCCAGCAAGCCTCCAGCCAATTGGCCAACGCGTTCGAGATCGGCAAAAGCGGCGTGGACCTCACCGATGTGATGGTTGCCTCGCAAAAGGCCAGCGTGTCGTTCCAGGCGTTGACCCAGGTGCGTAACAAGCTGGTTCAGGCTTACCAAGACATCATGCAGATGCCGGTTTAAGGACGAGATTTAAGTCATGGCAGAAGCAGTCGTGGACAACGCACCCGCCAAGGCAGACGGCAAGCCGCCGCTGTTTGGCCTGTCGTTCCTGGAAAACCTTTCCGAAATGACCATGTTGCGTCAGGTGGGCCTGATGGTCGGCCTGGCCGCGAGCGTGGCGATTGGTTTTGCCGTGGTGCTGTGGTCGCAGCAACCAGATTACCGGCCGCTGTACGGCAGCCTGGCGGGCATGGATTCCAAGCAGATCATGGAAACCCTGGCCGCCGCCGACATCGCCTATACCGTGGAGCCCAACTCCGGGGCGCTGCTGGTCAAGGCCGACGATGTGGCCCGTGCGCGCATGAAACTCGCGGCGGCCGGCGTCACCCCGTCCGACGCCAATATCGGATTTGAAATCCTCGACAAGGACCAGGGCCTCGGCACCAGCCAGTTCATGGAAGCCACCCGCTACCGTCGTGGCCTGGAAGGCGAACTGGCACGCACCATCTCCAGCCTGAACAACGTCAAGGGCGCCCGCGTGCACCTGGCCATTCCGAAAAGCTCGGTGTTTGTGCGCGATGAGCGCAAGCCCAGCGCTTCGGTATTGGTGGAGCTGTTCTCTGGTCGCTCCCTGGAGCCAGGCCAGGTGCTGGCCATCGTCAACCTGGTCGCCACCAGCGTGCCTGAACTGAGCAAGTCGCAGATCACTGTGGTCGACCAGAAGGGCAACCTGCTGTCCGACCAGGCGGAAAACTCCGCGCTGACCCAGGCCGGCAAGCAGTTCGACTACAGTCGCCGCGTTGAAAGCATGCTGACACAGCGGGTACACAACATCCTGCAACCGGTGTTGGGCAACGACCGCTACAAGGCTGAAGTGTCCGCCGACGTGGACTTCAGCGCCGTCGAGTCGACCTCCGAGCAGTTCAACCCGGACCAGCCGGCGCTGCGCAGCGAGCAGTCCACCAGCGAACAACGCACCGCTGCCAATGGCCCGCCGCAAGGCGTACCGGGTGCCCTGAGCAACCAGCCACCGGCCCCGGCCTCGGCCCCGCAAACCACCGGCGGCGCGACGGCCAGCGCTGGCGCCATCCAGCCAGGCCAGCCACTGCTGGACGCCAATGGCCAGCAGATCATGGACCCGGCCACCGGCCAGCCGATGCTCGCGCCGTACCCGGCGGACAAGCGTAACCAGTCGACCAAGAACTTCGAACTCGACCGTTCCATCAGCCACACCAAGCAGCAACAAGGCCGCGTCAATCGCCTGTCGGTGTCGGTGGTGGTGGATGACCAGGTCAAGGTCAATGCCGCCGACGGCGCCGTTACCCGTGCCCCGTGGAGCGCCGATGAATTGGCACGCTTCACGCGCCTGGTGCAGGACGCTGTCGGTTTTGACGCCAGCCGCGGTGACAGCGTCAGCGTGATCAACATGCCGTTCTCCGCCGAGCGTGGCGAAGTGATCGCTGACCCTGCGTTCTACACGCAGCCGTGGTTCTGGGACATCGTCAAGCAAGTGCTGGGTGTGTTGTTCATCCTGGTGCTGGTGTTCGGCGTGCTGCGCCCGGTGCTCAACAACATCACCGGCAACGGCAAGAAACAACTGGCCGCCTTCGGTGGCAGCGACGTCGAGTTGGGTGGCATGGGCGGCCTGGACGGCGAACTGCCCAACGACCGCGTCAGTCTCGGCGGCCCGCAAAGTATCCTGTTGCCAAGCCCGAGCGAAGGCTATGACGCTCAGCTGAATGCAATCAAGAGTCTGGTGGCAGAAGACCCGGGCCGTGTGGCCCAGGTCGTGAAAGAGTGGATCAACGCAGATGAGTGATAATCGAGCCGCTGTTGCCAAGCTCACCAAGGTCGACAAAGCCGCAGTCCTGCTGCTGTCCCTCGGTGAAACCGACGCCGCCCAAGTGCTGCGCCACATGGGGCCCAAAGAGGTCCAGCGAGTGGGCGTGGCCATGGCGCAGATGCGCAACGTGCACCGCGAGCAAGTCGAGCAGGTGATGAGCGAGTTCGTCGAGATCGTCGGCGACCAGACCAGCCTGGGCGTCGGCTCCGACAGCTACATCCGCAAGATGCTCACCTCGGCCCTGGGCGAAGACAAGGCCAACGGCCTGATCGACCGCATCCTGCTGGGTGGCAATACCAGCGGCCTCGACAGCCTGAAATGGATGGAGCCGCGTGCCGTCGCCGACGTGATCCGCTACGAACACCCGCAGATCCAGGCGATCGTGGTGGCGTATCTCGACCCCGACCAGGCCGGTGAAGTGCTCGGTCACTTCGACCACAAAGTGCGCCTGGACATCATCCTGCGCGTGTCGTCGCTGAACACCGTGCAGCCGGCGGCGCTGAAAGAACTCAACACGATTCTGGAGAAGCAGTTCTCCGGCAACTCGAATGCCTCGCGCACCACCCTGGGGGGTATCAAGCGTGCGGCGGACATCATGAACTTCCTCGACAGCTCGGTCGAAGGCCAGTTGATGGACTCGATCCGCGAGATCGACGACACCCTGTCCGGCCAGATCGAAGACCTCATGTTCGTGTTCAACAACCTCTCCGATGTCGACGACCGTGGCATCCAGGCGTTGCTGCGCGAAGTGTCCTCGGACGTGCTGGTGCTGGCCCTCAAGGGCTCGGACGAGAACGTCAAAGAGAAGATCTTCAAGAACATGTCCAAGCGCGCCTCGGAACTGTTGCGCGACGACCTGGAAGCCAAGGGCCCGGTACGCGTCAGCGATGTGGAAACCGCGCAGAAAGAAATCCTCACCATTGCCCGCCGTATGGCCGAAGCCGGAGAAATCGTTCTCGGCGGGAAGGGCGGCGAAGAAATGATCTAAGGCGCTTCCCATGTCGAACAAAGATGAGGCGCCCAGCGATCTGATTCGCGCACGGGACGTCGGTGGGTTCGACATCTGGTCGTTGCCCAGCTTCGACCCGCATGTGCCGGAGCCCGAGCCGGAGCCGGTCGAAGAACCTCCGGTGGAGATGGAAGAAGTGCCGCTGGATGAAGTCCAGCCACTGACCCTGGAAGAACTGGAAGCCATTCGCCAGGAGGCCTACAACGAAGGCTTCGCGGCGGGTGAAAAAGACGGTTTTCGCAGCACCACCCTCAAGGTGCGCCAGGAGGCCGAAGAGGCGCTGAGCGTCAAGCTGGCCAGTCTGGAGCGTTTGATGGGCACGCTGTTCGACCCCATCGCCGAGCAGGATTCGCAGATCGAAAAAGCCATGGTCGGCCTGGTGCAGCACATCGCCCGCCAGGTGATCCAGCGCGAATTGGTGCTGGATTCCAGCCATATCGAAAGTGTGATGCGCGAAGCCCTCAAGCTGCTGCCCCTGGGCGTCGGTAACGTGCGGCTGTACATCAACCCGCAGGATTTCGAACAGGTCAAGGCCCTGCGCGAGCGCCATGAAGAAACCTGGCGAATCGTCGAAGACGCGGCGTTGCAGCCCGGCGGTTGCCGGGTCGAAACCGAACACAGCCGCATCGATGCCACGGTGGAGACCCGCATCAGCCAGATCATGGCCAAGCTCTTTGATCAGCTCCACGAACAGGCCCTGCACCCGGCCGAGCCTGATCTGAGCGTGGACCTGGACGCCGTCGATGCGCCTTGACCGCACCAGCTTCGCCAAGCGCCTGGGCGGTTACGCCGAGGCCACGGAGTTACCCGGCCAGCCGATCCTCGAAGGGCGCCTGCTGCGCATGGTCGGCCTGACCCTCGAAGCTGAAGGCCTGCGGGCTGCCATGGGCAGCCGCTGCATGGTGATCAACGACGACAGCTACCACCCGGTGCAGGTCGAAGCCGAAGTGATGGGCTTTTCCGGCAGCAAGATTTTCCTGATGCCCGTGGGCAGCCTGGCAGGCATTGCCCCCGGCGCCCGCGTGGTGCCCTTGGCCGACACCGGCCGTCTGCCGATGGGCATGGGCATGCTCGGCCGCGTACTCGATGGCGCCGGGCGCGCGCTGGACGGCAAGGGCGGCATGAAGGCCGAAGACTGGGTGCCGATGGACGGCCCCACCATCAACCCGCTCAATCGCAACCCCATCAGCGTGCCGCTGGACGTGGGCATTCGCAGCATCAACGGATTATTGACGGTCGGCCGTGGCCAACGTCTGGGCCTGTTCGCCGGTACCGGCGTGGGTAAGTCGGTGTTGCTGGGCATGATGACGCGCTTTACCGAGGCCGACATCATCGTGGTCGGGCTGATCGGCGAGCGGGGCCGCGAGGTGAAGGAATTCATCGAGCACAGCCTCGGTGAAGAAGGCCTCAAGCGCTCGGTGGTGGTTGCCTCTCCAGCCGACGATGCGCCGCTGATGCGGTTGCGCGCCGCCATGTACTGCACGCGCATCGCCGAATACTTCCGTGACAAGGGCAAGAACGTCCTGTTGCTGATGGATTCGCTCACGCGTTTCGCCCAGGCCCAGCGGGAAATCGCCCTGGCCATCGGCGAACCGCCGGCGACCAAGGGTTACCCGCCGTCGGTATTCGCCAAACTGCCCAAGTTGGTGGAGCGTGCCGGTAACGCCGAGGCCGGTGGTGGCTCGATCACCGCGTTCTACACCGTATTGTCCGAAGGCGATGACCAGCAGGACCCGATTGCCGACTCGGCGCGGGGCGTGCTCGACGGCCACATCGTGCTGTCACGGCGCCTGGCCGAAGAAGGGCACTACCCGGCCATCGACATCGAAGCGTCCATCAGTCGGGTGATGCCGGCGGTGGTCACGCCGGAACACATGGCCCGTGCGCAACAGTTCAAGCAGCTGTGGTCGCGCTACCAGCAGAGCCGCGATCTGATCAGCGTCGGCGCCTACGTGGCGGGCGGTGATCGCGACACCGACTTGGCGATTGCCCTGCAACCGCAATTGGTCACCTACTTGCGCCAGGGTCTCAACGACAAGATCAGCATGGGCGAAAGCGAAGCGCATCTGCAGTCGATCTTCGCCCCGGCGCCAGGCGGCTAAGCCATGGCCAACAGCCGCGCCGCGCGCCTGGCTCCGGTGGTGGACATGGCCGAAAAGGCCGAGAAAACCGCCGTGCAGCGCCTGGGTTACTTCCAGGGGCAAGTGCGCTTGGCGGAAAGCAAGCTGGGTGACCTGGAGCGCTTTCGCGGCGAGTACCAGCAGCAATGGATCGAACGCGGCAGCAAGGGCGTGTCCGGCCAATGGCTGATGGGTTACCAGGGCTTTCTCAACCAGTTGGAAACCGCCGTCGGTCAGCAGCGCCAAAGCCTGGCCTGGCACCAGAACAACCTCGATAAGGCGCGTGAGAGTTGGCAGGCTGCGTTTGCCCGGGTCGAAGGTTTGCGCAAGCTGGTGCAACGCTATATCGATGAAGCGCGGGCGCTTGAAGACAAGCGCGAGCAGAAGTTGCTGGATGAGCTTTCGCAGCGCATGCCGCGCAAAGACGTGTATTGAAAGTTGCCCACATCCCCGGCACCTGCTAAACCTTGTGTCATTGCCAATGACAAGGAAGCAGTCACATGTCAGTCGAGTCAGAAGTATCCCTGGATGGGAATAAGTTGACGATCGCGGTCAAGGGCCGGTTTGATTTCGGCAGCCATCAAGCGTTTCGTGACGCCTACGAGCGTTTCTACAAGGTGCCCACTACCTACGTCGTGGATTTGAAAGAGACGACCTACCTCGACAGCTCCGCCCTCGGCATGCTGTTGCTGCTGCGCGATCATGCCGGCGATGACGCCGATATCCGGGTGATCAACAGCAATTCGGATGTGCGCAAGATCCTCGGTATCTCCAACTTCGACAAACTGTTCGACATCAGTTGAGCGTCCTGGCCCCGGTCCTTGAGCCGCTGACAATCCTGATCGCCGAAGACAGCGCCGCCGACCTGCTGTTGCTGTCGACCATCATCCGGCGCCAGGGCCACCAGGTGCTCACGGCCACCAACGGTGCTGAAGCGGTCGCGGTGTTTACCCGTGAGCGCCCGCAGCTGGTGTTGATGGATGCGCTGATGCCGGTGATGGACGGCTTTGAGGCGGCGCGCCGGATCAAGCAATTGGCGGGTGAGGAGCTGGTGCCGCTGATTTTCCTCACGTCCCTGCGCGAGAGCGAGGCGCTGGCCCAGTGCCTGGATGCTGGCGGCGATGACTTCCTGCCCAAGCCCTATAACCAGCTGATTCTCGCGGCGAAGATCAATGCCATGGACCGCCTGCGTCGGTTGCAGGCGACGGTTTTGCAGCAGCGCGACCTGATTGCCAAGCATCACGACTACCTTCTGCACGAGCAACGGGTGGCCAAGGCAGTGTTCGACAAGGTTGCCCATTCCGGCTGTATCAACGCCGCGCCGAATATCCGCTACCTGCAATCGCCCTATGCGTTGTTCAACGGTGATTTGCTGTTGGCCGCCTACACCCCGTCCGGCGATATGCATGTGCTGCTCGGCGACTTCACCGGGCATGGCCTGCCGGCGGCGGTGGGGGCCATGCCCCTGGCAGAAGTGTTCTACGGCATGACCGCCAAGGGCTACGGCCTGGCACAGACCCTGCGCGAGATGAACGCCAAGCTCAAGCGTATTCTGCCGGTGGACATGTTCTGCTGCGCCACCCTGTTGTGCCTGAGCACCCAGCGACGGGTGGTGGAGGTGTGGAACGGCGGCATGCCCGAAGGCTATGTGCATGAAATCGCCACGGGTAAACGCACGCCACTGGAATCGCGGCATTTGCCGTTAGGGGTGCTGTCGGCTGAGGTCTTTGATGATCGCACTGAAGTCTGGCCCATGGCCCTGGGTGATCGGGTGTTCCTGTTGTCCGATGGGGTGCTGGATACCGCAGATGCCAACGACCAACTGTTCGGCGCCGAACGTTTACAGCAGGTGTTTGCCGCCAATCGCGAGCCTGATCGTTTATTTGAAGATATAGAACAGGCACTGGCGGCGTTTCGCGGTGAAGTGCGCGATGACGTGAGCATGGTGGAAATCACCTTGCAGCCTGGCCAGCAACTGCGTGCCTCCGGGCCGTTGTATGCGGACAGCGGGCAGTCGTGTCCGTTGGATTGGTCGGTGAGTTTCGAATTCCGTGCCGAAACGTTGAAGCGTTACAACCCATTGCCCTACCTGCTGCAACTGCTGCTGGAGATCCACGGCCTGCGCGAGCAGAGCGGGGCGCTGTACAGCGTGATGGCGGAGCTGTATTCCAATGCGCTGGAGCATGGCGTGCTGGGCCTGGATTCACGCCTCAAGCATGACGCCCGGGGGTTTGCCGAGTATTACCGTCTGCGTAATGAGCGCCTGGCACAACTCAACAGCGGCTATATACGGGTGCATGTGCAGGTGGTACCGGCGGAGGCGGGTGGCAGGATGACCCTGCGCGTCGAGGACAGCGGCCCCGGTTTCGATGTGGAACAGGTGCTGGCTCGGCCGTTGGATATCGACCGTCTGTCTGGCCGGGGCTTGAGCCTGGTGCGCCAATTGAGCAGCGATGTACGCTGGTCGGACGGCGGGCGCAGTGTCTGCGTGGAGTTTTCCTGGGAGGCTCTGGCATAATCCGCCGATTCTTGATCAAGGAGCGAGCAAGTGGTTGATCTACATCTGGATCCGGAGGTGTTGTCGGGTTTGCAGGAAGTCATGGAAGGCGAGTATCCCAAGCTGCTTGATACCTTTCTCGATGACTCCCAGAAACGCGTCGAAGCGCTGCGCAAGGCCAGGGATGATGCGAAGGCGTTGGGGCGGATCGCGCATAGTTTCAAGGGGAGCAGTGGAAACCTGGGGGCGGTGCGGTTGGCGCAGTTGTGTCAACGGTTGGAGGTTGAGTCGGTTGAGTCCAATGCGGATCTTGGCTCGTTGGTGGATCAGATTGATCATGAGTTTGCGTTGGTGAGGCCGCTGTATGAGTCGGAGCGGCAGCGGTTTCAGGTTTGATTGAGTACATATCCGTTTTTTATGTAACGGCGGCTTATGGTTCCGCCCTTACGGCGGGTCACTTTTGGAAAGGCCCAAAAGTAACCAAAAGGCCTTCGCCCCAACACTCGGCACCTCGCCTAGGCTCGGTGTTCCCTCACTCCGGCTTGAATCCGTGGGCCGCCGCAATGGGCCATCCATGGCCCAGTGCGGCTAACCCGGCGTCCTGCCGGGTTGCCCACGGATTCAAGCCTGCGTTCGGCCAGCGTGTTTGACGGGGCGATCCCAGATCAAAAGCAAGAGCGCGGCGGCCTTAGAGCCGACCGGATTGTATGGCCGGTACTCGGTCAAAGTGTGGGAGGGGGCTTGCCCCCGATGGCAGTGGGTCAGTCACTGATGAGTTGGCTGACACACCGCCATCGGGGGCAAGCCCCCTCCCACAGTTTGATCTTCATGTATCAGTTGAAGGGTGGTTTGCTCTGGCTCTGGCTCTTGATCTGCTTTTGATTTTGATCTTAGGCGCCCCGTCAAACACGCTGGCCGGAATTCGGCTGGGATTTGGGGGGTAAATCGGCAGGGATGCCGGTTTAGCCGCCCCGCGCCATGGATGGCGCGTGGCGGCGGCCCCCCAAATCACTGTCGAATTACGGGCACACCGAGCCTAAGCGAGGTGCCGAGTGTTGGGGCAAGAGCCTTTTGGTTACTTTTGGGCTCTTTTCAAAAGTGACCCGCCGTAAGGGCGGAACCATAAGCCGCCGTTACCCAAATAATGGATATACACACAAAACCCAAAACCTGGCCCAACTCTTGCTCTACCTCCAGATACTGCATCCTCGACCCCCATGCAGTGGAGACCTTTACCTATGCCAGTCGCCCCCAATTCGCTCCTTCAGGCTGCCCCCGCGGCCAAGCCTCAAGCGCCCTCTGCCAACCCACCGGCAGCGGCTGCGGACCCACGGGACAAGGGCCCTGGCTTCGCTCAAGTGTTTGCCAGCCAGGCGTCCAAACCTTCGGTCAAAACCGACGACAGCTCGGCAAAACCCACCGCAGGCAAGTCGTCCGATGCCAGCGCCAAGCCTGCAGCGGGCAGCGACAAGCCTGCCGCCAGCACGCCAGCCGTTGCCGATAGCGGCAATACCTTGCCTGCCACGCCGCCGGCCAAAACCGACGACAGCGCCAGCAAGGATGACGACGCGTCAGCCGACCCGACCCTGGTGCAGCAACCTCCGGCTGACCCGGTGGTCGACCCGGCATTGATTGCCACCGTCACCCAGGTCGCCGTGCCGGTGCCGGTTGAAACACCCGCACCCGTTACCACCGCCAAGGATGACAAGGCCCAGCCAGTGGTTGCGGCGCCGGTCGCCACGACCGAGGAGGCCAAGCCGGCCTTCGATCCTGAAGCAGACCCCCTGGATGCCATGCCAGCCGTACGCCTGGCGATGGAGCAGGGCGGTCACGTATCGGCCAGCAGCCAGGCGCAGGTAAAAACCGCTCCGGCACCGACTCAGGATCAACCCACCGCCGCACAGAATTTCGCCGCCGGCCTGGCCAATATGGTCGACCAGCAAGCCACCAAGGACAGCACCGACCAGGGCGGCGACAAGGCCTTCAGCGGGTTGATCGAAGACGGTCTCAAAGACCTGAAGAACGCCAGCAGCGACACCCGTGTCGATGACTTCGCCAACCGCCTCGCCGCGTTGACCCAGGCGGCCACGCCGAAAACCGCCAACGCCTTGCCACCGGTGACCAATGCGCCATTGGCCATGCACCAGAGTGGCTGGACCGACGAAATCGTCAACCGGGTGATGTACCTGTCCAGCGCCAACCTGAAGTCGGCGGAGATCCAGTTGCAACCCGCTGAGCTCGGTCGCCTGGATATCAAGGTCAACATGACCGCCGACCAACAGGCCCAGGTCAACTTCATGAGCGCCCACCCGGTGGTACGTGAAGCGCTGGAAAGCCAGTCCGGCCGCTTGCGGGAGATGTTTGCCCAGCAGGGCATGGGCCAGGTGGACGTCAACGTGTCGGACCAGTCCCGTGGCCAGGAACAGCAGCAACAACAGGCCCAGACCCGCGGCGTGGGCGGTAGCGGCGGGCGCGGTGGCGATAACGGCGACAGCGGCAACTCCATTGATGTGGCTGAAGCCGTGACGCCGGTAACATCTACCGTGATCGGCTCCAGTGCCGTCGACTACTACGCCTGATCCGGACGAAATGTGGGAGGGGGCTTGCCCCCGATGAGGGGGTGTCAGCTGAAACATGGGTGACTGATACACCGCTATCGGGGGCGAGCCCCCTCCCACATTTGATTTTTGGTGTCCTCTCTTCCCAAATGACCAGACAACTCTGGCATAACACTTGCTCTTGCCTTTCCGTAGATCTATGAATTCCCGAATAGTGACGGATTATTGGCATGGCGAAGAGCGACGACGCAGCAAAAGCACCCGCAGGCAAAGGCAAGCTCAAGCTTATCCTGTTGATAGTCCTGGGCTTGCTCCTGGCTATCGGCGCCTCGGTGGGTGGCACCTGGTACATCATGCACAGCAGTGCCAGCAAGCCGGCACCCGCCGCCGAAACCGCCACTAACGTCAAGCAACCGGCAATCTTCGAGCCGATGCTTCCGGCCTTTGTCGCCAACTTCAATCAGAACGGTCGTCAACGCTACCTGCAGGTGAGCATCACCTTGCTGGCGCGTAACGCTGCGGACCTGGACGCCCTCAAGGTGCACATGCCCGTGATCCGCAACAACCTCGTCATGCTGTTCTCCAGCCAGAGCTTCGACACACTCGCCACCCCGGTGGGCCAGGAAATGCTGCGCCAGAAGGTCACGGCCAGCGTGCAGGAAGTGGCCCAGAAGGAGCTCGGCAAAGTCGTGGTCGAGCAGGCGCTCTTCACTAACTTCGTATTGCAGTAGGATCACGACATGGCCGTGCAAGACCTGCTGTCCCAGGATGAAATCGATGCGCTGTTGCATGGCGTCGACGATGGTCTGGTACAGACCGAAATGGCTGCCGAGCCCGGCAGCGTCAAAAGTTATGACCTTACCAGCCAGGATCGTATCGTCCGCGGACGCATGCCGACCCTGGAGATGATCAACGAACGTTTCGCCCGTTACACCCGCATCAGCATGTTCAACATGCTGCGTCGTTCGGCGGACGTGGCGGTGGGCGGCGTGCAGGTGATGAAGTTCGGCGAATACGTGCACTCGCTGTACGTGCCCACCAGCCTCAACCTGGTCAAGATCAAGCCACTGCGCGGCACCGCGCTGTTCATCCTCGACGCCAAGCTGGTGTTCAAGCTGGTGGACAACTTCTTCGGCGGTGACGGCCGCCACGCCAAGATCGAAGGCCGGGAGTTCACCCCCACCGAGTTGCGGGTGGTGCGCATGGTGCTGGAGCAAGCCTTCATTGACTTGAAGGAAGCCTGGCAGGCGATCATGGAAGTCAACTTCGAATACATCAACTCCGAAGTGAACCCGGCCATGGCCAACATCGTCGGCCCCAGCGAAGCCATTGTGGTGTCGACCTTCCACATCGAACTCGATGGCGGTGGCGGCGACCTGCACGTGACCATGCCGTACTCGATGATCGAGCCGGTGCGCGAAATGCTCGACGCCGGTTTCCAATCCGACCTGGACGACCAGGACGAACGCTGGGTCAAGGCCCTGCGCGAAGATTTGCTGGATGTCGACGTGCCGCTGAGTGCCACCGTGGCCCGTCGCCAATTGCGCCTGCGCGATATTTTGCATATGCAGCCGGGGGACATTATCCCGGTCGAACTGCCGGATGAAATGATCATGCGCGCCAACGGCGTGCCGTCATTCAAGGTCAAGCTCGGTTCCCACAAGGGCAACCTGGCGCTGCAGGTGGTCGAGCCGATCAACCGCCGCTGATTCACCCCCTATTTATGAATGTTTGCTCCGCCGAGGACATGTAATGGCTACCGAACACGAAAACACTTCCGCCGAAGACCAGGCCCTGGCTGACGAATGGGCGGCAGCCCTGGAAGAGACCGGCGATGCTGGCCAGGACGATATCGATGCGCTGCTGGCCGCTGACGCCGCCACCGCACCGGCCGGCAACCGCCTGCCCATGGAAGAGTTCGGCAGCGTGCCGAAAAACAACGAGCCGGTGTCCCTCGATGGCCCGAACCTGGATGTGATCCTCGATATTCCGGTGTCGATTTCCATGGAAGTCGGCAGCACCGAAATCAACATCCGCAACCTGCTGCAACTCAACCAGGGTTCGGTGATCGAGCTTGACCGCCTGGCCGGCGAGCCGCTGGATGTGCTGGTCAACGGCACCCTGATCGCCCACGGCGAAGTGGTGGTGGTCAACGAAAAGTTCGGCATCCGCCTGACCGACGTGATCAGCCCGAGCGAACGCATCAAGAAGTTGCGCTGATATGAAGTATTCGATGGCGGGACTGTTTCTGGCGCTGCCATTGAGCGCCCTCGCGGCTGAGCCGGCCGCGCAAGCGACGGCGGTAGCCGCACCGGTGGTGAGCAGCGGCATCGGCGGGCAATTGACCCAGTTGGTGCTGGGCCTGTTGCTGGTGGTCGGGCTGATTTTCGTGCTGGCCTGGCTGATGCGCCGCGTGCAGCGCGTAGGTCCGGGCAACGGCCAGGTGATCGAGATGATCGGTTCGCGCGCCCTCGGCCCGCGGGATCGGCTGGTGCTGGTGCAGGTGGGTGAAGAGCAGATCCTGCTGGGTATCACCCCTGGCCGCATCGCCCCGTTGCACGTGCTCAAGACCCCGGTGAACGTGGATCAGAGCCAGTCCGCCACGCCAGAATTCGCCCAGCGCCTGATGGAGTTGCTGGGCAAGGATCAGAAGGATAAGAAGTAATGCGCGTTTTATTGACGCTCATGCTGTTGCTGGCCGCGCCATTGGCGTTCGGCGCCGATCCGTTGTCGATCCCGGCCATTACGCTGGGGACCAACGCGGCGGGCGCGCAGGAGTATTCGGTCAGCCTGCAGATCCTGCTGATCATGACCGCGCTGAGCTTTATCCCGGCGTTCGTCATGCTGATGACCAGCTTCACGCGGATCATCATCGTGTTCTCGATCCTGCGCCAGGCCCTGGGCCTGCAGCAGACGCCGTCGAACCAGATCCTCACCGGCATGGCCTTGTTCCTGACGCTGTTCATCATGGCGCCGGTGTTCGACAAGGTGAACCAGCAAGCCCTGCAGCCTTACCTGGCGGAGAAAATGACCGCCCAGGACGCGATCGACAAGGCCCAAGGCCCGATCAAGGATTTCATGCTGTCGCAGACCCGCTCCAGCGACCTTGAGCTGTTCATGCGCTTGTCCAAGCGCACCGACATCGCCACCCCGGACCAGGCGCCGTTGACCATCCTGGTGCCGGCGTTCGTCACGTCCGAGTTGAAGACCGCGTTCCAGATCGGCTTCATGATCTTTATCCCGTTCCTGATCATCGACCTGGTGGTGGCGAGCGTGCTGATGGCCATGGGGATGATGATGCTGTCGCCACTGATCATCTCGCTGCCGTTCAAGATCATGCTGTTTGTGCTGGTGGACGGCTGGGCGCTGATTATCGGCACCCTGGCCGGCAGTTTCGGCGGGGTATAGCGCGATGACGCCAGAAGTAGCCGTCGACCTGTTCCGTGAAGCGCTGTGGCTGACCACCATGATGGTCGCCGTGCTGGTGGTGCCGAGCCTGTTGGTGGGCCTGCTGGTGGCGATGTTCCAGGCGGCGACCCAGATCAACGAACAGACCTTGAGCTTCCTGCCGCGCCTGCTGGTGATGCTGGTCACCCTGATCGTCGCCGGCCCGTGGCTGGTGCAGACCTTCATGGAATACATCCTGCAGTTGTACGGCAGTATTCCGCAGTTGATCGGCTGACCCGATGCAGTCCTTGCTGGCGTTGACCGACACCCAGATCAGCACTTGGGTGGCGTCCTTCATCCTGCCGTTGTTCCGAGTGACGGCCATGCTCATGGCCATGCCGGTGTTCGGCACCACACTCGTACCGCGCCGCGTACGCCTGTACTTTGCGGTGGCGATTACCGTGGTGATCGTGCCCGGGTTGCCGCCGATGCCGCCAGTCAACGCCATCGACCTCAGTGCGCTGCTGTTGATTGCCGAGCAGATCCTGATCGGCGCGCTGATGGGATTTTCCCTCACGCTGTTTTTCCAGGCCTTTGTGATCGCCGGGCAAATCATCTCGATCCAGATGGGCATGGGCTTCGCCTCCATGGTCGACCCTACCAACGGTGTGTCGGCGGCGGTGATCGGGCAATTCCTGACCATGCTGGTGACCTTGCTGTTCCTGGCCATGAACGGCCATCTGGTGGCGTTCGAGGTGATGACCGAAAGCTTCACCACCTTGCCGGTGGGTTCGGGGCTGGTGGTCAATCACTTCTGGGAGATCGTCGGGCGGCTCGGCTGGGTGTTGGGCGCTTCGCTGTTGCTGGTGCTGCCGGCGATCACCGCGTTGCTGGTGGTGAACATCGCGTTTGGCGTGATGACCCGTGCGGCGCCGCAGCTGAACATTTTCTCGATTGGTTTCCCGTTGACCCTGGTGTTGGGCATGGGGATTTTCTGGATCGGCCTGGCCGACATTCTCAATCAGTATCAACCGCTGGCGACCGACGCCCTGCAGTTCTTACGTGATCTGGCACGGGCGCGCTGAGTCATGGCCGAGAGCGAGAGTGGTCAGGACAAAACAGAAGACCCCACGGAGAAACGTAAAAAGGACTCCAGGGAAAAGGGCGAGATTGCCCGCTCCAAGGAGCTCAATACCGTCGCCACCATGATGGCCGGCGCCGGCGCGTTGCTGATCTACGGCGGCGGCCTGGCGCTGGACCTGATGGAGTTGATGAAACACAACTTCGCTTTGCCTCGCGAGGTGCTGCTCAATCCTGATGCCATGGGCCAGTACCTGCTGCACTCGGGCAAGATCGCGATCCTGGCGGTGCAGCCGATCCTGATCACCTTGCTGCTTGCCGCACTGATCGGCCCGGTCGCCCTCGGCGGCTGGCTGTTCGCCGCCAGTAGCATGGCGCCCAAGTTCAGCCGCATGAACCCTGGCGCCGGGCTCAAGCGCATGTTCTCCACCAAGGCCCTGGTGGAGCTGCTCAAGGCGTTGGCCAAGTTCATCCTGATCCTGTTCGTGGCGTTGATGGTGTTGTCGTCCGACATCGACGACCTGCTGCGCATCGCCCATGAACCGCTGGAGTCGGCGATCATCCACAGCGTGCAGGTGGTGGGCTGGAGCGCACTGTGGATGGCGGCCGGGTTGATCATCATCGCGGCAGTGGATGCGCCGATCCAGCTGTGGGAAAGCCACAAGAAATTGCTGATGACCAAGCAGGAAGTGCGCGACGAGCACAAGGACCAAGAGGGGCGCCCCGAGGTCAAGCAGCGTATTCGCCAACTGCAGCGCGAGATGTCCCAGCGCAAGATGATGGCCTCGGTGCCCGACGCCGATGTGGTTATCACCAACCCGACCCACTACGCCGTGGCCCTCAAGTACGACCCGGAGAAAGGCGGCGCGCCGATGCTGCTGGCCAAGGGCAGCGACTTTACCGCCTTGAAGATCCGCGAAATTGCGGTGGCCAACGACATCCTGCTGCTGGAATCGCCGGAGCTGGCGCGGTCGATCTTCTATTCCACCGACCTCGACCAGGAAATCCCCGCCGGGCTGTACCTGGCCGTGGCCCAGGTGCTGGCGTATGTCTATCAGATTCGCCAGTACCGCGCGGGCAAGGGCAAGCGGCCCGATCCGCTCAAGGATCTGCCGATTCCGCCGGACCTGCGCCGCGATTCCTGACACCGGGTCGCCCTCCCTACCACTCGTCGATAACTGGCGTCTACCTGTCAAACTTCACAGTAGCCAGGCAGCGTTGCTCGCGGTTCTATTGCCCTAAGTACTGCGCGCAGGCTGTAAACGAGATGCAGGGAGAGTGGTTTTGAATCGGGTTATCAGAGGCATCGTCACATCCTATGACCAGGCAACTGGAAAGGGTTTGATTGTCGTGGGCGGCGAGGCCGTTCCGGTGGATCTCATTGGTTCGTGGGGCGTCCGGCTTGCAGTGGGTGTGCAGGTGGCGTTTCAGAAGATCCATCGACCTGACGGTGTCTTTGCGTGTGATGTCAGAGTCATCCAGCAAGTCCTCAAGTGAGATGTCAGGAGAACGGTCATGGCAACAGGCACGGTGAAGTGGTTTAACGCGGAAAAGGGGTTTGGGTTTATCAAGCCGGACGATGGCAGCCCCGACGTATTCGTTCATTATTCGAAAATTCAGAGCGACGGATACAAGACCCTTGGAGAAGAAAACAAGGTGGCGTTCGATGTGGAGCAGGGGGAAAAAGGCCCACAGGCGGTGAACGTACGAGTGGTGGTGTGAACGCTTCTGTCATTTTTCAAAAAAACATCGTAAACCTGTCAATTATGACAGTAGATCTTCTGGTTGTTCGTACGCTTAGATAAAGGGGTGTTGCTGCACAAGGGGTGCGGTGACGTGAATGATTAAAGGAGAGCCATCATGGCATCAGGAACCGTTAGTGTATCTGACACAAATCAACTCTATGCCGTTATCACCCCCGATGAAGGAGGGGGCGATCTGACTGTATATAAACAAACACTCATAGATGCTGGGCTGACGGATCTAAGACCGGGGGAGAGAGTGTACTTTGACGTTCATGACGGCCAAGTTACGCGTATCAGACGCGCTTAGGTAATAGAAATCTTCACCGGTATTCCTCTTAAGCAAAAGTTGGAAGGCTTCTTGCAATACCGCCTTCAGGACGCCCAACTGCGTCAAAACTTTGCTTCAAAGGACACGAGGAATACTGGTGGATCGCTCTCAAATGCTCGGCACGGCGCGCAGCACCCTGACTGACCTCTCGCGGGGCAATCTGGGTGTGCCGTTGTTGTTGCTGGTGATGCTGGCAATGATGATGTTGCCGATGCCGCCGTTCCTGCTCGACGTGTTCTTTACCTTCAACATTGCCCTGTCCGTCGTGGTGCTGCTGGTCTGCGTGTATGCCCTGCGGCCGCTGGATTTTGCGGTATTCCCGACCATCCTGCTGGTGGCCACCTTGCTGCGCCTGGCGCTGAACGTGGCGTCCACCCGCGTGGTGATGCTCCACGGTCAGGACGGCCATGCCGCCGCCGGTAAGGTGATCCAGGCCTTCGGCGAGGTGGTGATTGGCGGTAACTACGTGGTCGGTATCGTGGTGTTCGCGATCCTGATGATCATCAACTTCGTGGTGGTGACCAAGGGCGCCGGGCGGATTTCCGAGGTGAGCGCACGGTTTACCCTTGACGCCATGCCCGGCAAACAAATGGCCATCGACGCCGACCTCAACGCCGGCCTGATCGACCAGAACCAGGCCAAGACTCGCCGCTTGGAAGTGGCCCAGGAAGCCGAGTTCTACGGTTCCATGGACGGTGCCAGCAAATTCGTGCGCGGTGACGCCATTGCCGGCCTGCTGATCCTGTTCATCAACCTCATCGGCGGCATGGCCGTCGGTATCTTCCAGCACGGCATGACCTTCGGCGATGCGGGCAAGGTGTACGCCTTGCTGACCATCGGTGACGGTTTAGTGGCGCAATTGCCATCACTGTTGTTATCCACAGCAGCGGCGATCATGGTGACTCGTGCGTCGGGCTCCGAGGACATGGGCAAGCAGATCAGCCGGCAGATGTTTGCCTCGCCCAAGGCCCTGGCCGTGGCGGCGGGCATCATGGCGATCATGGGCATCGTGCCGGGCATGCCCCACGTATCGTTCCTGAGCATGGCGGCCATGGCGGCGGGTGCTGCCTACCTGTTCTGGAAAAAGCAGAATGCGGTCAAGGTCCAGGCCCAGCAGGAGATTGCACGCCAGCAGGAACTGCTGCCATCCCCGGCCCGCGCCCAGGAAACCAAGGAGCTGGGCTGGGATGACGTGACCCCGATCGACATGATCGGCCTGGAAGTGGGCTACCGCCTCATCCCGCTGGTGGACCGCAACCAGGGCGGCCAGCTGCTCGCGCGGATCAAGGGCGTGCGCAAGAAGCTGTCCCAGGACCTGGGCTTCCTGATGCCCACCGTGCATATCCGCGACAACCTGGACCTGGCGCCCAGCGCCTACCGCCTGACCCTGATGGGCGTGATCCTGGCCGAAGCCGAGATCTACCCGGACCGCGAACTCGCGATCAACCCGGGGCAGGTGTTCGGCAGTCTCAACGGCATTACCGCCAAAGATCCGGCTTTTGGCCTGGACGCGGTGTGGATCGAAATCAGCCAGCGCAGCCAGGCGCAGTCCCTGGGTTACACGGTGGTGGACGCCAGCACCGTGGTCGCCACCCACCTCAACCAGATCCTCTACAAGCACTCCCATGAGCTGATCGGCCACGAAGAAGTCCAGCAATTGATGGGGTTGCTTGGCAAAGCCTCGCCAAAACTCGCCGAAGAGCTGGTGCCGGGCATCCTGTCGCTGTCGCAGCTGCTCAAGGTGTTGCAGGCGCTGCTGGCCGAACAGGTGCCGGTACGCGACATTCGCAGCATTGCCGAGGCTATCGCCAACAATGCCGCCAAGAGTCAAGATACTGCCGCCCTGGTGGCCGCGGTGCGCGTCGGATTGTCGCGCGCAATCGTGCAAAGCATTGTAGGGCTTGACTCCGAGCTGCCTGTGATCACCTTGGAACCCAGGTTGGAACAAATATTGCTCAATAGTATTCAGAAGGCAGGACAAGGCCAGGAAGAGGGCGTTCTGCTGGAGCCAAGCATGGCTGAGAAGCTGCAGCGTTCGTTGATCGACGCCGCGCAGCGCCAGGAAATGCAAGGCCAACCGGTGATCCTGCTGGTGGCAGGCCCGGTCCGAGCGATGTTGTCGCGGTTTGGACGCCTGGCAGTACCGAATTTGCACGTTTTGGCTTATCAGGAAATTCCTGACAACAAGCAAGTGACTATCGTCGCGACAGTAGGGCCCAACGGCTGAGGGTAGTGGGTTATGCAAGTGAAGCGTTTTTTCGCCGCCGATATGCGTCAGGCCATGAAACTGGTTCGTGATGAGCTGGGCGCCGACGCCGCGATTATCGGAAACCGTCGTATTGCCGGCGGTGTCGAGCTGACGGCTGCCCTGGATTACACACCTTCGGCCCTGGCGCCGCGCGTACCGAACATGGAGCTCGAAGACGAGCTGCGCAAGACCGCTTCGCGCATTGTTTCGGCCCAGGCCGAACTGAGCATGCGTGGCGACAGCGATGCCAGCACCAATCGCCAGTTGTTCGCCGGCCTGCCGTTGACCGCTGCCGAGCCGCTGGTGGAGCCGACCTTCAAAGAGCCGCCGCGTCCTGCTGCGCCAGCCCCGGCAGCGGCGGTTGACCAGCGGGTGTTCGATTCAATGCGCTTTGAACTCAACGGTTTGCGTGAGCTGCTCGAAGTGCAGTTGGGCTCGCTGGCCTGGAACCAGTTGCAAGGCAGCAAGCCGCAACAGGCCAATCTGTGGCGACGCCTGCAACGCATCGGCCTGTCCGGCCCGTTGTCCCGCGACCTGCTGGCCCTGACCACCGAAATCGAAGAGCCTCGCCAGGCCTGGCGCATGTTGCTGGCCCATCTGGCGCGGATGATCGTCACCCCGGAGATCGAACCCCTGGAAGAGGGCGGTGTGATCGCCATGGTCGGCCCCGCCGGCATGGGCAAAACCACCACCCTGGCCAAGCTGGCGGCGCGTTACGTGCTCAAGTACGGCGCGCAGAATATCGCGCTGGTGAGCATGGACAGCTACCGTATCGGTGCCCAGGAACAGCTCAAGACCCTGGGCCGCATTCTCAATGTGTCGGTGACCCATGTCGACCCGGGCCAGTCCCTGGCCAATGCCCTCGACCCGCTGCTGCGCAAGCGCGTGGTGCTGATCGACACCGCCGGCCTGCAAGCCAGCGACCCGGCCTTGCGCATGCAGTTGGAAAGCCTGGCCGGGCGTGGCATCAAATCGAAAAATTACCTGGTGCTTGCAACCACCAGCCAGAAACAGGTTCTTACCGCTGCGTATCATAGTTACAAGCGCTGCGGCCTGGCCGGTTGCATCCTCACCAAGCTCGACGAAACCGCGAGCCTGGGCGAGGTGTTGAGCCTGGCCATCAGTCATGAGTTGCCGGTCGCCTACCTGACCGACGGGCCGCGGATTCCGGATGATCTGCATCTGCCGCGCCGTCATCAGTTGGTCAGCCGTGCAGTCAGCGTGCAAATGCAAGACGAGCCTAGCGAGGAAGCGATGGCCGATATGTTCGCCGACCTCTACCACAACCCGGCGAAGCGGGTAGGTTGAGGACGGTATGAACACCGTGAAATGTATCTACATCGATGGTCTGCAAGCGATTCACGCGGCCAAGCCATGTAGCCTGCGTCTAAGCAAGACAAGGTAAAGAAATAAAATGGGCAGCATGCATCCCGTACAGGTGATCGCGGTGACCGGCGGCAAAGGTGGCGTCGGGAAAACTAACGTGTCAGTGAATTTGTCCCTGGCCCTGGCAGAGCTTGGCCGTCGCGTCATGCTGCTGGATGCTGACCTGGGGTTGGCGAACGTCGACGTTCTGCTGGGGCTGACGCCCAAACATACCCTTGCCGATGTGATCGAGGGCCGCTGTGAGCTGCGCGATGTGCTGCTGCAGGGGCCTGGTGGCATCCGCATCGTCCCGGCCGCCTCCGGCACCCAGAGCATGGTGCACCTGAGTCCGGCGCAGCATGCCGGGCTGATCCAGGCGTTCAGTGACATCGGCGACAACCTCGACGTGCTGGTGATCGACACCGCCGCCGGGATCGGCGAGTCCGTGGTCAGCTTTGTGCGCGCTGCGCAGGAAGTGTTGCTGGTGGTCTGCGATGAACCCACCTCGATCACCGACGCCTACGCCCTGATCAAACTGCTTAACCGTGACTACGGCATGAACCGCTTCCGCGTGCTGGCCAACATGGCCCAGAGCCCGCAGGAAGGGCGCAACCTGTTCGCCAAGTTGACCAAGGTCACGGATCGTTTCCTCGATGTCGCCTTACAATACGTCGGCGCAGTTCCCTACGACGAGTGTGTGCGCAAGGCTGTGCAAAAGCAGCGTGCAGTCTACGAAGCATTCCCTCGTTCCAAGTGTGCACTGGCGTTCAAGGCTATTGCCCAGAAGGTCGATACCTGGCCGTTGCCCGCCAACCCCCGGGGGCATCTGGAGTTTTTCGTCGAGCGATTGGTGCACCAGACGAGCGCAGGACCCGTGCTATGACAGCGACCGGCTACAACGCGTATAAGAAATCTGCCCGTGACAGCCAGGGTGAATTGATCGAGCGCTACGCGCCCCTGGTCAAGCGCATTGCCTATCACCTGCTGGCACGCCTGCCCGCCAGCGTGCAGGTCGAAGACCTGATCCAGGCGGGTATGATCGGTCTGCTCGAAGTGTCGACCAAATACGACGCGAGCAAGGGGGCGAGTTTCGAGACGTATGCGGGCATCCGCATCCGTGGCGCGATGCTCGATGAAGTGCGCAAAGGTGACTGGGCGCCGCGTTCGGTACACCGCAACACACGCATGGTCAGTGACGCAATTCGCGCAATTGAAGCAAAAACCGGTCGCGACGCTAAAGATCACGAAGTTGCGGCCGAACTCCAATTGAGTCTCGACGATTACTACGGGATTTTGAACGATACCTTGGGCAGCCGCCTGTTCAGTTTCGACGACCTGTTGCAGGACGGCGAACATGAAGGGCTGCACGAGGACGGCGCGAGTGCTCATATGGAGCCATCGCGTGACCTGGAAGATGAGCGTTTCCAGGGAGCGTTGGCGGACGCGATTGCCAATTTGCCGGAGCGTGAGCGGCTGGTGTTGGCGCTGTACTACGACGAAGAGCTGAACCTCAAGGAAATCGGTGAGGTCCTGGGTGTCAGCGAATCGCGGGTCAGCCAGTTGCACAGCCAGTGCGCAGCCCGCTTGCGGGGGCGTTTGGGAGAGTGGCGAGCGCGCTGAACAGGCAGTGTGGGGACACTGCAGACGATACCGCGAGGGCAACCGGCCTTCGCGGGTTCGACCCGTGGTGCCCCCGGCAGTCCTTTTTGTGTAATGCCTGTTGATTGAAATGGCGCGTCCAGGTGCTGGGCGCGTTTAAGACTGCTTGGAGGTCGAATTGGACAAGAACATGAAAATCCTCATCGTTGATGACTTCTCAACGATGCGGCGGATCATAAAAAACCTGTTGCGTGACCTTGGGTTCACAAACACGGTCGAGGCGGATGACGGCATTACGGCCATTCCGATCCTCAACAGCGGGAGCATCGACTTTCTGGTAACAGACTGGAACATGCCGGGCATGACCGGTATCGACTTGCTGCGCCACGTGCGCGCTGACGAAAAGCTGCGCAGCCTGCCTGTGCTGATGGTCACCGCCGAAGCCAAGCGTGAGCAGATCATCGAAGCCGCCCAGGCCGGGGTCAACGGTTACGTGGTCAAGCCATTCACGGCATTGGCCTTGAAAGAGAAGATCGAAAAAATCTTCGAACGCATCCACGGCTAATGCCATCGCGGGGGAGCTATGGAGCATAAAGAAACGTCACAGGGAGACTTCGAGTCGACCCTGAAAAAGCATGCTCACCAGTTGGTCGACAGCCTTGAAAGAGGCCAGTTCGGCGACGCGGTGCAGTTAATCCATGAGCTCAACCAGACCCGTGACCGCGGCCTGTATCAGGAAGTGGGCAAGCTCACACGCGAGCTGCACAGTGCGATCGTCAATTTCCAGATTGACCCGCACATGCCCCAGGCCGAAGAAATCTCGCAAATCACCGATGCCACCGAACGCCTGTCCTATGTGGTCAGGCTGACTGAGGCGGCGGCCAACCGCACCATGGACCTGGTGGAAAACGCCACGCCCCTGGTCAACGGCATGGCCACTGAAGCCCAGGCCCTGAGCCACGACTGGGGCCGCTTCATGCGCCGGGAAGTGGGGGCCGAGGAGTTTCGCGAGTTGGCGCGTCGGGTCGACGGTTTTCTGTCACGCAGCGAGCAGGAAAACCGTACGGTTTCCAGCAACCTCAACGACATTCTGCTGGCCCAGGATTACCAGGACCTCACCGGTCAGGTGATCAAGCGTGTGACCCAGTTGGTCACCGAAGTGGAAAGCAACTTGCTCAAATTGGTGCTTATGGCAGGCCAGGTTGACCGTTTCGCCGGCATCGAACATGACCGCGAAGCGATCCTCTCGGAAAAAGATCCACAAAAACATCTCGCCAAGGGTGAAGGTCCGCAGATTCATGCCGATAAACGTGAAGACGTTGTATCGGGTCAAGATGATGTCGATGACCTGTTATCCAGTTTAGGCTTCTAAGGAGCACCCACATGAGCTTCGGCGCCGATGAAGAAATCCTTCAGGATTTCCTTGTAGAGGCCGGCGAAATTTTAGAGCAGTTGTCCGAGCAACTGGTCGAGCTGGAAAGCCGACCGGATGATGCGAACCTGCTCAATGCAATTTTTCGCGGTTTTCACACTGTAAAAGGGGGCGCCGGCTTCCTCCAGCTCCATGAGCTGGTGGAGTGCTGCCACATCGCCGAGAACGTGTTCGACATCCTGCGCAAGGGTGAGCGTCACGTTGATTCGGAGTTGATGGACGTGATTCTCGAAGCACTGGATGCGGTCAACGGCATGTTCAGCGAGGTGCGTGAGCGTGCCCCGATCACGGCGGCTACCCCGGAACTGCTGGCCGCCCTGGCGCGCTATGCGGAGCCTGCCGACACGTCGGCCGCACCGATGGTTGAAGCCGCACCGGAGCCTGTGGTTGAGGCCGAGCCGGATGTGACCGACAGCGAGTTCGAACAGCTGCTCAACTCCCTCAGTGCCGTCAAGGCCGAGGCGGAGGCACCGGCTGCGCCGGTCGCTGCACCGACCAGCGAAGACATCACCGACGCCGAGTTCGAATCGCTGCTCGACCAGTTGCATGGCAAAGGCCAGTTCGCGGCCGACGCCGTGGCACCTGCTGCTGCCGCTGCGGATGCACCGGCGGCCAGCGCCAGCACCGACATTACCGACGATGAATTCGAGGCATTGCTCGACCAACTGCATGGCAAGGGCACCTTCGCGGCCGACGCCTTGCCGGAAGTCGCCGCCACGGCTGCGGCACCGGCTGCTGCCAGCGCCGCTCCTGCGGGCGATGGGCTGATCTCCGATCACGAGTTCGAATCCCTGCTGGACGAGTTGCACGGCAAGGGCAAGTTCAGCGAAGTGGCCCCGGCCGCTGCGGTGGCGACCGCTGCGCCGGTCGCCGCCAAAGCCGCTGCACCAGCGCCGGCCGCCAAACCTGCACCGGCTGCCAAGCCAGCACCGGCCCCGGCCGCCGCACCTGCTCCGGCACGTGCTGCCGCCGCGCCGGCAGCCGAGAAGCCTGCCAGTGAAGCCGAAACCACCGTGCGGGTTGATACCGCGCGCCTGGACGACATCATGAACATGGTCGGCGAACTGGTACTGGTGCGTAACCGCCTGGTGCGCCTGGGCCTGAGCAGTGGCGATGAAGCCATGCAAAAGGCCGTGTCGAACCTCGACGTGGTCACCGCCGACCTGCAGACCGCCGTGATGAAAACGCGGATGCAGCCGATCAAGAAAGTCTTCGGCCGTTTCCCGCGCCTGGTTCGCGACCTGGCGCGTCAGCTGAAGAAAGAAATCAACCTGGAACTGGTGGGCGAAGAAACCGACCTCGACAAGAACCTGGTCGAGGCCCTGGCCGACCCGCTGGTCCACTTGGTGCGCAACGCCGTCGACCACGGCGTGGAAACCCCGGAAGAACGCGAAGCCTCGGGCAAGTCCCGTGGCGGCAAGGTGATCCTGGCGGCGGAGCAAGAGGGCGACCATATCCTGCTGTCGATCACTGACGACGGCAAAGGCATGGACCCGACCATATTGCGCAACATCGCGGTCAAGCGCGGCGTGATGGACAAGGACGCCGCCGACCGCCTGACCGACACCGAGTGCTACAACCTGATCTTCGCCCCGGGTTTCTCGACCAAGACCGAGATTTCCGACGTGTCCGGCCGTGGCGTCGGCATGGACGTGGTGAAGACCAAGATCAGCCAGCTCAACGGCTCGATCAACATCTACTCGACCAAGGGCCAGGGCTCCAAGATCGTCATCAAGGTGCCGTTGACCCTGGCGATCATGCCGACCCTGATGGTGATGCTGGGCAACCAGGCGTTCGCCTTCCCGCTGGTCAACGTCAACGAGATCTTCCACCTCGACCTGTCGCGCACCAACGTGGTGGACGGCCAGGAAGTGGTGATCGTGCGCGACAAGGCGTTGCCCCTGTTCTACCTCAAGCGCTGGCTGGTGGCCTCGGCTGCCCATGAAGAACAGCGCGAAGGCCATGTGGTGATTCTGTCCGTGGGCACCCAGCGCATCGGCTTTGTCGTCGATCAACTGGTTGGCCAGGAAGAAGTGGTCATCAAGCCTTTGGGCAAAATGCTGCAGGGAACCCCGGGCATGTCGGGTGCGACCATCACCGGTGACGGTCGGATCGCGCTGATTCTCGATGTTCCGAGCATGCTCAAGCGTTACGCCGCTCGGCGTATTTGATTCTGGTGGGGCAGGGCGGTAGTGCCCGCCCCGCCTAACGGAGTGTTTATGGCAGTCAAGGTCCTGGTGGTGGACGATTCGGGTTTCTTCCGCCGCCGCGTCTCGGAAATTCTTTCCGCCGATCCAACGATCCAGGTGGTCGGCACGGCCACCAACGGCAAAGAGGCGATTGATCAAGCCATTGCGTTGAAACCGGACGTGATCACCATGGACTACGAGATGCCGATGATGGATGGCATCACGGCAGTCCGGCACATCATGCAACGCTGCCCGACCCCGGTCCTGATGTTTTCCTCGCTGACGCACGAAGGCGCCCGGGTCACCCTGGATGCGCTGGACGCTGGCGCGGTGGACTTCCTGCCGAAGAATTTCGAAGACATCTCGCGCAACCCCGAGAAGGTCAAGCAGATGCTGTGCGAGAAGGTGCACAGCATTTCGCGCAGTAACCGTCGTAGCTTGTTCAGCACGCCTGCTCCAACCGCTGCGCCAGCACCGGCTCCCGCTGCACCGACGTCGTCGTTTGCGCGCCCGGCGCCTGCGCCAGTGGCACGGCCTGCAGTGGCACCCGCTCGCACGACGGCGCCTGCGGCGTCGCATTCGCCCGCACCCAAGCGCAAGGCCTACAAGCTGGTCGCCATCGGCACCTCCACGGGTGGCCCGGTTGCGCTGCAACGCGTATTGACCCAATTGCCGGCCAACTTCCCGGCGCCGATCGTGTTGATCCAGCACATGCCGGCGGCGTTCACCAAGGCGTTCGCCGAGCGCCTGGACAAGCTGTGCCGCATCAGCGTCAAGGAAGCCGAGGATGGTGACATCCTGCGCCCTGGCCTGGCGCTGCTGGCCCCCGGTGGCAAGCAGATGATGGTCGACGGCCGTGGCGCGATCAAAATCCTGCCGGGCGACGAACGCCTCAACTACAAGCCGTGCGTGGACATCACCTTCGGTTCGGCAGCCAAGTCCTACGGTGACAAAGTTCTGGCGGTGGTGCTCACCGGCATGGGCGCCGACGGCCGTGAAGGTGCGCGCCTGCTCAAGCAGGGCGGCAGTGCCATCTGGGCCCAGGACGAGGCCAGCTGCGTGATCTATGGCATGCCCATGGCCATCGTCAAGGCGGACCTGGCCGACGCCGTCTACAGCCTGGACGACATCGGCAAGCATCTGGTGGAGGCCTGCCTCTGATGGATGTACTGAGCCTGATCGGCATCATCATGGCGTTTGTCGCGATCATCGGCGGCAACTACCTCGAGGGCGGGCACCTCGGCGCCCTGGCCAACGGCCCGGCGGCGCTGATCGTGATCGGCGGCACCGTGGGCGCGGCGTTGTTGCAATCGCCCATGAGCTCGTTCAAGCGCGCCATGCAGATTCTGATATGGATCATTTTCCCGCCACGCGTGGACCTGCCCGGTGGCATCGACCGCGTGGTCAACTGGAGCCTCACCGCGCGCAAGGAAGGCCTGCTGGGCCTGGAAGGCGTGGCCGATGCCGAGCCCGACAGCTACGCGCGCAAAGGCTTGCAATTGCTGGTGGACGGTGCTGAACCGGAAGCGATCCGCAGCATCCTGGAAGTGGATTTCTACACCCAGGAAAGCCGCGACATCAACGCCGCCAAAGTCTACGAAAGCATGGGCGGCTACGCGCCGACCATCGGCATCATCGGTGCGGTGATGGGCCTGATCCACGTGATGGGCAACCTCGCCGACCCTTCGCAACTGGGCAGCGGGATTGCCGTGGCGTTTGTCGCGACCATCTACGGCGTGGCCAGTGCCAACCTGGTGCTGTTGCCGGTGGCGAGCAAACTCAAGTCGATTGCCATGCGCCAGTCGCGTTATCGCGAGATGCTGCTTGAAGGCATCCTGTCGATCGCCGAGGGCGAGAACCCGCGTTCCATCGAATTGAAGCTCCAGGGCTTCATGGATTGATGACCATGAGTATCTACTTGTGGCGAGCGAGCTTGCTCGCGTTGGGGCGCGAAGCGGCCCTGATCCAGGCACCGCGTTTTTTCAGAAAGATTGCGGTGCCTGGTTTTGGGGCTGCTCCGCAGCCCAACGCGAGCAAGCTCGCTCGCCACAATGAACCGGTTGGCAGTGAGTACTGTGTGCAGGGAGGTAATTGCCTGTGAGCCGTCGCCGTCGCGAGCCTGAAGAGCACGTCAACCACGAGCGGTGGCTGGTGTCCTATGCGGACTTCATCACCCTGCTGTTCGCGTTTTTCGTGGTGATGTACTCCATCTCGTCGATCAACGAAGGCAAGTACAAAGTCATTTCCCAGGCGCTGATCGGCGTGTTCAACGACGCCGACCGTGCGCTCAAGCCGATTCCGATTGGTGAAGAGCGGCCCAAGACCGTGACCCCGGCCAAGCCGCTGGTGAACGACAGCGATGAAACCGCTGCCGGCGTGGGCGGCACCAGCGACCCGCTGAAAAGCATCGCCGACGACATCAGCGCGGCGTTTGGCGACCTGATCAGCTCCAACCAGATGACGGTGCGCGGCAATGAGCTGTGGGTGGAGATCGAACTCAATTCCAGCCTGCTGTTCGCCAGTGCCGATGCGTTGCCCAGTGACCAGGCGTTCACCATCATCGACAAGGTGGCGGCGATCCTCAAGCCATTTGAAAACCCGATCCATGTCGAAGGTTTCACCGACAATTTCCCGATCAGCACTGCGCAGTACCCGACCAACTGGGAGCTGTCCTCGGCCCGCGCTTCAAGCATCGTGCGCATGCTGGCGATGCAGGGCGTGAACCCTGGTCGCCTGGCGTCCGTAGGCTACGGTGAGTTCCAGCCGGTGGCCAATAACGCCACGGCGGAAGGGCGCGCGCGTAACCGTCGGGTGGTGCTGGTGGTGTCGCGCAACCTGGATGTGCGCCGCAGCCTGACCGGCACCGGCACCGCCAATGCAACACCGGATGCGGCCTTGAAGCGGGCTGGCACACAAACTGCACCGGCCTCGGTAAAACCGCCGGTTCGACAGAGTGCCGTCAATTCTCCGTCGCCGGCTCAATAACCCTATGCAATGTCTCGGTCGCGCCTGTGCCTGCCGGGAGGAACCAACCGAATGAGAGTCTGGGCAGTTGCCAATCAAAAAGGTGGAGTCGGCAAGACCACCACCTCCATCGCCTTAGCCGGTTTGCTGGCCGAGGCGGGCAAGCGTGTGGTCGTGGTGGACCTGGACCCGCACGGCTCCATGACCAGCTATTTCGGCTACGACCCGGATGTGCTGGAACACAGCAACTACGACTTGTTCCTGCACAAGGGCAGTGTGCCGGCCGATCTGCCGGGGCAACTGCTGTTGCCCACCAGCAATGAAAGCATTTCCCTGCTGCCGTCCAGCACCGCCCTGGCGACCCTGGAGCGCCAGTCGCCGGGGCAGAGCGGCCTGGGCCTGGTGATCGCCAAGACCCTGGCGCAACTGTGGCAGGACTTCGACTACGCGATCATCGACAGCCCGCCTTTGCTTGGCGTGCTGATGGTCAACGCCTTGGCGGCCAGCCAGCAACTGGTGATCCCGGTGCAGACCGAACACCTGGCCGTCAAAGGCCTGGAGCGCATGGTCAGCACCCTGGCGATGATCAACCGTTCACGCAAACAGGCGCTGCCGTTCAGCATCGTGCCGACCCTGTTCGACCGCCGCACCCAGGCGTCCCTCGGCACCCTGCGCGTATTGCGCGATGCCTACCCGGACACCATCTGGAACGGCTATATCCCGGTGGACACACGCTTGCGTGACGCCAGCCGCGCCGGCCTGGCGCCGTCGCAGTTCGACGCGAAAAGCCGTGGCGTGCTGGCCTACCGCGCGTTGCTCAAACACCTGCTGTCACAGCAGCTTGTGGCGCAGGTGGCGTGATGAACCGTCCCGTCGAACTCAAGACCCGGCCGCAACTGGCGCTGGAATCCTACCTGGATGCCCTGCTGCAGGACGCGACCGAGGAAGCCCTGCCGGAACCGATCCTGGTACTGGAGCCTGCCGTTGTAGAACCGGAAAGCACGCTGGATGAATTCCAGCTGGCCGTCCTGGAAGAACAGGCCCGCGATGCGCAGATTGCGCCTGTCGTCGTGCCGATTGCTCCGGTGGTGATTGCCCCCGTGGTGGTCGAGCCGGTGGTGGAAGTGCACCTGCCGCCGAGCATCACGCCGCCGCCGGTCACCGGTGATGATCGCCCGAGCTGGGCCGCCGAGCCATTCGAATGTCTATTGTTCGACGTCGCTGGCTTGACCCTGGCGGTGCCGCTGGTGTGCCTTGGCTCGATCTATTCCCTGGAAGGCCAGGAACTGACGCCGCTGTTCGGGCAACCGGAGTGGTTCCTTGGCATCCTGCCGAGCCAGGCCGGCAACCTGAAGGTGCTGGATACCGCGCGTTGGGTCATGCCCGACCGCTACCGCGACGACTTCCGCCAGGGCTTGCAATACGTGATCTCGGTGCAGGGCTACGAGTGGGGGCTGGCGGTGCATCAAGTCAGCCGCTCGTTGCGCCTGGACCCCAACGAAATCAAATGGCGCAGCCACCGGGGCCAACGGCCTTGGCTGGCGGGCACCGTGATCGAACACATGTGCGCGTTGCTCGACGTCGCCGAACTGGCCGAGTTGATCGCCAGTGGCGCGGTCAAAACGATGCCGGTTACTAAACGCAGTTGATTGAACAATAAGGTCCACGCTGGTGCGTGGCCAATCTTGAAGGGGTCAGGGGTATGAATAAGTCAGCGTCCGCACAAGGTTTGGATGATCCGATCCTGCAATGGGTGACCTTCAAACTGGACAACGAGTCCTATGGCATTAACGTGATGCGCGTGCAGGAAGTGCTGCGCTACACCGAGATCGCGCCGGTACCGGGTGCGCCGAGCTACGTGCTGGGCATCATCAACCTGCGCGGCAACGTGGTGACGGTGATCGACACCCGCCAACGTTTCGGCCTGGTACCGACCGAGGTCAACGACAACACGCGTATCGTCATCATCGAAGCCGACAAGCAAGTGGTCGGGATCATGGTCGACAGCGTGGCCGAAGTGGTCTACCTGCGCCAATCGGAAGTGGAAACCGCGCCGAACGTGGGTAACGAAGAATCCGCCAAGTTCATCCAAGGCGTGTGCAACAAAAACGGCGAGCTGCTGATTCTGGTTGAGCTGGACAAGATGATGAGCGAAGAAGAGTGGTCGGAACTGGAGAGCATCTGATTGTTCCTTGAGGCCGCGGTGATTGTCCTGGCCCTGTTGTGGGCCGGGACCCTGGCATTCCTGTTGCGCTATGTGCGTCAGCAGCGCGAATTGTTGTTGCAGCAGGCTGAGCGTGATGCGGTGCGTGATCGGCGGGTGCTGGAATTGGTGAAGCGGGTTGATCACTTTCAGCAGAGTGCCGTGAAGGTCGGGGACGAGGTGCATGAGTTGCGCGCGATTCTTGCGCCGTTGCCGGATAAGCTGGCGCAGATTGAGCAGCGCGATCCTTCGAGTCTTTCGTTTGCGCAGGCGGCGAAGTTGGTGGGGATGGGGGCTACGGTGGATGAGCTGACTCAGTCGTGTGGGTTGACGCAGGCTGAGGCGCAGTTGATGAGTAAGTTGCATAAGAGTTGATCGAGTACATATCCGTTGCTTCGGTAACGGCTACTTATGGTTCCGCTCTTACAGCGGGTCACTTTTGGAAAAGAGCGCCAAAAGTAACCAAAAACGCTTCGCCCCAACACTCGGCACCTCGCCTAGGCTCGGTGTTCCCTCACTCCGGCCAGCGTGTTTGACGGGGCGATCCCAGATCAAAAGCAAGAGCGCGGCGGCCTTAGCAGGCCGTTGAAAAATTCAGTCCTATCTCCCCCAACCCGCCAAGCTTGAGATTTTTCAGCCTCTCAAGCCTGGCGTCGACCTTTATCCCGCCTCAATCAGCGGGTGTTTTGCCAATTCCAGCGCAAATATTTGCCTGTGGACGATTTCTGGGCGTACCTCGCCTAAACATGCGACCCACGCCACCAGCCCGACAAGCTCCCCAAACGGATCAAGTTGTACACCGAAAAGCCCAGCAGCAACTGGGCGCTGAGCTTTTCGCGGCCGATCAGCTTGGTCTTGCGCAGACCACCCACGGTCTTTAGCCAGCCAAATCCTTCCTCGATTCTTTTTCGTATTTTCATGCTGATGCCGTAACCCGGATGACGGGTCGTACGGCCATCGATTGCGCTCTTGATGGCCTTCCTCGAGACATGCGGCGTCACCTTCAAATCACGCACCATTTGGACAAAAAATTTCTGGTCGTAGCTTTTGTCCGCGCCCACGGTGCTGCCAGGTTTGGCCGTGCGTTCAAGCATCTTCAAGGCTGCACCCACTTCGGCGTGTCCATTGAACTCGGTGCATTCCACATCCACGATCAACCCGTTACGGTTTTCCATCAGAGTGTGGGCCATATGGGCCAGGCGACTGCCATCGGCCGGACTCTTGCGGGCCAGCCGCGCTTGGGGATCGGTAGTCGATTGGTGAGTCTTGTTGCCGCGTTTCTCACCCTTGAAATCGAGATAGTTGTTGCGAGGGCCGTCCTCTGGAGGCTCATCGCCCGGCTTCTCGCCATCGTCTTTTTTGACGAAGGACTTATGCGAAGCCCAGGCATCGATCAGTGTGCCATCCACACTGAAATGCTCATCGCTGGCGTACTGCGACCATTGGGCCAGCGACTTGATGCGCTGGAAGAACAGGCGCGCAATATCCTGGTTAAACAGGCGGTCACGGTTTTGACTGAAGGTCGAGTGATCCCACACCCGTTCGTCCATCGACAGGCCGACGAACCAGCGAAAAAGCAGATTAAAATCGATCTGCTCGACCAATTGCCGCTCGGAACGCACGGTGTAGATCACCTGCAGCAATGAAGCCCGCAGTAGCCGCTCTGGTGGAATCGAGGCGCGTCCCAGCGAGGAATACAAAACCTCGAAATCAGAGTCCATCGACACCAGGATCGCATCAACCAGCTCGCGCAGCGGGCGTAGCGGGTGATCCTTGGGGATACGCTGCTCCAGCGTCGTGTAGCTGAACAGGTCGTTTTGCTTGAGATCGGGTCCACGCATCGGCTCGGTCTTCCGCTGACATTGAGGAACATGACTGGGAGTTTGCCAGAATCTAATTCAGTCCGGCCTTTTTCAACGGCCTGTTAGAGCCGACCGGTTTGTATGGCCGGTACTCGGTCAAAGTGTGGGAGGGGGCTTGCCCCCGATAGCGGTGTGTCAGTCCACACCGGTTTCAACTGGCCCATCGCCATCGGGGGCAAGCCCCCTCCCACAGTTTGATCTTCATGTATCAGTTGAAGGGTGCCCCCGGTGTCAGGGTAGTTGTCGTGTCCCCCGCTTTTAAAAGCATTCCGGGGGCGGCAAGAGTATGGTCATGCCTTTCTATTCAGAAGAACGCAAAGCTGCGCTGTTGAAAATGATGCTTCCGCCCCTGAGCCTGTCAGCGTCGGAGGTCGCGCGCCGTGAAGGTTGTAGCGACATGTCTCTTCATTATTGGCGTAAGCAAGCTGCCGCCAGAGGAACGCAATTGTCCGATGCCAAGCAACCGGCTGAGAATTGGTCAGCCGAATCCAAGCTAGCGATCATCATAGAAACAGGTTCGCTGTCGGAGCTTGAAGTCGGTGAGTACTGCCGGCGAAAAGGTATTTTTCCAGAGCAGATAACCGATTGGCGCAACGCTTTTATTGCCAGCAGCACGAAACAATCAACGGCGAAAACCGCGACTTCTGGCCAGTCACGGGACGATAAGAATCGCATCCGTGAACTTGAGCGCGAGTTGCGCCGCAAGGATGCTGCGCTGGCTGAAACGGCGGCTTTGCTGGTGCTGCGAAAAAAGCTCAATGCCTACTGGGGGAGCGATGACGAGGACAACTGACCTTGTTGCCAGAACGGTATTTACTCGTTGGTTGGCTTAATGAAGCCATCCTGGCGGGCGCCCGTAGGGCGCCTGCTTGCCAGAAGAAATCTTGGCAGATGGACGTACGACGACGCTCAGACCGATACCGAGTAACGCGCTCAGCGAGCTTGAGCGTCAAGGCATCGTGACGCTGTGCAACAGCAAAGCTTATGCGCATCTCCCACCGAGCCAGATCGTGCCGCAATGGGCCGATGAGGGAAGATATGTGGCCTCTGAGGCGACTTTTTATCGTGTGTTGCATGCGGCTGGTCAGCAACATCACCGATCCCGAGCCAAGCGGCCGCATCGGCGGCACCGACCACTTATGCAGCGACTTCAGCCAATCAGGTGTGGTCATGGGACATCACCTACCTGCCGTCCCCGGTTCGTGGGAAGTTTTACTACCTCTATCTGATCGAAGATATCTACAGCCGAAAGGCCGTGGGTTGGGAAGTTTATGAAGCAGAGAGCGGTGAAAAGGCAGCAGCGTTGCTGCAACGAAGCGTGACTCAGGAGAAGTGCTGGCGCCAGCCGCTGGTGCTTCACTCGGACAACGGTGCGCCGATGAAATCGGTGACGTTACTGACCAAGATGTACGACTTGGGCATCACGCCGTCTCGCGGTAGACCACGGGTCAGCAACGATAACCCGTACTCGGAATCGCTGTTCAGGACGCTGAAATACTGCCCTCAGTGGCCGCAGGATGGGTTTGCCAGCCTGGATGATGCGCGTATCTGGGTGAGGGGTTTTATGAGCTGGTACAACACCACGCACCGCCATAGCCGGATCCGCTTCGTGACACCGGCTCAACGTCACGAAGGGAAAGACCGGGAGATCTTGGCTCGCCGAGATGCGTTATACGTGCAAGCCAGAAAGAAAAGACCGGAGCGATGGTCAGGCGAGACACGCAACTGGAACCCTATCGGGACGGTGTATCTGAACCCTGAAAGGGAGCTGATCGTGGTAACTAAGGTCGCGTAGTACGACGGTGGACGCGACAACTACCTTGAAAAACGCCGCCGCTGTAAGAGCGGAACCATAAACAGCCGTTACCGAAGAAACGGATATGTACTCAATCATCCGATTTTTTTCCCATCCAATGGCTTTTTTCTCCCCGCCCAAGGTCCACATACTCCAAGCACCTTTGAATCAGGAGATTCGCCAATGACCACCCCCAAAGCCCTGTTGATCCTCCACGGCAAGCAAGCCCTCAACGAGGACGTGCGTTCAGCCGTGCAGGCCCGGCGCGAGCAGGGTGGGGAGTTGGCCGTACGGGTCACGTGGGAGGGCGGCGACGCCCAGCGCCTGGTCAATGAAGCCCTTGCTGACGGCTACACCCACATCATCGCCGGTGGCGGCGACGGCACCCTGCGCGACGTGGCCGAAGCCATGGCCCAGGCCAACACCAACGCCAGCCTGGTGCTGATGCCCCTGGGCACCGCCAACGACTTCGCCAAGGCCGCCGGCGTGCCGTTGGAGCCTGACCAGGCGCTGGCGCTGCTGGACGTGCCACCCAGGGCCATCGACCTCGGCCAGGTCGGTGGGCAGATCTTCCTCAATATGGCCACCGGCGGTTTCGGCAGCCAGGTCACCGCCAACACCTCCGAAGACTTGAAAAAAGTCCTGGGCGGCGCCGCCTATCTGTTCACCGGTTTGACGCGATTCAGCGAGTTAAAGGCCGCCTATGCCGAGCTGGATGGCCCCGATTTCCATTGGAAAGGCGAGTTGCTCGCGCTGGGCATCGGCAACGGTCGCCAGGCAGGCGGTGGGCATGAGCTATGCCCAGGCGCCATGGCCGACGATGGCCTGCTGGACGTCAGCATCCTGCCGGCCCCTCAGGAAGTGGTCGGCACCTTGCGCGAGTTGATGAGCAACGGCTGGGGCCTGGACACCATGTTTGTCCGTGCGCGCCTGCCGTGGGTGAATATCAAGGTTGCGCAGGGCCTGTACATCAACCTGGATGGCGAGCCGCTGGAAGGCGATGACCTGCACTTCGAGGCCTTGCCCAAGGCCTTGCGCGTGCACCTGCCGGTAGATTCGCCGCTAGTCGTCCAGGCTGATGATCTGCTCGCGCACCGCGAATAGCACCAGGCCGGCCACGTCGAAAATCTGCAGGCGCTTCATGATTTGCGAGCGGTGGGCTTCCACGGTCTTGATGCTCAGGCCCAGGCCGTGGGCGATCTCACGGGTGGACTTGCCACGCACGATCAGGCGCAGGATCTCCAACTGCCGCGCCGTGAGGTTGTGGCTGTGGCCGGCGGGAGTGGTCGGCCCCTGGCTGCGCACCAGCGCCTGGTTGATCACGGTGTGGGCGATCGCCGGGCTGAGGTAGCGCTCGTTGTTGCGCAAGGCCAGCAGCGCATGTTCCAGCTCGTTGGCGGTGGTGTCCTTGAGCAGGTAGCCATGGGCGCCGGCCTCCAGCGCACACATGATCAGTTCCGGGTCGGTGTGCATCGACAGGATCAGCACTTTGCTCTTGGGATAGGCGCGCTTGAGTTGCTGCAAGGCGTCCAGGCCGCCGGTGTGCTTCATCGACAGGTCCAGCAGGACGATATCCGGCAGCAGCGCGCTGAACTGCTCCAGCAACTGCGCGCCATCGCTGGCTTCGCCGATCACCGTGTAGCCGGGAATATCCTGGACCAGCGCGCGTACGCCGGCCCGGATCAGTGCATGGTCATCCACTAGGAGTAATTTGCAGCTCACTCGAGAACCTTAGGGGAACTGGCCCGTTCGAGGGCGCGGGGCGCCCAGGGGAAAAGCGCTTCGATCCGTGTCCCGTTGCCGGGCTGGCTGCTGACGGACAACGTACCGCCAAGCTGATCTATACGCTCGGACATGCCGGCCATGCCCCGTTGGCCTTCCAGGCCGGGATTGATGGACGGTGAGAAACCCTGGCCGTCATCGCAGATGGTCAGCGACAGGCCTTCGGGCAAGCGTTGCAGGCGTACCAGCAGATTGCGCGCCTGGGCGTGGCGCAGCATGTTGGTCACCGCTTCCTGGGTGATGCGAAAGGCTGCCACCGCCATTTCTTCCGGGATTCCGGTCAGCCGTTGCTGGCATTCCAGGCTCCAGTGAATCGGGGTGTTTTCCAGGGTCTTGAGCAGGTGTGCACGCAGGCTGGCTTCCAGGCCCAGGCTGGCCAACTGGCGAGGGTTGAGGATGGCGGATACGTCACGCACCTTGGCCAGGGTTTCATTCAGGGTGTTGCACAGCACCGTGCACTGGGCTTGCAGGTCGTCGGGCAGGCGGCGCTTGAGCCATTCGCTTTGCAGCTTGGCCGCGGTGAGCAGTTGGCCGATATCGTCGTGCAGTTCACGGCTGAGGCGATGGCGTTCGTTTTCCTGTACCTGCAACAGGCGATCGGCCAGTTCCTGGGGCTGGAACTTGATGGACTTGCGTGAACGCCATTGTTGCAAGCCGACCACTAAGAGAGTGGCCAGGTTAAGCACAATCACCAGCAACGGCAGCGGTTCGGAGCTGGAATAGGTCCAGAGGCTCAGCAGCAGCGAGCCAAGGCACAGGGCGAGGATCAAACGGCGTGCATTGCTGCGGGACGCGGACCTTGCGAGGAGTGTCTTGAGGCTGGCGTACATAGCGGATGGAGCCAATGAGGGTGCGCTGCGGGAAGTCCGGTCACTGGGGCTGACGGGGCTCTGTTTGGGATGCGTTATCGAATCGTTTTTATGCATGATGAAGTTGAGTCACTTCGAGCGGGGCATAGTACCACCACTATTACCGTTGGTCGCCTGGTGCCGTGCCTCACCGGATTATTGACCGCGCAAATGCTCCGGGCGGTATTCCCAGAGTTCATCGAGTGGGGGAGTTATATTATTTCTGTTTGCTTGTATCGTTATTACCGTTAATGGCTAATTGATATCTTTGTCTGCGCTGTTCAAGTCCAACGAATTAATAGTGGTGTCGTTTTTAGATAACTTCGGGTTCGAATACGACTTGTTATCCACTCAAGAGGCGTGGTGCACACGCTGCTGCGGTTTATAAGTGAAATCCTTTTGCGGGATCTGCAGCGTGACGGTTGCAATCAATGTCGCCTGCTCACTCTCGTCCATACTCAGTTCGCCGGTGCGCACATCGATCAGTTCCAGTTGCCACGCAAGTAGCGTCAGGCATGCATGCAATGCATCCAGTGCCTGGTCATGCAGTTGCATCGGGCTTGCCGCATTGGCGATCAGGTATTGGATATGCCGGGAAAACTCGCTGATCACCTGCAGGGCCAGGCTGTCGGCCTTTTCGGCCAGTTTGGCCAGGCTGGACTTCATGCAGTCGATAGCGTCGCTGTCGTCGCGAATCAGGTGCAGGTGGCTCAAGCACTCTTCCGACTTGGCCAGCAGCGTTTCGGCTTCAAGCAGGAACTCGGGAAGTGTGGTTTGCCATTCATTTGCGCTGTTCATCATACAAGTCTCCACAACATAAGGTCGGGTGATGAGATGTCGCACTGGGTGAATGGCTTAAAAATAGCGCCGAAATATGACTGGGACCTGTAGGCGGCTTCTGAGTTTTCAGTAGGACGTTTATTAGAGTGACGGCAACGGCTGTGCGCTGCCCTCATGAGCGGGGTCAATTGCGTACCTTCGATTGCCGACATCTGTATGTCTGGAAGGCCCGTGGGCCGAGGGCTTGGGATGGCAAACAAAAGCCTGACTCCATTCATGCATTGAGAATGGCGTCACATTAATGGCTATTAGATATTGCGAATATCAGGTTGGGCCTGATTGTGTGTAGGGGAATCCCTTACATAGCGGAACCTTGCGTCGAATTGAATGTCGCGCAACGTCGCATTATTGCCATACGGAGAGGCCAACGCAGTAAAGCATGATGTCAGTGTGACATCAATGGATTTACGTGGCATTTTACGGGGGTCAAGGTCTGGCGTTCGCCGCCGATAACCCACCTTATGTGAACCGCACAAATTCCTCAGCGCATCAGGAGCTTTTAATGGCCGGCATTCTCGACACGGTAGATCAACGCACGCAACTGGTGGGTGAGAATCGCCTGGAGATCCTCATGTTCCGTCTGGCGGGGCGCCAATTGTTCGCCATCAACGTGTTCAAGGTGCAGGAAGTGCTGCAACTGCCCAAGTTGACCCTGATGCCCCAGCGCCATCCTTTCGTGTGCGGTGTGGTCAACCTGCGTGGCCAGACCCTGCCGGTGATCGACCTGTCCCAGGCCATCGGCATGCGCCCGCTGGTGCCTGGCCCCAACAGCACCATCATCGTCACTGAGTACAACCGTTCGGTGCAGGCCTTCCTGGTGGGCGGTGTGGACCGCATCGTCAACATGAACTGGGAGGCGATCCTGCCGCCACCGACCAGTGCCGGGCGCCAGCATTACCTCACCGCTATCAGCAAGGTCGACGACCAGTTGGTGGAAATCATCGACGTGGAAAAAGTCCTGGCCGAGATCGTGCCGTACAACGCCAAGGTTTCCCGCGAGAAACTCGAAGACCCGGTGCTGGAGCGTGCTCGTGGCCGCGAAGTGCTGCTGGTGGATGACTCCAACGTCGCCCTCTCGCAACTGCGCGACACCCTCGGCCAACTGGGTGTGAAGATGCATATCGCCAGTGACGGCCTCAAGGCGTTGAACATGCTCAAGGCCTGGGCCGACGCCGGCCATGTGATGACCGACAAGCTGCTGATGATTTTCACCGACGCCGAAATGCCCGAGATGGACGGCTACCGTCTCACCACCGAGATTCGCAACGACCCGCGTCTGCGCAGCCTTTACGTGGTGTTGCACACCTCGCTGTCAGGCAGCTTCAACGACTCGATGGTGAAGAAGGTCGGCTGCGACAATTTCCTGTCCAAATTCCAGCCCGACAAGCTGGTGGACGTGGTACGTCAGCGACTGATGCTGGACGAAGTGCCCGCATGACCTTAGGGTGATGGCTTTGCCCCTCAGGAATGCAGGCCCATGCTTCGTCTCAGCGCGTTGTACCGTTACCCCTTGAAGTCCGGCAAGGCCGAAATCCTGCAACAGGTCGGCCTGGATAAGCTCGGGGTGGATGGGGATCGACGCTGGATGCTGGTGGACGAAGCCAGCGGGCGCTTCCTCACGCAGCGCGCCGTGGCCAAGATGAGCCAACTGTCGGCACTGTGGAACCGCAACGGCGGGCTCACCTTGAGTTCGCCCGGTTACACGCCGCTGGATGTCGCACTGCCGGGCGGTAATGCCGAGTTGCGCGGTGTGACCATCTGGCGCGATACCCTGCGGGTGCCGGACGCAGGCGACGAGGCAGCGGCCTGGGTCAGTGACTTTATCGGCAAGCCGACGCGGCTGGTGCAGATCCCCCTCGAACGCGCCCGCACCACCGAGGCCGGTTATGGCAAGGACGATGACCAGGTCGCGTTTGCCGATGGCTACCCGCTGCTGGTGATTGGCCAGGCTTCGCTGGATGACCTTTCGCAACGCATCGGCCGGCCCATGGAAATGCTGCGTTTTCGACCCAATCTGGTGATCGAAGGCAGCACCGCCTTCGCCGAAGATGGCTGGAAGCGCCTGCGTATCGGTGATGTGGAGTTCCGTGCGGTCAAGCCCTGCTCGCGCTGCATCCTCACCACCATCGACCCGCAGACCGGCGAACGCAGCGCTGACCGTGAACCCTTCGCCACGCTGGAGAGTTATCGCAAGACTGAAAATGGCGCGATCTTCGGCCAGAACCTGGTCAACGATGGCGTCGGGCGCCTGGAAGTCGGCATGCCGGTGACCATTCTCGAATAGCTTTCCAAACCCATAAAAAATGCCCGTCTCGCAGGAGACGGGCATTTTTTTGCTTCCAGGAAACCCTTAGCCGCGGTATTCGCACAGGTAAGCGGTGTCCACGGCAACCTTGAGTTGGAACTTGCTGTTGGCCGGCACGTTGAACTGGCTGCCGGCGGCGAAGGTTTCCCAGTCGCTGGCGTCAGGCAGCTTGACGGTCAGGGCACCGGACACCACGTGCATGATTTCACGCTGGGCGGTGCCGAATTCGTATTCGCCGGGGGCCATGACGCCGATGGTCGCCGGACCTTCTGCGGTGCCGAAAGCGATCGACTTGACGGTGCCGTCGAAGTACTCGTTGACTTTGAACATGGGCGATTCCTCGGAAAAGGGTCTGGAAAGGTCGGCCAGTATGCCCAAGGCCAGGGAAACTGCCTAGACCGGCAAAATCAGTGGCAGCAGGCGCGCCGTGTTGCGCGCATCCTCCAGCGCCCGATGTTGCTGGCCGTGGAACTGCATCCCCGCCAATTGCAGGGCGCCGTTGAGCCCCAGTGGCTTGTCCAGGCGCCGGGCTTTGGCGAAGCGCTGCTTGAGGTTCACATGGGGCGTGGTGGCGAGGGCGCTGGTCAGGCCATGGCGTTGCCACTCCAGCTCCAGTTGCCTGCGATCGTAGTCACCCCAGCTGGCCCAGCCTTCCAGGCGCGCCTGGTGTTGGCCCAGCCAGCGCTCGAACAGCGGCCAAACTTCAGTGATTGGCACCGCGCCATCGATGTTCGCCTGGGTGATGTGGGTTAGCTGGCGGCAAAAAGGCGTCAGCAAGGGGCGGCGCAGCGGCCGCACAAAGCGCTGGAAGTGATCCAGCTCGCGGCCCTGGCGGTTGACCAGGCTTGCGCCGATCTCGATGACTTCCATCTCCGTCACGGGCCAGCCGCCTTCATCCGTTGTGGCTTCAAGGTCAATAATCAGCCAATGAGGCATCGCGCAGGTTCCCGTACTCTTCCCTTTCTGTTGGGGATAGAGCGTAGCCCGGCCTTGTAGTTCCGCCTAGGGGCCTAGATGATCTCGAGTAAAACCTGGCGATTGCGCACCTGGTCACCGGCGATCACCTGCACACCTTTGATCACACCGTCGATGCCGGCGGTCAGCGGATGCTCCATTTTCATGGCTTCGAGCACCAGCAGCAGTTGGCCCTTGGTGACGCTATCACCGACGCTGACCCGCACATCGACGATGGCGCCGTCCATCGGGGCCTTGACCGTGCCGCTGCTGGCATCGGCCTGGCGGCTGGCCACTTGCTGGGTGCGGTTAGTCACGCAAAGGCCCGGCATCCACAGTTGGTCGCTGTCGAGGTGATAGGCCATGCGCCGACGGATGCCGTTGAGCACCAGGGTGGCGTGGCGGCCGTCGGTGCTGAGCAGCAGGGGTTCGGTGCTGACCGTGTGGATTTCTCCATTGACCTCAAGCCGATAGGTGCAAGGGCTACTCGCGGTGTTGCGCCAGCCCGACAACCCGTGGGGATGTTGCTCGGCACTGTGGGTGTAGAACAGCGCAGCGGCCAGGGCCAGCTGTTCGCTCGATACAGGCTGGCGCGGGTTCTCGCTGAAGTGCTCGGCGATAAACCCGGTGCTGAAATCGCCGTGGATAAAGTCCGGGTGCTTGAGCAGGTCAGCCAGCAGTTGCTGATTGGTCGCGACGCCCAGCAACAGCGTGTCTTGCACCGCCCGCAGCAATTTACGCCGCGCCTCTTCGCGGGTGGCGCCGTGGGCGATGAGCTTGCCCAGCATCGGGTCGTAGAACGGGCTGATACGTTGACCCTGCACCACGCCATGGTCGATGCGCACGCCCGTCGCCGGTTCCCAGCGCAGCACCTCACCGGTTTGCGGCAGGAAGCCCTGGGCCGGGTCTTCGGCGTACAGGCGCACTTCCATGGCATGGCCGCTCAGGGTGACGTCCGCCTGGGTCAGTGGCAGCGGTTGCCCGGCGGCGATCTGCAGCTGCCAATCCACCAGGTCGAGGCCGGTGATCAGCTCGGTGACCGGGTGTTCGACCTGCAGGCGGGTGTTCATTTCCAGGAAGTAGAAGCGGCCGCTACGGTCGAGCAGGAACTCTACGGTGCCGGCGCCCACGTAATTCACCGCGCGCCCGGCCTTCAATGCGGCTTCGCCCATGGCCTGGCGCAACGCGGGCGTCATGATGGGGCAGGGGGCTTCTTCGATGACTTTCTGGTGGCGGCGCTGGATCGAGCAGTCGCGTTCGCCGAGGTAGATCAGCTGACCGTGGCTGTCGCCGAACAACTGGATCTCGACGTGGCGCGGCTCGATCAGCGCTTGTTCGAGGATCAGTTCGTCGCTGCCAAACGCATTTTTCGCTTCCGAACGGGCGGTATGCAGGTTGTCCAGCAGCGCTTGCGGCTGGTGCACCAGGCGCATGCCACGTCCGCCGCCACCGGCGCTGGCCTTGATCATCAACGGGTAGCCGATGCGCTCGGCTTCCTGTTGCAGGGTGGCGTCGTCCTGGGCGCTGCCTTGGTAGCCGGCAATGCACGGCACGCCGGCGTCGAGCATGGCGAGTTTGGACAGGCGTTTGCTGCCCATCAGTTCGATGGCCTCGACGCTGGGGCCGATGAAGGTCAGGCCAGCGTGTTGGCAGGCACGGGCGAAGTCGGGGTTTTCCGAGAGGAAGCCGTAGCCGGGGTGGATCGCATCGGCACCGGTGAGTCTGGCGGCGGCGAGGATCGCCTCGATATTGAGGTACGACTGTTGCACGGGGGCCGCGCCGATATGGACGGCTTCATCGGCCATCTGCACGTGCAGGGCCTGGGCGTCGGCGTCGCTGTAGACGGCGACGGTACGGTAGCCCAGGGCTTGGGCGGTGCGCTGGATGCGGCAGGCGATTTCGCCGCGGTTGGCGATCAGGATTTTGTTGAAGGCGGGCATGGGTTTATCCCTTGGCTGATGGGGTGTCTGATCGGGCCTCATCGGGGGCAAGCCCCCTCCCACACTGTGGGAGGGGGCTTGCCCCCGATGGCGTCATTTGCACCACCGAGGCTTTCGCTTCTGCACAAACGCCTGCGTCCCCTCAATCCCTTCCTCACTGCGCACCGCCTCGGCAAACCACTGCGCGCCACGGTCCAGCACCGCTTCCAGCGGCTCATCTACACTGGCCAGCAACAGCGCTTTAGTCCGCCCATTCGCCCCCGGCGCACAGCGCAGCACCTGCCCCAACACCTCATCCAACCGCTGCGCCAATGCCTGCGGGTCGCGCTCGGTAAGGTGCACCACCCCCAGCCGCTCAGCCTCAAGCCCGTCAAACCGTGCCGCTGTCAGCGCCAGCCGCCGCGCCTGGGTCAGCCCGATGCGCTTGACCACAAACGGTGCAATCTGCGCCGGCAGCAAGCCCAGGCTGGTCTCCGGCAGGCCGAATTGCGCCTGGTGATCGGCGATGGCGATATCGCTCACGCACGCCAACCCAAATCCACCGCCCAGCACCGCGCCTTGCAGCACCACGATCACCACTTGCGACAGCACTTGCACTTCCTGCAGCAAGGTGCCAAACGCGCGGTTCAGCGTCTGCAGTTGAGTGCCTGCCGTGACCAGGTCCTTCACATCCGCCCCGGCGCAGAAATGTCCGCCGGCGCCGCTGATCACTACCGCGCGCGTCTGGATATCCAACTGCGCCAACACCGCGCGCAGTTCATTGACCATCTCCAGGCTCATGGCATTGCGGCAGTCGGGCCGGTTGAGGGTGATGTGCAGCACGCCGTTATGGGGTTCTAGCAACAAGGTGTTCATGGCTTTTTCCCCGGCAGAGTGCCCATCAACTTGCAGATGATGCCCAGCATGATTTCGTCGGCGCCGCCGCCGATCGACACCAGCCGCACATCGCGATAGGCGCGGGCCACGGGGTTGTCCCACATGAAACCCATGCCGCCCCAGTATTGCAGGCAACTGTCGCTGACTTCGCGGCCCAGGCGCCCGGCCTTGAGCTTGGCCATCGACGCCAGGCGCGTCACGTCCTGGCCCTTGATGTACTGCTCGGTGGCCTGGTAGACCAGCGCGCGCAGGCATTCGATTTCGGTGGAGAGTTCGGCCAGGCGAAAGTGAATGACCTGGTTGTCGATCAGTGCCTTGCCAAAGGTCTGGCGCTCCTTGCAGTACTCGATGGTGCTGTCGATGCAATGCTCCAGGCCCTTGATCATATTGGCCGCGCCAAACAGGCGTTCTTCCTGGAATTGCAGCATCTGCATCATGAACCCCGCGCCTTCGTGGCCGATGCGGTTGCGTTGCGGCACGCGCACGCCGTCGAAGAACACCTGGGCGGTCTCGGAGCTGTGCATGCCGAGCTTTTCCAGGGGCGGGCTGACGCTGATGCCGGGGGTGTTCATCGGCACCATGATCAGCGACTTGTTGATGTGCGGCTTGTCATCGGAGGTGTTGGCCAGCAGGCAGATGAAGTCGGCGCTGGGCGAGTTGGTGATCCACATCTTGCTGCCGTTGATCACGTAGTCATCGCCGTCCTTGCGCGCATGGGTCTTCAACCCGGCCACGTCGGAACCGGCGCCGGTTTCCGAGACGCCGATGCAGCCGACCTGCTCGCCGCTGATGGCTGGGCGCAGGAATTCTTCACGCAATTCATCACTGCCGAAGCGGGCGAGGGCGGGGGTGCACATGTCGGTCTGCACGCCGATGGACATGGGGATGCCGCCGCAACGGACGGTGCCGAACTCTTCGGCGGCGACAATGGAATAGCTGTAGTCCAGGCCCATGCCGCCGAATTTCTCCGGCTTGGAAATGCCCAGCAGGCCGAGGTCGCCGGCCTTGCGGAAGATGTCGTGGATGGGAAAGCGCCCGGCCTTTTCCCATTCGTCCACATGGGGGTTGATCTCGCGGTCGACGAAGGCGCGGACGGTGCGGCGCAGTTCCTGGTGTTCCTGGGTGAAGATCATTTTTATTGTTCTCCTGATTAGAAACGCGCCACACCAAAGGTGTTGGGCTGCAATGGCCGCACCTCAGCCTCATGACAGATATCCAGCAGAAAACCGAGCAAGGTCCGTGTATCCCGAGGGTCAATCAACCCGTCATCCCACAGGTTCGCGCTGCCGTAGAGCGCGGTGGACTGGCTGTCGAGCTTCTGTGCAGTGACCTGTTCCAGCATGTCCAGCACCTTGGGATCCGGCACCAGGCCATCCTTCAATTGCTTGGCCTCAGTGACAATCCGCAGGACTTTGCCCGCCTGGGCACCGCCCATCACTGCCGTGCGGCTGTTGGGCCAGGCGAAGATAAAGCGCGGGTCCAGGCCACGACCGCACATCGCGTAGTTGCCCGCGCCATAGGAGCCGCCGACCACAATGGTCAGTTTAGGCACCCGCGCGTTGGCCACGGCCTGGATCATCTTCGCGCCGTGCTTGATCACGCCTTGTTGTTCCGACTCGGTGCCCACCATGAAGCCGGTGGTGTTGTGCAGGAACAGCAGCGGCGTGCGGCTCTGGTCGCACAGCTGGATAAATTGCGCGGCCTTGCTCGCACCCTTCGGTGTGATAGGGCCGTTGTTGCCGATCACGCCGACGGCGCGGCCCTGGAGGTGCATGTGGCCGCAGACGGTGTGGGCGTCGAACTCGCCCTTGAACTCGAGGAAGTGCGAGCCGTCGGCCAGGCGCGCGAGGATTTCGCGGACGTCGTAGGGCTTTTTCGGGTCGTCCGGGATCAGGCCCAGCAGCTCCTCGATGGGGTACAGCGGTTCTGCGTAGGCACGTTTCGGCGTCTGTGGCAGGCGATCATTCCAGGGCAACAGGCCGACAATTTCGCGTGCGATGCGCACGCCGTCCGCATCGTTTTCCGCCAGGTATTCGGCGGTGCCGGCGGTTTGTGCGTGCATCTCGGCGCCGCCCAGTGCTTCATCGGTCGCCACTTCGCCGGTCGCGGCCTTGAGCAACGGCGGACCGGCGAGGAACAGTTTGGCCCGGCCGCGCACCACCACCACGTAATCCGACAGCCCCGGCTGATAAGCGCCACCGGCCGTGGCCGAGCCATGCACCACGGTGATCTGCGGCAGGCCCATGGCCGACATGCGTGCCTGGTTGGCGAAGCTGCGCGCACCTTCGACGAAAATCTCGGCAGCATAGTTGAGGTTGGCGCCGCCGCTTTCGGCGAGGGTCACCACCGGCAGTTTGTTCTCCATAGCGATTTGTTGCAGGCGCAGGGATTTCTTCAGGCCGGTGGGGGAAATGGTGCCGCCCTTGATCGCGCTGTTATTGGCCACCACCAGCATGCGCACGCCGCTGACGTAGCCGATGCCGGCGATCAAGCCACCGCCGGCGGCGCTGCCGTCCTTGTCGTCGTGCAGCTTGTAGCCGGCCAGGCTGGCCAGTTCCAGGAACGGCGCACCAGGGTCCAGCAGCAGGTTGAGGCGCTCGCGTGGCAGCAGTTGGCCGCGCTTGTCGAACTTGGGCTTGGCGTCCTGCGCCTTGCTCAGCAGGGTGTCTTCCAGTTGGCGCAGTTGGGCGATGGCGGCCCGCATGGCTGCGCGGTTTTGCGCGAATTGGGTGCTGTGGGCGTCGATCAGGGATTCAATCACTGGCATGGTCTATTGCTCCGCCTTGAGCACATCCGGCAGGTAGGCGCGGTGGAAGCCATTGAAGGGCGCGCTCGGCGCCTGCGCCTTGTGCAACGGCCAGGCGCGGCTGCCCAGGCTGGCGGCGCCGTCGATGCGCAGTGTGCTGCCGCTGATAAAGGCAGCGGCGGGGCTGAGCAGGAACACGATGGCCGCGCTGACTTCCGATTCGGTGCCGATGCGCTTGAGCGGCACATGTTCGCGCAGCGTGGGAATCACCGCCTTGAACGCGCCTTCGTAGGTGTCCATGCCGCTGGAGGCGATCCAGCCCGGCGCCACGGCGTTGACCCGCACGCCGGCATAGCCCCACTCGAAGGCGGCGGTCTTGGTGAAGTTGTCCATGCCCGAACGCGCCGCCCCCGAGTGGCCCATGCCGGGCATGCCGCCCCACATGTCGGCGAGCATGTTGACGATGGCGCCGCCGTGCTTGCTCATGGATTGGTTGAACACTTCCCGCGCCATCAGGAAACCGCCGACCAGGTTGGTGCGCAGTACGGTTTCGAAGCCTTTCTGGTTGATTGCGGCCAGTGGCGAGGGGTACTGGCCGCCGGCATTGTTGACCAGGCCGTGGATCGGGCCGTGCGTACAAAGGATGTGTTTGACCAGCGCCTTGACCGCCTCTTCATCGCGGATGTCGCACACCTGCCAATCGGCGTTGCCACCGTCTTCGGCAATCTCTATCGCGACGTTCTGCAGCTTGTCCGCCTTGCGCCCCACCAGGATCACCTGGGCACCCAGCGCCGCCAGTTCATGGGCGGTGCAACGGCCAATGCCGCTGCCACCACCGGTGACTACCACGGTTTTCCCCTGGAACAGGTTGGCTTTGAAGATTGAGTCGAAGGCCACGGCAACGCTCCTGTTATGCGAGTTGATCGGCAATGTGTTGCGGCACGGCAATCGGGATCTCCAGCAGTTGCTGGGCGAAGGCTTTGCCTTGCGGGTCGATGCGCAGGCTGGCGATACCACCGCCGCCCAGGGCGTTTTCCAGCAGGAAGTTGAGGCTGTGGCTGCCGGGCAAATACCAGCGCTCGACGCGGCCGTGCACAGGGTCGAGCACGTGGCCCATCCAGTCGACGACCACTGGCGGGGTGAGTGCTTCGGCGATCCATGGCAGGTAGTCGGGATGGCGGGCGATCACGCCGATATTGCTGTGGTTGCCCTTGTCGCCGGAGCGAGCCACGGCCAGTTTCACCAATGGCACGCTAGCGTCGGCGCGGCCGTGGGGCTTGGGCGGGTCGATGGACGCATCGGGCAGGCGCGGGGTGTCGGCAGGTGGCAGTGCGCAGGGGTGCCGCTCGCCCTGGAAGTCGATGGCCACGTCACAGGCCGTTTTATCGATCAGGAACGAAAACAGTCGGATCAACGGGTACACCGTCGGCCGTCCGCCGACGATGCCGGTCAGGCCCGGCGCCATGCCGGTCGCGGCTTGGGCAATCTCGCGGGCGAACAGCACCAGTGCGTGTTTGTTGGGGTGACGCACCGCCAGTTTCACCACCACTTCGCGGCAGTCCTGGCGCCTGGCGTGGGCGCCGTAGGTGGCTTCGCTGCCGAGCAGTTCGATATTCACTTCGGTGTAAGGCGCCCAGCCGCGCTGGCGGAACAGCTCCGAGGTCTTGTTGATGATCGCCTGGCTGACCCGCTCGGCCTTGGCGACCGCATCGATGCCGGCGATCAGGCAACTGGCGGTGCAGCGGAAACCGTCCGGGTACGTGGCGCTGACCTTGTACTGGTCGGTAGGTGGCAAGCCCTTGGCGCCGTGCAGGCGTACCTGGTTGTTGCCTTGCTGCTGCAATTTGACCTGGCTGAAATCGCAGATCACATCGGGCAGCAGGTAGGCGTGTGGGTTGCCGATTTCATACAGCAGCTGTTCAGCGACGCTGAGTTCGCTGATCAGCCCGCCCGTGCCCTCGACCTTGTTGACGGTGAATTGGCCGTCGGCGCTGACTTCGACGATGGGAAAGCCGATGTGCTCGTAGTCCGGTACGTCGCGCCAATCGGTGAAGTTGCCGCCGGTGCACTGCGCGCCGCATTCGATGATATGCCCGGCCAGGGCGGCCTGTGCGAGGCGGTCGTAATCCTGCCAGGACCAGTCGAATTCATGCACCAGCGCCGCGCTGACGACTGCGCTGTCCACCACGCGGCCGGTGATGACGATATCCGCGCCCAGCTTCAGCGCCTGGGTAATGCCCGACGCGCCCAGGTAGGCATTGGCGGACACGCACAAAGGCGGTAGCGGCGCACCGTTGAACATGTCGGTGATGCCGTGCAGGTGTTTGAGCTGGGGTTGCAGGTCGTCGCCCAGCAGCACGGCGATTTTAAGGGGGATACCGGCCTTGTCGCAGGCGGCTTGCAGGGCGGCGGCGCAGGCCTGGGGGTTGATGCCACCGGCGTTGCTGATCACGCGAATGCCCTGGCGCTGGATATCCGCCAGCAGCGGCGTGAGCACGTCGACGAAATCCGTGGCGTAGCCGGCCTGGGGATCTTTCATCCGCGCACCGGCCAGGATCGACATCGTGACTTCCGCCAGGTAGTCGAACACCAGGTAATCCAGCTGGCCGCCCTGCACCAATTGGGCGGCGGCGGTGCAGGTGTCGCCCCAGAAGGCGCTGGCACAGCCGATACGAACCGTCTTGCTCATGAGAAATCCTTCCTCGAATGGCTGGGGTCGAGACTACCAAGCAAGCGCTTGGTTTGTAAACTGCGGATACAAGTTTCAGCCAAGCGCTTGCTTGGGTGGCCGCCACGGCCTAAATTGCGGGCCAAGACGTCCGTGGAAGTAGAGGAGAGAGGCATGGATGAGCACAAAGCCCTGCGGGTCATGCGCACCATGGTCGATGGCGGGCAATTGACCGACCCCGACAGCGCTCGGGGCAAGCTGCTGCAAACCGCGGCCCATCTGTTTCGCAACAAGGGCTTCGAACGTACCACCGTACGCGACCTGGCCAGTGCCGTGGGCATCCAGTCCGGCAGCATCTTTCATCACTTCAAGAGCAAGGACGAGATCCTGCGCGCAGTGATGGAAGAAACCATCCACTACAACACCGCGATGATGCGCGCTTCGCTGGAAGAGGCGAACAACGTGCGCGAACGCGTGCTGGCGCTGATCCGCTGCGAATTGCAGTCGATCATGGGCGGCAGCGGCGAGGCCATGGCGGTGCTGGTGTACGAGTGGCGTTCATTGTCAGCCGAGGGCCAGGCCCAGGTGCTGGCCCTGCGCGATGTGTACGAGGCGCTCTGGCTGCAGGTACTGGGGGAGGCCAAGGATGCTGGCTACATCCGTGGTGATGTATTCATCACCCGGCGTTTCCTCACCGGCGCGCTGTCCTGGACCACCACCTGGTTTCGCGCCGAGGGCAGCCTGACGCTGGAGCAGTTGGCCGAAGAGGCCCTGCTGATGGTTTTGAAGGCCGATTGAGGCGCAAGCTATTAATTTGCCGCTGGAAAGTTGTCTCGCCAGACAAAAACGCCTAGCTTATCGCCATTAGCGTTTTTGAACGGTGCGTGCCTTGATGTTTTCGCCATGGCGGCTGGCTGCAGGACTTACCTTTTGGGCTCTGGGCACCGCGTGGTGGATGCCGGCTTCGGCTGCGCAATTGGTCCGTATCGGCGCGGCACATTTCCCACCCTACACCGTGCGCCCGGAGCAGGGCGCCGACACCGGTTTGCTGCCGCAACTGGTCGAAGCCCTGAACGCCGCGCAAACCGATTACCAATTTGTCTTGGTGCCCACCTCCATCCCGCGACGTTTTCGCGATTTCGAGCAGGGCCGGGTGGATATGGCGATCTTCGAAAACCCCGCCTGGGGCTGGCAGGAGATAGCCCACACGTCGGTCGACATGGGCCTGGAAGATGCGGAAATCTTCGTCGCCCAGCGTGAGCCCGGTCGTGACCAAAGCTATTTCGCTGACCTGAGAGGTAAACGCCTGGCGGTGTTCAGCGGTTATCACTACGCCTTCGCCAACTTCAACCCCGACCCCAAGTACATGGCCGAGCACTTCAACGCCACGTTGACCTATTCCCATGACAGCAACCTGCTGATGGTCGCGCGCGGGCGTGCCGATATCGCCTTGGTGACGCGGTCGTACCTGAGTGATTTCATGGTGCGCAATGCGCAGATGGCGGGGCAGTTCCTGGTCTCGGAGCGCATCGACCAGGTCTATCACCACTACGCGTTGTTGCGCCCGAAAGCGCCGATCACGGGGGACGCGTTTGCCGCGTTGCTCAAGCGTTTGCGCGACGATGGCGAGATGCTGAAGATTTTCGAGCCGTACCGCATTGATGTGATGCCCGCGGACTGACAGGCATACCACCGAACCACATGTGGGAGGGGGCTTGCCCCCGATGGCATCTGTGCAGTCACAACACCGGTGATTGGCCCCATACAATCGGGGGCAAGCCCCCTCCAACCCTGAGTCTCAGGTGTGTCAAACCCTGCGCGCAAACGTATCGCTATGACTGCCCGACACCTTGCGGCAGTGCACCAGCGCATCACGGATCATGAAGTTCACCAGGGTCGGCGACACGCCCAGCTCCTTGGCGATGTCCTTTTGCGGCACGCCGTGCAGGCGGTACATCTCGAACGCATAGCGGGTGCGCTGGGGCAGCTCCGTCAGGGCGTCGGCGATGTTTTCCAGGGTGTTGAAATTGATGTGCGAGGTTTCTGGTGAAGCGCCGTGAATAACCACATTCAAGCCTTCCTCTTCCGTCCCGGAGTATTTGAGCTCCAGGGCCTGCTTGCGGTAGTGATCGATGGCCAGGTTGCGCACGATCTGGAACAGATAACTCAATTGCGCCTTGAACGATGACGTGATTGTCGGCGCCGATTGCAGCCGGAAGTAGGCATCCTGCACTACGTCCTCGGCGCGGGAGCGGCAGCCGGTAATGCGGGCCGCGATCTTCACCAGAATCAGCCGGTTATCGACGAATGCCTGGAGCAGCGGTGAGTCGCACCTGCCTGTGGATACTTGTTCCGTCATGGAAGTCACCTTGTCGCAAAAGAGGTTAGGGGAGGGCGTCCGTGCCGGGGCCTCCTACACATCGGGCAACAAATTATGCTTAATGATAATGATTGTCAAATGAGAAGGCGAACTAATCTTATGCTTTCTTGTTCGGTGTGAACCACGTCTCGCGCGTACCCGGCGACTAATTATTTGCCGGTGCCGTCCGTTCTTCTGGGTGACAGGTCCGTTCGTAAAACGGCCAAGGATCAGCACCCGTAGGAGGACGAGATGGGTTTCTATCGTGCATACAGCGTGTTTCAGTTTGGAGTCGTCACTCGATGAGTACGCCGACTCGACTGCGCCTGTTCTGCCTGCCCTATTCGGGCGCCAGCGCCATGGTGTATGCGCGTTGGCGCCGGGCGTTGCCTGAGTGGTTGCAGGTATGCCCGCTGGAATTGCCCGGCCGTGGCATGCGCATGAACGAGCCGTTGCAACGCGATATCAAGGCCCTGGCCGCGCAGCTCGCCGATGAAATCAGCCGCGACGTGAACGGTCCCTATGCCCTGTTCGGCCACAGCCTCGGCGGCCTGCTCGCCTTCGAATTGGCCCATGCCTTGAACGCCCGCGGTGTGCCCGCGCCGCTCGCCTTGTTCGCCTCCGGCACAGCCGGGCCAGCCCGTCGCGACGTCAGCGAATACGCCATCGAAAAGACCGACGAACAACTGATTGCGCGCCTGCGCGAACTGCAAGGCACCACCGAAGAAGCCCTGGCCAACCCCGAATTGATGCAACTGATGCTGCCGATCCTGCGCGCCGATTTCCTGCTGTGCGGCAGCTTCACCTACGGCGAGCGTGCGCCGCTGCGCATGCCGATCCATGTGTTCGGCGGCAAGCAGGACAGCGTGCGCGCCGACCAGTTGCTCGACTGGCAACTCGACGCCGCCAGCGGCTTTTCCCTGGATATGTTCGACGGTCACCACTTCTTCCTCGTGCAACACGAAAGCGCCGTGCTGCGTTGCGTGCGGCGCTACGCCGACGAACACCTGACCCGCTGGCGCAATGGCGCGGCGCGGCCACTCGCCGTCGGCTGAACACCCCCCCGAATTCTTGAATTTCCCGTAAGCCGATTTCAGGCAGGAACCCCATGATGGACGCCTTCGAACTTCCCCGCACCCTGGTCCAGTCCCTTCAACGTCGCGCCGCGCAGACCCCGGACCAGGTTGCCCTGCGCTTCCTCGCCGAATCCGCCGAGCACAGCGTTGTGCTCAGTTACCGCGACCTCGACCAGCGCGCCCGCACCATCGCCGCTGCGTTGCAGGCCAATGCCGAGCTGGGCGACCGCGCGGTGCTGTTGTTCCCCAGCGGCCCGGATTATGTCGCGGCGTTCTTTGGTTGCCTGTACGCGGGGGTCATCGCGGTGCCGGCGTATCCGCCAGAGTCCACCCGCCGCCATCACCAGGAGCGCCTGCTGTCGATCATCAGCGATGCCCAGCCGCGTCTGTTGCTGACCATCGCCAGTCTCGCCGACGGCTTGGCGCAGATCGACAACGCGCCGCCGGTCTTGAGCGTCGATACCTTGCAGAGCGCTGGCGACTGGACCGCCCCCGACCTGCATCCCGATGATATCGCTTTCCTGCAATACACCTCAGGCTCCACCGCGCTGCCCAAGGGCGTGCAAGTCAGCCATGGCAACCTGGTGGCCAACGAAGTGCTGATCCGGCGCGGTTTTGGCATCGACCTCAACCCCGACGACGTGATCGTCAGCTGGTTGCCGCTGTACCACGACATGGGCCTGATCGGCGGCCTGCTGCAACCGATCTTCAGTGGCGTACCGTGCGTGCTGATGTCGCCGGCCTACTTCCTTGGCCGGCCTTTGCGCTGGCTGGAAGCGATCAGCGAATACGGCGGCACCATCAGTGGCGGCCCGGACTTCGCCTACCGCCTGTGCAGTGAGCGGGTCAGCGACTCGGCCCTGGAACGCCTGGACCTGAGCCAGTGGCGCGTGGCTTATTCCGGCTCCGAACCGATCCGCCTCGACACCCTGGAGCGCTTCGCCGAGAAGTTCGCCGCCTGCGGTTTTACCCCGAACAGTTTCTTCGCCTCCTACGGCCTGGCCGAAGCAACCCTGTTTGTCGCCGGCGGCACTCGTGGCCATGGCATCCCCGCGCTGCGTGTCGACGAACAGGCCCTGGCCGCCAACCGCGCCGAGCCAGGGCAGGGCAGCGCGATCATGAGTTGCGGCACCAGCCAGCCCGAACATGCGGTGCTGATCGCTGACCCGCACAGCCTCGCCGAACTGCCCGACAACCACGTCGGCGAACTCTGGGCCAGCGGGCCGAGCATCGCCCATGGCTACTGGCGCAACCCCGAGGCCACCGCCAAGACCTTCGTGCAACACGCCGGCCGTACCTGGCTGCGCACCGGCGACCTGGGGTTTATCCGGGACGGCGAGGTGTACATCACCGGCCGCCTCAAGGACCTGCTGATCGTGCGTGGCCACAACCTGTACCCGCAGGACATCGAGCAGACCATCGAGCGCGAAGTGGAAGTGGTGCGCAAAGGCCGGGTCGCCGCGTTCGCGGTGAATGACCAGGGCCTGGAAGGCATCGGCATTGCCGCCGAAATCAGCCGTAGCGTGCAGAAGATCCTGCCGCCCGAAGCGCTGATCAAGGCGATCCGCCAGGCCGTCGCCGAGGCCTATCAAGAGGCGCCGAGCGTGGTGGTGTTGCTCAATCCCGGTGCCTTGCCGAAGACTTCCAGCGGCAAGGTGCAACGCGCGGCATGTGCGCTTCGTCACAGGGACGGCAGCCTCGACAGCTATGCGCAGTTCCCCGATCTGCAAGCGCAGGTGAGCACCGGAGCGCTGGAGTCCGACCTGCAAAACCAGATCGCCGCGATCTGGTGCGAACAGTTGCAGGTCGCGACCGTTGCGGCCAATGACCACTTCTTCCTGCTCGGCGGCAACTCCATCACTGCCACCCAAGTGGTCGCGCGCCTGCGTGAAACCCTCGGCCTGGAGTTGAGCCTGCGCCTGCTGTTCGAAGCGCCGACCCTGCAAGGCTTTGCCGCGACTGTCGCGCAATTGCAGCAGGATGGCGGCGTCGCCCAAGGTGTAATCCACAAGCTGTCCCGTCAGGAGGAACTGCCCCAATCCCTGGCACAGAACCGCCTGTGGATCACCTGGCAACTGGAGCCGCACAGCAGCGCCTACACCATCCCCGGTGCCCTGCGCCTGCGCGGCGAGTTGGACGAAGACGCGGTGCGCGCCAGCTTCCAGCAGTTGATCCAGCGCCACGAAGCCCTGCGTACGCGCTTCTATGAGCGCGACGGCCAGGCTTTCCAGCGTGTCGACGCCAAAGCGGATTTCGAACTGCAAGTCATCGACCTCAGCGACCTGCCCGTTGCCGAGCGCGAAGCCCGTGCGCAACAGATCCGCGAAGACGAAGCGCGCACCCAGTTCGACCTGGAAAAAGGCCCGCTGCTGTGGGTGACCCTGGTGCGTCTGGATGACGAAGATCACCAACTGCTGGTGACCCTGCACCACATCATCGCCGACGGCTGGTCGCTCAACATTTTGATCGACGAATTCTCGCGCCTCTACGCCGCCGCAGCCCAAGGCCAGACCCTGGAACTGCCGCCCCTGGTCCTGCAATACGCCGACTACGGCAGTTGGCAGCGCCAATGGCTGGCCGAAGGTGAAGGCCAGCGCCAACTGGCGTACTGGAAAGCGCAATTGGGTGAAGAGCATCCCACCCTCAGCCTGGCGACCGACCACCCGCGCTCGGTACACCACTGTCACAGTGCCTCACGCCACACCGTGCGGCTTGGCGCCAGCCTCAGCAAAGCGATTCGCCACGCCGCCCAGGCCAACGAGTCCACCCCATTCATGCTGCTGTTGGCGGCATTCCAAAGCCTGCTGCATCGCTACAGCGGCCAGCGCGATATCCGCATCGGCGTGCCCAACGCCAACCGCCCGCGCCAGGAAACCCAAGGCCTGGTCGGCTTCTTCATCAACACCCTCGTGTTGCGTGCCGAGCTAGATGGGCGCCTGCCGTTCAACGAGCTATTGGCCGCGACACGCCAAACGGCATTGGGCGCCCAAGCCCATCAGGACCTGCCCTTCGAGCAACTGTTGGAAGCTTTCCCGCAAGCCCGCGAACAGGGCCTGTTCCAGGTCATGTTCAATCACCAGCAACGCGACCTCAGCGCCTTGCGCCGCCTGCCGGGCATACTCGCCGACGAGCTGCCGTGGCATAGCCGCGAAGCCAAGTTCGACCTGCAATTGCACACCGAAGAAGACCGCAACGGGCGCCTGAGCCTGTCGTTCGACTACGCCGATGAACTGTTCGAAAACGCGACCATCCAGCGCCTGGCCGAGCACTACATCAACCTGCTGCATGCCGTCTGCGAACAGCCTCGGCAAGCCATCGGCGACCTCATGCTGATGCAGCACGACGAACAGGCGCCATACAGCGAAGCCCCTTGCGCGCCCGCCCAACAGTGGCTGCCCGATCTGCTCAACCAGCAGACCTCGGACAGCACCGCGCTGGTCTGGGACGGCGGCAGCCTGACCTTCGCCCAATTGCACACCCAGGCCAACCGCCTGGCCCACTACCTGCGCGACAAAGGCGTGGGTCCGGACGTGTGCGTGGCCATCGCCGCCGAGCGTTCGCCGCAACTGCTGATCGGCCTGCTGGCGATCATCAAGGCCGGTGGCGCCTACGTCCCCCTGGACCCGGACTACCCCGCCGAACGCCTGGCCTACATGCTCAAGGACAGCGGCGTCCACCTGCTGCTGACCCAGACTGCATTGCTGGAACGGGTGCCGAGCGCTGACGGCGTGTGCGTGATTGCAATGGACAGCCTGCACCTCGACAGCTGGCCCACCCAGCCGCCCGGCCTGCACCTGCACGGCGATAACCTCGCCTACGTGATCTACACCTCCGGTTCCACCGGTCAGCCCAAGGGCGTGGGCAATACCCATGGGGCGCTGGCCGAGCGCTTGCAGTGGATGCAGGCCACTTATCAACTCGACGCCAGCGATGTGCTGATGCAAAAGGCGCCGATCAGTTTTGACGTGTCGGTGTGGGAATGCTTCTGGCCGCTGATCACCGGTTGCCGCCTGGTGCTGGCCGGCCCCGGCGAGCATCGCGACCCGCACCGCATCGCGCAGTTAGTGCAGGAGCACGGCGTGACCACGCTGCACTTTGTGCCGCCGCTGTTGCAGCTGTTTATCGATGAACCGCTGGTGGCCGAATGCACCAGCCTGCGCCGCCTGTTCTCCGGTGGCGAAGCCTTGCCTGCCGAGCTGCGCAACCGCGTGCTGGCGCAGTTGCCGGCGGTGCAATTGCACAACCGCTATGGCCCGACCGAAACCGCAATCAACGTGACCCACTGGCACTGCCGTGCCGAGGATGGCGAGCGCTCGCCGATTGGCCGTCCGCTGGGCAATGTGATTTGCCGTGTGCTGGATGAGCAGCTCAACCCCGTGCCCGTTGGCGTGCCGGGTGAGCTGTGCATCGGCGGGATCGGCCTGGCGCGGGGTTACCTTGGTCGCCCTGGGTTGACCGCTGAGCGCTTTGTCGCCGACCACCAAGGTGCGCGCCTGTACCGCACCGGTGACCGTGCCCGGTGGAACGCTGACGGTGTGCTTGAGTACCTCGGCCGTCTCGATCAGCAGGTCAAGCTGCGCGGTTTCCGCGTGGAACCGGAAGAAATCGAAGCGCGCCTGCTCGCCCTGGATGGCATCGCCCAGGCCGTGGTGCTGGTGCGTGACGCCCAGTTGATCGGCTACTACACCGCCTATGCCGAACTGGACGAACAGCAGGTCAGGACCGCCCTGGATGCCGAACTGCCGGAGTACATGGTGCCCGCGCTGTTGATGCGCCTGGACGCCATGCCGTTGAGCCCCAGCGGCAAGTTGGACCGCCGCGCATTGCCGGAGCCGGTGTGGCAAACCCGTGAACACGTCGAACCCGAAACGCCGTTGCAACAGCAGATCGCTGCAATCTGGCGCGAGGTCCTCGGGCTGCCGACAATCGGCCTGCACGATGACTTCTTCGCCCTGGGCGGCCACTCGCTGCTCGCCACGCAAATCATCTCCCGCACCCGCCAGGCGTGTGACGTCGAGTTGCCGTTGCGCACCTTGTTCGAAGCCAGCGAGTTGGGCGCTTTTGCCGAACAGGTCGGGCTGATCCAGGCGTCGGGTCAACGCAACCAACAAACCGCCATCGCCAAGGTCGACCGCAGCCAGCCGGTGCCGTTGTCCTATTCCCAGCAGCGCATGTGGTTCCTCTGGCAGATGGAGCCGGACAGCCCGGCGTACAACGTCGGTGGCATGGCGCGCTTGCGTGGCGTGCTGGACGTGGGGCGTTTCGAGGCGGCGTTGCAAGCGCTGATCATGCGGCACGAAACCCTGCGCACCACCTTTCCGAGTATCGACGGCGTGGCTTATCAGAAGGTCTCGACGCAGACCGGCCTGCGTATGGACTGGCAGGACTTCTCCGCGCTGGCCGAACCCGAACGCCAGCAACGCTTGCAGCAACTGGCCGATCACGAGGCGCATACGCCGTTCAACCTGGAAACCGGGCCGTTGCTGCGCGCCTGTCTGGTCAAGGCTGGCGAGCGCGAACATTACCTGGTGCTGACCCTGCACCATATCGTCACCGAAGGCTGGGCCATGGACATCTTTGCCCGTGAACTCAGCGCGTTGTACGAAGCCTTTATCGACGAACGCCTGTCGCCGCTGGCGCCGTTGCCGGTGCAATATCTGGACTACAGCGTGTGGCAGCGCCAGTGGATGGAAGCGGGTGAACGTCAGCGCCAGTTGGATTACTGGACTCGGCAACTGGGCACCGAACATCCGCTGCTCGAACTGCCCGGCGACCGCCCACGCCCACCGGTACAAAGCCATCGGGGCGAGCTGTACCGCTTCGATTTGAGCGATGACCTGGCCGCCCGCGTGCGTGCCTTCAACGCCGAACACGGCCTGACCCTGTTCATGACCATGACCGCCACCCTGGCCGTGTTGCTCTACCGCTACAGCGGCCAGACCGACCTGCGCATCGGTGCGCCCGTGGCCAACCGTATTCGCCCGGAAAGCGAAGGGCTGATCGGCGCGTTCCTCAATACCCAGGTGCTGCGTTGCCAGCTCAACGGGCAGATGAACGTGGCTGAGCTGTTCGAACAGGTGCGCCACACCGTGATCGAAGGCCAGTCCCATCAGGACTTGCCCTTCGACCACTTGGTGGAAGCCCTGCAACCGCCGCGCAGCGCGGCCTACAACCCGCTGTTCCAGGTGATGTGCAACGTGCAGCGCTGGGAATTCCAGCAGAGCCGCCAACTGGCTGGCATGACCGTCGAGTACCTGGCCAACGATGCCCGCGCGACCAAGTTCGACCTCAACCTGGAAGTCACCGACCTCGACCATCGCCTGGGTTGCTGCCTGACCTACAGCACCGATTTGTTTGATGAGCCACGCATCGCCCGCATGGCCGAGCATTGGCGCAACCTGTTGGAAGCGTTGATCGCCAATCCCGAGCAGCGTCTGAGCGAATTGCCGTTGCTCAGTGCTACGGAACAGCGCGCGCTACAGGACAGCCTGGGCGTCGAAGCCGGTGAACATCGCCTTGATCAGTGCATTCACACGCTGTTCAGCCAGCAGGCGAAAGCCCGTGGCGATGCGCCCGCGCTGACCTTCGCCGGCGTTACCCTCAGCTACCGCGAACTGGACGCCCGCGCCAATCGCCTGGCCTGGATGCTGTGCGAGCGTGGCGTCGGCCCGCAGGTGCGGGTCGGCCTGGCGTTGCCGCGTTCGCTGGAAATGGTCATCGGCCTGCTGGCGATCCTCAAGGCCGGCGGCGCCTACGTGCCGCTGGACCCGGAATACCCGCTGGACCGCCTGCACTACATGATCGAAGACAGCGGCGTCGGCCTGCTGCTCAGCGATGCGGCGATGTTCGAAGCCCTTGGCGAATTGCCGGCGAGCGTGGCGTGCTGGTGCCTGGAAGATGATTTGCCGGTACTCGCCAACTACCCAGCCGATGAGCTGCCGTTTATCAGCCTGCCGCAACACCAGGCGTACTTGATCTACACCTCCGGCTCCACCGGCAAGCCCAAGGGCGTGGTGGTGGCCCACGGTGAAATTGCCATGCATTGCGCGGCGGTGATCGAGCGGTTTGGCATGCGCCCGGACGATTGCGAGCTGCACTTCTATTCGATCAACTTTGACGCCGCCACTGAGCGCCTGCTGGTGCCGTTGCTCAGCGGTGCGCAGGTGGTGTTGCGGGCCCAGGGCCAGTGGGATGCAGAAGAAATCTGCGGGCTGATCCGCACCCATCGCATCACTATCCTGGGCTTTACGCCGAGCTACGGCAGCCAGTTGGCGCAATGGCTGGCGACCCAGCAGCAGACATTGCCGGTGCGCATGTGCATCACCGGTGGCGAAGCGCTGACCGGCGAACACCTGCAGCGCATCCGCGCCGCGTTCCAGCCGCAGGTATTCTTCAACGCCTATGGCCCGACTGAAACCGTGGTGATGCCACTGGCCAGCCTCGCGCCCGAGCAGTTGGAGGAGGGCGCTGGCAGCGTGCCGATCGGCAGCATCATCGGTGAGCGCGTGGCATACATTCTCGATGCCGACCTGGCCCTGGTGCCGCAAGGGTCGACCGGCGAGTTGTACATCGGTGGCGCCGGCCTGGCCCAGGGATATCACCAGCGTCCGGGCATGACCGCCGAGCGCTTTGTCGCGGACCCGTTTGCGAGCAACGGTGGACGCCTGTACCGCACCGGCGACCTGGTGCGCCAACGCGCCGATGGCCTGGTGGAGTACCTGGGGCGGATCGACCATCAGGTGAAGGTTCGCGGTTTCCGTATCGAATTGGGCGAAATCGAAACCCGCCTGCTGGAGCACGAGTCCGTGCGTGAAGCAGTGGTACTGGCGCTGGATTCGCCGAGTGGCAAACAGCTGGTGGCTTACCTGGTCAGCGATGTCGAGCACCACGCATTGCGCGATGCGCTCAAGGCGCACCTCAAGGCGCAACTGCCGGACTACATGGTGCCCGCGCACCTGATCGTGCTTGACAGCATGCCGTTGACCGCCAACGGCAAACTCGACCGTCGTGCGTTACCGCAGCCGGATCCCGAGGCGAATCGCCAGACCTATGTTGCGCCACGCAACGAGCTTGAACAGACGTTGGCGGCGATCTGGTGCGCCGTGCTGAATGTGCAGCAAGTCGGCCTGGACGATAACTTCTTTGAACTGGGCGGTGATTCGATCCTGTCGATCCAGGTGGTCAGCCGTGCACGGCAGGCCGGGATTCATTTCAGCCCTCGCGACCTGTTCCAGCACCAGACCGTGCAAACCCTGGCCGCCGTGGCCACGCGCTCCGAGCTCATCTGCGCCGAGCAAGGCATGCTCACCGGTCGCTCGGGCCTTACGCCGATCCAGCACTGGTTCTTCGACACCGAGATCCCGAACCGTCAACACTGGAACCAGGCGCTGGTCCTCAAACCCTTGCAACTGCTGGACCCTCATCGCCTGGAGCAAGCGCTGCTGGCGGTGCTGGAACACCACGATGCGTTGCGCCTGAGCTTTTCCCTGCGCGATGCACAGTGGCACGCCGAGCATCTGGCCGTGCCGGAAGGTGGCGTGCTGATGCAGGCGCAAGTGCGTGATATGGCGCAGTGCACCGCGCTGTTCACCGACACCCAGCGCAGCCTCGACCTGCAACACGGCCCGCTGCTGCGCGCCTTGCTGGTGGACGGCCCCCAAGGGCAACAACGCCTGCTGATCGCGATCCATCACCTGGTGGTGGATGGCGTGTCCTGGCGCATCCTGCTCGAAGACCTGCAAACGGTCTACCGCCAACTGAGCGACGGCCGCTCCGTCAGCCTGCCGGCCAAGACCAGCGCGCTGCGTGACTGGTCTGCGCGTTTGCAGGCGTATGCCGGCAACGAATCCCTGCGCGAAGAATTGAGCCTCTGGCAGGCCCGATTGGCCGGACCGGAAGTGGGGTTGCCGGTGACTCGCCCGCACGGTTCACGGCGCAATCGCGATGCCGACACCGTCAGCGTGCGCCTGGATGCCGAGCACACCCGCCAGTTGCTGCAACAGGCCCCGAGCGCCTATCGCACCCAGGTCAACGACCTGTTGCTGACCGCCCTGGCCCGTGTGCTGTGCCGTTGGACTGGTCATGCTTCGGCACTGATCCAACTGGAAGGCCACGGCCGTGAAACCCTGTTCGATGATATCGACCTGACCCGCAGCGTCGGCTGGTTCACCAGCGCCTACCCGCTGCGCCTGACCCCGCACGCCGGGCAGGGCGATTCGATCAAGGCGATCAAGGAACAACTGCGCGGCGTGCCGCATAAGGGCCTGGGTTATGGCGTGTTGCGCTACCTGGCCGATGATCTGTGCAAACACAGCGTGGCTGCCTTGCCCGGCGCGCAGATCACCTTCAACTACCTGGGGCAGTTCGACCAGAGCTTCGGCGCCGATGCGCTGTTCCACCCGCTGGACGAGTCCGCCGGCCTGGCCCATGACCCGGACGCGCCGCTGCCCAACGAGTTGAGCGTCGACAGCCAGGTGTACGGCGGTGAACTGGTGCTGCGCTGGACCTTCAGCCGCCAACGCCATGATCAACGGAGCATCCGTGAACTGGCAGATGCCTATCTCGCTGAGCTGCAAAGCTTGGTCGCGCATTGCCTGCAGGACGACGCCGGTGGCCTCACGCCGTCCGACTTCCCGCTGGCGCACCTGACCCAGGCGCAGCTCGACAGCTTGCCGGTGCCCGCCAGCGTCATCGAAGACGTCTACCCGCTGACGCCGATGCAAGAAGGCCTGTTGCTGCATACCCTGCTGGAGCCGGGCACCGGCCTCTACTACATGCAGGACCGCTACCGCATCAACAGCGCCCTCGACCACGAGCGTTTCGCCCAGGCCTGGCAGGCGGTGATCGCTCGCCACGAAGCCCTGCGTGCGTCGTTCTGCTGGAACATCGGCGAAGACATGCTGCAAGTGATCCACACACCGGGCAGCACGCCGATTGAGTACCTGGACTGGAGCAACGACCCGGAAAGCGAACAGGAACCGCGCCTGCAAGCACTGCTCAAGCAGGAGCGCGAGGCCGGTTTCGATCTGCTCAACCAGGCGCCCTTCCACCTGCGGCTGATCCGCGTCGGCGCCGAGCGCTACTGGTTCATGATGAGCAACCACCACATCCTCATCGATGCGTGGTGCCGTTCGTTGCTGATGAATGACTTCTTCGAAATCTACATGGCCCTGGGCGAAGGCCGCGCCCCGCAACTGGCCACGCCGCCGCGTTATCGCGATTACATCGCCTGGCTGCAACGCCAGAACCTGAGCGAAGCACGCCAGTGGTGGCAGCGGAACCTGCAAGGCTTCGAGCGCACCACGCCAATCCCGAGTGACCGGCCGTTCCTGCGTGACCACGCGGGCCACGGTGGCATGCTGGTGGGCGACTGCTACACCCGCCTCGACGCTCGCGACGGTGCACAATTGCGTGAGCTGGCCCAGGCTCACCAACTGACGGTCAATACCTTCGCCCAGGCAGCGTGGGCGCTGGTATTGCGCCGTTTAAGTGGCGACCGTGACGTGCTGTTTGGCGTCACCGTGGCTGGGCGCCCGGTGGAAATGCCGGAGATGCAACGCACCGTTGGCCTGTTCATCAACAGCATCGCGCTGCGGGTGAAACTGCCCGAGGACGATCAGCGTTGCAGCGTGCGCCAGTGGTTGAGCGGCCTGCTCGACAGCAACATGCAACTGCGCGAGTACGAATACCTGCCGCTGGTGACCCTCCAGGAGCACAGCGAACTGCCCAAGGGCCAGCCGTTGTTCGACAGCCTGTTCGTGTTCGAAAACGCCCCGGTGGAAGTCGCGGTGCTGGACCGTGCGCAAAGCCTGAATGCCACCTCGGACTCCGGCCGCACCCACACCAACTTCCCGCTGACCGCCGTGTGCTATCCGGGTGATGACCTGGGGCTGCACCTGTCCTATGACCAGCGCTACTTCGACGAAACCACCGTGCAAGGCATGCTCGGTGAGTTCAAGCGCCTGCTGCTGGCGCTGGTGCAGGGGTTCCATGGCGACATGGCCGACTTGCCGCTGATCGGCGAACAGGAGCGCGAGTTCCTGGTGGACGGCTGCAATCAGAGCGAGCATGACTACCCGCTGGAGCGCAGCTATATCGAGTTGTTCGAAACCCAGGTGGCCGCACATCCGCAGCGCATCGCCGCCAGTTGCCTTGATCAGCAATGGAGCTATGAGGAACTGAACCGCCGCAGTAACGGCCTGGGTCATGCGCTGATTGCAGCCGGCGTGGGCCTCGATCAACCGGTGGCGTTGCTCGGCGAACGTAACCTTGACCTGCTAGGCATGATCATCGGCAGCTTCAAGGCCGGTGCCGGCTACCTGCCGCTCGACCCCGGCCTGCCGAGCCAGCGTCTGCGCAGCATCATCGACCTGAGCCGCACGCCGCTGCTGGTGTGCACCGAGGTGTGCCGCGAGCAGGCCATCGAGTTGCTGGACGGCTTCGATTGCCAATTGCTGGTGTGGGAAGAGATACCGGCACGTGGTGAAAACCCGGGAATCTACAGCGGCCCGGACAACCTCGCCTACGTGATCTACACCTCCGGCTCCACCGGCCTGCCCAAGGGTGTGATGGTGGAGCAGCGCGGCATGCTCAATAACCAGTTGAGCAAGGTGCCGTACCTGGCCTTGAGTGACGCGGATGTGATCGCGCAGACCGCTTCGCAGAGCTTCGATATTTCCGTGTGGCAGTTCCTCGCCGCACCGTTGTTCGGTGCGCGGGTGGACATCGTGCCGAACACTTTCGCGCATGATCCCCAGGGCCTGTTGGAACATGTGCAGGCCCAGGGCATCACCGTGCTGGAAAGCGTGCCGTCGCTGATCCAGGGCATGCTGGCCCAGGACCGTATCGGCCTGGACGGCCTGCGCTGGATGTTGCCGACCGGTGAAGCGATGCCACCGGAACTGGCGCATCAATGGTTGCAGCGTTATCCGCAGATCGGGCTGGTGAATGCCTACGGCCCGGCGGAATGCTCGGACGATGTGGCGTTTTATCGCGTCGACCTGGCCTCGACCCGAGGCACTTACCTGCCGATCGGCACGCCGACCGACAACAACCGTTTGTACCTGTTGGATGGTGCGCTGGAGCTGGTGCCCCAAGGTGCGGTAGGCGAGTTGTGCGTCGCCGGTACGGGCGTTGGTCGCGGTTATGTCAGTGACCCGCTGCGCACTGCGCCGGTGTTTGTGCCGAATCCGTTCGGTGCGCCGGGCGAGCGGCTTTACCGCACCGGCGACCTGGCGCGTCGCCGCAGTGATGGCGTGCTGGAGTACGTCGGGCGTGTCGACCACCAGGTGAAGATTCGCGGTTACCGCATCGAACTGGGTGAAATCGAAGCGCGCCTGCACGAACAACCGGAAGTGCGCGACGCAGCGGTGGGTGTGCAGGAGGGCGTCAACGGCAAGCACCTGGTCGGCTATCTGGTGGCGGCGGATGAGGCACTGAACCCAAGCGAACGCCTCGACCGCATCAAGCAACGCCTGCGCGGCGAGCTGCCGGAATACATGGTGCCGCTGCACTGGCTGTGGCTCGACCGCCTGCCGCTCAACGCCAACGGCAAACTCGACCGCAAGGCCCTGCCGGCGCTGGAGATCGGCCAGTTGCACAGCCAGGACTACCTGGCACCGCGCAATGAGCTGGAAACCACCTTGGCTGATATCTGGGCCGAAGTGCTGAAAGTCGAGCGGGTAGGGGTGCAGGACAACTTCTTCGAACTGGGCGGGCATTCGTTGCTGGCCACACAGATTGCCTCGCGGGTGCAGAAGACCTTGCAGCGGGATGTGCCGCTGCGGGCGATGTTCGAGTGCAGCACGGTGGCGGAGTTGGCTGAGTACATTGATGGGCTGGCGGTGAATGAGATCAGTGCCGAGAAGGTGGATCGGTTGAGTGATTTGATGGCGGAGTTGGAAGGACTTTAATCTTCGTTGTCTGTCAGGGCCTCATCGGGGGCAAGTCGAACCGTCGCACCGCCCCTCCCACATTTGGAACGCATTTCAAATGTGGGAGGGGGCTTGCCCCCGATGGCGTCAGTCAAGGCGCCGCCTATTTCGGCCCAAGAATCTTCACCAGCTTCTCCGGCGACGGCGCCCCTTGCTGCTGCTGCAACCCGCCCTTGTCATCCTGATAGAAAATCGCCGGCGTCGCCGACAACTCCAGCTCATCCATCAACTTCATGTTGCTATCAAGCTTGGCCTCGATATCCGCCGGAATCTTGGTCAACGCCTGCAACTTGCTGCCTTTACCGGCGGCCTCATGTTCTTCCAACGCTTTCTGCGGGTCTTTAGCGGCAAACAGCGCGGCGGATTTGCCTGGGCTGTCTTCGCGGATAATACCGACCATGATGTGGCGCAACTGCACCTTGCCGGCCTTCACCCATGGGCGGGCCTGTTCCCAGAACATGTTGCAGTACGGGCAGTTGGGGTCGCTGAACAGGTAGACGATGCGTGGCGCTTTAACGTCGCCGTCCTGGATCCAGCTGCTTTTTTCCATCTTGGCCCAGACTTCCTTGGCCATCGGTGCGTACACCAGTTTCTCCAGCGGCGCGCTGCTCAGGTCGTTGCCTTGGGCATCGTACAGGTTGCCGGCGATCACGCTTTTGCCGTCGGCGGTCAGGTACAGGGCCATGCCACGGTTCTGGTACTTGGCGGCGTAGCCAGTGAGGCCGCTGGGGGCGTCGAATTTGCCGAGGATCGTGGCGCCCTTGGCCTCGATCTGTTTGATTGGTGCAGGCCAGTCTTCGGCCTGGGCCAGGGTGGCCGCGAGTGTCAGCGGCAGCAGGGTCAGCAGGTGGCGGAGGCTTGGCATGTCGGTTTCCTTTCAGGGGCGGTGTCGAAGGGTTCCATGGCGCGGGCCAGGCTGGCCTGGGACAACTCGCCCAGGTGGCTGTTGATCAGGCGCCCATCGGCTCGGTAGAACAAGGTGGTCGGCAAGGCCATCGAGCCCACGGCCTGGCCGAGGCGGCCGCTGGCGTCGAACAGCACGTTGTCGAGGGTCAGGCCCTGGGTCGCAAGAAAGGTACTGACGCTCTGCATGCTTTCGGCCTGGTTGACGAACAGGAAGGTCACGTCAGGGCGTTGGTGTTGGGCACGCTCCAGCACCGGCATTTCGCGGCGGCACGGCGGGCACCAGGTGGCCCACAGGTTGATCACCAGCGGGCCGCCCTTGTAGTCGGCCAGTTGCACCACTTCGCCATTGGCATTGCGCAGGGTGATCTCCGGCAACTGCGAGCCCTTGTCGTACAGGCTCAGGGACAAGCTGGTCATGCCCCAGAACACCAGGCCGGTAATCACCCCGGCACTCAGCGGCTTGCGCAGGGCCGGGCGGCGCCAGCCATAAGCCAGTGCGCCAAGGACCAGGGCGATCACGCCCGGCCAGGCAAGGAAGCCGCCGTCGCGCAGGTCGACCATCTGCACCCAGTCGTTGCGGTAGTCGCTCCAGTACATCAGCACAAAGCTGACGCGGGCAGCGAGCATGCCCAGCAGGAACAGGCTGAACAGCACCGATTCCGGGTTTTCACCACCACGCTTGGCCACGCGCCAGCCCACCAGGGTGGCGAGAATCAGCGCGCTGATCAGCAGGATGTGATTCAGGGCGATGGCGAAGGTGCCGATGGTCAGGGTCAGCATCAGAGAGCGTCTCGGGTTTGCGTCCAGCGTTGCAGGAAAGCGGCGGCATCCACTTCGCCGGTGATGCGTTGGGCGCGGCGTTCTTCACCGTCCGGGCCGATCCACACGAAGCTCGGTGGGCCAGGCACTTTGTAGCGGCCGAGCAGCGCGCGGCTGGCGGCGTTGTCGGCGGTCACGTCCAGGCGCAGCAGGCGTACGTCTTTGAGTGCCTGCATGACTTCGGATTTGCCGAACACCTGTTTTTCCATGATCTTGCACGACACGCACCAGTCGGCGTAGTAGTCCACCAACACCCATTGGCCTTGGGCCTTGGCGCTGTCGAGCTGGCTTTGCAGCACGGCCGGGTCGTTGATGGTCATGAAGGCATCATGGGCGGACGCTGCGCCGGCGACCGGTGAACCGCTGTAGACCTTCAGCGGTTGCCACAGATCATCGCTGCCACCGGCCGCGCCCACCACCAGCACCGCGCCCCACAGGCCCAACACCAGGGAGCCTGCGCCAAACACTTTGGCGGCCAGGCCGTATTCGCGGGCCAGGGTCCAGCCGCAGTAGGCCATGATCAGCGCGAGTACGCCCCACAGGCCGATCCACAGGTTTTCGCCGACCACCGGGCGGATCATCAACACGGCGGTGCCGAGGAACAGGAAGCCGAAGATGCCCTTGAGCACGTTCATCCAGGTGCCCGGCTTGGGCAGGAAGCGGTTGCCCACGGTCACCAGCAGCAACAGCGGAATGCCGATGCCGATGCCCATGGCGAACAGGATCAGGCCACCGTGCAGCGCGTTGCCACTCTGGGCGATGTAGAGCAGGGCGCCGGCCAGGGGCGCGGTCATGCACGGGCCCACCAGCAGGCCGGACAGCGCGCCGAGAATCCCTGCGCCCACCAGGCTGCCGCCACTTTGCTGGCGGCTGACGTTGTCCAGGCGGTCGCGCAGGAACGCTGGCAGTTGCAGCTCGAAGAAGCCGAACATCGGCAGGGCAAGAACCACGAAGAGGGCGGCGAAGCTGCCGAGAATCCAAGGTGTTTGCAGCCAGGCGGCGAGGTTGCCACCCAAAAGCGCGGCCAATACGCCCAGCGCCGCATACACCAACGCCATGCACACCACGTAGCTGCTCGCCAAGGCAAAACCGCGACGCGGGCTGGCGCCACTGCCCACCACCAGGCCGGCGAGAATCGGCAGCATGGGCAACGAGCACGGGGCAAACGCCAGTAACAGGCCGAGGCCGAAGAATATCAACAGGCTCCAGCCCAGGCTGCGCTGTTGCAAACCGCTGGCCAGGCTCTGGTCCTGGGCTTGTGCGGTGGCGGCGACGGCGGGGTTGCCACCCAGGTCCACGGTGATCGATTGCGGCGGATAACACAGGCCCGCGTCGGCGCAGCCCTGCCAGCCCAGCTTGACCTGGCCGGTGGCGCCGGCCGGGATCTTCAGTTCCAGGCCCTGGCGATACACTTCCTGGTCGCCGAAGAACTCGTCGCTGTGGTCCTCGCCTTTGGGCAGCACGGGTTTTTCGGCCAGGCCGTCGAACTTCATACGCTGCTTGTACAGGTAATAGCCGTCGGCAATCTGCCAATACAACTGGGTCTCGCCACTTTCAAGACGTTCGGAGGTAAAGGTGAAGGCCTTGCCCACCGGGAGGAAATCGGGTTTGGTCTCAAACGGGTTGCCCGGCGCGGCCTGGGCCAGCCCCGCGAACAACACCAGCAGAAAGGTAAACAGATGCCGCATGGTCAAGCCTTAGTTCGATGCAAGTAGGCACACAATGTGTGGCGTTGATTAACCGATGATTAACCACGGCTATTCTAGATTGAGTGTGGGGTGTTTAGCGGCATAATCTGCGCTTAATCCGCTGCCCCTTTAATCTCCCCATCTTTCATGAAGGGTTCACCATGCACGTACTGGTCTGTGAAGACGACAAACTGATCGCCAGCGGCATTGTGGCCGGCCTCACCGCCCAGGGTTTCACCGTCGAACATGTGGCCACGGCGGGCGCTGCACGCGCGATGCTCAAGGCGGCGACGTTCGACATCATGGTGCTCGACCTTGGCTTGCCGGACGAAGATGGCCTCAAGTTGTTGCAGCAACAGCGCAGCCAGGGCCTGGAGATACCGGTACTGATCCTGACCGCGCGGGACTCGGTGACCAACCGCGTCGACGGCCTGCAAGCCGGCGCCGATGACTACCTGCTCAAACCCTTCGACCTGCGCGAACTCGCCGCGCGCCTGCAAACCCTGTTGCGACGGGTGGCGGGGCGCAGTGTCAATCTGATCGAGCATGGCCGCCTGGCCTACGACCCCAGCAGCCGCGAAACCTTCCTGGGCGGCGAGCCGGTTGACCTGTCGCGTCGCGAACAGGCGCTGTTGCAAGCCCTGCTGCACAACAAAGGCCGGGTACTCTCCAGCGAACAGCTCAAGGACAGCGTCTACGGCTTCAACGACGAGCTGGAAAGCAATGCGCTCAACGTGCATATCCACCACCTGCGGCGCAAATTGGGCAATGGCATTGTCGAGACCGTGCGCGGCCTCGGGTATCGCCTTGGCCCGGCCGATGGAGGCGAGGACGCATCGTGAAAAGCCTGCGTCTGCGCCTGACGTTCAAGCTGGGCGCCGCCTTTGTGCTGATCTGGGCCCTGGCGGCGGCCTGGATGCTCAACGACCTGCGCAACCAGATGATGTTCTCCCTCGACCAACGCCTGGTGGCGTCGGCGCGCATGGTGGCGGGGCTGACCGAACAGATGCCGGGCCTGGCCAGCGTCAGCGGCGGCGCGCATTTCAGCGCTGAACAATTGAATGTGCCCGGCGGCATGGCCTGCCAGGTCAGTTCCCTGCGCGGGGAAATCCTGGCGCGCAGCCACACCACGCCGGATGAGGGGTTGGAGTCGCGCAAGAGCGGGTTTCGCGACCAGGTCGTCGATGGCGTGGGCTGGCGCAGTTTCACCCTGTCCCGGGGTGACCTGCTGATCACCACGGCCGACCGGCAAGTGGAGCGCGAGGCGCTGAACCTGTCGATCCTGCTGGCGGCGTCGGTGCCGGTGGGCGTGGCGATGCTGGGCTGCCTGTGCCTATTGTGGCTGGGCATCGGCCAGAGCCTGCTGCCGCTCAACCGCATGCGTGACGCCTTGATGCGCCGCAGTGCCGACTCCCTTGAACCGTTGCAGATCCACCCGTTGCCCAGCGAACTCAAGCCGCTGCTCGACACCCAGAACCAGCTGTTGCAACGCATCGCCAAGACCATCGAGCGCGAGCGCCGCCTCACCGGTGACGCCGCCCACGAACTGCGCAGCCCGCTCACCGCGATCAAGACCCACCTGCAAGTGGCGCGCATGACCGAGGGCGCGGCCCGCAACCAGTCCCTGGCCCATGCCGAGGAGGGCGCCGACCGCCTGCATCGGACCCTGGAGCAATTGCTGTTGCTGGCCCGGGTGGAGGGCAACCTGTCGTTTGACGATGGCATGCACTCCAGTGCCGAAGAAGTAGCGCGCCTGGCGATCCAGGATGCCAATGCCGGTGACAACTCGCGCATCGACCTGATCCTGCCGGACAACCTCTCGGCCACCCCGGTGGATATGCCGGTGGGCCTCGCTGTCGCCGCCTTGCGCAACCTGCTGGACAACGCGTTGCGCCACACGCCGACGGATACCCGGGTGGAACTCAGCGTATTCACCGCCGCCGATAATGTGGTGTTGCGCGTGCGTGACCACGGCAAGCAGATTGCCGCCGAGGACCTGCAATACCTGACCCAACGCTTCTGGCGCAACGGCAACAGCGAAGGCTGTGGCCTGGGCCTGGCGATCGTGCAAGCGATCGTGCAACGCTGTTCCTGCTCGTTGAAATTCGACAGTCGGCCGGATGGTTTGCGCGTCGAACTGGGCATGCCGCTGCGCTGCTGATCACGTTTCTTTCAAGTGCCAAATAGTTACCGCCCTGCTGAAGTTCAAGCCTTCAGGATGGCGGTAATTTTTTTGCGCTTGAACGGGCTGAACGACTCGGCCTGTATTGAAAAGGACGGTTCTCATGTTGGTCATCGATACCAGTTTCCCTGCCAGAGGCTTCAACGAACGCAACGGCGAGCCCGTGCGGCAGGTGATCCTGCATTACACCGCAGTGCCTTTTGGTTCCTCTTTGCGCACCCTGACTCAGGACGGGGTGAGTGCCCACTACTTGCTGCCCGACCCTGATGAGCCTGACTACCGCGCGGCGGGTTATGAAGAGCTGCGTGTCTTCCGGCTGGTGGAGGAGGGCAAGCGTGCCTGGCACGCCGGGTTGAGTCATTGGGCGGGGCACGACAACCTCAACAGCCGCTCGATTGGCATCGAGATCGTCAACCTGGCGCGGGATGACGGTGGTGTGTTCAGCTTTCCTGCCTACTCGCAGGAACAGACCGACGTATTGATTGCGCTGGTTCGCGACATTCTTGGGCGGTACCCGCAGATCGGGCCCACCGACATCCTCGGGCATGCGGACGTGGCGTTCGGGCGCAAGAGCGATCCGGGGCCGCGGCTGCCGTGGCGGTGTCTGCATGAAGCAGGGGTGGGGGCCTGGTTTGATGAGGCGACGCGGGCGATGTATCAGCGCCGGTTTTGCCTGGGCCTGCCGCCGGAGGTCGAGGTGGAGCGGGCGTTTCAACGCTATGGCTATGCGCCGGCGAAGAATCGGCAAGGGTTTGAGCAGAGGACGCGGGCGTTTCAGATGCACTTTCGGGCGCGGGATTACTGCGGGTTTCTGGATGCGGAGACCTGCGCGATTTTGTATGCACTGAACGAAAAATACCGCGGTCTTTGATGCCGAACGCAGTTCCAATGTGGGAGGGGGCTTGCCCCCGATTGCGCTCTGTCAGTCCCGACACCAGTGACTGATCCATTGCTATCGGGGCAAGCCCCCTCCCATATTTGGTTTTGTATTCACTGGCGAGTGATCAAAGGCCCTAAATCCCCTCGACGCTGGTGCGTTTCCAGAACAGGAAATCCGTGCGCATGCCCCTTGGGGCCAGACGCCAGCGGATCGGCAGTTTGGTCACCATCTTCAGCGTATTGAGGGATCGAGAAATGTCAGTCGCTACCAGCCGTATCGAAGACGCCCAGGTGCATGAAACGCTTTACCAGTTCGACGAAACCCCGCTGCTGGCCCGACAGCGCCAGCAGGAATCCAATGCCCGCAGCTACCCGCGGCGCATTCCCCTGGCACTCAAGCGTGCCAAGGGGATTTACGTGGAAGACGTCGAAGGGCGCAGCTTCATCGACTGCCTGGCGGGCGCCGGCACCCTCGCGCTGGGGCATAACCACCCGGTGGTGATCGAGGCTATTCAACAGGTGCTGGCCGATGAACTGCCCCTGCACACGCTGGACCTGACCACCCCGGTCAAGGACCAGTTCGTGCAGGACCTGTTCGGTTTGTTGCCGCCTGCGCTGGCGCGGGAAGCGAAAATCCAGTTCTGCGGCCCCACCGGCACCGATGCGGTGGAAGCTGCGTTGAAGTTGGTACGCACCGCCACTGGGCGCAGCACCGTATTGTCATTTCAGGGCGGTTATCACGGCATGAGCCAGGGCGCCTTGAGCCTGATGGGCAGCCTGGGGCCGAAGAAACCCCTGGGCGCCTTGCTCGGCAATGGCGTGCAATTTCTGCCATACCCCTACGACTACCGTTGCCCGTTCGGCTTGGGTGGCGCGGAAGGCGTGCGGGTCAACCTGCATTATTTGGAAAACCTGCTGAATGACCCGGAGGCCGGTGTATTGCTGCCGGCGGCGGTGATTGTCGAAGTGGTGCAGGGCGAGGGCGGCGTGATTCCGGCTGACCTGGACTGGGTGCGCGGCCTGCGCCGTATCACCGAGCAGGCAGGCGTGGCGTTGATCGTCGATGAAATCCAGAGCGGTTTCGGTCGCACCGGCAAGATGTTTGCCTTCGAACACGCCGGAATCATCCCGGATGTGGTGGTGATGTCCAAGGCCATCGGCGGCAGCCTGCCGTTGGCGGTGGTGGTGTATCGCGACTGGCTCGACACCTGGCTGCCGGGCGCCCATGCCGGGACCTTCCGTGGCAATCAGATGGCCATGGCGGCGGGTTCGGCGGTGATGCGCTACCTCAAGGACCACGACCTGGCCGGCCACGCGGCGGGCATGGGCGAGCGCCTGGGTGAACACCTGCGCATCCTGCAACGCGACTTCCCGCACCTGGGGGATATTCGGGGCCGTGGGTTGATGCTCGGCGTGGAACTGGTCGACCCGAACGGCACGCCGGACATTCAAGGCCATCCGCCCGTGCATCGCCAATTGGCGCCGCTGGTGCAGCGTGAATGCCTCAAGCGCGGGCTGATCCTCGAACTGGGCGGCCGGCACGGCAGTGTGGTGCGTTTCCTGCCGCCGCTGGTGATCACCGCCAACGAAGTGGACCGGGTGGCGGATATCTTCGGTCGCGCGTTGGCGGCAGCGGTCGCTAGCCTCTAATTTTTTGCCAGCCTGGTACGTTTCTACAGATATCAGGGCTGCGCACGGTGCGCAGCCAGCCTTATAGCGATGGAGAACAGCAATGACCTCAGTATTTGACCGCGACGACATCCTGTTTCAGGTAGTGGTCAACCATGAAGAACAGTATTCCATCTGGCCCGACTACAAGGCCGTGCCGGAAGGCTGGCGCACCGTGGGCAAGAGCGGCCTGAAGAAAGAGTGCCTGGCCTATATCGAGGAGGTCTGGACCGACATGCGCCCGTTGAGCCTGCGCCAGAAGATGGACAGCGCTGCGATCGCGTAAACGCCACAGATCAAAAATGTGGGAGGGGGCTTGCCCCCGATGAGGGAGTGTCAGTCGACTAATGAGCGACTGATACACCGCCATCGGGGGCAAGCCCCCTCCCACATTTTGAGCTGTGTTGCTTTCAGGTATTTTTTTCTTTGTCTAATCCGCCCGAAGCCGCCGTCACCACCTGCACGCTCAAGCGCGGTGTCGCCAGATCCAGCCCCGCCTCATCCAGATGCCGCTTCAACGACAGGTTGAACGCCCGCGACACTTCCCACTGTTTGATCGGCGCCGTCTTGAACCGCGCCCGCAGGATCGCGCTGCCCGACTCGAAACTCTCCACCCCCTGAATCTCCAAAGGCGACCAGATGTTGCGGCGTTGCAGCGGGTCGTTGCGCATCTTCTGGCCGACATCGCGCATCAGCTTGATGGCGTCGTCGATTTCCATGTTGTAGGGGATCGCCACCCGGAAGATCGCGTAGCCGAACTCCCGCGAGTAGTTCTTGATGCTCTTGATCTCGCTGAACGGGATGGTGTGCACAATGCCGTCGATATCCCGCAGGCGCACGGTGCGGATGGTCAGGCCCTCCACCGTGCCCAGGTGGCCGCCCACATCCACGTAATCGTCGATGGCCAGGGAGTCCTCGATGATGATGAACAGGCCGGTGATCAAGTCCGCCACCAGCGACTGCGCGCCGAAACCAATGGCCAGGCCGATCACACCGGCACCGGCCAGCAGCGGCGTGACGTTCATGCCCATGTTCGCCAGGGCGACGATGGCAGCAATGATAAAGATGGTCACGAACAGCACGTTGCGAATCAACGGCATCATGGTCTGCGCCCGCGCGTTGGCCAGGCCTTTGCGCGAGCGGGTGAGGGCATGGTGGATCGCGGTGTCGCTGAGGATCCAGATCAACCAGGCGAACAGCAGGGTCCCGGCCAGGCCGAACAGCTTGACGCTGACTTCATGGCCATCGCCTTCGGTAAAGCGGATCAGCGACAGGCCCCACACCCGCAGGCCCAGTTCGATAAACACCAGCCACACGATCAGGTGAGCCAGGGTGTAGACGAAGCTTTTCAGGCGCTCGGAATACAGTGCATGGCGTTTGTGCCCGCGTTGCGGCTTGAGCGCGTGGCGACGGACCAGGCCGTTGATCACCATGCACAGCACCAGCAGCACCGTGCACAGCAGGGACTGGCGTAACGCTGTGCTGGTATCGCCGGCCGAGACGAAGGTGGCGAACAACGAGATACCCACCAGCAGCAAGGCCGGGATGTACCAGAAGGACCCGATGATTTCGATGGTGTCACTGAGGGCGCGGCGCGTCAGGCGACGCGACAGCGGCTGGTTGCGGATCAGGTGGGCGATGGGCCGGCGGAAACGCAGGATGAATACACCGGTCGACAGCGCCGCCATCACATTGGCGACTGTCGCGGCGGTGTGGGACAGGTGCTGGCCCAGCGCCTGGACCAGTCGCGGGTCGCTCAAGGCCTCGCCAAAAGCGGCAAAACTGCCGATCCACCACAACGGGCGGAACGCCTGGTGGCGCAGGATATACAACGCGCGATGACGGTGCGGGCCGTCGAGTACCGAAAACGCGATCACGCAGATGGCCGAGAAACAGGTGCCTACCACCAGTGCGTAGGCCAGCACCATCGCCAGGGATTTGCCCAGGGATGAGGGCAGGGCGTAGCTCAGGTACACCGTGATCACCAGGGCGATCATCCACGGGCCGAGTTTGCGCAGGGCGAAGCGCACCATGTCCCAGGTGCGTGGATGTTGCGGCAACTCTTCAGGCAGGCCGAAACGTTCGCGCACCCGATGGCTGAGCCAGATCAGCGCGTACGCCAGCAGGCTCCACACCGCGAGGATCAGGGCAAAACCGAAAATGATCGGCAGCCATTCATTGGCCGGCAGCATCAGTGCGTCGAGTTCTTCCTTGGCCAGGTCGACTTCGTTGGACCAGCGCCCCAGCGGGCTGTCGGCCCCGGAGAACTGTGCCTCCAGGTTGGCCAGGGTGCCGCCGATCAACCCCAGCACGCCTTCTTCGGCGGCCGGTTGGGCCTTTTGCGTGGCGGCGCGCAGCTTTTTCAGGTCGCTCAGCAACTGGGTGCGCTGCTGGTCGTTTTCCAGGGTCTTGATCACCTCGTCCAGCGACTGCCCCAGTGGCACTTCGGCCTGGGGTTGGGTCTTGTTGGTGGTGCCGAGCAGGCCGGGCAAACCCACGGCTTGGGCAGGCGTGAGCGGCAGCAAGGTGAGCAGGGCGATCAAGCAGTAGCAGGGCAGGGCAAACAGACGGGAAAGCACGAGGCGGTCAACCTTGGAAACGACGGGTTGAGCGAGTGTACGAGTGCAAGCGTCATTCGGCCAGTTTGGCGAGGATCTTGTACACCACGGTGCCCAGGATCAGCAGCATGCCGAGCCACATGCCTAAAACGCCGAGGGGCTTGTCGCGAAAGTTGAAACCCACGGCCAACATGATCATGCCGATCAGGATAGGAATAATCATGGCGTGGAAGGAGGACATGGAGATCATGGGAGGGGACGGCCTTGTCGGAGTGGGAATACTGACAAGTCTAGGTCGGATTGTGAGAAGTGCAGGTGATATAGATCAGGCGTACACAACACCAATGTGGGAGGGGGCTTGCCCCCGATTGCGGTGGATCAGCGTCAGGTGTAGTCACTGGCACACTGCTATCGGGGTGTAGAACCGTAGACATCGTTTACATCTGAAACCGGGGACATCGTTTACACATTTGAGGCTTGGACGCGGGTCATACCTCGTCCAAGCCTCCCCAAGGGATAATCACACAGGTACAAATCCCAGGCATCATCCTCAGCTTCTTTAAGCCCTATCCTTTCTCCGGATAGGGCCTCGCTGACAAATACCAACTTGCCGTTCCACTTGATCGATCCATCCTGCCTGACGCTTCGCACCCGCATTTCTGCCGGATACTCCACATCGGGCAAGCACCCTGGGTAAAGCCGAGTAGACGGCACGTACACATCTCCCGGACGTTTCATACCAAGCGCTTCATGAGGGCGTACGTAATTGAACTCATGCCGGAAGTGCTCCAGCAAAAGCTGCTGCTCCACCAAGTTGCTCCCTAGCGGTAGCTCAAGTTTCAGGCTGCGATGCATTCGTTCGTGTCGACCATTCTGGGCAGGTCTTCCCGGCATGGTTCGCTCGGGATAGATACCTAAACGGATCCACCAGACGGCCAGTGTGGATATCCTCGCCAGGCCAGGAGAGGCGAAAGGGACTCCGTTGTCAGAACGAATGACTTCCGGCATGCCGTAATCCTGAAAAAGCCGCTCAAAGGTTTGTTTTACAGGCTGGGTCATGATTTTAGGATGAGCCCTGCAAGCCAGAATCAAACGGGATGCATGGTCTGTAACCGTCAGCGGGAAGCACATCTGGGCGTTGAGCATCTTGAATTGCCCTTTGTAGTCCACGCACCAGGTTTTGTTGGGGTCATTGGCCTCTCGCATTTCAATATGCGAGGTACCGTGCCGACGCTTGAACCGCCGTTTGCTGACCAGCCCAAGTCGGTCAAGCCATTGGCCGGCTGTACTGGGAGACGGCCAATCGATAGAGGGATCTTCAATTCGCAATAGCTCAATGAGCTTCTTTGGCCCCCATTTATCGTGGGCTTCCTTCATGGCCACTACGCGAGCGAGGATCTTATCGTCGGTCTTGTTGGGGCTGTTGTGGGGTCGACGAGAAACCTCGGCTAACGACTTCAAATCGCCGTTATGCCGAGCAATCCATTTGTCTACGGTAGGTCGACTGACACCGAAGCGGCGGGCCAGTTGGCTTTTCGTGAAGTTACCCGAAAGCCAGTCAGCAACCAGCTTGATTCGTTGGTTCATGGGGGACTCTTGGTTCCAGGGCATGATCAGTTACCTCCTGATCATGCGTATTAACCTGTAAACCATGTCCCCGGTTAGAAATGTAAACGATGTCCCCGGTTTGTACCGGGGCAAGCCCCCTCCCACATTCAGATCAGGGCAGATCGTGGCTCGCGTAGAACGCCCCCAACACCTTCACCAGGTGCGCCAGGTCATGGCTGCCGCACAGTTCGCGGATCGAGTGCATGGCAAACGTCGGCAGGCCAATGTCCACGGTGCGCACGCCCAGATGGCTGGCGGTGATCGGGCCGATGGTAGAGCCGCAACCCATGTCGCTGCGCACCACGAAGCTCTGCACTGGTACTTCCTGGGCCATGCACAGGTGGCGGAAGAACCCGGCGGTTTCGCTGTTGGTGGCGTAGCGCTGGTTGCTGTTGACCTTGATCACCGGGCCGGCGTTGAGCTTGGGGCCGTGGTTGGCGTCGTGTTTCTCGGCGTAGTTAGGGTGCACGCCGTGGGCGTTGTCGGCCGACACCAATAGAGATTTCTGTATGGTGCGTACGAATTCATCACCTTCTGGCAGCAGGCGACGCAGGGTCTGCTCCAGCATCGGGCCATCGGCGCCGCATGCCGAGCAGGAACCGACTTCTTCGTGGTCGTTGCACACCAGCACGCAGGTTTCTTCGCTGTCGCTGGTGAGCAAGGCTTGCAGGCCGGCGTAGCACGACAGCAGGTTGTCCAGGCGTGCACCAGCGATGAAGTCGCCATTCAGGCCAATGACCGCAGCGCTTTGGGTGTCGTAGAAGCTCAACTCGTAGTCGAGCACCACGTCGGCGTTCAAACCATGCTCGCGCGCCAGTTGATCGGTGAGCACGGCGCGGAAGTCCACGCGCTCGTCACCGGCAAATTGCGCGAGGATCGGCGGCAGCTCGGTCTGGGCATTGATCGCCCAACCCTGGTTGGCTTCACGGTTCAGGTGAATGGCCAGGTTGGGGATGATGGCGATGGGTAGCTTGAAATCGATCAACTGGCTCTCGACCTTGCCGTCGCGGCGGAAGGTCACGCGGCCGGCCAGGGACAGGTCGCGGTCGAACCACGGCGCCAGCAGTGCGCCGCCGTAGACTTCCACGCCCAACTGCCAGAAGCCCTGGCGTTGTAGCTCAGGCTGCGGCTTGACCCGCAGGCACGGGCTGTCGGTGTGGGCGCCGACCAGGCGGATGCCACCCTGCAGCGGCGAATGACGGCCGAGCTTGAAGGCGATGATCGAAGAGTCGTTACGGGTCACGTAATAGCGCCCGTTGGTCTCGGTGGCCCAGGTCTCGCGCTCATCAAGACGCTGGTAACCGGCCGCTTCCAGGCGCTGGGCGAGGGCGGCAGTGGCATGAAAAGGAGTAGGGGAGGCCTTGAGGAAGTCGATCAGGCCTTGATTCAACGCTTCGCGCATAAATAGCTCCAGACAGCAATGCGCGGAGTTTACCGTATTGGCTCCACATTTGAAGTGAAGCTACCTCCTTGAGCACAACACAAAACCACTGTGGGAGCTGGCTTGCCTGCGATAGCGGTGTGTCAGTTCCACATTTTTTGTAGAAAGACCGCTATCGCAGGCAAGCCAGCTCCCACATTGACTGCATTTGCAGCATTAGAACGGTGCCGGGCACTCAAAGCGCAAACGCTCGCCGCTTTGCGGGTGGGTGAAGCTGAGCATGCTTGCGTGCAGGCACAGGCGCGGCCACGCGGCGAGGGCCTGTTCATGGGCGTATAGCCCGTCACCCAGCAACGGGTGGCCGATGGAAAGCATATGCACGCGCAACTGGTGCGAACGCCCGGTAATCGGTGTCAGCTCGACGCGGCACCAGTCCCCGCAACGTTCCAGCACCTTCCAGAAGGTCAGCGCATGCTTGCCGAATTCATGGTCGACCACATGGCGTGGTTTGGTCGGCGGGTCGTAGCGCAGCGGCAAATCGATGCTGCCACTGCCCAGTTCCGGTTGGCCCCAGGCCAGGGCGGTGTAGGCTTTTTCGGTTTCACGGTCGTGAAACTGGCGAGACAGCTCGCGGTGCGTGTCGGCATCCCGCGCCAGCAGAATGATGCCCGAGGTTTCCCAGTCCAAGCGATGGACGATACGGGCTTCGGGGTAGCCGTTTTCCTGCAGGCGAGTGATCAGGCAGTCCTTGTTGTCGTCGGCGCGGCCAGGCACCGAAAGCAGCAGGGTGGGCTTGTTCACCACCAGGACGGCGTCGTCCTGATACAGGATGTGGATGTTGGACAGCGGCATTAAACAGCCTCGTAACAAACGCCAACGGCGGCTCGCCCACCCGGTTCCCGAAAAGGGATCAAGGTGACCGAGCCGCCGTGGCGGCCGCCTGTTCGATCAACGATCAGGCAGGGTGATATTGAGTTCCAGAATCGAGCAGCTGCCGTCATTTTCCAGGGCGACATGCACGTCATCGTTGCCGATATTGACGTACTTGCGGATCACCTCGACCAGTTCCTTCTGCAAGGCTGGCAGGTAGTCCGGCGTGCTGCGTTGGCCGCGTTCGTGCGCCACGATGATCTGTAGACGCTCTTTCGCTACCGACGCGGTACTTGGCTTTTTGTTGGCGCGAAAGAAGTCGAGAAATTTCATTGTTTAGTTGCCTCCAAAGATACGCTCGAAGAATCCCTTCTTCTTGACATCGAGGAAGCGGTGTTCCACGGTCTTGCCCAACAAGCGATCGACGGCATCGCTGTACGCCTGGCCGGCGTCGCTCTGGTCATCAAGAATCACTGGCACACCCTGGTTGGAGGCTTTCAGGACCGCCTGGGATTCTGGAATCACGCCCAGCAGGGTCACTGCGAGGATTTCCTTCACGTCTTCAACGCCGAGCATCTCGCCGTTGCTGACGCGCTCAGGGTTGTAGCGGGTGAGCAGCAGGTGCTCCTTGATCGGGTCTTCGCCTTTCTCGGCGCGCTGGGATTTGCTGGCCAGCAGGCCGAGCATGCGATCCGAGTCACGTACCGAGGAGACTTCCGGGTTGGTCACCACGATGGCTTCATCGGCAAAATACATCGCCAGGTGAGCACCGGTCTCGATACCGGCCGGCGAGTCGCAGACCACGTATTCGAAGGTTTCCTTCAGCTCGGCCAGGACTTTGCCTACGCCTTCTTTGGTCAGCGCGTCTTTGTCGCGGGTCTGGCTGGCGGCCAGCACGTACAGGTTCTCAAGGCGTTTGTCCTTGATCAGGGCCTGTTGCAGGTTGGCTTCACCGTTGACCACGTTGACGAAGTCATACACCACGCGGCGTTCGCAGCCCATGATCAGGTCGAGGTTACGCAAGCCGACGTCGAAGTCGACGATAACTGTCTTGTGGCCGCGCAGAGCGAGGCCGGTACCGATAGCGGCGCTGGTGGTGGTCTTACCCACACCACCCTTGCCGGATGTAACCACGAGAATCTTGGCCAAGGTGTTTCACCCCTAAGGAAAAAGGACTTTTCAGTCCCTGAAAAACATCTCTTGGAACTCGCTGCAGGCGGACAGCCTTGTAGGAAAAAATAATTCCTACATAAGTAATGCCGGTTTCGCTGTGCTATCAGAGTCTAGAGATGCTTGGAAAATGCGGCAGTATCCGTTAAAGACGGATGATGTTCAACACATCGCCCGACAGGTTGACCTGCACCGAAGCCCCCCACAGCGGATCACGGCGCAAATCTTCCGAAACCTTGTACTGGCCTGCGATGGACACTAGTTCAGCGGTCAACTGCTGGCAAAAAATACGGGCCTTGGTATCACCCTTGATGCCGGCGAGGGCACGTCCGCGCATCGGGCCGTATACATGGATGTTGCCATCAGCGAGAAGTTCCGCCCCCGGGCTGACCGAGGAGACCACCACGAGGTCGCCACCCTGGGCGTAAATCTGCTGCCCGCCGCGTACGGGCGAGGTGATGATCTTTGTAGGCTTGATCGCAGGCTCGGGTGGTTTTTCCGGTTTTTTCTTCTCTTCGCCGACCAATGGTTCGAGCGGACGCTCGCGCGCGCCGGACGGTGGCAGTACTGGCAATTCAATGGCGATGGCCGCCGCGATATCTTCGATACGGCTAGCGCGAATCGCCAGGGTACGCAGGCCATGGGAACGGCACACGCGCATCAGGCCGGGCAAATCGATGTTGCCCTGGCCGGCGGGCAACTTGTCCAGGGCCAGCACCAGCGGGGCGTTGTTGAAGAAGTTCGGCGCCAGGGCGACCTTGGCCGCCAGCTGGCGGTCCAGGGCGTCGAGGTCGTTACGGGCGAGTTCCAGCACGGTGATGGCGAGCATGCTGCCTTTCAGCTGGAACACGGGATCTTGGTCTAGCGGTTCGGTTTGGCTCATGGTCGGCAAAAGCGGCTTGTCACGAAAAGTGTCGAGACTTATAACGAGAACACTCACCCGCCGCAAGCCGGGTCGAACCGTTGTAGAATGCGCGGCCCTTGTCTTTACCGGAATCTGTAATGGATCGCCCGCGTTTTCGAGCTGTATTTTTTCACCCGCGTTTCTGGCTGTTATGGCTGGGGCTCGGCCTTTTGTGGCTGGTCACCCAACTGCCGTACCGCGCGCTGCTGACCATCGGTCGCCTGCTGGGTGCGGGCATGTACCGCGTGGCCGGCGAACGCCGCCGCATCGCCGCACGCAACCTGGAACTGTGCTTCCCGGAAAAGTCCGCCAAAGAACGTAAACAGTTGCTCAAGGAAAACTTTGCCTCCACCGGCATCGCGTTCTTTGAAATGGCCATGAGCTGGTGGTGGTCGCGCCAGCGCCTGGCGCGCCTGGCCCACGTCGAAGGCCTGGAACACCTCAAGCAGGCCCAGTTGGATGGCAAGGGTGTGATCCTCATGGCCCTGCATTTCACCACCCTGGAAATCGGCGCCGCGCTGCTGGGGCAGAAGCACACCATCGATGGCATGTACCGCGAGCACGGCAACCCGCTGTTCGACTTTATCCAGCGCCGTGGCCGCGAACGTCACAACCTCGATTCCCTGGCCGTGGAGCGCGAAGACGTGCGCGGCATGCTCAAGCTGCTGCGCGCCGGTCGTGCCATCTGGTACGCACCGGACCAGGACTATGGCGCCAAGCAAAGTATCTTCGTGCCGTTGTTCGGCATCCAGGCCGCCACAGTGCCGGCTACCAGCAAGTTCGCCAAGCTGGGCAAGGCGCTGGTGGTGCCGTTCACCCAACAGCGCCTGGCCGATGGCAGCGGTTACCGCCTGGTGATCCATCCGCCGCTCACCGATTTTCCCGGCGAAAGCGATGAAGTCGACTGCCTGCGCATAAACCAATGGGTTGAAGCCTCGGTGCGTGAATGCCCCGAGCAATACCTGTGGACCCACCGCCGTTTCAAGAGCCGGCCGCCGGGTGAGCCCAAGCTGTACGAAAAACGCCGTCGATAACACCAATGCCCTTTTAGGAGCGAGCTTGCTCGCGAAAAAACGCAAGAACGCCGCATTTGTCCTGGATGAATGCGGCGCTTTCAGGTTCTTCGCGAGCAGGCTCGCTCCTACAAGGGATGCTCTGATTTTCTTTTAAATGGAGTGACGCAATGCGCCCAGCTGAACCGGTTACAGGCTTGATTCTTTCCGGCGGCGGGGCGCGAGCGGCGTATCAGGTGGGGGTATTGGCGGCGATTGCCGAGTTGCTGCCGCCGGGGGCGCCCAATCCTTTTCCGGTGATCGTCGGCACCTCGGCCGGCGCTATCAATGCAGTGAGCCTGGCCAGTGGCGCCACCGACTTCACCGCCGCGATCCAACGCCTTACCGCGTTCTGGCAGGGCTTTCGCAGCCATCTGGTGCTGCGCAGTGATTGGCCGGGAGTGATCCGCCAGGCGAGTCGCTTCTTTATCCACAGCCTGCTGGGTTTGGGCGCGCAAGTGCCGGTGGCACTGCTCAACAGCACGCCGCTCAAGGCGCTGCTCAAAGACAAACTGCATCTGGACGGCATCGACGAAGCGATCCGCAACAAACACTTGCATGCGGTGGCGGTCACGGCCTTCGGCTATGAGTCCGGCCAGGCGGTGACCTTCTATCAGGGCGGCGGCACCATCGATGCCTGGTTGCGCCACCGCCGTATCGGCCTGCCGACTCAACTGACGGTCGAACACCTGCTGGCCAGCTCGGCGATCCCCTTGTTGTTCGCGCCGGTCAAACTCGACCAGGAGTACTTCGGCGACGGTGCGGTGCGCCAATCAGCACCGATCAGCCCGGCGTTGCACCTGGGGGCCAGCCGCGTGCTGGTGGTGGGTGTCAGCGGCAACCCACGGGGTAATGAGCCGGCGGTGCAGCGCAGCTACACCGGCCAGGAACCGACCCTGGCGCAGATCGGTGGGCATATGCTCAACAGCACGTTCATTGACAGCCTGGAAGGCGATATCGAATTGCTCGAACGCTTGAACCAGTTCAGCCATGTCGCGCCTGGTGTGGCGGCAGTGGAGGTGCTGGTGATCGCACCCAGCCAGCCGATCGATGAGATCGCGGCGCGGCATCGCCAGGAACTGCCGGCGGCGTTGCGCTTGTTTCTGCGCGGGCCGGGGGCGACCAAGACGAGCGGGGCGGGGGTGTTGAGTTACTTGTTGTTCGAGGCGGGGTATTGCAGCGAGTTGATCGAGCTGGGGCGCAAAGATGCGCTGGCCAAACGTGAGGAAATCACTCGGTTCCTAGGCCTGGCATAGATCCAAATGTGGGAGGGGGCTTGCCCCCGATAGCAGTGGGTCAGTCACTGATGTACTGACTGACACACCGCTATCGGGAGCAAGCACCCTCCCACATTTGTCTTGCAGTGGCTTTTAGAAGTGATACTTGACCAGGAAACTCGCCGTGTCCTGGTTGGTCTTGAACGCGCCGGAATCTTCGATCCCATACTTGTTCTTCCAGTAGTCGTATTCAAAGCCCACGTACAACTGCTTGTCGCCCCAATGCAGCGCCTTGCCCAGGTCATATTTGACCTGTGGGTTGAAGTGCAGGTTGGCGTGGTAGGTGCCACGGGCGTTCTTGTCGTTATCCGTCACCCAGTCCATGAAACCGTCGATCAGCACGTCGGAGTTGCCCACGGGGATGGTGTAAGACCACACCGGGGTGATCTGCCAGACGCCGTCACCCGGGCGATTGCCTTCGGTCTGGCGCTGGTAGAAGTTCAACTGGAAGTAATCGAAACCGGGGATGTTCAAGTCAAAGCCAGGCCCGAGCAGGTACGACTCGTTGTCGCCTTCGCCGAACTCGTAGGTGAAGGCCAGCAATACATCTTTAATCGGGCCGAACGACAGGTCTTTATCAAAGATTTTGCCGAATGACAGGCGCGGGCTGATTTCGCCGTAATAGGTACTGGGCCCGACGTTGCCGTCTTCCGTGCCGTTGTAAAAGATGCGGTCGACGAACACAAAGTTGTCACCGTACTTCCACGCATCGGCATGTTCGAACGTGACGGTTTGCTGAATCTGCGGGTTGACGGTAAAGCTCTTGCCCCACAAGTAAGTCAGGCTGTTGTTCTGCCACTGCAACAGGTCACCGGCCACGGCTTGGCCACCGGCCAGCAGGGATCCCGCCAGCATCAGGCCTTTGAACATAGGTTTCATTCGGTTGCTCCCGAGTTAAAGTTTTATGGTTTTTCTTCTACGCAGGCGCTCTGGTGTGGCGCCTTTTGGTTCGCTGCAAAAATCGTCTGTTCGGTCAGCTTTAGTGCTTTTAGCAAGAGCTGCGCCAAGGTGTTTAAAAAGCCAAAAAATCCCCGTCGGCTGCATGAGATGCAGTCGAATTCAGAGGACATTTGCGCACTTTGGCTGCAGACAGGAGGCCGGGATAAGTTGGCCTTGCAGTCAGCTTTTACATTCGCTGTTTTTTTTGAGTCGATTCGAGCGGGCGCGGAGAATACTGGCTCCCAGGCCTGGGCTCAAGTGCGCCGTTACAGCGCGTGCGGGGCGAGAATGGGGCACGGCTTGTGGCCGGCCCCAGGAGAAGGGTGTGCATGTTGATGTTCCCTGTTTCGTTATTGTTTTTGTGCGAACGAAGGAATCAATGCGTAGGAGCAACGGCAGGTCGTTCAGAACCGCCGAGAATGTTGAACAGGATATTCAGCGACAACGCGCTGAGGGTGGCCATGGCGATACCGCTGTGGGTAATCGGGCTCATCCATAGCGGCAGCTGCGCGAAGAACTCCGGGCGAACCACCGGGATCAGGCCCATGCCGATGCTCACCGCCACCAGCAATTGGTTGCGCCGGTCGGCGATATCGGCTTCCTGCAGGATCTTGATCCCGGTCGCCGCCACCATGCCGAACATGGCAATTGCCGCACCGCCCAATACCGCCGGCGGGATCGACGCGACCAGGTACGCCGCCTTGGGCAACAGGCTGAGCACGATCAGAAACGCGCCGGCCATCATCGTCACCGAACGGCAGCGCACGCCGGTCATCTGCACCAGGCCGATGTTCTGCGCGAACGAAGAGTGGGTGAAGGTGTTGAAGAACCCGGCGAAGAATGACGCACCGGCATCACACAGCAGGCCGCGCCGCAGCATCTTCGGCGTGACGTCCTGCCCGGTGATCTTGCCCAGCGCGAGGAACATCCCGGTGGACTCGACAAAGATGATCACCACCACCAGGCACATCGACAGGATCGGCGCCAGCTCGAACCTGGGCATGCCGAAGTGCAACGGCGTCACCACCTGCACCCACGGCGCCTGGGCCAGGCCGCTGAGGTCGACCATGCCGATGGCACCGCACAAGGCGTAGCCCAGGCCCATGCCGATCAGCACCGAGATGTTCACCCAGAAGCCACGCATGAAGCGGTTGATCAGCAGGATGGTGGCCAGTACCAGCGCGGCAATCGCCAGGTAGACCGGTGAGCCGAAGGTCGCGGCGGCGCTGCCACCACCGGCCCAGTTCACCGCCACGGGAAACAGCGACAGGCCAATCGCGGTGATCACGGTGCCGGTCACCAACGGCGGGAAAAAACGCACGACCTTGGACATGAACGGTGCGATCAGCATGCCGAAGAACCCGGCAGCGATGGTCGCACCGAAGATGCCCTGCAGGCCGATACCGGGCATGCCGGCCATGGCGACCATGCTGCCGACGGCGGCGAAACTGGCGCCCATCATCACCGGCATGCGGATGCCCACCGGGCCGATGCCGAATGACTGCACCAAGGTGGCGATGCCGGCCACCAGCAGGTCGGCGTTGATCAGAAAGGCGATTTCTTCACGGCTGAGGCCTGCGGCCTGGCCAATGATCAAAGGCACGGCGACGGCGCCACCGTACATCAGCAAGACGTGTTGCAGGCCTACCAGAATCAGTTGCAAGAGGGGCAGCCGCACCAGGGCGGGTGCGGCGGGAATCTGCGGTTCGGCTAACTCGGTCATGCAACACCTCGGATCTTTTTTATTGTTGTGTTGTTCGGCATTCAATTGCCGGGTAGAGCTCAATCTTCAAAACACTGGAGACCCTTGTGGGAGGGGGCTTGCCCCCGATTGCAGTGGTTCAGTCACTGATGCGTTGAATGACACACTGCCATCGGGGGCAAGCCCCCTCCCACATTTGGATCTGCGCCAGCCTGTCAGTTGGTACGCGCCCCCTGGTTGATCCAGGTGCCAATCAAATCGCGCTCCTGCTGGGTCATCTGGGTGATGTTGCCCAGCGGCATGATCTGGCTCGCCACGGCCTGCGCCTGGATACGCGCCGCCTGCTGCTGGATCTGCGCCGGGGTGTCGAACATCACGCCAGCGGGTGCGGTGCTGAACAGCGGGCTGGTGGGCTTGGCCGAGTGGCATACGGCGCAGCGTTCCTGGATTACGCCGTGGACCTTGTCGAAATCAATCGTCGCCTGGGCCGGCGCAGGTTCAGCAACGGGTGCGGCAGGCGCTGCCGGTTTCAAGCCACCGCCCAGTGCGGTTTCCGGCAACGGTTGGTACTCGATGGCCGCTGGGGCCTTGGCCACTTCGGCCACCGGCTTGGGGCCGGTCACGTAGGCCAGGCTGATCATCGCCAGCGCACCCACCGGCAACGTCCACGCATACTTCTGGCTGTTATGCCGGGTGTTGAAGTAGTGACGCACCAACACCGCCGCCACCGCGATGCCCGCCAGGATCAGCCAGTTGTATTGGCTGCCGTAGGTGCTCGGGAAGTGGTTGCTGATCATGATGAACAGCACCGGCAAGGTGAAGTAGTTGTTGTGACGCGAACGCAGCAAACCTTTGGCGGGCAGTGCCGGGTCCGGCGTACGGTTTTCCGCGATCGCCGCCACCAGCGCGCGTTGTGCCGGCATGATGATGCGGAACACGTTGCCCACCATGATGGTGCCGATCACCGCACCCACGTGCAGGTACGCGCCACGCCCACTGAACACTTTGCTGAAGCCGTACGCGGCGGCAATCAACAGCACGAACAGGATGAAACCGAGCAGGGCAGGGCGCTTGCCCAGGGCCGAGTCGCAGAGGAAGGAGTAGATGAACCAGCCGGCGAACAGTGAGCCAATGCCCAGCAACACGCCTTGCGGGCCACTGAGGCTGCTGCCCGGGGCCAGCAGGTACAGGGTCGGGTTCCAGTAGAACACCACGCACAGCAGCGCGATGCCCGACATCCAGGTGAAATAGGCTTCCCATTTGAACCAGTGCAGGTTGTCCGGCATGGTCGGCGGGGCCAGTTTGTATTTTTCCAGGTGGTAGATACCGCCACCGTGGATCGCCCACAAGTCACCGGCCAGGCCGCTCTTGGGGTTGACGCGATTGAGGTTGTTTTCCAGCCAGACGAAGTAGAAAGAAGCGCCGATCCACGCGACGCCCGTGATCATGTGAACCCAGCGCACGCTCAGGTTCAGCCATTCCATCAAATGTGCTTCCACAGTCTTTACCTCTCGCCTGTCACCCTTGTTGTCGGGTGATCAGACCTTCTCTTATTGGTGGGGGGCGAGGATCAACCGCTCATCCTCTTTGAAAAAATGCTCATCGCAGTTATTGCCTGTGCCACTGCGATCAACCACCAGGAAGTCATCCCGCTTTTCGATCGTCAGCACCGGGTGGTGCCAGACGCCGCGATGGTAATTAATGCCCTGCCTGCCGTTGGTGACGAAGGCGCGGACCAAGCCCGATACAGGTGCATCGCCAAGGGGCGCGACCACGATCAGAAAGGGGTTGCCGAGCAGCGGGATGAAAGCCTGGCTGCCCAGCGGGTGTCGTTCCAGCATGCACACGGTCAGCGGCATGTCCTGCGCGTCGGCGCGGAAGATGCTGATGATCGCGTTGTCCTCCGGCGTTGCGGTTTCCACCGTTGCCAGTTTGTGAAAGCGCATGGTCGACCCGTTGTTGATCATGAAGTGATCGCTGCCATCGGTTTCGATAACGTCTCCGAAAGGGGCGAAGGCTTCTTTGGTCAGGGGTTCGATCATCAGTGTGCGCATGGCTGTCTTCTTATCCGAATTTTGTGTTGTTTGTTCTGCCGCCATCGCGGGCAAGCCCGCTCCCACATTTTGATTTGTGAATACAGTCAAATGTGGGAGCTGGCTTGCCTGCGATCGGGTTCACCGCTTACTTGGCTACTTTGCCCAATACACGCAGGCGGCTCACGCCACCGTCCGGGAACACGTTCAGGCGGATGTGGGTGATTGGCCCCAGCGCCTTGATCTGCTCGGCGAAGGTGTGTTCAGCGTGCATTTCCAGCTTCTGCGCCGGCAGCAGTTCGCGCCAGAACAGCGATTGGGTTTCGATCTGGCTGTCGGTACCGCCCTTGACGAACGCGCCCTGGATCGAGCAGGTGTCCGGGTAGTTGCCCTTGAAGTGCAGGGTGTCGACGATGATCTTCTCGATCTCGCCCGGGTGACCCAGCGCCACGATCACCCAGTCATTGCCTGGCGTGCGACGACGCGCGGTTTCCCAGCCGTCGCCCATGTTGATGCCACGGCCCGGGTTGAGGATGTTGCTCATGCGGCCGAAGTGTTCATCGGAGCAGGCCAGGGCACGGCCACCGTTGAGTGCCGCCGCCAGGTCAACCTGTTCGTTGTCGCCCACCGAGGACCAGTCACGGAACGGCACGCCGTACACGCGCAAACGGGCTACGCCGCCGTCCGGGTAGATGTTGAAACGCAGGTGGCTGAACGCCTGGTCGTTGTTGATCTCATGGTAGTGGTGGCTGTTGCCTTGCAACTCGACGGCGGACAGCACTTCGACCCACTGGGTGTTGTCATCCGGCTCGCCCGAAGCCAGGAAGCAGGCTTCCAGGGAGGCCGATGGCGGGAAGTTGCCGGTGAAGAATGAAGTGTCGATGTCCACGCCTTTGATGCTGCCTGGTACGCCAAGGCGGATCACGGCGCTGTCGTAGCCTTCGAAGCGCTTGCGGCGCGATTCCCAGCCGTCCATCCACTTGCCGTTGTCATCGAAAACGCCCTCCTTCCACACGGCCGGGGTCGGCTGGAACAGGCGGTTGGCGTCGGCGAACCAGTCATCGGTGACGGAGATGATCTTGGTGCCCAGGCGGGCGTCGGCCAGGTTGACGAACTTCTCGAAAGGTACGGCGTAAGCTTTCATTCTTCTTGTCTGCCTTAGATAAAGTGGCTGGGGATGGTCGTTTAGAGGGTCAGTAAACGGAACAACGCGATCTTGTTGATCTCGTCCAGCGCGCACTTGAACTCGGTGTCCACCGAATTGTGGATGCGCGTTTCGAACGCGGCGAGGATCTGGTGCCGGTTGCTGCCTTTTACCGCCATGATGAAGGGAAACTTGAACTTGGCCTTGTAGGCGTCGTTCAGCTCGGTGAAGCGCGAGAACTCTTCGGCCGTGCATTGGTGAATCCCCGCGCCAGCTTGCTCATCGGTGCTGGCTTGGGTCAGTTGGCCCTGGACGGCGGCTTTGCCGGCCAGGTCCGGGTGAGCGTTGATCAGCGCCAGTTGGCGGGCATGATCAGCGCTCAACAGGATGTCGCTCATGCGCTGGTGCAGGGTCTCGATCTGGTCGATCGATGCGTCCTGGCCCAGGTCGAAGGCCTTTTCGGCCACCCATGGCGAGTGTTCATAGATATCGGCGAAGGCAGCGACAAACGCATCGCGGCTCAGGGTCGAGGGTTTCAGGCTCTGGAACGCAGTCATTTGGCCGCTCCCGTGTAGGGGTGGGTTTCCTGCCAGTGGCGGGCAATGTCGACGCGGCGAGTGAACCACACCTGCTCGTGGCCTTTGACGTACTCGATAAAACGCTTCAACGACGCCAGGCGCGCCGGACGGCCGATCAGGCGGCAGTGCAGGCCGATGGAAAGCATCTTCGGTGCCTCGGCCCCTTCGGCGTAGAGCACGTCGAACGCGTCTTTGAGGTACTCGAAAAAGTCATCGCCCTTGTTGAAACCCTGCACCTGGGTGAAGCGCATGTCATTGGTGTCCAGGGTGTAGGGGATCACCAGGTGCGGCTTGCCGGTGGGGTTGTTGGGTTCCCAGTAGGGCAGGTCGTCGTCGTAGGTGTCGCAGTCATAGAGGAAGCCGCCTTCCTCCATGACCAGCCGCCGGGTGTTGGGGCCGGTGCGCCCGGTGTACCAGCCCAGTGGGCGTTCGCCGGTGAGTTCGGTGAGGATGCGGATGGCTTCGAGCATGTGCTCGCGCTCCTGGGCCTCGTCCATATATTGGTAGTCGATCCAGCGGTAGCCGTGGCTGCAGATCTCATGGCCGGCGTCGACCATGGCGCGGATCACATCCGGATGGCGCTGGGCGGCCATGGCCACGGCGAAGATGGTCAGCGGGATGTCGAATTCCTTGAATAGCTTGAGGATGCGCCACACGCCGGCACGGCTGCCGTATTCGTACAGCGACTCCATGCTCATGTTGCGCGCGCCTTGCAGCGGCTGGGCCGAGACCATTTCCGAAAGGAACGCTTCGGATTCTTTGTCGCCGTGCAGGATATTGCGCTCGCCGCCTTCTTCGTAATTGAGTACGAAAGACAGCGCAATGCGCGCCTTGCCCGGCCAGTGGGGGTGAGGAGGGTTACTGCCGTAACCGATCAGGTCGCGTGGGTAGTCAGCGCTCACTGCAGTCTTCCTTCTTGTTCGTCGTAGTAGCGATGAGTGATTGTATACAACTTATCGCGCACTTTGTAAGCCTACATTTCTGCATTTTTTCGGCGTAGCGCTAGACCAGAGGTGTAGCAAGAAACTTGCCTGGTTGGTCAGCTAATGGACAAAAGGTCTTTTAAAAGCAAGGATAACGCGCAGATTGCCCTGTTGAGCCATGGCAGTAGGCTGATCTGGGAGTTTGTGATTTTTATTGTGTACAATTTTTTTAAAAAGTGTCTTAATCGATCATCGCCGTCTTTTTCGATGCCCTGAAAAAGTGCGGATCACTTTTCTACTCACCACAGGAGGCGCGTAGACGCCATGGGACGCTTGACCACACACGTACTGGATGCCGCACACGGTTGCCCCGGCAGCGCAATCAAGGTTGAGCTGTACCGCGTCGAAGGCGCGCAGCTGGAACTGGTGGCCACCGCGCAGACCAACAGCGACGGCCGCTGCGACGCACCCTTGCTGCAGGGTGACGACTACCGCAGCGGCGTGTACCAATTGCAATTCAGCGCCGGCGACTACTATCGCGCCCGTGGCGTGCAACTACCGGAACCGGCCTTCCTCGATGTGGTGGTACTGCGCTTCGGTATCAGCGCCGAGCAGGATCACTACCATGTCCCGCTACTGATTTCGCCCTACAGCTACTCCACCTATCGCGGTAGCTGAGCGTCACCTCGCTTCACACCCCCAAAGCTCTTCGTTGGTTTCGCCCGCGCACACTGCGGGCTTTTTTTCGCCGGGCGTTTGTCCATGCGTCCGTTCAATTATGTGACGCACACCTTAGAGGGATGAGGCCTAGGCTCGGCGTCTTTCGTACAAGAAGACGCCGTCATGAACTCCGACCCTCTCAACCCCGTAGTCTCGGCATCAGAAACCGCCCCCGCTGAGCCCTTTGATCTCGATAGCCCCATTCAGGCCAGCGAGGCCCGTGATCAAGCCGTTCGCCGCTCGCTGACGCACCGCCTCAACGCAACCGCCCAACCCAGCCGACTGATCAACCAATGGCGCGGCGTGAACACGCGCTGTATCGAATCCTCAAAGGCGCTCAAGCGCCTGATAGGCAGGGCGCCGCGGGTGTTGCGGGTGATTCGTTTCGCGCTGCAGGAAGCCTTTGGCCTGGACCCGGACAACCTGCTGTTCACCGAGCCGCTGCCGCCACGTCCGGCGCAGAAAGTCGACAGTCTGACCGAGCGTGCGCTGGGGTTGTTCAGCGATCCGTCCTTGCCGATCAACCTTAACCAGTACACCGCGCTGAGCCTCAAGGACGACCCTGCGCGCAAACTGCCTTTTACCGCCCTGCAGGCGCTGGAAAGGGTCAGGGGCCTGGGTTTGATGGCTCGGCTCGACAACCAGGTGCGTGAATACTGGCAGTATTTGGCGTACGGCTCGTGGTTGACGCGCCAGGCGCGTTGGGTGCAATTGCGCAAGCGTTTGTTCATCGACGCGGGCTTCCTGGCGCACCAGCTGGATGAACTGTCGGATGCGGGTTGGGCGTTGGTGCAACAGGCGGTGGACGCGCCTTCCGACGAGGCACGCCAGCGTGCGGGTGGCGATTGGGCTGGCGTGCGCGTCAGCACAGTGCTGTGGCCCGGCACGTTTCAGACGGTGCTGGCCATTCCCGGTGCCCTGCACTTGTACCGTGAGGGCGCGGCGCAGCAGGCGCCCCACGTGATCTATCTGCCAGGGATGGCCCGCGCATTCTATGAGTTCAGCGCTTGGGAACAGGTGCAATGCGGCTTGACGAGCCTGCTGAACGGCGCGTTGTTCAGCGTCCTGTGGCAGTGCCTGCCGCTGCGCCGTCGCCACGAAGCCTGTCGCGGCGAGACGCAGTTGGCGCGTGGCGCTGCGCTGACCGGCGATGCCTTGCAGCACAGTGCAATCGCCGTGCTTGATGCGCAATGGGACAACGAGCTGGCGTGTGCGTTGTCGATCAATCACGCGACGGTAGCGGCGCCGCCTTCACTGGAGCGTGACACGGCGCGCTTCCTGCGGTTTATCGAAAAAGGCCGGGACCGACTGGCGATCGCGGAGCGCCTGGGCACTTCCCTGGGGGCGTTGTTGGGCTGGGACGCAACGCGGCGTGCGGGCGAAATCTTCCTCGGCCAACTACCGCTCGGCTTGGCCTGGCGCCACCGCGAACAGCAGGTGGAACGCTACGAAAAGCGCCTCATGACGCTGCTCGACCTACAGGACCCGAGCCGGGAGAGCACGGCCTATGAAGCGCTGGTCGCGCTCAATGGACAATGGCAGGCACAGGCCGATGCGGTGCAGGCCTTGTCGCAAGGGCCGGATGAACGCCTGCTGAGCCCGGCATTCTGGCTGGAACACCCAGACGACACGCGCAACCGCACCACCTTGTTGTTGATCGCCCAGCGCGAGGCGTTGTTGCATGAGGTGCAACGGCTGCAGCATTTGAAACTGATGGCCGAGGCGCCCTTGCAGCGCCTGGTCGAAGTGTTGAACAAGCCCCTGGCCAGCGACCGCAAGGGCAGCGACACGTGTGTGTTGCGGGTGCTGTTGGGCGGCGAGGGGATGCTGGGGGCGTTCGTGGTGACGACAAAACAGGCCCTCGCCACCCCGGAACGGACGCAGCCGGTGCTGCTGTGTGTGGCCGGACGCTTTGGCGGGCTGGCCGCATTCGACAGCCTGGAGACGCTATCCGAGCGCCTGCGGGCCAGCCTGGGCAGCCGCGACGGATCGCCTCTTTGGCAGTGCGTGGGGCGTGATCGGCGCCAGGCGTTGAAGGCAGCGCCGACCTTCACGTTGATGTACGAAGTGCTTGAGGAACATGTGCTGCATCATGGGCTCACTGAACTGATCAACCACTACACCCGGCTCGACCAGGAGGTGGACCAGGGCTCGCGGCTTTTCAGTGAAGTCCGCGACCCGGCGCTGATCCGGATGTTGTTGGCCGCCGAGATGCGCGAGCACGTGCTGGTGCCGGCGCATGACGCCTTGATCGAGGCCATGGCCAACCTGGAGCTGCTGCGGTTCGCCGCCGCGCAGGCGAAAAAACTGCCGGCATGGCTGGGCCAGGCGCAGGCCGATCAGCGCAATGCCTACCGACGATTACAGCTGCATTACCTGAGCAGTGCCCAGGCATTCGAAGCCAAGCTCTGGCGTGAATTACCGGAGCTGGAAGCTTTCGCGCGCAAGCGGCTGATCGCTCAGTTGACGCTGGATGGGTTGTACCCGGAGGTGGACATCGATCAGCCTTTGCTCGATATGCCCGATGACGTCAGCGCCCACTTCTGCGGGTGGACCAGCCAGTGCGGGGTGGGCGAGCGGGATGTGAAGAAAGTCGTCAGCCCGCAGCGCACCACGTTCAGCTTGCTGCAATTGGCCCTGCACAATCTGGATGCCCAGGCGCCCTGGACCGAATGGCGCTTGAACCGTGCGCGCTACCTGGCGCCGCAGTGGCAGCAGCGCTTGAATAGCCGTTACTTGATCAAGACCCTGTCAGCCCTGGATATCGGCGGGCGCTATGACACGTTGATCCAGCAAGTGTTTTATCCACCCGCTTCCGTGCCCCCGCCGTTGCCTGGTGGACTGATTGACCGGGTGCTACGCCAGCAGGCGCGGATGCATGTGTTTTCGGCGGCACGGCAGGGCCTGAGTGCAAAGGCCCAGAGTATGTTCAACAGCATGATGGCCGCGCAGGAGGTGGCCGATCTGAACCGCAACGGGCATCACCTGCGACTGCACTTCGTGCGCCTGTGCGGCCATACCCTGGAACACGACCGGCATATCGCCGGGGTGCTGGTGACCCACGACGAATCGGCAGGGTTGTGGCTGGTGTACTGGCCCGCCGCAGTGGATGGCCCGGCCATTGCCGAGTACATGAGCCGGGAGCAGGCTGTCGCCGCCTTGAACCAGGCTTGGGCGACCCCGGCCAATGTGAAAGCCCTGGCCCATCAGGTGGCACCGGGGTGGGAGACGCAGGCCATCGCCAGTTACCCCGTCGTCGGCAGCGGGGGGGCGATGGTGGCTACCGGTGGAGCCAGACTGGTGTTTGCTCCGGTGCGTGGGTTCTATGTGCTGGAAACGGTCGAGGCCATCGCCCGGTTCATTCGCTCGTTCAAGGTCAAGCACCGCGTTCCAGCGGTGGTCGTGGAAGATATCCAGACGCAGATTAACGAACAGATCGCCACCGCCCCGAACGCCTGGCTCGACTTCAGCACGACCACCGCCAGCCATGCGCTGGCCCTGCTGGCGCACGCGCGGATGTTCGACATCCAGCACCGTGCACAGGGGCGTGCCGTATCGGCCAGGACGTTGGAGGCCTACCGGCAAGAGCGCTTGGGCGAGCAACACGCGGCCACGCTGCGTGGGTTGCTGTCGTTCGTACCGGTGATCGGCCTTGGGGTCAGCCTTTACGAGATTCTGTTGGCGGCCAGGCGCTTTCATCACAGCCGCCAGCCCGGTGAGGCAGTGGACCTGGTGTTTGTCACGCTGCTGGGCTTTGTGGATGTGTTGACTGCGTTCATTCCCGGACCCAAGGGCGCGCGGATGACAGGCGTGGCCGCCGCACGCGCATCGATGCGCGGTGCCCTGGGCCGGCTGCATCGTCGTCATGGATTGGTCGGCGGCGGGCTGTCTGCGCTGAAACCGTCGGGATCGCTGCCCGCCAAGGCGCTGGAACGGTTTCGCAAGGACCTGTCGCCCAGTGTCGCCGTCGAGTTGCAGGGGCCGGGCAATCGGGGCACTTACGTCAAGGGTGGCGAACAATTTGTGCTCGACGATACCCATCAATACCCGGTCTATCGGCGCCAGGATGAACAGGTGCTGCGTCTCAAGCATCCGCAGGACGATGTGCAAAACGAGCTGATTCTGCACATCGAGGAGCCCGGGGAGTGGCTGCTTGGCGCCGATGCCCCGCCACCCCAGCCGCAGCCGGGGCCCAGTACCGAGATGTGGCGGCCGTGGGCCACAACCCCCAGCGCCCAGGAGTGGTCGCCGCCTTCTCATGCGATGCTGCAGGAACACGTGGGCCGTGCCGCCCATCTGCCCGGTGCAGGGCAAGGGTGGGCGTTCGATTCCCGAAGGGTGCTGACAGACCTGTTGCCCGAGCGCGGGATCTTCCGGCTGTCGGGCGGGGAGGGGGAGCGGGCCTTCGATGTGCTGCGCCAAGACGGGCGTTTGTTCCGGTTGCTGCCCGAGGGGACCAACTCTTCGTTCCAGAGCATTATCTTTCTCACCCGCAACCGGGCGCTGGCCCCTCAAGCGGCCACCGACATTCACTTCTGGTTGGGCGCCGGCTTCAGTGAGCAGCCGATTCCTGCGACGCTGGGCGCCGATGGCCTCTGGAAGGCGCGGCCGGTGCTGTTCCTGGAACCGCTGGAAAACACCATGGGCCGAGTGTTTCCCCGCATGAAGGAACTCAGCCGGCGCTTCGCCAGCGAGCGCTTGATCGAACTGGCCGACGCCGGTCGTGAGGTGACGGCCAGTCATCTGTTGACCATCCGCGCCACCCTGGATGACTGGCTCGCCCCCGGCGCCGTAGCCCACACCGATGACCTGTTGAAAATGTTGCGCCCCACCTATAGCCGGCGGCGCTTGGCTTTCTACATTGGCTATGAAGGCCGTTCACCGGGATTTACGCGCATGGACTTCACCCTGCCAGCGCCCCTTGATCCCACCTTGCGCGTGAGCACCCGCGAAAACGCCAGTGCCAGGGCCCAAGTGGTGCAGGCGGTGATTGCCCAGATGCTGGAACAACAGGGGTTTGTCATCCACTCGATCGAAAAACGCATGGGCGGGCAGTACTCGGTGGATTACTTCTGCACGCACCCCAAATCCAACGCCAAGTACTACGTGCTCACGCGCTGGGTGAAGGACAGCACCGTTAACCTGCGGTCCGCCACCAGCGTGCAACTGACTGACGAATGGTTCAGGCGGCGCAGTGTGGCGCGCACTTATTCGGAGCATATGCCCGAGATCAGTCAGGCATTGAATCAGAACCGCCTGGTCAAGATCATTGCCGGTATCCAGTGGACGGGGCGTTCCAACCCGACGGTGTTTTTCGTCAAGTTCGGCGGGGTCAGCTCTTGAGCAACGACAGCGCGCCTGCGCCACCGAACAGCCCGGCGCTGACGCGGTTGAACCAACTCTGGCCCTTGCCACTGCGCAGGTAGCGCGCAGCGCCGTGGGCACTCAAGCCGTAGGCCAGCTTGCACAGCAGGTCGAGCACGGTCCAGGTGGCGATCATGATCAGCAACTGCGCCAGGAACGGCTGCTGGCTGTTGAGAAACTGCGGCAGGAACGCGGCAAAGAACAGGATGTCCTTGGGGTTGCTGGCGCCCAGCACAAACGCGCGCCCGAACAAGGCGCGAAAGCGTGGGGTCGGCGCGGCCTGCGGGACCTCGGCTCCCTGGCTGGGTTGACGCGACTGCTGCCAACTCTGCCAGGCGAGGTAAAACAGGTACAACGCGCCGACGATCTTCAGCGCGCTGAACAGCTGTTCCGAGGCCAGCAGCAAGGCACCCAGGCCGAGCGCCGAAGCGCTGAGCAGGCAGATCGAGGCGCTTACGCCACCGAGGAAGGCGGGGTAGGCGCGGCGCAAGCCATAGTTGAGGCTGTTGCTGATCATCAACAACGACAGCGGCCCGGGGATCAGGATCACCACCAATGCCGCGCCACTGAACAACAACCAGGTTTCCAGACTCATGCCTTGCTCCTCTTATAGAAATATGAATTTCGCGATGAAAATCGCGCACAGCACCCACAGGCTGACGGAAATCTCGCGGTACTTGCCCGTACCAGCCTTGAGCGCCACGTAGGTGATAAACCCCAGGGCAATCCCATCGGCGACCGAGAACGTCAGCGGCATCATGATCGCGGTGACAATTGCCGGGATGCTGTCGGTGGCTTCATCCCAATTGATATGAGCCATGCTCGCCATCATCAGCATTGCCACGTAAATCAGCGCGCCCGCCGTGGCATAGGCTGGAATCATCCCGGCCAGCGGTGCGAAAAACATCGCCGCCACAAACAGCACGCCGACAGTGACGGCGGTCAACCCGGTACGGCCACCTGCGGCCACGCCCGCAGCGCTTTCGACATAGCTGGTCACCGGCGGTACACCGACCACGGCACCGAACACGCTGGAGGCACTGTCGGCCTTCAATGCACGGGACAGGTTGTCGATCTTGCCATCGGCATTGACTAGCCCGGCTCGTTGCGCGACGCCCATCAGTGTACCTGCGGTATCGAACATGTGTACAAAAAGAAAGGCAAATACCACGCTGATCATGCTGACATTGAATACACCCGCTACGTCCATCGCCATCCAGGTGGGCGCCAGGCTCGGCGGCGTGGAGATAAAGCCGTTGTAGTGCACCAGCCCCAGGCCCCAGCCGGCCAGTGTCACGGCGATGATGCTGATCAGGATCGCACCAAACACACGGTGGTAGCTGAGGATGGCGATCAGCAGGAAGCACACCGCCGCCAGCAATGGCGCCGGCTCGTGCAGTGAACCGAGCTTGATCAAGGTGGCCGGGCTTTCGACGATGATGCCGGCGGTCTTCAGGCCGATCACCCCGAGGAACAGGCCGACACCCGCGCCCATGGCGTGGCGCAGGCTCACGGGGATGCTGTTGAGCAGCCATTCACGTACCCGCGACAGAGTCAGGAACATGAACAGCACGCCGGAGATAAAGACGGCGCCGAGCGCGGTCTGCCAGGTGTAGCCCATGGTGCCGACCACGGTGTAGGTGAAAAACGCATTCAAACCCATGCCTGGCGCCAGGCCCACCGGCCAGTTGGCGTACAGGCCCATCAACAGGCAACCGAGTGCGGCGGCGATGCAGGTGGCGACGAACGCAGCACCGTGATCGATGCCCGCGTCGGCCATGATGTTGGGGTTGACGAAGATGATGTAGGCCATGGTGATGAAGGTGGTGAGGCCGGCGATCAGCTCGGTCTTCACTGTGGTGCCATGCAAGCGCAGTTTGAACAGGCGTTCCAGCCAGCCGTTCGGTGAGGGGGCAAGGTCCAGCGTCGAGGCTTCGGATTTGCGGCTATCCACAGCGAGTACTCCTCAAGCATTTTATTGTTATGGCCAGCGCCGAAGCGCTGAGAGGTACTGGCGGGTTTGTTGACCAATAGGTCAGGAACTCGCACGAAGCGAATTATGCTTTTGTATACAAATAAAGCAAATAATGTTTTCTATCTGCTGCACGAAAGAGATGAAAGGCAACCACACGATTGTGTGGTGAGCGGGCTTGCCCCGCGTTGGGGCGCGTAGCGGCCCCAGGAGAGTCACCACCGCATCAGGGTTGGTTGGCGAGCGCCTGATTCACCGCCAGCCACCCAACCACCGCGTCTTCGCCCGCGTCACTGAAGGCGCGTTGCAGCAACTTCACCTGCTCGCGGCGCAGTGACTGCTCGAAACGCAGGCCTTCCTCGGTCAACTCCAGCAGGCGTTTGCGCTTGTCCGTCTCGGACGCGACGCTGTTGACCAGGTGCATCTCCTGCAACTGGCGCAGCGGTATGTTCAGCGCCTGCTTGCTCACGCCGAGCAGTTCCAGCAGTTCCTTGACGCTCAACGCCGGGTAGCGCGCGATGAAAAACACGATGCGCTGATGCACCCGGCTCAGCCCGCGGCGTTCGAGCATTTCGTCGGCCTTGGCGGTAAACGCCTGGTAGCCGAAGAAGAACGCTTCCATGGCTTCCTGCTGGGCGGTGGGGTTTTTAAGGTCAAGCATATTGACGTATCCGTGCGAGTCGTCGTAATTTCGGTCAACCAGTTTGACGTATTTCCCACAGTCTTCGCTACCGGTGACCCCATGGCCTTCTCTGAACGTGTTACGCGCCTCAAAAGCTCCCTGATCCGTGAAATCCTCGCGGCAGCCCAGCGTCCGGAAGTGATGTCGTTCGCCGGAGGCCTGCCGGCCGAAGCCATGTTGCCTGCCTTGAACTGGGACGACATGCCGCTGAACATCGGCCAATACGGCATGAGCGAAGGCGAACCGCAGCTGCGCGAACTGCTCGCCGCCGAGGCGCGTGCCCTGGGTGTACCGTGCCAGGCCAGCCAGGTGCTGGTGGTCAGCGGTTCCCAACAAACCCTGGACCTGGCGGCCAAGCTGTACATCGACAAGGGCACCCAGATTCTGTTGGAAGGGCCTACCTACCTGGCCGCGTTGCAGATCTTCCAACTGTTCGGCGCCGACTGCCTCACCGTGCAACTGGAAGCCGACGGCCCGGACCTGGCCGCGTTGCGTGCCAATCTTGAGCGCCATCGCCCGGCCTTCATCTACTTGATCCCAACGTTCCAGAACCCCTCGGCCGTGCGCTACAGCGAGGCCAAGCGCGAAGCCGTCGCCGCCTTGCTCGACGAATTCGGCGTGACCCTGATCGAAGACGAACCCTACCGCGAACTGACCTTCGACGGCGGCAGCGCCAAACCCATCGTCGGGCGCCTGAAAAAAGCCAGCTGGATCTACACCGGCACCGTGTCCAAGACCCTGTTGCCGGGCCTGCGCGTGGGCTACCTGATCGCCAGCCCGGACCTGTTCCCGCACCTGCTCAAGCTCAAGCAATCGGCGGACCTGCACACCAACCGCGTCGGCCAATGGCAGGCCATGCAGTGGATCGGCACGGAGCACTACCAGCAGCACCTGGCGCAACTGCGCAGCTTTTATCGCGAGCGCCGCGATGCTTTCCAGTCGGCGCTGGAGCGTCACTTCGTCGAGTTGGCCGACTGGCAGGTGCCCCAGGGCGGTTTATTCTTCTGGCTGACCTTGAAACAGCCGCTCGACACCCGCACCTTGTTGGCTCAAGCGCTCGACCAGAACGTCGCGTTCATGCCCGGTGAACCGTTCTTTTCCGAGCCCGACCGACACCTGGGTTCGTTGCGGCTCAATTTCAGCCACATCGACCCGGCCCGTTTGGACGAAGGTCTCAAGCGCCTGGCCGCGGTGGTCCGTCAAGCACAGCACGCGCAAGTGGCATAAGGGGAGCCCCATGTACAAGGTTTATGGCGATTACAAGTCGGGCAACTGCTACAAGGTCAAATTGATGCTCAGCCTGCTGGGCATTCCCTACCAATGGATCGATGTGGACATCCTCAAGGGTGACACCCAGACCGCCGAGTTCCTGGCGAAGAACCCCAACGGCAAGATCCCCGTGCTGGAACTGGAAGACGGCACCTGCCTGTGGGAATCCAACGCGATCCTCAACTTCCTTGCCGATGGCAGCGAGTTCCTGCCCAGCGAACCGCGCCTGCGCACCCAGGTGTTGCAGTGGCAGTTCTTCGAGCAGTACAGCCATGAGCCGTACATTGCGGTGGCGCGGTTTATCCAGTTTTACCTGGGCCTGCCCGAGGACCGCCTGGAGGAATACAAGAAACTGCACAAAGGCGGTTACAAGGCGCTCAAGGTCATGGAACGCCAACTGCAACTGACGCCGTACCTGGTCGGCGAGCAGTTCTCCATCGCGGATGTGGCGTTGTATGCTTATACCCATGTGGCGAATGAGGGTGGTTTTGACTTGGACGCTTATCCGGCGGTGCAGGCGTGGTTGAAGAGGGTTGCCAGCCATCCCAAGCATGTAGCCATGCTCGGTTAAACCTGTGGGAGGGGGCTTGCCCTCGATTGTGGTGTATCAGTCAACTGATGTGTGACTGACACTCTGCTATCGGGGGCAAGCCCCCTCCCACATTCAGTTGTTCGTTCAGCAAGTCGAAACAACGCTGTGCAGCAGGGCTCAGGCCCATCCCGCTGCGACTGATCAACCCGATCTCGCGGTTCACCCCGGGATGATCGATGGGGATGCGTTTCAACCCCGCCAGGCTGTCCGCCGCCGATTCCGGCAGCACACTGATCCCCAGCCCCTGGCGCACCAGCGCCAATACCGTCGACATGTAGTTGGCCTCCATGCCCGCGTTCATCGTCAGGCGTGTCTCATCGAACAGTGCATCCACTTGCTCGCGCACGCTGCTGTCGCGGCCGGTGAGGATGATCGGCTGGTCCGCCAGTTGTTCCAGGGTCAGTTTGCGATGGCGGGTCAGCGGATGATCGACCGGTACAAACGCACACAAGCGATCATTCAGCACTGGCACGAATTCCAGGCCATGGCTGAGCCGAGCGCGCACACCTATGCCGAAATCCACCTCACCGGAACGCACCTGGGCATGAATGCGATGGGCGACCAGGTCATGCAGGCGCACTTCGATTCCGGCAAAACGCTCGCGAAACAGGCGCAGCACCGGCGGCAGGCTGCCGGCACAGACTGAGGGCAGGGCGGCGATGGTCACCACGCCTCGGCGCAACGCCGCCAGGTCGCGGGACCCGCTGACGATGTTGTCCAGGTCCAGCAGCAGTTTTTCCATCGGCCCGCGCGCCTCCTGGCCGGCGACGGTGATGCTGACGTGGCGCGGGCTGCGGTCGAGCAGCGCGACACCGAGCCAGTCTTCCAGTTGTTGCACCTGCACCGTCAGTGCAGAAGGCGACAGATGCAGCTCATTGGCCGCCTTGGTGAAACTGCCAGTACGGGCCACTGCAAGAAACGCCTGAATGTGTTGGATACTGTTCTTCATTTTGTTTTTCCGAACACTAGCGGGTGAATATTCCAATTTACAAAGACTAACCTGCTTCCAATACTCCAGGGAAAACAATAACCGGCCAAAAAGGCCGCTCTGGAGTAACCCATGCTCGCTACCCTGGGTTTCATCACCATCCTGTGCCTGCTCGCTGCCGTCATGAGCAAACGCCTCTCGCCGCTGGTGGCCCTGATCGCCTTGCCGATCATTGCCGCACTGCTCGGTGGGTTCGGCCTGCAAACCAGCGCCTTCATCATCACCGGTATCAAGAACGTCGCCCCTGTGGTCGGCATGTTCGTCTTTGCGATTCTGTTTTTCGGGATCATGACCGATGCCGGCATGCTCGACCCCATCATTGATCGCATCCTACGCACGGTAGGGACGCGTCCTACACGCATTGTTGTAGGCACCGCGACCCTGGCGCTGCTGGTGCACCTGGACGGCTCCGGCGCGGTGACCTTCCTGGTGACGGTGCCGGCGATGTTGCCGCTGTATACGCGGCTGGGCATCGACAAACGCATCCTCGCCTGTGTCTGCGCGATGGCGGCGGGGGTCAACTTCCTGCCGTGGACCGGGCCGGTGTTGCGTTCGTCCGCCGCCCTGCATGTGCCGGTGGCAGACCTGTTCCAGCCGCTGATCCCGGTGCAGATCGTCGGCCTGATCTTCGTCTTTGTCTGCGCCTGGTGGCTGGGCCGTCGCGAAGAAAAACGCCTGGGCCTCGGCGTCGGCTCCACGGTGGATGCGGTGCCGCAGCGGGTGCTCAGTGACGACGATATCAAGCTGCGTCGCCCGCGCCTGTTCTGGGTCAACCTGATCCTCACCGTGTTGGTGATGGTGGTGATGATTGCCGGCTGGGTCGACCCGGTGGTGATGTTCATGCTCGGCACCGTAGTGGCGTTGTGCATCAACTACCCGAACGTGGATGCCCAGCGTGCCCGCATCGATGCCCATGCCAAGACCGCCCTGACCATGGCCAGTATCCTCCTGGCCGCCGGGGTGTTCACCGGGATCATGCAAGGCACCGGCATGCTAAAGGCCATCGCCGAAGTGGCGGTGGCGCAGATTCCGGCGGGTCACGGCAAGTTGATCCCGGCGGTGGTGGGCTTCATTTCCATGCCGTTGAGCATGCTGTTCGACCCCGACTCCTACTATTTCGGCGTGATGCCAGTGATCGCCGAAGTCGGCAAGGCCCTGGGCGTCGACCCGCTGCAAGTGGCCCAGGCCTCGTTGCTGGGGGTGCACACCACCGGCTTCCCGGTCAGCCCGCTGACGCCCGCAACCTTCCTGTTGGTGGGCCTGTGCAAGATTGAATTGGCCGATCACCAGCGCTTCACCATTCCGTTTCTGTTTGCCGCGTCGGTGTTGATGACCCTGACTGCTTTGCTCCTGGGAGTGATTTGAGATGAAAACCTTGCGCATCGGTTCTGGTGCCGGCTATTCCGGTGACCGTATCGAACCTGCGGTCGAGTTGGCCGAACACGGCGACCTGGATTACCTGGTGTTCGAGTGCCTGGCTGAACGCACGATTGCCCTGGCGCAACAGGCGCGTATCAGCGATCCGCAGGGCGGTTACGACCCGCTGCTGAGTGAGCGCATGCAGCGCGTGCTGCCCTTTGTGGGCGTGAAACCCGGGCGCCGTCGCTTGCGGGTGGTCACCAATATGGGCGCGGCCAATCCAGTCTCGGCGGCGGCCGAAGTGCGGCGAATTGCTGTTGAGTTGGGCCTGGAGCTCAAGGTACTCGCTGTGGTGGGCGACGATGTGTTGACGATGTTGCAGCCTGATTTTTTGTTGGATAACGGCCAGACCGTAGGCGCCCTGGGGCAGCGGTTGATCTCGGCGAATGCCTACCTGGGCGTCGACGGCATTCTGCAGGCATTGCGCGCCGATGCCGACGTGGTGATCACCGGGCGCGTGGCAGACCCTTCGCTGTTCCTGGCGCCGCAGATGTTTGAGTTCGGCTGGGCGGCGGACGATTGGCAGCGGCTGGGGCGCGGCACCTTGGTGGGGCATTTGCTCGAATGTGCCGGGCAAGTCAGCGGCGGCTACTTTGCCGATCCGGGTTTCAAGGATGTAGATGACCTGGCGCGGCTGGGCTTTCCTTTGGCCGAGATTGATGCCGACGGTGAAGCCGTGATCACCAAGGTCACCGGCTCCGGTGGGCGGGTCAGCCGTGCCACCTGCACCGAGCAACTGATCTACGAAGTGCATGACCCGGCGGCCTATCTGACGCCGGATGTAACAGCCGATTTTTCCCAGGTGGGCTTTGTCGAGGAGGGCGCGGATCGCGTTCGTGCCCAAGGGGCTGGTGGTCGCTCGCGTCCCGAACGGTTGAAGGTGAGTGTTGGCTTTCTGGACGGATGGATCGGTGAAGGGCAGATGTCCTACGGTGGCCCTGGTGCTGTCGCTCGGGCACAGCTGGCGCGGGATGTCGTGCTCAAGCGCCTTGAGTTGATGGGGGTGAAGATGCAGGACGTGCGTGCCGAACTGATCGGCATGGACGCGCTGCACGGCCCGCGCAGCACGGTGGAGCCCTGGGAAGTGCGCCTGCGCGTGGCGGCTCGTTGTGAAGAGCGCAGCGAAGCGGTGCGCGTCGGCAACGAAGTGGAAACCCTTTACACCAACGGCCCGTCCGGTGGCGGCGGCGCGAGCAAGAGCGTGCGGCAGGTGGTGGCGGTGGCGTCGTTGCTGCTGCCGCGTGATGCGGTCAACCCGAGGATCGAAGCATGAAGCTGCACACACTGGCCCATTCCCGCACGGGGGATAAGGGCGACACGTCGAACATTTCGATCATTGCCTATCGTGCGCAAGATTACCCATTGCTCTGTGAGCAGCTGACGGCTGAGCGTGTGGCCGAGTTTTTTGCGGATCTACTGGAGCCAGGCGCCGCACCGGTGCGGCGCTATGAGCTGGCGAATGTGCAGGCACTGAACTTCGTGCTGCCAGGCATCCTGCGCGGCGGCGTCACCCGCTCGCTGGCGCTGGATGCCCATGGCAAGTGCCTGGGCTCAGCATTATTGGATCTCGACCTGTAAATACCGTAAATGTGGGAGGGGGCTTGCCCCCGATAGCAGAGTGTCAGTTACACATAAGTTGACTGATACACCACCATCGGGGGCAAGCCCACTCCCACATTGGTTATCCAGTGTCTGTCAGACCGCAGCGAAACGTTTGTCGAGGTAGTCGATGATCACCTTGGAGTCATACATCCAGGTGGTCTGGCCATTCTCTTCAATACGCAGGCACGGCACCTTGATCTTGCCGCCTTGCTCCAGCAGGGTCTGGCGGTCCTGCGCGTTGTTCTTCGCGTCCTTCAACGCCACCGGCACATTCAAGCGGTGCAGGGTGCGGCGGGTCTTCACGCAGAACGGGCAAGCGTGGAACTGATACAGGGTCAGTTCCTTGGCCGCTGCATTCACCTGTGCCTGCTGTTCGGCGGGTCGCTGTTTTTTGCGGGGACGGGTCAGGAAGTCGCCCGCGATGATGATCTGGCCGAGGCCGACTCGAAGTGCTTTGACCAACATGGTGTAAACCTCTTGCCCATAACTGAGGGGCGGCAGCTTACCTGAATTCTGCGGGCGAAAAAAAACCGGCGATGAACGCCGGTCTTTTCCTACGCAGCCCGTTATTTGATCAGGCTGAGGAATTCGCTGCGGGTCGCCGCGTTTTCGCGGAACTCACCCAGCATCACCGAAGTGATCATCGACGAATTCTGTTTCTCCACACCGCGCATCATCATGCACATGTGCTTGGCTTCAATCACCACGGCCACGCCCAGGGCACCGGTGACTTGCATCACCGCGTCAGCGATCTGGCGGCTGAGGTTTTCCTGGATCTGCAGGCGGCGCGCATACATGTCGACAATCCGCGCGACCTTCGACAGGCCCAGCACTTTGCCGCTCGGGATGTAGGCAACGTGCGCCTTGCCGATAAACGGCAGCAGGTGGTGTTCGCACAGCGAGTACAACTCGATGTCCTTGACCAGCACCATTTCGCTGTTGTCGGAGCTGAACAAGGCACCGTTGGTGACTTCTTCCAGTGTCTGCTCATAGCCGCGGCAGAGGTACTGCATCGCCTTGGCGGCACGCTTTGGCGTGTCGAGCAGGCCCTCGCGGGAAACGTCCTCGCCGAGTTGGCCGAGGATCGCGGTGTAATTCTGTTCCAGGGACATGAAACTACCTGTGGGATTTTCGCAAAGCGCAAGGTTACGGTGGCGGGCACATCGCTGCAAGCCTGACGATGGCACTTGTTACTCGTCGCGCCCTTCCATCATGGTCCGCTTGAGCATCACATACACCGCCCCCGCGCCGCCGTGACGAGCCTGGCACGAGGTAAAGCCGAGTACCTGGGCGTGCTGGCGCAGCCAGGTGTTGACATGGCTCTTGATCATCGGCCGCTTGCCGTCCAGCCGCACGGCCTTGCCGTGGGTGACGCGCACGCAGCGGATTTCGAACTTGGTGGCTTCGGCGAGGAAGGCCCACAGGGTCTCTCGGGCTTTTTCCACGGTCATGCCGTGCAGGTCGAGGCTGCCTTCGAACGGGATCTGGCCGATCTTGAGCTTGCGCATCTGGCTTTCCTGCACACCGTCGCGGGCCCACATCAGCTCGTCCTCGGGGCCGACGTCGATCACGAACTGGTCCGACAGGCCATCCACGGTGGTGGCATCGGTGCGCACGGTCGCGGCCTGGCGCAGCTTGGCGATCTGTGCGCGGTCGGCCTTGGGTTTGCCAGTGTCGGCGCGGTCGTGCTTGATCGGCTTGACGCCGCGCAGCTCGTTTTTGAACAGGGAAAAATCGTCGTCTTGCATGTCAGCCTCCGCGAAGGGCGGGCAGTTTACCTAAATCGCGGCGGCCGGGGCGCAGGAAACGCTATCCAAGCGCCATCAGTCGTGTTTTTTCATCAGGTGCGAAGCGATATTAAGCGACAACGGCTGGCGCATTTTCCGACGGCTGCGCCGCCACAACCATACGCCCAGCCACAGTACCAGCAGCCCGATCCCCAACAGGATAGCCGAGCCGCCAGGGCTGGCATTCAGCTCGCCAAGGGCCGGCGAGTGACCAGACAGACCGGCGCCACCAGCGCCGGCCAACAGTAGACCTACGATCGCCAGCAGCGCGGCGATGCCGGCCACCAGGCGCAGACGCCAGTTGCTCGGGCCCTTGGGGCGCAAGCGACGAGCATCAAAACCATCGGATATCTTCATTCCGACCTTTCCTCCAGGGTATCGGCCCTTCGACCGGACAATACACAGGTTGTTCCGGGACGAGGGGTAAATGCGCCAAATGAAAAGGCTTTGCGGATGAGCGGGGCAATAAACATTGCCGCACCGCTCATCAGACGGTCGATCAGATCAGATCTTTGGTCAACGCCAGGGTGGCGAAGTTGTCGGCCATGATGGCCATTTCGGTCTGCTGTACGTGCTCGGCGCTGAGGATGCCGCCTTTGTAAGGCAGGTCGCGGGTGGCGCAGGCGTCTTCCACCAGGGTGCAGCGAAAGCCCAGGTTCTTGGCGGCACGCACGGTGGTGCTGACGCTGGAGTGGCTCATGAAACCACAGACGATCAGGTCCAGGGAACCGAGGTCCTGCAGGTGTTTTTCCAGGCCGGTGCCGTGAAATGCGCTGGGCAACAGTTTGCCGATGATGGTTTCGTCGCCCTCAGGCTCGAGTCCCGGGATGAACTCACCCCGTTCGCCTTGAGGGTCGAACAAGCCGCCAACGGTGCCCAGGTGACGCACATGCACGATCGGGCGCCCGGCGTTGCGCGCTGCGGCGACCAGTTGCTTGATGTTACCAACGGCCGCGTCCATGCCTGAGAGGGCGAGCGGGCCGCTGAGGTATTCCTTCTGGGCGTCGATGATCACGAGGGTCGCATGGCTGAGGTTCGCTGCTGCGTAACCACGACCGCTGAGTTGAAACATCGTCTTTGGAACGGACATTCTGGGGCTCCTGTGAGGGGGGCTTTTGCGACATTGTCCACTGGCTGAGCGGTTCTGTGAATCGCTACCATCGTAAGGTACGCCGTTGTTGACGTGCAGCCATGTCAAGAGGTGGGCCTGTTTAACACAATGATGGCAATTTGGATGAAATCCGACGGGTGGGCGCGGGTTTTCGTACATCGTCGGTACAGGTGAAGGCTGTTAGAATCGTCAGTCGTTTTTTCCAGGAGCTTGTCCCCGTGATCACATCCCGCCTGCGCACTTTGCGCGACCATATTCGTTGGGCTGTCAGCCGTTTCCATGGGGAAGACCTGTTTTTCGGGCATGGCACCGACAATGCCTGGGACGAAGCCCGCCAATTAGTGCTCGGCGCCTTGAACCTGCCATGGGAAATTGCCGACAGTTATCTGGACTGCAATCTGGAGGAAGAGGAAGTCTCCCATGTGCAACGTTTGCTGCATCGGCGCATCCATGAGCGCGTACCCACCGCGTACCTATTGAATGAGGCGTGGTTCTGCGGCATGTCGTTCATCGTCGACGAGCGCGTGCTGATCCCGCGTTCGCCGATTGGCGAGCTGATCGAAAACCGCTTCGAACCCTGGCTGGCCCAGCCGCCCGCCCGCATCCTCGACCTGTGCACCGGCTCCGGCTGCATCGGTATTGCCTGCGCCTACGAGTTTCAGGACGCCGAAGTGGTGCTGGGCGACCTGTCCTTCGAAGCCTTGGAAGTGGCCAACCAGAATATCGAGCGCCATGGCGTCGATGAGCGCGTCTACACCGTGCAGGGTGACGGTTTCGACGGCCTTCCGGGCCAGCGTTTTGACCTGATCGTGTCGAACCCGCCGTATGTGGATGCCGAAGATTTCGCCGACATGCCGGATGAGTACCAACACGAACCGGAGCTGGGCCTGGCCTGTGGTGACGATGGCTTGAACCTGGTGCGGCGCATGCTGGCCGAAGCGGCGGACCACCTGACCGAGAAGGGCTTGCTGATCGTGGAGGTGGGCAACAGCCAGGTGCACGTCGAGGCGCTGTACCCGGAAGTGGACTTCGCCTGGCTGGACTTCCAGCGCGGTGGGCATGGGGTGTTCATGTTGACGGCTGAGCAATGCCGTCAACATCAGGCCGTCTTCGCCGCCCGCGTTTAACCCATCTTACTGAACGAATAGGGCCAATGTGGGAGGGGGCAAGCCTCCTCCCACATTCAGACCTTATTTCAAGGCATAGACTGATTTCAGCGGTGGGTAGCAATCCAGATCAACAACCCCGCCTGAAACACCGTAAACGCCACCAGGCAGGTGATGGTAAAGCGCAACCCGCTGTCCTCACGCTTGAACTTGGTGACCTTTTCCTCTTCCTTGCGCAGCTTCACTTCCTGCTCGGCCAGGTTCTGCTCGGCCTGTTGCAGCATCTGCGCGGCTTCGAGAATTTCCACGAACTGCACCTTCTCGGTGTTCCAACTGTCCAGCACATCACCGACCTTGCCCGGCTGCACGTTACCTTTGAGGTGTTGCACATCGGCGTAGGCCACATCAAAGCCCTGGATGCGCAGGAAGTGATCGCGGCGCAGGCGGGTGGCCTCGTTCAACGCATCTTTGTTGGCCAGGTCGACGCCGTCGACGCGGTAGTGTGACCACTTCTTCTTCGCCCATGCGGCGCCCTGGGCCACCAGAAAACGGCCGATACCCCGGTTGGCCGGTTCGATTTCCAGGCTGTTGCCCGGGCCGAAGTGCACACGGTGCTTGTCGTGGTCGACCCAGATATCCAAGTGGTTCTGCTCACGGCGCACGCGCTGCCCCGGCAGTTGGATGACCATGCGCAGCAGGCTGTGGTGTTTGTCATTGCGCTCGGCGTAGCCGAACTGCACGAACCGCAACGGTCGCACGCCGGTGGCGCGGTCGGTGGCCAGGGGCGCCAGGCGCAGCATCTTGAAATGCTCGGCCTGGACATCCGCCCACGGCAAGGGCGCCGCGTCGACGGCCTCGGTTTTTTCTGCCGGGGTGTCGGCGGTGGATTCCGGTGTTGCTTCAGTGGTTGTCATGCGGCGCGATCCTGTCCAAGCCCAGCAAGCCGACAGTCTTTTTGCTGTCGACCCAGGGCTTATCGGCCGTTTTTCCCAGGACTGGAGGCAAATTGTCGCTTAACGGGGTTGAAGTCCGTCGATAAAGCGCACGACGCGGCTGCCCAGCTCGGCGGCAAGGGGCAGTTGCGGATCGTTGTAGGAGGCCAATTGCTGCTTCACGTCGTTGGGCACGATGCGCATCACGTGGTTCATGCCTTCGATCACCGCCAGCTGTGCGTCGGGCTTGGCCTTTTTCAATTGCTGGGCGTCGCCCACACCCACCTGGATATCGTTTGTGCCCTGGATGATCAGCGCGGGCATGCGCAACTGGGCGAACGCGGCCGAAGGGTCGGCACGGAACAGGCTGATCAGATAAGGCTGTACGCTGGGGCGGAAAATCCCTTCCAGCGGGCCGGGTACATCGGCGTCCACCTGGCCGGCCTTGAGGTGATCGAGGATCTCGTTGCTGCGCAGCAACAGGGCAGGGGGCAGGTGATCGGCCAATTGCTGGCGGATCACCTGGTCCACCGGGCGCGCACTGCCGGACAACGAAATGACGCCGGCCGGGTCCAGTTGCGGCGCGGCGAGGGCCGCCACCAACGCCCCTTCGCTATGGCCCAGCACAATCAGCGGGCCAAAGCGTTGGTCGGTCTTGAGCAACTTGCCCCAGGCCACGGCATCGGCCACGTAGGCATCCAGGGTCAGGTTGCGTTCATCCGGCGTGGCCGCCAGGCTGGCCGCGACGCCGCGCTTGTCGTAGCGCACGCTGGCGATGTTGTGCCGCGCCAGCACCCAGGCGAGGCGCTTGAGGCTGTCGTTGCGCGCGCCGTCGGCACTGTTGCCGTTGCGGTCGGTGGGGCCGGAGCCAGGGATGATCAGTACAACCGGGACTGGCCTGTCGGATTTGGGCAACAAGAGTGAGCCAAACAGCTCGCCACTGCCGGTGTCCAGGCTGATGGGCCTTTGCAGCACGACAGGGGAGGCGGCGAAGCCAACACTGGAAAACAGGGTGAGGGTCAAAAGCAGAACTCGCAGCATCATCGCGCCATCATGAGGAAGGTGCCGGTTGGACCAAGGTCTACCGGTAAGGTTTCGAGGATGAACTACTCGGTTAGCCTGCGTATACTGGCCGCCTTAAGTTATTACGGTTGACTTGATTCAACTGATTTCACGGAGCGCCCTGCATGTCCGGCAATACCTTCGGCAAGCTGTTCACTGTCACCACCGCGGGCGAAAGCCATGGCCCGGCGTTGGTCGCCATTGTCGACGGCTGCCCGCCCGGCCTCGAGCTGTCCCTGGAAGACCTGCAGCGTGACCTCGACCGCCGCAAGCCCGGCACCAGCCGCCACACCACCCAGCGCCAGGAGCCCGACGAAGTCGAGATCCTCTCCGGCGTGTTCGAAGGCCGCACCACCGGCTGCTCCATCGGCCTGCTGATCCGCAACACCGACCAGAAGTCCAAGGACTACTCGGCGATCAAGGACCTGTTCCGCCCGGCCCACGCCGACTACACCTACCACCACAAATACGGCGAGCGCGACTACCGTGGCGGCGGCCGTAGTTCGGCTCGCGAAACCGCCATGCGTGTGGCCGCCGGTGCCATCGCCAAGAAATACCTGGCCACCCAGGGCATCGTGATCCGTGGCTACATGAGCCAACTGGGCCCGATTGAAATCCCGTTCAAGACCTGGGACAGCGTTGAAGACAATGCCTTCTTCAGCCCGGACCCGGACAAAGTGCCGGAACTGGAAGCCTATATGGACCAGTTGCGCCGCGACCAGGACTCTGTCGGCGCCAGGATCACCGTGGTGGCCGAAGGCGTGAAGCCGGGCCTGGGCGAACCGATCTTCGACCGCCTCGATGCGGAACTGGCCCATGCGCTGATGAGCATCAACGCGGTCAAGGGCGTTGAAATCGGCGCCGGTTTCGCCTGTGTGTCCCAGCGTGGCACCGAGCACCGCGACGAACTGACCCCGCAAGGTTTCCTCAGCAACAACGCGGGCGGCATCCTCGGCGGTATTTCCTCGGGCCAGCCGATTGTGGCGCACCTGGCGCTCAAGGCCACGTCGAGCATCACCACGCCGGGCCGTTCCATCGATGTGCACGGCAACCCGGTGGATGTGATCACCAAAGGCCGCCACGACCCGTGCGTCGGCATCCGCGCCACGCCGATCGCCGAAGCGATGATGGCCATCGTGTTGATGGACCACCTGTTGCGCAATCGCGGGCAAAACGCCGATGTGCGCGTGAGTACGCCGGTGCTGGGCCAGCTGTGACCTGTGGTCAGCGAGCTTGCTCGCGCTGGGCTGCGCAGCAGTCCCTGACATGACTCCCTCCCTCCCATACTGGCGCCTCTCCAGCTTCTACCTGTTCTACTTCGCCCTCCTGGGGGCGACCGCGCCGTTCCTGGCGCTGTACTTCGATCACCTGGGATTCTCCAGCGCGCGCATCGGCGAGCTGGTGGCCATCCCCATGCTGATGCGCTGCGTGGCGCCCAACCTGTGGGGCTGGCTGGGCGACTACACCGGCCGGCGCCTGGCCATCGTGCGATTTGGCGCGGTGTGCACCCTGGCGAGTTTTTCGCTGATCTTCGTCAGCCACACCTACGCCTGGCTGGCCCTGGTGATGGCGCTGCATGCGTTCTTCTGGCACGCGGTACTGCCGCAGTTCGAAGTCATCACCCTCGCGCACTTGCAAAAGCAGACGTCACGCTACAGCCAGATTCGCCTGTGGGGCTCCATCGGATTCATCCTCACCGTGGTGATCATGGGGCGCCTGTTCGACTGGTTGAGCCTGGATATCTACCCGGTGGTGGTCGTGGTGATCATGGCGGGGATTATCGGCGCCAGCCTGTGGGTGCCGAATGCGCAGCCCACGACCCAGGGTAATCGTCTGGCGGGCGACGGCTTCCTCAAGCAATTGCGCAGCCCCGGCGTGCTGGCGTTTTATGCCTGCGTGGCATTGATGCAACTGAGCCACGGTCCGTACTACACCTTCCTCACACTGCATCTGGAACACCTGGGTTACAGCCGGGGTGTGATCGGCATGCTGTGGGCCCTGGGGGTCGTGGCGGAAGTGTTGATGTTCCTGGGCATGAGCCGCATCCTCACGCGCTTTTCGGTGCGTCGGGTACTGCTGGCGAGTTTCCTGTTGGCGGCGCTGCGCTGGTTGCTGCTAGGGTCGTTTGCCGAGTATTTCTGGGTGCTGTTGCTGGCGCAGGTGATGCACGCCGCCACGTTCGGCAGCTTTCATGCGGCCTCGATTGCCTTTGTACAACGCAGTTTTGGTGACCGCCAACAAGGCCAGGGCCAGGCGCTTTACGCCGCCCTGGCCGGCACCGGCGGTGCGCTGGGTGCGCTGTATGCCGGCTACAGCTGGAACCTGTTGGGGCCGACCCTGACCTTCAGCATCGCGAGCGTCGCGGCCCTGGCCGCCGCCCTTATCATCGGTCTTCGATTGCACGAGCAGAACCAAGGAACCCTTCAATGAGCTATGTCGCCGTCTACTCCGTTGCTTCACCGGACACCCCGAACAAGGTCCTCACCCACTACGAGGATATTGTTGCGACCCTGGCCGAGCACGGCGTGCGTTTCGAGCGTTGGCAACCCGTCCCTATCGAGAAGGGGGCCACAGATGCGCAATTGATTGCGGCGTACAAGGCGCAGATTCAGGCCTCGGGCTACGCAGATGCGTGGGTGCTCAAGGTGACGGAGGATCATCTCCAGAAGGCCGAGGTGCGTGCGGGTTTTCTTGCCGAGCGCCGCTACAGCGAAGATGCCGTGCGGTTCATCATCGCCGGCCAGGGCCTGTTTTCCCTGCACATAGGCGCTTACGTATACGCTGTGCGTTGTGAGAAAAACGACCTGCTGGTGATCCCGGCCGGTATGCCGCACTGGATTGACATGGGGGAGAACCCGCACTTTGTCACGCTGCGCCTGTGCAGTAAGGCTGAAGAATGTATACCGGAGTTCACCGAGGACGATATTGCCCGTCGTTTTCCCGGCCTCGACGACTAATCCCCACCTATCAAAAACTACAACCCCTGAAGGTTGGAAGTTGCTGTGGGAAGAAACTTAAACTTCTGTAAGGCTCGGATGTTTATGCGCTGGCCTGCGCCTTAATACCATTCGTTATGTAACCCTCTGCGGCATCAATGTTTATGTCACCTGTCAATAGGAGGAATCCGAAGGTGGTGCGGCATGAGCCAGAAAAAGGAGAGGATCTAATGAGCGGCCCCAAGGAATCGTATCTACCGCCGTATTCGGTGCCTAATGCAATCAGGCGACGTTTGAACCTGGCGGGCAAGGCCCTGACGCCGGCGGAGTTGGAAATCCTGCGCTGGGCTTCGGAAGGCAAGACTGTCTGGGAGATCAGCCAGATACGCGCCACCTCCGAAGCAACCGTGAAGTTCCACCTGCGCAATATCTATTGCAAGCTGGAAGTGACGAATCGGGTACAGGCCGTCAACGAAGCCAGCCGCCAAGGGCTGTGTTGAAGCCAAAAAAAGGGCCGCGACGCTAGAGGCGTCGCGGCCCTTTTGAGTATCTGGAGCTTAAGCCGAGTGGTAGGTCGGCAGGGCAAAGCGGTTCTGACTTTGCAGCATCGAAATCTGCGGCAGCTCGCTGGCCTGTTCTGCCAGGTCGCGGCGAATGGCGCTGATAACCCATGTCAGCTGGTCGGCAGTGTGCAATTGCTGGTATGAGATCGAACGCTTGACCTGTTTACCCTCGCTGTTGCGCAGGGTCAGCAGGATGCCGCCGTCTGGACGAGGCTGGGTGGTGACATCGTAGTTGGAGAATACTGAAGCGAATTTATCTTGGATCAGGCTCATGTCTATCAGCTCCGTTGGCTCAAGTTGGCAAGCATGGAGAGATAGGTGCAGTGATTGTGCCAGCTAGTGATTTAAATAAATATCGTTATAAATCAATAACTTATAAAAATTATAAATTTTCGGATTCGTGCAATTTGCATGAATGGCCATCATGCATCCTGCATTTTGCGTTGCTTGGCAGGGTCGAGCAGGGAGGCCATTACTCATAAAGACTCCCTCTGCCTGGCTAAATTCCTTTTTTCAGCGCTCGCTTATCGGGATACAAAACTTTTCAAATCCTGCGTGTACAGCCGAAGAGGGCCTGACGTACTTTTCTGCAAGGTTTACGCACAATAAGAAAAAGGACGTTCCCATGAGCCACGCGCAAAACGACATGATCACCTGGGGCATGATGCTGCGGAAGGTGCCGGCCATTGTTCGCGCTTTGCCACGCGTGGTGCGCGGCATGCGGGCCGCCAATGTCACCGACCCCGCTCAACCCTGTGGCCTGGGCTGGCATTTTGAACAAGCCACCCTGCGTAACCCGCATGGCACGGCCTTGTTGTACGGCGACCGCGTACTCAACTACACCTCAGCCAACCAGCAGGCCAACCGCATAGCCCATCATCTGCAAGCCCAGGGCATCGGTAAGGGCGACGTGGTGGCGATCTTTATCGAAAACCGTCCCGAGTTGCTGCTGAGCGTGCTGGCCGTGGCCAAGCTGGGCGGCATCTGCGCGATGCTCAATACTGCGCAAACCCAGGCGGCGCTGCTGCACAGTCTCAACCTGGTGAACCCGGTGGCGATTGTGGCCGGTGCGGAACTGGTGGCTTCTTATGACGCGGTACGTGAGCAGGTGAGCATTCCTGTTGAACGGACCTGGTTTGTCGCGGACCAGCAGGCCAATGCGGTGCCCGACGGTTACTGTGACCTGATGGCGGCCATCGCCGGATGCCCGGTGGACAACCCGCCGAGTACCGCGCAGATTTTCTTCAACGACCCCTGCTTCTATATCTATACCTCCGGCACCACCGGGCTGCCCAAGGCCGGCATCATGAAGCACGGTCGCTGGACCAAGACCGCTGTCAGCTTCGGCAGCATTGCGCTGGACATGGGGCCGGAGGATGTTCTTTATTGCACCCTGCCGCTGTATCACGCCACCGGCCTCTGCGTGTGCTGGGGCTCGGCGATTGTCGGCGCGTCCGGGTTCGCTATCCGGCGCAAGTTCAGCGCCAGCCAGTTCTGGGAGGATGCGCGCAAATTCAAGGCGACCACCCTCGGTTATGTCGGTGAACTATGCCGCTATCTGCTCGATCAGCCAGTCACCGGAAACGACCGTGACCACCGCGTGACCAAGATGGTTGGCAATGGCCTGCGTCCTGGCGTGTGGGCACAGTTCAAGGCGCGCTACGGCGTGGAGCATGTCTGTGAACTGTATGCCGCCAGCGACGGTAATATCGGTTTCACCAACATATTGAATTTCGACAACACCGTCGGCTTTTGCCTGCAACACTGGGCGTTGGTGGACTACGCCCACGACAGCGGTGAGCCGATCCGTGACAGCGATGGTTTCATGCGCAAAGTGAAGACCGGCGGGCAGGGCTTGTTGCTGGCCAGGATCGATGAGAAGTCGCCCTATGACGGTTACACCGACCCGGAAAAAAACCGCAAGGTGATCCTCACGGATGTGTTCGAGAAGGGCGACCGCTACTTCAATACCGGCGACCTGGTGCGCAGCATCGGCTTCGGCCATGCACAGTTTGTCGACCGCCTGGGCGATACCTATCGCTGGAAGGGTGAAAACGTCTCCACCACGGAAGTGGAAAACATCCTGCTGCAACACCCGCAGATCGCTGAAGTCGTGGCCTATGGCGTGGAAATCGAAAACACCAATGGCCGCGCTGGCATGGTCGCCATCACCCCGAGCGAATCGCTGGCTGCCCTGGACATGCGCGAGTTGCTGCAGTTCGCTCATGGTCAGTTGCCGCACTACGCCGTGCCGTTGTTCCTGCGGATCAAGGTGAAGATGGAAACCACCGGCACCTTCAAATACCAGAAGGTGCGGCTCAAGGAGGAAGCCTTCGACCCGGACAAGGCCGGCAATGACCCGGTCTACGCCTGGCTGCCGGGGTCGGACAGTTATGTGCCGGTCACCGAGCAATTGCTGGCGCAGATCCAGGCTGGGCATTTCCGTTATTAAAGGTAGTCCTTTCAAGGCCTTGGATCGAACTGGCGATAAGTCCCCTGTGGCGAGCGGGCTTGCTCCGCGTTGGGCTGCGAAGCAGCCCCAAAACCAGCGCCCGAAGAGTGCCTGACTCACCGCATTCCTCCTTCCAGGGTCGCTGCGCAACCCAACGCGGGGCAAGCCCGCTCGCCACAGTTGCAGTGTTCAACCTTAATGGAAGGGTATCAGCCACCTTGAAAGGGCTGGTTATTAAAGCAGCGCTATTGATTCTGCCTATGGCCGCTTTTGACAAAAAAGTCATGACAGTTGGGAACTCCCTCGCGACACTGGGCGCCATATACAGCACCAGACAAGGAGCCCCACATGTCAGACCAAGCCAAACAAATGACCGAAGACGAAGCCGCCGAATTTGCCGAACAGGTCTTCGACGTTGCCCGTAAAGGCGACGCCGCCATGCTCGCTGCGCTGCTGGCCAAGGGCTTGCCGGCCAACTTTCGCAACCATAACGGCGACACCCTGCTGATGCTCGCGGCCTACCACGGCCACGCCGAGGCGGTAAAAGTGCTGCTGGAGTTCAAGGCCGATCCGCAGATCGCCAACGACAAGAACCAGCTGCCGATGGCTGGTGCAGCGTTCAAGGGCAACCTGGACGTGGTCAAGGCGCTGATTGAAGGGGGTGCGCCGGTGGATGCCGTGTCTTCCGACGGCCGTACGGCGTTGATGATGGCGGCGATGTTCAACCGCGTGGAAATGGTCGATTACCTGCTGGGGCAGGGCGCCAACCCCAAGGCCTCCGACGCCAATGGCGCCACCGCACTGGCTGCCGCGCAGACCATGGGCGCCGTTGATACGGCGGCGCAGTTGCAGAAACTGGTGTAGGCTACGCGCCCTCAAAAGCCAGCCCGCTACAGGATCATTTCCATGAAAACCGCCCTCGTCGAACTCATCAGCAAAATCAGCGCCGGCGTCATGGGCGAGGACGAGGTGGCGCGCATCGCCGATGAAGCGGCCCAGGCTTACGCCGACCCGGCCGCGTTTCTGGCGGCCAACCCGGATATCAACTACGACGACACCTTCCCCATCCCACTCGGTGAGTGGGTGGTGGTCGGCAGCCTGCCGGACACCGTACTGTTCCAGGCCGACACCTATGGTGACCTGTTCGCGCAGATCGTCGCGTCGTTCGGCCCCGGCGTGGCGTTCAACCTCAAGCCCAAGCAACTGGCCAAGACCGAAGACCTGACCGCGCTCAACCGCATCCAGATCCAGATGAGCGCCCTCAGCCCCGAGGATGGCGGCTATGTGCTGCTCAACTTCAGCCAACTGCTGGATGACGAAATCCAGGCGGTACTGGTCTACGGCAACGATCTTCCGCGCGTGCTGGAGCTGTGCGCCGAAGTCGGCATCAAGGGCGAACCGTCCCTGGAAGCGCTGAAAGTGGCCGTTCACGTCTGAAATAAAACGGAACCCCCGCCAGGGCTGACTATCCTACAAGGGCATGCCCTCACTTAGGAGCGACACCATGGGTTCCACTTTTAATGGCTTGATCGGGCTGATCATCCTCGCGCTGGATATCTGGGCGATCATCAACGTGTTCAAAAGCGGCGCAAGCACGGGCGCCAAGGTGTTGTGGATCCTGTTGATCCTGCTGCTGCCGGTGCTGGGCCTGATCATCTGGGCGATTGCCGGGCCGCGGGGTAATGTGCGGATCTGATCGCGCCGCCCACCAGGCAGCTGTCGAACCCAGACTCGGCAGCTGCCAGGCCATGGCTTTTCCCTTCATTTCATTTTGTGTTTCGAAATATTCGCTGCACAAAATTTTCACATCCCGTCCAAGACAATTCGCCGGCTTTATCTTCCTGCCAAGGCCCTATTTCAAGAGCCACTAAAGGCGGAGCGCCGGTGCACGTTCAGTAATTAATAGCCTTGCCGCCGTTGATCGGGCACCATTCGCGCCACTGCATTACTTCGTCACTTAAACTTCCAATGGGTCCTGAAACGACATGGCAAACCCGGACGCCCTGAGTCAGCAGCGAGCTTCTAATCGCCTGCTGCAACCGACCGTCAAATCCCATCTGGCGTACACGCTGCTCTGCGCACTGGTCATGATGGTGATGTTCTCCCTGCTGCGCCTGGCGCTGCTGGTGTACAACCGCGAAATGATCCTCGACACGCCGGCCTCGACCTTCCTCGAAGCGTTCGGCAATGGCACGCGCTTTGACATCCGCTTCGTGATGTACGCGTTGGTCCCGCTGCTGCTGGCGCTGTTCAGCGTCCGCGCCATGGCCGCGCGTGGGTTCTTCCGTCTATGGCTGACCGTCGCGTCCAGCATTGCCCTGTTCCTGGGCCTGATGGAAATGGACTTCTACCGCGAGTTCCACCAGCGCCTCAACGGCCTGGTCTTCCAGTATGTGAAGGAAGACCCCAAGACCGTGATGAGCATGCTCTGGTACGGTTTCCCGGTAGTGCGCTACCTGCTGGCCTGGGCCGTGGGTACGTTGATCCTGAGCATGGCGTTCAAAGGCGCCGACCGCGCCACACGTCCCCGTGGCCCGTTCAGCGGTGGCAGCATCGGCACCCGCCAGGTGGCGCCTTGGTACACGCGCATCGCGGTGTTCGTGGTCTGCCTGCTGATCGCCGTGGTCGCCATCCGTGGCACCCTGCGCCAAGGCCCTCCACTGCGTTGGGGTGATGTGTACACCACCGACTCCAACTTCGCCAACCAGTTGGGCCTCAATGGCACCTTGTCACTGATTGCGGCGGCCAAAGCCCGGTTCGGCGAAGACCGTTCAAACATCTGGAAGGCCACCCTCGACCAGCCGCTGGCTACCCAGACCGTGCGTGACATGCTGGTGCTGCCGCAAGAGAAGCTGGTGGATACCGACATCGCCGCCGTGCGCCGCGACTACATGCCGCCGGCCGAGAAGACGCTGCCGATCAAGAACGTGGTCGTGATCCTCATGGAGAGCTTCGCCGGTCACTCGGTCGGCGCATTGGGTCGTCCGGGCAACATCACGCCGTACTTCGACAAGCTGTCCAAGGAAGGCCTGCTGTTCGACCGCTTCTTCTCCAACGGCACCCATACCCACCAGGGCATGTTCGCCACCATGGCGTGCTTCCCGAACCTGCCGGGCTTCGAATACCTGATGCAGACCCCCGAAGGCAGCCACAAGCTGTCGGGCCTGCCGCAGTTGCTCAGCGCGCGCAAGTTTGACGACGTGTATGTGTACAACGGCGATTTCGCCTGGGACAACCAGTCGGGCTTCTTCAGCAACCAGGGCATGACCAACTTCATCGGTCGCAATGACTTCGTCGACCCGGTGTTCTCCGACCCGACGTGGGGCGTTTCCGACCAGGACATGTTCAACCGTGGCCTGGAAGAGCTCAAGGCGCGTGAAGGCGGCAAGCCGTTCTATGCGTTGCTGCAAACCCTGTCCAACCACACGCCGTATGCGCTGCCGACACCATTGCCGGTGGAGAAAGTCACCGATCGTGGCAGCCTCAACGAGCATTTGACCGCCATGCGCTACTCCGACTGGGCATTGGGCCAGTTCTTTGAGAAGGCCCGCAAGGAGCCGTACTTCAAGGAAACCCTGTTCGTGATCGTGGGTGACCATGGCTTCGGCAACGAGCAGCAGATCACCGAAATGGACCTGGGCCGTTTCAACGTGCCGATGCTGATGATCGCACCAGGCATGCAGGAAAAGTTTGGCGAGCGTGACCACACCGTAGGCACCCAGATCGACATCGTGCCGACTATCATGGGCCGCCTTGGTGGCGATACCCTGCACCAGTGCTGGGGCCGTGACCTGCTGAACCTGCCGGAAGGCGATAAAGGCTTTGGCGTGATCAAGCCATCGGGTAGCGATCAGACCGTGGCGTTGGTGACGGCAGACCGCATTCTGGTGTTGCCGAAGGAAATGCCACCGAAGTTGTGGGAATACGAACTGGGCGCGAACCCGACCGGTAAAGTGATCCCTGACTCGCCCGACGAGGCAGCCTTGAAGCAGAAACTTGAGTCGTTCCTGCAGACGGCTACAAAGAGTTTGTTGGATAACACCGCCGGTGTGGTCAACGGCAAGCCGGACTAATTAACCGGCCATAAAAAAAGAGGCCCTTTAAAGGGCCTCTTTTTTTTGCCTGGCGTTTATATACGACCAAGCAACAACAGCACCAGCAGCACCACCAGCACCACGCCGAGGATACCCGACGGGCCGTAACCCCAGTTGCGTGAGTGAGGGAATACTGGCAAACCGCCGACCAGCAGCAGGATCAGGATAATGATCAGAATGAGGCTCATGGTTTTTTTCCTTATTGGCCTTCTGCAAAGACCGGTTGTTTAACGATAGGCCCGAGTAATTAATACGGACGCCTTAACAACTCCGACTGTGGCCCTTCGTAGAAAATTCAGTATTTTTTTAAAGCATTTCGCAAACAGGCTTATTTCTTTTAATGCCGTCGCAACTAAAACCTATTAGTTGAAAAATATTGAACTTAGGCTATAAGCAAACATCCGACCCGGCCCACGGTTTGCCACGGGCATTCATCACTCTGATGGTGGATGGGGGCAGGAAAAACCTTCGCTACACTGCCGGTCACTTCTTCCGTGAACCACAAGGCAACTTCTTATGCAAAATCGCATGATGATCACTGGCGCCGGGTCCGGCCTGGGTCGTGAAATCGCTCTGCGCTGGGCCCGTGAGGGTTGGCAGTTGGCCTTGTCGGATGTCAGCGAGCCCGGCCTGCAAGAAACCCTGAGGCTGGTACGCGACGCCGGTGGTGATGGTTTTATCCAGCGCTGCGACGTGCGCGACTACAGCCAGCTCACTGCATTCGCCCAGGCCTGTGAGGTCAAGCTCGGCGGTATCGATGTGATCGTCAACAACGCGGGCGTGGCGTCAGGCGGCTTCTTTGCCGAGTTGTCCCTGGAGGACTGGGACTGGCAGATCGCAATCAACCTGATGGGCGTGGTCAAGGGCTGCAAGGCGTTCCTGCCGTTGCTGGAAAAGAGCAAGGGCCGCATCATCAACATCGCCTCCATGGCGGCACTGATGCAAGGGCCGGCCATGAGCAACTACAACGTAGCCAAGGCCGGTGTGGTGGCGTTGTCGGAGAGTCTGCTGGTGGAACTCAAGCAGCAGGAAATCGGTGTGCATGTGGTGTGCCCATCGTTCTTCCAGACCAACCTGCTGGATTCTTTCCGTGGGCCAACCCCCGCCATGAAGGCCCAGGTGGGCAAGCTGCTGGAAAGCTCGCCGATTTCGGCGGCGGATATCGCCGACTACATCTATCAGCGGGTCGCGGAAGGCGAGTTCATGATCCTGCCCCACGAACAGGGGCGCATGGCATGGGCGTTGAAGCAGAAGAACCCGCAGCTGCTGTATGACGAAATGACCAGCATGGCCGACAAAATGCGCGCCAAGGCCCAGGCTGCCAAGGGCTGATTCGCTAATGGTCTGTCAGGCATTTTACCTGTAGATGTAGGTAGCGCCTGATTTCACGGCAAGCCATTGATGCGCACCACAGCCTGCGCGCATGGTCGAGGTCCTTTCACTGTTAAAAGGACAACCGCCATGCTGGTCTTAAGCCGCGCCATAGGCGAAGTCATCTCCATCGGTGATGACATCGCCGTACACATCCTCGAGTTGAACGGTACCCAGGTGAAGTTCGGCGTTGAAGCGCCGGCCGGGGTGCATGTACATCGCGCGGAGGTGCATCAGAAAATCCGCGAGCGCCAGGGCGCCAGCCCCCATCCGGTGCCAGTGCCCAATCTCTGACGTCAGTCGAACAGATGCTTGGGCACGTCGTGCTTGAGCATCAACTGGCACTGCTCGCTTTCCGGATCGAACACGATCAGCGCCTGGCCCTTGGTCAGTGCCTGGCGCACGCGCAGCACGCGGGTTTCCAGAGGCGTGTCGTCGCCATTGTCGGTGCCGTCGCGGGTCACGAAGTCTTCGATCAGGCGCGTCAGCGTGTCGACTTCAAGTGCATCGTAGGGAATCAGCATACAAGCCTCGGGTGATGGATCCCGGCGATCCTACTGCGCCGGGACCGTAGTTGCCAGTCTCAGGCCTTGTTGCCCACCAGGCTGTCCACCGACGGCACTCGCGTGTCGCTCTCCATCTGCGTCTCGTGCTCGATCTGGTGACTGAACCGGTCCAGAGAACCCTGTGCCGGCTGTGCATCGCTGGCGAACACGGGCGGGCTGAGAATATAGGCACCCAATAGACGACTCAGCGCCGCCAGGCTATCGATATGCGTGCGCTCGTAGCCGTGGGTCGCATCGCACCCAAATGCCAGCAACGCGGTGCGGATATCGTGGCCGGCGGTGACAGCCGAGTGGGCGTCACTGAAGTAGTAGCGGAACAGGTCGCGGCGCACCGGCAACTCGTGGTCGGACGCCAGGCGCAGCAAATGCCGCGACAGGTGATAGTCATACGGCCCGCCGGAATCCTGCATCGCTACGCTCACCGCATGCTCGCTGGAGTGCTGGCCGGGGGCGACCGGGGCGATATCGATGCCGACGAACTCACTGACGTCCCAGGGCAGGGCGGCCGCTGCGCCACTGCCGGTTTCCTCGGTGATGGTGAACAGTGGATGGCAGTCGATCAGCAACGGCTCGCCACTGTCGATGATGGCCTTGAGTGCGGCCAGCAGCGCAGCGACGCCGGCTTTGTCGTCCAGGTGCCGGGCGCTGATGTGCCCGCTCTCGGTGAATTCCGGCAGTGGGTCGAAGGCGACATAGTCACCGATGCCAATCCCCAGGGAGTCGCAGTCGGCACGGGTTGCGCAGTAGGCGTCCAGACGCAGTTCGACATGGTCCCAGCTCACCGGCATTTCATCCACGGCGGTATTGAACGCGTGCCCGGAGGCCATCAACGGCAACACGCTGCCACGGATCACGCCGTTATCGGTAAACAGGCTGACGCGGCTGCCTTCGGCAAAGCGGCTCGACCAGCAACCCACCGGCGCCAGGCTCAGGCGGCCGTTGTCCTTGATGGCGCGCACGGCGGCGCCGATGGTGTCCAGGTGTGCCGATACCGCACGGTCGGGGCTGTTTTTCTGGCCTTTGAGGGTGGCGCGGATGGTGCCGCGCCGGGTCATTTCAAAGGGGATGCCCAGTTCTTCCAGGCGCTCGGCGACGTAGCGCACGATGGTGTCGGTAAACCCGGTGGGGCTGGGAATGGCGAGCATTTCCAGCAGCACTTTTTGCAGGTAGTTCAGATCCGGTTCGGGGATGGTTCGGCTCATAAAGACTCCTAAGGTCGGATCGTTCAGCTATGGGGAAACAGCAAATCCACAAACTTCTCTGCGGTCGGTTGCGGTTCATGATTGGCCAGGCCGGCCCGTTCGTTGGCTTCGATAAACACGTACTCGGGTTGGTCGGCGGCGGGCACCATCAGGTCCAGGCCCACCATGGGGATGTCCAGGGCGCGGGCGGCGCGCACGGCGGCGTCCACCAGCGTGGGGTGCAGGATGGCGGTGACGTCTTCCAGGCAGCCGCCGGTGTGCAGGTTGGCGGTGCGGCGCACGGCCAGGACCTGGCCACGGGGCAGGATGCTGCTGTAGTCATAACCAGCGGCTTTCAGCGTGCGTTCGGTTTCGCCATCCAGGGGGATTTTGCTTTCACCGTCGGTCGCCGCCTGGCGACGGCGGCTCTGGGCTTCGATCAGCGTGCCGATGGAATGATGACCATCACCGGTCACCTCCGCCGGGCGACGGATCGCAGCGGCCACCACCTCGAAGCCGATCACCAGGATGCGCAGGTCCAGGCCTTGGTGGAAACTCTCCAGCAACACACGGCTGTCGAATTGCCGCGCTGCCTCAATGGCTTGCTGCACCTCCTCGATACTCTGCAAATCCACTGCCACGCCCTGGCCTTGCTCGCCATCCAACGGCTTGACCACGATGCGCTGGTGCTCATCGAGGAACTCCAGGTTGTCATCCGCGCTGCCCGCCAGTTGCTGCGCGGGGAGTTTCAAACCGGCGGCCTTCAGCACCTTGTGCGTCAGGCTTTTGTCCTGGCACAAGGTCATGCTGATAGCGCTGGTCAGGTCGCTCAACGACTCACGGCAACGCACTCGGCGCCCGCCATGGCTCAATGTGAACAGGCCGGCGTCAGCGTCATCCACCTGCACATCGATACCGCGTCGGTGGGCCTCTTCGACAATGATTCGCGCATAGGGGTTGAACCCCGCCTGCGGGCCAGGCCCGAGGAACAACGGCTGGTTGATCCCATTCTTGCGTTTGATCGCGAAGGTGGTCAGCGCGCGGAAACCGAGCTTGGCGTAAAGGTTCTTGGCCTGGCGGTTATCGTGCAGCACCGACAGGTCCAGGTAGCTCAGGCCACGGCTCATGAAATGCTCCACCAAGTGACGCACCAGCACTTCGCCCACGCCCGGGCGCGTGCATTGCGGGTCGACCGCCAGGCACCACAGGCTGCAACCGTTTTCCGGGTCATGAAACGCTTTCTGGTGATTCAGCCCCATCACGCTGCCGATCACTGCGCCACTGTCTTCATCTTCTGCCAGCCAGTACACCGGGCCGCCTTGATGACGCGGCGTGAGGCGTTCGGCGTCGACCGGCAGCATGCCACGCCCCTGGTACAGCTGATTCACCGCCAGCCAATCGGCCTCGGTCTGCACCCGCCGAATGCGGAAGCCGCGAAACACCCGGGTAGCCGGCCGATAATCGCTGAACCACAGGCGCAGCGTGTCGGAGGGGTCGAGAAACAGCTGCTGGGGATCAATCCCCAGGATCTGCTGGGGCGCCGCCACATACAACGCGATATCACGCTCACCCGGTTGCTCATGGAGCAGCTCCTGGGCCAGGCTGGCTGGGTCGGGAAAGGTATGCCCGATCAGCAACCGGCCCCAGCCGCAATGCACGGCAATCGGCTCGGCGGCCAATGGGCTGCCGTCTTCTGCCAGGCGCGCCTGCAGGCGCTCGTAGGTCGGCGCCTGGCCCTTGATCAAGCGTTGGCTATAGGCCGCTGCAAGAGGTTTCATCAATCAGATTCCTTGTTCGCTGAGCCACAGGTTCAGCGCTGCCAGTTGCCACAGCTTGGAGCCACGCAACGGCGTCAATTGGCCCTGCGGGTCGGTCAACAAGCGGTCCAGCGCGGCGGGGTTGAACAGGCCGCGATCCTGGCTCGGGTCGAGCAGCAGTTCGCGTACCCAGTTCAAGGTATCGCCCTGCAAGTGCTTGAGGCCCGGCACCGGGAAGTAACCCTTCTTGCGGTCGATGACTTCGCTCGGAATGACCCGGCGCGCCGCTTCTTTCAGCACTTGCTTGCCGCCATCGGGCAACTTGAATTTACCTGGCACGCGGGCCGACAGCTCCACCAGGCGGTAGTCCAGGAACGGCGTGCGCGCTTCCAGGCCCCAGGCCATGGTCATGTTGTCGACGCGTTTGACCGGGTCGTCCACCAGCATCACCGTGCTGTCCAGGCGCAGGGCCTTGTCCACCGCCGCATCGGCGCCGGGCATGGCGAAATGTTCGCGCACGAAGTCGCCCGCCGCATCGTTGGCGGTCAGCCATTTGGGCGCGACAGTGGCGGCATAGTCGTCGTAGCTGCGGTCGAAAAATGCATCGCGATAGGCTGCATAGGGATCGGCCGCACCGTCCACCTGCGGGTACCAGTGGTAACCGGCGAACAGCTCATCGGCGCCCTGGCCGCTTTGCACCACCTTGCAATGCTTGGCCACTTCCCGCGACAGCAGGTAGAAGGCAATGCAGTCATGGCTGACCATCGGCTCGCTCATGGCGCGGAAGGCCGCCGGCAGTTGCTCGATGATCTCGCTTTCGGCGATGCGCAATTGATGGTGGCGCGTGCCGTAGTGCTTGGCGATCAGGTCCGAGTACTGGAACTCGTTGCCGGCCTCGCCACCGGCGTCTTCAAAGCCGATGGAGAAGGTCGACAAATCCTGTACGCCGACTTCACGCAGCAGGCCGACGAGCATGCTCGAATCGACACCACCGGAGAGCAGCACCCCCACATCCACCGCAGCGCGTTGGCGGATGGCCACGGCTTCGCGAGTGCTGTCGAGCACGCGGTCGGTCCAATCTTCCAGGCTCAGGTTTTTTTCGTCTTCGCGCGGGCCGTAGGGCAGGGTCCACCAGGTCTTTTGTTCAGTCTTGCCGCTGGCATCGATACGCATCCAGCTCGCTGGCGGCAGTTTTTCAATGCCCGCCAGCAAGGTGCGTGGCGCCGGCACCACGGCGTGGAAATTCAAATAATGGTTGAGCGCCACCGGATCAAGGATCGGGTTGATATCGCCGCCCTTGAGCAGCGCCGGCAAGGCCGAGGCAAAGCGCAGGCGCTGACCGGTGCGCGACAGGTACAACGGCTTCACGCCGAGGCGGTCGCGGGCGATGAACAGGCGCTGGGCATCGCGTTCCCAGATCGCGAAGGCAAACATGCCGTTGAGCTTGGGCAGCAGTGCCTCGCCCCAGGCGTGATAACCCTTGAGCAGCACCTCGGTGTCGCCGCCGGAATAGAAGGCGTAGCCCAGGGCTTCCAGCTCTTCTCGCAATTCCGGGAAGTTATAGATCGCGCCGTTGAACGCCAGGCTCAGGCCCAGGTGCGAATCGACCATCGGTTGGGCTGAACCGTCCGACAGGTCCATGATTTTCAGGCGCCGATGGCCCAGGGCTATCGGCCCCTGGGCATGAAAACCCCACGCGTCAGGGCCTCGCGGGGCCAAGTGATGGGTGATGCGTTCAATCGCTGCCAGGTCGGCAGGTTGGGCATCGAAACGTAATTCTCCAGCTAATCCGCACATAAATTCCTTACCGGTTTTTCCGTTGGGGAGCATAAAACTCAATACGCCCGACAGGGCGCGTACCCAGAAACTGACACGGGGCTATTCGTGGAGTTTTAGATCAATCGGTTATAAGCGGGGCAGGTCTGTCGCAAGGCGGTATACAAATACCCGGTTGTGACCCAGGCCAGGCTTATCGTTTGGCGTCATGTTCAGCTGGCTGAGGAGACATGCCGATGACGCAAAAACGCGATTTGAGAGAGGTCGCCGCAGGGGCGACTCAAGATGAACTGGACAGGGCGTTGCTCGATATGACTGCCGACCTGGACAAGGCGCAGGTTTTGCGCAAAACCTTGCCGCACTGGTTGGTTGAAGCCGACGCTTCGACACTCACGGCCCTTGAACAGGCGCATATCGACAGCAAGGTGATCCGTGAGAATGTCCGTTACCTGTTGAGCCGCCTGGAACCGCTGGATCAGTACTGCGCAGAGCGCTTGACCAACTTTCTGCGGGCCAAAGGGGTTGAGTCGCCGGATGTCAGGCAAGACCTCCTGGAGCTGCCCAGGCGCAAGCTCACTGGGGTGAGCCCGGACCTGGGCGGCGGCTTGCTCCAGACCGTAACCTATACCAAGCAAAGCCTGCTGCATGCGGCGATGCAGAACTTCTCCGAAGAGCGCGCCGAGCCGGGGGGCATGTCCGTTGCCGCCGTGGTGCGCTCTGCGGCCACCAAGCAGCCGATGCGCGGGCTGACGGTGCCCGAGTTTGTCGGCTATTGCCGGGAGCTGGACCTGGGGGCGCTCTATCAAACGCATATCGAAGAGGTCTTCGACCTGCCCGACCCGAAAAGCCAAGACGAAGTCAGCTCCTACAACCAGGCCGCCGTCACTATTGGCCAGGGCAAACTCATGGACATGCGCATGGATCTGCATATTGCCTTGTGCAAGGGGCATATCGAAGCCGCGACCTACGCGCGGTTGCTCAAGCTGATCGGGTTCGACCGTCCGGCCAGTGAGCTCAAGAGCAAGGTGCCGGGCAATGGCCTGATCAATTGGCAGGGCTTGAACATCGATGACACCTGCGTGTGGAGTGTATTGGTGTTTTCCGACAGCGCACCGGGCAGCCTGGATACCGGCCCCTTTATTGTCTACATGCCTAACGAGCCCGCCAGGCCCTGGTACGAGTACCCGACGCTGGAGGACTTCAAGGTGTACTTGTCCTTGAAGCTGCAAATCAAGAGCTACCGGACGTTTTTCGAAGGGTACCTGGATGAGTCCAACCGCCTGGATTTTTTCGAATCGTTCGACAGGACACGCAAGGTTGGCCAACTGCGCGCCTTACCCGTCACAACCAGCTTGACCGGGTTCTTCTTCCAGGCCTTTGTCGGCAAGATTCAATTGGATGCGCTGGTGCTGGCGGTGCCCAAGGCCCAGGTCGACCAGCAAGCCAGTGAAGAGCGTATGCAGCGCTATCTGGACCTGGGGCTGGACCTGCTGAATGTGGCGTCGTTGGTGGTGCCGGTGTTGGGTCAGTTGATGCTCGGGGTCGCCGTCGGACAGCTGTTGGGTGAAGTGTTCGAGGCCGTCGAGGACTGGCAGCACGATGAACATACCGAGGCACTTCGGCATCTGGTGAACGTGGCTGAAAACGTCGCCGGCATGGCCTTGTTTGTGGCAGGCGGGCGGGTAGTGGGGACGTTGAAGCGCACCCTGACCACTTCTACGGAGTTCTTCGAGAAGTTCGAAGCCGTCACCATTGCCGACCAGGGCCAGAAGCTCTGGCGGCCAAGGCTCAATGCCTATCGACAGCCTGAGCCGGTCGCACGCCAGACCGTGGCCAGTTCTCGAGGGGTGTACCAAGTCAACGGCCGCTCCTACATCCGCATGGGTGGAAACCACTATTCGGTTGCCTTCGATACCAGACTGCAGAAGTGGCGGGTCATCCATCCACAGCGTCCGCAGGCTTACCGCCCGCCGCTGGAGCACAACTTCCGTGGTGGCTGGCAGCATGTCTACGAGCGCCCCTTGCAATGGGAAGACCCCGTCTACAGCCTCAGGCGACTGGACCCAAGCCTTGACGAATTGCCCGCTGAGCCGTTGTCGAACCTGGCGACCCTCACCAGAACGACCCTGCCACACCTGCAGGCATTGGGCAGTGCCTGCGAGCCGTTACCCGAGCGTTTTCATGACGCAGTGCTGCGCTATAAGCAAAACGACAGGGTCCATGAACTGATGGAGTACCTGGAGCGTGGTGAACGTCCCGATGCGAGTACCGCACGCGCGCAATTGTTTGCATTGCCGCTGGTGCCAGGCTGGCCAAAGGGGCGTTTTTTCGAGGTGCTGGACGAGGAGGGCGAACTGCTGGAAAGGCATCCGGAAACAGCACCTTTCGATTATGAGGACCTGAGTATCCATATCACCCGCAAGGAGTTGAGGGAGGGGCGGGTCATGGACACCTTGCTGGAGCACTTGAGCGACGAGGAACGCAGCGACCTGTTGGGCAAGGGCGTGGCGGAAGACGACCTGCGCAGCACACTGGAGCGTCGTCTGCTGGACACGCTGCGCAGCCGGCATCAAGCCGTGTTCGATCATTTGTACACCTATTACGCCGGTGTTGCCCTGAACGAATTGGTGCCGTTGTGCGAGCGCTTCAAACAACTGCCGCCCCGTGTGGCGTGGGAGCTGTACTCACAGGCCACATTAAGGGAACGCCGGTATTTGCGCACCACTGGCCAGGTACCGCTGGTGCTTGCCCAGCGGGCACGCGAGGCGGTGGACCTGTTGGAGCAGGACCGCGCACTGATGGGCCTGTACTGGCCGGAGTTGGCGGGGGACGGCACCCGACGCGTGGCCGTCGGTATGCTGCAGCGAATGCCCGGCTGGCCCCGAGACCTGGCGCTGCAGGTGCGCAGGCAAACCCTGGGCGGGGAGGTGCTGGCCGAGGCGGGCGCGTCAACAGCCGCAACGCAGAGGACCCTGGTCAGTACGCCCAAGGGGTATCAGGCATTCGATCAAAACGGCAAGGCCCTGGGGCCGGTCGCGACAGGCGCGGACGGCTTGTACACGGCGCTTTTCGATAGCCTGCTGCCACGCCAGCGTATTGCATTGAAGCTCCAGGCCGAGAATGAGGCCGCCGACTTGCGGGGCCGCCTGCGTGCCACCACGGTGCATGAGCGTGACAGCGTCGCCCGTTACCTGTGGCCGGAACGCGGGCTGCTGGAAGAAGAACCGCTGATCTGTACCCAGTCGGCGCGGGGCGAGGCAGAGCATTTTCCGGCGGCGTTGGTGCGTAAGGTCAACAAGCTTTATCCCTTGTTCAGTCCGTCGCAGGTCAACGATTTCTTGCGCGATGCGGGCCATGATCACCTGTCGCGTGCCAAGGCCGTCCAGGCGCGCGAGCAGGAGTTTGAAGCGCTGCACACGGCACTCAAACGCTGGCGTGCCGAGAAGTCTGCCAGTATCGTGCAGGCCGACCCCCTGTGGGACTATCGATTGAGTCGCCACCAGGCGGCGAAGAGCATCGAAAAGTGCTGGCGACGGATGTCGACCCTACCCGATGAGCACGCCCGCCAGGTTCCTGGGCTGTTGCTCGATGATATGGTCATCGGCCCTCTGCCGACATTGCCCGCCCAGGTGCGCTTCGATCACGTCGAGCATTTGTCATTGCGCCGTTTGAACCTGACTGACGATGTGGCGTATTTCCTCAGCCACTTCAAGGGGCTGCGCACCCTTGAACTGGGCGAAAACCAGATGACCCGGCTACCTGAAGCCCTGTCGCACATGCCGGGCCTGGAGCGGTTGTACCTGACCAACAACAAACTCCAGCTCACCGAATACACCCGTGCCAAGCTGGCCGATCTGACGCGCCTGAAGGTGTTGAACCTGGCGGACAACCCGATGCTGGATCCGCCGGATATCAGCCGTATGTTTGCGCTGCGTAGCCTGGTGTTGCGCAATTGCCGGCTCAAGGAACTGCCCAAGGACCTGTGGCGCCTGCCTTATCTTGAACACATCGATTTGCGCGCCAATGACATCAGCGTGCTGCCGGAGTGGCTATTGCGCGTGCCGCGAAACTTTGCCCAGGGTGTCAACTTGCGGCACAACCCGTTATCGGTTCAAAGCCAACTGGCCTTGAAAAACTACCGTCAGGCGTTCGGTCCGGGGATGGGGTTCCTGGAAGACGACATTGCCCGTTTGAACGAGCAGAGCGCGCGGGAATTGTGGCTGGCGGACGAACGGCTGGCGGGCTATGCGGCGAAGAAACTCACGTGGACGGGGCTCAAGGACGATCGCCGGTCGGATGCCCTGTTCAAGCTGCTCGCGGAACTGGGCGGCACCAAAGACGCCGAGTTCGTGCGTGAGGATCTGCAGCGCCGAGTCTGGCGGGTGTTGGAGGCTGCCGCGATGAACCGCGAACTGCGTGAGGAAATATTCGAACGGGCCGCCACGCCGATCAATTGTGACGATGGCGCCGCCGTCAACTTCAGCAGCCTGGAAGTCCTGGTGGAAATCAGCGATGCCAAGGCCCTCATCCAGGGGCGTGCGCTGACGCCCAAGCCGCTGTTGAAACTGGGCCGTGGCCTGTTTCGCCTGGAGCAGTTGGAGGCGATTGCGCAGCGTCATAGCGGCCTGCATCCTGCCGCCGATCCATTGGAGGTCAGCCTGGCGTTCCGCACAGGCCTGGTCGGCGAATTCTATTTGCCCGGCCAGCCTCGACACATGCGCTATTCGCGGCTGGGGGAGGTCACCCAGTTGGCGCTGGATAATGCCAAGGCTGAAGTCACGCTGGCCGAGCTGTCCCCCGAGCTGATGACGTATCTCAAGAAGCTGCCGTTCTGGACCGACTACCTCAAGCGTGCCCATGCGGCTCGCTTCGAGGCCTTGAACACGCCCTATGACGAGCGCCTCAATGACATCTTCGAACAAAGCCTGGTACTGAGCGATGCCGATTACCGGGCTCGCATGCATGCCATCCTCAATGAACGGGAGCAGGCTGAAAGTGTGCTGATCGAGCGTTTGACCGAGGACGCCATCAGGACCGAAGGGCTGGGCCCCGTGTGTGAGGCCCCGGCCGGTTGATCATTCGGCCTTGCCGGTGGTGGTGCGGATCAGCGCCCGCACGGCGAAGCGGTTGGGATGGCAGGCGTCAGCCACGGCGCGTGGTACCGGCAGCGGCTCGTTGTCCAGCCCGGCGGCGAGTAGCTCCGCACTCAGCGGGGCGGTGATCAGCCCCCTTGAGCCGTGGCCGCTGTTGACATACAACCCGTCCAGCCAGGGGCAGGCGGCGTCTGGCACTTGCCGGGCGTCTTTGCGCAGGGCGGCGTAGGCCTGGTCGAACGCCTGGCGGTCAGCCAGTGGCCCGACGATCGGCAGGTAGTCCGGGCTGGTGCAGCGGAACGCGGCGCGGCCTTCCAGCGTCGCGGGCTCCAGGGTGTTGGCGCCCAGGCGTTGGGCCAGGTCCTCGGAGATGCCCATGAGCAGCTCTAGGTTCCCGGCATGTTCAGCGGCCGTGGGCGTAAGGTCATCGCTCTTGAAGTCGAAACTGGCGCCCAGGGTGTGCTCGCCCAGGCGTGGCGGGGCAACGTAACCTTCGGCGCACACCACCGTGGCCAGGGCCTGGCTGTCGGCGGTCTGCGGCAAACGGGTGATTTGCCCTCGAATGCGCTTGAGGGGCAGGTCGGCGAAGCGCTGGACTTCGGCGGCGCCGGCCAGGATCGCCACGCTGGCGCTGGCGAGCAGGCGCTCACCGTCCCAGGCTTGCCACTGGCCATCGACATGACGCAGGTCGAGCGCATCGTGGTGGGGCAGCAGGGTCACGCCCGGCTGGTGTGCTTGCCATTCGCACAATGCCGGTGGGTGCACCCAGCCGCCTTCGGGGAAAAACAGCCCACCGTGCGCCAGTGCGACACCGGCGCGGGCCTGGGCCTGGTCGCGGTCAAGCAGGTGCAGCAAGTCTGGTGCGAAGGCAGCGGCCAGTTGCGCCTGGCGCTGGGCTTCCTTGGCATCGAAGGCCAGTTGCAGCACACCGCAACCGTCCCAGTCGACGCCGCGATGCAGGTGCTCCAGCACCCGCCGGGTGTAGCCGAACCCGGCCACTATCAACTGCGACAGGGCCGTACCATGGGCCGACAGTTTCAGGTACAGCACGCCCTGGGGGTTGCCGGAGGCTTCCCGCGCCACGCCGGCATGGCGCTCCAGCAGGCTGACCTGCCAGCCCCTGGCCGCCAGGCTGGCCGCCGTGGCACAGCCCGCCAGACCGGCGCCGATCACCAGGGCGTGACGCTCGCCCGCAATGGCGGGCGTCCTGGCGAACCATGGCTTGGTTGCGGCGGGTGCCGGTGTGTCGCTCGGCCAACCGAGAAACTCTCCACGCAGGATCTCCCACTTGTGGCCAATACCCGGCGTACGTTTCATCTTGAACCCGGCGGCGTTGATCAGCCGCCGCACCCAGCCGGTGCTGGTAAACGTGCTGATGGTCGAGCCTGGCGCCGCCAGGCGTGCCAGCTCGGCAAACAACTCGGCGGTCCACATCTCCGGGTTTTTCGCCGGGGCGAAGCCGTCCAGGAACCAGGCGTCGATCTGCGCGTCCAGTTGCGGCAATTGCTCCAGGGCATCGCCGATCAGCAGGGTCAGGGTCACGCGGCCGTTATCCAGCACCAGGCGCTGAAAGCCCTGATGGATCGCGATGTATTGCGCCAGCAGTTGTTCGGCGAAGGGCTGCAGTTCGGGCCAGAGCAGCAGGGCGCGTTGCAGGTCGGTATGGCTCAGCGGATACTTTTCCACGCTGACGAAATGCAGGCGCGCACCCGCCACCGCGTGTTGCTCGAACAGTTGCCAGGCGCAGAGGAAATTCAACCCCGTGCCGAACCCGGTCTCGCCAATCACCAGCCGCCCACCCACGGGCAGCGCGGCGAAGCGCTCCTGCAAACGGTTCTGTTCGAGGAACACATAGCGGGTTTCTTCAAGGCCCGACTTATCGGAAAAATACACGTCGTCAAAGATTCGCGAGTGCGGGCGACCTTGGTCATCCCAGTCGAGCTGGGCGTGGGTGATGGGGTTCATGGGCGGCTCGGTAAAGACAAGGCCGCCATTCTAGCCGATCAACCAGCATTGAATTGACCCACGGCAAGCGCCGGTGGAATTTCCTGCCGCGTGTTGCTGCCCAATCCGCTAGTCTTGAGCCATCTTGAAACGGAGCTGCCCATGTTCGAATCCGCCGAAATCGGTCACGCCATCGACAAAGACACCTTTGAGGCCGAAGTGCCTGCATTGCGAGAAGCCTTGCTGGAGGTGCAGTACGAGTTGCAGCAGCAGAAGCGCTTCCCGGTGATTATCCTGATCAACGGTATCGAAGGCGCCGGCAAGGGCGAGACGGTCAAGCTGCTCAATGAATGGATGGACCCGCGCCTGATCGAAGTGCGCACCTTCGACCAGCAGACCGACGAAGAACTCGCGCGCCCGCCGGCCTGGCGCTATTGGCGCCAACTTCCCGCCAAGGGCCGCATGGGCATCTTCTTTGGCAACTGGTACAGCCAGATGCTGCAAAGCCGCGTGCATGGGCAGATCAAGGACGCCCGCCTGGACCAGGCCATCGCCGGCGCCGAGCGCCTGGAAAAGATGCTTTGCGATGAAGGCGCGCTGATCTTCAAGTTCTGGTTCCACCTCTCCAAGAAACAGATGAAGGCGCGGCTCAAGGCCCTGGCCGATGACCCCCTGCACAGCTGGCGCATCAGCCCGCTGGACTGGCAGCAATCCGAGACCTACGACAAGTTCGTGCACTTCGGTGAGCGTGTGTTGCGCCGCACCAGCCGCGACTATGCGCCGTGGCATGTGATCGAAGGCGTGGACAGCAACTACCGTAGCCTCACCGTGGGCAAACTCCTGCTCGAAGGCCTGCAGAATGCGCTCAAGCTGCCCAAGGGCAAGGCCAGCGGCATGAACCCGGCGCCCTTGATCGCCTCGGTGGACAAGAAGAGCCTGCTGGACAGCCTCGACCTGTCCCAGCGCCTGGACAAGGACGATTACGAAGAACAGCTGATCACCGAACAGGCGCGTTTCTCCGGCCTGATGCGCGACAAGCGCATGCGCAAGCACGCCTTGATCACGGTATTTGAAGGCAATGATGCGGCGGGCAAGGGCGGCGCGATCCGCCGGGTGGCAGCGGCGTTGGACCCGCGTCAGTACCACATCGTGCCGATTGCCGCGCCCAGCGAAGACGAACGCGCCCAGCCTTACTTGTGGCGGTTCTGGCAGAAGATCCCCGCGCGCGGCATGTTCACCGTGTTCGACCGCTCCTGGTATGGCCGGGTGCTGGTGGAGCGCATCGAAGGCTTCTGCACCCCTGCCGACTGGATGCGCGCCTATGGCGAGATCAATGACTTCGAAGAGCAACTGCGCGATGCCGGTGTGATCGTGGTCAAGTTCTGGCTGGCCATCGACAAAGACACGCAACTGGAGCGCTTCCAGGCCCGGGAAGACATCCCCTTCAAGCGCTTCAAGATCACCGAAGACGACTGGCGCAACCGCGACAAATGGGACGACTACCGCGCGGCGGTGGGCGATATGGTTGATCGCACCAGTACGGAGGTGTCGCCCTGGACATTGGTGGAGGCCAACGACAAGCGCTGGGCGCGGGTCAAGGTGTTGCGCACCATCAATCTGGCGCTGGAGGAGGCGTTCGCCAAGTCCGACAAGCACGACAAAAAGAAAAAGAAATAATGATGCAGCTCGTTGTGGCGAGCGGACTTGTTGTGGCGAGCAGGCCTGTTGTGGTGAGCGGACTTGTTGTGGTGAGCAGGCTTGCCCTGCGTTGGGCTGCGAAGCAGCCCTAAAACCTGCCAACTCAGTCGTGCCTGAAGAACCGCGGTGCCTGATTCGGGGCCGCTTCGCGCCCCAACGCAGGGCAAGCCTGCTCGCCACAACAAGCCGGTTCACCACAACACGCTTGCTTGCCACAGTGAACCGGGCCGCCATGGTTTTGTATCTATGGGGTGAATGATCGTCGCGGTGGCGCAGGGCGGGATCTATGCTCGATCCAACAACCACAAGATCGAGGTAGCCCATGCGTGAAGTAGTGATCGTCGACAGCGTGCGAACCGGCCTGGCCAAGTCCTTTCGCGGCAAGTTCAACCAGACCCGCCCGGATGACATGGCGGCCCATTGCGTCAACGCGCTGCTCACCCGCAACGGCATCGACCCGGCGACGGTGGAGGATTGCATCGTCGGCGCCGGCTCCAACGAGGGCGCCCAGGGCTACAACATCGGGCGCAATGTGGCGGTGCTCTCGCAACTGGGCACTGGCGTGGCCGGCATGACCCTCAACCGTTTCTGCTCCTCGGGTTTGCAGGCGATTGCCATTGCGGCCAACCAGATTGCGTCGGGTTGCAGCGATATCATCGTCGCCGGCGGTGTCGAATCGATCAGCCTGACCATGAAAAGCGTCAACACCGACAACCTGATCAACCCGCTGCTCAAAGAGCAGGTGCCGGGTATCTATTTTCCCATGGGCCAGACCGCCGAGATCGTCGCGCGTCGCTACCACGTCAGCCGTGAAGAACAGGACCTGTACGCCCTGCAAAGCCAGCAACGCACCGCCCAGGCTCAGGCCGACGGCCTGTTCAACGATGAAATCGTGCCGATGGCGGTCAAGTACAAGGTCGAGGACAAGAACACGGGTGAAGTGCAGATCCTTGCCGGTGTGGTCGACCGTGACGACTGCAACCGCCCGGACACCACCCTGGCGAGTCTGCAAGGTTTGAAGCCGGTGTTTGCCGAGGATGGTTCGGTGACGGCGGGCAACTCGTCGCAGCTCTCCGACGGCGCCTCGATGACCCTGGTGATGAGCCTGGAGAAAGCCCTGGCACTGGGGCTCAAGCCCAAGGCGTTTTTCCGTGGGTTCACCGTGGCCGGTTGCGAGCCGGACGAGATGGGCATCGGCCCGGTGTTCTCGGTGCCCAAGTTGCTCCAGGCCAAGGGCTTGCAGGTGGCGGATATCGACCTGTGGGAGCTGAACGAGGCGTTCGCCTCACAGTGCCTGTATGCGCGCAATCGCCTGGAAATCGACAATGCCAAGTACAACGTCAACGGCGGCTCGATCTCCATCGGGCATCCATTCGGCATGACCGGCTCGCGGCAGGTAGGGCACCTGGTGCGTGAGTTGCAGCGACGCAACCTGCGTTACGGCATCGTCACCATGTGCGTGGGCGGCGGCATGGGGGCCACCGGGTTGTTCGAAGCGGTGCGCTGATCGGCAAGTTAAGTGTTCGCTACACAAAGTGCATCGGGTGCCCCTAGAATGCGGCTCAACTTCCTCTGGCTTCTGGGGTACTCATGCACATCTCTTCCGGCCGCTGGGTCTATGGTTTTCTCCTGACCCTGCTGACCGCGTTTCTGTGGGGCATTCTGCCGATCAAACTCAAGCAGGTGCTGCAGGTGATGGACCCGATCACCGTCACCTGGTTTCGCCTGATCGTGGCCGGCAGTTGCCTGTTCGTCTACCTGGCGCTGACCAAACGCTTGCCCAGCCGCAAGGTGCTCGGCCCCCGGGGTGGCTGGCTGGTGGCGATGGCGGTGTGCGGGCTGGTGGGCAACTACGTGCTGTACCTAGTGGGCCTGAAATTGCTCAGCCCCGGCACCGCACAATTGGTGGTGCAGATGGGGCCGATCTTTTTGATGGTCGCCAGTGTGTTCGTCTTCAAGGAGCGCTTCAGCCTGGGGCAGGGGGTGGGGCTGGTGGTGTTGATCATTGGTTTTGGCCTGTTCTTCAACCAGCGCCTGGAAGAACTGCTGACCTCGCTCGGCGCCTACACCGCCGGCGTGCTGACCATCCTGCTCGCCACCACGATCTGGGTGTTCTACGCCCTCGGCCAGAAGCAATTGCTGACGGTGTGGAATTCGTTGCAGGTGATGATGGTGATTTACCTGTCCTGCGCCGTGCTGCTCACGCCCTGGGCACATCCCCTGGAGGCATTGGACCTGAGCCCGCTGCAAGGCTGGCTATTGCTGGGGTGCTGCATGAATACCCTGGTGGCCTACGGCGCCTTTGCCGAAGCGCTGGCCCATTGGGAGGCCTCGCGGGTCAGTGCGACCCTGGCACTCACGCCGTTGGTGACCTTCGTGGCGGTGGCCTTGGCGGCCTGGCTGTGGCCCGAGTATGTGCAGGCCGAAGAGATCAACGCCCTGGGCTATGCCGGGGCGTTGGTGGTGGTAATGGGCTCGGCGACGGTGGCGTTGGCGCCGTCGCTGCTCGCCGGGCTCAAGGCCCGGCGGTTGCGCATGGCATCCTAGGCTAGGTGCCCAGCATGTCTTCGGGGCGAACCCACTGGTCGAACTCCGCATCGGTGAGGTAGCCCAGTTCCAGCGCGGCTTCCCGCAGCGTCATCCCTTCGGCATAGGCCTTCTTGGCGATCTCGGCGGACTTGTCGTAGCCGATGTGCGGGTTGAGCGCGGTGACCAGCATCAAGCCGCGCTCCAGGTGCTCGGCCATCTGCACCGGGTCGGGCTCCAGCCCGGCCACGCAGTGTTCCTGGAAGTTGTTGCAGCCGTCGGCCAGCAGTCGGATCGACTCCAGCAGGTTGTGGATGATCACCGGTTTGTACACATTCAACTGCAAGTGACCCTGGCTGGCGGCAATGCCGATGGTCACGTCATTGCCCAGCACCTGGCAGGCCAGCATCGACAGTGCTTCGCACTGGGTCGGGTTGACCTTGCCCGGCATGATCGAGCTGCCCGGTTCGTTGGCCGGCAATTTCACCTCGGCCAGCCCAGTGCGCGGGCCGGAGCCCAGCAGGCGCAGGTCATTGGCGATTTTCATCAGGGCCACGGCCAGGGTTTTCAGCGCACCGTGCAGCGTCACCAGCGGCTCATGGCCAGAGAGGGCGGCGAATTTGTTCGGCGCGGTGACGAACGGCAAGCCCGACAGCGCCGCCAGCTCCGAGGCAATCGCTTCGCCGAAGCCATGGGGCGCATTGAGCCCGGTGCCCACGGCGGTGCCGCCCTGGGCCAGCTCGCATGCGGCGGGCAGGGCGGCGCGGATCGCACGTTCGGCGTAGTCGAGTTGAGCGATGAATGCCGAAAGCTCCTGGCCGAAGGTGATCGGCGTGGCATCCATCATGTGGGTACGCCCGGTCTTCACCAGCTTCATATGTTTGGCGGCTTGCTCCGCCAGGCCGCCGGACAGGGTGGCAATCGCCGGCAGCAACCGTTGATGCACCGCCTGCACGGCGGCGATGCTCATGGCCGTGGGGAAGCAGTCATTGGAACTCTGGGAACGGTTGACGTGATCGTTGGGGTGCACCGGGCTCTTGCCGCCGCGCTTATTGCCCGCCAGTTCGTTGGCGCGGCCGGCGATCACTTCGTTGGCGTTCATGTTGCTCTGGGTGCCGCTGCCGGTCTGCCACACCACCAGGGGGAACTGGTCGTCGTGCTGGCCGGCGAGTACTTCGTCGGCGGCCTGTTCGATCAGGCGGGCGATGTCGGCGGGCAGGTCGCCATTGCGGTCGTTGACCCGTGCCGCCGCCTTCTTGACCAGGGCCAGGGCGTGCAATACCGCGAGGGGCATGCGCTGCTCGCCAATGGCGAAGTTCACCAGCGAACGTTGGGTCTGGGCGCCCCAGTAAGCGTCATCCGGGACGTGGACTTCTCCCAGGCTGTCGGTTTCGATACGGCTCATCGGGCACACTCCTTCAGGTTCGTTTGCGCAGTTTAGGCTCTGATGAGCCTTGGGGGTTCCCCTGAAAGACTTTTCATCGGGCAATACCTGTCCGACAAGGCCCGGGGTTGAGCCCCAAGGTTTTTTAGGCGCAGAATGGGCGCCCTTGGGGTCTTACCTCGCCTGCTAGAAAAGGAAACTCGATGACTCGTCTTCGTGCCATCTGTACCGCGGTTGCTCTGGTTTGCGCCAGCGGCCAGGTTCTTGCCGATACCGCCAGCCACAACGCCAGTGCCGAAGCCTTCCTTACCCTGGCCCATGCCGACAAGCTGGGTACCCCGGTGTACATGCAAGTGCAGCAAATGTTCGCCCAGCGTTTCGAACAGACCAAGGCGCCTGCCGCCAAGCAGTCCGTACTCGACAGCTACCAGGCCAAGGCCAATGCCGCCCTCGACCAGGCCATCGGCTGGCCGAAGCTGAAACCGGACATGGTCAAGCTCTACACCACCAACTTCAGCGAATCCGAGCTCAAGGACCTGGTTGCCTTCTACCAGTCGCCACTGGGCAAGAAAGTCCTGGAAAAAATGCCGCAACTGACCCAGCAATCGGCCCAGATGACCCAGGCCAAGCTGGAAAGCGCCGTGCCGGTGGTGAACAAGCTGTTGGAAGACATGACCAACGAGCTGACACCTAAAGCCGCCGCTCCGGCCAAGAAGAAGTAAGCAGGAATGACCATGCAACAGCGTATCGAAACGGCGCTTGCCGCCCTGGGCACCGACCACTTGAGCGTGCTGGATGAAAGCCACATGCACAGCCGTGGGTTGCAGACCCACTTCAAGGCCGTGCTGGTCAGCCCGCAGTTCGAGGGGCTCAACCGCGTCAAGCGCCACCAGAAGGTCTACGCCACCCTGGGTGACCTGATGAGCGAGTTTCATGCGCTGGCGCTGCATACCTACACGCCTGAAGAATGGGCGAAAATCGACGCAGCTCCGGCCTCGCCGACCTGCGCCGGCGGGCATGATTGATGATCGGGTGTCTCTGACACCGGGCATTTGTTAGAATCCGCAACGCGCCGCCTAGTCGGCGCGTTTTTTTTGCATCCGGTTCACCCCTTACGAGGGTAGCCACCTGGAGAGAACACCCATGACTCAACCGATTGTCGTGGCGGCACTGTATAAGTTCGTCACCCTCGAAGATTACGTCGCCCTGCGCGAGCCACTTCTGCAGGCGATGGTCGACAACGGCATCAAAGGCACCTTGCTGATCGCCGAAGAAGGCATCAACGGCACCGTTTCCGGCAGCCGCGAAGGCATTGATGGCCTGATGGCCTGGCTGAAGAACGACCCGCGGATGGTCGACATCGACCACAAAGAATCCTACTGCGACGACCAGCCGTTCTACCGCACCAAGGTCAAGCTCAAGAAAGAGATCGTGACCCTGGGCGTCGAAGGCGTCGACCCGAACAAAAAAGTCGGCACCTACGTCGACCCACAGGACTGGAACGCGCTGATCAGCGACCCGGAAGTGCTGTTGATCGACACCCGCAACGACTACGAAGTGTCGATCGGCACCTTTGAAGGCGCAATCGACCCGAAAACCACCAGTTTTCGTGAATTTCCCGACTACATCAAAGCCAACTTCGACCCTGCCAAGCACAAGAAGGTCGCGATGTTCTGTACCGGCGGCATTCGTTGCGAGAAGGCCTCGAGCTACATGCTCAGTGAGGGTTTCGATGAGGTCTACCACCTCAAGGGCGGCATCCTGAAGTACCTCGAAGAGGTGCCGCAGGCAGAAACCAAATGGCAGGGTGACTGCTTTGTTTTCGATAATCGCGTCACCGTGCGCCACGACCTGAGCGAAGGCGACTACGATCAATGTCATGCCTGCCGCACACCGGTGAGTGTTGAAGACCGCGCCTCCGAGCACTATGTCGCAGGCATCAGCTGCCCACACTGCTGGGATAAGCTGCCGGAGAAGACCCGCCGCAGTGCGATTGACCGCCAGAAGCAGATCGAGCTGGCCAAGGCCCGTAACATGCCGCACCCGATTGGTTTCAACTACAAGCAAACTCCTTCCGAGGCCTGAGCCATGTCCGCGCGCCTGCTCTATGTAATGGACCCGATGTGTTCCTGGTGCTGGGGCTTTGCCCCGGTGGCCGAGGCGTTGGTGGAGCAGGCCCGGGCGGCCGGCGTGGAGCTGCACCTGGTGGTGGGCGGCTTGCGCACCGGCAGTGGCGCGGCGCTGGAGCCGACCACCCGACGCTACATCCTGGAGCACTGGCAAGCAGTCACTGACGCCACCGGCCAGCCGTTCAAGCGTGACGGCGCACTGCCCGACGGTTTTGTGTATGACACCGAGCCGGCGTGCCGCGCCATCGTCACGGCGCGCAGCCTGGCGCCGGATTGCGCGTGGAAGCTGCTGGGGCTGATCCAGCGCGCGTTTTATGTCGAGGGTCGCGATGTGACCCTCGCCAGCGTGCTGGTGGAACTCGCCGAGCAGGCAGGCATCCCGCGCATCGAGTTTGCCGGCGAATTCGACCGGGCCGAGCAGCATGCCGCCACCGCTGCCGATTTTACCTGGGTGCAGGACCTGGGTATCGCCGGTTTCCCGACGCTGCTGGCCGAGCGCAATGGCCAGTTGGCGTTGCTGACCAACGGTTACCAGCCGCTGTCCGAGCTTTCGCCGCTATTGGGCCGATGGCTGGAGCGAGCCACCTGTGCATGAGCAACCTCAACGCACTGACCGCCTGACCTGGGCGGAAATTCGCCGCCTGGCCCTGCGCCACAAGAAATCCCTGTGGATCGCCAATGGCGTCGCCGTGCTGGCGACCCTGTGCAGCGTGCCCATCCCTCTGCTATTGCCGTTACTGGTAGATGAAGTGCTGCTGGGTCGTGGCGACGCCGCGCTCAAGGTGATGAACCACGCCTTGCCCCTGGGCTGGCAGAAGGCCGCCGGCTATATCGGCCTGATGTTGCTGGTGACGCTGTTCCTGCGCTGCGGCGCGCTGGTGTTCAACGTGGTACAGGCGCGGTTGTTTGCGCGGTTGGCCAAGGACATCGTGTACCGCATCCGCGTACGCCTGATTGAGCGGCTCAAGCGCATTTCCCTGGGCGAATACGAGAGCCTGGGCAGTGGCACGGTCACGACCCACCTGGTCACCGACCTGGATACGCTGGACAAGTTCGTTGGGGAAACCCTCAGCCGGTTCCTGGTGGCGATGCTTACGCTGGTAGGCACCTCCGCGATCCTGGTGTGGATGCATTGGCAACTGGCGCTGCTGATCCTGCTGTTCAACCCGCTGGTGATCTACGCCACGGTGCAGTTGGGCAAACGCGTCAAACACCTGAAGAAACTGGAGAACGACAGCACCTCGCGGTTTACCCAGGCTCTGACCGAAACCCTGGACGCCATCCAGGAAGTGCGCGCCGGCAACCGCCAGGGCTTCTTTCTCGGTCGCCTCGGCCAGCGGGCCCAGGAAGTGCGTGACTATGCAATCCACTCACAGTGGAAAACCGACGCATCGAGCCGCGCCAGCGGGTTGCTGTTCCAGTTCGGCATCGACATCTTCCGTGCGGCGGCCATGCTCACTGTGCTGTTTTCCGACCTGTCCATCGGCCAGATGCTCGCGGTGTTCAGTTACCTGTGGTTCATGATCGGCCCGGTGGAGCAACTGCTTAACCTGCAATACGCCTATTACGCGGCGGGCGGGGCGCTGACGCGGATCAACGAGCTGCTGGCGCGGGCCGATGAACCGCAATACGCGGGCGGTGAAGACCCGTTTACCGGGCGCGAAACCGTCGGCATCGAAGTACGTGGCCTGAATTTCGGCTATGGCGAAGACCTGGTCCTCGACCAGTTGAACCTGGCCATCGCGCCGGGGGAAAAGGTCGCAATCGTCGGCGCCAGCGGCGGTGGCAAAAGCACCCTGGTGCAACTGCTGCTGGGCCTGTACACGCCCCAGGCCGGGACTATCCGCTTTGGCGGTGCCACCCAGCAGGAAATCGGCCTGGAGACCATCCGCGAGCACGTCGCCGTGGTGCTGCAACATCCCGCACTGTTCAACGACACTGTGCGCGCCAACCTGACCATGGGCCGCGAGCGCAGTGACCAGGCCTGCTGGCAGGCACTGGAAATCGCCCAGTTGGAGGCGACCGTCAAGGCGTTGCCCATGGGCCTGGACAGTGTGGTGGGGCGTTCCGGGGTGCGGTTTTCCGGCGGCCAGCGTCAGCGCCTGGCGATTGCGCGCATGGTGTTGGCCGAACCGAAAGTGGTGATCCTCGACGAAGCGACTTCCGCCCTGGACGCCGCCACCGAGTACAACCTGCACCAGGCGCTGGCGCGCTTCCTCAGCGGCCGTACTACACTGATCATCGCCCACCGCCTGTCGGCGGTTAAGCAGGCAGATCGAGTCTTAGTGTTCGACGGTGGTCACATTGCAGAGGACGGCGACCATCAGCAACTGATTGCTGACGGTGGTTTGTACGCCAAACTCTATGGGCACCTGCAACAAGTACGTTGATTTAGCCTAGGCTGAGCTATCGGAAGCGGTGTTTCGCGTGCGTAACCAGCGGTGCATGTGCAAGGGGCTTCATGAAGCAAAAGCGGACTCTCGGAACGCCACGGTTGTTGGGCATTGTCTGGCCCTTTATCGCCGTGGTGCTGTTCCAGGCATTGTTGGGTTGCGTCAGCCTCTACGTGCTCTCGGCGGTGCGCGGTTATGTGGCTGGCGAAAGCCTGTGGTCCAAGGGCCAGAAAGATGCGATCTACTACCTGACGCTGTATGCCGACAACCGCGACGAAACCACCTACCTCAAATATCAGCAGGCAATCGCCGTGCCCCAGGGCGGGCATGAACTGCGTATTGCACTGGACCGTCCAACCCCTGATCTCGCTGCCGCGCGCTTGGGCATCCTCAAGGGCGGCAACCACCCGGATGACGTTTCCAGTCTGATCTGGCTGTACCTCAACTTCCGCCATTTCAGCTACCTGGAAAAAGCCATCGAGCTTTGGACCGTGGGCGATGGCTACCTGGTGCAACTGGATGACCTGGCGCGAGAGATGCACGGTGCAATCACCCGTGACCAGGTCAGCGCCAACGATGTGCGCCAATGGAAGGCACATATCACCGCCATCAACGAAGGTGTGACGCCCGCCGCCAAGGCGTTCAGCGATGCCCTGGGCGAAGGTTCGCGGATGATCCTGCGGCTGCTGGTGATCACCAACCTGGCCACGGCACTGGGCCTGATTGTGCTGGCGCTGTTGCGCACGCATAAACTGCTGGCCCAGCGCCATGCCTTCGCCGACGCCCTGCAGCAAGAGAAGGAGCGGGCGCAGATCACCCTGGAGTCGATTGGCGACGGGGTGATTACCACTGATGTCGATGGCGCCATCACCTACATGAACCCTGCGGCGGAGGCGCTGACCCACTGGAATTCTGCCCAGGCCCAGGGGCTGCCCCTGGCGGCGCTGTTCAACCTGCTGGATGACAATGCCCAGCCCGATGGCTTTACCTTGATCGAGCATATCGTCAAGGGCCAGCTTGGTGGCGGCAGCGAGCACTCGAAAACCATCCAGCGCCTGGATGGCAGCACGGTCTCGGTGACCCTGGTGGGCGCGCCGATCCGCAGCGCCGGCAAGGTGACCGGGGCGGTGCTGGTGTTGCACGACATGACTCAGGAGCGTCAATACATCGCCAACTTGTCCTGGCAGGCGACTCACGACGCCCTGACCGGCCTGGCCAACCGTCGTGAGTTCGAGTATCGCCTGGAACAGGTGCTCCACCCCACGGGCCCGCAGCAGGGCGGGCGGCATGCACTGATGTTCCTCGACCTCGACCAGTTCAAATTGGTCAATGACACCTGTGGCCATGCCGCAGGCGACGAGTTGTTGCGGCATATCTGCGCGCTGTTGCAATCGGACCTGCGCGAAGGCGATACCCTGGCGCGCCTGGGCGGCGATGAATTCGGCATCCTGCTGGAGAACTGCCCGGCGGCGGTGGCCGAAAAAATCGCCGAGAGCCTGCGCCACACCGTGCAAAGCCTGCACTTCGTATGGAAGGGCCGGCCGTTCATGACCACCGTCAGCATCGGCCTGGTGCACCTTGGGCACACCCCGACAACCCTGGAAACCTCACTGCGCGCCGCCGACATGGCGTGCTACATGGCCAAGGAAAAGGGCCGTAACCGTGTGCAGGTGTACCACGCCGACGATTCGGAACTGTCCGTGCGCTTCGGCGAAATGGCCTGGGTGCAGCGCCTGCACATGGCCCTGGAGGAGAACCGGTTCTGCCTCTACGCCCAGGAAATCTCGCCGCTGGGGAACACCGACGGCGGCAATGGGCATATCGAGATCCTGCTGCGCCTGCATGACGAAGCCGGCCGCATCATCCTGCCGGACAGCTTTATCCCCGCTGCTGAACGCTATGGCTTGATGACGTCCCTGGACCGCTGGGTGGTGGAGAATGTGTTCAAGATCATCAACCGCTGCATGCAGGAACGCCCGGGGCGCCCCATGGCCATGTGTGCGATCAATCTGTCAGGCATCACCATTGGTGATGATGACTTCCTTGGGTTTTTGCGTGAGAAGTTTCATACATACAATATTCCGCCGGGCATGATCTGTTTTGAAATTACAGAAACCAGTGCGATTGCAAACTTGGGCAGTGCGATCCGCTTTATCAATGAACTCAAAGCCTTAGGCTGTCATTTCTCGCTGGATGACTTTTGTGCCGGAATGTCCTCATTCGCTTATCTCAAACATTTACCTGTAGACTTCCTGAAGATCGATGGAAGTTTCGTAAAGGATATGCTGGACGACCCGATTAACCGCGCGATGGTCGAAGTGATCAACCACATCGGCCATGTCATGGGTAAGCGCACAATTGCTGAGTTTGTCGAGACACCGCACATCGAACAGGCGTTACTCGAAATTGGTGTGGATTACGCTCAGGGCTACCTGATTGAACGACCGCAATTGTTTACCTTTGATAGCTTGCAGTGTCGACCTGTGCGGCCGCAGCCTCTGTTATTCAAGGCGCCCGGCACATTCCGCTGAAAACTTTGCTGGTCTGTACAATCACACTTAAAAAGGAGCCTTACAGTGATCGACACATTCAACAGAACTGGCCCGCTTATGGAAGCCTCGAGTTACCCCGCCTGGGCTCAGAAATTGATCCTGGACTGTAGCGAGAGCAAGCGCCGAGTTGTCGAACACGAACTGTACCAGCGCATGCGCGACAACACGCTCAGCGCCAAGACCTTGCGCCACTACCTGATCGGTGGCTGGCCGGTGGTCGAACAGTTTGCCTTGTACATGGCACAGAACCTCACCAAGACCAAATTTGCCCGCCATCCTGGGGAGGACATGGCGCGCCGCTGGCTGATGCGCAATATTCGCGTGGAACTCAACCACGCCGATTACTGGGTCAATTGGGCCCGTGCCCACGGCGTGAGCCTTGACGAGTTGCAGGCCCAGGACGTGCCGCCGGAGTTGCACGCCCTCAGCCATTGGTGCTGGCACACCAGTTCTGCCGATTCGCTGATCGTGGCCATTGCCGCCACCAACTACGCGATCGAAGGCGCGACCGGTGAGTGGTCCGCCGTGGTGTGTTCCACCGGCGTCTACGCAGCGGCTTTCCCCGAGGAAGAACGCAAGCGTGCGATGAAGTGGCTGAAGATGCATGCCCAGTACGATGACGCCCACCCGTGGGAAGCGCTGGAGATCATCTGCACCCTGGCCGGAATGAGCCCGACCAAGGCATTGCAGGCAGAACTGCGCCAGGCCGTGTGCAAGAGCTACGACTACATGTACCTGTTCCTGGAAAGCTGCATGCGCCTGGAGAAAGAAAAAGCCCCAGCCTTGATGCGTGAGCGCCAGGCGCGGGTTGCCAGCGAGGCTTGATTTAACCATTGTGGCGAGCGGGCTTGCTGTGGCGAGGGAGCTTGCTCCCGTTGGGCCGCGAAGCGGCCCGCTTTTTATTCAAAAGCATGGGACTGCTGCGCAGTCCACCGCGGGTCAAGCCCGCTCGCCACAGCAAGCTCCCTCGCCACAGCATGCCCGATTACCCCAACAAGCCTGATTGCCACAGTAAGCCAGTTCGCTACAGCTGAAGGTATTTACCCCGCCATCGCCAAGCGGTTGCGGCCTTCGCGCTTGGCCACGTACAACGCGCTGTCGGCGCGGCGCAGCAGGCTTTCGGCAGATTCGGCGGCCAGCAAGGTCGAGCAACCCAGGCTCACCGTCAATTCGATCCGCGTTCCGTCCGCCCAGTAGTCCTGGGCCTGCGCTGCCTGGCGCAGGCGTTCGCCGACCATCGCCGCCGCATCGCGACCGGTGTTGGACAGCAGGACCAGAAACTCTTCCCCGCCATAGCGAAACACCATGTCCACGTTACGCAGCTGGCTCTTGATCGAGGCCGCCACAGTGCGCAGCACGTTGTCGCCGGCGGCATGGCCGTGGGTGTCGTTGATGGTCTTGAAGTGGTCGATGTCCAGCATCAGCAAGGACAGCGGGTTCAGGTGGCGGCGCGCCATGTCGATTTCCCGTTGCAGGGTCTGGTCCATGGCGATGCGGTTGCCGGTCTCGGTCAGTGGGTCACGCAGCGCGCTGCGGGTGGCGGCGCGGTAGAGCAGGGCGTTGCGCATCGGGTAGAGCAGGGTCGCCAGCAGCGATTCAAGTTGGCCGAGTTCTTCTTCCGCCAAGCGCTGGTTGCGCCGGAAGATCAGCTCGCCCAGGTGCTCGCCTTCATGGCTCAAGCTGTAGCTCATCGAGTGATGGCCGCGATGGCCGAACTCCAGGCGCAGGTCGCTGGCCTGGTGACGGTAGTGCAGGGCGTCCAGGGGCACCAGGCGTTGGATCTCACGGAAGAACAGCGCGAGAATGCGCTCCGGTTCCAGGCTGGTTTGCAGTTGCTGGCCCAGTTGCTGGCGAAGTTCTATAACGGTGGTGGGGCGGCGCGGCAGGAGGGCGGGTTGACCAAAGCCCAGGCGTTGCAATTTGGCACTGTCAAAGTCAATTGCATGGGTCTGGGTAGGTGTTTTCATAACCGTTCGGCCTCTAAGCGCTCAGCTGTCTTACAGGCTCGATGAGAGTGGCGAATGCCAAGCGTCTTACTGTTCCTTCAGTTCCGTAAAACATGAGTTACAGTCTAGACCGCTTTACCGTGGGTTATAACCCCTGGGCACTGCCGCACGTCTTGTCATCGCTTAACCTGCTTGGAGAGGGTTAGAGCGAGATTTATGCCACATTCGTTCAATTAAATAAAAAGCCTTACAAATCAAGCGACTGTTTTTATCGTTAAAAACAGTCGCCGAAGGATGACGCCAGTTATTTGGCAAGCGGGCGCCGCGCTTACTGTTTTTGCGGATCGAACTGTTTATCGCGAATAAACAACGCCGGGATGACGCCGCAGATGAAGTACGCGCCGCCCATTACCAGGAACCCCATGCCGATGGAGCCATGGGACGCCAGGAAACCGATGGCTGCCGGTGCCACTGCCGCACCAATACGCCCGATGTTGTAGGCCCCGCCCACCGCCGAGCCGCGAAACTTCGCTTCGAAGCTTTCGGTCATGTAGGTGGCGTTCACGCCGTAGGGAATCCCGTACAGGAAGCCGAATACAACCAGCATCCACAGGATGTTCTCCGGGCTCTGGAACAGCACAATCACCGGCAGGAAGACCGCCGTGCCCAGGGCGCCGACGGCGAATACGGTACGTCGTCCCAGGCGGTCTGCGGCGAGACCGGCGAGGATCTTGCCGAAGATCATCGCCGCGTAGGTGCCGACCATGTAGCTGGTCATCGACTTGAAGTTCATCCCCAGTTCGCTTTCCAGGTAGGAGGGCATCCAGTTATTCACACCGTAGTAGCCGAACTGCAGGAAGCCTGCGGTCAAGGCCCAGAGCAGGAACATGCGGCTGGCCTTCGGGTCGCTGAAGATCAGCTTGAACATGCCATCGGGCTTGTTCTTCAGGGCGTGCCGGGTGCCATTGGCTTTCTCCTGCGCGCGCTCGGCCCTTGCGGTCAACCAGGCCTGAGGTTCGGGCACCAGGCGTTGCATCAGCACGGCGAGGATCACCGGGATGATCGCCACGTAGAACAACCAGCGCCAGCCGTGCTCGGGCAGGATCCAGCCGGCCAGCAGCGTAGCGACGATGTAACCCACCGACCAGCCGGCCTGCAGGGTGCCAAGCACGGTGGTGCGGTAGCGGGTTGGCACGTATTCGGCCATCAACGTATTGCACGCCACGTACAGCGCGCCCAGGCCGAGGGAGGCGAAGAACCGCGTGCTCGCGAACTGCCAATAGCTGTGGGTCATGCCCAGGATCGCCGTGCCCACGGAGAACAGCACGATGCTCCACACCACGGTTTTGACCCGGCCGAAGCGGTCACAGGCCCAGCCCCCGTAGATGCCACCGATGGCCATGCCGGCCAGGGTGAAACTGCCCAGGCTGCCGGCCTCGACGCTGGTCAGGCCGAACTCGGCCTTGAGGCTGCTGAGGCTGTAGGACAGCAGCATCAAGTCTGCGCCATCGATCAACAGGCCGAGGAAGCAGAAGATGAACACGACAATCCACAGTTTGCTTTTTGCAGGCGACAACGCGCCCGCCGATGCGGCGACTTCCATAGCGATACCTTGTTGTAGTTGTTAGGGCATTGGGTATGGGTGGTGCTTAGCGTTGCGCCGCGCGAATCATGTTGCGGGCAATCACCAGTTGCTGGATCTGCGTAGTGCCTTCGTAGAGGCGGAACAGGCGCACATCCCGGTAGAAACGTTCGATGGCGTACTCGCTGATGTACCCGGCACCGCCATGGATCTGCACGCAGCGGTCAGCCACGCGACCGCACATCTCGGTGGCGAACATCTTCGAGCAGGAGGCTTCGGTGCCAATGTCCTGGCCTTCGTCACGCTTGCGGGCGGCATCGAGCACCATGCAGCGCGCCGCATAGATCTCGGCCTTGCTGTCGGCGAGCATGGCCTGGATCAATTGGAACTCGGCAATCGGTTGGCCGAACTGCTTGCGTTCGATCGCGTAGTTCAGCGCGTCACCCAGCATGCGCTCGGCGGCGCCGACGCTGACGGCGGCGATGTGCAGGCGGCCTTTGTCGAGGACCTTCATGGCGGTCTTGAAACCCACGCCTTCCACGCCACCGATCAACTGGCTGGCTGGCACGCGTACGTTGTCGAAGATCACGTCGCTTGTGTGCGCGCCGTGCTGGCCCATCTTGTGATCGCGCTTGCCCAGGGATAGGCCTGGCGTGTCACGTTCGATGATGAACGCGCTGATACCGCCCGAGCCGCGGATCGCCGGGTCGGTGCGCGCCATCACCGTGAAAATCCCGGCGTGGGGTGCGTTGGTGATAAAGCGCTTGGTGCCGTTGATCACGTAGTGGTCGCCATCGCGCACGGCGGTGGTTTTCAGCGAGGCAGCGTCGGAGCCGGAGTCGGGTTCGGTGAGGCAGAACGAACTAAGCAGTGCGCCGCTCGCCAGCAACGGCAGGTAGTGCTCCTTCTGCGCCTCGGTGCCGTCGAGCAGGATGCCGATGGAGCCGATGCCATTGTTGGTGCCGAAGTACGAGCGGAAGGCCGGGGAGGTGCGGCCCAGTTCAAAGGCGATGGTCACCTCTTCTTCCATGGTCAGGCCCAGGCCGCCGTAGGCTTCGGGGATGGTCAGGCCGAACAGGCCCATGTCCTGGAATTGGCTGACGATGTCCGCCGGGATTTCATCGGTCTCGGCGACTTCGTTTTCCCGTGGGATCAGCGCTTCATCGACGAACTGCGCAATGGCGTCTACCAGGATGTGCAGGGTTTGTGTGTCTCGGATCATGTGCAGCCCTCAGCGGCCCGTTCGGCGGGCCTGTTATCGTCAATCTGCCGAGGCCATGCACCGGTCCAGCTAGCGGGTGGCGGCCTCGATATTGTTCACCATGTGCTTGAGGCGGGGGCCGATGTCGTCTTCGAGTTTCTCCCGGGAGAGGTGGAAACTCGGTCCGCCACAGTTGAACGCCAGCAAGCCGTGTTGTGCGTGTCGCAGTGGTACGGCGATGGCGTTGACATCGCGGTGCCACTCACCGATCGACATGCAGTAGCCGAAATCGGTGTAGTCCCGGAAGGCACGTTCCAGCCCCTTGCGGATGTTCGGCCAGTCCTCCAGATGACGCTGGCGGATGTGGTCGAGAATGAACTCCCGCTCGTTTTCCGGCATCGCTGCCAGGCAGGCGCGGCCTGCTGAACTCAAGTGCAACGGCAACCGTGTGCCGACCTGGCGGCGCATGGTCATGTTGGCTTCGCCCTGGACCACGTCCAGGTACACCGCGTCGAGGCGGTCCCGGGTGGCCATCGCGACGGCCGCCTGGGCGTACTTGGCCATGGTCTCCATCAACGGGTGGGCCACGGCGCGGATCGACAGGTTCGACAACATGGCGTAACCGAAGGCCATCACGCCCACTTCCAACTGGTACCGGCCCGACTGCGGCAGGTGCCTGAGGTAACCCAAGCGGGTCAGGGTGTGGGTCATGCGGGTGATCGTCGGTTTCGGCAACCCGGTCTTGCGCGCCAGTTCCTGGTTGCCCAGCACGCTCTCGCTCGGCGTGAAACAGCGCAGCAGTTCCAGGCCACGGGCCAGGGCGGTGACGAACTGGCGGTCCTTGTCTTCCTCCTCGTGGTTGTGCATCGGGTCAATCAACAAATGCTCGAAGGCGTTGTTGCCTGCTGGGACTTCGTTGTTGTCCGAGTCCGGGTTTCGACGGCGCATGTTAAGCCTCATTTTTTTATAAAATCAACAAAACAAAATAGTATTCCGCACAGCGAAACTAAGCAACTTTTTGAGTTGTGATTATTTAATGCGATAAAACCCAGTAAAACAGCGAGTTAGTCGCTGTTTCAAAATGAGTTCGGGTTTTTACGTTTACACCTGCGGGGTCGATACTTATGATTATCGACAAATACGGAATGTTATTTCGCACAGCAAAACTAGCGTAATCCAACTAACAAGAACAGTGCAGCAGGAGTGAATGTGACCAACGCTAACCCACCCGTGGTGACCCTCGACGTCCAGGACAATGGCGTGGCCGTGGTGCGTATCCATCGTCCCGACGTCAAGAACGCCCTGAATGCCCTGGTACGTGAAGCGCTCGCCGAGCATTTCCGTGCACTGGCTCGCCGCCAGGATGTGCGCGCGATTGTGCTGACCGGGGGCGAACAGTTCTTCGTCGCTGGCGCGGATATCAAGGAGTTCGCCGCTGCCGGTGCGATCGATATGTACCGCCGCCACACCGAGTACCTGTGGGAAGCCATCAGCCGCTGCCCCAAGCCGGTGATCGCGGCCGTCAACGGTTTCGCCCTGGGCGGTGGCTGCGAGCTGGCGATGCATTGCGACCTGATCGTGGCCGGCGAGTCGGCGCGGTTTGCCCAGCCGGAGGTCAAGCTGGGCTTGATGCCGGGCGCGGGTGGCACCCAGCGGCTGGTGCGTGCGGTGGGTAAATTCCAGGCGATGCGCATTGCGCTTACCGGCTGCATGGTCAGCGCGAAGGAAGCCCTGGCCATGGGCATGCTCAGCGAGATGGTCAGCGACGACCAGACATTGCCCCGCGCCCTCGAACTGGCCGCGCAGATCGCTGCGCTGCCGCCGTTGGCGGTGGAGCAGATCAAGGAGGTGATGCTGGCCGGTGCCGACTTGCCGCTGGAAAGCGCCCTGGTGCTGGAGCGCAAGGCGTTCCAATTGTTGTTCGATTCCAAGGACCAGAAGGAGGGCGCTGCGGCGTTCTTCGAAAAACGCACGCCGCAATACCGGGGGGAATAAACATGACCGACATTATCAATACGCTGGGCCTGGTGGGCACCGGTGTGATGGGGGCGGGCATTGCGCAAATCACCGCCCAGGCCGGTGTGGTGGTGCGCTTGTTCGATGCTCGCGACGGCGCAGCGCAAACAGCTCGGGACAACCTCGGTGCCACGTTTGCCAAGTTGCTGGGCAAGGGCAAGATCAGTCAGGCGACGATGGACGCGGCGTTGGCCAACTTGCAGGTGGTCGAGTGCATCGACGACCTGCGCGATTGCGACCTGGTGGTGGAAGCCATCGTGGAAAATCTCGACGCCAAGCGCGGCCTGTTGCAACAGCTTGAAGGCATTGTCAGCCCGAGCTGCATCCTGGCGACCAACACCTCGTCACTCTCCGTCACCGCCATCGCCACCGGTTGCCGGCACCCCGAGCGCGTGGCCGGGTTGCACTTCTTCAACCCGGTGCCGTTGATGCGCGTGGTGGAGGTGATCGATGGCCTGGCCACCGCGCCCAAGGTCGGTGAGGCATTGCTGGCCCTGGTGGCGCGCACCGGCCATCGCGGTGTGCGCGCCAAGGACACGCCTGGTTTCATCGTCAACCACGCGGGCCGGGCCTACGGCACCGAAGCCCTGAAGATGCTGGAAGAGGGCATCGCCGAGCGCGGCGATATCGACCGCATCCTGCGCGACGGCGCCGGGTTTCGCATGGGGCCGCTCGAGCTGCTGGACCTCACCGGCCTGGACGTGTCGCACCCGGTGATGGAGTCGATCTACAACCAGTTCTACCAGGAGCCCCGCTACAAACCGTCGCTCCTGACCCGGCAGATGCTGGTGGGCGGCCGCCTGGGGCGCAAGACCGGGCACGGCTTCTATCAGTATGAACACGGCCAGCTCATCAACGGCCCGCAACCCCAGCCGGTGCCCACGGTGCAAGCGCTGCCACCGGTGTGGATTGCCACGGAAAACAGCGAAGACTACGAGCGCCTGAGTGCCTTGGTGATCGACCTGGGCGCGCACCTGGAACACGCTGCGCAACCATCGCCGCAGGCGTTGTGCCTATTGGCGCCTTACGGCCGGGATGCCACCAGTGCCTGCGTGCGCTTCGATACCGACCCGGCGCGCACGCTGTGCATCGATGTGCTGACGGACCTGTCGCGCCACCGCACGCTGATGCAAAACCCGCTGACGGCCCCGGCGATGCGCGATGCCGCCCACGCCTTGTTCGCAGCGGATGGCGTGGGCGTTACGGTGATCGGCGACAGCGTCGGTTTTGTGGCCCAACGCACCTTGGCGATGGTGGTCAACCTCGCCTGCGACATTGCCCAGCAGCGCATCGCCAGTGTCGAGGATATCGACCAGGCCGTGCAGCTCGGCCTGGGCTACCCCCACGGCCCGCTGGCGTGGGGCGATGCCCTCGGGCCACGGCGCCTGCTCACGATTTTGCAGCGCATGAGCGAACTCACCCACGACCCGCGCTACCGCCCCAGCCCGTGGTTGCGGCGGCGGGCACTGCTGGGGATTTCCCTGCGCCATGAAGCGCCGAAAGCCGGCTGATTTCCCAACCTCACAGGATAAGAATAATGGGTGCATTGACAGGTTTGCGGGTGCTGGATCTGAGCCGTGTGTTGGCCGGCCCCTGGTGTGGGCAAGTGTTGGCCGACCTCGGCGCGGAAGTGGTCAAGATCGAACGTCCGAAAAGCGGCGACGACACCCGTGGCTGGGGCCCGCCGTGGATGAAAACCGACACCGGCGAGTCGTCTGGCGAGGCTTCGTATTATCAGTCGACCAACCGCGGCAAACTGTCCGTGGCCATCGACATCGCCACTCCCGAAGGCCAGGAGTTGGTACGCGCATTGGCGGCGAGTTCCGATGTGTTGATCGAGAACTATAAAGCCGGCTCCCTGGCCCGCTATGGCCTGGACTACGCGACCCTGGCCGAGCTCAACCCGCGCCTGGTGTATTGCTCCATCACCGGTTTCGGCCAGACCGGCCCGCGTGCCGAGGAGCCGGGCTACGACTTCATCATCCAGGGCATCGGCGGCCTGATGAGCATCACCGGCGAGCGCGATGACCTGCCCGGCGGCGGCCCGCAAAAAGTCGGCGTGGCGTTCTCCGACCTGATGACTGGCCTGTATTCCACCGTGGCGATCCAGGCCGCATTGCTCAGCCGTGAGCGCACCGGCGTGGGCCAATACATTGATATGGCGTTGCTGGATGTGCAGGTCGCGACCTTGGCCAACCAAAGCATGAACTACCTGGCCTCGGGCAAGGTGCCGCAGCGCTATGGCAATGCCCACGCCAATATCGTGCCTTACCAGGTGTTCCGCGCCGCCGACCGCGACTTCATCATCGCCTGTGGCAACGACAGCCAGTTTGTCGCGCTGTGCCAGAGCATAGGCCTGGCGCATCTGCCGGACGACCCGCGCTTTCGCCGCAACGCCGACCGCGTGGCCCATCGCGAAGAAATCGTCGCGCTGCTCTCGGCGCACTTTCTGGGGCGCAGTGCCGATGAGTGGGTGGCGTGTATCCATGCCTCGAAAGTGCCGGTGGGGGCGATCAACTCCATCGCGCAATCCCTGGAAGAGCCCCAGGTGATCGCGCGCAACCTGATGGTGAAGATCCCTCATCCGCAGAACCCGGAGTTCGCCATGGTCGGCAGCCCGATCAAACTGTCCGGCACCCCCGTGGAGTACCAGCGGCCGGCGCCGAGGCTGGGGCAGCACACCGACGACATCCTCGGCCAGCGCTTGGGTTTGTCACCGGAGCAACTGGCCCAACTCAAGGCGCGCGGGATTGTCGAACAGCAGGCTTAGACCAGGGTGGTGCGGTCGATCTGCGCGATGGACGTGACGCCGGTGAGGGTCATGGCCACGCGCATTTCCTTGGCGAAGATGTCCAGCAGGTTTTCCACGCCGTGCTGGCCATCGGCGGCCAGCGCGTAGGCGGTGGCGCGGCCCAGCAGGCACGCCTTGGCGCCCAGGGCGAGCATGCGCACCACGTCCAGCCCGGAGCGGATGCCGGAGTCGACCAATACGGTGAGGTCATCGCCCACTGCATCGGCAATCGGCGGCAAGGCTTTGGCGGTGGACAGCACGCCGTCCAATTGGCGGCCGCCGTGATTGGAGACCACGATGCCATCGGCGCCGAAACTCACCGCGTCCTTGGCGTCCTGGGGGTCGAGGATGCCTTTGATGATCATCGGGCCTTTCCAGAACTCGCGGATCCACTCCAGGTCTTTCCAGCTGATCGACGCGTCGAAATTGTTCGCCAGCCAGCCGATGTAGTCTTCCAGGTGGGTGGGTTTGCCCAGGTATTTGGAGATATTACCCAGGTCATGGGGACGGCCCATCAACCCCACATCGAAGGCCCATTGCGGCTTGGCGACGGCTTGCAGCATGCGTCGCTGTGCGGCGAACGGGCCGGACATGCCCGAATGGGCATCGCGATACCGTGCACCGGGCGTGGGCATGTCCACGGTAAATACCAGCGTCGTCACACCGGCCGCTTGCGCGCGCTCCAGCGCGTTGCGCATGAAGCCACGGTCCTTGAGCACATACAACTGGAACCAGATCGCTTGCGCGCTTTGCGACGCCACTTCTTCAATCGGGCACACCGACACCGTCGACAGGCAGAACGGGATGCCCTTGTTCGCCGCCGCCTTGGCTGCCTGCACTTCACCGCGCCGCGCATACATGCCGGTCAGGCCGACCGGGCTGAGGATCACCGGCATGTCGAGTTCCTGGCCGAACACCGTGGTCTTCAGGCTCAGGTTGTCGACATTGCGCAGGATGCGCTGGCGCAGGCTGATCTCGGCCAAGTCCGAACTGTTCGCACGCATCGTGTGCTCGGCGTAGGCGCCGCCGTCGATGTAGTCGAACAGGAAGCGCGGCAGCTTGCGCTTGGCGGCTGCGCGGTAGTCGGAGGCGGACGAGATGATCATTTTTAGAGGCTCCACGGGCAAGGTGGCTTCAGGATAGGCAATTCTCTGGCATGATAAAAACAACTTTTATCGCTGGCAGCCAGTCGCCAAAGGAATACTGATGAACCTGAGAACATTGCGCGCCTTTGTTGAAGTGGTGCGCCAGGGCGGATTTTCCCAGGCTGCCGAGGTGGTGTCCTTGACTCAATCCAGCGTAAGCAAGGCGGTCAAGACCCTGGAAGACGAACTGGGTACGCCGCTGCTCAATCGCCTGGGCCATCGCAACGAACTCACGGCGGCCGGCGAAATTGCCTACCGCCGCGCCCTGGTACTGCTCGCCGAGCGCAATGACCTGGTGGCCGAGATCAACGACCTGTGTGGCCTCAAGCGCGGCGTACTGCGCATCGGCCTGCCGCCGGTGGGTTGCGGGGTGCTGTTCGCGACCATGTTCGCCACCTACCGCAGCCGCTACCCGGACATCGACATCGAACTGACCGAATACGGCAGCAAAAAACTGCGCGAATGCCTGGAAGCAGGGGAGGTCGACCTGGCAGCGCTGCTGCTGCCGGTGGACGAAGACTTCGACTTCCAGCCCGTGCGCAACGAACCGTTGATGGCGGTGCTGCCCATCAGCCACCCGCTGGCCCGCCTTGAACGTATCGACTTCACCGACCTGGCCGATTCGCCGTTCATCCTGTTTGAAGCCGGCTTCGCCCTCAACGCCAAGATTCTCGCCGCCTGCGAGCGCAAAGGCGTCACCCCCAAGGTGACCGCCCGCAGCGGGCAGATCGACTTCATCATCGACCTGGTCGCCGCCGGCCTGGGCGTAGCCTTCGTGCCACGCATGCTGGCGCACAAACACCAACACCCCGGCATCGCCCTGATCCCCCTGGACGAACCCCACACCGACTGGCACATCGCACTGGCCTGGCGCGCCAGCGCCCACCTGCCACCCGCCGCCCTGGCCTGGCTGGAACTGGCCAGGGAGCACGCCGTTTCAACCGGCCATCCGGTTTAATCACGCCGAGTGCCAGAGAAAGCTTGACTTCTCCTTTTCAATCAGTAACATACGGCGCATTCCGCGATAGCTCAGTTGGTAGAGCAAATGACTGTTAATCATTGGGTCCCTGGTTCGAGTCCAGGTCGTGGAGCCAGATAGCGACATAAAGAGAAGCCTGCAGCGATGCAGGCTTTTTTTTGCCTTGGATTTTTCTAGGGTGATCAAAGCGCACAGCGTGACCCACATGAAGCCGTCTCTGATCCTACGATTCAGAGGGAAGCCCCATGAAAGTCGCTGTAGTCGTTTCAACCAAAGGCGGCAGGGTCGGGGTAACGAACGTCAGGATTCAGCCCCGGGCGGATGACCGAAATACGCCTTGTAGGCGTGGTTGAAGTTGGCAGGGTTGGCGTACCCCAGGCGGTGGGCAATCTGCGCCACGTGCCATTTGCGCTGGCGCAGCAGGGTGCGCGCCAACTCCAGGCGCTGCTGGCGCACGTAATCGAGCATCGATTGGCCGTACACCCGGCTGAAGGCACGTCTGAGGGTGGTTTCACCCACGCCCAGTTCCCGTGCCAGCGCCAGCGTGCCGGGTGGTTTCATCAGGTTTGCGTCGAGCTTGAAGCGTGCTTCATGTGCCAGGTCCGAATGGCTGCGCAACGGGGCCGTGGGCTTGGCCGGTTGTGGCGCCAGGTGCGTGGCCAGCTCGACCAGCACGGCCAGGCTCAGGCTTTCCTGATTCAGCCGTTCCAACGCCCCCTGGTAGGGCGAGTGATAAAGGCGCTCGAACAAACGCCCGACGGCGCGACAGCCGTGCAGTTCTGAAAAGTGCATGCCATCGTCGAGCAGCCTGGCCAGCGATTGCAGTGACGGATCTTCTTCGGCCAATTGGCGTAGATAGTCGCCGCCGATGCGCAGCCCGGCCATGCGCGCACGGCTGCCGGCAGGCATCTGGTCCATGGCTTCCATGCTTTCGCTCAAGCCCAGCACATGGGGCGCGCCGGGGGTGTATTCATTCAGCCGACCGTCTACCTGATGCTGCCATTGCCCACCCAGTACCTGCACGATGCACACGCTGTCGGGCAGCACCTTGTGGATGCGTAACGGTTCGGGGAACTGCAGATCGCAGTCGAAATACTGCAGGTGCGGCCGCACCGTCTGCGCACGGTAATGGCCGATCGCGCTGCCCATGACCTGCTGCGCGCTGTCATCGAATACACCGGCCTGGTCCAGGGCCTCTGGGTGATCGAAGCAGAAGTGGGTGTCCAGATAGGGGTTGCGGCGGTCCATTGGCAAAAGCGTCCGTCAGAGCGGTTGGGCAGCGTTGCATGATATCGACATCGGGCAGGCCGATCAGTTGTTGTGAGCCACGGCCTTATTATTGTGCGCCACGGCCGCACCGCTTGGCAGGCGTCGGCGCGTTGATTTCAATGGTCGGCTTTGAACTGTCGAGGAAGCCGAAAATGTTGATATATCGCAAGTGGGCAGCGCTGCTGGGCCTGGTTCTGGCCGTGATCGCGGGGATCGCCCAGGCTGACAACCGCCCGGAAGTCGCGGAAAAAGTGCTGGCCTATGCCGGCGAAGGCGGCGTGAAAGTCTGGACCCTGCGTATCGGCGCGCGCAGTGACAATCAGGCGCTGGTGCAGGTAGAGGGCGTGGACCACGACTGGAACATGAAGATCCAGAAAATGGCCGTGGAAAAGACCGGCAAGGACACTCGCTATTCCACCACCATGGACGGCCAGAAGTTCGTCGTGCTGTTGCTGCGTCAAGGCTGGGGCGAGCTGTACTTGCCCGGCGACGCTCAAGCGTTGAACGTTGGTTATGACGAGTTCCTGTCCAGCCAAGGCAATGCGCAGGCATTCCTGACCGATTATTTGCAGGCCAACTGAGCAGTGGGTCGATTCGCACGGTGGTCGTGGGCGCTGACGATACTGGTACTGCCGCTGGCCCTGATGGGGTGGGCCAGTCTGCAGAGCTGGCGCGCCGATGAAGTGCTGCGGGACGCGCAAAGTATCGACGGCGACTACGCCTGGCTGCGTGTGCGTCAGGCCCTGGCGGGGTTGGCGTACTGGCTGGCCATCGCCGCGTTGGTGGCCGGGCTCTTAACATGGCTCAAGATGCGGCTGGACGCATGGCGCGCGCGGCAATCCAAGGACTTTCTTTACAGCCGTCTGTTCCTCTGCTGGCGTGCTCTGGGCCACTGGTTGGTGGCCTACACAGGGCTGCTGGTCTGCGCGCTGGCGCTGTGCCTGCTGTATGAACTGAGCTGGGGCTGGAGCCACTTCAAGGCCGGCGGCTGGTTCATGCTATTGGTGGCGGTGCCAGTGATTACCGTGCTCTGGACAGGCTGTCTGTTGATTGAGCGGTTGCGCCGGCAATGGCACGCCTTGGACCGGCCTTCCTCGGCGTTTCTGGGCCAAACCCTGGGGCGCGCCAAGGCACCGGCCTTATGGGCATGGGTTGAGCAACTGGCCAATACGGCCGGTGCGCCGGTGCCCGACCATATCGTGGTGGGCATCGACCAGGCGTTTTTCGTCACCAGCGTCGATGTCGCGCTGCAGCCCGCCGGTGACGTGTTCAGCGGGCGCACCCTTTACTTGCCGCTGACCTACCTCTCGAGCCTGAGCCAGGCCGAGGCGGCGTCGATCATCGGCCATGAGCTGGGCCATTTCAGCAGTCGCGACACCGAACGGGGCAGCGAGATCGGGGCGCATTTCAGCCTGATGTGCCTGCACTTTTCGTATATCAGCGCTGGGGATGCCGACCCGGCGTGGGTCGAGCGCCCGGCAATCTGGATGACGCAGCGTTTCCTGCACCACTTTCAACTGGCGGTGCACCACTGGGGCCGCGCCCAGGAATTGGTCGCAGATAGGGTGGGCGGCAACATCGGCGGTGAGCGCTTATTCTGTCAGGCACTGTTACGCGTTATCGCGCTCGACGGGGAGATCCACACGCTGCTCACCGAGCGCCACCCGAACCTGATCCAGGCCCTTACCGACCACCTGCTTCATACACCGCTGCGCTTGGACAAGGCAGCGCTGGACCATGCCATCGCGCACCCGTTCGATACGCACCCGCCGACAGCACTGCGCATGCAGCAACTGGGCGTGCGACTGGATGACGACCTGCTGGCCCAGGCCACTCGCGTGCCTACCGAGCACGACCGCCACTGGTTCAGTCAACTCACCCATGCATCGTCCTCCGATGTCGGGCTGCCTGTATCACCGCCTATATCAATCGCTCAAGGAGAATGACCCATGACCCAACCCTCCGATCCGCTGTCGGATCTCGCCAGCACACTCAGTCAGGAATATGCCGACTCCCGCGAAGCTCAGCGCGAGCGTGCGATCGCCGAACTCGAGCAGGTCATCCATCGCGTGCCCGAGCAGACCGAATTCACCAATTCGCGCCGTTACAAGGTGCGCGGTCCGCTGTTTTTGCTGATTGCCCTGGGCTTGCTGGGCTTCGGGCTGCACCGAGGTTACAACGGCTTGGCCGTGTGTGCCGCGGTGATGGCCGTGGTGTTCGTACTGCTCACTTGGCAGCACCGCAACGCCGGGCAACATGCCTTTATGCGCCTGACCCGCCGCCAGCTGTTTGTGGACACCTTGAGTGCGCCGGTCGATCTCGTCGAAATTGCCGACGTCAGCGTCAGTGAGGAAGGCTGGCTGACGGTACAGAAACTGATTTTGCGACCCGGTGCGCCCCTGCCTGTGCATCGCGCCACGCGACAGCTGTTCGGCAACCAGGCGCTGGCCCTGAACAAACCCCAGCCGCAGATCCTGATTCAATCCGCCGGCCTGATGCATGAGGGCCATACCCTGGATGACGACCAGATCGCAGACATCCTCAACGCCTATTGCCAAGCCGCCCAGGCCCAACAACATCTTGATGCGCTGCGCCAGGGCACTCAGCGCGATTCCTGAGCGGTTGTACGGTAGAGCCGGTTCAGGGTTGTTGAAATTGCCTCGCTGCATTGACATCCAGATCCGCAAATCAACCTGTCGAGCATTCAGTTTATGACCGTGATCGCGCCAGTTGCGATGGCCGCGATCAACATCACCAGCACGGTGCCGAAGGTCCACTTCAGCGAGACCCGCTGGTTATCGCCATAGTCAATGTCCAGCAGCCCGCACAGTAGGTAGGTGGAGGCCACCAGCGGGCTGAGCAGGTGCACTGGCTGGCCGATCAACGATGCGATGGCCATTTCGTGGGGGCCGATGCCGTAGTGGGCAGCGGTTTCGGCGAGGATGGGCAGCACTCCAAAATAGAACGCGTCGTTGGTCAGGACGTAGGTGAACGGCATGCTGAGCAGCGCGGTGATGACTGACATGCCGTGGCCAGCCTGCTCTGGCAGGATGGCGATCAGGTTATCGGAGATAGCCTTGATCATCCCGGTGCCGCCCATGATGCCGACGAAGATGCCCGCCGCAAAAATCAGCAGGGTCACGGCCAACACATTGTCGGCGTGCCGACCGATGACTTCCTTCTGCTGTTTGAGCGTCGGGTAGTTGATCAGGCAACCCAGGCCGAAGGCGACCATGAACAGGATCGGCAGCGGCATCAGGCTGAGCATCATCGAGCTGATGAGGGCGACCGTCAGGACCCCATTGAACAGAAATTTCGGGTCGCTCAGGCGAACGTGTGCGTAGCCTTCGAGCACCTTGTCTTCGCTGACGCTGACAATACCCAAACGGCGGTATTCCATTCGACCTAGCCACCAGGCGGCAAAAATCACCCATACACCGCCAGCAATCATGATGGGAACCATCTGTAAAAACAGCTCGGTGATGTCGACGTGCATGGCACTGGCCGCTCGCGAAAACGGCCCGGCCCACGGCAGGATGTTCATCACCCCGATGGCCAGTAGTAGCACGGTGGCCATGACCTGCAAACGAATGCCGGTCAGACGATACAGCGGCAAAAAAGCTGCTGTGGCGATGATGTACGTGGTTGCGCCGTCGCCGTCCAGGCCGACGCACAACCCCAGCACGGCGGTGCCGACAACGATCTTGCGCGGGTCGCCCTTGACCAGCCGCAACAGCACCTTGATCAGCGGGTTGAACAGACCGGCGTCGGTCATCATGCAAAAATACAGGATCGCGAAGGTCAACATGATGCCGGTGGGGGCGAGCATCTTCACGCCGTCGTACATCATGCCGCCCAGTTGCGTGGCGAAACCGCCGAGGCAACCGAAGAGGATCGGCACCAGCAGCAGCGCCACCAGCGGTGAAAGGCGCTTGCTCATGATCAGGTACATGAAGCAGACGATCATGGCGTAGCTCAGAAAGATCAACATGGGCATCCCTTTTATTGGTTTTGTAGGGGGCGAGCGCGGGACGGCTCGCGTTCTTCGGGCCGAAAGAAGCCGGTGCAGCAGGCGCACAGGGTTCAGCGTGTTGCGGGTTTAGTGGTGCGAGAACATCGGCTGGCCGCTATGGGGCAGGTCGGCGACCAGGATGGAACCGGTAGAAGAGTCGGTGATGAACAATTGCCGATTGCCCTCGCCACCGAACGCCAGGTTGGTCAGGGTGCGGCCTTGGGTGCACGAGCGAATGCGGTACAGCGGCACGGCGTGAGGGTCGAACACCCAGACGCAGCCGTTACCGGCATCGCACACATACAGATTGCCTTCGCTGTCCAGCGCCATGCCGTCGGCGCCACTGACGCCCCCGGCCATGGCGGTGAAAATGCCCGCCTTGCTGGTGCCGCCGTCGCGTTGGATCGGCAGGCGCCAGACAGCGTTGCCCCGAGTCATCGCCACGAAGAGCGCGTTCTGCGCGAGGTCCATGACAAGGCCATTGGGGCTCGGGCCGTTGTCGATCAGACGCGTGAGGGTCTGCTTTTCCAGATCATAGGCGTAGACGCGACCGGTCGGGTCCTGCTGGCCGGTCTGGCCCTGATCGGTGAAGTACAGCTTGCCGCCGGCATCGAAGAATAGGTCGTTGACACCCTTGAAGCCTTCGCTGCGACTGTGAGTGAGGAACGGCGTCACCGCGCTGGTGTGCGGAGCGAGCGTCAGGATCCCTTGCTTGTAATCGGCGATGAAAATCCGCCCGTCGCGGTGGATTTTCAAACCGTTGGGCCAGCCATCGTACTCGGCGATCAACGTCCAGTGGCCTTGAGGGTCGATGCGCAGGATGCGGCCGTAGGGAATGTCGGTGACGTACAGGTTGCCGTCCCGGTCGAAGGACGGCCCTTCGAGAAAGCTTTTGACCTTCTGCCCTGGTTTGTTGGCGCGTACCCAGTCGGAGTCGCCGTCTTTCCAGAATGCTTCGGGCAGCGTGGTGAACACGCGGGTCGACAAATCGCGAGGCGGGGCATACAGGCTCACAGGATCAGCTCCTACGGGGGGCGAACGGAAAGCACCGATCTTGCTGGTGACGAGACCTTTTCGCCTTATTGTTTTTGTTCTATCTGGCAGAACGTTGTGTTTGCAGATAGAACAAGGTTCGACTTTATTTTTTCAGCTGTCAACCCACCGGGATTGTCTGTTTTTCATTTCGCCATTCATCACCAGGCACTCCCAACGCTCTCGGGAGCGCCCTGGCGCATCGCTTGGAATGAGAGGCGTTGACAGTGGGATTTTGTCGGCTCATGATTATTTCAGAACAGTGTTCTGTCAGATAGAACTATTGCATTCCCCCCCCCGGAGACCCGGCGATGAACTCTAATAACAACCTGGACATTCTGATCAGCGAGGTCGGCCCCCGTGATGGCCTGCAAAGCATTAGCGCGACCATGCCCACTGCGCTCAAGCTTCAATGGCTGACGGCCCTGGCCGACGCGGGCTTGAAGGAGATCGAGGTCGGCTCGTTCGTGTCCCCCAGACTGCTGCCGCAAATGGCCGATGCCGCCGAGTTGGTGGCGCACATGCGTCAGCGTTCGGACGTGTTCGTTACCGCGCTGGTGCCGAACCTCAAGGGCGCCGAGGCAGCGTTCAACGCGGGCGTACAAAAGATCACCCTGCCCATTTCCGTCAGCGAGCCCCATTCACTGGCCAACATCCGCAAGACCCATCAACAGGTCTACGACGAAGTGCGCAAGGTGATGGCCCTGCGCAACGAGCGCTTCCCGCACGTCGAGGTCGAGGCCGGGCTGTCGACGGTGTTCGGTTGCACGATTCAGGGCGAGGTGCCCGAGGACGATGTGCTGCGCATGGCCCTTACGATGGTCGAGCTGGGCGTCGATGAAGTCGGGCTCGCCGACACTGTGGGGTACGCCAATCCGGCGCAGGTGCGTCGCGTGTTCACCCGTCTGCGCAACGAGATCGGCAGCAAGGCCGGCAGCGCGCATTTTCACAATACCCGTGGGCAGGGCCTGGCCAATGTGGTCGCGGCGCTGGACGTTGGCGTCACCACCATCGATGCCTCTCAGGGCGGTATCGGCGGTTGCCCGTATGCGCCGGGGGCGTCGGGCAATATCGTGACCGAGGATCTGGTCTACCTGCTCGAGTCCATGGGCCTGCGCACCGGCGTGGACATCGACAAGCTGGTGGCCGCTCGCGCCTGGCTGAAACAGGGCCTGCCAGGAGAGCCGCTGTATGGCTTCATCCCTGACGCAGGCGTCGGCAAGAATTTCCATTACGCCGGAGGTGCGCGATGAGCCTGCTCAATCGGAACCTTCAGGCGCTGCCGCTGGCAGGCGTGCGCGTGGTCGAGTTCGTGCACATGGTCATGGGCCCGACCTGTGGGCTGGTGCTGGCTGACCTCGGCGCTGAAGTGATCAAGGTCGAGCCGACGCCCGAGGGTGACAACACGCGTCGCCTGACCGGCTCCGGCGCTGGCTACTGGATGACCTACAACCGCAACAAGAAAAGCTTCGCGGTCGACATCAAGACCGAGGAAGGCATGGCCGCGGTGCGCAAGCTGATCGAAAGCGCCGATGTGGTCACCGAGAACTTTCGTCCCGGCGCCATGGACAAGCTCGGCCTGGGCTACGAGCAGGTCAAGGCGATCAAGCCGGACATCATCTACAGCTCGATGAAAGGCTTTCTGCCGGGGCCGTATGAACATCGCACTGCGCTGGACGAGGTGGTGCAGATGATGACGGGCCTGGCCTACATGACGGGTCCCGAAGGCCGCCCGCTACGCGCCGGTGCCTCGGTCAATGACGTAATGGGCGGTATGTTCAGCGCCATCTCGATTCTGGCGGCGCTGTGGCAACGCAAAAACACCGGGGAAGGGCAGTTCGTGCAGACCGGGCTGTTCGAGAACTCAGCGTTTCTGGTGGGGCAACACATGATGCAGATGGCAACCACTGGCAAGCCTGCCGCGCCGATGCCCAGTCGTTTGTCAGCCTGGGCGATCTACGACGTGTTCAATACCCTGGGCGATGAGCAGGTGTTCATGGGCGTGGTGAGCGACAGCCAGTGGGTCAATTTCTGCCAGGGTTTTGGCTTTACAGAGCTGGGGCGCGACCCTGGACTGGCGAAAAACACCCAGCGCGTGCAGGCCCGGGCGAGGATTCTGCCGCAGGTCCGCGAGCGTCTGGCGCAAATGAGCAAGCAGGAGGTCATGGACCTGTGCGAGCAGACGGGCCTGCCGTTTTCGCCGATCCAGCGGCCGCAGGACCTGTTCGAGGACCGGCACCTGAACGAGTCGGGTGGGCTGGCCCATCTGACGCTGGAGAATGGCGACGCGGTCAAGGTGCCAATGCTGCCGTTCGAGATGAATGGTCGTCGCTTCAATACCCGCCTCAATGTGCCGCAAATGGGCAGTCACTCTGCCGAGCTGCTCGAAGAAATGGGCTACGCGTCGGGTGACATCGAAGCGTTGCGCGGGCGTGGCATCGTTCGCTGATACCGCTGGAAGGGATTCCTGATTCCTGTAGCTGACGGATATTCCCGCCGTCAGCCTTATAAAAATAAATGCTGAGGAAACCCGTCATGGCCATCGTCACGACACCCCCGCACAGCAGCGATATCAGCAGCGTGCGCTCCCTGGATGCCGAGCAGACCCGCGTCCTGCACAAGGCCGCCTGGCGCTTGATCCCCTTGCTCGCGCTGGCGTATTTCTTCAATTACCTGGACCGCACCAGCGTCGGCTACGCCGCGTTGCAGATGACCGAGCAGTTGGGCCTGACCGCCACGCAGTTCGGTCTTGGCGCGGGCATCATGTTCTTCGGCTACTGCCTGTGCGAAGTGCCGAGCAATCTGGCGATGTACCGATTCGGCGCCCGCCTGTGGATGGCGCGGATCATGATCACTTGGGGCCTGGCCGCTGCTGCCACCGCGATGATCGTCGGGCCGTACAGCTTTTATATTGTGCGCTTGATCCTCGGCATCGCTGAAGCCGGCTTCTTTCCCGGCGTGATTTTCTTCCTTACCCTGTGGTTCCCCGCGCAATACCGCACGCGGGTGTTGGCCTGGTTTACCGTGGCCACGCCGATCTCGTTTCTGGTGGGCGGGCCGCTGTCGATCTGGCTGTTGCAGATGCACGGTTTGCTCGGGCTTGCGGGTTGGCAATGGATGTTTCTCATCGAAGGGGTGCCAGCGTGCATCCTCGGTCTGATTACCTTGAAGGTGCTGACCAACCACCCGGCCGAGGCCAAATGGCTGACCGCCGAAGAACGCCATGTGCTGACCGGCATGCTCGCCGAAGAGCAGAGCAAAGGTCAGCACAGCCATGGCTTCAAGGCCGCACTCAAAGACCCACGCGTGTGGATTCTCAGCTCGATCACCTTCAGCTTCACCCTGGGCTCCTACGGCATCGGTATCTGGTTGCCGCAGATGCTCAAGGCCCATGGTGTCGAAGTCAGCATGATCGGCTGGGTTGCGGCCATTCCGTACTTCTTTGCCACTGTAGCGCTACTGATCTGGGCCAAACATGTGGACCGTACCGGCAAAGGCATTTTCAACCTGACCGTGGCCATGCTGCTGGCAGGCTTTGCGTTAATCCTGGCGCTGCGAATGGACGCGCTGGTTCCGGCACTGGCAGGGATTACTTTAGCGCTGATCGGCACGATCGCCGGCAAGACGATTTTCTACACTTTGCCGGGCAAGTTCCTGCGCGGGCAAGCCGCAGCGGGTGGAATCGCACTGATCAATTCCATTGGCGCGTTTGGCGGGTTCGTCGGGCCTTACCTGATGGGCTTTTTGAAGGACTACACCGGGTCGTTCACCGCAGGTCTTATGGTCATGGGCTGCATCATGTTCGTTGCCGCAGCAATGGTCGTCTCGCTTCGCTTCTTCCTGCGCGAGTAGTGAGCAGCGGCTGCACTTTTTTCAGAAGGGATCGGGCGGCTCTGATATTGTCTTGCGGGTTGGCGGGGTGGTTTGCGAATCATCCGCCGCCTGCGAGCGACGAATCGACAATGAGTGTCTATGACTACCGAATCTGAAAAAAACCTTTCCGACCAGGCCGCCAATGCCGAAGGCGGCGTGGCTGCCGTCGACCGCGCATTTGCCATTTTGTCGGCCTTCAGCATCGAGCAGGACTGTCTGGCCCTGGCCGAAATCGCGCGGCGGACGGGGTTGTACAAAAGCACCATCCTGCGCCTGATCGCCTCGCTGGAAAAAGCCGGGTTCGTCCGTCGCCTCACCGATGGTCGTTACTCGGTCGGCCCTGAGCCTCTGCGTTTGTCGCAGCTGTACCAGAGCTCGTTCCGACTGCGTGACGTGATTCACCCCTTGCTGGAGTCGATCACTGAGGAAAGCGGTGAAACCTCTTCGTTCTACGTGCTGGAAAACGGCAGCCGCGTCGTGTTGTTTCGGGTCGAGCCCAAGCGTGCGGTGCGGGTTTCGGTGCTGGAAGGCGCGCGCTTTCCGTTGCAGGCCGGAGCGTCAGGCAAGATCCTTCGGGCCTTTTCCCGCGATGCGGAGCCTGCATTGACCGAGGTCCGCGAACGCTTCTGGGCCTGTTCCTTCGGCGAGCGGGACCCGGAAACTACCGCCGTATCAGTGCCGGTGTTTGCCATGGGCCATGAGTTGAAAGGGGCGCTGACCTTGTCCGGTCCGTCCGACCGTCTGCTCAAGGAACACATCGAACATGCGGCGTCGATCCTGTTGAGAAACGCAGCCATCGCCAGCAATGCGCTCGGAGGTAATGACCGAGAGCTACGTGCAGCTCTGACACGTCTGGGCGAATCGATGGTCCGTCGTTAACCGGCGAGCGACCGCTTAGGGCCGATGTTGTGAGAGGCAGCAGTCGGCCCACCCAAGGCCGGCAATACCCATTCTCTTGGAGTCGGTAGTGGTACAAAGTTGTACATTTAATTGACGCCACTATATCGCCATCTTAAGATCGCCGCTCATTGATGGCACTACGCCATGTAGAGGGATCTAGAAATGTGGCGTTTGGTACGCCGGACCAGGCTCGGCCTGCTGTCCGCTTGTTTTTGCCTGGGCTTCGCCGGGACGGCTCAAGGCGCGACCCCGCAGAGCACCCCGGGCGTCACTGATCTGATCCGTGATCGCCAGGATCGTCTGCTTCAAGAGCAACAACGCCGCCTCGACGAACTCAAGGACCTGCCCGGCAAAGCCGTCGCTCCTGCCAAACCGACGGCGCCTGCTGACACCCGCTGCTTCGCCATCAAGGCCATCGAACTCACCGGTGCCGACGCGCTGTCTGAACGCGAACGCAACGCGCTGATCCAGCCCTACATCGGGCAATGCTTGGGCGTACCGCAACTCAATGAGGTGCTCAAGGTCATCACCGACCACTACCTGGCCAAAGGACTGGTCACCAGCCGTGCCTACCTGCCGCAACAAGACCTCTCCAGCGGCGTGCTCAAGATCCAGGTAGTCGAAGGTAGGCTCGAAGGATTGAAGGGCGAGCAGGGCAGCGGCATCACCGACCGGCAACTCGCGATGAGTTTTCCAGGCCAAAAGGGTGAATTGCTCAACCTGCGTGAAATCGAGCAGATGGTGGATCAACTGAATCGTCTGCCCTCGAACCAGGCCCAGATGGAGTTGGCTCCCGGCAAAGAAGTAGGCGGCAGCGAAGTGCTGGTCAAAAATACCCCGCAGAAACCCTGGCGCGTCGGCCTGTCGCGTCACAACGGCGGCCAGCGCGCCACTGGCGAGCAGCAGTGGGGCGCCAGCCTGGATTGGGATAACCCTCTCGGTCTGGCTGACCAACTGTCCCTGCGCGGCGGCCACGATGCAGTCAGCGACCACCAGAAGACCTCGCGCAACTCGATGCTCAACTACAACCTGCCGTTTGGCTGGTGGAACCTCAATTACAGTTACAGCGAGACTGAATACCGCTCCCTGGCCCAGGCCAGCGGCTTCAACTTCAAGCAGTCCGGCGACAGCCAGAGCCACCTGTTGCGCTTGGAGCGAGTCGTCCACCGCGACGCCCTGAGCAAGACTTCTTTGAGCACCGGCGTGGCCTACCTGCGCACCAACAACTTCATCGAAGACAGCAAGCTCGCCCTGAGCAGCAACCGCCTCAGCGAAGCCCAGTTTGGCATCAACCACGGCCGGCGCATCGGCGGTTCATTCCTCAACATCGACCTGGGCATGCAGGACGGCATTGGCGCTTTCGACGCCCAGGCCAACCACAACCCACGACCCGGCCAGGCGGATGCGCGCTACCGCAAATACACCGCGACAGTGAGCTACCTGTACCCGTTCAAGTTGTGGGGCGAGTCGTTCAGCTTCAGCAGTTTGATGACCGGCCAGCGCAGCGAAGACGTGCTGTTCAGCCCGCAACGCATGAGCCTCGGCGGGCAGTCCTCGATTCGTGGCTACAAGGACCAAAGCCTGGCCGGCGACAGCGGCGGCTACTGGCGCAACGACCTGCGCTGGAGCCGCCCGGTGACCTGGGCGTGGCTGCAGCCGGCGTTCAACGAATACGGCACCAGCCTCGGCTACGACCAAGGCGTGATCCGCCACGGTCGCTACAACGCCGAACAGCATGGGCGCATGACCAGCAATTCCCTGGAACTGTTTGCACGCGGCAAGAACGTCGCGGCCACGGTGACCTTTGCACACTCTTTGGAACGACCGGGGCCGATCACTGAACGTGAAGCGCCGATCTACTTCCGTATGGATTTCTTCCTTTAATTTTTTACCGCCCTTTGGGCATCGGGACATGACATGGACGTTTGCCAGTTCGCCTTTCTTGCGCGCCAACCTTCTGCTGCCTTGAAAAGCCGTTCTACCTTCCTGGGCTTGCCCAAGCGCGGGTTGGCGTTGGTGCTGGCGAACGCCATGTTCTGGCAGCCCCTGCTGGCTCAGGCGGACGGCATTGCCGTGAGCGGACCGGGTACGAGCCTTGGGCAGGCGGGTAACGGCGTTCCGATCGTCAACATCGCTGCGCCCAACGCTAACGGGCTATCGCACAACCAATTCCACGACTACAACGTCGGCGCCAACGGGGTCATTCTCAATAACGCGACCAGCCGGACCCAATCCACCCAATTGGGTGGCATCATCGTGGGTAACCCAAACTTCAATGGCAGCGCCGCCAGCGTCATCCTCAACGAGGTGAATGGCGGCAGCCCCAGCCAATTGCGTGGCTACACCGAAGTGGCGGGGCAGTCGGCCCATGTGATTGTCGCCAACCCGTATGGCATCAGTTGCAACGGTTGCGGCTTTATCAACACCCCTCAAGCCACCCTCACCACGGGCAAGGCGGTCATCGAAAACGGCCAGATCAGCCGCTACCAAGTGGATCAGGGCAACGTCGCCATCGAAGGCACCGGCCTGAACGCCAGCAACGTCGATCAGTTCGAAATCATCACCCGCGCCACCACCCTCAACGCGCAGCTCCAGGCGAAAAAGCTCACCATCGTGGCGGGTCGCAATGATGTGGATGCGCGCACGCTGAACGCCACGGCGCGTGCGGCGGACGGCAGCAAGGTACCGGACCTGGCGATTGACTCGTCGGCGCTGGGCGGCATGTATGTGGGTGCGGTCAGGTTGGTGGGGACCGAGGCCGGCGTAGGGGTGAAACTGTCCGGGGACATGGTCGCCGGTGGTGATATCCAGATTGATGCAGCGGGCAATGTGGTCATGGGCCAGACCTCGGCCGGTACGGCAGTGGCGGTCAAAGCAGCCAGCGTAGAGGCCAAGGGCGACGTGTATGCCGGTACTGACTTGTCGGTGACCACCCAAGGCGCACTGACCAATCAGCAAACGCTGGCGGCCAGGGACAGCATCACACTGGACGCTGCTGGGCGGTTGACCAACAACGGGATCATCGAAGCGGGCGTCAATGCGGATAACAGCCGCAATGCCCAAGGCGATGTGCGCTTAAAAGCAAATAGCATCGACAACAGCGGCAAGACGGTGATCGCCAGCCGTGACTTGACCATCAACACGGGCAACCTGGCCAACCAGGGTGGCACCTTGAGCGCTCAACGCGATGCGCAACTGAACGCGTCGACTCTGGACAACCAGAACCAGGGCCGCATCCTCAGCGCGGGCAACCTGGGAATCGACGCCAATCAACTGCTTAACAGCCAAGGCGGATTGGTCACCAGCACGGGCAACTTGACGGCGGGCATCGGGCAACTGATCAACCGCAGTGGCGAGCTGTCGAGCCAGGCTCAAGTCGTGCTGCAATTGGCAGCGCTGGACAATGTGGCGGGCCTGGTGTCGGCAGGTCAATCGTTGAGCCTCAACGCATCAGGTCTGGTCAATAACCAGGGCGGTCGAATTGCAGCGCGTCAGACAGTACGGGTCAATGCCGGCGCGCTAGACAACAGCCAAAAGGGCACGCTCAACAGCCAAGACTCTTTGACGTTGAACCTTAACCAGGGGCACTGGGATAACCGCAACGGCCTGATCAACGCCAGCGGTCAATTGACCCTTGATAACCTCAATACGGTCGATAACCGCCAAGGGGAAATTTCCAGCACGCGGTCATTCCTCTTGGCCGCCAACCGCCTCGACAACGACGCGGGTAAAGTGCTCAGCGACCAGGACCTGACCCTGCGTATCGCCGGCGCGATGAACAATGCTTTGGGCCTGGTTTCGGCGTCGAACCTCGACATCCACGCCGCGAGCCTGAACAACCAGGGCGGCAAGCTCGGCGCACGTAATCATCTGACGACGAACACCACAGGTCTGCTGGATAACCGCACCGGCGAGCTTCTGGCAACCGACCTTGCGTCCACCACGGGTGAACTGAACAACGACCGCGGCCGCCTGCAAGGCGATCGCTCCCTGGTGCTCAACAGCGGCGTGGTGTCCAACCAGCGCGGGACATTGGCGGCAGGTGCAACCGCTACCCTCAATGCATCCCGCCTGGACAACAGCGCAGGCACGTTCACCAGCGACGGCGCGTTGGTCGCGGCGATCACCGGGCAATTGCTCAACCAGACCGGTCTGTTTGCCGCCAAAGGTGATGCACGCCTCAACCTGGGTCGCCTTGATAACCAACAAGGCACGCTTGTCGCCCATAACCTCACTGTGCAATCGAGCGGCCCGCTGAATAACCAGCGTGGCACCTTGCGCGGTGATGTCGCGTTCAACTTGAGCGCTGGCCAGGTGGATAACAGCGAGGGCGGCCGCATCAGTGCGGGCCAAATGCTGAATGCTGGCGTCGGTGGTCTGGATCAGCACAATGATGGCCGATTCTTCGGCCAGGGGGATGTGCGCCTCGATCTCAATAACGGTCATTTGAATAACCAGGGTGGCACGATCAACGCCCCAGGCCAGTTACTGCTGAGCAACCTCGCCAGCGTCGATAACCAGGGCGGCGAAATTTCCAGCACCCAGGCGTTCACCCTGGCCGCGGACACCCTGAATAACCACCACGCCAAGCTCCTCAGCGAGCAGGGTTTGACCGTGCGCATCGCCCACGCACTCGATAACACGCAAGGCTTGATCTCGGCTAAAACCCTGGACGTGCGCGCCGCCAGCCTGGCTAACCAAGGTGGCACGCTCAGCGCCGGCGATGGCTTGATCGCGCAGATCGACGGCGCACTGGATAACCGCAGTGGCAAGCTGTTGGCGCGCACGGCATCGGTCAACAGTACGTCGCTGGATAACCGCGAGGGTCTGCTGCAAGGCGACGCGATGCTCTCGCTCAACAGCGTGGGCCTGATCGACAATCGCCAGGGCACGCTGTTCGCCGGGCAGGCGATGGACATCACCGCGACGCGCTTGGACAACAGCGGCGGGAAGCTGACCAGCGACGGTCGCCTTACCGCGTTGCTCAGCGCGTATCTGCTGAACCAGGCCGGTCTGTTCAGCGCAACCGGCCCATTACGGGTGAGCACGGCAAGCCTGGACAATAGCGCCAAAGGCAATATCCACAGCCAGGCGGGTGTAGCCCTGGACCTGAACCACGGCCATCTGAACAACCAAGGCGGTTTGATTCATGCGCCGGGTGCGCTGCTACTGAGCAACTTAAGCAGTGTTGATAACCAGGGCGGGGAAATTTCCAGTGCCCAGGCCCTGGTGTTTACCGCAGGCAGCCTCGACAACCGGGGCGGCAAGTTGCTCAGCGAGCAAGGGCTTGTGGTGCGCGTTGCCAACGCGCTGGACAACACCAAAGGCTTGGTCGCCGCCACGGGGTTGGACCTGCACGCAAACAGCCTGGTTAACGCCGAAGGCCAGCTCAAAGTCCGCGATGATCTGACGCTGTCCGTCGACACGGCCCTGGACAATCGCCATGGTGAAATCGTCGGTGCTACCACCACCTTGAGCAGTATGAGCCTGGATAACAGCCAGGGGCTGTTGCAAGGGGATCGGTTACTTGACGTCACCAGCCGTGGTATCGCGATCAACCGTGGCGGCCGTTTTGTCAGCGGTGAGCAGGCGGACCTTGCGATTGGCCAGTTTGATAACCGTGGCGGCAGCGTAACGGCAGCCGGGTCGATGCAGGTAAGCGGCACGCAGCTGGATAACCGCGAGGGTGGCTTGCTCAATGCACGCCAGTCGCTGGTGATGAAGGTTGATAACCTGAACAACCAAGGCGGCGAAGTTTCCAGCCTCTCCGACCTGTCATTTAACGGCAGGCAGTTCGACAACAGCCACAAAGGTCGCCTTCTGGCGAACGGCGCACTGAGTCTGGAACTCGACCAACTGAACAACCAGCAAGGCACCGTGCGCAGTGACAAGCGCCTAACCCTGCAAACCACCACATTGAACAACGACAGCGGCCGCCTCAGCAGCGGCGCGGCGTTGAACCTGACCGCCAACGGCGTTCTGAGCAACCGCAGCGGCGAGCTGCTTAGCGCAATGGCGTTGACCGTGAGCAGCGCCAGCATCGACAACAGCGGCGGCAAAATGATCGGTGACGGCGCGGTGCGCATCACGACCGGCGCGTTGAATAACCAGAGCGGCGGGCGCCTGACCAGTGCCGATCTCCTGGACCTGACGGCAGGGCAGGTGGATAACCGTTTTGACGGCCATATCGCCAGTAACAAGGCACTGACCGCCAGCCTCACCGGCCTGGATCAGCGCAACGGTGGCCAGCTCTACAGCACCCGCGATTTAAGCCTGGACATGAACCTCGGCGTTCTCAACAACGCCGGTGGCCTGATCCACGCGCCAGGGCAATTGCTGTTGAAAAACCTCGCCTCCGTCGCCAACCAGCACGGCGAAATTTCCAGCGAGCGTAGCTTTGTCCTGGCTGCGAAAAGTCTGGATAACAGCGACGGCCATGTGCTCAGTGACCAGGCGCTGACCCTCAAAGTCGACCAAGCGCTGATCAACCTCAAGGGCGTCATTGCTGCCGCAGGCCTGACTGTGCAAGCAGAGCGACTGGATAACACCAGCGGCGTATTCAGCAGTTCCAAAGACCTGGCGTTAACGTTGGGGGCCGACCTGCTTAACGATGACGGCGAAGTCTCCAGCAGCGGCGCCACAGTGGTCAACGCGATGACCCTGAACAACCGCAACGACGGTCATGTGATGGGCGACATCAGCCTCGACCTGACAACCACCGGCGCGCTGTCCAACCAAGGCGGCACCTTGGGTGCCGGCCAGCGTTTGAACGTGACCGCGGCCAGCCTGGATAACAGCCAGTCCGGCAGCCTGGCGACCGATGGCAGCCTGACGCTGAAGGTCGATGGCCTGCTTGATAACCAAGCCAAAGGTGCTGTGCTCGCCAAAGGCGTGATGGACATCCAGGCGGGGAGTGTGGACAACCGCACCGGTCGCCTGTCCGGACAGAACCTGCTGACCCTGCGCAGCAATAGCTTGGACAACCGTGGCGGCGCGGTGCGCGCCAATCAGGGCCTGGACCTGCATGTCGGCCAACTCGACAACCGCGAAGGTGTGCTTAACAGCAAGCAGGCACTGGCACTTGTCGGCCAGTCCTTGAACAACCAGAACGGCCTGACCAGCGCCATGGGGCCGGTACGTCTGACCCTCGATACCGTTGAAAACGCCAAGGGGCGCATTGCCAGCCAGGATGATCTGGACGCCACGGTTGGCGTGCTGAATCAGCAGGGCGGTCAGTTGGTCGCCCAGGGCAATCTCAGCCTCAATGCTGACACCCTGGATAACCAAAGCGGCGGTCTGCTCGCCGCGACAAAAGTGCTGAAACTCAAGGTCAGCAATACCGACAACCGTACCGGGGAAATCTCCAGTCAGCAGAACATCGACTTCAACGGCCAGCGCCTGGATAACAGTGCCGGCAAACTGTTGGCCGGTACTGCTCTGGAATTGGTAATGGCCGAAGTGATCAATCAGGCCAAAGGTTTGATCTTTGCCCAGGACGCTCGGCTTACCGGCACTGCTGTCGATAACACCGATGGCACTGTTGGCGCTCAGCGTGCTTTGGCTCTTCAACTGAAGGCAGGCCTGGACAACACAGGCGGCAAGCTCACCAGTGAAGGCTCCATGGCGCTGGCAGGCCAGCGCGTCGATAACACCCGCGGCAAGGTTTCCAGTGCAGGACCTCTGACCCTGACCAGCGCAGCGGCGCTCATGAACCAGGGTGGCACTGTCGAAAGCGCCAAAGACCTCACACTGACCAGTGCCAGCCTGGATAACACCAGCGGCCTGCTCAAAAGCCAGGGGCTGGCAACGGTCAACACCGGGCTGTTCACCAATGGCATCGACGGCCGCGTGATCAGCGCCGACAAGCTCGACCTCAGCGCCACCCAGCTCAACAACAGCGGGCATATCGGCAGCGTCGGTGCCATGAATGCCAGCCTTACCGGTCTGACGCAATGGGGCGGCGCCGAACTGGTCAGCTCTACGCAACTCAACCTTGACCTGCACAATGGCGAACTGGTCAACGCAGGGGTGATCAACGCACCCCTGCTGACACTCGACAACCTCGCCACTGTCAACAACCAGCACGGCGAAATCTCCAGCCAAAACGCCTTCACCCTGGTCGCAAAAAACCTCGATAACAGCAACGGCAAACTGATCAGCAACCAGGCACTGACCCTGCGTGTGGAGCAACTGCTGGCCAACCTCAAAGGCCATATCAACGCCGCCAGCCTTGATGCCCGCAGCACTCGCCTGGACAACACCGAAGGCCTGCTCAGTGGCCGTGGCGATGTCACCCTCAGCGCCAGCGAATGGTTCGATAACCAACGCGGTAGCGTGATCGCTGACGGCGCCTTGTTGCTGACCAGCGCAACGCTGGACAACCGCAACGGCGAGATCGCAGGCAAGGCGCTTGCGACGATCAACGCCAGCAAACTCGACAACCAGAACGGCAAGCTGATCAGCACCGACGCCCTCAACCTGCGCGGCGCAAATCTCGATAACCGCAACGGTCTGGTAGGCGCCACAAAAGCGCTGAAACTCGACGTGGCGACTGTCGACAACCGCAGCGGCGAATTGACCGGCAATGGCGACGTCAGCGTCACCGGCCAACAACTCAACAACAGCGACAAGGGCGTGGTGTTCGCAGGCGGTACGTTGAACCTTGCCGTTGATCAACTCATCAACCGCACCCTCGGTGAACTCAACGGCCAACGCTTGATCCTGACTGGCACATCGCTGGATAACAACGGCGGCAAGCTGCTCAGCCAGGAATCGCTAAAGCTGGATCTCGCAGGTGATTTCGACAACAGCCAAGGTGTGCTTAGCAGTGAAGATGCGTTGGCCGTCAAGGCCCGTAGCCTGAACAACAGCAAAGGCAGCCTGTCCAGCGCCAAGGGCTTGAGCGTCTCCGTCACCGACAGCCTCAACAACAGCGAAGGCAAACTGGTTACCGACGGCGGCCTGACCCTGCAAAGCGCCAATCTGGGTAACCAGCAAGGCATCATCAGCGGCAAAGGCCCGGTCACGGTCAGCACCGGAGAGCTGAACAACCAAAACGGCCGCCTCAACAGCGGCGATACCCTGGCCCTGACCACCGCACAGTTGAACAACGGCGGCAGCATCGGCAGCGCCAAGGCGCTGACCGCCAGCGTCACCGGTTTGGATCAGCAGGGCGGCAAGCTGTTCAGCAACGCGGGTTTGAGTCTCGACCTGAACAACGCTCAACTGAACAACCAAGGCGGATTGATCAACGCTATTGGCCCACTGACGCTCAACCACCTCAGTAGCGTCAATAATCAGAACGGTGAAATCTCCAGCGCCCAAGCCTTCACCTTGGCCGCGCAAAGCCTGGATAACAGCAACGGCAAGCTGCTGAGTAACCAGGACCTGACCCTGCGCGTCAATCAAACCCTGGCTAACCTGAAAGGCCTGATCGGCGCCGCCAGCCTCGACGCTCACGCAGGTTCCGTCGACAACCGTGGCGGCACGCTCAATAGCCGCAGCGACTTGCAACTGACCAGCGATGGCTTGTTGAGCAACCAGGACCAAGGCTTGATCAGTGCCAAGCAATCCTTGAACCTCAACGCTGCCAGCCTCAACACGGGCAATGGCGGTGAAGTCTCGGCCAAAGGCGCGTTGACCGCGAACCTCAACGCTCTGGCACTGGCGGGCGGCCGCGTGGTGGGCGAGCAGGGGATGACCCTGGACCTCAACAACAGCGACTTGGACAACCGCAACGGCCTGCTGCTGACTAACGGCCCGCTGACCCTGAAAAACCTGCGTGACCTGAATAACCAAGGCGGCGAAATCTCCAGCCAGCAAAGCTTCGCTCTGACGGCGCGCAGCCTGGACAACAGCGCCGGCAAGCTGATCAGCAGCCAAGTGCTGACTGTCAACGCGTCCACGATGAACAACACCGCAAGAGGCCTGCTGTCCGGCTGGCAAGGTCTGAACGTCAGGGGTGACAACCTCGACAACCGTGACAACGGCACGCTCTCCAGCCGCAGCGGTGCAATTGACGTGCGCCTGAGTGGCGCGCTGCAGAACAACAACGAAGGCGCGCTGGTTAGCCAAGGCCGTTTGGGCGTCAGTGCCGCCAGCCTGGATAACAGTGGCAAAGGCGTGCTGTCCAGTGGCGACGGGCAAACGCTCACCGTGGCCGGTGCGTTGACCAACGTCGATGGCGGTTTGATCGAAAGCGGCACCACGCTGGATCTGCAGGCGGCAACGCTGATCAACCAAGGCACGATCAACGCCCAACAAGCGATGACTGTCGTCGGCACCGACCTGAACAACAACGGCGGCACGTTGGCCACCAACGGCCGCCTGACCCTCAACCTGCTCGGCACCCTCAACAACAGCGGCGGCAGCATTGCCAGTTCCGGCCCCTTGTTGCTGCAACGGGCGATGCAGGTCAACAACGACGCCAAGGGCAAAATCATCAGCCAAAGTCTGTTGACGTTGTTCAGCGGTGGCCTGAACAACAGCGGCAGCGGCACCCTCGCTGGTAAAGACCGCGTAGCGATCACCAGCAGCGGTATCGTGCAGAACAACAGCGACGGTCTGATCTACAGCCAGGACGCCGATGTGCAGTTGACCTCGGTGGGATTGAACAACGCCAAAGGCAAGGTGCAGGGTCAAACCGGCCTGGGCCTGAACATCAGCGGCGACCTCAATAACCAAGGCGGCACGCTCCAGGCCCATAGCCTGAACCTGAATGCCAACCGCCTCGACAACCAGAGCGGCTTCATCGCTGCGCAGACCGGCGATGCAGTGGTCAACGCCAACTACTTCGCCAATGCCAATGGTGGGGTGTATGCCACCGGCTTGATGCGAGTCAGTGGTGTGCAACTGGACAACAGCGCCGGGCAGATTGCAGGTCGTGCGGTTGAGCTGAACGCCGGTGGCGCGCTGATCAACCGCAGCGGTGTGATTGAAAGCGACAATACCTTGAGCGTGACGGGCGGTAGCGTCGACAACCAAGGCGGGCAACTGCGCGCGCTGGGCCGCAGCGGCAAAACCAACTTCCAGCTCGGCGGTGCATTCGATAACCGTAATGGTCGACTGGAAACCTCCAACGCTGACCTGACCCTGAATGCCGGGGGCTTCCTGAACCAGGGCGGGAGCCTGTTGCACGGCGGCACCGGCACTTTTGATATCGCCACCGCCAACCTGATCAATGCCGGCGGCAACCTGGTGACCCGTGGCGGCCTGACCCTGGCCGCAGACAGCTGGACCAACAGCAGCGTGATCCAGGCCGGACGCTTGACGGTCAACGTCAATACCCTGAACCAGACCGCCAGCGGCCAGTTACTCGCCTCCGACAGCCTGACGGGCAACGGCGGCAACTGGAACAACGACGGCCTGATCGCCAGTGACGGCACGGCCAATCTGACGCTGGCCGGTAGCTACGGCGGTAACGGGCGCTATAGCAGCCTGGGCAACCTGGGCCTGAGCGCTGCGCAGATAACCGTGAATGAAACCGCCAGCGTGGCTGGCAGTGGCACTTCCCAACTGACCACAGGGGGCCAACTGCTCAACCGTGGGCGTTTGACCTCCAGCGGCGACTTGCGCATCAACGCTGGCAGCATTGTGAACACCGGCACGTTGGGGGCTTCGCAAAACCTGGTGCTGACGGCCCAAAGCCTGCTCAACGATCACGCTGCAAGCGGTGTCGGCGCACGCGGATTCCTGTTCAGCGGCCAGGACTCGACCTTCAACCTGGGCAGCCTGACCAACAACTATTCGGACATCTACAGCCTGGGCAACCTCACGGTAGCGGGGGTAGCCGGTGGAACCCAGGCGCAGAGCGTGCGTAACGTTTCCGCCAGCATCGAGAGCATGGGCGACCTCCGAATCGCGGCCAACGACGTGATCAACGAGCGCGAGAAATTCAAGCTCAACCAGCAGTTGACGTCCGTGGGCGTGGGCATTCGGTGCACCCAGCATTGCAGCGGCGGTTGGAGTGACCGACGCCCTGCGGTGACCTTGAGCCGTACCGTGTCGAGTGTGCTTGAGATCGACTCGCCTTCGGCCACCCTCAGCGCCGGGCGCAACATGGTGGTTACCGGGCAGAACTTCACCAACCGCTACAGCGTGGTGTCGGCCGCCAATGACCTATCGATTACTGGCGAAAACATCCTCAACCAGGCAGCTACCGGTGGTTCCGGTTCTCAGAGCCAGGAATACGGCGGTATTACCAAAATCTCCAAGGGGCAGTACAACCAGATGGTCGCCGCGGTGCAGGCCTATAACCGCGCTCACCCGCAGGGTTCTCCAGTGGATGAGGCGGCGTTTGCGGACTTGATGGCGCGGTTCAGTCCGTCGCTGTTTCCCGGTATCAACCAGCCCATCGCCGTACAAGGCGGCACCCAAGTGGTGGCCCCGGCGATTATTCAGGCCGGTGGCAACGCTGCGCTCACCGCCAGTAAAAGCATCAACAACATCAACGTGATCAAGACCGCGCAGGCGGTGGGTGGGCGTTCGCTGGACACCGGCGTAGGCGCCAATAAAACCCAGGTGGTTGTGCTCAATGCACAGTTGCCACCCGACCTTGCCCAACAGCAGGTCAACCCCCTGACCCTGCCGGGCTTCGGTTTGCCCAGCGGGCAGAACGGATTGTTTCGTTTAAGTGGCCAAAGCGGCACGACGGGGCAGGCGGGCACTGTTAATCAGAATTGGACGCTGGGCAGCGCCAGCCTCGATCCGAGCCAGCGTCAGCAAGCGCTGCCATCCACCCATGGCCGCGTGATTCAAGTCGGCGAAGCGGCGCAAGTCGCCACCAGCACGCGTCAGGTCGCCGTGGCTGCCCGTGAAGCGGGTTTGCTCAATGCGGTCGCCAGCGCCATCGATACCGGCGGTGTAGGCAGCGCCGATGTGCAAATCCGGCTGCCGGGACGCACCAACGGTGCCGACATCACCCGCGTTGACGGCATTGACGCGCGCAATCCCGCGGGTGTTTCCCAGCCTGCGGTCGATGGTTCGCGGCCGGGCATCGGCCTGCCTGCCGTCACGCCAGGCGATAGGGTTGTGCATACGTCGCCAGGCGGGGCTCTCCCTGATCTGAGTGTGCCGGGCTTGTCGACCATCACGCGCAGTACCGACGTTGCGGCGATCGCTGCGCCGGATACCCAACTGCCGGGCCTTACCTCGGCTGCCCAGGACGTACTGCCTGCGGGTCAGGTACAACCACCCGTCGTCAGCCAGCCCACGGCATTGGCCGGCCAAACCATCAGCCGCGTCCAGGGCCTGCCGGACAGCCGTGCCGTCTCGCAGCCGCACAAATACCTGATCGAAACCAACCCGGTACTCACCGACCTCAAGCAATTCATGAGCTCGGACTACCTGCTGCAAGGCCTGGGCTACAACCCAGACACAAGCTGGAAGCGCCTGGGCGATGGCCTGTACGAACAGCGTCTGGTTCAGCAGGCCGTGCAAGCGCGCACCGGCCAACGCTTTATCGACGGCCAGACCACCGATGAAAAACTGTTCAAGTACTTGATGGACAACGCCATCAGCAGCAAGCAGCAGCTGAACCTGTCGATGGGCGTCAGCCTCACCTCACAACAGGTCGCAGCCCTGACGCATGACATCGTGTGGCTGGAAGAGCACGAAGTGAACGGTGAAAAAGTCCTGGTGCCGGTGCTGTACCTGGCCCAGGCCAATAACCGTCTTGCCCCCACCGGCGCCTTGATCGCCGGTAACGACCTGAACCTGATTGCCGGTGAAAACCTGGTCAACGCCGGCACCCTGCGCGCCACCAACAACCTGTCGGCCAAGGCCGCCAATGATGTGACCAACAGCGGGCTGATCGAAGCAGGCAACCGCCTGGACCTGCTGGCGGGCAACAACATCGTCAACAAAGCCGGCGGCATCATCAAAGGGCGCGATGTGACGCTGACCGCCATCAATGGCGATGTGATCAACGAGCGCAGCGTGACCGGTTGGGATGACAAAGGGGCGGGGTATTCGCAGCATCGCGATTATGTGGATAGCGCTGCGCGGGTTGAGGCGGCGAATGATCTGGACATCGGCGCCGGGCGAGACTTTGCCAGTGTCGGTGGTGCTCTGCAAAGCGGTCGCGACACGACCATTGTCGCTGGGCGCGATGCCAGCTTGGTCGCCGCCGAAGAACGCAATGCGATGGATATGGGCAAGCGCCTGCAAACCAGCAGCGCCACACAACACGGCTCCGATGTGGATGCCGGGCGCGATGTGAATGTCAAGGCAGGACGAGACATCGCAGCGATCGCCAGTCAGATCGATGCCAAGCGCGACATCAACATGCGTGCTGGCGGTGATTTGATTCTGGCTTCGGCTGCAGATGAGGAACATTCCTCGCGCAAAAGCAAAAAGGAGAAACGCCAGGAGGATCATGTCAGTCAGGTTTCTACTACGTTGAGTGCAGGTGGCGATGTATCGCTGGGTGCGGGTAACGATCTGGCGATGATTGCCAGCCGTATCAGTGCTGGGGACGAGGCATATCTGGTTGCAGGCGGTAACCTGGCGCTGCTGTCAGCGGAAGACAGTGATTATTCGCTGTATGACATGAAGAAGAAGGGGAGTTGGGGCACCAAGAAAACCCAGCGTGACGAAGTGACTAAAGTCACCAACATCGGTAGTGAAATAAAAACCGGTGGCGACCTTACGATTCAGAGCCAGGGTGACCAGAAGTACCAGGCGGCCAAGTTGGAAAGTGGCGATGATCTGACCATTGCCAGTGGCGGTAGTGTGACGTTTGAAGGTGTTAAGGACCTTCATCAGGAAAGCCACGAGAAGTCCAATAACAATGCTTTTTGGGTGTCATCCAAAGGCAAAGGCAATACCGACGAAACCGTGCGTCAAACGCAAATGGCTGCCGCAGGCGCTATTGCGATCAAAGCGGTGGATGGTTTGAAAATTGATGTAACGCAGGTCAATCAGCAAACGGTTAGTCAGTCCATTGATGCAATGGTCAAAGCTGACCCGCAATTGGCATGGATAAAGGATGCAGAAAGGCGTGGCGATGTAGATTGGCATCAAGTTAAGGAAATTCACGAGAGTTTCAAATACAGCAACTCCGGACTTGGTCCTGCGTCGCAGATCATTATCGCGATCGTGATGGCTACTGTCATAGGGCCTATGGCTGCGACTGCGGCGGGTGGTGGTGGTGTCACGGCGGCGGCGGTGGGGGCTGTTGCTTCAGGTGCCGCGACTAATGCAACCGTCAGCGTTATCAATAATCGGGGCAATCTGGGTGCAGTGTTCAAGGACGTCACCTCATCGGATGCGATTAAGGGCTACGTGATATCGGGCGTGACGGCAGGCCTGACGAAAGGGCTTTTCGATGGTTGGACAGGCACGCAGACCAATCCAAACACAGGGGCCGTTATCACTTCGCCAGCCCTCAACACCTGGGCCGGCGTTGGCCAGTTTGCGGCGAACCAAGCCTTGCAGAACGGTACGTCGACTTTGCTGAGCAAAGCGCTCGGACAAGGTGGTGACTTTGGTGATGCACTCAAAGGCGCATTGTTCAATACATTGGCTGCAGCAAGTTTTAATGCCATTGGCGACTACACCCATGGGGTACTGACGGAAGGCTACCCTCCTAAAATTGTGGTTCATGCAATGGTGGGTGGCTTGCTCTCTAAGGCCACAGGCGGGGACTTCAGAACGGGGGCTTTGGCAGCCGGGATCAACGAAGCTCTAGTCGTTCATCTGGACTCTTTGGTTAAAGGCGATAAGACCCTTTTGTCCATGAGTTCACAGATTGTGGGAGTGCTGGCAGCGGCTTCGCAGAAGGATGCTGATGCGAAGTCGATCGAGAAGGGTGGTTGGGTAGCTAAAAATGCTACGCAGTATAACTATCAAGCGCACTCAAAGAATTACGATAAACGACTAAACGCGTGCGTCGACAATCCCTCGATAACGGGCTGTTCAACGGTATTGAGAATGGCTGGTACTCGCTCCCAGCATCTCGGTAATATCATTATTAATCAAAATGATGGCGGTGAGATAGTCAGCTACGTATTGGTGGATCCTGTCACTGGAAAACCATCAGTAATTATGGAACCCGCAGAATATAAGACTTATTTACAAATGACTGCGGAAGATCAAGCAGTTTATATAAAGTCTCCTCAGTGGGCGCTCGATAGCTCATCGGTGATAATTTACGGGATCGGTGGTCAACGAGAAAAGGCGTTAGAAAGCTATACGTTCATGTTAACGGATCCTGAGTATTGGGCGGATGCAGCGCTAGCTTTGGCATTGTCTCTACCCGGGGGCACGGCGCTCAGCGGTGCTAGATATCCAGTTCGGGGAGCGTTGGGGGATAGCGTCTTTGCACAGATTCCAGCTAAAATCACTAAAGAATTTAGTCCAGTAGGGCAGGATATATATACGCAAGCAGCAGGGGGGCGGACTATAAGCACGGTGAGTGATCTTGCTGACGCTCTTAAGCAAGGGGTAATCCGACCAAGCCAAGTTCCATTAGATTACGTAATGATTGACGGGAAGAAAGTTATCGCAAACACTAGGAGTTCAACTGCTTTGATAGAGGCAGGCGTTCCTAAGAGTCAATGGTATGGAACCAATAAAACAGGAATAACAGCATATGATAACTTGACCTTTGATGATTTGGTAAGGCAACAGCTTAATAAGAACTACGGCGGCTCTGTAGATAAGGCTAGAAAATGATTGAAAAAATTAAATTGTCAAATCCTAGGCAACTGCTTGATCTCGATCAGTTGTTGCCTGGTGGCGGTGAAAATAGATTTGAGATTTTTTATTCGGGAACAACTCTTGACCTGGATGTTTATTATGATGATGAGAGTTCAAGTGCTGGAGAGATTAAAAAGAGCATTCGTTTCTTAAAGGTTTCATATTTTTTAAAGCAGCCATTTCCCGGTTATAGTTTTTTTAGTTGTAAGGATGATGGTGATGTTTCAATGCTTGGATCTCTTGTTGAATATGGATATTCAGGTATTATAGCCATGCAGCAGGGCAAAGAGCTTTCAAGTGGTGATAAGCATTACAGGCTATTTCTGCATTCTGTAGGTGTTGCGTTATATGTAGTTGCAAAATCAGTAGAGGTTTGAGTTTGTAAGGTGGTAAGTTGTTGGGGTTAGGGTGTGTTCACGTGATTTAAGCATGTATAAAAGGCTTGATTTCTTGGTGTTAGTGGTTAAATTTTGTAAGTGTTAAGGGCTGTTTCTTGTTTGTTTTTGGGGTCTTGTACCGTTGTATGGGAGAGGAAAATTTGTCGTTGGGGAAATCTGTCTATCTATTGTCTTCGATAATAAAGTTGCGCGGCACGTGATTGGTTAACCAAGTGTTGTTTTCGGCCCGAAAGAATTTGAAACCCTGTTGGTGCATTTCTAGAGCGTTGATTTTTAGGATGACCGGCTTCCCATGTCGTTGGCCGACTGATAAGGCGGTAGCTATCTCCTCCGATAGATGTACATGATGACGAGAGCCTGCAATCAATCCCTGCCTTAGAATTGAATCTAGATAGCGAGTTGCTGTTCCGTGATACAAGACAATGGGGGGGGGTACCTCAATATGACTAACGTTTACACTCTCCGTTGAGTGTCCCTGTACGGCGCGGATGTATTGTCCGTCGTTAGATATAGAAAACCGCTTCTTGTCGCTACTGCTCACAATTGCCTGGATCAATTCGTAGTCTAGAACTTGTCCCTCTTTAGCCGCCCCCTCAATTAGTAAAGCAATTTTCGCCCAACCTTCTGTATCTAGCTTGATGCCGATGGATTTTGGTTCGTGTCGCAATACGTAACTGAGGAATTTACTACCCTTATTAAGCTGTTTGCTGTTCATGGTCATCGACTCTGTGTTGGATGAGGTAAATTAGCTAGGCCAAATGAAGGTATTATATTAAGTAAATCGGAAAAGCTTGGCGCCAAGGTGTTATCAGCTCATCCTGAGGCTTGCGCTCGTTTTTATCAAGCGGCAGCTCTTAAAGACGTTCAAAGCCATTTTGATATCATTGCGCTTCTGAACGGATGGTTAGGCCTCGGCAGACTTATAGCGTGTGGGCTCTACCCGTAAACTGCCCCCGCGGGGTAGCTCTAAAAGTGAGTCTTTAGGTTCAATAATTCAAATAAACCGGTTAATGGGGTCTGACCCTGGGGAGTCACGTTGTTAGGCACGAAAACCCCATTTGGTAAGGCGCTAGGTGTGTATGTCGGCGGGGTGGGTTATAAGGGCTACGGCTTTTACGAGGAGGCTAAGGGTGACGGTAAGTAAGTTGATGTCCTCGGCAATAATGGCGGCGGGTGTTTTAGTCGTAATGCTTTCCATAGGATGCCTGCTGGCATTGTTGCCAGTCCTGTTTATTTCTGCAGGGTTTGAGGTGGAATTTGACGTGGTATTTGTATGGTTGGGAATGCCATTCTCGATTTTGTTTGCGTTAAGTTGGTTTTATAAGTATGCAGACTTCGCAAAATCAATCATCTTTAGGCATTAGTGAGTCGCATGTCTGTTAGCAACGCATGGGGTAAAGCGGGCTTGGCGAAAAGGCCGTTGACTATTGTACTCAGCGTCCAAAGCGACAGTTGAAAGATGAGGCGTTCCGGAAAGTCTATACCGTTGAATCGTCACGCCGCATGGTAAATAAATCAAAAAAGCAGACGGACTCTGAGGGATCCTCACACATTCACCCTAAGCCCCGGAGAGCGATCTTGAATCTGCTCTGCTGGCGAAGTCTTAGGCTTGGCGAGGTCGGTGCGCGGAGTCTCTCGGTGACTCGAATGATGAGCGGGCGTTGCGCGTTGTGCTAACGCTTTTAAAAGCTAGAGAGGAGTCGATTGTTATTCACAGGTTTCAAGCCTGGAACGATAACCAGCTATCAGCAGTATTATGATAAGCAGGGAAGTCGGTTAAAATATGAAGCTGGGGAATGGAAAAACTGGGAGTGATGGTGAATGACTTTATTAGTTTCTGATCTTATGGCTGAGTTGAGTCTTGGCTTGAGTGCGGCTGGTTTTTATTTGGGCGAAGACTTTTCCTGTGTTCAGGAAAAAATTGGCGCTGTGGAGTGGTACGACTCAAACTCCGTTCTTAATAAAATTTTGCTCGAAAGTTTAGGCTGGATTGGCGTTCGAACGCCGGTGGGCTCCGCCATTGGTGTAGGTAAAGTCGTGGAGTCTTTCAGCTATCGGAATGACTGGATTTCATTGGATTTCGGGGAGCGCAATAAGCTATATAGGATTGTGGTTGGTAGAGGCTATCAAGGAAAGTTTAAAGTGGTTGTGCCTGGCAGTGACCTACTGCTGCTTGAGGATTTTTACGAGTTGGATTTTAATGATGTGGATGATGAGTTTCTGATTATTGAAAATGGTGAATATATAGAGGGTATCAGCTTTATTACCGACTATAGAGCACCATTGGAGTATGAGTCTAATCAGAAGATCGAATTTATATCGGTGCATGACTGGTCGTTTCAATAGAAGAAAGTTTTGAACCAAGTATGCTGGGCGATAAAATAAAGAGTTTAAAGGGGGGGCAGCCCGCGCGCAGTAAATGGCGGCTGACCCTGAGCAGTCCCGTTAGAGTAGTTGGAGAGTAGCTGTGAACGAGTCTGATTTTAATGATATTAAGAAACAATTGATTAGGTACCTCTCAACCGGGCTTGTCGAAAATGCAATTGAATATTTCAAAACCCGCTCGCATTCACTGTCTGAGTCTGCATGTGCTGAATGTTTAGGTGATATATGTTTCTATCAGCGTGACTTTGCCCAGGCTATTAAGCATTATGAAGTCGCTACCCAGTTGGCCCCAGATCAAGTCATAGCTCGATATCTTTTCCTTGCAGGCGTATCGAATGAGCGCGCGTCAAATGTTGTCGACGCATTCAAATATTATCAGGCCGCCATTGAAGCCGAACCCTCATTTGTCGATACGTATCTTGAACTCGGTGCGATGTTGGTTAAGGTGGGAGATCTTGAAGGCGCCTTGCAGTGTTATGAGGATGCTATGGAAATAGAACCTACAGACTTGGCCATTCATGAAAGTCTGGTGTCGATTTTGGGGGAACTTCACAAGCGTACTCCGGAAAAATATGCTGATAAGTATTTAGCGGTCAACGCGGAAATTGAAAAAATTAAGCATTCCGGAAAGTCGACACCCTCGAACCGTCAAGCTGCGTGGTGAGTAAAATTGATAAAGAGGATCCTTAAGGGGCGGATTTATTGAATTTGAGGTGGGTGACGAAACGAATTGAGTGATGATGCTGTATCTAATCGGGCCGACAATCGCCTCGCGCTGAATGGCGGGCTGATGGGGTAAACTGTGTCTGACCCTGAGGGATCCACTGTTCGTTTTGTTGATGAGGTTGAAAAAAATGCAGGGGTTGATATCGAACATAGAGGCCGTGGTAGTCCGAAGTTAGATGTGGGAAAAAATAGAAAAAATCTGTCCCCTTTTGTACTATCACTTCCAGGTGACACGTAATAGCAAGACTGGAGAAATAACAAATGCCTTTATCACTATGCCCCCGAGGACAAACTGATGTCTAACTTGGCTTGGCTTGAGAGCCTCAAGGAGTCGTTTGTTTCAACGGGTCTGGATTATGAAGACCTTTACGAATTGATAGAGGCTTCTATGGCGAGGGGGAGGATTAATTTTCCAGTACTTATCTATAATGCCTCGCGGGGATTTGGATTTTCTGTGAGTGAAGGATTTTTTACTCTCTTGATCAGGACTGGGACGTTCCAGAAGATTTCAATGAGGTCAGTTTCTTTTTGGATGAAGTGCAAACTTCAAGTATCCCAGTGCCTTACTACGTTTCCCTGATGAAAGTTGCAGCTGATGTTTACTCTGTATTCTTTCCTGATGATAGGGGCAGTGTTCTAAGGTCTGCTGAAAGATTAGAATAGCGCTACTCAAAGAAGTCTCCAGTCTAGTTTAGGACGTTTATTCAAGATAAAAAGTGGCGGATTTATTTGTTATTCATTTGTTAGGCTGAATAGAAAATAAATCTGTCGCATTTTTCTGTCTGGCAAATTTTAAAGTATTCAAAAAAGTTTTAGTCCTGAAGATTTTATACCGAGGTAGATTTCATGAGGTTGAATTACAGTCAGTCTAAGGGGGTCGAAAATTTCTTTTGCGGGCAAGGCAGAGAGGAGGTCAGGAAGGTTATAGGTTTGCCATATAAGGTTTTTCCTAAAACTGAATTTTCAGAAAATTCAATTGACGCCTTTGGTGACGCTGTCATGCAAGTTTGGTACAACTGCTCTAATGAGTTGTTGGGGGGTGGAGGTCTATTTTCCTAATGCTTGTTTTTATTATGATGGCAAGCAGGTTTTAGGTCTGTCTATTGAGGCAGTTGAGAGTTTTTTTGTGGCTGAGGGTGTGTCTTTTGAAGTGGAGAAAGATAAAACCGGCATAAACGTTAACCAGAACTCGGTCAGGTTTTATGCTCCTGATATGGATGATTTAGGGGGGCGAGCCACGGTAGAGGCTGTATACGTTGGCTTTAAGTAGGGGCGGGACTTTAATTTAAAGGTTAGCCTTGATTGCTGCGGTGCAACAGGACTTGGAAGGGTTGCGTCGACATTCTTTTTTCTCAAGCAATGCAACATACTCTGTACGGTGATAAGCAAAGCAGTGGGGGACATATGGGACCAGGACAGGAAGGAAAGACAGTCTTCACTGAAAGTTGAGAGGAAATAGGGGGCAGACCCTGAGGGATCCGCACAAATTTATTCCAGGCTCTGCGTCTGATGATGCACCTCATGGGGCAAATGGGGTCTGACCCTGAGGGATCCCCACAAATTTACTCCAAGCTCTGCGCCTGATGATGCACCTCATCACGCAGAGCATGCTCCAATATTTCTAATTGCTTTCGGTCTCCGAGACCTGTGCAACTGCGCCAATACTCCAGGCCTAAACGCCACAGAGAAAGTACTCGCCGCTCCTTGAGGCTGTTGCTTTGATAACGCCGCTCCAATTGGTTCTCTCGTGCCTGCAACCCTGTTAAGAAGATCAGGTAGTTGGCCAAAGCGGCAATCAGCAACAACACTTCAATGGGCCTTGGACATTGGCTTCGATGCAGGTTCAAGCCCCATCCCAGGTGCTAACTTTTGACATCCCGGAAGCCTTCTTCGATCTGCATACGCCGCTTATAAATCGCGACGATTTTTGCTGGATTCCACTCGCTTTGCGACAAGTTACTGGCAAGCAACCACGGCTCGCGCTCACGTCTAGCGGACTGCCGGCTTAGTTTGCTTCTAGCGACTGAGCCTGTAACACGTTGGTGTTTGCGGCCCTTTGCTGAATGACGGACACAGTACAAATCGATGAAGTGAGGGGCGCTACGTGTCATCTCGACACGGCCTAACGATTTGGCCGATGAGGTGGCCAGAGCGTACAAATTCTTCACTGGTTGCCAGTCATTGTCTTCGCGACGATAAAGCTCACGATTTCGTATACGGGCCACGTAATACCAGCCCTGCGCTGCTACAGCCTTCATCCAGGGGCGCCGGAAACCTGCATCAGTGACCAGGACTGGAACGCACCCATCAGGCAGTAACTCAGCCAACGTTTTGAGCAGACGGCTTTGATATCTTGGGCAACTTTCGCGTTCATGAACGCTTTCATAAATAGGAAATGAACGTCCCGCAAACGGGACCGCAGCTCTTAACAAAAAAGCTTCGCCAGGCGCATCAATTCTCGACCAGTCGACCAAGATTAATGGGTGCTTCAAGGAGCCCAGCAATGCCCGCAGCATCGCCCAGTAGAACAATGGCCGCTCCGCTCTCAGGTGTTGATTACCCAACAATCGGTCCACTCGCTTGATTGCATGTTTTGGATACGCTTGACCTGGCATAAAACGTCCGAGCGCAGTCAGCGTCAGGCGACGACCTCGTAGTAACGAACTGACACAACTCACCAGCGTTGTCATACGGCGAGAATGGATTGAAGGCAGTGCTTGAGCGAGTGCTCTGTGTAAAAATCGGATGGCCTGCATGAGTTCGGGGGTCTTGTTTTTGTGTGGTGCAAACCAAGTTGCCGACTCATGCAGGCGTCTTCAATATTCCAACTTCTTGATTTTCGGTAAGAAAAATCGGGGATCCCTCAGGGTCTGACCCCAATTAGTTTCGTTACTGCTGGCTATCCTTGTGGCAGAGGCTGTACGGATCCGACGAAATTCTGATAGGTGAAATATGTTTAAAGAATATGAATTTTTGCTGGATTCAATAGGGTCAGAAGATTACTGGTCGGATGTAGGAATTGATGTCGCGGCCTCCAAGATCTCTCAGTTTGATAATTCAAGCTGGGACGAACTTGAATCTACTCTTCTGGCGAAGTCTGAAGTCTGGCGAGGTCGGTGCGCGGAGTCTCTCGGTGACTCGAATGATGAGCGGGCGTTGCGTGTTTTGCTAACGCTTCTAAAAGCTGGAGAGGAGTCGGTTGTCATTCATGCAATTGAATCAATTGAGTCAGTTTTTTTGGCTGGCTACATTCATGACAGGGCGCAGGTCTTACGCGCTCTAGATGAAGGATTTGAGGCAGAGAGCAGAACGTTGAAGCTAATGGCGGCTACGTTGGTCAGGAAGTTAAGTGAGGCATGAAGATTGCTCGGTAGCTGACAGAGGACGCCTCCTTTTCCTACAGGTCATTGTTTTGCCACGCTTTGACAAGCCAACCCAACCCGACTAACTTTCGTGGCGTGACGTATTCGCGTACTCACGCTATGCAGCGATTCTATTTCTCCAGCACGTTTTTCGTGGCCCAGTTGTGACTAGTCGGTAGCAAATGACTGTTAATCATTGGGCCAAATAAAGGCGCTCCTGAGAGCGCCTTTATTCAGTTCAACTCACTGCTCGCCGATGGATTTCACATCCGCCTTGGCAGCGCCGCCAATCGCAATGCGTTTTGGCTTGGCTTCCTCCGGTACCACCCTGAGCAGGTCGATGCTCAGCAGGCCATTGGCAAGCTGCGCGCCCTGCACTTCGATGTGGTCGACCAGGCGGAACGACAAGCGGAACGCGCGCTGGGCGATGCCCTGGTGCAGGTAGGTGATGCCTTCATTGTGTTCACGCTTGCCGCCGGCGACGGTCAACACGCCTTTTTCCACCTGGATTTCCAGGTCGTCTTCCACCAGGCCTGCGGCCGCAATCACGATTCGATAATGATCGTCACCGTGCTTTTCGACGTTGTGCGGTGGGTAGGTGGTGCCGGCCTCGCTGCGAAGCGCCGATTCGAAAAGGTCGTTGAAACGGTCAAAGCCGACAGAGTGACGGAACAGTGGGGCCAACGAAAGAGTAGTAGCCATTGCAAAATCTCCTGAGGTTTCTCCAAGTGATTTGAGACGCGACCCGCATTCGGCATCGCGTAAGACCTAAGTAGGTTCAGGCTGAAAATTTTCAAGCGGCGCCCACAAAAAATTTTTATCCGATGTGATGAGCTCCGGACGAAAGGCTGACACACCGGCGCGCAAGAACCGTTGTGGGATCAACCAGGGCGACCCGGTGGGCACCGATCTCGAACACCTCACAATGCGCCAGCACCAACGGCAACTCGGTACACCCGAGAATCAACACCTTCGCCCCCAGCTCACACAAATGCTCCGCCGCCAGCAGCAATTGTTCACGGCACACGCCCTCGGTAAACCCGGCCTTGATCCCCCGTTCGCCATAGATCGCCTCCATCACCAGCGCCTGGTAATCAAAGCCGGGCGTGATGAGTTGCAAGCCGCAGCGCCGCGCGGCCTGGTGGTAGACCTGGCTTTGCAGGGTGCCGGACGTCGCCAGCAAGCCCACCGCCTGGCCGCTGCCGTGGGTGTGCACGATCCACTCCACCGTCTCGCTGAGCATGTTGACGATGGGCACGCGCAGGTGCGCCTGGATGCGTTCGACAAACGCATGGGCGGTGTTGCACGGAATCGCGATGGCCTGGGCGCCGGCGCTTTCCAGGCGTTTGCAGGTGGCGTACAGGGCCAGGGTCGGGTCGGTTTCATCACGCAGCAGGTTGGCGGTGCGGTCGGGGATCTGCGGGTTCTGTTCCACCACCATCTTGATGTGGTCCTGGTCTTTGCCGGCCGGGGTATCCATTGCACCCTCCTGATCAGAAGCCAGAAGGTGTAAACCTTATTCAGGACGAGACACAAGGCAAAAAAAGCCTGCATCGCTGCAGGCTTCTCTTTATGTCGCTATCTGGCTCCACGACCTGGACTCGAACCAGGGACCCAATGATTAACAGTCATTTGCTGTTAATTGAGCAAATTGCTCTTTGGCTTTGGCCGTTTTTTTATCATCCAGACCACTGCTCGGCAGGGTCACGTCAGCCATGCGTGCCGCAAAATACATATCGAAAAGTTGCCAGTCTTCGAACTCCTCAGGAGCGACAGCAAACGTCGTCAGCCGACCAATCAATCCGCACAGCCAGTCAGCACACTGCAACGTTTGAAACAGATAGCTCTCACCTTGAAGCGGAGGCTCTATCAGTGTGCGGCATTTTTCTGCTGGATCTTCAAACATCGCCAGGGTACAGGCTTCTACGTTTCGCTCGCGCCATTCATTGCCTGCTTTCTGCTCATCCAGCAGAACGATGAACGAGGCATTGTTCAACGTACAGAAGCGATCAATCTTGCGGATTGACTGTAACAGCGTCCGCTTGAAGGTCTCGGTCGAGTCGTGTTCCCCGGGCTCGATAGATTTGTGCTCACCCGTTTAGAAAACGTGTCCTCCAATTTTCTGGATATGACTCAGCAAACGACATGAGGACTTTCGCAGCTCCCGATACTTGCGCACATTACCCACAGTAAAAAGTGCAGAGCCTTTCTTTTCCCATTGATAGGCAGGCAAGTGATGAGGGTTTTTGTGTTTCAGGTCCCAGGCGAGTAACTGGCATTTGAGCTTGTAGAAATAGATTGCGAACTCGCGCACCTCTTCGGCGGGAATCAGCATGCCGCCTAACCCGAATACAGGGCTGGTCTTGTACATCGGGTGTTTTCGCGAGACATATTGGCCCACGTGCCCAAACTCATCCAGACAAGCAATGTACTGCACCAAATTCGATTTCCCCATCCATGAGAAACACGAAAGCCCGTGCGATTTCTCGCAACGGGCCTCGGAAGGTGGGCACATGGTTGCCCATATGCGTTGGGGAGGAATCTAGCGAAAAAAAGGGGCAGGTTCCAGCCGCGCCGGCGGAATCAGGCAAGTCCTACACATCATCAGGAAACTTACCGCGTAGGTGCTCTTTGGTGAGCCCTTGGCACCTCCCGGCCCTCCCACTTCGCAATCACCAACGGCGCCAGCGCATTGCCCAGCACGTTCAGTGCGGTGGTCGGCATTTCCATCAAGCGATACACCCCGGCAATAAACGCAATGCCCTCCAATGGCAACCCGGCACTGGCGAGCGTTGCCGAGAGAATCACGAACATGAACCCCGGCACGCCCGCGGCGCCCTTGGACGTGAGCACCATGGTCACCACCAGCAGCGCCTGATCCCCCAGGCTCAAGTCGATGCCGTACAACTGCGCCACGAACAAGGTGCCGATGCCGAGGAACAGCGAGGCGCCGTCGAGGTTGAACGAGTAGCCCACCGGCACCACAAAGCTCACCAGCGACGGCGGTACACCGTAGGTCTCCAGCTTCTTCATCAATTGCGGCATGACCGACGCCGAACTCGCGGTGGAGAACGCCAATATCAGCTCATCCTTGATATGCCGCATCAGGGCAAACAGATTGATCCCGCACAGCCGTGCCACCAGGTTGAGCACCACCAGTACAAAGAACGCGATGGACACGTAACTGACCATGATCAGCTTGGCCAACGGCAACAGCGAACCAAAACCGAAGTTGGCCACGGTCACGGCGATCATGCCGAACACGCCGATGGGCGAGTAGGCCATGATCATCGACGTGACCTTGAACATCGCGTCAGACACGCCGCGCAGCAGTGCGATCACCGGGTCCTTGCGTTCGGCGGGCAAGCGCGCCACGCCCAGGCCGAACATCACCGCGAAAAACAGCACCGACAACAGGCTGCCCTGGGCCATGGCGCTGATCACATTATCCGGGATGATGCCGACGACGATCTGCCCCAGGCTATGCCCACCGCCGTTGCTGGTGGGCAGGGTGATGTTCGCCGCGTGCAGGCTCGACAGCTCCGTACCGGCGCCCGGCTTGAGCAGATTGCCCAGCACCAGCCCAACGATGATCGCCAGCGTGGTGATGCAGAAAAAATAGCCCAGGGAACGCACGCCGATACGGCCCAGGGATTTACCGTCGCCGTGCCCGGCAATGCCCACCACCATGCAGGCAAACACGATGGGCACCACGATCATTTTCATCAGCTTGATGAAGATATCGCCCGCCGGTTGCAAAAGATTGTCCACCAGCCACGGCCGGGATTCGGGAAAACGGTGCAACAGGGCACCAATGGCGATGCCGGCCAGCAAGCCGATCATGATTTGCCAGACCAGCGCGATACGGGGCGTGTGCATGGGAATGCCTCATTTGCGATCAATGATTTTTAAGTTGTTGTTCTAGGCAGTCAAAACAGCGGCCGTCCGTTGGCCGCCGGGTGCAGCAGGGCGTGTCAGCGCAGGTCGTGGCAGGCGTCCTTGAGACGTCGGCAACCTTCTTCGATCACTTCTAGCGAGCTTGCGAAGGACAGGCGCACATAGGGCGACATGCCGTACGCCGCACCGCTGACTGTGGCCAGGCCGTAGTCACGCAGCAGGTAGTCCACCAGTTGGCTATCGCTGTCCAGGCGATCGCCTTGCGGGGTGACTTTGCCCATCAGCCCGCTCACGTTGGCGAACACGTAGAACGCGCCGTCTGGCGGGGTACAGCTCAAGCCGTGGATGTCCGCGAGCAAAGCCAACATGCGTGTGCGGCGTCGCTGGTATTCCTCGCGCATGGCGACAATCGGTGCTTGCTCTCCGGCAAACGCGGCGACGGCCGCCGCCTGGCTCAACGAGCTCGGGCAGGTGGTGGTCTGCGACAGCAGCTTGGCGATGGCGGCTATCAGCCAGGCGGGGCCCGCCCCAAAACCCAAGCGCCAGCCGGTCATGGCGTAGCCTTTGGAGGCGCCGTTGACGATCAGCGTGCGCGACTTGAGGTCGGGCGCCAGGCGCGTCAGCGGCACGTGCCGGGCTTCACCGTAGACGAAGTGCTCATAGATTTCGTCGGCCATGACCAGCACGTGTGGATGACGCCGCAGCACGTGGGCCAGCGCCAGCAGCTCGGCCTCACTGTAGACCGCGCCGCTGGGGTTGTTCGGGCTGTTGAGGATGACCCATTTGGTCTGCGGGGTAATCGCCTGGTCCAAGGCGTCGGGCGACAGCTTGAAACCCAGGCTTTCATCACCGGGGATGATCACCGGTGTTGCATCGTTGAGCCGTGCGATGTCCGGGTACGACACCCAATAGGGTGTGTGCACGATGACTTCATCACCCCGGTTCAGCGTGGCGGCCAGTGCGTGATAGATGATGTGCTTGCCGCCGCAACCGGCCACCACTTCATCCAGGCCGTAGGCCAGGTCGTTGTCCCGTTGCAGCTTGAGGCAGATGGCCTGGCGCAGGGCGAGGGTGCCGGTGGTGGGCGTGTAGTGGGTGTCGCCGTTGTGCATCGCCTGGCTGGCCGCTGCAAGGATATGCGCCGGGGTGTCGAAGTCCGGCTCGCCGACGGTGAAGTTGACGATATCGCGGCCCTGGGCGCGCAACTCGGTCACCAGTGCGTTGGCGGCGATGCTGGGGGAGGGCGCGATGCCCAGGACGCGATCAGACAACCAGTGCCTCATGACGCCAGCCCTGCGTTGTCCAGTACCTTGTCGATCCAGCTCTGGCGCACGGCACCGCTGGCGATCTCGGCTTTGACGGCCTCTTCATGGTCGGCATGGTGCGCGGCGCGGCGCAGCACTTCGGCGGCGTCGGCCTGGGAGAACGCGACCAGGCCGTCTTCATCCCCCACCACCAGGTCGCCGGGGTTGACCAGCATACCGCCGATGGATACCGGCACGTTCACTTCACCGGGTCCGGTCTTGTAGGGCCCGGTGTGCACCACGGCGCGGGCGTAGCAGGGCGTGTCATCGAAGCTGGCGACATCACGGATCGCGCCGTCGATCACAAACCCCACACAGCCGCGTTGCTGGGCGTAGAGCTTGACCAGTTCGCCGATCACCGCATTGTTGGTATCACCCTGGCCGTCCACCACCAATACATGGCCGGGTTGCAGCAGGCTCAGGGCTTTGTAGATCAGCAGGTTGTCACCGGGACGGGTCTTCACCGTGATCGCCGTGCCCACCAGTTTGCCGCTGCGGTTGTAGCGCGTCAGGCCGCGCGCGCCGATATGCCGGCCAAGGTTGTCGCTGATGTGCGGGGTGACCACCTGGGCGAACGCCTCGACCAGTTCGATTGAGGCCATGGGGGCGTTGGGAAGGATGCGTGAACCGGGCAAGGACATGGCAAATCTCCAGAATCGTTGGATAGCGACGGGCTATGGCCAGATCTTAGGAGTGATGATCGGAGAGTTTTAGCGATATTTTATGATGTGTTAGCATCGCTTTTTCTCATGATTGGCCTGCCATGATCACGTTCAAGCAAATCGACGCGTTGTACTGGATCGCCGAACTGGGCAGCTTCGAAGCGGCGGCCAACAAGCTGAACATGTCGCAGTCGGCCATCTCCAAGCGTATCCAGGAGTTGGAAGACACCTTCGATGTGGAGATTTTTGACCGCAGCAAACGTAACGCCCGGCTGACGGAGAAGGGCGGCGAGCTGCTGGACTACGCGCGTGACCTGCTCAACAGCCGCGACCAATTGCTGGAACGGGTCAGCGCCCGTGAGGTGCTGGTGCGCCGGTTTCGCCTGGGTGTCACCGAACTCACTGCACTGACCTGGCTGCCGGCGTTGGTCGAAGCGCTGCGTCAGATGTACCCCAAGGTGCAGATCGAACCGTCGGTGGAGCTCAGCAGCGAGCTGTTCCGCAAGCTGGAAAGCGACCAGTTGGATTTGGTCATTGTGCCTGACGTCTACAGCGACCCGCGTTTTCACAGTACGCCACTGCAATGCGTGGAAAACGCCTGGATGTGTGCCCCTGACCTGATCCCGGATGCCGACCCCATCAGCCTGGAGACCCTGGCCAGCTACACCGTGCTCACCCAAGGTTCACAGTCGGGGACCGGGATGATCTACGAGCGCTGGCTGGCGGCCAACAATGTGCAGATGCCGCGCACCCTCACCAGCCATAACCTGTTGGTGCAGGCCGGGCTGGCATTGTCGGGGATCGGCGTGAGTTACCTGCCCGTGGCCTGCCTGTCCCACCTGATCGAGCAAGGCACCCTGCGTGCGCTGGTGACCGAGCCGGCGCTGCCGGACATCCAGTATGTGGCGTTGCACCGGGTGGACCGGCAATACGGGCTGAATCAAGAGGTAGCGCAACTGGCACAGGCGTGCTGCAATTTCTCGCGGCTGTTGTTTTAGGGAACGACCATGAAGCGCCATTTCGAAGATGTGCAGCTGGGCAGCATCGAGCTGTTTTGCCTCGCCGCCGAAGCCCACAGCTTCACCGCCGCTGCGCAGGTTGCCGGGGTCACGCCGGCGGCCGTGAGCCGCAGCATTTCACGCCTGGAAGAGCGTCTGGGCTCGCGGTTGTTTGTGCGCACCACGCGTAGCATCCGTCTCACTGACAGTGGCCGCACCTTCTTCGAACAATGCCGTCAGGCCCTTAACCAACTGGTGGAAGCCCAGCAGGAAGTGATGGGCGCGCAAGCCGTGCCATCGGGCCTGTTGCGCATCAGCATTCCCACCACCTACGCCCATCACCGTCTGCTGCCGCTACTGCCCAGGTTTCGTGCGCTTTACCCGCAGGTAACGGTGGATATCCACATCAGCAACCGCAACATCGACTTCGTCGCCGAAGGCTACGACCTGGCCGTCCGTGTGCGCGCCCAGCCGGATTCATCGCTGATTGCGCGCCTGCTGGAAGAGGCCGAGCTGGTGGTGGTCGCGGCACCGTCTTACCTGAAACGCGCCGGCATCCCACAGACGCTGGAAGACCTGCCCACCCATGAATGCATCCAGTACGAACTGCCCAGCACTGGCCGGCGCATCGCCTGGCTGTTCCAGGTGGACGGCAAGGCGCAGGAGTATGCGAGGGACGCGGGGTACAGCTGCTCCGACGATGTGCTGGGTGGGGTGACCCTGGCCAAGTATGGGGCGGGGTTGTTCCAGACCTACAAGTTTATCGTTGAGCAGGAACTGGCTGACGGCAGCCTGGTGGAAGTCCTGCAGCCGTTTGGCGGGCGTTCACGGCCGTTTACCTTGTTGTATCCCCACGGGCGCTATGTGCCACATCGGGTGCGGGCGTTTGTGGATTTCCTGATGCAATGCCGGGACGAATCGGCGGCACCGTAGACGCAGCAATGTCCCAGGTCAGCAGCAGGTGGCTGATCGCCGCGTCGATGCTGGCGTGGGGCACGTTGTCGCGCGCAAGGATCGAAATGCCTTGCAGGAAACTGTCAAAGACCGTCGCCATCACCGCCGGGTCAATCGTGCCCGGCAATTGCCCTGCACGTATTGCGCGCTGCACACAGGCCACAATCCCCGCCCGGGTGCGCAGTCGTGATTGCGTCAACCCATTCGCCACCCGGGCATTTTCCGGGCTGGGCGCACTCATCACGCCTAGCGCCACCATGCAGCCCTTGGGGTGCCCGTCTTCACACTGCATGCGCGCCGACCGGCGCAGCGCCGTTTCAACCGCCTTACGCGGTGACAGGCTTTCATCCCACAGGCATTCGGTGACCTGCGCGTAGGTCGCCAGGTAACGCTGCACGCACTCGTCAAACAAGGCTTCTTTGGAACCGAACGCGGCGTAAAAACTCGGCGCGGAAATACCGCCGCCCAGGCCAGACTTTAGCTGGGCCAGGGAAGTGGCGTCGTAGCCGTGCTGCCAGAACAGGTGCAGGGCCTGGTCTACGGCGTGGTCGCGGTCGAAAGTGCGGGGGCGGCCCATCTGTGCCATGGCGGATCTCCGGTGGGGAAGCGAGATAAATACTAGTCGATACATAAGTCGTTGACAACGTGCTGTGCTCGGCTGCAACATTTGTATCGATCAGTATTTAAGTCTCGCTCAAGGAGTTCTCCATGACACCCTCACTCGCGTTATCGGCGTCATCCGACCGCCTGCCCATTGGCGCCTTGCTCGCCCTGGCCATGACCGGCTTCATCTGCATCGTCACCGAAACCCTGCCTGCCGGCCTGTTGCCGTTGATCAGCGACGGCCTGGCGATTTCCCCGTCGATGGCCGGGCAGATGGTCACCGCGTATGCCTTGGGCTCGGTGCTGGCGGTGATCCCCATGACCATCGCGACCCGTGGTTGGCGCCGGCGCAATGTGTTGTTGCTGACTATCGTCGGCTTCCTGCTGTTCAACTCCATCACCGCGCTGTCTTCCCACTATGGCGTGACCCTGGTGGCGCGTTTCTTTGCCGGTGTGGCAGCGGGGTTGGCCTGGAGCCTGCTGGCCGGTTACGCTCGGCGCATGGTCGCGCCGCACCAGCAGGGCAGGGCGCTGGCGTTGGCGATGGTGGGTACGCCGATTGCGCTGTCATTGGGTGTACCGCTTGGCACCTGGCTGGGTGGGTTGGTGGGGTGGCGCACCACGTTTGGCCTGATGTCGGCAGTGAGTCTGGTGTTGATTGCGTGGGTGCTGGTGAAAGTCCCGGACTACGCGCCCCAGCCCGCCCATCAACGTGTGTCACTGGGCCAGGTGCTGACCACGCCGGGCGTACGGCCGGTGCTGGCGGTGGTGATCAGTTGGATGCTGGCGCACAACATTCTGTATACCTACATCGCACCGTTCGTGGCGCCTGCTGGGTTGGCAGAGCGGGTTGACCTGGTGTTGTTGGTGTTCGGGGTGGCTGCGTTGGCGGGGATCTGGCTCACGGCCAGGCTCGTTGAGCCGTTATTGCGCAAGACCGTACTCGTCAGCCTGGCGGTGTTCGCGGTCGTTTCGCTGGGGCTGGGCCTTTTTGGCGATCTGCCTGCAGTGATTTACCTCAGCGTCGCCGTGTGGGGCCTGAGTTTCGGCGGTGCCGCGACCCTGCTGCAAACCGCGCTGGCCGATGCGGCGGGCGATGGCGCCGATGTGGCACTGTCGCTGAATGTGGTGGCCTGGAACAGCGCGATTGCCGGCAGCGGCGTGGTCGGTGGGGTGCTGCTGGAGACCTGGGGCGTGGCCTCGTTTCCGTGGGCGATGCTGCTGTTGATCGGTGTGTCGCTGGCGATTGCCTGGGGCGCCCATGCCCATGGTTTCAAACCAGGCGCGCGGGCTGCGGGAAAACCTACAGCGGTCGGGCACTAATCTCACATCTGCTAGTCAATAATCCTCGCAATATCATCCACTTGGCTCCGTACGCCGGAGCCAGCCGCTTCACTCCTTTTCGAAGATTTAATGCATGTACCTACGCAAAATTGCCGTTGGGCTGACCGCCTTTGTTTTGCTGTCTTGCGGGGCCAACGCCCGCAGCCTGCCGGACCTCTACTCCAAACAGGAAAAACAACTGTCCTTCGACAGCTGTGCCGACCTGTTCCCCGCCGCACCGATCAACACCGCCACGGTGCCAGCCGCGATGAAGCCTCTGGCGTTGTGTTCCGACCATTTTGCGGTGCTCTACTCGCAAACCAGCAAGACGCCGCTGGTGGTGGTCGAACGCCTGAATGCCGCTTTGTTGAAAGACGCCAAGGGCGAGGAACGCACCAACCAGTTCTATGCCGACCCGCGTATCCCCAAAGCCGGTCGCGCCGAGTTGAGCGACTACCGCGCCCAGCATCCGGCGGTGGACCGTGGCCATCAATCCCCGGCCGCCGATGCACCGAATGCCAATGCCATGGCGCAGTCGTTCGCGCTGTCGAACATGGTGCCCCAGGACCCCACCAACAACCGCAAGATCTGGAGCAAGGTCGAGGCCGACGTACGCAAGTTTGCCGTGCGCGCCGGCGGCGATGTGTATGTGTTCACCGGCCCGCTGTTCGACCCGGGCTACGGCACCATCGGCGACAACAAGGTCTGGGTGCCGACGCGCCTGTTCAAGCTGGTGTACGACGCCTCCAGCAAACGTGCCTGGGCCTATGTGCTGCCCAATGCAGAGACGCGTATCCAGAAACCGATGGACTACGCGACGTTTGTGAAGAGCACTGGGCTCAAGTTGCTGGGGGATCTTCCGGTGTCGGGGTCGGTGGGGCGGGGTTGACCCCCATCTTGCGGGCCAATTGTGGTGAGCAGGCATCTGTGGCAAGCCCACTCGCCACAGATGCATCAACAGCCTCACCTGGCTTTTTTCAACGCCTTGAGACGCTGTGTCGCCCGCTGTACGGCAGCCATCTTCTCCGGGCGTTTCATGCGTTTCCACTTGCGGATGTCATCCTTGGTGCGTCCGCAACTGACGCAGAGGTCGCCGCTGAGCTGGCAGAGGGAAACGCAAGGGTTCTCGATGTCTTTGGCCACGGGTTCACCGGCTGATGGAGGAAAGGGGCGACGTCAGGCCACACGCATCCCGGGATTATCTACACACAAGGTTATACTCGCCACCCTCGCAGCCTACTCCATTCAAACAGACCGAGATTCCCCATGAGTACCTCTCTGCCTCTCACCACCGCGCGCAAGCCCGTCGCGCCGCTGGTGGCCTTTATCATCCTGGTGCTGGGCGCCCTGTTCCTGCAAAACAGCGTCGGCTCGCGCCAGGTGCTGTTGCTGGTGGTCGGCGCCGCACTGGGCTTGACCCTCTACCACGCCGCCTTCGGCTTCACCTCGGCCTGGCGCGTGTTCATCAATGATCGCCGTGGCGCCGGCTTGCGTGCGCAGATGGTGATGCTGGCGCTGGCGGTGCTGCTGTTCTTCCCGGCGTTGGGGGCGGGCACGCTGTTCGGGCAGCCGGTGACCGGGCTGGTGGCGCCGGCCGGAGTGTCGGTGGTGTTCGGGGCGTTTATCTTCGGTATCGGCATGCAGCTGGGCGGCGGTTGTGCATCGGGCACGCTGTTCACCGTGGGCGGCGGTAATGCGCGCATGCTGGTCACCTTGCTGTTCTTTATCTGTGGTTCGTTGATCGCCACGCACCATGTTGACTGGTGGTTCGGGCTGCCGGCGTTCCCGGCGGTGTCCATCGTCAAGAGCTTTGGCGTGGTGCCGGCATTGGGCTTGAGCCTGGCGGCGTTCGCGATCATTGCGCTGGTGACCGTACGCCTGGAGAAGGGCCGTCATGGTCAGCTGGAAGAGGGCGTGAAAAGTGAGCATCAAGGCGTACGCCGCTTCCTGCGTGGGCCATGGCCATTGGTGTGGGGCGCCATCGGCCTGGCCCTGCTCAACTACGCCACCCTGGCGTTGGCGGGACGGCCCTGGGGCATCACCTCGGCGTTCGCGCTGTGGGGCGCCAAAGTCGCCAGCGGCCTGGGGGTGGACGTGGCCAGTTGGGCGTTCTGGCAGATGCCGGGCAACGCCAAGGCCCTAGCCGCGCCGGTGTGGGAAGACATCACCAGCGTGATGGACATCGGCATCGTCGTCGGTGCGCTGCTGGCCGCCGGGCTGGCCGGGCGCTTTGCCCCCAGCCTGAAGATTCCGGCGCGCTCGCTGGCGGCGGCGGTGATCGGCGGCCTGCTGCTCGGCTACGGCTCGCGCCTGGCGTACGGCTGCAATATCGGTGCGTACTTCAGCGGCATCGCCTCGGGCAGCCTGCATGGCTGGGTGTGGCTGGTGGCGGCGTTTATCGGCAACAGCGTGGGCGTGCGGTTGCGGCCGTTTTTCTTTGCGGGCGAGCGGCGGCAGGTCGTGTTGAGCGGTTGCTGAGTCAGCTTTCCGGGGAAAGGCTTGGGTCCTGGGCGGCTTCGGCCGCGAGCTTTTCCCGGTCTGCCTTGCTGATGTACTTGTCCTTCTTCTTCGGCGCCAATTTGGCGTTGGCCTTCTTGGCTTTTTCCTTGAAGAGCTGCTGGAGTTTTTTCTGGCGGTTCATGTGGTTCTACCCGGGTTATACAGGCCCGGGATGATACCAGCTAAAAATCGGCCGCCGTGCGCCGTGCCGCTGTCCGCCCCAAAAAAACGGTGATCAGATCCAGCACCTGTTGCTGAATCACCGCCCTTGGCCGAGCCCCCTCACCATCGCGGCAAATCATGCCATCGCCCGGTGAGTCTTCTTCGATCAACGCCATGCCACCCGGCTTGCAGATCGACATGAAGCTGAAGTGCGTAGCGTCGCGGATTTCCACGTACTGGGTCGATGCTTTTGGCATACGCCTGACCATATCGGCGGACTCCAGGTTGGGGTCCATATCTTCCGTTGGTACGCCCCCCGCAATCACCAGCGCCGGCACCGGCAGTGCGGCCAGGCTGGCGTCGGTGAAGCCGCGCGACAGGCCCAGGTCCAGGGTCACCACGGCGCCGACGCGTGGGTCGCGCAGGTCAGCGGCCAGTTGGGCCTTCGCCGCCGGTGTCGCGGCGGGCTTGATCTGCTGGTAGCCAATGCAGCCGCCCAATTTAGGGTGAGTGTTGCAGTCGCGGGCGAAGAGGTCCGGGTCGAAACGCGCGCCGGCGATTTCCATGGCAGTCCAGCCACCGATGGAGTGGCCCACCACGGCGATACGGTTGTTTGCCACGGTGCCGAACTGCGTCGGCTGGGCGATCACCGCATCGATGGCCCGGCTCAGGTCTCTGGGCCGTTGCCACAACTGCGCAGCGGCCTGGGGGCTGCGATCCTTGCTGGTGGTGCCGGGATGGTTGACCGCCGCCACGATGTAGCCCTGATGGGCCAGGGCGCTGGCCAGCCACACCTGGTTGCCCCAGTTGCCGCCGTAGCCGTGGGAAAGCACCACCAGCGGATGTTCGCCGCTCGCTGCCGGCGCATCGGGCACCGCCAGGGCGCCGAAAAACACGGCGTCATCGCGGATCAACTCAGGTGTCGCGGCGCTGGCGGCGGGGTACCAGACGGCCATTTGCAGCGGGCGTTGTGCACCAGGGACGTTGATGCTCTTGAAGCCGATGGGCGTGGTGTCGGCGAATGCAGGCATCGCCAAGCCAATCAACAGCAGCGCGGTGAGGGTGGTTTTCACGGTTTTATCGTCCTTGATGTGAGGGCGGCATCATGCCTTGGAACAGGGGTTTTTAATAGAGGGGAGGCGGGACTAGGAAGTTGCTGACAAAGTCCTACTTCCAAGTATGACAGAGCGGGACTGCATGATTTTAGGAAGTGAGTGCCTTACTTGAATTGAAAAATCGTGCAAGTGTAGTGGTGTGATTCCTACTGCTGGAATGATTGGAACCTCAGGTGCTCACTTATGAGCTAGGGTGAAGATTATGAAGAGCTCGAAAAGCATTAATAAGGTTTGGCTTGTTGTGTGTGTTGTGTTGGCGGTTTTTATAAAGGATGTGGTGTTGGCGGCGGAGGGCGTTTTTACTAAAACGGTAGCGCCAACTCCCGTATTGGTTTTGTCTAATTCTAATACTGTGCCGAGTCGTGAATTCGCAAATTTTAGTGTGCTGGCTGCGGATATTCCATCAGGCACACTCCAGCATCCCAAGCAGATATCAGAAGTTCGGTGGAGTACAACATACTATCCTGGGACACTCAGTGATAAGGTTGAGCTGTGTTACTTTCGCTCCTTCAGTGCCGAAAAAGATTGCCGTGATATCTTTCCGAACTCTTCGGGTGTCCTGATGGATTTTAATAATCAGCCCTTCGGTCATGGTTCGAAAGTTACGATTTTTCATATGGTATTGGGTGGCGCTCCACCTTACGCTCGTCCTGCCGGCGTTGATTCTGTGACAATTAAATATAGCTATTAGTGTGTGGTGTGATACCCGCAACCAATTTGGCTGCGGGTATTTGGGTAGGTAAGAAACTTTTACATGACCATTCACATGCCTAACGCAAGGTGAATACTAATGATCACTATCAGCCCTAATACCTCCTCGTCAAACAATCGCGTGACGAATGATTCCGTCGGCATTGTTATTCCGTCAACAGTCTCGCCTGACAACGCCCAGGCTGATGCCCCCCTCTCTACACGTAATGCCGGCACCACCACCGTCTCAATCCTGGCGCGTCAATTGAGTGATGCAGCACAGCGGGCGGAGACACCCGTTGGCCAAAAGAACGCCGACTCCCTAGAACCCATCACCGACGAACAGTACTTCGCCAACAAGGCACAACACGACGCAGAGCTTCCAACGTCCAATACCCCGGAACTCCAGGCCCGTGCGCGACAAGCGACCGGTTTCCTCAACGGTCATGACAGCAACCCCTTCAAGGGACTCGGGCGAGATCAACTCAACCTGATCGCCCGCGACAACGGCGGCGCCTTCACGGTTAACGAGCGAAGGGTGGCGTGGGAAACCGTCCAGTCGATGGCGCCTTCAGGTGCTTCTTATCCTGAGCCAGTCCCCATTAACGGTCGTGAGACCTTCATTTCGCGCATGTTTCACAATGGCGAACCACCCGTTGCCCTTCCACCCGCGACCTTTGAAAACGGCACTCAAAATCGCAACGACTTTCTCACCCTCGATGACCGTGCCTTGATCTCGGATATGTACGCTTATGCGCAGTCAGAAGGTGCGGATCTACGTCACGTCGACCGATTGGTTTATGCACTCGCTGACTATCGTTATTTCAGCGACGGTCGCCAACTCATTAGCAATAATGGCTATTACGTCGATGAGTATTGGACGACGTTCGATTTCAAGCCGGAGGACGCCACCATCGCTTCACGGATACTGTCCAGTTCAGCGCTCGGCAGCAGCCGTATTGACCCGGGTTTTGTGAAGCACATCCTTGATCCGGGCATTGGGGGGTACTCCCACTTTGGCGGCATACCGTTCCTGGAGCGTATGGTGAAAAAATTCTCCAGTGAAGGTGCGGATCAACCCCCCCTCGGCAGTGAGTACGTCACCTTCAACTACGCCAAGGCGGCGGACCATATCGTCACCACCACGCACAAGGACATAAAACTCCCCCCCTCCGAGGCCCTCTTCGAAGTCGTCAACGGGGTATGGAACCTCACCGAATACGGCAAGGCCGCCGGCTATGTACTGGATGCGGCTAACCGGCGTGTCTATAAGCCAGAGGAACCACCCAGCGATCCAAATCACCTGCGTTCAAACGTGAATGCGCCTGACGGTGATGCCTCCAACAACACCTTTCTGGATGCACTCGCCGACACCCGAAACCCGCCCCAGTCACGCTGGGTCTGGCCCGGCCACCTGTTCAAATTGATGAAAAACTTCAAACCCTGAGGTGCCGGCTCACTGCATGCCATGTCCGTGAGTCAGGCGGATTAATAGAGGCTAGGTGAAGACAAATGATCACTATCAGTCCTTATACGCCATCGTCCAACAGTCGCGTGACAAGCGATTCCGTCAGCGGTGCTACTCCGTCCGCTATCTCGCTTGATGGCGGTGAACGTGATGCGCCCATTGCTTCAAGTAATAACGGCACCACGACCGTCTCAATCCTGGCGCGTCAATTGAGTGATGCGGCACAGCGTGCGGAAACGCCCAGGGGGCAAACGAACGCGGACCCCCTCGAACCCATCACCGACGAACAGTATTTCGCCAACAAGGCACTACACGATGCAGAGCTTCCAACGGCCAATACCCCGGAACTCCTGGCCCGTGCGCGGCAAGCGACTGGTTTCCTCAACGGTCATGACAGCAACCCCTTCAAGGGGCTCGGGCGAGATCAACTCAACCTGATCGCCCGCGACAACGGCGGCGCCTTCACGGTCAATGAGCGAAGGGTGGCGTGGGAAACGGCCAAGTCGATGGAGCCTTCAGGCGGTTCTAGTCCGGGGCAGGCTGCCAGTGTCGGCCGTGAGATCATGATTTCGCGCGTGTTTGGCGGTAGAGAACCACCCGTCGCCCTTCCACCGGCCACTTCAGTGAATGCCCTTCAAAGAGCAAGCGACTTCCTCAACCTTGATGATCGTGCCTTGGTCGCGGATATGTATGCATATCTACAGTCAGAAGGTGCGGATTTAGGCCACGTTGATCTTTTGGTCTGGGCACTCGGCGAGTATCGACGCTCCAGCGACGGTCGCCAATACATAGCCACCAATGGCTTTTACGTAGACGGGTATTGGACGACGTTCAATTACAAGCCAGAGGACGAGGCCATCGCCTCACGCATACTGACCAGTTCAGCGCTCAGCAGCACCCGTGTTGACCCTGGCTTTGTGAAACACATCCTGAACCCAGGCATGGGCGCGTTCACCCACATCGGCGGCATACCGTTCCTGGAACGTATGGTGAAAAAATTCTCCGACGAGGGCGCGGATCAACCTCCACTCGGCAGCGAGTACGCCACCTTCAAACACGCCAAAACTGCGGACCATATCGTCACCACCACGCACAAGGACATCAAACTTCCACCCTCAAAGACAGTCTCCCAAGTCATCGACGGTGTCTGGAGCCTCACTGAGTACGGCAAGGCCGCCGGTTACGTGCTGGATGCAGTCACCCATCGGGTCTATAAGCCGGAGGACCCGCCAAGCGATCCAACTCTCCCGCGTCCAAACGTGAATGGGCCTGACGGTGATGCGCCCAACAAAACCTTTCTGGACGCTCTCGGTGAGACTCGCGACCCGCCCCAGTCACGCTGGATCTGGCCCGGCCACCTGTTCAAATTGATGAAAAACTTCAAACCCTGAGCTCCCGGCGCACCGCGTAACAAAACCGTGAATCTTGCTATTGGCCAACACGGCCCCATAACTAGGCGGGTATCCACTGAACGCAAGGGCAGACCATGACCAACTCAACCGAAACCGCCATCCTCGCCGGCGGTTGCTTCTGGGGCATGCAGGACCTGTTGCGCCGCTACCCCGGCGTGCTGCACACCCGCGTCGGCTACACCGGCGGCGATGTGCCGAATGCCACCTACCGCAACCACGGCAACCATGCCGAAGCGATTGAAATCGTGTTCGACCCGGCGGTGATCAGCTACCGGCAGATTCTGGAGTTCTTTTTCCAGATCCATGACCCGAGCACGCCGAATCGGCAGGGCAATGACCTGGGGCCCAGTTATCGCTCGGCGATTTATTACCTGAGTGAGCAGCAGCGGGATGTGGCTGAAGATACGGCGGCGGATGTGGATGCATCGAAGCTGTGGCCAGGCCGCGTGGTTACCGAGATTGAACCAGCGGGGCCGTTTTGGGAGGCGGAGCCGGAGCATCAGGATTATCTGGAGCGGATTCCCAATGGCTATACCTGCCACTTTGTTCGGCCGAATTGGAAGTTGCCCAAGCGGGGATGAAAGCACCCTGTGGCAAGCGGGCTTGCCACAGTTGCCGTGTTCGCCCTTAACGGAGGGGTATCAGCCAGATATGGCCGGTTTTTTTGACTGTACCTGTTTTAGGGCGAACACCTTTTCGTTATTAAACGAGAGGGTGGCGGTTGTACGCAGGTTAGTAGACCGGGGAAACAGCCTCCGTCAAGCACAACACACTCGACAGTATCGTGCGCGTACTGGCATTGTAGTGGCATTTTTTCGAGCATCGATTTTCGTGCAATTGCCATCAGATGCCGCAACCAAACCGGGTGAGTCGATACAGCGTTCTCACCTGCGCATATAAGGTGCTTCACATGGCCCCCCGCCACCTACCCATCCTTGGGCTTTGCCTGATGTCGGCGCTTTCATTCGCCGCCGCGCCGCGACCTGACGCCATTGCCGAATATGAGTCGGCCAACCAGGCCATGGATGAGTTGCAGCGTGGTTATGCACAACTTCAGGACCTGCCGGCCGAAACAGAGGCTGATCGAGCGAAAGGGCGGGCGCGTGTCGATGAGCTATCGGCCATGAGTGCTCGCATGTACGAGCACCTGGACAATGCCATCGCCGCCGGACATGCCGTCGCGATGTACCAGAAGGCCAAGATGTTGGCGGTAAAAACCATCGGCAAAGGCAATAAGGCGGTGTGTGACCTGTATGGTCAGGCCGCCGAGCTGGGGCTGATGGCGGGTGCCTTGGAGTATGCCAAGTGCCTGAACTTCTACCCTGAGACAGCGGAATACAACCGGCGGCTGGAGATACTCAAGGTGGCGGTCGAGGGGCAGGACCCGTATGCGGCGGAGTACCCGCTGATGACGTCATTCCCGTATTGCTTCCCCAAGAACAAGCCAGCGTTGAAACCAGGGGAAGATGCTATTGCGTGGGTTGCGGACAATGCGCGCCCTCTAGCGTTGAGTGCTGAGGATTTTCGCGCAGAAGGTTATTACACGCTGGCGATGACCGGGCCAGACGAACAAACCAAGGAGATCAAGGCCGGGTTTCTGAGGTCGGCTTTTGCCCATGGCTGCCGAGAGGACTCGGCGCGAATTGGCAGGCACTTGGGCGTGACACCGCCGGGGAAATGACCAGTCAAAGAGCCGCCCACTCAGTGCACGAGTCGGCGGTCCCTGCAGCAACGTCAGGCCACGGAGCAAGATACTAGGGCTTCTGGTAGGACTTGTAGTCGTTCTGCAACACGATATGGTCCGCCACGTACTTCGCATCGTGCCAAACCCCATAGATAAATGAAGATGCGCGGTTGACCAGGTTCGGCAAACCCAGGAAGTAAATTCCGCTCTGTGCCGAGATCCCGCGTTTGTGGAACGGCTCGCCTTTCTCGTCGAACGCATCCACCTTCAACCAGCTGAAATCGAAGGTAAAGCCAGTAGCCCAAAGGATTGTGGTCACGCCCGCTTCAGCCAGGTCCAGGCTCAACATCGGATTCACCAAACACTCTGGATCGGGCAACAATTCCCAGGCCTGTGGCTCCGGCGGAAACGGTAAGCCATTGGCCTCGATATACGCATCCGCATCGCGCAGTACATCGAAGTAAGCGCGGTCGCCTTCAGCCACGTTCTCGGCCAACCCCGGTTGAAACGTCATGACGCCCTCCACCCAGTCCTGGGTGACACCCACCAACTGAATCCCCTGATGCGCCAGTCGGCGAAAGTCCACTGTCTTGCCGCCTTCATAGCCACTCACCGCGAACGCCACGTGTTTTTTCTTCGGCTGGATTTTGACTTCATCCCATAAGCCCAATGCACCCAGCCACCAGCAATAGTCACGGCCACGATAGGCACGGGGCGGACGGTAGTGTTCGCCGACCGAGAGGTACACGGTCTTGCCGGCCTTTTGCAGTTCCTCGGCGATCTGCGAGCCGGAGGCACCGGCGCCGACCACCAGCACCGCGCCTTCGGGCAGTTGGCCGGGGTTCTTGTAGGCGGAGGAATGCAGTTGGTGCAGCGCTGCGCTGGCGGGCACGATGTTCGGGATTGAGGGGCGTTGGAACGGGCCGGTGGCGGCCACTACGTTGACGGCTTCGATCACGCCCGCGGAGGTGGTGACCTTGAAGCCGGGGCGGCCTGCATGGCGTTCCACCGACTGGACTTCCACGCCCGTGCGGACAGGGGCCTGCAACTTATCCGCGTAGGCCTCGAAGTAGTCGGCCATGCGCTCTTTCGGCGGGAAGGCTTCCGGCGAAAGGCCTTCGAAGGTGAGGCCGGGAAAGCGGTCATGCCAGGCCGGACCATTGGCGACCAGGGAGTCCCAGCGTTCCGAGCGCCAGCGTTCGGCGATGCGGTGGCGCTCCAGCACGATGTGGGGCACGCCCATCAGGGACAGGTGCTCGCTCATGGCGACGCCGGCCTGGCCTGCGCCGACGACCAGGGTGTTGATTTTTTCGACGGACATAGGCGGTTCCTGAACAGTCATTAGGCGGTTTGGCTTAGCAATTCGGCCACAGCCGTGATTGCCAGTTCATAGCCCAACGCCCCCAACCCGGCGATCACACCGGTGGCGGCCCTGGACACGTAGGAGTGGTGCCGGAAGCTTTCGCGCTGCCAGATATTGCTCATGTGCGCTTCGATGATCGGGCCGTCGAACGCCAGCAGCGCATCGAGGATCGGCACCGAGCTGTAGCTGAGGCCCGCGGCATTGATCACGATGGCGTCGGCGGTCAACCGGGCCTCCTGAATCCAGTCCACCAGCACGCCTTCATGGTTGCTCTGGCGAAAGTCCAGCGTCAGGCCCAGCGCGGCGGCGTGGCGTTGGCAGCGGGCGTCGATGCTGGCGAAGCTTTCGCTGCCATAGGTGCCGTTTTTATCCAGCCCGTACAGGTTGGCGTTAGGCCCGTTGAGGAAAAACACACGATGGGTCATGGGGCACTCCAGGCAATCAGCGCGTTCATACGGCCCAATCGTCCGGCACCACGGCGATCACATCGATCTCCATCAACCACTCTGGCTGGCCCAGCCCGGAGATCACCAAGCCGGTGGAAATCGGGAACACGCCTTTGAGCCACTTGCCCACTTCCTGATACACCGGCTCGCGGTAGCGTGGGTCGATCAGATAGGTGGTGGTCTTCACGATATGCGACAGGTCCGAACCGGCTTCTTCCAGCAGTTGCTTGACGTTCTTCATCGCCTGCTCGGCCTGGGCACGCGGGTCGCCAAGGCCAACCAGGTTGCCGTCGAAATCGGTGCCGATCTGGCCGCGCACGTAAATGGTGTTGCCGGCGCGCACGGCCTGGCACAGGTCGTTGTCCAGCGCCTGGTTGGGGTAGGTCTGTTGGGTATTGAACATGCGGATGCGGGTGTGGGTCGGCATAACGGCAGCTCGTGGTAAGCGGGATAGATCCAGCTTCACACTGCCCCGGTTGCGGCGAAACCAGCATTTGCGCGGGGTAGTGCTTAGGAAAAACCGAAGCCCGTGCAGGTCATCGGTTTGCGCCTGACCCGGCACGAACCCTGCAACACCACCTGCACAGTCATTGTTGAGGGGCAGGCGTCATGCTCAGTCGTATTACTCAGCGTCAACTGGAGTATTTCGTCGCGTCGGGAGAGGCGGGCAGCATCAGTGCGGCCGCCGAGCGCATCCATGTGTCGTCACCGTCGATCTCGGCGGCGATCACCCATATGGAGGCGGAGCTGGGCATCCAGCTGTTTATCCGCCATCACGCCCAGGGCATTTCCCTCACGGCGGTGGGGCGCCTGGTGATGCAGGAAGCCAAGCTGATCCTGGAACAGATGACCAACCTCTACACCATTGCCTCGGAGTCGCTGAACAGTGTGCGCGGGCCGTTGCGCGTGGGTTGCCTGGAGTCGCTGGCACCGATGATCACGCCAGAGCTGGTGTTCGGTTTCGGCCGGGCCTTTCCCGGCGTACGGCTGACGCAAGCCGAGGGCAACCATGAAGAGCTGCTGGAAAAACTGCGCAGCGGCGAGCTGGACATCGCCCTGACCTATGACCTGGTGACCAGCCCGGACATCGACTTCCAACCCCTGGCGCAGTTGCCGCCCTACGTGATGGTGGGCGAGTACCACCCGCTGGCGAATTCGCCGGCCGTGAGCATGCAGGACCTGGAGGCCTACCCGGTGGTGCTGCTCGACACGCCGTGGAGCCGTGACTATTTCCTCAGCCTGTTCATCCAGGCCGGCACCACGCCGAACATCATCATGCGCTCCACCAACCTCGAAACGGTGCGCGCCATGGTCGGCAACGGTATCGGCTATTCCTTCGCGAATGCGCGGCCCAAATCGAACATGTCCCAGGATGGCAAGCGCGTCATCCGTCTGCGCCTGGCGGGTGCACACCGGCCGATGCGCCTGGGCTACGCCACGGCCAGCAACACCCAGCTGTCGCGGGTGGTGTCGGCGTTTGCCGAGCGCTGCCGCATGTTTGTGTCCGACCAGTACATCCCCGGCATGGCGCCGCCGAGCTTTTTTGACCCGCATGCGGTGCGGGTGTTGAGCGGTGTGAGCTGAGGTTGCACCAATAAGTGGCGCGCGCAATACGGCCGATTCAAGCCTGCACCAAAGGTGGGAGGGGGCTTGCCCCCCGATAGCGGTGTGTCAGCTACCCCTCAGTGGGCTGATCCATCGCCATCGGGGGCGAGCCCCCTCGCTCATTGGATCTGCATAGGTTCTGCCTACCCAGTGCCCCGGCTTTTACGAATTGACCCCAACCGCCTCCCACCACGACTCTGAACCCATCGATGTAGATCAACTTCTCAGGGCACAGCGACGATGACATTCGACTGGAATTACATGTTTGGTTTGCTGGGCGATGCCGAGTTCTGGCGGGCGACGTGGACGGTGATCAAGCTCAGTACCCTGACCTGGGTGTTGAGCATTGGCCTGGGCTTTCTGCTGGCACTGGCCAAGCAATCCCGGCATAGTCTGCTCAGCGTGCCGGCCCGCGGCTATATCTGGCTTTTCCGCAGCCTGCCGCTGCTGGTGCTGCTGATCTTTATCTACAACCTGCCGCAAGCGTTGCCGGGTACCTCGGCGGTGCTGGCCGACCCGTTCTGGTCCGGCCTGCTGGCCCTGGTGATCTGCGAAACCGCCTATGTGGCCGAAATCCATCGCGGTGGCCTGCTGTCGATTCCCAAGGGCCAGGGCGAGGCAGCACGGGCGCTGGGCCTGAAGTTCTTCGGCACCCAGTGGCGCGTGGTGATTCCCCAGGCGCTGCGGGTGGCCTTGCCGTCGCTGGCCAACGAATACATCTCTATCGTCAAGCTCACTTCCCTGGTGTCGGTGATCTCTCTGACCGAGATCCTGATGGTCGGCCAGCGCCTGTATTCGCAGAACTTCCTGGTGATCGAAACCATGGCGGCGGTGGCGTTTTTCTACGTGTTTATCGTCACGGTGTTCGACTTTCTGCTCAAACGCCTGGAGCGCTTTCTCGACGTCAACCAGCGCAACGTGTCCCGCGTCCCTGATGCGGCGGTGCTGGCCCTGGCGACGCAAGCGCGCACCGCCTTGGCGCGCCCGGCCCACACTGGCGAGTCGGCGTTGCAAGCCACGCGCTTGCACAAGGCCTACAACGATATCGAGGTGTTGGGCTCGGTGAATCTACAGATCCAGCCCGGTGAAGTGGTGTCGGTGATCGGCCCGTCGGGCTCCGGCAAGACCACGCTGATTCGCCTGCTCAATGGCCTGGAGCAACTGGACAACGGCGAGATCAGGATCAACGGCCAGCCCTTCATTCACTTGAACAAAGTCGGCGCGCAGAAACCCCAGTACATCGAACACGCCGAGCATCGCTTGAACATCGGCATGGTGTTCCAGAGCTTCAACCTGTTCCCGCACTTGAGCGTGCTCGACAACCTGCTGATGGCGCCCAAATACCACCGTTTGGGCACCACCGCCGAGCTCAAGCAACAGGCCTACGCGCTGCTGCACAAGGTCGGCATGCTCGACCACGCCTGGAAGTACCCGCACCAGTTGTCCGGCGGCCAACAGCAACGCGTGGCTATCGCCCGGGCGCTGATGATGCGCCCGCAGATCATGTTGTTCGACGAGCCCACCTCGGCGCTGGACCCGGAGAAGGTCAACGAGGTGCTGCAGGTGATCGAAGCCCTGGCCGAGGAGGGCATCACCATGGTCATCGTCACCCACGAGATGAACTTCGCCTTCAAGGTCTCCGACCGCATCGTGTTCATGGAGAAGGGCCGCGTGGTCTGCGACGACACGCCGGGCGCCCTGCGCAGCGGCCACAACCCACGCGTGGAGGCGTTCCTCAAGGACGTCTCGCTGGCGTGATCTGTTTAACGTTCAGGAAACACTAAAATGATCGAGCAATCGCAAATCGAACAATTCCAGCGCGACGGCTTCCTGGTGGTCGAAGGCGTGCTGTCGCAGGATGAAGTGGCCGCGTTGCAGCACGACTTCGACCAATGGGTGGAAGAAAGCCGCAGCCATGACCGGGGCTGGGGCGCCACCGTCGATGGCCGTGAGCGCTTTGACCTGGAGGGCGACCACCGTGCCGACCACCCGTCGCTGCGCCGGGTCAGCTCGCCCACGGAGATTTCGCCGGCGTATGAGCGCGTGGCGTTGCACTCGCGCATGGCGGCGATTGCCGCGCAGCTGATCGGCGCCCAGGGCACGCGTTTTCATCACAGCAAGATCAATTCCAAGCTGCCCCACACCGCGACCCAGGTGAAGTGGCACCAGGACTTCCTGTTCACACCCCACAGCAACGACGACATCGTCACCGCCTTGCTGATGGTCAGCGAAGTGACCCCGCAGAACGGCCCGCTGAACGTGATCCCCGGCAGCCACAAAGGCCCGCTGTGGTCGCACTGGCAGCATCAGCGTTTCACCGGTTCGGTGGACGACAGCGTGGTCGCGCAACACTGCCAGCAGCCGGTGGCCTGTTACGGCCCGGCCGGCTCGGTGTGCTTCATGCACACCCGGCTGTTGCATGCTTCCAGCCCTAACGAGACCGAACTGCCGCGCACGTTGTTCATCAGCGTCTATGCCGCTGAAGACGCGCTGCCCTTCGGCGAAAACCCGTTGCCCAGTGCGCATGCCGGCCTACTGGTGGCCGGTGAAGAAAGTGGCCTGGTGCGTTCCACCGACAACCACATGCGCCTGCCGCAGAAGCCCCGTGGCGCATCGTTCTTCGTGCAACAGGCGGGACAAGATTCAGCCACTGCCTAACCCCCCTAAACCCTTGCAGGTAATCACCATGACAGCGTTTCGTAAAAGTGTTCGTCCCCTTGCCGTGTGCCTGCTGGGCGCAGCCGTTGCACTGACCTCGTTGGCCGCGTCGGCGTTCCAGCAGGATGGCAAGATCATCGCCGGTTCCGATGTGACGTTCTTCCCCTATGAGTACATGGATAACAACAAGCCGGCAGGCTTTGATATCGAATTCATGGACGGCCTGGGCAAGGTCATGGGCCGTAAGGTCGAGACCCTCGACACGCGCTTTCCCAACCTGATCACCGGCTTGCAGGCCGGACGTTTCGATGTGACCAACTCGTCGATGTACATCACCGCCGAGCGGGTCAAAGTGATCGACATGATCCCTTATCTGAAAAGCGGCGAGTCGATCCTGACCCTCAAGGACAGCAGCTTCCAGCCCAAGACCCCGGAGGAATTCTGCGGCCACAAGATCGGGTCTATGGGCGCCACCTCGTGGCTGGCGCAGATGAACAAGTTGTCCACCGAATACTGTGTGGCCAAGGGCCTGAAGCCGATCCAGATCAGCGAATACAGCACCGACCCGCAAACCACCCAGGCGCTGCTGGCTCACGCGGTTGAAGCGCAGATCACCGACGCCGCCGTGGCCCGGGGCGTGATCGACAAGCTCGGCAGCCGCGTGGTGATCTCGTCCGACACCTTGATCTACCCGGTGCTCAATGGCTTCGGCGTGAAGAAGGGCAATGACACGGTGAAAAAAGCCCTGCTCGACGGCCTGGAAAAATACCGCGCCACGCCGGAGTACGCCGCCCTGCTCAAGAAGTACAACTTCCAGGCGCCGACCGAGGCCGACATCGCTGCACTGATGCCGAAGTAAACCTACACGCGCGTGCCGCAGTCGCCTGCGGCCGCGCCCTGCGGAGTCCGATCCATGGCGTTATCCCACGAAGAACAGACGCGCATCGACCTGGCGGCGACCTTTCGCATCATCGCCCACCTGGGCATGCATGAGGCGGTGGCCAACCACTTCAGCGCTGCTGTCTCGGCCGATGGCAAACAGTTTTTGCTCAACCCGAAGTGGAAGCACTTTTCGCGTATTCGTGCGAGCGATCTGCTGCTGTTGAACGCGGACGATACGGCCTGTGCCGATCATCCCAACGTGGATGCCACGGCGTGGTCGATCCACGGGCAGATCCACCGGCTGCTGCCGCAGACCCGTGCGGTGCTGCACCTGCACCCGGTGTACACCACGGCGGTGGCGTGCCTGGCCAGGCCGCATATTCCGCCGATCGACCAGAACACTGCGCGCTACTTCAACCGCGTGGCCGTGGACGAGTTGTACGGCGGCATGGCCGACACCGAGGCCGAAGGCGCCCGGCTGGCCGGGTTGCTCGACGGCAAGACGCGCTTGTTGATGGGTAACCACGGCGTAATGGTCACGGCCGGTTCCATCGGTGAAGCGTTCGACGACATCTGGACCCTGGAACGTTCCTGCCAGATCCTCGTCACGGCCTGGTCTACCGGGCAGCCGTTGCGGGTGCTGTCCGATGACGTGGCGGAAAAAACCGCGCGCGGCTGGGAAGGCATTGCCGACTTTTCGCGCCAGCATTTCGAAGAAATGAAGCAGTTGATGATCGACGCCGACCCTTCCGTGCTCGACTGAGGACTCCCCATGACGTTTTCCGTTGTCGCCCGCTGCGCTGAGACGGGCCAGTTGGGCATTGCGATCAGCTCATCGAGCATTGCCGTGGGCGCACGTTGCCCCTGGCTGCGCCCCGGTGTGGGCGCGGTGGCGTCGCAGAACATCACCTTGCCGAGCCTGGGGCCACAGGTGCTGGATTTACTGGAGCAGGGCCTGACGCCGAGTGAAGCACTGGCGACCCTGGCCGGTCAGGATCACAGCGAGTATCGCCAGGTCAGCGTGATTGATCATCTGGGCCGCACCGCACATTTCAGCGGTGCGCAGACCCTGGGCATTCACCACGCAGTGAGCGGTGAGGGCTGCGTGGCGGCAGGCAACATGTTGGCCAACGCTGGGGTGATCAAGGCCATGGTGGCGGCTTTTGAAGCGGCCCCGGGGCACCTGGCCGACCGCCTGCTGGCCGCGATGCACGCCGGTGTGGCAGGTGGTGGTGAAGCGGGGCCGGTGCATTCGGCGGCGCTGGTGATCGTCGATGACCTGCTGTGGCCGGTGGTCAATCTGCGCGTGGATTGGGCCGATACGGACCCGATCAGCGCCCTCGACCAACTCTGGCAAGCCTATCGCGGGCAACTGCAGGATTACATCGACCGTGCCCTCAACCCGCAGATCGCACCGGGTTATGCGGTGCCGGGAGATGACCGATGAACAGCCGCGACCTGCTGGCGCAACTGGTGCGTTTCGACACCACCAGCCGCGAATCCAACCTGGCCTTGATCGACTTCGTGCGCACCTACCTGCAAGACCACGGCGTGGCCTGTGAGCTGGTGTACAACGCGCATAAGAGCAAGGCCAATTTGCTTGCGACCATCGGCCCGGCGCAGGTGCCCGGCATCGTGCTGTCCGGGCATACCGATGTAGTGCCGGTGGACGGGCAGCGCTGGCGCGTGGCGCCGTTCGAGCTGACGGAACAGGACGGCAAGTTGTACGGGCGTGGCACGGCCGACATGAAGGGCTACATCGCTTGTGTGCTGGCGTGCGTGCCGGCGTTGGTGCAGGCGTCGTTGCGCATGCCGGTGCATATCGCGCTGTCCTACGATGAGGAAGTCGGCTGCCTGGGCGTGCGCTCGTTGATCGAGCGGTTCCATGGGCAGCCGGTCAAGCCGCTGCTGTGTGTGATTGGCGAACCCACCGAACTCAAACCGGTGCTGGGCCACAAAGGCAAGCTGGCGATGCGCTGCCAGGTGCACGGTACGGCATGCCATTCGGCGTATGCGCCGGCGGGTGTGAACGCGATTGAATACGCGGCGCGCCTGGTCAGCGAGCTGGTGCGTCTGGGCGAAACGCTCAAGGCGACGCAGCATCTGGATGCGCGTTTTGATCCGGCGTTTTCTACGGTGCAGACCGGTTTGATCAGCGGCGGCAAGGCACTGAATATCGTGCCGCAGGAGTGCAGTTTCGACTTTGAAGTGCGCTCGCTACCGGCCCAGGATCCCTGGCAGGTGGTGCAGCAACTGCGCGACTACGCCGAGCACTCCCTGTTGCCGGCAATGTGGGCGGTGAGCGCGCAGGCGGCGATTAACCTCAGCGAGTTGTCCAGTTATCCAGGGCTGGCCACGTCTCCAGAAAGCCAGGCCGCAGAGTGGGTGGCGCAGTTCTGTGGCTCGCCGGATTTTGGCACGGTGGCCTTTGGTACCGAAGGCGGGTTGTTCGACCAGGCCGGTATTCCCACGGTGGTGTGTGGGCCTGGCAGCATGGAGCAGGGCCACAAGCCGGATGAGTTCATCAGCCTGGAGCAGTTGCAGGCCTGTGACCGGATGTTGGCGCGGGTGCTGAAGTTTGTGAGCGTGTAGGTTACCTGTGGTAGGGGGCTTGCCCCCGATGGCGATGGGTCAACTAACAATGCAGTGACTGGATGTCCGCAATCGGGGCAAGCCCCCTCCCACATTTGATCTTTGTTGTGCCCTCGAACTGTCAGTGCTTTGCCACACCCACCCGCCACTGCGCAGGCGGCAGGATTCCATTCACCAGGTAATTGCCCACAATCCGCGACTTGTACACACGCGGGTTGTGGTTCGCCAGCGTGCGCGCATTGCGCCACAGTCGGTCCAGCGCCTTGCTGCTGGCAGTGGCACTGGCGCCCAGGGCATCGAACAAGGCCGTGGTCGCGGCCAGCGTCGCATTCACCACCGGGTTCACCGCCAGGCACACTTCCAGCTCGGCCAATGCAACCTGCGGGTCATCGTCATGCAGTGGCTGGTCGTGGGCAATCACGTACTGCGCGGTGTACTCCAGGCGTTGCGCCGCTTGCTGGGCAATGGCCTGCGCGGCGTAGGCCTGGCTCGCGACTTCACCAATCACCTGTAGCAGTTGCACGTCCTGGCTCGCCGTGTCGGCATTGCCGGTGGTGAAGGTGCGGGCGCGCTGGCTGAGTTCTGCGGCACCACTGAGGGCGGCGCGCCGAGCGATACCGGCGAGGGTGCTGAGGTGGTAGAGCTGGAAGAATGACTGCCCGTGACCAAAGCGCTGTTGGGTGGGGCGTGCGTCGTCGTCCACCACCGGCGCGTTGTCGAAAATGCACGTGCCGCTGGCGGTGAGGCGTTGGCCGAAGCCGTTCCAGTCGTCGACGATCTGCACGCCGGGGGCTTTCAGGTCGACGACAACCGTATACACGGTGCCGTTTTCACCGGTCGCAATGGTGTTGATCAGGTCGCTGTAGAGCGCGCCGGTGGTGTAGAACTTCTTGCCGCTGATGCGCAACGCGCCGGCAGCGTCACGGTGCAGGCGGGTATCAAAATCACCCCGGGCCGCGTTGCCGACTTCGGTGCTGCCGGGCGAGAGCAGGGCGCCTTGGCCGAGGCGGTCCAGCCACTTGGCGCGCCAGTCGAGGTCCTTGGCGCTGAGTACGTCTTCGCAAAAACCAAAGTGGCCGCGCAGGGCCTGGGTGATGTTGGAGTCGGCGGCGGACAGTTCAGTGAGCAGCGTGAGCAACTCGACCAGGCTCGCATCCTGGCCGCCATAACTGGCCGGCAGGCGCCAGCGCGGCAAACCCAGGGCATTCAGTTGCTGGATCACCGTGGCGAGGCTGGCGCGTGTCTGATCCGCCGCGGCGGCTTGCGCGAGAATCTGCGCAAACAGTGGGCGAAACGGCGCGGCCAATTGTTCGTAGCGGGCAGTGGGCGGAGCGCCCCAGATATTCAAAGCGGGAATCGACATGCAATGGACCTTGCTGAAAATGGTTCAGGTGCTGGGGTCCAGTGGTCTGGTGACGTCACCCTAACCCAGGGGCGGCGAAGGTTTTAATACGAAAAGCAACTAGCGACCTGTGGGACGGTTCTATCGATAGTGCCCAACAGTATTAAACCCCGCGCTTTTATTGCGTTAGCTTCTACGTCAAGCAACCAGACTGCATGCCCACAGATGGTTAAACCTACCCTCTAACCCTGTGGGATTTTTCATGATCAACCGTCGAACACTGCTGTCCTTGCTGGGCGTGGCCTCTCTTGCGCTCTATGGTCCGTCGGCCAGCGCCGCCGAGCCGTTGACCCTCGTCGTGGGTGACCAATTCTTCTCCAACCGCATCGTGCTGGAGCTGTCGGGCGAGCTGAAGGACTTGCCGTACACAATCGACTTCAAGCGCTTCAACACCGGCTCTCCGGTGGCCTCGGCCGTGGCCAGCGGCGCGCTGGATGTGGGCATCGTCGGCGACACCCCGGTGATCAGCCTGGCCGCCAATGGCGCGCCGGTGAAAGTCGTCGCCAGCACCCAGACCAGCCTCGACGGCGTGGGCATCGTGGCGCGCAAGGGCATTCACTCGGTGGCCGACCTCAAAGGCAAGACCGTCGCCATCTGGAACGGTTCATGGAGCCAGCAACTGGCGTACAAGGCACTGGATGAAGCGGGTGTGCCGCGCAGCAGCGTCAACTTCAAATACCTGCTGCCCGCCGAGGCCAGCCTGGCGCTGACCCAGGGCGACATCGACGCCTTCGGCACCTGGGAACCCTACGTGTCACTGCAGGAAAAAGAAGGCAGCACCCTGATCCGCAACGCCAAGGGCCTGATGAGTGCGCCGACCTACATCGTGGCGTACGAGCCGGCCCTGGCGCAGAAAAGTGCGATCATCAAAGACTTCATTGCCCGCCTGACTCGCGCCCGAGTCTGGAGCAACACCCACGTCGATGAGTACGCCGAAGCCTGGTCGAAGGCCAACCAGTCGGCGCCGGAAATTGCCAAGGTGTGGTTCAAGCGCGACGCGATCAAGGTACTGCCGATCTCGCCGACGATTATCAGCGAGGCCCAGGCCACGGCGGACTTTTTGGTGGATGCACAGATGTTGAAGCAGCGGTATGACGTGGCGCCGTTGTTTGATCGGGTGCTTTAAACACTGGGGAAACAAGCGCTCATAGTATCCAGCCGATGTTTGTGCAGGTGCTGAACTAGGGTTTTTTGTTCCGGCGCTCACCGGAAACAAAAATCCATTGGCATCGACAAGGAGTAGCCTGTAGGCTACAAGTGATACTGTGACTAATTTGATCGGCAGGACGCCGGAGTTTGATACATGGCTCGACGGTATGCGGGATATTTGGGGGAAAACGGCGATTCTTACTCGCTTGGACCGGGCGGAGGAAAACAATTTTGGGGATTGTGAATCCGTAGGTGACGGTCTGAGTGAGATGCGTGTGTTTGTCGGGCCCGGCTACAGGATGTATTTCGTGCGTACGGGGATCACCGCTTACATGATGCTGTGGGGCAGTGATAAGACCGACCAGAAAAGAGGCATCAAGCGGGCAAAAGAGATTCTCGATGCCCTGAGAGGTAAATGAAATGAGCGAATCGAAATTCAAACCCGAGGACATGCCGATCCTCGATCTGGATACGTCCGGAACCAGCGTCTATGAGGCTTCGCGCTTTCTCGACAGCCCGGAAACCATCAGTGCGTATCTGGCGCAGAGCATGAAGGCTCAAGACCTGCAGGTGCTCATGAAGGCGCTTGCCGAGATTGCCAAGGCCCAAGGTGTGAACAAGGTGGCCGAGGCCGCTGGGGTGAACCGGGAGAGCCTGTATAAAACGTTGAAAGGCGGCTCAAAGACCCGCTATGAAACGATCCAGAAGCTGATGCTGGCCTTGGGCGTCGAGCTGACGGTGCAGCCAATTGCAGGAGCGAGCTTGCTCGCGAAGAAAACCTAGGCAGCGCGTTTACCCAGGGGGGCGCTTTGCCGTTGGCGATCTTCGCGAGCAAGCTCGCTTCTACAGAGGGTGGGCGTTTATCGCACCAGGCACGGCTGTTTGTTGTTGAAGCGCCACCCCGGAATCAAGAATTGCATTGCCACGCTGTCATCCCGCGCGCCTAGGCCCATGCCTTTGTAGACTTCGTGGGCCTGGGCCACCGCGTCCAGGTCGATCTCCACGCCCAGGCCTGGCTTGCTTGGCACTTTCACATAACCGCCTTCGATTTTCAGCGGCACTTTGGTCAGGCGCTGGCCGTCCTGCCAGATCCAGTGGGTGTCGATGGCGGTGATATCGCCCGGCGCGGCGGCGGCGACCTGGGTGAACATTGCCAGGGAAATATCGAAATGGTTGTTGGAGTGCGAGCCCCAGGTGAGGCCCCATTCATGGCACATCTGCGCGACGCGCACCGAGCCCTGCATCGTCCAGAAATGTGGGTCGGCGAGGGGGATGTCCACCGATTGCAACTGGATCGCGTGGCCCATTTCGCGCCAGTCGGTGGCGATCATGTTGGTGGCGGTTTTAAGGCCTGTGGCCCGGCGGAATTCGGCCATGACTTCGCGGCCCGAGTAACCGTTTTCGGCACCGCAGGGGTCTTCGGCATAGGCGAGTACGTGGTGCTGGTCGCGGCACAGGCGGATAGCCTCTTTCAGTGACCAGGCGCCGTTCGGGTCGAGGGTGATGCGTGCGTCCGGGAAGCGTTCGGCCAGGGCGGTGACCGCTTCGATTTCGGCATCGCCGCTCAATACGCCGCCCTTGAGCTTGAAGTCGTTGAAACCGTATTTGGCCTGGGCGGCTTCGGCCAGGCGCACCACGGCGTCGCTGGTCAGGGCTGTTTCGTGGCGCAGGCGGAACCAGTCATCGTCGCTGTCGGCCTCATTGCGATAGGCGAGGGTGGTGGCGCTGCGGTCGCCGACATAGAACAGGTAGCCGAGCATTTTCACCGCATCACGCTGCTGTCCTTCGCCGAGCAGGGCGGCCACTGGTACTTCGAGAAACTGGCCCAGCAAATCGAGCAGTGCCGCTTCCGTGGCGGTGACGGCATGGATGGTGATGCGCAGGTCAAAGGTCTGCAGGCCGCGGCCGGCAGCGTCGCGTGAAGCAAATGTGCTGCGCATCTGGTTGAGGATGCGCTGGTACTGGCCGATGGGCTGGCCGATCACCAGGCTGCGGGCGTCCTCCAGGGTTTCGCGGATGCGCTCGCCGCCGGGTACTTCGCCGACGCCGGTGTTGCCCGAGCTGTCCTTGAGAATCACGATATTGCGCGTGAAGTACGGCCCATGGGCGCCGCTGAGGTTGAGCAACATGCTGTCGTGGCCGGCGACGGGGATGACCTGGAAGTGCGTAACGACGGGAGTATTCATGGCAGGTTCCTGATTGGGCTCAAAGTGGTTTGCCGAGGGCGGCGGTGGGCACGGCGCTCGGTGGCATCAATGCGGCAGAGGGGGCCGTCTTGGCAAAAAACACCAGGATCGCGGCGAGCACCGAGGTGCCGGCCAGGCCATAGAGGCCGCCCTGGATCGAACCGGTGGTTTGCTCCAGAAATCCGAAGGTGGTCGGCGCGACGAAGCCGCCCAGGTTACCGATGGAGTTGATCAGCGCGATCACCGCGGCGGCGATGCGCACATCCAGGTAGCCCTGGGGGATCGGCCAGAACAGTGACGACGCCGACTTGAAGCCGATGGCCGCAAAACAGATCGCCACAAACGCGAAGATCGGCCCGCCGGTGGTCGACATGAACATCCCCGCCGCCGCAATCAACAGCGCTGCCGCGACCCAGGCCTGCTGGAACTTGAACTTGCCCGAGAGTGACGCAAAGGCGTACATGGCGATGATCGAGATCAGCCACGGGATCGAGTTGAAGAAACCGACCTGCACATCACTCAAGTCGCCCATCTTCTTGATGATGCTCGGCAGCCAGAACGTGGCGGCGTAGATCGTCAGCTGGATGCAGAAATACAACGCGCAGAACAGCAGGATCTGGCGGTCCTTGAGCAGCTTGCCGAGGGTCGGCTTGACGCTGGTGAGGGCTTCGCGGTCGCGTTGTTCCTGGTCGATGGCATTGACCAGTGCGTCCTGTTCCTCGCGGGTCATCCACTTGGCGTCGTGGGGCTTGGAGTCCAGCCAGAACCACACAAAGAACCCCAGCGCCACCGAGGCCAGGCCTTCAATGCCAAACATCCATTGCCAGCCATGCAGGCCAAACCCTTCGATCTGCAACAGCGCGCCGGAAAGCGGGCCGGAAATCAGCGACGCGACCGCCGAACCACTGAGGAAAATCGCAATGGCTTTACCGCGTTCCACGCCGGGCAGCCAGCGCGTGAAGTAGTAGATCACCCCTGGGAAAAAGCCGGCTTCAGCCACACCCAGCAGGAAGCGCAGGATGTAGAAGTGGGTTTCGTTCTGGATGAACGCCATCAGCGTGGCGACGATGCCCCAGGTGAACATGATGCGGGTCAGCCAGATACGTGCGCCGACCTTTTGCAGCAGCATATTGGAGGGCACTTCGAAGAGGGCATAGCCGATGAAGAACAACCCGGCACCGAAGCCATACGCCGCTGCGCCGATGCCCAGGTCGTGTTCCATGTGCGTGCGCACAAAGCCGATATTGACCCGGTCGATGTAGTTGAGGATGAACATGATCACGAACAGTGGGAGCACATGGCCCTTCACTTTGCTCACGGCGCGCGTGAGGACTGGATCATTTTCGGGTGTGGCAGATGCGTGGCTTGAGGTGGTCACCATTCAAAACTCCCCCTGATTGTTTTTATGCGGGTGTGCGTGTCTTGTTGATAGACATCATACAAGTCGATTTATTTTTTTCGCAACAATATCGGGGTTTTTTGGTTTTAAAATGCGTTTATTAATGTGTTGTCATACAAGTGGGTGGTTTTTTGACATCAAACACCCTGAAGACGCGAGGGACAGATGGGGATGTTAAGCTTGCGGCTGCTCAACCCTGTGGATGCGTAATATGCCCATCGATAATGGAAGCTCTGTCCGCAGACGCTCCACCAACCTGGCCCAAGGCGTGGTCGACGCGTTGACCCAGCGCATCCTGCTCGGCCAACTCAAACCCGGTGAAAAACTGCCCTCGGAATCCACCATCGTGCGCGAACACGGCGTGAGCCGAACGGTGGTGCGCGAGGCTATCTCCAAGTTGCAGGCGTCCGGCCTGGTCGAGACCCGCCACGGTATCGGCACCTTTGTATTGGAGCAGCAGGCCCAGCAAGGTTTGCGCCTGCATGTAGACACGGTGGCCAGCGTGCGCAACATGCTGGAATTGCGCCTGGGTCTTGAAGTACAAGCCGTCGCTTTGGCGGCGGTGCGCAGGACCGACACCCAACTGGCCCACATGCGCCAGGCGCTGGACGACTATCAGGCTTCCCTGGCCAATAACGACAGTTGTGTGGAGGAAGACAAACGCTTTCACCAACTGATCGCCGAGGCCACCGGCAACACCTTCTTCACCGAAATCATGCTGCACCTGGGCAATGCGATGATCCCGCGCACCCAGGTCAAGGGGGATGAGCGCGGCGGTGCCGACTTCGCCAGGCTGGGGCAGTTGGCGAACCTGGAGCACGAGGCAATCTTCAACGCGGTCAAGCGCCAGGACCCGGATGCCGCCCGCGCCGCCATGGTGTTGCACCTGACCAACAGCCGCGATCGGTTTTCCGGGGAGCAGGGCCGTTGAACGAACACACCTTATCCCAGCGCCTGGAGCGCGTGGCCGCCAACGTACCGGCGGGTGCGCGACTGGCCGACATCGGTTCCGATCACGCTTACCTGCCGGTGGCGTTGATGCGCCGAGGTGCGATCACGGCGGCGCTGGCGGGGGAGGTGGCGACCACGCCCTTCAGTGCCGCGCTACGTACCGTGCGCGACAACGGCCTGGAACAGCAGATCACCGTGCGCCTGGCCGATGGTCTGGCGGCCATCGAACCCCATGACGGCATCACCGCCATCAGCATCTGCGGCATGGGCGGCGAGACGATCCGCGACATTCTTGAACACGGCAAACTGCACCTGAGCGGCCAGGAACGCCTGATCCTGCAACCTAACGGTGGCGAACAACCGCTGCGCCAATGGCTGATGCACAACAGTTACTCCATCCTCCATGAAGAGCTGCTGCGCGAGAACCGTTTCTACTACGAAATCATCGTCGCCGAGCGCACCGGGCCGGTGGCCTACACCGCCGAACAGCTGTACTTCGGCCCCCTGCAAATGCAGGCGCGCAGCCCGGCGTTCCTGGCCAAGTGGCAGCGCCTGTTGCAGCAAAAGCACAAGACCCTGGCCAGTTTCGAGCAGGCGCGGCAGGCAGTGCCGCCAGACAAGTGGCAGGAGATTTCCCAGCAGGCCAGGTGGATAACCGCGCTGCTGGCTTGATCGACCCTCATTCAAACCTGATGACCAAGGAAAACCACCATGGCAGACGCCATCGACCCCACCTTCTACGACCGCGCCGACGCGCATATCGAGCTGTCGAACGAGCAGCTCCAGACCCACGAAAACCTCGGCCAGGTCAGCGCTTCGATGATGTTTGGCACCACGCGCTTCAACGCCTGGGCGAGTGCGCGCAACTTCAAGTCGGGTGCGCAAATGGCCGATGCACGGGAAGCGATGTTGAAGTACTTCTGCGATCAGTACCGGATGATGCTTGAGGATAATCTGGATGATCACATCAATAATTTCGACCGGTACATGGCCGGACAGGCGCAAGGGTAAGGGAGGCTGTCGGGGGTTGAAAAGGTGGGAGGGGGCTTGCCCCCTAATGCGGTGGGCCAGCGAAGAATGTGCTTAATGACACACTGCCATCGGGGGCAAGCCCCCTCCCACCTTGGGTTTGTGGCGTGGTTACAAATTTGCGCGCAGTAATGGGTGCTTTTGCCCCATTTCAGGGCGCTTTGCATGCACCGTCAGTGTGCCACCCCGCCTGTATCCGGCCTCTCCATCAGCGGCCCACATCTTGCTAGTGCCTTCCCAATCAATGACATGGCATTTTGCTGTTAGTCATTTCAAGGCTTCACCCAGCGGTGCACCGCCTGGGTCGTTTTTGGGGAGTGTTTGCACATGCACAGCCTTTTATCACCGGGTATCCGCCTGCTGGGACGGTTCGGCTTTGCGCGCAAGTTCCAGATTCTGTTCTTCCTGTTCATGCTGCCCCTGGCGGGCAGCCTGTGGATGATCGGCGCGGACTATCGAGACAAGCTGACCGTCATTTCCAGCGAGCAATCCGGCGTTCGCCAACTGCTGGCCCTGGATGGGCTGGACGGCCAGTTGACGGCGCAGCGCAACCTGGCCGCGCGCTGGAAAGCCGCCGACATCCTGCACGCCCCGACACCGGCGGCGAAGGCGGCGATGGACAAGGTCGATGCGAATTTCCCGCTGATCCTGCAAAGCCTGCAAGCCCTGGGGGATTCACTCAAAGCCCGGAATGCCGGTGCCGACGTGCTGGCCCGCTTCGACGCGTTGCAGGCCACGGTCAAGGGCATGGACTCGCAATCGCTGCGCACCGTGGGCTGGTGGCCGGACGGTTACGACCGTTTCACCTCGGCCCTGACCGCCATGCAAACCCTGCGCGAACAGATCACCCTGGACGCCGGCCTGATTCTCGACCCATGGCTGGAAACCTACCTGTTGATGCAGATGTCCACCCAGCACACGCCGGACCTGATCGAGCGCATCGGACGCATGGCCAGTGTCGGCCAGTCATCCATCGCCTCGGGCCAATTCACCTTGCAAAGCCGTTTGCAGATGCGTGACCTGCGCGGCCGTATCGGCGATGCGCGCGACCAACTGGTCAAGGCGGCGGCCTCGCTCAAGGCCAAGCAATATGCCGGCCTGGAACCCTGGACCACCCAGTACGACACCAGCCTGCAACGCCTGGACGACCAACTCAAAGTGCTCGACGACGGCGTGTTCGGCGGCACCATCAAGCTCGACACGGCGGCCTTTGAGGCCAGTGTCGACGGCATGCTCGATAGCCTCGGCGCGCTGCGCAACCAATCCCTCGACTCGCTGGATGCGCGCCTGGGGCACTACCGTGATCGCTCGTTGCAGAAGTTCGTCCCCGTCGCGGCGACTTTCAGTCTGCTGGCCCTGGCCGCGTTGTACCTGTTCATGTGCCTGCAAGCCTCCATCCGCCGCAGCGCCAGCGGCATCACCACCCTGGCCGAGTCCCTGCGTGACGGCAACCTGTGCGTGGAGGTGGCGGTGGAAGGGCGCGACGAACTGGCGGCCATCAGCACTGCGCTGAACGTGGCGGTGGTGCAACTGCGTACCAGCCTGCTGGGGGTCAACCACGAGACGCAGCAGCTCGGCTCGGCGGTGCTTACCCTCAATTCGCAATCGGGCAGCACCCTCACCGAAGTCGAAGACCAGCAACACCAGATCAGCCAGATTGCCGCCGCCGCGACCCAGTTGGCGGCGACCTCCCTGGGCGTCGCCAAAAGCTGCGAACAGGCCTCGGGCAGCGCCCAGCAGACGCGGCGTATTGCCGAAGACAGCAGCCGTGACAGCCAGCGCACCACGGCCAGCATCCAGCAGCTCAACCAACGCCTGACTGACACCGCCGATGCGCTGGAGCAAGTCAGCCAGCAGGGCCAGCAGATTCAATCGGTGGTCGACACCATTCGCGGCATCGCCGAACAGACCAACCTGCTGGCCCTCAACGCCGCCATCGAAGCCGCGCGCGCCGGCGAGCAGGGCCGTGGTTTTGCGGTGGTGGCCGATGAAGTGCGCAGTTTGTCGCAACGCACCCAGGCCTCCACCGCGCAAATTGCCGGCACTGTGGACAGCCTGCGCGCCACGGTCAGCCAGGCCGTCACCCTGATGGGCGCCGCGTGCGAACAAGCGCTGACGGATGCGGAGTCCGTCACCGGGCTGGGCACCCGTTTGGGCGAGATCGCCGGGGCGGTGCAGCACGTGACCGACACCCTGGCGCAGATCGCCACCGCCGTCGAGGAACAAGCGGCGACGGCGGATGAAGTGAGCGGCAACATCCAGCAAGTGGACCAGGCCGCCGGGCGCTTGCTCGACGGTGCGCGGGCAGTGAACCGCGCAGCCGATACCCTGAGCAAAGGCAGCCAGGCACTGAGTGACAACACTGCGCGGTTCCGCCTGGGCTGAGCTGTCTTCCAAACAAACCAGATCCAATGTGGGAGGGGGCTTGCTCCCGATTGCGGTGTACCAGTCAACAGATTCAGCGACTGACACACCGCATTCGGGAGCAAGCCCCCTCCCACATGTTGTCCTGCGCTGTTTTCAGCACCGGGTCAGGTCCTCCTCCTGCGGCCGTGTCCTCAGGCGATCTTCACATTCATGGTGATCTTCGCCGTAAACACCTTCATCCCGCCCTCATCGAAAATATCCACCGGCACGATCTTGTCGCCAGCCGTTGCCCAGTCAATGCAACTGCCATCCGCCACCGCACGGATGTTCGACTTGGCCTTTGCCAGGTACTCCACGGTCATGCCCTTGGGAATCCACTTGGCGCCTTGGGGGATCGACACATCGGTCATCGTGCCACCGGCCAATTCCGCCGCGTTGCACAACGCAATGGCATGCACCGAGGCCAGGTGGTTGGTGATTTCCTTGCGAAACGGCACGTTGACCGCCGCATGGCCTGGGCGCAGTTCGGCGATTTCAGGGTTGATGGTGCTGAAGTAGGGCGCCACCTGGCAGGCCATCTGGCTGAAGGCGGCTGGGCCGACGCTGTTGAACATGCTGAGAAACTGACTCATGGATTTCCTCCTGATAGGTTTACAGAATAATATTCTGTTGCGGAACAATATTCTGTTAATTCCAAGGGTGTCAAGCCATGCCTTCTCTAGCGGCTGCTGTACCTTTAGACTCCGCACATTTGGCGAGCGACTTCATGCACGCACCTGACCTGATCGAGCGCACCTTCCCGGGCCGGCGCAGTGACCTCAAGCGCAGCATCCTGCGCGAGGCGCTGGCCTGTTTTAACGAGGTGGGTATTGAAGCCACGAACATCGAAACCATCCGCGCGCGGTGCGACACCAGCGTGGGCGCCATCTACCACCATTTCGGCAGCAAGGAAGGCATCGTTGCCGCGCTGTTTTTTGCCGCGCTGGAGGACCAGGCCGCACTGCGTGAGCACTACCTGACCCAGGCGCAAACCGCCCAGGCAGGCGTGGAGGCATTGGTGCGCAGCTATGTGGAGTGGGTGGACGCACAACCCGACTGGGCGCGTTTTGTGTTCCAGAGCCGTTTCGCCGTGGCCAACGGCCCGTTCAAGGATGAACTGCTCACCCGCAACAAACAGCGCAATCGGCAGTTGACCGAGTGGATGAGCGAGGAGGGCCGCGCTCAAGCGTTCAGCCACATTCCCGCCGAGCTTTTGCTATCGCTGATCATTGGCGCGGCAGAAAACTACGCCCGGGCGTGGTTGTCCGGGCGGGTCAAGAACAGCCCGAATGCCTATGCGTCGTTGTTGGCCCAGGCGGCGTGGGCGTCGATCAGCCAAACGCCTCCACAATAAACGCCTCGAGTGTCTTCTCTTCCAGGATCTCCATGGAAAAGTGCCCGAAGCGCTTGGGTAGCCAGATAATGCGCCCGCCGGAAGTCGACTGCAGGTTCTCGCGGGCCAGGGGCACGCCGTTTTCATTCTCGGGCTGCACACCGGCGGCGATCAGCTCGTCATAGGCGACCTCGATGTCCGGTGTGGTGTAGCAGTGACGGTAAATCATGCCTTCGCCGTGGGCGTCCAACAGCTCGCGCAGATTCCCGGCAATCGGCTGCACCAGCATGAACCGCTCTTGCCCCATCAGCACCACGGCATAACGCACATGCAAACCGCCGCGTTCCCACACAAAGGTCTTGGAGATGCGTGCCTTGAGGATGTTTGCGTAATAGGCGCAGGCCTCCTCGAGGTTTTCGACCAGTATGTCGACGTGACTGAACTTCAGGTCCATGGCGGAACTCCTGTGGATTCGATCCCCATGGTAACCACGAGTGTTTGTCGCGTTGAAATTTAATTGTCGGCACTCCCGGACGCTGGCGTAGTCTGTTTCCAAGACATCCCTATCGCCCTGCGGAGCACGCCATGATCATCGTCCATCACCTCAACAACTCACGTTCGCAACGCATCCTGTGGCTGCTCGAAGAACTCGGCCTGCCTTACGAGATCAAGCGCTACCAGCGCGACCCGAAAACCAACCTGGCGCCGCCGGAACTCAAGGCCATCCACCCGCTGGGCAAATCCCCGGTGATCGAAGACGGCGGCCAGGTGCTGATTGAATCCGCCGCGATCATCGACTACTTGATCCGCCATCACGGCCAGGGCCGCCTGCAACCGGACCCAACCAGCGCCGCCTATGACACCTACGTGCAGTGGCTGCACTTCGCCGAAGGCTCGGCCATGTTGCCGCTGATGCTCAACCTCTACGTCGGCCGCCTCGGCGATGCCGGCGCGCCGTTGCATCCGCGTATCGAATCGGAAGTGGCCAACTATTTGGGTTACCTGAACGACGTGCTGGCCGATAAAGCGTACCTGTTGGGCGACGAGCTGAGCGGTGCGGATATCCAGATGAGCTTTATCGGCGAAATCGCCAAGGCCCAGGGCAAGTTGCAGGCTTACCCGCATCTGGCGGCGTGGGTAGAAAAATTCCAGGCCCGACCTGCCTATCGCAAGGCGGTGGAGCAGGGTGGGGAGTATGCGTTTGCCAAGTGACTAACGCTGTTGCAACGCCACCTTCAGCCCCAGCCCCATAAACAGCGTGCCGATGATTTTTCCTTCCCAGCGCCGCAGTTTGGACAGCCCCTTGATGCCTCGGCTCAAGGGGCGGATGGCGAGGGCGAGCAGGCTGGTGTACACCGCGCTGAGCACCGAGAAAATCAAACCCAGCACCGCGAACTGCACCAGCGATGAGCCGGCTTCCGGGTGCACGAATTGCGGCAGGAATGCCAGGAAGAAAATCGCGGTTTTCGGGTTGAGCAACTCGGCACCGACCGCCTGGAAAAACGCCTGGCGCGGCGTGACTGTAGGCAACGTCAGCCCTTTTTGTGTGCCGGTCTTGGCCGTGAACGCACGGATGCCCAGGTAGATCAGGTAAGCCGCGCCGGCCCATTTCACCGCGTTGAACGCGGTGGCCGAGGTCATCAGGATCGCCGATAACCCCAGCGCCGCGCCCAGTGTATGCAGCAGGTCGCCGCACGCCACCCCCAGGCCGGTGGCGACCCCGACCTTGCGGCCGCCCTGCACGGTGCGGGTGATCACCAGCAACACCGACGGGCCGGGGATCAGGAACAGGCCGATCACGACGGCGATATAGGTGATGAGGGCTGCGAGTTCAAACATGATGGGCACTCTCGGAACGGGGCTCGACCGCCAGTTATCCCCAACTCAACGTCGTTTACAACTGTTAACGGATTCAACGGCGCAATCGCTATAGGCTTTGCGTGGTCCTTCAGGAGTCCTTGACCATGAACCTGCGAGCTGTCGTCGCCACGTTGTTTGCCTTTGCCCTTTTGCTGCCGTCACCGGCCGAAGCCTCGGCGCCTATCACCCGTGTCGCCATCTACCGTGGCCCGGCAGGCTGCGATGATTGTTCGGAAAACGTGGCAAAGGCCCTGCAGCGCATCAACCCCAACTACCGTATCGACTTCGTGGGCGCCGACGAGCCCATCGACATCACCCCGCAAACCCTGGCGCGCTACGACCTCTACGTGCAACCCGGCGGCGGCCAGGACATCCCCGGCGCCCTGCGCAGCCTGGGCGATGCGCGCAGCGAGGCGATCCGCGATTACGTGGCCAACGGCGGGCGCTACCTGGGCTTGTGCATGGGTGCCTACCTGGCGGATGACAGCAACCTCGGCCTGATTCCGGTGGACCTCGACGGCGAAGCCGGTCGCCCCGGTTTCGAAGTGCCCGACAGCGCCGACGCCGCCGTGCAGGTCACTTGGGACGGCAAGCCTGACCAGGTGTTCTTCCAGGACGGGCCTTTCTTCCCCAAGGTCGCGCCCTATGCGGCCATCGCCACCTACCGCAACGGCGACGTCGCGGCGGCGCGGTATACCTTCGAGAAAGGCGTAGTGATACTGAGCGGGCCCCATCCTGAAGCCAGTGCGCAGTGGTTCGAGAACGCCGAAATACCGTTGAGCCAAATGCCCCAAGGCGACCTGTTCGGCTCGCTCATACGCCACTTCTAACTGCCCCCTGATCCCTTGTGGTGAGCGGGCTTGTTGTTGTGAGCGGGCTTGTCCCGCGTTGGGCTGCGAAGCAGCCCCAAAGCCAGGCACCGCATGCTGTCTGAAAGCATGCGGTGTTTTATTGGGGCGGCTGCGCCACCCAACGCGGGGCAAGCCCGCTCGCCACAACAGGCCGGCTCATCACACGTTGAGTGGGACTGCGGCTAAACACAACGGGCGATCAGTCGCCGCTTCGATGTGTTCTTGCGTGGCGTGGAGCACTAATCAGCGCACGACATCCAGCGTCTGGATTTCATTCACATAGTGGGTCTGGCTCGACGTCGACTCCAGCGTCAGGGCGACGCCCAGGTCCTCGATAAACGCGCGCGACGATGTGTAGCCGTCCTGTTCGCAGGCCAGCCGGATGGCATCGCCCGTCAACGACGCAAACACCTGGCGCGCCGGGAAGCGCTCGCCGACCTTGCAGGTCAAGGTGGTCTCGGTCGGCTTGTCGGTGGGCTTGACCGGCACATTGGCCATCTTCAGGTGCGCACTCAGGGTCTGGCCCGGTGCCCAACTGGTCGGCAGTTTGACCTCGGCCTCGCGGGTCTGCAGCACCTGGCCTTCGCCCACGCCGTTCATTTTCGATTTTAGCTGGATCAGGTCTGCCAGCATCAAACGGTCCACATTGAAGGCGTTGCCATAGGCCTCATTCTTCACCAGCAAACCACCCTCGGCCTTGAACTGGATGGTGATCGGCGCGTCCTTGCCCGCGTCATTCTTCGACAGGTAGGTGTAGCTCAACGTCTTGAACCTGGGCCGCAATAACGGCGCGTCGAGGCCCTGGAGCACAGTGGGCGGCACCGGCACGTCGGCGAGATGGGTGTCGGCCACCGTGCGCGGGTAATCGACCGGTGCAATGTCCGGCCGCAGCAGCGCGACCAGGCCGGGAGTCACACCGCCCTGCACCGAACAGCTCACACGGGAGTGCGTGCCCTCCGGCTCCACGATCAGCACCCGCTCCACATTGCGCAGCCCTGGCGCCTTGCCCGGCATCGGCTTGATCGCCTGCCAGCTGTTGCCCACCTTCAGCTCGCTGCGCGTGTATTGCCCTTCGCCTTTTTGCAGCGCAGCGGGTTGGTCCAGCAGTGCGGCAAAGCGCTGCGCGACCTCATCAACGTTGCCGTCCACCGTGAAACCCCAGAAATAATACAGGCCCAACGGGCCGAGATCGCTGACCTCATCGTTGTAGGACAGCAGCTTCAACCCCGCGATGGCCGGCGCGCTCACCGGCACTGCGGTGGCCTTGGGGTCGGTGCGATCGCGCACCGCGATCCAGCTGAAGTCCTTCTCTTGCTTGAGCGGGGCGTAGGCCTGCCAGGCGTCGCGGTGGGTGTTCAGGCTGCTGAAAAAACTCGCGTCGCAGCGGGTGAAGGCCTTGAGGGTGTCGACCAGTGCGGCGTCGTCGGCGTGGGCCAGCGAAGGCGACAGCAGGGCAGACGCAAGCAGGGCGGCGGAAAGCGGCAACTTCATGGGGCGGGATTTCCTTTTCGGCAGGCGAGGAACAGGGCGAGGCATTATCCAGCAGTTGGGCGCCAGGCTCTAGTTGGCTGCGCGGGTCAGGCGCAAACGCCAATTGCCGCCGTGTTGGGTTTGGCAGGCTTCTTCGGAGTCAAGTTGAACGCAGCGCGGCAACGGCACGGGTGGGATTTGCGCATCGTGCAGGGCTGCGGCCGTGAGTTCGCGGATGCGCGCGTCCAACCCTGTCGCCACGGCCTGCTCCTTGTTGGCGCGGGTGTCGAAGACCCAGGTAATGCGCAGGCTTTGCGGGAAGTCGGCGTAGTTGACCGTATGCGTCAGCCATTCAAACCCCGGGATTTCAGCCTTCGCCGTTTCGCAGGCTTCAGTCAGTGCAGCGACCAGTTGGCGTTCGATACCAACGGTTTCACGTTTGGACAGGGCCATGTATAGCTCCGAATGCAGATCAATTGTAGGAGCTGTCGAGCTTCAGCGAGGCTGTTATGGGATCACCTCGGTGTCCAGATAGCGCGACGCGCCAGGGCTACGCCTGAGCTCTAAGCGCACTGATGATAAACCCATGCAGGCTGTTGACCGCCTTGGATCCGCGCGAAGCCCGACTACGTAGAATCGACACCTCCATCGGTTCGATAGCGCCCAAGCCGTGTTCGCTGCTCAAGACCTGCAAGGACGGCTGCACGGTGCACTCTGTAATCGCAGCAATCGCCAGCCCACCTTCCACGGCGGCGAGTTGGCCGGCCAGGCTGGAGCTGTTGTACACCACCTTGAACTGGCGGCCCTGTTGCGCCAGTGAATTCACCGCATACCGCCGTGCCAGGCTTTCGCTTTCGTAGACGGCGATAGGCACCGGGTCGCGCCGCCATAGTTCGAATTGCGCGGAGCCGACCCACACCATCGGCTCCTTGAATAGAAACGTCCCCGTGTGCGGCGAGTCCCTGGACACCAGCGCAAGATCAAGATCGCCGCTGCGCACACGCGGGATCAGGGCGGTCGACTGTTCACAGGTCAGCTCGATGTCCACCCCCGCATAACGCGGCGCAAAACGCTTGAGCAGCGGCGTGAGGTATTTGGCTGCGTAGTCCTCGGCAACCCCCAGGCGGATGCGACCGGTCAATGCCTCGCCGTGAAACGCCGCCTGGGTCTCGGCGTGCAAGGCGAGCATGCGACGGGCATAGCCCAGCAGTGTCTGGCCGTCATCGGTCAGTTGCAGGTGCCGCGGGCCACGGTTGAGCAAGGGCCGGCCCAGCGCAGCCTCGAGTTTTTTCATCTGCATGCTGACGGCGGACTGCGAGCGGTTCACCTCATGGGCCGCACCCGACAGCGAACCGGCATCCACCACGGCGACGAAGCACTTGAGCCAATCGATCTGCAAATCGCTGGAAGACATGGCGGTTACCTTTATTCGTTAATCGAATGGCTGCGACGTGGATTATGCGCTTTTCACGGTCGTTGTTCATTTGCAAGATAGCAGTCAAAACCACCCATTGCGGACTTGATCATGCCCTTCGAGACCTGGTTGCTCTACCTGATCACCTGCTGCGGGATATCCGTGGTGCCAGGCCCGAATGCGTTGCTGGCGCTGACCCATGGCGCGCTGCACGGCAGTCGCAGAACCCTGTTCACCATCAGCGGCGGCGTGCTCGGTTTTGCCTTGGTGCTTGCGCTGTGCGCGCTGGGCCTGGGTGCGCTGATCCAGGCCTCGGCCAGCGCGTTCACGGCCTTGAAGATTGCCGGCGGGCTCTACCTGATCTGGCTGGGCTACGGACTGTGGCGCGCCGCTCCCGTCAGCCTGGAAACAGCGGCCACTTCCAGCCTGCGACGCTGGTCGCTGTTCCGCCAAGGGTTGGTCTCGGCCCTCTCCAACCCCAAGGCGCTGCTGCTGTTTACCGCGTTTATCCCACCCTTCCTCGACCCCCACAGAAACATCATCACGCAGACCGCCATCATCGCGCTGACCTACGCCGTGGTGGAGTTTGTGGTCGAATACCTGGTGGCCAGCGCCGCGCACCGGGTGCGGCCCTGGTTGGCGCGCACCGGGCGGCGGTTCAATAAAGTCTGTGGTGGGTTCTTCGTGTTGTTCGGGGTGGCGTTGCCGTTGCATAGCTGAGGGCAAGACGTGGCTCAGAAGTTATCGCCCCAATTGCACAACTTGCTCTCGCCCAACGGCACTCGGGTGCCCTCAGTCTTGCCAACCAACATGCGCTTGAGCGTCACCCCGCACTTATAGCGCCCCGTTGCATCCAGTTCATAGTCCATCCCCGCCTCAGGCACGAAAGTGAACATGTTGTAGCAACGATTGCCGATGTAATGAAACGCGATGGGCTGCCCGGCCGGCACCCGCAGTTCACTCATCACCGTGGCCTCCGAAGACCGCTGCACGGGCGCCATGCCCAGACTTTCGCCGTTGCGGTCTGCATAGCCCTCTCGGTTGGCCACCATCACCCCCGCACCGGGCAGGCGGAAGTTGATGCAATTGGAGTTGGGCACAGCGCGCACCATGCCATCGCTCATCACACGCAGGCGCACGGTTTCAGCGCTGGTGGGCGTGGTGTAGGGCGTGGAGAACGAGCGCACATCCGTCAATGCGCCGCAGCCGGTGAGGGCGGCGAGGAGGGTGAGGCAGATGAGTGGTTTGAGTGGGCGCGGGGAGGTGAGCATGGTGTCGATTCCATTCGTAAGGGGGTCGATAAGCGGGGTCAGGCAACCGAAGCACGCAGCCGTTGCCACTCACTCCAGCATTCCTCGGCGACAATATCCGGATAACCTCGCTCGGTTTCCATCGCCAGTGCGATGCTGAACGGCAGCGCAATAGAGGTGGCTGCATCGCGGATTGCACACACTTCGGCTTCGGTGAGCGGCGTGCCTTTTTTCGCCTCGGCGGCGGTGAGTACAGCCACAAGGGCGGGGACAAAAACCAGGCATAGCGGATCGGTGGACATCGAGTGCTTCCCTGCGTGAGCGGTGCAAAAGGCGCCAGTGTAAACGTGGGGCGGCTCCTTGGGGGGCTGCGTATTCAATATCTCGCCCGCACTGTCGATAATCTCTGCTGATGTGATCAACAGGAACGCCGTGCGCAGGAAGCCAGATGATGATTTTTGATGTCAATCGCTATGCCCAGATCTACTACCAGAATATCCAGCCCTCTCCGGGTAACGACTACCCCCGACTCAAGGCGTGGGAGTTTCTCTATGAATACATCTGGGACGAATCCCGCCCTCGCTGGGCTGACCTCATCAGCGAAGAACAGATCGACACCACCGCCCTGCATATCGGGTTCTACCTGGCGAACTGGGGGATGTTCCGTGGCTCCTCGGGCCTGCTGCAGAACAGCAACCTGGACCTGATGAAAGCCTTGGCCAAGTGCCTTTTTACCGGCCAGGGCCCGGAGTTGTTTGAACTCTCCCTGGATAATTTCGCACCCGGCGCACCGGACCTGGCCTACAACCAAGCCTTGTTGGACAGCGTATTGACCTCCATGGAGACCTTGGCCACCAACGTCTCCTGGACCGACACCCTCAAGACCAAAATCCTGATGGGGGTCTGGGGAGAGTGCCCGGCGCTGGACCGTTTCTACATTGCCGCCTGCCGCGATCTGTTCCCACGTCGCGCGTTCATCACCACCGCCAGCGGGAAGGGGCTGACGGCGTTGGCGGGCGTGGTGGAGCAACTGAATCTTTCACCCCCGCCGTTGAAAACTGGACGCCTGAAACTGCCGTATCCTATGGCGCGGGTGATGGACATGGCGTTGTTTCAGTACGGGCTTGGATTGTAAGTCGTGCGTGAAAGAAACCGGTCAGAGCCCAAGTGTTACTGAGTTGGCAATACGAGGGGATTGAGGGTGAACAAAGCGCAATTGACCGCGCAGGGCGAAAGGGCTTCACACGGGGTGTTTGCGTGGAGCCAATTTGTCGCGCACACCGAATGCCTATGGCAGGACACCACGCTGGTGACCGACGTTGCCGCCTGGCAGCGCCAATGGTTCGAGCTGGAAATCATCAATGGCTTGGCGTTGGCCGAGTGGGAAGAGCAGGGCAGGCCGGAGGATTTCTCAGCCCGCTGGCGTGAGGGCTATCAGCAGGAAGCCGTTGAATTGGTGAATGAGTTGCTGGCGTTGGTCGCTGATTCCTACATCCCCGGATAGAGACTGGGAGGCGGCTGGTAATCCGGGTCCTCGAAGCGACTGTTGTTGTAGTGGGTTTTGGCGGTGGGGCCGGCAGGCGAGTAAGTCACCTGCGGATTAGGCGTGAGATGCCATCCCGCCCCCGCTTTATCGCGCTCGATCAGCGAGGGCCTGGCCGTGCAGGTGCCGCTGGAGCCCGACGTCAGGCTGAACTGATAGTAACGCCCAGCCTGCGGCGTGAACTGCACCGTGACAAAACAGGATTGAGTGCGCGGCCCCTCCCAGAACAGCCCCACATGGGTTTCGATGCCGGGCCGCACGCGGGTTTCATAGTAGTCGGAGGTCAAATGTTGCCCAGCTTTATGCATGCCCTGATCCTGCGTATGGATGAAGGGCAGCGGCCCGCTACGGATGACACCGCCCGAGCGCACACCGTTTTCGTATTGGTAGATATCGGCGTGCTGCGTGAAATTGACGATGCGTACCCAGGCGGGGTTCGGCTCGTTGTCGGGGGCGGTGAAGTAATGGGTCTGTGGGAAAAACTGGCAGCCGGCAAATAGTGGCAGGGTCAACAGGCAGAGCGTGGGGCGAATCGACATGGCGCGAGTCCTTTGCAGCGTTGTGCTACAGACCGCAAGAAAACAGGTGCATTCCGTAGCCGACGCAAAGTGGGTCAGATCGCGGTTGTACCGGCGATCTCAATTTCAGCAACAACAAGTCCCACAGCAAGCGGGTTGGTCAGGGGGAGTAGGGGGCAGCACACCATTATTGATAACGTGGGCTGACCCCAATTCTCGGAAGACATCGGCGAAAAGCGGCTTCCGATCCACAATGGAATCTCAGCTTCTGTGATTCACACCTACAAGCCGCATAGGAGTTCGCGTCTCACCTGAAGAGCAATTGCTGCGAACCCCTTTCCAGTACCGCGCTTGTGGGGCGCGTAGTCCTGATTAGCAGAAACATCCTCCCATTGACTCACCGATTCCACGTACCTATGAGTGTCATCGGTATCAATTTCAAACTCTATGAACCGCTCTGCGTGAGTGAGCAAAAGACCATAAAGGCTGGGCATACCTGGAAAGTCGACTTCAAGATCTAGTACGACGGTTTCTGACCATCTAACGCCTTTCGACTCGCCATAGTTTTTTAAGGCTATGGGAATCCCTCTGGCCAACCAAGCTTTGGCGGTTACCATGAGTCTGTGGGCCACAAGAGCATTTTGCTCTTGCACGTTCAGTTGCCGCTTTTTTTTCAGACGGTCAATGTCCACTTCAATCTCCTCAAAAATCGTCGCTTCCAGAATGACGATGACTTCTCAAACGCGCAACGACTCAGGCGATTCCCATCTCCACGTTGCTACCCGGTCCGCGCGGGGCGTAGCGACGTTCCGATGTCTTTACCGAAAAGACGTCTTTTGACCCAACGCGGACAACTGAATCGTCCGCATAACATCGTCAACGTTTGAGACGAACTCTCTTGTTTAAACCAGACTGGCCGATAACGGACCAGATGTCCCCATTTCTGGATTCTTCTCGGTTGGTGTGAAGTTGACTAAATCCATACTTATCTGCTGTGCGATTTTTCTGACTGGTTGTGTTGGTCACTACCAGCAACCGGCACCGAATGCGCCGCACGCCACCCTTGATGCTCATTGGGGGAAAAACGAATTCATGTCTGGAGGCAGCCAAGTGTATTGGGCCTACTACGATGCTCACTGCCAAGACACGAAAGAGACCGGTGTGCTAGGTAGTGTTTCACCGTCAGACCCTGAAAAGAATCGATTTCTAATCCAGCCTGATCGGCGCATTTACCTGAGCGCACTCAGCTCAGGAATCAAGGAGCGTGAGAACACGGATCAGCCGTTAATCCATAGGAGTTGTTTGAGCATCAGTAGCTTCGTCCCTAATGCGTGGGGGATCTACCAAGTGACCCACTCAGCTCCTAAATCCGGTTGCGCATTGGAGGTAGTTGATATTCAGACAGGGAAAGCGCCTTCAACACTTGTCGTTGAGCCTATCGCAAAGGGGTGCGGATTGTGATGGCGTACACAGACAAAGCGTATTGCCACCAACTTATGGCCTCGCCTTATCTGAGACAGTCTTTCTGCCAGCGCAGTGTCTAGTCTGTTGTCTCTACCGGTTGAATAGTCTGGCGATTTCTGCTCGTGCTGACGTGCTGCTTCTGGCCGATTTCTGCCTGTCGTAGCGGGCAGCAATCGGCCAGAACCGGATGTTTAAAGCTGGGATAATGAACTCGTCGAATTTCTTCCTGCTTTAAGAGTTTGCCGACGCGCTTTTACACACTCCGGGCTGGGAAGTAGAGTTAGGAAATCAACTCGTCCCTTTTTATAAAGTAGGTGCAAATGGTGGCTCCCTTCGTTCTCCAGGACTTTGATGTTGGATGGGTCGCCACCGACGCCGTCGGGCAGGTTGCGCTCTTCACTACGGGTGGGCCGGGGCCGGTTCCTGATTCCGCAATGCCCTCCGTCGAAAACTCCGAAGAATTTGTCCTTTCATTGCCGGAGGTGTCCGATGTAGATCGGGTCACTGCCAGGGCTGGCGTAAACGCTTTCGTTGAATTTGCCAAACGTGGGTTCTTCGCGTACGACTGGTCAGACGTTCATCGCGATTCACGCCAGGCCTTGAGGGGGTATGAGCTGCAATGCCGCCCACTGAATCCACTGACACTTTTCGATTTGCCTGCCCCTTTACGGGCATTAGCTGAGGCTACTCGGCTATCTGATGTAACCTTCGGAGAACCCCTCATAGTGATAGGTGATCAGGTTTCTTAGCCTTCATTCGGCGATTCGGAGCCGCTTTTTTGGGCCGGAAGCTTTCAGTTGCGTACCGCAGCTCACGGCCAATAGCTGCGCTTCGCGATTGACGACTTTCGACCCATTGCGACCATTCGCAGGAGCCACCAGAATCGGGGGACTTCTGGTGGTGAGGTGACGCATGGTGAGGATTGAAGTATCAGAAGAAGCCGACTGGACGCTTTTCGAGGACGTGGCCCGGGTTCTTGAGCAAGGGCTGGGAGGTTGCTGGAAAGAGAGGCTCGATGGTCAAGATCAGCGCTACTGGGATCTGTTGGTAGATGAACACACGCTCACCCTGCACCTTGAACACTATTTAGGCATTTCAGTGGACATTCCCGATGGCGCAGATGACATCGCTCGAAGAGTATGTGTGTTGCTCAAGTAGCCTCTTTGCGGGTAAGCCCGCTCCAACAAAGATCACGTCTGATCTAGACGGCAGCAGTGGGTCGATTTCTGCCTGTAGCCATCGTCAGCTTTTGGCCGAGAGTAGCCATTCACTAAAGGCCGTTTTGAGCCCACTGAAAAGGGGACGAATTGATTCTTCATGGATCAATCCGCCCCCATTTTTCATACTTCGACTCAGCCACTGACCTGCCTCGTCTTCTGGATAGCTATGGTCAGCCCGCGGAGGGCGCCTCACGATCAAGGAGCTTGGCTGTGAGTAACACGCCCAGTTCACTCAATTGGTGGATAGCCAGTGCAATATCTCGATGTTTGCCGCTCAGATCTTCGGATAGATCGAGCAGAAGGGTACTGACACAGGCGAAGGTTTCGTAACTATTGGCAATGAGGGCTTCATTGCTTGCGTCTGGAGCAACGCAGAAGAGCACGGTTGAATCCTGCATGACGTGAGGCATAAAGATATCCTGACTTGGGCCACCACCTCCCCGCTACTAAACGAGTGGGTGGCAGCTGTACGCAGGTTAGTAGACCGGTGGATATCTAAAGCCGGCGCGTCCGAGGACGCCCTGCGCACAGCCGCCATCAAGCACAGACGTGATGTCTGACTGATGAAGCTCATGCACATTCAGATAACCGATCCGGGCTACTAAACCCGATCACCGAAAAATTCAGCGACCGCGCAACCATAGATTCCACCACCCCAGTGCACAAGCCGGCGGATTCTGACCCACGCGTAGGCAATCGGGCAACCCACTCTCCAGCTTTGGGAATTGTCCTAGGACACCGCCCTCACACCGTCACCACGATTTTCCCCACCTGCTGGTTCGCCTCCAAAAACCGATGCGCCTCCTGCACCTCGTCCAACGCAAACGTCTTCGCAATCACCGGCGCCAATGCGCCAGACGCCAGCCCGTCCAGAATGAACGCCTTGGCCCGCGCCAACGCCGCCGGTTTGGCGACGATCTCGGCGTACAGATACCCCTTGAGCGTCAAACATTTGCCCAATACGGTAAACAACGGAAACGGCGTGGGCTCGGCACTCAGTGCGCCGTATTCCAGCAAGATTCCGCCCTGGGCCATGCTTTGGGTGAGGGCTTCAAAACCCGGCCCGCCGATCGGGTCGAACACCACGCGGGCGCCTTGGTCGTGGGTGAGTTGCATCACGCGTTCCACCAGGTTTTCTTCATCGCTGACGATGACGTGCGCTGCGCCGGCATCCAGCAGCGCCTGTTTTTTTGCGCGGGTGCGGGTCACGCCGATGGCGGTGGCGCCGACGCTGCGGGCGATCTGGAAGGCGGCGAGGCCAACGCTGCTGGAGGCGGCGGTGACCAGTACGGTGTCGCCCTGGGTCAGTTTGGCCTGTTCCACCAGGGCGCCCCAGGCGGTGACGTATTGCATCCAGCACGCGGCGGCTTGCACGAAGCTGAGGGTTTGCGGGTGTTTGACGGTGAGGTGGGCGGGCACGTTGGCGACTTCGCCGTAGGTGCCCCAGCGGGCGATGTCCAGCGGTGGGATGACGCTGACGGCGTCGCCCACCTGCAGGTCGCTGACATCGGCGCCGACCGCGACTACCACACCGGCCGCTTCGTAGCCCAGGCGGCTGGGGAATTCGGCTTCCTGCAGGTAGGCGTGGTTGCGGAACATCACTTCGGCGCGGTTGAGGCCGAAGGCTTTGACGTCGATTTGGACTTCATCGGCGGCGGGGGCGGGGACGTCGACGTCTTCGAGTTTCAAGACGCTGGCGTCGCCGTAGGCGTGAATCCGGACGATGCGTGCCATGGGGGCTTACCTCGGGGTTGATCGATAAGGCGTTCAATGTAGGCCGGGGGCGGGTGGAGATAAAGCACAACCTCCCGCCCGCGCCTCAAGCCTTGGCCAACCTGCGCGCCTCAATCCGCTCAAACAGCCACATCCCCAACGCCATGGCCAGCACGAACACCCCCACCTGCCATTGCCCGGTCAGCAACAACGCCAGCGCCGGGCCGGGGCACAGCCCGGCGATCCCCCAGCCAACACCAAACACCACACTGCCGAGCACCAGCCGCCGGTCGAGGGTGCGCCTGGTCGGCAGCTGTATCGGCGCGCCCAGCAACGCGGTGCGGCGCTGCCTGGCGACGTAGAAGAACACGCTGCTGACGGCGAGCGCGCCGAGCATGACCAGCGCCAGGGACGGGTCCCATTCGCCGGCCAGGTCGAGAAACCCGAGCACCTTGGCCGGGTTGGTCATGCCGCTGAGGTACAGCCCCAGGCCGAAGATCAGGCCGGCGATCAACGCGGTCAATTTGCGCATGCTCAGGCTCCGATCAGATGGCGGATGAAGTAGACAGTGGCAAACCCGCTGCCCATGAAGCACGCCACCGCCACCAGCGAGCGCAGCGACAGGCGTGACAGCCCACAGATCCCATGCCCGCTGGTGCAGCCGGCGCCGTAGCGCGTGCCGAGGCCCACCAGCAACCCCGCCAGCACCAACGCTGCGCCACCGGCCTGGATCGACGCGCCGGGCAAGCTGCCGAACAGTGACCACAGCCAGGGCGAGGCGAGCAGGCCGAGCAGGAACAGGGCTTTTTCAGCGCGGCCTTCAGCGTGTTTGGCCAGCAGGCTGCCGAGCAGGCCGCTGATACCGGCGATGCGCCCGTTGAGCAGGATGAACAGGCCGGCGCTGAGGCCGATCAGCGCGCCGCCGAGCAGGGAGGCCCAGGGAGTGAAGTCGGGGGAGAGGGTCATGGTGCTGGGCCTGCGGGGCGGGAGGGGGATGTAGCTTAGCGCTATCACGGTGGTGTGGGGAGGGTCATGAAAAAGCCCCCTTTCTCAGCCAGCCAGTCTACCATGCCACCCCGGCAGTGGTTGCACGCGCTACCGAATTCTCTCTTTTAAGGTATCGCCCATGTCCATCGACCAGATCAGCCTGCCCAAGGGCGTCGGCCCCCATGCCACCAAACTGTTCGACGCCATTACCGGCGCCGCCACCCCTGAGGAACTCAACCGCGCCGGCGGCAAGGCCGAGGGCTTTGTGCTGGGCCTTGAGTCTACCAAGGCCATCAAGAGCCAGGTCGCCGAGTCGTTGTATGTGGTGTACGACGACGCGGCGGCGCATCGGGTTAGTGAGTTGAAGGGTTGAGGTCAGAAGCCCTGGCTCACGCTGATCCCGCGTGAGATCGAAAAGCGCGGGTCGATCAACTGCAACCCTGGTTCCCCCTTCACCCGGCCGACGGTCACGTGGTAGGTCTTTGGCGCTTCGGAGAGGTTTTCCGGGTGGCGCGTCAGTCGCTCTATCGCCGGGTTTTTCGCCCACGGGGCGACGGGCTTCTGGCGGATGTCCACGGTCACCTGCCAGGATTTTTCCACGGCCGGTCCCATCTGATCGGTGTTGACCTCGGTGCTCTGGACCCTCGCGATCTCATAGCCCTGGGCGTAGCAGAATCCGGAGGCCTGGGGCACGTGGGCGGCTTTACCTGGTTCGGTGAGGGTGTAGGTCTGGTCGCTCTTGGCCAACAGGCCTGCATCGACCAGCGCATCGAAGGCCGGTGCGTTGCCCTTGGACACACTGCGGGTGAAGCTGTCACCCAGGGTCACGGGGAAGTCTTTGAACATCGGCGCGCTGATGCAGGAAGCCCCTTCCAGGCGGGGTTGCAGGGCGGCTTGAATGTCGGTGTCGGAAGGGCTCTCGCTGCAGGCGGTGAGCAATAGGGTGCTGGTGGCGACGAGGGCCATGGCGGTGATTCGCATCGTTTTATCCTTGACGATTGGGGCAGGTTTTTAGCCCGCGGCAAAGTGTATAGAAATCCTGCTGTCACGAAACCCTCCACGCCGTGGTGTAACCTCTGCCGTTCGAGCGCGTCACGGATAACGGAGAGCCCATGACATTGACTGTCGAAACCCTGCTCAACCTGGCGATGGCCAACCCCATCAACGCCGAAATCACCGCGCGCCTGCCCGATCTGGGTGTGGACCAATGCTTCCTCACGGCGGGCTGCCTGTTCCAGGCGGTGTGGAATCATCAGTCGAATTTACCGGCGGCCCAGGGCGTAAAGGACTACGACGTTTTCTACTTCGATACGGACCTGTCCTACGAGGCTGAAGACGCAGTGATCCGTGCGGCCGAGCGGTTGTTCGGGGACCTGGGCGTCAATGTCGAGGTGAAGAACCAGGCGCGGGTTCATCTGTGGTACGGCGAGCGCTTTGGCCGGCCTTACCCGCAGTTGCACACGGCCAGGCAGGGGATTGATCGTTACCTGGTGGCGGGCACATGCATCGGCCTGGAGATTGCCACGGGCGAGGTGTATGCGCCGTATGGGCTGGAGGATGTGGAGCAGGGCGTGTTGCGCATCAACCCGCTGCATCCGGAGCCGGCGTTGTTTGTGCAGAAGGCCCGCAGTTATCAGGCGCGCTGGCCTTGGCTGAACATCGTGATGCCCTGAATCGCAGTGAACTTTTACCCGCGTCCTACGCGTCAAAGTTGAAATACCCAGCCAAGGACCGCCCATGACCTTCTTCATCTTCCTGCTCGCCTGCGCCGCCGCTGCCAGTACCGGCATCATCTTCAAGCCCGGCGCCTGGTACGACTCCCTGGTCAAACCCAGCTTCACCCCACCCAACTGGCTGTTCCCGGTGGCGTGGACGGTTATCTATCTGTTGCTGGCTTGGGCTGGTTATCGCCTGAGCTTTATCCCAGGCAGCCAAACGGTTTTGGCCTTATGGGCCGCGCAGATTGCGCTGAACACCTTGTGGACGCCGGTGTTCTTCGGTGCCCATCGGCTTCTGGCCGGGATGGTGATTCTCGCGGTGCTATGGCTGACCGTGGCGACCATGGTGGTACTGGCGGTGCAGCTGGATTTGATCACCGGCTTGATCCTGTTCCCCTACCTGGCGTGGCTGTGCGTGGCGGCGGCGTTGAACTTCTCGATCCTGCGGAATAACCGTTGATGGCCCATAAAACCTGGCCCGCCAGTGAGCCGGAACTGGCCGAGATGCGCCGCTTCAACCAGAAGCTTGCCTGGATGCCTCGCTTCAAAATCCGTAATCGCGTCACACCGCGCCTGATCCAGGCGCTGTTGCGCACCAGCCAAATGCTCAAGAAAGCGCCGGCGGCTGAATGCAAAGTGGTCGACTCCGTACCCGTGCGCATCCTGCGGCCAAGCGGCAAGCCCAAGGGCGTGGTGCTGGATATCCACGGTGGCGGCTGGGTGATCGGCAATGCGCAGATGGATGACGACCTCAACCTGGGCATGGTCCACGCCTGCGAGGTGGCGGTGGTGTCGGTGGATTATCGGCTGGCGGTCGACACGCCGGTGCAAGGGCTGATGGACGACTGCCTGGCGGCGGCGCGTTGGTTGCTCACGACCGATGAGTTTGCCGGGCTGCCGGTGATCGTGGTCGGCGAATCGGCCGGCGGGCACTTGGCGGCGGCGACGTTGCTGGCGTTGAAGCAATGGCCGCAACTGCTCCAGCGCGTGTGCGGGGCGGTGTTGTATTACGGCGTGTACGACTTGACCGGCACCCCGAGCGTACGTGCGGCGGGGCCGCAAACATTGCTGCTGGACGGCCCTGGCATGGTCGAAGCGCTGAGCATGCTGACACCGGGCCTGAGCGATGATGAGCGTCGGCAACCGCCGTTATCGCCGTTGTATGGCGACTTCGAAGGCCTGCCACCGGCGTTGATGTTTGTGGGGGAGTTGGACCCGTTGAAGGATGACACGTTGTTGATGGCTGAGCGTTGGCCGGGGGCAGAGGCGCATCTGTTGCCGGAGGCGGCGCATGGGTTTATTCATTTTCCGGTGGTGATGGGGACGCAAGTGCTTGCCTATAGCCGTGAGTGGATAAGCCAGCGGATGAACGGGGAAGTACTCAACCTTCCATCGTCCGATTAATCTTTCGCCTTTCAATACAGCGCCAAGGAAAAAACGTGCCTGTGAACTCACTTAGCCTACGCCCGGCGATTGTCACTGACCTCCCGTCAATCTACCGAGGGGAGTTGGCCTACATCCAACGGTGGGAGCCCACCCAGGAAGCCGGCTGGCGCTCGCAGGTGGAGCGCAACCTCGCTTTGTGGGTCGATAACTTCGAGCTGCTCACTGTAGCGGTGCTCGACGGTCAATTTGTCGGGTATTCGCTATGGAGACCCGAGGACAGTTTTGCCGAGCTGTACACGATCAACGTCAGCGAAGCTTATCGGCGCAACGGGATAGGTCGGGCATTACTGCAGGCTTATGGGGTTGCGGCGCGGGGCAGCGGCTGCACTCACCTGAGTTTAAGCGTGCGCCCAGACAAACCTGCCCGGCTGATGTATGAATGTGCAGGGTTTATCGCGGTGGGGACAGACGCCCATGGTTACCTTCGCTATGAGCGCGCAAATGAATTGGGAACTTAAAACTTGATCGATTAGTCAGGTTGTTCGGTTGCTCTTATTCTCTAAAAAGGACTCCCCATGCGCGAATACACCCTCGATTACTTGTTCAACAATGAGTCCCGCACCCATGTGTTCGAACTCAAGCAACCCCAATTGCCGGTGCATGAAGCGGCATTGCACCTGCTACAGCTGCATTTTGGCGACGCCGAGAATGGCTTGATCCTGCCGCCCGCGGATGCCAGCCCGGATGAAATTCTGGAGCAAGCGCAGGTGGTGGGGATTACGCAGATAGCCGTTGCATGAGTTCACGCCCGATCATTCAGGTGGCCACTGCGGCGGATATCCCTGAGGTATTGAGGTTCGTGTTGCAAGCCCGTGCCGAGCTTTTCCCCAAGCTCAGAGCGACGGGGATGCCGACGGACTTGGCGCGTTTCGAGGCGATCTATCTGCACGGCGATGGACGATTTCTGATCGCACGTGATGAGGGCCAGATCGTCGCTGCCATTGGCTATCTGCCCTATGACGGGCGTTTCCCGCAGCTGAATTACCAGGGCCGCAAGACGGTGGAAGTGGTGCGCTTGTTCGTAGCGCCAGGGTTTCGCCGTTTTGGCTTGGCGGGGCAGTTGTATCGTGCGTTGGAAGCGCTGGCGCAGGCGGATGAGGTTGAGGTGATGTACCTGCATACCCACCCGTTTTTGCCGGGGGCGATTGAGTTCTGGGTTCGGCAGGGGTTTGAGGTGGTGGATGTGGAAGCAGACCCGGCCTGGCGGACGACGCATATGCAGCGGTCCCTATAGACCTGTGGCGAGCGGGCTTTTGTGGCAAGTGGGCTTGTTATGGCGAGCGGGCTTAATGTGGCGAGCGGGCTTGCCCCGCGTTGGGCTGCGAAGCAGCCCTGAAACCCTGCGCCTCGGTTCGACCTGGAGGAATGCAGCGGCTTTATTGGGGCTGCTTCGCAGCCCAGCGCGGGGCAAGCCCGCTCGCCACGATAAACCGCTATTCCAGCATTAAGCCGGGCGCAGCCGCAGGATCTGCGCCCCATCAAACGGGTCCGTCAGGTAATGCGCCTGCACCCCGAACGTCTCCTGCAAGCGCTGCGGCGTCAGCACTTGCAGCGGTTTGCCCAGGGCCACCAACCTCCCGCGATCCAGCACCGCCAGGCGGTCACAGGTCAGCGCCTGGTTAAGGTCATGCAACGCAATCAAGGTCGTCACGGGCAGCGCCTGCACACCCTTCAAGATCGCCAACTGATGCTGGATATCCAGGTGGTTGGTTGGCTCATCCAGCAACAGAATCTGCGGCCGTTGCGCCAATGCACGGGCGATGTGCACGCGTTGGCGTTCACCGCCCGAGAGGCTGCGCCAGGCGCGGTGGCCCAGGTGGATGGCGTCGACGTCGTGCAGGGCTTGCTTCACGATGGCGTCGTCTTCAACGGACCACGGGCTTAATGCCGACAACCACGGCGTACGGCCCAGGGCCACGGCGTCGAACACGCGGATGGCGTCGTCGGTGTCGGCCTGTTGCTCCACCACCGCCAGTTGCTGGGCGATGGCGCGGCGGGACAGCGTGCCCAGGCGCTGGCCGCCCAGCAGCACTTCGCCGCACGCCGGAGCACGCAAGCCGGCGAGCAGCTTGAGCAAGGTGGATTTGCCGGAACCGTTCGGTCCGACAATCCCCAGGGTTTCACCCAACTGCACGTCCAGATGAATATCCCGCAGCAACTCGGCCTCGCGCACCTTGAAGCCCAGCCCGCGGCAGCTCAATACGCTCATCGCGCATTCCTCCGGCCGATCAGGATCAGCGCAAACACCGGCGCACCGACCAGCGCGGTGACCACACCGACCGGAATCACCTGGCCCTTGATCAGCGTGCGCGACAGCACGTCCGCCGCGATCAGAAACAACGCGCCACCCAACGCGCTGGCGGGCAACAGCCGCGAATGCCCGGTGCCAAGCAACAGGCGCACGGCATGGGGAATCACCAGCCCGACAAAGCCGATAGAGCCGACAATCGACACCATCACCGCCGTCACCAGCGCCGCGCAGCCCACCAGCACAAACTGCACGCGACGCACCGGGATGCCAAGGGACGCCGCCGAGTCGCTGCCAAAGGTAAACGCATCCAGCGCCCGGCGGTGCCACAGGCACACGGCCAAGCCGACGACCGCCACCGGCACCGCCAGCCACACCGAGGGCCAGCGCACGCCGCTGAGGTTGCCGAGCAGCCAGAACATAATGCCGCGGGCCTGTTCGGAACTGGCCGACTTGGTGATCAGGAACGCGGTGAGCGCATTGAACAATTGCGAGCCGGCAATGCCGGCGAGGATGATCTGCCCGGTGCCGCTGGCCGAACCGCTGGCCCGTGCCAACAGGATCACCAGGGCAAACGCCGCCATCGCGCCGACAAATGCGCCCGCCGACAACGAAATCAAACCGCCGCCCACCCCCATCAACGCCACCAGCACCGCACCGGTCGAAGCGCCGGCGCTGATGCCCAGCAGGTAGGGATCGGCCAGCGGGTTGCGCAACAGCGATTGCAGGATCACCCCGCAGGTCGCCAGCCCGGCACCGCAGGCGGCGGCGACCAGGGCGCGGGTGAGGCGGTAATTCCACACCACGCCTTCATCGATGGGGTCGAGCACGTAGCCGGCGGCCCACAGTTTGTTGGCGAGTACCTTGAGCACCACCTGTGGCGAGATGGCGGTTTCGCCGATGGCCACGCCGGCGAGCACGGCAACCAGGAGCAGGGCCAGGGCGAGCAGGGTGCGCATCATTTTGGCAGGTCGTAGCCGTCGATGGCCGTGGCCAGTTGTTCAAGGCCGTCGAACATGCGGATGCTGGCCTGCAACGCCAAGGCGTCGAGGATGATGATGCGGTTGTTTTTCACCGCGTCCATGTTGCGCGTGACCGGGTCGCTACGCAGGAAGGCGAGTTTCTTTTCATGGTCGTCGGCCGGGTAGCGGCGGCGGTCCATGCGGGCGATGACGAGGAAGGTCGGGTTGGCCTTGGCGATGGTTTCCCAACCCACGGCTGGCCACTCTTCATCCGACTGCACCACGTTGGAAACGCCCAGGGTTTGCAGCATGAATTCGGGGATACCCTTGTGGCCAGCCACGTACGGGTCGCTGGCCATCTCGGCACTGGAGAACCACACCAGCGCGCTGGCCTGCTTGAGGCCTTTGCCCTGCACGGTGGCGACGGACTTGGCCAGACGCGCCTTGAGTTCATCGTTCAACTGCTGGCCGCGATCCTGTACATCGAAGATCTGCGCCAGTTGGCTGATGCTTTTATAAATGGTCTCGATGCGAAACGGTTCCAGCCGCGTGCCATCGGCGCCCACCAGGTTGTCCTTGCCTTCGCAGTCGGAGGGTAGCAGGTAGGTGGGAATCTTCAGTTCATGGAACTGCTCGCGGGTGCCGACCACGCCTTGCGGCCCCACCACCCATTCCAGCTCGGCGGCCACCAGTTGCGGACGCTTGGCGATCACCGCTTCGAAGCTCGGCTCGTTGTTGGCCAAACGCTCGATGTTGTCGTTCTGCGCCTTGTACTGCGGCAACACGCTGTTGAACCACAGCGAGGTGCCCACCACTTTATCGCCGACGCCCAGGGCGTAGAGCATCTCGGTGGCGGCCTGGCCGATGGTCACGCTGCGGGCGGGGGCTTGCGGGAAGGTGATCGGGCTGCCGCAGTTTTCCACGGTCAGCGGGTAGTGAGTGGGCGCGGCGTGGGCCAGGGCACAGAAGCCAACACCTGTAAGCAGGGCGATAACGCGTGGCAGCATGGGGCGATCTCCGAGTGAAGCGTACGTGCCATTCGGAAATTCACTCTCGGGCGCCGGGGGCGCGACAGGCAAGAATGTCCTTCCCGGACACCCCGCCGGTTAGTGATTGAGCTTGGGCCGGCAGGTCTCCTGACTGATGCGTCGTCGCCACGCTCCAGCCTTCCCGGACGAGGTCCAGTGGCATCGAGGAGCAGGCTCAGCACCTACAGTTGCGGGGGCAGTTCCGATTGGCGCGGGTGTACCGCGCCTCGTATTCCCTATTAGTCCCGTTTGGGAACCGGCGCGGTATGGTAGTCGATCACGCGGTCGAGCGGGAGGCCGTGAAACCAGCGGTGGCGCTTTGAAGGTGGGGCTCCTATGATGCGCAGCCCATGGATCGCTTTATCATAAGGAATAGACAGTGAAATTATTCGTCGCGCTCGCCCTCGCCGCCGCTCTCGTCGGTTGTGCCACCCAGGGTAAATCTGAAAAGCAGATTCTTGATGAGGCCGCCTCCGCCTATGTCAAGTCGATGCCGGCTGGGTCGGACAAGCTCCGGCTGCATACGATGAGCATCCCCAAAAGCGGTATGTTCGGCGATACCCTGGCGATTTCCATGGCGGGTGAGCAAAATGCCGCGCACCTCAGGGCAGAGCTGCTCGATGCCAAACGCTTGGGCGATGTGTTCTTTTTGATTATCGGTGCTAGCACGCCGGTTGATGTTGCGGTGATCGGCAAAGCAGTCGAAGGGCAAAACTTAAAGGGTATGCAGATTTACTACTCAGGCACTGAGGCGCAGAAAGACGCCGTGCGTGCGACAGTCGAGAAAACGCAGGCGCAGTTTCATTACATCAATGCGCAATGATGGCTAGCCCGTTGACTCGCCTGAGTACGGCGCCGGACCTGTGGCGAGCGGGCTTGTCCCGCGTTGGGCTGCGCAGCAGCCCCCAAAACCTGCGACTGAAGAGTGCCTGACTCACGGCATTCCTCCTTCCAGGGTCGCTTCGCAACCCAACGCGGGACAAGCCCGCTCGCCACAGTTGCAGTGCTCACCCTTGATGGAATCGTATCAGCCAGATCAAGAGCGGCTCGCTTCGCGTCGTGGTGAGTGTCGGTTGTCAACGCGGATCAACCTGTGAAGCGTTGGTCAGAGACGAATGTCTTCAGGCCCCTGGATCAGCGCTTCAATCCGCGTGCCGGTGGCGCGTTCTTCGTTGCTGAAGCCGTCGTAGTCGGCCAGGTTGCCGAAGCGGATGCCGGTCAGGCGCTCGATCTGGATCACACTGCGCTGGTAGGTGCGCAGCTGGCCGAACACCAGCTCCAACTGGCCCAGTTCGCGGCTCTGATCGATCATGTAGGCGCTGGCCGAAGGCTTGCCGTCATCGCTGAGGTAGGCGACCACTTTCCAGAACGCCTTGGGGATCTGCACGCCCCGGTACACGCGGTCGTCGTCGGCGAACACCGGGCCGCTGAACACCGTGGCCCGGGCTTTCCAGCGCTGGGTGTTGTCGAGGATGTAGTCTTCGAGTTCCAGCCAGGTCTTCTGGTTGAACCCGCTCATCTGCGGTGAGCAGTTGGTGAAGTGGAAGGTGTCGAGGTTGGCGGTTTGCGCCACATCGCCCCAATTGGGGTCCTGGCGGCGCACCAGGTGGCCGCGATCGAGGCCATTGCTGGCGTAGAGCGCTTCGCCGACTTGGGCGTCGACCGGCAGGCGGCCATCGTAGGCCCAGGTGTCGTTGCTTCGGATGATGTCCACATGCTGGCCGCCGTCGATGTTGACGCCCACATACAGCGCGAGGCGCTTGGCACGTGACATCGTGATGGAGAAGTGCGTGTAGTCCAGGCGCTTCTGGGCATCGCTCGTCAACGCCTCCTCCAGTGTGGGCCAGGGCACCCCGAAGCTGCCAAGAAAGTCATCTGCGTAACCGCGCCGGTCCTTCAAGTCTTTGGCCGGGGTGACGCGGGGTGTCGCTGCCCTGGCCTTCAGCAGCGTGGGGCTCGGCGCGATCAACGGGCGCAGGTCGGCGAGCCGGGGGCGGTAGGCGAGGTCGATTTTGGTTTTACGTGCGGGCATCGGTCAGTCCTCCTTGGATAAACACGACTGCAACATAGGTTAATGACAATTGATCATGCGCACCAACCCCTGGGGGCTATCCTCAAACGGTCACCCGGACGTTCAGCACACGCCAACAAGGAGCCAGCCCATGTGTGATCGCCATCACCGCAACCCGATTTTCTGCCTGATCCCGCCGTATATGCTCGACCAGATCGCGCGCAACGGCGACAAAGCGCAACGGGATGTCGCGCTGCGTACCCGCGCCAAGGACAGCACCTTCCGCTCGCTGCGCATGGTCGCGGTGCCCGCCAAGGGCCCGGCGCACCTGGCGCTGGCCATGGGCGCCGACAAACGGCGTTCGATCTACAGCGCCGAGGGCAGCGACAGCCTGCCGGGCAAACTGATCCGTGGCGAAGGCCAGCCCGTCAGTGGCGACGCTGCGGTGGACGAGGCCTATGATGGGCTGGGTGCCACCTTCGACTTTTTCGATCAGGTGTTCGACCGCAACTCCATCGACGATGCCGGCATGGCGCTGGACGCTACCGTGCACTTTGGCCAGAACTACAACAATGCGTTCTGGAACTCGACCCAGATGGTGTTCGGTGATGGGGACGGCGAGTTGTTCAACCGCTTTACGGTAGCCCTCGACGTGATTGGCCATGAACTGGCCCACGGTGTCACCGAGGATGAGGCCAAGCTGATGTATTTCAATCAGTCCGGTGCGTTGAACGAGTCGCTGTCGGACGTGTTCGGTTCGTTGATCAAGCAGTATGCGTTGAAGCAAAAGGCCGAGGACGCCGATTGGCTGATCGGCAAAGGGCTGTTTACCAAGAAGATCAAAGGCGTTGCGCTGCGCTCGATGAAAGCCCCCGGCACCGCGTTTGACGACAAGCTGCTGGGCAAGGACCCTCAGCCCGGGCACATGGATGATTTTGTGCAGACCTATGAGGACAATGGCGGGGTGCATATCAATTCTGGCATCCCCAACCACGCGTTCTACCAGGTGGCGACGAAAATCGGCGGGTTTGCCTGGGAACGTGCCGGGCGCATCTGGTACGACGCATTGCGCGATGCGCGGTTGCGGCCGAACTCGGGGTTTTTGCGCTTTGCGCGCATTACCTACGATGTTGCCGGTCGCCTGTATGGCGCGAACAAGGATGAGCAAAAGGCGGTCAAGGAGGGCTGGAAGGCGGTCGGTATTTCGGTCTGACGTGAGGAGCAACCATGCAAATTTCGCTGAAGGAAAACGGCGGGCCTGCTTTTTTTCCGGGCCTGGCCAAGCCGCGTACGGTTGAACTGGACAGCCTGCCCGAGCAGGACCAGCAGGAGTTGCGGCAGTTGGTCGCGGCGTGCGACTTCTTTCAGCTGCCGCAAAGCAGTGAACCCGCGCCGGGTAACCCGGGCCAGGTGCATTACACCCTGACGGTGAAGGAGGACCAGCGCGAACACACGGTCTGTGTGCTCGCGCCAGTGAAGTCGCAGGCGCTGGAGGGGTTGGTGCAGTGTGTGCGGCGTCATATTCGTGCATAAACACTTTCAGGCGACCGCATTCCTCAGGCGACCGCACTCCTGTGGTGAGCGGGCTTGCCCCGCGTTGGGCTGCGCAGCAGCCCCGACACCAGGCGCCCAGGTGTGCCTGATACAGCGCATGCGTCTTCATCAGGGGCGCTTCGCAGCCCAACGCGGGGCAAGCCCGCTCGCCACGGGTCAGGCGCTGCTCTGATTTATGTGCGATCCAGCCACACGGTTTGGGCATTGCAGAACTCGCGGACGCCGAAGTGCGACAACTCACGCCCGAAGCCACTTTTCTTGATCCCACCAAACGCCACCCGTGGGTCTGAAACACTGAAGGCATTGACGAAGATGCCGCCGGTTTCCAGCTGATTGGCGATGTCCCGCGCCTTCGCCGGGTCGCTGGTGAAGATGCTCGCGGTAAGGCCGAACTCGCTGTCATTCGCCAGGGCCACCGCATGGTCGGCGTCGCGGGCGGTGATGATCGAGGCCACGGGGCCGAACAGTTCCTGTTTGAACGAGGTCATCTGGTCGGTAACGTTGGCCAGTACGGTCGGCGCATAGTAATTGCCGGCACCGGGTACTTTATGGCCGCCCAGCAGCAGGGTCGCACCTTCTTCCAGGGTGGCCTGGACCTGGCCGTGCAACTCGTCGCGCAGGTCGAAGCGGGCCATCGGGCCGATGTAGGTGGTGGCTGAAGTCGGGTCGCCCATCACCATGGCGCGGCTGGCTTCGAGGAATTTGGCGGTGAAGGCTTCCACCACGCCTTGCTCGATGATCAGGCGCTTGGCGGCGGCGCAGACCTGGCCGCTGTTCTGGAAACGGCCGATCAGCGCGGCTTGCACGGCGGCATCGATGTCGGCGTCGTTGAGCACGATGAACGGGTCGGAGCCGCCCAGTTCCAGCACGCATTTTTTCAACGCGGCGCCGGCCTGGGAGCCGATGGCGATACCGGCGCGCACGCTGCCGGTGAGGGTGACGGCGGCGATGCGTGGGTCGGCGATGGCCTTGGACACACCGTCGTTGGTCACGTTGACCACTTCAAACAGGCCTCCGGCGAAACCGGCTTTGCGAAACGCCTGCTGGATCAGGTAAGCGCTGCCCATCACATTCGGCGCATGCTTGAGCACGTAGGTGTTGCCGGCCAGCATGGTCGGCACGGCGCCGCGCAGTACTTGCCAGACCGGGAAGTTCCACGGCATCACCGCGAAGATCGGGCCCAGCGGGCGGTATTCGATCTGGGCGCTGCCGTTGTCCACCAGGGTCGGTTCCGGGGCGAGCATGGCCGGGCCGTGGGCGGCGTACCATTCGCTGAGTTGCGCGCATTTTTCAATTTCGGCACGGGCCTGGGCGATGGGTTTGCCCATTTCCAGGGTGATCATCTGCGCCATGTCTTCGGCTTGTTCGCGCAGGGCGCTGGCCAGGCTCAGCAGCAACTCGGCGCGCTGGCTGACCGGCTGGCGGCGCCAGGTGCGGAAGGCGAGGGTGGCGCGCTCGAGCGCGGCGTCCAGTTGCTGCGCGGTTTCATATGGGTAGCTGCCAACCGTTTCGCCGGTGGCCGGGTTGATCGAGAGGGCGTGGGTCGTCGCGTTCATGGCACCGTCCTGCTGAATGATGAGATTGGGTTCAGCCTACGGGGCTAGATCTTTTCTGGAAACTGAATAATATTAAGCAATACATTCACGATTGGAGAATGACTTGGACCTGGTGCAGCTGGAAATCTTCAAGGCCGTTGCCGAGCAAGGCAGCATCAGCGCCGCCGCGCAGTTGATTCACCGTGTGCCGTCGAACCTGACCACGCGTATCAAGCAACTGGAGCAGGACCTGGGTGTGGAATTGTTTATCCGCGAGAAAAGCCGCTTGCGCCTGTCGCCGGCGGGCTGGAATTTCCTCGTCTACGCGCGGCGCATCCTCGACCTGGTGCAGGAAGCCCGTGCGACGGTGGCGGGGGAGGAGCCCCAGGGCGCGTTTGCCCTCGGTTCGCTGGAAAGCACGGCGGCGGTGCGTATCCCGGCGTTGCTCGCGGCGTACAACCAGAAGCACACCAAGGTCGAGCTGGACCTGAGCACCGGACCGTCGGGCACGATGATCGAAGGCGTGTTGTCGGGACGCTTGGCGGCGGCGTTTGTCGACGGGCCGGTGCTGCATGCCACGCTGGAGGGAGTGGCGGTGTTTGAGGAGGAGATGGTGGTGATTGCGCCGCTGCATCATGCGCCGATCAAGCGCGGCCAGGATGTGAATGGCGAGAACATCTACACCTTCCGCTCCAACTGCTCATATCGACACCATTTTGAACGCTGGTTTTCACAGGATGGCGCGGTGCCGGGCAAGATCTTCGAGATCGAGTCCTACCACGGCATGCTCGCCTGTGTCAGCGCCGGCGCCGGGCTGGCGCTGATGCCCCGCAGCATGCTGGAGAGCATGCCGGGGTCGGCGGCGGTGAGTGTGTGGCCGCTGACGGATAACTTCCGGGTTCTGCACACCTGGCTGATCTGGCGGCGGGGGACGGTGTCGCAGAGCCTGAACAGCTTCGTAAAGTTGCTGGAGGAACGCAATCAAATGTGGGAGGGGCGGTGCGACGATTCGACTTGCTCCCGATAGCAGTGTGCCAGTCACTACATCTGTGTCTGAGCCACCGCCATCGGGGGCAAGTCGAATCGTCGCACCGCCCCTCCCGCATTTTGATCTGTATCAGCCGCCAAATTGCAGGGTGCCCATGGCCAGTTTTGCCATCAGTGCCGTTGCGCCCAGCTGCACCAACCATAACGCCAGGCCACCTAGGAACACACCCAGTGCCACTTGCAGCACCAGGCTCTTCTGGCGCTTTACTTGCGGTGCGCGGGGGGTGAAGTGGTCCAGCTCGTCGCGGTCGGCACGCAGGTCCAGGTCATCGTTTCTCATAAGGTACTCACAGCAAAGGGGCGGTCGAGGTTCAGTCTAGGGGCTGGAGACGAAAAAGGGGAAGCCATTGGCTTCCCCTTCTGGTGCAACGGCTACAGGTTTACAGCACCTGAACGATTGCCTTTGTGACTGCATCAATGTTCGACTGGTTCAACGCCGCCACACAGATACGCCCGGTATCCAGGGCGTAGATGCCGAATTCGCTGCGCAGGCGGGTGACTTGCTCAACGGTCAGGCCGGAGTAGGAGAACATCCCGCGCTGGCGGCCGACGAAGCTGAAGTCGTGCTCCGGAGCAGCCTTGGCCAGGGTGGCGACCATCTGCTCACGCATGCCACGGATGCGCAGGCGCATTTCGGCCAGTTCGGCTTCCCACTGGGCGCGCAGCTCAGGGCTGTTCAGCACTGCGGCCACAATCGCCGCGCCATGGGTGGGCGGGTTGGAGTAGTTGGTGCGGATCACACGCTTGACCTGGGACAGGATGCGCGCGCTTTCTTCCTTGGACTCGCCGACGATGGACAGTGCGCCCACACGTTCGCCGTATAGGGAGAACGACTTGGAGAACGAGCTGGACACAAAGAAGGTCAGGCCCGATTCAGCGAACAGTCGCACGGCGGCGGCGTCTTCGTGGATGCCGTCGCCAAAGCCCTGGTAGGCCATGTCGAGGAACGGCACCAGGTTCTTGGCCTTGACCACGTCCAGCACGTTCTGCCAGTCGGCCGGGCTCAGGTCGACGCCTGTCGGGTTGTGGCAGCAGGCGTGCAGCACCACGATGGATTGCGGCGGCAGGGCGTTGAGGTCTTCGAGCAGGCCGGCACGGTTCACGTCGTGGGTGGCGGCGTCATAGTAGCGGTAGTTCTGCACCGGGAAACCGGCGGTTTCGAACAGGGCACGGTGGTTTTCCCAGCTCGGGTCGCTGATGGCGACGACGGCGTTGGGCAGCAGTTGCTTGAGGAAGTCAGCCCCCAGCTTCAGCGCGCCAGTGCCGCCGACCGCTTGTACGGTGGTGACGCGGCCAGCGCTGAGCAGTGGCGATTGCGCGCCGAACAGCAGGGTTTGCACGGCCTTGTCGTAGGCCGCGATGCCATCGATCGGCAGGTAGCCACGGGCGGCGTGTTGCGCCACGCGAATGGCTTCCGCTTCGGCAACGGCACGCAAGAGTGGAATCTTCCCCTCCTCGTTGCAGTAAACGCCCACGCCAAGGTTGACCTTGGTGGTTCGTGTATCGGCGTTGAATGCTTCGTTGAGGCCCAGGATAGGATCGCGTGGTGCCATTTCGACAGCGGAGAACAGGCTCATTTTTGCGGCAGCTCTATGGGGGGTAGGAGGGACGTGTCGCGCTCCAGCCGAATGCACTAGAGCGGTGCACAAACGGGGAGCTAGTATAGAGGCCATCACTGCCGAGGGCGACAGCCGAAATGGCTTTTCGGCCAAGTTTTTCGGTTTATTTGCTGACCGTTAGTCTTATTGCAACATTGATCCGGCACGGCACGTAGGACGATGGTCTTGAAACCCGTCACATTCGGCACCACTTCTACAGCTATCATGGTTTTTTCCTGCAACCTGCGATAATCATTCGCGGGTTGCTGAGCTATTTCGTCCCTGGCGGTTTCGAGTCTGGGGTGACTACACGAGGTACGTTATGTCGGATTTCCAACTCGTCACCCGTTTTGAACCCGCTGGCGATCAGCCGGAAGCCATTCGCCAGATGGTCGAAGGCATCGAAGCCGGCCTGGCCCACCAGACGCTGCTCGGGGTGACTGGTTCGGGCAAGACCTTCAGCATCGCCAACGTGATCGCGCAGATCAATCGTCCTACCCTGGTGCTCGCGCCGAACAAGACCCTGGCCGCGCAGCTCTACGGCGAGTTCAAGGCGTTCTTCCCGAATAACGCGGTGGAGTACTTCGTTTCCTACTACGACTACTACCAGCCCGAAGCCTACGTGCCATCCTCCGATACCTTTATCGAGAAGGATGCGTCGATTAACGACCACATCGAGCAGATGCGGCTGTCGGCGACCAAGGCGCTGCTGGAGCGCAAGGACGCGATCATCGTCACCACAGTGTCGTGCATCTACGGCCTGGGCAGCCCGGAAACCTATTTGAAGATGGTGTTGCACGTCGATCGCGGCGACAAACTGGACCAGCGCGAACTGCTGCGCCGCCTGGCCAGCCTGCAATACACCCGCAACGACATGGACTTCGCCCGCGCGACCTTCCGGGTGCGCGGCGATGTGATCGATATCTACCCGGCCGAATCCGATCTGGAAGCGATCCGCATCGAGCTGTTCGACGATGAAGTCGAGAGCCTGTCGGCCTTCGACCCGTTGACCGGCGAGGTGATCCGCAAGCTGCCGCGCTTCACCTTCTATCCGAAAAGCCACTACGTAACCCCGCGTGAAACCCTGATGGGCGCCATCGAGGGCATCAAGGTCGAGCTGGCCGAGCGCCTGGAATACCTGCGGTCCAACAACAAGCTGGTCGAAGCCCAGCGCCTGGAACAGCGTACGCGCTTTGACCTGGAGATGATCCTGGAGCTGGGCTACTGCAACGGTATCGAAAACTACTCGCGCTACCTGTCGGGCCGCGAGTCCGGTGCGCCGCCGCCGACCCTCTACGATTACCTGCCGCCGGATGCGCTGCTGGTGATCGACGAATCCCACGTCAGCGTGCCGCAGGTCGGCGCGATGTATAAGGGCGACCGGTCGCGTAAAGAGACCTTGGTGGAGTACGGTTTCCGCCTGCCGTCGGCGCTGGATAACCGGCCGATGCGCTTTGATGAGTGGGAAGCCATCAGCCCGCAGACTATTTTTGTGTCCGCCACGCCCGGTAACTACGAGGCCGAGCATGCGGGCCGTGTGATCGAGCAACTGGTGCGCCCGACCGGCCTGGTCGACCCGGAAATCGAAATCCGCCCGGCGTTGACCCAGGTCGACGATTTGCTCTCGGAAATCACCAAGCGCGTGGCGCTGGAAGAGCGGGTGCTGGTCACCACGCTGACCAAGCGCATGTCCGAAGACTTGACCGACTACCTGGCCGACCATGGCGTGCGCGTGCGCTACCTGCACTCGGACATCGACACCGTGGAGCGCGTGGAGATCATCCGCGACCTGCGCTTGGGCACCTTCGATGTGCTGGTGGGCATCAACCTGCTGCGTGAAGGTTTGGACATGCCGGAGGTGTCGCTGGTGGCGATCCTAGATGCCGACAAAGAAGGCTTTTTGCGTTCCGAGCGCTCGCTGATCCAGACCATCGGCCGCGCCGCGCGTAACCTCAATGGCCGGGCGATCCTGTACGCCGACCGCATCACCGGTTCCATGGAGCGGGCGATCGGCGAGACCCAGCGCCGGCGCGACAAGCAGATCGCGTTCAACCTGGAAAATGGCATCACGCCCAAGGGCGTGTTCAAGGACGTCGCCGACATCATGGAAGGCGCCACTGTGCCGGGCTCTCGCAGCAAGAAGCGCAAGGGCATGGCCAAGGCTGCCGAGGAGAGCGCCAAGTACGAGAACGAACTGCGCTCGCCGAGTGAGATCACCAAGCGGATCCGGCAACTGGAAGAGAAGATGTACCAGTTGGCGCGGGACCTGGAGTTCGAGGCGGCGGCGCAGACGCGGGATGAGATTGGCAAGTTGCGGGAGCGCTTGCTGGCCGTTTGATTGGTGGTGGTTTCATCGGGGGCAAGCCCCCTCCCACATTTGACGGTGTTCACATATCGACTGTGGGAGGGGGCTTGCCCCGATAGCCGCGCCTCGGTTTTCCAGAAATCCCCCAGGCTGTTACCATTCGCCCCTTGTTTCAATTTTCAGTTTTATCGCCCATTCGAGACCTGCCATGACCACCGTCCGCACGCGCATCGCGCCATCGCCTACTGGGGATCCCCACGTCGGCACTGCTTACATCGCCTTGTTCAACTACTGCTTTGCCAAGCAGCACGGCGGTGAGTTCATCCTGCGGATCGAAGACACCGACCAACTGCGCTCCACCCGCGAGTCGGAACAGCAGATTTTCGACGCCTTGCGCTGGCTGGGCATTACCTGGGCGGAAGGCCCGGATGTCGGCGGTCCGCACGGCCCGTATCGCCAGAGTGAGCGCAGCGACATCTACAAGCAGTACACCCAGCAACTGGTCGACATGGGCCATGCGTTCCCGTGCTTCTGCACCGCCGAAGAACTGGACCAGATGCGCGCCGAGCAACAGGCCCGCGGCGAAACCCCGCGCTACGATGGCCGCGCGCTGCTGCTGTCGAAAGAAGAAGTGGCCCGTCGCCTGGCTGCGGGCGAGCCTCACGTGATCCGCATGAAGGTGCCGAGCGAAGGCGTGTGCGTGGTGCCGGACATGCTGCGCGGTGACGTCGAGATCCCGTGGGACCGCATGGACATGCAAGTGCTGATGAAGACCGACGGCCTGCCGACGTACTTCCTGGCGAACGTGGTCGACGACCATCTGATGGGCATCACTCACGTATTGCGCGGCGAAGAATGGCTGCCGTCGGCGCCGAAGCTGATCCTGCTCTACGAGTACTTCGGCTGGGAACAACCGCAGCTGTGCTACATGCCGCTGCTGCGTAACCCGGACAAGAGCAAGCTGTCCAAGCGCAAGAACCCGACCTCGGTGACCTTCTATGAGCGCATGGGCTTCATGCCGGAAGCGATGCTCAACTACCTGGGCCGTATGGGCTGGTCGATGCCGGACGAGCGCGAAAAGTTCTCGCTGCAGGAAATGGTCGATAATTTCGACCTGTCGCGTGTGTCGCTGGGCGGGCCGATCTTCGACATCGAGAAGCTGTCGTGGCTCAACGGCCAGTGGTTGCGCGATCTGCCGGTGGAAGAGTTCGCCAGCCGTGTGCAGCAGTGGGCGTTGAACCCTGAGTACATGATGAAGATTGCGCCGCTGGTGCAGGGCAGGGTGGAGACGTTCAGCCAGGTCGCACCGTTGGCCAGCTTCTTCTTTGCCGGGGGCGTGAACCCGGATGCCAAGTTGTTTGAATCCAAGAAACTTTCGGGTGACCAGGTTCGCCAGCTGATGCAGTTGATCCTGTGGAAGCTCGAAAGCCTGCGCCAGTGGGAGAAGGATGCGATCACTGCGACGATCCAGGCGGTGGTGGAGTCCCTCGAATTGAAGCTACGCGACGCCATGCCGCTGATGTTTGCCGCGATCACCGGGCAGGCCAGTTCGGTGTCGGTGCTTGATGCGATGGAAATCCTCGGTCCGGACCTGACCCGTTTCCGTCTGCGCCAAGCCCTTGATTTGCTTGGTGGTGTATCGAAGAAAGAAAACAAAGAGTGGGAAAAGCTGCTGGGCGCCATCGCCTGAGCAAGCGGTTGAAACGACGAAACCCCGGTTTTCCGGGGTTTCGCCGGTAAGTGATTGTTATCCCGGCAAAAAATTTTGGAAATTGTTGAAAATAAATTTGACACACTTCCAAACCGCCATTAAGATTCGCCCCGTCCTCACCGATGAGGGGCTATAGCTCAGCTGGGAGAGCGCTTGCATGGCATGCAAGAGGTCAACGGTTCGATCCCGTTTAGCTCCACCAATTTACAGGTTCAAGGTCTGGCCACACCGTCCTTGAATCGATCAGTTCTCAGCGCTGATCAGATGTACAGAAGGTTTTGTCCCCTTCGTCTAGTGGCCTAGGACACCGCCCTTTCACGGCGGTAACAGGGGTTCGAGTCCCCTAGGGGACGCCAGTTTCACAAAGCAGTTCGAAAGGGCTGCTGCGTCGCGAGACGAAAAATCAGGGGCTATAGCTCAGCTGGGAGAGCGCTTGCATGGCATGCAAGAGGTCAACGGTTCGATCCCGTTTAGCTCCACCAATTTACAGTTCCAAGGTTCCGGCCACACCGTCCTTGGATCGATCAGTCTCAGCCTGATCAGAGTACAGAAGGTTTGTGTCCCCTTCGTCTAGTGGCCTAGGACACCGCCCTTTCACGGCGGTAACAGGGGTTCGAGTCCCCTAGGGGACGCCACGATTACCCGCTCTGCGGGATTTTTAAGGGTCATTCAATTATTGAATGGCCCTTTTGTTTGTCTGGCGTTTGGCCAATTCTTTTCCCCTCCTTGCTTTTTCTTCTGACCAGCGGTCATGCCTGTCGCTTGCCAAATATTATTATGGTAATAATATTCAACCCATGAACATCGGAGGCAATGATGAGCGATAAAAAAGCGCAAACCCGCGAACGCATTTTGCAGGCCGCCAGCGCCGCGCTGATCCAGCGTGGCCCGGCTGAACCGAGTGTGGGCGAAGTGATGGGCGCGGCGGGGCTGACGGTCGGTGGTTTCTATGCGCACTTCGAAAGCAAGGATGCATTGATGCTGGAGGCCTTCACTCAGTTGCTGGCCAAGCGTCGTGCGTCGATTGATGACATGGACTCACAGCTGACCGGAGAGGAGCGCAGAAGCCTGGTGGCGGCGTTCTACCTGTCGCGCAAGCACCGCGACTCCACCGCCCAGGCCTGCCCGATTCCCGCCACGGTCGGCGAAATGAGCCGCCTGCCGGATGAGTTCCGCCAGGCACTGAATGAGCACTGTGAGCTGATGGCCGCTCAGTTGGCTGCCAGCCCCGAGGACACCGACAAAGCCCTGGCTGACATGGCGCTGATGATCGGTGGCCTGGCCCTGGCCCGCGCGTTGGGACCGGGCGAGTTGTCTGACCGTGTGTTGCGCGCCGCCAAGTCGGCCGTGCGCTAGAAGAGGGCTGCATGATGGGCACGCTCACCTGGATTCGTCGCTTCAACGGCACGCTGGGGCACCTGGCACCACAAACGGTGGCCAACCGCATGCGTCGCGCCTTCATGACGCCCCGCGACCTGCCGCTACGTGACTGGGAACTGCCGCTGCTGGCGCAATCGGAGCGCATCACCTTGCGCTTCGGCTTGTCCGCGCTGCGCTGGGGTCAGGGGCCTGCCGTGTTGTTGATGCACGGTTGGGAAGGCCGACCTACCCAGTTTGCCAGCCTGATCAGCGCATTGGTCGATAACGGCTACTCGGTGATTGCCCTTGATGGTCCTGCCCATGGCCGTTCGCCGGGGCGTGAAGCCCATGTGCTGCTGTTTGCCCGCGCCATGCTTGAAGCTGCCGCCGAGTTGCCGCCGCTGCACGCCGTGATCGGCCACTCCATGGGCGGTGCCAGTGCGATGTTGGCGGTGCAGTTGGGGCTGCGCACTGAGGCGTTGGTGAGCATTGCTGCACCCTCACGGTTTCTGGATGTATTGCGCGGCTTTACCAAGATGGTCGGGTTGCCGGCGCGGGCACGTTCGGCGTTTATCCAGGAGGTCGAGTTGACCTTCGGTATGCCGCTCAAGCACTTGGACGTGGCCCACTACCAGATGAATATCCCGGGCCTGATCGTGCACGCCGAAGACGATACCTTCGTTCCGGTCAAAGCCTCCCAGGCCATTCACGAAGCCTGGTTCGACAGTCGCCTGTTGCGCCTGGAGCAGGGCGGTCACCAGAAAGTCCTGGCCGATCCGCGCGTGATCGATGGTGTGCTGGCCTTGCTGGCCGGCGCTCGTTTACAGGAGCGGCAAACCGCCTGATACACTCTCCCCGCCGACATTAATCGACTGGGAGCAAGGCATGGGCTGGGATTTGGCAACGCCGTTTATCATCGATCTGCAGGTCGCCACTGAAGACATCGACGGCTTGGGGCACGCCAATAACGCGGTGTACGTGTCCTGGCTGGAGCGCTGCGCCTGGCGCCACTCCCAGCGGCTGGGCCTGGACCTGAGCGAATATCGCCGGCTGGACCGTGCCATGGCGGTGGTGCGCCATGAGATCGACTACCTGGCCGCCGGTTATGAAGGCGACGAGCTGCAACTGGCCACCTGGATCGTCGACTGGGACCAGCGCCTGAAAATGACCCGGCGCTTCCAGCTGGTCCGCCCCCGCGACGGCGCGACCCTGTTACGTGCGCAAACCACCTTCGTCTGCATTGAGTTGTCTTCCGGCAAGCCCAAGCGCATGCCGGCTGAATTCCTCGACGGTTATGGCCCCGCCCTGACAGGGGGTTAACGGTTGCTGTGGGAAACCCAGTAAACTGCGCCACGATTTTTGTTGAGTGTTTTCCATGCAAATTGCTTTGGCGCCCATGGAGGGGTTGGTCGACAACATCCTGCGGGACGTGCTGACCCGCGTCGGCGGTATCGACTGGTGCGTGACCGAGTTCATCCGCGTCAATGACCGCCTGCTGACCCCCGCGTATTTCCACAAACTCGCCCCGGAACTGCTGCACGGTGCCCACACTGCTGCCGGTGTGCCGCTGCGCGTGCAGTTGCTCGGCTCCGACCCGGTGTGCCTGGCGGAAAACGCTGCCCTGGCCTGTGAGCTCGGTTCGCAGGTCATCGACCTCAACTTCGGCTGCCCGGCCAAGACCGTCAACAAGTCCCGTGGCGGTGCGGTGCTGCTCAAGGAGCCGGAGTTGCTCAACCAGATCGTCGAGCACGTACGCCGTGCTGTGCCGGCGCACATCCCGGTGACGGCCAAGATGCGCCTGGGTTTCGACAGCCCGGACGGCGCCCTGGTCTGTGCCACCGCGTTGGCCGAAGGTGGTGCGGCGCATATCGTGGTGCATGCGCGTACCAAGACGGATGGCTACAAGCCGCCCGCGCACTGGGAATGGATTCCGCGGGTGCAGGATGTGGTCAAGGTGCCGGTGTTCGCCAATGGCGATATCTGGAGCGTCGAAGACTGGAAGCGTTGCCGCGAAATCAGCGGTGCCGAACACATCATGCTGGGCCGTGGCTTGGTGGCGCGCCCGGACCTGGCGCGGCAGATCGTTGCGGCGCGTGCGGGTGAGGAGGTGGTTGAAATGACCTGGGCGCAGATGCAGCCCATGCTCCAGGACTTCTGGGCCCAGTCGGTGGCGCAACTGACCGAGCGTCAGGCACCAGGTCGTTTGAAGCAATGGCTGGCGATGCTGACGCGCAACTATCCGGAAGCGGTGGAGCTGTTTACGGCCATGCGCCGGGAAACCGAGTTGGCCCAAGTGAGTCGTTTGCTCGGTATGGTGCCGGGAGACACGCAGTGAGTGACGGCGCTGAAGAATAGCGTTCATATTTAATAAGTTTACAAAAGCATCGATGAGTGGGCGCCCTTGGCGCCTTTTTTTGTGCGCTGTTTAAGTGAGTGTTCCGGGGCCTGAAGGGGAAGCGCATTCATGTTTACTGATGCTGATTGGGGGAGCGTGAATGTATGCAGTTATTTGATTGCTGCTTTAATTTTCCAAGGTAAACGCAATTTGATTTTTTTCTGATGCGTGCTTGTGCGCAATTAGCATAAGTGTTGGGTTTTGTTGGGGGTTAATGGTTTCATTGTTTTCGATTTAGGCTTGGTTGTTACCTTGTTTGTCCATGCGGCGTTCGTTGGCGCAGTGGGTTTAGAGCGTTTCCTCAAATAGCCATAGGCTAAAATCTGATTTTAAATTTTGTTTGCCTTATGTGAAGTCGGATTATTGGAACTTGATCGCGTTTTGGTCCACGAAAATAGGGACTGCGAGATGATGATTGTTTCCAGTTTTATATTAATTGCTGTCCGAGTTTCCAAATGCTTCGAGGCAGCACATAGCTAATCATGAGGTTACAAGATGTCCAATGTATCGCTTGGCACGCCTAAGGCTTTTTTTTCGGAACTCCAATCGGCAAGCCAAAGTTCTACTGGTCTGGTGAAAGATGTCGAGCGCGTCAGCACGCTCGCTACGGATCTTGGTATTAAAGGGGCTGCACGAGACGTTAATCAAACTTTAACGGGGGCAAAGGAAGTTTCCGTTAACTCTGATGCACTGGAAAAATTATTTGAGATGTTTGATCTGGTCTTCAAAGCCATGCGCAGCCTGTTGTCCGGCAGGGGATTCAGTTCTCACGCCGCGACGGTAGTACCACATGCAGCAAAGGCGGAGAGTGATGTTGAAGTGTCCGTGGAGGGCGGGTTGAATTCCAAAGGGAAGCCGTCACCTTTTGCCAGGAAAGGTGAGCAGGTCTCCGGCGGCATTGCGGACGTGAGTATCAATGCAGACCGCTCCACGCAAATTAAGATTGCTGGCGATAGTACTAAATCGACAGTCACTGTGGATAAGGAGGCTAAAGTCAGTGTGGGTGCTGACGGCGCCGTGCAAGTTAAAACCACAGGCGATAATAAAGCGGCGACAGTCACTGTGGGCAAGGACGGTAATGTCAAGGCTGACGCGAGTGGCGGCGCGCACATGAAAATCACGGGTTTTAGCAATAGTTCGTCGGCAGAGACTGTCGGAAATAGTGTTCAGGGGAAAGTTGGTGGTGACGCGCAGTTGGGCACGTCGGGTGTTGATGCCCAGGTGCAGGTTATGCCGGATGGCAGTACGCAAGTGAGCGTTACAGCTGAGGAAGGTAAAGAGTTCAGGGTACGTGTGGAGGCCGGTGTCAACGTGCGGATTAGTTCCGAGGGTTGCGGGGAGAACCAACCAGTAACAATCCGTGACATTACCCCGAGGCAGTCGACGCGTGTGGCGCTGGATACGCAGCCGGAGGCGGAAGTAAAGACCATTTCTGAGTTGAAGGCAGAGGCGAGAGTGGGTACTGAAGCCAGGGTGAATAGCGAGTCGAACGAGGAGCAAAAGGCTGAGGTAGCGGTCGGTGCAGAGCCGAAGGTACAGACGCAGGCCACTCCGGAGCAAAAGGTCGAGGTAAAGGTCGAGACTGAGCCGAAGATACAGACGCCGCACACTCCAGAGCCACAACCTTCGGACAAGGTCGATGCAGAGCCAACTGTAGAAGTGAAAACCCCCACCCCCCCTCGCAGGGTCATGAATCCTCGATTGGAAGGGGTACGGGCCTGAGCTGCAGACCAGTCTTGATGTCAGCTGGCTCGTCTTAAAAGCTTGATGAGGGATCCAGCCTCCCCGATCACAGGTGCGATTGGGGAGGGCTGGTTGGGGTTTTTCCACTCAATCAATTTGGTTTCGGAGGGTTTATGACCTTTGCTGTTTTTGCTCCTCCTGTCGGTTGGGGGAATTCACCGGACCACAGGCACGTTACCCACGCTACGGAAAAGGCGGTTGCCAAACCGACCACAAAGGGCGTCGGCTTTGAAGCTTCTCGGCGTCATTTTGGCGAGAATTTTGATACCAGCACCCATGCGGCGGTTATCAAGATGATGATGGCAACCTTTGGGTCAAGTCCGAAAGATATGTTTGCCCGATTCGCGCCGGTTGCCGGGGGGTACGCCATCACCATGAAAGACGAGTTCAAGGTGGTGATTTCCCAGCATGAACTTGAACAGACAAGCCGCGCTTCCCGCTTCACCGGTGCGGACAGTGGCGCCGTCGACAGCGCCAACGTCGCGCTTGCCGCCTATGTCAAGCGCAAGCAGATTACGGGCGGCTATCACAGTTTCGACGGCGCCTTGGCTGATACCTTGCAGGGTGAGACGACCCTGCGGTGCCTGCGGGGCATGGGCTTGTACGGGCTGTCGCAATATGTTCCGGCTCATCAGATGGTCGGGGATGGGGTGGCGGGAGTGCTTGAGACGCATAACCGAGGCAGTGCGTTTGTCCTCGGTGGGATCGTGCACGACTACACCGAAAGGCGCCGTGTTGACCGAGGTTACGGCTACCGCCTGTTCAACAGCAAACCCCGGCCCGAAACGGTTCCGCCTGTCAGCAATGACACGGTTGTTTCACAGCTGCCAGTCGGTATGAAACCCAAGGATATATGGGGCGGCTTTTATCAGGGGGCCGAGGGCAATTGCGTCACGGTATCGGCGATCAAGGCCGCGATGATGAGGTTTGGTCAGAATCCCGCAGGCATTTACAAAAACATCAGTGCTGTACTGGATGGTTTTGAGGTGATCATGCGTGACGGCTTCAAGCTGTTTCTCAGCCATGACGAGCGGCGCAAAGCTGCGCAGGGGTCGAACCTGAACGGTTCTGACCAGGCGCTCAAGGACGACGCCAACTTTTTGTACGCTGTGAGCGCCAAGCGTGCGCAACTGGAAAACAACGATATGCGTGCCGGTCGCAGTTTCGAAGACGCCATGCACTCGTTGAACGACGGAGAAGCGCCAGGCCAGGCGTTGCGCAGATTGGGGTTGATTGCCCATGTGCGGCAGAGCAGTGCGCAAGAGTTGGCCGGCGGTGCCATTGGCACTCTCGCTGACAATTTGCACTCGGTGCTGGCAATAAACGGCTCGGTGGACATGTTCGGCCAAAAGCTCGGCTTGATGTCATCGGGGTGGTCCGGTAGATCAATGTGGGCATTGAAGTTGGTGTGAGGGCTACCTCAGCAGTTGCCGGAATCCCTCGATCGGCAAGGGGCGGCTGTGCAAATAACCCTGGAACAGATGGCAGCCCAGTTTTTGCAGGAACGCCAGTTGCTCCGGGGTCTCCACGCCTTCGGCAATCACCTCCAGATTCAAACTGCGCGCCATGGCCACAATCGCACGGATGATTTCAGCGTCGTTGGGGTCATGGGTCGCGTCGCGCACAAAGGACTGGTCGATCTTCAGCGCATCCACCGGCAGCCGCTTGAGGTAAGTGAGCGATGAATAGCCGGTGCCGAAGTCGTCCATGGCAAAACTCACGCCGAGTTTTTTCAGGCGGCGCATTTTGCTGATGGTGTCGTCCAGATTCTGGATCACGATGCCTTCGGTGATCTCCAGTTTCAAAAGGCTGAACGGCAACTGATGTTGCTTGAGGCTGCGCTCCACCCGCTCCACGAAGTCGTTCTGGCGAAACTGCCGGGGGCTGATGTTCACGCACAGGCTGAAATTCAATGGGTCTACCAAGCCTTCGTGGATCAGTTGTTGAAAGGCCGCGCAGGCTTCATCCAGGATCCAGGTGCCCACCTCAAGGATCAGGCCGCTGTCTTCCAGCACCTTGATGAATTCGGAAGGCGACTGCGCGCCTAGTTGCGGGTGTTGCCAGCGCACCAGGGCTTCGGCGCCGACGATCTTGTTGCCGCGCGCGTCCACCTGGGGTTGGTAATGCACACTGAACTCGCCACGTGACAAGGCCAGGCGCAAGTCTGTCTCCATGCGCAGGCGTTCGCTGGCGGTTTTTTGCATGCTGTTGTGAAACATCTGCGTGGTGTTGCGCCCCGAATCCTTGGCGCGATACAGGGCGATATCGGCACGCTTGAGCAAGTCCGCCGGCGTGGAGCCGTGATCGGGAATCAGTGCCACGCCGATGCTTGGCGTGACCTGCAGGCGATGACCGTCCAGGAACATCGGCTCCGAGAGCAACTCACGCAAGGTGTCAGCCAACGCCTGCACCTGGCCGCTGACTTCCATGCGTGACCCTTCCAGGCCGCTGAGCAGCACCACAAACTCATCCCCCCCCAGGCGCGCCACGGTGTCTTCCATGCGCACGCTGGCTTCCAGGCGCGCGGTGACAATCTTCAACACGGTGTCGCCCACCGGATGACCGAGGGAGTCGTTGATGTGCTTGAAGTGGTCGAGGTCAAGAAACAGCAGCGCGCCGCGCAGGTTATGCCGCTTGAGCAGGGCAATCTGCTGGCTCAGGCGGTCCATCAGCAGGGCGCGGTTGGGCAGGTTGGTCAACGGGTCGTGATAGGCCAGGTGGCGGATCTGCGCCTGGGCGTTTTTCAGCAGGCTCACGTCGCGGGCGGTCAGCAACAGGCACGGGGTTTCATTCAGGGTGATGGGCTCCACCGAGACTTCCACCGCCAGCAACTCGCCGCGCTTGTTGTGCCAGAGCATTTCCAGATGATGAATGCGGCCCTTGATCTGCAACTCGGCCAGCAGCGCGGCGCGCTGGTTTTCATCGGCCCAGATGCCGATCTGATACAGCGTCAGGCCGATGGCCTCCTCGGCGCGATAGCCGGTCAGGCGGCAGAAGCCGTCGTTGACCTCCACATATCGACCGGTGTCGCGCTCAGTGATGGAAATGGCGTCGGGGCTGGAATGGAAAGCCTTGGCGAACTTCTCTTCGCTGGCCTTGAGCGCCGCTTCCGAACGCTGCTGCTGGGTGATATCGCGCAGCGTGGTGACGATGCACGGCTGGTCGCCCACTTTGATCAGGCGGCTGGAAATCACGCAGGTCAGGCTTCGGCCGCTTTTGTGATGCACCACGATCGCCACATTGTTCAATGCCTGCTCGCGGATCATCCGCTCGATACGCTGCAGGCGCTTGCTCGACTCGTCCCATAGGCCGATCTGCTCGGCACTTTTGTCGATGATCTCGGCAGCCGTCCAGCCAAAGGTCTGGGTAAACGCGGGGTTGATCTCGATAAACGCGCCGCCCTCCAGGCAGGTGACGCAGATCGGGTCCGGGCTGGCCTGGAACAGGCTGGCAAATTTCTCTTCGGAGGCGGTCAGGCGTTGTTCGCGTTCCACCTGGTCGGTGATATCCAGCAGAGTGCCGGCCATACGCAGCGGCGCGCCGTGCTCATCACGGTACAGGCGGGCACGGCTTTCGAGGTAGCGTGAACTGCCGTCTTCCATGGGCACGCGATACGTCAGCTGATAATTGCCGGCCGGGCCTTCGCGCAGGGTGCGGTAGGCGTTGCGCATGCTCTCGCGCTCGTCATTGGGCATTCCGTCAAAAAAGGCGTCGAAGAACTCATGGAACGGCTCCGGCGGCAGGCCATGCAATTGGGCGGCGCGGGCCGAGCCATAGAGCATGCCGGTGGGGATGTGCCAGTCCCAGGTGCCCAGTTGCGCCGAATCCAGGGCCAGGTCGAGGCGTTCCTGGCTGTCCTTGAGGGCCTGCTCGGCTATTTTGCGCTCTGTGGTGTCCAGGAACGTGCTGAGCAGGTAAGCCTCGCCGTCCAGCTCCACCTTTTGTGCGCTGAGGGTGCCGTCGTGGATCTGGCCGTTGCTGGCGCAGAACTGCACCTCCATGGTGATGGGTAGGCCCTTGCGTTGGGTGGCCTTGACCAGTTGCGCGCGCTGTTCGGGATGGCGCCACAGGCCCAGGTCCAGGGTGGTGCGGCCGATGGCATCGGCGAGCGGCCAGCCGAAGAGCATTTCGAAGTATTGGTTGGCCTCGCTGATCAATCCGTCGGACTGGCGGGTCAGCAGGACCATGTTCGGGCACAGGTGAAACAGCGTGGCGAAGCGTTTTTCGGAGTGACTGAGGGCGCTTTCCCGCTCGCGCTGGTGGGTGATCTCGCGGATCACCCCGATCATGCGGCGACGCCCGGCTTTGTCCGGCAGCAGGCTGCCGTTGATTTCCAGCCAGTGGAAGCTGCCGTCAGGCCATTGGATGCGGTGGTGCATGGCCTGCTCGAACGGCTCGCCCGCCAATACCGCATGAAACGCCCGTACCACCCTGGCGCGATCCGCGGGGGCCAGCAGGTCCAGATAGTCCAGGTCCTTGGGTAGCGGTTGGCGCGGGTCAAAGCCGAACAGCGCCTGGGTGCCCCGCGACCAGCTGATCCTGCCGGTGTCGATTTCCCAGCACCAGGCGCCCAGCCGGGCAGCATTGAGCGCGGCCAGCAGTTGCGGGGCACTGTCCCAGCTTTGTTCCGCCTCTTGGGGGTCCAGGGCGTAAATGCGGGGCAGGGGTGGCACGGAGTCGACGGGGTTGCGCATTATCAAAGGGCCTTGGCTCGATGGGCGTAAGGCGCGGTACAGTTCAGACCTTGAGGCCGCACGGTTTCATGCCGGTATCCCTGGCAGATCGACCTGTGCATCCAATAGGCTCATGAAAGCCCGCGCAGCATTCGACAGCGTCCTTTCGGTGTGCACGATATAGCCTAGCTGGCGACTGAGCTGTATGCCCGGCAAAGCGATGCTTGCCACCTGATCATCGAGCATGGTGCGCGGCAAGACGCTCCAGGCCAGGCCGATGGACACCATCATCTTGATCGTTTCCAGGTAGTTAGTGCTCATCGCGATATTCGGCGTGAGGCCCTGGGCCTCGAACAGCCGGCTGACAATATGGTGGGTGAAGGTGTTGCCGCCGGGGAACACCGCCGGGTGCCCGGCAATATCGGCCAGGCTGACGTGGCCGTTGCTGATCAGGCTGTGCTCCGGCGCCACCACGAAATCCAGCGGGTCGTCCCACACCGGAGTGGCACGCACCAGATGGTGGGGATCGGGTGCCAGGGTGATCACCGCCACTTCGGCACGGCCGTGGAGGATTTCCTCGTAGGCCACTTCCGAATCGAGGAACTGAATATCCAGCGCCACATTCGGGTATTCCCGGGTGAATGCGCGCAGCACCGGCGGTAAACGATGCAGGCCGATATGGTGGCTGGTGGCCAGGGTCAGGCGCCCGCTGACTTCGCCGGTGAGGTTGGTGAGGGCGCGGCGGGTGTCGTCCAGCACATTGAGGATCTGATAGGCGCGTGGCAGCAGGGCCCGTCCGGCCTCGGTCAGGCCGACTTCACGGCCCAGGCGATCGAACAGGCGCACCTTCAATTGTTGCTCCAGGCCGGCAATGCGCTTGCTGATGGCCGGCTGGGTCAGGTGCAGGCGCTCACCGGCGCCGGAGAAGCTACCGGTCTCGGCGATGGCGATAAAAGCATTGAGGTTGGCCAGGTCCATGGTTGTATTCCAGTTGGTAATCCAAAGCATAAAAAATATGAATTTGAGTTATTTAATGTAGCGCCATACCATCAGCCTCACAAGCCAAAGGGTTATTGAAAAGCCCGGCATAGAGAAATACCGCTGATGAGGACCGACTGATGGCCGGCAAAACGCTTTACGACAAGCTTTGGGATTCCCATGAAGTGAAACGGCGCGACGATGGCTCGTCGCTGATCTATATCGACCGTCACATCATCCATGAAGTGACCTCGCCCCAAGCGTTCGAAGGCCTGCGGCTGGCCGGGCGCAAGCCTTGGCGCGTCGACTCCATCATCGCCACCCCGGACCACAACGTGCCGACCACCCCTGAGCGCAAGGGCGGCATCGAAGCCATTGCCGACCAGGTGTCGCGTTTGCAGGTGCAGACCCTCGACGACTACTGCGACGAATATGGCATCACTGAATTCAAGATGAATGACGTGCGTCAAGGCATCGTGCACGTGATCGGTCCGGAGCAGGGCGCTACCTTGCCGGGCATGACCGTGGTGTGCGGCGACTCCCATACGTCCACCCACGGTGCGTTCGGCGCCTTGGCCCACGGCATCGGCACCTCTGAGGTGGAACATGTGTTCGCCACCCAGTGCCTGGTCGCCAAGAAAATGAAGAACATGTTGGTTAAAGTCGAAGGCCAGTTGCCGTTCGGCGTGACCGCCAAGGACATCGTGCTCGCAGTGATCGGCAAGATCGGCACCGCCGGCGGTAACGGCCATGCCATCGAGTTTGCCGGCAGCGCGATTCGCGACCTGTCCATCGAAGGCCGCATGACCATCTGCAACATGTCCATCGAAGCCGGTGCCCGCGTGGGCATGGTGGCGGCGGACGAAAAGACGGTTGAGTACGTCAAGGGCCGTCCATTTGCCCCACAAGGCAAGGATTGGGACGCCGCTGTCGAAGCCTGGAAAGACCTGGTCTCCGACGCCGATGCGGTGTTCGACACCGTGGTCGAGCTCGACGCTGCCCAGATCAAGCCGCAAGTCAGCTGGGGCACTTCGCCGGAGATGGTCCTTGCCGTCGACCAGAACGTGCCGGACCCGGCTCAGGAAGCTGACCTGGTCAAGCGCGGCTCCATCGAGCGCGCCTTGAAGTACATGGGCTTGAAAGCCAACCAGGCGATCACCGACATCCAGTTGGATCGCGTGTTCATCGGTTCCTGCACCAACTCGCGGATCGAAGACCTGCGCGCCGCGGCGGTGATCGCCAAGGGTCGCAAAGTGGCTTCGACCATCAAGCAAGCCATCGTGGTGCCGGGCTCGGGCCTGGTGAAAGCGCAAGCCGAGGCGGAAGGCCTGGACAAGATCTTCCTCGAAGCCGGTTTTGAATGGCGTGAGCCAGGCTGCTCGATGTGCCTGGCGATGAACCCGGACCGCCTGGAGTCGGGTGAGCATTGCGCGTCCACTTCCAACCGTAACTTCGAAGGGCGCCAGGGCGCCGGTGGGCGTACCCACCTGGTCAGCCCGGCCATGGCCGCCGCCGCTGCCGTCAACGGTCGTTTCATCGACGTTCGCGAATTGATCTGAGGAATACCCGATGCGTGCTTTTACCCAACACACCGGCCTTGTCGCCCCTTTGGATCGCGCCAACGTCGACACCGACCAGATCATCCCCAAGCAGTTCTTGAAGTCGATCAAGCGCACCGGCTTCGGCCCGAACCTGTTCGATGAGTGGCGCTACCTGGACGTGGGCTACGCCTACCAGGACAACTCCAAGCGCCCGTTGAACAAGGACTTCGTGCTCAACGCCGAGCGTTACCAGGGCGCCAGCGTCTTGCTGGCGCGGGAAAACTTCGGTTGCGGTTCCAGCCGTGAACACGCGCCGTGGGCTCTGGAAGAGTATGGCTTTCGCAGCATCATCGCGCCGAGCTATGCCGATATCTTCTTCAACAACAGCTTCAAGAACGGCTTGCTGCCGATCATCTTGAGCGATGCCGAAGTGGACGAGCTGTTCAAGCAGGTGGAAGCCGAAGAGGGCTACCAACTGACTGTCGACCTGGCCGCGCAGACTGTGACCCGTCCAGACGGCAAGGTGTATCACTTTGAAGTGGATGCGTTCCGTAAGCACTGCCTGATCAACGGCCTGGACGATATCGGCCTGACCTTGCAGGACGGCGATGCGATTGCCGCGTTTGAAGCCAGGCACCGGGCGAGCCAGCCTTGGTTGTTTCGCGATGCCTGATTGGCGGTAACCGTGCGGGCCCCATCGCGGGCAAGCCCGACTTCCACATTGGAATGCATTCCAACTGTGGGAGCTGGCTTGCCTGCGATAGCGCCAGTACCAACACCCCAAAACCCAAGGAAACCGCCATGACCACCACCGCCCACACCCAAGTCGTGCAAAAACAATTCGGCGAGCAAGCCTCCGCCTATCTGAGCAGTGCCGTGCACGCCCAGGGCACCGAGTTCGCGCTGCTCCAGGCCGAACTGGCCGGGCAGGGCGGAGCGCGACTGCTGGATTTGGGCTGCGGTGCCGGTCATGTCAGCTTCCACGTTGCGCCACTGGTCAAGGAAGTGGTCGCCTACGACCTGTCCCAACAGATGCTCGACGTGGTCGCCGCTGCTGCGACGGACCGTGGCCTGGGCAACATCCGCACCGTGAATGGCGCCGCTGAGCGTCTGCCGTTCGCCGATGGCGAGTTCGACTTCGTGTTCAGCCGCTACTCGGCCCACCACTGGAGCGACCTCGGCCTGGCCCTGCGTGAAGTGCGCAGGGTGCTCAAGCCGGGCGGCGTGGCGGCGTTCGTGGATGTCTTGTCACCGGGCAGCCCGCTGTTGGACACTTACCTGCAAACCGTCGAAGTGCTGCGCGACACCAGCCACGTGCGCGACTACGCCGCTGCCGAGTGGATGCAGCAGCTCAGCGAGTCCGGCCTGCATGTACGCACCAGCAGTCGGCAACGTCTGCGCCTGGAATACACCTCGTGGGTCGAGCGCATGCGCACGCCGCAGGTCCTGCGCGCCGCGATCCTTGAGCTGCAAAACGCGATGGGCCAGGAAGTGCGCGATTATTACGAAATTCAAGCCGACGGCACCTTCAGCACCGACGTGCTGGTGGTGTTTGCCGAACGCTGATTGATTTTTCCCGACCTGCCCACGGGCGGGTCGCTTGATGAAATGAGGAACCCATGAGCAAGCAGATTCTGATTCTCCCTGGCGACGGTATTGGTCCGGAAATCATGGCCGAAGCGGTCAAGGTGCTGGAACTGGCCAATAGCAAGTACAGCCTGGGCTTCGAACTGAGCCACGACGTGATCGGCGGCGCTGCCATCGACAAGCACGGCGTACCGCTGGCCGACGAGACCCTGGACCGCGCCCGCGCGGCCGACGCCGTGCTGCTCGGTGCTGTGGGTGGCCCGAAGTGGGACAAGATCGAACGTGACATCCGCCCTGAGCGTGGCCTGCTGAAAATTCGCGCGCAACTGGGTCTGTTCGGTAACCTGCGCCCGGCGATCCTCTATCCGCAACTGGCCGACGCCTCGAGTCTCAAGCCGGAAGTGGTGGCGGGCCTGGATATCCTGATCGTGCGAGAGCTGACCGGCGGTATCTACTTCGGCTCGCCACGCGGCGTGCGCGAGTTGGAAAATGGCGAGCGCCAAGCCTACGACACCCTGCCGTACAGCGAGAGCGAAATCCGCCGTATCGCCCGTGTCGGTTTCGACATGGCTCGCGTACGTGGCAAGAAGGTCTGCTCGGTGGACAAGGCCAACGTACTGGCCTCCAGCCAACTTTGGCGCGAAATCGTCGAAGAAGTGGCCAAGGACTACCCGGACGTCGAGCTGAGCCACATGTACGTCGACAACGCCGCCATGCAACTGGTGCGTGCACCGAAGCAGTTCGACGTGATCGTCACCGACAACCTGTTCGGCGACATCCTGTCGGACCAGGCGTCGATGCTCACAGGCTCCATCGGTATGTTGCCGTCGGCGTCTCTGGACACCAACAACAAGGGCATGTACGAGCCGTGCCACGGTTCGGCGCCGGACATCGCGGGCCAGGGCATTGCCAACCCGCTGGCGACCATTTTGTCGGTGTCGATGATGCTGCGTTACAGCTTCAACCTGAGCGATGCGGCGGATGCCATCGAGAAAGCCGTGAGCCTGGTGCTGGACCAGGGGCTGCGCACCGGTGACATCTGGTCACAGGGTTGCACCAAGGTCGGTACGCAAGAAATGGGCGACGCAGTAGTCGCCGCGCTGCGGAATCTGTAATCTCTCGGGCCCGCTTGCAGTTGTTGCTGCAAGGCGGCCCACTTTTTAACAAGGTGTAGTTGCGATGAAACGTGTAGGTCTGATCGGTTGGCGCGGTATGGTCGGTTCCGTGCTCATGCAGCGGATGCTGGAAGAGCAGGATTTCGATCTTATTGAGCCGGTGTTTTTCACCACTTCGAATGTGGGTGGCCAGGGGCCGTCCGTGGGCAAGGATATTGCTCCGCTCAAGGACGCCTACAACATTGAAGAGCTGAAAACCCTCGACGTGATTCTGACCTGTCAGGGTGGCGACTACACCAGCGAAGTCTTCCCCAAGCTGCGCGAAGCCGGCTGGCAGGGCTACTGGATCGACGCCGCCTCGAGCCTGCGCATGCAGGATGACGCGGTGATCATCCTCGACCCGGTCAACCGCAAGGTCATCGACCAGCAGTTGGATGCCGGCACCAAGAACTACGTCGGCGGCAACTGCACCGTCAGCTTGATGCTGATGGGCCTGGGCGGCTTGTTCGAAGCTGGCCTGGTCGAGTGGATGAGTGCCATGACCTATCAGGCGGCCTCGGGTGCCGGCGCGCAGAACATGCGTGAGCTGATCAAGCAGATGGGCGCGACCCACGCCGCCGTCGCCGATCAACTGGCAGACCCTGCCAGCGCGATCCTCGACATCGACCGCCGCGTGGCCGAAGCCATGCGCAGCGATGCCTACCCGACCGAAAACTTCGGCGTGCCGTTGGCCGGTAGCCTGATCCCGTGGATCGACAAGGAACTGCCGAACGGCCAGAGCCGCGAAGAGTGGAAGGCCCAGGCCGAGACCAACAAGATCCTCGGCCGCTTCAAGAGCCCGATTCCGGTAGACGGCATCTGCGTGCGTATCGGCGCGATGCGCTGCCACAGCCAGGCGCTGACCATCAAGCTGAACAAAGATGTGCCGATCGCCGATATCGAAGCGTTGATCAGCCAGCACAACCCATGGGTCAAGCTGGTGCCGAACAACCGTGATATCAGCATGCAGGAGCTGAGCCCGACCAAGGTCACCGGTACCCTGAATGTACCGGTGGGCCGTCTGCGCAAACTGAACATGGGCAGCCAGTTCCTCGGTGCATTCACCGTGGGCGACCAGCTGCTGTGGGGCGCGGCCGAACCGCTGCGCCGCATGTTGCGGATTTTGCTGGAGCGTTGATCGCGTAAGGCAATGAGAGAAACCCGCGTTCTGGTGACAGGCGCGGGTTTTTTGTTGTTTGGTCGGGCCTCATCGGGGGCAAGCCCCCTCCCACACTCGAACGGGTTCGCAGGTCAAAATGTGGGAGGGGGCTTGCCCCCGATAAGGCCATCAGCCCCACCGCAAACCCCAGCTTAATTGCCTCACCCCCCACCACCCGGTAAAGTGCCGCTCCCCCCGCAATGCCCGAGGCAGTCCCCATGACCCAGACCTTTGAAATCGCCGTGATCGGCGCCACCGGCACCGTCGGTGAAACCCTGGTGCAGATCCTCGAAGAGCTGGATTTTCCGGTAGGCACCCTGTATTTGCTGGCGGGCAACAACTCGGCCGGCGCCTCCGTTCCCTTTCGCGGCAAGAATGTGCGGGTCAAGGAAGTCGACGAATTCGACTTCAGCAAGGCGCAGCTGGCGTTCTTTGCGGCGGGGCCGGCGGTCACCCTGAGTTTTGCGCCGCGTGCCACGGCGGCGGGGTGCTCGGTGATCGACTTGTCCGGCGCGTTGCCGGCCGAGCAGGCGCCGCAGGTGGTGCCGGAGGCCAATGCCCACGTGCTGGAGGGCCTGAAGAAGCCGTTCCAGTTCGGCAGCCCAAGCCCATCAGCGACCAACCTGGCGGTGGTGCTGGCGCCGTTGCGGGGCTTGCTGGATATCCAGCGGGTGAGCGTCACCGCCAGCCTGGCGATGTCGGCCCAGGGGCGTGAAGCCGTCAGCGAACTGGCTCGGCAAACCGCCGAGCTGCTGAATATGCGCCCGCTGGAGCCGAAGTTCTTTGATCGGCAGGTCGCCTTCAACCTGTTGGCGCAGGTTGGCACGCCAGACGCTCAGGGGCATACGGCCCTGGAAAAACGCCTGGTCCACGAGTTGCGCGCAGTGCTTGAATTACCTTTGCTAAAGATTTCCGCAACCTGCGTTCAAGCCCCGGTGTTTTTTGGCGATAGCCTGACAGTGTCCTTGCAACTGGGCGCGGCGGTCGATCTGGCTGCGGTGAACCGCGCACTTGACGCTGCGCCGGGAATCGAGCTCGTGGATGAAGGGGATTTTCCTACAGCAGTCGGCGATGCGGTGGGCCAGGATGTAGTCTACGTCGGTCGCGTCCGGGCAGGTGTGGATGACCCGGCGGAACTAAATCTGTGGCTGACGTCAGATAACGTACGCAAAGGCGCCGCACTCAATGCCGTACAACTGGCGCAGTTGTTGATAAAAGGCCTTGCGTAAAAGATACTTGGCGGCAATTTGTAGATTGATTCTAGCCAAGCGCTATGCTTGGCCCCAGGCAGGAAAAGTTGCGCGTCGGTGACCTATCGGCTCGCCATGCCTTATGGCAGCGGTTACCAACCTTCTCGCAGGCCGGGGAGTGTTCAAACAAAGGATGAGGCTATGGTTCAAGTTCGCAAACTGGTGTTAGCAATAGCGGCCGCCTCGGCGCTGTCCTCCGGTATGGCGCAGGCGCTGCAGCTGGGGGAGATGACCCTCAAGTCGAAGTTGAACCAGCCGTTGGCGGTGGAAATCGAATTGCTCGATGTCGGTGGTCTCACGGCCTCCGAGATCACGCCGAGCCTGGCTTCGTCCCAGGCATTTGTGGACGCGGGCGTTGATCGCCAGGCGTTTCTCGATGACCTGACGTTTACCCCGGTGGTCAATCCAAACGGCCGCAGCGTGGTGCGCGTCACCTCCAGCAAGCCGTTGCCTGATTCCTACGTGCGTTTCCTGTTGCAGGTGCAATGGCCTAATGGCCGTTTGATGCGTGACTACAGCGTGTTGCTCGACCCGGCCAAGTTCGAGCAGTCGGCACCCACCGCTGCCGCGCCTGCGCCGCGTCTGGCTGCGCCGGCCAACGCCGCGCCCGCCGCGAGCAAACCGGCACAGCACACCACCACCTCCCGCGACACCCTGTGGGAAATCGCCGCGAAGCACCGCAATGGCGGCTCCGTGCAGCAAACCATGCTGGCGATCCAGGCGCTGAACCCGGATGCGTTCATCGACGGCAATATCAACCGGCTGAAAACCGGCCAGGTACTGCGCCTGCCGGACGCCGTACAAAGCACTGCGCTGCCGCAACCCCAGGCAATTGCTGAGGTGAGCGCGCAAAATGCCGCCTGGCGGCAGGGCCGACGCGCCGCCACCAACCCGGCAGCGGGCAAGCAGCAACTGGACGCCACCAAGCGCACCCAGGCCGGTAACGCGCCTGCAAGCACTAACGCTAAGGACAACTTGAGCCTGGTGTCGGCCGAAGCTGCCAAGAAGGGCGCCAAGGGCAAGGTGGGCGACAGCGCGGCACTCAGCGACAAGCTGGCGATGACCCAGGAGCAACTGGACACCACCCGTCGCGACAACGAAGAGCTGAAAAGCCGCGCGGCAGACCTGCAAAGCCAGTTGGACAAGCTGCAAAAACTGATTCAACTGAAAAACGATCAGCTCGCCCGCTTGCAGGCTGAAAAGGGTGCTCCGGCAGCCCCCGCCACGGCGGCGATGCCGGCGCAACTGGCGGGCGAGCCGTCCGCCGCGCCTGTTACGCCCGACGCTGTCACCCCTGCACCCGTCGCGCCAGCGCCTGAGCCGGTCAAGACAGACGTGGCACCGGCCAGCTCCGACGGCAAATTCAACGAACTGCTGACCAACCCGATCGTACTCGGTGTGATCGGCGGCGCAGCGGGCCTGCTGGTGTTGTTGCTCCTGTTATTGTGGGCGCGCCATCGCAATGCGCGCCGCGAAGAGGAAAAACACCTGCGCATGGCGCGGGCCCTGGCTGAAGAGCCGGAGTTCACCTCGAACCTCCATGATGACCTACCGCCGAGCAGCTTCGAAGGCCTGGAGACGCCGCCGCCCAGCGTAAAGCTGGCCGCCGCACCGGCCCCGGCTCCGGTGGTTGAACCGGCGGCTGTTGTGCCGACTGTTGCTTCCGTACTGGCGCCGCTGGCGGTTGCCGTGGCTCCGGTGAACTCAAACGATGCGCTGGCCCAGGCCCAGTCCCATATCGACCGTGGTCACCTGAACCAGGCTGCCGACGTACTGGAGCAAGCGATCAAGCATGAGCCCAAGCGCAGCGACCTGCGCTTGAAGCTGATGGAAGTCTACGGCCTGCAAAACGACAAGGACGGCTTCGTGACCCAGGAGCGTCAACTCGTGGCCAATGGTGAAAACCATGCCCAGGTCGAGCAGCTCAAGAGTCGCTTCCCGGCCATGGCGGTGTTGGCGGCGGGTGTCAGCGCCGCAGTGGCTGCAGCTGCCCTGGACGCTCAATACGTCAAGGATTTGCTGGAAGACAAGCCGGCTGCGCCTGCGCCCGAGGCCTTCGACACCGATTTCGATCTGAGCCTCGACGAGCTTGAGCAGGCGTCCCCGGCCGAGGTCAAGGACGATCAGCAGACGTTCGAGTCGCTGCTGCAGCAGCAGACCGAAACCAAGGCCGCTACGGATGACTTGTCGGACTTCGATCTGGACCTGCAACTGGATGCCCCGGCTTCGGCACAATCCGATGACGACTTCCTCTCCGGCCTGGAAGAGCAGATGAAGGACGTGCCGGCCGTCGAACCACCGACCCTCACGCCTGCTGCGTTGGATGACTTCGATTTGCCGGAAGATTTCGACCTGTCCCTGGCCGATGAGCCGGAAGCCGCCGCCAAGCCCGATGCGTTCACGTCGGAGCTGGATGATGTCAACGCCGAGTTGGATCGCCTGTCCCAAAGCCTGGAACATCCGTCCATCGAGCCGTCCTTTACCGCAGAAGACGCGGCGCTGGGCGATGATGAGCCGGAATTCGATTTCCTCTCCGGCACGGATGAGGTGGCCACCAAGCTCGACCTGGCCCAGGCCTATATCGACATGGGTGATGCGGATGGTGCGCGGGATATCCTTTCCGAAGTGTTGACCGAAGGCGATGAGGTTCAACGCGGCGAGGCCAAGGAAATGCTCGGTCGGTTGGCGTAACAGCCCGTTGTTCAAACAGCGGCGACCTTCGGGTCGCCGTTTTGCTTTTGTGGGCTCCCCTGCAAACCGGCATAATGGCCGCCTTCGCGCAACTCATCAGGCTCTCAGTTCTTGGCAAATATAGATAACCCGGCCGCCGAAATGGCGGCCGCAGGCTTTTACCGCATCGCCTTGGGCGTGGAATACAAGGGCTCGCGCTATCGCGGCTGGCAGCGTCAGGCGTCCGGCGTGCTGACGGTGCAGGAGACCCTGGAAAATGCCCTGTCGAAAGTCGCTGATTCACCGGTATCGCTGATGTGCGCCGGGCGTACCGACGCCGGTGTGCATGCGTGTGGCCAGGTGGTGCACTTCGACACTCAGGCCGAGCGGTCAATGAAGGCCTGGGTGATGGGCGCAAACATCAATTTGCCCCATGACGTCAGCGTCAGTTGGGCCAAGGTCATGCCGGCGCACTTTCATGCGCGTTTCAAGGCCATCGCCCGGCGCTATCGCTATGTGATCTACAACGACCAGATCCGCCCGGCGCACCTCAACGAAGAAATCACCTGGAACCACCGCCCGCTGGATGCCGAGCGCATGGCCGAGGCCGCGCAGCACCTGGTGGGTGTGCATGATTTCAGCGCTTTCCGTGCCGGCCAGTGCCAGGCCAAGTCGCCGATCAAGGAAGTCCACCACCTGCGGGTGACCCGCCACGGCAAGATGATCGTGCTGGATATCCGCGCCGGGGCCTTCCTGCATCACATGGTGCGCAACATCGCCGGGGTGCTGATGACCATTGGTACCGGCGAGCGCCCGGTGGAGTGGGCCAGGGAAGTGCTGGAAAGCCGCGTTCGTCGCACGGGTGGGGTCACGGCACATCCGTTCGGCCTGTACCTGGTGGATGTGGAGTACCGCGACGAGTTCGAGTTGCCGGACCGCTTCATCGGGCCACACTTCCTAACAGGTTTCAGCGAACTTGGCGGCTGACGCCCGGAATAGCTTTTGTTACCATCCGGGACTTTCTCGGCCCAACCCTGGAGTTTCCACGACATGTCAGCCGTTCGCAGCAAGATTTGCGGGATTACCCGCATAGAAGACGCGCTGGCGGCGGTCGAGGCAGGGGCGGATGCCATCGGTTTCGTGTTTTACGCCAATAGCCCGCGGGCAGTGAACGTACTGCAGGCGCGAGCGATCGTCGCCGCGTTGCCGCCGTTCGTGACCACCGTGGGCTTGTTCGTCAACGCCAGCCGCTGCGAACTCAACGAAACCCTGGATGCCGTACCCTTGGACATGTTGCAGTTCCATGGCGACGAAACGCCTGAGGAATGTGAAAGCTATCAGCGTCCGTATATCAAGGCGCTGCGCGTCAAGGCTGGAGATGATATTGCAGCGGCGTGTGCCGCCTACGGTGGCGCTCGCGGGATTCTGCTGGACACCTATGTCGAAGGCGTACCCGGCGGTACCGGCGAAGCATTCGACTGGTCGCTGATTCCCGCAGGCTTGAGCAAGCCGATCATCCTGGCCGGCGGGCTCAACCCCGCGAATGTCGGGGCGGCAATCGGGCAGGTGCAGCCGTATGCCGTGGATGTCAGCGGTGGGGTAGAGCAGAGCAAGGGTATCAAGGACCACAGCAAGATTCGCGCGTTCATGCAGGCCGTGCGCAACAGCAGTGGCAGGATGTGACGGCTGGCAGTCTGCCGCCGTCCATAACTACCACTGTGTAAAACAGCCCGGCGCCGCCTGTGGGTGGCCTGGAAACGAAGTGGCAACCCTGCGCTGGCAGGTTGTCTGGAAGGCTGAGGATACAGGCAGGAAAAGGCCGGTCGAACGTCTGACCCCGTCCAGCTTGTGTCACCGCCACATATGAATTTAGCTCAAGGGCATACGCGGGGCTGTGTTCAAGCCACCGGTACTGGAGAAAGAAAGCATGAGCAACTGGTTAGTAGACAAACTGATCCCTTCGATCATGCGTTCCGAGGTAAAGAAAAGCTCGGTTCCTGAGGGTCTGTGGCACAAGTGCCCGTCCTGCGACGCGGTGCTGTACCGTCCGGAGCTGGAAAAGACCCTGGACGTTTGCCCCAAGTGCAACCATCACATGCGTATCGGCGCTCGCGCCCGCATCGATATCTTCCTGGACGCCGAAGGCCGTAACGAGCTGGGTGCTGACCTGGAGCCGGTTGACCGTCTGAAGTTCCGTGATGGCAAGAAGTACAAGGACCGCCTGGTCGCCGCGCAGAAGCAGACCGGTGAGAAAGACGCACTGATTTCCGTCAGCGGCAAGCTCCTGGGCATGCCGGTCGTGGTGTCGGCGTTCGAGTTCTCCTTCATGGGTGGCTCCATGGGTGCCATCGTCGGTGAGCGCTTTGTCCGCGCCGCCAACTACGCCCTGGAAAACCGTTGCCCGATGATCTGCTTCGCGGCCTCTGGCGGTGCGCGCATGCAGGAAGCCCTGATCTCCCTGATGCAAATGGCCAAGACTTCTGCGGTGCTGGCGCGTCTGCGTGAAGAAGGCATCCCGTTCATCTCCGTGCTGACCGACCCGGTCTACGGTGGCGTATCCGCCAGCCTGGCGATGCTGGGTGACGTGATCGTCGGCGAGCCCAAGGCGCTGATCGGCTTTGCCGGTCCTCGCGTGATCGAGCAGACCGTGCGTGAAAAACTGCCGGAAGGTTTCCAGCGCAGCGAGTTCCTGCTTGAGCACGGTGCGATCGACCTGATCATCCCGCGCGGTGAGCTGCGTCCACGCCTGGGTAACCTGCTGGCGCAAATGATGGGCCTGCCGACCCCGGTGTACGTCGCGCCTAAAGTCGAGCCGATCGTCGTGCCGCCGGTGCCTGCAAACCTATGACCCAACGTACCCTGGGCGAGTGGCTCGCCTACCTTGAGCAGTTGCATCCGTCCGCCATCGACATGGGCCTGGAGCGCTCGCAACAGGTAGCCGCTCGCCTCGGGTTGGGCCGGCCGGCGCCGCGTGTGATTACGGTGACCGGCACCAACGGCAAAGGCTCTACCTGTGCCTTTGTCGCGGCGCTGCTGCAGGCCCAGGGGCTGAAAGTCGGCGTCTATAATTCTCCGCACCTGCTGCGTTACAACGAGCGGGTGCAGCTCAATGGCGTCGAAGCCACGGATGAGCAACTCTGCGAAGCCTTCGCCGCACTCGATGCGGGCCGGGGCGAGATCTCCCTGACTTACTTCGAGATGGGCACCCTGGCGGCGTTCTGGCTGTTCGAGCGTGCGCAACTGGATGTCGTGGTACTGGAAGTCGGCCTGGGTGGGCGCCTGGACACGGTCAACGTGGTGGATGCCGACTTGGCATTGGTCACCAGTATTGGGGTGGATCACGCCGACTACCTGGGCAATACCCGTGAGTCCGTGGCCTATGAAAAGGCCGGGATCTTCCGTCAGGGCAAGCCGGCGTTGTGTGGTGATCTTGACCCGCCGCACACCTTGCTGGACAAGGTGCGTGAGCTGGAGTGCCCGTTTTTCCTGCGTGGCCGCGAATTCAGCCTTGAGATCGGTGATCAGCACTGGCAATGGTGTGGGCGCGATGCGCGTGGCCAGGCCGTAGAGTTGCGCAATTTGCCGCTGCTGAACCTGCCGATGGAAAACGCCGCGCTCGCGTTGCAAGCGTATCTGTTGCTTGATCTGCCGTGGAATGCCGAGCAGATCGCCACCACCTTGCTGGCGACTCGCGTCGTCGGACGTCTGGACCGTCGTGAATTCGAATGGCAGGGCAAGCGGCTGAACCTGCTGCTGGATGTGGGGCATAACCCCCATGCGGCCGAGTACCTGGCGCAACGCTTGTCGCGTACGCCGCCGGTCGGTCGTCGCCTTGCCGTATTTGGTTTGCTGGCCGACAAGGACCTGGACGGTGTGGTCGCGCCCTTGCTGGGGAGTGTCCAGGCCTGGGCCGTCGCGCCGTTGGATACTTCGCGTAGCCGCCCGGCCGCCGAGCTGGAAGTGGCCTTGCAGAACCTTGCTGCGCCCGTGACGTCGTATGCAAGCGTCACCGATGCCCTTGAAGCACAGTGCGCCATTGCCACGCCCGACGATGAGATTCTGTTGTTCGGGTCATTTTATTGTGTTGCCGAGGCGCTTGAGTGGTTGGCCCGGCGCTCCACGGAGGAAGCTGCACATGGCATTACTGGATAGCGCATACAAGCAGCGAATGGTCGGTGCCCTGGTGCTGGTGGCATTGGCGGTGATCTTCCTGCCGATGCTGTTTTCCCGCCAGGACGAAGAGCGTCAGGTCGTTGTCGAGGCGCCGGCCGCACCCCAGGCGCCTGCAGTGCCTCAGGTGCAGGTTCAGCCGGTGGTGGTGCCTGAGCCCCAGGCGTTACCCGAGGACGAGCCCGTGCCGACCAATGATGAGGTGGCTGCACAGCAGGCACCGTCGATGCCGGTACAGCCAAGTGTGCCGGTGGTGAAGCCTGCGCCTGCGCCGACTGTAGTGGCCAAGCCTGCTGCGCCCGCACCTGCGCCCAAGCCGGTTGCGCCGCAGCCTGCCGCGCCAGGCAAGCCGGACGTCGGCCAGAGCCGCATCGATCCGAATGGCTTGCCGATCAGTTGGTCGATCCAGGTGGCCAGCCTGGGTAACCGCGAGGGCGCAGACGCGTTGCAGAAGAAGCTGCGTAGTCAAGGCTATAACGCCTATATCCGCAGCGCAGATGGCAAGAACCGCGTGTTTATCGGACCGCTGATTGAGCGTGCCGAGGCGGACCGCCTGCGCGATTTGCTGGATCGCCAGCAGAACCTCAAGGGTTTTGTGACCCGGTTCCAGCCTGAGCGCGGTTGATTTCGCAGCGGTTTGAGTTTGAAGCGCGGTCAAGTGTGGGAGGGGGATTGCCCCTCCCACACTTGTTTTGGGGTGTGCTTGAAATTGGATTCACTCGTCCCAAACTACTGATTTACAAGGCAGCCACAATCACAGCTTACCGACAGCCCGACGCTCTGCTAAAATGCGCCGCCTCATCTGTCCGTAGGCTAAAACGTGCCATTTACCTGGGTTGATTGGGCGATTGTTGCAATCGTCGCCATCTCCGCTTTGATCAGTCTAAGCCGCGGCTTCGTCAAAGAAGCACTGTCGTTGCTGACCTGGATCATCGCAGGAGTCGTAGCCTGGATGTTCGGTGGTTCATTGTCGGTCTACCTGGCTGGATACATCGAGACACCTTCGGCTCGCGTCATCGCGGGCTGCGCCATCATGTTCATCGCCACGCTGCTGGTGGGGGCAATGGTCAATTATCTTATTGGCGAGTTGATACGTGTCACCGGCCTCTCCGGGACCGATCGATTTCTCGGCATGGCCTTCGGTGCCGCGCGTGGCGCGTTGCTGGTGGTCGTGGCGGTCGGGCTGTTGAGCCTGGGGCCGGTACAGCAGGATTCGTGGTGGCAGGAGTCGGTACTCGTGCCAAAATTTCTATTGGTTGCAGACTGGTCCAAGAACCTCATTCTGGGGTGGAGCAGTCAGTGGCTGGCCAGCGGAATCAGCGTACCCGCTGATCTTCCGTTCAAGGAACACCTCTTGCCGGCCAAAACGCCTCAGTAAGTTGTGTTCAGTCAAGATTCATTAAGTAGGGGTTGCGTCGCATGTGTGGCATCGTCGGTATCGTCGGTAAGTCGAACGTCAATCAGGCGCTGTATGACGCGCTAACCGTCCTCCAGCACCGCGGCCAGGACGCTGCCGGTATTGTGACCAGCCACGACGGCCGGTTATTCCTGCGCAAGGACAATGGCCTGGTACGTGACGTGTTCCATCAGCGTCACATGCAGCGCCTGGTCGGGCACATGGGTATTGGCCATGTGCGTTATCCGACTGCCGGTAGCTCGACTTCGGCCGAAGCTCAACCGTTCTACGTCAACTCGCCTTACGGCATTACCCTGGCGCACAACGGCAACCTGACCAACGTTGAACAACTGGCCAAGGAGATTTACGAATCTGACCTGCGCCACGTCAACACCAGCTCCGACTCGGAAGTGCTGCTCAACGTGTTCGCCCACGAGCTGGCCCAGCGCGGCAAGCTGCAGCCGACCGAAGAAGACGTGTTCGCTGCCGTCACCGATGTGCATAACCGTTGCGTCGGTGGTTACGCGGTCGTGGCCATGGTCACTGGCTATGGCATCGTCGGCTTCCGTGACCCGCACGGCATCCGCCCGATCGTGTTCGGCCAGCGCCACACCGACGAAGGCGTCGAGTACATGATCGCTTCCGAAAGCGTGTCCCTGGACGTGCTGGGCTTCACCCTGATCCGCGACCTCGCGCCGGGCGAAGCGGTGTACATCACCGAAGACGGCAAGTTGCACACCCGCCAATGCGCCGTGGCGCCGAAACTTACCCCGTGCATCTTCGAACACGTCTACCTGGCGCGTCCGGATTCGATCATCGACGGCGTTTCGGTCTACAAGGCGCGCCTGCGCATGGGCGAGAAGCTGGCCGAGAAGATCCTGCGCGAGCGTCCCGAGCACGATATCGACGTGGTGATCCCGATCCCGGACACCAGCCGTACCGCTGCGCTGGAGCTGGCCAACCACCTGGGCGTCAAGTTCCGCGAAGGCTTCGTGAAGAACCGCTACATTGGCCGCACGTTCATCATGCCGGGCCAGGCAGCGCGCAAGAAGTCGGTACGCCAGAAGCTCAACGCCATCGAGCTGGAGTTCCGCGGCAAGAACGTGATGCTGGTGGATGACTCCATCGTGCGTGGCACCACCTGCAAGCAGATCATCCAGATGGCCCGCGAAGCCGGTGCGAAGAACGTGTACTTCTGTTCCGCAGCGCCTGCCGTGCGTTACCCGAACGTGTACGGCATCGACATGCCGAGCGCCCACGAGCTGATCGCGCACAACCGTTCGACCCAAGACGTGGCCGACCTGATCGGCGCGGATTGGCTGATCTACCAGGACCTGCCGGACCTGATCGAAGCGGTCGGCGGTGGCAAGATCAAGATCGAGCAGTTCGACTGCGCGGTGTTCGACGGCAAGTACGTGACCGGCGACGTTGACGAGGCCTACCTGAACAAGATCGAGCAGGCGCGTAATGACTCGTCGAAGATCAAGACCCAGGCGGTCAGCGCGATCATCGACCTGTACAACAACTGAGTGACAACCGGCCCTGAGGGGCCGGTTTTGTATCTTAAATAAAGAATTGAGTAAGGAGTGGCAGCATGAGTCAGGAATGGGATGCCGGTCGGTTGGACAGCGACCTCGATGGCGTAGCTTTCGATACCCTGGCTGTGCGCGCTGGCCAGCACCGCACCCCGGAAGGTGAGCACGGTGATCCGATGTTCTTCACCTCCAGCTACGTGTTCCGTACTGCGGCTGATGCCGCTGCGCGCTTTGCTGGCGAAGTGCCGGGCAACGTCTATTCGCGTTACACCAACCCGACCGTGCGCGCGTTCGAAGAGCGTATCGCGGCGCTGGAAGGCGCTGAACAGGCGGTTGCAACGGCGACCGGCATGGCAGCCATCCTGGCGGTGGTGATGAGCCTGTGCAGTGCTGGCGACCATGTGCTGGTGTCGCGCAGTGTGTTCGGGTCAACCATCAGCCTGTTCGAGAAGTACTTCAAGCGCTTCGGCATTGAAGTGGACTACGTGCCCCTGGCGGACCTGTCCGGCTGGGATGCGGCGATCAAGGCCAACACCAAGCTGCTGTTCGTCGAGTCGCCGTCCAACCCATTGGCCGAACTGGTGGATATCGCGGCGTTGTCCGAAGTGGCGCATGCCAAGGGCGCAATGCTGGTGGTCGACAACTGCTTCTGCACCCCGGCGCTGCAACAGCCGTTGAAGCTGGGCGCGGATATCGTTGTGCACTCGGCCACCAAGTTCATCGACGGCCAGGGCCGCTGCATGGGCGGTGTGGTTGCGGGGCGCAGCGAACAGATGAAGGAAGTTGTCGGCTTCCTGCGCACCGCTGGCCCGACCTTGAGCCCGTTCAACGCCTGGATCTTCCTCAAAGGCCTGGAAACCCTGAGCCTGCGCATGAAGGCCCATTGCGCCAACGCCCAGGCCCTGGCCGAGTGGCTGGAGCAACAGGACGGTATCGAGAAGGTGCACTACGCCGGCCTCAAGAGCCACCCGCAACACGAATTGGCTCAGCGTCAGCAGCGCGGTTTCGGTGCTGTGGTGAGCTTTGAAGTGAGGGGCGGCAAAGAGGGCGCCTGGCGCTTTATCGATGCGACACGCCTGATCTCCATCACTGCCAACCTGGGTGACAGCAAGACCACCATTACCCACCCGAGTACCACCTCCCACGGTCGCCTGGCGCCGCAGGAGCGTGAGGCAGCGGGTATCCGTGACAGCCTGATCCGCATCGCGGTAGGCCTGGAAGACGTGGCTGACTTGCAAGCTGACCTGGCTCGCGGGCTGGCGGCCTTGTGATCGAGTGGTCCATGGAAGCGGCAGCGGCCAGTAACGGGCGTGTCGCGCTGGTGACGGGTGCTGCACGGGGCATTGGCCTCGGGATTGCCGCGTGGCTGATCAGCGAAGGTTGGCAGGTGGTGTTGACCGACCTGGACCGCGAGCGCGGTTCCAAGGTGTCCAAGGTACTGGGAGACAACGCCTGGTTTATCAGCATGGACGTGGCCGACGAGAAGCAAGTCGCCCAGGGTGTTGCCGAGGTGTTGGGGCAGTTTGGGCGCCTGGACGCGTTGGTCTGCAACGCGGCGGTGGCCGACCCGCGTAACATCACGCTGGAAAGCCTGGACCTGGCGTACTGGAATCGGGTGCTTGCGGTGAACCTCAGTGGGCCGATGTTGTTGGCCAAGCACTGTGCGCCGTATCTGCGTGCCCACGGCGGCGCCATCGTCAACCTGGCGTCGACCCGGGCTCGCCAGTCGGAGCCGGACACCGAGGCCTATGCCGCGAGCAAGGGTGGCCTGCTGGCCCTGACGCACGCCCTGGCGATAAGCCTGGGGCCGGAAGTGCGGGTCAACGCGGTCAGCCCCGGCTGGATCGATGCGCGTGACCCGGCGGCCCGGCGTGCCGAGCCGTTGAGTGACGCCGATCACGCCCAGCATCCGGCGGGCAGGGTCGGGACCGTGGAAGACGTGGCGGCGATGGTGGCGTGGTTGCTGTCGCGCCAGGCGGGGTTTGTCACCGGGCAGGAGTTTGTCGTGGACGGTGGCATGAGCAAGAAGATGATTTACAGCGAGTAGGTCGGATAGCCGTCTTGAAGCAATTTTGTCTTTTTCAGAAAAACTTCAAGCAGGCTATTGACTTAGGTCTGCTACCTGCGTAAATTTCGCGGCCTCAACGAAGCAAAGGGTGATTAGCTCAGCTGGGAGAGCATCTGCCTTACAAGCAGAGGGTCGGCGGTTCGATCCCGTCATCACCCACCACTTCTTGAGAGTTTTGCTTCAGGGCAAGACGCAACGTTAAAGGTTGCACCGACGCGCAGCGGTAGTTCAGTCGGTTAGAATACCGGCCTGTCACGCCGGGGGTCGCGGGTTCGAGTCCCGTCCGCTGCGCCATATTTTACAGGTTCGATGTGTCGGACTTGAGATTGAACAGCCAAGGCTGAACGATCAGATGTTTTAAAGACGGTTGAGGCTTTATGTTCAGCCGGTCAAGCGATACGCAGCGGTAGTTCAGTCGGTTAGAATACCGGCCTGTCACGCCGGGGGTCGCGGGTTCGAGTCCCGTCCGCTGCGCCATATCTGCATCAAGGCCCACTGAACGCCTTGGAGCACAAAGTCAGCCTTTGGCTACTTTGATCCGATAGCAAAGACCCTGGTCGAAAGGCCGGGGTTTTTTGTGTCTGCGATTTGATAATGAAACCTGTAGGAGCCCGCAAACGAGCTCCTGCAGATTTGAGTCAGAATCCCAATTTGTCGCGTAGCCCATAGTACCAGGCGCCCATTGCCGCAAACGGTGTGCGCAACAGTTGCCCGCCCGGGAACGGATAGTGTGGCAGGTCGGCAAACGCGTCAAAACGCTCTGCCTGGCCTCGCAATGCCTCCGCCAGTACCTTGCCCGCCAGGTGCGTATACGTCACGCCATGGCCGCTGCAGCCCTGTGAGTAGTAGATGTTGTTGCCCAGGCGACCCACCTGTGGCAAGCGCGACAGGGTCAGCAGGAAGTTTCCGGTCCAGGCATAGTCAATCTTCACGTCTTTGAGCTGTGGGAAGGCCTTGAGCATCTTCGGGCGGATGATCGCTTCGATGTTTGCCGGGTCGCGCGCGCCATACACCACGCCACCGCCGAAGATCAGGCGCTTGTCGTTGGTGAGGCGGTAGTAGTCGAGCAGGTAGTTGCAGTCTTCGACGCAGTAATCCTGCGGAAGCAAAGTTTTCGCCAGCTCATCGCCCAAGGGGGCGGTGGTGATCACTTGTGTGCCGCACGGCATCGACTTGGCGGCCAACTCCGGCACCAGGTTGCCCAGGTACGCATTCCCCGCGACGATGATGAACTTGGCCCTGACCTTGCCCTCGGCGGTATGCACCACCGGGTTGGCGCCGCGCTCGATACGCACGGCAGCGGATTGCTCGTAGATCTTACCGCCCAGGGACTCCACGGCGGCCGCCTCGCCGAGTGCCAGATTGAGCGGGTGAATATGCCCGCCGCTCATGTCCAGCAGGCCGCCCACATAGTTGTCACAGGCCACGACCTCGCGAATACGACGCTCGTCCAGCAGCTCCAGTTGAGTGTGGCCGTAGCGCTCCCACAGGCGCTTCTGTGACTCCAGGTGGCTCATGTGCTTGCTGTTGAGCGCGGCAAATACACCGCCGTCCTTCAGGTCGCACTGAATCTGATACTTGGCCACGCGCTCGCGAATAATCTTGCCGCCCTCGAACGCCATCTGCCCCAGCAGTTGCGCCTGCCTGGGCCCAACACTGCGCTCGATCACATCGATATCCCGGCTGTAACTGTTGACGATCTGCCCGCCGTTACGGCCCGAGGCGCCAAAACCCACCTTGGCGGCTTCCAGCACCGTTACGCGAAAACCGTTCTCCAACAGGAACAGCGCACTGGAGAGGCCGGTGTAGCCTGCGCCAATCACGCACACATCGGTTTCGACTTCGCCTTGCAGGACCGGGCGAGGTGGAACGGCATTCGCGGAAGCGGCGTAATACGACTGGGGGTAGGGGGTGTTCGCCATCCTGGAACCTCTGTTTTATATTTTTTACGAGTGTCCCGATCCTACCTGAGTTGAAAATTGCCTGCCAGCCACCCGAAATCCGCGGGTGTGCCCCGCGCAAATAAAAAATTCGCATATTCATAGGGTTAGCTGCAAAAAAGATGTTGACACCCCTCCGGAATTCCGTAGAATGCCGCCTCACAGCAGGCACGTAGCTCAGTTGGTTAGAGCACCACCTTGACATGGTGGGGGTCGTTGGTTCGAGTCCAATCGCGCCTACCAAACAAAATCCGCTCTGCTGGGCGGTCTAGAAGGGCTCACCGAAAGGTGTGCCCTTTTTTGTTGCCTGCGATTTGCAAAACCCCCCCACCTCAGAACGCCAATTCGGCGCCCACCTCCAGGTACTCGATCTTCTTTTCGTCGTGCCCCTCCTGATAGTGCTTCGTCATCTTCTCGTCCGCGTGCCCCATGAGCGCCTGGATGTATTCCTGTGGGAATTTCTGCTGCTCATACAGCCAGGCACCCAAGGCGCGGATCTCGTGAAAAGTGGGGCGCTCTCCGGCCGGCACGTGGTCGTACCTGCGCTTCCACGGGCACGCCATCCCGCACACGCCAGAGGAATTGCTCGCGTACGAGGGCTCCGAAGAGGATCTGCCCGCCAAGTCGATTATCTGGCAGGGCCAGGAGTACGCGGCCTGGCCGGTGCAGATTGAGGGTATTTCTTCGAGCAGCGACGGTACCGCCTCTCGGCCGACTTTCGCCGCCGGCAACGTCAACGGGCGTGTCACAGCCCTGTGCCTGGCCTTCGAGGACATGCTCAAGTTCAAGCTCACAGTCCGCGAGACCCCTCCCTGTATCTGGACGCGGCCAACTTTCCAGACGGCAACCCAACCGCTGATCCTACTCAGGAAGCTTTGGAAATCTGGTACATCGACCAGAAAACCAGCGAGGACGGCGAGGCGGTGGTCTGGGAGTTGTCTTCCCCGGGCGAGATCTATAACCACGGTTTGCCCGGCCGCCAGATGACGACGTTTTGCCACTGGGCCATGACGAATGGATATCGCGGACCGGACTGCGGATACACCGGTGCTGCCATGTTCGATGACGAGGACAACCCTACGGATGACCCGGCCCTGGACCAGTGCAAGGGCTGCCTGTCGTCCTGCAAGTTGCGCTTCGGCGAGAACAACGAACTGTCCTTCGGTGGGTTTCCCGCCGTTTCCCTGATTGCCCGGAGCTGACCATGCGCAAGAACATTATCGCGGCCATCCAGGCGCACGCGGCGGCCCAGTATCCGAAAGAATGTTGCGGCTTGCTGCTGGCCATCGGACGCAAGCAAAAGTATTTCCCGTGCCGGAACATCGCCACGGAGCCGAACGAAGAGTTTCGGCTTGATCCAGAGGACTACGCGGCGGCGGAAGACCTTGGTGAGGTGATCGGGATTGTTCACTCGCACCCGGACGCCACCAGCAGGCCTTCGCCGCATGACTTGGCCATGTGCGAGGCCACGGCGCTGCCCTGGCACATTTTGTCCTGGCCCGAGGGAGACATGCGCACGATCACTCCGACGGGCAGCACGCCGCTGATCAATCGGCCATTCGTACACGGCGCCTGGGACTGCTGGCAGGTCTGCGCTGACTGGTATGCCCCCGAGTGGGGCCTTGAATTCGAGACCTTTCAGCGCACCGACGGTTGGTGGGAGAGCGCGGAAAACGCAAGCTTGTACGAGAAGCACTACGAGGCGGCCGGCTTCGTGCGCGTAGACCGGCCGGAGCGCGGTGATCTGATCGTCATGCACGTCGGGCGGACTGTTCACCCCAACCATGCCGGGATTTACCTGGGTATCGATCCTGCGCTGCCCGGCGAAGATTCCGGCGCGTTCGGGCCAGGCCCGTTCCTGCTGCACCACCTGTACGGCAGGCCGTCCGAGATAATCGTCTACGGCGGCCCTTGGAATGACCGGACACGCCTGATCCTCAGGCACAAAGATGCGCAGAACCATAAAGTTTCCATATAGGCACAGTGAGATCGAGTTCTTCAGCTTCAGAGTGTCGCAACGGCTTTGTTTAACTGCGCTTTGCGTAGCAAAACTGTTTTTCCTCGGATGCCCTCAATTTGCGCAAGGAGATGCCGATAGGATTGCTATGACCTGAGAGGCGATTTCCTATGTTCAACGCTAAGCTTAAAAAGCAGCTTCAATCACAAGAAAGCGAATTGTTTGAGCTACGCCAGCTACGCGATGGCCTGAACCGTGAAATGTTGACGTTGAGTATTGACTCGACGTTTAAAATTACGAGATGCAACGAAAACTTTGGAGCGGCGTTGGGGTACCCCCCGGATCGACTTCTAGGTCGTGCCATGGCAGAGATTGTTCCACCGTACGTCTCCCAGTTGCCGTGCTTTCATAACTTCCGAGCAGCAGTTGCTGCAGGCAAGTCTATAACTGACGATTACAGGTACCTTCATGCCGATGGTTCATTGGTATGGATTCATGCTCATTGGCAGCCGATCATGGATGCGAGCGGCCAATTGAGTCATGTCACTTGCTATGCGACAAATATTACGTCACGAGTTGAAAAAGCCTCAGAAAATGCTTCATTCATTGAGGCGTTATTACGTTCTACGGCGGTAATCGAGTTTGATCTCTCTGGGCATGTACTAATGGCAAACGATCAATTTTTACAAGCCATGGGTTATAGCCTGGGACAAGCGAAAGGGAGCCACCACCGTATTTTCTGTAAACCAGAACAAGTTTCTTCCCAAGAGTACAAGGATTTCTGGTCAACTTTGAACAGGGGTGAGTTCGTTGCTGGCCGATTCGAACGTATAGACAGCCGCGGCCAAACGGTATGGCTGGAGGCAACCTATAACCCGGTTTACGACACCGAAGGGAAGCTTTGCAAAGTGGTTAAGTTCGCGACGGTAGTATCCGATCAGGTGGCCCGCGAGCAAGAAGTCAGCGGGGCAGCTCAAACAGCATTTGAAATATCTCAGCAAACTGATGTCAGCGCACAGCGAGGAGCAGTCGTAGTCAACGATACTATGCATACAATGCGCAAAATTGCCGTTGACATGCAGGCGGCCTCCGGGGGAGTAGAAGCGCTGGGCAAGCAGTCGCTGTTGATCAGCTCCATTATTCAGACAATCAGTAGTATCGCCCAGCAAACCAACCTTTTGGCTTTAAACGCAGCGATTGAAGCTGCTCGCGCAGGCGAGCAAGGTCGAGGCTTTGCCGTTGTGGCTGATGAGGTTCGCCAGTTGGCTGGGCGCACCAGCACGGCGACTGAAGAAATCGCGTCGGTTGTTTTGCAGAATCAGAAACTGGTAGATGAAACCGTCGCGGAGATGGCGAATAGCAAATCCCAAGCCGAGCAAGGCCTTGACCTTGCCACCCAGGCAGGCCAAGTCATTGTTGAAATTCAAGATGGAGCCAAGCGCGTGGTTGAGGCTGTGGGTAGGTTCGCTACGCAGGTGGCTTAGCAATTGAATGGGCGCTATAAAACCTTCAGCTAGGGTTTGACGTTCATCTTATCGGGAAATCATCGCAAGGAAACATTGCCAATGTCTCAATGCTTACATTTGGCGATGTCAGACGCAAATATCACGTCGACTAAATGCCGGTTAACCTCTTGTGAACCCCAAGAGCCACGCATATGTGAGGTTTTCGTGTTGCTTCGTTGTTGGTGATAAAGTCTTGCCATATCTAAACGAGGGAACGACATGCGGATTTTGATAGCGGCGGTAGCGGTGGCGATGCTGGCGGGGTGTGCCTCATCGGCGATCTCGGTGCGGGATGCAAAGCCGGTTCCTTCGGACGAGGTCTATGCCTTCCAGACTAAACCGGCCGGCGAGAGCGGAAAAATTACCGTGGTGCGCGACTCCGGCGCGGTCGGCTCTGGTTGAGACATTGTTGTTTATGTCGACGGCCGCAGAGCTGCAAAAATCGGTACTGGTCAGCGTGCTACATTCTACCTTCCGCCGGGATCGCCAAATCTCGGCGCCGGCCTGGCGGGCTCGGGCTTGTGCGCAGGCGCCGCAATTCGAACCATCGCGGCTACGGTGCAGTCGGGCAAGGAAAGCCTTTACCGTATCAGCGGCGACATGGCCGGCTTTTACATAGGCCCCTACGTCGACTACAACTGAAAAACGAAACTATAAAGCCGCTTCCGGGCGGTTTAATGAGATGGTCACCCCCAACACCCTGTGAGGGCTACGCTTTCACAGGGTGTTTTGTTTTCGGAGGCCATCATCATGAGCGAGTCAGCACTGATCGGGATCGATCTCGGCAAACATAATTTCCACCTTCTCGGCCAAGACAAATCAGGCCGCGAGGTGTTTCGCAAAAAGCTCTCGCGAGCGCAGATGATGCGGTTTTTCGGCAACTTGCCGAGCTGCGTCGTGGTAACGGAAGCCTGTGCCGGCTCTCACTTCATCGCCCGTCAGCTTGCGGCGATGGGGCATACGACCAAGTTGATTTCACCGCAGTTTGTCCGCCCTTTCGTCAAGGGCAACAAAAACGACTTTATCGACGCAGAGGCTATTTGCGAGGCGGCTTCTCGTCCGTCCATGCGCTTCGTCACGCCTAAAACCGAGTCTCAGCAAACCCTGTCTGTTCTGCATCGCATGCGCGAGTCGTTGGTGCATGACCGCACCAAGACAGCCAATCAGATGCACGGTTTCCTGTTGGAATTTGGCATCAGCCTGCCCAAAGGCTTAGCCATCATGAAGCGTTTGGCAGCTGTTTTGGCCGAGCATGAGCTGCCTGCGCGGCTGACAGTGCTGTTGCAACGCCTGCACGATCACTTCGTTTACCTGGATGAACGGATCAAGGAACTGGACAAAGAACTGGCTTGCCAGCTGGCCGACGATGATCTGGGGAGTCGTTTGCTTAGCATGCCGTGTGTCGGCCCGATCACCGCCAGCCTTCTGGCTGTAGAAATGGGCGATGGCAAGCAATACCGATGCAGTCGCGATTTTGCGGCTTCTGTGGGCTTGGTGCCGCGACAGTACAGCACGGGCGGCAAAGCCAATTTGTTGGGGATCAGCAAGCGAGGTGACAAGCACCTGCGACAACTGTTGGTGCAATGCTCCAGGGTTTACATGCAGCGGCTGGATCACCAGAAAGGGGCTTTGGCCGACTGGGTGCGAGCGCTACTGCGCCGACGACACTCGAATGTGGTGGCCTGTGCCCTGGCCAACAAACTGGCGCGTATCGCTTGGGCGATAGCGGCTCATCATGCGCAATATGAAGCAGGGCCAGACGCCTTGAACGCCTGACCCTGCGGTTGTTGCAGTACCACGACTCACCCTTCAGGTTTTGCGATAGCTGAACAACGGATGACGTGAACGGCCTACCGGCCTGGCGAAGATCCTGACATAAAAATCGGCTTCAGAAGCCGACGGGTTTTTAAGGATCGTCAGGCGCGACTCTCATCGTGGCGCTGGGGCAAGCCCCAAACAGACGCCGGATAGATTTAAGCAAGCCAACCACACCACCCGTTAATCAGTATTGCAAAAATGGGGGTGACCATAGAATTTTTTTGCCTGGAGAAAAGTATGCCGATCACTGAGCAGCAGTTGCTGCAGATCCTCCCGAACGCCGGCCGCCAAGCCGGCGTTTTTGTTCCTGTGCTGAATACGGCCATGAACCGCTACGGCATCGTGGGCACCGCGCGTGCTGCGGCCTTCATCGCTCAGGTTGGCCATGAGTCCGGCCAGTTGCGCTATGTGCGCGAAGTTTGGGGGCCAACTGCGCAGCAGCTCACGTACGAAGGCCGTGTCGACTTGGGCAACACCGTCAAGGGTGATGGCTCGAAGTACCGGGGGCGCGGGCTGGTCCAGATTACCGGACGTGCCAACTATGCCGCCTGCGGTGAAGCCCTGGGCCTGGACCTGATCAACAAGCCAGAGCTTCTAGAGCTGCCACAGAACGCGGCGATGTCGGCGGCCTGGTTCTGGTCGACCCGTGGGCTGAACACCCTGGCCGACCAGAAGGACTTCGCGAAGATCACCAGGCGCATCAATGGCGGGCTCACCGGCCAAGCAGATCGCCAGGCCCTGTACGACAAGGCACTGAAGGTGCTGGCATGACGCCTGTGCAAAAGCTGGCCGCCCTGGTGGCGCTGGTCGTGGTGCTGATGGCAACCGCCTCCGGCGTGACCTGGCAGTTGCAGGACTGGCGGATGGGCAAGAAGCTCGCCGAGCAGGCCGGCCTGCACAAGGATGACCTGGCCGAGATCAGCAATGCCGCTGCCGCCCAGGCCCGCGCCGAGCAGGAAAAGCGCCCGGCGCTGGAGAATCAGCTCGCCATGCAGGACCAACAACACTCCAAGGAGTTATCCGATGAGAAACGCACGCAGGCTGTTATTCGCGATCGCCTTGCCACTTCTGATCTGCGGTTGTCAGTCCTTCTCGGCGCCACGGATTCAGCCAGTGGCTGCGACGTGCCTCCCACCCCCGGCGCCGTCGGCGTGGTTCATGCAGCCCGTCGAGCCCAACTTGACCCAGCGCATGCTCAACGAATTATCGCCATCACCGACGCCGGTGACCAAGGACTGATCGCACTACGTGCTTGCCAGTCGTATGTAAGCGCCATTGCTCGATGATGGCGGGGGGGCGTCATTCAGAAAAAATGAACTCGTCCGCTCCTAACCGATGGATACCGTAACCGATTCGATATGGCTTAACGAAGTTTTTCTGGGCATAGGCGGTCCGTAACCGTCCGGCCGAGTCATCTATCTGTGTTGAAACCCATCAGCCGCACGGCGCCGTCGAAGTTAATTGGCCAGCTGAAAATGCTACCGCCTGCGCGAACTTCTCCGATGATTGGCATCGACTCCTTACGGCTCGACACAGAGCCGATGGGCATGCGCGCAGGCACCGGAATGGCGTTACCATCAGAAATCGATTTGCGGTCGAGCGGGCATGTCGATCCCGCGTTCAACCTTGGCTCAATGGGGTGGTGTTACTGGCGTGCGTTTGCAGTTCCATGTGCTCTTATCTTAGAGACGTAGGGCAAACTATACTATCTCACGACCATTCTGCTTTTTCTGGCGCCTGTATTCTATCCGAAAGCAGTCTGCCAGCTTCCGTTCACCCTCTGATCATGGCTAATCCTTTGGCTTTTGTGATTGAACAGGCGCGCGATGTTTTGATTTGGGGCAGAATGTCGGAATTCACCCTCTTGACAAAATACTTGGCGATCTCCTTGGTGTTTCTCTGGGCAGGATTTGCTTTCTTCCAAACCGCGCGTAAAGGTTTTGCAGATGTGTTCTGAGTTTTCAATACAGGTTAAAAGTGTTAGCAAACATTTTCGAATATACGCCAGCCAGCGTGAGCGTTTGCTGCAGTTGTTCAGTAGCAAGAAGCATTACAAGGAGTTTGTGGCGTTAGATGATGTTTCTTTTGTGATAAATAAAGGCGAGACAGTTGGCATTGTTGGTCGCAATGGGAGTGGAAAGTCTACGTTGTTGCAGATGATTTGCGGCACTCTGACGCCTACTGCCGGTGAGATAACTACACATGGCCGTATTGCTGCGTTGCTAGAGCTGGGGTCGGGTTTCAACCCCGAGTTCAGTGGGCGAGATAATGTTTACATGAATGCTTCCGTACTTGGACTTTCCAATGCGGAAACTGCAGCTCGCTTTGAATCCATACTCGCGTTTGCAGAGATTGGAGACTTCATAGATCAGCCGGTCAAGAATTACTCCAGTGGCATGATGGTGCGGCTGGCTTTTGCTGTGGCTATCAATGCCGACCCGCAGATCCTGATTGTCGATGAGGCACTTGCTGTGGGGGATGAGCTTTTCCAGCGCAAATGCTTTGCGCGGATCGAGGCTATCAAGGCCCAAGGTGCAACCATTTTGTTCGTTTCACATGCTAGTAATACGGTTGTAGGCCTGTGTGACCGGGCGATTCTGCTGGATGGTGGAAAAAAAATCACTGAAGGCACGCCCAAATCAGTGGTTGGCAAGTATCAGCGGCTGCTGAACGCTCCTGCCGAGAAAGCCAAGGTCATGCGCGAACAAATGTTGGCTGGTATCGAGAAGTCTCTGAGTCCCGAGTCGGCTGAGCCTGGAGAAGTGGATGAGCCATGTCAGGAAATGGCGGGATATTTCGATCCCTACCTTGTTTCCAAGACTGTGCTGTCTTACGAAACTCGTGGTGCATTGATCTCTGATCCTCAGTTACTCAACATCCAAGGGCAAAAGGTCAATTGTCTCAAGGCAGGAGAAACCTATCGCTATACCTACCGTGTACGCTTTGATCGTGATGCTAGGAATGTTCGGTTTGGTATGCTGATCAAGACTCCCACTGGCGTGGAGTTGGGTGGTGCTACCTCAGCCAAGCAGGTCGAAGATGGAATCAGTGTTGTTTCATCCGGCTCTGTGCTGTCGGTGGAGTATAGTTTTGTCTGTCGCCTCAATGAAGGATTGTATTTTCTCAATGCGGGCGTATCCGGGGATTGTGGTGAGGGATTCCATCATCTTCATCGCGTCGTTGATGCGTTGTGCTTTCGCGTAAGTGCTGAAAGCAAGCAGTTCGGGCTTGGTCTAGTAGATTTCTCATGTGCGCCGGAATGGTCTTTGGTAGAGTGATTGGATGCTAAGGTTTATCGGAATTGGTGCCCAGAAAAGCGGCACCAGTTGGTTATACGAGGTGTTGAGCAAGCATCCAAATGTAAGCTTTCCAGCTGGCAAGGAAGTTCACTTCTGGGATGCTCATTACCTGAATGGTATTGGCTGGTACAGCAGTTTGTTCAGTGAAGAACGCTGCAATGGCGACATCACTCCAGCCTATGCGATTCTGCCACTCGACCGGATTCGTGAAGTGCACCAATACTTTCCAAGCTTACGTATCGTTTATGTGATGCGAAATCCGATCGAGCGAGCATGGTCTTCTGCCAGGATGGCACTGCGCCGAGCCGAAATGGAGTTTTCTGAAGCGTCCGATCAATGGTTCATTGATCATTTCAAATCGCAGGGATCGTTGCAGCGTGGTGACTACGCCAACTGCTTGAGAAACTGGATGTCGGTGTATCCTCGTGAGAGCTTTTTGATTTCTCGCTACGAAAAGATTGTGCAAGACCCAGTTGGTTTCGCCAACAGGGTACTGAATCACATTGGCTTGGGTGAGTTTTTCTCCGAGACTCAGCGTCCCGAGTTATCTCGGCCGGTTTTCGAGGGCTACAAATCTGCTATCCGACCGGAATTGTTACAAGTGTTGCATCGGCTCTATGCTGACAAGATCGACGCATTAGGCGAGCTGCTTGAGGCTGACTTCTCAGACTGGAAGAACAGTTGTTTGCGCTGATTGAAAACTGACCCACCGGTCACTCTGATCGACGACCACCTCCAGGCTTCTGACGTTTCCCCTCAGTTCAGATGTCTCGTGGTTGAACCTGCTGACGTTTGCGAGCGCATTTGCCATTGCTACCTCGGCACATGCTTTCCCGGCGGCCAGCTCATCTTCATTCGACTGGGTCTTGGATATTCCTGCGGGCGGCGCGCAGGTCGTTGCGCAGTGAAGCTATTTTGTCCTTAAGCATGGCGCATTGGTACTGGTACTTTTCCAGGGGCGTGGGGCATCCAAGCCACTTGCAAGTGTCTTCGTCGATGTTCATGGTGGGTCAGTTCGAGTGCTGTATGTGTATACAGTTCCGGGGTGTTGCGGATTTGGGAGTGGTGTTCGTCGGCAGGACGCCGGGGAGGGGACTACTGTAGGAATATCCAACGCTAAGTTATTGATTCTTATAGGTCGTATTGTGCGTTTTGAGGGCGCACGAAAAAGGAGCTTTTCCCTTTATTAACAGAAGCTTGCGTATTTTTCGTGGTCACCTTGACATGGTGGGGGTCGTTGGTTCGAGTCCAATCGCGCCTACCAAACAAAATCCGCTCTGCTGGGCGGTCTAGAAGGGCTCACCGAAAGGTGGGCCCTTTTTTGTTGCGATTGCAAAACCTATTCGCCAAGAAAAATCTGCAGCAAAACCAGTTCAACAACCGCCACCAGCAGCAAAAACATCACGAACCCAAATGAGAACACGCGTTTTCGCCGTGGTGGGGTGTAGTCGCCTGCGAACTCAAGCAGCTTCCAGATGAATTCGAGAAACTCGCTCACGATGGCGGCTTACTTGGCCTTGGCGTTCTTGATATCGCTGATCATCTGCTTGGCAATCGCCTGCACTTGCTTTTGGGTCATGGCCGAGGCAATGCCTTCCCAAGCGGATGACGAGGTGTCGTAGGTGCGCGAGCCAATCGGCGTGCCGGATTTCAGGTCGAAGTAATCCGCGCGGGAGAACACCCAGGCGTTGCCTACCAGCGCACCGGCTACATACCGTGAGCCCGGCTCGATGTAGCGAAACTTGCTCACATTGATCTTGATGCCGACACCTTCTTCACCACTCGGAACCACTGCAGGGCTTTCGGTGACGTTGAAGCCGGCCTCGCGGGCCTCCACTTGCAGCGCGTTGTTCCAGTCACGCTTGAGCAGGTTCCAGTCCGGGTTTTGCTCGACATGTCCTTCGCCCTTGATGCTGACCACGAGGTTGCGTTTCGCGGAGTCCGGGATCGCCAGCGCGGCGCTGCCGCCACTTTTTACCTTGGCGGCGCAACCACCCAGCATGGACAGCGCAACTGCGCAGGAGAGGGCGATCAGGACCTTTTGGGTTTTCATTGAATTTCCATATCCACAACAGTAATCGGGAAGAGTGTGCTGATTTGAGGTGCGCGCCTGATAAGACAGGCGGCGCTAAGATGCGCGAATCCCTGCGGGTCTGTCCACATCTCGTTACATGCAGGCTGTGCAATCACCCACAAAATTTATTGGTTCGCAGCAACAATTTTTCTTGTTGGACACCTCCCGCCCCCAGGCAGCAAAGTTGCCGCCACTGACGCTCGACCTTCCGGGTCAACAATAAAAAACCGAGCCGACTGCACGCCACTTCCTGCTGTGAACCCTTTGTTCACATCCTGCTGTAATGGCGCCGCAGCGCGCACTTAAGGACCTCACCGCCATGCAAACTGTTGTGAACTTATGGCCGTTGATCGGCGTACTTGTGATCGTGGTTGGCTTTGTTTTTCGCATCAACCCTCTGTTGGTGGTCACCGCGGCCGCTATCGCTACCGGGCTTGCCGCCCATTTCCCCCTGGAAAAAATTCTCGCCACCATGGGCGATGGCTTCCTTCAGACCCGTGCCCTGCAATTGATTCTGTTGCTGCCCCTGGCGGTCATTGGCCTTCTGGAGCGCCATGGGCTGCGCCTGCATGCGCAGAACTGGATTGCACGGTTCGAGCGCGCCACGGTCGGGCGCTTGTTGATCATCTATTTGTTTGTGCGTGAATCCACGGCCGCCATGGGCCTGACCAGCCTGGGCGGGCATCCGCAGATGGTGCGTCCGTTGCTGGCCCCGATGGCCGAGGGTGCAGCGGAAAAACGTTACGGCAAACTTCCCGAAAAACTGCGTCATAAAGTGCTGGCGATGTGCGCGGCGACTGACAATGTCGGCCTGTTTTTTGGTGAGGATATCTTTGTCGCCTTTGGTGCAATCGCCTTGATGCACACCTTCCTGCTGGGCTCGGGAATTGATGTGGAGCCGCTGCATATTGCGGTGTGGGGGATTCCTACCGCGATCTGCGCCTTCATCATTCACGCGATCCGCCTGCATCGGTTTGACCGCAGGCTCACCCGAGAGATGACGCCGGCCGCTGCATCCGTGGAGGCTGCACAATGATTATTTCCATTCAATACCTGTACTGGCTGGCCGGGGTCCTGCTGCTGATCACGGCGGGCATGATCCTGATGGACCGCACCCATCCCAAGCGTTGGTCCAGTGCATTGTTCTGGCTGTTGTTCGCCATTCCATTCCTGATCGGTGAGCGTCTGCCCTCGGTGGCTATCGGGGTCGGCATAGTGGTCATGGCTTTGATTGCCGGCATGGGCGGCGTCGGCCGTGGCAAGCATGCCGAGTTGCACGACAAGGCATCCCGTGCCAGTGCGGGTCGCCTGGGGCACAAGCTGTTCATCCCGGCGTTGGCGATTCCGCTGACCACGGTGATCGGCTCGGTATTGCTCAAGCACACCGAGATCGGCGGAGTGCCGTTGCTGGACCCGAAAAACACCACCTTTGTCTCCCTTGGTATCGGCTGCCTGATCGCCCTTGGCCTGGCGTGCTGGTTGACCCGCGATACGCCGGCGCAAGCCTTGCGTGAATCCCGTCGCCTGACTGAAGCGCTGGGCTGGGCCATGGTGCTGCCGCAGATGTTGGCAATGCTGGGCTTACTCTTCAACGAAGCCGGGGTTGGTACGGCTGTCGCGCATGTCACCACCACTTATATCAACCTGGATTACAAGTTGGTGGCGGTGATGGTCTACGTGCTGGGCATGGCGTTGTTTACGGTGATCATGGGTAATGGCTTCGCGGCTTTCCCGGTGATGACCGGCGGCGTCGGCGTGCCGGTGCTGGTCGGAATCTATGGTGGTAACCCGGCGGTGATGGCGGCGATCGGCATGTTCTCCGGCTACTGCGGTACCCTGATGACCCCTATGGCCGCCAACTTCAATATCGTCCCGGCGGCATTGCTTGAGCTGCCGGACAAGAACGCGGTGATCAAGGCACAGCTGCCGACCGCGTTGATGATGCTGGTGGTCAATATTGTGCTGCTTTATCTGTTGATGTGAGGCCGTGATGCAAATTGTACTGCTGACGGGTTTCGAGCCCTTTGATCAAGACCGGGTGAACCCCTCCTGGGAAGCCGTGCGCCAACTGGACGGCGTGCGACTGGGGAGCGATGTGCAGATTGTTGCGCGATTACTGCCTTGCGCATTTGCCACGGCGGGCGCGTGCCTGACCGGGCTGATCGACGAGTTGCACCCGGCGATGGTGATTGCGACTGGCCTGGGGCCTGGGCGTAGCGATATCTCAGTCGAACGGGTGGCGATCAATATCAATGATGCACGCATCCCCGATAACCTCGGGGAGCAGCCTATCGATACGGCTGTCGTAGCCGGCGGCCCGGCGGCCTACTTCACGACCTTGCCGATAAAGGCGATGGTCAAGGCTGTGCGCGACGCGGGAGTCGCGGCCTCGGTATCGCAGACGGCTGGGACATTTGTGTGTAACCAGGTATTTTATTTGTTGCAGCATGCGCTCGCAGGTTCTGGGGTACGCAGTGGGTTTATCCATGTACCTTTTCTGCCAGAGCAGGTGGCAGATTCACAGCGGCCCTCAATGGCGTTGGATACGTTGGTTGCGGGGCTGCAGACAGCTGTGCTGGTGGCGTGGCAAACACCGGTGGATGCAGAGGAAGCGGGCGGGCAGGTCAGCTGATCGGCCCGACGCTCCTCAAATCGCAAACAGTCGAGTAAGCCCGAAGGTGATAGCGCAAGCCAGGCCTGTCATGGCGAATGCGGTTGCCACGTACCATTTGATAAGGTTCAGTTCAGTAGTTGCCAGGTCTGCCTTGGAAGCGAAGTGCTTGTCCATGGCGTCTGCCTTGCTCGAAACGGTGATCAGCTTCTCATTCATTTCAGCCAGCCCCTTTTCCAGTAAACCTAATCGCATTTCCATTTCAGGATCTCCATAATTTTACCGCTGCCGGCTCTCCCTTGAGCCCCTTGGGAAGCGAGACTAGTCTGGCTTGCGACCAGTGTTAAGAGACAAACCTTTGCAAAATAACACCGGGCGTTTGCGCTCAATCTTCCCGTCTAGGAAAGAACAACTCAAAACACGTCACACCTGCCTCACTGCTTACGCTGTACCGCCCGTTATGCAGTTGCATGATGGTTGCAACAATCGATAATCCCAACCCGTTGGACTGTGCAGAACGTTCCCGTGACTCATCCACCCGGTAAAACCGTTCGAACAGCCGCGGCAGATGCTCGGCGGCGATGGTCTCGCCCTGATTGCTGACCCTCAGGTGAATGCCATCGGTGCTTGGCACGGCGCGGATCTCTAGCTCGGTACTTGGCGCACCATATTTGATGGCGTTGGCGCACAGGTTCGCCAGCGCCCTGCGCAGCAGCATCGGCTCCGCCCAGATCACGCCTTCACCTTCGGCGTGAATGCTGATATCCGCATCACCCGCCAAGCCCTCAAAGTACTCGGCGATGCGTTCCACCTCATCCACGGCACTGAGTTCCTGGCGTTGACGCAAAGCGCTCGCCGGGTCGGTGCGCGCGAGGAACAGCATGTTATCGAGCATCCGCGCCAGGCGTTCAAGCTCTTCCACATTGGACGCCAACAACTGCTGATAACTTTCAATGCTGCGGTGCTGTTGCAGGGCGACCTGGGTTTCCCCCAGCAAATTGTTGATGGGTGTGCGCAGCTCGTGGGCCATGTCGGTGGACACCTGACCCAGTTGGACAAAGCCCTTGGCCAGCCGCTCAAGCATGGTATTGAATGAATCAATCATCGGCAGCAGTTCCTTAGGCGCACCGTGGCTGTCGAGGCGTTCGGCGAGGTTGCCGACGCCAATGCCTTGAGCGTGCCGGGCCAGGCGTCGCAACGGTAACAGCCCGCGATGAACCAGCAGGTAGCCGACCAGGGCCAGGATGATTGCGGCAATGCTCGCCAGGATATAAACGCTCAGGCGATAGCTAGCGAGTACGCTGGTGCGCTCGGTCATCAGGCGCCCCGTGGTGACTTGCAGGCTGCCCAGGTCGCCGGAGTCGATGGACGCGGCGACGGTGGCGAAGGGTACGCCGTTGATGCTGGGAAAATGGTGTACGTCGGCGAGCGTCAGTTCGTGGTTCTTGGGGACCGGCGGTATGGAAGGCAGGTCGATATTGCCGGGATTGACCGTCAGCAATGGCTTCTGTCCTGGCGCGGCGATGCTCAGTACCGATTCGCGGTTGCCGAGCATGTTCTGGAACAACTCCGGCTTGGTCTTGATCAGGTCCAGGGTGTTGCTGTCATTGAGCAGGTTGCGCAACTGATCGATGCGGTAGATCAAGGCCGCGTCGTCACGCATGATCAGTTCACGCTCCAACTCGCGATACAGCGCCACACCGAGGGTCGCCAGCAGGGCGAAGGCGAGCAGAGCGAAGATCAACGCCAGGCGCAGGGTCAGGGAGTAATGACGGCGTTTGTTCATGGCTGGGTATCGAAACGGTAGCCGATGCCACGCACGCTGTGGATCAGCTTGAGCTGGAACGGGTCGTCGATTTTCAGGCGCAGGCGCCGTACGGCCACGTCGACCACGTTGGTGTCGCTGTCGAAATTCATGTCCCACACCCGCGAGGCGATCAGCGAGCGGGACAGCACCTGGTCCTGATGAGTTGCGAACAGGTGCAGTAAGGCGAACTCTTTGTTGGTCAGGGTGATACGCGTGCCGGCCCGGGTGACGCGACGCTTGAGCACATCGATTTGCAAGTCGGCGATCTGCAGTTGTTCCTCTTCGCGGCTTGGGCCGCGACGGGTCAGGGTTCGCAAGCGTGCCACCAGTTCAGCGAAGGAAAAAGGCTTGATCAGGTAATCATCGGCACCCAGCTCCAAGCCCTTGATGCGGTCGGCAATGTCATCGCGAGCCGTCAGAAAAAGTACCGGCGTATCCGCTTCCTTGCGCAGGCGACGCAGCACTTCCCAGCCGTCCATTTTCGGCATCATCACATCCAGCACGATCACGTCGAACGGTGTTTCCAGGGCCTGGTGCAAGCCGTCCACGCCATCACGGGCGAGGCTGACGGAGTAACCCAGCTCCTGCAGGCCGTTGAGCAGGTAATTGCCGGCCTTGGGTTCGTCTTCGACTACAAGAATGTTCATGGGAAGTGCCCTGTCTCAATGCGTGGCGCAAGTGTAGCCCGATCAATTGTCACTGGCGCAACCGATGCCCTGGACCTGGTAGTCCAACACATGTTCGCGCCCCTGGCTGTCCAGGTAGTCGAGGCGCGCCGGGACGATGCCGCATTGGCCGTATGTGTCGGTGCTCGACAGCACTTTGGCCACATCCAGATGTACGAAGAAGCCGGTTTTGTCATGGATCACAGGTTTGGCAGCAAACACGGAACCGGTAGCGAGCAGAGCGGCAAAGCCGAGGATAAACAGTTTCATGGGGGTTTCTCTCTTAAGGGGTTGGCTGCCAGATCGTGGCGGTGAGTTCACAGTAACCAGGCACCCCGAACAGCCAACCAACAGGATGATGACAAGTTTGTAATGCAGGGCTCAGGGCTGGCGGCCAGAGGCTTCGAGGATCAGGTCGGTGATTTCCTTGGCGTGGGACACCAGCGACAGGTGGCTCGAAGGCAGCTCAATGGTGGTAGCGTTCATGCGCTTGGCAAGGAAGCGTTCCAGGTCCGGATTGATGGTCTGGTCATTCGCCGACACCGCGTACCAGGAAGGCTTGGTGTGCCAGGCGGCGTTGACGGTGCGACCGCTGAACAGGGTCTTGGTGATGGGCTGCTGCACGGCGTACAACTCCAGGGCCTTGGCATGCGGCACATCGCCGGCAAAATACTTGAGGAAGGCCTCCTGGCTCAGGGTGAGGTAGCCGTCGTGGTCTTCAACGCCGGCCCGCACCGGCATGCTCGGATACTTTGCCGAGAGCGCGACAAAGTCTTCATTGGCGTCAGGCGCGCGTGCGGCCACGTACACCAGGGCGCTGACCTTCGGGTTGGCCCCGGCGTCGCTGACCACGGTGCCGGCGTAGGAGTGGCCGACCAGCACAGTGGGGCCGTCTTGCTGGGCCAGTACACGGTTGGTGGCGGCGACATCGTCGGCCACCGAGGTCAGCGGGTTCTGCACTGCAGTGACATGCAGACCAGCGGCCTGGAGGCGGGTGATCACCTCGGACCAACTTGAACCGTCAGCCCAGGAACCATGCACCAGCACCACGTTATTGGCTTTGACCGGCGCCACGGTGCCGGCCATGGCGGTACCTGTGCCCAGCATCAGCAGGCTGGCGGCGATCAGGCAGAGTTTGCTTGCAGGTTTCATGGGGGGACCCTTTTCATCAGTAGGAAGTGGCGTCATCCGGTGTGGGTGACTGACGACTCCACTGTATGAAGTGAGGGTGCTGCTAAAACTTACCGCGCCATTACAAACCTGTAATGCAATCGACCTCGGTAGCGTTTACAAGCACCGAGGTGATCCGTAGATTGCATCGGGCCTATCATTTTTCCGCCCATGAGGAATTCGCTCAGTGTCTATCCGAGGTTCAGCCGTGTTCAATCGCCGTTACCGTGCCTTTTTGTTTGATATGGATGGGACCTTGCTCAACTCCATTGCCGCTGCCGAGCGGGTGTGGAGCCTCTGGGCTGAACGTCATGGGCTGGATGTGGCGGCCTTTTTGACGACTATTCACGGCGCCCGCGCGATCGACACCATCACGCGCCAGGCATTGCCGGGCGTCGATCCCGAGGTTGAAGCGCAGTGGATCACCGAGGCTGAAATCAATGATGTCGAAGGTGTTGTGGCGATTTCTGGCGCCGTGGCGTTCCTGAACCGCCTGCCGGGTGATCAATGGGCGTTGGTCACTTCTGCTCCAAGGGAGTTGGCGTTGCGTCGACTGCAAGCAGCGGGCATTGCGCCGCCGGCGGTATTGGTGACGGCTGAAGATGTGGCCCTCGGCAAGCCGAATCCGGCTTGTTACGTTTTGGGGGCGCAACGCCTGGGTGTGCCGGTGCAGGAATGCCTGGTGTTTGAAGATGCAACGGTGGGTATTCGTGCGGGAGAGGCCGCAGGCGCGGATGTGATGGTCGTGACGTCGACTCATTACACGCCTATGACCACTGACCATCCTTCGATAGACGGGTACCAGCAGTTGGACGTACAGCGTGACGCAGAAGGCTTGTTGTACTTGCAGAGTGGGGCGGGCTGATACGAAAAGACGACGCTGTTGATGCCGGTGTCTGCTGGCGATGAGCGCGATGTCACTGACGCGTTTGCCGACACAACCTGCGTTGCACGGACTTCTGGATAGGTTTGATACAGAACAGGAACAAGTACCCGCAAAGCAGCAGCGCCAAGTCCAGCCCTGAACGGGGGGCGGCGGAGCCGGAGCCTTCGATTGCATACTTCAAACCATAGGCCAGCCCTGCGAAGACCCATCCTATCGATAAGGCGATCATCCAAGACGTGTAGGCAAATGGCGGTGGGGTCCTTGGCCGCATCGACGTGCTCCTGAATGCACACGGATGGCTGAGTGTCAGTCAGAAGATTCGGCTGAGAATGAAACAACAAGTTCCGGGCGTGAAGACAGTTTCATCTTTCCATGAAGATGAACGCATTGGTGGCGTCAGTCACGCGGCAATGACAAGAGCGGTGTGAAGAGGTTTTCGCCAGCCATTACAGTGCACGAAAAGGCTGGCTACTGAGGGTGCTTCAAGGCGTCTGGTTTTTGTCCGGGGCAGTCAAACCGGCCTGGATGCGCTGGTAGATTTCCTCGCGATGCACGGCAACATCCTTGGGTGCGTTGATGCCGATTCGTACTTGCTGGCCGCTGACGCCCAGGATGGTGACCGTGATGTCATCACCGATGTTTATGCTTTCACCAACTTTGCGGGTGAGTATCAGCATGGACTTCTCCTTGATTACTTTTAAGGACACATGTTTCAGACAGGGCAGGTGTCGGATGTGTGTAGCTTACTGCTAAGCGCTTCCCTGTGACTGCCTCTTTTTAGGACGCATAGAGGCGACATTAATTCCCATGGCGGCATCATACAGGTCTGCGATACATGATTCGCATTGTTTAAGCGAAGGTTTATGACGGCCAGAATAGACAGTGAATGATAAAGTCGCCTCTTTATCTTTAAAGGAGCAGGGCAGTGCGTAAAGTAGCGATGGCAATGGCGGTGTTGGCATTGGCCGGTTGCGGTGAGGGCAAACGCGTCGAGGCCCCCAGGAGCAAGCCTGTCGTGACCGAAAACCAGCCTCAAACCGGCGCGATTGCTGCGCAGGAATGGGATGTATGGGTCGGGCCGCCGGACCACAAGCTACAGGCCATCACCGACCTTACGGCCTGGTTGCTGGAACATGGTTTCAACTTTTACATCGTGAAGGTTGACGGCAAGGACGAAGTCCTGCTCGGGCCGTTCGCGACCAAGGCTGAAGCCGAGGCCAAGCAGGCACTGCTCAACGAGAAAATGGCGCGCGCCAAGAAAACCGATACCGAATCGCAGGTTATCGAGCACAAGGCTGCACAGTAACGCGCCGGGTGGGCGGGAGTTTCGCCCATTTTCAACTACAGGCTTTCAGACTCACCGGGCCAACAAACTCATTGCCGCGCCCCATCACGCACGCCACTGTCTGGTTACGCTGGCGCTCCCAGGCCTGCACCGGGTAGGTCTTGTTCCAGGCTTCGTATAACTGGCGATCCTGTTTCGACAGTCGCAAGCCGTACTGTTTGCTCATATAAAAATAGGTGCGGGCGATCATTCCCCGGATGGAAGGGCGCGGCATGACCTTCTTGGCCTTGAAATCCACTTGAGTCAGGCAAGACCCGTACTGCCCGCTTTGTACCGGCAGCCAGCCAAAACTGAAGTTATTACGGTCACCGTTGACCTCTCCGATGCTTGGCACCAGGTTATGCAGGTCCGCTTCGGCACGCTTGAACACGTCATCATGGCGCGTGCAGTTCTTACGCCCACCGTCCTGCCAGCATTGGCGCTGATGCCCGATCTGCCAGGCGGGAACAATGTGCTCCCATTCGATGCGTGCGGCACGATTGGCGTTTTTGCGGGGGATGTAGCCACAGGCTTTCAAGTCCACGCGATTGCCCGTGTACTTGCAGCCGCAATAGAACTCGGTGGATTGTGGAGCGTAGAGCTTCCAGGCGATTTTCTTGGCTTCACTGAACGTGCGTGGCGCCTGGGCGTGGGCGGTGACGGCAAAAAACAGGCAGCACACCGCCATAAAACGGACATTCATTGAATCAATCTTCCTTCGGTACAACCCAGAAAATCTGTACGCCACCGTCGTCACGATAGGCGAGGGTGACGTTATCGTTCTCTGCGATTTCCTCAAGCAAGCGCGCCCATTCATCCTCAGGCTCGTCCGGCAAACGGAAGATCAACGCTGCCTTGGCTTTCTGGGCGTTGGTTGAATTGATGATCTTTTGCACGCGAATAGCCAGGCGTTCGTAGGCATCAGGTGTGGTTGGCGCTGCGGAAGAGGACTTTGCCACGGAGTATTTCCTAATAAGCTGTACGCACATACAGTATTTAACTGTAGGCAATTTCGCAACTACTTAAAATTCAAGAAGTTCGTCTTACAGCAATTCAGGCAATTGGGTGTAGGGCGGAGCGTGAGGGTGTAGGAGCGAGCAAACTCGCTCCTACAGGGGAGGGCAGTCAGGAATCAGTATTCCCAGAACATCCGCTGCAGCTCTTTGCTGTCTTGGGTCTTGGTCAAGGCGACCATGGCCAGGATGCGGGCTTTCTGCGGGTTCAGGTCGAGCGCAGCGACCCAATCGTATTTGTCGTCAGGCTGTTCGGCGTTGCGCAGAACCATGCCGCCGGCATTCACGTGGGAAGAGCGAATGATCTGTACACCCTGCTTGCGCAGTTCCACCAGGGCAGGTACGACTTTGGAGGACACGGAGCCGTTGCCAGTACCGGCGTGGATGATGGCTTTGGCGCCTGCTTGAGCCAGGGCCTTGTAGGCAGTGTCGCTCACGTTGCCGTAGCCATAGGCGATCTCGACGTCCGGCAGGCTCTTGATGTTCTTGATATCGAATTCCGAATCCATGGTGTGACGCTTGGCCGGCAAGCGGAACCAGTAGGATTTGCCTTCAACCACCATGCCCAGTGGGCCCCATGGACTCTTGAACGCTTCGGTCTTGATATTGATCATCTTGCTGACGTCGCGACCCGACTGGATCTCGTCGTTCATGGTGACCAGCACGCCTTTGCCGCGTGCATCCTTGCTGCCGGCCACGGCGACGGCGTTGTACAGGTTGAGCATGCCGTCCGCCGACATGGCGGTGCCTGGGCGCATGGAGCCGACTACCACGATTGGCTTGTCGGTTTTCTCCACCAGGTTCAGGAAGTAGGCGGTTTCTTCCAAGGTGTCGGTACCGTGGGTGATCACGATGCCGTCCACGTCCTTGCTGTCGGCCAGTTCGGCGACGCGGCGGCCCAGTTGCAGCAGGTTTTCATTGTTGATGCTTTCGGACGCAATTTGCATCACTTGCTCGCCACGCACATTGGCGATCTGGCTAAGCTCAGGAACACCGGCGATCAATTGCTCGATACCGACTTTCGCTGCCTGGTAGGTGGCGCTGTTGGCTGCGCTGGCGCCGGCGCCGGCAATGGTGCCGCCGGTGGCGAGGATCACCACGTTAGACAGTTTGGTCTTGGTTTCAACTTCCTTTGCCTGGGCGGCAACGGGGAACAACAGCAGGAGGGCTAACGCGCCCGGAACAAAAGTCTTCAGTGCAGATTTCATTATTTTTCTCTCTGGTTTTTGATGAGTGCTGTAGCAAGTTCATCTAGAACACCCGGGCGGTTCTGAATGCCACGAGGTGATGGGGTAGAGCAGGATCTGTACCAGGCTCAACGTGAACGATAAAACAATTTAAATAATTGATTTATAACAATTAATATTGATTTTTCTGGCTTGTTTCCCATGTGGGTGTCCGGCTTTCCGAACATCGGACTGCATTGTGTTCGGTTGTCCGAAAAAGTTGACCGCCAGGCTTTGGCGGATGCATGAATGATGCGCCCCAAGCCTGTCGTTTTAGAGAACGACCGGGAGGGTGCGATGTTTAACTGCGCTTATGCTCAGGCGTGAGGGAGGGCGTGGATGAAAGGCTGTTTACAACCGTTGACAAATCTCGACAAGGTTCTCATAGTTTGAACAACGCAAACGTTTGCGAGATGTTTCACGGAGCACTCCCTGAGTATCGTGACAGCTCGTATCAGCCGCCCGGGTGGGAAGGCTGCCGAAGGGGTCTTCGGTGCAAGCGTTGCTCACAATAATCATAAGATCGGAGTGAACCCATGAAGCTGCCATTCGCTGGACGTCTTCTTGCTGTCGCTGTGCTTGCTGCTGCATCTGCTGCCCTGCCTCTCTCCTCTGCATTTGCCGATGACGCCGCCAAACCCAAGGTCGGCCTGGTCATGAAATCCCTTGCCAATGAATTCTTTGTCACCATGCAGGATGGTGCAAAGGCGTATCAGAAAGAACACGCCTCCGATTTCTACATGATCACCAACGGTATCAAGAACGAAACCGATACCAGCGCGCAGATCGACATCGTCAACCAGATGATCCTCGCCAAGGTCGACGCCATCGTCATCGCGCCTGCTGATTCGAAGGCACTGGTCACCGTGCTCAAGAAGGCTTCCGATGCTGGGATCAAGGTCGTCAACATCGACAACCGCCTGGACCCGGACGTGCTCAAAAGCAAGAACCTCGACATCCCCTTCGTAGGTCCGGACAACCGCAAAGGCTCCAAGCTGGTCGGCGACTACCTGGCCAAGCAACTGGCCTCGGGTGACAAGGTCGGCATCATCGAGGGTGTGCCGACCACCACCAACGCCCAGCAGCGTACCGCAGGCTATAAGGATGCGATGGACGCTGCCGGCATGAAGATCGTCTCCACCCAATCCGGCAACTGGGAAATCGACCAGGGCCAGAAAGTGGCGTCCGCCATGCTGAGTGAATACCCCGACCTCAAGGCCCTGCTGGCCGGTAACGACAACATGGCCCTGGGCGCAGTCTCTGCCGTGCGTGCGGCCGGCAAGGCTGGCAAGGTGCTGGTCGTAGGCTACGACAACATCGAAGCCATCAAGCCGATGCTGCAGGACGGCCGTGTCCTGGCGACCGCCGACCAGGCTGCAGCCCAGCAAGCCGTGTTCGGTATCCAGAATGCGCTCAAGCTGGTCAAGGGTGAGAAAGTCGATGCCAAAGATGGCGTGATCGAAACCCCGGTCGAACTCGTCCTCAAGAAGTAATCCTGGCAGCACCCAACAGCGCCCGCTCGCCCTGAGCGGGCGCCTGGAGATTTTCCTATGTCATCTTCCGCCCCGAACGCTGTCCTCTCGGTCAGCGGTATCGGCAAGACCTATGCCCAACCGGTTCTGTCCGACATCACCCTGACGCTCAATCGCGGGGAAGTGCTGGCGCTGACCGGAGAGAACGGCGCAGGCAAAAGTACCTTGTCGAAGATCATCGGTGGGCTGGTCACGCCGACTACCGGGCACATGCAGTTCAACGGCCAGGATTTTCGCCCTGGCAGCCGCACCCAGGCTGAAGAGTTGGGCGTACGTATGGTCATGCAGGAGCTCAACCTGCTGCCGACACTGACTGTTGCCGAAAACCTGTTCCTGGATAACCTGCCCAGCCACTGTGGCTGGATCAGCCGCAAGCAACTGCGCAAGGCTGCAATCGAGGCCATGGCCCAGGTCGGGCTGGATGCCATTGATCCGGACACGCTGGTTGGCAGCCTGGGCATTGGCCATCAGCAAATGGTCGAAATCGCCCGCAACCTGATCGGCGATTGCCACGTACTGATCCTTGACGAACCCACGGCCATGCTTACGGCCCGTGAAGTCGAGATGCTGTTTGAACAAATCACCCGCCTGCAGGCTCGGGGCGTGGCGATCATTTACATTTCGCACCGGCTGGAAGAGCTGGCCCGTGTTGCCCAGCGCATTGCGGTTCTGCGCGACGGCAAACTGGTCTGTGTCGAGCCGATGGCCAATTACAACAGTGAGCAACTGGTCACCTTGATGGTCGGTCGTGAGCTGGGCGAGCACATCGACCTGGGCCCGCGCTCCATTGGTGGTCCGGCCTTGACGGTGAAAGGCCTGACTCGCTCGGACAAGGTCCGCGATGTGTCCTTTGAAGTGCGCGCCGGTGAGATCTACGGTATCTCCGGCCTGATAGGTGCCGGTCGTACTGAGTTGTTACGCCTGATCTTCGGTGCCGACCTGGCCGATAGCGGCACCGTGGCGCTTGGTTCGCCGGCCCAGGTGGTGAGCATCCGCTCTCCTGTGGATGCGGTGGGCCACGGCATTGCCCTGATCACCGAAGACCGCAAGGGTGAGGGCCTGCTGCTGACCCAGTCCATCAGCGCCAATATTGCCCTGGGCAACATGCCGGAAATCTCCGGCGGTGGCGTGGTCAACAGCCGTGACGAAACCGCCTTGGCCAAGCGTCAGATCGACGCCATGCGCATCCGCAGTTCCAGTCCGGCGCAGCTGGTTTCCGAACTGTCCGGCGGTAACCAGCAGAAGGTGGTGATTGGCCGCTGGCTGGAGCGCGACTGCTCGGTGATGTTGTTTGACGAACCGACCCGTGGCATCGACGTGGGTGCCAAATTCGATATTTACGCCTTGCTTGGCGAGTTGACCCGCCAGGGCAAAGCGCTGGTGGTGGTGTCCAGTGATCTGCGTGAACTCATGCTGATCTGCGACCGCATCGGCGTGTTGTCCGCCGGGCGCTTGATCGAGACCTTCGAGCGCGACAGCTGGACCCAGGACGAATTGCTCGCCGCCGCCTTTGCTGGCTATCAGAAACGTGATGCGCTGCTCAACGACGCAGTGCTTAGGGATACCCCATGAAAACCACAACTTCCCCTGGCAAGACCGGCGGCAACTTCTATGGCCTGGGCACCTACCTGGGTCTTGCGGGTGCCTTGCTGGCGATGATTGCGCTGTTCTCGGTGCTCAGCGATCACTTCCTGTCCTATGACACCTTCAGCACCCTGGCCAACCAGATTCCGGACCTGATGGTACTGGCGGTGGGCATGACCTTCATCCTGATCATCGGTGGGATCGACCTGTCGGTGGGCTCGGTGCTGGCACTGGCTGCATCGGCCGTCAGCGTAGCGATCCTCGGCTGGGGCTGGAGCGTGTTGCCGGCTGCCGTGCTGGGCATGGGCTGCGCGGCGTTGGCCGGTACCATCACCGGCTCGATCACCGTGGCCTGGCGCATACCATCGTTCATCGTGTCCCTCGGCGTGCTGGAAATGGCCCGAGGCGTCGCTTACCAGATGACCGGCTCGCGCACCGCTTACATCGGGGATTCGTTTGCCTGGCTGTCCAACCCGATTGCCTTTGGTATTTCTCCGTCGTTCATCATCGCCTTGCTGGTGATCATCGCCGCGCAGCTGGTGCTCACCCGCACTGTGTTTGGTCGCTACCTGATCGGTATCGGCACCAACGAAGAGGCTGTGCGCCTGGCGGGAATCAATCCAAAACCTTACAAGATCCTGGTGTTCAGCCTCATGGGCCTGCTGGCCGGCGTGGCGGCGCTGTTCCAGATTTCGCGCCTGGAAGCGGCGGACCCGAACGCCGGTTCCGGCCTGGAGCTGCAAGTGATTGCGGCAGTGGTGATCGGCGGCACCAGCCTGATGGGTGGGCGCGGCTCGGTGATCAGTACCTTTTTTGGAGTGTTGATTATTTCGGTACTGGCAGCTGGCCTGGCGCAGATCGGTGCTACGGAACCGACCAAGCGCATCATCACCGGTGCCGTAATCGTGATCGCCGTGGTCCTCGACACCTACCGCAGCCAGCGCGCCAGTCGGCGGGGCTGACCCATGGCAACGATCAAGGATGTGGCAGCGCTTGCGGGTATTTCCTATACCACTGTGTCCCATGTGGTGAACAAGACTCGCCCGGTCAGTGAGCCGGTGCGCATCAAGGTTGAAGCGGCGATCAAGCAGCTCGACTATGTGCCCAGTGCCGTCGCGCGCTCACTCAAGGCCAAGACCACGGCAACCATCGGTTTGCTGGTGCCCAACAGCCTCAATCCGTATTTTGCGGAATTGGCTCGCGGCATCGAGGATTACTGCGAGCGTAACGGCTACTGCGTGATCCTCTGCAACTCCGACGACAATGCTGAAAAGCAACGCAACTATTTGCGCGTGCTGTTGGAAAAGCGCGTCGACGGCTTGATCGTGACCTCGGTGGGCGGTGACGACAGTGGCCTTGCCGCCGGCTTGAGCGCGGTGCGCACGCCCATGGTGATTGTCGACCGGGCGCTGGATGGCATTGATGTGGACCTGGTGCGTATCGATCACGAGGAGGGCGCCTATCTGGCGACCCGGCACTTGCTCGAACTGGGCCATCGCGATATTGCTTGCATCGGCGGCCCTGCCCATACCCGTGTTGCGCAAATGCGTTTGGCGGGCTATCACCGTGCGCTGCGAGAGGCCGGTGTCGAGGTGGCCGCCAACCGCATCCAGGAAAGCGATTTCACCAGTACAGGCGGTTACGCCGCCGCTGTGCATTTGCTGGCGCAAAACCCGCCCAGTGCGATTTTTGCCAGCAACGACATGATTGGTTTCGGCGTGTTGCGTGCAGCGGCAGAGCGCAATATCCGCGTACCGGGTGAGCTGTCGGTGATCGGTTTCGATGATATTCAAATGAGCCGTTACGTCTACCCGGCGCTGACCACGGTCGGGCAGTCGATCGTGCAACTGGGCGAGACGGCGGCCGAACTTTTACTGCGAAGAATTGCAACACCTCAAATGCCGATTGATCAACGCATCGTGACGCCGAGCATCGTGTTGCGTGAGTCGACGGCACCTGTCTCCGGTACGTTCGCCCAATACCGCTGAACCGAATTGATGAGTACTGATGTATGCCAGCAAAAGTAGTGGTAATAGGCAGCTTGAACATGGACCTGGTCACCCGTGCCAGCCGGTTGCCCCGTGCCGGTGAAACCTTGATCGGTCAGGCATTCTCAACCGTGCCTGGTGGCAAGGGCGCGAACCAGGCGGTAGCCTCCGCACGCTTGGGGGCCGATGTGTCGATGATCGGCTGTGTCGGCAGCGATGCCTATGGCATCCAGTTGCGCGATGCGTTGGTGGTGGAAGGCATCGATTGCGAGGCCGTCAGCACCGTGGACGGTTCCAGTGGCGTGGCCTTGATCGTGGTCGATGACAGCAGCCAGAACGCGATTGTGATCGTGGCGGGCAGTAACGGCGAACTGACGCCAGCCTCATTGCAGGCGTTTGATGCGGTGCTGCAGGCGGCTGAGGTGATCGTCTGCCAGCTGGAAGTGCCGATGAATACGGTGGGTTATGCCCTCAAGCGCGGTCGTGAGCTGGGCAAGACGGTGATCCTCAACCCTGCACCGGCCAGCGCGCCGTTGCCGGCTGAGTGGTACGCCTCGATCGATTACCTGATCCCCAATGAAAGCGAAGCTGGCGCACTGAGTGGTGTGGCCGTCGACTCCATTGACAGTGCCAAGGCCGCGGCCACCCACCTGATCCAGGCGGGCGCCGGCAAAGTCATCATCACCCTGGGCTCCCAGGGCGCACTGTTTACCGACGGCCTGAATTTCGAGCACCTGCTTGCGCCCAAGGTCAAGGCGGTAGACACAACGGCAGCGGGTGATACGTTCGTCGGTGGCTTTGCGGCGGCGTTGGCCAACGGCAAGAGCGAGGCCGAGGCCATTCGTTTTGGCCAGGTCGCGGCGGCGTTGTCGGTCACCCGCGCCGGTGCGCAACCCTCTATTCCAACGCTGCACGACGTACAAGGTTTTGTACCCTCATGAAAAAGACACCTCTGCTCAATATTGCCCTGTCGCGTGTGATCGCCTCGCTGGGTCACGGTGACATCCTCGTGATCGGTGACGCTGGCCTGCCAGTGCCGCCGGGTGTCGAGTTGATCGACCTGGCGTTGACCCAGGGCATCCCGGATTTCATCAGCACCTTACGTATCGTGCTCAGCGAGATGCAGGTTGAACGCCATGTGCTGGCGGAAGAAATCCTTCTCAAGCAACCACCCTCCTTGGCAGAGCTGAATGCACTCACAGAGCAGGCGGCCCTTGGTGAGCGGCGCCTGGTCAGCCATGACGAATTCAAGCAGCTCACTCACAAGGCGCGCGCGGTAGTGCGCACCGGTGAATGCCAGCCCTACTGCAATATCGCGCTGGTGTCCGGCGTAACGTTCTAGTGTTCTCAACGACAAGGAGTGTTTTATGCAATATGGTCTTCCAACCCTGAAAAACCTGTTCCGGAGTGTCCTGCTTTTGTCCGCACTCACTGCTGCAAGCGCCCAGGCGGCGGAAAAAATCGACCTGATCATCGACACCGACCCTGGTGCCGACGATGTGGTGGCGTTGCTGTTCGCCATGGCCTCTCCGGATGAGCTGAACATTCGTGCGCTCACCACTGTCGCCGGCAACGTGCGCCTGGACAAGACCTCCCGCAACGCGCGCCTGGCCCGCGAGTGGGCAGGGCGCGAGGACATTCCGGTGTACGCCGGTGCGCCAGCGCCGCTGCTGCGCAAGCCGATCTACGCCGAGAATATCCACGGTAAAGAAGGCATTTCCGGTGTCGCCGTGCATGAGCCGAAAAAGGGCCTGGCTGACGGCAATGCGGTTGATTACCTGATCAAGACCCTCAGCACTGCCAAGCCGCACAGCATCACCATCGCGATGCTCGGCCCGCAGACCAACCTGGCGCTGGCGCTGACCCAGGCACCGGAAATCACCCAGGGCATCAAGGAAGTGGTGGTGATGGGCGGCGCGCACTTCAACGGCGGCAATATCACGCCGGTGGCGGAGTTCAACCTGTTCGCCGACCCGGTTGCGGCTGAAATTGTGCTCAAGAGCGGCGTCAAGCTGACTTACCTGCCGCTGGACGTGACCCACAAGGTATTGACCAGCGAAGCCCGCCTGAAAAAGATCGCCGACCTCAAGAACAACGCGAGCAAGGTGGTTGGCGATATTCTCAATGAATACGTCAAGGGCGACATGGAGCACTACGGCATTCCAGGCGGCCCGGTGCATGACGCCACCGTCGTGGCTTACCTGCTCAAGCCTTCGCTGTTCAACGGTCGTGAAGTCAATGTGGTGGTGGATAGCCGTGAAGGTCCAACCTTCGGCCAGACCATCGTCGACTGGTACGACGGCCTGAAACAACCGAAGAACGCGTTCTGGGTGGAGAACGGTGATGCCCAGGGCTTCTTCGATCTGCTGACCGAGCGCCTGGCGCGTCTGAAGTAATGGGTTGACCGGTCGGCGTTCGCCAGCCGGTTCTTATTCGCGCTCGGGGTCGTGTGCCCCCATGTGGTCGGCCGGGTATTTCTCGAATATCTGGCCGATGAACGCTTGCGCTGCCTGCGTACCCAGTTCCTTGACCAGCAGGTCGATGCCGATAATCGCCAATTCCTCTGGGCTGCCGGGGCTGTATGAGCTTTGTCCTTGGGGCCACTTGGCTTTGATATCGGCTTGGAGCGTTACGGTGGTCATGAAGGTCTCACGGGGCTGAAAGTACAGGGCAATGCGCTGGAACGCGGTTCTTACCGGGCCAGTTAACCATTTTGCATCGTGTTTGGCACTGATACTTAGGCATGAGGCGATTCGGCATGACGTTGCTGCTGTGCGACACTGTCCGCCTGTTTAATTGCCGGGGACACCACGTGCAGATCGATTTGAACAACCCCGAGAACCTGACGCTGGCGAATGTGCGTCAGCTTCTCGCCAGCGCCAGTGACGATGAACATGCCCAGTTGCGCGTGACCAAGGCCGGAATCGCCTATATCTCTTCAGGAAGGGTTGTAGGTGGCGTGGATATCGACGAGCTGCTGTTTCGCCTGGAGACATGGGCCAAGGGCTCCGGATACGTAGGTAATGTTGCCGCCAGTGATGAGGTCTGGGTGACGCAGATCTTCAATGCTCTGAAGGAAAACTGGCCGAAGCCGGCGTTCGACTACATCGACATCTACTGAGCATATTCATATCCGGTCACGATTGAGCGGGCGAATGCCTGTCCCGACTCAGGCAAACTTGCCCGGCGGCGGTTTACGTCTTGAAACCAATCCGCCCAATCGCTGTCGCACGATCTCTGTCCATTTTTTATCATAGGAGGCTTCATGCCTTGGAAGCTCGCATCATTCGGTACTTTGTTGGCGGCACTCGCATTGGCGGGTTGCAGCACCCCGGGTGCCTCTGAGCCAGCCAAAGACGCCGCCGTGGCCGATGCCGGTCATAGCCGCTGTGAGTCGAAAGCCGCCGAATTCACGATCGGCCAGAAAGCCTCGCCCCAGTTGCTGGAACAGGCGCGTACCCGTGCCGGTGCGCAGAACGCACGCATCCTCAAGCCTAACGATATGATCACCCTGGAATACCGCTCCGAACGCCTCAACCTGAACACCGATGACAACCTGGTGATCATGCGGGTCAATTGCGGCTAAGTCTCTCAAGGCTATTGCAGCGCCCATAAAAAACCCCGTCACATGGACGGGGTTTTTTTAGCTCAGCGGAGAATTACTCGCCGCGAACCTGTGCAGCTTGCATACCCTTTTGGCCTTTCTCAGCCACGAAGGAAACGGTTTGGCCTTCTTTCAGGCTTTTGAAACCGTCGCTTTCGATAGCTTTGAAGTGTACGAACAGGTCGTCACCGCCACCTTGAGGAGTGATGAAGCCGAAGCCTTTTTCATCGTTGAACCATTTAACGGTGCCGGTTTGGCGATTAGACATGGTGTATCTCCAAGAAACATATATTTTCAGTAGTGCTGTGCTGCTCAGGCCAACTGGGCACACCGGGCTATCATAGTCGAAATGTTCGGCTTGGGAGCCCCCCCAAGGCATTGTTTGCTAATCAATAGCGTTGCGTTTAGTACCTGTTCCGGCTGAAAGCCCCGATCTACGGGGCTTTCGCTCGAAATATCAACAGGTAAAAAAAGCCGTAAAAGCTGCGTATTTTGTGAGAAATGGCAGTTTTCAGGCTGTTTTGCCCGATAAAAAGCCGTCTGATCTGTGGCGGATCTTACTTTTTCTTCACGACTTTGCAGGACGAAATAGCCGCGACCGCTTTGTTTTTAAGCTCAGGCTTGGCGTTCGGGTTGGTCATGAGTTCCTTGATTTCGGCAGTGCTCAATTCGGCATTGATCTTGTCAGCGCCACATTCGCAGTGGTCTTTGGCGGTCTTGACGTCTACGTTCTGGCTGGCGGCTGCGCTGCAGTCGTTGACGAAGCTGTCACGGGCACCGGCTGGCCAATTCGACGGGGCGGCTGCCTGTGCACCGAGGGACAGGAGGGTCAGGGAAGCGGCGAGAGCGAGGGTAGAAGTAAAACGCATCATGAGGATGCTCCTTTGAGTCGAGGACGAACGGCGATTCTCAGTGGGTTTGAGGCATTGCGTACAGCTCAAGTTCACTTTTGCAGCTATAAAGCGCGGATTTTGTCGTTACACAAGATAGCAGCGCCGCGATGACCGTTCATCTGTGCTAGCATCTTGCGCTTGGCTATTTCCAGGCGTACCAATTGCCGCCTTGCCATGTTCTTTTTAGCTCACTCCAGTCACTCTGGTTCGATTATCGGTTGGCCGAAAGGCTCCTGCCGCTGTAAGGCAGGCGTTCATCATTGAACGGCCTGGTGTTGGATCTTGTACTGGCTCATCCCAACCCACGTGACCTTTGGTAGGGGTCACCACTAGGAGAGGAGGCGCCATGCCAACTATTACTCTTCCCGACGGCAGTCAACGTTCATTCGATCATTCAGTTTCCGTAGCCGAGGTCGCCGCATCCATTGGTGCAGGCCTGGCCAAGGCCACCGTGGCCGGCAAGGTCGACGGCAAGCTGGTCGATGCCAGCGACTTGATCACCGGCGATGCCAGCCTGCAAATCATCACGCCCAAGGATCAAGAGGGGCTGGAGATCATTCGCCACTCTTGCGCGCACTTGATTGGCCATGCGGTCAAGCAACTGTACCCAACCGCGAAGATGGTGATCGGCCCGGTCATCGACGAAGGCTTCTATTACGACATCGCCTACGAGCGTCCTTTCACTCCGGACGACCTGGCTGCGATCGAACAGCGCATGCATCAGCTGATCGAAAAAGACTACGACGTGATCAAGAAGGTCACGCCGCGCGCCGAAGTGATCGACGTGTTCACCGCCCGTGGCGAAGACTACAAGCTGCGCCTGGTGGAAGACATGCCGGACGAGCAGGCCATGGGCCTGTACTACCACGAAGAATACGTCGACATGTGCCGTGGCCCGCACGTGCCGAACACGCGCTTCCTTAAGTCGTTCAAACTGACCAAGCTGTCCGGCGCCTACTGGCGCGGTGATGCGAAGAATGAGCAGTTGCAGCGGATCTACGGCACCGCGTGGGCTGACAAGAAGCAGCTGGCGGCCTACATCCAGCGCATCGAAGAAGCCGAAAAGCGCGATCACCGCAAGATCGGCAAGCGCCTGAACCTGTTCCACCTCCAGGAAGAAGCGCCGGGCATGGTGTTCTGGCATCCGAACGGCTGGACCCTGTACCAAGTGCTCGAGCAGTACATGCGCAAGGTTCAGCGCGAGAACGGCTACCTGGAGATCAAGACGCCCCAGGTCGTTGACCGCAGCCTGTGGGAGAAATCCGGGCACTGGGCCAACTACGCCGACAACATGTTCACCACCCAGTCGGAAAACCGCGACTACGCCATCAAGCCGATGAACTGCCCGTGCCACGTGCAGGTGTTCAACCAGGGCCTGAAGAGCTACCGCGAGTTGCCGATGCGCCTGGCTGAGTTCGGTGCCTGCCACCGTAACGAGCCATCGGGTGCGTTGCACGGCATCATGCGCGTGCGTGGCTTCACTCAGGACGATGCCCACATCTTCTGCACCGAAGAGCAGATGCAGGCTGAATCCGCCGCGTTCATCAAGCTGACCATGGATGTATATCGCGATTTCGGCTTTACCGAAGTCGAGATGAAGCTGTCCACTCGTCCGGAAAAACGCGTTGGCTCCGACGAACTGTGGGACCGCGCCGAAGCTGCACTGGCCGCTGCGCTTGACAGTGCGGGGCTTGCGTACGACCTGCAACCGGGTGAAGGTGCGTTCTACGGTCCGAAGATCGAGTTCTCGCTGAAAGATTGCCTTGGCCGCGTCTGGCAGTGTGGTACCCTGCAGCTCGATTTTAACCTGCCGATCCGTCTGGGCGCCGAATATGTGTCCGAAGACAACAGCCGTAAACACCCGGTTATGCTGCACCGGGCGATCCTTGGCTCGTTCGAACGGTTCGTCGGGATCCTGATCGAGCACTACGAGGGTGCATTCCCTGCGTGGCTGGCTCCGACCCAGGCAGTGATCATGAACATCACTGATAAACAGGCAGATTTTGCCGCTGAAGTTGAAAAAACACTCAACGAAAGCGGATTTCGTGCCAAGTCCGACTTGAGAAATGAAAAGATCGGCTTTAAAATCCGCGAGCATACTTTGCTCAAGGTTCCCTATCTTTTGGTTATCGGAGATCGGGAAGTCGAGATGCAGACTGTCGCTGTGCGTACTCGTGAAGGTGCTGACCTGGGCTCGATGCCCGTCGCCCAGTTCGCTGAGTTCCTCGCGCAAGCGGTTTCCCGGCGTGGTCGCCCAGATTCGGAGTAATTATTATTAAGCGTGAAATGAGACAAGATAAACGAGCTGCACCGAAAGCCCCGATCAACGAGAATATCTCGGCACGCGAGGTTCGGTTAATTGGCGCTGACGGCGAGCAGATTGGCATCGTCTCGATTGATGAAGCGCTTCGTATCGCTGAAGAGTCCAAATTGGACCTGGTGGAAATCTCCGCCGACGCAGTCCCGCCTGTTTGCCGGGTGATGGACTACGGCAAGTCGATCTTCGAAAAGAAGAAGCAGATTGCTGCAGCGAAGAAGAACCAGAAGCAGATTCAAGTAAAAGAAATCAAGTTTCGTCCAGGGACGGAGGAAGGGGATTACCAGGTAAAACTGCGCAACCTGGTACGTTTCCTGAGTGATGGGGACAGGGCCAAGGTATCCTTGCGATTCCGCGGCCGTGAGATGGCCCACCAGGAGCTGGGGATGGAACTCCTCAAGCGGGTTGAAGCTGACCTGCTCGAGTACGGTTCGGTCGAACAGCATCCTAAGATGGAAGGACGCCAGCTGATCATGGTCATCGCCCCGAAAAAGAAGAAGTAATCAACAGGGCACGGCAGGCCTTCTGATTATGTTTATCAACTGAATGCGGAGTATCCGAACATGCCAAAGATGAAGACTAAAAGTGGTGCTGCTAAGCGGTTTCTGAAAACTGCTAACGGTATCAAGCACAAGCACGCTTTCAAGAGCCACATCCTGACCAAAATGTCGACCAAGCGTAAGCGTCAACTGCGCGGTAGCAGCTTGCTGCATCCGTCTGACGTGGCAAAAGTCGAGCGCATGCTGCGCCTTCGTTAATTTTTGGATCAAGAATAGAGGAAGTAACTCATGGCTCGTGTAAAGCGTGGCGTCATTGCCCGTAAGCGTCACAAAAAAATTCTGAAACTTGCTAAAGGCTACTACGGCGCGCGTTCACGCGTATTCCGTGTTGCCAAGCAAGCGGTAATCAAGGCAGGCCAATACGCCTACCGTGACCGTCGTCAGAAAAAACGTCAGTTCCGCGCTCTGTGGATCGCTCGTATCAACGCTGGTGCACGTGTTAACGGTCTGTCCTACAGCCGTTTCATCGCCGGCCTGAAAAAAGCGTCCATCGAGATCGACCGTAAGGTTCTGGCTGATCTGGCAGTGAACGAAAAAGCGGCGTTTGCTGCGATTGTCGAGAAAGCTAAAGCCACCTTGGCTTAAGTACCCCCGACAGTCACCCTGGGTTACTCTGTAGCCCAAGGTGTTAAACGTCATAAATAGGGGAAGAGCCTTCAAGCTCTTCCCCTATTTTGTATCTGGAGTCTGTACATGGAAAACCTGGACGCGCTCGTCGCTCAAGCCCTCGAGGCTGTGCAAAGCGCTGAAGATGTAAATGCCCTGGAGCAAATCCGGGTTCACTACCTTGGCAAAAAGGGTGAATTGACTCAGGTGATGAAGACCCTGGGAAATTTGCCGGCTGAAGAGCGTCCGCAAGTCGGTGCGCTGATCAACGTCGCCAAGGAGCGTGTCACAGAGGTGCTCAATGCGCGCAAGGCGTCGCTCGAGGAGGCCGATCTTGCGGCCAAGCTCGCCGCCGAGTCCATTGATGTAACCCTGCCTGGCCGTGGTCAGGCCTCGGGCGGTCTGCATCCGATCACCCGGACTCTGGAACGTATCGAACAGTTCTTCACCCACATCGGCTACGGCATTGCCGAAGGCCCTGAGGTCGAAGACGACTATCACAACTTCGAGGCGCTCAACATCCCAGGCCACCACCCGGCCCGGTCGATGCACGACACCTTCTATTTCAACGCGAACATGCTGTTGCGCACCCATACCTCGCCGGTACAGGTCCGCACCATGGAAGCGAACAAGCCGCCGATCCGCATCGTCTGCCCAGGCCGTGTGTACCGCAGCGACTCCGATATCACCCACTCGCCGATGTTCCATCAGGTCGAAGGCCTGCTGGTTGATCGCGACATCAACTTCGCCGACCTCAAGGGCACCATCGAAGAATTCCTGCGGGTGTTCTTTGAGAAGGAGCTGGCGGTACGTTTCCGTCCATCGTTCTTCCCGTTCACCGAGCCGTCCGCTGAAGTTGATATGGAATGCGTGATGTGCAGCGGTAAAGGCTGCCGCGTCTGCAAACAGACCGGCTGGCTGGAAGTGATGGGCTGCGGCATGGTTCACCCCAACGTACTGCGCATGTCCGGCATCGATCCGGAAGAATTCTCGGGCTTTGCCTTCGGCATGGGCGTTGAGCGTCTGGCCATGCTGCGTTACGGCGTGAACGACTTGCGTCTGTTCTTCGACAACGACTTGCGGTTCCTCGCGCAATTTCGCTAAGTCGTAACGAATCTTTAGGAGAGCAGGATGAAATTCAGTGAACAATGGCTGCGTGGCTGGGTAAGCCCGCAGGTAGATCGCGACGAGCTGGTCGCTCGTTTGTCGATGGCCGGTCTTGAGGTCGATAGCGTTACGCCGGCCGCCGGTGTTTTCAGTGGCGTAGTGGTGGGTGAGGTGCTGAGCACCGAACAGCACCCGGATGCCGACAAGTTGCGTGTGTGCCAGGTCAGCAATGGCGCGGAAACCTTCCAGGTCGTGTGCGGAGCGCCTAACGTGCGTCCGGGCCTGAAGATCCCGTTCGCCATGATCGGTGCCGAGCTGCCGGGCGACTTCAAGATCAAGAAAGCCAAGCTGCGTGGCGTTGAGTCCAACGGCATGCTCTGTTCCCAGGCCGAGCTGCAGGTGGGTGAGGGCAACGATGGCCTGATGGAACTGCCGGCCGACGCGCCCGTGGGCCAGGACATCCGTGTTTACCTGGAGCTGGAAGACGCCAGCATCGAGGTCGACCTGACCCCGAACCGTGGCGACTGCCTGTCCCTGGCCGGCCTGGCACGTGAAGTGGGCGCGTTGTACAACGCCCCGGTCACGCGTCCGGTCGTTGCTGCGGTACCCGCTGTGCACGACGAAGTACGCCCGATCGACGTGCTGGCACCCAACGCCTGCCCGCGTTACCTGGGCCGGGTAATCCGCAACGTCGACCTGTCCAAGCCAACCCCGCTATGGATGGTTGAGCGCCTGCGCCGTGCTGACGTGCGCAGCATCGACGCTGCCGTCGACATCACCAACTACGTGATGCTGGAGCTGGGTCAACCGCTGCACGCGTTCGACCTTGCCGAAATCAACGGCGGCATCCGCGTGCGCATGGCGGAAGAAGGCGAGAAACTGGTGCTGCTCGATGGTCAGGAAGTCAGCCTGCGTGCCGATACCCTGGTCATCGCCGACCACTCCCGCGCCCTGGCGATTGCCGGGGTGATGGGTGGCGAGCACAGCGGCGTATCCGCGACCACTCGCGACGTATTCCTCGAAAGCGCATTCTTCGACCAGATCGCTATTGCCGGCAAGGCCCGTTCCTATGGCCTGCACACCGACGCCTCGCACCGCTATGAGCGCGGCGTGGACTGGAACCTCGCCCGTGAAGCCATGGAGCGCGCCACTGGCCTGCTGCTGGAAATCACCGGCGGCGAAGCCGGCCCGATCACCGAAACTGTCAACGAGCAGTTCTTGCCGTCGGTTGCGCCGATCACCCTGCGCGCCAAAAGCGTTGAGCAGATGCTTGGCCTGGTTATTGAGTCCGCTGAAATCGAGCAACTGTTGTCCGCCCTCGGCCTGCGTATTTCCGCAGGCGGGGAAGGGCAGTGGACCGTTGAAGTACCAAGCCATCGCTTCGATATCAGCCTGGAAGTCGACCTGATCGAAGAACTGGCTCGCCTCTACGGCTACAACCGCCTGCCGGTTCGTTACCCGCAAGCACGTCTGGCGCCGCAACCGAAGGCCGAGGCGCGTGCGCATTTGCCTGAGCTGCGCCGACTGCTGGTTGCCCGTGGCTACCAGGAAGCCGTGACCTATAGCTTCATCGATCCCAAGCAGTTCGAACTGTTCAACCCGGGCGTCGAGCCGCTGCTGTTGGCGAACCCGATCTCCAACGACATGGCAGCCATGCGTTCGTCCCTATGGCCAGGCTTGGTGAAAGCACTTTCCCATAACCTGAACCGTCAGCAAGACCGCGTACGCATGTTCGAAAGTGGCCTGCGCTTTGTGGGGCAACTGGATGGTTTGAAGCAAGAGCCGATGCTCGCTGGTGTTGTTTGCGGTAGCCGCCTGCCGGAAGGCTGGGCTCAGGGCCGCGATGCCGTCGACTTCTTTGACGTCAAGGCTGACGTGGAAGCGGTGCTGGGCTTTGCCGGTGCACTGGACGCGTTCACCTTCGTACCAGGCAGCCACCCGGCATTGCACCCAGGCCAAACTGCACGCATTGAGCGCGAAGGGCGTTTGGTGGGCTTCGTCGGTGCCCTTCACCCTGAACTGTCGAAAACTCTCGGTCTTGATCGTCCGGTGTTTGTGTTCGAACTGCTCCTGGCTGAAGTGGCTTCGGGCAAAATGCCTAAATTCAGCGAGCTGTCGCGCTTCCCTGAAGTGCGTCGTGACCTGGCGCTGATTGCCGACCGTGACGTGGCCGCCACTGCCGTTCTGGATGTAATCCGTGAAAATGCAGGGGAATGGCTGACAGACCTCAGGCTATTTGACGTCTATCAGGGTAAAGGTATTGATCCGCATAGAAAAAGCCTTGCAGTTGGCTTGACCTGGCAGCATCCATCGCGCACTCTTAATGATGATGAGGTGAATACCACGACACAAAATATCCTCACCTCGCTCGAACAAAGGTTGAACGCCACGTTAAGGAAGTGACGTATGGGGGCTTTGACGAAAGCTGAGATGGCGGAACGTCTGTACGAAGAGTTGGGTCTGAACAAGCGCGAGGCCAAGGAATTGGTCGAGCTGTTTTTTGAAGAGATCAGACACGCTCTGGAAGACAACGAACAGGTCAAATTGTCCGGTTTCGGCAATTTTGACCTGCGGGACAAACGCCAGCGGCCTGGCCGCAATCCAAAAACGGGAGAAGAAATCCCGATCACGGCTCGCCGTGTGGTCACCTTTCGTCCAGGGCAGAAGTTGAAGGCCCGAGTTGAGGCTTATGCTGGAACCAAGTCATAACGACGAGCTACCCGTCATCCCAGGCAAACGCTACTTCACCATCGGTGAAGTCAGCGAGCTCTGTGCGGTAAAACCACACGTGCTGCGCTATTGGGAGCAGGAATTTCCTCAACTCAACCCCGTCAAACGCACCGGGAACCGTCGGTATTATCAGCGCCAGGATGTGCTGATGATCCGACAGATCCGTGCGTTGCTCTACGACCAGGGGTTCACCATCAGCGGCGCGCGTCAGCGTATGTCCGGTGATGAAGCCAAAGACGACACCACCCAATACAAACAAATGATCCGCCAGATGATCGCCGAACTCGAAGATGTGCTGCTGGTGCTGAAAAAGTAAATCCGGCTTTTAAAATACTTCCACATTTCAAAAGCTTGCGGTATATTCCGGTTCGCTTCGTCAAGAAGCAAACCCAGTAACACGCCTAGTCGGGGCGTAGCGCAGTCCGGTAGCGCACTAGCATGGGGTGCTAGGGGTCGAGTGTTCGAATCACTCCGTCCCGACCATTATTCCTGAGTAAAATCAGACACTTGAGCCGATCAGATAGATCGGCTTTTTTGTGCGCGCGCAAAACTACCCGATGCACTCGAAGGCATGCAGGAGAAAGTCCCGCCATTCTTGCGTTGCGATTGCCTGGGCCAGTTGCATGCCCGACATGAGCGGATGGCTGCATGTCGTGCGGTAGTAGAGGGACGCTTGTTCAAACTGAGCGGCCATTTTGATACTTCCATCGCGCTCAGACGGCGTCACCCTAGCCAAGTGGGGCGTTTGTCAAAAATAAGCAGGTCGCAGCCAGGCGCAACCTCCCGTTACTTCCGCCCACAGAGGGTGCACTTCCTGCGCCATTTGGTAGCAGCTGCCTACTTAGGACGTTCGCGTTTGAGCCGAAATTCCCCTTCTATTTCATCCTAATCAATCAGTTGGCTCATCCCCCTATACTTGGCACACATCCTGCTTTTTCGTATCCATGGATAATTGGATACAAAAATTCAAAAGGTGCTGCCGATGCAATTTGCCCCCGCTTACGTTGACCGCCAGCCCCTCACCGCCGAGGAGGAGGCCTACAACTTCCTGCTCGATGCCATTTGCGGCGGTCGTTACCGCAAAGGCGACCGTCTGATTGCCGAGGACATCGCCAGCGAGATCGGCATGAGCCGCATGCCGGTACGCGAAGCTTTTCGCCGCTTGGACGCCCAGGGGCTGGTGACGTTGCGGCCCAATCGCGGTGCCATCGTCAGCGGCCTGGATATCGATGAACTGCACGAAGTGTTCGAAATGCGCAGCGCCCTCGAAGGCCTGGCGGTGCGCGTCGCGGTGGGGCGCATCGGCGAGCGCCAGTTGGCCGCGCTGGAGCGCTTGCTTGATGCGATGGACGACTACCGCGATGACAGTGCCGCCTGGGTCAGCCGCCACCGCGCTTTCCACGAATACCTGTGCAGCCTCAGTGGCCGCCCACGCCTGATGAAGCAGATTTCGGCACTGTACTCGCTGGTCGAAGCGCCGATGCGCCTGTGGTTGCAACACGGCGAAAAACCCCTCAGTGCCCGCCAGGAACACGCGGTGATCCTCGACGCGATCCGTGCCGGTGACGCCGCCCGCGTCGAAGCCGTGGTGCGCGAACACATCGAAGGCACCGTACCGGCGCTGATCCAGTTCCTGCAAACCGAACAACAACAATAAGAAACACCTGCTGTGTGTTGACGTTGAGTCCTGCCCCGTTAATCAACGAACTGGAGTGTCTGGTCATGCATAAACACCGCGCCTTGCTGATGGCTGTCTCCCTCGGCCTCTGTACCCAATGGGCCATTGCTGCGCCCCAGGTGCCGGAGCGCCTGAAGAACGTCGACAAACTCACCTACTGCTCGGGGATGGATTCACCGCCCCTGGTGTCCTTCGATGAAGCGCAGAAACCCCGCGGCCTCACCATCGACCTGGGCCTGGAGATCGCCAAGCGCCTGGGCGACAAAAAGGTGCAGTGGCGGGTGATTCCGTTCTCTGGCCTGGTGCCGGCGCTGCTCGCCCAGCAGTGCGACATGATCGTCGACCAACTGTTCGACAAACCCGAACGGCGCCAGGTGATCGACATCGTCAACTACATGTATTCCAGCCAGTCGGTGGTGGTGCCCAAGGGCAACCCCAAGGGCATCAAGAGCCTGGATGACCTGTCCGGGCACAAGGTCGCGGTGCTCAACGGCTCTACCATCAAGACCCTGCTGGACGCGCAGAACGACAGCCTGGCCAAGGCCGGCAAACCGCCGATGAAACTGGTGGTGTACAACACCGACACCGACGCCTTCCAGGCCCTGCGCATCAGCCAGGTCGACGCCTACGGCACCACCGTGGAAACCGCCGGCTATTACGCCGCCATGGCCCCGGACCTGTTCCAGGAAGGCGTGCCAGCGTTCAGCCGCATCCTCACCGGTTTGGGCATGCGCAAGGACGACCCGCAACTCACCGCCGCCGTGCAGCAGGTGATCAGCGACATGCGCAGCGACGGCAGCTACGTCCAGTTGCTGAACAAGTGGCATGTCAGCAGCGACACACTCGACTGAGGCACACCGGCGATGAATTTCAATTGGGATGTGTTCTGGCAGTACCTGTTGCAGCCGAGCGGGGTGTACCTCACCGGGCTGTGGCTGACCTGCCTGATCGCGGTGTCGGCAATGCTGCTGGGCTGCGTGCTGGGGTTGGCGGCGGCGCTGCTGCGCTTGTCGAAGAACCCGCTGTTGCACTTGCCGGTACGCTTTTATGTGTGGCTGATGCGCGGTACGCCACTGCTGGTGCAGATCGTATTCCTGTACACCGCGCTGGCGGCGGGCGGGATTTTCCGTTTCGAGGACATCGCGCTGTTCGGCCTGGTTATCCCCGGCAATATCCAGGCGGCGATCATTGCCCTGGGCTTGAACGAAGGCGCGTACATGGCCGAGATCATCCGCGCCGGCATCGGCGCGGTGGACAAGGGCCAATACGAAGCCGGGCGTTCCCTGGGCATGGGCTTTGCCAAGCTGATGCGGCGCATCGTGCTGCCCCAGGCGTTCCGCGTGATCGTGCCGCCGCTGGGCAATGAGTTCAACGTGATGCTCAAGAACACCACCCTGGTCAGCGTGATCGGCGTGCAGGAGTTGCTGCTCAGCACGCAGATGGTCACCTCGGCGACGTTCCGCGTGTTCGAGTTGTACCTGGTGGTCGCGATTTACTTTTTGATGCTTACCACGCTGTGGGGCTTTTTCCAGCGCTGGCTGGAGGCGCGCTTCGGCCAGTCCGACCGGCCATCCGCGCCGCCACCGGCGTCCAGTCGCATGTTCGGGCGCAGCACCTTGAAACTGCTGAGGGGACGATAACCATGGCGCACCAGAGTGAAGAACTGATCATCGAGGCGCTGGACATCCACAAGTCGTTCGGCACCCTGCAGATCCTCAAGGGCATCTCCCTGCAAGTGCGGCGCGGCGAAGTGGTGGTGCTGATCGGCGCCTCCGGCTCGGGCAAGACCACCTTTATCCGCTGCATCAACCTGCTGGAAGACATCCAGAGTGGGCGCATCCGCGTCAACGGTCGTGCCATGGGCTATCGCGAGCGCAGCGATGGCAGCCTGGTACGCGATTCGGAGCGCAACATCGCGCGCCAACGCCGCGACATCGGCATGGTGTTCCAGCGTTTCAACCTGTTCCCCCACATGACAGCGCTGGAAAACATCATCGAAGCGCCGATCCAGGTGCTCGGTACACCGCGCGCCGAGGCCTTGGAGCAAGCCCGAGGATTGCTGGCGCGGGTCGGCCTGGCGGACAAGGCCAGCCATTACCCGTCGATGCTCTCCGGCGGCCAGCAGCAGCGGGTGGCGATTGCCCGCGCCTTGGCGATGAAACCCCAGGCCATGCTGTTCGACGAACCTACCAGTGCCCTCGACCCAGAAACCGTCGGCGAGGTGCTGCAAGTGATGAAGGAGCTGGCCGAGGAGGGCATGACCATGGTGGTGGTCACCCACGAAATGGGCTTTGCCCGTGAAGTCGCCGACCGTGTGGTGGTGCTCGACCAGGGTGAACTCATCGAGCAAGGGCCGCCGGAACAGATCTTCAGCCACCCCAGCCATCCGCGGACCCGAGCGTTTCTCAGCCGTGTGTTATGACCCGAAACCTTGTGTGGAAGAGCCTTTGCCATGTTGAAATTTTCTGCTCACGAGTACCCCTATCCCTCGCAACGCCAAAGCGTATTTGCCCGTCGCGGCATGGTTGCGGCGTCCCAGCCCCTGGCGGCCCAGGCCGGTATCCAGATCATGCAACAGGGCGGTAACGCTATTGATGCGGCGATTGCCACGGCGGCCGCGCTGACGGTGGTGGAGCCCACCGGCTGTGGCTTGGGCGGCGATGCGTTCGCGCTGGTCTGGTGCAAGGGCCGGTTGCATGGCCTGAATGGCAACGGCCACGCGCCGGCGGCCTTGAGTATCGAGGCGGTCAAGGCGGCGGGGCACGACCGCATGCCGCTGTATGGCTGGACGCCAGTCACCGTGCCCGGTTGCCCCTCGGCCTGGGCCGAGTTGTCCGAGCGTTTTGGCAAGTTGCCGTTTGCCGAGTTGCTGCAACCGGCCATCAGCCTGGCGCGTGACGGCTTCCCGCTGTCGCCAGTGATCGCTCAGCTATGGCAGGCCGCGCTGGATGAATTCAGCCCCCATCGTGACCCGGCCCTGGACGCCTGGTTCGACACGTTCCTCATCGAAGGCCGCGCACCACGGGCGGGTGAGATATTCCGCAACCCGGCCCAGGCACGTACCTTGGAAGAACTCGCCGCTACCCGTTGCGAAAGCCTGTATCGCGGTGCCCTGGCCGAACGCCTGGACGCTCACGCCAAGGCCAGTGGTGGCTACCTGCGCGCCAGCGACCTCCAGGATTATCGCGCCCAATGGGTGGACCCGATCCACGTCAACTACCGGGGGGTGGACGTCTGGGAAATCCCGCCCAGCGGCCAGGGCCTGGTGGCGCTGATGGCGTTGAAAATCCTTGAAGGCTTCAGCTTCGATCACCGCGACAGCCAGCAGACCTGGCACCGCCAGTTGGAGGCGATGAAACTCGCCTACAGCGACGGCCTGCACTACATCACCGACCCGTTGCACATGCGCGTGGCCGTCGCCGACCTGCTCAGCGATGCCTACAGCACCCGCCGCCGTGGGCAGATCGGCGAACAGGCGCAGCCGCCCAAGCCCGGCGACCCCCATGCCAGCGGCACGGTGTACCTGGCCACGGCGGATGCCGAGGGCAATATGGTCTCGTTCATCCAGAGCAACTACCACGGCTTCGGCTCCGGCGTGGTGCTGCCCGACAGCGGCATCGCCCTGCAGAACCGTGGGCAGGAATTCAGCCTCGACCCAAGTCACGCCAACTGCCTGGCACCGGGCAAGAAAACCTTCCACACCATCATCCCCGGCTTCCTTACCCAGGACGGACAGGCCCTCGGGCCATTTGGCGTGATGGGCGGCTACATGCAGCCCCAGGGCCATGTGCAGATGGTGATGAACCTGGTGGACTTCGGCCTCAACCCGCAAGCGGCCCTGGACGCGCCGCGCTGGCAATGGCTGGGCGACATGAAGGTCGGCATCGAACAGGGTGCTTCCCGGGACTTGGCCAATGCCCTGGCGCGGCGCGGGCATCAGGTGCAGATCGCCAGCGACCTCACCGACTACGGGCGTGGCCAGATCATCCTGCGGGATCCGGTCAGTGGTGTATTGTGCGGCGGAACGGAGCCAAGGACGGATTCAACGATCGCAGTGTGGTAAGCGAAAAAAATTGGCTGAAGCCTGTCCCTTTTTTTCATCTCGCCTGTCATTCCAGGCAAGTGAACAATATCGAGAGCTTCCGCCAATGCCCGCAGTCCGCCCCTTGCTCAAACTGAGCCTGATGCTGAGCCTCAGCGCCAGCCCGTTTTTCGCCGCCGTCAGCTACGCCGAAGACACCGCCGCCCGCCGCAGCTACCAAGTGCCGGCCGGCAGCCTGAGTGCGGCGCTGACGCGTTTTGCCGGGCTGTCGGGGGTCAACCTGTCGGTGGACCCAGCGCTGGTCAGTGGGCGCAGCAGCAGTGGCCTGTCCGGCGAATACGGCGTGGAGGAGGGCTTTGCCCGCCTGCTGCAAGGCTCTGGCCTGCAACTGCAAGCCATGGGCGAGCAGGCCTACATGCTGGTGCCGGTGCCGGAGGGCAGCAGCCTGGAGTTGGCGCCCACGTCGATCCTCGGCACCACCGGCCTGTACGACGGCGACACCTACGCCGGTGGCCAGGTGGCGCGCCGCACGGCGCAGGGCATGCTCGGCACGCGGGACTTCATGGAGACCCCGTTCAGCATCACCACCTACACCCAGGAAGCCGTGAAGAACCAGCAGGCGCGCACCCTCGGCGACCTGATCGCCGCCGACCCCTCGGTGCGCGCCACCAACCCGGCCGGTGGGCGCTACGAGCAATTCACCATTCGCGGGTTCAGCCTGTTCAACAGCGATGTGGCCTACAACGGCCTGTATGGCGTGCTGCCGACGTACACCATCGACATGGAAATGGCCGACCGCGTCGACATCCTCAAAGGCCCGAGCCAGTTGATCAACGGCATCTCGCCGCGCGGCAGCGTGGGCGGCGGGATCAACGTGGTGCCCAAGCGCGCCACCGACAAGGACATCAACTCGTTTACCGGCAACTGGGCGTCCGACAGCCAGGCCGGCGGCGCGGTCGACATTGGCCGACGCTTTGGCGAGGACAACCAGTACGGCATTCGCTTCAACGGCGTGAAGCAGTCCGGCGACACTGCCTGGGACCATCAGAGCGTCGACCGCGAAATGGCCGTGCTGGGCCTGGATTTTCGCGGCGAGCGCCTGCGCCTTTCCACCGATATCGGCCACACCGAGCGCGACACCGATGCCCCCCAGGAGCGTGTGCAGGTGGCGGCCGCTGCGCCGGTGCCGAGTGCCAACGATGTGCGCCGCAACTATGCGCAGTCGTGGAGCAAGGCGCGCACCAATGACACGTTCGGTACGGTCAACGCCGAGTACGACCTCAGTGACAACGTGATGCTCTACGGTGGCGTGGGCGCGCGCAAAAGCAACCACGACTTCCTGCGCCACGCGGTTTCGGTGACCAATGCGGCCGGCGATTTCAGCGTGCAGCCACGGGACTTCACCCGCGATGAAAACGTGCGCACCTACACCGCCGGCGTGCGCAACTGGTTCCACACCGGGCCGGTGAGCCATGAGGTCAACCTGGCCGCCAGCTACTTCGACATGGACTTCACCAACGGCGGTGCGCGTTATACAGCGCCGTCGAGCAATCTCTACAATCCGGTGCAGTCGCAGACGCCGTCACGGCCGACGCGCTTCGATCCCAAGGTCTACACCGAAAACAAATTCAGCGGCGTGGCCTTGTCCGACACCCTGGGCTTTTTCGACGACCGCCTGTTGCTCACCCTCGGTGCGCGCTGGCAGCGGGTCAAGGTGACTGACTGGAGCGACGGGATCAAAGGCGACACCGCCTATGACGAAGAAAAGGTGTCGCCGTCGGGCGGCATCCTGTTCAAGGCCACCGACAAGTTGTCGCTGTACGCCAACTATATGGAAGGCCTGAGCCAGGGCAAGATCGCGCCGTCGACGTCGAGAAACGAAGACGAGATCTTCCCGCCGTTCATCAGCCGCCAGGTGGAAGTGGGCGCCAAGTACGATGCCGGTGCCTTCGCGGTGACCGCCGCCGTGTTTCGCATCAAGCAGCCTGCCTATGAAACCAATGCGACCACGCGGCTGTTTGGGCCCAATGGCAAGCGTGAGAACTCCGGCGTGGAGTTGAGCGTGTTCGGCGAGCCGCTCAAGGGCTTCCGCCTGCTGGGTGGGGTGATGTACATCGACAGCAAGCTCAAAGACACCACCAATGGCACCTGGGACGGCAACCGTGCGCCGGCTACGCCCAAGTACAACGTCAACCTCGGCGCCGAATGGGACGTGCCGGGCCTGGAAGGCCTGACGTTGACCAGCCGTGGCATCTACTCCAGCTCGCAGTACCTGGACCAGTCCAATGTCAAGGAAATCGACGCCTGGAACCGTCTCGACGTCGGCGCGCGCTATGGCTTCAAGGTGGACGACAAGCACATCACCCTGCGGGCGAATGTGGAGAACGTCGCCGATAAACGCTACTGGAGCTCGGCCGGTGCATCGGATGACAGCGAGCCGGGGCTGACCCTGTCGACGCCGCGCACCTACCTGCTGTCGGCCACCGTCGACTTCTGACACCGGGCTTATTGTGGTGAGCGGGCTTCCTGTGGTGAGCGGGCTTGCCCCGCGTTGGGTGGCGAAGCCGCCCCAAAACCTGGCACCGCGTTCTACCTGGCACGATGTGGTGTTCTTGTTGGGGCTGCTGCGCAGCCCAGCGCGGGGCAAGCCCGCTCACCACAGAAGCCCGCTCACCACACAAACCAGTCACCACACTAGCCAGCCCCCCAGGAAGCCAGCATCCACAGCGCCGAGCAGGTTATAAATGAGAATGTTTTTTGATCACGCCGCGCCGATATGGAATAGTACCCGCCGTTTTCCCCGGCCTGTCTAGCCGGGGTGTGTTAACGCCGAGGTCCTTGTCATGCGAATGCTGCGTTCCATCCCCACCCTGGCCGCCTGTGTGCTGGCGTTCTCGTCCAGCCTGCTGAGCGCCGCCCCCATCGACCTCAACGACGGCCAGCACGCCGTGCATCTGCCCGATGCCCCCAAGCGCGTGGTGGTGCTGGAGTTCTCCTTTCTCGACAGCCTGGCCGCCGTTGACGTCACCCCGGTCGGCGCCGCCGATGATGGCGATGCCAACCGCGTGTTGCCCCGCGTACGCCAGGCCATCGGCCAGTGGCAGTCGGTGGGCCTGCGCTCGCAGCCGAGCATCGAGGAAATCGCCCGGCTCAAGCCCGACCTGATCGTGGCTGACCTCAATCGCCATCAGGCGCTGTACAGCGACCTGGCGAGCATCGCGCCGACCTTGCTGTTGCCGTCCCGTGGCGAGGATTACCAGGGCAGCCTCAAATCCGCCGAGCTGATCGGCAAGGCCCTCGGCAAGAGTGCGCAGATGGAGGCGCGCATCCAGAAGAACCGTGAAAACCTCAAGGCCATTGCGCAACAGATCCCGGCCGGCGCCAGCGTGTTGTTTGGTGTGGCGCGTGAGGACAGCTTCTCCGTGCATGGCCCGGACTCCTACGCCGGCAGCGTGCTTGCGGCCATCGGCCTGAAAGTCCCAGCGGTACGCGCCAATGCCGCGCCCACCGAGTTCGTCAGCCTGGAACAGTTGCTGGCCCTCGATCCGGGCTGGTTGCTGGTGGGTCATTACCGTCGCCCCAGCATCGTCGACAGCTGGAGCAAGCAGCCGTTGTGGCAAGTGCTCGGCGCCGTGCGCAATAAGCACGTGGCCGAAGTGGATGGCGACAGCTGGGCGCGCAACCGTGGTGTGCTGGCGTCGGAGCAGATCGCCGAGGACGCGTTGGCGATTCTTAAAGGCGGCAAAGCCGTATTGAGCCAATAACCGTGCAACGCCGTTTCGCCGCCATTGGCATTCTGCTGTTGGGTGCCGGGTTGTTCTGGCTGTCGCTGTACAGCTGGTCGCCATTCACCCTGACAGCGACGGATGCGTGGAATGGCCTGGTTCACCAGGGCCGCGTCGGCGGCAACATGGCCTATATCGTCGCCCAGTTGCGTGTGCCACGGGCCGTGTGTGCCGCGTTGGTCGGTGCCTGCCTGGGCCTCGCGGGGGCGCTGATGCAGGGCATTACGCGCAACCGTCTGGCCTCGCCGTCGCTGTTTGGCGTGACGGCGGGCGCCGCGCTGGGACTGGCCCTGTTTTCCACCGGCCTGGTCGCGCCGCCCTTTGCCGGCGGTGCGCTGTTGATGACCTGCCTGGGCGGCGCGCTGGCCTGGATCACCGTGTTCAGCCTCGGCGGTGCCTGGTCGCCGACCACGGCCCAGGGCCGTCTGGTTTTGGCTGGCGTGGCCGTGGCGGCGTTGTGCGCCGCGTTGACCCGGCTCACAGTGATCCTGGTCGAGGCCCAGGCGCAAAGCGTGCTCAACTGGCTGGCCGGTTCACTGGCCAATGTCGGCGCTGCGCAGGTGCAGTTGCTCTGGCCGTGCACCTTGATCGGCGGCCTGTGGGCACTCTGGTGTGCGCCGCGCCTTAACCTGATCAACCTTGGCGAAGACGCCGCACGCTCACTGGGCGTCGGCATCGCCAGCCTGCGTCTGCAGGTGTTTGTCGCCAGTTTGCTGCTGGTGGGCGCCAGCGTGTGTGCGGTGGGGCCCATCGGGTTTGTCGGGCTGATCGCGCCGAATATCCTTCGCCAGTTCCTGGGCAATGACTACCGCTGGCTGATCCCGCTGAGCGCCGCATTGGGCGCGGTGATCGTGCTGGGGGCCGACCTGCTCAGCCGCGCCGTGGCCTTCCCGGTGGAAACGCCGGCGGGGGTGGTTACCGCGCTGATCGGCGCACCGTTTTTCCTCTTTCTTGCCAGGCGCGCCCTATGATCCGCCCACGACTGCGCCTGTGGCTGCTGCTCGGCCTGTTGCTGCTGGCAACCGGGGTCAGCCTCAGCGCCGGCACCCTGTGGCTCACGCCGCACACCGTTCTGGAACGCCTGCTGGCCCACGACGCCCTCGACTTCGAAGTGTGGAACCACCGCCTGCCACGCAGCCTCATCGCGATCCTCGCCGGTGCGGCCTTCGGCCTGGCCGGGGCGATTGTGCAAGGCGTGATCCGCAACCCGCTGGCCTCGCCGGAGATCCTCGGCGTGACCCAAGGCGCCGGGTTGGCGCTGACCGTGGCGATCATTGGCTGGCCACACCTGCCGATTGCCTGGCTGCCGCTGGTGGCTTGCCTGGGCGGGGCCGGCGGCGCGTTGTTGCTGGCGTTGTACAACACCGGTGTGAGTTTTTCCGGGGTGCGCTTTGCGTTGTCCGGGGTGGCGATTGCGGTGACCTTGTCCAGTGTCACCGAGTTTCTGATCCTCTCTCACCCCTTGGATATCAACACCGCGCTGCTTGCGCTGACCGGCAGCCTGTGGAGTCGCAACTGGCACCATGTGGCGCTGGTTTTGCCGTTCCTCGTATTGATCCCCGTGGGCCTGTGCCTGGCCAAGCCGCTCAACCTGATCGCCTTGGGCGATGAGGCGGCCCACAGCCTGGGCACCGCGCTGAGCCGTACGCGTTGGTCGGCGATGGCCTGCGCGGTGTTGCTCACCAGCCTGGGCGTGGGAGTGATCGGTCCGATTGGCTTTATCGGCCTGGTCGCGTCGCACATGGCGCGCCGGCTGGTGGGCGGGCATCACCAGTACCTGCTGCCGGCGGCGATGCTGATCGGTGCGTTGCTGCTGGTGCTCGCCGATACGCTGGGGCGCACGCTGATCGCGCCCAGCGAAATCCCCGCCGGGGTGCTTACGGCGGTGATCGGCGCACCGTATTTTCTTTGGTTGCTGGCACGGTTCAAGGGTTGATGACATGAGTATTATCCAGGCGCGCGAGCTGGACATCGGCTACGGCGCCACGCGCATCGTGCAGGGTCTGTCCTTTGCACCGCCCGCCGGCAAGGTCACCGCGTTGATCGGCCCCAATGGCTGCGGCAAGTCCACCTTGCTCAAGGCCTTCGCGCGCATCCTCAAGCCTAGCCAGGGCGAGTTGACCCTGGATGGCCAGGCCTATGCCAGCCTGTCTGCCCGCCAGTTGGCACGGCACATCGCATTCTTGCCGCAAGTGTTGCCGGTGCCGGAAGGCGTCAGCGTGCGCCAGTTGGTTGCCTATGGCCGCAGCCCGCATAACTCGCTGTGGGGGCGCTTGAGCGGCAGTGATCAGACTCACGTAAGCCAGGCCATGCAGCGCCTGGAACTGGACGTGTTGGCTGATCGCGACCTGGCGGACTTGTCCGGCGGCCAGCGCCAGCGTGCCTGGCTGGCGATGGTGTTGGCGCAGAATGCGCCGGTGGTGTTGCTTGACGAACCTACCACTTATCTCGACATCAGCCATCAGGTCGAGTTGCTCGACCTGATGGGCGAACTGGCTGCCGAGGGCAAGACCGTGATCACTGTGCTGCATGACATCAACCAGGCTTGCCGGTATGCCGATCACTTGGCGGTGATGCACGGCGGCAAACTGGTCGTCGATGGCGCGCCGGGGGAGGTGGTCAGTGCAGAGCTGATGCGGCGGGTGTTTGAGGTGCAGGTGCGGGTGATGCAAGAGCCGGTCGCTGGGACGCCGATGTGTCTGGTTGAAAAAAGCACACGGGCCGTGGGTTGATTGGGTTGAATGTGTGTTGGGGCATCAGACTGAGTACATATCCATTGCTGCGGTAACGGCGGCTATAGGTTCCGCCCTTACGGCGGCTCACTTTTGAAAAGCGCAAAAGTAAGCAAAACGCTCTTGCCCCAACACTCGGCACCTCGCCTAGGCTCGGTGTGCCCGTAATTCGACAGTGATTTGGGGGGCCGCCGCCACGCGCCATCCATGGCGCGGGGCGGCTAAACCGGCATCCCTGCCGGTTTACCCCCCAAATCCCTGCCGAATTCCGGCCAGCGTGTTTAACGGGGCGCCTCAGATCAAGATCAAGAGCGACTCGCTTCGCATCGTGGGTACGGTTTTTGTTCTGTGTACCCCCCCTGCTTTGGTGAGCGGGCTGCTGTGGCTTGCGGGCTTGTTGTGGCTTGCGGGCCTGCTGTGGCGAGCGGGCTTGCCCCGCGTTGGGCTGCGAAGCAGCCCCCAAACCACTCACGCAGGCATGCCAACGCACTCCCACATTTCAACGCTCGATAATCCTGGTGAACGGCCACTCGAAAGTGCGAGTGTGCTCCGCATCGAAGGTGAAGTAAGCCCTGTGAGTTTATTAGGCTGCCGTTTAATTGCGTGAAAGCACATAAGTGGCTAATTGCAACTAGCGAAGTAGTGGCTATTAGCTGCTAAGGCTCTGTCACGGGGTTCTCGGTCATTGTGTCTATTTTATTCCCCCTCTTCAGGAACTAGCGCTATAACTTCCAGTCGATAACCCCGGCTTACTCTGGCTTGGGTTATGGCTAACTAATGGCATCTTCCAGTAGTTCCAAATAGCCATACTTTCTCGTAATACTAGATACCTGAACATTATGTCGTCAGCGCCTATCGATGCCTGCCAGATGCAGATCCCGCACACCGACCAGGTGTGTGCGTGGCTGATGCAGCATGCCGGGCTGAAAACGGTGGACCTGGAGCGCGCCCGGCGCTTGCCGTCGGATGACCTGCTAAGCCTGCTGACCCGCCTGGGCCTGGTTTCCGATATCGAATTGGCCCGCGCCTGGGCGGCGTTGCTCGGTGCGCCGCTGTTGCTGGCCGACGCTGCGCCGCCGTTGCTCGATCCTTTGCCCGCCCTGACTGAGCGCTTTATGCGTCACTATCAAGTCGTGCCCATGGGCTGGACCCAGGGTGGCCTGCGCGTGCTGGCTGCCAACCCGGCGCAATGCTATCCGTTCCAGGCCCTGGCCTATGCGTGCCAGGTGCCGGTGTGGCTGGCGATCGGCCCGCGCACTGAGGTCGACACGCTGATCGAGCGTTACTACGGCCAGGGCCGTTCGGCCATGGGCACGCTGATCGAAAACCTTGATGAGCAGGGCGGTGCCCTGGACGATATCGAACACCTCAAGGACCTGGCCTCCGAAGCGCCGGTGATCCGCCTGGTCAACCTGATCCTGCAACGCGCGGTGGAGCAACGCGCTTCGGACATCCACATCGAACCCTTCGAACACCAGCTCAAGGTGCGCTACCGCATCGACGGTGTGCTGCATGACGCCGAAGCGCCGCCGGCCAGTTCCTCGGCGGCGGTGATTTCGCGGGTGAAGATCATGGCGCGGCTGGACATCGCCGAGCGTCGGTTGCCGCAGGATGGGCGCATCATGCTGCGTATCCAGGGCAAGGAGTTGGACCTGCGGGTGTCCACGGTGCCCACCAGTTTCGGCGAGTCGGTGGTGCTGCGCCTGCTGGACCGGCAAACCGTGCAGTTCGACTTTCCCAGCCTGGGCTTCGACGGCCAGCGTCTGGCCGCCTTCCTCGACCTGCTGGCGCGGCCCCATGGCATCCTGCTGGTGACCGGGCCCACCGGCTCCGGCAAGACCACCACGCTCTACACCGCGATGTCGCGGCTCAACACCGCCGAGCGCAAGATCATCACCGTGGAAGACCCGGTGGAGTACCAGCTCGAAGGCATCAACCAGATCCAGGTCAAGCCCGCCATCGGCCTGGACTTCGCCGGGGCATTGCGCTCCATCGTGCGCCAGGACCCGGACGTGATCATGATCGGCGAGATCCGCGACCTGGAAACCTGCCGCATCGCCATCCAATCCTCCCTCACCGGGCACCTGGTGCTTTCCACCCTGCACACCAACAGCGCCGCCGCCAGCATCACGCGGCTGCTGGACATGGGCGTGGAAAGCTACCTGATCGCCTCGACCGTCAGCGGCATCCTCGCCCAGCGCCTGGTGCGGCGCCTGGACCCGGCCACGCGTGTCGCTTTCGAAGCGCCGCCCGAACTGATCGCCGAACACGGCCTGGACCGCCTTACCGAACAACGCCCGATCCTGCTCTATCGCGGGGACTATCACGGCCGCAGCGCCCTCACCGAACTGCTGGTGATGAACGACGAACTGCGCAGCCTGCTGATGCGCCACACCGATGCCTCGACCCTGGAGCAGGCCGCGCGCCGCGCCGGTTTGCGCACCTTGTATGAAGAAGGCTTGCGCCAGGCACTGGCGGGGATTACTTCGCTGGAAGAAGTGCTGCGCGTGACCCGTGGAGAGGACGCGTGAGCCTGTTCAGCTACCGTGCCCTGGACAGCCAGGGCGCGCCGCAGAACGGTACGCTGGAGGCCACCGATCAAACCGCTGCGGTGGCGGCCCTGCACAAGCGCGGCTGGCTGCTGTTGCACATCGAACCGGCCGGCGGTCCCGGCCTGCGCAGGGCACGCGGGCAGTTGAAGGGCCAGGCGTTGGTGAGTTTTACCCAGCAATTGGCGACGCTGCTGGGGGCGGGCCAGCCGCTTGAGCGCTCGTTGAGCCTGCTACTCAAGCAGCCCGGCCCACCCCAGGTACGTGCGCTGATCGAGCGCCTGCGCGACCGCGTCAAGGCCGGCAAGCCGTTGTCCGCCGCGCTGGAAGAAGAGGGTGCGGCGTTCTCGCCGTTGTACCTGAGCATGGTGCGGGCCGGTGAGGCCGGTGGCGCGCTGGAAGGGACGTTGCGCCAACTCAGTGATTACCTGGAACGCAGCCAATTGCTGCGTGGCGAAGTGATCAATGCACTGATCTATCCGGCGTTCCTGGTGGTGGGCGTGCTGGGTTCCCTGGCGTTGCTGCTGGCGTATGTGGTGCCGCAGTTCGTGCCGATCTTCCAGGACCTGGGCGTGCCGATTCCACTGATCACCGAGGTGATCCTGGCCCTCGGGACATTTCTCGGCGCCTATGGCCTGGCGCTGTTGGCCGGGTTGAGCGTGATCGTTTGGTTGGGGGCCGCACGCCTGCGCGCCCCGCTGTTTCGCGAGCGCTACGACCGGCGTCTGCTCGGTATTCGTGTGGTCGGCCCGTTGCTGCAACGGGTCGAAGCGGCACGCCTGGCACGCACCCTCGGCACGCTACTGAGCAACGGCGTGGCGTTGCTGCAAGCCTTGGTGATTGCGCGGCAAGTCTGTACCAACCACGCGTTGCAGGCCCAGGTCGGGCGTGCGGCGGAATCGGTAAAAGCCGGCGGCACCCTTGCCAGCGCATTCGGCAGCCAGCCGCTGCTGCCCGAGCTGGCCCTGCAAATGATTGAAGTCGGCGAACAGGCCGGCGAACTCGACGGCATGTTGCTCAAGGTCGCCGACATCTTCGACGTCGAAGCCAAGCGCGGTATCGACCGCCTGCTGGCCGCGCTGGTGCCGTCCCTGACCCTGGTCATGGCGGTGCTGGTGGCGGTGATCATGCTGGCGATCATGCTGCCGCTGATGAGCCTGACCAGCAATCTATAAAGGAGCTGACCCCATGAGAAAACCACGCCGCCAAGGCGGTTTCACCCTGTTGGAAATGCTCGCGGTGATCGTGCTGCTGGGCATTGTCGCCACCATCGTCGTGCGCCAGGTCGGCGGCAATGTGGACAAGGGCAAGTACGGCGCGGGCAAGGCCCAGTTGGCCAGCCTGAGCATGAAGATCGACAGCTACGCCCTCGACGTCGGCGCTCCGCCCACCAGCCTGCAACAGCTGGTGGACAGGCCCGGTGGCTATGCCAAACCGTCCGACCTCAAGGACCCGTTCGGGCACGCCTTCGGCTATCGCTTTCCTGGCGAACACGGCGCGTTCGACCTGATCTTCTATGGCCAGGACGGCCAGCCGGGCGGCGAAGGCTACAGCGCCGACCTGGGCAATTGGGAGTAGGGCCGCCATGTTCCAGCGCGGCTTCACCCTGCTGGAAATGCTGGTGGTGATCCTGCTGATCAGCCTGGCTGCCAGCGTGTTGGGGCTGGGTGTGCGCCAGGGCTTGCAGGTGGCGCAGGAACGCCGGGCGGTGGGGCAGATGGTGGAGGCGCTGCGCACCACGCGGGCAGGGGCAATTGTCAGCGGGCAGCCTGCGCGTACGGTGTTCGATCTGAGTGCCCGTACGTTCCAGGCGCCAGGTCGAGCATTGCAACGGTGGCCGTCGAAACTGCATGTCACGCTGCACACCGCCGAACAGGTCGGCCCTGGCGTCGAGTTCTACCCTGACGGCAGTTCCACCGGCGGCAATCTCCTCGTGGCCAATGGTGCCCGGCGTTGGCGCATCGATATCGGCTGGCTCACCGGCAGCGTGCAAGCCAAGGCGCTGCCATGAAGCGCCAGGCTGGCTTCACCCTGCTGGAAATGCTCGCCGCCCTCACGCTGATGGCGGTGTGCAGCACGGTGCTGCTGGTTGCGTTTGGCCAGAGTGCGCGCTCGTTGTCCCAGGTGGCCCACAGCGACCGGTTGACCCACGCGGCGCTGACGATTTTCGATCAGGAAGCGGCGGGGCGCTTGAGCAACGGCGTCAGCCAGGGCGAGCTCGACGGCATCCATTGGCAACTGACCAGCACCCGGCAGCAAGCGCGGATTGTGCGTCTCGACCTGGTCCTCAGCGAAGGCTCGCACCAGGCCCGCTTCAGCACCTTGAAGGCGCGCCTGTGAAGCGCCGCGAGCAGGGCTTCACCTTGCTGGAGATCCTTGTGGTGCTCAGCTTGCTCGGCGTGTTGCTGGTGCTGGTCGGCGGCGCTTTGCTGGGGGCCAATCGCGCCGTGTCCAAGGCCCAGGCGTACACGGTGAGCCTGGATGAAGTGCGCGCCGCCCAACAGTTTTTGCGCACGGCGATCAGCGAGGCATTGCCGCTGGCGGTGGGCGAGGGCGATGGTTTTTTCGTCGGCACGGCGCAGCGCCTTGAGTTTGTCTCGACCTTGCCCGGCGTGCTCGGTGGCGGGATCCATCGGTTCAGCCTGCAACGGGTCGAACAGGCGTTGCAGGTGGGGTTTTCTCAACGTGAACCCCAGATGCTGCTGAACAACATCAAGGCGTTGCAGTTCAGTTATCGCGGTGAGTCGCCGCTGGGCCAACCCACCGGCTGGGTGAGTGAATGGCCCTGGCCCAGGCGCTTGCCTTCGGCCGTGCGCATCGCTGCCAGCGTGACGGGGCCGGTGCCCTGGGTCACCCAGGTGATTGCCTTGCGCCTGAACCTGTCCAGCGGGAGCGTCGAAGAATGAGGCGTCAACGCGGTGCAGCATTGCTGCTGGTGCTGTGGGTATTGGCGTTGCTCAGCGTGTTGCTCGGCGGCCTGGTCGGCTGGGTACAGTTGGAGAGTCGCCAGGCCCTGTGGCTGCGCCAGCACACCCAGACCGTGTTGGCCGCCGAAGCCGGTATCGCGCAGGTCATGGCCGATCGGCACTGGGTTGCCGATGGTCGCGACATCCCTCTGACCTTTGATGACGCCCAATTGCACGTGAGCCTGCGCAGCGAGCGCGGCAAGCTTTACCTGATCAATGCCGAGATGCAGGACTTCACGCGCCTGGCCCTGGCCTGCGGCGCTACCCCGGCCCAGGCCATGCAACTGGCCACGGCCCTCGAAGCACGTCGCAACCAGGGCCTGGCGCCATTGCGGGTGCTGGAGGAAGTGCGCCAGTTGCCCGGCATGACGCAATCCCTCTACAGCCGCTTGCTGCCCGAGATCACCTTGTGGAGCGACCTGGACCGCCCCGATCCCGCCTTCGCCAGCCCGCTGATGCGCAAGGCACTGAACCTGCCGCGCCAGAACGCCGAAGGCGTGGACCCCGGCGAAGTGCTGGTGGTCGATAGCCGCGCCGAGCGGCCCGGCGGTTATCAGGCGCGGCTGCAAGTCACCGTTTTATTGAGCCCATCGGAGGACAGCGCACAACCCTACCGGGTGTTGCGTTGGCAAGAATGAATCGACTGGAACCCATCGCCCGACACTGGCGCGGCAGCCTGCTGCAACAGGGGTGGCACGCATGGATCGCGGAGTTGCGCGCCTGTGTACCCGCATGGCTGGCGTGGCAAGAGCCACCCGAGCAGATCCACCACTGGCCACTGAGCGCGCCGGTTGCAGCGGCCAATACGCGCCAGGTGCTGATGCTCGGCGCCGACGCTGTGCTGGTGCAAAGCGTGCAACTGCCCTTGGCGGCGGGGCGCAATCTCAGCGCCGTGGTCGGCTATGAACTGGACCGCTACACCCCCTTCGAGGCGGACCAACTCTACTTTGTGGCGCGTCAGGAGCGGCGCACGCCCACCCACCTTGAGGTGACAGTGGTGGCGATCCTGCGCGAGCGCCTGGACCTGATCCTCGCCGACTGCGCCACCCTCGGCCTGCATCCCCATCGTGTGGATGCGGCGGACCTCGGCATCGACCTGCTGCCCGCGCCACTGCGCCCGCAGCGGCCCACCGGCATGGGCTTGCAACGCAGCCTGCCGTGGCTGTGCGCGGCGTTGCTGATCGCGGCGATGCTGCTGTGGCTCAACGACCGCCAGCGCGTCCTCGACGTGATGCACGCCAGCGTCCAACAACAGAAAGCCGAGGTCGCCGAGGTGCACGCGCTACGCCAGCAACTGCTCAATACCCGCGGCGCCGCGCAGTACCTCACCCGGCGCAAGCTGGCGCAACCGCCGCTGGCGGCGCTGCTCAACGACCTGACCACCTGCCTGCCCGCCGACACCTGGCTGGATCAACTGGACGTGAAGGACGGCGAAATTTCCATCGCCGGCCAGAGCGCCAAGGCCAGTGCGCTGATCACTCGCATCAAGGGCTGCCGCAGCCTGGAAAACGCCCAGTTCGAAGGGGTGATCCAACCCGATGCGCGCACCGGCAAGGACCAGTTTGCCTTGCGCGCCCACCTACGCCAGGAGGCCGCCGATGCGCCGACCCCTCACACCCCGTGAACGTCGCGGCGCGGCCTTGCTGCTACTGGCCGTGGTGGTCGGCGCGGCTTACTGGCTGTTGGTCGACAGCTGGTTTGCCGGCCCCTTGCGTGACATGGGCGAACAGGCCGAACAACTGCGCGAGCAGCAGCAACGCTATGCCGGTGTGTTGCGCCAACGCGATGCGTTGCGCCAACAGCTTGAGCAAGCCCGCCAGGACCCCGCCAGCAGCACCAGCCTGCTGCCGGGGGACGACCCGGATGTGGTCGCCGCCGATCTGATGCAACGCCTCGCCGACCTGATCAACAGCCACGCCAGCCTCGGCGGCGGGTGCAGCCTGAGCCAACGCAAGCCCATCACCCCGGAGCAGGACGACGGCGAGCCGTATCGCCAGGTCAAGGTCAGCCTCACACTCGATTGCGCCATCGAACCCCTCGAAGCGCTGCTGCATGAGCTGGAGTACCAGCCGCCGTTCCTGTTTGTGGATGAGCTGCGCATCCGCCGCAGCCAGCAGGCGCCAGCCAATGGTGGTGCGGGCAAGCTGGTGGTGCACCTGCTGGTGCGCGGCTACCTGCAACCGTCACGGGTGACGCCATGATCGGTAGATTGCGCCCCGTGGAGTGGGGCTTGCTCGGCCTGTCGGGGTTGCTGGGCGTGTTGATGGCGGTGATCCTCAGCAGCCTGGGTGATGAACCGCAGTGGTTGCCTGAAGCGCCCATGCGCGCCCATCCCACTCCTCGAGTAAAAGGGCTGCCCAGTGTGCCGTTGGACAACCTGGCCGCCACGTGGCAAGCACCGCTGTTCAGCCCGGATCGCAGCCCGGATCGTGTGGTGGGCAAGGCACAGGTCAGCAGCCTGGCCCATCTCACCCTCAGCGGCATCATGATCACCGGCAACCTGCAGATGGCCATGCTCAAGCAGGTCGATGGCCCACTGCTGACCGTGCGCCTGGGCCAGACCCTGCCCAACGGCTGGCGCCTGGACCACCTCACCCCGCAATCCGCCCGTTTCAGCCTGGACGGCCGCACCCAGACCTTGAGCTTCTACGCCAAGCGCTTGCCGCCACCGTCCAAGCGACCCCCCCTTACTTTGCCCCGCGAGCCCCTCCCTTGATCGACATGCGCACCTCCACGTTATACCTGGCCACCGCCCTTGCCCTGGGCGGCTGTGGCAGCTTTCCCGACCGTCTCGAACCGGATGATGATCTTCTGCACGAGGCCATGCAGGGCACTGGCTCGCAACGCCCACCCAGCGAGGCGCCCCCAACGGAAGTTGCCCAGCCTTTGGTCAAATCCCCCGCGCAGCGCCAGTTGATCCGGGGCAACCAACAGTTCGTGCGTGCGCCGGCGGCCACGCCGGGTGCGAAGGCAGAGGGCGGCGACATCGTGTTCAACTTCGCCGACCAACCCATCGAAGCGGTGATCAACAGCGTGATGGGCGACCTGCTGCACGAAAACTACAGCATCGCCCAGGGCGTGAAGGGCAACGTCAGCTTTTCCACCTCCAAGCCGGTGGACAAGCAGCAGGCCTTGTCGATCCTCGAAACCCTGCTGTCCTGGACCGACAACGCGATGATCAAGCAGGGTGACCGCTACGTGATCCTGCCGGCCAGCCAGGCGGTGGCGGGCAAGCTGGTGCCGCAGATGAGCGTGGCGCAACCTTCCAGCGGCTTGTCGGCGCGCCTGTTTCCGCTGCGCTACATCTCCGCCACCGAGATGCAGAAACTGCTCAAGCCCTTCGCCCGCGAGAATGCGTTTCTGCTGGTCGACCCGGCGCGCAATGTGCTGAGCCTGGCCGGTACGCCGGATGAACTGGCCAACTACCAGGACACCATCGACACCTTCGATGTGGACTGGCTCAAGGGCATGTCGGTGGGCGTGTTCGGCTTGCAACGCGCCTCGGTGGCCGAGCTGATGCCTCAGCTGCAAAGTCTGTTCGGTCCTGACAGCGGTATGCCCCTGGCGGGCATGCTGCGCTTCCTGCCGATTGAACGGACCAACTCGGTGGTGGCGATTTCTTCCCAGCCCCAGTACCTCAGCGAAGTCGGCGACTGGATCCGCACCATCGACGAGGGCGGCGGCAACGAGCCACAGATGTACGTCTACGACGTGCGCAACATGAAGGCCGTCGACCTGGCCAAGTACCTGCGGCAGATCTACGGCACCGGCGCGATCAAGGACGACACGCCGGCCAAGGTCGCGCCTGGCTTGCGCACGACGACCCTGTCGTCACTCAATACCGGTGGCTTGCAGAACAACCCGCCCGCTGCCGAAGAGCCGGAGCCGGAAGAAAAGCTGATCGCACCCACCAACGCGCTTGAGGCCGGCACCCGTATCACCGCACAAAAGAGCAGCAACCAACTGTTGGTGCGCACCCGTCCCGCGCAGTGGAAAGAGATCGAAGCGGCGATCAAGCGCCTCGACAATCCACCCCTGCAAGTGCAGATCGAGACACGGATTCTTGAGGTCAAGCTCACCGGTGAACTGGACCTGGGGGTGCAGTGGTACTTGGGGCGCCTGGCGGGCAATTCTGGCAGCACCACGGTGGCCAATGCCTCCGGCAGCCAGGGCGCGCTGGGCGGTGGTGGGGCGGGGCTGGGGGCGGCGGATTCGTTGTTCTATTCGTTTGTCAGCTCGAACCTGCAGGTGGCGTTGCACGCGCTGGAAACCAATGGGCGCACCCAGGTGCTGTCGGCGCCGTCGCTGGTGGTGATGAACAACCAGCCGGCGCAGATTCAGGTGGGGGACAACATTCCCATCAGCCAGACCACCGTCAATACCGGGGATGCGGATACCACCTTGAGCAGTGTCGAGTATGTGCAGACCGGGGTGATCCTGGATGTGGTGCCGCGGATCAATCCGGGGGGGTTGGTGTACATGGATATCCAGCAGCAGGTCAGTGATGCCGAGAGCCAGAGTGGTACCAGCGATACGCCGGTGAATCCGCGTATCTCGACGCGTTCGGTGTCGACCCAGGTGGCGGTGCAGAGTGGGCAGACGGTGTTGCTGGGGGGGTTGATCAAGCAGGACAACGGGGAGAGTGTCAGTGCCGTACCGTATCTGGGAAAGATCCCGGGTTTGCGCTGGTTGTTTGGGAGTACCAGTAAGTCGAAAGATCGGACGGAGTTGATTGTGTTGATTACGCCCAGGGTGATTACCAGTAGTGGGCAGGCGCGGCAGGTGACGGATGATTATCGGCAGCAGATGCAGTTGTTGCGGCCGGGTAGGTAGGTAGGTAGGTAGGTAGGTAGGTAGGTAGGTAGGTAGGTGTACATATCCGTTTCTTCGGTAACGGCTACTTATGGTTCCGCTCTTACAGCGGGTCACTTTTTGAAGAGCGCAAAAAGTAACCAAAAACGCTTCGCCCCAACACTCGGCACCTCGCCTAGGCTCGGTGTGCCCTCACTCCGGCTTGAATCCGTGGGCCGCCGTCATGGGCCATCCTTGGCCCAGGACGGCTAACCCGGCGTCCTGCCGGGTTACCCACGGATTCAAGCCTGCGTTCGGCCAGCGTGTTTGACGGGGCGCCCCAGATCAAAAGCAAGAGCGCGGCGGCCTTAGAGCCGACCGGATTGTATGGCCGGTACTCGGTCAAAGTGTGGGAGGGGGCTTGCCCCCGATGGCAGTGGGTCAGTCACTGATGAGTTGGCTGACACACCGCCATCGGGGGCAAGCCCCCTCCCACAGTTTGATCTTCATGTATCAGTTGAAGGGTGGTTTGCTCTGGCTCTGGCTCTGGCTCTGGCTCTGGCTCTGGCTCTGGCTTTTGATCTGCTTTTGATTTTGATGTTAGGCGCCCCGTCAAACACGCTGGCCGGAATTCGGCAGGGGTTTGGGGGGTAAACCGGCAGGGATGCCGGTTTAGCCGCCCCGCGCCATGGATGGCGCGTGGCGGCGGCCCCCCAAATCACTGTCGGATTACGGGCACACCGAGCCTAGGCGAGGTGCCGAGTGTTGGGGCAAGAGCCTTTTGGTTACTTTTGGGCTCTTTTCAAAAGTGACCCGCCGTAAGGGCGGAACCAATAGCCGCCGTTACCCAAATAACGGATATACCCCCAATCCCCAAATGCAAAAAAACATTACTTATATGAATAACAAAATTCATAAATAATTAAATACAAGAATATTAGCTTATACCCAAATAGCATTATATTTTCAAAACCCATTCCGTTATGTTTGAACTCAACAGCCTACCCCTGACCTCGGATGGTACCAATCTAGACCCGGATTCTGCGCTGCCACCCCGCAGCAGAACCGTTGGAAGGGAGTTCAACGTATGTTGCCAATTCAAACCTCGCCGCACACCTAGCCCCCAATCGCCCTGACACCCAGAAAAAAACCGAGCACCGCGCCCACCCGCGTGACCGCCCGACTCCGCGATTTGGAAACGCAGGAACCCCTATGAAGCGAGTTCTACCACCCACCGCCGCATTCACCCTGGCCATCCTGGCCAACACCGCACACGCCCAGGACGACAGCACCCTGTCCACCGTAGTCGTCACCGGCAACCGCGGCGCCGAGCAGCGTACCGTCACCAGCAGCCCGGTGCCGATCGATGTGGTCAGCGCCAAGCAATTGCAGAACACCGGCAAGCCCGGCCTCATGGAGGCCCTGAGCGCAGTGATCCCCTCGCTGACCCTGCCGGAAAAAACCGGCTGGGACGCCAGCGGCATTGCCCGAGCCCCCAACCTGCGTGGCCTGAGTGCCGCCGAGGTGCTGGTGCTAGTCAACGGCAAGCGCCGTCACACCGCCGCCACCCTGAACATCAACGGGATCAATATCGGTGCCGCCCCGGCCGACCTCGACCTGATCCCCATCAGCGCCATCGACCATGTGGAAGTCCTGCGCGACGGCGCCGCTGCCCAGTACGGCTCGGATGCCATTGCGGGTGTGATCAATGTGATCCTCAAGGCCGACACCAGCGGCACCTCGGTGACCAACGTCGGCCAGGGCTATGACGGCAAGAAACAGACGGTGCAGCAAAGCCTCAACAAGGGTTTTGAAATCGGCAACGGTGGCATCGTGCAACTCGCCCTCGATGCGCGCAGCCAGAACGACGACAACAAGGCCAGCGCCAACGGCTACACCTATGCCCAGGCCTACGAGCAGGCCGGGCGCTCGACGTACGGCGGCTACGGCACGCCCAAGACCAACCTGCTGACCCTGGGTTACAACGCCGAGTTGCCGATCGACGACAGCCTCAGCCTGTATTCCTTCACCACCTATTCACGGCGCAAGGCCGAGCAGGGCCAGAACTTCCGCCTGCCGACCATCACCAACACCATCACCACCGGGCCCAACGGTTATCCCAGCGGTTACACGCCCACCTGGTTCATCGACGAGGATGATTTCCAGGCGGCGTTCGGTGGCAAAGGTACGGTGGGCGAGTGGGACTGGGACTTGTCCACCACTTACGGACGCAACGAGGCGGAGCAGGGCACCACCCATAACCAGAACCCGTCGTTGGGTGAGGCCACGCCGAATCACTTTACTTCCGGCACCTGGATCGCCACCGAGCTGACCACCAACCTCGACTTCAAGCGCGGCTTCGATATAGGCCTGCAAAAAACCTTGGACTTGAGCGTCGGCTTCGAGCATCGGCGCGACACCTATGAGGTGCAGGCCGGTGACTATGCATCCTATGCCAACGGCGGCTACTGCGTGGCGCCGGGCAACTGCGCGTCGTCGGGGGCGCAGGTCACCAACGGCATTTCGCCGGACGAAGAAAGCAGCGCCTCGCGCAACAGCCTGGCCAGTTACGTCGATGTAGGTTTCAACCCGGTGCCGGACTGGTACGTCGGCACGGCGTTTCGCTACGAGCACTACAACCAGGGCGTCGGTGCCACCCGCAGCGGCAAGCTGACCACCCGCTATGATTTCACCCCGCAGTTCGCCGTACGCGCCACCGTGAGCAACGGCTTTCGTGCGCCGTCCCTGGCCAACAGCCTGTTCAGTGCGCGCTCCACCACCTATGGCGTGGTCAACGGCGTGTACCAGTCGATCAACTACGGCGTATTGCCCGTGGGGTCCGCCGCCGCCCAAGCCCTCGGTGCCCAGGCGTTGAAGCCGGAGCGTTCGACCAACTTCAGCCTGGGTTTCACCCTCACACCTACCGACCGCCTGAGCTTCACCGCCGACGCTTACGTGATCAACCTGCGTGACCGCATCACCCTGACCGGCACCTTGCTCGGCCCCGAGATCACCCAGGTATTGCAGAACAACGGCATCAACTCCACCTCTGGCGGGCAGTACTTCATCAACGGCGCCGACACCCGTACCAAAGGCCTGGACCTGGTCAGCAACTACAGCCAGGACCTCGGCCAGTACGGCTCGGTGAAATGGACCGCAGCGTTCAACTGGAACCAGACCAGAATCCTCAACTACAAGGAATCCACCAACATCCTCGGCACCTCCTACGAGTTGATGAACCGCGAGGCGCGCAACCTGATCACCGGCGTGCAGCCCAGCACCAAGCTGATCCTCGGCGGTGACTGGAGCATCGAGCGCTTCAACCTCAACCTGGCTCTGACCCGTTACGGCTCTTACAAGGAGGTGAATTCATCGGCCAATCGCGACCTGGACCGCATCTACAGCGCCAAGTGGATCACCGATCTGGACCTTGGCTACAACCTCACCAAAGCCCTGAACATCGCCGTCGGCGCCAAGAACCTGTTCGACATCTACCCCAAGAAACAAGGGGTGCCGAGCAGCACCATGGTCAGCAGCTACGGCGTCTATTCGCCCTACGGTTTTACCGGCGGGTACTACTACACCCGCCTGACCTATGCCTTCTGAGGCCGAGGAGTACGCCATGCCCATTGTCGCCAAACCCTATGACCTGATTGATGCGCCCAGCCCGGTGCGCCAGGCCCGTGTCTCCACGCCGATCAAGGCCCTGCAAGTGGTGCCCGCGCGGCATCCCTGGCGCTGGGCCGGGTCGATCTTTGCGGCGCTGGTGCTGCTGGCCATCGTGCATTCCCTGGCCAGCAACCCGCGTTGGGAGTGGGGCGTATTCGGCCAGTGGTTCTTTTCGCCGTCGGTGCTGCGCGGTCTCGGCCAGACGCTGTTGCTGACGCTGCTGAGCACGCTGTTCAGCATCATCCTCGGCACCGCGCTGGCATTGGCGCGGCTGTCGGGTTCGCCGCTGCTGGCGGCGTTGGCCTGGGGCTATATCTGGTTTTTCCGTTCGATGCCGGCGTTGCTGGTGCTGATCATCCTGTACAACTTTGCCTACCTCTACGATCACATTGTGCTCGGCGTGCCGTTCACCTCTCTGGTGTTTGCCGAGTGGTCGACGGTGGATGTGCTCAGCCAGTTCACCGTGGCCGTGCTGGGCTTGAGCCTGATGCAGGCGGCGTATGCGGCGGAGATCATCCGTGGCGGGCTGATCGGTGTGGATGCCGGCCAGCACGAAGCCGCTGCAGCCCTGGGCTTGCCGGCCTCGCGTCGTATCTTCCGGATCATCCTGCCCCAGGCGCTGCGCTCGATCCTGCCGTCGGGCTTCAACGAAATCATTGGCCTGGTCAAGGGCACGTCCATCGTCTACGTGTTGGCCCTGCCAGAGCTGTTCTACACCGTGCAGGTCATCTACAACCGCACCCAGGCGGTGATCCCGCTGCTGATCGTGGCGACGGTGTGGTACTTGATCATCACCACCGTGCTGACCAGCGCGCAGTACTACGTCGAGCGCCACTTTGCGCGCGGCACCGCACGGGTGCTGCCGCCCACGCCGCTGCAACGCATTCGCGGCTGGATCAAGGAGAAGACCCATGGCTGAAGCACGCGCCGGGCGCATCCAGATCCAGGGCGTGGGCAAGCGCTTTGGCAACCAGCAGGTGCTCAAGGACATCGACCTGACCATCGACCCCGGCAAGGTCACGGTGATCCTCGGGCCGTCTGGCTCGGGCAAGTCGACTTTGCTGCGCACCATCAACCACCTGGAAAAGATCGACAGCGGGCATATCACCATCGACGGTGAATATGTCGGCTACCGCCGCAAGGGCGATCTGCTCTACGAACTCAAAGAGCGGGAGATTCTCAAGCGCCGTATCGACGTCGGTTTCGTGTTCCAGAACTTCAATCTGTTTCCGCACCTCACCGCCTGGGAAAACGTCGCCGAAGCGCCCCTGGCCCACCAGCGCTGGAGCAAGGCCGAGGCCCAGTCCAGGGCGGCCGAACTGCTGGCCAAGGTCGGCCTGGCGGACAAGGTCGATGCCTACCCGCGCCAGCTCTCTGGCGGCCAGCAACAGCGCGTGGCCATCGCCCGTGCCCTGGCGCTGGACCCCAAAGTGCTGCTGTTCGATGAACCCACCTCGGCCCTCGACCCGGAGCTGGTGGGCGAAGTGCTCGACGTGATCAAGGGCCTGACCCAACTGGGCGTGACCCTGGTGATCGTCACCCACGAGATCGGCTTTGCCCGCGAGGTGGCCGACCACGTGGTGTTCCTCTGCGACGGCCAGTTGATTGAAGAAGGCCCGCCCGAACAGATTTTCCGCCAACCGCGACATCCCCGCACTGTGGCCTTTCTCGGCAAGGTGCTGTAGTTCAAGGAGTGACTGCCCATGTTTATCTCTACTGCCCGCGTGGCCTTGCTGGCGCTCGCCGTCAGCACCGCGCAACACGCATTCGCCGTGCAACAGGTCGATCTCAGCCCCGACCGCGTGCGCATCCATGTGCCACGTAACGAGGCGGCCATTGCGCAGATTCCGCCGGGCTTCAAGTTCGCCCAGCCGGGCAAGTTCACCGTGGCCGTGTCCGGTGTGGCCGGGCCGCCCCTGGCGCTGCTGGCCAGCGACGACAAGACCACCATCGGCAGCGAAGCCGATACCGCGCAGCTGGTTGCCGATAGCTTGGGCCTGCAACTCAATGTGGTGCAGACCAGTTGGGAGGACTGGCCCCTGGGGGTCAGTTCGGGCAAGTACGACGCGGTGATCAGCAACGTCACCGTGACCGAGGCGCGCAAGAAGCGCTTTGACTTCGCCACCTACCGCCAGGATGTGCTCGGCTTCTACGTGAAGAGCACCAGCAAGATCAGCGAGATCAAGCAGGCGGCGGACATCGCCGGGCTGAAGATCATCGTCGGTTCCGGCACCAACCAGGAAAAAGTCCTGCTGGCCTGGAATGAGGCCAACGAGAAGGAAGGGCGCAAGCCCGCGCTGTTGCAGTACTTCGACGACCAGGCCGCCGCACAGTTGGCCGTGCAGTCCGGGCGCAGCGATGCGCTGTTCGGGCCTAACTCGGTGTACGCCTATTCGGCGGCAATCACCGGCGGCATCAAGCTCGTCGGCACAGTGAATGGTGGCTGGCCGTTGAAGGCGGATATCGCGGTGACCACGCGCAAGGACAACGGCCTGGTCAAGCCGATCCACACCGCCCTGGAAGGCGCGATTGCTGGCGGCCAATACGAACAGGTGCTGCAACGCTGGGGCCTGGATATCGAGCGGGTCGACACGTCGCTGATCAACCCACCGGGCCTGCCGGATTAAGGAGCATCGAGCATGGGACTGACACGACGTGAAGCGCTGTCGAGCATCGCTGCGGTCGGGGGCGAGCAGGCGGTCAAGGAGGCGCTGGCGGCATTGGGCCTGGGGCCGTCGTCACACCGCCGTCCGCAACCGTTGAAACTCAAGGAAGGCCTGGGGCAGGGCACGCGTGTGCTGGTGTTGGGGGCGGGGATCGCGGGGCTGGTCACCGCCCTGGAACTGACCCGCGCCGGCTTCGAGGTGCAAGTGCTGGAGGCCCGTGAGCGGGTGGGTGGCCGCACCTGGACGATCCGCAACGGCGACCGCGTGGACTACAAGGACGGTCGCACGCAAACCGCCGCGTTCGACCCGGGGCATTACTTCAATGCCGGGCCGGCACGGATTCCCAGCCAGCACCGCACGATTCTCGACTATTGCAGCGAGCTGGGCGTACCGCTGGAAGTGCTGGTCAACAGCAGTCATGGCGCCCAGGTGCGGCCTGATGTGGGCAAGCCTGCATTCACGGTTGGCCAGGCCATCAACGATGCGCGCGGGCACTTGTCCGGCTTGCTCGCCAAGGCCGTGCAGCGCGATGCCCTCGATGATCTGTTGAGCGGTGAAGAGCGTACGCGCTTGCTGGCGTTCCTGCGGGTGTATGGCGACCTGTCCCAGGCGCTGGCTTTCGAGGGCACGATCCGTTCGGGGCACCTGGAATCGCCAGCGCACCCCGGCGCCTTGCCCGCCAGCCGCCGCCCGTTGGCGCTGGACCAACTGCTGCACCCGGAACTGTGGGGCGCGTTGCTGCACACCGAATTCCCGGAGTTCTCTGCCACCATGTTCCAACCGGTGGGCGGCATGGACCGCATCACCGACGCCTTCTACCAGCGCGTCAGCGGCCATGTACAACTGGGCGCCCAGGTGCGCCGTATCCGCCAGTTGGAAGACGGCGTGGCGGTGACCTATCACGACCAGCGCAGCGGCCGCGAGCAGGTCGTGCGCGCCGACTACCTGATCTCGACGCTGCCGCTGCCGTTGGTGGCCAGGCTCGACACCGACTTCAGCGACCCGATCAAGGCCGCCCTGCTCAGCACCCGCAGCGACCAGGCGACCAAAGTGGCGTGGCAGTCGCCGCGCTTCTGGGAGACCGACTACCGCACCTACGGCGGCCTGTCGTGGATCGAACACCCGGCGCGCCTGCTGTGGTACCCGAGCAATGACCTCAACACTCGCGAAGGCCTGCTGGTGGCGGGCTATGTGACCGGGGAGGGGGCCGATGTGTTTGGCGCGCAGCCTTTCGACAAACAGTACGCGATCTCCAAGGAGGCCGTGGAACTGCTGCACCCAGGCTATGCAAAACACCTGCGCAACCCGCTGGCAGTGTCCTGGGAGCAGATCCCCTACAGCGAAGGCCCGTGGTTGCAACGTGAACACTTCCCGGCCGACGCCAGCGCCTTGCTCGAAGCCGGCCACGGCCGCGTGTACTTCGCTGGCGACGGGCTGGTGCAGAGCGGCGTGGGTATCTGGCAGGAATCGGCGGCCAACTCGGCGCGCCATGTGGTCGGGCAACTGGCCGAGCGGGTGATTCAACAGCGACATATCGCGGCTTAGACCAAAGTGGCGAGCGGGCTTGCCCCGCGTTGGGCTGCGAAGCGGCCCCATCAAGGCTACGAGGTCGTTATGCCTAGAACGCGGTGTCTGGTCTGGGGCTGCTGCGCAGCCCAACGCAGGGCAAGCCCGCTCGCCACAACAGAGGGTGTTGGCGGTTTTGAACGTGGTTTAGTGACCCAAGCATCATTAAAGGAGATTCATCATGAGCGACAGCATTCAACGTACCAGCGTCGGCGACTTCCCGATTTCCCAGACCGTCACGGTGCCGGCATCCGCCAGCCTGATCTTCATCAGCGGCACCTTGCCCGACCTGCACGATGCCAGCGCCCCGGCGGGCACACCGGCGGCCTATGGCAATACCGAAGTGCAGACGGTGTCGGTGTTCAACAAACTGCGCAAGATCCTGCGCCAGCAGGACCTGGACCTGGGCGATATCGTGCAGCTACGGGTGTTCCTGGTGGGCGCCGAAGAAACGGGCGGCAAGCTGGATTTCGCTGGCTTGCAGGCAGGGTATACGCAGTTCTTCGGTACACCTGAGCAACCGAACAAGCCGGCACGTACGGCGCTGCAAGTGGTGGCGTTGCCATTGCCCGGTGCGTTGGTTGAAGTGGAGGCGATCGCTGCAAGAACGCTGTGAGACTCAACGAGTCTTTGCAATCACATCGTTCATGTATTGATTCAAATCGCGGAAGTCGCTAACCCTCCACGCGAACGGCGCTAGCTTCACGCCGTTCTCTCGCAACGTCCTTGGGATCAAGTCGCCATTGGGGCGAAGGATGATTGAAGAGACGATAACGCCTGGGTAGTCATTCAGGCGTTTTTTGAACGCAGCGGTGGTCAGGTCAGGTGTGGGCGGGTTGCTCTTGTTGGCCAGGGGGCCTGTGCCTTTGATATCGACGCCATGGCACATCGCACACCGCTGGGTGAAGAGGGTTTTCCCGTTGGTGTTATCCGCCGAAGAGAATGACGGTTGGAGGAGCGATAAAGCGCCGAGCGATGCGATAACTACTCGTTTCATTTCCATATGACCTTGTTGTGTCAATCAGATGTGGGCCGATGGCGTCAAGGACGGTGGGCCAGCCAAGGCGGATTACTCCTGCAACTGCAACGCCTGCTGCTTGAGCTTGCGCTTTTGCTCGAACGGCAGCTTCTCATCATCCCCATACGGCGCGCTGTACCAGTTGCCATAGGTCGGGTTAGGCAACAAGAACCAGCGTTGCCCCAACCAGTTCACATAGGGCTCCACCGCCTTGCGCTGATCCGCGAGGGTGTTGTGGTCGGCCTGCACGAAATCCCCCAGGGAATCACCCGCCATCAACAACACCCGTGCATGGGCAGCGACCCATTGGCGGCGGCAGTTCTTGCCGTAGCCGGCGCTCTCGCAGTGACCGGTGGGAGTGCTGGCGGCCAGGACCTGTTCGTCGCTTTCAACCGGGAACCCGCGCAGGCGCAGGTTCTTCACCGTGGCCTCGACCTGGCTGTGTTCACGGTTGGTCAGGTAATACACCTTGATGCCTTTTTGCCGGGCCGCTTGCAGGAACGCCACGGCACCGGGCAAGGCCTGGGCCTTGGCCTGGTCGACCCAGGTGTTCCAGCGGTCGTAGGAATAGACTTGGTTGTTGACCACATCGCGGGCGTTGAGCGGCACGTTGTCCAGCAGGGTTTCATCGATATCGACCACCACCGCCGGCGGCAACCCGTTCAGGTTGCGTGGGGGAAAGGGCAGGGCATCCCAGGTGGGATCGGCCAACGCCACGTCAAGTTGACGGGTGGCATTGGCGAAAAGCTGGCGGTAAATCAGCTCATGCTCGATGGAGGTCTGGGTCCAGAGCACGGCATCAAGTTGGTCGTTGGCCGGCGGCGTTTGTTGGCAGCCCGCCAGCAGGAGCAGGCTGGCGAAGATCAGGTTGCGCATGGGCAGTCTCGCAAGTGAAGGTTGAATGGGCAGCACGTTAGCGTAATCACGGGCACCAGACAGGCATGATGTGCTCATCGATCGCCCAGTGGGGCTGGCGAGGTCGCAGGCATACCCCACCCACCCATCGCACATGGCTGGCGTGATCCAGCCAGTTGGCGTGACCCTTCAGCACGGCTTGCCCCAGTGCCGTCAACGCCAGCACCTGGCGCGGCCATTCCAGGTGCGTCTCGGTGGCCGTGAGTAAAGGCTTGTCGCCATCGATCAGCGGTCGCAACAGCGCCTGAAACATCATGTCCCCCAGGAACGGCAGCGGTTCACGCTTGGCCATCAGTTCGGCAAACACCCGACCAAATGGCGTTGGCCCGTTCTCGGCGAGGTACGTCAGGGCCAGGCGCTCGGTCAGCGACAGGCCGTCGTGCAGGCCGGGTAATTCCTGTAATTGACGCAACAACGCCGGGGCAAGCAACGGCAAGGCGGTGTGGCTGTCGTGGGCTATTTGCGCCCACCTGACTGGCGAGCTGTCGCAGTACGCCGACCAGGCCTGTTTGGCCAGTTGCACGGCGTCCTCATCGAGCAAGCGCCGTTGCGGCCATAGCCACGCCAATACATCCGGCGCCAGTTGGCCGATGCCGATAAAACGCTGCACGCCGGGAATGCGGTCCACCTCGATGAGCTCCAGTTTGCGCGGCACCTGTTCAAGACCGGCAAGTGCGCGGATCAGGAACAGTTGGTCATAGGCATCCGCTTCGCACCACAGCACACTGTGGTCGGCGCTGGCCAATGCTTCGAGGTGGTCGTATTCGGCGTCGACGCGACGAGCTGCATCGGCTGCATCGATGGCAAAGGCCTGGCTGATAAAGGCGCTGCGCATGGCGCGGAAGGCTTGGCGGGGCAGATCGCGGACCGGACCCATGCACAGCGGGTCGGCGAGCATCCGGAATTGCCCTTTGAATCCGGCCAGTTGGAGGCTGTGGGCAATGTCATTGCCGCAGCGCCAGTGGGTGGTGCGGGCTTCATCGCTGGCGGCAAAATCGGGGTGGCGGGCGGCGAAGTCGATGGCATCGACATGGGCCTTGAGCTTTGGCCAACTGCTGAAACCCAGCTGCTTGGCGATTTCCCATTGGGCCTGGGACAAGGTAGCGTTCGGGTCTTGGGCTTTGAGGCGCGGCAGCAGTTCCTTGGCGCGCTTGCGCTGTTGCTCAAGGTTGAGACGGCCATCGGTGTTGAGTGGTTGGGACATACGATCTCCTTGCACAAACCTTTTCCGCTTCAAGGTGGGGAGTCGTAGAAAAAGAGGAGGTTGCAGTGTCCTGGGCGCAGCCCTTTCCGCGGAAGGTGGCGTAGAGAGCGCCAGGCAGGGAATATAGGCAGTGCAGCGTTCGTTTGCAAATCAGTGTTGCGCGTCTGGCGTGTGATCAACCCAATGGGTCTTGATCCCCTTCGCCCACGCCACCGTGTAGAAACAGCTCAGTAATACAATCCCCCACTGTTCGGCATTGATGGATGACCAGAACCAGAACGGCTGGCCCGCCATGCCGAACAGGCAGGCGTAGCGGCGCACTTTCAAGCGTTTGCTTTGGCTGAACCAGATGGCAACGACGCCGAGCGCGGCGATCATGATTTGGGCAATCATGGGGGGCTCCTTGAAGGGGAAAAGGCAGCCTTTAGCGAAAGCGAAAGGCTGCCACGGCATTACTTGTCCTTGCGCGCATCCATGGTCTTCTGATGCTCAGCCAAAAACGGCTGCTCTGCCGGATCAAAGCGGTCGATCCCGGCGGTAAAGCGATGCCAGTAGGGGTACAACGGCTGGCGGCGTGTCACGGCTTCGATGCGTGAAGCTTGTTCCTGGGTCAGTTTCAACTCAGTCGCAGCGAGGTTGTCGCGCAGGTGTTCTTCGGTGCGGGCGCCGACGATCAGCGAAGTGATCCCCGGTCGATCCTTGAGCCATGCCAGGCACGTGCGGGCCACCGAGACACCGTGTTCATCACCGACCGCCGCAAGGGTTTCGATGATATCGAGCGCCCGCTCCTGATCATGCACATAGGGTTCCGGCCAACCGCTGCCCTGGCGGGTGTTGGCGGGCGGCTTGCGGCCACGACGGGTCGATCCGGTCAACAGGCCTTCGCCCATCGGGCCCCACACCAGTGTGCCTACCGACTGGTCCAGCGCCAATGGCAGCAGTTCGTACTCGGCTTCGCGGGATTCCGGGGTGTAGTAGATCTGCTGGGTGATGGGCTTGAGCATGCCGTGCAGTTCGGCCTTGCCCAGGGTTTTCATCATCTGCCAGGCGGTGAAGTTGCTGGTGCCGAAGTAGCGGATTTTTCCCGAACCCACCAACAGCCGTAGCGCTTCGAGGGTTTCCTCGATGGGGGTCATGCCGTCCCAGTTGTGCAGTTGATAGAGGTCGATATGGTCGGTGCCCAAGCGTTTCAAGCTGGCTTCGCACGCGCGAATCAGATGGTAGCGCGAAGAGCCGGAGTTGTTGGGGTTGTTGTCCACCGGGCTGCGGCCCTTGGTAGCCAGCAGGATATCGTTGCGCTTGTCTCCCAAGGCTTGGCCGACGACTTCTTCGGCCAGGCCGTGGGAGTAGAGGTCGGCGGTGTCGACCATGTTCACACCCGCGTCGAACGCGATATCGAACATGCGTTTGGCCTGGGGCACATCCACCGATCCGCATTGCTCAAACCCGCCGCGACCGCCAAAGGGGACGGTGCCCAGGATGATTTCGGATACCAGCAGGCCGGAATGGCCCAGTTGTCGGTATTGCATGTCGCCTCCTCGGTAACGTTGAACCTAGAGTTCTGAGCCACACCGGATGCGATAGTTTGAATTTTTTGAATGAAATCCCGGCGAGTGTGCCTCACCATTGCGTCATTCAGATTGAGAGGAACACTGTGCCCATGAGCGCACTGATCGAAACCCGCGCCCTCACGCGCCTGGACGAGCGCCGCCAAGTGCCCTTGCTCCAGCCCACTGATTTCAGCCTGCAGGCCGGCGACCGGGTGTCGATCACCGGCTCATCCGGCTCCGGCAAAAGCGTGTTCCTGCGCGCATTGGCGCTGCTGGATGCGCCCACGTCCGGGCAGATCCTGTGGAATGGCCAGCCGATCGGCAACGCCGAGATTCCCCACTACCGCTGCCATATCAGCTACCTCTCCCAACGCCCGGCGCTGCTCGACGGCACGGTGGAAGACAACCTGCGTTTCCCCTTCAGCCTCAAGACCTCGCGCAAGCGCAGCTTCGACCTGGCGACAGTGACCACACTGCTGGGCCACGCCGGCAAGTCGCCGGACTTTCTGGCCAAGCGCGCCGCCGACCTGTCGGGCGGTGAGTCCCAGGTGGTTTCGCTGATCCGCACCCTGCAACTCAACCCCGAAGTGCTGCTGCTCGATGAACCCACCGCCGCCCTCGATCCCACCTCGTCCCGCGAAGTGGAAGCGCTGATCGATGCCTGGTTTGCCGGTGATCGTTCCCGTGCCTGTATCTGGGTGTCCCACGACCTGGACCAGGCCCGGCGCATGAGTGACATCCACTTGCAGATGAGCGCGGGTGTGTTGAGCGGAGTGGCCCAGCCATGAATTACCAGAACCTCACCGCGCTGGACATGGGCATTGCCGCCTCGCTGATCCTGATCAATGGCGCGCTGTCGCTGCTGTTGCGCCTGGGCCTTGGGCGCCAATTGCTGTGGGCGGCGGTGCGCACGGTGGTGCAACTGCTGGCGATCGGTTACCTGTTGGGCTGGGTCTTCGAGTTCGCCTATTGGTACGTGGTGCTGCCGCTGATGTGCGCCATGACCCTGATCGCCGGTCTTTCGGCAGCCGGGCGGGGGCGGCGGACGTACCGGGGCCAGCGGGTCGACAGCATCCTGTCGGTGTGGGGCAGTTCGTGGCTGGTCACCGCCGTGGGCCTGTTTGCGGTGATCCGCATCCACCCCTGGTACGAGCCGCAGTACGCGATCCCGATCCTCGGCATGATCCTCGGCAACACCTTGACCGGCGTCTCGCTGGGCATCGAGCGCATGACCCAGGAACTGACCTCGGGGCGCAACACAATCGAAATGATCCTGGCCCTCGGCGGCTCACGCTGGGAGGCCGCGCAGGAAGCCATCCGCCAGGCGGTGCGCGCCGGCATGATCCCGACGCTGAACCAAATGACGGTGGTCGGCATCGTCAGCCTGCCCGGCATGATGACCGGGCAGGTACTGGCGGGGGAGAGCCCGGTGGACGCGGTGCGGTATCAGATCGTGATCATGTTCCTGATTGCCGCATCGTCGGCGTTGGGTACGGTGGGCGCAGTGTTGCTGACCTATCGGCGATTGTTTTCGGTGAGTCATCGGTTCCTGAGGGACAGGCTCGAGGAGCGCTGAGCGGTATTGTTTCATCGGATGAAATGCTCGATTGTAAATCCTGGTGATTCCAACGGTCGGGGCAGCGGTGGAGTATGCGGGGCGTCGAGACCCCCTTCTTTTGGAGCCTTTCATGATCAAACTCTATGGTTTCCCGTTGTCCGGTCACTCCCACCGCGTGGAACTGATGCTGTCCCTGCTGGGCCTGCCGGTGGAATACAACTTGGTGGACCTCAAGCAAGGTGCCCACAAGTCCGCCGACTATTTGGCCATGATCAACAGCTTCGGCCAGGTGCCGGCGATTGATGACAATGGCGTGGTGCTGGCCGACTCCAATGCGATTCTGGTTTACCTGGCGAACACCTACGGCAAAGGCCAGTGGCTGCCGGGTGACCCTGTGGGGCAGGCCCGAGTGCAGCGCTGGCTCTCGGCGGCCGCCGGTCAACTGCACGTCGGGCCCGCGTCGGCGCGGTTGGCCACGGTGTTTGGCGCGGACATCGATACCTCCGTCGCCATTGCCCGTTCCCACGCCTTGCTGAAACTGATGGAGACTCAACTGAGCCAAAACCGCTTCCTGGCCGGCGAGCAACCGACCATCGCCGATGTCGCTTTCTACACCTACACCGCCCACGCGCCGGAAGGCAATGTGTCGCTGGCCGATTACCCTCAGGTGCGCGCCTGGCTCGCCAGCATCGAAGCGCTGCCGGGATTTGTCGGCATGCCGTGTACAGTCGTGGGCTTGCAATCCCACTAACGCGAACCCTTGTTGTAGTGAGCGAGCTTGCCTCGCGTTGGGGCGCGAAGCGGCCCTGAAACGTGCCACCGCGTATTTTCTGAAACAACGCAGCGGCCTTATTGGGGCTGCTTCGCAGCCCAACGCGAGGCAAGCTCGCTCGCCACAACAAGCTCGCTAGCCACAGGGGAATAGCACTATGCAGTTGCTTGAGAGGAGTGCCGATGGACCGATTTCATGAAATGCAGGTGTTCCTGGCCGTGGCCGAGGAGGAAGGTTTTGCCGCCGCCGCCCGCCGCCTGAATACCTCGCCGCCCAGCGTGACGCGGGCTATTGCCGCCATGGAGGAACGCATCGGCACCCAACTGCTGGCGCGCACCACCCGTAGCGTGCACCTGACCGAAGCCGGCCAGCGTTACCTGGAAGATTGCCGGCGCATTCTGGCGGAGCTCGATGAAGCCGAAGAAGCGGCGGCGGGCAGTTACTCCATCCCCTGCGGCCACCTGACGGTCACCGCGCCGGTGCTGTTCGGCGAGTTGTATGTGGCGCCGGTGCTGGGGGAATACCTGGACCGTTTTCCACTGGTGAACATCAATGCTTTGCTGGTCGACCGCGTGGTCAACCTGGTCGATGAAGGCGTCGATGTAGCGGTACGTATAGGCCATCTGCACGAGCCGGGGCAGCAGGCGATCAAGGTCGGCGAAGTGCGCCGGGTGGTGTGCGCGTCGCCGGCCTATCTTGACCTGCACGGGCGACCGGAGCATCCGTCGCAGTTGCGTGAGGCCAAGATCGTCACGTCATCGTCGAGCCAACTGGTGAGTGGCTGGGAGTTTGTCGACGCCGGCCAACCCTTGACCGTGCCCATCGAGCCGCGCCTGGTCGTTACGGCGAACAATGCCGCGATCAACCTGGCACGCCTGGGCTGGGGCATGACGCGGGTGCTGTCCTATCAGGTCGCCACGGCGGTGGCGGCGGGCGAGTTGGAGATCGTCCTTCAAGCGTATGAGGCTGAGCCGTTACCGATCCAGGTGGTGTTCCAGAAGAGCGGCCGTGTACCGGCCAAGATCAATACCTTTGTCGACTTCCTCAGCCATCGCCTGGGCCAGGATGCTGCCCTGAACCCGGCGATGAAACGGCGCAGTTGATGGAGCGCTATCGCGACATGCAACTGTTCGCCGCGCTGGCCGGGCACTCGAGCCTGGCCGGCGCGGCGCGCAGTGTGCAGGTGTCCGGACCAACCCTGGTCCGTGCGGTTGCCCGCCTGGAAGCGCGGCTACGCGTGCGGTTGCTTGAGCGCAGCACGCGCGGCGTGAACCTGACCGACGCAGGCAGCGCGTACCTGGCCGATTGCGTGCGCCTGCTCGCCGCCGTGGACGCCGCCGAAGCCTCGGCCAAAGGCTTGCATGTGCAGGCCCAGGGCAACCTGCGGGTGTTTCTGCCCTTTCTGTTCAGCCGTTATGTGATGGCGCCGGTGTTGGCCGACTACCTGGACCGTTATCCCGAGGTGAGCCTCGCGGCGCATTACCACGACTATTATCCAAACCTGCACGAAGAAGGGCTGGACGTGGCGATCCTCGTCGGTGAACTGCCCGACTCGTCGTTGATCGCCCGGTCGGTGGGGCAGGTGCGGCATGTCCTTTGCGCCAGCCCCGACTATCTCGCTGTTCACGGCGAGCCCCAACGCCCGGACCACCTCAAGCAGCATCGGCTGATTGCCAGTGCCGATCAGGTGCATTGGGATTTCCAGGGTTATCCACTCAAGGCCCGTGCCCGCCTGGGCTGCGCCACGGTGCAGGGCGCGATCAATGCGGCGGTGCATGGGGCGGGGGTGATTCGCTGCCTGAGTTACCCGGTCCACGAGCATCTGCAGAGTGGGCAATTGCGCCGCCTGTTGCCGGGTTTTGAACAGCCGCCATTGCCCGTGTACGTGGTGTACCGCCAAGGCCACAACGCACCGATGCGCGTGCGCAGCTTTGTCGACCACTGCGTGGCGGCGCTGCGAGACCACCCGGCATTTCAGTTGGCGTAACAGTGGATTGCCTGGCGTGGTGATTCCCTTGGTGGCGAGCAGGGCGCAGCATCGGGCTATCCAACATGAGGTGTTTGCCATGAACCTGATCGAACAATCCCCCTGGCATGCCGGTGAACGGCACATGCAACAAGCAGTGGGCGTCGCCGAGCGCATGGCCGTGGTCGGACCGAAGGTGATCCGCGATCATTTGCCCGAGCAGCATCGGGATTTCTACCCCTTGTTGCCGTACCTGATGCTGGGTGTGGTAGACGAGCAGGGCATTCCCTGGGCGACGATGGTGGAAGGTGCGCCAGGCTTCGCCCACTCGCCGAACCCACAGACTTTGCAGGTGGACAGCCTGCCGTCGGCAACCGACCCGGCCCGCAACGCCTTGCGTGAAGGTGCATCCATCGGCCTGCTGGGCATCGACCTCAACACCCGCCGCCGCAACCGCATGAACGGGCGTATCGGTACGCTCGACCACGAGGGCTTCTCGGTCGACGTGGTGCACACGTTCGGCAATTGCCCCAAGTACATCCAACTGCGGCCGGTTGTATCCGTCGCGCGTAAGCCCGGCAGCGTGGCCGAACGTTCCAGCAGCCTGGATGATGCGGCCCAAGCGCTGATCCGCAACGCCGATACCTTCTTCGTCGCCAGCTATGTCGAGGTGGATGGCCAGCGCTCGGTGGACGTTTCCCACCGTGGCGGCAACACGGGTTTTGTGCGGGTCGAAGGCAACGTGCTGACCATCCCCGACTTTGCCGGCAACCTGTTCTTCAACACCCTGGGCAATCTGCAGGTGAACCCGGTGGCGGGGTTGTTGTTCATCGATTTTGAATCGGGGGATGTGCTGCAGGTGGCCGGGCGCACTTCACTGATCCTCGACGGCCCTGAAGTGGCGCTGTTCGAGGGCGCCCAGCGCTTGTGGACGGTCACCGTGGAACATGTCGTGCGGCGCCCGGCGGCGTTGGCGTTGCGGTGGCAGTTCGCGGAGTTTTCGCCGTTCAGTCTGGCGATGGGGAGTTGGTAGGCGTCGACGCCCAAATGTGGGAGCTGGCTTGCCTGCGATAGCGGAGTGTCAGGTGGCGTTGCTGTGACTGATACACCGCTATCGCGGGCAAGCCCGGCTCCCACAGGGGATTGCGTTGCCTGATGGAATTACGTGTTTGATCAGGCCACCGGGCTTTCCCGGTTCAGCGCCTCATCGACCAACAACTGCGCAACCTCGACCATCTGCACCATCGCCGGCTCAGTCCGATAAAAAGGGCCTTCTATGCCATTCGTGCCCCCCCGGTTAACATTCAATTGCGCCACGTCCGGTGGCTACCCGCGCGTTATAGGGCAATACTCCCTCAGGTTTCTGCCCCGAGGTTTCCACCATGAATGTACCGAGCCGCCTTGCGCTCCAGATTGCCGCCGCCGCTGTTCTCAGTGCATGTGGCGAAGCGTCCAAAATACCGTTCCAAGCCGGAGTCGGGCCTGCGCCGCAACTGCCCGAGCCCAGCACTTCTTTGATCCCTACGCTCAAGGTCTCCAAGGCCGTCGGCTGGTCTGACGGTGTACAACCCACCGCCCCCCAAGGCTTCACCGTCACGGCCCTGGCCGATAACCTCGATCACCCGCGCTGGGTCTACACCCTGCCCAACGGTGATGTGCTGGTCGCTGAAAGTAATCACCCGCCCATGCCCGAAGGCGCCACCGACGGCGGCACGGGTGTGATCGCCTGGGCACGGCGCACGGCGATGGGGGTGGTAATGGGGCGTGTCGGCGCGGATACACCGAGCGCCAATCGCATCACCTTGCTGCGCGATGCCGATCACGATGGGCATGCCGAAGTGCGGAGCGAGTTCTTGAGCGGCCTGATGTCGCCGTTCGGCATGGCGCTGGTGGGCAACGACTTGTATATCGCCAATGCCGACGCGGTGGTCAAGGTGCCTTACACCCCAGGCCAGACCCATATCGACGCCACTCCGGTCAAGGTCACCGACCTGCCCGCCGGCATCAACCATCATTGGACCAAAAACCTGCTGGCCAACCCCGAAGGCACCCGGCTGTATGTGACGGTGGGGTCCAACAGCAACGTCGGCGAAAACGGCCTCGACGCTGAAGAAGGGCGTGCCGCGATCTGGGAACTGGACGTGGCCAGCGGCGAGAAACGCCTGTTCGCCAGCGGTTTGCGCAACCCCAACGGCCTGGCGTGGAAACCGGGTTCTAGCCAGCTGTGGACGGTGGTCAACGAACGCGACGAAATCGGCAGCGACCTGGTGCCCGACTACCTCACTTCGGTGCAGGACGGCGCGTTCTACGGCTGGCCGTGGAGCTACTACGGCAGCCACGTCGATGTGCGCGTCCAACCGCCACGCCCGGACAAGGTGGCCCAGGCCATCGCGCCGGACTACGCCCTGGGTACTCACGTCGCACCGCTGGGCCTGACCTTTTCCGATGCGCGCGGCATGCCGGCTGCCTTTGCCGATGGGGTGTTTGTCGGTGAACACGGCTCTTGGAACCGCAACCCGCAAGCGGGCTACAAGGTGGTATTTATCCCGTTCAAGGAGGGCAAGCCGTCGGGTGCACCGGTCGACTTTCTCACCGGTTTTCTCAATGCCGAAGGCGAAGCGCAAGGCCGGCCGGTGGGTGTGACCCTGGACGAGCAGGGCGCGTTGCTGGTGGCGGATGATGTGGGGAACAAAGTGTGGCGGGTGACACAGCGCAAGCCCTGACCCCCGATATGTTGCGGGATGTTGAACTGCCAGATTGAACGATGCCATTGGGTTAGCCTTGTTTTCCTACCGACAACAAGGAAGCGTCATGCAACGAAAGGTCATCAATCCCACGACGGTATTCAACTCCCTGCAATACGGCTTCAGCCAGGCCCTTGAGGTGCCACAGGGTCGGCGCATCATGCTGTCCGGCCAGGTGGGGGTGGATGCGGACGAGCGCACGGTCGGCCCAGGCATTGCCGAGCAGACCGCCGCTGCGCTCGACAATATCGACAAGGTGCTGGCCGAGGTCGGCGGTGATCTGTCCCATGTGATCATGCTGCGGCTGTATATCGCCGAGTCCGCCCGCGACCAGCAGGAACCGATCGCGCAGGCGCTACGGCAGCGCTTCCCGGACAACCCGCCGCCGTCTTCGTGGATTATGGTCAGCGGGTTGTCGTTGCCGGATTGGTTGATCGAGATCGAGGCGGAGGCGGTTGTTCCGTTCAGTACCGAATCATCACCGACTTGAGCTCGGTGTAATCCTCGATGAATGCACTGCCAAACTCCCGACCAACCCCCGAAGAGCGATTGCCCCCAAACGGCACCGCCGGGTCGAGCAGTGTGTGCATGTTCACCCACAGCGTGCCGGCCCTGATCGCCGGCACCATGCACAGGGCCTTGCCCAAGTCATTGGTCCACAGGCTGGCGCTGAGGCCGTAGGGGCCGTTGTTCATCAGCGCGAGCAGCTCGTCTTCACTGTCGTAGGGCAGGAAGGTGGCGATGGGGCCGAAGGTTTCTTCGTTGAGCAGGGTGTCGTTGATGCTGTTGGCGAGGATCACCGTGGGTTCGACATAGCAGCCGGGGCGGTCGATGAATTTGCCGCCGTGGATGATCCGGTTGTTTTCGGCGCGGGCCTGGCTGAAATAGCCGAGCAGTTTGAGTTGATGCTGATGGTGGGTGACCGGGCCGAATTCGGTGCGTTCGTCCAGCGGCGAGCCGATGGTGAGGCGGCTGAGGCGCTGGCTGAGTGTGTCCAGCACGGCGTCGAGCTGTGAGCGATGCACGAAGAACCGTTCGGCCGCTGCGCAGATTTGTCCGGCGTGCAAAAAGCCGGCCTCGATGATGCCGTCCACCGCCTTGTCCACGTCCACGTCACGCAGGAACCCGGCGGCGTTCTTGCCGCCCAGTTCCAGGGTCGCACGAGTGAGGCCGGCGCCCATGGCGCTGCGGCCCACGGCGATGCCGGTGGGCACCGAACCGGTGAAGGACACCTTGTGCGTACCGGGGTGCTCCACCAGGCCTTTGCCGACGTGGCCGCCGCCCGTCAACACGTTGAGCACACCCGCCGGCAACCCGGCTTCGATGGCCAGTTCGGCGATGCGCAGGATCGTCAGCGGCGTGAATTCGCTGGGCTTGATGATGATGCTGCAGCCGGTCACCAGTGCCGAGGCGAGTTTCCAGATAGCGATCATGGTCGAGAAATTCCACGGCACGATGCCCACCACCACGCCCACCGGTTCGCGCAGCGTGAACGCGGTGTAGCGTTCGCCATTGAACGAGGGCAGCGACGGGGTGAGCGTCTGGCCGCTGATCTTGGTCGCCCAGCCTGCGTAGTAGCGCAGGAAATGCGCGGCCTGGTCGACCTCGAACGCGCGGGCAATCTGGATGATCTTGCCGGACTGGCAGGTCTCGATCTGCGCCAGTTCTTCGCGGTGGCGTTCGAGCAGGTCGGCGAGCTTGTGCAGCACATTGCCGCGCGTTGCCGGCGCAGCCTGTGACCACAGCTCAAAGCCCCGGTTGGCGGAGTCCACCGCTGCATCGACATCCGCCAGGTCGGCATCCGCCACGTGGGCGATCACTTCACCGGTGGCCGGATTGGTCACCGCCAGGGTCTGGCTGGAATGGCTGCGGACGTTGACGCCGTCGATGAACAGCCCATGGGGTCGACGTAAAAACGCTTCGACGTGAGGCAGCAGCGGGATATCACTCATGGCAGGTTCCTGGCAGTTCACAAAAGAAAGCCCGAGGGTAACCAAGCCGCCCGCGCCTGGCTTGACTGTGCCTGCCAAGCGTCATGCCTGTGGCTGCCGCGCCTGTGAAAAGTACAACCTTGCCTGTGGAACGTGCATTTTCCACGCGCCCGACCCGTTCGATACTGACCCTGCATCCAGCGCTGCCCCTCGACTCGGAGCGGCTGCCGGACTTCCAATAATAAGCAGGGCCGTCCATGAAAAAGCCAAACCCGCTCCTCGAAGACCTCAAGCCCCTCCTGCCCCAGATTGCGGCAAATGCCACGCGTGCCGAACAGCAACGCCAGGTGCCGGATGAGAACATCGCCTTGCTCAAAAGCATCGGCCTGCACCGTGCCTTTCAACCCAAGGCCTTTGGTGGCCTGGAACTGTCGCTGCCCGAGTTCGCCGACTGCATCGCCTTGCTCGCCGGCAGCTGTGCCAGCACCGCCTGGGCCATGAGCCTGCTGTGCACCCACAGCCACCAACTGGCGCTGTTTTCGGCCCGGTTGCAGCAGGAAATCTGGGGCGAAAACCCGCATGCCACCGCCAGCAGCAGTATTGCGCCGTTCGGGCGCGTGGTGGAGGGCGACGGCGGGGTGCACTTCAGCGGTGAAATGGGCTGGAGCAGCGGCTGTGATCACGCCGAGTGGGCGATTGTCGGCTGCCGTCGACAGAACGCCGAAGGCACCCAGGACTATTGCTTTGCCGTGCTGCCGCGCAGCGACTACCAGATCCGCGATGACTGGTTCGCCGCCGGCATGAAAGGCAGCGGCACCAAGACCCTGGTCATCGACAATGCCTGGGTGCCCGAGCACCGGATCCAGAAGGCCAGGGACATGATGGAGGGCAAGTCCGCAGGTTTTGGCCTCTACCCCGACAGCCAGATTTTTTACGCGCCGTACCGGCCGTATTTCGCCAGTGGTTTTTCCACTGTCAGCCTTGGCGTGGCCGAGCGCATGCTGGAGGTATTCCGCGAAAAAACCAGAACCCGCGTGCGCGCCTACACCGGTGCCGCCGTGGGCGCGGCGCCCCCCGCGCTGATGCGCCTGGCCGAGTCCACCCACCAAGTGGCCGCTGCCCGCGCATTCCTCGAAAAAACCTGGCAGGACCACGCCGAACACAGCGCCGCCCAGCGTTACCCGAGCCGCGAAACCCTGGCCTTTTGGCGCACCAACCAGGCCTACGCCACCAAGATGTGCATCGAGGCGGTGGACCGCCTGTTCGCCGCCGCCGGTGGCAATGCCTGGTTCGAACACAACGAAATGCAGCGCCTGTTCCGCGATTCGCACATGACCGGCGCCCATGCCTACACCGACTACGACGTCTGCGCGCAGATCCTCGGCCGTGAGCTGATGGGCCTGGAGCCGGACCCGAGCATGGTGTGACCCGTTCTTCCACTACAACAATCAGGGCGTCCGTTCGAGGGCGCCCGGGAGTCTTGCATGCCTGACACCAGCCTTTTCGACCCACGGGCCTTTCGCCGCGCCCTGGGCAACTTCGCCACCGGCGTGACCGTGGTCACCGCCGCCACCGCGTCCGGGCGCAAGGTGGGCGTGACCGCCAACAGTTTCAACTCGGTATCCCTCGATCCGCCACTGGTGCTGTGGAGCATCGACAAGCGCTCCAACAGTCATGAGGTGTTCGAAGAAGCCAGCCACTTTGCGGTGAACGTACTGGCCGCCGACCAGGTGCACTTGTCCAACAACTTCGCGCGCCCGCGTGAAGACCGCTTCGCCCTGGTCGAGTACGAGCCGGGGGAGGGCGGTTCACCGGTGTTCGCCGATTGTTCGGCACGCTTCCATTGCGAGAAATACCAGCAGGTGGACGGTGGCGACCACTGGATCATGATCGGCAAGGTGGTGGCCTTCGACGATTTCGGGCGTGCGCCGCTGTTGTATCACCAGGGCGCTTATGCCGAGGTCCAGGCGCTGTGTCCCTGCGCGCCCGAGACGGTTCAGAATGGTACGGCGACCACCAACTGACTGTAGACATTGGTGCCGTTGCCACCGACCTGGTTGCCGCCGGTTTGGGCATCCTTGTTGGGTTTGTAGAGGCCCAGCAGCGGGGTGATGATCAGGTGCTCGTTCACCGCCCACTCGGCGTACAGGTCCAGCTCGCGACCGTCCAGGTTCACCTGGCCACGGGTGCTGACGGTGGTGTAGTCGAAGAACAGCGCACCCAGGGTGAGGTTCTCCCGCGGCTTGACCTTGAGCGCCACGTGTTGCACGGAGGTGTTGGTGTTATACGGGCCGGAGTAGTTGCCCGCCACTTCGCCCTGCACCCAGGTGCCGTAGCCACGGTTGAAACCGGCGAACATCGCGTCCCAGTTCTTTGAATAGCGTGCGTAGCGGTAGGTCAGGTCCGGCGACCAGGGCAGGTCGGCGAAGGTGTAGCCGGCTTCGGCGTAGCCGGCGTTTTCCTGGCTGTCGCGGCGGTTCTGGCGGGCCAGTTCAAAGGCGAAGTGCGCGTTATCGATACCGGCATTGCCGGCGCCGCGCAGGCTGTAGAGGTTCATGCCTTTGCGCTGGCGCTGCACGTCGCTGGCGAAGCGCTCGTCCACATCGATCCCATGAATATAGGTGAGCCCCAGGGTGCCCGGCGCGGCGCTGTACTCCAGGGTGCCGGCGGCCATTTCGGTCATGGCCTGGGCGGGGTTGTCGGACTTGATCCACATCAGGCTGCCATGTACGCCGTCCTTGCCGCCGAGGCGGATCACCGCGGTCTTGTCGAAGGCATGGCGCGCGGCGATGTAGTAGGCGCCACCACGATTGAACTCGCCGTCACCCACGCCCTTGCCGAGGTTGGGGCCATCGTCGTTGATCAGGAAACCGTCGCCCAGCATGATGATCTGCCGACCGAACGACAGGTCCACGCCGTCCTTGCCCAACGCCGGGAACAGCTCGCCCGAGCGCCAGCCGGCAAAGGCTTCGTCGAACTTGGTGGTGCGCTCCTTGCCCGTGGTCACCCCGGAGGCATCGCCATCGCCCCAGGTGCCGGAACTCACCAGGTTGGCCGTGCCATACACGCCGCCAAAGCGGCCCAGGCTCTGGTCGACGCTCAGGCCGTACTTGATGAAGGCCTCGCGCCAGGTGGAACCGCCGTTGCGCCCGTCGTAGTTCTTCTTGCTGTTGAACATCCCGTACACGGCAAGGAAGTTGCCGGTGACGTGGGTGTCGGCATCGGCGTAAAGCTCGACCGCCTGGGCTTGGCCCATCAGCAGCGCAATCCCGAGGCCCACCGCCTGGCGCAGGCCGCGATTTTTCAGTGTGTGCTCCATTGTTATTGTCCCCAGCTTGGTTAAGAGTGAGGGCGCATTAGGGCGAGTGGCGGGGGCCTGAGTCTTTTCTCTGCGTGCCAGGGAATTGACCCTGGCCGCCATACCGCCCGCTGTGGCAGGGAGCAACAAAACCGGCGGCAGACAGGGGCAAGACGATCAATTCGAGTGGGGCGCAGAGTACTGACACATTAAAAAAACCGTCTTCGAGGACCCCCACCATGTCGATCAACGACCGACTCACCGCGCACCTCAACCGGGGCACGGTAGGTTTCCCCACCGCCTTGGCCAGCACCATTGGCCTGATCATGGCCAGCCCGGTGATCCTCACCGCCACCATGGGCTTTGGTATCGGCGGCAGTGCGTTCGCCCTGGCGATGCTGATCGCCGTGGTGATGATGCTGGCCCAGGCCACCACCTTTGCCGAAGCGGCCTCGATCCTGCCCACCACCGGCTCGGTGTACGACTACATCAATTGCGGCATGGGGCGCTTTTTCGCGATCACCGGCACCTTGTCGGCGTACCTGATCGTGCATGTGTTTGCCGGCACCGCCGAAACCATCCTGTCCGGGGTCATGGCCCTGGTGAACTTCGAACACTTGAACACTCTGGCGGAATCGGCCGGTGGTTCGTGGTTGCTCGGCGTGGGTTTCGTGATCGTCTTCGGGGTGTTGAACGCGTTTGGGGTCAGTGCTTTTGGCCGAGCGGAAATCATCCTCACCTTCGGCATGTGGACCACCCTGATGGTGTTCGGTGTACTCGGCCTGATCGCCGCGCCCGCCGTGCAGTTGGACGGCTGGTTCGGTGAGTCGCTGGTGGGCACCGACCTCATCACCGTGCTGTCGCTGGTGGGCATGGCGATGTTCATGTTTGTCGGTTGCGAGTTCGTCACGCCCCTGGCGCCGGACCTGCGCCAATCGGCCAAGGTGATGCCACGCGCAATGATGCTGGGGCTGATGGGCGTGGCCACCTGCATGTTCATCTATGGCGCGGCGATGAAACGCCAGGTGGAAAACGTGGTGCTCGATGCCGCCTCGGGCGTGCACCTGCTGGACACGCCCATGGCCATCCCCAGGTTCGCCGAGCAGGTGATGGGGCAGATCGGCCCGCTGTGGCTAGGCATCGGTTTTCTGTTTGCCGGCGCGGCCACCATCAATACCTTGATGGCCGGCGTGCCACGGATTCTCTATGGCATGGCGGTGGACGGCGCGTTGCCCAAGGTTTTCACCTACCTGCACCCACGCTTCAAGACGCCGCTGCTGTGCATCCTGGTGGCGATGTTGATTCCCTGCCTGCACGCGCTGTACCTGGGCGGCAACACCGACAACATCATGCACCTGGTGCTGGCGGCGGTGTGTGCGTGGAGCTTTGCCTACCTGCTGGTGACGATCTCGGTGGTGAGCCTGCGTATCCGTCGGCCTGACCTGCCACGGGCCTATCGTTCGCCGTGGTTCCCACTGCCGCAGATCGTGTCGAGCATCGGCATCCTGCTGGGCATGGGGTTCATCACGCCACCGGGCATGACCCCGGCGGACATCTACGTGCCGTTTGGTGTGATGTTGGCCGGTACGGCGGCGTATGCGCTGTTCTGGACCCTGGTGGTGCAGAAGGTCAACCCCTTCAAGCCGGCCTCCGTGGAGGAAGTATTGGCAAAGGAGTTCAGTAACCAACCGGAGCAGGCTGATGACCGTTATGGCGACTTTGCGGCAAAGACTGTTTGAGCTGTGGCGTGCCGATCGTGTGCCGTCGGGGTATCGACCGGGGGTGACCCTGGCGCACCTGCGGCGCAACCTTGGGCTGGCAACGCTTGAAGTGGACGGCGTGGCGTTCGAGATTGTCGAGCGCACCGAGTCGCAGTTGTTGATGCATCTGGTGCTGACCGAGTTTGTCCTGCGCGTACCGGCTGCGACGGGCGGCGCGGCGAGTTTCGCGGTGCACCACGGCGGCGCGATCCGGCGCCATGGAATTCGTGTGCAGCGCCGTGCCGGCAACCAGGCGTTGGGGCGTGAGTTGCAGGCACGCTTGTTGGCCGACGAGGCGTTGTTCCAGGCGCTGATGCCGCTGGATTTCAAGCGTCTGCGCATCGAGCTGCACGACCAGCAATGGTGCGTGCGCCTGGAGCATATGGGCGGCAGTGAAGTGGTCAATCGCCTGCCGGCGTTTCGGCGTTATATCGCCCTGAGCCCTATGCAACGCAGCCATTTGCTGGCGGCGCTGGTCGGGTTGAATCGGGTGTTGTCGAACCTCTGATTGGCATCATTAGTGCTTCTGCAAAGGGCAAACAGGTTGTTGTTGCGTGCATATAGATAACATGTTAACTATTGCATCAGAACAACAAAAAGAAGCCATTGCGGAGACACCCCATGAGCATCCCACAGCATGCACACGACGGGCTGGACACTTGGAACCGCGAGCTACGCGCCGCGTGCGGTTATTTCGAGACGGAACTGGCGTTCAACCGCTCGCTGTTCATCGGCGAGATCCGAGACTTGCCACGCGGCGTGGCCATCCTGCGCACCAATGCCGGGCTGATCAAACGCCCGGCGCACCACGCCGACCATGACAACGACCAGGACTGTTTCCTGGTCAGCCAGCGCAGCGGCTATTCGCAGATCGCGCAGAACGGCCAGACCCTGCACCTGGCGCCTGGCGAGATGTTGTTGATGGACTCGGTGGGCTCCATCGAAATCACCCCCTTCGGCTTGATCGAACACGCCTCGTTGTCACTCTCGCGCCCGCAGGTGTGCAAGCACCTGGGCGGCGACGCACGGGCTTTCGCCAAGATCTCCTCGACCAAAGCCTGCGGACGCATGCTGCATGTGCTGATGGATCAATTGTGCAAGGACGACACGGCAGACGGCGCGGGTGAAGCAGAAGCGCTGCAAACGGCCTTCGTGTCGCTGCTGGGGTCGGCCCTTGAGCAGGGCGACGAATGCCGCGAGGGCCCGGCAGCGCTGCAGGGCAGCAACCTGCGCAGCTATGTGCAGAAGGTCATCGATGAATCCCTGAGCCAGCCGGGGCTCAGCCCGATCGGTCTGGCCAACCGGCTGAATATCTCGGTGCGCCACCTGTACCGTCTGTTCGAAGAACAGGACGACAGCGTGTGCCGCTACATCCAGCGTGCGCGGCTCAAGCGCAGCGCGGATGACCTGACCAACCCGTGCCTGCGCAGCGAGTCGATCACCTCGATTGCCTATAAGTGGGGCTTTACCGACTCGGCGCACTTCAGCCGGTCGTTCAAGAAGCAGTTCGAGGTGTCGCCGAAGGATTTCCGTTCGAGCCGGATGCAGGCGGTGGGGGCATAACCGGAGTCTCTAAAACCAAGGAGGCCAAATGTGGGAGGGGGCTTGCCCCCGATAGCGGTAGTTCAGCCAAGCCTGTGGTGACTGACACACTGCTATCGGGGGCAAGCCCCCTCCCACATCTAGACCGTGTGCGGCTCAGTCATCGGGATACTCCGTGCGGTTGAGCACCTGGCAATACGAGCTGATGGGGAAGTTCGACAGCGCATCGAAGGATGCACCGGCGTAGCCGAAAATCTTGCCGTCGCTGCGGTGCTGTTGCAGGTCGATCAGCACCAGGCCAAGGGTCGGCACGATCTTCTCCTGCCACACGAACAGGTACAGCTGTTCGGCGATCTTGTAGTAGTGACAGCGGTCGGTGTCGCACAGGCCTTGCTCGACCCCTTTCAAGCATTGCCAGGCGTAGAAGCGCTCGTTGAGGTAGATGTGCTCGTAGACCTCGCTGGGGCTGTAGCGGTATTGGTTGCGCAGGCCCACCAGTTCGGCGGTGGGCGCATGCGGGCAGTGGCCGGCCTGCCACGGGCGGTCGAGGCTGCCTTGGAGGAAGTCGACCTCCACCGAGGTCAGCGGCTTGCCGGCCAGGGCGCGGTGGTAGAGGCCTTCGTGGGTCTCGGCCTGGTCCGGCAGGCGCCCGATCACGGCAGTGAACGAGGCGTTCGGTGTGTCCAGCACCAGGCTGATCGACCAGCTATGCCCGGCCTCTTGCTTGATGAAATCCACCAGGTACAGGCCCGGGCGAATCGAGGTAGCACGGTACGGCGCGCTGCCACTGGAGTGGCCATCGGCGGCGTGCCAGGCCAGGCGATCCTGTTCGAAACGGTGTTCGATCTGCCAGCCATTGGCGAAGTGCAGGGTGAACGCCTGGCCCGCCAGCTCGGCCAGGTTGGGCAGGATGAAGGCGTCCGGGGCAAAACCGTCGGCCAGCGCGCCTACGGTGATCCAGTCGGGAGAACTCGTCATGGCGGCGCCTCCCTACACGACGGCGAAGTAATGTTTGACGAAGCTTTCGCTGAGCACTTCCCACAGCACGGGCGTGCCCTTGGTCACGAACCAGCTGTCACCGGCCTTGTAGCGCGTGGACTGGCCGGTGGATTCGTCGGTGAGCAGCACTTCGCCGGTGACCACCGTGGCCTGCTCGGCGAACGGGTAGACCATGCGGAACTTGCCCTGGGTGGTACCGAAATAAGCGCTGCTGACCGGGTCGGTGGGCGCGCCGAACGTCATCTTGCCGAAGGCGCGCACGTCGCCTTCGAGGATCTCGGAGCCGAGGTCGGCCACGGTGCCCCAAGGGTCGAGTTCCGAGAGTTGGACGTTGTGCTTGAGGGGGGTGAGGGGCATGGCAGTTCTCCAGTTGAGTAAAAAATGCGGTTAGCGGCGCCCGTTCCAATAGCCGGAAAGCTGGTGCCAGGATTTGCCCGCCGTCAGCAGCAAGGGGCGGATCGCGTCCTTGCCGATAATCGTCGGGCGATGAATCGAGCTGACCAGGTCGTAGCGCGCCGAGCCTTCGCTCATGCCTTCAGCCAGGACCTTGCAGATGATGTGGCTCGGGGTCACGCCAAAGCCGGAATAGCCTTGCACGAAAAACGCGTTGCTGCGCCCCGGCAAGGTGCCGATCTGCGGGAACAGGTTGGGGCTGCACGCCATCGGGCCGCCCCAGGCCAGGTCGATTTTCACGTCCTTGAGGTAGGGGAAGATCTTCAGCATGAGGTGACGGTTCCAGGCCTTGAGGTCGCCGGGAATATGCTCCACCAACGGCGTTGCGGCGCCGAACAGCAGGCGGTTTTCGTTGGTGACGCGGTAGTAGTCGATCACCGGGCGAATATCGCTGTAGGCCCCGCGAATCGGGCTGATGCGCTGGATCAGTTCTTCGGACAACGGCTCGGTCATCATCTGGAACGCGTAGGTGTTGATGGTCGAGCGATGCAGCTCCGGCTCCAGCTTGTTGAGGAAACTGTCGCAGGCCCACAGCAGCTTGCTGGCGCGCACCGAGCCACGGCCGGTGCGCACGGTGATGCGTTCGCCGTAGCTGACTTCCAGCGCCGGGCTGTTCTCGAAAATCCGCACCCCATGGCCGGCCAGCGCGGTAGCTTCGCCCAGCAGCAGGTTGAGCGAATGCACATGCCCGCCGCCCATGTGCAGCAGGGCGCTGCTGTAGGCCTTGGAACCGATGATCTGCTGCACATCCGCGCCGCCGAGAAAGCGGATTTCGTGCTGGCTGTTGATCGACTTGAAGTCCTTTTCCCAGGCGCGCAGGGTTTTTTCCTGGCGGGCGTTGAAGCCCATGTAGCCGTAGCCGTGGCAGAAGTCCGCGTCGATGTTGTACTTGGCGATGCGGTTCTTGATGATGTCCGCGCCCAGGTCGCTGATCTCGAACACCTGGCGCAGGCCGTCTTCGCCCACGTCCTTCTTGATCTTCTCCAGGTCATGGCCGATGCCCGCCATGATCTGCCCGCCGTTGCGACCGGTGCCGCCGAACCCCAGGTAGCGCGCTTCAAGCACCACGATATTGGTGATGCCTTTTTCCGCCAGTTCCAGGGCCGTGTTGATGCCGGAAAAACCGCCGCCGATCACTACCACATCGGTGTCGATGTCCTGTTCCAGGGTAGGGAAGCTCAGGTTGTATTTCTTGGTGGCGGTGTAATACGTGGGGGTTTCGATGTTGATCATGGCGCGGCCTGAAAAGTGAAGGAAGGCTCTAAAGCGGATGCCTCCATTAGGGGCCCTGGCGGGATGGAAGTCTTGACCCTGCGTGCCCATGCATTTGATTCAGCGCGCCATGGGCGGTGCGCTCAACAAGTTATAGCGCGCTCGCCGGCAGGGAATGTTAGAGTTTCGTTAAATTATTAACTAAATACTCCGTGACCCTGATCCCTATGTCCAAACCTCGACAATCCCTGACGCTGGCCTTGCTGCAAGCCCGCGAAGCCGCCATGAGTTTTTTCCGCCCGTCCCTGAATGAACACGGCCTGACCGAACAGCAATGGCGGATCATCCGCATCCTCGAACAGTACGGTGAACTGGAGATTTACCAGTTGGCAGAACTGGCCTGCATCCTCAAGCCGAGCATGACCGGCGTGCTGGTGCGCATGGAAACCGCCGGCATGGTGCACCGGCGCAAGGCCGAGCAGGACCAGCGCCGGGTACTGGTGACGTTGGCTGACAAGGGCAAGGCTAGCTTCGAGTCGATGAGCCAGTGCATGGAGGCCAACTACCAGCGGTTGCAGGATCAGTTTGGCGAAGAGAAGTTCGAGGCGCTGCTGGGCTTGTTGGATGATTTGAAGAACATCAAGCGCTGAGGTAATAGCTGAGTCACCACCGAGCAAAATGTGGGAGGGGGCTTGCCCCCGATGGCGGTGTATCAGTCACCAGATGTTTGGCTGAACCACTGCTATCGGGGGCAAGCCCCCTCCCACATGAGACCTCAGTAGACGCCACCACCGTGGCCGGCCGTGGGCGTGTCTTTGAATTTCCCGGCCAGCGCCTGCAACCCGCGCATCAACACAGTGGTATCCACACCCACCGCCACAAAGGTCGCGCCCAGCTCGATATAGCGCCGCGCCAGGCCTTCATCGGCACTGAGAATCCCCGCCGCCTTGCCCGACTGCACGATGCGCTTGATCGCATCCTCAATCGCCGCCTGCACATCCGGGTGTCCCGGATTCCCCCGATGCCCCAGCGACGCACTCAAATCCGCCGGGCCGATAAACACACCGTCCACACCCTCGACGGCGACGATCTCGTCCAGGTTCGCCAGGCCTTCGCGGTTTTCAATCTGCACCAGCAAACACATCTGTGCATCCGCCTGGTCGAGGTAACCGGCAATGCTGTTCCAGCGCGACGCCCGCGCCAGGGCACTGCCGACACCGCGAATGCCCTGGGGCGGGTACCGCATGGCACGCACCAGGTCACGAGCCTGGGCGGCGCTTTCCACCATGGGCACCAGCAGCGTCTGGGCGCCGATATCCAGCAGTTGCTTGATCAATGCGCTGTCGCCGATTACCGGGCGGATCAGCGCCTGGCTGGGGTAGGGCGCGATGGCCTGCAACTGGCCGAGCATGCCTTGCAGGTGATTGGGCGCGTGTTCGCCGTCGATCAGCAGCCAGTCGAAACCGGCATTGGCGGCCAGCTCTGCGCAATAGGCGTCGGCCAGGCCGAGCCACAGGCCGATCTGCACCTCGCCGCTGTGCAGGCGTTGTTTGAAGCGGTTGATGGGCAGATCCATGGCAATCCTCCAGGGTTTAGACGAAGCGGCAGGCAATCGAGCCGAGCAGGTCGTAGTCGACATGGAACGTGTCGCCAGGACGGGCCGCGACTGGGCGGGTGAAGGAGCCGCCGAGGATCACTTGCCCCGGCAGCAGGGTCACGTCATACGGCGCCAGTTTGTTCGCCAGCCAGGCCACGCCCTTGGCCGGGTGGTTGAGCACGGCGGCCGACACGCCGGACTCTTCGATCACGCCATTGCGGTACAGCACCGCTGGCACCTTGCGCAGGTCGATCTCGGTCGGCCGCACGGCACGGCCGCCCAGCACCACGCCGGCATTGGCGGCGTTGTCGGAGATGGTGTCGAACACCTTGCGCGTCGCGTTGGTCTGCGGGTCGACCTGCTGGATGCGCGCGTCGATGATTTCCAGCGCCGGGATCACCCACTCGGTGGCGTCGAGCACATCGAACACCGTGCAGTTGGGGCCCTTGAGCGGCTTGCCGAGGATAAACGCCAGCTCCACTTCCACCCGCGGCACGATGAAGCGTTCGAAGGGAATGTCGCTGCCTTCGTCGAAAAACATGTCATCGAGCAGGGCGCCGTAGTCGGGCTCGGTGATGTTCGACGAGACCTGCATGGCCCGTGAGGTGAGGCCGATCTTGTGGCCCTTCAAAGTGCGCCCATCCTTGATCTTTTGCGCGACCCAGGCGCGCTGGATGGCGTAGGCGTCGTCGAGGGTGATGCCGGGGTAATCGAGGGAAAACTGGCGCACCTGTTCGCGGCTGCGTTCGGCGCGGTCCAGGTGCGCAGCGGCCTGGAGGATTTGCTGGGGGGTGAGCATGGCAACGGTCCTTAATGTGGGTTGACGATGGCGGCGTGGGTGCGCAGCACCAGCAGGCCGCCGAGGGCGATGAACAAGGCGAGTACGTACAGCGCCAGGCTGGCGCTCTGGGTGGCGTCGCGCATCCAGCCGATCAGGTACGGCGCGAGGAACGCGGCGACGCTGCCGAACGAGCTGATCATGGCGATGCCGGCGGCCTGGGTGGTGGTGGATAGATACGCCGGCGGCAGTTGCCAGAACATCGGCAGGGCGGCACTGGCGCCCATGCCGGCCAGCACCAGCCCGCCCATCACCAGCAGCGGATTGCCCGGCGCCAGGCCCGCCACGGCAATCCCGACCGCCGCCATCAGCAGCGGCACGCACAGGTGCCAGCGGCGTTCGCGATGGCGGTCGGAGGAACGCCCGCAGCCGATCATGAAGAAACACCCGGCCAGATACGGCACGGCACTGAGCAGGCCGACCTGGCTGTCGCGGCCGATGCCGGCGCCGTGGATCAGGGTGGGCATCCAGAACGCCAGGGTGTTCACCGCCAGCATCACCGCGAAATACACCGCCACCAGCAGCCATACCTGCGGGTCACGCAGGATGCCGCCGAACGAGGTGATGGTCTTGCGCTGTTCCTCGCTGCGCAGTTGGTCGCGCAACTGCTGTTTTTGCTCGGCGGTCAGCCAGTGCACCGCGTCGAAGCCGTCCGGCAACCACTTGAGCACCACCAGCCCCAGCAGCACCACGGGCAGGCCTTCGATCAGGAACATCCACTGCCAGCCACGCATCCCGCCGACATCATGAAAGTGTTCCAGGATCGCCCCGGACAACGGCCCACCCAACACCCCGGCCATGGGCACGGCGATGGCAAATAACGCGGTGACCTGGCCGCGACGGCGTGCCGGGTACCAGCGGTTGAGAAACACCAGGATCCCCGGGAAAAACCCGGCCTCGGCCACCCCCAGCAAAAAGCGCAGCACGTAGAAACCACGGGCGCTCTCCACCCACAGCATGCCGGTGGACAACAGGCCCCACACCACCATCAGGCTGGCGATCCAGCGCCTGGGGCCGACGCGGTCCAGGGCCATGTTGCTCGGCACGCCGAACAGCGCATAGGCGATGAAAAACAGCCCGGCACCGAAGCCGTAGACCGTGTCGCTGAACTGCAGGTCGCTGCTCATCTGCATCTTGGCGAAGCCGATGTTGATGCGGTCCAGGTGGGCGAACAGGTAACACACCAGCAACAGCGGCATCAGGCGCCACGTCACTGAACGATGGGTACGGTCGTGCTCGGCCAGCACGCGGCTGGCAGTGGAGTGGGCTGTGCTCATGATGTTGTACTTTTTGTCTGAGAGGCCGTGAGGAGAGCAGCGGGTTTACTCCGCCGGGTTGTTCAGGAACGCATGCACATTGTTCTGCTTGAAATTGAGTTGCGGGTGCAGCTCGACCATCTCGAATGACAGCGCCAGCAAACGTTGCGCCTGCAACTGGGCAAAGTGCGCGGTGATCACCGCGAACACCGCTTCGGCCACCGCCTGGCGCGTGGCCAGGTCGCGGCCATGGCCGACCTTGAGGGTCATGTGCACAAAGGCGTAGTCGTGCTTGCCATCGGCCATGCGCCAGGTGTCCAGGCGTACGCCACGGCTGCGAATACCACCGAGGGGGAACACGCCACTGTCGCCCAGCACGCGGTGGATCTTTTCAAACAGGCCGGGCAGGTCGGCCTGTGGTTCGAGGTTGTCGGTGTACTCGGCGATAAAGTGCGGCATGGGTATCTCCCGGTTCTACAGGGGGAAAATCGCGTTGATCTGGCCGGTGCCCGAACTGCCGAACGGCGGCGTGATGATTTCTGCTGGCTTGGCGTAATCCGGCCCGCCGAGCAGCCCCAGGAGCATCGCGGTGTCGTGCATCTTGCCTTCGCCGAAGCAGTGCTCGGCGTAGTCCGGCAGCATCGCGCAGAACTCCTTGAAGCGGCCTTGCTTCCACATCTCCACCACGTGCAGGTCCACTTGCTTGTCGAATTCGCGGGTCCAGGTGTGGATATTCGCCTCGGCCTGGCGGTCGTCCGAAAAGCGGTGCGACAGCGAGCCCGAGGCCAGCACCAGCACCTTGCGGTCACTCTTTTCGATAGCCCGGCGAACGGCGGCACCGAATGCGAAGCTGTCCTCCAGGCGGTGCCAGGCGCACCAGGCGGCGATGGAAATGACCTTGAATGTCTCAGCCTCCGGCACGTCCATGTGCATGTAGCGCATGGGCACCAGGGTGCCGTATTCCAGCTCCAGGCTCGGGATGTTGTGGGCCATGCTGCGCACGCCGGCCAGGTTGGCCTCGGCGGCGATCAACGCGCCCAGCTCGGGGCAACCGGGGTAGGCGTACTGCATGTTCTTGATGAAGTGCGGCAGTTCGTTACTGGTGTAGGTGCCCTGGAACCGCTCGCCGCAATTGACGTGGTAACCGCTGTTGACCAGCCAGTGCACGTCGAACACCACTGCGGTGTCGGCGCCCAGTTCGCGGGCGCGGCGGCCGATCTCCTTGTGCCCGGCAATCGCCGCTTCGCGACAGCCGTGATGCTTGCCGGGCAGTTCCGACAGGTACATCGACGGTACGTGGCAGATCTTCGCTGCCAGGACCACTTCGCCCATGATGATTCTCCAGATTCATTATTGTTGTTGGAGCGCATGACCCGGTGTTACACACCCCAACGCGGGATGTGGTGGCTGCCCATGGAAATGCACACGTTCTTGATCTCGGCAAACACTTCGAAGCTGTACTGGCCGCCTTCACGCCCGGTGCCGGAACCTTTCACCCCGCCAAACGGCTGGCGCAGGTCGCGCACGTTCTGGCTGTTGATAAATACCATGCCGGCTTCGATCCCGCGCGCCAGGCGATGGGCCTTGCCGATGTCCTGGGTCCAGATGTAGGAGGCCAGGCCGTACTCGGTGTCGTTGGCCAGTTGCAGGGCCTCGGATTCGTCCTTGAAGGGGATCAGGCACACCACCGGGCCGAAGATTTCTTCCTGGGCGATGCGCATCTTGTTGTTCACATCGGCAAACACGGTCGGCTGGATGAACTGGCCTTTGCTCAGGTGCGCCGGCAGGTTGGCCGGGCGTTCCAGGCCACCGGCGAGCAGGGTGGCGCCTTCCTCGATGCCGATCTTGATGTAGCCAGTGACCTTGTCGTAATGCGCCTGGGTGATCATCGAGCCGACCTGGGTCTTCGGATCCTGCGGGTCACCGACGATCAAGCGCTTGGCGCGGGCGGCGAACTCGGCGACAAACTGCGGGTACACGCTTTCCTGGATAAAGATACGGCTACCGGCGGTGCAACGTTCGCCATTCAGGGAAAAGATGGTAAACAGCGCCGCATCGAGGGCGCGCTCAAGCTCGGCATCCTCGAAGATCAGCACCGGCGACTTGCCGCCCAGTTCCATGGAGTACTTTTTCAGGCCGGCGGTCTGCATGATCTTCTTGCCGGTGGCGGTGCCGCCGGTGAACGAAATGGCGCGCACATCCGGGTGCCGCACCAGCGCGTCACCGGCCGTGGCGCCATAGCCCTGGATTACGTTGAGCACGCCGTTGGGAATTCCGGCTTCCACCGCCAGGCGCCCGAGTTCATTGGCGGTCAGCGGCGACAGCTCGGACATCTTCAACACCGCCGTATTGCCCAACGCCAGGCACGGCGCGGTCTTCCAGGTGGCGGTCATGAACGGCACGTTCCACGGCGATACCAGCCCGCACACGCCCACCGGCTGGTACAGGGTGTAGTTGAGCATCTGGTCGTCCACCGGGTAGCTGTGGCCATCCATGCGCGTGCAGACTTCGGCGAAGAAGTCGAAGTTGTGCGAGGCGCGGGGGATCAACACATTCTTGGTCTGGTGGATCGGCAGGCCGGTGTCGAGGGTTTCCAGTTCGGCCAGGTGCGGCACGTTCTGTTCGATCAGTTCGCCGAGCTTGCGCATCAGGCGTGCGCGTTCCCTGGCCGGGGTGTTGGCCCACTTCGGGAACGCGTCTTTGGCGGCCGCTACGGCCTGGGCCACTTCCTCGGCACCGCCGCTGGCGACTTCGCCAATGGCCTCGCCGGTGGCCGGGTTGTAGTTGATAAAAGTGTCTTTGCTTTCGACCTCTCGGCCGTTGATCCAGTGTTTGATCATGCTGCTCACGCCTCTTTCCGGGCGGAGAAGAAGTCCGCCTCGCTGACAATTCGGTTGGCCAGACGGCCCACGCCTTCGACTTCCACCACCACTTCATCGCCGGGCACCACATCGGCCAGGCCCTCGGGCGTGCCGGTGGCGATCATGTCGCCGGGTTGCAGGGTCATGAAGCTGGACAGGTATTCGACGAGGTAGGGAATGTCGAAAATCATGTCGCGGGTGCTGCCTTCCTGGCGCAGTTCACCGTTGATCCAGGTGCGCAGGGTCAGGTTGCCGGGGTCGGGCACGTCGGCTACATCGACGATCCACGGGCCGACCGGGGTGGTGGCGTCGCGGTTTTTCACGCGCAGGTTGGGGCGGTAGTAGTTTTCCAGGTAATCGCGGATCGCGTAGTCGTTGCACACCGTGTAGCCGGCCAGGTAGTCCAGGGCGTCGGCGCGCTTGACGTTGCGCGCGGCCTTGCCGATCACGGCCACCAACTCGCACTCGTAATGCATGTAGGCGACGTTGTCCGGGCGCCAGGTGACCTGGCGGTGGCCGGTGTAGGTGCCGACGGACTTGATGAAGGCCAGGGGTTCGGTGGGCGGGGTGAAGGCCAGTTCGGCCGCGTGGTCGGCGTAGTTCAAGCCCAGGGCGAACATGTTGCCGGTGGCCGGTGGCAGCCACTCGACCTGATCTTCCGCGAGCAGGCGACCGTCGTTCAGGCGCACGGCATTGTCGGCTTCGACCGTTACGGCGTGGATTTTATCTTCATAGCGGATGCGGGCGCGTTTCATGCTGGGGTCTCCGCCTGGATATGGCTGGTCAGGCGGCCCACGCCACTGATCTCGACTTCAACGGTGTCGCCCGGCACCACATCCACACGGCCTTCGGGCGTGCCGGTGATCAGCACGTCGCCGGGGTACAGGGTCATGAACTCGCTGATCTCTGCGATCAGTTGCGGGATGTCCCGCACCCAGTTCGCGGTGGAGTTTTCCTGGCGCAGTTCGCCGTTGACCCACAGCTTGAGGCTCAGTTGGTTGGGGTTGCCCACCTGGTCCCGTGGCACGAACGCCGGCCCCAGCACACAGAACCCGTCGCGACATTTGGCTTTGACGGCGGGGCGGTAGTAGCTGTGTTCCGGCAGGCTGAACTCGTTGATCACCGCATAACCGGCCACATGGGCCATGGCATTGTCCAGGCTGACACGGCTGGCGCGCTGGCCGATCACCACGCCTAGAGCGGGGCCGGGTTGCAGGCGTTCACCCTGGGGGTGCAGCACCACGCCAGCGTGCTCGTTGCGCGTATTCGGGGTCTTGATAAACAGCACCGGTTTGCTCGGCGGCTTCTGGTAGGGCGCCTGCTGGAAGGCGGCGAGATGCTGGTCCAGCAGGCCCTGGTAGTTCAGCGCAACGCCGAACAGGGTGCCGCTGGCAACATCATGCAGGGTACGGCTCATGCGTTTCTCCTGGCGGTGGCGACTGCTGCATAGGCAGTTCGTTAATGTGTTAACGTTATAATTAATATGTTAACTACCGTCAAGCGTGGCAAAATCCTCTGGCGTCATAACAACAAGAAGAGGGCACCGTGAAGCCGATCCCCAACATCAATATCGGACAGGTCTACGACCAGCGTTACAGCGATGCCGAGGTGCATTACGACAAGCTTGGCAACCTGGCGGGATTTTTCGGGCGCAACATGCCCGTGCATCGGCATGACCGGTTTTTCCAGGTGCATTACGTGAAAAGCGGCGCGGTGCGGGTGTACCTGGATGACCGCCAGTTCGTGGAGTCCGGGCCGATGTTCTTCCTCACGCCGCCCACGGTGCCTCACGCCTTTGTCACCGAGGCGGATGCCGATGGGCATGTGCTGACGGTGCGCCAGCAGTGGGTATGGGGGTTGATCGACGCTGATCCCAGCCTGGCCTCCGGCGCAGCCTGCGTGGCGCTGACTGCAGGTGACCACGGCCTGGATCAACTATTCGAAGAACTCAACGATGAGATCAACGCCGCGCGGGCAGGGCGCGCCGCTGCATTGGAGAGCCTCACGCGCCTGATCATGATTCGCCTGCTGCGCCTGTGCGCCCACTCACTGCCGGCGCGCCCGACCCGGCACGAAGACCTGCGCATCTTCCATCGCTTCAATGAACTGATCGAGGCCCACTATCTGGAGCACTGGCCGCTGGCGCGCTATGCCGAGGGGATTGGCGTGACCGAGGCGCGCCTCAATGAGGTGTGCCGGCGCCTGGCCGACCTGCCGTCCAAGCGCCTGATCCTGGAGCGTGTGATGCAGGAAGCCAAGCGTCTGTTGCTGTTCACCGGCAGTTCGGCCAACGAAATCTGCTACCAGCTGGGCTTCAAGGACCCGGCGTATTTCAGCCGGTTTTTCCTTCGGTATGCCCAGGTGACGCCGGGGGAGTATCGGCTGCGGCAGTCGGGCTTGCGCTGACCTCCCACGCGCCGCCCAGCGCCGTGTACAACTTCACTTCCGCCACCAGTTGCGCCAGGCGGTCGACGATCAGCGCCTGTTGCGAACTAAACAACGCACGCTGCGCGTCCAGGAAGGTGAGGTTACTGTCGACGCCGCTGCGATAGCGATGCTCGGCCAGGTTGTAATACTGCTGGTTGGCCGCGACGAAATCCCGTTGCGCCTGCAACTGGTCGGTATAGGTCTGCCGCGCCGCCAGGCCATCGGCGACTTCCTGGAAGGCGGTCTGGATCGATTTTTCGTACTGCGCCACGCTGATGTCTTTTTGCAATTTGGCGTAGTCAAGGCTGGCGCGCAGGCTGCCGGCGTTGAAGATCGGCAGGTTGATCTGCGGCTGGAACGTCCAGCTGCCCGAGCCGCCCTTGAACAGCCCCGACAGTTCGGTGCTGGCGTTGCCGGCGTTGGCGGTCAGGCTCACCGACGGGAAAAACGCTGCGCGGGCCGCGCCGATATTGGCGTTGGCGGCGCGCAACTGGTATTCGGCCTGGAGGATATCCGGGCGGCGTTGCAGCAAGTCCGAGGGCAGGCCGGCCGGTACGCGCGCCACCAGGTCAGCGGCAAGTGGACGCGACGGCAATTGTTCGTCCACCGGGCCGCCCACCAGCAGGGCGAGGTTGTTGAGGTCCTGGGCGACCTGGCGCTCATAGCGGGCCACGCTGGCGCGGGTGCTTTCGACGCTGGTGGTGGCTTGCACCACGTCCAGCGCCGAGGCTTTGCCGGCGGTTTTGCTGCGGCCGGTGAGGCGCAGGCTGTGCTCGTTGGCCACCAGGGTTTGCCGGGCCAGGGCCAGCAATTCCTGGTCGGCGCGCCAGGTCAGGTAGGCATTGGCGACGTTGGCGACCAGGCTCAGCTGTGCAGTGCGCCGCGCCTCTTCGGTGCCCAGGTAGGTGAGCATGGCCTGTTCGCTGAGGCTGCGGATGCGGCCGAACAAATCCAGCTCGTAGGCGCTGATACCCAGGGTCGCGGAGTAGCTGGAGGTGATGGCGGCCTTACCGGTGCCGGTCACGTCGCCCGGCACACGCCGGCGCTGGCCGGCGCCGGTAGCGGACACCGCCGGGAACAGGTCGGCACGCTGGATACGGTACTGCGCCTGGAACGCTTCGACGTTCAGCGCGGCCACGCGCAGGTCGCGGTTATTGACCAGTGCATCGCCAATCAACCCTTGCAGCGCCGGGTCGTGGAACAGCTGCTGCCAGTCCGACGTGCCGGACTGCGCCAGCGCATACACGCCGGCCTGGGGATACTGCGCAGGCACGGGCGCCGCAGGCCGTTGGTAGTCCGGGATCAGCGAGCAGCCGCCGAGCATCCAGGCCATCGCGAAGGTGCTCAATTTATGCATCAGGCGCCCACCATCCACTTGGCCAGACCGTGCCGGCCACTCACGCCCAACTTGGCGGCGGCGCGTTTGAGATAGGTCTCGATGGAGCTGTTCTTCACGCTGAGTTTCTCCGCGATCTGCGGCACGGTGCCGCCGGTCAGCAAGCCGAGGCACACCTCCTGCTCGCGCGCCGACAACGTGATGTCGCCCAGGGACAGGCGCTTGTAGAACTCACGTTGCAATTGCGACTGCTCCAGCAACGTGTGGGCCGGTTCGACCTCGGTGTGCGGTGCCTGGCGCAGGCTCTGGGCGTGGCACTCGATCAGCGGCAGCAGCGTGTCCGACAGGCACTTGAGAAACGACAACTCGGCCAGGGAAAACCCGCGCTGGGTCGGCGGGCGATAAAACGAAATCACACAGCGCCGGTTGCCCTGGCGCGACACCAGGTTGCACTGGTGCGAGGTGCCACGCGGGTCTGCGCTGTTGGCCTTGGCTTTCAACTGGATCAGCAGCGGGTCCTGCATGCCGAGCATCTCGCGCAACAGCGGGTGGTCGTCCATGGAGTTCAGCGCCAGGGGCGGCAGGTCCTGCGTCTGGCCGGCGCTGCCCAGCAACGTGATATCGAGCACGCGGTCGCGCAGCTCGTCGAGGGTCCATTCGCTCAGATCCACCAGGTGGATCGGCACCCACTTGTCCACCAGGTGCAGCATGTGGGCGGCAAATCCCGGGTGGCCACTGCTGGCAATCAACTCGCCCATTTCGGCGTAGAAATGCGGGCTTTGGGTGTTGGCAATACTGCTGGTCAAACTCATAGCCTTCTCATCCTTGATATCGAAAACCGTGTACAGACGCTCTGGGCCTCTGCGGGGGCGATCCGTTGCTCACACACCAGAGTCGGTATCCGAAAGTGTATTTAGCCAGTGGATTTTTCCTACGTATGTAGCGGAAACGAGGGACACAACCTGCCATAGAAACCGCGTCATTAATTCGACGTTTCTGAGAGGTAATTCCGACTACGAGTCACCAAGCGGATTTTTTAGGGTTAATTAACTATATGATAAATAAGAAAAAAATTTAATTTTTGAAATGTTCAATTCAAGCCGGCATCGGCCAAATATAGCCAATGTCCTACAACTCTTTAATCGTTTCAGCAGTGAACCATCAGGCAAGCCTGGTCTATCCATTTGAATGTCCGGGTTTAGGGTGACAGACAGCCTCTGGTCTCCATGCTCCAATCCGGCCCATTCGTCGTAATGGGCACCCCTGCGCGGCCAGTGCCTGACCTCCATGAGAAGGATCTTATGAAGCATTCACCCAGCTTCCCCCTCACCGCCGCCCAGCAGGACATCTGGCTCGATCAACTGCGCGCAGGCGACTCGCCGCTGTACAACATCGGTGGCTATGTGGACTTTGCCGGCGCCATCGACCCCGGCCTGATGCAACGCGCTGTCGAACTCCTGGTCGCCAGGCATGACGCATTGCGCACGCAACTGCACAGCGACGCCGACGGCCTGCCTCGGCAGACCTTCGCTGCCACGTTGGCTGTGGACCTGGCGCTGCATGACCTTTGCGCGTCCTCCGACCCGCAGGCCGCGAGCCACGCCCTGATGCAGGCGCAAATGGCCCGGCCTTATGCGATGCAGGGCGCGCCGCTGTTCCGCTTTTTCCTGGTCAAGCTCGACGACAACCACTATCGCCTCGGCACCCAGGCCCACCACCTGATCCTCGACGGCTGGGGCTTCGGCCAGATGCTGCAATCCCTCGCGCAGCTGTACACCGCCCTGGCGCAAGGCCGGCAAGCGGAGTCGCCGGCGCCGTCCTACATCGACTTTATCGACGCAGACCAGCACTACCACGCGTCAGCCCGTTATGCCCGCGACCGCGCCTATTGGCTGGACAAGTACCGCCTGATTCCGGAGCCGCTGCTGACCCCGCGACACACGGCCAAGGCCACGAGCAATACCCTGGCGCAGGCGTTTCCGGTGGCACTGCTCAACCGCATGGAACAGGTGGCCAACCGTTACCAGGCGTCGGCGTTTCATGTAATGCTGGCGGCGCTGTATGTGTATTTCACCCGTACCGCTCAACGCGAGGAATGGGTGGTGGGGGTGCCGATTCTCAACCGTTCCAATGCACGGTTCCGCTCCACCGTCGGGTTGTTCACCCAGGTCAGCGCCGTGCGCTTGCAATTTGATGAGCAGTCGCCGTTCAGCGCGGTGGTGCGTGGGGTGCGCGACCAGCTCAAGCAGGACTTCCGCCACCAGCGTTTCCCCCTCAGCGAGATGAACCGTGAGTTGGGCCTGCGTCGCAGCGACCGCGGCCAGCTGTTCGACCTGTCGGTGTCCTTCGAACAGGACGACCATGAACTGCGCTACGGCACGACAGTGGCCCGTGCGGTCAAGGTGTCCAACCATCACGAGCCGCTGCCCCTGGCCCTCCACCTGCGCAGCAACCGTTACCAGGACATCGCTTGCCTGCATTGCGTCTACAACGAGGCGTACTTCCAGCACGATGAAGTGGCGGCCCTGGCGCAACGCTTGACCTGGCTGCTGGAGCAGGGGCTGGAAGACACCGCGCTGACGATCAGCGATTTTTCCCTGGTGACACCCGCCGAGCAGGCGCGGTTGCAGCAATGGAACGCCACCGACCAGCCTGTCACCCAGCCACACACCCTGCACGCGCGCATCGAAGCCCAGGCCGCGCGCGCGCCGGACGCCATCGCGGCGGTGCATCTGGGGCGGCACCTGAGCTACGCCCAACTCAACCAGCAGGCCAACGCGCTGGCTCATCAACTGCTGGAGCGCGGCGTGCAGCCTGACGACCGGGTGGTGATCCTGGCGCGGCGTGGTCTGGATACGCTGGTGGGCTTGCTGGCGATCCTCAAGTCCGGCGCCTGCTACGTACCGGTGGACCCGGCCCATCCCGCCGAACGCCTGAATTACTTGCTGCAGGACAGCGACCCGGTGGTGGTGCTGACCCAGCACGATTTGCTGCATCGTTTGCCTCCCTCGACGGTGCCGGTGATTCAGCTCGACCGCCCGACCTTCCACCTGGGCACCAACCCCCGCGTCGCGGTCAGCCCCTCTCACCTGGCCTACGTGATCTACACCTCCGGCTCCACCGGTTTGCCCAAGGGCGTGATGGTCGAGCACCACAGCGTCTCGAACCTGGTGGACTGGCACTGCCGGGCCTTCGACCTGCATGCCGGCAGCCACACCGCCAGCGTCGCCGGTTTCGGTTTTGATGCGATGGCCTGGGAGGTCTGGCCGGCGTTGTGTGTGGGCGCCACGCTGCACCTGCCGCCGGCCCATGACGGCGCCGAAGACATCGATGCGCTGCTCCGTTGGTGGCAGGCACAGCCGCTGGACGTGTGTTTCCTGCCGACACCCGTGGCTGAGTACGCCTTCAGCCAAGGCCTGCAACACCCGACCCTGCGCACCCTGCTGATTGGCGGCGACCGCCTGCGCTCTTTCACCCAGGCGCAGTCCTTCGCCGTGATCAACAACTACGGCCCCACCGAAGCCACGGTGGTCGCCACCTCCGGCGCCATGGCCGTTGGCCGGTCATTGCATATCGGCGCGCCTGTCGCCAATGCCACGGTGTACGTGCTGGACGCGCAGCAACGGCCGCTGCCCATCGGCGTGGCAGGGGAGTTGTACGTGGGCGGCAAGGGCATCGCGCGCGGGTATCTCAAGCGTCCCGACCTCAGTGCCGAGCGTTTCCTCGACGATCCCTTCACCCAGGGGCGCATGTACCGCACCGGCGACCTGGTGCGCTGGCTGCCGGACGGCAACCTTGAATACCTGGGGCGCAACGACGACCAGGTGAAAATCCGTGGTGTGCGCATTGAACTGGGCGAAATCGAATCGGCCCTGGCCACGCACCCGCATATTCAGGACGCCGTGGTGCAGGCCCGCGAAGGGCAGTTGCTGGCCTGGTTCATTCCGCGTGAAGCGGTGCCGATCGAAGCCCTGCGCGCCCACCTGCAAGCGTCGCTGCCCGACTACATGCTGCCGGCTGCCTACATGCAGTTGGACGCATTGCCGCTGACCGCCAACGGCAAGCTGGACCGCAAGGCGTTGCCCGCACCGACCCAAGACGCATTCGTCACCCGCCTGTACGAAGCACCGCACGCCGGCGCGGAAAGCGTACTCGCACAGATCTGGGCCGAGCTGTTGCAGGTGCAGCAGATCGGGCGCCACGACCACTTCTTCGAGCTGGGCGGGCATTCGTTGCTGGCTGTGCAATTGGTGCAACGCATGCGCCAGGTCGGCTTGCGCGCCGATGTGCAGGTGCTGTTCGGCCAGCCGACCCTGGCGGCCCTGGCGGCGGCGAGTGAACTCAGCGACGTGGAGGCGCCAGAACGGGATGAACTCGACCCGGCCAGCCTGGAGCCTATCGTCGCGCGCATCCCCGGCGGCGCGGCCAATGTGCAGGACATCTACCCACTGGCGCCGTTGCAGGAAGGCTTGCTCTATCACCACATCACCGATGAACGCGATCCGTATCAGCAACACGCGCTGTTCAGCTTTGCGCAGCGCGAACAGTTGGACGCATTTGCCCAGGCCCTGCAACAGGTGATCAACCGCCATGACATCCTGCGTACCAGCCTGGTGTGGGAGGCCTTGGAGCAACCGATGCAGGTGGTGTGGCGCCAGGCGCAATTGCGCGTCGAACCGCTGGGCGAAGCGTGCCCGCCGCTGGATTTGCGCCAGGCGCCGCTGATGGCCCTGGACTATGCCGAAGAGCCGCAGCACTCGCGTTGGGTTGCGCGGCTGCGGTTCCATCACCTGGTCAATGACGCCACCTCCACCACGATCCTGATGCAGGAAATCCGCGCCCACTTGCTCGGCCAGCAGGCGCAGTTGCCGGCGTCGGTGCCGTATCGCAATGTGGTGGTGCAAGCCCGCTCGCCGGCACGACAGGCGGGGCACGAGGCGTTCTTTCGCGAGCAGTTGGGCGATGTCGACGAGCCGACCCTGGCCTTCGGTCTCCAGGAGCGCCAGGCGGATCGGGCGCACACCGAAGAAGCCGAACGAGGCTTGAGTGACAGCCTCAATCAACGTTTGCGTGCCCAGGCGCGTGGCGTGGGCGTGAGCACTGCCAGCCTGTTCCACCTGGCCTGGGCCCAGGTGCTCAGCCGTGTCGCGGGCCGCGATGACGTGGTCTTCGGCACCGTGCTGCTCGGCCGTTTGCAGGCGGGCGAGGGCGCCGACCGCGCCTTGGGCATGTTCATCAACACCTTGCCGCTGCGGGTGCGCCTGGCCGGGCGAACCGTGGCCGATGCGCTCACGTACACCCACGTCCGACTCAGCGCCTTGCTTGCCCATGAACAAGCCTCCCTTGCGCTGGCCCAGCGTTGCAGCGGCGCGTTGCCGTTGTTCAACAGCCTGCTCAACTACCGGCACACCGACGCCGAGCGTGACCTGACCCTGGTGCCGGGCATTGCCTTGCTCAGCAGTGAGGACATTCTCAGCTACCCGCTGATGCTGACCGTGGACGACACCGCCGGCGGCTTGCGTATCAAGGCCAAGGCGCCACACAAGGTCGGCGCCGAACGCCTGCTGGACTACCTCGAAACCACCCTGGTCAACCTGGCGGACACGCTGGGCCAGGCGCCGCACACACCGTTGCGCGACGTCCAGGTACTGACCGCCGGTGAGTTGAAAACCCTGTTGGTGGACTTCAACGCAACCGACACCGATTACCCCGACACCCTCACGGTGCAGGCGCTATTCGAAGCCCATGCGCGGCATATCCCCCATGCCATCGCCGTGCAGGCCGGCGAGTTGCAACTGACCTACCGCGAACTCAACGAACGCGCCAACCAACTGGCCTTCCACCTGCGTGAGCGCGGTGTGCAACCGGACACCCGCGTCGCGCTGTGCGTCGAACGCGGGCTGGACCTGGTGGTGGGCCTGCTGGCCATCCTCAAGGCCGGTGGCGCCTATGTGCCGCTGGATCCGGGCTACCCGCGCGAGCGCCTGGCCTACATGCTCCACGACAGTCAACCGGTGGCGCTGCTGGTACACGCCGCCACCCGTGACGTGCCGGGTGACGTGTCGATCCCGGTGATCGACTTCGACCACTGCGCGTGGAGCCAGGCACCTATCGGCAACCCGTTGGTACCGGGGTTGAGCGTGGCCAACCTGGCCTACGTGATGTACACCTCCGGCTCCACCGGCACACCCAAGGGCGTGATGATCGAACACCGTGGCCTCGGCAACCTGATGCACTGGGGCTCGCAGCTGTGCCCCAATGCCGAAGGCGGCGCGCTGTTGCAGCGGGCGCCGTTCAGCTTCGACGGTTCGGTGTGGGAGCTGTTCTGGCCGCTCACCAACGGCATGCGCCTGGTGTTGGCACGGCCCGATGGTCATCGCGAGCCGGCCTACCTGGCGCAGGTGATACGCGAGCAGCAGATCAGCGTGATCAAGTTCGTGCCAGCGATGTTGCAGCAGTTCCTTGAGCTGGAAGAATCGGCGTTGTGTACCAGCCTTACCGATGTACTGTGCGGTGGCGGCGAACTCACTGAAGCCCTGGCCCGTGGCGTGCAGGCGCGCTTGCCCAAGGTGCGCCTGCATAACGTCTACGGCCCCACCGAAGCCACGGTGGACAGCAGCGCCTGGACCCTGGAACCCGGCGCGCCGGTGCCGGCATTGCAGTTGCCGATCGGGCGGGCGATCAGCAACACGCGCCTGTATGTGCTGGATGAACACGATGCGCCGGTGCCGATGGGCGTGAGCGGTCAGTTGCATATCGGTGGGGGCGGTGTGGCCCGGGGTTACCTGGGGCTGGAACAGATGACGGCCGAGCGTTTTATCGACAGCCCGTTCGTGGCTGGTGACCGGTTGTACCGCACTGGTGACTTGGTGCGTTACCTGCCTGACGGCAATCTGGAGTTCCTCGGGCGTAACGACTTCCAGGTCAAACTTCGCGGTGTGCGCCTGGAGCTGGGGGAGATAGAGTCACGGCTACTGATGCATCCGGCGTTGCGTGAAGTGGCGGTGTTGATTCGCGATGAACGCTTGGTGGCATACTTCACCGCGCGTGCCGAGGCGCCGAGCCCGGATGCCTTGCGCGCCCATGTGCTGGAGCAATTGCCGGAATACATGGTGCCGGCGGCGTTTGTGCAGCTTGACGAATTACCGCTCAACCCAGCGGGCAAACTCGACCGCAAGGCCTTGCCGGAGCCGGGGTTGGGGGCGGTGGTGAGCCGAGCCTATTCCGCGCCGGTCGGAGCAGTGGAGAGCGTGATGGCCGGGATCTGGGCTGAGGTGCTGAAGTTGGAGCGGGTGGGGCGGCACGATCATTTCTTTGAGCTGGGGGGGCATTCGTTGTTGGCGGTGAACCTGGTGGCGCGGATGCGCAAGGCGGGGGTGGAGGTGGATGCGCGGGCGTTGTTCAGTCATCCGACGGTGGCGCAATTGGCGGGGTGTGTGTTGACGCAGGGGCAGCGGGTGGAGGTGCCTCAGGCGGCTATTCCGCAGTTGGGGCGGCGGCGGCGGATTTGACGGGGGCGGGTTGGTGTACATATCCGTTATTAGGGTAACGACGGCTTATGGTTCCGCCCTTACGGCGGCTCACTTTTGAACAGCGCAAAAGTAAGCAAAACGCTCTTGCCCCAACACTCGGCACCTCGCTTAGGCTCGGTGTGCCCGTAATCCGACAGTGATTTGGGGCGCCGCCGCCACGCGCCATCCATGGCGCGGGGCAGCTAAACCGGCATCCCTGCCGGTTTACCCCCCAAATCCCTGCCGAATTCCGGCCAGCGTGTTTGACGGGGCGCCTAAGATCAAAATCAAGTGCGGCTCGCTTCGCATCGTGGGTACGCTCCTACATTTTCTGATCGTGTTCAGGCAGTCGCAGGCGCAGGTTTCAGGCACTCGATGGAGCGATCTACGGTCGCCCTGGCGATCTCCAGCAAATGCCAGACCGCCAGGATTCTTGCCCGTTCGGGGTTGCTTAGCGTCTCGCCACAATCAAGCGCGGTGGCGGATGCGCTGTCGAGCAAACTGGCGGTGTAGAGCAGGGCGTCTTCGAAGCTCAGGTCTTCGTGGAGGGCGTGGAAACCCTGTGACGGCAGGTAATGGTCAATGGCGCGGTTGAAGGCGGCGCGGTCTTTGGTGAGGTCTTGGGGTGGGTCGGGTAGGGCTTTGTTCATGGTGTAACTCCTATTGAGCAAGGGAGCTACCGCCAACGCTGCTAAACGAGGGTGGCAGCTGTACGCGGGTTAGCAGACCGGTCAATAGGAAAACCAGCGCACCCGAAGGTGCCCCGCGCACAGCCACCATAGATGCAGATGTGAACCGTGTGCCTATTGACGTCAGGCTGCTAAACCCGATCACTGAAACCCAGTGACGGACCGCAGACTAGCCACCGATTCCAGCAGGCACAAGGCGGCGGAGATTGTCTAGGAAACGTCCTGCAATTAAAAGCGACACGCCTTGCTGGCCCTTTACAAAGCATGACCAAATGCCACTAGCCCTCCCGCTCAACGATGCCGTTGCTGTCCCTGTGGTCTACAGGGTTGCTTTGCTGAACGCATTCCTCAAACTGCTAATAATTGCCTTATAACTCAAAAAAATTTGGCTATGCGATTCAGCTATTGGATTGTTCTTGAGGTAATGCATTTAATCCGGGACCTAACTCATTGTTGTTCGGAATAAATCAGCGTGTTCGCACGTTGTAATGAGTCATCGTTCCGCCTTAGAGATTAGCCATGAGCAACCCCGTTGCCCCCGAGCCCCTGATACGCCTGCTGGGCCTGTGCAAGACCTTTGGTGCCCAACGGGCGCTGGATCAGGTCAGCCTGGATATGTACCCAGGCGAGGGCGTGGCGTTGCTCGGCGCTACGGGGGCGGGCAAATCAACGTTAGTCAAAATCCTCAGCGGTAGCCTGGTGGCGGATGCCGGTGAGCTGTGGGTGGATGGGCAGCGCCAACGCTTTACCTCGCCATTGTCGGCGCGGCGGGTTGGCATCGTGGCCGTGCACCAGCACCCCGACGACGCCATCGCCCCCGGCCTCAGTGTGGCCGAGAACCTGTTGCTGGATGAACTCGGTCAACCCGACGCGGATTTTCTGCTCAACCGCAAAAACCTGCTGCAACGCGCCGAAGCCATCGCCGCCGGGCTGGGCCTGGAGCTGCCGCTGCCACACCCGGTGGAACGCCTTGGCCAGGCCGACCGCCAACTGCTGGTACTGGCCCGCGCCTTTGCCCTGCAACCCAGGTTGCTGATCCTCGACGAACCCACCGCTGCCCTGTCGGAAACCGACGCCGAACGCCTGCTCGGCCTGATCGACAGCCAGCGCGCCCGGGGCGTGGCGATCCTCTGCATTTCCCAGCGCTTGTCCGACCTGCAACGGGTGACCAACCGCGCCATCGTCCTGCAAGCGGGCCGCCTGGCCAGCGATCTCAACACCCGGCACTTGCCGAGTGCGGCGTACACCTTGTTTGGCGATGTGGCTGAACAACCTGCGGTAACTCCCGACAAAGCCTTGCCGGTGCCGTTTCTGGAACGGTTCACCCGGGCCGGTTTCATCCGCAACCGGGCGGAGGGGCGGGCGGTGCAGGAGCAGGTGGCGGGTTTGCGAATGGACACGGGCGAGGCCGGTGTGAAGCGTAAAAGCAGGATCAATCCGGATACTTGATTGCGGGTGTATGGCGCAGTGAGTGATGCCTACTGCGGACGGATCGCATTGACTCGCGCGGGTGACAAACCCTAAGAACTAACCTGTGCCGTTTGTCGGTTTTTTTCTTCGCGTCTGTAGGACTAAGTTCTGTTTTGCAAAAGATACCTGCGTGAGTATTAGTTGCTTCTATTGGTTCGATAATCTCTAAGTTGTTAGATTTACATGGATTGATTTTTTGAGGCGCGATGGGTGATGGTTCTGTTGCTTTTGGCAATTGTTGATCTTCCGAAGTTTGTGAGTGAAATTTCCTAAAATTAGTAGTTATATTTCCTACATGAAGTTTTTATTGTTATTGCGATATTCTCCAGTTGGACTAGATTTGGTTTTGTTGCTTGATGGTGAGCAACCTGAGTCAATATATGTATAAGGCTGAAACTGGAGGCCCGAAATGAACAGCGAAGAGTTTGGAGAAATTGTTTTTAGTTTCGAAAGTGAAGAAGGGTTCAACCCGTACGCAGGTAATGCCGGAGCGTCAGGAAGTCAAGGTGGGTGCGGTGGTAGCGGAGGGTGTGGTGGGGGCGGCGGGTGTAATGGGGGAAGCGGGGGCTGCCATAACTCGATAATGGAGCCTGCATCAACGGATGAGTAAATTCGGTATTCACTCACCTAATGAGGTTTTCTGGTTTGTCAGAAAACCTCTACAGGGGATCGTACAATGAATATAATCATACCCAATTATGAAATATTAAACTTCGAAACGGAGAGTCTGCTGATTTCCGATGTTGGGATTTCGAAAATTCATTCTCAGTCGTTACTGAAAGCTCTTCGAAAAATAAAGCTGTCGAAGTTAATGACGAAAGTAGAGCTGGAAGAGGTGTTGGCGGAAAATGGGTTGAGTCAAAGTGGTGCTTTTGAATTTTTAGAAAGAGTAGTTCCACTGCGGCTAGCCGAGGAAATATTTTTTGAAAAAACGATAGTTGTTCATGAGTGGGCAGGTCAGGTTGATATTGAACGCCTATTCAGATGTGAGCTTTCCACGTGTTTGGAGTTTAAGTCGTTTTCAAGTGAGCTGGTCGAGTCAGTCCGGAATCTTAGGTGTTTTATTGTGCTGTTGTGCTATACGTATGATTATGATCGCGTTAAAAGTTTATATTTTGATCTTGCGCGCGCGTCCCCTAAAAGCGCCATTAGTGTTTGTTGGCAAATGGGTAGCATTTTTTGCGTTGGTCAGCCTCATATCGCAGAGATAGGGAACCCGTGTCATTTTTGTAGCGTCGACAGGCTTCTTCATAACCAGTCAGTGACGGCTGCAAAGAATAACTGGGCGAGTGTTTTGGCGTTTTGTAAGAATGAACATATAGGTGTGCCCGCTAAGACGCTCAGTCTTTATCAGGAAATGATCGTCGTTGGTGCGGTTATCAAAAAGGTTAAGTTTTTCACCGAGTATAATGATATGCATAAATATCAGGATGATGTTCTGCATGGTTCATGTATTCAACTGATAGATGGTCAGGTATCAGAAGAGTCTAACTCGCATTGGTATATGTGTGATTGTTTGAGGGCGGGTAAATGAAAAATATACCGCATGATTATTATCTTAGGTTTATAGAGTCGTCAGTTTACGATGAAGTGCTTGAATTTCATAATAAGGGTAATTTTACATTTCATCGCGCTACTAAAGGCCGTACAGTTCTCCATCGGTTGGATGAGAAAAGTCTGGAGCAACTAACGGGTAATGAATTGGCGCTTTATCCCGATATGGACCTGTCGCTGGCGATCAATATATCCCAGGACGATAGAGAGGGAGCATTATACAGGAATGAGTCGTGTGAGGAATTTGCATCTCTCTTGTTAGAGTTTTCAGATGTAGAGAAATTGATGTTCCCATTACTGTCACGGGATTTGGACTCTTGTAAAAGAGGATATCCGAGCGGTGGTGCACTGTACCCGGCTGAGGTTTTTCTCTGTTCGATGATTGAGGATGATCCTACTTGGCCCTGTCCTGGAAAAGTACTCCATTTGCTTCCGAAGTCCCGAAAATTTGAGGTGATGCAAATTCAAGTTGCCGTAGAGGAACTCAAAGCGGCACTGCTGTTCTCTTCTAATAAAATTGGAACGCCCAGTCTGGCAATAGTTTACGCGGTCTATATGCCTAAAAATCTCTTCAAGTATCGGTATCGTGCGTATCGAATGGCATTGATGGAGGTTGGCTCAATTTACATGCTTGTCGAACTGCAAGCAAAGCTCTTGGGGCTGTCATGTCGGCTATGGTCGGCTTATACGGACCTTATGCTGTGCAAGGTTTTGGGAATTAACCCTGCTCTGTTTTTTCCGATGTGTGTTCATTTTGTAGGTAAGCAGCATGAAGCTTATTAATGGTATGCATAATCCGGATTTGCCCGGGATACTCCTTTTTCAGCCTGCGGGCATACTCGGCCTGCCAAGCTCCGTAGAAATATCGGATTTCCTTTCTGTTAATGGATCTGGTGTCGGAGGAGGCTCGAATTCGATAAAAACTGCTACAGGTGAGTATTTCGAGCGCCGGCATTTCTATAGGGAAGTTTTGGCAAAAGAACGTGGTTGCCTTAGTGACTCTCTATCAGGAAGCGAGTCTCTGGGTTTTGCGGAAGCATTCATTCAGACTGCGAATAAGAAAACCACTCTAGCAGAGGTTAGCGCGCACCGATTTGCTTTAAGTCAAGTGGCCAGAGCCTCTGACTTCTCTACGTGTTTTATTCCTACTGTCTGTATTTCGCTCTCGTCCCATAGCGTCGGTGATGATAACGTGTTCTACCCTTTGCGGGATACCTGTGGGTGCAGTTTTCACTGGTGCCCAAATACTGCCTTTCTAGGGGCCATAAAAGAATACCTTGAACGTCAGTTTCTTATCAGGTTCTGGTTAACGAAAATGTGTCGTTCACTGATCCCGGCTACAGAAGTGAAGAAATTATTGGCGAGTCGGGAAGTCAGGCACTTATATGGTCTTCTATCTATGTCCGGGGATATTACTTTTTTAGATATATCGGATGCCAGATTTCCAGGGTGTTGCATATTGGTTGTGTATGGACAGGAAAGAAATGATCGTCACGTGAATTATTGTGCTGGTATGGCCTATTCTTCGAATATGACGCTCGCTTTAGAAAAGTCCTTGCTAGAGCTCTGGCAAACTTTTCGTTTTATGAATGTGTTCAAGGCAACCAACTCTGACGAGGAAAAGCTTGAGGACTCATATATACGTTACTTTTTAAGTTGCAATGCTTATGAGACCTATCTGAAAACCGTCAATGTGCTCGAGTGTGGAGGTGTGGGATCTCTACAAGATTTTACATTGCCTGGATTTTTGCTTGTGCTGAAGCAGTTAGATATCGCTGGCTATTTTTACTCCAGATTAGAAGAAATTAATGGGGTGGCAGGCGTCTTTGTTAAGTTTGTCTCTCCTGATTTGTTTCTTCATATGAATAATTCGCAGAATTTCAATTTGATAAATAAGTACTCCAAGGAGTTTGAGTCGTCGATACTCAGCACTAGGCTAAGTGTGATGGTCCCGTTTCCGTGAGGTCAATCATGGACTTTTATTGTGTGTCGAGGCCGGCTGTGCTAGCGGCGTTATTCATAAAAGAGCAACTCAGAGAGCCGGTTGCATTATTGTGGACAGTCGTGTCTCCCGTGGTGACCTATTACTTGATTACCTATGCGCGTGCGCCGCTGAGTGGTGAGGCTGTGGATTATCTTTCGGGGACTTCATGGTTTTACGCATTTGTGTGCTCCAATGTGGCGTTGTTTGGTCTGGCCTTTTACATCGTCGGGCGAAGGGAAAGTGGCTTCCTTCGATCTTTTGTTTACACGGGCCGTACGAAGGTTGTGTTTTTACTTGGGCAGTTTTTGGCTTACTCAGTTGTTTCAATAGTGTACTGCTCCGTATTTTATATGCTCACGCGAATGCATTCAGGGGGGCTTGATAGTGCGGAGTACCTCATGATTGTAGGGCGATTTTATGTTTGCTTTCTGCTTTTCTCTATTCCCGCGTTATTGCTGACGCTGGTCCCGTTAGGTTTTCAAAATGCGAGTACGCTCTTTTCTATTCTGTCCCTTTTGATGTTGGCTGTTGGGATCGTCAGCATGGATTCAGTCAGTCCGTTATTAACGGTTGTCAATTTTTTCAACCCCCTGTGGTGGGCGAATAAAATAATGGTGGGCGGCGTGGTGGAGTGCGCGTTGGTTGTCTGGGTGGTTACCCTTTCCCTTCTGTTTTTGTTTTTAGTGCTATGTCGTTTTTTGTTGATTAATCCTATTTGGAGTCGATATTGATGGCGAGGCTTCTCGTAGACTCTCTCGGTGTCAGGTATGGAACGCATATCGTGTTTCATCAGGCTTCGCTGACAGTTGAGGCCGGTTGCATATCAGGCCTTCTCGGCCCCAACGGCTCCGGTAAAACGACGTTTTTTGACGTGCTGTGCGGCCTGAAGAAAGTAGAGGGTGGTGAAATAAGCAGCTCCTTCTCCAAGCTGCTGTACCTGTCGCAGGTCATCAGTACGCCGCCTGTATTTCGCATGTTCGACATCTTCAAAATGGCCATGCTGTTTTGCTCCGACACCCGGGTCACCCAACAACATGCACTCGATAAAATCGAAAAATGGAGCCCCGGCATCGCCGAACGGTACTGCGAGATCTGGAACAAAAAATCTGCGCTCTGCAGCTATGGAGAGAAACGCTGGTTTTTTACGTTGTCGTTGCTCTGTGCCAACGCGGACTTGGTGATACTGGATGAGCCCACCGCGGGTGTGGATCCGGAATTTCGTTATCACATTTGGCGCTGTCTGGAGGGGGCTGCGGCAGAGGGTGTCGCGGTCTTGGTTTCATCACATAACGTCGATGAGGTCGTCGCGCATTGCGATGATTTTTATATGCTGAGCCAAAGGCGGTTCAACCGGTTCACTGACGCGCAAGGCTTCATGGACGCGTACGACGCCCAAAGCTTGGATGAGGCATTTATCCATGCCGCCAGCCTGAAAGGATAAGACCGCCGTCTATTTGGACCAGGGAACGAACGCCACGCTGCCCCCCTCACGTTTTTGAAACAAACGCTCGCCATTGTCCGGCTGGGTGGTGATGACCTGGTGATCCGAACCCAGGTAGGCCAACGGTGTCGGGTCGTCCTTGGAATACTGCGCGACGATGATCGTGCGCTGCGCGTCGAAGGCCTTGCCGCTGGTTTTCTGCAACCAGGCCATGAACGCTGCGCTGTCGCCCTGGCGCGGGAAGTCCTGGGTCTCGGCTACGTAGTAGAACGGCTTGCCACCGTTTTGCAGGTACATCGGCACCTTGTTGTCCACTTCGACCAGCACCAGTTGCCATTGCTCCCACGGCGCGCTTTTGACCGCTTCGCTGCGCACATCCTCGGCCAAGCGGGTGACGCCGCCATTGCCGTTGCTCCATGGGTAGGCCACGCCAATGACCAGCAGCATCAACACGGCGGCGCAGGCGAACCCTTTGGACCAGCGCGGCCGGCTGGCGGGCCTGGCCTGCAGGCGTTCGCTGAGCCACCAGGCGCCGAGCAACTGGGCGAAGGGCACCAGCGGCAACACGTAGTAGCTGCGCCGGCTGCCACTGGCGGTGAAGAACACAAACAACAGGCCCAGGCCCCACACCAGCCATCGCACGTTGGGCGGGGTCTGGCGCCAGTGCCGCAGCGCCAGCCACAGGCCGAGCAGCCAGCACGGAACCCACGGCAGGGTGTAGGCGGGCAGGTAGATCAGGTAGGTGTAGATCGGCCCCATGTGATCAAAGGGGTCGAAGAATCGCACCACGTTTTCGCGAAACACCAGCGCCAGGCCGCTTTGGCCATAGGAGGGCGCACCGTAGATATGCGACAGCACGAACGGCACGGCATACACCGCGGCGGCGATCAGCAGGGCGAACACCAGGCGCAGGTTGAGATGGCGCTTGTAGCGCTGCTCGCCGAGCAGGTGCGGCAGCAGGACCAGGCCTGGCAGCACAAAACCGATCAAGCCCTTGAACAGTGAGGTCACGGCCAGCAACAGGAAGAACACGGTGTAGCGACCCAGCCGGGTGTCGTCCGGCCCGCGCCAGTACCACCAGACGGCCGCCAGCACGCCACACACCGTCAGCACATCCGCCGTGGCCACCCGCGCCCAGAACAGAAAGTAGAAGGTGGTGGCGAGCATCCAGCCGGCGATCAGCCCGGTGCCCTTGCGCATCAGTTGCTCACCGAGCAGGTAGATCAGCCACACACTCAGCCACGCACCGATTACCGAGGGCAAGCGCAGCGACCACGGACCGAGGCCGCCCATCAGGTGGGCCGTGGCGGTGATCAGCCAGTAGGAGGGCAGGGGCTTGTCGTAATAGGGGGTCCCTTTGAGGTACGGGTCGAAGTAGTCACCGCTCTGCAGCATCTGCAAGGCGATGTTTGCCCAGCGGGTCTCCGGGCCCCACAGGTCGCGTGCGCCGAGGCCGGTGAGCAGCAGCAGCGCGGTGACGCCCAGCAACAGCAGCAGGGCGCCGCGTTCGGTCTTCCAGAAGGGTGTCATCAGGGCAGGCTCGGGTAGATGATCAATTCGAGATAACCCTTGTAGTAACGTTTGCCGCCTGGCGGCAGTTGCCCGGCTTCGCGCATTTCACTGGTGCTGTTGACCCGCAGCAGCACGCCCACCGAGCCGTGCTGGCGCGCTTCCTTGAGCCAGGCCTGGACCCCGTCCAGTTCCACTTTGCGCTGCACCGAGCCCGCGTACTGCAAGCCGTAGCGCAGCTCGCCCTCGGTGTCATACAGCGCGACTTCCGGTCGTTTCAGGCGCCAGGCCAGGGCGCTGGCACCGCCCAGTTCGTTGCTGAGCAGGGCGTGGGTCTGTTGCAGTTCTTCCAGGTGTTCAAGCACAAACTGGTCGGGCATTTCGTTGTCGGCGATCCAGGACGGCATGCTCGCCGGCAACAGGATCACCAGCAGGCCGATGCCCAGTGCAGGCATCGCCCACAGCGTCAATGGGCGAATCACTTGCAGCAGGTTGGCGAGAATCCACACCAGCAGCACGATGAAGGCCAGGGACAAGCTGAACATCTCGGCGTGGCTGTTGCTGTACAGCGGCCGGGCGATTTGCAGGTAGATCAGGCCGATCATGGCGGCCATGCCGATCACAAAGTTGAACAGGCCATTGAGGCAGATCGTGCGGGCTTTGCCCTGCTTGACCAGGTCGATCAGCGTATGGCCCATCAGCAATGCCAGGGGCAGCAGGCACGGCATGATGTAGGTCGGCAGCTTGCCTCGGCTCAAGCTGAACAGGCCCAGGGGCAGCAGCAGCCACAACGCCAGGAAGGTGATCGCCGGCTGGCGTTTTTCCTGCCAGGTCTTGCGCAGAGTCGTCGGCAGCAGCCCGGCCCACGGCAGGCTGGACACGGCGATGATCGGCAGGAAGAACCACCACGGCCGCACATGCTGCGCGTTGTCGGCGCTGAAGCGGCGAATGTGTTCATTCCAGAAAAAGAAGCGCCAGAAGTCCGGTTCCTGAAGGTGGATGGCCAGCGCCCATGGCAGGCAGACCAGTACTGCGACCACCATCGCCAACGGGCCATAGCGCAGCAATTCACCCAGGCGACGCTGCCAGAGCATGTACGGCACGGCAATCAGCACCGGCAGCGCCAAGGCTAAAAAGCCCTTGGTCATGAACCCCATGGCGCAGGCCAGGCCCACGACAACCCAAGCCCAGAGGCGGCCGCGCAGCGTGGCACTATCGAGGGCAAACCACAGGGCCACCAGGCTCAGGTTGACCCAGAAGGTGAATTGCGGATCGAGGTTGGAATACCCCGCCTGCCCGGCCACCAGGCCGAAGCTCAGGTAGAGCAGGGCACAGGCGAAACTTTTGCGCGGGTCATTCCACAGGCGACGGGCGATCAAGTAGGCCAGCAGCACGCTCAAGCCGGTGGTCAGCGCCGAGGCGATGCGCACGCCGAACAGGTTCTGGCCGAACACCGCCTGGCCCAGGGCAATCAACCAGTAGCCGCCGGCGGGTTTTTCAAAATAGCGGATGCCCATGAAATGCGGGGACACCCAGTTGCCGGTCTGAAGCATCTCCTGGCTGATCTGGGCGTAGCGGGTTTCGTCCGGGATCCACAAACCATGCAGGCCCAGGGGCAGCAGGTAAAACGCAACGAAGGCCAGCAGTAATACCGGCAGGGGTTTTAGTCGGGTCATGCAAACGTCGCTCCCTGACGCTCTGAGATGTGGGTTTCAAGTGATGAAGTAATAGTGGAAAAAATCACAGCGTTCACACAATTGCAGAAAATATTCATGACGTCCTTAGTTAAAAGGCGCAACTAAACATGCCAGAACAGGGCTGTCTTTTTGCTGAACAGGGCGGGGAGTAAGTTAGTGGGTCTGTTTTAGCGCGGCAGGCCAATCCGGATTGTTGACGATGCCCAGGATCTTCAACTTGCCGTTGGGCAATGCCTGCACGAACAACGCGCTGCCGTATTCGGGAAACGCGGCATGGGGAAAGCCCTGGGTTTTTTCGAAGTCGGCGATGCAACCACTGTGGGTAACGAACACCAGATTGCGTCCGGGTGTCTTTTGACTGAGCAGTTCCTCGCCCATGGCCGTGCCGCAGATGGCTTGTTGACCCGAGGTCAGCTCGTTTTTGTTGAACATGAAACGTAGGGTCTGCGCCGTGCGGATAGCGGGGCTGGCGAGTACATCACTGGTCTCCATGCCCATGGATTTGAAGGCGTTGCCGAGCTTTTCGGCCTGTTGGCTGCCGTGCACCGTGAGGCCTTCCATCGGGCCCAGGCACGGGTTGGCGGAGCGATCGCAACGCTCCTCATGGCGCACCAGTACGATCAGGTCGCCGTCGCGCCACAGCGGCATCACTTGCGAGGTCAGCAGGCGGTTGCCGATGCCCAGGTCCCGTGGCGACGCCGGCCAGAACAGGCTGCACACCAGCAGCAGGCCAACCACCGTAAGTCCCAGCCAGAGTCGTTGCAAACGCTTGAAAAAGTCCCGGGGCGAGCGCGGTTTGGTCAGGGTAAGGTCAACCACTTCATTCACCATGGGCATTGTTGGCAGTCTTGTATTAGTTAGGCGCAACGTTTTAGCGAATGTCCTTAGTGGGACCAGAGACTGTCACACGACGGCTGTCTTTTCGCTGAACACCTTGCATGTAAAAAGTTGTGAAAAAGGGCAACTAACAAGTTGCCGGCAAGTGAGGCTTGGTGGGTAATTTAAAGAGGCACGGGTGGGCAGCCGGTGAAATCCATGTGAAAAATTTGCGTGACCTTGGGCGGCAGCCGTTATTCTCGATGGCCGCCCATCAAACGAGTGTTGTCATGTTGCAGGTGCAAGGTGTGATCAAAAGCTATGCCACCCCCCAGGGGCCGTTGGCGGTGCTGGCCGGTGTCGATCTGCACCTGGGCCAGCGCAGCAGCCTGGCGCTGATGGGCGAGTCGGGCAGCGGCAAGAGCACCTTGCTGCACCTGGTGGCCGGGCTCGACCGGGTGGATGGCGGCAGCATCCAGGTGGGCGAGCAGCGCCTGGATCAACTGAGCGAAGCGCAACTGGCCCATTGGCGGCGTACCGAAATCGGCCTGGTGTTTCAGCAGTTCAACCTGATCGGCAGCTTGCGGGTCGAGGACAACCTGGCGTTCCAGGCGCGGCTGGCGGGACGCTTTGACCCCCAGTGGCAGGCGCAGCTGGTCGAGCGCCTGGGCCTGGGGGATTTGCTCAAGCGCTACCCGGAACAGCTCTCTGGCGGCCAGCAGCAACGGGTGGCGGTGGGGCGCGCATTGGCATCACGCCCGGGCCTGTTGTTGGCCGACGAGCCCACCGGCAACCTGGACGAGGCGACCAGCGACGAAGTGCTGCAACTGTTGCTGGACCTCTTGCGCGACAGCCCCACCAGCCTGTTGATGGTCACCCACAGCCCGCGCATCGCTGCACGGCTGGACCGTCAGGTGGTGTTGCAGCGTGGGCGCGTTCTCGCCGCAGGCGCCGCCTGAGATGGCGGTATTTCAGTGGACCTTGCGCGCATTGCTCAGCCACTGGCGACGGCATCCGGTGCAGTTTTTCAGCGTGCTCACCGGCCTCTGGCTGGCGACCGCACTGTTGATCGGCGTGCAAGCCCTCAACAGCCAGGCGCGTGACAGCTATGCCCGCGCCAGCCAATTGATCGGCGGCGAACCCCAGGCCAGCCTCGGTGCGCCGGACGGGGCGAGTTTCCCCCAGGCGGTCTTTGCTCAATTGCGCCGCGCCGGGTGGCCGGTGTCGCCGGTGGTGCAGGGGCGGGTACAGCTCAAGGGGCGGGAGGATGTACGCCTGCAGTTGATGGGCATCGATCCGTTGTCGTTGCCCGGCAGCGGCGCCGTGGCGGGGCAGCGCTTGAGCCAGGCGCAGATGCTCGCGTTTTTTGAACCGCCGGGGCGTACCTGGATTGCGCCGCAGACCTTGCAGGCCTTGGGACTGCGCGAAGGCCAGCAACCGACCACCGTGGGCGGTCACCCCCTGCCGCCGCTGCAAGCCCAAGCAGACATGGCGCCCGGCCTGTTGCTCACCGACATCGGTTTTGCCCAGCCTGTGCTCGATATGCCCGGGCGCCTGTCGCGCCTGCTGGTGGACAAGGCATTCGCCGCCAGCCAACCCACGCCGCCCGCCGGGTTGCAGCTCAAGCAAGGTGAGGACAACAACCTCGCACGCCTTACCGAGAGCTTTCACCTGAACCTCGACGCGCTGGGCTTCCTGTCCTTTGTGGTGGGGCTGTTCATCGTGCATGCCGCCATCGGCCTGGCCCTGGAGCAACGGCGCGGGTTGCTGCGTACGCTGCGCGCCTGTGGGGTCAGCGTGCGCATGCTGATTGTGAGCCTGAGTGTGGAACTGGGCGTGCTCTCATTGCTCGGTGGTGTGCTGGGCGTCGCCAGTGGCTACCTGCTGGCCAGTCTGTTATTGCCGGATGTGGCCGCCAGCCTGCGTGGTTTGTATGGCGCCGAAGTCCCGGGGCAGTTGAGCCTCAGCCCCTGGTGGTGGGGCGCAGGGCTGGGCTTGAGCCTGATCGGTGCGCTGCTCGCCGGTGCCGGTAGCCTGTGGCGGGCGGCGCGCCTGCCCTTGCTGGCGCTGGCCAATGCCCAGGCCTGGCATGAAGCTCACGGGCGCTGGTTGCGTCGTCAAGCGTGGGTGGCTGCCGTCGCATTGCTGATCGCTGCGCTGGCGCTGTGGTTGGGCAACAGCCTGGCTGTCGGGTTTGTGCTGATGGCGGCATTGCTGCTTGGCGCTGCCCTGGGGTTGCCGGTGCTGCTCAATGGTCTGCTCAAGGCGGTGTTGGGGCGCAGCCGTTCAGTGCTCGGCCAATGGTTTCTCGCCGACTGCCGCCAGCAGTTGCCGGCCTTGAGCCTGGCCCTGATGGCGTTGCTCCTGGCCCTGGCCGCGAACATCGGCGCGGGCTCCATGACCTCGGGTTTTCGGCATACCTTCAACAACTGGCTGGAGCAACGCCTGACCGCCGAGCTGTATCTCAACCCACAAACCCCTGCCCAGGCCGAACAACTCGGCACCTGGCTGGCGCAACAACCGTTGGTGCAGACCGTGCTGCCCACCTGGCAGGTCGCCGTGCAAGTGCAGGGCTGGCCGGTGGACCTGTTTGGTGTGGTCGATGATCCCACCTACCGCCAGCATTGGCCGCTGCTGGAGGCCACGAGCGAACCCTGGGACCAGTTGCAGAAGGGCGACACCTTGATGCTCAGCGAGCAACTGGCGCGCCGGCTCGGGGTGAAGCTGGGCGATGCCGTGAACATCCCCACGCCTCAAGGTGTGTGGTCGCCGAAGGTGGTGGGGATCTACGCCGACTACGGCAACCCCAAGGGCCATGTGCTGGTCAATTCACAACATCTGCTGGCGCACTGGCCGACGCTGTCCCCGGCGCGTTTCAACCTGCGGGTGTCACCGTCGGACGTGGCGCCGCTGGTACGTGAGGTGCAGCGCGCCTTTGCCCTTGATGACAGCCGTATCGTCGATCAGCAGCAACTCAAGGGCTGGTCGAGCCAGGTGTTCGAGCGCACCTTCGCCGCCACCGCTGCCCTGAACAGCCTGACCTTGGGTGTGGCCGGCGTGGCGTTGTTCATCAGCCTGTTGACCCAGAGCCAGAGTCGCCTGGGCCAGCTTGCACCGCTGTGGGCATTGGGGGTCACGCGTCGGCAATTGATGCTGCTCAACCTCGGCCAGACCTGGCTGCTGGCGGTGCTCACGTTGATCCTGGCGGTACCGCTCGGCCTACTGTTGGCCTGGTGCCTGGATGCAGTGATCAACGTGCAGGCGTTTGGCTGGCGCCTGCCGCTGCAGGTGTTTCCGTGGCAGCTGGCGCAATTGCTCGGGCTGGCGATGCTGGCGACCTTGCTGGCGTCGGCCTGGCCGTTGTGGCAGTTGTACCGCAGCCGTCCTGCGGATTTGTTGAGGACGTTTGCCAATGAAGATTAAGCCCCTGTTGGTGGCGTGTCTGTTACTGGCCGCTTGCGACAAAGTGCCCGCGCCGCAAGAGAGCTTTGCCGGCCTGGGCAGCGACGCGGCGGATTTTTCCCAGGTGGTGCCCGGCAAGGTGTTCAGCTTCCCCGAGGACCACGGCCCCCATGCGGGCTTTCGTATCGAATGGTGGTACGTCACCGCCAACCTCAAGGACGCGCAAGGCAATGCCTTCGGCGTGCAATGGACGCTGTTTCGCAACGCGCTCAAGGCCGGGCCGGTGCAAGCGGGCTGGCACGACTCCACCGTGTGGCTCGGCCACGCCGCCGTCACGTCCGCCACCCGCCATTACGCCGCCGAACGTTACGCGCGCGGCGGCGTCGGCCAGGCCGGAGCCCAGGCGGTGCCGTTCAATGCCTGGATCGACGACTGGAATTTCGCCACCCGCCCGGGTGCAATGGGCGCCTTGTCGGACATGCAACTCAAGGCCAGCGGTGCGCAATTCGCCTACGACTTGCACCTGACATCCAGCCGTCCATTGGTGCTGCAGGGCGACAGCGGTTACAGCCGCAAATCCGACCAGGGCCAGGCGTCTTACTACTACAGCCAGCCGTTTTTCAGTGCCAGTGGCAGCGTCAGCATTGATGGCAGGGTGTATCAAGTCAGCGGCCCGGCCTGGCTCGACCGCGAATGGAGCAGCCAGCCATTGACCACCAGCCAGACCGGCTGGGACTGGTTCTCCCTGCACCTGGACCGGGGCGAGCAATTGATGCTGTTCCGTGTACGGCAAACCGACGGTACGTCCTACCTGACCGGCACCTGGATTGATCGCGAGGGCCATACACAAACCCTGCACAACGCGGATATCCAACTGACGCCGCTGGAAACGACTGCCATAGAAGGGCGCAAGATCCCCACCCGCTGGTCGCTGAAGATCCCCGGCAAGCAGCTGGATATTACCACCCAAGCGGTCAACCCGAATGCCTGGATGAACCTGAGTATCCCGTACTGGGAAGGCCCGGTGCAGTTCGAGGGAGGGGTGGGTTACCTGGAAATGACTGGGTATTAGGGTTGTTTCCGTAGGCTGTATTTCTATGCTGCGTAGGCAGCTTCCCAAATGTAAATCGCCCCCCCTGGACGTGTGTCCGGGGCGCAGGTGCTTGCTTATATTTCGACGCCATCTTCACTGCTCACGGGATGTGAGGCATGGCGCAAAGCTTTATCAACGAGCGGGCGACGGACTATCAGAGCTTGAAAAACCGACTGATGGGCGGTGCCCCGAGTCGCCAGCGTTCCGATCATTTTGATGTGTTGAACCGGCACCTGCGCCCCGGCCTGGTGGCGCCGGGGCAACTGGTGATTATTCCCGACAGCCATAGCGTGAATTGCTCGGTCGAAGAGGCCTGGTTGATGCGGCATGCCGAGGAGGTACGCCGCCATCTGGAGGGAAGTGCTGCGGCCGGCACGACGGTGATCGACAACTATGACTTGCTGCAGAGTTTCATGGCGAAGGGCTCGATTGGCATCGGCAGCGCGACCTCGGCCTGGGCGCGGCACCTGGATGACGTGGCGCAGACGCTGGAGGAGATCGAGCGGTTGCATCAGCGGTTGAAGGGCGGTGCGTTGGACAGGGCTGCGTTTATTCAACAGCGCCAGGGGTTGTTCCGGCGGTTGGAGGTGCAACTGCACGGTGCGGCAAGGTTGGGTACGGGGTTACAGGGTAATGATTCGTTGAAAAAGGTGTTGGGCCTATCGACCAGGAGCTATCTGCATAAAGGTGATATCGCCGGGTATGCGAAGCGGATGCGGGAGATTGCGCAGATGTCGAAGTGGTTGGGTAAAGGGACTTATGTGGGGTTGGCGCTGGATGTGGGAGTGGCAGGGTTGGAGATCAAGGAGGCGTGTGTGGAGGGGCGGGAAGCGCAGTGTAGACGCGCGAAGTATGTGGAGACGGGGAGGTTGGCGGGGGCGGTGACGGGGGCCGCGGTCGGGGGAAAGTATGGTGCCAAACTTGCGATTCGTGGTTGTCGCATGTTTTTGGGTATTGCGATGAAGGGGCGCGGTGAGCTTGCATGCGCAATCATTGGTGGCGCTGCGGGTGGGCAGACCGTAGGTAATGCTTTTAGTCATGAAAGTGCTTTATTGGGTGGAAAGATCCAAGAAGCCAATGGCGACGTGATCTTTGTACCGGAGGGAGCTTAACGGTGTCGTTTTTTCTTGCCTTCACCCTTGTGCATTTTGCAGGAGTGTTTGTCGTTTTGGGGCTGGGTTTTTTTGTCGAATATTCAAAGCTCGACGAGGTGGAGAGTTACTTCAGCCAAAACGAAATGGTCTGCGGCAATAAGCGATTTTGGAGCCGAAACCGTTGGATCGACAGGCAATATCGCATGATGCTGATTGCTGAAATACTTTCAGATTCAAAGCGCCATCTGAAAGCTGGGTTGGTGACTGAGGCCGAACTGGCTTCCATTCCCTTATCGCTTAAGCGCTGGGTGGTTTGGCCCTATTACCTTGGGTTCATGTGGTTGATTGCAACAGCTGTCTGGAGCTTCTGGCGCTGGTGGTGCGACATCCCCATCCCATAGAGCCTGAAATTTTTTCAAAAAATACTGTACATCCATCCAGTCATATCCTACATTCCATCCCAGGTGACCGGACGTCACCTGAGCTTCACTTTTTAACTATGGATGGATAAAAAATGAAATCGAAAAAAGCCTTTATGCTGGGCGCGGCCATGGCGGCCTCCTGCTTCGTTTCGGCCTTCGCCCTGGCCGAGCAATACCCTCACCTGGCTGCACAAGCCGTTCAAACTGACATCAAACAAAGCCTCAAAGCCGCCGGTATAGTGCCGGCCACCAAGGCACCTGCGACGCTCAAGCAGCAACTCAAAACGGGCGCTCAACTGAAAAAACCGGCGTTCGCCGCCAAGGCCCAGGCCGATTCGGTGGTGGAAGATCATGCCGCGCCGGCGCCGGTGACCCAGGTCAAGAAAGCCGATGCCCAGGCAGCGGCCGCCGTGCAGGCGGCACTGGTCCAAGGCTGCGAAACCACGCTGGATGTGAACCTGTTGTACACCATCAATGGCGTGCAGACCGGTGACCTGCTGTGCTACCACTTCAACCTGCCACAGAAGGCGCGCATCAACGCGTTGCTGGTGGGCCAGACCGCAGGCACCGACATGTCTTTGACCCTGTTCCAGGACGATGGCCAAGGTAATCCACTGCCGCTGGGTACCTCCAATAACCCAGGCACGGGCGATGAAAGCCTGAGCGGTGTGGTACCTGCCGGTGACTACTACTGGTTCATGGAAGCCGACGCCGCGGTGCAGGGTTCCAGCTTCCAGTTCGGTGTGGCGGTGGATGCCAATATCGATGCTTATGAGCCCAATGACACGCCCGACACGGCGTTTCAACTGCCGGATACCCTGAACTACATCAAAGGCAACGCCGACAGCCTCAACGATGTCGACTACTTTGATTTCACGGCGGTTCGTGGCCAGAGCGTGGGTATCGCGCTGACGGCCGATGCTGCCAGTGGCAGCACGCGTAACAAGTGGATCCTTGAACGTTTCGATGGCAGCCAGTGGGTCACCGTGGGCGCGAATGTCGTGTCGACATCGATCCCGAACCCGGGTGTCGGCGGGGTGGTCAAGGTGCGTGTTCGTCCGAACCAACACCCGAATGAGCCTTGGAGCGCGACGGGCAAATACAACCTGTCCTTCGGTTCCAACCCTCGGGTGAACAACCCTGATGTGAAAGGCGAAGGCAACGTGTTGCGCATTCCTTCCTCCGCGTCCAACGTGGGGTATGGCTACATGACCACCCAAGCCTATCGCGACCTGACCTGGACCATGGGGCTGTCGGACAGCACCGGCGCACCGTTGGTGGGGCTGCACCCGATCGTCTACCTCGACCAGCACATCAACCCGGACACCGGCGCTATTGTCTACAAAGGCTACTCGGCGGCCACCAACAGCGCCGGTCTGGCGGGGGGCACGATCAACGTAGGCACCTGCTTCGGTGACTTCCAGACCACCTTTGTCGACTACGCCCAAGGCTACAAAAATACCTGGCGTACCGACTTCAACTACGGCGTATGGCGTATGGAAGTGCTCGAATATCCGGGTATTGGCGTCGGCGGTGACAATGTCCAGTTCGTCAGCTTTGGCCACCTGTGCAAGCAGACCCTGCTCAGCAGCACCAAGAGCTAAGCGTGTTTAACCGGTAACCACCAGGGCATACGGGCCGAGCGCCTGTATGCCCTTTTTGCGTCAGGGCGCCAACGCCAGTGCCAACGGCAGTCGCGCCATGCTCGTGCTCTTCAGCGAGCCCAGGTACAACCACTCGCCGTATTCCCGAGCGGTGGTAATGGGCGAGTAATTCCCCGCGCTGCCATCCTGCAAATTGGCAATCACTTTGCCTTGCGTATCCAACCCCAGCACAAAGGCTTTGCGCTCGATCGGCTTGGGCACCACCATCAACGCCCGCACCATCACTTTGCGCAGCATGGGGTAGCCGGCGAAGCTGTCCAGCAGCGGGTTGCGCGGTGAATACAGTGCTACCCAGAAACGGTCCTGGCCGTTGAAACTGAGGTTGTCCGGCAGGCCGGGCAGGTTGTCGATAAACAGGTCGTGGCTGCCGGCACGTTCGCCCTTGAGCCAATACCGGCTGATGCGATAGGCGCCGGTCTCATTGACCAGTACATAATGTTCATCCGGGCCCAGCGCCACGCCATTGGCGAATTGCAGCTGGTCGAGCAGCACCTCGGTGGTGCCAGTGCTGAAGTCGTAGCGCAGCAACCGGCCATCGCCGCCATGTTCGATCACCGCTTCGCCATCTTGCCCATAACCCCAGCGGCTCGATGCATCGCTGAAGTAGGCGTAACGCCCGTTGGCGTCCACGGTGACGTCATTGGTGAAACCGAAGGGGACGTTATTGGCACCCGTGCTCAGGGTGGTGAGTTGGTGGTTTGCATCCAGGGCGAGCAAGCCCTTGATGCCATCGGCAATGATCAAGCGCCCATCCGGGTGCAGCGCCATACCCAGGGGCCGCCCGCCGGTATTGGCCAGTACCTCCAGGCTGCGGCTGTCAGGCGCGGTGCGGATGATGCGCCCGTCATGCAAGCCGCTGATCAGATAACCCTGGGCATCCAGCAGCAATGCCTCTGGCCCGGCGATGTCCTGCGCGCCGATCTTCTGCACGCCCTTGAGGCGCTGGTTTTCGGCGTAGGGGCCGTCCTTCAGCGACGGTGGCTTGGGTGGTGTCCAGTTCACCGGTTGCACTTTGGTGGGCATCAACAGCAAGAAAGCGATCACCAGCAGAAACAGCACAAACAACAGATGACGCAGTTTTTTGGGACGGGTACTCATGACGATTCCTGGTTGTCGTGTGGGCCCGGCTCCCAGTACAGGGTGCCGAACAAGTAATCCATCAGCGGGAGGACGATATTGAAATTGCGCCCCTGCATCAGCTCACGGCGGTGATGCAGGGCATGCAACTGGTGCATCTGGCGCAGCCACGGCAGGCGTGCCACCGGGTGGTCGGCGGGCAGGTGTTCGCAGGCGTGAAACAATTCGTAAAGCAAATATCCGAGGATCATGCACCCGGCGAACAATCCGGCGACGTTGGGGTTCAGTTGCTTGAGCAGCCACCAGGCGGGCAGGGTGATCGCCAGGCTGTGCAGCACGATCAGCCAGGCCGGGAACAGGATGACGCGCCAGTCCCGAGGGCTGTCGTAGGTCATGTGGCCGGGGGTGAAAAAACTGTGGTGATCGCCAGTGTGGCGCGCATAAAACAGGCGGGCCAGGGCGTGTTTGTGGTGGCCGAGGTGGCGGTGAACCAGGTAGATACACAGGTTGAAGAACACCAGTGTTAAGGGCACGGTCAGCCATTGCAGCGCGGTGATCTGGTGCGTCGATGACCAGGCCAGGCTGATGCAGGCGATGCCGTAGCCGAACACGAAACTGGCGTGGAGCCAGGGGTTGTAGTGGGGCGCGACTTGGGCGCGGTAGCGGGCGCGAAAGGTCTCGGTGGGATGGGCCATGGCAGGCAACTCGGTATTTTTTTGTTGGAGGCTGAGCTTAGTTGGTACTCAAGATTGTGCGAGGTTTTGTGGTGCACACATGAACACGTGTGGGAGGGGGCTTGCCCCCGATGGTGGCGGGTCATTCACTTACATCCCCAACTGACACTCAGCCATCGGGGGCAAGCCCCCTCCCACATTCCGACCGCAGCCGACCAGTGGCCCCTTGCGTCACCCGAATTTCCTTGTTAGCTTCTCGCAAAATGTTAACGATAACATTTGCTCTAACAATAAAAACAAAACAGAGAATCACGCCATGAAAATGCTCCCGAAAACCCTGTGTTTATTGGCTGTAAGCATCACCCTCGGCACCGTTGCCCCCGCGTTTGCCGACGCCGCCAAGCCGATCCGCATCGGCGCGTCCTTCCAGGAAATCAACAACCCCTATTTCGTCACCATGAAAAACGCCCTGGAAGAAGCTGGGGCGACCATCGGTGCGAAACTGATCATCACCGACGCTCGCCACGACGTGTCCAAGCAGGTCAGCGACGTCGAAGACATGCTGCAAAAAGGCATCGACATCCTACTGATCAACCCCACCGACTCGGTCGGCGTGCAATCGGCCGTCAAGTCCGCCCACGCCGCCGGCGTGGTGGTGGTTGCGGTCGATGCCCAGGCGGACGGCCCGCTGGATTCCTTTGTCGGTTCGAAAAACTTCGACGCCGGCTTCCAGGCCTGTGAATACCTGGCCAAGAGCATTGGCGACAAAGGCAACATCGCCATCCTCGACGGCATTGCCGTGGTGCCGATCCTGGAGCGTGTGCGCGGTTGCAAAGAAGCCGTGGCCAAGCACCCGGACATCAAGATTGTCAGCATCCAGAACGGCAAGCAGGAACGTGACCAGGCGCTGACCGTCACCGAAAACATGCTGCAGGCGCAACCGACGCTCAAGGGCATTTTCAGCGTGAACGACAACGGCTCCCTCGGCGCGCTCTCGGCCATCGAAGCCAGTGGCCTGGACGTGAAACTGGTCAGCGTCGACGGCGCGCCGGAAGCGATCAAGGCGATCCAGAAACCCGGCAGCAAATTCATCGCCACCTCGGCGCAATACCCCCGCGACCAGATCCGCCTTGCCTTGGGCATCGCCCTGGCCAAGAAGTGGGGCTCGCAAGTACCGGCCAGCATCCCGGTGGACATCACCTTGATCGACCAGGCCAAGGCCAAGGATTTCAGCTGGTAAATCACCCAGGCCCCACGCCATCCGTGGGGCTTGCGGTCTCCTTCTGAATACGAGGTCGGCGGTATGAGCAGTCTTCTGAAGCTGGAAAACATCTGTAAGCGGTACCCGGGCGTACAGGCCCTCAAGTCCATCAACCTGCAGGTCGAGCGCGGCGAGATCCATGCCTTGCTCGGCGAAAACGGCGCGGGCAAATCGACCCTGATGAAGATCCTCGGTGGCGTCGAGCATCAGGACGAAGGCCAGATCCTGATCGATGGCCAGGCCCGGCAGTTCGCCACCTACCGCGATGCAATCGCCGCCGGCATCGGCATCGTGTTCCAGGAATTCAGCCTGATTCCGTACCTTACGGCCGTGGAAAACATCTTCCTCGGCCATGAGCTCAGCAACCGCTTCGGCCTGCTGCGCAAGCGCGAAATGGTCGAGGCCAGCGAGGCGTTGTTCAAGCGCCTCGGCGTGACCATCAACCTGCAATGTGCGGTCAAGCACCTGAGCGTGGCCGAGCAGCAGTTTGTCGAAATCGCCAAGGCCCTGGCCCTGGATGCGCGCCTGTTGGTGCTGGATGAACCCACCGCGACGCTGACGCCCAGCGAGGCCGAGTTGCTGTTCGAGATCATGCGCGAGCTCAAGCGCCAGGGCGTGGCGGTGATTTTTATCTCCCATCACCTGGAGGAGATTTTCCAGGTGTGCGACCGCATCAGCGTGTTGCGCGACGGCGGCAATGTCGGCGTCACCGAGGTGGCCGACAGCGATATCGACCGCCTGGTCGAGATGATGGTCGGGCGCCGCCTGGCATGCAGTTTTCCTCCCAAACCGAACACCGAGCGCGGCCCGCTGCTGCTGGAGGTCAAGGACATTCAACTGGTGCGCAACGGCCCCCACAACAATTTCCAACTGCACAAGGGCGAGATCCTCGGCTTCGCCGGGCTGGTCGGCTCCGGTCGCACCGAACTGGCCCTGGGCATGATGGGCGCGCTGCCATCGGTGAGCAAAGACGTGTGGCTGCGCGGTGAGAAAATCACCCTCGATGACCCGGCCCAGGCGCTCGCCCACGGCATCGGCCTGCTGCCGGAAAGCCGCAAGAGCGAAGGGCTGATCACCGATTTCAGCATTCGTGAAAACATCTCGCTGAACAACCTGCCCAAATACCAGAACGCTTCGGGCCTGATCGACAAGGCCAGGGAAAGCGCCAGCGTCGAAGACCTGATGCGCCAGCTGTCGATCAAGGCGCCCAGCGGCGAAAGCCGGGTGTTCAACCTCAGCGGCGGCAACCAGCAGAAGGTGGTGATCGCCCGCTGGATCAACCACCACTGCGACGTGCTGGTGTTCGACGAACCCACCCGTGGCATCGACGTGGGGGCCAAGGCGCAGATCTACGCGCTGATGCGCAGCCTCACCGAACAGGGCTACGCAATCATCATGATTTCCTCCGAGTTGCCGGAAGTCATCGGCATGTGCGACCGCGTCGCCGTGTTTCACAAGGGCGCCATCGTCAAGGTCCTCGAAGCGTCCGCCGTCAATCCTCAAGAGGTCATGCGCCATGCAACAGGGGGCTCAAGTGAATACGTCCATTAACACCGTCGACAGCAGTCGGCTGCGCCTGAACCTGGCGCGGCTGCTGCGCTCGCCGGCGTTCTACCCGTTCGTGGGGCTGGTGGTGGTGACCCTGGTGATGATCCTCGCCAGCGACACCTTCCTCACCGCCAGCAACCTGTCGAACATCGCCCGCCAGGTGTCGATCAACGCGATCATCGCGGTGGGCATGACCTGCGTGATCCTCACCGGCGGCATCGATCTGTCGGTGGGGCCGGTGATGGCGTTGTCCGGCACGCTCACCGCCGGCCTGATGGTCGCGGGCCTGCCTCCGGGCCTGGCGATTGGCGCGGGGATGTTGATCGGCGTGGCCTTCGGCATCGGCAATGGCCTGTTCGTCGCCTACCTGCACATGCCGCCGATCATCGTGACCCTGGCGACCATGGGCATCGCCCGGGGCCTGGGCCTGATGTACACCGACGGCTACCCGATTTCCGGGCTGCCGGAGTGGTTCGGCTTCTTCGGTCGCCAGAGCCTGTTCGGCATCGAAGTGCCGATCCTGATCATGCTGATCACCTACGCCGCCGCCTATGTGCTGCTGCAACACACGCGCATCGGCCGCTACATCTACGCCATCGGCGGCAATGAAGAAGCGGTGCGCCTCTCCGGCGTGCGTGCTGCGCGCTTCAAGCTGCTGGTGTATGGCATCAGCGGCCTGACCGCAGCGATTGCCGGGCTGGTGCTCACTTCACGCCTGATGAGCGGCCAGCCGAATGCCGGCGTGTCGTTCGAGCTGGATGCGATTGCCGCCGTGGTACTCGGCGGCGCGTCGATTGCCGGCGGGCGCGGGGTGATCGTCGGCACCTTGCTCGGCGCCATGCTGCTTGGCGTGCTGAACAACGGCCTGAACATGCTTGGCGTTTCACCCTACGTCCAGAGCGTGATCAAGGGCGGGATCATTTTGCTGGCGATTTTCATCAGCCGTCAGCGCCACAAATAAACTCCTAACAAACACAGGACTCCACACCATGGACAAGCACACCGACATGCAAGCCGTCGTCTGCCACGGCCCCAAGGACTATCGCCTGGAACGCATCGGCAAACCCCAGGCCCGCGTCAACGAACTGGTGATCCGCATCGCCGCCTGTGGCATCTGCGCCAGTGACTGCAAGTGCCACTCGGGCGCCGCGATGTTCTGGGGCGGCGACAACCCCTGGGTCAAGGCGCCGGTGGTACCGGGGCACGAATTTTTTGGCTATGTGGTGGAAGTGGGCGAGGGCGCCGCCGAGCACTTTGAGGTCGCGGTCGGCGACAAAGTGATCGCCGAGCAGATCGTGCCCTGTGGCAAGTGCCGCTTCTGCAAATCCGGCAAGTACTGGATGTGCGAAGTGCACAACATCTTCGGCTTCCAGCGTGAAGTGGCCGAAGGCGGCATGGCGCAGTACATGCGCATTCCCAAGACCGCCATCGTGCACAAGATTCCCGAGTCGGTGTCGCTGGAAGACTCGGCGCTGGTGGAGCCGATGGCGTGCTCGATCCACACCGTCAACCGTGGCGATATCCAGCTTGACGACGTGGTGGTGATCGCCGGTGCCGGCACCCTTGGCCTGTGCATGGTCCAGGTCGCCGCGTTGAAGACCCCGAAGAAACTGGTGGTGATCGACATGGTCGACGAGCGCCTGGAACTGGCGAAGCAATTCGGCGCCGACGTGGTGATCAACCCGGCCCGCGACAACGCCCGCGAGATCATCAACGGCCTCACCGACAACTACGGTTGCGATGTCTACATCGAAACCACCGGCGTGCCTGCTGGCGTCACCCAGGGCCTGGACCTGATCCGCAAGCTCGGGCGTTTTGTCGAGTTCAGCGTGTTCGGTGCCGAGACCAGCGTCGACTGGTCGATCATCGGCGACCGCAAGGAGCTGGACGTCCGCGGCGCGCACCTCGGCCCGTATTGCTACCCGATTGCCATCGACCTGTTCGAGCGTGGCCTGGTCACCTCCCAAGGCATCGTCACCCATGACTTCCCGCTGGACGATTGGGCCGAAGCCTTCGAGCTGGCCAACTCGACCAAGTCGATCAAGGTGCTGTTGAAGCCGGTGGTCTGAACATGAACTACGTGATGGGGGTCGACATCGGAACCCAGAGCACCAAGGCGCTGCTGGTGGATGCTCAAGGCACGATCATTGCCCAGCACAGCCAGGGGTATCGCGTGGATACCCCGAAAGTGCGCTGGGCCGAACAATGGCCGCAGGTCTGGCTGGACGCCGTCGAGGCCTGTGTGGCGCAGTGCATGGCCAAGGCCGGCGTGGCGAAAGACCAGGTCAAGGCGCTATGCATCAGCAGCCTGTACGGCGGCTCGGGGATTGCGGTGGATGCGCAGCTCACACCGCTGCACCCGTGCCTGATCTGGATGGACCGCCGCGCCGGCGAGCAGGTGGCCTGGGTGCGCGAACATGTCGACCTGGAGCGCCTGTTCGAGGTGACCGGCAACTCGGTGGACAGCTACTACGGCTTCACCAAGATGCTCTGGCTCAAGCAGCACCAGCCCGAGGTGTGGGCGAAAACCCGCTACCTGCTGCCACCGAACAGCTACCTCAACTGGTGCTTCACCGGTGAGGTGGCGGTGGACCACAGCAGTGCCGGCAACATCGGTGGCGTCTACGACGTGAAGGCGCGTGGCTGGTCGGCCGAGATGCTCGATGCGCTGGGTATCCCGCAGGCCATGATGCCGCAGCGCTTGGTGCATTCCGGGGAGGTGGTCGGTGGTTTGCTTGACGCCTGGGCAACACGCCTGGGCCTGCAGGCCGGCACGCCGATCCTGGCCGGCGGCGTCGATGCGGCCATGGCTACGCTGGCGGCGGGGGTGACACAACCGGGCAATCATGTGGCGATGATCGGCACCAGCATGTGCTGGGGTTACCTCAATCAGCAGGTGGATGCGCGCCATGGCCTGGTCAGCATGCCCCACGTCTACAACGGTCACCGTGACCTGTACATCTTTGGCGGGGCGATCACTGCCGGTGCCTCGGTGAGCTGGTTTCGCGAGCAGTTCTGCCAGGCCGAGGAACAACAGGCCAAGGCCAGCGGCCAGGACAGCCTGGTGCTGCTGGAACAGCGGGCGATGCACATCCCGGCGGGCAGTGAGGGCCTGTTGTTCTTGCCCTATCTGATGGGCGAACGCAGTCCGGTGTGGGACGACCGCGCCAGTGGCAGTTTTGTCGGCTTGAACCTGTATCACAGCAGAATCCACCTGTACCGTGCAGTGCTGGAAGGGGTGAGTTTTGCCTTGCGCCATAACATCGAAGCAGGCACGCGCGCTGCTCACTCCCTGGACCCGCGCTTGATCGTGGTGGGCGGGGCGAGCCATTCGGACCTGTGGATGCAGATCATCGCCGACGTTACGCGGTACCCGGTGTACACCATCGTGCAGGAGGTTGAGGCGGCGTTGGGCGCGGCGTTGCTGGCGGCGCACACAGTGGGGTTGGTGAGTGATGCGGCGATGGACAAGGGCTGGGTGCAACTGGAGCTGCGCGCTGAGCCCAAGGCGCAAAACGTCGAGGCGTATGACCGCGAATTCGGCGAGTACCTGAAGCTGTATCCGGCCCTGAAACCGATCATGCACAGCTTGCAAACCCACTGACCTGTGGGAGGGAGCAAGCCCCCTCCCACAAGGGATCTCCATTGTTCTTGAGAATGTCATCCATGAACGCAGCTTTCGACTTCACCCACCACCGCATCCTCGTCACCGGCGCCAGCAGTGGCATCGGCCGTGAAATCGCCCTGCAACTGATCGCCAGCGGTGCCGATGTGTTTGCCCTCGGCCGTGACGCGCAGGCCCTGGCCCAACTCGGTTGCCACAGCCTCTGCCTGGACATCGCCGACAGCGCCGCCCTCGACAACGCCCTGCAAGACCTGCCGCCGCTGCACGGCCTGGTCAACTGCGCGGGTATCTCGCGCCTGGAACCTGCCGCTGCCATCAGCGCCGAGGCGTTCGACCAGGTGATGAACGTCAACGCCCGCGCCGCCGCGCAGGTCGCCAGCCGCGTGGCGGCGAAAATGATCGAAGCGCAGATCGCCGGCAGCATCGTCAACGTCTCCAGCCAGGCGTCATTGGTGGCGCTGGACGATCACCTCGGCTACTGCGCCTCCAAGGCGGCGCTGGATGCGATCACCCGTGTGCAATGTGCCGAGTGGGGCCGCTTCGGCATACGTGTCAACAGCGTCAACCCCACGGTGACGCTCACGCCGATGGCGACCATGGCCTGGTCCGAACCGGCCAAGCGCGACCCGGCGCTGGCGGCGATTCCCTTGGGGCGCTTTGCCGAAACGGTGGAAGTGGCATTACCGGTGCTGTTCCTGCTGAGTCGCGCCGCCAGCATGATCAGCGGCATCAGCCTGCCCATCGACGGCGGCTATACCAGCCGCTAGCCGTTTTCCAACTGGCCAGCGATGACCACCTTGTCCCGGGGCTTGCTCGGGTCTTCGAGGCGGTCGAGCAGCAGGCGTACTGCGCTGCTGCCGGCCAGGGAGGCATCGTGGGCCACGCAGGCGATGGGCACGCCGAAGATATCGGCGAAGGGCAGGCGGTCGATGCCGCAGATGGTCAGGCTGTCGTGGGGGATATTGTGCATGCGCAACGCGCGCAGCGCGCCGAGGGTGATCAACTGGTTGAACCCCATGATCGCGTCCGGCGCCGAGTGTTCGGCCAGGTAGTCGAGGGTGTGCAGGTAGGAGGGCATCAACGTGTAGTCGCCGGCCTGCACTTCGACCTGCACCTGCGGGTGTTCGGCCAGCACTTCGCGCAGGCCCTTGAGGCGTTCCACGGTGATGCGTGAGTGTTCGGGGCCGGTGAGTACCAGCAGGCGCCTGAGGTCGGGCGTCTGGCGCAGCAGGTAGTGCGCGGCCTGGATGCCGCTGTGGTAGTTGTCGAGCACCACACGGCTGAACGGGCTGTCGTGGATCGTGCGGTCGAGCAGCACCACCGGGGTCTTGCCGTTGGCCAGGCGTTCGAGGTAGTCGGGCTGGTAGCCCGGCTCATCCGAGACCGGCGACAGGATGATCCCCGCCACGCGGTAGCCCAGCAGGGTGTCCACGGCCTTGCTTTCCAGTTCTTCCAGCTCATCGGTGTCCACCAGCATGATGGTGTAGCCGTGCTGCTTGGCCTCGCGGGAAATCGCCTTGATCATTTCGCTGTAGAACGGGTTGTCCACCGAGGCGGTGATCACGCCGATGATCAGGCTTTCACTGCGCTTCAGGCCGCGGGCGAAGGCGTTGGGCACGTAGTCCAATTCCCGCGCCACTTCGAGGATGCGTGCCAGGGTGGCGGGCTTGACCAGGTCAGGTTTGCTCAGCGCCCGGGACACCGTGATGGTGGTCATGCCGACCTGTTTGGCGATGTCGCTGATGGTGACGGACTTTTTCTTGTTCATCGGTAAGGCTGCAAAAGGAAACACCCGCAGGCTAGCATGCGCGACGGATATTGTTGCCTCAAATCAGCGGGTCCCAGCGTTGCGACCAGTCACTTTCGGCCTTGACCACCTCGCGCAGCAACGCCAGCGCCTGTTGTAACACCGCCGAATCCCGCGCCCGTGAATACACCAGGTACGTGGGGAAGCTGAACTCCGGCGCCTTGGGCACGCGTTGCATCACGCCGCTGTCCAGGTAGCTCTGCACCACGCGGGTGCGGAAATAGCCGGCGCCGCCATTTTCCAGGATGTACTGCAACGCCAGCGGCCCCAGGTTGAAACTCAGCGCGGCGCGGGCCTTGTCGGGCAGGGCGGCGTCGTGTTGTTGACGAAAACCGGGTCCCCAATCGATGTACACATAGGGCGCCGGGTTGCTCACCAATTGCACCAGGATCAGTTTTTCTTCCAGTACCTGCTCCACCTGCAAGCCCGGCCAGTATTGCGGCTGGAACACCAGCGCGGCGTCGAGTACGCCGAGTTCCAATTGGCGCAGCAGGTAGTCGCCTTCGCGGATTTCGGTGCGCAGGGCATGGCCGGGGATGTTCTGGCGCAGGGCCTGGGCCCAGTCGAGCATCAACGGGTTGCACAGGCTTACCTCGCCGCCGATGTGCAGCACGTTGCGATAGCCATCGGGCAACGGCAGGTCGCGTTTGGCGGCTTCCCAGGTCTGCAGCAACTGGTTGGCGTACACCACGAAGGCCTCGCCGTCGGCGGTCAGCCGGGCGCCGGCGCGGTTGCGCACGAACAGCGTGCTGCCTAGCTGGCTTTCGAGGCTTTTGACTCGTGCGGTGATGGCGGTCTGGGTGACGTGCAGTTTCTCGGCCGCTGCGGCGAGGCTGCCGCAGCGGGTGATTTCGAGGAAGGTGCGTGCCAGTTCGATGTCCATGAAGGCCCCTGGGAGTTAATGGGGGACAGTGTAATGGAATGTGGTTGAAACTGTGGGAGCTGGCTTGCTTGCGATGGCGGCCTGGCAGGCGACTGAGTACATATCCGTTGCTGCGGTAACGGCTGCTATGGGTTCCGCCCTTACGGCGGCTCACTTTGCAAAAGCGGCAAAGTAAGCAAAACGCTCTTGCCCCAACACTCGGCACCTCGCCTAGGCTCGGTGTGCCCGTAATCCGACAGGTATTTGGGGGGCCGCCGCCACGCGCCATCCATGGCGCGGGGCGGCTAAACCGGCATCCCTGCCGGTTTACCCCCCAAATACCTGTCGAATTCCGGCCAGCGTGTTTGACGGGGCGCCTAAGGTCAAAAGCAAGATCAAAAGCGACTCGCTTCGCATCGTGGATACGTGGTCTTGTAGGAGCTTGCCGGCGATTGCGGTGTGTCGGTGACGGGTGAGGGGCTGACACGGCGCCATCGCCGGCAAGCCGGCTCCTACAGGGAGTGCCTTTCAGGTTGGGGTTTGTGGGGCTTGGAGGTGCTGGGTCGGGAAGGCCTTCGCGTAGGCGTGGCACACCCGCAACACCTGCTCATCGGCAAACCGCGCGCCCACCACATGCAACCCCACCGGCAAGCCATTCGCCGCCAGCCCGCACGGCACCGACGCCGCCGGTTGCTGGGTCAGGTTGAAGGGGTAGGTGAAGGGGGTCCACTCTGTCCATGCCTGCAGGCCCGAGCCGGGCGGTACGTCGTGCCCGGCTTCGAATGCGGTGATCGGCATCATCGGCGACACCAGTACATCGTAATGCTCATGGAACGCGGCCATGCGCGATACCAATGCGGCGCGGGCTTCAAGGGCGGCGTTGAAGTCGTCCAGGCTCAACTGTGCGCCCCGTTGTGCAATCCTTAGAAGTCCGGGGTCCAGCAGCTGCTTTTGTGCCTCGCTCATGGCGCCGGTCAGGCGCGCAGCGCCGGCCGCCCATAAGGTGCTGAACACCTCCAGCGGGTCGCTGAACCCTGGGTCGATCTGCTCGACATGGGCGCCCAGTTGTTCCAGGCCTCGAACCGCGTCGGCGACCACCTTGGCCACCTGCGGGTCGACATCGACGTAACCGAAGGTCGGGCTGTAGGCCACGCGCAAGCCTTTCAAATCCGTCGCGCCCGATAACCACGGTGTGGTGCGCGGTGCGCCGATCAAGCCATCCCGTGCGTCCGGCTGGGCGATGGTCTGCAGCATCAGCACACTGTCTTCCACCGTGCGGGTCATCGGCCCCAGGTGCGACAGGATGGTCATGGAACTGGCTGGCCATTGCGGCACATAGCCGAAGGTCGGCTTGATGCCGAAGGTGCCGGTAAACGCGCAAGGAATCCGGATCGAACCGCCGGCGTCGCTGCCCTGGTGCAACACGCCGAGGTTCAGCGCTGCCGCTGCGCCTGCGCCGCCCGACGAGCCGCCCGCCGTGGTGCGGGTGTCCCAGGGGTTGCGGGTGATGCCGTACAGCGGGTTGTCGGTGACGCCTTTCCAGCCGAATTCCGGGGTGGTGGTCTTGCCCAGCAGCACCGCGCCGGCCTTGCGCATAAAGGCTGAGAAGGGCGCGTCGACGTCCCACGGCCCTTCGAGGGATGAGGTGCGCGAGCCCTTGCGGGTCGGCATGCCGATCGTCAGTGTCAAGTCCTTGATCGACGCCGGCACACCGTCCAACGGCCCGCAGGGTTGGCCGTCGAGCCAACGTTGTTCCGAGGCGCGCGCGGCATTCAGTGCGCCTTCCGGGTCGACGTGGCAATAGGCATTGACCACCGGGTTGTAGCGTTCGATGCGCAGCAAGGCGTCTTCGGTGACCTCCACCGGCGACAAGGTCTTGTCGCGAAAATGCTGTATCAGTTGCACCGCTGTCAGTTGGCCGATCTCACTCATGCCGTTTCCCCCTGTGCCGCATGGAGCATGGCGCGCAGCAACACCGCGCAGCCCGCCGCCAGGTCGTCCGGCGCGGCGTTTTCGATTTCGTTATGGCTGATGCCGCCTTCGCACGGCACAAAGATCATCCCGGCCGGGCCCAGTTCGGCGACGAAAATTGCGTCGTGCCCGGCACCGCTGACGATGTCCATATGGCTCAAGCCCAGGGCCTCGGCACCGTCACGCACCGCGTTGACGCAGGTCGCGTGGAAGTCCAGCGGCGGGAAGTCGGCGGTGGGCGTCAGTTCAAAGGTGAGGCCGTGTCGCTGGGCGGTGGCTTCGATCACGCCGCGCACTTCATCGACCATGGCTTGCAGCGTGTCCGCGTGCAGGTGGCGCAGGTCGATGGTCATGTGCACCTGGCCGGGAATCACGTTGCGCGAGCCGGGGTGCAGGCTCATGCAACCCACCGTGCCGCAGGCGTGGGGCTGCTGTTGATGGGCGATGCGGTTGACCGCGCTGACCACCTCGGCGGCGCCGACCAGGGCGTCCTTGCGCAGGTGCATCGGCGTCGGGCCGGCGTGGGCTTCGACGCCGGTGAAGGTCAGGTCGAACCACTTCTGCCCCAGGCACCCCATGACCACGCCAATCGTGGTGGCCTGGTCTTCGAGCACCGGGCCCTGTTCGATATGCGCCTCGAAATACGCGCCCACCGGGTGGCCGAGCACGGCGCGGGAGCCGGCGTAACCGATGCGCTGCAATTCGGCGCCCACCGACAGGCCCTGGTCATCGACTTTGTCGAGGGTGTCCTGCAAGTCGAACTTCCCGGCAAACACCCCGGAACCCATCATGCACGGCGGAAAACGCGAGCCTTCTTCATTGGTCCACACCACCACTTCAATCGGCGCTTCGGTTTCAATGTTCAAATCATTCAGGGTGCGGATCACTTCCAGCCCGGCCATCACCCCGTAGCACCCGTCGAACTTGCCGCCGGTGGGTTGGGTGTCGATATGGCTGCCGGTCATCACCGGGGGCAGGGCGGGGTTGCGCCCGGCACGGCGCGCAAAGATGTTGCCGATGGCATCGACAGTGACGCTGCACCCGGCCGCCTCGCACCATTGCACAAACAGGTCTCGGGCCTGGCGGTCGAGGTCGGTGAGGGCCAGGCGGCACACGCCGCCTTTGACTGTGGCGCCGAGCTGGGCCAGGTCCATCAGCGATTGCCACAGACGGTCGCGGTTGATCAATAGGGCGTTGCTCTGGAGCGGTTGCGTAAAACTGTTCATCTGCAATCTCCGGTCAGGCACTCAGGGCCAAATAACGGTTTTTGATCGTCGGATCGGCGCGGAAGGCTTCGGCGCTGCCTTCGTAGACCACGCGGCCTTGTTCGAGCACGTAATGGCGGTCGGCGAGTTTGTCGCAGACCATCAGGTTCTGTTCCACCAGCAGCACGGGCAGGCCGTCGTCCTTGACCTTGCGCAGGATCTTCACCAGCTCGTCGACGATCACCGGCGCCAGGCCCTCGGTGGGTTCATCGAGGATCAGCAGCTTGGGGTCGTTGAGCAGGGCGCGGGCGATGGCGAGCATCTGTTGCTCGCCACCGGACAGCGCGTGGCCGGCGTTTTTGCGCCGCTCCTTGAGGCGCGGGAACATCGCGTAGACGTCTTCCAGCTGCCAGCGGCTGGTCTTGCGGGCGGCGATGCGCAGGTTTTCCTCGACGGTGAGCAAGCGGAAAATCCCACGGTTCTCCGGCACCAATGCCAAACCCTGGCGGGCGATTTCGAAGATCTTCTGCCCGACCAGCGCCTGGCCGTTGAAGTGGATCTGGCCCTGGCGCGGGCAGATGATGCCGAGGATGCTGCGCAGGGTGGTGGTCTTGCCGGCGCCATTACGCCCCAGCAGCGTCACCAGTTCGCCGGGGTTGACGCTCAGCGACACGCCTTCCAGCACGTGGCTCTTGTCGTAGTAGGAGTGAATATTCTCGACGATCAGCATCAGGCAGCCTCCCCCAGGTATGCGGTGCGCACGCGTTCATCGGCGCGCACGAATTCCGGCGTGCCTTCCACCAGGATCTGGCCGTGGCTCATCACCGTGATGCGTTGGCTGATGGACATGACAATGCTCATGTTGTGTTCGATCAGCAGCACCGTGTGGTCGCGGCCAAGGTCGCTGATCAGTTGGGTCATGATCGGGATGTCATCGATGCCCATGCCCGAGGTGGGTTCGTCGAGCATCAACAGTTTGGGCTTGGAACAGATCGACATGCCCACCTCCAGTACCCGTTGCTGGCCGTGGGACAACTCGCCGGCCAGGGTGTCGGCGCGGGCGCTGAGTTGCAGGCGTTCCAGCACCTGGTCTGCCATCTCCAAGTGTTCGCGTTTGCTGTCTACGCGGCGCCAGAAATTCAATGCGCGAGCACCGTCACGGCCCTGGGCGGCCAGGCGCAGGTTCTCGCGCACGCTGAGGTTCTGGAACAGGCTGGTCAGCTGGAACGAGCGCGCCATGCCCAGGCCGACGCGGCCGTGGGCGGGCTTGCGCATCAGGTTGTTGCCGTCGAAATGGATCGCCCCGGCGGTGGCCTGGCGCTCACCGGTGAGGCAGTGGAACAGGCTGGTCTTGCCGGCGCCGTTGGGGCCGATGATGGTGTGGATGGTGCCGGCCTCGACCTTGAGGTTGACGCCGTTCACCGCATGGAACGCGCCGTAGGCCAGTTCCAGGTCTTGGGTTTCCAGCAGGATGCTCATAGCCCTTCCTCCTTGGCGATAACCACGTTCTTGCGGCTGCCGCGCACCTTCTCGAACAGCGACGCCAGGCCGCCCCACAAACCACCGCGCATGAAGATCACCACCAGGATCAGGATCACCCCCAGCAGCATCAGCCAGCGCGGCCACAGGTCGGAGAGGAAATCCCCGAGCAGCACGATGGAACCGGCGCCCAGCAACGAGCCAAACAGCGAGCCGGTGCCGCCGACGATGGTCATGATCAGGATGTTCTCGGACATCGCCAGGTCGATGTTCGACAGCGGCACAAAGTGCAGCAACATGGCGTACAGCGCCCCGGCAATCCCGGTGACGGCGCCGGACAGTACGAACACCAGGATCTTGAAGTGCCGCGTGTCGTAGCCGATGGCTGAGGCACGGGTTTCGTTTTCGCGGATCGCCATCAACGTGCTGCCGAACGGCGAGGCGATCACCCGGCGCGCACCGATGAAGATCAGCAGGAACAGCACCGCGACAAAACCGTAGAAGGCGCGGGCGTCGGCGAGCGACAGCAGTACAGTGTCACCCAGGCGGATTTCCGGGCGCGGCACGCTGAGCAGGCCGTTGTCGCCGCCGGTCCAGTCGCTGAGGGTGTAGGCGACAAAATACGCCATCTGGCTGAACGCCAGGGTCAGCATCACGAAGTAGATACCGGTACGGCGGATCGCCAGGGCGCCCACCAGCAAGGCCAGGAACCCACCCGCAATGGCGGCGCCGAGTAACGTGGTGAACAGGCCCATTTGCAAGTGGATCATCAGCAACGCCGCGCAATAAGCTCCGGCGCCGAAGAAAATGCCTTGGCCAAACGACAGCAGCCCGGTGTAGCCCAGCAATAGGTTGCAGGCCAGGGCGGCCATGGCAAAGATCAGGATCTCGGTGGCCAGGGTCGCCGAGGGCAGGATCAGCGGTAGACCGATCAGTACCGCCAACACCCACAGCAACATGGCGCGCGATTGCGTCTTGGCAAACGGCAGGGGATTTTTCTCGCTCATGTCAGGCTCTCCCGAACAGGCCGTAGGGACGGACCAGAATCACCACGGCCATGGCGCCGTAGATCATCAGGCTCGCACCCTGGGGCCAGAGTGTCGTCATCAGGCTTTGCACCACGCCCACCAGCAAACCGCCGACCAGCGCACCGCTGAACGAGCCCATGCCGCCGATCACCACCACCACGAAGGCCACGCCGAGAATCTCCGGGCCGACAAAGGGCTGCGCGCCGCGCAAGGGTGCAAACAGCACACCGGCGACGCCGGCCAGGGCCACGCCGAGGGCGAAGGTCATGGAGAACAGGCGGAAAATATTGGTGCCCAGCAGCGACACGGTTTCGGTGCTTTCACTGCCGGCGCGCACCAGGGCGCCGAAGCGCGTGCGTTCCAGCAGCAGCCACAGGCCCAGGCCGACCAGCCCGGAAAACACAATGAGGAACAGGCGGTAGTAGGGGTAGACGAAGTCGCCCACCACCAGCACGCCGCGCAGCAGTTCCGGCACCGCGACGCTCTTGCCCACCGGGCCCCAGATCATCACGCTGGCTTCCTGGATGATCAGCGCGATGCCCAGGGTCACCAGGATCTGGAACATGTGCGGCAAGTGGTAGATCCGCTGGATCAACAGGCGCTCGATCACCCAGGCCAACGCCGCCACCACCAGTGGCGCGATCAGCAGCGCCAGCCAGAAGTTGCCGGTGAGGCTCACGGCGGTGTAGCAGATGTAGGCACCCAGCAGAAAGAACGCGCCGTGGGCGAAGTTGACGAAGTTGAGCAGGCCGAAAATGATCGTCAGCCCGACCGCAATGAGGAAGTAGATCATCCCCAGCCCAAGGCCGTTGAGGATCTGGAACAGGTAAAGATTAAGCATGCAGGAACCCTCGGCAGGACGCCGCTTGCGCGGCCCTGCGCTACAAAATTCAGCGGATCAGCCGAGCGTGCAGCCCGTGGCGTCCACCGGCGGGAACGATTGGCCGGCGCTGAGCACCTTGGCCAGGTCGTCCTTGTCGGCCATCTCGCTGCTGGCCTTGCCGACCAGCAGGTAGTAGTCCTTGATCACCTGGTGGTCGCCGGCGCGGATCGATTCCTTGCCGGTGGGCCCTTCGAAACTCAGGCCCTGCATGGCCTTGGCCACGGTCGGCCCGTCGAAGCTGCCGGTGGCGATGATGGTTTCGAGGATGACCTTGGTGCTGATGTAATCGGCGGCCAGCGGGTAGGTGGGGTTGATGCCGTATTTGGCCTGGGTGAGCTTGACCAGTTCACGGTTGAGCGGGGTGTCGACCTGGTGCCAGTACTGCGCGCCAAGGTACACGCCCTCAAGTACATCGCTGCCCAGTTCCTGGAATTGGTCGAGGCCGGCGGACCACACCAGCAGCACTTTCATGCGCTCCTTGATGCCGAAGTTCACCGCCTGGCGCAGGGTGTTGGACGACTGGCTGCCGAAGTTGAGCAGCACCAGCACGTCGGGCCTGGTCGAGATGGCGTTGGTCAGGTAGCCGGAAAATTCCTGCTCCTGCAGCGAGTGGTAGCTGTTGCCGACGTGTTCCAGGCCGTGTTCCTTGAGCACGTTTTTGGCGCCTTCAAGCAGGGCTTCGCCGAACACGTATTGCGGAGTGATGGTGTACCAGCGCTTGGCGTCGGGCAGCAGCTTGATCAGCGGCACCATGGTTTCGCGGATTGCGCCGTAGGTGGGCACCGACCAGCGGAACGTCGCCTTGTTGCAGTCCTTACCGGTGACTTCATCGGCGCCCACCGGGGTCATGAACACGCCGCCGACCTTGTCGACTTCCTTGGCCACTGCCAGTGCCGACGACGACAACGTGCACCCCTGGAAGAACCGCGCACCATCCTGCTGGATGGCTTCCTGGACCTTGCGCACCGCCTTGCCGGCGTTGCCTTCGGTGTCGATGACTTTGTAGTTCAACGGGCGACCGAGCACCTCGGGGTGCTGTTCCACCGCCAGGCGCGAACCCATGTCGGCAAACTTGCCATAGCTGGCAAACGCGCCAGACATGGACTTGAGGCCGTAAAAGGTAAAGGGCTCGGCGGCAAATGCCGAACGCACGCTCAGCGGGAGGCTGAGGGCGGCGGCTGCGGTGAGACTGGCTTTCAACAACGTACGACGCTGCATGGGGTGACTCCCTGGTTTAGTTATTGGCAGGAGTGGCAATGGCGATACGGTGGAGCAAGGGCCTGTGGGCAGGCCTGTTATTGGATGAAACGATGTCTGGTTGAAATGCAGCCCAAATGTGGGAGGTGGCTTGCCTCCGATAGCGGTGTGTCAGTCGACATTAATGTTGAATGTGCTGGCGTCATCGGGGGCAAGCCCCCTCCCACATGGGGTCTGTGGTGTTATTTAAGAGTGATCGAACTCCAGCAAAAAGTGCGGGCTGACCTGGCCTTCGAGGGCGGTCATATGGTGTTCGGCGTCGCACATGTGTTCATGCATCAAGCTGCGCACCGTGCGCTCATCTCCGGCACGAAAGGCGATCAGCAACTGCTTGTGATAGTCCAGGTTGGCCGCGTCGAACTGCTTGCGCTTGGGCTTGTAGGCTTTTTTCAGCACTACCAGGTCGCGCAGCAGGTCGTTGAGGAACTGCGCCATGAAACTCAGCAGCGGGTTGGGGCAGGCCTTGGCCAGCAGGTTATGGAACTCCAGCTCCGCCAGGCGTTGCTCACGCTGGCCGGCTTCGCTGTCTTCCGGGGCGCTGCAAAAATCCACGTTGTCTTGCAGGGCCTGGTAGTCGTCTTCGCTGAGGCGCCCGAGCACCGACACCGCCAGTTCCACCTCGATGACTTTGCGCAGTTGGTACACCTGCTCGCCGTCCAGGTGCTGGAAGTGCAGGTAGTTGCGCAGGGCGCGGCTGGCCGGCTCGGTGCCGGCCTGGTTCAGGTAGGCACCGCCGCTGGGGCCGGTGCGCGTGCTCACCAGGCCTTCGACTTCCAGGGCCTTGAGCGCTTCGCGGGCCGAGCCCTTGGAGCACTGGAAGCTTTCCATCAGCTCACGCTCGGTGGGCAAGCGGTCGCCGGGCTTCAAGGCGTCGGTGACGATGGAGCGCTTAACCGACTCGACAATCACATCGGACAGCTTCTGGCGTTTGCGTCGTAGCGGGCGGCTTAGCATGGGTTCGATTTATCGTATTAATGCGGATAAATAGCACTTAATAACGATCAACCCCCAGCGTCAACGCCGGGTGTCGTTTTTGAGGCCAGCAGGTCGCAAACGGGGGGTTACTGCCCGTCGGCGGAATCCAGGCAGCGCGTGGAGCGTGGAGGTTGCTTGCCGTAGACCAGAAAGTCGCCCACCCAGCGGTTGATGCAGCGGCTGGCGTCCTGTGTAGACGAGTCTTTCAGGCGCAGTTGTTCAACGAAGGGCGCCGCCATTTCGCTCGCGTGCGCGTTGACCAGCACCATGCGCGTGACCCGCTCGGGGAATAGCGTGGCGTAGTGGTTGCCCAGGCGTGCGCTGTCGGCATTGCCCAGGTAACGCAATTGAGCTTCACCGAGTTGGGTACGTACGAACTCCAGGTCCTGGGCGGCCAATTCGATTCCATTGTCGGTACTGAGGTCGCGGGTGCTGAGCTCGATGACGTCATAACGGTCCACCAGCCTGCGATAGGCCGGGTGGGAGTGGGCGTTCCAGAGGCTGGCCAGGTGGATGACAAAGGTGCCGACCTGATGCTTTTTGGCGGCGTCGCCGGCCTGGGCAATGATCACGCCTTCACGGCTCAGCGGGTCGCGGGCACCGACGCGGGTCACGTACAGGCGCAGCCTGCCCTGGCGTGGCGCTGCGTAATTGCGCGGTACGCTCACGGTGCCGCATTGGGTCCGTTCCAGTACAGCGGGGTCCAGGCGTTCAACGGTGGGCAGGGGACAGTCCAGCAACCAGTCGATGGCAGTGGGGGGGATCAACGGCTGGGCTGCAGCAAGGTTTGCCAGCAGCCAGAGACAGGCGCACGTCAGGTGTTTTGCAGCAGTCATCGAGAGGTCCCGGGCAACCGTGTGATAGCGGTTTTTTTACCAAGGACCTTGGGTCGAAGAATGTAGGCTGAAAGAACGTTTTGTGTATGAAACTGGAGTTTTGTTTATCGGATCTCTGTCTGCCAGCCACCGCCCAGTGCTTTGTACAGGGCGATACTGGCCTGTAGGCGTGACAAGCGCAGTTGCACGTTCTGGTCCTGGGCCGCGTACAGCGTGCGCTGGGTTTCCAGCACGGTGAGCAGGTCCTCGGCGCCGGCCTGGTAGCGGCTTTCGGCGATCTGGAACGCCGTCTGCGCCTGTTGCAGTTCTTCATGCTGCCATTCGCGTTGCTGGTCGAGGCGGGTGATGCTGCTGAGGGCTTTTTCCACGTCGGCAAAGCCGTTGATGATCGCGCCGCGATAGGTTTGCAGCAGTTCATCCTGACGGGCGCGGGCCTTGTCGCGTTCAGCGCTTAAACGGCCGTTGTTGAAGATCGGGCCGACCAGGCCGGCGGTCAGTGTGTAGTAGGGGCTGCGCAGGATATCCAGGGCCTTGTAGGCATCCGAGCCGAGGGTTGCACCCAGGGTGATGGCGGGCAGCATGGCGGCGCGGGCCACGGTGACGTCGGCCTGCGCCGCCGCCAGTTGTGCTTCGGCCTTGGCGAGGTCGGGGCGGCGGCTGAGCAATTGGCTGGGCATGCCCGCACCGATGGTCGGCCAGGTCAGTGCCTGGAAGGTTTCGGAGCCCAGGTCCAGGCCTTGTACCGGCCGGCCGAGCAGGGCGGCCAGGGTGATCCGCGATTCTTCGCTCAGTTGCTGGATCAGCGGCAACTGGCGTTGCTGGCTGGCCACCAGGCTTTTTTGCTGGGCCAGTTCCAGGGCGGTGGCGGAGCCGGCGTCATAGCGGGTCTGCACCAGGTCGAGCACGTTGCGCGCGTTGGCCAGGTTCAGCTCGGCGATCTGCTCGCGCTGCCGCGCGGCCAGGGTTTGCGCGTAGCGGTCGGCGACGCTGCTGAGCAGGGTCAGTTCCACCGTGGCCTGGTCGAACGCGCTGGCGCGCAGACTCTGCAAGGCGCTGTCGCGGGCGGCGGCGCGGCCACCCCAGAAATCCACTTCGTAGCTGGCGGTGAGGTTGGCGCTGTAGTTATCGACGGTGTCATCGTTGCGTGTTGCGTCCAGGTCCGGGCCACCTGGGCCGCGCAGCAATTTCTGGCGGCTGGTGGCGAGGTTGAATTTCACCTCCGGCAGCAGCGGCGCGCCGGCGATGACTGCGCTGGCCTGGGCCTGGCGCACGCGGGCCGTGGCGGCGGCCACGTCGAAACTGTCCCGGCGGGCCTGGTCGACCAGGCGGTTCAACTGCGGGCTGCCGAACTGTGTCCACCATTGCTGCTGGGTGGCCTGGGCCGCGTCGCGCTCGGCGTATTGCCAGGCGGCCGGCGGTGCGATGCCGCTGTCGACGGCAGGCGGGTTGCCGGTGCAGGCGCTGAGCAATACGCAGAGGCCGGGCAGGTAAAGGGATCGTTTATTCACTGGTCAACGCCTTAACCGGATCGAGCCGGGCAGCTTTACGGGCCGGCATGAAGCCGAATACGACGCCGGTGACGAGGGCACAACCGAATGCGCCGAACACCGCCACCAGGGAAAACTGCACCGCCACCTTGGCCAGCACCAGCACGCCGCCCACCAGCAACGCCAGGGCGATGCCGCACAGGCCGCCAACCACCGAAAGCATCACCGCTTCGGTGAGGAACTGGCGCAGAATGTCGCGCTGGCGTGCGCCGGTGGCCATGCGGATACCGATTTCACGGGTACGTTCGCGCACCGTCATCAACATGATGTTCATCACGCCGATGCCGCCCACCAACAGGGAAATCGCGGCAATCGAACCGAGCATCAGCGACAGTGTGTTCTGCGTGCGCGCCTCGGCCTGGATCATCGCGGCGTTGTTGGTCAACTCATAGTCGCGCTTGCCGTTGTGCAGCTTTTGCATCAACTGGTCGATGGCCACTTCGGCCTCGCGGACCTTGCGCGCATCCGCCGCCGCGATCACCACATACTCGGGGTTGTAGCTGCCGAACAGACGCACGCTGGCGGCGGTGTAAGGGATGGCAACCCGGTCGTCACTGTCCTTGTTGCCGGAGCTGGCGCCTTTTTCCGCCAGCACGCCAATCACCTGGAACGGCACATTTTCAATCAGGATGTACTGGCCGATGGGGTCGACCTCACCCTTGAACAGCTTCTCGCGCACGCGATGACCAATCACCGCCACGGTGGCGGCCGCACGTTCGTCGGCGGCAGTGAAGTAATTGCCCTCGACCACCGGCCAATTGAAAATCTCCGGGAAGTTGGTGTCATTGCCGCCCACGTAAGCCATGTAGTCGACGTTGCCAAAACGCACCCCGGCTTCGTTGCCGTTGACCGGCATGATGCGCTGCACCTGCGGCAGGGACGCCAGTGCATGCACGTCATCGAGGGTCACGATGCCCAGCGGCGTGCGCGGATTCGGTGACGAACCGCTGAGGTAGATGATGTTGGAGCCGAACGCGCCCATCTGGGCCATGACCTGGCGCTTGCTGCCTTCGCCCACCGCCAGCATCACCACCACCGACGCCACGCCGATGATGATGCCCAGCAGGGTCAGCGCGGTGCGGAAGCGGTTGATCCACATCACGCGCCAGGCGGCCTGTACCGCGTCCAGCAGTTCGGCTTTCCAGGCGCCGTTGTGCTCGGCGCCGTCGGCCAGGCGCTGACGCAGGTCCACGGCTTGCAGGGCGCCGCTGGTGGCCACGGGCGGCGCGTCGCTGTCGTTGGCCGAGTCACTGATGATCAGGCCATCGCGAATCTCGATGATGCGGTTGGCCCGCGCCGCCACTTCGCGGTCGTGGGTGATCAGGATCACCACGTGGCCCTGGCTGGCGAGTTCGTCGAGCAGGGTCATGACCTCGGCGCCGCTATGGCTGTCGAGGGCGCCGGTGGGTTCGTCGGCGAGGATGATATGGCCGCCGTTCATCAACGCACGGGCGATGGACACCCGTTGCTGCTGGCCGCCGGAAAGCTGGTGCGGACGGTTGCCGGTGCGCTCGGCCAGGCCCAGGCGGGTGAGCAGGGCGTTGGCGCGGGCATGGCGCTCGGCGGCGCTGATGCCGGCGTAGATCGCCGGCATCTCGACGTTTTCCTGGGCCGAACCCGAGGGGATCAGGTGGTAGCCCTGGAACACAAAACCAAAGGCTTCGCGGCGCAGCCAGGCGAGTTCGTCGCTGTCCAGGTGCGCGACGTTTTCCCCGGCGAACAGGTAGTCGCCGGTGCTGGGGCGGTCGAGGCAACCGAGGATGTTCATCAACGTGGACTTGCCGGAGCCGGAAGCGCCGACGATGGCGACGAACTCCCCGGCATGGATGGCCAGGTCGATGCCGCGCAACACGTCGACCTGCGGGCTGTCGCCGCCGCCGTAGGACTTTCGGATGTCCTTGAGTTCGATCAGGGGCGTGTTCACCTCAACCCCCGTTGCCGTCGGCCGGGCCGACCAGCAGGTGATCACCTTCGTTCAGGCCGTCGAGCACCTGCACGCGCAGGCGGTCGCTGATGCCGACCTGCACCTGGCGCTGTTCGATGCGGCCATTCTTGGCCACCACCCGGGCGATCTGCTGGTTGGCGTTGGCCGTGCCCTGCAGCGCAGCGACCGGCGCGGTCAGCGTGTCCTTGGCCTGGCTGGCGACGAAAAATACCTGGGTGGTCATTTCTGCCATCAACGCGTTGTCGCTGTTGTCCACATCCAGCAACACGGTATACAGCACTACGCGGCCGCTGCCGCTTTTATTCGAACTGTTGGGGCTGCCGCTGCCTTGAGTCTGATTCAGAGGCTTGGGCGGGATCGGCAGGATCTGCCGCACGGTGCTGGTCCAGCGCCGGTTGCCGCCGCTCAGGGTGGTGAAATAGGCGGTCATGCCCGGTTTGACGTGGCCGATATCGGCTTCCGAGACTTCCGCCCACACGGTCATCGGCGACAATTTGGCGATCCGCAGGATCAACGGCGTCTGCTGCTGCGCGTTGAGGGTCTGGCCGACCCGTGCGTCCACCGCGACCACGGTGCCAGTCATCGGCGCATAAATCCGCGTGTAGCCGAGCTCTGCTTCATCACTGCGCAGGCTGGCCTGGGCTTGCAGGATCTGCGCCTGGAACATGTCGACCCGCGCCTGGGTGGCGCTCAGTTCCGCCTTGGCGGTTTGCACGTCTTCCTCGCGGGTGGCGTTGCCGGCGACCAGGCGCTGCTGGCGCTGGTACTTCTGGCGCGCCAGTTCGTGCTGGGCCTTTTGCTCCTGCAACTGGGCCTTGAGGTTTTCGATGGCGTAGCGGCTGGCGTCGAGCTTGGCCTTCTGCGTGGACGGGTCGATCTCCACCAGCAACTGGCCTTCCTGCACCTGGTCGCCGGCCTCGACGTGGATCTTGCGGATCTGCCCCGATGCCTGGGCGCCCACGTCCACATAACGGCGCGGTTGCAGGGTGCCCAGGGCGGTCACGCTGTTTTCGATATTGCCGCGGGTGACGGTGACGGTGGTGAGGGTGTCACGCCCCGGCGGCAGCACCTGCCAGGCCGCGACGGCGATGATGGGGATCAGGCACGCGATAACGAGCAAGGCGCGTCGGGCAGGTCGAGGGCGTTTCATGCGTGGGTTTCCAGCCAGGAAAGTTCGGACCGCAGTTGCGGGGAGCTGACAAGTAAACGAGAGAATTGCGCGGGGATTTAGGCGGTTACATAAGCAGTTACAGCTCCTTTGAAGAAAAAAGTCGTCCGTTGACGCAAGTCTGCTTTAAAAGTAGATGAGAATTACTATAAATTGCACGCACTCAAACTGCCATTACCGAAACGCTGTCTTTTTTGCACCCAGGGACCTAATGCCGCTACCCCCGCGGCCGGGAGTCATGTTGGAAAACTACTATCGCGAGCTGGTGTGTTTCCTCAACGCCAAGCTGGGCAACCGTCAGGTCGCCGAGGATGTGGTGCATGACGCGTATGTCCGGGTGCTGGAGCGTTCCAGCGACACCCCCATCGAACAACCCCGTGCCTTTTTGTACCGCACCGCGCTCAACCTGGTGATTGACGGCCACCGGCGCAACGCCTTGCGCCAGGTCGAACCGCTGGACGTACTCGATGCCGAAGAGCGCTTCGCCAGCTGTTCACCTCACGCCACCCACGACCACGGCCAGCGCCTGGAACTGCTTGAGCGCGCCCTGGCCGAGCTGCCGCCGGCCTGCCGCGACAGCTTCCTGCTGCGCAAGCTCGACGGCCTGACCCACCTGCAGATTGCCGAACGCCTGTGCATTTCCCGCGCCCTGGTGGAAAAACACATCGTCAACGCCATGAAGCATTGCCGGGTGCGGATGCGTGAGTGGGAAGCACACTGATCAATGATCGGTTAAATTTTATTTCACTGTCCTCGTTTCCTATCAACACACGGCCTGTTGTTCAGGCCTTGAAAGGTATTCCCGCCCCACCGCCAAGGGGCTTATCCAGAGGACACTGGAATGACACAGGCAATTGCTTCGCCCGCGGTTCACGACCTGATCGGTATCGGTTTCGGCCCTTCGAACCTGGCGCTGGCCATCGCCCTGCAGGAGCGCGAAAAGGCCCAGGGCAAACTGGACGTGCTGTTCCTGGACAAACAGGCCGACTACCGCTGGCACGGCAATACCCTGGTCACCCAGAGCGAGCTGCAGATCTCGTTCCTCAAGGACCTGGTGACCTTGCGCAATCCCACCAGCCCGTACTCCTTCGTCAACTACCTGAAGGCCCACGACCGTCTGGTGGAGTTCATCAACCTGGGCACCTTCTATCCGTGCCGCATGGAATACAACGACTACCTGCGCTGGGTCGCCGGGCAGTTCCAGGCCCAGGCGCGCTACGGCGAGGAAGTGCTGGCCATCGAGCCGATCCTGCATCAGCAGCAGGTCGAAGCGCTGCGCGTGATCTCCCGCGATGCCCTGGGCGAGCAGCATGTACGCACCACCCGTTCGGTGGTGGTCAGCGCCGGTGGCACGCCACGTATTCCCGAGGCGTTCAAGGCGCTTAAAGGCGACAGCCGGGTGTTCCACCATTCCCAATACCTGGAGCGCATGGCCACCCAGCCGTGTGTCGATGGCAAGGCCATGCGCATCGCCATCATCGGCGGCGGCCAGAGTGCGGCCGAAGCCTTTATCGACCTGAACGACAGCTTCCCGTCGGTGCAGGTCGACATGATCCTGCGCGGCTCGGCGCTCAAGCCCGCCGATGACAGCCCGTTCGTCAACGAAGTGTTCTCGCCGGCCTTCACCGACCTGGTGTTCCAGCAGGAGGGCGCCGAGCGTGAGCGCCTGGTTGCCGAGTACCAGAACACCAACTATTCAGTGGTGGACCTGGATCTGATCGAGCGCATCTACGGCATCTTCTACCGCCAGAAAGTCTCCGGCATCGCCCGCCAGGCCTTCCGCACCATGACCGTGGTCGAGAAGGCCACCCCGGGCCCGATGGGTATCGAACTGGTGCTGCGCAACAACGCCAACGGCGAAACCAGCGTCAACCATTACGACGCGGTGATCCTGGCCACCGGCTACGAACGCCAGACGCACCGCGCCTTGCTGGCGCCGCTGGAAGATTACCTGGGCGAGTTCGAAGTGGCGCGCGACTACCGCATCGTCACCGACGAGCGCTGCAACGCCGGCATCTACATCCAGGGTTTCAGCCAGGCCAGCCACGGCTTGAGCGACACCCTGCTGTCGGTGCTGCCGATTCGCGCGGATGAGATTGCAGCGTCGTTGTATGCCCTGGACCGTGGGCGTGGCAAGGGGCGCTCGGTGCAGGACCTGTTGCTCGCCACGGCAAGCTGACCGGCTGCACTTGTGACCCGGAGGGTTGGCTGATACTGTACAAAAAACCAGTATCGGTAACCCTCCATGCAGTTGATCGAAAAACTCAGCATTCTCGCCGACGCCGCCAAGTACGATGCATCGTGCGCCAGCAGTGGCGCGCCCAAGCGCAGCTCCGAGGGCAAGGCGGGGCTGGGTTCCACCGATGGCATGGGCATCTGCCACAGCTATACGCCAGACGGGCGTTGCGTGTCGTTGCTCAAGGTGTTGCTCACCAACTTCTGTCTCTACGACTGCCAGTACTGCGTCAACCGCCGCTCCAGCGACGTGCCCCGTGCGCGTTTCAGCCCGGAGGAGGTGGTGACCCTGACCCTGGATTTCTACCGGCGCAATTGCGTCAGCGGGCTGTTTCTCAGCTCCGGCATCATCCGTTCGTCCGACTACACCATGGAGCAGTTGGTGCGCGTGGCCAAGCTGCTGCGCGAAGAGCACGACTTTCGCGGCTATATCCACCTCAAGACCATTCCCGACGCGGACCCGGCGCTGATCGCCGAGGCCGGGCGCTATGCCGACCGCCTGAGCGTGAACATCGAACTGCCCACCGAGGCCAGCCTGCAGACCCTGGCGCCGGAAAAAAAGATCGTCTCGATCAAGCAGGCCATGCAGACCATCTACACCGGCGAGCAGACCGTGCGCAACGAGCCGCGTGCACCGCGTTTTGCCCCGGCCGGGCAGAGCACGCAACTGATCGTCGGCGCCGACGACACCGATGACAGCACCATCCTCCACGGTGCCGAGGCGTTGTACGGCAACTTCAAGCTGCGTCGCGTGTATTACTCGGCGTTCAGCCCCATTCCCAACAGCCCGAAAAGCGTGCCGCTGGCCGCGCCGCCGTTGATGCGCGAGCACCGCTTGTACCAGGCGGATTTCCTGTTGCGCAGCTATGGGTTCAATGCCAATGAACTGTTCAAAGGCCCTGGCCACCTGGCCCTGGACATCGACCCCAAGCTGGCCTGGGCCCTGGACAACCGCGACGTGTTCCCCCTGGACCTGAACCGCGCCGAACCGACCTTGATCGCACGCATTCCAGGCATTGGCCTGCGCACCACCCAGCGCCTGGTGGACCTGCGCCGCGAGCGCAAGATCCGCTTCGAAGACCTGGCGCGCATGCGCTGCGTGCTGGCCAAGGCCAAGCCGTTTTTCATCACCAGCGACTACCACCCGCAACAGGCCGACAGCACCAGCGTATTGCTGCGCGAACAACTGCGTGATCGCCCGCAACCGCAGCAGATGGGGTTGTGGGGGTGATCAGCCTGGAATGCGACAACCTGTTCGCCACCTGGCGCGGCCAGGCGCGCTGGCTGCTCAGCCATCAGGTCGACCCCAGCCAGGTGAGCTGGGGCGAGGCGGAGGTGGCAGACCTGTTTGCCACCGATGAGCCGATCCCGGAGGGCCTGGGGCCGTTCCAGGCGCGGATCCCCAAAGCGTTGCTGGAACTGCTGGAGTCGGCTGCTTGCTACCACGGCGACCAGCGTTGGAGCCTGTTGTACGAAGTGTTATGGCGCGTCAGCCATGGCGACCGCACCGCGATGCTGGCCGGGGACAAGCTGGGCAGCGAGTTGCAGCGGCGGATCAAGCAGGTCAGCCGCGAAGCGCACCACCTGCATGCGTTTGTGCGGTTTATTGCGCTGCCCGCCGGGGCCGGGCCGGAACTGCCGGAATACGTGGCCTGGCACGAGCCGGCCCATGACATCCTGAAATCAGCCAGCCAGCACTTTATCGGGCGCATGGGCCGCCATCGCTGGATGATCGCCACGCCGCTGGATGGGGTCTACTACGACGGCGAGCAGTTGATCCACCAGCGTAAGTGCCCTGAGGCGTGGCGGCAGTTGGCGCAAAATGTCGAGGACCCCCACAGTGCGATGTGGCTGACCTATTACAGCCACATCTTCAACCCGGCGCGGTTGAACCCCAAGGTCATGGAAGGGCACTTGCCCAGCCGGTTCTGGAAGAACCTGCCGGAGGGCAAGTTGATACCGGGGTTGATCAGCGAGGCGCGGACCGGCAAGCAGAAGGATGGGCAGGCCAGGCTGATCGGCACCAAGCCTGGCAAGAAAATCTCAAGCCGAAGCGCTTGAAAATCTGGGAGCGGGCTTGTGTGGGAGGGGCGGTGCGACGATTCGACTTGCCCCCGATAGCAGTGTGCCAGTCTATGCATTTTTAACTGACACGCCCTCATCGGGGGCAAGTCGAATCGTCGCACCGCCCCTCCCACATTAGATTTGCGGTGTTTTGGAGCGATAAGTTCAGGCCAACTCGGTGGCGGTGTTCTTGACCACCGCCAACTCCGGATGCGCCACCAATTTATCGATGTGCAACTCGTCATTGTTCAACCAGGTCTCTGTCAGCACCCGATAGTGCTCCATGTCCCGGCAGCGCATGCGCAGGCTGTAGTCGAACGGCCCGCTGATCAGCTGGCATTCGAACACCTGCGGGCAGGCCTTCACGCAGGCTTCGAAGGCCTTTTGCGCCGAGCGCCCGCTCTGGTTGGACAAGGCCACCAGTACCAGCAATGACAAGCCTGGCGAGACCATCTGCACATCGATGATCGCCCCATACCCACGGATCACCCCGCGCCGCTCCAGCTTGCGCACCCGTTCCAGGCAGGGCCGGGGCGTGAGATGCACCAGCGACGAGAGCTTTTCGTAGGTGATGCGCCCCTGATGGCGCAGCACTTCGATGATGGCCTCATCGATGCGGTCCAGCGCAGGTGAGGAATGGGGTCCGTTGGCCTTGGTATCCATGGGTTTCACTTCAAACGGTTGGAAAGAAATTGCTGCAGGCGCTCACTGCTGGGGTGGTCGAGGATCCTGGCATCGCCTTGTTCCTCAACCTTGCCCTGGTGCAAGAACAGCACTTGGCTGGACACCTGGCGGGCAAAGCCCATTTCGTGGGTGACCATCAGCATGGTACGACCTTCCTCGGCCAACGTCTGTATGACTTTGAGGACTTCTCCTACAAGTTCTGGGTCGAGCGCGGAAGTCGGCTCATCGAACAGGATGATCTCCGGTTCCATCGCCAAGGCGCGGGCGATGGCCACGCGCTGCTGCTGGCCGCCGGACAGGAACGCCGGGTACTGATCCGCTACGCGGCCCGGCAGGCCGACCTTGTCCAGGTACAGGCGTGCGCGCTTTTCCGCCTCGGCGGCGCTCACGTTCAGCACCCGGCGCGGGGCCATGGTGATGTTTTCCAGCACGGTCATGTGGCTCCACAGGTTGAAGTGCTGGAACACCATGGCCAGGCGTGTGCGCAGGTTCTGCAACTGGGCCTGGTGCGGCGCGCGGGTGCCGGCGCGGCCTGGCTGCATTTCGATGCTGATGCCGTCCAGGGTGATCACCCCGGCGTCTGGCTGTTCGAGGAAATTGATGCAGCGCAGCATCGTGCTTTTGCCGGAGCCGCTGGCGCCGATCAGGCTGATCACGTCGCCATTGCGCGCGTTCAGCGATACGCCCTTGAGCACTTCGTGTTCGCCGTAGCGTTTGTGGATGCCCTCGACTTGCAGCTTGATGGCGGCGGTGGCGGGTGTGGCAACGGGTTCGTCAATGGGATAAGCGGCCAGGGCCTGCGCGGACTGGTTCATGGGTTAGCCTCGGGTAGGAACAAGAAAACGCATCCAGCGACGTTCGGCCAGTCGGAACAGGCCCACCAGTGCAAAGGACAGCAGCATGTAGAGCAGCGCGGCGATGCCGAAGGCCTGGAACGTCAGGAACGTCTCGGCATTGGCGTCGCGGGCCACCTTGAGGATGTCGGCGACGGTAGCGGTAAACGCCAGGGAGGTGGCATGCAGCATCAGGATCATTTCATTGCTGTAGGCCGGCAATGCGCGGCGCAGGGCCGCCGGCACCACCACAAACAGGTTCAGCCGCCAGCCGTGCAAGCCATAGGCGCGGGCCGCTTCGATTTCACCGTGGGGAATGTTGCGGATCGCCCCGGCGAAGATTTCCACGGTGTAGGCGCAGGTGTTGAGCACGAAGGCCAGCAAGGTGCAGTTCAGCGCGTTGCGGAAAAACTGGTTGAGCAGGGCGTTGTCCTGCACCACTTCCAGGCTGTACAGCCCGGTGTAGCAAATCAGCAACTGGATATACAGCGGCGTGCCCCGGAACAGGTAGGTGTAGACCTCCACCGGCCAGCGCAGCCAGAAGTACTCGGAAACCCGCGCCAACGCCAGCGGAATCGACAGCACGAAGCCGAACACCACCGAGACGATGAACAGCCACAAGGTCATGGCCACGCCGGACAGCCCCGCGCCATCGCTGAACAGGTAGGCCAGGCCGTATTGCTGGAACAGTTCGATCATCGCGCCATCCCCTTGATGCCGAGGTTGTAGCGCCGTTCGAGGCGCTTGAAGATGCGGTTGGAGAGGGTGGTGATCACCAAGTACACCAGGCCCGCGAGGATCAGGAAGTACAACGGCTCGTTGGTGGTCTTGCCGGCGTTCTGCGCGGCCTTGACCAGGTCCGACAGGCCGATGATCGACACCAGCGCCGTGGACTTGAGCAGCACCAGCCAGTTATTGCCCAGGCCCGGCAGGGCAAAACGCATCAACTGCGGGAACAGCACCAGGTAAAAGCGCTGCCAGCGATTCAAGCCATAGGCGGTCGCCGCTTCCAGTTGGCCGACCGGCACGCTGAGGATCGCGCCCCGGAAGTTCTCGGTGAAATACGCACCGTAGATGAAGCCCAGGGTGACGACGCCTGCGGTAAACGGATCGATTTCAAAGTAGTTCCAGCCGAACAGTTCGCTCAGGTCGTTGAGCCACAGTTGCAGGCTGTAGAAAATCAGCAGGATCAGCACCAGGTCCGGCACGCTGCGGATCAGCGTGGTGTAGAGCGTGGCCGGCACCCGCAGCCATTTGGCGCTGGAGAGCTTGGCGCCGGCGGCGATCAGGCCGAGGGCGAGGCTCAGGGCCAGCGCGAGGAACGACAGCTTGAGCGTCATCCACGCACCCTGGGCGAGCATCGGGCCGTAGCCTTGCAAGTTGAGGAACTCATTCATGGAAATGATCTCGATGGAGCACAGAGATTGACTGTGGACGCTGCCTTTTGTGGGAGGGGGCTTGCCCCCGATAGAGGTGTATCAGTGCCAAATCAGTTGACTGACCCACTGCAATCGGGGGCAAGCCCCCTCCCACACAAGCAAGTTTTCACAGGGAGGTGAGGGCGTTACTCGTGGTAGATGTCCTGATCACCAAAGTATTTCTTCTGGATCTGTGCGTAGGTGCCATCCGCCTGCACCGCAGCGATGCCCTTGTTGATCAGCGCACGCAGTTCCTGGTCGTTCTTGCGCAGGCCCATGGCGATGTCCAGGGGCAGGGTGGGGTCCTTGAACGCCGGGCCGGTCTTGAAGTCGGCGCCTTCGGGCTTGGACAGGAAGTTGAGCTGGGCTTCGAGCTTGTCGGTCAGGGTCGCGTCGAGGCGGCCGTTCTGCAGGTCGGCGTAGTTCTGGTCCTGGGACTGGTACGCCTTGATCTGCGCGCCGAGCCTGGTCAGGTGCGCACGGGCATAGGCCTCCTGCAACGAACCTTGCAGTACGCCGACTTGCTTGCCCTTGAGGGATTCCGGGGTGTCGCCGAAGTCGGCGCTCTTGCGGGTGATCACCGAGGTCGGGCTGAGGAACAGCCGGTCACTGAAGTCGATGATTTTTTCACGGGCCGGTGTGACGGCCATGGACGACATGATCGCGTCGAACTTGCGCGCGCGCAGGGCCGGGATCATGCCGTCGAATTCATTGTGGACCCAGGTGCATTTCACTTCGAGCTTGGCGCAGATCGCGTTGCCCAACTCGATATCGAAACCTTGCAGGCTGCCATCGGCGGCCACGGATTCGAAGGGGGGATACTCGGGGAACACGCCGAAGCGGATTTCTTTCCAGTCCTGGGCGTGGGCGGCGCTGGCGCACAGAGGCAGCAGCAACGCAGCGAAGAGTGATCGCAGTGGAGTCATGGTGTGGTCCCTATATTTTGTAATTGATGTCAGGGCAGTGAATAACTGGGAGCAGAGAATGCTTCATGATGGTGCGTTTTTTGTGTCGTTTACCCCGTGCATAAAGCGCAAATTGCGCTGTTAAAACCGGCAATGCAGCGGAATCGGCTGTGACACCCGCTGAATCGGCTTTTCATCCCTGAAAAACGGGCCCGCCCTCGACGCAAAGCGGCAGGCCAGAGCGGTCTCAGGCGCGCTTTTTCTGCTGTACGCGGGGCTGTTGGGCCAGGCGTGCGAACAGGTTTTTCGGGTCGGCCAGGTCTGGCACCAGTTCCAATTCGCTGCCCACCTCCAGCGCCTTGGCTACGTCGAGTACGTAGCGCAGGGCCGAGTAGTCTTCGATGGCAAAACCCACCGAGTCGAACAGCGTGACCTGGCGCGCATTCTCGCGGCCTGGCTGCTGGCCGTTGATCACTTGCCACAGTTCGGTCACCGGCGAGTCTTCCGGCATGTGCTGGATTTCACCCTCGATACGGCTTTGTGGTTCGTACTCGACGATCACGCGGGCGCGCTCGACGATACGTCGGTCCAGCTCGGTCTTGCCCGGGCAGTCGCCACCCACGGCATTGAGGTGCATGCCGGGTTCGATCATGTCGTCGGTGAGGATGGTGGCGTAGGCCTTGTCGGCAGTGACGGTGGTGACGATGTCGGCGCCTTTGACCGCTTCGGCCACACTACCGGCCAGGATCACCTTGATCGCCGGGAAGGCCTTGAGGTTGGCGGCCAGTTTGGCAGTGGCCTTGGCGTCGATATCGAACAGGCGGATTTCGTTGATGCCAAGCATGGCGTGGAAGGCCAGGGCCTGGAATTCGCTCTGCGAACCGTTGCCGATCAGCGCCATGCTGCGGCTGTTCTCGCGGGCCAGATAGCGGGCGACCAGCGCCGAGGTGGCGGCGGTGCGGATTGCGGTGGTCAGAGTCATTTCCGCCAAAAGCACTGGCAGACCGGTGTCGACATCGCCCAGCGCGCCGAAGGCCATTACGGTGAGCATGCCGGCCAGGGTGTTTTTCGGGTGGCCGTTGACGTACTTGAACGCATACAGCGACGCATCGGACACCGGCATCAGCTCGATCACGCCGTCCGGCGAGTGGTTGGCCAGGCGCGCGCATTTCTCGAAATCCTGCCAGCGCAGGTAGTCGGCGCGGATGTACTCGGCCATTTCGGTGATGCAGGTGGACAGGCCTTTTTGCGAGACCAGGTAGCAGAGGTCGTTGACGTCGATATAGCGGGTCATGGCAAGACTCCTTATTGAAGTGAGGGACGGGCGGGCAGATGTACTTCCGCCAGCATGCAGCGGGCACTGCCGCCGCCGATGCGTTCGATGTTGTCGATGTTCACCACCACCGGCCGGGTGTGGCGCTCGATATGTTGGCGCTGCGCTGGCTGCAGAGCGCCCCAGGCGCTGGCCGACATCACCAGCAGCGGCTGGCCGTCGCGGTCGTGGACTTCGAGCATGTTGCCGGCGAAGGCTTCCAACTGGTCGAAATCGAGGGCGACGATGTCCTTGCCAGTGTCGCGCAGGGAGCGTTCCAGGGCCTGGCGCTCATCGGCCTGCGGCAGGGCTTGCAGGCACACCACCGCGAGGTCGCGGCCGACGCTCATCATCACGTTGCTGTGGTAGATCGGCGCGTGGTGGCGGTCGACCGCGTGGAACACGCAGAGCTGGTAGTCGAGGCGGTCGGCGAACTGACGCAGGGCTTGGTGGTGGGTGCGCCCGGAGTGGCAGGCGTAGCTGATCCGGTGCTGGCGGTCGAGCACCATGCTGCCGGTGCCTTCGAGGAAGATGTTCTGTTGTTCGAGGTGGCTGAGGTCGATGGTGCTGTTGATCGCAAAACGTTGCTCCAGCACTTGCAGCACGCCTTTGTCGCGTTCCAGTCGTCGGTTCTGGCCTTCCATCGGGTACAGCACCAGGCTGCCGTCGGCGTGGCTGCTCCACCAGTTGTTGGGGAAGATCGAGTCGGGGGTGTGGGGCGCCGGGGTGTCCTGTACCACCAGCACCTCCACGCCATGACTGCGCAGGGTGGCGACATAGCCGTCGAACTCTTCCAGCGCTTTCTGCTGTGCGTGGAGCGGGTCGAGGGGCGGGCGTTGGAAACGGTTGTTGATCGCGGTGTCCGGGTTGAAGGCAAAGCGCGCCGGGCGAATCATCAAGACGGTGTTGGTGGTTTGCATGGGGGCACGACATCCATGGGGTGAGCAGTGCGGCTATTTTGTGGGTTGTGCGGGATGAATCCCGGCTGAAACCGAGGGGTAGGTCAGCAGGGAAAGCTGAAAAGTTGGGTAGGGCAGCCGAATCGGCTGCCGGAGTGAAATGCACGCAACCTGTGGGAGGGGGCTTGCCCGCGACAGCGGTGGGTCAGCCAGAAAATCTATATCTGAAAGCATGCTATCGGGGGCAAGCCCCCTCCCACATGGGGAGGGTGGTGTTTGTTGCAGCTGTGTCAGCCAGGAGGAATTATGTCTACCGTCGTTCGTTTAGCCCAAGCCACCGATGCCGAAGGGATCAGCCAGGTCATCCTCGCGGCCCTGCACAGCAGCAATGCGCGGGATTATCCGGCGGATGTGATTGCGCGGGTTGCCGCTAACTTCACGCCGGAGGCGGTGCTGGAACTGCTCAAGCGCCGCGTGGTGCTGGTAGCGATTCAAGATCAGGTGATCGTCGCCACCGCAGCGCTGGATGCCAATGTGGTGCGCTCGGTGTTCGTCAATCCTGTGCTGCAAGGGCAGGGGATTGGCCGGTTGTTGATGAGCGAGATCGAACGGCGCGCCCGTGAAGCTGGGGTGACGGTGTTGAACGTGCCGTCCTCACTGACGGCCGAGCCGTTCTATACCAAGCTGGGTTTTCACACAGTGCGCGATGTCTATCACGGCAACGAGCGGACGCTGGTGATGGAAAAGACGCTGCTGTCGCGGCACCCCATCGGGCCGTATCGTGACCGCCAGCACCGGGCGCAGGTGGTGGCGTTGTGGCAGGCGGCATTTGGGTATGACACGGCGCACAACCTGCCGACTCTTGCGATAGACAAGAAGCTGGCGGTCGATGACGGGCTGTTCTTTGTCGCGACGGACAAAAAAACCGTGATCGGGACGATTCTGGCCGGGTATGACGGGCACCGTGGCTGGCTGTATTCAGTGGCGGTGCACGCGGACTACCGGCGCCATGGCCTGGGTTCGTCGCTGGTGCGGCATGCGGAACAGGCATTGACGGCGCTGGGCTGCGTGAAGATCAACCTGCAGATCACCAGTGGTAATGAGGCGGTGGTGGGGTTCTACGAGGCATTGGGATATGGAGTGGAGCCGAGGATCAGCATGGGCAAGAAGCTTGCCGAAAACATACCCAAAACTTGAAACACTGGAGACCAAATGTGGGAGCAAGCCCCCTCCCACATTAGTTTTGTGCAGTGGCAGTTATACCTTGACGATCCAGCCTTCCGGCGCTTCAACGTCACCGGTCTGCACACCGGTCAGCTCTTTGTAGAGCTGCTGGGTGATCGGGCCGACTTCGGTTTCGCTGTGGAACACATGCAGCTTGCCGTTGTACTGGATACCGCCGATCGGCGAGATCACCGCCGCCGTGCCGCAGGCGCCGGCTTCCTTGAACTGGTCGAGCTGGTCGATGAACACTTCGCCCTCGATCACGTCCAGGCCCAGGCGGGTCTTGGCCAGTTCGATCAGCGATAGGCGGGTGATGCCTGGCAGCACCGAAGGCGACTTCGGTGTGATGAACTTATTGTCGTGGGTGATCCCGAAGAAGTTGGCCGAACCGACTTCTTCGATCTTCGAGTGGGTCATCGGGTCCAGGTAGATCGCGTCGGCGAAACCGGATTTCTTCGCTTCCGAACCCGGCATCAGGCTGGCGGCGTAGTTGCCACCGACCTTGGCGGCACCGGTGCCCTGTGGGGCGGCGCGGTCGAAGGTGGAGATCTGGAAGTTGTGGGGCACCAGGCCGCCCTTGAAGTAGGCGCCGACCGGGATGCAGAACACCGAGAAGATGAACTCTGGCGCAGTGCGCACACCGATGTTGTCACCGGTGCCGATCACGAACGGGCGCAGGTACAGCGCGCCGCCACTGCCGTACGGCGGAATGAAGCGCTCGTTGGCCGCGACCACTTGCTTGCAGGCATCGATGAAGTCTTCGGTCGAGACGTGCGGCATCAGCAGGCGTGCGCAGCTGCGTTGCATGCGGGCGGCGTTCTGGTCCGGGCGGAACAGGTTGATCGAACCGTCCTTGCAACGGTAGGCCTTGAGGCCTTCGAAACACTGCTGGCCATAGTGCAGGGCGGTGGAGCCCTCGCTGATGTGCAGCACGTTGTCGTCGGTCAGGGTGCCTTCTTGCCATTCGCCGTTTTTCCAGAACTGGAGAAACCGCTTGTCGGTCTTGATGTAGTCAAAACCCAGCTTGTCCCAATTGATGCTTTCGTTACCCATGACACCCTCTATCGTTGGTCAAGTCGGTTTTTTTCTGGATGGGCGCAACAATACTGCATTCTTGGCTTGTGTGGGAGCCACTGGGTGGACGCCTTCAGCCTCTGGTTTGACCGATCCACCGCTATCGGGGGCAAGCCCCCTCCCACAATTTGAATGCATTCCCCTGTGGGAGGGGGCTTGCCCCCGATGGCCTCACCGCGTTTTTACAGATGCAGTGCGTGCCCCAAAGCCCGCAGCGCGGCTTCCTGTACGGCTTCGCCGAGTGTCGGATGTGCGTGGATGGTGCCCGCCACGTCTTCCAGGCGCGAGCCCATTTCCAGGCTCAGGCCAAAGGCGGTGGAGAGTTCCGAGACGCCAACCCCCACGGCCTGCCAGCCGACGATCAGGTGGTTGTCACGGCGTGCCACCACGCGCACGAAGCCGGTTTTCGACTCCAGGGTCATCGCCCGACCATTGGCCGCGAACGGGAAGCTCGACACGATGCAGTCAAGGCCAGCGGCCTTGGCTTCGTCGGGCGTCTTGCCGACCACCACCAGTTCCGGGTCGGTAAAGCACACCGCCGGGATGGCCGCCGGGTTGAATTCGCGGTGCTTGCCGCTGATCAGTTCGGCGACCATCTCGCCCTGGGCCATGGCCCGGTGCGCCAGCATCGGCTCGCCGCTCAGATCGCCGATAGCCCATACGTTGCGCATGCTGGTCTGGCAGCGGTTGTCGATCTTGATCGCCGCGCCGTTCATGTCCAGGTTCAGCGCTTCGAGGTTCCAGCCCTGGGTGTTGGGTTTGCGACCCACTGCCACCAATACCTGGTCGGTTTCCAGTGACAGGGTGTCGCCATTCGGGTCGCGCACCTGCAGCTTATTGTCCGCAAAGCCGCTGACGCTGTGCTTGAGGTACAGCTTCACCCCCAGTTGCTTGAGGGATTCGTTCACCGGTTGGGTCAGCTCGGCATCGTAGGCTGGCAAGATGCGATCCTGGGCTTCGACCACACTGACCTCGGCCCCCAGCTTGCGATAGGCAATCCCCAGTTCCAGGCCGATATAACCGCCACCCACCACGATCAGGCGCTTGGGCACCCGCGTGGGCGCCAGCGCTTCGGTGGACGAGATGATTGGCCCGCCAATCGGCAGCATCGGCAGGTTGACGCTTTTCGAGCCGGTGGCCAGCAGCAGGTGTTCGCACTGGATGCGCTGGTCGCCGACGTCGACGGTCTTGCCGTCCACCACCTTGGCCCAGCCGTGGATCACTTGCACCTTGTGTTTTTTCAGCAGCGCCGCGACGCCGGTGGTCAGGCGGTCGACGATGCCGTCTTTCCATTCCACGCTTTTGCGGATGTCCAGGGTCGGCACATCCACTTCGATGCCCAGCTGTGAGCCCTGGCTGTGGTGCACGGTTTGCTGGAATTGCTCGGCCACATGGATCAAGGCCTTGGACGGAATGCAGCCGATATTCAGGCAAGTACCGCCCAGCGCCTGGCCTTCCACCAGGATGGTCGGGATGCCCAGTTGGCCGGCACGGATCGCCGCCACATAACCGCCAGGGCCGCCGCCGATGATCAGCAGCGTGGTATTCAATGTCTGCGTCATGCCTTACTCCAGGAACAGGCTGGCGGGTTGTTCGAGCAGGCCGCGAATGGCCTGGATGAATTGTGCCGCGTCCATGCCGTCGACCACGCGGTGATCGAAGGAGCTGGAGAGGTTCATCATCTTGCGCACCACGATCTGGCCCTTGATCACCATCGGCCGCTCGACAATGCGATTGACGCCGACGATCGCCACTTCCGGCAGGTTCAGTACTGGCGTGCTGACGATGCCGCCCAGGGCGCCCAGGCTGGTCAAGGTAATCGTCGAACCGGACAGCTCATCGCGGCTGGCCTTGCCATTGCGCGCAGCCGTGGCCAGGCGTGCGATTTCCTCGGCATTGCCCCACAGGCTGCGGGCCTCGGCGTGACGCACCACCGGCACCATCAGGCCGGCATCGCTCTGGGTGGCGACGCCCACATGCACCGCGCCGAGGCGGGTGATGACCTGGGCTTCGTCGTCGTAACGCGCATTGATCTGCGGGAAGTCGCGCAACGCCACGACCATGGCGCGCACGATGAACGGCAGCAGGGTGAGCTTGCCGCGTGTGGCGCCGTGTTTCTCATTGAGGTGCACGCGCAACTCGTCGAGGGCGGTAACATCGATTTCTTCAACATAGCTGAAATGCGCGGCGCGCCGGGTGGCGTCCTGCATGCGCTGGGCGATCTTGCGGCGCATGCCGATCACCGGGATCTGTTCCTCGGTGTTGCGTTCGGCGTAAGGGTTGGCCGTTGCCGAAGACTTTGCCGCGCCTTGTTGCAGGTAGGCGTCGAGATCTTCGTGCAGAATCCGCCCGGCGGGGCCCGTGCCCTGCACCAGGCGCAGTTGAATCCCGGCGTCCAGGGCGTGTTTGCGTACGGCGGGGGAGGCCAACGGGCGCTCGTCGGCGGCACGTGCCACGGGGGCCTGGGCCGCGACAACCGGTGCAGGCTTGCTTTCAACCACAACCGGTGCAGGCTTGGCTTCCACCACCGGTACGGCCTTCGGCGCCTCTTTGACGACCGGCGCATCCTTGGCGTTGCCCGCGCCTTCCACTTCAATGCTGATCAGAATACTGCCCACCGCCATGACCTCACCCGGCTCGCCGCCAAGCGAAATCACCTTGCCGTGCACCGGCGAGGGAATGTCCACCATCGCCTTGTCGGTCATCACATCCGCCAGCACCTGGTCTTCGACGACCATGTCGCCGACCTTCACATGCCACACCGACAGTTCAACTTCCGCGATGCCTTCGCCAATGTCCGGCATCTTGATAACGTGCGTGCCCATTCAGACCTCCATGACCCGTTGCAACGCCGCGCCCACGCGGGACGGCCCTGGGAAATACGCCCACTCCTGCGCGTGCGGGTAAGGGGTGTCCCAGCCGGTAACGCGTTCGATCGGCGCTTCCAGGTGGTGGAAGCAATGCTCTTGCACCAGCGACACCAACTCGGCGCCAAAGCCGCAGGTGCGGGTGGCTTCGTGCACCACCACGCAACGGCCGGTCTTCTTCACCGATTTGACGATGGTGTCCAGGTCCAGCGGCCACAGGCTGCGCAGGTCGATGACTTCGGCGTCGATGCCGGTTTCTTCGGCGGCGACTTGCGACACATAGACGGTGGTGCCGTAGGTCAGCACGGTCACGGCCGAGCCCGGACGCACGATGGCGGCCACATCCAGCGGCACGGTGTAGTAACCGTCCGGCACTTGCGCTTGCGGGTGTTTCGACCACGGCGTTACCGGGCGGTCGTGGTGACCGTCGAACGGGCCGTTGTACAGACGCTTGGGTTCCAGGAAGATCACCGGGTCATCGTTTTCGATGGAGGCGATCAGCAGGCCCTTGGCGTCATACGGGTTGGACGGCATCACCGTGCGCAAGCCGCAGACCTGGGTGAACACCGCTTCGATACTCTGGCTGTGGGTCTGGCCACCGTAGATACCGCCGCCGCACGGCATGCGCATGGTCAGCGGTGCGGTGAACTGGCCGGCCGAGCGATAACGCAGGCGCGCCGCTTCGGAGATGATCTGGTCGGTGGCGGGGTAGACGTAGTCAGCGAACTGGATCTCCGCGACCGGGCGCAAGCCATAAGCACCCATGCCCACGGCCACGCCGATAATGCCGCTTTCCGAGATCGGCGCGTCAAACACCCGCGAGCTGCCGTACTTGGTCTGCAAGCCTTCGGTGCAACGGAACACGCCGCCGAAGTAACCGACGTCCTGGCCGAACACCACCACGTTGTCGTCTCGTTCGAGCATCACATCCATGGCCGAGCGCAGGGCCTGGATCATGGTCATGGTGGTGGTGGTCATGGCGGTTTCCACTTCAATGCTGTTGTTGTGATCGTTCATGTCAGACCCCCAACTCTTGACGCTGGCGCTTCAAGTGCTCCGGCATCTCTTTATAGACGTCCTCGAACATGGTCGCGGCGCTTGGAATCTGGCCGCCGGCCAGGGTGCCGTACTGTTCGGCCTGTTTTTGCGCGGCAATCACTTCGGCTTCAAGTTCGGCACTGACCGCCGCATGCTCCTCTTCGGACCACTGGCCAATCCTGATCAGGTGCTGCTTGAGGCGGGTGATCGGATCGCCCAGGGGGAAGTGGCTCCAGTCGTCGGCGGGGCGGTATTTGGAAGGATCATCCGAGGTGGAATGCGGGCCGGCGCGGTAGGTGACCCACTCGATCAGCGTGGGCCCCAGGTTGCGGCGCGCACGCTCGGCAGCCCAGGCGGAAGCAGCGTACACCGCGATGAAGTCATTGCCGTCCACACGCAGGGAGGCGATGCCGCAACCGACGCCGCGTCCGGCGAAGGTCGTTGCTTCACCACCGGCAATCGCCTGGAAGGTGGAAATGGCCCACTGATTGTTGACTACGTTGAGGATCACCGGCGCACGGTACACGTGGGCGAAGGTGAGGGCGGTGTGGAAGTCGGATTCGGCGGTAGCGCCGTCACCGATCCAGGCGGAGGCGATCTTGGTATCGCCCTTGATCGCCGAGGCCATGCCCCAGCCCACGCCCTGGACGAATTGGGTGGCGAGGTTGCCAGAAATGGTGAAGAAGCCGGCGTCTTTCACCGAATACATGATCGGCAACTGGCGGCCCTTGAGCGGGTCGCGCTCGTTGGACAGCAACTGGCAGATCAGGTCCACCAGTGGCACTTCACGGGCCATCAGGATGCTTTGCTGGCGGTAGGTGGGGAAGCACATGTCGTCGATGTTCAAGGCCAGGGCCTGGGCGCTGCCGATGGCTTCTTCGCCAAGGCTCTGCATGTAGAACGACATTTTTTTCTGACGCTGGGCAACCACCATGCGGTTGTCGAAGATCCGCGTCTTGAGCATGGCGCGCATGCCTTTGCGCATGATCTCCACCGGGACGCCTTCAGCCCACGGACCGAGGGCCTGGCCCTGGTCGTCGAGCACGCGGATCAGGCCCTTGGCCAGGTCGGCGGTGTCGGCGGGTTCTACGTCGATGGCGGGTTTGCGCACAGTGCCTGCGTCGGTCAGGCGCAGGTACGTGAAGTCGGTCTTGCAGCCTGGGCGGCCTGAGGGTTCAGGGACGTGCAGGCGCAGTGGTTCGTACTGCTGGGTCATGGCTTTCTACGCTCTATCTTGTGAATTTCTTGTAGTGGGCGCGCTAGCTGACAGTCAGTCCCTGGGTAAGGGAAATCTTGTCCTACAACAATCATAGGCGTGGCGTAGAAGAATATTTATCTCTGTTTCGTTGCGCCCGCGGTCATTTGCGGATAAAAAACCTGCATAAACATAATAAACAGGTGATTTTGTCTCATGCGCAAACTGGACCGTACCGATATCGGCATTCTCAACGCCCTGCAGGAGAATGCACGGATCACCAACGCCGACCTGGCCCGCTCGGTCAACCTGTCGCCCACGCCGTGTTTCAACCGGGTCAAGGCGATGGAAGAACTGGGCCTGATTCGCGACCAGGTGACGCTGCTGGACGCCGACCTGCTGGGGCTGCACGTCAATGTGTTCATCCACGTGAGCCTGGAAAAGCAGAATGAATTGGCGTTGCAGCAGTTCGAAGGGGCGATTGCGGACCGCCCGGAAGTGATGGAGTGCTACCTGATGGCCGGCGACCCGGATTACCTCATCCGTGTATTGGTGCCGACGATTCAGTCGCTGGAGCGTTTCATGATGGATTTTTTGACCAAGGTGCCAGGTGTCGCCAATATCCGCTCCAGTTTTGCACTTAAACAAGTTCGATATAAAACAGCCCTGCCGTTACCACGGGATGGACTAATGGTATGAATATCGGAGAGTCGCAACAGCCGTTAATTATGATGGTTAGCTAAGCAATGATCTGCGTCATGTTTATTTGCCACTATTCATAAAAAAATGCGTAAGTAGTCACGTTTTTTTCACACTCGGTTAAACAAAGTTGTACCCGTAAGGCCGTGTTCGACACGGCCAAGGGGAAGGGTGAGCCGAGATGTCCATGAGAGCCTTGAAGTTGAACTTTCGTACCACATTGTGCTTCGGTGTGGTGTGTTTCCTGCTGTTAATACAAGGCGCAATGACGCTGATAAAAGTCGATAAGGTTTATTCATCGACGGTCGAAATACAAAACAACTGGCTGCCCAGCATTCGCCTGGCCGGCCAGATCGATTCCACGTTTTACAAACTTCGCCTGGACCTGCGGCGTTACGCCATGGAATACGCGGACAAGGACCCTGCCTCCCTGGAAAAACTCAAGGCGGTTCGCGCCGAAGTGCTGCAAGTTGCCGAGCATTATGGAACGCTGGTAACGAGCCCCGAGGAGCGTACCAAGTACGACCAGGCACTGAGCGAGATAAAAAACTACAGCCAGAAGATGGATGAATTCCTCGCGCAAGCCTCCAGCTTTTCCGCGGAACAAATGGCGGTGTATTTGCGCGACGTCAACGGCCCCATTGCTCGCCAAGTGCAGGCCTCCATCAGCGATTTGATTGCGATCAATGAACAGGGCTCGAAGACCGCGGTGCAAGCCGCCGCCAGTGAGCATGATGCGGCGCGGTTGTTCACATGGGTGTTGATGGTCAGTTCGGTGTTGATTGCCGTGGTGGTGGCCCGCTTGCTGACCCGCAGCATCATCAATCCGGTGCGGGAGTTGCTGGTGTCGACCGGCAAGATTGCCGACGGCGATTTGCGTGTGGCCATTACCATCAGCGGCAATGACGAACTGACCGAGCTGCAAAAATCGACCGCTACCATGCAGATGAACCTGAAAAGCACGTTGCAGCATATCTCGGAGGCGTCCGGGCAGTTGGCGTCGGCAGCCGAGGAGATGAGTGCGATCACCCGTGAGTCCACTGCCGGCATTGAGCGCCAAAGCCTGGAGACGGATCAGGCCGCCACGGCGGTCAACCAGATGACGGCCGCGGTCGAGGAGGTGGCGAGGAATGCGGTGTCTGCGTCCCAGTCGACGCAGGACTCCCAGCGTTCGGCAAGCGTGGGGATGGAGCGGGTAACGCAAACCATCGCCTCGATTGAAAAGTTGAGCTCCACGGTGCAGCAAACCGGGGTGGAAGTTGAAGGGCTGGCCAAACAGGCCCAGGACATCGCCCGGGTGGTCGAGGTGATTCGCTCCATCGCCGAGCAGACCAATCTGCTTGCGTTGAACGCAGCGATTGAAGCGGCGAGGGCGGGAGAACAGGGCCGAGGCTTTGCGGTGGTCGCCGACGAAGTGCGGGCGCTGGCCCACAGGACGCAAACATCGACCCAGGAAATCGAGCAGATGATTGCGAAAATCCAGAGCTGTTCGAGCGAAGCGGTGGCCTCCATGGTCCTCAATCGCAATGAAGCGGTGGACTCGTTGAAGGTGGCCCACGAAGCCGGCGTGGCGATCACCCAGATCACCCAAGCCATTACCGACATCAATGAGCGTAACCTGATGATTGCAACCGCGTCGGAAGAACAGGCGCAGGTGGCGCGTTCCGTCGACCAGAACCTGATCAGCATCCGCGACCTGTCCATCCAGAGTTCGTCGGCCGCCGGTCAGACATCGGTGGCCAGCCAGGAACTGTCCAGGCTCGCCGTGGACTTGAAACAGATCGTGGCGAAGTTTGCAGTGAGTTGATCGCCAAGCAGGTCATGCCTTGGGGCGATGATACATGCTGAAGTGCATTGCTTGTTCCCAGGTGATCCTGGGGATGTACCTGCACAAACTGGACGGCCCATGGATCGGCCATGGGTTCTGGAAGAGCAGCTTTTTGTTGGACCGTGAAGAGGACCGGCAGCGTTTGTTGACGTCGCAGGTCCAGCGGGTCTGGATCGATACCGCAAAAGGCTGCGACGAACCACAACCGGCCCCAGCGGCACCGGTCACCGTCAAACAACCTGCCACACCGCGTCCTGTGGTGCCTGCCCCCACAGAGATGAAAGCGGAGGTGGCGCGTGCAGTGAAGGTGTGTGCGGTTGCCAAGCGTGCCGTGGTCAGTATGTTCAGTGACCTGCGCATGGGGCGCGCGGTGGAGGTTCGTCAAGTGGCCAGCCTGGTGGAGGACATCTCCCGCTCCATGCTGCGCCATCCCCATGCCTTGCTCAGCCTGGTGCGCCTGAAAAAAGCCAATGAATACAGCTATATGCATTCCATCGCGGTCAGTGGCTTGATGATCGCGCTGGCGCGGCAATTGAACCTGTCTCCGGACCTGGTCCAGGAAGCCGGGTTGGCCGGGCTGTTTCATGATGTTGGGAAAATGGCCATTCCCGAGCAGATCTTGAGCAAGCCGGCCGGGCTGACCGAGGCGGAGTTCTGCACCGTACGCCAGCACCCGGTGGAAGGCGCGCAGATGTTGCGGCTATGCCCGCAGATCAGCGCCCTGGTGCTGGATGTGTGCCTGCATCACCATGAAAAAGTCGACGGCAGCGGCTATCCCCTTGGCCTGGCGCAGGACCAGATCAGCCTGTTCGCGCAAATGGGCGCGGTGTGCGATGTCTATGATGCGATCACCTCGGAGCGCCCCTACAAACAAGGGTGGGGGCCCACTGAGGCGATCCAGAAAATGGCCGAATGGAAAGGACACTTCGATGCCCGGGTGTTCCAGGCGTTTGTCCGTTGCGTGGGTATTTACCCGATCGGCGCCTTGGTGCGCCTGGAAAGCGGGCGCATTGGTGTGGTTGTCGAACAAAGCCCCACGTCGCTGCTGACGCCCAAGGTCAAGGTGTTCTTTTCGGCACGTTCACGCTTGCCGATTTCCCAGTCGGTGGTGAACCTGGCTGAGCAACCGGACAAGATCATCGGCCGTGAAAGCGCCGATGAGTGGGGCTTCAAGCATGTCGACGAATTGTGGTCGGGGCTTGCACCCTCCAAGTCGTCGTACTTCGAGTGAGCGCGATTCAGAGTTGGTTGAGCGGAATCTTCAGGTACACCACACCGTTATCTTCGGCGGGGGGCAGGTTGCCCGCCCGCACATTCACCTGGATCGCCGGCAGCAACAGCGTCGGCATGCCCAGCCCGGCGTCGCGTTGGGTGCGCATCTCGACAAACGCTGCTTCATCCACGCCGTCATGCACATGGATATTGCCTGCGCGCTGCTCGGCCACGGTGGTCCGGCATTTGGCCTCGCGGCCTTCTGGCGGGTAGTCATGGCACACGTACAACTCGGTTTCCAATGGAAAGGCCAGCAACTTGCGCATCGATGCATACAGCTGCCGCGCATCCCCGCCCGGGAAATCACAGCGGGCGGTACCGACATCCGGCATGAACAGCGTGTCACCCACCAGAATCAATCGGCCGTCGATCAGATAGGCCATGTCCGCCGGCGTATGCCCTGGCACATGCAGTGCCTGGGCCTTGAGGTTGCCGATATGAAACACCTCATCCGGCGCAAACAGATGATCGAACTGCGAGCCATCCACACGGAATTCCGGCTCCAGGTTGAACAGGTGCTTGAACACGCTCTGGACTTTGCTGATGGACTGGCCAATCGCGATCTTGCCGCCCAAGGTGCGGCGCAGGTAGGGCGCGGCGGATAGGTGGTCGGCATGAGCGTGGGTTTCCAGCAGCCACTGCACCTGCAAAGCGTGCTCGCGCACAAAGGCGATGACGTTATCGGCTTGAGCGGTATCGGTACGCCCCGAGGCCGGGTCGTAGTTGAGTACTGAGTCGACAATGGCGCACGGGCCGCCGTCGGTTTCATAGACGACGTAGGTGTAGGTCGACGATGCCTCGTCCAGAAAGGCTTGAATCAACGCTGGCATGGCGGACGTCCCCGATGAAGAAAAAAGTGGTTACAATCAGTTTACGTTTTCACATAATGTTTTGAGCTTAAGTGACACAAAGGACCCGAGGCAAATGGAATCTACTCTGAGTGAAGGCGAAGTCGCCCAACTGCGCGCATCGGCGTCCAAGGCCTGTTCCTTGCTCAAGGCCCTGGCCAATGAGGACCGTTTGTTGATCCTGTGCCAGTTGACCCAGGGCGAGCGTAATGTCGGCGAGCTGGAAGCCCTGACCGGTGTACGCCAACCCACGCTGTCACAACAGTTGGGCATCCTGCGCGATGAAGGGTTGGTGGCCACCCGTCGGGAAGGCAAATACATTTTCTACGGGCTGGCCAGCCATGAAGTGATTCAAGTGATGAGGACCCTGTCCGGGCTGTACTGTGGCGCGGTCATAAAAAGCTGGGCGTGACGCCATCCGGCAGCGACCCTTGTGTGCATGTATTACAAAGGCGATAGACCATGACCGACCAACACTGGGGCCCTACCATCAGTGGCGATATCGTAGTCATCGGCGGCGGCTCGGCGGGCATCGGCCTGCTGGCCAGCCTGCTCAAGCGCGACCCCCATCTGAATATCACCCTGATCGAACCGAGCGACCACCACTGCTACCAGCCCGCCTGGACCCTGGTGGGCGGCGGTGCCTACGACGTGAAAAAGACCCGCCGCCCACTGGCTGACGTGTTGCCCAATGGCGTCACCTGGGTACAGGCCGCCGTCAGCGAACTGCTGCCGGACGAGCAGACCCTGGTGCTCGACAGCGGCCAGCGCGTCACCTGGAACAACCTGATCGTCTGCCCCGGCTTGCGCCTGGCCTGGGAGAAGGTCGAAGGGCTGCAAGACACCCTCGGCCAGCATGGCGTCACATCCAATTACAGCTATGAGCATGCGGCCTACACCTGGCAACTGGTGCAGCAACTCAAGGGCGGCAAGGCGATCTTCACCCAGCCGGCGATGCCGATCAAATGCGCGGGTGCGCCGCAAAAAGCCATGTACCTGTCCTGCGATCACTGGCTCAAACAGGGCACGCTGAAACACATCGACGTCGAATTCAACCTGGCTGGCGCCGCGCTGTTCGGGGTGGCGACCTTTGTGCCGCCGCTGATGAAGTACGTGGAAAAGTACAACGCCCGCCTGGCGTTCAATGCCAACCTGGTGAAAGTCGACGGCCCGGCACGCAAGGCCTGGTTCGAAGTGAAGGACGCTGAGGGCAACGTCCGTGTTGAAGAGAAACCCTTCGATTTGCTGCACGTGGTCCCACCGCAAGTGTCCCCGGATTTCATCCGCCAAAGCCCGCTGGCCGATGCAGCCGGCTGGTGCGAAGTGAACCCCCACAGCCTGCAGCACCTGCGCTACCCGCACATCTTTGGACTGGGCGACGTGTGCGGCACCACCAACGCCAAGACCGCCGCAGCGGTGCGCAAGCAAATCGTGGTGGTTGCCGAAAACCTGCTGGCCCTGCGCAGACAGGCGCCGTTGCCGCTCAAATATGACGGTTACGGCTCCTGCCCGCTGACGGTGGAGAAGGGCAAGGTGGTGCTGGCCGAGTTTGGCTATGGCGGCAAGTTGCTGCCGACCTTTCCCCTGGACCCGACCCGGGCGCGTCGTTCGATGTGGTTCCTCAAGGCGACTCTGCTGCCGTGGTTCTACTGGAACGGCATGCTCAAGGGCCGCGAATGGCTGACCCGCCTGAGCAAGGTGGACTGAATGCTGCTCGCCAGTGTGTTGGGATTGTTGATGGGCCTGGTCATGGGGCTGACCGGCGCCGGTGGCGGCATCCTCGGGGTGCCTGCGCTGGTGCTGGGCCTGGGCTTGAGCATGACCCAGGCCGCGCCGGTGTCGTTGCTCGCCGTGGGCGCGGCGGCGGCGGTAGGGGCGGTCGATGGTTTGCGCCATGGCCTGGTGCGTTATCGCGCCGCGTTGCTGATCGCCTTGCTCGGCGCGCTGTTTTCGCCGGTGGGGGTGTATCTCGCCCACCAAATGCCGGAAGCCCTGCTGATGGGGCTGTTCAGCGCGTTGATGGTGCTGGTGGCCTGGCGCATGTTGCAGCGTGAAAAACGCGAGGCGGGGCCGAGTGATCACGGGACCGCCTCCTGGGGCCAGAAGAACTGCATGCTCGACCAGCAGACCGGGCGCCTGGCCTGGACCGCCAAATGCAGCGCGACCCTGGCCGCCCTCGGCGCGGTGACCGGTGCGGTGTCCGGCCTGCTGGGCGTGGGCGGCGGCTTCCTGATCGTACCGGCGTTCAAGCAGCTCACCGACGTGCAGATGCGCGGCATCGTCGCCACCTCCCTGATGGTGATCAGCCTGCTGTCGTTGATCGGCGTGGCCGGTGCGTTGCATGCCGGTGTGCGCATCGAGCCGGTGGGTTGGGTGTTTATCGCCGCGAGTATCGTCGGCATGCTCGCCGGTCGGCGTCTGTGTTCGGTGATCCCCGCGCGTGCCTTGCAGGTCGGTTTTGCCGGCCTGTGTGTCGTGGTGGCCGTGGGCATGTTGGTCAAGGCCGGTCTTACATCCTAAGTGCCGGGCCTGGACTAAACCGAACTTGCCGGGCAAGCATCCGCAAATCAGGGCCAAGGCAGCGTATGCCATGGCCCACCGCCTTTTGATAATCGCCTCCGACATCAAGTCCCGTTGCGGAGCGCACCCTGCATAACAATAAGAACGTCCCCCTGCGTCTGTTACCTGCCTTTATCCTCAGCCCATTCGCCGACGCCGAAATCATGCTGTACGACAAGGACGAAACCACCTTCTCCACCGATGGCTACATCAACGCCTTTCCACCGTGGCCTCCGTCACCTCCAAGGGCCTGGGCTACGGCGTGCAGGCGAAGATGGGCGGTTTGTCGCTCCAGGCCAAGGGCATCAACCCGTTTTTCACAAACAATGCCGGGGAGGCCACGTTGCGCAACGTCGACAGCAATGGCTACCTGGTACAAGGCTCGTACAAGGTCGGCAAGAACCGCCTGGCCCTGCCCTACGGCAAGACCAAGGACGACGGCAATGGCGTGGTAGTCATCTGAAATGCAATCAAAATGTGGGAGGGGGCTTGCCCCCGATAGCGGTGGATCAATCACTCATGCATCGACTGACACCCTGCAATCGGGGGCAAGCCCCCTCCCACATTGGATCCCCATTGGCTTTTGAGAGAGTGGTCTTGAAAGCCTCATCCCATCGCATTCCCCACCCAGTACCCAAGTAGCATAGGTCCACGCCCAGTCCCTTCGTACACTGATGCTTCAGAGGGGGAGGCAACGATGCACAACAGTGAAGGCGTAGTCAGTGCCATGTCCCAGGCCACTGATGCTGGGCAGGCCGCCGAGGAATTGGCCCAGCAACTGCTGCACCCGTACCTGGGGTTTGTGCTGTTTTTCTGTTCCGCGTCCTACGACCTCCAGGCCCTGGGCCAGGCCCTGCAACAGTGCTTCGGCAAGGTGCGGGTGGTCGGCTGCACCAGCGCCGGCGAGATCACGCCCCAAGGCTACGGTCGCAACTGCATCACGGCGGTGGGCTTCAACCATGCGCACTTTTCCATCGCCACCGAGCTGATCGATCAGGTCGAGCACTTCAGCCTGATCGGTGCCCAGGACATGGTCGAGCGTCTGGTCGGCGGCTGTCGCGCCAACACCCTGGCGCCGATCAAAGGCAACACGTTTGCGCTGACCCTGCTTGACGGGCTGTCCAGCCGCGAAGAAATGGTCCTTGCCGCCCTCAGTGCAGCCCTTGGGGATATCCCGCACTTCGGCGGTTCGGCCGGTGACGACAACTTCCTCACTCACACCCACGTGTACTTCAACGGCGTGTTCCACAGCGGCGCGGCGGTGGTGGTGCTGGTCAACACCTGGCTGGATTTCGAGGTGTTCACCACCCACCACATCCTGCCGCGCACGGAAAAGCTCGTGGTGACCGGCGCCGACAGCCCGTCACGCCGCGTGTTCGAGCTCAACGCCGAGCCTGCCGCCGAAGAGTATGCGCGGCATATCGGCGTGGCGGTAGCCGACCTCGACCACCGCACGTTCGCCGCGCACCCGCTGGCGGTGCGTATCCACGACCAGTACTACGTGCGCGCTATCCAGCAGGTGCATGAGGACCTCAGCCTGAGTTTCTACTGCGCGGTGGAAAACGGCATCGTGCTGACGGTCATGACGCCCGGCCCGCTGCTGCCGAACCTGCAGGCTCTGTTCGACGGCCTGCAAGCGCGCCTCGGCGACCTGTTGCTGACCATCGGCTGCGATTGCTTTTTGCGCCGCCTGGAGCTTGAAGACAACGGCACCCTCGAACAGCTCGGTGGTTACTTGCGGGACCAGCGGGTGATGGGTTTCAACACCTACGGAGAACAGTTCAATGGCATGCACATCAACCAGACGTTCACCGGGGTCGCCATTGCCCGAGGCCGGCGCTGACCTGCCCGCTCAACTGGCCCGGCTGCAACAGGACAACCACAAGCTGGCGCGGATCAATGCGGCGCTGATCGAGCGCATCGAGTCCGGCATGCCCCAGGGCAACAACCCCTACACCACCTTCCAGCATTCGGTGGTGCTCGCCGAGCAGGTGCGCGAGCGCACCGACGCGCTGAACCAGGCGATGGCCGAACTCAAGGCCAGCAACCACTTGTTGATCAACGCCCGGCTGCGCGCCGAAACCCTGCGTGGCGAACAGGCGGCGGCGCAGAAAGCCCAGGAGAGCGAGCGCTGGATCCGCCTGATCACCGACAACGTGCCGGCGCTGATCGGCTACCTGAATGCCGACCTGGTCTATGAGTTCACCAACAAGGTCTATGAAGAATGGTACTGCTGGCCGCGCGGCATGATGCTTGGGCAGAGCCTGCGCGAAGTGCACAGCGAGCAGCATTGCCAGCGCCTGGATGCCTACGTCGCCCGTGCCTTGGCGGGGGAGAGCGTGACCTTCGAGTTCGCCGAAACCAACATCAACCACCAGGAACGCTACATGCTGCGTTCCTATGTACCGAACATGCTCGCCAGTGGCGAGGTGGTGGGGATCTTCGTGTTGATCCGCGATATCACCGAACGCCGCCGCACGGCCGAAGCCTTGCACCAGGCCTACCAGCATCTGGAACAGCGCGTGGCCCAGCGCACCTCGGAGCTTACGTCGCTCAATGACCAACTGCTCAAGGAAATCGACGAGCGCCGTCGCATGGAAACCCGTCTGCGCGAAGCCAAGCTCGAGGCCGAGCAAGCCAACCTGTCGAAAACCAAGTTTCTCGCCGCCGTCAGCCATGACCTGTTGCAACCGTTGAATGCGGCGCGGCTGTTCACCAGTGCCTTGCTGGAGCGCCCCAGCGAAGCCCTGGTGCGCAATGTGAGCAACTCACTGGAGGACGTGGAAAACCTGCTGGGGACCCTGGTGGATATTTCCAAGCTGGATGCTGGCGTGATCAAGGCCGATATCGCGCCGTTCGCCTTGAGTGAATTGCTCGACAACCTCGCCGCCGAGTACACCCAGCTGGCCCGCGCCGAAGGCTTGGCGCTGCACTTTGTCGGCTGCTCCGCGTTGGTGCGCAGCGACATCCAGTTGCTGGCGCGGATCCTGCGCAACCTGCTCAGCAATGCCATTCGCTACACCTACCAAGGGCGGGTGGTGCTGGGGTGCCGGCGTCAGCAGCAGCGCCTGTTGATCCAGGTGTGGGACAGCGGCATGGGGATTGCGCAAGAGCGCTTGGAGGAGATTTTCCAGGAGTTTAAGCGCGGCGACGTGCAGCGGCCGGACCAGGACCGCGGCCTGGGGCTGGGCCTGGCCATTGTGGAAAAGATCGCCGGGATACTCGGCCATCGCATCTGCGTCAGATCCTGGCCGGGCAAAGGCTCGATGTTCTCGGTGGAGGTACCGTTAAGCGCCACAGCACCCAAGTCGCTGCCGGCGCCTTCCATGAGCGAGCCGTTGCTCGAACGCCTGCAAGGTGCGCGGGTGTGGGTGCTGGACAACGACGCGGCGATCTGCGCAGGCATGCGTACCTTGCTCGAAGGCTGGGGCTGCCGGGTGATCACGGCTCTGTCGGAACAGGACCTGGCGCGGCAGGTGGACAACTACCATGCCGAGGCGGACCTGTTGATTGCCGATTACCACCTGGACGACGACCAGAACGGCGTGGACGCCGTGGCCCGCATCAATGGACGACGCGGTCGCGCAATACCGGCGCTGATGATCACCGCCAACTACAGCAATGAATTGAAGCAGCAGATCCGTGAGTTGGGGCATACGTTGATGCACAAGCCCGTCAGGCCCATGAAGCTGAAAACCGCCATGAGCCACCTGCTCAGCCGCCCCTGACAAAATGCAGATCAAAATGTGGGAGGGGGCTTGCCCCCGATAGCGGTGGATCAGTCAATGCATGTGCCGACTGACACTCTGCCATCGGGGGCAAGCCCCCTCCCACAGTTGATTTGTGGTGTGTCAAAGGGGGCAGCGGCGCAAGTACGAGCCGAGAAATGAAGCTGCAGATACGTGAGCTAGGCATACGTTGATGCACAAGCCGGTGCGGCCGATGAAGCTCAAGACCGCCATGAGTCACCTGCTCAGCCGACCCTGACAAAATGCAGATCAAAATGTGGGAGGGGGCTTGCCCCCGATAGCGGTGGATCAGGCAATGCATGTGCTGACTGACACTTTGCCATCGGGGGCAAGCCCCCTCCCACAGTTGACTGGTGGTGTGTCAAAGGAGGCAGCGACGCAGGTACGGGCCGAGAACTGAAGCTGCAGATACGTGAGCTAGGCATACGTTGATGCACAAGCCGGTGCGGCCGATGAAGCTCAAGACCGCCATGAGTCACCTGCTCAGCCGACCCTGACAAAATGCAGATCAAATGTGGGAGGGGGCTTGCCCCCGATAGCGGTGGATCAGTCAATGCATGTGCTGACTGACACTCTGCCATCGGGGGCAAGCCCCCTCCCACAGTTGACTGGTGGTGTGTCAAAGGAGGCAGCGACGCAGGTACGGGCCGAGAACTGAAGCTGCAGATACGTGAGCTAGGCATACGTTGATGCACAAGCCGGTGCGGCCGATGAAGCTCAAGACCGCCATGAGTCACCTGCTCAGCCGACCCTGACAAAATGCAGATCAAATGTGGGAGGGGGCTTGCCCCCGATAGCGGTGGATCAGTCAATGCATGTGCTGACTGACACTCTGCCATCGGGGGCAAGCCCCCTCCCACAGTTGATTTGTGGTGTGTCAAAGGGGTCAGCGGCGAAAGTACGAGCCGAGAATTGAAGCTGCAGATACGTGAGCTAGGCATATGTTGATGCACAAGCCGGTGCGGCCGATGAAGCTGAAAACCGCCATGGGTCACCTGCTCAGCCGACCCTGACAAAATGCAGATCAAAATGTGGGAGGGGGCTTGCCCCCGATAGCGGTGGATCAGTCAATGCATGTGCTGACTGACACTTTGCCATCGGGGGCAAGCCTCCTCCCACAGTTGATTTGTGGTGTGTCAGACCGTCAGCGGCGCAAGTACGAGCCGAAGTCGATATCCCCGGCACTGAGTATCGCCTGCACCCGGTTATGCACATTCAACTTGCGCAAAATCGCCGACACATGCGCCTTCACCGTGGTCTCGGCAATCTCCAGCGTATAGGCAATCTGCTTGTTCGACTCGCCCTTGGTCATCCGCTCCAACACCAGCAGCTGCTTGCGTGTCAGCGCCTGCAACAGCTCGGGGGCAAAGCCTGGGCTGTCGTTCATGCGCCGCTGCCCGGTGTTTTTCTGGGTACGGATGATGTCCGGCGGCAGGTACACATTGCCGTTGAGAATCTGCTGGATCGCCTCGGTCATTTGCAGGCGCGGTGATGACTTGGTGATAAAGCCCACGGCGCCGTAGGTGATGGCTTGCAGCACGATCTGTTTGTCCTGCTCGGCCGAGACGATCACCACCGGAATGGTCGGCGACTCGTTGCGCAGGTTGATCAGGCCGTTGAGGCCGTGCATGCCGGGCATGTTCAGGTCTAGCAGGATCAGGTCGAGGTCGTCATGTTCCTGGGTCAGCGCAAGGGCGCTGTCCAGGTCGGCGGTTTCCATCACGTCGCTGCCGGGGAAACCGTCGCTGATGACGTTGTGGATCGCCTCGCGAAACAGCGGGTGATCGTCGGCAATCAGAATTTTGTACATGGCCGTTCACCTTCTTGTTGTGGTTTTTTATTCAAAGGGTTCGGGGGTCGCAGCCGTCACTGGCAGGTTTGCCGCTTCCCATGCGTCCAAGCCATCGCGGTACCAATACACCGAGGTATAGCCCAGGTTGGCGGCCCGTTTTACCGCGTTCCAACTCAGCCAGCAATCGGCGCGGCAGTAGAACACCAGCGGGCGGGCCAAGTTGCCGCCGGTGTATTTGTACAGGTGGCGCACGAAGTAGCCTTGCCACTCGGGCGTGAGGTCGCCGTCGCCGGTATTGGCCAGCCAGTGGCTGCCGGGCAGGTTGGCGTGGGGCTGGTCTTCGATGAAGCGGCCCTGTAGCCACGGGCGGCGGTACACGTCGATCAGTACCGGTGCGGGCGTCTGGGTCAATAGCGTTTGCAGGGCAGGGGTGTCGACAATGACTGCACCGGGCAGGTGTTCGGGCGTGGGGCTGCGGTACAGGCTGGTGCGGTAGCCATCGGCGGAAAACAGTGGCGTGTCGGCCTGTACGTACGTGATGAACAGGCACAACAGTGCCGCAAGGGGCAGTCGAGCGGGCAGCATGGCGGGTCCGGTCCTTATCGTTATGCACCCATTACACGCCAGTCCCGCTGCCTTGGGAATGCGACGATAGACAGCAAAACCAGTACCAAAGTAGTAGGTCGTGTTGGCCCCCGGGGTTCTAGCATGGCCAGAGGCACTGCCATTGGAGGCACTATGAATATCCTGCTGGTCGATGATCACGCCGTGGTCCGCCTGGGTTACGCCGGCCTGTTGCGCAACCGGTTGCCGGGTGTGGTGGTGCGCGAAGCGGCGAGTGGCGAGGATGCCTTGGCGCGGGTGCACGAAGCGTTGCCTAACCTGGTGATCATCGGCCTTGGCCTACCGGGCATCAGCGGCCTGGAAACCACCCGCCGCCTGCGCCAGCGCCTGCCGCAGTTGCGCGTGCTGTTTTTCAGCCAGCATGCCGAGTTGCCTTTGGTGCGCCAGGCCCTGGAGGCCGGTGCTTCCGGCTACCTGACCAAAAGCGCGTTGCCGTCGGTGATGCTGGATGCGGTGGAGCGCATTCTTGACGGCCACACCTATATTGAACAGGACCTGGCCACCCAGCTGGCTTTCCACCCCACCGACCGGCGCCTGCAAAGCATGACCCAGCGTGAACTGGAGATTTTCCTGATGCTCGCCAAGGGCACCCCGGCGCGTGCGATTGCCGCCCAGCTGAGTATCAGCAGCAAGACCGTGTCCAATCATCTGACCCTGCTCAAGAGCAAATTGCAGGTCAGTTCCCATGCCGAGTTGGTGCATTTGGGTATCGACATGGGGGTGGTGCGGGTGGCGGGTTAACGATCCCAGGTGGTCGGGCAGTCCTTGCAACCTTCCATGTTCGCATCCTGGAAATTCGCATAGTGCTGGCGGCTGCCGGTGAGGGTGGCTTTTTCCAGGTTGCTTTCGCCGAACTTGGCTTCTTGCAGGTTGGCGTCGCTGAGGTCGGCGCCTTGCAGGTCGGCTTTGCTCAGCCAGGTCATTTCCAGGTCGGCCGCCCGCAGGTTGGCCTGGTGCAGCTTGGCCCCCGACAGCCGGGCAAATTGCAGGTAGGCGGCGCTGAGGTTAGCGTTTTCAAACTGAGCACCCTGGGCAAACAGCCCCCAGCCTTGCACGGCCATCAGCGTGGCGCCGGTGAAGTCGGCCAGGCGCAGGTTGGCTTGTTGCAGGCTGGCGCGGGTCAGGTTGGCACCTTGCAGTTGGGCTTTTTCCAGGTTGGCCAGGTCCAGGTTGGCGTGGCGCAGATCGGCATCACGCAGGTCGGCGCCGGCCAGGTTCATTTTGCTCAAGTCCTGATTGCTCAGGTTGGCGCCCTTGAGGTTGGCGCCGGGGCATTGGCTGTGTGCGGCGATGGTACAGCCGTTGATGACCAGGGGGGCGTCGTCGCCGTCATCGGCGTGGGCCAGGGGGAGGGATAGCAGGACTAATAAGGGCAGATATTTCATCGCGAGACCTCTGGGGATCCTATGGTGAGCGGGCTTGTTGTGGTGAGCGGACAAGCCCGCTCACCACATAGGGTGACCCCGGCATACTCAGTGGGGGTTATTTCTGAGCGGTTTTCTGATCCCAACTCGGGATCTTGAACACCCAGAACGACCCACCCTGTGCCACCGGCTTGGTCAGCTCCGCCATGTCGCCGCCCCACAACGGCACCGCGCCGCCGTAGCCGACTGTCACGCCGATGTACTGCTCGCCATCCTGTTCCCAGGTGATCGGCGGCGAGACGATGCCGCTGCCGGTCTGGAATTTCCACAGCTCCTTGCCGGTCTTCGCGTCGAAGGCTTTGAAGAAGCCGTCGCCGGTGCCGGTGAACACCAGGTTGCCCTTGGTCGCCAGCACGCCGGCCCACAATGGCAGGTGTTCCTTGTGTTCCCACACCACCTTGCCGGTGGTCGGGTTCATCGCCCGCAAGGTGCCGACGTGGTCGTCATACATGCGCTTGATGCGGAACCCCATGCCCAGGTACGCCGAGCCTTTCTTGTAGTTGACCTCTTCAGTCCAGTACTCCTCTTTCCACTGGTTGCCCGGGATGTAGAACAGGCCGGTGTCCTGGCTGTAGGCCATGGGGTTCCAGTTCTTGCCACCGAGGAACGGCGGCGAGACTTCCACCGGCTTGCCCTTGGTTTCACCCGGCAATGGCTTGGCCGGACGCTGGCCTTCGTTTTCCACGGGGCGGCCGGTCTTCAGGTCGATGTGGCTGGCCCAGGTGATGTTGTCGACGAACGGGAAGGCGTTCTGCAGCTTGCCGTTGGTGCGGTCGACCACATAGAAGAAGCCGTTGCGGTCGGCGTGGCCGGTGGCCTTGATGACCTTGCCGTCCTTGTTCTTGTAGTCGAACAGCACCAGCTCGTTGTTGCCGGAGAAGTCCCAGGCATCGTTCGGCGTGTGCTGGTAGAACCACTTCACCTCGCCGGTGCTTGGGTCGACGCCGACCTGGCCGGAGGTGTAGAGGCTGTCGAAGTCGTGGGGGTTGCCGTCCTTGGAGGTGCGCGCCCAGGTGTTCCACGGGCCAGGGTTGCCGGCGCCGACGATGATGGTATTGGTCTCGGCATCGAAGCTCGCACTCTGCCAGGGCGCGCCGCCGCCGTGGCTCCAGGCCTCGACCTTGCCGGTTTCGGTGGTCGGGTCATCCGGCCAGGACGGAGCCTTGACGTCGCCGGTCGGGGTGCTGTCCTTGCCGTTCAGGCGGCCCATGTGGCCTTCCACGAACGGGCGCATCCACACCTCTTCGCCGGTGTCCGGGTCGCGCGCATACAGCTGGCCGACCACGCCGAATTCATCGCCGGAGCTGCCGTGGATCAGCAGCACCTTGCCGCTGACCTTGTCTTTGATCAGCACCGGGGCGCCGGTCATGGTGTAGCCAGCGGCGTGGTCGCCGAACTTCTTGTTCCACACCACTTTGCCGGTGTTCTTGTCGAGGGCGATCAGGCGTGCATCGAGGGTGCCGAAGTAGATCTTGTCGCCGAAGATCGCCGCGCCCCGGTTGACCACGTCGCAGCACGGGCGAATGTTGTCGGGCAGGCGGTGGTTGTAGGTCCACAGGCGTTTGCCGGTCTTCGCATCGAGGGCGAACACCCGGGAATAGGAGCCGGTGACGTAGACCACGCCGTCGCTGACGATGGCCTGGGATTCCTGGCCACGCTGCTTCTCGTCGCCGAACGAATAAGACCAGGCCGGTGTGAGCTTGAACACGTTCTTGTCGTTGACCTGGGCCAGCGGGCTCCAGCGCTGGGCGTTGGTGCCCATGCCGTATTGCAGCACGTCCTTGGTGGTCAGGTGGTCGTTGGCGATGTCTTCCCAGGTGACGTTGCGGGTCTGTTTGGCAGGCTCGGCGGCGGCGAAGCTGGCCGCACTCAAGGACAGGCTGCCGACCAGCAGGAAGGCCTGCACGGCAAGGCTCAGCGGCGAGAGGGCGGGTAGCGATCTTATTGTCATGGTTGCAGTTCCCAGTGGAGGTTATGGCCTGCACAGGGTGCGACGTGAACGCCGTGGCGAATACGGAAAAAGTCCCGGTGTTGCCGGGACAATTTCCCGAACCGCCTCTGATTTAGCAGTGCCCCACAAGGCCTGCTACCAACGGATGAGAACCCGCCCACCAAAGCAGCATACGGGTCCTGCCGGGTGCTTCCTAAGATGGTTGCCATAGCCTCTGCCAAGAGGTTTTGCGTGCACTCCCGAGGGAAAAATAATGACAACAAAACGCAACGCCTTGATTACCGCCTGCCTGCTCGCCAGTGCAATCAGTAGTGGATCCGCCTGGGCCCACGGCAACGTGACGCCCACCGCCGTGGAAACCAAAGGCCTTACCCCGATCAAGGACGCCGGCGTGCCGCTGGACGCCGATGGCTGGGCCGCCACCAACCCTTATCGCACCACGCCCGAACATGACAAGGCGGTGGAGGTCGGTGCGTCGGCCTACAACCAGAACTGTGCGGCGTGCCATGGCCTGGAAGCCAAGTCCGGTGGCATCGCCCCCGACCTGCGCATGCTCGATGCCGGCGACGCCGGCGATGAATGGTTCGTGGAGCGCGTGCGCCACGGCGCCGTGCGCGATGGCCGGGTATACATGCCGAAAATGGCCGACTACCTCAGTCAGGAAGCCCTGTGGGCGGTGCGCACTTACCTCGACAGCGTGCACGTCGAGGAGTAAGCCATGGGCCTGCGCGGGTGGTGGCTGTGCTGTGTGCCGATGCTGGCCTGGGGCGCGCCCGTGGACCCGGTGCCCTCGGTGATGTGGGCCTACTATCACCAGCGCTTTCTCGACAATGCACCGTTCGTATTCGACGAGCGCGTGAAGCTCTTGGCGCCGCCGTTCGCCGAGGATGCGCGCCAGGTGCCGTTGGAGATCGACGCCCGCGCCTTCAAGGGGGACGTGGTGAAGATCCTTGCCTGGGCCGAGCTGAACCCGCTGCCGCAGATCGTCGATTTCCAGCCGCAGGGGCCGGTGCTGCCGTGGCTGTCGCTGCGGATTCGTATCGAACAGGCCACGCCGTTGCGTGCAGCGGTGCTTACCAGGGATGGCATGTGGCATGTCGGCTCGACCTTGATCGATGCTGCCGGCGGTGGCTGCACGGCGCCCAGCGTGGTGCGTACGCAACCGGATTGGGAAGAGCACCTGGGCGAAGTACTTGGCGGCCGTTACCCACGCGCCGAGTTTAGCCGCGTGAAACTGCAAGTCGCCCATCCCATGGACAACGGCATGGTCAGCGGCATCCCCGAATTCTTCATCAACCAGGCCGAATTGCACGGCGCAGATAACCAGCTGCTGGCACGCCTGGAACTGTTCCCGGCGGTCAGCGAAAACCCCAGCCTGGCTTTCGACATCGAAGGCGGCGGGCCCACGCGCCTGACCCTGCGCGACACCAGCGGCAGCCAGTTCGAGGCGACCATCCCATGAACTTGCGCTGGATTCTGCTGTGGCTGCTGCTGTTCAGCCTGCCGGTGCTGGCGGACCTGGATTACGCCCTCACGCCCCGCTTGATCGCCGACAACACCTGGCTGCTGGAAGGCAGCACCGACAATTTCGCCAAGGACAATGGCGGCAATATCGTCAATGTCGGGTTCATCGTCACCGAGCCCGGCGTGGTGGTGATCGACACCGGGCCGTCCAGGCGCTACGGCGAAGCCCTGCGCCAGGCCATCGCCCGTGTCACCGACAAACCGGTGATCCAGGTGCTGCTGACGCACCACCATCCCGACCATGCGCTGGGCAACCAAGCCTTCAAGGATGTACCGATTGGTGCCCTGGCCGGTACCCAGGATTTGCTGCATGAGCAGGGCGACAGCATGGCCGAGAACCTGTACCGCATGGTCGGCGACTGGATGCGCGGCACCGAAGTGGTACTGCCCAGCGAAACGCTGCAGCCCGGTGTGAAAACCTTCGGCAGCCACGACCTGCAACTGCTGCAACTGCGCGGGCACACCGGCGCCGACCTGGCGATCCTCGACCGCAAGACCGGCGTGCTGTTTGCCGGCGACCTGGTGTTCTACCAACGTGCGCTCACCACGCCGCATTCACCGGGGTTGTCGATCTGGCTAGCGGACATCGCCACCCTGCAAGGCTTGCCCTGGACCCTGATCGTGCCCGGCCACGGCCCCATTGCGACCGACGCCAAGCCCTTCGAACAGATGCGTGACTACCTCACCTGGCTTGATCAACTGCTGCGCGACGCCGCGACACAGGGCAGCGACATGCCCGAGCTGATCCGCAGCCCGATCCCCGAGCGATTCGCGGGCATCAACCTGAGCCGCTATGAACTGACCCGCAGCGTGACCCACCTGTACCCGCACTACGAACGCACCCAGATGCAGCCCATCAACACCCAACAATAAGCAGAGGCCTCACCATGATCTACGCCCAACCTGGCACCCCCGGCGCCATCGTCAGCTTCAAGCCGCGCTACGGCAATTACATCGGCGGTGAGTTTGTCGCGCCGATCAACGGTGAGTACTTCACCAATACCTCGCCGGTCACTGGTGAAGTCATCGCCGAGTTCCCGCGTTCCAGCGCCGCCGATGTCGATAAGGCCCTTGACGCCGCCCACGCCGCCGCCGATGCCTGGGGCAAGACCTCGGCCCAGGACCGCGCCCTGGTGCTGCTGAAAATCGCCGACCGTATCGAGCAGCACCTGGAAGTGCTGGCCGTGGCCGAGACCTGGGACAACGGCAAGGCCGTGCGCGAAACCCTCAACGCCGACGTGCCCCTGGCCGCCGACCATTTCCGCTACTTCGCCGGGTGCATCCGCGCCCAGGAAGGCGGCGCCGCCGAGATCAACGAGCATACGGCGGCGTATCACTTCCATGAGCCGCTGGGCGTGGTTGGGCAGATCATCCCGTGGAACTTCCCGTTGCTGATGGCGGCGTGGAAACTCGCGCCGGCACTCGCCGCTGGTAACTGCATCGTGCTCAAGCCGGCCGAGCAGACGCCGTTGTCGATCATGGTGTTCGCCGAGCTGATCGGCGACCTGCTGCCGCCCGGCGTGCTGAACATCGTGCAGGGCTTTGGCCGCGAAGCCGGGGAGGCCCTGGCCACCAGCAAGCGCATCGCCAAGATCGCCTTTACCGGCTCCACCCCGGTAGGCGCGCACATCATGCACGCGGCGGCCGAGAACATCATTCCGTCCACCGTGGAGCTGGGCGGCAAGTCGCCGAACATCTTCTTCGAAGACATCATGCAGGCCGAACCGCAATTCATCGAGAAAGCCGCCGAAGGCCTGGTGCTGGCGTTCTTCAACCAGGGCGAAGTGTGCACCTGCCCGTCGCGGGCGCTGGTGCAGGAATCAATCTACGAGCCGTTCATGGCCGAAGTGATGAAGAAGATCGTCAAGATCAAGCGCGGCAACCCGCTGGACACCGAGACCATGGTCGGCGCCCAGGCCTCGGAGCAGCAATACGACAAGATCCTGTCCTACCTCAAGATCGCCCAGGAAGAGGGCGCGGTGCTGCTCACCGGCGGCGCGGCCGAGCGCCTGGAAGGCGACTTGTCCAGCGGCTATTACATCCAGCCCACCCTGCTCAAGGGCCACAACAAGATGCGCGTGTTCCAGGAGGAAATCTTCGGGCCGGTGGTGGGCGTGACCACCTTCAAGGACGAAGCCGAAGCGCTGGCGATTGCCAATGACAGCGAGTTCGGCCTGGGCGCCGGCCTGTGGACCCGCGACATCAACCGCGCCTACCGCATGGGCCGGGCGATCAAGGCGGGTCGCGTGTGGACCAACTGTTATCACCTGTACCCGGCGCATGCGGCGTTCGGTGGGTACAAGAAGTCGGGCGTCGGGCGTGAGAACCACAAGATGATGCTGGACCACTACCAGCAGACCAAGAACCTGCTGGTGAGCTACGACATCAACCCGCTGGGTTTCTTCTAGACCTGACTTGAAATGCTGTTCAATGTGGGAGGGGGCTTGCCCCCGATAGCGGTATGCCAGTGACCTGCATGTTGACTGACACACTGCCATCGGGGGCAAGCCCCCTCCCACATTTTGATCGGCGTACATTCGCTACCAATGCAGGCGCCGCATCGTTCGAAAGTAGCATTCGCGACCCCATCCCCCCATGCATTAATGACCCCACCGGAATTTTCCGGCCCAACCAGAGGACTGCCCCCATGTGGACCAAACCTGCGTTTACCGACCTGCGTATCGGCTTCGAAGTCACTATGTACTTCGCCAGCCGCTGATCGCGGGTGCTGTCGGAAGGATGCCTCTTTGGTCTGATTGCATTCGCAGCCGGATCGGTTAGTGTGGAGCGCATTCTTCCAAAATAATAAAAACAGGCTTTCCAATGAGCCCAAATCTGAGCCTCCTGCGTAAATTCGTCTCGCCTGAAATCATCTTTGGAGCCGGTTGCCGGCACAACGTCGGTAACTACGCCAAGACCTTCGGCGCGCGCAAGGTGCTGGTGGTCAGCGACCCCGGCGTGATCGCCGCCGGTTGGGTGGCCGATGTGGAAGCCAGCCTGCAAGCCCTCGGCATCGACTACTGCCTGTACAGCGCCGTCTCGCCCAATCCGCGTGTCGAAGAAGTGATGACCGGCGCCGAGGTGTACCGTGAACATCACTGTGATGTGATCGTCGCCATCGGCGGTGGCAGCCCCATGGACTGCGGCAAGGCCATCGGCATTGTGGTCGCCCACGGGCGCAGCATTCTTGAGTTCGAAGGCGTCGACACCCTTCGCGTGCCCAGCCCGCCGCTGATCCTGATCCCCACCACCGCCGGCACCTCGGCGGATGTCTCGCAGTTCGTGATCATTTCCAACCAGCAGGAACGCATGAAGTTTTCCATCGTCAGCAAGGCGGTGGTGCCGGATGTGTCGCTGATCGACCCGGAAACCACGGCCAGCATGGACCCGTTCCTGTCCGCGTGCACCGGCATCGACGCATTGGTGCATGCCATCGAGGCGTTCGTTTCCACCGGCCACGGCCCACTCACCGACCCCCATGCGCTGGAGGCAATGCGCCTGATCAACGGCAACCTGGTGCAGATGATCGCCAACCCCACGGACATTGCCCTGCGCGAGAAGATCATGCTCGGCAGCATGCAGGCCGGGCTTGCGTTCTCCAACGCGATCCTCGGCGCGGTGCACGCCATGTCCCATAGCCTCGGCGGCTTCCTCGACCTGCCCCATGGCCTGTGCAACGCGGTACTCGTGGAGCATGTGGTGGCATTCAACTACAACTCGGCGCCGGAGCGTTTCAAGGTGATTGCCGAGACGTTCGGCATCGACTGCCGGGGCCTCAACCACCGGCAGATCTGCGGGCGGTTGGTGGAGCACCTGATTGCGCTGAAGCATGCCATCGGCTTCCGCGAAACCCTGGGCCTGCATGGCGTGCGCGTGGCGGATATTCCGTTCCTGTCCCAGCATGCGATGGGCGATCCGTGCATCCTCACCAACCCGAGGGAGTCGAGCCAGCGTGACGTCGAGGTCGTCTATGGCGAAGCTCTCTGACGACCAGCAACGCGCACTCGCCGGGTTATTGGGGCTGGGCGACCAGTCGGCGCGCAAGAGCCATTACCCGGAACTCACTGCACGGCTGGATGAACTGGAGGCCGAGCGCAAGCGCTACATCCGCCTCAACGACGAGCTGGAGCAACGCGTCGCCGCGCGCACCGATGAACTGCTGGAAGCCAACCACAACCTGCAACAGCAGATCGCCCAGCGCCAGCAGATCGAACAGGACCTGCGCGACGCCCGCGACGCCGCCCAGGCCGCCAACCGCAGCAAGGACAAATACCTCGCGGCCGCCAGCCACGACCTGCTGCAACCGTTGAACGCCGCACGCTTGTTGATCGCCACCTTGCGCGAGCGTCAGTTGCCCAGCGTCGAGCAGGTGCTGGTGGAACGCACGCATCAGGCACTGGAGGGCGCCGAGGACTTGCTTACCGACTTGCTGGATATCTCGCGGCTCGACCAGGCGGCGGTCAAGCCAGATGTGGCGCTGTACCGCCTCGACGAACTGTTCGCGCCGCTGGTCTCGGAGTTCCAGTCGGTGGCCCAGGCGGCGGGGTTGAACCTGCGGGTGCACACGGGCTGCTATGCGATCAGCACCGACTTGCGCTTGCTGACGCGGATTTTGCGTAACTTCCTCAGCAATGCCTGCCGCTATACCGACGAAGGCTGCATCCTGTTGGGCGCACGTAAGCGCGGCGATTGCCTGCGCCTGGAAGTCTGGGACACCGGGCGCGGGATTGCGGAGGACCGGCTGGAGGCGATCTTCCTCGAGTTCAACCAGCTCGATGTGGGGCGTGCGTCGGATCGCAAGGGCGTGGGGCTGGGGCTGGCGATTGTCGAGCGGATCGCCGAGATCCTCGGCTACCCGGTGGCGGTGCGGTCCTGGCCGGGGCGCGGGTCGATGTTCTGCATCGAAGTGCCCCTGAGTGCCGAGATGCCCCTGGCGATCAGTCAACTACCGGTGCAACCGACCACGGGCAACCCGTTGCCGGGGCGGCGGTTGTTGGTGATCGACAATGAGGTGAGCATCCTGGAAAGCATGAGTGCATTGCTTGGGCAGTGGGGGTGCGAAGTGGTCACGGCCACTGACCTGGCGGGGGCATTGGTGGCGTTGCAGGGCAGGGCGCCGGAGTTGATTCTGGCGGACTATCACTTGGACCATGGGGTGGTGGGGTGTACGGTGGTCAAGCACCTGCGCGAACATTTCGCCTGCAAGATCCCGGCGGTCATTGTTACCGCCGATCGCACTGACCAGTGCCGCCGTGCGCTGCGTCGCCTGGAAGCGCCGTTACTGAATAAACCGGTCAAGCCCGGCAAGTTGCGGGCGGTGTTGAGTCAGTTGTTGGGGTAGGTAGGTAGGTAGGTAGGTAGGTAGGTAGGTTGAGTACATATCCGTTTCTTCGGTAACGGCGGCTATTGGTTCCGCTCTTACAGCGGGTCACTTTTTGAAGAGCGCAAAAAGTAACCAAAAACGCTTCGCCCCAACACTCGGTGCCTCGCCTAGGCTCGGCATGCCCTCACTCCGGCTTCAATCCGTGGGCCGCCGCCACGCGCCATCCATGGCGCGGGGCGGCTAACCCGGCGTCCTGCCGGGTTACCCACGGATTCAAGCCTGCGTTCGGCCAGCGTGTTTGACGGGGCGCCCCAGATCAAAAGCAGGAGCGCGGCGGCCTTAGAGCCGACCGGATTGAATGGCCGGTACTCGGTCAAAGTGTGGGAGGGGGCTTGCCCCCGATGGCAGTGTGTCAGTCACTGATGAGTTGGCTGACACACCGCCATCGGGGGCAAGCCCCCTCCCACAGTTTGATCTTCATGTATCAGTTGACGGGTGGTTTGCTCTGGCCTGGCCTGGCCTGGCCTGGCCTGGTCTGGCCTGGCTCTGGCTCTAGCTCTGGCTTTTGATCTGCTTTTGATTTTGATCTTAGGCGGCCCCCCAAATCACTGTCGGATTACGGGCACACCGAGCCTAGGCGAGGTGCCGAGTGTTGGGGCAAGAGCGTTTTGCTTACTTTTACGCTTTTCAAAAGTGAGCCGCCGTAAGGGCGGAACCAATAGCCGCCGTTACCGCAGCAACGGATATACACCCAATCCAGCCCCAGCCAAACATGGCAAGATGAACTCCACTCAGGTTTACTACTCCCTGAGTAATGGTTTTACCGACCTCCCACGTCGGGTCATCAAGGTCACCGAATGAATAAATACACTCCCCATACCTGGGAGCCCCACGAGCGGCCGAGCCTGCCGGGCTCACCGTCGACGCCGTTGCACCCGACGCACAAGCGTTGGCTCTTCGCGATGGTCGGCGTGCTGGTGGCGATCACCGGCGGTCTGGGCAACGCGCTCGTCATCGCCAACCTGCAATACCTGCAAGGCGCCCTGGGTGCGACCACCGCCGAAATGGCCTGGCTGCCCGCCGCCTATGTGATGACCAACGTGTGCATGAACCTGCTGCTGGTGAAGTTCCGCCAGCAGTTCGGGCTGCGTGCATTTACCGAGGTGTTCCTGGTGCTGTACGCCCTGGTGACTTTCGGCCACTTGTTCGTCAACGACCTCAGCTCGGCCATTGCGGTGCGGGCAGCCCACGGCATGGTGGGGGCGGCGCTGAGTTCGCTGGGTTTGTACTACATGATCCAGGCCTTCCCGGCCAAGTGGCGCTTGAAGTCCCTGGTGCTGGGGTTGGGCACGGCGCAGTTGGCCTTGCCATTGGCGCGACTGTTCTCCGAAGACCTGCTGCAAATCGCCGAATGGCGTGGGCTGTATCTGTTCGAGCTGGGCCTGGCGCTGATCTGCCTGGGCTGCGTGTTCCTGCTCAAGTTGCCGCCCGGCGACCGCTTCAAGACCTTTGAAAAACTCGACTTCGTCACCTTCGCCATCCTTGCCACCGGTGTCGCGTTGCTCTGCGCCGTGCTCTCCCTGGGGCGCATCGACTGGTGGCTGGAAGCGCCGTGGATCGGCATCGCGTCGGCCTGTTCGCTGGTGCTGATCATGGCCGGCCTGGCCATCGAGCATAACCGCGCCAACCCGATGCTGATGACCCGCTGGCTGGGTAGCGGCGTGATGATCCGCCTGGCGCTGGCAGTGATCCTGATCCGCATGGTGCTGTCCGAGCAGTCCACCGGCGCCGTGGGGTTCATGCAGATGTTGAACATGAGCTACCAGCAGATGCACACGCTGTACGTGGTGATGCTGGCCGGGGCGATTGCCGGATTGGCGGTCAGTGCGTTGACCATCAACCCGGCGCACTTGCTGATGCCGCTGGTGATTTCCCTGGCACTGATGGCCACCGGGTCGGTGATGGACAGTTTTTCCAGCAACCTGACCCGGCCGCAGAACCTGTATATCAGCCAGTTCCTGCTAGGCTTCGGCGGTACGTTCTTCCTGGGCCCGACCATGGTATTGGGCACGAAGAACGTGCTGACCAACCCGCGCAACCTGGTGAGTTTCTCGGTGATGTTCGGTATCTGCCAGAACCTCGGCGGCCTGATTGGCGCGGCGTTGCTGGGCACGTTCCAGATCGTGCGCGAGAAATACCACTCCAGCATGATCGTCGAGCACCTGACCCTGCTCGACCCGCGTGTGGCCGCGCGGGTGCAAAGCGGCGGTTCGGCCTATGGCGGCAATGTCGCCGACCCCGAGTTGCGCAACCTCATGGGCATTCGCAGCCTGGCTACGGCGGCGACCCGTGAGGCGAACGTGATGGCCTACAACGATGTCTTCATGCTGATCGCGATCATCGCGATACTGACCATGATCTGGATCTTTATCCGCAGCCTGTGGCTGATGAGCACGACCAAAACAGCAGCCCCTCCCGTTCAACCCAGCGGCGCTTCTTCATGACCGAACCGACTTCCACCACCACGACCACCAACGCCATCGCCTCCACTCCGGAAGGCACCACGCCGCCCGGCGCCTCGGTCACCGAGCCACGCTCCCTGCGGGTGCGCATCGTCTCATCGCTGGGGTTTGCCGCGATTGCCATTGTCGGGGTGCTGATCGTGTTGTATGCCTGGCAATTGCCGCCGTTCAGCAGCGCCGTGGAAACCACCGAGAACGCCCTGGTGCGTGGGCAGGTGACGATTATCGGGCCGCAACTGAGCGGCTATGTGTTCGAAGTGCCGGTGCAGGACTTCCAACACGTCAAGGCCGGCGACCTGCTGGTGCGCCTCGACGACCGTATCTACAAGCAGCGACTGGACCAGGCGCTGGCGCAACTGGCGGTGCAGAAGGCCTCGTTGGCAAATGTGGTGCAGCAGCGCAACAGCGCTGAAGCGACGATCAAGTTGCGCCAGGCGGCCTTGGTGGACAGCCAGGCACAAGCACGTAAAAGCACGGCCGATTTACGCCGCAATGAAGAATTGATCAGCGACGGCTCGGTGTCCAAACGCGAGCTGGACGTGACCCGCGCCGCCAATGCGCAGACCATCGCCGCCGTGGCCCAGGCCCAGGCCAGCCTGGAAATCGCGCGGCAGGACCTGCAGACGGTGATCGTCAACCGTGGCTCCCTGGAAGCCGCCGTGGCGAGTGCCGAGGCAGCCGTGGAGCTGGCGCGCATCGACCTGTCCAACACCCGCATCACCGCGCCGCGTGATGGTCAGTTGGGGCAGATTGGCGTGCGCCTGGGGGCCTACGTCAACTCCGGTGCGCAGCTGATGGCGCTGGTGCCGCCGCAGCTGTGGGTGATCGCCAACATGAAGGAAACCCAGATGGACAACGTGCAGGTCGGCCAGCCGGTGACCTTCACGGTGGACGCGCTGAACCACCGCAAATTCCACGGTACGGTGCAGCATATTTCCCCGGCCACCGGGTCGGAGTTCAGCCTGTTGCAGGCGGACAATGCCACCGGCAACTTCGTGAAGATCGCCCAGCGCGTGCCGGTGCGGATCACGGTGGACCCGGACCAGATCGAGAGCGAGCGGTTGCGGCCGGGGTTGTCGGTAGTCGTCAGTATCGACACGGCTGGGCGCCTGAAAAACTCTCCACCCTGACACAACGCAAATCAAAATTGTGGGAGGGGGCTTGCCCCCGATAGCGGTTTATCAGTCAAACATCTGTTGCCTGACACTCAGCCATCGGGGGCAAGCCCCCTCCCACATGTTGGATGTATTTCAGCTTGAAATTGAGTTCTACCGACTGATTGTGTTCCAGCAGTTTCAGGCCCGGCCGCCCCGCCAGGTGATGGGCATTCACCGGATGACTCACCGGTTCGATGCAAAAGAACCCCAGCCCCGGCGGGCAGTACAGCAGGAAGTAGTCGGCGCCGGTGGCCTGGCATTCCAAGGCATAGCCCAGCTCCGGTTGCTCGATCCGGCAATGTCCGTCCCACTGGCAAAAGCCATTGTCCACCAGGCCTTCCGGCAAGGTCTTCAATGTCTGGAAATCCCAGTCAGCTGGCACCGGTGCCAGCCCTGTGGGCAGTTTTGACGCGTCACTCATCCACACCTGCGAGGCCTTGGCCTGCAACCGCGTTTGCGGTGTGCGTGGCAGGTAGGGATGCAATCCCACGCCATGCCACGCGGGTTTGTCCGCCAGATGGGTCACCCGTAACGTGATGCTCAGTTCACCGTCACGCAAGCAAAACCGCTGTTCGGCGCGATAGGCGAACGGTGTGTCGCACACCAGTTCCAGCACCACTTCATCCGCCGACTGGCTGACTACCTGCCACGCCTGTTGCCAGGCCGACCCATGAATGGGCAGTGGGTCGGTCAGGCTGTTCGGCGTGAGGGCCAGCCAGCCGTCGGGGTTATCGAAACCCCCTTCGGCGATCCGGTTGGACCAGGGCGCCAGGGGATAGCAGCCGAGCTTGCCCGGCAGGCTCGTGTCCAGGGCCTGTTGGTCGCTGTGGCGCAACAATGGCTGGCCGCTGGCCCGTACGCGCCAATTGACGATGCTCCCACCCACGGCCGGGGCCAGGGTGAGGTGGGTCAGGTTGTCTTCCAGTTCAATCAGCATCACAGCACCACGCTTGGCAGCCACAACGACAGCGCCGGAATGTAGGTCACCGCCATCAGGATCAGGAACAGCACGGCATAGAACGGCAGCAGCGCCTTCACGGTTTTTTCGATGCTCACCTTGCCCACCGCGGCGCCCACGAACAGCACCGCACCCACCGGTGGGGTGATCAGGCCGATGCCGAGGTTGACCAGCATGATCATGCCGAAGTGCACCGGATCGACACCCAGCCCGAGCACCACCGGCAGCAGGATCGGCGTGAGGATCAGGATCAGCGGCGCCATGTCCATCACCGTGCCGAGCAACAGCAGCATGACGTTGATGCACATCAGGATCACATAGCGGTTGTCCGACAGGGTCAGGAACGCCGTGGTGATCTTCGCCGGGATCTGCATCAGGGTCATGATGTAGCCGAAGCTGGCGGCGAAGGCGATCAGGATCATCACGATGGAAATGGTGCGCACCGTGCGGTGCATCAGCTTGGGCAGCTCGCGCCATTTGTAGTCGCGGTAGATGAACATGGTCACGAAGAACGCCCACAGCACGGCAATCGCGGCCGATTCGGTGGCGGTGAAGATGCCCGAGAGGATGCCGCCGAGGATGATCACCATGGCCATCAGGCCCCACAGGGCATCGGCGGCGATCTTCAGCGCCTGCTTCAGGGGGATGACTTCGCCCTTGGGGTAGTTGCGCTTTTTCGCGAAGATCAGGCACAGCACCATCAGGCAAGCGCTCATCAACAGGCCCGGCACCACGCCGGCCATGAACAGCGAGGCAATGGACACCGTGCCGCCGGCGGCCAGGGAGTAGAGCACTGAGTTATGGCTGGGCGGCGTCAGCAACGCCTGCACTGAACCGCTGACGGTCACGGCAGTGGCAAATTCCCGTGGATACCCACGGCGCTCCATTTCCGGAATCAGCACCGAGCCGACCGAGGCGGTATCGGCCACGGAGGAGCCGGAGATGGCGCCGAAAAACGTCGAGGCCATGATATTGACGAGGGACAGGCCGCCGCGCACAAAACCCACGAGCACCCCGGCAAACGCCACCAGACGACGTGACATGCCGCCCTCGGCCATGATCGCCCCGGCCAGTACAAAGAACGGAATCGCCATCAGCGAAAACTTGTTCACGCCCCCGGCCACCTGGATCATCAGGGCCTGGAACGGGATGTCGATCCACCACGCGCCGATCAGTGCCGACATCCCCAGGGCGTAGGCCACTGGCATGCCCAGCAGGATCAAGGCGATAAAACTGCCCAACAGAATCAATGCATCCATGTCAGGCAGCCCCTTCGTTTTCTTCCACCAGGTCGAACCGCACCACGCGCCGCTGGCTCTGGTCGCCGAGCAGGAGTTTTTCCAGCACGAACACCAGGGTCAGCAGCCCGCCGATGGGAATCGGCATATAGGTGATGCCCACGCGCAGTGTGGGGATGGCGCTCATGAACTGGTTCCAGGTGGACAGGCACAACTTGGTGCCCCACACGGCCATGAACAGGCAGATGGTCGCCATCAGCAATTGCGCGACGATGCCGGCGATGTGGCGTTGGCGTGGCGGCAGGCGGTCAGTTACCACCGCCACCGACATATGCGCGCCGGCGCGGTAGCTGGCGGCGGCGCCGATGAACGTGAAGATCAGCATCAGCAGGATGGCGGTGGGTTCCGGCCAACTGGCGCCGGTGCCGAGGACGTAGCGGGCGAAGATGCCCCAGGGGATGATCAGCGCAACCCCCAGTACCGAGAGGCCGGCGACCCAGATGCAGGTCATGTACAGGCGGTCGTTGATGCGCAGCAGTAAATTCTTCATGGCGTTCACCGTAACCGGGCGCGTCGATACCGACCGCGCCGGGCCTTGCTAGAGAAGGAGGGCGTTACTGGACGGCGTCGATACGCTTGATGATGTCGGCGTAAGCCGCGCCGTATTTGGCGCGAACCGGCGCGGTGGCGTCATAGAAGGGCTTTTTGTCGACGGTGATGAACTCCACGCCGGCGGCCTTGAGCTTGGTTTCGCTGCTGGCGGACTTGGCGTCCCACAGCACGCGTTCGTCCGCCTGGGCGGCCTTGGCGGCTTTCTTCACCATGTCCTGCTGGGCGGGGGTGAGCTTGTTCCAGGTGATTTTCGACATCACGATGGGCTCGGGCAGGATCAGGTGTTCGGTGAGGGTGTAGTACTTGGCGTTCTGGAAATGGTTGTGTTCGAGCAGGGTCGGCGGGTTGTTTTCCGCACCGTCGATCACCCCGGTCTGCAGGGCGCTGAAGATCTCGCCGGTGTCCATGGCAATGCCGTTGGCCCCCATTTCATTGAAGGCTTCGATGAACAACGGGTTGCCTTGCACGCGGATCTTCATGCCCTTGAGGTCTTCGAGCTTGCGCACCGGTTTCTTGGTGTAGAGGTTGCGCGTGCCGCCGTCCATCCAGGCCAGGGCCACCAGGCCGAATTCCGAATCGGTGATCTTGGCAAGGATCTCATCGCCGATCTCGCCGTCGATGACCTTGCGCATGTGCGCCTGGTCACGGAACACGAACGGCAGGTTGAACACATTCACGTCCGGCACCACCGGGCCGACGATACCGAGGCTGACACGGGTCATCTGGACCGCGCCGACCTGGGCCTGTTCGACCACTTCTTTCTCGGAGCCCAGCACACCGCCGGGGAAGTACTTGAAGGTCAGTTCGCCGTTGCTTTCCTTGGTCAGGGCCTTGCCCATGTTTTCTTCGGCAACGACGGTGGGGTAGCCGGCGGGGTGGATGTCGGCGAACTTGATTTCCAGGGCGTGGGCGGCGCTGGCGAGGGAGAAGCATGCAGCGGCGAGCAAGGTGCGTTTGAAGTCCATGGGGGTTCATTCCTGTCTTGTTATTGTTGTATTCAAGGCACAGCGATGCAGCTAGAGGGTGAACGTGGGCTCCGGCAATCCGACAACGCCGGGGTTGAGGGCGAACACGCCGCCGGACAGCGACTGGGGACTCTGGTCGTCACGGATCGAGGTGACGAACAGGGTGTCCAGGCGGCTGCCGCCGAAGGCGCACATGGTGGGTTTTTTCACCGGTACGGTGAGGGAACGGTCGAGGCGGCCGTCGGGGGTGAAACGGTGGATCAGGCCGGCGTCGTTGGCGCAGATCCAGTAGCAGCCGTCGGCGTCTACCGCCGCGCCGTCGGGGCGACCGAGGTAATTGTGCATGTCCACGAAGACGCGACGGTTGGAGGGCGTGCCGGTGTCGATGTCGTAGTCGAAGGCCCAGATCTGTTGCACCAAGGGGTGTGAGTCCGAGGCGTACATCGTGCGACCATCGGGGCTGAACGCCAGGCCGTTGAGGGTGATGAAGCCGTCCAGTTGTGCATGGGGCGCGGCGCCGGATGCGTAGCGATAGAGGATGCCCTCGGGCGCATTCAAGCCCATGTTCAGCACCATGCTGCCGGCCCAGAAGCGGCCCTGGCGATCACAGCGGCCGTCGTTCAGGCGCATGTCGGCGCGGGGATGTTCGACACTGGCCAACGGCGTGGAGTCGAGGCTGCCGTCATTGTACGCAGTGAGCTGGAAAAAGCCGCTTTCCATGCCGGCAACCCAATTGCCCGCATCGGTGCGGGCGATACACGCGAGCATCTGCGGGGCTTTCCAGGCGGCCAGATGGCCGGTCGCGGCGTTCCAGCGTTGCAGGCCGCCATTGGGAATATCTACCCAGTACAGCGCGTTCTCCTCGGGCACCCACACCGGGCATTCGCCCACGGCGTTGCGGGCGTCGACAATCAATTCGGCGTTCATGGGTCAATCGCCGAAGGGGCCGGCCGCGCAGAATGCGCCGCCCTGGTAGACCTTGGCCGGGTCATCGGCAGCCACGGGCGGCTGGGTTTCGACCTGGGCGCGGAACACTTCGGAGCTGTCCTTGGGCGCAAAGCCCAGGTGGGCGGCGTAGCGGTTGTCCCACCAGGTGTCGAGGTTATCCGACATGCCATACACCACGGTGTGGCCGACGTTGGGCGTGTACAAGGCGCGTTCGAGCAGTTGGGTCAGGTCATCGAAACTCAGCCAGGTGTGCATCATGCGGCGGTTCTGCGGCTCCGGGAAGGACGAGCCGATGCGGATGCTCACGGTCTCGATGCCATAGCGGTCGAAGTAGAAACTGGCCATGTCTTCGCCGTAGGACTTGGACAAGCCGTAGTAGCTGTCCGGGCGGCGTGGCGAGTGGGCGTCGAGCTGTTCGCCCTGCTTGTAGAAGCCGATCACGTGGTTGGAACTGGCGAAGATCACACGCTTCACGCCGTGGCGGCGGGCGGCTTCGTAGATATGGAAAATCCCGCAGATATTGGCGCCGAGCACTTCTTCGAACGAACGCTCAACCGATACGCCGCCGAAATGCAGGATGGCGTCGACGCCTTCCACCAGGTGGTGCACGGCTTGCTTGTCGGAGAGGTCGCAGGTCTGCACTTCTTCGGACGCGTCGGCAGCCGGCGCCATGTTGGCAATATCCGACAGGCGCAGCACGTGGGCGTAGGGCCGCAGGCGTTCGCGCAGAACTTTGCCGAGGCCGCCGGCGGCACCGGTGAGCAGCAAGCGGTTGAATGGAACGGGCGGGGTGGTGAGGGTGGTCATGTAGGTTCCATTGTTGTTGTAGGTTGTCGTATGACTTTGCGGAAGTATCGTTATTGATTCCCAGGCTTGTCAACGCCCTTCAGGCTGGCATTGCTCAAATGTGGGAGGGGGCTTGCCCCCGATGGCAGTGTGTCAGGCAGCAGATATGCCTCTGGTCCGCCGCCACGGGGGGGCAAGTGCGAATCGTCGCACTGCTTCTGTCACCTTTAGAGCAGTGAAATCGGGTAGCTAATGAACAGCCGGTTCTCGTCGAACTCGTTATTGCTGAAATCCCGACGCATGGTCGAGTTGCGCCAGCGCACGTTCAAGTCCTTCAGTGCACCGCTCTGTACGGTGTAGGCCAGCTCCGATTCGCGTCCCCATTCCTTGCCATCGGTGATCGCCCCGGTGTGCACGTTGCTGCCGCTGATGTAGCGGTTCATCAGGGTCAGCCCCGGAATGCCGAGCACCACGAAGTTGAAGTCATGGCGCACCTGCCAGGATTTCTCCTTGGCGTTGTCGTAGCTGGCGTTGTAGCTGTCGTTGGCCAGGGTGCCGCCACTGGTGCCGTTGACCCGCATCCACACGCTGTCGCCGGTGAGTTTCTGCAGGCCCACATAGAAGGTGTTGCCGTTGTACTTGGCCGAGAGGAGGGCGAAGGCGGTCTTGTTGTCGAGGTCGCCAGCCAGCGCGCTGCCGTCTTCCTTGCCGGTGAAAAAGCCAAGGTTGGCGCCCAGGGTCCAGTCGCCCACGGGTTGGCTGTGGGTCAGGTTGAAATACTGTTGCTGATAGATGTCGGTGAGTTCGGCGTACCACACACCGACCTGGGTGCGCTTGTCGTTGAAGCTGTATTCGCCGCCACCGAAATTGAAACGGTCGGAGGTGAACGCGGCTTTGCCGTTCATGAACATGTCTTCCATGCTCGCGTCGTTGCGCGGGCTGTTGCCGCGAAATTGCCCGCCGTAGAGGGTCAGGCCGGCGATCTCATTGGACGTGACCTGGCCGCCACGGAAGGTCTGGGGCAGGGAGCGGCCATCGTCGGAGCGCAGGATCGGCAGCACCGGCATCCATTCGCCGACTTTCAGCTCGGTCTTCGACAGCTTGGTTTTCAGCGCCACACCCAGGCGCCCGAAGTTATCGGCCGGGCGGCCATCGCTGTGGATCGGCAGCAACTGCGTACCGCCAGTGCCTTTACCGCCGTCGAGCTTTTGGGAATACAGGCCCAGCACATCAATGCCGAAGCCCACCGTGCCTGTGGTGTAGCCGGACTTGGCATCGAGGATGAAGTTCTGCGTCCACTCTTCGGCCTTGCCCTGAGGGTTGCTCGGGTTGGTGAAGTTGCGGTTGAAGTAGGCGTTGCGCAGGTTGAGCGTGGCTTTGGCATCGTCGACGAAGCCTTCGGCATGGGCGTTGAGGGGAAGGGTGAAGGCCAGGCTGCCGAGACCGATAAAACCCAGGCGGACGCAGGAATTGCGGGCGAGTGAACTCACAGTGAAGCTCCCTTTCTTTTGTTGTTTTTATTATTTGTCATACGTTGTCGTACAACATTTGGTGCGATATTTGCGAGGTTTTCAGGCGTTGTCAAGCATAAGTTATACGATGACCTGCTCGGTGTGGACGGTCAATGTGGGAGGGGGCTTGCCCCCGATGATGGTGAATCAGCAGCCTATTTACCTGCTGACACACCGCAATCGGGGGCAAGCCCCCTCCCACCTTTGACGGTGTGTTTCAGTCAATCATGAGCATCGGCGGCAAGGTGCCCAGGAGGGAAACGGCAGCGACGGCGGCAATCCCCAGCACCCACTCCAGCTTCACACTGGCCTTTAGGCTGCCCAGGCGCTCTTCACAACGCTCGATCCGCAGTCGGTTCAGCAGCGCCAGGGCCAACATACCCAGCACCAGCAACACCTTGATCAACAGGATCAGGGCGAACCCGTTGAACAACGGTGTAGGCCACAGCTGCCCGGTGAGTACACGCACGTTGATCAAGCCAGTCACCAGCAAACCGGCAACCAGGCCGTAACCCACACCGCTGAAGCGTCGCAGGATCGGCTCCAGCGCAATATGCCGGGATTGGCGCAGGATCAACACCAACAGCAGCAACCCGCCGAGCCAGGCACCGACACACACCAGGTGCACCACCTGATTGAGGATCAGCAATCTGCCGCTGAGCCCGTCCAGCATGGCGCCATGGCCGACCGGTGCCAGTGTGGCCAGCAGCAGCGCGATCACTGGCAGGCGCACCATCGGCCAGGGTTTGACCAGCACCATCACCAGCAGCAGGTTCAGCAACAGGTGCCACACCCACACCTGGCCGAAGAAGGTCTTGCCCAGCACCAACTGCACCGTGGCCGGCTGCAGCGCTGCGTCCCAACTGCCGGCCATGCTCGCGGTGATCAGTAACAGCCAGGCCAGGCCGGAGCCCAGGCCCAGCCAGGCCAGGCCACGGGCGATCCGCTCAAGTTGCCGGTCCAGCGCCGGTTGCGGTGCAGCGCCGAGCAGCCAGGGCCTGAATACACTGGCCCCGAACATCAACAACACGACGCTGAAATGCACGAAGCGGCACAGCACCAGCAGGGTCGCCATGGGTTACTGGCCGACCTTGAAGCTGTATTCGCCATTGCTCTTGTGGGTGTCGACCGAGACCGCGTTCCACACCACTTTGTAGGTGCCGGCGGCCAACGGGGCGGCCGGGGTGACCACCAGCACTTTCTTGTCGGCGTCCGGTGTTTCCAGGCCCTTGATCGCGATTTCGGTGCCGTCCTTGCTCAGCGACACCTTGGTGAAGGTGGCTTCGACGCCTTCGCTGAAGGTCAGGCGCAGGTCCTTGGGCGCAGCGACGCTGCTGTCGGCCGCTGGCTCCGCAGCCTTGAGGTGGGCGTGGGCAAACGCCGCCGAGGCACCGAGCAATGAGGCGAGCAGGGCGAGGGTGGTGAGGCTTTTCTTGATCAACATTGTTCAATACCTTCGGGGTCAGGGAGTCGGTAGAGCCATGTGCAGCAAGGGAAAGGGCTTGCCTTCGCCATCCAGCGGCGAGCGCGCGACCTGGATAAAACCATAGTGCAGGTAGAACCCCACGGCTTGTGGGTTTTGTTCGTTTACGTCGACGGTGAGGGTCTCGTGACGGGCACGGGCGTGGTCCAGCAACTGGCGACCGATGCCCTGGCCACGACGCTCGGGGTCGATAAACAGCATCTCCACATTGTTCCCGCCGGTACCGATAAAACCGGCGATGCCTTGTTGATCTTCATACACCCACACTTCCAGGGCAGGCATCGGCAGGTAGGTGTCGCGTACCAGGGGCAGCAAACGTTGAATGTCATCCTCGGGGAGGAAGTCATGGGTGGCGCGCACCGAGCGTTCCCACAGTGCTCCCAGCACGGGGTCGTCGGTGGCCACACGAGGTCGAATAGTCATTGCAATGATCCTTCATGGGGACCGCGATCCTAACCAATCCGATTTCCGTGGGAAAGGTTAGCGTCAGAAGTTTCACCATGGCCTGTCGCCGCGATCTAGAGCCGATGGTAGTCTTTAAGCCAAGTTGTTGTCAGGGAGCCCTTATGGGCAATCACAAGATCGGAATTCGCCGGGTCAACGTCGAAAAAATCCTGCTGGCTGCGGAGAAAATCTTCGCCGAAAAAGGCTATGGCAGCACCGCCATGGCCGACATTGCTGAAGAAGTGCAACTGCCGCGCTCCAACCTGCATTACTACTTCACTACCAAGAGCGAGCTGTACAGCGCGGTGCTGTTCGACCTGCTGGAAGTGTGGAAGCAGGACGCCCTGAGCTTCGAGACCTTCGATGACCCCCGGGTGGTGCTCAGCAGCTACATCCGCGCCAAGATGCAGCGCTCGCGCACGCGGCCGTATGGTTCGAAAGTCTGGGCCAACGAAATCATCCACGGCGCGCCGACCCTCGGTGAGGCGCTGGATGAAAGCCTGTACGACTGGGCCAAGATGAAGGAAGCGAAGATTCGCCAATGGGTGGAGGACAAGCGCATCCTGCCGGTGGAGCCGTCGAGCCTGCTATACATGATCTGGGCCTCGACCCAGCACTATGCGGACTTTGATCACCAGGTGAAAATCTTGAATGATCACCAGCCGTTGTCGGATATGCAGTTCGAGAAGGCGATCCAGACGGTGACCAGTGTGATTTTGCGGGGGATTGGGTTGGAGCCTTGATCTTTGTTGGGGCTGAGGGCCTCATCGGGGGCAAGCCCCCTCCCACATTTTTGAATATGTTCATAAATCAACGTGTGGGAGGGGGCTTGCCCCCGATGGCGGTCTAAAGGCCTACACAGCCTCCCGGTAGGGATTCCTCGGATCCTGCGTCCAATTCAAAAACGGCTTGCCCGTGTCCATCGGCACCATCTCGATGCAATCGGCCACAGGGCAGGTGATCTGACACAGATTGCAGCCCACGCACTCATCATCAATCACCTCATATTTATGCGTGCCATCGGCCTGTTTCAGGCTGGCAATGGCCTGGTGCGACGTATCCTCACAGGCAATATGGCAACGCCCGCAGCCAATGCAGGCAGCCTGATCGATCTTGGCAATCACCTGGTAGTTGATATCCAGGTACTTCCAATCGGTCGTATTACCCACCGCCCGTCCGGAAAATTCCTGCAAGCTTTTGTAGCCTTGGCTGTCCATCCAGCGCGATAGCCCGTCCTTCATCTCTTCCACAATCCGAAACCCATGCAGCATCGCCGCCGTGCACACCTGCACCGCGCCGCAGCCCAGGGCGACGAACTCCGCCGCATCGCGCCAGTTGCCGATGCCGCCTATGCCGCAGATCGGCAGGCCCTGGGTCTGTGGGTCGCGGGCGATTTCGGCGACCATGTTCAGCGCAATCGGCTTTACCGCCGAACCGCAGTAACCGCCGTGGGTGCTCTGGGTGCCGACTACCGGCAGGGCAACCATGCGCTCCAGGTCCACGCTGGTGATGGAGTTGATGGTGTTGATCAGCGACACCGCATCCGCACCGCCACGGTACGCCGCTCGCGCCGCCACGCGGATGTCGGTGATGTTCGGCGTGAGCTTGACGATCACCGGCAGCGAGCAGTAGGTCTTGCACCAGCGCGTCACCTGTTCCACATACTCCGGTACCTGGCCCACCGCCGCGCCCATGCCGCGTTCGGGCATGCCGTGGGGGCAGCCGAAGTTCAGCTCGATACCGTCGCAGCCGGTGGCTTCAACCAGCGGCAGGATGTTTTTCCAGGATTCCTCGACGCACGGCACCATCAGCGACACGATCAGCGCACGGTCGGGCCAGTCCTTTTTCACCTGGGTGATTTCCCGCAGGTTGATCTCCAGGGAGCGGTCGGTGATCAACTCGATGTTGTTGATGCCCAGCACTTCCCGGTTGGCGCCGTAGTGCGCCGAGTAGCGGGATGACACGTTGACCGCCGCCGGGTCCTCGCCGAGGGTTTTCCACACCACGCCACCCCAGCCGGCTTCAAAGGCACGGACCACGTTGTAGGCCTTGTCGGTGGGCGGCGCGGAGGCCAGCCAGAACGGGTTGGGGGCCTTGATACCGGCGAACACAATCGAGAGATCGGCCATTACGCAGCCTCCACAGTCAGCATGAGTTGGGCGTGCATGGCTTCAGCGGCCAGCTTGCCGTGTTGCACGGCCTGCACGGTGAGGTCCTGGCCGAGGCTGACGCAATCGCCACCGGCGTACACCCCGGGAACACTGGTACGCAGCTGCTCGTCGACGAAAATGCGTTCGCCGACGCGGTGCAGTTGCTCGGCCAGCGGGTCGTGCAGCGCCTCGTTGTCGAAACCCTGGCCGATGGCCTTGAAGATTGCATCGGCGGCCAGTTCGAAGGTTTCACCGGTAGGGTGCAGGCGGCCGTTTTCCATGCGCGTGCGCAGGAAGCGCATGCCGCGTACATGACCCAGGTCATCCAGCAGCACGGCTTCGGGCTGGGCCCAGGTCAGCAGGCGTACCTGATTGGCCTTGGCGATGTCCTGTTCGTGGTGGGTGGCGCCCATGTCCGCCAGGCCGCGGCGGTATACGAGGTTCACATCGCGGGCGCCGAGGCGGGCCATTTGCACGGCCATGTCGATGGCGGTATTGCCCGCGCCGAGCACGATGCAGCGGTCGGCCAGCGGCAGTTGGGTGAGATCGTCGGCTTGGCGCAGTTCGCGGATATAGTCGGTGGCGGCGAGCAGGCCGGGCGCGTCTTCATTCGGCAAACCGAGTTGTTTGCTGGCGGCAAGGCCGAGGCCGAGGAACACCGCATCGAATTGCTGGTGCAGTTCGCTCAACGTGAGGTTGTCCCCCAGGCGTTGGCCGTGGCGGATCTCGATGCCGCCGATCTGCAAGAGGAAATCCAGCTCCTTCTGGGCAAAGTCGTCCACCAGTTTGTACTTGGCGATCCCGTATTCATTCAGGCCACCGGCTTTTTCCCGGGCTTCGAAGATCACCACGTCATGGCCGTGCAACGCACTGCGATGGGCGCAGGCCAGTCCGGCAGGCCCGGCACCGACCACGGCAATGCGTTTGCCGGTGGGCGCGGCGCGCTGGAAGGGGTGTTCGCTGAAGTGGGCGTTGTCGATGGCGTAGCGTTGCAACAGGCCGATCAGCACCGGGGCGCATTCTTCGGCGTTGTTGCGCACACAGGCTTGCTGGCACAGGATTTCAGTGGGGCACACCCGCGCGCAACTGCCGCCCAGGATGTTGGCCGAGAGAATCTTCTGCGCCGCGCCTTGCACGTTTTCGGTGTGGATATTGCGGATGAACGACGGGATATCGATTTCGCTGGGGCACGCGTTCACGCAGGGCGCGTCGTAGCAATACAGGCAGCGCGAGGCTTCCAGTTGGGCCTGGCGGGCGTTGAGGGGGGGGGCCAGGTCGGTGAAATGGCTGGCGAGGGTCGGTCCATCCTCAACGGGATGGGGGAGGTGGGTCAGGGTCTGGATCACGGTGTTGGCCTCACGGTTATTGAGGTGCTGCCTCTGATGGGCAGTGGTTTTGTTGTTGCTTGCACTGGCCTCATCGGGGGCTTGCCCCCGATAGCGGTTTCAGCGCTTTACAGCAGTGGGCCTGGAATGCTCAGCCCGCTTGCTCAACTGCTCGAACACCGGCGGATACGCCGGCCGCTCCACATAACGGCCGGCCCCGCGCTCGGCGCGCAGGTCGCCATCGGCCCAGACCAGCTTGCCCTGGCTGATGGTGTGGCTGGGCACGCCGCGTACGGTTTTGCCTTCGAAGATGTTGAAGTCGACCTGCTGATGGTGGGTCTTGGCCGAAATGGTCCGCGTGCCCTCTGGGTCCCACAGCACCAGGTCAGCATCCGCACCCACGCGGATCGCGCCTTTGCGCGGGTAGAGGTTGAAGATCTTCGCGGTGTTGGTGGAGGTCAGCGCCACGAACTCCTGCATCGACAGGCGCCCGGTGTTGACGCCTTCGTCCCACAACAGTGCCATGCGGTCTTCGATACCGGCGGTGCCGTTGGGGATCTTGCTGAAGTCGTCACGCCCGGCGGCTTTTTGCTCGGCGCAGAAGCAGCAGTGGTCGGTGGCGGTGGTGTGCAGGTTGCCCGATTGCAGGCCGTGCCACAGCGCGTCCTGATGCCCGCGTGGGCGGAACGGCGGGCTCATCACGTAGCCGGCGGCGGTCTGCCAGTCGGGGTGTTGGTAGACGCTATCGTCCAGCAACAGGTGACCGGCGAGGACTTCACCGTAGACCGGCTGGCCTTTGGCACGGGCGTAGGTGATCTCGTCCAGCGCCTCTTTGGTGGAGACGTGCACCAGGTACAACGGGGTGCCGAGGGTCTCGGCAATGCGGATCGCCCGGCTGGCCGCTTCGCCTTCCACCTGCGACGGACGCGACAGCGGGTGCGCTTCCGGCCCGGTGATGCCCTGGGCCATCAGCTTGCGTTGCAGGTGGTACACCAGCTCGCCGTTTTCCGCATGCACGGTGGGCACCGCGCCCAGTTCCAGGCAGCGCTCGAAGCTGGCGACCAGGGTGTCGTCCGCCGCCATGATCGCGTTCTTGTAGGCCATGAAGTGCTTGAAGCTGTTGATGCCGTGGTGGCTGACCAGCTCGGCCATTTCCTCGCGCACCTGCTCGCTCCACCAGGTGATCGCCACATGGAAGCCATAGTCGGACGCGGATTTTTCCGCCCAGCCGCGCCACTGGTGAAACGCCTCCAGCAAGGATTGCTGCGGGTTGGGAATCACAAAGTCGATGATCGACGTAGTGCCCCCCGCCAGGCCTGCCGCCGTGCCGCTGAAAAAGTCTTCACTGGCCACGGTACCCATGAAGGGCAGTTGCATATGGGTGTGGGGATCGATGCCGCCGGGCATCAAGTATTGGCCGCTGCCATCGAGTAGTTCAGTGCCAGCGGGTATATCCAGATTCGTACCAATTGCCCGGATTAGACCGCCTGCGCACAACACATCGGCGCGGTAACTTTCATCATGGGTAATAACGGTGGCGCCACGGATCAACAGCGACATGTCGAGTTCCTCACAGGCTTGACCGGCTTGTGCCAGTTCTAAGTGTTGTAGTACTGCTTGCCGATGGTCGGTTAATTCCTGTCATCGGTGACAGGAATAGAAGCTAGCCCGAGTTTTTAGATTGGGCAAGAAGATTTTTTATAAGCTTATACTGGTTTTAAATTGTTGATTTATAAGTATAAAAATCAATAATCACCAAAATGTAGCGGCCTCTCACCATTTTGACGCACTTGACAGGTTCTTAAATTGAGCAACATTTCTTATTGCAAATCAGACGCTTGAGACATGCCTCTTGACGGGCAGGGGAAATAAAAATAATTGTGTTGCACCAGATTGAGTCCTGATGGTTCGGGCAACTTCCGCATTATTTAGCCTGAGTAAGGCGGCAAGTACCGAAGGTTCAATCGGAAAGCTGATAAACATCAGCACGTTATATAAGCGGTGCGGGTGCGGTAACGGTTGTCGGCACGGTTATTGAGTGCAGAGGCGGCTGGCCGGGCCCGTGATGTCATGTTGTTTACGAGGTACTCCGGCCGCCTGCACGCACCTGCAGGCGCGCAACAATAATTCGAAAAAACCGTGGAGCGGCCATGCAACAGAACAGATCGCAAGTCATTGAACGCAACGGCCTGTACGAACTCGACGCCGGCACCGACGTCCTCGACAGCCCTCGCTACAACCACGACATGGCACCGACCAAGGTGCACGAACGCACCTGGAACAAGTGGCACATCACCGCGCTGTGGGTCGGCATGTCGATCTGCGTGCCCACGTATACGCTGGGCGGGGTGCTCACCGCGTATTTCGGGTTGTCGGTGGGCGAGGCGCTGATGGCGATCCTGCTCGCGAACATCGTGGTGCTGATTCCGCTGACACTCAACGCCTTTCCGGGCACCAAGTACGGCATACCGTTTCCGGTGTTGCTGCGCTCGTCATTCGGCATCCTTGGTTCGAACGTACCGTGTCTGATTCGAGCACTGGTGGCGTGCGGCTGGTTCGGGATCCAGACGATGTTTGGCGGGCTGGCGATCCACCTGTTCCTGGGCTCGATCTTCGAGGGGTGGAAGTCCCTCGGTGGTACCGGCGAGGTGATCGGCTTCATGATTTTCTGGTGCCTGAATTTGTGGGTGGTACTGCGGGGCGCCGAATCGATCAAGCGCCTTGAGACCCTGTCGGCACCGCTGCTGGTGGCGGTGGGCATCGGCCTGCTGGTGTGGGCGATGCCCAACGTGTCGATCAGCGAGCTGATGGCGATCCCGCCCAAGCGTCCCGAGGGTGCGAGCCTGACCGGTTACTTCATGGCCGGACTCACCGCAATGGTAGGGTTCTGGGCCACCTTGTCGCTGAACATTCCTGACTTCAGCCGCTACGCCAAAAGCCAGAAGGACCAGATCCTCGGGCAGATTTTCGGCCTGCCGCTGACCATGTTCCTGTTCGCCGCCCTCGGCGTGATCATGACCGCCGCTTCGGTGAAACTGGTGGGCGTCAGCGTGTCCGACCCGGTGACACTGATCGGGCATATCCAGAGCCCGGTGTGGGTGGCCGTGGCCATGGCGCTGATCATCGTCGCCACCTTGTCCACCAACACGGCGGCGAACATCGTCTCGCCCACCAACGACTTCCAGAACATCGCGCCCAAGCTGATCAACCGCACCACGGCAGTGATCCTCACCGGCCTGGTCGGGCTGGCGTTGATGGCCCATGAACTGCTGAAGAAGCTTGGGCTGATCGTTTCCGATGTGAGCCTGGAGACCGTCTACTCCAATTGGTTGCTCGGCTATTCCAGCCTGCTGGGGCCGATCGCCGGGATCATGGTGGTGGACTATTTCATCACGCGCAAACAGCAGCTCGACCTGGCCGGTCTCTATCGTGATGACGTGTATCCCGCATGGAACTGGAGCGGTTTCATCGCCTTCGGCGTGCCGGTGGTGCTGACCTTGCTGTCGTTGGGCAGCGATGCGTTCAGCTGGTTCTACAGCTATGGCTGGTTTACCGGTTCGGCGCTGGGTGGCCTGTTGTACTACGGGCTCAATGCCAAGCGCGTGGCCAGCCCGGTCGCGGTGAAAACACCGCTGTAAATAATTTGAAATGCAATCCACATGTGGGAGCGGGCTTGCTCGCGAATGCGGTCTTTCAGGCGACATTTGCAGCGACTGACACGGCCTCTTCGCGAGCAAGCCCGCTCCCACATGTATGACCGCATTCCATTGATGGAATCGGCTCAATCCATAAGAAATGTAGCCTGAGGAGATCCCCATGAACGCTGCCCTGGACGTTCTGCAATCCACCGATCAGCACATCAACCGCGACCGCCTGTGGCAATCGCTGATGGACCTGGCCAGGCTCGGCGCCACGCCCAAGGGTGGCGTGTGTCGCCTGGCCCTTACCGACCTCGACCGCAAGGCCCGCGACCTGTTCGTGCAGTGGTGCGAAGACGCCGGTTGCACCGTGACCATCGACGGCATCGGCAACATCTTCGCCCGCCGCCCCGGACGCAACCCCAACCTGCCGCCGGTGATGACCGGCAGCCATATCGACACCCAGCCCACCGGCGGCAAGTTCGATGGCTGCTTTGGTGTGCTGGCGGGAGTGGAAGTGCTGCGTACGCTCAATGACCTCAAGTTGGAGACCGAGGCTCCGTTGGAAGTGGTGGTGTGGACCAACGAAGAAGGCTCGCGTTTTCCGCCCTGCATGATGGGCTCGGGGGTGTTTGCCGAGAAATTCACCCTGGCCGATACCTTGGCCAAGGTCGACGTGGATGGCGTCAGTGTGGGTGATGCGCTGAATGCCATTGGCTATGCGGGCTCGCGGCCGGTCAGCGGGCACAAGGTGGGAGCGTATTTCGAGGCGCATATCGAACAAGGGCCGATCCTTGAGGACGAGAAGAAGACGATTGGCGTGGTGCTCGGCGCCTTGGGGCAGAAGTGGTTCGACCTGAAACTGCGCGGCGTCGAGGCGCATGCGGGGCCGACGCCGATGCACCTGCGCAAGGATGCCCTGGTGGGCGCGGCAGCGGTGGTGGCGGCGGTCAATGCGGCGGCGTTGGGGCATCAACCTCACGCCTGTGGAACTGTCGGGTGCTTGCAGGCGTATCCCGGTTCACGCAACGTGATTCCAGGTGAAGTACGCATGACCCTGGACTTCCGTCACCTGGAGCCGGCGCGCCTGGACTCGATGATTGCCGAGGTGCGCAAGGTCATTGAAGACACCTGTGCCAAACATGGCCTCAGTTTTGAGATGGAGCCCACCGCTGACTTCCCGCAGCTGTATTTCGACAAAGGCTGCGTAGACGCGGTGCGCAATGCGGCGAATGGCCTTGGCTTGTCGAACATGGATATTGTCAGTGGGGCAGGGCATGACGCAATTTTCGTCGCCGAACTGGGCCCGGCGGGGATGATCTTCGTGCCGTGTGAAGGTGGTATCAGCCATAACGAAATCGAGAATGCCGCACCGGATGACCTGGCTGCTGGGTGTGCGGTTCTATTACGCGCAATGGTGGCAGCTTCCGACGCAATCGCCAGCGGCAAGTTAGCCGCCTAAAATACGGTAGAAAAAAATGTGGGAGGGGGCTTGCCCCCGATAGCGGTGGGTCAGTCACCCTGTTATCGGGGGCAAGCCCCCTCCCACATTTGAACAGTGTGTGATGTTAGATCCAGATGGCATCCCACAATGGGTAGTCGCCGATCTTTTTCACCAGGCCTGCTCTCAATGGATTGGCCACTACATACCTCGCCATCTTCACTAGATCATCCTCCTTGCGCAGTGCGCGGTCATGAAAGCTTTCCTGCCAGAGTCTTCCCTTGCGTCCGCTTAGGCCGTTGACGGACCGCGTGCTCTTGGATTTTACCTGCCGCATCAGGTCCGCCAACGAGCCTTTTTTCAACTCAATAAGCCAATGAAAGTGGTCGGGCATGATCACCCACGCCAGCGAGTTTGCGAGCCCTCGGTACTGAGCCAGGCGAAACTGCCAGACCACCCGTCGACCGAGGTGGAAGTCGCTGAATATCGGTAGGCGTTCGTGGGTGTTGGTGGTGATCAGGTAGATGCGGTTGGGTTCGCTGAAGCGTCCGATGCGCAGCCGATGTGAAGCGGGTAAATCTGCCATTCCCTGGCCCTCTCAAGGTGTGTTCAGAGAGGCTAGATTGGAGGGCAGGAGGGTGAGGGGCGGCCTTTTGGCAGGATGTGTCTGGAAGAGCGCTATCGGGGGCAAGTCGAGTCGTCGCACCGCCCCTCCCACATTGGTTCTGCGGTGTTCATACTTTGTGTGTCCGACACACGATAAGTGTGGGAGGGGGCTTGCCCCCGATAGCAGTGTTTCAGTCGCTACATGAGTGACTGATCTAGTTCAATTGATAGTTATGTGACTAACCCACCTTATCAAGCACCCGGCTGCCAGCCACCACCCAGCGCAGTCACCAACCCCACACTCGCCTGCAACTGTCGCGTCTGCACCGCCTGCAACGTGCGCTGCGCCTGTAACGCTGCCGTCTGCGCCGTCACCACATCCAGATAACTCACGGCCCCCGCCTCGTAGCTGTTCATCGCCAGCGCCTGGGTGTGCTGCGCCGCATCCGCTGCTGCCTGCTCATCCAGGGCTTCCTGCTGCAGATCTCGCAATTGCCCCAGGTTATCTTCCACCTCGCGCACGGCCTTCAGCACCTGGCTGCGGTAGTGCGCCGATGCCTCTTCGAATTCGGCTTTGGCCTGGCGCTCGTTGGCGCTCAGGCGGCCGCCGTCAAAGATCGGCAGATTCACCAGCGGCCCCAGCGCCCAATAGCGATTGCCGGCGGACAGCAGGTTGCCGACGCCTTGCGTCTGCCCGCCAATCAACCCGGTCAGGCTGAAATCCGGGTACCACGCAGCCTTCGCTACACCTATGTTCGCATTGGCCGCAAACACCCGCCGTTCCGCCGCTGCAATGTCTGGCCGACGTTGCAGGAGATGGCTTGGCAGCTGCGATGGGATGCCCGGCAGTGCAATCAATTGCGGACTCGGCGGCAGGGAAAAATCGCTGGCCGCCACGCCCACCAGTTCACCGATGGCATGCTCGATCAGGTTGCGTTGCCCGCGGACTTCATCCAACTGCGCCTTGGCTTCGGCGAGTTGATTCTGTGCACGCGTCAGGTCCAGCTCCGAAGCAATCTGGCCCTCGTACCGGCTGCGGGTCAGTTGCAGCGCCTGGCTGAAATCATCCAGCGAACTGTTGAGGATCCGCGCCTGTGCATCCAGCCCATTGAGCTGCACATACAGGCTCGCCAGATGATGCTGCAAGCTCAGGCGCGCCACCGCCAAGTCATCCCCGGACGCTTGCGCCTGGGCATCGCCGGCCGCCACCTGGTTGCGGATTTTGCCCCACAGGTCCAAGTCGTAACTCAACGAAAACCCCGCTGTATTGCTGTTGTACACCGACGGCTGCGTGGTGCCTCGCAGCGGCCGTGAGTCCGATTGCCGCTGGCGCAACGGCTGCGCGCTGGCGGTGATCTGCGGGAACAGGCCGGCATGCAGCTGGCTGGCATACGCCTGGGACGCGTCAAAGTGCGCCAGTGCCGCCGCCAGGTCCGGGTTGGCCTTGAGCAGTTGTTGTTGCAGGTCGTTCAGGCGCGGATCGTGGTAGAGCTTCCACCACTCGGGTGCCAATTGGTCGGACGGTTGCGCGCTGTGCCAGGGACCGTCGCTGGTCTGTTCGCGGTAGTGCGCAGGCAGGTCAATCGGCGGCACTTTGTAGGTGGGCGCCATCGAGCAACCCTGTAGAGCCAGCAGCATCAGTGCAACGAAGGGCTTAAGCCTTGGGCGCATGCGTACCTCCAGCGGCGGCTGCCAGTTGTACCGGGTCGCCTTCGCGCAGGGCGTCGGGCGGGTTGTCGACCACGCGGTCGGCGGGTTTCAGGCCCTGGTCGATGACCAGGCGTTCACCGAGATCGAGGCCGATATGGATGTCCTGCAAGTGCACCTTATTCTGCGCACCCAGCACCGCCACTTGCGTGCCCTGGGCGCGGAAGATCAACGCGCTGGCCGGGATGCTCACGCCATGGGTGTCCACCGGGATCGGCAGGGTGGCTTCGGCGTAGTCACCGGGTAGCAACTCGCCGTTGGGGTTGTCGGCTACGAACTGCGCGAGCAGGGTGCCGGAACGCCGGTCGATGGCGGTGGAGTCGCCGATCAGGCGCGCCTTGAAGTGCTCGCCGGGATGCTCGGGCACGGTCAATTCGGCTTCCAGGCCGGGGTGGATGACCGCCGCGTAGTTCTGCGGCACCGGCACATACAGGCGCAATTGGTGGGTGTCGGCGATGTTGAACAGCTCCGGGTCGCTGTCGGTGTCGGCCTTGATCAACTGGCCGATATCGGTATTGCGTGCGGTGATGGTGCCGGCGAACGGCGCGCGGATCGTCTTGTAGCTTTCCAGTGCGGTCAGCCTGGCGTAGTCGGCAGCGGCGGCCTCGGCGTTGGCTTTGGCGGCAGCGGCATTCGAGGTTTTTTCATCGGCTTCCTGGCGCGACACCGAGTGGCTCGCCAGCAGGTTCTGCCAGCGCGTGGCGGTGGTGGCGGCCAGGCGTGCGTTGGCCTGCTCCTGCACCAGGCGTGCGTGGGTCTGCGCCAGTTGTTGGTCGAGGTCGGGGCTGTCGATCTCGGCAAGGATTTGCCCGGCTTCGACCCGCGTCCCGATGTCGGCTTTCCAGTCCTTGAGGTAGCCGCTGACCCGCGCATGGATCGGTGCCTTGCTCCAGGCTTCCAGGTGCGCGGGCAGGCGCAGGGTATCGCCGGCCGCATTCTGCTGCGGTTGGAACACCATCACCTGCGGGATGGCGGCGGTCTCGGTCCAGGCCGTGACCGACTGTTCGTGCAAGGTACGGGCGTGCAGGCCGTTGGCGACCAACAGGGCGGCCAGGGTCAGGCCGCCGACACCCATGAGCATCAGACGCTTGCGCGAGGGTTTGTGATCAGACGACATGAGACGTTTCTCCAGCTGTAGCACGATTAGGGTGACGACCGTGGACCAGGCTGAAGACCACGGGTACAAACAACAGGGTGGCGGTGGTGGCGAGGATCAGGCCACCGATCACCGCACGGCCGAGCGGGGCGTTCTGCTCTTCGGACATCGCCAGGGGCAACATGCCGATGATCATCGCCAGGGCGGTCATGCACACCGGACGAAAACGCGTGTAGCCGGCTTCCAGGGCGGCCTTGAGTGCGTCGCCATGTTCGGCCAGGCGTTCGCGGCAGAAGCTCACCACCAGGATCGAGTTGGCCGTGGCGACGCCCATGCACAGGATGGCGCCGGTCAGTGCCGGCACCGACAAGGACGTGCCACTGAGGAACAGCATCCACACGATCCCCGCCAGCGCCGCCGGCAAGGCGGTGATGATCACGAACGGGTCTACCCACGATTGGAAGTTGACCACGATCAGCAGGTAGATCAGCACCACCGCACCGAGCAGGCCAAAACTCAAGCCGCTGAACGCTTCATGCAGTGCATCGATCTGCCCATGCAGGCTGATCACCGCGCCTTTGGGGCGCATGGAGGCGGTGTCATCCAGCACTTTCTGAACGTCACGGGCCACGCCGCCGAGGTCGCGGCCTTGCACGTTGGCATACAGGTCCAGGGTCGGCTCGATGTTGTAGTGGGTCACCACCGCCGGGCTCTGCACGCGGGAGATGGTGGCTACACCGCCGAGGATCTGCGACTGGCCGTTAGCACCGGTCACCGGCAGGGCTTCCAGCGAGGGCAGGCTGTCGAGGCGGTATTGCGGGGTGGCCGCGACGATGGAATAGGACACACCGTTGGCCGGGTTGAGCCAGAAGGTCGGCGCCACCTGGGAACTGCCGGCGAGGGACGCCACCATGCTGTTGGTCACGTCGCGCTCGGTGATACCCAGGCCATTGGCGCGCAGGCGGTCGACGTTCACCTGCAGCGACGGGTAGCCGGTGGATTGCTGGATACGCAGGTCGGCGATGCCCGGTACGTTTCGCAGGCGTCGCTCAAGCTCCACTGCATAGGCGCGGTTTTCTTCATCACTGCGCCCGGAGATCTTCACGTCCAGCGGAGCCGGAGCGCCAAAGTTGAGAATCTGGCTGCTGATGTCCGCCGGCAGGAACGCAAAGTGGCTGCCGGGGAAACTTTGCGGCAGGGCTTCACGCAGTTTTTTCACGTAATCGGCGGTGGGCGCATGGTCCTTTTTCAGGGTGACCTGTATATCGCCATCCTGCGGACCGATGGTGCCGCTGCTGCTGTAGGCCATGTCGATGCCGCTGAGCGGAATGCCGATGTTGTCGACGATGGTGTCCAACTCTTCGGCGGGGATCACTTCGCGGATCCGCGCTTCGATGCGGTCGAAGGCCGCGGCGCTTTCTTCGATACGCGTGCCCAGTGGCAAGCGTACGTGCAGGGCCAGGGCGCCTGCGTCGGTGGCCGGGAAAAAATCCTGGCCCAGGCTCGGCAGCAGCAGGAACGACGCCAGCACACAGGCCAGGAAGCCGACGATAAAACGCTTGCGATTGCCCAGCGCCAAGGTCAGCAAGCCGTGGTAGGTGTCGCGGATATTCGAGAAGTGACGCTCGAAGCCCTGCTGGAAATTCAGCACCGATTGCAACACGCGATTGCGCGGTTTCGGGTGCTGTTCACCCTCGTGGTGGTTGATGAATTCATCTTCCGGGTGATGCCCAGCGCCTGGCTCCGGCGTGTGCGGCTTGAGCAGGAACATCGCCAGGGTCGGCACCAGCGTCCGCGAGAGGATGAACGAACTGGCCATGGCAAAGATCACCGCCAGGGCCATCGGCCGGAACAGGTAACCGGCGATGCCTTGCAGCAGGAACATCGGCACGAACACGATGCAGATGCACAGCAGCGAGACGAACGCTGGGCCGACAATTTGCGCGGCACCGTCGAGGATCGCGGTCTTCACCGCCTTGCCTTGCCCCAGATGCCAGTTGATGTTTTCGATGGTTACCGTGGCGTCGTCCACCAGGATGCCCACGGCCAGCGCCAGCCCACCCAACGTCATCACGTTGAGGGTTTGCCCGCTGGCCGCCAGTAACGCGATGGCCGAGAGCACGGCCAAGGGAATTGACGCGGCGATGATCAGCGTCGAGCGCCAGCTGCCGAGGAACAGCAGGATCATCGCACTGGTCAGCAGCGCGGCAATGATGCCTTCCTGGGCCACGCTGCCCACCGATTGCTTGACGAACACCGATGCGTCGCCGAGCAGCGAGGTCTTCAGCGATGGCGGCAGGGTTTCGTTGATGCGCGGCAACATCTGGCGGATGCCGTCGATGATCGACAGGGTGGAAATGCTGCCGTTTTTCAGCGCCGGCATCAGCACGGCGCGGTGGCCGTCGACGCGCACAATATTGGTCTGCGGTGGCGAGCCGTCACGCACGTGCGCCACCTGGCCAATCGTGATCAGCGCACCGTCGACGGTCTTGATCGGCAGGTCGTTGAGTTCATCGATGGCCTTGGGGCTGTTGTTGAGCAGGATCGTGTATTCGTCGGGGCCGAGTTTGGCGGTGCCCACCGGGATGATCTGGTTTTGCAGTGCCAGGGCGTTACCCACGTCCTGCGCCGACAGGCCTTTGGCAGCCAACGCCTGCGGGTCGAGGTCGAGGGTGATCTGGCGTTGCTTGCCACCCATCGGTGTCGGCATGGCCAGGCCGGGCAGGGAACTGAGCGGCAAGCGAATGTTGTTCTGCACCAGGTCGCGGATCTTGGCTTCCGAGAGGCTGGGGCTGGAGAACGCCATTTGCAGGATCGGCACCGTGGAGGCGCTGTAGTTGAGGATCAGCGGCGGCGTGATGCCCGGTGGCATTTGCTTGAGTACGGTTTGTGAAACCGCCGTCACCTGGGCATTGGCGGTGCGGATATCCACGCCGGGCTGGAAGAAGATCTTGACGATGCCCATGCCGGGCAGCGATTGCGATTCGATATGTTCGATGTCGTTGACGGTGGTGCTCAGGGAGCGTTCGTAGGTGTAGATCACCCGACCGGCCATGGCGTCCGGCGACAGGCCGTTGTACTGCCAGACCACGGCGACCACGGGGATGCCGATATCCGGGAAAACATCAGTGGGGGTACGCAGGGCCGCCATCGGCCCGATGATGCAGATGAAGATGGCCAACACGATAAAGGTGTATGGCTTTTGCAGTGCGGTCTTTACCAGCCCGAGCATGCGTGAACCTCCGAAAGGAGCAGGATTGCAAACCCCGGCAGTCTCACGCGACCCACCTAACACGCACCTTTCAGCCAGGTGAAGGAACATTTAGGTAAGGGCTGAAGATCGTTTCATATGTATTCATTTGTTCTACAAAGGGCTGCTCCTCAAGCTTGCAACCCATTGGACGCCTTGTCCTGTTTTGGAGCCCTGCCATGTCACTCAAACCTTTATTGTTGATTCCTGCCCTCGGTGCTGTGCTGTTGTTGTCGGCATGCGCCGGCCCGATCCCCAAGGCTGACCCGAGCGAAGCGTGGATTGGTCTGAAAGAAGAAGCGCCGAATGACCTGATGGCCGAGCGGGTAGATGGCAAGCGCGTGGATGACGGACGCTTTTTTGAAGTGCCGCCGGGGGATCATCGCCTGGATGTGACGCTGTTCGAGGAAGAACCCGGCGACGACAATCAGCAGGACTGCCAGGGGCGTGTCGAGTACAAGCACTTCAAGGCGGGTGAGCATTACACCCTGGTGGAATCCAGCCTGGGCACCACCGTGCGCGCCTCCTTGATGGATGGCCACGGCAAGGAAGTCGCGGCGACGCAGGACTTCAATTGCATGCCAGGCTAGGCGTGATGCACTGCGGCCTTGTGAGGCTTGGCGGGTGCAGCGGGTTTGGCGTGGGGGTGATGGTGCCGGCGGGTAATGCGCAACACCCCCCACAACATGGCGCCGGCTACCGCCAGCCAACCGCAGATCAACAGGAAAATCGTCGTTGCAAGGCTCATTCGGGCCTCCTTTCGCCCCGCAGGGGGCACACACAGTCTTCTCAATGGACAGTCTAGCTACCTGGCGGTTGCCTGCTATTGACCAATGGTCGAGTCCAACCAAACTTCTTTGCTATATCCACGGCCCCTGCATAAACGCGATTGGGCTATGATCAGGGCCCTTACTGGCAGTCGATCAAGAGAGTAGAAAATTGCGGTTACGGTCGAACCTGAAAACATCCTTGTTGCTTGCTTGTGCCGTGGGCCTCGCGGCCTGCTCCTCCACGCCATCGAGGCTGGCGGGCCTGCCGGAGCGTGTCGAGCTCAATGGCGTGCCGACCTTTCGTAGCGAGGCTTATCAGAGCGGTCCTACGTCTTTAGCCAGCATGCTGTCGCAACAAGGCATTGTCATGACACCGGGGTTGCTGGATAAGCCGTTGCATTTACCCGGCGGTGAAGCGGACCTTGAGCGCAATATGCAGGTACTGGCGCGTGAGTACGGACTGATGGTGTACCCGCTGGATGCGAAGCTGACGGCGGTGCTGGCGCAGGTCGCGGCGGGTTATCCGGTGATGGCGCGGATTGGCGGCGGGCTGTGGTCCGACGCGCACTACGTGGTAGTGGTGGGGTTCAATCAGCAGAAAAGCACGGTGCTGCTGCGCTCAGGCATGGACCGGCGCCTGTTGATGAGCTTCAGCGACTTCAAGTCAAAATGGAAAAGTGCCGGAAACTGGGCAATCCTCACCCAGCGCCCGAGCCAGTTGCCAGCCAATGTCGACGCGCAGCGCTGGCGGGATGCGGCTAACGCAACTGCCCAGGCCGGGCAGGAGCGGGCGGCGGCGCAGGCACTGAAGGTGTTGGCGGAGCGCAAATAAAAAACGGCGCTATCAAGCGCCGTTTTTATTTGGCCGGTTATCGACGCGCTTCTGCAGCGTTCGGCCGATTTTTCAGGTTCTTGTCGGCCTTGTAGCGCAACGCCACATCCGGCACCGACCCGCTCTTGCCGGTTTCAACCCAATTGCGGATGCGGCTGGCATCGGCAAAGTGGGTGAATTTGCCGAAAGCGTCCAGGATCACCAATGACACCGGACGGTTGCCCATGCTGGTCACCAGCACCAGGCAGTGGCCGGCCTGGTTGGTGAAGCCGGTCTTGGTCAGCTTGATGTCCCAGTTGGCGCGGTTGATCAGGTGGTCGGTGTTAGAGAAGCCCAGGGTGTAGTTGGGCTTGCGGAACGACACAGTCTTTTCCTTGGTGGTGCTCAATTGGCTCAGCAAGGGGTAGTGACGCGCGGCGGCGAGCAGTTTGCTCAGGTCACGGGCGGTGGACACGTTGTGGATCGACAGGCCGGTGGGTTCAACGTAGTGAGTGCTGGTCATGCCCAGCGCCTTGGCCTTGGCGTTCATCGCGGCAATAAACGCCGGGTAACCGCCTGGATAGTGGTGCGCCAGGCTGGCGGCGGCGCGGTTCTCCGAGGACATCAGGGCGATCAGCAGCATTTCTTTACGTGGCATCTCGCTGCCGATTTTCACCCGGGAAAACACGCCTTTCATTTCCGGCGTGTCCTTGATGTTGATGTCGATGTACTCATCCATGTTCTGCTTGGCTTCCAGCACCACCAGGCCGGTCATCAACTTGCTCACCGAGGCGATTGGCACCACCACGTCGGGGTTGCTGGAATAGATGACCTTGTTGGTTTGCAGGTCTACAAGCATGGCGCTGCCGGAGGCGATTTGCAGTTTGGAGGTGTCACGCGGGGCCTGGGTGGTTTCGGCGGCGTGAACGAAGGTGCCTGTAAACGCAAAAAATAGGCTGACAATAGAGAGACGAATTTTCACGCGGATGAACTCGCTAAAAAGTAAGGAAATACCGTTCGGGAACGGGTTTTGGATAAATGCCGTTACATTTTAGGAGTATGGATCAGAAACTGTCGAATGTTCTTCTAGAACCGGACGAAAGTGCTTAAAAACTAAGAAAAAACAGGATTTATTGCGGGCAATAAAAAGCCCTGCGATAAGGCAGGGCTTTTTCAGTACGCCCGGTTATTAGGCGTGCAGGGTCTCTGCGGCGTACAGCGTGTTTTCCAGCAGGCAGGCACGCGTCATCGGGCCGACACCGCCAGGTACCGGGGTGATCCAGCCGGCACGGGGCAGGGCGGTGTCGTACACCACATCGCCGACCAGCTTGCCGTCTTCCTGGCGGTTGATGCCCACGTCGATCACGATGGCGCCTTCCTTGATCCACTCACCCTTGACCAGGCCCGGCTTGCCGGCGGCAACCACCACCAGGTCGGCGCGGCCGACGTGGCCGGCGAGGTCCTTGGTGAAGCGGTGGGTAACGGTCACGGTGCAGCCGGCCAGCAGCAGTTCCATGGCCATCGGGCGGCCGACGATGTTGGATGCGCCGACAACCACGGCGTCGAGGCCGTAGAGGTCTACACCGGTGCTTTCCAGCAGGGTCATGATGCCTTTCGGCGTGCACGGGCGCAGCAGCGGGATACGTTGGGCCAGGCGGCCGACGTTATAAGGGTGGAAGCCGTCGACGTCTTTGTCCGGGCGAATGCGCTCCAGCAACTTGGAGGCGTCCAGGTGCTCGGGCAGAGGCAGTTGGAGCAGGATGCCATCGATCTTCGGATCGTCGTTGAGACCGTCGATCAGGTCGGTAAGGGCCTGCTGGGTGGTCTCGGAAGGCAGGTCGTAGGCCTTGGAAATAAAGCCGACCTCTTCACAGTCTTTACGCTTGTGCGAGACATAAACCTGAGAGGCAGGATCGCTGCCGACCAGGATCACCGCGAGGCCAGGCGTGCGCAGGCCTTGCTGGCTGCGCTCGGTGACTCGTTTGGCGATCTGCTGGCGCAGGCTGGCGGCGATTGATTTGCCGTCGATAAGTTGTGCAGTCATTACGCGTGATTAACCATCGAGAGGGGGAAGAAAAGTGCGCGCATTCTCGCATGCCAAGGCGTGAGGGCAAAGGCGCTTGGTCTGCAAATTGCCCTAACCCCTTAAATAAAATGAATTTTTTTCAAAAAAGATTTGACGGGTTTCGAGGGCGTCTATACTATTCGTCGCACTTGTCGGGCACAGCCTAGCACTGGTTAAGAAGGTCGAGCAGAATAGCGTGTTGTTCTGCAAGGCTGGAAGCACTTAGTTTGTAATCCTCCAAGAGTACAGATTAATAAGGCGCCCGTAGCTCAGCTGGATAGAGCATCCGCCTTCTAAGCGGATGGTCGCAGGTTCGAGTCCTGCCGGGTGCGCCATTAGGCAGCTTTGGCACAAGTAGCGTCAGATGGTGGGCGTAGCTCAGTTGGTAGAGCACGGGATTGTGACTCCCGTTGTCGAGGGTTCGATCCCCTTCGTCCACCCCATATTTTAAAAGGCGCCAGATTAATCGTCTGGCGCCTTTGCTTTAAGAGCTTCAAGCGCGGATGTGGTGGAATTGGTAGACACACTGGATTTAGGTTCCAGCGCCGCGAGGCGTAAGAGTTCGAGTCTCTTCATCCGCACCAAATAAAGCTTGGCCTTGTTGAAGAACGGGGTAGGGCTCGACAAAGAAGTGGTTTGGTTTCTTTGTTAACGCAATATGGTGGGCGTAGCTCAGTTGGTAGAGCACGGGATTGTGACTCCCGTTGTCGAGGGTTCGATCCCCTTCGTCCACCCCATATTCGAAAGGCGCCAGATTTAACAGTCTGGCGCCTTTTTTGGTTTTAGCGGTTCGAATATTCCGCGGTCGCAGTCACTGGGTCGCAATGGCAGGGCGTTTCGTTGTATTTATGTATCTCGATGATGCCGCGCTGCCTGCCAGCCCCGTTTGAAGGGTTGGCCGTCAGGGAGATGGATGACGACCTCTTCTATATATAGAAGGGGCGGCGCAGAGCCCTGGCGTGATGGGCTGTATTTGTCACCGGGGCGGGGTGCGTCATTGCCTTCGTACCGATAAATTACCGGCTGTTTTCGGGTGTATTTGCAGTAGGGTGACTTCTTGAGTTTGACCCACTAGAATGCATGCCCTTGATTGGGGTCGGAAATGGCCGGCTAACGTCTGTGCAACGAGGAATATCCATGCAAGTTTCTGTTGAAAATACTACTGCTATCGAGCGTCGCCTGAGCATCACCGTGCCGGCTGAGCGCATCGAGACTGCGGTCAACAAGCGTCTGCAGCAGACTGCCCAGAAGGCCAAGATCGCTGGTTTCCGTCCAGGCAAAGTGCCAATGAGCGAAATCAAGCGCCGTTTTGGTGCCGATGCGCGCCAGGAAGCTGTGGGCGACGTGATCCAGGCTTCTTTCTACGAAGCGGTCGTTGAACACAAGCTGAACCCAGCGGGTTCGCCGTCGATCGAGCCTAAGTCCCTGGAAGCAGGCAAGGACCTGGAATACGTTGCGGTATTCGAAGTGTTCCCTGAGTTTGAAGTGGCCGGTTTCGACGGTATCGCCATCGAGCGCCTGAGCGCCGAAGTGGCTGACTCGGACCTGGACAACATGCTGGAAATCCTGCGCAAGCAGAACACCCGTTTCGAAGTGGCCGACCGTGCTGCCCAGAACGAAGACCAGCTGAACATCGATTTCGTTGGCAAGGTTGACGGCGAAGTGTTCGCTGGCGGCTCCGCCAAGGGCACTCAGCTGGTGCTGGGTTCCAACCGCATGATCCCGGGTTTCGAAGACGGCCTGGTTGGCGCCAAAGCCGGCGAAGAACGCGTTCTGAACCTGACCTTCCCTGCTGACTACCAGAACCTGGACCTGGCTGGCAAAGCCGCCGAGTTCACCGTGACCGTCAACAGCGTTTCCGAGCCTAAGCTGCCAGAGCTGAACGAAGAGTTCTTCGCGCAATTCGGCATCAAGGAAACCGGTATCGAAGGCTTCCGTACCGAAGTTCGCAAGAACATGGAGCGCGAGCTGCGTCAGGCCATCAAGTCCAAGGTCAAGAACCAGGTCATGGACGGTCTGCTGGCCGCCAACCCGATCGAAGTGCCTAAGGCCCTGCTGTCCAACGAAGTGGATCGCCTGCGCGTACAAGCCGTTCAGCAGTTTGGTGGCAACATCAAGCCTGACCAACTGCCGGCCGAGCTGTTCGAAGAGCAAGCCAAGCGCCGCGTCGTGCTGGGTCTGATCGTGGCTGAAGTGGTCAAGCAGTTCGACCTCAAGCCAGACGAAGACCGCGTTCGCGAAATGATCCAGGAAATGGCTTCGGCCTATCAGGAGCCTGAGCAGGTCGTGGCTTGGTACTACAAGAACGATCAGCAACTGAACGAAGTGCGTTCGGTTGTGCTGGAAGAACAAGTTGTGGATACTGTTCTGCAGAAGGCTAAGGTGACCGATAAAGCGGTCTCTTACGAAGAAGCAGTCAAACCGGCGGAAGCAGCACAAGCCGACTGATTGTCCAACTCGTTGGAAATTCAACCATAAGCCAGCCTCGCGCTGGCTTATGCGTTTTCAAGACATGACTAATTGGGAGTAACTGCAGAGCATGTTCCGTAATTCCTATATTCAGCAGAACTCTGATATCCAGGCCGCTGGCGGCCTGGTCCCGATGGTTGTCGAGCAGTCCGCTCGTGGCGAACGCGCCTACGACATCTACTCGCGCCTGCTCAAGGAGCGAGTGATCTTTCTGGTGGGTCCCGTAGAGGACTACATGGCCAACCTGATCTGTGCGCAGCTGCTGTTCCTTGAAGCGGAAAACCCGGACAAGGACATCCATCTCTACATCAACTCCCCAGGCGGTTCGGTAACAGCAGGCATGTCGATCTACGACACCATGCAGTTCATCAAGCCGAACGTGTCGACCACCTGCATCGGCCAGGCCTGCAGCATGGGCGCCTTCCTGCTGACTGCCGGCGCCGAGGGCAAGCGTTTCTGCCTGCCTAACTCGCGTGTGATGATTCACCAGCCACTGGGCGGTTTCCAGGGCCAGGCGTCGGATATCGAGATTCACGCCAAGGAAATCCTGTTTATCCGCGAGCGTCTCAACACGCTGATGGCTAAGCACAGCGGGCACACGCTGGAAGAAATCGAGCGTGATACCAACCGCGACAACTTCATGAGTGCAGAGGCCGCACGTGCGTACGGGCTGATCGACGCAGTGATCGAAAAGCGCCCCGCTTAATATAAGCCGCTCAAAATAGGGCTGGTCGGCATGTCCGACCACTGGCGGGCTTGAAAAAGCCCGCATAAGCCTTCATCTTGTGTTGCAAGCCTATCGGATTTGGATCGAACGAATGACTGACACCCGCAACGGCGAGGACAACGGCAAGCTGCTCTATTGCTCCTTCTGTGGCAAAAGCCAGCATGAAGTACGCAAATTGATTGCCGGCCCCTCGGTGTTTATCTGCGACGAATGCGTCGACCTGTGCAATGACATCATCCGTGAGGAGGTGCAGGAAGCCCAGGCCGAGAGCAGCGCGCATAAATTGCCTTCGCCTAAAGAAATCAGCGGCATCCTTGACCAGTATGTGATTGGTCAGGAGCGTGCAAAGAAGGTTCTGGCCGTAGCGGTGTACAACCACTACAAGCGCTTGAACCAGCGTGACAAGAAAGGCGACGAAGTTGAACTCGGCAAGAGCAACATCTTGCTGATCGGCCCTACAGGCTCGGGTAAAACCCTGCTTGCAGAAACCCTCGCTCGTTTGCTGAACGTTCCTTTCACCATCGCCGACGCGACCACCCTCACCGAGGCTGGCTACGTGGGTGAAGATGTCGAGAACATCATTCAGAAACTGCTTCAGAAGTGCGACTACGACGTAGAGAAGGCCCAGATGGGTATCGTCTACATCGACGAAATCGACAAGATCTCGCGCAAGTCGGACAACCCGTCGATCACCCGGGACGTTTCCGGTGAAGGCGTGCAGCAGGCGCTGTTGAAACTGATCGAAGGCACGGTCGCTTCCGTACCGCCACAAGGCGGTCGCAAGCACCCGCAGCAGGAATTCCTTCAGGTTGATACACGCAACATCCTGTTCATCTGTGGCGGTGCGTTCTCCGGCTTGGAAAAAGTGATCCAGCAGCGTTCCACCCGTGGTGGCATTGGTTTCAGTGCAGAAGTGCGCAGCAAGGAAGAAGGCAAGAAGGTGGGCGAGTCCCTGCGTGAAGTCGAGCCTGACGATCTGGTCAAGTTCGGTCTGATCCCGGAATTCGTTGGCCGTCTGCCGGTCCTGGCCACGTTGGACGAGCTGGATGAGGCTGCTCTGATTCAGATCCTCACCGAGCCGAAGAACGCCCTGACCAAGCAATACGCCAAGTTGTTCGAGATGGAAGGTGTAGACCTCGAGTTCCGTACCGACGCACTCAAATCAGTGGCCAAGCGGGCACTGGAGCGCAAGACCGGTGCACGTGGCCTGCGTTCGATTCTTGAAGGCGTGTTGCTCGACACCATGTACGAAATCCCCTCGCAGTCCGAGGTGAGTAAAGTGGTGATCGACGAAAGCGTTATCGAAGGCAAGTCCAAGCCACTGTACATCTATGAAAACAGTGAGCCGGCTGGCAAGGCTGCCAAAGCTGCGCCCGACGCGTAAGCGTTCCGCAGTGTCGGTATAAACAAGGGGCCTCCAGGGGCCCCTTTGTTTTTACGGCGTTTTTTACGCCAGAGCGTTTACTGCGTTTAACTGCTGGCAATAAGCTTGTTTTTTTTGCATGCAGCCCCCATCTTGGTTTCAAGCTAATTTTTGAACTGTCATAGAGGCGAAATCATGAAGACAACCATCGAATTGCCTCTCCTGCCGTTGCGTGATGTCGTCGTCTATCCGCACATGGTTATCCCGCTGTTCGTGGGGCGCGAGAAGTCTATCGAAGCCCTCGAGGCCGCGATGACGGGCGACAAGCAGATCCTGCTGTTGGCCCAGAGAAATCCTGCCGATGATGATCCAGGCGAAGATGCTCTGTATCGCGTCGGTACCATTGCGACCGTGCTGCAACTGCTCAAACTGCCTGATGGCACCGTCAAGGTGCTGGTGGAAGGTGAGCAGCGCGGCGCGGTCGAGCGCTTCATGGAGGTGGATGGCCACCTGCGTGCCGAAGTGGCGCTGATCGACGAAGTCGAGGCCCCTGAGCGCGAGTCCGAAGTGTTTGTACGCAGCCTGCTCTCGCAGTTCGAGCAGTATGTGCAGTTGGGCAAGAAAGTCCCGGCTGAAGTCCTGTCCTCACTCAATAGCATCGATGAGCCAAGCCGCCTGGTGGACACCATGGCCGCGCACATGGCGCTGAAGATCGAGCAGAAGCAGGACATCCTCGAAATCATCGACCTGCCGGCACGTGTCGAGCATGTACTGGCACTGCTGGATGCCGAGATCGACCTGTTGCAGGTTGAGAAGCGCATACGTGGTCGCGTGAAGAAGCAAATGGAGCGCAGTCAGCGCGAGTACTACTTGAATGAGCAGATGAAGGCCATTCAGAAGGAGCTCGGCGACAGCGAAGAAGGCCACAACGAAATCGAAGAGCTGAAAAAGCGCATCGATGCCGCCGGCCTGCCGAAAGACGCCCTGATCAAGGCCACAGCGGAGCTGAACAAGCTCAAGCAGATGTCGCCGATGTCGGCCGAAGCCACCGTGGTGCGGTCCTACATCGACTGGCTGGTGCAGGTGCCGTGGAAGGCCCAGACCAAGGTCCGCCTGGACCTGGCTCGCGCCGAAGATATTCTTGACGCCGATCACTATGGCCTGGAAGAGGTCAAGGAGCGCATTCTCGAATACCTCGCCGTGCAAAAACGCGTGAAGAAGATTCGCGGCCCGGTGTTGTGCCTGGTCGGTCCCCCGGGTGTGGGTAAAACCTCCCTCGCCGAGTCGATTGCCAACGCTACCAACCGTAAATTCGTGCGCATGGCCCTCGGGGGTGTGCGGGATGAAGCGGAAATCCGTGGTCATCGCCGCACTTACATCGGTTCGATGCCCGGAAGATTGATTCAAAAGATGACAAAGGTGGGTGTGCGCAACCCGCTGTTCCTGCTCGATGAAATCGACAAAATGGGCAGCGACATGCGTGGCGATCCGGCATCCGCCTTGCTGGAAGTGCTCGACCCCGAGCAGAACCACAATTTCAACGACCATTACCTGGAAGTCGACTACGACCTGTCCGATGTGATGTTCCTGTGCACCTCCAACTCCATGAATATCCCGCCCGCGTTGCTGGACCGGATGGAGGTGATTCGTCTGCCGGGTTACACCGAAGACGAAAAGATCAACATTGCCGTCAAGTACCTCGCGCCCAAGCAGACGTCCGCCAATGGCCTGAAGAAAGGCGAGATCGAATTCGACGTCGAGGCGATCCGTGACATCGTACGCTACTACACCCGCGAGGCCGGTGTACGGGGCCTGGAGCGCCAGATTGCGAAGATCTGCCGCAAGGCGGTGAAGGAACATGCACTGGAAAAACGCTTCTCGGTGAAGGTCACGGCCGATTCACTGGAACACTTCCTGGGCGTGCGCAAATTCCGCTACGGTTTGGCCGAGCAGCAGGATCAGGTCGGCCAGGTGACTGGCCTGGCGTGGACGCAGGTGGGCGGCGAGTTGCTGACCATCGAAGCTGCCGTGATCCCAGGCAAAGGCCAACTGATCAAGACCGGTTCCCTCGGTGACGTGATGGTCGAGTCGATCACTGCCGCGCAGACCGTGGTGCGCAGCCGCGCCAGAAGCCTGGGGATCCCTCTGGACTTCCACGAGAAGCACGACACGCACATCCATATGCCGGAAGGGGCGACCCCCAAAGACGGCCCTAGCGCCGGCGTAGGCATGTGCACGGCCCTGGTCTCGGCACTGACCGGCATTCCGGTACGCGCCGATGTCGCCATGACCGGTGAAATCACCCTGCGTGGCCAGGTATTGGCTATCGGTGGTCTGAAAGAGAAATTGCTTGCTGCACACCGGGGTGGTATCAAGACCGTGATCATTCCTGAAGAGAATGTTCGCGACTTGAAGGAAATTCCGGACAATATCAAGCAGGATCTTCAGATTAAACCGGTTAAATGGATTGACGAGGTCCTGCAAATTGCGCTGCAATACGCGCCGGAGCCCTTGCCGGATGTGGCTCCGGAGATAGTTGCAAAGGACGAAAAACGCGAGTCTGATTCCAAGGAAAGAATTAGCACGCATTAATGTGTTAAAGCCTGGGGGCTTCCTTGACAGCTTTTTAGAGCCCTTGTTATAAAGCGGCTCTTAAGTGTCTGTAGGCCATTCAGCACTGGTTTTTGCTTTCACCAAAAAACTTAGAATCATACTCAACAGATATATAAGGGGACTTAGAGTGAACAAGTCGGAACTGATTGATGCTATCGCTGCATCCGCTGATATCCCGAAAGCTGCTGCTGGCCGTGCGCTGGATGCAGTAATCGAATCCGTCACTGGCGCTCTGAAGGCCGGCGACTCCGTGGTACTGGTAGGCTTCGGTACGTTCTCTGTGACTGACCGCCCAGCTCGCACTGGCCGTAACCCACAGACTGGCAAAGCACTGCAAATCGCTGCTGCCAAGAAACCAGGTTTCAAAGCCGGTAAAGCCCTGAAAGAAGCCGTTAACTAAGCTTCGATCAAGCCTTTACCTACCCGGGTCGGACGCAGGTTCGACCTGGCAGCGGAGCGGCCAGCAGACCCATGTATGCATCGGGTCGCCAAGCCGGGGGGAGAACGAAAACCCCCGTCCGCTCCGCCAGTTGCGAGAAGGCGCATCCTTGGATGCGCCTTTCTTATATCCGTACTCTACCCACGCTCCACGGTTGCCTATTCTTGAAGTTCAACCGTTTCTGGGGGACGCATGCTGCAAAATATCAGGGACAATTCACAAGGCTGGATTGCCAAGACCATTATCGGGATCATCGTCGCGTTGATGGCGTTCACCGGTATCGAGGCCATTTTCCAGGCTTCGGGTAACAACAAGCAGGACGTGGCCAAGGTCAACGGTGAAGAAATCACCCAGACCGAACTGAGCCAGGCCGTCGACATGCAGCGCCGCCAGCTGATGCAACAGCTGGGCAAGGATTTCGATGCTTCGCTGCTGGACGAAAAACTGCTGCGCGAAGCGGCCCTGAAGGGTCTGATCGATCGCAAACTGCTGCTGCAGGGCGCCGCCGATTCCAAGTTTGGCTTCTCTGAAGCTGCGCTGGACCAGGTGATCCTGCAGACGCCGGAATTCCAGGTCGATGGCAAGTTCAGCCCTGAACGCTTTGACCAGGTGATCCGTCAGCTGGGCTACACCCGTATGCAATTTCGTCAGATGCTGACCCAGGAAATGCTGATCGGTCAGGTTCGCGCAGGCATCGCTGGCAGCGGCTTCGTGACCGACGCCGAAGTCCTGGCATTCGCCCGCCTGGAAAAGCAGACCCGCGATTTCGCCACCGTCAACATCAAGGCCAACCCTGCGGCGGTGAAGCTCACCGACGACGAGGTCAAGGCTTACTACGACCAGCACGCCAAAGAGTTCATGACCCCTGATCAAGTGGTCATCGACTATCTGGAACTGAAGAAGTCTTCCTTCTTCGACCAGGTTACGGTGAAGGATGATGAGCTGCAGGCCGCCTATCAGAAAGAAATCGCCAACCTCGCTGAACAGCGTCGTGCCGCGCACATTCTGATTGAAGTCAACGACAAGACGACCGACGCGCAAGCCAAGGCCAAGATCGAAGAAATCCAGGCACGCCTGGCCAAGGGCGAGAAGTTCGAAGCCCTGGCCAAGGAGTTCTCCCAGGATCCAGGTTCGGCCAACAACGGCGGTGACCTGGGCTTTGCCGGCCCTGGCGTCTACGATCCGGACTTCGAAACCGCCTTGTACGCGTTGAACAAGGACCAGGTATCGGCACCGGTGCGCAGCAGCTTCGGTTGGCACCTGATCAAGCTGTTGGGCGTTGAAGCACCGCAAGTGCCAACCTTTGCCAGCCTGAAAGACAAGCTGACCAAAGAGCTCAAGACCCAGCAAGTCGAGCAGCGTTATGTCGAAGCGACCAAGCAATTGGAAGATGCGGCATTTGAAGCCTCCGACCTGGCCCAGCCGGCGTCCGACCTGAAGCTGACCGTACACACCTCCGCGCCGTTTGGCCGTGAAGGTGGCGAAGGTGTTGCGGCCAACCGTGCCGTGGTCACCGCTGCGTTCAGCCCGGAAGTGCTGGATGAGGGTGCCAACAGCAGCGCCATCGAGCTGGATCCGGAAACCATCATCGTGCTGCGTGCCAAAGAGCACCTGAAGCCTTCGCAACTGCCGCTGGAAAGCGTCGCAGCGGCGATTCGCACGCAGATGGCCAAGGAGCGCGCCAGCGCGGCTGCCAAGACTCACGCTGACGAGCTGATCGCCAGCTTGCGTGATGGCAAGACCCCGCTGAACCAGCCGGTCGACGGCCAGGCCTGGAAGGTCACTGAAGCGGCTACCCGTAGCCAGGAAGCGATCGACCCTGCCGTGCTGCAAGCCCTGTTCCGCATGCCCAAGCCTGCGGCCAAGGACAAACCGACCTTCACCACCGTGACCCTGGCGGATGGTAGCCTGGTGATCGTGCGCTTGAACGGCGTCAACGAAGCGGCTGCGCCAACGGACGAAGAAAAGGCGCAATACCGCCGCTTCCTCGCCTCCCGTGTCGGCCAGCAGGACTTCGCGGCTTACCGCAAGCAGTTGGAAACCAAGGCTGACATCAAGAAGTACTGATGTCGGTTGAATAAAAAGCCCCCGGCCTGAAAAGACCGGGGGCTTTTTCATGGGCGCTGGAGTGGGATGACCGGTGACGCACGTTTCGTCCTGCCCCTTTTCAGGGAGCCTGCCGCGACCTTGAGCAAGCGCTGGAAATTCGGACATTGCCCATGGTCAGGTGCGGGGCAGTCTGCGGCATGCCGCAAACCCTGGCTCATCGCTTTCAGGCGCTTGATGGTCGCGTCGATGCTGTCTGCCTTATCCAGCAACAACTGCCTGTCCACCTGCAACGCGCCCTCGAAGGGCAGCATGCTGCGGATTTCATCCAGGGACAGGCCGCCGGCCTGCCCGAGGGCGATCAGCGCCAACTGATCAAGCACGGCGGGCCTGAAGTGGCGCCGTTCCCCTGGGGCACTGGTCGCGGTGATCAACCCTACCTTCTCGTAAAACCGAACGGTAGAGGAGGGCAGTCCCGTACGCCGGGCCACTTCCGAGATATCCATGATGCCTCCCTTGACTTGAAGTTGACTTCAACTTCTATCCTGCCTGTGAACGAAGGTCTCATCAATCAGAGGGCAGGTCATGTTGTCGATGGAAGCAGGAGTAAGGCTGGTATTGATCGGGGTTGGGGCGACCGCCGTGATGGATGTGTGGTCAATGATCCTCAAAGGCTTGGGCATTACAACGCTCGATTACTCGATGGTGGGCCGCTGGGCCGGCCACCTGCGTCACGGCACGTTTGCCCATGCCAGTATCGGCAAGGCCTCGCCGGTACGCGGCGAATCGGCGCTGGGCTGGGCGATTCACTATGCCGTGGGTATCGCCTTTGCGGCGCTGTTGGTGAGTATCTACGGCGTGCAATGGGTGCATGATCCCCAATGGTTGCCTGCGTTGATGGTGGGCACGCTGACGGTGGTGATCCCTTACTTTGTGATGCAGCCCGCGATGGGCGCGGGGGGGGCGGCGTCTCGCACACCAACACCTTGGAGAAATCGCCTGCGCAGTGTGCTGTCCCATGGCGTGTTTGGTGCCGGTCTGTATCTTTCGGCCGTGGTGCTCAGCCAGGTACGGTCTTATTGATTCTTCAGCTGCGGGCGCCTCTCGACGCCCCGGCCAGTGCCCACAGCGTCAGCACCACAACCGCCCAGGGAAACGCCCCGACGCCCCAGCCTTGGAGCAATACGCCGCCTGCCAAACCGCCGCCAGCGATGCCCAGGTTCCACACGGTCACCAGCATCGATTGCGCGGCGTCCGCCGACTCACCTGCCGATTTGGCCAGTGCGGTTTGCAGCAACGCAGGCAACCCGCCGAACGCCAGGCCCCACAGCGCGACCGCGAGGTAGATAACCGTCGGCAGGTTCATCCAGAAGGCCAGCGCCAAGGCGATCAGGCCAAACAGTGCACAGCTGATCAGTAGGAGCGTGCGCAGCCACCGATCAATCAATACACCCGCCAGCCAGATGCTCAGCAACGCGGCAAGGCCGAACACCAGCAGGACCTGGTCAATATCGGCGGCAATCCCCGCCGGCACCAGCAGCGGGGCGATGTAGGTGTACAGAATGTTGTGGGCGAGCACGTAGGTAAAAGTCACCCACAGCACCGGACGAATACCCGGCAAGCTGAACACTTGAAGCAGCCCCAAGCGTTTCCCCGCCGGTTCGCCGGCGAAATCCGGCAGTTGCAGGCGTGCCCAGATCAGGAGCACCAGCGTCAGCCCGGTCATGATTGCAAAACTCAGGCGCCAGCCAACCGCAGCCCCCAGAAAGGTGCCGGCTGGCACACCCAGTGACAGGGCCAGCGGTGCGCCCAGCATCGCGACTGAGATGGCCCGGCCTTGCAGGTGGGGGGCGACCATTCGGCTGGCGTAGCCTGCCAACAGCGCCCACAGCAGTCCGGCGAATACACCGGCAAAGAAGCGCGCCACCAGGGTCAGCCCATAGTGGCTGGAGAGCGCGGTCACGCTGTTGACCAGGGCAAAGCCGCCAATTGCGACCAGCAGCAAGGGACGGCGCCGCCAGCCTCGGGTCAACAGGGTCAGCGGGATGGCCGACAGCAGTGATCCAAGGGCGTACAGCGTGACCAATTGGCCGACCAGCGCGGGCGACACGCCGAGGCCATCGCCCATCTGTGGCAGGAGCCCGGCGGGCATGGCTTCGGTCAGGATGGTGATGAAACCGGCGCTGGCCAGGGCCAGCAATCCCCCCAATGGCAGTGTTTCTTTTCGGGCGGTCACGGCGGAATCGGTGAGGGAGGTCATCGCGCTCTATCCATGCAAATGGGCAAGTCGACAGAGTAGGGGGCTGTGGTCTACGGAAAAACAGGCTAAGGTTCCGAACTTATCGGACGTAGGAGTCCGCAATTTCCAGGGACTCGCTCATGGACAGTCTGGGTAGCCTTTCTGTATTCGTACAGGTGGCAGAAACGCGTAGTTTCACCGTCGCCGGGCGCGTGCTGGGCGTTTCATCGTCGGCCGTTGGCAAAAGCATCGCACGGATGGAAGAGCGCCTCGGCGTGCGGCTGTTTCATCGCAGCACGCGCAGCATCACCTTGACCAGTGAAGGCGCGCTGTTCCTGGAACGTTCGCGGCGGATCCTGGCCGAGGTCGAGGCGGCCGAGCGGGAGCTGACGGACGCCAGCGCCATGCCCCGTGGCACGTTGCGCATCAGCGTGCCGCAGGTGCGCGGCTTGTTGATGCCGGTGCTCAGCGATTTCATGCGTGCCTACCCGGAGATCGCGCTGGATGTGGATTTTTCCGACCGCATGGTGGACGTGATCGAGGAAGGTTTCGATGCAGTGATTCGCACCGGCAAGCCTGAAGACTCGCGCTTGATGGCTCGCCACCTGGGGCATTACCAGTTGGTGCTGGTGGGCACGCCAGCCTATTTTCGCCAGAATGGCACCCCACGACAGCCGCAGGACTTGAACGGCCATGCTTGCCTGCGCCACAAGTTCTGCGCCACCGGTAAGCTCGAACCCTGGCCGCTACGCCTGGTGCCCGGCGCCTCGGAGCCGGTCCTGCGCACCCCGTTGGTCAGTACCACCATCGAGTCCCTCAAGCATGTGGTGCTCGAAGGGTTGGGGATTGCTTGTCTGCCGGACTATATGGTCAATCAGGCCGTGCAGGAGGGACGCCTGCAAAGGGTGCTGGATGACTGCCTGGAACACCGGGGCAGTTTCTGGATGTTATGGCCATCAAGTCGCCATGCCTCGGTCAAATTGCGCGTGTTTATTGATCATATGTGTGCAGGGCTTTTTCCTACGACCGGTACGCGGTAGGACTGTGACGTTTTACCGACAGGAATGCGCGCGCCAAGGCCTCGTTCTGTTGCACAATACCGCCCGCACCGTTTTCCTCAGGATTTTCAATGTCGACATCATTTCACTTGCGTAGCCTCGGGCTGGCGCTGGTGCTGGCGGGCGCCGCGGGCTGCTCGTCACCCAAGACCGCCATTTATGAACATGAGAATTTCGACGACTCCGGTACGTTTTCCCGCGATTACCCGGTCACCGATGTGGCGGCGTGCGAAGCGGCGCGTCGTGCCTTGCTGAGCCAGGGCTACATCATCACCAGCAGCGATCCGAAACTGGTGGTGGGCAACAAGAGCTTCCAGCAGACCGGTGAGACCCACCTGCAGATCAGCTTCAACGTGGTGTGCGCCGATGATGGTAAAGGCGCCAATCATTCGACCATGTTCGCCAACGCCTTGCAGGACCGTTATGCGCTGAAGAAGGTCAACAACTCCGCGAGCCTGGGCGTGGGCGTGCTGGGGTCGGTGTCGATGCCGATCGGCTCTACCGATGACTCGATGGTGAAGGTAGCGAGCGAGACCGTTTCGGCGCCGAAATTCTACGAGCGCTACTTTGCGCTGGTGGACGTGTTCCTGCCTCAGGAGGTGAAGAAGGCCGCGCATATCCCCGAGCAGCCGAAAGCCGAGCTGGGTGTGCCGGAACCTAAAACCGCACCGGCGGCCGAGAAAGTCGAGCCGCCGAAGGAAGAGCCAGCGGTGTCCCAGCCCGTCACGCCGCCTGCCGAGGCTGCGCCGATTGCGCCGCAAGCGGAACCTGCACCGGCCACCAGCAACCCGGACTTGCCGGCACCGACAGAAGCGATTCCGCCCCTGCCGACGCCTGCGCAGTAATTCAGACCGCTACGGGGTCGGCCTTGTCGACGTTGATCCCGTAGCGGCTGATGGCTTCGCTGACTTTTTCACGACCGATCACACCGTCATCCGCCAACGCCTTCAGGGCCGCCAGCGCGATGAAATACCGGTCCACTTCGAAGAACGTGCGCAGGGTTTCACGGGTATCCGATTGCCCGAAGCCGTCGGTGCCCAGGGCCACAAAGCGTCGGCCATGGACGAAGGGGCGGATCTGATCGACGAACAGCTTCATGTAGTCCGTCGCCACCACCACCGGCCCCGCCTGCCCGGCCAGGCAGCGCTCCACATAACTCACCCGAGGCTCGCTTTGCGGGTGCAGCAGGTTCCAGCGTTCGGCTGCATGCCCGTCACGGCGCAGTTCGGTGAGGCTGGTGGCGCTCCACACAGTGCTTTGCACGCCGAAGTCCTGCTCAAGCAGCTCGGCCGCCGCGATCACTTCGCGCAGGATTGAGCCACTGCCCATCAGTTGCACCTGGGCCTGCTCGCTGGTCTTGAGCGGGTACATGCCCTTCAGAATCCCGTCTTCCACCCCTGCGGGCATCGCCGGGTGCGGGTAATTTTCGTTGAGCAGGGTGATGTAGTAGTAGATGTCTTCCTGTTCCACGTACATCCGCCGCATGCCTTCGCGAATGATCACCGCCAGCTCGTAGGCAAAGGTCGGGTCGTAGGACATGCAGCACGGAATCACCGACGACAGGATATGGCTGTGCCCATCGTCATGTTGCAAACCTTCGCCCATCAGCGTGGTGCGGCCGGCGGTGGCCCCCAGCAGGAAGCCGCGTGCCCGTGCATCGCCGGCGGCCCAGGCCAGGTCGCCGACCCGCTGGAAGCCGAACATCGAATAGAAGATATAGAACGGCAACGTCATCAAGCCGTGGTTGCTGTAGGACGTACTGGCCGCGATCCACGAGGAAATGGCGCCGGATTCATTCAGGCCTTCCTGCAGGATCTGTCCGTCCTTGCTCTCCTTGTAGTAGCTCAGTTGCCCTGCGTCCTGCGGGGTGTAGAGCTGGCCTACGGCGGAGTGGATGCCAATCTGACGGAACAGGCTTTCCATGCCAAAGGTGCGCGACTCATCCGGCACGATAGGCACGATCAGTTTGCCCAGGTGCGGGTCCTTGAGCAGGGTGCCGAGGATGCGCACAAAGGCCATGGTGGTGGAGATCGCCCGTTCGCCGGTGTCCTTGAGCTGGGTAGCAAAGGCGGCGAGTTCGGGAATCTGCAAGGGGGCGACCGCACTGTGGCGTGCCGGCACATAGCCGCCCAGCGCCTGGCGGCACGCCGCGAAGTAACGGGCTTCTTCGCTGTCAACAGCGGGCTTGAGGTAGGGGATGTCAGCGAGTTGTTCGTCGGCGACTTCCAGGCCAAAGCGATCGCGGAAGGCCCTTACCGCGTCAGCGCCCATCTTCTTCAATTGATGGTTGATGTTCTGGCCTTCGCCGGCTTCACCCATGCCGAAGCCTTTGACGGTTTTCGCCAGGATCACCGTAGGCTGGCCGCTATGCCGCACAGCGGCGGCGTAGGCGTTGTAGACCTTGTCCGGGTCATGCCCGCCCCGTGAGAGTTTCCAGATATCGTCGTCGGACATGTCCGCAACCAATGCCAGCAACTCCGGGTATTTGCCGAAGAAATGTTCACGCACATAAGCGCCGTTCTGCGACTTGTAGTTCTGATAGTCGCCGTCCACGCATTCCATCATGCGTTGGCGCAGCAGGCCGCTGTGGTCTTTGTCCAGCAGGGCATCCCAACCGCCGCCCCAGATCACTTTGATCACGTTCCAGCCGGCGGCGCGGTACAGGCTTTCGAATTCCTGGATCACCTTGGCATTGCCGCGCACCGGGCCGTCCAGGCGTTGCAGGTTGCAGTTGACCACGAAGATCAGGTTGTCGAGTTTCTCGCGCCCGGCCAGGGAGATGGCGGCCAGGGATTCCGGCTGGTCCATTTCGCCATCACCGAGGAAAGCCCAGACCTTGCGCCCCTGGTGTTGCTTGAGGCCACGCAATTCCAGGTAACGCATGAAGCGCGCCTGGTAAGCGGCGGTGATCGGGCCGAGGCCCATGGACACGGTGGGGAATTGCCAGAAGTCCGGCATCAGCCGTGGATGCGGGTAGGACGAAATACCGTCGCCATTGGCCTCACGGCGGAAGTTGTCGAGTTGCGCTTCGCTGATGCGGCCTTCCAGGTAGGCGCGGCCATAAATGCCCGGGGAGGAGTGGCCCTGGATGTACACCAGGTCGCCATCAAAGCGCTCGGTACGGCCACGGAAGAAGTGGTCGAAGCCTACGTCGTACAGCACGGCGGCTGACGCATAGGTTGCGATATGCCCACCGACCCCTGAATGCTTGCCTGCACGCAACACCATTGCCATGGCATTCCAGCGGATAAATGCATTGGTACGGCGTTCGATGGCCAGGTTGCCGGGGTAGGGCAACTGACGGTCCACCGAAATTGTATTGACGTACGGCGTGGTCACCCGCCCGTAGAAGTCGCCATGCCGCGCCACGTCGAAATCCAGCAACTGATCGATCAGGTAGTGCGCGCGCGGGCGGCCTTCGGTGGACAACACCGACTCGATGGACTCCAGCCACTCGCGGGTTTCCTGTGGGTCGTCGTCGCGTCTGACTGCGTTGTTCGGGGTCATGTGAGGCTCCAGGGTAGGCAGGTTTGAAGTGGCAGGCTCCTTGTGGGAGTGCCGGCAAATATAATTGCAATTGCAACTACATGGCCGAATCTAGCGCGGGATGAGCTACTATTGCAACCTTCTTGAAATTCCCCGGATGGTGTTGCATGTCGTCGAAAGAGCCAGATGTATGGTTCCGTTTTGTCAGGGCCCACAGGACCGTCATCCGTGAAATCGAGCGTCGCCTGGCTGAGGCGGACCTGCCGCCGTACGCCTGGTACGACGCGCTATGGGGCCTGGAAAGCGGCCCCGACGGCACCCGCCGCATGCACGAATTGGCCGACGTACTGGCCATCGAGCGCTACAACCTCACGCGGCTGGTCGACCGTCTGGAAAAGGACGGTCTCGTCATACGTTCCCGCTCCGACGGCGACGGCCGCGCGGCGTTTGCCTCAATCACCGAGGCCGGTCGGGTGCTGCGTAAAAAGATGTGGAAGATCTACGAAAGCACGGTGGATGAGTTGTTTCTGTCGCAGATGGAGCCCGAGCAGCGCCAGGGCTTTGCCGACGCGTTGGAGCGCACCGCCGGGCTGGCGATGGACGCGGGCGTCCAAACCCGCAGCCGTCGTAAAATCTGAAGCGCCACGGCGCTGCCTTGCCGTCAATCACATTCCACTGCATAGCGCTTCATCGCGTCCTGCACTTGTCGTGTGCCGATCCGCCCTTCATCCGCCAAGGCCCCGAGCGCCGATACCACGATCCAATATCGACTCGGCGCCGCCGCCTGTACCGACCCCGCGCCCAGCGCCACAAAGCGTGCATCCACGTGCGCCCCTAATTGATCGACAATCGCCTGCGGATAGCCGGTCACCGCAATCACCGGCGCAGCACTCCCCGCCAGGCAATCACGCAAATGGCAACCGCGCTTGGGCAGCCTGGGGTGCAGGCGATTCCAGCGTTCAGCCGTGGCGGCCTCGCGGGCCAGTCGTGTGTAGCTGGGGCAGCTCCATAGCTGCGCGCTGATGTTCCAGTCCTGTTTGAGCAAGCGCCTGGCGTGCACCACCTCGTCAAGCGCGCGGCCTGCGCCGAGCAACCGCACGTCGAAGGGGCTGTTGCACTGGAGTGGGTACATGCCCTTGAGCGCGGCCTCTCGGTCCTGCTCGCTCAGGGGCGCTGCGCTGTCCTGATCATGCAGCGCGAGGTAATAGAAACCGGGCTTGCCATCGACATACAGGCTTTGCAACGCCGCCAGCACAATTGCGCGGGCTTCTTCCCCTGAGGCCGGGTCATACGGGGTACAGCGCGGATGAGTGGCGAGCCACAACGGCAAGGACGGCTGTGCACCTTTGGGCCAGCGGGAGGGTTGGTTTTCACTGTCGTTGCACAGGATGCCGCGCTGGCGGGTAACGTTCGATAGCGCGCTCAACTGTGCCGCCGAGTGCGCGCTGTGCAGGTACAGCAAGGGTTTTTCCACGGCGTTGCGGGCGAACCAGGCGGGCCAGTTACCCACGCGTCGGGAGTGCGACTGGCCGTGGATCACCCAGGCCTGGCGGCTGGATTCGAGGGTGCTGGCCATGCTGATCACGGTGTGCAACGGTGACCGGCTGGCGGGGGTGGCAGTGCTCAAGGCGTCGATACAGAGCTGCGCGGCGTGTGCGGTAGCGGCGGTCATGGAGAGGGTCACCTGGCGACGAATGCCCATACCCTAATGCAAATCTGTATTTGATTGCAATTGCAATGATTGCAATGGTTTCTCGGCCGTCAGGTGCTAAATCCCTGCAACGCTGCTACGTTTAATCCTTGAGTGCAGGAACGTCATGACGTCGACATTTTTTCGTCATCACGGCACTTTAGGCTGGTGATGCAGGTCATTTATCTGCAACCCCTGTTAACGCAAGAAGGAGTCCGCCATGGACGATTACCAGGAAGAACTGCTCGAGTACCATGCGATTGAGTTGGACCCGCTGGAACCGGCAGACGACGCTACAGAGCTGTAAGACCGACTTCAGGCGGAATGCCGCTGACTGCGGCGAAATTCCCCTGGGGTCTGGTTGTTCCACCGCCTGAAGGCCCGTTGAAATGCCTGGGCCGAGGCAAAACCGAGCAAGTAGGCGATCTCGCCGAACGCCAGTTCCGTGTCGCGGATGTAGGTCATGGCCAGGTCGCGACGGGTATCGTTGAGAATCGCGCGAAACTGAGTGCCTTCATCGGCCAGTTTGCGGCGCAGCGTCCAGGTCGGCAGCTTCAAGCGTGCCGCCACTTCTTCCAGGTCGGGTTCCCGGCCGCCATTGAGCATCGGCCCGAGCAAACGGGTAATGCGCTCGCGCAGGCTGCGGGTGCGGGTCAGTTGCTCCAACTCTCGTTCACACAGCTGCACCAACAGGTTCCAGGTACTCGGGCAGTGCTGCGGGTTGCGCAGGGCCAGGGTGTGCTGGTCGAGGCGCAGTTGATTGGCGTCGGCGCCGAAGTGAACGTCTCCCAGCGTGTCGTAGCGTTCGCTGTACTCCGGCGCCTCGAACTCAATGTCGATACGCTGCGCCTGCACCGGTTGCCGGGCCAGGCTCGACAACTGATGCAGCCAGCCGGCGATGATCGAGTCCACCACAAAGCGGTTGTAGGCGTTGTAGGGGCTGATGGAGTAGAACCGCAGCCAGGCGCCCTCGGCATCCTCGACGAAGCTCGACTGCCCGCGATAGTTGGAGCCATACAGCGCCTCGAAGCGTGTCAGCGCGCGCGCCGCCTCCCGCACAGTGGGCGCCTGGGCCGCGGTGACACCGGCCAGCCCCGCCTGGCTCAAGCGGCTGAGCTGGCCCATGCGCAGGCCCAGGCCTGGGTCGCCGGTGAGCTGGATGGCAGCGTGGCCCAGGCGCATGTAGCGCGGGATCGACAAGCGTGCACCGGCTTCGGCGAGGCGCGCCGGGTCGAGTCCGTATTGCAGCAGCAGCGGCTGCGGGTCCAGGCCGTGGCTGTGGATGGCATCGGCCAGGCTGTGCACGAAGCCCACCGACAGGTCCCCCAGCCGTACCGGTTTCACAACCAGATATTCAACAAGCGCGCGCCACGGGCCTCGCCATCGGCGCTGATTTGCCCGTTGCTGCTGAGAAAGCTGTGCCCGGCGGTGCCCAGGTCCCAGAACTGCCCGCGCAGGAACACGCTCATGCCGGCGCTGGCCTGGCTGATCGGCTGCTGGCTGATCAGCGTAAGACGGCGCCAGGCTTCGCCCTCACTGAGTTCTTCGGGCTTGAGGCTGATTTCGGTCGGGGTGGACACGCTTTTGAAGCCGCGCCAAGGGCGGTCCCAGGTGTCGCGCCCCAGCACAAAGGCCGGCACCGCGATCAATTGCGCGCCTTGTTCGTTGAGCTTGCGGTAGTTGTCCGGGTACCAGCTGTCGCTGCCGACCAGCACCCCCAGGCGCCCGGCCGGGGTGTCGACCACGCTGACGATGTTTTCATCGCCAGGCTTGATGAAGCCGCGCTCATCGTAGATCGGGTAGAGCTGGCGCTGCGGATCGCCGATCGGCAAGCCATTGGCGGCAAACACCACGCTGGCGTTATACAAGGCCCCATGGCCGACCTGCAGTTGCCCTTGGCTGACGCTGGGGTTGGGCAGGGTGATCGAGCCCGCCACCAGCGTGACACCGAATTCCTTGGCCAAACCGCCAAACAACAGCTGATAGTCCCGCGCCATGCCCGAGGCTTTCATGCGCAGGTAGGCGTCGTCGGTGCGGTTGTCGCCGGTGGCGCTGATCCAGGCGCGGGCGAACAGCAGCGGGTTGCTGACCGACAGCCAGTTCATCGCATCCTTTACATGGAGCGCCTGGTACACCTCGTTCTTTTCGCCGGTGAGCATCAGCCAGGTGCCGATATGTTCGGGCAGCACCACGATGGTCTTGTCGTTGATCAACCCCAGGTCCCGGGCCTTTTGCAGGTAGGCCGCGAGCTTCAGGTGCAGGCGTTCCAGGCTCTGGTAGTCGGCGGGGAACAGCTCCGGCTGGATGCCCACCAGGTTGCCACGGTCGGCAGGCAGGCCTTCGTTGACGGCCAGGGTGATCCGCAGGTCCGACAGGTAATGCGCCACGGGGCGCTCCTGGGTCCAGACCAGATAGGCGGCGATGGCGGCAACCAGCGCCAGGGAGACGGTAAAAGCAAGAAGTTTACGCATGGGGGAACAGACAACAGACCGTGTGCAGGGTTCGCCGATTAGGGTAGGGCCCATGGGCGGGCTTGCCAAGGGGCGCTGTGCATTTGGATCAATAACTTGTCAGTTTCAGTGATTGAGCCGTCATCCACCGCCTCTTAGTCTGTGGGACATAAACCGATGGCGGGCCGCACGAGCCCGTCACACCCCGTGATGATCCGTTGTGGAGCTTGACCATGACCGCTGCTGCCTACCCGCATCTGCTGGCCCCGTTGGACCTGGGTTTTACCACCTTGCGCAACCGTACCCTGATGGGTTCGATGCACACCGGCCTGGAAGAGAAACCCGGCGGTTTCGAACGCATGGCTGCCTATTTTGCCGAGCGCGCCCGAGGCGGTGTAGGCCTGATGGTCACCGGCGGCATCGGCCCGAATGACGAGGGCGGTGTGTATGCCGGCGCGGCCAAGCTGACCACCGACGCAGAAGCGCAAAAACACAAGATCGTGACCCAGGCGGTGCACGCGGCGGGTGGCAAGATCTGCATGCAGATTCTCCACGCCGGCCGATATGCCTACAGCCCCAAACAGGTCGCGCCGAGTGCGATCCAGGCGCCGATCAACCCGTTCAAGCCCAAGGAACTGGACGAAGAGGGCATCGAAAAGCAGATCCAGGATTTCGTCACCTGTTCGCTGCTGGCCCAGGTTGCCGAGTACGACGGCGTGGAAATCATGGGCTCCGAAGGTTACTTCATTAACCAGTTCCTCGCCGCCCACACCAACCACCGCACCGACCGCTGGGGTGGCAGCTACGAAAACCGCATGCGCCTGGCGGTGGAAATCGTACGCCGCGTGCGTGAAGCCGTCGGCCCGAATTTCATCATCATCTTCCGCTTGTCGATGCTCGACCTGGTGGAAGGCGGCAGCACCTGGGAAGAAATCGTGCAGTTGGCCAAGGCCATCGAAGGCGCCGGTGCAACCATTATTAACACCGGTATCGGCTGGCACGAAGCGCGTATCCCGACCATCGCTACCAAGGTGCCGCGTGGCGCGTTCAGCAAAGTCACCGCCAAGCTGCGCGGTGCGGTGCAGATTCCGCTGATCACCACCAACCGCATCAACACCCCGGAAATCGCCGAGCAGATTCTTGCCGAGGGCGATGCCGACATGGTGTCCATGGCGCGCCCGTTCCTGGCCGACCCGGAGTTCGTCAACAAGGCCGCCGCCGGCCGCGCCGATGAAATCAACACCTGCATCGGCTGCAACCAGGCCTGCCTGGACCACACCTTTGGCGGCAAGCTGACCACCTGCCTGGTCAACCCACGGGCGTGCTACGAAACCGAGCTCAACTACCTGCCGGTCAAGCAGATCAAGAAGATTGCCGTGGTCGGTGCCGGTCCTGCCGGCCTGGCCGCCGCAACGGTGGCCGCCGAGCGTGGCCACCAGGTGACGTTGTTCGACTCCGCCAGCGAGATCGGTGGCCAGTTCAACATCGCCAAACGGGTGCCGGGCAAAGAAGAGTTCTTCGAAACCCTGCGCTACTTCAAACGCAAATTGCAGACCACCCATGTGGAGCTGTGCCTCAACACCCGCGTGGACGTGGCGCAACTGGCGGCGGGCGGTTATGACGAGATCATCCTGGCCACCGGTATCGCGCCGCGTACCCCGGCGATCCCGGGCATCGACAACGCCAAGGTGCTGAACTACCTGGATGTGATCCTGGAGCGCAAACCGGTCGGCAAGCGCGTGGCGGTGATTGGCGCGGGCGGTATCGGTTTTGACGTGTCGGAGTTCCTTGTGCACCAGGGCGTATCCACCAGCCTGGACCGCGAAGCGTTCTGGAAGGAATGGGGCATCGACACCCAACTGCAAGCCCGTGGCGGCGTGGCCGGGATCAAGCCGCAACCCCATGCCCCGGCGCGTGAAGTGTTCCTGCTGCAACGCAAGACTTCCAAGGTCGGCGACGGCCTGGGCAAGACCACTGGCTGGATCCACCGTACCGGTTTGAAGAACAAGCAAGTGCAGATGCTCAACAGCGTCGAGTACCTGAAGATCGACGATGCGGGCCTGCACATCCGCATTGGCGCTGAAGGCGAACCCCAGGTGCTGGCGGTGGACAACATCGTCATTTGCGCCGGCCAGGACCCGTTGCGCGAATTGCAGGACGGCCTGGTCGCCGCCGGCCAGAACGTGCACCTGATCGGCGGCGCCGATGTGGCGGCCGAGCTGGACGCCAAGCGCGCCATCAACCAGGGCTCGCGCCTCGCGGCCGAGCTGTAAGACCCGGGGCGGGGCGGTGGTAGACTACCGCCCCGTTTTTCATGCAGATCCCGCCCGATGGGTCCCTTCGATTGGCTTCCCCACGCACCGCTTGAACCGCTGCACCTGGATTGGCTCAGAGGTGTCGAGCTGGCCGTGCTGCGCCTGGACCGCATCGACCCGCTGATCAGCGGTAACAAGTGGTTCAAGCTCACCGGGCACCTGGCCCAGGCGCAAGCCGCTCGCGGCCTCATCAGCCTGGGCGGGGCTTACTCCAACCATCTGCATGCATTGGCCGCCGCCGGCAAGCGCTTCGGTTTCCCCACCGTCGGCCTGCTGCGCGGGCACCCGCAAGAAACGCCCACCGTCCTTGATCTGAAAGCCTTCGGCATGCAACTGCATTGGCTGGGCTATGGCGGTTATCGCGCGCGTCACGAACCCGGTTTCTGGTTGCCGTGGCGTGAGCAGTATCCGCACCTGCACCGCGTGCCCGAAGGCGGCGGTGGTCGGGCGGGCGCCCTGGGTTGCGCGGTGCTGGTCGAGCAGGTGCGTGTGCAGTTGCACAGCGTGGGCTGGGCCGATTACGACGCCTGGTGGTTGGCCGCAGGCACCGGCACCACCCTGGCCGGCCTGGCACTGGCAGAGGCGGGCGCGCACCCGGTGTACGGCGCCATGGCGGTGCCGGATGACCACGGTGTGGCGCAGAACGTCGAGGTCATCGTGCAGGGCGGCTATGAACTGCTGGACGCCAGCCGAGGTGGCTTCGCCAAAGTCGACGCCGAGTTGCTCGACTTCATCGACACCACCCAACAGGCCTGCGGCGTGCCCCTGGAACCGCTCTACACCGGCAAGGCGTTACTGGCCTTGAAGACCCGGATCGAAGCCGGGCGCTTCGCCCCCGGCACGCGCCTGGTCTTCGTCCACACCGGTGGGCTGCAAGGCCAGCGAGGCTTCAAGGGTTAGCGCGTTTGCCCGGCATCATCCGCAACGCCGTGTTGTCCCGCAGGATGTAATGGTGGGCGATCCCGGCCAGTGCATGCAGCCCGATCAACCAGTAACCGATCTTGCCGAACAGCACATGCCAGCCTTCAATCTGCTTGGCCAGCGCCTTGTTTTCCGCGATCAGCGGCGGCAATTCCATGCCATAGAACATCACCGAATGCCCCTCGGCACTCACAATCAGCCAGCCGGCGATCGGCATGCCGATCATCAACGCGTACAGCGCAACGTGCATCAGCGTCGCCAACAGGCTCTGCCATGGCGGCGGCGCCGGTACGATCCTCGGCGCCACCCCCAGGCTGCGTGCGAACAGGCGCAGCCACACCAGCACAAACACGGTGAGGCCGAACATGAAGTGCATCTCGACGATCAACGTTCGTGCACCGCTGCCTTTGGGAAACTGGCCGCGTAACTCAATGCAGGCGTAGACCACCGCCAGTAGCACTACCATCAACCAGTGCAACGCAATCGACATGGTGCTGTAGCGTGTATCGGAGTTTTTCCACGGCATCGCTGGGTTCCTCACTCATCAGGGCGAACCTCCATTCTTTGGCGATGGAGTGCTTTAACTGTATGCCGGTTTTGAGCGGTTTGCCTTGGGTAAGTGCCGTGATGTTGACCTCTATCAGTCGCTCTGCGGCATTTCCCCACGGGCCAGGCGCGCATTGATGTCGGTGATGACCGCAGGCAGGTCGTTGATGGTGTCGATCAGGTAGTGCGGCCGTGAGCCTGCGAACATGGCTTCGATACGCTTGCGCTCGCTGGCCAGTGTGGCCGCATCCAGGGCGCGGAACTGCTCGTAGGTCAAACCCAGGGCATTACCGGAGCAAGTCAGGGCGACGGTCCACATGCCGGCGCGGCGGCCTTCGAGGATGCCCGGCACGGTGTCGTCGACCTTCACGCACGCCGCCACATCGTCGATGCCCAGCGCGATCACGTTGGCCAGGGCCTGGGCCGGCCATGGGCGACCGTTGGGCACTTCGTCGGTGGCAACTACATGGTCGGCGATATAGCCGTTGGTGGCGGCCAGGGCGACCACCTTGTCCATCACTTGCCTGGGGTAGCCGGAGCACGAACCGATCTTGATGCCTTGCACCCGCAGCCGGGCGATTGTGTCGAGGGCGCCGGGAATCAGCGCCGAGTGTTCGGCGATCTTCTCGATCTGCAACGGCATGAAGCGCTGGTAGATGGCCGTCACGTCATCGTCGGTGGGTGTGCGACCGAAGGCGTTGCGGTAGCGCTCGGCGACTTGCGGTTGATTGCACAGGGTGCGGATGTGGTCCCACTTGCCCATGCCCATCGGGCCACGGGCTTCTTCGATGGAAACTTGCACGTCGAATTCGGCGAAGGCTTCGACAAAGATCTGCGTCGGGGCAAAGGAGCCGAAGTCGACCACGGTGCCGGCCCAATCGAGGATCACGGCTTGCAGGGTGTTGGGGTTTTGATAGTTCATGCGTGTGCTCCAATCGATGAGAGGGTGATACCCATGGCCTGCAGTACGTCAGCGATGGCGCTGACGGCGGCGTGCATGTCGCTCGCGTCGACATGGCCGATGCAGCCCACGCGGAAGGTTTCCACCTGGGTCAATTTGCCCGGATACAGGATGAAACCCTTGGCCTTGACACGCTCGTAGAAGTCCTTGAACTGGTAGTGCGGGTCCTGGGGGGCGTGGAAGGTGACGATGATCGGCGCCTGGATGGCGGCCGGCAGGAAACTGCGCAGGCCCAGCTCGGCCATGCCGTCCAGCAGCGCCTGGCAGTTATTGGCGTAGCGTTGATGACGTGCGGGCAGGCCGCCTTCCTCGGCGTATTGCAGCAGCGCTTCATGCAGGGCCGCCACCACGTGGGTCGGTGGGGTGAAGCGCCATTGGCCGGTCTTGGTCATGTAGCTGTGCTGGTCGAACAGGTCCATCGCCAGGGAGTGGCAGTTGCCTTCGGCGGCGGCCAGCGCCTGTTGGCCGACGAAGACAAAGCCCATGCCCGGCACGCCTTCCAGGCACTTGCCCGAAGCGGCGATCAATGCGTCGAACGGTACTTCGCGGGCGTTGATCGGCAGCGCACCAAAGGAACTCATGGCGTCGACGATCAGGCGCTTGCCGTGGTGTTTCACCACCTGGGCGATCTCGGCCAAGGGGTTGAGAATGCCGGTGCTGGTTTCGCAGTGGATCAGCGCGACGTGGGTAATGGCCTTGTCGGCGTGCAGCAGGCGGTCCACATCGGCGGCGGTGGTGGGTTGGTCCTCGGCGGTTTCGAAGGTGCTGAACGCGCGGCCCAGTACTTCGCAGATTTTCGCCAGGCGCTTGCCATAGGCGCCGTTGATCAGCACCAGCACCTTGCCGTCGCGCGGGACCAGGGTGCCGATGGCGGCTTCGACGGCAAAGGTGCCGCTGCCTTGCAAGGGCACGCAATGGTGGCTGGCGACGCCGTCGATGATTGCCAGCAACTGTTCGCAGACGCTGGCAGTGAGCTGGTTGAAGCGGTCGTCCCATGACCCCCAATCCACCAGCATGGCCTGGCGGGTGCGGTTCGAGGTGGTCAAGGGGCCGGGGGTCAGCAGGATGGGCGTCGTCATTACAAAACCTCGCGAAGCATCGGTTGAATCTACGACGCCTAAATTGCAGTTTGGCTTGTTATCAATCAAATTGTTTGTTGTTATGCGAGCTATCAGTGAGGCCGATAGCTATGAACCTGTTCCAATTGCGCGCATTCGATGCGGTGGCCCGCGAGGGCAGTTTTACCCGTGCCGCTGCGCGGCTGTTCATCAGCCAGCCGGCGGTGACCGGGCACATCAAGGCCCTGGAGGAGTATTACCAGATCCCTTTATTGCGCCGTACGGCAAGACGGGTGGAATTGACCGAGGAAGGCGCGCGCCTGGCGGCCATCACCCGGGCGATCTTCGGTCTGGTGGACGAGGCGCAGAGCCTGCTGGAAGCCAATCGCCAATTGCTCACCGGGCGCCTGGAAGTGGCGGCGGACGGTCCGCACCTGGTGATGCCGATGATCGCCAGCCTGCGTGCGCGCTACCCGGGCATCACCGTGAACCTGCGCCTGGGCAATGCTCAGGAAACCCTGGCGGCGCTGTTGTCCGAGCATGCGGACGTGGCGGTGCTGACCGAGGTCGAGCCGCGCAATGGCCTGCACCTGCAGCCTTTGGCCGAATCGCGGATCTGCGCGCTGGTGCCGGTGGCGCATCCGTGGGCGAGGCAAGCCGAGGGCGTTCAGCTGGAGCAACTGCATGAGGTCATCATGGTGCTGCGCGAACCCGACTCCATCACCCGGCGCACATTTGACGGTGCTTGCCTGGCTGCCGGTGTACAGCCCAAGGTGTTGCTGGAGCTGGACAGTCGCGAGGCGGTGACGGAAGCCGTGGCTGCCGAATTGGGTGTTGGGGTGGTGTCGTCGATGGAGGTCAGCCCCGACCCGCGGGTGTGCGCGGTGCCGATCCAGGGTGATGGCCTGGTGAACCGTCACCTGCTCGGCTGCATGGAACGGCGCCGCGCATTGCGCCTGATCCAGGCGTTTTTCGAGTTGGCGCCCTGACGGTTTTTTGGTGGAACGATGCGTTTTTGCGCTATAAACTCTGCCCCCAAAGCGCCGGCCAGTAGACGTTTCGGCGCGATGGACATAAAGAGAGTGAGTCATGGGCGCACAGTGGAAAGTCAAACATAAAGAAGCGGCAGCCAATGCCAAGGGCAAGATCTTCGGCAAGCTGGTGAAAGAAATCACCATCGCCGCCCGCAATGGCGCCGACACCGCGACCAACGCGCACCTGCGTCTGGTGGTGGAACAGGCCAAAAAGGCCTCGATGCCCAAGGAAACCCTGGACCGCGCCATCAAGAAAGGCGCCGGTCTGCTCGGCGAAACCGTGCAATACCACCGTGTGACCTACGAAGGGTTTGCGCCGCACCAGGTGCCGCTGATCGTCGAATGCGTAACCGATAACATCAACCGCACCGTGGCGGAAATCCGCGTGGCCTTCCGCAAGGGCCAGCTGGGCGCTTCCGGTTCCGTGGCCTGGGATTTCAACCACGTTGGCCTGATCGAAGCTTCGCCGGACAGCCCGGACGCCGATCCGGAAATGGCCGCCATCGAAGCCGGCGCCCAGGATTTCGAAGCAGGTGAAGAAGAGGGCACCACCCTGTTCATCACCGAGACCACCGACCTCGACGCCGTGCAGAAAGCCTTGCCGGAGCAGGGTTTTACCGTGTTGTCGGCCAAGCTCGGCTACCTCTCGAAGAACCCGGTGAGCGGTTTGAGCGATGAGCAGATGGCGGAAGTCGAAGCCTTCCTCGAAGGCCTGGACAACCACGATGACGTGCAGGATATGTTCGTCGGCCTGGCTGGCTGATCCCTCACAATGCGGGAGGGGACTTGCCCCCTCCCGCATCGGATCAGCGAAGTTGGATTGATTCCAGGATCGCTTCGATCTCTTCGAATCCAGGCCGTGCCAGTACCTCGTGCTGACAGCAGTTTTTCTGCAGCTCGACCAATGTGCTGCTCACCTGTTCCTCAACCCGCTCCAGCAATTCCCCCAGCAAAATCCCGAACGCACGCACTTCAATACGCTGCAACGCCCTGGTTTCCAAGGTGTCCGCCGTGGCATGGAACGACGCGGCGCCAAAGTCCCCGAGCAGGCAGTCACCTGCTTCATTCCACAGAATATTGTGGCCATACAGGTCGCCATGGGTGATGCCGTGCCGGTGCAGGTGCGCCGCTACCGAGGCGATACCACGGGCCATGCGCAACGCCACTTCAAGGCTGAACTGGGTGTCCGGTGCGTAGATATCCCGGGTGCACGACGCCAGGCTCGGCAGGGCCGCGAGGTTGCGGTAGCTCGGGTCGATCAGGTCCATCACCAGGGCGGCCTGGTCATCGGGGTGGCCGATCACGCGGCCTTCGACCTTGATCAGGTTGGGGTGCAACCCGGCGGCGATACAGGCCTGCATTTCGTGCAGCGGTGAGCCGTCGCTGGTGATGCTGCCCTTATAGAGCTTGACGGCGACGGGCGTGTTTGAGGGTGTCCACTGTGCTTTGCGGATCACGCCGGACGCGCCTTCGCCCAGTACTTCAGCCAGTTCCAGTTCGGACCAGGGAATGTCCGGCGTGGCGTCTTCACCCGCCACCGTCACTGCCATTTCCACCGGATTACCGGCGTAGGCCAGCCAGGTCAGGCTCGGCAGCGTCAACAGCCACTGCGGCAGGCGCGTGAAGCGGTTGGAGGCGATGCGCAGCAGTTCGAGGTTGTGGCAGTCGGCCAGGCTTTGCGGCAGGTGCGCCAGGTGGTTGCCGGCCAGCATCAGTTTTTGCAGCAAGGGCCGTTCACCCAATGCCTCGGGCAGTGCGCTGATGCGGTTATCGGTCAGGATCAGCCAGCGCAGCAGCGGCGGCAACGCGGCGGCGGGTACGTGGCTGATCTGGTTGGCCTTGAAGCCGATCATGCTCAGGTTGGCGCATTGACCGAGGCAAGCCGGCAGCTCGGTGAACAGGTTGTCCGAGCAGAACAGCACCCGCAGGTGTGGCAGGCGGTGCAGGTCCTCGGGCAGGCTGCGCAGGGCATTGCCGCTGAGGTTGAGGATTTCCAGGGAGTCGGCCAGCTCGAAGATTTCCCGGGGGAATTCGGTCAGCCCGCAGGACAGGTCCAGGCGCGTAATGCCGGCCAATTGGCCGGCCTTGAGTTGGGCGAGGGTATTCATGAACGGCGCGGTCACTCGGCAAGAAGGCGTGAAAGGCGCTCATGATACCGGGTCGGGGGTGTGTTGCGGGGAGGCCTGCTGCAATTGTCCGAGACGGCTGGCGGTGCGGGCCAGGTCGATGGCCTGGCCGCTCAAGGCAACCTCGAGCGGTAATTCGCCGATCAGTACCAGGTGCTTGTCGCGGTCGTAAAGCACATCCACCAGGTTGATAAAGCGCTGCTGCACGGCAATCGGGCAGTTCGCCAGTTGAGGCAGGCCGTCGATGATCCAGTGGTCGTAGTCCTGGCACAGCAGCAGGTAGTCCATCACCGCCGTCAGTTGTTCGCACAGGTCGTTGAAGGTGAAGGCAATGCTGCGCCCTTCATGGTGGCGGCACATCAAGGTCCGATGGCCGACGCCCAGGGGGCGGGGCGGGCTGTCTGCGGCGGGCAGGCCGAGCGCTGCCCGCTGATCCTGGGTGCCCGGCCACACGTAGTGGCCGCAGGTAAAACGTTGCGCGCTCCGGGCCTGGGGCAGGCTGCGAAAGTCCTGAGGCGCGCTGACTTCCAACACCTCCATGCGCGCGGCGATCAGGTCGATCACCGGCTTGAAGCGCTCGTGGTACAGGGGGTTGGGCAGCAACCCTTGCGGCGCATAGTTGGACGTCACCAGCACCAGTACACCGCGCTCGAACAGGGCCTTGAACAGCCGCGTGATCAGCATGGCATCGCCGATATCATGCACGTGGAATTCGTCGAAACACAGCACCCGGCAGCCTGCCAACTGTTCATCGAGCGTCGCGGCCAGGGCATCGTCCTGCGCACGGTGCGTGAACATGCCGCGATGCAGTTGGGCGAAAAAATCATGGAAGTGCACGCGCTGCTTCTCGGCGATCGGCAACGCCTGGAAGAACCCATCCAGCAGCCAGCTTTTGCCGCGACCCACGGGGCCGTGGAGGTACAGGCTGCGGGCGGGCTGGCCGGCGAGCAGTTGCTGGGTTTCCCGGGCCAGGGCGGCAATTGCGCGAGTTTGACCGGTGCTCAGGGTATAACCCTGTTGCTCGGCCTTTTGCTGAAAAAACGCGGAAATGGGCGAAGTGCCAAGGGGCCCGGGCTTTTGGCCGAGCAGGCGACGGATCAGGGAAAGCGCGGCCAATGCAAGTCACTCTGTATTTCGGTGGTCGCTCACTTTAGGGCGCTCGCCGCGTTTTGACCAATAGCGAAGGGCGCTCCCAGCTATCTCGAAAAGGCAACTCGTGAAGGTAATCCTGTCCAGACTGGCAGTTTCTCGCTGAGTGACTAACCTCCTACACAGCAGTCACCCCTGTACAAGGATTTGGGGCAGTGAAGGGACGAGCAGTATTGGCAGTCATGGGCGCGATGCTCTGCAACACGGCTTACGGTGCGCAGCTCCAGGTGGAGGTGCGTATCGACGTGCAGCGCGGCTGCCAGTTGGTGGGCACCACCCGCAGCGCTGGCATCGAGCAACTGGGCATACTGGATTTCGGCAGCGGCTCGCGTCTGGATGACCCGGCCGGGCCCCTGAGTGCGGCGCTGATCAGCCAGCGCCAGCCGCGCCTGGAGTGCAACCCCGACACACCGTACCAGGTCCGCGTCGATGGCGGCCTGCATGGTGGCACCGGCGAAGTGCGCTACCTCAGCGCCACCCCATCGACCAAACCCATTCCCTATCGCATCTATGCCGACGCGGCGCGGCGCGTGCCGTTGCTGGTGGATGTGCCGCTCAGCGGCCGGGTGCCGGACACAGGCTTCGTCGACCTGCCGCTCTATGGTCGCATCGAGCCGCTCAAGGACATCCCCGCCGTCGGCCGCTACACCGACCTGCTCAAGGTCACGGTGACATGGTAAGCCGTTGCCTGGCCCTGGTGGCCATGGGCGGCCTGCTGGTGCTGGCAGAGGACGTGCAGGCGGCTGTCGCCAGCGGGTTTATCCAGGCGCGGCTGGTGATCACCGCCAGTTGCGAAGTGAGCAAAAGCGTGGAGAGCGCGCCGGTCAACCCCACGGGCGGCACGGCGATGCTCGACTTCGGCAGTCAGGGCCCGACCTGGAACAACCCATTGGGTGCTGGCGTCACCGCGGGCGACAAGGCGCCCCTGGCGGTGTCGTGCAACCCCTCGGTCTCGAGCTTCACCGTGACCATCGACGGCGGCACCAACGGCGATGGCACCACCCGACGCCTGAGCAATGGGCGCCAGATGATTCCTTATCGACTGTCCGCCGACCCGCAGGGGCACAGCAGCTATAGCATCGGGCAACAACGCAATTTTGTCGTGGCCAAGGGCACCCAGATACCGATCCCGGTGTTTGGCTCCGTGGTGGCAAATACCAGTGCCTTACCGGCAGGGATCTACACCGACACGTTGACGGTGACACTGGACTGGTAACTCAAGAGGATGAAAACCATGCATGTACTTGTTTCGCGATTGGGTGTGTGTGCGCTGGGCCTGGCAATGGTCTCCAGCCTCAATGCCGCAACTACGGTGACCGGGCAGATCACCTCCAGCCTGATATTGATCGCCAGTTGCCAGGTCAACGGTTCGGGCGCGGCTACCGGCTTGAACTTCGGTAGCTTGAATTTCGGCACCACCAACAGCCTGTTCACCAACGCCGATGCCCAGTTGCTGGGCGGTACGGGTACCGGTGGCGCGTTGTCGATCCTGTGTTCCAGCGGCACTACGCCAGCGGTCAAGGTGCGCGCCGGTGCACATGACGGCGCGTCCCCCGGTGGCAGCCGTGCATTGGCCGACGGTGCGGGCAACTTCGTCCCCTACGATTTCTACACTGACAGCGGCCATTCCGCGCTGCTGGCGATTGACGGTGTGATCACCCTCGCCACCAGCACCGGGGTGGCACAGACCGTCAACCTCTATGGCCGGGCGGTGGGCAAGGCGGGGCTGCCGGCAGGCACCTACACCGACACCGTGGCCGTGGAACTGACGTTCTAGCAATGTGGCTCAGAGCGTTGCTGGCCTGTGGGCTGGCGGTGCCGTTGCCGTTGTCGGCGGTGACCAGCCAGAGTTTCCAGGTGAGCGCGACCATCATCCCGGGCTGCCTGATCGTGGGCGGCAGCTCCAATTATGGTGCGCTGACCTATGGCAGTTATTCGGCCCTGGCTACCAGCACGGTCACGGCGGCGCTGACGGGGGGCGTGACCTTGCAGTGCACGCCGGGGGTGACGCTGAGCATGAGCGTCGACGGTGGGATGCACGGCAGCACCGGGCGTAATTTGCAGCACAGCAGCGGCAGTGCGCAGGTGGCGTATCAGTTGTTTCGGGATGCGGCGTTCAGCCAGAGCCTGGGGATCGGCCAGAACGTCAACGTGGCCTACAGCGATGCGAACAACATCAGCCTGCCGATCTACGGGCGGGTGCAATTGCCGGGCAATCAGCCTGGGGGGACGTACAGCGACACGCTGCAGGTGCAGCTGACGTGGTAAGGCTATCGGTATAAGGAGTGGGGTTATGCGTTCACCATCCCGGCGGTTGTGGGCCGCGGGTATTGCCTTAAGTGCGGTGTGCACGACGGGGCTTGTGCAGGCGGCCAGTTCGGTGCTGATCTGGCCCATCGACCCAGTGCTGGAGGCCGATCAACAGGCGAGCGCGCTGTGGCTGGAAAACCGTGGGACTGAAACCGCGAGCCTGCAGATTCGCGTGTTCGCCTGGAGCCAGCGTGGTTTCGAAGAGCAATACCAGAACCAGCGTGATGTGATCGGCAGCCCGCCCGTCGCGCGGATCGAGCCAGGGCAGAAACAATTGGTACGCCTGACCCGCACCCGTGAAGTTCCACCGGGGCAAGAGTTGGCCTACCGCATCATCATCGATGAAATCCCTTCACCCTTGCAGGTGCCTACGCCGCCGGAAGGCAAGAACACCGCAGCGGCAATCCGCTTTCAGATGCGTTATTCGGTGCCGCTGTTCGCCTACGGTGCGGGCCTGTGGAACAAGGAGGACAGCACGCGCCCGCGTGACCCCAAGGGCGCCGGCAAACCGGACCTGAGCTGGCACAAGGTCACGGTAGCAGGGCGCGACTACATCGAAGTGCGCAACCAGGGCGCTGTGCATGCGCGCCTGACCGATGCCGCATTCAAGCAGGGCGGGCAGACACGCCCCTTGGTGGAAGGCCTGCTGGGCTACGTGCTGCCTGGCGCCAGCATGCGTTGGCCGGTGCCGCCAGCGCTGTCGGCCGACCAGCCGCTGCAGGTCAGGGTCAACGGCGCACCGCAGTTGGAGAGCCTCGCGCCGCAGCGGTAACACGCCGGTAACGGGGCAGGAACGCCCCGGGATTTAAACGGATGGAGATGTCCATTGAAGGACACAACGCCATGGTGAGTCGTGGTCTGGCTCGCAGTCTATGGCTGTCGGTGGTGGGCGGACTGGGCGGCGCAGTGGTGGCGCTTCCGGGCGTGGCTGGCGATCTGCCACCGCCCCCGAGCAGTATGGAGGCTGTCGCCGATGCACAGTTGTTTCTGGAACTGGTGGTCAATCAGATGGACACCGGCCGCGTTATCGCGGTCGATCAACGGGCCGGGCAACTTTATGTGTCGGCCAGCGCGCTGCAGGACGTGGGCATGAAGCTGCCCGGCGAATTGAGCGGCAGCGTGGCGCTGGACAAGATCCCCGGCCTGCACAGCGATTACGACAGCAACGGCCAGCGCCTGCTGCTGGATGTGCCGCCGTCGTGGTTGAAGGAACAATTTATCGGCAACCGCGACACTTACCCGCGCACCCAGGCAATGAGCAGCTTCGGCGCCTTGCTCAACTATGACCTGTATTTCAACGACACTGACGAAGGCGGCAGCTACCTCGCCGCCTGGAACGAAGCGCGGCTGTTCGACCACTGGGGCACCTTGTCCAATACCGGCCAGTACCGCCAGACTTTGGCTGATGGTATCAGCAGCAGTACGTTCAACAACGGCTACCGGCGCTATGACACTACCTGGCGCTTCTCCGATGATGAGCGGCTGCTGACCTACGAAGCCGGTGACGTGATCAGCGGCGCCTTGCCCTGGAGCAGTTCGGTGCGCCTCGGCGGTGTGCAGTTCTCGCGGGACTTCGCGGTGCGTCCGGACCTGGTGACTTACCCCCTGCCGCAATTTGCCGGTGAGGCCGCGGTGCCGTCGTCGGTGGACCTGTTTATCAATGGCTACAAATCCGATAGCGCGCAGTTGCAACCGGGGCCGTACACCCTGACCAACGTGCCGTTTATCAACGGAGCGGGCGAAGCGGTGGTGGTGACGACTGACGCCCTGGGTCGCCAAGTGTCGACCACGGTGCCGTTCTATCTGACCAGCACCCTGTTGCAAAAAGGCCTGACGGATTTTTCGGTGGCCGCCGGCACCTTGCGCCGGGAGTACACCCTGAAAGACTTCGCCTACGGTCCCGGCGTGGCGAGCGGTACCTTTCGTTATGGTTATTCCGACAATGTGACCCTGGAGAGCCACGCCGAAGCGTCGACTGGCCTGACCCTGGGCGGCCTGGGTGGCAACCTGCGGCTGGGCAACCTCGGCGTGCTCAATGCCGCCGTCAGCCAAAGCCGATTTGAAGGGCGCAGCGGCCAGCAACTGAGCCTGGGGTATCAGTACAACAGCACGCGCTATAGCCTGTCCTATCAGCGGGTGGAACGACACGACGAGTACGCCGACCTGACCCTGGTCGACACCGCTTACGCCAGCCTCAGCAAACGCAGCGAGCAGGTGACGCTGAGCCTCAACCTTGAACGCTTTGGCAGCCTGGGCATGGGCTATTTCGACGTGCAGGCGGCGGACGATTCGCGCACGCGGCTGCTCAACCTGAGCTGGAGCAAACCGCTGTGGCGCAATACCAGTTTCTACCTGTCGGCCAACCGCGAGATCGGCGATAGCAATTGGGCGATGCAGGCGCAATTGGTGATTCCGTTCGACCTCAACGGCAGCCTGGCCTTGAGCACCGAGCGCAGCAAGGACGGCGCCAGTCGCCAGCGCCTCAATTACAGCAGCGCGGTGCCCAGCGAGGGCGGGGTGGGCTACAACCTCGGTTATGCCCAGGGTGATGGTGCGGCATATCGGCAGGCCGACCTGACTTGGCGCTTGCAGTCGGTGCAACTGCAGGCCGGCGTGTACGGCAGCAGCGATGCCGAGACGCGCTGGGCGGATGCCAGCGGCTCGTTGGTGTGGATGGGTGGCGACACCTTTGCCGCCAACCGTATCAATGATGCCTTCGTGGTGGTGAGTACCCAGGGTTTCGCGGGTATCCCGGTGCGCTACGAGAATCAGCTGGTGGGCGAAACCGACCGTAATGGGCATCTCCTGGTGCCGTGGAGCAGCGCGTACTACCGCGCCAAGTACGAAATCGATCCGCTGAACTTGCCGCTCAATGTGCAGAGCCCGAATGTGGAACAGCGTGTGTCGGTGCGCCGTGGCAGTGGCTACCTGCTGGAGTTTCCATTGCGCCGGGTACTCGCGGCGAGCGTTACCCTGGTGGACACCCAGCATCAGGAATTGCCCTTGGGCAGCCTGGTGGTGCACGAGCAAAGCAACCAGCAGGCGGTGGTCGGCTGGGACGGCCTGGTGTACCTGGAAAACCTCTCGGCGCAGAACACCTTGCAGGTCACGCTGGGTGAAGGGCGTACGTGCCAGGCGCGATTCGAGGTCAACGAGCAGCAACAAGGCGTGCCGCTGATCGGGCCGTTGGTGTGCCAATGAGACGCGTGGGCTGGCTGTCGCTCCTCGGGCTGGTGTGCTCGGGGCAGGCAATGGCGCTGTGTTCGACGGTGGCGACGGCTCCGGTGAGTTTTGGCTCGGTGAGTTCGATCAACGTACGCACCACGACGCAAAACAGTTCGACCCTCAACGGCGGTTTGAGCTGCACCGCTTCACTGATTGCCCTCGGCACCAGTGACCACTTCTATGCCACGATCACCTCAACCACCAGCGGCATGGTCGGCCCCACGGGCGATGTGATCGGTTATACACTTTATGGCAATAACACCACCACGTTCCCTATTACACGCGGGCTCCAGTTCGATTTCGGCCCCAATGGCATTGCGACAAGCGCGGGGCTTTTGACGGGGCCGGGCAGCAAGAACCTGCCGCTTTACGTGGGCAGTATTACCGGGACCAACGTGGCGGCCGGGGTGTATACCGAAGTCCTCAGCGTTGCATGGACCTGGGATTATTGCATTGGCCTGGGGGTGGGCAACTTGTGCGTATTGCGGGACAAAAACCTGACTCCCCAAGTCAAGCTCCTGACCGTGAGCATGACCGTCACCAATGACTGCCAGATCACCGCGCCCAATATCAGTTTTGGCAGTGCGCCCGTCATCAGCGGGTTCACCGCTGTCACCGGCCAGACCATCAGTGTTTCCTGCACCAAGGGCAGTGCCTACAGCGTGGGCCTGAGCGACGGCCAGAACGCTGTCAGTGTGGGCGGGCGGCGGCGCATGATCTCAGGCACCAATTACCTGGCCTACGACATCTTCAAAAGCGCCGGCACCACGCGCTGGGGCAGCGTGGGCGCGGCGCGGCGCGACAGTTCCAGCGCCGAGGTCAACCCCGGCAATGGCCTGGGTATCGGCAGCCAGGTGTTCAACTACAACGCCAGGATCTACACCGATCAAGCCACACCGCCCGCCGGCACCTACCTCGACAACGTGGTACTCGACGTGGGTTTCTAGAACTTCAACATCGCCGGGGTGGGCTGATCCGCCGGGCTGACCACCGCATAGTTGTAGCCGGCACCGGACCAGTACTGGGCCTGCAAACCATCGGCGCTGCGGCTCCCACGGGGCAGAAAGCCGTTTTCCGGGCCTGGCGGGCGGATGTAGAAGCTGATGCGCCGCCCTTGCGGGTCTTCGTACAGCACCATGGCGGCGGCGCCTTGCTCGGTAGTGAGCAGGCGCCCGCTGACCGGCGTGAAGCCCGACGCGCTCAGGTCAGGCAGGCGGTGGGCCTGGTTGAAGTAGCGGTCGAGCCAGGCCTGCATCGTGCCGCCGCCCTGGCCCTTGTAGTCGGCCGGCATGATGCCGTCCTGGGCAAACAAGCGGAACGCCTGCATTGCATCGGCCATCGGCAGTTGGGCCGGCTGGGTGGCTTCACGAGCGTGCCAGCCACCCAGGCCGCCGAGGCTGACGGCGATCAGCAGCACGGCTGCCGTGGCGAAGTGGCGGCGTGATTGACGCTTGATGCGCTGGCGGATCAACGCCGGGTCCAGGTCCGGGTTGGCCGGTTGCTGCAGGGCACCGCCCAACGCGGCACGCAGCAACTGCGCGTCGTGCTGCCAGGCATGGACCTGGGCTGCGACATCCGGGTGGGCCGCCAGATAGGTTTCAAGGACACGGCGATCACTCTCCAGCAGTTGGTGATCGACGTAGGCATGCAAATCGCGTTCGCTGGGGGGCAGGCTGATCATTTGAGTATCCGCAGGGAAGGGCTGGCAATTTCGCCATCACTGAGTTGACGCAGGGCTTGGCGCGCCCGGGACAGGCGTGACATCACCGTACCGAGGGGCACATCGAGGATCTCGGCGACTTCCTTGTAGCTCAAGCCTTCGACCGAGACCCACAGCAGCAGGGCGCGCTGCTCGGTGTTGAGCTGATCGAAGGCTTGCAGGGTCGACTGGGCGATCACGGTGCGTTCGACCGACGGCTGCGCATCGTCACGCCCGGTAAAGAATTCCAGCATGCGCGCATAACGCCGGGTGCGACGGTGGGCATCGAGGAACTGGCGGTAGAGGATCGAGAACAGCCAGGCACGCAAGTCGCCTTCGACACGTTTATCGGCCCAACTGATGATCGCCCGCTCCAGGGTCGACTGCACCAGGTCGTCGGCGCTGCTGGCGTTACGGGTCAGGGACACGGCAAAGCGCCGCAGCCTGGGGATGAGTTCACGTAACTGTTCGTCGAGTTCATGCATGGGAATCTGGCTGGTCACTACGCTGGGATGAGAGAGACGTGCGCCGTTGAGGGTTATTCCCCGTGCGTGAAAATAAATCCAGGGCCAGGGAATAGAGCCGATCGGCGTTCGTCTTAATGCTCCGACCTTATGTTCACCCCTAAGGCCTTTGGCCCCGGAGTTCCTTCATGGTAGATCACTCATCACCGCCTCGTCCCCCGTTGAGCACCGCGAGCCTGATCGCGCGCCTGGCGGGTATCGGTGCCGTGGTTGCGGTTGTGGCGGGGGCCTTTGCCTACGTCAACGGCACCCTCGACCCACAGCGCCTGCGTCCTAAAACCCTGGTCAACGCGCTGGAAACCAACAATGGCGTGCATCCGGGCTTTCGGCGTAACCATGCCAAAGGCATCTGCGTCGCCGGATATTTCGAGAGCACGCCCCAAGCCCGCACCTATTCCAGTGCCCAAGTGTTCAGCGAGGCCAAGACCCCCGTGATCGGCCGGTTTGCCTTGCCCAGCGGTAACCCTTACGCGCCCGACAGCAGTGTGCCGATCCGCAGTTTTGCCCTGCAGTTCACCCAGGCCAATGGCCAGCAATGGCGCACCGGCATGAACAGCATGCCGGTGTTCCCGGTGGGCACGCCCGAGGCGTTCTACCAGATGCTCAAGGCCGGTGCACCGGAGCCCGCCACCGGCAAGCCGAACCCGGCGAGCATGCCGGCGTTTTTTGCCGCCCACCCCGAGACCGCGCCGTTCCTGGCGTGGGTCAAGACCGCCAAGCCTTCGGCCAGTTATGCGACTGAAACCTACAACGGTATCAACGCGTTTTACCTGGTGGGCGCCGATGGCAAGCGCCAGGCCGTGCGCTGGGGCGTGGTGCCGCAAAGTCAGGATGCGCCGGGCGATGCCGCGCCGGTCGGGAGTGATTTCCTGGAAAAAGACCTGGTGCAGCGCCTGGCCGCCGGGCCGTTGCGCTGGCAGTTGAACATGACCCTGGCCAACCCGGGTGACCCGATGGACGATGCGAGCAAGGCCTGGAGCGGTGAGCATAAAGTTATCAATGCCGGCACCCTGGTGCTGCAAAGCAGCCAGCCGCAGGCGGACGGTGATTGCCGCGACATCAATTTCGACCCGCTGATTCTGCCCAGTGGCATCGAAGCGTCCAATGACCCGTTGCTGGCGGCACGCTCGGCGGCGTATGCCAGTTCCTACCTGCGCCGCGCCGGTGAAGTCGGCCCGTTGCACAGCGCCCCTCAGGAGTCGAAGCCATGAATGCCCAACCACGGTTTTTTGCCCCGCTGGCGCGCCTGCTGCACTGGCTGATGGCGCTGATGATCATCGCCATGCTGTTTATCGGTGCGGGCTTGGCGGCTTCAGTGTCGGAACGGCATGAGTGGTTGATTCACCTGCACAAGCCGCTGGGGATCGCGATTCTGGCTCTGGTGATCGTGCGCCTGGCGGTGCGGTTCTCCACGCGCCAACCGCCGCTGCCCGTCGACCTGCCGTTGTGGCAAGTGTTGGCGGCCAAGGCGTCCCATGTGGTGCTGTATGCCTTGATGCTGGTATTGCCGCTGCTGGGCTGGGCGATGATTTCGGCGGCAGGCGATCCGGTGATGCTCAGCAGTTCGGTGCAGTTGCCAGCGCTGGTGGGCGCGAACGCGCCATTGTTCGCGGTGCTGCGCAAGGCCCATGGTTATCTGGCCTACCTGCTTTTCCTGACGGTGCTGTTGCACCTGGCGGCGGCGTTGTTCCATGGGCTGATCCGCCGCGATGGCGTGTTGCAGAGCATGACCGGCACCAAGGAGTGATGCCGGCGGGAGAGGGCGTCAGCGCAGCACGGTGACGATATCGGCCACCGTGCTCAGCACGTCCTTGCCCAACTGCCTGGAGCGCTCGCCCGACCAGCCGGTCTTCGGGTTGGGCGCGTCGTCGTTGTCCTTGAAGGGCATTTCCAGGGTCAGCGACAGGCAGTCGTATTTCTGGCCGACCGCGTTGCACGCCAGGGTCATGTTGGCTTCGCCCGGCAGGTCGCGGGTGTAGCCGTGGGTGGTCTGGAAGTCACGGGTCAGGGCGCTCAAGTGGCTGCGGAAGTGTTTTTCCAATGCCTCGATACGTGGGGTGTACCCCGGGTTGCCTTCGCAGCCGGCGGTGAAGACGTAGGGGATTTCCTCGTCACCGTGGATATCGAGAAACAGGTCGACGCCGTACTTTTCCATTTGTTGCTGGACGAACAACACTTCCGGGCTGATCTCCTGGCTGGCGCTCTGCCAGGCGCGGTTGAGGTCCTGGCCCATGGCGTTGGTGCGCAGGTGGCCGTGGAAGGCGCCGTCCGGGTTCATATTGGGCACCAGGTACAGGTCGGCGACTTTCAGCAGTTTTTTCAGCTCGTCATCACCGTCCTGTTGCAGGCGTTCGATGATGCCTTCCATGAACCATTCAGCCATGTGCTCGCCGGGATGCTGTTGGGCGATGATCCAGATCTTGCGCCGACCTTCGCCGCCTTTGCCGCGACGCAGCAGTTGGATGTCACGGCCTTCGGCACTTTTACCGGTGACCAGCAATTGGGTGTCGGCGCGGCTCAGGGCCTGTTCGATCAGCCAGTCGTGGCGTTCGCGGCTGTAGGGTTCGAAATAGGCGAACCAGGCGTGCTTCTCGCGGGTTTCCAAACTGATATGCAGGATTTCCCCGTCGAAGCGCGAAGGCACCCGGAACCAATTGATGTGGTCATAGGAGGCCACGGCGTTGTAGCCACTCCACGCGTGTGGGTAGGACGATTTACCCGCGTTGCTCAGGCGAAAGGTGTGGGTATGGCCCACGTGCATGCCTTCGGCCTTGAAGTGGAACCATTGGTAATGATGGCTGCGCGTGTCGGGTTTGATTGCCAGCAGTAACTGATAGGCGTCATGGGCATCCAGTACCTGGATATTGCCACTGTCGAAGTCGGTGCTGATCCTGATGGAGGTCAAGGCCACGGTCATAGTCTGGTTGCCTGAATATGAGTGTTGTGGCGGCTATCTTACACAGGAGTCTGGTAAAGACTGGACGCAAAATTGTTGCGAAGGGGGAGGGGGGGCGTCTTCCTTGACGCCGCAGCAGCTTAGGAACTATGAGATTGATTCTCAAGCGCTATTTCGCAAAGACGTGAGCTAGAGCGGTCGACTGGCTTTCTTTTGGCGATAGTCTTTTGCTACCATGCGCGCCATCAAGCAACACACAGTCTTCATTAGCCTGAAGCCATGCCAGGGAAACTGGCAAAAAAAAGACCCGGCCAAAGAGCCGGGTCAAAAACCGTGATTAGCCTGATGAGGAGATATTCCAAGAGTCCGACCTAAGGTCCCTTGGTCTATCGACTGATCTCGCGATCAGCTGGGTCCAATAATAATCATTATCATTTGCAAGTCAAATGTTTTTATCCGTGAGATAGAAATATTTTTCTTCACGCCTGTCATCCGTTCGCTTGAGCCTCCGGCACCTGCAACGACCGCTCCACCATCGCCTTCGCCATATCGATCAAATACACCACCGAAAACGCCAGGTCACGATGACTGCCCTGATGGCTGCTCGCTGACTCATAGGCCGTGGCCGCGGCGCTGCGCAACAGGTCCGAGGCGTGCACCAGGGCTTCCTCCGGGCTGATGCCTGGCTTGATGGCAAACAGGGCCTCGTCAGGGGCTGATGCCGACATATCTTCTTTCAAGTAAAAGTCCAATGCGCGCTTGGCGGCACCGCTGCTGCGCAGGTCGTGCAGCTCGGTGTCTTCGGGGATTTCAGGCAGCAGATACGGGCTTGTCGTCATAAGGGGCGGTACTCTGGGGTGGGTGTCGAAAACCTTATGCCCGATGATAGTACGTATCGTATTTATGTCGTTTTATGGATTACTACAAACTGTTTATTGCCCTGGAAACTGCGTGACGTATTGTCAGCGCCCATGGATAACTGGATCGCGTTGGTCAGGGCCAACATGGAAGACCGCAAGGTCACGCAAGGTGAACTGGCTGAGCGCCTGGGCATGTCCCAGGGCGGCGTCGGCCATTGGCTCAACAAGCGCCGTGCGCCGAGCCTGGTGGACATGAATCGGGTGTTGGCGGCGCTGGGGCTGGGCTACCTGGAAGTCGCGCTGGATATTCGCGAGCGGGCCGATGAGCCGCCTGCGGAGAAAAACTACAACCCGTATTTCCGCTATCCGGTCAGCGACTGGAAAGGGCTGTGCGAAGTGCGTGAACCGCGACCGCCTTATGGCGCCGCCCGCTTCGAGCTGACGGATTACCACGCCCGGGGCGATGCCTTCTGGCTGCCGGTCACCGGCGACGCCATGACCGCACCCAGTGGCCTGAGCATCAGTGCGGGCATGATGATCCTGGTGGACCCGGCCATTGCCGCCGAGCCCGGTAAACTGGTGGTGGCCCAATGGGCCGGGAGCCGCCAGGCTACTTTTCGCCAGTTGCTGGAGGAGAGCGGCCAGCGTTACCTGGTGCCGCTCAATCCCACCTATCCGAAGCAGTTGCTGACCGACGATTGCCAACTGCTGGGCGTCGTCGTACAGGCCACGGCAAAATTTTAACCCGCCGTTTCAAGCTCCACCAATGTGCAACCTTCGGCAACCATTTCGCCTTCCTGGCAGAACAGTGCCTTGACCACCCCGGCCTGGGGCGCACGGATGCTGTGTTCCATTTTCATGGCTTCCAGCACCACCAGTTGCGTGCCGGCTTCCACCTGTTGGCCCACTTCCACCAGCACCCGTACGATGCTGCCGTTCATCGGGGCCGTCAGGCCACCCTGGTGCGACTGGTTGGCCTCGACTGCGGCAATCGGATCGAACAACGATACGCCACGCATCTCGCCGTCCCAACGCAGATACAGCGTGTGGTCGTGGCGCACCGCCAGATGGCTGCGACGCACGCCCTGTTGTTCGATCAGCAACTGTTCGCCACGCCACTGTGGCGCCTGGGCGGCCAGCGTCACCAGTCGGTCCTGGCCATCGCAGCTCAAATGCAGCGACACCTCGGCAGGCAGTCCGGCGCGAAATCCGTGTCTATTCGCCCACGGTCCCGCACCCGGCGGCAGGCTCTGAATAAAGGCCGCGCCAGCCGCCTGCCAAAACTCATCACTTAGCTCTCCTGAGGCCGGCAGCAACTCATCCTGATAACGCGGAATAAACCCGGTATCCAACTCGGCCGCCGCAAATGCCGGGTGCCCGATAATGCGCCGCAGAAAGCCCAGGTTGGTCTTGAGGCCGCCGATGGCAAATTCATCCAGCATGCCCAGCAGCCGCAGCCGCGCCTGTTCACGGTCCTCGCCCCAGGCAATCAGCTTGCCGAGCATGGGGTCATAGAACGGCGAGACGTTGTCGCCCTGCTCGACACCGCTGTCCACACGGCGCCCTGGCCCCGGTGCGGATTCACGGTACAGCGCCAGGTGCCCGGTGGCGGGCAGGAAGTCATTGGCCGGGTCCTCGGCATACAGCCGCACTTCAATCGCATGGCCGACCAGCGGCACCTGTTCCTGGGTGATCGGCAACGCCTCGCCCTGGGCGACACGAATCTGCCAGGCCACCAGATCCAGGCCGGTAATCGCCTCGGTGACCGGGTGTTCCACCTGCAGTCGCGTGTTCATCTCCATGAAGAAAAACTCACCGCGTGCGTCCAACAAGAATTCCACGGTGCCCGCACCGACATACCCGATGGCCTGGGCCGCACGCACGGCCGCCTCGCCCATGGCCTTGCGTTGTTCAATACTCAACCCCGGTGCCGGCGCTTCCTCGACGACTTTTTGATGGCGACGCTGAATCGAGCAGTCCCGTTCGTTGAGGTACAGGCAATGCCCGTGTTGATCGGCAAACACCTGGATCTCCACATGACGTGGCTTGAGCAGGTATTTCTCCACCAGCATCTGCCCATTGCCGAAAGACGACAGCGCTTCTCGCTGGGCCGAAGCGAGCGCCTCGGCCAACTGGCTGACGTCCTCGACCACCTTCATGCCTTTGCCGCCGCCACCGGCCGTGGCCTTGAGCAATACCGGGTAGCCAATGCGCTCGCAGGCGGCGCGGAAGGTGTCCAGATCCTGGGCTTCGCCGTGATAACCCGGCACCAGGGGCACGCCTGCGGTTTCCATCAGCGCCTTGGCGGCCGACTTGCTGCCCATGGCATCGATGGCGGAGGCGGGTGGTCCGAGAAAGATCAACCCGGCCGCTTCAATCGCACGGGCAAACCCGGCGTTTTCCGACAGAAAACCGTACCCCGGGTGGATCCCCTGGGCGCCACTGGCCTGGGCGGCAGCGATCAGCTTGTCGATTTGCAGGTAACTGTCGGTGGCTTTGCTGCCGCCCAGGTCGACACGAATATCCGCCTCACGGCTGTGGCGAGCATTGCGGTCGATGGCGCTGTGCACGGCCACGGTGGTCAGGCCCATGGCCTTGGCGGTGCGCATCACGCGGCAGGCGATCTCGCCACGGTTGGCCACCAGCAGGGTCGTCAATGTACTCATGAACGCGGCTCCTGGGGCTGCCAGCTCGGTGGACGTTTTTGCAGGAACGCGCGCAAGCCTTCCTGGCCCTCGGCGCTGACCCGGATGCGGGCAATGGCGTTTTCGCAGTAGCGACGCAGCGCCGGGGTGAGGGCACCGTTGCCCACTTCGCGCAACAGGTCTTTGCTGGCACGCATGGCTGCCGGACTGTTGTGCAGCAGGTTAGCGATCCACTGTTCGACCTGATGGTCCATCTCGCCGATCGGATAGCTTTCCGCCAGCAAGCCGATGTCGCGCGCTCGCTGGCCGCCAAAGCGTTCGGCGGTCAGGGCATAGCGCCGTGCCGCGCGTTCGCCGATGGCTTGCACCACGAACGGGCTGATCACCGCCGGCGCCAGGCCGATGCGCACTTCCGACAGGCAGAACTGCGCATCATCGGCGCCAATCGCCATGTCGCAGCAACTGATCAAGCCCAGTGCGCCGCCGTAGGCCGCGCCTTGCACCACCGCCAGGGTCGGGATTTTCAGTTTGGCCAGGTTGTACATCAGCTCCGCGAGCTCGCGGGCATCGTCCAGGTTGGTGTGGTAGTCCAGCTCGGCCGACTGTTGCATCCAGGCCAGGTCGGCGCCGGCGCTGAAGTGCTTGCCGCGCCCGCGCAGGACCAGGAAGCGCAGGGACGGATCGCCTTGTACCCGGTCGAGGGCGATGATCAGTTCGCGGATCATCTCGGCGTTGAATGCGTTGTTCTTGGCTTCACGACTGAGCCACAGCGTGGCAAAGCCACGAGGGTCGGTGATCAGTTCGAGGGTGTTGAAATCGCTCATGGGGTACAGCTCCATTTACATGCGGAACACGCCGAAGCGGCTCGGCTCGATGGGGGCATTCAGCGACGCGGACAAGGCCAGCGCCAGCACGTCACGGGTCTGCAACGGGTCGATCACACCGTCGTCCCACAGGCGTGCGCTGGAGTAGTAGGGGTGGCCCTGGGTTTCGTACTGGTCGAGGATCGGCTGCTTGATCGCCGCCTCTTCCTCGGCGCTGAACCCTGTGCCGGCGCGCTCAGCCTGCTCGCGCTTGACCTGCACCAGCACACCCGCCGCCTGGTCAGCGCCCATCACGCCAATGCGTGCGTTCGGCCACATCCACAAAAACCGCGGGTCATAGGCGCGGCCACACATGCCGTAGTTGCCGGCACCAAAGCTGCCGCCGATGATCACCGTGAACTTCGGCACCTTGGCACAGGCTACGGCGGTGACCAGCTTGGCGCCGTGCTTGGCGATGCCGCCGGCTTCGTACTTCTGGCCGACCATGAAACCGGTGATGTTCTGCAGGAACAGCAGCGGAATACCGCGCTGGCAGGCCAGCTCGATAAAATGCGCGCCTTTTTGCGCGGCTTCGGCAAACAGAATCCCGTTGTTGGCCAGGATCGCAATCGGGTAGCCGTGCAGGTGGGCAAAGCCGCACACCAGGGTGGTGCCGAACAGCGCCTTGAACTCATCGAACACCGAACCGTCCACCAGCCGTGCAATGACTTCGCGCACATCAAACGGCTGCTTGGCGTCGGCGGGGATCACGCCGTACAACTCTTCACTGCTGTACAGCGGAGCCACCGCCGAACGTTGCAGCAACTGGCCTTGTTTGCGCCAGTTGAGGTTCGCCACGCTGCGCCGGGCCAGCGCCAGTGCATGCTCATCGCTGTCGGCATAGTGATCGGCCACGCCGGAGATCTTGCAGTGCACATCGGCACCGCCGAGGTCTTCGGCTGTCACCACTTCACCGGTGGCGGCCTTCACCAGCGGTGGGCCGGCAAGGAAGATAGTGGCATGGTTGCGCACCATGATTGCTTCGTCGGCCATGGCTGGCACATAGGCGCCACCGGCGGTGCACGAGCCCATCACCACCGCGATCTGCGGGATGCCCTGGGCGCTCATGTTGGCCTGGTTGAAGAAGATTCGCCCGAAGTGCTCACGGTCGGGAAACACTTCGTCCTGGCGCGGCAGGTTGGCGCCGCCGGAGTCCACCAGGTAGATGCACGGCAGGCGGTTCTGCTCGGCGATGGTCTGGGCGCGCAGGTGTTTTTTGACGGTGAGTGGGTAGTAGGAGCCGCCTTTCACCGTGGCGTCGTTGGCGACGATCATGCATTCGACGCCTTCCACACGGCCGATCCCGGCAATCACCCCGGCGGCCGGCACGTCTTCGCCGTACACCTGATAGGCGGCCAACTGGCTGAGTTCAAGGAACGGCGAGCCCGGATCGAGCAGGCGATTGATACGCTCGCGCGGCAGCAACTTGCCGCGTGAGGTGTGCCGCTCCTGTGCCTTGGCGCCGCCGCCTTGCTGCACGTGGGCGAGCAGGGTGTGCAGGGCGTCGACCTGTTGGCGCATCGCCGCGCTGTTGGCAGCAAATTCTGCCGAACGCGGGTTGAGCTGGGTATGCAGAGTGGCCATGGTGCGCTCCTTCAGCGGGTTTCGTTGAAGAGTTCGCGACCGATCAACATCCGCCGGATCTCACTGGTGCCGGCGCCGATCTCATACAGCTTGGCGTCGCGCAGCAGGCGCCCGGCGGGGAATTCATTGATGTAGCCATTGCCGCCGAGAATCTGGATGGCTTCGAGGGCCATTTGCGTGGCGCGTTCGGCACTGTAGAGGATCACCCCGGCGGCATCCTTGCGCGTGGTCTCGCCACGCTCGCACGCCTGGGCCACCGCGTAGAGGTAGGCGCGGCTGGCATTGAGCTGGGTGTACATGTCGGCAACCTTGCCCTGGATCAGCTGGAATTCGCCGATGCTCTGGCCGAACTGCTTGCGGTCGTGGATGTAGGGCACGATCAGGTCCATGCACGCCTGCATGATGCCGGTGGGGCCGCCGGAGAGCACCACGCGTTCATAGTCGAGTCCGCTCATCAGCACTTTGACGCCGCCGTTGAGCACGCCGAGGATGTTTTCTTCCGGTACTTCCACGTCATCGAAAAACAGCTCGCAGGTGTTGGAACCGCGCATGCCCAGCTTGTCGAACTTGTTGCTGCGGCTGAAGCCTTTCCAGTCGCGCTCGACGATAAACGCGGTGATGCCGTGGGGGCCCTTTTCCAGGTCGGTCTTGGCGTAGATCACATAGGTGCTGGCGTCGGGGCCATTGGTGATCCAGGTCTTGCTGCCGTTGAGTACGTAATGATCGCCGCGTTTATCGGCACGCAGCTTCATCGAGACCACATCGGAACCGGCGTTCGGTTCGCTCATGGCCAGTGCGCCGACGTGTTCGCCGCTGACGAGTTTGGGCAGGTACTTGAGTTTCTGTGTGTGACTGCCGTTGCGGTTGATCTGGTTCACACACAGGTTGGAGTGCGCGCCGTAGGACAGCGCCACCGAGGCCGAGCCGCGGCTGATCTCTTCCATGGCCACCACGTGGGCCAGGTAGCCCAGGCCGGCGCCGCCGTATTCCTCCGGCACGGTGATGCCCAGCAGGCCCATGTCGCCGAACTTGCGCCACAGGTCGGCGGGGAACAGGTTGTCGATGTCGATCTGCGCCGCACGGGGCGCGATTTCCTTACCCACAAAGGACTGCACCTGGTCGCGCAGCATGTCGATGGTTTCACCGAGGGCGAAGTTCAGGGACGGGTAACTCATGGACAGGCACCTTAATGTGAGCATTGTTGTTGTGTGGATGGGGCGCCAGGGAAGGGCGCTCACCTTTACGTTAACGTAAGCTTGCGTTACGGCGCTGTCAATCGTAGTTTACGTATACGTCAACCTACAAAAAAGACAACAGGGGTCGTTATGGATCAACCGAATCAGAGCTACAGCCGTGGCTCACAGGACAAGACCTTGCTGGCCATGACGATTGGCCAAGCCTTTGACCGAACCGTCGCGCAGTTTCCCGATGGCGAGGCCCTGGTGGTGCGCCATCAACAACGCCGCTACACCTGGCGGCAGTTGGCCGAGACGGTGGATTTGCATGCCCGTGCCTTTCTTGCCCTCGGCATGCAGACCGGCGACCGCCTGGGCATCTGGGCGCCCAATTGCGCCGAGTGGTGCATCAGCCAGATTGCCAGCGCCAAACTCGGGGTGATCCTGGTCAACATCAACCCGGCCTATCGCAGCAGCGAGTTGGACTACGTGCTCAAGCAGTCCGGTTGCCAGTGGCTGGTCTGTGCCGGCTCATTCAAGAGCTCCGATTACCACGCCATGCTGCACGAGCTGAAACCAGACGTGCGCGGCCTCATCAGCCTCGATCCTAACCCGCCCACAGGGTTCATGCCCTGGTCGCAACTGGCCGCGCTCGGGGCTGGCGTCCCGACTGAACAGTTGCACAGCCGGCAAGCCAGCCTGCATTTCGACCAGCCGGTGAATATCCAGTACACGTCCGGCACCACCGGCTTTCCCAAGGGCGCTACCCTCAGTCACCACAACATCCTCAACAATGGCTATATGGTCGGCGAAAGCCTGGGCCTCACCGCGCAAGACCGCCTGGTGATCCCGGTGCCGCTGTATCACTGCTTCGGCATGGTCATGGGCAACCTGGGCTGCATCACCCATGGCACCACGATGATCTATCCGAACGACGGCTTCGACCCGCTGCTGACCCTCACCACCGTCGCCGAAGAACGCGCCACCGGTCTTTACGGCGTTCCCACGATGTTCATCGCGATGCTCGATCATCCACAGTTGGGCGACTTTGACCTGTCTACGCTGCGCACCGGCATCATGGCTGGCGCAACGTGTCCCATCGAGGTGATGCGCCGGGTCATCAGCGAACTGCACATGCGCGAGGTCCAGATTGCCTACGGCATGACCGAGACCAGCCCGGTGTCGCTGCAAACCGGAGCGGACGACGACCTGGAGCGCCGCGTGACTACTGTCGGGCGCACCCAGCCACAGCTGGAAAACAAGATCATCGACGCCGATGGCAACACGCTCGCGCGCGGTGAAATCGGCGAACTGTGCACCCGTGGCTACAGCGTGATGCTCGGCTACTGGAACAACCCCGACGCCACCCGCGAGGCCATCGACGACGCCGGCTGGATGCACACCGGCGACCTGGCGAGCATGGATGCCCAGGGTTACGTATGCATCGCCGGGCGCAATAAGGACATGATCATTCGTGGCGGCGAGAACGTGTACCCGCGAGAGTTGGAGGAGTTTTTCTTCACCCACCCGGCGGTGGCGGATGTGCAGGTCATCGGCATTCCGGATGCGCGCTACGGTGAAGCCATTGTCGCCTGGATCAAGTTCCACCCCGGCCATGTCGCCAATGAGCTGGAGCTGCAAGCCTGGTGCAAGGGCCGCATCGCGCACTTCAAGACGCCCAGGCACTTCAAGTTCGTGAAGGAGTTTCCGATGACGGTAACGGGCAAGATCCAGAAATTCCGCATGCGCGAGATTTCCATGCAAGAGTTGGGGGCAGGGCAGGAATAAATCCCTGAAAGCACAAAGGGGACCCGAGGGTCCCCTTTAATTTGTCGTTGCGTGCTCTTTTTTTATTATTGAGGGGCGGTCTATTGTTGTTTTTGGCAACCGTTACCCTTTACCGCTGTTTTTGGCGACCCCCATCCGGGGTCAAGAGCAAACGTATTTTTTTGAGCGCTGATCTGCTTCTTCGTGATGATCCAACCAGTGGGCAGCTACCTGAGGTAGTTTTATTTTTCTCTGACCGGTTGCGGGTTTCGGCATGCCGTACCCTGCGAAGCACATCTTCTCCAAAAAAATCTGTTAGCTGCGTCTCTGCCGTGTTGTTTTTGTTATATCAGAGTCGTTTCGTCTTATTTTTATTAGGTTTGGCGCTTTTTATTCTTGTTATGTCATAGAGATAGCAGAAGCCGTGCCAACTTTTAAAATCCCTTTAAAATCAATGATTTGGTTTTTGTGTAGGGTTTGGCCTACGGCAAATACGACAAAATATGTTCCCGTGTTACTCGATGTGTAGGCGTGCGGTAACACATTGTCACGGCTAAGCTACTCAACCGGCGTTACGCGCCTTTGCCACGCGCGACCCTGTCGGCCGGCCCAGCACACGGCTGATCTGCTGGCCCGCGCCAATCAATGCCTCAAGGTCGATACCGGTCTCGATACCCAGGCCGTTGAGCAGGTACAGCACGTCTTCGGTGGCGACGTTACCGCTGGCACCCTTGGCATAAGGGCAGCCGCCGAGGCCCGCGATAGAGCTGTCGAACACCGTGATGCCTTCCAGCAGGCTGGCGTAGATATTCGCGATGGCCTGGCCATAGGTGTCATGGAAGTGCCCGGCGAGCTTGTCCCGTGGCACCTGCGCCCCGACCACCTCGAACAGCCGCCGCGTGGCGCCCGCCGTACCGGTACCGATAGTGTCGCCGAGGGACACCTCATAGCAGCCCATGGCATACAACTCCCGCGCCACCGCCGCGACCTGTTCCGGCGCGATCTCGCCTTCATACGGGCACCCCAGCACGCACGACACATAGCCGCGCACGCTGACCCCGTGCTGCCTGGCCGACGCCATGATCGGCGCAAAGCGCTCCAGGCTTTCACTGATGGAACAATTGATATTGCGCTGGGAAAACGCCTCGGACGCGGCGGCAAACACCGCTACCTCCTTGACGCCGGCCGCGAGCGCGTCCTCGAACCCGCGCAGGTTCGGTGCCAGCGCACCATAAGTCACACCGGGCTTGCGCTGGATCTGCGCAAACACCTCGGCGGACCCGGCCATCTGCGGCACCCACTTGGGCGAGACGAAACTGCCGACCTCGATATAACGCAAGCCGGCAGCGCTGAGGGCATCCACCAAGCGGACCTTGTCCGCCACGCTGATGGGTTGGGCTTCGTTCTGCAAACCGTCGCGCGGGCCGACTTCCACCAGGCGTACGTGTGAGGGGAGGGACATTGCGGTTACCTTCTGATCAGTGGTCGACCTGGCGCAGGGTGTGGGCCAGGGCCTGGGTGCAGCGCTCTTCGGCGGTGTCCAGTTCCAGCTTCATCTGTTCGATATCCAGTAGTTGCTGTTCCAACTGCTCACGGCGCTCGGCGATTTTCGCCAGCATGCTGTTGAGTTGGACGTGGTTGCCGCTGGTGGGGTCGTAGAGTTCGATCAGCTCGCGGCATTCGGCCAGGGAAAAACCGATGCGCTTGCCCCGCAGGATCAGCTTGAGGCTGACCTTGTCGCGGGCCGAGTAGATGCGCTCCTGGCCCCGGCGTTCCGGGGCCAGCAGGCCTTGTTCTTCATAGAAGCGAATGGCGCGGGTGGTGATGTCGAGCTCGCGGGCGAGGTCGGAGATGCTGTAGGTGGTGCTCATGTGGGCGCTCAAGAAGGTCTTGGCGTTAAGCTACTGTCAGGTTGACGTAAACGTCAAGGGTCGCTGCGTGACCCATCGGGGGCAAGCCCCCTCCCACAGGGCGCTCGCCAACCTCACGCCTGTTGTTTATCCAGCTTCTTCTCATGGGCGGTGACCTGCTGGCACAACTCAATCATCTGCTCGCGCATCCAGCGGTTGGCCGGGTCCTGGTCGGTGCTTTCGTGCCAGTACAGGTGGGTTTCCACCGGCGGCACGTCGTTGACCGGCAGGTTGAACCAGTGCAGTTCATGGCGGCGGGCGAAGCGTTCTGGCACGGTCATGACCATGTCGGTCTGCTGCAGCACCTGCGAGGCCATCAGGTAATGTTGGGAGCGCAGGGCGATCTTGCGCTGGATGCCCATCTTGCCCAGCGCCAGGTCCACATGACCCAGACCGTTGCGCCGGCTGGAAATATGGATATGGGTCAGCGACAGGTAGTCATCCAGCGTGAACTTGTCTTTGCTGGCCATGGGATGGCCCTTGCGCATGGCACACACGTAGCGGTCTTCCATCAGCTTCACGTGGCGCACCTGCGGGTCGGTGTTCAGCGGCGCATCCACGGCAAAGTCCAGGCGCCCGGCGGCCAGCTCCTTGGTGGTTTCGCGGCGCTTGGACAGGAAACTCTCGATCACCACCGTGGGCGCCAGGCGGCGCAGGCGCTGGAACAATGGCGGCAGGATCACCGCCTCGGTAAGGTCGGTCATGCTGATGCGGTAGGTCTTGGCCGCCTGCTGCGGGTTGAAGATGCGGCTTTCCTGCACCGACACCCGCAGCAATGACAGCGCATTGCGCACCGGGCCGATGATGTTCTGCGCCATCGGCGTCGGCACCATGCCCTGGGCGGTGCGCACGAACAGCGGGTCGTTGAAGGTCTCGCGCAGGCGCGCCAGCGCGTTGGACACCGCCGGCTGGGTGATGCCGACAATCTGCCCGGCGCGGGTCAGATTGGCTTCGGTGTAGATCGCGTCAAAGACGATAAACAGGTTGAGGTCGACCTTGCTCAGATTCATTTCGCAGCGCTCTTATTGTTAGGTGGCCATACGTCGATCATATATCGGTGATGAATGTTAATACACGCCGAGAATAGGCTAGGTAAATTATCAACGCTGTTCTAGCATCGATTGCATGACCTAAACAACCTCTCAGAGAAGGGAGCTGCTCATGGATTTCGCCTATTCGCCCAAGGTTCAGGAACTGCGTGAACGCGTCACTGCGTTTATGGACGCTTACGTTTACCCGGCCGAGCCGGTGTTCGAACGCCAGGTCAGTGAAGGCGACCGCTGGCAGCCCACCGCAATCATGGAAGAGCTGAAAGCCAAGGCGAAAGCTGAAGGCCTATGGAACCTGTTCCTGCCCGAATCCGAACTGGGCGCCGGCCTCACCAACCTCGAATACGCGCCACTGGCCGAAATCATGGGCCGTTCCCTGCTGGGCCCGGAGCCGTTCAACTGCTCCGCCCCCGACACCGGCAACATGGAAGTGCTGGTGCGCTACGCCAATGAAGAACAGAAACAGCGCTGGCTGGCGCCGCTGCTGCGCGGCGAGATCCGCTCGGCGTTCGCCATGACCGAGCCGGACGTGGCTTCTTCCGACGCTACCAACATGGCCGCCCGTGCCGAACGCCAGGGCGATGAGTGGGTGATCAACGGCAAGAAATGGTGGACCTCCGGCGCCTGCGACCCGCGCTGCAAGATCCTGATCTTCATGGGCCTGAGCAACCCGGATGCACCGCGCCACCAGCAGCACTCGATGATCCTGGTGCCAGTGGACACCCCCGGTGTGAAGATCGTGCGCCCGCTGCCGGTGTTCGGCTACGACGATGCACCCCACGGTCACGCCGAAGTGCTGTTCGACAACGTCCGCGTGCCCTATGAAAACGTCCTGCTCGGCGAGGGGCGTGGCTTTGAAATCGCCCAGGGCCGCCTTGGCCCAGGCCGTATCCACCATTGCATGCGCTCCATCGGCATGGCCGAGCGCGCGTTGGAATTGATGTGCAAACGCTCGGTCAGCCGTACCGCGTTCGGCAAACCGCTGGCGCGACTTGGCGGCAACATCGACAAGATTGCCGACTCACGCATGGAGATCGATATGGCGCGCCTGCTGACCTTGAAGGCGGCGTACATGATGGACACCGTAGGCAACAAAGTGGCGAAAAGCGAAATCGCGCAGATCAAGGTGGTGGCGCCGAACGTGGCCTTGAAGGTGATCGACCGCGCGATCCAGATTCACGGCGGCGCCGGCGTTTCCAACGACTTCCCGCTGGCCTACATGTACGCCATGCAACGCACCCTGCGCCTGGCGGACGGCCCGGACGAAGTGCACCGCGCGGCCATCGGCAAGTTCGAGATTGGCAAGTACGTGCCTAAAGAGTTGATGCGCAGCGGGCAGTAACAGCGGGTCGCCTGCATCGGGGGCAAGCCCCCTCCCACACTTGAATGTGTTCACAGATCAAAATGTGGGAGGGGGCTTGCCCCCGATGAGGCCGGATCAGGCAATGAAGCTCCATCAGCCCTCAGTAAACCCAAACCTCCACCCGCCGATTCTTGATCCGCCCCTCATCCGCCGTATTCGCCGCCACCGGCATCTGCGCACCAAACCCGCGGATATCGCGCAGCACCACGGCGTTCTTGACCAACTCCCGACGCACCGCCATCGCCCGCAACTTTGACAGCAATGCGGCGCGCTGCGGGTCATCCTTGGCATCGCCAAAGCCCACCAGCGTCACCTGCTTATTTAACTTGTCGTGGTTTTTCAGATAGGCCACCACCCGCTGCAGATCCTGGCGCGCCTTGTTGTCGAGGCTGGCGCTGCCTTCTTCAAAGCGAAAATTCACCGTCAGGCGCTGGGCGTCGCGGGCGATACCCTGATAGTCATCGGGCATCGACGGGCGCGGCTCCACGGCGATCGCCTGCACCTGCTGCGCAATAAACCCGTTGGCGGCCACAATCGCCTGGCCCTTGGTGCCCTGGGTAAAGTCCACCAGTGCCTTGGCCCACGGGTTACGCCCGGACGGCGGCAGGTAGAAAAACAACCGGCGTGACAGCGGGTAATCTTCGGTAGCAATCAGGCTGTTGAGCGGCAACATCGGCTGTGAATCGCCATCCACAATCGCCACCGCCTTGGCCTGGCGCACGTAGGGCAGGCCGATAAAGCCGATGCCCTGCGGGTCGTGGCTGACCGCATCGGACAGCTGCTCGCTGGACTCGAAACGCTTGGCACCCGAGGCAAGCGGCTTGCCACGCAAACGCAATACCAGTTCCTTGAACGTATCGTAGGTGCCGGATTGATCATCCCGTGCGTACACATGGATAGGCCCGCCGATGCCGCCCACGGCCTCCCAGGTACTGATGTCACCATTGAAAATCTGCGCCAGTTGCTCGGTATTCAGTGTGTTCAAAGGGTTCTGCGGGTGGAGAATGATGGCCAGGCCGTCGATGGCTATCACTTGTTCGGCTTCGGGGCTTTTCAGGTCGCCCAGGGGTTCCAGGTCGACCAGTTCACTGTCCTTGATCGGGCGAGACGAGGCGGCCAGATCGGCGCTGGTTTTTTTCAGCGCTGTGAACCCGGTGCTCGAACCGTGGGCCGCGACCTCGATGGTCATGGTCTTGCCCTGGCGCGTCTTGCCGATCACACGCTGTTCATTGGCGCCTTCGCCCGGTTCGCTGTGCACTCCCTGCAAGCCCTGATGCTCCATCAGCCCCTTGACCAGTGCCGGACCCAACGCCGCGCCAATGGTATTGGAGCCCTGGATGCGCAGTGCTGGGCCTTGATCAGGAACGGGCAGGGGGGCGGAAACGGCGAAGAGGGGAAAAACGGTCAGCAGTAACAGAACGCGCAGCCTCATGCCGGCACCTTCTCAAGCCAAAGGGAGTGCCGCGAGAATAAGTCAGGCACGTTGCATAAATATGACGGATGCACCGCAAGGCTAAATGTGGGAGGGGGCTTGCCCCCGATAGCGGCGTGTCAGCTATAAATGGGCTGACTGACCCACCGTCATCGGGGCAAGCCCCTCCCACAGGGTGTGATCAGTTCAATTCAAGCCAGATCGGCGCATGGTCAGACGGTTTTTCCAAACCGCGCAGCTCGTAATCCACCCCGGCATCCTTGACCCGCGCCAGCAGGCCATTGGAGGCGAGGATTACGTCAATGCGCAGCCCACGCTTGGGCTCGTCTTCAAAGCCGCGGCTGCGGTAGTCGAACCAGCTGAAGCGGTCGGCCACGTTCGGGTTGAGGTGGCGGAAGCTGTCCACCAGGCCCCAGTTTTTCAGACGGGCCATCCATTCGCGTTCTTCCGGCAGGAAGCTGCACTTGCCGGTCTTGAGCCAACGCTTGGCGTTGTCGGCGCCGATGCCGATGTCGCAGTCTTCCGGGGAAATGTTCACATCGCCCATCACCACCAGCGCCTGGTCGTTGCTGAACTGGCTTTCCAGCAGTTGCTGCAGGTCTTCGTAGAAGCGCTGCTTGGCCGGGAACTTGGTGGGATGGTCACGGCTTTCGCCCTGAGGGAAGTAGCCGTTCATGATGGTCACCGGGTGGCCGTTCTCGTCGGCGAAGGTGCCCCATATAAAGCGGCGCTGGGCGTCTTCTTCGTCACTGGCAAAGCCTTTGTGCACGCTCAGGGCTTCCTTGCGCGACAGCAGGGCCACGCCGTAGTGGCCTTTTTGCCCATGGTAGTACACGTGATAGCCAAGGGCCTGTACCTCGGCCAGCGGGAATTGGTCATCGTGGACTTTGGTTTCCTGCAGGCCGATCACGTCGGGCTGGTGCTTTTCAATCAGCGCCGCCAACTGATGTGGGCGGGCGCGCAGCCCGTTGATATTGAAGGAGACGATTTTCATGGTCGGCAGTCCGGTCTGGCAAAAGGGCGATGCTAGCGGACAAGTCGGACGGGGGCCAGCGTGGCGGTAGGGCAGATGCACTGCTAATGTCTGGGAACGACTCGTGCTGTGTAGGTTCGTACCCATAAGAACGCTGCCTTTTGAGCCGCGCCCAGGGAGATTGACGGTATGCCGGACACTACAACTGCAATTGCTGAAATTCGCCTGCTCAACAGCGGCTATTCCCGTGAGGCCCGTTCTCTGTTGTACCAGGCCTATCGGCATGAGCCGACCTTCGCCTACATCTTCGAAGCCGAGCGTCCCGGTTATGAACAACGGGTGCGCGCCACCGTGCGCGAGTTGGTCAAGCAGCACTTCTTTCAGAAACTGCCGGCGATTGGTCTGTTCGTCAATGACCGCCTGATCGGCATCGCGCTGATCGCGCCACCGCAGCGGCGCCTGGGCATTACCGAGAGCTGGGCCTGGCAACTGCGCATGTGGCTGAGTACTGGCGTGCGTGGTACACGGCGTTACCTCGACTACCACCACGCGGTGCTCGCGTGCCTGCCCAGTGAGTCGGTGCATGTACTGCCGTTGCTCGGCATCCACCCGCAATTCCAGGGCAAGCATTACGGCGAGCAGTTACTGGAAGCCGTGCACAATTGGTGTGCCGAAGACCCGCATTCGTCCGGTGTGGTGCTGGACACGGGGAATTCACGTTATCTGGAGTTCTATAAACGCCAGGGCTACGAGGAAATCGGTGAAGTGGCGGTAGGCCCGGTCCTGGAGCATGTGTTTTTCCATCCGAATCCGCAGTCGTTACATGCTGCAACGGCTTAATCCAGAATTATTCAGATAAATCCGAGTTCAAAGAGTCTCCCTTGCTCGTGTAGCATCCGCGCCTATGAAGTTTCCAGGAAGATTTACCAGCGGCTTGATTCTGCTGTTCACAAGCTGCGGCGCGTTGGCGCAAAGCGAACTGGACGTGCGGATCAAACCCTCAAACGACGCGTTGAAAGCCAATATCGAAGGCTATATCGGCGGGGTGGGCGATCGTGATGAAGAGGCCTTGCTGCGGTTCAGCCGTGGCGCCGAGGAGCAGGCGCGCAAAGCCGCCCAGGCCCTTGGCTTCTATCAACCACAGATCGACAGTGAGGTGAAAGGCGGCAAGAACCCGCGCCTGATCCTCACCATCGACCCCGGCGAACCGGTGCATTTGCGCAACGTGACCATTCGGGTCGACGGCCCTGCCGCAGACCTCAAGACGTTTCGCGTGCCCGTCAGCAACGACCTCAAGGCCGGCGCCGTGCTCAACCACGGCCATTACGAAGACGCCAAGCGCCTGATCCAGAACCAGGCCTCGCGCTATGGCTTTTTCAGTGGGCGCTTCACCCGCCAGAAACTCGCGGTAGACCCCAAGGCCGGTGTCGCCGATATCGAACTCGTCTACGACAGCGGTCCGCGTTACGCGTTGGGCAAGGTCAGCTTTGCCGGCGACACGCCGTTTGACGAAGAACTGCTGCAACGCATGGTGCCGTTCAAAAGCGGCGCGCCTTACGATTCCGAACTGATCGCCGAACTCAACCAGAACCTGCAAGCCAGTGGTTTTTTTGAAGGCGTGCGGGTGGATGCCGCCCCGGCGGCTTCAACCAATGACATCATCCCGGTGGCCGTGCGCCTGGAGACCCGCAAGCCACGCACCATGGGGCTGGGCCTGGGTTTCTCCACCGACGTCGGCCCGCGCGGCAAAGCCAACTGGACCCGCCACTGGGTCAACCCCCAGGGCCATAGCTACGGTTGGGAAGCCGAGCTGTCGGCGCCGCGGCAGAACGTCGGCCTGTGGTACGACATTCCGCTGGACCCACCGCTCACCGACAAACTGCGCTTCGCTGGTGGCTATCAGAACGAAGAAATCGCCAACACCGACACCCTGAGTAAATTGCTCACCGTGGGCCCCGAGTGGCACAGCAAGCTGCCCAGCGGCTGGACCCGGGTGATTTCGCTCAAGTACCAGCGTGAAGAATATCGCCTGGGCAATGACTCCGGCCTGAGTAATCTGGTGATGCCAGGGATCAGCTACTCCTACCTGCGCAGTGACAACCGTATCGACCCGCACAACGGCTACCGTCTGCAATTCGACACCAAAGTCGCCAAGGAAGGCCTGGGCTCCGATACCAACCTGCTTTACGGCACGGCCATGGTCAAAGGCCTGACCACGCTGTGGGACAACCATCGCTTCCTGGCCCGTGCGCAGGTGGGCGGCAGTGCCACCAACGGCTATAACTCGGTGCCGCCGTCGCTACGTTTCTTTGCCGGTGGCGACCAGAGCGTGCGCGGCTACGAGTACCAGACGCTGTCGCCGGAGAACGATCGCGGCGACCGCATCGGTGGCCGCTACATGGTAGCCCTGAGCGCCGAGTATCAATATTCCATCGCCGAGAAATGGCGGATCGCGACCTTCATTGACCAGGGCAATTCCTTCAATAATCTGGACCTGCCCAGCCTGAAAACCGGCGTCGGCGTCGGTATCCGCTGGGTGTCGCCGGTCGGCCCGATCCGTCTGGACCTGGCCCATGCCCTGGAAGACCCGGGCGGCGTTCGATTGCACTTTTCCATGGGGCCTGAGCTGTGATGCGTGGTGTGAAAATAGCGGGGCTGGCCGTGGTGGCCAGCCTTGCCGTGTTGTTGCTGGCCCTGTGGGCGGTGCTGGGCACCCAGGCGGGCAGCCGCTGGGCGTTGGCCCGCGTGCCGGGTTTGACCCTGGAGAATTTCCAGGGGCGTTTGGGTGGCCAGTGGAGCGCCGACCATCTGCTGTGGCAGCAGGACAGCAGCCGTGTCGAACTCCAGGCGCCCAAGCTGGATTGGTCGCCGGCGTGCCTGTTGCGCATGACCCTGTGCATCAATCAACTGGATGTCGAGCAAGTCAGCCTGCAATTTCCCCCTAGCACCGAGCAGAGCAGCGGCCCGATCGAGCTACCCGACCTGAAGCTGCCGCTGGCCATCCAGTTGGGCGACGTTCGCGTCGGCAGCCTGTTGTTCAACGGCAGCGAAGAACTCAAGGGCCTGCAACTGGCGGCGCATTGGACGGCTGCGGGCATGCAGATTGACTCCGTGCACCTGCAACGCGATGGCCTGGTGCTGGACCTTTCCGGCTTACTGCAACCCGCCGGCGACTGGCCGTTGAGCGCCAGCGGTAACTTGAGCCTGCCTTACGCGCCCGGTGGTGAGCAGTGGACGGTTGGCCTCAAAGTCGAAGGCGACTTGCTCAAGACCCTTACCCTCAACGGCGATAGCCACGGCTACCTGGACGGCAGCCTGCTGGCGGAGTTGCAACCGCTGGCGGAAGATCTGCCGGGGCAAGTGCTGATCAAGTCCGATGCGTTCAAACCGGATGCCGGTTTGCCGGACACCCTGCAACTCAATGAGCTGGTGCTCCTGGCCAAGGGCGACCTGAAAACCGGTTATGTGCTCTCGGGCAAGGCGTCACTGCCTGCCGAAAAGAGCCCGGTAAGCCTGTTGTTACTGGGGCGCGTGGATGCCAAAGGGGCGCAGATCGAAAAACTCGACCTGTATGGCGACGACAAGCAAAGCCTCAAGCTCAGCGCCAACCTGGACTGGCAGCGAGGCTTCGGCGCCGACGCCAAGGTCGACTGGCTGGACTTCCCCTGGCATCGCCTGTATCCCGTCATCGACGAGCCCCAAGTGGCGCTGCATACCTTCAATGGCGAGGTCTCCTACAAAGATGGCAACTACCTGGGCAATCTCAAGGCCGACCTCGACGGCCCGGCAGGCAAGTTCAACGTGGTCACGCCGTTCAGTGGCGACCTCAAGCAAATCTTTCTGCCCGAGCTGAAACTCACAGCCGGCCAGGGCAAGGCCGAGGGCCACCTGAACCTGCAATTTGCCGATGGCATTGCCTGGGACACGGCACTCGACCTGTCGGCGCTGAACCCGGCGTACTGGGTCGCCGAATTGCCCGGCACCCTGGCCGGGCCGCTGCGCAGCAAGGGCGAGTTCAAGCACGAGCAGCTCAAGCTGAATGCCGACCTCGACCTCAAGGGCCGCCTGCGCGGGCAAACCGCCGTGCTGGCCGCCAAGGCCGAAGGCGCGGGCGAGCAATGGACCCTGGCCAACCTGGATATCCGCCTGGGCGACAACCGCATCAACGGCAGCGGCAGCCTGCAACAACGCCTGGCCGGGCAGATCGACATCAAGCTGGCGCGCCTGGCCCAGTTGTGGCCGCAGTTGCGTGGGCAGGTCAACGGCCGACTCAATGTGGCTGGCAGCCTCAAGGCGCCCCAAGGCAAACTCGACCTCAAGGGTCAGCAACTGGCGTTTGCCGATAACCGCCTGCAAATCCTCACCCTCGACGCCAGCCTCGACAGTGCGCAGCGGGCCAATATTGACCTGAAAGGCAGCGGTATCCAATCCGGCGAGACCCAGGTCGGCACCCTGACCGCCAGTGCCCAGGGCGATATCAAGAACCAGAAGGTCCAGCTCGACCTCGCCGGCCCGCTGGTCAAGCTGGCCCTGGCATTGGACGGGAACCTCGACAAAGGCAACTGGCGCGGGCGCCTGGCCAGCGGCGATGTCCAAGCCGGTGGCCAGGACTGGAAGCTGCAAGCCCCGGCCAGGATCGAACGCATGGCTGATGGCAGGCTGACCTTTGCCGCGCACTGCTGGGTGTCCGGGCCGGCCAGCCTGTGCGGCGAAGACCAGCGCCTGATGCCGGAGCCGAAGCTGCGTTACCACCTCAAGCAATTCCCCATCGACAGCCTGGCGGCGTTCCTGCCCAAGGATTTCGCCTGGCAGGGCAAGCTCAATGCCGACCTGCAACTGGACCTGCCGGCCAGCGGCCCCAAGGGCGTCGTCATGGTGGATGCCAGCGGCGGCACCTTGCGCGTCAAGGACAAGGACCAGTGGCTGGATTTCCCCTACAACACCCTGAAACTGGAAACCACCCTCAACCCCAAGCGCATCGACACGCAGCTCAACTTCCAGGGCGGCAAGCTCGGCGAGCTGCTGTTGCAGGCGCAGATCAACCCGTTACCCAAGAACAAACCGATTACCGGCAACTTCAGCCTGGTCGGCCTCGACCTTGCCGTGGCACGGCCGTTTGTGCCGATGGTGGAGAAACTCACCGGCAAGCTCAACGGCAACGGCCGTCTCTCAGGTGGCCTGCTGGCGCCCCAGGTCAACGGCAACGTCAACCTGGTGGGCGGCGAGATCTCCGGGCCGGAACTGCCCATCAGCCTGGAAGGCCTGAATGTGCAGGCGCTGATTGCCGGCGAAAGCGTGCAGCTCAACGGCGCCTGGCACAGTGGCAAGGCCGGGCAGGGTAGCCTCAAGGGTCAGGTCGACTGGGGCAAGGCGCTGGTGGTGGACCTCAGTTTGCAAGGCTCGCAGTTGCCGGTCACGGTCGAACCTTACGCGGTGCTGGAAGTGGCGCCAGACCTGAAAATCAGCCTGAAGAACGACAAGCTGGCCATCGCCGGCAACGTGCATATCCCACGCGGCGATATCACCGTGCGCGAGCTGCCGCCGTCGACGGTCAAAGTCTCGGATGACACGGTGATCATCGGTAGCCAGACCGAGGAGGGCAAACCACCGATGGCCATGGCGATGGATATCAACGTGGTGGTGGGCGAAGACAAACTCAACTTCTCCGGCTTCGGCCTCACCGCCAAGGTCCAGGGCCAGGTGCACATCGGCGACAACCTCGACACTCGGGGCGAGCTGTGGCTCAACGATGGCCGCTACCGCGCCTACGGCCAGAAGCTGGATGTGCGGCGTGCGCGGCTGTTGTTTGCCGGGCCGCTGGACCAGCCATTCCTGGATATCGAAGCGATTCGCAAGACGGGCGATGTGGTCGCCGGTATCCGCCTCAGTGGCAGCGCGGAACAGCCCTCCACGCAAATCTTTTCCGAACCGGCCATGAGCCAGGAACAGGCGCTGTCCTACCTGGTGCTGGGGCGTCCGCTGAGCACCACCGGTGAAGACAACAACATGCTGGCCCAGGCGGCGCTGGGCCTGGGCTTGATGGGCAGTGCGGGGGTCACCTCGGACCTGGCGAAGAACCTGGGCATCCAGGACTTCGAACTCGACACCCAGGGCAGCGGCAATAACACCGCCGTGGTGGCCAGCGGCAAGATCACCGAGAAACTCAGCCTGCGTTATGGGGTAGGGGTGTTCGAACCGGCCAGCACCATTGCCTTGCGCTACCTGTTGAGCAAGAAGGTGTACCTGGAAGTGGCGAGCGGCGTGGCCAGCTCCCTGGATATCTTCTACAAACGCGATTTCTAAGCCACACAGGGACAAAAATGTGGGAGGGGCGGTGCGACGATTCGACTTGCCCCCTCCCACATGGGTTCTCTGGTGTTTTTAGCGTTGTGGCAAGCAGGTCAGGTCTACCTGCTCATAGTTCAGTGCCTTGTTGCGCTCGCCCAGCGTATACGGCGCCTGGCAGTGCTGGTCACCCCACTTGATCAGCAGCGTACCGGCATCCTCTTCGATCAATGCCAATGCCTTGCCACTAGGGTCGGACATCGCGATCTGCTTGCCCGCAACACTCTCCAGTGACGCACCAAACGGGATAGGTTGGTGATGCGCGTCGAACAATGCGAACTGCACACGCCGCCCGCTCTTGCTGGTATAGCGGGCCACTACCACGGCCCCACGACGAGGCACGACCTGCTGGGTGGCGTTATCGATTTCAATGTCAGCGCCCAGGTCACGGGTGTCCAGGCTGATCCAGTTCACCCGGTAGGGTTGCGCATTGGGGATCACCGCATAGCCGTTACGGCCGGTCTTTGCCCCGGAGAAGCTGCCGATCTTCACACCCTGCACGCCGTCGACGTGCGCCAGCGCAAAGGTCTCGCCCACGGTCTGGCCCAAGTTGATACCGCCTGCGTGGGCCACCACCGACCCCGCCACGTTGAGGTTCTGCGCGCTGTACCCACGGCCCTGGCTGTAGCCGCCGCTGATGTCCATCAGCGAGGTGCGGGTACTGAGGTTGGCCGAGCCGGTGCTGCCGCCTGTGCTGCTGTTACCGCCTTGCAATGAGTAATAGGTGTCGCTGTTTTCGGTCAGGTAGCCGTTGACGCCCAGTTGCGTGGTGTCGCTGCCTTTCTGCGTGCTGGCCGACATAAAGGCCCTCGGCGCGCGGGGCTTTGAGCCCAGCGGAAAGGATACGGACAGGTTGATCAGCGTGTCGTTGTTCGACGCCCCGTAGTTGCCCACGTCCTTGGTATGCGTGGCGCTGAGGTTGTAACTCACGTCGCCCCAGTAGTTGCTGTAGCCCGCCGACAGGCTTTGCGAGCCGCCGCGTCCCCAGTAGCGCTGGTCGCTGGCATTCACATAGACACTGCCGAACTGCTGGTTGCGGCCCAGGCTCTGGTTGATGGTCAGGTCGGTGCGGGTCTTGGAGTTGCCGGTGCGTTTCTGCCCCTCATTGCTGAGTTCCTCGACGTGGTCGGTGAGGGTGCGATAGCCCTCGGTCGAATACCGATAGGCCGCCAGGGTGAAGTTGGTGTCGGTGCCGGTAAAGGTCTTGGCATACAAGGCGCGCACGCTGTTACCCGTGACCTGCTGGCCGAAGGTGCGGCTGACGGAGTGGGTCATGTCCAGCGATACCGCGCCGATCGACGTGTTGCGTCCTGCCCCCACGGACAACGCCTGGAAGTCCTGCGTGGCCTGGACGCCGACGATCCCCGACAGGTTGCTGCTGATGCCATAGGCCAGGGTGCTGCTGACAAACTGCGGTTTTTCTTGCCCATCGTCGTTGCTGTTGTACTGGCCGGCGGAGAGGCTGTATTTCAACTGACCTTCGCGCACCATGATCGGCAGGCTGGAAAACGCTTGCACCGTGACCCGGCGACGGCCGTCAGCCTCTATCACCGTCACTTCCAGGTCGCCGTTGGAGCCGCTGGGGTAAATGTCGCTGATCTCGAACGGGCCAGGTGGCACGTTGGCGGTGTAGAGGATGTAATTGTTCTGGCGGATTTCCACCGTGGCGCTCGATTGCGCAATGCCACGGATGATCGGCGCATAGCCACGCTCACTGTCAGCGCGCATGCCGTCGTCGGAGGCCAGCTTGAGGCCGCGATAGCGCACGCTGTCGAACAGGTCGGTGTCCGAGAAAATATCCCCGGCACTGAACTGGCCCTTCAAGGCAGTCACGTCATGTTGCAGGTAGGTGCGGTTGCTCTTGAACGTACTGGGGCGGTCGGTGCTGCTGTTGAAGTTCGACTCGTTGCGCAGGCGCCACGCGCCCAGGTTGATGCCGTTGCGCAGGCCCAGGTTGTTCGAGAGCGTGGTATCGGCATCGGTGCTGTTACGGTTGCTGCTCAGTTGGTAGTTGACGAACGCTGCGGGCACGCCTTCGTCCCACAGCGCAGGGTCGACGTAGCCACGCCGACCACGTTCCATGGCGCGTTGCGGCACGCTGACCAACAGACGCAGGCGCGGTACGTCATAGCGCACGCTGGCATGCTCGATCAAGGCGGGCAGGTCCAGGCAGGCATTCGGGTCGGTATCGACGAGCTTGCCGCTGGCCTGTAATGCGCCGATATCGACGCCCACTTGCTGCAGCATCTCCAGGGTCAGGCAGGCCTCGACCTTGCCGTTTTGCGGGTTGCGGCGAAAGTCGATATCGCGCCGACCCACCAGGGTTTCATTACCGTACAGGTCAACCCGGTAATTGCCAGGCAGTACGCTGCTGCTGGCGAGCAGCGTGTGCAAGTCGACGTCAGCCGCCGCACCTTGCAAAAACGAAGTATTGAATTGTTCGTCGCCATCGGCCTGGCACACTGAAGTGAAGCCCAGGGCAATCAATAACGGCGCCAATCCATCGCGCTTGAATAAAAACATGCAGGAACCCTATATCACCTCCGATACGAACTAACGGAGCGAAGAGAAATACAGTGAAAGTGCGGCTGCGCGAACGGCAGGCGCGTTATGGTGATTCTGTGTTCACACGGGCTGAAGTTGGCGCGCCGTTAACCAGTTGTGCGGAATAACGATCTTGCGCGCCATAGTCATTAATGCTGCCGAATATCAAGCGTGCCGGCTGGCTGGGATTAAGTTGTTTAAGGTTGAACTCTTTTAGTTCGCCCGGCGCAATCATTAGCGAATCGAACGGGTGTTCACTGACGGCACCGGCTTGCAGGGTAATGTCGGCAATCGACACGTGATAAACCCCCGGGTTGGTGACCCGCAGCACATGCTTGCCGTCGTGTTCGGCCAACTGCCAAAGCAATTCGGTCGGTGCCAGGTAAGCGTTGTTGTTCAAGCCGGCGGGGCGAAAGAACACCTTGATGCGCTGGCGCACCGCAAGCTGCAAGGTGTTCTGGGTTTTCGATGCCTTGGGGACTTCCTGTACGTTGAGCCACACCACCGACTCCCGGTCGGTGGGCAGGCCCGCGCCGGCATAAATCACCCGCAACAGCTGTTGCTCATTGGCCGTGACCCGCGCCAGCGGTGGGGTCACGGCAAACGGCACTGTGCTGTCAGTGTCGGTATCGACCCAGGACTGGATCAGCACGTCTTCACCGTTGTTACGCACCGTGATACCGGCTTCTTTATGCTGGCCGTCGAACACCAGCCGTGTGCTGCTCAACGAAATGCCGGCCGTGGCCTGGCTGACCGCGAACAGGCCCAGCAGGCCCGCGCAGAGGGACAGAGAATGACGAAATAACATGATGGCTACCGCTACGTTCGAAGAGTGTGCGAGGCCCGAAGGCCCCGCGACGCTGGGGTTATTCGTATTGCAGGGTGAACGGCAGGGTGGCATCGCCGCGACCGGCTACGGCAGTCGCAGCGTCGGCTGTGGTGACGTAGGCGGCCGAGAATTTCAGCGTGGTGTTGCTGTCCTGCAAGGTGTTTTCGATCTTCGCTGTGGTCGGCGAGCTCAGGTCGATCAACGCACCGTTGCTGTCCAGCAGGGCGATACCGACGTTCTTGGCGGCGCCCAGGCCGTCGATCAGCTTCAGCACTTTGGTGCCGGCGACGATGCCCGAACCTGCGCCTTTGGTCGGTTCGAAGATCATTGCCACCTTGGTGCCGGCGTTGCAGCTGATCTTCATGTCGAAGTTCTCGGCGCTCAGGGTACCGCTGCCTTTTGGCGCGGTCGCGGTGCCCATGTCCTTGATCGACACTTCGCCCATGTTGATCGAGATGGTTTTGTTCAGGCCAATCCCTTCAACGGAACAGGCATCATTGTTGATACTGCCGGTGAAACTAATGGTGCCGCTGCCAGCTTTGGTTGGCGCGGTGGGTTCACCGGCGGCAAATGCATTAACTGCGGCAAATACCGACAGAGCCAAGAGTGCGCGAGAGAGCTGTTTCATGTTGTTTTTCCATGCTTGGGGTTAAAACAACACAATAAGGCGCAGGCTTTGGGTGGGACATCAGACGATCCCTAGAAGGGGGTGTTAGTTAAACAAGTTGCGCTCTATGCAATAAGCCAGCAAGTCCTGGTCACTGCTGACTTCCAACTTGCGCATGGCCGCGACTTTTTGCGTGCTGATGGTTTTGGCGCTGCGGTTCAACCCACGGGCAATTTCGTTGACGCTTTGCCCGGAGACAAACAGCCTTAGAATCTCGTGCTCCTTGGGCGACAGCCGGGTGAAGCGCTGGTCGAGGTCGAACGATTCCAGCACCGAGGTCGGCTGTGGCCCTTTGCTGCGAATCGGGTTGCCCCGTGCGATGGCCTTGAGCGCAGCCTGGATCTCCACGTGCAGCTGGTTTTTCTGGATCACGGCGAGGACGCCCATCTCCTGCAACCGCGTGAGGATCAGCGGGTTGGAGATCATGGTCAGCACCAGCACGCGCACTTTGGGAAAGTGCCGCACCAAGTACTCCACCAGCTTCAGGCCATCGCCGTAGGGCGAGTCCGCCGGCATGTTGAAATCGGTGATCACCAGGTCCACCTCGGTGCTTTCCAGCAACTTCACCAGTTCATTGGAGCACACGGCTTCGCCCACCACGCGAAAGCGCTCATCGCGCTCGACCAGTTCCCGCACCCCGACCAGCACGATGGGGTGATCGTCTGCGATGACTACGTTGAGGGTTTCCATGGGTTTTTTATCCAGAGTGAAGTTATTCAAGAGTGTCGAGCAATGCGCTGAGCCGCGCCAGGTGCTGTCGCACTTCCAAGGCCAAGGCCGGCGTGACGGCCATGCCGGTCAGGCGCAGTTCCAGCGCGACAAAGGTGCTGGCCAGGTCACCGAGCTGCACCGCGCCCAGGGCGCCGGCCATGCTGTGCAGTTGTTGCGCCGCGCCATTGGCGTCCTGGTTGTCCAGCGCGGTCAAGGTGGTCTGTACGTCCTGGCGCAGTGTGGTGACAAACAGCTCACGCATCCTGGGCGACAACGGCGGCATCTCGACGACAGCCGGCATTTCGATCTTGCAGTGCTGTTCCAACTGCGCCCGCAAGGCGGCCAGGCTCAGCGGCTTGACCATCCACGCGTTCATGCCAACGGCGGCGCAGTGCTCGCCTTCTTCGCGCAGGGCATTGGCGGTCACCCCGATGATCGGCAGCGTGGCGTCCTGTCGGCGCAAGGCTTCGGTCAGTTGGTAACCGTTCATCACCGGCATATTCACATCGGTCAGCACCAGGTCGAAGCGCCCCGGCAACCACTGTGTCAGCGCCTGTTCGCCGTTGGCCGCCACCACCACCTGGCAACCCAGGGCTTCCAATTGTTCTTTGATAATGGCCGCGTTGATTACATTGTCTTCGGCCACCAGCACCTGCAGGTTGAGTGGCTGCGCCTTGGCGGACGGTGCCCGGTGTGGGCCGTTTTCGGCGCCATGCTGCGCCCGGTGGATCGCCCAGGCAATGGCACGCACATTGTCGGCGTCGACGCTCCAGTCGGGACCACACGGTTGCGCCGGGTCAGGCCCGCCCGCCGAGGCGATGATGCGCGTCCCGGACCACGTCAGGTCCTGGGCGAAATCCACCAGCAGTGCGTTGGCCGGCATCTCGGCTGACAGCGCACGGCTGGAAAGCCCCAGGCGATTGAGCCAGTTGATCAGGTGCTGCGCCCGTTCGGGTTCCTGTGCCCGTACATAGACAGGCGGCAGGCCGGGGCCGAACGTCGGGCAATCGGCCAGGCTGCCGGGAACGACCTGCAATGCGACCTGCAAGGTAAAGCTGCTGCCCAGGCCGGGTTCACTCACCACATTCAGCTGGCCGTGCATCAGCTCGCACAGCCATTTGCAGATCGCCAGGCCCAGGCCGGCACCGGCCTGGCTGGTGGCATCTTCGGCCTGGTAGAACGGGTCGAACAGCTGGTGTTGCTGCGCCTGGGAAATCCCTACGCCGGAATCGCTGACCTGCCATTGCAGGCTCACCTGATCATCGCTGGTTTGCAGGACACGCAGACGCAGCACCACGCGGCCGTAATCGGTGAATTTGATCGCGTTGCTCAGCAGGTTGTTGAGGATCTGGCGGATACGCTGCGGGTCGCCGCGCAGTCGGTCCGGCAGGTTCGCGTCGATGCAGGCATACAACTGCAAGCCCTTGGTGCGGGCGAAGGCGCTGTAGGTACGCACGCTGTCTTCGGTCAGTTCCAGCGGGCAGAAGTCGTGGAGTTCGAGGGTCATTTGCCCGGCTTCGATCTTCGACACATCCAGCACATCGCTGATCAGTTGGAACAGGGACGTGGAGGAGCGCTGGATGGTCTGCAGGTAATCCTGCTGGCGTGGCGCGAGGGAGGTCAGGCCGAGCAGCTCCAGGGTGCCCAGCACGCCATACAGCGGTGTGCGGATTTCATGGCTCATGGTCGCGAGGAAGCGGCTCTTGGCCTGGTTCGCCGCATCGGCCGCCTGGCGTGCTTCTTTCAGGGCGGCGGCATCTTCGATGTGCCGGGTGACATCGTGCACCGCGCACAACCACGCGTCCTGGCCCTGGTATCGCGTGGGCACGAACGCCACGTGCAGGTGGCGGCCGTCACTTTCAAGGTCGGCCTGGCCCGGCGTGGTGCGCGGTTGCTGTTTGAGCAAGTCGAATAATGCGCGGGCGTCCCGCCATTGTTGGGCACGCTGGTTTTGCAGGAGGACCTGATGATCGCTGCGGCGGATCACGCACAGGCCGGTGGGCGCGGTGTCGATGACCGCGCGGCTGAACGCCTCGCTCTCGGCGATGCTCGCGTGGGCCTGATGGGCGGGCAACACCACCCGCGCCGTGTACCAGCGATTGAACGCACGGCCGCAACCCAGCATCGCCAGCACCACGGCCAGCAGACACAGCAATGGCCACAGCGCGTAGTCGAGGAAGCGTTGCAGGCTGATCACGTAGATCGCCGTCCACGCCTGCTCGCCCTGGCTGGTGAGTTTGAACACCAGGCCGTCACGGGTGATGTTCACACCTTCGTTCAACACCTGGCCAGGCTTCACTGCACCGGTCAGGACAACTCCGGCAGGGGTGATCAAGGTGAAGTTGTCGTAGATCGACCACTGCATCAAGCGCTCGATGTTATTGACCTTGGCCAGGTCCAGCAGCGAGGCCACCACTACCCAGGTGTTGGCGCCGTCGATGGTCAGCGCGGTCGAGGCCAGGTTGATGTCGACATAGCCCAGCAGCACGGGCGCAGCGTTGTCATCGGGCGTGGGGTCGTAGGGTTCCCAGTGCACCTGATGATCCGCCAGCGACGAATTCTGTGCGTGCAGGCGCTCGTTCAACTGGGTCAGCACGTCCAGCAGCGCGCCGACCGGCACCTGGCCGCCATCGCGCAGCCGGCCGGTGGCGGGCACGCTGATGTCGAAGTTGTCCGGGCCGTTGATCACCATCATCTGGGGCGACTGATAGTGGGAGGCGGCCCAGAACGCGCTGTAGTAAGCCGACAAGTAGGTGCCGAGGGCGAAGACCTTGGGGTATTGGGCGGGGGTGATCTTGTCCGGGTTGATTTTCAAACTGTAGGGCAGGGCAAACGGCAGCCCGCGACCCTCATAGATATTCGGTCCTTCTTCGGGCAGCGGCTTTTGCACAACGGGTGGGAGCAGGGCCGAAGGGTTGAGTTCGCCCTGGAGGCTACCCCGCGAAACATCGCGCAGGAAGGCTTCCTGCTCGTGGATATTTTCCATCAGCCGGGCGAAGTGGAATTGCAGGGTTTCATGCTGCTCCTTGACCATGCGCTGCACCCCCAGGTAGCTGATACCCAGCAGCAGCACCGCCAATGCGCCCAGTACCAGCAAGCCTTTGTTCAGGCGCAGTGAACTGCTGGTGAGTTTCTCCAGGAAGGCATTGGGGTGATGCATGACGCGGTGACCTCGCAAGCTAACGGTGTTGTTCCACACCCGGCAGCCGGGTCAATAGGCGCTCGCCGGCCCGTCGTGGGTCAGCAATTGCTGGAACTGATCCGCAGAGACGGCGTGGGAGATCAGGAAACCCTGGACCTGAGTGCAGTCGATCTTACGCAACAGCGCAAGTTCTTGCGCGGTTTCTACACCCTCGGCCACCACGATCAAGCCCAATTGACGCCCCAGGCTGACGATGCTGGTGAGAGCCTGGGCCAATTCTTCGTTGGCGTTGCAGCCCTGCACCAGTGCACGGTCGATCTTTACCTCGGTGAACGGTGCCGACACCAGGTTCATGTACGAGCTGTAGCCCTTGCCGAAATCGTCCTGGGACAAGCCGAACCCCTTGATGCGCAAGCGGCAGGCGCCGGCGTAGAAATTGCTGATGTCATCGGGCACCGAGCACTCCATCAGCTCGAAGCACAGGCGTGCAGGCAAACCCTGGTGTTCGAGCACGAACGCGAGGATACGGTCGGGCAGGTCATGGCTGTTGAGCAAGTGCGTGGGCAGGTTGATCGACACCGGGATGTCATAGCCGTGTTGGCGCCACGTGGCTTGGGCGGCCATCGCCTGTTTCAACACGCACCACAACAGACGTTCTTCCAGGTGGCAGGCGATCAATGCCGGCAGGAACACGCCGGGTAGCAACAGGCCATGCTCGGGGTGCACCCAGCGCACCAAGGCTTCGGCCGCGACGATGCGGCCATTGTTCAGGGCTTTCTTGGGTTGGAACCAGGCGTGCAGCTCACCGTTGTCCAGGGCGTTCATCAGGCTTTGGCAATCGATGCCGGGCTGGGTCTGGGCCGGTGCGACCTGGCGCAGCGCCTGCAACTGGTCGATCAGGCAGCGCAGGGCGGCGGCATTCACCGGCTTGGAAATCAACCCGATCACCTTCACTTGCAGGTTGCTCGCCACCAGGCTCGCGCCCATCAGCATGCGGCGTGATGCGGCACTCATGATCGCCAGCGCGGGCCGCGAAGGTTGAGCGGCCAGGCTCTGGATAAATTGCACGCCGTCCATGCCAGGCATCAGCAAGTCAGTGAGCACCAGGTCGAAGTCGCGTTGTTTCAGGCAGGCCAGCGCGGCTTCACCGTCCCTGGCGCAGACCACGTCAAAATCGCCCAACTCGCTGAACAGGTTCTGCAAATACAGGTGCTGAAACGGGTGGTCTTCAACGATCAAAATGCTACAGGGCTTCATGGGTGGCTCGTGCGTAGGGAGCCAGGGCAGTGAACAAGGCTCGCAGAGTGAAGGGTTTGACCAGGCAGTGATTCATGCCGGCCGCCAGGCACAAGGCATCTTCACCGCGCAGGGCGTTGGCGGTGGCGCCGATGATCGGGGTGTTGCAGCCCAGGCGCCGCAGGGCTTCGGCCAGTTCGTAGCCATTGAGCCTGGGCATGTTGACGTCGGTAAGGACGACGCCGAAGGCGCCTTCGTGCCAGCGCGACAAGGCCTCTTCGCCATCGCTGGCCAATTCCACGGTGCAGCCGAGTTCTTCAAGCTGGTCGCGCAGGATCAACTGGTTGATCACATTGTCTTCGGCCACCAGGATATGCAGGTGCAAGGGGTGCAGGTCGCGCCGTTCGCAACGTGCCTGGGCCGGCGCGGCCTGGCCGTTCTGGGCGTGGCGAACCGCCTGGTGGATCGCGTTCAGGTCGTTGAGGTTGACCTGCCAGCCCTCTTCGGTGAACTGCGGCTCGTGGGCGCCATCGATGCTGGCGAGGACCCGTGGGCCGTGCCAGGGCGTGTCCAGGCTGCGCTCAACCAGTTCCAGCAGCACCGCGGGTGGGGCCAGCTCGGCGCTGGACGGCGGGCCGACCTGCGCGCGGGCGCCCCAGCGCCTCAGCCAGCCGCAGAGGCTGTCGGCCAGTTCGCGCACAGGCGAGAGCACATACACCACCTCCTGCGCCAACGGCGCCAGCAGCGACGGCGCGATGCCAGTGGGTTGCTCCAGCGGTACGGTCAGGGAAAAGCTGCTGCCCAGCCCCGGCTCGCTGACCATGCGCAGGGTGCCGTTCATCAAGTGGGTCAGGCGCAGGCAAATGGGCAGGCCGAGGCCGGTGCCGGCGATCACATGGGGGTTGCCTTCGGTCTGGTAGAACGGCTCGAAGATCAGCGCCTGGTCTTCCTGGGCGATGCCTTTACCGGTGTCCGAGACTTGCCATTGCAGGCACGCCCGTTCGCCTTCACGGCTGAGCTTTTTGACCCGCAGTACCACGCGTCCGGAGTCGGTGAACTTGACCGCGTTGCTCAGCAGGTTGTTGAGGATCTGGCGCAGGCGGCTGGCGTCACCGATCAGGCGCGGCGGCAATTGCGGGTCGAGGCACGCATACAGCTGCAAGCCCTTGCTCTGCGCCGCTGCGGCGTAACCCTGCACCACTTCCTGCACCAGGCTGGGCACACAGAACTCGCTCAACTCCAGGGCCAATTGACCGGCTTCGATCTTTGACACGTCGAGCACATCACAAATCAATTGCAGTAGCGTCGCCGAGGAACCTTCGATGGCATGCAGGTAGCTTTTCTGCTGGGCATCCAGGCGGGTCCGGGCGAGCAACTCCAAGGTGCCGAGCACGCCGTACAGCGGCGTGCGGATTTCGTGGCTCATGGTCGCCAGGAACAACGTCTTGGCTTCGTTGGCGGCATCGGCAGATTGGCGCGCCTGTTCCAGCGCCGCCTCGATCTGGGTGCGTGCGCTGATATCACTGAAGGCGCAGAGCAACACGTCTTCCCCCTTGTAGCGGGTGGGTGCACAGCTCAGGTACAGGTGGCGACCGTCGGCAGCCTCGAAGTAGTCGGTGAGACAGGGGGCGTCGGGGTCGAAGGCATCACGAATCCAGCCCGGCCCCAGTTCTGCACCGGCCTGGCCGAGCCATTGTTGGGCCAGGGTGTTTTCCAGTACCACTTCGCCGTCGGTGCGCCGCAGCACGCACAGGGCCACGGGGGCGGTCTGGATCACGTCGCGGCTGAACAGCTCGCTTTCCACCAGCGCCTGGATGCGATGGATGGCGGGGGTGATGAAGCGGTGTTCCAGGCGGCGGGTCAGCAGGCCCACCAGGCTGATGGTCAGCAGGCAGAACAGCAGGGCGCCGAGCATCTGCGGCCATAGCGCCCAGAGCACGGCGCGCAGGTCGATGGAGTAGGTGAGCTGCCAGTCCGACGACTTCAGCTGTTTGCGCAACACCAATTGCTCGGGCAGCCAGCCGTCGCCGACAAAGCCGAAGAAGTCCTGCTGGCGCAAGTGCGGCAGGTTCTGCCCGGGCGGCGGGTTGCGGCTGTTGCTGAACAGAGGCATGCCCTGGGCATTGAACATGGTGAACTCGCCGGCGCTGTGGTCGCTCAAGGCGTTGGAGACTTCACGGTCATCCATCTCCAGGCCGAGCCAGCCGGAGTTCAGGTCGCGTTCATCCAGGCGGATAAAAATGTACAGCTGCGAATGGCCGCCGTCGGTGTGGGTCAGCCAGAGTTCCTGCAGGGTTTTCTGCTGCTTGAGGGCATTGAGTTGCGCCAGCATGGACGCGGGAAAGTCGGCGGCCGCGGGACCCGCATCGTATAGCCGCAGCACCTGGGCATCGGTGCCGACATACAGCAGGTTGAGTTGCTTGGTCTTCAGGAAGTCACGCATGCGCTGGGTCAGCCAGATGCTCCATTGCTTGCCCGGGATTTTGCCGAGCAACAGGCGGATTTCCTCATCGTTGACTGGCAGGTTCGATTCGGCCTTGCGTGTAGCCGACAGGCTGAGGCTTTCCAGCAGGGCTTCACGGGTGGTGAAAAAGGTATGGGCCTCGGCGATGGCGCTGCTCATGTAGCTGCGGCGCTGGGAGATCTCGTTGTTGAACGTAAACAGCAGGAAGCTGTACACGCCGCCCAGCATGCCCACCAGCAGCACCAGCGCAAAAATGCGCAACAGGCGGCGGGCGGCGTGGGGCGTGGACAGGACGGGGCTGATCTGGTGGAGATAGTTCTTTAATCGCATCCCGGCACTCTAGGGGTGGCCGGGTGTAGGAAAAATCAGACGATTCTTAGTTTGCTACAGGTAGTTCACGATGAAGGTGACTTCGGTGTTGGCACTGCCAGCCTCGACGTTGCCGGTGGGCAGGCGGTAATACGAGGCCGACAAGGGGATCTTGAAACTGGTGCCCGTGGTGGTGAAACCGCTGTACGTGTAGGCCGTATCCAGCGCGATGGGTTGCCCGGCATCATTCATCAATTGCAGGCCGATGCCTTTGGCGGTGGAGCCGCCGTTGAGCGCCACCACACCTCTGGCCGCGTCGATGACAGGCGTGGTGGCCTTGAGCGAATAGGTGACTTTATTGATACCGGTCTGGCACTGGTTCAGGCCGATGTTGAAGCGGACGGTGCGAGGGGTTGCGCCTGCGTCGCGAAATTCCCAGAGCTGATAGTCGTCACCCATGGCGACGGGGACGGAAGGGGTCTGGCAGGAGGCGGCGTTCAGCACCAGAGGGTTGGTCAGGTTGTACTTGCTGATGAACAGCTCATCGGCTTTCAAGTTGCCCAGGTTTCCGGCCGCTATCTTGACCTGTGGCGCCAGCGTGCCTGACTTGACGATTTCCAGGCGCACCGAGCCTGCGGCGATGCCGTAATTATTGACTGGTTTGAGCGTGAAAGGAGACCCCTCGTAGCGGCTCAGCGCGTCGATCCAGATCCGGAACGAAAGTCCGGTCTTGCCGATAGGATAGGTCGAGCCGCTGGTAACCGAGCCCAGCGCAGGGTTCATCACCAGGCCGTATTGAAAAGAGGTCGTGCATTTCCATTCGTTTCGAACCGATTGCACGGTGTCCTGGTAAATCACGGTGCCGTCGGGCGTATCAGCGGGAACCGTCAGGCTGCCATTGGCCAGGCTTGCGCCGAAATTAAGGGTTTCGTTGGTGTTCATGATAAGTGTGCAATTAGCCGCATAGGCGGCTGGTGCGCCCGCCAGGGTGAAGACCGCGAGGCAAGCAAACTGTTTTAAGGAAGTCATGGGAAAGGGAGTGTCGACTGGCCAAAAGGCTACGCAGATTACTCAGCGAAGGCGTCACACCCTATCAGGCAATCCTTAGAACCCCATCACTCATCCGCCAACTACCAAGCAAGCTAATAATTCCATTTGACATTCGCTGCCTAAGCAGTAACATCTTGTCATACATTCACTGCCTAGGCAGTAATAAGGTGACTTCCAATGCCCCACTTCACCCCTGACAGCTTTCGCAACTGCCACCTCGGCCTGCTCCTGGGCCGGGCGGCGCTGCTCAAGGACCGCATTATCGACACCCATATGGAGCCGCACGGCGTGACCGCTGCGCAGTTCAAGGTGTTGATCATCATCGCCCAGTTCGACGTGGATACCCCGGCGGAACTGTGCCGCAACCTGTCCCTGGACAGCGGTTCCATGACCCGCATGCTCGACCGTCTGGAACAAAAGGGATTGCTGGCACGCCAGCGTTCCGAGCAGGACCGGCGCCAGGTGCGCCTGGTGCTCACCGAAGACGGCCAGCGCCTGGCGGACATGCTGCCGCACATCGGCGCCCAGTCGATGAACGAGTTGGCCGGCGCCCTGGAGCCCGGCGAGCTGCAGACGCTGGAGCGGATTCTCAAGAAAATTCTGGTAGCTGCCGGTGACGCCATCGTCATCCAGCGGGTAGGTAAAGAATGAACAGACGCGCACTTAGCCTGGTGCTGGTGGCCATGAGCATGGCCGGTTGCGCCAACTACAGCGGCCTCGACACCCAAGGCAAACGCCTCGACGCCGGCACATTGCAAACCGGTAAAACCTTGAGCGGCGTGACCCTGTCGAGCGCTGCCTGGCCGACCGCCGATTGGTGGAAAAGCCTCGGTGACCCGCAACTCGACGGCCTGATCCAGGAAGCTCTGCATAACAGCCCCGACATGCAAGTGGCCAGCGCCCGTGCCCACCAGGCCGAAGCCGCCGCCTACGCCGCCGACGCAGCGCGCATGCCGACCCTGGATGCCAGCGCCGGTGTCACCCGCTCACGCCTGGCGAAAGACCAGGACCCACGCGGGCAGGGCGATGCCTACTCGACCGTGCGCAATATCGGCGCCAGCTTCAACTACACCTTCGATCTCTGGGGCGGCCAGCGCGCTGCCTGGGAAGCCGCGTTGGGCGAAGCGCGTGCCGCCCAGGTCGACCAGCAGGCCGCACGCCTGACCCTGGCCGCCAACGTGGCCAAGGCCTACAGCGACCTGGGCCAGGCCCATATCGTGCGCGACCTGGCCAGCGACGACCTCAAGCGCACCCGGCAGATGCTCGACCTGGGCAAGCGCCGGCTTAACTCGGGCATCGACAGCCAGTACCAGTACCAGCAGACCGAAAGCCTGGAAGCCAGCTCCCAGTCGCAATTGATCGACGCAGAGAAACAACTGCAAAGCGCAAAAATCGCCCTGGCGGTCTTGCTCGGCAAAGGCCCGGACCGTGGCAATGAACTGGCCCGGCCCAATGTGCTGAAACCCAGCGCAGTCGCCGTGCCCTCGGTGCTGCCGGCCGAGCTGCTGGGCCGCCGCCCGGACCTGATCGCCGCACGCTGGCGGGTCGAATCGGCGGGCCGCAACATCGACGCCAGCAAGACGCGCTTCTACCCCAACCTCAACCTGAGCGCGAGCGCCGGGGCCGAGTCGTTGCTGGGCGATGCGATGTTTGGCTCGGCCAGCCGCTTCTTCAACATTGCGCCGACGATCTCGCTGCCGATCTTCGACGGCGGCCGCCTGCGTGCCGACCTCGACGCCCGCGACGCCGACTACGACCTGGCGGTGGCGCAATACAACAAAACCCTGGTGCAAGCCTTGGGCGATATCGGCAACACCCTTTCGCAACTGCGCGACACCGGCCGGCAGATCCAGGCCCAGCAACATGCCGCGGACATTGCCCAGCAGTCCTACGACACCGGGGTGCAGCGCTACAGCTCCGGGATCGGTAACTACCTGGATGTGCTCAGCATCGAGCAGCAATTGCTGCAGGCCCAGCGTCAGCTGGCAACCCTGAATGCTGCGCAGATCGATCTGTCGATTCAACTGATGCAGGCCCTGGGCGGCGGCTACAGCGCCGACAACGTGGCAGCGACCACCCCCGCCACACGCACGGAATAATTTGAGGTATTTGTCATGGCCACTGCCGAAAACACCAACGCAACCGAACAACCCAAAGACACCAACCCACGCAAACGCAAAGTGATGCTGATCGGCCTGGCGCTGGTCGTCATCCTTGCTGTGGTCGGCGTGTGGGGCTGGTATGAGCTCTACGGCCGCTTCAGCGAAAGCACGGACGACGCCTACGTGAACGGCAACGTGGTGGAAATCACCCCGCTGGTCACCGGCACCGTGGTCAGCATCGGCGCCGACGATGGCGACCTGGTCCACGAGGGCCAGGTGCTGATCAACTTCGACCCGAACGACGCCGCCGTCGGCCTGCAAAGTGCCCAGGCCAACCTGGCCCGCACCGTGCGCCAGGTGCGCGGCCTGTACAGCAACGTCGACGGCATGAAGGCCCAGGTCAATGCGCAGAAAGCCGATGTGCAGACCGCCCAGGACAACTTTAACCGGCGTAAAACCCTGGCCCAGGGCGGGGCGATTTCCCAGGAAGAACTGTCCCATGCCCGTGACAGCCTGACTGCCGCGAAAAACGCCCTGACCAACCTTGAGCAACAACTCAAAACCACCAACGCGCTGGTGGATGACACCGTGATCAGCTCCCACCCGGATGTGCAGGCCGCTGCCGCGCAACTGCGCCAGGCCTACTTGGCCAATGCGCGCAGCACCTTGATCGCACCGGTCACCGGCTATGTGGCCAAGCGCACCGTACAACTGGGCCAGCGCGTACAACCAGGCACCGCATTAATGGCGGTGATCCCGCTGAACCAGCTGTGGATCGACGCCAACTTCAAGGAAACCCAACTGCGTGACATGCGCATCGGCCAGCCGGTGGACATCGAATCGGACATCTACGGCAGCGACGTGAAATTCAGCGGCACCATCGACAGCCTCGGCGCCGGTACCGGCAGCGCGTTTGCCCTGCTGCCGGCGCAGAACGCCACGGGGAACTGGATCAAGATCGTGCAACGGGTGCCGGTGCGTATCCACATCAACGCCGAAGAACTGGCCAAGCACCCGCTGCGTGTGGGCTTGAGCACCCTGGTCAAGGTCGACCTGCATGACCAGAGCGGCCCGGTCCTGGCGCAACAGGCGCCGCAGAAGGCCTCGTTCAGCACCAACGTGTATGACCGCCAACTTGCCGAGGCCGACGCCATGATCACCCAGTTGATCCATGACAACAGCCTCGCCGCGCCCAAGGCTGTGCAACGCTGATGAGCAATAACGCCTCCTTCACGCCACCCAGCCTGTTGATGGCCACTATTGGCCTGTCGCTGGCGACCTTTATGCAGGTGCTCGATACCACCATCGCCAACGTGGCGTTGCCGACCATTTCCGGCAACCTGGGCGTGAGTTCGGAGCAGGGCACCTGGGTCATCACCTCGTTTGCGGTGAGCAACGCGATTGCGTTGCCGCTGACCGGTTGGCTGAGCCGGCGGTTTGGCGAGGTGAAGCTGTTCTTGTGGGCGACGATGCTGTTTGTGCTGGCCTCGTTCCTGTGTGGTATTTCCACGTCGATGCCCGAGCTGATCGCCTTCCGCGTCATACAAGGCCTGGTGGCCGGGCCGTTGTACCCGATGACCCAGACGTTGCTGATCGCCGTCTACCCGCCGGCGAGGCGCGGCATGGCCCTGGCGTTGCTGGCGATGGTCACGGTGGTGGCGCCGATTGCCGGGCCGATCCTCGGCGGCTGGATCACCGACAGCTACAGTTGGCCGTGGATCTTCTTCATCAACGTGCCCATCGGTATCTTTGCGGTGATGGTGGTGCGTTCGCAGTTGAAGAAACGTCCGGTGCAGACCAGTTATCAGCCGATGGACTACGTTGGGTTGCTGAGCTTGATCGTCGGCGTGGGCGCCTTGCAGATCATTCTCGACAAGGGCAATGACCTGGACTGGTTCGAATCCAACTTCATTATTGTCGGCGCGGCGATTTCGGTGATTGCCCTGGCGGTGTTCATCATCTGGGAGCTCACCGACAAACACCCGGTGGTCAACCTGAAGCTGTTTGCCTACCGCAACTTCCGCATCGGCACCATCGTGTTGATCCTGGGGTACGCGGGTTTCTTTGGCATCAACCTGATCCTGCCGCAGTGGTTGCAGACCCAGATGGGCTACACCGCGACCTGGGCGGGCCTGGCGGTGGCGCCGATTGGTATTTTGCCGGTGCTGATGTCGCCGTTCGTGGGCAAGTACGCGCACAAGTTCGACCTGCGCCTGCTGGCGGGCCTGGCCTTCCTGGCGATTGGCTTGAGCTGCTTCATGCGCGCGGGCTTCACCAATGAGGTGGACTTCCAGCACATCGCCCTGGTGCAGCTGTTCATGGGGATCGGCGTGGCGCTGTTCTTCATGCCGACCTTGAGCATATTGATGTCCGACCTGCCGCCGCACCAGATTGCCGACGGCGCGGGCCTGGCCACGTTCCTGCGCACCCTGGGCGGCAGCTTCGCGGCGTCGCTGACCACCTGGATCTGGATTCGCCGGGCGGACCAGCACCATGCCTACATGAGCGAGAACATGACCACCTACGACTCGGCGACCCGCGATGCCTTGCAGGCGCTGGGCGGGGCAGGGCAGAAGGCCTATACGCAGTTGGACCAGATCCTCACCAGCCAGGCGTACATGATGTCCACTGTGGATTACTTCACGTTGCTGGGGTGGATGTTCATGGGGTTGATGCTGCTGGTGTGGCTGGCGAAGCCGCCGTTTGGTGCCAAGGCCGGGCCGGAAGCCTCAGGCCACTGATCAGTAAAGGTTGAAATACAATTCAATGTGGGAGGGGGCTTGCCCCCGATAGCAGTGGTTCAGCCAACAAATATGTTGAGTCTTCCGCCGCCATCGGGGGCAAGCCCCCTCCCACATTTTGTCAGGCGCCGGGCAACGCCAGTTGCGGGTTCACAAAATCAAACGCCGCCAACTGAAACCCTTGCTCATCCACCTGCAACGCCCAGCCCTGCTTGTCCCAATCCCCCAGCACAATGCGCTTGGCCGCCTGGTCGCCAATCTGCAACTTGTGAATGGCGGGGCGGTGGGTGTGGCCGTGGACCAGGGTGCGCACGCCGAACTGCTGCATCACCCGTGGCACTTCCTCGGGCGTTACATCGACGATGTCGTTGGCCTTCATGCGCGTCTGCGCGCGGCTTTCACTTCGCAGCTTGCGCGCCAGCTTGTGCCGCGTGCCCAAGGGCAGGTGGCGCAGGATAAACAGCACGATCGGGTTACGCAGGATGCGTCGCAGCTTCATATAGCCGACGTCGCGGGTACAGAGGCTGTCGCCGTGCATCAACAGCACGGGCTCGCCATGCAGCTGCACGACACTCGGGTCCTTGAGCAAGCTGGCGCCTGCGGCTTTGCAGAACGCCTTGCCGATCAGGAAATCGCGATTGCCGTGCATGATAAAAATCGAGGTGCCGCTGTCGCTCAGTTCGCGCAGGGCTGCGCAAATGGAGCGCTGGAACGGTGTCATCCCATCGTCGCCAATCCAGGCTTCGAAAAAGTCCCCCAGAATGTACAACGCCTGGGCGCCACGGGCGCGGCCGTGGAGCAGATCCAGAAACGCCCGGGTAATGTCCGGGCGCTCCTCTTCCAGATGCAAATCTGAAATCAGCAATATCACCCAACGATCTCGGCTTTCTCGACGATCACGTCTTCTACCGGAACATCCTGGTGACCGGCTTTACCGGTGGTCTGCACGCCTTTGATCTTGTCGACGACGTCCTGGCCTTCGGTGACTTTACCGAATACCGCGTAGCCCCAGCCCTGCACGTTCTTGCCGCTGTGGTTCAGGAAGGCGTTGTCGGCCACGTTGATGAAGAACTGCGCGGAGGCCGAATGCGGCTCCATGGTACGGGCCATGGCGACGGTGTACTTGTCGTTGGAAAGGCCGTTGTCCGCTTCGTTCTGGATGCTTGGGCGCTTGTCTTTCTTTTCTTTCATGCCAGGCTCGAAACCGCCGCCCTGGATCATGAAGTTGCCGATGACACGGTGGAAAACGGTGTTTTCGTAGTGGCCGGCGTTCACGTACTCGATGAAGTTGGCGACGGTGATCGGCGCTTTCTCGGCGTTCAGCTCGATGACGATGTCACCGTGGTTGGTGGTCAGTTTGACTTGAGTCATGTTCACTACTCTTTTCAGGGAATTCGTGGGTTTGGGTGCCTGGGCACCACGACCGGTATGGCGAAACTGCGGCCAAGGCGCGCAGTTTAGCGTGCCCTGCAGGAATTTCGAGGTGGTTTTTTACCACTGGTGCGTTAAATGCACCGCAACCCTGTCAGCGGCTTGACAGCATCAGCTATGATAAGCCCTTTGTTTTGTCGGCCTAGCCCGGCCACGTACTTGTCTGTTCAAGGATCCTATGAGCAAGCCCACTGTCGACCCTACCTCGAATTCCAAGGCCGGACCTGCCGTCCCGGTCAATTTCCTGCGCCCGATCATCCAGGCGGACCTGGATTCGGGCAAGCACACGCAGATCGTCACCCGCTTCCCGCCAGAGCCCAACGGCTACCTGCACATCGGTCACGCCAAGTCGATCTGTGTGAACTTCGGCCTGGCCCAGGAATTCGGTGGCGTCACGCACCTGCGTTTCGACGACACCAACCCGGCCAAGGAAGACCAGGAATACATCGACGCCATTGAAAGCGACGTGAAGTGGCTGGGTTTCGAATGGTCCGGTGAAGTGCGCTATGCCTCGCAGTACTTCGACCAACTGCACGACTGGGCCGTCGAGCTGATCAAGGCCGGCAAGGCCTACGTCGACGACCTGACCCCGGAGCAGGCCAAGGAATACCGTGGCAGCCTGACCGAGCCGGGCAAGAACAGCCCGTTCCGCGACCGTTCGGTCGAAGAGAACCTCGACTGGTTCGCCCGCATGCGCGCCGGTGAGTTCCCGGACGGCGCCCGCGTACTGCGCGCCAAGATCGACATGGCCTCGCCGAACATGAACCTGCGCGACCCGATCATGTACCGCATCCGCCACGCCCATCACCACCAGACGGGCGACAAGTGGTGCATCTACCCGAACTACGACTTTACCCACGGTCAGTCGGACGCCATCGAAGGCATCACCCACTCCATCTGCACCCTGGAGTTCGAAAGCCACCGTCCGCTGTACGAATGGTTCCTCGACAGCCTGCCGGTGCCGGCGCACCCGCGTCAGTACGAATTCAGCCGCCTGAACCTGAACTACACCATCACCAGCAAGCGCAAGCTCAAGCAACTGGTTGATGAAAAGCACGTACACGGCTGGGACGACCCACGCATGTCGACGCTGTCGGGCTTCCGCCGCCGCGGCTATACCCCGGCCTCGATCCGCAACTTCTGCGAGATGGTCGGCACCAACCGTTCCGACGGCGTGGTCGACTACGGCATGCTCGAGTTCAGCATCCGCCAGGACCTCGACGCCAACGCCCCACGCGCCATGTGCGTGCTGCGCCCGTTGAAGGTCGTGATCACCAACTACCCGGAAGACCAGGTCGACCACCTCGAGTTGCCGCGTCACCCGCAAAAAGAAGAACTTGGCGTGCGCAAGCTGCCGTTCGCCCGTGAAATCTACATCGACCGCGATGACTTCATGGAAGAGCCGCCAAAAGGCTACAAGCGCCTGGAACCGAACGGCGAAGTGCGCCTGCGTGGCAGCTACGTGATCCGTGCCGACGAAGCGATCAAGGACGCCGATGGCAACATCGTCGAACTGCGTTGCTCCTATGACCCGGACACCCTGGGCAAGAACCCCGAAGGCCGCAAGGTCAAGGGCGTGATCCACTGGGTGCCGGCGGCCGCCAGCATCGAGTGCGAAGTGCGCCTGTACGATCGCCTGTTCCGCTCGCCGAACCCTGAAAAGGCCGAAGACAGCGCGAGTTTCCTCGACAACATCAACCCTGACTCCCTGCAAGTACTTACGGGTTGTCGTGCTGAGCCATCGCTTGGCGACGCACAGCCGGAAGACCGTTTCCAGTTCGAGCGCGAAGGTTACTTCTGCGCGGATATCAAGGACTCGAAACCAGGTCGCCCGGTATTCAACCGTACCGTGACCTTGCGTGATTCGTGGGGTCAGTGATTCTGTCTTAAGGGAATTGTCGTGTTAACGATCTACAACACACTCAGCAAGACCAAAGAAGTCTTCAAGCCGCTGGATGGCAACAAGGTGCGCATGTACGTGTGCGGCATGACCGTGTACGACTACTGCCACATCGGCCACGGCCGCAGCATGGTTGCCTTCGACCTGGTGACCCGCTGGTTGCGTTTCAGCGGCTATGACTTGACCTATGTGCGCAATATCACCGACATCGACGACAAGATCATCAACCGCGCCAACGAAAACGGCGAGTCGTTCGACGCGCTGACCGAGCGCATGATCGCTGCGATGCACGAGGACGAGGCCCGCCTCAACATCCTCAAGCCGGACATGGAACCGCGTGCCACCGACCACATCCCAGGCATGCACGCGATGATCCAGACCCTGATCGACAAGGGTTACGCCTACGCCCCGGGCAATGGCGACGTGTACTACCGCGTCGCCAAGTTCATGGGTTACGGCAAGCTGTCGCGCAAAAAGATCGAAGACCTGCGCATCGGCGCCCGCATCGAAGTCGACGAAGCCAAGCAGGACCCGCTGGACTTCGTGCTGTGGAAAGCCACCAAGCCCGGCGAGCCGAGCTGGGAGTCGCCATGGGGCGCCGGGCGTCCGGGCTGGCACATCGAATGCTCGGTGATGTCCACTTGCTGCCTGGGTGAGACTTTCGACATTCATGGCGGCGGCAGCGATCTCGAGTTCCCGCACCACGAAAACGAAATCGCCCAGAGCGAAGCCGCCACTGGCAAGACCTACGCCAACGCCTGGATGCACTGCGGCATGATCCGCATCAATGGCGAGAAGATGTCCAAGTCCTTGAACAACTTCTTCACCATCCGCGACGTGCTGGAAAAGTATCACCCGGAAGTGGTGCGTTACCTGCTGGTGTCGAGCCACTACCGCAGCGCCATCAACTACTCGGAAGACAACCTCAAGGACGCCAAGGGCGCCCTGGAGCGGTTCTACCACGCGTTGAAAGGCTTGCCGACCGTAGCGCCGGCCGGCGGCGAAGCCTTCGTGGCCCGCTTCACCGAAGTCATGAACGACGACTTCGGGACCCCGGAAGCCTGCGCCGTGCTGTTCGAAATGGTGCGCGAAATCAACCGCCTGCGCGAGAGCGACCTCGACGCAGCGGCGGGCCTGGCGGCGCGCCTGAAAGAACTGGCCAGCGTGCTTGGGGTTCTGCAAATGAAGCCTGAGGACTTCTTGCAAGCCGGCGCCGAAGGGCGCGTGGATGCGGCTGAGGTGGATGCGCTGATCCAGGCACGTCTGGCGGCGCGAGCCAATAAAGACTGGGCGGAATCCGACCGTATTCGCGACCAACTCACCGCCATGGGCGTGGTGTTGGAAGACGGGAAGGGTGGGACGACGTGGCGGTTGGCGGATCAGGCTTGATCGGTAAACGCTGAACGAAAAACGCCCCGACTGGTTCGGGGCGTTTTTTTGCACATCGGTTTAACGGCTTACTCGATCGACTGTGGTCGCTGGCAGGGCAGGTGATGAGTGCCCTGTGGCGAGCGGGCTTGTCCCGCGTTAGGCTGTGAAGCAGCCCCAGAACCCGCGGCCGAAGAGTGCCTGATTCACCGCATTCCTCCTTCAAGGGTCGCTTCGCAACCCAACGCGGGACAAGCCCGCTCGCCACAGGTTATGCGCGATATTGTAAAGTTGTGCCGATTCCTATGTCGCCATGACATCGACCTTGCCCCCCCAGATGTGCCGCTGGCTAGACAGCGCAATCACCGGGCGCTTGGACGCTAATGTTGATTTAATGCTCGCGTGTAACAACCGGGCGTCTGGGAAACAGCCCTGATGCCCCTTTCTGCCGTGCGAGGATGTATGCGAAGTTGGTTGATCCGTTACCGTTACGCAATCATTTTCTGGTTGTGCTTCGGCGTTTTCCGTACCTCTCTGGCCGATTGGAATCCGATCCCCTCCGGCTCCATGCGCCCGACCTTGCTGGAGGGCGATGTGGTGTTGGTCAATCGTGTGGCCTACGACCTCAAGCTGCCGCTCACGGACATTTCCCTGGCCCAGCTCGATAACCCCCAGCGCGGTGATGTGGTGACGTTCTCGTCGCCCAAGGACGGCATGCGCCTGATCAAGCGCATCGTCGGCATTCCCGGTGACACCCTGGAAATGAAAGATGAGGTGTTGTGGGTCAACGGCGTGTCTGCCACCTACAGTGACGCGCAGGACATCAGCGAGCCCATCGTTCCCGGCCATGCGGTGCCGGGGATCAAGCTGAACGAGTTGGCGGCCAACCGGCAGCGCACGGTGCAGTTCATGCCGACGGTGCGAGCGATGCGCAGTTTCGGGCCGGTGGTGGTGCCGGCCGACAGCTATTTCATGCTCGGGGACAACCGCGACAACAGCGATGATTCCCGGTATATCGGGGTTGTGCCGCGTCGGCTGTTGATCGGGCGGGCGCATCATGTGCTGGCGTCGGCACAGATTCTGGATGATTGGATGCCGCGGTTTCGCAGGTTTGGCTCGCCAATCTTGTAATGGAGGTTGTGCTATTTGAAGGGCACCAAGATCCACTGATGGAGACTCAAATGACGTGTATTTTCTGCAGCATCGTTCAAAAGACTTCCCCGGCGCACATCCTGTGGGAAGACGAGCAGCACATGGCCTTCCTGTCGATCTTCCCCAACACCCCGGGTTTCAGCGTGGTGATCCCCAAGCAGCACTATGGCAGCTATGCGTTTGCGCAGTCGCATGAGGTGTTGGCCGGGCTCGCCGTCGCCGCAAAGAAAACCGCACAGCAGATCGACCGTGCGTTTCCCGATGTGGCGCGCACCGGGATGATCCTGGAAGGGTATGGGGTGGATCATCTGCATGCGAAGTTGTTTCCCATGCATGGAACCGGCGGCGACAGTACCTTCAAGCCGCTGAGTTCGAAGGTGGACAAGTTCTTTGAGGCGTATGAAGGCTATATCTCGTCCCATGACCATGTGCGGGCGGATGATGGCGAGTTGGCGGAATTGGCGGCACACATCAGGTCGTTTACCTAGCGCCAATCCAAATGTGTTTCTGAGGGATCAACGGCGGCTGCTGACTTCGGCGGGTACATCATCCCCAGCCATGCGCTTGCGGAACAGCGCAGTGCGCGCCAATAGCAACGTGGTCACCGGCACGGTGATCGACAACAAGATCGGGATCAACCACCCGTGCAACACCGGCCCGGACTTGAGCACCGAAAAATAGATAATCGACGCCAACGCGACACACCAGGCCCCCAGCGTCGAAGCCAGTGCCGGCGGGTGCATGCGCTGGAAGAAGTCTTTCATGCGCAGCAAGCCAATCGCGCCAATCAACGCAAACACACTGCTGAGCACCAGCAGCATCGCGACGACGATTTCCATCCATAACGGCATCATTCAATCACCTCCCCACGCAGCAGGAATTTCGCCAGGGCAAACGAGCCCACGAAGCCGAACAGCGCGATCAGCAGCGCCGCCTCAAAATAGGTGTCACTGGCATAACGAATGCCCAGCACCAGCATCATCAACATCGCCAGGATGTACAGGTAGTCCAGCGCCAGTACCCGGTCCTGGGCCGACGGGCCCTTGAACAGGCGCACCAGGGTCAGCACCATGGCCAGGGAGAACAGGAACAGGCTGAACAGGATCGCATTGGAGAGCAGGGCGCTCATTCGAAGATCTCCATCAGGGGCCGCTCGTAGGCGGACTTGAAGTGCTCGATGAAAGACGCTTCATCCTCCAGGTCAAACACATGCAGGAGCAGGATGCTGCGGTCCAGCGCCAGTTCCGACCAGATGGTGCCAGGCACCACCGTGGTGATCATCGACAGCGCGGCCAGGCCGTTGGCATCACGCAAGTCCAGGGGGATCTTGATGAAGCGCGAACGCGGCGGGCGGGAGCCACACATCAGCACGCCCCAGGCCACTTGCAGGTTGGAGACGATCACGTCGCGGCCCACCAGGAAAAACAGGCGGATGATCACGCCAGGGCGGCGGATACGGATGGGCAACGGCCGCAACGGCGCCATCAGCAGCGGCGCGAGAAAGCCCAACAGCGCGCCCAGCAGCAGGTTGCCGGGGCTGACGGACAGGTTCAGCACCAACCACAACACCCACAACGCCAGGGACAACCACGGGGCAGGGAACAGTCGCTTCATGGCTGTACCTCCAGCGCGGCAGCCTTGGCTTCAGGACTCGGCACCGGCCGCGTCGCCATCACCGCCATCACGTAGTGTTCCGGGTTGTTCAGGCTGACGGCGGTGGCCTGGGTGTAGCGCATCAGCGGCTCGGCCTTGAACGTCAGCAGGATGCTCAAGCCCAGCAGGAAGAAGATCGGCAGGCACTCGTAGCGACGCAGCAGCGGCGAAGGGCGTTCTTCCGGGGTCCAGAAACGCTGGATGCCCAGGCGCGCAAAGGCAATCAATGAGGCCAGGCCGGAGAGAATCAGCAGCGCCACCAAACCCCAGGCGGCCGGCCGGATCGGTTCGTCAACACTGACGCCCAGGCCCAGCGGATTGACCAGCGCACTCAACAGGCTGAGCTTGCCGATAAACCCGGAGAGCGGCGGCATGCCGATAATCAGCAGGGCGCAGGCGATAAAGCTCAAGCCGAGGAACGCCATGGTCCAGGGGATCACCTGGCCGACTACGGCTTGCTGCTCGTCATCGAGGTTGACGCCAGGGCGCGGATGCAGGGATTCCATGGCCTTGGGCAGCGCATCGATCTCTTCGTCCAGCGGCAGGTCATTGGCCGAGCGCGAACGTTCGATCAACTCGGCCAGCAGGAACAGGGCGCTCAAGGCCAAAGTAGAACTGACCAGATAGAACAGCGCGCCCGCCGTCAGGCTCGGCTGAGCGAAACCGACGGCAGACAACAGGATTCCCGCCGACACCAGAATGCTCAAGCTGGCCATGCGCTCCAGGCGCTGCGCCGCGACCATCGCCAGCGCCGCGCAGATGATGGTCGCCATGCCGCCATACACCAGCCAATCCCCACCAAACAGCGCTGACGCCCCGGCCTGGCCGGAGAACAGCAGGGTCCACAGGCGCAGCACGGTGTACACGCCGACCTTGGTCATGATCGCAAACATCGCTGCCACCGGCGCACTGGCCGAGGAGTAGGCGGGCGCCAGCCAGAAGTTCAGCGGCCACATGCCGGCCTTGGCCAGGAACGCCGTCGCGAGGATCGCCGCACCCGCATGCAACAGGCCACGATCAGCCTCCGGCACCAGCGGGATTTTCAGCGCCAGGTCAGCGAAGTTCAGCGTGCCGGTCACGCCGTAGATCAACGCCGCGCCAATCAGGAACAGCGACGATGCCAGCAAGTTGATCGCGATGTAATGCAGCCCCGACGACACTCGCGCACGCCCGGAGCCGTGCAGCATCAAGCCATAGGAGGCCGCCAGCAGCACTTCGAAGAACACGAACAGGTTGAACAGGTCGGCGGTCAGGAACGCGCCGTACAGGCCCATCATCTGGATCTGGAACAGCGCGTGGAAGCTGGTGCCTGCGCGATCCCAGCGGGCCATGGCGAACAGCAGCGCACTCACGCCGATGATCCCGGTGAGCACCAGCATCAGCGCCGACAGTTGGTCCACCACCAGCACAATGCCGAACGGCACTTGCCAGTTGCCCGGCAGGTACACCCCAATGGAGCCGGGGCCGCCTTTTTGTGTCCAGTACAGCAGCAGGATGGCGATGCCCAGGCCGATGACGCTGGAGAACAGGTTGATTTTCGCCTTGAGCGGGCGGCGCTTCTCGCCAAGCATCAGCATCAGCGCGGCCGTCATCAACGGCAGCAGGATTGGCGCTACGATCAGTTGATTCACCCAATTCATTCCTTGGGCTCCCGGCCGTCCACATGGTCGGTGCCGGTCAGGCCCCGGGAGGCGAGCAGCACCACCAGGAACAGCGCGGTCATGGCGAAGCTGATCACGATGGCCGTGAGCACCAGGGCCTGGGGCAGCGGATCGGTGTAGTTGAGCAGGTCCTGCGGCACGCCGTCCTTGATGATCGGCTCCTTGCCGATAAACAGGCTGCCCATGCTGAAAATGAACAGGTTGACCCCGTACGACAGCAGGCACAGGCCCATCACCACCTGGAAGGTCCGTGGTCGCAGGATCAACCAGACGCCGGAAGCCGCCAGGACTCCAATGGCAATTGCGATGACTTCTTCCATCAGGCGGCTCCTTCCGTTGCGGCAACCACTTTGGCCTGGTTGCTCGGTTTATGGGCCCGCACGGACTGGTGACCGAGGGCGGTGAGCATCAGCAGCGTGGAACCGACGACCATGGCGTACACGCCGACGTCGAAGAACAGCGCGCTGGCGATGTGAATGTCGCCAAGCAACGGCAGGCTGAAATGCCAGGTGTGAGTCGTGAGGAACGGGTAACCGGCAAACAGCGCGCCGAGCCCGGTCAGGGTTGCCGACAGCAGCCCGAAGCCCATCCAGCGCATCGGCCGCAGGCTCATCTGTGCTTCGACCCACTGCGTGCCGGCGACCATGTATTGCAGGATAAACGCCACCGACATCACCAGGCCTGCGACAAACCCGCCACCCGGTTGGTTGTGGCCGCGCATGAACAGGTAGAACGACACCACCAGCGCAATCGGCAGCAGCAGGCGCACCAGCACCGCCGGCACCATCATGAAGCCCAGCGCGGTGTCGCTGGCCTGGCGCGGGTTGACCAGGTCGGTGGCCACGTCCGGCGCCAACTGGCGCTGTTGCGGCGGCAACTCCATGCTCTCTTTTGAAGGGCGGAAGCGCCGCAGCAGGGCGTACACCGTCAGCGCCACGGCGCCGAGCACGGTGATTTCACCGAGGGTGTCGAAGCCACGGAAGTCCACCAGCATCACGTTCACCACATTGCTGCCGCCGCCCTCGGGCAGGGCGCGGCTCAAGTAGAACGAGGAGATATCGTTGGGCGTCTGGCGGGTCAGCATTGCGTAGGACAGCAACGCCATGCCGCCGCCCACCACGGTGGACAGCAGGAAGTCACGCAAGCGCCGGATGCGCGCCTTGCGCAGCGAGCTGGGCAGTGGCGACACCTCTTCGATCCGCCGTGGCAGCCAACGCAGGCCGAGCAGGATCAGCACGGTGGTCACCACTTCGACCACCAACTGGGTCAGCGCCAGGTCCGGTGCCGAGAACCACACGAAGGTCACGCAGGTCATCAGGCCGCACACGCTGACCATGGTCAGGGCCGCCAGCCGGTGGTACTTGGCTTGCCAGGCAGCGCCGAGCGCGCAGGCAATCGCCAGCAGCCACAGGGTCACGAACACGATGGAACCCGGGATCTTCGGTCGGTCGCCCCAACTGAGGCCACTGTTGAGCATCGGGATCATGCCGCCGACCACCGCCACCAGCACCAGCAGGAACAACTGGGTCTGCAGGCGCTTGGTGCTGATGCGTTTTTCGATCCTGCGCACGCCACGCATCATCACCACCAGGCTGCGCTCGAAGCCGCGCTTGCCGTTGAAGTAGCTGATCACCGGCGGGTATTTGAAGCGGCCACGCTTGAGTTGCTTGCGCAGCAGCAGGTACAGCACCACGCCGCCGGACATGGCCACCAGGCTCATGATCATCGGTGCGTTCCAGCCGTGCCAGATCGCCAGGCTGTACTCCGGCAGCACACCGCCAACCACCGGCAACGCGGCGGCGGCGAGGATCGAACCGACCACCTGGGCCGGGAAGATGCCCACCAGCAGGCAGGTGAACACCAGCAACTCGACAGGAGCGCGCATCCAGCGCGGTGGTTCGTGGGGTGTGTGCGGCAGGTCGGTCGCGGTCGGGCCGAAGAACACATCGACGGTGAAGCGCAGGGCGTAGGCCACGCTGAACGTACCGGCAATGGTCGCGATCAACGGCAGGGCGAACTCCACCCACGCCGTCGAGGTGATGAACACGGTTTCGGCGAAGAACATCTCTTTGGACAGGAAGCCATTGAGCAACGGCACGCCGGCCATGGATGCACTGGCCACCATCGCCAGGGTCGCGGTAAACGGGATCAAGCGCACCAGCCCGCTGAGCTTGCGGATGTCCCGCGTGCCACTTTCGTGGTCGATGATGCCCGCGGCCATGAACAGCGAGGCCTTGAACGTGGCGTGGTTGAGGATATGGAACACGGCTGCGACGGCAGCCAGTGGGCTGTTGAGCCCCAGCAGCAAGGTGATCAGCCCGAGGTGGCTGATGGTGGAGTAGGCCAGCAGGCCCTTGAGGTCATTCTGGAACATGGCGCAGTAAGCGCCGAGGAGGAGGGTGAGGGCGCCGGCACCGCCGACGATCCAGAACCATTCTTCGCTGCCGGACAGCGACGGCCACAGGCGGGCCAGCAGGAACACGCCGGCCTTCACCATCGTTGCCGAATGCAGGTACGCCGACACCGGCGTAGGGGCCGCCATCGCGTGGGGCAGCCAGAAGTGGAAGGGGAACTGTGCGCTTTTGCTCAAGGCGCCGATCAGCACCAGGGCCAGCATGACCGGGTACAGCGAATGCGCGCGAATCTGCTCGCCCGCCGCCAGCACAAGGTCCAGGTCATAGCTGCCGACGATATGCCCCAGCAGCATCACGCCCGCCAACAGGCACAAGCCGCCGGCGCCGGTGACCATCAGTGCCATGTACGCCCCACGGCGCGCATCGGCGCGGTGGTGCCAATAGCCGATCAACAGGAACGAGAACAGGCTGGTCAGTTCCCAGAAGAACACGATCTGGATCAGGTTGCCTGAGATCACCAGCCCGAGCATGGCGCCCATGAACGCCAGGAAAAACGCGAAGAAGCGTGGCACCGGGTCGTCTGGCGACATGTAATAGCGCGCATACAGCGACACCAGCGTGCCGATGCCCAGCACCAGCATCGAGAACAGCCACGCAAACCCATCCATGCGCAACGCGAAGTTCAGCCCGAGGCTGGGCAACCACATGAATTCTTCGCGGATCACGCCACCGTGGGCGATCTGGGGGTAGAGCAGGGCGACTTGAATGGTGCCGACCAGGGCCACCAGGCCGGCCAGCAGGGATTCGGTGTTACGTGCATTGTGCGGCAGCAAGGCCGCCAGACAGCTGCCAATGAACGGCAGAAGCAGTAGAACTATCAGGGACATAGGCTTCTAATCTGCGGGAGTTTGGGATGCATCATACGTGCCGCTTTCACGATCACCAAACGGCAAGATGTGGCAGGATCCTACAAGCTAAGCCGAAATCGCCCATTTGGCATTGTTTCAGGTAACCCGATTCGGGCAAGCGACACCGCCCCCCTGTGGGAGCCGGGCTTGCCCGCGATGGCGATCTGACAGCCACTGCAAGTACTCGGACCTTATCCCTGCTGTTCCTGTTCCCTCTCATCGCGCAATTCCAGCGCCTTCTGCCCCTTGGTCTTCATCTCGCTGACAATCACCGCCAACACAATCAACGCCGCCCCCACCATCGCAATCGGCGGAAAACGCTCCCCGGCAATCCGGCCCACCACGCCCGCCCACACCGGCTCACCGGCATAGATCAACGTGGCCCGTGTCGGCGAAACGCTTTGCTGCGCCCAGTTCATCGCCACCTGGATCACCGCACTGGTCAAGCCCAGACCCACTGCGCTGAACAGCAGCAACCACGAAAACCCCGGCAATGCCTCACCCATCGGCACCACCATCAGGAATGACAGCAACGACGCCGTGGCCAGTTGCACCACGGTCACCCGGCGCACATCCACCTGCCCGGCAAAGGCGCTGATCAAGATGATCTCCGCTGCAATCGCGACGGCGCCGATCAAGGTGGCGATCTCGCCAGGGCTGAAATTCAGTGAAGCCCCCGCCGGCCCGGTCAGCAGCATCAAGCCGGTAAACGCCAGCATAATACCGATGCTCGGCATCAACCCCGGGCGACGGCCCAGCACCAGCCATTGCAACAGCGGTACGAACGGCACATATAACGCTGTGATAAACGCCGATTGGCTGCTCAGGATCGTCTGCAAGCCAATGGTTTGCAGCCCGTAGCCAAACATGATCGCCACACCGATAAACACCCCGGCTTTCAATTCGAACAGCGTCAGGTCCCGCAACGTGCGCAAGGAAAAGAACCCCACCACAATCGCTGCCGCCGCAAAACGTAGCCCGACAAAAAACATCGGCCCACTGACCGTCATCGCATGTTGCACCAGCAAAAAGGTGCCGCCCCAGATCATGGTGATCACCACCAGGATGCATTCGGCTTTGCTGAAACGGTTGAAACGAGGGGAGGCGTTCGGGGTGGTCATGGCGGCTCGGTCTTGCAAGTGAAAGGCACGGACCGCACAATGCGCCGCACGCTGGGCAGTATACTGCGCACACCCACCCATTGAGCAATATAGTGCACAAAGAAAATCCGCATCGGGCTTCGGTCCTGCAGCACGTCAGCCAGAACGTCCGTCGCCTGCGCCATGCCGCCGACCTGAGCCAGACTGCGCTCTCGGAAAAATCCGGGGTCAGCCGGCGCATGCTGGTGGCCATCGAGGCGGGAGAGAAGAACGTCAGCCTGTCCACCCTCGACCGCGTGGCCGAAGCGTTGGACGTGGCTTTCAGCGACCTGATCCAGGCGCCCGATGCCCCTGACCACAGCCGCATCAATGAACTGGCCTGGGCCGGTGACATTCCCGGCAGCAAGGCGGTGTTGCTGGCCAAGGCCACGGCGCGGCGTGAGGTCGAGTTGTGGGAAATGCAACTGGAGCCGGGCGATCGCTACAGCCCGGACCCCGACCCGGACGGCTGGAGCGTGCAGCTATTTGTATTCCAAGGCTGCCTCACGCTGCTGGTGGGCGATGAAGAAAAGCACGTCGCCGCCGGTGAGTTTTATATGTTCGCCAGCCGGAACGTGCATGGTTATCGCAATGACGGCGACGTGGCGGTGCGCTTTGTGCGTAATGTGGTGATCTAACTGTTCCTGCGGCAACAGTGGATGGACACTTTGCTGGTTTGAAACGCGCTCGACTGCGTTGAAATGCCAGCAACTCGCTGATTTTATTGGCGACTGGATTCAGGCACGACTCCTGCAATCACCCAGGTCATCCCCTCGGAGCCTGGAGTCGGCCCATGTCAGCCCACCCTCAACACCCTGCCCATATCATCCGCTCTGACGCGCAAGCCATCGAGGTCGCCACGCGGCTGGCGGCGCGGTTTGCCGTCGAGGCCAGCGCCCGCGACCGTGAGCGGCGCCTGCCGGTGGCCGAGCTTGACGAGTTCTCCGCCAGCGGCCTGTGGGGCATCACCATTCCCAAAGCGTACGGCGGCGCTGGCGTGTCCTATGTGACCGTGGCCGAGGTGATCAAATTGATCTCTGCCGCCGACCCGTCCCTGGGGCAGATCCCGCAGAACCACCTGGGCGTGGTGGACATCCTGCTGCAAACCGCGACCGAGGCACAAAAACAGTACTACTTCGGCAAAGTCCTCCAGGGCTACCGTTTCGGCAACGCCTTTTCCGAAGCCAAGAGCAAGAATGCCGGCACCTTCGATACCCAGATTCGCTTTCACGGCGATACCGCGCAGATCAACGGCGAGAAGTTCTACTGCACCGGCGCGCTGTTTGCTCACCTGGTGCCTACCGTCGGTAACAATGAAGCCGGCCAGGCCTTCATCGCCTTTGTCGAACGCGACGCGCCCGGCCTGAACGTGATCGACAGCTGGGACGGCTTCGGCCAGCGCACTACTGCCAGCGGGGGTGTGACCCTGGATGGCGTCACCGTGCCTTTGAGCGCGGTAATCCCTGCGCACCAGGCCTTCGACCAGCCCACCGCCAATGGTCCGATTTCGCAGATCATCCAGGCGGCGGTCGATACCGGTATCGCCCTCGGGGCCCTTGAACAGGCGAAGATTTACGCGCGCCAGGCGCGACCCTGGATCGACAGTCAACAGGATCACGGCTGGCAAGACCCGTTCACCATCGCCGCCATCGGCGACCTGGAATGGCGCGTGCACGGCACCGAAGTCATCCTCGCCAAGGCCGGCCTGGCGGTGGATCGCGCGCTTGCCGAGCCCAATGAAGACACCGTCGCCCACGCTTCGCTGGTGGTCGCCCAGGCCAAAGTCCTCTCCGCCGAAACCGCCTTGCTCGCCAGTAGCAAACTCTTCGAGCTGGCCGGCACCCGCTCGGTCACCGGCAAGCACAACCTCGACCGCTTCTGGCGCAACGCGCGCACCCACACCCTGCACGACCCGGCCCGCTGGAAATACCACCTGATCGGCAACTACGTGCTCAACGGCGTGAAGCCTGCGCGCCACGCCTGGAACTGAGGAGCCTCACCCATGACTGCACTGAACCTTGCGCGCCAACTGCTGGACAGCACCCGCCGCCACGTTGAAAACAGCACCGACCCCTATGTGATCAGCCGTTTCGGCGACTTGCAGATTCGCGTCGATGTGGCTGCGGCTTTGTTTGAACGCGCCGAAACCCACCCCAGCCCCGTCGCGGCGACCGAAGCGCAAATCGCCGCCGCCGAAGCCCTGATCGCCGCGAGCAACGCCGAGTTCGAACTCACCGGTCAACGCACCGCACTGCCGTCGAGCCTGGATGACCCGCTGCGTACGAAGTACCAGATCGTCGGCAACTACCACCTCAACGGAGTGCTTTGATGTCCCGTGAAATCCGCTTGAATGCCTTCGACATGAACTGTGTCGGCCACCAATCCCCGGGCCTGTGGGCGCATCCACGTGACCGTTCGTGGCAGTACAAGGACCTGGAATACTGGACCGACCTCGCCAAAATCCTTGAGCGTGGCAAGTTCGACGGCCTGTTTATCGCCGACGTGCTGGGCATCTATGACGTCTACAACGGTAACGGCGACGCGGCCATTCGCCAGGCGGCGCAGGTGCCGGTCAATGACCCGCTGTCGCTGATCGCGCCGATGGCCTTGGTCACCGAACACTTGGGCTTCGGCCTGACGGCGTCGTTGTCGTTCGAACACCCGTACCCGTTCGCGCGCCGTCTCTCGACCCTGGACCACCTGACCAAGGGCCGCATCGGCTGGAACATCGTCACCTCTTACCTCGAAAGCGGCGCCAAGAACCTCGGCCAGAAAGCCCAGACCGAACACGATGCGCGCTACGACTACGCCGAGGAATACCTGGAGGTCTGCTACAAGCTCTGGGAAGGCAGTTGGGAGGAGGGCGCCGTGTTGCGTGATCGCGAACGGCGGATTTTCAGCGACCCGAGCAAAATCCACGAGATCCGCCACGTCGGCAAACACTTCCAGGTGCCTGGTATTCACCTCTGCGAACCTTCGCCGCAGCGCACGCCGGTGCTGTATCAGGCTGGGGCGTCGAGCCGTGGCAAGCAATTCGCCGCCGAACAGGCCGAGTGCGTCTTCGTCGCCGCGCCGTCCAAGGTGCTGCTGAAAAAGACCGTCGCTGACATCCGCCAGCGTGCCGCCGAAGCCGGGCGCGATCCGAAGAAAATCCTGATCTTCAACTTGCAGACGGTGATCGTCGGCGAAACCGATGCCAAGGCCAGAGCCAAGTTCGAGGAGTACAAATCCTATGTCAGCTATGAAGGCGCCATGGCGCTGATTTCCGGCTGGACCGGCATCGACTTCAGCCAATTCAAACCGGATGAGCCACTCAAGCACGTGCACACCAACGCCATTCAATCGGCGGTAGAGGCGTTCTCTACGGCCGATCCGAACAACGTCTGGACCCCGAATGAGCTGGCCGACTGGGTCGGTATCGGCGGCTTTGGCCCGCTGTTCGTCGGCGGCCCGGAAACCGTCGCGGACCTGTTGCAGGAGTGGGTCGAAGACACTGATGTGAACGGCTTCAACCTGGCCTACGCCCTGACCCATGAAACCTTCATCGACGCCGTGGACCTGTTGGTGCCGGAGTTGCAGAAGCGTGGGGTGTACAAGACCGAGTATGCCCAGGGCACGTTGCGCGAGAAGTTGTTTGGCGACGGCGCAAGGTTGGCCTCCAACCACCCTGGTGCCGGCTACCGCAATTTATCTGACGCGCACATAACCAATGTGGGAGGGGGCTTGCCCCCGATAGCGGCAGTCCAGTCAAAGCACTTGTGACTGACACACCGCCATCGGGGGCACGCCCCCTCCCACAGTAGATCGGTGTTGATCCAAATAATCCAGCCAGCGGACCACCGCACGCACACACCCCAATAGGAGCACTACCCCTATGAGCGTGCACGAACTCAAACGCCCACTGGCCGTGGAGTGGCCCGCCGAGTGGCTCGGCCACCTGCCCAAGGCTCTGGAACAACTGCGCCACTGGGCGCAGGTCACGCCGCTGCACACCGCCCTGCGCCACAAGCGCCAGGGGCAGTGGTGCGCATGGCGCTGGATCGACGCCTTGCGCGATGTGGAGCGTCTGGCCGATGGCTTGCGCCAGCAGGGGGTCAGCGAGCAATCGCGGCTGGCCCTCAGCGGGGCGTTCGAGCCGAACCTGCTGTTGCTGGCCCTGGCGGCGCAATCCATCGGCGCGCAGGTGCTGACCCTGGCCGATGACCTGGAGCCCGAGGCGCTGCAACACCACCTGTGGCGCATTCGCCCGACCCATTCGTATGTACAAGGCCGCCAGCCGGCACGGCATTGGCAGTCGGCGAACCTGTTGGATTTTGCCCAGTTGCTCGGCCCGTTGGCGCCGACGCAACACCTCGCACGCTGGTGGCAGCCCACGGGGGAGACCCTGTTGTGGAGCGAAGAGGGCACCCATTGGCAGGGCGGCCTGGCCGTGGTGCTGGAGCAATGGTTGAACAGCGGTCACGGCCTGGCCTTCCCGGAGAGCCTAGCCTCGGCGCGGCGCGACCGCAGTGAAGTCGCGCCCACCGGCCTGCTGTTGTCGCCCGCCCGCTTGCAGCACCTGGCCGACGAGATCGAAAGCCGCCTGGCACCCCACGGCACCTGGCGCCGACGCCTGTGCGACTGGGCCATCGCCCACCCGCAGAGCGGCCTACGGCGCCTGCTGAAAAACCGCGTGCGCCGGCTCCTGGGGTTCCAGCGCCTGGCGTACATCTGGCAACCCGTCAAAGCCACGCCTTCACCGGTGTGGCTGGCGGAATTCAAACGGGACATCGCATGAGCCAGGCCATTTTGCAGGTGCGGGATATCTCGCTGTCGTTCAAGGGGGTCAAGGCGATCAATGCCTTGTCCTTCGAGGTGTTGCGCGGCGAGATCTGCGCGTTGATCGGTCCCAATGGTGCCGGTAAAAGCTCGTTGCTCAACGTGCTCAACGGCGTGTACCGCTTCGATGCCGGCGAGATCGTGTTCGAAGACCAGCACTTCCACCGTATCGACCCGTTGGGCGCCGCGCGCCGCGGTATTGGCCGTACCTTCCAGAACAATGCGCTGTTCAAGAAGATGAGCGTGCTCGACAACATCCTCACCGGCCTGTCGCGGCATATGCGCAGCAGCTTTATCGAACAGGCCCTGGGCTTGCCTCGCGCACGCCGGGAAGCCGAAGCGTTCCGGTTGCGCGCCCAGGGCATTCTCGAATTCCTGGAGCTGCAAGCCCACCGCGATGTGTTGGTGGGCAACCTGTCCTACGGCCTGCAAAAACGCGTGGAACTGGGCCGGGCGTTGATCGCAGGGCCGAGCTTGTTGCTGCTGGACGAGCCCATGGCGGGCATGAACGCCGAAGAAAAACAGGAAATGGCGCGCTTCGTCGCCGATGTAAACCGCGACCTCGGCACCACCGTGGTGTTGATCGAGCACGACATGGGCGTGGTCATGGGCCTGTCCGACCATGTGGTGGTCCTCGACTACGGGCGCAAGGTCGGCGACGGCACGCCGGCCGAGGTGCAGGCCAACCCCGAGGTGATCGCGGCTTACCTGGGAGTGGTAAACGGATGACGTTTTTCTTTGAAACCCTGCTCGGCGGCCTGCTCGCCGGCACCATGTACTCGTTGGTCGCCATCGGCTTCGTGCTGATCTACAAGGCCAGCGGCGTGTTCAATTTTGCCCAGGGCGCGATGCTGCTGTTTGCTGCACTGACGTTCGTCAGCCTGCATGACCAGGGCGTGCCGTTTGCCCTGGCGTTGCTGCTCACGGTAATTGTGATGAGCGTCGGCGCCTTGCTGATCGAGCGCCTGGTGCTGCGGCCATTGGTGAACCGTTCGCAGATCACCTTGTTCATGGCCACGCTGGGCCTCTCGTTCATCATCGAAGGCCTGGCCCAGGGGTTGATGGGCTCCCAGGTGCGGGCGCTGGACCTGGGCATCGACGACGTACCGCTGTTCGTCGGCCCGCTGATGCTCAGCCAGTTCGACCTGATCGCCGCAGCCGCTGCGGTGGTGCTGGTGACAGTGCTGGCACTGCTGTTCAACAAGACCCGCATCGGTGTGTCGCTGCGCGCAGTGGCGGATGACACCACGGCGGCGCTGTCCATCGGCATCAACCTCAACCGCATCTGGCAGATCGTCTGGGCCGTGGCCGGCATCGTCGGGCTGGTCGCCGGGCTGCTGTGGGGCGCGCGCCAGGGCGTGCAGTTCTCGTTGTCGCTGGTGGTGCTCAAGGCCTTGCCGGTGTTGATCATCGGCGGGTTTACCTCGATTGGCGGGGCGATTGTCGGCGGACTGATTGTCGGCGCGGCGGAGAACCTCGCCGAGGTCTACATCGGCCCGTTGATTGGCGGCGGTATCACGCCGTGGTTCGCCTACGTCTTGGCCCTGGCCTTCCTGTATATCCGCCCCGCCGGCCTGTTCGGCGAGCGCGCCATCGAGCGAGTCTGAAAGCATGTCGATCCCTCTTGTACAACACGCCGCGCCGTTGCTGCTGATTCAGCGGCGCATTCCCTGGGCCTTGATCGGCCTGTTGGCACTGGCCTTTATCGGGGTGCCGCTGTGGGGCAATGATTATTGGCTCAATGCGATCCTGATCCCATTCCTGGTGCTGTCGCTGGCGGGTCTGGGTCTGAACCTGCTCACCGGCTACACCGGGCAGACCTCGGTGGGCGCGGCCGGCTTCATGGCCGTCGGCGCGTTCGCCACCTACGGCTTTTTGCTGCGTCTGCCGGAGCTGGGGTTGCCGGTGGCGCTGCTCGGCGGCGGGATCATCAGTGCGTTGGTCGGCCTGCTGTTCGGCCTGCCCAGCTCGCGGATCAAGGGCTTCTACCTGATGGTCACCACCCTGGCCGCACAGTTCTTCCTGGAATGGCTGTTCGTCAAGTTTCCCTGGTTCTACAACTACGGTTCTTCCGGGACCATTTCCGCGCCTCGGCTGGCGCTGTTCGACCATGACCTCAACACACCATTGGGCCGTTACCTGCTGACCCTGGTCACCGTGCTGCTGCTGACCTGGACCGCGATCAACCTGGTGCGCAGCCAGGTCGGCCGCAACTGGATGGCGATCCGCGACATGGACACCGCCGCCGCCGTGGTCGGCATCCCGGTGGTGCGCTACAAGCGCCTGGCGTTCGCGGTCAGCTCGTTCTACCTGGGGATAGCCGGCGCGCTGTGGGCCTTTGCCTACCTGGGCACGGCGAGCGCCAGCAGCTTCGATATCAACCGCTCCTTCCAGATCCTGTTCATCATCATTATCGGTGGCATGGGCAGTATCGCCGGCAACTTTGTCGGCGCGGCCTTCATCAGTTTGCTGCCGATCTTCCTCAGCCATGCCGGGCAGGCGCTGTTTGCTGGCTCGGTGGATGCGGGGCAGTTGCAGAACCTGCAGAAAATCATTTTTGGCGTGTTGATCATCGTGTTCCTGATCAAGGAGCCCGAGGGTTTGATTCGCCTGTTGCACAACCTGCGTGACCGTGTGCGGCAGTGGCCGCTGCGTTTCTGACATTCCTCTAAGAGAATCCCTATGCGTGCATCCTTGAAACGTTCCCTGGTCGGCGCTGCCTTTGCGCTGGCAACTTTGGCCGGTGCAGTCCCCCAGGCGATGGCTTCCCCGGACCAGCAATTCATTCCCCTGGCGACCTACCGTGTAGGTGCCTATGCGTCGAGCGGCGTGCAGGTGTGGGCCGGGATGATCGACTACCTGCGTTACATCAACGAGGTCGAAGGCGGCATCAACGGCGTCAAGCTGATGTGGCAGGAATGCGAGACCGAGTGGACGGCGGAGAAGGGCATCGAGTGCTACGAGCGCTTCAAGCATGGCCTGGATGGCGCGCCGGTCGCGGTGTACCAGCCTAACGGTGCGCCGGCGGCGTACGCGTTGAGCGAGCGCGCCGAGGTGGACAAGATCCCGCTGATCACCCTCGGTTATGGCCGCACCGAGGCCACCGACGGCACGGTGTTCCCCTACAACTTCCCGGTGATGCTGACCTTCTACAGCGAAGCGTCGACGCTGGTGAACTACATCGCCGAGCGTGAAGGCGGTTTCGACAAGCTCAAGGGCAAGAAGATCGCCACGGTCTACCACGACTCGGCCTACGGGCGCGAAACCCTCGGCCCGCTGAAGTTGCTGGCGGAAAAATACGGCTTCGAAAACATCCAGATCCCGGTGGCCGACCCCGGCAACGAGCAGTCCGCGCAATGGCGCCAGGTGCGCCAGGCCAACCCGGACTGGGTGTTCCTGCGCACCTGGGGCGTGTCCACCCCGGTGGCGGTGAAGACTGCGGCGCGCTTCGGCTTCCCGGTTGACCACATCATCGGCGATATCTGGGCCAGCTCCAGCGAAGACGTATTGCCCGCCGGTGCTGCCGCCAAGGGCTACCTGGCCCTTACGCCATACCCGGCCGGGGCGGATTTCGAGATCCACAAACGCCTCAAGCAATACATCCTCGACAATGGCCACAGTGACCTCAAGGACCTGAAGAACTTCGGCAGCGTCTACTACAACTCCGGCCTGGTGAACGCCGCCGTGGCGGTGGAGGCGATCCGCACCGGCCAGGCCAAATTCGGCAAGCGCCCGCTCAACGGCGAAGAAGGCCGCTGGGGCCTGGAACACCTGAATATCGACGATGCGCGCTTGAAGGACATGGGTTACCTGGGCCTGATGCAGAACCTCAAGCTGTCGTGCCGTGACCACGAGGGTGGCGGCTCGGCGCGTGTGCAGCAGTGGGACGGCGCCAACTGGACGCTGATCAGCGACTGGATCGCCGCCGACCGGGCGCTGTTGCGCCCGTTGATCGATGAAAAGTCCGCCGCCTTCGCCAAGGAAAAAGGCCTGACGCCACGCACCTGCACCGGGGATGAATAAACCATGAGCCAGCCCGCCACCGCTGCCGCGCAGCCGTCGCTGCTGACGGTCAATGACATCGAAGTGATCTATGACGGCGCGATCCTCGCGGTGGCCGGGGTGTCGCTGAGCGTGCCCAAGGGCGCCATCGTCGCCTTGCTCGGTGCCAATGGCGCGGGCAAGAGCACCACGCTCAAGGCCATCTCCGGGTTGGTGCGTGCCGAACGCGCCGAGGTCAGCCGCGGCGTGATCGAATACGCCGGTGCCGACCTGGCCGGCATCGACCCCAGCCAGCGCGTGCGCCAGGGCATGGTGCATGTGTTGGAAGGCCGCCATGTGTTCGGCAAACTGAGCGTGGAAGACAACCTGCGCAGCGGCGGCTTTGTGCGGCGCCTGAGTCGCCGCGACATGGAGCACGACCTGGAACGCCTCTACGCCTGGTTCCCACGGCTCAAGACCAAGCGCCACACCCGCGCCGGGCTCACCTCCGGCGGCGAGCAGCAGATGGTCGCCATTGGCCGGGCATTGATGACCCGTCCTACTTTGGTACTGCTCGACGAGCCGTCCATGGGTTTGGCGCCTATGATCGTGCAGGAGATTTTCGCGATCATCGCGCAGCTCAACCGTGAGCAGCAGGTGAGCTTCCTGATCGCCGAGCAGAACATCAACGTCGCGTTGAACTATGCGTCCCACGGCTACGTATTGGATACTGGTCGCGTGGCCTTGAGTGGCAGCGCCGCTGAACTGCTGGCGCGGGGCGATCTGCATGACATTTACCTGGGCAAACAGTAAGGGCGATCTGCATGACTGAATCCATCCGCAACGCTGATGTCCTGATCATCGGCGGCGGCCTGAGCGGCACGATGCTGGCCGTGCAACTGCTGCGCCTGCCGGGCGCGCGCCGGGTGCTGGTGGTCGAACCGCGTGCCGAGCTGGGCCGGGGCGAGGCCTACAGCGCCGTCGAACTGGGCCACACCCTGAACGGCAACGCGGCGCGCATGAGTGTCGACCCGGACAACCCAGACGACCTGACCCAATGGCTCACCGACTACATCGGCGCTGGCGGCTGGCCCGAGTCCGACCAGCAGCACGTGCCGATCAGCGAACTGTTCCCGCCACGCGGGATGTTCGGCTTGTATGCCCAGCAACGCCTGGCCGAGGCGAAGGCGCAGTCCGCGTCCAGCGTGGAGCACGTGCGTGGCGAAGTGGTCGACCTGCAAGTGGAGGCAGCCTCAACCCTGCTGACCCTCGATAACGGCCAGCAACTGCGTGGCGCGTTTGCGGTACTGGCCACCGGCATGTTCCCGGCGGCACGTACACCGCAGACCGAATCCAGCGGGCTGAACGCGGCGGCGGTGGACCCGTGGGACGTGAGCGCGATGCGCCGGATCGACCCGCAGGCGCCGGTGCTGATCATCGGTTCCGGGCTGACCATGGTCGACGCCGTGGTGTCCCTGGAACAGGCCGGGCATCGCGGGCCGATCGAGGTATTCTCGCGTCACGGCCTGCTGCCCCATGTGCGGCGGCAACCGCCGGCCTGGGGGGATTTCCTTGGGGAGGACCACCGCCTGCGTAGCCCTCGGCAGTTGCTGCGCGAGGTGCGCCGGCAATGCGCGCTTGCACGGGAGCAGGGCATCGACTGGCAGGCGCCGCTGGACACCGTGCGTGCGCATATCGCGCGTTTGTGGAGCCAGGCCAGCGAGCGTGAGAAGCGCCAGTTCGTTAGGCATGTGCGGCCCTGGTGGGAGAGCCATCACCACCGCTCCCCGCCGTTGAGCGCGCAGTTGGTGGCGCGGTTGCATGAAGCGGGGCGGTTGCGGATCCGGGCGGCGTCGTTCAAAGGGCTGGAACCTTCGGGTGAAGGGGTGACGATTCGTTTGCGTTATCGCGGCGAGCAAGGCATCACCCAGCTCTCGGGCGCAGCGCTGATCAACTCCAGCGGCATCGAATACGACTGGCGCCGCGTGGCCCGGCCATTGCCCCGGCAGTTGCTCAAGCGTGGGTTGATCCAGCCAGGGCCGCTCGCGTTGGGGATTGCGGCGGATGCGTCGGGGGCAGTGGTGGACGCCCAGGGGCAGGTCAGCCAGCGCTTGTTCGCCATGGGCCCGCCGTTGCGTGGGATGTGGTGGGAGAGCACGGCGGTGACTGATGTGGCGCTGCAAGCCAAGGCGCTGGCCGCACGACTCACTCTGTAGGCGCCGGCTTGCCGGCGAAAAACGTAAAAGCGCCGCATACCTTCTGGCTTTCCGCGTCATCGTTGACGACCATCGCCGGCAAGCCAGCTCCCACATTTGGATCGCGGGGCAACAGTTGGAGAGAGGTCGGCTGTCAGGCCGTCATCGCCAGCAAGTCGGCTCCTACAAGGGGTTTGTCTTCACGAAACCGGGTTTGAGGCCGAACACTTCCACGCCTTGGGCGGTCGCTTGCCCGGTGGTCACCTTCACCCGCTCCACCGGCTTATCCATCGCCTCGCGGTATTCGACGGTCTTGTCCGCCTGGATCGCCTGGCTCGGAATCACAATGGCCTGCGCATTGTTGTAGGTCACGATGGTCAGCCGCGCACTCATCCCCAGGCGCACCCGTTGCAACTGCTGCGGCGTGAGTTTGGGGATCGACAGGGTCACCGGAAACTGCGCGCTGCCCTGGCTGTCGTTGGCAATCGCCAGGCCGCTGACCACGCTTACCGAGCCGGTCAACCGCTCACCATCAAACCCGTCGCCCAGCACTTCCACCGCCTGGCCCTGATGCAACTGGTTGATGTCCAGCTCCGAAACCTTGGCGGTGATTTTCAGCCGTTCAATGTTCGCCAGTCCAAACAGCACCTGGCCCTGGCTGACCTTGCTGCCGGCCTGCACCGGGGCATTGTTATTGCCGCCGCCCTGGGATGAGGTGTTGCCCGGTGGCGGCACCACGATGCCGGAGAACGGCGCCTTGACCTCCTGGCCGTCGAGCAGCTTGTGCAGGGCGTTGTATTTCACCGTGGCGTTGGTCAGCTCCATATCGGCGATCTGGCGGTATTCGCCCTTGCCCTGGTCGATGGCTTGCTGCAGTTCGCTGCGGGCCGAGGCGAGGTCCAGCTGTTGCTGCTGGGTCTGTTGCTTGAGGTCGTCCAGTTCATTGCGCGGGATGATGCCGCGCTGGAACAGGTTTTCGCTTTCGGTGAGTTTGCGCTGGGTGTTGCCGGCGGTCATTTCGGCGGTGCGCAGGCTACGGCGGGCGCGGCTGACGGCGGGGCTGCTGTCCCAGTCCTGCATCTCTTGCACGGTGCGCCGGGCCTTGAGCTGGGCGGAAAGCGCTTCGCGCAATTGCACCTCCAGCGTGGCCGGGTCCATGCGCAACAGCACCTGGCCGGCCTCGACCCGCTGACCTTGCTCCACCAGGTTGGCTTGCACGTTGCCATCGAAGGGCGCAGTGAGGGTGATGGTGGTGTCAGGCTCGATCTTGCCCACCAGGCCGATCCGGTGCTCCAGCGCTTCGGGCTTGACGGCCAGCCACTGTTCGCTGGCACCACCCGGATCGGACGCCGGGCTGCGCAGGGCCAGGCCCGCGCCGCCCAGCAGGACGATCAACACAGCACCCAGCAGGCGTTTCTGATTAGTAGTCATTGAGGGCGATTTCCCAACTTTCCAGCGTCATGCCCAGGGTCAGGTCGAGCTGGGTCTGGGCGTTCAAATAAGCGATCAGCGCATTCAGTTGCGCGTTTTCGGCGTTGCGCAAATCGGTCTCGAAGCTCAGTACCTGGAAGTTGGTGGAGCGCCCCGCGCTGAGCTTTTCCCGCTCGATTTCGATCTTGCGCCGTGACAATTCCACGGCGCGCTGGGAGATTTCATACTGGCGCCAGCGCGTGCCAAGGTCACGCACCACATCGTTGACGCTGCGTTCCAGTTCCTGGCGCGCATCGGTGATGCGGATGGCCTGGTCCTCCACATTCACTCGCGCGCGTACTTCGGCCTGGCGCGTGCTGATATCGCCGATGGGAATCTGCACCTGCACCCCGGCATAGCTGTCCCAGGTACGGTTGTTGGAACGACCCGCGTCGTTGTCGGTGTTGGCGCGCACCTGGTTGGCGCCGGCCACCAGGTCCACTTGCCAGCGGCCCGAGTCCTTGGCGATCACCAGGTTGAGGTCTGCCTGTTGGCTGCCGAGCAGGGCGGCGAGGTATTCGGGTTGCTGGGTCTGCGCCAGGGTAAAGGCCTGGCGCTTGTCGATCTGCATGGGCCTGGCCTCCAGGGCTTCGGTGGCGCGAATCGGCGTGGACAGGTCCAGGGCCAGCAGGCGCAGCAGGGCGAGGCGGCTGGTGTCCAGTTGGTTTTGCGCTTCTTCGACGCCCAGTTGCTGGGTGGCGATATCGGCTTCGGTCTGTACGATTTCGAATTCGGCCATGCGCCCGGCGCTGATCAGCGCCTTGTTCACTTCCAGCAAGGTGCCGGAACGCTTGAGCGCATCCTGCACAATGCTCAGTTGTTCCTGGGCGCGCAGCAGTTCGCGGTAGGTGGCGATGATCTGGCTGATGGTCTGCGCCACAGTGGCCTTGAGGTTCAGGCGGTTGGCCTGTTCCGACAGGCGTGACAGGCGCAGCGGCGCGGTGGTGGCGTCCCAGCCGGCGCCACGTAGCAGCGGTTGGATGACTGCCAGGTCCAGGCCGTCGCTGCGGTAGCGACCGGCGCGGTCGGCGTTGCTCAGTTGCTGGGTCCAGGCCATGCTCAGGCGTGTACCGTATTCGCCGAGCAGGCTGGTGGCGGGCGCCACGTTGGCATTGCGCGTATTGTCGGCGGAGCCTCGGGTGCTGCGGTAGTAACTGTTGAGGGTGAGCTTGGGGTTGAACACATCTTCGGCCACGCGCAGGTCGAACTTCTGTGCCACCCGTTGCAGGTACGCGCTGCGGATCGCCGGGTTGTTGCGCAGGCCCAGGTACACCGCATCCCCGAGGGTCATGGCGGTGGTCTGGGCATTCAACGAAACGCTGCGCTCGTAGCCGCTACGGGTGGTGCTGGGTGCCGATGGTCTGATGACCACGTCGGCGGCCATGCCGGGCAGGCTGGCGAATGCGAGCAGCCATAGCCATTTACTCATCGCGCAGGGCCTCCACTGGCTGCAACCGCGAGGCCGAGACCGCCGGGTAGATGCCGAAGAACAACCCCACCAGCAACGTGCTGCCCACCCCCAGCGGCAGGGCGGCGACCGCCAGGGCAAATGCCCAGCCCGACAGCCAGGCGTACAACCAGGCTGCCGTCATCCCCAGCACGGCGCCACACAGGGCACCGACGGCGGTGAGGGTTACGGCTTCGAGCAGGAACAGGTTGCGGATGTCGCGTTGGCGCGCACCCAGGGCCATGCGAATGCCGATCTCGCGACGGCGCTCCGAGACGTTCATCAGCATCACGTTCATCACCCCGACGCCACCGCCCACCAGGGAGATCGCCCCCAGGGCCAGCAGCAGATACGCAAAGGTGCGGCTTTGCCGGGTCATGCCGTCGATCATTTGCTGGGGAACCTGGATGTCTGCATCGTGGTCGGCGAGCTGCGAGCTCAAGGCGGCAGCCACGTCCTTGGCAAGGCGCTCCATGTCCTGGCCGGGCGTGGCGCGGATGATCACGTTGCCGATCTGCGGTGTGGCATAGATGCGGCGCATGCCTTCGGCGGGGATGAACAGCGACTCATTGGCCTGCACCGGCATCAGCATCGCCCGGGGCTGGCTGCGCAGGATGCCGACGATCAGGAACAGGTAGTCGTTGATGCGCACGCGGTCGCCCAGTTGCAGCGGGTCACCTGGCGCACCGAGCGCCTGGGCCAACTGGTCGCCGATCACGCCGTAGGTTTCATTGGCATCGAAGCTCGAGAGGAAGCGCCCCTGCTGTATCACCAGGCGCATCGCGTCCTTGATGTCTGGTGTGCTGCCGACAAAGTTGGCGTTGGTGGTGCGGCCGTGGAACACGATCGGCCCGCTGAACAGCGTGAGAGCGCCAATATGGGCAATGCCCGGTACGGTTTGGCGCACGGCGTCGAGGTCGAGGCGGGCAGGCATCGGGATGCTGCTGCCGCCTTTGGCTGGGAACTGGGCGATCAGGGTGTCGGTGCCCATGTCCTTGAAGATCATCGCGGCGTCGGTGGCGGCGTTGTGGCCGATATTGATCAGCGCCACCACCGACGAACTGCCGATAACGATGCCCAGCAAGGCCAGGACCGAACGCTTGCCCAGGGTGCGCAGGCTGACGAACGCTTCATGCAGCAGCTGGCTGAGGCTTTGTTCGACCCGCAAGCTCATAGGCTTCGGGCCTCTTGCACCACGCCATTGCGCACCAGGATCTTGCGTTCCAGGCGCTCGGCGATATGCGGGTCGTGGGTGACGATGATCAGCGTGACTTGCTGTTCGCGGTTCAACGCCAGCAGCAGGTCCATGATCTCCTGTGCGGTGGTGCTGTCGAGGTTGCCGGTGGGTTCGTCGGCGAGGATCACCGATGGGTTGCCCACCAGTGCCCTCGCGATGGCGACCCGTTGGCGCTGGCCGCCGGAGAGGTCGGCGGGGCGGTGGTGGGCGCGGTCGGCCAGGCCGACTTGATCCAGCATGCGCAGGGCCTGTTCCACCGACTCATGCCGTGACACGCCGCGATAACTCAAGGGCAGGGCGACATTGTCCAGAGCGCTGAGGCGCGGCAGCAGGTTGAAACTCTGGAACACGAAGCCGATCTGCTGGTTGCGGATGGCGGCCAGTTGGTCCGGTGTGGCGTTGAAAATATCGTGGCCGGCGAAGTGGTACTGGCCGCAATTGGGCAGGTCCAGCAGGCCGAGGATATTCAGCAGGGTACTTTTGCCCGAACCGGAGGCGCCAAGGATGCCGCAGCTGTCGCCACTGGCGATGGACAGGCACACATCATTGAGAATGGCCAGGTGTTGCCCGGCCAGCTGATAGCTTTTGCCGATGCCTTGCAGGGAGATCAAGCCTGGGTGCGCGGGGGTATCTGTCATCATGACTACGCCTGCAGTCTCGACGATGCCGTGCGCTCCCCGGAAAAGCATTGTTACAAGTTCGGGAGCGGCCTGGCGTGCGTCACGGACTGGTTTTATTTCTTGTTTTTAAAATATTGTTTGAATACTAACCGTGTTCCTGTTGCTTCGCCAGCCATGGATATAGAGCGGTTTCATCCTTTGAAACGATTTCCTCCAGGGCGTCGCAGTCCGCTCAAAAACCGTTCGACCAGCCTGAACGAGCCCGTGGGCACAGGCTTTTGATCATATGGCGCAGTGTCACTACTTGCTTTCAGGCGGCGGCCCCGGTATAAAAAATCAAATTATTTTTTAAAACAATATTTCCCACGTGGAACTTCTATGGTCGCGAAGAAAGTCAGCGCTCCAAACATTACCAAGACTCGATTGCTGGATGCGACAGAGGCTCTCTTCATCAAGTACGGATATGACGCGGTTTTGTTACGGCAGATTACCGAGCGTGCCCAGGTCAACCTGGCGGCGGTGAACTACCACTTCGGGGACAAGGACTCCCTGATGCAAACCCTGCTCAAGCAGCGCCTGGAGCCGCTCAACGAGCAGCGCCTGGAACTGTTGGCACGTTGTGAGGCCGAGTCCGACGGCCCGCTTGACTGCGACACCTTGCTCGGCGTGCTGTTCGCCCCGGCCATGGGCCTGGAGCGCAGCGACCCGGCCAGTGCCAGTGGCGAAGGGCGTTCGTTCATCCGCTTCCTGGGCCGGGTCTACAGCGACACGTCGCCGTTTATCCAGGAATACCTCAAGGTGCATTACCAGCCGGTGTTCCAGCGTTTCTTCGAAGCCTTCGCCCTGGCCTTGCCGGACCTGCCGCGCAATGAACTGGGGGTGCGCCTGCAATTTGCCCTCAAGGCGATTTCCGGGGTGATGGCCGGCACCGAGCTGCGCCTGCTGATGAACTCCATGAGCCTGGGTCGCCCGGCGACGGATGCCGAGGTGATGGCCAAGCTGATCACCCTGGTGTCGGCGGCGATTCGGGTGCCTCAGCAGAGCCCGGAAGCGGAAACCGCGTTGGCCAAGGTGCTGGATACCCAGCGGGCCATTCGCGAACAAGCGGCAGCCCCCGCCGTCAAGGCGTCCCGCTAGGTCAAATCCGAGGCAAAAAAAAGCCCGCTGGGGCGGCGGGCTTGATATGCAACATTTGTAACGGATGAGGCTTCACCCTACGTCCCGGGATGTGAATAAAACGTGAAAAATATGTAAGAGAAAGTGTGAAAGTGTTGACGTTGGTATACACGGCAGCAGGCCACCTCTCTAGATCTTCCAGTGCCCGGCACTTTTGGCCAGGCGTTGGCGCATCGCATCCACGTTTGCCGCCAGTTGTACCGTCAACAACCGATAGCCATCCAGTGCGCTGTAGACCGGCGCATCCAGCGTTGGCTCGGTGCCGGTGACAGGGCTGGGCCGCTCCAACCGTTCCGTCACCCCCGACTTCAACGCCCGCGCCATCCCCACCAACTGCACCCGGATCTGCCGATGTTCGGCCCTCAACATCACCTGCATTCGCGCCATCGCCTGTTCATCCCGTGGATCGGGCCGGGTATTGCCAAGAATCTCCAGGGTGCTGATGCACATGCGCAAATGCCGCTGGATCGCGTCCAGCTCGGTCATGGAGATCCGCACTTCCTTGGACACCGACGGCATCAACGAACGCAGTTGCAGCATCGCCGCGTTCAAGCGATTGAGCAATTTGAGGTGCTCGTCATCGGTGACCGACTGGCCATTGATGATCCGGCTGTAGATCGCCGCACAATCGCGCAGCGCACTGGCCAGGTTGTAGCGCCACGAGTACACGGCGTATAGCGGCAGGGCGAATGAGAACGCCAAGGCCAACACGATGCCGATCAGGATATCCACGGTGCGCCATAACCCATCGGAGATCGGGTTGTCCCCGTGGCCGGCGACGATAAATACCGTGATCGCCGACAACAGGGCGATGTAACCGCCCTTGCCGATGGCGTGATAGGAAAAGAACCCGCACACCGCCGACATCAACAGGTAGGTCAGGAAGGGCTGGCCGAAGTAGGCCTGTTGCACCACCAGCACCAAGCCGACGCTGGCGCCGATCAAGGTGCCATAGGCACGCTCCACGGCTTTCTTGCCGATATTGCCGTGGTGCTGCAAGCCACCGATCACGATCAGCATGGTCACCGACGCCCACTCACCGTGGGGCAGGTTGATGCCGGTAGTCAGCAGGATCGTTGCCAGCAAGCCGATGGAGACGCGCACGGCGTGGATCAGCTTGGCATGGCGGTAGCGACGGTAGGGGTCGAGCAGCGGGCGCAGCAGGCGCCGGGCGAAGAAGGGCAGGTTCATCGGTAGTAAAGTGGCCTCGAAATTCAGGGTTACGCGGTCCAAATGTGGGAGGGGGCAAGCCCCCTCCCACATTTGGGTGTGTGTCGTTTTCAGAAGATGTAGTCGGTGGTCAGGAAACTTGAATCGCGGTTACGCAATATGTCACTGACCAGCGCCTTGTTGCTCTCCTGGAACTTGGTCGCCACCAGGGTGCGGATCGAGAACACGCGCAACGCGTCATGCACCGACAGCGTGCCCTCGGCCGAGTTCTTGCGGCCGTTGAACGGGAAGGTGTCCGGGCCGCGCTGGCACTGGGCGTTGATGTTGATACGGCCGACCTGGTTGGCGAAGGTGTCCACCAGGCGTCCGACCTCCACGGCGTTGGTGCCGAAGAGGCTCAGTTGCTGGCCGAAGTCGGAGTCCAGTACGTACTCGATCACCGTCTCCAGGTCGCGGTAAGGCACGATCGGCACCACCGGGCCGAACTGTTCCTCGTGGTACACGCGCATCTGCGGGTTCACCGGGTACAGCACCGCCGGGTAGAAGAACGAACCACGGCTTTCACCGCCATGCTCATTCACCACCTTGGCGCCGTGTTGCGCGGCATCGGCGACCAGGCCGTTGAGGTAATCCACCTTGCCCACTTCCGGCAATGGCGTCAGTGCCACGCCGTCTTCCCACGGCATGCCGGGTTTGAGCGTGGTCAGCTTCTGGTTGAATTTCTCGATAAAGCGGTCGACCACGTCTTCATGCACAAACAGGATTTTCAACGCGGTGCAGCGCTGGCCGTTGAACGACAGCGAACCGGTGAGCGCTTCGCTGACCGCATTGTCCAGGTCCACCTCGGGCAGCACGATGCCGGGGTTTTTCGCATCCAGGCCCAATGCCGCGCGCAAACGGTGCGGTTTCGGGTGCAGTTTTTTCAGGTCGCTGGCGGCCTTGTTGGTGCCGATGAACGCAAAGATATCGATCTTGCCGCTGGCCATCAGCGCACTGACGGTTTCGCGGCCGCTGCCGTAGATCACGTTGATCACCCCGGCCGGGAAGCTGTCACGGAACGCCTCCAGCAACGGACGGATCAGCAGCACGCCGAGTTTGGCCGGCTTGAACACCACGGTGTTGCCCATGATCAGGGCCGGGATCAGCGTGGTGAAGGTTTCATTCAGCGGGTAGTTGTAGGGGCCCATGCACAGCGCCACGCCCAGCGGCACGCGGCGGATCTGGCCGAGGGTGTCCTGTTCCAGTTCGAAGCGGCTGGAGCGACGGTCGAGTTCCTTGAGCGCGTTGATGGTGTCGGTGATGTAGTCGCAGGTGCGGTCGAATTCTTTCTGCGAGTCCTTGAGGTTCTTGCCGATCTCCCACATCAGCAGCTTGACCACCGCGTCGCGTTGTTCACGCATGCGCCGCAGGAACGCCTCGACATGCTGGATGCGCTCGGCCACGCGCATTGTCGGCCATTCGCCCTGGCCCCGGTCATAGGCACGCACGGCGGCATCCAGGGCGGTAAGGGCGGTCTCGGCGTCCAGCAGCGGCGTGCTGCCGATATGCACGCGCTCGTCGCCAAACTGCACCGGGCTTTGCACCTTGGCCAGGGGGCCGCTCCATACCTGCAACTGGCCGTCGACCAGGTAATCACGCTGTTCAATGGGCGCTCCGAGCTGGAACTGCTCGGGAACTGCGGCGGCGGAGGCGGGAAACAGCTGGGCGAGCAGGTTGCTGGTGGTCATGGTGCTACCCCTGGAATAGTTGCAAAACATGACTAGAGAGTCACCCAACAACAGGCTCTATGGCAAGGCTTGCGCGCTTTCTAGTACGCATGGCTGTGCCCGGCGGTTAAACTGCGCGGCTTTTCAGAAGGAGTTCACATGAGTCAGTACCAGCCGGGCATTCTTGCCGCACCGGTGCCGTTGCAGGCACGCCATCTGTTTTTTGCCGTGGAGGCCGTGGCCGCTGTGCCTGCTGCGCTGGACGCGCTGGTGCAACTGGCCGACTCGGCGGCAGTGGTCGGTCTGGGCGAGCCGCTGGTCACCGCACTGGGCGCACGTGTTGAAGGCTTGCGCCGTTTTCCGGCAGTCAGCGGGCCGGGCGCACACAATCCGTCCACTCAACAAGCACTGTGGGTGTGGCTGCATGGCGTGGATCGCGGTGAATTGCTGTTGCGCAGCCGCGCCTTCGAAAAGGCCCTGGCCCCGGCATTTCGCCTGGTGCAGATGACCGAAGGTTTCCGCTACAAGACTGGCTTCGACCTCACCGACTACGAAGACGGCACCGAAAACCCCCACGACGACGCCGCGGTTGAAGCCGCCCTGACCGACAGCGGCGCCAGCTTCGCCGCGCTCCAGCAATGGCAGCATGACCTCGATGGCTTCGCTGCGCTGCCGGCTCAGGAGCGCGACCACATCATCGGTCGCCGCCACGGCGACAACGAAGAACTCGACGACGCTCCCGAGTCCGCCCACACCAAGCGCACTGCCCAGGAAAGCTTCACGCCGGAAGCCTTCGTGGTACGTCGCTCCATGCCGTGGGCCGAGAATGGCCAGGCGGGGTTGATGTTCCTCGCGTTCGGGCATTCCTTCGATGCGTTCGAAGCGCAATTGCGCCGCATGAGCGGGTTGGAGGATGGGATTGTCGATGGGCTGTACCGCATCAGCACCCCCTTGACCGGTGGTTACTACTGGTGCCCGCCGATCAAGGATGGGCATCTGGACCTGAGCGCCCTGAGCTAAACCAAGCCGCCCGCCACACGTTCACCGCCGCCGCCCGACGGCCTCATCGCCCGCGGGTGCGCCGCACGCTCGAACCAGGTGGGCGCGACAAAACGATAGCCCATGCCCGCTGCCGTGGCGATGTACGGCACATCGTCATCGCCCAGTGTGCGGCGCAGCGTCTTGATCTGCGTGCGCAGGTTGCATTCCTCGACCACCCGTTTCGGCCAGGCAATGTCGAGCAGTTCGGTTTTCTGCAGCAATTCGCCGGGCCGCGAGGCAAGGGCGATCAGCAGGGTCAGGGCGCGGTTGCCAAGGTTTACCGGCTGGTCATGCCTGAGCAGTTGGTGGCGCTTGGGCAGCAGTCGATAAGGGCCGAAGTGAATCTCAACGCAACCGTCGTCTTTGAGGAGAGTGGTGGGTGAATAATTCATGTCGGTCATAGATCACCTGGAAGATTTATAGAGAGCCGGCCTGAAAGCGAGTCCTTTGGTTATTAGTGCAGTTGCACTAGCAGGCACGGAGGAAAGTTGCTTGCCAAGCAAGTGGGTTGCTTGGGACGAGTTATCAAACGCGATGATTAAGTCGCTTCTGTTACAAATCAAAATGTCTGGAAAGTTGGGCAAAAGGCTATTAGCGAAAAATGTGAAGTAATCGCGAAAATAAATGCCGGGTGTCGCTAGGTGGCGCGTTTCAAAAGAGGCTTATTGTTCAGCATTGTTCAGTGGGTATTAGCGGAGTGCCCGTAAACATTGGTCTTGAGCGTGTTTTTGTTTTTCTCTGAAAGTTCCATGTCACTCAGGCGATGAATTTTTTTCAACGCCAGGTTGAGCCAGACCTTTCACAACCTGTATCTGAAACGTTTCACAAGCTTTCACAGCGAAGGCGTTTTGATCGTGAGTAGTATGGGGCCCATGCAAACCAACAACGGTTCGAAGGCGCATTGTCTGACGTTTTGGGCCTTCACCGGTTTGCATACTTTCAGCGTGCTGTTGCGCAACTGAGTAACTTCCCTATCGATGCAAGGAGATGAACATGGCTGATGTCCCACCAGTAAAAGCCGGCGGCGCCGACGACGCTATCGCGAAGATGGAAGCGACCTTCAACATGGCTATCGAGAAGTCGGCCAAGATCACCGAAATCAGCACCGCGAAAAAAGCGGAGCTGGACGCCACCAAACAGCGTCCGCAGAACTGATTCGCCAAACGGGCAGCGCCGGCGCTGCCCGTTTACCCCTCAAGTCCCGTTTTTATCCTGATTCTTGACCCCGTTGCACAGGCTCAAAGGGGCAAACCCGACTATGACAGCCCTGATTTCCCTGGGTCCGGTCGCCGCAGCTGGCGCGCCGACCCTGACGGTGACCGGCGGTTTGCATCAGGGCAGTTCCCTGGTGCTCGACCAGCCTGTCTACACCCTCGGCGCCGATCTGGCGGCTGATCTGGTGCTCAGCGATCCCGGCATTGCCGGCCTGCACCTGCGCCTGCGTTTTGAAGGCGGCCAGGTGGCGGTCGAAGCCTTGGGCGGTGACGTATTGATCGCCGGCAATGTGCGCATTCCCCAAGGCAACGGGCATCGCGCGCGGCTGCCGGTGCAGTTGCGCATCGGCACGGCGGGGGTGAGCCTTGCAATGCCTGGCGGTGCTGAAAAAACAGTGCCCGCGCCACGCAGATTGACCCCCTGGATTGTCGCGACCGCGCTGCTGTTTATCTGTGCTGGAGCGCTGGCGTTTCGCAGTGAAGCACCGCTGCTGCCGACAACCGCCGTAGCCGACGTTGTACCGCTGAAAAAACCTTCCCGCCAGCAGGCCAAGGCCTGGCTGGAGCAGCAGCTGCAAGCCGCCCAGCTGGACACGGTGAAGATCAACAACAGCAACGGCCAGCTCAGCGCCACCGGCACCTTCGAACAGTCGCAAAAACCGCAATGGCTGGAGGTGCAGCAAGCCTTCGACCAGCGTTACGGCCAGCAGATCGTGCTCAACCCGCGTGTCACCGCGCGGGCCGATGCGGCGGCGCCACGCGTGCGCTTCCAGGCCGTGTGGTTCGGCCCTCATCCGTATGTGATCAACGACAGCGGCAAGCGCCTGTACCCCGGCGCGGCGCTGGCGGACAACTGGGTGCTGGAACGCATCGAAAACAACCAAGTGATCCTCGCCCGTGGCGAGGAGCGCTTCACCTTCACGTTGTGACCATGCTTTTAAGCTAAGGCCCTGGGATGAAAGTCGAACCCCGCCCGTTGATCCTCAGTGACGTACGCAGTGCGCCGGTCGAAGCCGTGCGCCCGGTCAATTCGCGCCAGGCCACCGCCTTCGAAGCGGTGCTCAAGACCCGCAAAACCCACACCCGTCGCTCCCTGCGCAGCGACCTCGAAGAACTCACCGGCGCCGCTGGCGTCGACTCGCTGTTGTTCGGCAGTGCTCGCTCCCTGGAACTGCTGGAGCATGTGATGGAACACATCCTGCCAAGCCTGGACGCCGAGCCACACATCAAGGCACTGGCCGTCGAGCTGATCGGTGAAGAAATCGAGATGCGCCGCACCCTCGCCCAGCAACGCTCGGAGGTACACGCCTGATGGCCCGCGATAACGACGACGCCGTGCAACTGCTCAAGGGCATCGGCGAGCTGTACCGGCGCAATGGCCAGTCCCAGCGCGCCCTGGTGATGCTGCTGATCGCGGTCAACGTCGCCCCCGACGACGGCGCGTTGCTGCGCTCGCTGGTGCTGGCCTTCACCGACAGCGGCGACGCGTCTCGTGCCCTCGGCGCCCTGGATCGCCTGGTGGCGCTGGAGGGCGAGTCCGCCAGCCTGATGCTGCTGCGCTCCCGCGCCTTGTGGTACGGCGAGCGCAAGGACGACGCGCGCCAGTGCTTCAAACGCTACCTGGCCGCACGCAGGGCCGGCGCATGAGTGCACTCAACCGCCTTAACAACCTGGCGCGCCTGGCTGCGCAGCGCACCGACGTGATCATCGTCGCGTTCATGCTGATGGCGATCGTGATGATGATCATCCCGCTGCCCACCTACCTGGTGGACGCGCTGATCGGTCTCAATATTGCCCTGAGCATCCTGATCCTGATCGTGGCGTTCTACATCGGCCACTCGGTGGAGTTCTCCGCGCTGCCGCCGCTGATCCTGCTCAGCACGCTGTTTCGCCTGTCGCTGTCGATCACCACCACTCGTTTGATCCTGCTACACGGCGATGCCGGGCATATCGTCAAGGCCTTCGGCGACTTTGTGATCGCCGGGCAAGTGGTGGTGGGCATGGTGGTGTTCCTGATCATCACCGTGGCGCAGTTCGTGGTGATCACCAAGGGCGCCGAACGTGTGGCGGAAGTGGCCGCGCGCTTCACCCTGGACGCGATGCCGGGCAAGCAGATGAGCATCGACAACGACCTGCGCAATGGCGATATCGACCAGGCCGAAGCCCGTCGCCGGCGTTCGCGCCTGGAGCGCGAAAGCCAGATGTTCGGCGCGATGGATGGCGCCATGAAATTCGTGAAGGGCGATGCCATCGCCGGCCTGGTGATCCTGGCGGTCAACCTGCTGGGCGGCATGCTGATCGGCATGATCGAGCGCGACATGCCGTTCGGCGTGGCGGTGCACACCTACTCGTTGCTCACCGTGGGTGACGGCCTGATCGCACAGATCCCGGCGCTGCTGATTTCGGTGGCGGCGGGCACCGTGGTTACCCGCGTCAACAGCGACGGCGAAGCGGGGGACCTGGGCAGCGAGATCATCAAGCAACTGGGCGCCAGCTACCGTGCGCTGGGGTTGACCGCGTTGATCATGATCGGCGTGAGCCTGCTGCCGGGGTTCCCGACCTGGGTCTTCCTCGGCTTGTCCCTGGTGTTCGGCGGCGCGGCGTTCATGATGTATCGCCGGCATCACCGCCAGCCGGAACTTGAAGTGCTGGTCGGTACGCCAGAGCCGGTGGTCGAAGCGCAGACCGAACTGGATGACAACCTGCTGCCCGACAGCCGCGTGCTGCTCACTATCGGCAGCGGCGTGTCGCAAAGCGCGCCGCGCCAACTGCTGCGCCAACGCGTCGAAGCGCTGTGCCACGAGCTGCGCACCGAACTCGGCGTGGACGTACCGGTGCCAGGCATCTACATGGAGGCCAAGGCCACGCCCGGCAGTTTCCGCGTGTCCCTGGAAGGCGTGCCGGTCAGCGAAGGCGAGTTGCCGATCAACTGCCTGCTGGTGCAGGACGACCCGGTGCACGTGCAGTTGCTCGACCTCGCCACGGTGCAGGCCGATTCGCCGCTCACGGGCCGCAACGCCCACTGGGCCGAGCGCCAGCACGAAGACACGTTGCGCAACGCCGGCATCGGTTTCCTGCTGCCCGACGAGGTGTTGCGCGGTGTGCTGGAACGCAGCCTGCGCCGCTACGCTGCCGACTTCCTCGGCATCCAGGAAACCCGTCTGCTGCTGGAACGCACCGAGGCCACCTACGGCGAACTGGTCAAGGAGGCCCTGCGCCTGGTGCCGTTGCAACGGGTCGCCGAAACCCTGCGCTTGTTGGTCGGCGAAGGTGTGTCGATCCGCAACCAGCGCGCCTTGCTCGAAGCCATGGTGGAGTGGGGCGCCCGTGAGACCGATGCCGGTCGCCTGGCCGAACACTTGCGCGCCGCGTTGGCGCGGCAGATCAGCCATGAGTACGCCGACCGCAACCGGGTGATCGGTGCGCTGGTGCTGGCGCCGGGCCTGGAAGACCAGTTGCGCGGCGCCCTGCGTCGCCAGGAACCGCAGCGCGAGTTGATCCCCGAGGACGTCAGCCGCGCCTTGCTCGCCCAACTGCGCCAGGCCTGCGAGCACACCCGCGAGGTCAACAGCGCGGTGTTACTGGTGCACCCCGAACTGCGCCGCAGCCTGCGCCGCCTGGTGGTGCGCGGCGAGCTGGAACTGGCGGTGCTGTCGTTCCGCGAGCTGGCCACCGAATACAACCTGCAAGCGCTGGCGACCATCAGCCTGACCGAGATTTCCAATCGCCGCGCGCCTGCCGCGGCTTCCGTCACTGCCCTGGCGTCTGCCTCATGATGCGTTTTTGTGTGTTGTTGCTGAGTGTTTTTTCGTGTGTGAGCCAGGCTCAGGAAATCGCCGTCGGCGCCGTTGGCTCTATCGCCCTGGCCTCCGGTGAAGGGCGCATCCTGCATTTTGTCGCCCCCGTGGACACGGTGCTGGTGGCCGAACCGAATGTGGCCGACTTGCAGGTGGTGTCACCGGGCACGATCTACATCTTCGGCAAGGCGCCGGGCAACACCAGCCTGATCGCCCTCGGCAGTGACGGTAAGCAACTGGCGAGCCTGAGCGTGGCCGTCAGCAGCGCCAGCCAGGCGGTGACGGCGCCGATGCAGGCCTTGCATCCCGGCAACGCTGCGCAGATCAGCGGTGCCGGCAACCGCCTGATCGCCAAAGGCACCGTAGGCTCGGTGGCGGAAGCCACGGACCTGAACGCGTTGCTCAATCCCCAGGGGCAGGGCTTCCAGAGCGCGATCAACACCACTGAATATGCAGGCTCCGCCCAGGTGAACCTGCGGGTGCGCTTTGCCGAGGTGTCGCGTTCGGAATTGCTGCACTACGGCGTGAACTGGAATGCGATGTTCAACAACGGCACGTTCTCGTTCGGCCTGATCACCGGTGGCCCGTTGGCAGCAGCGTCGGCGGGGGGCTTGGCCGCTGCAGGCGCAGGCTCGGGCAATGTGAATATCGACGGCATGCTCGACGCCTTGCAGGCCAACGGTGTGTTGCAGATTCTGGCTGAACCGAACATCACCGCCATGACCGGCCAGACCGCCAGCTTCCTCGCCGGTGGCGAAGTGGCGATCCCGGTGCCGGTCAACCGCGACCTGGTGGGCATCGAATACAAGTCGTTTGGCGTATCACTGTTGTTCAACCCGACGCTGCTGCCCAACGGCCGTATCGCCCTGCAAGTGCGTCCGGAAGTCAGCAGCGTGGTCAGCGGTGGCACCGTGGATTTCGGCAACTTCCATGTGCCGTCCTTCAGCGTGCGTCGCGCCGATACGCGGGTGGAAGTCGGCAGCGGGCAGACCTTTGCCATCGCCGGGCTGTTCCAGCGCGAAAGCAGCCAGGACATCGAGAAACTGCCGTTGCTGGGTGACCTGCCGATCCTCGGCAACCTGTTTCGCTCCAAGCGCTTCCAGCGCAATGAAACCGAACTGGTGATCCTGATTACGCCTTACCTGGTGGAGCCGGTGCGCGGTCGCACCCTCGCCACGCCCCTCGACGCACCACCGGCTACCGCAGCGACCACCGGACCGCGCAGCGGCGGGGCGTTCGGTTTCTACATGAATTGATCAGGGGGCCTGCCATGACTGTTATGCGCGTATTGATGTTGTTGCCCCTGGCGCTGACGGGCTGCCAGACCCACCTGGCGCCGACGTACTACTCGTCCGAATACCGCGCCGATGGTGTGCCGACCCAATGCCAGCAAGCCCCGGCGACGGACACCGTCGGGTTGGGTGAGGATTTCAAACCGATGTTGGCGCTTGGCTGTGCGAACAATTTGAACCTGATGCAAATGGTCGAGCGCAAGCAGGACCTGACCCAAGGTCGCGCCACCGGCCCGGCCATGGCCGCGCCCGTGGGCCGCGCTGCCCAGGTGTACATCGAAGGGTTTGACCGCGAGCAATTGCAGCGTCGCAAGGACCAGCAGGAAGCCAAGGCTGATGCGGCAGGGGGCAAGCAATGAGCTGTGTTGTTTGCTGTGGTGAGTGGGCTTCCTGTGGGGAGCAGGCCTGTACTGGTGAGCGGGCCTGTTGTGGCGAGCGGGCTTGCCCCGCGTTGGGGCGCGAAGCGGCCCCTGTCAAATTCACCGCACTCCAACAGACAGTACTCAGCGCCTGGTTTTGGGGCTGCTTCGCAGCCCAACGCGGGGCAAGCCCGCTCACCACAGAAAGCTCACCCACAGCAGATTCAGCGCGGATCCACCAACCCCAACTCCCGAGCCTGCGCCACCGGATCGCTGATCGCCTTGATCCGCTTGGCTTCATCCACCAACCGCGCCCGCTCGTCTGCGGGAATATCGTCCAACGCCAGTGCAGCGACGCGGTTTTCGTACCCCGCCAACACCATGACCAACAACTCATTACGCTGATGCCGCGCCAATGCGCGGGGCGACTGGGCGACGGGCGCGATGGTGTCCAACGCCTGCTGCGACTGCCCGCCCAGCGCATACGCCAGGGCCAGGTTGCAGCGGTTGTCGAGGTCGTCGGGCTTGAGGCTCAGGCTCTTGGCGAACGCGCTTTGCGCCGCAGCCGCCTGGCCATTGAGGATCTGCGCGACACCCAGGCGGGTGTAGGCCACCGGCAAACCGCTGATCTCGGCCGCCTGGCCCAGGGCGGTGGCGGCGCGCTGGGTCTTGCCCACTTGCAATTGCGCGGTGCCCAGGCCGAGCAGGGCCTCGGCATTGCGCGCATCGAACCCCAGGGCCTGCTGGAACGCCCGCTCGGCGCCCGCCGCATCCTTGGCGTCGAGCCTGGCCTGGCCGAGCTTGAGCCACAGCTCGATACCCGCGCCGGGTTGCTGCGCCGCCCGCTCGTACAGCGCTGCCGCACTGGCGTAGTCGCCGCGCTTGCTCAGGTCGTTGGCCAATTGCAGGGACTTGTCGGCATCGGTCGCAGGCTGGTGGGCGCAGGCGGCCAGCAGCAGGGTACTGGCGAGCAGAAATCTAGGGGTCATCGTCACAACTCGTCTGGCGAAGGCGGAGGCCATGTAAGCATATTTTTGATGGCTGTCCTATGCCTGTTCAGCGCCGGTTTCGCCCACGCTGCCGAAGAGCCTGCCTGGTTCTCCCAGCCGTACGCCTACGTGCTGGTGGACCAGGATGTACGCAGTGCCCTGGAAGAATTCGGGCATAACCTCGATGTGCCGCTGGTGCTCTCCGACAAGGTCCGCGGCAAGGCCCGCAGCACGATTCGCGCAGCCACCGCCGGGGAGTTCCTGCAAACCCTGTGCAGCACCAACGGCCTCACCTGGTACTTCGACGGCAACCTCTTGTACCTCAACGCCAGCGATGAAATCAGCACCAAGCTCTTCAAGGCCAGCGCCCTGGACCTCGACCAGTTGCAGGCCTACCTCAACAATCTCGATGTGTTCGGCCAGCAGTTGTCCATGCGCAACGGCCCCGAGGGCGATGAAGTGTTCGTGTCCGGACCACCGCCGTACCTGGCGCTGGTGCAGCAGCATGTCGATCACCTGCAACCCAAGGTCGTGGCCGCCCCGGTGGCGCGCGAGCGCGGGGTGCGGGTGTTCCGTGGCGCGCAAGTCAGTACCGAAACCCCAACCCAGTAAAGGAGCAGCACCATGTCCGTAACGGCCGTAGACAGCAATCCCACCCCAGGTGGCGCCAGCCCTGAAGCCAAGTTCAATGCGGCGGTGGAAAACGCCAAGACCGCCGATAAACCTAACGAGCCCACCGACGCCGAGCTCACCGATTCGTTCATCACCCAGGCGGTCACCTATGGCGGCCAGTTCATCATCATGCCGAAGATGCAGGAACTGCTGAACGACGCCATGTCCGATGACGACGAAGAGTAGGACGCCCCTATGACTATCAGTCTCGCCGCCGGCGCTTCGGCGTTGCCGCCGTCTGCCGGCGCGGGGCCCGCCGGGGCCTCGCAGAACCTGTTCGAGCACATGGCCAACACCGCCAAGGGCATGCCCGAAGGCGCCAGCCCGCACCAGATCGGCTCGGGCCTGATGGAGCGCATGAACAGTTTCATCGACCGTACGCGGGCTTTCTCCGAGCGGGCCGACCTGCTCACCAACACTCCTTCGGCACCGCCGCCGGCCCAGGCAGAAATCCGCACCGCCAGTGCTTCGCCCCAGGGTGAACCCGGGAAAAAAGTCGGCGAGCAACAGGTCGACCAGATCGTCCACTCCCTGGGCAAGATGTTCGATTACTCCATCGAAACCCAGATGGTGGTGCGCGGTGCGACGCAGATTTCCGGTTCCGCCAACACGCTGCTCAAGGGTCAATAACCGTATGCCAAGCCCAAACCGCGCCTTGCGCCTGTTGCTGATCGGCCTGCTCGCCAGCCTGTTACAGGCGTGCAACACGGACCTCTACACCAACCTCAGCGAGCGCGACGCCAACGCCATGGTCGCGGTACTGCTGCGCGGTGGCGTCCCGGCCGAACGCAAGGCCCAGGACAACGGCCAGCTCAAGGTGGTGGTCGATGAGTCACGCTTTGCCGAAGCCATGACCCTGCTCGACAACGCTGGTTTGCCGCAACAGAGCTTTTCCAACATGGGCGAAGTGTTCAAGGGCAATGGCCTGGTGTCGTCGCCGGTGCAGGAGCGGGCGCAGATGATCTATGCGCTGAGCGAAGAACTGTCCCACTCGGTGTCGCAGATCGACGGCATCGTTGCCGCCCGTGTGCATGTGGTGCTGCCGGACAATGACTTGCTCAAGCGTGTGATCTCGCCGTCGTCGGCCTCGGTGCTGGTGCGTTACGACCCGGGCACCGATATCAATACGCTGATCCCGCAGATCAAGACGCTGGTTGCCAACGGCATCTCCGGGTTGAGTTACGACGGCGTTTCTGTGACCGCGATCAAGGCTGCCGTCGCCATCCGCCAGAACCCGGCGCAGCCGCGACTGGCGCGGTTCATGGGCCTGTGGCTGCTGGAAGACAACCTGGCGCAGGCGCGGCTGATGTTCGGCGCCTTGTTGTTGATCGCACTCGGTGCCGTGGGGGGGCTGGCCCGTCAGCAGTGGGCGCGTCGTCAGTCCCAGGCGTTGTATGTGCTCAAGGAGGGTGAATGAGTTTGTTCGAACGCTGGCAGGGCCTGGTCGCCGAGCCGTTGCAGTTCGTGCGCGGGCAGAGCCTGGGCGCGTGTTTTGCCGATGAGTTGCCGCAAGCGGTGTTGCAGGCGATGCAGGGCCAGCCACGCTTTCGCCAGCGCCTGGAGCAGTTGCTGGTCAGCCATTATCAACTGGCGCCCATGGCGCAATTGACCACGCCAATGGCGGCAGACTTGGCGGTGCTGTTGTTGTCACCGGCACAGTTTGCGCGCTTGCCGAGGTTGTGCGGCGCCATCTGGCATGCCCCGACCCTGAGCCGCGAGATCCGCCGCGAGGTGGTCAATGAGTTGCGCGAAGGCCTGGGTGCTGAGGTCTTCGTGAGCGCCCTGGCCTTGCGCCAACTCGGTGGCGCGGCGGATCTGCTGCGCGAGCCGGCCGAGCTGGTCGACGCCATCGACCGCGACGGCCAAGGCTGTGTCGCGGCCTGGTTGCACGCCCAGCATGCCGATTGGCAGGGCTGGCTGCGCTTGCGCTTTGCCTTCCCTCAGGGCCACAGCGCCCGCGTACCGCGCGACCTGGAAATCGTCCAGGCCGCCGCTGCGTGCCTGCTGGCCGAGGAGATTGCGCCATGAGTGAACTACCGAGCCGTCCCACCGCCCGCATCCTGCGCGCCGATGAAGCCGCGCTATGGAGTGACGGCTTTGCCTTTTTGCAGGCGGCCAAGGCGCAGGCCGAGCAGCTCCGCGCCGACAGCGAACAATGGCTGAGCAGCGCCCGCGCAGAGGGTTTCGAAAGCGCCCGGCAAGCCGGTGCTGAACAGGTGGCGCAACTGCTGCTCGCTACCCAAGCCCAGGTGCAGCATTACTTGAGCAGTCTGGAAACGTCCCTGGTCGACCTGGCCCTGGGTATCGTGCGCGAAGTGCTGGGTGAGTTGGACACGGCCGACCGCGTAGTGCGCAGTACCCGCCAGGCGTTGAGCGCGTTTCGCCAGGACCAGGCCCTGACCCTGTGGGTGCCGCCGGCGGACGTGGATGCCTTGCGCCAACGCCTCAAGTTGGAGGGGCTGGCGATTGCAGTGGATGCGGATGAACAGCTGAGCGCCGGCCAGGCCCGCCTGAACAGCCCGGCCGGCTCTGTGGAACTGGGCCTTGAAGCCCAATTGCAGAACCTGCGTCGCAGCTTGTTGCCCTTCGCCGAAGAGGGCGTGGCATGAACCTGGAACACCTGCTGCCACGCCTCACCGAACGCCTGGCCCAGGCGCGCCCGCGACCCATGCACGGCACCGTGCTGAGTATTCGCGGTGTATTGCTGCGCGCCAGCGTGGCCGGGGCGAGCATCGGTGAACTGTGCCAGCTGCGCGACCCCGGCAGCGCGCGCAGCCTGAGCGCCGAGGTGATCGGTTTTGACGGCGACGAAGCCATCCTGTCGCCCATCGGCTCCATGGAAGGCCTGTCCACGCGCACCCAAATCACCGCCACCGGCGAAACCCTGGGCGTGGCCGTCGGGGATGCGCAGCTCGGCCGGGTCATCAGCCCCATGGGCGATTTCCTCGACGGCGACGGCATCCCGCCGACCGTGGCCTTGCAGCATTACCCGCTGCACGCTGAACCGCCGGCACCGTTTTCGCGGCAGCTGATCGTGCGCTCCATGGCATTGGGCATTCGCTCCATCGATGGCCTGCTGACCCTGGCCCAGGGCCAACGCATGGGCATCTTCGGTGAGCCCGGTGTGGGCAAGTCGTCGCTGCTCGCCAGCATCATCCGCAACAGTGAAGCCGATGTGATCGTGATCGGCCTGATCGGCGAGCGTGGCCGCGAAGTGCGCGAATTGCTCGATGTGCAGCTTGACGCCCAGGCGCGTGCGCGCACGGTGGCGGTGGTCGCCACGTCGGACCGCCCGGCCGCCGAACGGGTGCGTGCGGCGTTTGTCGCTACCACCCTGGCCGAGTACCACCGCAACCAGGGCCGCAACGTATTGCTGTTGATGGACAGCCTCACACGTTTCGCCCGTGCCCAGCGCGAGATCGGCCTGGCCGTGGGCGAGCCGCCGACCCGGCGCGGCTATCCGCCGTCGTTCTTCTCGGCCTTGCCGCGTTTGCTGGAACGCGCCGGCCCCGGTCCCAGCGGCAGCATTACCGCGCTGTACACCGTGCTGACCGAGGGCGATGCCGCCAGTGATCCGGTGGCCGAAGAGGCCCGTTCGATCCTCGACGGGCATATCGCCTTGAGTGCCGAGTTGGCCCAACGCAACTACTTTCCGGCGGTGGATGTGTTGCGCAGTCGCAGCCGTTTGATGGAGCAGGTCGCCGGTGAAGAACACAAGCGACTGGCCATGCGCATGCGTGAATTGATGGCGCGGTATGGCGAGATCGAAATGCTGATCCGCGTGGGGGAGTACTCCGCCGGCAGCGATCCTCTGGCCGATGAAGCGATCAACCGCCATGCCGCTATCGAGGGCTTCCTGCGTCAGAACGCGGATGAGCCGAGCAACCTGGAACAAACCCTGGCCCACATGCGCCGGGTACTGGCATGAACAAGGAGCATATCCAATGAAAACCCAACAACTGCGCACCCTGCAAACCCTGCGGGTATTGCGTGAGCAACGGGCCGCCAGCCAGCTGGCCGCGCAGCAGCAGCGCTGTGAGCAGACCCACGGCGTGCTGACCGACGCCAAGGAGCAATTGCGCCTGCACCGTGAGGCGATTGCCGAGGAAGCGCGGCAGGTTTATGCGTCCCTGACCGAAGGCCTGTCGGTGGCCAGTTGGCAGGCCGCCCAGGATCGCTTGCGCGGCCTGTCGGATGATCAGCAGCAACTGGAAAACGATGTGAGCCACGTCTCCATCACCTTGCAAAGCCAGGAGCGCGAACGCGATCTGTTTCGTCAGGAACGCTTGAGCCGCCAGCGTCAGTCCGACGCCTGGCAAAGTCTGCTGGAAGGCCGCGAAAGCGCCGAGCGCCGGGTGGGCGAGCTGCGTGATGAGGGCACCGGCACATGATCGCAGCCCTTGCCGACCCGCTGTCGCCGTGGCTGACCCACTACGACCCGGCATTGCTGGCCCTGCACAACCAACTGCACCGCCGTCGCCGCCCCTGGCAGGGCCGTTGCGCCGGGCAGGACCTGCGCGTGAGCTGGGCCGCCGCAGTGCACAGCCTTGATGCGCCGCGTGACGTGCTGCTGTCGCTGGGCCGTGCCCCGGTGCGCCTACGGTTGTCCGCTGCGGCCCTGGAGCAACTGATGCTGCCGCTGGCACTGCCGTTCGAGGTGCAGCCGTTGCCTGCGCTGCCGCGCGCGTTGTTGCTGGAGCTGGCGCTGCTCGATCTGATCCAAGCCTTGGAACCGTTGCTCGGTCACCCGGTGCAGTTGCTCGAGGCCGCTGATGAGCAGGGCGTGTTTGCCCTGCGGTTGGCGCTGGAATTGACCTTCGGCAACCAGCCCGCGATGAGCGCCCAGCTGGACCTGAGCGAAAGCGCCGCGGTGCTGGTTGCGCAGTTGCTGGCGCAATACGCCGAGGTCGAACCCGACCCCTTGCCAGGCCTGTGCCAGACCCTGGCGGTGGTGGCGGGGCGCCAGTGGCTGAGCCTCGGCGAACTGCGCAGCCTGCGCCCCGGCGATGTGCTGATGCTGGAACCAGGCCCGGGCCTTTTGCTCGACCTCGACGGCCGCCTGCAGGCGCGCTGCCAATACCAGGGCGAAGTCCTGCGCTTGCAGGAAGCCTTGAAAGCCCCCTTTGTGGAACCGGAGAACCCCATGACCGATGTTGATGCCGCCGTTGCGCTGGATGACCTGCCGTTGAAACTGGTGTGCCAGGTGGGCAGCCTGGAACTGACCCTGGCGCAATTGCGTGAACTGGGCGCCGGCAGCCTGTTGCAGCTCAACACGCCGGGCGTGGACAGCGTCGACCTGATGGTCAACGGCCGCCGCGTCGGCCAGGGCCAACTGGTGAAAATCGGTGACGGCCTGGGGGTGCGCCTGCTGAGTTTTGCCACCCCATGACCGGCTATCAGCCGAACCTGATCGAGATCATCCTGGTCGTTGCGACGATCGGGCTGATCCCGCTGGCGGTGGTGACACTCACCGGGTTCATGAAGATCTCGGTGGTGCTGTTCCTGATCCGCAACGCCCTTGGCGTGCAACAGACGCCGCCGAACCTGGTGCTCTACGGCATCGCGCTGATCCTGTCGGTGTACGTGACCACGCCGTTGATTGGCGACATGTACCGACAGGTGGAGGGGCGCGACCTCAACATCGAGCATGTGGAGCAACTCAAGGATTTGGGCGACGCATTGCGTCCGCCGTTGCAGGCGCACCTCAAGCGCTTCGCCAATGAGTCCGAACGCGGTTTTTTCGTGCAGGCCACCGAGACCATCTGGTCGCCTGAGGCACGCGCTGACCTGCGTGACGATGACTTGGTGGTGCTGATCCCGGCGTTCGTCAGCTCGGAACTGACCCGCGCCTTCGAGATCGGCTTTTTGCTCTATATCCCGTTCCTGGTGGTGGACTTGCTGGTGTCCAACGTGCTGATGGCCATGGGCATGTCGATGGTCTCGCCGAACCTGATTTCCATTCCGCTGAAGATCTTTTTATTCGTGTCGCTGAGCGGCTGGTCGCGCTTGATGCACGGTTTGATTCTGAGTTACGGCTGAGGCACGACCCATGGGCCAGGACGTATTCCTGTCATTGATGAAACAGGCACTGATGACGGTGCTGATGCTCTCCGCGCCGGCACTGGGGGTGGCGATTATCGTGGGGTTGAGCGTGGGCCTGTTCCAGGCGCTGACGCAGATCCAGGACCAGACGTTGCCCCAGGTGGTGAAGCTGGTGGCGGTGTTGCTGACCATCGTGTTCCTCGGTCCGGTTCTCGCCGGACAAGTCGCGGAACTCGGTGGTCAGGTGCTGGATAATTTCCCGATGTGGACGCGCTGACCGCCCATGGATGCCAGCCTGACCGCGCAGTTCCTCGAAGTCGCCTACCCGGTGATCAGCTCCGCGTCGCTGGCCGCCTGCCGTGCCATGGGTGTGGTGGTGATCACCCCGGCGTTCAACCGGTTGGGGCTCACCGGCATGATTCGCGGCTGTGTGGCCGTGGCGATTTCCATCCCGATGTTCTTCCCGGTGTTCGACGCGCTGACCTCGATGCCGGAGCACGGCAGCCTGTTTATCGCCGGGTTGCTGATCAAGGAATTCCTGATTGGCATTTTGATCGGCCTGCTGTTCGGCATTCCGTTCTGGGCCGCCGAGGTGGCGGGGGAGTTGATCGACCTGCAACGCGGCTCGACCATGGCGCAACTGGTGGACCCGTTGTCGTCCGGGGAGTCCAGCGTGATGGCGACCCTGCTCACGGTGATGCTGATCACGCTGTTCTTCATGTCCGGCGGTTTCATTCTGATGGTCGACGGCTATTACCACAGCTACCAGCTCTGGCCGGTCACCTCGTTCACGCCGGTGTTCGCCAGCTCGGCGCTGCTGGCGGTGTTGTCGATCCTTGACCAGATCATGCGCGTCGGGGTGCTGATGGTCTCGCCGCTGTTGATCGCACTGCTGGTGACCGACCTGATGCTCGCCTACCTGTCGCGCATGGCGCCGAACCTGCATATCTTCGACCTGTCGCTGCCGGTGAAAAACCTGTTTTTCACGATCCTGATGGTGATCTACATCGGCTTCCTGATCCCGCTGATGCTTGACCAACTGGCGGAGTTTCGCGGCACCGTCGAACTGCTCAAGACCCTGGCCGGCATGGAGTAGCCCATGGCCGATACCAGCGAAGAAAAATCCCAGCCGGCCACGGACAAGAAGCTCCAGGACGCACGTAAAAAGGGCCAGGTCGCCAAGAGCCAGGACCTGGTGTCGGGCATGGTCATCCTGTTCTGTACGCTGTGCATTTCCATTCTGGCGCCACGGGCCAAGGCCCAGGTCGCGGCGCTGATCGACCTCACCGCGCAGATCTACATCGAACCGTTCGCCACCGTGTGGCCCAGGGTGCTCGACCACGCCGAACAACTGGTGATCGGCATCACCTTGCCGGTGATGGCGGTGACCACTGGGGTGGTGATCCTGACCAATATCATCACCATGCGCGGCTTTGTGTTCTCGACCGACCCGATCAAACCCGAGTTCAAACGCATCAACCCGGCGGAGGGCATGAAGAAGATCTTTGCCCTGCGCAACCTGGTGGAATTCATCAAGGGCCTGATCAAGGTGCACGTGCTGGCAATCGCGTTCTACGTGGTCGGCAAGCATGCGTTGCAGGCGCTGATGGAGTCGTCGCGCTGCGGTGCCGAGTGCATGGATTCGACGTTTTTCCTGGTGCTCAAGCCGCTGGTGTTCACCGTGCTGTGCGCGTTCATCCTGGTGGGCGGCGTGGACGTGATGATGCAACGCTGGCTGTTCGGCCGCGACATGAAGATGACCCGCAGTGAGACCAAGCGCGAACGCAAGGACATCGACGGCGACCCGCTGATCAAAAGCGAACGCCGCCGCCAGCGCAATGAGATGCAGGCCCTGGCGACTAAGCTGGGCTTGGGCCGTGCGTCCTTGATGATCGGCACCACCGACGGCTGGGTGATTGGCGTGCGTTATGTACGCGGGGAAACCCCGGTGCCGGTGATCGTGTGCCGGGCTTCGCCGGAGGAGGCGTTGTTGATGCTGCAGGAGGCGTATGACCTGGGGATTCCCCATGCGCCGGACAAGGGCCTGGCGGCTGAGATCGCGCGCAGGACCGTGCCGGGGGATCCGGTGCCGGATGCTTCATTCCAGGCCGTGGCGGACTGGCTGGTGGCTGCTCGCCTTATCTGACCCTCAAACCCAGTCACCGCATATCTCCAGCCGGAAACGGGTCGCCTGGTTTTAGGGGCGCTTCGCGCCCCAGCGCGGGGCAAGCCCGCTCGCCACAGGAAGTCTGCTCGCCACTTTATCGGTGCTGGAAGCGCGGCAGGGAGGCGATGCGCAGCTTGGGTTCTTGCAGGCGCGCCAGGTCGGTCGCGATCTGCGCCCGCCAGAAGTGCGCGCCCGCCAACTGCGCGTCGACCCACGCCTGGCGCAGCAGCACGGTGGCCTTGTCCACCGAGCCATAGTGCGCCTGGCGCAAGGTCAGTTGTGCCTTGATCCGCAGCATTTGCGGCACGAACCAGCGTTCATGGCGGCCGAGGGCCAATTGCAGGGTGTCTTCCAGCACTTCCAGGGCGAGTTTTTCCAGGCCCAGGCGCGCCAGGCCCAGGGCGTATTCACAGCGCAGCAGGCTGTACAGCTGGCTGTCGCCCTGGCCTTGCAGGTGGTGCAAGGCTTCGCCCAGTTGCGGCACGCCGGTTTCCGGCGCGCCTTCGCGGATCAGCAGGATGCTTTCGAAACACAAGCGAAATTGCCGCCAGATGTGCAGGTCCTGGCCGGTGGTGCTGTCTTGCAACAGGCCCAGGTAATAGCGCACTTTCGGCAGGTTGGACGCCAGCAGGGCCAGGGGTATGGCGCCCAGGCACAGGGTGTACCAGAGGGTCGCGGGGTGTTCGAGGGAGATGGCTTCGTCGACGCAACTGCCGATCAGGCGCAGCGCCGGGTCGACGTCGCCTTCAAGCAGCTGCACCTTGGCCTTGAGGCAGCGGGCGGCGATGCGTTGGTCGAAGTGCAGGTCGATGATGTGCGAGCGCGGTGCCGACGGCGAGCCCAGGGCTTCATCGATGTTTTGCCGTGCACCCATCAGGTCGCCCATGTGGAACAGCGCCACGGCGCGCATGCGTTTGCCGAGCAGTTGTTGGCTGCCGCTGCTGTTCAGCGCGATGTAGCGCTCGGCCAGTTCCAGGGCTTCGGTGTACTGGTTGCAGCCGCAACGGTCGGTCCACAGGCCCCACAGGGCGCGCAGCTTGTGCTCGGCATCGCCGAGGTCGCGGGCGTCTTCGCACACCTGGCGCCAGGCTTCGCGCATCGGGCCGCCGGTGCCGTAGGTGAGCATCAGCACACTGGCCAGGGCGGTCTGCAATAACATGCGCTGGCGCAAGGGCAGCGGCACGAGGGCGTCGCTGGCCAGGCCTTTGTCGACCCAACTGCGGCACTCGCTGACCAGTGATACCCGCAGCCATAACGGCACGCCACCCAGGGTCAATTCGATGCCCAGGGGCAGGTCGCCGGTGGGTGAGTAGGCCCATTCGAGCGCTGCGCGAATGGTGTTGATCTCCGCAGCGTAGAGGGCCAGCCAGGTGCCCGGCGACAGGCCATCCAGGGTTCGCCCGGCTTCGCGCAACATACCGAGGGCATAGCGCGCGTGACGTTGGCAGGTGGCGCGGGTTTCGCCCTGTTCGTTGAGTTTTTCCAAGGCGTAGGCGCGGGTGGTTTCCAGCAGGCGGTAGCGCTTGGGCACGGTGGATTCGCTGGAGATCAGCAGCGACTTGTCCATCAGGCTTTCGAGCAAGGGCAGGGCGTTGCGCGGGTCCAGGCGGCTGCTGGTGGTCATCGCCTTGACGGCCTCCAGGGTGAAGGAACCGGTGAACACCGCGAGCTGGCGCAGCATGGCCTGTTCGTCGTCACTGAGCATGGCGTAGGTCCAGTCCAGGGTCGCGCTCAGGGAACGGTGCCGGGCGAGGGCGGTACGCCGGCCGGTCATTTGCAGGCGGAAGCTGCCGTCGAGCAGGCCCACCAGATCCTGGACACCAAAGGTGCGCACACGAGCGGCGGCGATTTCGATCGCCAGCGCGTTGCTGTCGAGTTTGCGGCAGATCGCACTGACGGCCGCGACGTCGGCGTCGTGGAACACAAAACTCGGGTCGAGGGCGCTTACGCGTTCCACAAACAGACGCACGCCGGACCAGGCCAGGGCTTGCTGGGCGCTGAGGTGGGCGTGTGCGTCGGGCACCTCCAGCGGCGCCAGGTCGTGCACCCGTTCGCCGTGTGCACGCAGCGGTTCGCGGCTGGTGGTCAGCACACAGCATTGCGGGGCGCCGCGCAGCAGGGTTTCCACCGCGTCGGCGGTGGCCGGCAGCACGTGTTCGCAATTGTCGAGCACCAGCAGCAAGCGGCGCTTGGCCAGGCTGGCGACCACACAGTGCAGTGGGTCTGCGCTGACGGTCTGGATACCCAATGCGCTGGCGAGCATGCCGGCCACCCATTGCCCGCTGGTGGCCGATGCCAGGTCAACAAAGCACGTACCCAGGTTGAGTTCACCGGCAAGGCGCTGCGCCACGGCCATGGCCACGGTGGTCTTGCCGATACCGCCGGGGCCGGTGAGGGTGACGAAGCGATGGCTCATGACCTGGTCGGCTAGGCTGGCGATCAAGGCGTCGCGGCCGATCACCTCCGCAGTCGGTGTCGGCGGGTTGGGTTCGTCCATTCGCACATAGGGCACGGGCAGGTGCTCTTCAGCGGCTGCCAGTACGGTGACGGGGGCGACAAAACGATAGCCGCGGCCCGGCACGGTGACGATATAACTGAAATTGCCATCGTCACCCAGGGCCCGGCGCAGTGCGACGATCTGTGCGCGCAGGTTGCATTCTTCCACCACCACCTTGGGCCAGGCGAAGGCGATCAGTTCGGCTTTCTCCAGCAATTCCCCCGCACGGGTCACCAGGGCAATCAACAGGTAGAGGGCGCGACTGCCCAGGGTGACTGGCTCGCCGTTGCGCAACAACACATGTTGCTTGGCCAGTAATAGAAAGGGGCCAAAGCCCAGGGTGCTGTCGGGGGTAGCCGGCGCGGGGTGGTCTGCATCCAGGAAGGACACTGCGTGGTTCTTGCTCGAGCTCATCAAATCGTCCTTTTTATAGTCGGGCTTGTTATCGGCGTTCAGGCCGTTCGCCCTTTTTGGGGTACAGATGTGCAGCAGCAGTCTTGGAAAGTTGATGTCGATCAAAAGGTCGGAGAGGCCGCCCTCCTTTGGGGCGTGGTCGTTTTTATGGTGTGTCTCAGGTAGTGCTTCAGGGGATGAGCCCTGTCTCAGGGCTGAAACATTTTATTACCAGAAATACGGATAAAGCAGAATGTATGCCAGTTGGCATGTAACAAACATGACAACAACCGCATGAAATTTATGGTGATTTTTGTGGTCGTCGAAGACACGAAAAAGCCTTCGTTCGGAAAGGCGAATATTTCTAATTGTGTCGTTCGGGATGCCGAATACAGCGCCGGAGTTTTGGCACTGTTTTATTGACTGTGTATCGAACTGTATCCCTGCACCATTCTGATACACCCGCATGACGTTCTATCGCGTTCGCGACACAGAGCGGATACACGCCTGGCTTTAACTCTGCTCACCAGCTGGCGCAGGCGGTCATCGACCCCCAAGGCGCCCTGGCCACACTCAGTCAAGCCAGGAGACTCACCCTATGAAGCGTCCTTACGCAGCCCTCGCGGCAACCCTTGCGCTGTCCCTCACTGCCTTCGCGACCGTGGCCCACGCCGACGAGCCCAAGCCCCAGGAAAAATGCTTTGGCGTGTCCCTCGCCGGTGCCAACGATTGCGCCGCCGGCAAAGGCACCTCGTGTGCCGGCACCGCCACCACCGACTACCAGGGCAATGCCTGGGTGCTGGTGGACAAAGGCACCTGCACCCAGATCAAGACCCCGAAAGGCTTTGGCAGCCTCACGGAGCAGCCGTGATCCAGCGCCTGCTGCCCGAAGCCCTGCTGTTGCTGGTGGCCCGGGTGGGGATCGCGGCGGTGTTCTTTCTGTCGGGGCGCACCAAGGTCACCGGGTTTCTTGAGCTTAAGCCGTCGACCTACACGCTGTTCCGCTCGGAGTACGCCTTGCCGCTGATTCCGCCGGAGTGGGCGGCGCACCTGGCGACCTACGCCGAGCACCTGTTCCCGCTGTTGCTGGTGCTGGGCCTGCTGACCCGTCCGGCCGCCGCCGCGCTGCTGGGCATGACTCTGGTGATCGAGGTGTTTGTGTACCCCGATGCCTGGCCGGTGCACCTGACCTGGGCGGGCCTGCTGTTGCCGCTGCTGGCGTATGGCGGTGGGGCCTGGTCGCTGGACCGCCTGATCCTGGGCAAACGTTCTTAACTTTGATGGAGATTTCCAATGCGTATGCTTTCTTCCCTGGCCATTGCCATGGCCCTGACCGTTCCGATGCTGGCCCAGGCCGCCGATGCCCCGCAGCCCGGCACCGGTAAAAGCGTGGTGATCGTGCCCGGTTCGTTTGTCGACGGCTCCGGCTGGCGTGTGGTGCACGACATCCTGATTCACAAGGGCTACAAGGTCACGGTGGTGCACCAGGGCCACGAGAACCTGGCCGCCGACGTGGCCGAGGCGCGCGAAGTGCTGGAGCAGCAAGTCGGCCCGGTGGTGCTGGTGGGACACAGTTCCGCTGGCGCGGTGATCTCGATTGCCGGCGACCGCGACAAGGTCAAGTCGCTGGTCTACGTGTCGGCGCTGCAACCGGAAGTGGGCGAGAACATGGCCCAGTTGATTGGCTCCATGCCGGCGCCCAGCGATGACATCAAGCAGAGCCGCGACGGTCATCTGTTCTTCGACCGCGCCAAGTTCAATGCCGACTTTGCCGCCGACCTGACCACCAACCGCACCGACTTCATGGCCGCCTCCCAGGTGCCCGCGACCACCGCCCTGTTCGGCGGCACCGTGTGGGCCGCGGCCTGGCACAAAAAGCCGACTTACGCGGTGGTCTCCACCGAAGACCGTGCCCTGAGCCCCGACCTGCAGCGCTGGATGTACAAGCGTGCCGGTTCCAAGGTCACTGAAATCAAGGCCAGCCACTCGGTGTACATCTCCCAGCCCGAGGCTTTGGCGAAGGTCATCGAAGACGCTGCGTCCGTTATCAAGTAACTCACCCCCAACCCTGGAGAAACACCCATGAACACTGCACTCAAATCCCGCCTGAGTCTGGCTGCCGCTGCTGCCCTGATCGCCATGGCGTCCGCCTCATTCGCCACCGCCGCCAGCGCCGCCGACCAGCCGGAAAAACCCGGCCGCTGCTACGGCGTCAACACCTGCAAAGGCACCAGCCTGTGCGCCACTGCCAAGAACGACTGCAAGGGCCTCAACAGCTGCAAGGGCGAAGGCGTGATCGTCAAGACCCCGTCCGAGTGCCTCAAGGCCGGCGGCACCTTGACCGAACCGAAGTAATTCACCCGGCGGGCCCCGTGCGGGCTCGCCACATTTTTTGCGGAGATCCGCCATGTCGACATCCAATCCTCACTTTTCAGGCTACGGCCTGGGGCTGCGCAAGGAGCATTACTGCGACTTTCTGGAGACCTCGGTGCCCGTGGACTTCGTCGAAGTGATCTCCGAAAACTTCATGGTCGCAGGCGGGCAACCCCGGCATATCCTGCGCCAGGTGCGCGAGCGCTACCCGGTGGCACTGCATGGTGTGTCCTTGTCCATCGGCAGCGCCGAAGGGCTGGACACCGATTACCTGCAGCGCCTCAAGTCGCTGGTGGATGAGATTGAACCGCTGTTTGTCTCCGACCACCTGAGCTGGTCGCGCAGTCGCGGTTTCAATGCTCATGACTTGTTGCCGGTGCCCTACACCAACGAGGCGCTGGACCGGGTCTGCGCCAATATCCATCAGGCCCAGGACGTGCTGGGCCGCACGATGCTGTTCGAGAACCCGTCGAGTTACCTGGCGTTCGAGGGTGCCTCCATGACCGAGTGGGAGTTCATCACGGCCATGGCCCGGCGCACCGGCTGTGAACTGCTGCTGGACGTCAACAATGTGTTTGTCAGTGCGAGCAATCACGGTTTCGATGCCCTGGCGTTTCTCGACGCTATCCCCGCCGAGCGGGTGCGCCAGGTGCACCTGGCCGGTCACAGCCAGGGCCGTGACCTCTTGATCGACAGCCATGACAGCCCGGTGTGCACCGGCGTCTGGGAGCTGTACGCCGAGGCCATGACCCGGCTGGGGCCGGTGGCGACCATGATCGAGCGCGATGATGAGATCCCGCCGCTGGCCGAGCTGCTTCAGGAACTGTCGATGGCCCGGACGTTGGGGGCGGCGCGATGAATCTGGCTCAACTTCAGCAGGCTTTTCGTCGCTGGCTGGTGACCCCGTCGGATGAATCCGCAGAGTTGCTGGGCAGTCATCACGCTGGTTTGGCGGTGTACCAGAACAACTACCGCGCCCAGTTGGTGGGCTGCCTCGAACAGGCGTTCCCCACCCTGCGGCGTTGGCTCGGGGAGGAAGCGTTCCTGGCCGCGAGCATTACCCATATCGACAACCACCCGCCCCATGCCTGGACCCTGGATGCGTACCCCGACGGGCTCCACACCACCTTGAAAGAGGTGTTTCCACAGAATCCGGATGTGCATGAGCTGGCCTGGATCGAGTCGGCCCTGAATGAAGCCTTTGTCGCCGCTGACGCGCAACCGCTGGCCCTGGAAGCGCTGGCCGAGCTGGACTGGGACACGGCGATATTGCAGCTCACACCGTCGTTGCGTTACCACGACCTGACCACCAATGCCGAGGCCATCTGGTCGGCGCTGCGGCAGGAGGCGCCCGCGCCGGAAGCGGTAATGCTGGAACAGGCGGGCGGTGTGTTGGTGTGGCGGCGGCAATTCACCTCGCGGCTGCGTCAGGTGGATGCGCTCGAACTTCAGGCGGTGCAGCACCTACAGGCTGACGGCAGTTTCGCCAGGCTATGTGAGTTCCTGGTGCAGCGTCTGGGGGAGGAAGCGGGCGTGATGCAGGCGGGTGAATACCTGGCCGCCTGGCTGGGCAGTGAATTGATCGTGGGGGTGAGCGATGTTTGATCGGCGTGGTTTTTTGCTGTTGGCGGCGGTGGTGTTCGCCGCCCCGGCGTTTGCGCTGCAACAGGTGAGCACGGATGAAGGGGAGGTGCGTTATGAGCAGTTCGGGCCGGAGGACGGTCGCGTGATCATCTTGCTGGCGGCGGATGTGCACGTGTTTGCGGCGGTCAGCGGGCCGCTGGCGGCGCAAGGTTTCCGGGTGATCGTGCCTTACCTGCGCGAGGCCGATGACGCCGCGCTCGGCCAGGATGTGCTGGAACTGATGAACGCGCTGCATATCCCCGAGGCTGTTTTGGCGGGTGTGGAGGCGGGCGCGCGAGTGGCCGTGCGTGCCGCTGCGTTGAAACCAAGCCGCTGTGTGGGCCTGGTGACTTTGAACGCCGCACCCCAGGCCGGTTTCGCCGAAGCGGTAGGGGTGATGGCTGAAACCGGGCACTGGCGAACATGAAAATACGGACAGGTAGCCAATCGACCACTGAATAAATTCGCCGCTGCCATTAATCTGAACGTCTTTGTCACCTGCGCGGATTATTCATGTCTTCTGTTGCCGATGGGTTGCCCCTCAATAAACGCCTGCCGGCCGTGATCGCGATCTCCCTGGGGATCGGCATGGCGACTCTGGACACGGCCATCGTCAACACGGCATTGCCCACCCTGGCCGAGGGGATCGGCACCGATTCCGCCTCGGTGATCTGGGTGGTCAATGCCTACCAGTTGGCGATCATCGCCACGGTGCTGCCTTTTGCGTCGCTCAGCGATGTGCTGGGGCATCGGCGGGTGTACCTTGGCGGGTTGCTGCTGTTTATTGTGTCGTCGCTGTTTTGCGGGTTGGCCGGGTCGCTGGTCACCCTGACCGCTGCGCGGGTGGCGCAGGGGCTGGGGGCGGCGGCGATCATGAGCGTGAACACGGCGTTGCTGCGGCATATCTACCCGTCAAAAATGCTCGGGCGCGGGTTGGGCTACAACTCGTTGGTGGTGGGGCTGGCGTTCACGCTGGGGCCGACGGCGGCATCGGCGATCCTGTCGGTGGCGACCTGGCACTGGTTGTATCTGATCAACGTGCCGCTGGGGCTGCTGGCCTTGGGGCTGGGTCTGCGCTCGTTGCCGACCCTGCCGATGACCGGGCATGCCTTCGACCGTCTTGCCGCCGTACTGTGCGCCGGGCTGTTCGCCCTGCTGGTGCTGGGCCTGGGCACGGCGGTGCACGGTGCCCAGGGCGCGCTGACGCTGGGTCTGATTGCCGTGGCGCTGGTCTGCGGCGTGCTGCTGTTGCGACGCCAGGCCGGGCACCCGGCACCGATGCTGGCGCTGGACCTGTTCAAGCGCCCGGTGTTTGCCCTGTCTTCCTTGACCGCTGTGTGTGCCTTCAGCGCCCAGGGCCTGGCCTTTGTGTCGCTGCCGTTTTTGTTGCAGGCGGTGCTTGGCCACACCCAGGTGGAAACCGGTTTCCTGATGACACCATGGCCGGCGGTGGTGGCGGTGATGGCGCTGGTCGCGGGGCGCCTGGCGGACCGTGTGTCCCTGGGCGTCCTGTGCGGCATTGGCCTGTTGATGCTCAGCGTGGGGATGGCTGCGTTGGCCACCCTGGGCAGCGGCGCCTCGGCATTTGATATCGGCTGGCGCATGGCGCTGTGCGGGGCCGGGTTCGGGTTTTTCCAGTCACCCAACCTCAAGGCGTTGATGACCAGCGCACCCTTGGTCCGCAGCGGTGGGGCGAGCGGCATCGTGGCGATTTCGCGCCTGTTGGGCCAGACGCTGGGCGCTTCGCTGGTGGCCCTGTGTTTTCACCTGTCCGTGGGCAGCGGCCCGCACTATGCGCTGTGGCTGGGCTGCGGGTTTGCACTGGTGGGCGCCGTGGCCAGTGGTTTGCGTTTGGTGCCCTATGGGAAAAAGGTCTGATTAACGCTACCGTGGCGACCTGAATATTTCGGGATGTTTCAGATTTATGTCCAGCCTGGCCCTCCGCACCGCTGATACTCATTCCCGCCGCGCCGCTTTGACTCTGGCTTTATGCCTGCCCAGTGACGTGTTGCTCTACCTGCTGTTGCCCATGGAATCCCAGGCGTTCGGCATCACCCTGGCCCAGGCTGGGGTGTTGCTGGCCGCCAACCGCCTGGTGCGGATTTTCGGCTACCGGCATGTGCTCAATTTCTACGCACGCAACGGCGACCGCCTGACCTGCATGATCGCCGCCGGCGCCGCGACCTTGTGTGCGGTGGGCAACTCGATGTTGTCCGGGTTTGCCGCATTGCTCTGCCTGCGCCTGGTGTGGGGCCTGTGTTTTGCCGCGTTGAACCTGTCGACACAAGTGCTGGCCACCTCGGAGCCCGCCGGTGCCGCCCGCCGCGCTGGGCGCTCGCGGGCGTTGATCGCCCTGGGGCCGATGCTGGCGCTGCCCCTGGGCGGCTGGCTGACGCTGTGGGCCGGGCCGCGTCCTATCTTTCTGATTCTGGCCGGGTGTTGCCTGGTGGGTGTGTGGATGGCGCGCGGCTTGCCTGCGGTCGGGCATGATTTGCACAGCACACCGGGACGACGCTTCAAATGGCCGGACAGTGTGGCGGTGTGGTCGTTTATCGAGGGCGTGGCGCTGGACGGGCTGTTTATCTTCGGCCTGTCGATCCAGGCGCAGAAGCTGCTGGGCGGGGATGCGGTGCTGATCGCCGGGGGCCTGATGGCGCTGCGTTATGTCTCGGAAATGCTCCTGAGCCCGCTGGGCGGCCGAGCGGCCCAGCGTTTTGGTGCCACCTCGATGCTGCTGCTATTTTCGTTCCTGAGTGCCCTGGCCCTGACGGCGTTCGGCAGTTACTGGGTGATTGTCGGCGCGGCGGCGGTGCTGGTGTTACGTGCGTTGCAACTGCCGCTGGTGACCACCCTGGTAGCGGAGCGCAACCCCGGGTCGATGCGGGTGTCGGCCTTGGCCTCGAATGCCGTGTGGCGCGATATCGGCGCCGGCCTCGGCCCCTTGCTTGCCGGCCTGCTGTTGCCGATCGCTTCGGCGTCGTGGGTGTTTGGCCTGGCAGGTGCAGCCATTGCCTTGAGCGCGGTGTTCTGCTGGCGCGCAAAAAAATCCAACGGATGAAGTGAGGTTGTACCTGTCCTCTCAAGAAACCTTCGCAGGCGTGCTGGATAAGGCTGCCAGCCAGGCGGGGTCGAGACGGGTTTGTTCGGTGTCGATCCCCAGCGCCTGCATCCTGGCCTTGTGCGCCTCGACCTCAGCCAGCAACTGCACCTGGGCGCTGGAGTTGGCGTCCAGCTCATGCATCTGCGTCAGGCCCAAGTGGTAGAAGCGCAGCACCTTGATCGCCGTCGGGTCATTGGCCTGTACCCGCTCGGTGACCTTGTGCATCACATTGGTCACGCTCATCAGGCTGCGCTTGAGCTGCCAGCCATACACCGCCGGCGCCAGCCACGCCTGGGTCCAGAACGGGCCACGCACCAGGGCCAGGGTGATCAGCACCCCGGCGAACACCCCGCCGACATTGAAGCGGAAATTGTCACCGCCGGGCTCGCCGAACAGCATCACCGCCAGGCTCGACAGCAGCATCGCCAGGGCGACGAACAACACGGCCACGATCAGCGTGCTGCGCCGGGTCTGTTGACGGAAGGTGACGGGGTCGCAGGGTTTGAGTTCGAACATCCGGGACATCTCTCCAGAGGGGGCCGGCATCATCGCACGCTTGGGCAAACAAGTTGAACGATGCCGCACGGCGGTTTCTCTAAATTGATGTAGACCCTTTGAGGTAAGCCATCATGCCCGAATACAAGCAACCACCGCCCGGCACCCCGAACCCTGACCGCACACCCGGAGAGGAGGAGCGCGACAACGATGCGTTACGCCCCAACGACCCGGCGGAGCGTCAGGACGACGACGTTGAGCGCGTCGAGGAAGACCTTGAAAGCCTCCATGACAAGGCTCGCCCACTTTAAATGAGGAGAACGCCGTGAGTGACACAGCGAAAGGCCCGGCTTCGGGTGAGCATTCCAGTGGTCAGGATGAACTGGGGTTTGATCCGGATTCACCGGATGTATCGGATCCGCAGGTAGACCCCATTGGCCCGGCTATCGCGCCGTTGGATAAGAAAAACACCGGCAAGGACGAGCGCAAACCGCCTTACGATCCGCTGGGAGATTTGAAGACTTGATCCGGCCACAGTGCTCGCGGCTCATTCTTGCCGACACCCATCGTGCGTGGCGAGGTCGCGATACTGCCCTTTGAAATACAGCAATGGCTGTGAAGCAGTCGCCTCATGCAGGTTCAAGGCTTTCACTTCGCCGATCACGATCAGATGGTCACCCGCGGCGTGTTCGGCGTGAATTTCGCAATCCAGCCAGAGCAGGCTGCCGGCAATGAGTGGATTGCCCAGTGGTGATCCCTGCCACTCCACGCCGTGCCACTTGTCTGTGCCTCGCCGAGCGAACTGGTTGGAAATCCCGACCTGCTCGCCGGACAGGATATTGACGGCGAACCGGCCGGCCTGGCGAATCCTGGGATAGCTGGCCGAATTGGACATGACGCTGAATGACACCAGCGGCGGGCTCATTGACACGCTGTAGAACGACTGGCAAGTGAAGCCGATCGGTTCGCCATCAACGTGGGAGGTAATCACCGTGATACCGGACGCGTAGTGCCCGAGGGCTTCTCGAAAGCGCAAGGGCTCGATGGGAGGTGACATAGGCGGTCCTGAATAGGGGGCGTGCGAATGCGCCAAGCAAGGCCTGACATCGTCAGGCCTTGCGCATTCTCAGTACGGGTTCGAGAGTTCGTTTCGGACAATGGCTGCGCCGGCACTCAACGCATTCAGCTTGCCCCTGGCGATGTGCCGAGGTAGCGGCGCCATGCCACAGTTCGTGCAAGGGTAGAGCTTGTCGGCATCGACAAACTGCAATGCTTTTCTCAGGGTGTTGGCGACTTCCTCGGGTGTTTCGATGGTGTGGCTGGCCACGTCGATGGCCCCGACCATCACTTTTTTGCCGCGGATAAGTTCAATCAGCTCCATGGGCACATGGGAGTTGTGACATTCCAGCGAGACGATATCGATACTGGATTGCTGCAGCTTTGGGAAGGCTTCTTCATATTGACGCCACTCTGACCCCAGCGTCTTTTTCCAGTCGGTATTGGCTTTGATGCCGTAGCCGTAGCAAATATGCACGGCGGTTTCACATTTGAGGCCTTCAATGGCCCTCTCCAGGGTGGCCACGCCCCAGTCGTTCACTTCATCAAAGAACACGTTGAAGGCGGGCTCATCGAATTGGATGATGTCCACCCCGGCGGCTTCTAATTCAAGGGCTTCCTGGTTGAGGATTTTGGCGAATTCCCAGGCGAGCTTTTCACGGCTCTTGTAATGGTTGTCGTACAGCGTATCGATCATCGTCATCGGGCCAGGCAGCGCCCACTTGATGGGTTGCTTGGTTTGCTGGCGCAAGAACTTGGCGTCTTCAACAAACACCGGCTTCTGGCGAGAAACAGCCCCTACGACTGTTGGCACGCTTGCGTCGTAGCGATCACGAATTCGCACGGTCTCGCGTTTCTCGAAATCAACACCGCTGAGGTGTTCAATAAACGTCGTCACAAAGTGTTGGCGCGTCTGTTCGCCATCACTGACGATATCAATGCCCGCGTGTTGTTGTTCCTGCAGGGACAAACGCAAGGCGTCGTGTTTGCCCTCGGTCAATGCCTCATCTTGCAGTTTCCAGGGCGACCACAGTGTTTCAGGTTGAGCCAGCCAGGAAGGTTTAGGCAAACTGCCGGCGGTCGAAGTAGGTAACAACTTTTTCATCAGGGATGACCTTGTAGTATTAAAGCGTCAAAGCGCGCAGTGGGCGGACCACTGTTGAAGAACAGCCTGGTAGGGTTTGATGAAGTGCTCTTCTACAAACTTTCCCTGTTCAATCGCCAGGCGGCTGCGTTCTTCTCGATCGTAAACAATCAGCGTCAGTGAGTAGTCTTGATGCTTCAAGCTGGGTTGGTAGGATTTGCCGGCAGCAGAGTTGGCATTGTAGATCTCGGGCCGGTAAATCTTCTGGAAAGTGTCCATGGTGCTGATAGTGCTGATGAGTTCAAGGTTGCTGTAATCCGCCAGCAAATCACCGGAAAAATAAAAGGCCAGCGGCGCAACACTGTTTGAAGGCATGAAGTAGCGAACCTTCAACCCCATTTTATTGAAGTAATCATCCGTCAGGGAGTAGGCGTCCTGTTGGTATTCAAAGCCCAGTACAGGATGCTGGTTTTCGGTCCGATGATAGGTCCTGGTGTTCGAAACGCTCAGGCAGATCACCGGCGGTTTTTTGAAGTTTTCTTTGTACGTGTTTGAGTTGACGAAGTGCTTGAACAGTTTTCCATGCAAGTCGCCAAAGTTCTCGGGTGTACTGAACTCGGTCTGATCCTTGTTGTGCGCTGACAAGGCAACGCTGAAGTCGTAGTCGCGCACGTAGGAGGAGAAGTTGTTGCCGACAATCCCCTCGATGCGTTCATGGGTGTGTTGATCGACAATGGTCGTTTTCAATATTTCAATCAGCGGGATAGCGTTGCCACGCGGTTCAGATTCAATGTCCATTTCAACAGAGACGATATCAAGTTCCACTCGATAGCGATCACCCTTGGGGTTATCCCACTGCGCCAACGCATTGAAACGATTGTTGATCATCCTCAATGTGTTGCGCAGATTCTCCTGGCGACTTTTGCCCCTGGCCAAGTTGGCAAAGTTGGTGGTGATGCGCGTGTTTTTCGAGGGCTGATAATGTTCGTCGAAACGCAGGGTTTTGAGGGTAAAGGCAAACTCGCTGTTCATTGTGGCCTGACATCCTGATTTCCGGAATACACCTGATGGGTTGGTCAGGTGCCAGATTGATTTCTAGAATCAATAATTAGGATGTAGTTTAGGCAGCGCATGGGTCGAGTGAAATTGAATTGATTTCACTGAAGCGTTAGCCCTGTTCATGATGGGCAAATGGTCAACTGCAGAGGATGTTAAAAGCCCCACCTTGTACGATGGGGCTGTTCACTTACTTGGGTGCAATCCACGTGACATCCGTAATCCCAAACTTCTCCGCCCAGGGCCGGGTGGTTTTCTTGACTTGCTCGTGCCCCACGCGTCCCACGCGACTCACATGGGCAATATCGGCATCCACCGCCGCCCAGTGCCAGGCCTCGGCGTTGTTCATTACTTCGGCACGCACCACAAAGGTTTTCGGTTGACCGTGCAGCTGATAATTGATCGTGTAGATTTTTGCGGTACTCATGTTGCCTCCCTGTGTTGTTATAGATGGATAGGGCAGCGTTCAAAAAGGTTCATTCAAAATGACAATCTGCATGCGGGCGCGGCATAGTGACGCCTTCTTCCTGTGCCCAAGGATTGCGCCATGCCTCTGCTGACCCATAGCCGCCTCTACCTGCAACGCCTGGGTTATGACACGCCGCCGGCGCCCACCCTGCAAACCTTGCAGGACCTGCAACTGCGCCATGTGTGCAGCTTTGCCTTCGAGAACCTGTCGAGCCTGATACGCCTGCCGGTGCCAATCGATCTGCCCAGTGTCGAACAGAAAGTGCTGTTGGACGGGCGAGGCGGCTATTGCTATGAGCTGAACCAGATGTTCCTGGCGTTGCTGCAGGAACTCGGCTTCGAGGCGCGTGGCATCACCGGTCGGGTGGTGATGGGCGGGCCGCCGGATGCGCGTACGGCGCGTACCCATCGCTTGAGCCTGGTGACCCTGGACGGTGTGCGCTACATCACCGATGTCGGCTTTGGCGGCATGGTGCCCAGCAGCCCATTGCAACTGGACACCGAAGCGGTGCAGGCCACGCCCCATGAACCGTATCGCCTGACGTTCGACGGGCAGGGCAGTTACACCTTGTGGGCCCAAGTGGCCGAGGAGTGGCGTGGCCTGTATGTGTTCGACCTGCAAGTACAGGCGGCTATCGATTACGAAATCGGCAACTGGTACGTCTCCACCCACCCGGATTCGGTATTCGTCGGCCAACTGAAGGTCGCTCGCCTGGCGCCGGGCAAGCGCCATACCCTGAACAACACCCACTATACGGTCCACTCCCTGGACCGGATGAGCGAAAAACGCATGCTTGGCAGTGCCGATGAGGTGGTGCAGGTGCTGACTGAAACCTTCGGGATTCGCGTGCCGTACTCGGTATCGCTTTGGCAATGCCTTGATGGCTTGGTCCAGGCCGCTACCCAGCAATAGCGAGATAGAGCCTTCGCTGAACCGTTTTACCTCCAAATAAACGCAAATTAATTCGAACCTTTGGCGCTCGCCGGGGTTCGAAGCGGTTCCTGAATAATTTGCTCACCAGACAAGGAGATGTAAAACGATGTCCAAGCTATTCGGAAAATTCCTCAAGGGTTCCTCACTGCTGGCGCTGGTCGCTGCGCCTGCCGTGGTGTTCGCCGCACCGTCCACCGACCCGATTTCCACCTTCGGGATCCTGGGCAGCTACAACGACTTCAAATTCGAAGGCGGCAGCGAGAGCGACAAGAGCCACATGCCTGAGGCCGGCCTGTTCTACAACTTCGGCAACAAGCTCACTGCCGAATCCGGCTTTATCTACCAGGCCGGTATCGAAGCCAAGTACGGCGAAAAGAGCGACAACAAACTCAAGGAAGGCCAGGCTGACCTGGACCTCGGCTGGCGTGCCGCGCTGGATGCGCGCAATTTTGTCGACGTGATCGTTGGCGGTGGCTACAGCTGGACGCGCTACGAGCCAGAGATCAACGACCTCGATGTGAAGCTCACCAACAAATCGCCGTTCGCCAAGGCGGCCCTGGGCTACAACCACCAGTTCGATGACATGACCCTGCGTGTCGAAGCCGGCGCCCGTCGTACCATTGATGGCCGCACCAAGCTCAAGGTGGATGACTTCGGCAGTGACACTGTCGACCTCAAGGACCGCACCAACCCCTACGCCGAAGTCAGCCTGCTGATGAACCAGAAGGGTGACCTGCCGGTGGTCGCGGGCCTGTACTACACCCGCACCGAGTACAAGCTCGACGGTGACTCCGAAGTGGCCGACAACACCAAGCTCAAGCGTAACGAGTACGGCTTCAAGGTCGGTATCGCTTTCTGACGCGATGCACCGAAAAACGCCCCGAATGTCCGGGGCGTTTTTTTTTGAGGCAATTGCAGATCAACCCAAAGCGGCAAGTTGCGCCACGGTCTCAGGAAAACGTGCCACCAGGCGAATCAGCGTGGCAGCCTGGGCATTTGGCTTGGCCCGACCTTGCTCCCAGTTTTCCAGGGTGCGGGTGTTGGTGCGCAGGTACATGGCGAACACCGACCGGGAGAGGTTGAGTTTCTGGCGCACGGCCACCACCTCCTCGGCGGTAAGCGGCTCCAGTTGATTGAGATGAACCTTATGGGTTCGCAGGGTGACTTTGCCTTGGCGTTCGTTTGCCAGGGCGTCGAAGCCTTCCACCAGTTCGGAAAAGATGTCACGTTTCATCATGTGTTCTCGCTTTGATTTCCCTGTCCAGCATGTGTTTTAGGGCTTTTTTGTGCTGTGGTGTCAGGTCATCCTGTTCGTGCTTGCCGTACAGGGTGAACAGCCAGAATTGCGTACCGCCCGACCACCAGTAGTAAATGACCCGCAGGCCACCGCGCTTGCCTTTGTTGCGTCGCTCATCGATGAAGCGAACTTTGCGCAGTCCGCCTGTTCCCTCGATCACATCTCCTGCTTCCGGGTTCTTCATCAACTCTTGTTGAAACCCCTGGAAAAGCTCGTCACTCAGATAGTCCTTGCGATGCCGCTCGAAGGCCGGCAGTTCGATAAATAGAGCATCCATGTTCTGTACGTAGACTACGTAGAGTCTGGTGGCCCACCTGCTTATGGTCAAGTGACCTGGCTGTGGGAACTTTCCTAAAACTCAAACACCATACGGCGGGCTTCGGCGTGCATATGCCAGATGAGTAGGCGAGTGGAAGAGGAAATTTCCGTGAGTTGAAGAGGGTGTTTGAACCCCATTGCCCAGAATGCAAAACGGCGCCCGAAGGCGCCGTTTTGTTGACTGCATCCCGCTAAGCGATCAAACGCCCAACACCGCGTGCTGCACCAGGGTGAGCAGCGGTTGTGGGTACACGCCCAGGAAGAACGCGAGCAGGGCAATGGCCAGCAGCATCACACCGCCTGCCTTCTGTTCCCAGTGCAGTTCGGCATCCACACGGCGCAGGTTTGGCTCGATCAGGTACAGGGTGACCATCACGCGCAGGTAGTAGAACACGCCGATGGCGCTGCCCAGTACCAGGGAGGCAACCAACCACCACTCGTGCGCTTCGACGCCGGTGGCGACGATGTAGAACTTGCCGATGAAGCCCGCCGTGAGCGGAATACCGGCCAGGGACAGCATCATCACGGTCAGTACGGCGGTCAGGTACGGACGGCGCCAGAACAGGCCGCGGTACTCGTACAGGGCGTCGGCGTCACGGCCTTTGAACGGCGAGGACATCAGGGTGATCACGCCGAACGCGCCGAGGCTGGTGATCACGTAGGTGACCAGGTACACACCCATGGCTTCCACGGCCAGGCCTTTGCTCGCCACCAGGGCGATCAGCAGGTAGCCGAAGTGAGCGATGGAGGAGTAACCCAGCAGACGCTTGAGGTTGTTCTGGGTCAGCGCCAGCAGGTTACCGAACAGGATCGACGCGATGGCGATCACGGTCAGCACGTTGCTCAGCACACCGGTGTTGGCCGCAGGCGAGATCTGGAACAAACGCACCATCACCGCAAACACGGCAACCTTCGACGCGGTGGCCAGGAACGCAGCGACCGGCGCCGGAGCACCTTCGTACACGTCCGGGGTCCACAGGTGGAACGGCACCAGCGACAGCTTGAACGCCAGGCCGATCAGCATCATGGCCAGGCCCAGTTGGGCGATTGGCGCAGGCAGGCTGGTGGTGGCCAGCGCGTGGCCGATGCCGGTGAAGCTCAGGCTGCCGGCTTCGGCGTAGAGCAGGGCCATACCGAACAACAGGAACGCGGAACCGGCGGCCGACAACACCATGTACTTGATGCCGGCTTCCAGGGAGCGCTTGTTGAAGAAGGCATACGCCACCAGGCCATAGGTCGGGATCGACAGCAGTTCCAGGCCGATGAACAAGCCGGCCAGGTGCTGTGCGCTGACCAGCACGATGCCACCGGCCGCCGCCAGCAGGATCAGCAGGTACAGCTCTTCCTTGTTGCCTGGGTAACCGGTGCCGCCTTCGCCCATGTAGGCGTGGGCGAGGGTGACGCAGGCCAGGGTCGCGACCAGGATCAGCGCGATGTACAGCAGCGCGAAGTCATCGACCATCATCAATGGCGTGACCGCCAGTGGCGCGACCTTGAGGGCCGGGATGATCGACAGCAGGGCCAGGTTCAGGCCGGCACAGGACAGCAGGAACGTTTGCGAGTGATTGCGGCGCCAGGCGATCGCCAGCATCACCACCACGATGGTGAGGCTGGTGATCAGCAGCGGCGCAAGCGCGATAAAGTGTTGGATCGTAAATTCCATAGCGCTCTTACCGGGCCGAAGCGAGTTGAGAGAAGGCGGTGCCGAACCACTGCTGCACGCCATGCATCGTTGCGGCAGAAGTGTCCAGGAACGGTTGCGGGTACACGCCGATGTAGATCAGCAATACCGCCAGGCCGAGCACCATGATCAGTTCGCGAGCATCCATCCCTTGCAGGACGGTGTCGGACTTGGCCGGGCCGAAGTAGGCGCGGTGGATCATGATCAGCGAGTAGACCGAACCGAATACCAGGCCGGAGGTAGCAATCGCACTGATCCACGGCGTTTGCACGAAGGCACCCATCAGGATCAGGAACTCGCCGATGAAGTTGCCGGTGCCCGGCAAGCCCAGGGACGCGGCGGCGAAGAACAGGCTGATCGCCGGCAGGTAGGCAATGCGCGACCACACGCCACCCATTTCACGCATGTCACGGGTGTGCAGGCGCTCGTACAACTGGCCACTCAGGATAAAGAGGGCAGCGGCCGAGACACCGTGGGCCAACATGTGGATCACCGCGCCTTGCAGTGCCAGTTGGCTGCCGGAGTAGATGCCGATCAGTACGAAGCCCATGTGGGAAACGGACGAGAAGGCAATCAGACGCTTGATGTCGGTTTGCGCGAAGGCCAGGAACGCACCGTAGAAAATCCCGATCAGACCCAGGGTCATGGCGATCGGCGCGAACTCGGCCGAGGCATTCGGGAACAGCGGCAGGGCGAAACGCAGCAGACCGTAGGCCGCCGTCTTCAGCAGGATACCGGCCAGGTCCACGGAACCGGCCGTCGGCGCCTGGGCGTGGGCATCAGGCAGCCAGGAGTGGAAGGGCACTACCGGCAGCTTCACCGCGAACGCGATGAAGAAGCCCAGCATCAGGATGTACTCGGTGGTCAGGGACATCTTGGTCTTCAACAGGTCGGCGTAGTTGAAGGTAATCACGCCGGTGTTGTTGAAGTTGACCAGTACCAGGCCCAGGATCGCCACCAACATGATCAGGCCGGAAGCCTGGGTGAAGATGAAGAACTTGGTCGCCGCGTAGATCCGGGTTTTCTTGCCGTCCGAAGAACTGTGACCCCAGAGCGCGATGAGGAAGTACATCGGCACCAGCATCATTTCCCAGAAGAAGAAGAACATGAACAGGTCGAGGGCGAGGAACACACCGACGACACCGCCCAGGATCCACATCAGGTTCAGGTGGAAGAAGCCCACGTGACGCTGGATCTCTTTCCAGGAGCAGAGTACCGAGAGGATACCCAGCAGGCCGGTCAGCAGGATCATCAACAGCGACAGGCCGTCGAGGGCCAGGTGCACGTTGATGCCGAAGCGCTGGATCCACACGTGCTTGAATTCAAGCGCGAAGGTGGGGTCGACACCCGGTGCCGGAGCAAATGAATAGTCGCCATGGGCCCACAGCCAGAGGCCGAGCGCGAGTTCCAGGGACATGGTCAGCAACGCAATCCAGCGGGGGAGGGTGGCGCCGAAGCGTTCACCCATCCAGCAGAGCAGGCCGCCGATGAAGGGGATCAGGATTAGCCAGGGCAGAATCATGACAGGCTCGTTTCCTTTCGCAAGTTCGCAAAGTTGGCAATGTTCATAATCAGACCGCTACCACGACGATGGCGCCAATAACCAGTACCGCACCGGCAGCCATGGAAGCAGCGTACCAACGCAACTGGCCAGTCTCGCTGCGGCTCAGGGCGGTGTGACCGGCCTTGGCGGCACGCGGGATCAGACCGATGGTCTGGTCGAGCGGGTCTTTGCGCAGAATGTGGCTGATGGCGAGGTAAGGCTTGACGAACAGTTTGTCGTAGATCCAGTCGAAGCCCCAGGCGGCGAACCACCAGGCCGACAGGAAGCGGCCAATGCCACTGTTGGCCACGGCCGTCACGAAGCGACGCTTGCCGAGGAACAGCAGGGCCGCCAGCAGGATGCCAGCGATGGCGATGGCGCCCGAGGCGATTTCCAGGCTGTGCTGGGCGGCGCCGCCGGCATGACCGACGCTTTGTGGCAGAACACCGTGCAGCGGCGGGGTGATCATGGCGCCGACGAAGGTCGACAGGATGATCAGTACCGACAATGGCAACCAGTGCGAGATACCGTGGCCTGCGTGGGCTTCGGTCTTGGCTTCACCGTGGAAGGTGATGAAGATCAGGCGGAAGGTGTACAGCGAGGTCATGAACGCACCCACCAGGCCTGCGTACAGCAGGTTCTGGTTGCCGCTGGCGAAGGCTTCCCAGAGGATTTCGTCCTTCGAGTAGAAACCGGCGGTCACCAGCGGCAGGGCGGCCAGGGCGGCACCACCAACGATGAAGCTGGCGTAGGCCAGTGGCAGTTTCTTCCACAGGCCGCCCATCTTGAAGATGTTCTGCTCGTGGTGGCAGGCCACGATCACCGCACCGGAGGCGAGGAAAAGCAGGGCCTTGAAGAACGCGTGGGTCATCAGGTGGAAGATCGCCGCGTCCCAGGCACCTACGCCCAGGGCCAGGAACATGTAGCCGATCTGGCTCATGGTCGAGTAGGCGAGGATGCGCTTGATGTCGGTCTGTACCAGGGCAGCAAAGCCAGCCAGGACCAGGGTCACACCACCCACGATGCCGACCAGATGCAGGATGTCCGGCGCCAGGGTGAACAGGCCGTGGGTACGTGCGATCAGGTAGACACCGGCGGTCACCATGGTTGCGGCGTGGATCAGTGCCGACACCGGGGTAGGACCGGCCATTGCGTCCGCCAGCCAGGTTTGCAGTGGCAATTGCGCGGATTTACCCACGGCACCGCCCAGCAGCATCAGGGTGGCCAGGGTGATCCAGAAGTCGCCGACCTGGAACTTCTGCGGTGCCAGCACCAGCAGTTCCTGGATGTTCAGCGTGCCCACCTGTTGGAACAGGATGAACAGGCCGATGGCCATGAACACGTCGCCGATGCGAGTGACGATAAAGGCCTTGAGGGCTGCGTTACCGTTGTTGCGGTTGCTGTAGTAGAAACCGATCAACAGGTACGAGCACAGGCCCACGCCTTCCCAGCCGAAGTACAGGAACAACAGGTTATCGCCCAGCACCAGGAACAGCATGCTGGCGATAAACAGGTTGGTGTACGAGAAGAAGCGCGAGTAGCCGGCTTCACCGCGCATGTACCAGGACGCGAACAGGTGGATCAGGAAGCCCACGCCCACCACCACGCCGAGCATGGTGATCGACAGGCCGTCGACGTAGAGGGCGAAGTTGGGCTTGAAGCCCTCCACCGACATCCACTGCCATAGCACCAGGGTGTAGTGACCGCCTTCCGGCGGCGCCACGTTGAATTGCCAGATGACGTAGGCGGCGACGATCGCCGACAGGCCAATGGAACCCACGCCCACCAGGGCCGAGAGGTTTTCCGACCAGCGTCCACGGGAGAACGACAGCAGCAGGAAACCGATCAGGGGGAATACGAAAGTCAGAAAGATCATGTTCATCCGCGCATCTCACTGGCAGCGTCGATATCAAGCGTGTGGAAGCGACGATACAGTTGCAGCAGGATCGCCAGGCCAATACTGGCCTCGGCGGCTGCCAGGCTGATCACCAGGATGAACATCACTTGTCCATCCGGCTGGCCCCAACGTGCACCCGCGACGATGAACGCCAGTGCCGCGGCGTTCATCATGATTTCCAGGCTCATCAACACGAACAGAATGTTACGGCGGACCATCAGGCCGACCAGGCCAAGGCAGAACAGGATGCCGGCGACCGCCAGACCATGCTCCAAAGGGATAGCAGGCATCGTCATTGCTCCTTGGCTTCGTTGCGGCCCAAGTGGAAGGCGGTGACGGCTGCAGCGAGCAGCAGCATCGACGCCAGTTCGACCACCAGCAGGTACGGGCCGAACAGGCTGATGCCCACGGCTTTTGCATCCACGGTGGTGTGGCCGATGGCCTGGCCGCTCTGGTGAGCGAACAGCACATACAGCAGTTCACCCAGCAGCAGGGCTGCCAGGACAACCGGGCCGAGCCAGATGCCGGGCTTGAGCCAGACGCGTTCCTGGGCGACCGAAGCCGGCCCCAGGTTGAGCATCATCACCACAAACACGAACAGCACCATGATGGCGCCGGCGTAGGCGATCACTTCCAGTACACCGGCGAACGGCGCGCCGAGGCTGAAGAAGGTCATGGCCACGGCGATCAGCGAAATGATCAGGTAGAGCAGGGCGTGCACAGGGTTGGTGTTGGTGATCACGCGAAGCGTGGACACAACCGCGATACCCGATGCGAAATAGAAAGCGAATTCCATCTTTCTTCCTTAAGGCAGCAAGCTCTTCACGTTGATCGGCTCGGCTTCGTTTTGTGCGGCGCCTTTCGGCTTACCGGCAACGGCCATACCTGCAACACGATAGAAGTTGTAATCAGGGTTTTTACCGGGACCAGAGATCAACAGGTCTTCTTTCTCGTATACCAGGTCCTGACGTTTGAACTCGGCCATCTCGAAATCCGGCGTGAGCTGGATCGCGGTGGTCGGGCAAGCTTCCTCGCAGAGGCCGCAGAAAATGCAGCGCGAGAAGTTGATGCGGAAGAAGTCCGGGTACCAGCGACCGTCTTCGGTTTCAGCTTTCTGCAGGGAGATGCAACCCACCGGGCACGCCACGGCGCACAGGTTGCAGGCTACGCAACGCTCTTCGCCATCGGGGTCGCGGGTGAGTACGATACGGCCGCGATAGCGCGGCGGCAGATATACCGCTTCTTCCGGGTATTGCAGGGTGTCGCGTTTGCGAAAGCCGTGACCGAACACCATCACCAGGCTTCGCAACTGGGTACCGGTACCCTTAACGATGTCGCCAATATATTTGAACATGGGTCAAATCCTCACTGAACCGCAGCCGCTGGCGCGTGCATCAGCACCACGGCAGCAGTCACCAGCAAATTGATCAGGGTCAGCGGCAGGCAGAAGCGCCAGCTGAAATCCATCACCTGGTCATATCGTGGACGCGGAATGGAAGCGCGCAGCAGGATAAACAACATGATGAAGAACGCGGTCTTCAGGAAGAACCAGAAGAACGCCAACTGCGGCAGGATGCCGAACGGTCCGTGCCAGCCGCCGAAGAACAGCGTGACCAGCAGGGCCGAGATCAAGATGATGCCGATGTATTCACCGACGAAGAACATGCCCCATTTCATGCCGGCGTATTCGATGTGGTAACCGTCGGCCAGTTCCTGCTCAGCTTCCGGCTGGTCGAACGGGTGACGGTGAGTCACGGCCACGCCAGCGATGAAGAAGGTACAGAAGCCGAAGAACTGCGGAATGATGAACCACAGGTTCTGCGCCTGGTACTCGACGATGTCGCGCATGTTGAACGAGCCGACCTGCACCACGATGCCCATCAGCGCGAGGCCCATGAACACTTCGTAGGACACGGTCTGGGCCGAGGCCCGCAAGCTGCCCAGCAGGGCGAACTTGTTGTTGCTCGACCAGCCGGCGAACAGCACCGCGTAGACCGACAAACCGGCCATGGCGAAGAAGAACAGCAAGCCGATGTTCAGGTCCGCCACGCCCCAGGTCGGGGTGATCGGGATGATCGCGAAGGCGATCAGCAAGGCGCTCATGGCCACGACCGGTGCCAGGGTGAAGATCACCTTGTCGGCAAACGGCGGGGTCCAGTCTTCCTTGAAGAACATTTTCAGCATGTCGGCGGCGATCTGGAACATGCCGAACGGGCCAACGCGGTTCGGACCGTAGCGGTCCTGCCACCAGCCCAGCAGGCGACGTTCGACGAAGCTGAGCAGGGCGCCCGCGACGACCACGGCCAACAGGATCACGATGGCCTTGACGACCGAGATGATCACGTCGATCACTTCAGGGGTGAACCAGGTCATTGCGCTGCCTCCTGCAGACCGTCAACGGTTTTGCCAAAGATCGCAGGCGGGATACCGGCGAGGCCTTTAGGCAGTGCAACCAGCCCGGCACCCAACTCGTCGTTGATGCGCAGCGGCAGACGCAGGGTCTGGCCGGCCAAGTTCAGGCTGAGCAGGGCACCGTCGTTGACGCCCAGGCGGTCGGCTTCGGACTTGGCCACGGACACGTAGGCTTGCGGGATGCGCTCTTGAACCGGCGCGGCCTTGGAAGAGTTCTCTTCACTGCCGAACAGGTGGAAGAACGGCACGACCTGCCAGGTGCCCTGGGCCGGGTTGAACGGACGCGGTACGGCGGCGAACCAGTTCAGCGCATCACCGGTGCTTTCGATCAGGCGGGTGCCCGGGTCGCCAGCGCGGATGTGACCGCCGACTTCGTCCTGGAACTTGTTCCAGGCCTGCGGCGAGTTCCAGCCCGGCGACCAGGCAAATGGCACCTGCTGACGCGGCTCGACCGAACCCGAGTAACCTTCCATGGAGAAGGCGAACGCGGTGTCGTTGTCTTGCGGGGTACGCGGTTCATGCACGCTGATGTCGGCGCGCATGGCGGTACGACCGGAGTAACGCAGCGGTTCACGGGCCAGTTTCATGCCCTTGATGCGGAACGAGGCGGACGGTGCAGCGTCGACGATCCGCGCCAGTTGCGGGGCGCTGGCGGCGGTGGCTGCGGTGACGTGGTCGAGCTGGGTCCAGTCGATCGGCTGGTTCAGCAGGGTCGCGCGCAGGGCATGCAGCCAGCGCCAGCCTTCGTGAACCAGGATGCTGGCATCCATGTACTTCGGATCGAACACCTGGAAGAAGCGCTGGGCGCGGCCTTCCTGGCTGACCAGGGTGCCGTCGCCTTCGGCGAAGGTGGCGGCTGGCAGCACCAGGTGGGCGCGGTCGCTGGTGGCGGTCTTCTGGTGATCGGCGACGATCAGCACTTTGGCCGCGTTCAGTGCAGCGTCAACCTTGGCGGCATCGGTGCGGGTGTACAGGTCGTTTTCCAGCACCACGATGGCGTCGGCTTTGCCGTCGGTCACCGCTTGCAGGGCAGCGTCCAGGGACTCGCCACCGAGCATGGCCAGGCCGAGGCTGTTGGCCTCTGGCACCACCAGGCTGATGGAACCGTTCTTGTCGCGCAGCTTCAAGGCCTTGGCGATGTTGGCGGCGGCTTCGATCAGCGCCTTGGAACCCAGCGAGGTGCCGGCAATGATCAATGGGCGTTTGGCCGCCAGCAGGGCGTCGGCAATGCGCTGGGCCAGTTCGACGGCTTCGGTGTCCAGGCCGTCGACGGCAGGCGCGCTGGCGTCCAGGGCGTGGGCCACGGCGAAACCGAGGCGCGCCAGGTCGTCCGGCGCTGCGTGCACACATTCTTCGGCGATGTCGTCGAGCTTGGTTTCAGCCAGGCTTGCAATGAACAGCGGGTTCAGCGCGTGCTGGCCGATGTTTTTCACCGCGGCGTCGAGCCAGGGCTGGACGCGCATGGCGTCGGCCATGTCTTCGGCCTTGCCCTTGACCGACTGGCGCAGCGACAGGGCGATGCGGGCGGCGGTCTGGGTCAGGTCTTCACCGAGCACGAAGATCGCGTCGTGGTCTTCGATGTCGCGCATGTTCGGAACCGGCAGCGGGCTGTCGTTCAACACTTGCAGGACCAGGCGGATGCGCTCCAGCTCGCCGGCTTCGATACCGCTGTAGAAGTGCTCGGCACCGACCAGTTCGCGCAACGCGAAGTTGCTTTCGAGGCTGGCGCGCGGCGAACCGATACCGACGATGTTGCGCCCGCGCAGCAGGTCGGCGGCTTTATCCAGCGCGTCGTCCAGGCTCAGTTTGGCGCCGTCGGCCAACAGTGGCTGGCGTGGGCGGTCTTCGCGGTTGACGTAGCCATAGCCGAAACGGCCACGGTCGCACAGGAAGTACTGGTTGACCGAGCCGTTGAAGCGGTTTTCGATGCGGCGCAATTCGCCGTAGCGCTCGCCCGGGGAGATGTTGCAACCGCTGGAGCAGCCATGGCAGATGCTCGGGGCGAACTGCATGTCCCACTTGCGGTTGTAGCGCTCGGAGTGCGTCTTGTCGGTGAACACACCGGTCGGGCAGACCTCGGTGAGGTTGCCGGAGAACTCGCTTTCGAGCACGCCGTCTTCAACACGACCGAAGTACACGTTGTCGTGGGCGCCGAATACGCCGAGGTCGGTGCCGCCGGCGTAATCCTTATAGAAGCGCACGCAGCGATAGCAGGCGATGCAGCGGTTCATTTCGTGGGAAATGAACGGGCCGAGGTCCTGGTTCTGGTGGGTACGCTTGGTGAAGCGATAACGGCGCTCGTTGTGGCCGGTCATCACGGTCATGTCTTGCAGGTGGCAGTGACCGCCTTCCTCACAGACCGGGCAGTCGTGGGGGTGGTTGGTCATCAGCCATTCGACGACGCTGGCGCGGAACGCCTTGGATTCTTCATCGTCGATGGAGATCCAGGTGTTGTCGGTGGCTGGGGTCATGCAGGACATGACGATACGACCACGGGTGTCGTTCTCGTCGGTGTACTGCTTGACCGCACACTGGCGGCAAGCCCCGACGCTACCAAGCGCGGGGTGCCAGCAGAAATACGGGATATCGAGACCGAGCGACAGACAGGCCTGTAACAGGTTGTCTGCCCCATCGACTTCGAGCGCTTTGCCGTCTACGTGGATAGTGGCCATGGTTCAAAGTTCTTCGTTGGCCCGTTGTCAGCGGGCGTGGCTAATGGAATCTTGTTATTCATGGGCCTCAACACAGCCTTTACGGCGTCAGCCCATGAGAAAGCGAAGGGCACGGACCCTTCGCCTTTTAAAGCGTTACGCGCCGACTACGATCGGCCTTGCCAGAGGCGGGACGGCGGCGCTGACAGGCGCGATGCCGGCTTCGAACTCCGAGCGGAAGTATTTGATGGCGCTGCCCAATGGCTCCACGGCGCCCGGTGCGTGAGCACAGAAGGTCTTGCCTGGGCCGAGGAAACCGACCAGACCCAGCAGGGTTTCGATGTCACCCTCGCGGCCTTCGCCGTTTTCCAGGGCCATCAGCAGCTTCACGCTCCATGGCAGGCCGTCGCGGCATGGGGTGCAGAAGCCGCAGGACTCGCGGGCAAAGAACTGCTCCATGTTGCGCAGCAAGGACACCATGTTCACGGTGTTGTCGACCGCCATCGCCAGGCCGGTACCCATACGGGTGCCCACCTTGCCGATGCCGCCGGCATACATTTGTGCGTCGAGGTGCTCGGGCAACAGGAAACCGGTACCGGCGCCGCCTGGCTGCCAGGCTTTCAAGGTGTAGCCGTCGCGCATGCCGCCGGCGTAGTCCTCGAACAGCTCGCGTGCGGTCACGCCGAACGGCAGCTCCCACAGGCCCGGGTTCTTGACCTTGCCGGAGAAGCCCATGAGCTTGGTGCCCATGTCTTCGCTGCCTTCGCGGGCCAGCGATTTGTACCAGTCCACGCCGTCGGCGATGATCGCCGGCACGTTGCACAGCGTCTCGACGTTGTTCACGCAGGTCGGCTTGCCCCACACGCCCACGGCGGCAGGGAAGGGCGGCTTGGAGCGCGGGTTGGCGCGGCGGCCTTCGAGGGAGTTGATCAGTGCGGTTTCTTCCCCGCAGATGTAGCGCCCGGCGCCGGTGTGCACGAACAGTTCGAAGTCAAAACCCGAACCGAGGATGTTCTTGCCCAACAGGCCGGCGGCCTTGGCTTCTTCCACGGCACGGTTGAGGTGCTTGGCGGCGGTGGTGTATTCGCCACGCAGGAAGATGTAGCCCCGGTAGGTTTTCAGCGCGCGGGCGCTGATCAGCATGCCTTCGATCAGCAGATGGGGCAGTTGCTCCATCAGCATGCGGTCTTTCCAGGTGTTCGGCTCCATTTCATCCGCGTTGCACAGCAGGTAGCGGATGTTGATGGATTCGTCCTTGGGCATCAGGCCCCACTTCACGCCCGTGGGGAAGCCTGCACCACCGCGGCCCTTGAGGCCGGCGTCTTTCACGGTCTGGACGATATCGTCCTGGGCCATGTCGGCGAAGGCTTTGCGCGCGGCGGCGTAACCGTTCTTGGCCTGGTATTCGTCGAGCCATACCGGCTCGGCATCGTCACGCAGGCGCCAGGTCAGCGGGTGGGTCTCAGGCGAACGCTTGATCAGGTTGGCCGGGCCGAAAGATGTAAGGGTCATGGGTAGCCCTCGAGCAATTGGGTCACGCCAGCAGGCTGCACGTCACCGAATGTGTCGTCGTCGATCATCAACGCCGGCGCCTTGTCGCAGTTGCCCAGGCAGCACACCGGCAGCAGCGTGAAGCGGCCGTCCGGGGTGGTTTGGCCCAGGCCGATGCCCAGCTTGTTCTGGATCTCGCTGACCACGGATTCGTGGCCGCCGATGTAGCAGACCATGCTGTCGCACACGCGAATGATGTGGCGGCCCACAGGCTGACGGAAGATCTGGCTGTAGAACGTGGCCACGCCTTCAACGTCGCTGGCAGGGATGCCGAGGATCTCGCCAATGGCATAGAGGGCGCCGTCCGGCACCCAGCCACGTTCCTTCTGGACGATCTTCAAGGCTTCGATCGACGCCGCGCGCGGGTCTTCGTAGTGATGCAGCTCGTGCTCGATGGCCGAGCGCTCGGTTTCACTGAGGGTGAAACGGTCTGTCTGGATAAGCGTGCTGTTCATGCTTAGCGGTCCACGTCGGCCATAACGAAATCGATACTACCCAGGTACGCAATCAAGTCCGCGACCATCTCGCCTTTGATCACCGAAGGGATCTGCTGCAAGTGGGCAAAGCTTGGGGTACGGATCCGGGTGCGGTAGCTCATGGTGCCGCCATCGCTCGTCAGGTAATAACTGTTGATACCCTTGGTCGCTTCGATCATCTGGAAGGACTCGTTGGCCGGCATCACCGGGCCCCACGAAACCTGCAGGAAGTGCGTGATCAGGGTTTCGATGTGCTGCAGCGTGCGCTCTTTCGGCGGCGGCGTGGTCAGCGGGTGATCCGCCTTGTACGGGCCGGCCGGCATGTTGCGCATGCACTGCTCGATAATCTTCAGGCTCTGGCGCATTTCTTCGACGCGCACGATGCAGCGGTCGTAGGCATCGCCATTGGCCGCCAGCGGGACTTCGAATTCGAAGTTCTCGTAGCCCGAGTACGGGCGCGCTTTACGCAGGTCGAAGTCGCAGCCGGTGGAACGCAGGCCGGCACCGGTGACGCCCCATTCCAGGGCTTCCTTGGTGTTGTACTGCGCGACGCCGATGGTACGACCCTTGAGGATGCTGTTATCCAAAGCGGCCTTTTGGTACTCGTCCAGACGCTTGGGCATCCAGTCGATGAATTCCTTGACCAGGCGTTCCCAGCCATTGGGCAGGTCGTGGGCCACACCGCCGATGCGGTACCAGGCCGGGTGCAGGCGGAAGCCGGTGATGGCTTCAATGACCTTATAGGCGCGCTGACGGTCGGTGAAGGTGAAGAACACCGGGGTCATGGCGCCGACGTCCTGGATATAAGTACCCAGGAACAGCAGGTGGCTGGTGATCCGGAAGAACTCGGCCATCATGATGCGGATGGTGTCGACGCGGTCCGGCACCTTGATACCGGCCAGCTTCTCGACCGAGAGCACGTACGGCAGGTTGTTCATCACGCCGCCGAGGTAGTCGATACGGTCGGTGTACGGGATGAAGCTGTGCCACGACTGGCGCTCGGCCATCTTCTCGGCACCCCGGTGGTGGTAGCCGATGTCCGGCACGCAGTCGACGATTTCTTCGCCGTCCAGTTGCAGGATGATACGGAAGGCACCGTGGGCCGAAGGGTGGTTCGGGCCCAGGTTGAGGAACATGTAGTCCTCGTTGGTGCCGGAGCGCTTCATGCCCCAGTCTTCCGGACGGAAGCGCGCAGCTTCTTCTTCAAGCTGTTGCTTGGCGAGGTTGAGGCTGAACGGGTCGAATTCGGTGGCGCGCGCCGGGAAGTCTTTGCGCAGCGGGTGACCTTCCCAGGTCGGCGGCATCATGATGCGCGTCAGGTGCGGGTGGCCCGGGAAGTCGATGCCGAACATGTCCCAGACTTCGCGCTCGTACCAGCTGGCGTTCGGCCAGATACCGGTCACGGTCGGGATGCTCAGATCGCTTTCCGACAGGGCGACCTTGATCATCACGTCGCTGTTACGTTCCAGCGACATCAAGTGGTAGAACACGGTGAAATCGGCGCCGCTCGGCAGCCCCTGGCGCTTGGTGCGCAGACGCTCGTCCACGCCATGCAGGTCATAGAGCATGACGTACGGCTTGGGCAGGTTGCGCAGGAAGGTCAGGACTTCGACGAGCTTGGCACGCGCCACCCACAGCACCGGCATACCGGTGCGCGTGGCCTGGGCGGTGAAGGCGTCAGGGCCAAAACGGTTATTGAGTTCGACGACCACATCCTGGTCGTCTGCCTTATAAGGCGGGATGTACAGAGCACTGCCTGTAGTCATGGTTTTTTATCGCTTTCGGTCAACGTAAAGAATGAAGCCAGGTGTTCGTTCTATAAAAGAAGCGGTGCTGGATCAGACTTCGTCGGGGCTGCGCAGGTTGGTGACTGCGATACGCTGTTCGCGGCGCTGTTCCTTTTGCGACGGCATCTCGGCGCGGTACACGCCTTGATCGCCGACGACCCAGGAAAGCGGACGACGCTCCTTGCCGATCGATTCCTGCAACAGCATCAAGCCTTGCAGGAACGCTTCAGGGCGAGGCGGGCAGCCAGGCACGTAGACGTCCACGGGCAGGAACTTGTCCACCCCTTGAACGACGGAATAGATGTCGTACATGCCACCGGAGTTGGCGCACGAACCCATGGAGATAACCCACTTCGGCTCGAGCATTTGCTCGTAGAGACGCTGGATGATCGGCGCCATCTTGATGAAGCAGGTACCGGCGATAACCATGAAATCCGCCTGGCGCGGCGAGGCCCGGATAACTTCGGCGCCAAAGCGCGCGATGTCGTGGGGCGCCGTGAAGGCGGTGGTCATTTCCACGTAGCAGCACGAAAGACCGAAGTTGTACGGCCACAGGGAGTTTTTACGCCCCCAGTTGACCGCGCCACTCAGCACGTCTTCCAGCTTGCCCATGTAGATGTTCTTGTGGACTTGGTCTTCTAACGGGTCGGAAACGGTTTCCCGTTCGCCGATGGGGTACTGCTCGTTAGGAGCATCCGGGTCGATCCTGGTGAGATTGTATTGCATCGCCAAAGCCTCATTGTTTCAGCTTCGCTTGCCGCTTACGACGAGCTTCCGGAGCCCAGTCAAGGGCGCCCACTCGGAATAGGTAGACAAGGCCTGCCAACAGAATTGCTATGAAAACGAGGGCTTCGACGAATCCGGTCCAGCCGCTTTCGCGGACGGACACAGACCAGGCAAAGAGAAAGAGGGCTTCGATATCGAAGATCACGAACAGCATCGCGACCAGATAGAATTTGGCTGAGAGCCGCAAGCGGGCGCCACCTGTAGGCAGCATGCCGGACTCGAACGGTTCATTTTTGCTGCGGCCCCAGGCTTTTGACCCGAGGAGGCTGGAAACACCGAGCATGAAGGCGCAGAGGCCGACAACACCGAGGAGGAAAATGGCAAAGCCCCAGTTGTGGGCCATGAGTCCTGTCGCTTCGGTCATGCTGGAAATCCTTAACAGAGAGCAAAGGTCTCTGAGCTCGAAAAAGTAACGATGCAGTGACGATATGTCGCACTGCAATCAATCGCGGTGATTTTATGGCTAAACACCGGGCAAGTAAAATTCCTATGGCGAAATTATTCGGTGGAATAAGCACATAGTGCACCTTTCTGGGGCTGCAGCCCTTGCGGTGTGGGCATTAGCGGGCTTTTTATCAATTATGTTTTGTTTAACCTGTAACGAAGTTTTTATGCGCTAAATGATAATGACTATTGTTTGCGCGGGGTGTAAGCGAATGGTTCTCGTGTGGCGGGGGAAGTTGCCGTTACTTGCGTGATCACCACTTAGTTAGCGACGGGGATCTTTTAACCGATTTGATCCACGCATACACCGCTCTGGATCAATGTTTCGCACAAAAATTCCTAGGTCACCACCGTTCTTAATGTGGGAGGGGGCTTGCCCCCGATGGCGGCGGGTCAGTCACAGATGTATCAACTGACACGCCCTCATCGGGGGCAAGCCCCCTCCCACATTTTGACCTCCATTTTGTCAGGGAGGTTTTCACGAGGCAAAAAAACGCCCCGAACAGGTCGGGGCGTGATCGTTGTGCGGCACTGCGGTTAGGTCTTCCTTGGGGCCGCAGTGGCCGTGTACTCAGTCAATCAGTGGAACTGCTCTTCTTCGGTCGAGCCGGTCAGCGCGGTCACGGACGAGGTGCCGCCCTGGATCACGGTGGTCATGTCGTCGAAGTAGCCGGTGCCCACTTCCTGCTGGTGAGCCACGAAGGTGTAGCCCTTGGCGGCGTCAGCGAACTCCTGCTCCTGCAGCTTCACGTAGGCGGTCATGTCGTTGCGGGCGTAGTCGTGCGCCAGGTTGAACATGCTGTGCCACATGTTGTGGATGCCGGCCAGGGTGATGAACTGGTGCTTGTAGCCCATGGCGGACAGCTCGCGCTGGAACTTGGCGATGGTCGCGTCGTCCAGGTTCTTCTTCCAGTTGAAGGAAGGCGAGCAGTTGTAGGACAGCAGTTGGTCCGGGTATTCCTTCTTGATCGCCTCGGCGAAACGACGGGCTTCGTCCAGGTCCGGCTTGGCGGTTTCACACCAGATCAGGTCGGCGTACGGGGCGTAGGCCAGGCCACGGGCAATCGCCTGGTCCAGGCCGGCGCGCACCTTGTAGAAACCTTCCTGGGTGCGTTCGCCGGTCACGAACGGTTGGTCGTACGGGTCGCAGTCCGAAGTCAGCAAGTCAGCCGCGTTGGCATCGGTGCGGGCCAGGATGATGGTTGGCGTGCCGGCAACGTCAGCGGCCAGGCGGGCAGCGGTCAGCTTCTGTACCGCTTCCTGGGTTGGAACCAGTACCTTGCCGCCCATGTGGCCGCATTTCTTCACGGAAGCCAGCTGGTCTTCGAAGTGCACGCCGGCAGCGCCTGCCTCGATCATGCTCTTCATCAGTTCGTAGGCGTTGAGTACGCCGCCGAAACCGGCTTCGGCGTCGGCCACGATCGGTGCGAAGTAGTCGATGTAGCCTTCATCGCCCGGGTTCTTGCCGGCTTTCCACTGGATCTGGTCGGCACGACGGAACGAGTTGTTGATGCGCTTGACCACGGTCGGCACGGAGTCCACCGGGTACAGCGATTGGTCGGGGTACATGGATTCAGCGGAGTTGTTGTCCGCCGCCACTTGCCAGCCGGACAGGTAGATCGCCTGGATACCGGCTTTCACCTGCTGGACTGCCTGGCCGCCAGTGAGGGCGCCCATGCAGTTGACGAAATCTTTGTCGGGACGGAAGGAAGGCTTGGCACCTTGTGTCACCAGGTTCCACAGCTTCTCGGCGCCGAGTTTTGCAAAGGTGTGCTCAGGTTGAACCGAGCCACGCAGGCGGACGACGTCAGCAGCGGAATAAGCGCGGGTCACGCCTTTCCAGCGTGGGTTTTCAGCCCAGTCTTTCTCGAGGGCTGCAATTTGCTGTTCGCGTGTCAGTGCCATGGAAGTAAACCTCGTCGCGTCTTCGTGTGGTGGAAAAATCCATTTGCCAGCCCTGCATTCAAGTGCGTGGGCAGGGCTGCTCGCTGACCAGAAGCTTAGGCGGTCATGTCGGGTCTGGCGGGGAATGCGACGGGATGAACGAGTGGCGAGAGGGTCGGGCAGATACAGGCGGACCGAGAACAGTCTTCGGGCGTCGTGGGCCCTCGGGTGTTCAACAGCGTGTAGCCGGGTTACCTGGTTAGCTTCCGTCCCTCGGGACAACTTCGTTCCAGTCGCAACCTCGTCAAACACGCCTTGTGGGCGGTACAGACACGAATCGGCTCAGGTGGGTAGTTTAGAGCGACGATCCGAAGGCCCTTGCCAGGGCCCCTGATTAGCGGGAGCGAGGCCATCATGCCCATGCTTTTTTGGATCGTCAAATGTTTTGTAGTGCTTTTTTTCAAGCACTACATCTTTAGTCTAATACGACTCGTCAGTCAGTTTTTGGTGCTTCAGTTCAGGGTATCGACCTTGACCCGCACCGTCAGGTCATCGCGGCCCTGAGTAGAGTAGCTGCGGGTTGTAGAGGATTTGTCGGCCTGGGTCTCGCGATTGATGCCGGCCAGGGTGATCCATTCACCCAGGCGCCCGCTGACGGTTGTGTCGGTGCTCTGTACGTTCACTACATCGGGACGCTCCTGGCTCATGCGGTCACGATTGGTACTGATTGCCAGGTGCACGGTCTCGCCGGTGACGCTCGCGGTCACATAGAAGCCCTGGGTCACGTTGCGATACTGGGTCTGGTTCTGCAGGCGGCCATAGCTGTCCTGCTGGGTGGTGGTCAGCGGAACGCTCTGGCCGACCTGGATCAGCGCGGGTACGCCTTCGCTGGCCTGGATCTGCTGGATACCGCCGTCGCGGCTGGTGGTGCCGTAGCTGATGATGCGCGTCTGGCTGTCACCGGTGTTCTGCTGTTTGTTTTCGTTGGTGTCGACGGTGATCAGCAGGCGTTTGGCCGGTGTGTCCAGTTGAGAGAGCAGGGCGCGCAGGTCCTGGATCTTGCCGGGGTCGGCCTTCACGATCAGCTGGTTGCCATAAGCGCTGACGGTGCCGTCCTTGCCGATGAAGTTCTGTGCCACGGGCAGCAGGTCGGCGCTGGTACGGTTGCTCAGGTTGACGACTTCGGTGTCGGCCATGGCCGCGGCGCTGGCAGTCAGGAGGAGGGCGGTGAGCAGGGTGCGTAGGGACATGTCCGTTATCTCTGCGAGTCATTTAGGCTGGATAGTGCCAGTTTGTCGGCCTGGACGGGTGCAAGTTGAATCGTAGACGGCAAAATGCCCTGGCATGGCAGGGCATTGTTGGTGTTGCTGAAATGGCTATCGGGGGCAAGCCCCCTCCCACACTTGACCGCATTCCAAAGGACTTACTCGGTCAAAATGTGGGAGGGGCGGTGCGACGATTCGACTTGCCCCCGATGGCAGCGACGCGGTCTCGAATCAGCCCTCGCGCACCATATCCACATGCGGAATCCCGACTTCAAGGAATTCGTCACTGACGATCTTGAAGCCCAGTCGCTCATAGAACGGCGCCGCATACACTTGTGCACTGAGGAACTGCTTGGCCTGGCCACGTTTTTCGGCCACGCCAATCACCGCTTCCATCAGCTTGTCGCCGACCTTCAGCCCGCGCCAGTCCTTGAGGACCGACACGCGTCCGATCTCGCCGCTGGGCAGCAGGCGCGCGGTGCCGATCGGAAAATCACCTTCGAATGCAAGGAAATGCACTGCGCCGGCGTCGTCCGCGTCCCACTCCAGCTCCGGTGGAACCGATTGTTCAGCGATAAACACCGCTTCACGAATGCGCCGAATCTCGGCGATATCCTTTTGCCAGTCCGCGACACTTACGTGAATCCTATTCATCGGCAAATCCCAGGCTTCCTTGCTTGACCAATTCGCACAGCAGGTCGCGGCCGTCTTCGTCTGCCAGCCATTCGCCCAGGTTCTCGCTGTGCAGTGCATCGGCCGAGCACACCAGCTTCAGCAGCTCACGCAGTTTGCCTGGCAGGTAACGGCTCTGGCCACTGGCGAACAGCAGTACATCGTCGTCCACTTCGGACCAGGCCAGGCGCGCGCTAGGGTTGCGCACCAGGATGGCGCCATCTTGCAGGCTGCTGAGGAAGTCTTCTTCGCCCAATTCTTCGCCCGCCACCAATTCAGGATAGCGCGGTTCGGTCATGAACTGGCCGAACCAGGTCAGCAGCATGCGCTCGTCGCTCATGTGCTCGGCCAGCAGGCTCTTCAGGCGGTCGAGGGCGTCGCTCTGGATCTGGTGCGGGTCGCTGACCGGCTGTGCATCGGCGTCGGTGTAACGTTCTTCGTCGGTCAGGTACTGGCTGAGGAAGTCGGTGAAGTGCGTCAGCACCTCGGCCGCGCTCGGTGCGCGGAAGCCCACGGAATAGGTCATGCAGTCGTCTTCAGCGATGCCGAAGTGCGCCAGGCGCGGCGGCAGGTAGAGCATGTCGCCCGGTTCCAGGACCCACTCGGCGCTTTCTTCGAATTCGGCGAGGATGCGTAGGTCGGCGTGCTGCAGCAGCGGGCTTTCGGAGCTGCACATCTGGCCGATCTTCCAGTTGCGCTTGCCCTGGGCTTGCAGCAGGAACACGTCGTAGTTGTCGAAGTGCGGGCCAACGCTGCCGCCCGGTGCGGCGAAGCTGATCATCACATCATCGATGCGCCAGCTCGGCAGGAAGCGGAATTGCTCCAGCAACTCGGCCACTTCCGGAACGAACTGGTCGACCGCCTGAACCAGCAGGGTCCACTCGCGCTCGGGCAGGGTGCTGAAGGCGTCTTCGGCGAACGGGCCGCGACGCAGCTCCCACGGACGCTCGCCATGCTCGATCACCAGGCGCGACTCGACTTCTTCTTCCAGCGCCAGGCCGGCCAGTTCGTCGGCGTCGATCGGGCTTTCGAAATCAGGAATGGCCTGGCGGATCAGCAGCGGTTTTCTCTGCCAGTAGTCGCGCAGGAATTCCCGTGCCGTGATGCCGCCCAGAAGTTGAAGAGGGATATCAGGATTCATGTGTAACCTATTGAAAAAAAGCACTTTTGAGACTGGAATAAAAACGCCCGGCGCGGCCGGGCGTCTCAAAGGGTCTTGCGATGATCAGATGCGCTTGGCTTGCTCTACAGCGTTGCCGATGTAGTTGGCCGGGGTGAGCAGTTTCAGTTCGGCCTTGGCGGCGGCTGGCATGTCCAGGCCGTCGATGAAAGTTTGCAGTGCTTCAGGACTGATGCCCTTGCCGCGCGTCAACTCTTTGAGCTTCTCGTATGGGTTTTCGATGTTGTAGCGGCGCATCACCGTCTGGATCGGCTCGGCCAGGACTTCCCAGCATGCGTCCAGGTCAGCGGCGATCTTCTGCTCGTTAAGCTCCAGCTTGCTGATGCCTTTGAGGCTGGCTTCGTAGGCGATCACGCTGTGAGCGAAGCCCACGCCGAGGTTGCGCAGTACGGTGGAGTCGGTCAGGTCGCGCTGCCAGCGGGAGATCGGCAACTTGCTGGCCAAGTGCTGGAACAGGGCGTTGGCGATGCCGAGGTTGCCTTCGGAGTTTTCGAAGTCGATCGGGTTGACCTTGTGCGGCATGGTCGACGAACCGATTTCACCGGCAATGGTGCGCTGCTTGAAGTAGCCCAGGGAGATGTAGCCCCAGATATCGCGATCGAAGTCGATCAGGATGGTGTTGAAGCGCGCAATGGCGTCGAACAGCTCGGCAATGTAGTCGTGCGGTTCGATCTGCGTGGTGTACGGGTTGAAGCCCAGGCCCAGCTCATCTTCGATGAAGGCGCGGGCGTTGGCTTCCCAGTCGATCTCAGGGTAGGCCGACAGGTGGGCGTTGTAGTTGCCCACGGCGCCGTTGATCTTGCCCAGCAGCGGTACGGCGGCGACTTGAGCGATCTGGCGCTCCAGGCGATACACCACGTTGGCCAGTTCTTTGCCCAGGGTGGTTGGCGACGCCGGCTGGCCATGGGTGCGCGACAGCATCGGCACGTCGGCGAAGCGGATCGCCAGTTCGCGGATGGCGTTGGCGGTCTGGCGCATCAGCGGCAGCATCACGTCATCACGGCCTTCGCGCAGCATCAGGGCGTGGGACAGGTTGTTGATGTCCTCGCTGGTGCAGGCAAAGTGGATGAATTCGCTGACCTGAGCCAGTTCCGGCAGCTTGGCCGCTTGCTCTTTGAGCAGGTATTCGATGGCCTTGACGTCGTGGTTGGTGGTGCGCTCGATCTCTTTCACACGCTCGGCGTGCTCCAGGGAGAAGTTTTCCGCCAGGGTGTTGAGCACAGCGTTAGCTTCGGCGGAAAACGCCGGCACTTCGCTGATGGCGGGGTGAGCGGCCAGGCGCTGGAGCCAACGCACTTCAACCAGTACGCGAGCACGGATCAGGCCGTACTCGCTGAAAATAGGGCGCAGGGCCTGGGTTTTGCCGGCGTAGCGGCCGTCTACAGGGGAAACCGCAGTGAGCGAAGAGAGCTGCATGGGGTGTTCTCGGACAGTCGGGCAACGAAATGGGGCGCGTATCATACATGAAAAAATCCGCCGGTCCGTTGCCAACTGACCGGCGTATTACGCGTAACGGCTTGAAAATGGCCTGCTGCTGCGACTTATTCGTTGCGCATCAACGGGTAAAGCTCTTTGAGCAATTTGCGACGGCTGATCACCAGTTGCCAACGATGACCGCCCAGTTGGCGCCACAACCGCGCCGAACGAATACCGGCCAGCAGCAGGGCGCGGATTTTCGAGGCGTTGTTTGGTTGTTGCAGGTTGCGCATGTCGCCGTGCACCTGGATGCGCTGGCGCAAGGTGCTCAAGGTGTCTTGGTACAGCGCGCCACAAGCTGCGATCACGTTTTCGTGGGCCGGGCCGAAGTGTTCCACCTGGGACTGTATCTGCGGCAGGCGCTTGCCGATGACCTCCAGCATGTCCTCGCGCTTGGCCAGTTGACGCTCGAGGCCGAGCATCGACAGGGCATAGCGCAGCGGCTCGCGCTGCAGGGTGCTGGGGTCGCGCTCCAGGGCGCCGATCAGCGCGCGGTAACCTTCACGCAGCGCCAGGTCGTCGCCACCGTAGACTTCCAGGGTGTCCTTGGGGTCGCGGATCAACAGGCTGCCGAGCATGCAGGTCAGGCCGGCTTCGGTGACCTGGCCGGTCTTGGCGATCTTGTCCACCAATACCGCGGCGAGGAACACCCCGCCCAGTGCCGTCAATTGCTCCTGCGTCGGGCTCATGCCTTCTGGCTCCAGGCTTCGGCGATTTCAATCACGCCGCCGCCCAGGCAGATTTCGCCATCGTAGAACACCACGGACTGGCCAGGGGTGACCGCGCGTTGCGGGTCATCAAAGGTGGCGCGGTAGCCGGTGGCGGTTTTTTCCAGGGTGCATGGCTGGTCGCTCTGGCGATAGCGCACTTTGGCGGTCAGGCGGCGTGGGGTGCTCAGGTCGATCGGGTTGACCCAGTAGATTTCCGAAGCGAGCAAGGCGCCGGAGAACAGCAGTGGGTGTTCGTTGCCCTGGCCGACGATCAGTACATTGTTTTCCAGGTCCTTGACCAGCACGTACCACGGCTCTTCACCGGCGTCTTTCAAGCCGCCGATGCCGAGGCCCTGGCGCTGGCCGATAGTGTGGTACATCAGACCATGGTGACGGCCGATGACCTCGCCTTCGGTGGTGTGGATCTCGCCCGGTTTTGCCGGCAGGTATTGCTTGAGGAAGTCGCTGAAGCGGCGCTCACCGATAAAGCAGATCCCGGTGGAATCCTTTTTCTTGGCGGTGGCCAGGCCGTGTTTCTCGGCGATTCTGCGCACTTCGGGTTTTTCCAACTCGCCTACCGGGAACAGGGTCTTGGCGATCTGTTCGCCGCCGACGGCGTGCAGGAAGTAGCTCTGGTCCTTGTTCGGGTCCAGGCCCTTGAGCAGTTCGGTGCGGCCATCAATGTCGCGGCGGCGCACGTAGTGGCCAGTGGCGATCAGGTCGGCGCCGAGCATCATGGCGTAGTCGAGGAACGCCTTGAACTTGATCTCGCGGTTGCACAGGATGTCCGGGTTCGGCGTGCGGCCGGCCTTGTATTCGGCCAGGAAGTGCTCGAACACGTTGTCCCAGTACTCGGCGGCGAAGTTGGCGGTGTGCAGCTTGATGCCGATCTTGTCGCACACGGCCTGGGCGTCCGCCAGGTCGTCCATGGCGGTGCAATATTCCGTTCCATCGTCTTCTTCCCAGTTCTTCATGAACAGGCCTTCCACCTCATAACCCTGCTCCATGAGCAGAACGGCGGAAACGGAAGAGTCCACGCCGCCGGACATGCCGACGATGACGCGCTTCTTTTGTGTGTCAGAAGGGGCTGGATCACGCATAGGGTTTCAACGGGTGTCTTGAAAAAGGACGCGATTCTATCAGGCTCGGGCCTTCAAGGCTAAAGAGAAGGGCGGATCAATTCGAGACTGTGGCAGTGGCCGGCCAGATAATCATCGATACAGCGGATGATCAGCTCGCTGCGCCAGTCGTCGCGCACCGCCATCAGCTCGTCACGGCTCAGCCAGCGGGCGCGGAGGATGCCTTCGTCGAGTTGATAGTCCGGGTGGTGTTTCAGGGCCTTGGCGATGAAGCAGACCCGTTGGTAGGTCACGCCGTTGCTGGGAGCGGTGTATAGGTAGATGCCGACGATGCCGGTGGCTTCGACGTCCCAGCCGGTTTCTTCGAGGGTTTCGCGCACAGCGGCTTCGGTGAGGGTTTCGTGCGGATCGAGGTGGCCGGCGGGCTGGTTGAGCACGGCACGGCCGTTTTTGAGTTCTTCGACTATCAGGAACTTGCCCTCGTCTTCGACGATGGTGGCGACGGTGATGTGGGGTTGCCAGGTCATGGTTGTCTCGATGTGGTCTGTTGGCAGGATGCAGTCAATGTGGGAGGGGGCTTGCCCCCGATAGCGGTGGGCCAGCTGCAAATAACTAGGATGGTAGGCTGCCATCGGGGGCAAGCCCCCCTCCCACATTTTGATTGGGTTTTTCAGTTGGAAAGTGCATAAACAGAAACCCCGGCACGGGGCCGGGGCTTCTTTGCATCCTTACAACCTTACTTCAACTTGGCAATCGCCGCGTTGAGCGTGTTGCTTGGGCGCATGGCCTTGCTGGTCAGCTCTGGGTTCGGCGCGTAGTAGCCGCCGATGTCCACTGGCTTGCCCTGGACGGCGTTGAGCTCGGCAACGATGGTTGCTTCGTTCGCGGTCAGGGTCTTGGCCAGTTCGCCGAACTGCGCTTGCAGTGCAGTGTCTTCGGTCTGGGCGGCCAGGGCTTGGGCCCAGTACAGCGCCAGGTAGAAGTGGCTGCCGCGGTTGTCGATGTTGCCGACTTTGCGCGATGGCGACTTGTTGTTGTCGAGGAACTGGCCGGTGGCCTGGTCCAGGGTCTTGGACAGGACCAAGGCTTTCGGGTTGTTGTACGTCACACCCAAATGCTCAAGGGACGCAGCCAGGGCCAGGAACTCGCCCAGGGAATCCCAGCGCAGGAAGTTCTCTTCAACCAGTTGCTGCACGTGTTTCGGAGCCGAACCGCCAGCGCCGGTTTCGAACAGGCCACCGCCGTTCATCAGCGGCACGATGGACAGCATCTTGGCGCTGGTGCCCAGTTCCATGATCGGGAACAGGTCGGTCAGGTAGTCGCGCAGTACGTTGCCGGTCACCGAGATGGTGTCCAGGCCCTTGCGGGTGCGCTCCAGGGTGAACTTCATCGCGTCGACCGGCGACATGATGCGGATGTCCAGGCCTTCGGTGTTGTGGTCTTTCAGGTAAGCCTGAACCTTCTCGACCACGACGCCGTCGTGTGCACGCTGTGGGTCCAGCCAGAAGATGGCTGGGGTGTTGCTGGCGCGGGCACGGTTGACGGCCAGTTTGACCCAGTCCTGGATCGGCGCGTCTTTGGTCTGGCACATGCGGAAGATGTCGCCGGCTTCGACTTTCTGTTCCATCAGCAGGTTGCCCTTGCTGTCGGTGACGCGAACAACGCCGTCAGCCTTGATCTGGAAGGTCTTGTCGTGGGAGCCGTATTCTTCGGCTTTTTTCGCCATCAGGCCGACGTTTGGCACGCTGCCCATGGTGGTTGGGTCGAAGGCACCGTTGGCCTTGCAGTCTTCGATGACCGCCTGGTAGATGGTGGCGTAGCAGCGATCCGGGATCACCGCCTTGGTGTCGTGCAGCTGGCCATCGGTGCCCCACATCTTGCCGGAGTCACGGATCATGGCTGGCATCGAGGCGTCGACGATCACGTCGCTCGGCACGTGCAGGTTGGTGATGCCTTTGTCGGAGTTGACCATCGCCAGGGCAGGGCGAGCGGCGTAGACGGCCGCGATGTCGGCTTCGATCTGCGCTTGCTGCTCGGCCGGCAGGGCCTTGATGCGCGCGTACAGGTCGCCGATGCCGTTGTTCAGGTTGAAGCCGATCTGTTCCAGCACGGTAGCGTGCTTGGCCAGGGCGTCTTTATAGAACTCGGCAACGATCTGGCCGAACATGATCGGGTCGGAGACCTTCATCATGGTGGCTTTCAGATGAACCGACAGCAGCACGCCTTGTTTCTTGGCGTCTTCGATTTCAGCGGCGATGAACGCGCGCAGGGCTTTCTTGCTCAGTACGGCGGTGTCGATGATTTCGCCGGCCTGTACCGAGGTCTTTTCCTTCAGGACGGTGGCGGTGCCGTCCTGGGCGATCAGCTCGATTTTGACAGCATCAGCGTCTTCGATCTGTACGGCTTTTTCGCTGCCGTAGAAGTCGCCGTTGCTCATGTGGGCGATGTGCGACTTGGAGTCGGCAGCCCAGGCGCCCATCTTGTGCGGGTGCTTGCGTGCGTAGTTCTTGACCGACAGCGGTGCGCGGCGGTCGGAGTTGCCTTCGCGCAGTACCGGGTTCACGGCGCTGCCCTTGACCTTGTCGTAACGTGCACGGGTTTCTTTTTCCGCGTCGGTGGTTACGGTTTCCGGGTAGTCCGGCAGGGCATAGCCCTGGGCCTGCAGTTCCTTGATCGCGGCTTGCAGCTGCGGAGTCGAGGCGCTGATGTTAGGCAGCTTGATGATGTTGGCTTCAGGCGTAACGGCCAGGTCGCCCAGTTCGGCGAGGTGGTCCGGGATGGCCTTGGCGCCCAGTTGCTCGGGGAAGCTTGCGAGGATGCGCGCGGCGAGGGAGATGTCGCGGGTTTCCACGGCAATATCAGCGGAAGCGGTGAAGGCCTCTACGATAGGCAGCAGTGAATAGGTGGCGAGGGCCGGGGCTTCGTCGGTGAAGGTGTAGATGATCTTCGAGCGGGTGGGCATATTCGGATTAACTCTCTTCTTTGCTGAAAGCGTGCGCAGAAACTCGAGATGCGCCGGGTGGAGCGCGTTCGTTCAAAGTCATCCATGAGCGAAATGTCGAGGTTTCTTCGCGGTGATGTTGGGTTGCATCAGTCGAGCGTCAAGCGGGTGGACTATTGTAATAGTCCTGCTTTGTAGCGGAAGGCTGTGTTCTAGAGCGGTCCGCCGTCGTGACTCTTTGGTCAGCGGCGGCATTATACATAGGTCGCTATGCTTACGCCGAGCCTTCATACAAAAGGTGTGTCGTCCATTGGTCTAAAGGTCGCAGGTATCCGATTGCGACCAAAGTCGCACGATGTGCTCAAGATTGGCGATTTTGCCTTTGCTTTCAGGCTTGTAGGCGACAAATTATGCTGTTTTCGAAGCAAATGAGCATGGCGCGAGGTTTCAGTCGCCATTTATCTGGAGTAGGCTCGAACGCAGCCAGATGTTCAATCCATAGATGGAGTTCAGCATGGGATACAAGAAGATTCAGGTTCCGGCAGTCGGCGACAAAATCACCGTCAATGCAGACCATTCTCTCAATGTTCCTGACCAACCGATCATCCCCTACATCGAGGGTGACGGTATCGGCGTCGACATCAGCCCGGTGATGATCAAGGTAGTCGACGCCGCTGTTGAAAAGGCCTACGGCGGCAAGCGCAAGATCTCCTGGATGGAGGTGTATGCCGGCGAAAAAGCGACTCAAGTCTACGACCAGGACACCTGGCTGCCCCAGGAAACCCTGGATGCGGTCAAGGATTACGTGGTGTCCATCAAGGGTCCGCTGACCACTCCGGTGGGTGGCGGCATCCGTTCGCTGAACGTGGCCCTGCGCCAACAACTCGACCTGTATGTTTGCCTGCGCCCGGTGCGCTGGTTCGAAGGTGTGCCCAGCCCGGTCAAGAAGCCTGGCGACGTGGACATGACCATCTTCCGCGAAAACTCCGAAGACATTTACGCCGGGATCGAGTGGAAGGCCGGTTCGCCCGAAGCCATCAAGGTGATCAAGTTCCTCAAGGAAGAAATGGGCGTGACCAAGATCCGTTTCGACCAGGATTGCGGGATTGGCGTGAAGCCGGTCTCGAAGGAGGGCACCAAGCGCCTGGCGCGTAAAGCCATGCAATATGTAGTGGATAACGACCGCGACTCGCTGACCATCGTGCACAAAGGCAACATCATGAAGTTCACCGAAGGTGCCTTCAAGGAGTGGGCCTACGAAGTGGCTGCCGAAGAATTTGGCGCTACGTTACTCGACGGCGGCCCGTGGATGCAGTTCAAGAATCCGAAGACCGGCAAGAATGTCGTGGTTAAAGATGCGATTGCTGACGCCATGCTCCAGCAGATCTTGCTGCGTCCGGCTGAATATGACGTGATCGCCACCCTCAACTTGAACGGCGACTACCTGTCTGATGCCCTGGCGGCGGAAGTGGGGGGTATCGGTATTGCGCCGGGCGCGAACCTGTCGGATACCGTGGCAATGTTCGAGGCGACCCACGGTACTGCGCCGAAGTATGCGGGCAAGGATCAGGTCAACCCAGGTTCGTTGATTCTGTCGGCGGAGATGATGTTGCGCCACATGGGCTGGGTCGAGGCGGCTGATCTGATCATCAAGGGCACCAATGGTGCGATTTCGGCCAAGACCGTGACTTATGACTTCGAGCGTCTGATGGACGGTGCGAAGCTGGTGTCGTCTTCGGGCTTTGGGGATGCGTTAATTTCGCATATGTAAGCAAGCAGGTATAAAAACGGCCACTCCAAGTTGATTGGGTGGCCGTTTTTTTTAAGGGCTGCACGATCGGTGGCGGATCAGGCCGTTTGTTTCTTTTCTGCTTCGCTCGCGCGTGCCGCAGGGCTGGCAACGCCTTCTGCCTTCACTGTGTCGATATTCACGGCATGCAGTCCCTTGGGGCCTTGAATGATCTCGAAGGTGACCGCTTGTCCCGCTTTCAGCGTTTTGTAACCGTCCATGATGATCGCTGAATAGTGCGCAAAAAGGTCCTCGGTTTTCCCTTCTTCATTAACAAAGCCATATCCCTTGGCATTGTTGAACCACTTGACCTTGCCATTGATCTTGACGCCAGACATACCCATATCCCTCTGCACCAGACTCCATCACTGGAGTATCATCCAGTTTATCCGTCCTAACCCGAATAAATAAGGTTGACTGCGCGGACCTTTTTTACCCACTGTGGGTTCTATTGGTTGTAACACCGTTTCGCCGATAGTCAAGGCGACCAGTCGGTCAGTAGTTGAAAATCTGACAGGTCGCCCCCACCACTGTATTTGAACCACTGACGAACCTTTCTTTCCATGCATGCAAACAGCCAGATTCGACTAACATTCAATCAGGATCGACCGGATCAGGAACATGATGACGACGGTTCTGCAGGCATTGCTGTTCAGGAGGCCAAGCCTGCTCTACAGGCGCCGCCGATGTACAAGGTGGTTTTGTTCAATGATGACTACACACCGATGGATTTCGTGGTCGAAGTGCTCGAGGTGTTTTTTAACCTGAACCGCGAGTTGGCGACCAAGGTAATGCTGGCCGTTCACACAGAAGGACGGGCAGTATGTGGAGTGTTTACCCGCGACATCGCCGAGACAAAGGCCATGCAGGTCAACCAGTACGCCAGGGAAAGCCAGCATCCGCTACTCTGTGAAATCGAGAAGGACGGTTAACGCCGACCACTTGGGTATGAGGTGAAGCTATGTTAAACCGCGAGCTCGAAGTCACCCTCAATCTTGCCTTCAAGGAGGCTCGTTCGAAGCGTCATGAGTTCATGACCGTCGAACACCTGCTGTTGGCACTTTTGGATAACGAAGCTGCCGCCACCGTTCTACGTGCGTGCGGCGCCAACCTCGACAAACTCAAGCATGACCTGCAGGAGTTTATCGACTCCACAACGCCACTTATTCCAGTCCACGATGAAGACCGTGAGACCCAGCCAACCCTGGGCTTCCAGCGGGTGCTTCAGCGTGCCGTGTTCCATGTTCAGAGCTCCGGTAAGCGTGAAGTCACGGGCGCCAATGTGCTGGTGGCAATTTTCAGCGAACAGGAAAGCCAGGCAGTGTTCCTGCTTAAACAGCAGAGCGTTGCCCGTATCGATGTCGTCAACTACATCGCCCACGGTATCTCTAAGGTGCCCGGGCACGGCGATCACTCCGAGGGTGAGCAGGATATGCAGGACGACGAGGGCGGTGAGTCTTCTTCTTCGGGCAATCCACTGGATGCCTATGCCAGCAACCTCAATGAACTGGCGCGCCAGGGGCGGATCGATCCGCTGGTGGGGCGTGAGCTTGAAGTTGAGCGTGTAGCGCAGATCCTCGCGCGTCGTCGCAAGAACAACCCGTTGCTGGTGGGCGAGGCGGGCGTGGGTAAAACCGCGATTGCCGAAGGCCTGGCCAAGCGCATCGTGGATAACCAGGTGCCGGACCTGCTGGCCAACAGCGTCGTCTACTCCCTTGACCTGGGCGCCTTGCTCGCCGGGACCAAGTACCGTGGCGACTTCGAGAAGCGCTTCAAGGCGCTGCTCGGTGAGCTGAAAAAGCGTCCGCAGGCGATCCTGTTCATCGACGAGATCCATACCATCATTGGTGCCGGTGCGGCCTCCGGTGGGGTGATGGACGCCTCCAATCTGCTCAAGCCGCTGCTGTCGTCGGGTGATATCCGCTGCATCGGCTCCACCACGTTCCAGGAATTCCGTGGCATCTTCGAGAAAGACCGTGCCTTGGCGCGTCGCTTCCAGAAGGTCGACGTGTCCGAGCCTTCGGTAGAGGACACTATCGGTATCCTGCGCGGGCTCAAGGGGCGCTTCGAAGCGCACCACGGCATCGAGTACACCGATGAAGCCCTGCGTTCGGCCGCTGAGCTGGCGTCGCGCTACATCAATGATCGGCACATGCCGGACAAGGCCATCGACGTGATCGACGAGGCGGGCGCCTACCAGCGCCTGCAGCCGGTCGAGAAGCGTGTGAAGCGCATCGACGTGCCGCAGGTCGAGGACATCGTGGCGAAGATCGCGCGGATTCCGCCAAAACACGTCACCAGTTCCGACAAGGAACTGCTGCGTAACCTGGAGCGCGACCTCAAGCTGACCGTGTTCGGTCAGGATGCGGCCATCGACTCGCTGTCCACCGCGATCAAGCTGTCGCGTGCAGGCCTCAAGTCGCCGGACAAGCCGGTGGGTTCGTTCCTGTTTGCCGGCCCGACCGGTGTCGGCAAGACCGAAGCGGCGCGGCAGTTGGCCAAGGCCATGGGTATCGAGCTGGTGCGGTTCGACATGTCCGAATACATGGAGCGTCACACTGTGTCGCGCCTGATCGGTGCACCTCCGGGTTATGTCGGCTTTGACCAGGGCGGCCTGTTGACCGAGGCGATCACCAAGCAGCCGCATTGCGTGCTGCTGCTCGATGAAATCGAGAAGGCCCACCCCGAAGTCTTCAACCTGCTGCTGCAGGTGATGGACCACGGGACCCTGACCGACAACAACGGGCGCAAGGCGGACTTCCGCAACGTGATCGTGATCATGACCACCAATGCCGGTGCCGAAACGGCCGCGCGGGCTTCGATCGGCTTCACGCATCAGGACCATTCGTCCGATGCCATGGAAGTGATCAAGAAGAGCTTCACGCCGGAGTTCCGCAACCGCCTGGATACCATTATCCAGTTTGGTCGCCTCAGCCATGAGGTTATCAAAAGCGTGGTGGACAAGTTCCTCACCGAGCTCCAGGCGCAGCTGGAAGACAAGCGCGTGCAGCTGGAGGTCACGGACGCGGCGCGCAGTTGGCTGGCCGAAGGCGGTTACGATGCGGCAATGGGTGCACGCCCAATGGCGCGTCTGATCCAGGACAAGATCAAGCGGCCGCTGGCCGAAGAGATCCTGTTTGGCGAGCTTTCCGACCATGGTGGCGTGGTGCACATCGACCTGAAGGACGGTGAATTGACCTTTGAGTTCGAAACCACGGCTGAAATGGCCTGATCGATAGCGGCGGGCGTCAATGTGGGAGGGGGGCTTGCCCCCGATAGCAGTGTTTCAGTCGCTACATGAGTGACTGATCTACCGCTATCGGGAGCAAGCCCCCTCGCACATTTCGCTTTGGCGCTTGGTAAATAGCGCACACACAAAAACGCCCGGCATAACCGGGCGTTTTGTATTGACTTGCTTAGCGAGCGCGGTAAGTGATGCGCCCTTTGCTCAAGTCATAGGGCGTCAGCTCGACGCGCACTTTGTCACCGGTAAGAATACGAATGTAGTTCTTGCGCATCTTGCCGGAGATATGCGCGGTTACGACGTGCCCATTTTCCAACTCCACACGAAACATGGTGTTGGGCAGGGTGTCGACGACAGTGCCTTCCATTTCGAAGCTGTCTTCTTTCGACATGCAGTAAAGCCCTCGGTATCCAGTGAATGGCCCGGTGCAACTGCGCCAGGCAAAAGCGGCGTGCATTGTGCCCGAAAAAGGGTGTTTAAGCCAAGGGGTTCTAGTTAAGCACGACCCATCTTTGATTAATCAGCAGTTCGATGGGCCGATATTGGGTCTTGTAGTTCATCTTTTTGCAGTTCTTGATCCAGTAACCGAGGTACACCGCCTCCAGTTCCTGGCGCAAGGCTTCGCCAATTTGCCAGAGGATCGCAAAGCGTCCCAGGCTGCGGCGTTCTTCGGCGGGTTCATAGAAGGTGTAGACCGCCGACAGACCGTTGGGCAGCAGGTCGGTTACCGCGACGGCCACCAGGCGGCCATTCGCACGAAACTCGTAAAAGCGCGAGAAGGGCAGGTCGCGTACCAGGAAGGTGGAAAACTGATCGCGACTGGGCGGGAACATATCGCCGTCGGCGTGGCGTTGCTCGATGTAGCGCTGGTAAAGGTCGAAATATTCTTCGGTGAAGCGCGGCTTGGCAGATGTCACCGTCAGGTCGGCGTTGCGCTTGAGGATGCGTTTCTGGTTGCGGTCTGGCAGAAACTGCGCCACAGGGATGCGTGCCGGGACGCAAGCATTACAGTTTTGGCAATGCGGCCGGTACAGATGGTCGCCACTGCGCCGAAAGCCCATCTCCGACAGGTCGGCATACACATGCACGTCCATAGGCTGGCTGGGGTCGAGGAACAGTGTGGTGGCCTGCTCGTCGGGCAGATAGCTGCAAGAGTGGGGTTGAGTGGCATAAAACTTCAAACGCGCCAACTCGGTCATGATCAACCCTCGGATAAGCTTTGAAATAAGTGTAAGCCAGGAGCGCGGATGTCGCCTAGGAAACCCACGGTCCAGCGTTGGGCTGGTCCAGATGGTCGCGCAGGAACCCTGCGAAGTCGTTGCGGGATATGGCGCGGGCGCCCAGGCTGTGCAGGTGATCGTTGGGCATCTGGCAGTCGATCAGCACAAAACCCCAGGCCTGCAATTGGCGGGTCAGCGTGGCAAAGCCGAATTTCGAGGCGTTGTCGGCGCGGCTGAACATGGATTCGCCAAAAAACAGCTGGCCCATTGCGAGGCCGTACAGGCCGCCTACCAGTTCACCCTTGTCCCAGACCTCCACCGAATGCGCGTGGCCGCGCTGATGCAGTGCCAGGTAGGCGCTCTGGATGCCTTCGGTGATCCAGGTGCCATCGGCATAGGTGCGTGGCGCCGCGCAGGCCTGGATGACGGCAGCGAAGTCCTGGTCGAAGGTCACGCTGTAGCGCTGCTGGCGCAACAGTTTGCCCAGGCTGCGCGATACATGCAGTTCGTCGGGGAAAATCACTGTGCGCGGGTCGGGCGACCACCACAGGATCGGCTGGCCCTCTGAAAACCACGGGAAGCAGCCATGACGGTAGGCTTGGATCAGTCGCTCGGCGCTGAGGTCGCCGCCGGCGGCGAGCAGGCCATTGGGTTCGCGCATGGCTTTGGCCAAGGGCGGGAAGGTCAGTGAATTGCGTTGTAACCAGGTCAGCATGGCATCCAGGCTTTGCGGAAGGGGAGGGGAGTGGCAGGAATGACACCTGCGGCGGCAGTGCTGATTATTGTCGACCTGGCGCCATCGGACCAGCCCGAATCAGGCATTAAGGGGGATTAGCGTGAGCAGGTGTTTCTGCAACTCTATGCCGGGGGCGTGGTCGTAATCGGGTCTATTCCATGCAGGCCATTTGCCAAGCTTGCCTGGATTGGTAAAAACAGCTCATAAGCCTTTGTCAGCAAAGACAATGCATGCTCAAATTGAACATCTTGTGACACACAATTGGCTATGCTGCTGGAAGAGCGCCAAGCGGCGTGGCATCAGGGACACAAACCCGTACAATGCGGCCATTGTGGCGTTATCGTCATTTCATCCAGCAATCGCTCAGTGTTAAACAGTAGATTCAACGACGCTCGTTCATTTTTCAGCTGCTCGGATTGGGCAGTATTTGCAGTCATTCAACAGATGGACGCGCTCAAGGCGCAGGAAAAGACCCGTTTTGAAGAAATCCGCCGCAACACCTAAAGCAGCAGTCGTGCCGGCCTGGCGTCAGCACCTGCATTATCGCCTCAAGGAAGGTGCGCTGATCGCCATCGGCGCACTGTGCCTGTTCCTGATGATGGCCTTGCTGACCTATGGCAAGGACGATCCGGGCTGGAGTCACAACAGCAAGATCGAAGACGTGCAGAACTTCGGTGGGCCTGCCGGCTCCTACAGCGCCGATATCCTGTTCATGGTGCTGGGTTACTTCGCGTACATCTTCCCGTTGCTGCTGGCGATCAAGACCTGGCAGATCTTTCGCCAGCGCCACGAGCCGTGGCAGTGGAGCGGCTGGCTGTTTTCCTGGCGCCTGATCGGCCTGGTGTTCCTGGTGTTGTCCGGCGCAGCCCTGGCGCATATCCATTTCCATGCACCCACCGGCCTGCCGGCGGGCGCCGGTGGTGCGCTGGGCGAAAGCCTCGGCGACCTGGCGCGCCGGACCCTGAATATCCAGGGCAGTACCCTGATGTTCATCGCACTGTTCCTGTTCGGCCTCACCGTGTTCACCGACCTGTCATGGTTCAAGGTGATGGACGTGACCGGCAAGATCACCCTCGACTTGCTGGAGCTGTTCCAGGGCGCCGCCAACCGCTGGTGGGCGGCCCGTGTCGAACGCAAGCGCATGGTCGCCCAGCTGCGTGAGGTGGACACCCGTGTCAACGAAGTGGTGGCGCCGAGCACACCGGACCGGCGTGAGCAGGCCAAGGTCAAGGAACGCCTGATCGAGCGCGAGCAGGCCCTGAGCAAGCACATGTCGGACCGCGAGAAACAGGTACCGCCAGTGATTGCTCCCGCGCCGCCCAAGCCGGCCGAACCGAGCCATCGCGTACAGAAAGAGAAACAGGCGCCGCTGTTCGTCGACAGCGCCGTCGAAGGCACCTTGCCGCCGATCTCGATCCTCGACCCGGCCGAAAAGAAACAACTCAACTATTCCCCGGAATCCCTGGCGGCTGTCGGTCACCTGCTGGAAATCAAGCTCAAGGAGTTCGGCGTCGAAGTCTCGGTGGACTCCATCCACCCCGGCCCGGTGATCACCCGTTACGAAATCCAGCCAGCCGCCGGTGTGAAGGTCAGTCGCATCTCCAACCTGGCGAAAGACCTGGCCCGTTCCCTGGCCGTGACCAGCGTGCGTGTGGTGGAAGTGATTCCCGGCAAGACCACCGTGGGTATCGAGATTCCCAACGAAGACCGTCAGATCGTGCGCTTCTCCGAAGTACTGTCGACGCCCGAGTACGACAACTTCAAGTCGCCGGTCACCCTGGCCCTGGGCCACGACATCGGCGGCAAGCCGGTCATCACCGACCTGGCGAAGATGCCTCACCTGCTGGTGGCCGGTACTACCGGTTCCGGTAAGTCGGTGGGGGTGAACGCGATGATCCTGTCGATCCTGTTCAAGTCCGGCCCGGAAGACGCCAAGCTGATCATGATCGACCCGAAGATGTTGGAACTGTCGATCTACGAAGGCATTCCGCACCTGCTGTGCCCGGTGGTCACCGACATGAAGGACGCCGCCAACGCCCTGCGCTGGAGCGTTGCCGAGATGGAGCGCCGTTACAAGCTGATGGCGAAGATGGGCGTGCGTAACCTGTCGGGCTTCAACGCCAAGATCAAGGAAGCCCAGGAACGCGGCGAGACCATCGACGATCCGTTGTACCGACGCGAAAGCATTCACGACGAAGCGCCAAAACTGACCAAGCTGCCGACCATCGTGGTGGTGGTCGACGAATTCGCCGACATGATGATGATCGTCGGCAAGAAGGTTGAAGAACTGATCGCGCGTATCGCCCAGAAGGCCCGTGCCGCCGGTATCCACTTGATCCTCGCCACCCAGCGGCCGTCGGTGGACGTGATCACTGGCCTGATCAAGGCCAACATCCCGACGCGCATGGCGTTCCAGGTGTCGAGCAAGATCGACTCGCGGACCATCATCGACCAGGGCGGCGCCGAACAACTGCTCGGCCACGGTGACATGCTCTATATGCCGCCGGGCACCAGCCTGCCGATCCGGGTGCACGGCGCCTTTGTTTCCGACGATGAAGTGCATCGCGTGGTGGAAGCCTGGAAACTGCGCGGGGCACCGGAATACAACGATGACATCCTCGCCGGTGTGGAAGAAGCCGGCAGCGGCTTCGATGGCGGCAGCGGCGGTGGCGACGATGATGCCGAGACCGACGCGCTGTACGACGAGGCAGTGGCCTTCGTGCTCGAAAGCCGTCGCGCCTCGATTTCCGCGGTACAACGCAAGCTGAAAATTGGCTACAACCGTGCCGCGCGTATGATCGAAGCCATGGAAAACGCTGGCGTCGTGACCGCAATGAACACCAACGGCTCGCGCGAAGTCATTGCCCCCGGGCAGATGCGCGACTGATCCCGTGCCGCGTGGCAGCACGCGGCGCGTCCTGAACACTCAATGAGGACTCCCATGCGCCTTATCCGCATGCTGTTGTTGCCGGCACTGGCCCTGACCGCTGTTTCGGCCCACGCTGACCCGGCCTCCGTCGCCAGCCTGAAGAACCTGTTGGACAAATCCCAGACCCTGACCGCGCGCTTCTCCCAGCTGACCCTGGATGCCGGCGGCACCCAGTTGCAGGAAACCGCCGGCGAAATGGCCGTGCAGCGTCCTGGCCTGTTCTACTGGCACACCGAAGGCAAGGCCGAGCAGACCATCGTGTCCGACGGCCAGAAGGTCACCCTGTGGGACCCGGACCTGGAACAGGCAACCATCAAGAAGCTCGACCCACGCCTGAACCAGACCCCGGCGCTGTTGCTCTCAGGTGACGTGTCGAAGATCAACGACAGCTTCGACATCACCTCCAAGCAGACCAGCAACGTGATCGAATTCACCCTCAAGCCGAAATCCAAGGACACGCTGTTTGACACCCTGTCCTTGTCGTTCGGTAACGGCGTGATCAACAACATGCGCCTGATCGACAGCGTCGGCCAGCGCACCGATATCCTGTTCTCCGGGGTCAAGGCCAACCAGCCGGTGCCGGCGTCCAAGTTCAAGTTCGACATCCCCAAGGGTGCCGACGTGATCCAGGAATAAATTCCCCAGAGGTTTCAAACGCTGCCCATGGACCTGTTTCGAAGTGACCCGATTGCCCAGCCACTGGCCGCACGCCTGCGTTCGACCAACCTGGACGAGTACGTCGGTCAGGAACACCTGCTCGCTCGCGGCAAGCCCCTGCGTGAAGCCCTGGAGCAGGGTGCGCTGCACTCGATGATTTTCTGGGGGCCGCCGGGGGTGGGCAAGACCACCCTGGCGCGGCTCTTGGCGAAGGTCTCGGATGCACATTTCGAAACGGTCTCGGCGGTACTCGCCGGGGTCAAGGAGATCCGCCAGGCGGTGGAAGTCGCCAAGCAGCAGGCCGGGCAGTACGGCAAGCGCACCATCCTGTTCGTCGACGAAGTTCATCGCTTCAACAAGTCACAACAGGATGCGTTCCTGCCCTATGTGGAGGACGGCACGCTGATCTTTATCGGTGCCACCACTGAGAACCCTTCGTTTGAACTGAACAACGCCTTGCTGTCGCGGGCGCGGGTCTATGTGCTGAAAAGCCTGGACGAGGCGGCGATGCAGAAGCTGCTGCAGCGCGCCTTGAACGAAGACAAGGGCCTGGGCAAGCGCCAACTGAGCGTGAGCGAAGAGGGCTTCAAGATCCTGCTGACGGCCGCCGATGGCGATGGTCGTCGTTTCCTCAACCTGTTGGAAAACGCCTCCGACCTGGCCGAAGACGGCGCTGAGATTGGCGTCGACCTCCTGCAAAGCCTGCTCGGCGACACGCGCCGCCGCTTCGACAAGGGCGGTGAAGCCTTCTACGACCAGATCTCGGCGCTGCACAAGTCCGTGCGCGGATCCAACCCGGATGGTGCGCTGTACTGGTTCGCACGCATGATCGACGGCGGTTGCGACCCGCTGTACCTCGCTCGCCGCGTGGTGCGCATGGCCAGCGAAGACATCGGCAACGCCGACCCGCGTGCACTGAGCCTGTGCCTGGCCGCGTGGGACGTGCAGGAGCGCCTCGGCAGCCCGGAAGGCGAATTGGCGGTGGCCCAGGCCATCACCTACCTGGCCTGTGCGCCGAAGAGCAACGCGGTGTACATGGGCTTCAAGTCCGCCCTGCGCGCCGCCGCCGAACATGGCTCGCTCGAAGTACCGATGCACCTGCGCAACGCGCCGACCAAGCTGATGAAACAGCTGGGGTATGGCGATGAATACCGTTACGCCCACGATGAGCCGGATGCCTACGCGGCCGGTGAAGACTATTTTCCCGATGAGCTTGAACCGTTGCCGCTGTATCAGCCGGTGCCCCGTGGCCTGGAGCTGAAGATTGGTGAAAAGCTCAATCACCTCGCGCAACTCGATCGACTCAGCCCCAGACAGCGGAGAAAGTAGTGCTCAAGACGATTCTTGCCGTGTCCGCAGCCGGCATCGCTGGTACATTATTGCGTTTCGCCGCTGGCACTTGGGTCAGCGCCAACTGGCCGAAGCATTTTTATGCGGCGACCCTGGCGGTCAACCTGGTGGGCTGCCTGATCATCGGGCTGTTGTACGGCTGGTTCCTGTTGCGCCCGGAAGTACCGATTGAAATTCGCGCCGGCTTGATTGTCGGCTTTGTAGGCGGTCTGACGACCTTTTCATCCTTTTCACTGGATACGCTGCGCCTGCTGGAAAGCGGGCAGGCCCTGACAGCCTTCGGGTACCTGGGCATCAGCGTATTCGGCGGGCTGCTCGCCACCTGGGCCGGCCTGTCCTTGACCAAACTTTGATAAACGAGAGACCGACATGCTCGATTCCAAACTGTTACGTAGCAACCTTCAGGACGTAGCGGACCGCCTGGCATCCCGTGGCTTTGCCTTGGATGTTGCGCGCATCGAAGCGCTGGAAGAACAGCGCAAGACCGTCCAGACCCGCACCGAAGCACTGCAGGCTGAGCGTAATGCGCGTTCCAAATCCATCGGTCAGGCCAAGCAGCGCGGTGAAGACATCGCGCCGTTGATGGCGGATGTCGAGCGCATGGGCACCGAGCTGTCCGAGGGTAAAGTCGAGCTGGAAAAAATCCAGTCCGAGCTGGATTCGATCCTGCTGGGCATCCCCAACATCCCGCACGAATCCGTGCCGATTGGCGCAGACGAAGACGGTAACGTCGAAGTGCGTCGCTGGGGCACGCCCAAAGCCTTTGATTTCGAGATCAAGGACCACGTCGCCCTGGGCGAACTGAGCGGTGGCCTGGATTTTGAAACCGCCGCCAAGATGTCCGGCGCGCGCTTCTCGCTGCTGCGTGGCCCGGTTGCACGTCTGCACCGTGCCCTGGCGCAGTTCATGATCAACCTGCACACCGGCGAGCACGGCTACGAAGAGGCCTACACCCCGTACCTGGTGCAGGCGCCGGCGCTTATGGGCACCAGCCAACTGCCGAAATTCGAAGAAGACCTGTTCAAGATCAGCCGCGACGGCGAAGCCGACCTGTACCTGATTCCGACCGCCGAAGTGTCGCTGACTAATATCGTCTCCGGCGAGATCCTCGACGCCAAGCAACTGCCGATCAAGTTCGTCGCCCACAGCCCGTGCTTCCGCAGTGAGGCCGGCGCCTCGGGCCGCGACACCCGCGGCATGATCCGCCAGCACCAGTTCGACAAGGTCGAGATGGTGCAGATCGTCGAGCCGTCGACCTCCATGGACGCCCTGGAAGGCCTGACCGCCAACGCCGAGCGCGTCCTGCAACTGCTGGAGTTGCCGTACCGCGTACTGGCGCTGTGCACTGGCGACATGGGCTTCAGCGCCGTGAAGACCTACGACCTCGAAGTGTGGGTGCCGAGCCAGGACAAGTACCGCGAGATTTCGTCGTGCTCCAACTGCGGCGACTTCCAGGCCCGTCGCATGCAGGCGCGTTTCCGCAACCCGGAAACCGGCAAGCCGGAGCTGGTGCACACCCTCAACGGTTCCGGGCTGGCCGTAGGCCGTACCCTGGTGGCGGTGCTGGAAAACTACCAGCAGGCTGACGGTTCGATCCTTGTGCCGGAAGTGCTCAAGCCGTACATGGCGGGCGTCGAGGTCATTCGCTAAATGGAATTTCTGCCGCTGTTTCATAACCTGCGCGGCAGTCGTGTGTTGGTCGTCGGCGGCGGGGAGATTGCCTTGCGCAAATCCCGGCTGCTGGCCGATGCCGGTGCGTTGCTGCGGGTGGTTGCTCCCCAGATCGAAGACCAGTTGCGTGAACTGGTGCTGGGCAGTGGCGGGGAACTGATTCTGCGCGGTTATCAGGAGGCCGACCTCGACGGTTGCACCCTGATCATCGCGGCAACCGACGACGAGCCGCTGAACGCGCAAGTGTCCAGCGATGCCAAGCGCCGGTGCGTGCCGGTCAACGTGGTCGATGCGCCAGCCTTGTGCAGCGTGATCTTCCCGGCGATTGTCGACCGTTCACCCTTGGTGATCGCGGTGTCCAGCGGCGGCGATGCGCCGGTGCTGGCGCGCTTGATCCGCGCCAAACTCGAAACCTGGATTCCGTCCACTTACGGTCAGTTGGCCGGGTTGGCGGCGCGTTTTCGTGCCCAGGTCAAAGGCTTGTACCCGGATGTGCAGCAGCGCCGTGCGTTCTGGGAAGAAGTGTTCCAGGGCCCGATTGCCGACCGCCAGTTGGCCGGGCAGGGCGATGAGGCTGAGCGCCTGCTGATCGAGAAGGTCAACGGCGCGCCACCTTATGCGCCGGGCGAGGTTTATCTGGTGGGCGCGGGGCCGGGAGATCCCGACCTGCTGACCTTCCGTGCCCTGCGCCTGATGCAGCAAGCCGACGTGGTGCTGTATGACCGCCTGGTTGCACCCGCGATTCTCGAACTGTGCCGCCGGGATGCCGAGCGCATCTATGTCGGCAAACGTCGCGCCGACCACGCCGTGCCGCAAGACCAGATCAACCAGCAGTTAGTAGACCTGGCCAAGCAGGGCAAGCGGGTGCTGCGCCTCAAGGGTGGCGATCCGTTCATCTTTGGTCGTGGCGGCGAAGAGATCGAGGAACTGGCCGCCCATGGCATCCCGTTCCAGGTGGTGCCGGGGATCACGGCCGCCAGCGGTTGCGCGGCATATGCCGGGATTCCGCTGACCCACCGCGACTATGCGCAATCGGTACGCTTTATCACCGGGCATTTGAAGAACGGCACCTCGGACCTGCCCTGGCATGACCTGGTGGGACCTTCGCAGACCCTGGTGTTCTACATGGGCTTGATCGGCTTGCCGATCATCTGCGAACAGCTGATCAAGCACGGGCGTGCACCCGACACCCCCGCAGCGTTGATCCAGCAGGGCACCACGTCCAATCAGCGCGTGTTCACCGGCACCCTGGCCGATTTGCCACGCATGGTGGCGGAGCATGAAGTGCATGCGCCGACACTGGTGATCGTCGGTGAAGTGGTGGTGTTGCGCGAGAAGCTGAAGTGGTTTGAGGGCGCGCAGTCCCAGGTCTGAACCTTGAAAGCATCGGGGGCAAGCCCCCTCCCACATTGGAGTGCATTCGAGTGTGGGAGGGGGCTTGCCTCCGATGAGGCCCTAAAAGCCAGCCAATACGTGGATCAGTTCCACACGCCTTTGCCAATCAATTGTTGCCGATCGTGCTGTTCATCAAAGCCCTGCAACGGCCCCTTCGGCACAATGCCCGTCGGGTTGATCGTACGATGACTGGCATAGTAATGCCCCTTGATGTGCGCAAAATCCACGGTCTCGGCCACTCCAGGCCACTGATACAGCTCCCTCAACCAATTCGACAATTTCGGATAGTCCGCAATCCTGCGCAAATTGCATTTGAAGTGGCCGTAATACACCGCATCAAAGCGAATCAGCGTGGTGAACAGCCGCACATCCGCCTCGGTCAGGTATTCACCGGCCAGGTAACGATGATCGCTCAAGTGTTGTTCCAGATGATCCAATTCGGCGAACACATCATCAAACGCACTTTCATACGCTTGCTGTGAGGTGGCGAAGCCTGCACGGTATACGCCGTTGTTCACCGCCGGATAGATCCGCTCGTTCAACGCGTCGATGGTCGTGCGCAGCGGCTCGGGGTAGAAGTCCAGGGTGTTGCCGGTCAGGTCGTTGAAGGCGCTGTTGAACATGCGGATGATCTCCGCCGACTCATTGCTCACGATGCGCTTGAGCTTTTTGTCCCACAGCACCGGCACTGTGACGCGCCCGGTGTAATCGGCGGTGTCGGCGGTATAGCGCTGGTGCATGAAGTCGAAATCATCCAGCTTGTCGCCGGTGGAGCCGTAGGCCTTGTCGAAGGTCCAGCCGTTTTCCAGCATCAGCCAACTGACCACCGACACGTCGATCAGGCTTTCCAGGCCCTTGAGCTTGCGCAGGATCAACGTGCGATGGGCCCACGGGCAGGCCAGGGACACGTAGAGGTGGTAGCGACCGGCCTCGGCCTTGAAGCCGCCTTCGCCACTCGGGCCGGGCGCGCCATCGGCGGTGACCCAGTGGCGGCGTTGCGCCTGTTCGCGCTGAAACGCGCCGTCCGCGCTACTTTCGTACCACTGGTCTTTCCAGTGTCCTTCGATCAGCAAACCCATGACTGGCTCCTTGGCTAATAAGCGTTGGAGCCCAGTCTAAAGGGATGAGTTCGAACTAAAAGCGCAAAGTCCGGGGGGTAATGATCGATTAAATCGATTTGTCCCGTGCCGCCCAGTACTGCTGGGCCAATTCAAAGGCCTGTTCCCGTGGGTGACCCAAGCCGCGCAGGGCCAGGGCCATGGTGGCGATCAGTGCCAATTGCGGGTAGCTGTCCTCGACGTCACCGCGCCACACGGCTTTCAGGTGTTCGGGGTCGAGGGTGGCCGGCTTGACGTGGCGCTGGGCGGAGAGGGCGGGCCATTCTTCGTCCCAGCTTTCGCCGCCGGTGGTGCCGTACAGATGGCTGAGGGTGTCAGGGTTGATCTCGACTTCACCGCCATCACCCTTGACCACAATCACGTTGTCACCGAGAAGCCTGCTGGCATCGCGGTGCACGCCCTGGTAACCCGGATGGAAAATGCTTTGCAGGCCCAGGCGCGCATTCAGCGGGTTGAGCAGGCGCGCCAGGGAGTGGATCGGCGAGCGCAGGCCCAGGGTGTTGCGCAGGTCGATCATGCGTTGCAATTGCGGCGCCCAGTCGCCCAGGGGGATAAAGGCCAGGTTGCCGTGTGCATAAGCGGCCTCGACCTGCTGCCAGTTGCGGCACAGCGGGATCTGCAAACCCTCCAGCAATTGCTCGGTGTACAGCCGTCCCGCCGTGTGGGCGCCGCCGCCGTGCATCAGGATGCGCACGCCGTTTTGCGCCAGGCACTTGGCCGCCAGCAGGTACCACGGCAGGTGGCGTTTCTTGCCGGCGTAGGTCGGCCAGTCAACGTCCACATTCAGCGCCGGGGCGTCCAGGCGTTCGCGCACAGCTTCGGTGAAACCGGCCAGTTCTTCCGGGCTTTCTTCCTTATGGCGCAGCAGCATGAGGAAGGCGCCGAGCTGGGTGTCCTCGGCTTTTTCGTCGAGCAGCATGCCCATGGCTTCGCGGGCTTCCTCGCGGGTGAGGTTGCGCGCACCGCGCTTGCCTTTGCCCAGGATGCGCACGAACTGTGCAAACGGGTGCTCGGCAGGGGTTTCAAGGGTCAGCGGGGCAAAGTCGGTCATAAGCAATTCGTCGGCCTGGGCAGGCCCGCCAGCTTGGCGGCGAGTTTGGCGGGAGTGCCGTTGAACAGTTTGTTGAGGTGCAGGCTGTTGCCCTTTTCCGGGCCCAGCTTCAAGGCGGTGTACTTGATCAGCGGGCGCGTGGCGGGTGACAGCTGGAATTCGGCATAGAACTGGCGCAGCAGTGTGAGGATTTCCCAATGGTCTTTGGTCAATTCCAGGGTTTCGGCGGCGGCCAGGGCGTTGGCGACTTCCTCGGACCACGCGTTCAGGTCGACGAGGTAACCATCCTTGTCCAGTTCCAGGCTGCGAGTGCCTACGGTCAGGGTGTTCATAGCCAGCTGTTGACCTTGTCGTAGTCGAGCGACAACTGCACGAAGCCTGGGTAGTCCACGCTGTCGGCCCAGTCGGGCAGTGGCAGGTTGCGCGCCTGCATGTCTTCGGCCAGTACAAACACCTTCACGCCTTTGGTGTGCAGCGCCGCGTTGTGCAGCCCGTAGGCGCCGTCGCCGCAGAGCAGGATGGCGTCATTAACGCCACAGATACGCAGGCAGCTGTCCAGGCGGCTATCGGTGAACGGGGAGTGGGAAACCACATGTAGAGTCGACATCAGAGGGTTATCACCTGGTCGTAACGGTCAATCAACTGGGAGATCGCTGCGCTGTCCAGCGGCTGTGCGCTGGCGGGCGTCGTGAGGCCACGCTCGGCCAGGCTATGGCTGCAGGCGAATACCTCGTCGATACCGAACAGGCTCAGCGCTTGCAGGTTGGCGCCGAGGTCCTTTTGTTGCACGGCCTTGGCGTCCTGGTGCGGCGCCAGCTGGAACACGCCGTCGTCGAGGAACAGCAGGCCAATGGGCAGATCGAACGCGCCCCCGGCCAGCACGATGTCCAGCGCTTCGCGGGCGCTGGGGCCGGACCACGGCGCTTGGCGGCTGATGACCAGCAAGGATTTGGACATGTCACGGCCCTCCAAAACAGATCAGGCGGTCGGCGGCCTGGGCGGCGTCATGCAATTGCCCCAGGCCCGACAGCTCCCACGGCGCATCGAGGTTGACCGCGCTGCGTTGGTAGCGCGTGGCTTCCTCCTGGTTGAGCACGCCACGGCGCAAGGCGGCGGCGATGCATACCACGCTGTCGAGTTGATGCGTGCTGACAAACTCACGCCATTGGCGGGCGATGTCCTGCTCATCCTGGGGCGCGACGATGGAATTGGAGGCGCTGTAGACGCCGTCCTGATAGAAAAACAGCCGCACAATCTCATGCCCGCCGGCCAGCGCCGCCTGGGCGAACAGCAGGGCGCGGCGCGAGGAGGGCGCGTGGGCGGCACAAAACACTGCAATCGCAAACTTCATGGAGCACTCTGCAAGTAAACGTGGGCCAATGATAAAGCCGCCGCCACGAAAAAGCCCGCCGTGATCAAAACGGTCACTGTCGGTGACCGTTCCGGCGATTGCCGACAGGTGCAAGGCTGCCTAGTCTGTGGGCATTCAAAACCGAAATGGAGTGCCCATGTCAGGTCCCTTGGCGTCCCTCAAAGTGCTGGATTTTTCCACCTTGCTGCCTGGCCCGTTCGCGTCGCTGATGCTGGCGGACATGGGCGCCGAGGTGCTTCGCATCGAGTCACCCACGCGCAAGGACCTGTTGCGCGTCCTGCCACCCCACAACCAGGGCACGTCGGCCAGCCACGCCTATCTCAATCGCAACAAGCGCAGCCTGGCGCTGGACCTCAAGCAGGCCGAGGCGCTGGAGATTGTTCGGGCGCTGGTCAAGGACTACGATATCGTCCTTGAACAATTCCGACCTGGAGTGATGGAGCGCCTGGGCTTGGGCTATGAGGCGTTGAAGGCGATCAATCCCCGACTGATTTATGTGTCGATCACCGGCTACGGCCAGACCGGCCCATATAAGGACCGCGCCGGGCATGACATCAATTACCTGGCGCTGGCCGGAATCGCCAGTTACACCGGGCGCCGGGACAGCGGGCCGTTGCCACTGGGCGTGCAGTTGGCGGATGTGGGCGGGGGCTCGCTGCATGCGGTGGTGGGGTTGCTGGCGGCAGTCATCGCCCGGCAGCAGAGCGGGGTCGGCCAGTATCTGGATGTGAGCATGACCGATTGCTCGTTCAGCCTGAACGCCATGGCCGGCGCGGGTTACCTGGCGTGTGGGGTGGAGCCGGAGCGGGAGAGTCATGTGCTCAATGGCGGCAGCTTTTACGATTACTACCGCTCGCGGGACGGGCGTTGGATGTCGGTGGGCAGCCTGGAGCCTGGGTTTATGCAGCCGCTCTGTGACGCCCTGGGTCGACCGGAACTGGCGGCGCTGGGCCTGTCGCCCGCACTCGGGCCGGCGCTGCAGGTTGAGTTCGAGAAACGCAGCTTTGCTGAGTTATGTGAGTTGTTTGCCGGGGTGGATGCGTGTGTGGAGCCGGTGTTGAGCCTGAGTGAAGCGGTGGAGCATCCGCAGTTAAGGGCGCGGGCTTTGGTCCGCCAGGTACCGAGGGGCGATGGTTCGACCCAGGCGCAATTGGCCTGCCCGCTAAAGTTCTCCGAGGGGCTGCCTGAGCCCAGGCATATTGGCGCCGCCGTTGGGGCGCACAGTGATGAGGTGCTGGCGGAGTTGGGGTTCAGTATTCAGCGGATAGAGGCTTTGCGTCGGGCCAAGGTAGTCGGGTGACTGGGCCGGCGCCATCGGGAGCAAGCTCCCTCCCACATTTGGTCGGCGGCGCGGTCACTATGTGGGAGGGGGCTTGACCCCGATGAGGGCCTCACTCCACCCGGGTTTCGCCGGTAAACACCAAGGTCTGCCGGCACCGCCGACACAAATACCTTCGACCCTGGGCCACCATGCCATGGCGTTGTGACGAGAACGGAAAGTCACTGTCCGCACACGGGCATCGGTAGATATAGCGAGTGACCTGGCGGCGCTTCACGGCATACGTGTGGCAGCGGTCCGGCGGCAGTTCGTAGACCCCGCGCATGATCAATTGCCATTCCTCGCCGTGGGGCTGGATGCGTTCGCCGAACAATTGGTGGGCAATCAGGTGCGCCACTTCATGGGCCACGGTCTGCTTCAGGAAATGTTGGCTGTTTTCACGGTACAACTGTGGGTTGAAGCGCAGCAGGTTCTCGTGCAAATGCGCGACACCGGCCTTCTGGCCCCGCAGCTTGAGGCTGACCTGGGGGCGTTTGAAGCTTCGTTTGAAAAAGGATTCGGCTAGCAGGAAACAATCTTCGACGCGGGTATTGAGTTGCTCGGGCATGCTGTACATATCTCCAGAGACCTCCAGTATGCCGCAAAGCTGGGTGTTTCCGAATCTGTCAGGCGCCGAATGGTCATGCATGATGCACAAAGCCACCTTGCGGTGGCTTTGCCTGGGTTTTTTTCCGCTCAGTTGGTGTAGATGGGGCCTACGCCCAGGCCCCAGACGATCACGGTAAAGGCCATGATCGCTACCAGTACCACCAATCCTACCGCCAGTATGGAACTGGAAAACAGGAAGCCTTCATCCGGATCGATGTTCATAAAGGTCGGCACGCCAACGTATAGCAGGTACACCGTGTAACAGATGGCCGCCGTGCCCACCACCATGCCCAGCCACATATGCGGGTAGAGCGCCGCCAGCCCGCCGATGAACAGCGGTGTCGCCGTGTAGGTGGCAAATGCGACGCAGCGTGCCATGCTGGGATTGGCGTCGTAGGTGCGCGCCATCCAGTGAATGAACGCGCCCATCACCGCCACGCCGGCGAGCATCGCGGCATAGGACATGATGGTCATCCACAAGGCACTCTCCTGAGTCAGCATCACCGGCGCGCGGTTTCCGATGACCCAGCCGACCTGGGTGGTGCCGATGAACGCTGAAACGGCGGGAATCGCCGCAAGAATCAGGGTATGGGTGAGGTACATGTGGCCGATGCTTTCTTCTTTATCGCCACGGATTTCCCGCCATTCCTGGTCGGGATGGGTAAAAAGCCCCACGACGTGATGGATCATGCCAGTCACTCCTGTCGTTATTGCCATCGCCCCCCATCGGAGCGCCCACGGGCCAAATGGCCTCAAAGGTCCTGGATAGCTGTGCGACCTCTAGTCGCAGTATAGGAAGGGATAGCCTGAATAACTGTAGGGCCATTAGAGCAAATTGCGCTGTAAACGTTGGCCCTAATCGCGCTGAGGTCTTTTGACTGGAGCGCGGATCATTGTGGGAGGGGGCTTACCCCGATAGCGTTGTGTCAGCTATCAATGAGGCGCTGGGACGCCGCAATCGGGGGCAAGCCCCCTCCCACATTGGAACTCGGTGATTCTTACCGGTAAAATGCTGCGCTTTTCGTCAAACACCTCTAGCGGATCCAAGCGCCATGGGCACTCTTACGGTCAACCAGAACAAACTGCAAAAACGCCTGCGTCGCCTGGCCGGTGAAGCGGTCGCCGATTTCAACATGATCGAGGACGGCGACAAGGTCATGGTCTGCCTCTCCGGCGGCAAAGACAGCTACACCATGCTCGACGTGCTGCTGCACCTGCAAAAGGTCGCGCCGATCAAGTTCGAGATCGTTGCCGTCAACATGGACCAGAAACAACCGGGTTTCCCTGAGCATGTGTTGCCGGCCTACCTCAAGGAGCTGGGCATCGAGTATCACATTGTCGAGAAAGACACCTATTCGGTGGTCAAGGAGCTGATTCCGGAGGGCAAGACCACCTGCTCGCTGTGCTCACGCCTACGCCGTGGCACGCTGTACACCTTCGCCGATGAGATCGGCGCGACCAAAATGGCTCTGGGGCACCATCGCGACGACATCGTCGAGACGTTCTTCCTCAATATGTTCTTCAACGGCTCGCTCAAGGCCATGCCGCCCAAGCTGCGTGCCGATGACGGGCGCAACGTGGTGATCCGCCCGCTGGCGTATTGCAACGAGAAAGACATCCAGGCCTACTCCGACTTCAAGCAATTCCCGATCATCCCGTGCAACCTGTGTGGCTCCCAGGAGAACTTGCAACGCCAGGTGGTCAAGGAAATGCTGCTGGACTGGGAGCGCAAGACCCCGGGCCGCACCGAAAGCATCTTCCGCAGTCTGCAGAACGTGATCCCGTCGCAACTGGCCGACCGTAACTTGTTCGACTTCACCAGCCTGAAAATTGATGAGACCGCCGCGTCGCGCTTCGTCAATGTTGTGAACCTCTGAGACGAATCAACGCTCTGACAAACGGCGCTCGCGGGCGCCGTTTTCAATTCAATTGCCAGGAGAGGGCATGCGCGATTACAAGTGGCTGCACGAATATTGTCTGAACCGCTTCGGTTCGGCGGCCGAGCTGGAAGCCCATCTGCCTACACCCAAGACCCCGGCGCAATTACGCAAGATCAGTGATGATCGCTACCTGTCGACCCTGGCGTTGCGCGTGTTTCGTGCAGGCTTGAAGCACAGCGTGGTGGACGCCAAGTGGCCGGCGTTCGAAAAGGTGTTTTTCGGCTTCGACCCGGAAAAAGTCGTACTGATGGGCGCCGAGCACCTGGAGCGGCTGATGCAGGACACCAGCATCATCCGCCACCTGGGCAAGCTCAAGAGCGTGCCGCGCAACGCGCAGATGATCCTGGATATCGAGCAGGAGAAGGGCAGCTTCGGCGCGTTCATCGCTGATTGGCCGGTGACCGATATCGTCGGGCTGTGGAAATACCTGAGCAAGCACGGCCACCAGCTCGGTGGGCTGTCCGCGCCGCGCTTTTTGCGCATGGTCGGCAAGGATACCTTTGTACCGAGTGATGACGTGGTGGCGGCGTTGAACGCACAGAAGATCGTCGACAAGGCACCGACCAGCCTGCGCGACCTGGCGACGGTGCAGGGCGCGTTCAACCAGTGGCACGCCGAGAGCGGGCGGCCGATGTGCCAGTTGTCGATGATGTTGGCGTATACCGTCAACCATTGAGGCCGAGATGATGCCATCGGGGGCAAGCCCCCTCCCACATTTGATAGGCGGTGCGATAAAAGTGTGGGAGGGGGCTTGCCCCCGATGAGGGACTTCAGGCCGCTGCCAGCCGCCGGTTCAGCTGATGCCGCCAGCGCACATACAGCAGGGCCGTGCAAAACACCGCCAGGCTCGCCAGCATCTCCAGCACCCCGAACCACTGCCGGTTCGGGTCATACGCCGCCAGCGCGCCCTTGATGAAATACAGGTTCACCACAAAGCACATCCATGAGTGGCCGCGCGCGCTGCCCAGCAGCATGCCCGGTGCCAGCACCAGCAGCGGCACCAGTTCGATCAGCAGGATCACCCACGGCCGTGCGCCGTGCAGATCAGCAACGAACAGGTAGTACACGCAGAGCAACCCCACCAAGCCGAAAAACGCCAGCAGGCTCAGCGCGCGGGCAATTTTGACCCGTGGCTCCAACCACGCCTGGGGCGGCAGGATCTTAGGCTTCCTGGCCACGACCGCCCTCCAGCAGGGTGGCGGTGTTCGCCAGGCGCAGGCCCAAGGCACGGCACAGGGCGATCTCATGCGGGTCGAGCATGCGCTTGCCGTCGGGGCCGGCGTGGTGGCTGGCGCCATACGGCGTGCCACCGCCCTGGGTATCGAGCAAGGCCTGTTCGCTGTAGGGCAGGCCGGTGATCAGCATGCCGTGGTGCAGCAACGGCAGCAGCATCGACATCAGCGTGGTTTCCTGGCCGCCGTGCAGGCTGGCGGTGGAGGTAAACACACCCGCCGGCTTGCCGACGAGGGCGCCGGTGAGCCACAGGTTGCTGGTGCCGTCGATGAAGTACTTGAGCGGCGCCGCCATATTGCCGAAGCGGGTCGGGCTGCCCAGGGCCAGGCCGGAGCAGTGTTTCAGGTCGTCGAGGCTGGCATACAACGCGCCTTCGTCGGGAATGGTCGGTGCCACGGCTTCGCACTCGGTGGAGATCGCCGGCACGGTGCGCAAGCGCGCCTCCATCCCGCCTTGCTCGATGCCTCGGGCAATCTGCCGGGCCATTTCGCTCACCGAGCCATTGCGGCTGTAATACAGCACCAGCACATACGGCGACGTCACGGCAGGATCTCCAATACGTTCTCCGGCGGACGGCCGATGATGGCTTTGTCGGCGGTTTCCAGGATCGGGCGTTCCATCAATTTCGGGTGATCGGCAATGGCGGCGATCAACTGGGCTTCGCTGAGGCTGGCGTCGGCCAGGTTCAGGGTTTTGTATTCATCTTCGCCGGTGCGCAGCAGTTGGCGCGCGCTGATACCCAGCTTGCCGAGCAGCGCCTTGAGTTGCGCGGCGTCCAGCGGGGTTTCCAGGTAGCGTACGACGGTGGGGGTGAGGCCACGGGCCTCCAGTAGCTCCAGCGCACCGCGGGATTTCGAGCAGCGCGGGTTGTGATAAAGCGTCAGATCGGTCATGTGCGGGTCGCATCTTGCGTAAGGTGGCGGGTATTCTACCCGTGCAGCGACCTGTCCTTAAACCGTAAGAGGCGATAGGCCGCAGCCAACGTTCATTTTTGCGAAGGATTACCCCATGACAAGGCGACTGATCGGTGCATTGGCGATCATCACAACCCTGCTGCTCAGCGGCTGCGGTAACGATTACGGCGTTGACCAATATGGCCAGAAGGTAGCGTCCGAACGCTTGGACAAGCAGTGGCTGGTGGTCAACTACTGGGCCGAATGGTGTGGTCCGTGCCGCACGGAAATTCCCGAGCTCAATGCCTTGGCCGAACAGCTGAAGGCGCAGAACGTCGGCGTGTTCGGGGTCAACTTCGACAATGTGCAGGGCGAAGAGCTGAAAGCCGCCAGCGACAAGCTGGGCATCAAGTTCACGGTGCTGGCGCAGAACCCGGAAGAGATTTTCGATATTCCGCGTAGCGAAGCGTTGCCGGTGACTTACATCATCGATGACAAGGGCAAGGTGCGCGAAACGTTGATGGGCGAGCAGACGGCGCAAGGCGTGCTGGCCAAGCTCAAGGCCTTGCGCGGCTAGGGGCTACCCGGAATCGAATGTGGGAGGGGGCTTGCCCCCGATAGCTGTGTGTCAGTCACTCCATCAGTTGACTGTTACACCGCCATCGGGGGCAAGCCCCTCCCACATTTAGCTTCCATCAATCCCTGGATTGGGAAAGTCAGCCTTCTTCGAGCCACAAGCGTATCGGCTTGCCCTCGGCCGGCCAGAAGCGCGTCTGCTCGATCGGCGAGATATCCCAGCGCTGCACGCCTTGCAGGGCCTGGAAGAAGCGGTGTTCCTGCTCCATCAAGGCTTCGGCGCAGAGTTTGCGGGTGCTGCCGATCTGGCCGAAGCTGAGCTTTTTGCCCTCGACGGTGTAGGGCGCGAACCAATGGTTGCAGCCGCCATTGCCGTAGGCGCGGCCATCGGCGCCGAGGGTGACGGTCAGGTGCGCGTAGTCCATCAGCGGCCGTTCACCAATCCACTCCACCACGTAGCTGTGATCCTGCTTGAGCTTGACCGCGTCGCCGGCGCAGCCGGTCAGGCCCGCTCCGAGGGCGGCGAGCAGCAACAGGCCTCTCATCGCGCAGCCTTCTGGCATTTCGGGCAGCGGTGCTTGTCGCCCTCGCTGGCCCAGCCCAACTCGGCGATCCGCGCATTGGCGGCCGGTTGCAGTGGTTCTTTGGTCAGCTTGGTTTCCACCGCAAACTCGAAGTCCAGCACGGCGTCGCAGCTGTCGCAGTTGACCTTCCAGGTGTGAATCTCCAACTCGCCGAACTTCGGCCCCTGGGCCATGGCGACCCACTGTCCCGCCGGGCGGATGGAGTAGCGCGCGTCACCTTCGACGGTGAGGCGCATCGACAGGGTTTTACTGCCGCGCAGGGAGACGATCAGTACGTCGCCATGCTTGATCGAACCACCGTTGCCGGTGACCTGGTAACGGCCCGGCACCAGGGCGCGGCATTCGATCAGGGTGTGTTGCGGGCTTAGCAAACTGAAGCGGAAATCGTGTTCGGCCATGGATCCTCCAAATAGGCGCGGCATCCTATCACGGGTGCTGGCTCATCATGAGCCTGGTATGTGACCGCTGATCATCCTTCGACGAGGTTCTGCGCCCGGCCATCGGCCCACGCGGCAATGTTGGCCAACGTTGTGCCGGCGATGGCGGCCAGGGCCTCGCGGGTGAGAAATGCCTGGTGGGCGGTAATGATCACGTTGGGGAAGGTCAGCAGGCGTGCAAGTACATCGTCCTGCAAGGGCAGGTCGGAGCGGTCCTCGAAAAACAACTGCGCTTCTTCCTCATAGACATCCAGCCCGAGGTAGCCGAGTTGACCGTCCTTGAGCGCCTCGATCAGCGCCGGGGTGTCGACCAGGCCACCGCGACCGGTGTTGATCAGCATCGCACCGGTTTGCATCTGCGCCAGGGAACGGGCGTTGACCAGGTGTTTGCTGTCGGCGGTGAGCGGGCAGTGCAGGCTGATGATCTGTGCCTGGGCCAACAATTCGGGCAGGCTCACGTAGCGTGCACCCAAGGCCTGGACCTGCGGGTTGGGGAAGGGGTCGTAGGCGAGCAATTGGCAGCCGAAGCCGGCCATGATTTTGGCGAAGGTGGCGCCGATCTGTCCGGTGCCGACCACCCCGACGGTCTTGCCCACCAGGTCGAAACCGGTGAGCCCATGCAGGCTGAAATCGCCATCGCGGGTGCGGTTGTAGGCGCGGTGCAGGCGGCGGTTGAGGGCGAGGATCAGCGCGACTGCGTGTTCGGCCACCGCATGGGGCGAGTAGGCCGGTACGCGCACGATGGTCAGGCCCAGACGCTTGGCGGCGGCCAGGTCCACATGGTTGTAGCCCGCCGAGCGCAGGGCGATCAACCGCGTGCCGCCCTTGGCCAACTGCTCCAGCACCGGGGCGCTGAGGTCATCGTTGATAAAGGCACAGACCACTTCGTGATGTTCGGCCAGGGCCACGGTGTCGAGGTTGAGCCGTGCGGGTTGGAATTGCAGCTCCAGGCCAGGCGGCAATGGTTCGCCGAGAAAGCTGTCGCGGTCGTAGGTTTGGCTACTGAAAAGAATCACGCGCATCAAAAGGCTCCCCGCAATTAATCTGTTGGAAACGCTGGACAACTGTGGGAGGGGGCTTGCCCCCGATTAGGGTGTGTCAGCTACAGATGCTTCGACTGATACGACGCTATCGGGGGCAAGCCCCCTCCCACAGGTGATCGGCGCCCATAAAGTCGTTTCAGGCGCTGACCCGCGCCTCACTGGCCAGTCGGGCAATCGCCATGTCCAGTTCGTCCAGCGCCTGCAGGGCCTTGGCGTCGTCCTGTTTGAGCAGGGTTTCGGCGCGGTGGCAGCATGCCCGCAGTTGCGGTACGCCGCAGTAACGCGTTGCGCCGTGCAGGCGATGCACGCGTTCGATCAGGGCGTTGTTGTCATTGGCCTCACGGGCCTGGGTGATGGCCAGGCGGTCGGCCTCCAGGGAAGCCAGCAACATCGCGAGCATGTCCGCCGCCAGGTCCGCTTTGCCGGCCGCCAGACGCAGCCCTTCCTCGTGGTCGAGCACCGGCAGTTTCACGCCAGGGCCGAGGTTATCGTTCGCGCGTTCCGGACCCTGATTGCGCAGAGCCAGGCCGGTCCATTTCAGCACCACCTGGGCCAGTTGGCGTTCGCTGATGGGCTTGGTCAGGTAGTCGTCCATGCCGCTTTGCAGCAAGGCGCGTTTTTCGTTGGCCATGGCGTGGGCGGTGAGGGCGACTACCGGCAATGGCGTGCCGCTGCGTTCGCTTTCCCACTGGCGGATCGCCTCGGTGCTTTGGCGACCGTCCATGCCGGGCATTTGCACGTCCATCAGCACCAGGTCGAAGGTGTCTTGCTTCACTGCGTCGATGGCTGCATAACCGCTTTCCACGGCATGCACCCGGGCGCCCATGTCTTCCAGCAGGGTCTGGACCAGCAACAGGTTCGCCGGATTGTCATCCACGCACAGGACGCGTGGCGCCCGGCTGGACAACGGTTCGCCGGGTTCGCTGCGTGTCGGGCGCGGGCTGATCAGGTCGGACAAGGCACGCCGCAATTTGCGCGTGCACGCCGGCTTGGCCTGCAATTGACTGTTGGGGTTGGGCACCGATTGGTTGAACAGCATCTGTTCGGTGGTGGGGCACAGCACCAGCACTTTGCAGCCCAGGTGTTCGAGGTCCCACAGGTGTTGGTTGAGGCGCTCGGGCGGGATGTCGTTGGCCGTGACGCCGAGCACCGCAAGGTCAATGGCCTGCTCGGTCTGGTGGGCACTGGTAATGCCGTTGGTCAGGCTTTCCAGGCTGGTGAACGGCGTGACTTCCAGGCCGCAGTCTTCCAGTTGGTGTTGCAGCGCCTGGCGTGCCAGTTCGTGGTTTTCCAGCAAGGCGACACGATGGCCCAGCAGAGGCGCGGACGGCAGGTCCTCCACGTCGTCGCGGGTCTTGGGCAGGTTCAGGCTGATCCAGAACTCAGAGCCTTCGCCGGGTGTGCTGTCGACGCCGATTTCGCCGCCCATCTGTTCGATCAGGCGCTTGGAGATCACCAGGCCCAAGCCCGTACCGCCGGGTTGGCGCGACAGTGAATTGTCGGCCTGGCTGAAGGCCTGGAACAGGGCGCGTACGTCCTGGCTGGACAGGCCGATACCGGTGTCCTGCACGCTGATGCGCAATTGTACGCTGTCTTCCTGCTCGTCCTCGATCATCGCCCGGGCCACGATGGTGCCTTCGCGGGTGAACTTGATCGCGTTGCTGATCAGGTTGGTGAGAATCTGCTTGAGGCGCAGCGGGTCGCCGACCAATGCCAGCGGTGTGTCGCGGTAGACCAGGCTGACCAGTTCGAGCTGCTTGGCATGGGCGGCGGGGGCGAGGATGGTCAGGGTGTCTTGCAGCAAGTCCCGCAGGTTGAACGGGATGCTGTCGAGGACCAGTTTGCCGGCTTCGATTTTCGAGAAGTCGAGAATCTCGTTGATGATGCCCAGCAGGTTGTCGGCGGATTTTTCGATGGTGCCCAGGTAGTCGAGTTGACGCGGGGTCAGCTCGCTCTTTTGCAATAAATGGGTAAAGCCGAGGATGCCGTTGAGCGGCGTGCGGATCTCATGGCTCATGTTGGCCAGGAACTCCGACTTGATGCGACTGGCCTCCAGCGCCTCCTTGCGCGCCAGGTCCAGCTCGATGTTCTGGATCTCGATGGTTTCCAGATTCTGGCGTACGTCTTCGGTGGCCTGGTCGATGCTGTGTTGCAGTTCTTCCTGGGCGTTCTGCAGGGTCTCGGCCATGCGGTTGATGCCAGAGGCGAGCTGGTCCAGTTCCTGGCTGCCCAGGGGCGGCAGGCGGGTTTCCAGGTTGCCGTCCTTGAGCTGGGCCACGGCTTGCTTGATCTGGCCGATCGGCGCGTTGATGGTGCGGCTAATGCGCAGGGCCAGTGCCGCGGTGCAGATCAGGCCGATGGCGATCAGCAGCAGGCTGGCGAACAGGCTGCGGTAGCCACGCAGCAACATGCCATTGTGGGACAGTTCCACCTCGACCCAGCCCAGCAGGCGGTCGGCTTCATCCGGGATCAGGTCGCCGGCGAGGTTGCGATGGCGGCCAAACACCGGCAGCAGGTAGCGCGTGGCGTCATTGCCGGTGCGTTGCAACAGGTGTGAGCTGTTGCCGATGGGGGCCTGGTTGAGCATGGTCGGGCCGGCGTGGGCGAGGGTCGCACGGTCCGGGCTGAGGAACGACACAGTGCGCACGTCCGGCTGCTCCAGGGACTGGGTGGCGATGCGCTCCAGCAGGTCGGTGTTGCGTGCACTCAAGGCGGGCGCCACCAGTGGCGCCAACTGCTCGGCGATCATTTCGCCACGTTGCAGCAACTGGGTCTGCAGTTCCGACAACTGCATCCAGGTGAAATAGCCGCCCAGCAACGAAGCCATCAGGCTGGTCGGTAATAAGGTCAGCAACAGTACGCGGCCTTTTATCCCCATTCTTGTCAGCACGCCACTCTCCTGCTACCACATTGATATCGATGATTCACACGGGCATCCGGCCCGCGCCACCTGCGCAGTGTAGCCATTTGCGCAGCGTGGAATCTTGCAAATTAATGACATACGGCAATCTTCGCGCCATTCGGCGCCCGGTGGCGATTGCCTGTGGCGGGGTAATCTTGAATAATCAGCCATTGAGAATGACTTGCAGATACTAATGAATCCCGCAGCAATTGGCCTACCCAGTATCCTGACTATTGAAGATGACCCCGTGCTGGGCGCTTATGTCCATGAGCACCTGGGCCGCTGTGGTTTCCACGTGACCTGGTGCCAGAATGGCCAGCAGGGCCTGCAGATGGCGCGCGAGCAGGCCTTTGACGTGGTGCTGATGGATATCCTGTTGCCGGGGATGGACGGCCTGTCGATCCTCACTCATCTGCGCCAGAGCCATTCGATCCCGGTGATCCTGATGTCTGCACTGGGCGCCGAAGCCGATCGCATCAGTGGTTTTCGCCTGGGAGCCGATGACTACCTGCCCAAGCCGTTCAGCATGATCGAGTTGCGCGTGCGCATCGAAGCCATCCTGCGTCGAGTAGCCCTCGACCGGCGCCCGTTGCCGATTCCGGCACCGGTGCGCGACGATGCCCGCGCGCTGCGCTTTGACGATGAGCTGTGCGATGTTTTCCACCTGGACCATTGGGCCGGCCTGACCCGCAGCGAATACCGCCTGCTGGAAACCCTGCACCGCAACAGCGAAGAAGTCCTCAGCAAAGCCTTCCTGTACCAGCATGTGCTGCAACGCGGTTATGCGCCCCATGACCGCAGCCTCGACATGCATATCAGCCAGATCCGCCGCAAGCTCAAGGCCATCGGCCACACCGAGCGCGAAGTGCGCACGGTGTGGGGCAAGGGCTATGTGCTGAGCGGTCACGATGACGGTTTTTGAGCGCCCCTTGAAACGGCTGCCGGGCAGGCACTCGTTATTCTGGAAACTGGCCTGCCTGCTGATCGCCTTTTGCTTGCTGATGATCTGGCTCAGCTGGTCCTGGGGCCGTTACATGGAGCAGAAAAACGCCTACCTGTCCGATGGGGCGCGAATCACCTTGAGTGGCTACGCGGTCGGTGCCGAACAGGCGTGGAATCGCGGTGGCAATGCTGGTGTCGACGCCTGGCTGCAGGCGATGGGCAAGCGTGAAACCACCTGGATAGGTGTGATCGGCAATGACCTGCAGTCGTTGAGCAGCATCCCGCTGAGCGACAACGAAAGCCAGCGCCTGACCTTTCTGCGTGGCCTGGATTGGCCGGTGAGCCGGCATGTCAAAGGCCTGCCGTGGCTGAAGATCCCGTTCCCGGGCGCCCCCCATGCGGGTTCGCTGGTGATCGAGTTGCCGCAACGCTTCATGCCGGGGCGCTATCAACTGTTCTGGCGGGTGGTGACCAACGGGGTGATTCCCGGCCTGTTTACCCTGTTGCTGTGCATCGGCCTGTATCGGCTGCTGATCATGCCCCTCAATCAACTGCGCGAGCAGGCCAATGCCTGGCGCGCCGATCAGTTGAACACGCGTTTGTCCCACGACGCCACCAGTCGCCAGGACGAGTTGGGCGAACTGGGGCGAGCGTTCGACCATATGTCCGAGCGTTTGCAGGGCACCGTGGTGTTGCAGCAACAGTTGCTGCGAGACATGTCCCATGAGCTGCGCACCCCGCTGAGTCGACTGCGAGTGGCCTGTGACAGTGAGCAAGACCTGACGCAGCTGCGCGAGCGGCTTGGCCGTGAAATCGACGCGATGCAACGCCTGGTTGAAGACAGCCTGCAACTGGCCTGGCTCGACACCGAACGGGCGCCGCTGCCCCAGGAAACTATCCAGCTTCAAGCGCTGTGGGACATGTTGCGCGAAAACGCCTGCTATGAGAGCGACTGGCCAGCGTCGCGGCTGCCATGCCTGCTGGGGGTGGACTGCTGGGTGCGAGGCAACCTGAATGCGTTGGCCCAGGCTTTGGAAAACATCTTGCGCAACGCTATCCGCCACTCACCGTCGGGCGGTGTGGTCAGCCTGGACGGGCGTCGCGAAGGTGATTGTTGGCATGTCTGGCTGGAGGATCAGGGCGGTGGGATCGATGAAGGCGACCTGGAACGGATCTTCGCGCCTTTTACCCGCCTGGACGGTTCACGCCCTGGCGATGGCGGCTTCGGGCTGGGCCTGAGCATCGCCCGCAACGCCGTGCAGCGCCAGGACGGCAGCCTGTGGGCGGAAAATACCGGGCAAGGCCTGCGTGTGCACCTGCGCTTGCGGGCCTGCTAAGCGCGGCGCTGTTTGCGCTTTTTCCACTGGTGGGCCACCCACCAGCGCCAGTAGCCCATGGTCAGGCAATAGGCGAGGGCGCCCAGCACCAGCCCCAACACCACTGAACCCAGCAGGAACGGCTGCCACAAGGTGCTGAGTTGGCCGCTGATCCATTCCCAGGTGAGGTCGTCGGGCAAGCTGCGCGGTGGCACGTTCATCAGCCAGGCGCCGGTCATGTAGGTGCAGATAAACACCACCGGCATGGTGATCGGGTTGGTCAGCCACACCAGGCTGATGGCGATGGGCATATTGCCGCGCACGGTGATCGCCAGGACCGCCGCCAACAGCATCTGAAGCGGGATTGGGATAAACGCCGCGAACAAACCCACGGCCATTGCGCGTGCGACCGAGTGCCGGTTCAGGTGCCAGAGGTTCGGGTCATGCAGCAACGTGCCGAGAAACTGTAATGACTTATGTTCCCTGATACTCGTGGGATCGGGCATGTACCGTTTGAATAAGCGCCGGGGCATAAGGGGTCCAGGTCAGTTCGAGGGGCAAGTATGCGCGCATTCTATAAACAGAAAATTCAGACTTTGTGACAAAACATCATAGGCCGCCCTGGGCATCCGGCTAAGACTGAGTGGATCACTTGAAAAGGATGGTCCATGAAGACAGGGATGTGCGCGTTTGTGCTGGGGTTGCTGGTCTTGCGCTTTTTGCCGGCGTTGCCACCTATGGGATGGCTGATTGCAGGGCCGGTGCTGGCGTTGATGTTGTTGCCGTTTCGTACCTACCCACTGGCGTTTTTCCTGCTGGGGCTGGGTTGGGCATGCCTCAGCGCGCAGTGGGCGCTGGATGATCGTCTGATGCCTGCCCTGGACGGCCAGACGCGCTGGCTGGAGGGCCGGGTGATCGGGTTGCCGCGACAGACGGGCGAGGGTGTGCGCTTCGAACTGGCCGATAGCCGGTCGCGAAATGCCCGCTTACCCAAAAGGATCCGCGTGTCCTGGCGTGGCGGGCCGCCGGTGCGCAGCGGCGAACGTTGGCGCCTGGCGGTTACCCTCAAACGGCCGGCCGGGTTGCTGAATTTCCACGGGTTTGATCAGGAAGCCTGGCTGTTGGCCCAACGCATCGGCGCCACGGGCTCGGTCAAGGATGGCGAGCGCCTGGCGCCGGCCCGCAATGCCTGGCGCGACAGCGTGCGTCAGCGCCTTATGGCGGTGGACGCCCAAGGTCGGGAAGCCGGCCTGGTTGCCCTGGTGCTGGGGGATGGTTCAGGGCTGGCCACTGCCGATTGGCAAGTGTTGCAGGACACGGGCACCGTGCATTTGCTGGTCATTTCCGGCCAACACATTGGTTTGCTGGCGGGTTTGATCTATGGACTGATCGCCGGCTTGGCCCGCTACGGTTGCTGGCCGCGAACCTGGCCGTGGTTGCCCTGGGCGTGTGGCCTGGCGTTCAGCGCTGCGTTGGGCTACGGCTGGCTCGCAGGGTTTGGCGTGCCAGTACAGCGGGCCTGCGTGATGGTCGGGTTGGTGTTGGTGTGGCGGCTGCGCTTCCGGCATCTGGGACTGTGGTGGCCGTTGCTGCTGGCACTCAATGGGGTGTTGGTGTTGGAACCGTTGGCCAGTTTGCAGCCAGGGTTCTGGTTGTCGTTTGCGGCGGTGGCGGTGCTGATTCTGGCGTTTGGCGGTCGGTTGGGGCCGTGGAGCCTGTGGCAGGCATGGACCCGGCCGCAGTGGCTGATGGCAATTGGGCTGTTTCCGGTGTTGTGGGTGTTGGGACTGCCCATCAGCCTGAGCGCACCGCTGGCCAACCTCGTGGCTGTGCCATGGATCAGCCTGGTGGTGTTGCCGCTGGCGCTAGCGGGGACCGCATTGCTGCCATTGCCATTTATTGGCGAAGGTCTTCTGTGGCTGGCGGGCGGCGCGCTGGATGGCTTGTTCAAGGGGCTGGCGTGGCTCGCCGGACACATGCCGGCCTGGATCCCGGCGCAAGTACCGTTGGGGTATTGGCTGGTGAGCCTGCTGGGTGCCGTGCTGCTTCTGCTGCCCAACGGCGTGCCCTTTCGCGTATTAGGCTGGCCGATGCTATTGCTGGCGGTGTTCCCTCCGCGGGCGATGGTGCCCCATGGGCAAGTGGAGGTGGTGCAGTTGGACGTCGGGCAGGGGCAGTCGCTGATTCTGCGCACGCGCCATCATGCATTGCTTTACGACGCCGGACCGCGCACCGGAACCTTTGATCTGGGCGCGCGGGTGGTGCTGCCGTCGTTGCGAAAGCTCGGGGTCGGGGCGTTGGACCTGATGCTGCTCAGTCACGCCGACGCGGATCATGCCGGTGGTGCGGCGGCAATTGCCAAGGGCATACCGATCAAGCGTGTGGTGGGCGGGGAAACCGACGGGTTGCCGGCGTTTATCGGTACGCAACCCTGCGTCAGTGGCGAACGATGGACCTGGGACGGCGTCACGTTCGAACTCTGGCAGTGGCCTGGCGCCATCAGTGGTAACGCAAAGTCCTGCGTGTTGCAGGTGCAGGCCAATGGCGAGCGCCTGTTACTGACCGGCGACATCGACCGCGACGCCGAACAGGCCATGCTCGCTTCGCCCCTGGCGGTGCCCACCGAGTGGCTGCAGGCGCCACACCATGGCAGTCGCAGCTCTTCGTCCTGGGCGTTTGTCGAGCGGCTCTCTCCGCGCAATGTGCTGATCTCGCGGGGGCGCGGCAATGCGTTCGGCCACCCGCATCCGCAGGTGATGGAACGTTATCAACGCCTGGGCAGCCAGGTGTATGACAGCGCCGAGCAGGGGGCTGTGCATGTGCAGTTGGGAGCATTCGCGCCACCGGTCGTTGCGCGCAGTCAACGCAGGTTCTGGCGCGAGCGCTTACCCTAGGGGTTCAAAGCCTCGGCCGATGGGGTCTGTGGCCGACGCACCTATATGGTAAAGTGGCGCACTTTTTCGAGGGGACATTCACTGTGTGGGAATTGGTCAAATCCGGCGGCTGGATGATGTTGCCGATCATCATGAGCTCTATCGCCGCACTCGGCATCGTCGCCGAACGCCTGTGGACCCTGCGCGCCAGCCGCGTGACCCCCGAGCATCTGCTGGGGCAGGTCTGGGGCTGGATCAAGAACAAGCAACTGGACAAGGAAAAGCTCAAGGAACTGCGCGCCAACTCTCCGTTGGGTGAGATCCTTGCCGCAGGCCTGGCCAACTCCAAGCATGGTCGCGAGATCATGAAGGAGTGCATCGAAGAGGCCGCCGCCCGCGTCATCCATGAACTGGAGCGCTACATCAACGCCCTCGGCACCATCGCCGCCATGGCGCCATTGCTCGGCTTGCTCGGCACGGTGTTGGGCATGATCGACATTTTCAGTTCGTTCATGGGCTCTGGCATGACCACCAACGCGGCCGTGCTGGCCGGTGGTATCTCCAAGGCACTGATCACTACGGCGGCCGGCCTGATGGTGGGTATTCCTTCGGTGTTCTTCCACCGGTTCCTGCAACGCCGCATCGATGAACTGGTGGTGGGCATGGAGCAGGAAGCCATCAAGTTGGTGGAAGTGGTGCAGGGCGACCGCGACGTGGACCTGGTTGGGGGCAAAGCGTGAAATTTCGCCGCAAGCAACGGGAAAATGTCGATATCAACCTCGCGTCGCTGATCGACGTGGTGTTTATCCTGCTGCTGTTTTTTGTCGTCACCACCACCTTCACCCGGCAAACCGAACTGCGCGTCGACCTGCCGGAAGCCGTGAGCGGTTCGCCGGCCGAAGACCAGCAAGTCAAGCAACTGGACATCGCCATCAGCGCCGACGGGGTGTTTTCGGTGAACAACCAGTTGCTGGAGAAAAACGACCTAGCCAGCCTGATGGAGGCCTTGCAGAAAGAGTCCGGCGGCGACACACAGTTGCCGCTGTCCATCAGCGCTGATGGCAAGACCCAGCACCAGGCCGTGATCACTGCGATGGACGCGGCCGGAAAGCTCGGTTTCAGCCATTTGCGCATGAGCACCGTCGAGGCGGCGAGCCAACCCTGATGGCCATGTCCGATCGTTTGCTCAAGGCCTGGTACGAGGGCCATCCGGCACTCGCGTTGTTGCGGCCCCTGGAGTCTTTGTATCGCCGGGTGGTGCAGCGCAAGCGCGCACGTTTCCTGGCGGGTGAGGGCGAGATCTATCAATCGCCGGTGCCGGTGGTGGTGGTCGGTAATATCACCGTGGGTGGTACCGGCAAGACGCCGTTGATCCTGTGGCTGATCGAACATTGTCGACGCAGCGGCTTGCGCGTCGGCGTGGTCAGTCGCGGTTATGGCGCCAAGCCACCGCAGTTGCCGTGGCGAGTCGAAGCCAGCCACAGCGCCGAGGTGGCCGGTGATGAACCGTTATTGATCGCGCAGCGCTGCGGCGTACCACTGATGATCGACCCCGATCGCAGCCGTGCGGTCAAGGCGCTGCTGGCCAGCGACACCCTGGACCTGATCCTCTCCGACGACGGCCTGCAGCATTACCGCCTGGCCCGTGACCTTGAACTGGTGCTGATCGACGCCGCCCGTGGCCTGGGCAACCGTCGCTGTCTGCCGGCGGGGCCGTTGCGCGAACCGGTGGAGCGCCTGCAGAGTGTCGATGCGTTGCTGTACAACGGCGCCGCCGGCGACCGCGAGGACGGCTTTGCCTTTCGTTTGCAGCCCACCGCACTGGTCAACCTGCAAACCGGCGAGCGCCGGCCTGTGGATCATTTTGCGCCGGGCCAGCAGGTGCATGCGGTCGCCGGCATCGGCAACCCGCAACGTTTCTTCAACACCCTTGAAACGCTACACTGGCAGCCGATACCCCATGCATTCGCCGACCACGCGTCCTACAGTGCCGAGGTCCTGAATTTTACGCCGTCATTGCCGCTGGTCATGACCGAAAAGGACGCGGTGAAGTGCCGCGCCTTTGCCCAGCCAGACTGGTGGTACCTTGCGGTGGATGCGCTGCCGTCGCCGGCGTTCGTCGCCTGGTTCGACACGCAGTTGATGCGCCTGCTGCCTGCCCGTCTTTTGCCTTAAACCGCTTTTCTCCAGGAAACACTCATGGACACCAAACTGCTCGACATCCTCGCTTGCCCGATCTGCAAAGGCCCGCTCAAGCTCAGCGCCGACAAAACCGAGCTGATCAGCAAAGGCGCCGGCCTGGCGTACCCGATCCGTGATGGCATCCCGGTGATGCTGGAAAGCGAAGCCCGTACCCTGACCACCGATGAGCGCCTGGATAAATGACCACTGCCTTTACCGTTGTCATTCCTTCCCGCTATGCGTCGACCCGCCTGCCGGGCAAGCCGCTGCAACTGATCGGCAACAAGCCGATGATCCAACTGGTGTGGGAACAGGCCTGCAAAAGCAGCGCTGAGCGTGTGGTGGTGGCCACCGATGACCCGCGTATCATCGAAGCCTGCAAAGGTTTTGGCGCCGAGGCGGTGCTGACCCGCGAAGACCACAACTCCGGCACCGACCGCCTGGCCGAAGTCGCCACACAGCTCGGCCTGGCGCCCGACGCCATCGTGGTCAACGTGCAAGGTGACGAGCCGTTGATCCCACCCGGTGTTATCGACCAGGTGGCCGCCAACCTGGCCGCCCATGGCGAAGCGCGCATGGCGACCCTGGCCGAGCCGATCGAAGACATCGAGACCCTGTTCAACCCGAATGTGGTCAAGGTGGTCAGCGATATCAACGGACTGGCGCTGACGTTCAGCCGTTCGACCCTGCCGTGGGCACGTGACGCCTTCGCCAAGCAACCGGACGTGTTGCCGGAAGGCGTGCCGTATCGCCGTCACATCGGCATTTATGCCTACCGCGCCGGTTTCCTGCATGACTTCGTCAGTTGGGGCCCGTGCTGGCTGGAAAATACCGAATCCCTGGAGCAGCTACGGGCCTTGTGGCACGGCGTGCGCATCCATGTAGGCGATGCGCTGGAAGCGCCGCCGGCCGGTGTCGATACCCCGGAAGACCTTGAGCGCGTCCGTCGCCTGCTGGGGGCCTGATGGAGATTCTGTTCGTCTGCCTGGGCAATATCTGCCGCTCGCCCACCGCAGAAGGCGTACTGCGCCACAAACTGCGCGACGCGGGGCTGGCGGGGCAGGTCGATGTGGCGTCCGCCGGAACCGGTGAATGGCATATCGGCAACCCGCCGGACCAGCGCAGCCAGCGTGCGGCGTTGGCCCGCGGCTACGATCTGTCGGCCCAGCGTGCCCAGCAGGTTTCTCGCGCGGACTTTGCGCGCTATGACCTGATCCTGGCCATGGACCACAGCAACCTGCGCAACCTCAAGGCCATGCAGCCGGGGCAGAGCAAGGCGGAGCTGGACCTGTTCCTGCGCCGTTACGACGCCGAAGTGGACGAAGTGCCAGACCCATACTACGAAGGTGAACAAGGCTTCGAACGGGTCCTGGACCTGATCGAGCAGGCCTGTGATTTATTGGTGATCGAATTGAAGGGGCGGTTATGACCTTGCAGGTGCTTGCGCAGGTATCGCTCAAGCCGTTCAACAGTTTTGGCATTGACGTACGTGCTCAGCTGTTCGCCGAGGCCCACAGCGACAGCGATGTGCGCGAGGCCCTGGCATACGCCACCGCACACAATGTGCCGCTGCTGGTGATCGGCGGCGGTAGCAACTTGTTGCTGACCCAGGACATTCCTGCACTGGTGCTGCGCATGGCCACCCAGGGCATCCGTGTGCTGCGCGATGACAGCCTGCACGTGGTGGTCGAGGCTGAGGCCGGCGAAGCCTGGCATCCCTTTGTGCTGTGGACCCTGGAACAGGGCTTTTGCGGCCTGGAAAACCTCAGTCTCATCCCCGGCACCGTCGGCGCCGCGCCCATGCAGAACATTGGCGCCTACGGTGTGGAAATCAAGGATGTTTTCGCCGGCCTGACCGCCCTGGATCGCCACACCGGCGAACTGCGCGACTTCAGCCTGGAGGAATGCAATTTTGCCTACCGTGACAGCCTGTTCAAGCACGAGACCGGGCGCTGGCTGATCCTGCGCGTGCGCTTCGCCCTCAGCCGCGCCAGCCACCTGAAACTCGACTACGGCCCGGTGCAGCAGCGCCTGGCGGGGCAGGGGATCACCGAGGCCACGCCGAGCGACGTCAGTCGTGCCATCTGCAGCATCCGCCGCGAAAAACTGCCGGACCCGGCGGAGCTTGGCAATGCCGGCAGCTTCTTCAAGAACCCGTTGGTGTCCCAGGTGCTGGCGGCCGAGTTGCAGGCGCTGTATCCGGACCTGGTGGCTTACCCGCAACCTGACGGGCAGATGAAGCTCGCAGCCGGCTGGCTGATCGACAAGGCCGGCTGGAAGGGCTTCCGCGAAGGGGATGCTGGCGTGCACAAGCTGCAGGCGCTGGTGCTGGTCAACTATGGCGGTGCCTCGGGGCACGACATTGCCAACCTGGCCCGGCGTATCCAGCGGGACATTCTGGAGCGCTTCAAGGTCGAGCTGGAAATGGAACCCAACCAGTATTGATCTCCTGAAAACAAAAATGCCCCGCGATGCGGGGCATTTTTTATTGCAGCCAGTAATCAGTCGTCGCGGCTCATGATGCCGAAGATCTGCAACAGGCTGATGAACAGGTTGTAGATCGACACATACAGGCTGATGGTCGCCATGATGTAGTTACGCTCACCACCGTGGATGATCGCGCTGGTCTGGAACAGGATGCACACCGAGGAGAACAGCACGAAACCTGCGCTGATCGCCAGTTGCAGCCCGCTGATCTGGAAGAACATGCTCGCAACCACAGCCGCCAGCAACACGAAGAAACCTGCGGTGATGAAGCCGCCCAGGAAGCTCATGTCCTTGCGGGTGATCAGCACGTAGGCCGACAGACCACCAAACACCAGCGCCGTCATGGCAAACGCCGAGCTGACTACTTCCGCGCCGCCGGCCATGCCGAGGTAACGGTTGAGGATCGGGCCGAGGATAAAGCCCATGAAGCCGGTCAGCGCAAACGCCGACACCAGGCCCCACGCAGAGTCGCGCAGTTTGTTGGTGAGGAAGAACAGGCCATAGAAACCGATCAGCACCACAAAGATATTCGGGTAGCCGACGCGCATCTGCTGAGCCACGAACGCCATCACGCCGCTGAATGCGAGGGTAAGGGCGAGCAGGCCATAGGTGTTGCGCAACACGCGGCTGACTTCAAGCTGCTCAGCCTGCGCGTTACCATTCACTGCGTAATTCTGTTCGCGCATGGCGACACTCCTTCAGTTTTGAAACGTTCAGTCGCAAAGATCATAACAGACGCTCTGTAACAAGCTATGGCGAGAGTTTGACAGTGTGTTTCATTCGGGTATTATGGCGCCCGCTGAGGCGGGATAGGCTACTATAATCCTGTGATGCACAAGGGAAATTGGCAGAGTGGTTGAATGCACCGGTCTTGAAAACCGGCGAACGTTAATAGCGTTCCCAGGGTTCGAATCCCTGGTTTCCCGCCAAGATTCAAACGAAAGCCCCGCAATGCGGGGCTTTCGTGTTTCTGGGGTTTGGGTGGAACACGACGGTTTTTGAGAGGCGTTCCGAAACTTTCGGGTAGGCGTTCCGAAAGTTTGCCTATTTGGAGGGTTTGGCGATCGCACCAATCCGTCTGTAGACCCGCTTGGTTATCTCTTGTTTAGTGTGCCCCAGCAGCAGGCTTGCGTCGCCAATATCGACTATTTCCGATGCCGCCTTGGGCCGAATATCACGAAACTGAAACCCGCCGATCTTCGCCGCGAGCATAGGGTCGCCCTGATCCAAAGCATTCTTTTGCGCTTTCTCCCGTGCTTTGTCCCAGCGCAAGCGCAACATACCCTTCGTCATCCGTTTCCCGTACTTGTTGATCAGTAAGTATTTGGACGGGTGGCGCACGTTCCTTTCCGTTATCTCCCTAACCAATTTCCCGAGGCTGTTTTCTCCGGCTTCTGTTCGCATCAGAATTCTGAGTTTCTGCCCGGTTTTGCCCTGAGTCACCAGGAAGTAATCGCCTTCGGTATCGTCGCTACGCATGATGATCACATCGGCGGGGCGCTGGCCGGTCAAATAGGCCAGATCCATTGCTTCCTTAAGCTCTGGCCCAGCCATCCCATAAACCGCATCCCAAACCACGGCATTGGCGTAGTAGTCGCGTGGCACCTCTTTGTTCTTCCTCACCCCTTGGCACGGATTCTCCCGCTCGGTAAGCCCCCATTCGCGCGCCATGTTGAATACGTGAGATAGAAGGGCAATTTCTCGGTTTGCCCTAACCTTGGCTGTTCGTGCGTCGCGGTAACCAGCGATACTCGCTGGCGTGATTGAGTCGATGGGAGCGCTGTCGAATGTAGGGCGGAGCTGTTTAAGTTCGGCCAAGTTGTCTTTTTGAGTACGCTCTCCTTTTTTCGGAATGACGTCGCGGACGTACCGATCAAAGATCCCTTTCATCATCGTCAGATCTGCTGGCTTCTCCTTGGCCTCGAGCTCTGCCCACTTCAGTCGAGCTTTGCTCAGATCTCCGCCAAGCGGGATTTCTTTTCCCGTCGAATCTCTGTAGTAGTAACCGACCCACACTTTGCCGTTCTTGCGAGGACGTTTACGTCGCACCATTCCAGGCGGCAAGTCCCTATTTTCCGTGTTACGAGGCCGCATCTCAGTTCACTCTGGAGAAGTCTGGCGTCCAAACTGGACGCATCGGCGGCGCGCTCTGTTCGATAAGCGCTGGATTGGTCATGCCGAGCTTCATGCGAGCGTACATACGCCCAACTAAAGGGCGGCCCCCACGGCTTTCGATGAAAACCCAATTACGGTCGCTAAGCCATTTTCGTTGATGGGCACGCTGTTTATAGCCAGTAAGGTCGGCTAGTTCTTCGTCCGAAAGAATTTCAGCCTCTATGGATTTGGCGGCTGAACGGGGCGTATACCCCATGACAGGCTGCGCGGGGGGGCGTTCCTGAGCGTTTAGCATTGCATCATCGACCGCTGCCCCGCGCAGCTTTTTGAGGGGTATAAGCGCCTCGTTTGGGGCGCTGGAAGGAGCAATAATGCCTGCTGCTGCGCAGCAGAGACTGTTTGTTTCTGACGTGTCGACACCACTGGTAATACGGAGCAAAGCGGCCTCGGCTCCGGTGTTTTTCTGTTGGTTCTTCATGCCGCTTTCCTCCGGTGTTCGATGGCGAGTTGGTCCATTAGGCGCTGGTGATAGGTGAGTCGGGCTTCTGCGGCAGGCCATGGCCGGATGGTTTCAGCCATGGGTTGTATGCCGACCAAGCAATCCCAGATAGCCGCATCGGATGGCATGAGGTCGCGGCGTTCGGTGGCCAGCGCAATCAAGTCGGCTTGGTGAATGCAAGCAGGAAGTTCTACAGCGATGTCGAAGCGCTGGCACACGCGTTGCCAAACCCAGTCTTCGAAGTCTTGGTATGCATGTATCCACTGCTTAAGTGGCTTGGTCATGTCGCCTAGGTACGCGTCTGGCGCATCGTGGAGCAAGGCAGCGAGCTTGTGTTCTTCCGGTACCAGCTCGGCGACGATGCAGCTATGTTGCGCCACACTGTAGAACTCGCGGGTGTGCCCGTTGAAGCGGCAGAGGTGTGCCAGTGAGTGGGAAATATCCCGTGGATCGATCATGTCGGCGTCAGGTTCGAACAGGTCAAAACGCTTGCCGGTGTGGGTGAGGATCCAGTTCATGCTGCCTCCTTCACGAGGTCGGCCAGCAGCAGGGCGTCGTCTGTTGCTTTATGCAGATCGCGCAGCCTGTTGTAGCCGATGAGCGCTCTCAACTGACGATCGAACTCTCGGTTACGGCGAGTTATGTCGTGCAGTTCCTTGATCGCCTTTGTGTATTGCTGTTGCAGAGTTCCAGCGGCTTGAGGCGTCAGCCGCAGCATCGGGATGGCGCGGCTCATGTCACATCCTCCTGGCGGAAGGCATTCAACTCGTCGGCCATGCTCAAAGCGTGGTCGCGCAACATGAGTGCTTGAGTCGCGTGGCCTTCCGATTTGATGGCGTGGAAGAAGTCGGCGGCCAGTTTGAGTTTCCCCGCGATGGCCAGAAGGATCTGACGGTCCTGGGGTTCCCTGATCAAAATCAGTTCCAGGCGCTCACATCGCCGTGTGGCGTTTTCGAGAGCAGTTGCGGACGACGACTCGCCCTCCTCAATGCCCTGGATGTAGCCCTTAGCGTGGCCGTCGTCGTAGCCTTCGCTCCAGCCGTCCTTTAAGCCGCCTCGGTACCCGACCCAATACAGGATGGCGAGTGCAATTACGAAGCTGATCAAGGCGAGAGTTTCTAATGCCGTCATCTGGTTTGCTCCTAGTGTTGTGTTCCGCTTGACTGGTGGTGCAGCGGTTGCGGTGGTTCAGCTGTTATCGAAGTGTGTCGGTTGAAGTGTCATCGCTCGTCTGGCTGGGGTTGAGTGTTTGTCAGCTCCTCATCTGCAGCATCCGCCTGTGTATCAATGAAGATGGCCAGATGACGGATGTCGATAAAGCGGGGGCGCTTGGCGCTGGTATCCAGAGTGGTAATGGGTAGCGCTACACGGCCATTTGTCAGCGCGCGAGTAAAATTGTCCTGGTTGAGGTTGCTGAAGTAGCGTTCACGTACCTGATCGACCGGGACGAGCAGATCCCCGAGGGTCCGGTACAGCAGCTCAACGGTTTGACTTCTGGGCGCCACCGGCAGGCGCAATTCGCGCTGTATGGAGGCCGTCATGCCGCGTTCGCCTTATCTACTTGCGCCTTGAGCATGCCAAGCGTCAGCTTTCCGGGCTTACGTTGCGGCGTTGCTTTGGCTTGGGGTTGGTTACTCGCTCGAATATCGCGGTTGATGGCTGCCAATGCTGTGCGTGCTGTAGTGCCAAAGGCCACGAAACGCGGCAGTGGGGAGGTGCTGTCTAGCGGTTCGAGCACGGCACCTAGCTCTACTCCCTCAATTCCGTAGCCAAGGCGCAGCATGGCGCGGGCCCGGTAATTCGGGCCGAGATTGATGGCGAGATGCTCAAGAGCAGCCGCCAGTTGTAGATGTTCGATTTGCAGTGGTGCGGCGCTGGTGGTGAGGGAAATGCCAGCAGCTGTGGCGGCCAGTGTGAGGTTGGCCAGAATTTTTTCGGGCGTACGGCGTTCTTCGGGCAGGTTCAGCAGCTCGATCAGTAGGGTGTCAATCAGCTTGCGGTCCATGTGTGTTCCCTCGGGGGTGGTTCCAGGCGATCTCAACGTGGGTGCGTACTAGATCGCGTAGGTGCTCCGGTACTTCTGCCAGCGCGGCAATGCGTTCCTCTCGGGATCGCATCGCCGTGATCTGGCGGGCGTACTGGCGCGGCCATGCTTCAGGCTGTCTCATTACGCGACTTCTCGCGGGTCGGGCGCGGCGGGTGGGGCTGGGCGCTCAATACCGATCTGCCTGGCCAGCCAGGAAATACCAATGTCGGTCACGCGCGTGGTGCGCTTGTATTGCATGCCATGCTTCTCGTGAAACCAGCGACTCTCACGGGTGACCAAAAAGTCTTTGGTCAAGGCAGGGTTGGTTGGCAGGTTGTGTTGATCCAGCAGGCCTTTGTTGCGCATGCGTTTCATCAGTTCGCGATGACCCAAACCTAGGCGTTCCGCTACGCGTTTGAGGGATAGGCTCATGACGACACCTCAAGCGGCGGCTGCGAGGCTATTGCGGTAGCCCTGCAGGAATTGGTTGAGGTTTTCAGCCAAGATTGCGTAGGCGCGCTGTTTGTCGGCAGGCAGGGTGAGCACGCATCCGGCGTCGTCGAGTTCGAGCTTGGCGATGTAGCCGCCACGTGGGTCGCGCTGGATCTGTACAGAGGGATCCAGTTCGTCAGCGATCAGATGGTAAATGCCGCGCCCACGTCGAATTGCCAGACGTAGGGTGGCCTCTACATCTCCGACAGCCTCATGCTCATTTACATCGGGCACGCCGCTAGGGCTGAGGCCGTTGGCGATACCTTCAATAAAGCTAGCGACACGCGTGGCGTTGTTTTTGCGGTGCTTATCGAGGGTGACGGAATTGAGCGTCCCGCAGATCTGCACCAATACCGTGATGCCGGCGGTGCACTGATCGATCTCGACCTTAGCCGTTACGGTTTGGACGCGATCACGCGAGTGAAGGGTGTGATTGAAGGTGCCGCTAAGGGTTACCTGGGCCTGCAGGCGAATATACGCACCGGCATTGAGATACAGTCGGCTCATGCTGCGCGCCCTCCATCATCTGGATTGAAGGGCGCTGGCATGGGGCTGGTGGCAGCTTTGCGTTTGGTGGGTGCGAAGGTGCAGCCGTGGATTACGGCTAGGCGGCGCACCTCGAAAATACGGCTGGGTGGGCACGTTGGTAGTACGTGCAAGGTTGTGGTTTGCATGGGAATTGCCTCGCTCGGTGGTGGGAGAGTGAGGCAATTAAAGTTCTCTTAACTTTTTAAGTCAAGGTTGCTTAATCTATTTTGTTAAGAGACCTACAGCTAGAGGGCTCCAGCGTGCCATACGGCCCGTCCGATGATGAGTAGATGACCAATGCTTGTATCGGTAGCGCTCTCATCCGGATGAGCGCGTTTGTCCTCGTTGTCGCTTCGAATTATCCAACCGTTGGTGAGCGTGTGGACTAAGCGCTTGATGCTGATGTCTCCGTCTGGGCGCTGAATTGCATAGATTCTGCCGTTCAACGGCTCCCGCTGGCCTTCGTCAATCAGCAGCACATCATCATCAGCAATGGTCGGGAACATGCTCATTCCTGTGCTGTAGATGACCTTGAGGTTCTTTTCCTTCAAGCCCATTCGGGTAAGCCAGTCTCTCCTAAACATTAGGCCGCCGAGGTCTTCTATGTGGTGGTTTGTGTGACCCGGGCCTGCACCCGCCTTGGCGGTGAATTGGGGAATCAGCACATGGCCCTCCTCAAGGGCACCGGCGTCATATTTGTCCCCTATGCCTTCGGCAAGCCACTGTGCTGAGAACCCGGTAGCGCGTGCGAACAGGAAAAGATTTTCAGCCTTGAGGCTCCCGTCTCCCTGGGCTAACTGGCTAATTCTGGCAGCACTCAGGTTGGACTCTATGGCCAAGACGCTGGCTTTCTTTCCGCACTTGGAAATGGCGTATGCGATTCTTTCTGCTGGAGTATTCATTAAGCTAGCTTAAGGCTTACTTTGTTTGGAGTCCTTCATTTGCTTGCCAAATAATTTAAGTGTACTTACTGTATTGGGCAGGCAAACAGGAGAGCACCATGCTCACGACAGAAGTAATCGCCTTCTTCGGAGGGAAATCTAAAGTGGCTGCGGCTCTGAAAGTCTCCCCCGCTGCAGTATCGCAATGGGGCTCTGAGCCGCCGCAGTCACGCCAGTATCAGGTTCAAGTGCTTACAGATGGAAAGCTCAGGGCGACAGATAAAGCGTCAAGCCAGCAGGCCGCTTAACGAAGTAAAAGGCAGAGCGGCGCGGAGCAAACCAATACAACGCGCCGTTCCACCACCCCCCAAGGCACGGATGCCCTGGGTTGCCTGCTAACCCACCACGGTCTGCAGGCTGTAACGGAAGGGCACATGCGGAGCGTGTGCCTTGCCATCGGGGTGCAGCCGGGTTTTCTACCACAGAGCAACCGGCTGCATGCGACCACCTGTGAGTGACCACAGCACAACTGTACCAAACAGGCATGCAGCGGTCACTGGCAGAGTTTTTGGAGTTTTGCCATGAACCGTAAACAGTTCAATTCCAATGAGCGCGCACGGCGTTCGCTGTTGACTCTACCGCAAGCTTTGCTCCACGCCGCACGTGATTATCCGGGCGGCGCCACTGCCATTGCCGCTATCGACGGCGGAAACGCCACCACACTCAATCATAAGCTGAGCCTGACCAATACCAGCCACACGCCTAACATTGGCGATCTTGAATTGGTGCTAGATGCCACGCGCGATCCGCGCATTGTAGATGCGTTGCTGCATCCCATCGGCTGGGTGGGAATCGACGTTTCTGAGTTGAGCGACACCGACACGGCGCAGTCGCTAATGGCAGGCATTGGCGAGTTGCTTTCTCGTGAGGGGGAGTTAGCCACGCATGTATCGACCTCATTGTCCGATGACAAATTGGACGATGACGAGCTGGCTGAGTTTGAACTGCTGGCCGAGCGCATGGTGCAGGCTGTGTTCAAGTTGCGCGCGGTACTCCGCAAGATGCATGCGGAGGATCTGACCTATGTCTGACAACGCAGATGTTGCTGATAACGTCATTGCTCTTAATCTTGCAGTGGCCATGGCCGCCCGACCTATTGCCAATCCAGGTCAATGTACGCTCGAGTGCGTGGACTGCGGGGATGTCATCCTAGAGGCTCGGCGGTTGGCAATGCTTGATCGCGGCTGCACGCGCTGCACGCGCTGCACTGACTGCCAGGAGCTGGCAGACCAGCGTGGGGTACTGGCATGACCAATCACGAACTACTCGATTATGTGTTGGCCCAGTTGCAGGACTACGGGCTTAAACCAGAAACCCCATTGGTGATTGGTAAGCGAACGCGTTGCGAGTGCGACGGTGACAAGGCCCCGGAGAAAACGGGTTGGTATGTGATCTATGAGCATCTGACGGGGGATGGAAAAACACTGTATTGCGGCGCGTTTGGCGATTGGCGTCAGGGTGAAAAAGGCAGCTGGCAGAAGATCAAGCCTAAGGGCGGGCGGCTAAGCGCTGAAGATCGAGCAGTGATGCGCGCCAGGGCCGAGGAGGGTCAGCGCAAGGCCGCCTTGGCTGAGCACCGAAAGCACCGCACTGCCGCCCGGCGCGCTGCTGGTATGTGGAAACACCTATCTGAAAAGGGTGGTTCGCGTTACTTGGATACCAAGCGGGTAGTCGGTATTGGTCTGCGTTACAAGGCGAAGAGCGGTACTGCTTTCGTGCCGATGCGCAATGTGAAAGGCGATATTGTCGGGCTACAAGTGTTGTACCCGGAAAAGCAGGCTGCTACGGGTCGGAACAAAACCTACTGGCCGTACGGTTTGGCGAAGGAAGGCGCATTTCACCTGATCGGCCCAGAGCCCGAGCCGGGCGATGTGATTTTGATTGCTGAGGGATACGCGACCGGCGCCAGCCTGCACATGGCGACCTCGCTGACGGTATGTATTTGCTTTGACGCCGGCAACCTGCTGCCGGTGGCACAAGCCATGCGCACAAAGTATCCCGGCCGGCAGCTGGTGTTTTGCGCAGATGATGATTGGAAGACTGTGGTGAATGGGCACCCGTATAACGCGGGGGTAATCAAGGCTGGCAATGCGGCGGTTGTGATTGGTGGCCAGGTGGTTATGCCGGTATTCGACAACAACCGGGAAGACAGTTGGACCGATTTCAACGATCTTCACTGCGCTGAGGGCCTGGATACGGTGCGCCGTCAGGTGCTAGCGGTGGTGCGTCCGTCTGCTGATGAGGGATGGCGCGAGAAGCTGCAGTATTCCGAAAAAGGCGGGTTGATCGTACATCCATTCAATGTTGCATTGATTCTGGGTAATGATAAACGCTGGGCCGGGGTAATCGCCTGGGATTCGTTCAGTTCAAAGACCCGCAAGTTACGTACGCCTCCATATGGTGGGGGCAAGGGCGACTGGAGTGATCTGGACGATATTAGGGTGGCGCTGTGGCTTGCTGATGTGTACGGGCTGCGGGTGAAGACTGCCCACGTGGTTGAGGCTGTAAGTGCAGTGGCGAATGACAACGCTTACCACCCGGTGCGCGAGTATCTAGAATGCCTTGAGTGGGATGGCCTGCCACGCCTTGAGCGTTGGTTGCAGGATCGGCTGGGTGTTAAGGATAGTTCGTACACCCGCAAGGTGGGCAAGCGCTGGATGATTTCTGCGGTGGCCCGCGTTTGTCGACCTGGCTGCAAGGCTGACTCAATGTTGATTTTGGAAGGCTTGCAGGGCGAGGGGAAATCCACGGCTGCGCGGGTATTGGGCGGCGAGTGGTTCATGGATACATCCTTTGATCTGAGCAGCAAAGATGCCTACCAGGCGATCCGGGGCAAGTGGATTGTGGAGATGGCCGAGCTGGACTCACTGAACAAGGCAGAGTCGACCAAGGCTAAACAGTTCGTCTCATCGCCCATCGACACCTACCGCGAAAGCTATGGTCGGCGAATGCTGGATGTGCCCCGGCAGAGCGTTTTTATCGGCACTACCAACCAGGATGAATACCTGAAGGACGACACAGGTAACCGCCGTTACTGGCCGGTGATGTGTACCAAAGTTGATCTTGAGGGCCTGAGAGCCGACCGTGATCAACTCTGGGCCGAAGCGTTAGCCTGTTTTCGCGCAGGTGACATATGGTGGGTGGAGCGTGATGAGGCTGATGTGTTTGCAGCTGAGCAGGATCAGCGTTATCAGGCAGATATGTGGGAAGACCTAGTGGTCGGCTACCTGGCCGACAAGCATATTGGCGATACGGTGACAGGCGCGCACTTACTTGAGCATGCGCTCAACATCGATCCAAGCCACTGGGGTAGACCCGAGCAAATGCGCATCGGCAAGATTATGCATCGGATGAATTGGCCTCGGCGGCGCAAGGGTAACTGTGTGCGTGGTGTGCGCAGCTATGAGTATGTGAAACCGCCGGAGTGGAAGCGAGGGGCGGCGGTGCCTAGACAGGAGACCGCATTTTGATCCCAGAAATGGATGAGATGTTGAAGCTGTGGGCGCTCGATATGCACGGCGGTGGCGGCGCTGAAGGTGCTGCCAGCAGCATGTTGGGTCAGTTGATCGATTGCCGGGGAGAATTGATTCGAGGCACACGCGGCGGTTCAAAAATGCTTCTGCCGTGGAGTGCAGACATTGAGGTGATCGTAAACAAGCATCTGTCCTGGCATCTGGTCCAAGTGGTGCAGGAGCATTACCTGAACCGTGAAAGTGTGGAACGCCAGAAATGGGCGCACTGCGGGTGTGGTCGGACGCAGTTCTATGCGCGCTTGCACTCGGCACATCTTGAGATCGCAGGCATGCTGTTGGAGCGCGTAGCCTGATGAGGGCGCGGCGCGTCCCTATACGGCCTGCTAGTGTTTTGGCTAGTGGGCCATCTGCGCGCCGCGTCTTAATTGATGATGGCCCACCGTCCCACCTTTTTTCAATCTTCTCGCATGTGACGCACCCACCCACATACGCGCGCGCACGCGCAGCGTTTATTAATTCTCCCTTTACATGGAAAAAGTAATAAATAGTAGGACGGAAGGGCGCCGCTTTGATTTATCGGTGTTTCAGACGTCGCGCCTCTCTTGAGATCAGTGGGACAAGAGGGTCCATGCCTGCGGCGCTAGAGCCAGTAACGTTATATGTCCGTTGATTGCTGGTGTATTGCCGTTGATTGCAGGGTGGCAGCGCTGAGCTCTTGCTGCCACCGGACTGGAGGGGTATAAATCAGTCATGTTCAAAGAGGTATGCAAACAGCGATCTCACCAAAAACCCGGCCTTTGCGCCGGGTTTTTTCATTTCTCCTCAGACGTACTACTTCGTACAGACAATTTTTCCTTTGGAACTGAGAAATGGAACGAGATCAGAGGCTGTTGGTGAAAATCTTAGACGTCTGCATCAAGGACTCCGATGACTGGAAGCTCGATTTATCGGGCAAGGATATTCGCAGCAAATTCTCCAGCGCCGAGTGTGTCCATTGGTCCGGTGTAGTCGTGGATGGCCATATCGAGCTGCTTGTAGATTTGGGTTGTATCAATGTTGAAGGGGAAGCTCCGGATATACGTATCCAGCGCGTCACCAATGCGGGATATAACTATCTCGACAGAAGCAGAAGGTTGAGTTCGCGTAGCAGTGAACTCCCCATCCACTAGACAACAACGTTTTTGAGCCCTGCCTAGCGCAGGGCTTTTTCGTTTACGGAGTAGGCCAATGACGAACGAACAGCAAGCGCTGGCAGAAATGCCGATCTGGTTAGTGATCGTCCTGGCCCTGGTGGGCGGTGTGTCGGGCGAGATGTGGCGAGCGGACAAGGAGGGCGCCCGGGGTTGGGCATTGATAAGGCGGCTGGCCCTTCGGTCCGGCGCCTGCGTGGTGTGCGGGGTATCGGCGATCATGCTGCTGTACGCTGCGGGTATGTCGATCTGGACATCCGGCGCACTGGGATGCCTCACCGCAATGGCAGGGGCAGACGTTGCCATCGGGCTGTACGAGCGCTGGACTGCCAAGCGCCTGGGCCTGCAGGAAGCAGAAGCCAAGGGTGAGGCCGGACCTTAAACATCCAGGGGCAATGACCATGATGCGACTTGAGATGCGTGACAACATCGACAAGATCGTCAGGGAGATGCGTGGGCTTAGCAAGTCGAAGGTGCCGATAGCCGCTGCCAAAGCGCTGACCTTCACCGCCGAACGCGTCCAGGCGGCTGAGAAGGCCGAGCTTGAGCGAGTCTTCGATAGGCCCACACGGTGGACGCTTAACTCGGTCTTCAAGCGCAGTGCCACGACCAGCCGCCTGTTTGCCCGGGTGTGGGTCAAGGACGAAGCAAGCTCCGGTGTGCCCGCGTCCAAGTATTTGCCGGTCCACATTGACGGTGGTAACCGACCACATAAGCGATTTGAGAAAGCGCTGATCCACTACGGCTTGATGCCAGCGGACATGTACGCCGTTCCTGGTCGGCGCGCCAGGATGGATGGCAACGGCAACATCAGTCGCGGCCAGATCGTGCAGATCCTGTCCGCACTCGGAGCAGCTGAGCGGGTGTCGGGCTTCATGGCCAACCGCACTCAGCGTAGCAGGCGCCGCAACCGCAACGCACCGGACTATTTCGTGGGGCGGCCTGGCAACGGCACCGGCCCTTTGGGTATCTGGCAGCGGATCGGCAACGGGGCACGACCCATCTTGATCTTCGTCAAGCGCCCCACGTATCGGCGGCGCTTTGACTTCTACGGGGTGGCTAATCGCGTGGCCGAAGCCGAGTTCGAACCGCTGTTCCGACGTGCCCTGGCACGGGAGATGGAGCGAGGTTGACCTCTTGTCGGTTTCGTGCATTTTTCCTAAAAAATTGGTGAATTTTCAATGATTTGTCGGGGTTTTGGCTTGACAGGTCGGCCTGCGACCCAAAATCAATGGGTCCTTCCAGGCAGCGGGGCCATCGGGGTAATTCGAACCCCGACTTTTTTGCAGATTCAACCCTACATGGGGGGTTCCGCTTCCCTCCCAGCAACAGGACCAGACCATGGCAACCCAACATGAAATTGCCGAGCACCTGGACATGAGCGAGCGAAATGCCCGCGACGTGCTCAAGGGCCTGTCTCTGGATTGGCAAACGGCAAGCATGGACGCGATACGAACGGCCTATATCCGCGATTTACGCGCGAAGGCCGCTGGGCGCGGGGGCAGCCAACTTGAGGAGCTCAACAGAGCGCGGATCGATGACCTGCAGCAGAAGTCAGCCAACGGGCGGTTGGTGTATTACGAAAAACTGCGCTCATTGATTCCCTCCGGTGAGGCAGAGCGTGCGCTGTCTGACTGGGCCAGTTTCGCAAACCGGGAATACCTGGGCGGCCTTGAACGCATCATTCAGGAAATCGAGAACGTGCAGAAACTCACGGTAGATCGAACAGTGGTGGCCAAAGTTGCTGGACCTACGACCGAGCGAATTGCAGGCTACGCGCGAAAACTTGGCGCGGAGCTTGTCGGCAGCAGCGGGGAAATTCAACCCGCCGCGTGACATACCGACCGCGCACTACCTGAGCTCCGAGTTTTACCTGCCCGCTGAGAGCGGCGTGCTGCACGGCCTGTACGATTTCCAATACACGCCTTACTTCCTCGGCGTTGCTGCCGCCCTAGATGATCCCCGGGTCAGCGAGGTGGATCTGATGAAAGCGGCGCAGATCGGCTGGACGTGGTTCTTGATCGGCTACCTGTTCAAGTTCATCCATAATTTGCCGCGCCCGATCATGATCCTGTTCGCCAAGGAAAAAGACGGCAAAAACTTCCACGACGAAAAACTCAAGTTCGGTGTTACGGCGAACACTGAGGTGGCCAAGTTGATGCCGGTCGACGTCAGCCGCACCTCGGGCAACCGTTGGGACCACAAAACCTTCCCGGGCGGGTTCCTCAAACTGGTAGCCTCGAACTCACCCGGCAACGTCAAATCCACGTCCTCCGTAGGTTTGTCGGTGGTGGAAGAACCGGACGACACCAGCGACGACGTGAAGGGGCAGGGTGATGCGATCGCTCTTTTGGAGGAGCGCGGCAAGCGCTACCCCGGCTCGAAGATGTTGGTGGGCGGTACGCCGGCGATCAAGGGCGCGAGCAAGACCGAAGCGCGTCTGGCCCAGACCGATTGCCGGGTTTTGCCGATCATCTGCCACAGCTGCGCCCAGTCGCATGTGTTGGATTTCGCCCATATCAAGTGGCTCGACATTGAAGATGACGCCCAGCCCCACGAGATCTACGGTCGAGCGGATCCTGAGACCGCCGGCTACGGGTGCCCGCACTGTGGCGAAATTTGGGACGACTACCAGCGCAAAGAGAACATCCGCAACACGGTGTTCAATGCGATCGATGCCGGCGACCCATACTGCGGCTGGGTGCCAACCAAACCCTTTGCCGGTCGTGCCGGATTCATTGAGCTAAACGAACTGTACGCATGCCTGCCCGGTACCAGCTTGGCCGATATAGTGCGGGAGAAACTCAACGCCGAGCATCAGGCGTCGATTGGCAATCTGTCGTTGCTGATCAAGTTCGTCAACCAGAAACAGGGCCGTGCTTACGAGTACAAATCCGATCTGCCTGAGGCCGATAAATTGGCTGAGCGGGCAGAGGACTACCCGGAGATGTTTGTGCCCATGGGGGGGCTGGTGGTCACCGCCGGCGTCGACGTGCAACACGATCGCTTGGCGGTGGTGATGCGGGCCTGGGGCCGGGGCGAGGAATCCTGGCTGATCTACTGGGGCGAGATCTACGGCGAGGTGGTGCTGCCTGACCAGGGCGTCTGGCTTGATCTGGAAAAGCTGCTGTTTGCGCCGATTCCACACGCCTGCGGCGCCAAGCTGAGGGTGCTGGCTACTTCGCTGGATACCTCGGACGGCACCATCACTCAAGACGCGGCGTATGCGTTTTGCCGTAAGCATCAGCGCAACGGCGTGATGGCGATCAAGGGCGCGAGCGAGCGTGGCAACACCCGCGACGATGAGCGCCGGGAGATCTTCAGTGCCCCTCGGCAGTGTGTCGATACGGACAAAGAGCAAAAGGCCTCTAAGTACGGCCTTCGCCCTTACATTGTCGGTACCTCGCGGGCCAAGGATCTGTGGATTGAGGGCCGTCTGCCATTGGCCGGTGACGGCCCTGGTCGGATGCACTTTTACAAAACGGTGCGTCCGGATTATTTCCGGCAAATCACCGCCGAAGTGAAGGCGCCCAGCCGGCGACACCACTACCGCAAGGTCTGGCAGAAAAAGGCCGGCCAACCGAACGAAGGTACCGACTGTGAAACGTACGCGTTACACGCCGCCCGTTCCCTGAAAACGCATTTGATGCGGGAGCAAGATTGGGCGGGGCTCGATGCACAGATCCGTCAGGGTGCGTTGTTTGATCCACCCGAGCAGGATCAATCCGAGGAAGAACCCGCTCCGGAAATGGACGGGGCTAGCCCGGAACCGACACCACCCGTCGAACCACCCAATCTCCCGCCCTCTGGCGGGAGAATTGTTTCTGGGCGCCGTAGTGCGATGCGCGTGCTCTCCCAACGCAGGAATTAATTCATGGCTATCACCCTGGAACAAGCGCAGGGCCAGCTGCAAGCCTGGCTCGATGCGAGCATGAAGGTCAGCCAAAAGCAGAGCTACCGCATCGGCACCCGGCAGTTGGAATACGCCGACCTTGCCGAAATAACCAAGACGATCGACTACTGGCAACAGCAAGTTGATCGCCTGGAAAGTGGCCGTCCTCGGGGTATCGTTCTGCGTGGGATTACGCCGCGATGAGCCGCGCACCGAAAGTGCCAGAGCCGACGCTGCTGGATAAGGCCATCACCTGGCTCAGCCCCGAGCGCGGCGCCAAGCGCATGCACGCCCGGTTGACCATGACTGCCTTGGGTGGTTACAGCGGCGCGTCGAAGTCCAAGCGCACGTTGAGCGCCTGGAGCCCAACGGCAGGCAGTGCGGCAGCAGATCTGCTGCCCGACTTGCCCACGCTTCGCGAACGCTGCCGAGACCTTGAACGCAACAACCCCATCGGTGGTGGTGCGATCAATACCGTGACGACGAAAACGGTCGGCACCGGCCTGGCGCTTAAGTCGGTGGTCAATCGCTCGATTTTGGGCTGGGACGAAGACCAGGCCAGGGAGTGGCAGCGCAAAACCGAATCGCTGTTCAAGTCCTGGGCAGAAACCACTAGCTGCGACATCACTCGCGAGCAGAATTTCTATGGCCTGCAGGACTTGACCTGGCGGTCGGTGCTGAGCAGCGGTGATGTGTTTACGTTGCTGACCCACAAAGAACAACCCGGCCAGCACTACTCGGCGTGTATCCAGCTGATTGAGGCCGACCGGGTTTGTAACCCTAGCAACAAAGCCGACACGGACGCCCTCACCGCCGGCATTGAACGTGACGCTGATGGGGCGCCGATCAAGGCTCACATTCTGCGCAGCCACCCGGGGGCGCTGGGCGTCAAAGAGCGCGTCTGGGATGACCGTCCGTTCTTCAACGAGCGCGGCGGTCGGGTGCTGCTGCATGTGTACCGGCGTCGTCGGGTGGGCCAGCCACGCGGTGTGCCGTACTTGGCACCGGTGATTGAAAAACTTAAGCAGTTGGACCGTTACACCGATGCTGAACTGGAAGCGGCTGTGGTGTCTGCGTTCTTCGCCGTGTTCATCAAGCCGGGGCAGGGCGGCAATCTGAGCCCTTTGGCATCGGCCGTTACCGGCAACACCCCGGTGGGTGGCGATAAACCTGCCGGGCGGGATCAGGGCGGTTGGGATGGCTCACTCAGTGGCGGCATTGTCGCCGAGCTGGATGACGGTGCGTCGATCGATACCGCATCACCGGGTCGCCCGAACATGGCATTCGATCCGTTCGTGCTCGCCATGCTCCGGCAGATCGGCATGGCCCTGGAGCTGCCTTATGAGGTGCTGATCAAGCACTTTACCGCCAGTTACACCGCCGCGCGTGCTGCGGTGATGGAGGCTTGGCAATTCGTTCGCGGTTGCCGTGACTTCCTGGGCCAGCATTTCTGCCAGCCTGTGTACGAGCATTGGCTTGAAGAGGCTGTGGCGCAGGGAGACATTGAGGCTCCCGGGTTTTTCGACCACCCGTTGTTGCGCTATGCGTACAGCGGGTCGCTATGGGTGGGTGATGGTCCTGGCACCGTTGATCCGCTCAAAGACATCAATGCTGCCGAAAAGCGTATCGATATTGGTGTCAGCACCCTCGCCAAGGAATCCATGCTTTACGACGGCAGCGACTGGGAAGAGAACCACGAACAGCGTGCGCTTGAAGTGAAGCGTAGGCGCGATGACGGCCTATCCGTGTCACCAACGGCTCGCCCCGAGGATGAACCTGCGGCCAATCCTGATCTTCCTGAACGGACCTAACTATGAGCGACAACCCAACCGATGCACCTCCCGTGCACCGGGTGACGGCGTTCGACCTGGTATCACGCGAGCCCTGGGCCATCACCCCGGACATGCTGCAGACCATTACCGCCATCGCCCGACGGGAGCATGAAGGCCCGGAAGCCTTGGAGGCCAGGCAGGGCAAACCCTTGCAGAACAGCCGCACGGTGACCCAACGCGGCAATGTGGCATTGCTGCCCGTCACTGGCCCGGTGTTTCGCTACGCCAACTTGTTTACGGCGCTGTCCGGTGCGACGTCGCTGGATGTGCTGGCCAAGGAGTTCACCACTGCCGTCGACGATCCGCGTACCGATACCATCATTCTGGTGATGGATACACCCGGTGGCATTGCCAGCGGCATCGCTGAATTCGGCCAGATGATTCGGGCCTCGCCCAAGCTGGTGGTTGCCTACGTGTCCGGTAACGCGGCCAGCGCTGGCTACTGGATAGCTGCAGCAGCCCATGAAATCGTCATGAGCCGCACCGGCGCTGTGGGCTCCATCGGCACGGTGCTGACGGTGCGCAAAAGCGACGACGACGGCAGTTTTGAGATCGTCAGCAGCCAGAGCCCGAAAAAGCGGCCTGACTTCAGCACTGAATCAGGACGTGCTGTGGCCCAGGCCCATGTCGACCGGCTGACTGACATCTTTGTCGAAGACGTCGCCAATTACCGTGGCCTCAGTGTTGAAACCGTTTTGGCCGACTTCGGCCAGGGCGATATGCGTATTGGCTCCGATGCCGTGGCATTGGGCATGGCCGACCGTGAATCCACCCTTGAACAACTCATCGCTGAGTTCAACAGCAGTTCTTCTGGAGAAAGACCTATGTCTACTACCACCAACAGTAACGCACCCGCTCCAACTGCAGAAAAACCCATGATCAACCGCGAATACCTGGCCGCGAATCATGCCGAGCTGCTCGCCAGCCTGGAACATGACGCACACGCCGCTGGTGTCGCTGCCGGTGCCCGCGCTGAGTGCGAACGCATCCAGGCGGTGGAAGCCGCCGCGCTGCCCGGGCACGAAGAGTTGATCGCCACGCTCAAGTTCGATGGCAAAACTAGCGGTGCCGAAGCGGCGGCGCAGGTAATCGGCGCCGAAAAAACCAAACGCGCCGGTGCTCTGGCCGACATTCGTGCCCAGGCGCCTGCACCGGTGCCCAACGCGCTGACGCCACCGGCAGCCCCTGAGGCTGTGAAGGAGGATTCAGAGGCGCCGCTGGAGGAACGCGCCAAGGCTACCTGGGACGGCGACAAGGAGCTGCGCGCCGAGTTTGGCACCTTCGAGGCCTATCACGGCTACCGCAAGGCCACCGAGCGGGGCCTGGTCAAGGTCCTGAAAAAGTAAGTACCGGGTAACCCCTTTCCACCTATGGCTCTGGAGAATCCTATGCCTCTTACACTCGACACTCCTCGCGCTTATGAGATCGGGGACATCAACGATTTATCGGTTGCGGCCGGCGTGCAGATTTTCGAAGGTTCGGCGGTCGGCATTGTCGCGGCCAACGGCCTTGCGCGGCCTCTCGCGGCAGGCGATCTGTTCGTGGGCTTCGCCGATCGCGGCGTCGACAATCGAATCGGTGCCGCTGCAGCAGCACGCGTGCGTCTTCGCGAAGCCGGCAAAGTTGAACTGCCCGTCACTGCACTGGCGATCACCGACATCGGTAAGCCGGTGTATGCCAGCGACAGCGGCACGTTTCTGCTCACTGTCGCCGGTAACAGCCTGATCGGGCATGTTCACCGGTTTGTGCGCACCGGCGTCGGCATCGTCAAGTTCACCGCCCAGGCCATCCCTGCAGCGGCCTGACGCATCACGCAACCCGTTTTTCAAACTTTTCTCTGACCGTATCCTTCTTCAGGAGAATCACCCATGGGTGCTGAAGTACTTTCCAGCCGTGCAATCATCGGCATGTTTTACGAACTGCTTGAGCAGAATGTGGGGTCGAACTGGATCGACGCCGTGTCCAACCTGTTCGACTCCGACCAGGCCAAAGAAACCTATCCGTGGATCGGTATGGTGCCGACCTTGCGTGAGTGGATTGGTGGTCGCCACGCCAAGGGCTTTATCAGCGCTGATCTCGAAATCGAAAACCTGCATTTTGAGGCCACCCTCGAAGTGCTGGTCACCGAGCTGCGCCGCGACAAAACCGGACAGTTGCGCATTCGCCTGGGCGAGCTGGCCGACCGCACTAACGCGCATTGGGCGCGACTGCTGTCGGTGCTGCTGCTCAACGGTGAAAGCCAGACCTGCTATGACGGCCAGTACTTCTTCGATACCGACCACGAAGAAGGCCAGAGCGGCGTGCAGTCCAACAAGATCACCACCGACATTTCCGAACTGCCAGCGACACTTCACGGGACGCCCAGTCGGCCGAGCGTTGAGGAGTTTCAGCAGGCGGTTGCCCGATCGGTCACCCAGTTGACCAGCTTCAAGGATGACCAGGGTGAACCCATCAACGAACTGGCACGCGAGTTTCTGGTGATGGTGCCGTTCAACCTGCTGAGCGTTGCGCAGACTGCGCTTAGCGTGCCGCGCGGTACCAACATCAGCGAGATCGTCATGCCGGACAACGTGGTTGTCCGCGTGGTGGGCAACGTGCGTCTCAACGCCTGGCAGGACAAATTCGTGACCTTCCGCACTGACGGTCGTTTGAAAGCGTTCATCCGCCAACAGGAAACCGACGTGGCCATGAAGGCCAAGGCCGAAGGCTCGGAGTACGAGTTCGACAACGATGCCCATCAATACGGCGTCGATACCTGGCGCAACGTGGGTTTTGGGCGCTGGCAGTACGCCGTTCTCAACCAACTGGTGGCGTAACCATTCCGGCCGGACACCTCACTGAGGGCATTGATATGCCGAAATACCGCGTGGAACAGACGATCACCCTTTATGGGGGTGAACTGGTCCTGAATGCGGCCCAGGCCAGTGCGCGTGCGCACAACCTGGAGCCGGTCGCAAACAAGAAGGGCCGCTACACCATTGTGTTGCCCGTTCAGTTCAAAGCTGGGGAGGTTATTGTGATCCCCGGTGAGCCGGACAAGGCGTTGGGGCAGCGGTTGTCGAAATTGGACAAGGTCGCAGGAGAGCGTAATGCCGAATAAATCCTACACGGTGCTATCCGGCTCCTTTCGCGGGCCAGATGACAAACTGACCGGGGCAGGGGGCGTGATCGAGTTGCCTGATGACGTGGCCCAGCGCTTTCGCCACCAGTTGGAAGTGCTGATGGTCGAGCCAGCACCGGCACCTTCCGCTGCGGCTGAGGGCGGACGCAAGCCCGTCAGGGTAAGCCCTGATGCTTGAGGAAGATCTCAGGGGCTTCCTTGAGGACTTCGACGTCGGCGGGATGGTTGATGGTCAGCCGTTTCTGGCTGCGCGGGATATGCCGGACGAAATCCACGGCATGGGCGGCACCAACAGCCAGTCGACCGGCTACGAGATCCTGGTCATCACCGCCGAGGCCGAGCGCCTCGGAATCGACAACCCCAAACTGATCACCGTCGCCGGCGTGAATTTTCGCGTTCGTGACCGTCGGATGATCGATGACGGCGCCTTTAGCCTGGCCTCCCTCACCAAGGTTTAACCCTCATGCCCTCGATTCAAGAACGCATCGTCGCAAAGGCGCAGGCGCTGATTCTGGCCGCCGGTACGTTGGCGGCAGACCGGGTGTATCGCAGTCGTACTGAGGCGATCAGACGGGATATGACGCCGGCGATCGTGCTGCGCCCTGATCTTGAAACGTGTGAGCGCGAAAGCGTTGCAGTGGATCGCAACCAGTTCGAGCTGACGGTGGAAATCATCGCCAGGGAGGACACGGTTACAGGTGCTGCCTGGGACCAGGTGGCTGACGTGGTTAAGGTTGCCGTGCACGCGATCCTGATGGCAGAGGACGCCTTTGAGGAGGCGGATCGGGTGCAGCGCTTTTACATAGACTGGATCGAAGACGAGGGCGACAACACCGCCGGCAACTGCATGGTGCGCTACCGCCTCACCTACCTGTGCAACACCGGCGACCTGACGGCCGGACCTACCTTTTACTGAGGAACACATTATGCAAATCGCATTCGGCAGCGGGTTGTTTTACGCCACTCCGCTGATGGACGCTTATGGCAATGCCATTTCCGCGCCGACTCCCATCCTGCTGGGCATCATGCAAGAAGCATCGGTGGACCTGTCGTTTGATTCCAAAGAATTGTTCGGCAGCGAGCAGTTTGCGGTTGACGCGGCGCGGGGCCAGGGCAAGCTGACGGGCAAGGCCAAGTCCGCCCAGATCAGCCTGCTGCAGTGGAATCAACTGGTGTTCGGGCAGACCCTGACCACCGGCCAGGTGCTAGTCCATCACTCTACCGTGCCCACGGTGATTCCGGCAGGGGCGACCATTACGGTTGAGCCGCCCTCGGGTGGCACGCTCTCAGGAGATCTTGGGGTACGGGGCGCCGGTGCGATCCCTTACGTACGAGTACTGAGCGCGCCGACAGTGGGGCAGTACACCTTTGATGCCGCCACGGGGGAATATGCATTTGCCGCTGCAGACGTGGCCAAGTCAGTTTTCGTTGATTACCGCTACACCGTTACGACGGGTAAAAGTCTGTCGGTGAAAAACCTGCCCATGGGCGATATGCCGGTGTTCCAGGGAGAGTTGGTCCTGAAATACAAGGGCAAGACCGTGTATGTGCGCGTCCCTAATTTCGTCAGCAACAAGCTGGGGATCGCCACCAAACAGGACGACTACACCATCCCGGACTTTGAATTCACTGGCTACGCGGATGAGTTCGGCGAAGTGTGCTATTGGAGTGCCAACGAATGACCGTCGTGAATGTCCCTGGCGTTTCGTTTCCTTTTCCCGGTAAGACGCTTGTCATTCCACCCTTGGCCCTGGGTGATCTGGAGCAACTGTTGGAGCGGATCAACGCGGTGATGGCCGGTAACATGGACCGGGACAGTATCGCGACGGTGATCGATGCCACGCACGCGGCATTGCGTCGGAACTACCCAGACATTGAGCGCGCAGAGGTGGCAGCGCTGCTGGACCTTCGCAACATGCGTGACGCACTGGATGCGGTCATGAGCGCTTCGGGTCTGGAAGTTATGGAGCCGGCATCGGGGGAAGGCCAGGCCCCTTCGACTGGGGCCAACTCTACGCTCACCTGATCGCGTGCACGGGGCAGAGTCCGGTCACGTTACGACGGGACTGGGACATGGTCATGGTGGGACATATGACCAACTACTGGCGAAACCATCCGCCCGTTCATGTCCTAGTCGCTGGTTATTTAGGCTATAAAGCTGCTCCTTCTATAGGTGATGCTCCTGCGCTAGAAAGCGACTTAGCCGAGATCGCCGCTGATTTGCGGGACGATTTACCTGAGCATTTACGACATGCCTTGGATGCTTTTATTTCGGTAAGGTGAACTCATAGCTCAGAGGTAGTGCTCTCTGAGCTATGAGAGGATTAGGCTTTTTATAGGTTATCTCAAAGAAAGATTTAGCTTTTGCGAGTAAATTTCTGCTGATTTCACTTGTATAGATTTATCTGAAAGTATTTTTGCATCGATTTCGATTCTGATCAGAGCGTATTTCATATCGCTGTAATAATACTGTTCTATGCCATATTGACCAAACCATTGGCCTGGTGCTTTTTCTTTGAGTGGGAAATAAACCGGTGGCGCATCAATATTTTCCCTGTCTTCCCGCCAGATGCTGAGAACTGGCGCGTCTTCCGTGCCTCTCACTGTAAGACGATATAGAGGTTTTCTCTCCTTTGCAGAACTTCCAAGGTCGGCACTTCTAGGTTCGCTAGATTCATTTAGTTTGAGGTTAAAGCTGCTCTTGTTTACGTTGTTCTCGTCGTTCTTCGTGACAGTGTTAACCTTTCCCTTACCTCCAAACCAAGGAGTCTTAAGCTTTGCGGAAACATACGATAAGCACAGGTTGGGGTTTTTGACGCTTATTTTAAGTTTGTCTGGAGATTCTGGAGATTTACTCAAGCTTATTTTTGCAACTGAGACTCCAAAAGTTTGCGCTATTGTGCTCGCATCCAGGTCTAAGTTGGCTGATGTCTTACTCTTGGCCTCAAAGGCGTAGTCGGAAACCATGATGCATTTGTAAACGAATTCCTTTTCGATAGGTGCGCCACGACTGAAATCTTTTATTTGAGTGACCGACCATCCTGAAGCACTTGAGGTGGTTGATCCTGAATGCTCAATACCTGCTTTTGCCAGCACGCCTTTAAATGACGCTTCTGCTCCGGCTTTGTAGTTAGAGTAGTCTTCCGACTGAACATCGTCGTAAGAGGGCGACGTCAATACGGTGTCATCACTAATTATGTATCCAGCTCCGCCTAAATATACATTTCCTGAGTCGCGCTCAACGTACCGCCCTAGTGCCTTTTCGACAGGGGGGCTTAGCGTTTTCCAACCGAAACTCTTACCTGGACCTGTGTCATTTGACACACACCCGAGCATTGATGAAGTGATCGCTACAGTTACGATTGATTTTTTTAAGCTCATGAAGATTCCCCTGTTTCAGAAATGAGTCAGTTGGTGGTTTAGCAGTGCTTGTGCTGACGGTTTTACGTGCTCGCTTTTTTATAAATGGTCTAGCAGACAAGTGTGGAGATTGCAAAAAGTGACCAGTAAAAGTCTTTTAAGAACTGGTGGTTTGGTGGGCTTTATTATGTTTATGGGCCTTCTGTGACGATTTATAACACGGCTAAAATGTAGCCTTTTTGTTTTAAGTCGTTGTTCTTGTTGGAGGTGGGTGTAGGTCTTTAGATAGAGACGACAGCATGGAAAAAAATATTGCGTACCAGTTCACGGCCGGCACCCAAGGTTTCGATCGTGCAGTTGAAAGCATCGAACGGAACATGCGAGACGCCCGGACGACATTTAGTCGCGAGTTGAGAGCGATCAATACCGAGATGCTCGGCAGTCAAACCCGGCTCGCTCGCTTTGGTCCGGCGGTGAATGAGGCTTTCTCCGGCGTCAGTACCATTATGCGTTCGGGCCTCGGTGGTGTGGCGGCTGGCATTGCGGGTGTGTTTGGTCTTGGCGCTTTCAAGCTGGGTCAAATCGTTAGCGATAGCAAGGACGCGGTGATCCAACAGGAGGCTGCTTACCGTGGACTCGAAGCGGTGGCCAATCATGCCGGAGTCGGTATTGGCCGGGCCATGGATGAGGCCAACAAGCTCGCCTCTGACGGCTTGCTCAGCGTCGGTGACGCGGCCAAAGCCCTGCAAAACCTGCTCAGTCGTGGTTACAACGTCGACCAGGCAGTGGCGGTGATCAACCGCCTGAAAGATGCTGCGGCGTTCAACCGGCAGGCCAATCTGAGCATGTCGGAAGCTGTGGTGTCGGCCACAGAGGGCTTGAAAAACGAAAACTCGGTGCTGGTGGATAACGCCGGTGTCACGAAGAACGTCGCCAAAATGTGGGACGAGTACGCCAAAAGCATCGGCACTAGTCGCGACAAGTTGTCGGATTCCCAAAAGATTACGGCCGAATACAACGGCATCATGAAAGAGACCGAGGCCCAGGTCGGTAACGCTGCCAAGGCGGCAGATGGGTTGACCGGCAGCCAGGCCGAGCTCGACTCCAAAAGCAACCAGCTGCAGGTCACCATCGGTACCATTCTTGAGCCTGTCTTCATCAGCCTGAACAAGCGGCTGTCTGAGACTGCCAGTTGGTTCAATAACCTTCTGAAAAGCATGACGGGTGTTGGTGTGACCGTTGATGAGGTCGCTGCCAATGTCGCCCGCTATGAACAAGCGCTGGCGAATTTTACGGCAGGTCCACGTGCTGGAGGCAGTAAGGCACCGCTTGAAGCCACACTGGCCGAGGAGCGCCTGCTGCTGGAAAACATGCAGTTGGTGTCCAACAAGCTAGAAGAAGTGGACGCGGGTATGCGCTCCCGTTCTGCTCGCATCGAAGAGCAGCGGCGCAAAGTGGCCGAGATGGCCGCGACCGGCAATACAGCCCTGACCAAGGCACCACAACAGGGCAGGACAAGTCCGACCGCTTACGGCGTTGAAGTCGCCAAGTTGACCAAGCTGGAGCAGGCATACGCTGCAGCTGTCGAGCATCGGAAAAAAGTGGTTGAGTCCACAACTCCCCCTAAAAAAGAGGATGACCCGGTAAGTGCGCCGGCGAATACCAAATCACGGGTCAGTGAGTGGGCAGAAGCATTGGATGCGCAGAAGGTTGCTCACGCCCAGCAGCAGGCCGAGCAGGGCACGTTTCTGCAGTTCTCCGAACAGCAGGAAATGCAATATTGGCAGGGCATTCTCAAGCGCACGGATTTGAGCGCGGCCGAACGCTTGAGTGTTCAGCGCAATTACCTGGCGTCATTGGATGCGTTGCGCCGGCAGGACGAAGGCCAGGCCTTTGCCGATCTGCAGGCCCAGGCACAGCAGTACCGCAACAACATGGACGCGCGCTTGCAGATCGCTCAGCAGACATTAGAGCGCAGCCGGCAACTCTACGGCCAGGACAGTCAGGAATACCGCAAGGCTGCGGCTGAGGTGGTTGCTGTAGAGCGCGAAAAGCAGCAGCAAATCACCAACATGAAACAGCAACAGCTGGCCGCTGATCAGCAGGCGCGGCTTACCGATGTTGCCCATGCCGAACAGATGGCCCAGCTGGATCTGCAGGCCAACCTGATCACCCAAGGCCAATTGCTGCAGGCCCAAGCCGAGTTCGAAAAGCAACGGTATGCGATCGAAGCTCAGGCATTGGCCGAGCGTAAAGCACTGCTGGAGCAGGATCCTGACCGTAACCCGGTCGCCCTGCAGCAGGTCCAGCAGCAGATCCTGGCGCTGGAGCAAACCCACCGCAACAGCATGGCGTTGATCGGCAGGCAGCAAACCTTCGAGTCGCAAAGCAACTGGACGGGCATGGTCGACAGTTTGCGTACCAGTTGGTCGAGCGGGTTGAGCGGGATCTTGAGCGGCACCATGAGTACCCAGGGCCTGCTGCGAGGGATCTTCACCAGCATCGGGACCGCCTTCGTTGAAAACATGGTCACGAAGCCATTGATGGCCTGGATTTTTGGAGAGACGGCTAAAACCGGTGCGACGGTAGTCGGAGTTGGCGTTCGAACGGCAGCAGAGGCGGGCGGTGCAGCTATGTCCGTGGCGATCTGGGGGGCGGCGACGATCAAGAACATCATCGCCAGCGCCTGGCAAGCCATGGCTGGTGCTTTCGCAGCCATGTCCGCCATTCCAATCATTGGTCCGATCCTCGGTGCGGCGGCTGCAGTGGCTGCCGGCGCATTCGTATTTGGCCTGGTGAAAAACGTCGCCTCGGCCGAGGGCGGCTATGACATCCCCGCTGGTACCAATCCCATGACGCAACTCCACGAGCAGGAAATGGTGCTGCCCAAGCAATACGCCAATGTCATTCGCCAGGCAGCCAATGGGGAAGGGCAGTTGGGAGGCGCTGGCAACAGCTATCACTACCACGACAACAGCGGGCGAATGTCACCTGCTGATATTCGGCGTGGTGCCCGGGTGCTGGCCGAGGAAATGCAGAAAATGCGGCGCAACGGCGCCATCAAAACTTAGGGGGCGAGATGTCGTTAGGACCTTTTTGGCCGGCGCGCTGGATCGCCAATTACCCCGATATGGGCGCGTCGGTTGACGGTGTGCTGCCGCGTCTGCCCGGGCAAACCCTGCTTTCAAAAAAGGCGCCTGAGTGGAGCACCGGTGTGCAGAAAGCTGCCAGTGGTCGACGCCGGACAACGGCGTACTACCCCGCGCCGCTGTGGTCTTTCCAACTGAGCTACAACGCGGTGCGCAAGCGCCCAGGTTTAGATGAGTGGTCGAGGCTGATTGAGTTCTTTAATCAGCGCAAAGGGCAATTTGGCGAGTTCCTGTTCTTTGACCGTAGCGATCACCTGGTAACGCTTCAGCGCTTCGGCACCGGGGACGGCACCACGCGAACATTTCAGCTTTCCCGGGAGATCGGTCACTGGGTGGAGCCGGTGTATGGCGTCGTCAATGTGGATGCTGTGACCGTCGGAGGCGTTTCCATTTCTGCCTACAGCGTGGATGAGTTGGGGCTTATCACCTTTGCGGTGGCGCCTCCCATTAACGCTGCGTTGGTGTGGAGCGGGGCGTTCTACTTCCGCTGTGCTTTCGAGGCCGATTCGCTCGACGGGGCTCAACCCTATCGCACGATCTGGGAACTCAAAAACATCGCGTTCACGAGTATCAAACCATGATCGATGCCACACCTGAATTGAAAGCCTTTCTGGCTACGGCGCGCAGTTTTGTCATGGCGGATCTGTACACGATTGCCCTGGCCAGCGGCCAGGTGCTGCGTTACACCGATGCGGGTTTGCAGATCTTCTATTCCGGACAGAACTACTTGGCCAGCGGCCCCCTGATCAAGCGCACCGGTGTCCGGGCGGTGCGCGGGATTGAGGTCGACACGTTGAGCGTGACCTTTACCGCCGGCATGGACGACACCGTGTTCGGCGAGCCCTTGTTGCCATTCATTGCCGGTGGCGGTTTTGACGGGGCCACCTTGAACCTTGTCCGAGCGTTTATGGCGGACTGGCGGTCGCCCGTGGTGGGCGCGGTCACACGTTTTATCGGACGTGTCGCCGAGGTGGATCCTGCCGACCGCGAGCAGGCGACGGTGACAGTGAAGTCGCCGATCGAGCTGCTGGATACCAAGGTGCCCCGGGGTGTCTATCAGCCCTCCTGCCTGCGCACGGTATACAGCGCCGATTGCGGGGTGAACCGTGCCCTGTTTGAAACCGTGGGTGTGGTCCAGGGCGGGAGCACGGCTCTACGTGTGAACTCCAATGTGTCCGCCACTCAGGGTTGGTTCGATCAGGGCGTGATTCGTTTTGTGAACGGTGCCAATACAGGTGTGACAAGAACCGTGCGCCGATTCACGGCAGATGGCGCCGTGACGATGATCCTGGGACTGCCAGGTGTGCCATTGGCGGGTGATCAATTTTTGATTTACCCGGGTTGCCCACGGACGCTGGATGCTTGCACCAACAAATTTGGCAACCGAGCGCGGTACCGGGGTATGCCGTTCATTCCCGTCGCGGAGACCTCCGTATGAGCGCGTTCGAAGTGCCGCAGCGAGATGCTGTGGTCGCGCAGGCCGAGCGTTGGTTGCGCACGCCCTACCAGCACCGGCAGCACCTGCTCGGCGTTGGCGTCGATTGCGCCTGGTTGCTGATTGAGGTGTATCACGCCGCCGGGTTGATTCCCTGGATCGATCCTGGGGCGTACGCCCAAGACTGGCACTTGCATCGCAGTGAGGAGCGTTATCTGGGCTGGCTGGAGCTGTACGGCCAGCAGATCGACGTCCCGCAACGTGGCGATGTGGCGGTCTGGAAGTTCGGCCGGACCTTCAGCCACGGCGCAGTGGTAGTCGGTGAGCACTGCATCATTCACGCCTATCGAGACATCGGCGTCGAGTTTGCGGATATGCGCGAAGAGCGGCTTTCCAGCCACACCGTGCGTTATTACACACTTAACGGATATGGAGTCAGCGATGGGGGGCAGCAGTAGTACCATTTCCAACAGTGCGACACGTATCAACGCGTTGCAGGTCCAGAGCAGTGCCAGTGGCAAGCCGATCGCCTGGATCGCCGGCCGTAATCGCATCAGCCCTAATCTCATTTACTACAACGACTTTGAAGCGGTCGCAAAAACCACGACGAAAAAATCGGGGGGTAAAGGCGGTGGGGGGGCTACTCAGAAGGACACGACCTACACCTACTATGCGGCCATCATTTTGGCTGTCGGGCGAGGGCCGCTGGGGGCGATACACCGAGTTTTTCGTGACAAGGAAGTGTTTTCCTCACTGGCGCAGATTGGTTTGAACTACGCCAATGGCACCCATGACCAGGCCGTGTGGGGTTTTCTTCAGACTCGCCACCCGGCTGAGGCCATTGCCTATTCCGATACGGCCTACGTGTTTTCAAGCAGGTACCTGCTCAACGATAACGCCGGCGTCCAGAATCATACTTTTGAGGTGGACGGTCGTTATCAAGTGCCGGGCCTGCCGGATGCCAACCCGGGCGATTTCCTGCCCGGGCTTTTGCTCGATCCTTTGGACGGAATCGGTTTTACCCCGGCGTGGGTGGCGGATATGTCGAACTACCGCAACTATTGCTTGGCGGAAAACTTACTCTTGAGTCCAGTGCTCGACGAGCAGGCGCCGGCGAATGAGGCCATCGCGCGCTGGTTGCAGCTGACCAACAGCGAGCTGGTGTGGTCTGCCGGTCAACTCAAGGTGATCCCCTACGGCGACCAGGCTGTCACCGGCAACGGTGTGACGTGGTTTCCGAACATCACGCCAGTGGCGGATCTGACCGATGACGATTTTCTCTCAGAGGAGGGTGGGCCTCCGGTCTCGCTCAAGATCAAGAGCCAGGCCGACAGCTACAACGAGGTGTCGCTGGAGATCCTTGATCGCGATCACGAGTACAACACGGACGTGGTCCGTGCGCCTGACCAGGCTGCCATTGAGCAGTTTGGCTCCAAACCGATGGACACCATCAAAGCGTACGAGATCTGCAATATCGCCATCGGCGCCCATGCGGCGCAGTTGTTGGTGCAGCGCAAGCTGTACGTGCGCAACGAATATGAATTCTCCCTCGGCTGGCAGCATGTGCTCCTAGAGCCCATGGACCTGGTGACGATCACTGATCCTGGCTTGAACCTGCATCAGCGCCTGGTCCGGTTGATTTCGGTCGAGGAGGACGAAATGGGTAAGTTGGCGATCGTGGCCGAGGATGCGTTGCTGGGCGTCGGCAGCGCGCCCAACTATCCCGTGCAGAGCAAGAGCGGTTATCAGGGCAATCAAAACGTCGCGTCAGGCCCCGTCCTTCCGCCCGTCATGTTCAACCCACCCGAAAGCTTGCTGCCCGCCGGCACTTTGCAAATATGGGGAGGTGTTGCCGGCGTGGGTGAAGCCTGGGGCGGTTGTGAGATATGGATCAGCGCTGATGGTGACAGCTATCGGTTAGCGGAGACGATTTACGGCAGGGCGCGAATGGGGCAGTTGACCACGGCGCTCGCATCCGGAAGCGACCCCGATACGGTCAACACCTTGTCCATTCAGTTGGCAGCGGCGACCGAGTTGGCAGCCGCCACTACCGCTGAGGCAGATAGTGGCGCAACGCTGTGTTGGGTAGCTGGTGAATTGCTGAGTTACCGCGACGCGGTGCTCACCGGCGTCGGAGCCTATGAGCTGAGCTATCTGAGACGCGGACGCCTTAGCACTTCGGTGTCCAGCCACTCGGCTGGTTCACCCTTTGTGCGGTTGGATGATGCGGTTTGGAAGTACAGCTATACGTCGGACCAGGTCGGTAAGACCGTCTGGGTCAAGTTCCGCTCATTTAACGTGTTCGGCCGAGCGCTTGAGGATCTGGCGGATGTCACGGCCTACAGCGTCACGTTATCGCCAGCTAGGGTTGCGCCTGATACAGCGCAAAATCTCGCCCTGGTCGGTGCCTTCGAGGCGCCGTACTTCACCGTAAGCTGGGTGGCCGGAGCTCGTGCCGAGGATCGCTTGGTACGTGTTCGTCACGCGGGCAGCAATGCTCTCCTGCGAGAAGTGGCGACCACCAGCACGGCATTCACCTACCAACGTGAAGATGCGTTGGTGGATGGTGCGCTCATTCGCAGCTATCGGGTAGAAATCATCGAGCGAAACGCTGCAGGCCAGGCACCACTGGTGTCGCTGTTGGTCACCAATACGGCGCCTGTGCCTGTGACGGGAACCGCCGTCACGGTCACTGGAACCACCACAGCGGATGTCAGTTGCGCAGCCAGTGTTGAGCCAGACGCGGCCGGCTATGTGTTTGTGTATTCGACAGAGGAGGACTTTGATCCGGCAACTGCAGGAACGATCGGCTATCAAGGCGTATCACGCACCGGGCAGATCACGGGACTGACGCCAGACATCACGTATTACCTCTGCGCTGCAGCGTACGACACTTGGAGCAGTGTGCGCAGTCAACTCAACTTCGCTCCGGCGATCACCTTCATCACCTGACAGAGACTCATCATGCAACCTATTCAATTCTTTGCCGCAAGGGCTGAGGACGGCGTATTGCTGCCTGGAGCCACCGTTCACGTCTACAGCAGTGGTACCTCAATCCTTACGGCGTTGTTTAGCGACGCAGAGGCGACTGTCCCACTTGCCAATCCGACTCATGCGGATGCGAGCGCACGGGTGTTTTTTTATGCAAAAGAACGAAGGATTGACGTATCGATTGGTTACGGAGGGTATGTTGCGCCTTTGCTGAAGGACATCGTAACGACTGATCCCGAGGACATTTTAAATGTGGTGGTTGAGGCTGCAGATCGGGCTGAAATTGCGAGTAGTCAAGCTCAGCTATCTGCAGGAATCTTTGCGACTACGGCGCTCGGTTTAGCAGGTACGGTGTCGGGGAGATACTTCAGTGTGCCAACCGCCGATAACAATGAATATTTGATTCTGTACCAGAACAGTTCCGGGGTTGCGATTGAGGTCAAGCGCTACCCAAGCGCAGCGGCCGTGAGTGGTGTGACATCCCGGGTGGCAAGTATCGAGCCTCCGGTTAAGTCACTCAGTATCCAAGTCGGCAAAAACCTTTACAACAACGCCACGCAGGTTGCAGGTGGATCCTTCAATACGACAACTGGGGGAGATACGGCGCCGGGTGGGTCTTGGTATCGTAGCGAGTACATCCCAGTGGCAGCTGGCGCAACGTATAAGTTCTCTCTTGCTGCTGTCCCTGCAGCAGCGAATATGGCTTATGCCTTTTATACCGCCGCTAAAGCGTTTATTTCTGGCGCTGGAGGTGCCAACAGCGTGAGTGCTCCGGCTGGAGCTGCATACCTGCGGGTAAGCTTTAACTGGGCAGGTCCTATCACGGCAATCGTTGCTGCAGATGCGCTTCCTGGTCAGTACGTTCCATACCGGCTGGAGATGAACGGTAATAGCAGCGAGGCGGGGCTGTACATCGGTAAAGACCTGTTATCGAAAACGCTTGTTGAGACGGGGTCTGCCATAGTCGCCGGGTTGTCACCTCAATTGGATTATGTGACTGAGCGACATGCCTCTTTTATCGACACACCCTCTAATTTGTTTGATTACAGAGCACGGATAATCGGGAAAAATATTAGTTCGACAAATGGCTTAGAGGTTAACGTTGAAGGCTGGTGGGCGACCGGTTTTATTCCCGTTGCTAATGACGGGGCGACTTACCGATCAACAACAAAGTCATCAACCATCAACGTCATGCCCCAGCCGCAGTTCAGTACACAAGGTGTGACAGGGGCATGGTATGACGCCGACAAGCGTTTCTTGGCCGGAATAGTGAACTTGAACAGCATGACCGCGCCTGCAGATGCCGCTTACATACGTATCTCCTCCAACAGTGCTTCACCGGAGAAGATCATGTTTACCAAGGGCGCCGACTTGCCTATCAGGTATGAGCCCTATCATTCTTCGTTATCGCTAACACGTGTGACCAATATACTCCCACCGTTTTGGGGGAAGAAATGGTGCGCATTAGGGGACTCGTTCACTCAGCTGAATTTGTACGCGGCGAAGTTGTGTGAGGTTACTGGGTTGCAGCAAACTAAAAATCTGGGAGTTAGCGGCCAGCTGTTGCGTACGATGGCGGATAACTTGGCGGCCGGTGATTTGGACGGGATTGATGTGGTGACCACCTGGGGTGGCACGAATGACTACGGCCACGGCAACTGTCCATTGGGCACCCTGGCTGATCCGAAGGAAACGATCTCCATTCATGGCAACGTTCGGTATTTGATCGATAAGATCCTGACCATAAAGCCTACGGTTCAGCTGTTCTTCTTCACTCCAACCAATCGCGGACAGTTTGGCTCGGAGCCAGTACCGCCAACATTGAACAGCTACGGTCTGAGTATCCAGGCCATTGGCAAGGCCATGATGGACGTATGTCGGGAAATGGGCATTCCATGCTTAGACATAGGAGGTCTGTGCGGTATCAATAGCTACAATTTGTCCGTCTACACGGCTGACAACCTTCATCCAAATCAGCTCGGGGCTGACATCCTCGGCAGCCAAATGGGGAAATTTATTAATAGTCGCTAACGGAGTTTAAAGCGTTAAATAAGTTTATAGCTACTGATTAAATATTAGAGGTGCGTGGTTTTTGAAGTGTTATTAAAAAGTCGATGTTGATGGTTTAAGTGATTGGCTAAATGTTGCCTTCCATGGCGGTAAAGTGCGCGTGGCTTATAAGCGTGTGTCACTTTTTGAGGCGATACTTTTCCCATCTCGACTTGGATTCAATTCTTCCAGAATCACCGAAGACGGTATAGCGGGTGGCTCGGTAAAAAGCTGCAGTTCTAGAAAATCCAAAACCTCTCACTTTTCGATACGCCCACAACCAACCTTTTTTTTTCGGGTTTTCTACGGGGTGAGTGCTCATGCAACTGTCCTTCATGTTAATGCTAAAGTTTTCGGTGGATGATATCAAAGAGCTATAATTTGGAGTTTGACAAATAATAACCTTATTTTTTGAAGTTCCAGATTAGATGGTTGGGAGGTATAAGTTTATATATTGCAGTTTGTATAACTTCCCTGAAACTAGCCGCGTTGCGATTTTTGGAGTTAGGAAAATGTCACAACTTTCAGTTGCTCAGGCGGGCAGTTGTAACGCACTCGCCTTTCTCGACATGCTCGCTTGGTCTGAGGGGACCAGTAGATCGCCGATCACTGTATTGGATGGCTACGACGTCATTGTCACCGGAGTCGACAGGAAACCCGAGATCTTCAAGGACTTCAGTGATCATCCTTTCGCAAAAGGGCGTACGTCGAAAGTCATCAACAGCAAGGGCCTGACCTCAAATGCCTCGGGTCGGTACCAGCAAATGCTCAAGGACTGGCCGTATTACCGAACACTGTTGGCCTTGCCTGATTTCAGCCCGATCAGTCAAGACCTACTGGCTCTGCAGCACATCCGTGAATGCCGAGCGCTACCGGACGTGCATGCGGGACGGCTCGAAACCGCAATCGCAAAGTGTCGGAATATTTGGGCAAGCCTGCCTGGTGCAGGGTATGGCCAGCGTGAACACCACCTTGACGATCTGATCCAGCAGTACCGCCTGGCGGGTGGAGTGCTGCAATGACGGCATTAAGAAAAGTGTCCCGATGCTTGGCGCAGGCCGAAGAAGATCGTCTGTATTTTTTGTGCCATGGTTGCTGCATCGCCCATAGCGTTTCGCATGGGAACGGAGCGGGGCCACGCTGGGGCTGGAACGGCAATGTGGAGGCGCCGACTTTCACGTCGAGCATTTTGGTCCGATATACCTGGTCGGACGGTCCGAGGGTTTGCCATTCATTCGTGACCGGTGGTCGCGTCCAGTTTCTCCAGGACTGCACACACCATCTGGCAGGGCAGACCGTCGACCTACTGGATTGGGAGGATGAGTAATGCTGACCACATCACAAAAACTGGCAGTCTTGCTGATCGCGATGATCATTTCGTTCGGCGCGGCCTGGCAGGTGCAAGCCTGGCGTTACGCAGGGCAGCTCGCGAGTCAGATCGCGCTGCAGGTTGACGATCTAAACAATCTGACTCAGGCCGCGCTCCGCCAGCAGCAAGCCGACCAAGACAAGCGCCTGGCCACAGAGCAACAACTCGCCGTCTCCGATCAACAGCACATCCGAGAACTGTCCGATGCCAAACGTAATCAGGCTCTATTGCGTGACCGCCTTGCTACTGCTGATGTACGGCTGTCAGTCCTTATCGACGCCACGGACTCAGCCAGTGACTGCAACGTGCCTGCCACCCCCGGCGCCGGCGTCGTGGTTCATGGAGCCCATCGAGCCCAACTTGACCCAGCGCATTCTCAACGAATTATCGGGATCACCGATGCCGGCGATCAAGGACTGATTGCGCTCAAAGCTTGCCAAGCTTACGTGTTGACGATAATTCAGCAACCCCATCAATGATTATTTTAGTTTGGGACTCAGCTTAATAGCGTTTTTTAAAGATGGTCTGTTGGTATGTTCAATTAGGGTATCTTTCCCTAGGGCGAGTGCGCAATTAGCGAGGGTTAGAGAAAGTATCATGACGGTCATTGATAAGAGCTGTTTGTTGTTGATTGAAATAATCTCGGTGATCAGTCCTAATACTAAAACTCCAAAAACTGCCCCTAAACCTGTTCTCGTGATAGTAAGAAAGCCAGTTCCTATCTCTGCGATAATTTTATGGATAAAGTTAAAGGTTTCTATACTTTTGTCAGAGCTGAATCGTATTAAATATTTAATTAGGAAAACGAAGGCGTAAGGGCCAGCGAGATAGGCGGAGTATTCAATAAGCGGGCCGATAGCAAGCAATCCTTGAACTATATCATCAACATCTTTTTGGGTGGAACTGAAAAGTAAAATTGGCAGTGTTCCCAGTAGAAATGCTAAGACCCATTCACTAGGAAGTTTACTTATTAATGCAACTGTGTCCTTTTTGAAACTGCTGGGCTTTTTGTTCATTGGCATGTTCCTTGAGGGCACACGATGAATTGATATCGTTAAAAGGAGCGAGCCGGACGGATGCGCCAACATCACGTCCGGCCCTCCAAACCCGCAGACCAATCCTGCAAGTCCGGCCGTGGCTCCTGCCTTGTGCACAAAGCAAGGTGAGCCTAGCACCTGTTTATTCATACAGTAAAGGTCTTGCTCCCATGTCTATACCTATCATCCCTTGGATGGGCGGCAAACGCCGCCTGGCCGATCGCCTAATTCCGCTGTTCCCACCTCACGAGTGCTACGTCGAAGTCTTCGCCGGAGGCGCCGCACTCTATTTCATGCGTCCTCAGGCCGCCCCCGTTGAAGTCCTTAACGACATAAACGGCGACCTGGTGACGCTGTACCGTGTTGTGCAGAACCACCTAGAAGAATTCGTGCGCCAGTTCAAATGGGCGCTCAGTTCCCGCCAGGTGTTCGAGTGGCAGAAAATGACTCGTCCTGAAACCCTCACCGACATCCAACGCGCCGCTCGGTTCTTTTACCTGCAGCATCATGCCTTTGCCGGCAAGGTGACGGGCCAGACGTTTGGAACCGCGACCACTGGCCCGGCCATCAACCTGCTACGGATAGAGGAAAACCTCTCGGCCGCTTGGCAGCGACTGTCCGGAACTTACGTCGAAAACCTCCCTTGGCTTGACTGCGCTGAACGATATGACCGTGCGCATACCTTCCACTACATGGATCCTCCTTACTGGGGGACCGCTGGCTATGGGGTAGATTTTCCATTTGAGAATTACGAGCGTATGGCCGACTTTATGCGAAGGTGTAAAGGTAAGGTGATGGTCAGCATCAATGACCACCCAGACATTCGGCGCGTGTTTGAAGGTCTTTACTTCGAGACTGTCGACATCCACTACAGCACGTCTAACCAGCGGCATGGCAGAGCCGAGGTCAGCGGGGAATTAGTGATCATGAACTGGGAGCCAGTCGTGCTGGGGAGGTTGTTTTGATGTCGGAGAGCTGCGTTTCATCGGCGTTGGAGGTGGGTGAGCTTACGAGAGATTCTCGTATCTATGCCTTAATCGGCAGCAGCTAGCCAGAAATCCATCATCATGGCCCTGTTTCGTGGGCCGAATGAGCTAGGATGTCTCGAGCAAACGTAGCCGCAACCTGGGCGTATGTCTGTATAATGCGCGCGGTTAACCGGGGGTAAAAATGCCAACAGCTGTCTCGTTATTTTCAGGGTGTGGTGGATCTGATGCAGGGGTTCTACGTGCGGGATTCGAAGTCCTCATGGCTAACGACATTCTTCACTATGCTCGTGAGGTTTATTTAGCGAATCACCCTGAGACGGATTATGTAAGAGCTAGTGTCTCTACTATCGAACACTTTCCTGATGCTGATCTTCTTGTCGGGTGTTACCCGTGCCAAGGCTTCAGTCAAGGAGGGTTGAGAAATCCAGATAGAAAAATTAATACGCTATATTTAGAGTTTGCACGGGCGTTGAAAGTGATTAAGCCGAAGGCTTTTATTGTAGAAAACGTCTCTGGTATGTTTCGTAAGAATTTCCGCCATTTATTAGATGATCAGCTAAAAATCTTTAGCGAGCTTGGTTACAGAGTCAATGCGGAGATTTTAAATGCTGCTGAATTTGGAGTTGCTCAGGAGCGTAAAAGGATATTCATAGTAGGTGTACGGGAAGATTTTGGTATTGATTATGTCTTTCCCTCTCCAACCCATGGTGTTGAGGGGGGAGCTGCAAAGGTTTCAATTCGCGATGCAATTGGTGATATGCCTGAGTGGCCGGTAGGAGAGTTTTACGACCTAGACTTTCATTGGTATTACCTATCTAGAGACAGGCGTAATGGGTGGGATGAGACGTCTCGCACTATCGTGGCTAATCCCAGACATATGCCTTTGCATCCGATGAGTCCGGCGATGATTAAGCTGGAGCATAATGTCTGGAAGTTTGAAAGCGATTTGCCTGCGCGTCGATTCAGTTATAGAGAGGCGGCTCGAATACAAGGATTCGGCGACTTGATTTTTCCTGAGTCAAAAAATGGTTCACAGATGCAGCGATATACTGTAGTAGGGAACGCTGTCCCCCCGCCACTTTTTGAGAGAGTGGCTAGGGCATTGCCAGATATTTGGTGATTTAAACAAGTTCTAGTCGCTTTTCAAGGAACTCAAAAAACAATTTAGGAGGTGATATGATTTTCCAGTCTAGATCTCCTCCTATTTTTTTTATAATCCGTAATCTGTCGTAAATTATAGTGGCCGCTATTTCACCGTCTACAGCCCATCCGCCGTGATTGTTTCTAAAGCAGTGAGGGATAAATATTAGCTGCATCCAGGGATGGGTAGGATGAATCATCATGTTCAAGCGATCACGAGAGATCTCTGTTTGTTTGCTTACCCAATCAGTCCTTGAACAAGCGCATTGGCCTAACGCTGACGGTATGTTTCTGGCTTCATATTCGTCAAGTCCCATCCAAGCAACAAGATCAATTCCTCCATCGCCGCTGTCTCTGCCTCTAAACGTATCGTCATTACAAAGCCCAAAACCACCGATATCGGTTGCAAGCTTATTGATTCTCTCTGATTTTTTGCCAGTGTAAGTCGTTTCGTTTTTGCCGAAGGGCAGAATGCTCGAGTTCGATGGCCAACTTCTTTCAAGCGCAATAAGTGCGATACGTTCGAAAGCATCAGTAATAGTGCTTCGGTCATCTAAAAACGGGAGGTTTGCGCATAGCAAAAGCAGGGTGTACAGGTGGAAGCTATGATCAAGCTCTTCTGGTGCCGAAAAGGTTTTTGAGCTTTTATCGATAGAGAAAGGATAAAATCCTTCGAAACTTTTTGCTCTCCATTCAAGATGGCTGAAACAGTCGTCTAAAGCGGAGTCACTAATTTTTGAGTCGCCGACGTCTTTAATTTGATCAGCTATAGTCTCTCTTGAGCAAATACGGTCTTGAGTCAACAGGCACAAAAGTTCCGCGAAGTCGGCAAGCGTATGAATGTCTGAATCTCTCGGCTTATTCAAATTTATCATGGGCTACTCGATAGGATTCAAAAGGCCGTGTAGTGCCGCATGAAGAGCCGTGGAGGCTTTTTTAATTCTTCCCGCTTGCTCAACATCCGAGCTACTAATACCGTCCGCAACGCTAAGGGTGCTCAACGCACTTTCAACTCGTTCCTCTGTCTCACGAAGAAGATTACGCAGAGCTTCGAGAGGGCCGCTTGTATAGAGGTCTGCCATTTCAAGCGAGACTCCTCGGCGCAATTCGTTTAGCGCTTTATCATCATGTACTACGCGAGCGAGCTTTTCTAAATTACGAGATTCGCCAAGAGTTGTTGAGCCTCTGGATTTATCAAATACCCATGTGAAAAACTCGCTGAACTCTTGTTCTTTAAGGTTTTTTGCATCAACGTCTGATGCTGAGGCAATTCCAATAAACTCGCATATGTTCTTGTAGCCAATACCCGTGGTGAGAAGCGAGAATTGAATGTCGTCTTCTTCTAGCTTTATATTGGATAGTAGGCCGCTGTCACGTGCTCTTTCTACCAAAGTTAACCCTGTTAAGAGTTTTGCGACGTATGCAGCCTTACTACCAATTTCTTTTGCTAGTGCTTTATGAGCCTCCGAGTGGTCTGCGCCGTGGCGGGTACGTAGCTGTCTAAGATATCTTGCCTTTGCTAAGGCATCCCACTCTTTGATACCTGTAATATGTCGATAACCCAAGTAACTAAGGATTTCGTTTCGGTCATCAAACTGTAAGGTTGAAATTGTAGTTGGCGCATTATCCGTTATCTGGCGAGCTTCATTAACCTGAGATGGCTTCACCGGTGGAATAATATTAGGTTGCAACAGTTTAAGCGCCCCGAGACGCCTGTTGCCTTCTACAACCGTCCACCCACCTTCGGGTCTTGGTACGACCAGCAATGGCTCCCCAGCAAAAAAGCCGTGCTCACCTATTGATAGCATTAACTCAATCAGGTTGCATTCGAGCAGTAGGTAACGGATGACGTCTTCGTCACCCTTATGCTTCAAGTTATTAGGAAGTCGAGGGTTTTCAGGATCGAAATGAAGGTCGCTTAGCGGGAGGTCTGCAAATTTAGACATTTATCAATTCGCTGTAAGTGGCATTTATCGTTACCTTCACGTGGAGCCTAGACTACCGGACGCAAGCTTCATTTTGTGCGACGGGGTCCTAAGGTAGCACCCATCTTCGCAAAGCTCACTCCCGAGTCAGGGTAAAAACTACTCGTTCCTGATGGATTGAGGTGAAAATTGATCATTTTTGGCGTGTTCGCTGAAATCAGCGTCCTTCGGGGCGATCATCTCCGGTTCAAGCTTTCTGCAGCACCATTCTCGATGTGCTCGAATTGCGTCTATAGACAGACCTGGAGCACCACTCGTTCTTTCCCTAATTTTCTTGCCCGCGAGATCGGAATACTCAGAGGTTTCCAGGATCGGATTTACTTGTAGCGTGAGGTCATCGTGGAGATAGATCAAGCCCCTGTCCCATAGGGTGTGTAGGTCGCTACGCAGTAGAAGACCGTTACTAATATGGTTAGTCTTTGGCCCTAGAAAAGGGGTGACATGCGCTGCTTCCAGCACCGGCTTAACTGCGGAGCCAGTAACGGCGCAGCGCCCATCATAAGCGGTAAGCAGTCCACTTCGAAACGCTCCCTGCCCCTGACGCTTAGTAAGTTCCCTGAGTATGCGTTCGCGGCTATCCTCGACTCCTTTTGGCGAGTAGCTGGATGAGTCGACGACAAATGGGTTCGAACTGATGCCTGCTTCCGTCAGCGTGGTGCTCTCGAGAGAAAAAAAGCCGTTCTCCCATGAGATAACCTTGGCCAAACCTAACACCCGATAGGCAGTCACTTTAGGTTTTTTCGAGGTCTGCACAAGGACAGCTACAGGCACTCCGTCCTCCATGCATTTTTTAAGCCCTTGATTGGTAAACAGCCTAGCAGAGTCACCACGGGGAGTTTCCTCTTGGGCATATGTATAGTGCCAGCTTCCGTTCTCTTGATAGACAGGCGTTTGATCGCTATAGGGGCTATCCAGCCGCTGACTAATCGACAGCGCATACTTGAGCTCCTTGGGTTTGTAGATCCCTTTAGCCGATATTGCGACAATGCTCGGAGCTTTTTGCAGCTGTTTCCAGGTAAGTACTTGGCCGGTGTGTTGCTCAAACCATGCCAGCAACGCTGAATGGGCGCTGATCTGCAGAGGCGTTAGATTCATATTTAGTCGCACATAAAAGGTAATGGGAGGGCTGATTCATAGGGGTTGCAGTGTGGGCGACGGGTATCGAAATGCTGTCTGCATGACTCCGTGATCAGCCACTGTGAATCACCTCAACCTTGTGAGAAGCATCTTTCTGGATTTGCTCTCTACAGTTCGCTTGCATAATTGTCAATCATCGTCGACGAGTTTTTTTCTGGTAGCTCGGGGGAACAGAGACTCGCAGGTAGTGGCATTTTGATTGTGTTATGCATTATGGTTGCACCTCACCACCTTGGCGAACCGTTTGCCCGTACGTGGAACTGCTAGCTTTCAAGGAAGATGCTCGTAAGAGGTTATGCTGACGAGGCCTCTTGCATTATGAGAAAAGTTTAATCAAAGGATTTTCATGCAAAGCGGCGTTAAGGTTGAGGCTCAGAAAATGAAATTGGATTATGAACGTCCTCTCATTGCATATGCATACCTTGCTCAGTCTGGGGCTCAGGACGATATTTTGAGTGGCCTTATTCCCCTTGTAACTCCTATAGCGAAAGAAAAGGCTGGGAAATATTTCGATAGGGATTATTTGAGCGGCGAATTGAAGCGACTATATGGTGTTGACGTTCATCCTTGGGCGTTAGACGAATTGGTTCCAAGAATGGAAAAAGCGGGGGTACTTCTGAAAACCAGCGAGGTTAAAGCTGGATCTATTTATACCTATGCGAAATCGTTAGCAAATGAGTCTTCCGCTACAACTGAAGAAGATATTCAACAGATTCTTGAAGAATTCATAGGCTTTTCAAATGAAATTATTGATAAGTCAAAAATTGATGTGCCAGAAGAGATTTTAAGAAAGCACTTCTTTAATCAAATTGTGACTTCTGACTTCCAGACAAGATTGATACGTCCAGGGCAGCCTGTAAAAGATAATAAAAATATATTGCAGTTGCGTGAAAAGGCACCTATTGAAAAAGAGGAGGATGAAGAGGGATTGCAAGATGTAGGATTGCAAGTTTCCGAGCCCAGTCTGCAAAAACAGCTGGACCAGATGAAAATTATCTGTGCTTCATACATATTGCATACTAGTGTTAATAATCAAGATGTATTCAAACAGCTTATTAATATAGCAAGCGGCGCTATACTTGCAGAGTATATATTAAATCTTCGCGAGCCTAATAGTTCAATAACCTTGTCTGCTCTAAGATTGTATTTGGACGGACCTTTAGCTATGTCTTATTTGGATCTAAATGAGGAGAAAACCTCTCAGTATACTTCTATGCTGATAGAAAGTTTACGTGCAAAAGGCGCTAGCCTATATATATTTAAAGATCACGTAGATGAAGTCAGAGACAACCTAAGAGCTGCGTTGAATCAAGATGGGAGTGGTACTCGGCGCGCTACTCATCGTCGGATGCAAGGACCGACTTTTAAGGCTTATGCGCAAGGTATATTGTCAGACCTTGAAGGCGTTCTCCGGCGAAAGCAAATCATGATAATACCCACTCCTAAAAGTCCGTCATATTTTAACGATGAGCTTATGAGTGAGCTTACTCACGCCTTAGGCCAGTACGCATTCCACGCTCGCGAAAGAGACGCGCATGCTGTAGGTGGTGTTTTGAGGTTGAGAGCGGGGAAAATTAACTCTAGGAGTTACTTTCATGAATGTCAGCATATATTTGTTACCGAGAATAAGCGGGTTGCTTCTGCATCTTTTGAGTTTGCCATAAATAACATTGGTTACAAAGAGAATTACGTTCCGCCTGCTGTTACGGATAGATACCTGGCTGGGCTTATGTTTGTTTTGTATGGTGGTACTACTGCAAAGGAGCTAACTCATAAAAAACTTCTTGCTAATTGTGCTTCGGCGCTGGAGCCAAATCATGCTTTACTTTCTAAGGTTACGACTTTTCTTCATGATGCAAGCGAGCAGCGGGCAGGTGCGTTTGTAGAAATGATGACCAGCGCAAGATCATCACAGCATAGAGCTATATTTCTTTTAGATGAGTCTCGTGCAATATATGATTTGGCGGATGCTGAACAGGCTTTTATAGATTTTGAAGCAGAGATGACTCTTAGCTTGAGCGCTGATTTTCAGTTAGAAAGAGAAAAGCTTGATAAAGAGCATCAAGCAGAAATTGAGCGTGTACTCGCCTTGAAAATGGCGGTTGAACAAGAGAAGGAAGCAGATGCGTTATTGTTCAAGGAGCAGGTAGCGTCAAATCAGGACAGACTCAAAGACTTAGAATGCGTATTGAATGAGAAGGACGGTGATTTAAATATTTTATCTGAGCGATTAGCAAGTCAGGAAGCTGAAAGTGCAAGGCGTGAACTCAATGACCTTAAAGATTTGTTAGTTGAGAGTGTTGATGGCGCAAAACGTCATGGGAAATTATTGTCGCGCACCTGTGCCGCGCTAGGATTTATATTTGCTGCGCTCATAAATTACTGGTCGTTTGATTTGCTAGGGGACTTTCAGAAGAAGTCTTGTGCGTTGTTATTGGTTGTGGTTCCTGTTATTTTTTCAAAGTTGTCAACGGTCGTGATGAATAATGGGTTGGAACAGCGGGCCCGACACAATTTTTACTTGTTGTTAAAGAAGCGTGCAAATCTATCAAGGGTTGCAAGTAATTATTCATTTAACTTCAAAAGTGGAGAGGTTGAGCTGCTTTCTAATGAGTAACCACTAATCAGGTGGGGTCTGCTCCTCTCGGTATCAGCAGGATGATTTAGTTGACCTGGTCGACGAGTTCGTTTGGCGGGGCATGGGAGGAGCTAAAAGAGTTCCTAAACCTTGAGTTTACCCATTGTAAAATGCGGCCTGTGGCTTGGTAGACGATGTCGAGTAATGGAACGCTGACTGTTGTCAAACCCGCGCTCTGCATGAATTTGCATATCGGTCTTGAAAACCGGCGGACGTTAATAGCGTCTCCAGGGTTCGAATCCCTGGTTTCCCGCCAATATTCAAACAAAAGCCCCGCACTAGCGGGGCTTTTGCGTTTCTGGGCTTCGGCAGAGCTATCAGCGTACAGGCCGATCGTTTCCGCATCATTTCAGGCGGTTTCCGCAACTCGTTGCAAATTGGGCTCAGCGAGTCGGCTTCACGATCTCCCCGACGCGTCGATAAACGGTCTCGGTTATCCGCTTGTCCGTGTGGCCCAGGAGCCGGCTTGCATCTCCTAGGTCGAGGATCTCGCTTGCAGCCTTGGGGCGGATGTCGCGGAACTGGAACTTTCGAATGCTGGCTGCCAACACTCCATCGCCGTTTTCTCTTGCGATGGTGATCGCCTTGTCGCGAGCATCGTCGAAGCGGAGACGAAGCATGTGCTTTGTAACCTGCCTGCCGTCCTCTGTGACTATCAGGTAGGGGGTTCTGACCCCGCGCAAGCGTCTCTGCTCGATCAGTCTCGCCACCAGAGTGCCCAGGTCATTGAGCGCGCCGGCGGCGGTCAGCCGGATGCGCAGCTTCCTGGCCGTCTTGCCCTGAGCCACCTGCAGGAACTCATTGACTGCATCCACCTCACGCATCGACAGCACGTCGGCAGGGCGCTGCCCGGTGAGGTAGGCGAGGTCCATCGCGTCACGCAGTTCTGAGGCGGCAATGCCATACACAGCGTTCCAGATTTCCTCTGTCGCGTAAAAGTCCCGCGGTGCTTCCTTGTTCTTGCGCACGCCAGCGGCAGGGTTGTTTTCCGTTAATCCCCACTCCCGTGCAATGTTGTAGATGTGCGAGAGCAGTGATATCTCGCGGTTGGCTCGCACCTTGGCGGTTCGGCCGTCTCGGTACTGGGCGATGATCTGCGGCGTCACCGCATCGATAGGCGCATCGCAGAAGGCTTTGCGTAGTTTCTTCAGGCTCAGCAGGTTGTCGCTCTGCGTCTTTGGCGCCTTTCCCGGTATGATCTCCCGCTCGTACCGATCAAACACCTGGCCCAGCAGGGCGTTCTTCTTCGGCACTGGCTTGCAGTCGAGCTTTGCCCATTCAGTCTTGGCGATATCCAAATCACCCCCGAGCGGAATCTCAACCCGCTTCCCGTCTTCATTCCTCCCGTCGTAGTAGTAGCCAACCCACTGTTTTCCACATTTCAGCGTTCGTACACGCCGAATCATTCGCGGCGGCAGGTCCCTGTTTGCCGCCTTTTTCGCTCGCATCTTTTTATCCTACTCGTGACAAGTCCAGCGACCAGGCTTCGGTCGCAACGTTTTCAGCTGAAAGCTTCACGCCCGCCAGTTTCATCCGGGCGTAGACCCTGCCGACAACCGGACGGCGCGCTCGGGTTAGCACGTACTTCCAGCCGTTTCGGTTGAGCCATGCAATCTGGCCAGACGGGATCAAGTAGCCGGTGATGGCCGCCAGTTCTTCCTCCGCAAGCGTTTCGGTTTGAATTTCCATGTGGTGTCCTTACCGCGCTGGGCGGCATAAGGTGGGTTAGGAGGGGAGCAGGCCTTTAGCTTTCGCTTCTGCCAGGCACTCCGCTCGGAACTTCCGGGCAGACTCCTTGGCCTGTTGATTTGTGGATGCCTTCCAGGTGGGGCCGACTTGTACGAACTTCCCTCGCAGCTTTCCGCACCAGTAAGTGACGAAGTTGCCGTTCTCAATCTGGCTGATGATGCCCGCCGATACTTTCGGGGCGGTCGAGCAATCGACCAGTTTCTGTTCGTACGTTAATTCGGGCATGGGAATACCTCGCCCGCCGCTCACCGGCAGGCATGTAGGGGGGCATCAACGCCACCAGGCACGCCGCCGCGATTTGACGCCGCAGTTCCTGGCGTTGTTGAAGGTTGATCAAGTCGCGCCTGTATAGGCGGTTTGTCCATCTGTCGCATTCATGGAGGAAGCGATTCCTAGATTTTCGGTTGGTCACTGATGCACTGGCGATAATTGCTTGTGCGAACGCTCTCATAGGGCTCTCCTTTTTTGGTGAGCCTTAATGGTGGGCGCATTGAACTGTCGGCTTTCCGACTATTTGCAGTTGCAATTACTCATGGCCTGGGCCCCTTGTAGATGAAGACGTAGGCGAACCAGGGGGTGGCGATCACGGGGGCACTTCCTGCTGTTCCTGACGCAGCGCCTGTTGTACCGCGTGAATGATCCGCGCCAGGTAGACGTAGTCGGGGTTCGGCTCGGTGGCGTCATCGCTCACATGCCACCATTCATCACCGAACAGTTTGGTCATGAGCCCGCTGTGGGCTCCGTGGAGGTGGTCGATTGATGGCGATTCGCGCGAGTCCTCAGCGTCGGTGAACAGTTCGCGCGCCTCGTCCTGGCTGAGATCGCCGCGCCGGCGGTCTTTCAGCACGGCGATTTGCGCCTTGTTTGCAAGCGCTTCAGCACTGAACTGCCGAGGACTCATCGCCTGGTCGAAGTAGCCGATGATGTACCCGGTGTTCAGCTCGCAGAAGAATTGACCGATATTCAGGCCATCCCACATTCCGCCCCAGTAGGCCGCCCAGCTCTTGCCCCAGCAACTGACGTTGATCTTGCCCTTGTATTGGGCCAGGTCCTCGAGGAAGACCGTGATCGGGTCGAGATTCGGTGCGCCGGTGATGACCAGTTTCGTTACTGTCGAGCGCTCCACCTGCAGCGGCGTGGCGACTTTGTTTTCTGTAGGCATGGGGAGTCCTTGCCGGGCCATGCCCGGGCGGTGGAGTGCGGGGAGTCTGTGAATATCGGCTACAGTTGACCGATCAATCCGGGGGAGGTGTTTATGCTTTGTTTCATCTGTGGGACCGAGTCAGTCGACCATCACACGGCATACGACGGTCAGGATGTTGGTTGTCCTGAATGCGGGCGGCACGTTATCAGCGGGAACCTGATAGCAGCGATGGCACCAGGGTATGCAATGGGGATTCAGGAGGCTCGGGCAGAACTTAATCGAATGCGTGACCGTGATGAAGTACCGATACTTTCAGCCGCGAACATCAGGCTTCATCGGTTACCAAGTTGATCCAATAGGCCACCACCGATCCAGCGAACCACAGTGACGGCCTTGCTGTTGTCGATTGCCTTGTAGCGGAGGCCGCCTGGGCATTCGCTGGCAGGCTTGCCGCGCCAGGGAATCTGCGTGTAATCGTTGTACAACCAGATATCACGTTCCCGAGGCAACGATAAAAACCGTAAAATCATCATGTATGCGCAAAGCGGGGAAGGTAATTCGTCGTTTTTTTGACTAATACGGGCCTAAGGCTGCACCAATGCCTACGTAGGTCTCCAGGCCAATTTTGCTGCCAACATCCACACAGCAAACTTGAGATAGCAATTAATTATCGAATATCAAACATTGATAGGCCAAAGTTTTAAAGCTAAGCTTCAATTCTCATAAACGAATGGATGGATGGGTATCAATGGCTAAGCTGCCGGCAACCAGACAACGATCCAAGCAGTCGACTGCGACAGCACAAGTCTCGGGTTTCAAGAACCGTGCTAACCCTCCTATGTTGGCAAACGGTTTTGCTATCAGCATATTGAACGATGATGTGGTGGTATTCAGCTTTGCTGATGTCGAAAATGGAAGCGAGAACGTCTTCTCCAGCGTTGCGCTATCGAAGAAAACGAGTGTTCAATTTTTGCGTAACCTTGCCGAAGCTTTGGATTTGGAAGTAAGCGATGAGCAAGAAAACTAAGATTTTTAATGCGCAGGTTTATATAAACTATATAAACTACGCTACGCAATTAGAAAGCTCATCTAAGAAAGTAATAGATTCTGGAAGAAGCATGCGTGCTCACGGACACTATTACACTGATGTTTACAGTTCTTCCAAAAGTCCTGATCTAGAATTACAGAGTCGCGATGAGCTACTGCAAATATGGCAAAGATATATAGAAGGCTTAGTTGCGGCGCCATACGATCCTGAAGAGGTTCTCTGTAAATTTGCAAATCAAACAGCGACAAAATTCGACCGAGAGGATTGGATTTACCTTGTCCAGTCGACACGCCAGGCGACGTTAGCGTATTTAGCTGAAATGTCTTCTAATAAATCAACTATGGCGGCACCATCCTCATACTCATTACAGTACTTTCTTAGATATATACCCACATTGGCACCCCATAACTTGGAAATTTATATTGAGAATACAAGCGGGTTTTTTGGGGCAGTTATCAAGCATAAAAAAACAATTCTAAATTTTCAGATAAGTGATAATTCTGACGTTATTTTTTCTGTGGTAAATCCGGGCAAAAATAATCAGTTTCCTTCATTTACGGGGGAGGCAATTATTGTAGATGCGGCTGACACAGGGATGATGGAGAAAATTATAAGGATGGTCTATGACTGAGGTTAGCTGTCAGGAAAGTATTAGCGGCAATTCCGATATTAATTACTTGTTCCGTTTTATCAATCCTGATTTGCCTCAGGGAACATGGTTTGACTTGAAAGATGGTAAGCCACCGGAAACATATGTCTCGTTTTTCTCCGGGATTGGCACTGAGCGATCTAATCGCGTCTGTGACGCTATTCATAAGGCTATAGGGAGATATACGCCAAGCGCTTCAGGGAACGCCGCAGAAATGTTCGTACCTAAAGTGTTAGAGACTGTCAATCGCCGAAAGCTAATCATTGATTTTCATGCCGCCGGCGAGCCACACTATGGAATGACGTATGTCTCGCAGGAACTGAGAGATATAGTCTTCGCTAAGACGCTTTTGTGCTCTATGGCGGAAAGCAATATTACTAATTATGGTCATTGCGAGTCTCTCACTGCATCACTTGAGCATAAAAAAGCTATGCGAAAAAAACTCAAGCTAAAAAAGATGAATCAGAACAAAAGTGGAAATTCAGGATCAGAAAATTAAGCAGGTTCAAGCAGCCCTGTGCTCGTATAGGAAAAGCTAGAGCTTGTAGGATAAAAACAAAACTGGTAGCGCCTTGTAAGGTTGATAGTGTATCTGCCTAGATGGCTTAAATATTGAGAAATATGGCATCTAACAAGTTTCAAACAAGCTGCCGCAACCGAGCGGCAAATTGAATGTTTCATTTCACTCACCACTGACTATTGCAATGTGTCGTTTTTGCCACCGGCTTATCGTGCGTCTTCCAACCAGCCTTCGATGTTGATTTTCTTACCATCGGCGCGAGCCTCCAACACCTGGGCGCGATTGATCGCGGCTTTCCAGGTGAAGCATATGCCCAGCACCTTGCCGGTGGAGCGCTCTACTATGTGATAGGCGCCGCGGCCCTTATTGACCACCTGGAAGCGAACCTCTTGCACGGGCTGCTCTTTGCCGATCGAGGCATACATCGTGCTGGTGGCAATAGTTGCGCGGACACGGAGGACCGCGAGCCCTTCGGCAAGCTCTTGAATTGATGGGGTCATTTCTTTTCTCTCTGCGTTTGAGTTAGGCGAGGAGCATCGGTTGTTCGGCGCGGCGCACCATCCTGACCTCTGCTGTACGGCGTTCTGGCACCCGGCGATCACGACGCATTGACTCATCACCAATAATTGCGTGGATGGCTATTAAGGCCGCTAGGGCGAAGCACATCGGCGAGATGATCTGGCGGCGCATAGCTTCAGCAATCATGGCGGTCTGGCGGCTCACCCCTAGCTTGAACATGGCGCAGGAAAGGCGCTTGGCCACAGTGCAGGCTGCCACGTCGAACTGGCGGGCGATCTCTTTGGCCGTCATGCCCTGGGCCGCCGCCAGTAGGTACTGAAGCTCTTTGGGCGCAAGTCCTCTACCGAGGTGGCCCTTCCATGCGCCGTTGATGATTTCGTTCATCGCTGTGACTCCCGGTTGTTTTCCCGCTGCACCCGTCACCAGGTGCAGAAGTGAAATCTTCTGGTGTCGCTTGCCGGCTTCCCGCTACTGGCGTCGGTAGCCGGCCCCATTAAATTGTCTGTCCAGCCGCGGGCCTTTCGGCTTGTTCTCCCGCTGGATAACTCGTCTTGACGCTTTACGCTGCGCGCCCGGGTCAGTTGCCAACCCTCTGAACCGTTAAGGCCGGTTCATCGCTGCCTTTGAATCTGGGCCGGTGGTGATCCGGCAGGAGGTGAAACGAAAGAAAAGTGCGCGTAGGCCCTCCGCAGCTGTGTGTCCCTGCGATGGGTTCAATATGAACTATCGGTTCATATTTGGTCAAGTACCAAAAGTACGCAAATTATTGGTCCACGTTTGGATGGCACAAAACGGCGGATGAAATGTGATTTACGTTGAACCAACGGTTCGCTATGCTGGGTGTATTCCTGTATGTATATACAGTATTTGATTGGGGGATTTCATGATGAAAAAGCAGGCGGCACCGGCACCGGCGGCAGGGCAAGAGATGAGTGGCATGGAGCGCCTTGCGCTGCGCTTCTCATCGATGATCAATCACCCGGTGGCGCAGGCGCAGCGTTGGGTGACGATTCATCGCTTGGACACGGATGGAGATCGGGAGTGGGAAGAGGTGCTGGGCGTGATCGCCGAGACGGATGAGCTTGAATTGACGATCAATGACGACGGCAGCGCGACGGTGAGGTGGGAGCAGCAGGAAGCGGAGTCGGTGGGTCATGGGGGGCTGGAGTTTGAGCTTCAGAAAGAGGCAGCACCTTTCTGAGTAAATTTCAATTTCAGCCTAGGCAGCATGCGAGGCTGGATATGCGTACATGGGAAATGAAGCTTGTAAAGAATTTTAGGCTGTGCTGAGGATAAATTGCTGTCCAGATCTCGCGGTAAAGGATATAACACGGGCATACGGGCGCACGCGCGGCTCCCCGTAGACGCATGTCCGTGAAGCCAGGCAACCAGGCCAAGATCGGCCAAAGCTGTAAACTTATGGAGGAGCTCACATGCTGGAGATAGCTATGGCACACACTAATCGAGATGTTAAGCGTCCGAATGTGTCTAAAGGCGGACAAACGCTTGCTGCCAACCGGAGAAGCTATTCGGCGCGCTCAAAACAGGTGAATAACGCCTTCCTGATCATTTTTGATCAGTATGAGCGCGCATTTGAAGAATTGGCGAAAGTTTGAAATGATTCAGTCGACAACGCAGATTAAGTGGTTGAGTGAGTCAGATATAGCATCACTGAACGAAAGTCTAATAGATGCGCAAACTCCTATGGAGCCGGTGGGAGTCTTGAATCACTCAGGACTCTCATCCGCTCAACACAGGGCAATGCAGTATCAGAGCTATGCCTACGCTGACGATATATTCGTTCTAGGTGCGGTTTTCTCAGAAGCATTAGTACAAAACCATCCTTTTTTTAATGCCAACAAACGCACGGCCGCTGCGGCGGTAATGGTGTTTCTGTTGATAAATGGCGTTCGGCTAACTGCGCCATGGCAACAGGTTGTTGATATGTTCGAGGGGCTTGCGAAACATACCTATGATCTTGATGATTTTGGTTGCTGGTTAAAGCATTGGGGCGTGAAGTTTGATGTCGAGAGCATTGATGACTTGGCTTCTGACGCTTACGAAAATAACAATATTTTACAATCGAAATTTTTAAAGCTATAAACTTGGCTGGGGAGCCCGATGGACAGGGAGTTAGTTGAAAGTATTCATCAATATTTGGTTGATCATTTTGCTGGTTCTGAAGATCCGCTCGAACCTTCCGGTGTGAAGGATGGGCATTTGTTAGAGTCAGCCTGCGCTAGGCCATTCCAGACAATTAATGGTAAGGACGCGTACTCCACTGAGTACGAGAAAGGAGCTGTGATATTTCACGGGATAATATCGAACCATTGCTTTTATAATGGCAATAAACGTACCGGCCTGTTGAGTGCGCTTTACTATTTAGGCGAAAACAATATATGGGTAGATAAGTGCAATGATGACGATATGTTTGAATTCACAAGGCAAATCGCGGCTCATGAGATTTCTGAAAATCGGCAGGATGAAGTACCGGTTATCGTAGACTGGCTTCTGAGAAACTCCCGTCGGATCATGAAGTCTGACAAGTATCTTTCTTACAATGACCTTCGCGAAAAGGTTGGGAGATTCGGTTTCGAACTCATTGAACGTTACGGCATGATTGATGTTGTAAAAGGTGATGAAGTTGTTACCAGAATAATAAAAAAAGGTAAACAGGGTAGAGAAGAATATGATCCGGTTTACTTGGCAGATTTAAGGAAAAGGCTTCAGCTCACTGTAGAGTATGGCGTGGATTCTGGACGTTTTTATGGGCAAAAGGGAGTTTCAGAGGAGTTAAATGAATTTATGAAATTTCGTGGCGAAGTATTCCGGCGCCTAGCTTCAACTTAAAAATGCAGAGTTCGGGTTATGGAATTCCAAGCTCATAACCCTATTCAAGCTCAAGCCATTCAGCGTTAAAATCAATATGAGGTTGCCGCTCATTCAGTCAGTGAACCAGCCTCGCTACTTGTGCCGCTCAATCCTTCCCGCCTTCCCGCCTTCACCTCTTCTGCACACCCTGCCATCAGATCCTCGACCGCCTGAAACCTGGTCGCTATCTTGATCAGCTCCTGAGCATCACCTTCATGCCCGGCCTCTGACAGCTTTACAGCAGCCTGCATCAGATCTACGCCCAACCACTTGAGTAAGACTGCAGCCTCTTTCAGGTCGCGGCGCAGCTACTGGTTGGGTTTGGTAAGGGGCATGGGTTACACCGGCTGTCCATTCCAAACGTAAAGCACCCGCGCCAGGATGTACGTGTCGTCGACTCGGATATCCTCTGGATCGTGATGCTTGTTGTCCGAGATCATCTTGAAGCGGTCCTTGCCTTTCTTCTGCAAGCGCTTCACATACAGCATCTCGTCGTGGGAGAAGAGGTAGATGCCGTCGCCTGTGAACTCCCGAATCGTAATGTCCACGAGCAACGGGTCGCGATCCTTGATGGTGGGAGCCATCGACTGACCCCACCCGGTGATCATCTTCAGGTGAAAGTGTTCTTTGAACGTGACACCCAGGTCGCGCAGATGCTTGGGACTGACCCTTATGTCCTGGAGCATTTCCGGGTATTCGTGCGGGATTTGCCCGCCGCCCATCGCCGCGCGTACGTCGTAGTGCGCGATCCACACCTCGTCACCGATCTGGCCAGGGCGAGAGAAGTCGACGGGGATTACGTTGCTCACGGGGTCACTTGCCGCCACCGCGATGCGCTGGCGCACTTCTTTTGACAGTCCTTTTCCATGCTTTTCGAGCATGTCGCGTACTAGGTCGGCGGCGGACAGCGCATCTGCGCTCGATGGGTTTTTGCCCTGGCCTAAGCTGGAATGGCCCGGCTCATCACCTGAACCATGCTGCAGCCACTCAATTTTCACATCGAGAGCTTCAGCGATCGCCTGCATTTTGGCGGGACCAGGCATCGCCTCGCCGTTCAGCCATTTGCTCGCTGCCTTAGGGGTGACCTTGGCTATTTCAGACAGCCGAGCACCCGCGCCCCATTGGTCGATGCCCTTTGCGGCAACGGATCTTTTGAGGCGAGAGGCAAAGGCGGCGCGTATCTCTTCTATTTGAACCATAGGTTCAATATCGCACGGCCTTGCATGTACTTTCAGTTCCGACATAATATGTACCGACAGTTCATATTTCGCCTGGAGGCCACATGAGCCCGCTTAAGAAATCAATTGATGACGCCGGCGGCGTTCCGGTGGTCGCCCTCGCATGCGGGAAGACACCACGGGCCGTTTACAAGTGGCTTAGCGCTGACTGCCTGCCCCGCACCGAGTACACCGGCGAGACGAAGTACGCCAAGAAGATATGCGAGCTGGCCACCGCAAAGGGGAAGCCTTTCGACACGGCTTGGCTGCTTTCCGAAGCACATCCGAACAAGTCGGCTGCTTAGCGCCTTGTGAGCTTTGATTTTCCGCTCATTACGGATGGTTAAAAAGTGATTTGGATTAGCTGTTTATTCATCCAGTACCAGGATCGCAGACATAAAAAAACCGCCTGGCAGGGCGGTTCAGTACAGCTTTATTCCGAGGTCAATAGTGATCAATTACGCCCCCACAGTCAATGGCTCAGAAGATGTCTCGACACTTCCCGGTGAGTCCGAAAAGGTGTCTCGACAAGCAGTCACCAATCAATCCGCAGCGATGAGTGCCGCCCTGATGATCAGCGGCCAGTATTCGCGTGCTTCCAAGTCTCAATTCAGCCGGGAATGCCTCAATCACTTGAGGGCGTCCCTGGCACCTGCCCAGGATGTTCTCGCATGAGTACCATCATCATGAGCCTGTGTTGGCCGTTACAAGGCATGAGCGGCCCGCAAAAGGCTGTACTGATTTCGCTGGCTGATAATGCAAACGACGAGGGTGTCTGCTGGCCTTCGGTTGCGCGTATCTCTGAGCGGACATGCCTAGCGGAAAGGACTGTTCAGGCCGCCATAAAGTGGCTTGGTCAGGTGGGCATTCTGTCTGTCCGGGAACGGATGGGGCGGTCGACAATTTACACCCTAACCCCCGCATCTTATGCACCCCCGCAGGAGGCGCGCCCCGCAGCATATGCACCATCACCCCCGCAGCTCACGACACAAACCCCCGCAGCAGCCGCACCCAGAACCGTAATAGAACCATCAAGTGAACCGTCACCTCTTGTTGGCGCCGAGCAACCAACGAAAATTTCGAAACCGAAATGCCCAACCCAGGCAATCGTCGATTTGTTCAACGCAACGATCCCGGAGTTTCCCCGGGTCATGTTGTTGACGAAGGATCGTATTGCCAAGGTCAGCGCACGTTGGAACGAAAGCGATGTTCATCAGGATCTCAGTTTCTGGGCTGAGTACTTCGCACTGGTGCGCTCCAGCGAGTTTCTGATGGGTAAGGTTTCGGCTTCTGGCGGGAATCCTTTCCGCTGCAACTTCGATTGGCTGATTGCCCCGAGCAACTTCGTGAAGGTCGTTGAGGGTAATTACAATGCGTGATCCCTACAGCCTGGAAGCCGAACACGGTGTGCTGGGGGCGATGTTCCTGCGCCCTGAGCTGATCGACGTACTGGCCGCCGATCTGGTGCCCGAGGACTTTTACTACGAGGACAACGCCGAGCTGTATCGCGGGATTTTGGCTCTGCACGGTGATGGTCATCCCGTCGATATCGTGACCGTCGGGGTTTATGTGGGGGATCTGCCTGGTGGTGCTAGTTCGTTTGCCTATGCCGCAGAAATTGCCCGCAATACGCCAAGCGTTGCAAACGCCGCTTCCTACGCCGGAACGGTTCGTGAGCGCAGCCTGGATAGGTCGATCATCGAGCTGAGCGTGCGGATCAACGACATTGCCTACGGTGACCAGCCGGCGGCTGACAAGGTTGCAGCGGTACAGGCTGAGTCCCACGCCATTGACAGCCAATCGGCAACATCCGAAGTGGTCAAGGCTGAGGACTTTCTCAACGACTACATCGAGGTGCTGCAGGCCCGGGCTGATCGTGGTGATGAAATTGACGGCCTGTCCACGGGCATTCCTGATTTGGACGAGAAGCTGCAAGGCCTCAAGCCTGGCCAACTGATCATCATCGCTGGCCGACCGGCCATGGGCAAAACCACGCTCGCCATGAACATCGCATCTCACGCCGCTATCCGTGATGGGAAAAGCGTAATGGCGTTCAGTTTGGAGATGGATAACACGGGCCTGATGGATCGCTTCATGGCGTCCGAAGGGCGGGTGCCCTTACAGCTGATCAAAAATGGCAAAGCCCCGAATACCCACGGCGCCGAGCTTATGAGTGCCGCCGGCAAGCTCAAGAAGTCGAACCTGTTCCTGTCGGATCGCGCGTCGATGTCAATGAATCGACTGCGCTCGGCAGCCCGCCGCCATAAGCGTCGGTATGGCTTGGACCTCATCGTCATTGACTACCTGCAATTGGTTGAGTCCGACTCGCGAACGTCCAGCCGTGAGCAGGAAGTCAGCCACATGACACGCACCGCGAAGCTCATGGCCCGCGAGCTGGGCGTCCCGGTGATTTTGCTCAGCCAGCTCTCCCGCAAATGCGAAGAGCGTCCGAACAAACGCCCGCTGTGTTCTGACCTGCGCGAATCCGGCGCCATTGAGCAGGACGCCGACATCATCCTGTTCGTGTACCGCGATGAGGTCTACCACGAACACTCCGAAGCCAAAGGCATTGCCGAAATCATTATCGGTAAGGGCCGTGACATTGCCGGCGGCACCGTACGTGCCGCTTTCCTCGGTCAGTACAGCCGGTTCGAGCAATTGGCAGCTGGTTGGGTTGAGCCCGCCAAACCCGAAAAGGTCAACAGCCTGGCTGGCCGTTACAGAAAGGAAAAAAACTGATGGCACCGATTCGCCTGGCCGTTCCGGTCCCGGCCAATTACCGCTATGCGGTGCATTGCTGCGGCTTCAAGTTGGACATGGACGTCCTGCCTGACCATGCGGTGGCTTTGTTCGCTGATGAGGCCATGGCCAAGCGCTACGGCGATTGGATGTGGCCATCGACTTTTGAGGTCGTTGATCTCCGAGCCCGCAAGGAGGTCAATTCATGAATGCCCAAATCAAAACCCTGACGGTGAAATTGTCGGACGCCGAGATCGCGCGCATCGCCAAGCTTGAGCATGTGCGTGACCTGCGGGATGCAAGCCATCCAGCGCTTCACTTTCGGTACTTGAAGAATCGCGCGCGCGGCTCCTGGTACTTGCTCCACAAGCGCCAATGGCACCTGATCGGGCATTTTCCCGACCTCAGCAGCAAACAGGTGGTCGCCGCGCTCCCCGCGGTGAGGCTGCGTGTGGCGGCTGACGGCGCTGCGAGCGTTTCGGGCTGGGCGGCCGTGGGCGAGCTGCTCGACTGGTTTGGCGATCGCATGGCCAAATCGCGAGCGCTCTCGGACAAGCGTCGGGCGGCTATCAAATCTGCGATCAGCTGCCAGCTCAAGCCGCGCCTGGATGATTTGCTGCTGAACGACCTCAACGCCCAAACCCTGGACAAGCAGCTAATGTGGCCGGCGCAGGAAGAACTGTCGCTGTCCTACGTTCAGCAGTTGTTCCGCCTCGTCGCCATGGCCTTCCGCCAGGCGCGCAAGCTCGACCTGATCCCCTTCAACCCGATGGCTGAGCTCAAGTTCAGCAACTTCACCACGGCCCGCATCCTGCCCAAGCCTGCGCGCCTTCGTGACGTGCAGTTACCCGAGCTGGTGGCACTGCTGGCTGAGCGCTTCGACAACGTGCCGGGTGACGCCATGCTGGCCTTGATGATGCTTTGCCACGGCACCCGGATTGGCGAAACCCGACAAGCACGGTGGGCTGACATTGCACTGCCGGAGCGCGAGTGGTTCCTACCGGCCGAACACACCAAGACCAAGACCGAGCTTCGGGTGCCGTTGACCGACCAAGTTGTCGGGCTGCTGTGCCGCTACCGTGACCGCCAGGCTGCCCAGGGCTACACAGGCGCTTTCCTGTTCCCGTCGCGTCGTGGCAAGCCGCTGAGTGACCACCAAGCCAGCGCCGTATTCACCCGGCTAGGGAAGGGCGCCTGGACCAGTCACGATCTGCGCAAGGTGGCCCGTACCGCCTGGACTGACCTTGGCGTCGACGGCCACATTGGGGAGATGCTGCTCAATCACTCGCTGGGCAAGATCGCCTCGACCTACATCAACACCCAGGCCAAAGAGCAACGTCGCCTGGCCTTGGTGAAATGGCACAACTGGTTAGATGCGCGTGGCTTCAGGGCGATTCATGAGCAGACAGGCGTTAGATATGAAGATTCGCAAAACCTCGTACACGCCTTGAACGGCGGGGCCTGCGAGCCAGAACCACAATTTGTTAAGGGCGAGGTTTTAAAACGTGCAGAAACGACAGGGGCCTGGCTTTAAGCGGGAGCGGATCGAGCTTGAACCCTGCTCGATCTGCAAGGGTAAGGCGGTAGTGGCGGGGGTGTTTTATGAGCTGGTTTGCACGGATTGCAACGGCTCAGGTTGGGTTGTTAAGGGGACTAAGTTGGTGCTTTCTGTCGACGAGTTGGTCACCCAGTTGAGTTTCAAATTGCAGCAGGTACAGCGCGAAGTCTTGGCGTTGAAGACTGCTCCAACACCTATAGGGCCACAGAGCCAATACGAGCAACCAAATCGCCTGGGCGCAGGCGGAACAAATTTCACAGGGGATTGAGAGCATGATGATTCGTAAGCCGGCTGGCCGGCCATTGGGGGACACCGAATACCTGCTTGAACAATGGGGATGGTGGAGAATGGACGGGATGGGTGTGCCTGGTTACACGTCCCCTACTTTGGCGCTGATGCGGCAAGCGGTAGCACAGGTATCAGTTAGTAAGAATTACTGCATCACAGATGAGTGGGCCGTAGCTATCGATAATGCTGTGGCTAGGCTTACCCATCGGGATCAACAGATGGGAGACGTGATTTGGCTGTACTACGGCGAAAAGTGGCCAATGTTGCGTGTGGGGAAGTATTTCGGAATCAGTGAGGGGAAAGCACGTGAGTTGGCGAGGGCTGGGGCTGCTTGGGTGGATTGTGCTGTGAGTGAGATGAGGACGGTGGCTTGACCTCTGCGACGCCTTACTGACTGCTATCTGAATCGCCCCAGATTTCCTAGACACTATCCGACTGTCTACTTATGGCCGAAAGCACCCATCGAGATTGGCCGCGATTGGTTGATTGGTGACTTTCGCCAGGGTCTGCATTGCGTCGGCTCTTTTGAAATAATCCGAATTTCACGCCAGAAAAGCGCGAAGTTCGATTGCAGGGGGGCAAATAGTGTCATTTCGTCTGGGGGGCGCCATAGGAATAGCGGGTGTACTTGAGGGTAATCCTGTAAGGCTCCGTGCACCGAGGCGTTAGCCTGCGCGTGAGGCCTGCATAGTGACCGTAATAGTGGTGCCGCGACCTGAGACCATTCGAAAGCATTCATCACCACCGCTTTCAACCATGATTGGTAGCCGTTAGTGCATATGGACATCGCAAGGAAGACGCAGTAATTTACGCTCTCTGACAGGCAATGAGCATCCGCACTGGGACATTTCACTTGGTGACTACGGCGTCAGAGTAAAATACTAAATCTAGGGAGAGTATCTTGAAAGTCGTGAGCCTAATAAATATGAAAGGAGGCGTGGCTAAAACGACTCTTGCAATCAACCTCGCCGATTGTCTTGCAACCCGTCACAATTGTCGTGTTTTGATCATCGACGTAGATCCACAATTTAATGCTACTCAGTGCTTACTTACTCCCGAATCGTACATGAAGCATTTGCAGCAGGAGAAAGACACTGTTGTCAAGATTTTCGATAGAAAAAGAATAGTTCCAAGTGCGGTGAGAGCGAGCAAAACCGCACTGCCGAGAGATCTTGACGAAGTTGAGATTGTGAAGATTAAACGAAACTTAGATTTGCTCCCCGGTAGCCTGGAGCTTTACCGGCTAGAAATGGCTCCCGGAGATGGTAGAGAGAATCGGCTTAAAAATTATATTAAGACACTGGAAGGCAAATATGACTATGTCGTCATCGATACGCCTCCCACACCGTCAATCTGGATGACTAGCGCTCTTATAGCATCTGGGTATTATTTGATTCCAGTAAAGGCTGATCCGATATCTTTAACAGGCATTGATCTATTAAGAAGTATTATCGAAGAGAAGAAAGATAATTTCAATCTCGATATAAAGTGCGCTGGATTGGTATTGACTATCGCGGAAACTCAGACGAATGTCTTCCAAAATGCGAAAGCTTACCTGTTGAATGATAAAACCTGGAAAAATTTTCTCTATCCAAGCTATTTAGTCAAGCGAACGGCGATTGCAAAAAACCAACTCTCACAATATCAAATACTCGATGGTGACGACCCTGAGTCGAAAAGCGCCCTAACGGCCATCACTACAGAGTTTGTTAACCGAGTCTCGAATGATGCGTGAAACGAAGAAGTCAAAAAGCAAAGAGGTCACTGACGATACCAAAGTCAGATATGCGATTGATTTTATTGAAGAGCTGTCTTGGTTGCTTGATGCCAAGAAAAATCTCAAACTTAACGAAATACCAAATATACTTAGAAGTAAGTTGATTGTTTCTGATTCGACCGCTCAGACGGTAGATCGCTATATATCGCCCAATCCTAATATCCATTATCTTATAGGTGTATTGCCTAGACTATTTCAAGATGTGAAATTGTTTTCACGTAATGAGGACATAGCCGAGTTTGCCAACGAGGTCCTAGGCATTGCTATCTCTCGAATAGAGAAACGTTCTAAGTACGAGCTTATAGGCCTTATCGTCTGTGAGGCTAATGATCTAGATGATAATAAGCTAGCAAGCCTTGTTAACGCGCTGTCGCTAATAACTGGTAACGCCGAAAAACTAGATTTAGTGATCAGGGAAAAAAGCTCCGTTAGCTTCTCTTGGAACGAAACCATCCGGAAAATTGGTGCTATTGATGAGTAGGGAGTGCACTGCTGATTTTTCCGCCCTTAGAAATTATGTGGCTGCGTACTCTGTCGCGCCAAGTCTCGGCAAAAATTCATACATTGAATCGCTGAAGGCAATGCACAAGGTCTATTTTTCGGTAGTGTGCTGGCATGCAGAGATTATATCTTCAAAGGATGATATTTCTGCTTCTAAATCTTCATTCACAACTGATGTTTGGCTAAGAATTTCGGAAGCGGTATCGGATCTCAGTTCGTCCCTATTTAACTGGATTAATGGGAGCTACAAGGCGTGTCGCATCATGCTCAGGTCCTCTATCGAAAACTTTGTGCGTGCGATTGCAGCAATAGAGCAGCCTGAAATAATTAGAGAAAAAAACGTTTACAAGCTATTTGAATCTTCGGCAGGATTGCAAATATTTACGGCGCATTCGACAATAAAGCATTATTACGATCAGCTTCACTCCGATTATAAAGTGTTGTGTCGAGATACTCACACAGCTTCATTTGAAAATATGGAGCAAATAACATCATTAGATGGGCTTCCAGTCTATGCAAAAACAAAAGCAGTAAGTGCGAAAGATTTGTATGTAAGGGTGTCCCAAAGCTTTACGATAATAGTGTGCTTATTGCTCAATGCGGAGTTTCATAAAATGCATCACCGGAATCGAGAAAACATACTGAACATCGTGCCAAAGTCGATACGTCCGATTATCGCTGATTTCAATTAGCAATAGCGCTCGTCTGGAATTGCAGTGTCAATTTAAATTTGAGTCCGCAATGCTTTGGGGGACTAATGAACATGCCAATAAAATTCATTGTCTTCTACCCGGGCGGACTAAAGGCATTCTCAGCACAGGCCTTTTATAGAAAAGATGTCACACCTCCGCTCGGCGATTTGCTACGTGTGATGGCCGGCGATCGCCGGCCGCTGCCAGCGGCAGATGTCCCAGAGTGTGTACAAACTCGTGAGTATTGTCTGAGCTTAGCGCCAACAGTTGAACGACTGCTTTTGCAGTTCTCTCTGCCGATCATGATTTCAAGGCCTATTGGCCAAATTCCATGCAATCGTTGGTCAGAACGAAGGTGAACGGATGCTCAATTGGAGCTGAATTTCGAAATTTAATCACGGAGAAGGTCACATGGACGTCTATGTAAAAGTGGTGCTGATTGTTTCGGTTGTGGTTATCGTTGTGGTGCTTCGGTCTAGAAAAAAAGCCGCGCCCGTCGAGGCTAGTGATTGGAGAAAGGGGGAGCTAGAGCAGGTTGAACATTCGGTGCCATTGTCGACACAGACGCCCAAGGTCAGGCTGACAGAGATTCAAAGTGTTGCACTGAATTCTGCCTCCCTTGGTTACGTGCTTTACCCAGATAGTAAGTTTCAGCGTGAAAAAGAAGAGTTAGAAACCTACTCATTCAAGACTATCGACTCACTTGTTAAAAGGGGCTTTCTTGAGTCAAACGGTTCTGGTGGGTACGTCATTACTCCTGCTGGGAGTGACATCCTTAGGAAAAGTTACGGTTATTGAAATTAATGCTTTTCCGCACGGAATAGATTTGTTTTTATAGCAGCGTGTATTGCTGTGAACGCAGCGAGACGCCTTAAAAGCCCGGCCCCTGAGCCGGGTTTTTTGTTCCTAATTACAAGCCCTGCCACTGAGCAGGGCTTTTTTGTTTTCGGTCCCACGCCTGTCTCCTTGCCTAAAGCGGATGCCAGCTACGTGGAGGCCGACCTATTTGAGGACTCAAGATGAACTCCGAGCATCAGGCATTGACCGATGTGCCTTTGTGGTTGTTGGTTCTACTAAGCCTCGCCGGTTTGTCTGGAGAAATGCTTCGCGCATCAGGCAGTGACCTAGGCATTCGCCAAATCCTTCAGCGAGTGGCACTGCGCTTTCTAGCTTCAGGACTGTTAGGTATGGCCACGTTGCTGCTCGCAATGGCCGTTTGGAACAACCTCTACCTAGCCGCCGGCTTGGGCATTGTAATCGCGGTGATAGGCGCAGACGTCGCAGGTGGCTTGTATACGCAATTTTTGGCGCGCAAAGCGGGCGTTAGCGACCCGGCTTCAGGCCGCACCACTAACAGTCAGTAGATCGACAGAGCGGGGGAGAGACGATGTTCAAGGTCGACATGTCGCTGGACGCGTTCCCTGTTTCTGCGGGCATGCGTGAGTTAGAGAAACGACAAATTCCTTTCGTGATGGCTCGTACCGCGACCCTATTGGCTCAACGGGTCAAGAAGGGCTCCATCACGGTGATGCAGAAACGCTTGGACCGGCCCACCCCGACCACGCTGAATAGCCTGTTCGTGAAGATGGCCACCAAGACGCGAGCCGCCGAGGTCTATTTCAAAGACTCATGGGCGTCTGGCATCCCTGCTGATACTTACCTACAGCAGGCGGTGAGCGGGGGGCTGCGGCCTCACAAGCGTTTCGAAAAGTCGTTGATTGCGCGCGGCATCATGCGCAGCGGCCAATACGCAGTGCCCACCACAGCATTTATGAACCAATACGGCAACGTATCTCGCGGCACGATGTTGAAGATCCTATCGGGCCTTGGAGCTGCTGAGTCTTCGAGGGGCTATCAGGCGAACGCTACCGGTAGCGCCCGAAGTAGTCGCAAGGGCAATGCTCGTAGCTTCTTCGCTGGTGAGATCGACGGTACGCAGGGTGTGTGGGAGCGCAAGTCGCTGGGTAAGGGCGATGAGGTACGGCCAGTGTTTATCTTCAGTGATTCAGCGCCCAGGTATCGAACCATTTTCCCGTTCTTCAAGATCGGGCAGAACATCGTCAACGCGAACTATCAGGCTGACGCAGCCACCGCCTGGGCTGAAGCGATGGCTTCGGCTCGTTGATGGCTGTAGTCGACGGGAAGTCAGAGAAAAGGTGAAAAAAGTGGCCTTTTCTTCGATTTCATCGCCTTTTTCACTTGACAGGTCGGTCGATACGAAAAGACGAAGGTACTCCCGGACCCACACCCCTCATGGGGGTAATTCGGGCCCCGCGTCTTCGCTATATATGACCCATTTTCAAAGGTTGGTTGTTGTGTAGTTATGGCTAATCAATCGATCACCCGCAAACCTGAGTGGCTGAACAAGTCGCGCATGGCGGACAGCCTCGGGATTACCACGCAAGCCTTCGATAAATGGGGGGTGACGCCCATCGCCAAGATCGGCCGAGAGTCGTTTTACGACGTGCGTTCTGTGCTGGATAACCGGTTGGTTCACAAGGGCGAGAAACAACAACCGCTCGATGACGACGGCCAACCCATCGATCCGCTGATTGAGTACAAGCAAGCGCAGCAGAAACTGCGGTTGACCACTGAGCAAGCCGACGCCCAAGAAATGCGTAATCGGGTGAAAGCCAAAAAGCTGGTGCCGGTGGATTTCTGCCTGTTCGCCCTGGGCAAGTTGAGCGCGATGCTCGGCTCAACGCTGGACACCATTCACATCAAAGTGAAACGCAAGCACCCGGATATCGAGGTGCGTCACATCGAGGCTATCCAACGTGAAATAGCCGTTACGCGGAACGAAGCGGTCAACCTGGCCGACACCTTGCCGGAGCTTCTAGATGAGTTCGTCGAAGCCCTGGATGAGGGCGCTGATTGATAGCGTCCGTAAGGGCCTAACCGGTCTCTACAAGGAACCGCCACTGACGGCGGTTGAGTGGGCCGATAAGCATTTTTACCTGTCCTCCGAGTCGTCCTATCAGGAGGGGCGCTGGACCACGGCGCCGTTTCAGGTCGCCATTCTTAATGCGATGGGCAATGACCTGATCGCTGTAGTCAACGTGCTGAAGTCCGCACGGGTTGGCTATACCAAGATGCTGGTAGCCAATAAGGGCTACAAGATCCAGCACAAGAAACGCAACGTGTTGTCCTGGTGCCCGACCGATCCGGACGCCGACACCATGATGAAGCGCCACATCGAAACGATGATCCGCGACGTTCCCCTGGTGCGCGCTTTGGCGCCCTGGTACGGCGTGAAGCACCGGGATAACACCCTGGACGAAAAGCGTTTTGATAACTCGAAAATGCTTTGGTGCCTGGGTGGTAAGGCGGCGCGCAACTACCGGGAGAAAAGCCCTGATGAAGTGATCTACGACGAACTGTCAAAGTTCGACGCCGATATCGAGGGTGAGGGCTCCCCGACGATGCTGGGGGATAAGCGCCTTGAAGGCGCGACGTTTCCTAAATCAATACGTGGGTCTACTCCTGGGGTGATCGTTGCCGGCGGTGAGGATGACGAGTCAGTGGGCGAGGGCTGCCAAATCAGCCGAGCGGCTGATGAGTCGCCGCACTTCCTTCGGTTCAACATCAAATGTCCGTGCTGCGGCACAGAGCAGCATTTGAAATGGGGAGCCTTCGACAAGCCTTACGGCATGCGCTGGCGGCTCGATGGATACGGCCAGGTAGAGAAAGCCTGGTACTTGTGCGAGTCCGGCAACGGTTGCACGTTCGAATACCACGAAATGATTCAGGCCTCAGTTACTGGCCGCTACATCTGCGAGCGCCAAGGTATTTGGACCCGCGACGGCATGGAATGGTTTTCCGCCGATGATCAGCCGATCACCACGCCGCGATCTGTCACGTTCCACATCTGGACCGTGTACTCCGAGTTCGTTACCTGGGCTTCGGTGGTCAGTGAATGGCTGAAGGTCGGCAAGGACCGGGGAAAGCTCAAGACCTTTATCAACACCACACTGGGCGAAGCCTGGGAAGAAGACCAAGGCGAGAAACTGGAATGGGAAGTGCTGGCCAAGCGGCGTAGCAACTACCTGAAAGTGCCCGCCCGGGGTGTCGCGCTGTTCGGCGGGATTGACACGCAGGATGACCGTTATGAGGGCCGTGTTTGGGCTTTCGGCGCCGGTGAGGAAGCGTGGCTGGTTCACCGTTGGGTGCTGACCGGTGACCCTGCAAGCGTTGAGCTGCGGAAGAAAGTGGGCCAGGAAATACGACGCCAGTTCACCCGCGAAGACGGCACGCTAATGCGTGTAGAGCGCTGGTGCTGGGACTCCGGTGGTCACTACTCGGACGAAGTTCGCAAAGAAAGCAAAAAGCACGGCGTCACCTGGGTTATCCCGGTGTTCGGCGCTGCGACCTACGGCAAGAAGATTGCCACCTTCCCAAAGAAAAAGACCAAGGGCGACCGGGTTTACCTCACTGAGGTAGGCACGGACAACGCCAAGGAGCTGATCTACAGCCGCTTGAAAATCGAACCGGACGGCGACCGCCCAGTGCCTGAGTGCATCCACTTGCCGCTTAACGAGCTGGTGTGTGACGAAGACGAAATGAAGCAGCTGACCAGCGAGCGTAAAGAATGGATGGTCTCCAAAGGCCGCCGGGTTCAGCGCTGGACCAGCGGCCGCCGCCGCAATGAAGCCCTCGACTGTTTTGTGTATGCACTGGCCGCCCTGCGGATCAGTCAGGAGCGTTTTGGCCTGGATCTGGAGCAACTGGCCTTAGAGGCTCAGTTCGTTCCGGCCACGGGCGCGTGGGAGGTGCCGGAAGTGCCCGACCTGAATGAGCCAGAAGAATCAGAGCCGCCGATTGAGTCGGTGCGGCCTGAGCCCCCATCAACTCAAGCCGACGCCTCTGGCGACTGGCATAACGTGGAAAGTAACGGATGGCTATAAACGCGCAGGAGATGCTGGACAAGTATCTGGAGGCAGAGGCCGCCATTCTGCTGGGTAAAACGACCATTTTTAATGGCCGCACCCACACCATGGCCGAACTGCCGCAAATCCAAGCAGGTCGACGCGAATGGGAGCGCCGTGTTAGTGCCCAGCGCGCCGCCGCGCAGGGCAGTCCGGGTTATGCCCTGGCTGAGTTTCGTTGAACTTCCTCGACCGCTGCATTGCAGCGGTTAGCCCGGGTGCGGGTTTGCGGCGCCTGGCGGCACGTAGCGGAATCCAAGCCTTTGAGGCTGCCGAGGTCACGCGCACACACAAAGCGAAGAGACAAACGCGAAGCGCAGACAGCTCATTGCAGCGTGACGCGGAATCGTTGCGCGGCCAAGCTCGAAAGCTGGACGAAGACCACGACCTGGTGACGGGTATTTTCGACCGGTTGGAAGAGCGGGTAGTGGGTGGAGCCGGGATTGCGGTGGAGCCGTTGCCACTGGATCACGCCGGCAATATTCACCTGGCGTTCGCGGCGCAAATCAAAGACCTTTGGGCCGAGTGGTCCTTGCGGCCGGAAACGTCAGGGGAGTTGACCCGGGCACAAATGGAACGCCTGGTTTGCCGCACCTGGCTACGCGACGGCGAATCGTTGGCCCAGCAGTTGTTGGGCAAGGTGCCCAACTTCAAGCACTTGCACAAAGTGCCTTTTACGCTGGAGTTGCTGGAGCCTGATTACCTGCCCTGGAGCTACAACGACGAATCGAAAGGGATTTGCCAGGGCATCACACGCGACGCCTGGCGCCGGGTCGTCGGATACAACCTGCTGAAACGTCACCCCGGCAGTGCTTTGGGTTTCAGCATGTCGGTGGATACCAAGTTCGTGCCGGCTGATCGGATGTTGCACATCGCGTACCGCAAGCGAATTGGGCAGAACAGGGGCCAGCCTCTGTTGCACGCCGTGTTGACGCGCTTGGCGGACATCAAGGATTACGAAGAAAGCGAGCGCGTTGCTGCGCGTATCAGCGCGGCTCTGGCGATGTTCATCAAGAAGGGCTCTACCGACGACTACGTGGTTGCGCCTACGACTGCGGGCAAGGACGGCCAGGCCACCGGTGCCCGAAGTATTCCCATTGCCCCCGGCATGGTGTTTGACGGGCTGCTGCCCGGCGAAGACGTGGGGATGATCGAAAGCAACCGGCCCAGCCAATTTGTGGAGAGTTTTCGCAACGGTCAGTTGCGCGCGGTTGCGGCGGGTACGCGTATTGGCTACTCCACGGCGACGCGCAGTTACACGGGCACTTACTCGGCTCAGCGTCAGGAACTGGTGGAGTCACAACTGGGTTACGACCTGCTGCAGCACGAATTCATCGACTACTGGTCGCGCAAGGTTTACCGGGCCTTTATCGAAATGGCGTTGGTCAGCGGCGTACTTGTGCCGCCAGGCGACGTAAACATGGATTCGGTGTACGGAGCGGTTTATCAGGGGCCGGTGATGCCCTGGATTAACCCGGTGCATGAGGCGACCGCCTGGGATGCGCTGGTGCAGGGTGGTTTTGCCGATGAGGCCGAAGTGATCCGAGCGCGCGGGCGAAACCCGCAAGAGCTTAAGCGTTCGCGTCAGGCGGAAATCGAAAGCAACCGGGCTAAAGGGCTGGTGTTCAGCTCCGACGCCTATCACAAGTTCTACGGGAAAGTGACCGTCAATGCAGACCTATCAAGCGAAAAAGAGAAAGCGTGAAGCGCCGCCGCTGACGATGCCCAGGGCGTCGGTTCAGTCGTCGGTTTCGTCCGTGATTACGGCGGCAAACCAGCCGGTGGAGAGTTGGTACTCAATGCGCGCCATGGCGCGCGGTAGTGTCGAGATCCTGCTGTATGACGAGATCGGCGGATGGGGTATCACCGCCAAGCAGTTTGCCCAGGATCTGGCCGCCTGTGGTGACGTGTCACAAATCAACCTGCGCATTCACTCGCCCGGTGGCGATGTGTTCGCCGGCATGGCGATTTACAACACGCTCAAGGCCCACCCGGCCCGCGTAGATGTGTACATCGACGGTCTGGCGGCTTCCATGGCCAGCGTGATCGCGATGGCGGGCGACAAGGTGTACATGCCGACCAACGCAATGATGATGATCCACAAGCCCTGGGGTGCGCAGGGCGGCGATGCGGATGACATGCGCCGCTATGCCGACCTACTCGACAAGGTTGAAGGAACGTTGGTGCAGGCCTACGTCAGCAAGACCGGCAAGAGCGCGGAAGAAATCCACGCGCTGTTGAAGGATGAAACATGGATGGATGGCAGCGAGGCGGTGGCAGCCTGCTTCGCTGATCAGTTGATTGATCCGCTGGTAGCTGCCGCACAACTCAAATCGAAACGCATGCAGGAGTTTGAACACATGCCGCCAGAAGCTTTTAACAGCCTGATGAACCCGCGTAACCAAGTGCCTGCCCCGGCTCCAGCAACCGCACCTGCACCGGCTCCGGCAAATTCCTTGTCAGCTGATCAGATTCGCGCCCAGGTCATTGCCGAGGAAGGCGCGCGCCGTACCGGCATCACTGCCGCGTTCGGCAGCTTTGCGACTGCCCATCCTGAGCTTTTGCAGGCTTGCGTAGCTGACATGGCATGCACTGTTGAAAGTGCCCGGGCGCAGCTGTTGGCCAAGTTGGGTGAGCAGACCACGCCGTCCAATGTCCCGGGTCTGCACGGTCATATTTCTAACGGCAATTTGGTTGGCGATTCGGTGCGTGCTTCCCTGGAGGCGCGTATCGGCATTGCCCAAATCGAAGCCAGTAATGGGCTCAATCACATGCGCCTGAATGAGCTGGCGCGTGCCTCCCTGACCGAGCGCGGCATTCTGGTGGCCACGCTCAATCCGATGCAGATGGTCGGCCTGGCCTTCACTCACAGCTCCAGCGACTTCGGGCAAATCCTGTTGGATATTGCCGGAAAGTCGGTTTTGACCGGCTGGGAAGAAGCCCCAGAGACGTTTCAGCTCTGGACCAAAAAAGGCCAGTTGAGCGACTTCAAAACCTCTTCGCGGGTCGGCCTTGGCGAGTTCCCGAGCTTGCGCGAAGTGCGCCCGGGCGCCGAGTACAAGCACATCACTTTGAGTGATCGCGGCGAGCCGATCACGCTGGCCACCTACGGTGAGCTGTTTTCGATCACCCGTCAGGCGATCATCAACGACGACCTGTCGTTGTTGAGTGACGTGCCTTACAAGATGGGCCAGGCGGCGCGTGCAACCATCGGCGATTTGGTCTATGCAGTACTGACCAGTCCGCCGAAGATGCGCGACGGCAAGTCGTTGTTTGATTCGTCGCGCAAAAACAACGCGGCCGGTCCGGCGTCTGAGCTGTCCATTGCCAGCTTGATCGCTGGTAAGACTGCAATGGCCTCGCAAAAAACCCAGGTTGAGGGTGGCAAGCCTCGCACCTTGAACATTCGCCCAGCATACGTGCTGACCCCGGTGGCCCTGGAAGACAAGGCCAACCAAATCATCAACTCGGCCTCTGTGCCGGGCGCTGATGCTAACTCTGGCATCATCAACCCGATCCGTGGCTTTGCCAAAGTGATCGGTGAGCCGCGTCTTGATGATGCGTCGGCAACGGCCTGGTACATGGCCGCCAAGCAAGGCAGCGACACCATTGAAGTGGCTTACCTCAACGGTATTGATACGCCGTATGTGGAGCAGCAAAACGGCTTCAGCGTTGACGGCGTGGCCAGCAAGGTGCGTATCGACGCAGGCGTTGCGCCTGCCGACTTCCGTGGCCTGTACAGCGCCGCTGGCAAGTAAATCCTGCTGTTCCTGATAACCCTGCCCAGTGCGGGGTTTGTTGTTTTTGAGTTCTGGAGAATTGAACGATGTCGAAGAATTATCAAGGCGCCGGGCAGACGGTCACCTTTACTTCGCCAACTGGCGGTACGACGTCCGGCGTTCCGCTGGCTATCAACTCCCTGGTGGTGGTCCCGTTGGACACCACCAAAAAGGGCGATCCGTGCGTGGGTGCCCTGGGCGGTTCGTGGCTGCTGCCGGTTACTGGTGCGCTGAAGCAGGGCGTCAAGGTCAGTCTGTTGGCCGGAGGGCTGGTCGCAGACGGCACGGCTGACGCAGTTCCATTCGGCAAGCTGCTGACTGACGCGTCTGGCGGCTTCGCTGAAGCCCTGTTGATTCAGTAATGGCCGGCGGCTTTCGGGCCCTGGCTGATCGCATGGACGCCCTGGCCGTAGAGCGCCTGGGCGATCCGGCGACGCTGGCAGACGGTCGTGGAGTCTTCGGTGCATTTGCCTCCCCCTTTGTCGGAGCCGAAATCGGCGGTGGCAAGGGCGGCGCTGTGCGGTTGGGCGGTGCGATCAATGCCGACGAGGTGTTAGAGCCCACCCTGACCGCGCGAGTGGTCGACGTGCAAGGCGTCAAAAAAGGCGACTTTCTTACCATTGAGCTGCCTCCCGCGTTGGGTGGTGGCCGCTACAAGGTCGTGCGCCTGAAGCCTGACGGCTCTGGCATGGTTGACCTGGTGCTGAGCGTGCCCAATGAGCGAACTGACGACATTACATGATGCGATCACTCGCATTATCAGCGAGCGTATGCCCCGGGTGCTTCACGTCGAGCAGTTCCCCGAGCTGGATGCCCAGGTAAACACACCGGCATTGCTGTACGGCATTACCGATATGACCCTGGGTACTGATCGAGGGGAGGGGAAAACGGCTCTGATTGGCCGTTTCCAATCCTGCATTTTGGTTGACGCAGACCGCCCCAAGGCATCGTTACAGGCCGCTATCTTGGCGGCTCAAATGACGACAGTGCTTAAGGATCAGTGGTGGGGTTTGGATTTTGTTACCGGCCCGCCGGAGCAGGTCCACGCCCAGCCGGAAGCTCCCACGCTTGAGCTTGAACAGTTCGTCATGTGGTCGGTTCAATGGGTCCAGACTTTCGAATTGGGGGAATTCGCTTGGCCATGGCCTGATGAGCCGCCAGGCTCGCTCGTTTTTAACATCGAGCCGGGCGACGAGCCGGTGGCGCCCGAGGCTCTTTCGTGAGTTACGCCGATGCGGAACACGACCGCATGATCGCGGCCATGCTGATGCCATGCGTGGTGGTCGGCGTGGATCTGGCGGCACCGGCGGTGCGCGTCAGCAATGGCGAATGGACGAGCGCCTGGGTGCGCTGGCACAGCCTGGCGGCCGGTAAGGCGCGACACTGGCGCGCCCCAAGCCTGGGTGAGCAGGGGGTTTTGTTCAACCCCAGCGGCCAGGCGGGCATGGGGACGTTTATTCCCGGGCTGTACGGCAACGCCGGCGGGCCGCCGGATAACCGGGACCATGTAGAAGTCTGGCGTTTTGACGATGGCGGCTCCCTGGTTTACGACTGGGAGGCCAAGACGTACACCATCACGCTGCCCACGGGTACGGTCACCATCAAAGTGGGCAGCACAGTGGTTACCGTTACGGATAACGCGATGAATGCCACGGTGGGCGGTACCGAGTTCGATCTGGCGCCCGGCTGGGCCGCGATCAAATCGCCGCAGATAGCATTGATCGGCGCGGTAGAAATCGACGGCCCGTTACACGTAACGCAAAGCATCACCGGCGACGCCGATATTCTGGCGGCCGGTAATAGCGATAACCACCACAAGCACTAACCCTATTCACCTACAGCCCGCCGCGTGCGGGTTTTTTCATGCCCGGAGAAATCATGGCCAAGACCATCGAAAAGCCCGCAACCGAAGAACAAGCCACCGCTGCGCCGGCGTCTTTGACGTTCCGCGATCTGGTCTACACGTCGCGCACGCTGGTTGTGCCCGGTACTGATCGTACTTATCCGGTGGCCAAGCACCTGGTGGTGGTGCCGGAGTCCGATAAAGAGGCTGTGGCATTCCTGAAGGCTCATAGCGAATACGCCGCCCAGGAGGGCTAAGCCAGATGATCGGAATGGATCGCCACACCGGGCAACCCATATCCGGCATCGAGCATTTGCGACAGTCCATCGCTGACATCTTGAGTACGTCCCTGGACAGTCGCCGGCACCGGCCGTTGTACGGCAGCAAGCTGCGTGGGTTCGTTGACTTGCCAATCAACGCCGGTTGGAAAAGTGCGGTTCAGGCCGAAGCCGCGAGGGCCCTCGGACTTAACGAGCCGCGGCTGAAGCTTGAGCGAGTGACGGCGCTGTCGCTGCTGGATGGAAAAATAAACTTACGCGTTGCCGGCGAGTACCTGGGCGACAGCTTTGTCTTGGAGGTAAGCGTATGAGCATCGTGGACTTGTCGGCCTTGCCGGCGCCGGAGGTGCTGGAGCCGCTGGACTTCGAAGAGGTCTACGACGAAGGGCTGTCGGCGTTTCGCGCCTATATGGGCGACAACTGGAATGCCGCGCTCGAAAGTGATCCGGTTTCCAAATTGCTGGAGGTTGGGGCTTATAACAAGGTTGGTAACCGCGCCCGGGTTAACGATGCATGCAAGGCGCTGCTGTTGGCTCACGCCATCAAGGGCGACCTCGATCAGTTGGGCGCCAACGTCAATCTGAAACGCCTGGTTATTCAGCCCGAGGATCTGCTGGCGGTTCCGCCTGTGGCTGAAGTCCTTGAGGATGATGATCCGTATCGTGAGCGTATCCAGTTGGCCTACGAGGGGCTGACCACGGCGGGACCGCGTAACAGCTACATCCTGCACGCGCGTAATGCGTCCGGTCTTGTGCTGGATGCCACGGCGGAAAGCCCATCTCCGGCGAGCGTTACCGTAACGGTGCTGAGTACCGAAGGAGACGGGACGGCCACGCCGGAGCTGTTGGCCACGGTGGCTAAAGCCCTCAATGACGACGACGTGCGGCCGCTGGGGGATCGGGTGGCAGTTCAGGGCGCCGAAATTCTGAATTACCGAATTGACGCGATCCTGCACATGAACAGCGCCGGACCAGAAGGTGACGCCGCTCTGGCCGAAGCCTTGAGCCGTCTGTCGAAATGGGTCAACCCTCGTAAACGTCTTGGCGTTGAGGTGGCGCGGTCTGCTGTGGACGCCCAGGTGCATGTTGCCGGCGTTTCGCGTGTCGAGCTGCCCGGGTGGGTTGACCTGGCCCCTACTAAAGCCCAGGCCGCGTACTGCACCGGTTACGACGTGAGGTTGGCGGATGAAAAGCCTGCTGCCCAGTAATAGCACCCAGCTAGAGCGGGCCATTGAGGCCGCGTTCTACGAAAAAACCATTGTTCCGTTGCGCACGCTCTACAACGCCGATACATGCCCAGCCCACTTGTTACTACATCTGGCGTGGGCCTGGTCGGTGGACCGCTGGGATTACCGGTGGAGCGAGGCGACCAAGCGGGCCGCCATCAGGGCCTCGTACTACATCCACAAGCACAAAGGCACGATTGGCTCATTGCGTCGTGTGGTGGAGCCGCTGGGCTACCTGATTGAGGTCATGGAGTGGTGGCAGACGGTTCCCGAGGGTGTGCCAGGTACGTTCGCCCTGAAGGTCGGTGTTCTGGATACCGGCATTACCGAAGAAATGTACGAAGAGCTGACCCGGCTCATTGATGACGCCAAGCCCGTCAGTCGGCATATGACCGGCCTGGCGATCAGCCTGGAGACCACCGGTTACATCGGCATCGGCGCCTGTGTAAGCGAGGGTGAAGTGATCGACGTCTATCCACCAACTCCCCGCGATATCGAGGTGACCGGCACTTATGGCCAGGTCATGTGTATTGATGAAATTGACACCCTGGACGTGTATCCATGATTGATCAGAACAGTCAGTTCTTCGCCATCCTCACGGCAGTGGGGGAGGCGAAACAGGCAAACGCTACGGCCTTGGGCCAGCCCTGGACCTTTTCGCAAATGGGTGTGGGTGATGCCAATCTCACGGACCCTATCCCCAACCGCACACAAACGCGCCTGATCAATGAATGGCGTCGTGCGCCGGTCAATCAGGTGCGAACCGATCCGGCCAACCCGAACATCATCATCACCGAGCAGGTTATCCCGGCCGACGTGGGCGGTAAGTGGATCCGGGAAATCGGTCTGTATGACGCCGATGGCGACATGGTGGCGGTGGCCAACTGTGCCCCAAGCTTCAAGCCTTTGCTTGTGCAGGGGACCGGCAAGACCCAAATCATTCGGATGAATTTCATCGTTGCGAATACCGCGAGTGTCGTCCTTAAGATTGACCCTGCGGTTGTGCTGGCCACACGTGAATGGGTGGATCTGCAAATTATCGAGGCGTTGGCCAAGCTGGATTATAAGCATTCGGTTTTGGTGGCCACGACGGCCAATATCGTCTTGAGCGGAATTCAGACCGTCGACGGTGTTTTGTTGCCGGCGGACTCTCGGGTGCTGGTAAAGGACCAGACCCAGGCCAAGGATAACGGTATTTACGTTGTGCCCCCTGGCGGTGCCTGGAAGCGCGCCCAGGATGCAGATGCCAGTGTGGAAGTAACGCCGGGGCTATTTGTCAGCGTTGAGAAGGGCACAGCTAATGGCGACAGTGTTTGGCAGTTGGTCACGGATGCCCCCATCGTCCTGGGCACCACGCCGCTGACGTTTGAGGTCGTCGCGGGCCGCACGGGGATTGTGGCGGGCACCTACCGTAGTTTGACTGTAGATAAGCTCGGTCGCGTGATTGCGGGAACGAATCCGACAACGTTGGCTGGCGCCGGCATTACTGATGCCGTAAGTTCAAATAACGATGTTGCCATTGTCGGGAAAGTTTCCGATTTAAGTAGTGCGCGGTTTATTAACGGGAACCCGACTACTACGGACTTGCCTACTGGAATACAGTATTTTTCTGGTATTCGCGCCAAGTACAATGGCGGCAAGCTTGGGTTTGACTTCGGTTGCTCAATGACTGCTCGTAGGTCATTTGGGCGTTTGACCTTGGCTGACGGCACTGGAGAATGGTTTGAGTATTATACGACCGCAAACTTTAACCCATCCGACTACATGCCTAAAAATGGCGGGCCTTATGCTCCTAAGCTTTACGGGTTGTCTTTTAACTCTGAGGTGGGCGGTTATAATGAGCAGGGTGGCTATATAGGTTGGGGTTCGGCAGGCACAGGGACGGCGCAATTTATTTGCAATAAGGGAGGCGGAACCACAGGTGGCTTCGTTTGGGGAACGGTTGCGGCTGACAATAAAACTCTCCTTCCGCTGATGTCTTATAGCGCTGATGGCGCCCTAACTGTCCCGAAATCGTTGTCTGTACCTGCTATTGCAGGCAACACGACTGTTTGGGATCAGCCCGCCGGATACGCAGGTGCCTATATCGCAAACTGCGCATACGTTGTTGCTGCTGTTCAATACAAGATAGGTGGAAACAATTGTTTTGAGGCTGGGTTTATTGGCGGGGATGTTGCCGCCCCTTATATGAAAAATGTCAATGGGACAGTTGTTCGTCTTCAGGTGGACCGTCCTAAAGATACGGCGCTATTGGCTACGAATGGGTGGAGCAAAAACGCGGATACGGGAGAAATAATTCAATGGTTGGAATACAGTCTTGGCGACTTTGGTCAGACTACTTTGATAAATGTCACTTGGCCTTTTCGATTCCCTAATCAGTTTCTGAATGCAAGAGTTAGCTTCAAACTTGCGGCCAATGCTCAGTGCGGTACTCAGGGGTCGTATTCACTCGCTACTGTGGATGGTTGTACGTTACGAATCGAGGAATGGGCAGGGGTAGTGCAAACCGGGCTCGTTGTGGTGGTGGAGGCTAGGGGGTTTTAATAAGTGAATATATTTTATAGCGCAAAAGAGAATGCGTTCTTCAATGAAGAATTCCACGGCACTCGTACTATTAGGGTTCCTGATCCGAAATGGGTGAGGCCAACCATTCCAATCCAAGACCCAGCATGGAATCGCCCCAATATTCAGGTTGAAAACCCGGATTGGAGTGAGGGGGATACGGTGACGCCTGAAACCATTTGGGTTCCTGACATTGATGCAGTGGCCCCGATGATTGAGGTGCCGGATGACAGCGCTTCTCCCCCGTTGATTGTTGTGCCCAACCCTAAGTGTTTGCTCCCCCCGGAATCTGAACTGGTGGACGTTCCCCAGGAAGAACATGACGAAATTTACCGGGTGCTTTCGCTGGGTGGTTCGATCCTGACGCCTGGTAAAAACGGCCGTCCAAGTACTGCCCCAGCGCCGGGTCCTACACTGGATGAGCTGAAAGCCCGGGAACGCGCTGTTCGTGACCGAGCGTTGTTGCTGACTGATCCGATGATCGCCCGTCACCGTGACGAGCTGGAGGCCGAGCGCCCTACAACTCTCACTGGCGAGCAGTACAAGCAGTTGCAGGGCTACCGCCAGGATCTGCGCGACTGGCCCGAGTCGGAGCATTTTCCGGCAACCGAGTACAGACCTACGCAGCCGGCATGGCTGGCTGAGCTGATCCAATAACGCCCCGTACTGACGGGGCGTTTTCTTTTCCGTTACGCGTAACACGAACAACCTACGGCCTCGCTTATGCGGGGCTTTTTCGTTTCTGGAGATTGAGCCCTATGAGTTTCTTTCACGGCGTCACTACCTCGCTGATCGACAACGGTGCGCGCACTATTTCGCTCCCGTCGTCCTCGATCATCGGTCTGTGCGACACCTTCACGCCGGGCGTACTCGGTGGCGGTAACGCCAAGGCGGGCGAGCTGAAGTTGATCACGTCTGAGCGCGAAGCCATTGCCGCATTCGGCACTGACTCGGCGATCACCCGGGCGTGCCAGGCGATCTATGTACGGGCTAAGGCTGTAATCGTCGCCATTGGTGTCCCTAAGCTCGCTGACGCCGCGCTGCAAACGTCCGCCATCATCGGTGGCGTACTGGCGGATGGGCAGCGTACGGGGCTCCAGGCGCTGCTGGACGGCAAGAGTCGGCACAACGCCCAGCCTAAATTGCTGATTGCCCCGGGGCACTCGGCCATCCAGGCGGTGGCCGCGGCCATGGATGCGCTGGCCGGCAAGTTGCGCGCGCTTGCCATCATTGATGGCCCGAATACCACGGACGAGGCCGCCATGGCCTATGCGTTGAACTTCGGCAGCAAGCGGATCTATCTGGTGGATCCGGGCGTGCAGTTTTGGAGCACCGTCGACAGCGCGACCGTGGATGCACCGGCCTCGGCCTGGGTGGCGGGCTTGTTTGCCTGGACCGATGCCGAGTACGGCTATTGGGCGTCGCCATCGAACAAGGAGTTTGTTGGCATCACCGGTACCACTCGGCCGGTGGAGTACTTGGACGGCGACGCCACGTGCCGGGCCAACCTGCTCAATAACGCGAATATCACCACGATCATTCGCGATGGCGGTTATCGCTTGTGGGGTAACCGCACGTGTTCGGCCGATGCCAAGTGGTCGTTTGTTACCCGTGTACGCACCTGCGACATCCTCATGGATGCGATCCAGGCGGGCCACAAGTGGGCTGTAGACCGTTCGATCACGAAAACCTATGTGTCGGACGTGACCGAAGGGCTCCAGGCCTTTATGCGCGACCAGAAGAACGCCGGCGCAGTGATCAACTTCGAAGTCTACGCGGACACCGAGCTGAATACGGCCAGCCAAATCGAGCAGGGCAAAATCTATTGGCGCATTCGCTTCACCGATGTGCCGCCGGCCGAAAACCCGAATTTCCTGATTGAAGTCACCAACGAGTGGCTGACCGAAGTACTTGAAGCAGCCTAAGGGGGCCGAGCAATGATTCCTGAAATGTTGACCAACTGCGCCATGTTTCTTGATGGCGTGAGCTTTTCCGGGGATGTGCCGTCTATGACGCTGCCCAAGCTGGCGATCAAATCCGAGGAATACCGGGGCGGCGGTATGAGTGGCCCCATTGACCTTCCCACTGGCCTCGAAAAGATGGAGGCGGCATGGGTCACCAATGGCGTACGTAAAGAGTCGCTGAAGTTCTTCGCCCTGGCGGATCAGACGGCGTGCAATGCCGTTTTTCGTGGTGCGTTCAAGGGCCAGAAAGGCGTCGTCAAGGCGGTAATTGTGACCTTGCGCGGCTCGCTCAAAGAATTGGATATGGGCGAATGGAAGCCAGGTGACAAGGCTGAAATCAAGCACGCCATGGCCGTCACCTATTACAAGCTCGAAATTGACGGCCGTGTGATGTTCGAAATCGACTTTGCCAACATGGTGCAGGTGATCAACGGTGTTGATCAGCTGGCCGCTGAGCGTTCGGCCCTGGGCCTTTAAGGATTGATGACATGACCAACGTATCTCTCGCTGCACCGCTCCCGTCCTGGCTCGCCCTGAGCGACGATGGCGTTACCGTAACGCTCAAGCACAAGGCCAATCTCAATGGGGTTGTGACCGACAAGTTGATGATGCGCGCGCCCAGCGTCAAGGATGTTATGGCCGCCAAGCTAGCCGGCAATGGTGACCATGAAAAGCATGAGTTGAGCTTGTTTTGCAGCCTGCTCACGGCCACCGAGGCGGAACTCATGGCCCTCAAATACAAGGATTACATGCGCCTTCAGGCGGGCTATTTTCGCCTGGTTGAAGAAGACGACGTGTAACGAGGGCACGCTTAAGGCGCTGGCCAAACGCTTGGCAAAAGAGACGGGTTTCTCGTCTGCCGAGATACTGGCCATGCCCTTTAACGTGATGGTGTGGTGGCTCACGGATTGAGCCGCTGTTGATCTTCCCGACGTATAGGGCGCGCACATGGCAAACAAACTTGCTCTCGGCCTGGTCATTGGCGGGGCCGTCAGCTCGACGGTAGGGGCGGCGTTCAAGGACGTCAGCAACAAAATCAAGAAGCTGGAGGAACAAGGTTCCCGGGCGCGGGTGCTGGAAAAGACCATCGGCGAAACCATGCGCTTGCGCAATGAGTGGCGCAAAGCGCACATGGCCGGCGACAAAGGCGCGGATGCGCTACGGCGAAAGCTGGAGAACAATCTGGACGGCCTGCGTAAGCAGGGCGTGGAAGTTCGTAACCTGACCAAGGCATACGCGGCCATGGGGCTGGCGGCAACTAAGGCCGAGTTTAAAGCCAAGGGCCATATGCAGCTCGATGCTGGTAAGCAGCAGATGAAAAGCAGCATTGGCCAGGCGGCGGCCGCCACGGCAGCGATGGCCATTCCGACTAAGGTTAGCGCGGACTTTGGCGCGATTGTCCGTGACATTGCGATCAAGGCGAACATTGCCAACAAGCCCGAAGAAGCGCAGATGGCCAAGACGATTATTGGCACGTCGCGCGATACCGGCATGGCCCGTAATCAGGTGGCCGAGGTGGTCAACGCCCTGGTAGGGGCTGGCATGGAGCTGGATAAGGCGCTGTCGTACGCGCCTGTGGCGGCCAAGTTTGCGGTGGGCCAGGGATCGGACGGCGGCGAAACGGCTCGTATGATCAACGCCTTGGGGCAGAACGCCAAAATCTCCGACCCAGCCGTGATGCAAAAGGCACTGGAGGCCATTGCCTATCAAGGCCAGGCGGGCAGTTTTGAAGCGGCCGACATGGCGCGTTGGTTCCCCGAGCTGCTGGCTGGTATGGGCAAGATCGGTATCACCGGCATGGATGCGGTGACGCAACTGGGCTCAATGCTTCAGGTGCAAATGAAGACCGCCGGCGGTGCCGACGAAGCGGCCAACAACCTCAAAAACTGGATGGAGAAAATCGGTTCTGGCGATACGGTCAAGGCCTACAAGGACGCCGGGATTGATTACCAAGGGTCTATGAATACCGGCCTGCAGAACGGTAAATCTACCCTGGAGTCCAGCTTTGAGCTGGCCCAAAAGTACATTGCGGCAACGGATCCGAAGAAGGCCGCCGCGATGGCCGCCGCTACGGCGAAGATCAGTAAGGAAACGGACCCCGAGAAAGCCAAGGCCATGATTGCGTCCCTGGAACAGGCTTTGCGCACGGGTGATCTGTTCGCGGACATGCAGGTTAAGGGCGCTTTGACGGCCTACATGCAGAACAAAGAGCTGTACGCGCAGCTCAAGAAAGACTCGGCCAGTGCCACCGGGATCCTTGATAAGAACCTTGAGGAGCGCCGGCAGGCGTCAGCGCAAAAATGGGCGGAAATGGCCCAGGGCATGGACGAAGCCATGCGCGCCATTGGTGATGCATTCCGGCCAGTCACTGACAAGGTGGCGGATGGGTTGGCCTATGTCACCCAGGGGCTGGCCAAGCTGTCGGACGAGTCGCCCCGGGTTGTGACCGGCATCGGCGCCGCTGTTGCTGCTGTGATCACGTTTCAGACCGCTATGAGCGGATTCAAAATTGCCAAGGGCCTGCTCAACCTTGGACGCGGCTCGCTGATGGGTAATCCGAACATTCCGCAAAAAGTCATTGTCACCAACATGCCCGTGGGCGGATCTGGTGGCATGGGAATGGGCGACCTCGATGACACTGGCGTAAAGGACGGCAAAGGCAAAGGGAAGGGCGGCGGCCGTGGTGGCCGAAGTCCAGGGCGCGGCATTGGGGCAGGCATGAAGGGACCGGCGGTATTGGCCCTCATTGATGCCGGTTTTAAGGTCAAAGACACTTACGACAACGCTGAAACCCAGGACGAAAAAGCCGAAGGCTATGGTGCGGCGGCTGGCGGTCTTGCTGGCACGCTCGCCGGTGCGGCGGCCGGTGCAGCCATTGGTTCGGCGGTGCCGGTAATCGGCACCATTGTGGGCGGCATGATCGGGGGCTATCTGGGTAGCTTAGGCGGTGACGCCCTGGGCGGTGCCATCGGCAAGTCGATGTTTGGCTTTGACGAAAGCAAGAAGGTCATGCCCGTGGCTGGGCCGCTGATGATGAAGGATGCCGGCAAGGACGTCCCGCCAGTGCTGGGGGATATTGCCAAGTCTTTTGCCCCATCCCGTACGGGGCCGCTGATGTTGGCCAATCCAGGCCAGGGCGCGTTGCCGGCAACGCCAAACGCCCTTAATCAGGGTGATGTTGCGCGCGCCATGATGATGCCCCAGGCCGCCGCAGACGCAACGGCTGGGCCGCTTGCGGCGGCCGTGGTCGCCAAGGTGCAGCCGGCGAAGATTGAGCCCAAGGTGGACATTAGCGCGCCGTTCACGCTGACGGTGCAAGGCGATGTGAAGGACCCGAATGAGCTTGCTGCCCGGTTACAGCCGCTGCTGGAGCAGCATCGGCGGGAAATCGCCCAGCAGCTCGAAAGCCGACAGCTCTACGACGCGCCGCATCTCTAAGGGGGGACTATGGAATCACTGGCACAGTTACAGTCTGGCCTGAAGTACCTGGCCTCGGCCGGCGAAGCGGGCCGGCGCAGTATTGATGGGATGATGGGGCCGGTAAACGGTGCGATCAGCGAAATCACCGGCGCGGCCAACGAGCTGGAGGATCTGCCGTTTATTGGCCCGGCCGTGGGGGCAAAGCTTCAGCGGGTCATGCGTGGGATTGCCACCGCCCAGGCCAAGGTTGGCCAGGTGGTGGCCACCTACAACCGTGCCACGCGTGCCCTGTCGCAGATTGACGAGCGCCTGGGCACGTTGAAAGAGCAGGCCGGCCGGGCGGCTACGGCGATCAACAAGATCGCCGGCAAGATTGACCCGTCGTTGGCCAACATCCTGCCCACCGGTGCGTTTGCTACGGATGGCACGCCGGCGAAAGAGGCGGTGAAGCCTTTTCCCCATCTGCTGATCATTCAGCCGCTGGACCCGAAGGCGCAACCGTATTACTTCAACCTCGATACGGCGGCCTTTGATTCGCTGCGCCGCTCGACCGAGTACCGCTGGGCCTCCCAGGAGCGCCTGACGCGTCGGTCTGCCCAGCAGGCCGTGGGCATGGGGGACGAGAAAATCACGCTCAAGGGCGATATTTTCCCGGGCTACCGTGGCGGGCTGGAACAGCTAAACACGCTGCGCTCGATGGGCTCCCAGCTCAAGCCTGTAACCCTGACCACGGGCTATGGCGTTGTGCTGGGCACCTGGTGCCTCAAGACGATTGACGAAGACCAAAGCGCGCTAATGCAGGGCGGTATCCCCCGCAAACAGGCGTTTACCTTGGAGTTTGTGCGCTATGGCGACGACATGCAGAACATCTGACGGGGATCTGCTCGATACCATTTGCCATAACTTCTATGGCCATCTGGTGGGCAGTGTCGAGGCGGTGCTGGCAGCCAATCAGGGCCTGGCCGATGAGGACCAGCCTTACCGTGCCGGCGTGGTGATTGTCTTGCCGGATCTGCCAGGCCCTGTGGATGAGCAAGTGGCCCTGTGGGATTGATCCAGTTCTATCGGCTGCGACCTTGCTCCGTTATGCGTAACGCCTCCTTTCCCTAAAGCCCGCCCAGTGCGGGCTTTTTATTGGCTAATGCCCTATGACTCCACGATTCAGAATCGTCGCGAACGGTTCCGACATTACGTCGCTGATTAACGATCGGCTTTTGCTGTTGCGCACTACGGACAAGCCCGGCATGGAGTCGGACGAGTTTGAGTTGCGCATTGATGACCGCGACGGCCTGGTAACGCTGCCCAAGCGCGGCGCCGGGATCGAGGTCTACCTGGGCTATGCCGAAACGTCCCTGGTGCGCCTGGGGCGCTATGTGGTCGATGAAATCGAGGTTTCCGGCCCGCCGGACACCATCGTTATCCGGGGCAAGGCCAGCGACATGCGCGGCACTGGCAAGTCGATCCGTAGCGGTAGCTGGGAAGACGTGCCGCTGTCGAAAATCGTTTCCGATATCGCGGCACGCAATGGCTGGACGCCGGCCTGCACCATTGCCACGAAGGTCGCCCGCGCTGACCAGCTCCACGAATCTGACTTCAGCTTTGTCACGCGCCTGGCCAAGCAATACGACTGCACCGCCAAGGTGGGCGACGGGAAGTTGATGGTGATGCAGCGCCAAGCGCGCCTGAGTGCCAGCGGTAAGGTGATTGGCGCGATCACCATCACGCGCAGCGACGTAAGCCGTTGGCAATTCCGCCTTGGCGACCGTAACGCGCACAAGACCGTGGCGGCCAAGCATCAGGACAAGAAGACGGGCATGTTATCGGTGGTCTCCCTGGAGAACGACGACGTGCCTGATGGCCTGCCGGCGGTGCACACCGACCGCCATATTCACCCGAACAAGACCGCCGCCGAATCCGCGGCTAAGGCGCGCTTGGCTGCGTTCAATCGCTCCACGGCTGGTGTGCGCCTGGAAATGCCCGGCCGTACTGATTTATTCGCGGAACGATCTATCAACGCCCAGGGCTTCAAGGTGGGGCTCGATGGCGAGTATTTGGTGGATTCAGTCGAGCAGACATACACCCAGGCCGGTTGGTCCACCACCGTCGAGTGCAACGGCGGCAAAAAGGGCAAGGCCAAAGCGAAAGGCAAGAAAACGAAGAAAGCCGCGAAGCCCGTCAAGGTCGTCAGCCTGGCGTAGCGGGGCGGTGCACCATCCATACCCGCCGCGTGCGGGCTATTCACGTTAGGAGCTTGTATGCCGATTACTCAGCAGCAGTTGCTGCAGATCCTCCCGAACGCCGGCCGCCAAGCCGGCGTTTTTGTTTCCGCCCTGAACACGGCCATGAACCGTTACGGCATTGTCGGCGCAAGGCGCGCAGCCGCATTCATCGCCCAGGTCGGACATGAGTCAGGCCAGTTGCGCTACGTGCGCGAGATTTGGGGGCCGACGGCGCAGCAGGCCGCCTACGAAGGCCGCGCCGACCTCGGCAATATTGTGGCGGGTGATGGCTCCAATTACCGTGGCCGGGGACTGATCCAGATAACGGGCCGTGCGAACTATGCGGCGTGCGGTGAGGCGCTGGGCTTGGACTTGATCAATCAACCAACACTGTTGGAACAGCCGCAGTACGCCGCGATGTCGGCGGCCTGGTTCTGGTCTACCCGAGGGCTGAACACCCTGGCGGATCAAGGAAAGCTCGTGAAGATAACCCGGCGTATCAATGGCGGGCTCACCGGCCAGGAAGACCGCCAAGCACTGTACGACAAGGCGCTGAAGGTGTTGCCATGACCCTGGGACAGAAGCTGGTATGCCTGATATCAGTACTGGCCATTGCTTGTTTTTCGACATGGAAGGTGCAGGACTGGCGATACGACGGGAGGCTGGCCAGGCAGGCAGCCCAATTCCAATCCGACCTGGGCCTGATCAGTGCGGTAGCTGCCAAGCAGGCGCGCGATGATACGGACAAGCGCCTGGCGCTCGAGCAACTGCTCGCCGGCCAAGACCAACTACACAGCAGAGAACTATCCGATGTCCAACGCAACCAGGCTCGCCTGCGTGACCAGCTTGCTACTGCTGATGTGCGGCTGTCAGTCCTTCTCGACGCCACGGATTCAGCCAGTGGCTGCGACGTGCCTACCGCCTCCGGCGCCGGCGGCTTGGTTCATGCAGCCCGTCGAGCCCAACTTGACCCAGCGCATGCTCAACGAATTATCGGCATTACCGACGACGGCGACCAAGGATTGATCGCGTTGCGGGCATGCCAAGCGTACGTCAGGGAAATTGCCCGCTGACCTAAAATCGTGGCCGCTAAAAATTAGAATGACCTCAATGAAAACCTCACTTGCAAAGGATTGCAAAAATGACAACCCCAATTGTTCCATGGATGGGTGGCAAGCGCCGCTTGGCCGATCGCTTGATCCCTCTCTTCCCCCCACATGAGTGCTATGTCGAGGTCTTCGCCGGCGGCGCCGCCCTTTACTTTATGCGGCCCCAGGCGGCCCCCGTTGAAGTTCTCAACGACATCAATGGCGACCTGGTTACGCTGTATCGGGTAGTGCAGAACCATCTGGAGGAGTTCGTGCGCCAGTTCAAATGGGCGCTCAGTTCTAGGCAAGTATTTGAGTGGCATAAGATGACCAGGCCGGAAACGCTCACCGACATCCAGCGAGCTGCTAGGTTTTTCTACCTGCAACACCATGCCTTCGCCGGCAAGGTGAGTGGACAGACCTTCGGCACAGCAACAACTGGCCCAGCCATTAACCTATTGCGGATCGAGGAGAATCTTTCTGCAGCTTGGCAACGGCTGTCCGGCACCTATGTCGAGAACTTGGGCTGGCTTGAATGCGCTGAACGATACGATCGACCGCACACCTTCCATTACATGGACCCGCCTTACTGGCAGACCGCCGGATATGGCGTGGACTTCCCCTTTGAAAACTATGAGCGGATGGCCGGCTTCATGCGCCGTTGTAAAGGCAAGGTTATGGTGAGCATCAACGACCATCCAGATATCCGGCGGGTTTTTGAAGGGTTCCACTTCGAAACGCTCGACATTCGGTACAGCACCACCAATCAGCGTCAGGGAAAGGCTGAGGTCAGCGGTGAGCTCGTGATTATGAATTGGAAACCCTTCGACTTAGGCGGGCTGTTCTAAGGGGCCGGCTGTATCAGCTTGGGCCCCTGGTTTCGCACATTGCCCACGGCGGTATCGACCTTGAACCATTCGAAGGTCTCGGCCGGTTCGCCCTGATGCAGCACCATCTGCTCGGCGCGCTCTTTTGGCGTTGCCGGGTCCAACCATTCCCGAGCCAAATCCGGCGTCAGCACCACGGGCCGACGGTCGTGGATGTCCACCATGCCGCCGGCGCTGTCGGCGGTGATGATCACAAAGCCGTCATGTTCGCCAGGTCCTTCGTCTGCGTCTGGCAGTTGGCTAATGGCCGCGCACAGCACGGGCGCGCCGTCCCGCCGACGGATCAGGTAGGGCTGTTTTTTCGCCCCGCCTTCATCCACCCACTCGAACCAGTTGTCGACGGGTGTGACTGCTCGATGCGGCCAGATCTTGCGGAAAAATGGGCCGTGGGCCACCTTCTCGACGCGGGCATTGATTGGTGCCGCGCGGTCCTTTGCCCAGTGGGGGCGCCATCCCCAAGGCACCAGATCTGCGTGCAGCGTTTCGCCCTGAAGGTGGAGTATGGCGACCTGGGTTGTCGGTGCTACGTTGTACCGCTCAAGCTGGGCGTCACCCACCGAGTTCGCCAGGGCATTGGGCATGCTCAGCGCCGCAACAAAGTCGTGGATTCCTCTGTACTGCGACAGTCTTCCGCACATGGCCAAGCCCTCTTTCCGTTTCACTTTAGACAATCGTGGTCGGCTGAGGTCTCATTTCATTGACGATTCGCTTCAGGGCTTCGGTATCACGCCGGCTTGAATTGAGTGCGGTAGTCAGAATGTCGATCTGTTTGCGCATTTCCGCTGCTTCGCCACCTCGCTGACGGAGGTATCCGGCAAACTCTGCGTTCTTGGCCTGGGTCTCCAGCAGCATTTGGCTGATGCCGAAAACGTCAGCCCGCGCTTTGCGTAGCTGCAGGTTCAGCTCTTGGATCTCGTTTTCCAAAAGTCTGCAGTGCTGGCGATACATTTCCAGAGGCGGGGGAAGGCCGAGCCACCCGCAGGTGTCTTCATCGATGGGCATGGTTGGATTTCCGATTACTGTATGCGCATACAGTAATCGAGGTTTGATGGTGCCGCGATTTGAGGCGACGAGCTGCAGGTTTACCCGATGATCAGTCGGGCGCCATAAGGACGGCTAGGGTCAGTTTGATGAACTCTTCATTCTCATCAATTGTGTACAGCGCACCTCGGATGTTCTCGGCTACATCTGCGGAGCCGCGCTGCTCCACCCAGTTCGACAGCTCCATGATGGAGGCTTCAAGTGCCAACTGGTTTTCGTAGAGTTTGGATAGCAGTGAGGGGAGTAGGTCTGAGCTGGACATCGGCGTTCCTCTGATTGAGTGAAAAGCTTAGCAGCCGTTGTTCTTCGGGGAGTTTGTGTTCGGTCGGCAGGATGCCGGGGAGGGGGGGAATCATTTCCGCAACGTCATATGCACCCCTTGATCTGCGGGGCTTGTAAGGCACAAAAAAATACTCAAGTGCGGAAACGATGAGTTTATAAGCTATTGATTTATATGGTTAAATCGGCAGTCTTGAAAACCGGCGGACGTTAATAGCGTCTCCAGGGTTCGAATCCCTGGTTTCCCGCCAAGATTCAAACAAAAGCCCCGCACTAGCGGGGCTTTTGTGTTTCTGGTTTCTGGGTAGGTAACGCCGGTTTTTGATAGGCGTTCCGAAACTTTGCCTATTTTGATGGTTTGGCAGTGGCGCCAATCCTTCTGTAAACCCGTTTGGTGATCTCCTGCTCGCTGTGTCCCTGGAGTAGGCTGGCGTCGCCGATATCGATGATTTCCGATACCACCTTGGGTCTTGCCGCTATAGCGGCTGACGTTTAAGGGGAGGGATAAAAGGAAAGCGCATGAGTGAGACGCTAATTCCAGCGAACGTCGAGTTCTGAAATTTGTTGCTGCAGCTGCTCTATGCGCTCAAACCAAGAATCGAAACCATTTGATTCGTCCTGCACCATGAACAGGTAATAACCACCCGTTTCACCTGCGCGGTCATCCTGAATTTCTATTGTCCAACCAGCGTATTCGCCAATTAAAACCGTTCCAGTGCGGATGATCTGCATGTGTTGGCCTGAATCCAGTGAAGGCTTGCAAGGGCAATAGTACTTTTTTACATCAGCTTGGGAGATGTTGGTACCGCAGCATACTTCCTTGCCACCAGTTCATGGGCACTCGCAACCATGATGCAGAGTGGTGACCACGCCCGCGGTCCTGAATACCCGCTACCAAGCTGATGTGTCATTCTTCGGGAAATTTAGCCGTACCTGATAGGTCATTTCCATGCTGCGATTCGAAGCTTTCAGTAATGGGCAGCCTATCGGTTGGTCCGATTTAGAGCTCGGCGATCCGCCCATGGGGGTGGCGTTCGGCGTATTTGTTCCTGCTCCTGGATATTCCATTATCCAGGAGCAAGTCAGAGCCTTTGCTCAGCGTGATCAGAGACATTTTAATTTTACAGTGCGTATTGTGGGCGGAGAGGCGATTCGTGCTGCCGGTGTGTGCATTGCGGACTACTCGTCTGATTGCGGGGAAGACGCAATAGAGTTGAGCGTTCTAGGTATCGAGTATCCACCATACGGTGGTGTCTTTCCTGAGCACGTCGCGGCCTATAACCAGCAGTGGGGAGCGTAAGCCGGTTCGGGCTACTGAAAACTGTGTAGATTTAGGTGTGCCGCAGGTGAGTGCGGCACGGGTGATTGTCACATGCCACCAAACAGTATCTTAGCGCTGACCAGTTTCTGGCCGTTGACCGTGAGAGTGCAAAAGCTCTCAGGTATTGTCCTGCCAGGCTCAGTCTTCATAGGTTCGCATTTCAGAACTCCCTTCTTGTCGCCAAATGGTAGTTCAAACCCCGCAAGCGTCTTGCTGAATTCCAAAGTGTATTGCTGCCCATAGCCCATTCTTGCGATTACGGTTGGCTCGCCGTCGCTCAGGAATCCGGACGTAGGAAACGCGCACAATGTGCCTTCCACTCGCTTCCCGTCGATGATGTTTGCGTCTGTGTAGCAGGCGATTTGGCTGCGTTTGGTTGCTATCCCACCGGGGCCCAGGTTGGTCCACGTTGCTTGAGGGCCCACGGTGCATCCGCTGAGCGACGCAGCGCCCAAAAGGCATACGAAGAGTGAGACGGCTTTGACGAATGACATGAGTATTAGCGTCCTTACCTTTTGAAGTCGCCATGAATGCCGGCAATGAGCCACTATTTCAAGCTCAAGATAACTTATGGGCAGGCCATACCCTCCATCGTCAGAGCTTGAGCTGTCCGACCTATCCAACTTCGGCATTCGCCTAGCCCCAGCTCCCGAAGTATGGGAATGACTCCAAGCCGAGATCCTCACCGACACCGGCAGTATTCACAACGAAGACCATGCCCAATTACCGGGTGCAGGCATCCGAGTGATGTGGGCGTCGTCGAACTTAGAGAAGCAAAGCCGCACAGTCATTATCCCATTGGGTTTGTGCACTTCCCGCCAAGCTTTTCCTCGTCATCTCTTTGATTTTTTACTACTATTGCTCACCTGCGCACTCAAGGAAGAGCGGCTGAGCGCCTTGAGTCTGGTAGAAAATGTACGCTCGATCATTGATTGAGTGATGACTTTTACCCAGAACCTAACGACTCAGCCAACCCCAAATACCTCTTGGTGAAACCGATGAATAAAATGTGTGGCATCGTTGTAGTGGTAGGTCTTGCTCTCTCGGGATGCGCTACGAAAACTCCAGAAAAACCTAAAGAGACTCCCCCTCCAGCCGTCGTCCATGAGGCACCCGCTGAAGCCGCACCTTCGACACCACCAGAAAATTTCACTGTACGGTATGAGGCTGCACCTGCGAACCCACGTCCTGTAGCCCCAATCCATGTCTCCCAGGAGGCAGCTCAGGAAGAGTCTGAAACAAACTTGAACCAGAATCGCGCTGAGCAATGCCGTAAAGAGCTGGATGTTCTAAGGGTGTACAACAAAGCGTCGTACGATAAATACGAGGCGCAATACCAGGCCATTGCTGCCAAGACCGCTAAGTACATGGAAGTCAAAGACTCGTTGGGTCCTGATTTGAACTACATGGTCATGCCGGCTTATCAATTTCAAATTCGTGAGTTCTGCTTCCGGGTCAAGACTCGTTTGACGGAGCTTGTGCTTCGCCAAGCCAAATAATGATTCCACGTTAGGATGAATCTTTTGCCAGTTGAAACTTCTGAAAAGATGTTCGTTTCTGGTTGATTTGCCCATGACTACAAAAGCCAATGCCCCGACACGTCGGGGCATTGGCTTTTAATCGGCGCGCGCGGTGTTGATCGGTCTCAATCCGTCGCAAACCGCTGCCTTTTCACCCGGTACATATCCCCATCCGCGTGACTCAACAGCGTGTCGGCATCCAGCCCGTTCCGTGGATAGAAGGCCACGCCGATACTGCAGGACGGCATTTTCACCCCGCCAAACTCCGGCCCCAGCGGCTCGGCCATTACCGCGAGCAAGTGCGCGACCTTGCCGGTCACCGCATCCTGTGAGGGGATGTCGGTCATCAGTACGGTGAATTCATCCCCGCCCATCCGGGCCACTAGGTCGCTTTCGCGTACGCAGCGCTCCAGTCGTCGTGCAATCACGCACAGCAGGCGGTCGCCCATGGCGTGGCCATGCACATCGTTGATGCCCTTGAAATCATTAATGTCCAGGAACAGCAGCGCCAGGGGCTGGTTGTGAAGCCGTGCGGTATGCAAGGCGTCATCCAGCCGGGCATTGAACAGCGAACGGTTGGTGAGGGCTGTCAGCGGGTCATGGTGGGCGAGGAAGCGCAGCTCCTCTTCGGCCTGGGTGAGTGCGGTCACGTCCCTTGCGACACCGATGCGCGCGCCCACTTCTTCGGACCAGAACGCCGCCCACAGGATGTGCACGACGCTGCCATCTTTGCGGATATAACGATTGCGGAAGTCGACATGGGGTTGGCCGTTCATGACCCGGACAATGGAGGCTCGGGTGCGTGCCAGGTCGTCAGGATGCATGTAGTGGGTGATGGGTGTGCCCACCAGTTCATCGGCGCTGTAGCCGAGCAGTGCCTCACAGGCATCGCTCACGAACACAATCTGGTTGTCGCCGTCGACGACGAAGACCGTATCCAGCATCAGGTGGATCAGTTTGGGATAGAGGGCTTCCAGGTCAACGGGCATGGGCAGTCAGCCTTCTGGTTCATAGGGGGCCGATCATAGCCTGAACAAGACGAGTGGCGGCTAGGCGTCTTGTGAATTTTGGATGCCCTGCACAAGTTGTTTAAAGCGCCTGCCCAAACGTATGATCAAGCCGGGCGCCTCTACGGTCGCTGGGACTCACCCCCTTTTCAAGGACACGAGCATGCAAAAGCACTTCGGTAATTCAGGCCTGTTCAAGGCTGCTTCGTATCGCTGCAACGAAAACCTCGGCAACGGCATCGCCCGCTGGGAGTTGAAAAACAGTGCGTTGAATACGAAGGAGTTTTTGATATGTCCAAAGAACTACTCGGAGTTTCTGCTCTAGGGTTGATGGTCGTTGGTGAATTCTGTGCAATCTACAGCGAGGTAATCACCGCCAGGCTGGCTCAGGCCGGCGACGGTTCATGGCAGGCGTTCATCATGCCGGTGGTGGTCATGTGTTTTGCCGGGCTGTGTCTGCTGGGGGCTTACTGGCTGGGGTATCGGGCGGTCGGTGATATCTGGGTGGTGACGGTCGTATCCATCACCTCATTATTGCTGCTGGAGCCTGTGGTGATCTGGGCGCTGTTCCACGAAATGCCCGGGCGGGGTGCCCTGATCGGGTTTTGCCTGGGGGCTCTAGGCATGCTGGCCACGGTCTTGTTGTAGTTGTACGTTCTGGCCCGGCCAATGGGGGCGGGCCAGTTGCTGAGGAGGTTGCAGGCAATACCTTCCAGCGCCGCAACCACGGCTGAATTTGACACCGGTGACACGTTGTTCAGCAAAAAAGCTGAGCCACCGAAAGCAGGCAAATCATCTGAACAACCATTTGCGCCCGAATTGGATGTTTCATTGCCGTCACCTCCTATACAGCTGCTTATGAGCAAATGCGCAAAAAACACACGCAGCTGTTGCTCTCAGTATAGGCCCTGAAACGAATCCTTCACGATTGCGCCGATTCACCTGCCCGGTGGTCTCTGCTTACAACTATCTGCCGGGGGCCACTGCACTTTTTTGGATTTCTCCGCTCTATCCTTGTCCCAGCCCTGCCGACTTCCCGCATGGGCAGATGAATCAGATCGGGTGCCGATGGATCGCACGTTTCTTCGTTTCAACCTTCCACGCTGTTGCCCGCCCTTGCTGCTGGCCGCGGTGTTGATGCTCTGCGCTGGCGGTTGCAGCCAGCAACAGGGGCGGGATATCGCCAAGCAGTTCAGCAACGGCAAGCCCGATGAATTCTTCCAGACCAGTGTCGACCGCATGGCCACGCTGGGCATGCGCGACAACCTGCAAAGCCTGTATCTGCTGATGAGCAAGCTCTACCTGCGCAACCCCAGCCAATGGCGTCAGTCGGGCTATCCGGATGCAGTCACCGCTGCGCGCGAGATCCGCCAGGCTATCGAGCAGCGGCGATCGCTGCCGGCCCTGGGTGATCGGCGTGACCTGGCGGCGCTGAGTTATTCCCTGAGTCCGGAGTTCAAAGGCGATCGCGTCGGCGCGTTTATCTATGCCATCGGCAGCATGCTCGTGACCGCCCACGGGGGGCGCACCGAGTTCTACATCACCGATTCGATCAACCCGCAGTTCGTCAGCAACGCCGCGCGCAACATCGAGAAGGCCACTTGGCTGCTGAGCCAGCGCCAGGACGCCAATGGCGTGCTGCTGTTGTTCTCCAACGAGATATCGGAGGAGGGCAGCAACCTTAGCTTTGCGGTGGAGTTCGGCAAGATCGTGGCGCGCCTCGACTTGCTCACCCAGATGCTTGACGAACGCTACCGGCGAATCGGTCTCAACTATGCGCAGAGCTTGTTGCTGATGAATTTTCTGCCGGTGCAATAAAGCTCGGCTTCCTCTGATAACGGGTACGGTGTTTCGTTTTCCCTTGTAGGAAGCGGCCTATCTTGCACCTCGATGGTTGAAACGCCCTGTACTCATCAATAGCCTCGGATTTTTCCGAAAACCCGAGGCCTCTACCATGGGAAAGCAAAAAACGGTTTGGCCCACTGATCGCGAAATACGTTTGCGTTTTATCCTTTTCGCCGTGATCGATGCGGCGAGTGTCCAAGGCGTTTCTGCCGAGTTGTTACTGCCAGCGCACAAGTTATTGCGAGACTCGCCGACCGAGGCCCAATTACTGGAAGTGCTGGGCGAAATTCTCAGTACTGATGAAATGTATGGATTCCGCTTTGCTCCGGGATCAGAAGCAGACGAACTGATGCAAACCTGGCTGATACCCTCCCATTAAGAACGAACACTGCAACTGTGGCGAGCGGGCTTGTCCCGCGTTGGGTTGCGAAGCGACCCTGGAAGGACGAATTCGGTGAGTCAGGTACTCTTCGGCTGCTGGTTTTGGGGCTGCTTTGCAGCCCAACGCGGGGCAAGCCCGCTCGCCACGTCCTGCTGCTCTGCCACCCTCTTGCTGCGAATAGTCTCGGTCCGACGTTGGTGTGGGAAGGGTCTGGTCCGTTAATAAGGAGTGACCTGGCGGGCGCCCCTGTCTTCCCACCACGTGCCCCCCCCGAATTCCAAGGACCTGCCCGATGCTGCTGCGCCAACCTCCGCTCCTGTTTGCCGCCCTGACCTTAAGCTCACTGGTGCACGCCGAAGACCTGCAATTGGCCCCGGTCGAAGTCACCAGCAGCCAAGCCAGCGACGGTGAAATGGCGAAGGCGCAGCTCAAGAGCGTGCCCGGCGCCACCAACTATATCGACATGAACAGCGTGCAGCAGGGAAGGGTGAGCACCAACGAAGACGTGTTCAAGTACCAGGCCGGGGTATATGCCAAGGCGGCCAACAATGAAGGGGTGAAACTCTCTATTCGCGGCTCGGGCCTGAACCGTAGTCCCGGTTCCCATGCTTCCGGCTTGTATGAAATGTTCGATGGCCTGCCACTCACCGGCCCCGGCGGCACGCCCTATGAGCTGAAAGACCCCCTGTGGCAAAGTCGGGTCGAAGTGCTGCGCGGCGCCAACGGTTTTGATCAGGGCGCGCTGGCCTTGGGCGGCGCGGTCAACTACGTGACCCGCACGGGCTATGACGCGCCCAAGCTGCAACTGCGTTACGAAGCGGGCAGTAAAGGTTATGCCCAACGCGAGATCAGTTCGGGCCAGGTACTGGAGGATGCCGATTACTACATCAGCCTTACGGACTCCGAGTCCGACGGCTACCAGCGCCAGAGCGCCGCCACCGGCAAGGGCGTGGCCGCCAACTTCGGCTACCGCTTCAACCCGGCCCTTGAAACCCGCTTCTACTTCCGTTACCGCGAAACCACCAACGATACCCCAGGCAAGCTCACACGCAGCCAGATCAGCCACGACCCGCGCGCGGCCAACAGCCTCAACGCCGCCCGCGATTCCAAGCGCCTGCAACCGGGCTCCACCTGGATCGCCAACAAGACCACCTTGCAATTGGACGACAACGCCCGGATCGAAGTCGGGCTGGCCTACCACGACTACCCGATGGACCTGCGCGAAGGCACCAACCGCCTGAAAGTCGCCTACACCGATATCAGCAGCACCCTCAACTACATCCGCCAGGACACCCTGTTCGGCCATGACAGCAAAACCACTGTCGGCCTGCGTACCACCCAGGCGATGCCGAACAACGGCGCGTCGGAATACGTGCGCACGCCCGCCGGCAATACTGCCGGCTACGCTCCGGGCACCAAGACCCGCGACTACAGCTACCTGGGTTCCGACACCGTGCTGCATATCGGCAACGACCTGGAGCTGGTGCCTGACCTGTGGCTGACCACCGGCCTGGCCGCGATCTACACCCGGCGCGAAACCCAGGTCACCTACCCCGAAGGCCAGGCGCCGCTCAGCCAGCACGACTGGGACTACGCACCACGCATCGGCCTGCGCTACGACTTCACTCCGCAACTGCAGGTGTACGGCAACCTGAGCCGCTCGGTCGAGCCGCCACATGCGTGGTCGATGATCTGGGGTTCCAACAAATACTTTACCGGTGGTCCAGCCAAAGGCCTGGCACGGGAGGGCGTGAGCCTGAAAAACCAGACCGCCACCACCCTGGAGATCGGCGGGCGCGGTGAGGCCTGGCTCGGCCAGTGGGACCTGGCCCTGTACCGCTCCGAAGTGCGCCACGAACTGCTCACCGTGGAAACCCAGGCGCAAACCTCTACCAGCAATGCCATCGTCGCCGAGTCCAATGCCAGCCCCACCGTACACCAGGGCGTCGAACTGAGCCTGCTCAGCCCGTTGTGGGACGGCGGCCGCAACGGCCAGCTTGCCCTGCGCCAGGCCTACACCTTCAGTGACTTCCACTACCGTGACGATGACCGCTTCGGCGACAACACCTTGCCGGGCATCCCCAAGCACTACTACCAGGCACAAGTGCGCTACAGCCATCCGACGGGTTTCTACACCAGCCTCAACACCGAGTATTCCTCGCGGGTGGCGGTGGACTACGCCAATTCCTACTATGCCGCGTCCTACACCCTGCTCGGCGCCACGTTCGGCTATGACGCGCCCAAGCAGGACTGGCAAGCCTGGGTCGACCTGCGCAACCTGACCAATCACCGTTACGCCAATACCGTGACGCCGGGTTATGACGACAAGGGGTTGGATGTAGCACGTTCTACGCCGGCGGAGGGTCGTGGCATCTATACGGGCGTGTCCTGGAGTTGGCGTTAAAGACAGGCCCTTGCCCCAGGCAGGTTTTACTGGCATTGTTCGCGCAATTGGTAACTCTTCCCATTTGAGATCTTTTTGCGCATGCATGACATTCCGGCCGCGCTGGGCGACTCCGTTCGCCAGCAGACCCTCACGGCGATGTACAGCGAGCACCACGGCTGGTTGCATGGCTGGCTGCGCAAGAAACTCGGGTGTTCCCAGCATGCCGCCGACCTGGCCCATGACGCGTTCATCCGCGTGCTGATGTTGGCCGAGCCGCAAAGTATCAAGGAGCCTCGCGCATTCCTCGCTACTACGGCGGGTCGGTTGTTGATCGATGGCGCCCGCCGTCGCCGTATCGAAAAAGCCTACATGGAAGCCCTGGTGATCCAATGTGAAGACGCCGGCATGCCCGACCCGGCCGCGATTCATGTGGCGCTGCAAGCCCTGGAACGCATCGCCGAGATGCTCGCCGGCCTGCCTGTCAAGGCCCGCGAAGCGTTTCTGTTGAGCCGCCTCGACGGGCTGACCTACAGCGAAATCGCCCTGCGCCTGGACGTTTCCTCCAGCACCGTCAAAAACTACATTTCCAGCGCCCTGGTGCATTGCTACCACAGCCTGCACCCGGTAGACCCGCTGGCATGAGTTCCGAGCAGATCATCCAGCAAGCCGCACAGTGGCTGACTCGCCTGCACGACGAAGACGTGACCGACGCCGACCGCCAGGCGTTCAACGCCTGGCGCCAGGCCGACCCGCGCCACGCCGTGGCCATCGAGCGCATGAGTGCGTTATGGGGCAGCCTCGATGCCTTGCCCGCCAAGCCCGCGCGCATGGCCCTGAACCGCGCCTTCACCCCGCGACGCCCACGTGGCGCGCAGGTGATGGGCGTGCTCGGCCTGGTTTTGTGCGGCTGGCTGGGCCTGCAACACCTGCCGGTGTGGATGGCCGACCAGCGTACCGGTGTCGGTGAGCGTCGGCAGATCGCCCTCGAAGACGGCAGCCAGTTGCAGCTCAACAGCAACTCGGCAGTGGATGTGGAGTTCGACGGTCATCAACGGGTGATCGAACTGCTGCAAGGCGAGCTCTGGGTCGAGGTGGCGAAGGATGCACAAAGACCGTTCGTGGTCCGTACCGACCAGGGCACGGCCACTGCGCTGGGCACGCGTTATCTGGTCAAGCGCGCGGCAGACGGCACCACGCTGGTCACGGTGATCGAATCCACGGTAGCGGTCAAAGGTGCAAGCAACGAAGGAGTCAAGGTCACAGCCGGCCAGCGCTCGGTGCTCGACCACGGTCGTGCCCAGCCGCCGCAAGCGATTGGCGACAGCGACCCCGACGCCTGGACCCGGGGCCTGCTCAAGGTCAACGACCAACCCCTGAGCGAAGTCCTGCAAACCCTCGCCAGCTATCGCCACGGCATGCTGCGTTTCGACCCCCAGGCCCTGCAAAACGTGCGGGTATCCGGGGTGTTCAAACTGGACGACACCGCGGCCGCGTTGTCGTCGCTGGCCGATAACCTGCCGATCCAGGTGGAGTACTTCACCGACCTGCTGGTGGTGGTCAAGCCGCGCTAGTTTTCGTTCTGGCGCAGGCGTTTGTACAGGGTGTTGCGGCTCACCCCCAGCTCTCGCGCCAGGTGGGAGATGTTCCCGCCGGCGGCCTTCAAGCGCTGGTTCAGGTCAATGCTGTCATCCAGGTACTCACTGGTGGGCAGCGGCGCCGTGACTTTCAGGTCCACGAAGAAATCATCCGGCAGATGCTCGGCACGGATCGGCTGTTCCTCGGCCATGGCCAGTGCCACCTGCAACACACTGCTCACCTGGCGCAAATTCCCCGGCCACGGGTGCTGCTCGAACAGCGCCAGCACGTCGGCGCTCAGGCCCGCCCATTGAGTCGGCTCGCGGTGCTGCTGCCACAGTTGCTGAAACAGCGCCTGTTTGTCAGTGCGCTCGCGTAACGGCGGCAGCTCCAGGGTCAGGCCGCCGATGCGGTAGTACAGATCCTCACGGAAACGCCCGGCCTGCACCAGATCCCGCAGTGCACGGTTGGTGGCCGAGATGATGCGCAAATCCACCGGGAACAATTCGCTGCTGCCCACCGGTTGCACGCAACGCTCCTGCAACACCCGCAGCAAGCGGGCCTGGGTGGGCAGCGGCATATCACCGATCTCGTCGAGAAACAGTGTGCCCTTGTCGGCCTTGCGGATCAGGCCGATGCTGCCTTTCTGGTTGGCGCCGGTGAACGCACCTTTTTCGTAGCCGAACAGCTCCGATTCCACCAGCTCGGCGGGAATCGCCGCGCAGTTCACCGCGATAAATGCCTTCTGGCTGCGCGAACTGGCCTGGTGCAGGGCTTTGACGAACACCTCCTTGCCCACGCCGGTTTCTCCGTGGATCAGCAGCGGGATGTCCTTCTCCAGCAGGCGCTCGGCCTGGCGCACGGCTTTCTCCACGCGCGCGTCGCCGAAGTGCAAGGTCTTGAGGCCAATCGGCGCCGGTTTGGACGGTGCCGGCGCGGTGAACACGCGCGCCTGCACCGGCGTCTGCTTGGGCCGCTTCAACAAGCATTGGAAGCGGTTGCGTCCCGCCGCTTGCAGGGAGAAGGGCAGGCCTTCCGGTTGGTTCAACAACTCCAGCAACGACACCTTGAACAGGCTGTCGATCATTACCCGCGACAGGCTGATGCCCAGCAGGTTGTCGGCACGTCGATTGGCCGAGAGCACCTGGCCGCTCTCATCAAAGATCAACAGACCAGCCCACTGGCTGTCGAGGTTGCTCAGGCCGGTGTTGAAGGTCAGCTGGAAATGTTCGCCGCGAAACAGGTTGAGGATCAGCCGGTTCTCCACGGTCTGGCTCATCATCTTGACCATGCCCAGGGTGTGGGAGGGCGGCAGGTAGCTGTCGCTGGACACGTCCAGCACCGCGATGATCTCGCGCTGGGCATCGAAGATCGGCGCCGCCGAGCCGGTCATGAAGCGGTTGGCCTTGAGAAAGTGTTCATCATGTTCGATATGCACCGCCTGGGCGCAGGCCAGCGCGGTGCCGATGGCATTGGTGCCGCTGGCGCGCTCCATCCAGCTGGCGCCGGGGTTGAAACCACGGGCCAGCTTGGGCTCGATAAAGCGCTGGGTGCCCCAACTGGTCAGCACCTGGCCCTGGTTGTCGGCCAGCATGATCAGGCAGTTGGAATTGCTCAGGATGTTCTCGTAGTAGGGCAGCACTTCCTGGTGGGTGGTCTGCACCAGCGAGTGCTGGCTCTCCAGCAATTGGCTGATGCCCTCGGCAGGGAGTTGATCGAAGCTGGGCGTGCTCTGGTGGTCCAGGCCAAAGGCGCGGCAACGGCGCCAGGATTCCTGGATAAGGGTGTCGTGAGCCAGTGGTTCGGCCATGGGGTGACCTTCGTTTTTATTGTTATGGGGTCTTGCACTATTTAACGATTGGAACCGGGTCAATGTGGGAGGGGCGGTGCGACGATTCGACTTGCCCCCTCCCACATTTGCCCTGTGTTGGTCATGAGAGTGTTGTTCAGAACTGTTCATTGTCAACCCCCGGATTGTTCAGTTGTTCAGTCAGATTGTTCACTCCCGAACATCCCATTTACCCCATTTCCTTGCACATCAATAACTTGCCGTTTTGGCACGAAACTCGCTCTGACACCTGGCCAGATTCATTCCAATAATAAAAAGGTCGTGTCATGTCATTGACCCTGGAACATGTCTCCCGCGTTGTCGAAGGCCAGACCTGGATCGACAACGCCAACCTGCGTTTCGAAGCCGGTTCCTTCAACGTCTTGCTCGGTCGCACGCTGTCCGGTAAGACCAGCCTGATGCGCCTCATGGCCGGCCTGGACAAGCCCGACAGCGGCCGCATCCTGATGAACGGGGTGGACGTCACGCAAAAACCGGTGCGCCTGCGCAACGTGTCGATGGTGTATCAGCAGTTCATCAACTACCCGACCATGACCGTGTTCGAAAACATCGCCTCGCCCTTGCGCCAGGCCGGTGTGTCCAACGAACTGATCCAGAGCAAAGTGCTGGAAACCGCAAAAATGCTGCGCATCGAGAAATTCCTCCAGCGTCACCCGCTGGAACTCTCCGGTGGCCAGCAGCAGCGCACCGCCATGGCCCGCGCGCTGGTCAAGGACGCCGAACTGATCCTGTTCGATGAGCCGCTGGTGAACCTGGACTACAAGCTGCGCGAAGAGCTGCGTCAGGAAATGCGCGAGCTGTTCGCTGCGCGCCACACCATCGCCATCTACGCCACCACCGAGCCCAACGAAGCCCTGGCCCTGGGCGGCACCACCACCATCCTGCACGAAGGCCGGGTGATCCAGAGCGGCAAGGCGGCCGAGGTGTATCACCAGCCGCAGACTGTGCTGGCCGCGGAGTTGTTTTCCGAGCCGCCGATCAACCTGATGCCGGGGCGCATCAGTGGCAACGAAGTGAGCTTCGCCAATTTCGTGCACTTCCCACTCAACGTCGACCTGCGTCCCATCGGCGAAGGCGAGTTCCGGTTCGGCGTACGCCCCAGCCATATCAGCCTGGTGCCGAGCAACGATGACGACCTGGAACTGGCGGTCACCGTGGAAGTCGCGGAGATCAGCGGTTCGGAAACCTTCCTGCATGTGCGCAGCGAGCACTTCCTGCTGGTGCTGCACCTGCCGGGGGTGCACGAGTACGACGTCGACGCGCCGATCCGCGTGTATATCCCCACCCATAAACTGTTTGTGTTCGATGGCCAGGGCCGTTTGGTCCAGGCCCCCGGACGCCGTGTCGCGAGGGTTGCCTGATGGCCGAGATCCATTTGCAGAACCTGGCGCACAGCTACAGCCCTACGCCGAAAGGGCCCGAGGACTACGCCATCCGGGCAATGAACCACGTGTGGGAGCAGGGCGGGGCCTACGCCTTGCTCGGGCCGTCGGGCTGCGGCAAATCAACCTTGCTCAATATCATCTCCGGCCTGCTCAGCCCGTCCGAAGGCCAGGTGCTGTTCGACACCCAAGTGGTCAACGACCTCACCCCGGAAAAACGCAATATCGCCCAGGTGTTCCAGTTCCCGGTGGTGTACGACACCATGACGGTGTTCGACAACCTGGCATTCCCGCTGCGTAACCAGGGCATGGCCGAGGCGAAAATTCACAGCAAGGTGCAGGAAATTGCCGAAGTCCTCGACCTGCAAAACCTGCTGACCAAAAAAGCCCGCAACCTCACTGCCGACGAAAAACAGAAAGTCTCCATGGGCCGTGGCCTGGTGCGCGACGACGTGTCGGCGATCCTGTTCGATGAACCGCTGACGGTAATCGACCCACACCTGAAGTGGAAACTGCGGCGCAAGCTCAAGCAGATCCACGAGCAGTTCAACATCACCATGGTCTACGTGACCCACGATCAGTTGGAGGCCTCGACCTTCGCCGACAAGATCGCGGTGATGTACGGAGGGCAGATCGTGCAGTTCGGCACGCCGCGTGACCTGTTCGAGCGGCCGAGCCACACCTTTGTCGGCTATTTCATCGGCAGCCCCGGGATGAATCTGATCGAGGTGCAGGCCGAGGCGGGCGGGGTGCGCTTTGCTGGCACCCATCTGCCCTTGTCCGAGGCCTTGCAGCAACGCATTGCCACGACCGACTACAAGACATTGCAGGTCGGCATCCGCCCGGAATTCATCCACGTCTGGGACGAGTACAACCCTGACGCCCTGCAGGCCGATGTCACTCACCTCGAAGACCTCGGCACCTACAAGATCATCACCCTCAACCTCGACGGCGCGCTGCTCAAGGTGCGCCTGGCCGAAGACAAGCCGGTGCCCGAAGGCAAGGCGTCCATCAGCTTTCCGGCGCAATGGCTGATGGTGTATGCCGACGACTACCTGCTGGAGGCGCAGCCATGAACAAGGTGCAGAACAACAAGGCCTGGTGGCTGGTGTTGCCGGTGTTTTTGCTGGTGGCGTTCAGCGCGGTGATCCCGATGATGACCGTGGTCAACTACTCGGTGCAGGACATCTTCGACCAGTCCAGCCGCTACTTCGTCGGCGCAGATTGGTACAAACAAGTGCTGCTCGACCCGCGCCTGCATGACTCGCTGCTGCGTCAGTTCATCTATTCGGCCTGCGTGCTGCTGATCGAAATCCCGCTGGGCATCGCCATCGCCCTGACCATGCCGACCAAGGGCCGCTGGTCATCGCTGGTGCTGATCATCCTGGCGATTCCGCTGCTGATCCCGTGGAACGTGGTGGGCACCATCTGGCAGATCTTCGGGCGTGCCGATATCGGCTTGCTGGGTTACAGCCTCAATGCCCTGGGCATCAGTTACAACTACGCCGCCAACACCATGGACGCCTGGGTGACGGTGTTGGTCATGGACGTATGGCACTGGACCTCACTGGTGGCGCTGCTCTGCTATTCGGGGTTGCGGGCGATTCCGGATGTGTACTACCAGGCTGCACGGATTGATCGTGCATCGCCCTGGGCAGTGTTCCGACATATCCAGTTGCCGAAGATGAAAAGCGTGCTGCTGATCGCGGTGATGTTGCGGTTCATGGACAGTTTCATGATCTACACCGAGCCCTTCGTCCTGACGGGCGGTGGACCGGGTAACGCCACCACGTTCTTGAGTCAGACGCTGACCCAGATGGCCGTAGGCCAATTCGACCTGGGCCCGGCCGCGGCGTTTTCCCTGGTGTACTTCCTGATCATCCTGTTGGTGTCCTGGCTGTTCTACACCGCCATGACCCACTCCGACGCCAACCGCTGAGGCCGCCAACATGAGCAAGCGCAAGGTTATTCCGCTGCTGATCTACATCCTGTTCCTGCTGGTGCCGATCTACTGGCTGCTGAACATGTCCTTCAAGAGCAACACCGAAATCCTCGGCGGTCTGACGCTGTTTCCGCAGGACTTCACCCTGGCCAACTACAAGGTGATCTTCACCGACCCGAGTTGGTACACCGGCTACCTCAACTCGCTGTACTACGTGAGCCTGAACACGGTGATCTCCCTGAGCGTGGCGCTGCCGGCGGCCTACGCGTTTTCGCGCTACCGCTTCCTCGGTGACAAGCACCTGTTCTTCTGGCTGCTGACCAACCGCATGGCGCCACCGGCGGTGTTTCTGCTGCCGTTCTTCCAGCTGTACTCGTCGATTGGGCTGTTCGACACGCACATCGCGGTGGCCCTGGCCCACTGCCTGTTCAACGTGCCGTTGGCGGTGTGGATCCTGGAGGGTTTCATGTCCGGCGTGCCCAAGGAAATCGACGAAACCGCCTACATCGACGGCTACTCGTTTCCGAAGTTCTTCGTGAAGATTTTTATCCCGTTGATTGGCTCCGGCATCGGTGTGACGGCGTTTTTCTGCTTCATGTTTTCCTGGGTCGAGCTGCTGCTGGCGCGCACCCTGACCTCGGTCAACGCCAAGCCGATTGCGGCAGTGATGACGCGCACGGTGTCGGCGTCGGGTATCGATTGGGGCGTGCTGGCGGCGGCGGGGGTGTTGACTATCCTTCCGGGCATGCTGGTGATCTGGTTTGTTCGCAACCACGTGGCCAAGGGCTTTGCCCTGGGCCGGGTCTGAGGAGTCGATGATGGAATGGATGGCCTGGACCACCCCCACCGCGCTGTTCTTTGGCGGCATAGCCCTGATCCTCGCGGGCATGACCACTTGGGAACTGCGCTCGCCGAGCATCCCCCGGCGAGGCTTTTTGCCGATCAGCACCACCCGTGGTGATCGTTTGTTTATCGGTCTTCTCGGCAGCGCCTACCTGCATTTGCTGGTGATCGGCGTTACCGACTGGAGCATCTGGGTAGCGTCCGCGCTCTCCCTGGTATGGCTGTTGAGTGTGATGCGTTGGGGCTAGTGCCCTTATGAATAAACAACCAGGAGGTCTCTATGTTGAATAAGAACAATAAGCTGCGACATAGCATTTCATTGGCCGCCGTACTGGCTATGAGCGGTTTGAGCGCTTCGGCCTGGGCCGATGCGTACGAAGATGCCGCGAAAAAATGGATCGGCAGCGAGTTCAAACCGTCCACCCTCACGGCCGAGCAGCAACTGGAGGAATTGAAGTGGTTTATCAAGGCCGCCGAACCGTTCCGTGGGATGAAAATCAACGTGGTGTCGGAAACCCTCACCACCCACGAGTACGAGTCCAAGGTGCTGGCCAAGGCCTTCACGGAAATCACCGGGATCAAGCTGACCCACGACCTGCTGCAGGAAGGCGACGTGGTGGAGAAGCTGCAAACCCAGATGCAGTCCGACAAAAACATCTACGACGGCTGGGTCAACGACTCGGACCTGATCGGTACGCACTTTCGCTACGGCAAGACCGAGTCCATCACCGACCTGATGGCCAACGAAGGCAAGGACTTCACCTCGCCGACCCTGGATATCAAGGACTTTATCGGCATCTCCTTCACCACCGCGCCGGACGGCAAGATCTACCAGTTGCCTGACCAACAGTTCGCCAACCTCTACTGGTTCCGCGCCGACTGGTTCGAGCGTCCGGAGCTGAAAGCCAAGTTCAAGGAAAAATACGGCTACGACCTCGGCGTGCCGGTGAACTGGTCGGCCTATGAAGACATCGCCAAGTTTTTCAGCGAAGACGTCAAGGAAATCGACGGCAAGCGCGTGTATGGGCACATGGACTACGGCAAGAAAGACCCGTCCCTGGGCTGGCGCTTCACCGATGCCTGGTTCTCCATGGCCGGTGGCGGCGACAAGGGCCTGCCCAACGGCTTGCCGGTGGACGAGTGGGGCATTCGCGTGGAGGACTGCCACCCGGTGGGCTCCAGCGTCACCCGTGGCGGCGACACCAACGGCCCGGCTGCGGTATTCGCTACGCAGAAATACGTGGACTGGATGAAAGCCTATGCGCCACCGGAAGCGGCCGGCATGACCTTCTCCGAATCCGGCCCGGTGCCGTCCCAGGGCAACATCGCCCAGCAGATCTTCTGGTACACCGCGTTTACCGCCGACATGACCAAACCGGGCCTGCCGGTGGTGAATGCCGACGGCACGCCGAAATGGCGCATGGCGCCGTCGCCTGTGGGGCCCTACTGGGAAAAGGGCATGAAGAAGGGCTATCAGGACGTAGGCTCCTGGACCTTCCTCAAGTCGACGCCTGAGAAACAGAAACTCGCGGCCTGGCTCTACGCGCAGTTTGTGACCTCGAAAACCGTCTCGCTGAAGAAAACCATCGTCGGCCTGACGCCGATCCGTGAGTCCGACATCAACTCCCAGGCCATGACCGACATGGCGCCGAAACTCGGTGGCCTGGTGGAGTTCTACCGCAGCCCGGCCCGCGTCGAGTGGACCCCGACCGGCACCAACGTGCCGGACTACCCACGCCTGGCGCAACTGTGGTGGAGCAACATCGCCGCCGCAGCCAGCGGCGAGAAAACCCCGCAGCAAGCGCTGGACAACCTGGCCAAGGAGCAGGACGCGATCATGACGCGCCTGGAACGCTCCAAGGTGCAACCGGTGTGCGGCCCGAAAATGAACCCCGAGCGTGACGCGCAATACTGGTTCGACCAGCCGGGCGCGCCTAAACCGAAACTGGCCAACGAGAAGCCGAAGGGTGAGACCGTGGCTTACGGCGACCTGCTGAAGCAGTGGGAGGCGGCGCGTAAGTGATCACTTCAGTGTAATTGTGGTGAGCGGGCTTGCCCCGCGCTGGGTGGCGAAGCCACCCCATGACAGGGATCGATTTCCTTCAGGTGGAACGTGCTTGCCTGGTTATGGGGCTGCTGCGCAGCCCAGCGCGGGGCAAGCCCGCTCGCCACAACCATCTGCCTGCTCGACAAACTGTGGCTTACGCCACCTGCGGCTGAACCTGCAACGCCCCCTCCACATCCTTGACCAACCCACTGGCCAAAAACAGCGGTATCAACCGCTTGTGCAACTGCGGCTCGACAAACTCCTTCACCGTATCCAGCGCCAGCACACCGCTCAACGGCAGCTCGGCCTTGGTGTACGACAACCAGGCCTTCTTCAACACCTGCAACACATCGCTGCCTGCCGTGGTGGCGAAGCGGCGCTGGGTGGGTTTGCCGTCGAAGGTGAAGCTGTGCTGGAACTCATAGCCGTTTTCATCGCCGTTACCGCTGGTGCAGCGGATGCAGCTGCACGGGCCGTCGCCGAACGCGCTGCGCAGGTAGGCGTTGAAGTCCACCACGGGTTTGAGTGACAGGCGCTTATCCACCTCGAACAGGTCCCCGGTCATTTTTTCGTCAGTGTTCAACGTCCATTTCCTCGCTGGTTCGGCAGTTTTTCAAAGCGCGGCACAATAGCAGCCGAGCGTTGGTTTGTGGGCCATTTGCATAACAATAGATCCAGATATTCTTTTCCAGTCTAAAAAAACGTCGCTAGGCTCCATCACCTTCTTAAAAACGCGGCAGACTCCCATGACTTTCAAGCGTTCCTCCCTGACCCTGATGGCGGCTGCGACGGCCCTGATCAGTATCGGCGCCCAGGCCGAAGGCAAGATCAGCATCGCCCAGCAATTCGGCATCGGCTACCTGATCCTCGACGTGGTGCGTGACCAGCACTTGATCGAAAAACACGGCAAGGAACAGGGCCTGGATATCCAGGTGGAGTGGAACAGCATTTCCGGCGCCACCGCCATGAACGAATCGCTGCTGGCCGGTGCGCTCGACGTGGTCTCTGCCGGTGTACCGCCGATGCTGACCCTGTGGGACCGCACCAAGGGCAAGCAGAACGTCAAGGCCATCGCCTCCCTGGGCTCGATGCCCAACTACCTGCTGACCAACAACCCCAACGTGAAGACCCTCAAGGACTTCAGCGAAAAAGACCGCATCGCCGTACCCGCCGCCGGCGTGGGCTTCCAGTCGCGCACCTTGCAGATCGAGACCGCCAAGCAGTTCGGCGATGCTCACTACAAGAAGTTCGACGACATCTCCATCAGCCTGGCTCACCCCGATGCCACCGCTGCGCTGATTGCCGGTGGTTCGGAGATCAATGCGCACTTCTCCAGCCCGCCGTTCCAGTACCAGGAATTGCTCAATCCGAATGTGCATAAGGTGCTCAGTTCCTACGACATCCTGGGTGGGCCGGCCACGTTCAACGTGCTCTACACCACGCAGAAATTCCACGACGAAAACCCCAAGACCTACAAGGCGTTCTATGCCGCGCTGGCCGAAGCCGAGACGATCATCAAGGCCGATAAACCAGCGGCAGCCAAGGCCTATATCCGCGTAGAACAGTCGAAGTTGCCGTTGGACCTGGTGGAAAAAATCGTCCAGGACCCGGAGATCGACTTCACCATCGCGCCGCAGCGTACCTACATCTATGCCGAGAAATTGCAGGCACTCGGCGTGCTGAAAAACAAAGCCGCCAGTTGGAAGGACTACTTCTTCGAAGAGGCCCATGGCGGCAATGGCAGCTGATGTCAGCGGAAGAATTCACCAGGCGTCGCCTCGAATTGCTGGCGAAACGCATTGATAAACGCCGACGTTGATTCATAGCCGCACCCCAGTGCCACATCCGTGACCCGCTCACCTTGCTCCAGGGCGGGCAGGGCGCTCAATAAGCGCAGGCGCTGGCGCCAGGCGCGGAACGTCAGCCCGGTGTCGCTCAAGAACAACCGACTGAGGGTCTTCTCGCTCACCTCCAGTTTCTGGCTCCACTGGCCCAAGGTCGTCTGCTGTTCCGGGTGCGCACTCAGGCTGCGATAGATCGGGCGCAAGCGCGGGTCCAGCGGCAGTGGCAGCATCAGGTCGACGTGCGGCGCCGCCGCCAGCTGGTCCAGCACCACCTGGGCCAGGCGCCCGTCCGGCCCGTCCTCGGCATATTCCACCGGCAGTTCGCTGAAGCTGCGGATCAACTCGCGCAGCAGGCTGCTCACCGCCAGCACATGACAGCGCTCTGCCGCCCAGGTAGTGACACTGCAATCCAGGTACAGGCTGCGCATTTCGGTGTGGGGCGAACTGAACACGCGGTGCGGTACACCGGCTGGAATCCACACCGCGCGCTGGGGTGGCGCGACGAAGCGGCCGACGCTGGTCTGGATCTCCAGCACCCCGGAAATCGCGTAGGACAATTGCACCCACGGGTGGCTGTGCCGGCGGGTCAGCGCACGGTTGGGCAGCGATTCGGTGCGCCCGTACACCGGCCGTGGCAGGCTGGAAAGCCCTGGCACGCTACGGCGCACCGTGTTGGCATGTCCTTTAGGCGGCATTTGTTGGCTCATTGGCGTTAGTCGGTAACAAGCCGTTACGTTAGAGTCGCGATGACGCTCTTGGCAACCCCCGGAAGATCCTGCTTATGACTCGCCCCCGTTTCCTGCCCGACAACTTCACCCTGACCCTGATCGCCACGGTGATTCTCGCTTCCCTGCTGCCCGCCAGCGGCCAGACCGCCGTGGCCTTCGGCTGGGTCACCAACCTGGCCATCGCGCTGCTGTTTTTCCTGCACGGCGCGAAGCTGTCGCGCCAGGCCATCGTCGCCGGCGCCGGGCACTGGCGCCTGCATCTGCTGGTGTTCAGCCTGACCTTTGTGCTGTTCCCGCTGCTGGGCCTGGCGCTCAAGCCGGTGCTCTCACCCCTGATCGGCAAAGACCTGTACATGGGCATGCTCTACCTGTGCGCCTTGCCGGCCACGGTGCAATCAGCGATTGCATTTACATCGCTGGCGCGGGGCAATATCCCGGCGGCGATCTGTAGCGCGGCGGCGTCCAGCCTGTTCGGCATCTTCCTGACACCGTTGCTGGTGACGCTGCTGCTCAATGTGCACGGCGACGGCGGCTCGACGGTCGACGCCATCCTCAAAATCAGCGTGCAATTGCTGCTGCCGTTTATCGCCGGGCAGATCGCCCGCCGCTGGATTGGTGAGTGGGTCGGGCGCAACAAGTCCTGGCTGAAATTCGTCGACCAGGGCTCGATCCTGCTGGTGGTCTACGGCGCGTTCAGCGAAGCGGTAAATGAGGGCATCTGGCACCAGATCCCGCTGTGGGAGCTGGGCGGCCTGGTGGTGGCGTGCTGCGTATTGCTGGGCCTGGTGCTGGTGGCGTCCACGGTGCTCGGCAAGGCGTTCGGTTTCAATCAGGAAGACCGCATCACTATCCTGTTCTGCGGTTCGAAAAAGAGCCTGGCCACCGGTGTGCCGATGGCCCAGGTGCTGTTCGCCGGGGCGAGCATGGGCGTGCTGATCCTGCCGCTGATGCTGTTCCACCAGATCCAGTTGATGGTCTGCGCGGCGTTGGCCCAGCGTTATGCGAATCGGCCGGAGTCGATTCCGGAATTGATGGGGCAGGTGGACCCGTAACTTTTCTTTCAGACACCGACGAATAACCTCAAGTAAACGCCGGGCCAGACGACTTACTTCTTAACAGCCCAAGAAGGAGCGTCGACATGAACGTTTTACGTTTGTCACTGGTTACCGGTGTTCTTGCGGTATGGGCGGGGGCATGCCTGGCGGCATCTTCCGGTGTCATTCAATTTCACGGCAGCATCGTCGAGCCCGGTTGCAACCCCAGTACGTCGGGCGGGGCGACAGTGGAGTTCAATGGATGCCCGCAAGCCCTGCGTGGCAGCCAGTTCGAGGCACAGTCGGTGCGCAGTGTGACCGCGCTGGGCAATGCGGCGGTCAACGTCAAGTTGGTGGCCGACAGCCCCAACGGGCGCTATTTCGACCAGCGGTATGTGCTGGTGGATGCCCTCGGCAAGCCGGTTCAGTCGGGGGCCTACGTGGTCACCATGACGGCACCCTGACCCGGTTGAGGTCATTTTGAGCGGGATGAGCGCCAACAGTCGGGCCGGAAACCTATAGAATGCTCGGCGGCGGCGCTTGTCCTGGGTGGCCGCTCGATCACCGCCCCCGCTTGATCACAGCCAGAGTACCGCGCCGTTCCATGAGCATTTCAGCCGCAACGCCCCAAGCCAATTGGCAACCGGTCTTCGCTCTCGCGTTGGCCGCGTTTGTGTTCAATACCACCGAATTCGTGCCCGTCGGGCTGCTCAGTGCCATCGGCGCCAGTTTCGACATGCCGGTGTCCAGCGTCGGGCTGATGCTCACCATCTATGCCTGGATCGTGTCCCTGACTTCATTGCCGGTGATGCTGCTGACCCGCAACGTGGAACGGCGCAAGCTGCTGATCGTGCTGTTCGGCCTGTTTATCGCCAGTCACATCCTTTCCAGTGTCGCCACCAGTTTCGGCATCCTGATGCTCAGTCGTATCGGCATCGCCCTGTCCCATGCGCTGTTCTGGTCGATCACCGCCTCACTCGCGGTACGCCTGGCGCCGGAAGGCAAGCAGGTGCAAGCCCTCGGCCTGCTGGCTACTGGCACTTCCCTGGCGATGGTGCTGGGTATTCCGTTGGGCCGCTTGCTGGGCGAGGCCATGGGTTGGCGCACCACGTTCCTGGTGATCGGCGCGTTCGCCGCTGCGCTGGTGTTCTGGCTGGCGCGCACCTTGCCGCTGTTGCCGAGCCAGAACTCCGGCTCGTTGCGCAGCCTGCCGCTGCTGTTCAAGCGTCCGGCGCTGGTGGCGCTGTATGTGTTGACCGCGATGACGGTCACTGCGCAATTCACCGCCTACAGCTACATCGAACCCTTCGTCGAAGGCGTGGCCGGCATGAGCGGCAGCGCGGTGACCCTGATCCTGCTGGTGTTCGGCGGCGCGGGCATCATCGGTTCGCTGCTGTTCAGCCTGGTGCACCGTTTCAACCCGCATCTGTTCGTGGTGGGCGCAGTGTTTATCCTGGCCGCCTGCCTGGCGTTGCTGCTGCCCTTGAGCGGTGCCGAGTCTTATCTGGTGGTGCTGAGCGTTTTCTGGGGCATGGCGATCATGGGCTTTGGCCTGGCGATGCAATCCAAGGTGCTGGTGCTGGCACCCGACGCCACCGACGTGGCCATGGCGATGTTCTCCGGCATCTACAACATCGGCATCGGCGGCGGCGCGCTGATGGGCAGTTGGGTCGGCAGCCAGTTCGGCTTCGCCTGGATCGGCGCGGCCGGTGGGTTGCTGGCGGCGGTAGCGTTGATCGGTTACTGCCTGGCGATCAGGAAATTTGGGCAGGGCGTTGTAAGCCGTTAAAACCAGACAAGTCTTACAGGACATATTGATACCCATTGCTACCGTCGCCCCGGACCGCCCACCTCCCGTGGTGACGGCACTTGAGCAGCAATGGAGTTGATTGTGCAAAAACGTTTGACTGCAGAGTTCATCGGTACGTTCTGGCTGACCTTCGGCGGCTGTGGCAGCGCCATCCTGGCGGCTGCTTTCCCCGGGTTGGGCATTGGTTTTGTGGGTGTTTCGCTGGCGTTTGGGCTTACGGTGTTGACCATGGCCTATGCGCTGGGCGGTATTTCCGGCGGGCATTTCAACCCGGCGGTGACCATCGGCCTGTGGGTGGGGCGTCGTCTCGAGGGCGCTGATGTGCTGCCGTACATCGTGGCGCAGGTCGCGGGGGCGATTACGGCCGCTGCCACGTTGTTCCTGATTGCCAACGGGCAGCCGGATTTCGCGGTGGGTGGTTTTGCCGCCAACGGCTATGGTCCGCTCAGCCCCGGTCATTTCGACATGAAGTCCGCGTTGCTGGCTGAACTGATCGCCACGTTTTTCTTTGTCTTCATCATTATGCGCGTCACCGCACCCGGCGCGGTGCCTGGCTTTGCCCCGATTGCCATTGGCTTGGCACTGACCTTGATTCACCTGGTCCTGATCCCCGTGACCAATACCTCGGTCAACCCAGCACGCAGCACCGGGCCGGCGTTGTTTGCCGGGGTGGATTACCTGGCACAGCTTTGGCTGTTCTGGCTGGCGCCGATGGTGGGCGGGGTGATGGGCGCGGTGGCAGCTCGATCAATGGATGAATGCCGCAAAAAAATGCCCGCCTGAACAACAGCGGCGGGCGCCCGGGAGCAAGGGGTCAAGCCACCGGAATCAACGGGTCGGCCGCCGCCAGCGCGCCAGCACGCTCGGCGGCCGGTGGGTAGATCCACACGGTATTGATCTGATGCTTGAGGTCCTTGGCTTCCTGACCAACCAGCTTCAGTTGGCGATCCCAACCTTCGGTGTACACGGCACCCCAGGCGCCGAGGTCGAGGCAGGTCACGTATTTGGGTTGGCGGTAGGTCATCGGCGCCACGCCGATCAGGTCGGCGGCGACGTTATTGCCGGCATAGCGGCCCAGGGCGATGGCGTGCTGGCAGGACATGCCGGCAAAGTTGCCCAGGTCATCGGTGGCGGCGTAGGCCACGTCACCGGCGGCGAACACGTCGGCCTGGCCCTTGACCTTGAGGGTGCCGTCTACATGCAGGCGGCCCTGGGGATCGCGGGCACCGCTGACCTGCTCGGTGAGCGGGTTGGCCCGGAAGCCGATGGTCCAGATCACGGTTTTCGATTCAATGCGTTGTCCATCCGCCAGGGTAACGCCGCCGGCATCCACTGAAGCCACCGACGTGTTCAATATCCATTCCAGGCCCAACGCGTTGCTGGCTTCGATGATTGATGGGCGGATGCCATCCCCCATGGAGGCGGCAATCTGCGGGCCACGGTCGACGACGATGACGCGGATATCGGCATCGTCACCCAAGGCTGCCCGCAGACGCGCCGGCATTTCGGTGGAGGTCTCGATGCCGGTGAAACCACCGCCAGCGACCACCACCGTGTTGCGCGCGGGACTGTCAGGCAGGTTTTTCAACGCGGTGATATGAGCTTCCAGGCGCGTGGCATCCTCGATCTGGTCCACATCGAAGACATGCTCAATGCCTGGCATCTGCGGACGGTTCAGACGGCTGCCGGCGGCGAGCACCAGGCGGTCGTACGCGATCGTGGTGCAGATGCCGGCCGTATCGCGGTAGGTCACCTGTTTGGCGTTTTCATCGATGCTGTCAGCCGCGCCTTGAATGAACTTGACGTTCACGGCGTCGAACAACGGACCCAGTGGCGCCTGCATGGTGTGTACAGCGGGCTCGTAGAAACGTGGACGGATGCGCAGTTCCGGCTGTGGGGCGAGGAGGCTGATCTGCACGTCGTGGCGATCATGTTTGTCCAGCAGGCGCGCAGCGCTCAACGCGCTCCAGACGCCACTGAACCCGGCGCCGATAATAAGGATGTGCTGTTTCATGGGATGCTCCAGAGACCAGGTCAATTCGTTTGCTCAAGCGGTGAGGCGTTGCCGGCTCACTGTAAAAGCAGCGCTGCTTGTCTGGTAGGACACATAACCCTGAATTACTGCCAGGCCGCAGGCGCTCAGCGTGAAAAGCGCTCGCGATAGTTGCGGGGAGAGATCGAAAGGTGACGCTGGAAGGTATAGCGCATGCGTTCTTCGTCGCCGAAGCCGCACAGTTGCGCGACCTGGTCAATGTTGCGCTGGGAGTCTTCCAGCAGGCGCCGCGCCGCCTCCAGGCGAAACAGCTCGATGGCCTTGGCCGGCGTGCGCCCGGTTTTCTGCTTGTAGACCCGGGCAAAGTTGCGCGGGCTCATGCGGCTTTGTTCAGCCAGGCGCTCCACGGTGAGGTCGCTGTCGCTGAGGTTGTCGGCGACCCACAGGTGCAACGCATCGAAACCGGCGGTGTCGTCGGTTTGCGCTTGCAGCAGTTGGCTGAATTGCGCCTGGCCTCCGGGGCGCTTGAGAAACACCACCAGTTCCCGCGCCACTTGCAGGGCGACGGGCCGTCCGCAATCGGCCTCTACCAACGCCAGCGCGAGGTCGATACCGGCGGTCACACCCGCTGACGTCCACACATTGCCCTGTTGGATAAAGATCGCGTCCATGTCCACGATAATGTCCGGGAAACCCTGCTTGAGCATGTCGCACATGGCCCAATGCGTGGCGGCGCGGCGGCCGTCGAGCAAGCCGGCCATGGCCAGCAGGAAGGTGCCGCTGCACACCGACGCGGTGCGCCCGGCGCTGGCGGAGGCCACGCGCAGCCATTGCACCAGCTCGGTGTTGGCGGCCATCGCCTGTTGGATCGCTGGCGCGCCGGGTACGATCAGGGTGTCGATGGCGTGCGTGTCCAGGTGTTCCAGCGCCAGCGTGTCCACGCTCAGCCCCTCGGCGGTCTGCATCAGGCCGCCGGCCAGGCTGGCGGTGTGCATCACGTAGCCCGGCAAGCCACGCTCGGCCATGGCCTTGGTGGCGGCCCAGAACACGGTCTGGGCGCCGGTCAGGTCGAGCAGGCCCATCTGGGGGTAGGCCAGGAACACCAGGGTGCGAGGCTGGCTCAGCGACAGGGCAGGGCTCATAGGGCTGCGAGGACCGCCTCGAGTTTTTCCTGGTCGCGGGCGAACTGACGAATGCCTTCGGCCAGTTTCTCGGTGGCCATCGCGTCCTCGTTGGAGCCCCAGCGGAACTGCGCTTCGTTGAGGGGCTGGCGCGGCTCGCCAACCGCGCCCGGATTCAATCGACGTTCCAGCAGGCCCTGGTCTTCATCGAGCTTTTGCAGCAGCTCGGGGCTGATGGTCAGGCGATCGCAGCCGGCCAGTTGTTCGATCTGGCTGAGGGTGCGGAAGCTGGCGCCCATGACCACGGTGTTGATGGCGTTGGCCTTGTAGTAGTTGTAGATCCGCGTCACGGACTGCACGCCCGGATCTTCGGCGCCGGTGTAGTCCAGGCCGGTATTCTTGCGGTACCAGTCATAGATGCGGCCTACGAACGGCGAAATCAGGAACACCCCGGCGTCGGCGCAGGCGGCGGCCTGGACGAACGAAAACAGCAGGGTCAGGTTGGTCTGGATCCCGGCCTTTTCCAGGCGCTCGGCGGTGCGAATGCCTTCCCAGGTAGAGGCCAGCTTGATCAGCACGCGGTCGCGGCCGACGCCGGCCTGGTCGTACAGCGCGATCAACTGGTTGGCCTTGGCCCATAATGCGTCTGCGTCGAAGGACAGGCGCGCGTCGACTTCGGTGGAGATGCGCCCCGGAATCACCTTGAGAATGCCGCAGCCCACCGCCACCGCAAAGCGGTCACAGGCCAGGTCCACATCGCCCTTGGACTGGCCCACCGCGCTGCGCAGCAACTCGGCATATTCCGGGATGGCAGCGGCCTTGAGCAGCAGCGACGGGTTGGTGGTGGCGTCCACCGGGCGCAAGCGGCTGATGGCTTCCAGGTCGCCGGTGTCGCACACCACGGTGGTGAATTGCTTGAGTTGTTCGAGCTTGGACGTCATGAGCGGCAGTCTCCAAAAAGGGTTATTGGTTGAGGGCCTGTGCGGTGTCCAGGTCGGTGATCAGGATGTCCAGGTAGCCGCCCTGCAGCGCGCCACGAATGGCCTGGACCTTGTTCAACCCACCGGCCAGGCCGAGCACCCGGTGGATGGCGCGCAGTTTGTGCAGCGCCACCGACACCACGAATTCTTCATCTTCCTCCAGCACCGGCTGGCCCTGGGCATCGAAGTAGCGCAGGCAGATATCGCCCACCGCGCCGCGTTCGGCGAGCAGGCGCAGCATGTCTTCGGTGTAGTAGTTGCCGCTGTTGCGCAGCAGTTGCGAGGGCTCCAGGTCGCCGATGCCGACAATCGCCAGGGTGATGCTGTCAAAGCGCTGCAGCACTTCCTTGACCTCTTCCATCTGCACGATGCGCTGCTTGCTCTCCACCGATTGCTCGATGCTTTGCGAGGGCAGCAGAAACGCCGGGCAGTTGAGCAGGGTCGCCAGGCGCTGGGTCAGCAACGTGGCTTCAAACGCGCCCTTGTGGCCGACGCCGCCCAACAGTTGCACCACTTCCTGGGCGGCCTGTTTGCCGGGTTGCGCGTGCAGGTGGCTTACCATGGCGCGAATGGTGCTGCTCCACGACGAAATACCGATATGGTCCTGGGGCGACAGGCTGGTTTCCAGATAGTGGGCGGCAGCCGAACCGATGGCCTGCTTGATGCTCTCGTCATTGCCCGGCTCGGTGGCTTCCACCACGATCACCCGGCGCACGCCGTAGCGGCGCTGCAACTGGGTTTCCAGTTCCAGGTGCAGGCCTTGCAGGCGCATCACCGTGATCTTCACCACGCCTTCCTGCAGCGCCCGGCGCAGGGCGCGGCTGATAAAGGATTGGGACAGGTCCAGTTGCGCGGAAATCTCGGACTGCTTGAACCCTTCTTCGTAATAGAGGCTCGCGATCTTGGTGATCAGGCGCTGTTCTTCGATCTGGCTCATGAAGGCCTCAGGGCTCTTTATAGTAAAAGGCATGACTCAATGGCCGTGAGGATACCAAACCCTTACGACATGATCAGGCCGCCGTCGATATTGATCGCCTGGCCGGTCAGGTAGGCCGCATCGTCCGAGGCGAGAAACGCCACCAGGCCTGCGACATCCGAGGGTTTGCCGGCGCGGCGCAGGGGGATGTTGTTGACCCATTCGGCCATCAATTCACCCTTGCCGTAGCGTTTCTCGTCGGTGCTGAGGATCTCGCCCCACACCCGGTCGTTGTAGTCCCACATCTCGCTTTCGATGATGCCGGGGCAAAACGCGTTGACCGTGATGTTATGCCGCGCCAGTTCCAGCGCCAGGCTCTGGGTGATGCCGATCACGCCCATTTTGCTGGCGGCGTAGTGGGGCGTGTAGATGAACCCCTGGCGACCCTGGCCAGAGGAGGTGTTGATCAGCCGGCCGCTGCCTTGCTTGACCATGTACTTGGCCGCCTCCCGGCAACCGAGCCACACTCCAGTGGTGTTGACCTGCAGCACCTTGTCGAAATCGGCACGGGGCATCTTGTCGTAATGGTCGATGGTGATGATGCCGGCGTTCTGCACCGACACGTCGATGCTGCCAAACCGCGCGTGGCCTTCGCGGTAGAGCGTTTCGATATCGTCTTCGCGGGTGACGTCGATGGCCAGGGCCAGGGTGTCGACCTGGTATTCCCGGGCCAGTTGGTCGGCGGTGAAGGTGACGCGCTCCAGGTCGTTGGAAGCCAGTACCAGGTTGGCGCCTTCCTGGGCGAAGCGCTCGGCAATGCCGGCGCCGATGCCCCGGCAGGCACCGGTGATGACCACAGTTTTACCGCTGAATCGTTGGGACATGACGAACTCCTACCAGCACACAAAGCCGCCATCGACCAACAGGTCGACACCGGTGCAGAAAGACGAGGCCTGGCTGACCAGGAAAATCGCCGGGCCGACCATTTCTTCCACGCTGGCCATGCGGCCCATGGGCGTGGTCTGTTCAAAGATCTTCACTTGGTCGGCGACTTCCGGGCGCGAGTTCATCGGCGTGGCGGTGTAGCCGGGGCTGATGCAATTGACCCGCAAGCCCTTGTCGGCCCATTCCATCGCCAGGCTCTTGCTCAGGTGAATCACGCCGGCCTTGGAGGTGTTGTAGTGCGCTTGCAGCAAGCCACGGTTGACGATGCTGCCGGACATCGAGGCAATATTGACGATGGCGCCTTTGCCCCGGGGCAACATCACGGCGGCCTGGGCCTGGCAACTGAGGAAAATGCCGGTGAGGTTGATGTCCAGGGTGGTTTGCCAGCGTTGCAGTTCGAGGTCTTCGGCGGCCTGGGCATTGGCGATGCCGGCGCAATTGACCGCGACGCTCAGTTCGCCCAGCTCGGCTTCTGTGCGTGCCACCGCCGCGTCCAGTGCGGCGCGCTCGGTGACCGTACCGCTCAAGGCCAGGGCGCGACGGCCCAGGGCCTGGATGCGTTCGACGGTGCTGGCGATGCCGGGGCTGCCCGGTAAGTCAAAGCAGGCCACATCCGCGCCGGCTCCGGCCAGCCCCACGGCAATCGCCTGGCCAATGCCGCTGCCGGCGCCGGTGACAAAGGCCACTTGGCCTTCAAGACTAAAAAGCTGCATGGATAACTCCGTTATTTGAAATCACAGCTGACCCCTGTGGGAGGGGGCTTGCCCCCGATGGCAGTGGTTCAGTTGAAAAGTGTGTGACTGATACACCGCTATCGGGGGCAAGCCCCCTCCCACAAAAAGCAGCGGTGTTCTCTGGTTAAGCAGTCGCCATTTCCATCACCGAAACGGGGGTGGCCGCGCCACGCTCCAGAATCCCCATCTGCCGGCCCCGGCTCATGACCATCACCCGATGGGACAAGCCCAGCACCTCATCCAGGTCCGAACTCACCACAATCACCGCCATGCCCTTGGCCGCCAGGTCCGCGATCACTTCATAGATCGCCGCCCGCGCACCCACGTCGATGCCGCGTGTCGGTTCATCCAGGATGAATACCTTGGGATTGCGCGCCAGCCACTTGGCGATGATCACCTTCTGCTGGTTGCCGCCGGACAAACTGGAAATCCGCGACTGCGGCGCACCTTTCACCCCCAGCCTGGCCACCGCCGTACGGGCGAATTCGCGCAGCGGGGCAGGGAATACCCAGCCGCGTTTGTCCAGCAGGTCGGTGTTGCCGTAGATCAGGTTGTCTTCGATGCGGTGCTCCACCACCACGCCTTGCTGCTTGCGGTCCTCGGGCACCAGCACCACGCCGGCCTGGATTGCCTCGAAGGGCGAGCGCAGCTGGCGTACTTCACCGTCGAGCACCAGGTGGCCCTGGATATCCCGCGCCGCGCCGGCAATCGTGCGTACCAGCTCGGTCCGCCCGGCGCCGACCACGCCGGCAATGCCGAACACTTCGCCGGCGCGCACGCTGAAGTCGATGCCGTGCAAGGCAAACTCGCGGCAGCTGAGGTCCTTGACCTGCAACATCACGCGATCCTGTGGCGCTTGCAGGGTGGGGAAAATCCGCTCCAGGCTGCGCCCGACCATCTGTTCCACCAGCTCGCGCACCGGCACCTGGGCGGTGGCGTGCAAGGCGATCTGGCGCCCGTCGCGCAGCACCAGCACGCGGTCGGCGATGCGCGCAATTTCTTCCAGGCGGTGGCTGATATAGATAAACGACACACCCTCGGCCTTGAGCCGTTCCACCTGCTTGAACAGCAACTCGGTTTCTTCGCCACCCAATGCCGCAGTGGGTTCATCCAGAATCAACAGGCTGGCCTTGAGGGTCAGCGCCTTGGCGATTTCCACCAGTTGCTGGGCCGCCACGCTCAGGCCTTCGACCTTGCGCGACGCCGGCACCTTGAGCCCCAGGCGCTCCAGTTGGATCTGCGCCTGGGCCTCCATGTACGCGCGGTCCACCCGCCCATGACGCATGGGCAGGCGGCCGACGAAGATATTCTCGGCGATCGACAATTGCGGCAGCAGGCGGATTTCCTGGTGGATCAGACCGATCCCGGCGCCCAGTGCCGCACCGGGCGACGCCGGTGCGTAAGGTGCGCCGAGCCAGGTCATGCTGCCCCCGGCTTCAGGCTGTACCAGCCCGGCGATGATCGACGACAAGGTCGACTTGCCCGCACCGTTCTCACCGAGCAGGGCCAGCACTTCGCCGGGGCGGATGTCCACGTTGACCTGCGACAGTACCTGCACCGGCCCGTAGGCCTTGCTGATATTGCGCAGGCACAGCACCGCGTCGGCGCGAGCGGTGTCCGGGGCTGCTGCTTGCATGACGACCTCCAAGGCTTACGGGTGCTGTTGCAGGAACGGCGCGACGTTTTCTTTGGTGGTCAGCACGGTGGGCAACAGTTGCTCCTTGGGCACGCCCTTGCCGGCTTTCAGGTCGACGGCCGACGCCACGGCCAGGCGGCCCATCTTCTGGGTCTGCTGGGTCATGGTCGCGTTCAGCACGCCACTTTCCACAGCCTTGAGCCCGGCGACGTCACCGTCAAAACCGACCACCACGACCTTGTGGTCGAGGTTGCCGACCTTCACCGCCTGGGCGGCGCCCAGGGCCATGGCATCGGCACGGCCGAAGAACACCGTGATGTTCGGGTCACGCTGGAGCAGGTCCTGGGCCACGGCGAAGCCTTTGTCCTGGGCCCACTCGGCGGGTTGCTGGGCGACGACCTTGAGGTCCGGGAAGGCCTTCAAACCTTCTTCGAAGCCCTTGGCGCGATCGTTCTCGGGGGTGGTGCCGAGTTGGCCTTGCAGGATCGCGATGCGGCCTTTGCCGTCGGTGATCTTGCCAACGTATTCGGCCAGGGTCTTGGCCCCGGCGACGCTGTCGCTGGCGATAAACGTATCGCCCGGTGCATCGGGGGCGTTGCGGTCCACGGCGATCACCGGGATGCCGGCGGCCTTGGCGGCCTTTACCGGCACACCGGCTGCTGTTGCACCGGCAGGGATATAGATCAGCACATCGATCTGGCGGGTGATCAGGTCTTCAATCTGGCTGACCTGGGTGGAGGAGTTGCCCTGGGCATCCACGGTGATCACCTTGATGCCCTTGGCCTTGCCCTCGGCTTCCACCGATTGCTTGATCTGGTTGAAGAAGTCGGCCTGCAGGTTGGCCACGGCCAGGCCGATGGTCAGGTCCTTGGCCCAGGTGGTGCCGGCAGCGGTGAGGGTGGCGGCCGCGAGGGCGGTGGCCAACAGCAGTTTCTTGGGGCTGAACATGTCGGTGACTCCTGGTTTTATTGTTGGAGGGTGTCAACTGTCGAACAGGTTTAACGGGCAGTGCTGGAGCGGCGTCGCAGGGTGTCGATGGTCACGGCGAGGGCGATGACCACGCCGATCACCACTTGTTGAATGAAGGGCGAAACGCCAAGCAGGTTCAGGCCATTGCGCAGGACGCCAATGATCAGTACACCGACCAGGGTGCCGCCGATGCTGCCGACGCCGCCGCTGAGGCTGGCGCCGCCAATCACCACGGCGGCGATGGCGTCCAGTTCCAGGCTCAGGCCGGCGCTGGGTTGGGACGAGTCCAGGCGCGCGGCCAGGGTCACGGCGGCGATACCGGCCAGTGCACCGCTGACGGCATACACCCACAGGGTGATCGCCCGCACCTTGATCCCGGACAGGCGCGCCACCTCCGGGCTGCCGCCCATGGCGTACAGGTTACGGCCACCGGCACGAAAGCGCAGGAACACCCAGGCCACCACCAGCATCACCAGGAACAGCCCGACCGTTGCCGAGAGAAAACCGAAGTGACGCACCGTGGCCAGGCTGGTGAACCAGTCGGGGTAACCAACGATCTGCCGGCCTTCGGTGAGGATGTTCGCCAGGCCACGGGCCACCGACATCATGGTCAGCGTGGCAATGAACGGCGGCAGCTTGGCATAGGTGATCAAGGCGCCGGACACCAGCCCGGCGAGCATGCCGCTGGCAATCGAGATCGGGATCGCAAACCCCAGCGGCACTGCCTGGTCCTGGTACAGCCAGCCGAGCATCATCATCGCGAAGGCCAGTACCGAGCCCACCGACAGGTCGATGCCGCCGATCACGATCACGGCGGTCATGCCAATCGCGAGAATGCCCAGCACCGTGACCTGATCAAGAATGTTCAGGCCATTGCGCAGCGAGAAGAAGAATTCGGAACTGAAGGAGAAGACCAGCACCAGCAACACCAGGCCGATCAGCGGGCCGCCGATATTGCTGGGGAGCAGTTTCACCAACCGGGGGCGGTGGGGCGGCTTGAGTTCCGCCGGGTGCTGGACAGTAGCTTTGGCGTCCACAGTGTTCTCCTGATTTATTTTTTTTGGAGTGCTTTCAAGCGCTTTGAATATTTATGCGTGCTTGACTGTTAATTCAGATTCCAGTGCCACCGTGGCAATGTCAAGCGCTTAATTTTTCCAGTAGGCCTCTGGATCGCGACTTTCATCCGGCGCAAAGCCACGGGATAGAAGAGCGCGTGTGGGATTTTGGCCGTTTGTCCGAGGGACATTTCCAGGTTTTATTTCATTTTTCCACCGGTCATTCACTTGACCTGTCGAGCGTTCGGCGTCTAAATAGAAATATATTGTCACTGCTGAATAAATATTCAAACACAGCTTTGCACACGTTCACCCCGCGTGGTCAGCCTCAAAGGAGCCGCTGCATGAATGCCTTCCAGTACGACGCCCACCAGATCAAAGAACAGGCCCGCCTGATCCGGCGCCATGTGATCCGCCTGAATGCCGACTCACCGGCCGGCGGCCACACCGGGGCCGACCTCTCGGAAACCGATATTCTCGCGACCCTGTATTTCCGCATTCTCAATACCGGCCCGGAACGCACCGACGACCCTGAGCGCGATATCTATATCCAGAGCAAGGGCCACGGTGTCGGCGGTTTGTATTGCTGCCTGGCACAGGCGGGCTACATCCCCGTCGACTGGCTGCCCACCTACCAGCACTTCAACTCCCACCTGCCGGGCCACCCGGTGCGGCAGAAAACCCCTGGCATCGAACTGAACACCGGCGCCCTCGGCCACGGCCTGCCGGTGGCGGTGGGGCTGGCGCTGGCGGCGAAGATGTCCGGCAGCAAAAAACGCATCTACGTGCTGACCGGCGACGGTGAACTGGCCGAAGGCTCCAACTGGGAAGCGGCGATGGCGGCGGCCAAATACGGCCTGGATAACCTGTTCGTGATCGTCGACAAGAACAAGCTGCAACTGGCGGGCTTGACGGCTGACATCATGCCGCTGGACCCGCTGGACGTGAAATGGGCGGCCTTCGGTTTTCGTGTCAGCGAGTGCGATGGCAACGATGCGGGCCAGTTGATCGAAGCCCTGGAAAACATGCAGGCCAGGACCGGCGCGCCCCAGGTGCTGATCGCCCACACCATCAAAGGCAAGGGCGTGTCGTTTATCGAAGCCCGTCCCGAATGGCACCACCGCGTGCCCAAGGGGGATGAAATCAACGCGGCCCTGGAGGAGTTGAATCATGGCGAGTGAACATCTGGCGAGCGTCATGGTGGAAGCCTTTATTGCCGCCGTCGATGCCGGGCTGGACGTGGTGCCGGTGGTCAGCGATTCCACCTCCACGGCCAAGATCGGGCCGTTTGTGCAGCGCTTTCCCGAGCGCCTGATCAACGTGGGCATTGCCGAGCAGTCGCTGGTCAGCGTCGCGGCGGGCCTGGCCCTGGGCGGCAAGATCGCCGCCACCTGCAACGCGGCGCCATTCCTGATTTCGCGGGCCAATGAGCAGATCAAAGTCGACGTCTGCTACAACCAGGCCAACGTGAAGATGTTCGGCCTGAACGCCGGCGCCAGTTACGGCCCGTTGGCCAGCACCCACCACAGCCTTGACGATATTTCGGTGATGCGCGGCTTTGGCAACGTGCAGATCTTTGCCCCGGCCGACGCGCTTGAATGCCGGCAGATCGTCGACTACGCGCTGCGTTACCACGGCCCGGTGTATATCCGTCTCGACGGCAAGGCGTTGCCGGACGTGCACACGGGCGACTATCAATTTGCCCCGGGGCAGGTGGATATCCTGCGCCAGGGTTCGGACGTGAGCATCGTCGCCCTGGGCTCGGTGGTGCATGAAGCGGTGGACGCGGCACGGGTGCTGGCAGAGCAGGGCATCCAGGCGCAGGTGATCAACCTGTCGTCGATCCGGCCGTTGCAGCGTGACGTGTTGCTCAGCGCTCTGCGTGGCACGCGGGCGGTCATCACCGTTGAGGAACACAACATCAACGGTGGCATCGGCAGCCTGGTCGCCGAAGTGCTGGCCGAAGCCGGGCTGGGGATTGCCCTGGTGCGCCTGGGCATCGGCGATGGCGAATATGCCGCGGCCGGCGCCCGCGAACCCACTCGTGCCTTGCATAACATCGACGCGGCTGGGATTGTGGCGGCTGCCACTCGGTTGCGGTGAAGGCGATGACAGACAACACTCCGTTGATCCTGGCGATAGATGAAGGCACCAGCAACGCCAAGGCGGTGCTGGTCAACGAACACGGGCAGGTGATTGCGCGGGGCTCGCGGGCACTGAGCATCACCCATCCGCAGCCGGGGTTTTCCGAGCAGGACCCATTGCTGATCTGGCACAGCACCCTGGCCGCCATTGAGGAATGCCTGGCCCAGGTGGACCGGCCGATCACCGCGCTGGCCATCAGCAACCAGCGTGAATCGGTGGTGGCCTGGGACCGGCATACCGGCGAGGCGCTGTCGCCGTGCATCAGTTGGCAATGCCGGCGCTCCACCGCGTTGTGTGCCCAATTGCATGAGCAGGGGCATGAGGCGCTGATCCTGGAAAAAACCGGGTTGGCGTTGGACCCGATGTTCTCGGCCGGCAAGTTCCGCTGGATTCTCGACCACCTTGAGGATGGCCACGCACGCGCCGCTGCCGGTGATATCTGCCTGGGTACGGTGGACAGCTGGTTGCTGTGGAAACTCAGCGGCGGCCAGGTGTTCGCCACCGACTACTCCAATGCGGCGCGCACGCAACTGTTCAACCTGCACACCTGCACCTGGGACCCGGTGCTATTGGACCTGTTCCAGATTCCACTGGCCGCATTGGCGCCGATCCAGCCGAGCGCCGGTTTCTTTGCTGAAACCATCGCGGCGGGTGGTTTGCCCGCCGGCATCCCGGTGATGTCGATGATCGGCGACTCCCACGCTGCGCTGTACGGGCAGGGCGGGTTTGCGCCGGGGCTGGTGAAGGCGACACTGGGCACCGGTTCGTCGTTGATGACCCCCATGGGCGGCCCGATTGCCTCGACTCACGGCTTGTCCACCACCCTGGCCTGGCATGACGGCGGGCGAGCGACCTTTGCCATGGAAGGCAACATCGTCCATACGGGCGCCGCCGTGCAGTGGGCCTCGCGCCTGGTGGCGGGGGAATCCTTGGATGCCCTCACCGAACAGGCCGCGCAACTGCCCGACAACGGCGGCGTGTATTTTGTGCCCGCGTTGTCCGGGCTGGGTGCGCCCCACTGGCAGGCCGATGCACGGGGCCTGATCTGCGGGCTCACCGAGGCCACCTCTGGCGCGCATATCCTGCGGGCGTCGCTGGAGTCGATTGGTTATCAGATTCGCGATGTATTCGACGCCATGCAGCAGGACATCGGCAGCCCGTTGAAAGAGCTGTGGGTGGACGGCGGCGCGACGCGCAACCGTTGGCTCATGCAGTTCCTGGCCAACCTGTTGCAACGCCCTGTGGTGCGCAGCCTGTCACCGGAAGTCTCGGCACTGGGCGCGGCGCACTTGGCGGGCAGGGCGTTGGGCTTATGGGCGAATGATGCAGCGCTGGGTGCGCTGGAGCGGCAGCGGGAGCGGTTTGAGCCGCAGGATGATCCTGCTATGGCGGGGCGTTATGCTGCGTGGAAAAAGGCGCTGGAGCGCACACTGTTGTGACCGGCGGCCTGACAGCCGACCGCCCTCCAACTGTAACCCCGCGATCCAAATGTGGGAGCTGGCTTGCCTGCGAAGACGGCCTGACAGCCGACCGCTCTCTAACTGCCACCCCACAATCCAAATGTGGGAGCTGGCTTGCCTGCGAAGACGGCCTGACAGCCGACCGCTCTCTAACTGCCACCCCACGATCCAAATGCGGGAGCTGGCTTACCTGCGAAGACGGCCTGACAGCCGACCGCTCTCCAACTGTTGCCCCGCGATCCAAATGTGGGAGCGGGCTTGCTCGCGAAGGCGGCCTGACAGCCGACCAGAATGTTGGATCAGACCAGGTACATATCCGTTATTTAGGTAACGGCTGCTAATGGTTCCGCCCTTACGGCGGCTCACTTTTGAAAAGCGCAAAAGTAAGCAAAACGCTCTTGCCCCAACACTCGGCACCTCGCCTAGGCTCGGTGTGCCCGTAATCCGACAGGTATTTGGGGGGCCGCCGCCACGCGCCATCCATGGCGCGGGGCGGCTAAACCGGCATCCCTGCCGGTTTACCCCCCAAATCCCTGTCGAATTCCGGCCAGCGTGTTTGACGGGGCGCCTTAGATCAAAAGCAGGATCAAGAGCAACAGCGACTCGCTTCGCATCGTGGATGCCGGGGGGGGGGGGCACCTTTTTTGTCTGCGAATGACGCCTCCTGTAGGAGCCTCAAGGCTTCCAGGTCTGTACATCCTTGGCATCCACGGCCTTGGGCAATAACCCCGCCTTGAAGAACGCATCGGCGATTTTCTGTTGTTCGCCCAACTGATCAATCGTCACAGGCTGCACTTGATAGCTGCGGTGCGCATTGGCTGCTTCAACCGTCGCGACATCCAGGTTGCCCCACAGCGGGCCAAGTACTTTGGCCGCGTCTTGTGGGTGGGTTTTCACCCATTGGCCGGTCTTTTCCAGTTGCGCGTACACCACGTTCAACACTTGCGGGTGGGCCTTGGCGTACGGCGTACCCGTCAGGTAGTAGCGCTTGTAGCTGGCCAGCCCTGCGCCGTCCGCCAGGGTGCGTGTGGGCAATTGGCGCTGCACGCTGGTGAGGAAGGGTTCCCAGGTGACCCAGGCGTCCACCTTGTTGTTCTCGAACGCCGCGCGACCGTCGGCGGGTGACAGGTAGGCGGGTTCGATATCCGAAAAGACCAGCCCCGCCTTGGCCAGTGCGGCGATCAGCAAATAGTGGGTGCCGGCGGCCTTGGTCACGGCGATCTTCTTGCCCTTGAGGTCCGCCAGGTTCTGGATCGGCGAGTCCTTGCGCACCACGATGGCCTGTGCCGCAGGCGAGGGCGCTTCCTGGGCGAAGTAGGTGAGTTTGGCCTGGGCCGCCTGGGCGAAGATCGGCACGGTGTCGGCCACGTCGGCGCTGATGTCCACATTGCCCACGTTCAGTGCTTCGAGCAGCGGCAGGCCGCTGGGGAACTCGTGCCAGCTCACGTCGATGTTGTCGGCCTTGAGGGCTTTTTCCAGGGTGCCCTGGGTTTTCAGCAGGGTGATCAGGGTTGAGGACTTCTGGTAACCGATGCGCACGGTTTCCTGGGCCTGCGCGCTGATCGCGACGGAAAAGGCCAGCAACCCGAGGACTGCGGCGAAGGGGCGACGTAGGGACATGGTGGGCTCGGTCTCTGAAGAAATAGCCCTGAGCTTAAAGTTCTAAAAACTATTCGTTAAATACTCTTTAGATCTGAGCTTAGGACGCTTTGCCTGCCCTCCTATGAATTGGGCATAACCATAGAATTATAAGATTCTTTCATCATTCCTAATCATTAATATAATCGAATTAACTTCACTGCCAGGCCTTACGCGCTTTTTTGGCATAAGCAGCGCCCTCCCTTTCTTCCACGCCAAGGCCTCCCATGACGTTCAAAAAACTAATCGTCGCCGCCAGCCTGCTGTTCGCCGCCACGGCGGCCCAGGCCGAGCAAACCCTGGACATCAGCTACCAGCGCTCCTCCACCCTGTGGATCCTGCTCAAGCAAAATGGCCAGTTGGAACAGCGCCTCAAGCCCCTGGGTTTCACGGTGAACTGGCATGAATTCAGCACCGGCCTGCTCAGTTCGCTGAACGCCGGCAGCGTCGACCTGCACGCCGATGTGGCCGACGCCTTCGCGCTGTTCACCCAGGCCGCCGATGCACCGCTGACCTATTACGCCCAGGAAAACGCATCGCCGGGCGCCCAGGCGATCATCGTCCAGGACACGTCGCCGATCCACAGCATCGCCGACCTCAAGGGCAAGACGGTTGCCGTGTCCAAGGGCTCGGGCAGCCACTACCTGCTGATCTCGGCCCTGAAAAAGGCCGGCCTGACCCTGGCCGATATCACCCCGCGTTACCTGGAAGCTCCGGATGGCGGCGCGGCGTTCGCCAATGGCAGTGTCGACGCGTGGGTAATCTGGGACCCGTTCCTCGCCACCCAACAGCTGGATCACCACGTACGGGTGATCGCCGACGGCAAGAACGGCCTGGCCGACTACAACCGTTTCTACCTGGCGACGACGACGTTCGCCAAGGCCCACCCGGACGTGTTGCAGGTGACCTTCGACACCCTGCGCGAGACCGGCCAATGGGTAAAGGCCCATCCCAAGGAAGCCGCCGCCATCCTTGGCCCGCTGTGGGGCAATATCCCCCCGGCCACGGTGGAGCGCGCCAATAGCCGCCGCAGCTACGACATCATCCCGGTCAAGCTGGACCACCTCGCCGAGCAACAGCGCATCGCCGACACCTACTACGCCGCCAAGCTGATCCCCAGGGCTTTGAAGATCAACGACATCAACGTGTGGACGCCCAAGCCATGAGCCGCCAGATCCATTTATCCGCGTTCCTGTTGAGTGGGCCGGTGGTGCACAGCCATGCGGTGTGGCGCCACCCGCAAACCGTCGGCAATTACCTCGACCCCGAGTACTACGCGCGCGTGGCCAAGGTGGTGGAGGAGGGGTTGTTCGACTTCCTGTTCTTCGCCGACCGCCTGGCCGTGGGCGACCAGATGGGCGGCTCGCGCGAGTTGGCCTTGCGCTACGGCGCCCAGGACGCCACGCGCCTGGACCCGTTGCCGATCCTCTCTTATCTGGTTGGCAAGACCAGCAGGCTGGGCCTGGGCGCAACGCGGTCCACCACCTATTACGAACCGGCGCACATCGCCCGGGAGTTCGCCACCCTCGACCACCTGTCCAAGGGCCGTGCGGCGTGGAATATCGTCACCTCGATGAACGACAGCGAGGGGCGCCTGTTCGGCAAGGACAAACACCTGGAGCATGACCTGCGCTATGACCGCGCCGATGAGTTTGTCGAAGTCGCGCTGAAACTATGGAACAGCTGGGGCCAGGACGCGCTGAAACTCGACCGCGAAAGCGGCGTGCTGGCGGACCCTGGATTGATCCGATCGGTGCAACACCAGGGTGAATGGTTCAGGGTTGAAGGCCCGCTGAATATCCCGCGCACGCCCCAGGGCCGACCGGTGCTGATCCAGGCCGGTTCTTCCGGGCGTGGCCGGCGCTTTGGTGCGCGTTGGGCCGAGGCGATTTTCACCATTCACCCGCACCTGGCGGCCATGCGCGCGTTCCGCGATGACGTGCGTGCCCAGGTGGTGCAGCAGGGGCGTGACGCCGACAGTTGCAAAGTGCTCACGGCGGTGATGCCGTTCATTGGCGGCAGCGAGGCCGAGGCCCGTGCCAAGCGCGATCAGCACAATGCATTGGCCCGTCCGGAATTGGGGCTGGTGACCTTGGCTTCGCAGTTGAATGTGGACCTGTCGCCATTCCCGCTTTCGGCGACGCTGGCCGAGATCGCCCAGTCGCCGTTGATCCACCCGGCGGCGGCTGAAAAGCTGTTGATGCAAGGCCCGCAAACCACTTTGGAGCAGCTGGGGCGCATCTTCGCCAGCAGCGTGCGTGTGCCGCAATTGGTGGGTACCGGCGCGCAGATTGCCGATCAACTGGCCGAGTTGTTCGAGCAGGGCGGTTGCGACGGGTTTGTGATCTCTCCGGGGTATTTGCCGGGCTCGTTCACGGAGTTTGTCGAGAGCGTGATTCCGCATTTGCAGCGCAAGGGGCTGTTCCGCACCGCGTATGAAGGGGCGACGTTGCGTGAGCATTTGGGCTTGGCTGATCTGGACAGTTGACTGTGTGGCGAGCAGGCCTGCAGGTCCGGGTAGCCAGCCCCTTCAGTTCAGCGCAATCGTCGCCGGCGCCAGCGAGCTCAAGGCCCCGGCGCGGTCCGCCAGGTAACGCGCCGGCGGCTGGCCCACGGTCTTGCGGAACATGGTGATAAAGCCGCTGGCGTTCTCATAGCCCAGGTCCAGGGCCACGCGCTGCACGCTCTCACCCCTGGCCAGGCGTTGCAGCGACAGGATCACATGCAACTGCCGGCGCCAACGGCCAAAACTCAGGCCCAGTTCCTCCAGTAGCAGGCGCGTCATGCTGCGTTCGCTCATGCCGATGCGCACCGCCCATTGGCTGAGGGTGGACTTGTCCGCCGGTTCAGCCAGCAGGCTGTCGGCCAGGCGACGCAGGCGCGGGTCTTGGGGCATGGGCAGGTGCAGGGCTTCAACGGGGGCGACGGCCAATTCATCCAGCAAGGTACTGATCAAACGGCCCTGGGCGCCGTGCTCGTCATACAGTTGCGGGAAACTCACCGCTTTGCTGATCAGCTCATGTAACAGGGCCGACACTGCCAGCGTGCAGCATTGCCGGGGCAGGGCGCAGGCGGCATCGGGGTCGATCAGCAGGCAATAGACTTCCGCAGCGCCAGCCCCCCGTGCCGCGTGGGGCGTGCCGCCGGGAATCCACAGCGCGCATTGCGGCGGCACGATCCAGATACCGGCCTCAATCACGCAATGGATGACCCCGCGCAAGGTGTACATCAGTTGGCCTTTGCGATGGGCATGCTGGGTATGTTCCCAGGTATCCGACGTGGCGGTGGCCCCTACGGCCACTACGGCGCGGGGGAATACGTCGGCGTCCCTGGACAGTGACGGGTCGTGCATTTCCAGGCGATGGTGTTTCATGGCAGGAATCGCAAGTTGGCTGAATTGCGAAACAGTCTGGCTATTCTGTGCAATGCCGTCCAGTGGCTTGAGTCTTATAGTGAGATCAATTCTCAACAAGGAGCTCGGCCATGCGACTCGACAGTTCAACATTCCCGGTGGTGAAAATCGTCTTTGATGCGCCCAATGAAGGCGGGCCGGAGGATGCCTTCGCCGTGTTCGAAAGCCTGCTGGCCCGCCAGCAACCCTTCCTGCTGCTGCACGAAAAATCCGTGGACGAGAACAATCACGAACACTCCCACGAAGAGCGCAAGCAAGCGTCGATCTGGATGAAGAAAAACAAGCAGGCGCTGCGCACCTATGTCAAAGGTATGATCCAGGTGGAACCCAGTGCCGCGCAGCGCCTGGCACTCAAGCCGTTTGCCGCGATGTTCGGCAAGGCCTGGGGCTATCCGCTGCTGGTAGTGGAATCCCGGGACCGGGCCTGGGCGCTGGCGCGGGATGTGCTGGATGAGCGGGTGTCGGATGTGGCGCACTTTTGAGCGCACGCAACATCGAGCTGTGGCGAGGGAGTCCCCACTCCCTCTGTGGCGAGCGGGCTTGTCCCACGTTGGGGTGCGAAGCGCCCCTGAGGACGGCGATGCGGTGTATCAGGCACTCCTCTGCGCCTGGTGTTGGGGCTGCTGCGCAGCCCAACGCGGGACAAGCCCGCTCGCCACAGGGGTAGGCCTATGTCGCCGGTCGGCGAGCGGTGTAGGGGCAGTTGACCGGGACGAGGAAGGGCTTCACGTTCTGTAGTACGCCACCTGACCTGCGTGTTTCAGGTATCCTCCGCGCCCCGCTTACCAACGATTCAAAGACAGATGACTGGACAAGACATGCAGGCGCTGCTGGAGTCGATCCTCGACGAAGTGCGCCCCCTGATCGGCCTCGGCAGAGTCGCCGATTACATCCCGGCATTGGCCGATGTGCCTGCCAACCAATTGGGCATCGCCGTGTACGGCAACGACGGCTCGGCCTATTGCGCCGGTGACGCCGACACGCTGTTTTCGGTGCAGAGCATTTCCAAGGTGTTCAGCCTGGTGCAGGCCATCGACCATGGTGGCGAAACCATCTGGGAACGTCTGGGCCATGAGCCTTCCGGGCAGCCGTTCAACTCCATGGTGCAGCTGGAATTCGAACGTGGCCGCCCGCGTAATCCGTTCATCAATGCCGGTGCGCTGGTGATCTGCGACATCAACCAATCGCGCTTCGCCGTGCCGATCTTGTCGATGCGCGATTTTGTCCGGCGCCTGTCGGGCAACCCGCAGATCCTGGTCAACAGCGTCGTCGCCGAATCCGAGGCCCAGCACGGCGCCCGCAACGCGGCCATGGCCTACCTGATGAAATCCTTTGGCAACTTCCACAACGACGTGGACGCGGTGCTGCACAGCTATTTCAACTACTGCGCCTTGCAGATGAGCTGCCTGGACTTGGCCAAGGCATTCAGCTTCCTGGCCAACGAAGGCACGAGTGCCCACAGCGGCGAACAGGTCCTCACGGCGCGCCAGACCAAGCAAGTCAACTCGATCATGGCCACCAGCGGGCTGTACGACGAAGCGGGCAATTTTGCCTATCGCGTGGGCTTGCCGGGCAAGAGCGGGGTAGGGGGCGGGATAGTCGCGGTGGTGCCGGGGCAATTTACGGTGTGCGTGTGGTCGCCGGAGTTGAATACGGCGGGGAACTCGCTGGCGGGGATGAAGGCGTTGGAATTGTTGAGTGAGCGGATTGGGTGGTCGGTGTTTTGAGGGCGCGCCCCGTTCATGGGAGCGACCGCCGTTGGCGATTGAGAATATTGATCGCTTTACGTGTGCAATAGGTTCTCCCGGAAAAGGAGATCCAGTGTGGGAGCTGGCTTGCCTGCGATGGCGGTACATCAGCCAGCACATCCAGCGGCTGACACACCGCTGTCGCGGGCGAGCCCACTCTCACATCGGGAGTGGTGTGAGTGAGGGCTCTGTTCAGCTCACATTGAGCCGATCCAGCAAGCTGTACCACGCCACCCCCGCCCCAATGTAAAACCGCTGCAACCCATGCATCGGCAAGCGCTGCAACGGTGTTACCGGGTAGGCGAACTCCGCGGTGCTGTCGCACAACCGCCCCGCCAATTGCTGCCCCAGGCTGGTACACAGTGCAATCCCTCGGCCATTGCAGCCCAGCGCTAATGTCAGCCCCGCTGCGGGCTGGTGCACATGGGGCATGAAGTCCCGCGTGATCGCAATACGGCCCGCCCAGCGATACTCGAAGTCCAGTGGCCCCAATTGCGGAAACAGCAGTGCCAGCGAGCGTTCCAGGTGGGCGAAATCCGTGGGTGAGGTGGGGTCGTTGAACAGTCCGCGTCCGCCCATCAGCAAGCGGCCATGGCTGTCTTTGCGAAAGTACAGCAGCAGCCGTTGTGCGGTGGAGACGGTTTCCTGGCCCGGCAAGATGCTGTCTGCCGCTCGCCCGCTCAAGGGTTTGGTGGCGACGATAAAACTGTTCGCCGCCAGGATGCTCTGCGCCATGCCTGGCCACAGGTTGCCGCTGTAGCCGTTGGTGGCCAACACCACTTGATCAGCCGTGACCTGCGCACCGCCAGCCGTCTGCAATTGCCAGCCGCAACCCTGGCGCTGCAACCCGGTCACCGCGCTTTGCCCATGGATCCGCACACCCGCCGCCAACGCCGCACCCACCAAGCCACGGGCATACGCCAACGGCTGAATCGCCCCGGCGCGACCGTCCAGCCAGCCACCGGCAAACGCCTCACTGCCCATGCGCGAAGCCACCGCTGCGGCATCCAACCGCTGCACCGGTACACCGCGCCTGGCCCATTGATCTGCCCGTGCGTGCAACCCGGCGACGCCTTTTTCGCTGTACGACACTTGCATCCAGCCTTTGCGTACCGGCGTGCAATCGATGCCGTGTTTTTCGATCAGCTTGAACACCAGGTCGGCTGAATTCGAAACGGTTGAGATCAACGGTTCGGCACGCTCCGGTCCGAACATCTGCACCAGTTGCTGCGGGTCGTATTTGAGCGTCGGGTTGACTTGCCCCCCGTTGCGTCCGGATGCGCCCCAGCCCGGCTCGTTGGCCTCCAGTACGCACACGCTGACGCCGCGCTCGGCCAAATGCAGCGCCGTCGACAAGCCGGTATACCCGGCACCGACAATCGCCACGTCCACCGTCACTGACTCGCTCAACCCAGGCGTCGGCACCACAGATGGAGCCGTGGCTGACCACAACGACTTCATGACAGGCTCCGCGTGTTACCGGTGGGGTGCAGCACCCGCCGCAGGAAGTCCTGGGTCCGCGCATGCTGCGGGTTGCCCAGCACCTGTTCGGCGGGGCCGCTTTCGACGATGTAGCCGCCATGCAGGAAGCAGACACGGTCGGCCACTTCCCGTGCAAAGCCCATTTCATGAGTGACGACGATCATGGTCATGCCCTCATCGGCCAGGGTGCGCATCACCGCCAGCACATCACCGACCAGTTCCGGGTCGAGGGCCGAGGTGGGCTCGTCGAACAACATGGCTTCAGGTTTCATCGCCAGGGCGCGGGCGATGGCCACGCGTTGTTGCTGGCCGCCGGAGAGCTGCTCCGGGTAGGCGTCGGCCTTGGCACTCAGGCCGACTTTTTCCAGCAATACCAGCGCCTCTGCGCGGGCCTGCTGGGGCGGCTCGCCTTTGACGTACACCGGGCCTTCCAACACGTTTTCCAGCACGCTGCGATGGGGGAACAGGTTGAAGCGCTGGAACACCATGCCCATGCGGCTGCGCAGGGCGTGTACGGTCTTGCTGCCGCGCTGCACGGTTTCGCCGAACACGTTGATGTGCCCGCCGTCGTAGGCTTCCAGCGAGTTGATGCAACGCAGCAAGGTGGATTTGCCCGAGCCCGACGGCCCGATCAGGCACACCACTTCGCCCTTGGCCACGTCGAGGTCGACGCCATGCAGCACGCGGTGGCTGCCGTAATGTTTTTGCAGTTGGCGAATCTCGATCATGCTTTTTTCCTCCGGCCCAGGTGCTGTTCCATGCGACGCAGGCCATACACCAGCGGCAGGCTCATCAACAGGTAGAGCAGGGCGACCAAGGTGTAGACGGTCATGTTCTGGAAGGTCGACGAGGCGATGAGTTGGCCCTGGCGGGTCATCTCGGCGACGGTGATGGTGGACACCAAGGAGGAGTCCTTGAGCATCATCACCAGCGTGTTGCCATAAGGCGGCAAGGCGATGCGAAACGCCTGCGGCAGGATCACCCGGCGCATCATCAGCGCCGAGCGCATGCCCAGTGCTTCGGCGGCTTCACGCTGGCCCTGTTCGACGGCAATGATGCCGGTACGGAAGTTCTCGGCCTGGTACGCCGAGTAGGCGATGCCCATGCCGATCACGCCCGCGTAGAACGCGGTGAGGTGCACGCCCATGTCCGGCAGCACGAAGTAGATGTAGAACAACTGCACGATGATCGGCAGCCCACGGATCACGTTGATGATGGTGCTCGCCGCCCACGACAGTGCACGGATCGACGACAGCTTGAGCAACGCCAGCACCAGGCCGATGGCACTGCTGAGCAGGAAGGACAGCAAGGTGATCTGGATCGTCACCCAGGCGCCTTGCAATAGGATCGGCAAAAAGTCCTGGGCGTTTTGCAGGAACTCCGCCGGGTTCATGGGCGCACCTGGGTATCCAGGCCCCACTTCTTGAGGATGTTGTCGAGGGTGCCGTCCGCCTTGATGCTGGCGATGGCGGTGTTCAGGCGCTCCAGGGTTTGCGTGTCACCCTTGCGCACCACCAGGCACACTTCGCCGACGTTGGTGGGCATGTAGTCCGGCGCCAGTTTCACGCCTTTGAACAGCTTCTGGCGGATCTGGTAGGCGGCCACCGGCTGGTCACCCACGGCGGCCTTGATACGGCCCAGGGACAGGTCGCGGACCATTTCGCCGATGGAGTCGTAGGTACGAATCTCCTTGAAGATGCCGAGCTTGTTCAACTGGTCATAGAAGACGGTGCCGGCCTGCACGCCGACCACTTGGTCCTTGAGAGGCATGAGGTCAGGGTAGGCGGTGTTGTCGTCGGCGTTGATGATCAAGCCTTCGCCGTAGGCATACACCGGGGCGCTGAAGTCGACGACCTTGGTACGTTCTTCGGTCTTGAGCATGCCGGCGGAAATAAAATCCAACTTGCCGGAGGTGAGAGAGGGGATCAGCGCAGCGAAGTTGGTCTGCTCTATCTGGCTGGTAAAGCCGCCGGCCTTGCCCACCGCCTCGGCCACGTCGACCATCACGCCCTGGATGCTGTTGCTCTTGATGTCGAGGAAGGTAAACGGCGAACCACTGGCCGTTGCACCGACTTTGTACGAGGACGCACTTTCTGCGTGCACCGCGGTGACGCAGAGCGTGGCGCAAAGACCGAAGGCGAGGCGGCGAAACAAGGGCGAAAGACTGTTCATCGGGTTACTCCAGAAGGAAAACGGATAGTCAGTACCGCAAGCGGCTGCCGATGAAATCGCAAGCTCTGTGCCATTTCGATTGATTAGAATCGAATAACGCTATAAAAAATCTACAAAATGAACTATTCGTATCGATATGCGATATTTAATGGTCTATTTCTGTGATTTGGGGTAGAAATATCGCCACGCCTGATCGACCTGACCGTGAGTCCGCCATGTCTGAAGAACGCAACAGTCTGCACAACCAATCCCTGGAAAAAGGCCTGTCGGTGCTCAAGGCATTCAGCGCACAGCGCCGCAGCATGAGCCTTGCAGAGGTGGCTGAGGCCGCCGGCATGACCAAAAGCTCGGCCCAGCGCATGGTGTTTACCCTCGAAAGCCTGGGTTACCTTCGGAAACACTCCCGCACCCGGCATTACCAACTCACACCCCGGGTGCTGGAGCTGGGCTTCAGTTACCTGGATGCGCATTCGTTGATCGAGGTGGCGAATCCGTTCCTGTCGGAGTTGACCCGGCTGACCGGCGAGACCTCGTGCCTCACCGAGCCTGCGGGCTACGACATGACCTACATCGCACGGTTCGTCAGCGCGGGCTTTGTGCCGGTGCACATGCCGATCGGCTCGCGGGTGCCGATGTACTGCACGGCGTCGGGGCGGGCGTATTTGAGCGCGTTGCCGCAGGAGGAAGCGCTGGTGTTGATCGAGAACAGTCAGCGCATTGCGCATACCAGCCAGACGCTGACGGAAGTCGATCAAATCATGGCGTCGTTGCAGCAGGTGCGTGAGCAGGGCTATGCAGTGAACGGCCAGGAGCTGTTCCTGGGCGATATGACCATCGGTGCGCCGGTGCTGGGTGCCAATGGTCGACCGGTGGCGGCGGTGCATGTGGTAGCGCCGACCAGTCGGTGGAGTAGGGCGGATGCGGAGAAACAGTTGGCGCCGGCACTTCTGCAGTGCTCACGGGCGCTGAGCAACTCGGCCCGTAACCTGGAATAACAGACACCCTGAAACCCAATGTGGGAGGGGGCAAGCCCCCCGATTGCAGTGTGTCAGTCAATACAGCTGTGACTGATCCACCGCTATCGGGAGCAAGCCCCCTCCCACATGCAGCTGCCTATCAGGCAATCGCATCCCAAGCCCGATCACCGTTCTCGTCTTTGATCCGAGTCGGCAACCCCATCACATCCAGCGCCTTCAGGAACGGCTCGGCCGGCAGTTCCTCGACGTTGGCCATGTGCTTCACATCCCACTCGCCACGGGCCACCAGCAGCGCTGCGGCAACGGGCGGAACACCTGCGGTGTAGGAGATGCCCTGGCTGTCGGTCTCGGCAAAGGCTTCTTCATGGCACGCCACGTTGTAGATGAACATCTCGTGGGGCTGGCCATTTTTGGTGCCTTTGACCAGGTCGCCGATGCAGGTCTTGCCGGTGTAGCCCGGTGCCAGCGAAGACGGGTCGGGCAGCACGGCCTTGACCAGTTTCAGCGGCACGACTTCCAGGCCTTCGGCGGTGGTGACCGGTTTTTCGGAGAGCAGGCCGAGGTTTTTCAGCACGGTGAACACGTTGATGTAGTGTTCGCCGAAGCTCATCCAGAAACGCACGTTGGGCACGTCGAGGTTTTTCGACAGCGAGTGCACTTCATCGTGGCCGGTGAGGTAGAGGTTCTGCGAACCGACGACCGGCAGGTCATCGGTGCGTTTGACTTCGAACATGGTGTTGCTGGTCCACTGGCTGTTCTGCCAGCTCCACACCTGTCCGGTGAACTCGCGGAAGTTGATTTCCGGGTCGAAATTGGTGGCGAAGTATTTGCCGTGGGAGCCGGCATTGACGTCGAGTATGTCGATCGAATCAATGCGGTCGAAATGCTGTTGCTGCGCCAACGCGGCATACGCGTTGACGACACCCGGGTCGAAGCCCACGCCAAGGATGGCGGTGATGTTCTTCTGCTTGCACTCTTCCAGGTGGTTCCATTCGTAGTTGCCGTACCACGGCGGGGTCTCGCAGACCTTGCCCGGCTCTTCGTGGATGGCGGTGTCGAGGTACGCAACGCCGGTGTCGATGCAGGCCCGCAAAACCGACATGTTGAGGAACGCGGAACCGACGTTGATGACGATCTGCGATTGGGTCTCGCGGATCAGGGCCTTGGTCGCTTCCACGTCCAGGGCGTTCAGCGCGAAGGCTTGGATATCGGCGGGCACCTTGAGGCTACCCTTGGCCTTGACGCTGTCGATGATGGCCTGGCATTTGGAGATGTTGCGCGACGCGATAGCAATACGACCGAGTTCGTCGTTGTGCTGCGCGCACTTGTGGGCCACCACCTTGGCGACACCTCCTGCACCAATGATAAGAACGTTCTTTTTCAATTGCTTTATCTCTCCTTTATCCGCCAGCTTACGAAAGGCTGGACAGGTAGTCGTCGTAACCAAATTCACGAACCACCTCGACAGTACCGTCGAGTTGTTTCACTACGATGGACGGCATTTTCAGGCCGTTGAACCAGTTTTTCTTGACCATGGTGTAGCCTGCGGTGTCGATGAACGACAGCCGATCGCCGATGGCCAGCGGACGATCAAATTGATACTCGCCGAAGATGTCCCCGGCCAGGCAGGATTTGCCGCACACCATGATGGTGTGTTCACCGTCGCTCGGCGCCAGCTTGGCGTTGAGGCGGTAGATCAGCAGGTCCAGCAGGTGGGCTTCGATGGAGCTGTCGACCACTGCCAGGTTCTTGCCGTTGTAGAGGGTGTCGAGCACGGTGACTTCCAGGGAAGCGCTGTTGGTGATCGCCGCTTCGCCGGGTTCCAGGTACACCTGCACGCCGTACTTCTCGGAGAACGCCTTCAAGCGGGCGCAGAACGCGTCCACGGCATAGTCTTCACCGGTGAAGTGGATGCCGCCGCCAAGGCTGACCCATTCGACCTTGTGCAGCAGCGCGCCGAAGCGCTCTTCGATGGTACCAAGCATCTTGTCGAACAGGCTGAAGTCGCCGTTTTCGCAGTTGTTGTGGAACATGAAGCCGGAGATCTGCTCAATGACGCCTTCGATCTTCACCGGGTCCCATTCGCCCAGGCGGCTGAATGGACGCGCCGGGTCGGCCAGCAGGTAGTCGGAGCTGCTCACCTGTGGGTTGACGCGCAGGCCGCGGGTCTTGCCCTCGGAACGTTCGGCAAAACGCTGCAGCTGGCTGATGGAGTTGAAGATGATCTTGTCGCAGTTGTCCAGCATCTCATCGATTTCATCGTCGGCCCAGGCCACGCTGTAGGCGTGCGCTTCACCTTCGAACTTCTGGCGGCCGAGCTTCAACTCGTACAGCGACGACGAGGTGGTGCCGTCCATGTATTGCTGCATCAGGTCGAACACCGACCAGGTCGCAAAGCACTTGAGCGCCAGCAGGGCCTTGGCGCCGGACTGTTCGCGCACGTAAGCAATCTTCTGCATGTTGACCAGAAGCTTCTGTTTATCGATGAGGTAGTACGGCGTTTTGATCATTTTTGAGAGCCTGCGGCGGTGCCTGCCAAAAAAGGACACGCATTGTGCCCGCACTTGGATCGAATCGAAAGGTTAGTGGGCGGATTTTGCGCGCCCGGTTTGTGACCCTACCCTGCGAGTATGACCATCTATGGATGGGTACCGGTCCAATGTGGGAGGGGGCTTGCCCCCGATAGCAGTGTGTCAGCCAACCAATCCAGTACTGACCCACTGCCATCGGGGGGGCAAGCCCCCTCCCACAGTTTGGCCCCTGTCTATCGGGTCCACCGACATCAAACTGTCATCACCTTACCGCCGAACTGCCACATTTCCCCATTACTGTCCTCGCCAATGAGATCGATCTCAAGCGAGTGACAATGACTGACTTGAAAGACGTAGCACGGTTGGCCGGGGTATCCCGCGCCACCGCCGCCCGCACTTTTGCTTCCCCCGACCAGGTGCGCCCGACCACCCGTGAGCAGGTGTTCGCCGCTGCCCGTGAGTTGGGTTTTCGCCCCAATCTGCTGGGCCGCCAACTGCGCCTGCAAACCACCCAGTTGATCGGCGTGGTGGTGCCCAACCTGCTCAACCCGGTGTTCGCCGAACAGTTCCAGGCCATGGAGCGCGCGGCACGGTTGCGTGGTTATAGCCTGTTGCTGGCGACCACCGACTACAGCAGCGAGCGCGAAAGCATTGTGGTGGAAGAGCTGTTGCGCCAGCGCGTGGACGGCCTGGTGCTGACGGTCACCGATGCTGAAAGCAACGTGGTGCTCAGCAGCCTGAATACTGAGAAAACCCCGTTTGTGCTGGCCTACCACCAACCCAGCAACCCCAACTACAGCGCCGTGTCGGTGGACAACCGCGCCGGCATGGCCCTGGCCACGCGTTACCTGCTCGAAGCGGGGCACCGCCGCATCAGCATGGTCGCCGGCCCCGCGCTGCAGTCGGACCGTGCGCGCCTGCGCTACGCCGGGTATTGCGATGCGATGCGCGAATATGGCCTTGAGCCCCGCACAGTGATCGAAATGCCGGCCCATACCCAGGCCGAATTCGCCGCCATCGAACCTTGTCTCCAAGGCAATGAAGCACCCACGGCACTGGTGTGTTCCAACGACTTCCTGGCCATCAGCCTGATCGCCGAGCTGCGTCGCAACGCCTGGAACGTACCCGGGCAACTCTCGGTGATGGGCTTCGATGGCATCAGCCTCGGCACCCAGATGCACCCGACCCTGTGCAGCGTGGTGCAGCCGATTGCGCTGCTCGCCAGCACTGTGATTGACCAACTGCTGGCGCAGATCGCCGGCAATGCCCCGACGTCCCATTGCCTGCCTTGCCATATCCGGCCGGGCGAAAGCACTCAACCCCACGAGGAAACCCCTGATGCGCGCACTCCGTAAAACCCTGGCAGCCGTGCTGCTGTGCGGTGCGGCCAGCCTGGCCCAGGCCGCCGACACCGCGATCTGCTACAACTGCCCGCCGGACTGGGCCGACTGGGGCACCCAGCTCAAGGCCATCGCCGCCAGCACCGGTGTGCAGGTACCGCTGGACAACAAGAATTCCGGCCAATCCCTGGCACAGTTGGTGGCAGAGAAAGCTGCACCGGTGGCCGACGTCGTTTACTACGGTGTGACCTTCGGCCTGCAGGCGCAGAAAGCCGAGGTGGTCGACACCTACAAACCCAAGGCCTGGGAGCAGATTCCCGCCGGGCTGAAAGACCCGGCCGGCCATTGGTTCGCGATCCACTCCGGCACCTTGGGCATCATGGTCAACGTCGATGCGTTGGGTGGTCTGCCGGTGCCGCAAAGCTGGGCCGACCTGCTCAAGCCTGAATACAAAGGCATGGTCGGTTACCTCGACCCGTCCAGTGCCTTCGTCGGCTACGTGTCGGCGGTGGCGATCAACCGCGCCATGGGCGGTGACCTGGACAACTTCGCCCCGGCCATCGACTACTTCCAGAAGCTGGCGAAAAACGCGCCCATCGTGCCCAAGCAGACCGCCTATGCGCGGGTGCTGTCCGGCGAGTTGCCAATCCTGGTGGACTACGACTTCAACGCCTACCGCGCGCGCTACAAAGACAAGGCCAACGTCGCCTTTGTGATCCCCCAGGAAGGCAGCATCAGCGTGCCCTACGTGATGAGCCTAGTGGCCAACGCGCCGCACCGCGCCAACGCAGAGAAGGTCCTCGACTTCGTGCTGTCGGACGAAGGCCAGGCGCTCTGGGCCAAGGCCTATCTGCGCCCGGTACGGCCGATGAAGATGCCGGCCGACGTGGCCGCACAGTTCCTGCCCGACAGCGACTACGCCCGTGCCGGCGTGGTGGACTACGAAAAAATGGCCGCTGTGCAGGAAGCCTTCGCCGCCCGTTACCTGAACGAGGTCAAGTAAGTGGCCGCATCGGCAAGACACGCAGCCTGGGCACTGGCCCCGGCGTTTGCGGTGCTGCTCGCGTTCTGGCTGCTGCCGCTGGCGCACCTGATGGTGCTCGGCGCCGACAGCCGCGACAGCAACGGCAGCGGCTACTGGCAGGTGCTCAGCAGCGCGCAGTATTTGGGCAGCCTTGGGCAAACCCTGCTGCTGGCGGTGGTGGTGACGCTGGTGGCGCTGCTGATCGGCGGCATCAGCGGCGTGTTCCTCGCCCGGCAGCAGTTCTTCGGGCGCTCGGCGCTGGTGGCATTGCTCACGTTTCCGCTGGCGTTTCCCGGCGTGGTGGTGGGTTTCCTGGTGATTCTGCTGGCTGGCCGTCAGGGCCTGTTGGCCTCGCTGGGCCTGCAACTGGCCGGTGAGCGCTGGATCTTTGCCTACTCGCTGGCGGGGCTGTTCGTGGGTTACCTGTACTTCTCGATCCCGCGGGTGATCCTCACGGTGATGGCCGCGTGCGAGAGCCTTGATCGCAGCCTGGAAGAGGCCGCGCATTCCCTGGGCGCCGGGCATTGGCGAGTGGTGTGCGATGTGATCGTGCCGGGCCTGGCGCCGGCGCTGGCCTCCTGCGGGGCGATCTGTTTCGCAACCTCCATGGGCGCCTTCGGCACCGCCTTTACCTTGGGCACGCGGCTGAACGTCACCCCGGTAGCGATCTACAACGTGTTCACCAACTACGCCAACTTCGCCGTGGCGGCCGCACTGTCGGTGGTGCTCGGCGCGGTGACCTGGGTCGTGCTGCTGCTCACGCGGCGCCTGGTCAAGAACTCGGGGACTGTGCTGTGAAACGCTCATCGCTGTTTGTGCTGCAACTGCTGTTCACCCTGTTGGTGTGCGCCTTCATGCTGGTGCCGGTGGTGATGTCGCTGCTGGCCGGGTTGACCCGCAATTTCTTCGTCGGGCTGTCCAGTGGCTTGACCTTCGATTGGCTGGTGCAGGTGTGGCAGGCGTATTCGCCCACCGTGTGGTTGTCGCTGCAACTGGCGCTGGCCTGCGCGGTGTGCGTCTGCGTGATAGGTGTGCCGGCGGCCTACGGCTTGGTGCGCATGAACAACCGCTTCAGCCGCGCCTTCGAAGAGTTGATGGTGCTGCCGGTGGCCATGCCGGGGTTGGCCAGTGCGTTGGCCTTGCTGCTGACCTACGGCCAGTTCGGCAGCTTTCGCAGCAGTTGGCTGTTCATCCTGGTCGGCCATGTGCTGTTCACCTTGCCGTTCCTGGTGCGCCCGGTGATGGCGGTGATGCAACGCCAGCAGCTGCCGGTGCTGGAGGAAGCGGCGGCCAGCCTGGGTGCCGGCCCGATCAAGCGCTTTTTCAGCGTGGTGGTGCCCAACTGTCGGGCCGGGATCCTGGCCGGTGTGTTGATGGTGGTGACCCTGTCCCTGGGTGAGTTCAACCTGACCTGGATGCTCCACACGCCGATGACCAAGACCTTACCCGTGGGCCTGGCCGACAGCTACGCCTCGGCACGCCTGGAAATCGCCAGCGCCTACACCCTTATCTTTTTGCTGATGATCGTGCCGCTGCTGATTGCGCTGCAGGCCATCAGTGCCCGTTTGTCCCGTGGAGAGCGTCGATGACCGCTATCACTATCCGCCTGCAAGGCTGTCGCAAGGCATTCGCCGACGGCACCGTGGCCGTGCATGACCTGGACCTGACCGTCGAAGGCGGCGAAACCCTGGCCATTCTTGGCCCGTCCGGCTGCGGCAAGACCACCACCTTGCGCCTGATCGCCGGCCTCGAACGCCCGGATGTGGGCCAGGTGTGGTTCGGCGACCAGGACGTGACCCGCCTGCCGATCGAACGCCGTGACGTAGGCATGGTGTTCCAGAACTACGCGCTGTTTCCCAACCTGGATGTGGCCGGGAACATTGTGTATGGCTTGAAGATTCGCGGTATGTCGGTGGTGGAGCGCAACAAGCGCTGCGAGGAATTGCTGGAACTGGTGGGCTTGCAGCACCACGGCCAGCGCAGCATCCACGAACTTTCCGGCGGCCAGCGACAGCGCGTGGCCTTGGCGCGTGCGTTGGCGCCGCGCCCGAAAGTGTTGCTGCTGGACGAACCGCTGGCCGCCCTCGATGCGCAACTGCGCGAACGCCTGCGCAGCGAGTTGAATGAACTGCTGCGCGGCCTGGGCATCACCTCGGTGTTTGTCACCCACGACCAGGGCGAAGCCATGGCCCTGGGCGACCGCATCCTGGTGATGGAACACGGGCGTGTCGCGCAATTGGCCAGCCCGCGTGACATCTACCAGAAACCGGCCAATGCCTTCGTTGCGGGCTTTGTCGGCAACCTCAATGCCTTCGCTGTGATCGAGCCAGCGGCCCATGGCTTGAAAGTCTGTGGCGGCGAGTTGCCGTGGCATGACGCCCACGTGCCCAGCACGGTGTATTGCCGCCCCGAACACTTGAAGGTGATGGAGAGCGAAGGGCACTTGCACGGTCACCTGCTGGCGCAGTTCTTCCAAGGCGCGCAAAGCCGCCTGCTGGTGGATGTGGGCGGCCCGCAACCGCTGCTGGTCGACAGCAGCGACAACCAGCTGTACGCCGTCGGCGCACCAATTGCCCTGGCGATTGCGCCGCACATGTTGTTCACCCTGAATGCTTGAGACTCTATCGTGAATCGTCCGTTTCTCGTCGCGCAGATCAGCGACCTGCATCTTAAAGCCGGCCAGCGCCTCACTTACGGCGTGGTCGACACGTTAGGCGCGCTGCGCCGTGCCGTCGACCACTTGAACGCCAGCCACCCACGGCCTGATATCGTGGTCATCAGCGGAGACCTGGTGGACTTCGGCCGCGCCGATGAATACGCCGTGCTGCACCCCGAACTCGCGCGCCTGCACATGCCGTGCTACCTGGTGCCCGGCAACCACGACAACCGTGGGCCGTTGCTGGAAGCGTTCCGCGATCACGCGTATCTGCCGTTGTCGGCCGAGGGCCCGTTGGACTGGGTGGTCGACGACCATCCGCTGCGCCTGATCGGCCTTGACTCGACCATTCCCGGCGCTCACGGCGGCCAATTGCTCGACAGCCAATTGCACTGGCTGGATGAGCAATTGGCCCTGCGCCCGGATGCGCCGACCCTGCTGATCCTGCATCACCCGCCGTTCATCAGCGGCATCGGCCACATGGACCGCGAACCTTTCATCAATGCTGCCGCCCTGGAGCACGTCGTTGCGCGCCATCCGCAAGTGGAGCGCCTGCTCTGCGGCCATTTGCACCGGCCGATGCAACGGCGTTTTGGCGGCAGCCTGAGTTGTGTGTGCCCCGGCACCTCTCACCAGATCGTACTGGATTTACAAGAAGCGGCGCCCGCGCATTTCAACCTGGAGCCGGCGGGCTATCTGTTGCATCGCTGGGAGGCGCAGCAGGGTTTGATCAGCCACAACGGCGTGTTCGGGGAGTACCCGGGGCCGTATCCGTTTTATGACGCCCATGGATTAATTGACTGAGGTTGTGATGAAAGCCACTTTGCATGTGTTAAGCGTATTGACCGGCGGCCTGGGCATTGCCCTGAGCCCCCTGGCCTCGGCTGATTTTTTGAGTGACAGCAAAGCCAACTTGAGCCTGCGCAACTTCTACTTCAACAACGACAACCGTGACGGCGCCGCCGCACCGTCGAAGACCGAAGAATGGGGCCAGGCGTTTATCCTCAACTACCAGTCGGGCTTTACCGACGGCACGGTCGGCTTCGGCCTGGATGCCGTGGGCATGCTCGGCGTCACCCTCGACAGCGGCGCCGGCCGCCATGTGGGCAGTTCGATGATCCCCACGGACGACGGCAAGGCTGCCGACTCCTGGGCCCGTGGCGGTGCGACGGCCAAGGCGCGTTTCGCCAAGAGCGAACTGCGTTACGGCTACCTGCGGCCGAACCTGCCGATCCTGGTGAGCAACGACGGGCGCCTGTTGCCGCAGTCGTTCGAAGGCGGGCAAATCACCAGCAAGGACATCGACAACCTGACCCTGGTCGGCGGCCAGCTGCAGCACACCACTGGCCGTGGTTCCAGCGACCGCAGCGGCCTGGCGGCGGCGGGCGGCACCCAGGAAAGCAATAAATTCAACTACGCCGGTGCCGATTACCAAGTAACCAAGGACCTGCTGGTCCAGTACTACTACGCCAACCTCGAAGACTATTACCAACAGCACTTTGCCGGTCTGATCCATGTATTGCCGCTGGGCGACTACGGCTCATTGAAAACCGACCTGCGCTACTTCAAGACCACCTCCGATGGCAAGAACAGCAGCGTCGCCGGCCGTGCCGAAGGTTACAAGCTCGGCGGCTATACCAAGAACGGCACGGGTGAAATCGACAACAACACCTGGAGCGCAGCGTTCATCTACTCCCTGGGCCCGCACGCGATCACCGCCGGTTACCAGCAAGTCTCGGATGACAGCAACTTCGCCCAACTCAACCAGGGCGGCCTGGTCAACAAAGGGGAGGGCGGTTCCAGCCTGTACCTCTACACCGATCGTACCGTGCAGACCTTCATCCAGGCCGGTGAACGCACGGCCTTTGCCCAATACGCCTATGACTTCGCCTCGCTTGGCGTGCCGGGCCTGAAGGCGTCGGTGATGTACTTGAAGGGCGAGCACATCCTCACCGCCAGCGGCAACGATGCCAGCGAGTGGGAGCGCGATATTTCGCTGGATTACGTGGTGCAGAGCGGCACGTTCAAGAACGTCGGGTTCGGCTGGCGCAATGGTGTGTCACGCAGTGAAGTGGCGCGGGACCAGGACCAGAATCGGGTGTTCGTGAGTTACTCGATTCCGTTGATGTAAGTCTGTAAACGCGGGTAACAACTGTAGGAGCGAGCTTGCTCGAGAAGAACCTGAGGGCGACGCGTTAAGTCTGAATGAACGCGTTATCGTTGACGGTTTTCGCGAGCAAGCTCGCTCCTACAGCCAAGTGGCCTTGGACTCGATGCAGCTGTGCTTCAGGTTCTGGGGGGCGAACGGGGTATCGAGTGTGCCCAGCGCAATCGAAATCCAATCGGGATAAAGCCCTTTTGCATCGTGCCAAAACAACGATGAACCGCATTCCGAACAGAACTGGCGAGTAATGCCCGGTGATGACTCATAGCTTTTCAGCGTGCCCCGCACCTGCCGGATATTCACGGCTGACTGCGGCGCACTGGCGTAAGTAGCAAACGCCGCGCCATGGCTTTTCTGGCATTTTTTGCAGTGACAGTGTGTGGCGGCCTTGAGCGAGGTCGAGACTTGATAGGTGACTGCGCCGCAGAGGCAACTGCCTTGAGTAACGACATCCATGTGTGATCGTGTTCTGAACGTAACGGCAGACACTATACCTGTAGTGAGCGAGCTTGCTGTGGCGAGCGGGCTTGTCCCCCGTTGGAGTGCGCAGCGCTCCCATTTTTTTTGGGGCTGCTGCGCAGCCCAACGGGGGACAAGCCCCCTCGCCACAACACGCCCAATCGCCGCAGTAAGCCTGCTCAAAACGGCAAGCCCCGGGGCCACAAAAGGTGTCCAGGCCTCACACCACCCGATTCCTCCCCGCCGCCTTGGCCTCGTACAGGCGGCTATCCGCACGCTTGAGCAACGCCGCGGAGTCGCGGTCCGAAGGCTCGGCCACACTCACGCCGATGCTCACGGTCAGGCGCCCCACGGTTGGAAACACCGCAGCCTCCACCGCCACGCGGATTTTTTCGGCCACCACCTCGGGGCTGTCCGGCGCCTCGACTTCGGGGAGCAGCACGGCGAATTCTTCGCCGCCATAACGCGCCACGAAGTCGGTGACGCGGGTGGTGTTTTCAATCAGTACGGCCAGTTGGCACAACACGTCGTCGCCGATGGCATGGCCGTAGGTATCGTTGACGCGCTTGAAGTAGTCGGCGTCGATCAGCAGCAGGGCGAAGGTGCGGCCGCTGCGTTGGAACAGCAGGCTGTTCTCGGCGAGTTTTTCATCGAAGCGGCGACGGTTGTAGACACCGGTCAAGGCGTCGTGGGTGGCGAGCTTGAGCAGGTCGGCATTGGCTTGGGTCAGGGCGGCGGTACGTTGGGTGACGGTGGCTTCCAGGGAGGCGTTGGCGTCTTGCAGCTCACGTTCCTTGGCCAGCAGGGAGTGCGTCATACCGGTGAGCGAGTGCCCCAATTGGGCGATTTCCCGCACGGGGTGATCATGGGGGAAGACCGCGCCGGGTTGATGGTCCTGCACCTGCTTCGCGGACCTGGCCAGGCGTTCGATCGGGCGGCTGAGGGTGGACGCCAGGCAGTAGGCGACCCAGCCGAACAGCACGGCGGCGATCACGCCCAGGATCAGCAGTTTGTACAGCAGCACCCGCGCCGGTTGCAGAGCGATGTCCAGTGGCTGGCGTACCACGATGTACCAGGACAGGTTGGCGTTGGACGGGCTGGGCACCGCGACCGCTGCACTGACGTAGCCGTTGCCGGTGGTCCAGCCGGAGGGCGAGCGCAAGTCGTGTCTGGGCATTTGCTCGCCCGCGAGGATTTCGGGGTAAAGCACCTTGCCGTCGAAGTCGATGATCAGCGCTTCAAGGCGGGCGGCCGCGTCTTTTTGCATCACCGCCGAGTCGACGATCTGCGTCACCCAGCGCCAGTGGGCATGGGCGCCGAGCACGCCGATGGTCTCGCCCTTGGTGTTGCGTATCGGCGCGGCAAAGTCGATAAAGCGTAGGGGTTCGCCATTGTCTGCGCCAGGCAGCAGTTTGGCGAGCAGCACGGCTTCGTGGGGATCGCCGGTGTATTCGCCGCGCATGCCGGCCTGGAACCATGGCCGTTGCTGCACCGACTGGTTGACCAGCAAGCCATTCACCGCCTGGTGCACGCGGCCTTCGGCGTCGGCCACGCCCATCCACGCATATTCGGTGCGGGACTGGGTCCGCAGCTGCATCAAGGTCAGCATATCCGGCGCGTCCAGGTTGCCCTGGCGAAACAGCGGGGCCTTGCTCAGCAGCGAGACTTCCAGCTGACGTTCGCGCAACTGCACGGCCAATAGCGCAGCGCTGGACCGGGCCGTGCTGAGCAAGGCATTGCCACTGGCCTGCTTGACCTGTTCGGTAGCGATATGGCCAACGTAAACACCGACGATCAGCATCGTGAGCAACGATAAACCGGCAAACCACAGGGTCAGGTGAGTACGCAGACTGGTTTTAATCATGGGTGCTCATTTGAGGGTTTTTTTGTGATTGTAGTATGCGTAATAGGTAGGTACGGGCCAACCACAAACGTACAAGATTTGCCCCGAGCTGCCTCAGTAGACTCGCTCGACTTCTTCTACTGTTGGGATCCCGTGGACATCTTCCTCTACGCCTTCAGCGTCATGTACAGCCCCGGCCCCGTAAATTTCATGGGCCTCAACGCCGGACTCACCGGTCAGTTCCGCCGCTCCACCGGGTTCTTCGTCGGTGTGGGCTGCGCGATGATGCTGCTGTTCGTACTGTTTGGCTACACCGGCGAGGCGATCATCGCCCAGGCCGCGTTGCCGTATATCTCGTTGGTTGGCGGCGTGTACACGCTGTACCTGGCTTATCAGGTGTTCACCGCGCGCACGGTGGTTGATGAAAGCGCGTCAACGGCACAGACCAGGACCCTCACGTTCTGGAACGGCCTGGTGATCCAGTTGCTCAACCCCAAGGGCATCATGGCCGTGTTGCCGATCACCAGTGTGATGCTGCCGGCGGCGCATATCACCGGAGCGTCCATTGCCGTGGTCTCGGCGGTGCTGGCCTTCGGCGCGTTCGGTGCGCCGTGGATCTACGCGTTGCTGGGGGCGCTGCTGGGGCGGCGGATCAACGGGACGTCGGCGTTCACCCTGTTCAATCGGTGCATGGGTCTGGCTCTCGCGGTGTGTGCATATTTAATGTTTCACGCGTTCTATGTGCACCTGATCGCAACGTGAGCAGATTTTGTGATGATCAGGAATTAAATGAGTTTGTCTCACGGTAACTGCCTGTCGACAATGGCTGCCATCACCACCGACATTGGAGTTGCACGTCATGGCAGTCGCCCATTCCCTAGGATTCCCACGCATCGGACGCGACCGTGAACTGAAAAAAGCGCAGGAAGCGTTCTGGAAGGGTGAGCTCGACGAAGCCGGCCTGCGTGCCGTTGGCCGTGACTTGCGCAAGACCCACTGGGACCTGCAAAAGCAGGCCGGCATCGAGCTGTTGCCGGCCGGTGATTTTGCCTGGTACGACCAGGTGCTGACCCACTCGCTGATGTTCGGCGTGATTCCGGAGCGCTTCCGCCCGGCCGATGGCAAAGCGACCTTGCACACCCTGTTCGGCATGGCCCGTGGCGTCAGCGACAGTTGCTGCGGCGGGGCTCACGCCCAGGAAATGACCAAGTGGTTTGACACCAACTACCACTACCTGGTGCCGGAATTCAGCGCTGATCAACACTTCCACCTGGGGTGGGACCAGCTGTTCGAAGAAGTGCAGGAAGCCCGCGACCTGGGCCACACCGTCAAGCCTGTGGTGCTGGGCCCGCTGACCTATCTGTGGCTGGGCAAGGCCAAGGGTGGCGACTTCGACAAGCTCGACCTGCTCGACCGCCTACTGCCGCTGTACGGCCAGATTTTCCAGCGCCTGGCTGAGCTGGGGGTGGAGTGGGTGCAGATTGACGAGCCGATCCTGGTGCTCGATCTGCCGCAGGCATGGAAAAACGCCTTTGAGCGTGCCTACAACCTGATCCAGCGCGACCCGCTGAAAAAGCTGGTTGCCACCTACTTCGGCGGCCTGGAAGAAAACCTCGGCCTGGCCGCCAACCTGCCGGTGGATGGCCTGCACATCGACCTGGTGCGGGCGCCTGAGCAATACCCGACGATTCTTGATCGCCTGCCGGCCTACAAGGTGCTGTCCCTGGGTGTGGTCAACGGCCGGAATGTGTGGCGTTGCGACCTGGAAAAGGCCCTGGCCAACTTGCAGCACGCCCACGAAAAACTGGGTGATCGCCTATGGGTCGCGCCGTCCTGCTCGCTGCTGCACAGCCCGGTCGACCTGACCCGCGAAGACCAACTGGATGCCGAACTGAAAAGCTGGCTGGCGTTCGCCGTGCAGAAGTGCACCGAAGTCGCGGTGCTGGTTCAAGCCGTCAATGAACCCGCAGCGCCCAACGTGGTTGCAGCCCTGGCCGACAGCCGCGCGGTGCAGGCTGCGCGTGCCGCTTCGCCGCGTATCCATAAGCCCACTGTGCAAGCCCGTGTCGCCGCCATCACCGCCCGGGACAGCCAGCGCCAGTCGCCGTTTACCCAGCGTATCGAGCAACAACGCGCTGGCCTCAACCTGCCGTTGTTGCCGACTACCACCATTGGCTCGTTCCCGCAGACCGCGTCGATCCGCCTGGCGCGCCAGTCGTACAAGGCCGGCAAGTTGAGCGAGGCCGAATACGTCGAAGCCATGCACAGCGAAATCAAGCATGCGGTTGAAGTACAGGAAAACCTCGGCCTGGACGTGCTGGTGCACGGCGAAGCCGAACGTAACGACATGGTCGAATATTTCGCCGAGCAACTGGACGGCTATGTGTTTACCCGCTTTGGTTGGGTCCAGAGCTACGGTTCGCGCTGCGTGAAACCGGCGGTGATCTTCGGCGACCTGAGCCGCCCGAAGGCGATGACCGTGGCGTGGATCCGCTACGCCCAGGGCCTGACCAAAAAGGTCATGAAAGGCATGCTGACCGGCCCGGTGACCATGCTGATGTGGTCGTTCTCCCGTGAAGACGTGAGCCGCGAAGTGCAGGCCCGTCAACTGGCCCTGGCGATTCGTGATGAGGTGGTGGACCTGGAAGCCGCGGGCATCAAGATCGTGCAGATCGACGAAGCGGCGTTCCGCGAAGGCCTGCCGTTACGCCAGGCCCAGTGGCAGCATTACCTGGACTGGGCCACCGAGGCGTTCCGCTTGTGTGCCTCCGGTGTGCGTGACGAGACCCAGATCCATACGCACATGTGCTACAGCGAGTTCAACGATGTGATCGAGTCCATCGCGGCGATGGATGCCGACGTGATCACCATCGAGACGTCGCGCTCGGACATGGAGTTGCTCGATGCCTTCGAAGCCTTCGCCTACCCGAACGAAATCGGTCCGGGCGTCTATGACATCCACTCGCCGCGCGCACCGGATGCTGCCGAGATGGCCAACCTATTGCGCAAGGCAGCCAAGCGGATTCCGGCAGAGCGGTTGTGGGTGAACCCGGATTGCGGGTTGAAAACCCGTGGCTGGCCGGAGACGGAAGCGGCGCTGATTCATATGGTGACGGCAGCGCGTCAACTGCGCGCCGAACTGGGCTGACACACAACCCTACAGATATTTGAGCCAGGCCAGGTCGCGGCGACGCGCCTTGAGCCCGGCGAACCAGCGCACAGGCGGGTAGAGCGCCAGGGGCAGCAACAGCGCCACCAGCCACACGGCGCCGATGCTGTCGAAACCGAAGTAGGTGCCGTGGTTGAGGCCGAACAACGCCACACAGGCGACGTAGAGGATTTTCAGCACGTACAGGTGCAGCAAATAGAAGAACATCGGTGCCGCACCAAATGTGGCAAGCACACCAATCCAGCGTTTCTGCCCCGCACGTTCAAATGCCAGTAACAGCAGCACGCCAAGCCCCAGGGTCAGCGCCAGAAACAGCAGCGAAGGCGGGTATTTGGTGATGTTGAAAAAGCTCATCAGCGTCTGCACGCCGCTCTCATAGGCCTGCCAAGGCTTCTCGCCATAGCCATTGGCGGTGCGCAACAGCACGAACCCGACCAACGCACCCACACCACCCAGCAACAGATGACGCTGGCGCAGCGCCGGCGGCATGCCATTGGCAAACCATGGGCCCAGGCTGTACCCCAATGCAATCACGCCGATCCACGGCAGCACCGGGTAGGTCGTGCGCAACCGCAGCGAATCGCCCACCTCGATCCAGCTGCGCTCATGCAGGATCGTCCACGGAATATGCAAGGCCGACCCCGCAGCGAAGTGCACCCCATCCAGCAGGTTATGCCCGCTAATGATCAGCAGCGCCAACCCGATCAGCAGCGCTCGCGGCAACCACACCAGCGCCGCCAGGGCGAGCATGCTCACGCCAATCGCCCAGATCACCTGCAGGTAGATCACGCTGGGCGGCAACTGGAAGGTCCAGGCGAAGTTGACCAGGGTGAATTCCAGCACCACCAGGAACAGCCCGCGCTTGAACAGGAACGCCGATACGTCGCGGCGGCCCTGGTACTTCTGGCCGTAGAGCCAGGCCGACAACCCCGTGAGCAACACAAACACCGGCGCACACAGGTGGGCGAGGGTGCGGCTGGCAAACAGTGCGGGCTCGGTGCTGTCGATGGCCATGGGGTCGCTGACCTGGCGGTGCAGCAGGAAGGTTTCGCGCACGTGGTCGAGCAGCATGAACAGGATCACCAGGCCGCGCAGGGCGTCGATGGAGAGCAGGCGTTGGCGCAGGGGAACAGCATCGGTCATGGGCGTGATCACAGGGCAGGGCGGCAAGGGGGCGTTATCCTATAACATTGGATTCTGATACCGTCAGCTAAATTATCTTTCCAGGTACTCACCATGATCACTGCGCAGGCTGTCATCGACTTCTGGCAACACGCCGGCCCCAAACGCTGGTTTGCCAAGGACGATGCCTTCGACGCCAACTTCCGCGACACCTTCCACACCGCCCACCTGCAAGCGGCCCGGCGTGAGCTGGAAAGCTGGCTGGACTCGGCGCACGGCGCCCTGGCGCTGCTGATCCTGCTGGACCAGTACCCGCGCAATGCTTTCCGTGGCACCGCCCATATGTTCGCCACCGACCCGCTCGCACGGCTGTATGCCCGGCGCATGGTGGACGCCGGGCTGGACCGGCAGGTCGAACCGGCATTGCGTGCGTTCTGCTATCTGCCATTCGAACATTCGGAAGACCCGGCCGATCAACAGCGCTCCCTGGACCTGAACCGGCAACTGGACGCCAACACCTACTATTGGGCCAAGGAACACGCGCGCATCATCGAGCAATTCGGGCGTTTTCCCCATCGAAACGAGGTGTTGGCCAGAGCGACCACTGACGCTGAACGTAGGTTTCTGGAAGCCGGCGGATTTGCCGGATAGCGACTTGACTTTATTGAGCGTTCCGTTCGATTTCCAGGCGTTTGTGCGCATAGGGGCAGCCGTTGGTTGCCAACGCTTTCTCCAGGTATTCAATGCGCAACGGCCGTGCAGTTCTGCGATTGGTTTGGCTGGCGAGCACTTTATAAAGTTCGGCGCGGTAATCATTTTGGCTGCCTGATTGCAATTCGACGCCAGTCGGCCGCGCTCCGCAGGTCAACCATACGGCGGGCTGCGGGTAGTAACGTGCAAAGTCGTCGATTTTGCCCAGAGCGTTTTGCAGTGCCGGTATGTACTTGGGGCCCACTACATAGTCCAGGCAGGTGTTGTCTACATAAAGTGCGGCAGGGGCAAAGCCGTGTTCCAGGCTTGAGACAGCCAGTTGGCACATCTCTTGTTCTTTACCAGGAACCAAATAGACCTGATATAGGAGCATCAGGCGATATTCGGCGACGGGATGTCCGGCCTGCGCCGATTCGCTCAAGCGTTGTTGGACGAGCGCCAGGTTCGCTTTCTTCTCTTCCATATCTGTCGGCGTTTTCTTGGCTAGCAATGAGCGCATCAGGTCTGCGTACTCTGCGTCGCTTTTCTTCAACAGGTTCGCGGCTTGTTGATACTGCGCTTCACCGGGCAGTGCGGGGAGTTCACTGGAAAACGCTACGCAAGGAACACTGGAGAACGACAAAAACACGGCGAAAGGGCGGCGCAAGACGAAAATCCTTTTTTAGTGGTACGCAGGTGCGCGCAGTTTGGCGAGTCTACCTTTACAGGCGTTGCTGTCACAGCGGGCACGGCTATTCCCGCAAGGAATGCCCCCATAAAAACAGCGCATTGTCTTTCTTGTGGCGCATCTCGTAGCGTGGTGTTCCCCTCAAGGAGAATCGTTATGCGCCTGTATGTGGATCATCTGTACACCAGCCCCTACGCCATGTCGGTGTTCGTGACCCTGCGCGAAAAAGGCCTGGCGTTCGACACGATCGCCCTGGACCTGGATGCCGCGCAACAGCACGCCGCCGACTTTGCCCAACTGTCCCTGACCCAGCGCGTGCCGACCCTGGTGGAAGGCGACTTCGCCTTGTCGGAGTCCTCGGCGATCACCGAGTACCTGGAGCAGGCCTACCCTGACGTGCCGGTGTACCCGGCCGATCCAAAACAGCGGGCGAGGGCGCGCCAGGTGCAGGCGTGGCTGCGCAGTGACTTGCTGCCGATCCGTCAGGAGCGCTCGACGATGGTGGTGTTCTATGGGCAGAAGATGCCCGCACTGTCGCCGGTGGCTGAAGCAGCGGCAGCGAAGTTGATCAGTGCGGCCCAGGCGCTGTTGGCGGGTAATCCGCCGTACTTGTTCGGTGAGTGGTGCATCGCGGACGTGGACCTGGCCGTGATGCTCAATCGCCTGATCCTCAACGGTGACAGCGTGCCTGCCGAGTTGGTGGAGTACGCCCAACGCCAGTGGCAGCGGCCCTCCGTGCAGGCGTGGGTGCGGCAACAACGCCTGGCGCAGTAACGACCATTCATCTTCCTTTTGCGGTGATGCGCTTGACAGGCGTCACCCGACGGAAGAATACTCCGGTCATATTCATATATATGACTACATAACAAAGTGAATGTGCCCCCATGAATACGCTGTCCAGTGATGCCCGCCTGCCGCTTTACCAACGCTTGCGCGACCAGCTGATCGAGCAGATCGCCAACAATCGGTGGCGCCCCGGCGAGGCGATTCCCACCGAAGCGGTGTTGTCCGCCGAGTACGCGCTGTCCACTGGCACGGTGCGCAAGGCCGTGGATGCACTGGTCAGCGAGGGCATTCTGGAGCGTCAGCAGGGCCGTGGCACCTTTGTACGCCGCCCGCAATTCCAGTCGTCGCTGTTTAGGTTTTTCCGTTTTCAAGGCCCGTCGGGCGAGCGTCAGGTGCCGCAAAGCCGCATCCTCACGGTCGAGTCCGTGGCCGCGCCGTCGGCGGTCAGCGAGGCGCTGGGCCTGGCCCCCGAGGCCCAAGTGATCCGCATCGTTCGGACCCGTCTGTTTGACGTGCAGCCGCTGCTCGCCGAAGAAATCTGGCTGCCGCGCGCGCGCTTCCAGGCCTTGCTCGACATCGACCTGTCCGCGCAAGGCCCGCTGCTCTATCCGGTGTATGAGAGTGTCTGCGGGCAGGTGGTGGCCTCGGCCGAGGAAACCCTCACCGCCGAATCGGTCAACGCGGTGTACGCGCGTTTGCTGCAAGTACCGGTCAACAGCCCGGTGGTGGTGATCGAGCGTCTGGCCCGCGACTACGCCGGCCTACCCCTGGAGTGGCGACGCTCCCGCGGGCATGCCGAACACTTCCGCTACCGCGTGGACATTCGCTGACCGCACACCCGCACCGTTAACTGTTTGCCCAACACTGGCCCGGCTGTGGCGCGGTTCGCGCCCGGCTGCCTCGCGTTTGACCTATAAGGATAAAAATCATGTTCAGTTGGTATCGCCAAGTCACTCCTCGGGAGCGCAAAACGTTCTGGGCCTGCTTCGGCGGCTGGTCCCTGGATGCATTGGAAGTGCAGATGTTCGGCCTGGCGATCCCGGCACTCATCGCGGCCTTCGCCTTGAGCAAGGGCGATGCGGGGCTGATCAGCGGTGTCACGCTGGTGACCTCGGCCATCGGCGGTTGGGTCGGCGGCACCTTGTCCGACCGCTACGGCCGGGTGCGCACGTTGCAGTGGATGATCCTGTGGTTTTCGTTCTTCACGTTTTTGTCGGCGTTCGTCACCGGCTTTCATCAGTTGCTGATCGTCAAGGCGCTGCAAGGCTTCGGCATCGGCGGTGAATGGGCGGCGGGCGCGGTGTTGATGGCCGAGACCATCAACCCGAAGTACCGCGGCAAGGTGATGGGCACCGTGCAAAGCGCCTGGGCCGTGGGCTGGGGCGTGGCGGTCGGGGTGTTTGCGCTGATCTATTCGTTTGTGCCCCAGGACATGGCCTGGCGGGTGATGTTTGTGGTGGGCCTGCTGCCGTCGTTCCTGATTATCTGGGTGCGCCGCAACGTCGAGGAGCCTGACAGCTTCCAGCGCCTGCAAAAAGAACAGGCGATTCCCCAGAGTTTCTTCAAGTCCCTGGCCGGCATCTTCCGCCCTGAGCTGATCCGCGTCACGTTGTTCGGCGGCCTGCTGGGCCTGGGTGCCCACGGTGGTTACCACGCGGTGATGACCTGGCTGCCGACCTTTCTCAAGACCGAGCGCAACCTGTCGGTACTCAACTCGGGCGGCTACCTGGCGGTGATCATCTTTGCCTTCTGGTGCGGCTGCATCGCCAGTGGTTGGCTGATCGACCGCATTGGCCGCCGCAAGAATATCGTGCTGTTTGCGCTGTGCTGCGTGATCACCGTGCAGGCCTATGTGTTCCTGCCGCTGAGCAACACGCAGATGCTGTTCCTTGGCTTCCCGCTGGGCTTTTTCGCCGCCGGTATTCCGGCCAGCCTGGGGGCGTTGTTCAACGAGTTGTACCCGGCGGATGTGCGCGGCGCCGGCGTGGGCTTTTGCTACAACTTCGGGCGCGTGCTGTCGGCGGTGTTTCCCTTCCTGGTGGGGCATATGAGCGACTCGATGTCCCTCGGCTCGGCCATCGGCATCGATGCCGGGATCGCCTACGGCGTCGCCGTGATCGCCGCGCTGTGCCTGCCGGAAACCCGTGGCCGCGTGCTGGAAGCGGCACCCGCCGAGCGCGTTGTGAGCGACCAGCGCGCCCAGGCCTGATCCTTTTTACTTATGAAAGACGACCCCATGCTTGATAACCGTTCCATCACCGGCATCGACGCCCATGCCCATGTCTTCAGCCAGGCGCTGACCCTGGCCGGTGAGCGTCGCTACACCCCAGGCTACGACGCCACGCTGGCGGACTACCTCGGCCACTTGCACGCCAATGGCCTGAGCCACGGCGTGTTGGTGCAACCCAGTTTCCTGGGCACCGACAACGGCTACCTGTCGGCCGCTTTGCAGCAGGCACCCGATCGGTTGCGCGGCGTCGTGGTGGTGGACCGTGATATCCCGCAGCACGCTTTACAGGCGATGGCCCGCGCCGGCGTGGTCGGCGTGCGCTTGAACCTGGTGGGCAGGGCGCTGCCAGACTTTGCCGAGCGCGGCTGGAAGGTTTTTTTCGAGCACATCGTCGCGCTGGGCTGGCATGTGGAATTGCACCGCGAGGTGGCCGACCTGCCGCAATTGGTGCGCCAGTTGCTGCCGTTCGGGGTCAAGCTGGTGGTCGACCATTTCGGCCGGCCGGATGCACGACTCGGCGTCGCGCAACGCGGTTTTGCCGAGTTGTTGGACTTGGGCCTCAGCGGCCAGTTGTGGCTGAAAGTCTCGGGGATCTATCGCCTGGCCGGCAGCCCGGCGCAGAACCTTGAATTTGCGCGCCAGGCCATGCCGTTGCTGCAGCAGAGTTTCGGTCTGCACCGCTTGGTGTGGGGCAGTGACTGGCCGCACACCCAGCATGACACGTCAGTCGACTACCGCGCTGTGATCGAGCAACGCCAGGCCCTCGGCTGGTCGGCAGCGGTCGCGCAGGCTTTGCTGATCGATACACCCCGGCAGTTATTCGGCTTTGACCACCCGTAGCCAATCCTCTTCCACACGGCGGTCCAGCTCTTCCCAGTCGGCCATGCCCAGTACCCGCGTGGTGTTCAGGCCGCGCAGGTAGCCGCGCAGCTGCTGGGCACTGGCGCTGATCCGATCCGCGTCCGCCGCCTCGTCCTGCAGCACGTGTTCATAGTCGACCAGGTAATCGGCGACCCGCTCGCGAAACTCCGGTAGTACGGCTTCGCGGATGCGGTCGAAGGTTTTCTGGTGGGGCTTCATGGCGTGGTCCTTATAGGTTTTATGTCAGCACTATCGGTTCAGATAATAGTCACCATCACGCATCGCAAGTTCTGTTTTTTCCGGAAAAGCGGAAAATCACCCCATCGAGACGCTGTTCAAGGAAATGCGCGATGAGGACGTTTATTCAGTTGGCTTTGATGGCTCTGATGCTTGGCACGGTGGTCATCAACAACGCGGCAATCGCCGATGATCTGCATACCAGCCATTTGCTACCTATCAACGGTAGCGTAGACTCCCTGCAGCACGCGCAGTCGGTGGGTGTGTTGTTGAGCGACAACACCCGCGACAACCTCAGCTACCTCGAACGCTACCACGACATGGCCTTGAATGGCGCCAAGGATGCCCTCGACGGGCGTATCCGCCAGGCGTTCGTCAACAGTTCCGACCCGGAACTGGCCATCGATTGGTTGATGAGCTCGCTGCAAGGCACCTTTTTGTCGGTAACGGTCTACGACAACCTGGATGCCCTGGTGCAGGCTCACCCCGATGTGGTGGTGATGCTCGATACCCATAACCAACTGCTGACCCAGCGTAACGATGTGGTCGAGGCGCGTTTTGTTGCGCGGTTCTACGACGCGAACCTGCAGTACATTGCCCGGGCCGAAGGCTCGGTGCACAAGCAGGTGACGTCGGTGTGGGTGCATGACAAGGCCGCTCCGGAGATTGCCGCGCAGATCGAGCAGCAGCGTGATGTGCAACTCGATGCCTTGAAGCAGTTCGATGCCTCGCTCAAAGCGTTAGTCCGTGCCGGTTGATGTGAACCTTTATTTTTATAGTCAGGAATTTTCCATGCGCGCTTTTTTCGCCCCGGCCTTGGCCATTGCTTCCCTGGTGTTGGCGGGTTGTGTAACTGCCCCTAATGCCCCGAGCCTGACCCTGCAAACCAGCAAGAGTCCGGAAGCCTACGTGCAGTGCGTGCTGCCCAAGCTGGAAAAGCACGGGATCACCTCGACCGTCACCCAGAACTCGCGCCATGCCAAAGTGGTACTGACCAGCAAGATTGCCGCCGATGACGTGCTGGAAGCCTACAAGGCTGGAGAGGGCGCCAAGGTGTTCTTGTATGAGCGCAAGCCGTTGGCGTCGACGATTACGCCGTCGCGGCTAGAGCTGGCGGCAAAGGACTGCCAATAATCCCAGGCCATACATAAAACCACATGTGGGAGGGGGCTTGCCCCCGATAGCGGTGGATCAGTCAATACATCTGTGACTGCCATACTGCTATCGGGGGCAAGCCCCCTCCCACAATTGGATTTGCGTAGGGCTTAAGGTTTGGCTTCGTTGCTGAAGCTGTTCACTTTCTTGACCAACCCCTGCGCCGCCAACGCCACCAACTCCCCACCTTTTTCTACCGTCGCCAGCGCCGGGTCCGAGCCCATGCGCCCATCCGGGAAGCGCGCGCGGAAGTCCAGCGCCTCGCGGATCGGCCCGGTGTTGGCGATTTGCGGTGAGTAGTCGGCAGTCTTGATCGCGTCCGGGTAGGCCCATTGGGTCACCGCAATCTCTGATGGTGTGGCATGGCTGCCATGGCCCACCGGGAATTGGCGCTGGGCCAGGTCGGTCACGCCTTCCAGGTCCCACCAGTTCACCAGCTTCAACGCAAAGCCGGCGGGGCGACGGGCGAAGCTCGCTTCGGCGTACAGCTCGGAAAACGCCGCTTCAATCGTGGCGATATTGCCGCCATGGCCGTTCAGAAACAGAATCTTCTCGAAACCATGCCCGGCCAGCGAACGCACCCAGTCGCCAATCGCGGCGATAAAGGTGGAAGGGCGCAGGGAAATGGTGCCGGGAAAACCCAAGTGATGCTGGGCCATGCCGATGTTGAAGGTCGGGCCGATCAGGATGTCGGCGTTCTGCTGCGCCTCATGGGCGATGATTTCCGGGCACATCCAGTCGGTGCCGAGCAGGCCGGTGGGGCCGTGCTGTTCGTTGGAACCGATGGGAATCACCACCGTGCGGCTGCGTTCCAGAAACTGCCCGATCTCGATCCAGGTGGACTTATGTAGAAGCATGCGGCGCTCTCTTATCTATGGGGACAGGCTATCCGCCACGGATTGTACGACTACTCGCCACCTGTTGGGGTTTGCAATTGAGGTAGGTCGAAGACTTCAGCCAGCGCTGGTCGGGGTACCACGAAAACATGAACTGCCCATCCTTGAGCTTGTCCACTACCTGGCGGGCCACCTGCGGGCGCACGGCCGGGCAACCCTGGCTGCGACCGATACGGCCTTCGCGCTTGCTCCACAGGGGGCTTACGTAGTCGGCGGCGTGGATCACGATGGCGCGGTCGCGGGCCTGGTCATTGAAACCCGGCTCCAGGCCGTCCATGCGCAACGAGTAACCGTGGGTACCCAGGTAGCTTTCCTGGGTGCGGAACAAGCCCAGGCTGGACTGGTGGCTGCCTTCCCGGTTGGAGAACTGGGTGGCGAAGTTTTCCCCGGACTTGGCGCCGTGGGCCACCAGGTCGCGCAGTACCAGGGTCTTTTTGCGCAGGTCGAAGATCCATAGCCGACGGGCGGTCGAAGGCTGGGAGTAGTCAATGACCGCCAGGCGTTCGGAACGCTCCTCGCCGTTATTGACGGCGCATTGCACCGCATTCAGGGCGCTTTTGAGTACAGTGGGATTGAGTTCTGGAGCCGAGCGCGCCAGGCTGCTATACAGGGAAGGAGAGGTCGGATTGGCAGCGAGCGCAAAATTGCTCAGCGTAGCCAACGTCACGGTGATCAAGCCGAGGCGGCGCATAAAAGTCAGCATCTACAAAGAATCCCCCGGTGTGGATTGGAGCCAGGTCAATTGTTCAAAAAACACGCATGTTACTTGAGCATTTGCCTGCTCGTTGCACCATTGGTCGCGACAGCCGACGCGCTGCCGGTCGAGCCGTTGCCGGTGACCACACCTGCGTCGGTCGATCTGGCGCCGGTGCAGCAGGCCTTGGCGCAATTGCCCAGCGTCTGCCCCGGCTTGGCGCCGCAGATTGACGCCGCCGCCCAACTGCGTCTGCAAGCGTTCTACCAACAGCAGGGGAGCCTGCCGTTGTGGTCCGCCGACGAGCGCCGGCAAGCCCTGCAATCTCAGTTGCTGATGCTCGCCGATGACGGCCTGGACCCCACCCACTATAGCCTGCCTGCGCCAGATGCCACGGCCAACGTGCTGTGCAGCGACATCGCGACCAGCCTGCACTACCTGCAAGCCCTGCAGGATCTGCACTACGGGCGCCTGCAGCAGTCGCGCTTCGAGCCGCTGTGGCATTCCCAGCCACCGACCCGCGACCCCAATGTTGAAGTGCTGGCGTTTGCTGCCACCGGCCTGCAAGACATGACCCAGGCGTTCGACCAGGCGCGCCCCAGCGCGGACCTCTACCGCAGCCTGCGCAATGCCTATTCCACCGTGCGCCAGCAACCATTGCCACATTGGGACGCGGTCGCCAGTGGCCCGTTGTTGCGCCCTGGCATGGACGACCCGCGCGTACCGGAACTGGCGCGGCGCCTGATCGGTGGGGGTTACCTGGCCAAGGCCCCCGGCGGCAAGCAGTACAGCGACGAACTGGTCAAGGCGGTCAAGGCCTTTCAACTGAGCCATTCGTTGCAGGCTGACGGCGTGATCGGCGCCGGTACGGTGGCCGAGCTGAATATCAGCCCGGCGATCCGTCGCGAACAACTGCGCATCAACCTCGAACGCTTCCGCTGGCTGGCCCAGGACCTCGAGCCTGAAGGCGTGCTGGTCAACGTCGCCGCCGCGCAACTGAGCGTGTACCAGAGCGGCATCCCCGTGTGGCAGACCCGCCTGCAAGTGGGCCGCGCCGAGCGCCAGACGCCGTTGCTCAAATCCCGCATCACCCGGTTGACCCTTAACCCCACCTGGACCATCCCGCCCACCATCATGCGCGAGGACAAACTCCCGGCCATCCGCCTCAACCCTGAATACCTGCGCCAGCAGAACCTGCAAGTGCTCGATGCCGAAGGCCACCCGCTGGCGCCGGAACAGATCGACTGGGCGCGCCCGGGCAATATCCTGCTGCGCCAGGAAGCCGGCCCGCGCAACCCGCTGGGCAAGATCGTGATGCGCTTTCCCAACCCGTACTCGGTGTACCTGCACGACACGCCGAGCCAGCCGCTGTTCACCAAAGGGCCACGGGCATTCAGTTCGGGGTGTGTGCGGGTCGAGCAACCGCTGCTCTTGCGCGATCTGCTGGTGAGCCCGGCCGAACGTGCGCGCACCGATGAACTGCTGGCCACCGGCGTGACCCACGAATTCAGGCTGGCCACGCCGGTGCCGGTGTTGTTGAGTTACTGGACGGTGGAGGTCGATCGCCAGGGCGGTCTGGTATATGCGCCGGATATTTATGGGCGAGACCTGGTGTTGATGAAGGCGATGGGCAGTGTGTTATAGGCGACTCAACCTTGTGGCGAGCGGGCTTGCCCCGCGTTGGGCTGCGAAGCAGCCCCAATAAGCCCCCCCGCATTTCCCCTGTCAGAACGCATTGCCTGGTTTTCAGGGCCGCTTCGCGCCCCAACGCGGGGCAAGCCCGCTCACCACAGCAAGCCCGCTCGCACAGGAGTGAGGTTCGCCCTCGTTGTTGTCACGGCCTGCTCCGGTGTCATGAATGCAGTATCGAGCGTCAAGGGCACTTCATCCCAAGGCTCATACTCATGCGCCAACACAGACGCCCAGGAGGGCGGAACCAGGCCGGGAATATCCCCCGTACGGGTTTCCACCCGTCGTTGATGTTCCTGGTGGTCTGAGCAGATCACCCGAACATCCAGTAATGCCACCTTTGCTGCTACAGCGACAGCCTTCCACGCCTCCCGGCTTTCCTTGACCGGATTCACGCAGTCTGCCACCACGGTGTGGCCCAGTTGCAGATTGCTCAGCGCCAGCGCATTCGCCACGCCATAACCGCTGGCACCCACGTCCCCCGTCAGCACCCCGGCCTTGCGTATAGCCTGTTCAATCAGGTCGATACGCAGGTAAACCGCAGCGGTCTGGCGTGCGAGTTCGCGGGCAATCGTGGTTTTGCCGGTGCCGGGCAGGCCGCTGAAGACAATTAGCATGGGTGGGTCTCATAAGATCGGTCCAGTTCAGAGTATCCTTCAGTTCCCCCACAGGTCGACCACAGGACACCCGATGCTTGTGCCGTTCGTGAAAATGCACGCCCATGGCGACGACTTCATCATCATCGACCGCCGTGGTTTGCACGATCCCATCACCGCGCAGATCGCCCGACGCCTGGGCGACCGCCACACCGGTATCGGTTTCAACCAGCTTGCCGTGGTGCTCGACTGCGATGACGCCGCTGCGCGCATCAAGTTCTGGAACCCCAACGGTACGCCGCTGGCCACCTGCGGCAGCGCGACCCGTGGCGTGGCTGATCGCTTGATGCATGAGGCCGCTACGGATTCGGTGCTGTTGCGCACCGACCGCGGCCTGCTGACCTGCGTGCGTGCACCCGGGCGGCAGGTGTCGGTGAACATGGGCGAGCCGTCGTTGGACTGGCGTGCAGTGCCGCTGGCCGAAGCCATGGATACGCTTGTTTTGCCTATCGAGGGCGACCCGGCCGCGTGCAGCATGGGCAACCCGCACTGTACGTTTTTCGTGGATGACCTCAGCGCAATCGACATCGCCGCCGCTGGCCCTGGGCTGGAAAAACATCGGTTGTTCCCGGACAAGACCAATGTGCATTTCGTGCAGGTGCTGGACCGCGGCCGTATTCGCCTGCGCATCTGGGAACGCGGCGGCGGCGTGCCGCTGGGCTCTGGCTCATGCTGCTGCGGGGCGGTGGTCAATGGGATTCGGCGCGGTTTGCTGGATGCCACAGTGCAGGTGCAGTGCGACGGCGGCACCGTGACCGTGCACTGGGCGGGTGAGGGCGGTGTGGTGTTGACCGGCAGTGTCGAGCCGGTGATGCAAGGCAGCGCCTACGGACTCTGAAACATCACGGTAAAGATGGTGCCGCCGGTGGCACAGGAACTCACCGACACATCCCCACCGTGCACCCTGGCCAACTCGCGCACGATATACAGGCCCAGCCCTACGCTGCGCACATCACTGCCCTGGTCAGTACCTCGGGTCATGGGCTCGAACAGCCCTGCCAACAACGCTTCGGGAATGGCCGCACCGTGGTTGTGTACCGTCACTTCGCAGCGGCCATCGCCCAGGCGTGAGGTAATCCGGATCGGCCGTTGCAGGTCGCCATAAGCCACGCTGTTGGCCACCAGGTTGCCGATGATCTGCTGCACGCGGTCGGCGTCCAGGCAGGCGTCACCACTGCCCTCGGTGTGATGCTCCAGCGTCGCCTTGGGGAACGCCACGCGCAGTTCATCCACGGCGCGATGAATCACGCCATGCAAGTCCAGAGGCAATGCCTTGATGGTGATGCCCTGGCCGACCCGGGCCTGGGTGAAGTCCAGCAGGTCGGCGATCATGCGTTGGGCGCGTTCGGACGACTGGCCGATATGCCCCAGCAACTGGCGTTCCTTGGCTGTGCGTTCGCTGCGGCTGAGAAAGTCGGAGGCCATGCGGATGGCGGTGAGCGGGTTTTTCAGGCCATGGCTGACAATCGCCACCATCTGCTCGGCAAACAGCGCGCGGCGCTGGGAAATCGCATAGGCCTCGCGCAACTCGGCCTGGGCTTGCTGCAAGGCCAATTCGGTGGCGGTTTTTTCCTGCAACAGCGCTTCGGCCAGGTTACGTGCGTTGAGCAGCTCGCGTTCGTACTTGTCGCGGTCGGTGGTGCCGAACAGCGCCAGGTCGTACACCGCGACGTCGGCCTGCTCGCGCTTGTTGCCGTTGAGCAGCACGGTGATCTTGTGACCGTCACGGTGCAGCATGTCCAGCTTCACTTCGGTGACGCTGCCATGCATGCGCAACATGGGCGCCAGGTGGGTCTGGTGGAAAATCCGTCCGCCCATGGTCAACAGGTCCTGGAAGCGCTTGCCGCACAACTCGGCGGCGCTGAACCCCAGCCATTCGCTGAAGCGTGCGTTGGTTTGCACCAGGGTGCCATCTTCCGAGGTGACGGCCAGGGCGCAGGCTGCGCTGTCGAATAGATCAGCTGGCACGTGCAGTTGTCCACGGTGCGAGGAAATCGTCCATGGCCGCCGCGCAAGCCTGGGGCGCGCTCATGTGCGGGCAATGGCCGACGTTGTCCACCAGGTGATAGGTGCTGTTGGGCAACACGCTGTGCAGGTATTCGCCGACAGCCATCGGGGCGATCAGGTCATCGGTCGACTGCAGGATCAGCACCGGGGTGGCCAGGCCGATCACATCCTGGCGGTTGTCCGACATGAATGTCACCCGCGCGAACTGCTTGGCGATATCCGGTTCGGTGCGACAGAAGCTCTTGGTCAGCTCTTCGCCCAATGCGGGTTGATCAGGCGCGCCCATGATCACCGGGGCCATGGCGCTGGACCAACCGAGGAAGTTGCTGTCGAGGGTGTCGAGCAGGTCGTCGATATCGCTACGCTTGAAACCGCCGATGTAGCCGTCTTCATCGATATAGCGCGGCGACGGGCCTATCATCACGTGGGCGGCGATACGCCCCGGGGCCTGGCGGTCGGCGAGGGTGCCGATCATCGCGCTGACGGAGTGGCCTACCAGAATCACCGGACCCGTGGCATGGGTGTCGATGATCTGATTGAGGTCCCGGGCATAGCCGTCCAGCGTGCTGTACTTGTCTTTGTCGTAGGCCCTCAGGTCCGACAGGCCGGCGCCCACCAGGTCGTACAGCACCACACGAAAACGCTCGAGGAAATGCGGCGCCAGGTAGTTCCACATGGCTTGGTTGCAGCCAAAACCATGGGAGAACACCAGGGTCGACGTACCGGTGCCCATCACATTGACGTTGTTGCGCTGACGTAGATCCATGGATTTTCCGGTTATGGCGTATTGCTATGTATACGCGCAGTTTAGATAGTCAACGCCGTGGGGTCACGCGTTATAGCGTTGATAAGGTAAAGTCGGCGCCTTCAGGAAGAAACTTCAGGTAACAAAGCATGATGGCGATTTTGCGGCAATCGATCCTGGGCCTGGTGGCGCTGGCGCTTATCGGTCTGTTGAGCACTGCCCACGCGGAGGATTCGCCCATCGGTGTGGCCCTCGACCAGCGGGTGATCGACCTCACCAACACCCTGGACGCCACCACCGCCACCCGTCTGAAAAACCAGCTGGCGGACCTTGAACAGCGCAAAGGCGCGCAAGTGGCTGTGCTGCTGGTGCCCACCACGGGTGACGCGAGTATCGAGGACTACGCCAACCAGCTGTTTCGTGCCTGGAAACTGGGGCGCAAGGACATCAACGATGGCATCCTGCTGCTGGTGGCCAAGGACGATCGCAAGGTGCGCATCGAAGTGGGCTACGGCCTGGAAGGCACGGTCACTGATTTGCTGGCCCATCGCATCATCGAAGAACACATCACCCCGGCGTTTCGCCAGGGCGATTTTGTGGGCGGCGTCTCCCAGGGCGTGAACGACCTGGTGGTGCTGGTGGACGGCGGTGACTTGCCCGCGATTGCGGGGCCGGGGCTCAATCCGCAGTTCATTGCGATACTGCTGGCGTTTGTCATCGGCGCTATCGGCGGTGTGCTTATCGCCGCCGGCAAGCTGCATTGGCGCCGCGCGTTGATTGCCACCGCGCTGGTGACAGTACTCCTGGCGATCTATGGCGGCGGGCGCGATTGGCCGATGTACCTGTTTGTCGTGCCGCTGACGTTGCTGATCGGCGGCGCCACATTCGGCGCATTGTGGCTGGCGCGTGGGGTGTTTTACAGCGTGTTGGGGCTGTTGGCGTATATCGCCGGGGTGCTGGTGGTGAACCACTTCGTCGAGGTCAATTTCGTCCATTGGCTGGTGTGGCCGTTTGGCGGCGCCTTGGTGCTGGGGTTATACGTGGGGCTGTTTTTTGTCATCCGTGAATCCTGGAAAAAACGCCCGCGCTTTTTCATCTTGCGTGTGTTGGCGGTGCTGGCGGTCTACGTGGCCGTGGGGGTGTTGCTGGGGCACGGTTACCAGGGCTGGATAGTGGCGATACCCGCTGCAACGATCGTGGCGTTTATTGTGTTTATCCAGAGTATTTCCGAGGGCGGCTCGGGGTCGGGCGGAGGTTCCGGCTCCAGCTCCGGCAGCGATCGTTCCAGTTCCAGCAGCAGTTCTTCCGGTGGTGGTGGTTCCAGTGGCGGCGGCGGGGCGTCAGGCAGCTGGTAAAACATTACAGCGCCTTAGACAGAAACACCCGGCTGCTGCCGTCCGGTTCGCATGGAATCTCGCCAAAACGCACCCAGCCGTGCTTCTCGTAAAACCCCGGTGCTTGAAAGCTGAGGGTATACAGCACTGCGTGGCGACAGCCGCGGCGCCGGGCTTCATCTTCAAAGGCGTGCAGCAACTGACTGCCAACACCCGACCCGCGCAGGGTGTCGGGCAGATGAAACAGATCGAGAAACGCCGTGCCCAGTGTGGTTTTGCCGGTGATACCGCCAAGGATTTGCCGGGTGTCGGGATCCTTGACCAGCACCGCCAGCAAGCGCCGGTCGTTATAACCCGTGATGGCCTCATTGAACGCCGCCAAGCCGGCGCCGAGGACACGCTCGGCGTCGGGGTTGGGCTGGTCGCTGACTTCAATGTGGAGGGCTGTCATCACGGGGTCTCGTCTGGCTTATGCGCGTTGCCATCCTCCCATGTTATCGGCCTTGGTCTCAAAATCTATTGGTTCGCGGTACGGATCTCCCAGCGGCGTATGTTGCCCTTTGCCCGCCGCCTGGGTGGGTTGCCAGCTTTGCGTAGTGGGGTCGAACACTTCGGCATCATCCCCGGCGGTGTCATCCAGGGGGTTGTGGCGTGGCTGGTCGTTGTCGATGTGCGTTGCAAGCGCTTGATAGGCAGCGGTGTAAGGGTTGAAGCCGTTGATTGAAGACATGGCAATACCTCTCTGATAGTGAAAAAAACAACCCGTCAGCACCTGTCTGGCGGGTTGCATCAGAGGCTACAGAGCGTGCAAAGGCTGTTCAATCAGGCGGTTTTCGGCGGATGTAACGGGGTGAAACCGCTACCGGGTGCACTCATGCAATGGCTTGCGTGGCTGTACGACATGTCCCGTTTTTTTGCTTGTCGATGCAGGCGAAATGTCAGAGAGGGTGCACGTAGATCAGGTATTTGCATGCTGAAATATATCGGCGTCTTTTACTGCCCGTGACTGGCTTACGTCCGGACACACAAGTGCTGCATTAACCCTGGGGTCTAGAACACCATCACCATCTCATGCCACGCCATGCCACCGTGCTCCGACGGCGACGGCTGCACATACTGGTAACCCATGCGCTCATACAGCGGCACGTGTTGCTCCTTGCACATCAGATGAATCGTCTGCTTGCCCATGCCGCGCATGCGCTGCACAAACTCCGTCATCAAGGCTTTTGAGTACCCTTTGCCCTGGTGCGCAGGGTCGACCACCACCGACATGATCACCACATTCGGCGCGTCGGCCGAGTGGCCCACCAACTCCTTGAACGCTTCGTCTGACATCACCACCTTGTGGGCGCAGCCGCCGTTGATGAAACCCACCACTTCGCCCGCCGCTTCCAGGATCAGAAAGCCTTGCGGGTACTGCGCAATCCGCGTGGCGATCTTTTCCAGGGTGGCGGCTTCGTCGCCTTCGTAGGCGGTGATCTCGATTTCAAAGCAACGGGCGGCGTCGGCGGGGAGGGCGTTGCGCAAGGTGAGGGCGGGCATGGGCGTTTCCTGAGGCGCTGAGCGAGAGGCGCATGATAGACAAACATCGACCCGAGCGACACAGATCCCCTGTGGCGAGCAGGCTTGTTGTGGCAAGCCCGCTCGCCACCACGATCTCATCACTCAGCTCACAGCCGGTACTTCAAACCCCACCCACCAACTTCCCTCCGTCCATCCGCCGCTTATACGCACTGTCACGACTCGCCAGCCAGAAATACAACGGCGACGTCACCACCAACCCCACCACCCAGGACAGGTCCGCCCCGTTGATGTGCGCCGAAATCGGGCCCACATACAGCGGCGTATTCATGAACGGAATCTGCACCACAATCCCCACTGCATAGGCGAGCAATGCCTGTGGGTTGTATCGCCCGTAAATCCCGCCGTCCACGCGGAAGATCGAGGCAATGTCGTACTTGCCCTTATGGATCGCATAGAAGTCGATCAGGTTGATCGCTGTCCACGGCACCAACACCACCAGCAGCACCAGCACCATGTCGACGAAGTGGCCGATGAAGTCCTTGGAGGCAAACACCGCGGCAATCGCACAGGCCGCCAACACCAGGATCGAGATCACCGCGCGGCTTTTGGCGGTGGGAATCCAGCGGTACGCAAAGGTCTGCACCAGGGTGATGATCGACAGCACCGCACCATACAAATTGAGCGCGTTGTGGCTGATCACGCTGAGCAGAAACAGCACCAGCATCAACGGACCGATGGCGCCGGTGGCAAGTTTGACGGCGTCCATGGTGTCCATGCCGACCGGGGTGGCGAGCACGGCGACGGCGCCGAAGATGAACGACAGGCTGGAGCCCAGGGCCGAGCCGAGGTAAGTGGTCCAGAAGGTGGAGGCGACCGGCACGTCGGCCGGCAGGTAGCGTGAGTAGTCGGAAACGTAGGGCGCGAATGCGATTTGCCACAGCGCCGCCAGGGACACCGTTGCCAGCCAACCGGAGACGTTGAATTCACCACGGGTCAGGAAGTCGGTGGTCTGTACGTGGGTGAAGATATAGCCGAACCCCAGCACGATCCCGGCGCCCAGCACCCAGGTGCCGATGCGGTTGAGTACGTGGATGAAGCGGTAGCCGATGATACCGATGATGCCGGAGCCGATGGCGCCGATCACGATGCCCACCGGCACGGGCACGGCGTCGACCACGCCATGCAGGGACTTGCCGGCCAGCACGATGTTGGAGGCGAAGAAGCCGATGTACATGACGCCGGCAATCACCACCACCAGCAGAGCACCGAGTGAGCCGAACTGGGCGCGGCTCTGGATCATTTGCGGGATGCCCATCTGCGGGCCCTGGGCCGAGTGCAGCGCCATCAACACGCCGCCGACCAGGTGGCCGACGAGGATCGCGACGATGCCCCAGAGCAGGTTGAGGTGGAACAGTTGCACACCCAGCGCCCCCGTGACGATCGGCAACGGCGCGATGTTGCCGCCGAACCACAGGGTGAACAGGTCTCTGACCTTTCCATGGCGGTCTTCCGGGGGCACGTATCCAATCGTGTGTTTTTCGATAAGCGGGGCGGAGGATGTTGCAGTGGTAACCATGACGAGCTCCAAGGCAAGGTGAGTACGTTGACGTACTTCGCTGTGCGCCACCTGCGCGGCGCTTTGTTGTTGGAGTGATCATCTGCAATGGGCGCGGGGAGGTAAATTAGTAAGTTTGTTGCTATAGACCTTAAAAAATATAGCTCGCGTCTTGTCGCGCTCGGGTATGTTGCCTACACCTGATTGACGGGCGAAGTCCCACGTTTCTGGAGGTCCCGATGGCTGCCTACAACCTGCGCCAGCTCAGATATTTCGTCACCACCGCCGAGTGCGGCAGCGTCGCCGAGGCGTCGCGCAAGCTGTATATCGCGCAGCCGTCGGTGTCCACGGCGATCAAGCAGCTGGAAGACAGCTTTGGCGTGCAACTGTTTATCCGTCATCACGCCCAGGGCGTGTCGCTGACGCCCAGCGGCGCACGCTTCTATCGCAAGGCGCTGGAGCTGTTGCGCGTGGCCCACGAGTTCGAGCAAAACGCCCTGGCGGACAATGACGTGGTGGCGGGGCAGATCGATATCGGCTGCTTCGAAACCGTGGCGCCGCTGTACCTGCCGCGTCTGATCGCTGGCTTCAAGGCGCTCTGGCCGGGGGTGGAAATCCGCATCCGCGATGGCGAACAACAGGAGCTGGTGCAGGCGCTGACGGCGGGCAGTATCGACGTGGCCATGCTGTTCGAGCACGACCTTGGCGCGACCATCGAGACCACGCCGTTGATGCCGCCGCAGCAGCCCTATGCGCTGTTGCCGGCCGATCATCGCTTTGCGCAACAGGCCAAGGTGTCGCTGGCAGACCTGGTGCTGGAACCGATGATCCTGCTGGACGTGCTGCCCAGCCGCACCTACTTCGTGAGCATCTTTGAAGAGCGCGGGCTGACGCCGAATATCGTGTTCAGCTCGCCGTCGATCGAGATGGTGCGGGGCATGGTGGGGCGGGGGTTCGGGTTTTCGATTCTGGTGACCAAGCCGTTCACCGAGTACACCTACGATGGGCAGAAGGTGGTGTGTGTGCCGTTGGCCGAGACCGTCACCGGTTCCGGCCTGTCGGCGGTATGGCTGCGTCGCGCGCCGTTGACCAAGCCGGTGCAGCTATTTGTCGATTACTGCCGCGAAGAACTCGCCCGAATCCTGGGTTGAGTAAAGGACCAAAAATGTGGGAGCGGACTTGTTGTGGCGAGCGGGCTTGCCCCGCGTTGGGCTGCGCAGCGGCCCCAAAAAACAGGAGTGCTGCGCACTCCAACGCGGGGCAAGCCCGCTCGCCACAGCTACAGTGTTCGCCCTTAATGGGGTGGTATCCGCCGACTACGGCCGGTTTTCTAAAGACCTTGAAAGGGCTGGGCTCAAACGCGAATCGAGTCCAACATCCGCCCCAACATCGCATCACATCCCGCCAGTTGCTCCACCGTCACAAACTCATCCGGCTTATGCCCCTGGTCCATGCTGCCCGGCCCGCACACCACCGTGGGAATGCCCACCGCATCAAACAACCCACCTTCGGTCCCAAAGGCCACCGTGCCGAACTCCTGGGAACCGGAAAACGCCGCAATCCACTGCGCCGCCTGGCTGCGTTCATCGGTGACCAAGCCAGGGTACGCCGATAGCTCGGTAAACCGAATCGCACTCTGCGCACTCACTGCCTGCATGCGCGGCAAAACCTGTTGCTCGGCATACGCCTTCAATTCGTCCGCCACCTCGGCCGGGTCTTGCGATGGCAACGCGCGCACCTCGAAATCAAACCGGCAATCTGCCGGCACGATGTTGAGGGCCTTGCCGCCACTGATCACCCCGGTCTGCACCGTGCTGAACGGCGGGTCAAACCGCGCATCCTGGGTCTCCCGCAGCCGCTGCCCAATCCGTCCCAGCTCACCGACCAACTCGGCGGCGTGTTCAATCGCATTCACTCCATACGGCGCATAGGCGGAGTGACACGCCTCGCCATGCACGTCGCAACGCATCGCCAACTTGCCCTTGTGCCCGAGCACCGGCTTGAGTTCGGTGGGTTCGCCGATGATGCACAGCATCGGTTTCACTGGCCGTTGCTCCAGCACAGCGAGCAACGAACGCACGCCCAGGCAACCGACTTCTTCGTCATAGGACAGGGCGATGTGCACCGGCACCCGCAGCGGCGCTGCAACCAGTGCCGGTACCAGCGCCAGCACGCAGGCGATATAACCCTTCATGTCGGCGGTGCCGCGGCCAAACAGTTTGCCGTCGCGTTCGGTCAGCTCGAACGGCGGCACCGTCCAGGGCTGGCCGTCCACCGGCACCACATCGGTATGCCCCGACAGCACAATGCCGGGCAACTCTGCCGGGCCGACGCTGGCAAACAGGTTGGCCTTGCTGCGCTCCAGGTTGTAGACCAGCTCGCAGGCCACCCCGAAACCGGCCAGGTAATCGCGCACAAACTCGATCAGGTGCAGGTTGGATTCACGGCTGGTGGTGTCGAACGCAACCAGCGTCTGCAGCAGTTCGCGGCTGGTGCTCATCGGTCATCTCCGGCCACGCCGTAGCCGGGGGAACGGTCCGGAGCAAGGGCGCGGTCGATGTAGTCCTGCACCTGCGGACGGTAGGCGTCCCAGAGTGTTTGCAGTGCAAGGATCGGCTGTTCATCGGCCCAATCCACCCGCAGGTTGATGATCGGCCAGGTCAGTTCGCCCACCACCACCAGCGCGGCGGAATGCACCGGGCCGGCCTCGCCGCCGGCAGCAATCGCGGCGTGCATGGCCGCCAGCAGTCGGTCGGCCAGCTGGCCTTCGCCTTGCTCGAAAGCAATGACCATCGCCTCGATCACCGCGCGGTCGGCCAGCATGTTACCCGCTGCCACGCACTGCTCACCCGATACCGCATTGTGCGTGCCGAGGGTTTCACTGCCGCTGAAATGCACGGTGCGGCCCAGGTGATCAATCGCCGTCAGTTGCCGGTATTGGCTGTAGCCGTTGCTCGTCAACGCCTTGTCGATGGCCTCAGCCGGGGCCAAGCCCTGTTCCAGCAAATCAAGCACGTCCGGGCCCAGGGCCGGCAGGGTGATGTTCTGGGTCGACACCGCGCCCACGCCCGGCCGCAGCCATGGGCAGCGGGCGCCTACGGCAATGCTTGATGAGCTGATGGCGATGCCTAGCTGCCCGGTCTCGGCGCAACGGGCGACGATTGAAAAGGTCATGGTGGCGCTCCTTATTCGGGAATAACCGCGATCACATCAATTTCCATCAGCCACTGCGGTTGGCCGAGGGCCGACACCACCAACCCGGTGGAGATCGGGAACACGCCCTTGAGCCACTTGCCGACTTCCTGGTACACCGGCTCGCGGTAGCGTGGGTCGATCAGGTAGGTGGTGGTCTTGACGATGTGCGACAGGTCGGAGCCGGCTTCTTCCAGCAGTTGCTTGACGTTTTTCATCGCCTGTTCCGCCTGGGCACGCGGGTCGCCAAGGCCGATCAGGTTACCGTCGAAATCGGTGCCGACCTGGCCGCGCACGTACACGGTGTTGCCGGCGCGCACGGCCTGGCACAGGTCGTTGTCCAGGCTCTGGTTGGGGTAGGTTTCTTTGGTGTTGAACATGCGGATACGGGTGTGAGTAGGCATCAGGAAAACTCCGGCAATCAGGCTCAGGCGTTGACAGGGGACGGGCGAACCACCGGGGCGGCTTCGCGGTATTCGAGGTATTGACGCTGGATGGCGATGTGGTCGGCCACGTATTTGGCGTCGTGCCACACCCCCCAGATAAACGACGAGCCACGGCGCGACTGCCATGGCAACCCGAGGAAGTAGATCCCGGCTTCGCTGGACACGCCGCGCTGGTGCCGGAGCTTGCCGGCTTCGTCGAAGGCCGCCACTTTCAACCAGCTGTAGTCCACCGCAAAACCGGTGGCCCAGATGATCGAGGTGACACCGGCCTTGGCCAGGTCCAGTTGCAGGAGCGGGTTCTTGATACAGTCCGCATCGGGGAACACGCGACGGGCTTCGGGCTCAAGGGGCAGGTCCAGGCCGTTGCGTTCGATGTAGGCATCGGCGGCATCCAGCAGGGCCAGGTAGTTTTCATCGCCGCGTGCCAGGTTCTCCACCAGGTTCGGCTGGAACGTGGCGACGCTGCCATTGAACGCCTGGGTCAGGCCCACCAGGGTCATGCCTTGCTGGGCCAGCTCGCGGAAGTCGATGGTCTTGCCGCCGTGTGCGCCGCTGACGGCAATGGTCACGTGCTCGCGGCCGGGCTTCATCGCCGCCTGGTCCCACTCACCCAGCACCCCCAGCCACCAGCAGAAGTCGCGGTTGCGGTAGGCGCGCGGCGGGCGGTCGTGGGCGCCGACCGAGAGGTACACCTGGCGCCCGGAGCGCTGCAATTCATCGGCAATCTGCACGCCGGATGAGCCGGCGCCCACCACCAGCACGGCACCGGCCGGCAGTTGCGCGGGGTTGCGATAGTCGGCGGAGTGGATCTGATGCAACGCAGGGTCTTTTGGTGCGATGGCCGGAATCACCGGCTTCTGGAACGGCCCGGTCGCGGCCACCACGCGGTTGGCTTCGATCACCCCTTCACTGGTGTGCACGGTGAAGCCGGGGCGGCCGACATTACGTACCACAGAGAGCACCTCGACGCCGGTACGGATCGGCGCGTTGAACTTGCGCGCGTAGGCTTCAAAGTAATCGGCGACGCGTTCCTTCGGCGCAAATTCGTCCGGGGCGACGGTATCGAATGCCAGGCCGGGAAAGCGGTCATGCCACGCCGGGCCGTTGGCCACCAGCGAATCCCAGCGCCCGGTGCGCCAGCGCTCGGCGATGCGGCTGCGCTCCAGTACCAGGTGGGGCACGCCTTGTTTGCTCAGATGCTCGCTCATGGCCACGCCAGCTTGGCCGGCGCCCACCACCAGCGTGTCTGTTTTTGTGAGTGCTTCAGTCATGTCTCTGTCCTTGCGTAATGCAGTTGGATTCAGCGTTGGCATGACTTAAAGGCTAGGGGGAGGGGGGGTATAAATAAAATATTATTAAGCTGGGAAGTGAGCATAAATATCGGATGCAGAGGGGCTCGCGCACGGCTTGTCACTGGAACTCTCCGGCATACTTCACGGCGGCCGCCGCCCGCGAGGGCACACCTAGCGTACGCAGCAGCGACGACACATGGATGCGCACGGTAAACGGCGAGATATCCAGGGCCTTGGCGATTTCCTTGTTGGTCTTGCCCTGGGCGATCAGGCGCAGCACGTCTTGCTGGCGGGCGGTGAGGGTGTGAGTGTCCAGTGGCAGCAGGCCGGAGGGGGCGAACTTGACCAGTGCTTCACCTTCGCGGATCGCCAACAGCGCCTGGCCGATCTCGTCGGGGGCAATGTTCTTGCCGATGAAGCCGTCCACGCCGAGGGCCATGACCTGATCGATCAGCGCCGGGTCGTCCACCATCGACACCACGATCAGCGTGGTGCGCCGCAATTGCTGGCGCAGGTCGACCAGTTGGCTCATGCAGGTCAGGCCGGGGAAGCGCAGATCGAGGATCAGCGTGTCGATCTCGCCGCCGTCGCGGATCAGCGCGAGCACACCGTCGAGGTCGCCGGCTTCCTGCACCAGGGCCTGCGGCAGCAGGCGCTGCACGGTGCGCAGCATGCCTTCGCGGAACATCGGGTGGTCATCGGCGATGATGATACGGCCGGTCATGGGGGGCTCCTCCCTGGGGCAAGGTTGTGCCGTTGCATGCTACCTTACCACCGCGCCTCGGGCCTGCCTGGTGGTGCGTGAAGGAATTGATGACTGCCGCACAAGGACGTTACCCCATGAGTCTTGAGACCAACTCCGAACTCGACCAGGCCAACCTGCGCATCGTGGTCGCCAGCATCGCGATCGTCTACATCGGTGCATTGGGCTTCCTGCCGGGACAGTCGGTGGACACTTACCTTCCGGTGATCCTGTATATCTTCCTGTTCCTGCTGGCCTCCATTGCCTTGCGCCAAGTGATTGTGCGCTGGCCGGGGCATTACCCGGCGCGGCGGATCTTTGGCATGATCCATGACTACACCGGCACCTCGTTCGGCATGGTGGTGGGCGGTGAAGCGGCGCTGCCGCTGTATGCGGTGATGGTGTGGGTCAACCTGGGCAACGGCATGCGCTACGGCTCGCGCTACCTGGCGATCGCCACGGCGTTGGCCTTGCTGGCGCTGCTGATCGTGTATCGGCTGACGCCGGTGTGGCAGGCGCAACCCTTCATGGTGCTGATGTTGATGATCACCAGCACGGTGATCCCGGTGTACGCGCATATCCTGCTGGAGCGCACGCGCAAGGCCTCCGAGCAGGCCATCGCCGCCAACCTGGAGAAATCCCGTTTCCTTGCCCAGGCCAGTCATGACCTGCGCCAACCCATCCATTCCATCGGCCTGTTCACCGCCTGCCTGCGCGAAGCCCGGCTGGGTGACGAAGAGCGGCGCCTGGTGGATAACATCGACCGTTCGCTGCTCAACGTATCGCAATTGTTCCGCTCGATTCTCGACCTCTACACCCTCGATAACGGTCGCCTGCTGCCCAAGTACCAGGCGGTGCATCTGGGCGAGTTCCTTGCCGACCTGGTGCGCCAGAACGCCGAGGCCGCGCGCTGGGCCGGGGTGGAGCTGCGCCTGAGGCCCTGCACGCATTGGGTGCTGGTCGACCCTGCGCTGCTGGCGACCATGGTGCAGAACGTGCTGTCCAACTGCTTCAAATACGGTGCACACCGCCCTGTACTCATCGGCGTGCGCGTTCGCGACGGCGGCTTGGCGGTGGAGATTCATGACCGGGGGCGGGGGATTGCCGAGGAGCATCTGTCAAAGGTCTTCGAGGAGTTCTATCGGGTACGCCACCTGCGTGACAAGGACGTCGAAGGCGTCGGCCTGGGGCTGTCCATCGTCAAGCGCCTGGGGCAGTTGATGGGGGTGCAAGTAGGCCTGCGCTCTCGGGTGGGCCATGGTACTTCTGTAAGCCTGTATGGCTTGACCCTGGCCACCGCGCCACGCGCCACGGCACCGCGCGACGACACACGCCAGGCCGGGCTGCTGACCGGGTTGAAGGTGTGCCTGGTAGAAGATGACCACAACGTGCTGCTCGCCACCCAGGCCCTGCTGGAGCGCTGGGGCTGCGAGGTGCAGGCCGAGTCTTCGGGGCGTGATCTGGTCAGCGATTGCGACATCATCGTCGCCGACTATGACTTGGGTAACCACGCCACGGGTATCGAATGCATCGATGCCCTGCGCCAGCAACGTGGCTGGGCCGTCCCTGCGCTGATTCTCACCGGGCACGACGTGGAGAGAATCCAGGCCGCCTTGCACGACCGCCAGATCGCCATTCTCTCCAAGCCGGTGCGTCCCGCCGAACTGCGCGGGACCTTGCGCGACCTGAGTCAGCAGACGGTTACTGAGTGAAGCCCTGCAGTGGGTTGCCGCGTGCACCTTTGGGTTGGCAGTAGGCCGCAGGTTTCATCATGCCAAAGCTGGCCACGGCGAACATGCCGCCGCTGGCACCGCTGGGCACCGAGCAGTTGTACTCGCCGGAGGCGGCACTGGCGACATAGTAGGTGGTCATCGAGTCGCTGCGCACATTGGAAATACGCTTGACCGGTTCGCCCAGGTTGGTCTCCGACAGCGTCTTGAGGTGATCTTCGGTGGGCTTGATGTTGCTGCAGCCGGCCACGCCGATGATCAGGGCGCCCAACAGGGTGAGGCGGGTAACGGAGGATTGCAGTTTCATGGTGCTTCTTCCTTGGGGTTGTTATGGTTTTTCCAGCGCACAACGCGGCCACGCGCAATAGTTGCACGGTGCCTGGGGAACGTTGGAAGTGCCGGGGAATATAGCGCCGCAGGGGGGGAGGGGTCGATTAGCACAAGTGTGCTAATGGCACGATGATTTCATGGAAGGAGTGGGAAATGCTGGAGATAACACGCGCAACCCCGCGAGATGCCCAAGTGGCATTCGACATACGTTTGCAGGCCATTCGCGGCCAATGCATCGGCGCGTACACGCGCGAGCAAATGCTGCTGTGGACGCGGGGTAAGGCCGAAGATGGTTATAGCGCGCTGATGGATAAAACGTTTTACCTGGGGTGGCTGAACGGTAGGGCGGTCGTCACTGGAATGCTTGATCTGGACAACAATGAAGTCGGCGCACTGTTCGTATTGCCCGATTGCACCGGGCGCGGATATGGCAAGGCGATGCTCGATCACCTTGAGACGGTTGCGCGGGAGATGGCGATTAAGACCGTGGTGCTGGATGCGACGTTGAATGCGGCGAGCTTTTACCGGGCGTGTGGCTATGCGGGGGATGAACAGGCGGTTTATCACTCGCCGTCTGGGTTGACGTTGGCGTGCATCCCGATGACAAAACAACTGATCCCCTGACACCACTGGTCATTGACGCGCGAACGCTGCGCGCAACCTCTCTATGACTTGATGCACCGTTTCTCCCTGGACCTGCGGTGGCGTGAGGCTTTCTCCAAACTCACGCCATACAAACAGCGTCAACTCAGCCCCATCGGTCGATGTTTGCGCCAGTTCCTGGGTGCCAAAGCCTTGCAGCACCCGATAACGCTCATCCCGCCAAAACGCCGCTTCTACCCAGTCATACACGGGGATGAAATGAAAATGCAGCGGGAATCCCGGCATGTGCCCAAAACGGCTGATGTACAGCCATTTCGGTTTGAGCTGCGCTTCTACCATTCGCTGGGTTTTCGCCAGCAGCCCACCCAACTCGGCCAGCGCCGCTTCCGGCATATCGGCCAGGGAGTGGATGGGTGTCTTGGCGCCCAACATCAGGTAGCCGGGCAACGCCGAGGTCAGGTGGTGGTTGAGCAGCCAGTGTTCGGTTTCGTGAAGGATGTAGGCAGGGTCGATCTGCATCAGCGTGTCCGTAAGCTCTGTGCGGGCAGGATACCTGTATCCCATAAAACGGGTCGATCTGTGTCTACCGTCCACCGTGTCTTGTGAATAGCCTCAAGTCACATCAATCAACGCGAGAGCTCGCCATGGATCTCACTGCTGTTCCTTTTGGCACCACCGACTGGGCCACGGTCGAACCGGTGAGTCACCCAGGTATCACTGGCAATGCCCTGTGGCGCACCTGCCACTTCGGCACAACACGTGTGCGCATGGTCGAATACACGCCTGGCTACTTGGCGGACCACTGGTGCTGGCGGGGGCATGTGCTGTTATGCCTTGAAGGCGAGTTGCACACAGAACTGGAAGACGGCCGTCAGTTTACGCTGACAGCCGGGATGAGTTACCAGGTGGGCAATGACATGGAAGGGCATCGATCTTCGACGAGTGCCGGGGCAAGGCTATTTATCGTGGATTGAGGCGGGTGCGCACGTCTCAATGCATCTTGCCATGGTCCATCTTGCTAGGGTCCATCCCATCCAGGCCCCGCACCGGCGCCTTCACTTCAATCGCCTGCTTCTCGCCCTTGGCGTTCTGCACGGTCAGGGTCAGCGGCACCTGGTCGCCTTCCTTGATCTGGCCGGTCAGGCCCATCAGCATCACGTGGTAACCATCAGGGTCGAGGGTCACGGCCTTGCCGGCCGGCAGGGCCACCGAGTCCACCGGGCCCATGCGCATCACGTCGTCCTTCATGCTCATTTCATGGATCTGCACGTCCTTGGCCACCGGCGAGGCCACGCTCAGCAGTTTGCTGTCGCTGTCGGCGGTGACGGTCATGAACGCGCCGCTGGACGGCTGGCCCGGCACAGTGGCGCGTACCCAGGCGTCGGTGACTTGTACCTGGGCGCTGGCGTGGGCGGCGAGGCCCAGCAGGGTCATGCCGATAAGGGTGCGCTTGAGGTGTTGAACGGCAGTCATTAGCAGACCTCCATGACGGTGAGCAGGTCTTCTGCGCACTCTTTAGCGGTAAGGGATGCCTGCAGGCCCAGGCGCAGGTTGCCACGGGTGTCGAACACGAAGCTGGTGGCGGTGTGGGACAGGGTGTAGGTGTCGCCGGCGGGGATCTTTTCATAGAAGATCCCGAACTCCTTGGCGGCCACGGCGATTTCTTCCGGGGTGCCGTACAGCGCTTCGAAACTGGGGTCGAAGGCCTTGACGTACTTGTCGAGAATCTCCGGCGTGTCGCGTTCCGGGTCCAGGGTGATGAACACCACCTGCATGATTTCGCCATCGCGGCCCATCAGTTTCTTGGCCTGGGCGGCGCGCGCCAGGGTGGTCGGGCACACGGCCGGGCACTGGGTGAAACCGAAGAACACCACCGGCATCAGCCCACGGAACGAGCTCAGGGTGACGGTTTCGCCGTCGGTGTTCTTGAGCTTGAAGGTGCGGCCCATGATCTTGTCGCTCAGGTCCTTGCCGTACTTGAAGTTCAGCTTGGGGCTGTAGTCACAGCCGCCCAGCAGGCTGCCCAGGCCCAACAGGCCCATACCGGTCAGCACCTTGCGGCGGGTGAATAACGTACTCATCAACTGTGCATCCTGTGAAGCGCCTGCATTGCTCTGGATCAATACGTCAGGCTTTGAGGGCGCCCAGTCTACCAACCCTGGGAAGCGCACGTAATCTGCGACGTTCTGCCACAGGGGCATGTCGCGCTTCATCCTTTTGCGGCGCTGGTGGTAGAGTCGCCGCCATGAAATCGAGCCACCCTGACCGTTCGCTGATCGCCTGGGCCCTGTACTTCTGCGTGCTCATGAACCTGTTCGTCTGCGGTTTGGGGCATGGGCAGATGACGGGGCAGGCGCTCAACGGCATCGGTGGGGCGTTCTGTTCGGTGAGCGGCAACCAGGCGCCACTTTCCGACAAAGGGTTAGGCAGCCCGTCTTCCAGCAACATCTCGAACTACTTTGCCTGCCCGGTCTGCAACGCATTGACCGTTGCCCTGGTGTTCCTGGTCGGCCTGGCCTGGTTATTGGGCCTGGGACACACCCCGCGCCCGGCCCATGAACGGCGCAACAAGGCGCCGCCACGCTATTCCTGGCCCTCGGCCAATCCCCGCGCTTCCCCTGCATTCTGACGTTTGCCTTGGGCTTCCTGAAACCAGGAGGCTTCCCATCGTCATGACTGTGAGTGCGTTTCATGAACCACCTGTTGCCCGCAGGCGCCCGCCGCCTGGTCAGCAAGGCGTCCCGCCGCCCGCCCGCGGAGCCGGCGCCGCCTGAGTACCCCAGCAATTCCCGCAGTTTCGTGCACCTGGATGCACGGCTGCTGCCGTATTGGCACACCCTGTTCGACATCTGCCCGGCGCTGCTCAAGCTGGACCCGCCCGAGGGCCTCAACCTGTTTCGCAGCTTCATGACCTGGGCCTATCGCCACCGCCCGCCGCTGGATTGGACCTACCACGTGAACGTCTGCCGCTGGCTGCTGGGCTCGGAGTATCGGGCGCAGATCGATGACGAACCCATCGAGGCGTTCATGGCGGCCGCTGCCGCGCGTTGGGTGCAGACAGATAAAAGCCAGGCCAGGGGTGTGGTCCTGGCCTGGCAGGGCGCAACCCTGTTTGATTGGAAAGGGGCACCGTGCGCGGCGGTCGAACCCCAGGTATTGCCCGGCGCGCAAACGGACTTCGCCTGGTGCCCATTGAACAGCCGGGGTGAATTCAGCGGATGGTTGCCGGTGCCCTGAGGTGTTGGCGGATCCACGTGGCAACGTCCGTCATGGCGATGTGATGGCGGGTGTTGAAGGTCACGGCGGGGTCCCAGGCCACGCCGTGGCCTTGGGCGAACACTGCGCGGTATTTCTTCAGGTTGTCATCGGGGTCCTTCGCCAGTTCGGCCAGCAACCTCGGCACCGGCCAGGGCTCGCGCTGCAGCCGGATGCCGAGGGTGGCGTCGACGGTATCGGCCAGTTGCCCATAGGTCAGGGTGTCACCGGCGGTGAACACCACCTGGTTGCCCAGCGCCGGTTCGGCAAGCACGATGTGTGCGGTTAACCGGCCGATGTCCTCAGGCGTGGTGACGGTGACGGCGGTGTCCCAACTGCCCAGCGCATGCACGGTGTTCTGCGCCAGGTCGACCACGCCGAACGAGGGCTCGAACAGAAAACTGGTGAACATGCCGGTGGAGATGATCAGCCATTGCGTGCCGTGCTGGGCGCGCAGCAGGTCGCGTACGTCGAGCTGTTCGTCGAAGGTATCTTGCGGGCTGCCACGGCCGATCAGGTCATAGTCCACGCCGAATTGCCACGGCACATAACGCCGCACTCCACCCTCGATGGCGGCCCGTGCCAGTTTGCGCTGGGTGCCGGGGCCGGCGGCAAAACCGGTGCAGCAGATCACCGTGTCGAAGGGCGCGAAGCGCTCGGCGAGCACGCTTTGGCTGTCGTTCTGCAGGTCACCGGCAACGGGCTCGATACCCCGTGCACGCAAAGCGTTGGCCGCAGCCGAGTGCAGGCTAGCGGGGCGCAGCAGCACGGCGAGGCGTGTGTCGCCCGGTGCAGCCAGGTCGGCCAGTGCTTGCACTACGGCCATGCCCAGTTCGCCGGCACCGAGTACCAAGATGGAAGAGGTGGTCATAGGAACTCCGTCTGGATTGAAAGTCGTGGCATGCTTGCAGAATTCATCGCCGCGCATAAGAAGGCACACCCGTGATACCGAGAGCTCCCCATGGATAACGACGAGATCATCCGCCGCTCCCAAGCCGCCTGCGACGCCCTCAGCGCCGACGATGACGGCCTCAAGCGCGAGGTGCTGACCCACGCGGGCAACCGCTGGTCATTGGGCATCGTGCACGTGCTGGGTGTGTCCGGTCGCTTGCGTCACGCCGAGATCGGCCGGCGCATGCAGGGCGTGACCCAGCGCATGCTGACCCGTACGTTGCGCCAGTTGGAGCGCGACGGGCTGGTGCTGCGCTACGACTTCCAGGAAGTGCCGCCCAGGGTCGAGTACGAGCTGTCGAGCCTGGGCACGGAACTGCTGGTACACATGATCCCGCTATGGACCTGGGTGGTAGAGAAGGGCGATGAATTTCGCCAGGCGCGGCAGCGGTTCGACAACGCCTGATCAGGGAAACAGGCGTTCCTTGAGAAAGTCGATAAACACCCGCAACTTCGGCGACGGGTGCCGGCTCGACGGCCACATCATGCGGAAGCTGCCGTGCTCGGTGCAGTCAGGCAGCACCTGCAGCAATTGCCCGCTGTCGAGGGCCTCGCGGATGGCGAAGTCCGGCAGGTAGGCGATACCAATGCCGTGCAGTGCAAAACACACCCGGGCCTCGAGGTTGTTGCAGATCATCGCTGCCGGCAGGTGCTGGTCGAGTTCGACGCCTTGTGCGTGCAACGGCCAACGCTGCAACTTGCCGGTATTGGGAAAGCGGAACAGGATACAACTGTGCTGGGCCAGGTCGCTGAAGCGCTGCGGTGTGCCGTGACGTTCGAGGTAGGTGGGGGCCGCCACGACGATCATCCGATACTCCCCCACCAACCGTGAACTCAAGCGCGAATCCGGCGCCTCGCCGCTGCGCAGCACCGCGTCGTAGCCTTCTTCCACCACGTCCACGCGGCGGTCGGTGAAGCTCAGGTCCAGCTCGACGTCAGGGTAGGCCTGCTTGAAGTCGGCCAGCACTGGCAAAAACGGATGCCCCACCAGCGGCAGACTGACCTTGAGGCGACCACGGGGCGCCTGGCTGACCTGGGACAACTCTGCCTCGGCTTCCTCGATTTCCCGCAGGATGCGCCGGCTGCGCTCCAGAAACAGCTCGCCCTCGGCAGTCAGCGTCACGCTGCGCGTACTGCGGTGAAACAGTCGCACACCCAGGCGTTCTTCCAGGCGCGCCACGCTCTTGCCAACCGCCGACGCTGTCACCCCGAGCACCCGCCCGGCGGCGACAAAACTGTGGGTATGCGCGACCTGCACAAAGGCATTCAGGGTCGTGAGGTTGTCCATCTGAGGCACCGATTGGCGACGGGAATTGCCGATACCCTAGCGCAATTGCCGGTATTGCGGAATGAAAGCTCCGTAGACCCAGGAGCCGCGCCCTACTTAATCCCGTGAAGCGAGGTTCTTATCCTTGCGCAAAACCCTCACGAGAGACCTGAACATGACTGACTTGATGCAACGCTGGGAAATCCCGACCTTTGGCCTCCATACCTTGCGCCTGGCCCGTGTGCCGCGACCGGTGGCCAAGGCCGGGGAGGTGCTGGTGCGCGTCGCGGCGGTATCGCTCAATTACCGTGACGCCGAGGTAGCGGAAAACGGCATGGGCGCCAGCCTGCAATTCCCCTTTACCCCGGCGTCCGACATGGCGGGTACGGTGGTGGCCGTGGGTGAGGGTGTGAACCGGTTCAAGGTGGGCGACAAGGTGCTGTCGAGTTTCTTTGCCGGCTGGGTCGACGGCAGGCCGTTGTCCTGGGCCGACGCGCCACCGCAAGGCGGCCCGATCCCCGGCATGCTGGCCGAATACGTGACCACCCCCGCTGACTGGTGCGTGCTCGCGCCGCGCTCGTTGAACGCCACCCAGGCCAGCACCTTGCCGGTGGCGGCATTGACGGCCTGGATGGCCTTGATCGAACTCGGCCACTTGCACGCCGGCCAGACCGTGGTGGTGCAGGGCACCGGTGGCGTTTCGCTGTTTGCCGTGCAACTGGCGGCGGCCCATGGCGCCCGTGTGATCATCACCAGCAGCAGCGATGAAAAAATCGCCCGTGCCGTCGAATTGGGTGCCACCCATGGCATCCACCGTGGCCGGGTGCCGGACTGGCACCACGCCGTGCTGGAACTGACCGGCGGACGCGGCGCCGAGCACGTGCTGGAAATGGCCGGTGGCGACAACCTGGCGCGTTCACTGCAAGCGGTGAGCAACGGTGGGCGTGTCTCAGTGATCGGCCTGCTGGAGAGCGACCAGTTGAGCGCGCCGCTGATGAGCCTGCTGGCCAAGCGCGCCGCCATCGTCGGTGTGGCGGTGGGGCCACGCCGTGCCCTTGAAGACCTGATCCGTATGGTGGAGCGACACACCCTCGAACCGATGATCGATCACACCTACCGCTTTGCCGAAGCGCCCCGGGCCTTCGCCCACTTGCAGCGCGGTGCCTTCGGTAAAGTGGTGATCGAGGTCGGCCCGTGATCTATATCATCCTGGGGTTGTTCGGCCTGTATACCCTGGAGTTTGGGGTGGTCGGCATCTTGCCGATGATCGTCGAGCGGTTCGCGATCAGTGTGTCCCAGGCCGGGTGGTTGATGGGGTTGTTTGCGCTGATCGTGGCGGTGCTGGGGCCGTTCCTGGTGCTGCTGGCCTCGCGGGTGGCGCGCAAGAAAATCCTGGTGGGTGCCTTGCTGGGGTTCTCGATCAGCAGTGTGTTGTCGGCGTTTGCACCGAACTTCGAAACACTGATGGCGCTGCGCGTGGTACCGGCCATGCTTCATCCGGTATTTTTTGCCGCCGCGTTTTCCACGGCGGTATCGCTGTACCCCCGCGAACGAGCGGCCCATGCCACAGCGCTGGCGGTGGTCGGCACCACGCTTGGGCTGGTGTTGGGCGTGCCTCTGACCACATGGGTGGGAGCGAGCCTTTCCTATGAGGCCTCGTTCTACTTTTGCGCCGTGGCAACGGCGGTGGCGGCGTTGGGCCTGTGGCTCAAACTGCCCGATCACCCGCGTTCGGCACCCCTGAGTTTCGGCAAGCAGCTGTCTGTGCTGCGCTGCCTCTCGGTGTGGCTGGCGATCCTCGCTACCGTGTTGGTGTTTACCACGATGTTTTCGGTGTACAGCTACGCCGCCGAATACCTCAAGACCCAGGTCGGTATGGATGGCCGGACCATCAGCGTCATGCTGGTGATCTTCGGCATCGGCGGCGTCGTGGGTAACCTATGGGTGGGGCGTGCGCTCAGCCGGCATCTGGTTGTGACGGCCGTACTGTATCCGGTGGTACTGGCGGCGGCATACCTGGTGTTGTATGCCTTTGGCAGCCTGTCGTGGGCGTCGATGAGTGTGATCGTGTTGCTCTGGGGCGCGGCGCATACCTGTGGCCTGGTGGTCACGCAAGTCTGGCTCACGTCTTCGGCACCCGAGGCGCATGAGTTCGCCACCAGCCTGTATGTGTCATCGGCGAATGCCGGGGTGGTGATCGGGTCATCGGTGGGCGGGCTGTTCATCAATGCCTTCGGCACCACCGGGGTGATTGGCTGCGGGCTGATCTTTGCCGGGTTGTCGCTGTTGGTGATCGGTTGGAAGGCCCTGGCATTCGGAGGTGCCAAGGCCATGCCTGCACTGGCCTGATCAGCGCAAGGTATAACCTCCGTCCACCACCCAATCCTGGCCGAACACGCTGCGTGCGCCCTGGCCCAACTGGAACAGGATCACATCGGCCACGGCTCCCGGCTCCAGGAACTGCCCGTCGAGCAGGCGGGCGTTGACGGTCTTCGCCACCGAACCCAGGGCTTCGTCATTGAGCCCCAGGGTGCTCCAGATCGGCGTGGCGGTGGGGCCGGGGGAGACCATGTTCAGGCGGATGCCGTGGGGCGCCAGTTCCACCGCCAGGGTGCGCACCTGGGCGCGCAGGGCGGCTTTGGACGCAATGTAGGCGGCCAGGCCGGGAAAGGTCACTTGCTCCAGGAACGTGCCGATGAACACCACCGACGCCTGCGCCGCGAACTGCCCGCGCAGGCTGCCCAAGGTGTTCAACGCGCCGGCCCCATTGACCGCCCATTGCCGGTCGAAGGCGGCCAGGTCCAGGCCATCGGCCAGTTGGGCAATGCCCGCGTTCGGCACCAGCAGATCCACTGGCCCCATCGGTGCCGCCACCTGCGCCAGGCGCGCCAGGTCGGCTGCCTCGGTCACATCCCCGGCCAGCCACCTGAGCTGCTCGCCAAACTGCTCGGCCAACACGCCAAGCCCGCCCAGTTGGCGCGACATCGCGACCACCTTCGCGCCGCGTTCGAGCAAACGTTGGGTCACGGCCAGGCCGATGCCTGAACTGGCACCGGTGACGACGGCGAGACGCTGGTTGAATTCATTGCTCATGGTGATCTCTCTGTGGGTTTCGACGATTTGTCCTGCCCATTTTCGAGTCAGAAATCATGCCAATGAATAACGTTATGAAAATCAGTCGGTTGCGATTTTTGTTGTCGTTATGACCCTGGCGTCCTGTAGTCGCTATGACCCGATGTAGTCGTTATGACTCAACAGCGCTGAGCAACGGGCGGGTCTTCAGCACAGCCTTATGGTCGGCGAGCACCTCCGGCAGGGAGCTGCGCAGGTACTCCACCCAGGTTTTGATTTTTGCGTCCAGGTAATGCCGGGAAGGGTAGATGGCGTACAGGCTCAGCTCCTCCAGGCGGTACTCGGGCAGTACGCGCACCAGGCTGCCGCTGCGCAGTCCCTTGATCGCCGCATGCACGGGCAGGATGCCGACGCCCATGTCATTGCTGATGGCGGTTTTCATCGCGTCAACCGAATCCACCAGGAAGGGCGAGTGGCTGATGATCACGTTTTCCTTGCCATTGGGGCCGTCGAAGGTCCAGTCCTCGAGGGGGATCACCGGGCTGACCAGGCGCAGGCAAGCGTGGTCGAGCAGGTCCTTGGGAACCTGCGCGATGCCGTGGCTTTTTACGTAGGACGGTGATGCGCAAACGATGCTGTAGGTGCTGCCGAGCTTCTGCGACACATGGCTGGAGTCAGGCAGGTCGATGGCCAGCACGATCGATACGTCGAAGCCTTCGTGCACCAGGTCCGGCGTGCGGTTGCTCATGCTCAGGTTGAAGGTCACATCCGGGTAATGCTGGCGATAACGGGCGATGGCGTCCACCACGTAATGCTGGCCGATGCCGGTCATCGAATGCACCTTGAGCTGGCCGATAGGCCGGGTATGGGCGTCGCCGGCTTCTACCTCGGCTTCCGCGATCGAATGCAGGATCTGCTCGCATCGCACCAAATAGCGTTGGCCGGATTCGGTGAGGGCGATGCGGCGCGTGGTGCGATTGAACAGGCGCGTGCGCAGGTGTGCTTCCAGGTTGGAGATGGAGCGGGATACATGGGTGGTGTTGGTGTTCAGTCGTGCCGCCGCGCCGGTAAAACTGCCGGCTTCGGCGACGCAACGGAAGATGCGCATGTTCTGCAGAATGTCCATCGATGGCTACCAGGGATAACGGATTTTTCCAGTGTGGCATGAAGTCGCGGGCCGCTGTAAACGCTATTTATTGTGGTGTTTTGCGTAACAGTCATTCACGTTCTGGATGACTTACCGACCCTGGCGCAACTGCCTAAAGTCGCCGGCCTTGTGTGCCAGCCAGCTTGTCGGGAGTCCCTGTTTCGTGCCACCACTCACTGATTTTTCACGCCGGCTGAGAGCACTGCCCTGGCGCCGGGGCTTCCTGGAATGGGCGCGCACCGACGGGGTGATGTGGGTCTACCTGTTCAAGGTGCTGATCGCTTCGTACCTGGCCTTGTGGCTGTCGATGCGCCTGGAGTTGCCGCAGCCCGGCACGGCGATCACCACGGTGTTTATCGTGATGCAGCCGTACAGTGGGCATGTCCTGGCCAAAAGCGTCTACCGCGTGATCGGCACGCTGGTGGGGTCGTCGTTCATGGTGCTGTTGATGGCGCTGTTCGCCCAGAGCACCGAGCTGTTCCTGGCCGGGTTGGCCGTGTGGGTGGGCGTGTGCTCATACGGCGCGGCGCGCAATCGTCATTTTCGCGCCTATGGGTGGGTGCTGGCGGGGTATACCGCGGTGATGGTGGGCTTGCCGGTGGTGGGGCACCCGGAGCAGGTGTTCATGGCGGCGGTGTGGCGGGTGTTGGAGATCACCCTGGGCGTGCTGTGCGCCACCGGGATCAGCGCAACGTTGCTGCCCAATACGGCGGGCGCCGCCATGCGCAATACCCTGTACCAACGCTTTGGTCGTTTCGCCGAATTTGTCGTGAGCGGTCTGCGCAGTAGCCACGACCAGGCGGCGTTCGAGGTCGCCAACCTGCGCTTCATCGCCGAGGCAGTGGGCCTGGAAGGGATGCGCAGCGTCAGTGTGTTCGAAGACCCTTACATGCGTCGACGCAAGGGGCGCCTGGATCGGCTCAACGTCGAGTTCATGGCCATCACCACGCGTTTCAATGCCCTGCATCAGTTGCTCGATCGAGTGCAGATGCGCGGTGCCACGGCGGTGCTGGAAGCTGTGGGCCCGGCACTCAAGGCGCTGGTCAATGTGCTGGAACCGTTCGCCGGGCAGGTACTCACAGACCTGGATGCGGCACACTTGTCGACACGCTTGAAGCGTTATATCCACGGGCTGCCGAGCCAGGTCCACCACCTGCGCGCCGAACTGGCGCAGGCGCATCCGCCCGCCGACGACCTGCTGGATTTCCACACGGCCTGCGAGCTGCTTTATCGCTTCGTCGACGAGTTGCTCAGCTACGCCCGGACCCATGCTTCCCTGGCCGATCACAACCACCGGCGTGAGCGTTGGGCCGAACCTTTTCAGCCACAGACCCATTGGCTGGCGGCGGTGGGCGCCGGGCTGCGTGCAGCGGTGGTGCTGCTAGTGTTGTGTGCGCTGTGGATCGCCACCAGTTGGCCCAGTGGCGCGGCGATGACCCTGGTGTCCGCGCTCACGGTGGGGCTCTCGGCGTTCTCCCCCAACCCCCGGCGCATGTCGTTCCAGATTGCCTGTGGGACAGTGTTGGCGGCGGTCATCGGGATTTTCGAGGTGTTCATCGTCTACCCCAGGATCGATGGGTTCCCGTTACTGTGCCTGGTGATTGCGCCGGTGATCATGCTGGGGTCGTTTTGGTTGGCCAAACCTCAGTGGACGGGCTACGGCCTGGGCATGCTGGTGTTTTTCGGCACCAGTTCGGTGCCCGGCAATCTCACGCTCTACAACCCTTATGGCTTGATCAATGACTACCTCGCCATGGTGTTCGGCATGCTGGTGTGCGCGGCGGCAGGGGCGATCATTCTGCCGCCCAACAGCCCGTGGTTGTGGCGTCGGTTGGAACAGGACCTGCGCCAGCGGGTCGTGTTCGCCCTCCACGCACCCTTGCCGGCGCTGGGCTCGGGTTTCGAAAGCGGCACCCGTGACCTGCTTAACCAGGTCCATGGCTTGTCCGCCGGCCAGCCGCAGGTGCAACACCGCCTGCTGCGCTGGACGTTCGTGGTGCTTGACGTCGGCCATGCCCTGATCGAACTGCGCCGCGAGCAGGCGCAGTTGCCGGCGCTGGCCTGCTACGCCGAAACCACCGCGTGGCGCCAGGCGGTACGTGCCGTGGGGCGGGCATTGGTGCGCTTGTTCAACCAGCCGGGGCATGCACGGTGGCAACGTGCACTGGCACGCGTCGGACACGCGATCGAGTGCGTGCAGGACACCGTCGAACCTTTCGAAGCGCACTTTGAGACCTCGGCCTTGCGCCGGGTGGAAAGTTACCTGCACTTCATCCGCACCTCACTGCTGGACACGCGCTCGCCACTCGCTGGATTGTTACCCAAACTGAAAAAGTGATTGGCTGTTTTGCCGGCTTTTTCCCGGCCACGCAACGCTATACCGTGCGCGCTCCCGTTGACTGCAGCCCCCCTGGCACAACAAAAACAGCGCTGCGACGGGGCGCCTCAATCACTTCTCGGAGCCTTCATGAACCACAAGACTTGCCTGGCGCTCGCCGTCTCCATCGGCGCTGCGCAGCAGGCGGCTGCGTCGGGTTTTATCGATGACAGCAAAGCCAGCCTCGACCTGCGCAACTTCTACTACAACCAGGACACCCGCAACGCCAAGGCCGCCTCGGACAAGGAATGGGGCCAGGCCTTTATGTTCAACTACCAGTCCGGTTTCACCGAAGGCACGGTCGGCCTTGGCCTGGACCTGCAAGAGTGGTACGGCCTGCGCCTGGACGCCTCCGGCCGGGCCGGCAAGTCCGGTGCCGATAACACCCCTGGCAGCGTCTTCCCGCTGGACGATGGCAAGGCCGCCCATGACTTCAGCAAGACCGGCGTCACCGGCAAACTGCGCATTGCCCAGACCCAACTCAAGGCCGGCAGCCTGATGCCCAGGCTGCCGGTGCTGACCACTGAAGACGGGCGCTTGTTGCCCCAGACCTTCCGTGGCTATCAGGTGGAGTCCAAGGACTTCAAGGACGTCAACCTGATCGCGGGCAAGATCGAGCAGGTCGTGGACCGCAACTCCAGCAATGGCCAAGGCCTGTCGATTGCCGGCGCCAATGACCCGGTCAAGGGCAAGTCCAGTCACCAGTTCTACTACGGCGGCGTGGATTACACCGTCAGCAAGCAACTGCAGATGCAGTACTACTACGCCAGCCTGGAGAACTTCTACCAACAGCACTTCCTGGGCCTGGTGCACACCTGGCAACTGCCTGTGGGGCAGCTCAAGAGCGACCTGCGTTATTTCTACAGCACCGCCGACGGTAAGAACGGCAGTGCTTCGGGCCGTGGCGAAGGTTATGTCGGCTCGGGCTACTACGCGCCCGGCGTCAACACAGGCAAGGTCGACAACCGTTTGTGGAGCGTACTGTTCACCTATGGCTTGAGCGGGCATTCGCTGAGCCTGGGCTACCAGAAAACCACCGGGCAAAGTGACTTCCCGCACATCAACCAGGGGCAGGGCCGTTCGCTTTACCTGATCACCAACTCCCAGTCGCTCAAGTTTGTGAATGCCGGCGAACAGGCCATGGTGGGCAGTTATGCCTATGACTTTGCCAGCCTGGGCGTACCGGGGTTGCGCTCCAGTGTGACTTACATTCACGGCAGCCATATCCGCACCGCCGGCCGCGACAACAGCGAATGGGAGCGCGACCTGCGCCTGGACTACGTGATCCCCACCGGCACCTTGAAAGGCCTGGGGTTTACCTGGCGCAGTGCGGTATTGCGCGGCAATGACACGGCGGACAAGGACGAGACACGGTTGATTGTCAGCTACAGCATCCCCTTGCTGTAACGCGCAGTGGTGTAGGCAAAAAGCGTGGAATTGGACCTGGGTTTCCCTCGCGCCAGTCCGTAGGGTCGCGGGGGAAAATCCATGAGTAAGGACGCAACAATGTCTCTCGCAAAACCGCTGGCCGACACCCGATTGGAATGGCTGTGGCTGCTGCCATTCGCCGCCGCGCTCTATTACCCCTGGGCACTGCAATGGAGCAACCTGGCCCACGTTGGCGGGGCCGGCGGGCCGGTGACTCTGGCGCTGATGTTGAGTGCCTATGCAGTGCCGGTGGTGGCGTTCTACTGCGTGTTCGTCACGGGTGTGCAGCCGATGATGAGTGCACGCCTGGTGCTTGCCAGGCGCCTGGCCTGCCTGGCCGTTGCCACGCCGCCAGCCTATACGCTGATGGGCGTGCTGCTGTACCTGATGAAGGTCAATGGTCACGACCTCGTCATGTGGAGCGGCCTGTGGTTGGCAGTGAGTGCCTACTTCTCGATGGTGTCGGCCACGCTGCCCAGCATTGACTTCACCCACCACCCGCGCACCTACATCAAGCTGCGGGTCGCCCATGGCATTGCGTCGGTGGCGATCCTGCTGGTGTTCCTGGCGCCGCACCTGTTCAACCATCTGCTCGGGGTTTTCGGCAACGATGCGCATCGTGCGGTGATGGAGGTGTTGCGGGTGGTGTATCGCAACGGTTGGCTGGAGCCGATCCTTATCGTCACGTTCTTTTTCCAGATACTCAGCGGCCTGGTGCTGATCCGCCCCAAAACCGTCCACCGCGCTGACCTGCTGGACGCCTTGCAGACCGCGTCCGGCGCTTACCTGGCCGTGTTTATAGCCTCCCATATCAACTCGGTATTTACCCTGGCGCGCTACTTCGGCACCGACACCGATTACGCCTGGGCCGTGGCCGACCCGGTGGGGTTGCTGGCCGATGCTTGGAGCATCCGCCTGGTGCCGCATTATTCCCTGGCAGTGTTCCTGTTGATCGCGCACCTGGGGTGTGGCCTGCGCGGTGTGCTGCGTAACCATGGGGTGAGCGAAGCGCGTTGTGCGGTGATGACGTGGGCGGTGATTGGCGTCGGTGCGCTGGTGACGCTGATCATCACTGCCGGCATGCTCGGCGTGCGGGTTTAGTTTGATCGGTATCAAGGTTCAGGTGGCGTCAAGGCGCCACACTGGCGCCTTGACGCCACCTGCGAGGCCACCATGCTTTACCTGTTGTTTCTGCTGGCCCATCTGTTCGCCGCGCTGATCTTCATCGGCACGGTGTTTTTCGAAGTGCTGATCCTGGGGGGGCTGCATCGGCAGTTGCCGGCGCGGGTGATGCTGCAGGTCGAGCAAGGTATCGGCGTGCGTGCCCGGGCGCTGATGCCGTGGGTGTTGCTGGTGCTGTTCGGCGCCGGGCTGGGCATGGTCGGCTTGCGTTACCTGCCGGTGTTGGCCGCGCCGTTCGCCTCGTCGTTCGGCACCTTGTTGACCCTCAAGCTGATCCTCGCCGCCAGTGTGCTGCTGCACTTTCTGCTGACGATGCTGCGCATGCGCCGTGGCCGGGTGAGTGCGGCTTACCTGCGGGTTATCCATCTGAGCCTGTTCGGGCATATGGTCGCCATCGTGCTGTTGGCCAAGGGCATGTTTTACCTCAGTTGGTAAAGCCTTTGATGCACATCAAGGTGCGCCGTGGCGTCGCACCGGACAATGGCGCATCGTCGCCGGATCCGGAGCCCGCCATGCACACCGTCATTCCTCTCGATGTCGCCCGTGCTTTGCGCACCAGCCGCCAACGGCAGCGTCCACTGGCAGTGACCCTGCACTGGCCAGGTACGCCGAGTGCCGTTTACCGCAGTAGCCTGGCGCAGCAGATACGCCTGATCGGTGGTTGCCTGGGCAGTCGCCAGCCGGTTGAGCACTTCCAGTGGCGCGGGGCAGCGCCCATTGGCGATGTGCAGATGCAGATGCAGCGGCTGCGCGAGCGCTTGCATTTCCTTGAGCATGACCGCGGCGACTACGCCATCGACCTGGCGCCCCAGCACAGTGATTGGGCCAGCGTCGGCCGGTTGCGCGAGCTGGGTTTCAACCGGGTGTGCATCGGTGTGCCGGATGCCTGTACCGCGGACCCTCTCTCCCAGGACACCTATCGCGATCCTGCACCGATCCAGTCGTTGATCGATGCGGCGCGCACCTTCGGGTTCCGTTCGGTCAGTGTCGACCTGGGCTACGGCAATGCCTGGCAGACCCTGGCCAGCCTGGAGGCGAAGCTGGCCAGCCTGATCGCGCTGGAGCCCGACCGCGTGCAGGTATTCGACTATGCCCGGCCACCGGCGCGATACGCGGGGCAATGCCCGCAGGCATCGTGCAGTGCCGCGCAAAGCACCGCCATGGGGCTGTTGTGCGTCGAGCGCCTGGAAGCGGCCGGTTATCACTACCTCGGCCTCGGCCAGTTCGCCCGTGGCGACGATGAGTTGACCCAGGCCCAGGAGCGCGGTCGATTGCGGCGCACCGACGAGGGCTTCACCCTGCACGGTGATTGCAGCCGCATCGGCCTGGGGCTGTTCGGCTGACACTAGTGGGACGTGCCCTCGGCAAACTCGATCTTGTTGCCCACGTTGTACTTGCCCGATGGCTTGTTCATGGGCAGGCGCTTGATCTCCTTGAGGGTCTGGCTGTCGTAGACGATCAGCGCGCCGTCGGTGGCCCAGATACTCAGTAGCACGTAGCGCCCGTCCCGGGTGAACTCCACGTGGGCCGCCGTCTTGCCCGGCACCGGGCGCAGGGTGTGGGCGATGTGGAGGGTCTGCTTGTCGATCAGGTGGATGGCGTCGTTGTCCGGCCCGAAGAACACATCGCTCCACACGTAGCGCGAGTGGATATGGCTGCGCATGAAGAAGCCCGGGCCGAGGGTGGGGATCTGCTTGATCAACGTCCAGGTGCTCGGGTCGAGCACGGTGATTTGCCCCAGGCTGATGTTCGGGGTGGCGAACACCCAGTTGCCGTCGCGCTTCCAGTACGTACCGGAGCCCAGGTGCGGCATGCCCGCCAGCGGAATGTCAGTGACCACCGCGCCCGAATCCAGGTCGATCACCTGGCCGCCACCGGCCTTGCGTGAAGTGGCGAGTAACTGGCGGTAATCCGGGGTGAACGAGAAGTCGTCCAGTACGTCGCGGGCCGGGATACGCCGGGGTTCAAACGTGGGGTGGGTCGCCGCGTAGGACAGCTCCCACACCTCATTCACATCCTTGAGCGCCACCACAAAACTGTTGCGCGGCGGTGCGGTGTACACCGCGCTGACCCGCGAGCCCGTCTCCAGGGTCTTGACCAGCGACAGGTCACGCGCATCGAGCACCACCAGGTTGCCCGGCAGGTAATTGCCCACCAGCACCCAGCGGCCATCCTTGCTCACCGCCAGGTTGCGAGTGTTGAGGGCCACGCGGGTCTCGGCGATCAGCGTGAGGTTGTGCAGGTCGTACAGGCTGATCCAACCGTCGCGGGAAGCGAAGTAGACGAAGCGCCCGTCCGGCGAGAACTTCGGCCCGCCGTGCACGGCGAAATGGCTGGCGAAGCGGTCCAGAACGGTAAAGCGATCGCCGTCGAGAATGTCGATGTGATGGTCACCGGACTCCACCACCACAAACAGGTTGAGCGGGTCGGCGTGGTGCTGTGGGGTGCTGGGCAGTGTGCGCAGATCTGCCAGCAGGCGGTGGCTGTTGCGGATGTCCTGCGCGTTCCAGGTGGCCGGCGTGGCCGGTGGCTGTTGCAGGAAGTTCGCCAGGCCGTCGATCTGCGCCGCGCTCAACTGCGAGCCGAACCCGACCATCTGGCTGGCGGGACGGCCTTGTTCGATGACCTTGCGCACCTCGTCCGGCTTGATTCGCCCCAGGCTCTCCGGGAGTAACGCCGGGCCGCTGGCGCCGATGCGGTTGAGGCCGTGACAGCTCTGGCAATACTCGCCGTAATCCTCGGCCGGCGTGCCATGGGCAGCGCTGATCCAGAGCAACGGCACCAGCAGCAGGCGTTTCATACCGCCACCGGGATGCGTGGTGCCGACAGGCTGGCGGGGTAGTGCAAGGTGGCGTCGGCGAACAGGTTCACCACATGGCCGATCACCGTCAGGGTGGGCACGCCCGGTTCGCAGTCGGCGGCCAGGGTCGGCAACTGGCGCAAGGTGCCGCGCGCCACGTGCTGGTCGGCGCGGGTACCGTTGCTGATCAGCGCCGCCGGGGTGTCCGCCGGCAGACCGGCCGCCACCAGGTGTTCGGCGATCAGCGCCAGGTTCGCCAGGCCCATGTAGAACACCAGGGTCTGGCTCGGCTCGGCCAGGCTCGCCCACGGCAGCTTCAAGGCACCGTCGCGCTGCAGGTGGCCGGTGACGAAGCGGCAGGAGTTGACCAGGTCGCGGTGGGTCAGCGGGATGCCGGCGTAGGCGCTGCAACCTGAGGCGGCGGTGATGCCCGGCACCACCTGGCACGGGATATCCCGCGCCAGCAGGTATTCGAGTTCCTCGGCGCCGCGCCCGAAGATGAACGGGTCGCCGCCCTTGAGCCGCACCACCCGTTGACCCTGCTCGGCCAGTTCCGCCAGCAGTGCGTTGAGTTGGTCCTGGGGCAGGCTGTGGTAGCCGCTGGCCTTGCCCACGTAATGCCGGGCGCAGCTCAGGGGGATCAGCGCCAGCAGCTCGGCGCTGATCAGCCGGTCGAACACCACGGCGTCGGCCTGCATCAGCAGGCTCCAGGCACGCAGGGTGAGCAGGCGCGGGTCACCGGGGCCGGCACCGACCAGGGCGACTTCACCGGGGTGGAAGGGGCTGTGCAGACTGGCGGGTAGGGCAGTTGGCGTGTGCATGAGACATCCTTGGTTCATCATCAGGTAGGCGCCCCCGGTTGTGTCACCGGGTGGTGCAAGGGATCAACGGTGTGGGATGCCGGGCGATTTCGGCATCGTTGAAGTAGCAACCGGGGTCCGGCCCCCACAGGTCGCCATCGGCCCAGGCGCGGGTGCGGGTGTTGCCGTTGCAGATCGCCAGCCAGCGGCACTCGGCACAGCGCCCGCCGATGCGGCGCGGGTGTTCGCGCAGGCGCAGCAGCAATGGGTCGGGCTGGTCCAGCCAGAGCTGGCGGAAGCGGGTGTTGCGCACATTGCCCACCGAGTGCTGCCACCAGTAGGTGTCCGGGTGCACCTCGCCAGTGTTGTCGATATTGGCGATGCCGCTGCCCGAGGCATTGCCACCCCAGCCATGCAGCAAGTGTTCGAGCTGTGGGTAGTGTTCGGGCAGGTGCTGGTGCACCCATTGCAGCAGCAGCACGGCGTCGGCGTCGTTGTTGCCGCTGACGAAGTCGCTGTCGATACCCTGTTCGATGTCATGCCAGGCCTGCTGGAAAATCAGCGCCATGGCGTCGCGGCTCATCTGCCGGTGTGCATCCAGCAAGCGGCTGCGCTTGCCGCGCCCGCTGTAGTTGAGGTGCGACAGGTAGAACTTCTGCACATCGTAGGCACGCATCAACGCCAGCAACTGCGGCAGTTGCGCGTGGTTGGCCTGGGTCAACGTGGTGCGCAACCCCACGCGGATCCCGGCTTCGCGGCACAGGCGAATGGCGTGCATCGAGCGCTGGAAGCTGCCGTGCAGTTGGCGAAACGCGTCGTGGGTTGCCTCCAGGCCGTCGATGCTGATGCCGACGTAGTCGAAGCGCGCGTCGGCGATCTGCTGGATATTCTGCTCATCGATCAGCGTGCCATTGGTCGACAGGGCGACGAAAAAGCCCTTGTCGCGGGCATAGGCGCTGAGCTGGAACAGGTCCTCGCGCAGCAGCGGTTCACCGCCCGACAGGATCAGCACGCGTACGCCCGCCGCGTGCAAATCATCGATCACCCGCAGCGCCGCTTCGGTGTCCAGCTCATCGCGAAACACGCTGTCGGCGCTGGTGGCGTAGCAGTGTTTGCAGGTGAGGTTGCAACGCCTGAGCAGGTTCCAGATCACCACCGGCGGGCGGTCGCTGCCGGGTGTTGAAGCGCGCGGCGGCGGGCAGCGGCCGGCGAGGGTACGCAAGTACTGACTGATCCGCAGCATAGAGCACTCCTTCTAGTGCGAGGTGGCCAGGCGCAGGCCGGTTTTTTTCAGGATGCGGCTGCTCACCAGCATTTCATCAGCACCACTTGCTTCACCCAGCAGGTAACGCAGGTGCTCACGGTAGCTGTCGATTTCTTCGCGGCTGCGGCCATGCACCATGGCGAACAGGTTGTAGGGCCAACCGGGGCGGCGTGGGCGGCGGTAGCAGTGGCTGACGAAGGGCTGCGCACCGATCAGTTCGCCCAGGCGCGGCATCTGCTCGTCGGGCACATCCCACACGGTCATGCCGTTGTGCCGATAGCCCAGGCGGTAGTGGTTGGGCACCGCAGCGATGCGCCGGATCGCGCCTTCGGCCTGCAAGCGCTTGAGCAGGTCCAGGGTCGATTCGACACTGATGCCCAATTGCTCGGCCAGCCACGCCCACGGGTCTTCCACCAGCGGCAGGCCGCTTTGGGTCATGGCGATCAAGCGCAGGGCCAGGGCGTTGTCAGACCGGGAAATACACACCGACATGGTAGGTTTGCTCCTTCGGCAGATTGAGCACCGCCAGCCCGGTGAGGGCTTCGATGCGGGACAGGGTGGCGGCCAGCTCCGCCTCGGTGGCGCAGGCCAGCACGAACCACATGTTCCAGTGGTGTTCGCGGCGGTAGTTGTGGGCCACTTGCGCCAGCGCGTTGACTTGCGCGGCCACCGCTTCGAAGCGGGCTTCGGGCACTGCCAGCGCAGCGAGGGTGAAGGCGCCGCCGAGGCGCTCGATGTCGAACATCGGGCCGAAGCGGGTCAGCACGTCGTCTTCAAGCAAGTCATGCAGATGGTCAAGCAACTCGCAGGGACGGCTGTGCAGTTCCTGCGCCAGTTGCTGCCACGGCTGGCGCACCAGCTGCAGGCCGCGCTGCAGGCGATTGATCAATTGGCGATCGAGATCATCCATGGGCCCATACCTGTGACGGCGGCGGTGCAAATCGCCCGCCGCATTGTTTGTAGGCGCGGGTGCTGAACAGCAGTTGGTGGGGCAAGTCGCTGAGCTGCTGTTGCTGCAACACCGCCTGGATATGCGCGGTCACGGCTGCGCGTTCACGGCCATGGACCATGCAGAACAGGTTGTAGCGCCACTGCGGCAAACGCCGGGGGCGCTGGTAACACAGGTTGATCCCGGCGGAGCGGCTCAGGCGCGTACCCACTTCGTCCACCAGCGCATCCGGCACGTCGAGCACCAGCATGGCGTTGGCGACAAAGCCCAGGGCGCGGTGGTTGAGCACCAGGCCGACCCGTCGGAACAGGCCTTGCTCCTGCCATTGCTGCATCTGCTGCAACACCTGGTCGTGATGGGCGCCGATCAGCTCCGCCAGTTCCTCGTAGGGCCGCGCCACCCGGGGGAGGCCGCGCTCCAGGCATTGGCGCAGGTCGAGCATCTGTTCGTGGTTCAGCGGCGTGATCACGGGTGTTCTCCCAGGGCAAACCCCAGGTCGATGCGGTAGGCGGTGAGCATCGGCAGGTCCAGGGGCGACAGGCCGGTGTCTTTCTCCAGTTCGGCGAGCACCTGCTCCAGGTGCTGGCGGTGCGGGCCGGTCAGCACGAACCACAGGTTGTAGTGGTGTTCGCGTGCGTAGTTGTGGTTGACCTCCGGGTACTGGCTGACGCGCCGCGCCACCTGTTCCAGGCGCTCGATCGGCACCGCCAGGGCGGCGAGGGTGCTGGCGCCGGCGCGGGTGTGTTCGAACACCGGGCCGATGCGCGACAAGGCACCCGCCAGTTCCAGGCGTTGCAGGCAGGCCATCAGTTCGGCCTCAGTGCAGTCGAGCACCCGGGCCATCTCCCGGTACGGTTCGGCGCACAGCGGCATGCCGTGCTGGTAGCGGTCGATCAGCCGACGGCTGAGCAGGTCAAGGTCCATTTCAATACCCCATCTTTTGCGCACGGTTGCTGAAGAAAATCCCGCTGGGGCTCAAGGCCGGCAGGGTCTTGAGCAAGGTCAGGCGATACGGGTCCCACACCTGCACCTGCTCACCATCGCGCACCGACAGCCACAGCTGGTCGCCACGCCCGGTGAACTCCATGTGCAGCACGCCGGGGCCGGGGCGCAGGTCGGCGATGATCTGGTGGGTTTCACTGTCGAGCACTTGCACCCGGTCGTTGTCCGGGTAGGCAAAGTTGACCCACAGCTGGCGCCCATCCGGCCGCGCGGTGACAAAGATCGGCTGGCCGGCCACGGCGATGGCAGCGGTCTGCTGCCAACTGCGGGCATCCATCACCAGCACCTGGTGACGGCCCACGGCCGGCACAAAGGCTTGGTTGTCGGCCACGGCCCAGCCTTCGAGGTGGGGCATCTTGTACACCGGCAGTTTTTCCTGGCCACGGCCATAGTCGGCAAGCACGCGCTTGACGCCGTGTTCCGGGTGCCACAGGTCGAGCTGGGCCATGCCGTCTTCACCGAACAGTCCCGCCATGTAATAGCGGCCATCGGCGGTGACCAGGGCGTCGTAGGGCTGCTCGCCGATGCCGGTGAAACGGCTGATGCGTGGCGCGTTGCCCTGGCTGAAGTCCGCGCTCCAGATCTCGCCGGTGTCGAACAGGCTGAACACAAAGCGCTGGCCGGGCGCGTCCACCAGTCCGACCACGCGGGAGCGCTTGCCATCGGCGAGGGCGGTGGCGGGAATGTCCGCCACCTGGGCCAGGGTGACGGCATCGAACACCTTGACCCCGCCGGGCTGGTAGTTGGACACGGCGATCAGGCGCCCATCCTGGCTGATCGCGCCGCCGATGCTGTTGCCGCCCTGGAGGATGCGCTTTTCGATGCGCTGGCCCAACAGGTCGACCTTGGTCAGCCCGCCGTCGCGGCCGAAAATATAGGCATGGCGCTGGTCGCGGGAGAACACCACCGAGGCATGGGACAGATCGCCCAGGCCCTCGATGCGCGCCAGGCTGCTCATGCCCGTGGACTCGATGATTTGCACGCTGGCGCTGGTACGTTCGATCACCAGGCCCAGGTCGCCGGTGCCGCGCAACGTCGGTTGGGTACAGGCGCCCAGCAACAGGCAAGCGGCTAACAGGATGGGACGGATCATGGGGCGGGGCTTCCTTGCAGGAGTCGGTCGACCAGCCAGGCGATTTCACTGGCGCTGAGCAGTGGCGCCCAGCCCGGCATCGCACGGGCTGGGCGGCCATGGGTGATGGTGGCGATCAGGCTGTCACGGCTCTGGCCGGCGAGCGCCTTGGGTGTCAGCGGCGGACCGAGGCCACCGGTGAGGTACAGGCCGTGGCAGGCGCCGCAGTCCTGGGTCAGCAGATGTTCCAATCGTTGGGCATCCACCACCGCGCCTGCGGGAATGGGAATGAGTAGAAGCAGCGCCATGGCCGAACTGATCATCGAGACTTTCATGGCGCGCTCCTTGGCGGTTATTTCAGGGTCAGGACCCACTCGGCCAAGACCTTGGCTTCGTCATCCGTGACCTGGTTCGGCGGCATCGGGATCGGCCCCCAGTTACCCTGGGTGCCGTTCTTGATATGACTGGCCAGGGTGGTGGCGGCGTCTTTCACACCGGCATTCTTGGCTGCGACATCCTTCAAGGCCGGCCCCACCAGCTTGCTGTCGACGGCATGACAGGCAGCGCAGGGCTTGCTCTTGAACAGGGCCGGCCCGTCTTGCGCCAGCGCCGGTTGCAGGCTGAGCGCAGCGGCGGTTGCCAGCAGTGCGAGGAGAATATTTTTCATTGGCGGACCTCTTGTTGATTGGGCTCAATAAATATCGTGTTGGGTGTTGAACACGTTGAACTTGCCGGTCGGGGTGATCAGGCGCTTGTCCTTGATCACTTGCTTGAGCTTCAAGGTCTTGTCGTCGATCACCACCAGCGCCGACTCTTCGGTCTGGCCGTTCCACACCGAGAACCACACCTCATCGCCGGCCTTGTTGTATTCCGGTTGCACCACGCGCAACGCGCCTTGCTTGATGCCGGAATACTCGGCGATCGGCAGTACGCTGTAGCCCTTGTCGAGGTGGTTGATATCGAACACCGCCACCGACTGGCTGAGCTTGGCGTCGGGGTTGAGCGTGGTGTCCACGTACAGGTGCTGGGAGTTGGGGTGGGTCTTGATAAACAGCGAGCCGCCGCCCTGGCCCTTCAACGAAGCCACTTGCTTCCAGGCGTACTGCGCGTGCTTGACCGGGTCGGTGCCGATCACCGAAATGCCGCCGTCCCCGAGGTGGCTGGTGGCCCACACCGGCCCGAATTGGGGATGCACGAAGTTGGCGCCGCGCCCGGGGTGCGGGGTCTTGCCCACGTCCACCAGGGCGGTGAGGGTGCGCTCCTTGGAATCGATCACCGCCACCTTGTTCGAGTTGTTGGCCGCCGTGAGGAAGTAGCGGTGGGTGCTGTCCCAGCCGCCGTCATGCAGGAACGGTGCGGCGTCGATGGTGGTGATGGTGAGGTTCTTGATGTCCTGGTAATTGACCAGCATCACCTTGCCGGTTTCCTTGACGTTGACGATGAACTCCGGCCATTCGTGGGACGCAATGATCGCCGCCACGCGTGGTTCGGGGTGGTACTCCTGCTTGTCCACGGTCATGCCACGGGTGGACACGATCTGCCTGGGCTCCAGAGTTTCGCCATCCATCAGGGTGAACTGCGGCGGCCAGTAGGAACCGGCGATAGTGTACTTGTCTTCGTAGCCTTTGAACTTGGACGTCTCCACCGAGCGCGCCTCGATGCCCACCTTGATCTCGGCGACCTTGGTTGGTTCGGCGGGCCACAGGTCGATCATGTCGATCTTGGCGTCACGGCCGATCACCAGCAGGTAGCGGCCCGAGGCGGAGATCCGCGAGATGTGCACGGCGTAGCCGGTGTCGATCAGCTTGACGATCTTTTTGCTGTCGCCATCGACCAGGGCGATCTTGCCGTCATCGCGCAGGGTCACGGAAAACAGGTTGTCCAGGTTGAGCGTGTTCAGCTGTTTCTTCGGCCGGTCTTCGGGCTTGACCAGCACCTTCCAGGTCTTGAGGGTTTCGGCCATGCCCCATTCCGGCGGTGTGGGCGCGGTGTGCTGGATGAACGTGGCCATGCTGCTGATCTGCGCCTTGGTCAGCGCATTGGAGGTGCCCCAGTTCGGCATGCCGGCGGGGGAGCCGTAGGTAATCAGCGCTTCGAGGTAGGCCTGGCCACGCGCCTGGGTGATGTCCGGGGTCAGCGGTTTGCCGGTGGCGCCTTTGCGCAGTACACCGTGGCAGCCGGCGCAGCGTTCGAAGTAAATCTGCTTGGAGGTGTCGAAGTCGGCCTGGCTCATGTCCGGCGCGCCGGCGGTTTTCACCAGCGCGGGTTGCGCGGCGCCATGGGCCGTCGGGGGCATTGCCAGGGCCAGCGCGCAGCTCAGGCTGGCGAGGCTCAGGGTGAAGGTTTTGCGGGTGCGAGTCAGCATTCCATGTACTCCTCAGGCGAGACCTTTGCGATGCCACGCAACAGGTGCGGGGCGCAGGTTCTTAGTGCCCGGCCAGACTATGGCGACGTGTCGGAATGCTCGCTTGACGGCGATCAAGTTTGCCTTGGGTAGCGCTTGCCAGGTTGTCGCAGGCGCCCTTAGCGTGGCCGTCGAACCCGCTTTGGATACCGCCATGACCACACCCTTCTACCAACCCCTCGCCAACGAACAGGTGCTGTTCGAGCACGCCTGGCGTCACCGCATGCCGGTGCTGATCAAGGGGCCGACCGGCTGCGGCAAGACCCGCTTTGTGCAGCACATGGCGCACCGCCTGAACCTGCCGCTGTACACCGTGGCCTGCCATGACGACCTCAGCGCCGCCGACCTGGTCGGCCGCCACCTGATCGGCGCCAAGGGCACCTGGTGGCAGGACGGCCCGCTGACCCGTGCCGTGCGTGAAGGCGGCATCTGCTACCTGGACGAAGTGATCGAGGCGCGCCAGGACACTGCCGTGGTCCTGCACCCGGTGGCCGACGACCGCCGCGAGCTGTACCTGGAACGCACCGGCGAAGTGGTCAAGGCGCCGCCGTCGTTCATGTTGGTGGTGTCGTACAACCCCGGCTACCAGAACCTGCTCAAGGGCATGAAACCCAGCACCCGCCAACGCTTTGTGGCGATGCGCTTCGACTACCCCGCAGGGGCGGATGAAGCGCGCATCGTGGCCCAGGAGGCGCAGGTGGATAACGCGCTGGCCACTGAGGTGGTACGCCTGGGCCAGGCGTTGCGGCGCCTGGATCAACACGACCTGGAAGAAGTCGCCTCCACCCGCCTGCTGATCTTTACCGCCCGCCTGATCGCCGCCGGCATGCCCCCGCGCGAAGCCTGCATGGCCTGCCTGGCCCAGGCCCTGAGCGACGACCCGCAGACCGTCGCCGGGCTGATGGACGTGGTGGATGTGCACTTTGCCTGAGCCCCGGCGCCTGCCGGGTGACCTGGCGATGTGGTTTTTCATCCTCGCCGAATTGACCGTGTTCGCGATGCTGATCCTGGCATTCGCCGTGACCCAGCGCCTGGAACCCGAAGCATTTGCCTCGGGCCGCGCACAACTGGACACCTCCACCGGGCTGGCGATGACCTTGAGCCTGTTGACGACCGGGCTGCTCGCGGCGTTGGCCTTGCAGCAGGTGCGCCTGGGACATTGGCGGCGCAGCGCCGGGCTGTTTGGCGCGGCGTTGCTGGTGGCGCTGGTGTACGTGGGGATCAAGCTTTGCGAGTACACCCATCTGGTGGAGGTGGGGTTGGGGATGGAGTACAGCCGGTTTTTCACCCTGTACTGGGTGCTGACGGGGTTTCACTTGCTGCATGTGCTGCTGGGCATGCTGATCCTCGGGTGGCTGGCGGTGGCGTGCTGGCGGGGCGGGGTGGCGGTGAATGGGGTGGAGTCGGGGGTGCTGTATTGGCACATGGTGGACCTGGTGTGGGTGGTGTTGTTTCCGGTGGTGTATGTGATGGGGTAGGGGCGGATGAGTACGTCGCAGGGGTTGATGGTGTGTTGGGTTGTGCTGGTTTTGTTGAGTGTGGGGACGGTGTTGGCGGGGGGCGCTGGCGTGGGGTGGGGGGTGTTGCTGTTGGCGGTTGGCAAGTCGTGGTTGATTGCGGATGGGTTCATGGAATTGCGGGATGCGCCTTGGGGGTGGCGGTGGGGGATGTTGGGGTGGGCTTGGGTGGTGGTGGGGTGTGTGGGGGTGTTGGTTTGAATACGGGAGGGGGCATATCCGTTTCTTCGGTAACGGCCACCTAGGGTTCCGCCCTTACGGCGGGTCACTTTTGAAAAGCCGGAATGCCGGCCCAGTCAAAAGTAAGCAAAACGCTCTTGCCCCAACACTCGGTACCTCGCCTAGGCTCGGTATGCCCGTAATCCGACAGTGATTTGGGGGGCCGCCTAAGATCAAAATCAAAAACAAAGCGCGGCGGCCTGGTAGCCGACCGGATCGTTGAGGCGTGTGCGTTCCCCCCTGGGCTGGCTTGCCAGCGATGGTCGTTAACGATGACGCGGGTAACCAGAATGCACGCGGCGCCCTCACGTTTTTTGCTGGCAAGCCCGCTCCAGCGGGCATTCGCAACGCGTGAATCATTGTTCAGCATGCGTTACGTCCCTGATGATTTTTCCCTGGTTCAGAGTAATAACCCGCCTTGCCATCGCTATAGTCTCAGGCCTATGTGCCACGAGTACGCGTGTCATTGACACATCTTTGATGGCCGCATTGACGAGCTTTTCATTCCACACATCGAGGTGGCTGGTCGCTTCATCCAGCACCAATAATTTGGGTGACCGGTAAAAAGCTCGTGCTAGCAGGACTCTCTGCTTTTGTCCCCCTGAGAGTCCTGAACCAATATCCCCTACAAGCGTGTTGTAACTCATAGGCATGCTCATGATTTCGTCATGGATGGCGGCTTGTTTTGCACTGTTAACGATTGCTTCATGGTCAGGTTGGGCGTCGAAAAAGCTGATGTTGTCTGCGAGTGATCCAGTAAACAGTTGATCATCTTGCATAACCGTAGCAGTCATCTGGCGATAGTTTTTCAAACCTAGCTGTTCGAGTGGAACCCCGCCTACCAGTATGTCCCCTGAGGTGGGTTTCAAGAGTCCCAGCATCAGTTTCATCAATGTCGTCTTACCGCATCCTGAGCTCCCAGTAATCGCAAGGCATTCACCTGCCGAAATTTTCAGGCTGACATCATTTATGACGTCAGCCTCCTCTTCTGCGTACCTGAACGACACATGACGTAGTTCAACCGTTGCAGGCAAACACTCAATATCCGCATCCAAGGTCTGCGCATCTTTTTCAGGGGCGGTTAGGAGGATATCCGCTACACGTTCGCCGTGAAGTCGCAACATCTTCAACTCGAATAGCTTGTCGATCAGTGCCGCAATGCGCTGACTGAACTGGTCTTTGTAACTGAGGAATGCGAAGAGCATTCCCACCGATAGCTTGCCATCCATGACGGCAAGCGCAGCTAGCCAAATTACAACAACCCTCTCACTGTTGAAGATCCATGTGTGGGCTGATTGGAACGAAATTGAAAGTCTCGAAACGCGTAATTCGGCGTTGAGTTGATCCGCCAGTCCGTTAACCCATGCCAGGCGCCGTTGCTCTTCGCATCCGAACAGGCGAATGCTCTGTATGCCTCTGGCAGTCTCGATAAACAAAGTGTGTTGTTTGGCTGTGTGCGAAATGTGGACTGCAGTAGCCTCGCTCTGTCTGCTGAATGCGTACCAGCGCAGAATCGTGTAGAAACCCACTGCCAATAGACATATGGCGGTGAGCCCTAGGCTGTAGAAGGTCATGAAGACAAGTGTAGTGATGACGAGGAATCCGTCGATGATGCCCTCGATCAGTTGCGTAGTGACGGTTCTCTGGATGACTTGTAGAGCGTTGAACCGAGAAGCTATATCACCCAAGTGACGTTTTTCGAACCAGGTCATGGGAAGCCGTAGCAGATGCGAAAATGCATTACCCAGCCACTGGTAATTCACGTGAGTGGAAAGCGCCGCCGTCATCCACGAGCGAAAAAATGTCAGGCTCGCCTGAAGCAAAATGAGCAGTAAGAATCCCATGCCGAGAACTGTCATTAACCGCCGATCACCTGCGGCGAGTACGTCGTCCACCACCCATTGCACGTAAAACGGAGCGGTCAACGCTATGGCTTGTAAAACCAGGCCTATCAACAGCAGTTTGCCGATGCCTGAATGCAGTCCCTCAACTTTGCCAAGCATGGACCTCAGTGGCGTTCGATTACCGTCATTTGAGGGGGTGAATAATTCTCCAGGTAAAAGCTCCAGCACCACCCCGGTGTAGTGCTCGGATACGTGAGCCATAGACATCCGCCTCACGCCACAGACGGGATCGTGAATCACCACACGCTTGGTTGAGACCTCTTTCAAGACGACGAAATGATTCATATCCCAATGCAAAATACAGGGAAGCCTCAAGCGAGATAGCTGTACCAGCTCCACGCGCAGAGGTCGTGACTGAAAGCCGATGTGCTGAGCAATGGATATCAGACTCTTGAGGGTCGAACCTTTCAGCGAGACACTGAATCGCAGGCGCAATGCAAGTAAGTCAGTGGTTTTTCCCCAGTAGGTTGTCACCATTGCTAGGCATGCCAGACCACACTCTGCGGCTTCAGATTGGAGTAAAACTGGAAGTGAGCGTCTATTGAAACGTCTTAACCAGGTCATATCAGTGCTCACGTGTCATGTTTGTTTGAGAACGGTGAAACACACGGTGCGTGTTGAGTATCCTTTCCGATTATTGGTTGTGCGGGTAAGGGTTGGTACGTGTGCTCTCTTTTCCAGTAGGTTATGTAAAAAAATCCTACAGCAATTAATGTGAGGCTTGAAAAGCAAGTAAATACTATCGCAAGGCGAGTCGGTCCAGAGGTTTGTATTTGTAGGAAGTCTCCTTGCAGGCGAGGCGTTAAATGTTTAAGTGCTTTCGCTCTGAATATAGGTGGTCTTTTTTTGTAGGTGTTTTCTGTAGTCATTTTGCTTTGGCTTTTCATAGATCTGCCTTAAATAAAAAATTCATAATGTCTGTGTTGACTCTAATCAATCGCAATTCTTATAGTCAATCCGTTGGCGCCAAACAATTCTGAAAATTAACAGAGTGAGGATGTAGATATGAAGATCTATTTGCGTGGCCTGCCTGAAGGCCTCATTGGAAAGTCTGAATTGGAGTCGGAAACGTTGGAGTCTGCTTTTGAAGAGTATCCTGTTCTTGAGCTTTTTCAGCATGAAATAGAACAGGTGAGTGGTGGTGCATGCAATGCTAGAAGTTTTCGTGCGTGCGATGGTTGATTTGGCTGATTTTTAATTAATGGTGAATCAGTAAAGATTGACTCGCCCCCGAGTTTCCTGGGGCTTGGGGACGAGTCAATATGAGTTTTTTATCGTGCAGGCAGGGCAGGATTTTATGCAGTTTGATTTTAAGGATGATCGATATAATCGACAGGAAAATATGCCTGAATGGGGGGCAGGAGGGGCAGCGGAAATTGAAGGCTGCGTCGGTTGCAGTGATTGGTGCGGGCGGCGTTAAGTCAACCTTGCTCATGGCGTTGGTGGCGGGTGGAATAGGCAGGATCGGGATAATTGAGTTTGATAAAGTCGAATTGTCGAACCTGAACCGACAAGTTCTTTATCGAACCAGTGATGTCGGGTTACCTAAGGGGATGGCGGCTCATAAAACGCTGACGAATCTGAATCCGGATATAACGATCGAGTTGATTGAGGAAAAAGTCTCCAGATCTAATATTGATAGGCTGCTCCAATCATACGATTTTATTGTTGAAGGGGGTGAATCCCCTGATGGGCGAAATGCGGTTAATGAATATTGCCTTCGAAGAAACAAGCCTATGGTCCATGCGTCTGCCCAGTTTTCTTACGGCTATGTGTTCTCAATGCTGCCTTCAAGAAATAGCGCTTGTTTTGCTTGTTTGTTTCCTCGGGATCATTCTCGTGTTGAACATACAGGACCTGTTCCTGTGAATGTATTGTCTACATCAGTGGCGGGGACGCTGGGCGCAGCAGAAGTGTTCAAATGGTTTTTGGGTTATGAGGAAAAGATGTATTTTAATAAGCGGCTGACGTTTTCGTCACTTTTGTTGAGTGGCGTGTTTAGTGTCGATGAGGTGGCTAAAAAGCGCGAATGTGAATACTGTTCCGTGTATACAGAAGAGAGGTAGATCCATGGAGTTTAAGCAGCCGTCATCCCAAGACGCGGTAGCGCTGTTAGCCTTTTTTAGCCAACTTGTTGAACGGGACCCCGAGCGGGTAGAGCGCCCCACGGATGTTCTATTGTTAAACCCTGACAAGGAAGCCATCTGGATCGGCAAGTTACTTGAAAAAGAGGCAGCGGGGGAAGCTATTGTTTTGTGTGTGTTGAATAAGGCGTCAGTGATTGTGGGACTAGGCGAGGTCGAGCGGCGGCCCCGGTGGATTGAGCGTCACGTAGCGGAAATTCGTTTCGGTTTGCTGCCTGACTACGCTGAAGAAGGACGTGAGTTGGTAAGACTCTTGGAAACGCGGGCAAAAGCCATCGGTATTGAGTGTCTGTACTACTTTCACCTGGCGACGCAATCCCAGGGCATAGCGGTAGTAAAAGCATGCGGGTTTGAACTTGCCGGTACCTTGCCGGGGTATTACAAAAGAGAAAGTGGGTATGTCGACCGTGTTTTCTACACTAAAAACATAACCTGATCGGGTGCATGGTTTTCGTGCGCTTCGAGAGTGTACGTGTATACCCTCGCTAATACCCCACCACCGCGATCAACAATTCTTGATCGCCATCAAGCAGTTTCCCAACCCCACCTTCCTATCATGGCCCCCGCCAAGCCATGAGGAAGACGACCATGTCAGAGACCTTCACCAAGGGCATGGCCAGGAATATCTACTTCGGAGGAAGCGTGTTCTTCTTCCTGATTTTCCTGGCCCTGACCTATCACACCGAACAGACCTTTCCCGCCCGCAGCAACGCCGACCAGCTCACCGAGTCGGTGGTGCGTGGCAAGGGCGTGTGGGAGCGCAATAACTGCGTAGGCTGCCACACGCTGTTGGGCGAGGGCGCCTACTTTGCGCCGGAGCTGGGCAATGTGTTCCAGCGCCGCGGCGGTGAAGAAGGGTTCAAGCCGTTCCTGCACGCCTGGATGAAGATGCAACCGCTGGGCGTCCCGGGGCGTCGGGCCATGCCGCAATTCAACCTCAATGACCAGGAGGTGAACGATCTGTCCGAGTTCCTCAAATGGAGCTCGAAGATCGACACCAACAACTGGCCACCGAACAAGGAGGGCTGAGCCATGCGCAGCGCCAATCCCTATCTGAAATTCCAATCCCAGGCCGTGGCCAAACCCTACTTTGTGTTTGCGCTGATGCTGTTTGTCGGCCAGGTGCTGTTCGGGCTGATCATGGGCCTGCAATACGTGGTGGGTGACTTTCTGTTCCCGCTGATCCCGTTCAACGTGGCGCGAATGGTGCACACCAACCTGTTGATCGTGTGGCTGCTGTTCGGCTTCATGGGCGCGGCGTATTACCTGGTGCCCGAGGAGGCGGACCGTGAGCTGCACAGCCCGAAACTGGCGATCCTGTTGTTCTGGATGTTCGCCGTGGCCGGGGTGCTGACCATCCTCGGCTACCTGCTGGTGCCGTATGCCGCGCTGGCGAAATTGACCCATAACGAACTGCTGCCGACCATGGGGCGCGAGTTCCTTGAGCAACCCACCATCACCAAGATGGGTATCGTGGTGGTGTGCCTGGGCTTTCTGTACAACATCGGCATGACCTTGCTCAAGGGTCGCAAGACCACGGTGAGCATGGTGATGATGACCGGGCTGATCGGCCTGGCGGTGTTCTTCCTGTTCTCCTTCTACAACCCCGGCAACCTCGCGCGGGACAAGTTCTACTGGTGGTGGGTGGTGCACCTTTGGGTGGAAGGCGTGTGGGAGTTGATCATGGGCTCGATGCTGGCGTTCGTGCTGATCAAGGTCACCGGCGTCGACCGCGAGGTGGTGGAGAAATGGCTGTACGTGATCATCGCCATGGCGTTGATCACCGGGATCATCGGCACCGGGCACCACTTCTTCTGGATCGGCGCGCCGCAGGTGTGGTTGTGGGTCGGTTCGATCTTCTCGGCCCTGGAACCGCTGCCGTTCCTGGCGATGGTGATGTTCGCCTTCACCATGGTCAAACGCCGTCGCCGCCAGCACCCGAACCGGGCGGCGACGTTGTGGGCCAAGGGCACCACGGTGACGGCGTTTTTCGGCGCCGGGGTCTGGGGGTTCCTGCACACCCTGGCACCGGTCAACTTCTACACCCACGGCACCCAGCTCACGGCGGCCCACGGGCACCTGGCGTTCTTCGGCGCCTACGCGATGATCGTGATGACCCTGATCAGCTACGCCATGCCGCGCCTGCGTGGCCTCGGTGAAGCGCCGGATGCACGCTCGCAGACCATCGAGGTATGGGGCTTCTGGCTGATGGTGGTGTCGATGGTAATGATCACCCTGTTCCTCACCGCCGCCGGCGCGGTGCAGGTGTGGTTGCAGCGTTGGCCGGTGGAAGGCGTGGCGCTGCCGTTCATGGCCACGGTGGAGCATCTGAATACGCTGTTCTGGGCGCGGCTGGCCAGCGGCGTGGTGTTCCTGCTGGGGCTGCTCTGCTACCTGTACAGCTTCCGGCAACGGCGCGGCGTGGTCGGTGAGCCGGTCCCCGCCGTGTAGACAACAAGGTTAATCCCCAAGAGGGCGGCCCGGCTGGTACAGCGGGCCGTTTTACGTTTGGAGCAATGACATGGCCTTTACCCTGGAACTCGAAGAATGGGTCGGCAGTGCCTGGCACCGCTTTATCACACGCCGCGCCAGCGTGGATTTCCCCGAAGCGCGGGTAGCCCTGGCCGACCATCAACGCCGTGTGGCGCTGCTGTTCCGTGCGCTCGGCGGTGCGAATGGCATCGCCGTAGAAGCGGCTGGCGAGCGCGACCTGTTGCTGCGGCGCAACCTGCTGATGCGCATCGCCGGCACCTGCAAACAGGCACCGCTGGCCACCTGTGACGGCAACCGCCTGCGCTTGCCGGCCAGCGTGGCAGTATTTCCCGACCCGGTGCTGAATGCCGACTTGTACCAATGGCTGGCATTGCTCGCCGCCCACGCCGGCCCCATGACCCACTGGGTCCGCGACAATCAACGCTGGACCTGGCTGTTGCTGCAACGCTACCCGGCGATGCTGCCCCGTTATCGTCGCCTGGTGCATGCCCATCTGGAATTGCGCCCCGACCCGGCGGGCCTCAAGCCCGACGAAGCGGCCCTGGAAAAAGCCTTGCGCAAGGCCCTGCGCGAACCCGGTAGCGTGCGCCAGCTGCCGCGCAGCGAGCGCGCCCCGTGGCCATTGCCGTTATGGCTGTACCCACCGCAGCAGTTGGACGCACCGCACAGCGCCGACCTCGACGACGAAGGTGACGATCTGTCGGCGCCGCCGGGCGCACAACAGGGATCACCCAAGCGCGCCACACGCCTGGATGACCAGGCCCGCGACGGCGGCCTGCTGGTGGTGCGCCTGGAAAACCTGTTCAGCTGGACCGAGCACGTCGAGCTTGACCGCTGGACCGACGACAGCCAGGACCCCGACGCCGCCCGCGTCGCCGAAGACCTCGACCACCTGAGCCTGTCGCGCCAGCGTGTGCGCAAGAGTGGCGGTCTGAAACTGCACCTGGACCTGCCGCCCGCCGATGTCGACGACATCCCCCTAGGCGAGGGTATCAAGTTGCCCGAATGGGACTACCGCCGGCAGTGCTTGCAGGAAGCCTTCGTCAACCTGCAGCTGATGCAGCCGCGCGCCGATCAACCCCAAGCGCTGCCCATGCGCCTGCATGCCCAGGCCCAACGCCTGCGGCGCCAGTTCCAGCACCTGCGCACCGATCGTCAATGGCAACGCCAGCAGCCCCAGGGCAGCGAACTCGACCTGCAGGCCTGGCTGGATTTTCATGTGGAGCGCCAGCACGGCGCCTGTGCCGAACGCGGGCTGTTCATGCAGCAGCGCCAAACTCACCGCGACCTGGCCTGCCTGCTGCTGGCGGACCTGTCGATGTCCACCGACGCCCATCTGAACGACACGCAAAAGGTCATCGACGTGATCCGCGACAGCCTGTTGCTGTTCGGCGAAAGCCTGGCAGGGGCAGGGGACCGCTTTGCACTGTATGGGTTCTCGTCCCTGCGTCGGCAGCAGGTGCGCCTGCAGGTGATCAAACCGTTCCAGCACCCCTACGATGACCGCACGCGCGGTGTGATCCAGGGCCTCAAGCCGGGTTACTACACGCGCATGGGCGCCGCGATTCGCCAGGCCACCCACCTGCTGGGCGCCTGTAAGCAACGGCGCAAACTGCTGTTGCTGCTCACCGATGGCAAACCCAATGATCTGGACCTCTACGAGGGCCGCTACGGTGTGGAAGACACTCGCCAGGCGGTGCTGGAGGCGCGGCGACGGGGGTTGATCCCGTTCTGCATCACCATCGACAAGCAGGCCGGCGATTACCTGCCGTACATGTTCGGCGCCCATGGCTTCACGCTGATCCGCCAGCCGGAGCAGTTGCCCGAGCGTCTGCCGCAGCTGTACCGACAACTCACCGAGGGTCAGTAGAGAGCCCGGGGCAACCAGAAAAACATCGCGATGCAGAACAGCACCAGGCCCACGCAGAACCACTGGAAACGACTGAGCCGCCGCGCCTGGGTGCTGGCCTCGGCGCTCGGCAACGGCATGGCGCAGTGCTCGCAGGTGTCGCGCTCCATGGCATTGCGGTGCTGGCAATACAGGCAGGTCTTCACTCGAATTGCTCCAGGCGCAGGCGGTCGAGAATCGCGATCTGGCGAGCGTCCTGGGTGATGATCTGTTCGTCGATCAAGCGTCGGATGATCCGCGAGAACGTCTCCGGCTGGATCGACAAGTGCCCGGCGATCAGCTGCTTGGCCATGGGCAGTTCGAAGCGGTTTTCGCCGACCGGCAGGCGCATCAACTGGGTCATCAGGTAGCGCACCACGCGGTGGGTGGCGTTCTTCAACGACAGGGTCTCGATCTCGTTGACCCGCTGGTGCAGGCGCACGCACAGCGTGCCGAGCAGGGCGAAGGTCAGGCGGCTGTTGCTGTGCAGCAGGCGCATGTAGGTGGCGTTGGACAGCCGGTACAACTGGGTCGGGCACACGGCTTCGGCGCACGCCACATAGTTGGGCGTATCCATCAGCATCATCGCTTCGGCGAAGGTGTGGCGCTCGCCGACCACTTCGAAGACCTTTTCCTGGCCGTCCGGGGTCAGGCGGTAGATCTTCACCGCACCGGCAATCACGAAGTAGAACGCATCGGCCGGTTCGCCCTGGCGGAACAGGGGTTGGCCCTTGTCGACGCTGAGCAACTGGCTGCTGCTCATCAGCTCGTTGAGTTGGAGCTCGTCCATGGGCTCGAACAGGTGATGACTGCGCAGGATCTGGTGATGGACACGATGGAGCACCATCATTACCTCGGGGCACGAAGGGGAAGGGGCGTCGAGGTTAATCCGGTTGCCCTTGGCGCAGCTTGATCTGCGACAAGGGCAAGACGCGCGCACAGGCGCACCATCGGCGCAGTGATACTTTCAGGAGCCCTGCCATGCACGTACTGGATCGACGCAAGGCCATGTCGATTACCCCGCTGTTTCGCCTGGCCTTCCGGCCATTTTTCCTCGGTGCCTGCCTGTTGGCCGCGCTGGCGGTGCCGCTGTGGCTGTTGGCCCTGGGCGGCATGACCGGCAGTTGGCAACCGGCCGGTGGCTGGCTGGCTTGGCATCGGCATGAACTGCTGTTCGGCTTTGGCCTGGCGATCATCGCCGGTTTCTTGCTGACGGCGGTGCAGACCTGGACCGGTCGCCCCGGGCTCAGCGGGGCACCCTTGGGCGCACTCGCGACGCTGTGGCTGGCGGCGCGCGTGGGCTGGTTGCTCAACGTTCCCCTGCCATTGCTGGCGGTACTGGAACTGAGCTTCCCACTGGCGGTGGCGGGCGTGATGGGATGGACGCTGTGGCAGGTGCGACAGACGCGCAATTATCCGATTGTGCTGGTGCTGGTATTGCTGGCGGTGGCTGATGGCTTGGCACTGTATGACCAGGGCTTGCAGCGCCAGGCAGTGTTGACCGGCCTCTGGTTGGTGGCGGCGATGATGGGGCTGATCGGCGGACGGGTGATCCCGTTTTTCACCCAGCGCGGCCTGGGTCGGGTCGCGGCGGTCAAGCCCTGGCCGTGGTTGGATCACCTGCTGTTGGGCGGTTCGGTGCTGGTCGCGTTGTTGTATGCCGGTGGGTTGGCCGTGTGGCCACAGGCGTGGATCGGCGTGCTGTTCGCGCTGCTCGGCGTGGGCCATCTGCTGCGCCTGGCGCGTTGGCATGATCGCGGCCTGTGGCGGGTGCCGCTGCTGTGGTCCCTGCACCTGGCCTATGCCTGGCTGGCGCTGGCGTGCCTGGGCATGGCGCTGTGGCATTGCGGCGCGCCGCTCAACCCGAGCCTGGCGGTGCACGCCTTGACCATCGGCGCCATGGCCGGGTTGATCCTGGCGATGATCGCGCGGGTCAGCCTGGGCCATACCGGCCGGCCATTGCAGCCGCCCTCGGGGATGACCCTAGCCTTTGCGCTGCTGAACCTGGCGTGTGTGTGCCGGGTGCTGCTGGTGCTGGTGTGGCCGGTGGCGGCGTTGTGGTTGGCGGCGCTGTGCTGGTCCAGCGGGCTGGGGCTGTACCTGTGGCGCTACGGGCCGATGCTGTGGCAGCCGCGTGTGGACGGGCATCCGGGTTAGGAGAGATCCATGTATTCAGTGCTATTGATGGTTCATCTGCTGGCGGCCATCGCGTTCATCGGCACGCTGTTTTTTGAAGTGGTGATCTGGCACAGCGCCCGGGAGGAGTTGGCCTGGTCCGCGCAGTTCACCTGCGACCAGGCGATTGCCCGGCGCTCGCGACGCGTGCTGCATCTGGTGGTCATCGTGCTGTACGGCGCGGGCCTGGGGCTGGCCTGGCACTACTGGGGCATGCCGTGGAGTGGTCGTTTTGCGTGGTTGCTGGGCCTGAAGATCCTGCTGGCCCTGAGCATCATCGGGCACTACCTGCTGCTGGCGTACTGGCTGGGTAAACAGCGCCTGAGCGCCAAGCGTGCACGGTGGATTCGGCGCAGCATCCTCGCGCACATGGTGCTGATCGTGATCATCGCTAAATCGTTGTGGTAAGCGGTATGCGGCGTCATGCCGCGGCCGATTGTTGATCGCGGTCAAGGGATAACGGTACGCCAGTTCCCACACTGTGGCGAACTTTCTGGAGGACCGCGCCATGCCCCTGTCCCTTGCGCAATTGCGCCGCAACTACACCCTCTACGGCCTTCGCGACGACTGCCCGCAGGCCGACCCGCTGGAGCTGTTCGGCCAGTGGCTGGACCAGGCCCGCAAGACCGAAGTGCCGCCGGCCGAGGCCAACAGCATGGCCCTGGCCACGGTGGACGGCCAGGGGCATGCCCACTGCCGCATCCTGCTGCTCAAGGGCTTCAGCGCCGACGGGTTTTTCTTCTTTGGCAATTACCACAGCGCCAAGGGCCATGAACTGGCGGACAACCCCCATGCTGCCATGACGTTCTTCTGGCCGGGCCTGGAGCGCCAGGTGCGTATCGAAGGCCCGGTGGTGAAGGCGGATGCCGAGCTGTCGGACGACTACTTCGATGCCCGCCCGGCCGCCAGTCAGTTGGGCAGTTGGGCCTCGCCGCAGAGCCAACCGCTGGCCCATCGCAGTGAGTTGGAAGGGCGCCTGCGCGAGGTCACCGAGCGGTTTGCCGGGCGCCAGCCGCCCCGGCCCGAGCACTGGGGCGGCTACTGCCTGCAACCCCGGCGTATCGAGTTCTGGCAAGGCCGGCCGGACCGCTTGCACGACCGCCTCGACTACCGCCTGCATGACGCCGGGTGGCAGCGCACGCGCCTGGCCCCCTGACGGCATACCTCCTTCGAGGAATAGGCCCTGCGCCCGATGCGGCGCAGGCTGGACGCATCTTTTCAACGCCTGGAGCCTGGATCATGGCCCATCTGACCCAACGCAGTTTCGTTTCCCTGAACATCGCGGTACTGACCATCAGCGACACCCGCACCTACGACACCGACACCTCCGGCGACACCCTGGCGGACCGCCTGCAACGTGCCGGCCACATGCTGATCGACCGGGGCATCGTGATGGATGACATCTACCAGATCCGCGCGCGCGTCTCGCAATGGATCGCCGACCCCCAGGTGCAAGTGGTGCTGATGACCGGTGGCACCGGCTTCACCGCGCGTGACAACACGCCCCAGGCGGTGTTGCCGCTGCTGGATAAGCAGGTGGACGGCTTTGGCGAGTTGTTCCGCCAGGTGTCGCTGGCGGAAATCGGCATGTCGACCCTGCAATCCCGGGCCCTGGCCGGTTTCAGCAACGGCGTGCTGGTGTGCTGCATGCCCGGTTCGCCGGGGGCCTGTCGTACTGCCTGGGACCAGATCCTGGTTGGCCAGTTGGACAGCCGTACCGGTCCGTGCAATTTTGCGCCGCACCTCAAGCCGCAACTCGATCAGATACTCGCTGCTTGTGAGGCACGCTCATGAGTCCCTGCGACAGCGGCGACCTGCTGCCCGTGGAAGAGGCCATCGAGCAGTTGCTGGCCCAGGCGCCGCCGCCACCAGCCACCGAAATGCTTGCATTGGCCCAGGCCCTGGGCCGGGTGACCGCCGAAGAGGTGTTCTCGCCCCGCGACCTGCCAGGTTGGGACAACAGCGCCATGGACGGCTACGCCCTGCGCGCGTTTGACGTGCCGGAGCAGGGCGGCTACCTGGAAGTGGTCGGGCGGATCGCCGCCGGGCACAGCACGGATGTGCCGTTGCAGCCCGGGCAAGCCGTGCGCATCTTCACCGGCGCGCCGCTGCCGCCGGGTGCCGACAGCGTGGTGCCGCAGGAGCGTTGCCGGGTGTACGGCGAGCGCATCTGGTGCCCGCCGTTGCGCCTGGGCGAACATGTACGCAAGCGCGGCGAAGAGCTGCAACGCGGGCAACGGGTACTGAGCGCCGGCAAACGTCTGCGCGCCCAGGAACTCGGCCTGTTGGCGGCGGCGGGCATTCCCCGGGTCAAGGTCTACCGGCCACTGCGCGTGTGCCTGCTCAGCAGTGGCGATGAACTGCGTGAGCCGGGCGAGTCGCTGGCGCCGGGGCAGATCTACAACAGCAATCGCTACCTTGTGGCGGCGTTGCTGCGCGGCTGGGGCGTGGAGGTGCACGACTACGGCGTGATGGCCGACGCCCTGGCGGCCAGCCGCGATGCGTTGGTGCTGGCCTCGTCTGAGTGCGACTTGCTGCTGACCACCGGCGGCGTGTCGGTGGGCGAAGAGGACCATCTCAAACAGGCGATCCAGGCACTCGGCAAGGTTGAATTCTGGCGCCTGGCGATCCAGCCCGGCAAACCCCTGGCGTTCGGCCAGGTGGCCGGCAAACCCTGGGTCGGCCTGCCGGGCAACCCCACCGCGGCGCTGGTCACCACGCTGATCGTGGTGCGCCCGTTCCTGCTGCGCGCCCAAGGCGCGGAGCGCGTGTTGCCGGTGCCTGTCAGCGTGCCGGCGGCCTTCGAGTGGCTCAAACCCAACAAGCGCCGCCAATACCTGCGTGCACGCTTGAGCCCCGACAGCGATGGGCAACTGCGCGCGATCCTGCACCCCCAGCAAAGCTCGGCGATGCTCGCCGCCGCCTGCTGGGCCGATGGCCTGGTGATCGTCGAGCGCGAGCAGCAGGTGCTCAAGGGCGCGCCCGTGCCGTTCCTGTCGTTTGCCGATTTTCAATAAGGAGCCACCATGCAACTGGTCTGTCCGGCAGGCAACCTGCCTGCGCTGAAAGCCGCCGTACGCCAAGGCGCCGACGCGGTGTACGTGGGTTTTCGCGATGACACCAATGCCCGGCATTTCGCCGGGCTGAACATGGACGACAAGCAGTTCGACGCCGCCGTCGCCCATATCCGCCAGCACCAGCGCAAGCTCTACGTGGCGGTCAACACCTACCCGCAGCCGAAGATCTGGTCGCGCTGGCAGCGCGCCGTGGACCGTGCCGCCGACCATGGCGTGGACGCGCTGATCGCCGGTGACCCCGGCGTGCTTGGCTATGCCGCGCAACGTCATCCACAGCTGGCATTGCACCTGTCGGTGCAGGGCTCGGCCACCCATGCGGCGGCGTTGAAATTCTATGTGGAACGCTATGGCATTCGGCGCGCGGTGCTGCCTCGGGTGTTGTCGTTGGCCCAGGTCAAGCAGGTGGCGGCCAGCGGCACGGTGCCCATCGAGGTGTTCGGTTTTGGCAGCCTGTGCATCATGGCCGAAGGGCGTTGCCATCTGTCCTCCTACATCACGGGTGAATCACCCAACCTGTGCGGCGTGTGTTCGCCGGCCAAAGCAGTGCGCTGGAGCGAAGATGCCGACGGCCTCAGCGCACGCCTGAGCGAAGTGCTGATCGACCGCTACACCCCGGACGAACCCGCCGGCTACCCGACCCTGTGCAAGGGCCGTTTCCTGGTGGGCGGCAAGCGCTTCCATGCGCTGGAAGAACCCACCAGCCTCGACACCCTGGACCTGCTGCCCGAACTCAGTGCGATCGGCGTGGAAGCGGTGAAGATCGAAGGCCGGCAACGCAGCCCGGCCTATGTGGAGCAAGTCACCCGCGTGTGGCGCGCCGCCCTCGACGCGCACCGCAGCAGCCCGGCCCATTTCGCGGTCAAGGACCAATGGCGCCAAGTGCTTGCCGGGCTTTCCGAGGGCAGCCAGACCACCCTGGGGGCTTACCATCGTGCATGGCAATGAGGACACATCGATGAAACTCAGCCTGGGACCGGTGTTGTTTTATTGGGACAAGCAACAGTTGGGGCGCTTCTACGCCGACATGGCTACCTTGCCCCTGGACGTGATTTACCTGGGGGAAACCGTGTGCGCCAAACGCCGCGCGCTGAACCTGGATCAATGGCTGGGCCTGGGGCGTGAGTTGCAGGCGTGCAGCCCGGCGCAGATCGTGTTGTCGAGCCTCACCCTGATCGAAGCTGCGTCGGAACTCTCCAGCCTGCGCCGCCTGTGCGACAACGGCGAGTTGCTGGTGGAGGCCAACGACATGGGCGCCGTGCAGTTGCTGATCGAGCGCAAAGTGCCCTTTGTCGGCGGCCCGGCGCTCAACCTCTACAACGGCCACGCCCTGGTGCAGCTGCTCGACGCGGGCATGCAACGCTGGGTGCCGCCAGTGGAATGCTCCCACGGCCTGATCGCCGATGTGCTGGAGCAGGTCCGCGAACTGGGACGGCCGTTGCCCGAGGTGGAGATCTTCGCCTACGGCCATCTGCCCCTGGCGTATTCGGCGCGCTGTTTCACCGCCCGTGCGGAAAACCGGCCCAAGGACGACTGCCAGTTTTGCTGCATCAACTACCCGGATGGCATGGCGTTGACCAGCCAGGAGGGGCAGGCGCTGTTTACCTTGAATGGGATTCAGACGATGTCCGCTGAGGTGACCAACTTGCTGGCGGACTATCCCGGCTTGGTCGCCTGTGGCGCCGACCTGTTGCGCCTGAGCCCACGGGCCGAGGGCATGGCCGAGGTGGTGCGTGCCTTCGACGAGGTGCGCCAGGGGGCCACGCCGCCGTTGGTGGTGAGTGGCTGCAACGGTTACTGGCATGGGCAGGCGGGCATGTTGCGGGTCGAGGAGGTGGGGTTGTGTTGAATCGCAAGCAATGGTTGCTCAAGGGGGCTGACCGGGTGTTGCCGCTGATTCGGCGGGTGCCCTTTGCGGTGCAGCGCCTGGCGTTGCAACAGGGGCTCAACCGCTGCCTGGCCGAGCCGCTGCGCGACGGCGGTTTTGACCTGCTGCGCGGGCGCTGGATGTGCCTGCGCATTCCGGACCTGGGCTTGTGCTGGTACCTGACGTTGGCGCGGGATGGTTTGCACATTGCGCAGAAGGCGCAGGCCCAAGTGACCATCAGCGGCAATTGGCGCGAGTTCTTGTTGTTGGCCAGTCGGCAGGAAGACCCGGATACGTTGTTCTTCCGGCGGCGCCTGGTGATCGAAGGGGATACGGAGCTGGGGTTGGGCTTGAAGAACCTGATCGACAGCCTCGACCCGGAGGTCTTGCCGCCCTGGTTGTGGCGCAATCTTGAGCGGGCGGGGCGGGGGCTTGCGACCTGACGGCATCTGCACCCTGGGGTTTGGGGTATGCCTCGTTGGGGGGGTATCTCGGTGGGCATATCCGTTTCTTCGGTAACGGCGGCTATTGGTTACGCCCTTACGGCGGCTCACTTTTGAAAAGCGCAAAAGTAAGCAAAACGCTCTTGCCCCAACACTCGGCACCTCGCCTAGGCTCGGTGTTCCCTCACTCCGGCTTGAATCCGTGGGCCGCCGCCACGCGCCATCCATGGCGCGGGGTGGCTAACCCGGCGTCCTGCCGGGTTACCCACGGACTCAAGCCTGCGTTCGGCCAGCGTGTTTGACGGGGCGCCCCAGATCAAAAGCAAGAGCGCGGCGGCCTTAGAGCCGACCGGATTGTATGGCCGGTACTCGGTCAAAGTGTGGGAGGGGGCTTGCCCCCGATGGCAGTGGGTCAGTCACTGATGAGTTGGCTGACACACCGCCATCGGGGGCAAGCCCCCTCCCACAGTTTGATCTTCATGTATCAGTTGAAGGGTGGTTTGCTCTGGCTCTGGCTGTGGCTGTGGCTGTGGCTGTGGCTGTGGCTGTGGCTGTGGTTGTGGCTGTGGCTCTGGCTTTAGATCTGCTTTTGATTTTGATCTTAGGCGGCCCCCCAAATCACTGTCGAATTACGGGCACACCGAGCATAGGCGAGGTGCCGAGTGTTGGGGCAAGAGCCCTTTGCTTACTTTGGGCTGGGCCGGCATTCCGGCTTTTCCAAAGTGAGCCGCCGTAAGGGCGGAACCCATATCAGCCATCACCTAAATAATGGATATACACCCGGTCAAAAGCTCACCCCACCTGCCGGAGGTGCTCCATCGCCCAAACCGCCGCCTCCACCCGCGACCTCAACCCCAGCTTATGCAGCAAATTCTTCACATGCACCTTCACCGTCCCCTCGGTAATCCCCAACTTATGCCCGATCACCTTGTTGCTGTAGCCACTGGCAATCGTCTTCAACACCTGCCGCTCCCGGTCAGTCAATTCCACCGCCGCATGGGGCTGCGGCGAGCGCAACGCCTGGGCCAGGACCCTGGTCAAGCCAGGGCTGATCACCAACGCGCCATGCAACGCATCACGGATAAACTCGACCACCAATTCCGGTTCCATGTCCTTGAGCAGATACCCATTGGCATCCAGGCGCAGGGCATCGCGAATATCGTCTTCGGCGTCGGACACGGTAAACAGCAACACCTTGCCCGCGTAGTCCATGGCCCGCAGGCGACGCAGGGTTTCCAGGCCGTTCATGTGCGGCATGTTGTTGTCCAGCAGCACCAGGTCCGGTTGCAGGCTGGCGATCTGGTCGAGGGCTTCCTGGCCGTTGCCGGCCTCGCCGACCACGTGCAGGTCGTCTTCCAGTTCGAGAATCTGGCGCATGCCGTGGCGCATCATCGGGTGGTCGTCGACCAGCAGGATCCGGTGGCGAAGAGGGACGTTCATGAGGTGCTGCCTTGTAGGGTGTGGCCGAGGAATTCCGGCTGGAAACGCAATTGCACGCGGGTGCCCTGGGGCTCGCGTGGGCTGATCTCAAGCTGGCCGTGCAGGCTGCGGGCGCGTTCGTCCATGATGGTCAGGCCGTGGTGTTCGCGCTGGTCGACGGCGCCGCAGAAACCCCGGCCATCGTCTTCGATGCTCAGGCTCACGGTCTCGCCGACCTGGCGCAGCTGCAGCCAGGCATTCTGTGCATGGGCGTGGCGCAGGCAGTTGGACAGCGCTTCGCGGGTGATCTGCAGCATGTGAATCTGCTCGCTGGCCGACAGCTGGAAGGCCAGGGCGTCCACGTGCAAGTGCACCTGGAATTCGCCGCGCCGGGAGAATTCTTCGGCGGTGTCCTGCAGCTCCTGCACCAGCCCGGCATCGTGGATCTGCAGGCGGAAGGTGGTGAGCAATTCGCGCAGTTGCCGGTAGGCGTTGTTGAGGCCATCGCGCAGTTCGCTGGTGACGGTGGCCAGGGTTTCGACCGGTTCGCCACGACGGATCAGGGTTTGCATGCGGCTCACTTGCAGCTTCATGTAGGACAGCGCCTGGGCCAGGGAATCGTGCAGTTCGCGGGCGATGATGGTGCGCTCGTCGAGCAGCAACAGGCGGTGGTCCTGCTCGCGCTGGCGCTTGAGCGACAGCGAAGTGCCGATCAGGTTTGCCAGGGCCTGGATCAGTTGTTTTTCCCAGTCCTGGGGCGGGTGGCCGTCGAGGAAGTGCGCCTTGAGTTCGCCCAGTTCCGTGCCCTGGTTGCTGATGCTGAACACCTGTGGCGGTGCGGCCTTGTGCTTCTGGCAGGTGGCACAGTCGCCGATGGCGCACACGTTGCGGCTGTTCTCGCCGTGCAGGGCCAGCATCTGCTGGGCTGGGGCGAGGAAGTGACCTTGCAGGCACAGCGACAGGCGCAGGCCCGGCAGGCGTTTCTGGAAGCGCCGGATCAGTTCATCCAGGCCCTCGGCATTGGCCAGGCGCGTGGCCAGGCTGCGGCTGCTCTGGTAGAGCAATTCGAGGGCGGCGTTGGCTTGTTGCAGGTTGAGGGTCTTGAGTTGCACCTGGGTTTCCAGGGTGCGGTGGGAGGCCTCGATGGTCTCGGCCATGGCGTTGAAGCTCAGCGCCAGTTGGCCCAGTTCGTCCTCGGAACGGTGGTTGACCCGGGTCTTGAAGTCGCCGTCGCGAAAACGCCGGGTGGCGTGCACCAGTTCTTCCAGCGGGTTGACCACGCCGTACTGCAACTCGTACAGGCCGAGCAACAGGATGATCAAGGTGCTGAACAACGCCAGGCCCTGGATGCCTTGCTGCCAGCCTTGTTTCTGTTCGCTCTGTTGCTGCAACAGGCTGACGAACTGGTTCAGTTGCTCGACGAACGCCGGTGCGCGGGCCTGGAACAAGTCGGCGTCACCGCGAATCACCGCCGGGCCCAGTTCGCTGTCCCAGCGTTGGCGGATCTGCTGGTAACTCTGCAACAGCGCGCTTTGCGGGCCGTCTTCCAGCGCCGCCCTGAGCGAGGGGCTGTCGAGCCGGCGTTGCAGGCTCTGGCTGACCTCGGCGACCTCATCCGCGCGCGCGCCGGCCGCCAGCTTCCAGCTGAGGTGGTAGGTCTCCATGCGCACCGAGCCTGCGGTGTTGATCGCCGCGGCGTCGCCCTGGCTGAACCAGGCGATCAGCCCGGCACTGAGGGAGCTGGCCAGGGCCAGGATCGCGATGAGGATCACCGCCAGGCCGGCACGGGCGGGCAGGGAACTGCGCAGCCAGTCAAGCATGACGGCGCAGTCGGAGTGGATGGCAGAGCAGCATGGTCGCACCTGGAGCGGGAAAGGGGGTTGTCGATGGCCTTCCCTGGCGCACTACCTCTAAAGAATTGCCGGCGAACCCTCCCACGGATAAAAGCCGGCACAAGAGAACAATCCATTGATAAATAAAGACTTTCTCTTGTTTTGCTGACTACCTCCTTGGAGGTAGACGGGGCGAGCATAGCCCCATACCCACCCGGCGGACGTTGACCTGGGTCAAGTTCCACCCAAGTGCCGCCCCTAACCTGCGCCCATGGAATCACTTTCTGGAGCGCATACCGTGACTCAACCCCGTATAAGACAAGGCCTGGTGCTGGGCATGAGCACCCTGGCCTTCACCGTCTGCTTTATGGTGTGGATGATGTTCGCCGTGCTCGGCGTGCCCATCAAGGAGCTGCTGCAACTCAACGAAACCCAGTTCGGCCTGCTGGCCGCCACCCCGGTATTGACCGGCTCCCTGGTGCGCCTGCCGCTGGGCCTGCTCACCGACCGTTTCGGCGGGCGCATCGTGTTCTTCCTGCTGATGCTTGCCTGCGTGTTGCCGCTGTACCTGATCACCTACGCCACCGCCTACTGGCAGTTCCTGGTGCTGGGCCTGTTTGTCGGCCTGGCCGGCGGCTCGTTTTCGGTGGGCATCGCCTACGTCGCCAAATGGTTCGACAAGCACAACCAGGGCTTCGCCATGGGCGTGTTCGGTGCTGGCAATGCGGGGGCGGCGGTGACCAAGTTTCTCGCGCCGGGCCTGATCGCCCTTGGTACCTGGCACCTGGTGCCCAAGGTGTTCAGCGCGATCCTGTTTATCACCGCGCTGCTGTTCTGGTTCCTCACCAGCGAAAACAAGGCCCACCGCAGCGCCGGCGGCGCCACTTTGCGCCAACAGTTGCTGTGCCTCAAAGACCCGGCCGTGTGGCGCTACTGCCAGTACTACTCGATTGTGTTCGGCGGCTATGTGGCGCTGGCGCTGTGGGTGACCAAGTACTACGTGCAGGAATACGGTTTCAGCCTGCAAAGCGCCGCGCTGCTGGCCGCGTGTTTCTCGCTGCCGGGTGGTGTGCTGCGCGCCGTGGGCGGCTGGATGTCCGACCGCTGGGGCGCGCAGAGCGTGACCTGGTGGGTGTTGTGGGTGAGCTGGGTGTGCCTGTTCCTGCTCAGCTACCCGCAGACCCAGTTGCAGGTGATGACCGTCAACGGCCCGCTGGATTTCCACATCGGCCTCACCCCTGCGCTGTTCACCGTGCTGCTGTTCGTGATGGGCATCGCCTTCGCGTTCGGCAAGGCCTCGGTGTTCAAGTACATCGCCAATGACTACCCGCAAAACATGGGCGCGGTGTCCGGCATCGTCGGCCTGGCCGGCGGCCTGGGTGGCTTTGTGCTGCCGATTATGTTCGGCGCCCTGGTGGACCTCACCGGCGTGCGCTCTTCCTGCTTCATGTTGATGTACGGCGTGGTCTGGGTGTCCCTGGCCTGGATGTACTTCAGCGAAATCCGCAAACAACCGCTGCTCGGCAAGCCCGCGCTCCAAGGAGAATGATCATGTCCATTGCGCAAAAGCCCACCTCGGGCCCGGTGATCCATGACTGGCGCCCTGAAGACCCAGCGTTCTGGGGCGCCAGCGGCAAGAAGACCGCCACCCGCAACCTGTGGATCTCGATCCCCGCGCTGTTGCTGGCCTTTGCCGTGTGGATGGTGTGGAGCACGGTGATCGTGCGCCTCAACGCCATCGGCTTCAGCTTCACCACCGACCAGCTGTTCTGGCTGGCGGCACTGCCGGGCCTCTCTGGCGCGACGTTGCGGGTGTTCTACTCGTTCATGGTGCCGATCTTCGGCGGGCGCCGCTGGACCGCCCTGAGTACCGCGTCGTTGCTGCTGCCGTCGCTGTGGATGGGCTTCGCGGTGCAGGACCCCAACACGCCCTACAGCGTGTTCGTATTGATCGCGTTGCTCTGCGGTTTCGGCGGCGGCAACTTCGCTTCGAGCATGTCCAACATCAGCTTTTTCTACCCCAAGGCGCAACAGGGCACTGCCCTTGGCCTGAACGCCGGCCTGGGTAACCTGGGCGTGTCGGTGATGCAGTTCTGCGTGCCGCTGGTGATCACCTTCGGGGTGTTCGGCCTGATGGGCGGGCAACCGCAAACCCTGGCGGACGGCAGCCAGCTGTGGTTGCAGAATGCCGGTTTCATCTGGGTGCCATTCATCCTCACCGTCACCGTGGCCGCGTGGTTCGGCATGAATGACCTGTCCAGCGCCCGTGCGTCGTTCAGCGACCAGGCGGTGATCTTCAAACGCAAGCACAACTGGCTGATGTGCTGGTTGTACCTCGCGACCTTCGGTTCATTCATCGGTTTTTCGGCGGCGTTCCCGCTGCTGATCAAGACCTCGTTTCCCGAGGTGGTGGCGCTGAAATTCGCCTTCCTCGGCCCGCTGGTGGGCGCGCTGGTACGCCCGCTCGGCGGCTGGCTGGCGGACAAACTGGGCGGTGCGCGGGTGACCCTGTGGAACTTCGTGCTGATGATCGTGATGGTGTTCGGCGTGCTGCACTTTCTGCCGCAGAACGGGCAGGGCGGCAGCTTCTACGGCTTCCTCGGCCTGTTCATGCTGCTCTTCATCACCACCGGCATCGGCAACGGCTCGACCTTCCGCATGATCCCGGTGATCTTCCGCACCGTTCACGAGAAGGCCAGCGCCGGCCAACCCGCTGCGGTGCGTGAACAGGCCCTGAAGGACGCCGGCAAGGAATCGGCTGCGGTGCTGGGGTTCAGCTCGGCCATGGGCGCGTTCGGCGCGTTCTTCATCCCCAAATCCTTCGGCAGTTCCATGGCCGCCACCGGCAGCCCGGCCATGGCCTTCTACATGTTTGTCGGTTTCTACCTGAGCTGCATCGTCGTGACCTGGTGGTGGTACGCCCGCAAGGGCTGCGCCACACCCTGCTAGTCCGACCTGAATTCGCGGGGCAACGCACCCCACGGCACGCCTGATGAGGAAAGCACCATGAGTCACTTACTGGATCAACTGCGGTTCTTCAACCGCAAGCAAGACGAGTTCTCCGAGGGGCACGGCGAGACCCGCAAGGAGTCCCGCGACTGGGAAAACGTCTACCGTTCGCGCTGGCAGTACGACAAGATCGTGCGCTCCACCCACGGGGTGAACTGCACCGGCTCCTGCTCGTGGAAGATCTACGTGAAGAACGGCCTGATCACCTGGGAAACCCAGCAGACCGACTACCCGCGCACCCGCAACGACCTGCCCAACCACGAACCCCGTGGCTGCCCGCGTGGCGCCAGCTACAGCTGGTACATCTACAGCGCCAACCGGCTCAAGTACCCGAAGATCCGCAAGCCGTTGCTCAAGCTGTGGCGTGAAGCGCGCCTGACCAAGGCCCCGGTGGAGGCCTGGGCGAGCATTGTCGAGGACAAGGCCAAGGCCGAGTCGTACAAGAGCAAGCGTGGCATGGGCGGTTTCATCCGCTCCAACTGGGCGGAGGTCAACGAGATCATCGCTGCCTCCAACGTCTACACCATCAAGCAATACGGGCCGGACCGCATCGTCGGCTTCTCGCCGATCCCGGCCATGTCGATGGTCAGCTACGCCGCCGGCTCGCGTTACCTGTCGCTGCTGGGTGGGGTGTGCCTGAGTTTCTACGACTGGTACTGCGACCTGCCACCGGCCTCGCCGATGGTGTGGGGCGAGCAGACCGACGTGCCGGAATCGGCCGACTGGTACAACTCCAACTACATCATTGCCTGGGGTTCCAACGTCCCGCAGACCCGTACGCCGGACGCGCACTTTTTTACCGAGGTGCGCTACAAGGGCACCAAGACGGTGGCCATCACCCCCGACTATTCGGAAGTGGCCAAGCTCACCGACCTGTGGCTCAACCCCAAGCAGGGCACCGACGCCGCGTTGGCCCAGGCCTTCAACCATGTGATCTTCAAGGAATTTCACCTCGACCACCCGAGCGCCTATTTCACCGACTACGCCAAGCGCTTCACCGACCTGCCGGTGCTGGTGATGCTCAAGCCCGTGACCGGGTTTGCCCCCGGCGCCGGCTTCCAGCCTGACCGCTTCCTGCGCGCCTCGGACCTCACCGGTAACCTGGGCCAGGACAACAACCCGGAATGGAAAACCATCGCCCTCGACGAGAGCGGCGAACTGGTGTCGCCACAAGGGTCCATCGGCTACCGCTGGGGTGAGAAGGGCAAGTGGAACATCCTCGCCAAAGAGGGCGGTGAAGGCCGTGAGATTGACCTCAAGCTCAGCCTGATCGGCGCAGACGTGGCTGAAGTCGGCTTCCCGTACTTTGCCGGTGAAGCCCACGAACACTTCCAGCACGTGGCCGGTGACGCCGTGCAGTTCCGCCGCGTGCCGGTGCACAGCGTAACGTTGGCCGATGGCAGCGTGGCCAAGGTCGCCACGGTGTTCGACCTGTCCGCCGCCAACCTGGCCATCGACCGTGGCCTGGGCGGCAGCAACGTGGCCCGGGACTACGACGACGCCAGCGTGCCGGGCACCCCGGCCTGGCAGGAAGCGATCACCGGCGTCAGCCGCGAGAAAGCCATCCAGATCGCCCGTGAGTTCGCCGACAACGCCGACAAGACCAAGGGCCGCTCGATGATCATCGTCGGCGCGGCGATGAACCACTGGTACCACATGGACATGAACTACCGCGGGCTGATCAACATGCTCATGCTCTGCGGTTGTGTCGGCCAGACCGGCGGCGGTTGGGCCCACTATGTCGGCCAGGAAAAACTGCGCCCGCAATGCGGCTGGCTGCCCCTGGCGTTCGGCCTGGACTGGAGCCGCCCGCCACGCCAGATGAACGGCACCAGCTTCTTCTACGGCCACAGCTCGCAGTGGCGCCACGAAAAAATGAACATGCACGACGTGTTGTCGCCGATGGCGGACAAGTCGCAGTTCCCCACCCATGCACTGGACTACAACATCCGCGCCGAACGCGCCGGCTGGTTACCCAGCGCGCCACAACTGAACACCAACCCGCTGCATATCTGCCGGGACGCGGCGGCCGCCGGCATGGAGCCCAAAGACTACGTGGTCAAGGCCTGGCAGAACGGCACCTTGCGCTTTGCCTGCGAGCAACCGGACAGCCCGGTGAACTTCCCGCGCAACATGTTCATCTGGCGTTCCAACCTGCTTGGTTCGTCGGGCAAGGGCCATGAGTACATGCTCAAGTACCTGCTCGGCACCAAGAACGGCGTGATGAACGAAGACATCGGCTTTGGCGGCGAAAGCAAGCCCACCGAAGCCGAATGGGTCGACGACGGCGCCATCGGCAAGCTCGACCTGGTGACCACCCTGGACTTCCGCATGTCGTCCACCTGCGTGTACTCCGACATCGTCTTGCCGACCGCCACCTGGTACGAAAAAGACGACATGAACACCTCGGACATGCACCCGTTCATCCACCCGTTGTCGGCAGCCATCGACCCGGCGTGGGAGTCGCGTTCCGACTGGGAAATCTACAAGGGCATTGCCAAGGCGTTCTCGGCCATGGCGGTCGGGCATCTGGGCGTCGAGCAGGACCTGGTCACCGTGCCGCTGATGCATGACAGCGTCGGCGAACTGGCCCAGCCGTTCGGCGGCACCGACTGGAAAAGCGCCGGTGTGGCGCCTGTACCCGGCAAGAACGCGCCGAACATGGCGGTGGTGGAGCGTGACTACCCGAACATCTACAAGAAATTTACCTCCCTCGGGCCCTTGCTGGAAAAACTCGGCAACGGCGGCAAGGGCATCAACTGGAACACCGATGACGAGGTGGCCTTCCTCGGCGAGCTGAACCATCACGAAGGCGACGCGGGTATCAGCCATGGGCGGCCGAAGATCGACACGGCCATCGATGCGGCCGAGGTGATCCTGTCCCTGGCCCCGGAAACCAACGGCCATGTGGCGGTCAAGGCCTGGGCGGCGCTGTCGGCCTTCACCGGCATCGACCACAGCCACCTGGCGCTGCCCAAGGCCCATGAGGCGATCCGCTTCCGCGACATCCAGGCGCAGCCACGCAAGATCATCTCCAGCCCCACCTGGTCGGGCCTGGAAGACGACCACGTGAGCTACAACGCCGGCTACACCAACGTCCATGAAAACATCCCATGGCGCACCATCACCGGCCGCCAGCAGTTCTACCAGGACCACCCGTGGATGCAGGCGTTCGGCGAACAACTGATGAGCTACCGGCCACCGGTCAACACCCGCACCATCGAAGGCGTGAAGGGCAAGCGCAGCAATGGCGAGACCGAGATCGTGCTGAACTGGATCACCCCTCACCAGAAGTGGGGCATCCACAGCACCTACAGCGACAACCTGCTGATGCTCACCCTGAGCCGTGGCGGGCCGATCGTGTGGCTCTCGGAAATCGACGCCAAGCGCGCCGGCATCGAGGACAACGACTGGATCGAATGCTTCAACGTCAACGGCGCGCTCACTGCCCGTGCGGTGGTCAGCCAACGGGTCAAGGAGGGCATGGTGATGATGTACCACGCCCAGGAACGCATCGTGAACGTGCCCGGTTCGGAGACCACCAAGACCCGGGGCGGCCACCACAACTCGGTGACCCGCGTGGTGCTCAAGCCGACCCACATGATCGGCGGCTACGCCCAGCAGGCCTATGGCTTCAACTATTACGGCACGGTCGGTTGCAACCGCGACGAGTTCGTCGTGGTGCGCAAGATGGCCAAGGTCGACTGGCTCGATGGTTCCACCGGCGATGACTTGCCGCGCCCATTGCCGACCGATATCGAGGAGAACTGAGATGAAGATTCGCTCACAGATCGGCATGGTGCTGAACCTGGACAAATGCATCGGCTGCCACACCTGCTCGATCACCTGCAAGAACGTGTGGACCAGCCGCGAAGGCATGGAGTACGCCTGGTTCAACAACGTCGAATCCAAGCCTGGCATCGGCTACCCCAAGGAGTGGGAAAACCAGGACAAGTGGAAGGGCGGCTGGGTGCGTAACGCCAACGGCAGCATCAACCCGCGTATCGGCGGCAAGTTCCGCGTGCTGGCGAACATCTTCGCCAACCCGGACCTGCCGAGCCTGGACGACTACTACGAGCCGTTCGACTTCGATTACCAGCACCTGCACACCGCGCCGTTGGGCGAGCACCAACCCACCGCGCGGCCGCGCTCGGTGGTATCGGGCAAGCGCATGCAGAAAATCGAGTGGGGCCCGAACTGGGAGGAAATCCTCGGCACCGAGTTCGCCAAGCGCCGCAAGGACAAGAACTTCGACCAGATCCAGGCGGATATCTACGGCGAGTACGAAAACACTTTCATGATGTACCTGCCGCGCCTGTGCGAGCACTGCCTCAACCCGGCGTGCGCGGCGTCGTGCCCCAGCGGTGCGATCTACAAGCGTGAAGAAGACGGCATCGTGCTGATCGACCAGGAAAAATGCCGCGGCTGGCGCATGTGCATCAGCGGTTGCCCATACAAGAAAATCTACTTCAACTGGAAGAGCGGCAAGTCCGAGAAGTGCATCTTCTGCTACCCGCGCATCGAGGCCGGCATGCCCACCGTGTGTGCCGAAACCTGCGTCGGGCGCATCCGCTACCTCGGCGTGTTGCTCTACGACGCCGACCGCATCAGCGAAGTGGCGAGCACTGCCAGCGAGCACGACCTGTACGAGAAGCAACTGGAGATCTTCCTCGACCCGAATGACCCGGCGGTGATCCGCCAGGCGTTGGCTGATGGCGTACCACAGTCGGTGATCGACTCCGCGCAGCGCTCCCCCGTGTACAAGATGGCGGTGGACTGGAAGCTCGCACTGCCGCTGCACCCGGAATACCGCACCTTGCCGATGGTCTGGTACGTGCCGCCGCTGTCGCCGATCCAGAATGCCGCCGCGGCCGGCACCGTGGGCATGAACGGGGTGATCCCGGACGTGGACAGCCTGCGCATTCCGCTGCGCTACCTGGCCAACATGCTCACCGCCGGCGATGAAAAACCGGTCAAGCGTGCCCTCAAGCGTCTGCTGGCGATGCGTGCGTTCAAGCGTTCCCAACAGGTCGATGGCGTGCAGGACCTGCAAGTGCTCGAAGACGTGGGCCTGAGCGTGCCGCAGGTGGAAGAGATGTACCGCTACCTGGCGATTGCCAACTACGAAGACCGCTTTGTGGTGCCGAGCGCGCACCGTGAAGACGCCATGAGCGACGCGTTCGCCGAACGTTCCGGCTGCGGTTTCAGTTTCGGCAGCGGCTGCAGCGGCAGTTCCGACACCAACATGTTCGGCGCCAAGAAGGCCAATCGCCGTGACGTCCTGAAAACCGTGCAGATCTGGGAGGACTGAGCCATGCGCATTCTTAAAGTGATTTCGTTGCTGCTGGACTATCCCACCGAGACTCTGGTGAACGGCCGCGATGAACTGGAGCAGGCGATCATCGAGTCGCGGGAAATCAGCCCCAAGCAACGCGGTGCGTTGTTCGAGCTGTTGGAGCTGATCTGCGGCAATGACCTGATGGATGGCCAGGAGCACTACGGCGCGTTGTTCGGTCGTGGTTGCTCGCTGTCGCTGCTGTTGTTTGAACACGTGCACGGCGAGTCCCGTGACCGTGGCCAGGCGATGGTCGACATGATGGCCCAGTACGAGGCCGCTGGGTTTGCCATCGGCGTCAAGGAGCTGCCGGACTATATCCCGTTGTACCTGGAGTTCCTCTCCACCCGCGAAGACATCGAGGCCCGCGAGGGCCTGGCGGATGTGGCGCACCTGCTGGCGTTGCTTGCGGCGCGCCTGGAAGAGCGTGAGAGCGCCTACGCCAGTTGCATGCGCGCGCTGTTGCAGATCGCCGGCACCGAGCCGCACCAGGCCGTGGCCGAGGTGCGCGCCCAAGTGGCGGCCGAACCGCGCGACGACTCCCTCGAAGCCCTCGACAAGGTGTGGGAAGAGGAGGCCGTGGACTTTATGCAGGCCGAGCAGCAGGACCGTTGCAGCGCCATGCCGAGCGCACCCGGCAAGGCGCGGGAAGAAAGCGCCGTACCGCTGCATTGGGTGGATTTTCAGCAAGCAGCGCCGGCCGCCGTGCCGGCCGGGGAGGTGGGTAATGTCTAAGTGGAATTTGCTGGTATTCGGGGTGTACCCCTATGTGGCCCTGGCGATCTGCCTGTTGGGCAGTTGGGCGCGGTTCGACCTGTCGCAGTACACCTGGAAGGCCGGCTCCAGCCAGATGCTGAACAACCGCGGCATGCGCGTGGCGAGCAACTTCTTCCATATCGGCGTGCTGTTTGTGCTGGCCGGGCATTTTGTCGGCCTGCTCACACCGGCGTCGGTGTATCACCACGTAATCAGCACTGAAAACAAGCAACTGCTGGCGATGGTCTCCGGCGGGTTCTTCGGCCTGCTGTGCCTGGTGGGCTTGCTGATGCTGGTCAACCGCCGCTTGAGCGACCCGCGGGTGCGCGCCACATCGAGTACGTCGGACATCCTGATCCTGCTGGTGCTGCTCGCGCAGTTACTGCTCGGTTTGCTGACCATCGTCGCCTCGACCGGGCACATGGACGGCTCGGTGATGGTGATGCTCGCCGACTGGGCGCAGAACGTGGTGTTGCTGCGGCCGGTGCAGGCGGCGGAGTCGATTGCGCCAGTGTCGCTGATCTACAAGGCCCACGTGGCATTGGGCTTGACCCTGTTTGTGCTGTTCCCGTTTACCCGCCTGGTGCACATGGTCAGCGCGCCGATCTGGTACCTGGGGCGGCGTTACCAAATCGTACGGCAGAAGTCGTGAGGAGCGCGTGATGACCCAGCCTGAATTGATTGCCAGCAGTGAACAGGAATGGCCCATCGTCAGCGTCAATGGCGTATCGATCACGCCCGAGGCGATGGCCCTGGAGTTGCAATACCACCCGGCCGAAAGCCGCGAAGCGGCGGTGTACCTGGCGGCCCGCGCCCTGGTGATTCGCGAGTTGTTGCAGCAGCGTATTGCTGAACTCGGCCTGGCGGTGGACATCGGCCCCGGCGAGAACGAAGAGGAAGCGGCCACGCGCTTATTGCTGGAGCGCGAAATCAGCGTGCCGCAGTGCGACGAAGCGACCTGCCGGCATTACTTTGAGAGCAATCGCGGGCGCTTCCACAGCGCGCCGTTGCTGGCGGTGCGGCACATCCTGCTCGAGTGCGCGCCGGACGATGCCGAGGCACGCCAGATGGCCCATGTGCAGGCGGAAATCCTGTTGCTGAGCCTGGCACAGACCCCCGGCAGTTTCGCCGAACTGGCCCTCAAGTATTCGGCGTGCCCCTCCAAGGCCCAGGGCGGTTCGCTGGGCCAGATCAGCAAGGGCCAGACCGTGCCGGAACTGGAGCGCCAGCTGTTCACCCTGGCACCGGGCCTGGCCGACAAACCGCTGGAAAGCCGCTATGGCTGGCACGTGATCAGCATCGACCAGCGTATCGAAGGGCAGCCGTTGCCTTATGAAGCCGTGGCCGGGGCGATTCGCACCCAGCTGCAACAAGGCGTGTGGCAGAAGGCGTTGGTGCAGTACCTGCAAACCCTGATCGGCGCGGCGGACATTCGTGGCCTTGCGCTGCAGGGCGCCGACTCGCCGTTGGTGCAGTGACATGAGCCTGGTGGATGGGCTCGGCCGTACCATCGACTACCTGCGCTTGTCGGTGACCGACCGCTGTGATTTTCGCTGTGTGTACTGCATGGCGAAGACCATGACCTTCCTGCCGCGCCAGCAGGTGTTGAGCCTGGAAGAACTCGAGCGCCTGGCCCGGCTGTTCGTGGGCCAGGGCGTGCGCAAGATCCGCCTGACCGGCGGTGAGCCGCTGATCCGGCCGGGGATTGTCGGGCTGTGTCGCAACATCGCGGCGCTGCCGGGCTTGCGTGAACTGGTGATGACAAGCAACGGCTCGCAACTGGCGCGATTGGCGCGGCCCTTGGTGGACGCAGGGGTCAAGCGCATGAACATCAGCCTCGACAGCCTGGACCCCGAGCGGTTTCGGGCGATCACCCGCAACGGTGACCTGCGCCAGGTACTGGACGGTATCGAGGCGGCGCGGGAGGCGGGGTTCGAGCGGGTCAAGCTCAATTGCGTGGTGATGAAAGGGCGCAATTTCGATGAGGTGCCGGGGTTGGTGCGGTATGCGATCGAGCAGGGGATCGATATCAGTTTTATCGAGGAAATGCCCTTGGGGGATGTGGGGCGTTCGCGGGGGGAGACGTTCTGTGCCAGTGATGACGTGCGTGGGGTGATTGCCCGTGAGCATGTGTTGCTCGACAGCACCGAAAACAGCGGTGGGCCGGCCAGGTATGTGCGGTTGGCGGGGCATCCGCGGACGCGGATCGGGTTTATTTCGCCTAATTCGCAGAATTTTTGTGGCAGTTGCAATCGGGTGCGAATGACGGTGGAGGGGCGGTTGTTGTTGTGTCTGGGGCAGGAGGATGCGCTGGACCTGCGTGGGTTGCTCAGGCGCTATCCGCTGGAGGATGGGCCGTTGGTTGAGGCGTTGCATCGGGCGTTGCGGGGGAAGCCGTTGGGGCATGATTTTACGGGGGCGGGGGAGGTGCAGGTGGTGCGGTTTATGAGTGTGAGTGGGGGGTGATTGGGGGCATATCCGTTATTTAGGTAACGGCCACTTATGGTTCCGCCCTTACGGCGGCTCACTTTTGGAAAGGCCGGAATGCCGGCCCAGCCAAAAGTAAGCAAAAGGCCTTCGCCCCAACACTCGGTGCCTCGCTTAGGCTCGGCATGCCCTCACTCCGGCTTGAATCCGTGGGCCGCCGCAATGGGCCATCCATGGCCCATTGCGGCTAACCCGGCGTCCTGCCGGGTTACCCACGGATTCAAGCCTGCGTTCGGCCAGCGTGTTTGACGGGGCGCTCCCAGATCAAAAGCAAGAGCGCGGCGGCCTTAGAGCCGACCGGATTGTATGGCCGGTACTCGGTCAAAGTGTGGGAGGGGGCTTGCCCCCGATGGCAGTGGGTCAGTCACTGATGAGTTGGCTGACACACCGCCATCGGGGGCAAGCCCCCTCCCACAGTTTGATCTTCATGTATCAGTTGAAGGGTGGTTTGCTCTGGCTCTTGATCTGCTTTTGATTTTTATCTTAGGCGGCCCCCCAAATCCCTGTCGGATTACGGGCACACCGAGCCTAAGCGAGGTGCCGAGTGTTGGGGCAAGAGCGTTTTGCTTACTTTTGCGCTTTTCAAAAGTGAGCCGCCGTAAGGGCGGAACCAATAGCCGCCGTGACCGAAGAAACGGATATGCCCCCGATCTGAAAAACCTTGACCCCGATCAAGGGCACCCAAGACCAATCTCCGTAATATCACCGCATATTGTGTTTAAAGACTAAAAAATACCTATATGTAGTGTTTGGAGCCCCCCAATGCAAACCGCGCTCACCCCCCTGACCAGCACCCGCCTGCACAAACGCGACGGCACCCTCGTCCCCTTCGACGCCGAAAAAATCCGCCAGGCCCTGATCGCCGCCGGCACCGCCACCGGCGAATACCAGACCACTGACGTCGACCTGCTGCTGGGCGCCGTCCTGGCCCGCCTGAGAGGCATCGACCAACTGGACGTCGAACAAATCCAGGACAGCGTCGAACGCGTATTGATGGACGCCGGCTATTTCCTGTCGATGCGCGCCTACATCGTCTACCGTGAACAACACGGCCGCCTGCGCCGCGACCGCAAGACCCTGGTGGAAGTCGCCACCTCCATGAACGAATACCTCGACCGCGAAGACTGGCGCGTGCAGGCCAATGCCAACCAGGGCTATTCCCTCGGTGGGCTGGTGCTGAATGTGGCGGGCAAGGTCACCGCCAATTACTGGCTGGATGAGGTCTACAGCGAGCAGATCGGCCGTGCGCACCGCGAAGCCGATTTGCATATCCATGACCTGGACATGCTCGCCGGTTACTGCGCCGGCTGGTCCCTGCGTTCGTTGTTGCATGAAGGCCTCAATGGCGTGCCGGGGCGCGTGGAGGCGGGGCCGCCCAAGCACTTGAGCAGCGCGCTGGGGCAGATGGTCAATTTCCTCGGCACCCTGCAGAACGAATGGGCCGGCGCGCAGGCGTTCAGTTCCTTTGACACCTACCTGGCGCCCTATGTGCGCAAGGATCAGCTGAGCTATCCGCAAGTGCGCCAGGCGGTGCAGGAGTTCATCTACAACCTCAACGTGCCGTCACGCTGGGGCACCCAGACGCCGTTTACCAACCTGACCTTCGACTGGGTCTGCCCCGAAGATCTGCGTGAACAGGTGCCGGTGATCGGTGGTGAAGAAATGCCGTTTGCCTATGGCGACCTGCAAGCCGAAATGGAGCTGATCAACCGCGCCTACATCGAAGTGATGCAGGCCGGGGACGCCAAGGGCCGAGTGTTCACCTTCCCGATTCCGACCTACAACATCACCCATGATTTCCCCTGGGACAGCGACAACGCCGACCGCCTGTTCGAGATGACCGCACGTTACGGCCTGCCGTATTTCCAGAACTTCCTCAACTCGGACATGCAGCCCAACCAGGTGCGCTCGATGTGCTGCCGCCTGCAACTGGACGTGCGCGAGTTGCTCAAGCGTGGCGGCGGCCTGTTTGGCTCGGCGGAGCAGACCGGCAGCCTGGGGGTGGTGACGATCAACTGCGCGCGCCTGGGCTACCTGTTCAAGGGGGATACCTCGGGCTTGCTGCAACGCCTGGACAGCCTGATGGAGATGGCCATGGAGAGCCTGGAGGTCAAGCGCAAGGTGATCCAGCATCACATGGACGCCGGTCTCTACCCCTACACCAAGCGCTACCTTGGCACGCTGCGCAATCACTTCTCCACCATCGGCCTCAATGGCATGCACGAGATGCTGCGCAATTTCAGCGGTGACGAGCAGGGCATGCACACCGAGCAGGGCCGCGCCTTTGCGCTCAAGTTGCTCGACCACGTGCGCGCCACCTTGCTGCGCTTCCAGGAAGACACCGGCCATCTCTACAACCTCGAAGCGACGCCGGCCGAAGGCACCACTTACCGCTTCGCCAAGGAAGACCGCAAGCGCTACCCCGACATCCTGCAGGCGGGCAGCGAGGTCGCGCCGTACTACACCAACTCGTCGCAACTGCCGGTGGGCTTTACCCAGGACCCGTTCGAAGCCCTGGAGCTGCAAGACGAACTGCAATGCAAATACACCGGCGGCACCGTGTTGCACCTGTACATGGCCGAGCAGATTTCCTCGACCCAGGCCTGCAAGCAGTTGGTGCGCAAGGCGCTGGGGCGTTTTCGCTTGCCGTACCTCACGGTGACGCCGACGTTTTCGATCTGCCCGGTGCATGGCTATCTGGCCGGTGAACATGAGTTCTGCCCCAAGTGCGATGAAGCCCTGGCAGCCGCCCGTTAAACCAAGCTTTTCAACCCCAAGGAGATTCACCATGCAAGCATCCCAGCCACAACGTCAGCGCTGCGAAGTCTGGACCCGAGTGATGGGTTATCACCGGCCGGTGTCGGCGTTCAACCCCGGCAAGCAATCCGAGCACAAGGAGCGCGTGCACTTCACCGAAACGGCTGCGGCGGCCGGGCGGCAATGAGCCGAGCGCTACGGGTCGGGGGCCTGGTGCCCCTGACCACCCTCGACTACCCCGGCATGCTCGCTTGCGTGCTGTTCTGCCAGGGCTGTGCCTGGCGTTGCCGTTACTGCCACAACCCGGACCTGATCCCGCCGCGCGCCAGCACGGAGGTGGATTGGCGCCGGGTGCTGCTGTTCCTGCAACGGCGCCGGGACTTGCTCGATGCCGTGGTGTTCAGCGGCGGCGAGCCGACCTTGCAGGAAGGCTTGCCGGCGGCGATGGATGAAGTGCGGGCGATGGGTTTTCACATCGGCTTGCACAGCGCCGGGATCAAGCCGGCAGGGTTTGCCAATGCGTTGCGTCATGCCGACTGGGTCGGGTTCGACGTGAAGGCCCTGGCCGAAGACTGCCAGTCGATCACCCTGGTCAAGGGTAGTGGCGCCGCCAATTGGCGCAGCCTCGACACCTTGCTCGCCAGTGGCGTGGACTATGAATGCCGCACCACGGTGCATTGGCACCTGATCGACCCACCGCGCCTGTTGCGGCTGGCCCAGCGTTTGCAAGCCACGGGTGTGCAGCGCTTCGCCGTGCAGATGGTGCGGACCGTCAGCATGCTCGACCCGCAATTGCCGAGTGCACCGGCACAGTCTGCGTTGCCCGAGCTGTGGGGCCGTTTGCGCGAGTTGTTTCCCGCGTTTGTATTGCGAGGGTGACCGACACCCTCAACCGGTTTTTAAAGATGCTGCCCATGGTGGGCAGGTGTTCATCAAGGAATGTTCAGAATGAAGCAGTTAACCACGGCACAACGCATTGTCATCGGTTTCGCGATTGCGCCGCTGGCCCTGGTCGGCTTGGTGTTCTACGCCTTGCACGACCTGGCAACCCTCAAGCAACAGTCCGCACAGATCGTGCAGCAGGACTGGCCGAAAATCGCGCCGATCATGGTGATCGCCACCGGCGTGCGCGATAACGGCCGCAACACCCGCGACCTGCTGATCGACGCAGATAATCAGGCCGCTCAAGCTTCGATCGGCAGCACCCGGCAACGCATCACCGAGGCGTTCGCCACCCTTGAACCGCTGCTCGATACCGCCGAAGGCCAGGCCGCCTATGCGACCCTCAAGACTCATCGTGAAACCTACGTAGCGGCCTTCACCCAGGTGCAGGCGCTGATCAAACAGGGCGCCCGCGAACAGGGCCTGGCCCAGCTCAAGCAACAGGTGATGCCGGCCGAGCTTGCGGTGTTCAAGAGCCTGGATGCGCTGATGGCCATGCAGGGACGCGTGTTCGCCGAGCGTGAGCAGGCGGCGCAGCTGCTGTACGACGACGCCCGGCGCACCATGCTGGGGCTGCTGCTGTTGTGCGTGGCGCTGGTGGTGACCGCCGCCGTCATCGTCACCCGCAGCGTGATCCGCCCGCTGGGCGGGGAGCCGGATGAGGCGGCGCGCGTACTCAGCCATATCGCCCAAGGCGACCTGACCATCGAAGTGCCGCTGTGCAACAGCGCCGAAGGCAGCGTGATGCGCAACCTGCACCAGATGCAGCAGAACCTCAACCAGATGGTCCGGCAGATTGCCGCGTCAGTGGATGGCGTGGCCAGTTCTTCCGAAGAGTTGAGCGCGGTCAGCAGCCAGACCAGCAGCAGCTTGCAGTCCCAGGGCCAGGAGATCGAGCAGGCGGCCACCGCCGTGAATGAGATGACCGCCGCCGTGGACGAGGTGGCGCGCAATGCGGTGAGTACCAGCGAGGCTTCGCGCCTGTCGGAACAGACTGCCCAGCGCGGTCGCGCCCAGGTGCAGGAGACCGTGGCGTCGATCAACACCCTGGCCACCGGCGTGGTGGAAACCTCGGAGCGCATCCAGCAACTGGCCGGCCGTGTGCAGGACATCAGCAGCGTGCTCGAAGTGATCCGCAGCATCGCCGACCAGACCAACCTGCTGGCCCTCAACGCCGCTATCGAAGCGGCCCGGGCCGGCGATGCCGGGCGCGGGTTTGCGGTGGTGGCCGATGAGGTGCGCGCGCTGGCCCATCGCACCCAGGCCTCGACCCAGGAGATCGAGCAGATGATCGGCAATATCCGCCAGGACACCGAACACGCGGTGGCGGCCATGCACAGCAGCAGTGAGCGGGTGCAGGCGACCCTCGGCGTGGCGCAGCGTTCGGGGGAGGCGCTGGATGAAATCACCCGGTCCATCTCGCAGATCAACGAGCGCAACATGATGATCGCCAGCGCCACCGAAGAGCAGGCACTGGTGGCGCGGGAGGTGGATCGCAACCTGGTGGGCATCCGCACCCTGTCGCAGCAGGTGTTGCAGGGCGCCTTGCATACGGAGACGGCGGGGCATGACCTGGCGGGGATGGCGGGGGCGCTGCACCAGACCGTGGCGCGCTTCAAGGTCTAGCGGGAAGTTGGCAAATGTGGGAGGGGGCTTGCCCCCGATGACGGAGTGTCAGTGACAGATGGACTGACCCACTGCCATCGGGGGCAAGCCCCCTCCCACAGTCTCAATGCTTCAGTTGGCCCAGCCCCAGAACTGCAGCCACCAGCCGTAGCCGATCAACCCGGTACTCATCAGCATGCACAGCCATGCCCGTCCGCGTGGCAGTCCCTCGAGTCGTTGCCACGCCAACCACAGGCACCAGCCGATTGCCGCCATCAAGACCCCGGCTCGCAGCGGTTGCACCCACGCCAATACCAAGCCTTCGTAGCGCAACAGCTTCACCGTGGTCGTCGACAACCCCAGGAACAACCCCGCACCACCCAGGGGCGTCAGTGTCAGCGCCAGGGGCCGAAACAGTGCGCGATCACCCGCCGAGCGCGCAGCCAGCTGCAACCACAACCAGCACCCGCCGCCCACCACCAGCGAGCTGCCGGCCAGATACAGCACGATGCACACCCCATCCAGCCAACTGAAACTGTCATTGACTTGCGGGTAATGGGTGAGCAACCACCAGGGGGCGTTGTCGTGCAGCGGCCATAGCCAGTCGCGGCTCACCAACCACTCGGCCAGGTGTTGCTTGAGGGCGATGAACCAGGGGCTCACCGTCCACTGAAACGCGCCCATGGCCAGGCCGATCACGCCGAACAGCAGCAGGCGGACGTCCCAGGCCGAGCCGTGGTGCAGCGGTGCCCGCAGAATCTCCTGGTTGCACGAGCGGGCGATTAATTGCACCGCGCCGCGTTGCCCGCTGCAGCGACCGCAGGCGTGGCATTCGCTGGCGCCTTGCAGGCGACGGATGTCCAGCAGCGGCGCGCAGTTGGGCAACGGCATGCGTGGCGCGGCGTTGGCCTTCCAGCGTTGTTCATCCACGGCGAAGTGCACCGGCGCCAGGCGGGCGAGCAGGGCGAAGACGCCGCTGACCGGGCACAGGTAGCGGCACCAGACGCGTTTGCCGCGCACGAACAGCAGGCCGACCACGACCGCGGCGAGGGTCGAGCCACCGAGGATCAGCAGCGCGGCCTGGGCGTAGTCGTACACGCTGATCAACTGGCCGTAGAGCGTGGTCAAGCAAAAGCCCAGGGTCGGCCAGCCACCCCAGCGCAGCCAGCGCGGAATGCCCAGGCCGCGCCCGTGCTGGCTGGCCCATTCGCTCAAGGCACCTTCCGGACAGAGCACGCCGCACCACAGGCGCCCGAAGAGCACCATCGACAGCAACACGAAGGGCCACCAGAGGCCCCAGAAGATGAATTGCGCAAGCAGCGTGAGGTTGTCGAGCAGGCGCGCCTGGCTGTCCGGCAGGGGCAGCAGCGTCGGCAACACCAGCAGCACGGCGTACACCAGCACCACCGCCCATTGCACGCTTCGGATCAGCCGCCCATGGCGGCGCATGCCATCGCCCAGTCGCTGTAGCCAGCTCATGCGGCTTGCCGTGACCGGCGCAGGCCGTTGCCCACCAGCAGCCAATAGCCGAGCAACACCAGCACCGTGATCAGGCTGGGCGCGGCGCGGTAGCCGGCGAAGTCTGCCAGCAACGCGCCCAGTCCGTGGCTGTCACTGAGCAGCAGGCTGCTGTCCCAGCGGCTGTCGCCAAAGGCCGAGTAGACCCAGTCGGGCATGTCCATCGCCAACAGTTGCCCACTGATGCGGTCCACCGCAGCAACCAATAAGGCGCCGCCCAGCAGCAACAGCAAGGCTTCGCTGAGGGCGAAAAAACGCGCCCAGGAAATAAAGCGTCGGCTGCTGCGCAACAGCACCACGGTCAGCCCGGCCAGCACCAACCCCAGCACGCCACCGATGGCGAACAGGCCCAGGGCTTCGTCGTGCAGACGGGCACCGGCGCCATACAAGAACACCACGGTCTCGCTGCCTTCGCGGCTTACCGCCAGCAAGGCCAGCAGCAACACGCCCCAGCCGCCGTGCCGGGCCAGGCGCTGGTCGGCTTCACTGACCAGCCGGTGTCTGAGGGTGGGCGCATGGCGATGCATCCAGAACACCATCTGCACCATCAGGCCGCTGGCGACCAGGGTCAGCGCCGCTTGCAGCCATTCACCCGCGGGGCCGGTCATGGTTTCGCCGGCCCACAGCATCAACCCCGCCAACCCGGCGGAACCGAGCAAGCCCAGCAGCACGCCGGCCCAGAGGTAACGGGCCAGGCGCGAGCGACCGGCCTGGCAGCTGATCCAGGCCTGCAGAATGCCGATCACCAGCAGCGCCTCGACGCTTTCGCGCCACACAATAAACATCGATGTGTTCATCAACGGCTCCTATTCGGCACGGATGCTGCCTTCGGGCAGTTGGGGGTTGAATTCGTCGAAGAACGGATAGGTGCCTGGCTTGAGGGGGTGGATCACCACAAAGGTGGTCACCCCAGGGGACAAGACTTTTTCCACCCGCAACGGCGTGCTTTCGAATTCGGCCGGGCCTTGTCCGAGGTTCTTGAGCACGATCTTGAAACGCTCGCCGGCCTTGACCGCCAATTGGGGCGGTGTGAAGTGGCCGTCTTGCAGAGTCAATTCATAGCTGGGCAAGGGCGCAGCCAAGGCTGCACCGTTCAGCACAAACCCGCCGAGCAGCAGGGCGCGGCGCATCAATAGCCGCCTTTCTTGCCGATGCCGGCGTAGACGAACTCGTAGTGCACTTCGCAGCGTTCGAACCAGGGCGCGACGCCGGTTTCCTTGTCGGTGTGACGGCCCAGGGAGTGGTGACCGTCAGGCGGTGAAACGGTGAAGGTAAGGCTGTACTTGCCCGGGCCTTGCAGCTTGACGTTGTCGCCATAGTGCGGGCCGTCATTGGCGACCATGGCGTGGAAGTTACCGTTGATGGGCGGCGTGTCACCTTGTTTTTTCAGCGAGAAGGACAGGTTCAGGTAAGGCACGAAACTGCCTTCCTGAAAGCCCTGGGCGTTGTCTGCCGTGGCACGCACATCGGCTTCCAGGTGCACGTCGGAATCGGCGGTGGCGCGCATCATCCCCGCAGGGGCCATCTCGATCGGTTGCAGGTACACCGCGCCGATTTCCAGCCCCGGGCAGTGTTGTGGTTCGCCGATCGGGTACTCCTTGGCGGACGCCGCGCAGGTGGTCATCAACAGGAGGATGGGCAGCAGGGATGAGGTACGCATGAGGGCTTCCTGACGGGTGAGGGGAGAGAGCCCGAGTCTAGGAAGGTCTGCTGTGAATAATAATGATTCTTGTCAAGTTTGCAGGATATTTCATGATTGCCCGGCTTGATCCGGGTCAAGGCTGGGTTGGGATCGTGGCGTTAGGCTTGACCCACAGTTCGCCGGTAGGAAGGTGCTTCATGGCCAAGCCATTTCCGCTGCATCCCAAACACCCTGAACGCATCTGCTGGGGGTGTGACCGCTATTGCGGCGCCTCCGACCTCGCTTGCGGCAACGGTGCCGACCGCACCATGCACCCGGCCGAGATGCTCGGTGATGACTGGTGTGAACACGGCGACTGGGGGCTCACACCCGAGCCACCCGTTACGGATGAACCCTCGCGAAAATTTAAATGAACCCTCGCGGCCCCTGCTTGACCTAAGGCATATGACCTAGGAGGTGAAGCATGGAAATTCAATATATCTGGATTGGTCTGGCAGTGATTCTGCTACTGCTGGAGTTGTGGGCGATCAATATCGTCTTGCGCAGCACGGGGGGCTGGGAGTCGAAAGGGTTATGGCTGGTGGTGCTGATTTTTGTGCCGCTGTTCGGGCTGATCGCCTGGGCGATGTTCGGGCCGAAACGGGAGATGCCGGAGCATCGTAAAAGCTGAAGCATCAGCCCATAAAAAACAGGCGCCTCGACGGCGCCTGTTTTCGTTCAGCGCTTGGGCGTCAGCCTGCCACTGCCTTGGCAATCGCCTCATTGAACGCAGGCAAGTCGTCCGGCGTGCGCGAGGTAATCAGGGTCCAGCCGTTGGCCTTGCATTCCTTGACGTCGGCATCGACCCAGCCAGCGGCCCCGGCGTTTTCCAGGTCGATGCGTACGCTCTTGTAGGAGGTCAGGGTCTTGCCCTTGATCACGCCTGCGTCAATCAGTGCCCAGGGGCCGTGACAAATCGCCGCTACGGTTTTACCGGCCTGCACGAACGCGTTGATCAGCTTCAACGCGGCCGCATCCTGGCGCAGCGTGTCCGCGTTGACAGTGCCGCCGGGAATGACCAGTGCATCGAAATCGGCAGCGCAAAGCTCGGACAGTTTTGCGTCGGATTCCACCGTCTGGTCTTTCTCGGTGTCGCCCACGAAGGTCTGTGTGGTGCCGCCCTTGCTGGAAGCGTGGGTCACCGTCGCGCCATAACCGCGCAGTGCTTCCAACGGTTTGAGCAGCTCGTCGCGCTCGATGCCGGTATTGGAGGTGATGACCAGAATCTTCTTGCCGTTTAGGTGTGAACTCATGATCGAGTGTCTCCTGATGGGGAATGGGATCTGGGAGAGTTGATCCGGCTCGCACGGCAAAGGTTTAAATTAATTTGCGCTTATTTCTCGGGCGGTTGGCGCGGGCAATTTCCTTGAACTATCCAGATTGGCAGGCCTCTGCTGCTTAAGCGCCCGCCATTTTCACGGGCCTTCAATTGACTGGAGATACACCATGACTGCCGATAAAACCCCTGCACCCATCAGCTCTGAAGAAGCCCAGAGCGGCACGGAAAAACCCGTCAAGGGCCAAACCCTGGACCGCCCGAATCCCAAGACCGAAACCGTCGATAAAGTGGTGACGCCCACCTCGATCAAGGACATCGAACGTCAGACCGACGCCATCAACGAACAGGCCGCCAAGGCCGAGCGCAAGCTGGGCCACTGAGCATGGCCCGTGCCATCAGCGCGACGGAGTTAGGCATCGACCTCAAGCCCGGCGATGACCACGCTCTGTTCAAGTGGTTTATCGCCAGCTTCCTGATGGGCAAGCGTATCCAGGCACCGATTGCCGCGCAGGCCTACAAGGTGATTGTCGAGCAAGAAGGCCGTGACACTGCGCGCAAGCTGCAGCACTGCACATCGCGTGAATTGGTGGCCATGCTGGGACGCGCGCATTACGTGCGCTATGACGAAACCACCGCGCAACGCTTGCTCGACCTCAGCGCCAGGTTGAACGCCGAATACGCCGGCAAGATCACCCATATGCGCAGTGTCAGCGAAAGCCGTGAGGCCTTCGAAAAACGTCTCGGGGAATTCGACGGGGTGGGCCCTAAGACCATCGAGATTTTCATGCGCGATGCTGCCAAGGTGCTGTTTTGACTGCAGGTCCCTATGTGGGCTGTGCCGGCTGGAGTTTGCCGCGTGAATACTGGCCGAGGTTTACTGGTGAAGGCACGCATTTGCAGCGCTACGCTTCGCGCTTCAATGCGGTGGAAATCAACAGCTCCTTCTATCGTCCGCACCTGGCGAAGACGTATGCACGCTGGGCGGATTCGGTGCCCTCAGGCTTCCGTTTCTCGGTCAAAGTGCCCAAGCGCCTCACTCATGAGCTGCGCCTGCAAGGCTGTGAGGCTGCACTGGATGAGTTTCTTGGGCAATGCCTGCAACTGGGCGAAAAGCTGGGTTGCCTGTTGGTGCAATTACCGCCTTCGTTGCATTACGAACCGCTCGTTGCCAGCGCATTCTTCACGGCGTTGCGCCAACGTTTCATGGGTCACGTAGTGCTTGAGCCACGTCATGGGAGTTGGCTTGCGGCTGAGGAGATGTTACGCCACCTGCAGGTCGGGCGAGTGGCGGCCGACCCGCCGCTTATTGCGTCGGGAGACGCGCCGGCCGGTTGGCAGGGCGTGCGTTATTGGCGCCTGCACGGGACGCCGCGCATTTATCACAGCGCCTATGGACCTGAACGGGTCCAGGCCTATGCTCGTTTGTTCAGCGCGTCCGTGGAGGATGGCGTGCCCACCTGGTGCATCTTCGACAACACGGCCAGCGGCCTGGCAACCTCCGATGCGCTGTGCCTACTCGACCTCTACCCGCAGCACTTCCACACCTAGCTGTTCATACGCTTCCACACTCGGCACGTGCCATTCGGTGATCAGCGTGTGAATACGACTGCACGGCGCCACCACAAACGGCTCCACGGCGCCGAGCTTGTCGGCCATGGTCACGGCCACTACATGGGACGCACTGTCGAGCAGGGCTTGCTTGACCGCTACTTCATCAAAATGCAGCGAACTGATGCCGACTTGCGGATGCAGCGCGCACACGCCGGTAAACAGCAAGTCGGCCTTGATGCTCTGGATCAGCCGCACGGTTTCATGGCCGCTGGTGGAGAGCGTGGCCGGGTTGAGTTGGCCGCCGGTGAGGATCACTTTTACCTCCGGATGGTCGGCCAGGGCGATGGCGATCATGGGCGATGTGGTGACCACCGTCAGGCGGATCGAGTGCGGCAATGACTGGGCGATCTGCAGGGTGGTGGAGCCGGAATCGAACAGCACGATCTGGCCGTCCTCGACCCGTTCGGCGGCCAGGCGCGCGAGGTGGCGCTTGGCGTCGTTGGTCTCGCCGACACGGGTGAAGAAGTCCTTGCCGGTGTCCTTGGGCCGGGGCAAGGCGCCGCCGTGCACGCGTTGCAGCAGGCCGGCGGCGGCGAGTTCGCCGAGGTCGCGGCGGATGGTGTCCTGGGACACGGCGAAATGCTCCACCAACTCCGACGCGGTGACTTTGCCGTCGCGCTCCAGCAGCAGCAAAATCTTCTGTTTGCGCAAGGAAGGCAGGTCGATGGCTTGATGCGTGTTGTGCATGGTTTTGCATCTTTTTGCGGGTTTGTGCGAGATTAATCGCGCTGTGCTGTAAACGCAATGGCTGGTTGTGCGGGCGATGGGCGGTTACTCTCAGCGTTCAGTCCAGGGAGAGGTGACCTAGATGTCGTTGATCACAACCATCGAAGATTTACGCAAGCTCGCGCAAAAACGTGTGCCACGGATGTTCTACGACTACGCCGATTCCGGCTCCTGGACTGAGAGCACCTACCGCGCCAATGAAAGCGACTTTGCCCGCATCAAGTTCCGCCAGCGGGTGGCGCGCAATATCGACGAGCGTTCGATCCGCGCCAGTATGATCGGCCAGGACATGGCCATGCCCGTCGCGCTGGCGCCGACCGGTTTGGCCGGCATGCAGCATGCCGATGGCGAGATTCTCACCGCCCGCGCCGCCGCTGCCTTTGGCCTGCGCTACACCTTGTCGACCATGAGCATCTGTTCGCTGGAAGACATTGCCGAGCACGTCGGCCAGCCGTTCTGGTTCCAGCTGTACGTGATGCGCGACCGCGCCTTTATCGAGCAATTGATCGAGCGCGCCAAGGCCGCCGGCGTGGATGCGCTGGTGCTGACCCTCGACCTGCAGATCCTCGGGCAACGCCACAAGGATTTGATCAACGGCCTGTCTGCGCCGCCCAAACTGACCCTGCCGAATATCCTCAACATGGCCACCAAGCCGCGCTGGGTGATGGGCATGCTGGGTACTAAACGGCGTGGCTTTGGCAATATCGTCGGGCATGTGAAAGGCGTGGCCGACATGAGTTCGTTGTCGTCCTGGACCGCCCAGCAATTCGACCCGCGCCTGAGTTGGGATGATGTGGAGTGGATCAAGAAGTGCTGGGGCGGCAAGTTGATCATCAAGGGCATTCTTGATGTGGAGGATGCACGCCTGGCCGCGAATGCCGGTGCCGATGCGTTGGTGGTGAGCAATCACGGAGGACGGCAATTGGATGGCGCCCCGTCGAGCATCAGCCAGTTGCCGGCGATTGTGGCGGCGGTAGGCGAGCGTATCGAGGTGTGGCTCGACGGCGGCATTCGCTCCGGCCAGGACGTGCTCAAGGCGGTGGCGTTGGGTGCCAAAGGCACGATGATCGGCCGGCCGCATTTGTATGGCCTGGGGGCGATGGGCGAGGCGGGTGTGAGCAAGGCGCTCGAGATTATCGCCCGTGAGTTGGACGTGACGATGGCGCTGTGTGGGTATAACGATATACGCGATGTGAATCGCGAAATTTTGTTGCCGGGGACATTCCCGGAAAACGTTTAGCGGGCAAAAAAAACGTAAAAAAATAAAAAGAGTTGTCCACGAAAACCGTGGGTATCTCTGTGGATAACTTTGCGAAGCCCCGGCAGGGTTGGCGATTTACGCCAAGATCAATATTTGATCAACTTCGGATTTGGCCCAGCATGGGCTGGGTTTGCGCTTGACAGGCAAGCGCGAACCCAGTGCCGAAAAACGTTTTACGAGTCGCCATTGCGGCCTGTGGAGTGGGTGACAACCTGCGCCGGCATCTTCGCTTGCATCAGTTTGTCCAGCGCCTGGCCGTAGCTGCGACCTGCCAGGCTCATGCTGTTGTTGTGGCTGGCACCGGGCACCAGTAACAGCCGCTTGGGCTCCCGGGCGGCCTCAAACAACTGCTGGCTGAAACGCGGTGGTACATAGCGGTCGTCAAGGCCATGCACCACCAGCAGCGGCATATGGATGTCGGCGATCTTGTCGATGGAATCGAACTTCTGCGACAGCAACCAACGCACCGGCAGTGAGGTATTCGCCACGGCGGTGGCCACATCCGCCAGTGAAGTAAAGGTGGATTCGATGACGAGGCCACGCACCGGCAACGGTGCCTGTTTGCCCAATTCGGCAGCCAGGTCGATGGCCACCGCGCCCCCCAGCGAGTGCCCGTAGATCAGGCGTTTCTGTGGGTCGGGTTGCAGCACCTGGAAGCGTTCCCAGGCGATGCGTGCGTCTTCGTACACGGTGGTTTCCGACGGCAGCTCGCCGTGGCTCTGGCCGAAACCGCGATAGTCGATGGCCAGCACCGAATAACCCAGGGCGTGCAGTTGCTCGATGCGAAACAGCTGCCCGGTGAGGTTCCAGCGCACGCCGTGCAGGTAGAGGATCGCGGGAGCATCTTTCTTGTCCGCCGGGTACCACCAGCCATGGATGTTCTGCCCCGATTTGAAGCTGGCCGGCTTGAGCTCGAATTCCTGCACCGCCTTGGGCAAGCCGCTGTACCAACTGGCGGTGCCCGGCTCGATGCGAAACACCAGTTCGCGTTCCTTGTGTTGCAGCACGGCGCAGCCCACCGGCAGGCCGACAATCAGCAGCGCCATGCACAGCAGGGGAAACCAGCGCAGGCTCAGGCGCGAGAGAAAACGTGAGGGCATGAAGGTTCCAGGTAAAAGGTCAAGCAGGGGTTTTACCAGATGGCTTGCGAAGGCAGGTATTAATTCGACAGCCGCCCATGGGTGTTTCTTACAAAGTGTTACTGCATTGAACAATACGTGCAGAGATTGTTAGGGTGGGCCGCCGAACAGGAGAGCGAGCACATGGATTTCACAGGCAAGACTGCAATTGTCACCGGCGGTGCACGCGGGTTGGGGCTCTGTTACGCGCGAGCCCTGGCCCAGGGCGGTGCACGGGTGGTGATCAGCGATATCGGCGCCGACAGCGCGGGCGCAGGCAGCGATGCAACGGTCGTCCAGGCGGCGGCAGAGGCGTTGCAGGCCGAAGGCTTGAACGTGATCGGTCACGGCGGCGACCTGTCCACGGACGATGGCTGCCGGCAGCTGGTTGCGTACACCCTCGAGGCCTTTGGCCAACTCGATATCCTGATCCACAACGCCGGCTGGGTGGGTTACCAGAACATCGCCGACCTCGACGCCACGTTCCTGCAGCGTGCCATGGACATCAACCTCTACGCCCCGCTGTGGCTGTGCAAGCATGCCTGGCCGCACCTGCTGCGTTCACCCGCGCCGCGCATCATCCTTACCACCTCCGACCGCGCCCTGTACGCGCAGTACGAGCAAACCGGCCTGGTGGCCTACAGCGCCGGCAAGATGGCCCAACTGGGGATCATGAATGCGTTGAGCCATGAGGGGCTGGAGGCGGGCGTCAAAGTCAATGCAATCTCGCCGGTGGCGAAGACGCGCATGTGGGGCGTGACTGACGAGCCGGATGAACTCAAGCCGGAGTGGGTGACGCCGGGGGTGGTGTACCTGGCATCGGCGCAGTGTGAAGACACCGGCTACATCCTGCGCGCGAGCAACGGCCAATTCACCGCTACGCGGTTTACGGAAAACCCCGGGGTTGAATATCCGCGTAATCTGGCGCGGATCAAGGCAAGCAGCGCAGAAGAAGTCGCCGCTGCCTGGGATCGCATCAAACAGACACATTCCCTTTCTTGAGAAAACGACCATGGCTGACAGCCCCGTGCGCATCACCGCTGAAGAGACCCTTTCGAAAAACTGGTACCTGCTGAAAAAGTACAGCTTCGACCTGCGCCGCCGCGACGGCAGCTGGCAAGCCCAGACCCGCGAGGTGTACGACCGCGGCAACGGCGCGACCATCCTGCTGTACAACCGCGCGCAGCGCACGGTGTTGCTGATTCGCCAGTTCCGCATGCCTACGTTTGTCAACGACTACCACGGTTACCTCATCGAAGCGGCGGCCGGGTTGCTGGATAACGCCAGCCCTGAAGAACGCATTCGCCTGGAGGCCGAGGAAGAGACCGGCTATCGCGTCGGCCATGTCGAGAAAATCTACGCAGCGTTCATGAGCCCGGGGTCGGTGACCGAGCGGATTCACTTTTTCTTGGGGGAATATCAGCCGGGTGATCGAGTTGGGACTGGCGGTGGCTTGGAAGAGGAGGGCGAAGATATCGAAGTGCTGGAGCTGGGCTTTGAAGAGGCTTCGGCAATGGTGCGAAACGGCGAGATTGTGGATGGAAAGACCATCATGTTGTTGCAGCATTTGGAGTTGCGGATGCTCAAAGAGGGTTGGTGAACTCCCTTTGTTTGGGTGATCCCGCTTGTTGTGGTTCGCAGCCTTCCTGTGGTGAGCAGGCTTGCCCTGCGTTGGGCTGCGCAGCAGCCCCAAAACAGACAATGCCGGGTTAACTGAAAACACCCATCGCCTGGATTGGGACCGCTTTGCGGCCCGACGCAGGGCAAGCCTGCTCGCCACAGAGGGGGGGTTGCCTTGGAGGGCGGTGTTTGGGTTACCAGGTTGACTGGTCTTCGAGGCTGGCTTCTTAGAATTCTTCGATACCTACCCAGGCAGAAGCCAGATGCGCTTGTTTTCTTAATTTTCCGATCTTGGCGAGTCGTAGTAGTTTTTTAAACATATCAATAAGACCTGCATAAACTTTCTCTGATTAATTACGGGTGCGCTGAAATAGGTTGCCATGCTTTTGAAAATCGCATCAAAATTGTCATTGATGGCTAAGAAATGTGTGATTGAGGCAATGAACCACTCCTGCTCACTCCTCGTATAATCGAGAAATTCTGGTTTGGTTAACTCGTCAAAAAGATCTGCAAGTTCTTTTTCATTATTTACGTCTTTTGATGCAATTAGTTCCTCTCGCTCTAAGTCGTCAGTGTTTTCAATGTCGTAAGTGAACAGTAGTCCACGGATTATTGACATGCTAGGCTTGTTTTTCATTTTAGTCATTTCTCCGTGTATGCAGTTTTTGGGTGGCCTTGGTTGTTTAATATCACCCTTGCTTTACGTTGTTGGCTATATTCCATTCCCTCTCTTGAGTATCCTTCGCCAACAATTTTTCCCATATCCATTGGTTCTAATGATGCAGCGTGTCCGTTTCGTCTAAAAATAAGCTGGGCTCTGTATATCGAGTTTAACTGATCCCTATGGCTGAGATAATGTGTTGCAGCGGGTGGGTATTTAGGTTCCCCTGTGTTTGGCCCCGATGTGTAGCGCTCAATAGTTCCTGTCGTCGGGTTTCTTGCGGTATTTAATCGTTCGAGCTGAGACTCAAGTGTCGTCTGTGCGCCGTGCTTTTCCAGGAAATGTGCTCCCGGTGTTGCCTTCTCAAGCTCGTCCAAACGCCTATAGGCGTTCGCTTCAGCAAGCTCATCAATTCTTGCCTGACGCTCAGCACGCGTCAGTTGCGGCAAAGCGGGCTCACTGTTATTTACGCTTGGCGCAGAGCCTTGAGAAATAGTGCCTTGCTTGCAATCATCTCCGCCAGGACATGAGCTCAGCCCTAACGGGTCTACCCACCCGGTAGGGTTTGGCACGTACTGGTACGCATTGATCCCACCCGCCAGCTTCACCGGATCCGGCGTCAGGTAGCGACCAATATCCGGATTGTAGTAGCGATGGCGGTTGTAGTGCAGCCCGCTTTCCTGATCGAAGTACTGGCCCTGAAAGCGCAGTGGATTGTCGACTTTTCCGACGTCGAGTCGGCTGATTTCACCATATGCGCGGTAATGCGCCGACCAGACGATTTCTCCATCTGGGGCGGTGAGTTCCTGCGGGGTGCCGAGGTGGTCGAGTTGGTAGTGGTAGGGCTTGGTTTCCTTTGGACCAAAACCTTCCAACAGGGCCAGCGGACGAAAGCTGTCCGGTTCGTAGAGATAGCTGCGGTGCCGATCCTGGTGGTGTTCGGCGATGAGCTTGTCGCCTTGCCAGAAGAACTCAGTGGTGATGCCGTCGACGGTTTTGCTGATGCGCCGCCCAAAAGGGTCGTAGCGGTAGCTGGCAGTTTGGCCGTCAGGTCGGGTGATGCCGATCAGCCGGTGCTGGCAGTCGTAGCGGTATTCGGTGACGAGTGCATGGCCTTTGCCGCGTCGTTCGCGAATCAGGTTGCCGAAGGCGTCATAGTCGTAATGATGGTCGCCCTGGATCATCAGGCGGTTGCCGGCGACGATGTCGGGGCCGGGGCGGTTGTGCATGAGCAGGTTGCCGGCGGGGTCGTGGCCGAAGCGTTCCTGCTCGTCTTGGGAGTGGTCGGCGCGGGTGAGGCGGTTGAGTGGGTCGTAGTGGTAGCGGTGTTCGCCCTTGCGGGTGTCGAGCAGGCGGGTGAGGTTGCCGGATTTGTCGTAGTCGTAGTGGCGTCTGTACACCGGGCCTTCGGCGTCATTGATGCTCTGGTTGAACAAGCGTCCCTGGTGGTCGTGTTGGTAGTGGCTGAGCAGTTGGCCTTGTTGGCGTTGCTGTTCGCGGCCAGCGGTGAACAGGTGTGAGGTGAGTACTGCGCCGTTCAGTTCGACGGTGGCGAGGTGGCCGCCTTTGTCGTGAGTTAAGGTGAGGCGGTTGTTGTCCGGCAGGCGCAGGTTTTGCAGTTGGCCACAGGCGTCGTAGCCGTAGCGCAGGGTGCCCCAGCCTTGGTGTTCGGCGGTGAGGCGGTTTTGGCTGTCGTAGTCGTAGGCCAGGGACCAGTGGCCGTCTTCGACGCCTAAGAGATTGCCCTGGCGGTCGTAGGTGTAATCGACGGTATTGCCATCGGGCAGGGTTTTTCTGACGAGGCGTCCGGCGTAATCGCGCTGGTAACGGGTAACCAACTGACTGCCGTCATCACCGTGTTCGGTCTTTTCCGAAAGGTTGCCATTAAGGTCGTAAACGTAAGCCGTGCGCTGGCCGTCAAACCCGGTTTCCTGCTGGATCAGGCCGTTGCTGTGGTACTGGAGCCGGTAGGTCTCGCCCACCTCGTTTTCGATTTCGGTCAGCAGTAAACGCGCGTTGTCGTAGCGGTAGTTGACCTGGCTGCCATCGGCATTGATGCGGCGGCTGATCAGGTGCAGGTCGTCGGCGTATTCGTAGCGGGTGACGTGGTCCAGTTCATCGCGTTCGGAAGTGATTTTTCCGTAAGCGTTGTAGGTATATTTACGCGTATCACCGCTCGGCAAGACGACTTGGACTAGTCGCCCAACGTCGTTCCAACCAAATTGTGTGAGCGCTCCGTGCTCATCTTCTTGGGATGTTTTTCGCCCAAGGTCGTCATAGCGATAACGCTTGATCCCGCCATTCGGCAACTGCTCCTCAAGCAACTGCCCCCGCTCATTCCACACCAGTCGCTGGCAGCTGTGATCCGGATACCAAACCCCAACCAACTGTCCGTATTTGTTGTAGCTGTAATCGGTAACGTGACCGTCAGGATCGATCTTGCGCGTTACATCGCCCTGGTCATTGCGCTCATACTTCCAAACCGCCTGACCCCGCCTTACAACCCGTACGAACCCGTTGTCATGCTCGTAGGTCGTCGGCTCATCGTCCCCCGAAAACAACGCCACCAAGCGCCCGGCTTCGTCGTACTGATACGCCGTGATCGCCCCGAGCGGGTCCTGCTCAACCGTCAGCCGGCCTTGGTCATCGTAGGATTTGAAATGCTCGGCCCCGTCCGGATCCACCCGCTGCACCAGCCGCGCCCGCTGGTCATGCACGTAGACTTCCTGGCTGCCATCGGCGTTAAACACCGTGACCTGGCCGTTGTCATCCCAGGCATAGCGCGTGTCCATCTGCGAGAAACTGGCCCAATGCCGGACACACCGCGCCGCCTTGCCAGACCTTTCCCACTCCCAGAAGAAACTCGCCCCACCGGCCAAGCCACGTTCAAGAATGACGTGCTGTTCGTCGTACCGATAAACCTCGCGTTCGCCGACCGCATTGGTCGCTGAAACCAGTCGTCCCAGGTCGTCATAGGCGTAGGAAACAACCGTCTGCTCCGTCACCCAAACAAACGGCCCGTCATCCACAACGCGATGAATCTGGTAATCCACCGCCACGATGCGGCCCGACGCGTAGCGCAACCACAGCGAGCGCCCGACGCCGTTATCCACCCGCTCAACACGCCCCAGAAAATCCCGGGAAATGCGCAGGCGGTTGTCATACGCGTCGCTGATCGCTGTCAGCACACCGTCGCGGAAGTGGTAGAAACGTGACGCTTGAGCCAGCACCAACTCATCAGGCAACGAGCCCAAATAGATCGCCGCTTCGGCCAGGCTATTGGTGATCGCAGGTCGAGAGGCCGTAGGCAAGGGCAGGGTGGTGGAGCGGTTTTCATGATCGGTCCAAATAACCGAATCACCCTCAACCACCAGCCGATGCGCCAGCGAGTGACTCCAGCCAAACCCCAACCCGCAATCCATTTCCACGGCACTGGTGCGGTACAGCCGGGTCCACTCAAACGGCAGAATCCCGTCCAGCGTTCCATCGGTGAGGGTCAGGAGTTCCTCGCCGGTAACCATCGACACCGGGCAGCCGTTGGTGGTGGTCTTGTCCGAAGATGCCGCCGCATCCCCATTGGGATTGCGAGCAGAGGCCGGCACATCATCCACAGGCTCCTGCCGCACCAGCACCGTCCGCTGCGTGGCCTTATCCCGAACCACCGGCACCGCGTTGGCAACCACCTGATCCCCAGCCTTCAACGGCGCATCCGGAATCGTCTTGATCGTCGTCGCCTGGCTACTGAGCAATATCGGCTTGGCCACCTGCGTGTGATCATCCGCACGAAATTTCCCGAACTGCCCAGCCATGTGCTCAAGCCATTTGCGCGCACGTTGAGACTTGATGCTGCCCAGTACCTTGGTACTGATGCGTACCGCCATCCCCATACCTGCCGTGGCAAGGCACAGCAGCAAATTGATCAATACTTCAGCGCTGATTTCCCCCAGCAGTTCATTCATATAAGGCGGCGGCAACATCCGCATCCAACTGACCATTGCCGACAGATAAATGAACAGCAACGGCTCATCACTCAGCACCAGCAGGCCCTTTGCGATGCTTTCGGTGCCAAGCTTCAAGAGCTTTTCGAATTCTGCCTGGGTCAGGTAATGCAGCAGCTTTTCGGCGTGCTTCAGTGGGGCCAGAAACCACTGAAGCATCTGCTTGATGTTGTCCCAGAGTGAATACAACGCCCCACTAAACCCGCGTGCGTAGGCTTGGTGCAGCGAGAGGTAGCGCTTGAGAAAATTGGCTTCGGAATAACCCTTCCACAAGGCGGCGAAGGTGGTGGCCCATTCACGGCGCAGCCAGCCTTCCAGCGGTTCGATAACCGACTGATAAGAGGCGTACAGCGCCTTGAAGTGCGCCTTGGAAACGTTGGGATAGAAACTGACCCGGTACTGCTGGTTGCGATCACATTCCTTGATTTCGAGAATGCCGCTGGGTCCGATGGTTTTATGGATGGGCTCCCCGAGCGGGCCACCTTTCGGATCAATGCGCTGCACCATCACGGGCGTATCGCCGATGGGTACGAATCGAGAACTCTGGAACATATGCACCAGGGTCAGCGTGCCGTCTGGCCGGCAGTTTGCAGTTGTGGTGCTGGGAAACAGGGAGCGGTTGATCGGCGCGACCAGCGCCACTTCATCCCCCACCTTGAAGACCTGTTCGATCTCCAGCGCCGAAAAGCTGAAAAAGCTCGAAGCCCAGGCGTCGTAGTGATTGAGGCAGCGCTTGAAGTCGCTGATAACGGATTCGACGTCTCGCGTCTTTGAATCCAGGATGGCCAGTACCAAATAGCCAATGGTTTGGCTGGTCACTTCGATCATGAAATAGCCCCATCCACCGGAGCCAAAATCCATACCGCCATTTGCAATCCCTCGCACTGTGTAGTCAGGCGAGGGACTTTGCGGACGTTTGCAGGGCAAGGGAGTAGCGCTAATCCGGCGGTTATGTGGGACGGTTCGACAACGCTTGTCCGCTATCGCGCGACTAGTGGCTATTGTCAGAAATTTCCCACAGGAGTACAAATGTACTCCATGACGACTCTAACCCCCCGCCGTACCGCCATCCTGACCTTTATCCGCGACCGCATCGCGCAGCAAGGCCAGCCCCCGAGCCTCGCCGAGATCGCCGAGGCGTTCGGTTTTGCCTCGCGCAGCGTGGCGCGCAAGCATGTGCTGGCGCTGACCGAAGCCGGGTATATCGAGGTCAACCCCCACCAGGCCCGTGGCATTCGTTTGCTCAACCAGCCGGCGCGCCCGGAATGGCTGGATGTGCCGGTGCTCGGTCGCGTGGCCGCCGGTTTGCCCATCGGCGCCGATGCCGAAGTGCACAGCCGCCTGCAACTGGACCCGTCGACCTTCGCGAAAACCCCGGACTACCTGTTGCGGGTGCAGGGCGATTCGATGATCGAGGACGGCATTCTCGACGGTGACCTGGTCGGCGTACGCCGCAGTGCCGAGGCCTTGAACGGGCAGATCGTGGTGGCGCGCCTGGACGGTGAAGTGACCATCAAGCGTTTCGAGCGCAATGGCGACAGCGTGCGGCTGTTGCCGCGCAACCCCGCGTATCAACCCATCGTGGTGGGGCCTGACCAGGACCTGGCCATCGAAGGGGTGTTCTGCGGTTTGGTGAGGCAAGGCTGATGGGCGCCGTGGTTGCGCTGGACACGCTGTTCAATGGCGGGCGTGTCTGGAAGGGCCGGCCCGCCGCGCCGCCGTCCAGTGTGCATCCCACCGGGCTGGCGGCCCTGGACGCGGTGCTGCCCACGGGCGGCTGGCCGGAGGCGGCCTTGAGTGAAATCCTCATGGCCAAGGAAGGTGTGGGCGAGTTGCAACTGGTGCTGCCGACCCTGGCGCGCTTGTCGAAGGCAGGGGAGCGCATTGTGTTGGTGGCGCCTCCGTATACACCGTACCCCCATGCCTGGCAGAACGCCGGGGTGGACCTGCGCCTGCTCTCGGTGATCCAGGCCGAGGAACGCGATGCCCTGTGGGCGGTGGAGCAATGCCTGCGTTCCGGCAGTTGCGGGGCGGTGCTGTGCTGGCCGCGCAAGGCCGATGACCGGGCGCTGCGGCGCCTGCAAGTGGCGGCGGAAACCGGGCAGACCCTGGCGTTTGCCTGGCGCGCCTTGAGTGAGTCGGTTAACTCATCGCCCGCGGCGTTACGCCTGGCCGTGGAGGCCAAGCCCGCGCAGGTAAGGGTGCTCAAGTGCCGGGGCGGGCTGGCCCATCCGACGCCGATTGCCCTGGCGGGGCACTGAGGTTGTCATGCGCTGGGTGTGTATTGTCTTCCCGCAATTGGCGCTGGACGGGGTGCAGCGTGTGCACCCCGAACCGGACCAACCCTTGGCCCTGCTGGCCGGCACGCCACAGCGGCGCGTGCTGCAAACCGTCAATGACGCCGCCCGCGCCCTGGGCCTGCGCCCCGGTCAATCCCTGACAGCGGCGCATGCCCTGACCAAAACCTTTGCCAGCGTCGAATACGACCCCGCCGAGATCGAGCGCCATCAACAGTTCCTGGCTGCCTGGGCCTACCAGTTCAGTTCCCAGGTCAGCCTGTATTACCCGCGTGCCTTGTTGTTCGAGATTGAATCGAGCCTGGGCCTGTTTGGGCCGTGGCCGCGGTTCGAAGCACGCTTACGCAAAGAATTGACCGAACTGGGTTTTCGTCACCGCATCGTCGCTGCGCCCAACCCGGCGGCGGCGCGGGTGCTGGCGAATTTCTACGATGGTTTGGCGGTGCAGGATCACGGCTTGCTACAGGCCCTGGCGCCGCTGCCCATCGATCGCGCCGGCCTCGACCCGCAGGCCGCCACGGCGTTGTCGCGCATGGGCCTGCGCCGCCTGGCCCAGGTGCAAGCGCTGCCTCGGCACACCTTGGCGCGACGCTTTGATGCCGACCTGCTCAAGCACCTGGACGCATTGACCGGGCAGCGCCCATTGGCCTTGGCGTTCTATCAGCCCCCGGACCGATTCGACGTGCGCATCGAGCTGAATTTCGACGTGCAGTCCCATCAGGCGCTGCTGTTTCCTTTACGACGCTTGACGGGCGATCTGTCGGCCTTCCTGTGTGGCCGCGACAGTGGCGTGCAGCGCTTTGACTTGCACTTGGAACACGCCCAGGCGCCGGACACGGTGATCAAGGTCGGCCTGCTCAGCGCCGAGCGCGAACCGGCGATGCTGTTTGAATTGGCCCGGGGTCGCCTGGAGCAGGTACAGGTCACCTCACCGGTACGCGGTTTCCGCCTGGTCGCCCAGGATTTGCCGGTGTTCGTGCCGCAGCGCCAGGACCTGTTCGACGACCGCCCGCAACAGACCTTGCCGTGGGAACAATTGCGCGAACGTCTGCGCGCCCGTCTCGGCGATGAGGCCGTGCAGGGCTTGCGCTTCCACGCCGACCATCGCCCCGAATGCGCCTGGCAAGCGGCGAGCGACAAAAACCTCTGCCCGACCTTGCACAAGGTGCAACGCCCCGGTTGGTTGCTGAGCGAACCTACGCTATTGGCCGAACACGGCGTGAATATCCTCATGGGGCCGGAACGCATCGAGTCGGGCTGGTGGGACGGCGCCGATATCCGCCGCGACTACTACCTGATCCAGACCCGCGCCGGCCAGCAAGGCTGGGCCTTTCGTAACGTCGGGCAAAGCGATGGGTTGTGGCTGCAAGGCTGGTTTGCATGAATTACGCCGAGCTGCACTGCCTGTCCAACTTCAGCTTCCAGCGCGGTGCGTCGAGTGCGCTGGAACTGTTCGAACGGGCCAAGCGCCAAGGCTACAGCGCCCTGGCGATCACTGACGAATGCACCCTGGCGGGCATCGTGCGGGCCTGGCAGGCGGCGAAGGCGGTGGAATTGCCGCTGATAATCGGCAGCGAGATGCGCCTAGAGAACGGCCCGAAACTGGTGCTGCTGGTGGAAGACCTCAGCGGTTACCAGCACCTGTGCCGCTTGATCACCGTGGCCCGGCGGCGCGCGGAAAAGGGCCGCTATCGCCTGTTGCAGGAGGACTTCGAGCAACCGCTGCCCGGCCTGCTGGCACTGTGGGTTGCCGAGGACGGCGACACCCAGGCCTCGATCCAGTGGCTGCGCCGCACCTTCGCCGGGCGCCTGTGGCTGGCGGTGCACCTGCACTGCGGCCAGGACGATGCGCGCCACCTGGAGCAACGCCTGAACCTGGCCGCCAGCCTGCACATCCCGGCGGTGGCCTGTGGCGATGTGCACATGCATGCGCGTGGCCGCCGCGCCCTGCAAGACACCATGACCGCCATCCGCCATCACGTGCCGGTGGCCGAAGCGGGCACGCGCCTGCACCCCAATGGCGAGCGGCACCTGCGCAGCCTCGATGCCCTGGCCGCGCTGTACCCGCACGCCCTGCTCGATGAAACCCAGGCGATTGCCCGCCGTTGCACCTTCGACCTCAGCCAGTTGCGCTATCACTACCCGCGTGAACTGGTGCCCAGCGGCCACGACGCCGAATCCTGGCTGCGTGCCGTGACCGAAGCGGGCATCGCCCAGCGCTGGCCGCAGGGGGTCGACGCCAAGACCTTGCAGCAGATCCATGACGAACTGACGCTCATCAGCGAGCTGGGCTACGAAAGCTATTTCCTCACGGTGCATGACATTGTGCAGTTCGCCCGCAGCCGTTCGATCCTGTGCCAGGGCCGCGGCTCGGCGGCCAACTCGGCGGTATGTTTTGCCTTGGGCATCACCGAGATCGACCCGAGCCTGACGAGTCTGTTGTTCGAACGTTTCCTGTCCAGGGAGCGCAACGAGCCGCCGGACATCGACGTGGACTTCGAACATGAGCGCCGCGAAGAAGTGCTGCAGTACGTATTCCAGCGCTACGGCCGCACCCGCGCGGCGCTGACCGCGGTGGTCAGCAGTTACCACGCCGCTGGCGCGGTGCGCGATGTGGCCAAGGCCCTCGGGCTGCCGCCGGACCAGATCAACGCCCTGGCCGACTGCTGTGGGCGCTGGAGCGACGATGCCCCGCCGCTGGAGCGCCTGCGCGAAGGCGGCTTCGATCCCGACAGCCCGCTGTTGCGCCGGGTGCTCACGCTCACCCAGCAATTGATCGGCTTCCCTCGGCACCTGTCCCAGCACCCTGGCGGCTTCGTGATTTCCGAATACCCGCTGGACACCCTGGTGCCGGTGGAAAACGCCGCCATGGCCGAGCGCACCATCATCCAGTGGGACAAGGACGACCTCGACGCGGTGGGCTTGCTCAAGGTGGATATCCTGGCCTTGGGCATGCTCAGTGCGATCCGGCGTTGCTTCGACTTGCTGCGCCGTCACCGCAACCGCGACCTGGCCTTGGCGACGATCCCCAAGGACGACCCGGCCACCTACGCAATGATCAGCAAGGCCGACACCATCGGCGTGTTCCAGATCGAGTCGCGGGCGCAGATGTCGATGTTGCCAAGGCTCAGGCCGCAGAAGTTCTATGACCTGGTGATCGAGGTCGCCATCGTGCGACCCGGGCCGATCCAGGGTGGCATGGTGCACCCGTACCTGCGGCGGCGGAACAAGGAGGAGGAGACCACCTATCCTTCGCCGGAGCTTAAAACCGTTCTGGAACGCACCCTGGGCATTCCGTTGTTCCAGGAGCAAGTGATGCAGATCGCCATGGTCGCCGCCGACTACAGCCCCGGCGAGGCCGACCAGTTGCGCCGCTCCATGGCCGCCTGGAAACGCCACGGTGGCCTGGAGCCGCACCAGCAGCGCCTGCGCACCGGCATGCTGAAAAACGGTTACACCGAAGCCTTTGCCGCGCAGATCTTCGAGCAGATCAAAGGCTTTGGCAGCTATGGCTTCCCTGAGTCGCACGCGGCCAGTTTCGCCTTGCTGACCTACGCCAGTTGCTGGCTCAAGTGCCATGAACCGGCGGCGTTTGCCTGTGCGCTGATCAACAGTTGGCCCATGGGCTTCTACAGCCCGGACCAGATCCTGCAGGACGCACGGCGCCATCGCTTGCAGATCCGGCCGGTGGATGTGCAGGCCAGCGATTGGGATTGCAGCCTGGAGCCCATCGACGGCGCGCAGCCGGCGATTCGCATGGGCTTGCGCATGATCTCCGGGTTTCGCGAAGAAGATGGGCGACGGATCGAAGCCGCGCGCCTGCGACGGGCGTTCAGCGACATTGCCGACCTGGACGAGCGCGCCGGGCTGGATGCACGTGCCCAGGCCTTGTTGGCGGATGCCGGGGCCTTGCGCGCCCTGGCTGACAACCGGCACACGGCGCGCTGGGCGGTGGCCGGCGTGCACAAGCAACTGGGGCTGTTTGCCGGCCTGCCGAGCCCGGATGAGGCGGCGGTCGAGTTGCCGGCACCGACCGTGGGTGAAGACCTGCAGGCTGACTATGCCACTGTGGGCACGACCCTGGGGCCGCACCCTCTGGCGTTGCTGCGGGATGAATTGCGCAAGCGCCGCTGTCGCAGCTCCCATGAACTGATGACGGTGGAGCACGGCCGTAATGTCAGCGTCGCGGGGCTGGTGACCGGTCGACAGCGCCCGGGGACTGCCAGCGGTGTGACCTTTGTCACCCTGGAAGATGAATTCGGCAACCTCAATGTGGTGGTCTGGCGTGACTTGGCCGAGCGTCAACGCCAGGCGCTGGTGGGCTCGCGGCTGTTGAAGGTGGACGGGCGCTGGGAAGCGGTGGGCGAGGTGCGGCACTTGATCGCCGGGCGCCTGACCGACCTGACGCCCTTGTTGGAAGGGATCAATGTGCGCAGTCGGGATTTTCACTGAGTCCCGTGGTTTCTGCTGTAATCACTTCTGATGCAGATGAGGTGAAACCATCCGGGTTTGCAGCGCTCCAAAACTTGCCGATGTTCTCTTAGCGCACAGAGCCAACCGATGCAATTCTTATCCAACCCCCACGGCTGCGAAGGCTGGGCCGGTGAAATGGCCCAGCGGATCCGCGCATTCGATTGGTCGGGCACCGACCTGGGCCCCATTGACCGCTGGTCCACCAGCCTGGCGTGTACCGTACAGATGATGCTGGCTTCGCCCGTGCCGATGGTGATGTTGTGGGGACGCCTGGGGCACATGATCTATAACGACAGCTACTCGGCCTTTGCCGGTGGCCGTCACCCCTACCTGCTGGGCACACCGGTGGAACTCGGCTGGCCGGAAGTGGCCGACTTCAATCGGCATGTGATGGACACCTGCCTGGCCGGCGGCACCCTGTCATTCAACAACAAGGACCTGGTGCTGTTGCGCAACGGCCAGCCTGAAACCGTGTGGCTGGACCTCTACTACAGCCCGGTGGCCGGCGACGATCAACAACCGGCTGGCGTGCTGGCGATTGTGGTGGAGACCACCGAACTGGTGAAGTCCGAACAGGTGCGCCAGGAACTCACGCACAACCTCGAACAACGGGTGGCCGCCGAGGTGCAGGCGCGCTCCGCGGCCGAGGACCAGTTGCGCCAGTCGCAGAAACTCGAAGCCATCGGCGGCCTCACCGGCGGCGTGGCCCACGACTTCAATAACCTGCTGCAAGTGATCGCCGGCAACCTGCACCTGCTGGCCCGCCAGGAACCGAACAACGCCCAGGTGCAGCGGCGTGTCACCGCCGCCATTGCGGCGGTGGAGCGTGGGGCCAAGCTGTCGTCGCAACTGCTGGCGTTCGCCCGGCGTCAACCGCTGTCGCCGGCGGTGTATAACCCGCAACGCATTTACGCCGGGCTTGGCGAATTGCTGCAACGAGCGTTGGGCGAAACCATCCATATTGATGTGCAGATGCCCCAGGACGCCTGGTTTATCAACGTCGACCGCAACCAGCTGGAAAACGCGCTGCTCAACCTGGCAATCAATGCCCGCGATGCCATGAAGGGCGAGGGGGTGATCCGCATCTCCGGCGAAAACATCATCCTCAACCCGGACGATTGCGCGGGCAAAAGCATCAAGCCCGGCGAGTATGTGCGCCTGGAGGTGGCCGATACCGGCGTCGGCATGTCCGAGACCACCCTCAAGCGTGCCTTTGAACCCTTCTTCACCACCAAGCGTGAAGGCCATGGCACCGGCCTGGGCCTGAGCATGGTGTTCGGCTTTGTGCGCCAGAGTGGCGGGCATGTGGAAATGTGGAGCGAGGAGGGCAAGGGCTCGGTGGTGCAGATGTATTTCCCCCACAGCCTGGAACCGGAAAGCCTCGATGTGCATATGGACCAGGTGCAGCACAGCGGCGGACAGGAAACCATCCTGGTGGTCGAGGACAATGAAGGTGTGCGCCTGACTGTCGTGGAGCTGCTCGAACAGTCCGGCTACACCGTACTTACCGCCGAAGACGGTGACCAGGCCATGTCGAAACTGCAGGCAGGCTCGCCACCGGACCTGATCTTCACCGATGTGGTCATGCCCGGCCGCGTCAAAAGCACCGACCTGGCCGACTGGGCCCGCCAGCAGACGCCTGCGGTGCCGGTGCTGTTCACCTCCGGCCACACCCGTGACATTCTCTCCAGCAATCACTTGCTGAGCCCCGATATTCATCTGCTGAGCAAACCCTACAGCCCCGAAGCGCTGACGCAACGGGTGCGCAGCGTGCTCACCGCCCGACAAGGTTGTCCATGACTTCAACGCGCAATATTCCCTCTATCACTGCCCAACCCTCGGGCTTTGTCCGCGTGCGCGGCGCCCGCGAACACAACCTGCGCAACGTCGATGTGGATATCCCCCGCGATGCCCTGGTGGTGTTCACCGGGGTGTCGGGTTCCGGCAAATCGTCCCTGGCGTTTTCCACGGTGTATGCCGAGGCCCAGCGTCGCTATTTCGAGTCGGTGGCGCCCTATGCACGGCGGTTGATCGACCAGGTCGGCGTGCCGGACGTGGACAGCATCGAAGGCCTGCCGCCTGCCGTGGCCCTGCAACAGCAGCGCGGCACGCCGAGTGCGCGCTCGTCGGTGGGCAGCGTGACCACGTTGTCGAGTTTGATCCGCATGCTGTACTCCCGCGCCGGCAGTTATCCGAAGGGGCAGGCGATGCTGTACGCCGAAGACTTTTCGCCGAACCTGCCCCAGGGCGCGTGCCCGCAGTGCCATGGCCTGGGGCGTGTGTATGAAGTGACCGAGGCGCTGATGGTGCCCGATCCTTCCCTGACCATTCGCCAGCGTGCGGTGGCGTCCTGGCCGTTGGCGTGGCAGGGGCAGAACCAGCGGGACATCCTGGTGACCCTGGGCTATGACGTGGACATCCCCTGGCGCGACCTGCCGAAAAAGCAGCGCGACTGGATCCTGTTTACCGAAGAGACCCCCACCGTCCCGGTGTACGCCGGCTTCACCCCGGAACAGACCCGCGATGCGTTGAAGCGCAAACTGGAGCCGAGCTACCAGGGCACCTTCATCGGCGCACGGCGCTACATCCTGCACACCTTCAGCCACACCCAGAGCGCACTGATGAAAAAGCGCGTGTCGCAGTTCATGCAGGGCAGCCCCTGCCCGTTGTGCGACGGCAAGCGCCTGACCCAGGCGGCGCTGTCGGTGAAGTTTGCCGGGGTGGACATCGGCGAGTTGTCGCAACTGTCGTTGACGCAGTTGGCCGAGTTGCTGCGACCGGTGGCGGCGGGGCAGGACAAGATGAAGTTGTCGGTGGAGAAACGCCTGGCCGCGCAGCGCATCGCCCAGGACTTGCTGGAGCGGGTCAGTACCTTGACCGAACTGGGCCTGGGCTACCTGTCCCTGGAGCGCAGCACGCCGACCCTGTCGTCCGGCGAGTTGCAGCGACTGCGCCTGGCAACGCAATTGGGCTCGCAGTTGTTTGGTGTGATCTACGTGCTGGACGAGCCCTCGGCAGGCCTGCACCCGGCGGATGGCGAGGCGTTGTTCACCGCCCTCGACCGCTTGAAGGTGGCAGGCAATTCATTGTTTGTGGTGGAGCATGACCTGGAAACCATGCGCCGCGCCGACTGGCTGATCGACGTCGGCCCGGCGGCCGGTGAACAGGGCGGGCAGGTGCTGTACAGCGGTCCGCCGGCAGGGCTGGCGCAGGTGGCGGCGTCGCAGACCCGTGAGTACCTGTTCGCCGAAAAGCGCGTGTCGACTCAGGTGCGCCGTGAACCCAGCGGCTGGCTGCAACTGGAGGGCGTGACGCGTAATAATCTCAAGGGTTTGAACGTGGATTTCCCACTGGGCTGCTTCACGGCGGTCACCGGGATTTCCGGCTCGGGCAAGTCCAGCCTGGTCAGCCAGGCACTGCTGGAACTGGTGGGCGCCGGCCTTGGGCGTGTGGTGGAACACGACGAAGAGCCGAGCCTGGAAGACGACGCCCCGCAAACCAGCGGCGGTCACATCCGCGCCGGGCTGGAGCATATCCGCCGCCTGGTGCAGGTCGACCAGAAACCCATCGGGCGTACCCCGCGCTCCAACCTGGCGACCTACACCGGGCTGTTCGACAACGTGCGCAAGCTGTTCGCGGCCACCCCGGCGGCGAAGAAGCGGCATTACGATGCCGGGCAGTTCTCCTTCAATGTCGCCAAGGGCCGTTGCCCGAATTGTGAAGGCGAGGGCTTTGTCAGCGTTGAACTGCTGTTCATGCCCAGCGTGTACGCGCCATGCCCGACGTGCCACGGCGCGCGCTACAACCCCGAGACCCTGGCGATCAAATGGCAAGGCTTGAGCATCGCCGAGGTGCTGGGGCTCACGGTGGCACAGGCGGTGGAGGTGTTTGCCGAGCAGCCAGCGGTGTTGCGTTCGCTGCAGGTGCTACGGGATATCGGCCTGGGTTACCTGCGCCTGGGGCAACCGGCGACCGAATTGTCCGGTGGCGAAGCGCAGCGCATCAAACTGGCGACCGAGCTGCAACGCAATGCGCGGGGCGCGACCTTGTATGTGCTGGACGAACCCACCACCGGGCTGCATCCACGGGATGTGGACCGCCTGCTCAACCAGTTGAACCAACTGGTGGACGCGGGGCATACGGTGGTCGTGGTGGAGCATGAAATGCGCGTGGTGGCGCAGAGTGACTGGGTGATCGATATCGGGCCGGGGGCGGGGGATCTGGGCGGGAAAGTGGTGGCCAGTGGGACGCCGCAGAAGGTTGCCAAAAGCAAGGCCAGCCGGACTGCGCCATTCCTGGCCAAAGAACTGAACTAAAAGCGGAAACTTGTGGGAGGGGGCTTGCCCCCGATGACAGTGTGTCAGTCAACTGATATGCGACTGACACACCGCTATCGGGGGCAAGTCGAACCGTCGCACCGCCCCTCTCACATTTCGATCACTGTTGAGTCAGTTGGATCTGCGCTTTCGCCTGCTTCACCACATTCTCTACGGTAAACCCGAACCTCTCCTGCAACTGTGCCAACGGCGCCGACGCACCAAAGCTGTTCATCACCACCTTGGCACCGGTTTGCCCCACATACCGGTCCCAGCCAAGGGGACCCGCCTGTTCCACCACGACCCTGGCCTTCACCGCCGGCGGCAACACGCTGTCGCGGTAGGCCTGGTCCTGGTCCTCGAACAACTCCCAGCTGGGCATGGACACCACTTGCGCGGCAATCCCTTCTTCCTTCAACTGCTCATACGCCGCCACCGCCAGGCTGACTTCGCTGCCTGTCGCCAGCAGAATCACCTGGGGCGCATCCGCACCCGCCAACACGTAAGCGCCCTTGGCGGCCCCGGATGCCGGCGCGTACCGCGTACGATCCAGCGTCGGCAACGGTTGGCGCGACAGCACCACGCAACTCGGCCGATGGGTCTGTGCCAGCGCCACCTTCCACAGCTCGCGGGTTTCATTCGCGTCACCGGGGCGCAAGGTCAGCAGCCCCGGCGTTGCGCGCAACTGGGTCAGATGCTCGATCGGCTGGTGCGTTGGCCCATCTTCACCCACGCCAATCGAGTCGTGGGTAAACACGAACACCACCGGCAGTTCCATGATTGCCGACAGGCGGATCGGTGGCTTCATGTAGTCGCTGAACACCAGGAAGGTCGAGGTGTACGGCCGCAGGTAGGACAATGCCATGCCATTGGCGATGGCGCCCATGGCATGTTCACGAATGCCGAAGTGCAGGTTGCGCCCGCTGTAGTCCTCGGCGCTGAAACGCCCGGCGCCGTCGAAGGTGAGGTTGGTCTTGGTCGACGGTGACAGGTCGGCCGAGCCGCCCAGCAGCCAGGGGATCTGTTCGGCAAACGCATTCAGCACCTGGCCGCCGGCGGCACGACTGGCGATGCCCTTGGCGTCGGTATCGAAATCCGGTAGGTGTTTCTGCCAGTGCTCCGGCATTTCCCCGGCACGCATACGCCTCAATTCATCGGCCAATTCCGGCTCGTACTGTTCCAGCTGGGACAGGTGCTCGCTCCACTTTTCATACAGCGGCTCGCTGCGCTCAAGCAAAACATCACGCAATTGCGTGCGCACCTCATCGGGAACCAGGAAGCTGGAATCCTCGGGCCAGCCATAGGCTGCCTTGGTCAGGCGAATTTCCTCTTCGCCCAGGGGCTCGCCATGGGCGGCGGCCGTGTTGTGTTTGTGCGGGGAGCCGTAGCCGATCACGCTGTCGACCACAATCAGGGTGGGCGCGCCGCGGTTGCAATGGAACGCCTCCAAGGCATTGCTCAGGGCTTGCAAGTCGTTGGCATCGGTCACATGCAGGGTGTGCCACCCATACGCCTGGAAGCGCTTGATCACATCTTCGCTGAACGCCAGCTCAGTGTGGCCTTCGATGCTGATGGTGTTGTTGTCATAGATCCAGCACAGCTTGTCCAGTTTCAAATGCCCGGCCATGGACGCCGCTTCGCCGCTGATGCCCTCCATCATGTCGCCGTCGCCGCACAGGGTGTAGACGTTGTAGTCGAACAGGGTTTTTTCTTCGCGGTTGAAGCGCTTGGCCAGCCAACGCTCGGCCATCGCCATGCCGACGCTGTTGGCACAGCCCTGGCCGAGCGGGCCGGTGGTGGTCTCCACCCCAGTGGTCATACGGTATTCGGGGTGGCCGGGGGTTTTGGAGCCCGCTTGGCGAAACTGCTGGATATCGTCCAGGCTGACAGCGGCCTGGCCGGTGCGCTTGCCGTCGGCATCCAGTTCCACCACACCGGCCAGGTGCAGCAGCGAATACAGCAACATCGAGGCATGGCCGACGGACAGCACAAACCGATCACGGCTGGGCCAGTCGGGATGTTGCGGGTGATAACGCAGGAAACGACTCCACAGCGTATAACCCACCGGCGCCAGGCCCATGGGCGTGCCCGGATGGCCGGAATTGGCCTTTTGCACGGCATCCATGGCCAGGGTGCGGAGGGTGTTGATGCATTGGGTATCGACAGCGGTGGCAGCGTGCGTCATGAAACCGTTCTCCCTCGGGTGGCTATCTAGAGTGGAGGGCAAGGCGCGGTAAAGGTTTGATCCAAACGCCCGCGCCGCGACGAACGGGGCTGTATTGACCCTGAACATGACAAGACCCCTCGCAATGGTCTAGCTTCTAGGGCGTAAGCCATTGATCAACATGCGGAGGTACGCCATGCCAGTGAAACACGACCTGTATCAGGACTTGGGGTTGAGCAAGGAAGTCGTTCACGAACGCAGGGCGAGCGACAAACGCCTGGACTCGCTGCTCACGCAGTACGACGACGCTGACAAAGAGGTGCTGAAGGCGGAGTCGGCAAGTGCCAGCGACGAGGATGTGGAGAAGCTGAAGAAGAAACGCTTGTTGATCAAAGATGAGATTGTGGTGAAGTTGGGCTGATCACGATCGAGCCTCCTTGTAGGAGCAAGCGTGCTCCTACAAGGTTATGGACGTATTTTATCTACCCGGCTTTAGGCCTGTCACGGCGCATCTCCAGTAAACCGGGTTGATTCAAGCTTTTTGCTCTTTTTACGACGTTGTTGCCCACCTAGCAGTAAGGTAGTAATTGCAAAAAAGAGACCCATAAAACAGACGCCTGCAACAACAATCAACGTCGACGAGAAACCATATCTATCCAGCAGCCCGCCGAAGACAGTGTAGGAGATACCGATGATGATCGAATTGACTAGATTGGCGACGGAGAGGCAGGAGGCTCGAATGCGTGACTCTATGTTTTCATTGATGTAGGTCTCGTAGGCAGTTTCATAGATAGCGGGGAGTGACATGATTAAAATAAATACTGCGACTGAAGAGAGTGTTCCGGTATTCAAAGATAGGGTGAAGAGCAGTGCGGTGACAATGAGAGTGGTGGTGACGGCTATCACCCCAAGCGTGAATCTGGAGCAAATATATCCTGCAACCATAAACATGGCAGCCGATATGATTTCAACTGCGGCATAAATGCCGGCAATAACAGGTATTTCTAGACCCTGCCGGGAGAAGAATGGCTGGCCGTAGATGAAAAGAGGAATGGTTGAGAGTTCAAATAGAGCATATCCAACAAAGAGAGGTATCAGAAAAGCACCTCTGTTGGAGCTGAAAAATTTGATGAGTGAAGTAAAGCTACCCTCTGCGGTTGTCGTATTTAATTCATTTACGTTGTTGGGGGTTAGTGAAATAGGTGGAAGCTTGATTTCGGAGTTGAATACTACAATGATGGCTCCGATGAGTTTTGATGCCGCAAAAAAATATAGACTCCGTTCCAAGACAAGGTGTCTTGTATGACACCGCCAAGAAGCATGGACAAACTCAGCGATATCGCACCAACAGCACGGGCGCGTGACAATATTTTAGGATACTCATCAGCCCGATGTTCTGCCAGTAAGTTGTCATACAGCAATGCTCTGTCTGAACCAGACCCCATGGCAATGCTGGCACCGAATAGGCAGAATATGATTGCGAAGGGAATAAAAGACGAAAATAGCAAAAAACCAATCCCACTGACACACAAGCCTAAAAAGCTGATGATAAGCGTGCACTTGCGCCCATATCGATCTGCGAGTAAACCAGAGGGGATTTCCAGCGCGACTGAAGAAAAAAACAAGAATGATTGTAGGATACCTATCTCTCCCTGGGTGATACCGAGTTGCAGTAGGTAAAGTACAAATAAGCTTCTCTGGACGTCCAGGTTCATGAAGACAGACAAAACGTAATATAAGTTGTCGTTCTTGTTTTTGATAGGTTTAAGCATGCTTGTTGAGTGTCTGTTTTGGGGGCGGGAAGGAGGCTGATCATTCCTGAATGGCACTCAGTAGAAGCCATGTTGCCAGCATTGTGCAAATGTAGGACTTCCTAAATGCGTGTAGTATTTTTCTGTTGGGTTTAATGTGAGTTGTTCTTTGTGGTGTATTTTTGCATTGCACGCATGATAAGCGCAATGGGGCTTATGTCTGGAGTTTGGGAGCACATACGCGTCACCTTGTAATTACTATTTTTTTTGAGTCGCCAGTTCATAGATTATGAGCACTATCAGCACGCCTACCGTGAATGAGTACAGCAGCAACGCATTCATCGAGATCGGTTGCTTGTACACATACACAGCGATCAAAAACTGCGTGATGGGCAATACGAATTGAAATAAGGCTGCCTGGGAAAGCGGGATTCTGCCGATGGCGTAGGCAAACATTATCAAGGGCACGACCGATATTACGCCTGCCAGGGGAAGCAGCCACTGAGCCTGAGTTGACATGGGGTCTGGCCAGGCAAGGCTCCATCCAAGCAGCGCAACAGCGAGCACGATGGCGAGTGTTAAAAACAGAGTCTCGACGAACAAGCCCTCTACCGCATTCAACGGCGTGGCTTTTTTGATGCAGGTGTAACTCCCCCAAGTGACGGCGATCAGCACGTAAATCCAGTGGTTGAGCTCGCTGCTGGTTAGCGCCAGCAGCAAGGCTGCGGCCATGATAGTCAGCATTGAAACAGTCTGTGCAGGCCTGAGCTTCTCGCGGTAGAAAAAGACGCCCATCGTTATCGATAAAAACGGGGCAAACAAATAGCCGAAGCCACTTTCAAGCACATGGCCGTGCAGGGATGCCCATATGAAGGATCCCCAGTTAACGGCTACCAAAAAAGAAGCAGTGCAGTGCAGGCCTAAGGTGCGGATATTGAGCTTTACGAGGTGACGAAAGCCTTGGCCAAACCCAATGATCACAGCCAGTGCGAGCAGGGATAGCAGGACCCTGTAGGCAACCAGAACCTGGGGCGTGAGTTCGTTCAGCTCTCGCCAGTACAGCGACGATACCCCAAGGAGAATATTGGCAGCTAAGCCGCTGGAGGCCGCCAATAGATAGGTAAATGAAGGCTTGGTCATATCGGCCGCACGCAAGGGAATCTGCTGCAGCATCGTTGTTTTATTACGCAGTGAACAGGGAGGTTCTCCCCGTTCACATTTTTTCAGAATTGACTGAAAGACATTATCCCACTCACTGCCTATGATGCCCATCGCCCGCCCGGCTCTGGGGACTGTTGCAGCGCAAGGATTGCGCTGGTGAGCCGGGTGGGTACTTCAGTTCATGCCAGCAGCGCCTGGGTGCATTCATCGATGGAGCGCTGCTGCGTCTCGCCATACAGTTTCAATTCATCAATCGTTCGCCGGCCCAGTGCCTGTTCGAACTCGGCCTGGTTCGAGTTGGCTGCGTAGTGACTCTGCGCCGCATCCCCCAGGTTCGACTGGAAAATCCCCGCCGCGCTCACCGGCAGAAAATCTTCATACACCAACGGTTCCACGTCGATGTGGCCGGCGGCGATCAGTGCCTCCAGGGTGCGTGGTTGATCGGCGCTGCCGCGTGCCGCCAGGCCTTGTTCGGTGGGGAAGTAGCGGTAGTAGGCCAGGCCCTGCTCGCGCATCTGGGCGTGGTTGTCCGGGAAGGCCTGGAAGTGTTCCTCCATCAATTCGACATAGCGTGCAGCGTTGCCCTCGTTGGGGAAGGCGCCCAGTGCGTCGCGGGCGGCGTTCAGCAGTTGGTCGTAGAGCGCGCGGCCTTTGGGCGTCAACGCCACGCCGCGTTGTTCGATTTCGCCGAAGCGTGCGCTGTGGCTGCCTTGGGCGTCGGTGAAGGCGATGGGTTCATCCAGGGCCTTGAAGCTGGTCTGACGCAGCAGGATCGGGCAGTGGCGGCGCGGCGGGCCTTCGATCACGGCCTTGGGGGTGATGCCTTTGCCGGGCATGGCGGCCTGGACCTGGTCGATGTCCAGGGTGCGCGGGGTCAGGTGGTTGATGTGCGGGCCCTTGAAAGCGACCACGTCGGCGATCAGGCGGTGCTGGTCGCTCAGTTGCTGGTACTGCGCGCCGGTGACGGTGGCGGTGTGATGCCAGCGGAAGGTTTCCAGGGCCTGGCGGATGAATTCGTCGGCATCCTGGGCGTTGAGTCCGCCCTGATTTTCGGCTTTTTCAATCAGCGCCAGGGCGCCGGAGGTGAAGATCGAACGCTTGGCCAGGGCGGTTTCGGCGAAGGCGCGCAGGTCGGGGTTTTCGATCAGTTCCAGGCGCAGCAATGAGGTGAACACGCGAAACGGGCTGGTCTGCAACGCCTGTTCATGCACGGCGCGAAACGCGGTGGAGTGTACGGGCACGCCAGCCGGGGTCAGGTCGTAGTAGCCCACCGGCTGCATGCCCATCACCGCGAACAGGCGGCGGATGGTGGCCAGCTCGGTGGCGGTGCCCAGGCGGATCGCGCCGTGGCGTTCCATGTCCAGGCGCTGGATTTCGCCGGTGCGTTGCAGCTGTTGCGCCAGCAGCGGTTGGGTGTCGAGCACGTGCGCATTGGTCTCGGCCACCAGCTCCATCAGCGCGCCATACAACGGAACTTCATCTCGGTACATGTCGGACATGGCCTTGGAAAAGCCCTTGCGGATCTCGTCGGGGCTGACCTGTGCGGTGCTGGGCATAGAAAAATTCCTGATGGCGGGGGCGAGGATAGTGGCCTTTTGCTGGATTTTGTTGAGCGCAACGCCGCCTTGCAAACGAAGATTCTTCAGGACTTCATTCTGCAAATGAATGAGATGACGTGAAGATGACAAAAAACGGCCCGTGTGAAATTTCATTTTCGGGCGTTTTTCCTAACTAATTCTTCACGAAGTCCGCCCCGGCCGGCGTGAAAGAATCGTCACGTTTGCAAGGATGAAAACGCCGTTACGCACATCGCACACATAAAAATATGTTTAGGGGCCGTCGTTAATGAAAATTTCTACACTGGCGTTGTCGATCACCGCCGCCGTTCTTGCACAACAGGCTTACGCCGATGATTTCGGGCTCGGCTCGCTGGGCACTGGCAACGGTCACAGCGGCTTTCTTGAAGACAGCCATGCGTCCGTCAGTTCGCGGACCATGTACTACAGCGCGGACAACCGCTCGGGGACCAACAACGATTTGCGCGAAACCGCCACAGCGCTGCGGTTTGACTACAAATCCGGTTTCACCCAAGGCACCGTTGGCCTGGGCTTCGATGTCATGGCCTTCGGCGCCCTGCGCCTGGACGGTGGCGACGGACACACGGCGGGCGCGGGCCTGGCGGGTAATGGCAATAGCTTCTTCCCGACCAAGAACAACGGCACTGAGCCGGCCGATTCCTTCGGGCGCGCCGCCGGTAATGTGAAGTTCCGTATTTCCCAGACCGAGTTGCACGTCGGTGGTGGCCTGGCGCCTGTCCTGCCGATCCTGGTGTCCAACGACAGCCGCGTGGCACCGCAGACCTTTGATGGCGGCATCCTCACCTCCAACGACATTCCCAATGTCACGTTCACCGGTGGTGAGCTGAACCGCGCCGAAGGCCGTGCTTCCAGCAACTCCACAGGCCTGAGCGTGGCCGGTGGTACTCGCGACAGCGACAGCTTCAAGTTCGGTGGGGTGGACTACAAGCCGTTTGGTTCTTCCGACAACGTGATCGCGAAAAACCTGACGTTGCAGTACTACTACGCCCAACTGCAAGACTTCTACAAACAGAACTACGTCGGCCTGGTCCACACCCTGCCGCTGGGCAATGACCAGTCGTTCAAGACCGACCTGCGCTACTTCGACAGCCGCAGCGACGGCAAGAACGGCGAAAGCGGCTACCAATTCAACAACAACGGTGGCTACGCCAAACACGCCGGCGAAGTCGACAACAAAACCTACAGTGCGGCCTTCACCTACCAACTGGGCGGCAGCAGCTTGATGCTCGGCCACATTGGCGTGGGTGACGACGGCGGTTTCGTCTGGGTCAACCAGGGCAGCCTCGCCGACCCGCACGCCCAAGGCGCTGGCGGCAGCGACTTCTACCTGTTCACCGACGCAGTGGTCGGCCAGTTCTCCCGTGCCGGTGAGCAGGTCAACTTTGGCCAGTACACCTATGACTTCAAGGCCTACGTACCTGGCCTGAAGGCGTCCGTAGCCTACCTGGACGGTTCGGACATCAAGTCGAAGGTCGCCGGTGGCCCGGACCAGAAAGAGAACGAAGCTGACTTCCGCCTGGACTACGTGGTGCAGGCAGGTCCCCTGAAAGGCTTCGGTACCACGTTCCGTACCGGCACCTATCACGGCAAGAACACCGGCACCGCCGACCAGGACCAGACCCGCCTGATCTTCAACTACACCTACGCCATCTTCTAAGTCTTCATGTGCACCCGGGCGTCATTGGGCTCTACACTGCCTCTCACCTGGTAGGCGATGGAGGACCCGATGACGGCCACACCCGACACCCGAATGCTGGAGACAACCGAAGGCCAGCGCCTGGCGCAGCAGGATGCCGAGCGTTGGCGCGAGTGGGGCCCCTATCTGAGCGAACGCCAATGGGGCACGGTGCGCGAAGACTACAGCGCCGACGGCGACGCCTGGGCCTACTTCCCCCATGAACATGCACGCAGCCGCGCCTACCGCTGGGGCGAGGATGGCCTGGCCGGTTTCAGCGACAAGGCGCAACGCTGGTGCCTGGGCCTGGCCCTGTGGAACGAGCGTGACGCGATCCTCAAGGAGCGCCTGTTCGGCCTCGACAACGCCGAGGGCAACCACGGTGAAGACGTCAAGGAACTGTACTTTTTCGTCGACGGCGTACCGAGCCATGCCTACATGCGCATGCTCTACAAATACCCCCATGTCGCCTTTCCCTACGCCGACCTGATCAGCGAAAACGCACGGCGTGGCTTGGCCGATGCCGAGTACGAGATCCTCGACACCGGCGTGTTCGAAGACAACCGCTACTGCGATATCAGCGTCGAGTACGCCAAGCACCTGCCTGACGATCTCTTCATGCGCGTCACCGTGCATAACCGTTCGGACCAGCCGACGCGGCTGCAGGTGTTGCCGCAACTGTGGGCGCGCAATGACTGGAGCTGGACCTTTGACGCGCCCAAGCCGCAGCTGGTGTTGGACGGGGCGCAGGTGCTGGCACGCCATCCGGAACTGCCGGACCGTCATCTCAGCGCCTGGGGCCAGGACGGGCTGGAGTGGCTGTTCTGCGAGAACGAAACCAACTACCCCAGGCTGGATGGGCAGCCTGCACCGGGGCTGTTCAAGGACGGGATCAACGATTTCGTGGTCGAGGGTGTTCAATCGGCTATTCGGCGTGACAGCGGCACCAAAGTCGCGGCGCGTTTCGTCGTCGAACTGGCCGGGCTGGAAAGTAAAACCCTCTACCTGCGCTTTGCCCCTGTCGACGCGCCACAGGTCAACGCGCGCAAGCTGTTCGAACAACGCCGCCAGGAGGCGGATGACTTCTACGCCGCCCTGCAACACGGCATGACCGACGACGATGCGCGCAATGTGCAACGCCAGGCGCTGGCCGGGTTGCTGTGGTCCAAGCAGCTGTACTATTTCGACGTCAACCAATGGCTCGACGGCGACCCCGCACAACCCGCGCCGCCGCCCGAGCGCCTGCATATCCGCAATACCCATTGGCGCCACCTGTCCAACTTTGACATCCTCTCCATGCCCGACACCTGGGAATACCCGTGGTATGCCTCGTGGGACCAGGGCTTTCAGGCAGTGGCCATGGCGCTGATCGATCCGGGGTATGCCAAGCAACAGCTGTTACTGCTGGTGAAGGACCGCTTCATGCACCCCAACGGCCAATTGCCGGCCTACGAATGGCGGTTTGACGACGCCAATCCGCCGGTGCATGCCTGGGCCAGTTGGCGGGTGTACCAGCAGGACAAGGCGTTGAACGGCGTAGGCGATATGGATTTCCTCGAGCGGATTTTCCACAAACTGCTGCTGAATTTTTCCTGGTGGGTCAACCGCAAGGACGCCGAAGGCCGCAACCTGTTCCAGGGTGGTTTCCTGGGGCTGGACAATATCGCCTTGTTCGACCGTTCCGCCGCACTGCCGCCGGGGTATCAGCTGGATCAGGCCGACGGTACGGCGTGGGTCGCGGCCTATGCACTGGACCTGATGCGCATCGGCCTGGAGCTGGCCAAGCGCAATGCGGTGTATGTCGACATCGCGGTGAAATTTTTCGAGCACTTCCTGTATATCGCCGGCGCCATCAACCGTGTCGACGACAGCGCCGAAGGCCTGTGGGATGAGCAGGACCTGTTCTTCTACGACGTACTGCACCGTCCCGACGGCCAGAACGAGCCGGTGCGCCTGCGTTCGATGGTTGGGCTGATGCCGCTGTTTGCCGTGCTGGTGCTGGAGCAGCGCGAGCATGAGGGCCTGGAGGGCTTGCGCGAGCGTCTGCTGGGGTTCATGAAACATCGGCCGGACCTGGCCAAGCTGGTTTCACGCTGGAACGAACCGGGGCAGGGCAATCGCCTGTTGCTGGCGCTGCTGCGCGGCGAGCGGACCAAGGACCTGCTGCGGCGCATGCTCGATGAACAGGAATTCCTGTCGACGTTTGGCGTGCGCTCCTTGTCCAAGGCATTCGCCGAGCAACCGCTGGCGTTGAAGATGAATGGCAACACGCTCAGTGCGCGTTACCAGCCGGGTGAATCCGACTCGCGGCTGTACGGCGGCAACTCCAACTGGCGCGGGCCGTTATGGATGCCGGTGAACTACATGTTGATCGAGTCACTGCGTGAGTTTCACCGTTATTACGCGGACAACTTCTCGGTGGAGTACCCCACGGGCAGTGGTTATCTGGCGTCTCTGGAGGACGTGGCCGACAGCCTGAGCCAGCGACTGACGCGGTTGTTCCTGAGGGATGAAAACGGCTCGCGGCCGTCGATGGTGGGGTATGCGCCGTTGGAGGCGGATCCGGCAAGTCGCGATCTGGTGCTGTTCCATGAGTACTTTCATGGCGAAACCGGGCGGGGCCTGGGGGCTTCGCATCAGACGGGGTGGAGTGCGTTGGTGGCGTTGTTGCTGCAACCCAAATAAAAATCCCGCCTGTAAAGGCGGGATCGGGATTCAGGGTTGCCCGTGAATCAGGAAGGGAACAGCTCGCTCAGCTTCATGGCCAGCATCATGTCGCCTTCGGTGCGCAGCTTGCCGCCCATGAAGGCCTGCATGCCGTCGGTCTCGCCGCTGACGATGCCTTTCATGGTTTCTGCGTCCATCACCAGGGTGACCTGGGCGTCCGGGTTTTCACCTTCCAGCAGTTCGCAGGTATTGTTTTTCACTACCAGCGAGAAGTTCTGGGTGTCGTCGATGCGGAAACCGAACACCAGGTCCAGGCCGTCAGCGGCGGCTGGGTTGAATTTGGCTTTCATTGCTTCTACAGCTTTGGCTACGTCAGTCATGGTTTCGATCCTTTAGGGTAGAGTCCAGTGACCTTGGGGTCACGGTTGGCCGCAGTTCATCGGAACGTGATGAGCTGCGGCGCCTTCAACAGTTGCAAGTGGGTATGGCTGTTGAAGGAAGCCAGTGCCACCTCGCGCCCGCGGAATTTCAGCTGGTTGAGCGAGGTGTTAACAATTTGCCAGTTCAGTTCGAACGCCTGTGCGGCAGGCATTCGGGTGATCAGGTGGAGCAGGGCGGTGATGGTGCCGCCGGAGGTGAACACCGCGATCTTCTGCGTGTTGTCCGCCGCCTCAAGGATGCGTTGCAGGCCGCCTTGCACACGTTCCACGAAGCCCAGCCAGCTTTCCAGTCCCGGTGGGTCATAGGTGCCGGCCAGCCAGCGCTCGATGATCAGGGCGAAGATGCGCTGGAACTCGCTGCGGTTCTGCGCGGCATTGCGCAGGATCTCCAGGGCTTCGGGTTCGGTGGTGAGCAGGTCGGGAAGCAGGGCGCGGATGATTGCGTCGGCATCGAATTCGTTGAACGCGCTGTCGACTTCCAGCGCCGGCACCGGCAAGTCGAGGGCGTGGTACTGCTCGAAGGCGGCGGTGGCAGTGTGCTGCTGGCGGCGCAGGTCACCGGCCACGCAGCGGTCGAACACCAGGCCCATGTCCGCCAGGTGGCGACCGAGCACTTGCGCCTGCTCCACGCCGACGGGCGACAGCACGTCATAGTCGTCTGCACCGAAGGAGGCCTGGCCATGTCGAATCAGATAGATGCTGCCCACGTCCGTTTTCCCGGTACGTTGAAAGTCTGGCGAGGTTATGAGGATGCCTGCGAGCTGTCAATGAAAAAACATACGCTTGTTTTAAAAGCTCGTTGGAGCCTGTCGTTGCTGGCGGTTTGATCACTGGCCCGAACGCGGTGCCGCCGGTATGCTGGGGTAATCCGCGCCCGGCGCACTGCACTTGTAAGGAGCAACATGGATTTTTTGGCCGAATATGCGAGCTTTCTGGCGAAGACCGTCACCCTGGTGGTCGCTATTCTGGTGGTATTGATCAGCTTCGCGGCGCTGCGCAGTAAAGGGCGTCGCAAATCCGCCGGCCAGTTGCAGGTCAGCAAGCTCAACGATTTCTACAAAGGCCTGCGTGAGCGCCTGGAGTCGACCCTGCTCGACAAGGACCAGCTCAAGGCTTTGCGCAAGTCCGAAGGCAAGGCCGAAAAGAAGAAGGGCAAGCAGAAGGCCGAGGCCAAGCCGCGGGTGTTCGTGCTGGACTTCGACGGTGACATCAAAGCCTCGGCCACCGAAAGCCTGCGCCACGAAATCACTGCATTGCTGAGCCTGGCTACCCCGAAAGACGAAGTGGTGCTGCGCCTGGAAAGCGGCGGCGGCATGGTCCACAGCTACGGCCTGGCCTCGTCGCAACTGGCGCGTATCCGCCAGGCGGGCGTGCCGTTGACCGTGTGCATCGACAAGGTCGCGGCCAGCGGCGGCTACATGATGGCGTGCATCGGCGAGAAGATCATCAGCGCGCCGTTTGCCATCCTCGGCTCCATTGGGGTGGTGGCGCAGTTGCCTAACGTCAACCGCCTGCTGAAAAAGCACGACATCGACTTCGAAGTGCTGACCGCCGGCGAGTACAAGCGCACGCTCACCGTGTTTGGCGAAAACACCGAGAAGGGCCGCGAGAAGTTCCAGGAAGACCTGGACATCACTCACCAGTTGTTCAAGAACTTCGTATCGCGTTATCGCCCGCAGTTGGCAATCGATGAAGTCGCCACCGGAGAAGTGTGGCTGGGTGTTGCAGCCCTCGACAAGCGACTGGTCGATGAGCTGCAAACCAGCGACGAATACCTGGCCACCAAGGCCAAGACCGCCGAGGTGTTCCACCTGCACTATGCCGAGCGCAAGAGCCTGCAGGAGCGGGTGGGCCTGGCGGCCAGCGGTTCGGTGGACCGGGTGCTGCTGACCTGGTGGAGCCGGTTGACTCAGCAGCGGTTCTGGTAACTCTGTTCGGAAAATGGCGCTGATCCCTTGTGGGAGCGGGCTTGCTCGCGAAAGCGGTTGATCAGTCACAGCATTGTTGACTGACACTCCGTCTTCGCGAGCAAGCCCGCATTGGGTTGCGTTGTGTATGGATTATCGAGTCAGCAATGAGGGCTGCTGAACTGTGGGTATTGGTTTCCTCATCAACATCCCCACCACCAACGCTCCAAACAACCCCAACAACCCCGCCACCCATAACACCCCGCTGAACCCACCCACAAACGCCTGCCGTGCCAGTGGCTGTATCACCGCCTGTGCCGATTCAGGCAACAAGCCCATCGCCGCCGGCATATCCCCGGCCACCACGCGTGAAGCAATCCCGTTGACCTGTGCCTGCCATTGCGCGCCGATGCTGGCGCTCAACAGCTGCTCGCTATGACGGCTCAACAGCGCCCCATATACCCCAATCGCCAGCATGATCGCGCTGAAGCGCATGGTCGTGCTCATGCCCGACGCCATCCCCGCGCGGTCCCGTGGCACACAGGCCATGATGTTTTTTTGCGTATCGCCATTGAGCAAGCCAGCACCGGCGCCCGTAACGGCAATCGCCAGGGCGAAGGGCAGGTAGCCGCCGGCGTTCACTGCCCAGGCACTCAAGAGGTTGCCGCTGCCCACCAGCGTCAACCCGGCGGCCATCATTGTCGCGGGTGCAAAGCGTGCGGCCAGGCGTGCGCCGATGCGCGGACAGATCAGCATGGTCAGCGCAAACGGCAGCATGCCCAGGCCCGAGGCGATCGCGGAAAACCCCAGGCCGTTCTGCAGGTAGAACGGTAGCAGCGTCATCATCACCTGGGCACAACCGGCATAGGCGAACATCCCCAGCAGCGCACCGATAAAGCGTGGGTGGCGGAACAGTTGCAGGTCGATCATAGGCCGCCGTTGCACCCGTTCGACGAGGACAAACACGCCCAGCAAGACCGCGCCGCCGATCAGGCGGGCGTAGGTCAACGGGCTGTCCCAGCCGATGCGATTGGCTTCGATCAGCCCCCAGATCAGGCACAGGAGGCTGGCGCTGAACGCCAGGCTGCCCCACGGATCGAGCCGCGCGGATTGGGTGTCGCGGGATTCCGGGATGGCGCGCAGGACCAGACTCATCAGCATCAGCCCCACCGGCAGGTTGAGGTAGAAGATCCAGCGCCAGCCCAGGTACTGGGTGATCAGGCCGCCCAAGGTTGGTGCGGCAGTCATCGCCACGCCCATGCACGCGCCCCAGAAGGCCCAGGCCTTGGCACGCTCCACCTCGTCGTGGAATGTATGGCCGATGGAGGCGAGGGCGGACGTGAGCAACAGCGCCGCGCCCACGCCTTTGACCGCGCGGGCGATATCGAGGTACAGCGCGGTAGGTGCTGCCCCGCAACCCAATGACGCCAGGATGAAGATACTCAGCCCCCAGATCAGGGTTTTCTTGCGCCCGAACCGGTCGGCAATGCTTCCGGCCGGTAACAATAACGCGGCAAACGCCAGCATGTAGGCACTGACCACCCATTCGATATCGGCGAAGTTCGCCCCCAGGTCGCGGGCGATGCTCGGCAGGGTCACGGCGACGATATTGGTGTCGAGCACGATCAGCGAGCAGACGCCGGATGCAGTCAGCAAAGTCAGGCGTGGGCTGACCCGGCTCATGGTTGAATTACCTCAAAGGCAATAGGTGAAGTGCAGTTGACGGACATCGCAAGGGCTCTCTACTGTTCTGGTTTGCCTCAGCATATCCGCGCTGCGCAGCGCCTTTATTAGCCAGGCCGACTCATTTCATTACCTTTGAGCTAATGCAGAAATGGAAATCCGTCATTTTCGTTATTTCCTGGCCGTTGCCCGTCAGCGCAACTTCACCCGCGCCGCCGAGCAGTTGGGTATCGCACCTCCCACCTTGAGCCGACAGATCCAGGACATGGAAACCAGCCTGGGCACCCGCCTGTTTGTCCGCCAGCAGCGCGAAGTCAGCCTGACCGAGGCCGGCGCCGCGCTGCTGATCGAGGCGGAGACGACGGTGCGTCAGTTCGAGTTCGCCCAGCGCAATGCCCAGCGTGCCGGGCGCGGTGAGATTGGCCATCTGGAGTTGGGCTATGTGGCTTCCGCCGTGTATTCCGGCGTGTTGCAACGGCAGATGCAGGGGTTCTGCCAGGCGTTTCCCGATATCAGTGTGAGCGTGCGCGAATGCGCCATGGCCACACTGCCAGGCGCCGTTGCGGACGGGCGCTACGACATCGGCTACATCCGTTCGCCGATGACCTTGCCGGACGGTGTGGAAGCGGTGCGCCTGGACAGTGAAGGTTTTGTGCTGGCGCTGCCGCAGGATTCATGGCTGCTGGGTTTGAAGGTGATCCACTGCGAGCATCTGCAAAACGAGACCTTTATCTTGCCGGAGCAGATCAGCGGCACGCTGCACGTGGCGGCCCAAGGTGGTTTTGCGCCACGCCTGGGGCCGCAGCCGGGTGGATTGGTGGCGGTTGTTGCGTTGGTGTCATTGGGGCAGGGCGTGGCGGTGGTGCCGGCGTCGGTGGTGGGGCATGTGAGCCTGCCGGGGGGGGTGTACCGCCCTATCCAGGGCAGCGAGGCGGCGTCCTGGTTGTCGTTGATCCACCGGCGCTTCGAGAAAGCGCCGGCAGTGGTGCGGTATATCCAGCAGGTCAGGGCTCAAGCACAACCTTGAGGGACTTGTCGCCGCGCTCCATCACTGCAAACGCTTCCTTGAAGTCCGCCAGGGCGAACTTGTGGGTGACCACGTCGCGCATGTCGATCTTGCGGTTGCCGATAAAGTCGATGGCGCGTGGGTACATATAGGGCCCCAGGTGCGAGCCGAGCACATCCAGTTCCTTGCGGTCGCCGATGATCGACCAGTCCACCGTGGCCTCGTCATTGAACACGCTGAACTCGACGAACCGCCCCAGCTTGCGCAGCATCGCCAGGCCCTGGTTCACCGCCTTGTGATGCCCGGTGGCTTCGATGTAGATGTCGCAGCCGTAGCCATCGGTGATGTCGCGGATCTTCGCCAGCACGTCGACTTCGGCCGGGTTCCACACTTCGTCGGCGCCCATGCGCAGGGCGAGGGCGGCGCGTTCCGGTTTCATGTCCAGCACGATGAGTTTCTTCGGATTGCGCATGCGCACCGCGCCGATGATGCCCAGGCCCAGGGTGCCGGCACCGGCGACCACCACCACGTCATCAAAGTCCACATTGGCGCGTTCGGCAGCGTGCAGCGAGCAGGCCAGGGGTTCGATCAGGATCGCTTCATCCGGGGCGATGGAGTCCGGGACCTTATGGATGATGCCTTCCTTGGTGAAGATCATGTACTGGGCCATGGCACCCTGTACGTTGTTCTGGAAGCCGTACAGGTCGTGTTTCTGGCACATCCAGTACTGGCCGTGGTTGCAGAAGCGGCAGCCCCAGCACGGCACGATCTGCTCGGAAATGACCCGGTCGCCGATCTTCACGCCGCGCTTTTCCGCGCCAGGCCCCAGCGCGACCACGCGGCACACGAATTCATGGCCGGGGATCATCGGTGGTTTCACATAGCGCGGTTGCTCGGCGTCGCCCCAGAACGACGGCGCGCCGCGATAGGTCTTGATGTCGCCCATGCAGATTCCGCACAGCTCCACCTTGGTGAGGATTTCCTCGGGGCCGGGGGTGGGCACGTCGACGGTTTCCAGCCGATAGTCTTCCGGGCCATGGCAGACCACGGCCTGCATGGTTTTCGGGATGACGGGATGCAGTTGTTCTTGCGGGCGTTCGGTGACGGTGGACATGGCAGGCCTCACAACAAAGATGAACGGATCGCCCCCATACGGGGAGCGATCAACCGGCTACGGTTTACTTGGCGCCGCTGACTTGCTTGTACAGCGCATCGGCGTTGGCGTTGGTCACCGGCACCCAGGGCAGGATGTAGTTCTTCGCGGTGCCGTCAGCCCACTTCACATCCTTGGCGTAGCGTTCCCAGATTACCGAGCGGGGCTTGTAGTCGCTGCCGGCCAGGGCGCGCAGGGCCACGTCCAGCGCACCCTGGGACTGGGCCTGGGCATCCTGCAGGAAGGTAGTGACTTCGTCTTTCTTGGCGGCCTGGATGGCATCCGGCATGCCGTCGATGGAGGTGACCGGCACATCCTTGAAGGTCAGGCCGTGGGATTTCAGGGCTTGTACGGCGCCGAGGGCCATGTCGTCGTTCTGCGCGATGACGCCGTTGATGCCTTTGGGGTGGGCGTTCAGCCAGTCTTCGGTCAGTGCCATGGCCTGGGCGCGGTCCCAGTTGGCGGTCTTTTTCTCGATGATCTTGATGTCCGGGTGCTTGCCCAGCACTTCCAGCTCACCTTTTTCCCGGTCGATCTGTGCCGACTGGCCGATCGGCCCCTGGATGATCACCACATTGCCCTTGCCATTGAGTTTGTCGACCATGGCCTGGGCCTGCAGGCGGCCGCCCTCCACATCGTCGTTACCCACGTAAGGGACGGCGGCATCGGCAACTTTCGTATTGGAGGCGATGACCACCACGTCGTTACTCATGGCCTGCTTCACGGTGCCGACGCCGGCCTTGGTGTCGATGGGCACGAAGAGGATGGCGTCGTAGTGCTGGGTCACCATGTTTTCGATCTGGTTGTTCTGGGTCAGCGCGTCGTAGTTGCCATCGAATACGGTCAATTGCACGGTGCCGTCTTTAACGGCGGGGTGCTCCTTGAGTTCGCGTACCCAGTTCTGCATGAATTGGCCCTTGAGGCCGTAGACCGCGGCGCCGACCTTGTAGGTCTTGCCGTCGGCGGCCAGGGCGATGCTGCTGGTGAGGAGGGAGAGGGCCGCAGCGGCGGCGAAGGTCGTAGCAAGTTTCATGATGAGCACCCCATTTATTGTTGTAGTCAGTCGTTCATTCATTGCCTTGTGCTGATCATATGTTTATCAAATGAAAATCTGATCAGTCAAATGCTTTCGTGTAAAACTGAGAAATAGGCTTATTTATTGGCTTTTAGGGCTTTTCACTCAAGATTTGTAGGTTTTTATTGTGATAATAATTTCACCTAATGATCAAATGATCGTTCTGGCTTCGAAGGTTTTACAGATCTTGTAATAGTTTTGGGTTGTGGGAATTTTGCCTTTCGACTGTACGATTCAAGTCCTTTTGTCATTGCAGGATTTGCATGAACACCCTCTCGGAGCCTCCCAGTCGTCTTTCCCCAAGACATCCGCTGCCGCTGTTCCCGTTGAAGCACCCCGTATTCCGACTGCCAGCCGTGTACCGGTCCACTGACCGCGCCTTGCCGTGTCCGGCATTCTGAAAACCGATTGAAGAGACTCTATAAATGGAATGGTTAGCGGATCCAACGGCCTGGCTCGGCCTGTTGACCTTGATTGTGCTGGAACTGGTGCTAGGCATCGACAACCTGGTGTTTATCGCGATCCTGGCGGACAAGTTGCCGCCGGAGCAGCGTGATCGTGCGCGCTTGATCGGCCTGTCCCTGGCGTTGCTGATGCGCCTGGGTCTGTTGGCGAGTATTTCCTGGTTGGTGACCCTCACCCAGCCGTTGTTCGAGGTGTTCGACAAGAGCTTCTCCGGCCGTGACCTGATCATGCTGTTTGGTGGTGTGTTCCTGTTGTTCAAGGCCACCATGGAATTGCACGAACGCCTCGAAGGGCATGTGGCCCAACGCACGGGCAATGTGGCCTATGCGATGTTCTGGCCCATCGTGGCGCAGATCGTGGTGCTCGACGCGGTGTTCTCCCTGGATGCGGTAATTACCGCCGTGGGCATGGTGGACGAACTGGCGGTGATGATGATCGCGGTGATCGTGTCCATCGGCCTGATGATCGTGGCGAGCAAGCCGCTGACGCGCTTCGTCAACGCGCACCCGACGGTGATCATGCTGTGCCTGGGCTTCCTGATGATGATCGGTTTCGCCCTGACCGCCGAAGGCCTGGGTTTCCATATTCCCAAGGGTTACCTGTACGCGGCCATCGGTTTCTCGATCCTGATCGAAGTGTTCAACCAGATCGCCCGTTCACGTCGCAAGAAGTCGGCGCAAGGCGTGTTGCCGGTGCGCGAGCGTACCGCCCATGCGGTGATGCGCCTGCTCGGCGGTCGCAGCCTGGCGGTGGAAGAGGTGGGTGAAGAGGTGGCTGACCTGCTCGGCGAGCCGGATGCCACCCAGGGCCCGCTGTTTGATCGACGTGAGCGCGTGATGATCAGTGGTGTGCTGCAACTGGCCGAACGGCCGATTCGCACACTGATGACCCCGCGCGCCAAGGTCGACTGCATTGATCTGGCGGACGACCCCGACAGTATCCGCCTGAAACTGATGCATTCGTCCTACTCGCGACTGCCGTTGATCCGTAACGGTGCCGTCGACGAACCGGTGGGCTTCGTGCACAAGAAGGAATTGCTCAAGGAATACCTGGCCGGCAACGAGCCGAACCTGGAGCACCTGGCGCGTCGGGCGATCAATTTGCTCGAGAGTTTCTCGATCCTCAATGCGCTGGAGCAGATGCGTCAGGAATCCACCCACATTGCGTTCGTGATCAACGAATTCGGTGACTTTATGGGCGTGTTGAGCATGACCGACATTCTCGAGTCCATCGCCGGTGAGTTGCCGGATGCCAGCGAAATCGAAGGGCCGGATATTGTCGAGGAAGGCGCTGGCTTTCGCGCCAATGGTGCCTTGAACCTTAACCTGGTCCGGCAGCGTACCGGTTTCAAGGCCACGGCGACCGAGGACTACCAGACCCTGGCCGGTCTGGTCATGAGCCTGCTCGATCGCCTGCCGGTGGTGGGTGACAGTCTGGAGCATGAGGGTTGGTGCTTGACCGTGGCGGCTGTGGAAGACCGCCGGGTGACGCAGGTCAGCCTGCTTCGGAGCGTGGGTTCCTGATGGGGGTGCAAGTGTTGCCACTCAGCTTCCCTTGAGGCCTGGAGTGGCGCCGCCGGGTGTTCTGCCGTCACGTCTGAGCGCGGCTTTTTGCTGTGCGGGCGTCTTTGTTCGGAAGGCATCGACGGTGCCTTTCAAGTGTTCGGCGTTTGCAGTGCCAAATGCCGGGTGTGTTGGGCGCGATGGCCCTGCGGTCGTGTTGAACAAGCCGGCCAATGCAGTCAGCTCCGAGAGGTCGGATATTGGCCAGAAAACCCCGGATGCACTTGCCACCGCCACTTTCATCGGGTGTGCGCCACCTGCTGAGTCACCGACATGGGCCTTGCAGAGCAGTTGAAGGTAGTCCGCCATGTGAGCCAGCGACAGGCCGTGGCGTTTTTCCGCCAGGAGCGTGTGCACGGGGATCGCCGCAGTCGGTTTTAAGTCGGGCTGGGTGATTGCGTCGTAGTAAGTGTAGGCCTCCATAGTGAGCTTGCGCAGGTTTGGGTTAGAGGGTGCGGATGCGTCGGGCTGCTGTGTGACAAAAAAATGCCCCTTTTTTGACCGGTTGATCAATACGTGGTTGGCTTCGGGGTCGATCAGCCACATCAGAATCCCTAGGAATTTGGTGTATTCGGAGCTTCTGGTGCTGATGTCCGATTTGAATTCAATCAGGAAGAACCGGTCTTCATGGGCGGTTAGCACGTCGCCCGCTGCACTTTCAGCCTTGCCGTCCAATTTCGCGAGGAGTGGCGGTGTTGCCGCCATTTTTTCCACTGCCCGGTAGAGCTGTCCCTTGGTCTCATTGCAGGTATTTTGCTGTTTTGGGTGTGAGGGATTACACAGCAGTGATTGATTGTCCAAGAGGAACTGGGCAAGCGCGACTGAAATCAGTGCCTGCTGTTTTTCGCAGTGAAGGATCCACTGAATATCGCGAAACGCCAGAATCAACGTATCTTCCCAGGGCTGGTCGGCGTTCTCTGTTGCAGTTGCGTTGCTCATATCCATCCCCTCAGTTAACCGCTACGCCACTGAACTTGACCACGTTATCCTCGCCCTTGAGGCTGCGAAACCTGATCTTGAGTGCCGGGATGCTCTCCAGCTTCCCGCGCACGGGTTGGAACACCATCGTCACGCGGGTCGGCACATTGCGTACCAACGCAAAGGCGCTCCACTGGTCAGACTTTGACTGGCCGACAAGCAGTTGCTCGACATCCAGAGAGCCGCCGGTTTTTTCAAACAGAGTACTTTGCTTAAGGTCGCGCATTTCGCGGTCGACATGGGTGTTGGTGAGTTCCAGCAGGCAGCTCGGTGCTTGACCAATCTGCTCACACTCCAGCAGTTCGAAGCGTACACCGTCGACTAGCTCGATACGCTTGCCAAACAGGTTGGCGCCGTCATTTTCAGTCATCAACTTTTGTGATTGGGCAAATTCGAAAGTGGGTTTGGCGTACTCGCTACCCAGAATGAAAAAACCGCCGGCGAGCAGTACGGCCAGAATCACCGAAAGCGTGCCTTTTATCGCGTCCGGCAGGCGACGCGCCTGCCATCCAATAGACACTGCCGCGAGGAACAGGAATACGCTGATTACCAGTATCAAGTTTTTCCAGTTGAGAAAGCCAAAGCCGAACACGCTGGGATCGGGAAACACATAGGTGATCAGCGCCCACATGGCGCCCAGCGTTGCGCTGATACCGGCCATGACTTTGGTGATTGCAACATTGAGGCGTTTTTGTGGAAGCAGAGGAGTGTCCATACGCAGAAGAAAATCCATCGAGGCGGTAGAGGGGGCCGAACATTAACTCAATGAAGGCATTGAGCTATTATCCAGTAAGTGGCGGCCCGGTAAAGCCCTGGCCGCCTGGAAAGCTGACGATCAGGTCGAACACCACCCAGATGCAGATGCTCGTAATATAGATCAGCAGGCAGAAGGGCTTGAGTCGCTCGAAATCATGCTGGGCGAACTCAAGTTGCAAGGCGGAAGAGGGGTGTTTCTTCAGGACTTCGGCTTCAATGGTCTTGAACATTGCTGACCCTGGCGGCTGAGACTGCTTTGAGCCGCGTAGACGCTGGTCGGTGTCGCGCAACCGCCAGGTGATCAAGCAAACTCTGCGAGTGCCTGGAGCAGAGCCGACTCGGTAACCCCTTCAAGGGCCGACATCAACTGGCCTTGTTTGTAGATCAGTAGCGTTGGAATACGCACGACCTTGGGGTGTCTGGGCGTATTCGCGCAGTCGAGGATCAATACCTTGATTTTTCCATGGTGCGCTTTGGTGATTTCTACGAACCACGGCAGGGTCAGATTGCATGCGTGACAGCCTTCGGAGGCGAACAGGGCAAACACGGTGAGCGGTGTATCCAGAGCTTGTTCAAAAGCTTCTTTGTCCTTGATAACCGCATTGAAATAGCTCATTGACGTTCTCCAGTCAGAAACCCAGCTCACGCTAAGCCGGGAGGCGTCAGTCGTCTACTGTCAACCTTCACAGGTCCTTGTCACGCTCCAAGCGTTCGCGGGCTTTGCGCGCCTGGCTCGCGCATTTCTTGTATTCCAGATTATCCCTTGAGGCCTTCGCCTGGCGGTAGCCGTGGTGGTTCTGGCTGGTGTAATTGGTGCTCAAGGCTTCGTTCAGCTTGCGTAGCTCTGCCTTGCATTCGCGGCGGTCGTTGCTCGCCAAAGCGCTGCCAGCCACCAGAAAGGAAAGCAAAACCAGGGTGAGGCGGAAGGTCATCGGGGTGGAGTCCTTGTCGGAATGAATGTGCCAAGGCTAGCCCAGCGCGAGGATTTTTCCACGCGACAGGCGCACCGCAACGGTGCGTGGTAATACCGCTGTGGCGCACGCAAGTGTGGCCTGTCACCGCCGTGTGGGGCCTTGGGTAGCAAAGTGATTTCAAGTGCTGGCTTAACGCCTGGTTACGGATCTTCATTTATCTATCTGATCTAAAACAGATTTATTCATGCCGTGTTTTTCCGTTACCGCGTGTGGCACACTTTCTGCTGTCTATTCCGTTGTTACAAACTAAGTTCCGGTATAGCGGAATACACAACTCCTGGAGTGCTTGTCATGCATCACCGACCTTCCGTGTTCAAAGCGTGTGTTTTTCTCTTCGCCGCATCGGCTTCCCTCGCAAGCGTCGTGCAGGCGGCGGACAGCAAGCTCGATGATGTGCTCAAGCGTGGGCATCTGATCGTGGGTACAGGCAGTACCAATGCGCCGTGGCACTTCCAGGGAGCGGATGGCAAGTTGCAGGGTTTTGATATCGACATCGGCCGCATCGTGGCCAAGGGTTTGTTCAATGACCCGAGCAAGGTCGAGTTCATAGTGCAGTCTTCTGATGCGCGGATTCCCAACCTGCTGACCGACAAGGTCGACATGAGTTGCCAGTTCATCACCGTCACCGCCAGCCGCGCGCAGCAGGTGGCCTTCACCCTGCCGTACTACCGCGAAGGCGTGGGCCTGCTGCTGCCGAACAACAGCAAGTACAAGGAAATCGAAGACCTGCAGGCCGCCGGCGACAGCGTCACCGTGGCCGTGCTGCAAAACGTCTACGCCGAAGAACTGGTGCACCAGGCGCTGCCCAAGGCCAAGGTCGACCAGTACGACAGCGTCGACCTGATGTACCAGGCGGTTAACTCCGGTCGCGCCGACGCCGCCGCCACCGACCAGTCCTCGGTCAAGTACCTGATGGTGCAGAACCCAGGCCGCTACCGCAGCCCAAGCTACGCCTGGAGCCCGCAAACCTACGCGTGCGCCGTCAAGCGTGGCGACCAGGACTGGCTGAACTTCGTCAACACCGCGCTGCATGAAGCCATGACCGGCGTGGAGTTCCCGACCTACAAGGCCTCGTTCAAGCAATGGTTCGGCGTGGACCTGCCGGAACCTGCGATCGGCTTCCCGGTTGAGTTCAAGTAAATCGAAAACCTGGGGCGTCGCTGACGGCGCCCCAATCAGGTACTGCTGACCATGAACTATCAGTTGAACTTTGCCGCCGTGTGGCGCGACTTCCCCAGCTTGCTGGCGGGGCTCGGCCTGGGCCTCGAGCTGGCGCTGCTGTCGATTGCGATTGGCTGCGTGATCGGCTTGATGATGGCATTTGCCATGCTGTCGAAACACAAGGCACTGCGCGTGCTGGCCTCGGTGTATGTGACGGTGATCCGCAATACGCCGATCCTGGTGTTGATCCTGTTGATCTACTTCGCCTTGCCCGGCCTGGGCATCCGCCTGGACAAGATCCCGTCGTTCATCATCACCTTGTCGTTGTATGCCGGGGCTTATCTGACCGAAGTGTTCCGCGCCGGGCTGCTGAATATTCCCAAGGGCTTGCGTGAAGCGGGGCTGGCCATCGGTCTGGGTGAGTGGCGTATCCGCGCCTATATCACGGTGCCGGTGATGCTGCGCAATGTGCTGCCGGCGCTGTCGAACAACTTCATTTCGCTGTTCAAGGACACCTCGCTCGCCGCCGCCATCGCGGTGCCGGAGCTGACCTATTACGCCCGCAAGATCAACGTCGAAAGCTACCGGGTGATTGAAACCTGGCTGGTCACGACCGCGCTCTACGTGGCCGCCTGTTACCTCATTGCCATGCTGCTCCGTTACCTGGAACAGCGTCTGGCGATCCGTCGTTAAGGAAGGTTTCCATGTACGAATCCCCCAGCTGGTTGCATGAGTTGTGGATCGCCCGGGACACCCTCTGGGCGGGGTTTCAGACCAGTGTCTATGTGTCCGCATTGGCGATTATCTTCGGCACCCTGATCGGCATCGTCGCCGGGTTGATCCTGACCTACGGCAAATTCTGGATGCGGGCGCCGTTCCGGCTATACGTCGACCTGATCCGCGGTACGCCAGTGTTTGTGCTGGTACTGGCATGTTTCTACATGCTGCCGGCGCTCGGTTGGCAGATCACCGCGTTCCAGGCCGGTGCGGTCGGGTTGACGCTGTTCTGCGGCTCCCACGTTTCGGAAATCGTGCGCGGCGCACTGCAAGCCATTCCCCGTGGGCAACTGGAAGCGGGCAAGGCCATCGGCCTGACGTTCTACCAGTCCCTGGGCTACGTGCTGTTGCCCCAGGCGTTGCGCCAGATCCTGCCGACCTGGGTCAACTCTTCCACGGAAATCGTCAAGGCCTCGACGTTGCTGTCGGTGATCGGCGTGGCCGAGTTGCTGTTGAGCACCCAGCAAGTGATCGCACGCACCTTCATGACCCTGGAGTTCTACCTGTTCGCAGGCTTTATGTTCTTTGTCATCAACTACGCCATCGAGTTATTCGGGCGCTACATTGAAAAGCAGGTGGCCTTGCCATGAACCAACCTCAAACCAACCCACCACTGCTGAATATTAGCGGCCTGCGCAAGCAGTACGGCCAGGTGGAAGTGCTCAAGGGTGTCGACCTGTCCATGCAGCGCGGCAACGTGGTGACTCTGATCGGCTCTAGCGGCTCGGGCAAGACCACCCTGTTGCGCTGCGTCAACCTGCTGGAAGAGTTCCAGGGCGGCCAGATCACTCTGGATGGCGAATCCATCGGCTACAGCGACATCGCCGGCAAGCGCGTGCGTCACCCCGAGCGCGTGATTGCCCAGCATCGGGCCATGACCGGCATGGCATTCCAGCAGTTCAACCTGTTCCCCCATTTGACGGCGTTGCAAAACGTCACCCTGGGTTTATTGAAAGTTAAGAAAATGCCTAAGGACGAGGCGGTAGTATTGGCGGAAAAATGGTTGGACTGTGTAGGACTTTTGGAACGTCGAAACCACTTTCCCGGCCAATTGTCTGGCGGCCAGCAACAGCGCGTGGCGATTGCCCGTGCGATTGCCATGAACCCCAGCCTGATGTTGTTCGACGAAGTCACCTCGGCCCTCGACCCGGAACTGGTGGGTGAAGTGCTCAGTGTGATCAAGGGCCTGGCGGAAGAGGGCATGACCATGTTGCTGGTCACCCACGAAATGCGCTTTGCCTATGAGGTATCGGACAAGATCGTTTTCATGAACCAGGGGCGCATTGAAGAGCAGGGCACCTCGAAGGATATCTTCGAACGCCCGCAATCGCCGCGCCTGGCGGAATTTCTCAAGAACATTCGTTTTTAATCAGGAGCCTTTTTTATGAGCATTACTCGTTACGGTGCCGGCAGTACGGCCGGCGGCGGTCAGCCCCGGCCTTTCGCCCGCGCGGTGGAAGCGGACGGTTGGTTGTACGTCTCGGGCCAAGTGCCTGCGGTGGATGGCGAAATCATCACCGGCGGGATCATCGAGCAAACCCGGCAGACCATGCGCAATGTGGTGGCGATCCTCGAAGAGGCTGGCTACGAGTTGAAAGATGTGGTGCGCGTCGGCGTATGGCTGGAAGACCCACGGGACTTCTGGAGTTTCAACAAAGTGTTCGGCGAATACTTCACCCCGGAACACGCTCCGGCGCGGGCCTGCGTGCAGGCCAACATGATGGTCGACTGCAAGGTGGAGATCGATTGCGTGGCCTACAAGAAAAAAGGCTAAATGCCCCATTCTTGAGACCACGGAAAATCCATTGTGGGAGGGGGCTTGCCCCTGATGAGGGTGTGTCAGCACAAGCACAGGTCACTGGCTCGCCGCTATCGGGGGCAAGCCCCCTCCCACAAGGATCTGCGCAGATCACAGCATTTTTATAGGAATCGAACTCTGCCATGACCGAAGACACCATCAAACGCCGCGCCAAAGGCCTGGACCGTGCATTCGATATCCTCGATTTCCTCAAGGAAATCGGCCAGCCCCTGCGCCCGAATGATATTGCCAGCGGCATTGGCAGCCCAAAATCCACCGTCTACGAATTGGTCGCGTCGCTGCTTGAACGTCGTATTCTGGAGACGGTGGGCAAGGACGGTCACGTCTACCTCGGCCGCCAGCTGTACTTCCTGGGCCAGGCGCACCTGCGTCACTTCGACTTGACCCGCGAGGCCGACCACGCGTTGCAGGAGATCGTCAGCCAGACCCACGAAACCGCGCAGATGTGCCTGCTCAACGGGCGCAAATACACGGTGGCGCTGATGCGCGAGGGCGAGCGGCATTTCCGCATTTCCTCGGATATCGGCGAAAACGCGCCGATCCCCTGGACCGCCTCCGGGCGCCTGTTGCTGGGGCACTTGAGCGACCAGCAGATCGTCGACCTGATCGACCATGACGACTTCATTCTGCCGGATGGCCAGCGCCTGCCGCTGGACACCTTCCTGGCGCAAATCCGTCAGGCCACCCTCGATGGCTTCTTTTCCTTCGACAGCGTGGCCGACACCTTTACCCATTGCTTTGCCGCCCCGGTGCGGGACGCGCAAGGCATCAGCATTGCGACCCTGTGCATCGTCGCCCCGCGCGCGGACGCGATCAAAAATTACAACGACTATCGCCGGGTGTTGATCGAAAGCGCCAACAACCTGGCCCGTCGTATCAACGAATAGGAGCATTTCATGTCTGCCATCAATGCCGTTGAAAAGGGCGCCGCCGCCGTCGGTGCCCATCTGGTTCGCGACGTCAGCCTGCCGGCTCTGGTGCTGCACCGTGACGCCCTGGAACACAACATCCGCTGGATGCAGGACTTTGTCAGCAAGAGCGGCGCACAGCTCGCGCCCCACGGCAAGACCAGCATGATGCCGGCGCTGTTCCAGCGTCAGATTGCGGCGGGCGCCTGGGGCATCACCCTGGCCAACGCCGTACAGACTCGCGCCGCGTATGCCGGTGGCGTGCGCCGCGTGCTGATGGCCAACCAACTGGTGGGCGCGCCGAACATGGCGTTGATCGCAGACCTGTTGGCCGACAAGGACTTCGACTTCCACTGCATGGTCGATCACCCGGACAACGTTGCCGACCTGGGGCTGTTCTTCGCCGCCCGTGGCCTGCGCCTGAACGTGATGATCGAGTACGGCGTGGTCGGCGGCCGTTGCGGTTGCCGCAGCGAGCAGGAAGTACGCGAGCTGGCCAAGGCGATCAAGGCCCAGCCGGCCCTGGCCCTCACCGGTATCGAAGGCTATGAGGGCGTGATCCACGGCGAGCACGCCATCAGTGGTATCCGCGATTTCGCCGCGAGCCTGGTGCGCCTGGCGGTGGACTTGCAGAACAATGGCTCTTTCGACCTGCCCAAGCCCATCGTTACGGCGTCGGGGTCGGCCTGGTACGACCTGATCGCCGAGTCGTTCGAACAACAGAACGCCGCCGGCCGCTTCCTCAGTGTGCTGCGCCCCGGCAGCTACGTGGCCCATGACCATGGCATCTACAAAGACGCACAGTGCTGCGTGCTCGACCGTCGCAGCGACCTCGATGAAGGTCTGCGTCCGGCCCTGGAAGTCTGGGCGCATGTGCAGTCGTTGCCCGAGCCGGGTTTTGCGGTGATCGCCCTGGGCAAGCGTGACGTGGCCTACGACGCCGGTCTGCCGGTGCCGCTCAAGCGCTACAAGGCGGGTATTGTGCCGGCCGAAGGCGATGACGTGAGTGGGTGCAAGGTTACGGCGGTGATGGACCAGCATGCGTTCATGACGGTGGCACCGGGGGTTGAGTTGCGTATCGGCGACATCATCTCGTTCGGCACCTCGCACCCTTGTCTGACCTTCGATAAGTGGCAGGTCGGTTGCCTGGTGGATGAGCAGTTGCAGGTGATTGAGTCCCTGCATACCTGCTTCTAAACCGCGTCGTTCCTATTGGGGGCAAGCCCCCTCCCACAGTTTGATGTGTGAACCTATTAAAATGTGGGAGGGGGCTTGCCCCCGATGAGGCCATCAGCCACACCCGAGACAATTGCCATGACCACCCAACCCCGCATCGCCCTGATCGGCGAATGCATGATCGAACTGCAACACCGCGCCGACGGTAGCCTGCACCAGAGCTTCGGCGGCGACACCCTGAACACGGCGGTGTACTTGCGCCGCGAGCTGGGCGATACCGGCAGTGTCGACTACGTCACCGCCCTGGGTGATGACAGTTTCAGCGATGCCATGTGCCAGCAGTGGACCGACGAAGGGTTGGGCTTGGACAGGGTCCAGCGCCTGCCCGGACGTCTGCCGGGGTTGTACTGCATCCAGACCGACGCCAACGGCGAGCGAAAATTCCTGTATTGGCGCAATGAAGCCGCCGTGCGCGACTGCTTCACCACGCCGGCAGCCGAGCCGATCCTGGCCGCGCTGCCGGGCTATGACGTGGTGTATTTCAGTGGTATCACCCTGGCCGTGCTCGGTGAAGTCGGCCGCGAACGCTTGCTGCAAACCCTGATCGAAACCCGCCGACGTGGCGGTAAGGTGGTGTTCGACAATAACTACCGGCCGCGATTGTGGGCGAGCGTCGAGGCGGCGCGTGCTGCGTATGAGCGTGTCCTGGCCGAAGTGGATATCGCCTTGCTCACCGAGGACGACGAGCGTGCGCTGTTTGGCTATGTGGACAGCGAACAGGTGTTCGCGGCGTATCCGGAGATTGAAGAGCTGGTGCTCAAGCGTGGCGCGGACGCGTGTCTGATCCGGTGCCAGGGCGAGCGCTTTTGCGTGTCGGCGATCAAGGTGGAAAAGGTGGTGGACACAACAGCGGCGGGGGATTCGTTCAGTGCGGCGTACCTGGCCGGGCGGCTCAAGGGAAGCTCGCCGGAGCAGGCTGCATTGGCTGGGCATCGGTTGGCCAGTCGGGTTATCCAGGTGCCGGGGGCGCTGATTCCCCGGGGGTGAATGGCCGCCTGCGGCGGATCGGGGGCAAGCCCCCTCCCACAGTTGACCGCATTTCATCTGGAGGAATGCGGTCCCTTGTGGGAGGGGGCTTGCCCCCGATAGCGGTCTGCAGCCAACCCATCAATCCCGGTAAAACACCTGCACCAGGTGATACCCGAACTTGCTCTTGATCGGCCCGTGCACCACCTTCACCGGTTTCTTGAAGATCACCGCATCGATCGCCCCCACCATCTGCCCGGGTCGTACTTCACCCAGGTCGCCGCCGCGTTTGCCCGACGGGCAGGTGGAGTACTTCTTGGCCAGCACATCAAACGCCTCGCCCTTGGCGATGCGCTGTTTGAGCTGTTCGGCTTCTTCGCTGGTTTTCACCAGGATATGACGGGCTTGGGCTTTCATTGATCTCTACCAGGTGTGCGACGGCGCGCGATTATGCCTGAACTCATTGGTCGGCGTTGATCATGCTGCGGATTTTTGTCGCCAGCAGCTCGATGGAAAACGGCTTGGCCACCATGTCCATGCCGTCTTCGAGGAAGCCCTGGCGCTCGGCGGCTTTTTCCGCGTAACCGGTCATGAACAGCACCTTCAGCCCTGGCCGGTGCTGGCGCGCAATTTCCGCCAGTTGCCGGCCATTCATGCCCGGCAACCCGACGTCGGTCACCAGCAGGTCCACGCGCAGATCCGACTCCAGCAGCGGCAATGCGGCCCGAGCGTCGCCCGCCTGATGCGCCGTGTAGCCCAGTTCATCGAGCACATTGACCACCAGCATGCGCACTGCCGGGTCATCTTCGACCACCACCACGGCTTCACCGGCGAGGGCCACCGGCGCTTCACTGTGGCTGGCGGGCAAGCTGCTTTCCAGGGAGGTGCCGTGCAGGCGCGGCAAATACAGGCGCACGCAGGTGCCCTGGCCCGGTTCGCTGTGGATGGTCACATGCCCACCGGACTGCTGGGCAAAGCCATAGATCATCGACAACCCAAGGCCCGTGCCCTGGCCGATGGGTTTGGTGGTGAAGAACGGGTCGAACGCCTTGGCCAGAATCTTCGGCGCCATGCCGGTGCCGTTGTCGCACACGCCGAGCATCACGTAGTCACCGGCCTTGACCGGTTCCAGGGTGGTGATGTCAGTGCCGTCCAGGTAACTGTTGGCGGTTTCGATCAGCAGTTCACCGCCGTCGGGCATCGCGTCGCGGGCGTTGATCACCAGGTTGAGCAGGGCGTTTTCCAGTTGGCTGGCGTCGGTGTTCACCGGCCAGATGTCGTGGCCGAGCTGCACTTTGAGGGTGATATGTGCGCCCTTGGTGCGGCGGAACAAGTCTTCCAGCGATGCGACCAACTGGTTGGGATCGAGCGGGCGGCGGTCCAGCGACTGGCGCCGGGAGAACGCCAGCAAGCGGTGGGTGAGGGCGGCCGCACGGTGGGCGGAGGACACGGCGGCATCGGTAAAACGGCCGATCTCGTCACTGCGCCCGGCAGCGATGTAGCGCTGCATCAGGTCCAGGCTACCGATGATGCCGGTGAGCATGTTGTTGAAGTCGTGGGCGATGCCACCGGTGAGCTGGCCCACGGCTTCCATCTTCTGCGCGTGGCGCAGTGCATCTTCGGCGCGCTCGCGTTCGAACATTTCGTTTTGCAGGCGCTGGTTGGCCTCGGCCAGCGCCTGGGTGCGCTGGGCCACGCGTTCCTCGAGGTTTTCATTGAGGTGGCGCAGGGCTTCTTCGGTGAGCTTGCGCTCGGTTTCATCGATCACAAAAATGTAGAAACCATTCACTGAACCGTCATTGCTGAAGCGTGGCAGGTACTTCATCAGGGCATGGCGTGGTCGACCGTCCTGGTGCGGCGTGATGGTCATGAAGCTACAGGCCTTGCCCTTGAGTGCGGCGGTGATCTTGTCCTCACGCCCGGCATACACCTCGTCGCCGAGCACTTCGCGGATGGTCTTGCCGTACAGCTCCTGGGGCGTCATGCCGTACCACTCCAGGTACGCACTGTTGTTCAGGCGAAAGCGCTGCTCATGGTCGGCATAACCGATCAGCACCGGCATGGCGTTGATGATCAACTGCAGTTCGGTCTGGCTTTGGCGCAAGGCCTGCTCGGTGTGTTTACGCTCGGTCAGGTCCAGCGCGGCGCCGAGGAACCGCGCCGGGCGCCCTTGATGATCCTTGTAGCAGCGCCCGCGGGCAAACACCCAGCGCAGTTGGCCATCGGCTTGCAGCAGGCGGTATTCCTCGGCGTATTCGGTGCCGAAAGTGATGCAGTGCTTGATGCTGCGCGCCACCATGCCACGGTCTTCCGGGTGCACGCCTTGCAGATAGGCGCTGATCGGCAGCCGGCTTGCATCGCTGGGGTCGACACCGTGCAGGTAGGCGAAGTGCGTGTCGGCGATAAAATGGTCTTCGCCGATATCCCAGTCCCAGGTGCCGACCGCGTCGGTGGCCGCCAATGCCAGTTGCAGGCGCTGTTCGGTGTTGTGCTGGGCCTTGCGCCGTTCATTGGTTTCGATGGCGGTGACCAGGATGCCGGCAACGCTGCCGCTTTCATCGCGGACCGGGCTGTAGGTGAGGTCCAGCCAGATTTCTGTATCGCGATTGTGGCGTTGCAGTACGAAGCGCTGCTCGCTGAAGGTGCGCACCTGGCCGCTGAGCACGGCGTCGTAGATCGGCGCGGTAAAACTCTCCAGCTCCGGCCAGGTCTGGTGTGCCGGCTGGCCCATGGCCTCGGGGTGCTTGTTGCCCGCCAGTTGGGCGAAACCGTCGTTGTAGAGTTGCGTGAGCTGGTTGCCCCACAGCAGGAGCATCGGCATCGGCGAGTGCACGACGATATCGACCGCCGTGCGCAGGCTTTGCGGCCAATTTTTGGCCTCACCGAGAGGGCTTTGCGCCCAGTCCAGCCGCGCAATCAATGCGGCGGCTTCGCTGCCGGTGGATGTTCCAATCATGAAAAAGCCCTGAGCGTAACGCTTTGAAAAAAGACAACACCCATTATCCCGTCTGCCGGCAATGGGTGACTACCCCCGAAAAATAGCATGCATTCGGGGTTTGTCTTCAAATGAGTACGTCAGCGCTGAAACCTTTCATCCTTGCGCCAGTTCCGGGCGGTTGCGGAACTGATCAAGGGCCTGGGGGTTAGCCAGGGCGTCGGTGTTCTTAACCGGCTCGCCGTGCACCACATTGCGCACTGCCAATTCGACGATCTTGCCGCTGATGGTGCGGGGGATATCGGTGACAGCGAGGATCTTCGCCGGCACATGGCGCGGCGTGGTGTTGGCGCGGATCACCTGGCGGATCTGTTGCTCCAGGGCGTCGTCCAGTTCGATACCGTCATTGAGGCGCACGAACAGCACCACGCGCACGTCGTCGTGCCAGCGTTGGCCGATGGCCAGGCTTTCCAGCACCTGGGGGACTTTTTCCACCTGGCGGTAGATCTCGGCAGTGCCGATCCGCACACCGCCGGGGTTGAGCACGGCGTCGGAGCGCCCGTGGATCAGCAGACTACCGTTCGGCCGTTGTTCGGCGTAGTCACCCTGGGCCCACACGCCAGGAAACTGGCTGAAATACGAGGCGCGCAGCTTCTGGCGGTGCGGGTCGTTCCACAGGCCGATGGGCATCGCCGGGAAGTGCCGCGTGCACACCAGCTCGCCTTTTTCACCGACCAGCGGCCGGCCCTGGTCGTCCCACACTTCGATGGCCATCGCCAGGCTCTTGCACTGCATTTCACCGCGCCGCACCGGCAGCACCGGGTTGCCGATCACAAAGCAGGAGACGATATCGGTGCCGCCCGACATGGACGACAGGCACAGCTCGGCCTTGATCTCGCGGTACACGTAGTCGTAGCTCTGCGGTGACAGCGGCGAACCCGTGGAAATCAACCCTTTGAGGCTGCCCAGGTCGTGGCTCAAGCGCGGCTGCAATCCGGCCTTTTCCAACGTGGCGAGAAACTTGGGGCTGGTGCCGAACACGCTGATTTTTTCCGCATCGATCAAGTCGATCAGCCGCTCGGGCCCGGGATGAAACGGCGAGCCGTCATACAGCACCGCCGTGGCGCCGATAGCCAGTACAGACACCAGCCAGTTCCACATCATCCAGCCACAGGTGGTGTAGTAGAACAGGCAGTCCTCACGGGACAGGTCGGCGTGCAGGCCGTGTTCCTTGAGGTGGGTGAGCAATACGCCGCCGGTGCCGTGGATGATGCACTTGGGCACGCCGGTGGTGCCGCTGGAGTAGAGGATGTACAACGGATGGTCGAACGGCACCGCAATGAACTCAGGCTCGCCGCCGGGTTGGTAGACGTCTTGCCACAGCGCGACGCGTGCCTGGGTCTGATAGTCCTCGATCCGCGCCTGGGGCTTTGCGTAAGGCACGATGATCAACTGCTCCAGGGATGGCAGGCGCGCGAGGATTTCATTGAGCTTGGTGGTCTGGTCGATGTCTTTGCCGGCATAGCGGTAACCGGCGCAGGTGATCAACACCTTGGGCTCGATCTGGCCGAAGCGGTCGATCACGCCCTGGGTGCCGAAGTCCGGCGACGAACACGACCAGATCGCCCCCAGGCTGGTGGTGGCGAGCATGCCCACCAGGGTTTGCCAGGTGTTGGGCATGCACGCGGCGACGCGGTCGCCTTGGGTCACGCCGGCAGCGCGCAGGCTGCGTTGCAGGCCGGCGACGTGGGCGGCCAGCTCGGCGTAGGTCAGTTGCTCGCGCTGGCCGTCTTCTGCGATAGCCACGACGGCGACGTGATCATCACGCCGGCGCAGCAGGTGTTCGGCAAAATTCAGCGTTGCGCCGGGAAACCAGTGGGCGCTGGGCATTTCGGCGTCTTCGATCAGCACTGCGGTGGGCGGGCTGCGCCACTGCACGTCGAAATAGTCCACGATCGCCCGCCAGAAATCCGGGCGCTGGTCGATGCTCCACTGGTGCAGCGCCGGGTAGTCGCCAAGCTGCACGCTGTAGCGCTCGTTGATGTAGCGCCGGAACTGGTCCATGCGCGTGTTGGCGATGCGTTCGGGGGAGGGGTGCCAGAGGATCTCGGACATAGGCAGGTCTCTTTTTATGTATTAATTCATCCAGACAATGCAGGGCCAATGTGGGAGGGGGCTTGCCCCCGATGAGGGAGTGTCAGTTGAGACATGGGGTGACTGGCCCACCGCTATCGGGGGCAAGCCCCCTCCCACATTTGGATCTTGATTGTCTGGTCTACTGGGCCAGCCAGCCGCCGTCGATATTCCATGCGGCACCGCGCACCTGGCTGCCGGCTTCACTGCACAAAAACAGCACCAGCTCACCCAACTGCGGCGGTGTCACAAACTCCAGAGACGGCTGCTTCTCCGCCAACAGGTCATGCTGCGCCTGCTGCGGGTCGACGCCAGTGGCGGCGCGATCATCGATCTGCTTCTGCACCAGTGGCGTCAGCACCCAGCCCGGGCAGATGGCGTTGCAGGTGACGTTGCTGGTGGCGGTCTCTAGGCCGACCACCTTGGTCAGCCCGATCACGCCATGCTTGGCCGCCACATACGCGGCCTTGCCCACCGACCCGACCTGGCCATGCACCGAGGCGATATTGACGATGCGCCCCCAGCCCTTGGCCTTCATGCCCGGCAAGCTCAAGCGCGTGCTGTGGAACACCGAGGACAGGTTGATCGCGATGATCGAGTCCCAGCGCTCGACGGGGAAGTCTTCCACCGCCGCCACGTGCTGGATACCGGCGTTGTTGACCAGGATGTCGACGCCGCCGAATTCACGCTCGGCATAGGCGAGCATGTCGGCGGTCTGCGCCGGGTCGCTGACGTCGGCCGGGTGGTGGCCGACTTTGCCGCCGAAAGCTTGCACCTGGGCGATCACCGCGCTGGTGTCGCCGAAGCCGTTGAGGATCAGGTTGGCGCCGGCCTTGGCCAGGCTTATGGCGATGCCCAGGCCGATGCCGCTGGTGGAGCCGGTGACCAGGGCGGTCTTGCCGTTCAATGTCGTCATGCAAACCTCACACAATGCCGGTGGCGTAGAAAGTACCGATCACCACGAACACCGCAAGCGTCTTGATGATCGTGATGCCGAAAATGTCCTTGTAGGCTTCGCGGTGCGTCAGGCCGGTGACCGCCAGCAGCGTGATCACCGCGCCGTTGTGGGGCAGGGTGTCCATGCCGCCGCTGGCCATGGCCGCGACGCGGTGCAGCACTTCAAGGGGGATATTGGCCGCATGGGCTGCCGAAATAAAGCTTTCGGACATTGCCGCCAGGGCGATGCTCATGCCGCCCGACGCGGAACCGGTGATACCGGCCAGCAGGGTCACGGTGATCGCTTCATTGACCAGCGGGTTGGGAATGCCCTTGAGCCAGTCGGCCAGCACCAGGAAGCCCGGCAGCGAGGCGATCACCGCACCGAAGCCATATTCAGAGGCGGTGTTCATCGCCGCCAGCAGCGCACCGCTGACCGCACTTTTGCTGCCTTCGGCCAGCTTGCTCTTGATCGCCGAGAAGCCGAACACCAGCACCACGATAATCCCCACCAGCAACGCTGCCTGCACCGCCCAGATCGCGGTGAGCTTGGCGATTTCGGTGGTCACCGGCGTGCTCATGCCCGGCAGGCTGAGGCTGTGGGTCTTGCCGTACCACTGAGGGATCCAGTGGGTGAACAGCAGATTCATCACGCCGACCAGGATCAGCGGCGACAGCGCGATCCAGGGGTTGGGCAGGGTCAGGTTCTCGGCGGTTTCCGGCTCGTTGCGCAGCTCGGTGCCATAGCCTTCACCGGCACGTTGCGCCTTGTTACGCTGGCGCGCCAGGTAAAGCATGCCGGCGCAGAACACGAAGATCGTACCGATCAACCCCAGCCACGGCGCGGCCCAGGCGGTAGTGTTGAAGAAGGTGCTGGGGATGATGTTCTGGATCTGCGGCGTGCCGGGCAGGGCGTCCATGGTGAACGAGAACGCGCCGAGGGCGATGGTCGCCGGGATCAGGCGCTTGGGGATATTGCTCTGGCGGAACATCTCCGCTGCAAACGGATACACCGCAAACACCACCACGAACAGCGATACACCGCCGTAGGTGAGCAGGGCGCAGACCAGCACGATCACCAGCATCGCCTGGCGTGTGCCAAGCAAGCGAATGGCCGCCGCCACGATAGAGCGCGAAAAGCCCGACAGCTCGATCAGCTTGCCGAACACCGCGCCCAGCAGGAACACCGGGAAATACAGTTTGATAAAGCCGACCATTTTCTCCATGAACACCCCGGTAAACGCGGGTGCGACGGCGGAAGGGTCGGTGAGCAGGACCGCGCCGAGGGCGGCAATGGGGGCAAACAGGATAACGCTATAGCCACGGTAGGCAGCCAGCATCAGCAGCGCGAGGGCTGCCAGGGCAATGATCACACTCATGGTGTGTCTCCATCGGATTGTTATTTTTGTGGGGTGTTGCTGTGGGAGAGGGCTATAGCGAGATGTGTGCCAGGTTATTAACTTGTTGAAATTTATGAATAATTTATAGGTTTTGGTTGGTTGCTCTGAATATTGTCTCTAACTTGAGACAAGTGATAAGCCATTGTGGGAGGGGGCTTGCCCCCGATAGCGGTAATTCAGTCACCTAATAGTTGACTAACACATTGCCATCGGGGGCAAGCCCCCTCCCACATTGGATTGTCTCTTTGTTGAGAGATGTGTCTCGATTTAGAGATCAGCTGATACCCAACGCCACCATCTTCTTGTATAGCGTTGACCGCCCAAGCCCCAGTCGCTTGGCCGCTTCCACCACATTCCCCTCGCACGCGTTCAATGCCGCCGCAATGATCTGCCGATCAAACCGCTCCCGCGCCGCATTGAAGCTTTCACCCTCGACCGTCGCGACGGCACTGCCACGCGCCACGGGGGTGAAGGTGCCAATCGCCGCCCGAATCTCCTCGGCATTCAACACCAGGTCATCACTGAGCAACGCCGCCCGCTCCAGCACATTGCGCAGCTCACGGATATTCCCCGGCCACGCATGCTGTGCCAGCAACGCCAGGGCCTCGCGGTCCAGTTCATGCTGGCTGCGCAGTTCCTCCAGAATCGCCTCGCTCAACGCCGGAATATCTTCAAGCCGCTCACGCAACGGCGGCACTTGGATCGGCAGCACATTCAGCCGGTAATACAAATCCGCGCGGAATTCGCCGCGCTTGATCGCCGCCTCCATGTCCATGGAGGTGGCGGCGATCACCCGTACATCGCTGTGCAGCATCTCATTGGAGCCGACCGGCTCGAATTCCTTTTCCTGCAACACCCGCAGCAGTTTGGTTTGCAAGGGCAGGGGCATGTCACCGATTTCGTCGAGGAACAGCGTGCCGCCCTGGGCGATCTGGAATTTGCCGGGGCGGCCTTTGCGGTCGGCACCGGTAAACGCGCCCGGCGCGGTGCCGAAGAACTCGGCTTCCAGCAGGTCAGCCGGAATCGCCGCGCTGTTGACGCTGACAAACGCCTTGTGCGCACGGGTGGAGGCGCCGTGAATCGCCTGGGCCAACAGCTCCTTGCCGGTACCGGTTTCGCCCAGCAGCAACACGGGCGATTCGGCACTGGCACTGCGCCGCGCGCGGCGTTTTACTTCGAGGCTGGCGGCGCTGGTGCCGATAAAATGCGCAAAGTTGTATTTGCTCTGCCGCGAACGTAGCAAGGAACGCGTCGACGCCAGTTCTTGCTGCATGCTCAGGTAGCGTTCGATCAGTGGCGACAGGTTGCGCAGCTCATCAAACAAGGCAAAGCCGATCGCACCGATCACCGCGCCGGCATCATTGTGGATCGGCAAGCGCATGACCACCAACGGACCCTTGGGTGTGTCCTGGATGTCCAGCAATATGGGCTGGTCATTGCGCACCACTTGGCGCAACAGGCTGTTGGAAATCACCTGTTCGCAGGGCTGGCCGATGGCTTCGTCGGCGCTCTTGAGGCCGAAACGCTTGGCGTAGCGCTCGTTCATCCACACGATATTGGCGTCGCGGTCGACAATCACCGTGCCTTCGCTGGACTGCTCGATGATCTCGAACAGCGACTGGATGGCCAGGCCGCGAACCTGTTGGTAATCCGTGAGGCTGGTACTCATGACGACAGCCCGCAGGCGGCCGCCAGCAATTCCTTGGTGTACGGATGCTGCGGCGCATCAAACACCTGGTGGCTCACGCCGGCCTCCACCACCTTGCCGTCCTTGATCACGATCATGTCGTGGGCCATGGCACGCACCACGGCCAGGTCGTGGCTGATAAACAGGTAGGTCAGGCCGTATTTTTCCTGCAGTTCACGCAGTAGCGCCACCACTTGTTTCTGCACGGTGCGGTCGAGGGCTGAGGTCGGTTCATCCAGCAACATCAGCGCCGGCTTGAGTACCAGGGCGCGGGCGATGGCGATGCGTTGACGCTGGCCACCGGAAAATTCGTGGGGGTAACGGTGACGGCTGGCAGGATCGAGGCCCACGTCCTTGAGCACCTGCACCACCTGTGCATCGCGGTCGGCCAGGCTGCATGGGGCGTGAACTTCCAGGCCTTCGCTGATGATCTGTTCCACCGTCATGCGTGGGCTGAGGCTGCCGTAAGGGTCCTGGAACACCACCTGCATCTGCTTGCGCCACGGGCGCATCTGCTGGTGGTTCAGCGGGTCGAGGGCTTCACCCTGGAAACGGATGCTGCCGCTGGAGTCCAGCAGCCGCAAAATCGCCTGGCCCAAGGTGGACTTGCCCGAGCCGGACTCGCCGACAATCCCCAGGGTCTTGCCGCGCTGCACGCGGAGGCTGATGCCATCCACCGCTCGCAGGTAGGTCTTGCGTCGGAACAACCCGCCGCCAAGGGGGAATTGCACGGTCAGGTCATCCACCTGCAACACGGTCTCGCGTTCATCGCTGCACAGCGCATCGCCGGCCGGTTCTGCATCCAGTAGCAGGCGGCTGTAGGGGTGTTGCGGCGCGTTGAACAGTGTCTGGCAGTCGGCCTGCTCGACGATCTCGCCGGCTCGCATCACGCACACGCGCTGGGCAATGCTGCGCACCAGGTTGAGGTCATGGCTGATCAGCAGCAGGGACATGCCCAGGCGTTGTTGCAGGGACTTGAGCAGCAGCAGGATCTTGCGTTGCACGGTCACGTCCAGCGCCGTAGTCGGTTCGTCGGCGATCAGCAGTTCCGGCTCGCAGGCCAGCGCCATGGCGATCATCACCCGCTGGCGCTGACCACCGGAGAGCTGGTGCGGATAGGCCTTGAGCCGCTCCTGGGGCTTCTGGATGCCCACCAGTTCGAGCAATTCGAGGATGCGCGCCTGCGCCGCTTTGCCGCCCAGGCCCTTGTGCAGCAGCAGGGTTTCACCGATCTGTTTTTCGATGCTGTGCAGCGGATTGAGCGAGGTCATCGGCTCCTGGAAGATCATGGCAATGCGGTTGCCGCGCAGCTTTTGCAAGGTGGTGGCCGAAGCGCCGACCAGTTCCTGGCCACGGTATTTGATGGAACCGGTGGTTTGAGTACCGGCCTCCGGCAGCAGTTGCAGGATCGAGTGGGCCGTCACCGACTTGCCCGAGCCCGACTCGCCCACCAGTGCCAGGCATTCGCCGGGGCGTACATCCAGGCACAGGTTGCGCACCACGGTCTGGCCGCTGAACGCGACGCTGAGGTCGCGGATTTCGATCAGGTTCATAGGCAGTCACTCATGAGCGTGGGTCGAAGGCATCACGCAGTGCCTCGCCGATAAAGACCAGTAGCGACAGGATCAGCGCCAGGGTGAAAAACGCGGTCAGGCCCAGCCACGGCGCTTGCAGGTTCTGCTTGCCCTGTGCGATCAGCTCACCCAGCGACGCGCTGCCTGCCGGCATGCCGAAACCGAGGAAATCCAGGGCGCTCAGCGTCGAAATCGCACCGGTCAGGATAAACGGCAGGTAACTCAAGGTCGCGGTCATGGCGTTGGGCAGGATATGCCGGCGGATAATCTTGCCGTCGCCCAGGCCCAGGGCCCGTGCGGCCTTGACGTACTCCAGGTTGCGCCCGCGCAGGAACTCGGCGCGCACCACATCCACTAGGGCCAGCCAGGAAAACAGCGCCATGATCCCCAGCAGCCACCAGAAATTCGGCTCTACAAAACCCGACAGGATGATCAGCAGGTACAGCACCGGCAACCCGGACCACACTTCCAGCACACGCTGGCCGATCAGGTCCACCCAGCCGCCGTAATAGCCCTGCAACGCACCGGCGGCAATGCCGATGGCTGCGCTGATCGTGGTGAGCGCCAGGGCAAACAGGATCGACACGCGCGCGCCAAAGATCACTCGCGCCAGCACATCCCGCGACTGGTCATCGGTGCCCAGCCAGTTCACCGCCGAGGGCGGGCTGGGGGCAGGGCGGGTCAGCTCGTAGTTGGGTGTGTCATCGCTGAACGGAATGGGCGGGAACAGCATCCAGCCGCCGTCCTGCTCGATCAGCTTTTGCACGTAGTCACTGCGGTAGTCGGCCTGGAACGGCAACTGGCCGCCGAACTGTTGCTCGGTGTAGCGCTTGAACACCGGGAAATACAGCTCGTTCTTGAAACTCAGCACCAAGGGTTTGTCATTGGCGATCAACTCGCCGCCCAGGGTCAGAATAAACAGGCCGATAAACAGCCACAGCGACCACCAGCCGCGACGGTTTTTCTTGAAGCGCTCGAAACGCCGACGCGCCACGGGAGACAGATTGAGCATCAGGCGTTCCTCGCGGCGAAGTCGATACGCGGGTCCACCAGGGTGTAGCAGAGGTCACCGATAAGTTTTATCAAGAGGCCGAACAAGGTGAAGATGAACAGCGAACCAAACACCACCGGGTAGTCCCGGGACACAGCTGCTTCGTAGCTCATGCGGCCCAGGCCATCGAGGGAGAAGATCACCTCGATCAGCAGCGAACCGGCAAAGAACACAGCAATAAAGGCCTGGGGAATCCCGGAGATCACCAGCAGCATCGCGTTGCGGAACACATGCCCGTAGAGCACGCGTCGTTCGCTCAAGCCTTTGGCGCGCGCGGTCACCACGTACTGGCGCGTGATTTCATTGAGGAACGAGTTTTTGGTGAGGATGGTCAGCGTGGCAAACCCGCCGATCACCAGTGAGGTAACCGGCAACACCAGGTGCCAGAAGTAATCGGCGATCTTGCCCACGGTGCTCAGCTCTTCGAAGTTCTCCGACACCAGCCCGCGTACCGGGAACCAGTTCAACGATGTGCCACCGGCAAACACCACGATCAGGAACATCGCGAACAGGAACGCCGGCATGGCATAGCCGATGACAATTGCGGTGCTGCTCCACACATCAAAACTGCTGCCGTGGCGCACTGCCTTGCGGATCCCCAGGGGGATCGACACCAGGTAGGTGATCAGCGTGGCCCACAGGCCGAGGGAAATGGTCACGGGCATTTTTTCCAGGATCAGGTCGATCACCGTCTTGCCACGAAAGAAACTGTTGCCGAAGTCCAGTTGGGCGTAGCTCTTGAGCATCAGCCACAGGCGCTCGGGCGCGGGCTTGTCAAAGCCGTACTGTTTCTCGATGTCAGCGATCAGCTTCGGGTCCAGGCCCCGGCTGGCGCGGGAGCCACCGCTGATGCCTTCGCCAGAGGAACCGCCGACGCCACCGCCGCCGATCCCTTGCAGGTGGGCGATGGCTTGCTCCACCGGACCGCCGGGGGCGGCCTGCACGATCACGAAATTCACCAGCAGGATGATCACCAGCGTCGGGATGATCAGCAGCAGGCGCCGCACGATATAGGCAAACATCAGCGCGCACCTCCGCGTTTTTTCAACTCAGCGTTCATTTGTTCATTCGTCAGGGGCGTGGGGCTGATTTCCCACCAGGTTTCCAGGGCTTCGTCGTTCTTTGCCTCGATGGCCGGGCGGCCGAAACGGTTCCACCACGCGGCGGACGTGCCGGGCGGGTAGTAATTGGGGATCCACAGGTAGTTCCATTGCAGCACCCGGTCCAGCGCGTGGGCGTAGGTGAGCATCTGCGCCTGGCTATCGGCTTTGACCAGGCCCTTGATCAGGCTGTCGACAGCGGGGTCCTTGAGCACCATGTAATTGTTGGCGCCGGGGTCGAAGGCGGCGGCCGAGCCAAAGTAGTTGTACAGCTCCATACCCGGCGACGTGGTGACGGGGAAGCCAGTGACGATCATGTCGTAATCCCGCGCCATGACCCGGTTCACGTACTGGGATGAGTCGATTCGGCGGATATTCAGGGTGATACCGATTTGCGCCAGGTTGCGCTTGTACGGCAGCAACAGACGCTCCAAGCCGTTTTGGGCATTGAGGAACGTGAATTCCAGCGGCTCGCCCTCGGCGTTCACCAACTTGTCGCCGTCGGGTTTCCAGCCTGCTTCTTCCAACAGGCCCAGGGCTTGCAACTGTTTGTCGCGGATCATGCCGCTGCCATCGGTCACCGGTGCCTTGAACACCTGGCTGAACACCTCATCGGGGACCTGGCCGCGCAAGGGTTCAAGAATCGCCAACTCCTCTTTTGTTGGCGGCTGGCTGGCGGCCAGCGGGCTGTTGGAGAAGTAACTCTGCTGGCGGATGTACATGTTTCGCATCATCTGCCGGTTGGCCCATTCAAAATCCCACAGCATCGCCAGGGCCTGGCGCACGCGGCGGTCCTTGAACATCGGTTTTTGCACGTTGAACACATAACCCTGGGCCGGTTGCGGCATTTCCCTGGCCAGGTGTGCGCGTTGCAGGCGGCCGTCATCCAGGGCTGGGCCGTTATAGCCGATGGAGTAGCCGGTGGCGGAAAATTCGCGGTTGAAATCGTAGGCACCCCCGCGCAATACCTGGCGGGCCACTTCGGTGTCGCCGAAATACTCCAGGCTCAGGTGATCGAAGTTGTACAGGCCGCGGCTGACAGGCAAGTCCTTGCCCCACCAGTTCGGATCACGGGTAAAGGTGATGGTACTGCCGGAGTCGATCTTGCTGACTTTGTAGGGGCCGCTGCCCAACGGCGCTTCATACCCGCCGCCATTGGCGAAGTCGCGGGTTTTCCACCAATGCTCAGGGAAGACCGGCAGGGTGGCGATGTCCAGGGGCAGGGTGCGGTTTTCATTGCTGGAGAAATCGAAACGCACCTGGCGCTCGCCTTCGACTTCGACGTGCTTGACGTCGGCGAACAAGGTGCGAAAGCGCAGGCTGCCCTGGGTCATCAGCAGGTCGAAGCTGTAGCGCACGTCCTCGGCGGTGATCGGCTTTCCATCGGCAAAGCGCGCCTTGGGGTTGAGGAAAAAGCGTAGCGACAGGCCGTCGTCGGCGCGCTCCATTTTTTCGGCGACCAGGCCGTAGACCGTGTAGGGCTCGTCCAGGGAACGCTGGGCCAGTGGCGCGTAGAGCCAGCCGTCGACCTGGGACACGCCGATGCCCTTGTCGATATACGGCAACACATGGTCGAAGCGCCCGATCTCGATGGCCGAGCGGCGCAAGCTACCACCCTTGGGGGCGTTGGGGTTGGCGTAGTCGAAATGGGTAAAGCCGGCAGGGTACTTGGCCGGTTCGCCGTACACCGTCAGGTACGGCTGGGGCGCCGCGATCACCACCGTGCTGGCGAGCAACAGTGCCAGGGACGAGCTAAAAAAGTAGGAAAAAGCCAATCGCATTGTCAGCCTTGAACGCCGTATGAAGAAGAAAAGGGATTTGTACGCTAACGGCATCAGCGTCGCCAGTCATCACATGCACAACGGCCCACCAAAAGGCGGGCCGTTGTTTATCGCATCAGCACAGACGGGATCAGTCCTGGCGGCTGGTGACTTCCAGCAGGTGGTAACCGAACTGGGTCTTTACCGGGCCTTGCACGGTGTTGACCGGGGCGCTGAACACGACGGTGTCGAATTCCTTGACCATCTGGCCTGGACCGAACGAACCCAGGTCACCGCCTTGGCGGCTGGATGGGCAGCTGGAGTTGGCTTTGGCGACTTCTGCGAAATCTGCGCCGCCTTCGATTTGGGCCTTGAGTTCGTTGCACTTGTCTTCAGTGGAAACGAGGATGTGACGGGCGGTGGCTTTGGCCATGGGAAGTAACTCCTTGAATAAAAAAGGTGAGCCTACCGGATTCAGGCGGTTATTTCCTGGCAAAGTTCCGCCGGATTGCCCGAGTGGCTCAGGCGCAGCCCATGGCGCCGCTATGGGTGAGCCATTCGATGAGCCGCGCATGCACTGTCGGGTAGGGTTCAGGTCAGGACGATGTAGTCGTTCTGCTGGATGATCGGTCGATGTGGGCCTTGCACCAGGTGGATATAACGACCGTCCACCAGGTCGATGGGCAGGCAGTCGTCGATGTCCAGTACTCCATCGGTATGGGCCTGGGACCAGTGACGTAGCATTTGTTGTTTGCCCTTGTTCGTGGCCTCCTGCTTATTGCGGGCGGCCACCAGTAGGTAGTGGTGGGCCTCGCCAAAGCTGTTGGCCTCATAACCGCCCAGGTTGATGAAGTACAGGTGATGTGCGCCGGCGGCAGGTGCCAGGGGGCTGAGTTCGACCTTCCAGCCGTCGACGCCATCCACCGCCATCCACGAGTCGATATGCATGCCCTTGGGGCTGCCGAACCAGTCGGCGCGCAGTTGCGGGTAGGCTGCTTCCAGCGTGTCCGCCACGGCAAACAGCACATCGTGAACTTCAATTTTCGCCCGCGGGTGCTTACCCCCGAGCATGACGACAAACAGCATTGCAGAGACTTCCTGGCGACTTGGCAGAGGCTAACCATACTTCGATTGAACCCTTTTGTCCGGCCAATGCCACACTGTTAATCCGCGAACTCATCAGGAGGTTGTCATGCGTACCATTGATCTGGCGGGTATTCCCGTTCCTGTCATCGGCCAGGGAACCTGGCGCATGGGCGAAAACCCCGACCAGCACCGCGCTGAAGTCGCGGCGTTGCAACTGGGTATCGACGAGGGCATGACCCTCATCGATACCGCCGAAATGTACGGGGAGGGCGGCGCTGAAACGGTCGTCGGCGAGGCCATTCGTGGCCGCCGCGACCAGGTGTTCCTGGTGAGCAAGGTCTATCCGCACAATGCCAGCCACAAGGGCGTGCCCCGTGCCTGTGAGGCCAGCCTCCAGCGCCTGGGCACCGACTACATTGATCTTTATCTGCTGCATTGGCGCGGCCAGTACCCGCTGGAAGAAACGGTCGAAGCCTTCGAACGCCTGCGCGAAGCGGGCAAGATCGGACGTTGGGGTGTTTCCAATTTCGACGTGGCCGACCTGCAGGAACTTGCTTCCCCGGCCTGTGCCACCGACCAGGTGTTGTACAACATCGAAGAGCGCGGCATCGAATTCGACCTGCTGCCCTGGTGGCAACAGCACCACTTGCCCTTGATGGCGTACTGCCCGATCGCCCAGGGCGGCGAACTGCTGTCCAGCCCCACCCTCAAGCAGATCGCCCGCCGTCACGAGGTCACACCCGCCCAGGTCTCCCTGGCCTGGGTGTTGCGTCAGGACGGTGTGATCGCCATCCCCAAGGCCGTTACGCCCGAGCACGTGCGACTTAACGCAGCAGCAGCCAAGCTGGTGTTGGATGAGCACGACCTGGACGCGATCGATCGGGTATTCGGCGCGCCAAAACGTAAGCATCCTTTGTCGGTGGTGTAGTTGCCGTACGGGAACGGCGCCTTCCTTGGCGCCGCGCCCGCATCAAGCCGGTTTAACCCGCAACCGGGCTGCGCCAGTCATCCGACCCGGAAGTACCGGACACTTCGTGAGTCCACACAATCTTGCGATAGGTGAAGTACACATCTTCCAGGTGAGTGAAATGGGCGTTGTCGGGGTCCTGGCAGTTGGGCATGCGTGACTGGATATCCACGATGGTCGCCCCCTCCAGTTCGATGGTGAAGTAATGCTCCTGGGTGCCGGCCGACGAAGTGCGCAGCCATTCCAGCCGGCACTTGACCTCTTCGCCGCTGGTCAATGCACTGAACAGCAAGGGCGAGGACTTATCGAACACTTTGCTGATCATCAGGGGCTTATGCACCCGCTGGCCTGTTGGCTGGCCCGACTGCGGGTCGCGGGGAATGATCACCTGATGAGAAAAAGCCTGGACCAGAATCTGGTCCTCATGGCCTTCCTGGTAAATGTTACCTACCGAGTCCTGGGTAAACGTGCCTGCCGTGATCAAACCTTGTTTTACACCGGTAATAGAGAGATACGCGGGTGTTGGCATGACGGGGTTCCTTGTCTGATTGATGAGGTAGTTCCAACCGATAAGTTTTCGGCTGGGCAAATGCCTATAACAAGAAGCGTGCCTGAAAGTGCAAGCACCAATGGAATCAGGGTGATGCTGTTGTAGTAGGTCGGATATTCAGTGCGATAGGCTGCTACTGGGCTTAATTGCGTGTATTTCATTGCGCATGGGTGCGCATTTAGTTGCTCATCTTGAAATGTCGGTAAATGCTGAAGTTGGATGATTAGTTGAATGACTATGCAGGGTTAGGTGCGCAAAATCCTGCGCATGCCCTGTGGTAAATGGGTTTGTAGGAAAAGGACTAAGTGTAATTCCATCGCTTGCTGAATGTTTTGGGCATGACTAAGGTTCGAGGGCTTCGCAGGAGATTGCGAACTCAAGATGGCTGGCTGTTAGGCAGTACTTGCGTGACTAGTTGGTTTTGTTTGGTTTTTTAGTTGTGTTCGGTGGCAAATGATTTATTCGGATGATCGGTATGATTATTACCTCGAAGTTGCGAAATTACCCTGTCTGCAAACGAGTTTTGCCGGCAGCGATATGCGCTTTTCGAGTGAATATGAAGTGCTGGAGTCCGAGCTGGCCAAGGCGCAATCGATTCATGCCGGCAGTCAGCCCGACTGGCACAGGGTGCTGGAAACCAGCGAGAACCTGCTACGCCATCAGTCCAAGGATCTGCGGGTGGCTGTGTGGTTGACCTGGGCGTTGCACCAGCGTGAATCCTACCCGGGGCTGCTGGCAGGGCTCGGGTTGTTGCGCTACCTCTGTGAGCATCAGTGGTCGGTGCTCTACCCGGAAAAACCGCGCACCCGCAGTGCCGCATTCGGATGGCTGGTATTGCGCCTTGAGCCGCTGTTCGCGCAGGGCCTGGCGCTCCAGAACCAGCAGCCTTTGTTCCGCGCCGTGCTTGAGCACCTGGTGCGTCTGGACGAGCTTTGGGCCGAGCACCTGGGGGATGATGCGCCGCTGCTGTTGCCGGTTCGCAGGCAATTGGCGCAGCGATTGGAGCGGGCAGCGCAGGACGATATCCCGGTGGCGGGGTTGAGCGGGGTTATCGAGCAAGTCAAGCAGGCCGCCAGCCAATTGCGCAAGCCCGAAGCAGCGGTGGAGAGTGAAAAGGATGCGCACAAGGTGCTCCGTACCTTGCAGGAGCAGGCCCGCCCACTCTGTGCCTGGTGGCTGCGCCAGAACGCCACCGACCTGCGCGCGTTGCGGTTGAGTCGAACACTGGCATGGCTGGCACTCACCAGCTACCCGAATGCCGATAACGAGCAGGTGACCGCACTGCGCGGGCCGGCTCCCGACAAGCTCAAGCGTTATCAGGAGCGCTTTGCGCAAGGCTATCACGCAGACCTGGTGCTTGAACTTGAGGCCAGTCTTGCCGGGGCGATGTTCTGGTTCGATGGTCTGCGCATGCTCTGGGAATGCCTGGAGGTCCTGCAGGCTGATCTGGCCATGACCGAGCTGGAAGTGACCTTCGCGCTGTTGCTGCAACGCTTGCCGGACCTGCCGGCGTTTCGTTTTCACGACGGCGCACCCTTTGCCGACGCCACCACTCGCGACTGGATCACCCAGCAGGTTGCCCGTCACCTGCACAGGTCTGAATTGCCCGCAGCAGTCATTGATGCCCAAGCCGAGCCCTGGGCGATCACCCTGCAGGCGGTGACACAGCGTCTGCGCCAGGACGGGCTCAAGTCTGCCATCCGAGAGCTCAAGCAAGGCATGCAGGCCGCGCGCAGTGATCGCGCACGTTTTCATTGGCGGCTCGGCCAAGCGCGTCTGTGCATACAGGCGGGCAAGCATGAGCTGGCGAAGATCCAGCTCGAACAGCTTGACCACGAACTGCAACGCACGGGCCTGGAGCGCTGGGAGCCGGAGCTGGCCCTGGAAGTGACGCAGCTTCTGCACCGCTGTTGCGACCTGTTGCCACAAAACCATGCCGTGCGCGAACGCAAGGAAGACACCCATCGCAGGCTGTGCCTCTTCGATCTGGAAGCGGTACTTGAATAGGCTTTCGAGCCACTTGAAAAAGGAGAGACACCATGGCCAAAGAAGGTTCGGTAGCCCCCAAGGAGCGTATCAACATCACGTTCAAACCCGCCATCGGCGGGGCGCAGGAAGAAGTCGAGCTGCCATTGAAACTGTTGGTACTGGGCGATTTCACCCAGCGTGAGGACGCGCGAAAGCTCGAAGATCGCAAGCCCATCGCTATCGACAAGAACACCCTGGATGACGTGTTGGCCAAGCAGGCATTGAGCTTGACGTTGAGCGTGCCCAACCGTTTGCAGGAGGAGGCTGGCGTTGACGAGTTGGCCATTCAGGTACGTATCAATGCCATGAAGGATTTCAACCCGGCGAACCTGGTGGAACAGGTGCCCGAGTTGCACAAGCTGATGGCGCTTCGTGAGGCACTCATGGCGTTGAAGGGGCCATTGGGCAACACCCCGAGCTTTCGCAAGGCGATCGAACAAGCCCTGGCCGACGATGAGTCCCGCGCACGGGTACTGGCGGAACTTGGGCTGGACAGCTCCGACGCCTGACATTTTTCAGTAAAAGGACACTGACCCCATGACGACACAACAGCATTCGCTGCCGGCACAACCTGCAGATCAGTACAGCATCCTCGATAACATCGTTGCCCAGACATTACTGAGCGCCGACGACGACGCCTATGACATTGCCAAGCGCGGTGTCTCGGCGTTCATCGAAGAGTTGATCAAGCCCCAGAACCGTGGCGAGCCCGTCAAGAAACGCCTGGTCGACCGGATGATCGCCGAGATCGACACCAAGCTCAGCCTGCAGATGGACGAGATACTGCACCATCCCGACTTCCAGGCGCTGGAAGCGTCCTGGAAGGGGTTGCAACTGCTGGTCGATCGCACCAACTTTCGCGAGAACATCAAGATCGAACTGCTGAACGTCTCCCGGCAAGACCTGCTGGAAGATTTTGAAGACTCGCCGGAAGTGACCCAGTCCGGGTTGTACAAACATATCTACAGTGCGGAGTACGGGCAGTTTGGTGGCCAGCCGGTGGGCGCGATTATCGCCAACTACTTCCTGTCCCCCAGCGCCCCTGATGTAAAGCTGATGCAGTACGCCTCCAGTGTGGCCTGCATGGCCCATGCGCCATTTATCGCAGCTGCCGGGCCGGCGTTTTTCGGCTTGGAAAGTTTCACTGGTTTACCCGACCTCAAGGACCTGAAGGATCATTTCGAAGGCCCGCAATTTGCCAAGTGGCAGAGCTTTCGCCAAAGCGAAGATGCGCGCTACATCGGCTTGACCGTGCCGCGATTCCTGCTGCGTACGCCCTATGATCCGCTTGAGTGTCCAGTCAAGACCTTCGCCTACCAGGAAAACGTGGTCAACAGCCACGAGCACTATCTGTGGGGCAACACGGCCTACGCCTTCGCCACGCGCCTGACTGACAGTTTCGCGCGGTTCCGCTGGTGCCCGAACATCATTGGCCCGCAAAGCGGTGGAGCGGTGGAAGACTTGCCGTTGCATCATTTCCAGAGCATGGGGGAAATCGAAACCAAGATCCCCACCGAAGTGTTGGTGTCCGACCGTCGTGAATACGAACTGGCGCAAGAAGGCTTCATCGCCTTGACGATGCGCAAGGGCAGTGACAATGCGGCGTTTTTTTCCGCCAGCTCGGTGCAAAAGCCGAAACACTTCGGGCTCAGCCCCGAGGGCAAGGAAGCCGAGTTGAATTACCGCCTGGGCACCCAGTTACCATACATGATGGTGGTCAATCGCCTGGCCCATTACCTCAAGGTCCTTCAGCGTGAGCAATTGGGTTCATGGAAGGAGCGCACCGACCTGGAGCTGGAACTCAATAAATGGATTCGCCAGTACGTCGCCGACCAGGAAAACCCCAGCGCTGAAGTCCGTGGGCGACGGCCCTTGCGGGCGGCACGCATCGTCGTCAGTGATGTCGAGGGTGAGCCCGGCTGGTATCGCGTCAACCTGAGTGTGCGACCGCATTTCAAGTACATGGGCGCTGATTTCACGCTATCCCTCGTCGGCAAGCTCGACAAAGAATGAGCAAGGAACGGGAAGTGCGCGGTTATCGAAGCCTGTTCGAGCGCCTTGAGCGTCCGGCGGCAACCCCCGCCAGTAGCGTGACATCTGTCGCGCACCATCTGGGGAAAATGCTCAGTATCCGTGCCGGCAGCGTTCAGACACTGCCGGACTACGGTATGCCCGACCTCAATGATATGAATCAGAGCCTGCATGAATCGCTGAGTCAGTCACGTCTGTTGATCGAGCGATTTATCCGAACTTACGAGCCGCGCTTGAAGCAGGTAAAAGTGATGACGTTGCCACGGGATCATGACCCGCTGGCACTTGCGTTCGCTATCGAAGCCAGCCTGGTGGTCAAGGGTGTTGCTCAACCGGTGGTGTTTACTGCGCGGCTCTCTGATTCCGGCCGGGTAGAGGTCATGCCTGATGACCTTTAACCGTTACTACCAAAGCGAACTCAGTGCGCTACGACAGCTCGGACGACGCTTCTCCGAGCGCAATCCGGCGCTTGCTCCCTTTCTTGCGGAGGCCGGTCAGGACCCGGACGTAGAGCGGTTACTGGAAGGCTTTGCATTTCTCACCGGGCGCTTGCGCCAGAAACTGGATGACGAACTTCCAGAACTGACCCATTCGCTGATGCAGTTGCTCTGGCCCAACTACATGCGCCCATTGCCGGCGTTCAGCATCCTGCAGTTTGATCCGCTGAAACACTCAGGCCCTGGCGTATGGGTCGCGCGTGATACGCCGGTTGAAAGTGCCGCAGTCAATGACGAACGATGCCGCTTTCGTACCTGTTACGCCACTCAGGTTCTGCCGTTACAGCTGAGTGCGCTGGACTACAGCGCCCAGGCTGAACGGGGAAGTTTGAGCCTGCGCCTGGAGATGAGTGCAGAAGGCAACTTCAGTGAGTGGAACTTCGATCAGCTACGTCTGCATCTGGCGGGGGATCGCTACATCAGCCAGGCGTTGTACCTGAGTCTGTTGCGTCATCTGGAGGGTATCGAGTTGCTGCCTTTCGGTCGGGATGGCTTGCCGGTCAGTGGGGTGGATGGGCAGGCGATATCGCTGCTTCTGGGCGCCGGTGAGGTTCATCCGGTAGGGTTCAGCGAGGAGCAGGCACTGATTCCGTATCCGCCGAACACGTTTGATGGCTATCGCCATCTGCAGGAGTACTTTGCCTTTCCCGACAAGTATCTGTTTGTCGATGTGGGAGGGTTGGGGGTACTGCACAGATTACCTGGCGAACTGCTCAAGCAGGTGTGCGGCGTGGTGTTGCGCTTCCGATTGGGCAGGCCATGGCGAGAACCCAGACAGCCCAGCCTGGATAACGTGAAGCTGTACTGCACCCCCATCGTCAACCTGTTCAAGCATGACGCGGTACCCATCCGCCTGGACGGAAAACAGGACGAATACCTGCTGATCCCTGGTGAGTACTCACGCGGGAACGCCAGTGTATTTTCCGTAGACAGCGTCACGGGTTGGCACCCCGGAGGGCTGGGATATCAGGCCTACGTGCCCTTTGAATCCTTCGAGCATGGGGGGGATACCGCGCGTTCCCAGGGGCCGGCGAGTTACAGCATTCGCCAGCGGCCATCGGCGCAGCACACCGGGCTGGATACGTGGCTCGGGTTGGGCAGCGGTCTGGAGCTGGATCAGCAGACACTGTCGATCGAGCTGACGTGCACCAATCACAACCTGCCTCGACAGTTGCAGATCGGCGACATCAACCAGCCTTGCGAGCAGACGCCGCAAGGGCTGTCGTTTCGGAATATCTGCGCACCGACAGCCAGTTTTACTCCACCTCTGGACCGAGACTTTCTCTGGCGGCTGATCAGCAACATGTCGCTCAACTACCTGTCACTGACCGACATCCATGCCTTGAAAGTGATCCTCGAAACCTACGATCTCCCACGCTATCACGATCGCCAGGCACAGAAGGTCAGCGAGCGGCGATTAGGTGCGATGCGTTCGGTCAGCCACACAGCGGTCGACCAATTGCTCCACGGCTTGCCGATTCGCGGGTTACGCATCGACTTGACCATCGATCCCCAGGGCTTCCTGGGGGACGGCGAAGTGTTTGTGTTCGCCTCGGTGCTCAACGAGTTCTTCGCGCTGTACGCCAGCCTCAACGCTTACCACGAACTTAGAGTCATCAGCACACAAGGAGACGTGTACCTATGGCCACCACGGATGGGCCAGCAGCCCTCGCTTTGACACAACTGACCCGGGTCATCCGTGAGTACTCGCTGTTTCAGGCGGTCCTGCGGGTCATCCAGCGTCTGCGCGATGCCCATCCGTTGCTGGATGACGACACGCTGTACGACTTGCTGGAGTTCCAGGCCAACCCGGGCCTGGGTTTTCCCGGTCACGATATCGACCGGGTGGCGTTTTTTATCGAGCACGGCCAGTTGCGTGCGCGTTTGCGTCTTAACGTGCTGGGCCTGTGTGGTGCGGGCTCGCCATTGCCGGCGTTTTACAGTGAGCAGGCGTGCACTGACGAGTTGGGTGGCAATGCAACCCGGGACTTTCTCGACGTGTTCCACCATCGTCTGCAGCGGTTGATGTTGCCGATCTGGCGCAAATATCGCTATCGGGCGTGTTTCCAGGCAAGCGCCGGTGATGCCTTCTCCGAGCAGATGTTTGCGTTGATCGGGTTAAGGGGGCCGCAAGTCCGCAGCGCCACGCAACTGAACGGCAAGCGACTGTTGCCCTACCTGGGGTTGCTCAGCCTGCGGGTGCATTCGGCGGCCTTGATGGAGACGGTGCTGCGTTACTACTTCAAGCACTGTCGTTTGTTCGTCGAGCAGTGGGTCCTGCGTAGCGTGGTCATCGCCGAGTGGCAGCGAAATCGGCTTGGCGCCGCGAACAGCACCCTTGGCCATGACCAGGTGCTGGGCAGCCGGGTGGCTGATCGCAACGGCAAGTTCAGGGTGCATCTGCAGGGGCTGGGGTGGGACCGATTCCATGGTTTTTTGCCGACCGGCGCGGACTACCCGCTGCTGTGTTCGTTGGTGCGCCTGACGGCGCGGGACCCTCTGGACTATGACGTGCGCCTGGTCATGGCCAAGGAAGAGATCAGGCCTTTGCACATCGGCGAACACAACGTCTGCCGCCTCGGCTGGACCAGTTGGCTGGCGCATGAGTGCGCCGACGGTGCGGTCATTGTGCCAGGCAACGCTTATTAGGGATGAATCAGGATGATAAATGTGGACCTGCAACAACTTATCCAGGCATTGACCCCCCAGGCCCGCAGAGACCTGGAGCGTTCCGCCGAGCGTTGCGTCATGCGCGGCGGCCGGGAAGTGCGGGTGGAAGACCTGCTGTTGACCCTGCTGGAACATCGCGATGGCCTGCTGGCGCGGGCGCTGAAGGATGCCGATATTGAAACCGCAGAACTGCAAGCCACGCTGCAACCCAAGGGAGAGGCGAGTGCGTCACGCAATCCAGTGTTTGCCCAGGCACTGGTGCAATGGCTGCAACAGGCTTCGATGGTTGCTCATTTGGAACTGCGACACATTGAAGTCGATCACGGCGCGCTGTTGCTGGCGCTCTTGCGTCATCCGCTGCAGCACGCGGGCAGCGCCTTTCAAGTTTTTCTGAGCCGGCTGGATGCTCAGCGTGTGCAGGCGTTCGTGTTGAGTCAGGCGCCTCGTACAGACCCTGCACCGCAGGGCGAATCACTGCTGGAGCGCTTTACTCACGACCTGACACGCCAGGCCCATGAAGGGCGTATTGACCCGGTGTTATGTCGTGACGTTGAGATCGGCCAGTTGATCGACATACTCATGCGTCGACGCAAAAACAACCCAATCCTGGTCGGCGAAGCCGGAGTGGGCAAGACAGCCGTTGTCGAAGGCCTCGCGCTGCGGGTGGCCACTGCACAGGTGCCCGAGTCTCTCAAGGAGGTGCGGGTACTGACCTTGGACATGGGCCTGCTCCAGGCCGGTGCCAGTATCAAGGGCGAGTTCGAGCGACGCCTGAAGGGTGTGATCGATGAGGTCAACGACGCGGTGAAACCGGTGATCCTGTTTATCGATGAAGCGCACACGCTGGTGGGAGCGGGTGGGCAAGCGGGTGCGTCCGATGCCGCCAATCTGCTCAAGCCGGCGCTGGCCCGCGGCGAGTTGCGCACCATCGCTGCGACGACCTGGACGGAATACAAGAAATACTTCGAAAAAGACCCGGCATTGGCGCGGCGTTTCCAGCCTGTGCGGGTCGGTGAGCCCAGCGTCGAGCAAGCGATCTCGATCCTGCGCGGACTAGTCCCGGTGTATGAGCGCAGTCATGGCGTTTACGTGCGGGACGATGCGGTGGTCGCGGCGGCGCAGATGAGCGCCCGTTACCTGGCCGGACGTCAGTTGCCCGACAAGGCGGTAGATGTGCTGGATACCGCCTGCGCTCGTTTGCGCACTCGCCGCGAGACCGCGCCCGAGGCGTTGCAACACCTTTACGCAGAACAGGCGCAAGGCGCGCGGCAGCTTCAGGCATTGAATCGAGACCGGGACGAAGGCTTTCCCGTGGACGAACAGACCTTGCACGCGTTGAACCTGCGGATGGAGGCACTGGACGGCGAGCGCCTGGACCATGAGCAACGCTGGCTTGAACAGCAGCAAACCACGCAGCAGGTGTGCCCCCGCCTGGTGGCTCAGGTCATCAGTGCCTGGACGGGGATCCCGATTGAACACCTGGCACTTGAACACAGTGAACGGGTGCTGGGTTTTGCCGATGCGCTGCGCCTGCGCATTCTCGGCCAGGAGCAAGCGGTGCAGGCCCTGGACCGCAACCTGCGTGCCGTAGCTGCCGGGCTCAACAAGGCTGACGCGCCGGTCGGCGTATTCCTGCTGGTCGGCCCCAGTGGCGTGGGCAAGACTGAGACGGCGCTGGCACTTGGCGACCTGCTGTATGGCGGTGAGCGCTTCGTCACCACCCTCAATATGTCGGAGTTCCAGGAAAAACATTCCCTGTCTCGGTTGATTGGTGCACCGCCCGGTTATGTCGGTTTTGGCGAGGGCGGCGTGTTGACGGAAGCCGTGCGCCAACGCCCGTATTCGGTGGTGCTGCTCGATGAGGTCGAGAAGGCCGACCCGGAAGTGTTGAACCTGTTCTATCAGATTTTCGACAAGGGCCTGGCCAATGATGGGGAAGGCCGGGAAATCGACTTTCGCAACACGCTGATCCTGATGACGTCCAACCTGGGCAGTGAGCGCATCGGGCAATTGTGCGCAGGCGGCCGGCGACCTGACGTGCAAACGCTGCATGAGGCGATCCTGCCGCAATTGCGTGACCACTTCAAAGCTGCGTTATTGGCCAGGATGCGTGTCGTGCCGTATTACCCGGTCACGGGTGACGTCCTGCATGAATTGGCAAGGCTCAAGCTCGAACGCCTGGGACAACGCTTGAGTCTGCGCAGTCTGGCATTCAGCTACGCGCCGGAGCTGGTTGAACACATGGCCGAGCGGTGCGCCCACGATGACAGTGGCGCGCGTTATGTCGATCAATGGATCGAGCTGCATTTGTTGCCGCAGGTGGTCGACCGGCGGTTGCAAGCCATGGCCCGAGGTGAGCCTGTGTCACAGGTCCATGCGCGGTTGGCGGCTAACGGCTATCCAACCTGTGAGTTCAGCCAATGAGGGACGATCGGCTGCTTACCCTGTTGCCCCGTTCGACGGCCTGTGCCGATGCGCTGCTTGACGGGTTCATCCGCTTGGGCAGCGCGGTCGACGCAGCCACTCTCCCCGGTTTGTGTGTCGCCGCGGCGGCGCAACTGAGCGAGTGTGAACTCAGCCAATGGTACTGGCGCAACGAATCCACTGACCGGCTTGAGCTGATAGCCCAGCATTTGCATGGCATGCCTTGCCCTGGCGATCCGGCCTGTACCAAGGATTTCCAGCATGAACAGGTGCTGGACTACGTGCTGAACCAGCAAACCGCCCTCAGCCTGGAAGCACACTCAGGCAGCGTTTACGAGTGCGGGTTCCTGCCGGTCATGGCGACCCCCTGGCAAGCGTTGTCTTGTGTGCCGTTGTTTGACCGAGGCAAGGGCATCAAGGGTGTGTTGCTGTGTGCCAGTCAGCATCGGAAAAACCTGCAGGGCTACACCGCCGCCTTGAGCCAACTGGGCAGCCTTGCGTTGATGCAGCGCGCTTTGCTGCGGTGTCAGTGTGCCACGGGACGTGTTGCCCAACCCCAGGCTTGCCTGCTGGCACCACGTTCAGCGTACGGGTTGATCGGCGGCAGTACGGCTATGGACGAGACGTATCGTTTGATCGGCAAGGTCCTGCATACGCCCTACACCGTGTTACTGCGTGGCGAGACCGGTACAGGCAAGGAGGTCGTGGCGCGGGCGATCCATTCTGCGGGGCCGCGCAGGAGCAAAGCCTTTGTGGTGCAAAACTGTGCGGCGTTTCCCGAAGGGCTGCTGGAGAGCGAGCTGTTCGGTTATCGCAAAGGTGCTTTCACGGGGGCTGAGCGTAACCACACCGGGCTGTTTGACAGCGCTGACGGCGGCACGCTGCTCCTCGACGAAATCGGTGATATGCCGCTGTCGCTGCAGGCTAAATTGCTGCGGGTCTTGCAGGAGGGCGAGGTGCGTCCGTTGGGCGCCAGTACGGCTCACAAGGTGGATGTACGCATCATCGCCGCAACCCATCGTGACCTCGCCGCAATGGTCGCCCAAGGCGGCTTTCGCGAGGACCTTTACTACAGGCTCGCGCAGTTTCCCATCGAACTGCCGCCCCTGCGTGAGCGCGACGGCGATGTGTTGCTGTTGGCGCGGGAGTTCGCGCATCAAGCCTCTGCCGACCTCGGGCGTGTGCCGGTGGAATGGTCGAATGCAGCCCTTGATCAACTCTCGGGTCACGCCTTCCCCGGCAATGTCCGCGAACTCAAATGCCTGGTGGAACGTGCGGTGCTGCTCTGTGACGACGGCGTCATCCTGCCGGCACACCTGTCCTTGCCGGTGCCTGCTGCCACTGGGGCAGTCGATGCGACGTTGCGCCAACGCCTGGAGCGGGTAGAGCGGGTATTCCTGATCGATTGCCTGCACAAGAACCGTGGCAATCGCACCCGTACCGCCCGCGAGTTGGGCGTTGCACGGCGCACGCTGCTTTACCGCCTGGCGCGCTTGAAAATCCCCGTGGGGGACGCCCGTGAGGAGTGTTGAGCAGGGAACGTGCGGGCCGCTTATTTTCATGGGAGATACCTGATGCCTTTTCATCCGTGGCAAGTCCTGGTGCTTGCGCTGTGTTTGTTGAGTGGCTGTAACGCCAATTATGTCTTTGATGATGCCGACTACCGTCCGTTGGGTGACCCCCATGCGACTCGTCGTGGGCACTGAACAGGGGGCCGCTGCCATGCAATTGATATTTGAACTCTGTAGCACCGCAAGCGGGGAGCCGCCTGAGCGCAAGACGTTTGACGGTGTCGGTGGCGTGATCGGACGTGGGTCGGGTTGTGACTGGGTGCTCCCGGATGCCAACCGTCTGATTTCCAGTCACCACGCCCTGGTCAGTTTTAGAGAGGGCCGCTATTTCCTGACGGATATCAGCAGCAACGGTATCGGTGTGTCGGGCAGTATGGAGCGCCTGTGCAAAGGGCAGGCACGGCCCATCAGTGATGGCGATGTGTACCAACTTGGGCTGCTGGATATCCGTGCCCGCCTGGTGGTGCAGGCAGGGCAGGTTTTTGCTCGGCAAGCCACGATTCCAGACGACGCGTTCCTGGGGCTGGATCCTGTCGACGCATTGGATCGCGAGGCACGGCTCGGCAGTTCCTCAGCAGAGCTGGACGCTCTGGACATCACGCCGCAGGCACCGTTCGAAGCGTTACGTCAGGGCACGGTGGAGCACGATCACCTGGTCGTGCCGCAATGGGCTGAGCCGGCCAGGGACGTTGTGTCACCTGGCCCGGTCACGCCACCAACGGCAACCTCGCAAGCATTCTGGGCGCAGTTCGCCCACGCATTGGGCATGCAGGTGGACTCGCTTGATGCGCCGGGGGGCGAAACCCTGGCGATCAAGGTGGCGGGCCTGTTCAGGCAAACCCTCGAAGGATTGCAGCAAAGCCTGCGAACCCGCGATGAACTCAACAGCGAGGTCCACGGCTTATTGGCGGTTCCGCTGCTCAATACCCGCAATCCGTTGAAAGATTGTGCCGACAGCCATGCCGCCCTGGCTTTTTTGCTCGGCGACGATGAGTCCGGACAGTTATCTGCCGAGCAAGCGGTCGACCAGGCGTACCGAGACTTGCAGGTTCATCAACTGGCTCTGGTCGTGGCCTGTCGGGCTGCCGTACGGGGTGCATTGGCAGCCTTTGCGCCTGGGCACCTGCTGCTGCGCTTTGAACGTGACGGCAATTCACCCAGGTTCTTCAGCGATGGCGCCCATTGGCGGGCCTACCAACGCCATTACAGGCGACTGACTGACGAGGAACCCTTGGAGGAGCAGATGCTGCGTCATGACTTTTGCAAGGCCTATGAGGAACAGGTACGCCTGGTCTCCACGCTTCACGCGGGGTACGCAGGATGATTGGCCGGTCTCGGGTCGCTGTCTTATCAACGCTGCTACTGCTGGGATTGCTGGCGGGATGCAGCACCTTTTCACCGTTTTCCACCCTCACCAAGCTGGACCTGACATTGACGGCCAGCGACGAGGTCAACCCAGACCTCCACGGCCGCCCCTCGCCCGTGGTGGTGCAATTGCTGGAACTGCGGCATCCGGTGGCCTTTGAAAACGCCGATTTCTTCAGCCTCTACGGCCGGGCCGAGCAGGCACTGCCCAAGGATTGGGTCAGCGGCGAGGAGCTGGAACTGCGCCCCGGCGAACGGTTGGCACTCAAGCTGAGTGTCGAACCGCGCAGTCGCTATGTCGGCGTGCTGGCGGCCTATCGTGACTTGCCCCATGTGCAATGGCGATGGGTGCTGCCTTTGGCTCCCGGGCAGTTGACCCGTGCCGACATCGTGCTGGACCAGACGGGTATCCGGATGGCGGCACCTCAACCTGACGGGACGGAGGACTGAGATGCAGACCCACAACGTTATCTGGCAAGAGGGCATGCTGCTCAGGCCCCAACACTTGCAGCACAGCGATCGCTACTACCATCGGCAACTCAACCATACCCGGCTGCTGAACAGTGATGCCTGGGGTTTCCTGAGCCTGGAAGTCGATGTGCAATACCTCAACCTGGGCAAGATTGTGGTGAACCAGGCCAGCGGAGTGTTACCGGACGGCAGCCTGTTTGAGCTGAGCGGCACCCTGGAACCCTTGATGTTGCAGGTGCCTGCCAATGCAGGCAGGCAGGCTGTGTACCTGGCGCTACCGCTGGCGACCGACAATCAAATTGAGGTGCGTACGAAGGAACAGGGCGATGTCCTGGCGCGCTATGTCGCCTGTGATACCGAGATCGGTGACTCCACTGCCGGGGTCGACTCCCGTTGCCAGATCAAATGCGCGCGTCCGGACTTGCGCCTGATGCTGGGCGAGCCGCCCGGTGACCCGTTCTACGTGAAACTCCAGGTTGCCCGGGTGGTGGATTCGACCCAGGACGGCGGTGTGAGGCTGGATGCGGATTTTGTACCGACGTTTATCTACCTCCAGGGCTCGGGGTATGTGGCGTCTTGCATCAGCGAAGTCACCAGCCTGCTGGCGACCCGTGGCGATGCGATTGCAGCCCGCATACAGGGAAACGGCGCTTCGGCCAGCGCACAGGTCGGCGACTTTTTGATGCTGCAGTTGATCAATCGTGCGGAGTTGAGATTGCGTCACTACCTGAGCCAGACCCAGGTGCGCCCGGAGGTGATGTATCGGGAGTTGCTGTCGATTTTCGGTGAGCTGTGCACGTTTTCCAACGACAACAAACGTGCGCACTTTCCGGCGCAATATCGGCATGGCGATCAGGGCGCGAGCTTTCGCGGATTGATGGAAGGCCTTCGTACGGTGCTGTCGCTGGTGTTGGAACAGCAGGCGGTCGAGTTGACGCTGCAACCACGTCAGTACGGAGTGCTGGTATGCCCGGTGAGCGACCTCAAGTTACTCGGTACGGCCACCTTCATCCTGGCGGCCACTGCCCAGTGCGATACCGAGGAACTGCGTCATCGACTGCCGGCCCATCTCAAGATCGGACCGGTGGAGCGCATCCGCGAACTGGTCAACCTGCACCTAGCCGGGATCAGGGTCAAGCCGTTGCCGGTAGCGCCGCGGCAGATCCCGTTCCACGCCGGCAAGACCTATTTCATGCTCGAACTCAGCCCCCGTGACATTGCACAGCTGGAGCAATCCGGTGGTTTCGCCTTCCACGCCAGCGGCGAGTTTGCCGAGCTGGAACTCAACTTCTGGGCTATCAGGAACTGACGTCATGACTATGGACAGTGAATACCCGCAAGACGAAAAAACCGTGTTGCTTGACCGTGAGGGTCTCGGCCCGGCGCACGCAGCCGTTACGGACTTTCCGTCGCCGCCACGCTTTGAGCAACTGGAAGACCGCATGATCTATTGCGCCCAGCAAGGTACACGGCACTTCAAGAGTGGCCCCAACGTGCTGTTGACCGCGGCCTGGGAACTCTTGCTGCAAGTGGTCCAGCTCAAGGCCAGCCCCGGTCGCGAAAGCCAGCAGGCACTCAGTGAGCAGTTTTCCTCAGGCATCAATGCGTTCGAGGCCTATGCCTTGTATCTGGGGGCCGAGAACAGCCAGGTGATGTCGGCGCGTTACGTGCTGTGCAGTGTCATTGATGAAGCCGTGGTCACTACGCCGTGGGGCGGTCGTAGCGACTGGTCGAAGACCAGCCTGCTCAGCCGCTTCCACAACGAAACCTTTGGCGGTGAAAAGTTCTTCCAACTGCTCGAACGCTTGTCCCGCGACCCCGTCAAGCATGTGGCCCTGCTGGAATTGATGTACCTGTGCCTGTCCTTGGGGTTCGAAGGCCAATACCGCGTCATGGAGCGGGGAAGGGCGCAGCTTGAAACCCTACACGACGCGGTGTATCGCCAGATCAGGCATGTGCGCGGTGATCAGCCGCCGTTAACCCTTGTATCAGACGCCGACGGGACCGCTCAGGCACGGATACGCATTGTCTCTGCTACCTGGGCCGCAGTCTGCGTGCTGGCGTGTCTGCTGGTGGTGTATTCGGGGTTCGCCTGGATGCTGGGGCAGGAGCGCAGGGCGACGTTGCACGCTTTCCAATTTTCGCTGGCAGAGCCGTCTCGGACGCCCTTGTAACGCTGGGAGCAATGAATGAACGCATTCTTCAAACGCGTGGGCAGGGTGCTGCGCGAGAGTTGGGTATGGAGCCTGTTGCTGGTGCAGGCCGGCGCGCTGCTGGTGTGGTTTGTCGGGCCGTTGCTGGCGGTAGACGACTACCGTTTCTGGCAGGGTTCGACAGCCCGGTTGTTGACCATCAGCGCAATGCTGCTGTTATGGGGGTTGGCAATGGTGGTGGTGGGGGCACGTCGCTCCGCACGTTTGGATCAGCCTGGGCAGCGTGAACATCTTCAGCAGCAGGGGTTGATCAATGACGAAGTGGCGCAGGTGCGGGGGCGCTTCAAGGAAGCGCTGCAGACGTTGAAAACCGCCCAGCGCTACGGCGAGCGCAGTGAGCGTTCGCGCCAGGAATTGCCCTGGTACCTGTTGATCGGCGAGCAGGGCAGCGGCAAGACCGACTTGCTGGCCGCTGCCGGGTTGCCGGCGGCGCTCGACCGGACGCACGTGATGCCGCCAGGCGCCACCTCGTACTGTGACTGGTATTTTGCCGACAACGCGGTGGTGGTCGAGATGGCAGGTCGATACCTGAGCCAACCCGACCACAGTGTCGATGCAGCAGGATGGTCGACAATGCTGGACATGCTCAAATCATGGCGCAGGGCACGGCCGCTCGATGGCCTGGTGGTGACGCTGTCCGTCGGTACGCTGTTGCGCAGCAACGAACACGACCTGGAGCGTCATGCGCGCCATGTGCGTAACCGCTTGCAGGACATTCAGCAATCACTGCAGGTGGATGTGCCGGTGTATCTGGTGCTGACCCAGCTTGATCGGTTGGCCGGGTTTGCCGAGTTCTTTGATGCGCGGCAGGGCGATGCCTCAGAAGACTGGCTGGGTGAGCGCCTGGTGGCGGCTGCGGCAGGCATGGAAATCGCCGAGGTACGCGAAACATTCGACGCCTTGTTGCAACGCGTGGGGGCCGAGCTGATCCCGCGCTTGCATCAGGAGCGCAACCTTGAGCGCCGAGGCCGCATGCTGGGTTTTCCTCAGCATCTTGCACGCCTGGGTGAGTTTGTCTGCCTGTTTATCGAGAGTGCGTTTGCCGCCCATCGCTACCAGAGAGTCAACGGCTTGCGCGGGTTCTACCTGACCTGCGCAAAGACAGATGATGTGCGTGCCCATTTTGCCCGGGGCCTGTTCAATCGGGTGATTTTTGCCGAGGCCGGTCTTGCCGGGCTGCGTGCCCCGGAGCGGCAGCGCATCCGTCGACGCCACGGGTTGATGGCGCTGGCCGCCTCATTGGTTGTGGGTACGGCCGGGGCGCTGTGGGCGCACAGTTACGCGTTCAACCATCAGCGGCTGGTGCAACTGCGGGAGCTGACTAACCCCAAGCCCGTAGGCCAACCCGAAGCGGACGCCAGCCTGGCGTTGCTTGCACTGTTGGACAGTCGTCTGGCGGCCACAGGAGTGTTTCCACCGGCGACCGAAGTACCTTGGGTTGAGCGGGGCGGCTTGTATCAGGGCGAGATGAGTCGGCCGTTATTGAGCAGCGCCTATGAACAAGCCCTGCATCAGCAATTGCTGCCCTACGTGACCCTACGGCTCGAACAACAGGTACGTGACAGCCTGGGTGATCGCGAGCAGTTGCTGGACAGCCTGCGTGCTTACCTGATGCTCAACCTGCCCGAGCGACGTGACAAGGCCTGGTTGGCTGAGCAAGTGGCGGGGCTGCGGACTGTTGGGTACATCGAGGAAGCATCGACACACAAACGCCTGAACGAACACGTTGCACGGCTCGTTGAACAGGGTTTTTCGGCCCCGCTGAATGATGAGTTGGTCGCCCAGGCCCGCCTGGTGCTGCGCGGTGAGCCAATGACAGAGGTGGTCTACCGGACACTGCGCGAGCAAGCGCGGCACCTGGAACCCTTGCGCCTCGCTGAAAGCCCGGCGTTTTCCAGGGTTGAGCCCCCCATCCCGGGTTTCTATACGCGTAAATACCTGCAGTTTTTCGAAAGCCAGGGGCCACAGTTGGTCAATGCCATCGCCCAGGATAACTGGGTGCTTGGCGAGGCCGCAGACCTCAGCGTCGTGGACTTGCGCAAGCTGATGCTGGAGCTGGAACAGCGTTACTTCAGCGAGTACGCCGACATCTGGAGTGATGCGCTGGGTCGAGTCAGGCTGCTGGAAAGCGACGATCTGAGGCACGATGCGCAGCAGCTCGCGAACTTCACTTCCGCCCAGTCGGCGCTGGTGTTGCTGTTGCGGCAGGTGCGTGAACACACGCGACTGCTGCCGACCCATGAGCGGCTTGAAGCGGTGAGCCAGCAGGTCGCTGAGTTGGGCGCGCCGGTGTCCGGCTTGCTCACCCGAGCCTTGCCGCGCCAAACGCTGCCGGATACTGCCCGGCGCGCTTTACTGCGTCGTTTCGAGCCTTTGCACCTATTGCTGGATGAAGAGCAGAACCCGACCGCCGAGCTGACCCAGGCCTTGCGCTTGCTGGATGAGCTGCACCTGCAAGTCTCTACACTGAGCCGTGACAGTTCGCCCGAGCAGGCAGCATTCAAGATGGCTAGGCAACGCATGGATGGACAGCAGCCGCTGCTGGGTAATCTGCGTGACGCTGCGGCGCGTTTGCCGCAGCCGCTCAAGGGCTGGTTGGACGGGATTGCCGAGCAGACCTGGCGCCATCTGCTGGATGACGCCTATGGGTATGTGAACCAGCGTTATCACAGTGAGGTGTATGGCTTTTATGTGAAGGCGATCCGGCACCGCTACCCCTTCAATGCCGATGCCGGCAGTGATGTTGCCCTGGGTGATTTCCAGTCGTTCTTCAAACCACGGGGGGTGATGGAGCATTTCTATGACAGCTACCTGCGGCCGTTCGTCAGTGTCGAGGGGAGCCGCTATCGTTTGCGGGGCCTTGAGGGCCGCAGCCTGCCGGTTTCACGCTCGTTGCTCGACCAACTGACCCGGGCGCAGGTGATTCGCCAGGGGTTCTTCAGCGCAGACCAGGGGGATTGGACCGTCCTGTTCACGCTGGCACCCTACAGCCTGGACCAGGCCGTCAACCGGGCGACGCTGCGGGTGGGCGATCAGCAATTGGAATACCGTCACGGCCCCATCGTGCCCATGGCGTTCCATTGGCCGGTTGATGCGGACAATGGGCGCAGCAGCCTGGTACTGGAGCGCGGTACGGAGCGACCGCTGGGCATTGAAAAAGACCGGGGGGCCTGGTCGTTGTTCAGGCTTTTCGAATTGATGCAAAACGAGCCGGCCAGCGGCAGGGATGCACAGATACTCAAGGCCGACCTGGCCGGCCTGCGTGCCAACTACCTGCTCACCAGCCAACGCAGCCCCAGCCCGTTCCAGATGGCCACATGGCGTGGCTTTCGCCTGCCGGAGCAATTGTGAACCGCGCGCACCCTTGGCGAAGTGCCGGCCGCACGGTGCAAGGCAAGCGTCGTGCGCGTAACGAGGATGGGTTCCTCGATTGCCCGCAACGCGGTTGCTGGGTGGTCGCCGATGGAATGGGAGGGCATCATGCTGGGAATGTGGCCAGTCAAAGGGTAATCAGCAGTCTGGCGGCGCTGCCAGGGCAAGGCAGCTTCGATCAACGGGTCGAGGCTGTCCAACACTGCCTGCGCGGGCTCGACAGCCAGTTGCAAGCGGCCGATGGCCCCTCAGGCATTATGGGCAGTACGGTGGTTGTGCTGTTGCTTGATCGTCACCGCGCGGCGTGCATCTGGGCAGGGGACAGCCGATGTTATCTCTGGCGAGGGCAGCGTTTGTATCAGCTGTCCAGGGACCACTCCCTGCAACAGCAACTGATGGACAAGCAGCATATGAGCCTGGAACTGGCCCGCGCTCATCCAGATGCCCGCGCCTTGACTCGTGCCATTGGCGCCGGAAAACCGCTGAGTCTGGAGATACTGGAACTGCGTCCCCACCCAGGCGATGTGTTCTTGCTGTGCAGTGATGGTCTGTACCAGGGGCTCAGCCACCGGGAACTGGGGTGCGCGATGAATGCCGGCACGCCAGGGCAGGTGGTGGAGCGGTTGTTCAGCGACGTGCTGCGTGGGCCTGCGCAGGATGACCTCACTGCGGTGGTGGTGCAGCCATGAACGCGGCAGCCGGCCCGCCAAACCTGCTTGCGGGACGCTACCAGCTGGAGCGAATGCTCGGTTCAGGGGGCATGGGGGTGGTTTATCGTGCCCGGGACTTGCTGCATGAGGCGTTTGGCGAACCGTACGCGCACGTGGCGCTGAAGCTGTTGGGTGAGACGCTCTGTGCGTCCACCGACGCCCACGTGTTGCTGTACAGCGAGTTCGCCCTGACCCGAAGCCTGCGCCATGAACACGTGGTCCGGGCCTTTTCTTTCGAGGTCGACACAGCGCACCAGTTGGCATTCTTCACCATGGAGGTGATGCCCGGCCTGACCCTGGACCGCCTGCTCCCGGAATGCCCGCGAGGGTTGGCGTGGCAGGTGCTGCAACCCATCGCCCTGCAACTGCTGGATGCGCTGGCCTACACCCATCGACAAGGGGTCCTGCATGGCGATGTGAAACCGGCGAACATCATGGTGGGAGAGCAGGGGGTACGGCTGTTCGATTTCGGCCTGGGGCATGCTGAAGCGCAGGCAAGGGCTGGATTGCCTGGCTTGAGCCGCAGTCGCTTGAATGCCTGGACCCCCGCGTATGCGGCGCCGGAGCTGATGGCCGGCGGGCTTCCGTCAGCCCGTGCCGATCTGTACGGGGTTGCCAGCGTGCTCTATGAACTGGCCGAAGGACGGCGCCCCGGCGAACGTCTGCAGCATCAGCCGCTGCCGAGGCCGAGGCAACTGCCCAGGCATTGCTGGTCCGCCGTGTGTTCGGCTCTGGCGATGGATCCTGAACAACGAACGGTGTCGGTCGCCGAGTTGCGCGAAGTACTGGGGGGCAGGCGCCGTCTCTGGTTCCTGGGGTAGTGCGTTAGCGGGGCAGGTCGTGCAGTTGGCAGTACTCGACCCAGCTCAGGCCCGCCATCTGCGCCACCTCCTTGTGCACTTCGAGGCGCTGGGCCTCAAAGGCCTCGCAGGAATCGGCGGTCAGTTTGAGGGTCAGCTCCCAGGCAAACAGGCCCTGGCGTTCAGCTTGCGCTTCAAAGGCTTCATGCAAGCGTTCGGCGCGGTACTGGGCCAGGGTTTCGCCCCTGGCCTGCGCAGCCAGCGGATTCAGGGTATCCAGTTCGGCGGCGATTTCGGGGTGTTGATCAAGGAATTTGTCCAGCGCGCGCTGGTGGTTATCACCGGGTTGTGACAAAGGCTTACTCCAAACACAGGTCAGGGGGAGGCGGATAGGCTTCATTGAAGCAGATTCGGCGATTGGCCTGTTATCCGATACGGAAAATTCACCCAGATGAATGGCAAAAGGCTTTCGCTCATTGGGCCAGGACGTGTAGCGTTAGCCGGTGCTTCCAGCCCTGCCTTGCAGGGACAGTGGGCGATGGGCAGAGGGATGGGTCATGGCGCAAACGCTGTTCAAGCTTTTCTTCACCCAGCGCCTGGCCGCATTGGCCAGCACTGAATCGTTGCGGGCGATCCGCGAAGGGCTGTTGTGGATTCTGCCTTGCCTGCTGGTCTCGGCGGGTTTTCTGATTCTATCGGAATGTGCCCGCGTCCTTGCCTTTGAGCCACAGGTGGTGGCGTTCCTCGCCGGCCTGCACAACCAGATCAGTTCCGTGATCCCGCTGCTGGTGGCCGCGTCCATCGGCTACATGTTGGCGATCCAGCATCGTCTGCCCCAATTGCCCGTGGCATTCCTGTGCCTGGCCCATGTGGTGGTGGCGACATTTATCCTGCGGGACTACCCCAGGGCCTCGGCCACGTTTGTGCTGTTTATCGCCATTGCCTCACCACTGTTGAATGTTCCCGCCATTGCCTGGCTGCACCGCTACCGCTGGACCCGGCTGGTCAACGAAGACCTGGTGGGGCACAACCTGCGGGGCACCATTAATATGGTGCTGCCAGGCGCTATCACCGCCCTGGCATTGGTGGTGCTGCTGTCCTTGTTGCTGCAAATTCCGTATGTGGCGCAGTTACAAGGCCCCCAGGTCCTCGACGCACTGGAATCGCCCTACGGCAGTGGCCTGTTCGTGACCTTGATGAATTCGCTGCTGTGGTTTTTCGGCATCCACGGCGTGTACGCGATGCAACCGCTCTTCGATGTGCTGGACCAGGCCGTGGTGTTGAACAGTACGGCCCTGGCGGCGGGTGAGCCGCTCAAATATGTGTTGAACAGTGGCCTGTTGGGCAGCTTTGCGTTTATCGGTGGCTCGGGCGGTGCATTGTGCCTGTTGCTGGCCATCCTGCTGTTCTCCAAGAGCCAGTCCATGCGCCTGTTGGCGGTGGCGAGTCTGCCGCTGTCACTATTCAACGTCAGTGAGGTGCTGCTGTTCGGCTTGCCGATCATCCTCAACCCGCGTTTGTTCATACCGTTTCTGATCGTCCCGGCGTTGAATGCCATGCTGGCATTGACGGTGGTACAGATGGGCTGGGTGTCGCCGGCGGTGGTCAGTGTGCCGTTCACCGCGCCGGTGCTGCTCAATGCCTATCTGAGTACCCACGGCGACCTGGCTGCGGTGGCGCTGCAAGTGGCGCTGCTGGGCCTGGGCACCCTGGTGTACGCGCCGTATGTGCGGGCGATCCATCGCCAGGCCAGCGAAGGGGGCACGGTGTACCTCAAGTCCCTGGACATGACCTTCCGTGGCCTTGAAGAAAAGGGCCGCCTGCGTGAGTTGGACCCGGTACTCGCCTCCCACAAGACCCTGGCGCGCCAGGCCTTGGAGCTGAGCCGCATCCAGCAGATCAGCGACTATGAGTTCTACCTCGAATTCCAGCCGCAGGTCTCGACCCGCACCGGCCTGTGCACCGGGTGTGAAGCGCTGATGCGTGCCCGCGACGCCCAGGGCACGGTGCATTCGCCGTGGGAATTCCTGCAATGGCTGGCCCAGGCGCGGCTGATGCCGGATGTGGATGTGTGGGTGGCATCCCAGGCGGTTCGCCAGTACCAGAAGTGGCAGAAACTCGGTTTTTCCCTGCCGATGACCATCAATATTTCCAGCGCGACCTTGACCGACGCCGCCTATGGCGAACGCCTGGTGGAGATCCTGGCCCAGGCCCATGGGCACGTATCGGTAGAGATCACTGAGGACGCGCTGGTCAGTGATATCCAGGTCACGCGCCAGACTATCCAGAAGCTGCAGGCCATCGGTGCCAAGGTGTATATCGACGACTTCGGCACCGGCTTTTCGGCCCTGAGTTATCTGCATCAGTTCCCGGTGGACTTCATCAAGATCGACCGCAGCTTCGTGGTGGCCCAGCACGACCCCAAGGGCGCCCAGGTGATGACCGGCATGCTGCGCTTCTGTGAGGCGCTGAACCTGGGCGTGGTGGTGGAAGGCGTCGAGACTGCCGAGCAGTTGGCCTTCCTGAATACCGGCGCCGAATTGATTATCCAGGGCTGGTATTTCAGCAAGGCGCTGCCGGGCGATCAGTTGCAAGGGTTTGTACGTGAACGCGCCGCCTTGGCGCAGGCTTAATACCCGCGCTGGGTCTGCTCGATCTCCTCGACCAGGCCATTGATCCCGGCCAGGCGCGCGCGATTGTCGTGGTCCCAGGGGTGAAAGCCGGGTTTGAAGTAATGCAGCCACGGCACCAGCATCCGTGGGAAAACACCCTTCGGCCCATACAGAAACTTCAACATGCGCCAGAAACCCCTCAGGTGCCCACCCGACTTGCGGTCGGCAATCAGCAAGCGCAGGTGAAAGTCGAACACCACCAGCCAGAAGAACACCGTGGTGGTCAGCATGGTGCCGGTGCGCAGCAGATAGCGCTTGGGGCCGGGCTTGATCACGCGGTTCCATACATCGAACGCCACGGCCTTGTGTTCGGTTTCTTCCAGGGCGTGCCAATACCACATCTGCTGATAGCCCTTGAGTGAATTGCCGAAGCGTGAAGGGTCGCTCAACAGGATTTCAGCCAGCATCGCCGTGTAGTGCTCAAGGGCAATGGTGACCGCCAGGTTGAAGGACGCAGGCAGGTGTTTTTTCTGCCAGTCGAGGATGAACTTCAAGCGCCGGTCCAGCGTATGTGCCGGCAACCCGGCGGCTTGCAGCAAGTCGTTGTAGGCCACGTGTTCGCGGCTGTGCATGGCCTCCTGGCCGATGAAACCCTGGATCTCTTTTTTAAGAGCTGGGTCGTCGATGTCCTGGCGATAGTGGCGCACGCTGTCCATGAAAAACAGCTCGCCCTGGGGAAACAGCAGCGACAGGGCATTGAAGAAATGCGTGATGAACGGGCCCTGTTCATGCCAGTCCTTGATGCGCTCGGCGGGCAGGGCGAAATGGATGTCACGGCGGATCGGCAACATAGTGCGTGCTCCTGTTCAGAGGTGGGGCTCGTCGTTGGTTTCAAATACCGGCGTGCGCGGCTTGGGCGCCATGCGCTTGCTGGCGAACACCACCAGGGCCTGATAGGCCGCCGGCAGGCAACGGGCGAGCAGGTCGAGGCAATACGCGTCGCGGCCGATCAGCACGCGGCGCTTGTTTTTGCGCACGCCGTGCAGGATCACTTTGGCGGCCTGGTCGGCGTCGGTGATGAACAGCTTTTCGAAATCGGCGCGGGCCTGTTGTTCGCTGTGGATCAGGAAGCCCGTCATGTTCGCGTCGATACGGCTGCTGCGGCAGATATCGGTGCGGATGCCACCGGGGTGCACGCAGGTGGCCGACACGCCGCAGTGTTGCAGGTCCAGTTCCTGGCGCAGGGATTCGGTGAAACCGCGCACCGCAAACTTGGTGGCGTTATAGCCGCTCATGCCGGGCTGGGCGAACAGACCGAATACGCTGGACGTATTGATCACATGGCCTTCGCCCGAGGCTTTCAGGTATGGCAGAAATGCTTTGGTGCCATGCACCACGCCCCAGAAGTTGATACCGACGATCCATTCCAGGTCGGCATAGTCCACGCCTTCCACCGTGCTCGACAGGGCCACCCCAGCATTGTTGAACACCAGGTTGATCTGGCCGTGATCGACCACGCAGCGTGCGGCCCAGTCCTCCATGGCCTGGCGATCGGACACGTCCAGCACCTGGGTAGTGACCGACACCGGGGCCAGGGTCGAGGTCTTGATCAGCGCCAGGGTCTGCTCCAGCCCCTGGCTGTTTTTATCTGCCAGCGCCAGGTGGCAACCTTCACGCGCCAGGGCCAATGCCAGGGCGCGGCCCATGCCGGATGCGGCGCCGGTAATTGCCGCTACGCGGCCATTGAATGACTTCATGACAGGCTGCCTTCCGGGGTGGAGTGGGGGGCCGGCACGGGGCGGCTGGGCAGGTTGACCGGCAACTGGTCGACCACGTAATCCTTGAGCGCAAACTGGCGGGTGACCTGCTTGAAGCGCCAGGTCGAGCCGGGCCACAAGGTGGTGTTCCTGCCGGTGCGAGGGTCGAGGTACCAGCTCTGGCAACCGCCGGTGTTCCAGATGGTGCGCTTGAGCTTGGCTTGCAACTGTTGGTTGTAGGCGCTTTCCACGGCCGCCTTGACGTCCACCGTGGCGATGCGGTGCCGCTGCATGTGCTGGAGGGCATCCATGATGTAAGTCACCTGGGCTTCGATCATCAGGATCATCGAGTTATGCCCCAAGCCAGTGTTGGGCCCGACGATCAGGAACAGGTTGGGATAGCCAGGCACGGTGGTGCCCTTGTACGCATGGGCGCCGTCTTGCCAGGTGTCCATCAGGTCCACACCGCCGCGCCCGATGATGCAGTCGCGTGGCAGGGGATCGGTGGCCTGGAAACCGGTGCCGAAGATCAGGCAATCGGCCGGGTGCTTGATGCCGTCGGCAGTGATCACACCGTCGGCTTCGATGCGCAGCACGTTATCTGTCACCACCTCGACATTGCTGCGCGACAAGGCGGGGTAGTAGTCGTTGGAAATCAGCACGCGCTTGCAGCCGATGGTGTAGTCCGGGGTCAGGGGCTTGCGCAGGGACGGCCGGGCTACTTGTTTATGCAGGTGACGCAGGGCGATTTTCTGCACCATTTTCATCAGCCGCGGGTGCAGGGCAAAGCCCACTACACGGCCTTCCAGCGCACAGTAAAAAGCACCGCGCACCAGGCGCTGAGTGAAGGGCAGGTGCTTGAACAGCCAGCGCTCCAAAGGCGTAATCGCCCGGTCGGGCTTGGGCATGATCCACGGTGGCGTACGCTGGAACAGGTCCAGATGGGCCACTTGCGGCGCGATCTGCGGCACGAACTGAATGGCACTGGCGCCGGTGCCGATCACTGCCACGCGTTTGCCTTTCAAGGAATAGTCGTGGTCCCACTGCTGGGAGTGGAAGCGCTTGCCCTTGAAGCTGTCCAGCCCCGGAATATCCGGTAACGCTGGGCGCGACAGGCCGCCCATGCCTGACACCAGCACCCGCGCGCTGACCTGGCGGCCATCGCTGAAGTTCAATTGCCAGCGTTGCAGGTGCTCATCGAACACCGCGCGCTGCAAGCCCATGCCGAAACGCAGGTAGGGCGCCAATCCAAAGCGCGTGGCGCATTGCTCCAGGTACGCACGGATCTCCGCCTGCGGCGCGAACTGCCGCGTCCAGGCCGGGTTGGGCGCAAAGGAAAACGAATACACATGGGACTGCACATCACAGGCGCAGCCCGGGTAGTGGTTGTCCCGCCAGGTGCCACCGAGGGTGTCGGCCTGTTCGGCGATAAAGAAGTCGGTGAACCCGGCCTCCTTGAGCTTGATCGCCATGCACAGGCCGGCGAAGCCGGAGCCGATGATGGCGATGTCGATTGAATCACTCTGGGCATTCATAAGCAGTCCCTCGTGGGCATCGGATGTGCTCCTTTCTTGTTTTGTCTTTTAGATAGAACACCATTGCAAAGAAAAATTGAATTACTTATTTTAAAAAAGATTTTAAATAATCTACCTGAAAATATCGCCTACGCTAGTCCCAGGTCTCTCATGTGCCACTTGTCCGACGGACAGGCACGCCGTTCGGGTCCAGGGTGTGGACGATGGCCGAGGCCTTGATCAATTCCGGTCAGGTCGCCGGCAGCAGGGATGCAGAGGACCGAGCTATGGCTGTTGAATGGGTTGTCGCTGCGGCTGTTTTTGTAGGCGCGAGCGCCGTTTTGTGGGGGTTCAGTACGTGGATGACGCGGCGTATCGAAGCCGCCGTTCCGATCAACGGGCGCTTTCTGGAGGTGGACGGCGAGCGCTTTCATTATTACGAGGAAGGCAAAGGCCCGCCGCTGGTGATGATTCACGGGCTGATGGGCAGCAGTCGCAACCTGACGTATGCCTTGTCTGGTCAGTTGCGCGAGCATTTTCGCGTGATCAGCGTCGACCGACCAGGGTCGGGCTATTCCACCCGTCATAAAGGCACCCCTGCGGACTTGCCAGCCCAGGCACGGCAAGTGGCGGCGTTTATCAATACGCTGGGCCTGGATAAACCGCTGGTGCTGGGGCATTCCCTTGGGGGGGCGATTTCCCTGGCGCTCGCCCTCGACCATCCCCATGCGGTGTCCGGGCTGATACTGGTGGCGCCCCTGACGCACCCTCAACCGACCTTGCCATTGGTGTTCTGGTCACTGGCTGTGCGACCTGCCTGGCTCAGGCGCTGGGTGTCGCGCAGCTTGACGGTTCCCATGGGCCTGTTGACGCGCCGCTCGGTGGTCAAGGGGGTGTTCGCACCGGACAGTGCCCCGGAGGACTTCGCCACCCGTGGCGGCGGGCTGCTGGGCATGCGTCCTGACAACTTCTATGCAGCCTCCAGCGAGATCGCCTTGGTCAACGACCACCTGCCGGACATGGTCAAGCGCTACCCGCAACTGTCGCTGCCCATCAGCCTGATCTACGGCGCACGGGACAAGGTCCTGGACTTTCGCAAGCACGGCCAGGCCCTGGCCGACAAGGTGCCGGGCCTGAAGCTGCAAGTGGTGGAAGGGCGCGGGCACATGCTGCCGATCACCGCCACCGAACGGGTGGTCGAGGCAGTCCAGCAGTTGGCCAAGCGGGCGCGGCCAGCACAGACCGCCGCGATCCTGCATCCGCCATTTGCCCTGGCGAACAAATAATCGTGGCCCTCGTTGCGGGTTGGACCGTCCGAAATGCTTGCCCTAGAGACCTGACCCAACAGCTGAAAAAGAGACTGCCCGGTCACGCAAAAAAGGCCTCGAAAAAGTAGTTGACGACCTAACGATTCCGCGCTATTTCTTTAAAAAAATATTTCAATGTTTATTTTGAAATGATTTTTGAAATGCCTAAGAGCGAATAAAAATGAAAAAAACGTCTTTTATCGCATGGTTGATTTCCTGGAGCCTTCAGCGCTCCCTGAACCTGTTTCCTGCCTCCCAGCCACGGAGGCTGCCATGAATCAGACCCTGGCAGCCCCAAGCGTATGGACCGACGGCAAACGTCACCTGTGGTGGCTGGGCATCATGCCCCTGGCCACCCCGTTGCTCTCCGGCGCACTGGCCATCAGCACCGGTATCCAGCAACTCTGGTGGGTCGGTGTACTGGTGATCTTCGGCCTGATCCCGTTGATCGATGGCTTGCTCGGTGAGGACGTGAGCAACCCGCCCGAATCCGCCGTCAGCCACCTCGAATCCCAAAGCTACTATCGCTGGATCGTCTACACCGGCGTGGTGTTTGTCATCTCGTCGGTGGTGATCACCGGCTGGCTCGCCGCCGGCGGCATCGACTGGATCATCCAGGGCGGCCTGTTGCAGGCTGCCGCGAACCTGGAGCCGTCCAGCTGGCTGTCTCACGCTGCGAGTTACATCACTGCACGCACGCAACTGCATGGCGAACCGAGCTGGTTCACTTACCTGGGCATGGCCATGTCGACCGGCGCCGCCACCGGCATCGCGATCAACACGGCGCATGAGCTGGGGCACAAGCCCAACGCGCTGGAAGTGTTCCTGGCCAAGGTCACCCTGGCACCGACTTTCTATGGGCACTTCTACACCGAGCACAACCGTGGCCATCACGTGCGTGTCGCTACGCCGGAAGACCCCGCCAGTTCGCGCTTGGGCGAGAGTTTCTGGGCGTTCCTGCCACGCTCGGTGTGGTTCAGTGCACGCTCGGCGTGGAACCTGGAGCGCGAACGCCTGCGCAAACTCGGTTTGCCGGCCTGGCACTGGCAGAACGGTGTGCTCAGCGCCTGGATGTACAGCGTGGTGCTGTGGGGCGCGATGATCGCCTGGCTGGGCGCGGCAGTGATTCCGTTCCTGATTATCCAGGGCATCTACGGCTTCTCGTTGCTGGAAGTCGTGAACTATGTGGAGCACTACGGCCTTAAACGCCAGAAGTTGCCCAACGGACGTTATGAACGTTGCTCGCCACGGCATTCATGGAACAGCAACCGTATTGTTACCAATATCTTTCTGTTCCAACTTCAACGGCACTCTGATCACCATGCCAACCCGACCCGTAGTTATCAGTCGTTGCGCCACTTTGATGAATCACCGCAACTGCCCTATGGCTACGCGAGCATGATTGTCTGGGCCTATGTGCCGTACTTGTGGCGGCGGCGCATGGACCATCGCGTGCTGAATCATTATGCCGGGGATATCTCCCTGACCAATCTTCAGCCCTCACAGCGGTTGAAGTACCTGGAGAAGTACAGTAGCAGCGCCAAACCGTTTTAAGTTCAACTAACCGGTTGTTGGCGTACTCGGGGCCTGCGTGCCGCGCAGGCTAACTTCGCCCAAGGTTTACAAAATCAGTTGCAACACAGTGGTTTGACCCGAACAAAAATAATTAAAGGGAAGGACGTACACCATGCAATCACCTGCCAAGTTCACCACCCACATCGTATTGGCCGCGCTGGGCCTGATCGCCTATCACCAGGCCCAGGCTGCGCGCATCGAACCGGCGGGCAGCGCCTTTACCGCCCAAGGCCCCATCAGCTTCTCCAAGGGCGCGCTGATCAGCGCCGACTGCACCATCAAAGTGGCGGGCAAGGTCGCGGCCGATGGCTCCTCGGTGAATGTCGACAAAGTTGAATTCGACGGCGGCCTCAAGTGCAGCCGCGTGGAAGCCATCAACTTGCCGTGGGTGTTAGTCGCCAAAGACGCCAAGAGTGGTTCCATGTCAAAAATCAGCGTGGACGTGCATGCCTTTGGCCTGGGCGGAAAGTGCGGACCTTCAACGGCTGATGGAACATGGGATAACGCCACTGGCAAGTTGGAAGCCGCCAATGTGCCGATTGGCGAAGACTGCAAGATCAAGACGGTGTCGATCAAGATGCCGCCGAACTTCAAAGTTGTTGAATAACTGTCGGATGTTGCAGCGGTAATTGAATTGAGATTTGGCTGGAAAGGGAAGTTCTGCAGATTCACCGTGACCTCTCGTTCATGGCCATTACCCCTGGCGAAATGACTTCGCCTTAACATGTGAGGAAAAACAATGAAAAGCTTGAAAACCCTCGTTTGTGCAACTTCGTTCGCCCTCTGCGTTGGTGCCGCTTCAATGGCCAGCGCGGCCACTATCGCGCCGACTGGCGGCTTCACTGCAAGCGGTCCGATTTCGGTGGCTTCACCTGCCTCGCTGGGAATTGCCGTGCCTTGCAACATCACGTTCACCGGTACGGTAGCGGCTAATGGCACCACTGCTGCCATCACCGGTGCCAGCGTCAGCGGCTCTAACGCGTTGTGTGGTGTACCGGTTATGCAGAACTTGCCTTGGACGCTGAAAAACATCGTGCCCGTGGCGGGTAGCACCAACAACTTCACTGGGGTTGTGGAAGGTGTGAGCTTCAAGATTGTTTCGAACTGTGGCACTGCAAACATCGCCGTCACTTGGAACAACGCGACCAATACGCTGAGTATTCCGGCTGCACAAACTGTGGGTGCCTGCAGCATCAAAACCCTGGCTGTCAATCCAAGCCCGGCCTTCACTGTGACCCCTTGATAACGTGCTTCTGGCTGTAAACGTGATGATCACACGTTAAGGCGGGCGCCTTGCAAAAGGCGCCCGCTGACGTGGGACAGGTTTGAACGCCGAACATGAGAAAAATAATAAGGAACAGGGCATGAACAATAAAAAACAACAGGCGCGCACATTATTGAGTCTGGCGATTCTAGGCAGCCTCATGACTGCAACCGGTCAGGCGCAGGCTGGCGGGTTTTCCACGCCGACTTTCGGTGCTCCTGGTTGGGGGAGAGCCTTCGGGGGTGGATCGTTGTTCCAGAATGACCCGTCTGCGGCTTACAACAACCCGGCGGCCATGGCTTTCATCGATCACAACGTTTCTCAGTTCACCGTCGATTACGCACGGATTAATATCAAATACAAGGGGACGGCCAAGGATTACGCAGGCAATGCGCCAGCCGCCGTGGACCCCACTGATTTAAGCTCCACGCCACGCACAGGTGATGGTGGACAAGGCGGCTTTACCGCGTGGTTGCCCACCGGCTTCATGGTGATGCCTATCAACGACCGTTTTGCTTTCGGTTTAAGCCAGGTAGTGCCGATGGGTGCACGTACAACGTGGGACCAGGACTGGATCGGCCGGGATTTTGCGGTCGATACGCGTATTGAAACCGTCGGAGTCACGGGTTCGTTATCGTTCAAGGTTAATGACCAGTTCTCTTTGGGCGCCGGTGCAATTGTTCAGCACACCAAAGGCTTTGTCAGCCAGAACATCGACTTATATGCAGCAGCGGCGTTGTCACCTGCCATCGGAATTCCGTTCCCTTCCGGTGTGGGTTCTTCTTTGATGCGGGTCAAGGTGGATAACACCTCCGTTGGCTGGTTTGCCGGTGTGGTCTGGAAGCCAACCGAATTCGACACCCTGGGTTTGAACTACCACGCCAAGATAAAAAACAAGCTAGAGGGTAAGTACAGCATTTACGCCGACGACGCGAACAAAGCGCTGATCGATGGTGGCCTGCCTGCACTCGCGTATCCGGGGCTCAACCTCAACTCCAATGGCGCCAATGCCTCCGCGCAACTGGATGTGCCGGCAAATGCCTCTGTCGATTGGGTGCATCAGTTCAATAACCGTTTGACGTTGGGCGCCAGCGTTACCTGGACTCAATGGTCGTCGTTCAAGGCACTGACATTGAAGTCTGACGGCGCGCAAATTGTGTCAATTCCCTACAATTATAAAAACGCTTGGATGGTGTCGCTGGGCGGTGACTATAAATTCACCGACGACTTCACTTTCCGTGCCGGTGTAGCCACCGACCAGACCCCGACACGAAACTCCACACGTGACCCACGTATTCCGGACGGTGATCGTATATTTGCGTCCCTCGGGTTTGGCTACAACATCCGGGCTATTCCTGGTTTGAGTATCGATGGGGCTTACTCGCGGCAATTTGTCGAGAAAGCCAAGCTGAGGACCCACAACCAGGATCGTTTGGGTGGGGCCACTCTCGATGGCAAAGCCGACGCGAAGGGTGAAGTCGTCAGCCTTTCAGCGACTTACGCGTTCTGATTCATTGTGAGCGCAGGGCCCATAGACGAGCGGCAGGGAGCGCATCTCCCGTGCCGTTTGAGTCTGGCCTGGCGTTGATGGGTCGCGTAGGCGACCCGCACCGCTTCAACTCAATCGCGACTCTGTAAGGCTGACCTGTTCAGCCGTTGTTTATTCGTCCAAGTATTAAATAAAAATTTCAAAACAAAAATTGAATGTTTTTCTCCGAGTTTGTAGTGTGGCCTTACGCCTGAGGTCAGTGCGACCTGCAAGCGCTTTTGCCATACCCTGAATCGAGTAGAGGTATCCCCATGGTTATCTGGTTATTGGTGGGTTTCGCAGCTGCGATTGCCCTGGCGTATCGACAAGCCGCAGCCATTCACTGGCTGGGCACTGGCTTGATCTGGCTGGCGGCCGGTTACCTGTTCAACGCGGTGGCCGGTTTCGGCATTGGCGTCGCGGCGCTGCTGGTGGTGTTGCCCGCAGCGCTGATGACCATCAAACCCCTGCGCCGCACCTTGCTCACCAGCAAGGCCCTGGGTTTGTTTCGTACAATCATGCCCGCCATGTCCGACACCGAGCGCGCCGCCATCGAGTCCGGCACCGTGTGGTGGGACGCCGAGCTGTTCAGCGGCAAGCCCGATTGGCAGCGCCTGCTGCAAGCCGCGCCCGCCAGCCTGAGCGCCGAAGAGCAGGCCTTCCTCGACAACGAAGTGGAGACCCTGTGCGAGATCGCCAACGATTGGGAAACCACCCAGATCTGGCAGGACATGTCCCCTGAAGGCTGGCAATACACCAAGGATGCCGGGTTCCTCGGCATGATCATTCCCAAGCAGTACGGTGGCAAAGGCTTCTCCCACTATGCGCATTCGCAGGTGGTGATGAAGCTGTCGACGCGCTGCTCGGCGGCGGCGATTTCGGTGATGGTGCCCAACTCCCTCGGCCCAGCCGAACTGCTGTTGCACTACGGCACCGATGCCCAGCGCAATTACTACCTGCCGCGTCTGGCGCGGGGCGAAGACATCCCGTGCTTTGCCCTGACCAGCCCGTATGCCGGCTCGGATGCCGGGGCGATTCCCGACCTGGGCATCGTCTGCAAAGGGACGCATGAAGGCGAGGAAGTGCTCGGCTTCCGGGTGACCTGGGACAAGCGCTACATCACCCTCGGTCCCATCGCTACGGTGCTCGGCCTGGCGTTTCGCGCAGAAGACCCGGACGGGTTGCTGGGTCAGCCAGGCTCCCTGGGGATTACCTGCGCGCTGATCCCGACATCCCATCCCGGCGTCAACAGTGGTCGTCGCCATTGGCCACTCAACGCCGTGTTCCAGAACGGTCCTACCACCGGCAAGGACGTGTTCATCCCCTTGGAATGGGTGATCGGCGGGCGCGAACAAGTCGGCAATGGCTGGCGCATGTTGATGGAATGCCTGGCCGCCGGACGGGCGATTTCCCTGCCATCGGCCAACGTTGGCCTGGGCAAGGTCGCGGTGCGCGGCACGACCGCGTATGCGGCGATGCGTAAACAGTTCGGCCTGCCCATCGGCAAGTTCGAAGGCGTGCAAGCGCCCCTGGCGCGGATGGCCGGGCACCTGTATGCCTGTGATGCGGTGCGTAAGGTGTCGGTAGCATCCCTGGATGCCGGTGAAAAACCTTCGGTGATCTCGGCCATTGCCAAGTACCACGTTACCGAACGGGCGCGGATCATCGTCAATGACGGCATGGACATCGTCGCCGGCAAAGGCATCTGCATGGGGCCGAATAACTTCCTGGCCCGCGCCTATCAGCAAAGCCCCATCGCCATTACGGTGGAAGGCGCGAACATCATGACGCGCTGCCTGATTATCTTTGGCCAGGGCCTGATCCGTTGCCATCCCTATGTGTTCCGCGAGATGGAAGCGGCGCGCAACCCGGACCGGCGCAAGGCGCTGGAGGCATTCGACAGTGCCATGTTCGGCCATGTGAGCTTTGTATTGGCCAACACCGTGCGTGCAGTGGTGCATTCCCTGACAGGCGGCCGGCTGATTTCTGCCCCGGCGAAGACCGACCCCGCGCTGGCGTCCTACTACCGCCAGGCCAATCGTCTGTCGGTGGTGCTGGCGTTGGTCTCGGATATCTCCATGGGCGTGCTGGGCGGTGCCCTCAAGCGCAAGGAAAGTATCACCGGGCGCCTGGGGGATATTCTGTCGCAGCTGTACATCCTGTCCTGCGTGCTCAAGCGCTTCGAGGATGACGGCCGGCCCCAGGCGGATTTGCCGCTGGTGCACTGGGCGGCCCAGGATGCCTTGCTGCGTGCCCATGAAGCGTTGGCCGAAGTGCTCGACAATTACCCGTCGAAAGCCGCTGCATCCGTGCTGAAGGCATTGACGTTCCCCTTCGGTATCCCATTGCGCAAGCCGTCCGACCGTCTGCTGGCCCAGGTGGCCGATGTGGTGCAGACGCCGGGGGAGACCCGCGACCGTCTGCTGGCCAATTCCTACATCCCGCGTCCGGAAATCGACAAGCTGGCCTATGGCGAACTGGGTTTCCGTCTGTTGCCGCAAGTGGAGCTGATCGAGGCCCGACTCAAGTCCGCCGTCAAGCAGGGCCTGATCGAGCCAATGCCGATCTCCGCCACGGCGTTCACGACCTGGCGCGTCAAGGCACGGGCACTGGACCTGATCAGCGACGACGAAGACACCTTGCTCGGGCGTTATGTGGAATACGCCGATCACGGTATCCAGGTGGATGACTTCCCGCAGGACTTCGGCTTGTTGGAAGCGTTGCAACAGCGCAAGCAAGCGCTGGAGCCGATCCCGAAACGTCGCGCCAGCCAAAGCGAAAACGCCTCGGTCAATTAGGAAAAAACCCAATCAATGTGGGAGGGGGCAAGCTCCTCCCACACAGACCGGGTTTACACGGCAAGTATGTGTGGTGAGTGGATCTATCTATGAGTGACAGCTACCTTTCGTTCGTCAATTCCCCCTGGGGCCGTCGCCTGGCCCAGGCCGTGGGTTTACCGCAACCGCTGCCGCTGCAACGCCACCGCAGCGGCCAGCACGGCCTGGTCAACCCGGTGATCGTCGCCGGGGCAGGGCGCCTGGCCGCTGAAGTGCAGCGTGTGTTCGAGGCCACCGACACAGTGATCGCCACCCCGGCCACGCCCAAGGCGCCGTCCACGGTCAAGGTGCAGGGCGCAGTGTTTGACGCCACCACCGTGGCCGACCTGCAACAGCTGGACGAGCTGTATGAATTCTTCCACGCCAACGCCAAACGCATCGGCCACCATGGCCGTGTGGTGGTGCTCGGCACTGCGCCGGAACATTGCCAGGACTTGCCCCAGGCCATCGCCCAACGCGCCCTTGAAGGGCTGGTGCGCTCGCTGGCCAAAGAGTTGCGCCGGGCGATCACCGTGCAATTGATCTACGTCGCGCCGGGTGCCGAAGAAGCACTGGACAGCAGCTTGCGCTTCTTCCTGTCGCGCCGCTCGGCCTATGTGTCCGGGCAAGTGGTGCGCCTGGAACAACCGGTAGACGGCCACGTCAACGTCAACTGGGACAAACCCTTCGCCGGCCGCCGCGCCCTGGTCACCGGCGCCTCCCGTGGCATCGGCCTGGCGATTGCCCAGGTGCTAGCCCGAGATGGGGCGCATGTGGTGTGCGTGGACGTGCCCCAGGCGCAAGACGCCTTGCAGCAAGCCGCCACCAGCGTTGGCGGTTCCGCGTTGCCGCTGGACATCACTGCCCCGGACGCTGCCGCCTTGTTGCAGGCCCACACCAGCCAATACGGCGCGTTTGATCTGGTGGTGCACAACGCCGGGATCACCCGTGACAAAACCATCGCCAAGATGCCCGAAGCCGCGTGGCGCAGCGTGCTGGCGGTCAACCTTGAGGCACCGTTGCAACTCAGCCAGGCGTTGCTCGGCAATCAGGGGCTCAATCCCGGTGGGCGCATCGTGTGCGTGTCGTCGATCTCCGGCATCGCCGGCAACCTCGGCCAGAGCAATTACGCCACCTCCAAGGCCGGTGTGATTGGCCTGGTGCAAGGGCTGGCACTCCATGCAGCGGCGCAGCAGGTCACCGTGAATGCGGTGGCGCCCGGGTTTATCGAGACCCAGATGACCGCGAAAATCCCGCTGATGATCCGCGAAGCGGGGCGGCGCATGAACTCGATGTCCCAGGGCGGGCAGCCGATTGACGTGGCCGAGACCATTGCCTGGCTGGCACACCCGGCGTCCGGCGGGGTCAACGGCCAAGTCGTACGCGTGTGCGGGCAAAGCCTGCTGGGGGCCTGAGCCATGGACTACGTGACGCAGATTATCGACCCGCCGCCATCGCGCACGCGCTTGCTGCTGGATGGCGTGCGCGCCTTGCGCAAACCCAAGCTGGACGGTGCGCGGCTGCTGCCCAAAGAGCGTCTGGTGCGTGCGGCCGCAGAGTTGTCCGGCGCCGGCATTGAGGCCTATGGCCGCGCCTGCGGTTTTCGCCGCGAGCAGGGTGTGCCGTTGTCCTATCCCCATGTGCTGGCGTTCCCGCTGCACCTGATGCTGCTGACGCGCCCAAGCTTCCCGTACCCGGCCAGCGGCATGGTGCACCTGGCCAATCGCATTCGCCAGCACCAGCGCCTGCACCCAGGCCAGGCGTTGCGCCTGGAGGTGTATGCCGAGCGCTGGGTCGCCCATCCCAAAGGCCAGGCGCTGAGCATCGCCACCCGTGCCTACGGCGCCGACGCCCTGGTCTGGGAGAGCGACAGCCTGTACCTGCGCCGGGACGTCAAGGACCCGGTCGGCCAGCCATGGGACGATGTGTTGCCATTGCAGGATGAGGGTTTGTTGCGCACCCAGCGCTGGGTGTTACCCGCCGACCTGGGCCGGCGTTTTGCCAAGGTGTCGGGGGATTTCAACCCGATTCACACCTCGCTGATCGGCGCGAAGCTCTTCGGCTTTCGCCGTGCTATCGCCCATGGCATGTGGACCCTTGGCCGAGCGCTCGCCGCACAGCAACCGCCCGGCGGGCTGGACCAGGCCGAGGCCCATTGCGACTTCAAGCTGCCGATCTTCCTGCCCGGCCAGGTAGCGCTGTGGAACCACCCCGTGACCGGCCCGCGCCGTGAATTCGAAGTGCGCAACTTCGCCGGCGACAAACCCCATATGCGCGGCCTATTCATTTGGAATGAGAGCGTTCGATGAGCGACTACAGCTTCAACCCGCCGCCGACCCGCCGCGTGGCGATTATTGGCGGCAACCGCATCCCGTTTGCCCGCTCCAACACGGTGTACGCCCACGACAGCAACCAGGACCTGCTGGTGGCTGCCTTGCAGGGCCTGGTCGACCGTTACAATCTGCACGGCCAGCGCCTCGGTGAGTTTGCCGCCGGGGCGGTGATCAAACACTCGCGGGATTTCAACCTGGCGCGCGAGTCGCTGCTCTCCACCACCTTGTCGCCGGACACGCCGGCCTACGACGTGCAGCAAGCCTGCGGCACCGGCCTGGAAGCGGCCTTGCTGGTGGCGAACAAAATCGCCCTGGGCCAGATCGAGGTGGGCATTGCCGGCGGTTCCGACACCACCTCCGACGCACCGATCGGCATCAACGAATCCCTGCGCCACACCTTGCTCGCTGCCAACCGCGCCAAGGGCATGGGCGCCAAGTTCAAGACGTTGCTCAAGGTTCGGCCGTCGATGTTCTTCAAACCATTGCTGCCGCGCAATGGCGAGCCACGCACCGGCTTGTCCATGGGCGAGCACTGCGAAGCAATGGCCAAGCGCTGGCAGATCAAGCGACTGGCCCAGGATGAGTTGACCCTCACCAGCCATCAGCGCCTGGAAGCGGCCTACAAGCGCGGCTTCTTCGACGATCTGATCAGCCCCCATCGCGGGCTGGCAAAGGACAACAACCTGCGCGCCGACGCCAGCCTGGAGAAACTCGCCGGCCTGGCCCCGGCCTACGACCGCCAGGACGGCACGCTCACGGCGGGCAATTCCACGCCGCTGACCGATGGCGCTTCGGTGGTGTTGTTGGCCAGCGAGGCGTGGGCCGCCGAACACGGCTGGCCGGTGCTGGCCTACCTGCGTACCGGCGAAACCGCCGCGGTGAACTTCGTCGACGGCACCGAAGGCCTGTTGATGGCCCCGGCCTACGCAGTGCCGCGCATGCTCCAGCGTGAAGGTTTGAGCTTCAACGACTTTGATTTCTTCGAGATCCACGAAGCCTTTGCCGCCCAGGTGCTGTGCACGCTCAAGGCCTGGGAAGACGCCGATTATTGCCGCGAGCGCCTAGGCCTGGAGGCACCGCTGGGGGCCATTGACCGCGCAAAAATGAACGTCAACGGTGGCTCACTCGGTTGCGGCCACCCGTTTGCGGCCACCGGTGGCCGCCAACTGGCGGCGCTGGCCAAGCTCATTCACGAGAACGGGGGTGGGCGCGGCCTGATTTCCATCTGCGCGGCGGGCGGGCTGGGCATTACCGCCATCGTCGAAAAGTAGCTCTATCAAAAACAACAACAAGGAGACTGCCATGAACGCTGTAAGCCTGGAACACACCGAACGGGTCTGGTTGAACGCTTACCTGCCTGGCGTCCCGGCGGATATCGATGCCGGTATCGAGGACTATCCGTCGTTGCGCGAGGTGTTCCTGGAGCACCTGGATAAGTTTCGCGAGCGGGTCGCGTACGTCAGCATCGGCACCGAAATGACCTATGCCGACTGGCAGGTGCAAGGCTACTCTTTTGCCGCCTGGCTGCAGGGGCAGGGGGTCAAACAGGGCGACCGCGTGGCGCTGATGATGCCCAACTGCTTGCAGTACCCGATCTGCCTGTTGGGCACGATCCTGGCCGGCGCGGTGGTGGTCAACGTCAACCCGCTGTACACCGCCCATGAACTCAAGCATCTGCTCAAGGACAGCGACGCAGAAACCGTGGTGATCTTCGAGAACTTCGCCCACACCCTGGAAAAAGTCATCACCGGCAGCAGCGTCAAGCGCGTGGTGATCGCCGCCATCGGTGACCTGCTCGGCACCTTCAAGGGCGCGGCGATGAACTTCATCCTGCGCCGTGTGCAAAAACAGGTGCCGGCGTTCAACCTGCGCGGTTCGGTGCGCTTCAACCAAGTGCTGAAACAGGGGCGGGCAATCAACCATTTTCCAGTGGGGATGCATCTGGACGACCTGGCGTTTCTGCAATACACCGGCGGCACCACCGGCGACGCCAAGGGTGTGATGCTCAGCCACCGCAATATCATCGCCAACCTGCTGCAGGCCAAGGCGTGGGTGGGGGACCAACTGGACCAGGACAAGCAGGAAACCAACGTCACCTTGTTGCCGCTGTACCACATCTTTTCCCTGACGGTAAATTGCCTGATGTTCATGTGCCTGGGCGGGCGCAACATCCTGATCGCCAACCCGCGGGACGTGAAACGGGTGCAGATGATCCTGCGCAAGGAGCGTTTCAACGGCATTGCCGGGGTGAACACCTTGTTCAACGGCTTGCTGGAGAACAAGGAGTTCTGTGCGCGGGACTTTTCCGACCTGCGCATGGTGATCGCCGGCGGCATGGCCACCCACACGGCGGTGGCCAAGCGTTGGAAGGAAGTCACCGGGCTACCGATCATCGAGGGCTACGGCCTGACCGAATGTTCACCGGTGGTGAGCATCAGCCCGATCAACATTGCACGGATGCGTGAGATGGAGTTCACCGGCAGCATCGGCGTGCCGTTGCCGTCGACCTGGGTGCGCTTCATGCGCGAAGACGGCGAGCTGGCCGACATCGGCGAGCAGGGCGAACTGCAAGTGCGCGGGCCGCAGGTGATGCAGGGGTATTGGAAGCGCCCTGAGGCGACCGCCGAGGTGCTGGATGCCGAGGGGTGGTTGTCGACCGGCGATATCGGCGTGATGGACGAGCGCGGCTATATCCGCCTGGTGGACCGCAAGAAGGACATGATCCTGGTCTCGGGTTTCAACGTATACCCCAATGAAATCGAGGATGTGGTGGCGCTGCACCCAGGCGTGGGCGAAGTGGCGGCGATTGGGGTGGAAGATGGCGTGACCGGGGAGAAGGTGAAGATCATCGTGGTGCGCAAGGACCCGAACCTCACGCAGGAGCAGATTCTGGCGCATTGCCGGGAGTACCTGACGGGGTACAAGGTGCCGAAGTTCGTGGAGTTCCGTACTACTGAGCTGCCCAAGACCACCGTCGGTAAAGTTCTGCGCCGGGCACTGCGCTAGACTTTGCTTTTTGTAGTGAGCGGGCTTGCCCCGCGCGAGGCAAGCTCGCTCACCACAAGGTTCGGGGCTGTTAAACTTCTTCGACGTGTACCCAGCGTTCTTCTCTGGCCGCCACACGAATCGCCGTCGCCAACCGCTCCACTTCCCATGCTGCCTCAAAGTCGGTGCCATCTGTACCTTGACCGGCCAGCGCCAGCATCAACTCCTGCACCTCCAGCGTCTTCAGCTCGTTGTACCCCAACTGATGCCCCGCCGCCGGGCTGAACGCCGCATAACCCGGTAGGGCAGGGCCGGCGAGCAAACGCTGGAAGCCGTCCTGGCCTGCGCGGCACACACGCAATTCATTCAAGCGTTCCTGATCGAAGGCCAGGGTGCCTTTCGTGCCGCTGATCTCGAAACTCAGGTGGTTCTTGTAGCCGTGCTTGAGCCAACTGCTGCTGACGGTGCCACGGGCGCCATTGGCGAAACGCAGCAGGGCATGCACCTGGTCATCCACGGCGATGGATTTCAGCTCGGGGCTGCCGTTGATGGCAGGGCGCCGGCCGTGGACGGTCTGGGTGTCGGCGCACACGCTCGTTACATCCCCCACCAGATAGCGGGCCATCGACAACAAATGGCTGCCCAGGTCCGCCAGGGCGCCCCCCGCATGTTCGACCTCACAGCGCCATGACCACGGGGAGGCAGGGTTGGCCATGAAGTCCTCGCTGAACTCGCCCTGGAAGCTGATGATTTCGCCGAGGTCGCCGCTGGCAATCATCTGCCGCGCCAGCGTGATCATCGGGTTGTGCTGGTAGTTGTAGCCCACCCGCGTCACCACCCCGGCGGCACTGGCGGCGCGGCGCATGGCGTCGGCCTGTTCCAGGCTCACGGCCAGGGGTTTTTCGCAGTACACCGCCTTGCCCGCAGCAATCGCGGCCATGGCCATGGGGTAGTGCAAATGGTTGGGGGTGGTGATGGCCACCACGTCGACGCTCGGGTCGTTGATCAGCGCCTGCCAGTCGCCATGGGCCTGGGCAAATCCCCAGGCGGTGGCGCAGCGCTGGGCGCGTTCGCTGTCGGCATCAGCCAGGGCGGCCAGCTTGAGGGGTACTGGCAGTTCGAATACCGCACGGGCGTTATTGAATGCCAATGCATGGGCGCGGCCCATGAAGCCTGTGCCGATCAAGCCGATTCCGAGTTCATGCATCGCCGTGGTCCTTTGGATTATTATTTTCAGGAAGACTATTAATGGAATAAAAATTCCTTAAATTCAATAGATGGAATAAAAATTCATTTGCACGATGGCAATCACCCCGGCGAATGCAGCTACATTCACCATGGGGCCAAATGCCTTCAGTTAACAAAAGATAACGTAGCGCCGATTGTCAGACGATTCGAAAGCCCGATAGGATGGCCCCTGCTTCCTCCAGGCGCTCTAGATTGCAGGTTTCAAGGCCCCGGAAGGCAAGCGATAACAATAATAAATGGGAGAAAGGTCTATGAGTGAGCCTGTCATGGGTTGGGTTGTCTGCCGCCCACGCGCCGCACGCAGGGTTGCGATGCTGGCCACAGCGCTCTCGTTGCTGGTCGGTGGTGCGTTGTCCACGCCGGTACTGGCCGCCAGCGATACCGCCGCAACGCCGGTGTTTGCGATTGAATCCCCCAAGGCCGCCAAAGGCCTGATGATCGACGTGGTCCACGCGGGCAAGCGCCTGGTGGCGGTCGGTGATCGCGGGCACATCCTCTATTCCGACGACCAGGGCAGCACCTGGACCCAAGCCAAAGTCCCCACCCGGCAACTGCTCACGGCGGTGTTTTTTGTCGATGACAAGCAAGGCTGGGCGGTCGGCCACGATGCGCAGATCCTGGCCAGCAGCGACGGCGGCGCCACCTGGACCCAGCAGTACCAGGACCTCAAGCGCGAAGCCCCTCTACTCGATGTGTGGTTCAACGACGCGAACCACGGCCTGGCCGTGGGCGCCTACGGTGCGTTGATTGAAACCACCGACGGTGGCAAGACCTGGAATGACGTCAGCGACCGCCTCGACAATGAAGACCAGTATCACCTCAACGCCATCGCGCACATCAAGGATGCCGGCCTGTTCATCGTCGGCGAGCAGGGCAGCATGTTCCGCTCCAGCGATGACGGCCAGACCTGGGAAAAACTCGAAGGCCCCTACGAGGGCTCGTTGTTCGGCGTGATCGGCACTGCCCAAGCGCAGACGCTGCTGGCCTATGGCTTGCGCGGCAACCTGTACCGCTCCACGGATTTCGGCAGCACCTGGGAGCCGGTCGAATTGAACGCGGCGCGGGGAGCGCTGGAGTTTGGTTTATCGGGCGCGACCTTGCTGGATGACGGTGCCATCGTCGTGGTGGGCAACGGTGGCAGCGTGGTGGTCAGCCATGACGATGGCCTGACCTTCAGTGTGTTCAACCGTCCGGACCGCATTTCGCTGTCGTCCGTCACGGCGGCCGGCAACGGCAACTTGATTCTGGCCGGGCAGGGTGGTGTGCGCGTTGCCACGCCGACTGGCGCCGAACTGCTCCTGAAATAAAGAGCCAAAATAAGAAGAAGGCGGGGAACTATGAGCAGTCATCACAACGATAAAGCGACCTTTCTTGAGCGCCTGATCTTCAACAATCGCCCGGCAGTGATCGTCATCTGCCTGCTGGTGAGTATTTTCCTGTTCTGGCAGGCGACGTTGATTCGCCCGTCCACCAGCTTCGAGAAGATGATCCCCCTCAAGCACCCCTTCATTGAAAAGATGATGGAACACCGCAACGACCTGGCCAACCTGGGCAATACGGTGCGCATCTCGGTGGAGGCCAAGGACGGTGACATTTTTACCAGGGAGTACATGGAGACCCTGCGGCAGATCAACGACGAGGTGTTCTACATCTCCGGCGTCGACCGTTCGGGGCTCAAGTCGCTGTGGAGCCCCAGCGTACGCTGGACCGAAGTGACCGAAGAGGGTTTTGCCGGCGGTGAAGTGATCCCGCAGAGCTACAACGGCTCGCCGGAAAGTCTCGATCAACTGCGCAACAACGTGCTGAAGTCCGGTCAGGTCGGGCGCCTGGTGGCCAACGATTTCAAGTCGAGCATCGTCGACATTCCGCTGTTGGAGTCCTACCCGGACCCGCAGGACCAGGGCAAGTTGCTGGCCCTGGACTACCGCAAGTTCTCCCACGAACTGGAAGACAAGATCCGCGACAAGTTCGAAGCCCAGAACCCCAACGTCAAGATCCACATCGTCGGCTTCGCCAAGAAGGTCGGTGACCTGATCGACGGCCTGGTCATGGTGGTGATGTTCTTCGGCATCGCGTTCGTTATCACCCTGATCCTGCTGCTGTGGTTCACCAACTGCCTGCGCAGCACTGTCGCCGTGTTGAGCACCACGCTGGTGGCGGTGATCTGGCAACTGGGGTTGATGCACTTCTTCGGGTTCGGCCTTGATCCATATTCGATGCTGGTGCCGTTCCTGATCTTCGCCATCGGGATCTCCCACGGCGTACAGAAGATCAACGGCATCGCGCTGCAGTCCAGCGAGGCGGACAACGCGCTGACCGCCGCCCGGCGCACCTTCCGGCAACTGTTCCTGCCGGGGATGATCGCAATCCTGGCCGACGCGGTTGGCTTCATCACGCTTTTGATCATCGACATCGGTGTGATCCGCGAACTGGCGATTGGCGCGTCCATCGGCGTGGCGGTGATCGTGTTCACCAACCTGATCCTGCTGCCGGTGGCGATCTCCTATGTCGGCATCAGCAAGCGTGCCATCGCCAAGAGCAAGAAAGACGCGAATCGCGAACATTCGTTCTGGCGCCTGCTGTCGAATTTTGCCAACCCGAAAGTTGCGCCGATCTCCATCGCCCTGGCGCTTGTCGCCTTTGGTGGCGGCCTCTGGTACAGCCAGAACCTGAAGATCGGCGACCTTGACCAGGGTGCGCCGGAGCTGCGCCCGGACTCGCGCTACAACAAGGACAACAACTTCATCATCAGCAACTACTCCACCAGTTCCGACGTGTTGGTGGTGATGGTCAAGACCAAGGCCGAAGGTTGCTCGCGTTATGAGGCCATGGCGCCTATCGACCAGTTGATGTGGAAGATGCAGAACACCGAGGGCGTGCAGTCGGCGATTTCGCTGGTGACCGTGTCCAAGCAGATGATCAAGGGCATGAACGAGGGCAACCTGAAATGGGAAACCCTGTCGCGCAACCCGGACGTGCTGAACAACTCCATCGCCCGTGCCGATGGCCTGTACAACAACAACTGCTCGCTGGCGCCGGTGCTGGTGTTCCTCAACGACCACAAGGCCGAAACCCTCGACCGTGCGGTGCATGCGGTTCAGGACTTTGCCAAGGAGAACAACAAGGACGGCCTGGAATTCATCCTCGCCGCCGGTAATGCCGGGATCGAAGCGGCCACCAACGAAGTGATCAAGGAGTCGGAACTGACCATCCTGATCCTGGTGTACCTGTGCGTGGCGACCATGTGCATGATCACTTTCCGCTCCTGGGCCGCGACCCTGTGCATCGTGCTGCCGCTGGTGCTGACCTCGGTGCTGGGCAACGCGCTGATGGCGTTCATGGGCATTGGCGTCAAGGTCGCGACCTTGCCGGTGGTGGCCCTTGGCGTGGGGATTGGCGTGGACTACGGCATCTACATCTACAGCCGCCTGGAGAGCTTCTTGCGTGCCGGTTTGCCGTTGCAAGAAGCCTATTACCAGACCCTCAAGTCCACCGGTAAAGCCGTGCTATTCACCGGCCTGTGTCTGGCGATCGGCGTGTGCACCTGGATCTTCTCGGCCATCAAGTTCCAGGCCGACATGGGCCTGATGCTGACCTTCATGCTGTTGTGGAACATGTTCGGTGCGTTATGGCTGCTGCCGGCGCTGGCGCGGTTCCTGATCAAGCCGGAGAAGTTGGCGGGGCAGAAGGGCAACTCGTTGTTTGCGCACTGAGTCGACGCGTCCTGAAAAAGCCGCACAGGGTGCGGCTTTTTTGCGGGTTACAGTTTCAGGAACAGTTTCTCATCCAGCGGCTTGCCAATCTGCGCACGGACAAGATCCACCGCTCCGGCAGGACCCGGCTGGTTGACCAGGTCTTTTTGGGTCAGGTAGCGCTGGGCCGGTATCTTCAGGTGAGCTGCCGTGTAAGCATCACGCGGCGTTTCGGGTTGTGGGTAGTGGAAGTGCGCATACCACAGCACCTCAAGAGTGCCTTTTTTCCTGACCGCGTACTCGGTAAAAACGTCACCGCTTGCGGTGGGTATGTCGCGACGCACCAGATTGATATCGACAAAGCCGTACCGCCAGAGGAAGTCGACATTCTCCGGTGTGGGCTTCACCTCGAAATAGCCATCCGCCGCATATTGCCGTGCTTTGCGCTGCAGCTCATCCGCCTCGTTTCTCCAACGGGCCACAACCTCAGCAGTTTCCGGCCGTGTTCCCTGGTGAGTCTCAGCTTGGCGCGCCAGTTCTCGCAACGTGTCGGCCTGAGGTTGCAGCATACCGTGCCAGTCCAATGGAGTAACGGTATCTCGAGTCTCGGGTTTTTCGAGTTTCCTTTTCTGAAAGTTTATCGAAGCCTCGTTCTTCGCGGCTTCTGCCATCACTGCGCCGGCTTCCTTTTTGTAGGTCGCCAGTGATTTTGGCGGACGAGGGCGCTGGGAGGCGGACGGCGGCCCTTCCACCATCTCAACCCATGCCCGTTCGGTGAGATGTTCGCTGTAACTGGCCAAGGTTTCGCCCGTTTGTGGGTCTTTCACATCAATGATGTTGAACGGCGCGGTGCTGGGTTCACGCAAGGTGCCTGTCAACGTCTGTTTGTCACGGGTGTTGAATACCCGCTGGTTCTTCGCTTTGGGCGTGCGATTCTTGTACGTGGGTTGGGTGGGTGTCAGTTGCAGTTCTTCCCGGATGACGTCGGTCAGATCACTTTCGGCAGCGGCGATGAACTCGTTCAGACGCTGGTGGAACACATTCTGGTACTCGGGGCGGCACTGGTCAGGGCTTGTTTCAGATAGGGCGATGCTGTCACGCAAGGTCTGTTTGTAGGTGTCGATGATGGTTTGCAATAACGCTTTGCGTTCATCAAGTGTGTAGCCGTTATATTCGCGCAGGTCCATAAACGCCCGATTCACTGCGTCCAGCGACGTTTTGTGGAAGCGATTTGCATAAAACCGCGCGCCTGGCTCTATTTTGGCAAACCGATTGACGCTGAGTAGCTTGAGGCTCCTCAAGGCTGTTAACTTTTCCTCGAACACCTCCAGGCTTGGGTGCTGGCGATGCGTACTTCCAAGGTACTGTTCGACTTGCTTGGCTGCGAAGGACGAGTCGCTGCGCCACTCTTCCTCTAGCGTCGCGAGGGCTTGCTCGGCCTGCCACAGGTTTTCACGGTTCTGATAAACCGCTTTCGTCCCTTCGATGACTTTTTGGTACGCCGCTTCGGAACCCGAACAAATCTCTCGAACGAGCTCGCTCATGGGTTCGCCTTTGGGGGTGTGTGCCGTGCTCTCTGCGAGCAATCGTCGGTAGACGATAATCGAGTTGTTCAGCGCTCTGAACATGCCCTTATACAGGTCCGAACGTCGCTTCTTGTATTCCGTGAGGTCATCGATGCCAGCGATTTTTTTGGGCCGGATGACGTTGATGGCATTTTTGCCATGCATCAGGAGTTCAGCAAGGGCGGGTTCTATCTGGGTGAGATGGTGGTCGACCTTGTTTTTGAGTGCCTCAGTAGCACGCAGTTGTTCCGCATACTGAGCGTCAAAACGTCCGTTTGATCCTTCTGTTTGGGTGAGCTTCCATATCTGTTTGAGTCTCTTTCTGGCGTCTTCATACCCCACCAGGTCCTCGCTGAGCTTGTTCACTGCGCTGAGATAGGTTGTCGTGGTCTCGCCCACCTTGACAGCCTGGCGCTTGAACTCGGCACTTTTCTGCTCCGTAGCCCTGCGGTTTTCATCCATTGCACGTGCGATCGCACCTTTGGGCATACCACCCCGGAGCTTGGGGCCGAGGTCGAAATCCCAGCGGCCAGTAGTATCCCGCTTCAAGGGTGGCCCCGTGCGCGCCTTGTCGTGCTGATCAATCACGAACACCCCGTCCAGGTCCCGCGCCACGCGAAACCATTGGTTACCGATGTGGGCATGCAGGTTGTCATCAATGCGGTACAGGCCTTTGAGGCCCCCTTCAGCGATCGGTGCGCCTGGCTCGGCAGGGGCAGGCACGCTGAATGTCTGCACGTGCGCCCATTGGGCAGGGCTCAGGTCTCGCGGGCTGGAAAAGGCAAAGTCGAATGCCCGCCGACTGTCGATGAATCCGCGGGCGGACACCGGGTCATTCTCTTCGACCAATATTTGCGAGGGAGGGCTGACGGCGCCGGTGCGACGTAGCGCAATCTTGACGTCCTTGCGTTGCGCAAAGGGCACGTCGCCTACGGGGCGTGCAGGCTTGGGCCTGGCGGCGGTGTGGCTCAACAAAGTGCCGACGTTGACCAGCAGGTCGACCATGATGGCCGCCGGGTCACGGGTATTTGACTCACTGGCTTCCTTGATGTCGTTCTCGATGCTGGCCAATTGCAGCAGCCAACCGACCATCGCGCCCGGGCCGCGTAAAACGGGCAATAGCGTATTGAACAGCAGCCAACCCAGCTCTTTGTAGGACGCCCAACGACTCTGGGCGTCGGAGGTGGATTGGCTATCGGCCAGCGTGACCAGGCTGCGAGCGTTGGCATTGAACAGATGGTTCATCAGGTCGCCGTTCTGCACATCGCGGCGCAGTTGCTGTGCCGCCGGATAACCGTCGATTGCCAAGGTGGTGGGCGCGGGTTGGCTGGGGGCGTCGAATTCATTGAACACGCCGTAACGCGCGATATTGGGCGTCTTGAACCCGCCGTTACCGTAGACCGCACGGGTCTTTTCGTCCGGCAGCCAGGCCAGGATGCTCTGTTGCAGTGTGCCGGGCTTCTGGATCGCGGCCAGCAGCGCATCCCGGCTGGGAAACTCTTGCACGCTTGGGGAAAGTTGCGGGCCGTACAGGATGTGCGGGCCATTCGTGGGGTCCACGGGCTCGATCAGGAACAGGTTGGCGGCCACATCCGGCGTGGCTCCCGGCTTGCGCAGGAACGCCAGGGGACGCACGGTGATTTCCTGGCCGTCGACCCGGCGCGCACTGACGCCCGGCTGGGCGATGGCTTCGACAAACTGGTAACCTTTCGCGCTGATCCCCGCGCGCCCCTTGAGCTTGAGTTCCAGTGCCTGCATGACCAGCTGGATCGGTACTTGCTCGCAGAACAGCGCGGCACGCTCCCGGGCCTGGTCAGTGTCACTGAGCAGTTGCTGGTTGAGCAGGGCAGGATAGTGCCGGCCGATGTCGACCTTGCTGATCAGGTCCTTGAGCGCTTGCGCCATCTGGGGATCGCTCACCGGCTGCCCGCGCAAGCGAATATCCATGGCCCCCTTGGGCAGGCCTGAAAGATTCTCCAGCGCCATGTCCACCAGGCTCATCCTGATCGGTTCGATATAGCCGCTGCCCATGTTGCCCACGGGGACTTTGAAGGTGATTTCCAGGTCCTTGGCGGTGTAGCCCTTGGGCGCCAATTCTGCGTCGAGCTGTTGTTCGGCGTAGGTGCGCAGGTCCGGAATGTCGGTGAGGAAGTTGCGCCCCTGGTTGCGTCGTACGCTGCTGGCCAGATCCAGGATATGGCGTTGGTAGGCAAAGCGCTCGAATTCACGGGCCTTTGTCAGCCACTGGGGCAGGTTGCGCTTGAACTGCTCCAGCCGCTCGGGCGGCAGCGGCGAGGTTGTGCTGAACCACGCGGCAGTATCGGTGGCTTGGGAAAACAATTGTTCAAGATCGGTCGCACTGCCCTGGGCCGGCAGCTTGATTGCGTTGAGGTTCTGCAACTGACGGTCCAGGAGAATGGCAGCCTGGGTATCGAAAATATTGCCGTCGGGCTCCATGCGCGTCCAGCTCAAGTGATCGAATTGGAACTGCGTGCTGAGCTGACGTTCCCAGGCCAGGGCAAACTGCTCCAGGGAATCATAGGGTGTGACAACGCCCGCGCTCGTCACCAGTAGCACGACGGTATGGCCGTCGACCTCGTGGGTGATCAACAGGTCCGGGCTCAGCACGCTGGCGCTGGTCTGGGCGTGTTTCATGGTGGAGTCGAGGGTGAACACCTTGGCGGCGTTCGCGCCGTGGACACGGGTTCGTTCACTGGCTTCGGGGTAGCGTGTGACCTGATCCAGGGTTGTACGCTGGCGCTCATCCAGGCCCGGCTGCTTGAGGCCCGCGATGCGCAGGGTGTCGCAGAGGGTGTCGCTGAGCCATCGCCAGCGGCTGGCGGACGTTTCTGCTCCCTGGCCCCAATATTGGCTCAGTGCCTGCGCGTAGGCGTCCTTCAGGCTGGATTTCAGGCTGCCGATGGCCAACTCGACGGTTTGCGTACCCAGGGGCGTTGCACGATTACCTGTGCTGTCGACGAAACTCAGCGTGCTGCCAGTAGTGGCGTTCACCCACTTGCACGGCTCCCCAAAACGGTCGCTGAAGTCCAGTTCGGTGCCGGATGCCAGATGTTCAAGCGCCAGGTCCACCAGTGGCCTGAGTTGGTACTGCAGCGGGTTGGATTGTGTCGCAATTGCCACCGAGGTCGTGGCACTGTCGAAATCGAGCGTGGGGTATCGATGCCTGATCGCTTCATTCAGCAGGGCGGCCACCACCGAACGTACCGTTGGCCGTGTAGCGAATTGGTCAGCCACCACCTGGGCGGGTGAGTCAAGGGTTGCCGGCGTGCCTGAGGTGAGCTGAGCGATGGCCCTCGACCCCAGGCTTGGGATGGGCGGGCGGGCACGTCTGGGTTGCGCTGCTGCGGTCGACGGCACCAGGGGCGCAGGTTGTGTGACGGAGGCTCGGCTATCGACGGCCGGCAGCGCGGTCGCCAATTGGGGGAGGGAGGGGTGATAGGCGGTTTGTACCAATGACATAGAGGCACTTCCTTGGCTTCGGGTTGATGAACGCCAGGGAAGGTACAAGCTGGATGCAACGAGGGTTTTGGAAAAGCGTTTTGAACTGTGTCGAAGCACCGTCGACACGCTAGCCAGCCCTTTCCAAGCCACGCTTGTGCGTGTGTTTCTGTGTATGAACAGACAGCGCCAACGGGCAGGCGACCGTCCGTTCGGCAGCCGTACCCGCGAGCGACCACGCTATCGCCTCGTCATCTGCCTAATCGGCCGCGCTCATTCCTGATTCCCTTTGGGCTTGGGCGCTATCTTCAGGAACAGGTTGTCCAGTGGCGGGGTGATCCGCACATAGACAATTTTGGTCACCGGTGCGTTGTCGGGGTCCTTCACACGGCTCAGGTAATCCTGCACATGGGCCTTGAGCAAATCCTTCTGGGTGAGTTTGCGTTGCTCTGGCAACTTCAGATGCGCCCGGGTGTAATTCGCTGGCGCAGTGTCAGCGGTTGCGTAGTGGAAGTGCGCGTACCACAACACCACCGATGGCTTTTGTGCCTTGTCGTACACCGCGTATTCGGTGAAGAAGTCGCCACTGAGGGTCGGGCGTTGCGGATCGGCCTGGCTGGTGAGGTTGATATCGATCTGCTGGTGGTCCCAGAGGTAAGCGACGCTTTCCATTGTCGGCCACTGGCGTTTGTAGGCATCGCTGCAGATACGTTGTGCCCAGCGACTGATGTCCTTGGCCTGTGCCAGGCATTCATCGATCAGATTCTGGGCGGTAGGCGCGTTGAAATGGTCGCGGTTTATTTCGTTGGCGAGCTCCGTCAGTTTGTCGGCTTGTGTGTTGAGCAACTTATCCCATTCGCCGGGGTTGGCGTCCTGGCGGGTGAGGGGGGAGTCCAGCTTCACCTGGTCCATCGCGACCAGTTGTTCCAGGTCTTGGCGCTGTTCAATCAAGGCCTGGGCTTCACTTTTGAGCGCCGCGAGTGAGCGAGCCTGTGGGGCCGGCGCGGGGGTAGCTTTCTCGTCGACAGGGGCCCAACCGTCCGTGTGTTTGTTATACGAAGCCAGGGTTTTACCCAGCAACGTGTCGGTGATGGTGATGTGTTCCTGGGCGTTTTGCGCGTCGGCGGGCTTGAGTTCGCCGATCAGGTATTCCTTTTTGCGGGTCTTGAACACGCGCTTTGCCGCAGGCTTGGCGCGCAGGGTTTTGGATAACGGCAGTTCGACCTTGAGGTCTTCCTGCTCTCTAACCACCGATTCCAGTTCGTTTTGCGCCAACGCCTTGGCGTATTCAAGGCCTTTGAGCACACGCTCGGCTTCCGGGCCTAAAGCGTCGGATTTGAGCCTCTTGAGGGCTTGGAGGGCGAATTCGGCATGCTGGTATTTGTCGAGGACGGTCTCGTAGACATTGCGTTGCTCGTCCAATGGGTACTCGGTGCTGCTACGTACCTCGAGGTGGGATTTCAGGCCTATGTCCAGCCCGGACACTTGATAACGGGCGTTGTAATACCACTGCAACGCAGAAAGTTGTGAATGCATCTTGAGGCGTAACTGGCTCAGGCCGGTCAGCAGTTCCAACGCACTTAGCTTCAGGTTGTCGGAGAAAAACAATTCAACCACTGGAATGCTTGCCAGCAGTTCTTGGCGTACTGCACGTGCGGCCCCCGACTCTTGCCCAAGGTGCTGGAGGGTGGCTTCCATTGTGGCGGCATGCACGGCCATGTGTTCGAGGTAATCGATGTAACCCGTGACCATCCGGATGTTTTCGTCGACGAGGGTCAAGTCTCCCGCCACGATTCGCGGCTGCATCCGGTTGTTCCATGCCTCCAGTGGTTCGCCTGCTTCGGTAGCGGTATGGAAACCCAACGCTTCCAATTGCATCTTGTGGAGAAACAACTGTTGATTCCAGATCTCTTTCAGGATGGTTGATGGATTGATCAGGGGCAGGTCAGCAATCGTGGCGGCCTCCAGTTGGCGGGTCAAGGTGGCTAGCTCCAAGCGCACGGGCAAGGCTTGGGACAGTTGAGTTTCGAGGTGCTCAAGCAGTATTTGAAACTGAGTGCGCAGGCGCTTGTATTCCAAGACTTCAGTCTGTTGGCGTACTTCCAGGCCGGGGCGTTGCGTATCGGAAGCTTTAAGCAGCAGATCCTGAATGATTCGCAGGGTCGTGAGTTGTTTCTCCAGGCTTTTGAGGGCGGGTGGCAACTGGGCGCCTGCTTGATCGATCGGTGCCGTGAGGAACTGCGCTTCCTGAACGAGTTGGAGCGTGCGCGCCTGCAACCTTTCATTCTCAAGCTGCTTTTCATTGCGCAGCTCTTGCACTCGCTTGCGTCCACCCCCCAGCAGCTTGAGCCCCCGGTCCAGCGTCCAATGGCCGCGGCCGTCGGTTTTCAGCTGGATGCCCGGGTGTTCCGGCTTCAGAGGATGAATAATGAAGACCTCGCCAAAACCCGGCACGATGCTGACCCTGAATAGCAGGCCGCCCACCGAGGCATGCCATTGGCCGTTGATCGAGTACAAGCCGCGATACACCCCAAGGGACACCGGCTCGGGAAGGGGGGTAGGCCAGGGCACATTAACGGCCCGCAACTTCTGCAGCAGCCCGGCCGATGCGCCGTCGCCCGCCAATGAGCGGTCAAAGTCCAACAAAGTGCGGCCACCACCGGGCGGTTCGGCAGGCAGCCCGACAGCCCCCCGTGCAACCACAGCCGATCGACCGATTGATTGGCCAGGCAAGCGTCGTTGGAACGGCGCGAGAGTCGTGGCTCGTTCATCGCGCAAAGGCGCTTCGCGGGGGGCGCTGAGCGATCCGTGATGCAACAGCAGCATGCCGACATTGAGCAGCAGATCCACCCACGCCAGCTCCCTGGCGGTCGGGTCGTCACTTTCCAATGCGGGTAGGTCCTTCACCAGGCTTTGTGTGGCCTGCATCAGCCAGCCTATTGCCGCCAAGGGACCCCGCACGACCAGCAATAGTGTGTTGAACCCCAGTTGCAGGCCTTCAAGGATCAGCGCCCAGCGGCTTTCGCTGTTGGATGTGGAGGCTTGCTCAGCCTGATCCAACAGTTGTCGGGTTTCACTGCCGAACAGGTATTCCATGAGGCTGCCATTGTGGAGCGCCTGAAGCACTTCGTCGTTGCTTTCATCGTCGGCGCGGGTGAGTTCTGCGGGCTTGGGCACGCTGGGCAGGCTGTCGAACTCCGAACCGATACCTACGCGTACATAGTGAGGCTGGGTAAAACCACCGTGGCTGTAGATGGCTCTGGCATTGTCCGTCATCCAGGTCAGCACGCTGTCCTGCAGGGCACCGGGTTGCACGATGGCCGCCAGCAACTGGGCGCGGTTGGCGTATTCCAACAATGCGTCGGGATAGGCCGGACGATACAGCAGGTGAGGTCCCGATTGGGTGTCGCGGGGTTCAATGATGAACATGTTGCGCACGACATCGGCTGTGGCGCCGGGCTTGCGCACAAAGCCCAATGGGCGGATGACAATCTCATCGCCATCCACCCGACGTTCCAGCGGGTCAGGGTTGACCAGTGCATTGACGCAGCGAAAGCCACGCTGCGTCAGTCCTGCCTGGCCATTGATCAAGCTCTCCAGCGCCTGGGTCTTCAGGTGAATGGGCCGTAATTGCTCGAACAGTTGCTGGCGTTTACGCGCGGCTTGGGTATTACCCATCAACTCTCGGCGCAGGTAAGCGGGGTAGTTTTTGCCGATATCAACACGCTGGACCAGTTGAAGGAGGTAGTCGGGCGTTAACCACGCTTCGATCTTACGGCCAGTGCGGTCGCGCAAGGTCATACGGCCTTTGGGGCGGCCGGACAGGTTTTTCAGCGCCAGGTCGACCAGGCTCAGGACGGCCGGTTCAATGTAGCCTCCTTCGATGATGCCCACCGGCACATGAAAGGTCAGTTCCAGATCGTCGGCCTGGTAGCCGGCGGACAACGCCTCAAGGGTGCAGGCACGCTGTCCGCCCTGGGCAACGGCGCGGTCCATGCACAGCTGTTGGTTCAAATGCGCGGTGGCATAGCTGTGCAGCGTTTCCAGGCTATCGAAGTCTGAGTCGCCGAGGACCTGGCGCTTGATGTTGGCGTGTTCCAGCAGGTTTTGGCGGTAGGCCATCCGGTTGGCCGCGCTGGCGTCTTGCAGAGGGGCTGGCAGGGCCGCCTGGATGGACGCCAGGGTTGCCAGCGGCGTGGCGCTGGATTGGGCCAGCCACTGCGCGGGATCGGTGGTTACCGCAAACAGCTCTTCCAGCGCCTGCACGGTCGTGCGGGCCGGGAGTTGGAGGGCGGCGAGATCGTCCAGTTGCTGGTTCAGGATAAGTGCGGCCTGTACCTCAAAAATATTCCCGTCCGGCTCGTACTGCTACCAGGTGATGTGGTCGGCAGTGAAACGCTGTTGCACGTGCTTGCCCCACGCCTGGCCGAAGGTGTCCAGGTCGGGGTAGGGCTCAACCTCGCCGGATAAGCGATACAACAACACCTGCTCTGCGCAAACCACCAGGATTTCGGTGGCCTGGAAGGTGAGCCGCTTGCCCGAACGCTGCAAGTGCGTTTCCAGGGTGTAGGCGTGGACCTCGTTCGCGGGGGCGGGGCCGAGCGCACGGGTTGCCCGGTCGGGATAGCGGTTCAAGGCGCTGAGCATTTCAAGGTGTTGCGCAGTGACGTTCGTCTGGCGCGTGGCGAAGTCGAGCAACACGCCTTGCAGCACATCGGCCAGCCACTTCCAGCGGCTGCCTCCTGCGTCACTGTCCTGTCCCCAATACGCGGCCAGCGCTTCTTGAAAACCGATGAACAGCACGTGTGGCAGCTCTCGGATTAGGGCTTCGATAACCCGCAGGTCGAAGTCGCGACGATCTCCGTTGACCTGATAGCTGAGCCGAGTGCCGGTCGCATCGCTCAGGTAGCAATCCAGGTTCTGGCGTGCCGTCAATTCGGGAAAACTGCCGTCGGCGATATGGGTCAGCGCGACGTCCAGCAAAGGCAGCAAGACTCGGCCACCGCCTTCGCGGGGTAGGGCCAGCCGAAGATCGGTGACGGGCAGCGTCAGGGGCGGGTACTTTTTCACCAGGTGGGTGCCTAGCATTTGCGCGGTGACGGTGCGCAACGTTGGGCGCCCGAGAAACTGCGCTTCAACCGCTTGTCGTGTGGGGTTTGCCGCTGGGGCGTTGGGCTGTGCGGGCATGGGAATTCCTTTACGTCGGATAAGAATGCGTCCTTGCAAGGTAATGCCCGGCGTTGCTGGCATGCGGTAGCCCGCTATGGTTTTAGGCCCCGGCAGCAAACTGGCCTATGATTAGCGCTTTGAACCTGATGAAAGACTGTGATGACTGAGAATTTGCCTGCCGTCCTTGAAACCAGCGACATGCTTGAAATCGATGGGCTGCATGCCTTCGATTTCCAACTCGATAAAGAAAAATTGCTGATCACCGCCATGGACGGCCGTGCAGAAAAACGCTGGCGCTTCAGCCTGGAACAGGTGAACGCCGCGACGTTCGATGACACCTTGCAAAGCTGGACCCTTACCGGTGATTCGGGCGAGCACCGCCTGATCTGCATGCGCGCCTTCACCGGCAACAATAACGACGAGGATGAAGCGGATGATGATGCGTAAATTCTGGCCGCTGCTGATGGCCGGCAGCGTGGGCGCGATGTCGGTGCAAGCCGCGCCGGCCGACACCTATGAACTGTTGGTGGGCAGCTACACCGCCGGCAGCAGCGAAGGCATCTACCGCCTGCAATTTGACAGCCGCACTGGCCAGTTCAGCGGCAAGCCGGTGCTCGCGGCCAAAGCGGCCAATCCGTCCTGGCTGACGATCTCCAAGGACCAGCAGCACCTGTTTGTGGTCAACGAGAACGGCCCCGGGCAGAAAGACCCGGTCGGGCGCGTAAGCAGCTACAGCATCGATCCACAGACTCACCAGTTGACCTTGGTCAACCAGGTGCAAAGCCTGGGCAATGAGCCGACCCATTCCAGCGTGGCCGCCGATGGGCGCTACGTGTTCGTCGCCAACTATTCGGTGGTGGAAGACCCGGGCGGTAGCCTGGCGGTGCTGCCGGTCGACGCCACGGGCAAGCTGTCGCCTCCGGTGCAACTGAGCGGGCACCCGGCCAGCCGCGTGAACCCTGAGCGCCAGGCGTCCAACCACGTGCATTCGGTGGTGTCGTCGCCGGATGGCAAGTACGTGTTTGTGCAGGACCTGGGGGCGGACAAGGTGTTTGCCTATCGCTACGACCCCAAGGCCAACCATGAGCTGCCATTGACCCCTGCCAACCCGGCCTCGGTGCAACTGCCGCCCGGCAGCGGCCCGCGCCACCTGTTGTTCAGCGCCGATGGCAAGCACGCCTGGTTGACCACCGAGATGAGCGCCCAGCTCGCGGTGTTCGACTACAAGGACGGCCAGTTGACCCAGACCCAACTGGTGGACTTCGCCGCCGGGCAGCCGGTGTCCGACAAGGCCGGGGCCGCATTGCACGCCTCCAGTGACGGCAAGTTTCTCTATGTGAGTAACCGTGGCACGGCCAACCAGTTGCTGGTGTTCAGCATCGACCCGGCCACCGCGCACCTCAAGGAGTTGCAACGTCGCTCGGTGGACGGTGACCACCCGCGCGAATTCAGCCTGGACCCGAGCGGTCGGTTCCTGTTGATCGCCAATCAGAAAAGCAACGAAATCGTCGTGGTCGAACGCGACCCAAAAACCGGCCTGCTGGGTAAAACTGTGCAGAAATTGCCGATTGATGCGCCCAGCGACCTCAAGTTCCTGGTGCGTCAATAAGCCACAGGCCCCGTCATGCGGGGCCTGACCCTTTCTATTAATTCTGTTAATAGCGGCTACTGTTTCAAAGCATTTCTAAGGTTCAGCCCTCGGGCGTAAGTTTGGTTCCAAGGCCTTCCCCGGCCACTCAACCAAACGAACACAAGGGTTACCGACATGAATCTGAACCTCTTCTCCATCATCGCCGCTTCCGCTGTTTCCGCCACCGTTGCCCTGCCTGCCGCAGCCAGCGTGGAAGTCACCGGCAAAAAATCCAGCACCAGCGCCTACACCCAGAAATACCTGCAACAAAGCGCCAACTTCTACGCCGCACTGGATCACAAGACCCAGCACTAAGCGGTAGATCACTGAGATCAAATGTGGGAGGGGGCTTGCCCCCGATAGCAGTGGGTCAGCTACAGATTAGCTGACCGATCCACCGTCATCGGGGGCAAGCCCCCTCCCACATTTGATTGTGCCGGCCTCAGGGTTTTGTCATCACGGCGATAAATAGCGGTGAAGTAAGGACGCGCTGAAGCCAGGCTTGTAACCGTTGATACGGCGTCCCGGCAAACCACTCCCGATCCACATGGGCAAACTGCCGCACAAACGGCGCCAGGGCCATGTCCGCCAGGCTCGGATGCTCCGCCAGCAAGTAGGCGCGTTCCGCCAGCAGGCCTTCCAGCTTCTGCAAAAACACCTCGCCCTCGGCCCGATAGTGTTCCATGGGGTGTTCCGGGTAGCGGTCGGCGTACTTGTATCGATCCAAGTGATACTTGAAGCCCTGGTCGTTCTCGGCAATCAGCGCCAAAACCGCGGGGTCATCCTGCAGCAGCCAATCACCCGGATCGTGCTGGGCCAGTGCCCATTGCATGATCTCCAGGCTCTCTTCAATCACCTGTCCGTCAACGCTCAGCACCGGCACCGTACCCTTGGGCGACAGCGCCAGCATCTCGGCCGGCTTGGCCTTCAGGCTCACCTCGATGATCTGCACGGGCACACCTGAATAACGCAAGGCCAGGCGTGCCCGTATCGCATACGGGCAACGCCGGAACGAATACAGCAGCGCCTCGCTCACTTGACCTCCAAGGTGCTCAAGCCATTGCCCTGACGCTTGACCTGGATCTGTACCGGGATGCGTTCGTGCATTTCCTGCACGTGGGAAATCACCGCCACCTTGCGCCCCTGGGCCTGCAAACCGTCCAGCGCGTCCATCGCCAGTTGCAGCGATTCCGGGTCCAGGCTGCCGAAGCCTTCATCGATAAACAGCGACTCGATCTTCAATGTGCTCGAAGCCATCGACGCCAGGCCCAAGGCCAACGCCAACGACACCAAGAAGGTTTCGCCGCCGGACAACGAGTGCACCGAGCGCAGTTCGTCGCCCATTTCCGTGTCCATCACCAGCAGCCCGAGCATGCTGCCGCCGCGCTTGAGGCGGTAGCGGCGCACCAGTTGGCGCAATTGCACGTTGGCGTGGTGCACCAGCAGGTCGAGGTTGTAGGCCTGGGCGATCTTGCGGAAGGTGTCGCCGGTGGCCGAGCCGATCAGTGCGTTCAGGCGCGCCCAGCGTTGCCATTCGTCATACGCCTTGGCGATCTGTTCGGCAAAGGCTTGGTTGGCGTCCTGGCGACGCTGGTCTTCGGACTGGCGCGCGCGCAGTTCGGCGCAGTGTTTCTCGGCCTCGGCCAACTGTTGGTTGAGTGTGGCCAGGGCGGTGTCCAGCTCATTGGCTGCGAGGTTGCCATTGTGTTGGGCCTGGTGCTCGGCAAGGCGTTGCTCACGTTCTTGCAGCAGGACCCGCGCTTGTTCGACGGCTTTCTCGCTGTGTTGCAACTGCTGGCGCAAGTGGCTGACCTGAGCGTCGTCGTAGGCCAGCAAACGGTTGAGGCCGGCGTCGTCGAGCTCCGGGTGCTGGGCGCGCCAGTCGCGCAGGCGCGCGTCGAGGCCATGTTGTTCGGCCTGCAATGCCTGCTCGCGTTCCTGCTGGGCCTTGAGGTCGGCGGCCAGTTGGATCAGGGCGTTGTGGATCTCCTGCAGTTGCTTGTTGGCGTCGGTTTCGCTCTGGCGCGACTGTGTCACGGCGTGGTCCAGCTGTTGCTGCCACTGTTCGGCGCTGGCATGTTCACCGAGCAACGCGTTGAGTTTTTCCTGAGCGGCTTTCTGTTGGGTCGCCAGCTCGGTGACTTGCTGGAGCAGGGTGTCGAGTTGTTGCTGGCGATGCTGCTGGTGGGTCTGTTCCTTGTCGATCGCCTGTTGACGTTCCTGTTGCTCGGCCAATTCGTCGCGCTGGTGGCTCAGCTGCTCCAGGCGCTGGCTGACCTGCTGGTCCAGTTGCATAAAGGTAGCGGCCGGCTCGGCGCGCAGACCTGCCAGGGTGTCTGCGGGCAGCAGGTTGGCGAAGGCACTCAGTTCCTGCTCAAGGCGTTCGCGGTCACTCGTCAGTTCGCGTTGCTGGTCGACCAGTAATTGACGGGCCTGCTGGCTCGCGTCCTGGGCGGCTTGCAGTTGCTGCTGCAGGCGCCCGGCGCTTTGTTGCAGGTTGAGCAGGGCGCCTTGGCGCTGTTCGTCCTGGGTGATGCTCTGGGTCAATTGGCTCAGTTGCTGCTCAAGCCAGGCGCTGCGTTTGGCGGCCTCTTGGTTGAACAACGATGCGGCCAGCGGGTGTGCATCCAGGCTCGGTTTCAGCGCTTGCTGTTGCGTCGCCAGGTGTTCCTGTTGTTGCAGGTATTCCTTCTGCTGGGCGATCAAACCGCCCACTTCGCCACGCAACTCGGTGAGTTTCTCCTTGAGGGTGTCCACCGCTTTCTGCGCGTTGGCTTCCTCGTTTTCGTCATGACGACCAAGGCTTTGCAGCAGGGCTTCGGGCTGGTGGTACGGGTGTTCGTGGCTGCCGCACACCGGGCAGGGCTGGTTGTCCTGCAACTGCTCGCGCAACTCCTCGACGCTGGCACTGCGGGCCAGGCGCTGGCGTTCCAGCAGTTGTCTGGTCACGTTCAGCGTCTGCTCCGCGACGGTCAGCTCGGCCTTGGTGTGCAGGCCGGTCTGGTTCAACTGTTCGCGTTGCTGTTGGGCCGCGGTGAGCTTTTGCGTCAGGCTGGTGGCTTGCTGATCCAGCTGTTGCTGGTGGTCCCACAGGCGCGTCAGGTCTTCGAAGGCACGCTGCTGTTTGCGATTGTCTTGCAGCAGGCTGGCCAGCAATTGGATCTGCTCGGCCACGGCGTGAGGCTCGGCACCGGCCTCCTGATACAGCAAGTCAAGGGCTTCGCGTTGCTGGGTGAACTGTTCGACGGCACGGGTTGCACGTTGCTCCAATTGCGGCAGTTCGGCCTGGCCTTTATTCAGGCGGTTACCGATCAGCATCAGTTGTTGCAGGCGGTCGCGGTAGGCGGTCCAGGCATCGCTCAGCGGCGCGAGGGCGGCACTGCGCTCAAGCTCGGTGCTCAGGCGTTGCAGGCGTTCTGCGACGTGGTGCTGTTTTTTCAGCAGGTCAGTCAGCCGAGCCTGGCCTTCGGTGCAGGCGCTTGCGTGCTGCTGTTTGTCCTCGGTGCGCTTGGTCAGCTCTTTGGTCAAGTGGGCGAGGGTGCTTTGTTCTTCGAACGCCTGGCGCAGCAAAGGCGCAGCATCCGCCTGGTTTTTCAGGGCTTGCGCCAAGGCGGTTTGCGCGCAGGCCAGTTGCTGTCGGGCCTGGTCCTGGCGGGCCTGCAATTCGGCTTGTTGCCGCGTATGGGACTGAATCTGCGCCGCCAACGGCGCCAGCTGTGTGCCGAGTTCCGCCTGGCGCACGAACAGATGACGCTGCGGCGCCAACTGTTCCAGGCGGCCCAGGTCCTGGCGTTGCGCGTCCTGGTTATTCCAATCGGCCTGTGCCTGCTGCAGCTGTTCGGTGGCGGCCAGTTGACGTTCCTGCCATTCACGCAGTTCCTTGAGCCAGGTGTGCTGAAGCTCCAACTGCTTGAGTTGGGCTTGATGGACCTTGAGTTGCTGCTGCGCGGCATCGAATTGTTGATCGAGCTCGGCACGGGCTTCAGGGGCCAGGGGCACCACGCCGGTGGCCTGGTCCTGCAACTGTTTGTGCGCGTCTCGGGCCTCTTTGGCTTTGTCGAAGGCACGCCGGCCCAACTGGGTGTACAGGGCCGTGTCGGTGAGCTTTTCCAGCAGTTCGCTGCGCTCGTTGTCGTTGGCCTTGAGGAACGCACTGAACTCGCTTTGCGCCAGCAACACGGCGCGGGTGAACTGTTCGAAGTTCAGGCCCAGGGCCAGTTCCAGCTGGGTCTTGTATTCGGTTTTCTGGCTGGCCAGCAGTTGGTCGCTGTCCAGGTCGATCAGGCTCTGGCGGCTGTTCTGCAACTTGCCGCTGGCCTTGTCGCGGGCGCGATTGGCCTCCCAACGCGCGCGGTAGCGGCGGCCACTGACGCCGACGAAATCCACCTCGGCATAACCGCCACCGGTGCCACGCCGCAGCAGAGTGCGTGGGTCACCGATGGAAATGTCGCTGTCGGCATCCGGCATCTTCGCCTGGCCGGTATCACCCAGGCGCGGCACGGCGCCAAACAACGCCAGGCACAAGGCATCGAGCAAGGTGCTTTTACCGGCGCCGGTCGGCCCGGTGATTGCGAACAGCCCGGCGCTGGCCAGGGGCTCGGCGGTGAAGTCGATCTCGAATGGGCCGGCCAGGGAGGCGAGGTTTTTCAGGCGGATGGCGAGGATCTTCATGGCTGTTCCTCCTCGTGCTGCACTTCCTGGAGCAACACGGCGAAGTCCTTCAAGGTCTGTTCATCCACCTCGCTGCCGTAGCTGTCCTGCCAGGCGCGGCTGAACAGCTCCTGGGGCGTGAGCTGGTCGAGTTCGATCAGGCGGTCGTCGCCTTCGTCTTCACGGGGGCCCTTGCCGGCGTACTCGGCGGCGATGCGCACCAGGCGCACGGCCTTGCCTTGCAGTGCGGCTTCGATTTGCTGGCGCAGGTCGGGTTGCGGTTCGTCGAGCAGGACGCGCACTTCGAGCCAGGGGTGGCGCTGGGTCTCGGCGAGCAGGTCGACGTCCGGCAACTCGGCCAGGGCCTTGAGGATATCGGCCAGGGGCACGGCTTCCAGGCGTTGCAGGTCGACTGAACGCGGAATCAGGATGGGCTCGACGCTCACCAGGCATTGGCCCTGGAACGCCACATCGAGGATCTGGTGCTTGTAGCCGATTTCGGAAAACGACAGCGGAATCGGCGAACCGCTATAGCGAATGCGCTCCTCGCCATTGACCTTCTGCGGCTTGTGCAAATGGCCGAGGGCCACATAGCCGACACTTTTATCGAACAAGCTGGCCGGCAGCGCCTCGGCATTGCCGATGATCAGACTGCGCTCGGAGTCTTCCGACACCGAACCACCGGCCATGTGCGCATGGCTGATGGCAATCAGCGCCTGGCCTTTTTTGCGCTTGGCGTTGGCCGCGGCGATCAGCCATTCATGCACCTGGCCGATGCCGCGCAGATAATCGTCGCCCAGGTGCGCGCCGGTAACTTCCGCCGCGCGCAGGAAAGGCAAAGCCAGGCACCAGGCGGCAATCTTGCCTTTGGCATCGGGCAGCGGGATCAGCAGGCGTTCGGCGTCGAGCTGGCCGTCGTCCAGCCACAACACGCGGCCGAGGGCGTGGGTGTGCAGGCGACGCATCAGCGGCGCGGGCAGTTCGATGCGTGAGCCGGAATCGTGGTTGCCGGCGATCATCACGATGGTCAGCTTGGGGTTTTGTTCGTGGGCGCTGATGATGAAGTCATACAGCCGCTCCTGGGCCTTGAGCGGCGGGTTGACCGTGTCGAAGATATCGCCGGCGATGAGCAGCACATCCGGCTGATGGGTCTTGAGTTGGCCCAGCAGCCATTCGAGGAAGCAGGCGTGTTCGAAGTCGCGTTCCTGGCCGTGGAGGTTTTGGCCCAGGTGCCAGTCGGAGGTGTGAAACAGACGCAAGGCGAACTCCGTAGAATAGATGAAAAGGAGGGGAGTTTACCTGTAATGCGACCCTGCTGCCCCCAGGCGACGCAGATTCAATATGGGAGGGGGCTTGCTCCGGGTGGCGGTGGGTCAGGCAGCGCATTTCTATCTGACATACCGCATTCGCGAGTAAACCGCCCCGTGCCAAGGGTTAGAATATTTATCTGAAAAAACGCAAAGTACAATGCTATTAAATGCCGATCTTATAAGTGGGAGGCAGGATTAGGACGCACCTTACTTGTTCCTACACTAAAAAATGACAGGCCTTTCCTTCCAGAATTTAGGAAGCGGCTGGCTTACTTTGATAAATAATTCATGCAGTCTGGCAAGCGTGGAGTGGTCAATTGACGTGCTCCTTGTGTGATGCGCTTTTGTGGTTTCTTAATACTGATGGAGACTATTATGAAAAGCCTTATTGCATTGCCGCTTGCTGTATTGATGTTGATTGCCACGCCAGCCTCTGCGCTATGCCTCTATATCACTGATAGTTACACTGGAGTCATACCGCCTGAGGAGGAAGTTACTGCTCATGGTCCATTTGCAATAACCTCCGCCAACGGCTGTTTCGGGGCGAGCATCGATGCAATGGTTACAGTAGGGGGGCTGGCAGGACGCCCGGGATTTTTATCGAGCGAGAAGTAGGCGGGACGTGGAAAAAGGAAACTTTCAGTATAGGCAGTAACGCCTCATACTCAGGCCCTTTTGGTAACTATCGAGTCAGGCTGAAAAACAACGAAGCGGTACCTAAATCCTATTCAGGTACGGTCAGATACGGTCGCTAGGGGGTTAAAGGCAGTGCGTCAGGACAGTCCTCGACGCACTGTGCTTCACGCTGTGCATTTAGGCACGTTCATTTACTGATAAATTACTATGCGTTGATTTTACGAAGTAGGCCAGCGCATTGATAGCTTGATTGGCCTCGACCATGCTTTGTAAATGGTCCATGGCACCATCGCGCTTGCTAATTCGTGGATCGGTTTTAAAGTAAGCTACTGTGTCTTCCAGTTGTTCGTTGAATAAAGCTATGCCGTTAAACTTCACGTGGGTGTTTGTCTGGCGCCCATTGGCATCGGATGCGCCGTCACCAGAAATGAACATTCCAAATGCGCGTTCACTGATCATTCCGTCGTCAAAGAGTCGTCGGCCAACTTTCTTCAATTCAGCGGTACTGATTGACGTCATATCATAATCTTTCAAAAACTCCTTAAGCTGACTGATCTTCTCCTGATCGCCAAGCTTCAATGTATCCGCCGCCTCGGAGGCTTCGGTAATGGTGAAGGCATTCGTGACTTGCTGCGGATTTTTGATGGTGTAAGCGTCTGTCTGCTTACTTAATGGCGGATAGGAAACATTCAACGTAATGGCCATTTTAAAAACTCCATTAATCGAAAGCTACATCGCTTTATCGGCCACGCCTGTTCTATCTTAAGTAGTCACCTTGGCTATTTGGGATACAGCGGCGGCAAGCTGGTGGTATCCGCCGTCGGATCCACCTCACGCTCAGCCATCGGAATCGCCTTCACCGCACGCCACAAGTCCTCTCCCAGCCAGAAATGCCCGCTCTCGCTGTACAGCGCGCCATTCAACCCGTCCAACGCATCCGACAGGGGTATAAACCGCGCCGCCATATCCGCCAGGGTTTCCGGCTGTTGCCGCGCCCAGGCGTCGAGGGCCTGGCGGGTGGCTTGGGGGTCGTTGGCCTGGGTGGCGCGCTTGAGGTCATCGAGCAGGGTGCGCGGGCTCGGGCCGGTTTGTGCGGCGCGCTGCACGGCCGGTTGCCGACGTGCGCGCCACCAAAGGCCAAACCCCAGCAGGGTGGTGCAGGCCAGGATCAGCGTGCTCAGTTGCCACAGCCACAGGCGTTCATCGTCCGGTGCGGTGATCACGGTCGGCGTGGCGGGGGTGTCCACGGCCAGGCTCGGGTTGATGGCAACCTGCACGGTGCGGGCGGGCAGGCTGGAGCGCTCCAGGTGGTCTTCGTGGGTGTTCCACCACACCACGTCCACGGCGGGCAGTTCCAGGTTGCCGGCGCGGGTGGGCACGAGCGCCTCGCGGTCTTCGCGGCTGCCGATCAGGCCGCGGTCGTTGGTCTGGTTGCCGAGCACCGGCTGGTCCGGGTAGCGGCGCAGGCCGTTGACCTCGGTGCTGGGCAGCGCCGGCAGTTGCGCGCTGGACAGGCCCTCGGCCTTGACCGTGAGGCTGCGGGTCAGGGAGTCGCCGACCTGCACGTGCTGGGGTTCGGGGTTCCAGTTTTCGCTCAGGGTCAGGCTGCGTGCCGGCAACCACGGTGTATCGGCGGGGTACAGCGCCGGTTTGGGTTTGACCACCAGCGGCAGCTCTGCGGAACTCACGTGGATCAACTTGCCCGGCTTGGTGCCTTGCAGGGTGTTTTCCTGGGGCGGGCGCGATTCCACCAGCGTCGCGCTGAAGGTCTGCGCCGGGATTGCCAACGTGCCGCTGTGCTGTGGGTAGATCGCGTAGCGGGTCTCGATCACGCCGTGGCGGATGCTGTTGATGACCTTTTCGTAGGTGCGCGACTCGCCCAACTGCTCCACACGCGCATCGGCAATCTGCAACGGCGTGAGGCTGCTGTCGTCATACAGTGACACCGAGTGGTAGACGCGCACAGTCAACAGTGCCTGGGCCTGGACGTAGACGCTGGTCTGGTCGAGGTTGGCCTCGACGAACACCGGCGCCAGCTCGGCGGCGGTGTTCTGGCTGGCGGTTTCTACCACTTGCAGGCTGATCGGCTGGGTCTTGTGTTCGCCCACTTGCAGGGGCGGGATGACCACCGTGCCGTTTTCCCTGGGCAGCAGGGTGATGATCCAGCGCGTGGTGGCGTGGTTGTCGCCGCCCAGGGTGGTGAGTTGGTTGATCTGCCGCGTGCCGCTGACTTCGAACTGTGCATCCAGCGGCGACAGGTCGGGCTTGCCGAACTGGGTGACATCGCTGGATTCCACCGTGAGTTCCACCGTTTCCCCGGAGTTGACGCGGCTGCGGTCGACGCTGGCGATCAGGCTCGCCGCCTGGGCGTGGCCTGCCGACAGGGCGAGCAGAAGCAGTAGGGTGGTGCGGCGGCTCATCGAGTCTTGTCCTGATGTTGTTGCTGTTCGTACCAGAATTTGCGGCGCAGCAGTTCTCCGGGGTTGTCCGGGATCTCCTGCAGCCATTGCTCCAGGGCCTGGCGATGTTCACCGTCGAGGCTGGCATCACTGGGCCGCAGCGGCGGGGTCGTGGTCTGTTCGTCGCCCAGTTCGCTGCCCGGCACTTCATTGCCCGCGGTTTGCGGCGTGTTGCCGGGCTGGGTGTCGCCAGTGCCGGCTTCGCCCTGGCCTTGGGATGACTGTTCGCCGCCCGTGGCGTTTTGCCCTGTGGCGCCCGGTTGCGCAGTTTGGCCGGGTTGGGTGGTTTCGTCATCCTCGTTTTTTGCCGGAGAAGACGGCTCCGGCTGGGCCTGTTCCTGCATAAGGGTTTCCACCAGCGCTTTGTTTTTCAGTGCCGGTTGCAGATCGGGCTGGGCTTCCAGAGCTTGCTCGTAGGCGTCGATGGCGGCTTCCAGTTCACCGGCTTTTGCCAGGGCATTGCCCCGATTGTAGTGGGAGTAGGCGTCATTACCCTCGGCGAACAGCTTGATGGCTTCGGCATAGTTACCGGCTTCGTAAAGCGCCACGCCCTTCCATTGCGGGTCCTGGAAGTGTTCGGCGGCTTCGGCGGGGCGCTTTTTCTTCAGCAGATACTGGCCTTGTTGGTCGGGGCGCAACCACAAGTCCTGCAAGCCGAACGCATAGCTGGGTTGCGGTGCAATCAACAACAGCAGCGGCAGGCAGAACAGCCAGCCACGCCGGCCAGCGCAGGCGGCCAGCAGCAACAGCGGCAGGAGCAGCCAGTAACCCTGGTCGGCCCAGGTGTCGAGGTGCAGCAACTGGCCGTCGTTGCGCAGGGTTTGCGGTGGGTCGAGCACGCCGAGTTGGCGCAGGTCCTTATCGTCGAGCCGCGCAGCGCGGTAGCGGCCACCCATTTCGCTGGCGAAGGCCTTGAGGGTCGGGCTGTCCAGGCGCGGCACCAGGATCGCGCCTTGTTCGTCCTTGAGGAACTCGCCGCTTTCCTGGGTCACCGGCGTGCCCTCGCGGCTGCCGATGCCGAGGATCGACAAGCTCGGTGCCTGGCCGCTTTGCAGCAGCAGGCGGATGCCCTGGCGTTCCTGTTTGGACAGCGAAGAACCGATCAACAGCAGGCGCCCCTGGCCGAGGCCGCCTTGCTTGAGCAGGCCCAGCGCCTTCTCGACGGCCAGGTCGGCGCGGTGGCCCGGTTCGGGCATGATCGAGGGGCGCAGGGCTTCCAGCAGGTTGCGGCTGGTGGCCAGGTCGTCCGACAGCGGCACCAGCGTATGGGCGCTGCCCGCGTAGACGATGATGGCGGTTTGCGCGTCGGTGCGCGCCTGCAACAGGTCATACAGCTTGCGCCGCGCCTGCTCCAGGCGGTTGGGCGGGCTGTCGGTGGCGAGCATTTCCGGGGTCAGTTCCAGCAGCACCACCAACGGGTCGGACGGCTTCTGGCTGGACTGCTCAACCCTTTGCCAACTGGGGCCGAGCAACGCCAGCACCGCCAGCAGCCAGGCAATGCCGAGCACCACCCACGGCGATTTACTCTCGCGGCCGTTGCCACCGCTGAGCAATACCGCGTGGAAGGCCGGCGGCAAGATCATCTGCCAGCGCCCGGCGCGCTTTTGCCGGTGCCACAGGTGCCACAGCAGGCAGCCGAGTAACGGCAACAGCAACAGCCACCAGGGACGGAACCAGTGCGGCCACAGGTCGATCATCGACGCCTCCGCAAACGCAGGCGTTTGAGGCGCTGGCGCCATTCCGGGTGTTGCTGCAGGAACATCCCCTTGCTCGACAGTTTATTGAACCAGCGTTGCAGCGCGTTGTTCGGCCAACGTTCCTGAATCACCAGCAACATGCTCAGCACCAACGCGAGGGCCAGCGGCGCGCTGTACAAGGCCAGGGCGGGCCGCGCCTGGGTGGGTTGTTGTTCGACGGGTTCGAGCTTGTCGAGGGTTTGCTTGATCGCTTGCAACTCTTCGCCATCCCGCGCGCGGAAGTACTGGCCGTGGGTGGCTTCGGCGATGGCCTTGAGCGCCGGTTCGTCGAGGTCCAGGCTCGGGTTGACGCCGAGGATGCCCAGGGAGCCGGTCTGTTCCGGGTCGGCACCGATGCCGATGGGGTAGATCTTCACGCCTTCTTCGGCCGCCAGGCGCGCAGCGGTCAGCGGGTCGATCTGCCCGGCATTGTTGGCGCCGTCGGTGACCAGGATCAGCACGCGGCTCTGCGCCGGACGCTGGCGCAGGCGTTTCAAGGCCAGGCCGATGGCGTCGCCAATCGCGGTGTTCTTGCCGGCAATGCCGATGCGCGCTTCATCCAGCCAGGTGCGCACGGTGCGGCGGTCGAACGTCAGGGGCGCTTGCAGATAAGCCTGGCTGCCGAACAGGATCAGGCCGACGCGATCGCCTTGGCGCCCTTCAAGAAAATCACCGAGCAGGTGCTTGACCAGGCTCAAGCGACTCACGTCTTCGTCCTGCCAGTGCATATCGGGAAAATCCATCGAGCCGGACACGTCCACCGCCACCAGCAGGTCGCGGCCACTGGCGGCGATGGGCAGCGGTTCGCCGAGCCATTCCGGGCGTGCGGCGGCGGTCAGCAGCAGCAACCACAGCACCACGAACGGTGCTTGCTGGCGCCAGCCCGGCAGGTTGACGCGGGCGCGGCGGCGGGCCAGGCCTTCTAGGTCGCTGAGGTAGCTGACTTTCAGGGCGGGCTCACCGCTGTCGGCGGCGGGCAGCACCAGGCGCATCAACCAGGGCAATGGCAACAGGGCAAAGATCCACGGCCAGGCGAATTCAAACATGTTTGCGAATCCAGGTATCGACCGCTTGGGTCAGGCCGGCGATGGCCTTGTCGTCGAGTTTGCATTCGGGTTTGTAGGCGCCTTCCACCAGCACCATCCAGCGCGTGAGGCCGGCGGCGGGGCAGCGGTTGTCGAGGAACGCCAGCCATTTGCGGCCGTTGAGGGTGTGGCTCTGGCTGTAGGGGTAGTCGTTGCGGCACAGGCGCTTGAGCAGGCCGTTGAGCTGTTGCAGCCAGGCGCCGGCAGGCGCGCCGTCGTAGGGCTTGGGCATCAGCGCCAGTTCCGCCAGGGCGGCAATGCGCAGCGGGTCCAGCGGTTGTTCGGCGCGCGCCACGGGGCGGCGGGCCGGCAGGAAGCGGCGCAGCGACCACAGGCCCCAACCGAGCAGCGGGATCACCAGCAGCAACAGCCACCAACCCGGCGCAGGCGGCCAGAAGCCGATAGCGGGCGGGGCGATCAGTGGCTGCAGTTGGTCCAGGCTGCTCATTGTTTTTTAACCGGGCGTTGCGGGTTGAGGTATTCGCGCAGTTGCTCGACCATTTCACTCTGGGTGCTCAAGGGCATCAACAGCACACGCAGTTTTTGCGCGAGCAGTTCCCAGCGGGCAATGCGCGCCTCGGCCTGGGCCTTGTAGGCCTGGCGCAGGTCGAAGTTGAGCGTATCCAGTTCCAACTGCGCACCACGTTCGGCGAAACGCAGCAGCCCGGCGGCGGGCAGGGCGTGGTCCAGCGGGTCGGAAATCGGCAGCAGCAACAGGTCGCAGTGACGTGACAGCAGGCTCAGTTGTTGCTCGGCACCCTCGGTGAGGGCGCGTTCATCGCAGATCACAATCACCAGGCTGCCGGGGCGCAACACTTCGCGGCCACGGCGCAGGGCCATGCCGAGGGCATCGGTTTCGGGGCGGCTTTCGGTATTCAGGCTCTGGTTGACCCGCACCAGGCGGTTGAGCAATTGCAGCAGGCTTTGCTTGCTGCGCCGGGGTTTGATTTCGTAGTGCTCGCTGTCGCCGAACACCAGCCCGCCCACGCGGTCGTTGTGGCCCAGCGCGGCCCAGCCGATCAGGCTGGCTGCCTGTGCCGCCAGCACCGACTTGAACATCTGCCCGGAGCCGAAAAACAGCCGGCAGCTTTGTTCCACCATGATGAAGATCGGCCGCTCGCGCTCTTCATGGAACAGCTTGGTGTGCGGCTCCTGGGTGCGCGCCGTCACGCGCCAGTCGATGGTGCGCACGTCGTCTCCGGCCTGGTACACGCGCACCTGGTCGAAGTCTACTCCGCGTCCGCGCAGCTTGGAGTGGTGCAGGCCGATCAGCGGGCTGCGCTGGCTTGGCGTGGAAAACAGCTGTACTTCGCGCACGCGATGGCGCATCTCGATCAACTCGCTGAGCGTGATGCGGATTCCATCGCTGGCGTTCATGGGTTTCAAGCGACGGCAACGACGTCGAGAATGCGTTGTACCACGCGGTCCTGGTCGATGCCGGCGGCTTCGGCTTCGAACGACAGGATGATGCGGTGGCGCAGTACGTCGAACAGCACCGCCTGGATGTCTTCCGGGCTGACGAAGTCGCGACCGGCCAGCCAGGCATGGGCACGGGCGCAGCGGTCGAGGGCGATGGAGCCGCGCGGGCTGGCGCCGTAGGCGATCCACTCGGCCATTTCCGCGTCGAACTTGGCCGGGGTGCGCGTGGCCATGACCAATTGCACCAGGTATTCCTCCACCGCATCGGCCATGTACAGGCCGAGGATTTCCTTGCGGGCGGCGAAGATCGCCTGCTGGCTGACGCGGCGTTCCGGCTTGGTTTCGCCGTTGAGGGCTTCGCCACGGGCCTGTTGCAGGATGCGTCGCTCGACGGCGGCGTCGGGGAAACCGATCTTGACGTGCATCAGGAAACGGTCGAGCTGGGCTTCAGGCAGCGGGTAGGTGCCTTCCTGCTCGATGGGGTTTTGCGTGGCCATCACCAGGAACAGCGGCGACAGGTCATAGGTGCTACGCCCGACGCTGACCTGGCGCTCGGCCATGGCTTCCAGCAGCGCCGATTGCACCTTGGCCGGGGCGCGGTTGATTTCGTCCGCCAGCACCAGGTTGTGGAAGATCGGGCCTTGCTGGAACACGAAACTGCCGGTTTCCGGGCGATAGATCTCGGTGCCGGTGATGTCGGCGGGTAATAGGTCGGGAGTGAACTGGATACGATGGAACTGCGCTTCAATACCTTCGGCCAACTCTTTGATGGCCTTGGTCTTGGCCAGGCCCGGCGCACCTTCCACCAGCATATGGCCGTCGGCGAGCAGTGCGATCAACAGGCGATCGATGAGTTTTTCCTGGCCGAGAATCTGCGTAGAAAGAAAAGTTCGCAGCGCAAGCAGCGCTTCACGATGTTCCATCGATGACGGTTCCTGGAGAGATGAGCCTTGGGGTTGTGAAAAATGCCAAGGCCTGGGGCGTCTACTTTAATGCATCGAGGGGGGGGGCGACTAACGGCGTGACGGGTATTTTTGGCAAATCTTGTAGGAAATTTGTGTGGGAACACGGTCGATTTGGGAGGGGGCTAGCTCCCTATAGCAGTGGGTCAGTGGCTGCGTCCGGGGCTGACACGCCGCTATCGGGGGCAAGCCCCCTCCCACATTTGATTGTGGGTGCCGCTTAAATCCGGGCGAAAGTGCCGGTGCCTTTCAGGATGTTTTGCAGGGTTTCCTCGACTTCGGCCATATCCGACGCCGCCGTGGCGTGGGTAATCTCCAGCTGGTCCTTGCCACCCAGGGCATCGGCATCCCCGGCAGCCAATTCGACCAGCAGGGTGGTGTCACTCAGCGTGACCTTCAGCCCATCCAGCGTCGACGGTTCATAGTCCCAGGTCAGCTCCACCTCGTCTTCATCCGGGTAGCGGGTGAGCATGAACATCTCGCCGTTCTTGCCGTGGCAGCAGAGCATGGCCATGTTGTCTTCTTCGTCGTCACACGGGGTGGCCATCAGGGCGTCGGTTTTGAGTTGCAGCATGGGCAATCCTGTCTGGGCGGGGGCGTAATGCGGGCAATTGTGCCATTGCAGCGAATTTTGTGCTGCTTCCTGTGTCAGATCGATGCATGACCTGGCGGGCAATATCGGTCATTTCTGGTACTCGAAGGTGTGAAAGTAGCCGGTTTTTTTGCCGGAAAACCCGGGTTGCCCAAGTCGCAACCCGGCGCCTGCTTACCGATGACCGAATATGTCGCAGCGTCGCAAGCAGCTGTCTTCCTACACTCGTTAAGCTGCGCAACGGATGTGCATGAGCCTGGCGCCTGACCTGCCCGTCGTACCGTCACCCGGCTAGGTGCGCATCTTATGGAAGTTGTATGTGACCTCATTGTCTTGTCCAGCTTCACCCACCTGTCACCCTGATTCGTTTATGGTGCTTTACTCGTCACCAGCGAACAGCGCTGACGGTCTCCCCGCAAGGGGATAACACGCGACGCTTCCATCAATAACAAGCCCAAGCGGAGTACCACAGATGGCGTTTTTCACCGCAGCCAGCAAGGCCGACTTCCAGCATCAACTGCAAGCGGCACTGGCGCAGCACATCAGTGAACAGGCACTGCCACAAGTGGCGCTGTTCGCTGAACAATTCTTCGGCATCATTTCCCTGGACGAACTGACCCAGCGTCGCCTTTCCGACCTGGCCGGTTGCACCCTCTCTGCGTGGCGCCTGCTTGAGCGCTTTGATCACACCCAACCGCAAGTGCGGGTCTACAACCCCGATTACGAACGTCATGGCTGGCAGTCGACCCACACCGCGGTCGAAGTGCTGCACCATGACCTGCCCTTCCTGGTGGACTCGGTCCGCACCGAGCTGAACCGCCGTGGCTACAGCATCCACACCTTGCAGACCACCGTGCTCAGCGTACGCCGTGGCGCCAAGGGCGAGTTGCTGGAAATCCTGCCAAAAGGCACCCAGGGCGAAGGCATCCAGCAAGAATCGCTGATGTACCTGGAAATCGACCGTTGCGCCAACGCCGCCGAACTGAACGTGCTGAGCAAAGAGCTTGAGCAGGTGTTGGGTGAAGTGCGTGTGGCCGTGGCCGATTTCGAGCCGATGAAAGCCAAGGTCCAGGACCTGCTGGCCGGTATCGACGCTAGCCAGTTCGCTATCGACGGCGAGGAAAAAGCCGAGATCAAGAACTTCCTGGAATGGCTGGTGGGCAACCACTTCACCTTCCTCGGCTATGAAGAATTCGTGGTACGTGACGAGGCGGACGGCGGTCATATCGAATATGACGCCGACTCCTTCCTCGGTCTGACCAAGCTGCTGCGTGCTGGCCTCACCGCCGACGACCTGCGTATCGAAGACTATGCCGTGGCCTACCTGCGTGAGCCGACCGTGCTGTCCTTCGCCAAGGCCGCGCACCCGAGCCGCGTGCACCGTCCGGCGTACCCGGACTACGTGTCGATCCGTGAAATCGACGCCGATGGCAAGGTCATCAAGGAACACCGTTTCATGGGCCTGTACACCTCGTCGGTGTACGGCGAAAGCGTGCGGGTGATTCCGTATATCCGCCGCAAGGTCGCGGAAATCGAGCGCCGCTCCGGCTTCCAGCCCAAGGCGCACCTGGGCAAGGAGCTGGCGCAAGTCGTTGAAGTGCTGCCCCGTGACGATTTGTTCCAGACCCCGGTCGACGAGCTGTTCAGCACCGTGATGTCGATCGTGCAGATCCAGGAGCGCAACAAGATCCGCGTGTTCCTGCGCAAAGACCCGTACGGTCGTTTCTGCTACTGCCTGGCCTACGTGCCACGCGACATCTATTCCACCGAAGTGCGCCAGAAGATCCAGCAAGTATTGATGGATCGCCTGAAGGCCTCGGACTGCGAGTTCTGGACCTTCTTCTCCGAGTCCGTGCTGGCCCGCGTGCAGCTGATTCTGCGGGTTGACCCGAAGAACCGCCTGGACATCGACCCTCTGCAACTGGAAAAAGAAGTGGTACAGGCCTGCCGCAGCTGGCAGGACGACTATGCCAGCCTGGTGGTGGAAAGCTTCGGCGAAGCCCACGGCACCAACGTGCTGGCGGACTTCCCGAAAGGCTTCCCGGCTGGTTACCGCGAGCGCTTTGCCGCACATTCGGCCGTGGTCGACATGCAGCACTTGCTCAGCCTCACCGAAGCCAACCCGCTGGTGATGAGCTTCTACCAGCCGCTGGGCCAGGTTTCCGGCCAGCGCGAGCTGCATTGCAAGCTCTACCACGCCGACACCCCGCTGGCGCTGTCCGACGTGCTGCCGATCCTGGAAAACCTCGGCCTGCGTGTGCTGGGCGAGTTCCCGTACCGTCTGCGTCACGCCAATGGCCGTGAGTTCTGGATCCATGACTTCGCGTTTATCGCCGCCGAAGGCGTGAACCTGGATATCCAGCAGCTCAACGACACCCTGCAGGACGCGTTCGTGCACATCGTGCATGGCGACGCCGAGAACGATGCGTTCAACCGCCTGGTACTCACCGCCGGCCTGCCATGGCGTGACGTCGCGCTGCTGCGTGCCTACGCCCGCTACCTCAAGCAGATCCGCCTGGGCTTCGACCTGGGTTACATCGCCAGCACCCTGAACAACCACACCGACATCGCCCGCGAGTTGACCCGGCTGTTCAAGACCCGTTTCTACCTGGCGCGCAAGCTCACCACTGAAGACCTGGAAGACAAGCAGCAACGCCTGGAACAAGCGATCCTCAGCGCCCTGGACGACGTCCAGGTGCTCAACGAAGACCGCATCCTGCGTCGCTACCTGGACCTGATCAAGGCGACCCTGCGTACCAACTTCTACCAGACCGACGCGAACGGCCAGAACAAGTCGTACTTCAGCTTCAAGTTCAACCCGCACGCGATCCCTGAGCTGCCCAAGCCAGTGCCGAAGTTCGAAATCTTCGTCTACTCGCCACGGGTCGAAGGCGTGCACCTGCGCTTCGGCAACGTCGCACGCGGCGGCCTGCGCTGGTCCGACCGAGAAGAAGACTTCCGTACCGAAGTACTTGGCCTGGTGAAAGCCCAGCAAGTGAAGAACTCGGTCATCGTGCCAGTGGGGGCGAAGGGCGGCTTCCTGCCGCGTCGCCTGCCACTGGGCGGCAGCCGTGACGAGATCGCGGCCGAGGGCATCGCCTGCTACCGCATCTTCATTTCCGGCCTGTTGGACATTACCGACAACCTCAAGGATGGCGCCCTGGTGCCGCCGGCCAACGTCGTGCGCCATGACGACGATGACCCGTACCTGGTAGTTGCTGCGGACAAGGGCACTGCGACCTTCTCCGACATCGCCAACGGCATCGCCATCGACTACGGCTTCTGGCTGGGCGATGCGTTCGCTTCCGGTGGTTCCGCCGGTTACGACCACAAGAAAATGGGTATCACCGCCAAGGGCGCGTGGGTCGGCGTGCAGCGTCACTTCCGTGAGCGCGGCATCAATGTGCAGGAAGACAGCATCACCGTGGTGGGCGTCGGCGACATGGCCGGCGACGTGTTCGGTAACGGCTTGTTGATGTCCGACAAGCTGCAACTGGTCGCGGCCTTCAACCACCTGCATATCTTCATCGATCCAAACCCGAACCCGGCCACCAGCTTCGTCGAGCGCCAGCGCATGTTCGAGCTGCCGCGTTCGGCCTGGACCGACTACGACACCAGCATCATGTCCGAAGGCGGCGGTATCTTCTCGCGCAGCGCGAAGAGCATTGCCATCTCGCCACAGATGAAAGAGCGCTTCGACATCGCGGCCGACAAGCTGACCCCGACCGAACTGCTGAACGCCTTGCTCAAGGCGCCGGTGGACTTGTTGTGGAACGGCGGTATCGGCACCTACGTCAAGGCCAGCAGCGAAAGCCATGCCGATGTGGGCGACAAGGCCAACGACGCGCTGCGCGTCAACGGCAACGAGCTGCGCTGCAAGGTGGTGGGCGAGGGCGGTAACCTCGGCATGACCCAGCTGGGTCGTGTGGAATTCGGCCTCAATGGCGGCGGTTCCAACACCGACTTCATCGACAACGCCGGTGGCGTGGACTGCTCCGACCACGAAGTGAACATCAAGATCCTGCTCAACGAAGTGGTGCAGGCCGGTGACATGACCGACAAGCAACGCAACCAGTTGCTGGCGAGCATGACCGACGAAGTCGGCAACCTGGTGTTGGGCAACAACTACAAGCAGACCCAGGCCCTGTCCCTGGCGGCGCGCCGTGCCTACGAGCGTGCCGCCGAGTACAAGCGCCTGATGAGCGACCTGGAAGGCCGTGGCAAGCTGGACCGCGCCATCGAGTACCTGCCGACCGAGGAGCAGCTCACCGAGCGCGCCGCCAACGGCAAGGGCCTGACCCGTCCAGAGCTGTCGGTGCTGATCTCGTACAGCAAGATCGACCTCAAGGAAGCCCTGCTCAAGTCCCTGGTGCCGGATGACGAGTACCTGACCCGTGACATGGAGACCGCGTTCCCGCCGAGCCTGGTCGCCAAGTTCGGGGAGGCCATGCGTCGCCACCGTCTGAAGCGCGAGATCGTCAGCACCCAGATCGCCAACGACCTGGTCAACCACATGGGCATCACCTTCGTGCAGCGACTCAAAGAGTCGACCGGCATGAGCCCGGCGAACGTGGCTGGCGCGTATGTGATCGTGCGTGACATCTTCCACCTCCCGCACTGGTTCCGTCAGATTGAAGCCCTGGACCACCAGGTCTCCGCCGACGTGCAATTGCAGTTGATGGACGAGCTGATGCGCCTGGGCCGTCGCGCCACGCGCTGGTTCCTGCGCAGCCGTCGCAACGAGCAGGACGCTGGCCGTGACACCGCGCACTTCGGTCCGCACCTGGCGGCGTTGGGCCTCAAGCTCGACGAACTGCTGGAAGGCCCGACCCGCGAAGGCTGGCAGAAGCGCTACCAGGCCTACACCGAAGCTGGCGTACCGGAACTGTTGGCGCGCATGGTTGCAGGCACGACCCACCTGTACACCTTGCTGCCGATCATTGAAGCCGCTGACGTGACCGGGCATGACGCCGCCGAAGTGGCCAAGGCCTACTTTGCCGTTGGCAGCGCCTTGGACTTGCCGTGGTACCTGCAGCAGATCAGTGATCTGCCGGTGGGCAACAACTGGCAGGCCCAGGCCCGCGAAGCGTTCCGTGACGATGTGGACTGGCAGCAACGTGCGATCACCATCTCCGTCCTGCAAATGGCCGATGCGCCACAAGACATGGAAGCCCGCGTGGCCCTGTGGCTTGAGCAGCACAAGGACATGGCCGATCGTTGGGTGGCGATGATGGTGGAAATTCGTGCGGCGGTCGGCACGGACTACGCCATGTACGCAGTGGCCAACCGTGAGTTGCTGGACCTGGCGTTGAGTGGGCAGTCGGTGTCGCAACCGGCTTGATCCCCTGGTGAAACCAATGTGGGAGGGGGCTTGCCCCCGATGGCAGTGTGTCAGTCAGTGAAGATGCCGACTGAGCCATTGCTATCGGGGGCAAGCCCCCTCCCACATTTGGTTCGTAATTTGCCTGAAGGTCAGTGGTGTTTCAGTAATTTGCTTTCCAGGTGATCCAGGTGTTGGGTCATCAGGGTCACTGCGGTGCTTGAGTCGCGTTGCTCCAACGCATCCACAATCGCCACATGCTCCTGCCACGCGCAATACGTGCAGGCCTTTGCCTCGTACTGGGCAATGATCAATGACGTCAACGGCACCAGGCTGTTGAGGAACTGCGCCAACGGCGCATTGCCGGCCATCGTCGCCAATTGCAGGTGAAACTCCCCCGACAACCGAATCGCCGGTCCACGCTGATCGCGTTCGATACAATCACGTTCCCGTGCAATCAGTTCGCGCAACTGACGTATCTGCGCGTCTGTCGCCTGGGCGCAAGCCAGTTGCACCACGGTGATTTCGGTCATGCGCCGTGCTTCGAGGATCTGTCGCGTCTGCTGGGCATCCGGCGCAGCCACTTGGGCGCGCTGGTTGGGGCGCAGGATGATCACTTGCTGATGGGACAGCTTGGCCAGTACCCGGCGTATCACGCTGCGGCTCACCCCAAAGATCTCGCCCAGGCCTTCTTCGGTAAAACGGCTCGCCGGGGCGATGCGTTGTTCGAGGATGGCGTCGAACAAGCGCGGGTAGATGTCATCCACCGAAGGCTTTTTACCGGCGACCAGGCGCAGGGTTGGCAGGATGGGGTCGTAGTGCAAGGCGTGGGCGGTCATGGCCTGTCTCCAAAAAATCAGCTGCCGAGATGGTCGTCCGGGATGTTCAGGGCAATGCCCATGCGCAGGCCTTCCTGCAGGATGTGCCGACGCATCTCGGCACTCGCCAGGGCGCTGTTCTTATTGCGGATGGCGCGCACCACGGCTTCGTTTTCCTGCAGGCGCTCGGCCAGGTGTTCGGGCGAGTTGCGCAGCACCTGGGCGCTTTGCTTGAGGGCATTGCTGGTCTGCTGCACCACGTTCTGGAAGATCGGGTTGGAGGTGAGGGCGAACAGTTCCTCGTGAAAGCCGATGTAGGCGTTCATGCCGGCTTCGGCGTCACCGGCGTCGAGGGCTTCGCGCATGTCCATCAAGGTCAGGCGCAGTTGCCCGACTTCCTTGCTGCTGATGGACTGGGCCACCAGGCCGACAATGAAGGGTTCCAGGGTGTAGCGCAGTTGCAGGATGTCTTCCAGGCTGGCGTCGGCCACGGCATCGCTGGACTGCGGTTCGCTGACGCTGGTTTCCAGCACCACCACGCCTTTGCCGGGCATGGAGCGCACCAGGCCGAGGGTTTCCAGCACGATGACCGCTTCGCGCAGGCTGGGGCGGCTGATGCCCATTTGTTCAGCCAGTTCGCGCTGGCCGGGGAGCATTTCACCCCGGCGCCACTGACCACGCGCCAAGGCGGCGCGGAGTTTTTCTACGACTGAATTGACGACGGTTGAGGTGCTGATCACGTCGTGCGTCTCCTTGATGTTGCGAATAGATGTGTGGGAGGGGGCTTGCCCCCGATGACGGTGTGTCAGTCACATAATCACTGACGGGTAGATCGCTATCGGGGGCAAGCCCCCTCCCACATTTCAGAACTCCTGGTGTGCGGGCAACACCGGCTTCTTGGCCTGGAACGCATAGCCTTGCTGACCGTCGAGCACCTTGTTGGCGCGCTGGATGTCGATGTCTTTTTCCCAGCGTGCAATCGCCACGGTGGCCACGCAGTTGCCGATCAGGTTAGTCAAAGCACGGCCAATACCCATGAACCAATCCACCGCCAGCACCAGCACCAGGCCCACCACCGGAATCGCCGGAATCGCCGTGAGGGTCGCCGCCAGGATCACCAGCGCCGACCCCGGAATCCCGTGGGCGCCCTTAGAGGTGATCAGCGACACCAGCAGGATCGTCAGCAGGTCGGTCATCGACAGGGGTGTACCGGTGGCATTGGCGATGAACACAATGGCCAGGGTCAGGTAGATCGAGAAGCCATCGAGGTTGAACGAATACCCGGTTGGAATCACCAGGCCGACGGTGGAGCTGCCAATGCCCAGGTGTTCCAGCTTGCGCATGATCTGTGGCAGCACAGCATCGGAGGAGGCGGTGCCCATCACGATCAGCAATTCTTCACGCAGGTACTTGAGCAGCGGCAACATGCGCAGGCCCGACAGGCGCATTACCAGGCCGAGGATCAGCGCGACGAAGGCAAAGCAGGTCAGGTAGAACAGGCCCACCAGGCTCCCCAGGTGTTGCAGCGAGTCGAGCCCGTAGGTACTGGTGGTGAAGGCGATCGCACCGAACACACCGATCGGCGCCAGGCGCACGATCATGCCCATGATGCGGAAGATGATGTGGCTCAGTTCGTTGATCAGCCGCGAGATGCCCGATGCCGCTTCGCCCACCAGGTTCAGCGCGCTGCCGAACAGTACCGAAAACAGCAGGACTTGCAGTACGTTGTTGTCGGCAAAGGCACCGATCACCGAGTTGGGGATCAGGTCCATCAGGAACTGGCTGGTGCCGCGGATATGCTGGCCCTTGTCGGCCAGTTCATTCAAACCAGCGGACGACAACTGTTCCAGGTGGATATTGGCGCCTTGGCCGATGCCGGTGCTGAAGGCCATGACCAAACCGATCACCAGGGCGACGGTGGTGAGGATCTCAAAGTAGATCACCGACTTCAGGCCGATGCGCCCGACTTTCTTCAAGTCGCCGGCGCCGGAAATGCCACTGACCACCACGCAGAACACGATCAGGCCGATCAGCATTTTGATCAGCTTGATAAAGCCGTCACCCAGGGGTTTGAGTTGCGAGGAGAATTCGGGAAGGGCCAGGCCGCAGGCGATGCCGAGCATCAGGCCAATCACGACTTGCAGGAAAATCGAACGCGAGCACCATCTGAGCATGGGAGGGATCTCTATTCGGTGCCCTGGTGGTTCCAGGGCTTAATTGTTGTGGTCTTACCGGTAAGTCCAGTGCGGGTCCAGTCTACGCCCGGTATTTTTGAAATCACAAGCAATTATTTGGCGGTTGACAGGTCCCGGTCTGACCAGTTGGTCGGTAAGGGTGATGCTTGAGCGGTTGGCGGGGCGGAAATTTTTTCGCTTATCATCCGATGCTCGGCACATGAGGTGATGGATGGACACACCAGGACTGACCACTGACGAAACCGGGCAGACCCACTGCACCTGGCGCACGGCGGCGCCGGAGTACCCGCGTTATCACGACGCCGAATGGGGCGTGCCGGTGGCGGACGATATCCAGTTGTACGAGAAGATCTGCCTCGAAGGCTTTCAGGCGGGCATGGCGTGGATCACCATTTTGCGCAAGCGCGAACAGTTTCGAGTGGCGTTCGAGGGCTTTGATTTCAGAAGAGTGGCGCAGTACGGCGAGGCGGATATCGCGCGCTTGATGCAGGACCCGGGCATCGTGCGCAATCGGGCCAAGATCGTGTCCACGATCAACAATGCGCGCCGCGCCTGTGAGCTGGTGGATGAGACCGGCTCACTGGCGCGCTGGTTGTGGGCGTTCGAACCCAGTGAGGAGGAACGGCCGGCGGTGGTGGACATGGCTTACTGGACGGGCAATCCCACGTCGCCGGCCTCAGTGCGCTTGTCCAAGGCCTTGAAGAAGCGCGGCTGGACGTTCGTGGGGCCGACCACGATGTATGCGTTGATGCAGGCGATGGGCATGGTCAATGATCACCTCGAAGGTTGCGCCTGCCGCGAGCGGATCCAAGACCTGCGCCGCCAGTTCAAACGGCCCTGAGTCACTGACCGATGCAAATCAAAATGTGGGAGGGGGCTTGCCCCGATGGCGGCGTATCAGTAGCCGATTCATTGGCTGACACTCTGCTATCGGGGGCAAGCCCCCTTCCACCTTTCTGATTTGTGGCGTGGCGGGTTACTTGGGCAGGGGGGTAAGAACCTCGGCCTTGTCATCCAGCACCATCACCACCAGCAGCTTGGCCGGTTGGGTCTGGCTGGCATTGCTCGATTCGAAGTGCCGGGAACCGGCCGGCTCGTAGAACGACTCCCCGACCTTGTAGGTTTTTGCGGGCTCGTCATTCACCCGTGAAGTGATCGCGCCTTCCAGCACGTAGGCCACGGCGGTGCCGGTGTGGCTGTGGGGCACGGTGGCCTGGCCGGGGGCATAGTCGACGGTGAGCATGAGGGTTTTCTTGCCCGGGACATTGGTCAGCGCGTGCTCCTGCAGGACCTTGATCGATTCCTGGTTGTACACCGGTTCGTGAGCCAAGGCGCTGAGCGAAGCGAGCGTCAGGGCGGCGGCGAGCAATTGTTTCATGATGAAGTTTCCGAGTAGTTCGAGACCTGTTCACCCTACGCCGCAAAGCCTGGGTGACCAATGACCAATCCCTGCGAAGACCAGGAGGCCAATGCCTCAGTGGTCGAAATCCAGGCGGCGGGCCAGGTGTTCGCGGGTCAGTTCGATGAACCCCTGCAGCGCAGGGAGCGCGAAGTGGGCGTTGAGTTGTCGGACGCAGGCCCAACGGCCGTTGACGGTCCACAGGTCGGGGTCCACCGGGTCGCGCTGAACGGTGTAATCCAGGCAACCGGGCGCGGTGCGTACGGCGTCGACAATCCTTTGCAGGCGTTCGCCCAGTTCCGATGAGCGCCCGACCGCCGCGCGGACATGGACAGTGTTATAGGCAAAGGCTTGCATGGCGATGGTCTCCGAGGTCGGGTGGCAGTGCACAGGCTAGAGCCTGATGGTGACACGACCAACGACCAATCCGGCGGAAAATCCGTTAGCCAATCTGCTGGAGAATATCGCGCACCTTGTCCAGCGCCGGGTCGATGTCCAGGGTCTCGATCGCGCCGAAGCCGATGATCAGGCCCGAGCGTACCGGCGCGTCGTGGAAGAACACGTCCAGGGGGTACAAACCCACTTCCACCCGACGCGCCAGCTCCATCAGCAGCGGGATATTCACCGGCACCTTGCACAGCGCCGCCATGTGGAACCCGGCCACGGTCGGCACCGCTTCGAACCACGGCGACAGGTCCCCCGCCAGGCGTTGCAGGATGCGCTCGCGACGCCCGGCGTAGACCGTATGGCAGCGACGGATGTGCTTGAGCAGGTAGCCCTCGCTGATGAATTTGGCCAGCGCCCACTGGGGCAGGGTGGAGCTGTGCTGGTCAGTCAATTGCTTGGCCTTGAGCGCCGCACCGTAGATCGCCGGTGGCAGCACCGCGTAGCCCAGGCGCAGCTCCGGCAGCAAGGTTTTCGAGAAGGTGCCCACATAGGTCACCACGGCACGGGTGTCCATGCTTTGCAAGGAGTCGGTGGGCCGCCCCTCGTAGCGGAATTCGCTGTCGTAGTCGTCCTCGATAATGATCGCGCCCAACTCGAACGCCCGCGCGAGCAAGGCTTCACGGCGTGCCAGGCTCATGGGCATGCCGAGGGGGAACTGGTGGGAGGGCGTCACGTAGATCAGCCGTGTGTCGTTGGGGATCAGGTCGACCTGGATGCCCTGTTCGTCCACCGGCACGCTGGCGACCTGGGCGCCCACCGCCATGAACATCTGGCGGGCTGGGCTGTAGCCGGGGTCTTCCATGGCCACGATGCTGCCCGGTTCCAGCACCACGCGGGCAATCAGGTCCAGCGCCTGTTGCGCGCCGTTGGTGACCACGATGTCGCTGTCGCGGCAGTTGACCCCACGGGAGAACGCGATGTGCCCGGCGATCGCGCTGCGCAGCGCCGGCAAGCCTTCGGGCTGGCTGTAGAACCCGCTGTTCTGGGCAATGCGCCGCAGCGCGTCCTGGGTGCAGCGGCGCCATTCGTCCTGGGGGAACTGGTTACGGCTGGTGGCGCCGCCGATAAATTCATAGCGCAAGGTGCTGTCGCGGGTGGGATGACGCATGGGCGAGGGCAGCGCCTGCCATTTCGCCAGGTTGGCGGCGCAGGCCAGGTCGGTGGCGGTTTGCACGCGCTCGGACTGCGGCGAGCGCGCGTTGACGAAGGTGCCGCGACCGGTCTTGCCCACCAGCAGGCCTTCGTAGGTCAGGGTGGCGTAGGTGTCGGACACGGTCTTGCGCGACACGCCCAATTGTTCGGCAAGCAAACGGCTTGGCGGTAGTTGCGCGCCGGCGGCCAGGCGCCCAGACCCGATGGCTTCGCGCAGCTGTTGATAGAGCTGTTCGGCCAAGTCCTTGCGGCCATTGATCACAACGTGCAGTTCCATGACTTATCCCGGGGCATTCAACCTGCGCCAAGAGTACGCGTGTGCAGGGCTGGCGCAAAATGGTCTGTGCATAAACCGGCCGATTGGCTATAGGGCTTATTCCATGCGGGTTCTAGGCTGTACTGTCCTTGCCGCAACCTCAGAGAAACGCCCATGGAACCCCGCCTGGATTACTACACCGCCTCGCCGCAAGCGCTCAAGGGCATGCTGATGCTGGAGGCGACCACCTTCGACCTGTCCATCGAAAAACCTTTGCTGGAGCTGATCAAGATTCGTGTATCGCAGCTCAACCACTGTGGTTTCTGCACGGACATGCACTCGATGGCGGCGCGTCAACGCGGCGAAACCGAGCGACGTTTGTTTGCCTTGTGCGTATGGCGGGATTCGCCGTTCTTCAACGCGCGGGAAAAGGCTGCATTGGCCTGGAGCGAGTCGGTGGCGACACTGCCCACCTCGACGGTGCCGGATGAGCTGTACGCGGCGGTGCGTGTGGAGTTCAGCGAGCAGGAACTGGTGGACCTGACCATGGCGGTGTCCAGCATCAGTGGCTGGAACCGCCTGGCGGTGAGCTTTCGGCAACAGCCGCCGAATGCCTGATCAGGACAGGAAACCACCGTCCACATTCAGCGATACACCGGTGGTGTAGCTGGACGCGTCACTGGCCAGGAACAGCACCGCACCGGCCATCTCGCTCGGCTCGGCCACGCGCTTGAGCGGGATCTGGGCCAGGGCCATTTTCAGGATGGAATCGTTCTTCACCAGGGCCGAGGCGAACTTGGTGTCGGTCAGGCCCGGCAGCAGGGCGTTGCAGCGAATGCCGAAGGCGGCGCATTCCTTGGCGAACACCTTGGTCATGTTGATCACGGCGGCCTTGGTCACCGAGTAGATGCCTTGGAACACGCCCGGCGAGATCCCGTTGATCGAGGCGACGTTGATGATGCTGCCGCCGCCGTTCTCGCGCATCAGCTTGCCGGCTTCCACGGACATGAAGAAGTAGCCACGGATGTTCACGTCAACGGTCTTCTGGAACGCACCGAGGTCGGTGTCCAGCACGTTGCAGAATTGCGGGTTGGTCGCGGCGTTGTTGACCAGGATATCCAGGCGGCCGAATTGCTCGCGGATGCCGGCGAATACCTGGGTGATCTGCTCCATTTCACCGATATGGCAAGCGATGGCCGTGGCCTTGCCGCCGTCAGCGATGATTGCGTCGGCGACGTGCTGGCAGCCTTCGAGCTTGCGGCTGGAGACGATCACATGGGCGCCTTGCTGGGCCAGCAACTTGGCGATGGCTTCACCGATGCCACGGCTGGCGCCGGAAACGAATGCGATCTTGCCATCGAGGTCGAACAGGTGGGTCTTGGACATAGCGGTTCCTTAAAGGGACGATTTGCTGATGACGTTCAGGCTCATCTGCTCGAGCAGCTTGTTCATGTGAATGAACTGCGCAAAGCGTTTGTCCTGGGTCTGGCCATGGAAGAAGCGGTAGTAGATTTGCTGCACGATACCGGCCAGGCGGAACAGGCCGTAGGTGTAGTAGAAGTCGAAATTGTCGATCTGGATGCCGGAGCGTTCGGCGTAATAGTCGACGAACTCGCGGCGGGTGAGCATGCCGGGTGCGTTGCTCGGCTGGCGTCGCATCAGCTGCACGGGCGCCGGGTCCGCCGCTTCGATCCAGTAGGCGAGGGTGTTGCCCAGGTCCATCAGCGGGTCGCCGAGGGTGGTGAGTTCCCAGTCCAGCACGCCGATGATCTGCATCGGGTTGTGCGGGTCGAGGATCACGTTATCGAAGCGGTAGTCGTTGTGCACGATGCTGGACGTGGGGTGATCGGCCGGCATCTTGTCGTTGAGCCAGGCGCGTACCGCTTCCCAGCGCGGTGCGTCGGGGGTCAGGGCTTTTTCGTAGCGATCGTTCCAGCCACGGATCTGGCGCTCTACATAGCCTTCCGGCTTGCCCAGGTCGGCCAGGCCGCAGGCGTGGTAGTCCACCTGATGCAGTTCGACGAACTTGTCGATGAAGCTTTTGCACAACGCCTCGGTCCGGGTGGCGTCCAGGCCCAGTTCGGGCGGCAGGTCGGAGCGCAGGATGATGCCGTTGACGCGCTCCATCACATAGAACTCGGCACCGATCACCGACTCATCCGTGCAATGCACGTAGGCCTTGGGGCAATAGGGGAAGCCGTCCTTGAGCTGGTTGAGAATGCGGTATTCGCGGCCCATGTCATGGGCGGACTTGGCCTTGTGGCCAAAGGGCGGGCGACGCAGCACGAATTCCTGGCCGGGGTATTCCAGCAGGTAGGTCAGGTTCGAGGCGCCACCGGGAAACTGGCTGATCCTGGGCGTGCCGTCCAGGCCCGGGATATGGGCCTTGAGGTAGGGATCGATCAGGCTGGCATCAAGCTCTTCGCCTGGGCGAATCTGGGTCGATTGGTCGTTCAGCGCCATGCTTATCCCTTCTGCTTATTCTAAAGGCCTCGGACTATTTCCTAATCTAATGCGCGCAGCCGCCCAGCGACAAGGTCGGGGCGGCTTAATAGGTTAGCGTGTTGGACGATGATCAGCGTGCCTGATCGGTCATTTAGTGGGCGGGGGCAGGGCGACCGGGGTGAGCACCGGGCGGCCGGCAAAGTACTCCACCAGGTTGTCGGCCACGCGTTGCACGGTATCGTGGGCCGCTTCCGGCGACAGCCCGGCCACGTGGGAGGTGAGCACGGTATTGCTGAGTTTCTTGAGCGCGTCGGGCACCTTGGGCTCATCGTCGAACACATCCAGCGCGGCGCCACCGATGCGACGCTGCTCCAGGGCGGCGACCAGGTCGGCGGTAACCACCACGCTGCCACGGCCGATATTGACCAGGTAGCCATTCGGCCCCAGGGCATCCAGGGCGTGGCGGTCGATCAGGTGGCGGGTGCTGGCGCCGCCCGGCGTGGCCAGGATCAGGAAGTCCGAGGTGCGCGCCAGCTCGACGGCGGTGGCGCAGTAGGTGTAGTCCACATCGTCACGCGGCTGGCGGTTGTGATAGCTCACTTCCATGCCGAACCCCAGGGCGGCGCGCTTGGCGATCTCCATACCCACGGCGCCCAGTCCGAGGATGCCCAGTTGCTTGCCGCCCAGGGACGGGCGCATCACTTTGGGCCATTCGCTGCGGCGCACGGCGGCGTCCGTCTGCGGGATGCCGCGCACCAGCGCCAGCAGCAACGCCATGGCGTGATCGGCCACCGACGGCGCATTCACCCCGGCGCCGTTGGTGACCACGATCCCGCGATTGCTGGCGGCCTGCAGGTCGACGTGTTCGTAGCCGGCACCGATCACACAGATGATTTCCAGCAGGGGCAGGGCGGCGATTTCCTCGGCGTACAAACCCAGCGGGCCACGGGTCAGCACCGCCTTGATCTGGCTGCCGTGGGCCTTGATGGCGTCGGCGCGTTCGGCGGGTGTCGGCGCCAGGATCACATGAAAGTCATTGCCCTCGATGATGGGCAGGTATTCGTTGATGGTTTCAACCAGGACCAGAACAGTGGCGGTCATCGGAAGGCTCTTCCTGAAGGGTTTGAGGGTAGGAGTATGCCGTATTTGTGCGGTCAGAAGCGGGTCTCGACTGCGCTTGCCCGCCGCCGGAAGCGGTCGTGGTGGTACGGGTGAGGACGAGCCGGAAAAAGTTCATGGCCTGGTCATGCCGGGACGGGGGAAGGGCTTTCAACGGGCAGGAGGGCATTTCTTGCAGCTGTCAGGAACTCGTCCGACAGGCTATTGCCTCGTGTCGCACGTGCCAGGGTCACTGCGCCCACCATCATCGCGTAATGGGCCAGCATCGCTTGACGGTCTCCGTTTTCCAGTTGGGCAAAGATCTCCAGGGACTTTTCCACGCCTTCTATAAAGGTGTGCTGCAAGGCAGTGTCGGCGGGTTCATGGCACATGTCCGGGGCGAAGGCCGACACCGGGCAACCGTCGCCAGGGTTGTCGCGGTGGGTGGCGGTCAAGTAAGGCCCCAGCACGGCCTGGCGCGCGGCACGTTGGTCGTCGCTGTGCTCGATTTTGGCTTGCCAGCCCAGGTTGGCGTGCTCGAATGCCTGTTGGCAGGCTTCGGTGGCCAGGGCCTCCTTGGACGCGAAATGCCCGTAGAACCCGCCGTGGGTCAGGCCGGCAGCGGCCATCACGTCTGACAGGCTGATACCGTGCAGCCCGCGTTCGCGAAACAGGTGCGTGGCGGCCTTGACGATGATTTCGCGGTTGAGATCGGCTTGTTTGCGGGAGACGCGAGGCATGGCGGGGCTCTCTGGATACACGGTGGGCGTTGTGTGAAAACTACAGTAACGTGTGAAATTCTAAAATAGATTTGTGCGGGAATGTATATCAGGTCTCTCGCCAAGCGCCGCGAAAATCGCCGCCTACAGCCGCCCCTGCGGGCCTGTACCGCACCACCGTTCCTCAGCTAAGTCTTTGCTTATTCAAAAGAATCCCGGACAATCCGGCCCCTTCTATGGTCGGGGCGCTGCCTGTCAGGTTTTTCTGACTCGTCCCGGCCGTGTAAATGCGGAGATCCGACCGGATGAATGATCAGGCCAATAGCGTCGACGAACGCTATGCAACGACACCTGCAACCCTCACAAGCTGGAGCCGCCAGGACACCACCTGGATGCTTGGCCTGTTCGGTACCGCCATTGGCGCCGGTACGCTGTTCTTGCCGATCAACGCGGGCCTGGGCGGCTTCTGGCCCCTGGTGATCCTCGCGCTGCTGGCGTTCCCGATGACCTTCTTCGCCCACCGTGGCCTGACCCGTTTCGTACTGTCTGGCCGTGCAGGCTCCGACATCACCGACGTAGTGGAAGAACACTTCGGCATCAAGGCCGGCGCGCTGATTACCTTGCTGTACTTCTTTGCCATCTTCCCGATCCTGCTGATCTACAGCGTGGCGTTGACCAACACGGTCGGCAGCTTCATGGAGCATCAACTGCACATCGCGCCACCGCCACGGGCGATCCTGTCGTTCGTGCTGATCCTCGGCCTGCTGGGCGTGGTGCGTTGCGGTGAGCAAGTGATCGTCAAGGCCATGAGCCTGATGGTGTATCCGTTCATCGTCGCGTTGCTGTTCCTGGCGGTTTACCTGATCCCGCATTGGAACGGCGGCATCCTCAGCACCGCCAGCCAAGTCCCGGCACCGTCCGCACTGCTCAACACCCTTTGGCTGGCGATCCCGGTGATGGTGTTTTCGTTCAACCATTCGCCGATCATCTCGGCCTTTGCGGTGGACCAGAAGCGCCAGTACGGCGCCCATGCCGATGAGCGCAGTTCGCAGATCCTGTCGCGTGCGCACCTGTTGATGGTGGTGATGGTGCTGTTCTTCGTGTTCAGCTGCGTGCTGACCCTGTCGCCGGCGCAACTGGCCGAAGCGAAGGCGCAGAACCTGTCGATCCTGTCGTACCTGGCCAACCACTTCAATAACCCGACCATCGAGTTCGCAGCGCCGTTGATTGCGTTCGTGGCAATTGCCAAGTCGTTCCTGGGTCACTACATCGGCGCCAGCGAAGGCCTCAAGGGCCTGGTGCTGAAGACGGGTCGTCGTCCGCAGGCCAAGCGCCTGGACCGCATGACGGCGGCGTTCATGCTGGTGGTGTGCTGGATCGTGGCGACGTTGAACCCGAGCATTCTCGGCATGATCGAGGCGCTGGGCGGTCCGATCATTGCTTCGATTCTTTTCCTGATGCCGATGTATGCCATTCGTAAAGTGCCGGCCATGGCCAAGTACCGGGGGCAGGCGTCCAATGTGTTTGTCACGGCGGTTGGGCTGGTGGCGATTACTGCGGTGGTTTATTCGTTTTTTGTTTGAGGTTGGTGTGGTCTGTTGGTGTACATATCCGTTATTTAGGTAGCGGCTGATATTGGTTCCGCCCTTACGGCGGCTCACTTTGGAAAAGCCCCAAAGTAAGCAAAAGGCTCTTGCCCCAACACTCGGCACCTCGCCTAGGCTCGGTGTTCCCGAACGTAGGCTTGACTCCGTGGGCCGCCGCCACGCGCCATCCATGGCGCGGGGCGGCTAACCCGGCGTCCTGCCGGGTTAGCCACGGATTCAAGCCTGCGTTCGGCCAGCGTGTTTGACGGGGCGCCCCAGATCAAAAGCAGGAGCGCGGCGGCCTTAGAGTCGACCGGATTGTATGGCCGGTACTCGGTCAAAGTGTGGGAGGGGGCTTGCCCCCGATGGCAGTGGGTCAGTCACTGATGAGTTGGCTGACACACCGCCATCGGGGGCAAGCCCCCTCCCACAGTTTGATCTTCATGTATCAGTTGAAGGGTGGTTTGCTCTGGCTCTTGATCTGCTTTTGATTTTGATCTAAGGCGGCCCCCCAAATCACTGTCGGATTACGGGCATACCGAGCCTAGGCGAGGTACCGAGTGTTGGGGCAAGAGCGTTTTGCTTACTTTTGACTGGGCCGGCATTCCGGCTTTTCAAAAGTGAGCCGCCGTAAGGGCGGAACCATAAGTAGCCGTTACCCAAATAACGGATATGTACTCGATCTCACCCAGCATCCAAGTACGCCACCATATCCCAGACATAAAAAAACGCCGCGTACCTCACGATACGCGGCGTCTCTTCACATCAACACCTTAGGCTTGAATCACCGGAATGTTGGCGCTTGCTGCGATCTTGCGGAACTCGGCAATCTGGTCGAAGTTCAGGTAGCGGTAGACGTCACTGGCCATGGTGTCCAGTTTCGCTGCGTAGCCCATGTACTCTTCGACGGTCGGCAGGCGACCCAGGGTAGAAGCTACCGCTGCCAGTTCGGCCGAAGCCAGGTAGACGTTGGCGCCGTCACCCAGACGGTTCGGGAAGTTACGGGTCGACGTCGACACCACGGTCGAGTTCGGCTCAACACGTGCCTGGTTACCCATGCACAGCGAGCAGCCCGGCATTTCCATGCGCGCGCCAGCCTTGCCGTAGATGCCGTAGTAGCCTTCTTCGGTCAGTTGGTGAGCGTCCATCTTGGTCGGCGGCGACAGCCACAGACGGGTTGGCAGCTGGCCCTTGACCTGCTCCAGCAGCTTGCCGGCGGCACGGAAGTGACCGATGTTGGTCATGCACGAACCGATGAACACTTCGTCGATCTTCTCGCCGGCAACGCTCGACAGCAGACGGGCATCGTCCGGGTCGTTCGGTGCGCAGAGGATCGGCTCGTTGATCTCGGCCAGGTCGATCTCGATGATTTCGGCGTATTCCGCGTCGGCATCGGCTTCCATCAGCTCAGGGTTCTTGACCCAGGCTTCCATCGCTTGGGCGCGACGTTCCAGGGTGCGTGCATCGCCGTAGCCTTCACCGATCATCCAGCGCAGCAGGGTGATGTTGGAGTTCAGGTATTCGGTGATCGACTCTTTCGACAGCTTGATGGTGCAACCGGCAGCCGAACGTTCAGCCGAGGCGTCGGACAGCTCGAAAGCCTGTTCCAGCGTCAGGTCGTTCAGGCCTTCGATTTCCAGGATGCGGCCGGAGAAGGCGTTCTTCTTGCCTTTCTTCTCTACAGTCAGCAGACCCGACTGGATCGCGTAGTAAGGAATGGCATGAACCAGGTCACGTAGGGTGATGCCAGGCTTCATCTTGCCTTTGAAGCGCACCAGGATCGATTCCGGCATGTCCAGTGGCATCACGCCAGTGGCTGCGGCGAACGCAACCAGACCGGAACCGGCCGGGAACGAAATGCCCATCGGGAAACGGGTGTGGGAGTCACCACCGGTACCCACGGTGTCCGGCAGCAGCATGCGGTTCAGCCAGCTGTGGATGATGCCGTCGCCTGGACGCAGCGATACACCGCCGCGGGTCATGATGAAGTCAGGCAGGGTGTGGTGGGTGGTCACGTCGATCGGCTTTGGATAGGCCGCGGTGTGGCAGAACGACTGCATTACCAGGTCGGTCGAGAAGCCCAGGCACGCCAGGTCTTTCAGTTCGTCACGGGTCATCGGACCGGTGGTGTCCTGGGAACCCACGGTGGTCATCTTCGGCTCGCAGTAGGTGCCAGGACGAACGCCTTTGCCTTCTGGCAGGCCGCATGCCTTGCCGACCATTTTCTGTGCCAGGGTGAAGCCTTTGCCAGTGTCGACAGGCGCTTCAGGCAGCTTGAACAGGTCGGTTGGGCCCAGGCCCAGCTCGGCACGGGCCTTGTCGGTCAGGCCGCGACCGATGATCAACGGGATACGGCCGCCGGCGCGGACTTCGTCCAACAGCACCGGGGTCTTCATTTCGAAGGTGGTGATGACTTCGTCGGTACCGTGCTTGCAGACCTTGCCTGCGTGCGGGTACAGGTCGATCACGTCACCCATGTTCATGTTTGTGACGTCGAACTCGATTGGTAGTGCGCCCGCATCTTCCATGGTGTTGTAGAAGATCGGGGCGATCTTGCTGCCGAAGCAGAAGCCACCAGCGCGCTTGTTCGGCACGTAAGGAACGTCGTCGCCGAAGAACCACAGCACGGAGTTGGTTGCGGATTTACGCGACGAACCGGTACCGACCACGTCACCGACGTAGGCGATCGGGAAGCCTTGGCCGCGCATTTCTTCGATCTGCTTCATCGGGCCGGTCTTGCCTTGCTCGTCCGGCACGATGCCTTCGCGAGCCATTTTCAACATGGCCAGGGCGTGCAGTGGGATGTCTGGACGGGACCAGGCATCGGGAGCAGGGGACAGGTCATCGGTGTTGGTTTCGCCGGTCACCTTGAATACGCGCAGGCTGATCTTGTCGGCCAGGGTAGGGCGGTTGCGGAACCACTCGCCGTCAGCCCAGGACTGGATCACGGCTTTGGCGTGTTCGTTGCCGTTACGGGCTTTTTCGGCCACGTCATGGAACGCATCGAACATCAGCAGGGTGTGCTTGAGTTGGGCGGCGGCGACGGGAGCCAGGGTGGCGTCGTCCAGCAGCTCGACCAGGGTCACGATGTTGTAGCCGCCTTGCATGGTGCCAAGCAGTTCAACGGCGCGTTTCTTGTCGATCAGGGGGGAAGTGGCTTCGCCCTTGGCCAGGGCAGACAGGAAACCGGCCTTGACGTAGGCAGCTTCGTCAACGCCTGGTGGAATGCGGTTGGTGATCAGGTCAACGAGGAATTCTTCTTCGCCAGCCGGGGGGTTCTTCAGCAGCTCGACCAGGCCTGCGGTTTGTTCGGCGTTAAGCGGCTGGGGAACAATACCCAGGGCTGCGCGCTCTTCGATATGTTTGCGGTAGGCTTCAAGCACAGTTATTACCCTCATCAGTGGTCCCACGGGACGCTCATCCAGAAATGAACGGCACGCATGCGCTCGGGGGCTTTTTGGGCCGCAAAGCCAGCGCTGCCGGCATTCCTCACAGAAGCTGCTTTCAAAGTTTTACGCCTGCAGAACGGAGCTGATGAGGGTTGGCGCGGGCTCTGACCTACCGAGTCAGTGCCCGCGCCAACACCGTTCTGAAGGAACGACTGTGCTCGTGACGCTTTGAAAACAGCTTCCAGCGGATTATTGGCGCCTTACAAGGCCGGATGATTCTACGGCAAAAAATTTCTAAAGGTAAGTTGCCTGACCAAGTTTGCTGGGTGATCGAGCTTAGACAAAGGGCTAACATGGCGCATTGTTTTGCTGATCTGCGTGCCGTTACCCATGTCCAACCAAACCATCAAGACCCCCTGCGTCGGCCTGTGCTCCACGGTTTACGGCGATCTGGTGTGCCGTGGCTGCAAGCGCTTCCACCACGAAGTGATCCAGTGGAATGGCTATAACGAGGAAGAAAAACGCGCGGTCTGGCTGCGATTGGAGCAGCTGTTGGTGCAGGTGATGGCCGGCAAACTGGAGGTTTTCGACCCCAAGACCCTGCGCGGCCAGCTGGAACAGCGCAAGATCCGCTTCGTGCCGCACCAGTCTGAGTACTGCTGGGCCTACCAGTTGATCGCCCGGGGCGCGCGGGTGATCTCCAACCTGGAGGCCTATGGCATGGTGCTATTGCCGGAGTTTCGCGACTGGCCGTTGCCGAATTTGCGCGATGCGATCGATCGGGAGTTCTTTATCCTGTCCGAGGCGCATTACCAGCGCTATATCGCGCCGGGTTTCCTGCGCGATGTGTTTTCCACCTGACAACGGATAACCCCTGTGGGAGGGGGCTTGCCCCCGATTGCAGTGTGTCAGCCCAGGATTTATCAACTGGCACACCCTCATCGGGGGCAAGCCCCCTCCCACATTTTTTTATCTTCATTGTTTGAAAGGTCGGCATCAGGCCTTGGTGGCCTGTTCCACCAGACGGTCCATCACTTCCTCAGGTTTCAGCACCAGCACGTCACTTTCCAGGGCGTCCAGCACCACCTCCGCAGTGTTACCGATCAGCGCCCCGGAAATCCCGGTACGCCCCACGGTCCCGATGATTGTGACCGCCGCCGGCAGTTTGTGGGCAAGGAAGGGGATCAGCACATCGGCAGGGCCCTCTTCGATATGCAGGTGTTTGTCATCCACATCGAACTCAGCCTGGAACGCCCTGCATTGCTCACGGTAGCGCGCCTCGATGGTTTCCTTGAGCTGGAACGTCGGGTCCGCCGCCGACAGCATCGGCGACGGATGCGCGCTGATCACGTGCAACTGCGCCTTGGCAAGGTTGGCGATATCAAAGCCATGGTCAATGATCGAATTATGCAGCGAACGGTGTTCGCCATCGGTATTGCCCACATCGATCGCCGCCAGGATCACACCCCCCGTCCAGGGTGTGGACGTCTTGACCAGCAATACCGCACTCGGGCAATAGCGCAGCAGCTTCCAGTCCGCCGGCGTCAGCAGGGCTTTTTTCAGCGGGCTGTCCGGGAAGTGCTGCTTGATCACCAACCCGCAACCTTCGGCCTGCTGCACGTCGATAATGGTTTCATGCAGGCTGGCAGTCCACGCCTGCTCGGTGCTGACGCTGTAGCCGTCCTCCTGCAAACCCGCCTTGAGCAGGGCCAGCAGCGCCGAGTGCTCATGCTTCTTGTCGCACACCAGCAAGTGCAGGTGCGCATCGGTGACCCCGGCGATCAGCTTGGCACGCTTGAGGGCCAGGCTTTCCGAATGCTCGGGCTCGATGACCACCAGGATGCTGCGGATGGCTTGCATGATCGGGATCTCCATAAAAAAGGGCGGGGGCCTGGAACAACTATAGTTGCTGGCGCGCGCACGTCATGTTGATGCACATCAAGGCCGGTGGCTGGTGGTCTGCGGCGGGGTCGGTATAATCGCCGGCCTTTTGTGATCCTTTTGCCCGTGAGCCCGATGAACCTGCCAGAAATCCACGAATTCCTCGGTTGCCGCACCCCTGATGCCTGGGTCCAGGCCGCGCTGGCCGATCAGGAAACCCTGCTGATCGACCACAAGAACTGCGAATTCAAAGCCGCCAGCACCGCCCTGAGCCTGATCGCCAAGTACTACAGCCATGTCGACCTGATCAACATGATGTCGCGCCTGGCCCGCGAAGAGCTGGTGCACCACGAGCAGGTCATGCGCCTGATGAAAAAGCGCAAGATCGAGCTGCGCCAGCTGCATGCCGGGCGCTATGCCTCAGGCTTGCGCAAAGTGGTGCGCAGCCATGAACCCGTGAAACTGGTGGACACCTTGGTGGTCGGCGCCTTTATCGAAGCGCGCAGTTGCGAGCGTTTCGAAGCCCTGGTGCCGCATTTGGACGAAGAACTCGGCAAGTTCTACTTCGGCCTGCTGAAAAGCGAGGCGCGGCACTTCCAGGGTTACCTGAAGCTGGCGTACCAGTACGGCGACGCCAAGGACATCGCCCAGGTGATCGAGCGGGTGAGGGCGACCGAGCAGGAACTGATCGAGTCACCCGACATCGAGTTCCGCTTTCACAGTGGCGTGCCAGCCTGAGGCCACGGCCACGCCAAGCAATAGGGTGATCCCGGCCAGCAGCAGGATCACCGCCTGCGTCCCCAGCGGTGCCGCCAGCAACGCCACCGCCAGGCCCGCCAAGGGTTGCGGCAGGTTGTTGAGCAGGGTGATCACGCCCACGGTCTTGCCGAAGTCCTGCACGGGGATCACCCGCTGGCGGGTGCTGCGCAGGTAGACGTTGAACATCTTGTCGAAGCCGGTCACCAACAGGAAACCCACGGCGTACAGCCACACGCCTGGGCTTGCGGCCATGATCACCGCCCCCACGCCGATCATTGAATACGACAAGCCGCCCAGTACCTTCAACGGCAGGACGGCGCGGGCCAGGTAAAACAGAATCGCGATGGTCACCAGCGCGCCTGCTGCCTGCAGCAGGGCATAAGCGTCCTTGCCCGCCGCAAAGTGGCCGGTGACCATCGCCGCCGATGTGGCCAGGGTCACGCCAATGATCAGGTTCACCCCCACGGCCAGGGTGATGATCCGTTTCAAGTCCGGCAGATTGCGGATGTGTCCGAATGCAATCTTCAGGGGGTGCAGCCAGATGTCCTGATGTTGTTCGAAGGTTTCCAGGTGCGCCGAACTGGAGCGTTGCCACACACGCATCGCCAGGTCGGCCAGCACAAACAATCCGGCCACGCCCAGTACCACCCAATGCCAGGCCCAGACTTCCAGCATCAGCGCTGCCACCAGCGGCGCCAGCACCAGCCCGCCCTGGTCGGCGATCTGCGAGTAGGAGAGGGTCTTGGCGTAGCTGTAGTGCGCGAAGATATGCGGCATCAGCACTTCCCGCGCCATGATGCCCTGGGTCGTGAGCACCCCGCACAGCGCCGAAAGCAGGACAATCCAGTAGAGGCCGTCGAACACCCCATACAGCACCACTGCGAGCACGCACGCCAGCGCCCGGTAAACCTGGCTGATCTGCAGCAGGCGCACCGGCGCGAACTTGTCGCACAAGGCACCGCAGACCGGGAACGCCAGGTAGCGCGGCAGCGACTCGACGAAGAACGCCAGCCCGGCCCAGGCGACACTCTGGGTGGTCTGGAATACGATCAGGGGTACGATGAACAGCAGGATCTGGTCCGCCAGCCGCGACAGGAACAGCGAAACAAAGAACGCCAGGTAATCCTTGCGCATACAACTCCCTGTGGATGGCGTTAAAGAGTGCGGGGTATTTGTTAAAAACTCTTAAAAGCATGAAGCTTCGTCGGCAACGGCTCGCCAGTTGCTTTAGTTGCGCAGCTTGCCACCTATAATGCCAGCTCTTCAATCTGCGTCTGCACACTGAGAACTTATGGAAAACCTGGGGCTGGGCAAGGTCTTGCTCGTTGAAGACGACGAAAAACTTGCGGGGCTGATTGCGCACTTCCTGGCGCAGCATGGCTTCGAGGTGCGTGTGGAGCACCGGGGCGACGAGGCCCTGGCGGCGTTCCTGGAGTTCAAGCCGAAGATCGTCGTGCTCGACCTGATGCTGCCCGGCCAGAGTGGCCTGCATGTGTGCCGCGGGATCCGCACGGTGTCCGACACGCCGATTGTGATCCTCACGGCCAAGGAAGATGACCTGGACCATATCCTCGGCCTGGAGTCCGGCGCCGACGACTATGTGATCAAGCCGATCAAGCCGCCCGTGCTGCTGGCGCGCCTGCGTGCGCTGCAGCGGCGCCAGGCCCCGGAACCGACGGTGCGTGGCGCCCTGGCATTCGGGCGGTTGGCGATTGATCGCAGTTGCCGGGGCGTCAGCCTGGGGGATGACAAGATCGATCTGACCACCATGGAGTTCGAGCTGCTGTGGCTGCTGGCCAGCAACTCGGGCACGATCCTGTCCCGCGATGACATCCTCAACCGCATGCGCGGTATCGCGTTCGACGGCCTCAACCGCAGCGTCGACGTGTACATCAGCAAGCTGCGTAACAAGCTCAACGACAACCCCCGTGAACCAGTGTGTATCAAGACTATCTGGGGCAAGGGCTACCTGTTCAATCCGTTCGCGTGGGAGGCTTGAATGCTGCGGCTGTTTCTGCGCCTGTATGTGATCCTGGCGCTCGGTCTGGCGGGGGCGATCTGGCTGGTCAACTACACCTTCGAGGAGTTGCTGCCCGAAGCCAACGAAACCTATAACCGCGAAGCCTTGCGGGGGCCGGCGTATGCCCTGGTGGAGCAACTGCGTCCGCTCAGGGCCGACGAACGCCCGGCCCGGCTGGCTGAGCTGCAACCCCATTACGGGCTGCACTTGAAATTGGTGCAGAAGGACACCCAGGCACTCACCGAGCGTGAGTCGCAACTGCTGGCTGCCGGTTTGCTGGTGGTGCGCGGCGACTTCATGGAGTTCCTCACCACTATTGACGGCGGCCCGCAACTGCTGGAAATCAAACTGCCGGAAGAACCCAAGTGGCTGTACCTGTGGGCCTATGGTTTTCTCGGGGTGTGCCTGGCGATCGTGCTGTATTTCTGGGTACGCCCGCACTGGCGCGACCTGGAGCATATTCGCCTGGCCGCACAACGCTTTGGTGACAACGACCTCGGTTCTCGCATCCTGCTGCCGCGCCGTTCCACCGTGCGCGAACTGGCCGGGCACTTCAACCAGATGGCCGAGCGCATCGAAAGCCTGATCGCCAACCAGCGCGAACTGACCAATGCGGTGTCCCACGAGCTGCGCACGCCGATTGCACGCCTGTCCTTTGAACTCGACCAGCTCAAGCAACAAGCCGACCCGCGTGTGCGCGGCGAACTGATTGCCGACATGTATGCAGACCTGGGCGAGCTGGAAGAAATGGTCTCCGAACTGCTCACCTACGCCAGCCTGGAGCGCGGCGCCACCCAGGTCACCCGCGAGCGCATCGAGGCCCACAGCTGGCTCGACAGCGTGATCGGCAGCGTGGCGCTGGAGGCCGAAGCGGCTGGCATCCAACTGTCGTTGCGTACCTGCGAAGTGGACTACATCCAGATCGAACCGCGCTTTATGGCGCGGGCGGTGATCAACTTGCTGCGCAATGCCATTCGGTATGCCGAGCGCCGTGTGGAAGTGTCGCTGGTCAAGTTTGGCAGCGGCTATGAAGTGCGGGTGTGTGATGACGGCCCCGGTGTGCCGGAGGAAGGCCGTTCGAAGATCTTCCAGCCCTTCATGCGCCTGGACGCCAGCCGCGACCGCCGCACCGGTGGCTTCGGCCTGGGCCTGGCGCTGGTGCAGCGGGTGTCGCAGTGGCACGGCGGCCAGGTGCAAGTGCAGGATTCGGAATGGGGCGGCGCGTCGTTCCGGATGACCTGGGCCTACGCCGAATAGCGCTATTACATTCAATGGAGATCAAGTGTGGGAGGGGGCTTGCCCCCGATAGCGATGTGTACTGATCCACCGCCATCGGGGGCAAGCCCCCTCCCACCGATTCAGTCGGTGTCAGCAGGTCAGAAGGTGTATTCCAGCACGCCCATCACCGATGTCTGCAAGCGTCGCTCCACAATCGGGCTCTTGCCCGCTTCATCCGCCAGGTACTGCACATCCAGCAAGGTCGAGAACTCGGTGTGCTCGCTGATCGGCAGGCTCCAGACCAGGTTCAGGCCATTGCTGATATTGCCGGCACCGGCCTTGTAGGCCTTGAAGCGGCTGCGTGCGGCCTGGCCGGTGGTGACGCCGTACCAGGTCTGCAGATAGTCACGGTCGCCAAAGTGGCTATTGATGCTGGCATCGACTGAGCCATAACGGCCTTCGTACAGCGTGGTGCCCAGGCTCAGTTCCAAATGCGTAAAGGCCTTGCCGCTGTCCTTGTGGTCATCTTCCTTGAGCGCGTGCTCCAGGGTCGCGCCGACAATGGCGCCGCCGAGATTGTAGTGGGCACTCACGCCCAGTTGCGGGCGTGACTTGATTTCGCCCATGCCCTTGAGGCGCTTGGAACCCAAGTGCATGGATTCGTTTTTGTCCTTGCGTGATGCACTGGCGCCGACATACGCACTGAAACTCAAGGCATTGCCTTCGTAGCCCCAGCCCAGGCCCTTATCGGTGTCGAGGAAAATCCCCCAGGGGCTGACAATGGCGCCGCCAAACACCGGGGCGGTCATGCGCTCGTCGCTGCCGCTGTAGCGGGGCAGGTTGGCGACGCCGGCTTTGAGCGTATAGGTCCAGTCTTCGGCCAGTGCCGCGTCGGCGCCTGCCAGCAAACACAGCGAGGTGAGGGACAGGCAGAGGTTTTTGGGGCTCATCAGGGTTTTCATGTCGGTCAGAAACTCAAGGGTGGATGGGTACGTTTGAAGGAGTAGCCCGAGGCGCTCAGGCCGTTGACCTGGCGGCTGACGGTGTCGCCCAGGCCATAGCCGTTGCCGGCGAGCACGGCATGGGCGTTGTCCACGGGCAGCAGGATGTAGTCGGTCAGCGGCTCGTCGTGCAGTTGGCCGCGAATCACCAGGAAGCCGTCTTCCAGGCGCACGCTGATGCCGCTCAACGGCGCGTCGGGTTCGTGGGTGTTGAGCACTTGATAGGTGCCGACGGTGTCGGCCCAGGCCATGGGCAAGGGCGGCGGGTCGATGCGTTCGCCGATGGCGATGCGTTGGCCGTGGCTGCGCGCGGTAAGCATCTGTCGGCCCTGCACAGTGATCACGTCGAGTTGTACGCGGCCGAGTTCGCCGAGGTCCTTGAGCCAGAACCCCAGGACTTTTTTCTGCGCGCGCAGCCAGCCGTGATCGTCACGCAGCAGCTCGAAGTCGTAGCCGGCCAGTTCGCCACGCAGCCGACCGGCGTCGTCCCGGATGCGGAACACGCCCCAGGCGGTGGCGTAAAACCCGGACAGGCGCTGGCGGTCGATGGCGGCCGGCACCTGGCGCAACTTGAGCCCGTGGCGGGGCGCCTGGCACTCGTCGCTGCACACCGGCTCGCCGGTCTGCGCCTGGAGCATCAGGCGCAGGGTGTCGGTGGCCAGGTTGGCGACCAGGTCTTCGGCGTTGCTGTCGTTGGCCATGATGATCACCGCCAGTTGCTGGTCCGGCAGCAGGGTCAACTGGGCGGCGAAATCATCGCCGCCGCCACTGTGCTGGTAGGTGCGCACCCCAGGCCCGACCGGCTCGTCACCGCACGGCGCCAGAAACCAGGCCAGGCCGATCCGGCAGTCGAAGTCCAGGGCGTTGCCGGTGTTTTGCTGGGTGAACATGTCATCGATGGAGCGTTGGTTCATCACCCGGTTGCCCTTGTACAGGCCCTCGGCGAATAGCATTTGCACGTAATGGCTGAGGTCCTTGGGGCTGGCCCACAAACCGCCGGCCGCCAGGTCACGCACTTGCGCGTCGGTGCTGGCGATGCCGTCCTGATAGCCCTGGGCGCGATAACCCGCCTGTACTGCGGTGCCGATAAAACTCGCCTGGTTCATCTCCAGTGGCTTGAGCAGGCTGTGTTGCAATTGAGCCTCGAACGCTCTGCCGCTGCTGCGCTCGATGGCCGCACCGACCAGCGCATAACCGAGGTTGGAATAGGCCACCTGGGTGCCGGGCGGTGTGCTCAGCCAGACGCCGGACACGCGCATCGGCATCTGCCCCATGGCGTAGCTGTTGCGCAGGTCGCGCAGGTGCTCGCTGGGCAGGCCGGATTGATGGCTGAGCAGGCGGCGCAAGGTGATGTCGCGGTCGGCGGCCTGCTGGTCGGTGTGGAAACGCGAGCGCACGTAGAACTCGCGCAACGTCTGTTGGATCGGCGCGTCCAGCGCCAGCCGCTGCTGTTCAACCAGTTGCAGGGCGGCGCTGGCGGTGAGCAGCTTGGAAATCGCACCGGCGCGAAACGCCGTGTTCGGCGTCACGGGCACCCCCAGGGTTTTGTCGGCCATGCCGAACCCGCGCGCCCAGATCAACTCCTGCCCGTTGACCAGTGCAATCGACAAACCGGGCACATTGGCCTGGGCCATATCCCGGGGGATGCGGGTTTGCAGGTAGCGGATGATTGCGCTGTAGTCGCCCTTGGGGATCGGCGGCGGGGTCGAAGCTTGCCCCTGGCAGCCGATGCTGCCCAACAGGCAACCGAGCAATGGAATACCGCGCAACGTGCGAAGCATGATGAGCACCCGGCAGGTGGTTTGGATGCTCGAATGCTAGGGGCGTGGCGCCCGGGGGTCTTTGACAGCTTTGTCGAGAAACTGTCAAAGACTGTTAACGCGCCAGCCCATGCCGCTCATGCCACTGGGCAATGGATTCTTCGGGGTATTCATTGAACTGCTGATCGCCCTTGCGCAACGTGACCTCCACCCACGGCGCCTTCGACCCCAGCATCAAGTGCGTATGGTCCGGCGGCACCGGCAATGGTGTGTCGATGGCCGAGGCAAACGGGTGGATCAGCTCCGGCCATTCCGGGCTGAACACCCACAGCGCGCTGCCGCACTGCGAGCAGAAGTGCCGCTCGGCGCTACTCGCATGGGCACGGCTGGCGCCTTCGGGCTTGAGTCTGGCGTGGTAGATCGAAATGGATTTGCGTCCGCGCACCTTCAAACTCGCGGTGTTACCGGCCAGGTTGATCGCGTAACCGCCACCGCCCTGGGTCTTGCGACAGATCGAGCAGTAGCAGCGCTGGTAAGGGTAGGGGTGGGCACTGGTGAGGCTGAACGTGACGGCGCCGCAATGGCAGGATCCTTCGAGCTGCATGGGCTGACTCCTTTGGCAAGGTGACTGATCAGCTTAGGCGTTTTCCGGCATCAGTGTGGCAATCAACGCCCGAATGGTGCCGGGTAACGCCTCTAGCTCCCGCACCAGGATGCTGCGCTCGCGGATCGCCCAGGGCTCATCCAGCTTCACCGCCACCAGCCGCATGGTACGGCTGTGGCGCACGGCGGCGGACTCGGGAATGATGCCGATGCCCACACCGGCTTCGACCATGCGGCAGATCGCCTCGAAACTCGACATCTGGATGCGCAGCGACAGCTGCTTGCCCAGCCGCTCGACGTGTTCACGCAGGAAGCTCAGCAAGGTGCTGCCTTCATGCAGGCCGATGTGCTGGTAGGCGAGGGTCTGTTCCAGGGTGACGGAGGGTTGTTCCGCCAGCGCATGCCCCGCCGGCACCATCAACACCAGTTTATCCGTGCTGAAGTGCAGTACCTGCAACCCCGAGGCTTCCACGGGGCCGGCGATGATGCCCATGTCGCTGGTGCCATCCAACACGCCGCGCACGATGTCGCGGGACAGGCGTTCCTGCAGGTCCACGGTCACGCCGGGACGCTGGGACAGGAAGCCCGCCAGCACCTCCGGCAAGAACTCGGTGACCGCCGTGGTGTTGGCGAAGATGCGGATATGCCCGGCCGAATCCACGCCGTATTGGGTGAACTCGCTCTTCAGGTAATCCACCTGGCGCATGATCAACCGTGCATGGTGCAGCAGGCGCTCACCGGCCGGGGTGATTTCCACGCCACGGCTGTCGCGGTACAGCAGGCGCGTGTCGAGTTGGCCTTCGAGGGCCTTGATCCGCGCACTGGCGGCGGCCGGCGAGAGGAACGCGCGCTTGGCGCCCTGGGTCAGGCTGGGGGATTCGGCGATGTGGATAAACAGGCGCAGGTCGGCCAGATCGAAGTGCATGCAAGACTCCCGGGACAGGATGGCGGCGTTCAGCATAACCGAACGCTGGTTTATTGAAATGCAAATTCCCGGAACGGGTACACCCTTGCATGATCCCGGGCAGACACTCACTGCCCGAGGACCTGCACCCGATGAGCGCCACCGATTGGATCGGCCGAAGCGAAACCGCCCACGACCACCTCAGCCATAACCTGCTCAAGCGTATTGCCGCCACCTTTGGCGAAGCCGTGCCCGAAGACGGCGCGGACATCCCGCCGCTGTGGCAGTGGTGTTTCTTCCAGGATCCACTTCCGGAAACCGCCCTGGGCAGCGACGGTCATCCGGCCCGTGGAGGCTTCCTGCCGCCGGCCGACAACCGCAATCGCATGTGGGCCGGTGGGCGCATCGAGTTCCTGCATGCACTGCGTGCCGGTGAGGCGGCGACCCGGGTGTCGACCATCACCCGGGTCGAAGAAAAGACCGGCCGCACTGGCGCGCTGCTGTTCGTCACCGTGCGCCACGACTACTCCCAGGCAGGCCGCCTGGCGATCCGCGAGGAACAGGACATCGTCTACCGCGAACCCACGCCGCCCAAATCGGGCAGCGGCGAGGCGCTGGGGCAGGGCGAGTGGTGCGAAACCGTCGACCCCACGCCGACCCTGCTGTTTCGCTACAGCGCGGTGACCTTCAACGGCCACCGCATTCACTACGACTACCCCTACGTCACCGGCACCGAAGGCTACTCCGGGCTGGTGGTGCACGGTCCGCTGATCGCCACCCTTAGCCTGCGTGCGTTTTGCCGTGCCCATCCTGAAGCCACCTTGCGCCGGTTTGCCTATCGCGGCGTGCGCCCGTTGATTGCGCCACAACCGTTTGAAGTCGGTGGGCGCGTCACCGAAACCGGCGTAGCCGAACTGTGGGCTGGCAATAGCGATGGCCTGGCGCAGCAAGCCCAGGTGCATTTCGAATAATCCAAGAACAACAGGCGGAGAGCCGCAGATGAACCCGAATGACAACGAAGAACTCAACGCCATCCGCGAAGGCGTGCGCGCCTTGTGCGCTGAATTCGATGCCGCTTACTGGCGCCGGATCGATGAAGAGAAGGGCTTCCCCGAAGCCTTCGTCAAGGCGCTGACCGACGCCGGCTGGCTGTCGGCGATGATCCCCGAGGAATACGGCGGTTCCGGCCTGGGCCTGGCCGAAGCCTCGGTCATCCTCGAAGAAGTGAACCGCTGCGGCGGCAACTCCGGCACGGTGCATGGCCAGATGTACAACATGTTCACCCTGTTGCGGCACGGCAGCGAAGCGCAGAAACGCTTCTACCTGCCCAAGCTGGCCAGCGGCGAATTGCGCCTGCAATCGATGGGCGTGACCGAGCCCACCACCGGCACCGACACCACCAAGATCAAGACCACCGCGATCAAGCGCGGCGACAAGTACGTGATCAACGGCCAGAAGGTGTGGATCTCGCGGATCCAGCATTCCGACCTGATGATCCTGCTGGCGCGCACCACGCCGTTGGCCGAGGTGAAGAAGAAATCCGAAGGCATGTCGATCTTCCTCGTCGACCTGCGCGAAGCCATCGGCAACGGGCTCACCGTGCAGCCCATCGCCAACATGGTCAACCACGAGACCAACGAGCTGTTCTTCGACAACCTGGAGTTGCCGTTGGACACCCTGATCGGCGAAGAGGGCAAGGGTTTCAAATACATCCTCGACGGCCTCAATGCCGAACGCACGCTGATCGCCGCCGAATGCATCGGCGATGGCCGCTGGTTTATCGAGAAGGCCAGCGCGTATGCCCGTGACCGCGTGGTGTTTGGCCGGCCCATCGGGCAGAACCAGGGCGTGCAGTTCCCGATTGCCGAGGCGCATATCGAGATCGAAGCGGCAGACCTGATGCGCTGGCGCGCCTGCGAGGAATACGACAGCGGCAAGCATGCCGGCGCCAGCGCCAACATGGCCAAGTACCTGGCGGCCAAGGCGTCCTGGGAGGCGGCCAATGCCTGCCTGCAAACCCACGGCGGTTTCGGCTTTGCCTGCGAGTACGACGTGGAGCGCAAATTCCGCGAGACGCGCCTGTACCAGGTGGCGCCGATCTCCACCAACCTGATCCTGTCCTACGTGGCCGAGCACCTGCTCGAACTGCCACGCAGCTTCTGAGGGGCCGACCATGAGCCATACCCAAGCCTTATGTCGGTTCCTGGCGGATCTGCACTACGCACAGTTGCCCGAAACCGTCCTCGCGCGCACCGAAGACCTGTACCTGGATTGGCTGGCCTCGGCGCTGGCGAGTAAAGGGGCGCACCCGATTCCGTTGTTCGAGCGCTATGCCCAGAAGATGGGGCCGAGCAGCGGCCCGGCCCAGGTGATCGTCAATGGCACCAGCAGCAGCGCCTACTTCGCCGCGTTGGTCAATGGCGCTTCATCGCACCTGGTGGAGCAGGATGACCTGCACAACAGCTCCGTGTTGCACCCGGCCACCGTGGTGTTTCCGGCTGCCCTGGCCGCCGCCCAGGACCTGGGCAAATCCGGGCGCGACTTGCTGCTGGCCTCGGTGGCCGGTTACGAGGCGGGTATCCGCATCGGTGAATTCATGGGCCGCTCCCATTACCGCATCTTCCACACCACGGCCACCGTCGGCACGTTGGCGGCGGCGGTCGCGGTGGGCAAGCTGCTGGATTTCAACCAGGAACAATTCATCAACCTGCTCGGCAGCGCAGGCACCCAGGCCGCCGGGTTGTGGGAGTTCCTGCGCGATGCCGCCGACTCCAAGCAGCTGCACACGGCCAAGGCGGCAGCGGACGGGTTGCTCGCCGCTTACCTGACGGCGGATGGGCTGACCGGTGCACGCAATATTCTTGAGGGCGACCAAGGGCTGGCGGCGGGCATGTCCAGTGATGCCGAGCCGGGCAAGTTGTCCGCCGGCCTGGGCAGTCGCTGGGCATTGCTGGAGACCTCGTTCAAGTTTCATGCGTCGTGCCGCCATACCCATCCTGCGGCCGATGCGCTGTTGGAGCTGATGCAGCGCGAACAGCTCGCCGCCGCCGATATTGCCCGCGTGGAAACCCGCGTGCATCAGGGCGCCATCGATGTACTGGGGCGTGTGAACCTACCGGCCAGCGTGCACCAGGCCAAGTTCTCCATGGGTACTGTGCTGGGCTTGATTGCCGTGCATGGCAAGGCGGGGTTGACTGAATTCCATGAGTTGGCATTGACCGACCCGGCCGTCTGCGCCTTTCGCGACAAGGTCAGCATGAGCCTCGACCGCGAAGTCGACGGCGCCTACCCGCAACGCTGGCTCGGCCGCGTCACCGTCACCACGCAGGATGGCCGCACACTGCACGGCGCCATCGACGAGCCCAAGGGCGATCCGGGCAACACCCTGAGCCGCACGGAGCTGGCGGACAAATTCCAGCGCCTCGCCCAATTCAGCAACGCCCGCACACCGGCCCAGGCCAACGCCCTGATCGACAAGGTCTGGGATTTGCGCAATGCCACGTCCATGGCCCACTGGCTCTGAGGAACTGTCATGACTAACCCAAGACCGCTGGACGGCATCACCGTTGTCAGCCTGGAACATGCGATTGCCGCGCCATTCTGCACCCGTCAGTTGGCGGACCTGGGCGCCCGTGTGATCAAGATCGAACGCCCCGGCGCCGGCGACTTTGCCCGTGGCTACGACGAGCGCGTGCGTGGCCTGGCCTCGCATTTCGTGTGGACCAACCGTTCCAAGGAAAGCCTGACCCTGGACCTCAAGCAGGACGAGGCGGGCGGTATCCTCGACACCTTGCTCGCCGATGCCGATGTGCTGGTACAGAACCTGGCGCCCGGCGCGGCGGCGCGCATGGGCCTGTCGTTCGAGGCGCTGCATGCGCGCTTTCCGCGGCTGATCGTCTGCGATATTTCCGGCTACGGCGAAGGCGGGCCGTACGAGAAAAAGAAGGCCTACGACCTGCTGATCCAGAGCGAGGGCGGTTTTCTCTCGGTGACCGGTGGCCCTGGCGACGACCAGATGGCCAAGGCCGGTTGCTCCATCGCCGACATCTCGGCGGGCATGTACGCCTACAGCGGCATCCTCTCGGCGCTGCTGCTGCGCGGCAAGACCGGCGAGGGCAGCCGCATCGACGTGAGCATGCTGGAAAGCCTGGTGGAGTGGATGGGCTACCCGATGTATTACGCCTTCGACGGCGCACCGCAGCCACCGCGTGCCGGGGCCGCGCATTCGACGATCTATCCCTACGGCCCGTTTCCCACCGGCGATGGCGGCACGGTGATGCTGGGTTTGCAGAACGAGCGCGAATGGGCGGCGTTCTGCGACAAGGTACTGCTAGCGCCTGAATTGGCGACGGACGAGCGTTTCAGCGCCAACTTCAAGCGCTCGGCCAACCGTGAGGTGCTACGCCAGATCATCGTCGACCGCTTTGCGCAATGGGATGCCGAGGCGCTGATCCAACGCCTGGAGGACGCGCAGATCGCCAGCGCCCGGGTCAACGATATGCAGGGCGTATGGGACCACCCGCAACTCAAGGCCCGTGACAGTTGGCGCGAGGTCGACAGCCCGGCAGGTCCTCTGCCGTCGCTGTTGCCGCCGGCCCGCAATGCGGCGTTTACCCCGCGCATGGACGGCGTTCCGGCGCTGGGCCAGCACAGCCAGGGCATTCTCGACCGGCTCGGTTACTCCGGCGATGCCATCGACAGCCTGCGTGCACGCGGTGTTATCTAAATAAGGAATTCTGTGATGCCAAAGCCATTGGTGCGTTCGGCGTTGTTTGTACCCGGTAGCCGACCGGAACGGTTCTCCAAAGCCCTGGCCAGTGGGGCCGATGCGGTGATCGTGGATCTCGAGGACGCGGTGGAAGAGCCGCTCAAGCGACAGGCGCGGGATAACCTCGGGGTGTTCCTGACGGCGAACCCCGCTGCCCAGGTGTGGGTGCGCATCAATGCGCCGGAGCATGCCGAGCACTTCGAGGATGTGGCGTTTTGCAAGGCCCATGTGAATGTGGCGGGGGTGTTGCTGCCCAAGGTTGAAAGTGCCGCACAAGTGGCGGTGGTTGCCGCCACCGGCAAAGTGATCTGGCCGATTATCGAAAGCGCCCGTGGGTTGCTGGCCGTGGCCGAAATCGCCCATGCGCCGCAGGTGCAGCGCCTGTCGTTTGGCGGGCTGGACCTGGCGCTGGACCTGAACCTGAGCAGCAACTCACCGGCCGCGCAGTTCGCCCTGGATCAGGCGCGCCTGGCGCTGATCGTGCACTCGCGTGCGGCGGGCTTGGTCGCGCCGTTGGACGGCGTACACCCGGCCATCGATGACCCGGAAGGCCTGCGCCGTTCGATCCGGCATGCCTATGAAATGGGCTTTGCCGGGGCGCTGTGTATCCATCCCAAGCAGGTGGCCGTGATCCATGCAGCGCTCGCACCGAGCGCCGCAGATCTGGCCTGGGCGCGGCGTGTGGTGGACGCCGGCGTCCACGGGGCAGGGGCCTACCAGATCGATGGGCAGATGGTGGATGCGCCGGTGTTGCTGCGCGCGCAACGACTTCTGGCCGCCTCTATCTAGCTGGAGAAACCGAATAAAAATGTGGGCTTGCTCGCTCCCACATTGGATCGCTGTTGTAGCTCAGATTGGCGTTCGTCCAGACCGAACGCAGGTATCTAAAATTCGAAATTCACTACACGCGTCACATCAGGCACCTTGCCTTACAACACAACAATAAGAAGGTGATTTTCCATGCTCAAGCTCTCCCGGGCGCTGCTGTGCGCCGCCACCTTGTTTGCCGCAGGCCTGGCCCAGGCGGCGGACCCGATCGTGATCAAGTTCGCCCACGTGGTGGCCGAAAACACCCCCAAAGGCCAGGGCGCGTTGTTGTTCAAGAAGCTCGCCGAAGAACGCCTGCCGGGCAAGGTGAAGGTCGAGGTGTACCCGAACTCGTCGTTGTTCGGCGATGGCAAGGAAATGGAAGCGCTGCTGTTGGGCGACGTGCAGATGCTGGCGCCGTCCCTGGCCAAGTTCGAGCAATACACCAAGCAGGTGCAGATCTACGACCTGCCGTTCCTGTTCAACGACCTGGCTGCTGTCGACCGTTTCCAGGCCGCCCAGGGCAAGGAACTGCTGACCTCGATGCAGGACAAGAACATCCTGGGCCTGGCCTATTGGCACAACGGCCTCAAGCAGTTGTCCGCCAACAAAGCGCTGCATGAACCCAAGGATGCCCGTGGCCTGAAGTTCCGCGTACAGGCCTCCAGCGTGCTGGAAGAGCAGTTCAAGGCGATCCGCGCCAACCCGCGCAAGATGAGCTTCGCCGAGGTGTACCAGGGCCTGCAGACCGGTACCGTCAACGGCACCGAGAACACCTGGTCGAACTATGAAAGCCAGAAGGTCAACGAGGTGCAGAAGTATTTCACCGAGTCCAACCATGGCCTGATCGACTACATGGTGATCACCAACGCCAAGTTCTGGAACGGCCTGCCACCGGACATCCGCAGCACCCTGGAGCAGATCATGGTCGAGGTCACCGTCGAGGTGAACAAACAGGCCGAAGCGCTGAACCAGTCGGCCAAGCAGAAGATCGTCGACGCCAAGACCAGCGAAATCATCGAACTGACCCCGGAGCAACGCCAGCTGTGGCGCGAAGCCATGCGCCCGGTGTGGCAGAAGTTCGAGGGTGAGATCGGCGCGGACCTGATCAAGGCGGCGGACGCGTCCAACCAGTAATCCCCCAATGTGGGAGGGGGCTTGCCCCCGATTGCGGTGTGTCAGCTTGCCCATCTGTCTCTGACCCACCGCTATCGGGGGCAAGCCCCCTCCCACCTATCGATCCGGTTTTCACCCTGACATCTCATTTGCTTTCGCGAGGTTTTGCCATGCAAACGCTAAGGCGCGTCTGGGAGCACCTGGAGGAAGGTTTCATTGCCTTCCTGCTGGCCGCCATGACCCTGGTGACATTCGTCTACGTCATGCTAAACAACATCTACACGCTGTTCTTCGCCCTGTCTGACAAGTGGGCTTTCAGCAGCGCCTTTTTCGGTGCTCTGGGCGACCACACCATGACCTGGGCCCAGGACATGACCTGGAGCGTGGCACTGACCAAGGCCATGTTCGGCTGGCTGATTTTCTTCGGTATTTCCTACGGCGTGCGTACCGCCGGCCACCTCGGCGTGGACGCACTGGTCAAGCTGACCAAACGCCCGGTGCAACGCTTGTTGGGCATGATTGCCTGCCTGTGCTGCCTGGCCTACGCCGGGCTGTTCATGATCGCCAGCTACAAGTGGGTCAGCGCGGTGATGACCGCGCATATCGGCGCCGAAGACCTCGACCAGTACGGCATTGACGTCGGTGACATCGTAATCATCGTGCCCATCGGTTTTGCCATGGTGTTTATCCGCTACCTGGAAATTTTCTACCGCATCTTTACCCACCGTCAGGTCGGGTTGGGGCTGGCCGACGAGGCCGGTGAGGCCAGCAAATTGGCCGGCAGCCATGAGGAGCGTCACTGATGGCCGTGCTCTGTCTGTTTCTGCTGTTGTTCGTGTTCATGTTCCTCGGCGTGCCGATCGCGATTTCCCTGGGCTTGTCCGGTGCGGTGTCGATCCTGATGTTCAGCCAGGACTCGGTGAGTTCCCTGGCGATCAAGCTGTTCGAGACCTCCGACGCGTACACCTTCCTGGCGATCCCGTTCTTCCTGTTGTCCGGGGCGTTCATGACCACCGGCGGGGTGGCGCAGCGGCTGATCGACTTTGCCAACGCCTGTGTCGGGCATATTCGTGGCGGCCTGGCGATTGCGGCGGTGTTGGCGTGCATGCTGTTTGCGGCGCTGTCCGGTTCGTCACCGGCGACGGTGGCGGCGGTGGGGTCGATTGCCGTGGCGGGCATGGTGCGTTCCGGTTACCCGAAGGAGTTCGGTGCGGGGATCATCTGTAACGCCGGCACCCTGGGCATCCTGATCCCGCCGTCGATTGTGATGGTGGTGTATTCGGCGGCGACTGAAACCTCGGTCGGCAAGCTGTTCATGGCAGGGGTAATTCCAGGGTTGCTGCTGGGCCTGATGCTGATGATCGCCATCTACATCGTCGCGCGCATCAAGAAGCTGCCGGCCCAGCCCCGAGCGACGTTCCGCGAATGGCTGACCTGCGCGCGCCGAGCCTTCTGGGGCCTGTTGCTGCTGGTGATCATCCTCGGCGGCATCTACAGCGGCATGTTCACCCCGACCGAAGCGGCCGCGGTGGCGGCGGTGTACTCGGCGTTCGTGGCGTTGTTCGTCTACAAGGACATGAAGCTGCGCGACTGTCCCAAGGTGCTGCTGGAGTCCGGGCGCCTGGCAATCATGCTGATGTTCATCATTGCCAACGCCATGCTGTTTGCCCATGTGCTGACCACCGAACAGATCCCCCAGGAAATCACCGCGTGGGTGATCTCCGAAGGGCTGACGCCGATTGGCTTCCTGATCATGGTCAACGTAGTGCTGCTGGTAGCGGGCAGCTTCATGGAGCCGTCGGCCATTGTGCTGATCCTGGCGCCGATCTTCTTCCCGATTGCCATGAAGCTGGGCATCGACCCGATCCACCTGGGGATCGTGATGGTGGTGAACATGGAGATCGGCCTGGTGCACCCGCCGGTGGGGCTGAACCTGTTCGTGACCTCGGCGGTGACCGGGTTGACCCTGGGGCAGACCATCCGCGCGGCGCTGCCGTGGCTGATGATTCTGCTGGTGTTCCTGATCATGGTTACGTACTTGCCGTTCATTTCGCTGGCGCTGCCGCATTGGCTCGGTATGTAACCCAACGTGCAGGAGCCGGCTTGCCGGTTCCTGCGGGGCGTGTGCATCAGTGGTCCAGCGCACTCAGGATCGCATGGGCCACTTTCACCCGTTCGGCATTCGGGTAGTTCTTGTTGGCCAGAATCACCACCCCCATGTCCTTGCTCGGCACATAGGCCACATAGGCACCGAACCCACGGGTCGAGCCGGTCTTGTTGTACAGCACATTGGCCGGTTGCGCCTGGGCCGGGTTCAGCCATTTAACGTTGTGCGGTTCCATCGCCATCGGTGTGGAGTTGCCCTCCATCAGCGCTTGCAGCGTGATCGGGTAGGGGTAGTACTCCCAGCCCAGTCCCTGGGTCATGCCGTTCACCGTGTAGTAACCGGTGTGGGTGGTGGCGATGGCCTGTTGCAGCGGTTTCTCCAGGGTTTGCGGGTGCATGTTCAGCATCACGTACTGCGCCAGGTCCTGGGTGCTGGTCTTGATGCCATAGGCTTCGCTGTCCAGCGCGCCGGGGCCGACGCGCACGGGTTTCTGGTCCTTGTCGTAGCCTTGGGCGTAGGTAGGGATTTTGTCTGCCGGCACGCTGACATGGGTGTTCGTCAGGCCCAGCTTGGGCAGCAGGGTTTTCTCCATGGCGACGTTGAACGGCTGGCCCAGGCTTTGCGCACTGAGGTAGCCGAACAGGCCAATGCTGGGGTTGGAATACAGACGCTGTGCGCCTGGGGCGTAAGTGGGTTTCCAGTGCTGGAAATAATTGAGCATGGTGCCGGCACTGTCGGCGGCATCTGGAAACTGCAGCGGCAGGCCGCCAGGGGTGTAGGTGGCCAATTGCAGCAGGCTGATGCGGTCGAATGCACTGCCCTTGAGTGCGGCCAGATGCTGGCTGGCCATGTCCGACAGCTTCAGTTTGCCGCTGGCCGCAGCGTAACCGCCGAGGGTGGCGGTGAAGGTCTTGCTCACCGAGCCGATCTCGAACAGCGTGTCTTCGGTCACGGGCTGTTGCTTGTCTTTGTTGGCGACGCCGTAGTTAAAGTATTGCACCTTGCCTTTGTTCACCACCGCCACCGACAGGCCGGCGATGCCTTGTTGCTGCATCAAGGGCTCGACGCTGCTGTTCACGACCTGGCGCAGGTCGGTGGCGGCCATGCAGGTGCCGGAGCTGATAAATAAGGCTGAAATCAGGAAATGTCTTACGTTGGAGTTCATGGTTATTCGCTTCCATGTAAATGATGCACTGACGATCGGGGCCTGCGCAGGCGTGGCAAATCTAGTCAGGTTCGGCCCCTGCGGCAAACGATGATATCTTGCAGCTGCCATTAGAAAATCTAGGGTAGATCATGCTGCGCTCCCATTTGCCCCTCAATGCCCTGCGCGCGTTCGAGGCGTCGGCCCGCCATTTGAGCTTTACTCGGGCGGCCATCGAGTTGTGCGTGACCCAGGCTGCGGTCAGCCATCAGGTGAAAAGCCTGGAGGCGCAACTGAATGTCACCTTGTTCAAACGCTTGCCAAGAGGGCTGATGCTGACGCGCGAAGGTGAAACCCTGCTGCCGGTGTTGCGCGAGTCCTTCGACCGCATCGCGCATACCCTCGGCCAGTTCGAGGGCGGGCACTACCGCGAGGTCCTCACCGTCGGGGCCGTAGGCACCTTCGCGGTCGGCTGGTTGTTGCCACGCCTGGCGGACTTTCAGCAGCGCTACCCGTTTATCGACTTGCGCCTATCGACCCACAATAACCGCGTCGATGTCGCCGCCGAAGGGCTGGATTACGCCATCCGTTTCGGCGCCGGCGCCTGGCACGGCACGGACGCCTGCGAACTGCTGGAAGCTCCGCTCAGCGTGTTGTGTGTGCCGCAACTGGCCGAGCAGTTACACGCACCGGCCGACCTGTTGAAACACACCTTGCTGCGTTCCTACCGCGCCGATGAGTGGAACCTGTGGTTCCAGGCCGCCGGCTTGCCTGCCGACACCCTGCTGCCGCGCAGCATCGTGTTCGATTCATCGCTGGCGATGATGGAGGCGGCATTGCAAGGCCTCGGCGTGGCCTTGGCACCGGCGATGATGTTTGCGCGGCAACTGGAGAGTGATGTGATTCGCCAGCCGTTCGATATCGGCATTACCACTGGCAGTTACTGGTTGACGCGCTTGCAGTCGCGGGCCGAGACGGCGGCGATGCTGGCGTTCAAGGATTGGTTGCGGGACAGGGCGAAGGACGGCTGAATCGCTTTTTTTTGAAACATAATGAAACATTCGTCGAGGGCCAGCGCTCTACCGCAACACCTGCACTGAGTTTTTCCATGAAGATACCGCGCCCCTCCGCCCGCATGCCGCACCTGACCCAACTGCGTAACTTGAAGATGGCCCGCTCTGCCCACGCCTACGTGCGCGGCAGCACCGTACAATTCTACGAATGGCTGCACAGCCAGAGCGGGCGCCGCCTGCCCCATGGCCCGGCTATCTGGATCTGCGGCGACTGCCACGCCGGCAACCTGGGGCCTACCGGCGATATCAAGGGTCGCATCGATATGCATATCCGCGACCTTGACCAGACGGTGATCGGCAACCCGGCCCACGACCTGGTGCGCCTGGCGCTGTCCCTGGCCACCGCCGCGCGCGGCTCGGACCTGCCGGGGGTGACCAGTGCGCGCATGCTCGAAGAAATGATGGTGGGCTACGAACAGGCGTTCAAAGACAAACCCGACGAAGCGCCGCCGCGTCCGTCCCAGGTCAAGGCGGGCATGCGCAGCGCGGTGGCGCGCACCTGGAAGAACCTGGCGCGCGAGCGCATCGAAAACGCTCGCCCGAGCATTCCCTTGGGCAAGCATTTCTGGTCGTTGTCACGGGCCGAAAAAACCGCACTGGAAACGCTCTGCGCCTCGGCCGACATCCATCAATTGGTGACGTCACTCAAAGGTCGCCCCAAGGACGCCAGGGTCGAGTTGCTGGACTCGGCCTATTGGGTCAAGGGCTGCAGCTCCCTGGGCCTGCAGCGCTATGCCGCCTTGCTCGGCGTGGGCGACAAGGATGACCAGGAGTATTGCCTGATCGATATCAAGCAGGCCGTCGGCGCGGCGGCGCCTCGTGCGGTACGGGCGAAGATGCCCAGGGACAATGGCCGTCGGGTGGTGGAGGGCGCCCGCCAGCTCTCGCCCGGTTTGGGTGAACGCATGGTGGCGACGCGCATGCTGGACAATGGTTTTTTCATCCGCGAGCTACTGCCCCAGGACATGAAGCTGGAGCTGGACGAATTGAGCGAGATCGACGCCATGCACGCCGCCGGCTACCTGGCGCGGGTGGTCGGTATCGCCCATGCCCGGCAGATGGATCGCGAGACACGCAAGGACTGGATGGCCGTGCTGCAGGAGAATCGTTCCAAACAGCTGGATGCGCCGTCGTGGCTATGGACCAGCGTGGTGCAACTGGTAGGGAGCCATGAGCAGGGCTACCTCAACCATTGCCGGCGCTATGCACTGGAGCACTGAGGTCGCTCCTACAGGGGGCAGTCAGACCAGGTATTTGCGGAACCAGCCCAGTGTGCGTTCCCACGCCAGGTTCGCCGCTGCTTCGTCATAACGCGGCGTCGAATCATTGTGAAAACCGTGGTTGGCCCCCTTGTAGATGTACGCTTCATAGGTGGTGCCGGCTGCTTTCAGGGCCTTTTCATAAGCCGGCCAGCCTTCATTGATCCGCGTGTCCAGCTCACCGTAATGCAGCATGATCGGCGCCTTGATGCGCGCTACGTCCTTGGCCTCCGGCTGGCGCCCATAGAACGATACGGCCGCCCCCAGTTCCGGGTAGGCTACGGCTGCCGCGTTGGTTACGCCACCGCCATAACAGAAACCGGTGATGCCGACCTTGCCGGTGCTGCTGTCGTGGTGCATCAGCCATTCGATGGCGGCGAAGAAGTCGTTCATCAACTTGGTTGGGTCGACTTGCTGTTGCAGTTCCACGCCTTTTTCGTCGTTGCCGGGGTAGCCGCCCACCGAGGTCAGGCCATCCGGCGCCAGCGCAATAAAACCGGCCTTGGCCAGGCGCCGGGCGACGTCTTCGATGTAGGGGTTGAGGCCGCGGTTTTCGTGGACCACCACCACCGCCGGCAACTTGCCCGTCGCTTTGGCCGGGCGTACCAGGTAGCCGCGCACGCTGCCGTTGCCTTTGGGCGACGGGTAGGTGATGTAGTCGGCGACGATGTCCGGGTCGGTGAATTTCACCTGTTCGGCCAGGGCGTAGTTGGGACTCAAGGCCGCGAGCAGGGCCGAGGCGGTGAGCCCGCCGAAGGTGAACAGGGCGGCGCGGTCGAGAAATTCGCGACGGTTGAGCTTGCCGTGGGCGTAGCCGTCGTAGAGTTCGAGCAGTTCGGGCGCAAAGTCTTTCGCGGTGAGACGAGTCATCGGTGCAGTCCTCGATTAGCGGTGGCCATCAATGTAGACCAGGATCAGCTGTCACGGCCATGGGCGGCGGCGGCCAGTTGGCCGGTGTCGACGCGCACGAAGATCGAGTCGCCCACGGCCGTCAGCACGCCACCGGCGTACACCTCGCAGATCACGCGGGTCTTGCGCCCCACGTCGCCGTCGACACGGGCGCGCAGCGTGAGGGTCACGCCCATGGGGGTCGGCTTGATGAATTTGATGCCCAGGTTGCCGGTCACGCAATCGATGCGCGGCAGGCTGCCGGGTTCGCGGTGTTCGGCGCGGTAGTGGTAGGCCATGGCGGTCCAGTTGGAATGGCAGTCCACCAGCATCGCGATCAGGCCACCGTAGACCAGGTCGGGCCAGCCGGTGTACTTTGCCTCGGGCAGGTGCTCGGCGACCAGGTGGATACCGTCCGCGTCCCAGCGGCTCTTGATATGCAGGCCATGGGGGTTGCTGCCGCCGCAGCCGTAGCAGATGCCTTCCGGCGCGGTGGTGTCCTGGAGCGATGGGGCGTGCATGCAGCGTCCTTATTGTTGTGGGGCGACTACTCTGTTTAGCAGGACAAACGCCCGATGGGAATAAATCCCTGGTATGAGGTGTTAGCTCGATACTGTGTTCTTACCTGTCGCGGAGCGTTGCATGAAACGTCGAATGTCCCCGGTCGCCGTCCTGGCCTTGATCCTTGCCTACGGCGCCAGCGCCCAAGCGGTGGAGTACAAGGATGTCAACCGCACCGCCAGCCAGATCAGCTTCACCTACAAGCAATTGGGGCAGCGGGTGTATGGCACGTTCAGCGACTTCGAGGGCACCTTGACCTTCGATACGCAACAGCCGGAGGCCGGGCATGCGTTGCTCAAGATCCAGCTCGCCAGCATCGACGCCGGCAGCCCGGACGCCAACGACGAGCTGCAACGCGCCTCCTGGTTCGACACCGCGACCTACCCTGTGGGCGTGTATGAATCCACCGGGGTCAAGGCGCTGGGGAATAACCGCTACCAGATCAGCGGCAACCTGACCATCAAGGGCACCACGCGCCCGGTGGACGTCGACGTGGTGCTCAAGGAGCAAAGCGGCATTGGGGTGTTCGACGGTGAGTTCATCCTCAAGCGCGGCGACTTCAAGATCGGCGAGGGCGAATGGGCCGGCAACAGCGTGGTGTCCAATGACATCAACATCAAGTTCAAGATGGTCGCGCCGCAGCGTTAACGGGCGAACTTCTTTGCACCGGCCACGCAGCCGATCACTGCGACGGTGACCAGCACCATGCCCAGGCTGACCTGCTCGTGCAGCAGGCCCGCCGCCAGCGCCAGGCCGAAAAACGGTTGCAGCAACTGCAACTGGCCGACGGCGGCGATACCACCCTGGGCCAACCCGCGATACCAGAACACAAAACCGATCAGCATGCTGAACAATGACACGTAGCCCAGACTGAGCCAGGCGGGCAGGCTGATGCCGCGCAAACTCGCCGGCGCCAGCACCAGGCTCAACGGCACCACCACCGGCATCGACACCACCAACGCCCAGCAGATTACCTGCCAACCGCCGAGGCTGCGCGACAGCTTGGCACCTTCGGCATAGCCCAGGCCGCAGACCAGCACGGCCAACAGCATCAGCAGGTCGCCGGCCGGCGCGGCGCTCAAACCCTGGGCGAAGGCATAACCCATCACCAGCACACTGCCCAGGATCGAAAACAACCAGAACACCGGGCGCGGACGCTCGCCACCGCGCAGCACACCAAACACCGCCGTGGCCAGCGGCAGCAGGCCGATGAACACGATGGAATGGGCCGAGGTCACGTATTGCAGGGCCAGGGCCGTGAGCAGCGGGAAGCCGATCACCACGCCCAGGGCGACGATTGCCAGGGGCGCCCACTGCTGGCGTGCGGGGCGTTTTTCCTTGAACAGCCACAGCAGCAGAACGCCCAACAGGGCGGCGATGGCCGCGCGGATCATGGTGAGGAAGACCGGGTCGAATTCCATCACGGCCAGGCGCGTGGCGGGCAAGGAGCCGCTGAAGATCACCACGCCGATAAAGCCGTTGATCCAGCCTTGTGCGCTGGTATCCAGGGTGTTGAGAGGGGAAGTGCGTTGCATGATGGGGTGTCCGGACAGGGAGGGGTTGCGTTGCGATCATCCTAGGGGTGAGGATTAAGACAATCAAAAAATTGTCATGGATACAGGCCTATGCCCCGCGCCCGCTACAAGTCGTTGGTTGATACCTTCGCCCAAGCCATCCGCAGCGGAACGATGCCGCCCGGTACCCGCTTGCCAACGCACCGGCAACTGGCCGCAGAGCATGGCCTGGCGCTGGTCACCGCCACCCGGGTGTACGCGGAGCTTGAGGGGATGGGGCTGGTCAGCGGTGAAGCCGGGCGTGGCACCTTCGTGCGTGAGATCTCGCTGCCGCCGGGGCAGGGCAGTGGGCAGATGACCGTGGCGCCGGGCATGCTCGACCTGAACTTCAATTACCCTTCGTTGCCGGGCCAGGCGGATAGGTTGCGCACGGCGCTGCGCCAGTTGGCGCTCTGCGGCGATCTCGAAGCCCTGTTGCGTTACCAGCCCCATGCCGGCCGCTTGCATGAGCGCGCGGCGTTTGCGCGGCATTTGCTCAGTCGCGGGCTCAGGGTGGACGCCGAGCAGGTGCTGCTGGTCAGTGGAGCCCAGCACGGCCTGGCGGTGACGATGATGGCCTTGCTCAAGCCCGGCGATGTGATCGCAGTGGATGCCTTGACCTATTCGGGGTTCAAGGTGCTGGCCGAAACCCTGCACCTGGAAATCGTCGCGATCCCGGTCACCCCGATAGGGCCGGACCTGCATGCGCTGCATGACCTGTGTCGCAAGCGCCCGGTGCGCGCGGTGTACAGCATGCCAACCCTGCACAATCCATTGGGCTGGGTGATGGGCATGGCCCAGCGCGAACAGTTGGTGTCGATCGCCCGTCAGCACAACCTGATGATCATCGAAGACGCGGCCTACGCGTTCCTGGCCGAAGACGCGCCGCCGCCGCTGGCGACATTGGCACCGGAGCGCACGGTGTATGTGGGCGGGCTGTCGAAAAGTGTCGCGACCGGGTTGCGTGTCGGGTTCGTCGCAGCGCCGACGGAATGGGTGAAACCACTGGAGCGCACCCTTATGGCCACCACCTGGAACGTGCCGGGTGTGATGAGCGCCATTGCGGTGGCCTGGCTCGAAGATGGCACCGTGGCCAAGTTGGAAGTACAAAAGCGCCAGGATGCCCAGGCGCGGCAGGCCGTGGCGGCGCAAGTGCTGAAGGGGCTGGCGTACGTGAGCCATCCTTCTTCGTATTTCCTGTGGTTGCCCCTGGCGGAAGAGGCGCGGGCCGATCAGGTGGCCATGAGCTTGCAGCGCGAGGGGGTTTCCGTGTCTACCGCCGAGCCGTTTGCCGTGTCGGCCCATGTGCCGCACGCACTGCGCCTGGCCTTGGGCTCGGTGGCGCTGCCGGCGCTGCGCGAGGCGCTGTCGAAGGTGCGCAAGGTGGTGGCGTGGTGAGCCGGGTTCGGCGGCTCACCGCTGGGCATCAGTACTTGTAGGCTTGACGTCCGATCAGCAGCCATTTGCCTTTTTGCTTCTGCCAGACCTGGAAGTTGTCGATGTCGGTGGGCACTTCAACGCCACTGTTCACCGCCAGGGCATGGAAGTGGTTGCGCACCAGTGCGGTGTCGCCTTGCAGAGTGATGGTCTGGTTCTGCATTTCCAGGGTTTTGAACGCGCTGGTGTGGGTTTCCAGGTCGGCGATGAACTGGTCTTTGTTCTGCACCTTGCCGCTGGAGTGACCGTAGGTGAGTTTGTCAGATGTCAGCGCGTGAAGCTGCTTGAGGTCCAGGTGCAGCATGGCTTGGGTCAGTTGGTCGACCGCTTGGGCCACGTCCTTTTCGGCAGGGGCAGGCGCTGCTGCGACATAGCCGCTGAACAGGCACAGAAAACCGATCAGCACTTTGACGTTTTGCATGGGTGTTTCCTTATTGTTGTTGGGGGGGACGACACGTTAAGTCGTCGTACAACCATGCAATATTTCAGATGGGGAAGGAAAGTGAAATTTTGAAATATCCAGAAAAGATTCGGTATTAAGGCCAGCCCTTTCAAGGTCTTCAGGTAGAACAGGCGATAAGTACCCTGTGGCGAGCGGGCGTGTCCCGCGTTGGGTCGCGAAGCGACCCTGGAAGGAGGAATGCGGTGAACCAGGCATTCTTAGGCCGCTGGTGCTGGGGCTGCTTCGCAGCCCAACGCGGGACAAGCCCGCTCGCCACAGTTGCAGTGTTCACCCTTGATGGGAGGGTATCAGCCAGGTATGGCCGTTTTTTCAAAGACCTTGAAAGGGCTGGGCTTTAAGGCAATATAAGCAAGTCTTTATCTTGTACGATGTCCCAACACATCGGTTGAATCACAGCTCACTTCCTGTGCAGGTAGCACATCGCTATGCTAGCGCCGCAACCCCACGGCGCCCGAGACACAACATGGATTTTGACTGGCACAGCGACCCCATCACCCGCGACACCCCCGTTACCCCACACTACAAAAACACTCAGAACGTTCGCCGCTTCATGCTTGAGCACTGCGGCCCGGGGTTCAAGTTCGACCGGCCTTTCATGGCCTGGATTCGCAACGACAGGCCCAAGACCCTGGGCGACGTGGTGGATGAGTGGCAACGTCGCAACGAGGATTCACGCCCATGACCCGCGACGAAAAATACCAGGCCGCCCAACTGCGCATCGGCTATCAGTTGAATGAATTCAAGATCGGCGGCAACTACACGCCGCTGGTCCGCGATGGCAACCACCTGTACATCAGCGGCCAGATCCCGCGTGTCGGCGATGCCATCGTGCTGCCGGGCAAGGTCGGTGACAGCCTGACCCTGGCCCAGGCGCAAGTCGCCGCCGGCATCAGCGCGTTGCGCTGCCTGGGGTTACTCCAGCAGGCCCTGGGTTCGCTGGACCACATCAAGGCCATCCCGCGCATCACCGTGTACGTGCGCAGTGCCGAGGATTTTGATCAGCAGAGTGAAGTGGCCAACGGTGCGTCGGACCTGTTGCACGAGATTCTCGGCAGCGCCGGCGTGCATACGCGGACCTCGATTGGCGTGATGCAGCTGCCGAAGTCGGCGGCGGTGGAGATCGACATGATTGCGCTGGCGCATGGCTGAGCGATCGATGATTACCCAAGGCATGGTGGTATTGATCCACTACAGCATGTACCTGGCGCCGGGCGTGCTGTTGTTTGGCCTGTGGTTCGCACTGACGCCCAAGTCGCTGACGGCGCTGCGCATCCTGATCCTGTTGATGGGGTTCGTGCTGATGCGCGATGTGATGACGCCGTTGGGCTTGTGGTCGCTGGGCAGCGAAGTGCAGCTTGGGTTTACGGCCAATGCGTTTGTGTTGGCGGCGTTGGGCGGCTTGTCGGTGCTGTTGATCGCAGGGCTCATGCGCCTGGCGCCGGACCTGTGGAGGTTGATCGTCTGGTCCAGGGGCGCGCGTGGCGTTGGCCTTGCGATCGGGCTTGCGGTGGGCGGTTTGATCGGTGTGCCGCTGCGGTTTTACCAGGGCATCGACGTGTCCGCGATTCCAGGGTATTGGGTATGGCTGCCGGGCATGGTCGTGTTGGCCTATGGCGCCAATGCGTTGGAGGAGGTGCTGTTTCGCGGTTTTCTACAGGGCTATCTGGAGCAGCATGTAACACCGCTGCGTGCGGCCTTTATTAGCGGCGTAGCCTTTGCGGCCTGCCATACGTTCCTGGCCTTGAGCGTGACTCAACTGGGGTGGCCGGTGTTGTTGTTTACCCTGCTGGAGGGGCTGGCCTGTGCGTTGGTGCGCATGCGCTATGGAGTGCTGGCGGCGACGCTGACTCATGGCACGGCAATCCTGTTGATTGCCGTGCCCCACATCGCCTGATCTGAAACACAGGCGAAAATGTGGGAGCGGGCTTGCTCGCGAAAGCGGTGGATCAGTCAGCCTATTGGTGGCTGAAGGACCGTATTCGCGAGCAAGCCCGCTCCCACATGTTTGACCGCGTTTAGTCAGCTGCCAGCGGAGGGGTGCGCGGTGGAATCAGGCGTTTGCTGCCGGTGGCTTCATAGGCCGACGCAAAGCGCAGCAACGCCGAGTCATCATAGGCGCGCCCGGCAAAGGTGAGCCCCACCGGCATGCCGATATCGGCCATCACGCCCATGGGCACGGTGACGGTCGGCACGCCCAGGTGGCGGATGGCGAGGTTGCCGTTGGCCACCCACACGCCGTTGCTCCAGGCGATGTCGGCGGAGGCTTCGTTCACATCGGCATCCGCCGGGCCTACGTCGGCCACGGTGGGGAACAGCACGGCGTCGAGGCCAAGCTTGTCCATCCAGTCTTCCAGGTCGACCCGGCGGGTCTGTTCCAGGCCGCGCAGTCCATCGGGGACGGTGTTGATCTGGTCCCACGGAGTGATGCCACGCTCGGCCATGCGCACGTATTCGTCCATGCCGGCCGCAAGGTCGTCTTCGCGGTTGGGCAGGGTGCCCGGGTCGTGGGGGAAGATCTTCGGCCCGTCCACATCCGCCAGGCGGTTGAGCGCCGGGTCGTTGTTGGCGCGCAGGAAATCATCAAAGGCCCAGGCCGAGAGTTCCCACAGTTCATCGTGCAGGAATTCCTTGGACACCAGCCCACGGGTAAACACGGTGGGCGCGCCGGGGCGGTCGCCTTCGCAGTTGGACACCAGCGGGAAATCCACGTCGATCACTTCGGCGCCGGCCGCGACCAAGGCTTGGCGGGCGTCGTTCCACAGGTCGATAACGCTGGCGCGGGTGTTGATCCTCTGCCCGGTGGGGCCGCCGATGCCGGGTTTTTCGCTGGTGCCGGCGTCGGGGTCGGCGTTGATGTACATGCGTGGTACGCCAAAGCGTTTACCGGCGAGGGATTCGGCAGTCACGGTCAGGTCAGCGTAAGACACCGGGCGCACCGAGGTGACGCTCGGGATCGGCACCCAGGGTTGCAGGCGCCACAGGTCGCCACGGGTGTCCGGGTCTTCGGCCACCACCACGTCGAGCACTTCCAGCAGGTCGGCCATGGTGCGCGCGTACGGCACCACTACGTCCATGGTTGGCGTGAGCGGCCAGTTGCCGCGCACCGAAATCACCCCACGGGACGGGGTGTAGGCACACAGGCCATTGTTAGAGGCCGGGCCGCGTCCGCTGGACCAGGTTTCTTCGGCCACGCCAAACGCCGCAAAGCTCGCCGCCGTCGCAGTGCCGGCACCGTTGGACGAGCCGGAAGCAAATGGCGCTGTCAGGTAGTCGGCGTTATACGGGCTTTCCGCCCGGCCATACACGCCACGCTGCATGCCGCCATTGGCCATCGGCGGCATATTGGTCTTGCCCAGGCAGATGGCGCCGCCGGCGCGCAGGCGCTCGATGGTGAATGCATCGCGCTGGGCGACCAGGTTGGCAAACGCCGGGCTGCCGGACGCTGCGGTCAGGCCCTTGACCAGGTAGCTGTCCTTGGCGGTGTAGGGAATGCCATCCAAAGGCCCCAGGGTTTCACCTTTGGCCCGGCGTGCATCGGACGCCTCGGCTTCTTCGAGCGCTGCGGGGTTGCGCACCACCACGGCGTTCAAGGCGGTGGCGGTCTGCGGACCGTCATAGGCCTCGATCCGCGCCAGGTAGGCTTTTACCAGTTCAACGGCCGTGGTCTGGCCGGATTCAAGCGCCGCGCGCAATTGGGCAATGGAGACTTCGGTAACTTGCATCACGTTTTTTTCGCCGCCTTCAAGTGGGGGTATGGCGGCAGTCTACGTACAGATATTTCACAAAACCAGCGCGGCATAATCCGCGTACGCCGCACGCATCACCTGCCAGGTGGCGTCGTCGGCGGGAATCAGATGTTCGATGCGCAGGGAGGAGAGGGTGATGTCCTGGGGCATGCCGAAGGTGGTGAAGGTGGACAGAAAACTCAATTCGCCCCGGCTTGAACGGATGCGCGTCAGCACCAGCGGTGGCATGTCGGCGGGCAGCTCGGTGCTGGCCGGTGTCGGCAAGCTTGCCAGCAGTTCTGCCAGTTCAGGATTGCCCAGCGCCTCACGGGTAGCGCGTTGCCAGGCCAGGGTGCGGATCTCGTCGGCGTTGATCAGGTGATCGCCCAGGCCGCCCGACTGCAACAGCGTGGTGAGCAGGTTCAAGCCCTCGGCTGAATCGGGCGGGATGCCCACCAATTGAAACAGCACGCCGGTACTGGCATTCGCCGCCAACACCTGCCACTGGCTGTCCAGCAGGATGGCCGGCGCGGGGTTGTTGGCGTGCAGCACATGGTTGACCGCTTCGCGAATCGCGGCCATCGCCGGTGAGGCCAGTGGCGTGGCGCTGTAGCGCGGGGCATAGCCGGCGGCGAGGAACACGCGGTTGCGCTGGTCCAGGGGTGCTTCGAGTGCCGTCAGCAGGTTGTGCAAGGTGCCGGGGCTTGGCTTGGCGCGGCCGGTTTCCAGGCAACTGAGGTGGCGCTGGGAAACACCGGTGATCAGGGCCAGGTCGAGCTGGCTGAGCTTGGCTTGCCGGCGCAAGTGGCGCAGGTGTTCGCCGGCGGTGGCAGGGGTGTCCATGGCGGGATCATGACCTCCGAGGTCATTGCGAGGGGCCGAACCTTATCACTAACGTGGGCCTTCATCACCCCAAGGAAGAGCCCATGAAAAGATCCCGTGTTGCGCTGGCCGGTTTGCTGCTGTTTTCGTCGTACACCCTGTTCACGCTGCTGACGGCCGAGCAGTCGCTGCTGGCGTTCGGGCGCGAATTGATGTCGCGACCGGACACCGCACAAGTGGTGATCGACCTGTATTTGATGGCGCTGCTGGCGTGTGTGTGGATGTACCGGGATGCGCGGCGGCGCGGGCGGTCGATGGCTTCGCTGGTGCCATACTTTGTGCTGACGGCGGTGTTTGTTTCGGTGGGGCCGTTGCTTTATCTGGTGGTGAATGGGGGCCGGGATGAGTGAGCTATTGCCGGTCTATACGCTGTGCGTGCTGGTGCTGTGTTTGAAGATGTTTGCGATTTCCTGTTATCAGGGTTTTTTTCGCCTGAGGCGTCGGGCCTTTACCAATCCGGAAGACGCCGCGTTCTTCAATCGCGCCGCGAATACAGAAGAACTGCCCCAAGTCATGAGAGCGACCAAGGCCTGGGCCAATGACCTGGAGAACATTCCGCTGTTTTTTGTGTTGGGTGGGCTGTGTGTGGCATTGGAGACTGCCCCGGTTGCCACCACCTGGCTGTTTTGCGGTTTCACCTCGGCGCGGGTGGTGCATACGGTGACGTACTTGATGGGATGGCAACCCTGGCGCACGCTTGCGTATGGGGTGGGTGTGGCCTGCCTGTTCGGCCTGGGCACTGTAGGAGCGAGCTCGCTCGCGAAAAACGTCAACGATAACGCGGGTATTCTAACAGGCCGTTGAAAAATTCAGTCCTATCTCCCCCAACCCGCCAAGCTTGAGATTTTTCAGCCTCTCAAGCCTGGCGTCGACCTTTATCCCGCCTCAATCAGCGGGTGTTTTGCCAATTCCAGCGCAAATATTTGCCTGTGGACGATTTCTGGGCGTACCTCGCCTAAACATGCGACCCACGCCACCAGCCCGACAAGCTCCCCAAACGGATCAAGTTGTACACCGAAAAGCCCAGCAGCAACTGGGCGCTGAGCTTTTCGCGGCCGATCAGCTTGGTCTTGCGCAGACCACCCACGGTCTTTAGCCAGCCAAATCCTTCCTCGATTCTTTTTCGTATTTTCATGCTGATGCCGTAACCCGGATGACGGGTCGTACGGCCATCGATTGCGCTCTTGATGGCCTTCCTCGAGACATGCGGCGTCACCTTCAAATCACGCACCATTTGGACAAAAAATTTCTGGTCGTAGCTTTTGTCCGCGCCCACGGTGCTGCCAGGTTTGGCCGTGCGTTCAAGCATCTTCAAGGCTGCACCCACTTCGGCGTGTCCATTGAACTCGGTGCATTCCACATCCACGATCAACCCGTTACGGTTTTCCATCAGAGTGTGGGCCATATGGGCCAGGCGACTGCCATCGGCCGGACTCTTGCGGGCCAGCCGCGCTTGGGGATCGGTAGTCGATTGGTGAGTCTTGTTGCCGCGTTTCTCACCCTTGAAATCGAGATAGTTGTTGCGAGGGCCGTCCTCTGGAGGCTCATCGCCCGGCTTCTCGCCATCGTCTTTTTTGACGAAGGACTTATGCGAAGCCCAGGCATCGATCAGTGTGCCATCCACACTGAAATGCTCATCGCTGGCGTACTGCGACCATTGGGCCAGCGACTTGATGCGCTGGAAGAACAGGCGCGCAATATCCTGGTTAAACAGGCGGTCACGGTTTTGACTGAAGGTCGAGTGATCCCACACCCGTTCGTCCATCGACAGGCCGACGAACCAGCGAAAAAGCAGATTAAAATCGATCTGCTCGACCAATTGCCGCTCGGAACGCACGGTGTAGATCACCTGCAGCAATGAAGCCCGCAGTAGCCGCTCTGGTGGAATCGAGGCGCGTCCCAGCGAGGAATACAAAACCTCGAAATCAGAGTCCATCGACACCAGGATCGCATCAACCAGCTCGCGCAGCGGGCGTAGCGGGTGATCCTTGGGGATACGCTGCTCCAGCGTCGTGTAGCTGAACAGGTCGTTTTGCTTGAGATCGGGTCCACGCATCGGCTCGGTCTTCCGCTGACATTGAGGGACATGACTGGGAGTTTGCCAGAATCTAATTCAGTCCGGCCTTTTTCAACGGCCTGCTAACTGGGCGCGCTGAGCTTGCATTCTTCGCGAGCAAGCGTGTTCCTACCGGTTGAGAGAGGCCTGATACGACTTCTAGCCGTACCAACTGGCCCCCGTCCGATCCACCAACCGAATACTGTCCCGCCCACCGCGCTTGGTTTCATACAGCGTGGTATCCCCTTGCTCGATCAGCGCCGTCAAACTCGGCGGCGGTTGGTCGAACAGGTTTGCGCCAATGCTCAGCGTCACCGGCGCCGGCGTGGTGAAGCTCTGTGCGGCCAGTTGCTGGAACTGGTCGCGCAGGCTGCTGCCCAGTTCGACGATCTGTTCGGTGGACGCCGGGTTGAGCAGGATCACGAATTCATCCCCGCCCAGGCGTGCGGCCAGCGCGCCTTGGGGCACTACGCTGCGGATCATTTCGCTGAGGGCGATCAGCAGGCGGTCGCCGGCAGTGTGGCCGTGGAGGTCGTTGACCGATTTGAAGTTGTCGATGTCGATCAGCAGCAGGGCGCCCGGTTGTGCGGGCGTTACCTGAGCGAGCAGGCGCGGGGCGCGCAGGTCGAGGGCGCGGCGGTTGTAGAGGGCGGTGAGCGGGTCGCGGGCGGCGAGCCGGGCGATCTGCTGTTCGCGGCGATAGCGTTCCGAGCCGGTCATCGACAGTGCGATGAGCATGATCGCCATAGCGCCTTCCACCAGGGAAATCTGGATGATCTCGCCCTTGAAGGCGGCGAGGTCGATCAAGGTGCCCGGGATCAATACCGACAGCGCCTTGGCCACATAGAACGCGCCATGGATCAGCAGCACATAGCGCAACTGCACCGCGCCGATGCTCAGGGACTTGCCATGGGGCCGCAACAAGAAGCTGGCGCGCAGGGTCGGCAGCGCCACCAACAGGGACTGCACCGCCAGCATGGCTTTGGACCATGATGGATCGGCCGGCAACATCAGCATGCCCAGCCAGACCAGCAGCATCAGCAACCACAACAGCGACAGCCGCGTTTGGGTGAACCGCGCCACGCCGAGCAAAAACAGGAAGTGCGCGGTGACCAGCAAGCCGTTGGCGAACCAGATGCCGATCATCAGCAAGCCATTGAGGCGCAGCAGGGCGAGGGTGGAGCCGACGGTAATGGTGGCGAAACCGGCGCTCCAGCACAGCAGCGAAGGTTCGCGTACGCTGCGCCATTCAACGGCGAGGTACAGGGCGGCAGCGGCTGCCAGGGCTACGGTGAGTGCCAAAATCGTGGGAGGGTCGAGCGTCATGTCTTGCCGGGTCTGCCTGGTGTGCGTTTAGAACCGGGATTGTAAGCGCACACGCAGGTTTTTCAGAGCGTTCTGGGTGATAGCACACGGCCAGGCGATGATCGGCAGGTCAGGCGCCTTTGGTCGAGGGCAGCAAGAGGGTCAGGATGCCCACCAGCGGCAGGAACGAGCACAGTTTGTAGACGTACTCGATGCCGTGGGTGTCCGCCAGCAGGCCGAGCAGCGCCGCGCCAATCCCGCTGAAGCCGAACATCAGGCCGAAGAAGATCCCGGCGATCATGCCCACATTGCCGGGCACCAGTTCCTGGGCATACACCACGATGGCCGAGAAGGCCGACGCAATGATGAACCCGATCACCACGCTGAGTACCGCCGTCCAGAACAGGTCGACGTAGGGCAGGGCCAGGGTGAACGGTGCCGCGCCAAGGATCGAGAACCAGATGACTTTCTTGCGGCCGATCTTGTCGCCGATCGGGCCACCCGCGAAGGTGCCGACCGCCACGGCGCCGAGGAACAGGAACAGATACATCTGCGAGCTTGCGACCGACAGCTGGAACTTCTCGATCAGGTAGAAGGTGAAGTAGCTGGTCAGGCTGGTCATGTACCAGTACTTGGAGAACACCAGTACGGCCAGCACCACCAGGGCAAAGGTCACGCGTCCCTTGGACAAACCGTGGGTGGCTTTACCGCCTTGCTTGAGCTTGAACAGGTTGAGGTGGTGGCGATACCAGCGGCTCAAACCGTACAGCACCAGGATGGCGAACACCGCAAACAGCCCGAACCAGGCGATATGGCCCTGGCCGTAGGGGATGATGATCGCCGCGGCGAGCAACGGGCCCAAGGCGCTGCCGGTGTTGCCGCCGACCTGGAAGGTCGATTGCGCCAGGCCGTAGCGACCGCCGGAGGCCAGACGCGCAACGCGGGAGGTTTCCGGGTGGAAGGTCGACGAACCCACGCCCACCAGGCCGGCCGCCAGCAGGATCGCCGGGAAGCTGCCGACAAACGCCAGCATCAGGATGCCGATCAGGGTGCACACCATGCCCGCCGGCAGCAGCCAGGGCTTGGGGTGGCGGTCGGTGTGATAGCCGATCCACGGTTGCAGCAGGGAGGCGGTCAGTTGGAAGGTCAGGGTAATCAGGCCCACCTGGGTAAATGTCAGGCCGTAGTTGGCCTTGAGCATCGGGTAGATCGACGGCAGCACGGCCTGGATCAGGTCATTGATCAAATGGGCCAGGGCGCAGGCGCCGAGGATGCGCATGACCAAGGGGCTGGCCTGGGGCGTAGTGGTTGCAGCGGCGGGTGACGCGGTAAGGGTCGACATGCAGGCATTCCATACAAGGCAGCTAATCAGAGGCGGCAACTTCTTAAGGTCGCCATCCATTACAAAATGATTCGGCGTTCATGCTAGATTTGTCAGGAATGCCTGTCTCACGCAATTGGGGCGGCAACTATCGCGAAAAGGGCGAAATGATCAAACCACTGGATGAATTTCTTCAGGAAATCAACGAAGGCGCCTGGGCTGTCATCAGTTCCGCCACCGATTACCCGGAAAACTGGGTGATCCCCGACCACAGCCACGAGAAGCACCAACTGCTCTACGCCACCGAAGGCGTGATGGTGGTGTACTCGGCGCTGAACCAGTGGACCGTGCCACCCAACCGTGGCATCTGGATGCCCGCCGGGCAAGTGCATTCCCTGCGTTGCGTAGGCACGCTGAAAATGCGCAGTGTGTTTGTGCGCCCGGATCGCTTCCCGAACATGCCCGGCGAGCCGAAAACTGTGAGTATCTCGCCGTTGCTGAGCGAGCTGATCAAGGCGTCCGTGAGCCTGAAGCCGCCGTACGCCGAAGACTCGCGGGATGCGCGGATCATGCACCTGATCCTCGACGAACTGGCGATCCTGCCGGCGTTGCCGCTGTCCTTGCCGCAGCCCGTTGACCCGCGCCTGCAACGTATCTGCCTGGCGTTGCAGGAAGAGCCGGGCGATGCCTCCACCGTGGCGCACTGGAGCGAGCGCCTGCACCTGGACCAGAAAACCATCCAGCGCCTGTTCCGCAAGGAAACCGGCATGACCTTCGGCCAATGGCGCCAGCAGGCGCGCTTGCTGCTGGCGCTGGAACGCATCGCGGTGGGCGAAAAGGTGATCGATATCGCCCTGGAGCTGGGTTACGACAGCCCGAGCGCGTTTACCAGCATGTTCAGGAAACAGTTTGGCAAGACGCCGAGTCAGTTTTTCCGCTAGTGCCGAGCAACCCATTGAACGTGTCGATATCCAACGGCCGGCTGAGGTAGTAGCCCTGGCCTTCGTCGCAGGACACGGCCCGGAGCATTGCCAGGTGCCCGGCGGTCTCGATGCCCTCGGCGGTCACCGTCAATGCCAGGGCACGCCCCAGGCCGACGATGGCCTGGATGATCGCCTTGTCATCCTCACTGTCTTCGAGGCGGCTGAGAAAGCTGCGGTCGATCTTCAACCCGTCGAAGGGGAAGGCCCGCAGGTAGCTCAACGAGGAATAGCCGGTGCCGAAGTCATCCATGGCAATGCGTATGCCCAGGCTTTTGAGCGTGTGCATCACCGCCAGTGCGCCCGCTGCGTCTTCGAGCATCACGCTTTCGGTGATTTCCAGTTCGACCCGCGCCGGTTCGATCCCCGACGCCGTGAGGGCGTTGCGAATGCGCTCCACCAGGTCGCCACGCTTGAACTCCGTGGACGACAGGTTCACCGACACAAACAGTGCTTCGGGCCACTGGGCGGCGCAGGTGCAGGCGGTTTGCAGTACCCAATCGCTCAGCGCCAGGATCAACCCGGACTCTTCGGCAATCGGTATGAAGGTCTCGGGTGAAATCAGCCCGCGCTGTGGGTGTTGCCAGCGCACCAGGGCTTCGGCACCGACCATCTGTCCATCGGCAATGCGATAGCGCGGCTGGAAGTGCAGGCGCAGTTCATTGTGCTTGATTGCAAAACGCAGGTCGCTTTCCAGGCGGCGACGCTCGATGATCCGTGCATTCATCTCCCCCGAGTAAAACCGCCAGGTGTTGCGGCCGGCCGCCTTGGCTTCGTACAGCGCGATATCGGCATAACGCAGCAGTTCGGCGGCTTCGCTGGCATCGTCGGGGGCCAGCACGATGCCGATGCTCGCGCTGACGAACACTTCCTGCTCGCCGACCCTGACCGCCTGTTCGACGGACTCGATCAAGCGCAGGCACAAGGACTCGACATCGTCCTGGGTACCCGCATTCGTGAGGATCATCACAAACTCATCGCCACCCACCCGGGCCACCAGGTCGCCGTGGCGCACGCAATCGGCCAGGCGGGTCGACACTTCGTTGAGCACGTGGTCGCCTGCCGCGTGCCCGAGCAGGTCGTTGACCGGTTTGAAGCGGTCCAGGTCCAGGCTGAGCATGACCAAAGGCTGCCCCGACGCCGGCAGTGCCTTGAGCTTGTCGTCGAGGAACGCTTGCAGGCGCGTTCGGTTGGCCAGCCCGGTGAGCGCGTCGTGCTGAGACAGGAATTCAATGCGCCGCCGTGCTTCGACTTCCTCGGTCACGTCGGTGGCGGTTCCGCGGAAACCGCCACAGGGCATTTGCCTTGCCGCAAGCCGTGTGGTGCGTTCCTGGTCGTGGGCGTCGACGTAGCGGCATTGCACGCTGAGGTCCGCGGTACGGCTGGGCGTGTTCAGCCATTGCGAAAGCGCGCCGGCTTCCGTGTCCAGGAGCTCGTTGATGGCGGCGCCGATCCAGGTATGACGGGCCAGGCCGGTTACGTTCTCGAAGCGCTCCGACAAGTACGTGAAACGCCAGCCGGCGTCGATTTCCCAGACCCAATCGGAGCTGGCTTCCACCACATCGCGAAAGCGCGCTTCACTGGTAGTCAGGGCATTCTGGCTGTCTAGCAGCGACGCATGGCTGGCATCCAAGGCGAGGGCAGCGGCACTGGCGCGACGCAGGATCACCCAGGTCATCAGGCATACCAGCAATGCGGCCAGGCCCAGCAGCGGCAAGCCAACACCCATCAACCGCACACCTGGGCGCGCCGGCTGCCAATGCAGGCTGCCGGCAGCACCGTTTTCGCCCAGGGGGACCAGCAAGGTATTGCCGACCTCATCGGCGCTGGCGATATGCAGTTGATTCACCCCGAAATCATTGCCGATCAGGGCCAGGTGGGCGCTATCGAGAATGTCGACAAACACCAGTACCGACGCGGGGCGCCCATCCACCTTCACCGTGGGGTCGGTGCCGGGCGTGATGGCCGCTGCGGCCACGAGTGCCGGGCTGCCGCGCACGTTGATGAAGGCGGTGACCGGCGTTTCCTGTTCGGCCCCGGCACGAGCCTGTTCGAGCACCTGCGTGATGGGCTGGGCGAGCCAGTCGCTGAGATCAATGGGTTGCAGCTCGCCTTCGACTACGGCGTACACCGTGCGGTTGGCGTCGTTGACCACAAACAGCCCCTGGAAGCCGAAATCCTGGAACAGTGTGGCGCCGACGTTGCCGCGACCGTAGGCCCAATCGGTGTCCACCTTGAGGTGCAAGTGCTTGTAGGCATCGCTCCAGAAGGCGTAGTCCTTCACGGTCACCCGCAGGGATTTTTCCAGGGACTGCACGGCTTTACGCGTGTAAAACGCGTTTTCCTCTTGCTCTGCGTGGTCCAGGTCATGGGCCAGGTAGATCAGTGAGTAGGCTGCTGCTGCAAATACCAGGACCAACAGGGCCGTGAAATTGAACAGTGAGGTCCGTGTCAGCGACAGGCTGGTGCGGTTGGAGAGCGTTCGGGCGATCGGGACGAGAGTGTTCGGCATTGTTTCCCGCAGGGCAGCGCTGCAAGTCAGGGGTATCCCTGGTTATCGGCGGCGCTGCTGGAAAACTGAACGCTCAGGTATCGCTGGTCGTCAGGTTGGCGAAAAAAATGCAGCCGATCAGCCGAGCAAACAGGCTGAGGGTTTCCGGCAGGTTGGGGTCTTCGAACAGCATTGCCCGCGAATCCAGTGCACACAGCGCACCGAACAGACGGCCGTCGGGCAGGAAGATCGGTGCACCGGCATAGCTCTCGATGGCGTATTGCTTGACCACCGGACGTGCGGCGAAGCGGCCGCTCTGGCTGATCTGCGGGATGAACAGGGTCTGTGGGTTGATACAGAACTCGCTGCACAACGTTGTTTCCAGCTCAAGCACGTCATCGACATGAATGCCCATGTCGACGGTGTCATGCACGGAGCAGACCACCCATTCCAGGTCGGTGAATTTGGCGATGCCGGCGAAGCGCATGCCGGTCAGGCGGGTAACCAGTTGCAGGATGCTGGTGGTGGCTTCTATTTCGGCAATGGCGGCGCGTTCATCTGCGCTGAGCAACGACTGTGGTGCGGTGACGCTTGGAACCATGGTTGAACTCTCCAGAAACATGGCGGCGGGTGGGGCCGCCATGCAGGGTCAGGCTTCAGTTGATACGCGGATGTTGCTGCACCAGGGTTTGGCGCTTGGCTTCCAATTCGGCAATCTGCGCGTCGATATCTTCGATCTTTTGCTCGATGTTGTCGTGATGTTCCTGCAACAACTCCTTGGCTTCTTCCATGTCCGACGCCGCCGGCGCTGCGCCACGCAGCGGCTTGTTGGCGGTTTCCTTCATGGTCAGGCCGGTGACCAGGCCGACCACGGCAAACACCATCAGGTAGTAGGCGGGCATGTACAGGTTGTCGGTGCTTTCCACCAGCCAGGCCACGGCGGTCGGCGTGACGCCTGCGATCAATACCGAGACATTGAACGCACTGGCCAATGCACTGTAGCGCAAGTGAGTGGGGAACATCGCGGGGAGTGTGGAGGCCATTACGCCGATGAAGAAGTTGAGGATCACCGCGAGGATCAGCAGGCCGGCGAAAATCAGGCCGATCTTGCCGCTGGTGATCAGCATAAACGCCGGAATGGACAGGAACAGCAGACCGATACTGCCAGCGATGATGAACGGCTTGCGGCCGATCTTGTCGCTGACAAAACCGATGAACGGCTGCACGAACAGCATGCCGACCATGATCGCGATGATGATCAGCACACCGCTGTTTTCTTTGTAGTGCAGGTTATGGGACAGGTAGCTCGGCATGTAGGTGAGCAGCATGTAGTACGTCACGTTGGTGGCAGCGACGATACCGATGCAGGTCAGCAGGCTGCGCCAGTGCTTGGTCGCGACCTCCTTGAACGAGACTTTGGGGCCGTGGGTCAAGCCTTCGCGGTCGCCCTGTTCCATTTTGTCCATGTGCTGCTGGAACGCCGGGGTTTCCTCCAGGGCGTGACGCAGGTACAGGCCGATGATGCCCAGGGGCAGGGCAAGGAAGAACGGCAGGCGCCAGCCCCACGACTCGAAGTCGGCTTCGCCCAGGATGCTGGAAATCAACACCACCACGCCGGCACCCAACACGAAGCCGGCGATGGAACCGAAGTCCAGCCAGCTGCCGAGGAAGCCGCGCTTGCGGTCCGGCGCATACTCCGCGACGAAGATCGATGCACCGGTGTATTCGCCACCCACCGAGAAACCCTGGGCCATTTTGCACAGCAACAGCAGGATCGGCGCCCAGATGCCAATCGAGGCGTAGGAGGGGATCAGGCCGATGGCGAAGGTGCTCAGGGACATGATCACGATGGTCGCGGCCAGGACCTTTTGCCGCCCGTATTTATCACCCAGTGCACCGAAGAACAGGCCACCCAGGGGACGGATCAGGAACGGCACGGAGAAGGTGCCCAGTGCTGCGATCATTTGTACGCTGGGCGAGGCATCGGGGAAGAACACCTTGCCGAGCACATAGGCGACAAACCCGTAGACGCCAAAGTCGAACCATTCCATGGCGTTACCCAGGGCGGCGGCGGTGATCGCCTTGCGGACCTTGGTGTCGTCGACGATGGTGATGTCTTTCAATCCGATGGGCTTGACGCTTTTCTTACGTAATTTCATGCGGGGCACTCTAAAGCAGAACAGGGGAGGCGCCATCACTGCGATGGCACCGCTCTGTCACTTCAGATACAAGCGGACATGAAATAATTCACCACTCTTTGCGTTTTTTTGCAGATGGATTGAACTTTGTCCCTCCACACAGGAGTTATGCGAATGCCAGCCGCCCATTCCCGCCTAGTCTACCGCCAGCCGCAGCCGGGCGACCTGCAGCGATTGTTCGCGATCTTCGGCGACCCGCATACCAACCTGTTCAACCCATCGGGCCCCATGGCCAGCCTGGAGGCGGCGCAGCGCCTGCTGGATCACTGGCTTGAACAGTGGGCGACCCAAGGGTACGGCTGGTGGGCGATTGCACGGCGCGAGGCGCCGGACTACATCATCGGCTTTGGCGGTATCGCGCCCCTCAACTACCTGACCGAGCGGCGCATCAACCTGGGTTACCGCTTTGCGGTGGAAGCCTGGGGGCAGGGCTATGCCACCGAGTTGGGGCACGACGCGTTGACGCTGGCATTCGATAGCCTGGGGTTGCCCGAGGTGTTCGGGCTGGTGCGACCGGATCATGGGGCCTCTATCCGGGTGCTGGAAAAGATCGGCATGCAGCCCTTTGGCGTGCTCGACGATGTACCGGGCAAGGCGCCCAGCCTGGTCATGCGCATTTGTCATCCTACAACTGTATTTATCTGACCTTTCACAGACCCAAGCAAAACCTCGATAAACGGCAATCTTTCAGATTGACAGCGGGTAGGCGGCCCGATATAAAAGTCGCAGTTGTACGACGACATATGACGTTACATATGTCCTACCTAACAAAAATAAAAAGTGATGCCATGAACTTGAACGAGCCCATCCACGCTCACCGCGTTGGCCAAGCGGTAGGCAACTATCGCTGGACCATCTGCGCGATGCTGTTCTTCGCGACAACCGTCAACTACCTCGACCGCCAGGTGCTCAGCCTGCTGGCACCGCAGCTGTCCACGCAATTTGGCTGGAGCAACACCGACTACGCGAACATCGCGGCGGTGTTCCAGTTTGTCTACGCGATCTCGATGCTGTTCGCCGGGCGCTTTGTCGACAAGATCGGCACCAAGGCGGCCTATGTGGTGGCGATTGGTATCTGGTCCACGGGCGCCATCATGCATGCGTTCTCAGTGCCGATGGGCGAGGGCATCGCCGCCATCAGCGGCGCGATTGGCCTGGCGGTGATCCCGGTGTCGATTGCCGGCTTCATGTTGTCCCGTGCGGTACTGGCAATTGGCGAGGCGGGCAACTTCCCGATTGCGATCAAGGCCACCGCCGAATATTTCCCCAAGAAAGAACGCTCGCTGGCCACCGGTATTTTCAACTCCGGTGCCAACGTGGGCGCGATCCTGGCGCCGATCTGCGTGCCGTTGATTGCCGGTTTGTGGGGCTGGGAAGCGGCGTTTATCGTGATCGGTGGCTTGGGCTTCGTGTGGGTCGCGGTGTGGATCGCGCTCTACCGCAAGCCCGAGGAGCAAAAACGCCTGTCGGCCGCAGAACTGGCCTATATCCGCAGCGACCAGACCGTGCAGCCCTTCACCCCGTCACCGGCCGGCGCCGTGGAGAAAAAAGTCTCGTGGTTCAAGTTGCTCACCTATCGCCAGACCTGGGCCTTTGCCTTCGGCAAGTTCATGACCGATGGCGTGTGGTGGTTCTTCCTGTTCTGGCTGCCCACCTACCTGTCAGCGCAGTACGGCATGAAAGGCGCCGATATCGTCATGCCGCTGGCGGTGCTGTACAGCATGACGATGGTCGGCAGCATCGGTGGCGGCTGGTTCCCCAGCTACTTCATGGCGCGCGGCGATGCGCCGTATGACGGGCGCATGAAAGCCATGCTGGTGATCGCGTTGTTCCCGCTGGTGGTCTTGCTGGCGCAACCGTTGGGCTATATCAGCTTCTGGGTGCCGGTGCTGTTGATCGGCGTGGGCGCCTCGGCGCACCAGGCGTGGTCGTGCAACATCTTCACCACGGTGTCCGACATGTTCCCGCAGAAGACCGTGGCCTCGGTGGTCGGCATCGGCGGCATGGCCGGCGGCCTGGGCGGCGTGGTGATGACCAAGATCGGCGGCTGGGTGTTTGACTACTACAAGTCCATCAACGACATCCACACCGGCTACATGATCATGTTCGCGATCTGTGCGCTGGCCTACCTGGTGGCCTGGAGCGTGATGAAAACGCTGGTGCCGCGCCACAAGGAAATCACTGACCTGTAAGGCTTCACGTCCCGCGCCGCCATGGCGCGGGACCGCTTCACAGCGGGCGAGCCCAGGTCTGGCTGACCAGGGATTTGCCGAAGCTGACCATCGGCTCTTCCTCTATCAACTCGAACCCGGCTTTCTGGTACAGCTTGCGCGCGTCGGTGAGGATGTCCACGGTCCACAGCAGCATGCTTTTGTAGCCCACCTGGCGGGCAAAGCGTACGCATTCATCCACCAGGCGCTGGCCGATACCCATGCCCCGTGCGCTGGCATTCACGTAGAGCATGCGCAGCTTGGCCGTGGTCTGGTCATGGCGGATCACGAACACCGAGCCCACTACCTCACCGTCCTTTTCCGCGATCCAGCAACGCTCGCAGGTCGGATCAAACTCGCGCAAGTACTTGGCGACAATCTCCGCCACCAGCGCTTCGAACTCCCAGTTCCAGCCGTATTCACGGGCATAGATCGCGGTTTGCTGCTGCACGACCACGCCCATGTCGCCGGGTTGCGGGTCGCGTAGCAGATAGCTGGGCGCCGTGCCTTGCAGCAGGGCCTGGATGCGTTTCATGGCTTCAGTGAGCTGCTGCTGTTGTGGCTCGGGCAGGCTGTCGAGCAGGGCGATGACTTCGCGTTGGGTTTGCTGCTCCAGGGGCGCGAGGACGGCGCGGCCATGGTCGGTGAGGTGCAACTGCACTGCGCGCGCATCGGTGGCGGAGCGCACTTTCTGGATCAGGCCTTTCTTTTCAAAACCACTGGTCAGCCGGCTCAGGTAGCCCGCGTCGAGGCCGAGCATCTGGCACAGGTCGGCGCTGGTGAGGTCACCTCGGGAAGACAACTCGTACATCACGCGGATTTCGGTGAGGGAGTAATCGCTTTGCAGCAGGTGTTCCTGCAACACACCGATCTGGTGGGTGTAGAAACGATTGAAGCCGCGCACGATGCCGGCGCGTTCGACAAGCAAAGGGGTGGACATGTTGAAATGCTCGAATGGTTGCCTGAGGCAACAATATTGTTGCTTCAGGCAACCATGTCAAACATTTTGTTTAAAGGTTTCGCGTCACGCGCCAAACGGTATTGGCCAGGTCATCGGCGATGATCAGCGCACCTTTCGGGTCCACCGTCACACCCACCGGGCGCCCACGGGTCTTGCCGTCGTCGCCGCGAAAGCCGGTGGCGAAGTCGATGGGCTCACCGGACGGCTCGCCATTGCTGAACGGCACGAAGATCACCTTGTAGCCCACCGGGTTGTCGCGGTTCCAGCTGCCGTGCTCGCCGACGAATACGCCATCGGCAAACTGCTCGCCCATCTGCGGGATGGAAAAGTCCACGCCGAGGGCGGCCACGTGGGAGCCCAGGCTGTAATCCGGCTTGATCGCGGCGGCCACCTTGGCCGGGTTTTGCGGCTGGGCGCGCGGGTCGACGTTTTGGCCCCAGTAGCTGTAGGGCCAGCCGTAGAACGCGCCTTCACGCACCGAGGTCAGGTAGTCCGGCACCAGGTCCGGACCGAGTTCGTCGCGCTCGTTGACCACCGTCCACAGTTGCCCGGTGTCCGGCTGGATGGTCAGTGCCGTGGGGTTGCGCAGGCCGGTGGCGTAGGGCTTGTGCGCACCGGTGGCGGCGTCGATCTGCCAGACCATCGCGCGGTCGATCTCCACTTCCATGCCGCGTTCGGTGACGTTGCTGTTGGAGCCGATACCCACGTACAGCTGGCTGCCATCGGTGCTTACGGCCAGGGATTTGGTCCAGTGATGGTTGATCTGTGCCGGCAGGGCCGTGACTGTGCTCGGCGGGCCGCTGGCTTTGGTCTGGCCATCGGCGTAGTCGAAGCTCACCAGTGCGTCCTGGTTGGCCACGTAGAGTTTGCCGTTGGCAAACGCCAGGCCGTAGGGCGCGTTGAGGTTGTCGGCGAACTCGGTCTTGAGTTCGTAGGTTCCGTCGCCATCGGCGTCGCGCAGCAGGGTCAGGCGGTTGCCGCTCTTGACCTTGGTGTTGCCCTCGGCCTTGATCAAGCTGGCGATCACATCCTTGGGCTTGAGCTTGGCCGCACTGCCGCCACGGCCTTCGGCAACCAGGATGTCGCCGTTGGGCAGCACCAGGGTCTGGCGCGGGATGGCCAGGTCGGTGGCAATCGCGGTGATGCTGTAGCCGTCCGGCACCTTGGGTTTCTGCTCGCCCCAGGGCGCGGGCTCGGCGATCTTCATGCTCGGCAACAGGCTGCTTTGCTGTTCCGGCAACTTGGGATCGGGGCCACGGGCCTGGGTCTTGTCGCCTTCGCCACCGCAGGCGGTTAGCAGCAGGGCGGCGCTCAACAGCATCAATGTGTTGGACGTTTTCATTTAACACCTCCTGCGCGCAGGCCGGTCCAGGTGGCCACCAACGTCAGCAGCAAGACAATCGCCGACAGGATCAGGCCGCCGGGCATCGAGGCGTAGGCGTCTTTGGCATGCTGGAAGGCATTGACCAGGCCGAGTATCCAGGTGGCCAACAGCAACAGCACATAACGCGTGGGTTGCCCGGCCTTGCGCTCGGCGCGCAGCAGGTTGACCAGCGCGAACAGAAACGCGAAACCGGCGAACACCAACGCACCGGCGATCAGCCAGGAGGCAAAGTTGGCCCACTGAATCTGGTAGGTCTGGGTGTAGGCAATGTCGCTGAGCAAGGCTCCGAGAAACAACGGCACGGTGCCGGCGAGCAAGGTCGCATGCAGCGGTCCGGGGGCGTAGCGGTAGGCGGGGAGGGTAGTCATACGGGGGCGGCTCCTTGTTGTACAACGCCCCTGGACGGGGCAGCGCATAAGAAGTGAACGCAGCGCCGGTGAGAAAGTTCAGCGTGAAACGTTTCGAAATAATGGGAACCGCGCTGGGTAGACCCCGGACTAACCTCGTATCATTTGCTCCTTTTTCCTATGCCAGGCACCTTGATGACTCACCCTCGCATTGGCTTCGCGTGCCAATACAAACATCCCGAACGGCTGTTGTCGGCCAGCGCCCAGAAGCTGATTGAAGGCCCGTTCAACCCGCGCACCACCACGTTGCGCTGGATGGACAGCGTCACCCCGCAGGTGGCCCGGGACAAACTGGTGGAAGTGGTCACGCACAACCTGGCCGCCCAATTGCGCCTGTTGGCGTATGTAGCCGAACTGCCGTCGACCTTGCGCATGCTGCGCTTGAGCAGTGATCTGTTGCCGTTCTACAGCCATCCCAAAGTGGCCGGCGTCTACAAGGACCCGGCTATCGAGCGTCAATTGGTTGAGGGGTTTGCCGCCATCGGCGAGCTGGCCCGCACCTCGGATATCCGCCTGTCATTCCACCCTGGCCAGTACTGTGTACTCGGTTCGGAAAACCCCGGGGTAGTGGAAAACAGCCTGGCCGAGTTCGAGTACCACGCCGACATGATCCGCATGATGGGCTATGGCCGGCGCTTCCAGGACCTCAAGTGCAACGTGCATATCGCCGGCCGCCTCGGTGTGGAAGGCACCCGCGCCGTGTGGTCGCGGCTGTCGGAGGTGGCGCGCAACTGCATCACGTTCGAGAACGACGAAAAGACCTATGGTCTGGACCATTGCCTGCAAGTCGCCGACCTGGCACCGGTGGTCCTGGACATCCACCATTGCTGGATCAACGAGAACGACTACATCGACCCCCACTCCGAGCGGGTCGCCCGAGTGATTGAAAGCTGGCGCGGCGTGCGCCCGACCATGCATTACTCCCAGCCCCAGGAAAGCCTGCAGGAGCTGGGCTTCGACGCCGAACACAAGCTGGAAATGGACGCCCTGTTGCAGGTGGTGTCCAAGCGCGACCTCTATGCCCACAGCGCACAGATGTGGAACCGCTGGACCAACGATTATGCGCTGCAGTTTCTCGACCGCTTCGACATCATGCTCGAAGCCAAGGACAAGAATGTCGCGGCCCTGGCGTTCTACGAGCATTGGAAACGGGGCGTTGTGTGATCAATCCATGGCGGTCATGCTGGCGGGACTGACATAAGGAACCGCCCCATGCCAACCCTGCATTTGCTCTGCGGCAAGATCGCCTCCGGCAAGTCGACCCTTGCCAAGACCCTTGCCGCCGAGCACGCCGCCATCGTGCTCAGTGAAGACCACTGGCTCGCTACGCTTTACCCCGGTGAAATCCACGCCATTGCGGATTACATCAAATGCGCCCAGCGTATTCGCGGCGTACTGGGCCCCTTGGTGATCAATGTGCTGCAGTCGGGCCTCGACGTGGTGCTGGATTTCCCTGCCAATACAGTGGCCAGTCGCGAATGGCTGCTGGGGTTGGCACACGCCGCCAAGGCCCGGCACTGCCTGCACTACCTGGCGCTGGATGACGCCACCTGTCGGGCCAGGCTGCATGCGCGCAACGCCCAGGGTGAGCATGACTTTGCCGCCACTGATGCTGAGTTTGATCTGATTACCCGCCATTTCAGTGTACCGAGCGAGGCTGAAGGCCTGGTGATCGAGAGGCATCACCCATGAGCCCGGCGCAATCCACGGGGGTGGACGCCGAGGGCTTTATCCTTACGGTTCCCCACGTCCCCGTGCAGCGTGAGTTTCAGCCACTGCTCGAGGCTGTCTGCAACGTGCTCTCGCAGCCTGACTTGGGAGTGGACGGCATTTATCTTTATGGCAGCGTCGCGCGTGGCGATGCGCTGCCGGGCGTTTCCGATCTTGATCTGACGGTGGTGCTAGGTGAGCCGCCGACCTCTGCAGTTTTGGAGCGGTTGGAGCGGGTGCGGTGCCACCTGGCCGTGCGGTACCCGCAAGTCACCAAGGTGGATTTCGATATCGGCAGCCGCGCACAGGTACTGGCCATCGAAAACAGCAACAGCTGGGGATTCTGGCTCAAGCACCACTGCCGGTGCGTATGGGGCAACGATCTGTCAGCGCAGTTCGAGCGGTTTCGGCCGTCACAGGAGATCGCCCAGGCCGTGAATGGTGACTTTGAAACGGTGCTCACCGCTTACCTCACCCGCCTCGCAGGTGCCGACAACGAGCAAGAACGACTTCGCCTGCAGCGCGAAGCCTCACGCAAGCTGATCAGATCCACCCAGATTCTGTGTGGGGAACAGGCGTCGTGGCCGCAGACACTTGAGGAGCATGTTGCGCTGTTCGTACAGGGGTATCCGACGAGGGTGACCCAGGTGGCATTCTTTCTGTTTGAAGCCCGAAACCCGAGTGCCGACCGCGAACGGTTCGCGGCTCGGCTTCAAGATTTTCTGGGCTGGATGGTTTCACAGCGCAGTCATACGGCCGTTCCCTTGTAGGCGCTGCTGAGAGTGCGCCAGTCGACACAACCCACACAGTCGCTGCCACGATAGGTATATTGGCCCTGACCCGCCCCTTACATACGCCAAGCCTATGGACCACCCATGATCAACTTCCGCCTAATTCGCCACGTCTGGCTGTTCCTCGCCGTCGCCGAAGAGCAGAACTTCGGCCGCGCCGCCAAGCGCCTGGGCATGTCGCAACCGCCGTTGAGCGAGCAGATCCAGGTGCTGGAGCAAGCGCTCAAGGTCAAGCTGTTCGAGCGTTCGCGGCGCGGTGCCAAGTTGACGCCGGTGGGCGCGGCGATACTGCCGGCGGTGCGCAAATTCGCCGAGCAGCTTGAGCGCCTGGAACTGGCGGTGGAGGAGGCGGTGGCGGGGCAGTCGGGCATGCTGACTATCGGCGCGATTTCCACCGCGATGTTCGATGTGTTGCCGCGCTTGATCGACCAGCTCAAGCAGAACTACCCGCACCTCACTGTGTCAGTGCGTGAGATCGACAGCGTGGAGGCGGTACCGGCGCTGGAAGCCGGGGACATCGACCTGGCCTTTGCGCGGCTGGACGGCGACCTGGGCCCGGCGGTCCAGTCGTTGCCCTTGCGCGAAGACCGCCTGATGGTGGCCTTGCCCAGCGATCATCCGTTGGCGGCGCGCACGCGTATCAGCCTGTCGAGCCTGGCCAGCGAGCCGTTGGTGATGTTTTCGCGCAAGGTCAGCCCGGTGTATTTCGACAACCTGATCGCCACCTGCCGCGCCAGCGGGTTCTCGCCACGCGTGCTGCACGAAGTGCGCTCGGTGGCCTCGCAAATTGCATTTGTCAGTTGCGGCCAGGGTATTGCGCTGGTGCCGGCGTCCTTGAAGAAACTCGCGCCGGACAACGTGGTACTGCGCCCGCTGACCCAGAAACTCCATGTGGTGACCACGGCGGTGGCCTGGAACAGCGAACGGCCTAACCCGCTGGTGACCGAGCTGGTGGCGCAGTTCCAGGCCCATACGATTGGCGTATGAAAACCTTCCGCGATCGGTTATTTACATCACGTGGCTGACGCCTGACAGTGGCACCCTTTGTGGCCCAGGAACCCCAACATGTCGTTCGTTCATTCCCGTATTCCGCTGACGGTGGACGGCACCTCCTTGAACATCGCCGCGATCCATCGCGCCGGCGAGCGTGCGCCCATCGTGTTTTTGCACGGGTTCGGTTCGACCAAGGAAGACTACGCCGATATTGTCCTGCAACCTGCGTTCGACGGGCACGCCGTTGTCGCTTACGACGCTCCCGGTTGCGGTGAAAGTCAGTGCGCCGATCTTGAAAAAATCAATATCCCGTTCCTGCTGGAAAGCGCCTTGCAGGTGCTGGACCACTATGAGATCGACTGTTTTCACTTGGTTGGCCACTCCATGGGCGGCCTTACCGCGTTGCTGCTGGCCCATCGTTTCCCTGGCCGGGTGCTGAGTTTCACCGACATCGAAGGCAACATTGCTCCTGAAGACTGCTTCCTCAGTCGGCAGATCGTCGATTACCCGGCAAACGATCCTGAAGCGTTCTTCAGCGCCTTCATCGAGCGCACCCGCCAGGCCCCCGCATACGCGAGTGCGCTGTACTCGGCAAGCCTGCGCCACAAGGTGCGGGCCGGCGCGGTGCGCGGGATCTTCCAGTCGATGGTCGAGCTTTCCGACAACGCCGACCTGATGGGCAAATTCCTCGGCCTGCCGTGCCCGACAATGTTCATGTACGGCGAGCAGAACGCCTCGCTGTCCTACCTGCCGCACATCCAGGCCAACGGTGTGCGCCTGGCGCCGATTGCCGAGTGCGGGCACTTCCCGATGTATTCCAACCCCGCTGCAATGTGGCGCCAGATCGCCGAGTTCCTCAGGACTTGAAGCGCCCCACCAAGCCATTGAGTTCATCCGAAAGATTCGACAAGCGCCCCGAGTCGTCCTGCGCCGAGTTGGCCAGGCTCTCTACCAGGCGCGCCTCGTCGTAGATCTGCTGGATATGCCGGTTGATCTCTTCGGCCACGCTGTGTTGTTCCTCGGCGGCGGCGGAAATCTGCAGGTTCTGGTCGCGGATCTCGTTCACCGACGTCTGGATACCTTCAAAGCTGTCCCGCGCACTTTCGATGGACGACACGCTGGCCCGCGACAAGTCCAGGCAACTGCCCATCTTCTGGGTGACTTCCTGGGTCTTGTTTTCCAGGGTGCCGAGCAGTTGCTCGATCTCGCCGGTGGAGTCGGATGTGCGCTTGGCCAGGGCACGCACTTCATCGGCCACCACGGCGAAGCCACGGCCCTGGTCGCCGGCACGGGCGGCCTCGATCGCGGCGTTGAGGGCCAGCAGGTTGGTCTGTTCGGCAATCGCACGGATGGTGCCGAGGATCTGGTTGATGCTGCGGCTGCCGGCTTCCAGCTCGACCATGGCCTGGGACGACTCGCTGAGCCGGCGCCCCAGGCGGTTGACGTTGTCGGTGGTGACTTCGATCTGCTGCTTGCCTTCGGCCACACGACGGTGGCCGTTCTCGGCGGACTCCGCGGCGCCGCTGCAGGAACGGGCGACTTCGTTGGCGGTAGCGACCATTTCGTTGAACGCGGTGGACACCAATTCAACCGCCTCACGCTGGCGCCCGGCCGCCTCGTTCATGTTGTGCGCCACCTCGCTGTTGACCTTGGAGGCGTTCTGCAAATTGGCCGAGGCCGCGCCGATGTGCTGGATCAGTTGGCGGATCGCTGCGAGGAACTTGTTGAACCAGCCGGCCAGTTCGGCGGTTTCATCCTTGCCCTGTACCTGCAGTTCGTGGCGCAAGTCGCCTTCGCCCTGGGCGATGGACTGCAACCCGGTGCTCACCTGGCCGATGGGCTTGACGATAACCTTGGAGAACGCCGCCGCGATCAGCCCGAAGATCAGCACCAGCACGCCGACGATGATCACGGTGAGGTAGGTCATGCGCGTGGCTTCAGCCATGACTTCGCGGTGTTCGATCAGGCCGATGTAGCGCCAGCCGAGGCCGGGGGAGGTCCACACGTTGGCCATGTAGCGTACGCCGTCGATCACCACCTCGGTGGAGCCTTGGGGCGTGTCGGCCAATTGCGCATACGGCGCCCCCAGGTCCTTGAGCGGCTTGAAGCTGTGGGCGGCGTCACGCGGGTCCACCAGCACCACGCCGTCTTCGATCAGCATCACGTAGCCGCTTTCGCCCAGCTTGATGCTCTTGACCAGTTCGGTGAGGTTTTTCAGGGATACGCTGACCACGAACACGCCCTTGGCCTTGCCGTTCTCCAGCATCGCCCGGGCGGTGCCCACCAGTGCTACATCGTCCTTGTCATAGTAATAAGCCGGGGTGCGCACGGTCTTGCCGGGGCTGGCCATGGCCGCCTTGTACCAGGGGCGGGTGCGCGGGTCGTACTTGGCCAGTTGCGGGTCATCCGGCCATTTGGCGTAGGTGCCGTCTTCCAGGCCGATGGACAGGATCGCGGCCGCCGGGTGCGTGGCGCCGAAGCGCGCGAAGCGCTCGATCACGGCTTGCGCCTCGGCCGGCAGCGGCTGGCTGGCGGCATCGGCGGCCTGGTAGTTCTTTAGCGTGCTGACAGACGTGTATACAGGATCCGTTGCCATCTGATCGACGTTTTGCAACGTGCCATCGAAGAACTGGCGAATGTTGCCATCGATCTGGCGGATCTCCCGGGTACTGCCATCGATGAACTGATCCACCGCCTGGGTCCGTGTGTTCATGACCGAAATCACGGCCACCAGGCTTACCGGAATAAATGCAACGGAGACAAATGCCAGGACCAGCTTATTTTTTATTTTCATCGAGACGACCATCAGCGTGAAGGGCGGCCAAATCGCTGCGTTCCCTGATCAGGATTCAGGCGATTTGCTATCACTGCTGTTTCGGCCTGTTACCGGCAAACCTTTAGGGTTTTTTGTACACAATACAAAGTGCATATTGTTCTGTATCCAATCAGTACACATCACGCAGATAACGCTTCTGTTCGCTCAACTGCCGCCAGTACTCCACGGCGCCCTCCACGCCAAGCCCGCCGTGGGTTTGCGCGACCTGGCGCAAGGCCTGGTCGACGTCCTTGGCCATGTGGCTGGCATCGCCGCAGATGTACAGCCTGGCGCCGTCCTGTAGCCAGCGCCACAGCTCGGCCCCCTGTTCGCGGAGGCGGTCCTGTACATAGACCTTCTGCGCCTGGTCGCGGGAGAACGCCAGGCTCAGGTGGGTGAGCAGGCCATCGCGCTGCATACCTTGCAACTCGTCCTGGTAATAGAAGTCGCTGGCGGCGTGCTGTTCGCCGAAGAACAGCCAGTTGCGCCCCTGATGACCCAGCGCCCGACGCTCCTGCAAGAACCCACGGAACGGCGCGATGCCAGTGCCTGGGCCGATCATGATCATCGGCACCTCGCCATCGCTGGGCGTGCGGAAGTGTTTCGACGGCTGCACGAACAGCGGCACTTCCCCATCACCGACGCGGTCGGCGAGGAAGGTCGACGACACGCCTTTGCGCTTGCCATAACGCACAGCGGCCACGGTGAGGTGCACCTCTTGCGGGTACGCCTTGGCGCTGGAGGCGATGGAATACAAGCGCGGTTGCAGGCGCTTGAGGGTGCCCAGCAATTCATCCGCCGAGCAGTCGATGGGGAATTCCTGCAGCACGTCCGCCAGCTGCCGGCCCCACAGCCAGTCATTGAGTTCAGCCTTGCGCTCGGGGTTGAGCAAGTGCTTGAGGCCTGGGTTGGCGCTGCGCTCGGCGATGAAGGCCAGGGTGTCGCTGCTGGGCCGGGCGATTTCAAAATGCTGGGTGAGGGCCTGTTGTAATGGCACATCGCCGAAGGTGTCGATGTTCACGCTGGCGTTGGCGCTCAGGCGGGTGAGGTCGAGCAGTTCGCTGACCAGTTCGGGGCAGTTGCGTGGCCGTATGCCCAGCGCATCCCCGGCTTCATAGGTCAGCCCGGAGTCGGCCAGGTCCAGGGCGAACTGGCGGGTTTCCTTGTGCGCGCTGTGCGGGTTGAGGTGGCGGTTGAGCAGCAAACGTGAGCCGTACAGTTTGGTTTTACCGGCGGGGGTGGCCGGTGCCATCGGCTTTGCCGGGTTGAGGGTCTGCTGGAATCGGGTCAGCCAGGCATCGGCGGCGGCTTCGAATTCAGTGTCGCAGTCCACCCGTTCCAGCAGGCGGGTTGCCCCCAGTTCCAGCAGGCGCCGGTCGAGTTGCTTGCCGTGGTTGCAGAACTGGTCGTAGTTGGGGTCGCCTAAAGCCAATACCGCAAAGCGCAACGACTCCAGGCGGGTCTCGGCGGTGCGCAGGCTGTGCCAGAAACCTTCGCCGTTGTCGGGCGGGTCGCCGTCGCCAAAGGTACTGCTGATCAGCGCCAGGGTGTGGGTGCTTGCCAGCTTGCTCGCGGGGAAATCCGCCATCGCGCTCAGTTCTACGGTGAGGCCTGTTTCGCGCAGACGCTTGGCAAAGCGTTCGGCCAGGGCTTCGGCATTGCCGGTCTGCGACGCCCACAGCAGAGTGACGGCCGGGGAGGGCGCAGCGAGGGATTCTGTAGGGTTGAACAAGCCGGCGAGCAAGCCGTTCAGCCAGAGGCGAGCGGCATCCGCCAGCGGTGCAGTTGCCGGCAGGGTCGGTACGCCAAAGCCCTGGCGTGCGGCGCTGGTGTGCAGGCCGCTGAGGAAACCGGCGAGGTAGATGCGTTCGCCGTCGCTCAGGGCCGGTGGCGATAGGTGACGGATGCCGGTGATGTCAGCGAAGGCGTCGAGGCGCGACATGGCGGTGTCCTCTGCTACGGGGGAAGGGCGGTCGAGGAACTGGTGGTCGATCAGCTCGACGCGGGTGAGGGCGACGGCGCAGCACTTGAACTCCGGCTGCAGGGAAATCGGGTCCACCGCATCGTTGGTCACCGCGTTGATCGCCAGGTGTTCGCCGAACACATCGTTCCAGTGGAACGGCGCAAAACAGTTGCCCGGCTGCACGCGGTCGGTGACCACGGCGGGCAGCACGGCGTGGCCGCGTTGGGAGCGTATTTCGACCCGGTCCTTGTCCTTGATGCCCAGGCGGGCGGCGTCTTCGGGGTGCAGTTCGACGAAGGGGCCGGGGTTGAGTTTGTTCAGGGTGGCGACCTTGCCGGTCTTGGTCAGGGTGTGCCACTGGTGCTGCACGCGACCCGTATTGAGCACGAAGGGAAACGCGCCGTCGGGCATCTCGGCGGGCGGCCTATGCGGGCGGGCGAAGAACCGCGCCTTGGCGTTTTCGGTGGCGAAGCTGAGGGTGCTGCCCTGGCGGTAGCGGATCGGGTTGCGGTCTGCGCCGTCAACGGATGCGCAGGGCCATTGCACCGGGTTTTCACGCAGGCGCGGGTAGCTGGCGCCACGGATGTCGTAGCCGGTCTTGGGGTTCCAGGCCTGTTTGATTTCTTCAAAAACCTCCGCGGCGCAGGTATAGGTGAAGGCCTCGGCAAAGCCCATCTCACAGGCGACCCGGGCGATGATCTGCCAGTCGGGCAGGGTCTCGCCGGAGGCGTCCACGGCCTTTTGCATCAGGGTCAGGTTGCGCTCGGAGTTGATCATCACGCCTTCGGCCTCGGCCCATAGTGCGCCGGGCAACAGGATGTCGGCGTAGCGGTTGGTCTCGGTGTCGAGGAAGGCGTCCTGGCTGATCACCAGTTCGGCGGCTTGCAGGCCATTGATCACGGTTTGCCGATTGGGCACGCTGGCCACCGGGTTGGTGCAGATGATCCAGCAGGCCTTGATCTGCCCGGCGGCCATCTGCTCGAACATCGCCACTGTGCCGCTGCCGGCCTGGCGCGGCAGGCTGTCGTGGGGGATTTGCCACAGGTTTTCGATAAAGGCGCGGTCGGCCTCCACCAGCACCGAGCGCTGCCCCGGCAGGCCCGGCCCCATGTAGCCCATTTCGCGCCCGCCCATGGCATTGGGTTGGCCAGTGAGGGAAAACGGCCCGCTGCCCGTGCGGCAAATGGCGCCGGTGGCCAGGTGCAGGTTGCACAGCGCGTTGGTGTTCCAGGTGCCGTGGGTGCTCTGGTTGAGGCCCATGGTCCAGCAGCTCATCCACTCGGCGGCCTGGCCCATCCAGTCGGCAGCTTGGCGGATGTCGGCTTCGGCGAGGCCGGTGATGGTGGCGACGTGCTCGGGGCAATAGTCCTCCAGGAATTGCGGCATCGCCTCCCAGCCTTCGGTGAAGTTCGCGATGAAGGCAGGGTCGGTATGGCCGTTTTTCACCAGCAGGTGCAACAGGCCATTGAGCAGGGCCAGGTCGGTGCCCGGTTTTATGGGTAGGTACAGGTCGGCCTTGTCCGCTGTGGCGCTGCGCCGGGGGTCGACCACGATCAGCTTCGCCCCGGCCTTGACCCGGTCCATCATGCGCAGGAACAGGATGGGGTGACAGTCGGCCATGTTCGCGCCGATCACGAAGAACAGGTCGGCGCGGTCGAAGTCTTCATAGGAGCCGGGCGGGCCGTCGGAACCGAGGGACAGTTTGTAGCCACTGCCGGCGCTGGCCATGCACAGGCGCGAGTTGGACTCGATGTTGGCGGTGCGCACAAAGCCCTTGGCCAATTTGTTGATGAGGTACTGGGACTCCAGCGACATCTGCCCTGATACATAGAAGGCCAGCGCGTCCGGGCCGTGTGTGTCGAGGGTCTGGCGCAGGCGCCGGGCGGTTTCGCTGATGGCCTTGTCCATGCCGAGGCGTACGGGGTCGTGGTCGCGGGCCTGGCGCACATAGGCGTTCTCCATACGGCCCGACTCGGCGATGGCCTGGCCGCTGGTGGTGCCCTTGGTGCACAGGCGTCCGAAGTTGGTGGGGTGAGCCTTGTCGCCGATCACCTTGACCACTTTATTGTGCTCGACCTGCAGGATGATGCCGCAGCCCACGCCACAATAGGGACACACACTGCGTATGTTTTGCTTGGCCATCTGAAACCCGTATAAACAAAAAAGGCGCCTTGTAACCCTCCGTTCAGAACGGGGGTTACACGGCGCCTTTGTCGTGAGAGGGCAGTCTGCGTTGACTGCCTGGTTGGAGTGTTCCTAGCAAGTCACGCGCCAGGTTTTTCCTGATGCAATTTGCTGGGTGAATGGGGTGGTTGTGGTGGCCGGGCTTTTTGTGGTGAGTGAGGCTGTTGTGGTGAGCAGGGCTTGCCGTGGTGGGTGGGGCTTGTTGTGGCGAGCGGGCTTGCCACAACAAGCCCTGCCAATCAAAAAAACTTGCTCATCACAACAAGTCCGCTCACCACAGGAGGAGGGTTTGTGCACTTTTATGACGCGAGGCGCACCAGTTGGAGGCGATTATGCTCGCGTTCATAGCCGTTGTTGAGCGTGTGATGCCATAAGTGCGGGCCGGGTCTTCGCTTGGCACAGACCCTGCAAGCTCCCCTGCAACCCACCTCGGTCAACGACGATCGACAACCAGGGCAATAGCGGTGAATCCGGCGCAGTCGCCTGATCCAAACCCGCACAAGAACAGGCAAAGACGCCTGGAACCGCAAGGTTTCAGGCGTTTTTTTTGCTTTTAAAACCGTGATGAACGTTGTCAGGTGCTTACTATGAACCCTCTCAAAACCTTGATCGTCGTCGGCAATGGCATGGTCGGCCACCACTGTGTGGCGCAACTGATCGAACGCGGTGCGCTGGACCACTACCGTTTGCATGTGTTCAGCGAAGAGCCGATGCGCGCCTATGACCGGGTGCATCTGTCCGAGTATTTCACCGGGCGCGATGCCGAGTCGCTGGCGCTGTCCGACGCTGCGCTGTACCAGACGCCGGGGGTGACCCTGCACCTGGGCGTGCCGGTGCTGGAGATCGACCGCGCCCGCGGTGAGGTGATCACCGCCGATGGCTGTGTCGCCTATGACAAGCTGGTGCTGGCCACCGGTTCCTACCCGTTCGTGCCACCGATCGAAGGCGCCGAGGGCGACTCACGCTTGGTGTATCGCACCCTGGAAGACCTGGATGCGATCCGCAAGGCCGCCGCCAATGCCCGACGCGGCGTGGTGGTGGGCGGTGGCCTGCTGGGCCTGGAAGCCGCCAACGCGCTGAAAAGCCTGGGCCTTGAGGCCCACGTGGTGGAATTCGCGCCGCGCTTGATGCCGGTGCAACTGGATGACTTCGGCGGCCTGGCGCTCAAGGCGCAGATCGAGCGGCTGGGCGTGGGCGTGCATCTGTCCCGTGCGACCCAGTCGATCAGCGCCGGCGAGCAGTACCGCTACCGCATGAACTTTGCCAATGACGAATTCCTCGAAACCGACCTGGTCGTGTTCTCCGCCGGCATCCGCGCCCAGGACGCACTGGCCCGTCAGGCCGGCCTGGACATCGGCCCGCGTGGCGGCGTGGTGATCAACGACGAATGCCTGAGCTGCGACCCGAACATCTACGCGATTGGCGAGTGCGCTTCCTGGAACGGCAGCCTGTTCGGCCTGGTCGCGCCGGGCTACCAGATGGCCCGGGGCGTCGCCGCGCTGCTCTGTGGGCAAACCGCCGAGCCGTTTGTGGGCGCCGACATGTCGACCAAGCTCAAGTTGCTTGGCGTGGACGTAGGTTCCATCGGCGATGCCCATGCCCACACGCCTGGCGCGCGCAGCTATCAATTCATCGACGAGGCCAGCGCGAGCTACCGCCGCCTGGTGGTGGATGCTTCGGGCAAGCAGGTGATCGGTGCGGTGCTGGTGGGCGACAACAGCTACTACGACACCCTGCTGCAATACATGCAAAACGGCATCGCACTGCCGTCCGAACCGGCCAGCCTGATCCTGCCATCCTCCAGCGGCGCACCCACCCTCGGCCCCGGTGCGCTGCCGGAGTCGGCTACTGTGTGCTCTTGCCATAACGTGACTAAAGGCTCGATCTGCTCTGCCATCGACGGCGGTTGCAGCGACCTCGGCCTGCTCAAGTCCCAGACCAAGGCCTGCACCGGTTGCGGTGGCTGCGCCGGGTTGCTCAAGCAGGTGTTCGAACATGAACTGATTGCGCGTGGCGTGAGTGTCGACAAGAGCCTGTGCGAACACTTCGCCTACACCCGGCAGGAGCTGTACGCACTGGTGCGGGTGGAAGGCATCATCACCTTCGACGAACTGCTGGCCAAGCACGGCCGTGGCCATACCGGTTGCGACGTGTGCAAGCCGGCGGTGGGTTCGATCCTGGCGTCGTGCTGGAACCAACCGATCATGGACGCTTCCCTGGTGCCGTTGCAGGACACCAACGATACGTTCATGGCCAACATGCAGAAGAATGGCACCTACTCGGTGGTGCCGCGTATTCCAGGCGGCGAGATCACCGCAGAAAAACTCATCGTGATCGGTGAAGTGGCGAAGAAATACGACCTCTACACCAAGATCACCGGCGGCCAGCGCATTGACCTGTTCGGCGCACAGCTTCACGAACTGCCGGATATCTGGGGCGAGTTGATCGCGGCCGGTTTCGAGACCGGGCATGCGTATGGCAAGTCTACGCGTACGGTGAAGTCCTGCGTGGGCAGCACCTGGTGCCGCTACGGCGTGCAAGACAGCGTGAAAATGGCGCTGCTGATCGAGGATCGCTACAAGGGCCTGCGTTCGCCGCACAAGCTCAAGTTCGCGGTGTCCGGCTGCACCCGCGAATGCGCCGAAGCCCAGAGCAAGGACGTGGGCGTGATCGCCACCGAGAAGGGCTGGAACCTCTACATCGCCGGCAACGGTGGCATGCGTCCGCGCCATGCCGAGCTGTTCGCCACCGACCTGGATGACGCCACGCTGATCCGCTACATCGACCGCTTCCTGATGTTCTACATCCGCACCGCCGACAAGTTGCAGCGCACCTCGGTGTGGCGCGAGAGCCTGGAAGGTGGCCTGGATTTCCTCAAGGACGTGATCCTGCACGACAGCCTGGGCCTGGGCGCCGAACTCGAAGCGCAGATGCAACTGGTGGTCGACCGCTACGAATGCGAGTGGGCCAACGCCCTCAAGGACCCGGAAAAACTCAAGCGCTTCCGCACCTTCGTCAACGACAAACGCCCCGACCCGGACATCCATTTTGTCCAGGAACGCGGCCAGCGCCGGCCGATCATGGCCGCCGAACTCAACCTGATTGCCGTCACCGAGGAGATTGCCTGATGAGCCAAGCCAATACCCAACGCAACCTGGCCACCTGGACGCAGGTGTGCCACGAGCAAGACCTGGTGCGCGACTCCGGCGTGGTGGTGTGGCTGGACGGCGCGCAAGTCGCGCTGTTCTACCTGCCCGGCGCCCAGGCGCAGACGCTGTATGCCATCGACAATCATGACCCGGAGTCGGGGGCGAATGTGATCGGTCGCGGTTTGATCGGCAGCATCAAGGGCGACCTGGTGGTGGCGGCGCCGATCTACAAGCAGCATTACCGCCTGGAAGACGGGCAGTGCCTGGAGACCCCGGAGCAGCGGTTGCGGGTATGGCCGGTGCGGTTGAACGGCGGGGTGGTGGAATTGGCATTGGATTGATGCGGTGTGCGGGTGTTTGTGGTGAACCGACTTCCTGTGGCGAGCGGGCTTGTTGTGGTGAGCGGGCTTGCCCCGCGTTGGGCTGCGCAGCAGCCCCAATCCCAACACCTCGGTCTACCTGAAACAGCGATGTGGCCCTGAGAGGGGGCCGCTTCGCGCCCCAACGCGGGGCAAGCCCGCTCGCCACAACAAGCCGGTTCGCTAACGTTGGGCTATGTGCGTGGGTTGATTCCAGGGCTTGAGGTCGCGTTAAGATGCTGCCTGGACCTCATCTCGACCAAGGATTTTGCATGGCGCTTATCACCGAACGCGTGACACAGGCCCGCAACGGCACCAACGACAAGGTCATCTGCCGCATGGCTTCGGGCTGGGCGGTGATGGGGGATGTGCAGTTTCTGCCCGGCTATTGTCTGTTGCTGCCTGATCCCGTGGTTGCCAGCCTCAACGACTTGGATACCGAGGCCCGTACCACCTACCTGCTCGACATGGCGCGCCTGGGCGACGCGGTGTTGCAGGCCACCGGTGCACTGCGCATGAACTACGAGATCCTGGGCAATTCGGAGCCGGAACTGCACTGCCATCTGTTCCCGCGCTACGTCTCGGAGCCGGATGATAAACGCCGGATGCCAGCGTGGTTTTATGATTGGAAAAATGCGTTGCCCTATGTGGAAAGCGCGCATGGAGAACTGCGAAAGGCAATTGCACGATTGCTGGACGATCCCTCACGTTGATGGGGTTTTTGCTTTGTCCGGTGCTTGAACGAATCGACTGGGGCGGCAGGGTTCAAGCGCATCGATGAGGGTGTTGTCGATGATTTCTTCACTGGCCAACCGGCCCACTACGGGTGCCAGTACCACGCCTGGGTGCATGGCGCACACGTAGACGCCACCGACGGTTGGCAGGTAGCCGATGATGGGGATGCCATCCGCTGGAATCGGGCGAAGCCCTACGTGGGTGATTGGCGGCCCGAGTGGGCCGATGCCGCGCAGTTGTTCTTCGATGGCCTTGGCTGTTTGCAGAACGATCAATGAGGGGTGATCGTGCGGCGCGTCGCTGCGGAAGTCTTCCGCCACCAGCAGGGTGCCATCGGCCTTTTGTCGCACCTCCATGTCGGCGTTGGAGATCAGGGTGCGGACAACACCGGGTTGTGCCGCGTAACGGATAAAGATCGACGGTGAGGCTTCTATTGGAAGGGGAGCGTCCAGCATCGCGGTCAGTGCCTTGGTGGCGGTCCCGGCGGCGATGACCACGGTGTCGGCGTCCAGGGTGCCCACGGTGGTTTCAACGCCGGTCAGCTGGCCGCTGAGGGTCGTGAAACCAAGCACCCGAGTCTGGGTCAGGACCTTTGCACCCCGGGCCTTGGCACCGGCGATCAGCACATGGGTCGTTTGCACCGCATCCAACGCGCCTTCCTCGGCCTTGAACAGCGCCTGCTCAGGAGCGTCATTCAAGTTTGGCTCCAGTTCGAGGATGCGCGAGCGTGTCACCTGGGTTGCCAGGCTCCGGTGACTTGAGGCAGGCAGGGCCTCATCCGTTCCAGCGCCGTAACACAGGGCCCCGGTCCACTGTATCTTCAGGTCGGGCAGTTCCTTTTCGAGACGGTGGTAATCGCCGATGGCTGCACCGCGCAAGCGCGCGATCGGGTCAGGTGCGTCGCGTGAGGTGTTGAGCCAGGCGAACGAAGTGGCCGTCACGCCGGATGCAATCTCCTGGGCCTCGACGAGGGTAACATGTGCGCCTTTACCGGCTAAATGATAGGCCAGCGACGCGCCGACGATACCCGCACCAATCACCACGATTCGCTTGCCGGTCTCATGCGTGATGCTCACAACCCCCCCAGTATTTCAGTGGTCTCCAAAACCTTGGCATAGTCCATCGCCAGATTGCTCAGCGACAGCGCGTGCACATCCTCGGCCGGCCACAGGCGCCCGGACAAATCGGTCTGGTCAAAGGTGTAGCAGGCGTCGGCAACCACCGTTACCTCAAAACCGAGGTTGCCGCCCGAACGTGCCGTGGACTCGACCGAGTTGTTGGTGATCACGCCGACGATCACCAGTTGGCGGATCCCACGCACATGCAGCCAACGCTCCAGACCCGTGGCCGCGAAGGCATCCGGGACGTTCTTTTCCACCACGTGCTCGTGCGCCAGCGGTTGCAGCGCCGGCTGGAACTCGCAACCCGGTTGGCCGGGCCAGAACACCGAGTCGGGCGAGCGGGACATGTGGCGGATGTGCACCACCGGGCGGTTGGACTGCCGCCACGCCTGCAGCAGGCGCTGTATCTGCGCTTCGGCGCCGGGGTTGTTGCGTCGCCCAAGCTTCGGCTGGTTCATGCCTTGCTGCATGTCGATGATCAGCAGTGCGGCGTTGCTGGTTAACGGTGGCATAGCGCTTCCCTTTGCTCGTGAGGCTCGCAACATATCAGCCAACCTGGGCGCCCAGACAGCGATTTGTTCGAAGCCAGATAGCCCCGTCGCCACCCGACGAATATAAACGGTCATGAGGCGTGGGTTTACTGGAGGGCCATTGCTCGAAAAAGGAATACCGGCATGATCCGCAAGGCGTTACCCAATGACGCAAGGGCCATTGCCCAGGTGCATATCAGCAGTTGGCAGGACGCCTACTGTGACCTGATGCCTGCCGAGTATTTGAGCGGGTTGCAAGCGACCCTGGCGCAGCGTGAATCCTTCTGGATGCGCTCGATTGAGTCGGACGAGCCCAAGGTGTGGGTCGCGGAGGTGGGCGGGCAGGTGGTCGGTTGGATATCGGTCGGTGCCAGCCGTGACCAGGAGGCTGCGGGTGCCAACACCGGTGAGGTCATGGCCATCTATGTGTTGGCCGGGTACTGGCAAACAGGCGTGGGGCTGGCGTTGTGGAAGGCCGGCGTCGAGTATCTGGGCGAGCAGGGCTATCAGGGTCTGACGCTTTGGGTGTTGAGCCGTAATGAGAGAGCTATACGGTTTTATCGCAGGGCAGGTTGTGTCGCGGAGCCAGGCACTGAACGCAACCTCGTGAGGGGCGGTGCAACACTGGAAGAAGTCAGGTATCGGTTGGTTTTTGCTGCATCATACGGAGTACACCCTGAGGTCAATCATTGAGTAGTCAAGAAGTGAAATACCCTTCGTTCGAAAACAGATCAAGAAAGATCGCGATCACGTTGGTCGCGTTTGCGCTGCTTGGGGGGTGGATCGTTTATATGCTCTGGGCGTCGCGTATCGGCCTGCGGACCGTTTTGATGCCGTCGATCCCTGAGTGGACGACCTATATCGCTATCGGTTGTGTCGTTGGACTGATTTTCGCGTGCAGGGGCGTCTTGCGTGGCGGGGGCGGGAGAACACTGAAACGCGCCATGGACGCTTTTTTTGGCTGGTTTTGCGTCGGTTTTGCTTGCTCCATACAAGGGTATGATGTCGCTGCTTATTTATTGCCGGGGGATACCGTTCACTATGAATCAGCCTATGAAATCTCTTTCCCTGGGCCAGCGTTGGGAAAGCTGAGCCGTTGTGAGGCTGGCGTGTGGATCAAGGATGTGACTACCGAGCGCTGGATTCAACTGTGCACGAATAAAGCGGATTTGAATGATCAGATACAGCCGGGCATGACGGCGGTGCGGGTAACGGCCCACGCTAACAAGGTCGGTTCTTACATCGTTGGGTATCAATTTATTTATCAATAAAGCCATGCTCTGAAGGGGGGGATCTTCTGGACGTGTAGTGAGTGTATGGCTCGCTACACGCAAGGCTGGCCTTCGTTGCACAGACAGGCGCCCGGCTGTTATCGGGCGCCGTCTGGTGCCGAGGAGCCGACGACCTTGCTGGCGATCACTTCGCACCAGGTACCTGCATCAGTTGGCGGCATCCTCCGCCCTTACAACGGGTTTGACGGCAGCACCGACCACCGACTCACGCAGCGACCAGCGCCCGTTGAGTACGGCGTACGCCCCCAGGCCAATCAACAGCCCCCAGAACGCCCCACCGATGCCAAACACCGTGATGTTGGCGGCGCAGGCCAGGAAGGTGATCAGGGACGCTTCGCGGGATTGACTGTCAGCCATGGCGCTGGCGATGCTGGCGCCGATCGTGCCCAGCAAGGCCAGGCCGGCCAGGGTCGTGATGAACGTTGCCGGGAGCACCATGAACACCGCTGCAAGGGTGACCCCGAAAATCCCGATCACGATATAGCACACACCCGCTGCAATCCCGGCTATCCAGCGCTTGGACGGATCTTGCGCAGCTTCCTTGCCGGTGCAAATGGCGGCCGTAATCGCCGCGAGGTTAAACGCGTGAGAGCCGAAGGGCGCCATGAGCAATGAGCCCAGCCCGGTGACGGTCAGCACAGGATTCGCGCTGGTGCTGAAGCCATCGTTGCGAAGCACCAGCATGCCTGGCATGTACTGGCCGGTCAGGGTGATCAGGAACAACGGCAACGCGACACTGAGCAGCGCATTCAACGAGAACTCAGGCCGGGTAAAGACCGGGACCGCGAACTGCAGCGCCAGCCCCGAAAAATCCACCCGTCCCTGAGTCAGCAAAAACCCCATCCCCAGCACCAGAATGCCCACCACCGCGTAGCGTGAGGTAAAGCGCTTGAGTACCACGTAAACGGTAATCAGCAGCCCGACCAATACCGGGTCGACGCTCATGCCGCCGAACGCGCCGATACCGAATTTCAGCAGGATGCCGGCCAACAACCCTGCGGCCACGCCAGGGGGAATCAGGCGGATGACTTTTTCGAACTGCCCTGACAAACCCAGCAGCACGAAGGCGGCCGCGGAAATGATGTACGCACCAATCGCTTCGGCATAGGGCGTGGTGCCGAGTGCGACCACCAGAAACGCCGCCGCAGGCGTCGACCAGGCGGTGATGATCGGTTCACGGGTCAGCCCACTGAGAATGAGCCCGGTGATGCCCACGCCGATGGACACCGACCACACCCACGAAGCCGTCAGCTCAGGGCTCAGCCCGGCGACCTTGGCGGCCTGGAAAATCAGAATGAACGTGCCGCCATAGTTGACGATGACCGAAATCAGCCCCGCCACAATCGGGTGGATAAGGTCGCGCAGTCGAATGGGCGAGTGCGAGGTGGAAGAGGCCATGTTGCTTTGCTCCTTGCAAAGTCAGGTGCTGGGGGAGGCGCCATTTATAGGCCCTAAATGGTATGTTTCGCCCCTACACTTTTATGGAATCGACCAGACCACATGGCGAAAACCTTCGAGTTGGACACGCTGAAAATGCGACTCGACGATGCCGAGCTCAAGTTGTTGGATCTGCACCAGCGGATTCAGCGCGCACTGCGGGCGTTGATTCTTGATGGCGCCCTTGATCCAGGTCTGAAGTTACCTTCCACCCGGACCCTGGCGAAGTCGCTCGGCGTTGCGCGTGACACGGTGGAGAACGCCTATGTGCAATTGCATCGCGATGGCTTCATCGTGCGGCGTGAGGGGGCGGGCAGCTATGTGTGCGAAGCGCTTGGCACCCAACTGCATGGCGCAGCACGCAGGCGTAGCAAAACCCAAGACATCAACCACCGGGAGGAGGTGCCAAGGGCCGGATTGAGCCTGCGCGGGCGGATGATTTTCAACAGTGGTGGCGTCAGCGACCAGCAGGTGGTCACTGCGTTTGCCACCGGCCTGCCGGAAACCCGCACCTTCCCCATCGACGTGTGGGAGCGCCTGCAACGCCAGGTCATGAAGGACCATCGCGCCAACGTGCTACTGCATGGCGACCCCCAGGGCGCCGCACCGCTGCGCAAGGCCATCGCCACCTACTTGAACCTCGAGCGCGGGGCCCAATGCTCCCCGGACCAGATCCTGGTGTTGAGCAGTACGCGCCAGGCGCTGTTCCTGTGTGCGCTGCTACTGGTGGACGCCGGTCAACCGATCCTGCTGGAAAATCCGGGCTATTTCGGTGCCAGGAAAGCCTTTGAAGCGGCGCAAACCCAGGTCGTGGGCATTGACGTCGATGAACAGGGCCTCCGCACGCAATTGCTGCGGGCAGACCGCAGCGGCGCCAACTGCGTGTATGTCACACCGTCTCATCAATACCCCACGGGCGCGACGTTGCCGCTGGAGCGCCGGCTTGAGCTGATCAACTGGGCGGCGGAGCAGGGCAGGTGGATCATCGAAGACGACTACGACAGCGAGTTTCACTACGACGGACGCCCGACCGCCTGCGTGCAGGGCCTGGACAAACACCGGCGCACGATCTACCTGGGCACCTTCAGCAAAACGCTCTACCCGGGGCTGCGAATGGGCTACATGATACTGCCCCATGAGTTGGTCAAGACCTTTACTTACGCGCGCAGCATCATGGACGGCCACACGCCGCAAGTGTTGCAACTGACCCTGGCGCGCTTTATGGAGGATGGTCATTACAACGCCCATGTCCGCGCCATGCGCAAACTCTATGCCGCACGCCGTACCGCCACACTCGATGCGATTGGCAAGCACCTGGACGGGATAGTCACCGCACTACGCCCCCAAGGTGGGCTGCAGATCCCTTGCCTGCTTGCCGAGGGTTGGTCGGAAGAAAAAACCATTCGCCAGGCGGCCAGCGCAAACGTGCAGCTTTCGGGGTTGAGCCGGTTGTACGCTGGCGATAAGAAGACACAGGGATGGCTGTTGGGGTATGCGTCCTTGACTGCTCATGAGATCGAAATGGCGATGGTGCGGCTGGCGAATGCGTTAAGAACACAATAGAAAAGAGGCATTTCGCCTGTCCCAGCTAGCAAGCTGGGCCAACCGCCAGAACGCTCTGACGAACATAATAATTGTCGAATTCACTGCTTTCGACGAATTGGAAGCCATGGCGGATATAAAAGCGATTCGAAGCGCTGTCTTTGAGAGCTCCAACTCTAATAGGGAGCGCAGCCGCATCCGCTACTTTAAAAATCTGAGTGAGAACAACAGAGCCTATCCCTGATCCTTGCGCGCTCGGTCTCACATACAAGTGGTCGAGCAAGAGTTCATTGTGGTGATGCTTGACCACTACAAAACCAACCCTCTCTCCAAGTACCTCGATGTAGTGTGTGTTGCGAGCTTGAAAACCGCTAAGAAACCGCTCGCGCGCGCGAACCGGATCAAATCGCCCGACACGCTCCAGACTTTCACGCATAGCCTCAATTCGAATGGCTACGAGATTGTCCAGGTCGTCTTGTTGAGCCGGGACCAGAATGACTGGGGAATTTAGATCGGGTGTGACGGGCATATTTTGCGCTCTATTTACCACCATGGAAGGCCAGTATGGAGAGCCTGATGTGTGGTTCCCAAGTTAGCCTCACTGAATTGCCCCTGATTTCCCGGCGGCATCCGACAGGCTCCGTGTGGCCGTTTTATGCCTGTCGCGAGAGGCAGCTATTTCCGCCACCCATGAAAACACCTAAACCAAACTTTCCCGACCAACACAACTCACATGCCCAACCCCCGCCGCCTGCAACCGTGCCACCAGATCCTCCCGCGCCGCGCGCCCACCTTCGCGCACATATTCAAGCTCCGCCGCCGTGATCAACACCACCGGTACCAATTGCACCGGTGAGAGCGGCATGTCGTCGAGGCGGGTAGGGAAGTCCGGGGCGGGGCCGCCCAGCAGGACGCCGGTGGCGTCGTCTGCGGTGACGAACAGGTTGGGCAGTTGATCGCTCATCAGGTGCGACTGGCTGAAGCCGGGCAGTTCCAGGGAGAGGACGCCATGGCTTTCCAATTGATGGGTGATGCCGCCGGCGTTGGCGACGGTTTTGGCGACGTGTTCGAGCAGTTCGAATGCCCAGCTACGGCGTAGCGGGTCGACGTCGCCGAATGTGCCTCGGGCGTTTTCGGGGATGTCGGGGGTTTCCAGGAACAGTTCCATTTCGAAGCCATTGCCGAGGCCTTCGGCGTCGTCGAACGGGTCGGATAACCCTTCGGTCGCCAGCACGATGCTGTTGGCGCGGCGTACCACGCGGTAGGCCTGGCGCGTGGACGGCCAGTAGGGGCCGCCGGTGAAGCTTGGGCTGATCAGGTAGGCGAGGACGTCTTGTTCGACGGTGCCCACAGACTGCCAGTGGCGGTCCAGGCATTCGGCGCTGGCCAGGCGTGCGGCCAGGTTGGCGCTGTCGGGGTCGGTGGAATCCACTTCAACCACTGGGGTATCGATTGTCTTTGACGAGCCGAACAGTTTCTTGAAGAAGTTCATGTGCAGTCCTTTGCTGGAGGGAGAGCGCTTCAGGGATGGTTAAGCGCATTCACATAGGCGTGAAACATATCAGCCATCCCCTCCGCATACACAGCGATTTCTTGCGCCGTGCGTGGGCTGCAAGAGAAATCCTTGCCCACCGAACTGAGCGTTGTGCGAATCAAGTCGCAGGCCAGCGCGCGCGTCTGCTCGGAGACCTGAGGCAGTAACTCCAGCATGAATGCGTCGAAAGTCTCCCGGCTCGCCGCCCGGACTTCCAGCGCTTCCGGTGCATCGCGATAGAGCGGCGCCGCATCGTTCAATGCCCCGCGCATCTGCGCTTCTTCGCATTCCGACTGGATAAAGGCATGCACCAATTTGCGCAGGCGATCCAGCGGTGCGACGTCGTGTTCTTCCAGGATGTTGCGCAGCATCCGGGTGGTCTGCTGCCACTCATCACTCTGCAAACGGAACAGAATTGCCGCCTTGTTGGGGAAGTACTGGTACACCGACCCTACGCTCACGCCGGCCTTTTCCGCGACCCGTGCGGTGGTGAAACGGGTGGCGCCTTCCTTGGCCAAAACCTGAACAGCCGCTTCGAGAATCGCCGCTACCAGTTCGGTGGAGCGTGCCTGCTGTGGCTGTTTGCGCGTGGAAATACGCGGGGTCTGGCGGCTGGTCATACAGGGCTCCGGAAGCAGGGCGAATGCGAATAGCGAAGGATGGGAATCACTCGCATACTTTTAATGCGACGAATTAGTCGCATCTTAATCCCAACGCTACGGAAATCAATTATGTCGAGCCTGACCACTGCGCCTTTGGCGCCCCTGATCGAACGTCTGTATACCCAAGCCAGCGCCGCTACCAGCCCCTTGGTGAACTCGGTATCCAAGGAGGAACGCGATCGACTGATGCACAGCAAGACCGAATACGTGGCGCTGTATTCGCTGCTCAAGGACCTGTGGCTGCCGGTCTCGCGGGACACCGGCAAGCTGCTCTACCTGTTGGCGCGCAGCAGCAAGGCGCGGGCGATTGTGGAGTTTGGCACGTCGTTCGGCCTGTCCACCTTGCACCTGGCCGCTGCGCTGCGTGACAACGGCGGCGGTGTGCTGATCGGCAGCGAATTCGAAGCCTCGAAGATTGCCCTGGCGCGTGAGCACTTCATCGAAGGTGGGGTGAGTGACTTGATCAATATCCGCGAAGGCGACGCACTGGTCACCCTGGCCAGCGACCTGCCGGACAGTGTGGACTTGCTGCTGCTGGACGGCGCCAAGACGCTGTATGGCGACGTGCTGGGCCTGGTGGAAAAGCACCTGCGCCCCGGCGCGCTGGTCGTGGCGGACAACACCGATTACTGCCCTGAATACCTGGCCCACGTACGCGCACCGGAGAACGGCTACGTGTCTGTACCGTTTGCCGATGACATCGAACTGTCCATACGGCTCAGCGCCTGCTGAATGCCAACCGCGCTGCAAACACTATGAAGATCATTCCAGTGGTGCGGTCCATCCGCTGGATGACCTTTTCCCGGCGCAGGAAACCGGACAGCGGCTGCGTGGCACCCATCAACACCAGTGACCACACCAGGCCGAGCAGCACATGGATGCCCACCAGGCCGAACGTCCACAGGATCAACGGCTGGCCCTGGGGGATGAACTGCGGCAGGAACGACACATAGAAAACCCCCACCTTGGGGTTGAGCACATTGCCCAGCATGCCCTTGATAAACCAGTTGCCGGCCGGCTTGCCCTGCACCTCGGCGCTGGCCAGTGAGCGGCGCGGACGCAACAGCATGTTCAAGCCCAGCCAGGCCAGGTACGCGGCACCGCAGTACTTGAGCAGGTTGAAGGCGACTTCCGACACAGCGATCAGTGCGCCCAGACCGAAGGCAACCGCTGCGCCCCACAGCAGGCAGCCGGCGTTGATGCCCAGCGTAGCTTGCAGCGCCTGGCGCTTGCCTTCCACCGTGGCGGTCCTGAGAACCAGTGCCGTGTCGAGGCCGGGTGTGAGGGTCAGCAGGGTGGCGGCGAAGGTGAAGGCGAGGAGGTTATCCGTGATGGACATGGGTGGGCTTCGTGAATGGGGGGAGGTGAGCCTCAGCATACTATGTTGTGGTGAAGGAGATTGTTGTGGCGAGCGGGCTTGTTGTGGTGAGGAGGCTTGTTGTGGCGAGCGGGCTTGCCCCGCGTTGGGCTGCGCAGCAACCCCATCAATGAGCGGCGCGGTGTGCCAGGTACTCCTCAGTGTCTGGTTTTGGGGCTGCTGCGCAGCCCAACGCGGGGCAAGCCCGCTCGCCACAGGTCACCGGATAGCTACAGGACACCGGCTAGCCACAGGACACCGGTCAGCCACAGGATACCGGCCAGCGATAACAAACCCGCTAGCCAGGCATTGAGCAGCCGCTCAGCGATTGAACCGCTCAACCAACGCATATTGGGTGAACGCAGTGTTCGTCAGTTCCTTGCTCAGGTCCGTGGATTGATGGGCCTGGATCGACGTCTGGTCGGCCAGTTCGGCGATGGTGGTGATGTTGCGGCTGATCTCTTCGGCCACCGCGCTCTGTTCCTCGGTGGCGGCGGCGATCTGGGTGGTCATGTCGGTGATGTGGGACACGGCCTCGCTGATGCCCACCAGGGCCTGGTCGGCTTCGAGTACCCACGCCACGCCTTCCTGGGCCTGGCGCTGGCCGTTTTCCATGCTTTGCACGGCGTTGTTGGACGAGGCCTGCAACTGGGTAATCAACCCGTGGATCTGGGTGGTGGACTGCGATGTGCGCTGTGCCAGTTGGCGCACTTCGTCGGCGACCACGGCAAAGCCGCGCCCCTGCTCACCAGCACGCGCGGCCTCGATGGCAGCATTGAGCGCCAGCAGGTTGGTCTGGTCTGCAATCGCCTTGATCACGTCCACTACGCTGCCGATTTCGTCGCTGTCCCGCGCCAGTTGCGCCACGGTCGCGCCGGTTTCGCTGACCACGCTGGACAAACGCTCGATGGCCTCACGGGTGTCCCGCGCCACTTCACGGCCGCGCCCGGTCAGCACATTGGCTTGCTGGGTGGCATCCGCCGTGCGCTGGACGTGGCTGGCGACTTCCTGGGTGGTGGCGGCCATCTGGTTGACGGCGGCCGAGACCTGTTCGGTTTCGACGCGCTGGCGGTCCAGGCCCTTGGAGCTGGCGGTGGCCAACTGATCGGATTGCCCGGCCAGGGCGCTCAATTGTTCGGCGCTGTCCTGCAGACGGGTGAGGCAGGTTTTCAGGCGCGCTGCCTGGCTTTGGAACGCGGTCTCCAAACGTGCCTGCGGGCCGCTGGCGTCGCTGTACATCTGCGCGATCAAGGCGTCCGACGTCGAGGGCTCAACGCCCTGCAACAGGCGCAAGGTGCTGCCTTGGCGCCAGCGTGAGCAGAGCACGCCCACTGGCACCGCGACGGCGACGGCCACGGCAATTGCCAGCGGCGCGTCGAGGAACAGACCGGCGAGGCTGCCGGCCACTGCGGTGGCCACGTAGGGCACGCAACTGATCGCGGCCGGCAGCCAGGCGTCCTGGCGCGGCACGCCCGGCTTACCTTGGCTGATACGTTGATAGAGGGCCTGGGCCCGGCGGATTTCATCAGCCGTGGGCTTGACCCGCACCGACTCGAAACCGACCACCTGGCTGCCATCGAAGATCGGTGTGACGTAGGCGTTGACCCAATAGTGGTCGCCGTTTTTCGAGCGGTTCTTGACGATGCCCATCCACGGTAGGCCCTGCTTGAGCGCACTCCACATGTGCGCAAACACGGCGGGCGGCACATCCGGGTGGCGCACGATGTTCTGCGGCGCGCCGATCAGGTCGGCGCGTTCAAAGCCGCTGATCTCGACAAACGCGTCGTTGCAGTAAGTGATGACACCTTGGACGTCCGTGGCAGAAATGAGTTTTTGCGAAGGCGCGAGGGAAATCTCACGCTGTGTTACGGGCTGGTTATTGCGCATTCCGACTACTCCCTGGTTGCCCTCAGTCCATCGGCGCCAACTGCAAAAAGGTTAATCCACATTGGTCAATTCGCCAGCCACTGGTCAAAAGCCTGAAACTTCCCGATGAAACCCCTCATAATGGCGGCCATTTTTGTTTAGCCGTTATTCTGGTGTGCCCCCATGGAAATCAAGGTCAACTTTCTCGACAACCTCCGGCTTGAAGCCAAGTTCGACGACTTCACGGTGATTGCCGACCAGCCCATCCGCTACAAAGGCGATGGCTCGGCACCGGGGCCATTCGATTATTTCCTGGCGTCGTCGGCGTTGTGCGCGGCGTACTTCGTGAAGTTGTATTGCCAGACGCGCAATATCCCCACCGACAATATTCGCCTGTCGCAGAACAACATCGTCGACCCGGAAAACCGCTATAACCAGATCTTCAAGATCCAGGTCGAGTTGCCGGCGGATATCTCCGAGAAGGACCGCCAGGGCATTTTGCGTTCCATCGAGCGTTGCACCGTAAAAAAAGTGGTGCAGGCCGGGCCTGAATTCGTCATCGAAGAAGTCGAGAACCTCGACGCCGATGCCCAGGCCCTGCTGATGCCGAACTCGACGTCCGAGGGCGGCACCTACATCGCCGGCAAGGACCTGCCGCTGGAACAGACCATCGCCAACATGTCCGGCATCCTCGCAGGCCTTGGCATGAAGATCGAGATCGCGTCGTGGCGCAATATCGTGCCCAACGTCTGGTCGCTGCATATCCGCGATGCGCATTCGCCGATGTGCTTCACCAACGGCAAGGGCGCGACCAAAGAGGGCGCCCTGGCGTCGGCACTGGGCGAGTTCATCGAGCGCCTCAACTGCAACTTCTTCTACAACGATCAGTTCTGGGGCGAGGAACTGGCCAGTGCGCCGTTCGTGCATTACCCGGATGAGCGCTGGTTCCAGCCGGGCCCTGATGACGAACTGCCGAGCGAGATCCTCGACGCCTACTGCCTCAAGGTCTACAACCGCGACGGCGAGTTGCGCGGCTCGCACCTGTTCGACACCAACTCCGGCAATGAACAGCGCGGCATTGTTTCGCTGCCATTCGTGCGCCAGTCGGACGGCGAAGTGGTGTATTTCCCGTCCAACCTGATCGAAAACCTTTACCTCAGCAATGGCATGAGCGCCGGCAACACCCTGGCCGAAGCCCAGGTGCAGTGCCTGTCAGAGATCTTCGAGCGCGCCGTGAAGCGTGAAATCATCGAAGGCGAATTCGCCTTGCCGGACGTTCCGGCCGAGGTACTGGCCAAGTACCCCGGCATCCTCGCCGGCATCCAGGGCCTCGAAGCTCAGGGCTTCCCGGTGTTGGTCAAAGACGCCTCCCTGGGCGGCGAATTCCCGGTGATGTGCGTGACCCTGATGAACCCGCGCACCGGCGGCGTGTTTGCGTCCTTCGGCGCGCACCCAAGCCTGGAAGTGGCACTGGAGCGCAGCCTCACCGAACTGCTGCAAGGCCGCAGCTTTGAAGGCCTGAACGATCTGCCGCAGCCGACCTTCGAAGGCCAGGCGGTGACCGAGCCGAACAACTTCGTGGAGCACTTCATCGACTCCAGTGGCGTGGTGTCATGGCGCTTCTTCAGTGCCCAGTCGGATTACGAATTCGTCGAGTGGGACTTCACCGGCGAAGGTGCAGACTCGAATGCCCAGGAAGCCGCGACCCTGTTCGGCATTCTCGAAGGCATGGGCAAAGAGTCGTACATGGCTGTGTACGAACACCTCGGCGCCACTGCCTGCCGCATCCTCGTGCCGGACTACTCGGAAATCTACCCGGTGGATGACCTGATCTGGGACAACACCAACAAGGCGCTGTTTTTCCGCGAGGACATCCTCAACCTGCATCGCCTCAACGAGGAAGAATTGCAAGCGTTGGTCGAGCGCCTGATCGAAAGCGAACTGGACGACTACACCGATATCACCACCCTGATCGGCATCGAGTTCGACGACAACACCGCCTGGGGCCAATTGACCATCCTGGAACTGAAACTGCTGATCTTCCTGGCCTTGCAGCAATATGAAGAGGCCAAGGAGTGCGTGGAGATGTTCCTGCAATACAACGACAACACTGCCGAGCGGGGCCTGTTCTACCAGGCGATGAATGCGGTGCTGGAGATGGAGCTGGACGACGACCTGGAACTGGCCGACTACGAAGCCAACTTCCGCCGCATGTTTGGCGATGAGCGGATGGATGCGGTGATTGGCTCGGTGAAGGGCGATGTGCGCTTCTATGGCCTGACGCCGACCAGCATGAAGCTGGAAGGGCTGGACCGGCATCTGCGTTTGATCGACAGCTACAAGAAGCTGCATGCGGCGCGGGCCAAGGTCACCTCGGCTTGACACCTATCCCTTTGGTAGCTGGCTTGTTGTTGTGAGCAGGCCTTTGTGGTGAGCGGGCTTGTTGTGGTGAGCGGGCTTGCCCCGCGTTGGGTGGCGAAGCCGCCCCAATAAAAACGCCGCATTCTTTCAGGCAGAATGCGGCGTCTGGTTTTAGGGCTGCTTCGCAGCCCAACGCGGGGCAAGCCCGCTCGCCACAACAAGCCCGCTCGCCACAACGAGCCCACTCGCCGCAACTAGCCCGCCCATCACATAGACCGAGCCAACCTATTCAGATATGTGCCAGGGCTTGAGCCAAATCGGCACGCAGATCCTCCACGTCCTCAACCCCCACCGACAACCGCACCAACCCATTGCCGATCCCCAGCTGCGCCCGCGTCGCCGCCGGAATGCTGGCGTGGGTCATGATCGCCGGGTGTTCGATCAGGCTTTCCACGCCGCCGAGGCTTTCGGCCAGGGCGAAGATCCTGACGCTTTCCAGGAAGCGCCTGGCGCCGGCCAGGTCGCTGTTGAGGTCAATCGAGATCATCCCGCCAAACCCACGCATCTGTTTGCGCGCCAGTTCATGCTGCGGGTGGGACGCGAGGCCTGGGTAATAAACCCGCGCCACTTGCGGCTGTTGTTCCAGCCAGGTGGCCAGGTCGAGGGCGTTGCTGCAATGGCGCTCCATGCGCAGGGCCAGGGTTTTCACGCCGCGCAGGGTGAGGAAGGCGTCGAAAGGCCCGGCGATGGCGCCGACCGAGTTCTGCAAAAAGCCCAGGCGCTCCGCCAGTTCGGGGTTGTCGCCGACGATGGCAATGCCGCCGATCACATCGGAGTGGCCGTTGAGGTATTTGGTGGTGGAGTGCACCACCACATCAAAGCCCAGCTCCAGCGGACGCTGGATCCACGGGCTGGCGAAGGTGTTGTCGGCCACGCAGATGATCCCGCGAGCGCGGCAGATGCGTGCGATGGCGCTGAGGTCGGTGAGGCTCAGCAGCGGGTTGCTTGGGGTTTCGACCCAGACCATGCGCGTGTCGTCCTGCAAGCTCGCTTCAAACGCCGACAGGTCACTCAGCTCGACAAAGCTGAAGCGGTGCCCGGCGCTGCGTTGGCGCACCTTGTCGAACAGGCGGAAGGTGCCGCCGTACAGGTCATTGCCGGAGACGATATGGGCGCCGGCGTCCAACAGCTCCAACACCGTCGAAATCGCCGCCAGCCCGGAGGCAAAGGCAAACGCCTGGCTGCCGCCTTCGAGGTCGGCCACGCAACGCTCCAGGGCAAACCGCGTGGGGTTGTGGGAACGGCCATAGTCGAAGCCTTTGTGCACGCCGGGGCTGTCTTGCAGGTAGGTGGAGTTGGCGTAGATCGGCGGCATCAGCGCGCCAGTGGTCGGGTCGGGAGATTGCCCGGCATGGATCACACGGGTGGCAAACGCAGTTTTATCGGACTGACTCATGCAAGGGATCTCCGTAGGTGGTTGAGCAGGTCGACGCGGGTGATCAGGCCGTGGAAGCCCGATGCGTCGGCGATGATGGCGACCAGGCCACGATCCAGCTCCGCTTGCAATTGCGCAAGGCTGGCGCTGGGGGCCAGGGTTTGCAGGGTGGTGGTCATGGCGCTGGCGACGTTCAGGGTGAAGTGGCTGGCGTTCTGGTGCAGGCCGAGCAGGATGTCGGATTCATCGATTACACCCACCAGTTGCTGGCCGTCCACCAGCACCGGCAACTGTGAGACGTCGGCCAGGCGCATGCGCTGGAACGCGGTGAGCAGGGTGTCGTCGGGGCTCACGCTGATCACGCGGCCGTCTTCGAAGCGCCGCGCAATCAAGTCGCGCAGGTCGCCGTAGTGTTTGTAGTGCAACAGGCCGGCGTCGTTCATCCATTGGTCGTTGTAGACCTTCGACAGGTAACGCGTGCCGGTGTCGCAGACAAAGGTGACCACGCGCTTGGGCGTGGTCTGTTCGCGGCAGTAACGCAGGGCGGCGGCGAGCAGGGTGCCGGTGGACGAGCCGCCGAGAATGCCCTCAGCCTTGAGCAGCTGTCGGGCGTGATCGAAGCTTTCTTCATCGCTGATGGAATAGGCGTGGCGCACGCTGGACAGGTCGGCAATCGACGGGATGAAGTCTTCACCGATGCCTTCTACCGCCCATGAGCCTGGCGTTTCCAGCTGGCCGCTGCGGCTGTACTCGGCCATCACCGAACCCACCGGGTCGGCGAGCACCATTTGCAGTGCCGGTTGCACGCGCTTGAAGAAGCGCGTCAGGCCGGTGAGGGTGCCGGCCGAGCCGACGCCCACCACGATCGCATCCACGTCATGTTGGGTTTGTGCCCAGATCTCCGGCGCGGTGCTGGTTTCGTGGGCCAGGGGGTTGGCCGGGTTGTTGAACTGGTCGGCGAAGAACGAGTCCGGAATGTCCTTGGCCAGGCGTGCGGCCACGTCCTGGTAATACTCGGGGTGGCCTTTGCCCACATCGGAACGGGTGATATGCACCTCGGCGCCCATGGCCTTGAGGTGCAGTACTTTTTCCGTGGACATCTTGTCGGGCACCACCAACACCACCCGGTAGCCCTTGGCCCGGCCGACCAGCGCCAGGCCCAGGCCGGTGTTGCCGGCGGTGGCTTCGATGATGGTGCCACCGGGGCGCAGGCGGCCATCGCGTTCGGCGGCGTCGATCATGGCCAGGCCGATGCGGTCCTTGATCGAGCCACCGGGGTTCTGGGATTCGAGTTTGAGAAACAGCGTGCAAAGGCCGGTATCGAACCGGCTGACCCGAACCAGCGGCGTGTTGCCGATCAGTTCGAGCACGGCGGGGCGGGGCAGCGTGGGCATGTCGTCACCTGAATACGGATGGGTTGGACAGCAAATGGCAAAGCGTGGGTTCGACGATAGGCCGGGATCGGTCCGGTCGCAACCGGACGGTCCGCTGCCTGTCCGTTTTTTGCGCACTAGCCGGGCAGGTTCTGCACCTGCTTCAAGCGCGCGACAACCGCCGCGCTGGCTGCCTGCATCGGTGCGCGCAACTCGCTGCCGATCAGGCCTTGCAGGGCCAGGGCGGCTTTCACCGGTGCCGGGTTAGGCTCCATAAACAGCGTGTTGATCAGCGGCACCAACTGCATGAAGGTCGCCCGCGCTTCGGTCAATTGGTTGTCGCGTATCTGCTGGCACAGTGTCACGAACTGTTCCGTATGGACATGCGCCGAGGCCGCAATCGCGCCGGTCGCGCCCAGGCACAGTGCGTTGAAGAGCTGCAGGTCCTCGCCACACAGCACATCCACTTCACCGCTGGCCAGCAGCGCGAGGGTATTGCCCAGGTTGCCGCCACAGTCCTTGATCGCCACGATGCGTTCGTGGGCGACGATGTTGAGCAAGGTGGCCTGCTCGAACGTAGCGCCGGTGCGGTAGGGAATGTCGTACAGAATGATCGGCACGCTGGAGGCATCGGCCACGGTGCGGAAGAACGCTTCCAGGCCGGCCTGGGACGGGCGGATGTAACTCGGCGCGGGCACCAGCAGACCGGCCACCGGGCGTTGCAGGATGTCACGCTGGAAGCTCAGCAGTTCTATCTGGTTGTTGCCCGCCAGGCCCATCACCACGCGGTGCGCTGGCACCAGCTGCAACACCGCATCCAGCACCGCCAGTTGTTCGGCGCGGCTCAGCGATGCCGCCTCGCCGGTGGTGGTGCACACCATGATCCCGGCCACGTGCTTTTCCAGCAGGTGGCTGACCAGCCGGCGCAGGCCGATAAAGTCGATGGCGCCGTCATGGAACGGCGTGACCACGGGAACCCAGATACCTTGAAACGATGACATGCACTTTCTCCTGATGATTGACCGCTTGAGTCACCGTCAGAAGGGCAGGGGCAATGGTGCAAGGGAGAGTAGACCGTCGCGCTCAATGTCCTGTCAGCTCATCTGACGGGACAGCGCGCCCCGGTCACATGAGCGACTGTTTCTTCGATTTGAGGGCGTGCGCAACGCAACCTTGCGCCTTGGCAATCAAGCCAATGACGGAACGGTTAACGGAAGGCATTGCGGACATAAGCTGACACACCCTGAACAAGGCCTCCATCTTCATGGAATATTGCAGAGTGTGTCAACGGGGCTTATTCGAATTTATCGATACGCGAGTCGGAGTAGAAAAACTCGTTCTTGTCGGTGCTCGATTCAAAGAAGTAGGCGTAGTCGGTCAGGAAGTACAGGTGGTTGACGCGCTTGTACTTGTCGTCGTCAGTGCGGCAGGACAATGCCTTGGCGCTGCCCGTCAGTTTCGCGTTGAGTTCGCTGGCCGGCAGTTCACGCTCGACTTGGCAACGGTTGGTCTGCGTGTTGGTGCTGCTACCGATCAGGCTGTTGAGGCTGGAGCGTGCGGTGGTGTAGGTGACGGTCTCGCCCACCGGCAGGGCCTTCCAGTTACCGGTGAAGCTCAGTTGAGTCAGGGTCGAGCTTTCCGCCATGCCCGAACCGCCGTAGGTGGCTTTCGACACCAGGTGGAACAGGTTGCGCCAGCTCACGGCCTGGCTTTCATAACCGTCGCCACGGGTGGCCAGGGCCAGTTGCCCGCTGGGCGCGTCCTGGCTGATGAACTGCGTGCTTTGGTTATCGCTGGTCTTGCCACGGTAGTTGCTGGTGCCCACGAACTGTACGTACTTGAACGAGCGGGTGGGCTTGTCCAGGTTCAACTGGGCGATGGCCGCCAGCACCGCCGGCTGCACCGAGGTCAGGGCAATGGTGGCCGGCGCTTTCATGCGCGGTTTGAACGCGGGCAGTGCAGCGATCTTTTCCGGGCTGACGCAGACTTTGTTGAACAGCAATTCGTAGTCGGCATTGCTGCCAGCGATGTTCTGCGGCGTGGGGAAGCTGTCGACCCGGCCGTCGCTGACGCGGTTGTTGGCGTCCATGTCGTAACCGGCCAACTGCTTGTAGGTGCCACCTGTGCACGACACCGCAAAGTACTCGCGTTTTTGCGCATATGGGGCGTTGTAGGGCAGGTCGTTGAGTACCGTCGGGTTGTCGAAGGCGGCCCAGAAGCGCGTTTCGCCGTTGACGGTCTTGATACTGTTGGCGTCGATCAGCACCTGGTTGTCGCGCTCGTTGGTCTGTACCAGGCGCCAGTCCGGCTTGGGTGTTTCGGCACAGGCGCGGACGAAGGTCTGGTTGGCGGCCAGGGTGGCACGCAACTGCGGCGACAAGCTGCGGGGCGAACTGTAGCGGCCGGCACTGGCGGGGTAGACCCGTTGCGAACCGTCCAGGTACAGCAAGTGCAGTTGCGGCGAAGAACAGGCGGCCTCGACTTGCAACGTGCGGCGCAGAGCGCCCGGATCGCCGGGCATCAACAGCTCGAAGCTGAGCACGTCGCCTTCGCGCACGATGCTGTTTTCCACCAGGGGCTGGGCGAGGGCTCCGGCGAGCATGGTTTCGACCTGGGTTTTCTGGGTGGCGCAACCAGACAGGGTGGCGATGCCACCGATCAGCAAAAGGGGAGTGATAAAACGCACGAGAGCCTCGTTGAGTCCATTCGGGGATGTCAGGGTGACGGCGGGTGACGCTGGAACTTTAACTGGATGTTGCAGGTGCCAAGCCTAACCAGCAGGATGGCCGCTGTACAGCCGCCGCTGGATATGTACGGGTCGCAATGGTTCCAGCATGGCTCCCGCCAACCGGTAGTCTGTGCAGACATTCCGGGAGAAACGCAATGATCCGACGTGCGTGTTTGGCCGCTCTGCTGAGCCTGTCCGCCTCGACCGCCTTTGGCGCCTCGACCTACGATCACCTGTATGCCTTCGGTGACAGCTATTCCGACAACGGCGCGGGCGAAGCGCTCACCACACAGCTCGCCGCACAGAACATAAAGGACGCCCAGGCGTTGCCTGGGCCGCTGTACTGGAAGGGGCGCTGGAGCAACGGCCCGACCGCCGTCGAGGGCCTGGCCCAGGCTCTGCACACACCGCTGACCGACTACGCGGTGGGCGGCGCCAAAAGTGGCCACGGCAATTACTACGCCTGGATGATGCCTTCCCAGGACACCGGCGTCCTGGGGCAGGTCGCCGAGCACTTGCAGGGTGCCAAGTCCCACAACGCCGACCCTAAGGCGCTGTACTTCATCTTCATCTCGGCCAATGACTTTTTCGAGTGGGCCGACTTCTCCCACACGGAAACCGTTGAGGCACTGAGCGAATCGAGCCTGGCGAATATTCGCAAAGCCACTGAGCAACTGGTGGCCGCAGGTGCCCGGCATGTGATGGTGGTGGGTACCACAGACCTCAGCCATGTGCCTGCGGTGGTGCAGGGCAACCAAGTCGACAATGCGAAGAAATACCAGCAGTTGCTCGCGCAGAAACTCCCGGCCTTGCTGGCGCAGATTGGCTCGGCGAAGGTCAGCTACTTCGACCACCTGGCTTTCAGCGACACACTGCGCGCCAACCCGACAGCCCATGGTTTCACCGACCTCGATACGCCGTGCCAGGCCACGTATCCGGAGGCTGAACCGGTGTGCGCCAACCCCGACGCACATTATTACTGGGACGAATGGCACCCCACCCGCAAGGTCCATGCCCTGGCGGCCAACGCCATGCTGGATGCCCTGCCTTAGCCCGCCGCTATCGCCGCCTCAATCGCGGCAATGTCGATCTTTCTCATGGTCATCATCGCGTCAAAGGCGCGCTTGGCCGTCGCCGGGTCGGGGTGGGTCACTGCATCGGTCAGCACACGTGGGGTGATCTGCCACGACAGCCCCCACTTGTCCTTGCACCAGCCGCAGGCGCTTTCCTGGCCGCCGTTGCCGACGATGGCGTTCCAGTAACGGTCGGTTTCGGCCTGGTCATCGGTGGCCACCTGGAACGAAAACGCCTCGGTATGGGGAAAGATCGGCCCGCCGTTGAGGCCGATGCAGCGGATGCCCAGCACGGTGAAATCCACGGTCAACACGTCGCCCTGTTTGCCCGACGGATAATCGCCGGGCGCCAGGTGCACGGCATTCACCCGGCTGTCCGGAAAGGTCATGGCATAAAAGGTCGCGGCCTCCAGGGCGGTGCCGTTGTACCAGAGGCACAGCGTGTTTTTGTGGTTCATGATCGGTCTCCACGTGAGAATGGGTCTGTGGAGTCTAGCCGCCCAGTTGTTGCGCGATGGCCGCTTTGTCGATCACCGACCAGACGTGGGCGAATGTGCCGTCGACCAGCTCATAGAACACATTTTCGTCGAACCTCACCTGGCGTCCATTGATCGGCAACCCGAAGAACTCGCCCCTGGGCGTGACCTTGAAGTTCAGGCGACTGGCTACGGTCGGCGGGTCGGCCACCAGCAGATGGATGCGGAACGCCAGGTCCGGTATCTCGCGAAAATCCCGCTCCAGCATGGCGCGGTAGCCGGCGAGGCCGACGACTTCGCCGTTGTAGGTCACGTCCGGATGCACGAAGTCACCCAAGTGCTCCCAATCCTGACGGTTCAGGCAGTCGATATAGCCTTGGTAAAAGGCAGCGAGTTCGTCGCGGGTCATCGTTCAGGCCCTGCGCGCCATCAACAACACCGTCGCCGCCGCCGACAACAACCCGGCGCAGCAGCGGTTGAAGATCCGCTTGCCTCGTGGTTCGGCAAACCAGCGGCGCATATGCAGGCCCATATAGGCGTAGGCGCTGATGGCAATCCACTCCAACACCAGGAACATCGCGCCGAGCAGGGTAAACTGTGGGGTGATCGGTTCACCGGGCACTACGAACTGCGGGAGGAAGGCGGTGAAGATCAAGATTGCCTTCGGATTACCCGCTGCCACCAAAAACTCCTGCCGCGCCAACGCCCACAATCCCACCTTGGCCGTCGCGGACTCAGCCTCCGCTTCCGGATTGGCCCGCCACAACTGAAACGCCAGATAAAACAGATACGCCGCCCCCAGAATCTTGATCCCATAGAACAACAGCTCCGACGTTTGCAGCACCACTGCCAAACCCGCAGAGGCGAGGGCGATCATGCCGGCGAAGGCCAGCAAGCGGCCAATGCCCGCCAGGCACGAAATGCGGTAGCCGTAGCGGGTGGAGTTGCTCACGGACAGCAGGTTGTTCGGGCCTGGCGCCATGTTCAGGGCGAAGCAGGCGGGGAGGAAAAGGGCGAGGGTGGCGAGGTCCATGGCGGCTCCGGGTTTGCGGCGGACGGGGTGGTGTGAGGATAAGGGGAGTGGAAGTCGTTGGACAGCCTCAGCCGTTCATGTTTTGAGCTATCGCGGCGTTTGCGACTTCAGCGGCCATCTGTTCAGCACCTCGCATCCCATCAATACGTAAAACCGGTACCGTCTGCTGTGACAGCCATGATTCGTGCCACGCCCGGTTGCGCCCTGAGAAATTCGGGTCGTCGTAGTGCGAAGCCCATTCCCGGAAGGCCACGTGTATCGCGTGCATATCACCACCGGGTGCAATCCGATCGCCAAAGCGGGCCTTTTCGCGGGCCACCAGCCGCTCGAGGCGAACGGGCGTGGGTGTGACCACAAACACAATCAAGTCAGCATCGGCGATCAACGCATCGCCCCAGATCATGCACGAACCACTCAGCAGCCAGTCGTCGTCACCGAGTGCTTGTTGCATCAGGCAAACGCGGTCGCCGGGAGGTCGCTTGGTTGTAAAAGGAGGGTTTGTGGGCATCCAGTAAAAGTCATCGACGTCGACGTGGCGTATACCGAGCCGTGTGGCGAGGTTGCGACCCAGCGTGGTGACGCCCGCGCACGATGCACCTGTGATGTAGAGCCGCATTTTTCCTCCATGAACACAAGCCGGGTCCCAGGTCAGGGATATTTCCGATAAGCAGGACGACTCTGTCGTCCTGCCCAGGCATTTCAGGGCAAAGGTTTCGGGGTGACGGTGTACCAACCCGACGGGGTTTTGGCACACACCTGCGGCCTGAGCGGTGTTTCAACGGTGTTGTTGCCCTGAACAGAGAGTTGGCGAACGGCAATCACGCAACCGGCCTTGAACGTGCTGATTTTGACCATCTGAAATTCCATTTCATAGTCTTTGCCGGGTTCGGGAATGAGTGTGACAGGCGCGGGAAAGCAGGACATTTGCGAACCGCCCATGGCGAACCCTGCAATAAAGGGTTTACCCGCTGGAATGACATACTCGTCAAACACTTTGGGCGATTGGTTGATGGCTTTGCTCGCCTTGCTGGCAGGCATACCAATCACGCTGTTCTGGCTGTCGGTGGCCCTGAACGGGTAGAGCCCCGCCGAGTCGATATGGGCTTTTTGCCACCCGGCTTCTTCGGGTGTTTGGGTCAGCAGGGATTTGTTGTAAAACATCTCGCACGTCTGGCCGCTGAGGAAACCCGCGTTGGTGGTGTCACCCGTAATAAAGCGGATTCGGGCCGAGCTGGCCGGGTCGTATTGGCTGATTTGGGCTTCGTTGCGAACGTCGGTTTTAGTGGTGGCGCAGCCGATAAGCGTCAAGCTGAACGCCAGGGGAAAGAGAAAACGCATGGGTAACCTTCATATCCTGTGAGGGTAGGGCTTGAGGGAGAGCGATTGATGCCTTCGCCTGAGCGTCGGGTCGAGGCCTATTGATCGGCGTTCCAAACCGCCAGTTCATAGCCATCCGGATCGGTGAAGTGGAACCTGCGTCCACCAGGGAACGAAAATGTCTCGCGGGTGATGACAGCCCCCAGGGCTTTAAGCCGCTGCTGCGTGGCATCGAGGTCATTGGCATACAAAATGACCAGAGGCCCACCCGGCCGAACCGGCTCCCCCGTGGTGAACCCGCCTGTCAGGCGCCCATCGCTGAACTCCGTGTAGGTGGGGCCGTAATCGACAAACGTCCAGCCGAACGCGCCGCCGTAGAAGGCTTTGCTGCGGGCAATATCGCTGACGTTGAATTCGATGTTGTCGATTTGCCGGTCTTTACCTTGAGTGCTCATGCTTGCCTTCCTGGCTGATCTTTTCGAGCAGCGAGTGTAGCGTGAACGTCCGCCTGCATGAAGACGGGAATCATGCCTATGATGCACCCGACTACAGAACTGACCGGAGTGGACAGCGTGCTGAAGATTGGAATCCTGGGCGTCGGTGAGCTGACGGAAAAGGTGGTGATCGGCCTGCGGCGCAGCGGGTTTGGCGGGCGGGTGCTGCTGTCTCCGCGTAACCACCAACGTGCGCAGCAACTCGCTGAACAGTGGGACTGTGAGGTGATGGCTGACAATCAACAGGTGGTCGATGGGGCGGACTTGTTGGTCCTGGGCGTGCGCCCGGAGGTGGTCGATCAGCTTTCGAATGAAGTGCAGCTCAGACCTGAGCAATCGCTGGTGTCGTTGGTGGCAGGATTGAAGCTGGCCGAGTTGCAGCGCTGCTTCCCGCAAGCGCGTGTGGTGCGCGCCATGCTGTCCTATGCCGCGCAGATCAACCAGACGACCGTGGTGGTCACGCCCGGTGGCGAAACCCATGCAACGCTGTTGGGCGCGCTTGGTTCATTGGTTGTATTGGACGAGGAAGAGGCGTTCGAACTGGCCACTGTCGCGGCCTGTATGAACGGCTGGTTCTATTTCTTCCTGAGTGATCTTCAGCAGTGGTTTACCGACAAAGGCCTGTCCAATGACCAGGCCGCCCAACTGGTGATGGGCAACCTGCAAGACTGTCTGGCCAGCGCCCGCCACCAGCCATCCGCGAGTCTGGAAGCCTTGGGTAGCGCGATTGCGACACCGGGCACCTTTACGGCGGCTGGGTTGGCAGTGTTGAGAAACAAAGACGCGACGCAGGCATGGCGCGAGGCGGCTGACGAGGTGCTTGAGCGGCTGCACAAGCCTGCGCGTTTATAGCCGGTGATGCTCCAGCAAAAAGTCCACAAACACGCGGATCCTCGCCGGCATGCTCGCGCCGCCGACAAACACCACGTGGATCGGCTCCCGGTCGCCGGGGTTCCAGGATTCCAGCAGGCGCACCAGATCACCGCGTTGCAGGTCTTGTGCAACCGTGAACTCGCCGATACGTGCAATACCGGCGCCTAATCGCGCCAGTTGAGCGAGGGCTTCGCCACTGCTGCATTCGATATTGCCGTTTATCTTCAACGAAAACTCCCTACCGTCACGGGCGAAAGGCCAGTCGGATTGGGCGCGGCGGAAGTTGAAGCGCAGGCAGTTGTGGCGCAGCAAGTCGTTGGGTTCCAGAGGCGTACCGTGTTGCGCAAGGTACTCCGGCGATGCCACCAGGACCTGGCCAGTGTCGCCGATGCGCCGGGCGGTCAGCGGGCTGTCTGGCAGGTCGCCAAAGCGGATCGCCACGTCAGCCTGGCCGCCGAGGATGTCGGCCACTTCGTCGCCCAAGGTCAGGTCCACCACAATGTTTGGGTAGCGGGCGCTGAACGCCGCCACCAACGGCACGATGGCCATGCGGCCGTGGCCCAGGGCCGCACTGACCCGCAGTCGGCCTTTGGGCGCGCCCTGGTCGGCGATGGCTTCTTCGACTTCCGCCATGTCGGCCAGGATGCGCCGGGCGCCGCGCAGGTACGCCTCGCCTTCGGCTGTGAAGGCGAGGGCGCGGGTCGTGCGAATCAACAGGCGGGTGCCCAGGCGTTGTTCGGTGCGTGCGATGACGCGGCTGACGGCCGAGGGCGTCAAGCGTAATGCCCGCGCTGCTGCCGACAGGCTGCCTTCCTGCGCCACCATCGCGAATACCGCCATTTCACCCGACCTGCCGTTGAAATCCATTTGTGCCTCGCGCGCAAAAGTGATTGCCAATTAAACGGTCTAGTGCCGTTAAAGCGTTGATCGTAGCATTTGCGGCATAAATGAGGAGTCTTCCATGCGTATCAATCCACCCCTTGTAGCCCTGGCTGTCGGTGCCTTTGGCATTGGCGTCACTGAGTTCGCGCCCATGGGCATGTTGCCCACCATCGCCAATGACCTTGGCGTTTCGATTCCCACTGCGGGGCTGTTGGTCAGCGCCTACGCCCTGGGGGTATTGCTCGGTGCGCCACTGATGATCCTGACCACTGGCAAGATTCCCCGTCGTCACTTGCTGGTCGGGCTTATGGCCATTTTCACCCTGGGTAACGTGATGTCGGCGCTTGCAACCGGCTATTACGACCTGTTGATTGCCCGCGTCATCACTTCGCTCAACCACGGCGCGTTTTTTGGTGTCGGTTCCATCGTCGCGGCCAGTGTGGTCGCGCCGGACAAGCGCGCCGGAGCGGTCGCCGCGATGTTTATGGGCCTGACCCTGGCGACCATTGGTGGCGTACCACTGGCGACCTGGTTGGGTGAACTGCTTGGCTGGCGTACGGCGTTCTGGGGCATTGGCGGACTGGGCCTGGTGACCATGGTCGCGCTGTGGTTCGCGCTGCCTGACCTGCCGCTGCCGAAAAGCGACGGCGTGCTGGCCGAAATCAAGGTGCTGGGACGCGGTTCGGTATTGGCGGCACTGGCCCTGACCGTGGTGGGTTCCGGTGCCATGTTCACCGTGTTTACCTACATCGCGCCGATCCTGAGCAACCAGACCCATGCGTCTACCCCCTTTATCACGGCCATGCTGGTGCTGTTCGGCGTCGGGTTGACCCTGGGCAATATATGGGGTGGCAAGGCGGCGGATCGCTCGATCGACCGGACCCTGATCGTCTCGCTGAGCGCACTGATTCTGGTCCTGCTGGCCTTTGCATTCCTGATGCGTTGGCCGATACCGGCGGCGGTGAGCATCCTCATCTGGGGGATCGCCAGCTTCGCCGTCGTGCCGCCGTTGCAGATGCGTGTGATGGAAGCGGCCAAAGATGCGCCGAACCTGGCCTCGGCCGTGAACATCGGCGCCTTCAACTTCGGCAACGCGATTGGCGCAGCAGTGGGGGGCGCAGTGATCAACGCAGGGCTGGGCTACCCGGCGATTTCCCTGGCCGGCGCGGCGATGGCGGGCTTGGGGTTGCTGATGGTCGTGACGTTTGCCTGGGGTTCTAGAGCGCGCATGGCTGCGGCGGTTTAGCCGATGCGCACCACAGGGTTCGCTGGGCGCCTGCAGAAAACGCGGTTCATGGTCTGGATGCGGCAGCAGGCAGGTGTCGAACTGATCCTGCCTGCGTCCAGCGGCGTTCACCCTCCTGCCGTTTACCGTGAAAGCAAAGGTGCGGTGCTTGTTTCCTCACCACCCACGTCATGCAAGGAAATCCGCGACGTCTCCGGCAGCGCCAACCCGCCCGCCAGTGCCAGCAACGCCACGGCAATCAGGTAAAACGCCGGTGACAGATTGCTGCCCGTGGTGCTGATCAACCAGGTCGCCACCAGCGGCGCGGTGCCGCCGAAGATCGTGTACGCCATGTTGTAGGTGATCGCCGAGGCGGTGTAGCGCGTGCGCGTGGGAAAGGTCTCCGACAGCAAGGCCGCCGTGACCACGCCGCACAACACCGCCCCAACCGCCAACAACATCACGCCGACAATCGACGCCGCAAACGAACCGGAGCTGGCCATCAGGAACGACGGATACACCACCACGATCAACAACACACAGGCGGTCATCACCGTGACGCGCCGCCCGACCCGATCCGAATACAGGCCCGCCAGCGGGCAGATCGCCGCCGCGAAAATCAACGCAATCAGCGACACCAGCAACGCCATCGCCCGATTCAGCCCGCCCGCCACTTGCAGGTATGTCGCGAAGTAGGTGGTGAACATATAAAACGACAACGCCGTCAGTGACACAAAAGCGCCCAGGCAGCAGATCGCCGCACCATGGTTGCGCAGGGTTTCCTTGAGCGGGGAGTGGGCGACGGCATGCTCTTGCTTCACAGCCTGGAAGGCAGGCGTCTCGTCCAGCTTCCAGCGCAGGTAAAGCCCCACCAGGCCCAGCGGCGCGGCGATCAGGAACGGCAGGCGCCAGCCCCAACTGCCCATGGCTTCGGCGGACAACGATGCTTCAAGGGCATACGCCACTACCGCAGCGGCGGCGAAAGCGGAAAACGTCGACACCGGCACGAAACTGCCATACCAGGCGCGTTTGTCACTCGGCGCGTGCTCCATCAGATAAGCACAGGCACCGGCGTATTCACCGCCGGCGGAGAAGCCCTGGGCGCAACGTATCAGCGACAACAGAATCGGCGCTGTGACGCCGATGGCGGCGTAGGTGGGCAGCAGGCCGATCAACGTGGTGGCAGCGGCCATCAACAGGATGGTCATGGCCAGGGTGCGCTTGCGGCCGATGCGGTCGCCGAGCATGCCGAAGAAAATACCGCCCAGGGGCCGAAAGGCGAAGGCCACGGCAAACACGGCGAAGGTTTTGAGCAACGCCGCGCTGGCGTCGCCGCTGGGGAAAAATTGCTGGGCGATGGTGGTGGCGAGGAAGCCATAGACGGCGAAGTCAAACCACTCGACGAAATTACCGATGCCGGCGGCGATGATGACCTTGCGCAGGGTTTGCGGACTGACCTGTTCGGTGGAGGGGCTCGTCATGGGGGAAGGCCTCGGGATAGCTGGGGGGATGACCGATTATCGGCGCAGGCGCTTGGGCGGCGGGGCTCAAAAGAGTCGTCCGCGTAGTCAGTAGCGACTTGGTGGGATGGGCAGACGCAGGAATCAGGCCAAGTGCGTCGCGCTCATCAGGCGCCGGGCCACCCTCAACAATGCCTAGGGATGAAACCTGCGCCCCAACGCCTCCAGGCGCACCGCGATCGGCGGCAAACGCTCGCTGCTGCGTGCCAGGGTTTCCACGTTGTCGGCGGTGCTTTGCGCAATGCTCTGCACCGACTGCAGGCGCCCGACAATCTCCAGGTTGGCCGAGGTCTGCTCGCGGGTGGTGGTCACGATCCGGCCATTGAGGTCGTCGATGTGGGCGATGTCGTTGCCCACTGCGCGCAGCATGTCGACGGCCACCTGGCTGTCTTCCACGCAGCGGTCGACGCCTTGGCGGCTGTCGTGCATGGCTTGCACGGCCTGGCGGCTGCCGTGTTGCAGGCCTTCGATGATGGTTTTGATTTCCTGGGTGGACACTGCCGTGCGTTGCGCCAGGTTGCGCACTTCGTCGGCGACCACGGCAAAGCCACGGCCTTGCTCGCCGGCGCGGGCGGCTTCGATGGCGGCGTTGAGGGCCAGCAGGTTGGTCTGGTTGGCGATGCTGCTGATCACGTCGAGCACGGTGCCGATCTGTTCGGTTTGCACGGCCAGGCCCTGTACCGTCTCGTGGGTGCCGTTGAGGCGTGAGGCCAGTTGGGTGATTTCCTGCTGGGCGCGGCCGACCCTTTCCTGGCCGCGCAGGATCTGTTGGCTGGCCTTGCCGGCGTGATCCACCGCTTGCTCGACGTGCACGGCAATGTGGCCCATGGCGTCTTCCATGCGTTGCATCGAGCCAGTCATCTGGGTGATTTCCGTCAGTTGGTGGCGCGCGCCTTTTTCCAGGGTGCCGCTGGCGCTGGCCAGTTCCTGGCCCAATTGACCGAGGCCATGGGAGTCACGGGCGACGCCGTCGATCAGGTGGGTGAGCTGCTGCAGGAAGTGGTCGAAACGCTTGGCCAGGGAGACATGCACCTTGCCTTCGCCCTGGGCGGTTTGCGCCGTGAACTGTGAGGTGACGGCGAGCATCTTCTCGAGCATTTCCTGGCTCTCCACCGCTTCGGCCTGGCTGTGCACGGCCAGGTAGAGCAGGGCAACGGTCTCCATCACCACGTAGAAGGCATGCACGAACACCATGGTCCAGCCGCCGTGGTGCGCCATCACAAACACTGGAAAGCCCTGATGTTGAAGGGCATGGAACACCACGTGATGCACGGCAATGGTGGCGGCGGCGACCAGGATCGGCAGCCAGTCACGATAAAACGTCAGCACCGCCAGCAGCGCGAAGATCCCGAAGTGCGCTTCGATAACGCCCTGGGCCTGGTTGATATGCAGCGCCGCCATGACCATCAAACCCGCGCCGAGGGCGCAACGCATGGCACGGGTGCCAGCGATGGCGCGGTAAAGCGCGGTCAACACCACGCTGGTGCCACCGCCGACCAACACGGCCTGGACCAGGGTGTCGTGCCAGAACGCCAGGCCCAGGGAAAACAGGAACATCAGCCAGACCAGCGCCAGCATGATGCGGTCGGCTTTGCGGTAGTGCTCGAAAAAACGCGTGCGGGTGGGCATTCACACTTACTCCATGTGGTCTGGCCGAGACATAGCGAGGGGCAGGGTGGAGCGAATCAGGGGTTTTTTGGTTTTTATTGGATTCAGTGATGCCAAACGTGTATCGGCATCGGGAGGCGGGACTTGAGCAACGGCTACCCGGGCGGGCAGCCGTTTATCGGAAGGGGATCAGAAGGCGTATTTGGCCGTCAGCATCATATTGCGCGGGCTGCCGTAGGAATCACCACCATAGTCCACGGAATTGGAGATGGACTGGTAGTAACGGCGGTCGAAGATGTTGTTGGCGTTGAGCTGCAGGTCCAGGTGCTGGTTGACCTGGTAGCCGGCCATCAGGTCGGTGACGGCATAGGCGCCTTGCTGCAGGCGGTAGGTGCTGTCATCCGCGACTTTGAAGTCGTTGTACATGCGGCTCTGCCAGGAAATATTGCCGCCCACGCGGAGTTTTTCCAGCGAACCCTGGAAGTGGTAGTTGGTGGTCAGCTTGAACAGGTGCTCCGGGGTGTCGGTGTCGAACTGTTTGTTGACGTTCTGCGGGTTGGCTGCGTCCTTGATGGTGTGCGTGCGTGCATAGGTGTAGCCACCGCCGACCTGCCAGTTCTCGGTCAAGGCGCCTTGCAGTTCGAAGTCGATACCCTGGCTGCGAATCTCGCCGGAGGCCACTGAGCAGGAGGCCTGCGGGCAGTTTGCGACTGTCACGCCGACGGCACGGTTTTCCTGGTCGACGCGAAACAGCGCCACGCTCGCGTTCAGCGCGCCACCCAGGTATTCACCCTTGATACCCACCTCGTAGTTCTTGCCGACGATAGGCTTGAGCGGGGTGCCCGAGGTGTCCTTTTCGCTCTGGGGCGTGAAGATGTCGCTGTAGCTGACGTAGACCGAGTGATGCTCGTCCAGGTCGTAAATCAGGCCGGCGTAGCGGGTGAGGTTGCGGGTGACCTTGTAGTCGCCGGTGTTGCTTCCGTGGGCATCGTAGTCATACCAGTCCAGGCGCCCGCCGAGGATCAGCTTCAACGGGTCAGCCAGGTTCAGGCGCGTGGTGACGTACACCCCGTCCTGGGTGGTCACGTCGCGGTTATTGGTGGTGTGGACGAAGTTAGGTTTGCCCGCCGTGAGCGGCCAGTTCAGGTTGTAGGGGCTGTAGTTGTGGGTGGTCATGTCGTAGATGCGCCGGCTGGCGCCTACCACCAGCTCGTGGGTACGCCCGAACGCCTGGAAGGGGCCGCTGGCAAACGCGTCGACACCCGCCTGGTTTTCATCGTAGGCCGCTTGATAGACGGTGCGCGCCAGTGTGTTGGCGACCCAGCGCGACTGGTAGGAGCCGGAGAACAGCGCGTTCTGTTCGGCATAGTTGGCGTTGACTTGCAGTTTCCAGTCGTTGGCCAGTTGCTGACGCAGCTCGGCGAATACCGTGTTGATCTCCTGATCCTTGTTTTCCCAGTCGGTACCAGGGTTGTAGGAGCGCGGCAGGTTCAGGTGATGGCCATCCTGGCCGACCATCGACGAGCCCCAGAAGTAATTGGTCTTGTCCTTTTGGTTGGAGAAGCCGAGGGTCAGGGTGGTGTCTTCGCTCAGGTCGGCTTCGGTGACGGCATAGAACAGGCCGTGATACTCCTCGGCGTTGTCGATGAAGCTGTTGGCATCGCGGTACGAGGTGACCACGCGACCACGCCAGGTGCCACTGTCGTTGAGCGGGCTGGAGGCGTCGAGTTCGCCCCGGTAGTCGTCCCAGCTGCCGGCGGCGCCGGTCAGAGTGACTTTCTGCTCGTCCAGTGGCCGCTTGCGGACCAAGTTGATGGCGGCGGAAGGGTTGCCGGCGCCGGTGACCAGGCCGGTGGCGCCGCGCACGATTTCAACGCGGTCGAACATCGCCAGGTTCGGCTGTGCACCCACCGACACCCCGTTGTAGCCACTGGGGATGCCGTCATACATCAGGTTGTCGATGTCGAAGCCGCGCGACGTATAGGACTGCCGGCCTGGGCCGCTGGAGAAGTTCAGGAACAACCCCGGCGTGGCCTTGACCACGTCGTTGATGCTGGTCATCGCCTGGTCATCCATGCGCTGACGCGTAATCACGGTGACGGCCTGCGGGGTTTCGCGCATGGTCAACGGCAGCTTGGTCGCGGTTTTCATCGCGCCGGTGGTGTAGGACTGGGTGCCTTCAGTGGTTTCGCCCAGTTGCTCTTCGCCAGAGATTTGCGTGGCGCCCAGTTCAAGCGTGGTGGCCGGTGCCTGGGTGTCGGCGGCAAAGGCCGCGGATGAACTGGCCAGACAGACTGCCAACGCCATCAAACTGGGTGAAAAACCTTTACTGCCGTGTTGTTGCACAGACATGGAACTGACTCTCCCCGAATGCCGTCCCTGGCGAACAATAAATCTGTTGATAATTATTCGCATTAGTCTGGCAGATTGTTCTTGTAGGAAAAAGCCTTGAGGGAGAATTAGTTAACGAATTTTTCACATCGCATTAGCGGCGATTTGCCACATCGCGCCCCTGACAAGCGACGGTTATTCGCGCTGTGGAATCGCCACCCGACTCGTCGCCTTGACCTCCCTCAGCGCCAGGCTCGACTGAATCGACGCAATCCCCAACTGGCGCCGCAACACGCTCTCGACAAACTCGCTGTAGCTGTCGAGGTCTTCGGCCAGTACCTGCAACAGATAATCGGCATCCCCGGTGATCTTGTGGCACGACAACACCTGTGGCAGTTCTTTCACCACGGCCTCGAAAGCATCCGGCGCATGGTCGGTGTGGATCGCAAAACGCACATGCACGAACGCCAGGATGTCCAGCCCGAGCATCTTGCGGTCGAGGTTGGCCTGGTAGTCCTTGATCACGCCTTCTTCCTCCAGGCGTTTGCGTCGGCGCCAGCAGGGCGTGAGGCTCAGGGACAGGCGCTCACTCAACTGAGCGTTGGAAATACTGGCGTCCTGCTGCAGCAGGGCGAGGATGGCGAGATCGGTGTCGTCAAGAACGACCTGTTTGGTTTTATTTTTCATAATCGTGCGCCAATGAGGTAAATGTTTCCGATAAACCTAACAGTGCCGTAAGTAAAAGCAAAGAAAGCCCACTGCTGCCAGAACAAAATAGAGCCTGTCTTTTACTGGCGGATGCCCTCACATGTTGACTGTTTTCAGCGAAGCCCACCGTTTGCACCATGGCACCGAACTCAAGGACGGCGTGCTCAAACCCTCGTTCGAACAACCCAGCCGCGCCGACACCGTGCGTGACCGCGTGCGGCAGGTCGGCCTGGGCGACATCATCACCCCGCGTCGCTTCGACCGCGCCTGTTACGTCGCCGCCCACAGCGAGCGCTACGTAGCGTTCCTGGAAACCGCCTGGGCCGAATGGACCGCCATCGGCCGCAGTCATGACGCCTTGCCCCTGGTGTGGCCGGTGCGCGACCTGGCCAACCAGCAGGTGCCGGCGTTCATCGACGGCAAGCTCGGTTTTTACGCGATGGACGCCGGTTCGCCGATTACCCGCACCACCTGGGAGGCGGTGAAGACCAGTGCCGACATCGCACTGACCGGCCTGGCGTTGCTCGACGAAGGCCATCACAGCGCCTTTGCCCTATGCCGCCCACCGGGCCATCACGCGGCCCGTGAATACATGGGCGGTTACTGCTACCTCAACAACGCCGCAATTGCCGCACAGCACGCCATCACCCGGGGTGCCAAGCGCGTGGCGGTGCTGGATGTGGATTTTCACCATGGCAACGGCACCCAGAATATTTTCTACGACCGCCCGGACGTGATGTTTATTTCCCTGCATGGTGACCCGGCAGTGTCCTACCCGTATTTTTCCGGTGCCGGCAGTGAACGCGGCGTCGGCGCGGGGGAGGGCTTCAACCTGAACTACCCGTTGCCGAAAAACACCAGCTGGGCCAATTACCGCACCGCCTTGATCGACGCCTGCCAGCAACTGCGCCGCTTTGCGCCTGAAGTGTTGGTGATCTCCCTGGGCGTCGACACCTTCAAGGACGACCCTATCAGCCACTTCCTCCTCGACAGCGAAGACTTCCTCGGCATGGGCGAGATCATCGCCAGCGTCGGCGTGCCCACGCTGTTCGTGATGGAAGGCGGCTACATGGTCGATGAGATCGGCATCAATGCGGTCAACGTGCTGCACGGTTTCGAACGCCACAGCCAATAACAACGACCCCTCGACTTTTCTTCTGCCAAAACTCAAAAACATAACAAGAGGTTTTGTGATGAAAACAACCACGCCCGGGCTGTGTGAACAGCCTGCCTTGCAACGCACCCTGAGCAACCGCCATATCCAGCTGATGGCCATGGGCGGCGCGATCGGCACCGGCCTGTTCATGGGCTCCGGCAAGATCATCGCGCTGTCTGGCACCTCGATCATCCTGATCTACATGATCATCGGGCTGTTCGTGTACTTCGTGATGCGCGCCATGGGCGAGCTGCTGCTGTCCAACCTCAACTTCAAGAGCTTCGCCGACTTTGCCGGTGCTTACCTGGGGCCGCGTGCGGCGTTCTTTCTCGGCTGGTCGTACTGGTTGAGCTGGAGCGTAGCGGTGGTGGGCGACGCCGTTGTGGTCGGCGGTTTCTTCCAGTACTGGTTCCCCGATGTACCGGCCTGGATGCCGGCGGTGGCGATGTTGCTGACCCTGTTCGCGCTGAATGTGCTGACGGTCAGGCTGTTCGGCGAAGTGGAGTTCTGGTTCGCGATCATCAAGATCATCGCCGTGGTGACGTTGATCGGGGTGAGTGGGGTGCTGATCGCCAGTTCGTACGTCTCGCCCACCGGGGTCACCGCTTCGTTGAGCCACCTGCTGGATAAACAAGCGGCATTTCCCAACGGCCTGTTCGGCTTTTTTGCCGGCTTCCAGATGGCGATCTTTTCCTTCGCCGGCACCGAGCTGATCGGCACCGCCGCCGCCGAAACCCGTGCGCCGGAAAAGACTTTGCCCAAGGCGATCAACTCGATCCCGCTGCGCATCATCCTGTTCTACGTGCTGGCCCTTGCGTGCATCATCGCGGTGACCTCCTGGCAGCAGGTGTCGCCGAGCAAGAGCCCGTTTGTCGAGTTGTTCCTGGTCGCCGGATTCCCCGCCGCAGCGGGCATCGTGAATTTCGTGGTGCTGACCTCGGCGGCGTCGTCTGCCAACAGCGGGGTGTTTTCCGCCAGCCGCATGTTGTTCGGCCTGGCCGACCTGGGTGATGCGCCAGGGATCTTCCGGCGCTTGTCGAACAGCAGCGTGCCGTTTATCAGCCTGGCGTTTACCAGCTTGCTGATGTTGCTGGGGCTGGTGTTGCTCTTTGTGGTGCCGGAGGTGATGACCGCCTTCACCATCGTGTCGACGGTGTCGGCGATCCTGGTGATCTTTACCTGGTCGACCATCCTGGCGTCCTACATCGCCTACCGCAAAAAACGCCCGGACCTGCACGCCCAATCCACCTACAAGATGCCTGGTGGTGTGCCAATGGCCTGGTTTGCCCTGGCGTTTCTCGCCTTTGTGCTGGGCCTGCTGGCGTTGCGGCCGGACACACGCCTGGCGCTGTGCGTGATGCCGGCCTGGTTTATCTGGTTGGGAATCGCCTATCAGTTTTCGCGCTTTCAGGGTCTGCCCGTTCAAGGTCGTTGAAAAACCGGCCATGTCTGGCTGATACCACGCCATTAAGGGCGAACCCTGCAACTGTGGTGAGCGGGCTTGCCCCGCGTTGGGTTGCGAAGCGACCCTGAAAGGAGGCATGCGGTGAATCAGGCACTCTTCGGCTGCTGGTGTTGGGGCCGCTTCGCAGCCCAACGCGGGGCAAGCCCGCTCGCCACAACAAGCCCGCTCGCCACAGGGTATTTGTCGCCAGTTCTGACTAGAGACCTTGAAAGGGCTGGCTTTCAGGGTGCCAGCCTGGTGAAGACATAATCGCGGTCTTTCACCAACGCCTGGTGGCAGGCAAAACACGTCTGGTGCTGCGCTTCATCGGCGGGTTTGCCATTGATGAAGCGTCCAAACCCCCAGCCACCGGTGGACGCGTATTTTTTCGAGTCCTTGACCATGAACTGCACCGTGGTCGCCGCGCCAGGGATGGACGCGGTCTTGAAGTCCGGTGACGGCTCGTGTTTCCACGCCAACTTGGCCAGAACGGTGCCATCCGGGAACGGCAACTTGCCCTCCCGGTAAGCCTTGAGCGCAGCGCTGTTGCCCAGCACCACGCGCAGCTCGTTCAACGGGTCGGCTTCCTGGGCCGGCGCCACCAGTTCCCATTGGCGGTAGCCGTCGGGGATAGTCACGCCGTAGATCGGCGAGGGGGCGCTGTCGGCGAAGGCGCCAGCCGAACTCGCGAGGGCCAATGCGGCCATGCACAGGCGCTTCATTACAGGTGATCCGCATCGATGACCGCCTTGGCAAATGCCTCGGGCGCTTCCTGCGGCAGGTTGTGGCCAATGCCACCCTTGATCAGGCGGAACTCGTACTTGCCGGTAAAGCGCTTGGCGTAGTCCTCGGGCTGCGGGTGCGGGGCGCCGTTGGCGTCGCCTTCGAGGGTGATGGTCGGCACGCCAATGGACGGCGCCTGGGCGAGTTTCTGCTCCAGCGGGTCGTATTTCGTTTCACCCTGCACCAGGCCCAACCGCCAGCGGTAGTTGAACACAGTGATCGCCACGTGATCCGGGTTCTCCAGGCCTTTGGCGCTGCGGTCGAACGTGGCGTCATCGAACTTCCACCGCGGCGAGGCCAATTGCCAGATCAGCTTGGCGAAGTCGTGGGTGTTTTTCTGGTAGCCGGCGGCGCCGCGCTCGGTGGCGAAGTAGAACTGGTACCACCATTGCAGCTCGGCCTTGGGCGGCAGTGGGCTCTTGCCGGCCGCCTGGTTGCCGATCAGGTAACCGCTGACCGACACCAGCGCCTTGACCCGCTCCGGCCACAATGCCGAGACGATGTCCGCCGAGCGTGCGCCCCAGTCGTAGCCACCGAGCACCGCTTGCTGGATCTTCAGCGCGTCCATGAAGTCGATCACATCACTGGCCAGCGCCGCCGGTTGGCCGTTGCGCGGGGTGTTATCCGAGAGGAAACGCGTGTCGCCATAACCCCGTGCGTAAGGGGTCAACACGCGATAGCCCTTGGCTGCCAGCAGTGGCGCGACCTCGGCATAGCTGTCGATGTCGTACGGCCAGCCATGCAGCAGGATCACCACGCGGCCGGTGGCGGGGCCGACTTCGGCGTAGGCCACATCCAGCAGCCCGGCCTTGACGTGCTTGAGGGCACCGAAGGCGCTTTGGGTACTGGCGACAACCCTGGTCGCAGCCTCGGGCATTTCGGCGTGGGCCATGCCCAGGATGCCGAATTGCGCCAGGGCAAAGGCCAGGAAAAGCGGTGTGGAGCGGCGGTTCAACTGAGTCTGCATGGCGAGCCTCCTGCGGCTGGATGTGTGCCTGTGCTCAGTTGAACGCCGGGCTGTATCTGGCCTGTTTCAGGAAACCCGCGCAGTTAAAGACTGTGTATCGCAGTGAGCTGTATACACACTGCGATACAAACCTCGACGCTAGAACGCCATCCTCAGCCCGAGCGTGCCTCGAGTGCCACTGAGTTCGAGGCTGTCGAGGTTTTGGCTATGGCTCACTTCGCCGTACAGAACAATGTCTGGCGCCAATGCAGCCCCGGCTCCAAGGCTCAGGTCCAGGGTTGTGGACTTCTGTTCGGTGTCGAAATCCACGTCATTGAAGGTCACCGTGCTTTTGCCTTGCGGGGTATGCCAGACGTTGGCCCGAACATAGGGGGTGACGGGCAGGTTGCGGACCACGTAGTGACCGCTGGCCCTTACGCCCACACGCAGCGTGAGTTGATCGTCGGAGTCGTAGGACACACTGGAGAAGGGGTCCTTCTGGCTGTCGAACCGGGTCCGGTTCCAGATCATTTGCACCTGGGGTTCAATGTTCCAAGCAGGCGTCAGTTCAAACGGTGTACCGACTTCCACCGACAGCGCGAGATCGTGGCCCTTGGTCTTCATCTTTATCCCGCGGTCCGACTCATTGTGACCACTGAGGCGGGTGTGCATCACGACGACGTCCGTATACGCGCCGTTCTTCCAGATATGTGTGCCTGTCAGCCCCAGGCTGGCGCCGCGCAGCGTGGTGTCTCCGGCCTTGCGGTCGGGCAAGCCGTTGATGAGGCCTTTGACATCCCCCCTGAGCCGGTTCTGCCCTGCAAAGAGCCCCAGGTTCTGGGTGTCACCCGCGCCTGTAGTCCTGGAAAAAACCGTTGTGCCAACCTGATAGCCGCTGATCGAGCTGTCCAGTGTGTTGCTGAGACCACCGGCATAGCGCTGGCGGCTGCCGCCGCCATACACCCGCGTCCACCCCGACGAAAAAGCCCCGGGTTCCCGCTGCCTGTCTTGTTCACCCACGCGCTCGTGAAAGGTGCCCATTGCCTGGCGCACCACTTGCTGGGCCGCGGGGTAGAGTGTCGCCGCGAGTGACACTTCCGGACGAATGAAGAGGACGGGGCGTATCGTCGGTTTGGGCAGTTCGGGACCTCCCGGTACAGGCTCCGGCAGTGGGGTGACCGGGCCTTCCGGTTCGGGCGGGTTGATCACGGGAGCTTGAGAACGCAGGAACCAGCTGTCTTGTGTGCCTGCGCTGACGCCGCCACGGTACAGGAAATAACTGTACGGGCCGGCGGCCACCGCGTTGCCCAGGGAAAACGCACCGCTGGCACTGGTCGCTCCATTTTGCGCATCGACCACCCGGATGCCATCTACGGCGGTTGCCGCACCGCTGCCGCCCAGATTGGTGATCTGGAGGGTGGTGGTCCCGCCGATCGTGCCTCGGCTGACGATCAGTTTGTCGGTCTGAGAGTTGTCATCGCCCAATACGGTCTGCAGTGCGAGTACGCCGGCGTTGCCGTTGTAGTTGCCATTCACCGTCAGGGTGTCGGTGGCGATGGAACTGCCGGTGGTCATGTCGATCAGCCCGCGGTTGTTCAACGTTGCCGATTGTGCGGGGTCGAAGGCGCTGATGATCCCGGTGCCGACCAGCAAGGTGCTGGTTCCGTTGTTGTTCAGGGTGCCGGTGCCTGTATCCGAGCCACCCAGGGTGAATGTTCCTCCTAGGGTCATTTGGGAGTTGTTGTCCAGGTTCACGGTTTCCCAGTTTGAATAACGTGCGGGCGTGCTGACCCTGGTGTTATCGAACGTGAGGGTGTCGACTCCGTCGCCGCCGTCCAGGACCGGTGTAGGGGCAACATTCGCTTCGGTCAGGTTCTGCAGGAGAGCGGTGTCGTTATTCGCGCCCATCAGGATGAATGAATTGACCTGGCCACCGCCGCTCCACGTCAGCGTGTCATTCCCGGCACTGGCAAGGATTTGTCCGTTCACCGTGCCGCCGGTGAGGGTGATGCTGTCCGTACCGCCGCTGACACTGATATTGCCGCCGATGAAGCTGGTGCCAGACACCAGGATAGTATCGTTACCAAAACCCGTGACCAGGTTGCCAACGATGGTGCCACCCCGCATATCGAACGTATTGTCGTCGAGTTTCATGTCGACCCGCCCGATCCTGCCTCCGGTCATCAGGGCGAGGTCGCCGTCTTCGAAGTAATCGGTAATGGTGCCACTGCTCATGACGAATTGGTCGATACCGGTTCCTTGAGCCAACGATCTGATGGTGCCGCCACTTATCTGGAAACTGTCCTTGCCGGCGCTCTGGTTGATGGAGATGGCTTGCCCGCCGCTGATCTGGACGATGTCGTCACCTGCGCCCTGCAGGATCGCGGCCTGGACCTGCCCCTGGAACAGGCGGAAGATGTTCGCGCCATCGCCCATGCTGACCCCCCCGGCGCCAATGACCGCTGCCGGGGTGTTCATTTCGATCAGGTCGTTGCCGGCGCCATACGACACGCCGACCACGCTGCCGTTGCCGGAAGAGAAAATCAGGCTGTTGTTGCCTTGGGTATCAACCAGGTTACCGGCAGCGCCGCTGTTGCAGTTGATCACATCATCCCCGGCGGTGACTGTCAGCGGGCAGGCTATCGCGCTGTCCGCCCACCAGGAGGCAGCCACCAGCATGGCCATCAGGTGCAACCAGGGGGCACGTTGTCTGCTCATGATCCGTCCTCATTGAACGTAACCTATCGTTCACGGCAGCCGAGCGTCGGCTGCGATTCAGACCATGGCAACGAAGAACGCGATACGGATCAGGGACAGCGGGTTACCCGATTCAGAAAACACCGGCCAATGCAAAGGGTTGGCATGGCTTTCTCGACTGCACCTGAAGCGGTGCAGCGCTTTTTCCACCCTAGCTACACATTTGCCGGGCCGCTACTGTCAGAGTTGACAGGTATGGACGAGTCGGGTGTCAGGACAGCACGATCTCATACGGTTCGCGCATTCTCTCCAGCAGCACCTGGGCCAGTATCGGCGGCAGGCCGATCTGCGGGTCCCCGGCCAACTGGCTGGCATAGGCATGGGCGGCGTGGAGTTTGCGCGCCACGGTCCAGGTGTCCAGGCGCACCTTGCGCGCGCGTTGCCAGGGGATGATCGCGCCTTCGCGGGCAGGCCAGTGCCAGGCCCAGATCGGCAGTTCATGCAGGTGCGCGCCCACCAGGCTGCACGCCTTGGCACTGGCACGGCCCACCGCGTCATGGTCGTCATTGCCATCGTTGCGCCAGGTGCTGAACACCACATCGCCGGGCTGCAGGTAACGCGCTATGAATTGGCTCAGTTGCGGCTCGCGGGCGGCGAGGGCGTTGTCGCAGAAACCGCCGCGAATCCACTTCAGGCTGTGCAGCGGCATGCCCAGGCGGCGCAGGGCTTCGGCGCTTTCCTGGGGGCGGACCACGCTCAAGCGGCTCGCCGGCCAGACGTTGGAGCCCGGGTGGCTGGCGCTGCCGTCGGTGATGGAGATCAGCTGCAGCGGGTGTTCCAGCGTGCTGAGCAATTGCAGCAAGCCGCCGCAGGCCAGCACCTCATCGCCTGGATGAGGAGCGATGATCACCACGCGTGCGCCGGGCGGCACTAATGAGGAGGGCGTAATGGGGGGGATTTGCGCCAGTTGCGGGGCGCTGTTCCAGACTTGCGCGGGGCCGCGGCGGCCGTCGCTTAAGGAAGCAAGCTTCATGGGGTGTCACATCCTTGTCGGTTGATGCGGGGTCGTGCCCCGTTGACGGGACGACTCTCTTGTTTCCACTACAGGCTCCGCCGTAGTGGCTGCATGGCACCCCAACCCTGGAATGCCAGCAAGGCGTTCTCAGCATAGACAAGGATTGCGCGGTTTCACATTCTGTAACGGCGTTTTTTCAGGTGGCGTGCATCAGGCTCTTCAAGTAATCGCCGAATCCCCCTTGTGCACGGGCGTCCAGGCGCGCACTGGTAATCACCTGCGGGCCGTGGCTCCAGGCGATGGAGGCGCCGCACCGCTCCAGGTTGCGCACCAATTGCACATCCTCATGGCACGCCAGCGGCTCGAAACCTCCGGCGCGCACGTACGCACCAGCACTCACCCCCAAGTTGGCCCCGTGGATATGCCGATGACCGTCGCGGGCCTCGTAGCCCTGGTTGTAGCGAATCTGCGCGGCGGGGTCGAAACCCTCGCTCCACGCATCCACCGTGACGGTGCCGCACACGGCGTCCACGCCCAACGCCAATTGGGCCACCAACCAGTCGGGGGCCACCCGGCTGTCAGCATCGGTGCAGGAGATCCAGCGTGCGCCCTGATTGAGCAAATGCCGCGCACCCACGCCACGCACGTGCCCCACGTTGCGTACCTGGGCTTCCAGGCACTGCACCGGGTAGGCCTGGGCGATGGCGGCGCTGGCATCGCTGCAGCTGTCGAGCACCACCAGAACAGTCACAGTTTCGCCGAGCAGCCCAGGATGGCTGGCAGCGATCAACGCGGCTTTCAGGCAGTCGCCGAGCAATGCCTCTTCGTTATGTACCGGGATCAGAATGCCGATCATCGCAGGCCCTCAAGGGTGGCGACCGAGGTGCCGTCGCGGCTCCACAGGTCGAGCAGGAAATCAGGTTCGTAATGGCTGGCGATGCGGGGCATGTCCAGGCGCTGCTGGAGCAGGGCGTGCACTTGCTCAGCCGTTTGCGGGCAACCGTCGATAGGCGGGCGCCAGTGGCAGGCGAGCAGTTGGCCGTCGGCAGTCAGTGCGGTGCGGGCGTGATCGATCAATTGGCCCAGGTCATCGGCGTCGAGGTAGTAGCACCACTCGCTCAATACGATCAGCTCGAACCGGCCCGCAGGCCACTGTTCGGGCAAGCGGCACTGCTGCACCTGGGCCTGGGGGAACCCCAGCAAGCGAGTGCGCGCCAGGTCCACGGCGGCCGCAGCGGTGTCGCAGCACAGCAGGCGATCACAGCGCGGTGCCAGTTCGAAACTCAGCTCGCCATTGGCGCAACCGGGTTCGAACACCGAGGCGTAGCGTGGCCGCGTGAGGAGCGCCAGGGTCAGCGCACGCTTGCGCCGCTCATACCAGCGTTGGCGAAAGGCCCAGGGATCATCGTTATTGGCGAACAGCTGGTCGAAGTAAGGCGTGGCCACACTCATACGAATACCACTTCAAAGGGTTGCAACAGACGTTCCACCACGTAGGGCGCCAGCACCGGCGCGAGGCCGATCTGCGGGTCGCCTTCCAGTTGGCTGGCGAAGGCGTGGATGGCATGCCGTTTGCGAGCGACGGCCTCACAGGTCAGCGGGATCTTGCGTGCACGGTGCCAGGGCACCACGCTGTCTTCGGGTGTTGCCCAATGCCAGGTCCACACCGGCAGCTCATACAGGGTGGCGCCGACCGCCGCGCAGGCCTGGGCGCTGGCACGCCCCACGGCCTCATGGTCGCAATGGCCGTCTTCGCGCCAGGTGGTGAACACCACGTCGGTAGGCTTGAGGTAGCGTTGGATAAACGCCACGAGTTCCTGTTCCCGCGCCGCCACCTGGCTGTCGGTAAAACCGGCGCGCAGCCATTTCAAACTGTGCAGCGGCAACCCCAGGCGGTGCAGGGCCTGGGCCGATTCCTGCGGGCGCACCACGCTCAAACGCTCCACTGGCCAACGCTGCGAGCCGGGGTGGCTGGCGCTGCCGTCGGTCACCGAAATCAATTGGATCGGCCGACCCAGCGCCGCCAGGCCCTGCATCAGGCCGCCGCAGCCGAGGATCTCATCATCCGGATGCGGTGCGATGATCACCGCACGGTGGCCGCTGGGCACCAACTGCTCGACGCTGATCGACGGCAAGTCGGCCATTTTCGGCGAGGCCTGCCAATGATGCAGCGGCGTGCCCTGGCCAACGATCGGATTGGGTCTCATAACTGCCACCTCCCTGTGGGTTCACCGGCCACCAGCTCTCCGAGCCCGGCCAGGTCGCGTTCGGCATGACTCTGGCGTACATACACCGGCAGGTCTGCCATCAACTGGGCAAAGTGCGGGTCCTTGCAGTAGGGACCCGCACCGACAGCGCGCCCGACATGGCGTATGACCTGCTCAACCGTGTCTTCGATACAGGCCCGCGTCTGCTGGGCCAAGTGCCGGGCGTCAGCCTTGGGCTGAAGGTCGATCTGTTCCGCGCTGGCACGCAGCACACAGGCGGCGCTGTTCAGTGCGCTGTCGACGGCGCCTAGATGAGCCAGGGCGTGAGGTTCCGGGCGTTTACTGCACTGCGCGCGCAAGACTTCCGCCAGGCGTTGCGCCGCGCCGTACCAGCAGGCGGCGATACCGATACCGCCTTGCCAGAACCCTGGGCGGGCGAGGTAATCTCCCGGTCCGCCCACCGCCAGGCCCCAGGCCCCATCAAATACGATCTCCACACTGCCGGTGGCCGCCATACCCACCGCGTTCCACCCCTCATCCGTGACCACAATGCCGGGTTGATCCATGTGCACGGCCACCAACTGCTGGCGATCGTCTTCGTCCCAGGCGGTCAACAACCCATGGCTCACCACCGCCGCGCCGGAGCACCAAGCCTTGCGGCCTTGCACCCGCAGGCGATGGCCCTCCTGGTGCACGCGCACCTTGGCCGTTGGCGGCTCGGCGGCCCACATGCCCCACGTGCTGCCCAAGGGCGGCAGTGGGGAGTTGAGCTCGGCGATGATTGCCAGGGCATCGGTGTGGCCTTCGAACAGCTTGCACAGGCGCAGGTCATGACCCGCCACCTGCGCCAGGCGACTGAACCGCGCCAGGGTCTGACCGCCGCCGGGCAGCGGCAGTTGGTCCAGGCCTTCTTCCTGAAGCGCCTTCAGGGCGTCGCCCAGGGCTTGCGTGTCCGCATAGTCCTGGAATCCTTGAAGGAATCCATGCAGGGCCATCTCACACCTCGTCTTCGCGCTGCAGTTCGAACAACAACAGCGAGCGCCCGGTCACGGCGTACTCGTGGTCGAAATCAAAGCGTTCCTGGCCGCGCACGGCGGGCTCGTTGGTATCGAGCATGCAGGTCCAGAACTCACCTTCGGGCACCGACGGCAAACGGAAATTGACCATGTCGTGATGGGCGTTGACCACCAGCAGCAAGGTAGCGTCGGCGCCGGGACGGCGAATCCCGGTTTCCTGGGCGCGACCATCCATCAACATGCCCAGGCAGCGACCGTGGCTGTCCTGCCACTGTTCGGTGGTCATCTCGTTGCCATCCGGCGCCAGCCAGGTGACGTCCTTCACGCCGATGTCTTCGTTGTAGTCGCCCACCAGGAAGCGCCCACGGCGCAGGATCGGGTAAGCCAGGCGCAGCTTGATCAAACGCTTCACAAATTTGAGCAGGGCCTTGCCGTCTTCGTCCAGGTCCCAGTTGATCCAGCCGATCTCACTGTCCTGGCAGTAGGCGTTGTTGTTGCCGTGCTGGGTGCGCGCAAACTCATCGCCGGCTACCAGCATCGGTGTGCCTTGGGACAGGAGCAATGTGGCGAAGAAGTTGCGCATCTGGCGCAGGCGCAGGGCGTTGATTTGCGGGTCGTCGGTCGGGCCTTCGACGCCGTGGTTCCAGGACAGGTTGTTGTTGCTGCCGTCCTGGTTGTTTTCGTCGTTGGCTTCGTTGTGCTTGTCGTTGTACGACACCAGGTCGTGCAGCGTGAAACCATCATGCGCGGTGATGAAGTTCACCGAGCTGTAGGGACGGCGCCCACGATGGTTGAACATTTCGCCGGAGGCGGTCATGCGTGCAGCGAAGTCAGCCAATTGGCCGTCATCGCCTTTCCAGAAGGCACGCACGGTGTCGCGGAAGCGGTCATTCCATTCCACCCAGCCCGGCGGGAAGTTGCCCACCTGATAGCCACCGGGGCCGCAGTCCCAGGGCTCGGCGATCATTTTCAACTGGCGCAGCACCGGGTCCTGGCGGCAGGCGACGAGGAAACTGTGGCGTTCGTCGAAACCCTCGCGGTAGCGGCCTAGGATCGTTGCCAAATCGAAGCGGAAGCCGTCGACGTGCATCTCGGTCGCCCAGTAGCGCAGCGAGTCGGTGACCATCTGCAATACGCAGGGGTGGCTCAGGTCCAGGGTGTTACCGGTGCCGGAGTCATTGATGTAGAAACGCTTGTCGTCCGGCATCAGGCGGTAGTAAGAGGCGTTGTCGATGCCGCGCATCGACAGGGTCGGGCCGCGCTCGTTGCCTTCGGCGGTGTGGTTGTAGACCACGTCGAGGATCACTTCGAGCTTCTGCTCATGCAGGTGCGCGACCATTTCCTTGAACTCGGCGATCTTGCCACTGGCCAGGTAGCGTGGGTCGGGGGCAAAAAACGCGATGCTGTTGTAGCCCCAATAGTTGGTCATGCCTTTTTGCAGCAGGTGCTGGTCGTTGACGAAGGCATGTACGGGCAGCAGCTCCACCGACGACACGCCCAACTGACGGATGTGCTTGAGCACATCGTCTTCCATCAGCCCGGCGCAGGTGCCGCGCACGGCTTCGGCCACGGACGGGTGGCGCATGCTGATGCCGCGCAGGTGGGTTTCGTAGATGATTGTACGGTCCCACGGCACGCGTACCGGTTGGTCGTTGCCCCAGGTGTGCGCCGGGTCGATCACCTTGCACTTGGGTACGAAGGGCGCGCTGTCGCGCTCGTCGAAGCTGAGGTCGTCATCCGGGTGACCAATGGTATAGCCGAACAGCGCCTCCGACCATTTGAGTTCGCCCACCAGCTGCTTGGCATAGGGGTCGATCAGCAATTTGTTGTGGTTGAAGCGGTGGCCGTTGGCCGGGTCGTACGCACCGTACACGCGGTAGCCGTAGATCAGCCCGGGATGGGCGTCGGGCAGGTAGCCGTGGAAGGTCTCGTCGGTGTATTCGGGGAGTTCGATACGTTCCAGCTCGACCTCGCCGGTGTCGTCGAACAGGCACAGCTCGACCTTGGTCGCGTTGGCCGAGAACAGGGCGAAGTTGACGCCCAGGCCATCCCAGGTGGCGCCGAGCGGGAAGGGCAAACCTTCACGGATTCGCGACGGTTCGTTGCCCGGCGTCGATGGGGTTTTATCGGGTTTGCTCATTGAGTTGCTCCTGCAAGGGTCTTTCTTCAGGCCGAACGCGGCCGTGCCGACGAAATTTCAGCTGAGAGTCTGGTAGGTGGAATCACCTCTTGCCGACAGCGCCGACAAGAGGCGGGGAATCAAGGCTTGGGTTTCTTCGCGGCGGGTGGTTTTTTAGCGGCCGGTGGCGCCGGCTTGCTGGCCGCCGGCTTGGCTTTGACCGGTGGCTTGGGCTTGGCGGCGGCCTTGGGTTTGCTCGGCGTCAGCGCTTCGGCTTCTGCCAGTTTGCGCGCCATCTCCCAGTGCCGCGCGTCTTGCCCATGGGGCTTGCCTTCGGACTCCCAGATCTGATGCGCCAACTCTTTTATGCGTTTTTCGTCAGTACTCATCGCAATGCTCCTCACAGAGAATTTTCAGCTTTCTTGATCATCAGGATTGATAAAGACATTGACCGGGAAATCCCCCAGGGCAGTGCTGATCAACAGCTCCTTGTCTGGTGTGACTGCGCCTGTATGAAAAAGTCCCTTCCAGTTTTTGGTTGACGCGGCGAACGGTAATTTCACCCGTGTATCGCCCCAAACCTGCGCATTGATTTGCGGGCGCACACCGTTTTCAAGCAGTTGATGCGTCCACCTCGGCACCACCACGAGCAGTTGTTTGCCCCGGTGTTCACGCGCGAACGCGACCACCCGTTCGGCATGTTTGCCGAGCACTTGCAGCGGTGTGTAGGTTCCCTTGCGAAACAGCTCGGGCCAGGCCTTGCGCAAGCCCAGCACCTGCGCGATCAACGCCTGTTTGATACGCCCGTCGCGCCAGTTGAACAACAGTTCGCCGATGTCCGGTGGGGTATCCAGCGCCTGTTGCCGGGCGTTGAAATCCACTGGCCTGCGGTTGTCCGGGTCGACCAGGCTGAAGTCCCAGAACTCATCGCCCTGGTACAGGTCCGGTACACCCGGCACCGTCATGCGAAGCAAGGATTGCGCCAGGCCATTGAGTGCACCGGCCGGTGCGATGGCCTGGGCAGCGGCACCAATGGCAGTGCGTAACGTGTGGCCTTCATCGCTGAGCAGCAGCCGTGAGAGGAAGGCTTCGACGCCTTGTTCATAGGCTTCGTTGGGCGCGCTCCAGCTGCTTTGCAATTTGGCTTCGCGCAGGGCTTTTTGTTGCCATTGCCACAGGCGCTGCCGGTAGCCCTCGAAGTCGTCGGTCTGGTCCAGGGGCCAACTGCCCAGCAGCACCTGGTAGAGGATCAATTCGTCGCCCGCCGACGGCGTGCTTGCGTCCGCCTTCAGCGGTGCGGCGAGGGCGCGCCATTGCTCGACTTGCTCGGCGTACCAGGGCGCACATTCACTCAATACCGCCAGGCGCGCGCGGGTATCTTCGCCGCGCTTGTGGTCATGGGTGGCGGTGGCCAGCAGGTTGTCGGGGAAGCTCTGCAGGCGTTGCTGGTTGACCCCATGGAAGTCGGCCAAAGGCGCGCTGAACTGCTCGGTGCCGAAGCCCACGTCGTTGCGCGACAGCAACACCGCCGAGCGATAGAACGCGGTGTCTTCCACGGCCTTGGCCGCGGAGGGTGAAGTGAGTTGCTGGAAGCGCACGCAGGCGTGCTTGAGAATTTTGCGTTCACGGCCCACCGGGCGATTACGCCACGGCTGGCCGCCCAGCCAGTTGGCCAGGTGGTCGAGCACCGGCCAGTCGCCTTCGCCCAGGGTCGTGCGGGCACCGTCCATGGCCTGCTGGAACAGCCTGTCGTCGGCGGCACTGCGGCCTCGGGCACTGATATAGGTGCGGTACACCGGGAAGTGCACGATCAGTTCCTGCAAGGCCCGGCGGATGGCGCCGAGGGTCAGGTCGCGGGTCATCACATCGTCGCGGGCTACTTGCAGCAGGGCCTGGGCCACGCTTTCGAAGTCGCCGCCAAGGGAGCCGTTGAGGATCTGCTGGCGGGCCAATTGCGCTTCTTCGATAAACGCTGCAGGCCGTTCGCTGTGACGGGTCCACAACGCGGCGAGTGGCGCAAAGCCGTCCGGGTGATGTTGCAGCAGTGAAAGCTGGTTCATGAACTCGTAGCCGGTGGTGCCGTCCACCTGCCAGTCTTCACGCAGGGTTTCGCCTTCGCCGAGGATTTTCTCGACGAAGATCGGCAAATGCCGCTCAGGCGACAGCGAGTCCACGCGGCGCCGCAGTTTGCGGCAGTAACCGCGTGGGTCGGCCAGGCCGTCGATGTGGTCGATGCGCAAGCCATCCACCAGGCCTTCGCTGATCAGATCGAAGATCTTGCCGTGGGTGGCTTCGAACACTGCGCTGCGCTCGACGCGCAGGCCACCGAGTTCATTCACATCGAAGAAGCGCCGCCAATTGATGTCATCCGCCGCCGTGCGCCAGCTGGCCAGGCGGTAGGCCTGTTGTTCGAGCAACTGATGCAGGCGCTTGAAGCCCTCGGGCTGACGCGCGTCGAAGGCCGTCAAACGTTGTTCGATTGCCGGTAGCACCTCGGTGGCGCGCTCGGCCAGCGCTTGCTTGAGCCACGCGGCCTCGTGGTAGGCGTCGTCCTGGTAGGCGAGGGCGCTGAAGCGCTCGGCCAGAGGCTGGAGCGGTTCATCGGTGCCCAGGATCGCCGCGTAATCCTTGGGGCAGATGGGAAAGCGGTGTTCGTAGTGCTCGACGTAAAATGTGCCGTGCTCGGCATCGAAGTGCAGGGTCAGGGTGCCGGTTTGCAGGGCTTCGCCGTAGTCGCTGCCGAGGAACGGCATCAGCAATTGGCCTTTGAGCAAGGGGTCCGGCGAGTGCCACTGAATGTCGAAGAATTCGCTGTAGGGGCTCAGGCGGCCCCACTCCAACAGGTCTAGCCACCAGGGGTTATCGGCACCGCCGACGGCCATGTGGTTGGAGACGATATCGAGGATCAGCCCCATGTCGTGTTCACGCAACGCAGCGACCAGGCGACGCAGCGCCGGCTCGCCACCGAGTTCCGGGTTGACCGTGGTGGGGTCGACCACATCATAGCCGTGCATGGAACCGGCGCGGGCGCTGAGCAGCGGCGAGGCATACAGGTGGCTGATGCCCAGCCGGGCGAAATACGGCACCAGCGGCACCGCGTCATTGAGGGTAAAACCTTTATGGAATTGCAGGCGCTGGGTGGCGCGCAGGGGCAGGGCTTTCATCGGTCACGCTCATAGGCTTGGTTGCGCGCGACGGCCAACAGTTCGAGGCGGCGGGCGGCACCGGCATTGTCGAGCAGGCTGGACGCCTCACCCGGCAGGCGACGGCGCCAGTTAGGGTGGGTGTCCGTGGTGCCGGGCAGATTGGCTTGTTCGTCCACACCGAGGGCGTCCTCCAGCGGCAGCAGCACCAGCGGTGCGCGGGTGTGGCCGAGGTAGCGCACGCTGGCGTCGATCATGTGGTCGGTTTCATTGCGGATCTCTTCGACGAAGTTCTGCGGGTCCTGGCTCAAGGCCTGGCGCAGCGCCTGGCGTTCGCGCAGGCGATGTTCGCTCCATTGCTCCACGGTGGGCGCATCGATCAGGCCGAGCTGGATGTTCCACTCGATATCGCGGCTGTGCCACCAACCGTTGAGGGTCGGTAAGTCGTGGGTGCTGGTGGTGGCCAGGGCGTTGTCCGGCCAGTCGAGGATCGGTTTGAACTGACCTTCGTGGTTCTGCTCGAACAGCAACACGCGCATGCCCAGAATCGAACGGGCGATAAGTTTTTCGCGCAGACCGTCCGGCACGGTGCCCAGGTCTTCACCGAGCACGATGGCCTGGTGGCGGTGGGATTCCAGCGCCAACAGGCGCAGCAGGTCGTCCACCGGGTAATACAGGTAGGCGCCGTCACGCGGCGAGGCGTCCATGGGGATCACCCACAGGCGTTGCAGGCCCATCACATGGTCGATGCGCAAGCCGCCGGCGTGGGCGAAGTTGGCCCGCAGCATTTCGATGAAGGCGCGAAAACCGTGGCGCTTGAGGCCTTCGGGGGAGAACGCGGAAATGCCCCAGCCCTGGCCGGCGCGGTTGAGGATATCGGGTGGCGCGCCCACGGTCAGGTCGGCGAGCAATTCATCCTGGCGGCTCCAGGCCTGGCTGCCGCCGCCGTCGGCGCCCACCGCCAGGTCGGCAATCAGGCCGACGCCCATGCCGCTGCCGCGTGCGGCGTGCTGTGCGCGCTCCAGGCACCGGGCGATCAGCCATTGGCAGAAGGCGAAGTAGCCGATCTCGTCACGGTGGTCTTCGGCGAACCGCGCCAATGCCGGGCTCTGTGGGGTGCGCCAGTCTTCTGGCCAGTGGCGCCAGTCGAGGTCTTCACCGGCAGCGGCGCGGGCGGTTTGCACGGCTTCGAAGCGGCAGTGGTTTTCCAGCGCCTCACCGCCGGCCTGGCGGAAACTCTGGAAGTCGGCGTGTTGCGGGTGGTGGCCGTGGCGGAAGTCTTCGTACAGCGTACGCAGCAGGCGCTGTTTGGCCCTGGCGGCAGTGGGCCAGTCGATCAGGCTGTGTTGCTCCAGGTCGTGCAGTTCATCCGCCAGGCCGCTGGCCTCGATGGCGTTGCGCACTTCGCGCTCGCCCAGGATGCAACCCGGCGAGGCATACAGGCTGTTGAGGAACAAGCGGCTGGAGGGCGAGTACGGGCTGTAGCGCGCGGTGTCGGCGCTGAACATCGCGTGCATCGGGCTGATCGCCAGCGCATCGGCGCCGCGCTCGGCCGCCGAGCGGGCCAGGTGCTCCAGGGCCAGGGTGTCGCCGAAGCCGCCATCGCCCAGGCGGCGCAAGCTGTACAGTTGCGCGCTGAGGCCCCAGGCGCGGGCAGGGCGGCTGTCGACCGCTTCGGCCACGCTGTAGCAATGGGTGGGCGCGACGGCCAGGGTGAAGGTCTGGTCGGCAATATGCACCTGGTGGTAGCCGAGGGCGATCACGCCGGGTAGGACGGCGTCGCCATCAAGGCGCAGCTCCAGGGTTTCACCGTCTTCAAGGCTGACCCGGCACAGCGTGTCCGGTTCGAAGTAGCGCGCCAGGTCCAGGCCTGCGCCGCTGTCGATGGTCAGCAGAGGCGGCAGGTGTTTGTTCTGTTGCACCTGTTCCAGGGCCAGCAGGCTGGCGTTGACTTCGGCATCGGTGTCGGCGGGGTGGCCGAGGCCTTTGAGGACGGCGCGCAGGGCGTCGGCCTTGACATGTTGCGGGCGGCCGTTTGCGTCGATCCAATCGACGGCCAGGCCCGCTCGGCTGGCGAGGATTTCCAGGTTCGCTTCGCTCAAGGGTGCTCTCCAACAGGGGATAGGGTGACGCGTGCGCTGTACGGCGGCAGGTGTGCGCCGGTACAGGCAGGCGTTTCAAACAGGACTGGCGCCGTGGCCGGGTGATCCAGTGGCGTGGCGCCCAGGTTGAGGTCGATCTGCAACAGGCTGCCATCGCCCAGGCGCCAACGGGCGCTCACGGCGCCTTCGGCCAAGACCTCGGCACCCAGGGCCATGCTGCCGGGTAAGTGCGGCACGATATGACGGTGGCGCAGGCTGAGTAACTGGCGATAGAGCTGGGCGTGGTCGTTATCGTTGAAGCTCGGCGTGGTCTGCAAAAAGGTCGACAGGGCATTCGGATCGGGGATGCGCTCGCGCCGCTCCGGGTCCTGGAACGCGGCGAAATCCTTGAACTCATTGCGGCGGCCTTCGCGCACCGCTTCTGCCAGTTCGCCATGGTGATCGGTGAAAAACAGGAACGGCTCGCGGGCATTCGACTCATCACCCATGAACATCAGCGGGATCATCGGCGAGAGCAACAGCAGGGCGGTTGCCGCCTTCAGCGCCTGCGGCGAGCACAGTTGATGCAGGCGCTCGCCCAGGGCGCGGTTGCCGATCTGATCATGGTTCTGCAGGAAGGCCACAAACGCGCTCGGCGGCAGATGCCCACTGGGTTCGCCACGCTCATGGCCATGCCGGGTGGTATGCCCCTGGTAGATAAACCCTTCGCCCAGGCAGCGCGCCAGCTTGGCTGTGGGCTCCTTGGCGAAGTCGCTGTAATAGGCGTCGGTTTCGCCGGTCAGCAGCACATGCAGGACGTTATGGAAGTCATCGTTCCATTGCGCGTCGAAGTCCTGTTGCAGGAGGCTGGCCTGGTTGAGTTCGTTTTCCAGCATCAGCCAGACGTGCCGGCCGGTGTCCACTTGCTCGCGCACGCGGTGCGCCAGTTCCTTGAGAAAGTCCGGGTTGTCGATGGCGTGGACGGCGTCCAGGCGCAGGCCGTCGAAGCGGTACTCGAGCAACCACATCAAGGCGTTGTCGAGGAAAAAGTCGCGTACCTCGCGTCGGTTGAAATCGATACCGGCACCCCAGGGCGTGTGCACGTCTTCCTGGAAGAAGCCCTTGGCGTACTGGCCCAGGTAGTTGCCGTCCGGGCCGAAGTGGTTGTAGACCACGTCGAGGATCACCGCCAGGCCGTGCTCATGGGCGCAGTCGATCAGGTGCTTGAGCTGTTCGGGCGTGCCGTAGGAGGCTTGGGGCGCGTAGGGCAGGACCCCGTCGTAGCCCCAGTTGCGATCGCCGGGAAATTGCGCCAGCGGCATCAATTCAATCGCGGTAACGCCCAGCTCGGCCAGGCGTGGCAGGTGTGTTTCGATGGCGGCATAACCACCCATGGCGCCGACATGCAGTTCATAGATGACAGCCTCGTGCCAGGGGCGGCCTTGCCAAGTGCTGTGGCGCCATTGATAAGCGAGGGAGTCGACCACCACGCTCCAGCCGTGCACATCGCCGGCCTGGGCGCGGGAGGCCGGGTCGGGCACATCCATTTCCCCATCGATATTGAAGCGGTAGCGCGTGCCCGCCGGGCACGCTATTTCGGTTTCGAACCAGCCCTCTGCCTGAGGCAGCATGGCAATGGACTTGCCGTGTTCCAATTCAACGCTGACATAAAACGCGTCTGGCGCCCACAAGGCGAAACGCGTGTGTTGCGCGTCCAGCATGATTGCGCCGTGGGGCCAGGTTTCCAGAGTCCGTAACGGCATCTATAGAGACCTCCCGTTGATTATTTAGCGGATTTCCCCAGTGCTTTAGCCACCAGCTGCTCGTACAGTTCGGCGTAGGGTTCGACCGCCTGGCTCCAGTTGAACGGTTGAGTCATCGCTCGGCTGCGCATGGCATTAAGCAGGCCAGGGAAGGCGAACACCTTGAACGCACGGTTCAAGGCTTCTTTGTAGCTGTCGACCGTGGATTCATTGAACAGAAAGCCGGTTACACCGTTTTCGATGGTGTCGGCCAGGCCGCCGGTGTTGCGGGCGACGGGCAGCGAACCAAAGCGCTGGGCGTACATCTGGCTCAGGCCGCAGGGCTCGTAGCGCGACGGCATCAGCAGGAAATCGCTGCCGGCGAACATGCGGCGGGCATCGGTCTCGTTGAAGCCGATGCGCACACCGATCTGGCCGGGAAAGCGCAGCGCCAGTTCACGCATGGCGTTTTCTTCTTCCGGCTCGCCGCGACCGATAATGGCGATCTGCCCACCTTGCTCGACGATAAAACTGGCCACCGCTTCGGTGAGGTCCAGGCCTTTCTGGAACACCAGGCGTGACACCACCGCAAACAGCGGGCCGTTCGAGTCATGCAGGCCGAACAGGTTGCGCACCTGTGCGGCGTTGACCGCCTTGCCGTCCCAGTCGCCAATGTTGAAATTGTGCGTCAGGTGCGGGTCGGTGGAGGTTTCCCAACTGTCTTCGATGCCGTTGGGAATACCGCTGAGCAAACCTTGCTGGGTCTTGCTGGCCAGGAAACCATCGAGCCCGCAGCCGAACTCGGGTGTGGTGATTTCACGGGCGTAGGTGGCGCTCACCGTGGTGATGTGGCTGGAATACGCCATGCCGGCCTTGAGGAACGACATCTTGCCGTAGAACTCCATGCCTTCCTGTTGCAGGGCGTGGGGCGGAATGCCTAGCTCTGGTGTCGACGCCAGGCTGATCACGCCCTGGTACGCCAGGTTATGAATGGTGAACAGCGTCGGTGTGCGTGACCCACGCCAGTGCATGTACGCAGGCGCCAGGCCGGCGGGCCAGTCGTGGGCGTGCACCAGGTCCGGGCACCAGTGGATCTGTGCCAGGTTGGCGGCCATGTCGGCGGCGGCCAGGCCCAGGCGGGCGAAACGAATATGGTTGTCCGGCCAGTCGCGGCCGTTGTTGGCGCCGTAAGGCGTGCCTTCGCGCTCGTAGAGCTCGGGGCAGATCAGTACATAGATGACCAGGCCATCCTTGAGGTCCATGCGCCCGATCTTGCACGGCGGCAGCGCCGCGTGGCCGCCCAGCTCACCGATGATATGAATCGGGTTGTCGCTTTCCATCACCTGCGGATAACCGGGGATCAGCACCCGCACATCGTGCAGGTGGGCCATGGCGCGGGGCAGGGCGGCGGAGACGTCGCCCAGGCCACCGGTCTTTACCAGGTCGGCGAATTCGGAGGTCACGAACAGGACTTTCTTGCGGTTGGGGTTGTAGGTGGGAACCGGCCGCACCGTGGTGAGGTCAGCCAACGCGGTTGCCCCGCCAACGGTCTGACTAACACGCTCTCCCTGAATACTTGCAGCGGCACTGATCATAGTTCTCTCCACGTGTTGGTCGGCTAATGGCCGGTTGCCATTAACTCCTTCGACCGCATCCTGCGGCCACGCGCACAAGCGCTGTACAGATCTGGCAAGGCTTATGCCAGTTGCACGGTTGGCAGATATAGATTGGATGGACGGGCATCGGGCTGGAACCGTGTGCGCTCGTCGTACCTTAAAACTTGACCAATGGCCGAGTTGAAAAGTTTAGATTTTCTGCGGGGTTTTTGTTTTGGAACGGACCCATCGGTCATGAGTCTAGGACAGATCCCAGAGCCTGTAGGGTTTCTAGGAAGATTTTGTAGGACAAAAAAATTGTAACCATATGCCAGGGTGGAGCGGACCCTGTGGTGAGCAGGCTTGCCCTGCGCTGGAGTGCGAAGCGCTCCCAACCGGGACTTTCGAAGATTGAACCGATATTCAGGGCCGCTGCGCGCCCCAGCGCAGGGCAAGCCTGCTCACTACAAGGTCGGGTGGGCGCCGCGCTTGTGCGGAGCGCCCTGGGATGGTGCATCAGCCCAGCACGCGAATGGGCGCTCCTTTGGCCCAGGCTTGAATGTCTTCGATCATCTGTGAATAGAACTGCCGGTAATTCTGCTCGCTCACGTAGCCAACGTGCGGGGTGGCCAGCACATTCGGTAACCTGCGGAACGGGTGATCCGCCGGCAACGGCTCCTCGGCATACACATCCAGCGCCGCCCCGGCCAGGCGGCCGCTTTCCAGGGCCTGCACCAGTGCCTGCTCATCCACAATCGGCCCGCGTGCGGTGTTGACCAGGCGCGCGCCGGGTTTCATCCAGCCTAGCGCCTGGGCATCCACCAGCCCACGGCTGCGGTCGCTGAGTACCAGGTGCACGGTAAGGATGTCCGCCTGTTCAAACAGCGCCTGCTTGCTGACCCAGGTCACGCCGGACTCGGCGGCACGTTCCGGCGTGAGGTTTTCACTCCAGGCAATCACGCGCATGCCGAACACCTGGGCAAACTGCGCGACCTTCTGGCCAATGCTGCCGAGGCCGAGAATCCCCAGGGTCTTGCCGTGCAGGTCGCCGCCGAGGCCGACTTGCCAGTGGCCGGCACGCAATGAATTGGCTTCGGCTACCAGATTGCGGGTGGAGGCCATGATCAGCGCCCAGGTCAGCTCGGGGGCTGCGTGTTTGTAACTGTCGGTGCCGCAGACCTGAATGCCCAGGGCTTTGGCGGCGGGAATGTCGATGGCGGCGTTGCGCATGCCGCCGGTCACCAGCAATTTGAGCTTGGGCAGACGTTGCAGCAGAGCCTTGTCGAAGCTGGAGCGCTCGCGCATCACGCAAATCACCTCGAACTCCCGCAAACGCTCGATCATCGTGGCGGTATCCGCCGTGTAATCGTGCAGGAAGTGCACCTGGCCCACCGCCTCAAGGACTGACCAATCCACCACGCCACTGGCCACATTCTGCCAATCATCAATGACTGCAATCTGTACCGACATTCACGAGCGCCTCGAAAAAGTTTGGATTAAAGGGCGTTCAGCCCCTGCAACAGCGTTTTGTGGAACTGGGCCGGTTCTTCCATTTGTGGCGCATGCCCCAGGCCCGGGAATTCCACCAGGGTGGCGTGGGGGATCAGCTTGGCCACTTGCTTGCCCAACACGGCATAGTTGCCGAGCTTGGCTTTGACGGCTGGTGGCGCGACGTCCTTGCCGATGGCGGTGTTGTCCGATGTGCCGATCAGCAGCAGCGTCGGCATCTTCAGGTCCTTGAACTCGTAGTACACCGGCTGGGTGAAGATCATGTCGTAAATCAGCGCCGAGTTCCATGCGACCCGCGTATGCCCGGGGCCGTTGCTGAGGCCGGCGTACATGTCTACCCAGCGCTCGTACTCCGGCTTCCAGCGCCCGACGTAGTAGGTGTTGAGCTGGTACTTGCGAATGCCCTCGGCGCTGACGTTCAGCTCACGGGCATACCATTGGTCGACGCTCAGCGAGGGCACGCCCAACGCTTTCCAGTCTTCCAGGCCGATCGGATTGACCAGCGCCAACTGTTCGGTTTGCGCGGGGTACATCAGGGCGTAACGCGTGGCAAGCATACCGCCGGTGGAATGGCCGATAAGAGTGGCCTTCTGAACACCGAGCGTTTCCAGCAGTTGGTGGGTATTGAGCGCCAGTTGCTGGAAGCTGTACTGGTAATGATCGGGCTTGCTGGAACTGCAGAAGCCGATCTGGTCCGGCGCGATCACGCGGTAGCCGGCGTCGCTCAGGGCCTTGATCGAGCCTTCCCAAGTGGCGCCGCAGAAGTTCTTGCCGTGCATCAGCACCACGCTGCGACCGTTGGGCTTGCCCTTGGCCGGCACGTCCATGTAGCCCATTTGCAGGGACTCGCCTTGGGATTGAAACTCGAAATGCTTGAGCGGATAGGGGTATTCAAAGCCTTGCAGTTCGGGACCGTAGGTGGCGGCAAATACCGGGGCAGCGGTGGCCGTGAGCAGGCCGGCGATGCAAGAAGCGCGGAACAGAGGCATGGGCAGGGCTCCGAGAAAGGTGGTTCGGATGCTGTTGCCCAAGGATTAACTAGCGATTAAGCGGGAATTAACACCCATTGCAAGGTCACGGCGGCCAGCACGCCATAACGCAGGCCTTTGGCCAGGGTCACCAGCAACAGGAATCGCCACAACGGCTCGCGCATCACCCCGGCCACCAACGTCAGCGGGTCGCCAATGACCGGCAGCCAACTGAGCAACAGTGTCCAATGGCCCCAGCGCTGGTAATGCTTGCGGGCTTTGTCCAGTTGCTGGTCGCTGACCGGAAACCAGCGCCGCGCCTTGAAGTGCTCCACCCAGCGCCCCAGCCACCAATTCACCACCGAACCGAGCACATTGCCCAGGGTGGCGATACCCAGCAACAGCCACAGGCTGTAATGCCCGCTGAGCAGCAGGCCGACCAGTACGGCTTCCGATTGCAGGGGCAGCAAGGTCGCGGCGCCGAACGCCGCGAAGAAAAGCCCGAGGTAACCCGCGATCATTGCGCCGGGTATTCAGCCACCACCACGTCTTTACCCTCACGGGTCAGGCCGATGACCTGATAGGCCTCGCTGCGGCCTTCCACTTCCATGCCCGGCGAGCCCATGGGCATGCCCGGCGCGGCGACGCCCAGCAGGTCGTCGCGCTTGCGCAGGGCCAGCACCTGTTCGGCAGGCACGTGGCCTTCGACAAACTTGCCGTCGATCACGGCGGTGTGGCACGAGCCCAGGCGCGCCGCTACGCCCAGGCGTTGCTTGACGGCGCTCATGTCGGCTTCGACATGGTCATTGACCTTGAAGCCGTTGCTTTCCAGGTGGCTGATCCATTTTTTGCAGCAACCGCAGTTGGCGTCGCGGTGCACGTCGATGGGGATCAGGTCGGCGGCCTGGGCCAGGGTGGCGGTGAACAGGGTCGACAGTAGGGCCAGGCGCAATGGGGTTTTCATAGGATCTCGCGTGCAGGAGGTGACTATTGGGATGGCGGCGATCATGACGACGTCATCGCGGGCAAGCCAGCGCCTGCAGGGCGAGAATGTTTCAAGATTATACGAGCGGTGGGTTTTCCAGCCGGTGCTTGAGCTGGTCCAGGGCAATCGCCGACAACTCGATCATGCGTTCATGCAGGGTGGCGAGTTGCAGTTCGGTTTCATAGGTCAGCACCCGCTTGAACAGCGTGCCGCCCTGGTGGGGCATGAGGAAGTAATGAATCGAACCATCCACGGCCAGGGACGTAAACACGGTCTTGAACTCGCCAGGGCGCCGGGCGATTTGCACGCGGTAGCTCATGGGTACGCGTACCCCCAGCAGGTCGATCATTTCGGTGAAGCGGGCGCCGGCGGGGAGTGAGCCGGTGGTGCCGGTGTCGGCACCGAGGGACGTGGGATGCCATTCGTGCCAGCGATCCGGCTGGGTCACATAGTCATAAACGGCGTCGATGGGAGCGTGGATAAAACGTTCCTGACTGATCCGCTCCAAGCGGACCGACTGCTCGGCTGCGCGCATGGCACACCTCCTGTGCGTCTTCGAACTGTCAGAATAGTCCCACTCCCGCACATTGCACGGGAGTGTCTCAGCCGTTTATCAGCGCACCTTGAATCGACCCATCAAGGTAATCACCCGACCATTCGCCTCCAGCAGGCTCTGGGTATTGTTTTCGGTGGCGTGGCCGCTCTGCACCAGCTCTTCGACCATTTGTCGGATCTGCACCATGCTGCGGTTGATCTCCTCGGTCACCGCGCTTTGCTGCTCGGCGGCCGTGGCGATCTGGGTGCTGAGGTTGTTGATATGGCTGACGGAGCCGGCCATTTCATCCAGCCCGGTGTTCACCCGCGCCGTGGCGTCCGCCGCCGACTGGCAACTGGCCTGGGTGTTTTCCATGGCCGCCACCGAGGAACTCACGCCTGCCGTCAAGCGCGTGAGCATGTCGTTGATCTGCGAGGTGCTGGCCTGGGTGCGTGCGGCGAGCGCACGCACTTCATCGGCCACCACCGCGAAACCACGGCCTTGCTCGCCGGCCCTTGCCGCTTCGATGGCGGCATTGAGGGCCAGCAGGTTGGTCTGCCCGGCAATTGCGCCGATCACGCCGAGGGTTTCGGTGATGCGCGCGGCGTCCTGGCGCATGTTTTCCACGCTGTGGGTGGCGCTGGAGACTTCGCCAATCAACGCGCTGACGCTGTTGGACGCCTCACCGACGACCACGCGGGAACGGTCGGCATGCTCGTTGGCACGCTGGGTGAATGCGGCGGTTTCGGCGGCGTTTTGCGCCACGGTGTCGGCGGTGGAGCTCATTTCGGTGATGGCGGTCACCGTCTGGTCAGTCTCCGAGGCATGCCGCACCAGGATCTGGTTGGTATGCGCCGAGGTCTGTTGCAACTGCGCCAGGCTCGACGACATGGCGCCGGTGGCCTGGGTCACTTCGCCGATCATGTTTTGCAGGTAGACGATAAAGCGGTTCACCGAATGGCCGATGGCGCCCAGTTCGTCTTCGGCGCGGATGGTGATGCGTCGCGTGAGGTCGGCGTCGCCGGCGGAAAGCGCGTCGATATTGGCCTTCAGCGTCTTCATGCGCTGCACCAGTTGGCGGATCGCATACGCCGCGAGCAGTACCAGCAGCACCACCATCGGGATCTGCAACAGCGCCAGGGTGCCGAGCACGTCATTGCGCTGGGCGGTGATCAGTGACGTGGGCAGGGCGGTGGCGAGGAACCACGGCGTGCCTTCGATGGGGCGCATGTAGAAGGTGCTGGCCACGCCCTGGTTGTCGAATTCACTGCGTTGCAGCGCCTGGTCGCGGTGGGCCAGGGCTTTGCTGACCTGGGCGGCAAACGCCGAGGTGCCGGTGAGTTCGCTGATGTTTTTCAACACCACCGGGCCACTGATGCGCGAGCTGTTGCTGATGATCTTGCCGTCGCCTTCGACGATCAGCATTTGCCCGCCGATGTCTTTCTCTTTACTGGCGACCAAGTCATTGAAGAAGCCCAGGGTCACGTCGATGGTGGCGACGCCATAAGGCACGCCGTCGCGCTGGATGGCCATGGCGCAGTTGGTGCGCGGTTCCTGGCTGGCGTCGTCCTTGTAGGCGGCGGCCCAGGCGCATTGACCGCGAGGCGAGGCGAGGCCGCCCTTGTACCAGCTCTGGTCGTAATAGTTGGGCGCCGGGTCGCTGTTCCAGAAGGTGTTCACGGCCAGCTTGCCTGACGCATCGCGGTGCCAGAACGTACTGTGCTTGTTGCGCCCCGGAGTGCGCTGGTTGGGCAGGGGCCAGATACCGCCGCCGAAGACTTTCAGCTCGCCATACTGGTCGACCAGGCCCGGCAGGACCTTGTCGATGGCATCGCTGTCGAGCAATGGAATGGTCTGGGTGATGCTGCGTTGCTGGGACTGGACCTTGTTGAGTTCGCCCTGGATCTGCTCGGCGACCTCAGCGACACGGTTGAGCACCACCTGTTCTTCGGTGTGCTGCAGCTTGGGCGCGACCAACTGGCCGATACCCACTACGGTCAACACCAATAACACCAGGACGAACAGCACCAGGAACAGGGTATAGCGGGCTTGGATGGAGCGCAGTGGGGGCATGGGGTCGTCCTTACGAAGCGTTTATTATCGACGCGGCTTTGTTAGAGCTTCGTAGGGCTATCGGCCTGGCAGGGTGGAGCTTTAGGTACCATCGTGCAAGAAAAAAACCGCGCCGATGAGCGGCGCGGTGTTTATTCAGATATCCAGCATGGCCATGACGGCCTCGGGGTAGCGCAAGCCAGCGGGCGCTTCGGCGGGGAAGATGGCTTCCAAGGCCGCCAGTTCGCTCGGGCTGAGGCTGACCGACAGCGCGGCGGCATTCTCTTCCAGGTATTTGCGCTGCTTGGTGCCGGGAATCGGAATGATGAAGTCACCCTGCGCCAGCACCCAGGCCAAGGCCAGTTGCCCGGCGCTGATGCCTTTGTCGGCGGCCAGCGCCTGCACCTGTTTGACCAGTTCGAGGTTCTTGGCGAAGTTCTCGCCCTGGAAGCGTGGGCTGAAGCGGCGGTAGTCATCGGCGCCGAAGTCATCCGGGCTTTGCAGGGCACCCGTGAGAAAGCCACGGCCCAGCGGGCTGTAGGGCACAAAGGCGATGCCCAGGCGCTGGCAGGTGGCGAGGCAGCCGTTATGTTCCTGGTCGCGGCTCCACAGCGAGTATTCGCTTTGCAGGGCGCTGATCGGGTGCACCTTGTGGGCACGTTCCAGAGTGGCGGCGGAGGCTTCGCTCAGGCCCAGGTAACGCACCTTGCCCTGGTGCACCAGCTCGGCCATGGCGCCGACGGTTTCTTCGATGGCGACGTCCGGGTCGATGCGGTGCTGGTAGTACAGGTCGAGGGTCTCCACACCGAGCCGTCGCAGGGTGCCGTCGATGGCGTTGCGGATGTATTCAGGGCGGCCGTTCACACCCCGCAGGGAGGGGTTGGCCGGGTCGCGCACGATGCCGAACTTGCTGGCCAGGAACGCCTGGTCGCGCTTGCCGACGATGGCCTTGCCGATCAGTGCTTCGTTGGTGTGCGGGCCATAGATATCGGCGGTGTCGAGTAAATTGATGCCCAGTTCCAACGCGCGGTGCAAGGTGGCGATGGCTTCGCGGGTGTCGCTGCCGGGGGTGTAGAAATCGCTCATACCCATGCAGCCGAGGCCGATGGCTGAGACGAGTGGACCGTGTGTACCGAGTTGGCGGGTATGCATGGGTGTTGCTCCTTGGGTGGGAAGGCCTGCATTGTCACGCTCGACAAAACCTGGATAAACCGGCTAAAAGCACTAACACTATTCGTAATATCCAAATAATCAGCGCGAGGAACCGCCCCTTGGACCGTTTCAACGCGATGCGCGTGTTCACCCGGATCGTCGAGCTGCGCGGCTTTGCCAAGGCCGCCGACAGCCTGCAACTGCCCCGCGCCTCGGTGACGGTGTTGATCAAGCAGTTGGAGGCGCACCTGGGCGTGCAACTGTTGCAACGCACCACGCGGCAAGTCAGCCCGACGCTGGATGGCGCGGCGTACTACCAGCGCTGTGTGCAGTTGCTGTCGGACCTTGAGGAAACCGAGGCGGTGTTTTCAACGAGCCGCCAGAACCCGCGCGGCACTTTGTGCGTGGACATGCCGTCGGGCATCGGGCGCTTGATCGTGATCCCGGCATTGCCGACATTCACGGCCCGCTACCCCCAGATCGAACTGGAGATCAGTCTGAACGACCGCCCGGTGGACTTGATCCGTGAAGGTGTGGATTGCGTGCTGCGCGGTGGTTTGGCCCTGGATGAATCGCTGGTGGCACGGCCTCTGGCGATGATGGATCAACTGACGTTGGCGAGCCCGGTATATCTGGCGCGCCGGGGCGTTCCGGCATCGTTGGAGGACCTGGCCAACCATCAGATGGTCGAGTACGTCTCCAGCGTCACGGGCAAACGGTTTGGCCTGGAGTTTGAAATCGACGGCCAATTGCGCACGGTCAACCTGTCAAAAAGCTTGGCGGTGAACAGTTCCGATGGCTACTTCGCGGCCTGTGAAGCCGGGTTCGGCTTGATCCAGGCGCCGGCTTACCACGCGATGCGCCAATTGGCCGAGGGCACCCTGGTGCAGGTATTGCCCAGCCTGGCGGTGCCGACAATGGCCCTGTCGGCGCTGTATCCGCCGCACCGCCAACTGTCCCAGCGCGTACGCGTATTTGTCGACTGGCTGGTCGAACTCTGCGCCCGGCCCGACACCGGTCTGCAGCGCTAGGCCTGAGCCTTGCGATACGCCCCAGGCTGTTGCCCGGTAACCTTGTGAAACGCCCGGGTAAACGCCGCCACCGACTGATACCCCACGGCCAGCGACACATCCGCCACCGTCTGGTCCTGCTTGAACAGCTGGCAGGCATGGCGCATGCGCATCATCAGCAACACTTGGCCCGGCGACTGCCCGCACAGTTCATTGAAGCGTTTGAAAAACGCCGAGCGCGACAGCCCGGTACAGGCGGCCATGCTCTCCAGGGTCCAGGCGTCGGCGGGACGGGCGATCAACTGCTCCAGCAGATTGGCGAACGCCGGTTGCCGGGCCAGCGCCGCCAGGCCGCCGAGTTCACGGTTGTCCAGCACCTGTTGGCGCAGGACATACAGGAACAGCAGGTGGCACAGCCGTTCAAGCAGTGCCGAAGAGGGCGCCGGCACGCGCTCGCACTCGTGCAGGATCAGCTCGAACAGGTTGCGCGCAGCGGTCAGCGAAGGGTCGCCTGCGCGCAGGATGATCCAGGCGGGCAGGCTGTCGACGATCATCGCCGACAGGCCGGACTGAAAGTGGAAGAAGCCGCAGACCAGGCCGACGCCGTCGTGGGCGGCGCTGTTCAGGGGCACCATCGGTACACGGGGGCATTCCTGGGCGCTGGCGGCGGTGGGCTCACCGGACAGGCGATATTCCAGGTCGCGCAACAGGAACACCGCGTCGCCGTTATCCAGCCGATGCGGCGTGGCGTCGCCGTCGATATGCAGCCAGCACTGGCCCTGCACAATCAGGTGGAAACTGGCGCTCGCCAGGCCGTGGGTGCTGGCATGCCAGTCCCCGCAGTAGCGGCCGACATGAAACAGGCTGGTTTCGAGTTCGAGGCTGTCTAATAACCAATCGACAAGTGCACTGGACGAATTCATCTAATGGAAAGACTCAAGAGCAAGTAATCGCTACTTTAGACTATTGAGACGATTTTTTATAACCAACAGACTGGATACACGAACCCATCAGGAGACTCCTCCATGTCCCGTGTACCCTTGCTCACCCCTGAAACCGCGCCGGAAGCGGCCAAGCCCTTCCTGGAAAACGCGCTGAAAGGCTCGGGTTTCATCCCCAACCTGCTGGCGGTACTGGCCAACGCCCCGGCGGCGCTGGAGACCTACATCACCGTGTCCGGGCTGAATGCCAAGGCCGAACTCAGCCTGGCCGATCGCGAAGTGGTGCAACTGATCGCCGCCACCACCCACGGCTGCGATTTCTGTGTGGCCGGCCATACTGCCGTGGCACGCAACAAGGTCAAATTGCCGGAAGAAGTCATCGACGCCCTGCGCCAACGCGGCGAACTGCCGAATGCCCGCTATGAAACACTGGCTGCGTTTACCCGTGAAGTGATCGCCACCCGTGGCGATGTCAGCGATGCCGGTTTTGAGGCGTTCCTGGCCGCCGGTTATACCCAGGGCCAGGCGCTGGAAGTTATTTTGGGCGTGAGCCTGGCAACCCTGTGCAACTTCGCTAACGTGTTTGCGCGCACCCCGTTGAACCCGGAGCTGGCGCAATACCGCTGGGAAAAACCCGCAAGCTGAAGATGGCCCACCCGCTGTGAAAAGGAGAAACATGAATGCTTGACCCAATCTTGAGCCGTTGGCTCGATGTTCAAGCGCAGGCCCTGGACGTGGGCAGTTGCGATCCACAGGAAGTGCTGCCACGGCTGGCAGAGGCCAATGTATTGCGTATCGGCGTGCCGGCTCAACTCGGTGGCCTGGGTGGGGATGTGGCGGGTGCGGTGGAGGCCATCGCCAATGTTGCCAGCCACTCCCTGGCGGCGGCGTTTGTGTGCTGGGGCCAGCGTTCGTTTATCGAATATTTGCTGCAAAGCCCGAATGCACAGCTGCGTGAGCGACTGTTGCCGGACCTGCTCAGCGGCAAGTTGGCGGGGGCCACGGGGCTGTCCAACGCGATGAAGTTCTTGTCCGGTATCGAGGCCTTGCAGATTAGCGCCGAGCCCACCGACAACGGCTGGACCCTCAACGGTCGGCTGCATTGGGTGACCAACCTGCGCAAAAGCGGTTTTGTCGCTGCGGCTGCCATCGAGCACGCCGGGGGTGGTGCGCCGTTTATCCTGGCGATTCCGGATTCGGTGGCTGGCCTGCAGCGCTCCCGCGACCTGGAACTGTTGGGGTTGCAGTCCAGCAATACCGCGGCCCTGGGGCTGGAAGGCGTGGAGTTGAGTCCCGATTGGTTGCTGCATGAGGATGCACGCAAGTTCTTGCCGGCGGTGCGCCCGGCGTTCCTGGGCTTGCAGTGCGGCATGTCCATCGGGTTGGCCCGGCGTTCCCTGGCGGAAGTGGCCAACCATTTGGGCGCGACCCGTACGGTGTTGCGCGAAGAACTGGAGACGCTGCGCGGGACCTTGGACCACCTGCTCACTGACCTGAAGAACGGCCTGTTGGCCGGGCGTTTTGCGGCCGAGCCGGCAGCGTTGTTCAAGCTGCGCATCGCCCTGGCCGAAACGGCTGCCAGCGCCGTGCAACTGGAGTTGCAGGCCAGTGGCGGCAAGGCCTACCTCACCGCCCACGGCAGTGGGTTTGCGCGACGCTGGCGTGAGTCGGCGTTTGTGCCGATCGTGACCCCGAGCCTGGTGCAGTTGCGTACCGAGTTGCAGCGCCAGGCCAACCTATGACGAACACCGTATTGGACGCCCGGGGGATTTGCCTGGGGTATGCCGGCGGGCCGGTGTTGCAGGGCTTTGACCTGCAACTGCAGCCCGGTGAAGTGGTGTCGATCCTCGGCCCCAGCGGGGTGGGCAAGTCCAGCCTGCTGCGGGTACTCGCCGGTTTGCAGGCGCCCCAGGGCGGCAGTGTGCGGGTGCTCGGCGAGCCCGTGGACGGGCCTCATCCGCGTGTGGCGGTCGCCTTCCAGGACCCCAGCCTGCTGCCCTGGCTGAGCCTGGAAAAGAACGTCGCCTTCGGCCTGGATTTCGCCCGTCAACCCCACTTGAGCGTTGAGCAACGCCGCCAGCGTGTCGACCACGCCATCGCCGCCGTCGGCCTGGAGCATGCGCGCCAGCACTTCCCGGCGCAGCTTTCCGGCGGCATGGCCCAGCGTACGGCACTGGCCCGTTGCCTGGCGCGCCAGCCCCAAGTGCTGTTGCTGGATGAGCCCTTCGGTGCCCTCGACGAGGTGACCCGCGCCGACATGCAACACCTGCTGCTCAAGGTCAACCGCGAGCAAGGTTCGGCGGCCGTGCTGATCACCCATGACATCGACGAAGCGCTATTGCTGTCGGACCGCATTCTGCTACTGGGCAACCGCCCGGCGCGGACCCTGGGCGAGTGGCTGATCGACCTGCCGCAACCACGCGAAGAACAGGTGGAAGCCATCGGCGCGCTGCGCATCGACATCCTTAAAACCCTACGGCAGGCGAGCCGCCCCCAACCCAACCCCCTTGACCTGCTGGAGCCTGCCCATGTGCCTGGATGACCTGACCCACTCACGTCGCGACTTTCTCAAACTCTCCGCCGTACTCAGTGCCGCCGGTGCCTTGCCGCTGCTGAGCAGTCTGCAGGCGCGCGCCGCCAGCGAGCCGGACGCCCCCGTACGCATCGGTTACCTGCCGATCACCGACGCCACGCCGTTGCTGGTGGCGCATAACAATGGCCTGTTCGAAGCCGAAGGCATCAAGGCCGAGCGCCCGGCGCTGCTGCGCAGTTGGGCACAGGTGATCGAGGCGTTCATCTCGGGCCAGGTCAACGTGATTCACTTGCTGTCGCCAATGACCGTATGGGCACGCTATGGCAGCAAGGTGCCGGCCAAAGTGGTGGCGTGGAACCATGTGGGCGGCTCGGGCTTGACCGTGGCGCCGGGCATCACTGACGTGAAGCAACTGGGCGGCAAGTCAGTGGCGATTCCGTTCTGGTATTCGATCCATAACGTGGTGGTGCAGCAGCTGTTCCGTGACAACGGCCTCACGCCGGTGGCGCGTGCGGCGGGCAGTGCAATCGCGGCCAATGAGGTCAACCTGATCGTATTGCCACCGTCGGACATGCCACCGGCCCTGGCCAGCCAGCGCATCGAGGGCTACATCGTCGCCGAGCCGTTCAACGCCCTGGCGGAAAACCTCAAGGTCGGTCGCGTGCAGCGCTTCACCGGCGACGTGTGGCGCAACCATGCATGTTGCGTGGTGTTCATGCACGAGCACGACCTGACCAACCGCCCGGAGTGGTCGCAAAAGGTGGTGAATGCCATCGTCAAGGCTCAGGTCTGGACTCGCGACAACCGCGAAGAAGCCGTAAAACTGCTGTCCAAGGACGGTCCGAACCGCTACACCCCACACGCCGAGCCGGTGTTGAGCAAGGTGCTGGCCCCGGCCGCCGCCGACCGTGCGGCCTACCTGGCGGACGGCGCGATCCAGCACGCCAAGTGGGATGAACACCGCATCGACTTCCAACCCTACCCATTCCCCAGCTACACCGAGGAACTGGTGCGCCGGCTGAAGGACACGTTGATTGAGGGCGACAAGAAATTCCTCGCCGACCTGGCCCCGGCGTTTGTCGCCAAGGACCTGGTGGACGACCGCTTCGTGCGCAACGCCATCGAGTCCGTGGGCGGCATGAAGACCTTTGGTTTGCCTGATGGCTTTGAGCGGCATGAGGAGATTGGCGTTTGAACAAACGTGAAATCCCGGGCTGGTTGCTCGGGTTGAATGGCTTGGCGGGCTTGCTGTTGCTCTGGTGGCTGGGGGTGAAAGTGTTTGGCGCGGCGGACGGCTTGTCGGCACGCTTTTCCCTGGCCGCCACGGCCGCCAGCCTGTGGGAGTTGCTCGGGCGCGGGGAGTTGTATCTGCATATCGCCGTGAGCCTCAAGCGTATCTTCGTCGGGTTGTTCCTGGCCTTGCTGGTGGGCGTGCCGTTGGGGCTGCTGGTGGGCAGTTCGCGCAACCTGGAGGCGGCGACCACGCCGGCGTTCCAGTTCCTGCGCATGATCTCGCCGCTGTCGTGGATGCCCATCGTGGTGATGCTGATGGGGGTAGGCGACCAGCCGATCTATTTCCTGCTGGCCTTTGCCGCCGTGTGGCCGATCATGCTGAATACCGCCGCCGGGGTGCGTCAGCTCGACCCGCGCTGGTTGCAGTTGAGCGCCAGTTTGAGCGCGACCCGCTGGGAAACCTTGCGCCGGGTGATCATTCCCGGCGTGGTCGGGCATGTGCTGACGGGTGTGCGACTGGCCATCGGCATTTTGTGGATCGTGCTGGTTCCCTGCGAGATGCTGGGGGTCAGTGCGGGGCTTGGGTATTACATCCTCGATACCCGTGATCGGCTGGCTTATTCGGAGCTGATGGCGATGGTGGTGTTGATCGGCTTGCTGGGCTTTGCGCTGGATGCATTGGCGCGCTGGCTGCATCAGCGCTGGGTGCATGCAGGCTGACAGGGCAAACAACGGCCCGGATACATCCTCGGGCCGTTGATTGTGAGAGGGCAGCGAATAAGATCAGGGCTCTACATAAATCTGCAGATCACCCGGAACGCCTCCGGAGCCTACCGGTTTTGCAGGGTCTTGAGGCCGGCCGATTACGCGGGTGCCGATCTGCCCTTTGGCGCCTTTTTTGTTAAACACACCGATGCCCATGCTGCCTGTCAACTCAGCCAGGCCTGGTACGTTTTCGGAGGTGTTCATATGGGAACTCCCCACCAGTGCGACCCACTTGTCAGTTCCTGAATTCGCCTGGATGGTTTCCGAGGCGTAGTAGTTGAACTCTCTGAGGCGACGTTGCGAACGTTCTCCCGTTGTCGTGGGCCCATCTGCACCGCGAAGGTCTTTGTGGCGCGTGAGGTAGTAGTGATCAATGGGCATGACTTCTATGCCATTGGCCTCAAGCTTTTCGCGTAGTTCCTTGAACGTCGGATCAGTTCGAAGCGTTCTGCCGTCCCCCAGGTAACCTACACCGTCATCGTGCAGGCCGTGCGGCATATCGATAAGCGCTTCGAAATACACTTTCTTAACGCCTTGGTCCTTTAACGTTTCCACGTTATCGAAAAGCACCTTGAAACTGGCCATCTGTTTATGCGACTCCCCCAAGACGATGCCATTAGAGGTCTTGAACGCCGCTTCAAGCAGTTCTGGCGCGCTGATGGGTTCAGGCACTGATGGGATAACAGGGCGCGGCGGTAGCCCTGTCTGGGCCAGGGCGTCATAGGAGGCGTTCATTTCTTCGTTGAACTTGTTCAGTGTGGCTGCCTTGGTATCCGGCTTGAAATGGTCAGGCTCCAACTTGCCTTTCAAGCTTTCAACGTAGTCGCCCTCGGGGAGTGGTTTCCTGATGCGAACCGGACGAGCGTCAGTATTCAAGGGGTTGTATCGATGGCGACTGCTGGATTGCCTGGGGGAGTGTGTTTTTGGAGAGGCAGGGCTCAAGGTTTCCAGCGCGTTGAAACTCTTCAATGGAGGGCCGTAAGGCCTCCTTGTGACCGGGTCATAGGCATACCGTTGGCCATTATGAATGACGCTGCTGGTCTCCAGGGTTTGCTCCCCAACCTTCAAGGCTCCCCAGGTGACATCACCGTAAGGCGGGGGAGTCAAGCCTGCTGCGATCCTGGCTTTGGTCATGCCTTTGCTGGCGAGGCGGGTGCCTCCCAGCAACAAATCGCCTGCCCCATTCAATGGGTTGAACTCACTGATAACGGTAGTCCCGACGATTTTCGAGCATTGCAACGCCTTCTTGGTCATGCAGATGGCCTTGGAACTGACCTTGGCCACTTTCGCTGCGGCCCCTGCACCGGCAGTGACAAAACTGAAGACGTCCATGAACAGGTCTATAGCGCCATCGGTGTAATTGCCCTCCTGAAAGTTGCGAATGGCTGATCTGAAGGGAATCAAATCCAGGAAAAAGTTGGTCAAGGCCCATTCGGCATCCATCTGCTTGTCGAAGCTGGTGGCGCCCTTGGCCTGCTTGATCACGTCACGACTATCAATCTGAAGGTGTTTCACAAAGGTATCTGCAATAGCCTGGGTTCGCGCGCTTGTGAAGGTGGAGGGGGTAGGCAGCGGTGATCCGGCTTTTGTGTTCTGGTTGAAGTCGGCGTTCGCAACGGGTGTGAATTTGTTGATTGGATAGACCCGATTGGCATCGCGCTCACGCTCGCGGGTCAGCACGCTATTACTGACCGCAGTGATGGCGTGTTTGCTCAGGTCCAGCTCATACGTGGTGGTGCCATTCGCACCTGTGGCCTTGACGTAGAGCTTTTCATTTTTTTGCTCGAGGGTTCTGTCGGTAAACCCGAGGCCCAGGCGGTAGGTATCGAGCTGATAGAACTCAAGCTTCCCGTACTCGAAGTTCTGCCTGTCCGCCAGTGGCAACTTGGCGATCATATGTTTGATCGCCACACCAATGCCTTTTTTCTTGTCGCTGATGGCCTGGGTCAGTTGGCTGTTGAATTCGGCATTGACTCCCAGGTCGAGCGACTTGTTTTTCAGCGCGGCATTGATGCGCGGGTCTTGGCTCACCCATTCGTAGTTGTGCAGCCCACTCATTGCGATGTCCAACAGCGACATCATGCCGGCAGGGGCCCGATTCGGGTCGTAGAGCGGCTGGATGGAAGGTTGCTTGGTGTCATGGACCTTCAGCAGCCTTTCTTCGAACGGAACATTTTCGCCAAACCGCTCCTTGAGGCGGGCGAGGGCGATATCCCGGCGGCTGGGCATTTCGGATTGAATCAGGCTGGCGGCTTCTATCTTCTCAGTGGCCTGTTGATTGAACGCATTTCTAGCCACCTCGATGTCGGCGTCGTTGTAACGACCGGCCTGCTCCGGAGAAAGAATGCCATTGACCAACCCCCATACCCGCAGGGCAGCGATCTGCGCGCGTTGGGTGGCCTGAGGATTGCCAAGGGCGGCAGTTTCACCTTCGGTCATGACCTGTTTGAAGGTCATGTTTTGCACTTTTCCCGGTGTCTGGGCGTTTATCGCTGCTGCGTAGATGTAAGCGCTGACCCAGGTAGCGTCGCCGTACACCACCGTGCTGGGCATGTCTTTAACCGAAAGTTCGAGCGCTTTTCCTGGCAGCAAGACGTGTGCAGCCACCTTGGCCATCTCGGGGGAGATACCTTTGGACACGCTCATGTGGGTGTAAAAAGAGTCCCGGAGCATCGACAAAGGCTTGCCCCAATGGGCTTTGGCGAACCAATCAAAACCAGCCACTTTATTGGGGGCGGGCTCGGTCAAGTATTCCGGGTCCAACTGCAGGATAATTGCCGCCATGAGGTAGTCGTTGGCGCTTTCGGGGGTGTCAACGCCATTCATTTTCTGCTGCAGAGCTTTGCCCATCAATTGCCCCTGGGCAGAACCGATCAGGGTTTCCAGGGCTCGGGTGGGATCATTCAGGATGCCCTCGGGGAGTGGTGCCTGATAGCGCAAAAACTCCAATACCCCCCCCTTGGTTTGCATGACCAAGGGCTTGTCCCCGAGATGATGTTCGTGGCTCATGGCAATCAAACGCAGGCGCCGTTGATCATCTGTGCTCAAGGGGATCGGCCAGCTCAAGGCCCCACCAAAATTGCCCAGGGGGTGTTCGAGGGTTCTGTCGTTCAGGGCATTGGCCAGGGCGGTCAAGGTAGAGCTACTGTGCGGTATTTGGAGACCGTTGGAGACGATGTAGTTCTCACAGGTGGTGCTGCTGCCTGCCTCCTCAAAGGAAGATGAGCCAGGCGCGATTTCCATCGTTGTGGACTTGAGCGCCGCGAGGACAGCCTGCGGGGTGACCGCTTCACCCAGTTGCGCAGCCAACTCATTGAGTTTGCGTGCCAGGGTTCTGAAGTTCTGCTGGTCTGCGAGCTGTTGCTTGAAGTCTCCACTCTCCGGGCTTTTGCCCGTTTGTGGCTGGAAAGTGGGGCCTGCTGCCGAATCGAGGTTTGCGCTGGCAGTGTCATGGAGGGCTGATAGAGATCGGCCGTTAGGGCGCGGCGGTTGATGCGTGTATGACTGCTGAGGCGAGCGAGTATTCAGATGGGTCATTGTTGGGTACCTATTCAGACGTACTGAGAATAAGCGCCTGTCAACGGGAGGTTCCCTTTTCCCATGGCGCACCGCTGTGTGCTGAAAACGCCCGTTCGCGTTCCGGCTGCAGGTACCAGGGTTTGTAAGATCAGATGTAGGCGGGGAGTAGGCGGGGCGGTCAAGTGCAGTCAGTTCCGTGCCGACGACAACGTCAGCATTGCACTGTAAGGGAATATTTTCCGCTGACTTGGGGGCTGGGTGTATCGACGCGCGTGCCAGACGAGCCAAAGCTTTTCATCGCCTGTAATATGGGCGCCTATTGCTCCCGATCCACACCCGTCTACAGGACCCTCCAATGACCCAAAAGCAGCGTTTGAAATATTCGATTCTGATTGCCCTGGCCGTATTGGCAACGATGTTTGGCCTGTCCTACTTGCAGAACACCGGGGTCATCAGTGAGAAGACATTCCAGACCATCGCCATTGCTGTCGCAGTGGTCGTGGTGGTGATCAACGGCATCATGCGTCGCAAGGTCAAGCTTTAAAGGCGATCAGGCGCGGCCTTCGAGTACCTTGGCAGCCTCTTCGTGGAGGCTGTAGCTTTTGTCCGCATTGAGGGTGATCACACCCTCGCTGCACAGGCGCTTGAGCACCTCGCGCACGCTGAGAAACGACAACGGAATGCCCAGCTCCAGCAAATGGCTGTGCACGCCGCGCACGCCTAGGGTGCGTTGGTTGTCGGCAGCGGTGAGCAGGGCGTCGATGACCTTCAGCCGGATCAGGCTGGTACGCAAGCCAAAACACTTGAGCAGATGGCGGATACGCTGGTTGCCTTGCTGTTCGGGCGTTTTGCCGAACGCTTGCGGGCCGCTGCCGAAACTGGCCTCGGCCGCTGGTGAATGTCCATCCGTGGGCACTTGCGGGTTGTACATGCAAAAACTCCTTATCAGAGCCTGATCAGGAAAAATGAGCGCTCTTAGTGGATAAGACGAACGAGCGAGCGAAATCATGAAGTGTCGGATGTAGAAATTTCGTCGGTATCGGTTTTGTGACATCCCCATCGCCTTAAATAAACCACCCCACGCGTTAAATTATTCCCGGTGATTTGCGTTCTTACGGTGGGGTTATTGCCCGTTGTGAGGCGGTTAAATCTGACGGTGGAGTCTGCGTGATTATTTCCAATGGGTTGTCCAGGGTATGTGTGGCCGGGGTGTTACTGGGGTTGAGCCTGGGCGCCTGCGCGCGGGAGCCGGTGACGCAAGCATCGGCGGACATCCGCCGTACCAGTTACGGCGTGCCGCATATCCGCGCCAACGATGAGCGTGGCCTGGGCTTCGGCATTGGCTACGCCTACGCCCAGGACAACCTGTGCCTGCTGGCCAATGAAGTGGTCACCGTAAATGGCCAGCGCGCCCGCTTCTTCGGCCCCGAACAGGCGACCCTGGAAGAGCGCAACAACCTGGCCAGTGACCTGTTCTTTGCCTGGCTCAATACGCCGGACGCGGTCGCTGCGTTCTGGAAGGCGCAGAGCCCGCAGATCCAGCAGCGTATTGAAGGTTATGTGGCCGGCTACAACCGTTATCTGAAAGAGCAGGGCGCGCCTGCACAGTGTCAGGCGGCGTGGGTACGGCCGCTGGTGGCTGAGGACCTGGTCAAGCTGACCCGCAGGCTGTTGGTCGAAGGCGGTGTGGGCCAATTCGCCGAAGCCCTGGTGGGTGCGGCGCCGCCTCAGGCAACGGCCAACGTTGCGACCCGCGCCAAGGCCTTTGAAATGGCTGCCATGAACCAACAGCGCTTCGCCTTCGATCGCGGCAGTAACGCTGTGGCAGTAGGCCGTGACCGCTCGTTCAACGGGCGCGGCATGTTGCTGGCCAACCCGCACTTCCCATGGGTGGGCGGCATGCGGTTTTACGAGATGCACCTGACCATCCCCGGCCAGCTGGATGTGATGGGCGCTGCGCTGCCGGGCCTGCCGGTGATCAATATCGGCTTCAACCAGCATGTGGCCTGGACCCACACCGTGGACACGTCCAAGCACTTCACCCTGTACCGCCTGACCCTGGACCCCAACGACTCCACGCGCTACCTGCTCGACGGCAAATCGGTCGCCCTGGATAAAACCACGGTGACGGTGCAGGTCAAACAAGCTGACGGCAGCCTCAAGGACCAATCGCACACAGTCTATAGCTCGCAATTTGGCCCGGTGGTGCAGTGGCCGGGCAAGCTCGATTGGGACAGTCACTACGCCTTCAGCTTGCGCGACGCCAACCTCGGCAACGACCGCGTGCTGCAACAGTGGTACGCGATGAACCGCGCCGGCAGCCTCGACCAACTGAAAACCTCGGTGCACACCCTGCAAGGCATCCCGTGGGTCAACACCCTCGCCGCCGATGACCAGGGCCAGAGCCTGTACATGAACCTGTCGGTGGTGCCCAACGTCAGCACAGCCAAACTGGCGCAGTGCAGCGACCCCCGCGCCGGCTTGCAGATGATCATGCTCGACGGCGCCCACAGCGCCTGCGCCTGGGACGTTGACTCGCGCGCCGCCCAGGCCGGCATCTTCCCGGCCGAGCAACTGCCGCAATTGCAACGCACCGACTACGTGCAGCACTCCAACGACTCGGCATGGCTGGCCAACCCCAAGGCGCCGCTCACCGGTTTTTCCCCGGTGATCAGCCAGGACCACATCGGCCTGGGTCCGCGTGCGCGTTTCGCCTTGCAACGTCTGCAATCGCTGGCTAAACCGATCAGCGTCAGCGACCTGCACAACATGGTGATGGACAACGAGGTGTACCTGGCCGGCCAAGTCATGCCCGACCTGCTCCAGTTCTGCGCCAAACACCTCGGCACCGACGCCACCGCCTTGCAACCCCTGTGCACCAGCCTGAAAACCTGGGACCAGCGCGCCAACCTCGACAGCGGCCTTGGCCTGGTGCACTTCATCAACCTGGCGCAGCACCTGCAGCAGATCCCCGACGCCTGGCGCGTGGCCTTCGACCCGGCCCACCCCCTCACCACGCCACGTGGCCTGGCCATCGACCGCGCCGACGTCGCCAAAGCCCTGCGCGAAGCCATGCTGGCCTCCACCGCCAACGTCGCCAAACGCGGCCTGACCGCCAACAGCACCTGGGGTGACATCCAAGTCTCCGGGCAAACCCCGATTCACGGCGGCCCGCAGGAACTCGGCATCTACAACGCCATGCAAACCGTGCCCCGCGCCGACGGCAAGCGCGAAGTGGTCAGCGGCACCAGCTACCTGCAAATCGTCACCTTCGACGACCACGGCCCCCATGCCCAAGGCATCCTCGCGTTCTCCGAGTCCAGCAACCCGGCTTCCCCACACGCCAAGGACCAGACCCAAGCCTTCTCCCAAAAACAACTGCGCCCGCTGCCCTTCACCGACGCCCAGATCAAGGCCGACCCGCAGTACCAACAGCTGCGCATCAAGGAGTAGGGCAGGCCCGCAACCCCTTGATGCCAATACGAAATATTTTTGAAATCAAGGGGTTGCACGCCTAGGCAAATACGTACATAATGGCGCCCATCGAACGCAATGAAGCATTAAAAACTTCAATGTATTCAAAGAGTTAGAGTAGAGGCAGGGTTATACAGCCCACTCAAGTTTTTATGCGGTGAGTGTCAGCAGTCGGGACATTGATCGTTTGAGGCCGAGTAGCAAAATGGTTATGCAGCGGATTGCAAATCCGCCTACGCCGGTTCGATTCCGACCTCGGCCTCCACTCTTGAAAACCCCGTAGATTAACGTCTACGGGGTTTTTTATTGCCTGGGCGAAAGTACGGGCGTGCCGATGAAGGTTTTTGCAGGCCCGTCCCGCAGGCGTAGAAAAGCCCGCAATTGCGGGCCTCTTGCACACGACTTTGCGGCTTATTTAAACAGCCCACCGATTGCATTGATCGCATCCGCTGCCTTGTTCACGTTTTGTTGGTGCTGCGGGTTGGTATCCACTTGGGCCTGGGTGTTGTAACTGGTGTTACTGCAGCTTTTGTTTGTCTGGGTCAGCGCAGCTTGATAGGCGGTTGCGCGCAAGGTATCGCCTTTGGCATTGGCTGCATTGATGTTCGCCTGCAGGTCGCGGACCTGTTGCTGGCAGGAGGAGGCGTTATTGGAGTAATTGGTGGTGTTGTTTGCACCACCCAGAGCAGAGGACAGAGCCCCTGTCAGGGCACTCAAGTCAGCGGCTTGTGCGGATAGGGCGATCATACTGAACAGGGCGGCGGATGGAGCGAGCTTGGAAAGACGCATGGCAAACCTCAATGTTTTATTGTCTGCACGCGCGTGGCTCCCGAGCTGGTGCAGAGCAATATCCGTATAAAGGTGTGTGCTCGGTTGCGGCAAAATATTATTTGGTCAAATTTTGAGCTTCAATATTCAGTGCCAAGAAATGTGAATTCTTTCACGTTGTTCGTCGGCTGCGCGCCATTGGGGTATGCCTCCTGTGATTACAGGATTTCAGACCTGGCGATGCGCTGGTCTTTCACCTCACCGGCATACGCGTGAAGCCTTTCCTGTTGCGCTGCCAGCAACGCGCAGATTTTCATCAGCGCCAGCGCCTCATCCGGCGTGCGACCGCTGGCGGCCAAAGCGGTCAACTCAACCACCGACCACCCGATCACAGCGGCCGCATCCTCCAGGTCGTAGAACAATTCCTGCTGTGCCGTTCTGGGGCCGTCGAGCCCCTGGATCAGTTCTTTCATTTATTGCCCCTCCCGCTTCAGGTCAAACTCCATGATATCCATCCCGATCTCCGCCAGATCGGTCTTGAATGGAATTTCTCCCATCAAACGCCTGATGTGTCACAACGTCCAGCCCAGCCCCAATGCCTTGTGCAGCGAAGCAAAATCCTTGAGCAGTTCCGCATCCCCGGAAATCCGGCTCTCCTGCGCCTGATACCGCGTGCGCTCCGCATCCAGCCAGTCCAGGGTGCTGGCAGTGCCGGCACGGTAGCGTTGGCGGGTCAGGTCTGCCGCACGTACTGCAGAGGATTCCACACTGCGCAACAGCACCACGTTCTGGCGTTGATGGCCGTAGCGCGCCAGGGCCACATCGGCGTCGCGCAGCGCACTCAGTACGACACTTTTGTACTGTGCGAGGGCTTCGTCGCGACCGGCTTCGGCGCCTTTGACGCTGGCGGCCACGCGGCCGAAGTCCAGCGCGTTCCAGGTCAGGCGCGGCAGGATCAGCCAGGTGCCGTTGTCTTTGCGGGCGAGGTGGCCGGGGTCGCCGGCGGAGAACGACAGGTCGCCCATCAGGCTGAGCTTGGGAAACCAGTCGGCGGTTTTCTCGCCGATCTGTGCGTTGCTGGAGGCCAGTTTGCGTTCGGCGACACGGATGTCAGGGCGGGCCTTGAGCAGGGCGGCGGGGTCTGCCACGGGCACCACGCCGGGGATGGCGGGCAGGGCTTTGGCGGTGGCGAGGCGGCCATCCAGTTCGCCGGGCTCCTGGCCGCAGAGCAGGCCGAGTTGATCCAGGGATTCAACGATGGCGGCTTGCAACGGCAGGCGTTGGGCCTGGGTGTTTTCTGCCTGGGTGAGGACCTGTTCCAGTTGCAGCTGTGAGGCCACGCCACGGCTGCGACGTTGCTGGGTCAGGTCGAGGGCCTGGTGTTCGATGTCGACGCTGGCGTCGACCAGGGCCAGGCGTGCCTGTTGGTCGCGCAGGTCGGTGTAGGCCTGCACCACTTCGGCGGCGAGTTGCACCTGGGCGTCCGCCAGTTGCGCCTGGGCAGCGTCGGCCTCCGCCTGCGCCGCTTCGACTGCACGGCGCGTGCCGCCGAACAGGTCGGCCTCCCAACTGGCATCGAAGCCGGCCAGGTAGAGCGTCAACGGCCCGCGACCGCCACCGCCGCCACCCAGGGCGGAGGTGCCGGGTGAGCGCAGTTTGAGCATTGCCGCATCGCCGGTGATCTTGGGCATGGCGTCGGCCCGTGCACCGCTGAGGCTGGCGCGGGACTGTTTCAGGCGGGCCTGGGCGGTGGCGATGTCGGGGCTGTTGTTCAGCGCCATCTCGACCAGTTCATTGAGTTGCGGGTCATTCAACGTTCGCCACCACTGCGCCACGGCCGGTGCGCTGGGCGCTTTGTGGTCGGCGTGGGGCAGGTGCCCGGCGGCCAGGGTTTTCGGCGCGGCGTCGGGGGCGCCCGAGTAGTCCGGGCCCACGGTGCAGGCTGATAGCAGTCCGAGGGTCAGGAGCAAGGGGAACGAGCGAGCAATCATGGCTGTACCGTGCGCTTTTTAAGGATGAAGATCAGGGGCAGGCACGCCAGCATTGCGAGTCCCAATACGTAGAACGAGTCGTTGTAGGCCATCACCGAGGCTTGGCGGGCGATGTCATTGGCCAGTTGGGCCATGGCTTGCAACGAGGCGCTGGAGGCGTCGCCGGTTTGTGCCAGGTAGCTGGCGGTGTTACTGGCCATGTGGTCCTGGGTCAATTGGCTGTTGGCCAGGATGCCTTCGCGCAGCCGGTCGTCATGGAAGTGGCTGCGCCGGTCCATCAATACGCCGAGCAGCGCCAGGCCGATGGTGCCGCCGAGGTTGCGTGACATGTTGTAGAGCCCGGCCGCATCACCGGCATCCTTGGTCTCGACCGAACGCATGGACAATTGGCTGAGGGGCATCATCACCAGGATCTGCCCGAAGCCACGCAGCAACTGCGACCACACAAAGTCATGGCCGACGCTGTCGGCGGTCAACAGGGTGTCTACAAAGCAACTGGCCCAGTACAGCAGCAGGCCCGCGCCGACCATCCAGCGCAGGTCGTAGCGCCCGAGCATTCGCGGCAGGACCGGCATCAGCAAAAACGCCGGAATCCCCGACAGCAGCATGATCGCGCCGGATTGCTGCGCGTTATAGCCGGACAGTATCCCGAGAAATTGCGGCACCAGATAGGCCGTGCCATACAGGCCCGCGCCCACCGCCGTACCGATCAGCAGCACGCTGCCAAAGCTTTTGTTGAGCACCAGTGGCAGGCGCAGGATCGGCGTACTGGAGCGCAATTGCCCCACGGCAATCAGGAAAAACCCGGTGACCGTGGCAATGCTCAGCCACACGATCAGCAGCGAGTCGAACCAGTGTTCGCGCTGGCCTTCCTCAAGCACCACGGTCAGCGAACTCAAGCCCATGGCCAGCCCCAGAATGCCCAGCCAGTCAGCGCTGATAAAGCGCTGCAGGTTCATGCGTTCGCTGGGCAGGCCGGTGATCAGCAAGGTGATCAGCGCGATGCTGATGGGCAGGTTGAGAAAGAAGCACCAGCGCCAGTTGATGTTCTCTGTCAGCCAGCCGCCGATCACCGGGCCGAGCAATGGACCGAGGATCACGGTCATGCCGAACATCGTGGTGCCGATGGCCAATTGGTGGGGCGGCAGGCGCGTGCGCACGATGGTCTGCGCGGTCGGGATCATCGCGCCGCCGGCGAAGCCCTGGCCGATACGCCCGGCGATCATCGCGCCAAGGCTGGTGGACAGGCCGCAGAACATCGAGAACAGGGTGAAGGTGAGTGCGGTGCCGATCAGGAACCGGCGCAGGCCGAAGACCCGGGTCAGCCACGCGGCGAGCGGGATCATCACGATCTCCGACATCAGGTAGCCGGTGGCAATCCAGGTGCCTTCGGTGCCGGTGGCGCCGATCTGGCCCTGAATCTGCGGCAACGCCGAGTTGGTAATCGACACATCCAGGGTTGCCAGCAAGGCGCCGAGTGCGCCGGCGGCGACGGCGATCCAGTCGGTCAGCGAGGCGTTGCGCGGTTTCTCCGCGGTCACCCCGGCCATGCTCGCCTCAGCCATGGTTGGCGTCTGCGGCGTGGGTGCGGGTGTCGACTTCCACCGTGGCCGACAGGCCCGGCATCAGTGCGGTGCGCAGGTCGTCCGGCACGTCCAGGGCAATGCGCACCGGTACGCGCTGCACGATCTTGGTGAAGTTGCCGGTGGCATTCGACGGCGGCAGCAAGGCGAATTGCGCACCGGTGCCGGGGGCGAGGCTGTCGATATGGCCTTGCAGGTCGCGGCCGGGCAGGGCGTCGACGTGCACGGTGACGGTTTGGCCGGGACGCATGCCACCGATCTGGGTTTCCTTGTAGTTGGCGGTGAGGTAGATCGCGCTGATCGGCACCACCGTCAACAAGCGCGTGCCGGGTTGCACGTACTGGCCCACGCGTACGCCACGGTCGGCCACGCGACCGTCCAGCGGGCTGCGGATGACTGCGTCGTCCACGTCCAATTGGCGTTGCGCTTCGCTGGCCTTGGCCACGCCCAGTTGCGCCTGGGCCTGCTTGAGCTGGGCCTGCAGCGTACCGTAGCGGGTCTGGCTGGAACGCAGCGCCGCCTGCTTGGCCGCCACGGTGCTGCGGGCCTGTGCCAGTTGGTTGTTCAGTTGGGCCAGGCGTTCTTCCGGTTCGGCGCCGGAGCGGGCCAGTGGCGCGTAGCGGGCGACTTCGATCTGCGCATGCCGCGCATCGGCTTCGGCACCCTGCAATTGGGCGCGGGCTTCGGCGATGGTCGAGTCCTGTTGCACCAGGTCGGCCTGGGCCTTGGCGAAGTCGGCATTGCGTGCGGCGATGGTCGCCGAGGCTTCATCGCTCACGGCCTGGTACTTGCGCGCATCCAGGCGCACCAGCACGTCACCACGCTTGACGTTCTGGTTGTCGTTCACCAGCACGTCGGCCACATAGCCGTTGATCTTTGGCGCCACGCTGATGCTGTCGGCTTGCAAATAGGCGTCGTCGGTGGTCTCGATAAACCGCCCGGTGATCCACCACCAGGCGCCCCACGACACGCCCGCCAACAAGGCTACGCCGGCCACGCTGAGCAGGATGCGCCGGGCCTTGCCGCGTTGACCGTTGACGGTTTCTTCAGGCATGACCTGAGGGGAGGGAGGTGCAGCCGACATCGAGGTCACTCCAGATTTATAACAGGTGGAATAAATTCCTTTTTTCGCGAATTTTTGTCAACTGGTATATTTTGGTCCGGTATTCGAAGGGAGCTGCATATGGCACGACACAAACCTGCCGCCGAGGGTGGTTACCAGCGCGGCGAAGAAACCCGCGCACGCATCATCGAGGCCGCCGTCGAGGTGTTTGGCGCGCGTGGCTACGATGGCGCGTCCACGCGTGATATCGCCACGGCTGCCGGCGTCAACGCGCCTGCGATCCAGTACTACTTCGATGGCAAGGAAGGCGTGTACCTGGCGTGCGTCGAGCACTTGATCACGCTGCTGTGGCACAAGATGTCGCCGTCGGTGGAGGCGGCGGAAAGCGTGCTGGCCGATGCCGATTCCGGCGACAACGCGCTGATCGACGCCTCGCTGGGCATCCTGGGCACCGTGGTTTCAACCATCCAGGACAGCCCGCAAACCACGGCATGGCGCGCGTTCATGGATCGCCACCAGGCTGGGTTGTGCCCGCAAAGCGCGACGATGGCTTTCGAGGAGCGTTTCAAGGCGCGTATTGCGCGGGTCATCCGCCAACTGATCGCGCGCGTGGCGGGCCTGGCGCTGGAGGATGAGCGCACCGTGATCCATTCCATGGCGCTGTTTACCCAGGGCCTGGCCTTCCGCATCCAGAAGCCCAAGCTGCTGGAAGCATTGAAGTGGAGCGAAGTGAACCAGAAGGAGATGGAATTGGTGCGGGAGGTGGTGCTGATGCAGGCGCGGTTTACCCTGGAAGGGCTGGCCCGGCACCGGGACCAGCACGCCTTCCGTTAATCGGCGGTTGCCGCCTACTTGCCGCCTGTCACATCCAGAAAGGTCCCGGTGATGAATGACGCTTCCTTACCGGCCAGCCACAGGATGGCGCGCGCCACCTCTTCGGGCTCGCCACCACGGCCCATGGGAATGCTGTCCTTGACCCGGTCCACGCGACCTGGCTCGCCGCCGCTGGCGTGCATGTCGGTGTAGATATGCCCAGGCCGTACGCAGTTGACGCGTATACCTTCACGGGCGACTTCCTTGGATAAGCCGGTGGTGAATGTCTCCAGAGCGCCCTTGGAGGCCGCGTAATCGACATACTCGTTGGGGCTGCCCAGCCGGGCGGAGGCCGAGGACACGTTGATTACACTGCCACCCGTGCCGTTGTGGCGCAGCGACATGCGTTTCACCGCGTGCTGCGCGCACAGCATCGGGCCGATGGCGTTGATCGCGAAGACGCGCTGCATGCGGGCGAAGTCGAGGTCTTCAAAGCGCGACTGCAGGGCAATGATCGCGGCGTTATTGACCAGTACGTCGATACGGCCAAACGTCTGGTCAATGCCAGCGAACAGCTGCGCGACCTGTTCAGGGTCCGCACTGTCGGCGCGGATGGCCAGGGCGCGCCGCCCCAACGCTTGCACATCCGCCACCACGCCGAGCGCGGCCGCCTCGTTGCTGACGTAGCTGATGGCGACATCGTAGCCTTGCGCCGCCGCAAGCCGTGCGGTTGCCGCGCCGACACCGCGGCTGCCGCCGGTGATCAGAATCAGTGGGGTTGCAGAGACCTTGTCCATTGCTTGAACCTCCTGTGAGGGATGAAAGATCAACCTATCAGCATCGTGCCGAGCGCAATGACCAGGCACGCCAGCACTTTGCGCACAGTCAGCGATTCGCCCAGGAAGCAATAACCGATCAATGCCGCGAACAGCACGCTGGTTTCGCGCAGGGCCGAAACGGCGCCCATCGGCGCGTGGGACATGGCATAAATAACGATGCCGTAGGCCAGGAGGGACACCAGCCCTCCGACCAAGGCCGTGATGACGCCGGGGCGTGGTGCGAAGAGACTGCGTGTGTCGCGCAGGCCGATGTACACCAGTGGCATCAATACGCCCCAGAGCGCACACATCCATACGGTGTAGGCCAGCGGCGCGCCGGACAGCCTCGCGCCAATACCGTCCGTGACGCTGTAGGCCGCAATGAAAAAACCTGTGCCCAGGGCGTAGGGCAGGCTGGGCACCGCCAGCCGGCGCTGTCTGAAGGCCAGTGAAATAATGCCACCCGATACCAGCACGATGCCGATCAGGGCGTTTGTGCTGACCGTTTCCCCGGCAAACACCAATGCGCACAGCGTGATCAGAATGGGTGAGGAACCGCGGGCAATCGGGTACGTCTGCCCCAGGTCGCCCACCTTGTAGCTTCGTACCAGGAACAGGTTATAGCCCACGTGCAATACGCCCGACAGGATGGCGTAGGGCCAACTGGCTGGCGCGGGAGGCGCGAGAAACAAGGCGATGACACTGCTGGCGATGGCCACCGCCACGCACATCATGGTCATTGACCACAGCCTGTCGGCGCCGACGCGCAACAATGCGTTCCAGCTGGCATGCAAGAGGGCGGCGAAGAGGACGAGTAGAACGATGGATAAAGGCATGCGCCATGGTAAACACCGCAAGGGCGTGTCTAACAGCGAAGTCTTTTCATCCGGTCATGAGTGATTCTTCATGCATCACTATAATTCCGCTGTGCCTGCATCGACTCGGCCAACAACCAGTTACGAAAGCTGATGATGTGCGGCTGGGTTTCGATCCCTTTGGGGCACACAAAGTAGTAGCCGACCGGTGACGCGAACGGCAGCTCGAACAGCCTGACCAGGCGGCCGTCGTTGATTTCCGCTTCGACGTGGCCGCTTCGTGCCAGCGCAATACCTTGGCCCAGCAGCGCCGCCTCGATGGTCATGTTGGTGTCAGCGAACCTGACGCTTTCCTTGAGGGGGGCAATGCTGGTGCCGACATGTTCGAACCAGGCTTCCCACTTGGGCACCAGGTCTGCGCCGTCACGCGTCAGCAACGGGTAACGCAGCAGCTCGGCGGGCTCGTGGGGAGTGCCGAAACGCTTGAGCAGATCGGGGCTGGCCACCGGGAAGATCTGCTCGCGGAGCATGAACTCAGAGTGCAGGCCGGGGTAATTGCCGTTGCCCAGGCGGATGGCCACATCCGCGTCTGCGCTGGAAAATTTGATGGCCTTGTCGCTGGTCTCCAGCGTGATCAGGATTTGCGGATGTTGCTGCGACAGGCTGGGCAGCCTGGGTAGCAGCCATTTCAAGGCGAACGAATACGTGGTGCTGACCTTCAGGCGAACCCGGCCTTTTTGTTCCCTTAGGTCAGCCAGCGTGGCCTCAAGGTTCATGAAAAACTCGCGCACAATGGGCGCCAGCGCGGCCCCGGCCGGGGTCAGCCGCAACGCCTTGCCGCGCTGGAATAACTGCAGGCCCCACAGGTCTTCAAGGTGCTTGAGTTGGTGGCTGACGGCGCTCTGGGTCACATGCAACTCTTCTGAAGCCGATGTGAACGTCGCGTGCCGGGTCGCCACTTCGAAGGCACGCAGCGTGGCCGTGGGTGGTAGGTCTCTCATGACTGGGGTCCGGGTAGGGGGCTGGCAATCAATCAGCATGAATACCGGCTCATGGTAATGGATTCGCAGGCTTTCACAGAAGCCGCAGACCCTGGCCTTGTGAATTGTTGTGAAGCACAGATTAATGGCTCATTGCCCATGCTAACGTCTGCTCCTGGCTATCGTCAGCACGACGATTTCATTCGTACCATTAGGGGAGCAGCGCCGATGTCTACCACCGTAACGCCCGCCGGCAGCGGGGCAAACACGCCTAAAGCGTCACCGTCGGTGTTCGATGACAAGTTGAACATCGCCAAGTCCAGCAAAGTGATCGCCGACTACATGCGCCAGACCGGCAAGTCAGCCATTACCAAGCAGGAACTCACCCAGCTGGCCAACAATGCCTCGGGCAAGGTGCCGGCCGAAGTCTGCGATGCGGCCAAGTACATGGAGCGTCATCCTGACGTCTTCACCGCCATCGAAACCCACGATGTGCCGGGCGCCGATAACCTCTCCGGTGTGTGGAACTTCGATTGGGCCGCCAACGGTGGGCTGAACGGCACGTCGACCGACGCGATTGCAAAAATGCAGGACACCTTCGATTTCGCGATTGCCAAGTCTGCGCAGATCACTGAGATTTCCACGGGTAAAAAAGCCGAGCTGGATTCGACTAAACAGCGGCCGCAGAACTAAAACAGCAGTTTGTACCGTTGGCCCTACAAACCCTACCAACGGGTTACACGATAGCCGTGACGCACTTGGGTTTGCACTGTCATACCCAGCGAGAAGTCAATCTCGTCAAGTAAGAGAGTGTAGTCATGAAGTTGAGTTATCTAACCAAGGCGGCTGTGGTGGTCGCGCTGTTATCGACCTTGTCCGGCTGCTGGATGTTCATGCCACCGGGTGGTGGCGGTGGTCACGGCGGTGGCGGGCATGGTCAGGGCGGCGGCCCTGGCCCTGGCCCTGGCGGCGGACCGCGTTAACCGATAGGCCAGGCAGGCAAGCCGTGAAGCACGGCTTGCCTGTTTTTTTGCATGCGATAAACCCAGGGCAAAGAAAAGCCCGCGTGGGGAGCGCGGGCTAAAGGGATGTTCATTAGGAGCTGAAGCCACCCTAGGCGCTTGTCTGTGAAAGGTTTGTGAAAACCATGGCAAAAAAGTGTATGCCTCAATCCGGCTTTGGCTGTACGGGGCAGGGCAGTCGATAACCCTCTACTGTCGCAGGCATACCACTGCCGTTTGGATGCCGCGTCATGTTCATGTCTACCAGCCTGTTGTCCGCCTTTGTGCTGTTTGCCTTCGTGTCCTCGATCACGCCCGGGCCCAATAACACCATGCTGCTTGCCTCGGGGGTGAACTTCGGCTTTCGCCGCTCGATGCCCCATGCATTGGGGATCAGCATCGGGTTCATGCTGCTGGTGATTTCGGTGGGGCTGGGGCTGGGCGAAGTGTTCAAGGTGTTCCCGTGGGCCTACACGGTGTTGCGCTACGTGGGGGCTGCGTACTTGCTGTACCTGGCGTGGAAGATCGCGACAGCGGGCGGCATGTCCGACAGCGCGGACGAGCAGGGCAAGCCCATGACTTTCCTCGGCGCGGCGGCGTTCCAGTGGGTCAACCCCAAGGCCTGGATCATGGCGCTGGGCGCAATCACCACTTACACGCCGGCCGAAGGCTACGTCACCAATGTGCTGCTGATCGCGCTGGTGTTCGCCGTGGTCAACCTGCCCAGTGTGTGCGTATGGGTCGGGTGTGGCAGCGGCTTGCGCAATGTGCTGCGTGAGCCGCGCTGGTTACGCCTGTTCAACTGGACGATGGCCGGGCTGCTGGTGCTGTCGCTGTACCCGATGCTGTTTGCCGGCTGAGCGTCAGACCGGCGAGATGGTGGCCAGCAGGCCGATGCCGATGGTCAGCACCAAAAAGCCGAACAGAAAAAGTGCCATCTTGGTCATAAGGCCTCCGAAGGGAAGGGAGTGGGGATGGGGCCATTGTCCGCCCAGACGGCGTTTTGATACAGACGCAGATAGCAAAGAAAAAACCGTATCAGATGCGCTTGCCGCTGTTCAGCCGGGGGCTTTCAGCGCGTGTGGCTTTTTCAAGATCAGCGCCTGAGACAGCCAGCGCATTTGCCCCTAAGATGGCGCCCATTGCATCAATAACAAGAGTGGGCCAACCCTCGATGGAAAGACGTCAATTCAGCGGTGGCATGAAAGGCAAGAACCTGCGCTACCTCAACGAAACCCAACAGCCGGCGTCGGTCACCCGCGTCGGCTTCCTGTTGCTTGAACATTTCTCCCTGCCAGCATTCACCCAGACCCTCGACACCTTCGTCACCGCCAACCTGCTGCGCCCCGAACTGTTCGCTTCGCGCACCTTCGGCTGTGACGATGGCGAAGTCATCAGTGACCTGGGCCTGGTGATTCGCCCCGATGCGCGCCTGGATGCCGGGGCATTGCACGACCTGGACCTGCTGGTGATCTGCGGCGGATTCCGTACCGAACTCAAGGCCGGCGAAGCCTTCATCCACCTGCTGCACACCGCCGCCGAACAGGGCATCAGCCTTGCGGGCTTGTGGAACGGCGCCTGGTTCCTTGGGCGTGCCGGCCTGTTGCAGGGCTATCGCTGCGCCATTCACCCCGAACACCGTCCGGCGCTGGCAGAAGTCTCCAAGGCGACCCACGTCACCAGCGAACCCTACGTGATCGACCGCGACCGCCTCACCGCTTCAAGCCCGTCCGGTGCCTTCCACATGGCGCTGGACTGGATCAAAGCCCTGCATGACAAGGCACTCGTTGAAGGCATCGAAGACATCCTGGCCTTCGAAGAGTCCCGCTACCGCCGCATCAAACCCTCCGAAAACGTCAGCGTCAGTGCGCCGTTGCGTGAAGTGGTGAAACTGATGGACGCCAACCTCGAAGAGCCTCTGGAGCTGGACCAACTGGCGGTGTACGCCGGCCGCTCGCGGCGCCAGTTGGAGCGCTTGTTCAAGGAGCAACTGGGCACCACCCCGCAGCGGTACTACATGGAACTGCGGGTGACCGAGGCGCGGCGGCTGCTGCAGCACACCGAGCTGTCGCAGGTGGAGGTGCTGGTCGCCTGCGGGTTTGTGTCGCCGAGCCATTTCAGCAAGTGCTATAGCTCGTACTTCGGCTATCGCCCCTCGAAGGAGAAGCGCTTGGTCAAGTAAAGTGCTGACTGACTCACTTTCTTTCAAGGATGACAAATGTCTCTCACGCTTTTGAATCGTTACCGCGGCAGCCTGCTGGGCCTGGCCTGTGGCGACGCAGTGGGCACCACTGTTGAATTCATGCCTCGCGGCACATTCACACCGGTCACCGACATGGTTGGAGGAGGACCGTTCAACCTGAAAGCGGGCCAATGGACGGACGACACCTCGATGGCGTTGTGCCTTGCGGAAAGCTTGCTGCGTAAAGGTGGTTTTGATGCAGCTGACCAGATGGGGCGATACCTGAACTGGTGGAAGTGGGGCTACCTGAGCTCTACCGGTGATTGCTTTGATATAGGCATGACCGTGCGCACGGCGCTCACGGCGTTTGAGTCGCAAGGTAATCCGTTTGCAGGTTCAACAGAGCCTTTTTCCGCAGGCAACGGTTCGATGATGCGCCTCGCGCCGCTGGTGCTGTTTTACTTTCCAAACCTGCAAAGCGTTGATGACTTTTCCCGAGAAAGCTCCCGTACGACTCACGGAGCCCAAGAGGCAATCGAGTGTTGCGTGGTGTTGGCGAGAGCCATCGGTAACGCGTTGAGTGGAGCAACGAAGGAGCGCCTGTTGAATATCTCTTGCGCGGGTCTTTCTGCGCCCAAAGTCGTAGCGATTGCCCAGGGGGAGTATTGCAACAAGACCCGTGCGCAGATAACGGGTTCCGGTTACGCCGTGGCGTCATTGGAGGCGGCGCTGTGGTGCGTAAAACATACTGACAGCTTCGCCGACGCGGTGTTGGCTGCCGCGAACCTGGGTGACGACGCTGACACTACTGCCGCCATCGTTGGTCAGTTGGCGGGGGCATATTACGGCATGCAAGGCATCCCGACGGGTTGGCTGGACAAGCTTTGTATGCGTGATGAAATTGAGGAAATGGCTGACGCACTCTACAGCATGGCTGCTCAAACCCCATGATTAAGCCCCCCACTTGTGTGACCAGCGGACTTGCTGTGGCGAGCGGGCTGCTGTGGTGAGCGGGCTTGCCCCGCGTTGGGCTGCGCAGCAGCCCCAATAGAAAACACCGCCGTCTGTCAGACAGAACGCGGTGTTTGTTGTCAGGGCTGCTGCGCAGCCCAACGCGGGGCAAGCCCGCTCGCCACATCAAGCCCGCTCACTACAAAAACCGCGTTGTCAGAAACGGTCGAGGCGATAAGCCGTGAGTAACGGTGTTTGACCCTTGCTCGCCAATGCCCCAATCATCTCCGCCGTCACCGCCGCCTGCGTCAACCCCAGATGCTGGTGCCCGAACGCAAGCAGCACCTTGCCGTCACACACCCGGTCAATCACCGGCAACGAGTCCGGCAGTGACGGTCGAAACCCCATCCACGGTGTCGCACCCTCTGCGCTGAGGTCATCTCGAAACAACCCCTTGCTCAACCGATGCAACTGCCAGGCACGCTGCATATTTGCCGGGCGCTTCAGGCCGGCGAATTCCACCGTGCCGGCCAGGCGCAAGCCGTCGGTCATGGGGGTCATGATGAATTTGCGTTCCAGGGAGGTGACGGCAAACGGCAGGCGATGCGGCTCGTGGGGCAGCATCAGGTGATAGCCGCGTTCCGTGTCCAGCGGGACCTTTTTGCCAGTCAGGGCAGCGGTCAATTTGGCCGAGTGGGCGCCGCAGGCAATCAACACCTGTCCTGCGCCCAGGGTGCCCTGGGCGGTGGTGAGTGAGACGCCGTGTGGTTCTACCCGCCCATCCAGTACCTGCCGCTTGAGGAACTGCACGCCACTGGCCTTGGCAGCCGCGACCAGTTCGCACACCACCTGGTACGGGTCGAGGAAGTGCCCGGTGCTCGGGAAAAACAGCCCGCCCTGGATGTGCTCGCTCAATTGCGGCGCAGCCTGGCGTATGGCATCGCCGTTCCAGAACGCTACGGGCACCTGCTGTGCTTGCATGCGCTGCTGCAAGGCCTGGAGTGCGTCGCGTGAGTCCGTACGCTCGAACACCAGCAGCGAGCCGTCCTCGCGCAGCATTTCCGGGCGCCCGATGCTGTGCTGCAGGCGTTGCCACGCACCCAGGCTGCCTTCGTTGAGCACGCGAATAGCTGCGACGGTACGCTGATAGGGTGCCGGACGCAGGTTCAACAGCAGCCGCAGGAACCAGGGCAGGGCGCGCGGCAGGTATTTCCAATCCAGGCGCAGCGGGCCCATCGGGTCCAGCAGCATGCCGGGCAAGCGCTTGAGGATCGACACATCGGCAATCGGGAACACCTGTTCGGTCGCCAGGTGCCCGGCGTTGCCATAGGACGCGCCCATGCCGGGTTCCTGTTGATCGACCACCACCACGTGGCGTCCCTGGCGCGCCAGTTGCAGGGCGCAGGCGACGCCGATAATGCCGGCGCCGACTACGACGATATCGGGATCGGACATCGCTTATGCCTCTCTCTGGCCATCAAGCAGGCGCCGCAGCAACAGCGGGTTGCCATGCTGGAGCGCGGCCGGCAGCAACGCATCGGGGAAATCCTGATAACACACTGGCCGCAGGAAACGCTGGATCGCCGCCGTGCCCACCGATGTGCTGCGCGGATCCGAGGTAGCCGGGAAGGGGCCGCCGTGGACCATGGCATCACAGACTTCCACACCCGTCGGCCAGCCATTGACCAGCAGGCGACCGGCCTTGCGCTCCAACACTGGCAGCAGGGCCTTGGCATCGGGAAGGTCGTTCTCATCCATGTGTAACGTGGCGGTGAGCTGGCCTTCGAGATGCTCGGATACTTGGCGCACTTCTTCACTGTCGGTGCAGACGACCAGCAGTGACGCGGCGCCGAACACTTCCGCTTGCAGATGCTCATTGGCCAGGAACGCCTGAGCCTGGGTCACGAACAGATGGGCCTGGCCCTGGTTGGGGCCTGTCGCCGGCAAACCCTTTGCGGCCACATTGGCGTGTTCAGTCAATTCGCCTACGCCAGCAGCGTAGGCACTGGCAATGCCCGGCGTGAGCATGGTCTGTGCCCCACAGGTCGGCAGCAACCCACTGGCCAGGCTGATGAAGCGATCCAGGGCTGGGCCTTGCACCGCAATGACCAACCCCGGGTTGGTACAGAACTGCCCGGCGCCCTGGGTCAACGACGCCACAAAACCCTGGGCCAATGCTTCACCCCTGGCCGCCAACGCTGCCGGAAACAGGTACACCGGGTTGATCGAACTCATCTCCGCGTAGACCGGAATCGGCTCTGGCCGTGCCTGGGCTGCCTGGATCAACGCCAAGCCACCGCTGCGCGAGCCGGTAAACCCGACGGCCTTGATGCGCGGGTCGGTGACCAGCGCAATGCCCACCTCACGGCCCGAACCGTACAACAGCGAAAAAACGCCCTCCGGCAGACCGCACGCCTTGACCGCCTGCGCGACCGCTCGGCCGACCCGTTCACTGGTGCCAGGGTGCGCGCCGTGGGCTTTGACGATGACCGGGCAACCGGCAGCCAGCGCAGAGGCGGTATCGCCACCGGCTACGGAGAAGGCAAATGGAAAGTTGCTGGCGCCAAACACCGCGACCGGGCCGAGGGCGATATGGCGTTGCCGCAGGTCTGGACGGGGCAGGGGCTGGCGTTGCGGTTGTGCGCTATCGACCCGCACATCCAGCCATTCGCCGGCGCGTACGGTGCGGGCGAAGGTGCGCAGTTGCCCGCAGGTGCGCCCACGTTCGCCCTGGATACGTGGGCGAGGCAGGCCGGTTTCGGCAACGGCGCGGTCGATCAGTTCATCGCCGAGGGCCTCGATGTGCGCGGCGATGGTCTCAAGGAGCGTGGCGCGCGCCTCCAGAGAGGTTTCGCGATAGACATCGAATGCCGCCCACGCCAAGCCGCAGGCCTGGGCGACATGCTCGCCGTTGCCGCCGAAATAGGCCGGTTCCAAGGCGGTATCAGTGGCGGGATTGATCGCCCGGATCGCTTCGCGAGTGCCGGCAGTGGCGTGCTGACCGATCAGCATCTTGCCCGTCAGAGTCATGGGGATTTCCTGGAAAAAAGAGGGTTGGCCGCTGCCAGAATCGCAGCGGCTCGCGAAGGGTCAGGCGACGTTCTGTTCCGCCGACCAGCTGGCGTACCACTGGCGGAACAGGGCGTACTGGTTCTCTGCGTAACGACGCTGGGCATCGCTGAGGGCATCGGTTTCGTTGAAGTGCAGGGCGTAGCCGTTGTCACCGTTCAGCACCATCAAGTGCTTGTAATACAGCACCAGGTCGCAGCCCTCGTCGAAGGACGACAGCACCGCCAGCGCAGCTTCCAGTTCACGCGCCTGGCGACGGGCCTTGGCATCGCCCTTGGCGGCTTTTTTACTCAGGGCTACCAGTTGCAGCACTTCCCGAGGCAGTGCGTTGCCGATGCCGGTGATGGCGCCGGTGGCATTGCAGTTGACGAAACCGTGTACCACCTGGGTGTCGACACCGACCATGAGGGTCACGCTGTCGTCCTGGGAGGTGATGTGTTCGGCGGCGTAGCGCAGGTCGGCACCGCCACCGAACTCCTTGAAGCCGATCAGGTTCGGGTGTTCGCGGCGCAATTCGAAGAACAGGTCGGCGCGGGTCGCGAAGCCGTAGTACGGGCTGTTGTAGATGACCGCCGGCAGGTTGGGCGCAGCCTTGAGGATCGCCGAGAAGTGCGCCTTTTGTGCGGTGGCGGATGCGCCTCGAGACAGCACGCGCGGGATGACCATCAGGCCATGGGCGCCGACCTTGGCGGCGTGGGCCGCATGGGCCACGGCTTCTCGGCTGTTCACCGCGCCGGTGCCGACGATGGTCGGTACACCGGCCGCCACCAGCCGGGCCACGCCTTCCTGGCGTTCGGCCTCGGTGAGCAACGGCCAGTCGCCCATGGAGCCGCAGTACACCACGGCGCTCATGCCGATATCGATCAGCTCGCGGCCTTTGGCGACCAGGGCGTCGAAGTCCGGCTTGCGCTCAGGCGTGCACGGGGTCATCAGGGCAGGGATGCAGCCGGTGAAGATGTTGTCGCTCATGGTGTTCACTCCAGTTTCCAGTAGGGGGAGGGCTCAGATGCCCCAGGCAAAAGGGTCTTGCGGGTCGATCAGCAAGGTGCTGTCGGCGGTCATGTGGGCACGGCCGGTGATGAAGGGGCGCACACGTTCGCCGTCCCATTCATAGCGGCCTGCGAATTGGCTGCCGGTGATGCTGGCTTGCACCCAGGTTTCGCCGGGCGCAAGTTTTCCATCGGCGGCCAGGCAGGCCAGCTTGGCGCTGGTGCCGGTGCCGCAGGGCGAGCGGTCGTAGGCTTTGCCGGGGCACATGACGAAGTTGCGGCTGTCGGCGTGGTCGTCGTTGGCGAACAGTTCGATGTGGTCGATCAGTGCGCCATCGGCGCCGTAAATGCCTTGGTCTTCCAGGGCCTTGAGCATTGCCCAGGTGTAGTCGGTGAGGGCGTCGACGTTATCCATCTGCAGGCGCTGGCCATGCTCCGACACCAGGAAAAACCAGTTGCCGCCCCAGGCGATATCGCCATGGACTATGCCGTGACCCGGCACGCGCACTGCGATCTGCTCGCGATAGCGGTAGGCAGGCACATTGCGCAAGGTCACCGCGCCGTCTTCGTGCAAGGTAGCCGCGACCGGCCCGACGGGTGTGTCGATGGTGTGCACGCCGGGCGCGATGCGGCCCAGGTGATGCAGCGAAGCCACCAGCCCGATAGTGCCGTGGCCACACATGCCCAGGTAGCCGGCGTTGTTGAAGAAGATCACCCCGCAAATGGCGCCCGGCGTGACCGGCGCGCAGTACAGCGCGCCGACCAGCACATCATTGCCTCGCGGTTCCAGGATGCAGGCGCGGCGCCACTGGTCGTGCTCGGCGCGCAGGTGGTGCAGCTGATCGGCAATCGTGACGCCCTCCAGCGCCGGAAAACCGCTCATCACCAGCCGGGTGGGTTCGCCACCTGTGTGGGAGTCGATCACATGCAATCGCTTCATAAAACGCTCCTGAATCAGTAAGTCGCGGGCGTCAGCGGGGCGTGAGGCTCGTCAACCGCTTCGCTTTCATCGGCTTCGTGTTCCAGCCGAACCAAGTGAGCTGGCACGCCAGTGGCGGCGCCCCAGTAGTAAATGCCGAGCGCGCAAGCCGCGACCACAATGGTGTCGAGCGGATGGCTGAGCACACCGATGCCGCCAAAACTGCCGAGCTTGGACAGCAGGATGGTCACCGCGTAGAAACCGATCAGCCAGGCTGAAGAACGCACTTGCTGCTTGAGGTCGAGGTGCGCGGTCGGCACCCAGCGCGCGCACAGCAGGTACACCACGAACATCAGGATTTGCAGGCCAAGCAGCCAGGACACCGTGCCCCAGCCCGACCAGTACACGATCAACGCGGCGATGATGAACGACAGCGGACCGAGCAGCGCCATGCCCTTGACCCGAAACGGTCGCACCATCTGCGGTGCATTGCGGCGCAGCGCGGCGACGGTCACCGGGGCCACTGCGTAGCTGAGGATCAGCGCGGCGGACACCACATTGATCAGCGCTTCCCAGGACGGGAACGGCAGGGTCCAGAACACCGACAAGCCAAACGTCAGCCACAGCGCCGGACGCGGAATACCGGACTTCTCGTCGATACGCGTGAAGATCTTGAAGAACGTGCCGGTCTGCGCCCAGCCATACACCACCCGCGGCGTGGCGTTCATGTAGATGTTGCCGCAGCCACTGGGGGAGATCACCGCGTCGGCCACCACCAGGTAGGCCAGCCAGCCCACGCCCAATGCCAAGGCTATATCCCGGTAAGGCAGCGCCAGTTCCTTGCTGATCCCCGCCCAGCCATTGGCGAGCATGTCGGTGGGCACGCCGCCCAGGAAGGCGGTTTGCAGCAGCACGTAGATCGCGGTCGACAGCAACACCGAGAGGATCAACGCAATCGGAATCGTGCGCTGCGGGTTCTTCACCTCACTGGCCACCGAGATGATCGGTGTGAGCCCCAGGTAGGCAAAAATCACCCCGCCGGCCGACACCGCCATCTCAATCCCGGACAGGCCGAACGGCGCAAAACCCTGCACCTGAAAGTTCGCCGGCTTGAAGAAGGTGAACAGCACGCCGATCACCAGCAACGGCACGATGAACTTGAACACGCTGACCAGGTTATTGGCGATGGCGAAGGTCTTCACGCTGCGGTAATTGAGCACGAAAAACAGACAGAGCAGAGCCAATTGCACCAGCCAGCCGAGGGTGGTCGGGTCGCTGGAGCCGACCTTGGTCAGCTCGGGAAACCAGGCCGCTGCGTATTGGCGCGAGGCGACCACTTCGATGGCGACCAGGCTGGAAAATGCGATCAGCGTGATAAAGCCCATCAGGTAGCCCAGCAACGGGCCGTGGGAATAAACCGGGTAGCGCACCACGCCACCGGCGCGGGGCAATGCGGCACCCAACTCGCAGTACACAATGCCCAGCAGCAACACCGCGAACCCGCCAATCAGCCAGGAAATGATCCCCGCCGGGCCGGCAATGGCCGACACATGACTGGCTGCGAACAACCAGCCCGAACCGAAGATGGCCCCCAGCCCGATAAACGTGAGGTCCATCAATGAAAGTTGTTTCTTGAACTTGCCTTGACCTGACATAGCGTCGCCTTCTTGTGAGTTATTGGATAGGCATGCAGTGGCCATACAGTGAACTCACAGGCGGCGGCGCGATTGATGTTTTTTGCCGACATCGATGACGAAATCGGCACAGTTTTCGTGGCTCGACAGCGCTCAAGGCATCGGGCAATCTGCGTGCGTCGAGGCACTCAACGGGGGATCGAAAGTCATGTTGCAGACTGCGTTTGCGGCCCTGTGCCAAGGGGATGAAACGAATCGACCCCACAGCATCGAGCAGCTCCTGGCCAGTGTGGTGCAGCTGTTGCCGATGCTGGATGTGATCCCCAATGCGGCGATTTTCATCAAGGACACCCAGGCCCGCTACCTCCTCGCCAACCGTACGTTGGTACACCGCTGCGGCCTCAAGCAGCTGCAACCGCTGCTGGGCAAGACCAGCGCGCAAGTGTTCCCCGCACAACTGGGGCCGGGCTATACCGAGCAGGACCGCCGCGTGCTGGAACAGGGCTTTGTGCTGGAAGACCAGCTCGAACTGCACCTTTACGGCACCCGTGAACCCGGCTGGTGCCTGACCCACAAATGGCCGTTGTACAACCACACCGGCACGATCATCGGCCTAGCCGGTATCTCGGTCGACCTGCAAACCGCCAGCGAAAGCCACCCCGCCTACCAACGCCTGGCCGCCGTGGACGCGTATATCCGTGCGCACTTCAACCGCCGCGTCACCCTCGGTGAGTTGACCCGCATCGCCGGGATTTCCGTGGCGCAGCTGGAGCGTTACTGCAAGCGCGTGTTCCACCTCACGCCCCGGCAGATGATCCAGAAAGTGCGGCTGGAACACGCCCATCGGTTATTGCACAGCGACCTGCCGATCACCGAGGTGGCGCTGCAATGCGGGTACACCGACCACAGCGCGTTCACTCGGCAGTTCAAGGCCTCGACGGGGTTTACGCCGAGGCAGTATCGGCAGGCGACGGCTGATTCGAGCGCTTTGACTAACGGCCTTTAGCCGGCGACGACGCTCATTCCTCCGTCCGCCATGACCACTGAACCGACCAGGTAGGAGGCGCGGTCAGAGGCAAGAAATGCGACCACTTCGGCGATTTCTTCCGGTTGCGCGGCGCGCTTGATGGGGCTGGTCTTGCCGTGTTCCGCCAGGAAGGCCGGTCCGTCGGGCACAACGCTGTCGAGTATGTTCGTGACAACATCCCCGGAACCCACGGCGTTCACCCGAATGCCCTGCTCGATGACCTCAAGTGCAAGCGTGCGTGTCAGTTGCGTCAACGCGCCTTTGGACGCGGCGTAGGCGGCGATGCTGGGAAAGGCCTGGTAAGCCGCATAAGACGCGATGTTGACGATGGCGCCGGAGCCATTGGCAATCATGGCTTTGATTGCCTCGCGGGAATGCAGGAAGGCGGCAGTCACGTTGACGTTTTGGATGTGCTCCCAGTCGTCCCGCGTCATATCGACCACCCGCTTATTAATGATGATCCCGGCATTGTTAACCAGGATATCCAGGCGCCCGAAATGCTCGATGGCCAGGGCGATCGCCTGCTCTGCGGCACCGTCCCGGGCGATGTCGGCCACCAGGGGAATAAGCCCTGGACGCCCCAGTGTGCGGACCATCGGGTTTTTGTCTTCGGCGATGACCTGCGCGCCGCGTTGGTGCATCAGTTCTGCGACGGCGCGGCCGATACCGCTGGCTGCGCCTGTGATGAGTACGACTTTTCCGGCAAACTCTTGATTGATAGTGCTCATTGGATGAGGCCTCCTGATGGGTTCACAGCACTTGCGCGCTGCGTGAGGGGGCACTGTCCGTCTTTGGCCGTGACAAATCTGAAGGTGTTTTGCGAGACTATCGCGATTGTGCTTTTTTATCGCGGGTAGTCGGCTTCTAGCTCTCAAGCAGGTCCTCAAATGAACAGCGTCCGATCAACCGAAGAGTTTTCAGGCCCGGCACGGATTGCGGCAGAACAGATGCCGCGATACCTGCCTCATAGCGCCTGCGCAGGGCCGACACATTGGTTGCATCCTGATGTGCAAATGCAGGTTTACACCCACCGCAGCACCCTGCGCGATCTTGTCGTGCCGGCAGTGGCGGAGCCGCTTCTGGTCCTTGTACTGTCGGGCGCTGCGCGGGTCGAGGAGCGTGAGCGCGGGCAGGGCTGGCGGGTCAGCGACGTGGCAGCAGGTGATTTTTTTCTGACCAGGGCCGATGAGCCCTACGAAATGCGCTGGCAGACCACGGGGAGCGACGATTTCAAGGTGGTCCATCTTTACCTGAGCCAGCGCTTGTTGGATCTGGCCGCTACGGACATTCAGCAGGACGCCAGCCAGGTGCGTCTGCTGGAGCTTTCAGGGGCAAACGACGCGTATGTCGAGCGTCTGGTCAGGTGTATTTACGAAGAACTTGCCCAGCGTTCAACGCCGAGCGTGCTGTGTGCCATAGGCCTGGCGCAGGCACTCGCGGTGCACCTGGTTCGACAGTATCGGGATGATGCAGGTGTGAAAGGCCGCAATGCCTTACCGGCCTATCGCCTGCAACGTGTCATCAGGCGCATGCAAGCGTCGCTCGATACTGACCTCAGCATGCCGACATTAGCCCAGGAAGCAGGCTTGAGCCGTTATTACTTCAGCCGCCTGTTTCAGCAGGCGACAGGTCATTCACCGTCGCAGTTTTTCATTCAGTTGCGCATGACCCGAGCCCGCGAACTGTTGTCGAGCACCGATCAGAGCATCATTCAGGTGGCGCTGGACGTGGGGTACGGCAGCCCTGCGCATTTCGCCCAGGTATTCCGGCGTCACACCGGGATGACGCCACGCGAGTATCGCAAGCAATAGCCCCCGACCGAGCCCGAATCGGCAATACCGGATTCAATGCAACGAATGGCCCCCTGACGCCTCATATAAGGACAACCGATTGAAATCAGCCGGTTGGGCTGATTCACCACGACAGGTATCCGACTTATGACCGCGGCTGAAAACAACCATGTGAACTGGCTGGTGGAGCAATCGATGCTGCACGCGGCCCGCCAGCGCGCCAAGCTCTATTCGGGCCAGGGCCGGTTGTGGCAGCAGCCTTACGCACAGACCCGGCCCCGGGACGCTTCGGCGTTGTCGTCGGTATGGTTCACCGCGTACCCGGCTTCAATCGTGACCCGCGAAGGCGGTACGGTGTTGGAGGCGTTGGGGGATGAGGCGCTGTGGCATGCCTTGTCGAAGATCGGCATCCAGGGCATCCATAACGGCCCGCTGAAAAAATCCGGCGGTTTGAGCGGTATTCAGCACACGCCGACCATCGACGGTAATTTCGACCGCATCAGTTTCGAGATCGACCCGCAACTGGGCACCGAGGCGCAGTTGCAGGCGTTGACGCGCATGGCGGCGGCGCACAATGCGGTGATCATCGACGATGTGATCCCGTCCCACACCGGCAAGGGTGCGGACTTCCGCCTGGCCGAGATGGCGTACGAGGACTACCCCGGCCTGTACCACATGGTGGAAATCCGCGAAGAAGACTGGCCGTTGCTACCCGACGTCGCCGAGGGCCGCGATGCGCAGAACCTCAGCCCGGCGCAGGTCGATGCATTGCGTGACAAGCACTACATCGTCGGCCAGCTGCAGCGGGTGATCTTCTTCGAGCCCGGCGTCAAGGAAACCGACTGGAGCGCCACCGACGTGGTGCTGGGCGTGGATGGCAAGCTGCGTCGCTGGGTTTACCTGCATTACTTCAAGGAAGGCCAACCGTCGTTGAACTGGCTGGACCCGAGTTTCGCCGCGCAGCAGATGATCATTGGTGATGCATTGCACGCCATCGACGTGATGGGCGCGAAGATCCTGCGCCTGGACGCCAACGGTTTCCTCGGCGTGGAGCGCAAGCTGGACGGCACGGCCTGGTCCGAGAGCCATCCGCTGTCGATCACCGGCAACCAGTTGCTGGGTGGGGCGATTCGCAAGGCCGGCGGTTTCAGTTTCCAGGAGCTGAACCTCACCGTGGATGACATCGCGTCCATGTCCCATGGCGGTGCCGACCTGTCCTATGACTTCATCACCCGTCCCGCTTACCAGCACGCGTTGTTGATGGGTGACGCCGAGTTCCTGCGCCTGATGCTGCGCGAAATGCACCGCCAGGGGATCGACCCCGGCTCACTGATCCATGCGCTGCAGAACCACGATGAACTGACCCTGGAACTGGTGCACTTCTGGACCCTGCATGCCCATGACACTTTCCTGTACCAGGGCCAGACCTTTCCCGGGAACATCCTGCGCGAGCACATTCGCGAACAGATGTACGAGCGCCTGGCCGGCGAACAGGCACCGTACAACCTCAAGTTCGTCACCAACGGCGTGTCCTGCACCACCGTCAGCATCATCACGGCGGCGCTGGGGATCCGAGACCTGGACGCCATCACCCAAACGGATATCCAGCAGATACGCCAGATCCATTTGCTGTTGGTGATGTACAACGCCATGCAGCCGGGGGTGTTTGCCTTGTCGGGCTGGGACCTGGTGGGTGCGCTGCCGCTGGCGGCGGAAGAGGTCGGGCACTTGATGCAGGACGGCGATACGCGCTGGATTCATCGCGGTGCTTATGACCTGGTGGATTTGAACCCGGATGCCGAATTGTCCGCCGGCCAGATGCCGCGCTCGAAAAGCTTGTATGGCAGCCTCAACAGCCAGTTGCAGGACCCCGAGTCGTTTGCTTCGCAACTGCAAAAAATCCTCGCGGTACGCCGTGCCTATGACATTGCCGCCAGCCGCCAGATCCAGGTGCCGGAGGTGGAAAACCCAGGGTTGTTGGTGATGGTCCACGAATTGCCCGCTGGCAAAGGCATTCAAATCACCGCGCTGAACTTCGGTGCCACGCCCATCACCGAAACCCTGCATTTGCCGGATATTGGCGCGGGGCTGGTGGTGGACATCATCAATGAGCGGGTTGAGGGTGACTTGACGGCGGAAGGCGAGTTTACGATCACGCTGGATGCCTATGAGGGCCTGGCGCTGCGGGTGGTGAGCAACTCGCCCCTGTAATTGCGGGGGCGAGCTTGCAGCTGACTCAGTAGAGCTGCGGCACGATCAACTCCGGCGGCGTGGGGCTGCGGGAATAATCTTCCTGCCGCACACGCTGTGGCAACTCGATTACCGGCAATTGCACTTCTTCATAGGGCATCTGCCCGAGCAAATGGTGGATGCAGTTGAGCCGGGCTTTCTTCTTGTCATCGGCTTGCACCACCCACCATGGCGCTTCGGCGATGTGGGTGCGTTCGAGCATGATTTCCTTGGCCTTGGTGTAGGCTTCCCAGCGTCGGCGGGATTCCAGGTCCATAGGGCTGAGTTTCCACTGCTTGAGCGGGTCGTGAATACGGCTGAGAAAGCGCAGGTGCTGTTCCTGGTCGGAGATGGAAAACCAGTACTTGATCAACTGGATACCAGAGCGGGCCAGCATTCTTTCGAACTCCGGCACGCTGCGGAAGAACTCTTCGTACTGGTCGGCGTTGCAAAACCCCATGACCTGCTCGACGCCGGCGCGGTTGTACCAACTGCGGTCGAACAGCACGATTTCACCGGCGGCTGGCAGGTGCGAGACGTAGCGCTGGAAGTACCACTGGGTCTGTTCGCGGTCGTTCGGCGCGGGCAGGGCGGCCACCCGGCAGACCCTGGGGTTCAGGCGTTGCGTAATGCGCTTTATCACACCGCCTTTGCCGGCGGCATCCCGCCCTTCGAACAGGATCACCACCTTGTGGCCGGTCTTGACCACCCAGCTCTGCAACTTCACCAGCTCGCCTTGCAGGCGGAACAGCTCGCTGAAGTAAATCCTGCGTGCGGTTTTTTCGGCGCTTTCACCCACATGTTCGTCAAACAGCGCATTGAGGTCGTGCCCGTCTTCGGACAGCTCCAGTTCCAGCTCTTCGTCACTGTGATCCAGCAGTTCACGGTGGATGCGTTGCATCAAGGCGTCTTCGATCGAGGACATGGACGGAACTCGCGTGGTGGGGGATGGCAAAGTCTTAGTCTCAATTTGTTACGAACCAATGACGTCAAAATGCCTGATTGCGGTGGGAGAGGGGGACAACCAGGCGTTTTGCCACTCCACGTTCATAAAACCGTAACAAGATTGTTGCAGAGTTCCCCAGCCCGTAATTCACAAGGATTTTCCTGAATGAAACGTCTGATGAAGTCTGCTGCACTCGCCGTTGCGGTTTCTCTCAGTGCCACCTCGGTGTTTGCTGCCGAGAGCATCCGTCTGACCGGTTCCGGTGCGAGCTTCCCCGCGCCGATCTACCTCACTTGGTTCAAGGATTTCAGCAAGAAAACCGAGGGCGTCACCGTTGACTACCAGTCCAAGGGTAGCGGTGCGGGTGTACAGGACTTCCTGAACAAAACCGTCGATTTCGCCGCCAGCGACTCGGCTATGAAAGACGAAGACATCGCCAAGGTGGCCGAAGGCGTGCAACTGCTGCCGATGACCGCTGGTGAAATCGTGTTGGCCTTCAACCTGCCGGGCAACCCTAAAGAGCTCAAGTTGCCGCGCGACGTGTACTCCAACATCTTCCTGGGCAAGATCACCAAGTGGAACGATCCGAAGATCGCCGCCGCCAACCCAGGCCTGAAACTGCCAGAGCTGCCGATCACCGTGGTGGTGCGTGCAGACTCCAGCGGCACCACAGCGGTATTCACCAAGCACCTGTCGGCGATCAACCCTGAGTTCCAGAAAGACCTGGGCGAAGGCAACACCGTCAACTGGCCTGCCAGCGACAAGTTCATCAAATCGCCAAAGAACGACGGCGTGACCGCCACCGTGCGCCAGACCCCAGGCGCCATCGGTTACATCGAGTACGGTTTCGCCAAACTGGCCAAGGTTGATTTTGCCCAGCTGCAGAACAAGGCAGGCAAGTACGTGGTACCAAACGCCGAAAGCGGTGCCGAAGCCCTGGCTGCGGTGAAGATGCCGGAAAGCCTGGTGGCCTGGCTGCCGGATCCGGATGGCGCCAAGTCCTACCCGATCACCTCCTACACCTGGATGATCTTCCGCAAGGACAACGGCAACCCGGCCAAGGCCAAGGCCATGCGTGAAATGGTCGAGTACAGCCTGACCGAAGGCCAGAAAATCGCCGACTCGATGGGCTACATCCCGCTGCCTAAATCGGTAGTCGACCAGGTTCGCAAAGCTTCCGCCAACATCCAGTAAGGCTCGCCACGCCACTCCCGGCATGGGCTGTCAGCCATGTCGGGAGCGATCCCCCCTTGTTCCGGAATCAACCAATGAACAAACCCTTTGTCGTACCGGTCAACCCGGATTCTGCGTGCCAGCCACCCTCTACCAAGGATTTCCTGGTTGACCGCACCTTCCGTGCGCTTGCACGCATCGGCGTGGTGTTGGTGCTGGCGCTGGTCTTCGCGCTGGTCTTCGAGGTAGGGCGCAAGGCACTTCCCGGCATGGAAAAGCACGGTTTCGATGTGCTGTTCGGCAGTGTCTGGGACGTTAACCAAGGCAAGTACGGCATTTTGCCAGCTATTTGGGGCACGCTTTACAGCGCCCTCATCGCGTTGCTGATCGCAGGTTTCTTCGGCGTCAGCATGGCGATTTTTCTCACCCAGGATTTCCTGCCGGCAAAACTGGCGGCGGTGTTTCGCACCATTGTCGAATTGCTCGCCGCCATCCCCAGCGTGGTCTACGGCCTGTGGGGCATCTACGTGGTGATCCCGGCCATCCGCCCGCTCACCGCGTGGTTGAACAGCGAACTGGGCTGGATTCCTTTTTTCGGCACGTCCCTCAGCGGGCCAGGCCTGTTACCTGCTGCTCTGGTGCTGGCGATCATGATCCTGCCGACCATCGCTGCCGTTTCCCAGGACGCCCTCACGGGTGTACCGATGAAAACCAAGCAAGCCGCCTACGGCATGGGCACCACCCACTGGGAAGCGATTCTCAAGGTGATGGTGCCGTCCGCTGCGACCGGCATCTTCGGTTCCCTGGTGCTCGGCCTGGGCCGCGCCCTGGGTGAAACCATGGCCCTGGCCATGCTGGTCGGTAACGCCAACAACATCTCGCTGTCGCTGTTTGCCCCGGCCAATACCCTGGCGGCCCTGTTGGCGCTGAACTTCCCCGAAGCCGGCCCCAACGAGATCGAAGTGTTGATGTACGCCGCCCTGGTGCTGATGTTCATCACGCTGCTGGTGAACATCATTGGTTCGATGATCATGGTCTACGCCCAGCGGGGGACTAAATAATGACTGACCTTTCTACGCCTATGACCGCCATGCCGAGCCTGCAGCGCCGGTTCGAAGGCCGTGCCCTGCGCAGCCTGGTGCTGACCACCCTGGTGTGGTTCGGCGCACTGCTGGCCAGCGTGCCGCTGATTTCCGTGCTCTACATGCTGATCACCCGTGGCGGTGCGCGCCTGAGCCTGGAAGTGTTCACCGAACTGCCGCCTACCGGTTTCGAGACCGGCGGCGGTTTTGGTAATGCCATGGCCGGTACCTTCGTGATGGTCGGTATTGCCGCCGCCATCGCGGTGCCGGTCGGCATCCTGGCGGCGATTTTCCTGGCGGAATTGGGGCCGGACAGCAAGCTGGCAAACGCTTCGCGCTTTGCCGCCAAGATGCTTACCGGCCTGCCATCGATCCTGGCGGGTGTGTTCGCCTACGCCCTGGTGGTCATGACCACCGGCACGTACTCGGCACCGGCAGGCGGCGTGGCGTTGGCCGTGCTGATGCTGCCGATCGTGGTGCTGACGGCGGAAGAGTCGATGAAGATGGTGCCCAAGATCATGAAGGACGCCGCCTACGGCATGGGCTGCACCCGCTCGCAGGTGATCTGGAAAATTGTCTTGCCCACCGGCATGCCCGCGATCCTCACGGGCGTCATGCTCGCCGTGGCCCGCGCCGCCGGCGAAACCGCGCCGCTGTTGTTCACCGCGCTGTTCAGTAACTACTGGATCTACCACGACGGCAGCCTGGCGGTGATGAATCCAACCGCGTCCCTCGCCGTGCTGATCTACAACTTCTCCGGCATGCCGTTCGACAACCAGCTGGAGCTCGCCTGGGCGGCTTCGTTGGTGCTGGTGATGATCGTGCTGGTCGTGAATATCGTGAGCCGTATTTTCGGCAAGCCCAAGTATTAAGAACGGGAGCATCTGAATTTTGAACATGTCAACTGCGCAAGTAGCCGCTCCGTTTATCACCCAGTCGCCTGTGGTCATGGACTGCAAGCTGGACAAGATTTTCTACGGCAATTTCATGGCGGTGCGTGACAGCCATGTGCCGATCGAGAAAAACAAGATCACCGGCTTCATCGGCCCGTCCGGCTGCGGCAAATCCACCGTGCTGCGAAGCCTCAATCGCATGAATGACCTGGTGAAGGGCTTCCGTTTCGAAGGCCATGTGCACTTCCTCGGCCAGGACGTGTACGGCAAAGGCGTTGACCCGGTAGTCGTGCGCCGTTACATCGGCATGGTGTTCCAGCAGCCGAACCCGTTCTCCATGAGTATTTTCGACAACGTGGCCTTTGGCCTGCGCCTGAACCGCTACAAAGGCGACCTCGGCGACCGCGTCAAGCACGCCCTGCAAGGCGCTGCGTTGTGGGATGAGGTCAAGGACAAGCTCAAGGTCAGCGGCCTGTCGCTGTCCGGCGGTCAGCAGCAACGCCTGTGCATCGCCCGCGCCATCGCCACCGAGCCGGAAGTGCTGCTGCTGGACGAACCCTGCTCGGCACTCGACCCGATTGCCACGCGCCGGGTGGAAGAGCTGATGGTCGAGTTGAAGAAGGACTACACCATCGCCCTAGTCACCCACAACATGCAGCAGGCGATCCGTGTGGCCGATACCACCGCGTTTTTCTCGGTGGACATCTCCCAGGGCACCCGTACCGGGTACCTGGTGGAAATGGGCGCGACCACGCAGATCTTCGAAAACCCGCGCGAACAAATGACCGGGGACTACATCAGCGGCAAGTTCAGCTGACCCGCCATTCATCGTTTTTCAGGATTGCCAATGACTGCAACACGTCGCCTTGATTTGCTCGCCATCGAACGCGCCCTGCGTGAGGTCCAGAGCCGTTTTGCCCAGCTCAGCCGGGACTTTACCGAGCCACGCGACCCGCTGACGGACGAAGTGCTGCAGAATGTGCTTGAAGGCTACGCCCTGATTGACGACTATGTGGCGCGCGGTGTCGATCTGTTCGACCTTCAGCAGCTGAACCTGATGCTGGAGATCAACGCCACCGTGCTGTGCGGCACGGACCCGGTACGCAGGCGTGAATACGCCCAGCACCTGGCGGCCACCGAAGTGCATTTTTTCAATAATGTCGAAGGTGGCATCAAGGATTTGTACAACTGGTACTGCAAGCACCACAGCGAGTCGGTGTGGAAGCGCGCAGCCGGGGTGTATGTGCGGGTCCTCAGCAAGCCGCAGTTGTTCATTGAAGGCAACCACCGCAGTGGCTCGCTGATCGTCAGCTACCTGTTGATGCGCGAGGGGTTGGCCCCATTTGTACTGACGCTGGACAACGCCGAGGGCTACTTCAACCCGTCCTCGGTCATACGCAACTCCGCCAAGCATGGCGTAATGGCCTTGTACGAATTGCCCAAGATCAAGAAAAAATATGCCGCGTTCCTGGAAGATAAGGCCCCTGATCCAATGGAGTTTTTCCTGAGCGACACACCTGTGCCTGTGTATCAGGGAAATCAATGATGGGAAGGTACCCAGTGCTCGACACAATCAAGCGGGTGTTCAAGCGTCAACGCATCCGTATCTCGTTCGATATCGATGACACGCTGGCCTGTCAGCTGCACCACAGCGCGACCGAACACAGCCGCTTGCCGGCGTGTGTGCACCGTTGGCTGGGTGAGCCGCTGCGCAGTGGCACCCGCAAGCTGACCCGCGAGCTGCGCCGCCAGGGCTGCAGCGTGTGGGTCTACACGTCATCGGGCCGCACGCCGTCCTACATCCGTCGTTGGTTGCTGCTGTATGGCATCCATGTGGATGGCGTGGTCAACAGCGTGCGACACAACCAGGCTCTCACCGAGCGTGGGCTGACGAGCACACCGTCGAAATTCCCGCCGGCCTTCGACATCGACTTGCACGTCGATGATTCCGAGGGCGTGCAGCTTGAAGGCGTCGACCATGGTTTTCGCGTGGTGGTCGTCGACCCGGAAGACGAGCAGTGGGCGCAACGCGTGCTGGATGCGGTTGCGCAGGTCCAGGCGCAGCTTGCCCGGCAGCAACCGCAGCGGCACAAGGTGCCGGTGCGGGCTTATCCGGGGTTGACGCTCAACGGATAAAACCACTCGACGGTTGAAATAAAAGGGAGCGGCTGAGTGATCAGTCGCTCCCTTTTTCTTACTGGGCGCTCAACGCCCCAAGAAACTCGGTATGGCGCAACACCTTCGAAAACATCGGCAGCGTGAAGTGTTCGGCGGCCTTTTGTTGTTCGTCGGTGAAGGTGGCGGTGCAGTCGCTCAAGGTCACCACGTTGTAACCCTTCTCATACCCTGATCGCACCGTGCCTTCAACGCAGCAGTTGGTCAGAAAGCCTGCCACCACCAGGTTCTGGACACCATTGTTGCGCAGCACCAGGTCCAGGCCCGTGGTGGCAAAACCATCCAGCCCGCGCTTGCCCTCCACGAGAATATCGCCGGGTTCACGGGGAATCGACTCGCTGGTCTCTGCCCCCCAACTGCCGGTACGAAACGCACTGCCGTCGGCTACACCTTTGAGAATCCCATAGTCGCGCAACGCCAGCTCCGGATAGCCTTCGGCGAACTGGATGGGCAGGTGAATGATTTTCACGCCCAGTGTGCGCGCCTGTTGTACGGTGGTGGCGGTGTTGGCCAGCATGTCGGACTGATGCATCACGTCTTTGACCGCGTCATGGAACACACCACCCGGGGTGGTGAAGTCGTTCTGGAATTCGATCAGGACAAGGGCGGTGGTATTGGGATTCATCTCGGGTCTCCGATAGGGGGGATCACTGCGGGTATTCAGCTACCAGCCGCTGGGGAACCAGAGGCGGGCGAGCCTGACGTCTCGGATCACGCACATCGCCTTAGCATAGTCGGCTTCAACATCAATGGGCAGCGACCCGCAGGCTCGTCAGGAAAGGCTGATGGTTCAGTAGGAATACAAGGCCGCCAGTGTTAGATTCTTCGGCTTCTCACCCCACAAGGACAGTGCAATGACCCGCTATTTCAAACATCCGGACAGTGACCAGGTTGAAGAGGTCGACGCCTTTCAGGTCCTGGCCGTACTGTTTCTCGGCCCTCTCTACCTGCTCTTCGCGGGCCTTTGGCGCCACTTGCTGATCTGGGGGGCCGCCCTCGGACTGGGCCTCTTGGCAGGCCCGCCCTGGGCGGCGATACCGATTGCAGTATTGCCCATCATCTACTGTTTCCTGATACGTAAAATCGTGGCAGGTGAGTATCTGAAGAAGGGCTGGGTCGAGGTGCCCGATCCAGCGCTGGCGCTCAAGAAGCCAGCGCCAGACGCTGCGTCTGTTACAGAATAGTTACGTCAAAGTCGCCTTCGCCGGCTTTTTGAAGGATGACGTCCGGACATACCTGGCCAGTTTCCACAGGCCACTACCCAATGCGGCCAGGGCAACGGCTACGAGCAAGTTGGCCACCCCTTCGCCAATCTGCTCGGGCGTCACAAATCGGGAAAGCATCTTCACCGACGCAGTGACGATCAGGTAGACGGTCAACATCCAAAACACGACCGCAGTCGCTTAGACCGGTATCGACAGGGTTGTGTGTAGCCAGGTAGGGGACTTGTGCATCAGCGATGACTTCCTTGTTGGGCTGAAGGGTCAGAGAGTCGTGGCAATGGCCTGGGCCAACTGCATGTCAGACATTAGGGGGGCAGTGTAGTTTGAACGGTAGTAGCGCGATGCCTGTTCAAACTGCGCCCCACGGATCTCTCCCCCTGAGCCGATATACGCAAGTGCATCGCTTTTGGAGGATTTGAACAGGTCAGGAATAGCGGAGGTTAACGCCAGGGCGCCGGAGGTCAGCACAAAGGGAGCGACCGACGTGAGCATCAGCGCGGCCTGAAACGGGTTGTTGTTCTCGGCGGCCACGGCTGAGTTGCCGAGCAGTGCGAGGATGGTGATTGCGAATACCTTACGTGACTCCATTCTGCGAGATGTCCATTCCGTTGGGGGTGTCACGATACCAGAGCCGGCGGGTTGTCAAGCAACAGGTCTGTTGGGCTGGCTTCCAAAAGCTTATCTAGATCACTGATCTAACAAGCTTTTTCATCGGTTCGGTTATGCAATAAAGCTGCCTTGCGACCTTGCATCGAAGCGACGGGGTCTATATATTCCCAACCCTGCAACACGCGCTGCCGCCCGAATGGCGAAACTGGTAGACGCATGGGACTTAAAATCCCCCGCTCGTAAGGGCGTCCCGGTTCGATTCCGGGTTCGGGCACCATAGATATCAAGGGCTTGCTGGGGAAACCTGACGCAGGCCCTTATTTTTTAAGAAAAAAAGCCCCGAATCATCCGGGGCTTTTTAGCATGTGCGGCTTATACAAACGGCTGACCACTAAACCCCCGTGGCAAACGCTGCAACCCTGGCAAGTCAGTAAGCCGTTGCGTCCACGTGCTGCGCCAGTCGACGGCGCTGTGGCTCTTGGCCTTGCGATTGGCACGGCGGGCAGCGTTGCGCTGGGTGCGGCGCGCTTCCTTGTAGGCGTCGGTATTGCGACAGGTACGGCATTTGACCCGGTTCAGCTCGGTGCTGGAAGGCAGGTTGTTGCCGTGGTGGCCACAGGCCAAATGGCCGGCGACCTTGAAGTGAATGACCATGTAAGCGTCTCCTTCTTGGGGTACGCACATCGGTAGACCCACGATGCACGCGGGGAGGGCGGGGCAATAAAAATCCCGATACCTAGGGTTACGACCCCTCCGGCGTGTCAGCGTTCGGTTTTGTTTTCGGCCTGTTCAAGGCTGAGGTCGGACGCTAACCTGCCATCCACCCCTTCAATAAGAAAGGAAGCGATGATGAGCGTCGAGACCCTGCCGCAAGAGGGCAGTTGCCGTTGTGAACGTGTGCGTTTCAGCGTGAGCGCCGCCCCGGTGATCACCATGGCCTGCCACTGCACCGGTTGCCAGAAGATGTCCTCCAGCGCGTTCTCCTTGAGCGCGTTGATTCCCGCCAGCGGTTTTACAGTCACTCAGGGCTGCCCGGTAATCGGCGGCCTGCAGGGCGTGGACCGGCATTACTTTTGCCCGCACTGCATGAGCTGGCTGTTCACCCGTCCCCATGGCATCGATGAGTTCGTCAACGTGCGTGCGACGTTGCTGGATAACGCCGGCGATTACGTACCTTTCATGGAAACCTGGACCCGCGAAAAATTGCCCTGGGTGTCCACGCCCGCCGTTGAAAGCTTTGCGCAATTGCCCGAACCTCAGGAATTTCCGCGCGTGCTGCAGGCGTACGCCGAGTTCAGTCGATCAGCGCCAGCAAATCCGTAGTGCCCACATCCAGCCCCACCTGGCTCAGCAGCGTGGTGGCCTGGCCGCGATGATGGGTCTGGTGGTTGAAGAAGTGCACCAGCAGGCTGAAGAAGGGTTTGTCGGCTGTCACGCCGCGCATGTTGCTGTAGTGCAGGCGCTGATCCAGGTCGGGCTCGCGCACGGTGTGAGCCCAGTCGATGATCAGTTGGTCCAGCCAGGCGCGGCGAGTGCTCAACTCGCGGATATCGGAAAATGCCAACTGCCTCAGGTCGAGCGGTGCGGCAATCGCCTCCAGCGGCGCCAGCGCTGTGTAGCCGGCGGGGTGCAGGGCAAAGCGCTTGAGCCACACGGTGTCGCCCAGCGCCACATGGTTCAGCGTGCCGAGGATCGAGCCGAAAAACGCCTGGCGATCCATCGACAACTCCGCGTCCGACAACGTGTAGGCCGCGTCGTAGAGCTTGCGGTTCATCCACTGGTTGTAGTGGGCCATCAATGCGATGTGTTCAATCCGGTTCACGTGAATGCTCTCTCGAAGGCGCGATGACAGGATGATAAGCCGTGCCCGCCCGGCGGTCATGGTGCTCCGGCAAGGTCGGGCTATGGTTGTTAGACGCCAACACTGCGCCCTGGGAGGGTAGCACCATGAACACCAGCGACTTACTGGAACAACTCTTGCGCGCCGGGCAAGGTGGCAGTGCTTCTTCGGGCGGTGGCCTCGGTGGGCTATTGGGCGGTTTATTGAAAGGCACCCGCACCGGCAATGCTTCAACCGGTGGCGGCTTGGGTGACCTATTGGGTGGCCTTGGCGGCATGCTGGGCGGTGCGACGGGCGCTCGTCCTGCCCAAGGGCGCTCCGGCGGGATGAACTACGCGGCACTGGCCTCCCTGGGCATGGCCGCATTCCAGGCCTATCAAGCCTGGCAACGCCAGCAGGCCAACGCACCGCAGCAAGCCTTCCAGACGGTGGACCAGCTTGACGGCCCCGCCGCCGAAGCCCACAGCCACGCCGTATTGCGTGCCTTGATCGCGGCGGCCAAGGCAGACGGGCGCATCGATGAGCAAGAGCAGCAGTTGATCTCCAATGAGCTGGGCCGGCACACCGACGACCCGCAACTGCAAGAGTGGCTCGACGCCGAAGTGGCCAAGCCGCTGGATGCCGCAGATTTCGCCGAGTTTGCCAGCGACCCGGCCGTGGCGGCCGAGGTGTACCTGGCCAGTGTGATGCTGGTGGACGATCAGCAGGACGCCGAACGCAATTACCTGGACGACCTGGCAGGGCAGTTGCAAATCGACCCGCAATTGCAACTGCACCTGGAACAACAAGCCAAGGCCTAGAAACGCAGCGTGGCGCCGGTGGTCAACCACTGCGCCCGATCACCGATCAGGCTGCGGCCGACCACCAGGTCCACGTCGACGAATTCGCCCAAATGCAACCGGGGCCCGGCCTGCCAGGCCTGGTCGCCGCCTTCCTGGCCGTAGCGTTCGGCGATCAGCGTCAGCAACGGCGCCACCTGGTATTCAAAACCGGTGCCCCAGGTCAGGCGGTGTTTCTGGTCACCATCGTTGTAGGCATGGGACCAGCCGGCATTCAGGTTCAGCCGCAGGGGTGTCAGCGGTTGCCAGGTCAACGGAATATTGAAGTCCGCGCCATCAAACCCGTGATGACGATCCAGGGCAAAGTGCGCGCCGGCGGACAGGGCCAGTTCCAGGCCCAGATCCTCCCGCGACCACAGCTGGGCCTTGAGCTGCGGGTTCACCTGGGTTTCGCCCTTGTCTGTGCTGGTTGCACGCGACAGGGCCGCGCCCCATTGCACCGAAGGCAGCGAGGCGAAGGTGCAGGCTGGTGACAGCGTTTGCGTATGCGTACTGCTGTCGTGGCGGTTGGCGGTGTACCAGGCATCGACGTTGCATTCGCCTGGCGCGTTGATCGCGCCGTCGTCGACCACATAGGAACCGCCAGCCGCGTGGGCTTTTGACAGCAAGGCAATCGTCAACAGGATGCCCAGGGTCAGGCCGATGAAGATCAAATTGCGCTGCAACGCGCGGCGTTTGGCCGGTGGCAGCAGCAGTAACGTGTGGCGTGCACCGCGGTAGTGACGCGCACGGTATTTGGCAAACCCGTCCTGACGGGCTGGGGTGTGTTTTTTGTGCATGATGCACCTCGCATGAATTCAGCTTTCTACGGTCAGTACCGAAATGCCGCTGGCTTTGGCCTGGCACACCAGCTCGCTGGTGTCGTCGCCGCCGGGCAGGGCGATGACCACATCGGGGCGGCTGTCGGTCAGCATGAAATGGTTGCGCTGGCGTTCCGCCTGTTTGCCGTGGCGTTGCCAGTTGGGCGGGTAGCGCACCACATCGATGCCCAGTTCCCGTGCCCATTCCTCGACGTCACTGCCGAGGAATTGATTGCCGCCGTGGATCAATACCTGCACCGGGCGCAGGCGGTGGTAAGCGTCCAGCACCTGGCGGGACATTTTGGTGTCGGCGTAATGACGACCTGCACAGATCAAGACGCGCATAGGGTGTTTCCTTGTAGTGCACGGTGGCGGCCGGGCGACCGCCACCGTTTAAACGGCGGGAGAGATCAGTACCACTGCTTGAAGCGGCGGATGTAGATCGTCTTCATCAGTTGGGCCACGCAGCAGTAGCTGAGCAAGGTGCCCACCAGCCATGGGAAGTAGGCCATCGGCAGCGGTTGCAGCCCCACCAGGGTGCCCAGTGGCGAGAACGGTACGTAGATCCCCAGTACGATCACCACGCAGGTCATCATCAACACCGGCCACGCGGCGGTGCTCTGGAAGAACGGAATCTTGCGGGTGCGCAACATGTGCACCACCAGGGTTTGCGAGAGCAGGCCCTCGATAAACCAGCCGGACTGGAACAGGGTCTGCATCTCGACGCTGTTGGCGGCGAACACGTACCACATCAGCGCAAACGTGGTGATGTCGAAGATCGACGAGGTCGGCCCGATCCAGATCATGAAGCGGCCGATGTTCTTCGCATCCCATTTGCGCGGCTTGGCCAGGTATTCCTTGTCCATCTTGTCCCACGGCAGCGCCAGCTGGGAGATGTCGTACATCAGGTTCTGCAGCAGCAGGTGGATCGACAGCATCGGCAGGAATGGAATGAACGCACTGGCCACCAGCACCGAGAACACGTTGCCGAAGTTGGAGCTGGCGGTCATGTTCAGGTACTTAATGATGTTGCCGAAGGTCTCGCGGCCCTTGAGCACGCCTTCCTCCAGCACCATCAGGCTTTTTTCCAGCAGGATGATATCGGCCGATTCCTTGGCGATATCGGTGGCGGTGTCGACCGAGATCCCCACGTCGGCATCACGCAGCGCCGGTGCATCGTTGATCCCGTCACCGAGGAAACCCACGGTGTGGCCGTTGGCTTGCAGTGCCTTGAGCACCCGGGATTTTTGCAGCGGTGTCAGCTTGGCAAATACCGTGCGTTCTTCCACGCGGCGCAGCAGCGTCGCGTCGTCCATCGCTTCGATTTCGGCGCCCAGCAGCGGCTGGCCTGGATCGAGGCCGACCTGGCGGCAGATCTTGCTGGTGACCACGGCGTTGTCGCCGGTGAGCACTTTGATCGCCACGCCAATCTGTTGCAGCGCGGCAATCGCTGGGCCGGCAGTTTCCTTCGGTGGATCGAGGAAGGTCAGGAAGCCCTGGATCACCAGGTTGCGCTCATCGGCCGTGGTGTATTGCTGACGCGCCAGGGATTTAGGGATGTGACGGGTCGCCACCACCAGCACGCGGAAACCGTCTTCGTTGTAGTCGTTGGCAATCGCCAGCAACTCCTCGCGGCGACGCTCATCCAGTGGCACCGCAGCGCCGGCTTCCATCACATGGGTGGAGATGCCCAGCATCTCTTCCACGGCGCCTTTGCACACCAGCAGTTGATCGTCGGCGGCATCCTTGACCACGATCGACAGGCGACGGCGGACGAAGTCGAACGGCAACTCATCGACCTTGCTGTAGGCAAACGGCACCTGGAACTTCGGATTACGTTCCGAGAACTCCACCACGGCCTGGTCCATCAGGTTTTTCATGCCGCTCTGGTGATGGCTGTTGAGCCAGGCCAGGGACAGCACCGCATCATCACGTTGGCCGAAGGCGTTGACGTGGTGTTCGAGGATGATTTTGTCCTGGGTCAGCGTGCCGGTCTTGTCGGTGCACAGTACGTCCATCGAGCCGAAGTTCTGGATCGCGTTGAGGCGCTTGACCACCACTTTGCGCTTGGCCATGGCCGTGGCGCCCTTGGCCAGGTTGGCGCTGACGATCATCGGTAGCATTTCCGGGGTGAGGCCAACGGCAACCGCCAGGGCAAACAGGAACGCATCGCCCCAGTCACCCTTGGAGAAACCATTGAGCAGGAACACGATCGGCACCATCACCAGCATGAAGCGGATCAGCAACCAGCTGACGCTGTTCACGCCCCGGTCGAACGCGGTTTGCACCCGCGAGCCGACAATCGCCTTGGCCAGCGAGCCAAAGTAGGTGCGTGCCCCGGTGGCCACGACGACGGCCTGCGCACGCCCGCTGACGACGTTGGTGCCCATGAAGCAGATATTGGGCAGGTCCAGCAGGTTGCCCTGGTCGGCGGCCATGGAACTGGCGGATTTCTGCGTGACATCGCCGAGGGTGTCGTACTTTTCGACCGGCAAGGCTTCGCCCGTCAATACCGCCTGGCTGATGAACAGGTCACGGGACTCGATCAGGCGGATATCGGCCGGGATCATGTCGCCGGCCGACAGCTGCACGATATCGCCGGCCACCAGCTCGCGCATCGGCACTTCGCGCAGGGTCGGTTGCGAACCCACTTGCTCACGGCGCAGCACGGTGGCCGTGGTGCGAACCATGGCCTTGAGGGCTTCGGCGGATTTGGCCGAGCGGTGTTCCTGCCAGAAGCGCAGCAGGCTGCTGAGCAATACCATGGTCATGATGATGATGACTTTGGTCGGGTCGGCGTCTTCGCCTTCCTGCATCGGCAGCCAGCAGTCAGTGAAGAAGCTGATGCCGCCCAGGGTCAGCAGTACATAGATGAACGGGTTGTTCAGTGCCTGTAGGAACTGCACGATGGCGTGAGGCGGCTTGTCATGGGCGACTTCGTTGTAGCCTTCGCGTTGCAGGCGCGCCTGGGCGTCCAGCTCGGTGAGGCCGTCCTTGGTGGCGCGGACGTTGGCCAAGGTGGCCGACAGTCCGTTCTGGGCTTCGCGGGCGGCACGCATCGACAGTTTGGCGTCGGTGTGGCTGCTGCTCTTTTTGTTCAATGGGGCGTTTTTTACGGCGCTCATGGTGTGTGCTCCTGTCGCCAATTTTTCGACAAAACATACCCGTTACCGGCCTGATGACAGGCGAGCGAAAGCATGCCGAGTCGCTAACTTCGCGATCGGTTTAAATAAGGTGTTCATATAACTTCTACAGCGCCCGCTAACAGCGCGTTAATTAACTAACGCGCAGCGGGCTACTACTGGATGTGTTCATAAAGAACTCCAGAACAATAATCAGGAAGTTGCTGTTTCCAGCCGGGTCAGGCGGCGCGAGCGCTCACATACAGACCGAGCATCAAGCTGGCCTGGGCCAGGCTGGAAACCTTGGGTCTCTGTGGGTCTTGAGGGTCGGCGTGATCCCAGTGCTGGACCAGTTGGCCACTGTCAGGGCAGATACGCCAATGCGCCAGCGGGTAGGCCGGGCGCACTTGGGGGGAGGGTGCAGCAAAGGCGGAGCGGGTAGGCGAAAAGCCTACAGGCTCACGGCACAGCTTGGCGCGCAGGGCGGCCGCGAGTGTGCGTACATCGGGCAAAGCAAGGGTTAGCAAGGTCATAACACACCTCGGGACCGGACGGGCGACCGGCGAGGCAGTTACGGTGGAGCATCAAGCTCTAGCGCAGCTTACCGGACCGGGGAGGCGAGTCCTGTCATGTTCTGGGTTTGGCGCCCGATGCCCGCCAAGGCGGTGCTCGGACAGCGACTAGATACTGTGTCCATTGGCTTCTTTTGTGAGGTTTAAAAAAGGCCCCAGTTGCAGGCACGGGCAATCTACTCAGGGCGATGCAGGATGTCAACGCTTAATGTATTAATTCATTACAAGTTCAGAGTTTGTTCAGATAGAAGGCCTGTTTCCGTTCTGCTTCGGCTTTATCGTTACTTGCACTAAGTCAGCGTTGTGAGCAGGGAGCTAATTGTTTTGACGATGGAGATGAACGGGCTTGCCTGCATCCTCCTGGGGGGGATACGATCAGGCTTCGTCGAAGGAGCCTCTCAATGAGCGAACACGCCCACCAAACCCATGAAGCCATCGTCAAACGCCTCAAGCGTGCCGAAGGTCATTTGCGCAGCATCACCCGCATGATCGAGGCGCAGCGCCCGTGTGTGGATATCGCCCAGCAACTGCACGCGGTGGAGAAGGCGGTCTGCCAGGCCAAACGCACGCTGATCCAGGACCATATCGACCATTGCCTCGAAGGCAACGTGACGCTGAATGGCCAGGCTTCGCTGGCTGAGCTCAAGCAACTGACCAAATACCTATAGGCAGCACGCCAGGGGGCGCTCATGTTCGATGTACTTGGCAACAAAACCTACCGTCGCCTGTTCTTCGCCCAGGTGATGGCCCTGCTCGGCACCGGCTTGACCACCGTCGCCCTGGGGCTGCTGGCGTTCGAGCTGGCAGGTGATCAGGCCGGCAACGTGTTGGGGACCGCGTTGGCGATCAAGATGCTGGCCTACATCGGGGTTGCGCCGGTGGCGGCCGCCTTTGCCGAGCGCTTGCCGCGCAGGGCGATGCTGGTGGGCCTGGACCTGACACGCGCGCTGGTCGCACTGGCGTTGCCCTTCGTCACCGAGGTGTGGCAGGTCTATCTACTGATTTTTGTGCTGCAGTCGGCGTCGGCGGCGTTCACGCCGACGTTCCAGGCGACCATCCCCGACATCCTCCCCGACGAGGCGCAGTACACCAAGGCACTGTCCCTGGCGCGTCTGGCCTACGACCTGGAAAGTGTGGCCAGCCCGATCCTGGCGGCGCTGCTGTTGAGCGTCATCAGCTTCCACAGCCTGTTCGCCGGGACCTCGATGGGTTTTTTGGTTTCGGCCTTGCTGGTGTCGTCGGTGTTTTTACCGCAAGCCCAGGTGACGCTGCGGCGCGGTATCTATGACCGCACCACCCGTGGCCTGCGGATATTCCTGGCAACGCCGCGCCTGCGCGGTCTGCTGGCACTGAACCTGGCGGGGGCGGCTGCCAGTGCGATGGTCATCGTCAACAGCGTGGTGCTGGTGCAAGCCGGGTTTGCCTTGCCGCAACGCTTCACGGCGTTTGCGCTGGCCGCGTTCGGCGCCGGTTCGATGATGGCGGCGCTGGTGTTGCCGAGGTTGCTGGCGCGTCTCAGCGACCGTGTGGCCATGCTGTCGGGCGGTGGGCTGCTGATCCTGGGGCTCAGTGCAGGCGTGTATCTATCGGATTACCGGCAATTGCTGGTGCTGTGGTGGGTGCTGGGGCTGGGCTATTCCCTGGCGCAAACCCCGGGCGGGCGCTTGCTGCGCCGCTCCGCCCATGCCGAGGACCGGCCGGCGCTGTTTGCCGCGCAATTTGCGTTGTCGCACATCTGCTGGCTGGTGACGTACCCGCTGGCCGGCTGGCTCGGTGCCAACTTCGGCATGTCGCAGACGTTTGCCAGCCTGGCCTTTGTGGCCACCCTGGCATTGATCGCGTGCGCCAGCCTGTGGCGACCGGAGCATGAGCAAGCGGTGGTGCTGCATGAGCACCCTGACCTGCCAGCCGGCCACCCGCACCTGGTCCACCCGGCAGCCGGTGTGCACAGACACGTGTATGTGATTGACGACCTGCACCGCCGCTGGCCGACCTGATCAGAGGCCTTGCCAGGCCAGCAGCGCCAGGTAGATCAGCACCAGTCCACAGGCGGCATAACTGATGCGCTGCCAAGTGGGCGAGGCGTTCTGACGCAACAGGTTCACCAGAGCGGCAATCAGAAAGCATGACAAGATCGACGCGAGCATGAACCCGGCAAAGAACATCAGCGTCTGCCCGTGGCTGGGCGTGGTGCCGACAATCCCCGACAGCGCACTGCCCAGTGCGCCCCAGTAGACGATGTTCTTCGGGTTGGCCAGGGAAATTGCGGCGCCTACCGCCAGGGCATTTTGCCGGGTGCTGGCGGGCGCGCTGTCCGGTTGTGGCAGGTGCCAGGCATCGACCAGGCTGCGTACGCCCAGCCAGGCCAGGTACAACGCACACACCACCGTCAACGGTACACGCACCGCGTCATGCTGGATCAGCAGGGCGATCCCGGTCAGGCCGATCACTGCCCACACGGCATCGCCCACCAGTGAGCCGAACTGCACCAGCAGGGCTGGTGTAAAGCCATGCAGCAAGCCACGGCGCAGGGTCTCCGCGAGCACGGCGCCGGGGGAGAGGCAAAACACAAAACCGAATATCAGTGCATAAAAAAAGATCGTCAGCATGCCCGCATTTCCTTCAAGTGAGGCGGGGCAGTGTGAGGATGTGCAGGCGCGGTGTCTTGGACCAGATTGCGCTGTTCAGCGTTTTACGGTGCTTTGGTAGTGGCCAGGGGTGATGCCGTAGGCCGCCCGGAAATGCCGGTTCAGGTGGCTCTGGTCGGCGAAGCCTAGGTCGTGGGCCGCCTCGCCAGCGGAAACGCCCTTGCGCAACAGGCCTTTGGCGCGACGGGTACGCAACTGCATGGCCCACTCCCGGGGCGTCAGCCCAGTTTCTTTCTGAAAGGCACGCAGCAGGTGGAATTTGGACAGCCCCAGTTCGCCGCCCAGGTGGTCAAGCGTCAGGGGTTGATGCAGGTGTTCGGCGAGTAAGGCCTGGGCGCGGCTGATCAGGGGTTTACCGGGGCTGGCGCTGCCGGGCAGGCGTACGCCGCTGATGTTCACCACTTCACCCAACAGCAGCACCAAGGCGTCTTCATTCACCTCGCGAATCAGCACGTCACCGCTCATCGCACCTTTGATCGCGGCGGCCAGTCGCAAGGCAAGCTCGGGCTGGACGCACAACGCGCGGTCAAACTCCAGGTGCGCCAGCCCCAGGTCCGCCGCCAATTGATCCGCCGTGGCGTACAGGCTCACAAAGTGCCAGGGCGCACCATCGGCCGCACCGCCGCCTTGAATCTGACCGGGGTTGTACAGGGTGATGGAGCCTGGGCCGGCGTGGAACTCGCGACGATCCAGCCAGACCTTTTCCTCGCCTGCCAGGTTCACGCCGATCACACATTCATCATGGCTGTGGCGGGCAAAGGTCAGGCCGGTGCAGGTAGTGCTGCTGACTTCATAGTTGCCCAGCCAGGCGTGTTGCACGGCACTCATCGATTTCACTCAGTCGGGGACAGGCACCAGCATACGCTGGCAGGGGTGGTCAAATCGACCGTTGATTGACCCGGCGCGACAGGTCATCGGCGCTTTCCTTGCGCTCCGAGTAACGGTCCACCAGGTCGGGACGGTCGCGCAGCAACAGGGTAAAACGCACCAGTTCCTCCATCACATCGACGACCCGATCGTAAAGCGCCGAGGGCTTCATGCGGTCCTGCTCATCGAACTCCATGAAGGCCTTGGGCACTGAGGACTGGTTGGGGATGGTGAACATGCGCATCCAGCGTCCCAGCACCCGCAGCTGGTTGACGGTGTTGAAGGACTGGGAGCCGCCGGACACTTGCATCACCGCCAGGGTCTTGCCCTGGGTCGGACGCACCGCGCCCAGGGTCAAGGGCACCCAGTCCAGTTGCGCCTTGAACACCGCCGACATCGAGCCATGCCGCTCGGGCGAGCACCACACCTGGCCTTCGGACCACTGCATCAGTTCCAACAGTTCTTGGACTTTGGGATGATCGCTGGGGGCGTCATCGGGCAACGGCAGCCCACTGGGATTGAAGATGCGGGTGTGTGCGCCGAAGTGCTGCAACAGGCGCGCGGCTTCTTCCACCAGCAGGCGGCTGAACGAGCGTTCGCGGGTCGAGCCGTAGAGCAGCAGAATGCGCGGCGGCTGGTCCGGGCTGGCAGGTTTTGAGTCGACCAGGGACAGGTCCAGGTTGGGCAGGGTGGTCATAGGGCCTCCGATTACAACTGCGCAATGCGCGCGAGTTCCGCCTTGAGGTCGGCAGGGCTGAGTTCGTCGAAGGGCAGGACGAAAAACGCCCGGCAACGCGTGGCGATGGTCTTCAGCGTGGCGTCGAAGGCGGCCTGCACACTGGCGTCGTCACCCTCGACGTCCGACGGGTCTTCCAACCCCCAGTGCGCCTTCACCGCCGGCCCGAAGTACACCGGGCAGGCTTCGCCGGCCGCCTTGTCGCACACGGTAATCACCACATCCGGCGGGCTGCCTTCGAAGGCGTCGTTGCCCTTGCTGTACAGCCCTTCGGTACTGATGCCCGCCGCCTGCAACGTGCTCAAGCTGCGTGGCAGCACCTGGCCCTTGGGAAAGCTGCCGGAGCTGATCGCTTCGAAGCCTTCCGGCGCCAGGTGGTTGAACAGGGCTTCGGACAAGATGCTGCGGCAGCTGTTGGCGGTACACATGAACAGGACTTTCATCGGGGTATCTCCGTTAGAAACTCAGGCGCAGGGCGAGGGCGGCGAGGGTGATCAACAGCACCGGCAGGGTCAGCACGATGCCGACCTTGAAGTAGTAGCCCCAGGTGATGCTGATGCCCTTGCGCGCCAGGATGTGCAGCCACAGCAAGGTGGCCAGGCTGCCGATAGGGGTGATCTTCGGGCCGAGGTCGCTGCCGATCACGTTGGCGTAGATCATCGCGTCCTTGACCACGCCCACGGCATGGCTGGACTCGATGGACAGCGCGCCGATCAACACGGTCGGCAGGTTGTTCATCGCCGACGACAGCAGTGCGGTCAGCACGCCAGTGCCCAGGGCCGCGCCCCACACGCCGTAAGTGGCGAACGTATCGAGCCAGGTGGCCAGGTAGGTGGTGAGGCCGGCGTTACGCAGGCCGTAGACCACCAGGTACATGCCCAGGGAAAAGACCACGATCTGCCACGGTGCTTCCTTCAGCACTTTGCGCGTGGAAATCGTGTGCCCCTTGGCGGCGATCACCAGCAACAGCAGGGCACAGGCGGCGGAAATCGCACTGATTGGAATGCCCAGCGGCTCCAGGGCGAAGCACCCCACCAACAGGATGCCCAGCACCCACCAGCCGGCGCGGAAGGTGGCGCGGTCGTGGACGGCGCTGGCAGGGTCTTCCAGGTCGGCCGGATCATAGGTTTGTGGAATATCACGGCGGAAGAACCACAGCAGCACCGCCAGGGTGGCCGCGACGCTGACGAAGTTCACCGGCACCATCACGGCGGCGTATTCGTTGAAACCGATCTTGAAGTAGTCGGCCGAGACGATGTTCACCAGGTTCGACACCACCAGCGGCAGGCTGGCGGTATCGGCGATAAACCCGGCGCCCATGACAAAGGCCAGGGTCGCCGCCGGGGAGAAGCGCAGGGCCAGCAGCATCGACATCACGATGGGCGTCAGGATCAGCGCCGCACCGTCGTTGGCAAACAACGCCGACACCAGCGCGCCGAGCAGAACCATATAAGCGAACAAGCGCCGGCCGCGTCCGCGCCCCCAGCGCGCCACATGCAAGGCGGTCCAGGCGAAAAAACCGGCCTCATCCAGCAACAGACTGATGATGATCAGCGCGACAAAAGTGCCGGTGGCATTCCAGATGATGTGCCACACCACCGGAATGTCAGCCAGGCTGATCACGCCGCAGGCCAGGGCCAGGATCGCGCCCAGGGTTGCGCTCCAGCCGACACCCAGGCCCTTGGGCTGCCAGATGACCAGGACAATGGTGAAGATAAAAATCGCAATGGCGACAAGCATTGATAAAAGCTCCGATGACTCAGCAGCAGCTGCTGGCCCGTTGTGGTCGGTCGCCCATTGCATCCAGACGCAATGCGTCGTTGTGCAACCAGGGCTGGTTGGCTTGCAGGGTGGTGTGCAGCACCTGCGTCACCCACTCGGGCAGCGCAGGATTGATGCGGTAGTAGATCCATTGACCTTGACGACGGTCCTGCAGCAACCCGCAACTGCGCAGTTGCGCCAGGTGCCGGGAGATTTTTGGCTGGCTGTCGTCCAAGGCATGGATCAGTTCGCACACGCAAAGTTCGCCTTCGCGCAGGATCAATAACGTCAGGCGTGCCCGGGTGGCATCGGCCAAGCATTTGAACAGGGTGGGCGGGGAGATGAGGTCCGACATGGTCAGGGCCCTTGTATATATGGTTATTCGAATATACGTATTTCCATATGTATCGGTCAAATCCTGTTTCAATTGACTTGGATCATATGTCTGGAAAATCACCACAAGTGTCTGAAATTAAAATGAAACACGAATGTCCTAAAGTGCCTGCCCATTGCTGATGAAGGAAGAACCCGCGTGACCCGTGCCACTCGCAACCTGCGCAAGACCCTGGATTCCGTCGCGGAAAATAACGAAACCGCGGCGTTCGACCTGATGCGCGCCGTCGAGAAACTCGGCGATGAAGTGCTGCGCCAGCGCCTGCTCAATACCATTCACCGACTTAACCAGGATGCCCACGAACTGCGCGAAGCGCGTGATTCGGTGGAGCAGGTGTCGGTCCGGCTCGCCTGAGCAAGATCGTTCAAGACAACGCCATGGTTGCGCTGGCATGCTTGTCGACTGTCTGTCGATGAGCCGTTTCCATGCCTACTGCCTTACCTCATTACGCCTTCGCTCGCGGCGCCATTGCCGTCATTCCCTTGTCCCTGGCCTGCGCGCCCTGGGGACTGTTGGCCGGTTCCATGGCCATCGATGCGCAATTCACTCCGTTGGAAGCCCAAGGCCTGTCTGCCATCGTATTCGCCGGTGCTGCACAACTGGTTGCCATCGGCATGGTCAAGAGCGGCGCCAGCCTGATTTCCATCGTGCTGACCACCTTGCTGCTGACCTCCCAGCATTTGCTGTATGGCATGCACTTGCGGCCGGTCCTTTCTCCCCTTAAAACTCGCTGGCGCATGAGCCTGGGCTTTCTGCTGACCGACGAATTCTTTGCGCTGGTCAGTCACTATGACCGCGAGACCTTCAACCGCTGGTATGCCCTGGGTGTCGGCCTGACGTTTTATATCGCCTGGAACCTGTTCACCCTTGCCGGCATCGTGCTTGGCAAAAACATTCCCGGCCTCGACCAACTGGGCCTGGAATTCTCCATTGCCGCCACCTTCATCGCGTTGATTACGCCGGTGGTGCGTGACATCCCTACGGTGGTCTGTGTGGCCGTGTCATTGCTGTTCTCAGTGTGGCTGAGCTTTCTGCATTGGGAGTCGGCGGTGGTGGTGTCCGGTCTGCTGGGCATGAGCGCAGGGTATGCCTGCAAGCGACTGGGAGTAGGGCAGCAATGATCTACATCATGATTGTGGCCATGGGCTTGGTGGTGTTTCTCAACCGTTACCTGTTTATCGAGCCGCGCCTGCCGGTACGCCTCAACCGTGGCGCGCGCGAGTTTTTGGGATTCGCGGTGCCGGGCATGCTCACGGCGATTTGCGGGCCCATCATTTTCCTGGCTGACCACCAGCTCAACCTGAGCCCGGCCAACCCTTATCTGCTGGCGGGTATCAGCGCCGTGGCATTGATGTTCTGGACGCGCAATGTGCTGATAACGGTGTTGCTGAGCATGGGGTTGTTCTATCTGTTCCGCTGGCTGCTCTGAGCACAACCGGGGGCGAAAAAAAGCCCGCGGGAGAGCGGGCCGAAGGGAGACTTCTAAAAATGAGCGTGATCACTATAGGTCGCGCCTTGCCCCTTTACAGTGAAACAAAGTTCATGCGGCCATCAGTCCGGCCTATGGCAATGGTACAGTCGCGTTTTTTTCCAACGGAGCAATGGCATGCACAAGGTGGTAATTGGCGCACTGGTACTGGCGGCCCTGGCCGGTTGCGCAGGTTCGAAGATGAAGGAGGCGCGCGCAGGCACGCCTTACAAGACCCTGGCTTCGGACAAGGCCACCCTGGTCGTTGCCGAATGTGTGCAATTCGGCTGGCAGGACGAAAGTGTGTTCGGCGTTGACGCCGGCGGCTTCAAGGAGCCAATCGGCGCGGGTGGCTTCACGGTGTACACCACCGCTGGCGATTACTTTGTCGATGTACAGAGCGCGGGCAGCGGTTCCACCATCAAGTACTACGCCATCGAAGACAACATGCCGGCCAAGCGTCGTTTGGCCGCACTGGCGACCTGCCTGTAATCCGTTGCCTTAGTCGATTTAGGAAATGCCTGGCACGACAGCCGCGAGGCATTCGCTTATGATTCACCCGCTCGTCCGACATGATGGCTCTTTACCAGTACACGGACGTCGAGGCCTAAACGTCGGGCGAGCTCCTTTTTATCCCTCAGCGCGGCATGAAACCCAGGTGCCAGCGCCGAGGGATCTTCAGCGATACCAGCCCCAGCAGCCCCGCCAATACACCGCTGACGATCAGCGCCTTGAGCCCCAAGTGCTGCTCCAGCAGCGCACCGATTACTGCCCCCACGAACATCCCGGCCCAAGGGATCAACTGCACGCGCCAGCCATTGCGGCGCTCGCCGAGCAGCCAGCGCCCCAGCCCGCGGCCAAAGCGTGACAGTGCGCCGGTGACATAAGTCAGGCCCACCGGCAGCCCGTTGACCTCTTCCACCGCAGCATTGAGCATGCCCATCGCAATGATCGCCGCCAGCAGCGCGGGCAAGGTATCGGCGAAGGGCAGCAGTGCACCGCCGCACAGCAAGGCGGCAATACACAGCAGCAAGGGCAGGGCATGGCGACGGCTGAGTCGGCTGACCACCACGCCGAGCGCGTTACCCACCACAAAGGTTGCCACCAGCAACAGCAGCCGTCCTGTCAGGCCGAGATCGCCTGCACTGATTGCCACCGCCAGCCGCGTGGTATTGCCACTCATGAACGAAACAAAGTCGCCGCTGGCCATGAAGCCGATGGCATCGGTCATGCCCGCCAGCACCGACAGGCTGGCCACCAGCATCAGTCCGACGCGGCCACGCCAACGCTGTCGATGGGCCAGTGCGGCATTGACGTAGGGCTTTCGTGGCGAAGGCAACATAGGGCCGGGTTCCTCGGTGAGATTATCCGGCCACTACCGTAGGACGCTTTAAGCGCGCATGCAATGACCTCAGGCAGGCGTCAGGGTCCAACCCGCAGGATGCCAATTCAGAAAGTGCGTCGGCCTGATCGCCTGCACAAACGCCGCGTCATGGGACACCACCAGCATTGCCCCGGCAAAACCTTGCATGGCTTGCTCAAACGCCATCACCGATTCCAAGTCCAAATGGTTGGTCGGCTCGTCCAGCAACAGCAATTGCGCCGGCACTGCGCGCCACAAGGCAACCGCCATCGCAGCCTTCAAGCGTTCGCCGCCGCTGAGTTGCCCGGCGGGTTGGGTCACACGCAGGGCATCCAGTTGCAGCAGGGCCAGGCGCGTGCGCAATTCGCCTTCCGCCAGCGGGGTGTCCAGCAGGATCAGTTGTTCGACGATGGAACGGTGGTCGTCGAGCAGCGCGAGGTGCTGATCGATATAGGCGCTGGGCACGTGCACGTGGCATTCGCCGCTTTCCGCACGCCATTCTCCCGCCAGCACTTTGAGCAGCGTGGACTTGCCGCAACCGTTGGGTCCATGCACCGCCACCCGCACCGGGCCGGTGAGGTGCACGTTGAGGCAGGTCGACGGCAGCCAGGGTAATTGCGCGTTGATCAACGACAGCACCTGTCGGCCGTTGGGTACCGCTGACGCAGGCAATGCCACCAGCGTCGGCGTTTCATCCTCGACCCGTGCATAGGCTTGGCGCACCTGGGCATCCAGCTCCTGTTTGTGTTGCTCATGCGCGCTGCGCATGGTGCTGACGATCTGCGTGGCAGCGCCTTTCCAGCGCGCTTTGGTGAAGCGATCGACGTTGGCCGTTTCCGCATGCTTGCGTGAGCGGGCGGCATGGCGTTGCAGGTTGTCGTGGCCTTTTTGCAGGCGCCGCTTTTCGCGGCTGCGTTCCAGGCGAGCGTGTTCCAGCGCTGCGACAGCGGCGGTTTGTTCAGCCTCGCGCTGTTGTCGATAGGCGTCGTAGTTCCCGCCATACAGGTTTACGCCGAGCGGCGACAGTTCAATGATGCGCCCCATGGCGTTGAGTAATTGCCGGTCATGGCTGACCACCACCAGGCCGCCACGCCATTCGTCGAGGACACGCAGCAGCCAGGCGCGGCCATCGCTATCGAGGTGGTTGGTGGGCTCATCGAGCACCAGCAACTGTGGCGCGGCCAGCAGCGCGCCGATGATCGCAACCCTGGCTAACTGGCCGCCGCTGAGTTGACGGGCTGGGGTATCAACAGAAAGCCGCGACAACCCTGCGGCATTCAAGCTACTGCGCAAACGCTCGGCCAAGTCCCAACGATCATCGATCAATTCGAGGTCATCGATCTGTGGGGTGCCTCGGGCCATGCGCTCAAGGGCGGTCAATATCGCTGCGGTGCCGGTAAGATCGGCGACGGTATCGCCTGGCGCTACCACGACGTTCTGCGCTACATAGATCACGCTGCGCGGGCAATTCAAAGAGCCGGAGGAGGGCGACAACAGTCCCGCGATCAATTTGGCGAGTACACTTTTTCCTCGACCATTGCGCCCCACGATACCGGTGGGGGTGTAATCGATGGACAGGTTGAGGTCATCCAGCAGCGTCTCGCCATTGGCGAACCGGAAGGATAAATGTTGCAGGGAAACAAGCACAGGCAGCCGGTTGACGTCAGTCATCAGCACCTCCAAAAAAATGTCGGACAGGCCAACAAGCGCGCCAGGCGGCTCGTTGCGGTTACATTTTGGAAGGCTTAGTGGTTCACTTCGGCGGTCGTCCTGCGCATCAGATGAGAGGCAAAGCCTAACCCGCCTTGGCTTTTTTCGGCAAGTCTTGCGCCAGTTGCTCCAGGAACATCGCCAAGGCCACTTCTTCGGCCTTGAGCCCTTTGCGCAGTCTTGGTTTGGGCAATTTGGAGAGTTCGCCGAGGCTGAAATGCTCCAGCACGGCCGGGTGGATATAGCATTTGCGGCACACCGCCGGCGTGTTGCCCAACTGCCTGGCGACATCCTTGACCATCGCCACCACATGCCGCTTGGCATCCGACTCAGGCTGCCATTCCAGCTCGCGCAACACCGCCAGCGCCATGGCGGTGCCGGCCCAGGTGCGGTAGTCCTTGGCGGTGAAGTCGGCGCCGGTGAGGCGGTGCAGGTAGTCATTGACGTCCTGGGAACTGACGGTGTGCCGTACACCGTCTTCGTCCAGGTACTGGAACAGGTTCTGCCCCGGCAGCTCCATGCAGCGTTTGACCACCGTGGCCAGGCGCCGGTCCTTGACGCTGATCTGGTGCTCTACGCCGCTCTTTCCACGAAACTGGAACTGAATCTCGCTGCCTTTGACATCCACATGACGGGTGCGCAGGGTGGTCAGCCCGTAGGACTTGTTGTCCCGCGCATACTGAGTATTGCCGACCCGGATCAGCGTCGCGTCCAGCAGCATGACGACCGTGGCCAGGACTTTTTCGCGGGTAAACCCGGGTTCGGCGATTTGCGCTTCCAACTGCTTGCGCAGCTTCGGCAAGGCGTTGCCGAATTCCTGCAGGCGCGAGTACTTGTCGCTGTCGCGCACCTCACGCCAACGCGGGTGATAGCGGTACTGCTTGCGCCCGCGCGCATCGCGGCCGGTGGCTTGCAGATGGCCTTGCGGGTCGGCGCAGATCCACACGTCGGTATAGGCCGGCGGTACGGCCAGGGCATTCAGGCGCTTGATCTCGTCTGCGTCGCGGATGCGCTCGCCCTTGGGATCGAAGTACTGGAACTTGCCCCGCAGCGTCTTGCGACGGATGCCGGGCTGGGTGTCGTCAACGTAATGCAGGTCGCGGGGCAGCGCAGAGTCGGACATGGGGCGGGTTCCTTGGCAACACATCAGGCCGGTATGTCTGATTGACCGCAGCCGTATGCGGTCGTGCCAAAAGATTGCTCAAGCCAGCACGGCGACCGCCTTGATCTGCGCCCACAGCGCCTGGCCGGTGTGCAGTTGCAGTTGGTCGCGGGAGAAGCGCGTGATGCGCGCCAGCAACGGCGTGCCTCCCGCGTCCAGGCGTACCAGCACGTGGGCGCTGTTGTCCGCGGCAATTTCCTGGGTGACGGTGACTGGCAGACGGTTGAGGATGCTGCTGTGCTCTTCGGCTTGCAGGCTGAGGCTCACATCCCGCGCCTGTACCTTGATGCGCAGCGCTTTGCCCAACGCCAGCGGTGCGTGGGCCACGCGCATGTGCAGGGCGCTGGCGGGCAGTTGCAGGGTGAGCAATTGGTAGTGGTCGTCGTAGGCGCTGACCGTGCCGTTGATGACCACACCTGCATCGTCACCCCGCGCCAGGGGCAGGTCGAGCCGCGCCAACGTTTCACCGATGGGGCCGCTGGCCAGGGCCTTGCCGTCGCTGAGCAGCACGATGTGATCGGCCAGGCGTGCCACTTCATCCTGCGCATGGCTGACGTACAGCACCGGGATATCCAGTTCATCGTGCAGGCGTTCGAGGTACGGCAGGATTTCACCCTTGCGCTGGCTGTCGAGGGCGGCCAGCGGCTCATCCATCAGCAGCAGGCTCGGGCTGGTGAGCAAGGCGCGGGCGATGCCGATGCGCTGACGCTCACCGCCGGAGAGGTGCTGGGGGTGGCGGTCAAGCAGATGGCCGATGCCCAGCAACTCAGTCGCCTGGGCCATATCCACCCGGCGCTGTTGGCGGGGAATGCGCTTGAGGCCGAACTCCAGGTTGGCGCGCACTGACAGGTGCGGGAACAGGCTGGCCTCCTGAAACACGTAACCCAGCGCACGCTTATGCGGCGGCACGAACAGCCCGTTCCGACTGTCTTGCCAGACTTCATCATTGATCTGGATGAAGCCGTCCTCGGCGCGCTCCAGCCCGGCGATGCAACGCAGGCAGGTGGTCTTGCCGGAACCGGAATGCCCGTACAACGCAGTCACGCCACGGCCCGGCAGGTGCAGGTCCACATCGAGGGCAAAGCCCGAGTACTTGAGGTTCAGGCGCACATTGATCATCGACATCAGCTCCAGCCCATCCTGGTTTTACGGCTGGAGTAGAGCGCCAGCAACACCAGGAACGCGAACACCACCATGGAGCCGGCCAGCCAATGGGCCTGGGCGTATTCCATGGCTTCCACATGGTCGTAGATCTGCACGGAGACCACGCGGGTCTTGTCCGGGATATTGCCGCCGATCATCAGCACCACGCCGAATTCACCGACGGTGTGCGCAAAGCCCAGGATCGAGGCGGTGATAAAGCCGGGTCGGGCCAGGGGCAAAATCACCGTGAAGAACGTGTCCCAAGGATTGGCGCGCAAGGTCGCGGCCACTTCCAGCGGGCGAGTGCCGATGGCGGAGAAGGCGTTTTGCAACGGCTGCACCACAAACGGCATGGAATAGATCACCGAGCCGATCACCAGCCCGGCGAAGCTGAAGGTGAGGGTGCCCAGGCCCAGCCATTGGGTGAACTGGCCGAAGTAGCCATGGGGGCCCATGGTCAACAGCAGGTAGAAACCGATCACCGTCGGTGGCAACACCAACGGCAAGGCGACGACGGCGCCGATGGGGCCGCGCCACCAGGAGCGGGTGCGGGACAGCCACAGGGCGATCGGAGTGCCGATGACTAGCAGGATCACGGTGGTCAGTGAGGCCAGTTTGATGGTCAACCATATAGCGGAAAAATCGGCACTCGATAACGGCATTTATTTGGCCAGCTCGTAACCATAAGACTTGATGACGGCAGCGGCTTTAGGCCCCTTGAGGTACTCAACCAACGCCTTGGCAGCGGCGCTGTCTTTGCCCTTGTTGAGGATCACCGCGTCCTGTTTGATCGGGTCGTGCATGGAGGCCGGGACGATCCACGCCGAACCGCTGGTGACTTTGCCGTCTTTATAGATCTGCGACAAGGCTACAAAGCCCAGTTCGGCGTTGCCGGTGGACACGAACTGATAGGCCTGGGTGATGTTCTGTCCTTCGACGATCTTGTCCTTGACCTTGTTGGCCAGGCCCTCCTTGGCCAACACCTGGGTGGCCGCCAGGCCATAGGGTGCGGCTTTCGGGTTGGCAATCGACAGGTGCTTGAACTGGTTTTTCTTCAGCACATCACCTTTGGCGTCGACGTAACCTTCCTTCGCCGACCACAGCGCCAGGGTGCCGACGGCGTAGGTGAAGCGCGAACCCTTGACGGTGTCGCCTTCGCTTTCAAGCTTCTGCGGGGTGGTGTCGTCGGCGCTCAGGAACACTTCGAACGGCGCGCCGTTCTTGATCTGGGTGTAGAACTGGCCGGTAGCACCGTAGGCCGCGACCAGTTTATGCCCGGTGTCTTTTTCGAAGTCGGCGGCAATCGCCTGGATCGGTGCGGTGAAGTTGGCGGCCACGGCCACTTGGACTTCATCGGCGTGGGCGGCGGTGGCCACCAACGCGATCCACGTCGCCAGGCAGGTCGATACTAAACGCGGGGTGGTGCTGAAAGTCATATACGGCTCCGATGCCTGTGTAGTTGGAGAAGTGCTGGAGGGCTGCAAAACGCTGTATGTATAGGTATATAGCGAGTAAATGGCAAGCAGAAAAAAAGCCGTCGTCGATGCGCCGAGATTTCTCTGCAACGCTCTAGGGGTGACCTACATCCATGGGCAGCCGATGCAAGGATAGTGAGGCGCTTTCGGGAAGGAACAACCCATGGAGAAAAGCTACGCCTATGTGAGCGTCGGGGCGACCAGCCTTGCCTCGTCCGAGAGCCAGATACAGCGCTGGATCGATGAGCGTGTGCTTCAACGGTCCAGGCTGACACCAGAGGCCAAGGCGCTGATCAAGACCACTTCACGGATTCCAGTGAAGTTCTCGGTCTACGTTGACCGTGACATTACCGACCAACCGCCGATTATTGAGGCCTGGGAAGAATTACCGCTGTGGCATGTGCTCAATGAACGCTATGACTGGAAGAACTTCGTTGGCAAATGGCAAAAAACCTCGGTACGGGTTGAGCCCCGGATGCCACGCTATTACGGCGCTGTCGCCGAGCAACTGACGTTCACCCGATTCTTTCTCGACAGCATCCGCACCGCCAGTCAATCCAGGGTCACCACCGGCACGTCTTATTACCTGGTCTTGCCCGAGCGAAACCTGGTGAAGACCGAAGTGGTGCTGTGCAGTGTCTGGAGTACCACCAAGCGGTTGCTGGCGAAGATCTGGTTCGATGTGCCCCTGAATGCGTTGTCGTTAAGGGATTGGCCCAAGGCAATCAGTACCGCGTGGCCCGGTTTGCGGATTGGCGCGCGGTCGGGTGACTACATCGACTATTCCAGGGACCCGACAAAGAACCAGGTTTGGCTCGTACCCTTCGAAGAGCCCGTCGCCGATGTCGACTTTATGATTCTGCCCCGCTGGGTTTCCGGTTCAGTGGTGCTGCCCGACATCGATATCGGCGTCGATCAATGCGTGGTCGTGACCCTGCGGTGACTGCCCGGAACACCTGCGGAACAGACCTACACCGTCAATATCCCGCAGGCCTATTGGTCGCGAGCCAAATGGGCCTATTACCTGAGCGTCTACATGAATCATCGCTGCCAGTGGGTCAACTGTGGCGTGCTGGCCGACGACCAACTGATCTCGGTCAGCAGTGATCAGGAAAACCGCTGGTATGTGCGAAATGATGCGGCGCAGGCATTGATTACTGTACAGATCGTCGCCCGGGACACTACACAATGGCCACAACGCCTTCCGCCCGTCGATCAACTGCCGAGAGCACCCAGGGCCTGGCAGAAGTGGGATGGCTTGGCCCGAAGTGTGGGCAACGCCCAGCTCACCAAGACCTACATTCAATCGCTGGTCAAACGGTGCCTGGCCAAGACCGGCCTGCCGAACGGAACCACCGAGCGGATAGAGACCGGGAAACGTTTTCGCTACAAGTACCTGGTGGGTTACCCCATGCACTCGTCGGGCATGTCGGCCTACAGTCCACCGCGCTACAAATATTTCTCCTTCGCCCAGGTGATGATCGGCGAGCCACAGCGCAGTGCGTTTTACCGGGAAAAAGTCGGCGAAATACATTTGGACGGCGAGCCGCTGTCACCCTCCGAAATCAAAGCGTTGTCCGGTTTGCGGGATACCCTGGTCGCGGAATTCCTGGTCGATGTCGACAGCCTTTCCCATAGTGCGGACTTCAAGAAGTTGTTCGATGACACCTGCGATGCCGTCGCCCGGGTTCGAGTTGGCCAGTTCCTGGCGGATACCCAAGAGCAGGACGCTGAATTGCGCTCAGTCGCCTTTCGATACCTCAAGGGCGACCTCAAGCCACAGGCGTTGCTGTTCAAGGAGAAGGTGGTACCGAACGCCTTGGTCGTGGCGTTTTCGTCGAACAAAGCGTTGCTGGTATCGCTGAATATCGCAGGCCCCAAGTGGGTTGAATGGCTGCCCAGTACGGCGCCAGGTCAACCCAGTGAGAAGCTGATGGCCTTCATCGGTGCGCACCTGCCGCCCGTGGATAAATTCAGCCTGACGCGCAAGGATTTCCACCCCCGGAAAAAACGCTATGGCTATCACTACCGACGCTTTCCACCGCAACCGATTACGTTTCGAGCCACCGAAGACCTTGCGCTTGAGTTGCGCCAGGCGGCCATCGCGGAAATCAAGCAGCAGATGGACTACGCCGTATTTTCTTCCGACGAAGAGCGGCGCCGCGCAAAAACAGGCATGTTCAAAAGCCTTGTGCGGGTGGTGTCGGCATTGGTCATCGCGTCCATTGGCCCCACCGGTGGATTGGGTGCGCTGTTACTGTCAGGGATGATCCGGTTCGTCGCCAACGTCAGCGACGTGAGCTTTGACTATGCACTGGCGCAGAACAGTGATCGCCCGGAGGAGTACGCGGCCTACATTCATGAGTGCAAATTGGGGGTGTTGCTCGGGTTGGTCGATCTGGGGGTGGACGTGACTGTCGCCAGCCGCAAGCTGCGTGTCCTGCTCAAGCAGTCAACCCTGGCCGCCAAGTTTGCCGTGCCCGTGCTGAACGTACCGCAGCCCGTCGATACACCGGCGAGCGTAGCGCTCAATGACGACAGCCAGGATGTGTTCCTGCTTACGCCCACCTGGCTGGCAGCGATGCGTGAGCGCTTGCGCAAGACTTTCCGTAGTGACAATGAGTTGGCCGAACTGACGGGCTACCGTGAGGTTTCCAGCACCTGTGGTTACACCCAGGCCAGCCGCTGCGCCGAACACCTGTTGAAGAACGGCTGGGAGGTCCAGGGGATTGGCCTGCTGGTTTTTTCCGAACTGCATGACAACCAACCGCAACCGCACTTTGCGCTCTGCCTGCGTCACGAGGGTGATACCGCCATCATGGACAGCGCCCTCAGCCATCTTGATCCGGACGCCGACAAGCGCATCTATTTCGGCACGCTGGGTAGTTGGGAGCAGTACCTCAAGGCGCTGCCTGGATTGCAGAATAAAGTGGTCTGCTACAAGTTCTATGAGTCGCTGGCACACGCCAGTCATGAGGTCGATGGCGTCTTTGCACTGGGCATCAGTTGGGCAGGGTTTTTCAACCAAGGCAGTTGCAGCGTGATCAACTTGCCGTCGCGTTATACGGAACAGATCCACCGGCAGATCCAGCGACTGTGGAGCGAGGTGTTCCACCAACTCGGCCCTAGCCCGTTCGACAACTCCGCGCCCGCACAGGAAACGCTCCATTCGTTCAGCCAGGCTGACCTGTTGAGCCAGGTCAGTAACCTCACCAGCCTGGTGAGCGAGTCGGAGGAGTTGTTGCGCCGTACCCTTGGCGTCGAAGCCGTTCGCGACCTGCGGACGCAACTGTTGGGCCTCCTGCAAACCTGGCAAGGGGAGCCGAAGCCGGAGATTCTCGACCTGATAAGCGAGGTCATGAGCGCAGAAGCGGCCATGGTGCAACACGCGCTGATGCACCTTGAAATGCTGCAATCAGGACTGCCGGCGAACCTCACCGCAGGCGGTGACGCGTTAGTGGACTGCATTGATTGGATCGCCATGCGCGCCGAGCAGGAAGATGACAAGTGGCGCGAAGGCGTGCGCCAACTCGTGCAGCGGTATGTCACTGGCGACAAGGCCTCCGCCAGTCTTTGCGCGACAGAAGCACTGGACCTGTTGTACGAGCAGGCAAAGACAGACGCCGTGCTCGCCTTTCATCATTCCCGTTCGGTGAGCTACGGGCGCTTGTCACCGGCCAGTGGTCGAGCGTTATTCGCCACAGGGCTGGCGTCCGTTAGAGGCGTGGATCTCGCGCGCCAGCCCGAGAGCCTCTTCGCCCTGATCCTGCGCAGCCAGCCCTATGCCCATGACAACGAGCACTTTGCGCGGGTGGTGTATGGCATCAGCGCACTGCGCCAGAACCGTTTTGCGGTGCTGAGCCCGGCCCACGAAAGCCGGCTCAGTGGGTTTGAGCCGGTTGACGCGGTGCTGTTCTAGCGGCCGAAGCGGGCAAGGCGCTGTAGCGTTTGCTCCGCCAATTCGCGGGTCAGTTCATAGGTCGTGGTGTCTTTGCCCAGGCGCAGCGCCTGGCCGGACCACAGGTTGCTGAAGCCCGCTTCATCCTTGGCCTTGAGCGGTATCAGCGCACCGCCGGAGGTGGGGAACGCCGGTGCGGCCGGGTTGATCGCGCCCAACTCGCGCATCACCCGGTTGACGATGCCCCGTGCCGGGCGACCGGTGAACAGATTGGTCAGCGCGGTTTCGCTGGCCTGGGCATGGCGCAATGCATAGTAATGTGAAGCCGTGACGTTGGCTTCGGGAGTAAACAGGTACGCCGTGCCAATCTGCACCGCCGAGGCGCCAAGCGCAAAGGCCGCGACAATCCCACGCGCATCACCGATGCCGCCAGCGGCAATCACCGGCACGTTGACGGCGTCGACGACTTGCGGCAACAGGGCGAACAGGCCGATCTGGGTATTGAGGTCCTCGCTGAGGAACAAGCCACGGTGCCCGCCAGCTTCGCTGCCCATGGCGATGATCGCGTCGCAGCCGTGCTGTTCCAGCCAGATGGCTTCCTCAACAGTGGTCGCCGATGACAGCACTTTGGCGCCGGTGGCTTTTACCCGGTCCAGCAGGGACTTTTCCGGCAGGCCAAAGTGAAAGCTGACCACCTCTGGGCGGAATTCTTCGACGACCTGGCACGCCGCGTCATTGAACGGTTCACGATTGGAAAGCGGGGTGGGCGCATCAAAGTCGGCGCCCAGTTCGCGGTAGTAGGGTTCCAGCAGTGCCTTCCAACGGCGATCACGCTCGGGGTCTGGCGCGGGCGGTTGGTGGCAGAAGAAATTGACGTTGATCGGGCGCGGGCTGGCCTGGCGAATGGCGATCAGCGATTCGCGCAGTTGCGAGAGGCTCAGTGCGGCTGCCGGTAATGAGCCCAGCGCGCCCGCCTGGTTGGCGGCGATGACCATAGCGGTGGTCGTGCCCACCGCCATGGGAGCCTGGATGATCGGCAATTCAATGCCCAGCAGGTCGAGAAGGCGGGTGTCTGGCCAGGTGCTCATGGAATGCGTCTCCAGCGTTAGTGAGGCTTTTCGCTGTTTTAGCAGGGCCCATGGCCCCCGGCCACTCTGTTTTATTCACTGGACGAACGCGTCGTTTCGTGGTGCATCATCAATCGATGGCGTCGCCCAGCACGGCGTGAATGCGTTCGGCGATATGGGTTGCATGGGTTTCCAGGGCGAAGTGGCCGGTGTCGAGCAGTTCTACCACGGCATTCGGGTTGTCGGTTTTATAGGCATGGGCGCCTGGCGGGATAAAGAACGGGTCGTTCTGGCCCCAGATCACCAGCGTCGGTACGTGCGTGGCCTTGAAGAACGCCTGGAACGCCGGGTAGAGCGCAAGGTTGTTGCGATAGTCGAGGAACAGGTCCAGTTGGATCTCGTCATTGCCGGGGCGCTGCATGAGCAGTACATCGAGCATGTAGGATTCCGGGGCTACCCGCTCTGGCTGCTTTACGCCGTGCAGGTACTGGTAGCGCGTGCCTTCCAGGCTGATCACTGCGTTGCGGATCACCTCGCGGTTGGCCTGGCTCGGCTCGGCCCAATAGGTACGAATCGGCGCCCAGGCATCACCCAGGCCTTCCAGGTAGGCGTTACCGTTCTGCGACACCAGCGCGCTGACCCGTTCCGGATGCGCCACGGCCAGGCGCAGGCCCACCGGCGCGCCGTAGTCGAAGACATACAACGCGTAACGGCTCAACGCCAGCGCCTCGACAAAATGCCCGACCGTGATTGCCAGGTTATCGAAGCTGTAAACGTAATCGCGCTCGGCTGGCACCTCGGTGAAACCGAAGCCCGGCAGGTCCGGTGCAATGACCCGGAAGCGCGTGGCAAGCAGGGGGATCAGGTCGCGGTACATGTGCGACGAACTGGGAAAGCCGTGCAGTAGCAAGATGACCGGTGCCGTTGCAGCGCCGGCTTCGCGGTAGAACATGCGCACGCCATCGGCATCGACGTGGCGGTAGTGAACGACAGGGGTTGGAGTGGTCATGATGGAGAGCCCTTTGTAACTTGATTGAATTGATTTACGGGTTACGTTTTAAAAAGCTGCGCCGAATATTGTAACCTGTCAAACTATTTATTCAGGTTAGCAATGTGCTTTTTGTAACTATCCTGGTGTCTAAATAGCGGTTACGATGTGGCCGCTCACAAGAGGATTGCCCCATGACCCTTTCCCCACCCACTGCCGCCCCCTCGGAACCTCACGTCCTGGCCGATGACCCGGTGCTGGACATGCTCAACACCCTGGCGAATATCGACGGCGTGCCGTGGGATTTCTGGCAGGCCGATGCCGACGTGGCCGCCTGGCTGGTGCGCCTGCAGTGGGTTGAACAGAACGGCATCCCGTTGTTTGAACCGGGCGCCTTGCTCAGCGCCGCACGGGAGCTGCGCGAGGTGATTCGTGAGTTGGTGGCTGCGCGCAAAGCGCAACAACCCGGTAATCCGGCGGCACTGAACAGCTTTTTACGCAAGGCAGTGAGCCATCCGCAGTTGGTATGGCGTGCTGGCGAGACGCCAACGCTTGAGCGCCAGCGCAAGCAGCAGACGGCGGAACAGTTCCTGGCGCCGATTGCCGAGGCGGCCGCCACGTTGCTGGTGGAAGGGGATTTCAATCTGATCCGGCGCTGCGAGCATCCGGAATGCATCTTGTGGTTTTATGATCGCACCAAGGCCCACAAGCGCCGCTGGTGCAGCATGGCGTTATGTGGCAATCGGCATAAGGTCGCTGAATTTCGTAAACGCAAACTGAAGCTTTAAAGGAGATGACACCGTCAAGTGCGAAGATCGGCCCGATGTGGCAGCGATTTTTCAGTGAGGGACTGTACGAGGGCATCCCGGGAAAACCGCCGGCGTCACCCTTTTATGGGGTGTACAGCGGCTATGAGTCGGATGCGCATGGCGAATTTGACGTGATGGCGGGCGTTGCCACCGCCGAGCCGGCGGACGGGTTTGAAAGCCAGGTGATAGAAGCGGGACGCTACCTGGTGTTCGAAGCCCGTGGCCAGATGCCAGAGGCGATCATCAGCACCTGGCAACAGATCTGGACCCACTTCCAGCAGCCTGGCGCGCAGGCCCGTGCCTTTGTCACTGATTTCGAGGCGTACCAGGCGGACGACCTGGCGTGGATCCACATCGGGATCCGCTAGGTCTTCGACGCCTGTTCTCGGGCGAGCAACTGCTGCTTGCGTTCCACACCCCAGCGGTAGCCCGACAGCTCGCCATTGCTGCGCACCACGCGGTGGCAAGGGATTGCCACCGCCAGGCTGTTGGCGCCACAGGCCTGGGCCACCGCACGGAACGACTTCGGTGCGCCGATGCGCTCGGCGATCTGCGCGTAGCTGGCCGTGCTGCCCGCTGGAATCTCGCGCAAGGCTTGCCACACCCGCTCCTGGAATGCCGTGCCGCGCAGGTCCAGCGGCAGGTCCAGGCCAAGTGCGGGCGCTTCGACAAACCCTACGACCTGCGCAATCAATTGCTCGAAACCCGGGTCGGCGCCCACCAGTTCGGCCTTGGGAAATTGATCCTGTAGATCGCGCACCAGTTGGTCCGGATCATCCCCCAGCAGAATAGCGCAGACGCCGCGAGCGCTCTGCGCCACCAGGATCGCTCCCAGTGAGCACTGCCCGACGGCGAACAGGATCGCCGTATGGGTGCCGCCGGCCTTGTAGTCGCTGGGCTTCATGCCAAGCAGTTGGTCGGCGGACTCATAAAAGCGACTGTTGGAGTTGAAGCCGGCGTCATACAGTGCATCCGTCACCGAGTGCGCGCCCTTGAGACCGTCGCGCACTTTGCGCGAACGATGGGCGCTGGCATAGCCCTTGGGTGTCAGGCCGGTAACGGCTTTGAACACGCGGTGAAAATGAAAAGGGCTGAGGTTGGCGTGCTGCGCCAACGTGTTCAGGTTGGGCGGGGTGTCGGCCTGTTCGATATGCCGGCAAGCGTCGGCCACCAACTGCGCATGCTGTGCTGCGAGTTGAGTCTGATCGCCGGCCACGCGTTTGCTGGCGCGATAACCGGCGGCTTCGGCCTGCGCCGGGGTGTCGAAGAACTCGATGTTTTCCGGACGTGGCAAGCGTGACGCGCTACTGGGGCGGCAGTACACGCCGGTGGTCTTCACACCGTAGACGAACAGCGCATCGGCCTTGGGGTCGCGGGCCAGTATGGCGGCCCAGCGCGGATCTTGTTCGGTAGTCATGGTCGGCACTCTTGACGGCTCCTGGCCAGATTAGCCGGGTCGCGAACACCTGGCACTCTGAAGCTTGCGGTCAAATCAGCCGGCGGTGCGAAAGGTCAGGTTGATGCGTTGCGGACCCATTACCGGGTGCATGCCTTGCTTGATCGGCATCACGCCATGAAAGCGCAGGCGGTCCACGCCGCCCCAGACCACCACGTCGCCATGGAACAGCGAGACTTTGCGGGTCTTGTCGCTGCGCGCATGTCCACCAAACAGAAAAATCGCTGGCAGGCCGAGCGAGACGGACACCACCGGTTCGCTGTAGCGACGCTCATTCTTGTCTTGATGCAGCGACATTTTTGCGCCGGGTACATAACGGTTGATCAGGCAGGCGTCCGGGGCAAAGTCAAGGAACCCGGCCTCTGCAGCCGCCAGCACCGCCAACTGGCGCAGGGCGTCCGGCATCTGCGGCCAGGGTTGCTGGCTACGTGGGTCCACAGGTGAGTAACGGTAACCGGAGGTATCGGTAGTCCAGCCCAGGTCGCCACAACTGCTCAATGCCGCCGACAGGGTGAAACCTCCCGGTGTGACCATTTGCCGAAACGGTGATTGAGCTAATACACGTCGCAGTTCCGGCAGAAGACGCTCAATCCAGGGCAGGGCGTAACCCTTTAATACGTAGGACTGGTCACCAATTTTTTCGCACCCGGCGGGTTGCTGCAAGGCGTCGTCGGCGAACAGATCTTCGGTGGGGCCGGGCATCGGCTTACAGCGCCTTGCTCACATTGATGTCGGTGATTTCATCACTGGCATCGTGAATTTTCGCCAGCGCTTGCTTGGCTTCTTCGACGCTGTTGGTCTGCAGTTGTGCGAACTCAAAGCGACGTTCGCCGTTGAGCTTGTACTTGATTACGTATTTGGTAGTGGCGGTCACGGTCATTTCCTGTGGGGTGTTCGGGTCAGCTCAACTTGGAGCTGGTACGGCGCACAATGCGGATCTTGTGGGACAGCGCGGGTTTGCGGGTCACGCTGATGGCACGGCGCGTGACTACGTCCAGGGTGATGTTCCAGAAGCCCGTGCTCGGTGCGGTGATTTTGGCGGGGAACTTATCGAATGCGCCACCGTGGTAAGTGTGACGGCCGCCATTCTTGAAGCTGCGAAAATTCGCATCGCTCATCAGGCGGATATTACAAGTCTGCGAGCATTCGATGACAACAATGTCTCCCTCGTTGAGGTGCTCGCGCTGGTGGATGAATTTCATGAGGGTGTCTCCAGAAGGGCTTTTTCTGAAAAATCAGAACGATACGTAGGTTAAGATGGAGTTTATCAGCCCCAGCGCGTTTATTATCGGCCCGTCTTCAACAACGTCGACAATTTAAAACAGTTATTTACTGAGTTATCAGGGATAAATCCTACGTGGGCGGGAGAAAAATACCATCCCCGCTGTCGTAGGGTCTTTATCGGAGGTTTTTGTATGAAGTGGAGTGTGTTGGTTCTGGCCCTGGCGATTGGTGGGTGTGCTTCGGTTGCAGATATCAAGCAGACCCCGCCGACCCTGGCGGTCATTTCCGGGAAGAAACCGCAGGAATATGCTGCCTGTGTCGTGCGCAAACTATCCGCCACGCGCCGTCCACCGCAGATCGAGCCCCATAAGGACGGTGTGCAGGTGATCGTGCCGCAGAAATTCTCGGCTGACCCTTCGGCGATTTTCGAGATCGAAGACCGCTCCAGCGGCAGCAGTATCAAGCTCTACGAGAGCATGTCCAACGTGCCGATCCGTCCCGGTGATGTGAAGAAGGCCGGCGAAGAGTGCATTTCCGGCTCATAAGCGCCGTTTCACCGAGCCACTTCAAATCCGATCAAAAAGCCTGGCCCCGCCATTGTGGGACCGGGCTTTTTTGATGGCGTGTTTTGGGAGTTGTCGCGAGGGGCTCATTCCCCTACCATTTGTAGGCTTATGCCATAAACGCCTAAGCATATAACTATAAAAATGGAGTCGTGATGATGTCTTTGGAACGAGTACTGGTGGGCAGTGCGCTGATGTTGCTACTGGGCAATGCCAGCGCGTTGGATGGGAAGAAGATCTTCACCGAAGGCGGTTCGCAGCCCGGCGCCATGCCCTGCGTCGCCTGCCACGGTGCCGATGGCGCAGGGCTGGCCGCAGCGGGTTTTCCCCGGTTGGCGGGATTGCCTGCGCCCTACCTGCGTAAACAGCTGGAAGACTTCAAGCGCGGCAGTCGCGCCAACCCGGTGATGCAACCCTTGGCGACTGCGCTCACCGACGCTGAAATCGACGCGGTCAGTCAGGCGCTGGCGGCAATGCCTGGTGCGGTCCCGCAAGCGGTTCCTCGCAGCGAGATGCCTGTCGGCGCCGCGCAAAAACTCGCGCAGCAGGGCGCTTGGGAGCGCCAAATTCCGGCGTGTGCCAGTTGTCACGGCCCAGCCGGCACAGGAGTTGGCGATGCGTTTCCGCCGTTGGCCGGCCAGCCTGCCACTTACTTGGCGGCCCAGTTGACGGCCTGGCAAAACGGAACCCGTCACAATGATCCGAATGACTTGATGGGGCATATCGCCAAAGCCCTGACCCCGGAAGAAGTGCAGGGTGTAGCCCAGTATTTCGCAGCGTTGAAGTTGGAGGTCAAGCCATGAGCCCGTTGATATTGGCCTTGGGCCTGTTGGGCATGCCGTCTGCCCACGCTGCCACGATCGCGATGGAAGACCAGTCGCAGTTGCAGCCTGCCGTTGGCCACGCGCCGGTCAGTCAGTTCCAGCCACCTCAGGAAAGTGAGCTGCCCGACAACGCCTACGGCAAGCTGGTCAGGGACGGCTATGCGCTGTTCGTGGATACCCGGCGCCTGGCGCCGAAATTTGTCGGCAACGGGCTCAATTGCAGCAATTGCCATCTGGACCAGGGGCGCCTCGCCAATTCAGCGCCGTTATGGGCCGCTTACCCGATGTACCCGGCGTACCGAAAGAAGAACGACAAGGTCAATACCTTTGCCGAGCGATTGCAAGGCTGTTTTCAATTCAGCATGAATGGCGGTACGCCGCCGGCTGCTGACAGCCCGGAAATTACCGCGCTTTCGGTGTATGCCTACTGGCTGGCCAGTAAGGCGCCTTTAGGCGTTGAATTGCCGGGCCGTGGTTACCCCAACGTGGCGCAGCCAGCCAAGGGATACGACATTGCCCAGGGCGCCCAGGTGTACAAAGGGCAATGCGCCGTCTGTCATGGGGCAGAAGGGCAGGGTCAGAAGGTCGGTGACAGCTATGTCATGCCACCCCTGTGGGGCAAGGATTCCTACAATTGGGGCGCCGGCATGCACCGCATCAATACGGCGGCGTCCTTCATCAAGCACAACATGCCATTGGGCAAGGGCGGCAGCCTGAGCGACCAGCAAGCCTGGGACGTTGCGGCCTACGTCAACAGCCACGAACGACCGCAGGACCCGCGGCTAGTTGACGGTTCCGTGGAGAAGACCCGGGTTAAATTCCACGCCAATGACGGCATCAATCTCTACGGCCAAACCGTAGAAGGCGTGCTGATTGGGCAGGGCATCCGTTAAACTCTCGGCCATTCAATGTAAAAATGCCGCGCAAACCCTCGGTTTGTGCGGCATTTGTTTTTTCGGGAAGTCTTTTATGAAGCGTGAACACGTCAGGGCTCGCCAGGCCGAAGGCCAGATATCGGCCACTCATATCATCCAGAATCCGGCCGACTTGGGGGAGTGGATCGTATTCTTCAAGAAAAGCGGCGGCCGCAGCTTTTTCCTGGTGGACGATCAGGATGAAGTCGAGTCTTTCCCACGGCTGGATGACCTGGTGGAGACCATTCGTGGCCTGGGTATCAAGTTCGCCGATATCCAGTTGTAGCCGCGACGCTTACTTGCACACCACCACGACACTGCGGCTTTTGAAGTTGCCGACGTCCTGGCCCAGGGTCTTTTCACTTTCCTTGAGCGAAGGTGTGCCTTCGGTGCCGACGATACGGTAGCCAGTGCCTGCGCAAGAGGCATCAGCCTTCTCATAGCAACTGGCCCAGGAATTGGCTTCGCCCGAGCAGTCGATGGTCAGGCCTTGCTCACCGTTTTTCAGGTAGACGTCAGAGGTGGTGGTGCATCCGGCGAGTGCCAGTGCTGCAGTCAGTGCCAGAATCTTGTTCATGTAGGTTCATCATCGAGGGTGTTGGAAGGGCGCTGACACTGTCGTGGGGCGTTTCGGCGAGATTATAGCGAACTGCCATCTACGTACAGACAAACACAAAAAAGCCCCGTTCATCGGGGCCTTTTGCACAGGGCGTTGACGTTTACTTTCCCTTGGGCCGTTTGCTCGAAGCGTGGCCCGCTTCATCCACAAACACCTCAGCTACAGCGATAGCCTGGCTTTCGCTGGCGAATGCGCCGGCGACGCTGTCGCCGTGGAAGTTGATCAGGTGCCAACCGTCCGCTCGCTTGGTGATCAGGTAGCCGTTCACGCCTTTTGGTTCTGACATCTATCAAGTATCTCGTGGTCTGGTTCAAGGGCCTAATGATAGCGCCAAATGTCGCGGGGGCGCGCAAGTTATTCTAGGTCAGTGTTACCGCTGCAAAAGCGTGCTAAAAAGGTCGCAGCCCTTGGAAACACTGAGGTGCAGGCTTTTTTGGCCGTGCCGGTGCCGATGCGCTTCGTAAGATGCGCGGAACTTACGCCGACATTTTTTCTCTATGATGACATCGCAACGCCAGCAGGACCCATTGTAAGGTGACTGCGGCCTGATTAGACTGCGCCGAATTCCGTACGCACAGCCCTTTGTAAGGACTTATATGATCAAGAAATGCTTGTTCCCAGCAGCCGGTTACGGCACTCGCTTCTTGCCAGCGACCAAGGCCATGCCCAAAGAGATGCTGCCGGTGGTGAACAAGCCACTGATTCAGTACGGCGTCGAAGAGGCACTGGATGCCGGCCTGAATGAAATCTCCATCGTGACCGGCCGTGGTAAACGCGCGCTGGAAGACCACTTCGACATCAGCTACGAGCTGGAAAACCAGATCAAGGGCACCGATAAGGAAAAATACCTGGTCGGCATCCGCAAGCTGCTGGACGAGTGCTCGTTCTCTTACACCCGCCAGACCCAGATGAAAGGTCTCGGCCACGCGATCCTGACCGGCCGCCCGCTGATCGGTGACGAACCGTTCGCCGTGGTCCTGGCGGATGACCTGTGCGTGAACCTGGAAGGCGACGGCGTACTGACCCAGATGGTCAAGCTGTACCAGAAGTACCGTTGCACCATCGTTGCAGTGATGGAAGTGAACCCAACCGAAACCAATAAGTATGGCGTTATTGCCGGTGACGACATTGGCGATGGCCTGATCCGCGTACGTGACATGGTCGAGAAACCAGCGCCGGAAGACGCACCTTCCAACTTGGCGATCATCGGTCGTTACATCCTGACTCCGGACATCTTCAAGCTGATCGAAGAAACCGAGCCAGGCAAGGGCGGCGAGATCCAGATCACCGATGCCCTGCTCAAGCAAGCCAAAGACGGTTGCGTGATTGCCTACAAATTCAAGGGCCAGCGTTTCGACTGCGGTGGCGCCGAGGGCTACATCGAGGCGACCAACTTCTGCTACGAGCACTTCTACAAGACTGGCAAGGCTTACTGATCCACGATGTAGGCAGCCTGTTCCAAAAAAGCCACCTTCGGGTGGCTTTTTCGTTTTTCAGCCCCATGTAAGTCGGTATGCTGATGTCCTGCCGAGGAGAGTGAAATGGCCTACGATTTTGACCTGTATGTAATTGGCGCCGGTTCCGGTGGTGTGCGTGCGGCACGTTTTGCCGCAGGCTTTGGTGCCAAGGTGGCCGTGGCGGAAAGCCGCTATCTGGGCGGCACTTGTGTCAACGTCGGCTGCGTGCCGAAAAAACTGTTGGTGTACGGCGCACATTTTGCCGAGGATTTTGAGCAGGCCAGCGGTTTTGGCTGGTCGTTGGGCGAGGCGAATTTTGATTGGGCCACCCTGATCGCCAACAAGGATCGCGAGATCAATCGCCTCAATGGCATCTATCGCAACCTGTTGGTCAACAGTGGCGTGACCCTGCATGAAGGGCATGCACGCCTAGTGGATCCGCATCAGGTCGAAATCAATGGCCAGCGCTTTACCGCCAAATATATTCTGATCGCAACGGGTGGCTGGCCGCAGATTCCGGAGATTCCCGGACGCGAGCACGCCATTGGCTCCAATGAAGCGTTTTTCCTAAAGGAATTGCCCAAGCGTGTGCTGGTGGTCGGCGGCGGTTACATTGCCGTTGAGTTTGCCGGTATTTTCCACGGCCTGGGTGCCCAGACCTCGTTGCTGTATCGCGGCGACTTGTTCCTGCGCGGCTTCGACGGTTCGGTACGCACGCACTTGAAGGAAGAACTGACCAAGCGCGGCCTGGACCTGCAATTCAATGCCGACATCGAGCGCATCGACAAGCAGGCCGATGGCAGTCTCAAGGCTACCCTCAAAGACGGCCGGGTGTTGGAAGCTGATTGTGTGTTCTACGCCACCGGGCGGCGTCCGATGCTGGATAACCTGGGGTTGGAGAACACCGGCGTCAAACTCGACAAGCGTGGCTTCGTTGAGGTGGATGACCTGTACCAGACCGCCGAGTCCTCGATCCTCGCTATCGGCGATGTGATCGGTCGTGTGCAATTGACGCCGGTTGCCCTGGCCGAAGGCATGGCCGTGGCGCGTCGCCTGTTCAAGCCTGAGCAGTATCGCCCGGTGGATTACGCGATGATCCCGACGGCGGTGTTCAGCCTGCCGAACATTGGCACCGTGGGGCTCTCCGAAGAAGACGCGAAAGAGAAAGGCCACAAGGTGCAGGTCTTCGAAAGCCGTTTCCGGCCGATGAAGCTGACCCTGACCGAGTGCCAGGAAAAGACTCTGATGAAGCTGGTGGTCGACGCCGACACCGACAAAGTGCTGGGTTGCCACATGGTCGGCCCGGATGCGGGGGAAATCGTGCAGGGCCTGGCGATCGCGCTCAAGGCGGGCGCGACCAAGCAGCATTTCGATGAAACTATCGGCGTGCACCCGACGGCGGCGGAAGAGTTCGTCACCATGCGCACGCCTGTAGCAGGCTGATCAGACCTTGGGCGTTGCCTCTGGCGCCGCTGCAACGGCGGCAGCCAGACGCAACGCCTCGACACTGGCCTGGGCCTTGATCAGCGCCAGTTCCAGGGTTTTATTGACGTGCTGCTGTTCGCCCAGCGCTTCCTGGCGTGACTGGCTCTCCAGCGCCGCTACCCGCAGGCGCTCCTGAAGCAGGGTGCGTTCGCTGTCAATCAGGCTTAGCTGTTCAGTCAGCTTGAGTTGCTGGGCCTGATCCTTGCGGGATTGCTCCTGCAGTGCGGTCAACTCCTTCGCTGTCACCCGATGCTCAATCAACAGCCGCTCATTGTCGCGATGCAGTTGGGTGATTTCATCCTGGCGCACCATGGCGCTCTGTTGGGCCTGGCGCAGTTCTGCCTGTACCTGTTGCAACTGGCCTTCATGGCGGCGCTGTTCCTGTTCGCGCTGCTCCTTGATGGCATTGCGGTAATGCTCCAGCGCATCCCGGGCATGCAGGTGCTTTTCTTCCAGCGAACGAATCTGCTCGTCCTTGTCGTTGATCCTTAGCTCGTAGTCACTGCACGCCTGGCTCAGCCCGGCGTTACGGGTTTGTTCGGTCTGCAGGCTGGTGCTGGCGGTTTGCAGGGCGGCGCTTTCTTCTGCCAGGGCGGTGGCCTGGATATCGAACTGCCGTTGGAGTTGGTCATGGGCCTCCTCAAGGGCTTGCACCTGGGCGAGCAGGGCGGCCTTCTGCTGTTCGAACTGCGCCAGGGCCAGGTCGATTGGCTCCTGGGCTTTCTCTTTCAGGCGCTGGGCCAGTCGCGCCACCAGTTCGCCAAGCTCGTCGTCGATCGGCGCTTCGGTGATGGTGGTGCGGGTTTCGCTTTCATCCAGCTCTTTCAAATAACGATGAATGGTGGTTTTCGAGCCGGTATTGCCCATTTCGATGCGTACTGCGTCGATGCTGGGGTTCTCGCCGCGAGCGAGGATTGCCAAGCGGGCCGTTTGAACTACTGCTTTGTTAATGCCGCCGCGAGCCATGGGGTCTCCGTCGATTTCGTATTGTGGTACATGGTATGTATATACGTACAATATCATGAACAATAGTTCGTTTAAATTCATCATTTAACAGATTGGATATTGGCGTATTATCCCGCGTCATGCGTCATGAATCCGCTAATGCGTCAGTCAACAGTACGAATAGGCCTCCCATGAGCGATCTGGATCGTTATCTCAACGCCGCTACCCGCGATAACACCCGGCGTAGCTACCGCGCAGCGATTGAGCATTTCGAAGTGAGTTGGGGCGGGTTCCTGCCGGCGACCAGCGACAGCGTGGCGCGCTATCTGGTCGCCCATGCCGGTGTGCTGGCGGTCAACACGCTGAAGTTGCGGCTCTCGGCACTGGCGCAATGGCATACGAGCCAGGGGTTTCCTGACCCAACCAAGGCGTCCGTGGTGCGCAAGGTGCTCAAGGGCATTCGTGCAGTGCACCCGGCGCGGGAGAAGCAAGCCGAACCGTTGCAACTCAAGCATCTGGAGCAAGTGGTTGCTTCTCTTGACGCTGAAGCGATAGAAGCGGCGCAAACACAGGACCAGCCCCGATTGCTGCGTGCCAAGCGTGATACCGCGTTGATCTTGCTGGGATTCTGGCGTGGCTTTCGCAGTGATGAGCTGTGTCGCCTCTCTATCGAGCATGTACAAGCAATGCCCGGTGCAGGGATCAGCCTGTACCTACCCCGCAGCAAAAGCGACCGCGACAATCTCGGCAAGACCTATCACACCCCGGCACTCTTGCGCCTCTGCCCGGTGCTGGCCTATAGCGAGTGGCTCAATGCCTCGGCATTAGTGCGTGGCCCGGTGTTTCGCGGTATTGATCGCTGGGGCAACCTGGGGGAGGAGGGCCTGCATCCCAATAGTGTGATCCCGCTGCTGCGCCAGGCGCTCGAGCGTGCCGGTATCCCCGCCGAGCACTACACCAGCCACTCGCTGCGCCGGGGCTTTGCCACCTGGGCTCATCGCAGCGGTTGGGATTTGAAGTCGTTGATGAGTTACGTCGGCTGGAGCGACATGAAATCCGCCATGCGCTATGTTGAAGCGACGCCCTTTCTCGGCATGACCCTGGCGACCCAGCCGCTGCTTTGAGATTTCTTCTATTAATACAGTCACCTGATAGGGAAAACCAATCGTCAGCATCAGGTTTGCCAATGAGCCATCGGCGTAGAGAGTGGGTAGGATTCACCTCATCAACTTACTAAGCCCTTCTACAAACCTGACGGAGAGTCAACGATGCCTATCATCAACAGCCAAGTAAAACCGTTCAAAGCTACCGCCTACAAAAACGGCAACTTCGTAGATGTGTCCGACGCTGACCTGAAAGGCAAGTGGTCTGTTGTGTTCTTCTACCCAGCCGACTTCACCTTCGTTTGCCCAACCGAGCTGGAAGACCTGGCTGACAACTACGCCGAGTTCCAGAAACTGGGCGTCGAAATCTACAGCGTTTCCACCGACACCCACTTCGCCCACGCTGCCTGGCACAACACGTCGCCAGCCATCGGCAAAATCCAGTACACCATGATCGGCGACCCGACCCTGACCATCTCCCGCAACTTCGACGTACTGATCGAAGAAGCTGGCCTGGCAGACCGCGGTACTTTCGTGATCAACCCGGAAGGTCAGATCAAGATCGTCGAACTGAACGACGGCGGTGTTGGCCGTGACGCTTCCGAGCTGCTGCGCAAAATCAAGGCTGCTCAGTACGTTGCTGCTCACCCAGGCGAAGTCTGCCCAGCCAAGTGGAAAGAAGGCGAGGCCACCCTGGCTCCGTCCCTGGACCTGGTCGGCAAGATCTAAGTCTGTGAAGTCTCAAGGGCGGGAATCCGCACTTAAGTAAGCTGCATCCGCCCCCAAAAACGCCCGGGCGAGATTCGCTCGGGCGTTTTTTTGTCTGCAATAAACCGAATGAACAGGAAATCGCCCGTATGTTGGACGCCAATCTTAAAGCTCAGTTGAAGTCATACCTGGAACGGGTCACCCAGCCGATCGAGATCGTCGCCTCCCTAGACGACGGCGCGAAATCCCAGGAAATGCTTGCCCTTTTGCAGGATGTGGTCAGCCTCACCACGCTGATTACCCTGAAAACCGATGGCAACGATGCGCGCAAGCCTTCGTTCTCCATTAACCGCCCGGGTGCCGAGATCAGCCTGCGTTTTGCCGGCATCCCCATGGGCCATGAATTCACTTCGCTGGTGCTGGCCCTGCTGCAAGTCGGTGGCCACCCGTCGAAGGCCAGTGTCGAAGTGATTGAACAGATCCGCGCCCTCAAAGGCGAGTTCAGCTTCGAGACTTACTTCTCGCTGTCCTGCCAGAACTGCCCGGACGTGGTCCAGGCGTTGAACCTGATGGCCGTGCTCAACCCGAACATCCGCCACGTCGCCATCGACGGTGCACTGTTCCAGGCTGAGGTTGATGAACGCCAGGTTATGGCGGTGCCCAGCGTGTACCTCAATGGTGTGAACTTCGGTCAGGGCCGCATGGGCCTGGAAGAGATTCTCGCCAAGCTCGACACCAGCGGCATCGAAAAAGCCGCCGAGAAAATCAGCGCCAAAGAGGCCTTCGATGTGCTCGTCGTCGGCGGCGGCCCAGCCGGTTCGTCGGCTGCGATCTACGCGGCACGCAAAGGTATTCGCACCGGCGTCGCCGCAGAGCGTTTCGGCGGGCAAGTGCTGGACACTATGTCCATCGAGAACTTTATCTCGGTACAGGAAACCGAGGGGCCGAAACTGGCCAGTGCCCTGGAAGCCCACGTGCGTCAGTACGACGTAGACATCATGAACCTGCAGCGCGCCAGTGCCTTGATCCCGGCGAAAAACGCCGGTGACCTGCACGAAATTCGCTTCGAAAGCGGTGCGACCCTCAAGTCCAAGACCGTGATCCTGGCGACCGGCGCTCGCTGGAGAGAAATGGGTGTCCCGGGCGAGCAGGAATACAAGGCCAAGGGCGTGTGCTTCTGCCCCCACTGTGACGGTCCGTTGTTCAAGGGTAAGCGTGTGGCGGTGATCGGCGGGGGTAACTCCGGCGTGGAAGCGGCCATTGACCTGGCCGGTATCGTCAGCCACGTGACCTTGCTCGAGTTCGACAGCAAGTTGCGCGCCGACGCGGTGTTGCAGCGCAAGCTCTACAGCCTGCCGAACGTCGACGTGATCACCAGCGCGCTGACCAGCGAAGTGAAAGGTGATGGTCAGAAAGTCACCGGCCTGGCGTACAAGGACCGGGACAGCGGCGAGTTCAAGACCATCGACCTGGAAGGGATCTTTGTCCAGATCGGCTTGTTGCCCAACACCGACTGGCTCAAAGGCACCGTGGAACTGACGCCGCGTGGCGAGATCATCGTCGATGCCCGTGGCGAGACCTCACTGCCGGGTGTATTTGCTGCCGGTGACGTCACGACCGTGCCCTACAAGCAGATCGTGATTGCGGTGGGCGAGGGTGCCAAGGCTTCCCTGAGTGCGTTCGACCACCTGATTCGAACTTCCGCCCCGGCGTAAGGACGGCCGCGCAAATGAAAAACCCCATGAGCGATCATGGGGTTTTTTCGTTACAGCGGCGCGGGCTGGATAATTTCGACCCAGTACGCATCCGGGTCCTTGATGAACGCCAGGCTCTTCATGCGGCCATCGCTCAGGCGCTTCTGGAAATCGCAGCCCAGGGCTTCGAAGCGCTCGCAGGCGGCGACGATATCCGGCACCGAGATGCAGATATGGCCGAAACCACGCGGGTCGGTATTGCCGTTGTGATAGGCGAAGTCGACGTCGTTTTCGGTGCCGTGGTTGTGGGTCAGTTCCAGGATGCCTGGAATCGACTTCATCCACTGGGTGCGCTCGGCAGCATCGGCCGGGATCTGGGATTTATCGACCAGGGCGAGGAAGTACAGGCTGAACTCGGCTTCCGGGAAGTCGCGTTTTTCAACCAGGGAAAAGCCCAGGACGCGAGTGTAGAAGTCCAGCGACTTGGTAATGTCCTTGACCCGCAGCATGGTGTGGTTGAACACGAAGTCGGCGGTGGCGGTATCAGGTTGGGCAGTGACGCCCGGAAAGGTGTTCAGTTCGTGCAGGCTCATGGGCCCTCCAGAAAAAATGGGGCAAACGCGGCTCTGAAATGTGAGCGGTTCCTTGGCTTGCGGCTGGCATCCGTGCAGCCGGGCCATGATACGCAAGGCTCGGCTCGGTCGCCAGATGAAAAAGCCACGCAGGCCTTGCAGCCTGTCGAGGCTGGGGCTCAAACTTTGGCCATTGAACCTTGGGTGTTTTTTGTAATGACCGAATTTCGTAAACCGTTGTTGAGCATGCTGTGCTTGTGGTTGGGCAGTTCCTGCGTAGTGGCCGCCGAGCCCGAAATTCATTGGCCTAGTGGGTGGCAGGTTGAAGAAGTCGTGGCAGATGACCAGGCACGTGCCAAACCCCAGGCAGTGTCGCGGCAGCGGGCAATCAAGAATGATGAAAACGGTACGACCCTGATGGTCATGGAGTTGACCGGGACGCCCATTGAAGTTGGCCACCAGGTTAATCTTCAAGGCGTACTGCTGGAGATGCGCAAATCCATCCAGAAAGATTTCGCCCAGGGTGGTTATCAAAGCGTGTGCAGCAAGATGCACCCTACAACATTGAGCCGTCTTGAAGCGTTGGAAACTACTTGCGTGATAACCGAGAACGGGCGACACGTGCTCTCGCAAACATTGGTGGGCGCGGTTGATACCGATAAAGCGTATGTTTTTTCATACGCAGGTCAGGCCGAGGCGTACGAAGCAGGCAAGGAAGAAGTCAGTTCGGTGCGCGACAGCCTGAAACTTTAAGTGCGTGAGGCCTGTCGATTTTGAACAAAGTGAAATGTTATTTAAGTTCGATTTCGAACCTATAAAATAAAAAAAGCCCCGCGTCAGCGGGGCTCTTTATAAGTGCAGTACGATCAACCGCGAAGCCAGGAATCTACAGTGGCAGCGCCGTACTGTTCTTTCCAGGCCTTGAGGCCACGGTGGTTGCCGCCTTTGGTTTCGATCAATTCACCGGTGTGCGGGTTCTGGTAAACCTTGACCACACGCGCACGGCGCTGTTTAGGTGCGGCGGCAACAGCGCTGGACTTGCCCGGGTTTGGATCAAGGATGGAAATGATGTCGCGCAGGCCTTTGCCATAGCTCTTCATCAGGGCTTGAAGCTTTTCTTCGAATTCGATTTCTTTCTTCAGGCCAGCATCGTTCTTCAGGGATTCCAGCTGGGCAAGCTGCTCTTGAAGGGCTTTTTCTGCTGCGCGAAATTCGGCGAGTCTGGACAAAATCTGTACTCCAATAGTGTAGTTGGCTGATATCAACTGCAGACAAAGCTATAAGCCAAGCGCTTTAAGGCGACCCAGGAAAGAAGTCATCCCGCGAGTTCTGCACAGGCAGGAAAAATTGTAGTAGTTAATGCGTCACGAGTAAATCATGTCTTTTCTCTAGACCCAACTATTTCAGTGCAGGTAGTGCATGGCTATTCAATGACGCGCCAGCGATTTAATAAATTCATCACAGGGTAAAGGCTTTCCAAACAGGTAACCTTGCAGGAAGTCCACCCCTTGAGCGGCCAAGTATTCACACTGTTCGCGCGTCTCCACACCTTCTGCAACGATGCCCAAGTCGAGCTTGCCAGACAGCGCTATGATGCTGTCCAGAATATGCCCCGATAGTGCATCTGCACCGATCATGGCGACAAAACTCTGGTCGATCTTCAAGTAGTCCACATTGAAGTTGCGTAAGTACCCCAGGCTGGAATGACCGGTGCCAAAATCGTCAATGGCGATCATCACTCCCAATTGATGCAACGCGTCGAACAAGCGTCGGGTAATGTCTGTGGGTTCGATCAGCTCGCGCTCGGTCAACTCGAGCACCAGGGTCACCTGGCCCTCGGGAAAGGCGGCGAGAAACTCGCGGCAGTCCTCCACCAGTGCCAGGTCTTGGCAGTGGCGGGCGGTGATATTCACACCAATATGGAATCCCGGGCTGAAACGCGTGGCATGAGGCGCCAGTTGCGCGGCGGTCTGGCGCAGGAGGGCACGAGTCATCGGCACGATCAGGCCCGAATGCTCGGCGAGGGGGATAAACAGATCGGGTCGCACCAGCCCTTCCTTCGGGTGTTGCCAGCGCATCAGTACTTCGCAGCCCGCCCATTCGCCGGTATCACCGCGTACCACGGGCTGGAAGTACGGAATGAATTCGTTGGCGCCCAATGCCCGATACAGTTCATGGGTCGGAGCCGAAGAGCGTTTTTGCAACCAATTGGCCAGCACCCCAGCCAGCACGCCAAAGAACACCAACAGGCTGAACAACGCCGGGTATCGAGCCTGCATGTAGCGCCAGACTTCGCCGGCAGGCATGCCAGCGTCGACGCTGTAGCGATAACGCGAGGATGCGAGATGATGGTGCGCCACGGCAAATACCGGCACCGCGGTGTCATGCACTGTTCCATCGGCCCCCAGCCAATGGGGCCCTACTTGCAGCACCAGGTCGGCGTAACGGCTGATCAGCCGCAGGGCGTTGGTCAGGTGGTAGCCGTCGATCGACGCAAAAGCGGCCTTGTCACCCTCGACCAGCCGGTACACCAGCAGTGCGGTATCGGGCGTCACCGGGTTGCCATCCATTAACCACAACTTGCCGTCTACATAGTCATCCGGGTTGACCGGTGACGCGTATTGGTCGCCAAACAGCGAGCTGCAGTAGATGTTTCTCTGCCAGGACAAGGTGGTCGCCCGCACGAACGGGCGGCGCGTGACCTGTTCGCGCAACGCCAGCTGTGCGCCGTTATCACACGGCTGCCCTGCCAACGGCAGCAATGCCTGGGCGGCGAGGGCGGTGTTATCGAGCATCAAATCGAATTGGCGCACGGCTTCCTGTGCGGTCTGGGCGGTGCTTTGTTCAAGGGTGCGTTCGGCTTGCCAGTGGAGGATCACCACGCCCAATGCCAGCGGCACCATGGCGCAGAACACGCTGATCAGGTTGCGGGTGGCACGGCTGCGCGGGCCTTGGACGGTCAGGGGCATGGGATGTAAGCCTGTTGCGAGATGAGAGAGGCGTCAGCACGGCAGTCCGGACTTGCCTCGATGATAGTTGGAGTCGCCGCAATAAGCTCGGGATACCTAGCCGTTCGGTCAGTAGGCAGCCTTGCGCACGTTACTTATGATCAAAACGTCGGTTTTTCCAAGGCGGACTCATCATGAAAAGCAAAAGGCTGGCAGCGGCGTTTCTCGCATTCATGGGCATCACCGTCGGGCCTGCCATGGCAGCAGACGGCACCATCACCCTCAGTGGCGATATTGTGGGTAGCACGTGCCCGATTACCGGGGGGACCGGATCAGGGCCGGGCACCGGGGCGAGCTTTCCGGTAGCGCTGGAGAAAGTGCAAGCCTCCGCGCTGAAGGCGGCCGGGGATACTGCCGGCAGCAAGCCTTTTTTCATCTATGTTGGCGGCACGGCATCCCCTTGCGCGGCGTCTACGGTAGCGGTGTTGTTCGAGAGCACCAGCCCTGGGGTCAACCCGCTGACAGGTAACCTGCTCAACACGGCCGCTTCCGGTGCGGCGAATGTCGAGGTGCAGATCATCGATGGGGTCGTGAACCGGCCCATCGACCTGCGGCTGGGCACGACATCCACCCCCGCAATTCCGGACGATGGCATTGCAACGCTGCCATTTGCAGCGCGGTACATCGCTACTGGCGCGGCCGGCAATGGGCCAGTGCAGGCGGCGGTGCAGTACTCCGTGACCTTTCCCTGAGCGAGCCGGGAACAGGAGTGCGCAGCCATGGTGTCTTCGACAAAGGCCCGGCGCTACCTGGGCCTGCTGCTGGCAGTGTTGCTGCCCGGCGAACCGGCGACGGTGGATGCCGGTGTGATCATCAATGGTACGCGCCATATCTACCCTGAGCGCCAGGCTGAGATCACCATCCAGTTGACCAACGAAGACGGCGCCGCGCCACGCCTGGTGCAAGCGTGGGTCGAGCCCGCTGATCGGCGGACCGGGCCGGAAGACAGCCATGTGCCATTCAGCCTCTCGCCGCCGGTGTTTCGTATCGAGGCGGGCAAGGGCCACGCGATGCGACTGGTCTATTCCCGAGAGCCCTTGCCCGAAGACCGCGAAACACTGTTCTGGCTCAATGTACTGGAGGTGCCACCGCGGTTTCACCCATTGCCTACGCTGGGCGACGAGCAAGCCAATCAACTGCGGTTTGCGTTCCGCATCCGCACCAAGGTGTTTTTCCGTCCGGACCGGTTACCAGGGAAGCCTGATGGCGCACCCGGGCAGTTGCGCTGGTCGCTCTACAAGACGGCGGAGGGACGGGGGCTGGAGGTGTATAACCCGTCAGCCTTTCATGTCACGTTCAATGAGGTTGCGCTGGCCTTGGGGCCACGGGCCGATGCCCGCCTGTTGCGCAGCGACACCGGCATGGTTGCGCCGGGCGACACCTTGCGCCTGGCGGTGCACGAAGCCGCCATGCACATCCCGGCCGATGCCCAGGTGCATTTCCAGTACATCAACGACTATGGCGCGTTCTCACCGCCGCAGCGTGCTGCGCTGAGGTTCTGACCGTGAACAGGCAGTCAATGCTTGCCGGGCTGATCAGTGCAGCATTGACGTCGATTGAACACGTGACAGCCGCGGAGCCGGTGTTTGACCTGCAAGCCTTTTCCAGCGAGGGCGCGGCAGTCGATGTGTCTCGGTTCAGTCGCTACGACCTGATCAGCCCTGGCACCCATCTTATGGAGATCATTGTCAACGGCCAGCCCATGGGTCGCCGCGAAGTAACGTTCATGACCCCTGACGCACAAGCCGATGCTGTGCCCTGTGTCGATCGCGACTTGCTGCTGCAACTCGGTGTCGCACCGGAGCGCATCGGCACGCTGCTCACGGCTTCCGAGTGTCCCGCGCTGGAGGATTGGCTGCCCGCGGCGACGAGCCGTGTTGACGCCGCAGCCTTGGAATGGGCAGTGAGCCTGCCCCAGGTGTACGTCAAACAACTCCCCCGTGGCTTTATCGACCCGTCTTATTGGGATGAAGGCATCGACGCCGGCCTGCTCAATTACACCTTCAGCACTACCCGCATGACGGCGGGCGCGGGCACCGATCGCGCTTACCTGGGCCTGAATGCGGGCCTCAACCTCGGCCGCTGGCGCCTGCGGCACCAAGGCGCGCAGGCCTGGGATTCGGCGACCGGCCAGCCGCCCTATCAAAACACCTCGACCTTTGCGCAACGCAGCCTCCCAATGTGGCAGGCGCAGTTGCGCCTCGGCGACAGTTTCAGCAGCGGGCAGATCCTGGAAGGCATACGCGTACGGGGCGTGACCCTGGCCAGCGATGAGCGGATGCTGGCCCCGTCCCTTCAAGGTTATGCGCCCCTGGTGCGTGGCATGGCGGAGGGCAATGCCACCGTGACCATTCGCCAGAATGGCTACACACTCTACGAGACGACGGTGGCGCCAGGTCCGTTCGAGATCAATGACCTGCCAGCCACCGGTTATGGCGGTGACTTGACCGTCAGCGTGACTGAAGTGGATGGGCGCCGGAACACCTTTACGGTACCGTACTCCGCGACCCCGCTGTTATTGCGGGCCGGGGCTCGCCACTATCATGTGAGCCTGGGCCAGGTGAACCAGCTCGGGATGACTGCAGGCATGCCAGCGATGGTGCAGGGTACGCTGGCCCAAGGTGTGGCGGACGGGCTGACGGTATACGGTGGCGGCACCAAGACCCAGGGCTATCACCAGGGCAAATTGGGCGTTGCGCTGAGCACTGCGCTGGGCGTGTTGTCCCTGGAGGCAACCGGCTCCCGTACGCTGCTGGACGGGCAGGGCAACCGCTCGGGGCACAGCCTGGGCCTGGGTTATTACAAAAGCGTGCCGACCTCCGGTACTCACTTCGCACTGGGCATGTACCGCTACTCCACGCCGGGGTATTTCAGTTTGTACGATGCCCTGAGCGCACAGGAAGGCCTGAGAAAAGGCTATGGCGCGGACCGATTGGCCAGGCAGAAAAGTCGCCTCGATCTTAATGTCAGCCAGCAATTGGGCGGCGGCACGTTAACCCTGTCCGGCAGTTCCACCGCCTATTGGCAGCGGCAGCAGGGGCGCCAGACCACCTTTTCAGTGAGCTACGGGGCTACCTGGAAACGCCTGGGCTGGAATGTCTCGATGCAGCGTTCCCGTATCGAAGACACTCGCCTGCGCGACGAGCAGCGACGCAGCCCGAGGGAACACAGCGACGCGCTCTTCTTTGGTGATGTGGGCCAGCGCGGGCGGCTGGACAACCGCATCACCCTGACCTTGTCGATGCCGTTGGGGGCGGGACTGCGCGCCCCCACATTGACCAGCACCCAGCATTGGGACCGTGGCGACCGGCGCGGCAGCCAGCAGCAACTGGGTATCAATGGCCTGCTGGGGGAGGACGCCAGCGCACACTATGGCGTCTGGGCCAGCCGCAGTGCGGCGGCAGGTTCACGGGCCAGCGCAGTGAATGCCTACACTGGCTATCGCGGTGAGGCCGTGGCGATGCGCCTGGGTTATGGCCAATCCAGCCAGGGCGCGCAGCTGGCATTCAGCGCGGATGGCGCGGTGGTCGCTCATCCCGACGGATTGATCCTGTCCCAGAGCCTGGGCGAATCCGCCGCCCTGGTACACGCCCCCAACGCGCAGGGGGCGGCACTCAACAGCGGCAACGCGCATATCGGCGCGGATGGTTATGCGGTGGCGCCCAATCTGCAAGCGTTCCGGCGCAATGTGGTGACGCTCGATCCAAATGGCATGCCCGTGGACGTCGAGCTGCTGGAGTCCAGCCAAAGTGTCGTGCCCACCCTGGGCGCATTGACGCTGTTGCGCTTCAAGGTCGCCAGTGGTCGCGCCGTGATCGTCAAGGCGCGCCGGGACAACGGCCAGCCCTTGCCGTTTGCCGCGCAAGTGTTCGACGAACAAGGGCGCGAAGTCGGGGTAGTAGGGCAGGCCAGCAAGGCGTTTGTCAGGGATATCAGCGATAGCGGTCGGCTCACCGTCCGCTGGAGCGATGCGGTAGATGGACGTTGCGCCATTGTTTACCAATTGCCATCCAGACCTTCCGCCGAGCGCCAGCGCAGCGCGCAGGTGTGGGAGGGGCGATGCGTGGCCATCCCATGAAGTGCCTTGCTACCTGTGGACTGGCGTTGCTATCGACGGCGCTGACGCTGCCAATGGCTCAGGCAGGCGGGGACTGCGATGCCGCCGGCCCGACGGTAATCAACGTGCCCGCCATCGACCCGCTGCCCGCCAACCCCAGGCCCGGGCAGGTACTGGGCAACCCGGATGGCTACACGTTTGACGTTCCCAATGCGATGGTTTGCCGATACGACGATGTGTTCAGTGAGTATTGGAGCTACATATCCCTGAGCAGTGACCTGAACTTCACGGGTAGCTATTTTTTTCACTATGGGGTGCGGATGCCCATTTACCGGACGACGGTGGTGGGTGTTGGAATGGGCATGATTGCCGAAGACCGTGACAACAGGGCGCCCCAGGCGGTCAGTACCGGTATCAGCGTCTTGCATCCACCCATATACCCGGGGCTACCCAGATGGGGCTTGCGGGGCAGGTTGTTCTTCTTTGTCACCGGTACTATCCAGGGCGGCCTTATTGACCCCCGACCGATCGCCCGCTTCGCCGTGCGCTCGGCAACAGGTGAGCACATGATCACCCTGGGCGGCACATTGATCGGGCCGCCGCGCAAACCGACCTGTTCCGTCTCCACACCCAGCCTGGCAATGCGCCTGGGGACGGTGTCGGCGCGTGATTTCAGCGGCATCGGCAGCACCGCCGGAGCCGTCACCGAGACCATCGTGTTGCAATGTGCCGGCGGCACCGGTGCCAGCCTGGATGTGCTGGTGACCCTGACCGACCAGACCGCGCCGGCCAATCGCAGCAATCGCCTGTCTCTCACTGGCGATTCGACGGCCCGGGGCGTGGCCCTGCAGTTGCTGCACCAGGAGCGGCTGCTGAGCTACGGCCCGGACTCCAGCGCAATCGGCACGCCCAACCAGTGGTTGGCGGGCACTACGGATAACGGCACCTTTACCATTCCACTCACTGCACGCTACGTGCAAACGGCTGCACGCATCCAGGCCGGTACGGCCAATGGGCAGGCGACGTTCACCCTGAGTTATCGATGAGTAAGGGCGTGTTACGCTGGACGACGGCGTGTTTCAGTGTGCTGTGGACTGCCATCGCCAGCAGCGATGTGGTGCTGGACCGCACACGCATAATCTACCCCATGGGCACCCGTGAAGTGAGCGTGCAACTGACCAACGAAGCCGACAGCCCGAGGCTGGTCCAGGCCTGGATCGATACCGGTGACGCGCAATTGCCACCGGAATACAGCGATGTGCCGTTCACCCTCACGCCGCCGATCAAGCGCATCGACCCAGGCAAAGGTGCACCGTTGCGTATTGTCTACCAGCCAAGCGAAGCGCCTGTACCGGTTGCCGACCAGGAAGCCCTGTACTGGCTCAACGTGCTGAGTGTTCGACCCACTGCCACCGACGCCACGGGCGGCAATACCTTGCAATGGGCGATTCGGACGCGGATCAAACTGTTCCTGCGGCCGGTGGCGCTTGCCAACGGCGCAGCGGATGCCGCGAGCGGATTGACCTGGCGCCTGGTCGGCGGGCAGCGAACAGTTGTGCAAGTGCACAACCCCAGCGCGTTTCACGTGACCCTGGCGTCGGTGGTACTGGTTGTCGAAGGCGTCGAATACCCACATCACAACCCACCCATGGTCGCACCACGGTCTGCTACCCAACTGTCCTTCGACGCGCCCCTGAAGGCGCCATCCGGCGCTGCCAGCCTGCGCTTCAGTACCGTGGATGACAGCGGAGCGCTGCGCCATCACCGCCAGCCGCTATAACGGTCAGCCCTTTCAACGTCTTTCATTAATGGCGAACACTGCAACTGTGGCTCGCCACAGGGTACTTATCGCCTGTTCTGCCTAAAGACCTTGAAAAGGCCGGCTATGACGGTGCGACAGGTGCGAAGTCCAGGCCCTGTGCCACACGAATAAACGCCAGTGTGGCAGGGGACGCCTGGCGGCGATCCAGTACTGCCAGGCCGATCGAACGGGTAATGGCCGGTGCCAGTGGGCGCGCCACATAACACGGGTCGGGTGTGACCGGTAGGGAACCCTGGGCCACCACGCTGACGCCATCGCCACGGCTCACCGCTTCCAGCGTGCTGAGCAGTTGCGCGTAACGGTAACGCACATTCGGCGTCAGCCGGGCGCTGACGAACAGGCGCGAGACCAGCTCCGACGAACCGGCCTCGGTCAGGATAAAGGGCGCCTCGCACAGGTCTTCAAGGCGCAGGGCAGGCTGCTCTGCCAGAGGATGGCTGGCCGGCAACAGCGCGACCATCTGATCGGTGAACAACGCGAAGGTGTCGAACCGCTCCTGCTCCAGCACCACGAAGCCCACGTCGATGCGCCGCTCATCCAGCCATTGGATGACCTGGCGGTCCGGGCCTTCATCGACATGCACCTCAATGTCAGGGTAGGCCTGGCGAAACGGCCGAAGGATCTGCGGCAACAGCCGATTGGACGACGTTGGCCCGAAGGAGCCGATACGCAGCGTGCCGCGCTTCAAGCCTCGGGCATCGGCGGCCTCCTGCTCCAGGGTGTTGGCCAGGCCAAGCATGGCGCGGGCGCGCAACAGCAACTGTTCGCCAATGTCGGTCAACGCCACATGGGCTTGATGACGACGGAACAACTCCACCCCCAACGCCTGTTCCAGGCCCTTGATGGCATGGGACACCGCCGATTGGCTGATACCCAGGCGGTTGGCGGCATGGGTAAAGCCTTGCAGCTCCGCGACCAGGGAGAAAATTTCCAGTTGGGTCAGGGTCATGAGTGTTTACTCATTTTACGATGATCAGGTATTGGGCAGACACTAGGCTAACCCGTCCAGCGCCAGAGCAATACCCCGATGAAACCTTCCACCGATTGTTTGACCTACCTGAAGCTCGCTGCCGTCTCCATGATCTGGGGCGGCACCTTTGCCGCCGGGCGTTATTTGTCCGGTGCCTTCGACCCGCTGCTGGCGGCCAGCCTGCGTTTTGTGCTGGCCAGCGTCGCGCTGTTGCTGTTCATGGCGTTTGCGCGCATTCCCCTGGCCCGTCCAAACCTGCCGCAGTTGGGGCGGCTGGCAGTGCTGGGATTTTTCGGCATCTTTTTCTACAACCTGTGCTTTTTCTATGGCTTGCAGTACATCGGCGCGTCGCGGGCGTCGCTGATCGTTGCCTTGAACCCAGCGGTGATTGGCATGGCATCCTGCCTGTTATTCAAGGAGCGCCTGGGGCCTGGCAAGGCGCTGGGAATCGCGTTGTGCCTGGCGGGCGCGGCGGTTGTCATCGTCAACCGCGACCCACGGGGGCTGCAGGGTGCGACCGACGCCTGGCGCGGCGATCTGCTGATCGCCGGCTGCGTGGCGGGGTGGGGCATCTATTCGCTGGGTGCACGCGCACTTAACCAGAGCCTGGGCCCCTTGCAGACCGTCACCTGGTCGGTGTTGCTGGGAACGCTGATGCTCACGGCCACCACGCTGCTGAGCGGACGGCTCACCCTGGTTGCGCTCACTGCCATCCACCTGCCGCAGTTGTACAGCCTGCTTTACCTCGGCGTGCTGGGCTCGGCCCTGGCGTATATCGGCTATTACGATGGCATCCGGCGTATCGGCGCGACCCGCAGCGGCGTGTTCATCGCGCTCAATCCGCTGACGGCGGTGATCTGTGGCGCCGTGCTGCTGGACGAGCCGTTCACCCTGCCCATGCTGCTGGGTGGGGCGGTCATCCTGGCGGGCATCTACCTGTGCAATAAACCCCTTGCACGGGTGCGGGTAATGGGGATTTGATAAGAGTACGGACAAACGCGGTTACGCTGTGTAGAATCGATTTACGCATACAAGAATATGGGCTTGCGCTCACGCAAGCCTAAGCCGTCAGAGACCGATGACATCATGAAGCTACTCGGCTCCCCCCTCATCTTTGGTGACTTCCTCGCCCGCAGTGTGCGAGGTCTTTCCTGTGCGCCGCCCGTGCTCCCCATCCTTGCTGGCAATTGAAACCTTCAAAACACAAGAATGATGAGGCGCCAAATCATGGCAGATCTATACGAAAACCCAATGGGCCTGATGGGCTTTGAATTCATCGAATTCGCGTCGCCGACGCCAGGCACCCTGGAGCCGATCTTCGAGATCATGGGCTTCACCAAGGTCGCGACCCACCGTTCCAAGAACGTGCACCTGTATCGCCAGGGCGAGATCAACCTGATCCTCAATAACGAACCCAACAGCATCGCTTCCTACTTCGCGGCCGAACACGGCCCGTCGGTGTGCGGCATGGCGTTCCGCGTCAAGGACTCGCAAAAAGCCTACAACCGCGCGCTGGAACTGGGCGCCCAGCCGATCCACATCGAAACCGGCCCGATGGAGCTGAACCTGCCAGCCATCAAGGGTATCGGCGGCGCGCCGCTGTACCTGATCGACCGTTTCGGCGAAGGCAGCTCGATCTACGACATCGACTTCGTCTACCTCGAAGGCGTGGAGCGCAACCCAGTGGGTGCGGGGCTGAAGGTCATCGACCATCTCACCCACAACGTGTATCGCGGCCGCATGGTCTATTGGGCGAACTTCTACGAGAAGCTGTTCAATTTCCGTGAAGCGCGTTACTTCGATATCAAGGGCGAGTACACCGGCCTGACGTCCAAGGCCATGAGCGCGCCGGATGGCATGATCCGCATCCCACTGAACGAAGAGTCGTCCAAGGGCGCCGGCCAGATCGAAGAGTTCCTGATGCAGTTCAACGGCGAGGGCATCCAGCACGTGGCGTTCCTCACCGACGACCTGGTCAAGACCTGGGACGCGTTGAAGAAAATCGGCATGCGTTTCATGACCGCGCCGCCAGACACCTACTACGAAATGCTCGAAGGCCGCCTGCCCAACCATGGCGAACCGGTGGATCAACTGCAGGCACGCGGCATTCTGCTGGACGGTTCCTCGGTCGAAGGCGACAAGCGCCTGCTGCTGCAGATCTTCTCGGAAACCCTCATGGGGCCGGTGTTCTTCGAGTTCATCCAGCGTAAAGGCGATGATGGCTTTGGCGAGGGCAACTTCAAGGCGTTGTTCGAGTCGATCGAACGCGACCAGGTGCGTCGTGGTGTACTGACCACCGACTAACGCACACAAAAAAGCCCGGCCGAGGGTAACCTGGCCGGGCTTTTTGCTGCCTGCCGATCAGGCTTTGCGCTGGCGTACCAGGTGTTTGAAGCCTTCGAACACCAGCACCATCACCGCCAGCCAGATCGGGATGTAGGTCAACCATTCGCCGCCCTTGATCCCTTCACCCAGGATCAACGCCACCCCCAGCAACAGCACCGGCTCAACGTAGCTGAGCAGCCCGAACAGGCTGAACGCCAGCAAGCGGCTGGCGATGATGTAGCTCACCAGCGCCGAAGCGCTGATCAGGCCCAGCATCGGAATCAGCGCGTACAGCTTGGGGTGCGCATCCAGCACCGCAAAGCCTTGCTCGCCGCTTTGCACAAACCACCAGGCCACCGGCAGCATCAACGCCATGTCCAGCCAGAGGCCGCCCAGGTGGTCGGTCTTGAGGTACTTGCGCACGATGAAATAGACCGGATAGCCGATGATCACCACCAGCGTGGCCCAGGAAAACCCGCCAGCCTGGTACAACTCGTTGAGCACCCCCAGGCCTGCAAAAAAGACGGCGATCTGTTGCAAGTACGACAATTGTTCGCCCCATACCAGGCGGCCGGTCAGGACCATGGTCAGCGGCAACAGGAAGTAACCCACCGACACATCCAGGCTGCGCCCATTCAGCGGTGCCCACATGAACAGCCACAGCTGCACGCCCAGCAGGGCGGAAGACACCAGCACACCACCAATCAATGCGGGCCTGGCAGCCAGCATCCGCAGCAGCTCCCACACTCGTCGCCATTCGCCACTGACCATCATGAACACCGTCATGCACGGCACGGTGAGCAACATGCGCCAGCCGAAAATCTCCAGGCCACTCAAGGGCGTGAGTAGCGACGTGAAGTAATACATCACGGCAAACAATACCGAGGCCAAGACCGATAACACGACACCTTTAGACACGCTGTCCTCGCGAAAAAACATTGATACGAAAAGAGGGGGATTTAAGCAGGGGATTATGGTGCTTTTACTACGAGAGGGTTGCGCTGTTTTGGGGCATTTTTTAGCAAATTTTCGCGTTAGTCCGCTGCGGGGGCGGGCTAACTGTGGCGAGCGGGCTTGCCCCGCGTTGGAATGCGCAGCGCTCCCAGCTTTTTTGGGGCGGCTACGCAACCCAACGCGGGACAAGCCCGCTCGCCACAATACTGTGTTCTGCTCAATAACAGGGTTACCGGCTTAAGCGCGCGCCACGCGCCCCGACACGAAGTGCCCGACATCATTGAACCCCGGCGTCGACGAATGCCCCGGCGTCACCAGCGAATCGATGAACGCTTCATCCTCCGCCGTGATCTTCACCTCCAACGCTCCAAGGTAGGCATCCCATTGCGCCTCGGTGCGTGGCCCGACAATCGCCGAGCTCACCGCCGAATTGTTCAATACCCACGCAATCGCAAACTCCACGATTCCCACGCCACGCCCTTGGGTGTATTGCTGGATCTGCTGGGCGATGCGTAGCGATTCGACGCGCCATTCGGTTTCCAGGATGCGTTTGTCCTGGCGCGCCGCACGGCTGCCGGCCTCGGGGGTGACGTCCGGCGCGTATTTGCCACTGAGCACGCCACGGGCCAATGGGCTGTAAGGCACCACGCCCAGGCCGTAGGCGGCTGCGGCAGTGATCTGCTCGACTTCGGCCTGGCGATTGACGATGTTGTACAGCGGTTGGCTGATGATCGGCTTGTCGACACCCAGGCGTTCGGCCACGCGAATCACCTCGGCAATGCGCCAGCCGCGATAGTTCGACAGGCCCCAGTAGCGGATCTTGCCCTGGCGGATCAGGTCTCCAATCGCCGCCACCGTCACTTCCAGCGGGGTGTTGTGGTCTTCACGGTGCAGGTAGTAGATGTCCAGGTAATCGGTATCGAGCCGGGTCAGGCTGGCTTCCAGTGCGTTGAACATGCGCTTGCGGCTCAAGCCGCTGCGGTTGGGCAAACCGTCCACCGGGCCGATGCCGACCTTGGACGCCACCACCCAATCCTGGCGATTGCGCACGATGGCTTCGCCGACGATTTCCTCGGAACGTCCGCCGGTGTAGACGTCTGCCGTGTCGATGAAATTGATGCCCTGGTCCCAGGCCTTGTCGATGATGCGCAGCGAGTCCTCGGTGTTGGTCTGTTCGCCAAACATCATGGTGCCCAGGGTCAAGGCGCTGACCTTCAACCCGGAATGGCCCAATGTGCGGTAAATCATGGATAACTCCTCAAGGCGGGGAAACGTGCCCCATGCAATACCAGACTCAGCGGCTCTGGGACAAGCCCTGGGCGCGTTTCTTCATGGGCTCAGCAGGGTCTTGCAGCGCGCTTGTAAAAAACGATGCAGCACCTTCACCCGTTCCGATACTTGAAGACGGTGAGGGCACATCAGGTTGAACGGCGTCGGCTCGCCTTGCCAATCCGGCAGCAACGGCACCAGCCGTCCGGCCTGGATGTCCTGGGCGATATCCAGGTTGGCTTTGTAGGCGATGCCGTGACCGGCCAACGCCCAGCGCCGCACGATTTCACCGTCATCGCTCAAGTAATCGCCCGAGACTTCAACCTCCTGCAGCAGCGCGCCCTGGCGAAAATACCAAGTGTTGTTGGCCCGTCCCTGACGCATGTAGCGCAGCGCGTTGTGCTGCGCCAGATCAGCCGGAACCCGGGGAGTGCCGTGACGCGCCAGGTAATCCGGGCTGGCGCAGGGGATGCGGTGGTGGTCAGGCACCACTGGCAGCGCGACCAGGCTGGAATCCCGGGGGACGCCAAAGCGCAAGGCGATGTCCACGGTGTCGCGGAACAGGTCAGCGTTGCTGTCGTTGAGCAGCAATTGCAGGCGAATGTTCGGGTGTTCGAGCTTGAACGCATCCAGCCAGCCCAGCAGCACATTGCGCCCGAAGTCCGAGGGCGCTGCCAGTTGCAGCAAACCGCTGAGGCTCTGGCCCTGCTGCTTGATCGCCTGTTCGCCCTCGGACAGCGCTTCCAGCGCTACGCGCACGCTCTCCAGGTAGCGGCGACCTTCTTCGGTCAGGCGCATGCTGCGGGTGGAGCGCGCCAGCAGGCGAATGCCCAGGCGGGTTTCCAGGCGCTTGAGGGCGATACTCGCGGCAGCCGGGGTCAAGCCGAGGCCGCGGGCGGCTGCAGACAGGCTTCCGGTGTCGGCGGTGCGCACGAAGACTTCAAGGTCGAGGGTCGAGCTCATTTGTAAAAATCCTTTAAAGATCTTGTCGTTTTACCGGGATTTTTCGCTGATTGCCAAGCTGTGAAGATGAACGCTCACTTTCTTAATTCAGGAATTTCCCCATGACTTCTTCCCTCAACGGCAAAACCGTCATCGTGATTGGCGGCAGCAGCGGAATCGGCGCGGCCGTGGCCAAGGCCGCTGCTGCGCGCGGGGCGCAGGTGGTGTTGGCCGGGCGGCGTTTGACCAGCGGCGTGGAAAACGGCCTGCGCAGCGAACCGGTGGACGTCACCGACGCAGGGTCCTTGCAACAATTGTTCGAACGCGTGGGGCGGTTCGATCACCTGGTCTACACCTCAGGGCCCACCGTGCGTGCCAAGACCTTGATCGAAACCGATCTGAGCGAGGCCCAGGACAACTTCAACGTAAAACTCTGGGGCTCGCTGCGGGCGATCCAACTGGCGCTGCCGTTCCTGGATGAGCACGGCAGCATCAGCCTGACCTCTGGGCAACTGGGACGTAAATTGGCGCCAGGCCAGTTCATCAAGACCGGCATCAACGCCGCCACCGAAGCGCTGGGCAAACAGTTGGCGAAGGAGTTGGCACCGCGCCGGGTCAACGTGGTCAGCCCAGGGGTGATCGATACACCGGCGTATGCCGGGCTTGCAGAGGCGCAGCGCCTGGCGATGTTTGCCAAGGCCGGCGCCGCGCTGCCGGTCGGGCGAGTAGGGCAAGCAGAGGAAGTGGCGGCGGGGTATGTGCTGGCCATGGAAAATGGCTTTATGACCGGCGCCGTGATCGATATCGACGGCGGTGGTCTGCTCTGATTGCCGCAGCGACCTAAGCCTTCAGGGTACGCGTCATCCGCAACGCCAATACGCTACCGGCGACAATCACCGCCGCCAGCAAGTACAGCGCCACATCCGTGGACCCGGTGGCATCCTTCACAAAGCCCACGATGTAGGGGCTGAGGAAGCCGGCCATCTGGCCCATGGAGTTGATCAACGCCAGGCCGCCTGCCGCCGCGCCCGCACTGAGCATGGCGGTGGGCACCGGCCAGAACATCGGCAGGCCGGTCAGCGCACCCATGGTCGCGATGGTCAGGCCGAGGATCGCAATCGCCGGCGTGGTGGCGAAGTTCACCGCAATCACCAGGCCAATAGCGCCCATCAACATCGGTACCACCAAGTGCCAGCGGCGCTCCTTGCGCAAGTCGGCGGAGCGACCCACCAGCAGCATGAACACCGCGGCCAGCAGGTAGGGGATTGCACTGAGCCAGCCGATCACCAGGTTATCGCTGAACCCCAGGTTCTTGATGATCGACGGCAGCCAGAAATTGATGGCGTACACGCCGCTCTGGATGCAGAAGTAGATCAGGCCGAACGCCCAAATTGCCGGGTTCTTGAACACTTCGGCCAGCGAATCAGTGGTGGTTTTCGGCTTGTTGGCCAGATCGGTCGCCTGGTCGGCTTCCAGCACCGCGCGTTCGTGGGGCTTGAGCCACTTGGCGTGGGCAAAGCTGTCGCTGAGCAGGAAGTAGGCGAGGGCGCCCAGGATCACGGTCGGAATGCCTTGCAGCAGGAACATCCACTGCCAGCCGGCCAAGCCGCCCTGGCCGGCAGCAAAGTGGTTGAGGATCCAGCCGGAGAACGGGCTGCCGAGCAAACCGGAGACCGGAATGGCCGACATGAACAGCGCCATGATCCGCCCACGGCGGAAGGTCGGGAACCATTGCGAGAGGTACAGCACCACGCCGGGGAAGAAGCCCGCTTCAGCGGCACCGGTGAACAGGCGCAGGGTGTAGAAGTGCGTCGGTGTGGTGACGAACAGCAGGCAGGTGGACAGCGTGCCCCAGACGATCATCATCAACGCAATCCAGCGGCGTGGACCGAATTTGGTCAACGCCAGGTTGCTCGGCACACCGCACAGCACGTAGCCGATAAAGAAGATCCCGGCACCGAGGCCGTACACGGTTTCGCTGAATTTCAACGCGTCGAGCATTTGCAGCTTGGCAAAGCCGACGTTTACCCGGTCGAGGTAGTTGAACAGATAGCAGATGAAAATGAAGGGGATCAGGCGCAGGGTAATGCGCTTGTAGATGGCGTTTTTATCGTCATCGGTGGCCAGTGTGGCTGCGGCGCTCTGTGACATGGGAGTCTCTCTTTATTATGATTTTTCGCGATGCGAGGGTAACGTTGATCGCCTGAAGAGTCTCGGCCCTCCGGCGGGCCGCTGTCTTTGTGCTTGCGCACAGCGAACCCTGCTTTGCGCTGTGCCGATGAACAACCACCCATTCAAGGAATTTAGCCGCATGTTCGAGCTGGATCATGACCTGGCGCAGGATATCGTCGATCGGACCATGGCGATCCTGCCCCACAACGTCAACGTCATGGACAGCCAGGGCCTGATTCTCGGCAGCGGCGAACCCGAACGTATCAACACCCGCCATGAAGGCGCGCAACTGGTGCTCGCCAATGGCCGTGTGGTGGAAATCGATGGCCAGACCGCCAAGCACCTCAAGGGCGTGCAACCGGGCATCAACCTGCCGCTGCTGCATGACGGGCGCCTGATCGGCGTGCTGGGCATCACAGGCGAGCCGGAAGGCCTGCGCACCTACGCCGAGCTGGTACGTATGACCGCCGAGATGCTGGTGAGCCACCGCCACCAGCAGGCCGAGCAACAGTGGCGGCGCCAGCGTTGCGATGACCTGCTGGCCCTGCTGCTGGCAGAAAGCGGCGACTCGCCACGGCTGGTGGACGAAGCCCAGCAACTGGGGCTCAAGCCGCAGATGGCGCGCACGCCGTATCTGTTCGAGCTCGGTACGGGGCAATCGGCAGAGGCGTTGGGTAGCTGGCTGACTTCGCGTTATCCGGACAGTTGGTGTGTCAGCTCGGCGCAGTACTCGTTGTTGTGGTGCCGTCCGGCCGCGGTGCCGGTCGACAACCCACGCCTGCTGGAAAAACTCGAAGGCCTTGGCTGGAGCATCCTGCGCGTCGCCGTGGGCGGGCAAGCGGATGGGCTGGCGGGGCTGCGCCGCTGCTACCGGCGCGTCGGTGATTTGCTCGCTTACGGTCGCGATGTGCTACCGCAGTCACGCCTGCTCACGCTCAACCGCTATCGCCTGCCAGTGATGCTCTGGCGCCATCGCAACGACGACGCCCTCGATGAACTGCTCAACCCGCTGCGCAAAGTGTTGGCCAAGGACGGCAATGGTCAACTACTGGCCACGCTGCGCAGTTGGTGCGAACACGACGGGCAAAGCCAGGCCTGCGCCGACGCCCTGGGTATTCACCGCAACAGCCTGCGCTACCGCATGGAGCGCATCGCTGAACTCAGTGGCGTCGACCCGCTGACCCTGGATGGCATGCTCGCCCTTTACCTGGGTGTACAGCTGCTGCCCCAGCCTTTGTCGGAATGAACAACAAAGCACCGCCGCACTTGTGCATCGGACCGGCGTCAGCGGCGGTGGCAACTGGCAGCATGGGCGTCATAAAAACCGGAGAAAGCCCATGAAAATCATCATCGCCCCCGACTCGTTCAAGGACAGCCTGAGTGCCGAAGGCGTCGCCCAGGCTATTGCCGAAGGGCTGGTACAGGTGTGGCCCGATGCCGAGTTGGTCCAATGCCCAATGGCGGACGGTGGTGAAGGCACAGTGGATGCGGTGCTGGCGGCGTGCAAGGGCCAATTGCGCCGACACAGCGTGTGCGGGCCGCTCGGCGCCCCTGTTGAAGCGCGCTGGGGTTGGTTGGCCGACAGCCACACCGCGATCATCGAAATGGCCGAGGCCAGCGGCCTGCAACTGGTGCCGCCGAGCCTGCGCGACGCATGCACAACCACCACCCACGGCACCGGCGAACTGATCCGCGCGGCACTGGATGCCGGCGCTGAACGCATCATCCTGGCGATTGGCGGCAGTGCCACCAACGATGGCGGCGCCGGCGCGATGCAGGCACTCGGTGTGCAACTGTTCGACGCCGACGACCAACCGCTGGCACCTGGTGGCCTGGCCCTGGCCCGCCTGGCGCGGGTCAGCCTGGAACAGCTTGACCCACGCCTTTCGCAGGTACGCTTTGAAATCGCCGCAGACGTCAACAACCCGCTGTGCGGCCCCCACGGCGCCTCGGCGATTTTCGGCCCGCAAAAAGGCGCGAATCCCGAGCAAGTCCAACAACTCGACGCCGCCCTTGGCCACTTCGCCGATCATTGCGCCAACGTGCTATCCAAAGATGTACGCGACGAACCCGGCAGCGGCGCCGCAGGTGGCTTGGGCTTTGCGGCCAAGGCCTTCCTGGGCGCGCAGTTCCGCGCTGGCGTAGAGGTAGTGGCCGAACTGGTTGGCCTGGACGCCGCCGTACGCGGCGCCGACCTGGTGATCACCGGCGAAGGCCGTTTCGACGCCCAGACCCTGCGCGGCAAAACCCCGTTCGGCGTGGCGCGCATCGCCCGGCAGCACAGCGTACCCGTCATCGTGATCGCCGGCACTTTGGGCGATGGCTACGAGCAGATGTATGCCCATGGCGTGGATGCGGCATTTGCCTTGCCTAGCGGTCCGATGAGTCTGGAGCAGGCCTGCGCTGAGGCGCCGCGTCTGCTCAGCGAACGGGCAGCCGATATTGCGCGACTGTGGCGCACCGCAGGCAAGCACTGACGTATAACCCCGAACATGGGACAATCCGCGCCTTTTCGACACGGAGAGTCCCCATGCTGCGCCCCGCCTTCCTGGTCCTGTTACTCACCGGCGCCACCACCCCGGTCTTCGCCCAACCATCCTCCGAAACCGTACCGCTGCTGCGCGAGATCAAGCAGTGGGTGGTCGGTTGCGACAACCTGCGCAATTGTCATGCCCTCAGCGCGCCCAGCGGCGTGGATGAAGAGGACTACAGCTCGTTGACGTTGCACATCTGGCATCAGGCTGGCCCGCAAGGGTATCCGCGTTTGCGCTTCGATCATCGAGGTCAGGACGTGGACCTTTCAACTTTGACGCTGGACGGCCAGCCCCTGGGCCTGGAGCTGACGCGGGAATTGCACGTCGAGCGAGATGACCAGGGCGGTGATCCCGAGGTGCAGTCGTATGGGGTGATTGATGACGCAGGGACGCGGCGCTGGTTGCAGCGGCTGCGCAACGGCCAGCGCCTGCAGTTGCCGGGTGATGAGCAGGCGCATGTATCGCTGAGCGGGTTGAGTGCTGCGCTGCTGTTGATGGATGCAGTGCAGGGTCGCGTGGACAACGTGACGGCCCTGGCCCGACCCGGCAAGGGCGCGGCCAGCGAGGTGCCGCCACGGGTACCAGCGCCGGTACTGCGCAAGTTTACGGCTGCACCGCCGTTGACCGCGCGGGAGCAGGCCGGGCTGGTGGCTGCCGCCTTGCAGGCCGTTACGCCGGAAGAGGGGGATCCCGAGGCAAAAGCGGGTGCCCTGACGGCGCGCCAGGCCATGACCGTGACACGTTATGACTGTGCGGCCTACAACTGCGAGTTCAATGTCAGCAGCCGTGAGCGACAGGCGCCCTATACGGAAACCTTGATGGACCTGCAGCCGCTGCCCTTGGAAGACGCCGCGCTGCAGGGCTCGGTCGGGTATGACGAGACGTCTGGCACCCTGAGTTACTTCTATAAGCAGCGTGGCGTCGGTGACTGTGGCGGCGGGGCCGCCTGGGTGTTCGACGGCAAGCGTTTCCAGCTCAGCGAGTTCCACCGGATGCCGCGTTGCACCGGAGTCGGCTACGGTGACTGGCCATCGCTATGGTCAACCGTGCCAGCCCCCTAGCCATCGGCTCAATGTCGCCCCTACACTGGTCGGCCACGTGTCTTTCAAAGGATGAAACACCATGCACACGCCTGAACCCCATGTCGTGATCCAGCGCTTCACCGAGGCCCACCTTGACGGCGTCGCCGCGCTCTACAACGAACCGGCCGTGTGCCGTCAGGTGCTGCAAATGCCTTTCCAGTCGGTCGAAATGTGGCGCAAACGCCTGGTGATGGACAACGAGCGGCGCCTGCAACTGGTGGCGGTGCATGGCGGTGAGGTGATCGGCCAGTTGGGCCTGGAACAGTACCTGCGCGTGCGCCAGGCCCATGTCGGTTCGTTCGGCATGGGCGTGGCAACGGCGTGGCAAGGCAAAGGTGTTGGCTCACGGCTGTTGACGGCCGCGCTGGACGTGGCCGACAACTGGATGAACCTGCACCGCGTTGAACTCACGGTGTACGCCGACAATGAGTCGGCACAGCGGCTGTATCGCAAGTTCGGCTTTGAGGTTGAAGGGGTATTGCGTGATTACGCCTTGCGTGACGGCCGGTTTGTCGACACCGTGAGCATGGCTCGCCTGCGCCAGTCGGCTTAGCCCTGCAAACCGAACGCCACCGTCGTCGGAGTGAGGCAGGCCTGCCCGACAGCGGTGGCGTTTACCTTGTTAGTGTTCACACAAAAAATCACAAAGCTACATTGCACGTTCCCGAAATCTTGCACGTGCTTTTGATATCGGGTTCGGATGTACGGAATGTGAAATCTTTAAACTCAACCCTGAACTGTGTTCTGTTGTTACTGACTGTCAGGGTGAAAAATTGAGATTCATCAGCACCGTAAATCTGGTCGATATTAGGCGCTCCCCAGTATGTAATTGAGTACGCAGCGCCAGTCCATACGGTGTGGGTGCCGTCAACCTGGTCGTCTCTAAAAATAAGTATCATCCTTCGCGCCAACGCACCGTTATCCAGCATATCCGCCCTGAGGATATGTTTGAAATAGAGATGGTCAGAGTGAAAAACCTGCGTACTACGGAAGGGATCGTGTGGGGGCGGCGGGACGACATCCGTGATAATCGCGTTGAACTCACCCGTCGCATTCTTTGCGAGGGTAGTTGGCAAAATAATCATAGCGAGTTCTCCCTAGTTAATATGAAGGTGGTGCGTCGCTAGTGTTGGTTCATTCTGCCTAACCGTAAACTGTCATTTCTAACAGGGTGTTTGCAGTCGACACCGTGAGCCGACGCGCCTGCGCAAGTTGGCTTAGTCCAGGGCAAACGCCACCGCAGCCTGCGCATGCAGCTCGGTGGTGTCCAGCAGCGGCAGGTGGCTGTGTTCGGGCTTGATCAGCAAGCCGATTTCCGTGCAACCGAGGATGATCGCCTGGGCACCACGTGCGGCCAGGGACTTGATGACGCCTTGGTAGACCTTGCGTGACGCATCGCTGATGACGCCGACGCACAATTCCTCGTAGATGATCCGGTGCACGGCCTGGCGCTCTTCGGCCTCCGGCACCAGCACGGTCAGGCCTTGGGCGGCCAGGCGCGACTTGAGGAAATCCTGCTCCATGGTAAACGCCGTACCGAGCAGGCCGACCGTCAGCGTGCCGGCCTCCACGGCAGCCGCACCCGCCGCATCGGCGATATGCAGGAAGGGAATCGACACCGCCGCCTCGATACGCGGAGCCACCAAATGCATGGTGTTGGTACACAGCACCACACAGTCGGCGCCACCGGCTTGCAAACGGCGCGCAGCGTCTTCGAGGATCAACGCGGCATCATCCCAGCGTCCGGCGTGTTGCGCCTGTTCCACCGGGCCAAAGTCCACGCTGTACATCAACAGTTGCGCCGAGCGCAGCGGGCCGAGCTGGTCGCGTATGCGCTGGTTGATGATGCGGTAGTACTCGGCGCTGGACTCCCAGCTCATGCCGCCGATAAGGCCGATGGTACGCATGCGATGCTCCTGACAAGGAAAGTCGCTTCACCTTACCCATCGACCATTGATCAGTCATACGCAGTTGCCCACGAAATGACCGGTGCAGTTTCACATGTCCAGGTTGGTCCACCCGGGTTTGGCCTCTTCCGGTGCCACTGCGTTCACCTGCTTGCCGGTCGCCAACTCCACCCGCCGCGCCACTTCCGGGTCATCGGCGAAAGGCATCAGGCTGGCGTCGTCCAGGCTCTGTTCGGACTGACCGCGCAAGCAATACTCCACCGCGCCATACAGGCACACCACCATCAGCAGGCCCCACATGTCAGGCGATCCGCGCATCAAGCTGCGCCATTTGCAGATTCGCGACACGCACGGTGCGCCAGGTGTTGTAGGCCATCAACAGCATACCTGTCAGAAAGAACACACCACCGGCAAACCGCACCACAAACCCCGGGTGGCTGGCCTGCAAGGCCTCGACAAACGAATAGGTAAGGGTGCCGTCATCGTTGACCGCGCGCCACATCAAGCCCTGGGTGATGCCGTTGACCCACATCGACGCGATGTAGAGCACGGTGCCGATGGTGGCCAGCCAGAAGTGCAGGTTGATCAGCCCCACGCTGTGCATCTGTTCGCGGCCGAACACCTTTGGGATCATGTGGTACAGCGAGCCGAAGGTGATCATCGCCACCCAACCCAGGGCCCCGGCGTGTACGTGGCCGATGGTCCAGTCGGTGTAGTGGGAGAGGGCGTTGACGGTCTTGATCGCCATCATCGGCCCCTCGAACGTCGACATGCCGTAGAACGCCAGGGACAGCACCAGAAAGCGCAGGATCGGGTCGGTGCGCAACTGATGCCAGGCGCCGGACAAGGTCATCATGCCGTTGATCATCCCGCCCCAGCTTGGCGCCAGCAGGATCAGCGACATGGCCATGCCCAGCGATTGCGCCCAGTCGGGCAGGGCGGTGTAGTGCAAATGGTGCGGGCCGGCCCAGATATACAGCGTAATCAGCGCCCAGAAATGCACGATGGACAAGCGATAGGAGTACACCGGGCGTCCTACCTGTTTCGGTACGAAGTAATACATCATCCCCAGGAAACCGGTGGTCAGGAAAAACCCCACGGCGTTATGCCCGTACCACCATTGCACCATGGCATCGGTCGCCCCGGAATACACCGGATAGGACTTGAACCAATCCACCGGAATCGCCAGGTGGTTGACCACATGCAGCATGGCGATCACCAGAATGAACGCGCCGAAGAACCAGTTGCCCACGTAGATGTGCTGTGTCTTGCGCCGCACCACGGTGGTGAAAAACACAATGGCATAGGCCACCCAGACCACCGCCATCCACACCGCGCCGGAGAATTCGATCTCGGCATACTCCTTGGTGGTGGTGTAGCCCAGCGGCAGGCTGACCAGCATGATCACGATCACCGACTGCCAACCCCAAAAGGTAAACGCCGCGAGACGGTCGGAAAACAGCCGCACCTGGCAGGTACGCTGTACCGCGTAATAGCTGGCGGCAAACTGCGCGCTGCCGGCAAAACCGAAAATCACCAGGCTGGTGTGCAGGGGGCGTAAGCGGCCAAAGGTGGTCCAGGGCAAATCCAGGTTCATCTGCGGCCAGACCAGTTGCGAGGCGATCCACACGCCCATGGCCATGCCCACCACGCCCCAGGCGATCGTGGCAATGATGAATTGGCGGACGACTTTATAGTTGTAGGCCTGTCCGATTGTTGTGCTGCTCATGCTCAGTCCTCCCACGGTTCCAAGTGGCGGCACTGTAGGAAGCATGGGTAAAACAAAACAGGCTCAGAAAAACCTCATTGTTGCGGATCAGTTTTAAGCCGTACGTCGAATGGCTGCATCTGCCATGATCAGGCTTCGCAACCAGGCTCACCCAAGGAACGCCGCAATGGACGATGTACAGCAACTGGGCGAGATGCTTCGTCATTACGCCGACAGCGAAGCGCACAAGAAGCAGCAGTTCGACGTGCAGTCGGCCCGTTGGGCGCAGAAGCTCGATCAGCTGTTCGGACAGATCGAACAGTGGCTCGAGCCCGTGAAAACGGTCGGGTTGCTGGAGGTGCATCGTGAGGCGTACGTCGCCAGCGGGCCGAGCGTGCCGGTGGAGACCTCGACGTTCAAGACCGAGAAACTGACTGTACAGATCACTGGCAAACCGGTGGAGTTCGTGCCGGAGGTGATGGGCGTGGGGGGCTTGATCTCTGTGTCGGTCATGGGCCTGACCGCGGCACGTCACGGCAGCGTGTCGTTGGTATTGCCCGCGGATAAGAACGACTGGCTGTGGAAGAAGACCAATGGCCTCAAAGACCCGGACACGTTTGGCTTCGACGCCAACTTGTTGGCCTCGCAGTTGCAAAGCCTGATCCCCCGCGAACGCAGCTGAACCGTCGAATGATGGGCGCAGGGTTATTTTGCCAGGATTGGCTATACCTACAGCTCAGTGTTCCAACGTCGACCGCCAGGGAGTTCAAAGATGAAACTTAGGCATTTGCTCAGCACGTTGTGCATCGCTTCGCTCGGGCTGGCGGGGTGTGCCAGCAAGATTACCCCGCCGGATGAGTATTCCGGCTTTCTCTCGGACTACAGCCGGCTCAAGGAAGCCCAGTCTCCATCGGGAGCCGAGGTGATGCGCTGGGTCGATCCCGAGCTGGACCTGAGCCGCTATCACGCGGTGTACGTCGAACCGACCCAGTTTTACCCTAAGCCCCAGGCCACAGCGAAAATTCCGCAGGCCACCCTCAACGACATCAACACCTACTACAACCAGGCACTCAAGCGTGAGCTGGAAAAATCCCTGCCCTTGGCCCATGCGCCAGGCCCTGGCGTGATCGTGGTGCGTGCGGCAATCACCGCCGTGAGCAGCAAGACCGAAGGCCTCAAACCCTATGAGTATATTCCGGTGGCCTTGGTCGTGGCGGCGGTAAGCACCGGCACCGGCATCCGTGATCAGGAAACCACCCTGGGCACCGAGGCGCAGTTCCTCGATGGCGCCAATGGCAAGGTGCTCGCCCAGGTGGTGCGCAAAGGCACTGGCAACCCGCTGTCCAACGATTCGCAGGTGATGAAGGCCGATGACGTGAAAAGCGTGATTGATGGCTGGGCGTCGGACCTGCATCAGTCGTACGTGAAACTTACCCGCTAGAACGTGCGAGAAGGTGAGGGCTGCGGTGCCCTCACCATTGTTGCGACCGGGTACGTGGCGTTACTTGAGCGGCGTCAACGGCGGCAGCTTCCATTGACCGTTACCCACCTCAGGCTTGGGCAGGTAAATGCGCAATACCGCGTAGAACGGACCGGGTGGCGCCGGCAACCAGTTGCTTTGCTCAGCCTTCGGTGGCTCGTGGTGCTGCAGGGCCAATGTCAGGCCGCCATCGGCGTCACGCTTGAGGTTGGGCAGCATCCGCGAATTGATCAGGTAGCGTTTCTTGTGGTTGGGCACCAACAGCTTGGTCTTGGCGTCGTACATGGTCAGCGACCAGAACGCATCGGCCGGCGGCAGTTGGTCCTTGGCAAAGTGCACGGTGTAGCTGTGGCGTGCGCCGTTGGCGGGTTTGCCTTCGCTGTCGACGAAGTAGCTCATGTAGGCGGCTTCGTCGGAGGAGTTACCGAAAATGCCGATGTTGGCGCCGGCATAGCGGTACAGGTAGTTGTTGTTCAGGTGGTCGCGGCTGCCGAACAGATCACCGCTGGTGATCTGGTGAGTGTCGACTTTGTCTTTCTTGAACGCGGCAAATTCGGCATGGGCGTCGGCAATGCCTTCATCCAGGGCCTTGCGCTGTTCGGCGGTCAGCTCCTTGACCTTGAACGGCGCGCCCGGGGCGATACCGATCTTGGCAAACCGGGCCAGCAGGTCTTTTTCGCTGTCCTGCGGCGCGGCGAAGGCCAGCATGAAGTTCAGGTAGCGAAACAGTTGAGGGCCTTCGGTCATGGTCGCCGTGGGCTTTGGCCATTCGACCTTGGGGGCCTTGGCTGGCGCGGGTTGTTTCACGTAGCTGCTCAGTGGCTGCACTTTGTAGCCGGCCTGGATCTGCTTGACCTTGCCCAGGTCTTTTTCATCAAACAACTGCGTGCGGTACAGGGCGTAGGCGATATTGCTTTCGCTGTAGATCACGCGGTCGACATTCACCGGCTGCTGACCCTTCCAGTCCGGGCCGGCGATCATGTAGTGGCCGCCGTTGTTACCGGTGCTGCGGGTGCCCAGGTAAGCGAAGTTCTGCGTATAAAGGTCGATCAACTGCACCGAGTAGTAGCGGTCGTCTTCGATCCTGGGCAGGGTCAGCACCAGCGGTTCGCGGCGCAGGTCCATCCAGACGAACGAGTAGGGCGTGTCAGAGTTGGGCGTGACGAATGCCGTGTCCTTGGGCGTGAACACCTGTGCGGTATTGCCGATCTGGTTGAACGGCGCCTTGAAGTTGGCACCGCCCTTGTCAACGGCCTGGGTATAGAGCGTCTTGTACATGTCCACCACCGGAAACCCATACAGGTAGGCTTCCTTGGCAATGGCCCGGGCTTCGGCCGGGGTTGCCGTGAAGTCGGCCCAGGCGCCGGTACTCATGAGTATCGAGAGGCTCGCCAACAGCAGGCGCGTCGGTTTTCCAATCATGTTGTTGCGTCCTTCCTGAGTGCGTTTTGTAGGGAAGCGTCTGAATAGCGCTGAGTTTCCGATGTTATTGACCGAAGGTCACGTTAATCTCTGAACACTTGACGCAAAAATGCCGCCCATGCAGGCGGCACCGTGTACAGGTCTGAATTAAAGTGCGGGTAGCATCGATTTGACTTTGTCGCGTAATTGATCGATCGAGAACGGCTTGGCGATCACCTGCATGCCGGCGGGCACGTCGATGTTCTCCGCATAGCCGCTGGCGAAAAGAATCGGCAGGGCTGCACGCAATTCGCGGACCTTGGCAGCCAGTTGCTTGCCGTCCATGTCCGGCAAGCCAACGTCGGTCATCATCAGATCGATCACCTGGTCGGTGTCTTGCACCAGTGCGAGCGCCTCTTCAGCATCGCCGGCCTCCAGCACGTTGAATTCCAACTCCTCCAGGACATCGACGATAAGCATGCGCACGATGGCATCGTCTTCGACGACAAGGATGGTGGAGGCGGTGGTGGACATAAAAAATTCCCGAGAGTTGAAAGGATTGGCCGTGAACAGTGGAAAGACCATCCTCTAATGAGTCGCGGCGATCTCGGCAAGTTCCCTCGCCGAGGTCGGTATTGTGCCGGTGTTGGGAAGGAATGTCCCGTCTGAGTCTGTGGTCGGGTTTCTACCGGGCTCGCAAGGGACTGCGGCATCTCCAGGAATCGGATGATGCCGGTACTACCCGTCAGACGTCAGGCGACACTTGAGGCCAATCGGGGGGCGGGGATTGATAGCGGGATGGCCACCAGATCATGCACGCCGTTGATGCTGCCGACGGTGTTCATCAGGTTCAACTCACTGAAGTCCGAGACAGAATAGGTCAAGGCCCCCGGATTCGGACGGAATAATGCGCTCGTTGAACCGGTGCTCATTGCACTTTCCACACCGGCGCGCATAGACGCCTCGGACTTGAATGTTGCCAACCCGAAGTTGGGGTCGAAGTAGAACCATTCTTTTTCGCCGCCCTTGACGACAACGCCTGCGGTAATACCGTGTGTTGTATTACCTATCATCAGGCTGGTCGACGTGTTGGCATTCGCCAGTTGCTCGATGATTTGCGCAGCCGTCCGCTGCTGTTTGTATTGGCCTACATGAAAGTCATGCCTGAGCTTGGCCTGGAAACTTTGCATAGTCTTTTGAAATGTCTGGGTGGCGGGATGCTCGGGATGAGCCATTACTGTGAAAAGATTCTCCAACAGCGTGGTTTGCTTGCCCTCCTGAATGGCGTAGGCCATCGAGTTAGCAAACACCGCACACTGCCCACCCGAGAGAGGACTGACTTGGCTGAGGTACAAACCTTGTGGCATCGGGACGAACGTTCCGCCCGCGGCCTTGATGTTATCGCCGAATTTTTTGGCCAGGGACAAGTTGAGCGTGATCGCGCGCTTTTCAACCTGTCGGTACAGACAGCCCATTTGTTGCGTCGTCAACCCACGTTGCAAAGCCAGCTCCTGGAGTTCAGGGACTCTCAACCCTTCCTCGTACCCCTTTATCGAGTCGGGCGTTCCGTACTTGTAACCCTGTTTGAAACTGTCCGCATCCAGCGCCTTGAGGTTTTCCATTTTGGTGTAGAACGTATTCGGCAGTTCTTCCAAGTCTTCGATGCGGCGAATCAGGCTTCCCAACTGTTGCGCACTTGGACCGGCTTGCAGTGAAAGTGTCTTGAGCTGTTCAACGCTCAGGGAGGTTGAGTACCCCGTAATCGACGGCGGTGTCTGGCTGTTATAACCACGGTTGAATCCTTCGGCATCCGTTTTCAATGCGCTTAACCGCAAGTCTTCGAATGCCTTTGCGAAATTGGGGTTGGGTTGGGTGCCGGGACGGGGGGAACTCCACCAACCGGTGAACCACTCGATGCTTCCCGACTCCGTCAACCCTTTGATTTCCCCCCCGGAGGCCGCGACAGAGGGCGTGAAGTTCTCCAGCGGGGCTCCGTAGGGTTGAGCCTTGATCGGGTCGTAGCGGTACCATTGTCCATCGTTGAACACGGCAGCCGTCTGGACCTTTGTTTCGCCGACCTTATAGCTGCCTATTGCGGCTATGTCGTACTGATGGCTGAGGTTTTTCAGCAGCCCATGACTGTCTGATGTGCCCCGCAGCATTTGTATGCCTTTCTCCAGTGCCCGAGGGCTTTTGCCCAGTAGCCTTGCGCCGCCAAATACGAGGTCGTCTGCGCCGCCCAACGGGTTGAATGCACTGAGGGTCGCCGCTCCAATCACGCGCGCGCCCTTGGCCAGCTTTATGGCCGAAGAGCCGGCGATTGCACCCACCTTGACCAGCTTGGCGGCAGTCGCTGCGCCAGCGGTCAGGAACCCCAGGACATCCATCGTCAGATCGAGAGCGCCCGCAACATAGTTGCCGCTTATGAAATTGGCAATGGCCGATCTAAGCGGGACCAGGTCCAGGAAAAAGTTGGCCGCGCGATCCTGTGCTTCAAACTGTTTGTCCAACTGCGTAGTGCCTTTGGCCTCTTTCACAACATCGGCGTTGTCGATATCCAGATGCTCAACGAACGCATCGGCAATGTATTGGCTGCGGTCGCTGCTGAAGCTTTTTGGCGTGACTGCGCTGTCGCCCTTGCTTTCCTTTTGGCTTTCCTGGCTATAGCGGGGCGGCCGGAACTCGGTTCGTTGAGTTTGCCGTGAGCCTGGACCATAGCTGGTTTCGTCGTAACTATTACCGCTGCTCAGCTTGGTGATCGTGCCTTCCTTGATGTCAACTTCATAAACAGACGCCACGCCGTCGCGCTCGGTTTTTATCGAAAAGGTGGCGTATTTGTGGAGAAGTGTTTTATCCGTGAGATTGATTCTGTACACGGACTCATGAAAGAAGCGCAGCTTTCCATATTCCAGGTCTTTGCGTTGATCCAGGGGGAGTTTGGATATGAGGTGCCTGACGGTTGCACTCAAGCCTTTCTTTCGCGAAACAATGGCTTCGTCGAATTGTTGTTTGAATGCTGCATTCACGCCGAGAACAGGATCTTTATTGATCTCGGAGAGGGGGATACGGGAGTCACTGGTCGTCCAGGTGTAATGAGGGTTTTCCATCATCGCGATGTCCAGCATCGAGAAATACCCTTCTGGCCGCAAGTTCGGGTCATAGAGCGGCATCGCCGCGGATTGATGGCCGGATGTCTGGAGTTTCAACAGGGGTTGCTCAAACGGAATGCCTTCACCAAAGCGTTCTTTCAGTTTGGCGATGGCGATGTCCTTACGGCTGGGTATCTCAGCATTGGCTAATGTTTGTGCGTTGATCTGCTCTGCAAACTCGCGGTTGTATTGGGTCCTCAGCCCATCCAGTTCTACGTCTGTGTACTGTTTGTCATCTTTTCTCTCGATCAGGCCGTTGACAATCCCCCAATCGACCAGTGCGGTTTTCTGGGCAACCTCGGTTACCGCTGGATCAACCTGGGCGGCCTTTTCGGCCTTGATCATGATTTCGTCAAAGCCCATGGTCATCGCCGACCCGGGGGACAGCGCTTCCTGGATATCCACTGCGATCTGCAGACGGGCCCAGGCCGGGCTGCCATACGTGATGTTGTCGGGAAGGCCTTTTACCTTAAACGCAGGCGCTGTCTGCCCGAAAATTATCGTTGCGGCAGCGTCGGCCATCTCCGGGCTGGCCCGGCCATCGTCTATCAGGGATTTGACTGTCGCATTGACCACGCTTGACGGGCGTGCTCCCCAAAGGTGCGGTTCAACCCTTTTTCGCTGCGGGTTTGTAATAGCTTCGGGGTTCAGGACCAGGTTGATCGCCGCCAGGGCGTAGTCATGGGTGCTGGTGTCTGTGTCGATACCCTTCATATGCGCTTGCATTGCCCGACCAAACGCCTGCCCTCGGGGGCTGTTCAGGATTGACTCCAACGCTTTGATGGGGTCTGCCTTGGCCTCACCAGCCAAGGGTTTGTTGTCATTGAGGAACTCAAGGATTCCCAGGCTGTGGCCCGTCTCGGGTAAGTCCGTGTGATCCTTGATGTAGTGGAGAGCCGCTGCCTGCAGCATTCGCTGATCGTCAGTACTCAAGGGTACAGGCCAGGACAGCGCTCCCCCGAAATTCCCAAACGGGTTCGCCAACCCTCTCTCGTCGACGGCATCTGCTAAAGCGGTCAAGGAAAAATGGTTGGTGGGTAGGCCCAGGCCGATGCCGCGGATGAAACGCTCCAGTGTGACAGGGGTGTCAGGCTGTGCTGGAAAGGATGAATGCGGGTGGATGTCCATTGCTGTGGTCTTGAGTGCGTTCAGCACCGCCGGGGGAGATGCATTGTGTCCCAGTGTCCTGGCAATTTTGTGCAGCGCGTGCGACAGGCTATGCAGGTTGCGCGCATTGCCAATCAAGGTTTTGCCGGAGGGGGTGGCGGTTGTGAGAGAAGTTGGTTGTGACGCGGCGTTGGGCTGTTGTTCTGCGACGCTTTTGGACGAGGTGGATTGGGGCAGTTGATGGGGTTGACTGACCACATGCGTGGGTAGGTTGAGAGCTGATGTGGACACCGAGGAGAGACTGGTCATGGCTGGATACCCTTTGAAGTTGGACGTTATCCGCGCATTTGCTTGCGCACGGCTCCCTTTTTCAAGGCGCATCATTGAGTGCCATGCCCTGCGACCTGCGTTCCTGTGCCTGGGCGTTCGCTAATGTAAGAAGCCAAATCAGTGTCTTGATTTGACGTGCGGTCTCACAATCGGCGGTGATTCACCTGACAGTATTTGGCATAAAAATAGCGTTCGACCCCAACTTTGGGGCAAACTCCTGGGTTTTCTGCACTTGGCCAAGGCATGCCCATGACTCCCGCTTCCTCCGTCGACGAAAAGAGCTTTCGTAATCTGCTGAGCCGAAACGTTGCATTGCCCTTGGGTGTGGGCGTGCTCAGCGCGGTGTTTTTCGTGTGCCTGATCACTTACCTGTTGTCGGTGATCCAATGGGTTGAACACACCGACCGGGTTATCAATAACCTCAATGAATCGTCCAAACTGACCGTGGACCTGGAAACCGGTATGCGTGGCTTCCTGATCACCGGCGACGAGCATTTCCTCGACCCGTACGAAGTGGCCAAGCCGCGCATCATCGCCGACCTGCGTAACCTGCAGGAACTGGTGGCGGACAACCCGCAGCAGGTGGATCGCCTCAAGCGCCTGGAAGCCCTGCAGGCTGAGTGGAACAACTACGCCCAGTCGATGATAGATATGCAGCGCACCAGCGGTGACTACCGCAGCGCGGTCAAGGCCGGCCGTGGCAAGCGCCTGACCGATGAAATCCGCAAGGAATACGAAGACGCGGTGGCGATGGAGCAGCAGTTTCGCATCACCCGCAATGAACAAGTCACTCGCACCACGGTGATCAGTGTCACCCTGTACTTGGCCTTTGTACTGGGCTTGAGTGGCTTTCTGGCGTATATCGGTCGGAAAAACTTAATAGCACTTTCAGAGAGTTACAGCGCAAACCTCGCGTCCCAACAGAAGATTGCGCGACGCCTGGAGCAACAAGCCTGGTTGCGAAACGGCCAGACCGAACTGGCTGAACAGGTGCTCGGCCAACTGACCCTGAATATGCTCGGGCGCAACATCCTTCAATTTTTTGCCCAGTACATGGGCTCGGCCGTTGCCGCGCTCTATGTGCGTGAAGAACACGGCGGCCTCAAGCGCGTGGCCACCTATGGTTTCTCCCGCGAACAGGAACAGCGGGAACAAGCGATCTACAGCGATGAAGGCATCGTTGGTCAGGCGGCCCAGCTTGATCGCCTGATTCGCCTGGATGACGTGCCCGTGGATTACTTCAAGGTCAGCTCCGGCCTGGGTGAAGGGCCGACACGCAGCGTACTGGTCATGCCCACCAGTGATGATGACCGCGTCAATGGCGTGGTCGAACTGGGCTTCCTGCGCCCTCTGGAAGAACGTGACGAAGAACTGCTGGAGTTGATCGCCGGCAATATCGGCACCTCCATCGAAGCCGCACGTTATCGCCAGCGCCTACAGGAAGTGTTGGCCGAGACCCAGCAGCTCAACGAAGAGCTGCAAGTGCAGCAGGAAGAACTCAAGACCGCCAACGAAGAGCTGGAAGAACAGTCGCGCATCCTCAAGGAGTCCCAGGCCCACCTGGAAACCCAGCAGGCCGAACTGGAGCAGACTAACGAGCAACTCGCCGAACAGGCCGAGACCCTGGCCGAACAACGCGACGCCATGGACCGCAAGAACATCGAGCTCAACCAGGCCCAGCTCGAACTGGAGGACCGCGCCGAAGAATTGCAGCGCTCCAGCAAATACAAATCCGAATTCCTCGCCAACATGTCCCACGAGCTGCGCACGCCGCTGAACAGTTCGTTGATCCTGGCCAAGTTGCTGGCCGAGAACCCCCAGGAAAACCTCAGCGCCGAACAGGTCAAGTTTGCCGAGTCGATCTATTCCGCCGGCAATGACCTGCTCAACCTGATCAACGACATCCTGGATATTTCCAAGGTAGAGGCCGGCAAGCTGGAAATGCGCCCGGAAAATTCCAGCGTGGCACGGCTTGTCGACGGCCTGCGCGGCATGTTCGAGCCGCTGGCGGCCGATCGCAAGCTGGGCTTCCAGGTAGAGGTGCAGGAAGGCACGCCGACTATGCTGTTTACCGACCGCCAGCGCCTGGAGCAGATCCTCAAGAACCTGCTGTCCAATGCGGTCAAGTTCACCGAACAGGGCGAGGTCAGCCTGTCGGTGTCGCGAGCATCGGAGGAGGGGATTGCCTTTACCGTGCGCGACTCCGGCATCGGCATTGCGCCGGACCAGCAGGAAAGCATCTTCGAAGCGTTCCGCCAGGCCGACGGCACCACCAATCGCCGTTACGGCGGCACCGGCCTGGGCCTGTCGATTTCCCGCGACCTGGCGGCCCTGTTGGGTGGCTATATCAGCGTGACCAGTGCCCCTGGCAAAGGCAGCACCTTTACGCTGGTACTGCCGGAACATTATGCAGAGCCGGGGGAAGACGCAGCGCCGATCGAGCCGCCGCGCCAAGTGGTGGTGGCGCCCGCACCGGCTCCGGCCAAGGTGTCGCCGCTGCCGGTGGCCGATGCCAGCCTGATCCCGCGCTTCGCCGATGACCGCGACAAGGCCCCGTTCACCACGCGCTGCATCCTGGTGGTGGAAGACGAACCGAACTTCGCCCGCATCCTGTTCGACCTGGCCCATGAGCTGGGCTACCACTGCCTGGTGGCCCACGGGGCGGACGAGGGCTACAGCCTGGCCGAGGAATATGTACCTGACGCCATCCTGCTGGACATGCGCCTGCCGGACCATTCCGGGCTGACCGTACTGCAACGCCTCAAGGAACACGCCAATACCCGGCACATCCCGGTGCATGTGATTTCCGTGGAAGACCGCGTCGAAGCCGCCATGCATATGGGCGCCATCGGCTATGCGGTCAAACCCACCACCCGCGAAGAGCTCAAGGACGTGTTCGCGCGCCTGGAAGCCAAGCTGACCCAGAAGGTCAAGCGCGTGCTGCTGGTGGAGGACGATGACCTGCAACGCGACAGCATTGCCCGCCTGATCGGCGACGATGACATCGAGATCACCGACGTTGGCTATGCCCAGGCCGCCCTGGACCTGCTGCGCACCAATGTCTATGACTGCATGATCATCGACCTCAAGCTGCCGGACATGCTCGGCAACGAGTTGCTCAAGCGCATGGCCACCGAGGACATCTGCTCGTTCCCACCGGTGATCGTCTACACCGGACGCAACCTGACCCGCGATGAAGAAGCCGAACTGCGCAAGTATTCGCGCTCGATCATCATCAAGGGTGCCCGCTCGCCGGAGCGCCTGCTGGATGAGGTCACACTCTTTCTGCACAAAGTCGAATCCCAGCTGTCCCATGATCGCCAGAAGATGCTCAAGACCGCTCGCAGCCGCGACAAGGTCTTCGAGGGGCGCAAGATCCTGCTGGTGGACGACGATGTGCGCAATATCTTCGCCCTGACCAGCGCCCTGGAGCACAAAGGCGCGGTGGTAGTCATCGGGCGTAACGGCCGTGAGGCCATCGACAAACTCAATGAAGTCGAGGATATCGACCTGGTGCTGATGGACGTGATGATGCCGGAAATGGACGGTTACGAGGCCACTGCCTTGATCCGCCAGGACCCGCGCTGGAAAAAGCTGCCGATCATCGCGGTGACGGCCAAGGCCATGAAAGACGATCAGGAGCGCTGCCTCGCGGCCGGTTCCAACGATTACCTGGCCAAGCCGATCGACCTGGATCGCCTGTTCTCACTGATTCGCGTGTGGCTACCGAAGATGGAACGCATTTAAGTGGAGCGAAGTTTCTTGGAAAAAAGCAGCGATATTGAGCTGCGCCTGTTGATCGAGGCGATTTACCTCAAGTACAGCTATGACTTCCGGGACTACTCCGGGGCGTCGGTCAAGCGCCGTGTGGCGCATGCCTTGCGCCAGTTTGATTGCGCGACCATTTCCGCCTTGCAGGAGCGGGTGCTGCACGACCCGGCGGCGTTCATGCAGTTGCTGCAGTTCCTGACGATCCCGGTCAGCGAGATGTTTCGCGACCCGTCGCACTTTCTGGCGATCCGCCAGGAAGTGGTGCCGCTGCTCAAGACCTACCCGTCGATCAAGATCTGGATCGCCGGCTGCAGCACCGGCGAGGAGGTGTACTCCATGGCCATCCTGCTGCGCGAAGAGGGGTTGCTGGAGCGTACGATCATCTACGCCACCGACATCAACCCGGCGTCGCTGGACAAGGCCAAGCAGGGGATCTTTTCGCTGGAGAACGTACGCGCCTATACCGCCAACTATCAGCAGGCCGGTGGGCAACGTTCATTTGCCGACTACTACACTGCGGCTTACGATTACGCGATCTTCGATAAAACGCTGCGTGAGAATGTCACGTTTGCCGACCACAGCCTGGCGACCGATAGTGTATTCTCAGAAACTCAATTAATTTCATGTCGTAACGTATTGATTTATTTCAATAAAAAGTTGCAGGATCGAGCGTTTGGATTGTTCCATGAGTCGCTGTGTCATCGCGGCTTCCTGGTGCTGGGCAGCAAGGAGACCCTGGATTTCTCCGCGTATGGCAAGCAATTCGAACCGTTGGTCAAACAGGAACGGATCTACCGAAAGCTATGAATCAAGAGGCTGCCAGCCCGGCACAGGTCCGGGGCATAGAGGCTATTGTCATCGGCGCCTCCGCCGGTGGCGTAGAGGCATTGCTGACGGTATTTGCCCAATTGCCTGCTGACTTCGGCCTGCCGATCATCACCGTGCTGCACCTGCCCGACGAGCGCCGCAGCCAGTTGGCCGAGGTGTTTGATCGCCGCGTTGCCATGCCGGTGGTGGAAGCGCGCGACAAGGAAGTGCTCAAGCCAGGCACGCTGTACTTCGCCGGGCCTGGTTATCACCTGTCGGTGGAGCATGATCGCAGCCTGTCCCTGAGTCAGGAGGACCGCGTGCATCATTCGCGCCCGGCAATCGACTTCCTGTTTCAATCCGCCGCCGATGCCTACGGCACGGGCTTGCTCGCCATCCTCTTGACCGGTGCCAACCAGGACGGCGCCCATGGCCTGGCCCATGTCAAGCAGCAGGGCGGAACCACCGTGGTGCAAGAGCCCACTGAAGCACGTGTCGCCGTCATGCCCCGTGCGGCCCTGGCACTGCACACACCCGATTACATTCTGACGTTGAGCCGAATCGGCTCATTGCTGGCTTCGCTGGAATATTCCCCATGTTAAGTACTGTCCAGGCCAAACTGCTGATCGTCGACGATCTGCCGGAAAACCTGCTCGCCCTTGAAGCGCTGATCAAGCGCGAGGACCGCCAGGTATTCAAGGCATTGAGCGCCGACGAGGCCTTGTCCCTGTTGCTGGAGCACGAGTTCGCCATGGCGATCCTCGACGTGCAGATGCCCGGCATGAACGGGTTTGAACTGGCCGAACTGATGCGCGGTACCGAGAAAACCAAGAACATCCCGATTGTGTTCGTCAGCGCCGCCGGCCGCGAACTCAATTACGCCTTCAAGGGCTACGAAAGCGGCGCCGTGGACTTCCTGCACAAGCCGCTGGATATCCATGCGGTGAAGAGCAAGGTCAACGTGTTCGTCGACCTGTACCGTCAGAGCAAGGCCATGAAGCTACAGGTCGAAGCCCTGGAGCGCAGCCGTCGCGAGCAGGAACTGCTGCTGACGCGTCTGCAGGCCACCCAGGCCGAACTGGAGCAGGCGGTGCGCATGCGTGACGACTTCATGTCGATCGTCGCCCACGAAGTGCGTACGCCGCTCAATGGGCTGATCCTCGAAACCCAGTTGCGCAAGATGCACCTGGCCCGGGACAACGCCGCCGCGTTCACCCTGGAGAAGATGCACGCCATGGTCGACCGGGACGAGCGACAGATCCAGAGCCTGATCCGCCTGATTGAAGACATGCTCGACGTGTCACGCATTCGTACCGGCAAACTGTCGATCCGTCCGGCACGTTTTGACCTGACACAGCTTGTCAGCAGCCTGGTGCAGAACTTCGCGCCCCAGGTAGCGGCGGCGGATTCATCCATGACGCTGGTTGCCGACGGCCCGGTAGAGGGGCACTGGGATGAGTTCCGTATCGAGCAAGTGGTCACTAACCTATTGACCAATGCCCTGCGCTACGGGGCCAAGAGCCCGGTGGAAGTGCGCGTGTACAGCGAGCATGACGAAGCCCGCGTAGAGGTGCGCGATCACGGCATTGGTATCAGCGAAGACAACCAGAAGCGTATCTTCCAGCAGTTCGAACGGGTATCGGCCAGCCAGGTTGCGGCCGGCTTGGGCCTGGGGCTGTTCATTTCCGAGCAGATCGTTGCAGCCCATGGTGGCACCATAGAAGTCGAGAGCCGGATAGGCGAGGGCGCCTTGTTCAGGGTGTGCCTGCCCCTGCAGGCGACGGCATGAATTCAATCGTCACCTCGACGCAACCTCTGCGTGACCCCATGGTCGTAATTGCAGCTATTGACCAGACAAAGGCTTCCCATGAGTGAAGATGCACAAGATGTCGTTCTGATCGTCGAGGACGACGAATCCATTATGTTTGTGCTGGGTGAATACCTGGCCGGCCTGGGCTATCGGGTGTTGAAGGCGATCGACGGGGAGCAGGCCTTCGAAATCCTCGCCACCAAGCCGCACCTGGACCTGATGGTCACTGATTACCGCTTGCCGGGAGGGATCTCTGGTGTGCAGATCGCCGAGCCCGCGCTGCTGTTGCGGCCGGAGCTGAAGGTGATCTTTATCAGCGGATACCCGCAGGAAATCCTCGAGTGCAACAGCCCGATCACGCGCAACGCGCCGATCCTGGCCAAGCCGTTTGATCTGGATACGCTGCAAGAGCATATCCAGCGGTTGCTGGCGTGAAACCCTGAGAAGGGCTGCTTCCTTGCAGCCCTAATCCCTGATCATTTCCCGTACTTTTGCCGTCAACAGATCGAAAGTGAACGGCTTGGTAATCAGTTGCATACCCGGGTCCAGGAACCCGCCCCGCACCGCCGCATGTTCGGCATACCCCGTGATAAAAAGCACCTTGAGCTCGGGGCGGATCTGTCTGCCGATTTCCGCCAATTGACGACCATTCATACCGGGCAGGCCAACGTCGCTGATCATCAGGTCGATGCGCTGTTCCGACTCGATAATAGGCACGGCGGTATTGGCGTCGACAGCTTCCACAAACCCATAGCCCAACTCTTTGAGCACCGCGCTGACCAGCACGCGCACGGCCGGGTCGTCTTCGACGATCAACACGGTTTCACCGGCATTGGCGAACGGCAACAACGCCGGATCCACCACGGCATCGGCGACAACTTCACCGATGAACCTTGGCAGGAAAAGGCTCACCGTGGTGCCTTTTCCCACTTCACTGTGGATGGTCACATGCCCATGGGACTGGCGGGCAAAGCCATAGATCATTGAAAGCCCAAGGCCCGTACCCTGGCCGATGGGCTTGGTGGTGAAAAACGGATCGAACACGCGCCCCATCACGCTTTCTGGGATGCCACAGCCGGTGTCGCTGACGCTCAACTCAACATAGTCACCGGGTTTCAAGGTGCCGTAGGCGGCGGTGAACACGCTGTCGAGGTGGCGGTTGGTGGTCTCAACGCACAAGCTGCCGCCGCCGGGCATGGCGTCGCGGGCATTGATGACCAGGTTGAGCAGGGCGCTTTCCAATTGGTTGGGATCGGCCTCGGCCGTCCACAGGTCAGTCGCAAGGCGCATGTCCAAGCGAATGCTTTCGTTGATGCTGCGTTGCAGCAGCTCCCCCATCGAAGTCACCAGCCGGTTGATCTCCACGGGTTTGGAGTCGAGGGATTGGCGGCGGGAAAAAGCCAGCAGGCGGTGGGTGAGGCCGGCGGCACGGTTGGCCGAGGTCACCCCGAGGTCGATCAGGCTGTCGAGATCGTCCAACTTGCCACGGGCCACGCGCCTGCGCAGCAGCTCCAGGCTGCCGATGATGCCGGTGAGCATATTGTTGAAGTCATGGGCGATACCGCCGGTCAATTGGCCGACCGCTTCCATTTTTTGTGATTGGCGCAGTGCCTCTTCGTTGCTGCGCAATTGGGCGGTACGTTCCTCGACTTGCTGTTCAAGAGTTTCCAGCGTGCGTTGCAGGCGCAGTTCACTTTCGCTGAGGTCGATCAGGCGGTCGCGGGCGTCGTATTGCCGACGACGACCGCGCAGGGCGGCGCTGACCAGGCTGATCAACGTCACCGGATGGAACGGCCGCTCCAGGAAGGTCACGTTGCCGAGCATGCCGCTCAGGTGGGACGAACCATTCTGCTCGCTGCCGCCATGGTGGGTCATCAGCACGATGGGCAGGTCCGACCAGGCCGCCTGTTGATGCAGGTATTCCAGCAATGGTTCCAGGTCCACCCCGCGCAAAGCCTCCGCGGCAATGATCAGCAGCCCGGCACCGTCTTCCAGCGCCTCGCACAACGCCCCCAGGTCGCTGGCGACGATACCGCTGTAGCCGGCTTCGTTAAGCATCATCAGCGCCAATGAGCCGTCACGCCCCATCGGCGCCAATACAATTGCTCGCTCGGAGACTGGAGAGAGGCCCGTCACGCGTCCTCATCCTTGAGTAGGGGCGAGCCGGCGCCCATGTAGGTCGGGATGCCGCGCAGTACGCCCTGGAAGTTATCCAGCGGTTCGCCGACGGTCATGCCCTGGCTGCCGATCCGGTATTCGCGAATAGTGGCCTCATGGGAGCCGGTGCGTTTCTTGATGATCGAGATCGCCCGGCGCACCTTGCCCAATGCCTCGAAGTAACGCAGCAGAATGACAGTATCCGCCAGGTAAGTGATGTCGACGGGGGTCTGCATATCGCCGACCAGTCCGTGTTGCGCGACGGTCATGAACGTGGCGGCGCCCCGGCGGTTGAGGTACAGCAGTAACTCGTGCATGTGCAGGATCAACGCGTTTTCTTCGGGCATGGCCGCCTGGTAGCCGTTGATACTGTCGATGACCACGGTTTTGATCCCGCGCTCATCCACGCAGCGTCGCACCCGATGTGAAAACTCGCCCGGCGACAACTCGGCAGCATCGACTTGTTCGATCAGCAAATTACCGGTTTGCTGCAGGGCCGCCAGGTCGATACCCATGTTCTTCATGCGTTCGAACAACAGCCCCAGCTCTTCATCGAAGATAAACAGCGCAGCTTTCTCGCCACGCGCTACGGCGGCGGCGGCGAAAATCATCGAGATCAACGATTTGCCGGTGCCGGCCGGGCCGAGGATCAGGCTGCTGGAGCCGGTCTCGACGCCTCCGCCCATGAGGGCATCCAATTCCTTGATGCCACTGCTCAAGGTATCGCGTTGATAGCCGCCGCGATGCTCAGCCGCCACTAGGCGTGGGAACACGTGGACGCCGTCCTGCATGATAGTGAAGTCGTGGAAGCCGCCACGATATTTCTGGCCACGGTACTTCACCACCCGTACACGCCGGCGTTCGGCGCCGTAGTTGGGGGTCAGTTCTTCCAGGCGGATAACACCGTGGGCAACACTGTGCACGGTCTTGTCGAGGGACTCGGTGGTCAGGTCGTCCAGCAACAGGACGGTGGCGTCGTAGCGCACAAAGTAGTGTTTGATCGCCAGGATCTGCCGGCGATAACGCAGGGAGCTTTGCGCAAGCAGGCGGATTTCCGAGAGGCTGTCGATCACCACCCGGGTTGGCTTGACCCGTTCCACCACTTCGAAGATCTGCCGGGTGGCTTCGCCCAGCTCAAGGTCGGAGGAATACAGCAGGCTCTGCTGGTGGTCAGCGTTGAGCAGACTCTCCGGTGGCGTCAGCTCGAAGATATGAATGTTGTCATCCAGGTCCCAACCGTGGGACTTGGCGCCTTGCCGCAATTCGCGTTCGGTTTCCGACAGGGTGATGTACAGCGATCGCTCGCCTTCGCGGGCCCCTGCCTGCAGGAAGTGCAGGGCAACCGTGGTTTTACCGGTGCCGGGCTCACCTTCCAGCAGAAACAGGTGGCTGCGCGAGAGTCCTCCGGCAAGAATGTCATCAAGACCTTCAATGCCGGTGGCTGCTTTTTCGGATAACTGCGCTTTGGATGTAGACAAGAAGTGCCCTCAGGTCACATACGAGTAGAGGATGCACGCCCATGTGGACGTGCCATGTTCTCTTGACCGTAGCGATTTGTGGCGGTTCAACAAATTCTGAGTCGGCCTACAGGCCTTGCTGCAATGCAGGGTCGTCCGGATTCTGTTGCTCAAGCTGCGCGAGCAGTACCTGGACGTTCTGCAACTGGCCGCCCTCTTTCCAGTAATTGACCAGCAAAACCCGGGCTTTGCGATTGGCCGGGTGGCGTTGGATGATTTCTTCCAATTGGCGTTGCGCAGCCTCCAATTCCTCTTGTGCATGCAGCGTCGTCGCGAGGTCGTAGCGATAATCCTGATTGTCAGGCTCCAGTTCTACCGCCTTGGACAGGCCGAGCAACGCATAGGGGCGTTCGCCATGGTGCAGCAGCCACATGCCCAGCGCATGTTGCAGGTAGGCCGACTCCGGGTGTGCGGCCAACTGGCGTGCCAGCAATTGGCGGGATTCCTCGGTCTTGCCTTGTTTGTCCAGCAACTCGATCTGCGCGACCACGGCTTGCAGGTTATCCGGTTGCAGGCGCATGGCCTGTTCAAGTGCGTTTTGCGCCTCCGGTAACAGGGCGCTGTGGATATACAGGCGCGCCAGTTGAATCCAGCCTTCGGCCGTTTCGGGCTGGGCCTTGAGCTTTTTCACGAACTCATCCAGCACCTGCTGCAACGGCCCGAAGTACAGGCCCAGGGTATCGGGCGACAGGCCAAGCAAGGCGTTGGCGGCGGCAAACCGCACGTCCTGCTCGGGGTCGTCCAGCACCGGGCCGAGCAGCAGTGTGCGTTGGCCGGTGGGCACCAGGCCGACAATACTGTGGATAGCGGCCTCGCGTACCAGCGGTGATTCGCTGGCCAGGTCCTTGTCCGCCAGCTTCAGGGCCTGGGGGCTGGGGTAGTTGGGCAGTTCGGCATGCAACGCCGCGCGGCGCTCGGGCGACAGATCCGGTCGGCCCAGTTGCTGGTACAGCACGCGTGCTGCTCCGGGTTCACCGTTGCGCGCCTGTTTCAAGGCTTTTGAATACCCATGGGCAATGGCCGCAGGCACGGCCACCGGGGTGGCGCGGGAGAAATACCAGGTGATCAGCACAATCAACAGCAGGGCGCACAGGCCGACGATGGAGTAACGGCGTGACTTTGACATGCAGGCGTCCGAAAGCGTGGGCAGCAAAGCCGACAGCTTCGGTCAGACCACGGCGGGTGTCAAACCTGCGTCAGGTGAGCACGTACTCCACCGGTTCCAGGGGCGGCGGCAGTGCGGTTTCGCCGAGGGCGGCCAATACTTCGCGTTCCAGGGTGCGCAGGATGGCGTTGCAGGGCAGGTCATTCTCGTCAAAACCGAACGGGTCCTCCAAGTCATCACCGATTTCATCGAGGCCGAAGAATGTATAGCTGACGATGGCGGTGAACACGGGCGTCAACCAGCCCAGCGGCTCAGCCATGGCAAACGGCAGCAAAATGCAGAACAGGTAAATGGTGCGATGCAGCAGCAGGGTGTAGGGGAAGGGCAGCGGCGTGTTCTTGATGCGCTCGCAGGACGCCTGTACCTGGCTGAGGCTGATCAGCCGGGTTTCCCATTGGGTGTAGCGCCACTCGCTGATCACCCCTTGCTCGGCGAGCACCGAAAACCGCGCGCCCAGCTGTTGCAGCAGGCTGTCGGGGAGGTTGGGGTGGTTGGCCTGGAACGTGCCCCACGGCTTGATGGCCCGGGCTTCATCCTCATGGCGCAAGCGTGCGATCAGGCCGTGGGCAAAGCCACACACGCTACGCAGCAGGCCCGTCCGCTCGGCCGGATCACTGAGTACCTGGGTTTCGCGGATCAGCGAACGCACTTCGATGACCATCTGGCCCAATTGCTTGCGGCCTTCCCACCAGCGGTCATAGCAGGCGTTGTTGCGAAAACTCATGAAGATCGACAACGACAGCCCGAGCAAGGTGAACGGCGTGGCATTGACCTTGGAGAAGTACGCCGGGTGCAGGGTTTCCACCAGCACGATCACCGACGCCAGCAGCGTGACCAGCAGGCTGCGCAGGGCGATACGCTTGGCAATCGAGCCCTTGAGTGAGAACAGGATGCCGAGGAGGTTGGGTTTGGGGCGGACTATCATGCAGGGGCGGACTTCTTTGGTGGCGCAGGCCATCAGGTTAGAAGCAAGTGTCGTCGCCGTCCAATCGCTTGGACCGACCGGCTGATCGGTGGGGTCGATGACTGGCCAAAACAGTCAGGCAGGTTGAAGGCTTTGACCATTGTCGGCGGGCGGCTCTGGGGCGACTATCTCGACGATTCGGACCGTTCAAGGAAACAACAATGCAGATTGAAAACAAGAGCTTCCTGGTCAGCGGCGGCGCATCAGGCCTCGGCGCGGCGACTGCCGAGATGCTGATTGGCGCCGGCGCCAAGGTCATGCTGGTGGACCTGAATGCCGACGCCGTGGCAGCCAAGGCCAGGCAGCTTGGCGACAACGCCCGCAGCTGCGTGGCGGATATCAGCCAGGAAGCGGCTGCCGAGGCGGCGGTGCAGGCGACGCTTGCGGCGTTTGGCGGTTTGCACGGGCTGGTGAACTGCGCCGGTGTGGTGCGTGGCGAGAAAATCCTTGGCAAGAACGGCCCCCACGGGCTGCCGAGCTTTGCCCAGGTGATCAACGTCAACCTGATCGGCAGCTTCAACCTGCTGCGCCTGGCCGCCGCCGCCATCGCCGAAACCGAGCCGAATGCCGACGGCGAACGCGGCGTGATCATCAATACCGCGTCGGTGGCCGCATTTGACGGGCAGATCGGCCAGGCGGCGTATGCCGCGTCCAAGGGCGCCATTGCCAGTCTGACGCTGCCTGCGGCCCGCGAGCTGGCGCGCTTTGGTATTCGCGTGATGACCATCGCCCCCGGCATCTTTGAGACCCCGATGATGGCCGGCATGACGCCGGAAGTGCGCGACTCCCTGGCCGCTGGCGTGCCATTCCCGCCGCGCCTGGGCAAACCCGCCGAATACGCCGCGCTGGTGCGGCACATCATTGAAAACAGCATGCTCAATGGTGAGGTGATCCGTCTTGACGGCGCCTTGCGCATGGCGGCCAAGTAAGGAGCAATTCCCATGACCGATCCTATCGTTATCGTCAGCGCCGTGCGCACGCCCATGGGCGGCTTCCAGGGTGACCTCAAGGGCCTGACCGCGCCGCAGCTGGGTTCCGCTGCGATTCGCGCCGCCGTCGAGCGTGCCGGTGTTGCCCCCGATGCCGTCGATGAAGTGCTGTTCGGCTGCGTACTGCCTGCCGGCCTCGGCCAGGCGCCGGCACGTCAGGCCGCGCTGGGCGCCGGGCTGGACAACGGCACGCGCTGCACCACCCTCAACAAGATGTGCGGTTCGGGGATGGAGGCGGCGATCCTGGCCCATGATTCATTGCTGGCCGGCAGCGTCGACGTGGTGATTGCCGGTGGCATGGAAAGCATGTCCAACGCGCCGTACCTGCTCGACCGTGCGCGCAGCGGCTACCGCATGGGCCACGGCAAGGTGCTCGATCACATGTTCCTCGACGGCCTGGAAGACGCCTACGACAAGGGCCGCTTGATGGGCACCTTTGCCGAAGACTGCGCCCTGCATAACGGATTTACGCGCGAGGCCCAGGACGCGTTCGCTATCGCTTCGCTGACCCGTGCGCAAGACGCCATTACCCATGGCAGCTTTGCCGCAGAAATCGTTCCGGTACAGGTCACCGTGGGCAAAGAGCAGAAAACCATCCTGCATGACGAACAGCCGCCCAAGGCCAAGCTGGACAAGATCACCAGCCTGAAACCGGCCTTCCGCGAAGGCGGCACCGTAACAGCGGCCAACGCCAGTTCGATTTCCGACGGTGCGGCGGCCTTGTTGCTGATGCGCCAGTCCGAAGCGCAGAAACGTGGCCTCAGGCCCTTGGCGGTGATCCATGGGCATGCAGCATTCGCCGACGAACCGGGGCTGTTCCCGGTGGCACCGGTGGGGGCGATCCGCAAGCTGATGAACAAGACCGGCTGGAGCCTGGATGAAGTCGATCTGTTCGAGATCAACGAAGCCTTTGCCGTGGTCAGCCTGGTGACCATGAGCAAGCTGGAGATTCCCCACGCCAAGGTCAATGTGCATGGCGGTGCCTGCGCCCTGGGCCATCCGATCGGTGCCTCCGGTGCGCGGATCCTCGTGACCTTGCTCTCGGCCCTGCGCCAGAAGGGCCTCAAGCGTGGCGTCGCCGCTATCTGCATCGGCGGTGGTGAAGCCACGGCCATGGCCGTCGAATGCCTGTATTAAGGAACCACCATGCTGCCCAATGACGAACAACTGCAAATCAGCGACGCTGCCCGGCAATTTGCCCAGGAGCGCCTGAAACCTTTTGCTGCCGAGTGGGATCGCGAGCACCGCTTCCCCAAGGAAGCGATTGGTGAGATGGCCGAGCTGGGCTTTTTCGGCATGCTGGTGCCGGAACAATGGGGCGGATGCGACACCGGCTACCTGGCCTACGCCATGGCGCTGGAAGAAATCGCCGCCGGTGACGGCGCCTGCTCGACCATCATGAGCGTGCACAACTCGGTGGGTTGCGTGCCGATTCTCAAGTTTGGTAACGACCAGCAGAAAGAGCAGTTCCTCAAGCCCCTGGCCAGTGGTGTCATGCTCGGCGCGTTCGCATTGACCGAGCCGCAGGCCGGCTCTGATGCCAGTAGCCTGAAAACCCGCGCACGCCTTGAAGGCGACCATTACGTGCTGAACGGCTGCAAACAGTTCATCACCTCCGGGCAGAACGCCGGCGTGGTGATTGTGTTTGCCGTGACCGACCCGGCAGCGGGCAAGCGCGGGATCAGCGCGTTTATCGTGCCGACTGATTCGCCGGGCTACCGCGTGGCGCGAGTTGAAGACAAGCTCGGCCAGCATGCCTCCGATACCTGCCAGATCCTGTTTGAAGACGTAAAGGTTCCTGTTGCCAACCGCCTGGGGGAGGAGGGCGAAGGCTACAGGATTGCCCTGGCCAACCTCGAAGGTGGCCGCGTGGGCATCGCCTCGCAATCGGTGGGCATGGCCCGCGCCGCTTTTGAAGCGGCTCGTGATTACGCAAGGGAGCGCGAAAGCTTCGGCAAGCCGATCATCGAGCACCAGGCCGTCGCTTTTCGCCTGGCGGACATGGCCACGCAAATCGCGGTTGCCCGGCAGATGGTGCATTACGCCGCCGCACTGCGCGACAGCGGCAAGCCGGCACTGGTGGAAGCCTCAATGGCCAAGCTGTTTGCTTCGGAAATGGCCGAGAAAGTCTGTTCGGCCGCCTTGCAAACCCTGGGCGGTTACGGTTACCTGAGCGACTTCCCACTGGAGCGGATCTACCGCGACGTGCGGGTCTGCCAGATTTACGAAGGCACCAGCGATATCCAGCGCATGGTCATCTCACGCAATCTCTAAGGAGCCGATACATGAGTTACGAAACCATTTTGCTCGAAATCCAGGGCCGCGTCGGGCTGATTACCCTCAATCGCCCGCAGGCCTTGAACGCCCTGAACGCGCAACTGGTCAGCGAGCTGAACCAGGCACTGGACGGCCTGGAGGCCAACCCGGAAATCGGCTGCATCGTATTGACCGGCTCGAAAAAAGCCTTCGCCGCCGGGGCTGACATCAAGGAAATGGCCGAGCTGACCTACCCGCAGATCTACCTCGACGACCTGTTCAGCGACAGCGACCGCGTGGCCAACCGCCGCAAGCCGATCATCGCCGCCGTCAACGGCTTCGCCCTGGGCGGCGGTTGCGAACTGGCGTTGATGTGCGACTTTATCCTGGCCGGTGACGGCGCCAAGTTCGGCCAGCCGGAAATCAACCTCGGCGTACTGCCGGGCATGGGCGGCACTCAACGCCTGACCCGTGCGGTGGGCAAAGCCAAGGCCATGGAAATGTGCCTGACCGGCCGCTTTATCGATGCGGTGGAGGCGGAGCGTTGCGGGATCGTCGCGCGTATCGTACCGGCCGATGAACTGCTGGAAGAAGCGCTGAAAGTCGCAACGCTGATTGCCGGCAAGTCGGTGCCGATCAGCATGATGGTCAAGGAAAGCGTGAACCGTGCGTTTGAAGTGAGCCTGTCCGAAGGCGTGCGCTTTGAGCGCCGGGTGTTCCATGCGGCGTTCGCCACGCAGGATCAGAAGGAAGGCATGGCGGCGTTTGTGGCCAAGCGGGCGCCGGCGTTCAAAGACAAATAACCCGACACTCAGTACTAAATGTGGGAGGGGGCTTGCCCCCGATAGCAGTGGATCAGTCAGTTTACCTGTTACTGACCCACTGCTATCGGGGGAAAGCCCCCTCCCACACTGTTAGAGCTGATAGTTCTTCAGCTCCCTGGCAATCACCATCCGCTGAATCTCGCTGGTCCCTTCGTAAATCTGCGTGATCCGCGCATCCCGGTAGTAACGCTCCACCGGGTAATCCTCCAGGTATCCGTACCCACCGTGAATTTGCATCGCCGATGAGCACACCTTCTCGGCCATTTCCGAGGCAAACAGCTTGGCCTGGGACGCTTCCGACAAGCAGGGTTTGCCGGCACTGCGCAGGCGTGCGGCGTGCAGGATCAGCAAGCGCGCGGCGTTGAGCTGGGTTTGCATGTCGGCCAGCAAATTGGCCACGCTCTGGTGCTCGATGATTGCCTTGTTGAACTGCATCCGATCCCGTGCATAGACAAGCGCGGCTTCAAACGCCGCGCGTGCAATGCCTAAAGCCTGGGCGGCAATACCGATGCGGCCACCCTCCAGGTTGGACAGCGCAATGGCCAGGCCTTTGCCACGCTCGCCCAGCAGATTCGCCTCAGGCACGCTGCATTGGTTGAGGGTCACGGCGCAGGTATCGGACGCACGGATGCCCATCTTGTGCTCGGTACGATCCACTACGAATCCCGGGGTTTCGGTGGGCACCAGGAACGCCGAGAGGCCTTTCTTGCCCAGGTCGGGATCAGTCACCGCAAATACGATTGCCAGTTTGGCGCGCTTGCCATTGCTGACGAACTGCTTGGCCCCGTTGATCACCCACTGGCCGTTGCGCAGTTCGGCACGGGTACGCAGGTTGTGTGCTTCGGAACCGGCTTGGGGTTCGGTCAGGCAGAAGCAGCCAATCGCCTGGCCGCTGGCGAGATCGGCCAGCCAGGTCTGTTTTTGTGCATCTGTGCCATAGTTGAGAATCGGTCCGCAACCCACTGAATTATGGATACTCATCAGTGCGCCAGTGGCGCCGTCACCCGCGGAAATTTCTTCGACGGCGAGGGCATAGGCGACGTAATCGACATAAGTGCCGCCCCATTCTTCCGGCACCACCATGCCCAGCAGGCCCAGTTCGCCCATCTTTGCGACCAGGGCGTCGTCGATCCAGCCGGCTTTCTCCCAGGCTTGGGCATGCGGGGCGATTTCACCCCGGGCGAAGTCACGCGCCATGTCGCGGATCATCACTTGTTCTTCTGTGTATTCAATGTCTTGCATGGCTTATTTCGCAACCTTCTCGAAGTGATGAAAGAAGCTCTCGACGTGGCTGAGGGCCAGCCCGTGCAGGGTGGGCGGGTTCCAGCGTGGGCTTTTGTCTTTGTCGATGATCAGGGCACGCACACCTTCAATCAGGTCGCCGCGCTCGAACCATTGGCGATCAAGGTGCAGCTCCAGGGCAAAACAGTCTTCCAGGGGCAGGCGGCGGCCGCGGCGCAACATCTCCAATGTGACCGCCATGGCCAGGGGCGAGCGGGTCAGCATTAGGTTGGCGGTGGTCAGCGCCCATTCATGGCTGTCGGCAACGGTGACTTGCTGCAGTTGCTCGACGATGCTCGGTACATCCGGCAGCGCAAAAAAGTGGTCGATGGCGGGGCGCAGAGCGGCCAGCGGCGCATCGGGCAATTGCTGCACGGCCAGTTTGGCGAGCACGCCTTGCAGGTCCTTGAGCGGCGAGTCGTGCCATTGCAGGCGGTCGAGCTTCTGGTCAAGATCTGTGAACTTGTGGCTTTCCAGGTACCAATCGGCCAACCCGCAATACAGCGCGTCGGCGGCGCGGATCTGTACCCCGGTGACGCCCAGGTAGATTCCCAACTCGCCGGGGATACGCGGCAGGAAGTAGCTGCCGCCCACATCAGGGAAGTAACCGATGGCCACTTCCGGCATCGCGAGGCGACTGCGCTCGGTGACCACACGCAGATCAGCGCCTTGCACCAGGCCCATGCCGCCGCCCAGGACAAACCCGTCCATCAGTGCCACGACTGGCTTGCGGTAGTGGTGGATGGCCAGATCGAGTGCGTATTCCTCGACGAAAAAGTCCTGATGCAGGGTGTCGCCGTTCTTGAAACTGTCGTACAGCGAGCGGATATCGCCACCGGCACAGAAGGCTTTTTCACCGGCGCCGCGCAGGACTATGGCATACACCTGCGGATCATCAGCCCACGCCTGCAACTGGGACGTGAGGCTGCGCACCATGTTCAGGGTGATGGCGTTCAAGCCGGCGGGGCGATTGAGGGTGAGGTGGCCGATGTGGTTGCGGACCTCGGCGAGAACTTCGTCCTGAAGTATTTCGGCGTGGCTTGCTTCGGATGAAACCTGAGCAGTCATCGATAACTCCCTGCTTTTATTGTTCTTTATCAAGATGTTCACGGATGAACCTTCTCGCGATCGTACCAGTGCAAATTTGCCCAGTACAACCTTCAATCCTGCAGGTCGTTTTTGCATTTATGCAATAGGCACGCGCCGGGCTCAAGGCACCCGGCTGGCCAGTGTTTCACCGATGCTGCGGCGCCTGGCGTGGGTTTCCGCCGCATGGATCAACTCTTCCAGTTCGCTGGGTTCCACATCGTAGAACTGCTCCATGTCCGCCAGTGCCAATTTCAAATCAGCGGCGGTAATGGCAGGGTCTCGGCCGGCTCTGGGGTTGAACGGGAGAGGTGCCGGTGCTGGCGCCGCGCCTTTGGGATAACGCGTGCGCGTGGCGTTGTTGTACGCCAGTGCGCAGGCCAGCAGCGCACCTGCGCCGAGCAATACCGCGCCCAGTTCGTACCAGCCCAGGGCTGCTGAAGCCGGGTCTGCCAGGACCAGCGTCATGGCCAGGCCGCCGGCGGGTGGGTGCAGGCAGCGCAACCAGCACATCAGCATGACGGTCATGCCCGCCGCCAGGCAGGCCCCGCCCAGGGACGCACCGAGGACACGCGTCACCAGCAAGGCAATCACGCCAGCGCACAGGTAGCTGCCGATAATCGACCAGGGTTGCGCCAAGGCACCCGATGACACGGCGAACAACAAGACGGCCGACGCACCCAGCGGGCCAAGCAGGTGCAGCGCGACATCCATGCCAAACACCTGGGAGCACACCCAGACGCTGAACAAGGTGCCAAGCGCCATACCGATTGCGGCACGGCTCCATTCGGTGGGGCGGGTGTTGATAGCAGCGGGGAACCAGCGAGCGAGCATTGGAAGGCAGTCCATAAACAGCGGGCAAAAAAAAGGCTTGTCTGGTTGCCCGGAAAAGCCCTTTGAAAGTTCCAACATTTGGGGGAAGGAACCCATGCAGTGTGCCGTGCGTGGAACAGAGGCGCCAATGCATATTAATGAAGGTTGAATGCAAAAATAATGAATTGGAATACGGTCAGACGGCTATCGAGCAGCAGACCTTACCCAGCACTCGATTACTGAACTCTTCATCCAAAAAACGCTTGCGCAGGTTCTCCTGCAAACCAGGCTCACTCGCCAGCGGGCCTTTCAACGCCACCAACGCGTCGCGCAATCCCATCAGCCGGTCCAGCGGTGGCAGGGAAATATAGCCGACATGCACTTCGGTGCTGGTCAAGGCTGGGTTATCAAGCGAAGCATCATCTGGCACGGTGTTGTCCTCTCGTCCTTGTGGTCACCCATGACCTGTGGCGGTACATGAATACCGCACCAGGCAAGCGAGTTTACCGTCGGGTTTTGGACGCAGGAAAGTGAAACGGTACCAGTCATTACGTAAAGCTGCGTGGGAATTTTCCGCGCCGGCAGTACCGGTGCAGGTTCAAGGTTGCACAGGTTTGGCCAGGTGCAGCAGCACGTAAGGGTTACGGTCGAATTCGCCGGTCAGGGTCGGCGTGATGGAACGAAAGCGCGGGTCTTGCAATCCTTCGTAATCCGCTTGGCTCATCACCAGCCAGGCGGGTCCCTGGAGTGGCTTGAGGTCGGCGGCTTGCTGAGTGAACAACGGCACCTGGTCGCAGTCGAGGTTGACCATGTACTTGATGGCCTTGGCGTCTTTGCCCAAGCCATGCAGCACCACCGGCGCGCGCTGCTGCATCACTTGCTCATGAACCTGCAAGGTAAAGGTGCGGGTGTCGTAGATACTGCGCTCCAGCGGCTCGACCACCAGGATATAGGTGGCCCAAACCGCCAGTACCGCGGCAAAGGCCGGCCCGACCGGACGCAGGCGGCGCTTGAAGAGTGTCACCAAGGCCACCACCTGCAGGCCCGCCAGCACGCCGAACACCCCGCCCAGATGGCTCAACTGCTCAGGGTAGCGCGGTCGTGCCAATAAAAGGCCGATGATCAACAGCGTCGGCAGCAGCGTCCAGATCCCCAGCAGCAGCCCACGCAGCCCGGCGAAGAGCCGTCCGTGTGCGACCTGGAACGGGTACGCCGCAATGATCGCCGCCATGGGCAACATCGGCAGCACGTAACGTGCTTTTTTCGCCTGGGGAATCGACAGGCCGACCATCACCAGCAAGCCAGCGGCGGCGCAATACCACACCAACTGCAATGCCGGTCCCGGTGCGCGGCGCCCGCTGAGCAGCATGGCCAGCAGTACCAGCAGCGCCATCGGATACGCCAAGGCGTAGTTGCCCAGCGAACTGGTGAAGTAGTACAGCGTGCCGCTCGAACCTTCGCTGCCATCCATGCGACCGAGGAACTGCATGCGGATCACGTCCTGCATGAAGCTTTCGCCGCCGCTCAACTTGGCCATCAGCAACAGCAGGCCCACGCATGCCACCAGCAGCGCCAGGGCCAGCAAGCCGAAACTGAACAGCTGGCGCCATTGTCGGTTGATCAGGTAGTAGCTGCAGAGCACGCCCGTAGGAATCACCAGGCCAATCGGCCCGCGCACGGCAAAGCCCAGGATCAGCAGCAGGTACAGCCAATGCAGGCGTTTAGCCGCGCCGAAGTGGTCATGGGCATAACCCAGGTAAAACACCGCCAGGGCGATGGCGGCCAGCATCTGGTCGAGGGACACCGCACGGGTTTCGCTGATGAAGTTGCTGCTCAACAACAGGAGCGCAATGCTCAGCAGCCCCCAGCGTTGGGAGTAGGGTGCCGTCAGGCGATAAACCAGGGTGACGATAAACGCCGAGGCGATCGCCGTGGGCAACCAGGCCGTGAGGCTGGTGACCTGGCCCAGGGGCAATGAAACCAGCCAGGTCAACAGTGTCGAGGTGGCCAGGTAATCCGCGTAAGGCTGCCCATAGGTGGTGGGGAAGACGCTGGGGCCATGCCGCAGCATTTCCTGGGCAAACAACACGAAGCGCGAGTCGAAGCCAATGATTGCCTGGTGCCAGTTGCCGGCGATAAACAGCAACAACGCCAGCAATCCCAAACCGAGGGATTGGCGGCGAATCGTTGCATTCAGCGGGGACGGTTGAACTCTGTTCACGTCTCAGGCTTCCACGACCTGGCCTGCACCCTGGGCGACCCATTGCTGCTGGGGAATCGGCAGTTGGCAGGAATCGCCACGGCCGATCGGGTAGTACTGGAAGCCTTTGCGCGCCAGGCGCTCGCCGTCGTAGAGGTTGCGCCCGTCGAAGATCACCGGGGTTTTCAGGCGCTGGTGGATCAGGTCGAAGTCCGGCGCCTTGAATTGCTGCCATTCGGTGCAGACGATCAGCGCATCGGCGCCGCCCAGGGTCGATTCCGGGGTGCCCATGAGCATCAGCCGTGGGTCATCGCCGTAGATGCGCTGGGTTTCCTGCATGGCTTCCGGGTCGAATGCCCGCACGTTGGCGCCGGCAGCCCACAATGCCTCCATCAGCACTCGGCTGGGGGCATCGCGCATGTCGTCGGTGTTGGGCTTGAACGCCAGACCCCACAGGGCAAAGGTCTTGCCGCGCAGGTCGCCCTTGAAGAATGCATTGATCCGTTCGAACAGCTTGCTCTTCTGGCGCTGGTTGATGGCTTCCACCGCTTCCAGCAGGTCGCTGGAGCAGTTGGCTTGCTTGGCGCTGTGGATCAGGGCGCGCATGTCCTTGGGGAAACACGAACCGCCGTAGCCGCAACCGGGGTAGATAAAGTGGTAGCCGATACGTGAGTCGGCACCGATGCCCAGGCGCACGGCTTCGATGTCGGCACCCAGGTGCTCGGCCAGCTCGGCGATCTGGTTGATAAAGCTGATCTTGGTCGCCAGCATGCAGTTGGCGGCGTACTTGGTCAGCTCGGCGCTGCGCAGGTCCATGAAAATGATGCGGTCATGGTTGCGGTTGAACGGTGCGTACAGGTCGCGCATCACGTCGCGCACCTCTTCGCGTTCACAACCGATGATGATGCGGTCCGGGCGGCGGCAGTCGGCAACGGCCGAGCCTTCCTTGAGGAATTCCGGGTTGGAGACGATATCGAACTCCAGGTGCCGGCCGGCCAGGTGCAGGGCTTTTTCGATGTGGGCGCGCAGGGTGTCGCCGGTACCGACCGGCACGGTGGATTTTTCCACCAGGATCACCGGCTCTTTGCGGTGGCGGGCCACGGCGTCGCCTACCGACAGCACGTATTTCAGGTCGGCCGAGCCGTCTTCGTCCGAAGGCGTGCCCACGGCAATGAACAGGACTTCGCCGTGTTCCACCGCCAGCTTTTCATCATGGGTGAAGTGCAGCCGCCCACTCTCCAGGTTTTCCTTGACCATCGCAGCCAGCCCCGGCTCGAAGATGGTCACATGGCCTTTTTGCAGTGACTCGACCTTGTTCTTGTCAACGTCCATGCAAATGACATCGTGGCCGACTTCAGCCAACACGGTGGCCTGCACCAGACCGACGTAACCGCTACCAAATACACTGATTTTCATGGGGCATTCCTGGGACTTGTGGCGCTAGCACGACGAGAGTTGATAACCAGAACACCGAGGATGACCAGCGCCACCCCCAGGGTTTTTGAAACGGAAAAATGTTCGTTGAACACCGGCAGGCTGGCAGCCAGCAGGTATACCAAGGCGTAGCTGATGCTCAGCAGTGAATAGGCACGGCCCAGCGGCAAATGCTTGAGCGCGCCGAGCCAGCAGAGCATCGACAACGCGTAGGCCAGGATCGCCAGGGTCACGACGCCGAGGGCGCCCAAGTCGATGCGGTTCTGGCTGAAGGCGTCCAGCCAATCGCTGGGCAACGGCAGGCGCGTCATGCTCCAGCGCATGCCCAGTTGGGCGGCACTGACCAGGCCGACGCTGCCCAGGGCCAGGGCAAACCCCTGAACCCGGCTCATACCTGGCGCCCCAGCAGCACGACACCACCGATCACCAGCGCCACACCCAGCCAATGGCGGGTGTCGATGGGCTCCTTGAATACAAAACGCGCGACCAGCGTGACCAACACGAAGTTGAGGCTGAGCATCGGGTAGGCAATGCCGACTTCCAGGCGTTGCAACACCAGCAGCCACACCAGCAGGCCGAGGCCCAGGCACACCAGCGCCGACCACAACCAGGGCGAGCGCAGTTTCAGCGCCCAGCCATCCGGCAGGTCGCGCCAGCTTTCCACGGCGAACTTCTGGGAGACCTGGCCCATACACGTGAACAGGCAGGCGGCCAGTAACAGCAGCAAGGTGATCATTGCGCAGCCTGCGGGAAGATCAGGATCACGATGTTGCCTTGTTCGTAGCGCTTGCCGTCCTTGGGCAGCAAGTCGACTTCGGCGATTTCGTCATCGCCCTTGACCCGCATGACCACGCCGACCGGCCCCTTTTGGCGCGCAACGCTCATCCATTGCTGGACTTGGGTGGTATCCACCTTGTGGTGCGTGGCGTCCGCGTAGGCCAGGCCGTATTTGACTTCGCCGACGGTGTTGTAGAGCGTCACGTCCGGGCGCGCGAGGCGCCACGAGAGTGCCGACGCTGCGCCCAGGTCATTGCTCAACAGGGCCGTGGCCGGTTGCAGTTCCTGCAGGTGGTCGATGATGAATTGGTCCGGCGTCTTGTTGTACACCACCGAGTGCGGCAACGCGGCGGGCAGCAATGCCACCATCAGCCAACTGCCGAGGACCGGCGCGGCCCACAGGTGCAACGGCCGGGCCGCCTGCAACAGGTTGACGAGGATCCAGGCAAACAGAAAGGTGAACACCAGCACCAGGCTTAGGGTTTCCTGGCCGTGCTCGTACACCGGCTTCTTCAATTGGACCCAGGTCAGAGCGAGCAATGCCACCACGCCGATGATCAGGTTCAGCCAGCCGTTGAGGCGCAGCGCACGGCTGCGTCCCTGGGCCAACTTGTCGGCCAGGGTATTGCCCATCAACAAGGCCAGGGGCAGCAGGCACGGCATGATGTAGGACGGCAGCTTGCCCTTGGCCAGGCTGAAGAAGGCCAGAGGCATCAGCAGCCACAGCACGACAAAACCGATTTTTGCGCTGCGCTTGTCCTGCCACGCCTGTTTGACGGTGGACGGCAACAACGCAACCCACGGCAGGCTGAAGGCAACCAACAGCGGCAGGTAATACCAGAACGGCTCGGCGTGCTGGGCATCGTCACCGGCGAAGCGCTGGATATGCTCGTGCCAGAAGAAGAAATTCCAATAGTCCGGTTCTTGCAGGTGCACCGCCAGCGCCCACGGCAAGCTGACGACAACCGCCACCACCACGGCGACCACGCCGTAGCCCAGCAGCTCACGCACACGCTTCTGCCAGATCGCATAGGGCAGGGCGATCAACACGGGTAGCAACCACGCAAGAAAGCCTTTGGTCATGAAGCCCATGCCGCAGGCGAGGCCGAGTAACGCCCAGGCCCCAAGGCGCCCATTGCGGGTGGTGCTGTCGAAACAAAACCACAGGGCGGCTCCGGTCAGGTTGACCCAGAAGGTGAACTGCGGATCGAGGTTGGCATAGCCACCGAGCAGCGCCACGCTGACAAAACTCATGTACAGCACGGTGCTGACCAGGGTTTTGCGCGGGTCATTCCACAGCCGGCGCGACACCCCGTACACCAGCAGAATGCTCAAGCCAGTGCTCAGCGCCGAGGCAAACCGTACGCCGAACAGGTTCTGCCCGAAGATCGCCTGGCCCAGCGCGATCATCCAGTAGCCCGCCGCCGGTTTTTCAAAGTAGCGGATGCCCATGAAGTGCGGCGACGCCCACTTGCCGGTCAGCAGCATTTCCTGGCTGATCTGTGCGTAACGGGTTTCATCCGGAATCCACAGGCCATGGGTGGCCAGCGGCAGCAGGTAGAACACGCCAAACGCCAACAGGAGCAGGGGCAGGGCCCAACGGCGGATCATGCCTGTTGCACTCCGAGCCAACCCTCGCGGCCAGGCAAGGCGCCACGTACCAGCTGTTGCTGGGGCAGGGTGGTCACGTCCGCAGGCAACAGGTCGCCCAGCGGTTTGAAGTCGATGCCGCGCTGCCCGGCCTGGGCGAGCAACTGGCGAAAATCGTTGGCCATCAGAATCCCTTCTACTTCGGCGTGAATCGTGTAGACGTTCAGTTTGGACTCGGTGAAACGGTCCAGAATGAAGCCATTGAAGTCTTTGGCAGCCACCACCGGCCCGACGACTTCGTCGAAGGTCGGCAGGTCTACCGGAATTTGTGGGCTGCCCGCACTGCCATCGGCCAGGGTTGGACGAAACAGGCTGGTGCCCCGGCAATCGCTGTTGTAGCGAAAGTTGAAACCTTGCTTGGCTTGCACCACACGTTCATCCGCGCGCCAACCGGCGGCGGCGGAACAGTCGATGCGCTCACCGAGGATGTCGCTGAGGGTGTCGACGCCACGGCGGATCTGCTCGATCAACTGCGCCTCGCTCCAGCGCCCGGTGTTGGCCTGCCAGCCATGGTGATCCCAGGCGTGCAGGCCCACTTCGTGCCCGGCGGCCTTGGCCTGGCGCATCAAGTGCCCCAGGTCACGGCCGATTGGCTTGCCTGGCCAGGCAGTGCCGGCCAGCAAGATGTCCAGGCCATACAGGCCGACCGCATTGGAACGCAACATCTTCCACAGGAACTGGGGCCGGATGAGACGCCACAAGTGGCGCCCCATGTTGTCCGGTCCGACACTGAAGAAGAACGTCGCTTTCACCCCGGCTTCATCCAGGGATTCGAGCAACTGTGGCACACCTTCACGGGTGCCACGGTAGGTATCGACGTCGATGCGTAGGCCTGCCTGCATTACTTTTTGTCCGCGATTTCGAGCATGGCTTCACGCAGGAAGAAATCCAGGGTGTTGCCGATGGTTTCGCTCATCTCCACGGTCGGCTCCCAGTTCAGCAGGCGCTTGGCGTTTTCGATGCTTGGCTTGCGGTGCGCCACGTCCTGGTAACCGGTGCCGTAGAACGCCTTGCTTTCTACGTCGCGGAAACCGGCGAACGGTGGGAAGTTGCCACGCAAGGGGTGCGCTTCGAACTGACGCAGCAGTTCTTCGCCTAACTGACGGATGCTGGCTTCGTTTTCCGGGTTGCCGATGTTGACGATCTGGCCGTCGCACACGCCATTTTCGTTGTCAATGATGCGGGCCAGGGCTTCGATGCCGTCGGCGATGTCGGTGAAGCAGCGCTTCTGCTCACCACCGTCGAACAGGCGGATCGGCGTACCTTCCACCAGGTTCAGGATCAGCTGGGTGATTGCACGGGAGCTGCCGATACGTGCCGAGTCCAGGCGGTCCAGGCGCGGCCCCATCCAGTTGAACGGACGGAACAGGGTGAATTTCAGGCCTTTGTCGCCGTAGGCCCAGATCACACGGTCCAGCAATTGCTTGGAGACCGAGTAGATCCAGCGCTGTTTGTTGACCGGCCCCACCACCAGGTTGGAGGTGTCTTCGTCGAAGTACTGGTCCTGGCACATGCCGTAGACTTCAGACGTCGACGGGAAGATCACGCGCTTGTTGTACTTGACGCAGTAGCGCACCAGCTTGAGGTTTTCTTCAAAGTCCAGTTCGAACACGCGCAGCGGGTTGCGGGTGTATTCGATTGGCGTGGCGATAGCCACCAGCGGCAGGACCACGTCGCACTTCTTGATGTGGTATTCGATCCACTCGGTGTGGATGCTGATATCACCTTCCACGTAATGGAAGTTCGGGTGGCTGCGCAGGCGCTCGATGGCGTCGGAGCCGATGTCCAGGCCGTAGACTTCGTAACGGTCGTCACGCAGCAGGCGCTCGGACAGGTGGTTACCGATAAAGCCGTTCACACCCAGGATCAGCACGCGGGTACGACGCGGCTTGCGACCGGACTCGGCACCGCGCAGTACGGAACCGTCGACCAGGCCCAGTGCGTCCGCCAGGGCGGGGCCGGCCAGGAACAGGCCGTCAGCGTTACGCTGGCCGAACTTGACCACCAGAGAGTCTTCACCGCAGGCGATGCGCAGCGGGTTGACGCTGATTACGCGGCCAGGGGCCAGGCCTTCGTTGCCTTTGACCACTTCGGCCTGCCACACGATCAGTTTGTGCTCGCCCACGGCACAGAAGGCGCCCGGGTAAGGTTGGGTGACGGCCCGCACCAGGTTGAACAGTTCTTCAGCCGGCTTTTTCCACTCCAGCTTGCCATCGGCGGCAGTGCGGCGGCCGAAGTAAGTGGCCTGGCTTTCGTCCTGGGCGGTTTCGGCCAGTTTGCCCTGGGCCAGTTGCGGCAGGGCGTCGCGCAGCAGGGTAATGGCGGCGTCGCGCAGTTTGGCGTGCAGGGTCAGGCCGGTGTCGCTGCGTTCGATGATGACTTTCTGCTGGGCCAGGATCGCGCCGGCATCGGCACGCTTGACCATGCGGTGCAGGGTCACGCCGGTTTCGGTCTCGCCGTTGACCAGCACCCAGTTGGCCGGGGCGCGGCCACGGTATTTCGGCAGCAACGAGCCGTGCAGGTTGAACGCGCCTTTGCCGGCGGTGGCCAGCAGCGGCTCGCTGAGCAGGTTGCGGTAGTAGAACGAGAAGATGTAGTCCGGGTTCAGCTTGGCGATGCGCTCGATCCACAATGGGTGGTTGGCGTCTTCCGGGGCATGCACCGGGATGCCGTTGCGGGCGCACAGTTGCGCGACGGAACCGTAGAAGTTGTTTTCCTTGGGGTCATCGGCATGGGTGAACACGGCAGCAATTTCGTAACCGGTGCTGAGCAGCGCTTCAATGCCTGCACAACCAATATCGTGGTACGCGAATACAACAGCTTTTGAACTCATGATTAGACCTGATCAGCAGAAGTAGAGGTATGGGAGGACACCAGGCCGTCAACGACGACCACGGGAGCCGGTGCTGCCGGTTGGTTGCGCAGCACTTTTTCGATAAAGAAGCGCGGACGGGCGCGCACGTCGCTGTACATGCGGCCCAGGTATTCACCCAGAAGGCCCATGCCGATGAACTGGCCGCCGGTGAACACGAACAGCACCGCGAACAGCACGAACAAACCGTCGCCAGCCCAGTCGGCACCAAAGGCCAGGCGCATGACGATCAACGCCAGGGCAAACAGAATGCCCAGGGCCGCCAGGCTGAAGCCGACAATGGAGAGCAGACGCAGTGGAGTAGTGGTCATGCACGTCAGCAGGTCAAACATCAGGCTGATCAGGCGCATGGCGCTGTATTTGGATTCGCCGTGTTCGCGCTCGGCGTGGTGCACCAGGATTTCCGTGGTGTGCCGGGCAAAGCCGTTGGCCAGGATCGGGATAAAGGTACTGCGCTCGCGGCAGGCGAGCATCGCGTCGACGATGGTGCGGCGGTAGGCACGCAGCATGCAGCCGTAGTCGGTCATGGCCACGCCGGTGGAGCGCTGCACGGCCAGGTTGATCAGGCGTGACGGCCAGCGGCGGAAGGCCGAGTCCTGGCGGTTATTACGTACGGTGGCAACCACGTCGTAGCCCAGGGCAGCCTGTTCGACCAGGCGCGGGATTTCTTCCGGCGGGTTTTGCAAGTCGGCGTCGAGGGTGATCACCACTTCGCCCCGGCACTGCTCAAAACCGGCCATGATCGCCGCATGCTGGCCATAGTTGCGATTGAGGATCACCGCGACCACGTTGCTGCCGTCTTCTGAGGCGGCGTCTTCCAGCAGTTGGGCCGAATTGTCGCGGCTACCGTCATCCACCAGGATGATTTCGTATTCGTAGGCCAGTTGCTTGCACGCTGCGGTGGTACGGCGCAGCAATTCAGGCAGGCTCTCTTGTTCGTTGTAGACCGGGATAACGATCGACACGCAATGAATAGGGTAGGGTTTCAAAGATTCATGACCTCGGGGTTAGAGCAACTTGGAGCGCTGAAACAGCAGCAATCAGTGGGCGAAAGTGCAGGCAACTGATTAAAAGGCAGTGGTGTGCGTGGTGTTCATTCGACATTCCTGAGCGCTGGCCGTGTGTTCTTCCTGATGAACTGCAGTAAAGACGATATTGCGTAAAGGTAAAGTGGAATCAATGGGTTAGTTGGAGAAGCGCGGATGGCCCTCAACTCAACAGGGCCAAGATTAAGCGTAAAAATGTAGTACGAATATGAAACGCAGATGAAAAACTCGTTTATTTGACAGGTAGACAGCTAGGGTTCAGCTAAGTGGACGCGGCTCCGGGCAGGGCGTCCAGGGGATCACAGCGCAATGTTGTCCAATCCTGTTTTCAGTGAAGAATATTCTCTGCAATGCCCTCCAAGTGCCGGTAAAGTAAGCCGTCTCTTGCCAGGGTGATCGGATGAATAGCGTGCAGCTTTTACGCGGCCAGTTGCGGCCAGTGTTGATGGGGTTGTTGATGGGCCTGGCGTGTATCACCACCGTACGCGCCGATGACGGGGTGGCGCTCACCAGCATCGACCAGGTACCGGACGGTGTCGAAGTGCGCGGCAAGCAGATCGCCGCGTATACCTGGGACGATAAGCAAGGCAAGAACCTGCTGGTGCTCGCCGAGCAAGTCAGCGAGCGCGATGACGACGGCACCCAGTCGGCGTTCGTGTATGCGGCCCAGTACCTGATCGACGGCAACCGCCCCAAGCGCGTGTGGATGCTCTACGACGATGTGCAGCATTGCGAGTTCGACGCATCCCTGCGCTTTGACCGTGCTGCGACCAAGGTCACCGACCTCTCTGGCGACGGCATCACCCAGGCCACCGTGGGCTATTCGCGCACCTGCACCAGCGATGTCAGCCCCAACGAATTCAAGTTGATCATGCATGTCGGCAAGTCGCAGAAGTACCGTCTGCGCGGGGTCGACCGCGTCGGTGCGGCCTGGTGGGACGAAGAGGCCGGCGCCCTGCGCGGCATGCCGCTGCCCAAGGACTGCAGCGTGGCCGCGCAGCAGGCGCTGGTCAGCCAGTACAAGGAGCAGGGCACCGAGTTGCCATTGCCGGGCTGTTATGCCGATGAGAAGGACTTTGCCAAGGCGCCCGAGGCGTACCTGACGTTCATGCGCCAGCACTGGTTCGCATTGATGCAGAAGCAGGACAGCGAGTGGAGCCAGACCCAGGTCCAGCCTCAGGAGCCCACCGAGGACGACGATACGGCCCCGTGATTTTGTGCCAGGGCCGGTCCTGGGTTAGACTCGGCCCTCGCCATTCACTAAATACCTCGATTAAACAAAGGCTTGTTCGAGGTATTTAATCCAAAGGCTGATCTAACTTGACTGAGTCTATCCGCAACCCACTGACCCTATACCTCACCCGCCTGGCCCCCTCCAGCCAATTGACCATGCGCTACGTGCTGCAAGATGCGGCCGACCGCCTGGGCTTTGAGGATATCAACCTCGAAGACATCGACTGGCACTTGCTGCAACCCGAACACGTCATCGCCCTGGTCGCCGCACTGCGCGAGGACGGTTATGCGCCGAATACCTCCTCGTTGTACGTAAATGCGGTGCGCGGGGTGATGAATGAAGCCTGGCGCCTGAACCTGATCAGCCAGGAGCACCTGCTGCGCATGCGCACCGTCAAGGCTGCACCGGGCACGCGCCTGGGCCAGGGCCGCAACCTGCGGCGCAGCCTGATTCGGGAAATGATGGAAGTCTGCGCCGCCGACCCACGCCCCCAGGGCCTGCGGGATGCCGCGGTGATCGGCATACTCTACGGCTCCGGCATGCGCAAGTCGGAATCGGTCAACCTCGACCTGGCGCAAATCAACGTTGAAGAACGCAGCCTGCGGGTGATCGGCAAGGGCAACAAGGAGTTGATCAAGTACGCGCCGGACTGGGCGTTCGCCAAACTGCAGGCGTGGTTGGCGTTTCGGCGCGAGCAGCTCAAGGAGGGCGAGCAGGACGACAGCTTCCTGTTCAACCGTATCCGCCGCGGCAGCCACATCACTCGCGAGCGCATCACCAAACATGCCATCTACTACATCGCCCGCCAGCGCGGCGAACAGGTGGGGGTGAAGATCATGCCCCATGACTTCCGGCGCTCATTCATCACCCGGGTGATCGAGGAGCATGACCTGTCGATCGCGCAGAAGCTCGCGCACCACACCAATATCCAGACCACCGCCAGTTATGACGTGCGTGACGATAATGAGCGGCGGCGGGCGGTGGATCGGTTTGATCTGTAATGAATGGACACTGATTTCAATCAACCAAGGAAGACGAAGCAATGACAACGTTCACAACATTTTGGTGGTCAACAAGCGGAGTGCTGACCCTTTGGGCACTCTTGACACTAGGCGTCTGCGTCTTGGTGCGAAGCGGCAAAGTCATCTGGCCGTTGACGGCGGCGCGGCAAAACGTGCTCCTTGGCTTGTCGCTGGTGCTGCTTTCCGTCTCGGCGTCAGCGTATTGCGCGAATCAGCTCAGCCGCTACAAGGTCGACCACAAGGCAGAAACAGCTCAGAGCCAGGCCGAATTGGATAGGTTGAACGACCAGACACAGCAGAAGCGCTGTGCGCGACTCGCTACCCAAGACCTGACATGTGAACCCGCAAAACCGAGTTATGACCTTGCCGCCAACGACGAGCCCGTGTTCGAGATCCTGGGCAATACCGTTGAGGTCATTGGCGTGCTTCTAGGGCTCCTTGGCGGCGCTTTAGGCGTCAACATCCTGACTGACGGCTTGCTCAAAAAAGACCCTCCTCGGTATAGCCCCGTTCGAGCGCGGGACATCCGCGTGACGCGGACCCTCGGCCTCAAGGGCTGGAGGCTCGAACACGTTACCGTCCGTTCTTACCCTGCGTCCTCGGATGAGAAGGCCGAGCCGCCCATTGCATGATCCTGACAGTCAGGCCGCGAATCAGGAGGAGGGCGGGACACTCGCCAAGTGAGCCGGCAGGCGGCGCAGCGTCCACAGCGTGGTGAGCAGCGCCGCAATGGCGCACAGCGCAATGCCGATCAACATCGGCGCCGGAGTGTGATCGGCGAACACGCCGATCAGGGTCATGGACACGGCACCGATGATCATCTGGATAGCCCCAAGCAATGCCGACGCAGACCCGGCTACCGCGCCATGATCCTCCAGAGACAGCACCCCGGCGGCCGGCAGCAGCAGGCCGAGAAAGCCGAAGCCGATAAACAGCAGGGTCATGGTCAGGGCCAGGCTTTCGAGCCACAGCGTTGTGCCAGCCAAGACGGCCATCACGGCTGCCACGGCCGTTACCGACCAACGAATCAGCGGCGCCAGGCCAAAGCGCGCACTGAGGCGTGCAGTGAGTTGGCTCATGGCAAAAAACGACGCAGCGTTCAACGCAAAGGCGAGGCTGAACTGTGTGGGTGTGAGGCCGTAATGCTCGATGTACACGAACGGCGCGCTGCCGATAAACACGAAGAAGGTCGCCAGGCCAAAACCGCAGACCACTGACAGGCCGATGAATACCGGGTCACGCAGCAATGCGCCATAGCTGCTGAAGGCGTTGCCCAGGGTCTTGCCCAACCGGCGTTCGGCCGGGTGGGTTTCCGGCAGTTGCACAATGGTCATCACCAGGCACGCCGCCGCCAGCACCGCCAGCACGGCAAACACTTCACGCCAGCTCCACAGCGCAATCACCAGGCTACCGGCCAATGGCGCGAGGATCGGCGAGACGCTCATCACCAGCATCAGCAACGCCATCAGCCTGGCGGCCTCATGCCCGGTGTAGAGGTCCCGAACGATGGCACGGGGAATCACCATGCCCGCGCAGGCGCCGAACGCCTGCAGGGCACGAAACGCGATCAGTGTCTCGATGGTCGGCGCCAAGGCACACCCCACACTGGCCACGATAAAAATCACCAGGCCGGCATAGATCGGCGGCTTGCGCCCGAACACATCACTGATCGGCCCGTAGAACAACTGGCACAGGCCGACGATGACGAAGAACACCGTGAGGCTCATCTGCACCAGCGCCGGCGAGGCCTGCAGGCTGGCGCCCAGGGTTGGCAGCGCGGGCAAGTAGATGTCGATGGCAAAGGGGCCGACGGCGGTGATCAAGCCCAGGAGGAGGGCGAGGTGGGCAATGCTTCGAGACATGGAATTCCGGTACCTTCAAGGGATCGGCCAGCTTAGTGGGCCGCCTGCGGCTGTACAAGATGACGCTTACAGAGTCATTACAACTTCGATGTAGCCCTGACACGCCGAGGCAAAGAGCTGCCCTGCACGTGAGCACAAGGGAATCGCGCAGATTCCCTGACTTGGGCTTCACTAATAAGCAACGGCTGCCGATAACGGTATTAGACGCTCAAGCGGTTGGGTTCCCAACCGACGGTCCAGGCTATGGGGATACCTGCATGACGATCAAACTGCGCTTGATGTTGTTGATTGCGACCGGATTGCTGACCGCCTTGATCATGAGCCTTGCCGGCTACCTGGGAAATACCCGGATGGGCAATGCCGTGCAGAACAGCGAGTTGAGCATGACGGTGCTGCGCAATCACATGGAAGCCGACATGATGCACGACGCCCTGCGTGCCGATGTACTGTCAGCCATGCTGGTGGGCCTGGGTAAAAGCACCAGCACCAAAGCGCAGGTGAACAGCTCCCTGAAGGAGCACGCCGAGCACTTTCGCCAGGTGCTGGCAGACAACCTCAAGCTGCCGTTGGACGACACGCTCAAGGCGAACCTGGAAAAAATCAAACCGAGCCTGGACAACTATATTGCCGCCGGTGAGCGCATTGTCGCCCTGGCGCTGGACAATCCCGACGCCGCACGCAATGAACTGGGCACGTTCAACACCGCCTTCACCCAGCTTGAAGATCAAATGGCCGCGCTGAGCGAGCTGATCGAGACCAACACCCAGCAGACCAGCCTCGGTACACAGCAGACCATCAGCAACGCCAATTTCACTCTCGGCGTGGTGTTGATCGCCAGCCTCTTACTGCTGCTGGCTCAGGGCCGCTGGGTCATGCTCAGCATCATGGGGCCGTTGCAGGCCGCCAGCCGTATTGCCGCCAGCATTGCGCGGGGCAACTTGAGCGAAGCGATTGTCGAACCCCGGCGCAAAGATGAAGCCAGCACATTGATTCGCAGCCTCGCCACCATGCAACGGGATCTGCGCGGCATGATCGAAGTGGTGCGCAGCAACGCCCACGGGGTCAATGGCATGAGCGAACAACTGAGCCACGGCTGCCATGAAGTGGCCGGCAGCAGCCAGCAACAAAGTGCGGCGGCCAGCACCATGGCCGCGGCTGCGAGTGAAATGACCGCCAGTATCGAGGAAATCACTCGGCATGCCGGGCGAGCGTTGGACATGGCCAACCAGGCCGAAACCTTGGCCAAGGACGGTGGCCGGGTGATTCATCAGGTGGTCAACGACATGAGCGGCATTGCCCGCTCCGCACAGCAATCGGCCCAGGTGATCCGCACGCTGGACAAAGAGTCCGAAGCAATTTTCAGCATTATCCAGGTAATCAAGGGGATCGCCGACCAGACCAACCTGCTGGCCCTGAATGCCGCGATCGAGGCCGCCCGCGCCGGTGAACAGGGGCGAGGGTTCGCGGTGGTCGCCGATGAAGTGCGCAGCCTGGCCGGTCGCACCAGTGCCTCAACCCTGGAAATCGCCAGCATGGTCGAGCGTATCCAGCAAAGTACCCGCGAAGCGGTGACCAGCATGGAGGAGGGCGTGGCTCAGGTGGACAAGGGCATGGCGGTAACCGCCGAGGTGGAGAGGGCGATTCGCGAGATTCTGCAAGCCACCTTGAACACCACGGAAATGGTCAACGATATCTCGCGCACCATCGGTGAACAGAGCTTGGCCAGCAATGAAATTGCACACCAGGTGGAGATGATTGCCGGCATGTCGGAAAACAACAGCCGGGTCATTGGCCAGACAGCGTCAACAACGGACGAATTGTCCAGCCTCGCGGGCAAGCTGTCGCAGTCGGTGGATCGCTTTCAGCTGTAACTTATTGATTTAACTCAACTAAATAGTTATTTAGTTGAGTTAGGCATCAGGGCAGGAGCTCAGGACTGGGAGAGGGCAGACGTCCGCCGTGCGGCGATGCGCTCTACCGTTTGCATATGCTGCGTACCCCATTGGCACAACCCACCCAACGCCGAGGCCAGGGACTCCCCGAACGGCGTTAGGGAATACTCGACTTTGGGCGGTATTTCCTGGAAGTCCACGCGAAAAATGATCTCGTCGCGCTCCAACTCCTTGAGTTGCTGGATCAGCACCTTATCGGTCACACCACCAATCGCGCGCCTTAATTCTCCATATCGATGAACATTCTGCGCCAGGTTGAACAGCACCAGCGGCTTCCACTTGCCGCCAATCACCGCCAGGGCAGCCTCGAGCCCGCAATTGAATGATTTATTGGCCATGATTGAGGTGCCTCCTAAGGGTACTTACTAAAAGGTGCATACTATTCAAAAGAATAGAGCGGATCTAGAGTTGCGCCTCAACATTCTTTTTTGGAGTCATCATGAGCAAGCTCAACGGAAAAGTTGCAGTGGTTACCGGCGGCAACAGCGGCATCGGCCTGGCCACCGCGATTCGATTTGCAGCGGAAGGCGCACAGGTGGTGATTGTAGGCCGTCGACAGTCAGAACTGGACAAGGCGCTCAAGCTGATCGGGCCTGACGCCATCGCCATCCAGGCCGACATTGCCAAGCTGGACGACCTGGACCGTGTGTTCACCCAGGTCAAAGCCGCCAAGGGCCGTGTTGACATACTGTTTGCCAATGCAGGCTTGGGGGATTTCCAACCGATCGGGTCGATCACCGAGGAATCGTTCGACCGCACGTTCGGCATCAACGTCAAAGGCACGCTGTTCACCGTGCAAAAAGCCTTGCCACTGATGCGGGCCGGCAGTTCCGTGATCCTGACTGGATCAACCACCGGCGTGATGGGCACACCGGCGTTCAGCGTGTACAGCGCCACCAAAGCGGCGCTGCGTAATTTCGCCAGAAGCTGGGCCCTGGATCTCAAAGGCACCGGCATTCGTGTGAACGTACTTTCACCCGGACCGATCTCGACACCGGGTCTGGACTTGGCGTTGTCAGGCACGGGTCAAAAGGAAGCAATCATCGACGACATGACGGCGCAGGTGCCACTGGGCCGTATCGGTCAGCCTGAAGAAGTGGCAGCCGCCGCGTTGTTCCTGGCATCGGATGAGAGCAGCTTCATGACGGGCAGTGAAATGTTTGTCGATGGAGGCTTTGCTCAGGTTTGAACCTGACAGGGGTTTTGCCTGTTGAAATCTGACGGGCACTGCCCCTGATTACGCAATATGATGTTACGCATAATGTATATTATGTTAAATCATGTATGACTCTATGCTTATCGCTCAGCTACTTTATGGATCTCAGCAACTACCTGCTTCACTGCCTCTTCAATCGCACCTTCATTACGGCACAAAACCCAGCCCTGACCCACAACCGCCCGTTCGAATATCTCTGTGCACGCAACATGCTCGGCATACTTCTGAATCACCGTGCCGCCTATTCCTCGTGATCGTGCCATTGCTCTCGCCCATGAAATATCCGGCGCGGTGACAACGCCGACATGCAGATCCGGCACTCGCACGCTTCGCTGCAGGTTCAACTGCAGAATCTCTGCAAACGGGATCGTGTGTCGAAACGCAGCCTCAGACGGATACCAGCGATCAATCAGGATAATGCTGCCCGACGGCTGCCGAGTCAGTACGTTCCGGGAGATCCAGCGGCGACTCTCGGCAAAGCGCTCACACACAGCCCATTCCAGATCCCGTGAGGGATTTCTGGCAAGTTCATTGACCAGGGCCATGGTTTCCCCTCTGTAGGGATCGCTTTTGCGCTCGCAAAGCCGAATGACTTTCTTGTTGTCCGACCTAAGAGCTACCGTTACGGCCTCCAGCAGCGTGGTTTTGCCGGTGCCTTTGGGGCCATCCAGAGAAACAAAAAGCGGAGCATTCATTTTTCACCGCGATCGAGACAAAGATCACCACTCTAACTGCATTAGTCTCGGAGGTGGTGCTCAATCAGGTACGTGGTTTCTTTCCCGGCGGGGAAAATAATGAAGCCACGCTGGAGCTGAGCTCTTTGAGGACTACTTCAACGCCTTCCCATCCGTTTAAGCGCAAGTACACGTGAGCAGAAACGGCACCTTTCCCCAGATCAGGCCGCGAATTCGTGGTCAGCATCCTGTCTGTCTGGGTGTGACCATTTCGTGAATAATGGCTATATGCTACTATCGGATCCTGATTTCTTGCAAGGACGAACAGTTATGGCGATAAATGGAGCAATAAACAGCGTCACGCGAGTTATCGCGCCATCTACGGCGCTCAATGGAATCTTAAGTCCACTTACTTGCCGAACAGTCGGTACTGATCTCTGTCATCAAAGTAACGTCTTGCCTCTTCCCAGTTCTGCATAAATTACAACCGCTCTGCAGAAAGTACTGTTGTGCCCTCTAAAAATACATTCAAGTTAGTCAGATCAAACCGAGGCTTATACATGATAGATATCGCAAAAGCTTATGAAACTTTCGAAGCATTGAATACCCCTTCTGAGATGGTGGACGCTTTTGATCCAGCCATTACCCCCAGCAGCACTAGAACTACTTATAAAAACTATTTAAAAAAACTTCCTGTGCACCTTGAAAACCAACACACTCATGAGTCGGTTGCGCTCGCTCTTGCATTGCTGCAAGCCAACAGGAGCCAAGCTATTTATGACATGCGTGAGAAAGGATTTTTCCGACTCTCAAGATATGGTTTTGGTGATTCGGCGTGTGCAACGGTGGACGCATTATTGCTTGCGGGTGAGCGTTGTGGTCTCAACGAGGAAACCTTGGAATATCTTGTGTCTGTGCAAGCGCTGCACAGCCTCAGACCTCAAATAACGCCACTCTATTCTTATATTTCAGATCAGGTCAATAGGTATAAAAAAACAATATTGAAGTCGATGTTTGTGGTGATTGATCGGATGTTTTTAGGTGCGTGGCAAGGTGGTGACAGGAATCTTCCGAGTGACCAGCCACTGCATCACAGCATGGAGGATTTTGCTGAGGCATTTTCTACGGTCATTGGGGTGTTTAGAAAGTCTCACGGTATTACGCTATCGGACTGGCAGGATGCTGATCCAGACGGACTGAATAGTACGAACATCTACTTGTTTGTGTTGACTGCTGCGGCTCAGCTGAACAGTTTCAAACAAGCTGAAACAATGTTGGATGGGCTGCCATACAAAGCTGGATTAAGAGGAAAAGATGTTTACATCAGTTCGATAGATCCCTTGTTCGAAAAGACAGTCCGCTTAGGGTATGTGCAGCAAGAAAAACAGTCAGAGATACGCTTTCGAAAAATGGCGGAGTTTTATCATTCGCCAGATGCAGGACTGCCCTCATTGATGAAGGAGACAAAAAGACTTTTTGACGCTGGTTTGCATCAGTTCGTTTATGTCAACGAGCATCCTCAACGCCGACTGGTGTTTGCGATTCCTGAAGGCCTTGGTGTTGAAGGTCTGATTGGATATGAAGGTACGTTCTTAGAAGAAGAACTGGCCATCATGAGAATGGATGTTGACGATTTCTCTGATGATAACCCACTGTTGCGAGAAATAAAGCCAGGCATTCGGGCTTTTCATTTTTTGCGCGCGCAAAGATTCTTCTCTTTCATTGCATACATGTATGAATTCGCCTTTGAAAATTTGCCCGACGAAGATAAGCAATTCATCACTGCCCAATCAGCTATTAACATAATGCCTCGGAAGGGTTTAATAAAATCCTTGTCGTTGGCTATTCCGGAGGAAATTGTAGATTCGGTAATCGAGATGCTGGTACTTCCAGCGGCAGGTGACTTAATAGATATCCAATATTTTCCGCTGATTGCGGCAGAGGATGACATCATTTGCTCATCTAGGGTTCTTTCTGCTTCAAACATTATAAGAAACCTCTACGTCTCCAATCGACTTCATAAGGGCTGGGAAAAAGGCTGCGATCCGATGATCATACGACTCAAGTCGGCCTTGATAAAGGCAGGGTTCCGAGTGGAAATGGAGGTGGACTTACCCTTTGGGGAAAGTCTTGACGCCGATCTGTTGGCCTATAAAGATGGGTTGCTTTTATTGTTAGAATGTAAGCATATGTACCATCCATGTAATATGCATGAGCTTCGCAATCCATTGTGGCACGTACAGAAAGGGGCGGACCAGTTAAATGTTAGACTCCCCTTCCTCGATAAGAAAAAACATCTTGATGACGTACTCTCCTTGGTTAAATGGGGGGAGGTCGAAATTAACGAAATCCGTGGGGCTATTGTGACCTCTACGCGTGTACTTCATGGATGGCGTACTGGCGGATATCCAGTGATTCAAGCCAAAGAATTTATCAACGTATTGACAGGTGGCATTATAGTCGGTCCTGAAGGTAATTATCATTTCTGGGAGGGTGAGAAACTTACTGTAGGGGATGTCGGGCGATATTTGGATGGCTCGACAGTTATAGAGGATCAACTGGAGAGTATGGAGCCTAGGTTGGAGTATCATCCTTATGGTGGTAGTCAACTGGTATATGAAACCTGGAAAAACAACGAAGAAGAACATGGAAAAAGATTGGCAAAAAAATATAAATTTACGGCACGATCATAACGTCGGAGTTGATTTTTAAGATACAAGTGTTGAGCCATAGAGCGGCGCCCGCCCCGGGCGCCTATCAACAACAGCCGGGCCTTATTAAAAGAGTCTGCCTCACTCCATCCTCACCAATGCTGAAACGTCATCATCTCCCCCTCGCCCGCATGTTAATCTGGCCCCACCACGAATAGACATTGATCGTCACAAGACGATGACCAGAACCAGGAAAGCCCATGCCAAAGATTTCTCACTCAGCCCTGCGCCGCAACTTCCGTGAATTGCTCGCCACCCCAACCTGCGTTGAAACCGCTTCCGTCTTTGACCCGATGTCGGCGCGTATCGCCGCTGACCTGGGTTTTGAAGTCGGCATCCTCGGTGGCTCCGTCGCCTCGTTGCAGGTATTGGCCGCACCTGATTTTGCGTTGATCACCCTGAGTGAGTTCGTTGAGCAAGCCACCCGCATCGGCCGCGTTGCCCAGTTGCCGTTCATCGCCGACGCCGACCACGGCTACGGTAACGCCCTGAACGTGATGCGCACCGTCGAAGAACTTGAGCGTGCCGGTGTGGCCGCGTTGACCATTGAAGACACGTTGCTGCCGGCGCAGTTCGGGCGCAAGTCCACCGACCTGATCTCCATTGAAGAAGGCATCGGCAAGGTCCGCGCGGCGCTGGAAGCACGTGTCGATCCGGAGTTGTCGATCATTGCCCGGACCAACGCCGGCGTGTTGCCGACCGAAGCCGTTATCGAACGCACCCTGGCCTACCAGAAGGCCGGCGCCGATGGGATTTGCATGGTCGGTGTGGCCGATTTCGAGCACCTGGAGAAGATCGCGGAAAACCTCACGGTGCCGCTGATGCTGGTGACCTACGGCAACCCTAAGCTGAATGACGCCCAGCGTCTGGCCAGCCTTGGCGTGCGCATAGTGGTTGCCGGCCACGGGGCTTACTTTGCCGCGATCAAGGCGACGTATGACAGCCTGCGTGCCCAGCGCCAGTTGACCCACAGCACCGATAACCTCAGCGCCACCGAGCTGACGCATACCTACACGTTGCCGGAAAGCTACGTGGCCTGGGCTGAAGAGTTCATGGACGTCAAAGAGTAAAGACAACATCGGAGCGAGGGGGGCTCCCCCCTCCTCCCGTTCTCACGATGTCCACTGCTCCCCGCCTGGCCAATCCTTGGTGGGAATATCCGCAATGGTCCCGTCCTTGACCCCATCGATGCCATAACGCTCGATTGAATCCCCCAATATCTCGCCGAACTTGTCCGACTTGGCCTGTGCCTGTCCTTCCTTGACCAGCCCGGGCACGATGGCCGTCAGTACCGCCACGCCAGCCGCCAGGAAGCCCAGCACGCCCGCCGTGGCCGCCAGGCCCGGGAGAAAGCGCGGCAGGTTCGCCCCGAGCAAGCCAAGGCCACCCTCCGCGGCCGAGGCGCTGCCGGCCAGTACACCCAGCGAGCCTGCGGTGATGCCAAAGCCTCCAGTCAGCTTGTCGCCCCGGCGCAACGCGTTGACGCCATCAAAAATGCCATAAGCCCCGGCGACGATACCGGCCAGGCCGCCGATACCTTTGGCGGCTTCCTCGAAGTTCTTCGCCACGACCTTGGCGTGCTTGCCGTCCTTGACGTTGTCCTTGACCTCATCGAGCAGGTCGAGCATGACCTTGCCGTCCTTCATATCCTTGAGGGTCTGCTCACCGCTCTTGATCGACTTGGCGAGGTGTTCCTGGTAGCCCTTGGTGCCGCCCTCGATCAGCACGGTGGTGGTCTGCACGGAACCGGTGGTGATGTCGACGATGTTGCGTGTGGTCAGCTTTCCACCGCTCTGCGCCCCACGTGCAATGGTCACACCCGCCAGGAACAGCCCGCTCACCCCGTGCAGCACACCGCTGCCGTAGGCGCCCTTGGCGCCGCCATTGGGGTCGAAGTCCGACAGCTTGCCCATTTTGTCCAGGGCCTTGGTGCCCTGGCGGAGCATGTCCCAGTTACCACGAAAGCCCGCCAGGACCTGGTCGGTGGTGGCCACGGTGCCGTCCTGGTTCAGCAGCAGCTCGGGGCTTTCCTGGCGCATCTGGTCGACCAGCTTGCGGACCTTGTCTTCGTCCAACTCCGCGCCGCCGTCCTTGCCGAAAGCGGTCTTGATGTCGTCGAAGCCAGCCCCCTTGAACAGGTTCTCCTGGGCGATGCTGGAGAAATTCTCGTTGAGCTGTTGATCGTGCTGGGCCGTGAAGGCCGGATCAAGCGCGGCGTTATAGAGCGCCACTTCCAGGCTGAACTCCGAAGCGGCCTGCTCCGGCGTGTTGTCCTTGAGCAACTCGCGCAGGCGGTCGCCACTGGCCAACTGGTCCTTGTAGAAGGTCTTGAATGCTTCGTTATGCGAGGATTTGGCGACCGCGCCCTGGATCGCCTTGGCATCGTCAATCCCAAGCATCGACTGCAGGCTGGTGGCGGTGGCGTAGAAACCGGCCAGCGCTGTGTGCTGGTCGGTCTTGCCGTCCTTGGTGTTGGCGTCCCACGCGGCGTCCAGTGCCCTGCCCGACTTCACCTGATCCTCGTAGGTCTTGGTGACCGCATTCTTCAGGCCGGGATTGTCTTCAAACAACGTCTTCACCGCCTGGTCGCCTGCGTTCCTGATGTACTCGGCGGTGGGTTTGTCGCCCTGCAAGATGGCCATGTGGTCATTGATGTCCTGCAGCAGCTTTTGCGGCTCCCAGATCGCGCCGGAGCGGTTGGCGATGGAGACCTTGCCGTAATCGCTGTTCCAGACCCCGGCGTTGGCGCCGTCGACCACCAGTTTCTGCGCTTCCTGCAGTTCCAGCAGCACCGCAGCCTTTTGCTCGGCCGTGTAGTTTTCCGGATGTTCGAAGATGTCCTTGTCGAGCTTGCGGGTGTCGACCTTGCCCGTGACAGTGCCGGTGGCCACGTCGGTGATCAGGCTGGCCAGGCTCTGGGCATCGGTGGGGGCGGCGGTCTTCAGCCAGGCTTGCACGTCGCTGCGGCTGACCTTGCCGTCGGGCTTGTCGCCGATACTGTTGCCGGCCGTATCGAGCTTGCGGAAGGCGCCGGGCTGGGCAAAGAAGTTGAGGGCCTCTTTCTCTTCCTTGTTCAACTGCGGATTTTGCTTGAGGTAGTCCTGGATGTTCTGTTCGGTGACGGCACCCTCGCCGCCGGTCTTGCCACGGATCGAATCGAACCTGGCCTCCAGGATTGCACCGTATTGGGCGATCTGCCTGGAACCTGCGTCGGCCTCCGGGTGGATCTTGAGAAAGTCCTTGTAGCTACCGATCTGGTCATTGGCCGGGGGCTTGGCCAGCGCCTCGAAACCGTATTTGCCGAAATCCTGCAAGCGCCCGGCTTCGGTGCCATGGCGCGCTTCGCCGCTCTTGGTAAAGCCGTCGACACTGCTGTTGGCCACGTCCTTGCCGGTCAGCGCGTTACCGTTCTCGTCAAAACCCACTACCCGGTCGAGCACCTGGCTGGCACGGAAGGCCGCGTTCGGGTCCTTGTCGAAATCGCCGACCTGTTCCTTCAATGCATCCTTCACCCCACTCTGGTTGCCAAGGTTTTTCAGCAGCGGGTTGTCATTGATGATGTCCTGGGCCGAGCGCCTGTCACCCTCGGGCAGTTCCCAGACGATGCCGGCCTTTTCCGCCGCATCACGGCGTTGGCCGTCCTGGCCCACGGCGTCCACGTGTTGCAGTTCACCCTTGAGGTTCTCCCAACCATACTTGCCGAAGTCTTGCAGGCGCCCGGCCTCGGTACCATGCCTGGCGTCACCGCCTTTGGTGAAACCATCGACGCGGCCGTTGTCGATGGCATTGCCGGCCAGGCGTGCGCCGTTTTCGTCGAAGCGTTCGACATGCTCCAGCACCTGATTGGCCCGGTAGGCCGCGTCCGCATCGTGTTCGAAATCGCCGACCCGTTCGCGCAACTTGTCCTTCACCCCGCTCTGGTTGCCGAGGTTTTTCAGCAGTGGGCTGCCGTCGATGATGTCCTGGGCCGAGCGAGCGTCATCCTTGGGCCGCTGCCATTCGATGCCGGCATCCCTGGCCTTGGCCCTATCGACCGCGTTGCCCCATTCGGCGCTGGAGTCGTTGCCCGTGATGCTCTTGATCGTGGGGGCGTTACTGACCGGTGATGACATGCGTGTGCTCCTTGAAGACGGGAGGCCGGGGCATGATCGTCAGGGGCGATCATGTCGGACCAGTCAGGAGAGCAAAGACCTTGAGGGTTACTGAAAGATGACAGGCCGACCTATCGGGTCGACGCCGCGCGCCTTGCAAGCCACTGATGCACCGATGCCGAAGGGATGAAACCCAGCTTGTGAAATGTTGTGAAAAAATCCGCCGCAGAATCTGCGGCGGCAACCAAAGGATGTTGTCGAAGCAGAGCGGCTAAGACAGGTTCAACGTACACCCGAAATAAATTAAACAGCGTGAAGTTAAATTAATTGAGTTTCATCCCTTGACCCGCTGCCGGCCGCGCAGACTGTGCCTGGAATCCACCTCGGCAACCACGCCGAACACAATAAAAAACCGTAACAGCTCACCTGCAAACATCTGCCCAAACAACGTTATGCGCCATCCAATCAGTGCGGTGTTTTTGTGCGCGCGTTCATTATTCCGGGGAAGTCACAACATGATTAAACAGTCGAGCCTATTGGCACTGGCGGTGTGTGCCGGTATCAGCCAGATGGCCTTTGCCGAGTCGGTCACCGACCAGGCGGATGCCAAGGGATTTGTCGAGGGCAGCAGCGTCAACGGGTTGTTGCGCAACTACTACATGAACCGCAACCGTGAAGGCGGCCGGGCCGATAACATCGACTGGACCCAGGGCGCGATGCTCAACTATGCCTCGGGTTTCACCCAGGGCACCCTCGGCTTCGGCGTGGACGCCTATGCCTACGGCGGGCTGAAACTCGATGCCACCCATGCGGACGCCGGCACCGGCAACCTGCCGACCGACCGCCATGGTGATCCCGAAGACGCCTACGGCTCAGTCGGCGCCGCAGTGAAGATCAAAGTCTCCAAGACCCAGCTCAAATTCGGCGACATGCAGCCCACCGCCCCGGTCTTCGCCACCGGCGGCACGCGCCTGTTGCCGCAGACCGCCACCGGGTTTGACCTGACCAGCAGCGAAATCGCTGGCCTGGACCTGGAAGCCGGGCATTTCACTAGCACCAACAGTGGCATGACCAGCAACCATGACCACGATATCTACGCCACCTACGCCAACATCGCCGCCAACAGCGCAAGCTTTGTCGGCGGCAAGTACAGCTTCAGCCCGTCCCTGAGCGCCACGCTTTATGCCGGTGAGCTTGAAGACATCTGGCGCCAGTACTACACCAACCTCAACTACGTGATCCCGTTGGCGCATGACCAGTCCCTGGCGCTGGACGGCAACCTGTACCGCACCCTCGACACCGGCAGCGCCAAGGCCGGGGCGATCAACAACACCACCTACTCGGTGGCGGCGGCGTATTCGTTCCTGCAGGCGCACACCCTGACCCTGTCGTTCCAGAAGGTGCATGGCGACACGCCGTTCGACTACATCGGCACCGGCAACAACGGCGCCGGCGAAGGTGGCGATTCGGTGTACTTGGCCAACTCGGTGCAATGGAACGACTTCAACGGCCCGGGCGAGCAGTCCTGGGGGATCCGCTATGACCTGAACATGGCCAGTTATGGCGTGCCGGGGTTGAGTTTCATGGGCCGCTATATCAACGGCTCGGATATCGATGGCACCCACACGCCGGCCCATAGCGCCTATGTCGGCAACTACGGTGCGGATGGCGCGCACCACGAGACCGACCTGGAAGCCAAGTACGTGATCCAGAGCGGCCCGGCGAAGAATCTGTCGTTGCGTGTGCGTGATGCGATCGTGGCGTCGAATGCCGACCAGCGCGATGGTGACCTGAACGAGCTGCGGTTGATCGCCGACTATCCGTTCACCCTGCTCTAAACCACGCCCACTGGAGGAGCGAGCGTGCTCGCTCCTCCAAATGGAAAGCGTCAGCTTACCCAGCCGACCGCAGTCTTGGGAATGACTTCCGATTCATCCAGCTTCGAGGCAAACATGCTCACCGCCTGCACGGCATCGCTGGTGCTGGTGCGAATCTGCAGGATCACCGACCCCGCCTGATCGGCCAGGCTGACGCCGCGTTGTGCGCCTTCCTGGGTCGCGTTCATGCTGGTCACGGCGTCGCGGGTTTCCGAGAGGATCATGCCGATCATCTCGGCGATTTCCGCCGTGGAGCGGCTGGTGCGTCCGGCCAGTTGCCGGACCTCATCGGCCACCACCGCAAAGCCACGCCCCTGGTCCCCGGCGCGCGCCGCCTCGATGGCTGCGTTGAGCGCCAACAGGTTGGTCTGGTCGGCGATACCGCGAATGGTGTTGACGATGGCGGTGATCTGTTCGGAACGGTCGCCCAGTTGCCCCACCAGCCGCGCAGACGCGCCGATATTCTCGGCTATACGGCGCATTTCCGTAGCGGTCTCCTGGATCACCTGGGTGCCGTGCTCGGCAAAACGCTCGGTCTCGGAGGAAATATGGTAGGCCCGGGAGGCGCCACGGGAGTCTTCCTCGAACTTCTCTACGCGCTCGGTGATGTCGCTGGCAAACTTGGCGATCTTGATCAGTTTGCCGTCGCCGTCGTACACCGGGTTGTAGCTGGCCTCCAGCCACACCACACGCCCATGCTTGCCAAGGCGCTTGAATTGCCCGGTAAAGAACTCACCGTTATTCAAGCGGCGCCAGAAGTCGGCGTACTCATGGCTGGTAACCAGCGCGGGCTCGCAAAACAACCGGTGGTGCTTGCCTTTGATTTCCGCCAGGGAGTAGCCCATGACATTGAGGAAATTCGCGTTGGCGTCCAGCACCTGGCCACTCAAATCGAACTCGATAACGGCCATCGCACGGTCCACGGCCGTCAATTTGCTGCGGGTGGCCGCGTCCTGCTCCACTTGGGCAGTGACGTCCAGTGCGTACTTGACCACCTTCAACACCTGGCCACGCTCATCCAGCACCGGGTTGTAGCTGGCTTCCAGCCAGATGGTCCGGCCGTTGGCATCCACGCGCTTGAACGTACCGGAGACAAACTTGCCGGCTTTCAAATCACTCCAGAACTGGCTGTAGGCCGGGCTGCTGGTCAGCGCCGGCAGGCAAAAATCGCGATGGGACTTGCCGGCCAGTTGATTGGCGCTGTAGCCCAGGGCCTTGAGGAAGTTGTCGTTGGCCCGCAACACGTTGCCGTTGAGGTCGAATTCGACCACGGCCATGGAGCGTTCCAGTGCGCTGATCAGTCCTTTGTACTCGGTGGCCTCGGCCGTCCTGGCCGCCAGTTCTGTTTTGAGTGTTGTGTTGAACATGACGTACCCTCAGCCGTGCGAAAAAACCCGTGTCTTGATAGGGCTATCGGCTGTGAAATACGCGACTTTACCGGCCTTGCGTGGATTATTTTCTGGCGTCAAATACTTGCGCAATCAGGGTTTTGCGCCTAGAAAAGCGAGGCGCTCGCGCATGCCGGCACTGGCCGCCGGACCAGCCTGCAACACGCACTGGTCAAACGCCACCAACTGCCCATCCGCGCGGGCGAGCGCCGGCTGCACCGGCCTGCCTGTCTTACGCTCCACCAACTCGACACTGGTGCCCTCTTCGGCGTAGTGCCGGTTGCCCCAGGCAACCAGTGACATCAGCACCATGCCGAAATCCTCACCCTTGGCCGTCGGCACATATTCATGGCGCGGCGGTCGTTCGCTGTAGGCACGGCGCTCCAGCATGCCCGCCTCCACCAGCGCGTTCAGGCGGCGCGTGAGCATATTCGGCGCAATGCCCAGGCTGCGCGAGAACTCATCGAAGCGGCGCAGGCCGTGCAACGCATCGCGCATGATCAAAATGCTCCACCACTCCCCTACCCGCTCAAGGCTGCGGGCGATGGGGCATTCGTCGCTGATGAGGGACTTGCGTTGCATGGGGATTCCTGTGGGTCAGTGCCAATGTGCGTGATGCCATGTTACTTTCATGATGATAGTGACGTCCATAAGGTCTGTTCCTTCACCGCAACTGGAGTCGATTGATCATGAGTAAACGCATCGTTGTAACAGGTATGGGCGCACTGACGCCGTTGGGCGCTGACGTGGAATCTACCTGGCGACGCCTGTTGGCCGGGCAATCGGGTATTCGTCGCCTGCCGCAAGCGTTGATCGGTGATTTGGCCGTCAGCATCGGTGGCCAGGTGCAGACCGTACTCGAGGACCCAGAAGCTGGTTTTGATCCCGATCGCCTGCTGGCAGCCAAGGAACAGCGCAAGATGGACCGCTTCATCCTGTTCGCCCTGGCGGCGGCGGATGAAGCCTTGAAGCAGGCCGGCTGGGCGCCGAACACGCCTGAAGCGCAGGAGCGCACCGCGACCATCATCGCCTCGGGTGTCGGCGGCTTCCCGGCGATTGCCGACGCGGTACGCACCACCGACAGCAAAGGCCCTCGGCGGTTGTCGCCGTTCACCATTCCGTCGTTCCTGAGCAACATGGCCGCCGGACACGTGTCGATCAACTACGGCTTGAAAGGCCCGCTGGGTGCGCCGGTGACGGCCTGTGCAGCGGGTGTACAGGCCATCGGCGATGCGGCGCGCATGATTCGCGCCGGTGAAGTGGATGTGGCGGTGTGCGGTGGTGCCGAAGCGGCCATCCATCGGGTCAGCCTCGCCGGGTTCGCGGCGGCGCGAGCGTTGTCCAGTGACTTCAATGACAGCCCGGAGCAGGCTTCACGACCCTTCGACCAGGCGCGGGACGGCTTCGTCATGGGCGAAGGCGCTGGCATCCTGGTCATCGAGGAACTGGAGCACGCCCTGGCCCGAGGTGCGCAGCCGATTGCCGAATTGGTCGGCTACGGCACCAGTGCCGATGCCTATCACATGACCGCTGGCCCGGAAGACGGCGACGGCGCACGCCGTGCGATGCAGCAGGCCTTGCGCCAGGCCGGGATCGGCGCAGACCAGGTGCAATACTTGAATGCCCATGCCACGTCGACGCCAGTGGGTGACAAAGGCGAATTGGCCGCGATCAGGACGGTATTCGGTGCGAACGGCAGCCCGGCGATCAGTTCGACCAAATCCGCCACCGGCCATCTGCTGGGGGCTGCGGGCGGTATCGAGGCGATCTTCACCGTGCTTGCCCTGCGCGACCAGATCGCCCCGGTCACCCTTAACCTGCAACACCCCGACGCTCTCGCCGAGGGCCTCGACATGCTGCGCGGTGCTGCCCGGCCGATGCCGATTGACTATGCGCTGTCCAACGGCTTCGGCTTTGGCGGTGTGAATGCCAGCGTGCTGTTTCGCCGCTGGGCGTAGTTTGCCCCTGCGGTGATTTTCGGGGACCATGGGCGCCTTTCTGAACCTGCCAACGCGAGGCGCCCATGGCCAACCACGACCTGCACTACACCCCGGACCCCGATGCCGACTCGATTTCTTCGGATGTGATCGGTTTCAACGGCATCCTGGTGTCCACCCAGATCCCGACCCGCGCCGACGGCAGCCTGGAACTGGGCGATATCACCCTGCAAAGCGAATGCACCCTGCAAGCCCTGAAAGTCGCCCTGGAAAAAGCTGGCAGCTCCATGGACCGGGTGATGCACCTGACCATTTATCTGACGGACATGGCCGATCGCGCCGCCTTCAACGAGGTCTACAAACGCTTCTTTGCCAAGCCCTGGCCCGTGCGCGCAGCGGTTGGCGTGGCCGCCCTGGCGGTCGACGGCATGCGCGTGGAAGTCACGGCGATGGCCGCTCAAGCCTGAGTGCGTGCCGGTCAGGCATTTCACAGCTACAATGCGCGCCTCAACCGTGACAAGCCTGACTAAAAAAACTATGTCCTTGCCCAAGCACCACCTTGAATTGCTCAGCCCTGCCCGCGATGTCGCCATCGCGCGCGAGGCCATCCTGCATGGCGCCGACGCCGTGTACATCGGCGGCCCGAGCTTCGGCGCGCGCCATAATGCCTGTAACGACGTGAGCGACATCGCGCAGCTGGTGGAATTCGCCCGCCGTTACCATGCCCGCGTGTTCACCACGATCAACACCATCTTGCACGACAACGAACTGGAACCCGCACGCAAGCTGATCCATCAGCTCTACGATGCCGGCGTCGATGCGTTGATCGTGCAAGACCTGGGCGTGATGGAGCTGGATATTCCGCCCATCGAGCTGCATGCCAGCACCCAGACCGATATTCGTACCCTGGGCCGTGCCAAGTTCCTCGACCAGGCCGGTTTCTCGCAGTTGGTATTGGCCCGTGAGCTGAACCTGCAAGAGATCCGCGCCATTGCCGACGAAACCGATGCCGCCATCGAGTTCTTCATCCACGGCGCCCTGTGCGTGGCGTTCTCCGGGCAGTGCAATATCTCCCACGCGCAGAACGGCCGCAGCGCCAACCGTGGCGACTGCTCCCAGGCCTGCCGCCTGCCGTATACCCTGAAGGACGATCAAGGCCGCGTCGTGGCCTTTGAAAAGCACCTGCTGTCGATGAAAGACAATAACCAGAGCGCCAACATCCGCGCGCTGGTCGAAGCCGGCGTGCGTTCGTTCAAGATCGAAGGCCGCTACAAGGACATGGGTTATGTGAAGAACATCACTGCCTATTACCGCCAGCGCCTGGATGACGTGCTGGAAGACCGCCCGGACCTGGCGCGTGCGTCCAGTGGCCGTACCGCGCACTTCTTCCTGCCCGACCCGGAAAAAACCTTCCACCGTGGCAGCACCGACTATTTCGTCACCGACCGCAAGGTCGATATCGGCGCCTTCGACACCCCGACCTTCACCGGCCTGCCGGTGGGTGTGGTGGAAAAAGCTGGCAAGCGCGACCTGCAAGTGGTCACCCATGAGCCGCTGTCCAACGGCGATGGCCTGAATGTGCTGGTCAAGCGCGAAGTGGTGGGGTTCCGCGCCAATATTGCCGAGCCTAAAGGCGAGTTCGAGGAAGACGGCGAGAAGCGCTACCGCTACCGCGTCGAGCCGAACGAGATGCCGGCCGGCCTGCATCAATTGCGCCCGAACCACCCGCTGAACCGCAACCTGGACCACAACTGGCAACAGGCGCTGCTCAAGACCTCATCCGAGCGTCGTATAGGCCTGACCTGGGCCGCTCGCTTGCGCGAAGCGCAGCTGGAAGTCACCGCCACCAGCGAAGAAGGCATCAGCGCCAGCGTCACCCTGCCCGGCCCGTTCGGCGTGGCCAACAAGCCGGAACAGGCGCTGGACACCCTGCGCGACCTGCTCGGCCAACTGGGCACCACCGAATACCACGCGACCGACATCCAACTGGATGCGCCGCAGGCGTTCTTCATCCCCAACTCACAGCTCAAGGCCCTGCGCCGTGAAGTGATCGAAGCGCTGACCGCCGCCCGTGTGGCCGCGCACCCGCGTGGTGGACGCAAAGCCGAAACCACTCCGCCGCCGGTGTACCCGGACGCGCACCTGTCGTTCCTGGCCAATGTCTACAACCAGAAAGCCCGCGACTTCTACCACCGCCACGGGGTGAAGCTGATCGACGCGGCCTTCGAAGCCCACGAAGAAACCGGCGAAGTACCGGTGATGATCACCAAGCACTGCCTGCGTTTCTCGTTCAACCTCTGCCCTAAACAGGCCAAGGGGGTCACGGGCGTGAAGACCAAGGTGGCGCCGATGCAGTTGATCCATGGCGATGAAGTGCTGACCCTGAAGTTCGACTGCAAACCCTGCGAGATGCACGTGGTGGGCAAGATCAAGGGGCATATCCTTGGCTTGCCACAGCCGGGCAGCGCGGTGGAGCACTTCAACCCGGAAAACATTATTTTCCAGGGCACGCACTGACCCTTTGCACGCGGGGCCACCACCAGCCCCGCTGCAACCCCGCAGCCGCCACTAGAATCGCAGCCACACCCAGCCATTGCAGCCAGCCCAGGCGATGCCCGAAGGCGATCCAATCGACGAAGATCGCCGCAATCGGGTAGATAAACGACAGTGCACCGGTCAGGGCCGTCGGCAGTTTCTGGATCGCGCCGTACAACAACACGTACATCACGCCGGTGTGCACCACGCCGAGTGTCACCAGTGCGCCCCACGCGCTGGTCGTAGCCGGCAAGCTGTTCCAAGGCACCAGCGGCGCCAGTAACAACGCGCCGGTGGTTACCTGGACCAACGCCATCAAATGTGGCGGCACTGCTTTCAAGCGCTTGATGATCAGCGCGGCAATCGCGTACAGCAACGCTGCACCCAGCGCCAACGCGATACCCGCCAGGTAATCGTCGCCAGCCGGTTGATCACCATGGGCAGTGACAATCGCCAACATGCCCAGGAATGCCACGCTCAGCCAGGCGAGTTTCTGCACAGTGATTTTCTCGCCCAGAAACAGCGCCGCCAGCATCACCAGCATGAACGGCTGCACGTTGTACACCGCCGTACTGATGGCAATCGATGCGCGCGAATAGGATTCGAACAGCAGCAACCAGTTGCCGACAATTGCCACGCCACTGAGCATCGCCAGGCCGAGCGTGGCCCAACTGAGCAGGTCCAGGCGCAGATAACCGAGCAACGCGCACACCAGCAACAGCGTCAGCCCGCCGATCACACAGCGCCAGAACACCACTTCGATCACCGACACGCCGGACACCAGGACAAACCAGCCAATGGTGCCCGAGATCAGCATGGCGGCGACCATTTCCCACGACCCGCGACGGATGGATGTATCCATGATTGAGGCTCCTCAAGTGAGGCTCAATTATGGCAATCTGCCTGGTAACGGCTCCAGCGACTAAAATAGGCAATATGCCTGGCTTGCCTTTACTTATTAGGCGGAAACCATGATTGACACCATCGACCAGCAACTGATCGCCGCTTTGATGGACGACTCGCGCCTGTCCCTTAAAGCCCTGGCGGGGATTACCGGCTTGTCTTCGCCGAGCGTCGGTGAACGCCTGCGCCGTCTCGAAGAGCGCGGCGTGCTGACCCACTACACCGTCGACATCGACCCCAGGCACTTTGGCTACCTGCTGCAGGCCATCGTGCGCATCCGCCCCTTGCCCGGCAAATTGCATGAGGTGGAGCGGCAGATCCAGGCGATTCCCGAGTTTACCGAGTGTGACAAGGTCACCGGGGATGATTGCTTCATTGCGCGATTGCATGTGCGCACCATGGATCATCTCGACAGCCTGCTTGACCGGCTTAACGCCTACGCGGAAACCAATACGGCCATCGTCAAGAAAACCCCGGTGAAACGGCGTCTGCCGCCCTTGGGGACTAGCAAAAGCTGACCTGTCGTGGCAAGCAGGCCTGCCCCGCGTTGGGGCGCAAAGCGGCCCCCTCTCGGCATCACCGCGTTTCTCCAGAAAAACCGTGGCGCCTGGGTTTGGGGCTGCTTCGCAGCCCAACGCGGGGCAAGCCCGCTCGCCACAACAGGCCCTCTCACCACAACAGGCCTCCTCACTACAACAAATCCCCTCAGCACAGGAAACCCGGTCATCAGTCGTGAAGGGCCTTGGCAGCGCTCAGCAAACCTTGAAACTTGCGATAACGCGCCTCCAACACGGGTTGCTGCATAAGATCCGGGCTGTACCGGACCTTGACCGGCATCCCCGCCTCGAGCAATTGCGCACCCTGCCCTATCGCCACAAACCCCAGCTTCGCCGCACCGATACACGCGCTCAATTCGCTGCCGTGCAGGGTGAAGATGTCCCGTTGCAGGATGTTGGCCAGCAACTGCGCCCAATATTCACTGCGCGCACCACCACCCACCAACGCGCAGGCGCCCACGTCGGCTCCGGCTGACTGCACTGCGCGCAACGCATCCAGCAGCCCGAACCCCACACCTTCCATCACCGCATAACCGAGCATCGCCGGCGTGCAGTCATGGCCCAGGCCCATGAAACCACCGCGCAGCAGCGGGTCGTTATGCGGGGTGCGTTCACCGGCCAGGTATGGCAGGAACAATGGCGTACCGAGCGGCACTGGTTGTTCGATCGGCAGTTGCGCCTGCACCTGGTTCAATAAGGTTTGCTCATCCGCCGTTCCCGTGAGGCGTGTGACCCAGCGCAGGCAACTGGCGCCGGCCAGCATGGCACCCATGGTGTACCAGCGATCAGGCAGCGCATGACAGAAACTGTGCACGGCACTCGCGGGATTTCCGGCAGCGTGATCGGTAATCGCGACAATCGCAGCGCTGGTACCGAGGGTGATGAAGCCATCGCCGGCATTGATCGCCCCGATCCCCACGGCAGCCACCGGGTTGTCACCACCGCCGCCGGCAATCACCACCGAGGGCGCCAAGCCCAGGCCTTGCGCCGTCAGCACGGCACTCGCCGCGCCGCCTTCCACCAGCCGAGGCATCTGCTCCGGCGAGAGACCCGTCGCCCGCAGCATCGGCGCGAACCACTCGCGTTGCGCCACATCCAGCCACAACGTACCCGCCGCATCGGACATCTCGCTGATGCGCTCGCCACTCAAGCGCAAACGCAGGTAATCCTTGGGCGACAGTACGCAATCAATGGCCTTGAACACCTCGGGTTCATGGCGTTGCAGCCACAGCAGTTTCGGCGCCGTCAGCCCGGCCATGGGCAGGCTGCCAGTGATGTCGGCAAACGCAGGACCCAACTCTTCGGCCTCGGCAACGGCACGGGAGTCGTCCCACAGGATCGCCGGGTACAACACGCGGTTGTCCGTGCCCAGCAACACCGCACCGTGCATCTGCCCGGACAGGCCGATACAGGCCACGCGGGCAAATCCAGGATGCTCGCGCAATTCGGCCAGCGCCTGCAAACACGCCTGCCACCAGTCTTCCGGCGCCTGCTCGGACCAGCCGCTGTGGCGCCGCGACACACTCAAGCGCACGCCGGCATGGGCCAGCACCGTACCGTCGAGGTCCATGAGGATGGCCTTGAGTTCCGAGGTGCCGAGGTCGATGCCGAGGGAAACGGGACTGCTCATAAGGGGGTCATTCCAATCCATTACAACCACATGAATTACGGCGTTGCAGAGTCGGCGCCAGGCGCACACTGTGGGTGGGGGCGTCGGGCGACGCCATGCGCTGCAACAACAGGTTCACTGCCTGCGTACCCAAGGCCTGGACCGGCTGCGCGATCAGGGTCAGGCGCGGCACGAAAAAATCCGCCCAGTCAAAATCATCAAAACCCACCAGGGCCATCTGCGCCGGTACGTCGATCTTCGCCTCTCGCAAGGCCTGCATCGCGCCGAGGGTCATCAGGTTATTGCCGGCCATGATCGCCGTGGGTGGCTCCGCCAGGCGCAGCAGCTGCACGGTCGCCTGGCGCGCCGGCGCGGTACTCGAGCCGCCGTTGACCAGCAAGTGCGGATCAAACGTCAGCCCGGCGCTTTGCAGCGCCGCGCGGTATCCGGCAACCCGCTCATCGGTGGTGCTGAAACCCTCACGCCCGGCGATAAAGCCGATGCGGCGGTGCCCGTGTTCAATCAAGTGCTTAACCAAGGCTTGGGTGGACTGCGTGTTTTCCACCCCGACCTGGTCGAATTGCTCGCTCATCATGCGGTCCACCAACACCGCCGGGATCTGGTTGTCCCCTAGGTACTGCAGGGCCTTGGAACCGTTGGAGGGCGCCAGCACTATGCCGTCGACCCGTCGATGATGCAGCGCCGTGACCACCCGTAGCTCGTGCTCCGGGTCGTCGTGGGTGTCGACAAACAGCATCATGTAACCGTGCTTGGCGCACTCGTTCTCAATGGCATGCACGGTTTCGCTGAAGTAATGGTTGGACAGCGCCGAAATCGCCACGCCAATCGTGCTGGTGCTCGACCGCGCCAACGAACGCGCCAGGGTGTTGGGGATGTAGCCCAACGCCTGGATCGCTTGCTGCACCGCGTGCACCGTTGCCGGGCTGACCTTGCGGGTGCCGTTCAACACATGGGACACCGTCGACGTCGACACCCCCGCCCTGCTTGCCACGTCATCCATGGTGACCACGACGCTGTTCCTCTCAGTTGATCAATGTTTGCTCGACCAACCGCTGTACGTCGCGACGTTGTCACGGGTGATCAGTTTTGGCGTGAGCAGGGTAACCGCTTCGGCCGGGGCTTTGTCATTGAGAATGTCGTTGCCCACGTTGACGGCAGTCTGCGCCATGGCCCAAGGGTCCTGGCTGGCCGACGCCTGGATCTGCGTGTCGGTTTTCAGCGCGTTCTCGATATCCGGCGCACCGTCCACCGAAGTGATGATGATGCCGCTGCGCTTGAGCTGCTTGGCCGCCAGGTCGCTGCCGATGGCTTGCGGGTCGTTGATCGCGAACAGGCCGTCGATTTTCGGGAAGCGCGTGAGGTAACCCTGCATCACGTTCAGGCCGCCTTCGCGGGAGCCTTTGCCGTCCTGGTCATCGGACAGCACCTTGATCTCCGGCGCGGCGGCCAGTGCGGCCTTGCAACCCTTGACGCGATCGGTCACCGCGGTGACCTGCGGGCCGTTCTGGATAATCACGTTGCCCTTGCCGGAGAGCTTGTCCACCAGGTACTGGCAGGCCAGCTTGCCGGCTTCGACGTTGTCGGTCTGCACCGTGGCGTTGACGCCCTTGGCATCTACGTCCACGGCCACCACGACGATGCCGGCATCGCGGGCTTTCTTGATCGCCGAGGCCATGGCGGACGGGTCGACGGCGTTGATCAGGATCAGGTCGACCTTGGACGAGATGAAGTTGTCGATCTGCGAGAACTGCTTGCTCAGGTCATAGTCAGCCGACACAGAGGTGACCTTGACGTTGGGGTTCAGCTCCTTGGCGCGGGCGGTCGCGCCATCGGCCAGGGTCACGAAATACGGGTTGCCCAGCGAGCCCATGCTGATGCCGAGGGCCTTCAATTCGCGGGCTTCGACGGCTTGGGACATCAGGGCAGCCAAGGCAATGACCGGAAAGATACGTTTGAGGTTCATGCGGGTCTCTCTTGTGATTGTTGTGGGAATGAACTCAGGTCCGTGCGCCGGACTGGCGATAACGATCCAGCGCCACCGCGCCGATGATCACGATGCCCTTGATGATGTACTGCCAGATGTCCGAGACACCCAGCAGCACCAGGCCGTTGGTGAGTACCGCGATGATCAGCGCGCCGATCAGCGTGCCGCCGATGGTGCCGACACCGCCGGTAAAACTGGTGCCGCCGAGGATCACCGCGGCAATCGCATCCAGCTCGTAGGATTGCCCCAGTTGCAGGCCATTGGCGGCGAACAGGCGCGACGCGCTCATCACCGCGCCCAGCCCGGCCAACGCGCCGGACATGGCGTAGACGAACAGCAGCACCTTCCACACCTTGATCCCCGACAGCCGCGCCGCTTCCGGGTTGCCACCCACCGAGTAGATCTGCACACCCATCACGGTGCGGCGCAGGATGAACCACGACAACGCCACCACTGCCACGGCGATCACCACCAGCCAGGGCACGCCGAGGATCGAGTCGTTGCCGATGAAGGCAAACGGCAGGTCCGGGTTGAACACGGTCTTGTCGTCGGCCAATAGCCGCGCCAGACCGCGCATGGCCGTGAGTGCACCGAGGGTGACGATAAACGGCGGCAGGCGCATAAAGGCGATCAAGCCGCCATTGACCAGGCCCAACAACAGGCCAAAGCCGATACCGGCGGCTATCCCGAACATGCCGAACTGCGGCGACATCGACGCCTGCAACGCCACCACTGCCGACGCCGCGAGGATCGCGCCCACCGACAGGTCGATGCCCGCCGTGAGGATCACAAAGGTCATACCCGCCGCCAGCACCACGTTCACCGACGCCTGCTGGGTGATGATCGACAGGTTCTGCACCGTCAGGAAGTTCTCGCTGGCCAGGGCAAAGCCCACCAGCAGCAGAACCAGCACCGGCAACATGCCGACCGTGCGCATCAGCTCGCGAGCGCGCTCTGCCTTACCGGTTGTTGCGATATTCACTTCAGCCATGGGCCACCACCTGATCGCCACCGGTGGCGAGGTCAATAATACGTTCCTGGGAAATAGCGTCGCCGGAGGCGCCGCCGACTTCTGCGACCAACTGGCCTTCACGCATGATCAGCACGCGGTCGCAGGTGCCGATGATTTCCGGCAGCTCGCTGGAGATCACCACGATGCCGACACCGGCCTGGGCCAATTGGTTGATGATGCGGTAGATCTCGGACTTGGAGCCGATGTCGACGCCACGGGTGGGTTCATCGAGGATCAACACGTGCGGCTTGACCTCCAGCAGCCGTGCCAGCAGCACCTTCTGTTGGTTGCCACCGGACAACGCACCGACATTGACCTTGCCCGAGGCCACGCGAATCGACAGTGACTTGATCGCCTGCGTGGCGCGCTGCGCGGCATGGGCGCGATCGAGTACCCCGCCGGCGTGGGCATCCGGCACGCAGGCGCAGACATTGATGTTGTCCGCCACGCTCATGTCCAGGAACAGGCCCTGGGCCTTGCGGTCTTCGGTGAGATAGACGACACCGGCACGGATCGCATCCGCCGGGGTGCGCAGTTGGGTGACGGTCTTGCCGACCACTTCCAGGCTGCCCGAGGTGCGTGGGTCGGCGCCGAAGATCAGCCGCGCCAGCTCGGTGCGCCCTGCCCCGACCAGCCCGGCGATGCCCAGCACTTCACCGGCGTGCAAGTCGAAACTGCACGGGCGCACGCGCTTGCCGTCGGCCATGTCGCGCACGCGCATCACCACGTTGCCGGGGTTATAGGCGGCGTGTTCCTTCTTGTAGAACCCTGACAGGTCGCGACCGACCATCATCTTCACCAGCACGTCGGCCGACAGCGCTTCGCGGGTCAGTTCGCCGATGTACTGGCCGTCGCGCAGCACCGAGACGCGGTCCGACAGCTCGTAGATCTCGGCCATGCGGTGGCTGATATAGATGATCGCCAGGCCCTGGCTGCGCAGTTGTTTGATCAGCGCAAACAGGCGGTCGGTCTCACGGGAGGACAGCGGCGTGGTCGGTTCGTCCATCACCAGGATCTTGGCGTGGGCATGCAAGGCGCGGGCGATTTCCACCAATTGGCGCTCGGCAATCGACAGGCTGCTGACCCGCGTGGCCGGGGTGAATTCGGCGCCCAGGCGTTGCAGCACTTCGCTGCAACCGGCCTGCATGCCCTTGCGGTCGATGGTCCAGCCACGGCGCAGTTCACGGCCCAGGTAGATGTTCTCGGCCACGCTCAGGTTGGGGCACAGGCTCAGTTCCTGGTAGATCACGGCGATGCCGAGGGCTTTGGCGGTGGCGGGGTCGAATGTGGGGACGGGCTGGCCGGCGATGCGGATTTCGCCGCCGGGGTCGGCTTGGTAGGCGCCGGAGAGGATCTTCATCAGCGTCGATTTGCCGGCGCCGTTTTCCCCCATCAAGGCGTGGATTTCGCCGGGGTAGACCTTCAGGCCGACATTCTTGAGCACGCGCAAACCGTTGAAGGTTTTGCTGATGCCCTGCATTTCGAGCAAGGGTTCAAGGCTCATGGATGAGCTCCTGGTTTTATTATTTTTGTCGTCAGTGGGCCGACTCTAATGTAGAAACATTTCCTTACGCAAGCGCTTGCGTCGATCATTTATCGCCAGATGAAACGTTTCATCAGTCATTAATCCGAAAAGTACCCAATTTCACCCACGGGTATCCGTTTGAAGTGAAATAGCCTGTGGCCCGCCATCCAAACGCCACAATCTCTGCTATTGTCCAAGGACCTCATCTCCTCCTCGTCGCCCCCCAGCGATCTTCTGTGAGCATGCTCTGCGCCATCGCCGCTTGACGATGGCGGGCCTGAACGTCACGGAACGCCAACGCGATGGACACACCGTTACCCGAACAACCGCAATCGCGGGCTGAAAAGATCGTCGAGTTCAAGCGGCAGAAAACCCTGCTCAAGACCGGCGCCCTGCAAGACGCAATCTTCAACAGCGCGTACTTCTCCAGCATCGCCACCGACGAGAAAGGCGTGATCCAGATCTTCAATGTCGGCGCCGAACGCATGCTCGGCTATGCCGCCGCCGATGTGGTCAACCGCATCACGCCAGCCGATATTTCCGACCCCATCGAGCTGATCACCCGCGCCGCCGCCCTCAGCCTGGAACTGGACACGCCGATCACGCCGGGTTTCGAAGCGCTGGTGTTCAAGGCCTCGCGGGGTATCGAAGACATCTACGAGCTGACCTACATCCGCAAGGACGGCAGTCGCCTGTCGGCCATGGTTTCGGTGACCGCCCTGCGCAACCGGCATGACACCATCATCGGCTACCTGCTGATCGGCACCGACAACACCGCCCGCAAACAGGAAGAGGCCGAGCGCAAAGGCTTCGAGCGGGCACTGGAAGAAAAGAACCTGGAGCTGGAGCACGCCAGCCATATGAAGTCGGAATTCCTCGCGACCATGTCCCATGAGCTGCGCACACCGTTGAACGCGGTGATCGGCTTTTCCGAAGCGCTCAAGGATGGCCTGGTCGGCGACATGAGCGAGACCCAGCGCGAATACATCGGCGACATTTTCACCAGCGGTCAGCACTTGTTGTCGTTGATCAACGACATTCTCGACCTGTCCAAGGTCGAGGCCGGCATGATGGAACTGGAACTGGAAAACGCAGAACTGCCGGGGCTGTTGGCCAATAGCCTGCTGATCGTGCGGGAAAAGGCCGCGTTGCAGCGCATCCAATTGAAGCTGGAATATCCCGAGGACCTCGGCCTTCTACAGCTGGACCTGCGCAAGACCAAACAGATCGTCTACAACCTGCTGGCCAACGCCGTAAAGTTCAGCGCCCACGGCAGCTCTGTGACGTTGACCGTGCGCCAGGTGCCCCGCGCACAGGTCGGGCAGATTCCCGGCGACTGGCCGGTGTACCGTTTTGCCTTGCCCGACGGCGCTGATCAACCCTTCCTCGAACTCAGCGTCAGCGACACCGGCATCGGGATTGCCGAGGTGGACATGGACAAGCTGTTCAAGGCGTTCAGCCAGATCGACAGCAGCCTGGCACGCAAATTCGAAGGCACCGGCCTGGGGCTGGCGATGGTCAAGCGGCTGACCGACCTGCATGGCGGCAGTGTCGCCGTGGCCAGCCGTGAAGGCTGCGGGGCGCGGTTTGTTGCCTGGCTGCCGCTGCACCGCGCCCCGGAGGCCACATGGCCCACATCCTGATCGTTGAAGACAATGAAGCCAATATGCGCCTGGCGCGCCTGTTACTGGTCAATGCTGGCCACGACGTGCTGTGGGCCGCGGATGCGGAGACTGGCCTGACCCTGGCCCGCGAACAGCAACCGGCGCTGATCCTGATGGACATCCAGTTGCCCGGCATGGACGGCCTGGCTGCCACCGCGCTGCTCAAGCGCGACCCGCTTACCGCCCACATCCCGGTGATCGCCCTGACTGCAATGGCGATGAAAGAAGATCGCGAAAAGACCCGGCTCGCCGGTTGCGACGCCTACATCATCAAGCCGCTGCGTTACAAAGAGCTGTACCAGGTGATCGACACCTTGCTGCAACAGCACACCCGCCCTCTCACATGAGTCCTCTCCATGGCCAGCCAACCCGCAACGTTGTTGATCGTTGATGATGAACCCCAGGTGCGCAAACTCCTGGAAACCCTTCTGCAACATGAGGGCTACCAGACCCTGAGCGCGAGCAGTGGCGAAGAAGCCTTGCTGTTGGTGGCCCGGCAGCCGCCGGACCTGATCCTGCTGGACATCATGATGCCGGGCATGGACGGCTACGAGGTTGCCAGCCAGTTGAAAAACGATGAAACCACGGCGGGTATTCCGATCATCATGCTGTCGGCCCTCAGCGAACCGAGCGCGCGCGTCAGCGGACTGCAGGCCGGTGCCGAAGAATTCATCAGCAAGCCGGTGGAACGTGTCGAGCTATGGTTGCGCGTGCGCAACCTGCTGCGGCTCAAGGAACGCGGCGACCTGGCGAGCCACTCCCGTGAGTTGGCGCAACGACAGATCGGCATGAACGTGCATGACCTGGCCCACGAGGCCCTGGAAAACGACTTGCGTGAAGCGGTGGCGCGCCATGACTTCACGGTGCATTACCAACCCAAGGTCGAGGTGCTGAGCGGTCGCATCTGCGCCCTCGAAGCGCTGCTGCGCTGGGAACGGCCGGCATACGGCGCGGTATCGCCGGCAGTGTTTATACCGATCCTGGAAAGCCTGGGCTTGATCGTCCCCGTGGGGCGCTGGGTGATCGAGCAGGTCTGCCAACAGATCGCCGAGTGGCAACGCGGTGCGATTGGCGCGGTGGAGGTGTCGGTGAACGTCTCTGGCCATCAATTGATCGAAGGCGACCTGATCGCCGATATCGCCAGCACCCTTGCCCGCACCGGGGTCGAGCCGCATTGGCTGGAGGTGGAACTGACCGAAGGTTCGTTGATGGAAAACACCCAGCACACCATCGCCAGCCTGCAGCGCCTGCACGCCATGGGGGTGAAGATCTCCATCGATGACTTCGGCACTGGCTATTCGAGCCTGGCGTACCTGCGACGGTTTCCCATCGACACGCTGAAGATCGACATCGCGTTCATCCGCGAAGTCACCAGCAACCCGCAGGACGCGGCGATCACCCGTACCATCATCGAACTGGCCCACAGCCTCAGCCTGCGGGTGGTGGCCGAAGGCGTGGAAACCCAGGCGCAACTGGCGTTCTTGAAGGAGGCTGGCTGTGATCAGATCCAGGGCTACCTGTTCAGCCGGCCGCTGCCGGTGGACACCCTGGAGCGCTTGTTGCTGGAACGTTTAGAGAGTCCGTGAGAGTTCCTCACGCAGGCACTCGATCAAACCCCGGTAGGTGGTGCATATCTGTGCAAGCCTGCATCTGGACAGTGCGATGCGGCGGTTGAAGCGGTTGGGATGACACTTCGAGCAATGACACACTGCGCTAGAAATGTGGGAGGGGGCTTGCCCCCGATAGCACCAGGCCAGTCAACTCATCTACAGCTGATCCACCGCAATCGGGGGCAAGCCCCCTCCCACACAGACGCCGCTACGGGTCCAGCACGCCGCCGCTGTAGCTGTCGGATAGACGCGTCCCGGTGAACTTGGCGACTACCGCCCCCTGCGCCACCAGGCGTTCGCGGTGGCCGGTGACCATGCGGCCGGCCTGGGCGGCGTGCAGGATCACTTCGGAACACGGGTCACCGGGGCGGCCGATGATGCGTGCGAAACGCTGGCCTTCCTCCACGTAATCCCCCAGGGCTATCTCGAATACCAGCACCCCGGCACAGGGCGCGAGGATGGTTTCCATGCAGCCCATGTCGACCACGTCCCCTGGCCACTCGGCGATGGCGGCCACCTCGTCGATCACGCCATTGATGCACAACCACGCCCACAGGCCGTCGGCATCTTGTTGCGCCAGCGCATCGCTGACGTCTGCCTGGCCGCGCAGCTCAATGGTCGCGGCCAGTTGCGGCGATGCATGGTTGATGATGGTCTCTTCAAAGGAGCCATCGCCGCCCTCGTCCCAGACGATCACCAGGTCCACGCGCAAGGCCGCCGCCAACGCCAGGCCCTGGTCGGGCCAGAAGCTGCGGTGGATGTAGAGGTACGGCAGCGCTTCGTCATCGGTGTGCAGGTCCAGCACCAGGTCGGCTTCAGCGGCCAGTTGCACCAGGCGCTTTTGCCACTGCGCCAGGTTGCTCGCCGGGTGCGCCATGGCCAGGGAGTGATCAAAAGCGCGGTTGAAGTTCTGCCCGGTGGCTTCATGAAAGCGCCCCAGCAAACGGCCTTGGCGGAACTGGCCGATCCCGAACGGGTTGGCCTGGGGCACCACGGTGACGCCGCCCTTGAGGCGCCCCTGGTCCTGGCACGCCTGCAAGCGCGGCAGCAGCTGATGCAGCACCAGCATGCCGGCGATTTCATCCGCGTGCACACCCGCCTGCAGGTGTACGCTGGGCCCGCTGCCGTCGCCTTCGAAGCGCCAGGCGCCAATGTGCAGCGGGTTGCCGGCGTCGCCGGTGACGTGCCACGAAAGGTCGTTTGCCATGCCTTGCCCTCCTCTCATCCATTAACCGCTAGAGATTGAACACACGTTCAACTAACCTGAGCGCTGTGGTGTTTCCATCAAAGGCCTGCCCATGACCGTCGACCCTCCCAAACTGCGCCGCGCCGACCCCGACGAGCGCCGCGACCTGCTGATCGCCGCCGCCCTCACCTGCCTGGCCCGCGACGGGCACGCCGGGATCTCCGTGCGCCGCATTGCCTCCGAAGCCGGTGTATCGGTGGGCTTGCTCAACCACCATTTCGGCAGCATCGACGCGCTGATCGCCGAGACCTACCACAAGCTCGCCAACGAACTGACCAGCGCCCTGTGGGAACAGGTCGAGCTGGCTGACGGCGCCGCCGCACGGCTGGACGCGTTTCTCAGTGCCTCGTTCTCGCCACGGGTCATGGACCCCGACCTGCTTGGCGTGTGGGTGGTGTTCTGGAGCCTGATCCGTCACTCGCCCCACGTTAATCAGTCCCACGAAAACAGTTACCACGCCTACCTGGGGTTGATCCAACGCCTGCTGGACGATCTGGCCCGCAGTGAAAACCTGCTGATCCACGACAGCCACCTGGCCGCCATCGGCCTATCGGCGATGCTCGACGGACTCTGGCTCGAAGGCTGCCTCAACCCCGGCACCTTCAGCTCTGCCAACGGGTTGCACATCTGCCGCTGCTGGGTCCAAGGCTTGCGTCACGGCGCATTCAGCGCCGATTACGTCCTGTGACAGCGGTTTATCCGGCCGACCTGCGCAGCGGCGTGCCGCGCCGTTCGGCGATGGCGTAGACGCCTTCGATCAGGAAGGTCAGGCACAGGTAGACCCCCGCCACCAGTAGCAGCGGCTGGTAGATCTGCAAGGTCTGCGCGCGCACCACGTTGGCCGCACCGAGCAGGTCGACCACGGCAATGGTCGACGCCAGCGCGGTGGACTTGAGCAGCATCACCGTTTCCCCGGCCAGGGTCGGCAGCAACAGGCGCATCGCCCGTGGCAAACGCACACGCAGCAGCGCCTGGCGTGGGGTCATGCCGAACGCCGAGGCGGCTTCCATCTCGCCTTTGGGCACCGCCAGCAGGCCACCGCGAATCACCTCGCCGACATAGGCGCCTACCGACAACACCAGGGCAAACAAGATGTACCAGTAGCCATCGCGCAGATACGGCCACAGGAAGCTGCCACGGATCATCGGGAACTGGGCGAACAGGCTGCCCAGGCCGTAGTAGAAAATGTAGATCTGGATCAGCAACGGCGTACCGCGCAGCACGCTGGTGTAGGCCAGCGCACTGCGCGCCAGCCACTTGCGCCGCGACAACCGTGCCAGCGCCACCAGCACCGCCAGGGCAAAACCGAGTACTGCCGAAACCACCAGCAGCGACAAGGTGGTCTGCAACCCCTTGGCGATGAGCCCGGCGTAGTAGCTTATCCACTCAGGCATGTGCGCCTCACTCGACAACCGGCATCCAGCGACGGATACGGCGCTCCAGGCGCCCGGACAGGTAGTTGGAAGCCAGCGTCACCAGGTAATACAAGGCGGCGGCCGCGAGGTAGAACAGCAGGTATTGGCGGGTCGACCCCGCTGCCTGCTTGGCGGTGTACAGCAACTCGTTGGTGCCGACCACGCTGATCAAGGCGCTGTCCTTGATCAGGTTGATCCACAGGTTGGACATGCCGGCCAGGGCGAACGGCGCCATGATCGGCAGCGTCACCCGCCGGAACAGCCCCAGCCCGCTCAAGCCAAAGGCCCGCGCCGCTTCGATCTGCCCGTGGGGGATCGCCAGGATCGCCGCGCGAAAAATCTCCGAGGCATAGGCGCCCTGCACCAGCCCCAGCACCAGGATCGCCACCAGCGGGCCGCTGATATTCACCTGGGCGAAGCCCAGCCACAGCATCAGCGCGTTGAGGCCCATGGAGCCGGCGTAGTACAGCAGCAGGATCAGCAGCAGTTCCGGCACCGCGCGAAACACTGTGGTGTAGCCGCGCATCAGCAGCGCGATCGGGCGCGGCGCGCTGAGCTTAGCGCAGGCCACCACCAGGCCGATCAGCAAGCCCACCGCAAATGACCCGGCGGAAATCTGCAGGGTCATCCATAGACCCTTGAGCAACGCCTGGCCCCACCCTTGTTCGCCGAAGCCGAGAAGGTCGAACATGGTTATTCGGTCTTCTGGGCGATTTGCTGGTACGGGCTGTCACAGGTCTTGCTCACAAACGCGGGGGTCTCGGTGCGCTTGCACGGGCTGACCGACAGGCCGAAATAGTGCTGTGACAGGTCGTCGTAGTCCTTGCTCACCAGCAACTCGCCGATGGCCTTGTCCAGCCGGGCCTTGAGCGCGGTGTCTTCCTTGCGCAAGCCGGCGCCGACGCCACGGCCGATGATCGGGTCGTAGGGCACGCTGGCGATGTGCGCCAGGCCGCTGGCTTCGGGGGTCTTGACCATCATGGCGATGGCGGTGTCGTCGGCCATCATGTAGTCGATACGCCCGGCGATCAGGTCGGCGTTGGCCGATTCCTGGGTGTCGTAGTACTTGAGGTCGGCGATGTTTTCGTAATACTTCTTCAGGTAATTGGCGCTGACCGTGGAGATCTGCACGCCGATCAACTTGCCCTTGAGGCCCGTCGGGGATATCTCCACTTCGCTGCCTTTTGGCCCCGCAACCCCCAGCAGGGAGTCGTAGTAGGCGCGGCTGAACGCGATCTGTTTTTCGCGCTCGTCGGTCACCGACATCGACGAGAAAATCACGTCGATCTTCTTCGCCAGCAGCGAGGGAATGATGCCGTCCCACGCCACTTCCTTGATCTGGCACTCGGCTTTCATGCCTTCGCAGAGCTTGTGGATCAGGTCCACCTCGAACCCGGACCACTGGCCGTTACCGCCCTTCACGGTAAACGGCGGGTAGGGTTCGGCCGCCACCGCAAACACGATGGGTTTGTCGCCCGCCCAGGTAAAACCTGCGGCCAGCATCAACACTGCACTGCTCAACCACGTTGCCATACGTTTGAATTGCATGATGTTGCCCCGTCTTTTTCTGGAGTTAGCGAGTTTGGTGCGCGTTGACGAACTGTCGGCAACGTTCACTGCGTGGGTCGATAAACACCGCGTCCGGCGAACCGGTTTCTTCGATCATGCCTTGGTGTAGGAACGCCACTTTCGACGACACATCCCGGGCGAATGCCATTTCATGGGTGACCAGGATCATGGTACGGCCCTCTTCGGCCAGGGAGCGGATCACCCGCAGCACTTCGCCCACCAGCTCCGGGTCGAGGGCCGAAGTGGGTTCGTCGAACAGCATGACTTTTGGGCGCATGGCCAGCGCCCGGGCAATCGCCACGCGCTGTTGCTGACCACCGGAAAGGAAGGCCGGGTATTCATTGCGCTTGGCGGCCAGGCCGACGCGGTCGAGCAGGCTTTCTGCGCGTTCGATGGCCTCGGCGCGGCTTTCGCGCAATACCTGGGTGGGGGCTTCGATGAGGTTTTCGAGCACCGTGCGATGAGGCCACAGGTTGAAGTTCTGGAACACCATGCCCAGGGTCGAGCGGATGCGCACCAACTGCCGGGCATCCGCCACCAGGGGCGCGCCGGGGCGGCCGTAGTTGAGCTTGATGCTTTCGCCGTCCACCTGAATGCTGCCCTGGTCCGGCACTTCGAGCATGTTGATGCAGCGCAGCAAGGTGCTTTTGCCCGAGCCGCTGGCGCCGATCAGCGAGATCACCTCGCCTTCGTGGGCCGTGAGGGAAATGCCCTTGAGCACTTCGATATTGCCGAAGCGCTTATGCAGGTCGATGACTTCGATCATCTTCCGGGCTTCGGCCGGTTGCGCCACTTCAATCCTGGGAGCAGTGGCGATACGTGGCTCACCGGCCAGCTTGGCGACAAACTGCGCGATACGCTGGCAGGCCTGCGCCAGGCGTTCTTCGCCGAGGGTAAACGAGAGCCGCACGAAACCTTTCGCGGGCTCGCCGAAGGCCGCCGCATCCAGCACCGACACCCCGGCCTCGCGAAACAGGCGCCAGGCAAAATCCAGGGAGCCCAGGCCGGTGCCGCGTACGTCCACCAGCACGAACATCCCCGCTTGCGGCGCCTGCACCTGGATCCCAGGGCAGGCACTCAGCGCGGCCACCACCAGGTCGCGGCGGCGCCGGTAAATCTCGCGCATGCCCCGGGTCACTTCATCATGGGCCAGCACGGCGGCGGTGGCGGCTTCCATCACAAAGCCGGGCAAGCCGTACAGCATGCTGAGCACCAGGGTTTCGGCATGGGCGATCAGCGCGGGCGTGGCGATGAGCCAACCGATGCGCCAACCGGTCATGGCATGGGACTTGGACAGGCTGCCAATCACCACGCAGCGCTCGGCCATGCCCGGCAGTGCAGCGAGGCTGTGGTACTCGCCGTCAAACACCAGGCTTTCGTAGACCTCATCCACCACGACCCACAGGTCGTGGGCGATGGCCAGTTCGGCGATGGCCTGCAACTCCTGCGGGTTGAGCACCACGCCGGTGGGGTTGTTCGGGTTGGAGAAGAAAATCGCCCGTGTGCGCGGGGTGATCGCGGCGGCGAGCAACGTGGCGTCGACGCGAAAGCCCGATTCAGGGGAACACGGCACGCGCACCAGTGTGGCGCCGCTGGCCTTGAGCGTGGCTTCGTAGGTGACGTACATCGGGTCGAGCACCAGCACCTCGTCACCGGCCTGCAACAGGCACAGCGACGTTACGAACAAGGCGTTCTGCGCACCGGCCACAGTGATGACGTTTGCGGCATTGAGCGGGCGTGCCAGCGTCTGGCTGTAGCGTGCTGCAATCGCTTCGCGCAGTGCCGGGCGGCCAGGGATTTCGGTGTAGTGGGTGTCGCCATCGCGCAAGGCACTGACGGCAGCGTCGGTGATAAAGGACGGGGTGGCGAAATCCGGGTCGCCGACGCTGAGGATGATGATGTCTTCGCCCTGGCTGGCGGCGTGGAACGCGGCGTGGTGGATGTCCCAGGCGGCGACGCCCTGCCCTGCAATTCGTTCGACGAAGGGGGAAAACCGCATGCCAGAGCCTCTCGTTCAAGAAGAAAAAGCGCTAACCCGTTCGGTTGCAAACGGGTGGATGCGGTCAACATAGTGCAAACTGAACAGTCGTTCAATGGGCGTGTTTGGCTCGGTGTCGTTTATCGTCCAAAGAGGTCGTTATGGTGATTTCTGCTCATTTACAACCAGCCCTTTCAAAGTCTTGGAGGGCGAGCACTGCAACTGTGGCGAGCGGGCTTGTCCCGCGTTGGGTTGCGAAGCGACCCTGGCAAGAGGAATGCGGTGAGTCAGGCACGCTTCGACCGCCGGTTTTGGGGCTGCTTCGCAGCCCAACGCGGGACAAGCCCGCTCGCCACAGGGTACTTATCGCCTGTTCTACGGGGCTGACAGATCAGGTACCGCGCTTCATGCAAAAACCTCGACATCCCTGTCGAAGGGTTAACGCTTGGGGGGCGCCAAAAATTCCGCGCCGATGGGATCTTTTATCGTGCTGGCCAGGATACGGTCGATATGCGACAGGTCTTCGGGCGTCAGGTGCCAGCCGAAGGCTTCTTCATAACCCTTCAACTGCTCCGGCCGGCGGGCGCCCCACAGCGCAATGGTCGGGCCTTGGTCAAGCACCCAGCGCAGGGCCAGGGCGAGCACCGACTTGCCGTGGCACTCGCGGGCGTAGCTACTCAGCGCGGCCACGGCGGCCAAGTATTGCTCGAAGCGTGGCGGCTTGAACTTGGGGTCGAGCGTACGCACATCGTCGCCGGCAAAGCGCGTGGCCGAGTGCATGCTGCCGCTGAGCAAACCCCGGCACAGCGGGCCGTAGGCCAGGACCACCAGCGAATGCTGCTTGGCGTAGGGCAGGATGTCGCTGTCGATGGCGCGTTCGAACAGGTTGTACGGTGGCTGCACCGTGGCCAGGGCGGTGTACTGGCGGAAATCGTCCATTTGCGCCGAGGAATAATTACTCACGCCAACCGCCAGGATCTTGCCCTCACGGCGCAGGCGCTCCAATTCATCGGCGGTTTCTTCCTGGGCCACCAGCGGATCGGGCCAGTGCACCTGATACAAGTCGATGTAGTCGGTTCCCAGGCGTATCAAGGAATCTTCGACCTCTTTGCGAATGCGCTGGGCCGTGGCGTTGCGCCGAGTGGCGCCGGTGTCCCATTGCAGCCCCGCCTTGGTCGCGATCACGGCGCTGTGGCGCACTCCGCGCAAGGCCTTGCCGATCAGCTCTTCGGACAGGCCAAAGCCGTACAGCGGCGCGGTGTCGATCAGGTTGATACCCACCGCCAACGCGTGCCGCAAGGTGCGCGAGGCTTGCTCGGTGTCCGCCCCGCCCCACAGGTGCCCGCCCATGGACCAGGTGCCGAGGGCGATCCGCGAGATCGCTTGTTCGATGCCGGCAATTCTGATGGTCTCAACGCGCATGAAAATATCCCGTGGCTTGCAATAATGCTTAGAAAAACAATTACTCTAAGTCATCCACGGTTGAATCGGGCTCAACGCCGCATGCAGCCGAACTCCCGCATAAGAGACTTGAAAATGGCTGCTTTCAACCGTTCCGAACTGGCCGATCTCAACGTGTTCATGGCCATCATCCGTCGCCGCAGTTTTCGCCACGCCGCTCATGAGTTGGGCGTTACCACCTCGGCCTTGAGCCACACCATGCGCAACCTGGAAACCCGCCTGGGGGTGAAGCTGCTGTACCGCACCAGCCGTGCCGTGGAACCCACCGATGCCGGTTCGCTGCTGGCAGAAAAACTCACCCAGGGCTTTGCCACCATCAAGGACGGCCTCGACACCCTGGAGTTGTACCGCGACGCGCCCATTGGCCGGCTACGCTTGAACGTGCCACGGGACGCGGCGGTATTGCTGCTGGCGCCGATCCTCGGGGACTTCTGCACCGCCTACCCGCAACTGCGCGTGGACCTGATCGTGCAGGACCAGATGATCGACATCATCGCCGAGGGCTACGACGCCGGTATCCGCTACGGCGCCACCGTGCCCCAGGACATGGTGGCGGTGCCCTTGACCGGTGAGCTGCGCTGGATCGTGGTCGCGTCGCCCGCCTACCTGGCCCGCCGGGGCACGCCGCAGGTGCCCAAAGACCTGCTGCAACACGCCTGCATCCGCATGTACCTGGGCGACAAGACCCCCTACAAGTGGGAACTGGGCAACGGCACCCGCCAGCAACGCATCGACGTGCCGGGCCACTTCAGCGCGGCTGATACCGAGACTATTGTGAATGCGGCGCTGCAAGGGGTGGGCATCGCCTACTGCCTGTCCAACCGCGTGGAACAGGAGCTCAAGGACGGCCGTCTGGTGGAGGTCATGCCCGACTGGGCCTGCATGGGCGAGCCGTTGTGCATGTACTACCCGAGCCGACGGCAGTCGCAGCCGGGGCTGCGGCAGTTGATGGACATGATCCGGATGAAAACCATCGGCAAACAGTTGATCGAATAGGCTTCAATCCGGCGGCTCGGTAGCGTCATCCTCCTGGTCAATCAACGGCACGGTTGCATCGTCCATCAAGGAACCCGGGTCTTCGTTGCCCGGGTCATTCGGTTCTTCTTCCTCGCAGTCGTTTGTCATGACGCTCTCCTCGGTTATGAGCCAGGGTTATCCACCTGGATGTAGAACGCATAGGCCCCCAGCAACAGCCAGAACACCATGAACAGCCAGGGCGCACGCATTGAGAATAGCAGCGACTTGCGATAGCCCTTGTGGGACGACTCCATCTCGGAGAACAACGGCGACTCATCGTAGGCCAGGCCCATCACCGGCTCGCTGCGCAGCAGTTCGCTCTGTTTGTAGTGCCAATGATCGATGATCTCGTAGGCCGCGCGGATGCCCGGCCAGGCGTTCAATGAGCTGAGTACGCCCAGCATCACCAGGAACACCGGCACCACCAGGGTGAACAACTTGCCCCACTCCGGGTTGAGATTGCCCATGCCGGAGACGAAGGCGATCACCAGGAAGGATTGCGCGGTGAGGTAGGCGTCGGTGCGGTTGGCCAGGATGGTGGTTTCGTACTGGATTTCGCGCCGGTAGAAGTCCAACCGGTCCTTGGGCGAACCGAAGATCTTGGCGTTGTGTTCGCTGTGGTCGGTCAGGGCCGCTTCCGGTGTATGGGGAGAGATGATTCTGGGCACGACGGTGCTCCCTGCGGGTTCGAGTCCTGTTAGAAGAAGCGGCGATGAGTGAAGTTCAAGTTTGTTCATGCACCAAGTTGGGGCGCCAACCAGGCACTGCCCCCTTGTGGTGAGCGGGCTTGTTGTGGTGATGGCCTTCTGTGGTGAACAGGCTTCTGTGGCGAGCGGGCTTGCCCCGCGTTGGGCTGCGCAGCGGCCCCAGAAAGAGCGGGAGCGCTGCGCACTCCAACGCGGGGCAAGCCCGCTCACCACAACAAGCGCCTCGCCACAAGATTCGCCGTTTCGGCACACGCATTGCTTTATCCATTCATCTGCCCGTAAACAGGAGCATTCGTTACCCCCCGACCCAGAGCCGACCCCACAAGAAAGTAAGGACCAGGCCCAATGGCACCCTCAGCCACGGGCTCATAAAAATGCGTTTTTTGAAACGGCAGTGCCACCCAAGCGTCCCTCGGCACTGACAAGGTACTGGAATGGCTCGATCTTTCTTCGATGAAATGAATGACGCAAACGGCGCCTGCCGTGCGCACTATCAGGACTTCTCCCGCTGGCTGGCGAATACGCCGCCGGAACTGCTGGCCCAGCGTCGCCGCGAAGCCGATTTGCTGTTTCATCGCGCCGGGATCACCTTCACCCTCTACGGCGACGAACAAGACACCGAGCGCCTGATCCCCTTCGACATCATCCCGCGCAGCATCCCTGCCAGTGAATGGAGCGTGATCGAGCGCGGCTGTATCCAGCGCGTCAATGCGCTGAACATGTTCCTCGCCGACATCTACCACGACCAGCGCATCATCAAGGCCGGGATCATTCCCGCGGACCAGGTGCTGGGTAACGAGGGCTATCAGAAGGCCATGGTCGGCCTGGACCTGCACCGCGACATCTACTCGCATATCTCGGGTGTCGACCTGGTGCGTGACGGCGACGGCACCTACTACGTGCTCGAAGACAACCTGCGCACCCCCAGCGGCGTCAGCTACATGCTCGAAGACCGCAAGATGATGATGCGCCTGTTCCCCGAGGTCTTCGCCAAACAGCGCATCGCGCCGGTGGACCACTACCCCAACCTGCTGCTCAAGACCCTCAAGAGTTCCAGCCGCCTGGACAACCCCAATGTGGTGGTGCTGACCCCAGGCCGCTTCAACAGCGCGTTCTTTGAACACGCCTTCCTCGCCCGTGAAATGGGCGTCGAGCTGGTGGAAGGCGCAGACCTGTTCGTGCACGACCTCAAGGTGTTCATGCGCACCACCGACGGCCCCAAGCCGGTGGACGTGATTTACCGGCGTATCGACGACGCCTTCCTCGACCCCAAGGCCTTCAACCCCGAGTCCATGCTCGGTGTGCCTGGCCTGGTTGCCGCCTATTGCGCCGGCAACGTCGTGCTGGCCAATGCCATCGGCACCGGCGTGGCGGACGACAAGTCGATCTACCCCTATGTGCCGGAAATGATCCGTTTCTACCTGGACGAAGAACCGGTGCTACAAAACGTACCGACCTTCCAGTGCCGCAAGCCCGATGAACTCTCCCACGTCCTGGCCCACCTGCCGGAACTGGTGGTCAAGGAAACCCAGGGGTCCGGCGGCTACGGCATGCTCGTCGGCCCGGCCTCCAGCGCCGCCGAGATCGAGGACTTCCGCCAACGCATCAAGGCCCGTCCCCACGCCTACATCGCCCAACCGACCTTGAGCCTGTCCACCTGCCCCACCTTCGTTGAAAACGGTATTGCCCCACGGCATATCGACCTGCGGCCCTTTGTGCTGTCGGGCAAGGAAACGCGCCTGGTGCCCGGTGGGCTTACCCGCGTGGCATTGAAGGAAGGCTCGTTGATCGTCAACTCGTCGCAGGGCGGCGGAACCAAGGACACCTGGGTGGTGGAGGGCTGAGTATGTTGAGTAGAACCGCCGCAGATCTGTACTGGATGTCCCGTTACCTGGAGCGTGCCGAAAACCTGGCGCGCATGCTCGAAGTCAGTTACTCGCTGTCGTTGATGCCTCAGGCGGGGCGCAGCGACGGCCTGGACGAACTGGCCATGTCGTTGCTCAGCAGTGGCACCCTGGACAGCTACCTTGAGCGGCATAAGCAACTGGATGCCGAACGCATGCTGCACTTCTTCGCTCTCGACGAAGAAAACCCCGCCAGCATCTACAACTGCCTGCGCGCCGCCCGTGGCAATGCCCACGCCGTACGCGGACGCATCACCGCCGACATGTGGGAAAACCTCAACGCCACCTGGCTGGAAATGCGCAGTATCGCCGCCGGCGGCCTGGCGCGACATGGCATCAGCCACTTCTGTGACTGGGTCAAGCAGCGTTCGCACCTGTTTCGTGGTGCCACCTCGGGGACGATCATGCGCAATGACGCCTATCGGTTCATTCGCCTGGGCACCTTTGTCGAGCGCGCCGACAACACCCTGCGTTTGCTGGATGCGCGCTACGAGATGTTCGGCGAAGAATCGGAAGAAGTCAGCGACTTGTCGGCACGCGGTTACTACCAGTGGAGCGCCCTGCTCCGCGCGTTGTCGTCGTTCGAGGCGTATACCGAGCTGTACCCGAACGCGCTGAATGCCCGTTCCGTGTCCGAATTACTGCTGTTGCGCAGCGATGTACCGCGCTCGTTGCATGCGTGCATCGAGGAGTTGAGCCATATCCTCGCGGACTTGCCCGGCAGTTATGGACGCACGGCGCAGCGCCTGGCGGCGGAGTTCGAGGCGCGACTGAGGTACACCGGCATCGATGAGATCCTTGAAGACGGCCTGCACAGCCGTCTCACCGAGTTTATCGACACCGTGCGCGAGCTGGCGCGGGCGATTCACAGCTCGTACCTGGAGGTCATCTAACGTCCACTGGGATTAAGCAATATGGGAGGGGTTGCCCCCGATAGCAGTGGGTCAGTCAGCCAATTCGGGGACTGATTCACCGCTATCGGGGGCAAGCCCCCTCCCGCATTCCGGTTATTGGTGTTTTACCAGCACCGGCTCGGCGCGGTATTGGTCGGGGAAGAGTTTCTTGAGCTGCGCCACCTTCGGCAGATCATTGATCACGATGTACGGGTAGGACGGGTTCTCGGTGAGGAAGTCCTGATGGTAGGACTCCGCCGGGTAGAACACCTTGCCCATCTCGATTTTAGTCACGATGGGTTTGTCGAAGGACTTGGCCGCATCCAGCTGGGCGATGTAGGCCTGGGCGACTTTTTGCTGTTCGGCGTTTTGCGCAAAGATCGCCGAACGGTACTGGGTGCCGGTGTCGGGGCCCTGGCGGTTGAGTTCGGTGGGGTTGTGGGCCACCGAGAAGTAGATCTGCAGCAATTTGCCGTAGCTGATCTTGCTCGGGTCGTAGGTGACCGACACCGACTCGGCGTGGCCGCTGTTGCCGTCGCTGACGGACTCATACTGTGCCGTGCTCGCAGCACCGCCTTCGTAGCCGGACACGGCGTTTTTCACGCCTTGCACATGTTGGAACACCCCTTGTACGCCCCAGAAACAGCCGCCGGCGAACACAGCGGTTTGCAGGTTGCCGGCTTCGGCGGGCAGGTCCAGGGCGGGTGGCGCGATCACCACGGCGTCGTCGGCGGCGCCGAAGGAAAAGGCCTGGCTTTGGCCGACGAACGCGGCGAAGGCCAACACGGGCAGGTATTTGAATACATTCATGGCAGGGACTCCGGGTTAACCAAAGGTGAAGGCATACGCCGACACGTTGGGGTCAAGGAATTCAATGGTGAAGGTGCGGTCCTGCACGGCACCCGGCTGACGCACCAGCTGGTACAAACGCTGTTCGGTGACGGTGCCGCTGCCATCTGGCGCAACGTCGGTGCCATGGGCATCGCCCGGGGCCTGGCCGTCGATCGTGACCTTGTAACGCACCGGCTTGCCGTCGGCGCCGGGGCCGAGCACCAGGTGCAGGTCACGGGCGTGGAAGCGATAGACGATGCGCCCACCGGCCTGGTCGAGGTTGGCTTGCTGGCCGCCGACGTTCCATTGGCCTTCCAGTGTCCACTGGTTGAGTGCCAGGGGGCCGGACTTGACGAAGTTTTCGGCGCGCTGCGAACCCAGGTAGGTTTCCGGCGACTGCACCTCGTTCATGTCCGGCGCTTGCTGCACGCCCTTGGCATCGGCTTCGATCAAACCGCCCGCGACGTTCTTCGCGCCGGCTTCACGCAACAATTGCTGGATCACCCGCTCCGACTCGGCGTAATCGCCTTCACCGAAGTGGTGATAACGAATCTGGCCCTTGGCGTCGGCAAAATAATGCGCCGGCCAGTACTGGTTGTTGAACGCGCGCCAGATCTTGTAGTTGTTGTCGATGGCCACCGGGTAAGTGATGCCCAGGTCCTTCATGGCCTGAGTGACGTTGTTCACGTTGCGCTCAAAGGCGAATTCCGGCGCATGCACGCCGATCACCACCAGGCCCTGGTCGCGGTATTTCTCGGCCCAGGCCTTTACATACGGCAGCGTGCGCAGGCAATTGATGCAGGAGTAGGTCCAGAAATCCACCAGCACCACCTTGCCCTCGAGTGCTTCGGCGGTCAGTGGCGGGCTGTTGAGCCATTGCACGGCGCCATCGAGGGACGGCAGCGCGCCTTCGATCGGCAAGGTATCGCTGTGGTTGGCGGCCATCATCATCGCACCGCTAGGCTGCGCCGGCTTGGCGCTGAGGCGATCCACCAGGCTTTGTTCCAGGCCACCGGTGGATGCGGTCGACAGCCGCGACAGCACGCCGGTGTCGAGGCCCAGCGCAATCGCGGCCACACCGGCCAGCATCAGCGCGCCCAAGCCACGGCGTAGCCATTCGCCGGCGCCGAGGGACTTTTTCATGAAACCAAAGACTTTACCGCCGACCAGCAACGCCAGCGCGAGGGAGGTGGCAGCACCGGCGGCGTAAGCCAGCAAGAGCAAGGTAGTACCGATGCTGGCGCCCTGCAGCGCGGCACCGGTGAGCACCAGCCCCAGGATCGGCCCGGCGCACGGCGCCCACAGCAGCCCGGTGGCCACGCCGATCAGGAACGACGCGCCCGGACGCGGCCGGGCATCGGCCCCGGCGGCTTCCGACAAACGACTGCCGGCGGCCACCAGTGGGCGCGTCAGGCGCTCCGAGAGTTGCGGCAACAACAACGTGAGTCCGAACAGGGCAACGCACAGCAACGCGAGCCAGCGCCCGTATTGATTGACTTGCACCACCCAACCGCCGCCGACTGCCGCCAGCGAGGCGACCAGGGCGAATGTCACCGCCATCCCCGCTAACAGCGGCAAGCCACTGCGCAAAAACGGCTGCCCGGTGCGAGCGAAGACAAAAGGCAGAACAGGCAGGATGCACGGACTGACGATTGTCAGCACGCCGCCCAGGTACGCGAGAACCAGAAGCCACATGGGATGGACCCTTATAGGAAAAAGACATTGGCTTACGCCGCCGTGAACGTCATGGCGGCGCCGTTCATGCAGTAGCGCAGGCCGGTGGGTGGCGGGCCGTCATCGAACACGTGCCCCTGGTGGCCACCACAGCGACGGCAGTGGATTTCCTTGCGCAGCACGCCGTAGGACGTATCGGTACGGCTGGCCACCGCGTTCTCCAGCTGCTGCCAGAAACTCGGCCAGCCGGTGTGGCTGTTGAACTTGGTGGCCGAGGCAAACAGCGGCAGCGCGCAACCGGCACAGGCGAAGGTGCCGGCGCGGTGTTCATCGTTGAGCGCGCTGCTGTACGGGCGTTCGGTGCCCTCTTCGCGCAGGATGGCGTATTGCTCGTCGGTGAGCAGGCTGTGCCATTGCGCGTCGGTGTGGCTGACCTCGAAGGTTTCGGCGGCTTCGGCGTCAGCGACCCTATTGAGTTGCTTGAGCAGGCCGCCCGCCAGGACGGCGACACCCAGGCCGCCACTGGCCAGGAGTATTTGTCGGCGTGAGTACATGAGCTTCTCCTAACTACATAGGCCTGATGGCTAGCGATAGTCCTGTAGTGAGCGAGCTGGCTCGCGCTGGGCTGCGTAGCGGCCCCAAAAAAACGGGAGCGCTGCGCACTCCAGCGCGGGGCAAGCCCGCTCACCACAGGTTTCTTTTGCGCGACAAGCAATGAGGTCATCCTGCGCGTTCGCCGGTCGCGGAATCCTCACGCAGAGTTAAACAATTCGTGATAACTACACTGTTGCAAAAGCCGCACAATGCGCGAACTACAAGCAAAGGTTTCTCTTACATGGATCAGCCAAAACGTGTCCTGGTGGTCGAGGACGATGCGCATATCGCCGACCTGATCTGCCTGCACCTGCGTGACGAACAGTTCGAGGTGGTGCACAGCGCCGATGGCAACGAAGGCCTGCGCCTGCTGGAGCAAGGCGGCTGGGATGCGCTGATCCTCGACCTGATGCTGCCCGGCGTCGATGGCCTGGAGATCTGCCGGCGCGCCCGTGCCATGACGCGCTACACCCCGATCATCATCACCAGTGCACGCTCCAGCGAACTGCACCGCATCCTCGGCCTGGAGCTGGGCGCGGATGATTACCTGGCCAAGCCGTTTTCCATGCCGGAACTGGTGGCCCGCGTGAAAGCGTTGCTGCGCCGGGTCGACGCCATGGCGCGCAACCTGAAGATGGACGCCGGCAGCCTCGACCTCGGTCAATTGTTCATCAACCCGCTGACCCGCGACGCCACGTTGCAAGGCCAGCGCCTGGACCTCACCCCACGGGAATTCGACCTGCTGTACTTCTTTGCACGCCAGCCGGGCAAAGTGTTCTCGCGAATGGACTTGCTCAACGCGGTGTGGGGCTACAGCCACGAAGGCTATGAACACACGGTCAACACCCACATCAACCGCCTGCGGGCCAAGGTCGAAGCCGACCCGGCCAACCCGGCGCGTATCCTCACGGTGTGGGGCCGTGGCTACAAGTTTGCCGAGAGCCCGCCATGAAGCTCACCCTCACCCAGCGCCTGTCCCTGGTGTTCGCGGTTTTGCTGTTGATCTGCAGCGGCACGTCGGCGTGGCTGCAGGTGCGTTCCAACCACATGCACGAGCTGGAGGTAGTGCAAGGCCTGTCCCGCGATCTCGCGGCGCACATTGCCCGCGACACCCAATTGATGGACGCCGACGGCCTCAAGCCCGACGCCGTGCGCAACCTGTTCAGCCAGTTGATGCTGGTCAACCCCAGCGTCGAGGTGTACCTGCTCGATATCGACGGTCGCGTGGTCGGCAATGCCGCACCCAGTGGCCACCTGCTGCGCGACAAGGTCGACCTGGCGCCCATCCGGCGCTTCCTCGCGGGCTTCATGCTGCCGATCCTCGGGGACGACCCGCGCAGCGTCGATGGGCGCAAGGTGTTCAGCGCCGCGCCCCTCATGGCCGGCGGTAAGCAGACCGGGTTCCTGTATGTGGTGCTGCTCGGTGAAGCCCACGATGAATACGACGCCAAGGACGCCACGGGCATGGCCTTGAAGATTGCCCTGTGGTCCATCGGCCTGGTCGCCCTGCTCTGCCTGATGGCCGGCCTGATCGCATTTGCCTGGATCACACGGCCGCTGCGTCAACTCACCGACAAGGTTGGTCAGTTCGACATCAATGGCGCGCCCAAACCGGCGGAGTCCGTCGCCGTGCCACTCGCCAGCGGCGATGAAATCGCCGTGCTGGACCACGCCTTCGTGCAAATGGAAAACCGCCTGGGCGAACAGTGGCGCGCCATCACCCACCAGGACCAGGAACGCCGGGAAATGGTCGCGAATATCTCCCATGACCTGCGCACACCGCTGGCCTCGTTGCACGGTTACCTGGAAACCCTGTCGCTCAAGGATGCCAGCCTCAGCCCTGAAGAGCGCCGCCGCTACCTCGGTATCGCCCTGGACCAGAGCCGCAAAGTCGGCGGCCTGGCCCAATCGCTGCTGGAACTGGTGCGCCTGGAGCATGGCTTTGTGCAGCCGGTGATCGAAGGTTTTTCATTGCCGGACCTGGTGCAGGACATCTTCCAGAAATTCGAACTGACCGCCGAAGCGCGCGGCATCACGCTGACGGCGAGCCTGCCGCCGCAGGTGCCGACGGTGCAGGCAGACCTGGGGCTGATCGAACGGGTGCTGACCAACCTGCTGGACAATGCCCTGCGGCACACACCGGTGAACGGCGAAATCGAGGTCATTCTGTCGCCTCAAGCACACACGGTAGCGGTCACGGTCAGCGACAGCGGGCCTGGCATCGACGCCGAATTACGCGAAGGCTTGTTCCTGCGTGCCTTTACCATCGGCGGCGCTCGGCGCGACGGCGGCCTGGGCCTGCGCATCGTGCACCGTATCCTGCAATTGCACGGGCGCAGCATCAGCCTGGTGGACCGCCCCGGCCGCGGTGCAACCTTTACGTTTTGCCTAGAAACCCGAGCATCAGCGCGTTGACCTGTTGCCCCTGCTCGTTCTGGATCCAGTGGCCGCAGTTGGGCAGCACGTGCTGCTCCAGCTGAGGCACGGTGTCTGGCATGCGCTTGAGCGTATGCGCCTCGAATACCCCGACCGGGTCGCGGTCGCCAATCAGGAACAGCGTGGGTTGCAGCACCTGCCTGCCCGCCAGGTGTTCTGTGCGTTGCCAGTTGCGTTCGAAGTTGCGATACCAGTTCAACGGGCCGCGAAACCCCTGCTCGGTGAAGGTTTGCACGTAGACGTCGAGGTCTGCCTGGGAACACCAGTGTGGCAACGCGCCGGGGGCTGGAACGCCTTCAAGCAACCTGGCATTCGCCGGTTTCCTTTGCAGAAATACATCCTGATCCTGCATGAACAGCCGCAATGTGCGTTCGATATCGGCGTTCAGTTCCTGCTCGGCAACGCCGGGTTCCTGGAAATACAGGATGTAGTTGAAACGGTCGGCGTACAGCTCACGCATGATTTCAATCACCGGCCGCCGCGCTCGCCCGGCAAAAGGCACCGACATCGTGATCAGGCGCGTGACCCGATCAGGTTCGAGCAACGCCAGGTGCCAGGCGACGACCGCGCCCCAGTCATGGCCAACCATCACCACCTGGCTATGACCGAAGTAATCCATGGCCTGCTGGATATCGCCGCATAGCGTCAGCACGTCGTAAGCGGCGACCTCGGCCGGTGCGCTGGTCTGGCCATAGCCACGCATTTGCGGGGCAAATACCCGATAGCCCGCCGACCCCAGTGCGGGAATCTGCTCGCGCCAGGAGTGCCAGCACTCCGGGAAACCGTGCAGTAGCCAGATCGGCGTGCCCTGGTCAGGGCCGGCAATGTGGACACTCAACTCAATACCGTTGACGCTGATGATCTGCTGGCTCATGGGCATCGCCTTCTTCAAGGTTTTTGCCAGCGTGCGCGATTACCGGCCCAGGCGCCAGCATCATTGATGGCAGGAATAACTCACGCCAGCGCCCACCAGCGCGGCAACAACTGGCGTACCCATCCTTCACCGAAACGGTCATCGATCAGCATTACCACGCCACGGTCCTGCTGGCTGCGGATCACCCTACCCGCCGCCTGCACCACTTTCTGCAGGCCGGGATACAGGTAGGTGTAGTCGTAGCCCGCGCCGAATATCGCACCCATGCGCAGCTTCATCTGTTCATTGACCGGGTTCAGTTGCGGCAACCCGAGGGTGGCAATAAACGCACCGATCAAGCGTGCCCCCGGCAGATCGATGCCCTCGCCAAATGCGCCGCCCAGCACGGCAAAGCCGATGCCCTGGCTGTGCTCGGTGAACTGGTCGAGGAACGCCTGGCGCTCGGCCTCGGCCATGCCGCGTGACTGTTGCCACAGCACGATCCGCGGGTGTCGCTCGGCCAGCAACTGCGCGACCTGTTGCAGGTAATCGAAGCTTGAGAAAAACGCCAGGTAGTTGCCCGGTTGTTGCGTGTACTGGCGGGCAATCAGCTCGACGATAGGCTCCAGCGAGGCCTGGCGGTGCACAAAGCGCGTGGAGATTTCAGCGACGATGCGCACTTGCAGCTGCTCGGCCTTGAACGGTGACTCTACATCGACCCAGGCGGTGTCGGCCGGCAGGCCCAGCAGGTCGGCATAGTAATGCCGGGGGCTCAGGGTCGCGGAAAACAGCACGCTGCTACGGGCGGCGGTCAGCCGTGGGCGGATGAATTCGGCGGGCACCACATTGCGCAGGCACAGGGTGGAACTGCTGCGTTTGCCGCTGAGCTGGCGCTTGCTGATGTCGAAAATGAAGTGCTCGTTGAACAGCTCGGCCACCTTGGCAAATTGCAGTACGTCGAAGTAGAAGGTTTGCAGGTCGCCGCTGAGGGACTCGGGATGCTCGTTGAAGTATTCGCCCATGGCGCTGGCGCACAGGCTCAGGGCCTGCAGCAGTTTTTCCGGGCGGGCGGCGTAGGCCTGGTACGGCGCGAGCTGGTCCTTGTGCAACGCGTTCCACTCACGGTTGAGGCGCTGCAAGGGTTTCTTCAACGGCTCCGGGGCGCTGTCGCGCAGGGTCTTGAGGTGGTACTGGTCGAGGCTGGCGCTGTACATCGAACGCGCCCGCTCAACCAGGTTGTGCGCCTCGTCCACCAGCACCGCCGCGCGCCATTGGTTGAGCTGGGCCAGGCCGAACAGCATGGCGCCAAAGTCGAAGTAGTAGTTGTAGTCAGCGACCACCAGGTCGGCCCAGCGCGCCATTTCCTGGCTCAGGTAGTACGGACAGACCTGATGGGCCAGGGCCACGTCACGCAGGTTGCGCTGGTCGAGCAGGCGCACCTTGGACGCGGCGATGCGCGCGGCGGGCAAGCGGTCGTAGAAGCCCTTGGCCAACGGGCAGGACTCGCCGTGACAGGCTTTGTCCAGGTGTTCGCAGGCTTTGTCCCGCGCCACCAGTTCCAGCACGCGCAGTGGCAAGCCAGGGCTGCTGGCATACAGCACTTGGGCGGCGTCCAGGGCGAGTTTGCGGCCGGGAGTCTTTGCGGTGAGGAAGAACAACGTGTCCAGTTGCTGGGGCGCCAGGGCCTTGAGCAACGGGAAAATCGTGCCGATGGTCTTGCCGATGCCGGTCGGTGCCTGAGCCATCAGGCAGCGGCCGGTGCTGACCGCCTTGTACACCGACTCGGCCAGTGAACGCTGGCCAGGGCGAAAATCCGCATGGGGGAACGCCAGGGTTTGCGCAGCGGCGTTGCGCGCTGCGCGGTGCTGCATTTCCTGCTCGGCCCAACCGAGGAACAGCGCGCATTGCTGGGTGAAGAACGCTTCCAGGTCGTTGGCGTGGAAGCGTTGATTGAGCAGCGTCTCACCTTCACCGACGATATCGAAGTACACCAGCGCCAGGTCGATCTCCGCGAGCCCGAGTTTCTGGCACATCAACCAGCCATACACCTTGACCTGAGCCCAGTGCAATTGCCGATGGTTGGCAGGCTGGGCGTCGAGGTCGCCACGATAGGTTTTGACTTCTTCCAGGCGGTTGGCATCCGGGTCATAGCCGTCCGCCCTGCCCCGCACCGTGAGCTGCTGGTAGTGCCCCTCCAGCGCCACTTCATTCTGGTAGTGCTGGCTGCGCCGCGAGGCCACGGTGCGGTGGCCGGCGATGCCTTCCTGGGCGCTCGGTGACGGCGTAAAGCGCAGGTCGAGGTCACCGACCTTGGCCGTGAACTCGCACAGCGCCCGCACCGCCACGGTGTAGCTCAAGCGGGTGGTGCCCAGCGCACATAGCAGACCGTCACCGGCATCTGGTACTCGCCGCAGAACTCCAGCCAGCGCAGTTGGTTGTCTTGCAGGCGATCGCCGGGGCCTTTCACCTCGATCATGCGGTAGGTCTTTTGCGCAGGCCAGAACTGGATCAGGTCGGGCATGCCGGCGCGATTGGCGCGGATGTCCAGCAGCAGCCGCTCGAACCAGTAGCGCAGGTGATCGGCGGGCAAACAGGCCAGCGCCTGCTCCAGCAGCTCTTCGCTGAGCAGGTTCCAGAACACGAAGGGCGACTGGATCCCCCATTTGTCGCGGTAGCGTTGGCGGATAATGGTTTTGTAGCGCTCATCCTGCAGTTGCTCGAAACACGCGGCGAACAGCGGCGCACGGCGCTGGTGAAAATCCGCGCTGTGCAGGTCGGCAGGGCCGCGCTGGAACGGGTGGAAGAACGAACCCGGCAACGGCGCAAAAATCACCTCCCAGCACAGCAGGCCGAACAGCGAATTGATCAGGCCGTTTTCCACGTAGTGCACCGGCCCATCCGGCTCGCTGAGGTGCGCCTGCACGCAGTACTCCACCGACATCAAGGGTTCCGGCAGCGCGAGGGCCAGGTCCAGGCGCGTGACCGGCCGTGGCTTGACCTTGGGCAATGCCGGCTCGCCGAGTTTGCGGCGCAGGCGTGGGATGACACGCAACACGTGCTGCTGTTCGGCGGCGCTTTCCGGGGCCTGTCGGGCGGCGTTCGCCAGGGCCATGGCCTGGGTGTAGTCCTGCTGGCGTTCCAGCACGCGGATCAGCCGTGAGCGGGCACCGGGGTAGGCGCAGTTCCGGTAAATCCGCTCCGCCAGGGCCAACTCGGCAGTGCGCTCGCAATATTGCCCCATCTGGAACAACAACTTGGCGCGGCGTTTTTCCAGCCAGGGGTTATCGGTGTCCAGCGTGGCAATCCCGGCCAGTACATCTTCCAGCGGCTCACCGGCCTCGTACGCCTTCTGGCAGTGGTGCAGGAACAGATACCCCTGCACGTCGTGACGGTGGCGCAAACCCCGGGATTCGGCGCAGAACTCGACTTTTTCATAGGTGTAGATGCCCAGGTCGGCCAACACGAACTCGGACCAGTCCTGATGCAGGTTACCGAAGAACATCAGGCGCAGACGGTCGCACAGTTCCATCACAGTAAGGCTGAACAACCTGTCGGCCAGGTCGGGGCACCAGGTGGCAAAGCTGCGGCTGTCCATGAATTGTGCCGACAGCCCTTCCAGCCAATCGGTTTTCTTGCCTTTGGGCTGGTCGATCCAGGGTTTGAAAGCGGCCAGGATTTCACCTTTTTGCAGCACGGCGAACAGCTCGTCAAAGGCCAGCAGGTACTGATCGTCCACCCACCCCAGTTCCATCAGCGGCCCGGCAGCGGCGTGGGGGCAACCAATCTCCAGGTAATTGAGCTTGCCCGCACGAAAGTGCACACCCTTGCGCATCACCATGCGCACCAAAAGCGCCTGGGACGCCTGCGGCAACCTGTCAAATTGCTGAATAAAAAGCTGTTCGTCCGCGTCGAGCAAATCGGCATAGCGCTGCTCCAGCCAGAGCAGCACTTGGCGGAAGTTATGCAGGTAATACAGGGGATCGTCGAGGGGATTGGCCATTTCACGCGCTGATCGAATACTGGTTATGCATACAGAGTGCCGCTCCAAATGCCCTGTTGCAATCGGTAATAGATAAATGGCACCTGCAACTTTTTGTATAAAAGTGATCAGATGGGAGAATCGATGGCGTAACATTTGTCGCCCGCCGCCTCTGGCGCGGGACTTTTCAAGGTCAAGGTAAGGGTTATGAACATGAAGAATTTGGGTCTGCCGCTGGTTGCACTCACATTTCTGGTATTGGCCGGTTGCGCGACGCAAACCGTAGTGACGCTGCAAAATGGCACACAGTATTTGACCAAGGACACCCCAAACGCCAAGACCGCCGATGGCTTCTACGAATTCACCGACATCGCCGGTAAGCGGGTACGGGTCAAGGCTTCCGATGTCGCGACGGTGATCAAAGAAAAATAACAATGAAAAGCCCCGCAGTGCGGGGCTTTTTTTGCATTGTCGCCCGGTCAATACCGGTAATACGGGTGGTAATACGGGTGATAGTAGGGATGGTAATAGTACGAGTGGTAGTACGGGTGATAGCAGCACGGGCCCGAATACGCCGGGTACACCGCACACCCACCCAACCCCAGCAGTACCAGGGCGCACAGCAACAATCGCAATCGGGACATGCTCGGTTCCTCCCACGTCATCACGCGAAACGGCTCGCTTGATCGTTAAACGCAGGCGTACCGGGCGATCCGTCGCAACAAATAGTTAGATATTTATTTACCGAAGGATTTTCCACGCCGCTGCGTGTAACCGATACCACAGGCCTTACCGGGTGATAGCTGGTGGGGGGCAGCATCGGCATTGATCAGCCGATGCTGACGCCGTCCGCCCACAGGCCGCCATGCCCGACGCCCACCAAAGTCACCGAGTCGGCGCCAAAAGTGAGCACCGTATCCGCGCCGACCACTTTTGCATGGTCACGCAGGTCGGTGCTGCCTTCCACATCCTTGAACAGCAACTTGTCCGTGGTTTGATAGCCGATCACCCGATCGGTGCCGAAGTGGCCGCTGAACAAAAAAGTGTTGTGCCCACTGTTATCGCGGATCGTGTCATTGCCCTTCCCCCCCTCGATAAAGTCCGCGCCCTTGCCGCCCTGGATCAGGTCATTGCCGTCGCTACCGATGATGAAGGTATTCCCTTTGTGCGGCTCGGCATTGCGGTTGAGGTCCTGCACCCAGGTGTTGGCCCGTGCCGGGTCGGACAGGTTGGCGACGATTACCGTGGAATCGCGGGTCATCTGCTCGTAGAAGCCCGATTCGAGGATGCGCGTCATGCCATCGCCATAGCCGGTGGGCAGGTGCGAGATCCAGGTCGGCAGATTAACGATGGAAAACGGCATCACATTCCATAGCGTCGACGCATAGTGGTCGTTGAAGCTGACGATATTGTCGGTGGTCGACTCATGGGGTTTGTCGTGCACGCCCAGGGACGACAGGTTGAAGGACGAGCCATCCAGCGCCCGGAATACCGGGTCGTTTTCGTAGCCGATGTTGAGCACCTTGTCGCCGGCACTCTGGGTCGGCGACGCATAGGCCACGTAGTTGGCGTCCTTGTAGAAGCCGGACCATTTGCTGTTGCTCAGGTCGGCCATGCTGTTGACCGCCAACCCACCCAGGCTGTGCCCGCTGACCACCACGTCCTTGCCGCTCAGGCCATGGGCGCTGGCATAGTCGGCGACATTCTTGAGCAAGCCGCCAAAAGCTTCTCCGGCGTAGTTCTTCGCGTAGTCCTTGGGCCCCAGTGCCGCCAGCAGGTCGCTGACCAGGTCGCCGATGGAGTCGCTGATCAAGGTTTCCCGTGGGCCGGAGGTGCCGCGAAAACCGATGCCGATTTCCAGCAGCTTCCCGGCGTCATCGTACTTGCCCAGCACCTCGACCTGGGCCGTGGTGTAGCCGGCCTTTTCACCGAAGAACGTACCTCGCGCATCGACCTTGCCACCGTAGCCCAGGGCGCTGGCGCTGATCGGCGTCCAACCGGCCTTTTGCACCGCGTCCAGGGCGGCTTTTTCCGAATCCGGGTTCCACGGAATGCCGGGGATCACCCCCTGTGAATCCGTGCTGCCGAGCAACGCCCCGACCAACGTGGCCGGTAGGCCCAGCCCCAGGCCATTGTGTTGGTAACCCACGGCAAAGCCGTTATCCAGGTTGTGATAGGTGTACAACGTGATCGCCATCGCATCGGCGAACAACGCTTTGGATCCTTCGGTGCCGAGGTTTTTATAGTCAAAGATACCCATGGGTAGTGCCTCTCTGTTGTTGGAGTTGTCGAGAAAGCCAAACCTGCGGGTGCCGGTATGCCGGCACCCGCAAAGGTCGCTAAACCATCAGAACGCCCAGTCCAGGCTCAAGCCCACGCCATGGACTTTTTCTTTGCTGGCCAGCAGGCCGTTGTAGTCAAAGTTCACTCGCGCCTCCTTGCTCAGCGCCAGGCTTACCCGCGCCCCAACCAGCGCCGCGTCACGCACCATCGGCGCACTTTCCACCGCAAACGTCGGACCGCCCGAGGCAAACTCCAGGCGTTGCTCGGAGTCGGTGCTGCTGAGGTTGTGCTGCCAGCCCAGGGTGCCGGACACCGCCAGTTGCTGGTGGTCATTCACATTGAAGGTTTTCAAGGCCCGCATACCCAGGGTGCTCAGCACCAGGTCGCGGCTGTCGTCGCGACTTTTCAGCGCGGCCGCGTCACCTTTTTCGGTAACGCCATCGCTGTCCAGGTGCACGTAGGCCAGGTTGGCGAACGGCTCCAGGGCCAGTGGTTGCAGGTTGAGCCGGTAGGCTGCTTCGGTGAACACCTGGGTGCTGCGTGCATCCACCTTGGCTTTCTGCTTGCCTGAAACATCGCCGTATTGCAGGTCACGTTTCACGTCTGCGCGGTGCCAGCTGTAGGCCGCGCCGCCGCTCAGGCGCCAGGCGCCGATCTCATGCCCGGCATAGGCGCCGAAATGGTAACTGTCGACCGAAGCACGGGAATGGGTACCGCTGCCCATGTTGAGTGACGTGTCGCTGTAACCGGCGACCAGACCGATGCGCGTGGACTCGTCGAGCGCACCGTCCACCCCGGCGAGCATGCCGCCGACGGACGTGGTGTAGCCGGCCGTATCGCCGCGGCTGTCGGTCTTGCCCCAGGCGCCCAGGGCCTTCACCCACACGTTGCCACGGCTGTCGAGCGTCTCGCTGGGCGCGCCCATCTCGCCATTGCGCAAGCGCTCGCCCACGGCTTCACGCACATAGCGGCTGTCATTGACCAAGGCCGTTTCCAATGCCGGGTAGATTTCCCCCGACAGCTGCTGGAAAGCCCCTTGCGCCGATGCCGCGTTCGGCGCCAACAACAGGCTTTCATACACGGCGTTGCCCGCGCCCAACTGCTCGGCGGCGCTGGCCACGGCGCGCTGGTTATCCGTGACGCCCACGCTGGCAAAACTGTTGGCGTTACGCGCCACGTCCAGTTGCACGCCGTTGGCCGCGTAGTTCAGGTTACCGCCAAGGAACAGGTAGTTGGGCAGCACCGCGCCAAAGCTGCCGGTAATGCCGCCGGCGGCTTGCAGGATGTTGTACTGGCGCCCGATCAGGCTTTGCGCCTGGGCACCGCTGAGCAGGGTCGGGCTGTTTTCCAGCGCGAGGGTCACCGTGCCGCCGTTCAAGGTGGCAGTGCCTCCCGCCACAATGCTATCGCTGTTGGTCGGCGACAGCTCCACGGCATAGGTCGACCCGGGTTCGAAGGTGACATCCCCGGCCACGTTCAGCGTGCCGATGGAATTGCCCGGCGCTACGGTGCCGCCGTTTTTCGCCAACAGCGAACCGATGCGCCCGCTCCCGCCAACCACCCCACTCTGGCTGACGGTGACGTTCGAAATGACCGAGCCATTGATGGCCAGCAGGCCCTGGTTGACCAGCGTCGGGCCGCTGTAGGAGTTGGTGCCGGTGAGTACCAGGGTGCCGATACCTTGTTTGGTCAAGCCGCCGTGTCCGCCGATGTCATTGCTCCACACATCCAGCCCGCAATGCACATCGTTGCACAGCCGCTGCGTCGGCTTGCCGGCATCGACCAATGCGCCCACACCCGGCAAATCCGCGACAAACTGGCCACTGCCATAGGCGCCGTCGATGCGAAACTCGGCCGGGATGTCCTCGGCCGTGACAAACATGCCCGGGCCATTGATCGCCTTGCCCAGGTTGATCATGCCCCAGCCGTACAGCGCGTCGATGCCCGGTGCGCCGAGGTCGGTGGCGGTGGTTTTGAGCAGTGTCGAGATCTGGTCGCCGCTCATGTACGCAAAACGCTGCATCAGCACGGCCGCGCTGCCGGCCACATGGGGCGCGGCCATGGAGGTGCCGTTGAAGTTGGCATAGTCGGTGGTGAGGTTGTCCAGGTTGGTGCCATTGATGACCGAACTGTAGATCCGGGTACCGGGCGCCGACACGCAGAAGCTCGCCGCATAGCCGCAACGCGAGGAAAACGTACTGATCACATACGGGTCGGCGCTGGCAGTGTCCGGGTTCTGTTGCAAGGCCGCGACGGACAGCCAGTTGGGCGCAATCTCGGGCACAAAGTACGCCAGCCCGGAAATCGCGTCCGGGTTGTTGCGGTTGTAGTCGTTGCCGGCGGCGAAGATGGTCAGCACGCCGCTGCGGGCCGCGTCGATGGCGCCCTGGTAGGCGCCCCCGGCGAGCGTACCGAGGATCGGCCGGATGTTATTGAACTGCGCCTGCGCTTCATTGACCGTGAAATTCGGGAACGCCGGGTCGCGTCCGCCCTGGGCGTATGGGTCGCCGATGCCGATGCCCCAACTGTTGTTGATGATCCGCGCACCGCTGGCGACCAACGCGTCCCAACCGGCTTTGTACACTGCACCGTCGTTACCGAGGATGATGCCGTCTTCCGGGCCCGGGTCGCCGTTCTCGGCGCTGATGATTTGCGCATCGAAGGCCACGCCATGCATCGGCCCGCCATCGCGATTGCCCGCGGCGATACCGCCGACATGGGTGCCGTGGTTGCCCAGCTTGCCGTTGGAGCCCAGCGACGGCGTGCCGTCATAACGAAACGCATCGCCGGCCTTTACCGGGATATACGGGTCGGTGTACTGGCGGATGCCCTCAGTGACAATCGTCACGACTTTGCCGGGGCTGGCGAACTCCGGATGCTGGGCGTACACCGGCTGGTCGAAGATCCCCAGCTTGACCCCTTTGCCGGTATAGCCCGCGGCATACGCGGCGTCGGCATGCACGGCGCCCAGGCCCCAGTCGGCCTTGAATTCAGTGCTGCGCCAGCTGGCGGCGTCACCCAGCTTGCCGGTTTCCACATAGGGTGCGGCCTGGGCGGTTCCCAGGCTTGCCAGGCAGCACAGCAAGGCACCGTATGGCGCGCTGCGGGTCGCGTTGAGCGGGTAGCCCAAGGCGGTGTGGATGGCGGTTGTTAACCCTGACTTGCGTTTGTTCACGCTGACCTTCCTTAGTTTTCTTATTGAACGTGTGTAAGTCGCTTCAGAACTGCCAGTTGAGGCTCAGCCCCACCCCCTGGGTGTTCTCCCGTCCACCCAATTGGCCGTTGTAATCAAGGTTGACCCGCATGGCGGGGCTCAACGCCAGGCTGGCCTGCACGCCGACCAGCGCGGCGTCGCGCAGCAACGGCGAACTGTCCACCGCAAATGACGGCCCACCGGCGACAAACGCCAGGTGTTCTGCGGATTCGACGGCGGTGAGGCTGTGTTGCCAGCCCAGCGAAGCGGAAAGCTGCAGTGGCTGGTGGTCGTTCAGGGCAATGGTTTTCAACGCACGCATGCCAAGGGTGCCGAGCACGGCGTCTCGCCGATCACGGCCACGCTCAAGGGCGGCGGCGTCGCCTTTTTCGTGGATGCCGTCACTGTCCAGGTGCACATAGGCCAGGTTGGCGAACGGCTCCAGGGCCAAAGGTTGCAGGTTGATCCGGTAGGCTGCTTCGGAGAACAGTTGCGCCGTGCGCGCCTCCAGTTTGGCTTTCTGCTTGCCGCTGACGGCGCCGTAGTGCAGGTCGCGCGTCACGTCACCGCGATGCCAGCTGTAGGCGCCACCGGCACTGATGCGCCAATCACCCAGCTCGCGCCCGACATACGCGCCGAGGTGATAGCTGTCGATGGATGCCGAGGCCTGCGTGCCGCTGCCCATATTCAATGAGCTGTCGCTGTAACCGGCGACCAGGCCCACGCGCGTCTGTTCATCCAGCGCACCATCGACGCCGCCCAGCAGGCCACCGAGGGACGTGGTGGAACCCGCCGTTTCGCTGCGGCTGTCGCGCTTGCCCCAGGCACCGAGTGCCTTGAGCCACAGGTTGCTTTCAGCAGTGACCGGCACGTGGCGCAAGCGCTCGCCCACGGCGTCGCGCACTTGCAGGCTGTCGTTGATCAGCATGGCGCCGATGGCCGGGTAGATTTCACCGGACAGTTGCTGCAAGCCGTGTTGCGCCACCTCGACGGAATCGGACTGCAGAATGCTTTCATACACCGGGTTGCCCGCGCCCAGTTGCTCGGCGGCGATCGCCACATTGCGTTGGTTGCGGGTCGCCGCGACGCTGGCAAACGTGGCGGTGCTGCGGACCACGTCCAATTGCACGCCATTGGCGGCGTAACCCAGGCTGCCACCGAGGAACAGGTAGCCGGGCAACACCTGGCCAAATTGCCCCTGGATGCCACCCGCCGCCTGGAGAATGCTGTACTGGCGGCCGATCAGGCTTTGCGCCTGGGCGCCGCTGAGCAGGGTCGGGCTGTTTTCCAAGGCCAGGGTAACGTTGCCGCCGCCGAGGATTGCCTTGCCACCGGCGACGATACGGTCGCTACTGGTGGGCGTGAGCTCCACCGCATAGGTGGAGCCTGCGCCCAGGTTCACGTCACCCGCCACCTGCAAGGTGCCCACCGAATTGCCCGGCGCCACTCGTCCACCCGTGTTGACCGACAGCGCGCCGATCCGTCCGGAACCGCCCAATGTGCCGTTGTCATTGACGGTCACCGCAGACGTCAGTGAACCGTTGACCGCCAGCAGCCCGCCGTTGACGGTGGTCGCACCGCGATAGGTGCTGTCGCCGTCGAGTACCAGCGTGCCCGCGCCGGACTTGATCAGGCTGCCTTGATAAATCCGTGTCGCAGCCGCCTGGTCACGTGCTGTGCCGACCGCGTAATCGGTCTGGTCCTGCTGGCTGGCAGCGGCGCCCACCCCGTTTTGCCAGCCCTTGTCGACCAGGGTCTGTTGCCAGGCGCTGTGCTCGGCAGCGTCTTGCGCCTGGCGCTGCAGCAAGGCCTGGTCGGAAATGCCATTGCTCCAGACATCGCCCTGTCCGGCCGCGAGGCTCACGTTCATCGGCCCGAGTAACTGCCCCGGCCCGCGCATCGCCCGGTCCAGGTCCGGCACGCCCCACCCCACCGTCGTGTTGGGCGCCTGGGTGATCGAACCATCGAGCTGCGTGGCGGTGGTCAGCAGCACCTGCAACGCCTGTTCGTTGGTCATGTAGGGATAGCGTTCCATCACCAGCGCCAACGCACCCGTGGCATGGGGTGCCGACATCGAGGTGCCGGATTTCACGCCGTAGCCGCCGCCCGGAACGGTACTGTTGATCAGCGCGCCAGGCGTGGAAATGCACCAGTACTGGGCGATGCCACATTTGTTGTATTTCTGGTTATTGGCTTTATCCAGCCCTGACACCGCCAGCCAGTGCCCTTCCAGTTCCGGCTGGAAATACGGCAGCGCCGAACGCACGCTGGCATTCGCGTAACCGCTGTTGCCGGCACTGAAGACATTGATGACACCGGCCTTGGCCACATCCGCCGCCGCGTCCAGCCAGGTGCCCTGGTGGTAATGCTGGGCGTAGGCGGCGTGCAGGTCGCCCAGGGTCTGGTAGCTGACGTCCCTGGGTTGGCTGCCCCAACTGTTGTTGATCGCACGCACACCGGAATCCACCAGGGCGCTGTACACCGCCTTGAAATACTTGGGATCCGGGGTCGGGCCGAACAGAAAGCTGTCGTTGGCGTTGGTATTGCCCACGAAAATCTGCGCGTTATAGGCCACGCCGTGCATACCGACGCCATCGCGGGCGGCGCCCAGGGTGCCGGTGACATGGGTGCCGTGGGAGTCATTGTTGGGGTTGAGCGCACCGGTGGTGCTGAAGGGGCGGCCATCCACGTAAATGCCATTGGCGGTGACGGCGTGATAGCGATCCTTGGCGGCTTCCGGGTGGTCGGGATCGAAACCTGAGTCCAGCGCACCGATCTTCACCCCGCTACCGGTGATGCCGGCGGCGTAGGCTTCATCCGCCTTCATGCGGCCCAGCCCCCAGTCGCTCTGGAACTCGGCGGAACGCCAACTGGCGGCGTTCCCCGGTTGACCGGCCTCGGTATAGGCCGCCTGCGCCGCAACGGACACCAGCAGCAAGGAACCGGCGGCAAGCGGTTTGAAACGGGGTAAGTCGCAGATCATTGAAACCCTCCTTGTTATTGTTAGGGCGGCTTATTTCATCGGGCCGAACGCCTCATCCACTTTGGCCAAATCGGTGTCGCGCAGGTTGCCCGCGTAGTAATGCAACTTGGTCCAGGCCATCAGGTAGTCATACCGCGCCTGGGCCAGATCACGCCGGGTGCTGTAGAGCTGCTGTTCGGCGTTCAGCGCGTCGAGGTTGACCCGCTCGCCACCGAGGATGCTTTGCCTGGTCGACACCACCAGCGCCTCAGCCGACACCAGAGCCTTCTGGTACGCGCGCAACTTGCTCACCCCCGACAGGCAGGCGCTGAACTGGCGGCGCAGTTCGATCAGGGTTTCGCGGGTCTTGCCCTCAAGCTCGTACTCGGCCTGCTCCATGGCGCGGCTGGCCTGGCGGGTAGAGGCCGAGATGCCGCCACCGGCATACAGCGGCAGGCTGACTTCGACGCCAATGGTGTTGGTGTCGTAGCGCTGGTTGTAGGTGTTGCCGCTGTCGGACTCCTGCTGGCGCGAACTGGCATAAGCGGTGACCTTGGGCAAATGCCCGGCGCGGTTGCGTTCCACCTCATAACGGGCCACTTCCAGGGCCTGGCGCTGGGAGGCCAGCGTGGGGTTGTTGCTGATCGCCAGCTCATGCCAGGTGTCGTAATTGGCCGGGGTCAGGGTGAACGCGGCGAAGCCCTGGTTCAGCGGCGCCAGGTCGTGGATGTCGACGCTCTGTACGCCGATCAAGGCGCCCAGTTCACGCAAGGAGGCGTCCTGTTCATCCAGCGCCTGGATCTCTTCGGCGGTGGCCAGTTCATAACGCGATTCGGCTTCCAGAATGTCGGTACGAGTGCCCTCGCCTTGCTGGAACAAATGCCGGTTCTGCTGGAACTGCTGTTCGAATGCCTTCTTCTTGGCGCGGGCGATGTCGATCTGGTCCTGGGCGAACAAGGCCTGGGTGTAGTAGGTCAGCACCCGCACCAGCAACGCCTGGCTCTTGTCACGAAAGCTTTCGTCGGCAAACAGCGCTTGGGCCACGCCCTTGCGGTAGTTGGCGTAGGCTTCGTAGTCGAACAGCGGCTGTTGCAGGCTGAAGGTGGAGCCGTAGCTGTTGTAGTTGCGGTCGTCGTGGTAGTTGCCACCGCGCCCGTCCGGCAAGGTGGCCTGGGAGTTATTACGGCCCTTGTTGTAGTTGTACGACAGCCTGGGCAGCAGCCCGGCGCGGCCGATGGCGCGGTTTTCCAGGCCGGCGTCGCGCTCCTTGATCGCGCCGAGAAACACCGGATCGTTACGCAGGGCCTGCTCGTACACATCGAACGGCCCCATGGCCGCCTGGGCACTCGCGCAGGTCAACAGCAAGGCAATAAACACCGGTTTCATGTTCATTCCTCGGTCAACGCCGAGCCGGCGCGGTCGAGCAGCGGCTTGAACAGGTAATTGAGCAACGAGCGCTCGCCGGTGCGCACGAACATCTCGGCGGGCATGCCTGGCTTGATCACCAGCCCGTGGAGTTTTTCCAAGGCCGCGTCGCTGACCGTGGTGCGCAGCACGTAATAGGGCGCGCCGGTCTTTTCATCGAGCATCTGGTCGGCGGAAATCAGGCTGACCTCACCCGGCACCCGGGGCGTACGGCTTTGGTTGAAGGCGGTGAACAGGATGTCCACCGGCAGGTGCGTGCCGACTTTGTCCACCAGGTGCACCGGCAAGTGCCCTTCCACTTCCAGCCGCGTGCCCTGGGGCACGATTTCCAGCAGGGTTTCACCGGCGCGGACCACCGCGCCTTCGGTGTGCACGCTGAGATTGACTGCGATGCCATCCGCCGGGGCGTTGATTTCGCTGTGTTGCAGGTCGAACCCGGCTGAGGTGAGTTGCTGTTCCAGGGTCAGGCTGCGCAGTTGCGCATCGGCCAACTGGCTGCGTACCTCTTTTTGATATTCCTCACTGTGTTGTTGCAGCTTGAGGCGCGATTCGAGAATGCCCTGCTCCACACGGCCACTTTCGCCAGTGTTCTGCGCCAAGTCTTGTTGCACCTGGGACAACTGCCGCTGGTACTCCATCAGGCGGTTGCGCGGGATGTAGCCGTTGTCGGCCAGGGGTTGCAGGTTGCTCAGTTGGTCACGCAGGGATTGCGCCTGGGCGGTCAGGTCAGTGCGCGCACGGCGCATACCGCCCAGTTGCGCGGTTGCGCCCTCGATATTGGCGCGAATGCCGGCCTGCTCGCGGGCAAAGGCTTCGCGGCGGCTGCTGAACAACTGGCGCTGGCCTTCCAGCACCAACGCCAGGGCCGGGTCGGGAGCGGCACTGAGTTCGGCGGGAAAGGCGATGCTGGCGAGGTTGTCGCGCTCGCTCTGCCAACGCGCCACGCTGGCCCAGGCCATGCGGTACTGGGCTTGCAGGGATTGCACGTCGGCCTGGTGCTGGGTCTGGTCGAGACGGAACAGCGGCTGACCCTGTTTCACATGCTCGCCCTCCTTCACCAGAATCCGGCTGACGACGCCGGGGCTGAGGGTTTGCACGGCCTTGCGCTTGCCCGACACCACCACTGTGCCCTGTACCGGAATGCCCTGGTCCAAGGGCGCGAGGCTGGCCCACAGGAAAAACCCACCGGCGCCGACCACGGTCAGCAACCACCCCATGCGCGTGAAAAACCTGGCGTCGTGCTCTTTGAAGCGTGGTTCAACCGTGATGCTGCTCATGCGCCTGGATTCCTTGTGGCTTGGTACTGGCGACTGAAACTCACGCCCGGTTTGTCCTTGGGTGTTTCCTGCTGGCCGGACAATGCGCGCAGCACCTCCTGGCTCGGCCCGAACGCTTGCAAATGACCGTCACTGAGCACCAGCAACTTGTCGGCCTGGGCCAGCGCCGACGAACGATGGGTCACCAGCACCACGCTGCTGCCCTGGGCTTTCATCTGCACGATGGCACTGGCCAGGGCGGCTTCGCCCACGGTGTCGAGGTTGGAGTTGGGCTCATCCAGCACGATCAGACGCGGCCCGCCGTACAAGGCGCGGGCCAGTGCCACCCGTTGCTTCTGGCCGCCGGACAGGCCGCCGCCGTTGTCGCCCAGCACGGTGTCGTAGCCCTGGGGCATACGCAGGATCAGTTCATGTACACCGGCCTGTTGCGCGGCACGCACCACCTGCTCGGGGTCGGCCTCGCGAAAGCGGGCGATGTTGTCGGCGATACTGCCGCTGAACAGCTCGATGTCCTGGGGCAGGTAGCCGATGTGCGGGCCGAGGTCATCGCGGCCCCAGCGATGAATGTCGGCGCCGTCCAGGCGCACCGTGCCAGCGAGTGTCGGCCATACGCCCACCAGCACCCGGGCCAGGGTGGATTTGCCGGAACCCGACGCCCCGAGCACACCGAGCACTTCGCCGGCGCCGAGGTTGAAGCTGACCTGGTGCAAGGTCGCCATACGCCGTCCGGGCGGGCCGGCGCTGACCTGTTCGAAGCTGACCTGGCCCTTGGGCGCCGGCAACTTCATCTGCTCAACCTCCGGGGGAAACTCGCGCAGCAAGCCGTCCAGGCGCTGATAGGCCAGCTTGGCCGAACTCCATTGCTTCCACACCGCGATCAACTGGTCGATGGGGCTGAGCACCCGGCCCATCAGGATGGAGCCGGCGATCATCATCCCGGCGGTCATATCGCCCTTGATCACCAGCAACGCCCCCAGGCCGAGCACCAGTGATTGCAGGCACAGGCGCAGGGATTTGCTCAGGGAGGTGATCACCGAACCGGTGTCACTGGCCTTGTTCTGCAAGCCGAGAAACTGCGAATGCAGCGCAAACCAGCGGGTGCGCAGTGCGCCGAGCATGCCCATGGCCTGGATGGTCTCGGCATTGTGCAAGTGGCTGGTGGCCAGTTGCGTGGACTGCTGGGAGTAGCCGCTGGCTTCGCCCAACGGCTTTTTGGTCAGGTATTCATTCAGGCATGCCAGGCCGATCAGCAGCACGGCGCCGGCCGTGGCCAACACGCCAAGCCACACGTTGAACAGGAAAATCACAAACAGGTAGATGGGAAACCACGGCGCATCAAAAAATGCGAACAGCGCCGGTCCCGTGATGAATTGGCGGATATGGGTCAAATCGCCCAGGGATTGCCCGGCGTGCCCCTGGCCGCGTTGCAGGTTGCGTTCAAACGCTGCCTTGTACACGCGCAAGTTGAAACGCCGCTCCAGTTGGCTGCCGATGCGGATCACGATAAAACTGCGGATCACCTCCAGCAGGCCAATAAAGGCAAAGAAGCCGACGACCATCAGCGTCAGCATCACCAGGGTGGTTTCATTCTGGGAGGACAGCACGCGGTCATACACTTGCAGCATATAAATCGACGGCACCAGCATCAGCAGGTTTATCAATGCCGTGAAACAGCCAATGCTGATCAAAATACTCTTGTACTCACCCAGCGCCTTGAATAACGGCGCGACGGCATGGGACTTTGCCATGGTGTCTGATCTTCCTTGAACCAAATTGCGCGCAATAGTCGCCCCAGCCCCGAATAACGGAGCGGCCAACTAATGAAATCAAGTTATTTGCTTATAACGGCAACTAAGGTACGCGTTGCAGTACAACTTCGAGGCCTATCGTTGTTCGACCTTTATATTCGCCTTCTTTCTGCCGGTTGAGGTGAGTAATGCCACTGCCTTCGGCATTCATCAGCCAGATGCCGTCTGGCGTTGGCGTCCAGGTCAGGGGTTTGTCGCCCAACCAGTTGGCGACACACGCCACATCGCCGCCCAAGGCATTGGCCTGTTCCAGCAGGTCCAGCGCGCAGACCTGGTCCTGCTGGTGCAACTGCCAATGCCCGGCCAACTGGGCGGAGGTAGGTAATACGAGACTGCTCGCCATTGCGTGGGCTCCTGCCGACACGAACATCACCTGCAACATGCAGGCGATCACATTAAACATACGCTGCATCTTCCTGCCTCATCCGTAAGGCGCGGCGCCGAAGCGCCGCGCCCGTGCATCACGCTACGATGTCGCTGACCGCAGCCTGGCCGACGGTGGTGACGAGGAAGTCCGCCACGCCGTGCCCGGAGAAGTCCACAGCCAGGGTGCCCAGGTTGGTACCTGCGGCGTAGGTGAGGACCGCATCGCCGGCATGCCCGGTGAAGGCATTGACGAAGGTCAGGCCTGCGCCCTTGGTGATGCCGGACAGGTCGATCTTGTCGGAACCGGAGGTAAAGTCAAAGATTTTGTCCGCCGCGCCCGGCTTGGAATCGGAGCTGGCACCGAACACAAAGGTGTCGTTGCCCGCGCCGCCCCACAGTTGGTCCGCCCCACCGCCGCCGTAGATGATGTCGTTGCCGGCACCGCCCTTGATCACGTTGGCCGCGTTATTGCCGATGATCAAATCGTTGCCGGCACCGCCAAAGGCGTTCTCGACGGTCACACCCTTGGCGATGGACACGTTGCCCACCAGGCCGCCCACGTCGGAGAACGAGGCTTCATTGAGGTTGATCTTCTGGTTCTGGGTGAAGCCGGAGAAGTCCAGGGTGTCGTTGCCACCGCCGTCCCACACCGAGAACACCAGCTTGTCGGCATTGGAGGTGGCGCTGTAGAAGTCACGCCCGGTGTTGGAGTTGAACCCGTAGGTGGTGTCGCCGGCACGGGTGTTGTAGTTGGCACCGTAGAGCTTCTGGATCGCCGCGATGTCGTCGATCAGTGGAGCGGACGCGTAAGCCTCGACCCCACCCTTGCTGAAGTTCTGGTTGGTGTTGCTTTCGCTCCAGTAGCTCATCAGGCTGTAGCCGCGCGTGTCCTGTCCATAGGTCGCGTCGTTGTAGGTCGGGTTGCCGTTCCCGGCGTTGTAGTCGCCAGGGTGGGCCAGGCCCAGGGTGTGGCCGATTTCGTGGGTCAGGGTCTGCCGGCCGTAGTTGTTCAGGTCCGGGGTCTTGTTCGGCGTGTAGCTGTTGTTGGTCAGGTACCACGACGTGCCGTCGTAGCCTGCGCCGGTGCCGGGCAGGTAGGCGAAGGCGGCCGCGCCGTCCTGGCCGCTGCTGTAGTTGCCGAAGGTCATGTGGCCGTCACCGCCGGTGGCTTTCTCGGTGAAGGTGACGTTGGCCACATCCGCCCAGGATTGCATGGCCAGTACGGCCTGTGCTTTCTGCTGGGCGTTGAACTGGCTGAAGCCTGCGATGCCATGCTTGTTCATGGTGCTCGAGGAGGCCGAGGTCAGGAAGGTGTAGGTCAGGTCGATCTTGCCGTTGCCGTCAAAGTCCCGGTACGCGGCGCCGTCGCGCAGCAGCTGGGTGGCCGCCTGGTCAACGGAGTAGGAGGGTTTGCCATTGATCGTGAGGTTGCCGCCACGGTCATACAGATGGCTGAAGCTATCGATTTGCGAGTAAGCGGTGCTGGCTTGCGCCGCCGACACGATAGCCTTGTCTTTTACTTTTGACATAAACGTACTTCCTTGTTTGCAAGTGCATCAGTCTTTGATCGATAGGAACCCCGCGGGCGAGATCGTCCTATCACTCGCCTCTTTTGAAGGCGTAAGAAAACTGACACAACTTGAAATCTTTCGTCTACATCTTTTCCAGCACTAAAAAACGCCAGGCAAACACCTCATGTAAGTTCCGCTCCCTGTTTATTGGGGAGTACCGCTGTTGTCCGACAAAAAACACCGCAACGGTATTTAAATATTAAATAGCACTAGTGCCGCTCAAGTTGAGCGGCATTCGCTATTAATGGATCCAATATATTGCCACGGTGCCATTGGCAACATTAAACCGCCACTACTTATAGTCATAAGTTAGTGTGTCCCCTATTTCCGGGACACACTCCAGCCGGTGTCGTGCAATGCCGCCAACAGCGTGTCGGGGTCCAGGCCCGGCACGCGCACACCTTGATCGGTGAGCATGTCCTCCCCGGCCAGCATCGCATTGATGATTGCCTCCTCCACGGCCTCCGCCGCTGCGCTGAACAGCGGCGAGATGTGATCGTTGTTGACCATCTGCAATGCACTGCTGAACGGCAGGCCCTTGCGCCCGTAATCCGCCGGCGGCAAGTCCTGGTTGCCGGTGGCAAAGGCCAGGAACAGATCGCCGCTGGAATCCTCGGTGCCGCCACCGGTGCGGGCGATGCCGATGGACGCACGTTGTGCCAGGCGCTGGCACTGATGCGGCAGCAACGGCGCGTCCGTGGCGATGATCACCACAATCGAGCCCATGCCTGGCGTGCCTTGCTCGGCGAACGGCGACGCAATGTCCATCAGGCGGCGCCCCACCGGGTAGCCGTCCACCCGCAGTTCCTGGCGCTTGCCGTGGTTGGCCTGCACCAGCACGCCAACGGTCCAGCCGCCCTGCTCCGCCGGCAGGCGCCGCGAGGATGTACCGATGCCGCCCTTGAACTCGTGGCAGATCATGCCGGTGCCTCCGCCGACCGCGCCCTCCTGCACCGGGCCGGTTTCGGCGTTGTCCACCGCTTCGCGCACATGCTCGGGCCCTACGTGCTGGCCCCAGATATCGTTGAGCAGGCCGTCATAGGTTTCCATCACCACCGGCATGCACCAATACACCGCCGGGTCCGCCAGGCGTTCGCGCTCCAGGGCAATCAGGCTGTCGCGCACGATGCCGATGCTGTGGGTGTTGGTGATCGCCAGCGGCGTGGTCAGCAGCCCCGCCTCGCTGACCCATTCCAGGCCGGTGGCGTCACCGTTGCCATTGAGCACGTGATACCCGGCAAAGCACGGTTGCAGGCGAGCCTCTCCCGCGCGCGGCTGAACCACGCTGACGCCGGTGCGTACCTGCTTGCCATCGATGCGGGTCTTGAGCGTGCTGTGCCCGACCCGCACCCCCGGCACATCGGTGATGGCGTTCCACTCACCGGGCGTGCCCAGCCCCAACGTGATGCCCAATTGACGTGCGCGCATAACCACTCCTTACAATTTCTGGAAGACCGGACTCAACCGGCCACTGATGCAATACAGAATCACCGACAGGGCCAGCAGGCCGAGGATGATCAGAATGTCGCGGACCGAAGCTGCCGCGATCAAGGTCATTAACAGATAGCCCGCGCCCAGCACCGCCACCAACGCCGGCAGCGGCCACAGCGGCATGCGATAGGGATGCTCGCGATCACGCAGCAGCACCCGGCTCATCAACGCGCTCAACGCCACCACCAGGTACACCAGCATGATCAGCAATACGCTGAACGAGGTCAGGTCGGCCAGGTTGGAGCTGAAACTCAGTAGCGCCGAAGGGATCGCCAGGAACAGCGTAGCCAACCATGGCGAATCCCAGCGCGGATGAATGCGCGTGAACAGCTTGTTGATGCCCGGCGTCCATAGGGCATCGCGGCCGCTGCTGAACACCACGCGGCCGATCTGGATCACGATGGCGACGATGGCGTTGAACACCGACAGGAAAATCCCGGCGCTGACCAGGCGCGACAGGGTTTCATTGCCATGGCTGGTCAGCAGGTAGCCGATGGGGTCCGGGCTGCTGATCATCGCGCTCAGGGACGGCGCGCCGATCAACAGGGCGGTGATCGGCACCAACTCGATGATCACCACCAACGCCAGCGACCACAGCACCGCCTTGTGTACGCCTTTGCCGCCGCACTTCATGTCTTCGGCGAGCAACACCGCCGGGCCGTAGCCGTTGTAGGAAAACAGGCCGATACCCACCGCGCCAATCACCAGGGCCCAAGGCGCCAGGTGCAACACGCCGTTCTCGACGATCTGCGGCTGGAACAGCACGCTTGCCGGTTGCACCGGGTTGCCGAAGCCGATCACCACGATCACCAGCAGCGCTGCGACTTCCAGCAACAGACAGGTACCGGTGATCCAGGCATTGAGCTTTATATTCAGGATGCCCAGGGCGTAGCTGCACACCACGATCACCAGGGCCACCGTCTGCGAATCAAACTTCGTGCCCAGGGCGTTATTCAGATACGTTGCCGCGCCCGTAGCCAGTACCGGCGGGATAAACAGCAACATTACCAGCACGGTCAGGAACGTCGCGTAGCCCGCCATGCCACCGAACACGCGCTTGGCGTATACATATTCGCCACCGGCGCTGTTGTGGGCACGGCCCAGTTCGGCGTAGCAAAAGGCAAACATCAGCGCGAGCAGGCCGGCCATCACGAACGCCAGGAACACCCCGCTGCCAGCCTGCTGGATGGCAAACGGTGCGATCACAAACACGGAACTGGCCGGCGTCACCGCTGATACGGTGATGGCGATCACATCGAACACACTCAAGGTGGGTTTCAACACGCCATCGGGCGTGGCGGAAGTGCTCATATCGTTATCCTCTGTCGTTGTTCTTGGTATGAGGCAGAAACGAAGAATGTGGTACGTCACGGGATATGTTCCCCGCTGAATGATGCTGACGTTAAAGCTTGAGGGCATGTCAGCCAATTCCCCTATTGGCGTACTCCCCTTGACGCCATCCGGCAAAAGCCGAACCCTTGGCCGATCTTTTGCCGGCGGGAGCCTGTCACATGAGCCTGTTTCGCGAGGTTGGGATGCACGCCGGCCTGGGCCGCACCGTCGCACACATCGGCACCGAGCGTTTCTGGAAACAACTGGTGCTGTTGTTGCACCAGTGCCTTCCCTTCGATAACGCCCTGGCGATCTTCTACCCCCTGGAGGGTCCGCCCCAGGCCCTGGAGGAATACGACGCCCAGCCCAGCAGCAAGCCGGCGTCGATGCTGGTGTACCTCAATGGCTTGTATTTGCTCGACCCGTTCTTCCAGGCCTGTCGCGAGGGGTATGCCAGCGGCGTGTACCGCCTGGAGGAAGTGGCGCCGGATCATTTTCGCCAGAGTGAGTACTTCCTCAATTACTTCCACGACAACGTGCTGGAAGACGAGGTGCAGTTCATCCTGCAACTGCCGGGCGCGGGGACGCTGTCGTTGTCCCTGGGCATGCAACGGCGGTTCAGTTTCGATGAAAGCGGGTTGATGACCACGCTGGCGGCGTGGGTGCTGCCGTTGATGCAGCAACATTGGCAACAAAGCACCGAACGAGCGCCGGCGATGGACAGCCAGATCCGCGATGCGTTGAGTCAATTCGGTTGCGGCGTGCTCTCGGACCGCGAACTGGAAATCGCCCGCCTCGTACTGCGCGGGTTCTCGTCCAAGGCCATGGCTGAGCGCCTGAACATCTCGCCGGACACGGTGAAGGTGCACCGTCGACACTTGTACGCCAAGCTGGATATCTCGTCACAGCCGGAGCTGTTTTCGTTGTTTATCCAGTCGTTGGGGCATGATCTGGAGAACCCGTGAATGCCGGATGTCACTACACGGTAAAGGGCGGCTATCTGAAGTCAATTTCAGAAAACCGCCCTGTCGGTTTCAAGCCTTTCAAGCCATTCCGAAGATAAAGAACACAGCGTCTATCACAGTACCCTGCTGGGTTGTAGCCGCCACATGCCCTCGAATCGAGTCAATCGGACCGGACCGAATAAACAGCACCTCGGCACTGACTGCAGGGTCGACCTGAGTTGATCCAGGCGGGACGTAAGCAACGCTCAAGACTTTGTCCGCTAATGTGTAAGTGCCAGTTGGCGTGTCAGAATCCTTAATCACAACTTCGATGATTCGTGGCGTTAGCGGATCTAAATTTTCCATCCTGCCAAAAAATCGAATATTTCCATTTCGTTCGTCGCGATAGACCGATGTCGACATGAAAGTACTCTGCACACCGGCAGTGGTTACCGTACCAACCATGCTGCCGTACGGGTAGATTGGCGGCAGGACGAAATTAGGGACGTTTGGCATAAAAACTCCTTTTTCCATTTGATGACTAATAGGCATCAGGAGCTTAAGTCATTTGTCCAAGCATGAAACCTGTCAGAAATGACAGTCTAAGAAGTCGATTTTAATCGCTAGAAACTCTATGGACCGCGCCTGCCGTGAAGGACGGGTCCATAGGCGGCCTGCCGCAGCTACCGAGATGCTGGATTTAGGGCCGCTTCGCAGCCCAGCGCGGGACAAGCCCGCTCACTACGGACCTTCAGCGGCCGGTACGGACGGTGTTCCACACCCGTGTACGCACCCGGTCGATATTCAGTGGCATTGCTTCCAGCGCAAACAACTTGCCCATCATTTCCGGGCTTGGGTACACCTTGGTATCGGCCTTGATCGCCGGGTCCACCAGGCTGTCGGCGGCCTGGTTGCCATTGGCGTAGTGCACGTAGTTGGTGATGCTGGCCATCACGTCCGGGCGCAACAGGTAGTTCATGAACGCATAGCCGGCTTTTTCATCCGGCGCATCGGCGGGCATGGCGACCATGTCGAACCAGATGGCGGCGCCTTCCTTGGGGATGTTGTAGCCGATGTTCACGCCGTTCTTGGCTTCCTTGGCGCGGCTTTCGGCTTGCAGAATGTCGCCGGAAAAGCCGACTGCCACGCAGATGTCGCCATTGGCCAGGTCCGCGGTGTATTTCGAGGAATGGAAGTACGCCACATACGGCCGCACTTTCATCAACAGATCTTCGGCTTTTTTGTAGTCCTCAGGCATTTTGCTGTGGTGCGGCAAGCCCAGGTAGTTCAGCGCAGCCGGTAGCAGTTCCGGGCCGTTGTCAAGGATCGCCACCCCGCATTTCTGCAGCTTGGCCATGTTTTCCGGCTTGAAGATCAGGTCCCAGGAATCCACCGGCGCGTTGTCGCCCAGCACGGCCTTGACCTTGTCGATGTTGTAGCCAATGCCGGTGCTGCCCCACAGGTACGGGAAACCATGGGCATTGCCCGGGTCGTTGTTTTCCAGGGCCTTGAGCAGCACCGGGTTGAGGTTCTTCCAGTTGGGCAACTGGCTCTTGTCGAGCTTCTTCAATGCCCCGCCCTGGATTTGCCGGGCCATGAAATGGTTGGACGGGAATACCACGTCGTAGCCGGATTTACCGGTCATCAACTTGCCGTCGAGGGTTTCATTGCTGTCGTACACGTCGTAGGTGAAACCGATGCCGGTTTCTTTCTGGAAGTTCTTGGTGGTGTCCGGCGCAATGTAGTCCGACCAGTTGTAGATTTTCACCGTCTCGGCGGCCTGGCTGACAGAGGCCACCAACATCAAGGGCAACAGGGCAATGGCTTTCATGGTTCGATTTCCTGGCGGTTTTAGGGCTGTTTTTATGGCAGGCGATCAAGGATCAAAGCGTTACAGGATCAATACATAGGTCTTGCGCACGGTCTCCTGGATATCCCAGATGCCGGTGCTATTGGCCGGCAACATCAGTGCATCACCGGCTTGTATGTGGACGACTTCACCGTTGTCCGGGGTAAAGGTGCAGCGGCCCTGGATAAAGTGGCAGAACTCCTGGGATGTGATCTGCCGACGCCAACGGCCTGGGGTGCACTCCCAGATGCCGGTCTCGACACCGTCGTTGCGCTCCACGCTCAGGGTCGACGCAACGGCGATGGGTTCGCCCAAGGGCACGGCGACGGGGGACGAGTCCGGCAGGTGGGCGTTCTGCGTGTCTTTGAATTGAGTGATGCTCATGGGCTTTCCCGTGTGAGTGAAACGACTTAGTGCATGAAACCTTCCATGAACCCGGCCACGCCGGTCGCCAGCTTGCGGCGCCAAGGGGCGGTATTGGGGTTGGCCATTACCTGGTCTTCATGGACGAAACTGCGAATGATCGCGTTGTAGCCCAGCCAGCGGCAGGGTTCGGGCTCCCAGGGTTTGAGCGCGTCCAGGCCGCGCTCGCGGATCACCCAGGGTTGATGGGTCAGTGCAGTGTCGCGCCCCAGGATCAGGTCGGCCAGGGTGCGGCCGCCCAAGTTGGTAGCACCAACGCCCTCCCCGCCGTAACCGCCGGACAGCGCGATGCCGGTCTTGTGATCGCAGAGCATGTGCGGACGGAAATTACGCGACATGCCCAGGTTGCCGCCCCAGGAATGGGTAATCCTGACGTTCTTTAGCTGTGGGAACAGCTCACCGAACAGGTAGCGACGCAGGTCGACTTCGCTGTCGGTCAAATCGAAGTTGTGGCGTAGTTTCCCGGCGAATTGGTAACCGCCGCGCGCACCGAACACCAGCCGGTTATCCGCAGAACGCTGACCATAGGTGACCTGGCGACTGCTTTCACCAAAGGCCTGGCCATGGCTCAGGCCGATTTCATCCCAGGTGCTGGCGGGCAACGGCTCGGTGGCGACGATCAGGCTTTGCACCGGCAGTTGGTAACGGCCCAGCGGCGGCAATGTAGTGGCATAGCCCTCCACCGCCGGCACCACCCAGGCCGCCCGCACACCGGCCTTTGCGGTACGCAGGCTGCCGGATTGCCAGTGGGTGACCGGGCTGTTTTCGTAAATCTTCACGCCCATGCTATCGACCACCCGCGCCAGGCCGCGTACCAGCTTGGCCGGGTTAATGGTCGCGACATGGGGCGCGTAAATTCCGCCATAGGGCTTGGCGATGCGGATTTGCTCGGCCAACTGCTGCGGGCTGAGCCAGCGGTAGTCGGCTTCGGTCAGGCCCTGGGCGTAGAGTTTGTCCAGGTAGCGGCGCAGGCTGCCTTCCTGCTCGGGGTAACGCGCGGCACAGTACAAGACGCCGCCCTTGCGGTAATCGCAGTCGATACCTTCACGCGCCAGCACCTGGGCCACTTCGTCGGGGATGGCGTGCAGCAGGTCAAACGCAGCGCGGCGTTGTTCGGGATTGAGGCCGGCGAGTAAGCGGTCTTCACCCAGCAGGTTGCCCATCAGCCAGCCGCCATTGCGGCCGGAGGCGCCGAAACCGGCGGTTTGCGCTTCGATAATGGCAATTTTCAGCTCGGGGGCCTGGCGCTTCAGGTAGTACGCAGTCCATAGCCCGGTGTAACCGGCGCCGATAATGGCCACGTTGACGTCCAGGTCATGCTCCAGCATCGGCCGCGCTTGCAGCGGGTCGTCCAGCTGATCCATCCATAAGCTGATGTTGCGCCATGCCGGCATGCCAGGTTCCCCTACCTCGTTTCGATAGGGTGGATCCTAGAGCGCCGTGTTATGGGCTGTCTTGCGCGCGTGCACGCAGAGAAATTTGTTTGACGTAGGCCTTGGGCGACTGGCCCGTATGCTGGCGGAACGCGCTGTAGAACGCCGACAGCGAGTTGAAACCGGCGGCAAACGCCAGGTCATCGACCTTGATCGGCGGTACGGCCTGATCCAGCGCGGCCAGTAAATGCTGGAGCCTTGCCTGGTTGACGTAGCGGTAGAAGCTTTGCCCCAGCACCTGGTTCAGCAGGTAGGAAATCTGATTGCGGCTGTAGCCGCACTCCTTGGCCACCCGTTGCAGGTCCAGCCCCGGGTCCAGGTAAGGTTGCTTGCGATCGAAATACTGCTGCAGGTCGTTGGCCATGTGCCCCAATTGCTGGGGCGACAGGCCCAGGCGACTCACCGAAGGCCGCGCGGCCTGGGCCGGTTGCTCATGTACCAGCGACGCGTACTCGTTGACCCGCCAGATCAGCCCGTCGCGCACCGTAATCGCTTCGCTGGTGCGGAATGACACCAGGCCCTGGCCGCCCCTTAAAGTAATGCGGTACTGGATGAACGCCGTGTCGCCGTCGGCGCGGATACGGTCAGTGTGCTCGATTGCTTCGTCGGCCTCACGAGGCATGCTGGCTTGCAGGTAATCGCGCAAGTCGGCGAAACCGACGACACGGTTCTGGAAAAAGTCGTGGTATTGGATATCCGGGTGGTAGTAGGACATCACGCCTTCCAGGTCCCGGTGGCGCCAGCAAAGGTGATGGCGCAGCACCAGCTCGCGTGTGGCGTGGGATTGCTGGCAATCATCGTCTGCAGCGATGTCAGGCATGGAAGGCTCTGCGGCGGGTAAACCCTGGAGATTGCCGAAATTTACCGGGCGCTTCAATGGCCAATTGGCGCTTCCGACTAATGGCCTTTTGCCCAATCCCAAGTAGCACATGACCCACATCAACCTTATGGAAAACAACCGCCGAACGGGGCCGAAAAAGTCACCTTGCGGTTACGAACGAATGCTATTTTTAAGCTCTACAATGCCACGACCAGTGAAGGTCATGGCCCCCTGCCGCGAGCTAAAGGAAGCGCTCAATGAACAAGGTGGGCAACATGAACAAAGTGACGTTCCCCAACGCCTGCCAGCTGATGCGCTGGCATTTTCATCCGATGGGCTTCGAGGGCAGCATGGACGCGCCCGGCAGTATGATCGCCCGCCTCTTCGACCGCGCCAGCGGCGAGACATTGATCGCCATCGCCGGCATCCCCTGTGCCACGGTGATGAATGCCGCCGATGTGGAGCGGATTATCGAGGCGGTGGAGGATGAGTTGGAGTCGTTTGTGCCGCCGCAGTCCCTGCGGGCCTGAACTCAATCCTTCAGACAGCCCATGTCACCTGTGGGAGGGGCGGTGCGACGATTCGACTTGCCCCCGTTTGCAGTGTGTCAGTCAGTACATCTGTCGCTGACCTGCCGCAATCGGGGGCAGGCTCCCTCCCACATTTGAATGGCCTCCACCCGTTAATTGCGTTGGTCGTCGAAGAAAGCTTTCCTGCCATCCACCCGCTCCGACGCCTTGGGCACATTCACTGCCTGGCCTTCGGGCTTTTCCACGTACCAGTAGCAATGACTCACCGCCCGGGTGATGCCCACATACGCCAGGCGCAAGACCTCGTCTTTCTGCGCGTTGTCATACGGCTCGCTGTCCCCGTCCTTACCCAGGCCCGCCATGCGGTACACCTGATTTTTATACGGTGAATGGGTGACATGTTGGCAATCCCCAAGCAGGAATACCGCATCGGCCTGCAGCCCCTTGGCGCTGTGGTAGGTCAATTGTTTCAGCCTGCGCGCCGGAGGCGGCAAGCTAGAATCCACATTAACTATTGACTGAATATGCTCTTGAATCAGTAGCTTATCGCTACTTTTTCGATAGAGCATTAACACTGATTCGCCGCGATGGTAATGCTCCAGCAGTTGCCGTCCCAATGCCGCATCATCCCGCTCCAGCACCATGACCGGCACCAAAGCCTTGGGCGCCCCGCTGGCCTTGGCTTTCTTGCCGGGGATGGCGGGTGCGGCGCGCACGATATGCTCGGCCGCGTCGATGATGTACTGGTGACTGCGATAGTTCTCGCCCAGCATCACTCGGGTGGTGGCAGGCGATGGGAACTCCGTGTTGAATTCCATGAAGTACTTGGGCGAACTCCCACGCCAGCCGTAGATCGACTGCCAGTCATCTCCCACACATAACAGTGATGAATGCTGGGCGCCGCGCCCGACGTGCATGGCCGGGCCACGGCTGCGGATCTCGCGCAGGCTGGCGCGGATCCACGAGACGATCTGTGGCGAAACGTCCTGGAACTCGTCGATCATCAGGTGCGACAGCGGCCGCAACAGCGGGTCGCTGAGCAGCTTGAGGTTTTCCGGGGTGTTCTCGCCGAACAGCGAGAACATGCGGTTGTAGGTCATGATCGGCGGCGACTGGTCCAGCAGGTGATCTTCCAGGGCCTTCCAGAAAATGCTCAGGGCTTCGAAGAAGAAGCGGTCCGGATCATCCTTGGCGAAGCTCATCTGCCCAACCGCAGTGGGCACATCCAGCCCAAGGTTCTCGATAAACCCGGCCGCCATCACGAAACTGTCCAGCAATGGCGCCGAAGCCAACTCGCCTTTGACCTTGTAATCAAAGCCTGGCCCGGCTGCGGCATCACCGGCCAGGCTACTCAAAAGCCGCTTGGATGACTCGTAGCTATCTAGCCATATCAATGGTTTACGACAGAAAGCTTGAAACAGTGTGCGCTTTACCGCCCACTCGGCGCGCACTGACAGTTTCGCGTTGGGCCGGCTGAGCTGGGCATTTTCCCGAGCATCGAAACCCAGCACCACCCAGGCGTCCAATTCGGGGATATAGCCATGGCAGTGGAATTGCGCGCCATTGATCTCCACGGTCTGGCGATTGGGCTCGATGCCCTTGATCGGCCAGGCACCGGCGCGAAACCACAGGTCCTCGATCACATCACACAGCTCTTCATCACGCTTGGCGGCCAATTCAGTCACCGCTACGCGCTTTTGCACATCGGGATGATCACGCTCCAGCTCCTTGAGCTGCAGGCCATGGCGCGCCAGCGGCGCAATCAACTCGCGAAAGCGTGGGTGCCGCCCGTGCAGGTGGTGATAACAGGCATTCATCTGCTGGCGCTGGGCATCGTTGATGCGCAGGTCAAAGGGGTTGCTGTCAGCGTCTTCGAAGCCCGAGCTGAGGTTTTCGAACGCTTGCAGGCGTTCAAAGCCCGGCAGGCTGCGCACCATCGGCAGAATGCGCGAATGAAAGGTACGCACCACGGCCTGCGCTTCTTTCATATCAAGGGGTTGGCCCCACAGGCTAAGAATTTTTATGAGCTTGTTGATGAAGTCTTTGCGCGACTCTCGGGTAAAGGTCACCACCGTCATCGAGCTCAGCTCAAAGCCCAAGTAATGGGTCAGCAACAGGATACGCAGCACCAGCGAGGTGGATTTACCCGCGCCAGCCCCGGCAATCACCGAGGTTGAAGGCGTGTCGCTGAAAATCATCTTCCACTGCGCCGCGCTGGGCTGGGCATGGGCCGGCAGCAATCGCGCGACATCTGCCTTGATACGCTTCTTCAACTCGGCGGTGAGCGGCAGGCGCCAATCATCGAACAGGCTATCGTCCACGCCCGGCGCACGGTGCTCATCCGGGCGGAAATCACGAATCAACAGGACCTGCCGGCCTTCCTCGATGCCATCGGCCTTGCCTTCGCGGTAACCGTACTCCACGCCCGCCTCGTGCCCACTGCGAAAACCGTCGGCCTGTCCGTGCAACCAGGAAAACCGGTGCTGGGCGCGCAAGCGGGTCAGGCCGTGGCCAAACAGGCGCGCGGCCAGGCGTTTCAATAGCGGCATTTCGGCCAAGGGGCGCAGTTCGGGAGGAAGATCAGGCTTTTGTTGCGACACGCGGACTCCTGCGATGAGCTGGGTTCTGACAAGTGCGCCATGGTCGCCGGAATCGACGTTCAGTGCCAGCCAATTGCTTTGCGGTCATGCAGTTAGGCGATGAACTGAAAGTCAAAACGCCGCTAACCAATCCATTAAATCGATAGGAATCAGGCATTTTTTACGCTTTTTATCGATCATGGGCTGCAGGATCATAGGGCTATCTACAGGAGACGATCATGCTTGAACTTCGACCTTTCAATTCCCTGGGCGGCGCCCACCATGGCTGGCTTGACGCCCATCACCACTTTTCATTCGCCGAGTACCACGACCCCAACCGCATGCACTGGGGCAACCTGCGGGTGTGGAACGACGACATCATCGCGCCCGGCACCGGCTTCCCGCAGCACCCGCACCGCGACATGGAGATCATTACCTATGTGCGTGAAGGTGCGATCAGCCATGCCGACAACCTTGGCAACAAGGGCCGTACCGAGGCCGGCGATGTGCAGGTGATGAGCGCGGGCACCGGGATCGCTCACAGCGAGTACAACCTGGAAGATGCGCCGACGAAGATTTTCCAGATCTGGATTATCCCGAATGAAGCCGGTTTGCCGCCTTCGTGGGGCGCCAAGCCGTTTCCGAAAGGTAACCGTGAGGGGTTTGTGACACTGGCCAGTGGCAAGGCCGGGGACAATGAGAGCCTGCGCATTCGGGCGGATGCGCGACTGGTTGCCGCGAACCTTAAGGCTGGGGAAAGTGCCGAGTACCGGTTGGACAGCGGGCGTCGGGCGTACCTGGTGCCGGCGACGGGCGTGATTGAAGTCAATGGCTTGCGTGCGCAAGCGCGAGACGGTGTGGCTGTAGAGAATGAACAGGTATTGCGGGTAACCGCGATCGAGAACAGCGAAATCGTCCTGGTAGACCTGGCCTGACCTCGATCAACTGTGGGAGGGGGCTTGCCCCTGATGGCTGTGTTTCAGAAAAAGAGATGCAAACTGACACACCGCTATCGGGCAAGCCCCCTCCCACATTGTTATTACGGCGTTATCCGGAGATGGCGCCGTCGACCAGCACCTGCGCTTCTTCCACCAACTGCTTGAGGTGATCGTCACCGATAAAGCTCTCGGCGTAGATCTTGTAGATATCCTCGGTGCCCGATGGCCGCGCGGCAAACCAGCCGTTTTTGGTCATCACCTTCAAGCCGCCGATCGCCTGGTTGTTGCCCGGCGCGTGGCTGAGGATCTGCTGGATGCGTTCGCCGGCCAGCTCGGTCGAGGTCACCTGGTCGGGCGACAGCTTGCCCAGCAAGGTTTTCTGCGCCGGCGTGGCCTTGGCGTCCACTCGAATCGCAAACGGCTCACCCAGGGCGTCAGTCAGGCCACGGTAGATCTGGCTCGGGTCCTGGTCTTTGCGCGAGGTCATTTCCGCTGCCAGCAACGCCGGGATCAGGCCGTCCTTGTCAGTGCTCCAGACCGTGCCGTCCTTGCGCAGGAACGAGGCGCCGGCGCTTTCTTCGCCGCCAAAGCCCAGCGAGCCTTCGAACAGGCCATCGGCAAACCACTTGAAGCCGACCGGCACTTCGTACAGGCGACGACCGATACGGGCCGCCACGCGGTCGATCAAGCCGCTGCTGACCACGGTCTTGCCCACCGCAGCGTCCGCGCGCCAGTCAGGACGGTTCTGGAACAGGTAGTCGATGGACACCGCCAGGTAGTTGTTCGGCGCCAGCAGGCCGCCGGACGGGGTGACGATACCGTGACGGTCATGGTCCGGGTCGCAGGCGAAGGCCACGTCGAACCGTTCCTTGAGGCCGATCAGGCCTTGCATGGCGTAGCTGGAGGACGGGTCCATGCGGATCTGGCCGTCCCAGTCGACGCTCATGAAGCGGAAAGTCGCGTCGACTTCGGTGTTCACAACGTCCAGGTTCAGGCGGTAGTGCTCGGCAATCGCCGACCAGTAGCGCACCCCTGCTCCGCCCAACGGGTCTACGCCCAGGCGCAGGTCGGCGCTGCGGATAGCGTCCATGTCGATCACGTTGACCAGGTCGGCCACGTAGCTGTTGAGGTAATCGTGGCGATGGGTGGTGTCGGCCTTGAGCGCCTGCGCGTGAGTGATGCGCTTGACCCCGGCCAGTTTGTTGGCGAGCAGCTCGTTGGCCTTGGCTTCGATCCACTTGGTCACGTGGGTGTCGGCCGGGCCGCCATTGGGTGGGTTGTACTTGTAGCCGCCACTCTGCGGCGGGTTGTGCGACGGCGTGATGACGATACCGTCAGCCAGGCCGCTGGTGCGACCACGGTTGTAGCAGATGATGGCGTGGGAAATGGCCGGGGTCGGCGTGTATTCATCGCCTTCGGCGAGCATCACGTGCACGCCGTTGGCGGCCAGCACTTCCAGGGCGCTGGCACCGGCAGGCGTCGACAACGCATGGGTGTCCAGGCCGACAAACAGCGGGCCGTTGATGCCCTGGGCTTCGCGATACAGGCAGATGGCCTGGCTGATGGCGAGCACATGCCACTCGTTGAAGCTCAGTTCGAACGAGCTGCCGCGGTGCCCGGACGTACCGAACGCCACGCGCTGAGTGGAGATTGCTGCATCAGGCTGGCCGGTGTAGTAGGCCGTAACCAGTCGCGGGATATCCACCAGCAACTGGGCTGGCGCCGGCTTGCCCGCAAAAGGACTGATTGTCATGCATAAACCTCGGAAAGAAGGATTCGGAAAAAAATGGCAGTTTACTGAGAGTTGGACTGCTGCGCGACGGTATCGATCCTACAACAGTAAGAGAAACTTCACGCGGTCATCCCGTTTGAGCCTGACGCAGCGCTTCGCTTATGGCCGCCAAGGCGATCTCCAGGTTGGGCTGCCCATGAAAGGTATGGCTCACGCGCAAGTGCTGATGATGCAGGCCGCTGACACTGAACAGCTCACCCGGTGCAACCACGACCTGTTGGGCAAGCAGGCGCTTGAATACCTGGCGCATGTCGACGGCCTGGGTGGAGCCCAGCCAGAACGCCGCCCCGGCAGCCGGCATCCGATAACTCACCTGCTGCCCCAGATGCTGCTCAAGGCGCCCGCTCATTTCAGCCGCTTGCGCCTGCAGTAGTTGGCGTAACGCCCGCAAGTGCGGGTCTATTCGCCCGCTCTGATAAAGGCGGGCGATGGCGCGCTGGCGGATTGACGACAAGCGGAACGAGCGCAGCAAAAACTGGCGCTGCAGTTCACTGCTCATGCGCCGTGACAACAGATAGCCGTAGGGCGCTTCCGCTCCCAGTATTTTCTCGAACGAGGAAAACACCATCAGGCGCTCCGGGTTCACCCATTCACGCAACGCCGCCTGGGGTTCCTTGAAACCCAGCTCGCCAAAAGTGTCGTTTTCCAGCAGCCAGCAACCGTACCGGTCCAGCATCTGTGCCACGCTAAGGCGGTCGTGGGCAGGCAGTGCATTGCCTGATGGCAGGCTGACCTTTGACGACAGCAATACCAAGTGCACCGGCTCATCGCGCAACAGTTGGTCAAGGGTCGTCAGGTCCAGGCGCCCTTCCGGGGTCCAGGGCAACTCGATGATGCGCACTGCGCAATCCTGGAACAGGCGCAAAATCAGCCAGTCGCAGGGGGATTCAACAATCACTGTGGTTCCCCGCAGACCCAGCACCTCTATCAGGATATCCAGCACCCCGCGCAGGTCGGCACCGATGTAGATGTCGTCGGCATGCCAGCAACGCGTGGGCGACGAGGTGTACCGCGCGGCCAGTGCAGCGCGCAGCTCCCATACGCCGCACGGCTGTGACCAGGGTTGCAGATGACGCGGGTACTGGCGCACCAGCTCACGCTCCAGGCGCAACAGGGTCCCATCCAGCGAAGCCAGCAACGCCGGCTCATCGCCGCTGAACACCGCCATGCACGGGCTGCGTGCCGCCGCGTAGAGCCGGTCAAGCAAATCGCCGCTCCCCCCTGCCACCGTACTTGCTGAAAGCGGCCAAGCGTAATAACCCGACTTGGCCACCGAGTAGACCCTGCCCTCCTTCTCCAGCAGCGAGTAGGCGTATTGAATGGTCGAGATCGATACGTTCAGCCGCCTCGCCAATTGCCGCAGCGATGGCAGTTTTACTCGGGTATCGCTGCTGACTTCATTGATCAGGTTGATCATGTAGCGGTAGACCGCCTGATACGCGAAGTCCGCTTGTCGCTCGCCGCGCAGTGTCATCGCCCGGACAATTGGCAAGCGGGTGTGTTGCCATGGGCCATGGCGCCAGCACTGCGCGATTTACCACCCGCGTTGGGCACCGGACGCTTGCGGTAGAGGTGCTGCAACAAGGGCATCGGCAGGCCACTGGTGTCGCTGACCCACTGCTGCAACATATCGGCCGATTGCTTGCCCTGCAGAACCTTATGCAACTCAGGCAAGGCCACCAGCATGCCGGGGTGGCATTGACGCAAATAACCTTCAAGCCGCTCCCCATGGTGGATAAACGGCGAGAACAGCAGGCATACCAACTGTGTTTCATCCAACCCAAAGAACTGCTGCGCGGCGGCACTTGGCAGGGCAGCGTCTGCACCGATGCCAACCTGCGCCAGCCACTCCTCGGGCAAGTGCTGGCGACGCAGGAACTGCGAGGCCTGGCGGATAAAGCCCTGTACCCCCTCTTCGTAGTCAAGGTCCCGCAGACAGCGGGCCTGCAAGCCACGCAGATGAGCCATCATCAGAGGATTGGAGTAGCCAGGATGGCTGAAATGAAATCCAAGCGGGTCGGGAGCAAACGCCATGAATTCAGTCAATATCGGCGACACTTGCGTATCCACATCCTCTAGCAGGTCGGCAATGCTGATGTAAGCCAAGTGACGGTGACCCGTCTTGCTGGGGTTGGCACTGGCGACATAGTGTTCACCGTACACCTCGCGGTAGTAACTGGTGCTCCACTCGTCCATGCGCGCAAACAACCCGGTGAGCGACAACGGCCAGGTGCTGGGGATCGGAACGCCGGCGCTCTGGGCGGTTTTCTTCAGCCAGGCCAGAAACTGCCCTTGCTTGCGCGGGGAGTCACCACTGACCAGTGCGTGCACCCCGCCATTCCAGGTGGTCACCCGCTGGTAGAAATCCCCGAGTGCCAGATAGGTGTCGCTGCACAAAGTGGCACGGCAATCACCTGAACTCAGGTGGCCGATCATCAGCATGTTGCGCTGGCTGTTTTCTCGCCCCATGGCAGAGGACGGCCGTTGATGGTTGAAGGGCAATACTTCCTGGTTCTCCACCATCAGCACTTCCACCCTCGGATCATCGTGAAGGAACAAGCGCCCGTAACCCTGATTGATGCTGTCGAGCCTGCTGTCGGTCATACCCGAATGGCGCAACGTTGCCACCCGCAACTTGAAGGTTCGTGGCGCTCGCCCGGCGATGGTCAGCTGTGCAGCACGCAGCAATGCCAAGGTACAGCTGCTGACTTCGCCTCCACCATGGGCCATCAATACCTTGTATTCTCCCACTTGCTCCATACCACCCGCGGCCACGACAATCCGCTGGACCAACAACTGGAGCGCTGTTCGCTCCGCACGATTTAAGTGCCCGATCAAACGCTGCAAAACTTGTTGGTAAACATAATTCATAGCCTGTTCGTGAATAGTGCTCATCGTTCTACTACCTGAGTTGAAATGTCAGTTTCGAGCAACTACTGAGCGTATTTGCCCGATCTATTACGCGCATAGAAAGTTCCGCATCACTTTGTGAAACGCTAAATAAACAGTAGCATCGCGCAACAAAACGACACGGATATTCCCGGGTATCAGCCCAGCCTTTAAACCCTCTACCCCTAGATTTATCTAGGCCAAAGCGCGGCCGAGCTGAAAACCTAGGAATATTCCGACAACTTCCTACACGCCTTTAACCAGTCAATCAAAGACGTGTCTGACAAATAAAAGCACGAACTTTCCAACTTATTGGATTGAGGATCGCCCTGAATACATCTACTTCCCTGATTCCAAACAAGCGCAGCAGTCTCTGCTTCGAGCACTCGCGATTGCAGTGTCGGATATTCAATCATTGCTCAGTCCTTGAGATGAAAGTGAAGGCTCAATTATCAGTGCTGGAATAATGATTAATAGATACAGAACCTGACCGAAAACCAGTGCAGATAAACCACCATCGCCTGCATTAATCACGCGCGCACAAAGACGCCGCGCTGGATTCCAGGGCGGCGTAGGAGAGAAAGGCCGGATTTATGGGCTAAAGCGCCAGCTGGATACCTGGCGGGCTGTGCAGGTTCAACCTTGTCAAATGGGGCATTTACCTCATGCGGCGGGTGCTAGGAAGACTGGTTTAAGAATCTTCCTACGCCCTAAACAGCTTCAACCTGCAACGCAACGCGTTCGCGGCACGGGCATTCGTCCATGTAGCGGTGCGCTTCCACGAACTGGCTGAAGGGAAACACCGTGGTCTTCAGCGGCACCAACACGCGGTCGGCGGTCAGTTGGTTGATATCCCGCAGGGCGCGCTGCAAAGCCACCTGATCCTGGATGATGCCCAGTTCGGGTTTGCCGGTGAAGTTACCAATGCAGTGCACAAAGAACTGAATGTTCTTCTGGAACGCTGCACACGCCGGGAATGGCGTCTGGTTACCGCCTTGCAAGCCATACAGCACCAGGCTGCCACGCGGTGCCAGCACATCGCCGAGCAATGACATCTGCGGGCCGCCCAAGCCATCGAACACCACGTCGACACCGCGGTTGTCGGTGAACTTGTTGATTTGCATGAGCAGGTCCTGCTCTTCTGTGACGATGACCTTCTCCGCACCGAGGGACAGCAGGTACTCGCGCTCCGCGCTGTCCTTGGTCGCGGCAATCACCCGTACACCCAGGGCCTTGCCCAGTTGCACAAAGGAAGGGCCAGCACAGTGACTGGCATCCGTCACCAGGGCAAACTGCCCAGGCTTGACCCGGGCCAGATCCACATAAGCAAAATAGGCAATCAGCAGCGGCGTGTAGTGCACGCTGGCTTCAATCGGGCTCAACACATCCGGATAGCGGGTCACGGCCGAACGGGGCAGGACGATCTGCTCGCCATACACCGGGTAATCATTGGGGCTTTCCGCTGGAAAGCTGGCGACTTTGTCGCCCACGGCCAAATCATCCACACCGTCGCCGACGGCGACCACCACCCCGGCCATCTCATGGCCAAGGCCGGACGGCAAGCGTGCGTGGGAAGACGCCAGGTTCTGGCGCCACAGAATGTCATACCAGCTGATGCCAATCGCTTCGACACGCACCTGCACTTCGCCCGGTGCGGGCTGCGCGGTTGCATGCTCTTCGCATTTGAGCACCTCGGCCGGACCAAACTTGTGAAAACGGATCGTGCGGGACATCGCAAACCTCGTCAAAGTAACCTCTAATGCCATGAACTCTATCTGGGCTTTGCGGGTAAGACCACCGGTCGCCATTAATAGTCGACATGCCTGTCATTGATTCCGCAACTGAGGAATAGACCTCAGAGCTTGTAAGAAAACTCAATTTTCCTGTGCAGAGTAACAGCCTTTACCCGTAAGATTCATGCCGGTCATTCTTCTTATATGGCTGCTCTCGTCAAGTTTGCTGACTCTTCCAGGACACAAGATGAACCGTAACGACCTGCGTCGTGTCGACCTTAACCTCTTGATCGTATTCGAAACCTTGATGCATGAGCGCAGCGTGACCCGCGCCGCCGAGAAACTGTTCCTCGGCCAGCCGGCCATCAGTGCGGCGTTGTCGCGCCTGCGCGGGCTGTTTGATGACCCGCTGTTCGTGCGCACCGGTCGCAGCATGGAGCCGTCGGCCCGGGCGGTGGAAATCTTCGCCCTGCTCTCCCCGGCCCTGGACTCGATCTCCACCGCCGTCAGCCGTGCCGCCGAGTTCGACCCGGCCACCAGCACGGCGGTGTTCCGCATCGGCCTGTCCGACGACGTCGAATTCGCCCTGTTGCCGCAACTGCTCAAACGCCTGCGCGCCGAAGCCCCCGGCATCGTGCTGGTGGTGCGTCGCGTCAATTACATCCTGATGCCCGGCTTGCTGGCCTCCGGCGAAATCTCCATCGGCGTCAGCTACACCGCCGACCTCCCCGCCAACGCCAAACGCAAAGTGTTGCGCCGCAGCCTGCCGAAATTGCTGCGTGCCGACAGCGTGCCGGGTTCCCTGAGCCTCGACGACTTCTGCTCGCGGCCACACGCACTGGTGTCGTTTGCCGGCGACCTGAGTGGGTTTATTGACGAAGAACTGGAGAAGCTCGACCGCAAACGTCACGTGGTCTTGGCGGTACCCCAATTCAACGGGCTGGGGACGTTGTTGGCGGGTACTGACATCCTGGCGACCGTGCCGGATTATGCGGCAGAGGCATTGACATCTGCGGGTGGGCTGCGGGCGGAGGATCCGCCGTTGCCGGTGCGCAGCTTCGAACTTCACATGGCGTGGCGTGGGTCGCAGGATAACGACCCGGGAGAGCGGTGGTTGCGGTCGCGGATTCAGATGTTTTTTGGGGACCCCGAGAGTTTGTAACTGAATTCCACAGAACTCCAAAAAGCCTTTTATAACAACCTGTTATACGACTTTCAAGTCCATTGCCGTTTATCTAAATCCACTGAGTTCCGAAGCAGGTGGGGGCACAATTGGGGGCAAATTTCGGTTCCTTAAAAAGGATGCCCCCACCGATGCCCTCAGAAAATGCAGTCGTTTTCAAACGAAAACTCAGCGACGCCTTCATCCGCTCGCTGACCGAACCCGGCAAACACGCTGATGGCGAAGTCCCTGGTCTCTACTTGGAGGTGAGGGCGTCGAGCAAGGTCGGCAAAGCTCCCTCCAAGTTCTGGCGCTTGAAGTATCGGCTGCACGGCAAGGAGAACCGCTTCTCCATCGGCGCTTACCCCGACATCGGGCTGAAAGAGGCCCGCGATATTGCCCGTAGTGCACGCCGTGACGTGGCCAACCACATCGCCCCGCTCAAAGCCAGGACCGCCAAAATCGAAGCGCAGTTGCTTAATGAAGAGCGCACCTTCGAGTACGTAGCCAAGCAGTGGCTTGCGTTCAAGTCTGCCGAACTGGTGACCAAGTCCATCTCGGGATTTAACGGAGCGCTGAACAACCACATCTTTCCTGCGATTGGTAAAAAGCCGGTCAGCGAGATCAAGTTGGAGCACATCACCACAATCATTACGGAGTTGCGCCGCCAGTGCACCATGGCCATGGCCCGACGTGTGCGTACCATCATCCGTGCCGTTCTGGGCTTTGCCGAGGGGCGCGGATGGGTGGAACGCAATGTGGCGCTCAGCAACATTGAGGAGTTGAAAATCCGTCATGTCGTGACCAGCAACCCAGCGATCGAAAGGCCTGCAGACCTGGGTAGGTTTCTCCTGCGTCTAGATGACCTCAACGACGGCAGCGTTGCCGCTGCAATGCGCTTGCTGGTCATGTTGCCGGTCCGACCTGGCGAACTGGTGAAGATGCGCTGGGAAGATGTCGACTTGGTAGGCGCCGATTGGCGTTATGTGGTGAGCAAGACCAAGCATCTGGATAAGAGCAAACACATCGTGCCGTTGCCTGAACAAGCCTTGGTTCTTTTACGCGAGCTACATAAAACCCGCGTGGTGGATGAAGAAGGCAAAGGCTGGGTGTTCGCCTCACCGGTCTATCCAGGACGCCCCATAAACCCGACCTCCATGCTCAAGTCCTTTCAGCGCATCTGGCCGGAGTACGGCATCACAGCTCACGGCTTTCGTGCGACCTACAGAACCATTGCCCACGAGCACTTGGGTATTGATCCAATCGTGCTCGAACTGTCCTTGTCCCACCGGATGCCAGGTGCGTTGGGGGCTGTGTATGCACGGGCTCAATTGCTGACGCAACGCCGAGAGGCTGCCCAACAATGGGCGAACTACCTAGATCAGTTGCGTCAAAACGCTTGAGATCAAACGTTTTCGATGGACAGGATTCTGGGCTGGATTGACGGGCATGGCTTGGCAGTTGAACGGCGTCTAGTCGTCCACAGCGAACATCGAACGGCGCAATGTGAAGCCAGATTCCATTGTTGCAGCAATTATGTATCCCAGTCTTGACGCGATCACTGGTGCGAGTTCACATGCGAGCGCCTTATCTCCCGTAACCACTGCGGGAGTGCCGACAAACTTATACCTATGCTGGCGCAGTATGGGTAATAACAACCAGAGGTTCAGGTCACCTTCCCGGTTGCGTAGGTACGGCAAAGCTCTATGGCAAAGCACGGGACCTCAGCTTTCTATCTGTTCCGGTTGGCCCTCCCACCTACAAACCAGAGCTCGGAGCATTGAGCAAAGCTCTGCTCAAGGGAATCCAGCTAGGGAGCGAGCGAGGAATGCTAACTGGCGCATCGTGGGCGAGCATATCTACAGGATTTGAGGAAGTCCTCGCCGTTCCAAACAATCAGCTCATCTGGAGCTATTTCAACAAGGGTACTCATGATGAGGTCGATCGTGAAGACTTCGAACTTCCAGCTGTAAGGCATACGTTAATGGCGCTGAAGAAGATCAGCGTCGGCCTGCCCGATTGAGCGGCTGACGGCATTTCTCGCCTGCAATGGACAGGGCCATCATCGCAGGTCCGCGAACGGCGCGCGGACCTGCTATTTGGCCAGGCACCAAGCTCCCCTACCGAGCCTCCGGACTCCCAATCACCCTAGCCACCGGCTTGTTCTCATCATCGATGAAGACACACAGCAGCTTGATCGCCCTGTTGCTCTGGCCACTGGCGAAATGCACATCCCCGTCGGTAATCATGTAGGACATGCCCAGTACAAAATGCTGATCGGGCCTACCCCCCGTGACCAGATCAGACCCCCATCCAGTACGTAGGTCAACTCCCGGCCAGACTGCGCGTCCGGTGAGACACTGGTGCCCTGAGGTGATTGACGGTGAAACCACCAGGGAATGCGCGGGGAGACCTGCTCGATAGGCGTCGGGGCACGATGACGCACTGGGAAATACATCTGGGTCAAACACCAAGATGACTAGTGCCCCGCATCTACCCAGCCTGCTGCATCGTTGATCTCAACAGCCCGTGCAAATGCAGGGCGGCATGATGGGAGCTATCTGTAAGCAGATAGACCTGGTGCTCAGGAAGAGCAGGAAGATTCAGCCCCACCGCGAGCCCAAGCGACATATCACCGGCGTCCAGTTCCTCGACGACGCCAACTGCCAGCCCGCTCTTCATACACGCCAACACCGCATGCCAGTTCGCACTCTCCAGCAAGATGCGGTACGAAATGCCCCGTGCCTTGAGCGCCGACAGTGCCACTTCTCGATACGGGCAGCCCTTTAGTTGCAGGGCTAGAGGCAGCGGGCGATTAGGGTCGTGCGTGAAGCCTGGCGCCGCCACCCAGCAAGGGCGCGTTGAACAGAGCCTTTCGCCCTGCGCCAGCTCCTCACCACTGACCGCCAGCGTCAGATCCAGATGTTGCCGCGCAAACAGATCGATGAGCTCCGCACTGGATCGCGCCACGACCTCCAGCTCCAGCTGCGGGTGGCTGACGACAAACACCGGCAGGAAGTCGCTCATGAGATCCGCAGCATAACCGTCGGGAACGCCCAGACGCACCTTTCCCGTCATCTGCTGGAGTGAAAGTGTCGCTAATAGCCGGTCGTGCGCCATCAAGAAGCGCGTGGCCTCCCCCAGCAACTGCCGCCCCGCCGGGGTCAGTTCAACGGCCTGGTTGCTGCGCAAAAAAAGTTGCCGCCCGAGCTTCTCCTCCAACCGCTGGATCTGCGTTGTCACCGCCGACGGGCTGCGGTGGACGTAATCGGCGGCCGCCTTGAATCGGCCAAGTCGCGCCACGGCCTGGAAGGTTCTCAGTACATCGACATCTAGGCCTTTTCCCATAGGGTCACCTGATTTCGTCGTCTCGAATTACCGGTTCACTTTATTCGGCTGTACAGCATTTTTCCCCCCGCCTATGGTTCGGTCAAGGTAGATCCTCTACCTGCCAACTGTGCTCAAACAAGGGTGAAACCGCCACGCGACTCACAGCACGGAGCCATGGGGATGAGTTTGAACAATGTCGTCGTCGATGCGCTCACGCGCTGCAACCAGTATCAGGGCCAAGCCATCTGGACCGTCGAGAACCACGCCAAGTACTCGACGTTGAAGAATGCGGCGGGGCATCAGCAGGATCATCGCATCAACCACCAGATCTTCATGTTGATGCGCGCCCTCAATGAGCAGGGCATCAGTACGAACGGACTCTGTGCAGACGCACAGGGCCATGGCTCACTAAAGAGTCTTCTGGCACAACTGACCCAACGCCTGGTTCATATGAGCCGTGGCAAACGCGTTCACTACGTCGAACTGGGGCCGGAGCCGGTCAAGACCTCGTACATCCTTACCCAGATCGCGCAAGCTGCGACGGCCGTGCGCTACACGGCGATCGACATCAACGCGACATCCGAAGGCGCCATGCGCGACGCGGTGATTCCAATCATCGCCGACCCAGCAAATTTTAACTATCTGGCGGCCGACTACCGAACCGTGACGCATGACACCCTGCGCCATGACCAGGATCTCACTCTGATCACCATGCTTGGCTTCCAGGAGGGCAACGAGTCGCCACTCGCAACTGGGCGCCTGATCCAGGCCTTGGCAGATGACACTACCTGCATCATCTCGGAGATGCAGGTCTATGAAGAGGGCCTAGAACACTGCATCCATGCCTTCTACGCCAATCCCCACATGCTGAGCTTCTCGCAACTGATTGCTCGCCAGCAGGGCTTCGTTCCCGCGGGCGATCACGAAACCACCCTGTTGCGCCTGACCATCGCAGGTGAGCTGCTGCATATCGCCGTCACCTTGCAACCGGCGGAGCACTTGCAGAAGCGCGGCTACCTACTGACCAACAGCTGCATCAAATACACACCAGACCAGTTCCGCCGCGTCAGATCACTGCACGGGAACTGCACCGTGCTGGATGAACTCGTCAGCGGCGATGGTTCGGTCCGCTACCAGATCGCCCAGTACCTCCCACCACTATGAATTAGGGAGCGAATGACCATGCATCGCACAGACCTCCCCCTCTATGCCCGCGGCCTTGATCGCGTGAAATTAGCGTTCAAATCGACGCTGCACCGCATGCCCCGTCACCCGGTTATTCAGCGGGACGAGCAAGATCATTGGCACGACGGCCTACTGACTGAGGCCGGCCCGGTGATCAGCGACAGTCGCACGCTGACCGAGCTGGGCTATACGCAGAGTCCCCATCCCAACATCGCCGTGGACACCATCACTGGCTTGAGCGCGGTGCATGGCCTGTTCACCCCCGACGCGGTGTCGGCACTGCAGCGTATCTGCGCCGACCTTGAGCAAGACGCCGGCGACAGCGACTGGATCATCTCGCGCCGCACCCGTGGCGTCACTGCACTTTCGCCATTCCTCCACTGCATGATGAGAAGCCGTACGTTCCTGCTGGCGGTCTCGAGGATCGCTGGGGTTCCGCTGGTTCCCTACCCCATGCTCAACGCCCGCGCCCAGGTCAACTACTTCTATCCCAAGGCGCCTGGCAGCCCGCGTGAACAGGTCGGAATGTGGCACACCGACGGCACCAACTACGTACTGAACATCGTGCTTTCCAACGCATCGGACTACACGGGCGGCGAGTTCCTGTTCCACAACCGCACTATCGACACTTTCGATGCCCTGGACCACCGAACCTTCGAGACCGCACCGCTGGTTGAGCCAGGTGACGCGTTGTTCATCTATGGCAGCCGGCTGTTCCACGGCGTATGCCCGGTGAAGACCGGCCGGCGCATGTCGCTGGTGTTGTCCTTTCACTGCCCCTATGCCCGGGAAGACTCCAACCGCTTTTGGCATCTCGCCTCCGATGATGGCATTCCCACGACCGTGCCCAACTGGCTGCGCCTGCATTGGTCCCTGCAACAATCCGCGGCCCGCCAGTTCGCGGCGCTCGGCATCGAGCCGATCACCTTCGAAGAGCTGGGACGGGTCCAGACGCACGCATGCTAGCCAACCCGCTGTACCTGCTCCTGCTGCAGGTGGTGTTTGTGCTCTCATGGAGTTCGGGATTCATCGGTGCGCGCCTGGGCACCGAGGATGCCGGCGCGATTAACCTGCTGTTCTGGCGTTTCCTGCTGGTCAGCCTCTGCCTGCTGCCATTGGTGTGGCATAGGCTGCGGGCGCTGTCTTGGGCGCAGGTGCGCTACAACGCGATGATCGGCTTCCTGGCCCAGTTCGCCTATCTGGTCAGCGTCTACATCGCCATTCGCGGCGGCCTGCCGGCCGGCATTGCCGCCATCATCTGTGCCTTGCAGCCGCTGATCACTGCGACTATGAACAGCCGAGGCCGACATGAGCGCAGCAGTGTTCAGGAATGGCTGGGGCTTGCGGTCGGTTTCGCCGGCGTCAGCGTGGTGATCCTGGGCGAGTACCGCTTTTCTGCCCAACGCTTGAACATTGGGTTGTATGCCCTGCCGTTGATCGCTGCGTTCACCCTCTCCATCGCCACCCTTTACCAAAGGCGGCAATCACTGCTGGCCACCGACCACAGCAAGGAGGGTTTGCTGATGCCGCTGTTTCTGCAGTCGGCGGCGACCTTGATCCTGCTGACGGCCACAGGTCTGCCGTTGGGTCTGATAGAAGTGCCCAGAAGCACCCAGGCCTGGGTGTCTGTTGCATGGCTGACCGTGTTCTCGACCTTCATCGCCTATCTCAGCCTGTGGAGCCTGCTGAAGTGGATATCGGCGACAAGGGTGTCTGCACTGGTATATCTGGAGCCGCCGGTGACCTTGATATGGGCGACGTTGATGTTTGGAGACGTGATTCAGTGGACCACCTATCTAGGCATTGGAGTAATCGCCGCAGGCACACTCATCACACGACGACGCGCCAAACCAAGCCTGGCCTGTACGAACTAGTCAGCCGTAGATGTATGAGTCGCATACTGCCCCTCCATCTGGGCAGAATTCTAGACGCATCATCGAACGTCCCCAACTGCGACCCGCAACTGGAAGTCCTTCAGTACCTCAGCCACCGTAAGATCAGCGATCAGGCTCTTCACCCGAACAACGCGAGCCCATCCTCCAACTGGACGGAGCTACCGTGAATGACCAGTTCCAGACAGCCACAGCCGTCAGGCCGCCTCAAAAATGGCGGATCATGCCGATAACCTAGCGGCCTCTCTCGTACAGTCAGCTATAGACTCATAGCGCCTGCCAAGATCGGCCACACTAGAACCACCTAAACATTAGCCATTTCGCGGATCAGCATATGGATATCACCAAGTACATCCTCGACACGTCCCTTCTAGAGAAGGGAGACATCATCCTGACCAGCATCGGTGAGCTACCCAGTGCCGGCATCAGAAAGATCACGAAAAGTGACTACTCGCATGCCATCCTCTACGTAGGTGGAAGCAGCTACATCCACTCCGACCGTAAAGGCGTTCACGCCGACAACCCGCAGCGCCTACTATTCGACTCCCCTGACCGGGCAACTGTCCTGCGCATAGTTCACCCGGAAAAAGATGCTGTCGTTGAAAGCGCGATCATCTACGCTCGCCGGATGGTAGGGACTCAGTACTCAAAGAAAGAAGCAGCCGGATCGGTCGTACCAAAGCTTCGCTCAGACCTGAAAAACCGGCAGTTTTGCTCACGCCTGGTTGCACAGTCATTTGAGGAGGCTGGCATACATCTTGTGGCGACCCCAGCCTATTGCACACCTCAAGAGATCCATGAGTCTCAACTACTGGTCGAAGTGTTGGGCTGCGTTCGGATCGCATCAGCCGCAGAGTGCAGGTTCGCTGAACAGTCAAATCCACTGGAAAAGCAGAAGGAAATAACCAACCAGTTCTTCAGTGAGATCCGGAAGCTGTCAGGGCAGGACATCCAGCAGCATGAGCAACTCGCTCAGTATGCGGTTGATCATCCAGAGCACGACTCAAAAATTGTGAATGCGCTGATCGCATCGGGATATCTCGACATCTGGAAAATGGATGTTGAGATCAACCCATGGCGTTACGAACTAGAGGAATTTCTTAATCGAGACATCCCACGTGAAGAACTCCTAAGCTCGGCGCAAGGCGAGATCCAGAGCGCATCCAGGATGATCGCCCAATTTCAGTCGCAGCATGAGCAGTACCAACAGCTCCACTCACGCTTCCAACGTCGCTATTTTCAGCATGAGTGCGATTTGTACGAACTATTGGTCAACCTTCACAAGAAGAGAAGATCCGTAGCAGAGGAAGCGATCATCTCGCTCAACAATCAGAAGACTGAAAGCTAGACCGCACAATAGTTCTAGCACGATGATTCACACATTCTTCTAGAGGAAAGCCCGGGGCGCATAGCGCCCGGGCGTTTGCAGGAGAGCAGCCTAGTTAGCTGACCAGTTTGTCTGCCCCGAAGGAATGACATCTGGAACTCTTCCATAGCGTTTCGCAAGAATCGCAGCCAGCACAGAGTTCATAGTCTCCAAGTGCGGAACCATCATCGCGACAAAGACCTCAAAAGTTGGGTGCTTTGACCAGCAGCCAGCCTCAATCGCCAAGCTCAATGATCGATCGAACCATCCCCGTGTAACCATAAGCAGACCTGCCACGCGATCTTCTTCATGTTCGCCATGGTTCATTTGATGGTGGCCATCCTTCTTCATACGCTCGCGCTCAACGTGAGTTCCAGGTCGGTACGCCAACTTTTCCTCAGCCTCCATGAAGGCTTCATGGAACTCCCGGTGCGCCTTCTGATCTGGCTTGTGATCAGCTGCGAAGCGAAAGTCGCAGTAACGACAATGGCTAACGCTATTAGGCTCGTCAGGCGTATCGACATGCTGGTTGATTGCGCGCTCAAACCAACGGTTCAGTTCGTGGAAGTTGCGGGCACCGCAGATCTCAACAGCCGCCTTGTCCAGGCGCTTGCTGTGCGGGAGATCAGGGAAGTCGACTTTGATTTTTTTGGCGTGGCGCTTAACGCGGTGAACGTCAGCAAAAGTGGTGGTGTGTTGCATCTCAGCCTCCAGGGCCGGGCCTAGTGTCCACTACAAGAACCCAATACAGGGCGGTTGGAACTGTCACGGTAGAGCCTGGGCTTTGCCATTTGTGGACGGCTGGCACCTACCGGGTGCCTAGAACAGAGCGTACGTCATTCATTCCGTAGATCGCAAGCCAAGAAGTCAAAGTGTCAGATGGCAGTGCTTTGCGACCGTCACTCCTCCTCGGCGCGTCCAGGTCGAATCTCGACGAACAAGCTCAGGGTGCTGCGCACGGAAAAATGTAACGACTGATGTCACCTGATCAGGCGTGATGCCCTGATGCCCCATGTTGCCTAAAGCGTGTGCACCACAACGTGACAACACTCTCCACATTGGCCTGAATTCAGCCCACCCAAGACCTCCATTTCGTTGGATGATAGCCACGACGGCTACGGGAATAGCCCCGCACTCCCATCACTACAACAGCCGCCTAACCAAGGAACCCATTGATGACTTCACTATTCATGCAAGGTATCGATCATGCGCGAACTTACTACCTCATTGATGAAAGCCTATTACCACCCGATTGAAGCAGCGATCCGCTGGAGTGACCTGCATCATTTCGAAACCTCAATCCTGGCACAACTCGGCGACCGTCTGCGCCCGACCAAGGACGACTTCCCACGCTGGCCAAACCTGCATTTGAACAGCGAACGCATCTACTGCGCGCTGTACAACGGCGACCTCCCCTTCGGCAAGCACGGCATCATCTGTCAGGACAAAAGCCTGCTGGATTCTCCCGAACTGAGCATCTGCGAGCCGCACCTGAAGGCCTGGATGCAACTCCACTATCCGGCAGACAAACCGAGGTTTTTGTATGGGCCTTCCGAACGTCGCGGCCTGACGTGGACGGCGATGCAGGAGATGTCGGCCAACCACACGGAGCTGAAAGTGCAGCTCGAAATGTGCGCCAAGAACGGGGCACAGTTGAAAGAGCAGAAAGCCCTGCTGGAGCGCGACCTGGCTAAGTTGCGACACCTGGCCCCACCCGGCGAAGAACTCAGTGACCGTGGCCGCTCTGCCCTTTTGAACATCATCGGCGGCCTGCTGACGGTCCTGCGCGGCAGCTCCCCCGGCGGGCAACGCTACAGCCAGTTCGACAGTGACTCGGCGATCATGCAGACGATCATTTCCTACCACGGCGGGCGTGTCGGCATCACCGAGCGCACGATGCAGAAGCATTTCGCCGCGGCTCGCCGCAGCCTGGGCGCTTGAGCTAGTCCCCGGAACCGCAACTGCGGCCGAGTCCCCCGCAGTTGCGGTAGCCGCAGGCTGACGCGGGCTATTGAATACCGATCACCCCTAACAAGCCTTCGGGAGTGATCATCATGATTGACAACATCTCCACAGAACCCCTGCACGCCGAGCATCGCGTGCTGCGCCGGGTCGATGTCGAGCACAAGACCGGCCTCAAGCGCGCCCACCTGTACGCGCTGATGCGCGCCGGGCGCTTTCCCAAGAGTTTTCCACTGGGCATCCGTGCGGTGGGTTGGGATTCGCTTGAGGTTGAGCAATGGATCGCCGAACGCCGCGCCGAGCGCGACTGACGGGAGAAGACCATGCGTATTGTGGCCATAGCGTCCTCCAAAGGCGGCGTCGGCAAAACCACCACTGCGGCCAACCTCGGCGGCTTTGCCGCCGACGCCGGTCTGCGTGTATTGCTGCTGGATCTGGATGTGCAACCGACCCTGTCCAGCTACTTTGCACTGACCTACCAAGCCCCGGCCGGTACTTACGAGTTGCTGGCCTGCAACGAGCGCGACCTGGACCGATTGGTGTCACGCACCAGCATCCCCGGTCTGGACCTGATCGTCTCCAATGACGAGTTGGGCCAGCTCGGCACCTTGCTGCTGCATGCACCCGATGGCCGCTTGCGGCTACGCAACCTGCTGCCGATTTTTCAGGCACACTACGACCTGCTGCTGATCGACACCCAGGGCGCGCGCACTGTGCTGCTGGAGATGGCGGTGCTGGCCGCGGACCTGGCACTGTCGCCCGTCACCCCGGAAATCCTCGCCGCCCGCGAACTGCGCCGCGGCACCCTGCGGTTACTGGACGATATAGCGCCCTACCGCCATCTGGGCATCCAGCCGCCGCCGCTGTACCTGCTGATCAACCGCGTGCATCCGGTGTCGGCCGATGCGCGGCAGATCCAACAGGCCCTGCGCCAGGTGTTCAGTCACACCGGCGGTGTCCAGGTGTTGCATACCGCCGTGCCGGCGATCGATGCCTACCCGCGCGCTGCCACGCAGCAATGGCCGGTGCATCGGGTCGAGTACCGCAAGCCGTCCGGGCGTGTGGCCCCTGCTGCACTGGAGACCATGCGCGCCCTGGCCAGCGAGTTGTTCCCGGCCTGGGTGGCGCGCTTCGCCACGGTCACTGGTCGCGGAGGACGTCAGCATGGACAGTAATCGCCTACCGCGCCGCCTGCGTCGGTTGATCCTGATGGCCCTGCGTGAGGGCTGGCGGGTGGAGATCAGCCCCGACCTGCACCTGACCCTGCGCAAGCCTGGCTTCACCCCGATCCACACCGGCGCCCGCGCCAACGACAGGCGCCCGGTGGTGCAGCGGGCCAAACCAACCGACAGTAATGACCATGGCTAAGCCGACCGCTCCGGACCTGGCCGCCCAACTGCTGGCCACGCCATTTACGCGCAGCGTGCCGTCTGAGCAGGCAGCCAGCGATCCCGTGGTGGACACCCCGATGCAGGTGAGCCTGGAGCAACTGCGCCCGTACCATTTCGACCCGCGTCGAGCGCCAAACCCGCAGTACCAGGCGATCAAGGCCTCGATCCGCCAGCGCGGCCTGGACCAGCCACCGAACATCACTCGCCGCCCGGATGAAGAGCACTTCATCATCCGCAACGGCGGCAACACCCGTCTGGCGATCCTCAATGAGCTGTGGGCGGAAACCGGCGAGGAACGTTTCCGCAGCTTCCTGTGCCTGTTCCGCCCCTGGACCGCGCGCGGCGAGATCCTGGCCCTGACCGGGCACCTGGCCGAAAACGAGTTGCGTGGTAGCCTCAGCTTTATCGAGCGCAGCCAGGCGGTGGATCAGGCGCGGCAGCTGTATGAGGAAGAATGCGGGCATGCGCTGAACCAGCGCGAGCTCGCCGAACGCCTGACCGAGGACGGTTACCCGGTTGACCAGCCAGCGATCAGCCGCATGGGCGACACCCTGCAGTACCTGCTGCCGGCCATTCCCGAGGCGCTGTATGCCGGGCTGGGGCGGCCGCAGATCCGCAAGCTGTTGGCGTTGCGAAAGGCCGCGCAGCACACCTGGCAGCAACATGCACCCGACGCCGAGGCCGAGTTCGCGCCAGCCTTTGAACACAGCCTGGCGCGCTGCGACAGCGGTCAGGGGCAGTTTTCGGTGGAGCGGGCACGCGATGAGCTGATTGGCGATCTGGCCCAGCGTCTGGAGCTGGGCTACGACGAACTGGCGCTGGACCTGGGCGAAACAGAACTGCATCGCGACCTGCTCAGTCAGTTGCTGGAGCCCGAAGTACCGCTGCCGCACCCTGAACCAGGCAGACTGCCGGCGGCCGCGACCGTTACCACACCGCCGACGAATGCCGCTGCACCGAATGGCGAACCGCTGCGTAAGCGCATTGCTGAGCTGGCGCAGGCGATCACCGAAAGCTGCGCGCCAACGATTGAGGTACTGGCGCAGACCGAGGGCCTGGGTTTCACCTGCCAATGCGAGGATCCCGGCACCCTGCCCGCGCAAGGCCAGGCCCTGCTCGGGTTCTGGCAGGCGTTGACTGACCCGGCCGATGCTACGTCAGCCAGCATCGGCGCGCTGCTATGCGGCACCCCGTCCCACGCCCCTTGGCTGGACGATGCGGCGCTGGCCCAACTGTTTCGCCTGATCAAGGTCGCACGCCAACTGCCCCATGCCGGTGAACCGCGATGAAGACACGGCAACCACTGAACCAGGCGGTGATCGCCCAGGCACTGCAAGACCTTCGCAACGGCCAACTACGCCGCTGCCTGGCAATGGGCTTTACCGAGCAGCAACTGGCTGCGCTCAAGCGCCCGGAGCTGCTCAGCGTCTTGATCAACGCCCAGGTCTGCTGGTGCAAAGTCACGGTCAACCCGGCGGTGGTGCAGCGCATCCTGACCCAGGCCATCGCCGTCAACGAGGAAGTCGCCACCATCGACCGCCTGCTGCGTGCCGGCGCCAGCACCGAGATGATGAGCCGCTACCACGGCCTGCCCCACCAGGAAGTGGCGACCCGGCGCGAGGTACTCGGCCTGCCCAAGCGCCGCGGCCGCCATCCCACCCTCGACGAGGCCCAGGACACCGAACTGTGGCGGCGCTGGAAACCCTTGCGCGATCAACGCCAGCTCGACTTGGCCGATGACACGGCGATGCTGCAACTGGCGCTGGAAGTGGCCGAAGACATGGCCCTGCCGCTGTCGGTGGTGTGGGCCACGATCCAGGGTTGGGTCGAACAGAAACTGGTCTGAACCATGGCGCGCCGTCCCGAGCCGCCCGCTACCACACCGGTCCGGCCACTGCCCCGCGATGACTTTGTATACAGCGGCCAGTTGCATGACTGCGTGCGACGCGCCTTGCTGCTGGACCGCCGCTTGTCACCGCTGGAGCGCAATGCCTGGCAGGTGATCCGCCTGCTGCTCAATGGCGATGGGCTAACCGCCCTGCCCACCTACGAACGCCTGCGCCCCTTCCTCACCACCTCCCCCTGCGCCAGCCAAGCCTCCTGCGAAACCGTCGCACGGGCGATGACCGTGCTGCGCCTATGCCGCTGGCTCAGCCTGGCGCGCCGGCGTCGGCCGGGGAGTCACGGCCAATGGCAGGGCAACCTCTACGTGCTGCACGAAGCGCCGCTATCGCCCTTCGAGGCGCTGCGCCTGGACGCCGAGTACTTGGAGCTGCTCAGCCAGTCGCTGACCCATGCCAGCAAGGCGGTGCAGTGGGTGGCCTACGACGCGCTGCAGGCGCTGGCCGAGGATCCGTTATTGACTACCCGCCCATTGCCGGAGCGCCTGCAACGGTTGGCCGATTGGCTGGAAAGCGCCACCGACATCCAGCCGCCACCGCCCTCCCTGATCTCACAGCTCACCGCGGCACGTACTTCGGATTCCGAAGCCAGACCTACTTCGGAATCCGAAATCACATCACCTGCTTCGGATTCCGAAGCAGGTCTGAAAGCCCCGAATTCCGCCTGCCTTCGGAATCCGAAGCAGGCGCCTAGTACTGTATTTAGTATCAGTAAAAGCTTTTGTATACCGCGCGCGCGGGAAACGAATCCGGCCACGCTGCCGCCCGGCTTTGCCCAACTGCGCCCGGAAGAACAGAGTGCCGCACTGGCCACCTTGCAACGCGTGGAGCCGGAATTACGCCAGGCGGTGCTGGACGAATGGCAGGTGCGCTGCGCGGCCGGTGGTGTGCAACGCCCTGCGGCCTACCTGTTCGGCATCCTGCAAAAGGCCCTGCGGGGTGACTTCCACCCCTGGGCGACCAAGGCCAAACCCGCCTCACCACCACCCGCACCGGCACCGCTATCGCCCGAACAGCAACAAGCGCGGTTGGACAATGCGCGCCACCACCTGGCCAACCTGCGCGAGCTGCTCGGCATCCGCTAACGCCCGTGCCCTGTTCTAGTGATGTCTGCCAACGACTTATGTCACTGACATAATCAACGCGGCAATCCGGAACACCGCGCTTGTGCATTGCCCACAGACACCGGGTAGCGAACCGGTCACGCTGAACCCTCGACTTGCCTTCGAGCCCATTGCCCATGGCCCTCACCGACCACGCCCCGCTCGGTCGCCTGCGCAGCGATATGCAGCTGACCCTGCACACCCACCATGCCATTCGCCTGTGGCAAGGCCGCCTGCCCGCCGCCGAGCTGCACGGCATCTTCGGCCTGAGCGCCTTTGTCGCCATGCTTAACCGCATCCACCGCGACGCCTCCCAAGATGACCCATATGCCGATGCCTGGCTGCTGCAGGTGGAAGCCAAACTCGACAGCACCCGCGCCGCCCTGCTCGACCTGCGCGCCCAGCTGAGCGACGCCCTGACCCAAGCTCCGGCCGCCCTCCGCCTGGGCGACAACCTCAACCTGGAGCCCGTGCAACTGCCCGTCACGGTCAACGCTCCGCTGGGGTTCCTTGGCCTCTACCTGCTGGCCGACTACGATGAACTGGCCCGACGCGCCCTGCTGGCCCAGCACACCGCGCTGATCGACCCGCCCACCCTTGATCGTTGGTTGGAGGAAGGTGCGCACCAACTGCGCAGCCTGTTCGGCCTGGTCCAGCCCTACCGCTCCAGCGGCGCCTGCCGCAGCGATTTCCAAGCCAACAACGCCCGGGCGGCGCACGCGCGCGAACAGTTTGGTGAACTGCCACAACCAGTGCTGGAAGGCCTGCAGCGTGCCCGTCATGCCCCGACGATCCGGCGTCCTGGGCCAACCGAGACCAACGGTGCTGGGTCAGAGCCCACGTTTGCAGACGCTGCTGCCAGCGATAACGAGGAGGCTCAACCATGCCCGCACTGACCCACGCCGAGGCGCTGGAACAGCTCGCCTCCCTAAAAGGCCTTTTCAAGGGTAAGGGGGAGTTGATGGTGCTGGCCGAGGCCTGCTGCGCATTACGCGATGAACTGATCCAGCAGGATCTGAGTACCGTGCTGGCGGATGCCCGTACCCCGCCGCTGCACCTGATGCCGGTACAACTCAATCGCCAGGCCACAGCCGCCGGCACCTGCTTCCTACGCTGGCGCCGAGTCGACCGCACGGCCATGGGCGTGGCGCAGTGGCAGGCGCTGTTGCTGGCGCCGAACACGCCCGAGCTACTCGTGCCCCAGTTATATCAGCTGGAACGCCAACGCGTGCTGCTCAACGCCCAGATCAGCTTGGCCCACAACCTGGCGCAGCTGGCCCGCAGCGCCGTCGACAAGCTGGCCCACGCCGAGCACATCGTCCAGCAGCGCCTACCCATCCTCGCCCCGGAGGTTCCATGAGCACCTATTTCATCGGCGAAGGCAACATCGGCTCCGCCCCGGAATTTCGCGAATTCCCCCGCGATAACGTCGAACCCCGGCGCCTGCTGCGGCTCAACGTCTACTTCGACAACCCAGTGCCGACCAAAGACGGCTATGAGGACCGCGGCGGCTACTGGGCGCCAGTGGAGCTGTGGCACCAGGATGCCGAACAGTGGCAGGCGCTGTACCAGAAAGGCATGCGTGTGCTGGTCGATGGCCGCACCATGCGCGAAGAGTGGGAAGACCGCGAGGAGAACCCGCGCGTCACCTTCAAGATCGAGGCGCGACGGGTGGCGATCCTGCCGTACCGGCTGGCGCGGGTGATGTTATTGGCACCCGCCGAGCCGGCCGCCGATGTGCCTGCCGACCCGGTGTGACTCAACTGCCAACATGCTTTTGTAGTTCGCTTCCCACGTCATTCGTCGCGTCGGTATTGAAACGATGTGCAGGGATTTTTACGATTCCAAGCGAAGGTGTACCGACACCGCCACGGAGTGACGGGTGGGTGACGGACCACCTCATGACCGCCCACTGCACCCGCCACTCTGTTCCTTGCGCAAGATTGAGCCTCAAGAAACTCTTCCCCCCAACTGTCGGCTTGAGCCTCTTTTTCTCATTTCAAGGTCACTTAGCCACCAGATGCAAAGACAGCAGCGCGTATCGCGGAAAGCTGACTTGGACCAAAAAAAGACTTGAAGTAGTATCCGGTGGATGGCTGACCACAGCCCTTTCTCCACCCTTAAGGGAAGTTCCATACCATGGATGCCGCTCGCGATCGTGTCACTCGGGTTATCGTCGAAGCTGACGATCTCAAGCTTCTGGATCAGGTCGATACGTACGGCTACGAATGTCATGGCTTTGAATGTGGCGTTCAAGCGTTCCCGCGCTCATTTCGTCCCGAGAACCTCATTCGCGCTCACTATCAAGTGAAGAGTGCTCACGGCCCCGAGTGTGACGTAGGCGCCGAAGAGGCAATCATCGGACGAGGTAGCAAGGGCAGTGTCCAGCGTGAACTGGAAACGTCGCCAGGTCTCTCGCCCGCTCGCCTGCACTTGGTTTCAGTGCGCGAGGTGGTGGATCCAACGCTGGTGCCAACCGAGAACCAAATCCAGTCGACCGAACGTCCGCCATCCGCCGGCAATACGAAACAACGTCCAGCGGGACGGCGCCCTGCCAATAGCATTCGTCCGATTTGCCGTGCTTTCCTGCGCTTTCCGTATGACAGAACACTGTCACTGCACATAGACGGCATCGATACCGACACCTACCAAACCGTCTTCAAGAAGTTGCGTTCCAATGGCTTCGAGCACTTCCCCAACCAGCGTATTTTCTACGCAGAACTGGCGTGGAAAGTTGCAGAAGAGACAGACGACCATCTGATTATTTCGCTCAACGCAGGAGAGTGGGCGGAACGTAAGCTGGCGCCCTACTGCGTTGTGGTGCATTGGGCCGAATGGTCCAAGACTGCACGTTCCCGGCTCAAGCATGAAATAGAAGCGGCACGAAAAGAGAACAGAGAAGCCAGCCAAGATAAGAAAACCAGCCGCAGCTACCTATTCTTCATTGGGCCCCAGGATGCAGAAACATTCTCAAAATTCCATGTTACGGACCAGCGTCTGATCTGCACTGTCCATGATGAGCTGACGTTCATCAGTAGAGAGTAGGGACTGACTCCATCTGAGCAGCGAACGGCACCATCAGTCATGGTGCCCCAACCCAAATGTTCGCTCGGCGTAGCCAAACCACCCACTATGCCCTTTTGACAATCAACTCAGGCAACCAACTTCAACAGGTTGTTGATCAGCTCTTTGATCTCCGAGCGTTCTCCATCGTGGTCACGGTACATTGAGCGCAGGAGAATTTGTTCAGCGGTCATCAGCGGCCAGAACTTATCAATCACATCATCCGCCTTGACACGAACTGCCTTACCAATGATTTTCTTGGCGTCACAGGTGTCGGTGAAAACCACCCTTACCCCGGCGTGGGCATCGATCATGTCAGGACATAGGTAGTTCTCGATCTCCCGTTTGCGTGTCGAATAAAAGGGACGATTCCGGGCATCAACTTCCTGTTTACGTTTTGCAATTGAGGCCACCTGCTCCGGTGCCCCACCAATGTCCGAGTCCAAAAACACGCACCATGGGAGGCCTAAATCATCTGCCAGGTTAAGAGTGACCCAGTGCTTCACACTGCCACAGCCTCCGATAAGGATCGGGACCACACCAACGTCCTCCAAACTGAATTCAAGATGCCCGCCAGCCTTCAGGATATTGGCTGCATGACGAAGAAAAATGACGTCTGATTTACCCTCCACCAACACGACCCCTTTCGCTCGCTCCATTCCCGTTTCAGGAAGTACCCCCAAGCTCTCTGCAGCCTCCTTAAGCACGTCGTTGCTGGGCATCTTGACTGCTGGAATACCGTTTTCGTCTTTAGTAACGTAACGAACGCCATCGATGGGCATCAAACCCGCCAGACCTGGGACATGGGTGGTAACGACGATTTGCCGGTTCGGCTGACTGGAAAGCTCCAGCAATGCCTTCATTAGCATCATCTGGTAGTTGGGATGCTGAGAGGTCTCGGGTTCCTCGATGGCGTAAATAACATTGCGTTGGGTGCCCACCACAGCTTTCTCCGCCTCAGCCCGGAAAAAGTTGAGCAGGATAAGCCGACGAACACCGCTACCACGCTTATTAATCGGAATACCGTTCTCGCCATCCAAGGTGAAGTTGAAGGTCCACTTGGGCTTTTCCTTAAAACGCGGGGTGAGCTCGCTGGCCAACTCAGGCGCCATTTCACGAAGCTTTTCGAGAGTGCGATTGGCAACATCCAGTACGCTAGCCTCGACTTTCTGCTCAAGCAAACTGATTTCCTGTTGGAGTGCGGCCTGAGCTTCCTTAACGGCCTGCTGCAGCGGATTTTTTGCCTCAGCGTCTCCGTCACTGCTTTCACGATCCGCCTTGAACAAGGCAAAGGTGGGCAGTTGGTCTTGAATTTTGTCCCAGATGGATTTGCTGTCCGTTGAGAGGCCTTTGCTTACATCAAGTAACGTGTCCTGGCAGGCAATAGGCTGCGCCGCAGCGCGAATAGCTTGCCGCCACTGTGAAGCCACCCGCTTGTCTACCACCTGATCGGCAACACCTCGCTGCTCACCTAGTTTTTTCAATTCTGCCATCTTGAGGCTAAGCAGAGTTGCTACCTCCGCATTGGCTGGGTGCTGGCACCTAATGGAAGTACGCTCCAACTTACCGGTACTGGCTTTAAATACTTTTACAATCTCAAGCGCGCCTTCCTCATTAAGCAAATACTCCTGCGCCAACGAGGTTGCTGCGTTTTCATCCAGCACCAATGCCGCAGGCAGGCCATCGAACTCACAAGCAATATCAAACTGCTCGGCACCCTCGGCCAAACTGAAGCAATTCATATCACTCCTGTCGACCTTAACGCCATCCGCCTCAAAGAAAATGGCTAGGGCTTCGAGAATGGTCGACTTGCCATAGTCATTTCGACCGACGAAGCCAGTCATAGCTTCATCGATTGGAATGATTGTGGTAGTTCGGTAGCCGCGGAAATTGGTAAGTTTTATGGACTTCAAGCGCATGACGATTTCCCTATCTGCAACTGCTCTTTTGATTGTTCAATATTCGGCAGCTCCATCCGTTCAGATGGTACTTCGGCTGAGCTAGCTAGAACGCCACCATATCTACCATGACGGAGAGCTAGTAGCTATCGATCCATGACCGACCCGGCAACCGCCTGCGGGCGTTGCAGCGGTTAATGATCGGTCAGCGTCTCGGGTAACAGACGCCTCACGCTCCGTTTGGACGGTACCGATGTTGGCCTGGTCGATTACCTAGAATATCACTAAGGAGATTGATGATACCCATACACAACCCGCCTCACCCGGGCGAAGCCATCTACGGGGATGCCCTGCCCTCCAAAGGCTTAAGTCTGACCGCACTAGCACGGCACCTAGGGTACTCGCGCGGCCAACTGCCTACCGTGCTGTACGGCTATGCAGCAATCTCTGCCGATCTAGCGTACCGGCTTACCAAGCAGCACCTTGCTGAGCAGGCTGTCTACGATCTGTGGCAGGCCCAACACCACCAACATCCATCGCGCGACTGCATTTAGCGCAATCACTAATGCCCCTTGCTGAGGCTACGGACGCTTGAGAAATATTCTAATGAGTTTTCGCCTCTCTAGAAAAAACAACAGCACCAGAGAAGATCAAGTAGTTCGAGCCAACCAGGGTTCAGCGCACTCACGTGACTGGGCCCGGCAGTCAGGGGGCACGCTCAAAGAATCAAGTTAGCCATCACGACAACTGGATCTAAAAGCCCTAATACAGGCAGTACGCTGATTGCACCGACACTGTTAAGATCATGCAGACAAATTGCCTATCTCTACCTAGCGTCCAGGGATTTCTGCGAAAAGAGCTGCGCTGTCGCCCTCTCTACTGCACCCAGTGAAAAAGGATGAATCACATGACTTATGAGACAGACGAGAGACTTAAAAGCTATCTCGATACGAACCAACTGCATAGAGAGCAGATGTGCCTTGGGATTCTTGCGCTGGACAAACGCTTCACCCACGTCAAACCACGTCATCCTCGAGGCGGACCGGATGGAGGAAGGGATATTGAGGCACAGTTTCGTGGTACAGAACTGGCATATGGGGCCGTTGGTTTTATCAATCAGGCAGCTGACGTCGAAGAAAAAAAACGAACGATAAGATCCAAATTTTCTGACGACCTAAATAGTGCTTTCCATGCAACCCCGAAACCATCAGTTTTCGTTTTCTTTACCAACGTCAACTTCACAATTGGAGAAAAATCCGAACTTGTTGAAATAGCAAAAACAAAAGGATTTTCCACCTGCGAAATACTCGACCGGGAACGGCTCAGAGTTGCATTGGATAGCCCAGACGGATTTGCTGCCCGCTTTCAGTTCCTGAATATACCCATGTCGGAATCCGAACAGGCTAGCTTTTTCGCAAAGTGGGGCGATGAAATTCAATCAGTCATTTCGACGGGCTTTCAAGAGGTGCATTCAACTCTATCTCAGCTTCTTTTCCTTCAAGAAGCAAGCCGCCCCCTTTCAGGAATACACGTTCAATTCCTGCTAAATCGTGAGTATAACTCAAGTGAAATTGGACATTTCCGCGCCTTCTGCTCAGTCTATCTGCGAGAACCAAAAGTTGGTATTTTGGCACTTTTATTTGGAAATACTGACAAATCAGAGAGATTCAGAACAGACGTCAAAGACGTCAAGAATGAACCATCAGGGATCGCTGCAGGAATTGCTTCTGGGCAATGGAAGATAGCGTGGGAAAGAACGCCCAATCTAGATGAACCTGCCGCCTCGGAAACTGATGAAGATGACACCTATGATAAATACATACCCATCGGATCCGGCTCCAGAATAGGAATTAATAGTGTCAAACAGATCGTCACGTCCTACAGCACGGATAGCTTCATACGTTTCGAGCCAGTCCTTTCACTTATGGATTTAGACGAATGCATGCTAATGCCGATATTGAACAGATCGTTAGCGGAAAAGTTAGAGCGCATTCGGATCATTGCAAATGGCTATATGCTCGTTGATTTAGACATTAGCAGTTTCATGATCGACAACTCAAATTTCTCTCTTGATTTAAAAGAGGTATTTTCTGGGAGCGAGTTATCTGACCCCTGGGTTCGCATTCGCCCCGCAAATCTCTCATCAGCATTTAGCCTATCTTTTTCTGACAGCGTTCCGGTCCGCATGTTCAAGTCAAAAAAGTCAACTTCAGGACCAGACAAATAGATACATAAATGCATTAAAATTTTCAAAAATTTAGTCAGACAGTAAACCATCTCATCTGGTCGATCTCACTACGTCAGAGTCGATATAAATCAGCCGCTATGCGATCCTCTCAACCCTGCCAATCCTGCCTACATCTACAACTACTTCATACTCAGGAGCCAGACTTGCGTAGTAGACAAAACGCCTTGAATATCTTGTCTTCAAAACAACGCGAACCTCTCTCTTGAACCAACTTTGGCTCTCGTAATGTTTATAAGCAAAATCGTGAGCCACGCGCTCCTCGGTGCTCCAAGATTGACCGAAGCTCGCCTGATCGTATTCCAACACATCTGTACCCCTATAGAGGACTACCTCTTCCGGTAAGGAATCGATGCTGTTTGGCTTTAATTCGCAATCTAAAACCACTTTAGGGTACCAAGATTCATTCTCCTGACGGGAGAACAATTGATGAACCCCATTATATGCAAACGAGCAAAATGCATGCCTTATTGAATCCAAGACAGCAGCTGCCTCTGCACTATCAAACTTCTCAACCTCCTCAATATAATATTTATTTATCGCCTTTTCAGCTGGACTATCCTCAAACGAGGCCGGATCGCACCTGTAGCCATACGCAACTTGCATACGGACGCATTTTACGAAGAAAGAGATTGCCATCTCTAACTGGTGTCGGTACAGGATCACAGCCCCCTCTTCCAGCTTTGAGTCGATGGAACTCATCAAGATCTTCATCTTTTGAGAAATAAAATTTCGATCTTCAATAAAAATCACAGCTAACACACTCAACATCAAAAGAAATACTTACAACACTTATTGTAATTCCCCCTCCCTGGTCGTGTCGACTCGCTTTAATCGAAAGAGTCGAACGCTAGAGAACTCAATATTGGCACAGAGAAATAGACAATACCTACTTGAGGCGCAGAACATCGTTAGTGGCAGATCTGCCATCTTTTTAAACGTAAGAGCGTCGCCAGTGGCCGTCCGCGTCCGGCCTATTGTATTCCGTGGAGTTATTCTCGGCGATTCCTGCTGGCCTGAAACCAACGCCATTTGATCCCTCTGCACTGACGAGGCAGTGGATGCTGAAACGCTCAGTCGGCAGAGAAAAGCGGATCACCTGCGTCATCAGATTTGCGATGCAAATATCAGCAGCACAAGACCAAGCTTCCAACAGCACTGCCGACCCCGTCGGCACTCGCCCAGGTAGCCCCGATCTTCAAGGCTACGACACGGCACCCGCCGCGTTGATCCCACAGCCTGTCCGCACTCCCCACAGGCACCCATCCCTTCCAGCGGCCCACCCAGGCCGTCACTGAGTGGAGGTTCCTCACCATGCACCCACAGCTCCCAGAGTCCGCACTCTCGGACCTGATCAACGCCCATCAACAGCAAGACCTGGCACCAGAGCAGTTCTTCCAGGCCTGGAAGAAAGCCGTCCTGCTCGCCGGGCCGCGTCACTTCGGTATCGAGTGCCGAAGCGACATCAACATGGCCCGCAGCAAGCGGGACCTGTGCCCCGATGTCCCACTGATTGAGTCTGCCATCGGCGTAATGAGTCATGGCGAGCAGGTGTTCCTTGCCGCGCTCGTCAGCTTCTACAACGATGAGACCGGGGGACGCCTGTTGCAGCGGGCCGGCGTCCGCGGCCTGGCCGACATCGGTCTGCTGGACACGCAGCGACGCATGCTCCTTGCCACCTTGATCATCCACTACAGCGGCTGGTAACCCACCGCACGATGGCACCCGACGGGACACCTCCCGTCGGGCGGTGTCCCTCCTTCATAAACATAGGAGATCACCCATGCCTATTCATAATCATCCGTCCAATCCGTTTGCCCGCGGGTTCAATGACCTGCGCATCCAGCGTCTGTTGGCCGTGCTCTACGACGCGAAAGCGCCGCTGTGTTATCTGCCGCCGCATCCATCCCAGCAGCACCTGGGCGACGCCGAGCTGGAGCGCCAGCCGTGCCTGTTCAATGACCAGCATGCGCTGATCGTCAATTCCAGTGGCTCACTGGCCGCTCATGAGGACAGCTACCCTCATCCGGGCATCGTCGTACAGGTGATCTATGGGGTCTTTTCCCATGATCAGTCACCGCCGATCCTGGTGGGTGACCTGTACTCCGAGGCGCTGGCCCAGGAGCGGGTCCGGCAGATCGCGTTCGAAACCGGCCATTACAGCCGGTGCTGGGAGATCAGCAGCGCGCATTTGCCTCAGGTCGCCTGGGAGCGACTGGCGTCATCGTCAATCCCAACGGGGCTGCTGCTGGAGGCGTTCGAACTGCCGGACAGCAACGCGCTCGGCTTCAAGCTGATTGCCACGCCCTGGACGGATAGCAATCTGGATCAAATCGACGTATGCACCGCCGATCAGTTACGCCAACAGCAGTTGGACGCTGGATTGCCGCTGGAGCTGGTGGAGGTACTGCACCTGGCCGCACAGGCCGATGTGCGCATACTCATTTTCGACCCCGATGCCGCTGACTTGGACGGCTTGCCGACCTATGTTCATCAACCATGAGCCTCAACCAGAAGCCCCGATATCGGGGCTTCGCTTTTTCCGACCTGCCTTGCAACACGGAGGTGCTGCGCGCCGTATTGAGATAAGCACTCGGCACGCCACAGCGTCAGGCTGACCCCATGTTCCGCCGACCTGCTCGGCAACATGCCCAGGTGGCCCCGATCTTCAAGGCCACGGCGCCAACGCGCTGATCCACCCGCCAGTCCTGCACTGGCATCCGACCCGTGGGGCCACGTCCCGACGGGGCGTCTCCACGTTCACGTCTGTTCCGAACCAGGAGACTGTCATGTCCCATTCATCTGCCGTCGCCGGCGAGGCGACCTACTTCGATCTGCACACCCAGGGCCTGGGTTACCTCAACCGCATCCGTGAGATCTGCCCCAAACGCGGCAAGCCGTTTCTGGCCTGCACCATCGCCGCGCTCAATGGCCCAACCGAAGCGCCGGAGTACCGCTACTTCGATGTCACCGTCTGCGGCGCCGAGGCCCAGCAACTGGTCAACCGCTACGCCAGCGCCGTCGATCAAGGCCGCAAGGTGCTGATGGGCTTTCGGCTCGGCGATTTATGGACCGATCTGTTCCGCTACAGCCGGGGTGAAAAGTCCGGGGAAACCGGCGTCAGCCTGAAGGCGCGGTTGTTGTTCGTCAGTTGGGTCAAGGTCGATGGGAAGCTGGTCTATCAAGCCCGGCCCAAGGCTGAGTCCGACGATGCCGCGGCTGCACAAGCCTCGGATACATCGGCGATTGCCCAGCCCGTCTAGAACCTTGTTCTTTTCATCCTTGCGACCGGATCACGGCATGCCGTGGCTTCGGCGCACGCCATGGAGGAGTCCATCATGGAGTCCGCACGCTCTGTTGCCCCTTGCTTTGCACCGGGCAATATCTACGTTACGGCCGGGGTTCACGCTCTGGTCGAGAACGGCACCTTCCATCCTGCCCCTTATCTGAAACGCCACCTCAGCGGTGACTGGGGTGATATCGACCCCGAAGACTGGGAGGAAAATCAGTCCGCACTGGCGCATGACAATCGCCTGCTCTCGGTCTACCACGTCACGCCCGAGCTGACGTTGTGGATCATCACCGAGTGGGATCGGTCGGTGACGACGATGCTGCTTCCTGAGGAGTATTGAGCATCAGACAACGGCCTTCCTTGGAAGGCCGTTTGTCTTTAACCTTGGGGGAAACTGGAGAGAACTGACGCCATGCTTTCTTACAGGCTGCTCAATAACCATGCCGGCTTACTTCTTATTGGTGACTACACATCGCTGCGGTGGCTGCATGAAGTCATCCACGAAATAAACGACCGATCGCCGCTCATACGTGTTGATGATGGCCCGTTTCTTGGCTTGGCCTATGAGGTGCGCAAAGCCTATGAGCAGCAGCGCGAGATCATTCCCGCCCCCGAGCACTTCGAAGAAGTAGGCACACGGTACGGCACCAAACTCCTATGGCCGGTACTGCTGTTGCAGCAACGCATGATGCGCGTCTCCCTGGCCTATCTCGATCACAGTGCTAAACATCAAGCCATCACCTATGCACTTGAAGCCGTGATTGGAGAAGCCCTCATCGAGGACTTTGGCCCCCATAGCCGGGTTGTCATCGACCATTGGCAGCAAACTGACCCAGCCTCACCTGATGTTCTCGACAAGCTGGACAGTCGTGGAGGGATCTTCTGTTCTTGGACCAAAAGCGAGCGTAAGTACCGCATCGCGGCATTGCTCGCGAGCTTTGATCGCCGGTTTGAGGATAACCATCTAGCTGAGGTCGCGCGCGGGGAGAGTCCAGTGCTGTCACCAGAGGAATTGCGCATGTGGGAACAAGCTGAATGGCCAGATCCAAACTGGTGACGCAGGACCATCAGCATCACCGAGTTGGCAATGTATACGGCTACCCGCGGCAACGTTTTACCGCCTGCCCTCTTGCCCTAAGTGAGGCTAGATAGCTCTCTCCGTGAGAGGGCTATTTGATGTTTTCGTCGCGTATTCGCCAGTGCCGCAATGCACTTTTTCTAAGCATGCCCCTACTGGGCGGCTGCGTTACAGCACCGTCTTTCAAACCTGCTTGTACCGCCGTTTCGATAACGGCGTCCTCTGCGGCGCCGATCTCTACACTCAGGCAAAGCCGCTACACCTTGGTTGAACTGCGCCCCGACCGCGGTCAAGAAGATTTACAACATCAGATCATCGACCTGCGGATCCCCGCCACCGCAGCCACAACCGTCGGCGATGCTATGCGCTATGTGCTGCGTCATTCGGGCTACCAGCTGTGTGAGGGCGATCCGGCCTTAGCAATCTTGTGGACCCTGACCCTGCCAGCTGCCCACCTACAACTTGGCCCGCTGCCGCTGAACCAGACCCTGCAACTGTTAGCCGGATCTGCCTGGCGTCTATCGGTGGATGAGCGCACACGGCAGGTCTGCTTTATCGCCGCCCCACTCGCCGGGGAGGCTCAGTCATGATGCAAACACCCCTCACCAATCCGCGTCTGACTCGCCTGCTGGTTGTAGGATGGCTGACGCTGCTCAGCCTCGCTCTGGTCGCGCTGGCACTGTCCCTGACCCGCCAAGATGCGCAGGCGCCGGATGCCCAGATCGCCGAACTGCAAACCCGCATGCTTGAGCTGGAAGCGTTCCGCGCCTCGGTGGAGGTTTCGCCGGCGGTGGTCACAGAAAGCGATTTCCAGCAGATGCGCGACGACTGGCAGCAACAGTGGGACAGTCTCAATCAGCGTCAACGGGACTTCGCCAGCAGCACCGACCTAGCTGCCATGCAAGACCGCCTTGGCGCCCTAGCGCAACAGGTCAGCGGCACCAAACCCGTTGCAAACAAAGCTCGTTCTCGTACTGCCAAGCCGCGTCCGACGCCCACAACGCCAGCCTTCCAACTGCTCGGCGTGGAGTCGCGCGGCGGCGAGCGTTTCCTGGCCATCCAACCCCAAGGCTCCGCTGGGTTGGCCGCCGTCCGCCTGCTACGGCTCGGCGATGCCGAGGGACGTTGGCAACTGGACGCCCTGGAGCCACAAAACGCGGTGTTCCGGGTCGACCAACAGACGCGGCGCCTGCCGCTGCCGCAGGAGTAAGCCATGGCCATGCACATGCTCTCCCGTGCCAAGCCTGCGCTGGCCGTAGCCGTCCTGGCAGCCCTGTTGATCGGGCTGGCCTCGGCACTGGCCGGTGGCGAAGCCACCAGCGATACACGACTCAGCCAGCAACGTGACAGCCGCGAATTCCGCAGCGACGAGCAATTGGCCCAGGACTGGGGCCTGCAAGCCGAAGACTGGGCACGCTACCGTCAGTTGCAGCAGGGTCCGCTGGGTGTCTATTCGCCCAATCTGGACCCGCTAACCGCGCTCGGCATCGAGGCGCGCAGTGACGACGAGCGCCGCCGTTTCGCCGAATTGCAGGTGCGCGCCGAATCAACCCGAGTGAACAAGGAGTTGGCTTATCAACGCGCCTACGACCAGGCCTGGAAGCGCCTGTATCCGAACCTGCTGCCCGTCACACTGCTCGACGCCCACAACAGCAACCCCATCCCTCAACCTGGAAACGGGCGCCTGGCATTGTTCATTGAGGACGGCTGCGTGGCCTGCAACCTGCAGGTCAAGAAGTTGCAGGCCACGGGCAGCGAGTTCGACCTGTATATGGTCGGCAGCGACAGCGACGATACCCGGCTGCGACGCTGGGCCCAGCGTGTCGCGCTGGATCCGCGCGCCGTGCGTGAGCGCCGGGTCACCCTGAATCACGATGCGGGCCGCTGGAGCAGCTTGGGTGTGGCCGGAAACCTGCCGGCGCTGGTGCGCGAGGTGAATGGGCAATGGCAACGTCAGTGACCGGTCACTGTGCGGCGCTGGTATTGATTCCGGCACTGCTCAATCCCAACGCACTTGCAGCGCGGGAGCTGCCGCCGCCGGCCTACCAGATGGCCGCGGCTCAGGCCGAAGTCCCACCGAACCTGCTGTATGCCGTGGCCCTGCAGGAAAGCGGTCGCAGCCTGCGTGGACGCATCGTGCCCTGGCCATGGACGCTGAACGTCGCCGGGCAATCTCGCCGCTACGCCACCCGCCACGAGGCCTGCGCCGACTTGCGTCGCACCCTGATGGTCACTCCAGCGACGCGGATCGATGTTGGCCTGGGACAGCTCAACGTCGGCCATCAACGCCACCGCGTGCGCCAGCCCTGCGAACTGCTGGAGCCCTACCGCAACCTGCGTCTGGCCGCGACCATCCTGCGCGAACAGTACGACCCCGCGCAAAGCTGGTTGATGGCTGCCGGGCGCTACCACCGCCCGGCCGGTGGCGCGCCAGCCGTGCGCTACCGGCAAAGTGTCGGCCGGCACCTGGCTCGTGTTGCCGAGCCTGTACCGAGGAATCAACCATGAAGCACTTGCTATTGGTCGGCCTGCTCAGCCTCCCCTGCGTTGCAACGGCACTTGAAGAGCCCGATGACCCACCAGCGATAGCCTACGACGAAGCGGCGCTCCTACCCATCCGCTCGCCCTCGCTGCGCCCCGGCCCGATGGAGCCGCGAGTGAACAATCTCCCAGGCATCACCGCGCTATTCCTGATCGGCGATGACCCACGCTCCCACGCCTGGCTGCAACAACGTTTGCCGGACCTGCAACGCCTTGGCGCCGCCGGGCTGGTGGTCAATGTCGAATCTGCGGCGGCGCTGCAAGCACTACGCGAGCGTGCCCCAGGCCTGAGCCTGACCCCAGTCCCCGGCGATGACCTGGCTCTACGGCTGGGCCTGAACCGCTACCCGGTGCTGATCACCGCCACGGCAATCGAGCAATGACATGGCCCAGACCGTCGAAGTGCTGCTGCGCCCGGCGGTGGAGCTGTACACCGTCGCGGTCTGTGCCGGCAGTGCCGTACTGTGCCTGGCCGCTCCCTGGGCGCTGGCACTGACCCCAAGCCTGGGCCTCGGGGCCGCCGTGGTATTTACCGCTTTGGGAGCAATCCGTCTGCGGCAGGCTTGGGTGATCCTGCGCTACCGCCGCAACATTCGCCGCCTGCCCCGCTACGCCCTGCGCGACGACCGCATCCCGGTCAGCCAGGAGCGGCTGTTCCTCGGCCGCGGCTTCCGCTGGGAGCCGCATCACACCCACCGCCTCCTGCAAACCTACCGTCCGGAGTTCCGCCACTATGTCGAGGCGCCCTGGCGGCTGCGCTACGCGCGACACCTGGAACAACGCCTGGAGTTTGCGCCCCGCCCCTTACCGCATCTGGCGCGACTCACTGCCTGGGACCATCCGCTGAACCCAGTGCGCCCCCTGCCCGCCGTGGGCGGCCTGCCGCGCCTGCATGGTGTGGAACCGCATGAGATGGATGTCACCCTGCCCCTGCGTGAACGCGTAGGCCACACCCTGGTGCTCGGCACCACCCGCGTTGGCAAGACCCGCCTGGCCGAACTGTTGATCGCCCAGGACATTCGCCGTGGCGAAACCTGCATCGTGTTCGACCCCAAGGGCGACGCCGACCTGTTCAAGCGCGTCTACCAGGAATGCCGGCGCTGCGGCAGACTGGATACCCTGTATGTCTTCCACCTCGGCTGGCCCGACAGCTCGGCCCGCTACAACGCCGTGGGCCGCTTTGGGCGTATCACCGAAGTGGCCAGCCGCATCGCCGGCCAGCTCTCCAATGAAGGCAACAGCGCCGCATTTCGCGAGTTTGCCTGGCGCTTCGTCAACATCATCGCCCGCGCCCTGGTCGAACTCGGGCACCGTCCGGACTACCTGCTGATTCAACGCCATGTGGTGAACATCGACACCCTGTTCATCGAATACGCCCAGCACCTGTTCGCCCGCAAAGCGCCCAAAGCCTGGGAGGCCATCGTGCAGATCGAAGGCGGTATCAACGAACGCAACACCCCGCGCCACATGCTCGGCCGCGACCGCCGGGTGGTGGCGATCGAGCAATACCTGACCCAAGTGCCGCTGTTCGATCCAGTGCTCGAAGGCCTACGCAGTGCCGTGCGTTACGAGCGTACCTTCTTCGACAAGATTGTGGCCTCGCTGCTTCCGCTGCTGGAGAAATTGACCAGCGGCCGCATCGCCCAGCTGCTGGCCCCGGACTACGCCGACCTCAACGATCCCCGGCCGATCTTCGATTGGATGCAGGTGGTCCGCCAACGCGCGGCGGTCTACATCGGCCTGGATGCCCTCTCCGATGCCGAAGTGGCTGCCGCCGTGGGCAACTCGATGTTCGCCGACCTGGTGTCGGTCGCCGGCCACCTCTACAAGTTCGGATTGGACGACGGCCTGCCCGGCACCGCAAACCGCCCCATGGCCCCTATCAACGTCCACGCCGACGAGTTCAGCGAACTGATGGGCGACGAATTCATCCCCATGGTCAACAAGGGTGGCGGCGCCGGCGTACAAGTCACCGCCTACACCCAAACTCTCAGCGACATCGAAGCCCGCCTCGGCAACCGTGCCAAGGCCGGCCAAGTGGTGGGCAACTTCAACAACCTGATCATGCTGCGCGTACGTGAAACCGCCACCGCCGAACTCCTGACCAAGCAATTGCCCAATGTCGACATCGCCAGCATCTCCCCCATGAGCAGCGCGACCGACAGCTCTGACCCACAGGGGCGCACCGCCTTCACATCAAGCAGCATGGACCGCATCACCACCACCAGCGTGCCGCTGCTGGAGCCCGCGCATATCGTTGCCCTGCCCAAGGGCCAGGCGTTTGCCCTGCTGGAGGGCGGCACATTGTGGAAGTTGCGTATACCGCTGCCTGTCCACCAAGCTGAAGACGGTCTACCCGACAACCTGCGGGCACTGGCCGAACAGATGCGCCGGCAGTACTCCGAAGATGAGGCAGGCTGGCAGGGCGAAGAACGCCGCCATGCGTGACCCGGCCAGCGTCGCCCAACAGCAGCAGGCGCGGCAGCAAGGGTTCGTCTCGGCGTTGATCACCCTGCCATTGCGCTTTCTCGGCGTGCTGCTGGGGTCGCTGCTGCTGTGCCTGGTGATCGAACTGGTGGGCATGCATCTGTTCTGGCCAGAGCAAGGCTGGCGGCATGCGCAGGGAATGATGAATTTTGAACTGCAACAGCTCTCGACCCAGTTCACCCGTAGCGTGGTGGTGCAGGAGCCGAGCCGTAGCGCCTATCGGCTGGTGGCTTGGCTGCACCAGAACCTGCTGCTGGATAGCGGGCTGCTCGACTGGTTGACGAGGATGAACGAACAGGCGAAGGCAGCTGATACTGAGACAGGGTTCAATGCCAGTCTGGCCCGGGCGGTGGTGTATGTGGAGAGCTACGTGCTGGCGGCGTTCTACACCACGGCGACGTTTCTACTGCGGCTGCTGGTGTTGGTGCTGACCTTGCCGCTGTTCGCCTTGGCGGCATTGACTGGGCTGGTCGATGGGCTGGTAAGGCGTGACCTACGACGCTTCAGTGCGGGGCGAGAGTCGGGTTTTCTGTATCACCGGGCACGGGCTACGATTCTGCCGCTGGCGGTATTACCTTGGGTGACGTATTTAGCCTTTCCGGTGAGCGTGCATCCGACAGCGATTATGCTACCCGCAGCGATGGTACTGCTGATAGTGGTGGACTTGACTGCCGGGAGCTTTAAGAAACACATCTGATAGGACCACCATCGTGCACCATACGAGGGATGCCCTGCCCGGAGCCTGCTTCTATACCTAACCGAGCTGGCAGGCTCACACCTATTCTGGCAAGATCAAAAATGGCTACAGGCCAGTACGCCCTGACATTCGAACCTCAACAACTTCCATTGCTGCACCCAAATGCAAAAGCGATTCGCCATTGAATTCGAATGCTCCGTCCACACATCTCCGGCACACTTAAATTAACGTTCATGGATAAGAGCGAAAAATGCCCATAACAACTACCGAACCGGCAACCGGAACCACCTCCTCTGGCTATCTTGGTGGCCAGGCGTTAGCAGACTGGCTGGACGAATGTTTGGCGAAGAATCACCGAGTCGCTTATATACATGCAGGGTTTCTCTGCAAGATGGTAGATCTCGATGAGCCCGGGCTCACTCTATACCCAGCGGACCCGGGACCCGAAGCCAAACCTATCCTGAAAAAACTCGTCACAAAAAAACGGCTATTCAGTGTTGAGTTATCGATTGAGAAATTTCTCGACACTCAGGTTGCCGAGTCCGATTGGACCTACAAGCAGGTACTGACCAAACCCGATGTGGATCACCTCATCGCGACTCGCGACGGATTACTTGGAAAAACCAGTGGCAGAGGGCCTGAGATCAACGAAAGAACCGCGCAAAAAGTTTGGGCAGATGCCGGCGCAAGATGCATGTTCGAAGGTTGCGCTGAAGATCTTTCAGAGATCTCTCTTTGGACCAAAGCCGCCCGGGTTGGATATCTTGCCCATATTGTGGCATCGGACCCCGAGGGGCCTCGCGGGAATCAGAATGACTCTCACCGGTTGGCCAACAACCCAGACAACATCATGTTGATGTGCGATGAGCACCATCGCCTAATCGACTCTTTTGCACCTCACCACTACACCGCAGATATCCTGAACGCTATGCGCCAGTCTCATCGGGACATCGTGCGGAACTACCTTGATTCACTCGCATTCCCACGTACGAAGGCAGTGACGCTTCACGCGAACTTGGCAAATGTGCCTACCTATTTCCACGACTCTGAGTTAATTGAAGCCATTGTCGCGACAAGGCGAGCGATGGCGCCTGGGGTGATCCATTACGTGCGCAGAAAATCTCAGCGTGATGACCGTCATCTTCCAAATTTTTGGCACCAGTATCTAAGAGAGCATGAAAATCACATTCGCCAATTGGTCGATGGCTTCAACTCAAACAGCGGCTTGATTACTGAAAGTCTGGCCATTTTCCCCCTGCACCATATTCCGACATTAGTTCTGGCAGGGCGTGTAATGGGCGAAGCACAGGCCATTCAGGTTTTTCAGTACGACAAAGATCGCAGGACTTGGAGTTGGAACTCTCAGACCGACGCCCATGCAGAGGGCACATTCAGTGTTGATGTGTTGCCACAAAAACGTGCTCATGAAGTCGTGATTACACTTGAACTCTCAGCACACCTAGACGAAGACGCATTGCCTGCCGACCTAAAAGCAGCAATGGAAGCGGGCCATCTTTCTCGGATTCGCGTAACGACCTCCAAGACAGGATTCAATTGCATTGGGCATCCAGGGGATCTTGACCAGTTCGCCCTTGCCGCCAGAAAGGCAATTGTTCACGCTCAGGATGTAATGAGGGTTCAAAGAGTGCACCTTTTCGCCGTCAGCCCTGCCAGCACAGTTTTTCGCTTCGGCCAAATGCTACAGGCGGGCCACCACCCAGAGTACATCGTCTACGACCGAGCAGCCCGGGATTACAAATTTGTACCTGCCCTGTCTATTACTGGCCACGATGTATCCGCCACTGATGGACAACAGTCCTTCAGCATTTCCCTTCGATAATCTGTGTGAACGAGCCTAATGCCATGAACCAATCCAAAAGCGCAAACCTGGTTATCTATGCCGAACAGGCACGCCCTGTTCGACTAACAAAGTCTCTGGAATCCTTTAGAAACCTGCGAGAAGGTTTCACCACAGACTCCAAAACCAAGCTGCTCGAATACCAGCATTGGGCAAAAGCACTGAATGAGGCGAACGTTCATATTACTGTGCGGCAAGATGAGATTGAGGCTGCAAAGGGAGCATATCAGGAGGTGGCTGAACATTTGGCAGCACGTCTCTCCTGGCCCCCCGAAGCAATATCCATTCTGCCTCAAGGATCAGCCAGTACCAGGACTTTGATTCGTTCGCCCAACGGTGGCGAGAAGTTCGACATTGATGCAGTTTGCCAGGTAGACATCACTCGCGTGGAAGCCACAGATCCCATGGCGTTCTTTGAGTCCATTGGACAAGCACTGGTTGAATTGGAAGCTCAAGCTAAACGCCGTTGCTGGTATATTCCTTTTCCCCGCCAGCCGTTCTACCTTGAGTTCACACCGTCCGTCCCTCTGCAGAGCGTACCCGCGCAAACTCTATATGCAATGTCGCCACGCTACAGTGCATCGCGATACGCGTACACGGCACTAGCGGTAGTAGACACGCCTACCAAGAGCTGGAAAACCTCCAACCCGGCAGGCATTAGCACATGGGTGAACGACACCGCCAAACGCCCCCTCATTCGTAGTGTGGCAATGGAAATAATTGCAAATGATCGGGCACTCGCGAGTGTGGCACCGGTTCCGGATCAGGCAGTGGAAATTTCCGACACCCTGCGGGTCGCTATCCGACTGTTCAAGCGCCATCGAGACATGTGCGTGAGGCGGGGAATTATTGAGGCATCGACCAAACCCATATCAATCATTATTGTCACGCTGCTGACCAGTTGCTATGAAGGTCTTGCTGACCTCAATCGCTCATTCGAACATCCCATCGAACTACTGGCGGAACTCGCAGCTTTACTGCCGCACCTAATTCTGAAACTTGACGGGAAATACCGTGTTGACAACCCTACGGTTGAAGGGGAGAACTTCGCTGAGAAATGGAACGACGATGATGGTGAACGCTACAGATCATTCACGATCTGGTGCGAAACGCTTTCTGCCGACCTCAAAACTATTCTATCCCTAACGGATCCCGCTGCCATTTCCAAGCGTGTTCGCGAGGTGTTTGGTATTCCTGCCCCAACACATGGTGGTAGCAGCCTTCCTACCCTCCAGCCGCCTGCGCCTAGAGCCACACCCGCAAGCAGTGGCCTAGCCTGACGCACACGGTGAATCAATTGAGTCTGAATCTACCCCTCTTGCGCGAGAAATTTCCGGACCTGCAGCCTTCGGCTCAGCCTCGATCAGGAGGCACGACCGCCTACTCGCTACAACTGCCATTTTTTCAACCAGGACGACAATTCAATTGGGCAGAGCTGCGATTACCCAAAGACTTCCCTGAGCGCGCCAAGGCATTTATTCAACTGTCTCCCGATGCAGTCTTGCGAGTTCCGCACCTTGATGGCGCGGGTGTCCTTTGTCTCGAAGGCGATCCGGGTCCAGACCTCGGCTATACCAATGAAGAGCGAATTCTTTTCCTTCTGCATTCCTACCTGGAGCAGTTCCTCAAGCCCTGGCTGCAAGGCGATCTTGATAAAGACTTTGAAGATGAAGCACTCAACTACTGGGCGATCAACGTAGCCAGGGCCCGCTCGAACACTGATCCTGTACGAGGGGTGTGGACAGTTGACCAGCCTCCCACAAAGGCCAATGTCAGGAACGGACTACTTCTGTTACCAAATCGGATCATTATTGCGGCAGATGAGCAGTTACGTATCACCAATCGCCTGGTTCAGACCATGGGACCGGTAGTGCAGCAATATGTCGGTGTGCTGGTAGCAGACATTCCCATCCCCCAGATTTTGACTCCCACTACGTGGCCTCAATCCACGGCCGACCTGGATCGAATACTCAAAGGCCGGTTGGCTCCCGTTGAGTATTTGAATTTTCAGTCATGTCGAAACCGCCGTGGCCGAGGCATACATCGTGTGGTGCTCATGCGAAGTGCTCACGCTGCCTTCGCCTACTTGCTGCCTCATGGCCCGCCAACGGTATTAGAAGTGGGCCGGCAGAAAAAGACCTTTCCTGCACCGTGTAAACCGCTACCACTCTCTGTCTCTCGCCTGGATCCTCATTGGACCTCTGGGCGAGATCAGCACCCGGAAGTCACAGGGCGCCAAAAGAAACATGTCCTAGTTATAGGCGCAGGAGCACTCGGGAGCCCGACGGTTGACCATCTTGCTAAGGCGGGACTCGGACGGATATCAGTGGTAGACGCTGACTTCATGTCTTCAGCCAATGTTGGACGGCACCTACTGGGCACTGAAGCAATCGGACAGTATAAAGTGAAGGCAGTAGCTCGGCGGATCAACTCCGGATATCCAGCTACAGAAGTAATTCCGTATGCGATCAACACCGCAGCATGGTTGAAGAAGAACTCTTTGAAAAGCATTGACGCCGTTCTTGACCTTACTGGCGAGCCAGATGTGCGGGCGCAAATCGACCAAGCACGCCGCGAGCACCCCTGCCCCTTGCTTATTGGCTGGATGGAACCCTATGTCGCCGCCGCACATGTTTGCCTGCTACCTGCGGGACAATCCTGGCTACAAGGAGCAGTAGACCCGTTGTACGATCTAGAGGCTGTGGAGTGGCCAAAGGAAGTCATTCAACAAGAACCTGGATGTAGCAGCCGCTTCCAAAGCTACACCGCTGCAGCAGCAGAACACGCCGTTGCACTAGTGGCAGAGTGCGCGATAGAAATGATCGACTGCGCCGCAGACCCATCCCGTCCTAAAGTGCACAGCTGGGTTCGCGGACAACGCTATCTGGATAAGCACTGGCCTGGCCTATCGCATAGGGATTGGGCTCTAGACGCGTCCTCGCATGACGGCATGATCCTCACACGGTCATTTCCATGAGCAGATTTTTCTTCTATCCAGACAACACCCGTTATGTACTGTTCACGGAGCAGGTCTTGACACATATGTATTCGCATGCTCAACGGCGAGTTTGGCAGAAGGAAGCAGGTGGCGAAATATTCAGTTCAGAGCCAGACGCCGGTGGTCTCATCATCACCGCCGCCACCGGGCCTAACCCGTCTGATTACCGGCGGCGCTGCTCTTGGAACCCTAATATCAAAGCCTCCGATAGGAATAGGCAAATCGAGTTCACCTTTAACCGACATGCAGTTGGTTTGTGGCACACGCACCCTGAGAACTCGCCCTCACCTTCGGGACGAGACCAGACAACCACTTGGGAATACCTAAATGCATTCTGTGGTGACAGGTCTCGTTATCTCATGGTGATTATAGGCAACCGCGGCAAAATACCCGGCATGGCAGTCTGGGTTGCTAGTTGCGCGCCATCTCGCGATTGGGTTCAGCTAAATGAAGTGGCGCCTCAGAATTTGAGAAAAATGTCCCTCGTGCAGTACGAACACGATGAATCAGCGACTAGTCGCCCAACCGTGCCGCATAGGCGTACCTGCTAGGAAAATTGTGAATCGCATTGACGCGGCGGGATCGCCCTAATCAAGCGAAACAGCTCTGCCTGGTATTGAGCGTCCTGCAGTGCCTGATGATCAGCCTGCAATTTAGGGTGAAGCCTTGCCGCCATCCGACTGGACCGAGTATCAGCCCAGCGTGATCCCGTCGCGCCCATGTAGAGCGCCTTGATATCCAACGCAGAAAATCCAAACGGGTTCGACTTAAGGTAATGATGAAAGTAGTAATTTATGAACGACCAGTCGAATGAGGCATTAAGTCCAACAAAGACAGGCAGGCTATCAGCGCCAGAGACATTCAGCACCCACTCCTGAAACTTTTGCATGGCGATTTCTGGTGCGAGCCCTTCCAATGCGAGCCTCTCTAGGGAAAGCCCTGTAACCGCCATAGCGTCGGGGTCCGCGTTGCTTGATAGTGGCTTGAGCTCGCAAGAGAAAACCTGATCAGGCTCGTAGATGTTGCACGCGCCAATCGTGAGCAGACTGTACTCACCAGGAATCGGGCCAGAGGTCTCGACGTCGACCGAGAGATAAACTTCACGCTTCTGGCTCATAGCACCCATTGGCCTACAGGAAAGGATGGAGGATTCGTGACAATATTTGGAGTCTTGCGGCGCGATGAAACACATTGTAGCCATGATCAAAGAGCTAATCTTGTCTAGCAGAAATCAGCGTAATCTCAGCAAAAGAGCATATCCCACTCCTTGTGTATTGCGGTAGAACGCCCACCACTTCTTTCGCCAAATAGTGTTGTCTACCCTCGGCCAATAAACCGGCAAGCTCATCACGAGAAAAAATGCTTATCCCCCCGCCATTCGCTGCAGCAGGCCAATTCATAGCACCAACAGAATCCCGTAGACTGTGCACCAAAAATCAATCCGGTACGTGTTCCAGTCCGATTGATTGCTGCTGCCCACGCTCGCAAACCGCACCGTCGTGCCATCGCTATAAACCTAGATGGCATTTAGATGAGCATGGTCACTTCAATCCGAGGTCAGCAGCACTTGTATTGCCTGGCGCTATTGCCCGCCGTCTTCAGCGTATCGACCGCTTATGCCAACGAACCCACCTCTCTAGCCATCCTCCTACGTCAACTCGACGTAATCGAACGCCTGACCGAAGACAGCGCCCGCCTCCCCCGCGATGACACCTCGCGCTACCACTTCGACTACGCCCGTTTCCGCGACGATTTACAGCGCATGCGCCAAGGCATCCGCGACCACCTGAGCCCACAACGCGCACAACCCCGCGATCCCTTGCCCTTGCAGGGCGACTACCGCCGGGAGACGGAGGTGGCCGGTGAGCCTGAGTTCTGATCAAAGCGCCGCCTTCCTGGCCCATGGCGGCTTCACGCCGGGAGCCAGTGCCACGCTGTTGGTGGGGGTGGTGTTCGCCGTGCTGTTGGTCTGGGGCGTGTGGGCATTGCGCACGGCCTATGTCGGCTGGGCCGAGCACAAGCTGACCCTGCGGCAGTTGCTGGGGGTAGCCGTGCGGTTTGCGGCGGTGTACGTGGTGCTGACCTACTTCCTGCTGTCTTGAGCGAGTCCGTTATGAAACGTTCCGATCAAGCCTTTCCTGCTGCACTCGCCGTGATGTGCGGCGCCTGGTTGTCTGCGCTGGCGGCGGTGTTGTCGCCGGCACGGGCGCAGGGCGCGTTGCCGTCCTTGGAAGATCCGTCGCGCGGTACCGGTGATGGGATCCTGAAGACGCTGCAGAACTACGGCTACGACATCGTGATGCTAGTCGCGCTGCTGGTGATCGCCTCGATGTTCGTCGGGGTCTGCTACCACGCCTACACGACCTATTCGGATATCCACGCCGGGCGCAAGACCTGGGGCCAGTTCGGGCTGACCGTGGCGGTGGGTGCGTTGCTGTTGGTGGTCGGGATCTGGTTGCTGACCAAGGCCACTGGGATCTTGTAGGAGGACGGCATGGACAGTGCGGCGCGCCAGGATCAGACCTTGACCTTTCTGCCCCATCGGCTAAACCGGCAGCCGGTGGTGGTGAGCGGGCTGACTGCCGATGAGCTATGGGCCTGTACTGGGCTCAGTGCGGTGCTGGGTTTGTTGATGGGCCTGCCGTTGGCCTGGTTGAGCCGCAGCCTGGCGGTCGTACCTACGCTGGTGCTGATTGCCGTGGCGGGCGGGGTGTTTTTCGGCGGCGGGTTGCTGCGTCGTCGGAAGCGCGGGCGGCCGGATGCGTGGCTGTACCGGCAGTTGCAGTGGACGCTGTGCCAACGCTTTCCCAGCCTTGCTCGCTACCTGGGCGGCGCGGGCTTGATCCTGCGTTCGGGTGCCTGGGGCATCCGCCAGAGCCGGACGTGAGCCGATTCAAGAATGAAGTCAGCCACCTGCAGGCGCATGTCCGGACCCTGCGCCTGGGTGGCGCGGCGCTGTTGCTGATATCGATGCTACTGGCCATCGGTTGGTGGAGCGCGCCACGGGACATGACAGTGCATATCCCGCCGGATCTGCGCTCGGGCAGCGTGCGCAAGTGGTGGGAGGTGCCGCCGTCGACGGTGTATGCCTTTGCGTTCTACATCTTCCAGCAACTCAACCGTTGGCCGAACAATGGTGAGGACGACTACCCGCGCAACATCCGCGCCTTGTCGAGCTACCTGACCCCAGCCTGCCGGGCGTTTTTGCTCGATGAATCCACGCGGCGGCGGGACAGCGGCGAGTTGCGCCATCGGGTGCGCGCGGTCTACGAAATTCCCGGCCGCGGTTACGGCGACAACCCGATGGCGCGGGTCAAGGTGGTGTCCGATGACGACTGGATCGTCACCCTGGACCTGACTGCTGACGAGTACTACGGCGCCGAGCAGGTCAAGCGCGCCCTGGTGCGCTATTCGCTGAAGGTGGCGCGGCGCGACATTGACCCGGAGCGCAACCCCTTCGGCCTGGCGCTGGACTGTTACAGCCAGGCGCCACAACGAATTGGCCGTAGCCCGGATGACACCAACGAGGAACCGTCCTCATGAAGCGATACCTGTTGAGCGCCGTGCTGCTGTTGCCCATCCCATTGGCGAGCGCGGTGGAGATCCTGCGCTGGGAGCGCCTGCCCTTGGCCGTGCCGCTACAGGTCGGTCAGGAGCGCGTGGTGTTTATCGACCGCAATGTCAGGGTCGGCCTGCCCGCCTCGCTGCAAGGCAAGCTGCGGGTACAGAGTGCCGGCGGCGCGCTGTACCTGTTGGCCAGCGAATCCATCGCGCCCAGTCGCCTGCAATTGCAGGATGCCGACGATGCCACGCTGATCCTGCTGGATATCACCGCCGAGCCGGCCAAGGCCGGGCAGCCCGCGCTGGAGGCGGTGAAGATCGTCGAGATCGAGCGCCCGGCGCCGCACGATCCGACGGAAGCACCAGCACCCCGCCCCGCTCCGCCTACGCCCCTGCCGGTGGCCCTGACCCGTTACGCCGCGCAAAGCCTGTATGCCCCGCTGCGCACCGTCGAAGCCGTGCCCGGTTTGGGAGCCGTGCCGCTGCCTGGTGATCTGAATCTGGACAGCCTGCTGCCGGAACTCACGCTGTCATACCGGGCACTGGCGGCCTGGCGCCTGGAGGATCTGTGGGTTACCGCGATACGCCTGCGCAACCGCTCGTTGCGCTGGATCGAGCTGGACCCCCGTCGGTTGCAAGGGGATTTCGTCAGCGCGACGTTCCAGCATCCCGACCTCGGCCCCAAAGGTGACGCCACCGACACCACGGTGCTGTACCTGGTCACCCGCGGCCGTGGCCTGGTCGGTGCGCTGCTACCGGCCATCAGCCCAGTCGATGCGGCCCTGAACATGCCGCGGAGCAGCAGTGATGAAGAGTAATGGCCTGCTCAAGTGGCTGATGCTGCCGCTGCTGGTGTTGCTGCTGTATGTGGGGATCAAGCTGGCCGCGCCCTCTCGCGACGCTGGCAGCGAGGGCAATACGGTTGATCCGCTCAGCCCGGATGAAATGCAGGCACTGGGTATCGAAGGCGACACCCCGCGCGACACCGTCGCCACCCTGGTCGCTCAGGTCAAGCAACTGCGCGGCGAACTGCAGGGTGCGCTGAAAGCCAATCAACAGGAAAAGGCCGAGAATGACCGGCTGCGCCAGCGCGAAGGCGCGATAGAGCAGCGTGTGCAAAGCGCGCTGGAGGACGGGCGTGAACAAGTCAGCGAATCCCAGCGCCAGACCAGCCAGCTGCTGCAAGACCTGCAGCAGCGCCTGGATTCGTTGGGCAGCCCGGACCTGCCACTGGGCCTGGGATTGGAGGATGGCGACGGCCAGGACCTGCTGCGCGACCGGTTGATCTGGATCGAGCCGCAGGACGGCCGCGATTCCAGTGCCAAACCGCGCAAACCGCTGAGTTTTCCATCGTCGTTCGGCGCGGCGCAAAAGCCGCTGGAAGACACCGCCGCCCAGCTCAATGCCGCCGGCAAGGCCTTGCAGGGCAAGCCGGTGTTGCAGCCGGTCTATACGGTGCCGGCCAACGCCACCCTGATGGGCTCGGTGGCGATGACCGCCTTGATCGGCCGGGTTCCCGTGGACGGCACGGTCAACGACCCCTATCCGTTCAAGGTGCTGATCGGCCCGGACAACTTGACCGCCAATGGCATCGATCTTCCGGACGTGGCCGGGGCAGTGGTCAGCGGCACCGCCTCGGGGGATTGGACGCTGTCATGCGTGCGCGGGCAGATCCGCTCGCTGACCTTCGTGTTCCGCGACGGCACGGTGCGTTCGATTCCCTCAAAAGGCAGCAAAGACACCGATGACGAGCAGAACAGCGGCGACAACCGCCAGGGCCTGGGCTGGATCAGCGATCCCTACGGCGTGCCCTGCGTCACCGGCGAGCGACGCAGCAATGCCCAGCAGTACCTCGGCTCACAGGCGCTGATCACCGCCGCCGGCGCTGGGGCCGCATCGTTGATCCAGGGCAACAACAGCACGACCTACATGAGTCCCGGCAATCCGCTGGGCACTGTGGGCATCACCACCAACGAGGCGCTGGGGCGGATTTTGGCCGGCGGCGTGCAGGAAATGGCGCAGTGGGTCAACAAGCTCTATGGCCAGGCCTTTGCGGCCGTATATGTGCAGCCGGGTGCCAAGGTCGCGGTGCATATCGAACGGGCGATCAATGTCGACTACAACCCGAGCGGGCGCCGGGTCGACCACAATCGAGGAGACAACGGCCATGTCGTTGAACTGGACTAGCCTGAGCGGCCTGGCTGCGCTACTGCTGTTGGCGGGCTGCGCGACCAATCCGGAGAAGCTGCTACCCCATGGCGATGCGACCATGCTGGATATCTGGAACCAGCAGACGGCGGGCAGCGGCGGCGGCCCGTCAACCCGTGTGCTGCTGGATGCCCGGCAGACGTTGCGACGGCCGCTGCAAGCACCGCTTCCTGTGCTGGATCAGACGCCTTACACCCGCACCGCGCAGAGCGAAATCTATCGGCAATTCCAGCGGCTACCCAACCCCGATCTGGTGATGTACATCTTCCCGCACCTGGCCGGCAGCGACCCGGTTCCGGTCCCCGGCTACAGCACCGTATTTCCGCTGTACCAGCGTGTCCAATATGCCCTGCCGGGCGAGCGGATCGAGGACTACTGATGAAGCGCATACGCCGCAAGCCGGGTGACGCCTGGCAACGGTACATCGCACGACTGCGGGGCCAGGGCATCCCCGCACCGGGGCACCGCTCGCAACAATCGCCGGCCACCCGCTCCGATGAGCAGCGCCTGTATGCCGCCCCGCCCTCCTTTATCGATCTGCTGCCCTGGGTGGAATACCTGCCCGGCTCGCAGAGCCTGTTGCTGGAGGATGGCCAATCGGTCGCGGCTTTTTTCGAGTTAAGCGCAGTCGGCACCGAGGGCCGTGAAGCCGAGTGGCTGCGCGAGGTGCGCGACGCCCTGGAGAATGCGCTGCAGGACAGCTTCGATGAATTGGACCAGCAGCCCTGGGTGGTGCAGCTCTACGCCCAAGATGATTGTGATTGGGGAGGCTATCTGCGCGGGCTGCACGGCTACATTCAGCCCCGCGCCCAAGGCAGTGCCTTTACCGCGTTCTACCTGCGTTCGATGGCGCACCACCTGCAAGCGGTGAGCAAGCCCGGCGGCCTTTTCGAGGACAGTACGGTCAGCCATCTGCCCTGGCGCGGCCAGCGCCGCCGTACCCGGCTGGTGGTGTATCGGCGTTCCCAGCATGCACGGTTGCGCTACGAACGCTCCCCGGAAGCGGCGCTCACGGCCGTGTGCGAACGTTTGGTCGGTGGCCTGGCCAACGCCGGGATCCACGCACAGCGAATGGACGCCGCCGCTATTCACCGCTGGCTGTTGCGATGGTTCAACCCGGCGCCCGACTGGCTAGGCCATGATCCGGCCGCACAGCAGCATTTCTATCAACTCACCGACCTGCCCCCTGCCCCGGATGCCGAGGAATTGGAACTGGCCAGTGGCACCGACTTCGCCCAACGCCTGTTCTTCCGTCAGCCACGCTCCGACACTGAGCACGGCGTGTGGTGGCTGGACGGCCAACCGCACCGAGTAATCGTCCTCGACCGTCTGCGCAGCCCACCGGGCATTGGTCATCTGACCGGCGAAAGCAGCAAGGGCGGCGATGCACTCAATGCCGTGTTTGACCAGTTGCCGGAAAGCACAACGCTCTGCCTGACCCTGATCATCACCCCTCAGGATCGGCTGGAAGCGCAGCTCAATCACCTCAGTCACAAATCCGTCGGCGATACCTTGGACTCGCAGCAAACCCGTGAGGATGTCGAGCAGGCGCGCCAGTTGATTGGCCGCTCGCACAAGCTCTATCGCGGTGCATTGGCGTTCTACCTGCGCGGGCGTGACCTACAAGAGCTAGACGCGCGCGGCCTGCAATTGGCCAATGCTCTGCTCAACGCCGGCCTGCAGCCGGTGCGTGAAGAGGACGAAGTGGCACCACTCAACAGCTACCTACGCTGGCTACCCTGCGTTTTCGACCCGGAGCTGGACAAGCGCCACTGGTATAGCCAACTGATGTTCGCCCAGCACGCGGCTAATCTCGCCCCAGTTTGGGGTCGCAGCGAGGGCACCGGGCATCCCGGCATCACCCTGTTCAACCGCGGTGGCGGGCTGATCACCTTCGACCCGTTGAACCGCCTCGACCGGCAGATGAACGCCCACCTGTTCCTGTTCGGCCCCACCGGTTCGGGCAAGTCCGCCACCCTGAACAACCTGCTTAACCAGGTCGTCGCGGTCTACCGCCCACGACTGTTTATCGTCGAAGCCGGCAACAGCTTTGGCCTGTTCGCCGAGTTCGCCCAGTGCATGGGGCTGAGTGTGCACCGGCTCAAGCTCGCCCCTGGCGCGGGCGTCAGCCTGGCACCATTCGCCGACGCCCGCCGATTGGTGGACAGCCCTGGCCGGGTCACAACCCTGGACGCCGAAGCCCTCGACGACGAAGACCTGCAGGAAGACCAACGCGATGTGCTGGGCGAACTGGAGATCACCGCCCGGCTGATGATCACCGGCGGCGAGGACAAGGAAGAACAGCGCCTGACCCGCGCCGACCGCAGCCTGATCCGCCAGAGCATCCTCGACGCCGCCCGCCTCTGCGCCCAGCAACAGCGCACGGTACTGACTGAAGACGTGCGCAACGCCCTGCGCACTGCCGGGCAGGACCTGGCCCTGCCCGAATCACGGCGCATCCGCCTGCTGGAAATGGCCGACGCCATGGACCTGTTCTGCCAAGGCAGCGACGGCGAGCTGTTCAACCGCGACGGCACGCCCTGGCCCGAGGCCGACATCACCCTGGTCGACCTGGCCACCTACGCCCGCGAGGGCTACAACGCGCAACTGTCGATCGCCTATATCTCGCTGATCAACGCGGTGAACAACCTCGCCGAACGCGACCAGATGCTTGGCCGCCCGATCATCAATGTCACCGATGAGGGGCACATCATCACCAAGAACCCGCTGCTGGCGCCCTACGTGGTCAAGATCACCAAGATGTGGCGCAAGCTCGGCGCCTGGTTCTGGCTGGCCACGCAAAACCTGGACGACCTACCCAAGGCTGCCGAGCCGATGCTGAACATGATCGAATGGTGGATCTGCCTGTCGATGCCGCCTGACGAGGTAGAGAAGATCGCCCGCTTCCGCGCCCTCACCCCGGCGCAGAAAGCCCTGATGCGCTCGGCGCGCAAAGAGGCCGGCAAGTTCAGCGAAGGCGTGATTCTATCCAAGTCGATGGAGGTGCTGTTCCGCGCGGTGCCGCCAAGCCTGTACCTGGCCATGGCGATGACTGAGCCGGAGGAAAAACACCAGCGCCACCAACTGATGCAGGCCAAGGGCATCACGGAATTGGAGGCGGCGTTCGAGATGGCCGCGGAACTGGATAGGCGCCGGGGCATTGAACCGCTGGTCATCGACTTGCCAGAAATGGGGTGACGGGCATGGAATTTGTAATTCACTTGCACTACATTCACCCTAAGACCCTCTCAGGTGCCCCCACCATGGCCAGTAATGCCCTGATCCAGACCCGCATCGACCCGGATGTGAAAGACCGCGCCACGGCCGTCCTGCACAACCTGGGGCTAACGGTGTCCGATGCCGTGCGCATCCTCCTCACCCGCGTCGCCAATGAAGGCGCCCTGCCCTTTGGATTTGCCAGCGACCCCGCCACCTATGACGCTTGGTTCCGCGCCAAGGTGCAGGAAGCCCTGGACGACCCGCGCCCGGCGATTCCCGTCGAAGATGTCGAAGCCCACTTTGCCAAACGCCGCGCCAAGGCCCAGCGCAAGCTGTCGGAAGGTGGTGAGGGGTGAGGCTCGAGTGGTCGCCATGGGCCCTGAAGGATCGCGATGCGATCTTCGACTTCATCGAACAGGACAACCCGCGCGCGGCCATTCAGATAGACAACCGGATTGCAGAACAGACCCAACGCTTGGCACTGTTCCCTGAGAGTGGGCGCATTGGGCGTTGCAAGGGCACGCGAGAGTTGGTGATTGATCGCACGCCCTATATCGCGGCTTACCTCATACGGGATGATCGTGTTCGGATCTTGCGCGTGCTGCATGAGGCGCAGAGCTGGCCGGAGGATCTACCAACACTGGCCGTGTAACCGTCCTAATTCCTCCTCTTTACTAGATGCGGTCATGATGAATAAAGTGGATTTATTGTTGTTCCCAATGCATTGGACGCTTGCATGATCTACCAAAGAAGAGCACTTCAGCGCCGCCTCAACGAGCTTCGCGACATTCTAGGTAATGATGCGGCAAGCAAACTGGCAGATCGCCTAAACCGGCCAGGAAAGGATCGCGTCGCCGCGATGTGGGAAGTAGTAGTGCTTCACGGCCTGTCGAAATGCGGCTCTCTCCAAAGCGAGATGGCACTGGCAACCAACCGACGTCCTGACGTGCTGTTCGAATGGAGTACATTGCGACTGAACGCTGATGTGACAGCAGTCTCGGACGATGGTCTTGATAGAGACAACCCATATTACGAGCTCAGCCAACTGATCGAGGCTGCCAAGAAAAAGCTAGGCCTGCCTCTCGGCGGCCTTGATCTTCGCATACGCTCCCGTCGCGATAGCACAAAACGTGGAACTCGCACGGTGCTGCTGCTCCCCGCCAGAGGGAAATTGCAGGAGTTTGTGAACCAGCGGGTCTTACCTAATCTGCGCGCGCAGATAGCGGATGGACAACTTCCGCTGAGCATCAAGATAGATGATGAGGATGTCGGCCTGGACATTACCATTGATGCAACTAAGTCACCCTACAGCTCAGCCAGCTTTGCTGCATATGACGCACCGACAATCAAGGATCGAAATCCTCTCTATAACGCGCTCAAGGCTAAGGCCGATCAGCTTCGTGGTGCCGTCGGAATCTCCGGAGTCATCGTCGGTGACGGTGATTGTGTTGCCCTCTCAGATCGATCGCTAAGCATGGGCCATGTCTCCACCAAAGAGATCGTGGATGAGTTCTTTCGGCAGTTTTCCTCTGTCAGTTTCGTTTTGCTACTGAGCGTCCGTGAAAGCAGAAGCAACTGGATGCGCACCACACCATCGGTACGACAGAACCATATGCATCTCTTTGTTCGAGATGGGAGCGAATCGTGCTCAGAATTGAATACGTTGTTCCAAATGATGATTGAGCACTTCCCTAAGCCTGCGATGATGCCTGTTAATGGCGCATTTCGGGCGAGCGAAGATGACTACGGCTTAGGCCATCATGGAGGATATTCTGTGTCTGGATCAAATGTGATACGCATCGGCTTACGTGAATTCACGGAAATCTTCGCAGGCCTTAGATCACTCCAGGATGGTGGCGCCAAAAATGTGGATGCGGCCCGCAAACTCCCACAAGATTCAAACATTTTGCAATCCGTTATCCTGCACAATTTGATGAATGGCCGCTTGCCAGAGTCAATTGAGATCATCAAAACTGATGAAGACAGTAGTGACGACTGGGTCGAAATTCGATTTGGCGATATTGACCCTGCCATTTCCGCCCTCCGATAGCTCAGCTCGAACTGGGGAAGCGAAATTCAATGGGCGTCTGACCTCCCAGCTCCATGTAAGTTAAGGATTTGATTTACCGGCCAACCAAGATCTTACAAGCAGCTCCAAGGTCCGGGAGCTATTCCAGGCCAAGAGAAAAACTAGTGCCTCACCTGCCATCATAAGCTGCAGCATGAACCATTATCTGCGTCCCTTTCAAAGACAGCCCATCTGGGCGCCATTTCAGGTCCATGAGCAATTTAGCGAGTGCCATCACCCTCAAGAACCTTAGCCAGGCGCCTTTCTCACGAGGACGATCTATTACACTGATTGGCCAATTATCAGAATTCTTGATGGCAGATGACGCTGTCATACGGCATCCAATATTGACTTCCAATGATCCGAGCATAGGCTTTTACACGTCGCAACTTTGTTGCGGCCGGGTGTCGCAACCTGCAATCGCACGAAGGCGCGGTCCAGCGCCATATGACAGTGGTCGACGCTTCATCTAGATCGGCAGCTGTCCTTCTATGGCAGGCCGTGCGGGGCAGGCTTCGGCCTGGCCGGTTTTCCTTCGTGTGCCGGTTTGCGACCCTCGCACGGTCTGCCACCTTTTCCCCGTGTCGCAACGGTCGGTGGCAGTTCCTTAACGACACGTTGGAGATAAGGAGAATGGCCTATCCCCCTTTTACGCCAGGGCACCGCCCGGCAAGCATCGTAAAAAGCCCGAAAGCATCCCGTAGCCAGCTTGTACAACCGCTTCGAGAAGCTGCACCGATGGAGGTTCTGCCATGAACAACGACCTCCCTACAAACGGCCCGCCGTCCAGAATTTTCAATGTGCGGCCCGGGCTTAACCTAGAGGAAACTTTGACCAATGCTAGCGAGCTTCTAGCCTCGGCGGTCAGCATGGGCTATCAGGGCGCCTTCGAACTAGTCGGTGCGCAGCGCGACAAAGCACTGGGCATACTGCAGCTCGTGGAGATGGCTCAGATGCTGGTCGACCAGATGCTTGAGCAGCAATATCCAACGGCATGACGCATCTGCCAATAGCCGCTGCGACTCCCTCGCAGCGGCCTTCATTGTTGACTTCCAGGCGACCAAGGCAACTTCCTACACAATTTTCAGAACCCATCGAAATATTGAATGGGCGCCTCTGGACCAACGGCGCAGCAAGCTAGCATCTACCCGCTACGTCGATCAGCCGCCTTCAGATTTCACTGACTCTCGGTTTGGGTTTTCTCCGATGCACAGCCTGGTCGCACGATGGAAAAGTACCATCGTCCCTTGCCCCTCCCTATGGACAAGATGCCATGCACGCCGGCCGTCGCTGCATCAGTTTCTACGTTAGCTGTGATGTCCTCAACCAAGCTCAGTTGACCTTGGAAGAACTGAACTTGACCATCGACTCCGCACTGAAGCTGATCCTAGTGCGCCTTGCCTACGAGGGGGCGCCGCGCTCGTACAGCCATACAGTGGATACGGACGCCCGCTTGCGTGGGCATGTACGTATTGCCCTGCTGGCTGTGCCTCAAAGCGCAACGACCTCAGCTACAAATGTGCCAAGCCCATGACCGGGATGGCACCTGTATCCGATGAGTTAGCTCGGCACTGCACAGGAGATCCTACCGATGACCAACACCACACCGAACCGCTTTAAGGTGGCTCTGCACATACCTCCCCACCAATTCACGACCATATGCCGAGCTGCCAAATTAGCCCATACCTCCCCCACGAATTTCATCCTCGACAGTGCCTGTCGGATAGCCGAGCAGACGTTGATGGGGCCGACTCATCTGTTCGACCATGTTCCGCAGGACAATCCGGGACTGAACGACCTGTTGAGTCGCCCAGCGCCTTGGGATAGCTGAAGGCGGTCACTCCAAGTCGGCATCCCGCTGGTTGAGAAACACCAACACACCGAGAGTGGCCGCATAGAACTTGAACGCAGCATTCTGGCCGTTCCACTCCTGCGATTGCCACATCAGAAACCATTCGCCGCCGATCACCATAAAGCCAAAGAACCACACCACCAGCCCCATGGTGAGGCCCGCGACAGAACAGGCCTTGGCACGGTTGAACTGCTGAGCCGTGCCCTGCCGAGCCCGCCACAACAGCAGCGCACCACCGGCCAGCAAGATGGCCGTCAGCGCCTCACCCGCAATGATCACCCAATAGGCACCATGCCATAGCCACTGAGCATTGATCGCACGATTCATGGCCGCGTTGCCGAGAAAGGTGGTGTCCATGCTCAGCACATGCTGGACGAAGTAGAAGTTGGAGTTGTAGTCGGTGAGGTTGTTGAACGCCGCCAGTGCCGCGAACGCCGCCAACATCCCAACCACGACAATTTTTGCGTAACGAATGACCATGCTGCGTCCCTGAAAAGGTCTGAAACGCCCAGTACGCTACACCCGCACCTGTGCGCAAACTTCGCGACAGGTCTACTTGTGACGTAGGAATCGACTGAATCAATTGCAGATCGAAATGGGGGCATACACGGCGCCTCTTACCCACGCGCCATCGCCAGCATCCCGCGCTCAACTACCGATCGAATTCCCCTGCGGGTAGCTGCCCCATGTACCGCCCACACCGCTTACCCACCGCTGCAAGCCTGGCGCTCCTCCTCACGGCCAGTAGCGCCACCGCTATCGACAGCGCAACACTGGTCAGTTCCAGCCTGTCCCCCGACTGCCTGGCCTACCGCGTGGTCGGCGTGTGCTACTGGCTGCGCTGCACGCCCTACGGCTGCAAGGTCAAGACTTCGGTAAAGGTGCGCCACTACGTGCCGGATGCCGTGGTGTCGAGCTACGCCGATACCGGCGCCAACCCATGGCGCGAGGTTGCGCTGATGAGCCCGACCAATGCCTCAGCTCAAGGTGGCGGCGATAGCACGACCAACCAGGCCAACGAAAACGCGCTGCTCAAGTTCAAGAACGCAGACGTGATCGGCCATCCCGGCACACTGGTGTTCAATCGTTTTGCCAGCCAGTTCGGCTACAGCTGCAACGGCGCGGGTACCGCGCACATGCCGTACCTGCTGAGCAGCTTCGACTTCCTCGCCTGGCGCTACAACGTGCCCGAGATGTTCTATTCAGAAGCCCTGACACCCGGTGAGCGTGAGGTCGGTGTCAGCGGGGATCTGTGGGGCAGCGTGTATCCGCGCGGCGGCTTTCTGCAGCATGCGGATGACTACAAGGCCGCTGCCGTGGTCGCCCAGCGCGCCGGGGATGTCGTCACCCGCAGCGGTCAGCCGCACCTCTATCAGTCGCTGCTGGCCAATGCCCAACCGGGCTATTGGCCAGCTGGCGCGTTACGCGAGAACGATGCCGACAGCGGTAAATGGCAACGGCTGCAGCCTGACCTGTCGAGGAGTTGCGCGGTGTTTCCAACCGCCGGCGCATTGCCGCAGGCCGAGGACGGTGCCTATGCCTGGGGGCTGTGGCGCCCATACAGCTGCTGTAAGCGCCAGGGCCAGACCTTTCTCGGCAGCACCGACACCGGGAGTTGAGCGATGAAGACCCACTACCCCACCGCCCTGCTGGTTTTCGGGCTGCTGTGCTTCCCTGCCTACGCCGACGATCCCAATTTCGGCGCCAGCGGCAGCGTGATCGGCGACGACGTGCTCTACAGCATCGGCGGCGGCCGTGCGGTGCCGATGGGACCGGGGGCAAATATGCGCAGCCTCGGCGTCGGCGTGGGCTGGAGCAGCAACATGATCTGCGGTGACATGAACCTGCAAACCACCTTGCAGAATCAGTTGAACGGCATCACCAACGGCTTCCAGTCGATCATGAGCAGCGTGATCCAGAACGCTACCAGTGCCGTCGCTTCCTTGCCGGCCTTGATCATCCAGCGCGCCAATCCCGGCCTGTACAACCTCCTCACCAACGGCATCCTCCAAGCGCGGCTGGACTTTGACCGTTCCAAGACGACCTGCCGCGCCATGGCCAACCGCATGGCCGATATCGCCGGCAACCAGTCAGGCTGGGAGCAGCTGGCCGAAGGCATGGCCTTGAAAGAAAGCGCCAGCAAGACCGATGCGGTCGCCGCGATTGAGGAAACTGAGGCCAAGCGCGGTAACCGTGGGGTGCCATGGGTCGGCGGTGGCCAGGCCGGCGGCAGCGGGCAGACGCCAATCAAGGTGGTCGGCGACGTAACCCGCGCAGGTTACAACCTGCTTAACGGACGCAACGTCACCGATACCTCACCGATTCCACGCGCCAGCTGTGGCGACCGCCTGAGCTGCCAGAGCTGGCCGTCGCCCCAGGCCGCCGCCGACTGGGCCAACCGCGTGCTGGGCGAACAAGTTCAACGCACCTGCGACGGCTGCAGCAAGACCGACAGCACGCCGGGCATCGGGCTGACACCGCTGATCCAGGAGGAATACGACACCAAACTCAAGGCCCTGCTGGACCTGGTCAGCAAGCGCCTGCCGACTACCTCGACCAATCTGGAAGCCGCCGGCAGCAATGCGCTGCCGGTCACCCGTGGTCTGGTCGAGGCGCTGCGCGAGGAGCCCGATCAGGATCTTTTGGGCAGACGCCTGGCTTCCGAGGTGGCGCTGTCGAGCGTGCTGGAGAAGGCCCTGCTGTTGCAGCGCACGCTGCTGACCGGGCGCCAGGAGCCGAATGTGGCGGCCAATGAATTGGCACAGCAAGCGGTGGCACAAGAGAGCGACATGTTGACCCTGGAGATCCAGAACCTGAAGACCGAGCTGGAACTGCGCCGCACCCTGGCCGCCAATGCCGCGAGCGAGATCCTGCGGCGTAATCAGCTGCGGGTTGAGGGTTCGCGCGGGGTGTATCAGGGCGATCCGGAGCGCAACCGCATCGAGCAGATCGAACGGCCGGTCGAGGGAGGTCGCTGAGATGCGCCGAGTCTGGATCAAGTACCTATCCACCAGCGCCCGCTATGCCATATGGACGCTGGCCTTGATCCTTGCCGGGCTGCTGATCAACCTGATCGCCATCGGCCTGCTCGGCGATGCCTCGGCCTGGAGTAGCTGGTTGCAGGATCACAGCACCGGTCTGTTGGTCTGGCGCCTGTGTCTGTATGCCGCAATCCTCTACGGCTGGCGCTGGATGCGTACACGCCTGCTGCAGCGCGAACCCGACGCGGCCGCGCGCCTGCGCCGTGCCGAATGCGCAGGCATCTCGGCACTGGTGCTGCTGGAAGTCAGCGATGCCCTCATCGGGCCGGGGGCACCATGACCCTAACGACCACCGACTATCTGGAGTACTACCTGACCCTGGTGGGCTGGATCGTCAACAACGGCCTGTGGCAGGTGCTGGTTGCCAGCGGCGTATTCGCCCTGCCCTTTCTGGCGATCATCCTCCAAGAGTGGCTACGCGCCCGCGCCGAGGGCGCCGACGAAGGCAATAAGGGCGTGCTGTCGGCAATGCGCATTGAGAACCGAGTCTGGGTCGCGATTGTGGTCGTCATGTTCGCGGGCATTCCCTTTGTACCGGTGGACCTGAGCACGCTGCAGTTCGACGAAAGCCGCTCGCGACAGTGCCAGGTGCGTGTCGTCGCGCCGACGGAAACCGGCTGGAACAGCGCCTTTACCACCCTCAACAACCAGAGTGCCGAAGTGCCGGTGTGGTGGTTCTTTATGCACGCGCTGTCCAAAGCCGTGACCGGTGCCGCCGTCGCATCGATCCCTTGTGGCGTGGACCTGCGGCAGATGCGTATGGCTATCGACAGTGCCCGCATCGACGACCCGCTACTGGCCCAGGAAGTTGCCGACTTCACTCGTGATTGCTATGCCCGCGCCCGTGCGCGGCTGTTCATGGATCGCCCAGGGTTGAACGAAGAACAGATGAACGATGTGGGCTGGATTGGCTCACGCTTCTTCCTCAACAGCCCCGGCTTCTATGACCGCTATCGCTCAAGCACCCCACGCAGTGCCTGGCCCTACGATGCAACGCGCGACGCCGGATTGGCCCTGGTGCCCGGTGGCGGCGGATATCCCGGTTGCCAGCAATGGTGGGGGGATGGTGACCAGGGGTTGCGTGTGCGCTTGCTGCAGCAGGTGGACCCAGACGTGTTGAGCCGACTGGCGCGCTGGGCGGGTTTCATGTCGCGCGTGCAGGTGGACGACGCCGTGATTCGCGCTGTGGCCGCGCCAAAGCAGCAGGTGATGAACCAGGGGCAGGTCTACAACGACTACGGCGGCCAGGTGGAAAAGAGCATCCCCAATATCGTTGCCCGCGTCACCGCGGATCTTGGCCTGACCGTGGGCTCACTGGGGTTCTTCCCAGCGATGGATGTGGTGCGCCAGGCACTGCCAATGGTGTTGTCATTTCTGAAAATGGCCTTGGTGATCTGCCTGCCGCTGGTACTGGTGATCGGCACCTATGATCTGAAGACCCTGGTCACTGCCAGCTGTGTGCAGTTTGCGCTGTTCTTCGTGGATTTCTGGTTTCAGCTGGCGCGTTGGATCGACAGCACGATCCTAGATGCGCTCTACGGCAGTGGTGCGCCCCACAGCAACTTCAATGTGCTGTTTGGGTTAAACAATTCGTTTGGGGATATGTTGCTGAATTTCGTCATGGCGACGATGTTCATTGTGCTTCCAAGTCTTTGGGTAGCGAGTTTAACCTGGGCCGGCCTACACGTCGGCAGCGTGCTACGAGGCGTAAGCGACGCAACAACCGAAGCAAAAAGTGCTGGCCGAAGCGGCGGCGAGATGATTAGCAAAAGGCTGACCTAGAGATTGAGCTATACGTCTTCGCCGTCTTCAAAAAGTCGACCGAAGTCTGTACGAACGCCCTTCTCATAAAAGCCAAACCCCTCATCGCCGTAACGCCATTCGGCTTCTGATGCTCGATAAGAAAAATCGCTTCGAGCAACACCCCGCCCGATCAGCCACAAGCCAATGCAGATCATCGCGAGCACGATGGAAAAACTCAGCAGCAGAACCAACGCGCTCAGGCGCAGACACCAGGCAATGATCCGGGCGCCCTTTGCAGGTATTCCGAGCCCAACAAGCCACAGACGCAATCGCTGCTCCTGCTGCATCAGGCTTCGATAGGTTCGCCCAAGCCAGCGCCCAACACGCTCGGCCTTAGTATTTTTAGGATGACCGCTCATGGCATTCACCTCTACGACGATGGCCTTTTCAGCACTCCAGTTCGAGGAAGGATACGTGGCAATAGCTATCACAACTTTTCCCGGATTTGCGTGCCGCCCGTCAGCAAAAATGGCAAGAAATGGCTGACGCAAAGGACACAACGGAAGGGTTCATCAATGGCAAAGGCCTTACCCAGAAAAGGCAAAGGGCACTCCCGCCGCGCACACTTCGGAGGACACCATGTTCCAGTGGTTGCGCCCTCGCAAAGGGATAGCTGAAGCTCCCACTCCTGACAGCAACCAAGCGCCTGTCGGCTGGCTTTGTCCGCAGTCCGCAGCGGAGCTATTGGCTATCCCCCATCGCCAGGCGCTGATAGAGCAGATCTGGCAGCGCACCGCCGTCTCACCCGCACAGTTCGCCATGCTGTACCGCGCGCCGCTGGAGCGATATGCCGCACTGGTGCAATTACTCCCCGCCTCCGAGAGCCATCACCATGCCTACCCAGGCGGACTACTGGACCATGGTCTGGAAATTGTGATCTGCGCATTGAAGTTGCGCCAATCCCACTTGCTACCACCAGGTAGTTCACCGGAAATCCAGACTCAACAGGCCGAGGCTTGGACCGCCGGCATCGCCTACGCCGCTCTGCTGCACGATATCGGCAAACTTGTGACTGACGTCGACATTGAAGATCAATTCGGACAGCGCTGGCACCCATGGCACGGCACACTGCGACACCCCTATCGCTTTCGCCACAAACCCCACCGGCAATATCGCTTGCACGGCGTCAGCGCCGGCGTACTGGCAGCCCAAGTGCTCGGACGCGAGCCAATGGACTGGCTTTGCGAGTACCCAGAGCTTTGGGCGGCGTTGCTTCACGCACTGGCAGGTCAACATGAGCAGGCCGGCATACTAGGAGACATTGTGGTCCGCGCCGACCAGGCCTCTGTTGCCCGCGCCCTCGGTGGCGATCCCTCGCTAGCACTTGCGGCGCCCAGCCACGCACTCCAGCGCAAGCTACTCGACGGCTTACGCTACCTGGCGCGCGAGGTGCTCAAACTCAACCAGCCTGAAGCCTCGGACGGCTGGCTCACCGACAATGCCTTGTGGCTGGTCAGCAAGACCGCTTCGGACAAACTGCGTGCCCATCTGCTGTCCCAGGGCATCAGCGGCATCCCCGAGCGCAATACCACTCTGTTCAATATTCTTCAGGAGTACGGCCTGGTACTCGAAAGCGCCGAAGGCAAAGCCATCTGGCGCGCCACGGTGCAGAGTGACAGCGGCTGGGCACAGAGCTTCACCCTGCTCAAACTCGCACCGTCACTGATCTGGCAATCCGAGAACAGACCACCGCCTTTCGCCGGGACCGTGGTTGTTGAAATTGAAGTGGTAGCAGAAGAAGCCACGGACGAGGCACCGCTAGCTGAAAAAGCACATGACAGCACCTCGCTCGGGCAGCGGTTTATGGATTGGCTTCAGCAACATATCCAGAACCGCACACTGCGCATCAATGAAGCCAAAGCATTGGTGCACACAGTCGACAACACATTGTTCCTGGTCACCCCAGGCCTGTTTCAGCGCTACGCCCAGGAACACCCAGATCTTGCTCAATCAGCGAAACGAGAACAGCTTGAGGATTGGGAGCTCGTGCAAAAAAGCTTTGAGCGGTTGAAGAAACACCGCAAGCAACCCAACGACTTGAACATCTGGACTTGCATTGTCCATGGGCCGCGTAAATCCAGCCGGCTGTATGGCTACCTACTGGCCAACACCTGGGAGCTACCGGAAGAGTTGAAATTGAATAACCCCTATCTGCAACTCATAACGGACGAGTCCGTGTAGGAACCTACCCACACAACTCCCAGAAGAATCCGTAGACACGCGTTGGCGCGTTCTGAATTGACCGATTGCCGCCTCACTTACACATTGGCTGGCGTGTCCGGCTGATCTATTCAGCCACATGCCAGCAGCCAGGATCTTCAGGCTGCGCTGCGGTTTTACGCAGAGATCCAGCCCATGATCGCCCGCTTCCGATAGCGCGATCAGTCGACATCAAGTCGATGAAAGCCGTTTATCTCCCCAACCCCTACGGGCCTTCCCGTACGGGGTCGGCCTTTGCTATTTTGGAGGTCATATGAAACTCGAAATTGCTCTATACCAAGCGTTGACGTCAATCAACGTTTCCGAGCAAAAAGCCAGTGCTGTAATCGATGCGATGGAGGCCGACTTGAATACGTTTCTCGCTACCAAGGTAGATATCGCCAACTTGCAAACTCAGATAGCTCAGCTTGAGGCGAAGCTCACCCTGCGCTTAGGTTTCATGCTCTCGGCCGCCGTTGGCGTGCTGATCGGCGTGATGAAGCTGATGCAATAGTTACACGTTCTTTCTCTACGGGGAGCCTTCCGTCATCGGATGGCTCACCCGCATCAATTCATCCGCAACTACCTGAATGTGTTCGCGCATCCTCACCTTGGTCAACCAGTCCTCTGGAATCCCCTGCACACCGTAATACGCCCCTGCCACCTGGCCGACAATCGCCGCCGTGGTATCCGCATCATCCCCCAGGTTCGTAGCCGTCAATATGGCCTCGGCAAAGCTATCGGTATGGTGAAAGCACCACAGCGCAGCTTCCAGTGAAGCCACCGCGTAGCCAGAACCGACAATGTCAGCGCGTTCCTTTTCCCGGTATAGCCCCTGCGCAATGGCAATCACTTTGGGCTCCGTGAGGCTTAAACTCTGCACCTGCAACATCTGGGCTTTCGGCGTACCACGCAGCGCATTGGCAATGACCTCCGACAACATCAGACAACACTCAACGGCCTCCTGAGCAGCGTGAGTCGTTCGGGAGCTGTCGGCTGAAAAAGCGCGAATCCGTTCATCATCGGGGTAATAAAACAGCACGACCGGAGCCAGACGCATCATTGAACCGTTGCCGGCCGAGTAGCGATCCGTAGAGCCAGCAAAGGGATCACCATTCTTTTGAAAGTCGGCCAATGCCTGGCGCACCGTCAGGCCGATGTCGAAGCATTCGCCGGTAGAGCTCAAGTACCCCGACGTCCACCACTTCAGATAGCGCTCCATCTGATCGGCAGCGTCAAAATCACCTTTCTGCAACAAGCTCTCCGCCAAGCAAAGCGCCATGGATGTATCGTCGGTCCACTGCCCAGGCTGAAGATTAAAAGGCCCTCCGCCAATCATGTCCGTGACCGGTGTAAAGGATTCGCGCGGCATAAACTCGACAGTTGTTCCGACGGCATCGCCACAGGCCAGGCCAAGTAGGCAGCCACGAAAACGATCCGACAGAGAGATAGGCATTTGTGATGAGCTCATAGACAGATTCAGGTCACGCCACTATTCCCGTTCCGCCCCGCTCAGTCTGTAGGATACGACTGGCTAAGTTGCGCGATGCACGTAATCGCTGGTGCTTTGCGGCTGCATCTATACTTGCATCGGTGACTAAAAGCACATTACGGCAGCCAGCAAATCCGCCCTCCTCCATTGGTATTGGCTGCCCGCTTAGCCTCCTCTAACTGCCTGAGCCGGGAACTGTGCACGCTGAGTAAGTAGGAGTAGGCCCAGAAGGCTGGAAGCTTCGCCTTTACGCTGCTCGATAGCCTCATCGAGTAGTGCCCGCGTATCCTCCTGCGTGAGCTTCAGCGAGCCGGTGGCCAGCGCCGCAGCGAACTCCAGTGCGGCATCGCCGTAAGTTCTCTCCCACCGGGCAAATACCTTGGCGATGAACTCCTTCATCAGCTTGCTCAGCTCCGGACTCGCTGAGTAATCAAGCTCCGAGGGGAGACAAGCCCGCAGGAATGAAGCCTGGAGGACATTGTCGTTAAACCGGAGGAAGCACTCCGGCGACAGCACCACTGACTCATACCCCGTCGGCTGAAGGCGTAGCTCATGATCGTCGTGTTCGCGAGCGAATTGCAGGACTGCAGCAATCGTGAAGAACACTGTGCTTTGCGGTACGTTTGGACAGTCCCGACCCACATTGCTTGAGGGGTCGAAGAACAGAAACCCATCGGACAAGGCGAGCGCGCCGCCATCATGTTTTGGCAGGAAGTTGTGCTTGTGCTCCTCAACAAGCTCAGTGGCCTCATCAATAGCCTCATGGCGAACCTTTTCCGAGACTTTGGGCGTGAAGCCGACGTCATCGACCTGCCCGGCAGACGCAACCGTGAGCAAGCGACTCCAGGCGTTCTGCTTCCCGTCATCACCAATGGGTAAGCACAGCCAGTTGGAGAAGCCGTATTCCCGGGGCGTGGGATTCTTCATCAGGAAAGTCTTGAGGAGCGCCCAGGCTCTGGCGCTCTGTGGAATACCGATCGGCGCAAGGAACCTGCGTGGCACGGTCGCATCCATGTAGGCCCGCAGATCACGACTGATCTCCCTTAGAATCCCTCCGTCGCGCGCTACCACTGTCGTGACAAGCACTCCGGAGACGGTCTCAAAATCGACTTGATCAAGTTCGCTGTAAGGCACGCATCGGATTGACTTAGTAACGCCCCATTTCTGACTGAGCATCTCATTGGCCACCTCGCCGAGTTTTTTCGACCCGTCATCGTCGGCGTACACAATTAGGTTTGTCGCCATAGAGACCGACCAGTCGATTTCAGTGGTCAGCCATTTCCTGAAGTCAGCGTCCGCTAGCAGCAGATCAGGATTGAGCGTCAACAGCTTGTGAGGCTTGCTCGACCGGTTGAATCCAATGATTCCCCCCATACCGAAATACTTGTGGAATTTGGCCAGCCGCTTAGGGTCATGCTTCAGGGATATTGTGATCGATTTGGGAGGCTTTGATTTCGCCGAGAAGTTCTCCCCTATGATCTCGATCAGCGTGCAGCCTTCCTCCGCCTTGACCGGCAGTAGATAGTCAATGTCGTCCAGGGCGACCAGGACGCCCCCGTATCGGCCATCCGCCGTGCGATCGATCAGCGTGGCAACGCAATCCTCTGCGAAACCCTGCTCCCCCATCTGCTTGGCCATGCTGCCGGACGTGGAGGCCGATACCACGCAGAAATAGTCACTTGCTGGAGGGTACATTGTCTTGAGTCGCTCATAGGAGTGGAAACTCATGACTTCGGCCTTACTGTCCAAGCGATCAAGCGCATTCTTCACGAAGGCGTAAATGCCCATGGTGTCGATGTACACCTTGTCCGCCTGGCGCAACCTGGCGCCGTACTCAAGTGCGATCGCATACCCCACCACGCAAACTTCGGCCTCATCACTCGCCAGTTCTCGGGCCTGGATAAACACGTTGTTGAGCGTGCCGGACGGGTGCTTAAAAGAATGCGCGGACGGTGCAGAATGAATGACTTTGTTCTTCTCGATCAGCGTTCTCAAACCATCTCGCAAGAGAGAGCTCGGATGATAGCGGTAGACAAGTTTCTGGCCGCCCAGCACATGAACGTTGAAGCCCGCGCCATTCCACTGTAAGAACACGTATTCATGGACGCACACACGTGCGTTTTTTACGCCACGCTTCAGGAGGTTAGCCAGGCGGTCTTTATCGTCAGCCCAACTGCTGTTGTACACCGACAACTGATCAGACGTTCCCACGATGTAGACGCAGTCAGGCAGATGTCGTTGGGCCTTCAGCGCGTCTTCGATATCAGTGAAGACGTGCTGTACTGAGAGCTCCGAATCGTTGTAGCAGATGACCAACGCTTCATGACTGCCGCTGGGGTCGCTGACAGCGGACATCCATTGATAGAAACGCTCCATTACATGCCCCTCAATGGAATCATCATGGTGACAACGGCCCCGGCAACGGGTGCCAAGTCGGTGTTGTCCCAATCCCTGAAGTCGTCAGGGTCACGCTGCCGATCGTTTTCTTCGAACTGGTTGTAGATGCACAGCCGGCCAGAACGAATACGGATTAACCCGCCCACCTTGCGAAGCTCATTCAGGATGGCAGGCAGACCTATCCCCGCGGCGTCCAGAGTCTTGCTGGACTGACGCGGCTGCAAGCATTTGAGCAGGTACCTCCGCTCATCCTGAAGCGACATCTCTTGCACCGCCTTGCCGCTCATTCTGGAGGCAAATCCGGGGCCCGAGTCGAAGAAGCTGATGTGCAACGCCCGCAAGCTGGTCTTGTTATTGTCGGTGGTAGAAGACTCTCTCTGCCAGTAACGGCGCAAGTCCTCACTGCCGTCAAAGTCTTCGGCAAAGATGTCGTCCTCAAGACGCCTCCAGCCGACCATGACGCCTTCAACATGGGCAAAATACGCGTGGCCAAGATGATCTGAGGTCGCATGTTCCTGTGTGTTGGATACAAGCTCAGAACAGAACAGACCCAGGCTTTCGATCAATGACTCCGGAACACTGGTGCGCCCGCTCTGCTTGTTGACAAAGTCAATGAGCCTGCGCATCTCGGTGGTCATTTCAGATGGCGGCTTTACCTGACCTGCAGCGCTGAACAGCGGTCGCAGGTGCTGAACCTTCGATCCCGCTACACAAATCAAATCGACGGCCCGGCCGTTGACGACATCCTCGTACCGACCTGCATCCATGGCCTGCATTCGTTCTACCGACTCTTGGAAGACCTCTCGGCGATTGAATGTCAGTTCGCCTAGCCTGATACCCTTGGAAAGACGTAAAGCTGCGATACCTGGCGAACAGTTAGCGAGGTTGTGTAGGAGCGTTTTAACATCGGCCTGCGGGTTAAAATCCAGGTAGTCGCTCTGCAGCTGCTGTCGGGCCAGGGTGACGATCAGTTGGAGGCGTGCGGCATCATGCATGGCGCCACGCCGGGCGCTGAGCATGTCTGCCTGAATGAGGAATTTCTCCCCCGGACGATCGCAGATCTTGCGAATGGCCGCCTCGATGTCTTTGAGCGTACGCGTCTTGCCAATGTTGATGGATTTCAAGCCTGTTTCTCCGATCAAGCGTCCGCTTTGTCGTTAGCGCCAAGAAGCAAGTTTTTGATCTTGGGCTCTGGTTTCCAGTAATTCGGGCCTTTGAGAAACTTGCCATTTTCATCGTAGATCGGCTTTCCATCCGCCCCGAGCTTGCTCTCGTTGCTGTCCATGATGATGTCCAGCACTTCCTCGAGCGGTAAGCCGTACTTCAGGGCCTCAGACCTGCAGTAAACAATCACGTCGCCCAACACGTCGGCAATGGCGACCTTTATATCGATTTCAGCATCGCCTTTTTCGATCTTTTCGACGATTTCATCGATCTCATGAACTTCAGCCATCAGCGTGGCTTTGAACTTCTTGAGCTTGTCAGCAGGATCGGTCAGTAGCGTGGGCGTGCCGTTGATCGGCAGCTTGTACATCTGATTCATGGCATGAATTCGGTCTTTAAAAGGCTTACCCATGAATGTTCCCTTATCGATTAGTCAAAAATTGTAAGTGTGGGCTGCGGGATGCTAAGCGCAAAAAATCAAGGCTATGCTTTGAGCCACGTGACCACTGGTTCAGGGTTGGTTGCTCTGGCTGCATGCGCCCTGTCTCCGGTTAGCCGTGAGGTCTTCAGCATACACGGAGGGGGCCGAGGAACGGTTCATAGGCAGGAGACCTCCATGTACAGTTGAAAACTCATCGTCTCACCCTACTGATTTAGATCAAAAGGCCAAGTTGGCGAAAGCATACCCCAGAAGTTTTGCACAGCGCGCCCAGCATGAGTGAACGACCTAAATGGTGATTAGATTTAACGAGTGGAACGCAAATGTGCTCGTTTAGGGACGGTTATCGGGGGGGGCGGTACTTCAAACCCCAATTGCGCCAGTACAGGTCGATCCTCTTCTTTGAGCTTTTTTACCGCCCAAATCAGCATATGCTGGGGCCTGGAACTCGCCACATAAGCGAACCTTGCGGCCTCCGATCCGCGATCTCGCAACCAGTCTTGCCAATGAGACTGGTGCGGCCCGGGCTGTTGGGACGAAACCACCACAGTGACATCGTGAGTTTCGCCCTTCACCTGGTGAATAGTTTCGTAGCGCAACGTGTCTGGTGGCCCCTCCAATACCTCTTGGCTCAACACTCGCACGGAGACTGGCTTATCACCCTGCCCTTTGCGAGCCACAAGGTTCAAGTCTTTCAGGACATCCAGCTCCTCCAGTAACTCCACAGGTACGAAAGGTTGATTCGGGAGCCGTCTGATCGCCAGCTTTGCAGTGCGCACCCAAGCAGACCAGGTCTGATCGGAGTTGCCTGCACCATTGGCGACCATGAATTTCAGGCTTTCATGGAGGAACTTCCGCCAAACAAGCTTGGACTCCATGACAATGGGGCAATAGGGGCCGACCTTGGTGACCTGCAGCTCGAGTTTGTCGGCCAGCCACTTTGCAAACGTCCTCAAGCTTTGCTTGATGTCCTTGAGGTTACCTGTGCTGGCGCTGATGCACGCGACTGCCAATAGTTCGATGCCTTCGAAGGTCTCACCATTACGCAAACGCTGCAGGGTCGTATGACCCCGGGCCACCAGTACCACTTTGGTGTATCCCTGTGTCATGGTGCGAATTATAGGCAGCAGCTCAGAGGGGCACACTTCATATTCGAGTATCCGTGGTTGCAGGGAAGCAATATCTGCATTGCCCCTGATCCGTTCGCCGCCAAGGATGTTGGTACACAGATCGACTATGACCTGTCCACTCCGCCAGTTCGCCTTGAGCTCATACGGGTCGAATTTCAGCTTGACCATGAGGTCGGTGACATTCTCTGGGTTCGACTTGCGAAAGCCATAGATTGACTGGTTCAGATCACCCACGAAATGGAACGCCATACCGAACCGTGCGAGATGCTCCACGATTCGTAGTTGCTCTGCAGAGAGATCCTGGCATTCGTCCACGATGACCAGAGGAAACCGGCGCGCGACCCGCGAAAAATAGGGGTCGAATTTCCTATCCTTGAATGCCTTCAGGGCAAGCATGTCGATGTCACCAAAGGTGGCAAAACCTCCTCGCCACAGCCGCTTCTTAGTGGCAATGAGATCTTTGAAGGTATCCTGATTAAGGGTTTCGGCGTTCAGTTGCTTATCGAGGCCGCGTTCGCCAGTGGAAAATACGAACTTGGTCGTTCCAAGGTCGTAGTCGTATTTGCACGCAGAGATCCAACGATCGCAAATGCTATTTCGCGTGCGATAGATGTTCGCTGCTTTGTCCAGAATCCGAATGCGAAAGTCACCTTCCCTGCCAGTATATCCCGTCATCTCACTGGCAATGCTCGCCACCAGCCGGTTCAGCACAAAGCTGTCGAACGTAGCGATTAGATGAGGTTTGCCGATCGGCTCCCCCAGGTACCTATGAACCCTGTTCCTGAGTTCGTCCGTGGCACTGTTGGAGAACGTCAGCACTGCGATGCCTGATGGTGAACGAGACCATTCTTGGACGATTCTGGCCACCATCGCGGCAACCACTTCCGTCTTTCCGCTGCCCGGGCAGGCCTTGAGGTAAACGTGCCTGTCGAGCGGTGAGGCGAGATAATCCAACTGCTCCTGGGTGAAGTTCATTGGGGGAGCACCCTGCGTGGGATTACTTCAGCAACTCGAGCGATCATGCCTGTCCCTCTTCCAGTCCACAGGCCCAAAGGATGGCCAGTCGGATGTACTCCGGCACGACGAAATCAGCTGGGCGCGCCAAGAGCGCGTCCGCGAGCGCTTGGGCGTACAACCCCTTGCCAATCTCTTCGGAGTCGAGCCTCGCGAGCAAAGCGCCAGCAAAAGGGGCTTTGTCAGCAGAGGACATGGATGCGAAATCCCGTTTTGCATCTTCCCTCAAATTCCCGGCCACCTTGCCATCCCGAACGGGCCAGAGATCTGCTGCCACATTCAGCATGGTCGTGAGGTTGCCGCCCTCCAGCGCAATGTCGTACTCGAAGGTCTTGTACTTGCCGGCGAACAACCGAGCGAATTGAGACTGATTGATCGGCCCCTGAAGCTCCAATGCCGGATTGTTTCCCAGCCGGTGATCTTCGGCATGCGGGAGGAATGGAACTGGTTTTTCCCTGCCTTCGCCATCGTCAATGGTCGAGAAAGATTTGGGAGGGTCATTATCCGTGAGTCCGGCGCACCTGATAGGCACATTACCACCAGGCTGGGCGCCCGTGACATCGCAGAACAGCTGCATGAAATGCTTGAAATAGATACCGCCAAGGTTGATGACGGACACGCCGTAATCGTCCAAAGAGTCTCTGCCCTTCCCTTGAGCATGCAAGACGATCCTAGCCAGCTCGGGGACAACGATTGCCTCGGCAATTCCTTCGACGAGGATCGCGCCTTTTGAGAAAAGAAGATTTGACTTGGTGACGTCGAGCCAGCGATCTACAAAACGCCGGCTCTGCTCAGGAAGCCCTGTTTTTCTCAGAGGAACGGCTGTTGGCATGCCTTCATTGGAGAGGTGAATCAGGTGCTCCACAGACACCGCAGCCGAAATCACAGTTGAGTGGGTTGTGATGATGACCTGGATACCTCGAGCTTCTGCCTCCGTTTTGAGGTGTCGTAGCAACCGTAGTTGGAGCTGCGGGTGTAGGTGCGCCTCCGGTTCCTCGATGAGCAGCAGCCGCAGGTAGGTCTCTTCACCACGCCCCTCCTCTACCTCAAGGACGAGCTCCGCTAGGATGGATGCGATGTACAATAGGTTGTTGTACCCCAGGCTGTTCTCCCCCAGAGATCGGAACTGGGTGGGGTCGGCATTTGTGAGGTCGGGGAAATAAAGCAGTCTCAATCCTTCAACGATACGGGAGAAGCTCACCTCGGAGAATTGGATCAACGTGCTTTGGGACAGATGCATTCCGAGCGCGGCCTTCAGGCTTTCACCGATGCGTTGGTTGGCCAGTTTGATGGCAAAGTCGTCGCTCTGAGAAAGCTCGCGGTTGAAGTCGCCAACGCGCTGCTCCAACGCAGTTTGAGTGCCGGCCTTTCTGGCAGCGTCCAGCTCTTTCCGACATAGGGCCTTCAACAGTCTGGCCAAACGTGATTGGCGCCCCTCTCGGAGCTTGTTCTCTGCGTCGCGGAGTGGCGGCAGATAAACACAGTGAATCAAGTCAAGTGTTTCAGGATCTAAGGGCTGGGTGAATTCGTGACCACCATAAGTGTGATACTTGAAGCGTCCACGTGACTCTTGGTTTTTGGCAATGAAGGTGAGCTTCGCTTCATCATAGTTCCCGCACCACTCATCAAAGGCAGTTGCATCCTTATCATCCAAGTCGGAAAACGTGGCCTGGATCTGGAGCTCCTCCGAGGCGAAAGCACCTGCCTCAAAACCCTTGTAGAAATCGTGCTCACCGATGATTCGTTTGCCCGACTCCGAATCATTGAAGAGCTGACGCACCGCGCTGATTACACCGGTCTTGCCCGCGCCATTTTCGCCCACCAACACGTTCAGCCCATCGTGAAATTCGATAGTGAAGGGTTCGCCAAAGCACTTGAAACCTCTAACGTCCAACGCGCGTAGATACATGAGAATCCCTTCTATCTGGAGTCATCCGGTGGCGAGCAGAGGCCGCGCCTAGATGGCGCTAGGTCTCGATGAACGACGCCTAGCTGAATAGTGGCAATACGTTACACCGGTTGACTATCAGGGCCTACCTGTAGATGGAGCTTTAGCTTCCGGTTGAAGCGGACAAAAGCGCACGCAAGCCTGCCAATCCACAGAATCTCTGGGGCACATTAGCGCCGCTCTACGCGTGATGCCGGCAGACCGGTATCATTTAACATCCTCAAATGGTGCGGCTCAGGTGCGGCCGAACCTCCAAAGAACGACCCTCACCAGGGTGCTGCTCAATTTTTAGTGGAGCCACGCGGCGTGATCGAAAAATTCATTGAGTTCAACGAAAAGCGAGGCAGAGCGCTGACTGAGCGCTACGTTCTCCATGTGTTCAACGTGTTCTCTCCCACTCAGCTGAAACGCAGGCTGGGGCACAAGAAACCGAAGGTGTGTCGGTATTGTGGGAAAGACGAGAGATCCACGACCTTCCGCGAAGAGTCGCATGCCATACCCATTTTTCTGGGGAACAAGACGATTATCGATGAGCTGGAGTGTGATCAGTGCAATCACCACTTCGGGGATCATCTTGAAAACAGCTTCTCAGCCTACACCCACCCTCACCGTCCATTTCAGCGAATCCGGGGGCGCAATGGCATCCCCAAGTACAAAGCCCCAGACTTAGAGGTCTCGGCTGTCGACCAATCTAACCTAGTCATCTGTGTCGGTGATAAAGGTGGAGTCGATGCATTGGAGGTCAAGGGCAAGAATCAACTCCGTTTCCAGGTTGTGCGCCAACCCTACTACCCGACCGCCATTCACAAGATGCTCATCAAAATGGCATTGGCCATGATGCCAGACGATGATCACCGCCAATTCGATTACCTGAAACCCTGGCTTCTGAGTAAAAACCATAAGCCTGGCTTGAGTGGCTCCGTGCCGGTTATCGAGTGAGGGATAAGCGGAGGCGTCAATCCGAACAAAATCACCTGCATCGTTGCCAAGGTGAGAGAGGCGTTTCAAGAATCGACATATAGGTATCAGTTCATATTTCAGTACGGGAATTTCCAGTACCAGTTTGTGATTCCCCTGCCTGACGAGTGTGGCCATCGTAAGGATTTCGTCTACGCTCCCGTGTTCCTGCCTGATGAGCATTTCCGAGTATTCGGTCCATCCGACTACCAGGAGAAGCACTTCAACTCACCTGACCGGGTGCGTGGAGAAAAACTCAGCATCCTGCTTCAGTACAGCGACAAATCCTCTGGAGGGTCTGGGCAGGAGAACACTGCTGATTAGATTCTCAGTTTTCAGGCGGCGAGTTTCGCGCGTCGAAGCGCAACTCCTCGGAGTGAAGACCGGATCGTAGTAAAACGAGCTCGTAGACCTGGACGCTGCCTGGCAAGGCATTCAAACCTGATACTAGGTGCGTACTAGATCTCGCAGATTACTGATGATTTGGGCTGCAGCTTGCTCTGGCGATTGCTCTCGAAGCAGCGCCAGCGCCTGTACCGTTTTTGGGATATCGGTAGCAGGCCTGGTTGGTCGTCCCTCGCTTTGCACGAACGGGCCATCTGTCTCGGTGAGAAGCCGGTCAGACGGTAGCAAGGCGACGAGGTTGCGGTGCTTGGCAGAGGTCAGCATCTGCGAGTTGATCGAAAAATAGCATCCAAGCTCCACAGCCCTCCTAGCTTCACTGGCGGAGCCGGTAAACCAGTGGAGCACCACCGTCCCCCGGTCAGTCGGAAGCAGGCGCTCGATATGGGATAGCACCTTTCCAACACTCCGTACGCTGTGGACGGTGAGAATCTTCCCGCCCTGCTCCGAGCAAGCCTCGAGCACCCTCTTGAAGACCCGTTCCTGCGCCTCAAAGCTCCGATAGAATTGGGGCCCGGCATCAAGCCCTATCTCTCCAACGTATCGAGTCTCCTCAAGCAGGCGCTCCAATAGCGGCAGCTCCGATTCACGCTCGGCCACCAGTTGGGGATGTAGCCCCAATGCCACCCGGACATGCCGAGACGATGCAGCAAGCTCACGATTGCGCCGCCATGCTTTCGGTGTAGTGGTCACGGCCAAGGTAGCGACCCCTGCCTGATCGCACTCCACGATGAGACGCTCGTGATCGGGATAGAGGTCAAGGTGGCAGTGGAAATCCACCCACTTTGGAGTCGAGCTCTTCTGCGGTTTCATAGTGGTATGGCTGTCACACCCTCGAGGTAATCGTCGACTTCCAGCAGCCCATCTCGATAAACCTGTTCGAAGTCATCTAAGCTGTCAGGATGGTCGATCAAAGGTCCGGGCTCATGAATTGCGAACTTGGCGCGGTCTGGAGCACGTTTGAGGCGCGCGATGGCCAGCTGAAAAGAGCGCACATGTTCGCCATCAGATTTGTTCGTGTCCAGCGCTTGCGCATGTAGATCCGGGATGACATATCGGGTTTGATCCGGCCCGCACCCACGACGAATTGCTGCCCGCCTGATAATGCAGGGGACGCAGAACCCGCAGTGCTTGGGTGATCGATTCGAGGGGTCAGGATTGTACCTTGCCTTTCCTGGCGAGGAGCACGACATTGTGAGATGCACATGATCCGCTAGGAACTCAGGGTCAGAGCACTGCTCTGCCATTTGGCCCTTGGTGAGATGGCTGAACATGTTGAATAGCCTCGTGCTTAGGCCCAAACGCCCGAAGAGCTCATTCACCCGCGCCATGTAGTATGGATGAGTCGTGCGCGTGCTACATGCACCCAGGCGGCGCGGATCCAGGGGAACGTTCAGAGAGATCAGGCCATTTTCAGGCACATGGATGGTGATCGAATCGCCGATCGCTTCCGCGGCCATGGCCGCCAGCGCGAAGAACAGGAATGAGCGCGCTCGAAGCGTATCTTCACTACCACCACCCTCCACGAGATCGTGCGGGAACCCGACACGGGCCTGGACGTGGTTGATCGACGTCTCGGAAAACCTCTCCTGCAGCGCTGCCCGGCAGTCGTTCTGATAGGTACTGGTGCTGTTGGTGTCCCAGTAATGGCTCACAAGCAATGGTTTGCCGCCGCCACTGAATAGATTGATCGCCCCAATGAAGCTGTCCATCCCCCCTGAGAACAGGCAGACGCTGTCCGACTCATCTGTTCTCAAGCTCTCCGGAGCGGGAGATAGCTCATCGATATCTGTGGGTCGCTCGCGGAAGACCAGGCGCCAGCGATCACCAGTGAGGAATTTCAAGGTCGAGGCCAGCAAGTCGGACGTTGCTGTCCATACTGCGGGTTCTGCGACGGGGACGTAGAGGTCGATCTCCCTCGTCCAGGAATTCTCCGATTCGGTGTCTCGTGAGATTCTGGTGTCCGCCGCGGTAAGGGTCGCCGCCAGCAGTGCCAGATCAACGGCAGTCTCTCCTGGGCTCAGCCCCAGATCAGCCAATTGCTCAATGGCTTGGCCAATCCCGAACTGCAATCTCCCGTGCCCGTCGAGGAACTGGATATTGGTGATGACACTACCTGACTCCAGCAGCGCTAGATCCTCGTTATCCGTTTCGCCGAGCCGGCAGATAATGCTGTGGTGCCTCATTCCAGCCCCTCCGCTGCAGTCGCGATAAGATCGAACGCCGCCTCATAAATCGCAGACGTGACCTGATTGACCTCTTGGTCTGTGGGCGCCGGCCATTGCTCCAGCCGGTTGGCGAGCTGACCTCGCGTACAACCTGTGATGAACGAACTCAGCTGAGACTGGATGCGTTCAACCGCTTCCACATCATCCGGCATGGTGATGCCCCTACCGCCCAAGTCCGCCATGATCATGCTCTCAATCGAATTCGCTACGAAATCGAGGAAGAAGTTTTGCCGATCAGCTTCAGTCATATCCTGGAAGCTGCCGCTGCCTGCCTCGTCCAGTTCGGCAATCGTGTTCAGTGCAGCCTGGCGCGCAACGCCTTCGTCAATCGCCCCACCAGGCGGGCAAATGAACTCAAGCAGCGCGAGTAGTACCTGGGAGGCCGGTTGCCCTGGAGCCACGGTGAGTTGCAATCGCCGTAGTGTTTCTGATGCGCCGTTGCGCTGAACATCCCCGAAGATACTGAGCAGTTTTGCCGCAGTAGCGCGGGATGTTCCCATGCGCCGCGCACCTCTCGATGGCCCCCCTACGCCTTTACGCACATAGGAAGACAGGGCATTCCCCAAATCGCTGGGGCTTCCAGTTCGGGCGAAACGTGTGAAGCTGCTGCGGGCACCCCGAAGTGAGCCAGTGCCGTCATTGTTTACCGGCCCTGATGGAGATGAGCCTGACTGAGACGGGGTAGAGCCTGGCTGAGATGGATTTGATTGGCCTGGCCCATTCGGTTGAGCGGCCGGGCCGGCTGGTTGTGCTACATCATCAATCCAGGAGGGCACCAAGCCGGAGCTCGGGCCTCCATATCCTTTGGAGGTACCCATATCAATCCTTAAGATTTCCCGCTGAATTCAAGTACACGCTTGGCTGCTTTCTGAAGCGTCTCGTTCTCGACCTGCTGGCTCCAGCCCCTCAGAATCCCTTCAAGCCCCTGGATGGCATTGGTGTCTTTTAAGCTTTCATGCCATGGAGCGGGAGCCCACATGCCAAGCTTGGCCGTGGGCAGAGCCCGGACGAATTCGACTAGACGTTTCTGTAGGGCGGGGCGTTGTTTGACAAGTTCGATCAATCCCGCAACGCCTTTGGGTTGATTCGAATACTCGTCTGCTTGGATTATCCGATCGCGGAGTGCATCAAATACATTCTCGGCATCAACTTCAGCTAATGCAACGATGTCCCTCTTTGTGGCCGCTTGCCGGATCTGCAATGCAGGGCCCATTAGCTTGTCAACGAGCGCCTCGAGATGGCTCACTGCAACCTGCCCCATCAAGGAGCTGCGTTTATCGCGAGTCACGAAGATGTAGGGGCGCAGATCAACACCGATCAGCGCGGGATCGATCGCCGCCCAGTTGCTGATCCAGTCGCTCTTCTCCCAATCGTGCACATCGCCAGAGTTGGCCACAGCCTTTAGCTTCCCAGAGCCTTTCACCTCATCCGACTCTGAGGCGGTTTCCTTTGACTTCTTGGCCCGCTTTTCCAGCTCGGCGATTGCAGGTACCGTACCGTCCGCATCTAGACTCGCGATCCGTGCCAGTTGCTCATAAAAGTCAGGGTGGAAACGCTCAGCCAGCATGATTTTCGCAAGTATCGGACGCCGAATATCCTCAGCAAATCCTCGAGCCTCGGCAATGGCGTGGCGCAGCATCATCGAGTTCAGGAAGCGTTTGATCTGCCGGGGGTTGCCGCGAGTACCTTCACTCAAGATCCGCGCCAGCAAGGCACTGGTATCCAGTGCTTCCTGGACAAAGTCAGGAAGTGGATCGCCGAAAGCGCCAGTAAGCGCTTTGCGGTCGAGGCCGCTGCTTTTCCAGGGCCGGAGCATATCCTTCTGAGCGGCCGTCAAGAGCTTCTTGAGTTGATCGTCATCATTTTTGACGACGCTTTCCAACTGTAGGAGCGTAATGTAACTGCGGGTCTCCGCCAGCCCCAGCGCCGGAATGCGGAACGGTACCTGAATGAGCTTTTCGAGGTAGTTACGCGCGTAGGTCACTGGCCCTGCCCCTTGTGGCAGGTCTGGGAAGTGCTCACGCACCGCGTACTCGATCATGGCCTCGTCAGCACCGACCACGAATGCTGTCCGGTTTACGAAGAGGAAGAGACGGATGGCCTCAAGCGTGGCGATGGCTGTCTTGGGCAGGCATCGATCAAGGTCATCTACGATGACCACCAGTTGGTCAATGTCTGCAGCCGTCAGAAGTTCTTCGAACTCGGCCCGGAACTTGTGCATGTGCTCGGGGAGCTGCTCAGACTCCTTCTCAGCATCCTTGATGAAGCCACCGGCCCTCTCAGCAAGGCCGGTGAGGCTTTCTATGCTGAGATGGTCGCCCGGGTTGTGCACGAAGGCCGAAATGGACTCCATTGCCCCTTTGAGCTGGTCAATGCTGGGGATGCCGGACAATGCGGTGAACCCGAGACCTCCCGCATGCTTCGCCAGCTTGAACCAATCAATACGTCGCAAGACCTTCTTCGCAGCGTCGGCGACCTTCTTGGAGCCTGGCCGTGCACGCTGCAGTTCATCGACAATGGTCTGGATAACGACAGTTTTCGCGTCCTCAAAGCCTTCGAATGTCCAGCCGTTGAACCAGATACAGCAGACGCGCTCATCAGCGTTGAGTAGTTGCTGAGTCATCTTCAGGACGCTGGATTTACCTGCCCCCCAGTCGCCGTGCACGCCAATAGTGACCGGGGTTCCCCGAGATTCATCAAGCAGGCGCTTTACCGTTTTGGCAATGGGGGCGTAATACAGCAGGTCAGTGGCTGTTTCCTGGTCATTCAGGAACATGTAAAGAACTCCGTTTCTAGCATTTGAGATCCAATCTCGGGGGTGACCAGCGGAAAGCTGCCGCTCTCCCTTCAGATTATGGGCATCAATAGGTGTCCGCGAGTAGGCCAAAGTCGGCGCATTGATGTCAATACGCCATTTGAGGGAAGATGAACTGCCCGACTTATGCGCGAGCTGGCTGGAGCCATTAAAGGGCGTACTTTTCAAGAGACGGTGGCAGCGCGCCTTGCCAGCGAAGCATCGGCAAGTAGACATTGCGCCATACACTGACGTAACGAGGTGCTAAGGCAAAAACTCGATTTTCTAAGCTAATTAGCTCGTAGAAAATCGCAATCACCTCAAAGCTAATCTATATAAGCGTACAGTGAATCCGTCTACCGTTCTCCCAAATCAAGGGCGACGGTATCCGCCTATTGTTAAGCGGACGCGGTAGCCCTTAAATGCGCCTACGAAGCTCTTACTCCAAGTCTTTCAAAGCCCAAGTTGTCCAGGAGTGCCTGCAACCCGGCGCCTCCATCTCCAGCGTGGCCATCCGTCACGGCATCAATGCCAACGTGATCCGTACTCTCCTTCCAGAGCAAATGTGGAGTTCCACTGCGAGCCAACCCGAACCAGCCTGGTCTTCTGTCAGAAATCGCCATTCGCGATCGCTCGCACATCCGCTGCGATTGGGGGCAAAACTGGGGGCATATTTCAGATTTTTAGAGCTAAAAATGCCGTCCTAGAGCCCAGTCCAAATGTTTTTTGGCGACCCTGAGAGTCTTTAGGCGCTTCGCGCATGCTTGTTAGCTGATCATTTCTGCCTTTTTCTAGCCTCGAATAGCCATTTACTTCCAGTTAATTGCTACATTTGGGGCATATTTGAGGGCATGCTTTGGATGGCCTGAAAACGATGCCCCCAATCTGAGGTCCAACACTCTCCCTCTCAAAAGCTCACCCGCTGCGGTTCCCAAACATCACAGAGTGAAAGTAGGTCGATAAGATGCTCTCCTCTGCTCAAGTACGTGAACATCCGAGCGATACCTCCTGTGCAATCAGTGTCGCAGGTGTAGCTTGCCAAGCTGAACTCAGACATCACTACGACGCTTTTCAAAGCGCTGCCAGAACGTCGGCAACTCACACGTAGGATGCTGGAGTTCGGGTGCCAGTGGCATGATTGCCCCATGCAGAGCCTGCGCTAGGCCGACTAGCGGCCAGTTGCCAGTTAGTCGTCTCATCGCCATGCTATGCAGCAAACGGGATCCAATACATGGAGCGAAAGGTGACGGACGACAACTTGCTGATCCAGCTTTCCCAGCAACACCCTGACTTCTGCCGCCTGCGCTCGGAGCTGGAAGAGGCAAAAAGCCTTGGCCCGGCACCTCGGATTGTCGTATGCGGACTGATGAATGCGGGCAAGAGCGCACTGCTCAACGGCCTTACCGGGCACATTGAAACGGAAGCCTTTGAAACCAAGGAAATACGGGCAACCACCCAATTACAGACGTTAGAACATGAGGGACGCCTCTATCTAGATACCCCGGGAATCGATGCCTGCGAGGAGGATGATCGACTCGCGTGGTTAGGCCTGGCCAATGCCGATGTCATTTTGTTCGTGCACAACTTGCGTACCGCCACGCTTGAACAAATCGAAACGGCCTTCTTGTACGAACTCAAGCGCCGTCGCCCGGATCTGGAGCGCCATCTGGTGGTGGTTCTAACCCATGTCGAAAGCGTCACCCAGCGGGAAGTCAGCGAGCAAGCGATCGGCAAGATCCTGCAGTCGCTGTTCGGGACTGTGCCAGCCACCTTCGCAACTTCGTTCACCACCTTGCGCAACGGGGTGCGCAAGGGCAGCGCCAAGCTGTGCGAACTGAGCGGTTTCGACCCTCTGCGCGAGCATCTGCAGGCGCATCCGGGGCTGTTTGAACGGGGCCTGAACAAACAGCGCGCCGAGCGCGACGAGCACCGCCGCGACGCCTTGGAGTATATCCTCGACCAAGAAATTGCCCAGCGCAGAAAGCGTTTGGTCAAGCTCGAGGGCAAGCAGGCCGCTCAGTTGGCGCAACTGCAGAGCAGTGTCGAACGACTCTTCGACTCGGTCAGCCATGGCTTGGCGCGCGACTGATCGATTCCACGCAAGGAGATTCAATATGTGGTGGCTACTGATACCCGTGATCGGCACCGTTGTCGCAGCGGTGGTCAATTCCGACAGTGAAAAGGAAGAAGCCGAACGCCAGGCTCGCGCCAAATCGCGCGAACAGGCCGAAGCGCGCGCGCGCAAACGAGACAGGGATGACGCCCAGACGCAGCGTAATCAACGGCTCACTAAGGACATCGACGCACAGCTAAGCGAGTTGATGACCTCGCACAAGGCCGACCTCATACTTTCAGGCAAAAGCCACGCCGGCGTGAGCATAGAAAGCCTCCGTGCGTTTGTCGCCAGCCCACCTTTAGCCACAGCGCAAGGCCAACTCAAGGCCTTGCACCTGCTGGCACCGAATACCCGATTCAGCCCTCAATGGCTAGAGCGCGAGTGCCAGGCCAAAGCCCTGCGCGCTGAAATGCAAGGCCTCAAACGCTTGAAACGACAACTTCTGGACAGATCGCTATGACCTGCATTCCCGCCAACCGCAGCGAACTGCTGCAAGTCTTTGCTCAGGTCGCGCAAGGGTTCAGCGATGTGCAACGCCAAGTCGAGGCACGCGAAGCGCGTCTTAAGCATGCTCTGGATGCACTGGAGCAGATTCGCACAACTTCGCCCTGGAGCCGCTCTGGGCTGGCTCCCGACCACCCCTTCCTGACCTTTGCCAAGGCCTGCCAGAACAATCTGGATGAGCGCTTCGATACCTGGATCAAGAACGTCAGGGCCTACGAACGCAACACGCAGTTTCGCAGCAAATTCGGCGACTCTCTGCTGGTGTTTGTTTTCGGCAAGGTCAAGGCTGGCAAGTCTTCGCTGGGCAATTACCTGGCTTACGGCCGCACCGAACCCGATGCGCAACTGATCGCCCGGGCGCAGCCCAAGCCTGAGTTTTTCAGCGAAACGTCCACGCAGTTGTGCGAACAGGCCAGCGATGCGCAAATCCGCGAAAACGGCTGTTTCGGCGTCGATGTCGTGGAAGCCACCAGTGCCATCCAAGGCTTTCGCCTGCCAGGGCTGACCTGGGTCGATTCGCCTGGGCTACATTCGGTCAACGCGGGCAACGGCGAGCTGACCAAAGACTACGTCGATGCCGCCGACCTGGTGGTGTTCCTCAGCAAATCTGAAAGCCCAGGCCGGCGCTCAGACCTGGACGAGGCCAGGGCGCTGTTGCAAAGGGACAAGAATATGCTCGTGGTGCTCACCGGCAGCGACGAAAATGACGTGGACGTGAATGACGACGGTGAGGTCGTCGAGACGCTGATCATGAAAAGCGACAGCGCACGCCAGCTGCAAATCGGCTACTTCATCCAGGCCTTGCGCGAATTCGCTCCCGACTGTTCGCTGGATGATCTCAAGGTTCAGTCCATCTCCTCCTGCTACGCCGAGCAAGGCCCCGCTGAAGAACAGCAAGAGCGCTGGCAAGCCAGCGGCCTGGGCGACTTTGCGGGAGAGATCGGTCGCCTTGCGGTTGCCGAAGGCCTGCAGATCAAGCAGCAAGTGCCGTCGAAGAATCTGCAAGCCTTCTGCCGCCAGTTGCGCGAGTCGATTGGTTTACAGCAGGCGCTGTTGAGTGAGCTTCAGAGCGAACTAGCCAAAGCGCGCAAAGAGCTGAAAAACAACACCGAACGAGTGCTCTCCCAACTACAGCAGCGCCTGCCCATGGAGATCGACAAGCTGGCCGATCAATACGCGCTGAACGACCAAGGATTTTCAGACGCGTGCTGGGTACTGTTCGACCGCCAATTCGCTGAGTGCGCCGGAGCACTGTGCGAGCCCATCGGACAGAAGTTCGAAGATCTGGGCCACACCGCGCAGAGCGTGGCGCCAGCTGACAAGGCGCTACCGGGATTTGCAGCGCGTAAGCGCAGCGTCAGCTACCAATCGCGGCGCAACGAAGGCATCGGCAAGGCCGGAGGCGGCGGGCTCGGCGGTTGGGGTGGAGCTGAGGCCGGTGCCGCCTTTGGTACGTTGCTAGCGCCGGGAGCCGGAACCATCATCTTCGGGCTCATCGGTGCAGCCCTCGGGGGCTGGATGGGCGCCAAGGCCGGCGGGGCCGCAGGCGGCCATTTCGATGAGACGACCGAGTTCGAAATCATCGTCGGCGACAACCGTGACGAAGTTTCTCTGTCTACGCGCGAACACTTCATCGACTACGCCAAAGAGCGCCTCAAGCAGCTCTACCTCCAGCTCGATGCGCTGTGCTTCGTCGATGTATCGACCTGGCTGTCGAGCCTCAGCCAGGCCCTGCAAAACCTGGACGATCTCGCTGCGCAACAGATCAACGACATTAGCAAGGAACTCGATCATGGCCCTGCCTGATTTCACTCGCGTACTCGCCACCTACGACAACGTCAATGCTCCACTCCAGCGCTGGTTGCCAGCCGAACGTGTCAGCGAGTTGGGCAAGCTTTTGCACAGCCGAGCAGCACGTGTGCGTGCGCAGATCATGGTTTATGGGCTCTACAACGCGGGCAAGAGCACGCTGCTCAACGCCCTGATGGGCCGTGCCGAAGCGCCCATGGCCGACCACCCGGAAACCTCGGTGGTGGCCGAATATCCTTGGCAGGGATACGTGCTCCTGGACACGCCGGGGATCGATGCACCGATCACGCATGAGCAAGTTGCTACGCAACAATTGCAGGACAGCGAAGTGGTGCTGTTCGTGGTGGCCGCTGGCGGCACGATCGACGAGGCCGCCACCTGGGAACGCTTGGTGAAAATTGTTGGCTCCGGGCGCCGAGTGATGCTGGTCGTCAACAACAAGGCCGGCGTGCAGCACGACAGCCGCGACTTCTTCAGCATCAACGACAACCTGCGCAAGTATCTGCAGAACGCCGCCCTCCCCTATGGTATTGACGATATCCTGGAGCAAGTGCCGATTCACTGGGTAAATGCCAAGGCGGCCCTGCGCGGCCGGGTGGAAAGCAAGGAGCCGCTGGTGGAGTTCAGTGGCATCCTCGAACTGGAACAGGCGCTAAGCGATTTCCTTGCCAGCAGTGACCGTGGCGTGATGTTCAAAACCTGCCACAAAGACCTGCAAGAAGCCATTGAACTGGCCCTGATGCGCCTGCATCAGGCTGGCGGCAATGAGCAGGCGCAGGCACTGGACAAAGCCCGCCTGCAGATCGACAGCGAACGTGACCGGCTGCAGAGCGTGCTGCGTCATCACCTCGACAGCCGCTGCGTACGCGCCAAGTCGAGTGTCGTAGCGCTGATCAACGATGCACACCGGCAACCCGCTGAACAGGCTGAGCAGGCCATGGAAGACGGCGCCTCAAAAGTCATCGCAGTGCTGACCGCCGACATGATGACCGCCCTCAATAACGAGTTGCCGGCCACCCAACGCAAACTTGAAGACATTGGCCAGACGTTGGCCGACAGCGCCTTCGGTGCTGCTCACGCTTGCGTGAATGGCGTGAATCGCGAGGGCAACGGCAGTGACGACAGTGGGCTGTCGCCAGCGCTCAAGGACGCCATGCGCAAGATGCCCATGGGTGACCTGAAAACGATGACAGAGCAAGGAGTGAAGAAAGCGCTGGAGCTGGGCAAAGAGCTGCTGCCCACTTTGTTCAAGGGGATCGGCAAAAAGACCATGGAGCGTTGGGCCGCTATGGCAGGACGCTGGGCTGGCCCGCTGCTACAGGCAGGGATGGCCATCTACGGTATCTACAAGGCCATCAGCAGTGAAAAGGCCGAAAAGGCCGCGCTGGATCGCCAGACTAAGGCAGTCGAGGATGCGGCCAGTACCTTTGTCGAAGACTTGCGCCAAGCCTATCTGAACCAGATTGCTCTGGTGATTGAGGAAGTCTTCAAGCCGATCGATGAATGGATGGTGACCCAGCGCGCGCTGCTCGTGCAGAGCGGGCAAGAACAGACGCGAGACCAGCATTTGTTCGAAGAAGCCCTGCTGGCACTACGTCAAGCGTATTGACTCGGTAAAGGGGCGCGTACAGACGACTCGGGTAGCCTGGGCGGGATCTCAGGCTCACAGCTCCCTCCTCAGCATTATCCGTTTGATGCCGATAGCAACTAATACCAAGGATTTTGTCACCGGCTAGACGGTGGTGCCCTCACACAACTAGAACAGGAGTTGAGCCCCGCTAAGGGGTCATCAGGTATCTATGGATCAGACTAGAACAATCGCCAGTCCTACCAGCCCGGCTTGGACGCACGAAAACCCCTACCTTGATGTGCTCGCCCCTCGCTTCTTTGAGAATACTGACAGTTGTGACTGGGCCGACCTTCCTCGCCGGGTAGTTCGCATGTTCACCGATGTTGAGCGTCGGCACGCCTCTGACGCTGAGGCATTCGCCCTAGGTGAGCAGCTCCACCAGCTCTTGAGCGACGGTGCGTTTCTGCCCAATTCACCAGTGATGATGAACAGTGAGCACCAGAGCTCTGCAAATCTATTCGCCTGTCACGTATTGGCCCCGCCGCTAGACGCAGAGGCCATGGCTGTTGCTGGTAGGATTCATGATGGTTGCGGAGGTATCGGATACGACCTGACATCGGTTGCCGATCCTGTGGCCATGACGCGGTTCATTGAAAACCAGACAGCGGCGCTGAATCCTAATCGCAAGCGCAAGGCACATAGCGCAGTCACACTCCACGTTGACCATCCGCTTGTCAGCCACTTCATCGACATGAGCAGTTCCTTGGAGATAACTCATACCAATGTCGAGTTGGACGGAGCTTTTTTCGCGGCCCTGGATCAGCAACAGCCGAATGCGGTAGCAATCTGGCAATCCGTGTGCTCTTCGATCTACGACACTGGGCGGCCAGCAATTGCATTTGGCGAGCACAAGTCACTGCGGTCGCCCAATGGTGAGCGCCTGATCCTGAACGTCTGCGGGGAGTCATTGCTGCGGGAAAACGAGTCGTCTTTGATTGGCTCGTTAAACGCTTCTCGCTTTGTCACCCGAGGCGTATTCGATGCTGATCGGTTCAAGGCCGCGGTTGAGATAGGCGTTCGATGCCTCGACAACCTCCACGACATTCAGGACCACGCTTCGGCGACCGTCGGTGAACGGTGCATGCAGAGCCGCAAGATCGGGCTCAGTGTTATGGGCTTCGCCGATGCGCTTCTGATGATGGGAATACGGTATGGGAGCTCGGAATCGCTGGATTTCGCTGCCTCTATCATGGGCCTGGTGCAGGCTACCGCCAAGGCTACTAGCGAAGCATTGGCTTCTACCCGCGGTAGCTGTGACCCTACCCTACTTCGAGTCGGCGAGCCGCTGCGCCGAAATGCTTCGCTGATGGCGATCGCCGCAAACGGGACCCTCAGCTTACTCGGTAACGTATCAGGCGGTATCGAACCTCTTTTCAGCTATGTTTCCCGCCAGACCGTCGAGGGTCGCGTGATTAACCAGGTTCAACCCACGCTCCGCCGACTACTACGCGAGCACGGCTTGTCTGAATCCATGATCGATGAAATTGCCATGTCTTTGATGAATGGTGCTCAGCCTGAGGATCTCAAGCTGATACCGAGCAAAATCAGCCAAGCGATGGTGCGCGCGCACGATCTGAGTCCGGCCGACCATATTCGTACCCAAGCTACCTTTCAGTCATTCATTGATGGAGGCATCTCAAAAACGATTAACCTGCCGGCCAACAGTACAATAAATGACATCGCGGTGGCCATTCTTGAGGCCCGTGCCAGTGGCTGTGTGGGTATCTCGCTTTACAGAGACGGCAGTATCAGCGGACAACCTTCCCAAATGGCTGGTGCGAAGCCTGAGGAGTCAGGGGAGGTTGCCACTTGACGGTTCCATTCTTTGTTTCTTTTGACGGTCCGAAGGCTACCGGCAAGACCACAGTTCTTAATGCGGTTGCCGAGCGATTACGCGCCTGCGGCACGCACCAGGTAATCCAGCTGTGTGAAAAGGAACTCGATCCCTATCGACCCGAAACCTTGGAGATGATCAAGTCGCTTACGGCCAACCCGAGCGCTGACTTGGAGCTTCTGATTTGTGAGCGTCTTGCCGATGGCCGAGCCTGGATCTCAAGCAATGTAGTGTTGCAGCAAACGGATAACGCGGTTGTTCTTATCGACCGTTGGTATCCGTCAGACGCTGCGTTTCGACGACTCGTTAATTTTCCGGACATTCTTAGGATGAACCTCGATCGCAGCGTGGTGACGCCAGACCTGCACGTGGGCGTTCTAGCACCACCGAAAATATCATGGGAGCGGGCTGCCGGTCGCGCCAGGGGCCTAAGTAGTGTGGTAATCAAGAATTACAGCGAGCACGAAGCCTGCTCCGCGGCATTCGAACGTGCTGTAGAGGGGTATGGATGGTTTACCTGCCAAAACGTGGGCACCGTCGAAGTCTCGGCTGACCTTGTTGTCAGCGCGATAGCTGCTGGTAGATCGCGTTCCTAGCCAAACTAAAATTCGAGCTGCTGGAACCTACGATCCTACCAGTTGGAATGCCGGCGAATTGCTGTGAAGCGCCCGTGACTTCGTAGACACCTCCAATCCAAGCAGACTAATTAAGCGGATGCAAATATTGGGTCGAACACAGCCGATCGGAGTTGCTGCTCTCGACCGAGAGCGGATTAGCTTGTCCTTAATGAGCCCTGCACCAACAATTCAAGAGCAGGGCTTGATCGTCCGCCTGGCAACAGAGCGGCAAAGCCAGGAGCTCCATGCCTTTGAGCAAGGTGTAAAGGCACGATACCTCAACAGCCTGGTTGAGAAAGGGCTGGGAACCACCATCGAGGGTGGCTGGAAGCTCACCCAAAGACGCCAAGTGCGGTGCACCAGCATCTACTGAGTCCGGGCTGAGCGGAATGCTCAGCCTGAGACGAACCGACCGTGTCGCGGTGATTCAGTGGATCTGGAAACAACAGTAGGCACACCCTCCCCGTTGACCGATACTTCCGTCACCACACACTGTTGCACTCCGAGTGCGGTGACGGAATACTGGTGACAACCCCAAGTAGGCGCCCACCTGAAATCTCCAAGCGAAGGCCGCTCAAGCCCTTCCCTCGGCCGCGAGAGCGCCTTCACGGCTACCTCGAGTGGGTAAATCACGTTCGATCCTTTGACCAGTACCTGCAGGTCGACATCGAGCAACTGCGCCAGCAACGGTTCAACGCTTGGCTACATGACGGGCTTACCCTGACATTACCCTTTCTGGATGATGACTCCCCGCGCCCCCAACTCGCGCTTCACGACCCTGGGCCACGCGTCTACGGTCCCTCGCCGGCTGAAGCACCGCGATACCTCTATGCGCTGGAGGTGACAGATCTACTGGAGTTCACTGAAGAGGACATAGCTGCCGCCTGGGTCTACAGAACAGAGTCTTGTGGCTCTGTGGAGGCCGCGGCGGAGCTCTACGCGCTCTACCGTCTCGTCACCGGTACCGACGACTATTACGCCGGCGAAACCGCTTACCTTTGGCACCCAGAGGTCGTAGCGTTGTTCCGTGACATGGAAGAACAAAGGCCGGCTTCACTGACTGATCTAGTTGATGACGCCGCGCTTGACCTTGACGCCGGCGGCGCTGGCGCGAACCTGTACGACCTGCACGCAGTTCGGGAGCTGGGCATCGACGCGCTGCGACAAGCTTGGGATAACCGTCCTGACAGCTTCGCCTCACTTGAAGCCGCGGCGGAAACGCTGGCCATCCTCCGCGCCCTGAAGACCGAATCGACGACCAAACCTAGCTACAGGGCGATGCTCTCCCACGAGCTAGTGATTGACCTATCCAATGCGCTTCCTCTAGAGAATCCTGGCGCGGGATCCCTGACAGCTCTCCTGCCTTCACGGGAGCTCGAGCTGCTGCATGCCGATCGGCGGACGATGCGCGCACAGGTTTCTGTCGTGAGGACTGGCCAGACGAATTTCCGCGAAGGCGTGATTACGCGATATGGCGGGAGGTGCTGCATCAGCGGCTGCGACATCAGCGCCCTGGTCGAGGCCGCACACGTCATCCCGTACAGGGGCGATCAGTCGAATGATGTGAGCAATGGACTATTGCTTCGGGTAGACCTGCATAGCTGTTCGACGCGCACCTAGTGTCGATCAATCCGGAAACCCTCGAGGTGGTGGTCGCTAACTCCATCGATGACCCTATGTACAGGGCCTATCATGGGATACGACTGTTCAGTTTCACGCCCAGGCCCTGGCTGTTGTTCCTCGAAACACACTACCGTGCTTTTAAGGCACTGGCACGCTAACCAGGGTCGGGCTAGCCGAACCACTTGAAGGATGCCGGGCTTCGCTGCACGCGCGGCCAGCCTGGCCGAAGAGGCTGGGCTCACAAAAACCTGTTTTCACTGGTCCGAATTTGCAGGCGCGGAGGCAGACCTGCCCTCAATGCGCCGGCTGGTCTCTTCGTCGGCAGCGTCCCCAACGTTAGAGACCTGGACCTGGATCTATCTGAGTCGTAACCGTACGCCCCACACCCTATTGCTGATCAGCCCTTCACCTGCTTCTTCAACCATTGATTAGTCCAATCGCAGTCAAATGCCGTCGGATCAAACCCATCATCCCCATACCACTCTGACATCGCTTCATGCTCGGGATGATTCGGATCGGCCAACGCCGCCAGAAAATCTTCATACCCAGGCACACCGCCAACATCTTCCGGCGGACGCCTGTTGGCCCCGTCAATGCAGCACGGCACTTGCGGGAAAATAATCGCAGGCAAGGTTTTCTCGACTTTAATCCTCAGCTCCCAGTTGTCACCGAAGTCATAGACATAACGAAACGTCTTCTTCCCGTACAACACACTGATCAGCTTTTTACGCTGCTCTGAAATCACCGGCGGGCCCCAGTCAGGATCAGGAACGCCATAACTCTCACCATCAATTTCAAACTCATGCAGGTGGCTGTCGCTCCAGCCAAACACCGCCTGGATTACCTGATGCAATTTGCTCAACGTGATGTTCTCAGGCACTGCAACCCGTCGCCAAATTGAAGGCTTTATCCATTTAAATTCGATGTGCAGTATCAGGACTTGGTCGGTTTTAACCACTGACAGGTGAGATTTTTTTGGCATGGATCAAACAGCCTCGCAGTGTTCGAGAGGGTTAAGAGATACGTTCCAGGGCAGCAGTTCTTCCACCCGGTTGATTGGATGGTCGGCGATTCGCTCCAGCACGTGGGTCAAGTAGGCTTGCGGGTTCAGGTCGTTGAGTTTGGCTGAGCCTACCAGGCTGTAAATAGCAGCAGCCCGTTCTCCACCGGCATCGGAACCGACGAACAGGTAGTTTTTCCTGCCCAAAGCAACGGCGCGCAGCGCTCGTTCGGCAGCGTTGTTGTCGATCTCAATTCGCCCGTCATCGCAGTAGCGCACCAACGCCTGCCACCGATTGAGGGCATAGAGAATCGCACCACCCAATGCCGATTTTTTCGACACCTGAGTCAGCGTCTGATTGAGCCACGCGTACAACTGCTCCAGCAGAGGACTGGCTCGGCTTTGCCGAGCCGCTTTTCGTCGGTCGGGCGGCTGGCCGCGAACTTCACGTTCAATGGCATACAGCACTGCGATTCGTTGCAGCACTTCGGCGGCCAGCGGCGAGGACTGGTCTTTGTACACGTCGTAAAACTTGCGCCTAGCGTGAGCCCAGCATGCCGCTTCCTGAACAACGCCCGAGCTATAGAGCTGAGCAAAACCCGCGTAGCCGTCGGCTTGCAAGATCCCGCTGAAATCTTTGAGGTGCGCACGGGGATGTTGCCCCTTGCGATCCGGCGAGTAAGCAAACCACACCGCCGCTGGCGTCGCGTAACCGGCAGGACGGTCGTCGCGAACATACGTCCACAGGCGCGCCGTTTTGGTTTTGCCGGTGCCAGGAGCGAGTGCGCCAATCGGAGTGTCGTCGGCGTGGACTTTGTGGCCGCTCATGACGTGGGACTTGAGCGCATTGACCAACGGCCTGAGCAATTGGCTGCTTTGGCCGACCCAGTCGGCCAAGGTCGAGCGCTCCAGATCTACGCCCTCGCGGGCGTAGATTTCTGACTGCCGATACAAAGGAAGATGGTCAACGAACTTGGAAACCAATACATGGGCCAATAGTCCAGGGCCTGCAAGGCCCCGAGCTATCGGGCGGCTCGGCGCAGGCGCTTGAGCGATGTGCTCGCGGCAACGACAAACCAGCTTGGGTCGAACGTGGCGAATCACCTTGAAACGCGCCGGGACGTACTCCAGCACCTCAGATACGTCTTCCCCCAACTGGCGAAGCGTCCCACCACAACCGGCGCATTGTGGATCGGGTTGATGGACATGAATTTCGCGGGGGAGATGCTCGGGCAATGGCTTGCGACGGGAAACGGTGCGCGGTGCGGGCTCAGTGACTGACGTCACTTCAGCCTGACTGACCTCCAGTTCTTCAAGGTTCAGTTGGAGCTGATCGATCATCGCGTCCAATTGCTCGGAACTGCGGCCGAACTGCGTGCGCCGCAACTTGGCGATCATCATTTTCAGGCGCTCAATCTCTGCCCGCTGGGCAGAGACCAGGGCCTTTAAGGCGTGAAGATCATTCGGCAAGGCGTCGGTCATGTGAGTCATGGCCGAATGTTACTAAGGATTTTCAGCGCGTAAAGTCAGACCGCGAGGACGGGCGCTGTACGAATTGGCCTGCGCCAATCAATGCCTTCCAACAGCATCGATAACTGCGCCGCTGTTAGCGATACGCTACCGCTGGTTGCCTGGGGCCAGACGAAACGGCCTTGTTCCAGGCGTTTGCAGAATAGGCACAAACCGTCGCCGTCCCACCACAGCAATTTGATGCGGTCACCACGTCTTCCACGAAAGGCAAAGATCTGGCCGGAGAACGGATCGGCTTCCAGCTGTGTTTGCACCAGCGCCGCTAAACCGTCGAAGCCGCGGCGCATGTCGGTGACGCCAGCGGCGATCCAGATGCGGGTTCCTGCGGCTGGGGCAATCATCGCAGCAACTGCTGCAAGGAGAGTTGCAAGGTCTGAGGATCCGGCTTGCCGGTGATCCGTAGTTTGGCTTTTCCTACTTCTATAAGTATCTCGCAAGGGCATTCTGGCGGCAGCGGCGCTGGCGGCGGCAATTCGATAGGCGCTTCGATCACCTCGACTGGCAGCAAATTTGCGGTCTGGCTGACCGGGCCAAACGCCCCGTCCTGATATTGCTGTCGCCAACGAAAGACCATGTTGGCATTAACGTCGTGTTCGCGAGCGATCAACGACACGGAGGCGCCGGGCCGGTAAGAGGCCTCGACGACTTTGCGTTTGAATGCGGGTGGGAAGTTTGGCCGGCGGCCAGGGCAACGAGGAGGTGCTGTGTCCAAAGTAGTGTCCACTAAAAATGGTGTCCACTATCTTGGCGAATTTGGAGAGATGTCAGGAGAGGGTGTTGGCCGGACGGTTACTCTGAGTCTGTTCATGGGAGAGGATGTGCGTGCCAGCACGATGAAGGCCTACCATTAAGGTGGCGGTCATCACTGAGAAGAGTATGACGATGACATCGGTGGCGGGCTGTACGCTGCCGGCGAGGAAGAACTGATTGTGCTAGTCCTGCAGGCGGCACTCAATGAAGTGGCTAGGGCGAGGGCCGGAGAGCTGTGCAAGCGGCTTGGAGCTGCCCATGAACCAGCGAGCCAGGAGTGCCCCTTCTAGGCATTATCACCGTTGAGCGAAGGCCTGTCGCTATCTGGGTGATATGGCTGCGACACCCGAGGTGTGGGCAAAGCCCATTGAACTCTCACGAGGTTCGAGGATGTTGCGGAGTACGTCACAGTTAGTTGGGGCGACGTCAGCCCCGCCGCTATTTGTCGTTCGCCTTGCGGTAGACCCAAACCACGCACGCGCCCCCCAGAATCATTAGCCCCAATAGATCGCGACGAAAGGAATAGATGGCTTGACTGGAGACAGAGTCCGACCAGGCTTCGTGACTAATCCGACTGAGTGAACTGACGTTTTTCAACAATATCGCTTGCTTGCCTGACCACATGCACAAAATTCCAATCCTGCGGATCTTCCCCTTGGGCAAGGCGGGTGACCCTGGATTGCTCGTCCTTTGGAATTCGATCACCCCAAACGGACTCTACGAGCAATCCTTTTTTCCTAAGGCCACGCGCCTTCACGAATCGCTCATCATCGGCAATCTCGATGGCCAAAGCCTCGAACACTGACTCCAGCTTCGCAGCATCGGCTGCGACCTGAGCCGCAAACCTGTCTTGGTGCCCTTCGATGAACTCGCCCAGGTAGTCGGTCAACTCATCGTACCAGTCGCCATCCAACACGCAGAGCCTGGCCAGGCCATGGACCGAGTAGGCGTACCTCAGTCGGTGGACGAACCCTTCCCTGGACTTGAACGCTTCAGGCAGAACCTCAAGGCATTCATCGATGGTCGGCCTGAGCGCATTCTTACGATTGAGCGAGGTCTCCCGCCCGCCGGCGTTGATTATCTCGATACTGATCGTCGTTCGTGCATCGAAGTGATGTTGGGAGTAAAAAATCAAGGCGGGGCGATCGAGTGATATCGCTGCAGCCATCGCTGCCGGATCGAGCAGCACAAAGCATCCTTCCGAAAAGCTGACTAGCTCAGCCTCAATCATGGCCACGCCCACACTGCCGGCGGAATCAAGCAAGGGCTTGGCTAGCTGCTCAAGATCATCTGGCACTACTGATTTGTTGCTCATTGGGCCTCCTGCTCGAGCATATTGCTTGTTGGTACCACTTAGCCCTTCTTCCACCTGTAGATTGAAGCATGGGCTTGCACCGCCCCTACCGCACAGTGCACCGGTTCGACGCTGGCGGGGGAACGCCCTACTTGCTCTTGATCGCGGTAAGGCGCACGACCTCGCAGTCAAAGCCCATCGGCTTCCCAATGTCGGTTGCAAACCGGATCTGGGTATCGAGGAGCCTGTCATTGGTCTTCACCTCTACAAACTTGATTTCGTCGTCAGTGAGCACCATCAGATCAGGCCAGCCGGCTCGGTAGTCGTATGGCGCGACAGAGAAGACCTCCATGAGATGCGCCAGCTTGTCGTTACCGATTCTCTGGTAGAGATCCAGCATGAACTCATGCCGGACACGTGGGAAATAGTTTCGCAGATGCGCGTTATCCGCCAGTTCAGCAACGTTGCGGGCCAGGGCATTCGGTTTAATGGTCCGGACGGTTTCAACAATCTCAGCGGTGTGCTCGGCCTGGATGGTCATTTGCGCTTCCAGGAACCGAACCACAGCATCGTTTCTGTCGTTGAAGCTGTTGTACTTGGCCAGCGTCTCCAGAGCTGCAGCCTTCAGCAGGAGCAGAGCAGAACCGCCCTCGCAGTAGCTCACCCGCGCTCCCGCGTCGGCATACGTCTGACCAACGATTTCCTCCGGCAGTCCAGGCGGCCCACCATCGATCGACCAACTGCGTTTGTCATGCTTGCGAGCGGACAGGTCGGTGATCTTCCAACCGATGCTTTCACACTGTTGAGCCAGGGTTGCCTTAGGTGCCTTCATGACGGGTTCCGCTTCCATCTGAGTTTTTAAGGTGCTGAGTCAGCGCGGGAAATGATGCGCAGTAGAGACACTGCGGCCGAGGGGCGCACTCGCCCAAGACAAGGTTTCAACCACTGTCCTGCGCTCGTTCGGGCCGGCAGTCAGGGAGTGGATCATAGGCATATTCGACTGCCTGATCCATCAGGCCAAAGGCAAAAGCACAGGCAAAAAGTCAGCCACGTGTGGACCAAAAACTATGCCTGTGCGGGGTTCTGATACGCCAGAACACACCTGAAAATGGGCTCTACCCACTTCTCAGGAGAGCTTCACATGGGCGCCACCGTATCCACCAAGAAGCTAGTCGCAGCCTTCCGCAACCGGCCGGCGAACCACGCTAGGTACTGTTCGAGCAAACCTATTCGAAAAATTTTTAACCACTACAGCTCCGGCTGTCTGTACAGCGGTTCACGGCCAACTCGCCGAATTTCTCGGACATCGGCGACAGCAGTTGAGAATCATTGCTGGTCGGTAACCACGACCGTATCAGGCAGGATGTAGAACACAAGGTTCACAAGCAGTCGCATTACCCCGCGAAGGTAGTTGTACATGGCCGGTCTTTGCGCATCAGTCGGGGTATCGAATGCTTCAGTCGTAACCTCAATGACGCCGGCTGCTGCCAGCAACAGCGCCGGTAGCGCAAAAAACCTAGCTGCTTCCAATTGCTCCGCACAGGCGAGGCTGGTAGTTTTTTGGGTTACAAGGGTGTTACTGCTCGAACCCAGGCATCATGGACTGCTGTGCAGGGTCATAGTCCCACTGCCCTGCCCAGGTATGTCAAACTGTCGTGGATGTCGCCAGTGCCCGCGCCTCCTGCGGGCCGACAAGGACGCCGCACAGTATGAGCAGATACTTCGATCACCTAGCTGACCAGTTGGCCAGTAAAATTAGTCAGGCCAAGGTGTACATCACCAAGCACAACCCCTCAACGGGAGCGTTGGCTGAAGCCGTGCTGCGTGAGTTCCTCCAGGAACACCTGCCTGGCCAAGTGAGAGCGGAACAAGGCTTCATACTGAGCCCAGATGGTGGGCTCTCAAAACAATGTGACATTCTGATCTATGACGCCCATCGATACGCCCCTTTCTATCGAGCTGGCGCAGTCGTGGTGGTCCCGGTGGAAGCGGTAATCGCCGTGATCGAAGTGAAAACCTCCATCAACAAGCGCGCCTTCGAGGAGGTGATCAAATACTTCGAGGCGTTCGACTCCGTGAGAGGGACCTATCGTACCTACCTATTTATGTTCAACGCGCCACAGATGGGGACCCTGTCCAGCTGGTTCCATTGCTATCCGCATCCGGACGGCAGGACCGAGTTCGATCACGATACTTTCTGTCGTCTACCGGATGAGATCACGGGCCTTGATTCTTCCTACCATCTGAAGAAAGACATGGTGATCGATCGCAGGGATGGCATGGGGTACCTGTCCTACTTCTACCATGACCAGGAAGGTACTGCGATCAACGCATTGGAACTGTTCTACCTCTCGGTTTATAGCGCCGTCGAAGACTACGTCCAGTCACAGATGCCCTCAGAGCTGGCGCCGCGAGCCGCCTACCACCGCAACAAAATCTCAAAACAGATCGAGGCCATTGACCTGTTCCCTATGTGACCATGACCAGGAAGGGATGCGCCGAGCCCAGGCAATGTCAATGAATGACTACCTACCCGAGAGCAGATAGATACGAAACCTTCACTATTGGAGATAAGTTGAGCAATAGATCCTCTCCAAGGCGCTCGAGCAACCACAGCGGGTGGGTGGGCGGCATTACGAGACTGGTTGCTGCCGGGCCTGGAATCGATTACAAGACCGCTTCCTAGACCGCCCGGAACTGGCACGACTCCGATGACGTTGAGATCCTGGACATCCACATTCTGCGCGTCAACCAGATGCTCCTCAGCTAGTGTTCCTTCATCTCCGCCGCGAAATAGGCCTCCATCAGGTCGGGGGTAGCCTTCTGGAATAATGCCTGCACTGGCGACAGGGTGTATCTGGTGATCATTCCTTCCCGTATGAAACCTGAAGCTCGAATCCCCGCCCAGAACAATGCGAGATTCTTGTCGCCGGTGCACAGCATGACTTTTTCATCGGGGAAGGCGGCGTACAGGCGCATGAGTAACTCAAGTGCTCTCAGATCCGCCAGGGCATTATACGCATCGGCTTTTGAGTACTTGGCTGACGGTTTGATAAGGCGCTTGGCAGGGCTCGGGCCCTTGACGACAACGACCATGCTCAGAGCTGCGAGTACGACCAGCGAGCCCCTTGTAAGCCCACACTTCTGTGCCGTTTCAAGCACCCAGTGCCAGGCTTCCGGCCGCCGGCTGGCGCTGACGGGAGCTTGAAGTTTTGGGGCCACCAGGCATAAGAACTCGACTTGCCGGTCAAAGCTGCTGCGCATATCCGAGACTAGACCGATCACCCCCTGGACTGCTGCGTCCGGCACAATTTGCACATCTGGCAGCGCGTCAAGCAGCTTTCTTTTGGCCTCAGCCCACTGATCGAGCACCCGCTCCGGCGTAGGGATATCCCGTTCATTACCCTCCATAGCGAACAGCCCTGGATTGATCCGAACGGCTTTGCCCTGAAAGATGTCCAGGAAATCATCCCCCGAGAATCTCTTCACCCCGTCCCGGTACCGAGCTGCTAGATCTTTGATCGTGCAGCGATCAGGCAGCACCGTCATCCCCTCACGCAAAGCCAGGCCAGATGGAAGCCACCCGCCGCGGACAAGGCCGATTGCTTTGCTCGCATAGTGGCTCTCGAGCGGGGCATTGACCGTACCCTCCGTTGCGATCGGCAGATCAGGATAGTTACTCTCCACGACCCGAGCACCCGTGACTCTCAATGGAATCAAGATCGGGCCGTCGAGGTTAATTTTCTCGAGGTCCTCATACCTCAAAGGCTGAATCTCACCGCCCTCAAAGGTTGCCGATCGGCCGGTGGTTTGGCCGAACTCATCCTGCTCATGAAAAGCCAAGCCCCCCACCACCATCGATTCCCTTCTGTCATTCATGTCTTTTGCTCCCAATTCGCGCCGCACGCTGCGATGTTGCCCGCGCCTTCACCACTCTGCGAGAGCTGCATACCAAAGGCCACGCAATCCCTCAGTTGCATGCCATCCATGCGAACTGCAATTCCGCAAAAAATTTTTGCAGCCATGATCACATTGGCCTGCTGTCGGCGGTGCTTACGACATCTCTTTTAGTACAGTGCCTAGCCATGTCGCCAATCAGGCTTCAGTAAGGGATGTTGACCTGCAGCTGTTGAATCTGCACCGATTGCGCGTGAATTAGGTGAGACAGAACTCGTCGCTCTTTGACAGCAGCCTGCTCAGGGTAATCCGCGAAGCGGTCGTTGCTAACAATGAAAGCTCCAGCATCAAAAGCAGCGGCGGCGAGCAAGCCTTCATCAGCCCTAGCCCCGTTACCCATTACACTGACACGCGCCTGTGGAAACTGCGCCTGCAGCTCAGACTCACTTGTGGAAAGCTTTGAACAGATCCCTGGGTCAAACATCACGACCACCTTGTACAGCTCGCTCAGATGCGGGACAAGAGCCGTGACTGCGCCTAGCCCTATGAAGGTGGACTTCCCGTTTTCAGCCGGCCGGTAGCATAGGTTGTTCCCATCTAGGATCACCGTTTCAATCGCATTATCGAGGAGGCGAAGGTTGTCCTCGACGCGCACTTTCTTTTTATCGAGGTCAATCTCGTAATGGCCGCGCTTGGCTTTCAGCTTTCTGAGGATGTTACGCGGACTCTCATCCTCGAAGCTCTCCTTACATGCCTGGTGAATTGCCCATCTCTCCGAGCTGCTCGAGCTACGTGCCAGAGCACGCTCAAAACCCTCTGCCTTGGCGATATCATTTTCGAGCATCTCCAGCTGACGGGAGCTGTGCTGCCATTCCCGGACTGCTACACCGGCCATCGCTTCCCACTTGTTGCTCGCAATCCTCGTGCTCTCCATTCTGATACTCAACTGCTGGAGTTCACTGGTCATTCCAGCAACGGTTGCGGTGGCCTCGAGGAGGTTAAACTCGCGGTATCGCGTCAAATTACCAGCCAGAAGCTTTTCCCCGGGCTCATGTTTGGCAAGCTCGGCCTCTGCTTCACACCGTGACTGCGACAGCATTTCTAGCCGTTTCGCCAGTTCCCCCGCTTGGTGCTTTGCAACCTTCTGGTCAGCGGAAAGCCACAAGCTGGCCAGCCAGCTGTCAGCCCCAGAAGCCTCATCCAGCTTCGCCTTCTCTCTGCGGATCGACTCGCTGCTCGTACTCAACAGCTCGAGGCGTTGTCTGACCTCAGTATTGATCCGGGTCAGATGTGCCAAATCGGTGCTGGCAACGTCACAATCAAACCCTTGGTACCAGGTGCATTCGTTCTGCAGTTTCTGGATCGACTTTTTGATCGACTCAGCTTGCTCATTCTGTGCAGCCAGAAGTGCTGCGTGCTCATTGCGGTACATGATCATTCCCTTCTCTATTGATTGCGCTTAGCCGACGTTTGGCCCGGGTTTCGCTGTCCCGCGCGGTAAACGGCCTTGGCGCCGCACTGAAACGCAACGACGGCCAGGGCACCAGCCGCCACGCAGATAGCATTTGTGATGAGAAACTCCAAGGGCGATATCGTGGTGTTCATGCTCAGGTCCTCGCCTTGAGGCTTGCGCCACAGCTAGGACAAAACTTGTTTCCTGCATCCACCGGCTGCGCGCATGCGGGACATGCGTTAGCCAAAAGCATTTTTTGCCGCATGTGGCCAATCTGGATCACGCAAGGCACAGTCACTCGATATGCCGGGCTGGCCAGGTCAAATGCAGTCCAGATTCCAGTAATCGCCCATCCGACTGGACCTGTGAGGACTGCAACCCCCCTTCCCATACCTGCTGCACCAGCAAACGCTACGCTACGGCCGACCAGGCTTGTCATTGTTGCACCCGCGACGGCCGCAGTGAGCTGGTACGTGCCTGTTGCACTCAGGCTTGCAAGCAATGTAGCGAGCGCGCCTGGCCCCATCCCAGGTCGGTAGGTGCCACCCAGAGAGTCGAAGAATGTTGCTTTATCTTCTTCGCTCATGCGGCTCATCGACTGCTCCACTACCTTGCCGATGATGGCCAACTCCATCTTCGCGCAGTCAGATCCTTTGCCTACCCCAACATGCGAAGCAACGTCCCCGAGCAGCTCCTTGTAAGGCACACCACTACCACCACGGAAGATGTTCATCAGTGAGTTGCCGCCGAAACGGGACAGCTCTTCAGCTATCAAACCCCGCTCGAAGTCAGTTATCTGTGTGTCCTTCGCCTCACTCAGCTGTCGGCATACTGTTGAAGACAGAGAAATGCGGCCCTTACCGCTATCAGTGATTACATCGATCAGCAGGCTGAGGTCGTCGGCGCCAGCGGTAGAGAGAACATCTGCCAGGTCGGGATCCTGAATCATGGACATGCGGGTACCTCCTCAGTTGTTAATCGAGATTTGTTGGAGAATGTGGGGTTTTGTTACTGACCATCGCTCCTGCAATCGCCGCAAGCCAGGCCCTGGGCTGCTCTTGGTACACTTGACGCAGCATTAGGGCATCCAAGCGATGGCAGCGACGCCGGCGCCATTCATCGCGCGCCATGGCTCTGTCTACCTCCGCGGAAGCTCCTATGCCAAACGGGCGTTGATCCGGGTGTACCTTGCACTCCCGCAGGACCTTTTCAACGGGGTTGCCAAGGTGGAGCTTGTCCTCACTCTGCAACTTCACCGCGGCGGCGAGGAAGTCCTGGCAACTACCGATCGCTTCGGCAAGCGCCAGCCAATCCTGGGGGCGCATCAAAAGAAATGCTGGCGGCACGTCCAGAATTTCAGCAAGCTTCTCAATAGTCTGCAGGTCAGGGTTTGGCTCAACCTCGCCCTCCGCCTTCAGCGCACGTACAGTGCTCCGGGCAATTCCTTTTTCGCGCTGTATGTAGGTTGCGGTGATTGGTCCAGGGCGACCGCTATCTCGCTGCTTGCCACCGACAAACAGCGCTGCGTTCAAGTTGTCTCTGAAGTAGTGGCCCAGAGTGAGCGATGGTGCTCCTCCGATTTCGACTTTTTCCATGATGGCCTCTTCCGTTTCTGATGTCGGAAGAATATGCATGGCTTTCTGCCACATCAATTCATCTTGGAGCGTTGGCACTCCATCTTGTCAGGCAGATGGAGCGCAAGCGCTCCATAAAACCTATTTTTTTACTCTCCTGCTGGCTCGGCTCTCTCGTTTGGCCGCCTTTCCTTCCTCGTAACCGGACTCTTTTCGTACTTTCGCAGCAGCGCCAGCGTCAGTAAGGTCCAGGACAACAACAGATGTTATGGCCCTTAGCTCTGCCGGCAACTGCCCCTCAAGTGCGACCTTGAGTGCATTAGGTGTGTCAGGCGTGGTGCCCTCCGGCGATGCCGGGATCTTCAGCCCCTTCCCGAACCAAAAGACAATGTAGATCCCCTGCCCTTCAGTGCTCGGCGCCTGTGTATAGGTTTGAAGCTGACCGCTATGCCCGTACCAGAGGTGACTGTGGCCTGAACGTTTTGCCTCGAACGGTAGAGACAAGGTCCCGTGCGTGACCACCATGTCAGCCCGAGTCCCTCCTGCAGACGCCACCTCTGGAGATACCTCGAAGTCACCATAAACCCGCAGGCGATCACGAAGCTTATCGGCTAAAATATCGCGGCAATCGTTCTCTGGCTTAGGCGCATCTTCATTCCAGTAAAGGCTCCAGATGTTCAATGGCGAAGACTGGATTTCTGCTGCAACCTTGCGCAGCTCCATAAGGGTCAGAGCTCGCAGATCACTGACACTGATGGGGCCTTTGCTATCAATCACTTTGGCTAAGTCAGCCGGGGTAATCAACGAACAATCCAATGCCCGGGCGTCACGACGGTAGACCTCGAGGTCATGCCTGAGCAGCAGCTCCCAAGCCGTTCCCTCCGCAGCGGCAACCAGCGACTTCAGGACACTTTCCGCCTGTCTCTCACCCGAAAGCCTGATCGACTTCATCACCTTTGCGGTGTCGATCCTGATGCGATCGTAATGCCCTTCCATTGATGGCGATCGGGCGATGAAAAACCGAATCAGGAGGGCGCTGATGCTGATCGTAGTAGAAGGCTCAGTACTAAAGCCTTTTAGCGGGTAGTCGTCGACGATCAAACGGTGGATCGTATGGTCATCGGCCACCTCCAATGCTCGGGTGAAGTCATCACTGAACAAGCCCGGCTCAATGCAAACGCCGAAGTATGCCCACTGAAGTCGATCCGAGATGATGGTGGAATAGAGCCTACCCTGAGGCTCCTGCTTGCATTGCTCGACCAGGCGGTCAATGAAGGTTCGAGCGACCGAGACTAGCTCATCGAGGTCAAGGTTCATCCAGGCTAGATTTTGTGCCGCGTTCAGCAAGCCTCTGTCGACCATGTCTGGTTGCCGTACAAGTGCGTTTACGGCCCACGCCTGCAAATCACCAGCCCGCGGCTTCTCTCCGAGCTTTTCCAGTAGGGTGCGCCAAGATCCGTCATTTACACGGGAGAGCTGAGCGAGCGTTTCTGGCTCTGTGCGGAAGGCGCTTTCAAGCAAAGTGATGCACTGGTCCTCAAGCCTATCTTTGAGGTAGGAGCTTCTCAGGTACTCGGCAGACAAGTACACCCTGATGATTTCTACGGTCGACAATCCAATGAGGTCACGACCCTTGTCAATCAGCAATGATGCCCGGGCTGCGAGATGCACCCCTGTAGGAGAACACTGACCCTCGACAATCCCGTCGGCTACCGCACCAGCAAGCTTCTCGCCGAAGGCTTCATTCAGCGCTTCTGTTCCGTTGCAAGCCACAAGAGGCAGGGGCGAATTTCCAGCATAAATCTCTGCCCCCCAGTAGAAGAGCTCGCTTAATTGGTCATCGGTGATTGTTTCAGCTGTCTGGCAAACCTTGATTCTTCGTTGTAGCTGGGCCTCCACACTATTGGCTGCACGTGCTTGCAGGATCGAAAGCTCCTCCTCATGTGCAGTGATAGCGGCCCTGACCGTAGATACTACTTCTCGGTCTAGGCGTGCCGTAAGCAAGGCTGGAAACCAGTCAGGCGTTGCCTCACCCTGCCGCAGAACCCAGGCCACCACTTGCCGTCCAACATAAGCGCCCCCTGTCCTGGCCAGCAGTTGACTTGAGTTCAGAAGCAAACTGACGGACGCTGCGGTGGGTGAAATGCCGAGGATCCGCAATCCCATGCCAATCGAGCCACAATCAGCAATCTCAAGGTCGGTAACAGCGGCGATTTCAGCCACTAGGTCATCAGCCACACCCCGCGATTCAATGTACTCACGCGCGGCACGGCTGAAGGGGGAGTCATCACCAACAATCAAACCTGTTGCGATCAACAGGCAGGCGAACTCTTCAATAGTTGGCTCAAACTGCGTAACAACGGCAATGCCGAGGTGGGAGGCAAATGTTTGCTGTATCGACCCCTTACCTTTCGCAACGCGCCAGTTTTTCGGGTCTTCTGTAATCAACTCGCGCCATGATCTCGGCGCTACATGCCATGCAGCATCTCGTAGGGCGTAGGTGATAGTGGGGGTGGGGCCACCCACATTTCTCAAAGTGTCATAGAGAGCGGTGTGCACCGCCATCAGCACTTTCAATAGCCGATTCAAATCAGCCAGGTTCAGTTGCTGTGAAGGGATAGCGCAGAACAGCTGGGCCATCGAGCGCAGGTTGCCGTAATCATGCTCCGCCATATGGCAGAGGTGCTCAATGTTCGTCCAAATCGCCTCAATGGTAGGCTGGCCGCAGTGGAGCCAGGCTTTGACTGCTGCGCGCCGGCACCACTCAACCCCAGCTTGACTCACTACCATGCCCCAGCAGACATCAGCTGCAGCGGCATGGGGCTTACCTACAGACAGCGCCTCCAAGAGCATATTGATGCGGTAGCCTGACGTCTCGTCGGCCAGCATCCCTATCACCTGGCTAAGCATGTCATCAGTGATGAGGCCCACCGTTGTGATCTCTGCTGGTGCCCACTGGTTGGGCGCCCACCGGAAGAAAGGGTCTCTAGAACCCACGTCCCTGAGAACCGTTAACCTCGCCTCGACGGGCAATTTTGCCGTGTCGCCGTGAAGAAGCAATGAATCCGGGTCTAGTTGTGCCAGTCTCATCGCTTCATCTGAGCGTCCGAAGCTGACCAGGTGACCTGCATACCACGCATAGAGGGGACGCATTCCGTCCGCAGGTAAGCCGTCTGCAGACACGATGAGCGCCAGCGCGCGTTCAGCATGGAGCTTCGCGTTGCCAACCTCGCTAGTGACAAGCCTTGCGAGGAAACGTCCGGCGAGAAATTCCTGAATGCTACGGTGAAGCGGCTGGAACACGTCCCCGGCTTTGATAAACAACGCGGTGTCCAACACTGCTGTCAATGCAGTGCGGTCGAGCCTCAAGTCGTCACACGTGACCGCGGTGTCATCTGTAAAAACGGAAAGCTTGATCCGATGCCTGCCTGACAACAGCAGTGCCAGGCCGACGCGGCCGGCAATGTCGAGCCTGGCGTCCATCGTGAGGGTGGCAAGCTGGCCATCTTCCTGTTTGATATTGTTGTGCTCAAACGCCAGGTGCTCAACGCCAGACCGGTAAAGCTCGAATCGCGTCAACTCGGCGGGTGACTCTATGTCGGCCTTTGTGAGGAATTTCAAACCCAGAGGCGTCATCGTGAAGGCAGTCGAACGTATCACCTCCAGCCTGGCGAGGAGTGCTGCCGGATCTACGCAGCCAAACGCATGAAGCACTCTGACTGCCTCTTGCTCCGTTAAAGGAAGCAATTGGGCAACTGCAGGGGCCACACCAGTTGAAGCTCCCCTATCACCGAAAGCCTGACTGAGGCGCCCGCCTTCGTTCCAGCTTTCAGCCCGGCAACTTACCCGCCACCTGACGTCCGGAGTGCGCTGTAATGCCCTTGCGATGCCCCTGGCCTCGTCCACCGGAATCTCATCAAGGGCATCGATGTAGATTGTCGAACCGGGTGTAAATTGCTGCTCAACCACGGCAAATGCAGGGTGACAGGTTTCTCCCTCCAGCTGGGCTAGCTGGCTGAGCGCCACGGACTTGCCCATACCAGGGGCACCGAGGAGCACAATGAATCGCTCGCTGAGCAGGCTGCTCAGCGGCCGAGCGTCTCTAGCTTCATCAGCAGCAGTACCGGTCGTTATGAGGCGGTCAAGTGGGGCAATGGTCATGTGGGTACGGGCCAGGCTCAATCGAGCCCGGCATGATACAAGATGCTGGGCCCGGCTCGGGTAACTGGAGTCATTCGGCGGTGTGCCGCGCCAGGATCCGTGCAATCTCGCTCAGGTGAATTCTGCGCGCGCCCTCCTCGAGTATTTCAGCCTCCTCCCAAATATCGCTGATGCTGGACCCCAATTCGAGCGCGAGTGCCTCACGCTGAGCCCGCTTCAGGCTATGTCCCATTAAGGTCGATGTTGGCCTGGCCAGGTCGACCCACCCTTCACCACCCTCATCACCGTACTGAAATGGAATTCGCAGGCCGGTCATCCTGCACACTCCATCAACCACCAGCTCCCCGTCATTCTCAAGGAAAAGGCACAGATACTCGTACTTCCCCGTAGTGTCGAGAGTATTGGGCCAGGACTCGAAATTCCAGTGCTTGCTGGCTCTACGGCCTTTCTCGCCCCCCTGCTCTGCGACAATCTGCTGGTGGTACCGATCCCTGGCCTCATCGGCCTCTTCGCAGGGGCGAGAGTTGTAAATCAGTGCATAGGCATCGCGCACCTCGAGCTCGTGCGGCAGATATTTGGCAAACGTGAATGGCCCCTTAGGCGAGTAGTCAGGTCTTGCGTTCCGATTGCGGTTATAGGCAACGATGGCGGCTTTGAGGTCATCGTCGGTGATGACCCGAGTCTCAGCTGATCTCCAGAGCTGCTCGAACCATTGTTGAGCCGCACGCACTTCATCAGTCGTGGTTGTGTGGATCCCCGCCTCCAGCCAGTGAGCGAGCTCTTGCCCCTCCAAACCAAGGCCATTTCGGCTGAGGTTGGCACTACCTACAACCAGGTTCGCTTCACCTACGATCACCTTGGCGTGCAGGCGGTCGCACTGTTGAATCTCGATATGAGGATTCTTCTTCGCCCTTTTTAGCAGGCCCTTGATCATCCAAGGGTTCGTACCGCCACTGCGCAAGTTAACGATCATCCGGATGGGTTTGGAGATCTCAGGGTGGATGTGCACATCGGCGTCTTCTCCCCAGAACGCTACCGCGACGTCCAAGCGCGGCTCTTCGGCGACTACTGTGGCTACTACTGACTGGTATTGATCAGGGCGAACGAACAATTGAAGGCGCTCCTGTGAATTGTGCTGGTAACGGCCAGTGTGGCGGTGACAGCATCGTTTGGTAGGTTGCCGCCACCAGGGTGGGCCATTACTCTGCCATACCAGCAGCAACTGCCCTATGCCAAGGATCAAGGATGAACCACACCCCTCGACCAAAACGGCAGCATTCAGGTGCGAGCGATGGCATTGAGCCTTGATCCCGACACGTAGCGCGACAATGAATCGAGACGATCTGGTTCACGCCTGGAGGCAATGCTTCAAGGTAATGGAAGCGAACTGGTGATTGAGCGATGGACCCACGCAACGAAGACTTGGACGACTGAGACATGACTGACAGGAAACTTAGTGTAAGTGAACAATGGCTTGAAGCCCGGGCCCCCGGCTTTCAGCGCTTACCAGATCTTGATCGCCGCGTCATATTCGACTTCGCCTTTCTTTGGAGTCTTTTCGAGGCACAGATCATGGAGAACTATGCCCGGACTGATCGCATCCGCGAACGAATCGATGCCTGGACTTTGGACGGAACGCTAGGAGCTGAGCTCTACGACGCGGAGCTTACCTATTATCGGAGTCGTTACTATGCCGACGGTGAATTGACTCACCATTTCCCTCACCTGCAACTCCGGCCCTCAGACCACCGTGACCTCGTTCAGGCGGTTATTGAAGGGGGGAACGACACCCCACGCGACCGAATGTTGGCTCTCCTGATGATCGTCTGGCGCCTACGCAACAATCTCTTCCACGGCGCAAAATGGGCCTATGAGCTTCGCGATCAGCGCGAGAACTTCAGTCATGCGAACAGCGTTTTGATGCGAATACTCGAACGCCATGGCCAGCTCGGCTAAGAGCGCAGCCGCCCTTGAGGACCGTTTCCTAGCCAAGTTGAACGAGTCCTCCGCGCTTGATCCAGGCTTCAGGCTCCCCGAATGCGCAGCGGGGGACCGTAAGCCTCACGATCCCATCAATAAATACATCGCTGCTCAAGCGAAGCAACCGCTGACCTCAAGGTAGCGCAGCAGTGAGAGCATTTGGAACCGGAGCGTCGTCTACGCTCACGTGCCATGCTTGGCGTCCTGCCCTAGGCACCAGTCTTCAGGCATGCCCGAACAAGCCGAGAATGGCGTACACTGAAGGCCGCTGACGACCACCCTCGCCCGTGTCAGAAATCGCCAGTCGCGATCGCCCGTGCACCTGCGGCGACTGGGGGCAAAACTGGGGGCATAGCTTCAAAATAGTCTTCTGAAACCACCGCCCTAGAGCCATGTCAAAATGTTTTTTGGCGTCCCTGAGAGTCTCTAGGGGGCGCCTGGCAGGCTGTTCAGCTGATCATTTCTGCCTTTTCACAGACCATTGAGCCCCATCCACTTCCAGTGGATTGCCACACCAGGGGCATATCCGAGGGCATGCATTGGATAGTTTGAAAAGGATGCCCCCAATGGCCTGCCAAGTACTGCGTCGGATCCTAGACTGAGCAGAATAGAGGCCAAGGTAGCCGCAGCAGCATGCATGCGCCTGCGGAAAAGGGTACCGACGGCATCCAGCAAGCCAGGGCAGAACCGGCAATGGAGAATGTGAGAAGGAAGGAGAATTACATTTCGGGTACTTCGGCATGCCCATCCCCATGAACGCCCATCTTCACGTCGACTTTATAAACCCGGTAGTTTCAATCGCGACGTAAAAGCGTATTCGGCGCCACACCAAACGCCTTGCGAAACGCATGGCTGAAATGCGAGAAGTCAGAAAACCCGAAGTCCAGCGCGGCCTGCGAGACACTGCGCACCTGGCCACGCTCGATCGCTTCCCGGCTGGCATTCAGCCGTTCTCTCCAGATCTCTGCCGCAGGGGTTTTCTGGTAGCGCGCAAAGGCACGCGTAACGGTGCGGGTAGACACATTGTGGGCTTGGGCGATGACCTCGATCGACAGGTCCGGCTCGGCCAGATGGCGTTGGATGTACTGCATGATGCGGCCGTAGAGGTCCAGCTCCTGGTGAACGGCCTTCAGGTCCTGAAGTTCCAGGCTGATCACCAGCAGGTCGAGCAACGCCTCTGAATAACGACTGGAGATGCCTTCATCCTGGAATGCAGCAGGCGTATTGGCCGCGTGGCGCAGCATTTCACGCAAGGGGATCACGCCAGGCCGTCGATCATCGAGGACCATCGCGGTGTAATCCGCAATACGCGGCAGGCGTTCACTGAGCAGGGCTCGCGGGATGCGCACCAGGTGGTTTTCGGTACCACCGAGGCTGAATCGGAACGCTTGCGTTGCGTCATAAAGAAACAAATTACCGGTTGCCAGGCTGGCTTTCCTGCCGCCCTGTTCAATCTGGCCATGACCGTTTCGGGCAAACCCCAACCATAAATCGTCGGCCGGACCGCTGCGCAGATGCTGCTCGGAACGCTCCCAGTAATGCAGTGGCGATGACAGCGAACAGATGTCCAGAGCGCCTAACGCATTGACCGCGAGCGCGCCATCGAAACTGCTCTGGGACAGGGGTTTGCTGTCGGCCGCCAGGCAATGGCGACAGACCACTTCTTTCCAGTATTCAAAGCGACGGGGTGCGGCGACAGCGAGGGTCGAATACTGAGTACTTGGATTCATGACACTGACCTCGGTACAGCAATGCAGTAAGAGCTGGAAAAGGTGTTACCGGCTTTTCAGCGCTAGCAATTAACAGGCCAGGCGCCTTCACGGGCGCAGGTGAGTGATCGACACGCGTCTGTCACCGACATTGTCTCCCCTCGCCCGTATGCCGGGTGACGACCTCGCCCTACCCATTAAGAGGCACGGCCCCGTGCGTTTACAGCGGTGGTGCACCAACCTCGATCATGCCCGCGCGCGCCTGCTTACGCTGTCTTTTCCAACCAAACGGTTGTCTCGACGAACCAAGCGGCTGCTCGTCGTCACGCCTAATTTCCACCTCACAGCAACTCAACCCCCGCTGATGAGGCTCGCCATGCATCGACCCTGTTCACCCCCCTTGGCTGACACCTCCTGGCTCCTGCAGAGGCGCGACCTCGTGCCTGAAGAGTCGGCGTATTGGTTGATCGAGTGGGGGGCGATGAAGCTGCTGCACCGACGACAGGCCGCCAAGCGCGGCCAGCCGCCCAAGTACTGATGCCCAACCGTAGGCCTGAACCAAAATAACGAGGAGCTCAACATGGAATCTGCAATCGACACACATCTCAAATGCCCGCGCACCCTGTCTCGCCGCGTGCCCGATGAGTACCAGCCGCCCTTTGCAATGTGGGTGGCACGCGCCGACGAGCATTTGGAACAGGTGGTGATGGCTTACTTCGGCGTGCAGTATCGCGGCGAAGCGCAGCGCGCAGCCGCGCTGCAGGCGATGCGTCATATCGTCGAAAGTTTCAGCCTGGCCGATGGCCCGCAGACCCATGACTTGACCCACCACACCGACAACAGCGGCTTCGATAACCTGATTGTGGTCGGCTACTGGAAAGACCCGGCGGCTCACTGCCGCTGGCTGCGCTCGGCGCCGGTCAACGCCTGGTGGGCATCAGAGGACAGGCTCAACGACGGCCTTGGCTATTTTCGCGAGATCAGCGCACCACGCGCCGAGCAATTCGAGACGCTGTACGCCTTCCAGGACAACCTACCCGGTGTCGGCGCGGTCATGGATCGCATCAGCGGCGAAATCGAAGAGCACGGTTATTGGGGCTCGATGCGCGACCGCTTCCCCATCTCGCAGACGGACTGGATGAAGCCGACGAGCGAGCTGCAAGTGATCGCCGGTGACCCGGCCAAAGGTGGGCGCCTGGTGGTGCTGGGGCATGACAACCTCACGCTGATCCGTTCCGGCCAGGACTGGGCGGATGCCGAGGCTGAAGAGCGCTCGCTGTACCTCGACGAAATCCTGCCGACCTTGCAGGACGGCATGGACTTCCTGCGAGACAACGGCCAACCGCTGGGCTGCTACAGCAACCGGTTCGTGCGCAATATCGACCTGGACGGCAACTTTCTCGACGTCAGCTACAACATCGGTCACTGGCGCTCGGTGGAGAAACTCGAACGCTGGGCCGAATCCCACCCGACCCACCTGCGTATTTTCGTGACCTTCTTTCGCGTGGCCGCGGGCTTGAAGAAGTTGCGGCTGTACCACGAAGTATCGGTATCGGACGCCAAGAGCCAGATCTTCGAGTACATCAACTGCCACCCGCAGACCGGCATGTTGCGCGACGCGCAAGTATCGCCCGCCTGACGCCAGCCCTGACTCCACTTTTAGCCCTGCGCTTTGCCTGACTGGCGATAGCGGGGCTCTTTTTGCCCGCAAAAAGGATCCTCGACCATGAAACAGTTTCGTTACCTGTCGCTTGCAGCCCTCCTCCCCAGCCTTTGCGCCCACGCTGTCGAGGTAGCCCCTGGCGACTACGAGCAGTTACCCGCTGATGCAACGCTTGGCCTGCTCTACTACCAGCACTCCACCACGAAGAGTGCCTACGCCCAAGGCCACAAAATCAGTTCCGATTTCGACCTGACTTCCGACGTCGGCATTCTGCGACTGCTGCACGTCTACCAGCTGAGCGAGCGACTCACCGTCTCGCCACAACTCCTGTTGCCCTTCGGCCATGTCTCAAGCGGCGGTGACGCTTCCGCCTTGGGCAACACCAGTGGCGTGGGCGACCTCATTCTCACCGCGCCGCTCAAATACACGCTAAACGATGCCAAAGACGTCCTCGGCGCCACTGCTTACCTCTACGTGCCTAGCGGCAACTACGATAAGAACGACGCGCTCAACCTGGGCGAGAACCGCTGGAAGGTTGACCTCCAGGCGGCCTACATCAAGCACTTCTCGGAAAAGTGGGCCGTCGACCTCGTAGGCGATGCCATTTGGTATGGCGACAACAACGACTTCGGCGCCAACTCCGCCCGCAGGGAGCAGGACGTTTCCTACGAAACCCAGTTGATGGGCCGCTACATGCCTGACCCGACCACCGCGCTGGCAATTGGCTTTGGCCACAACTGGGGCGGTGAAACCCAGGTCGCGGGTGTCAACCAGGACGACAAGATGCAGACCACCAACTTTCGCGTCACCGCCACCAAGTTCGTCACCGCCAAGGACCAGCTTCAGCTGCAACTGGGCCGCGACCTGTCCGTGGAGAACGGGCCAAAGGAAAACTTTCGCATGAACCTGCGTTACGCACGGGTTTTCTGACCCCTGTCCGCCTGGATCAAACGGTTGTCCTCACCAGCCAAGCGTGTGCGCGAGAGCAGATCTAACGTGTACCCGTCAGCCGTAGCCAATGAGATTGTCCCCACTGAAACGGAGAAATCACACATGACCGACCAACAACCCGCCCTGGAACAACAGCCCTCCCTCTACACGCGACTCGGGGGCTACGACGTTATCTATCAGTTCGCCGGCGCCGTCTTGAGAAAAACAATGGGCCACCCTGCCATCGGGCACATCTGGGCCCATATGTCCGAATCAACGTTCCAGAAAGAACACATCAATTTTGTCGATTTCCTCTCTGAGCACTGGGGCGGAAGCGCCAAATACCGGGGGCGGGACATGGTCACCGCACATCGGGGCATGGGGCTTACCGAGGTGCACTGGCAAGCCGTGCTCGATTGTCTCGAGGAGTGCTACAACGACTACGACCTGGCGGCGAACCTGCGCAAAGAGGTCAATGACTTTCTCATCAAGTTCAAGCCGGCGGTGATAGGTAGCCCCTCCTATCGGGACGTCGTACTCGCCCACCCTGAAATGGACCCCGCCAAGGGCATGAAAAGCGTCGGCGTTATCTGGCCCAAACACGAGAAGTCATCTGCGCAAGACGCAACGCCTGAACCCCAGAAATAAGCCGTTTGGATCTTCAGGGCATACGCCCTGCTGCCGGGGTTCGCCCTGGCAGCTGAAGCTCACGGGACACACCCGTCCCTTTCAACCAAATGGCTGTCTTGCTCAACCAAGCGCCGTTCGATCACCAGAGATAGCTTAGTCACAGATCCCAGTCACGCGGACACCTTTGCAGGACCTCGCCGCGAGACATGTGCACAGACATTTGCCAGCCCACTTCAGGAAACAGGACGTCTCATGGCCATCATCCGCCCGACTGTCGAACAACTGCAGGACCTCGCCACCAGCCTGCACATACAGCTGACACGCGAACAAGCCAGCGAATATCTGGCGCTCATGCAACCCAGTTTCGATGCGTACGACCTGGTCGATGATCTGCCCGATTTCACACCGCTGGTTCGCTACGAGCGCAGCGCGGGCTATCGCCCCTCGCACACTGAAAACACGCTCAACGCCTGGTACTACAAGACGGAAGTGATGGGCGCCAGTTCAGGCACGCTGGCGGGCAAGACCGTCGCTCTCAAAGACAACATCGCCCTGGCCGGCGTCCCGATGATGAACGGCGCCGCGCCACTGGAGGGGTTTGTCCCTTCGTTCGACGCCACCGTGGTCACGCGTTTGCTCGATGCCGGCGCGACCATCCTCGGCAAAGCCACCTGCGAGCACTACTGCCTCTCGGGGGGCAGCCACACCTCTGACCCAGCCCCGGTGCACAACCCTCATCGTCACGGTTACGCCGCTGGCGGTTCCTCATCGGGCAGCGCTGCCCTGGTCGCCGCCGGCGAGGTGGACATCGCCGTAGGCGGCGACCAAGGTGGCTCCATCCGCATCCCGTCGGCTTTCTGCGGAACCTACGGAATGAAGCCAACCCATGGCCTGGTGCCCTACACCGGCATCATGGCGATTGAAGCGACCATCGATCACGTCGGCCCGATTACCGCCAACGTGCGCGACAACGCGTTGATGCTGCAGGCCATGGCCGGTTCCGATGGCCTCGACCCACGCCAGGCAGAGCCGCAGGTCGATGACTATGGCAGCTACCTGGGGCGGGGCGTGAGCGGGCTCAGAATCGGCGTCGTGCAGGAAGGGTTCGCGCTGGCCAATCAAGACCCACGCGTGGCGGACAAGGTGCGCGAGGCCATCGCCCATCTCGAGGCCTTGGGCGCGCAGGTCGAGCCGGTGTCCATTCCCGAACACAACCTGGCGGGATCGCTGTGGCACCCCATCGGCTGCGAAGGTCTGACCATGCAGATGATGCATGGCAACGGCGCCGGCTTTAACTGGAAAGGCCTGTACGACATCGGCCTGCTGGACAAACAAGCCGGCTGGCGCGAACAGGCCGACCAATTGTCCGCGTCTCTCAAGCTCTGCATGTTCGTCGGCCAATACGGCCTGACGCACTACAACGGGCGTTACTACGCCAAGGCCCAGAACCTGGCGCGCTTTGCCCGGCAAGGCTATGACAAGGCATTGCAGTCCTATGACCTGCTGGTGATGCCGACCACCCCCATCACGGCCCAACCGCACCCGCCAGCGCACTGCTCGATCACCGAATACGTGGCGCGTGCCCTGGAAATGATCGGCAACACCGCGCCTCAGGACATCACCGGACATCCCGCCATGTCGATTCCGTGCGGCTCGGTGGACGGCATGCCCGTCGGCTTGATGCTGATCGCCAGGCACTACGCTGAAGGCACGATCTACCAGGCGGCGGCGGCGTTCGAAGCCGCGGTGGACTGGCGCACGCTCTAAGTTTCAACCCTGCAAAACAATAAGAACGACCGGCACGTTTCAATCACTCCACAACCGCGTTGACTGATAGGAGAGACCTCAATGAGTCCATCTACGCCCACTTCTGCGAGCACCTCGACACCCGGCGAAAGAGCCTGGGCATTGTTTCAAGTCCTCAAGAGCAAGGAGCTCATCCCACAGGGTTACGTCGAGCAGCTCACGCAATTGATGGAGCACGGCTGGAGCCCGGAAAACGGCGCCCGCGTGGTCGCCAAGGCCTGGGTCGATCCGCAGTTCCGGGCGCTGTTGCTCAAGGACGGCACCGCCGCCTGCGCCCAGTTTGGATACACCGGCCCGCAGGGCGAATACATCGTCGCCCTGGAAGACACGCCCCAGCTGAAAAACGTGATTGTCTGCAGCCTGTGTTCCTGCACCAACTGGCCTGTGCTCGGCCTGCCGCCTGAGTGGTACAAGGGCTTCGAGTTCCGTGCGCGCCTGGTTCGGGAGGGCCGCACCGTACTGCGTGAGTTGGGCACCGAGCTGCCGAGCGACGTGGTGGTCAAGGTCTGGGACACCAGCGCCGAAAGCCGCTACCTAGTGCTGCCGGTACGGCCTGAAGGCACCGAGCATATGAGCGAGGAGCAGCTTCAGGCCCTGGTGACCAAAGACGTGCTGATCGGCGTCGCACTGCCCCGCGTTGATTGAGACAAACAACGCCCCATCGTTCAATTACCGGAGTTTCAATTATGGATGGTTTCCACGATCTCGGCGGTTTCCAAGGCTTTGGCAAAGTCCCTCACACCATCAATAGCCTGGACTACAAAAAGGTCTTCAAGCAGGACTGGGAACACCTGGCCTACAGCTTGATGTTTATCGGTGTCGATCAGCTGAAGAAGTTCAGCGTGGACGAAGTGCGTCACGCCGTCGAACGCCTGGATGTTCGCCAACATGTCGGCACCCAGTACTACGAGCGCTATGTCATCGCGACCGCTACCCTGCTGGTCGAAACAGGCGTGCTCACCCAGGCCGAACTCGACCAGGCGCTGGGTAGCCACTTCAAGCTGGCGAACCCGGCGCATGCTGAAGGCCGTGCGGCGATCACCGGGCGAGCACCGTTTGAGGTCGGCGATCGGGTGGTGGTGCGCGACGAATATGTGGCGGGGCATATCCGCATGCCGGCCTACGTACGCGGCAAGCAGGGCGTGGTGTTGCATCGCACCTCGGAAAAATGGCCTTTCCCGGATGCCATAGGTCACGGCGATACCAGCGCAGCGCATCAGCCGACGTACCACGTCGAGTTCCACAGCAAAGACCTGTGGGGCGACGCGGCAGATGAAGGTTTCGTGGTGGTCGACCTGTTCGAAAGCTACCTGGACCCGGCCGAGGGCCGTCCAGCGGTGAACGTGTGATGGACGGCGCCCAGGCGGGCCGACTGCCGGTGACCGTGCTTTCCGGCTTCCTCGGCGCCGGCAAGACCACCCTGCTCAACCACATCCTGCGCAATCGCGAGGGCCTGAGAGTCGCGGTCATCGTCAACGACATGAGCGAGATCAACATCGATGCCGCAGAGGTGCAGCGCGATGTATCGCTGCACCGTGGCCGCGATGAGTTGATCGAGATGAGCAATGGCTGTATCTGCTGCACGCTGCGCGCCGATCTGCTCGAACAGATCAGCGCGCTGGCGCGTCAACAGCGCTTCGACTACCTGCTTATCGAGTCCACCGGGATCTCGGAGCCGATGCCGGTCGCGGAAACGTTCGCCTTCCTTGACGCCGAGGGCTTCAGCCTCAGCGAACTGGCGCGGCTCGATACCTTGGTGACGGTGGTCGACGGCAGCTGTTTTCAAGCATTGCTGGAGTCACCGGACAGCGTCGCCCGCGACGATGCCAAGGCAGACGCGCCCAGACGCCCGCTGGCGGACCTGCTGATTGAGCAGGTGGAGTACGCCAACGTGATCCTCGTCAACAAGCTGGACCTGATCGACGAGCCGGCCTATCAGGCTGTGCGGGCGATCCTTGCGGGCCTCAACCCGACCGCACGGATCCTGCCGATGACCCAGGGCAACGTCAGGTTGGCCAGCATCCTCGATACCCGTCTGTTCGATCTACCCAGCCTTGCGGCAGCGCCGGGCTGGATGCGCAAGCTGGAGCCTGACAGCGCAACGGCGTCCGAGTCGGACACCTACGGTGTGACCTCCTGGGTGTACCGCGAGCGCGCACCGTTTCACCCCCAGCGCTTGCTCGACTTTCTCAAGCGCCCCTGGAGCAACGGGCGCCTGTTGCGCAGCAAAGGTTACTTCTGGCTTGCCAGCCGACACCTGGAAACCGGCTTGCTGGTGCACAGCGGCAAGCAATTCCAGTGGGACTATGTGGGGCATTGGTGGAGCTTCATAGCGCCGTCGCAATGGCCAAAGGACGAGTACCGCTTGCAAGGCATCATGGCCAAGTGGGACGGCGTGGTCGGCGACTGTCGGCAGGAGCTGGTCTTTATCGGCCAGGACCTCGATACCCAGGCGTTGCAGCGCGAACTCGACCATTGCCTGCTCAGCCCCGAGGAAATCGCCGCGGGCCCGGCGGCCTGGCCCGCCCTGCCGGGGGCGACGGCCTTTGACACCCGTGCCTTGTCGGCCAGCCCGACGGCTTCCATTTAACCGAGCTAGAGGTGTTTATGCTTTTTTTCAGCCGCACCGCCCGCTGGGTATTGGCGCCGCTCGCCGACAGGTTGGAGCAACCTGACCAGGCCAGCGCGCCCGTGTCGTCGAACAACCCATTACTGCGCCGCCTGCTGACCGGCGTCGACCACCTGCTGCAGGAGCGGCAAACCCTGAAGGCACAGGCACGTGCGCTGGCTGCGCAAGTCGCCCAATTGGAAGCACACCTGGCCGATCGTAACCAACAGACGCGCCAACATGAGGCGTACTGGGACCTAGTCAGCCAAGGCGCGGATGAACTGTTCTGGGCACTGGAACTGCAGGGCACCCCAGCCCCCGCGCCGACCTCTGCCATGCAGTGGGCGGGACCGACGTCGATCCAGGTCCAGGGGGTTGATCAACTGAGCCGATGGAGCGACCAGTTGCACCCGGCAGACCAGCCAGTGCATCTAGATGCGCTCACCCGGCATCTGGCCGATCGCAGTGGGCGCACGCCGTTTGCGTTGGACGTGCGCATGAAGCCTGTCGGTGACGGCGACTATCGCTGGTGCCGGGTCAGCGGAGTAGCGCGACGTGACGCACAAGGCATTGCGCTGGCCATCGGCGGCAGCGTGCGTGATATTCACGAGCAGCACCTGCATCACGAGGGCCTCGAGCTGGCGGCCACCCGCTTCGATATATCCCGGGAGATGCTGCATGACGGGCTGTGGGATATCGAGGTGGTGGCCGGCGACCCGGCGAACCCGAAGAACACCATTTGGTGGTCGTCACAAATGCGCAGGCTGCTGGGCTGCAACACCGTTGAGGAGTTCCCCAACACCCTGGAAAGCTGGACCTCGCGCTTGCACCCCGAGGATAGCGCGCGAGCCATTGCGGCGTTTGTCGCCCACGTTGAAGACCGAAGCGGCAAGACCCCTTTCGACGTTGACTATCGCCTCAAACACCAGAACGGCACTTACCGCTGGTTCCGTGGCCGCGGGCAAACGCGCCGGGCGCAGGACGGCTCCCCGCAGCGGGTGGTGGGCGCGATCACCGATATCCACGCCCGCCATGAAGAAAGCACGATGCGCGAGGCGCAGGCACAACAGCATCGGGTGATGCAGGACACTCTCAACAAGCTCACGCAGATTGTCGCCACCATCCAGGGCATTGCCAGCCAGACCAACCTGCTGGCGTTGAACGCCGCCATCGAGGCGGCACGCGCCGGCGATGCCGGGCGCGGGTTCGCGGTGGTCGCCGATGAAGTACGCAAACTCGCCACCCGCACCAGCCAGGCGACCCAGCAAGCGGCCGAGATGATGCACAACTGATCAGATGAACAGCCCACGCGGCAGGCGTGGGCCCACAACCTATTCCAACAATAACAATCGGGTGCGTTATGCGCGATTACACCTCAGCAGTGAACTCTTTCGACTTTCTACAATTGGCCGCCCGGGATTTGCACGGCGAGCTGAATGCCTTGAATGCCTGTATCGAATGCTGCGACCGGCACGCCGAGGGCGATGCCGTCGCATTGTATTGCGAAACGCAGGATGGCCGCGCCACGCGCCACACCTTCCGCGAACTGCAGGACCACGCGGCGCGTTTCGGCAATTTTCTGCGCGAGCAAGGCGTCCAACCGGGAGATCGTGTCGCGGGCCTGATGCCCCGTACGGTTGAATTGTTGATCGCCATTCTGGGGACCTGGCGCATCGGCGCGGTCTACCAGCCGCTCTTTACCGCCTTCGGACCCAAGGCCATCGAGCAGCGCTTGGGTTGTTCGAAGGCACGCTGGATCGTGACCGATGCCCTCAACCGCCCCAAGCTGGATGATGTCAGCGACTGCCCGCCCATCATCGTGGCCGACGGTGCCCCGGCGCATCCGAGCGATTACGACTTCTGGCGTACGCTGGATCAGTACCCGACGCAATGCACACCGCAATTGCTGGACGCCGGTGCACCGTTTTTGCTGATGTGCACCTCCGGAACCACGGGGCCGGCCAAGCCGCTGGAGGTGCCCTTGAGCGCCCTCCTGGCCTTCAAGGGCTACATGCGTGAAGCGATCGATCTGCGCGAAGACGACCGTTTCTGGAACCTGGCCGACCCGGGTTGGGCCTATGGCCTGTATTACGCGGTCACCGGCCCGTTGGCGTGCGGCCACGCCACGCTGTTCTATGACGGCGCTTTCTCGGTGGACACCACCTGCCGGATCATCAAAAAATACGCGATCAGCAACCTGGCCGGCTCGCCTACGGCCTATCGCTTGCTGATCGCGGCGGGCGCGGAGTTCGCCGGCGCGGCGCGGGGTCAGCTGCGTGTGGTCAGCAGCGCCGGCGAGCCGCTCAACCCACAAGTCATCCGTTGGTTTGCCGAACAAGCCGGCGTGGTCATCCATGATCATTACGGTCAGACCGAAATCGGCATGGTGCTGTGCAATCACCATGGGTTGCAGCACCCTGTGCGTGAGGGCTCGGCCGGTTACGCGATGCCGGGCCATCGAATTGTCGTGCTCGATCATCAGCACCGGGAACTGCCGGCCGGCCAGCCTGGCGTGTTGGCGGTGGACCGCGAGCGCTCGCCCCTGTGCTGGTTCGGTGGATACTTCGGCATGCCGACCCAGGCGTTTGTCGGCCGTTATTACTTGAGCGGCGATATCGTTGAGCTCAATGACGACGGCAGTATCAGCTTCGTCGGCCGCAACGACGACGTGATCACCACCTCGGGCTATCGCGTCGGGCCGTTTGATGTGGAGAGTGCTCTCATCGAACACCCGGCCGTGGTTGAGGCTGCCGTCATCGGCAAACCCGACCCGCAACGTACGGAGCTGATCATGGCGTTTATCGTGTTGAACCGTGAGTACCTGCCCAGCGCCGAGTTGGCTGAGGTGCTGCGCCTGCATGTCCGACAGCGCCTGGCCGCACATGCGTACCCCCGGGAAATCGAATTCGTCGAGCAACTGCCCAAGACCCCCAGCGGCAAGTTGCAGCGATTCATCCTGCGCAACCAGGAAATAGCCAAGCAGCAGGTACTCGCCACATGACCCGGCGGTGGAGGCTGGCGTGCTGAGCCGCTCGGAGTTCCAGCGCCGGGCGCTGGAGGTGTTCAAGGAGCGCAGTTTCAGCCAGGTCAGCATGCTTGAACTGGCGGCGCACGTTGGAATTAGCCCGAGAGCGATTTATCAACATGTACAGAGCAAAGAGGCAATGCTATTTGAATGGCTGATGGAGCTGTATCACGCGTTGTTGTCGCACGTTGACCTGATCAAAACGCGAAGATTGACGCCTGCGCAACGCGTGACAAAACTGATCGAAGGCCATCTCCAATTGCATGAACACATTACCGGGCACTTCAAGCTAGCGGTCATGGACGCCAATTGCCTGGGCGGCAAGATCTGAAATCCATCCGAATCCATCTTGGTCTCTGTCAGGAATCGCCACTCGCGATCGCTCGCAAACCTGATGCAACCGGGGGCAAAACTGGGGGCATATTTGAACTTTTTCTGCCTGAAAATATTGTTCTAGAGCCTAGTCAAAATTTTCTTCGGAAGCTCTGTCAACATGGAGCAGCTATGACTGACAGCTCTCGGCCAATAGCTGCCTGTCACGATTAGCCCGGTTGTCGCGATCAGCCGATTTAGAACGCACTGCTCAGAGGTGTTCCCCACACCCGTTGAAGGTGCCCACTAAGGGCACCTTTTTTCAGCTCTATCCCCAATGTGGCGAGACTTAAAGCAAGTCTTCAAGCTGCATCGTCAAAATGATTTTACCGACGTTTTCGGAAGACTCCATCCGGCGATGCGCATCGGCAGCCCGTGCTAGCCCAAAGGTGCTATCGACAACCGGCTCAAGGCTTCCGGCACCCTCGAAGCGATCAAGCCAGTGCTCGCGGAAGCGCTTGATCATGGCGTGTTTGTCCGGTTGCGTGCGCGACTTCATAACCGTACCAATGATTTGCAAGTGGCGATAAAGAATGTCCTCCAGCGCCACCGTGACGTTGCCGCCACCGCCGAGAATCCCCACCTGAATGAGGCGGCCGCCGCGTGCAAGGGACGCGACGTTGCGGGCGAAGTAGGGCTCACCGATAAAGTCGATGATCACATCGACGCCGCGACCCTGGGTTTTGTCGGCGATCACTTCAGCGAAGTCCTGCGTCTTATAATCGATCGCCACGTCAGCGCCCAAATGCTCGACACGCGCCAACTTGCTGCCTTCGGTCGTCGCATACACCGTGGCGCCGGTGGCGTAAGCCAACTGCACCGCGGCTGATCCGACGCCGCCGGCGGCCGCGTGAATCAGCACCGAATCGCCAGCCTTGAGTCGAGCCAGGTGCATCATTGCTTCATGGGCCGTGACGAAGACCTCGGGAATGGCTGCTGCGTGTACATAGTCTAGCTGCGCGGGGATGTGCATCGCCATGCGGTAATCGATGCGTGCCAACTCGGCGTAGGCACCGCCGCCGACCACGCCCATGACTCGATCTCCGACCTCGAACCCCGTCACCGTGTTACCTTTGCCGATCACTTCGCCGGCAATTTCCAGGCCGATGATCAGCGAGTCACCGAAATTCGGATGGCCGTACCCTCCGGTTCGGTGAGTCAGATCCGCACGGTTCACCCCGGCGGCATAGACACGTACCAGCAGGTCGTCAGGACGGACTTCAGGATTGGCGACTTCGACGAGTTCAAGGACGTCTGGCGCACCGAATTCTCTGATGTTGATGGCTTTCATTCAGTTGTTCTCCGTTTCGCTGAATGTGGCGTTGGCAATAGCAGACGCAGTGATGGCGCCAGGGAAGCCCACGTAGAACGCCAGGTGCGTGATGGCTGCCGCCAGTTCGTCTTGGGTCACACCGTTGCCAGCCGCACGGCGTAAGTGGGCAGGCAACTCTTCCGAGTGCCCAGCGGCAATCAATGCCGCCACGGTGATCAGGCTACGGTCGCGCGGGGACAGCGCCGGGTCACTCCAGATCTGCGGATAAAGCGTCGAGTCGACGAATTGCGACAGCTTTGGCGTGAACGCGCGCGCGGCTTCGCGAGGACTGCTGAAGTTGAGCTTGGACATGGGCAAGTTCCTTAAACCTGGCTGATGAATTTGTGGGTGAGATAGTGTTCGATGCCTTCAATGCCGCCTTCGGAGCCGTGACCGCTTTCTTTCATGCCGCCGAACGGGAGTTCGGTCGCGACGATGCGGTATTGGTTGATGCCGATCATTCCGGCCTCCAATCCGTCGGCGACATCAATGGCCGTGCGCGCGCTGGAGGTGAACGCGTAGGCCGAGAGTCCGTACGGCAGGCGGTTGGCTTCTTTCAGCCCATCGGCCAGTTCATCGAACGCCATCAGCACGGCAATGGGGCCAAAGGGTTCTTCGTGCATGACGCGGGCGTTCATCGGCACATCTGCCAGAACCGTGGGTTGAAAGAAGTAGCCTTCGCCTGACAAGGCTTCACCACCGACCAATACCCGTGCACCTTTTTCGACGGCATCGGCGACCAGTTCTTCCATTTTTGCCAATTGCCTTGGGTTGGCCAGGGGGCCGACCTGCGTGTCTGGATGCAGGCCGTCACCTATCCTCAGCGCTTGGGTCGCTGCGACAAAGTGATCGACGAAGGCTTGATAGGCGCCGCGCTGGATGAGAAACCGAGTAGATGAAATGCACACTTGCCCGGTGCCGCGAAACCGGTTCGCTACGCCTTCGATAGCGGCTTTTTCAATGTCGGCATCTTCGAACACCAGCACCGGTCCGTGCCCACCCAGTTCAAGGGTGATGGGCTTCACGCCTTCGGCAGCTCGTGCAGACAGCAGGCGCCCGATCGGCACTGAACCGGTGAAGGTCACTTTGCGAATGATCGGCGAGGCGATCAGATGGCTGGACACTTGATCCGGTACGCCGAAGACCACTTGCAGTACACCTTTGGGCAATCCAGCATCATCGAGTGCACGCGCAAGAGCCAGCGCTGTGGAAGGGCTTTCTTCACCGGGTTTGAGAATGACGCTACAACCCGCAGCCAGCGCTGCCGAGAGCTTGCGTGCCGGGGTGATGGCCGGGAAATTCCACGGTGTAAATGCGGCCACTGGGCCGATGGCCTGGCGTTTGACCAGTTGCAACACGCCGGGACGGTTGGCTGGCACCACACGGCCATCAATACGCCGGGCGCTTTCGGCAAACCATTCGAAATACTCCGCCGCGCGGGTCACTTCATCCAGGCTTTCACCCAGCGGTTTGCCTTCCTCCAGGGTCATCTGCGCGGCAATCTGCGGTGCACGTTCGAGGATCAGGTCGGCGGCATGCTTGAGGATCTTGGCGCGCTTGTCAGGCACGGTCTGGCGCCATTGCTCGAAGCTCAGGCGAGTCACTTCCAAGGCGTGATCAAGGTCGCCTGCGGTGGCGAGTGGGACGCGTCCGATTTCGCGGCCGGTAGCCGGGTTAACGACGGCGGCAGTATCGCGCCCTTCAGCACTGATCCATTCACCACCGATGAAAAGATAAAGCGGGTCGTAGGAGGTTTTCATGATGTGCCCTTCAGTTGGTTGTCAGAGATTCGAATGAAACCCGGCGCCTGTTCAGGCGGCCTGTGCAACCAAGTTTATGGAAGGAGGGCCCATTGATTTAGACGGGCCAAAAGGAATCATTGTTGTCGCCAGAGGTAATATCGAGCCGCGGGCCGAACGTGTAGCATCCGGAAAATGCGCGTTAGCACTGGTGAGTGTCAGATCTATAGGAAGGTCGCGATGGATAAGCTTTCGAACATGTCGGTGTACATAAAGGTTGTCGAGATGGGCAGTTTCACGGCCGTGGCCAATCATCTGGACTCCACGGTCGGTAACGTCTCGCGTGCTGTCTCTGCGCTGGAAAACGTGCTCGATGCGCGCCTGTTGCAACGCTCGACCCGACGCCTGTCGGTCACCGATGCGGGGCGACGATTCTATGAGCGCTGCACGAAAATTCTCGCTGATCTGGAGAGTGCCGAAGCCGAAGCCAGCAATGCCGCCCTGGAGCCTCGGGGAACACTGAGGGTGCATTGCGTACCCGGGCTGGCTCGGCATTTGGTCACCGGGGCCGTGCTGGAATACCGTCAGCAATTCCCGGAAGTGACCGTGGATTTATTGCTCTCGCAACGTATGCCTAACCTGTTGGAAGACCAACTGGACGTCTCGATTCTGATCGCCCGAGCGTTACCCGATTCGGCGTATGTCAGCCAAAAAATTGGTGTCAGCCATTGTGTGCTGGTGGCGTCGCCAGACTACCTGGCTCGGAATGCGGCCCCCGAGACGCCTGAAGATCTGCGCGATCACCAGTGTTTGCTGTTGGGTACCGTTGACTATGTGCGGGATGAGTGGCAGCTGAAAAGCAAGGCAGGAGACGCGACATTTGTCCCGACAGGGCCAAGTTTCAGCGTCAACGATATGGATGCGATGGCATATGCCATTCGAGATGGGGCGGGGATTGGCTTGCTGGCCGGGTTCACGGCCGTCGACGATTTGCGTTGCGGCAAGCTCGTGCGGGTTTTGCCTGACTACCATACCTATGAGCGCAACGTGTACGCCGTCTATACCTCTCGGCAGTTTGTCGATGCAAAAATCACGCGGTTTATTGAAACGCTGAAAGATCGGGTTGGCAGTCAACTGGCCGCCACGGCCAAAGAACTGATCGATTGAAATGCCACGGAGCAAAAAGGTATTTGCGCCTCGATGAAACAACGCTTCGAGGCGCAATGATTGGCGAACAGCTTGGTTATCCCTGGCTGCAACGGCCCATGACGTTATAGGCCAATACGTGCTGTTTGCCTTGTGAATCCTGGTAGGTCATGTGCGTCGGCACTACAGCGCAAACATCTGGCACCGGGTCTTCAGAGATGACCTTGGCGACATCAAGGTGGCTGCCATAACCGTATTGCTCTACAGGCTGAGTATTTGCAGCGCCGTCCTGTGCCGCTACCACAGAGCTGAAGCCCAAGAGTGCGACGATGATCATTGCCGTTTTCATAATGAGATTTCCTAAAGTAAGTGTGATGTTGCTAGCAGGACGTACTTTAGGTTCGAGGGTTTTCTGGAAACAGGAGCGAATCAGGGAAAGACTTTTCTAAATTCCGAACACAATGTGGGGATGTCTGACGTAAAGGCAATTCGTCTGTGACCGTCCGCTATTGGCCGGGATCCCCTGAGTTCAAAACCGAATCAGCGGCAAATTTTGGCTCGTTAAGTTGATTGTCACATCCTGAACATTCCGCAAATCAACCTTCTCTGAGTTTACTCATGTTCTGATCTTGGCTTGGTGCAAACCTCTCCTCACCCGCTACGGGTACCCAGCCGTTCAGCGGTGTCAGGAAATGCAGTTCAACACGACGTGACAGGAACGCCCATTTTCCGTTCCGACGTTCAAACCTGTCGTGATACAACCCGCTGACTTGGACCGGGCCTTTTTCAGTGTCGACTCTTCGTGTCAGATTCCGCTCAGGAGCAACACGTCGATGCGATCAAAGGCATTGGCGTAGGCGCTGATCAGCGACTCGATGGCGGCGCGACCTCCAGGGCGTCCAGTCGGGTGTTCAATTCTTCACTATTCATGTCGAGGTGTCCTGCGGGGGGCTTCGCAAAAGCGAAAAAAGCAACCCTCTGCAAGGGTTGCACCAGGTTCGATCGGGAGGTCAGATTTGCGACAGCCCGCCGTCGACCATCAGTTCCACCCCGTTGACATATTTCGCATCGGCGGATGCGAGGAACAGCGCTGACGAGGCGATTTCTTCAGGTTGGGCCATGTACCCCAGCGGAGTGATCTGCTCGACATGGTGGCGCAGCGCGGCAATGTCGCTTTCGCTCATCTTCAAGCCGTTGTCCATCAAGGGGGTACGGGTGAAGCCAGGGCTCAGGACATTCGTTCGGATCTTGCGGCCTTTGAGTTCGTTGGCCCAGGTCCTGGCGAAGGACCGCACGGCAGCCTTGGATGCGTTGTAGAGGCTCAGTCCTTCCATCCCATTGCTGGAGCAGATAGACGCCGTCAGCACAATCGAAGCGCCGTTTTTCAACAAAGGCATCAACGTCTGCACAGTAAAAAACACGCCCTTCACGTTAATGTCGAAGAGGTTGAAGTACGCCGCCTCGGTGGTCTCGCCCAGCGGGTTCTTTTCGCAAATACCCGCGTTGGCAAACACTGCGTCCAACTGATCGTTGCGCCCCTCAATCGTCGCCTTGAGCTGATCGAGATCAGCCTGGCGCGCGACATCGGAAATAACCGCGATCGCTCTATCGCCAAGCCTGGCCACCGCAGCCTCCAGCGTGGCTGCAGAACGCCCAGTGATGTAAACACGCCTGGCGCCCTCTGCAATCAAACCCTGCGCAATCGCATACCCGATCCCGGTGGATGCGCCGGTGACCACTGCCACCTGACCAGCGAATTTACCTGACATATCTGACTCCTCAGTCTCGTTTGTGTGGACCGACTGGAACCACAGTGCGGCCATTTTGAGAGGAATCAGGCACTCGACGGCACTGCCATAAATGAACGCTGGGCGTTCAATTTTGTGAGGCGTCAGCCCAAGTTTGATCGTTTAGATTGGGCCCCATTGATTCGGAGCATGACCCGCCATCGTGAATATTCTGGAACCGAAGGGTTCCAGGCAGGAGACCTTATGCCACAGACAAAAAACGTCCTACCGGAACCGCGGCGCTGGTTGATGTTCGCCATCTTATTGGTCGGTGCGTTTTTACCGCCGCTGGATTTTTTCATCGTGAACGTGGCGCTGCCCTCGATCCAGCAATCGCTCGACACGGCCTCCTCCGCCGAACAGTTGATCATTTCCTCGTACGCGGCGCTTTATGCCGTGACACTGATTACCGGCGGACGGCTGGGTGATATCTACGGTCGCATGAGAATGTTTTTCCTTGGCCTGGTTGGTTTCACAGGTGCCTCTCTGATCTGCGGCGTCGCCGAGTCACCTTGGGTGTTGATCGCCGGACGTTCGCTGCAAGGCGTGACGGCGGCCGTCATGGCGCCCCAGGCACTCGCTTCTGCGCAGGCTATGTTTCCCGAGTCCGAAAAGCCCTTGGCGCTGAGTCTCTATGGCGCGGTCTTTGGACTGGCGTCGGTAGCCGGCCAGGCACTTGGCGGGATATTGATAGCGCTCGACTTGATGGGCTTGGGGTGGCGGGCGATATTTCTGGTTAATCTACCGATTGCGTTGCTGGTCATTCTGATCGCCATTCCCGTGGTCAGGGAAAGCCGCGCGCAACAGACAAGCAAGCTGGATCTGGGTGGAACCGTCCTGTCCATGGCGACCCTTGGGGCGCTGATCGTTCCATTGATCAAAGGGCGTGAAGCCGGCTGGCCCTTGTGGACCTGGCTGTCGCTTGCGGCAGTACCGCTGCTGGGCTGGCTGTTCTGGCGCTACGAAGCCCGTTTGCACCAGGCGCAAGGCGCACCGTTGCTTGATCCTGTCGCATTGCGCACGCCTGGGTTGGGCCGGGCACTGCTCGTCGCCCTGACCCTCTACGCAATCGGCGTGTTTTTCCTGCTGTTTTCCATGTATTTACAGGGAGCGCTGCATACGAGCCCACTCAATGCAGGCCTGATCTTCCTTCCTTTTGGCGCGGGATTTTTGCTGGGCCCGCTTTCCACCCCTCAATTCAGGCGTTTCCTGGGGGCTTACGTGAACCCCGTTGGAATGGGGCTTGAGGTGCTGGGGTTCGTGCTCTTGGCCTGGCTCGTGGCGCACACACCGGTGGCCGTCACGCCCCCTGCGCAGCCCCTCGCCGTCATTCTGTTTCTGATCGGTTTCGGACAAGGACTGGCCCTGCCGACATTGATGCGAATGATCACAGGACGCGTGGCGCCCGCGTATTCCGGCATGATTGCGGGCATTGCCAGTTCTACCCTGCAAATCAGCACATCACTGAGCGTGGCGATAATAGGCGGCATTTTCTACACCCTCCTGGGCACGGATACGGACGCGGCCGCCATCACTCACGCCTTCACCGTTTCCGTACTCTGCATCGCGGCATGCCTGGCCTTGGGCGCAGGACTCAGCCTAAGCCTGGCGCGCCAACCGGCTGCGCAATTGCAAACGGCAGCCCTGCGCCCAGTAGAGTGAATCATCGGCCCTGCTGCGAGCCGATCATGCTCGAGGCAAGGTCGGCAAGGGCACGAAGACTGTCCATCTGCCGCATGTCCTGGTGGTAACCCATCCAGATGTCGCGACCCGGTGGCGGTTCATGCGGATCAATCAGCCGCAGCGCCGTCAACTGGTCGCCCAGGACGCGGGGCAATACGGCGACACCCTGCCCTTGCGCGCACATGTGCGCCTGGGCGGTGCGGCTGCTACTGGTGAACACCTTACGGGCCAGAGGGTAACGCTGCTGCAGCCATTGCACATCGGGATAGTGAGACTGGGCAACACTCATGGTGATCAAACCGACCCCGTCGCCCTGCGGCTCGGGGTCAGCGGATCCGACTGCCGCGTATAACCCGTAGCTCAAGGTAGTCAGTTTGCGGTGGACAATATCGGGTTCGGTGAAAGGAACGATCCGAAAGGCAATGTCGGCATCGCGACGAGCCAGGTCAAACAATCGATGCCCTGCGATGACCTCGGGCACGATCAGCGGATAACGTCGTCCCAGTTCATTCAGGACCGGGGCCAGCACATAACAGGCGAACCAGTCGGCGCAAGAAATGCGCAACACACCTTCTGGCTGTGCGCTGTCCCCCGCAAGGCGCCTTTCGATTGCCAAGGCACTTTGCTCCATTTCCTGCGCCAGACTGAGCAGCTTTTCTCCGCTGTCGGTCAGAACCAGACCCTGGGTGGTACGCAGGAAAATGGGTTGGCCACTGGACTGCTCAAGCACCTGCAAGCGTCGCCCCACGGTCGGATGGCTGACACCCAACTGCTTGGCGGCAGCGCCCAGCGACCCGCTGCGGGCAATCGCGAGAAAGACCCGCACATCACTCCAGTCCATGCGTTACCCCGTACAAAAAAGAACTGTGAGAGTGCTGCAATGGCACTGCCGTAGCAATCCCAGGCCCGACATACTGCTCTGCATACACCTTCGTTGAAACACCAACCGGGGACTGCAAATGTCGACTTTCGGGAGTCGCGTACGACCACTTCAACCTGACCGCAGGACCCTGACGTTCATTAAATCAAACACTGAAAAGCTTCCACAGTATCGCGTAAGGCATCTCATCATCAGCAATGTCATGCGACCGAAAATAATAAACAGCCGATGCGCTTTCCAAGCCCTTATGAACAAATGCACCGTCAGACATGACACGATAAGAGGCTTACTCCATTAACCTGTCAGAACCAAGAGCGCCAAGCGCCTCTTTTATCTGACGGTAGGTCGCACCCGCCCCAACTGGAAGCAATTCAGCCGGCGGTTGGCATACAGCCAGGTCATCATTTTCAACATCCCTGTAGTAGGCCCTTCGAAATGCAGCCTCACTGCTGGCCCAGTAGAGGGATAGCAAACTCAGTTTTTCCTCTCCCTCAACAGAACAGGCGTCAGCTTAAAAATATTGATTATCTGAAATCTTGTACGCGCAGTCGTCCATGGCGAGCACGCGTTGTTCCCGTAGATCAACGACGCCCCCCGCCTTCGACCTGCACAGCGACGACCACTCTTTCACGTTATCTGCCTCTAGCCTATTGCGGCCATTTGAATATCCGGCCTTCGCCCCTGCCAGCCTTGAGTGCACTCAAACTGCGGCTACCCTGAACACTGTCCCATTCGATAACGGCAAGCATCAGGAGTGATGGAAATGCGCAGTTTTACCCTTCAACGTATCGATCATGTTGTTTTGCGGGTCAAGGACATTGAGCGCAGCCTGGCGTTCTACACATCCGTGCTGGGGTGTGATGTCAAAAAACGCCGTGACGACCTCGGCATGATTCACCTGAGCGCTGGCACATCCATGATTGACCTGGTTGATGTGAACGGGCCGATCGGGCGTCAGGGTGGGCAGCCGCCGGGCAAGCAAAGACACAATGTCGATCACGTTTGCCTGCGAGTCGAGCCGTTCGATGAACAGGCCATTCTCCAGCACCTGGCGGCAGCCGGGGTATCCGCTGAAGCGGCCGTGATGCGGTATGGCGCGGAGGGAACCGGGTTATCGATGTATCTCAATGATCCTGATGATAATCAGATCGAGTTGAAAGGCCCTGCGGTGCAGGCCTGATGGCTGAAAAGCGTCGAGCCTGAGTCATCATCCGACTGCGCCAGTGAACTTGTGCACGCACCCTTCCCGGTAAATTCAATCTGTTCGACCGCGTTGCGGCGCCCCCATCGTCAGGCTTCGGCGCCCTAATCGAAAGCCCCCTCGAGCACCTCATAAATGAGGCCGGAAGCAATAGCCACGAGGATCAAATCGGTGCCCGCCTGCCGCCATTCGTAGCCGTCATAATGGGGCAGCCTGCCCAGCAGGCGCCCATCGAGCTTCTTGGCAATGCCTGGAGGCAGCGGTTTGCCTCGCGCTAACTTCTTCTGTATGCCAGGCGGCAGTGATGGGCCTGGGCTCCAATAGTCACGATAGCCACCAAGCACCCCCAGGATGCCGCCACGGTCGATACTGGGGCCGTGCCCCCTATCATCGGCGTCTGCGCCTTTGCCCTTATGATCCTGGCTGCCATGACCCTGGCCGCCTTGTGCGTTGCCCTTTGCGGAACCCTGGCCCTTGCCATTGCCAGGGTCGGCCACCGCCGCCACTGAGCCCAGGGTCAAAGCGAGGCACGTAACAGCAACCGCCAGCGTGCGGGGTTTGAACATGATCGTCTTCTCCGTAATGGAACCTCCCCTGGAATGTAGTCGACATTGGCGATAAGCAGCGCGCCTGTTTCTCACATAATAAAAATAGGTAATTTTATTTCAGATATAAATAATATTAACTGATAATTAGCTTATTCCAAAAAAGACTTTCCACAAGGTTTTTTATAGATATATCTTCATTTCACAGACCGACCCCATACCTGGCGGAGGACGCACCCACACCCTCCAGGTTATCTCCATGCCAGACATCGCACTCCCCACTCCCCTCAAGAAGTTGCCTCTTTCGCTGCTGACCGGCTCCCTGCTCCTGACCGCTGCGCCCGCCTTCGCCGACGATGCCCAGCTCGACACCGTCACCGTGATTTCCACCGGCCTGCGTGGCCAGCAACGCACGGTGGCCGACAGTCCGGCGCCGATCGATGTGATCAACAGCGACCAGTTGCTCAAGACCGGCCGCGCCGAGTTGTCCGAAGCCATCGCCAAACTGCTGCCGTCGTTCAACTTCGGCACCAACATCGCCGGCTACAACTCGGTGACCCGCCCGCTGAGCAACCACAGCCTGGGGCCGGCCTACACTCTGGTGCTGGTCAACGGTAAACGCCGGCATAACGGCGCCACCGGCCAGCGCGGTTCCATCGATAACAGCGGTGCGAATGCGGTGGACATCGACCTGATCCCGGTCAGCGCGGTGGACCATATCGAGGTGCTCAAGGACAGCGCTGCCGCGCAGTACGGTTCCGATGCAGTCGCTGGCGTGATCAATATCATCCTCAAGTCCAGTAAAAGCGGCGGTCACCTGGAGACCAGCTATGGCCAGTTGTATTCCGGCCAGGGCGAGACCATCAAGGTCGCGGGTGACCAGGGCTTCGAACTCGGCCAGGGCGGCTTCTTTCACTTCTCGGCCGATGCACGCAAACGTGGCAGCGCGTCGTGGAACGACAAGGCCGACAGCAGCGTGCGGGCGTTTGCCGACCCGGCCAAGGAAGCGACCTGGGACCGCGTGGCGATCAAGAACGGCGATCCCGACCTCAAGGCCTTCAACCTGGCCTACAACGCCGAACTGCCGCTGGAAGACCTGACGCTGTACTCGTTCTCCACCTATGGCGAACGGGATGCCGAGGCTGCCAACTACTTCCGCCTGCCCACGGGCACGGCGGCAGTGCCCGAGGTGTTTCCCGACGGTTACTTCCCGCTCAACAACATCAAGGACCGCGACTACCAGTTGCTGTTCGGCGGCAAGGGCCTGGTGGCCGACTGGAACTGGGATCTGAGCACCACCTATGGGCGCAACAACGTGCACCACTCCAGCGACCTGAATATCAACCCGTCGCTGGGCACGGCGTCGCCGACCAAGTTCGATAACCTGGCGACCTTCCGCTTCGAGCAGTGGGTCAACAACCTCGACTTCACCCGCCGCTACGACAGCCTGTTCAACCTGACGCCGCCGGTGCAGGTCTCCGCAGGCCTGGAACATCGCTGGGAGCATTTCAGTACGTTCGCCGGCGAGCGCGAGGCCTACATCACCGGCACTTACCCCGCCGCGTCTGGCGCACAGGCGGCGGTGACGATTCGTCCGGAAGATGAAGTCAGCCTGATCCGCAATAACTACGCCGGCTACCTGGACCTGGGTTTCGACCTGACAGACCGCTGGTTTCTCGACGTCGCCGGGCGGGTCGAGCACTACGACGATGATTCGGGAAACACCTTCGGCCTGAAAGTGAACTCACGCTACGAACTCACCGACACCGTAGCGGTGCGTGGCACCGTGGGCACCGGTTTCCGCGCGCCGTCCCTGACCCAGATCGGCTACACCGTGGCCGACAACCGTGTGGCGACTGATGTGAACGGCAACGTGGTACCGGCCGTAACGCGCCTGACGCCGTCCGGCAGCAACCTGGCCAAGGCGCTGGGCGGCGATGACCTCAAGCCGGAGAAATCGCGCAACCTGGGGCTGGGTCTGACCTGGCAACCGGCGCCGCGCACCAGCGTCACCGCCGACGCCTACCTGATCGACATCGACGACCGCATCGCCCTGACCAGCAACCTCTACGACCGTGGCAACGGCGCGATCAACGCCATTCTCGCCGCCCAGGGTGTACCGACCGGCACCTGGGTCAACTACTACACCAACGCGTTCGATACGCGCACCAAGGGCCTGGACGTGGTCGCCGACCACACCACGCCACTGGAGGCCTGGGGCGATGTGCGCTGGAGCCTGGGCTTCAACTGGAACAAGACCACGATTGAGGGCACACGCGACACACCGGCGGCACTGGCCGGTTCCGGCGTGACCCTGGTCGGCCGCGACCGCGAAGGCGACCTGACCGACGCGTCACCCAAGACCAAGTGGATCCTGGGCGCCAACTGGAAGGTCCGGGACCTGGCCGTCAACCTGCAAACCGCGCGCTACGGCGCGGTCAAGACCCTGGCCATCAACCCCACCGGCGACCGCAGTTTCGGCGCCAAATGGATCACTGACCTGGACGTCAGCTACACCTTCGTCGACAGCCTCACCGTCAGCATCGGTGGCACCAACATCTTCGACGTGCGCCCCGACAAACACGCGGTGTACAGCAACCTCGGCCTGGCCACCTACGGCAACCCGCCGTTCTACCCGGGCGGCGGCTACTGGTACACCAAGCTCGCCTACGACTTCTGATCCACACGCCACATGAGGGCACTCCATTGAATACCGCCAACTTGATGAGCCGTCTGCTGGCCCCCTGCGCCCTGGCGCTGAGCCTCGCCGCCTGCTCGCCCGGGCATGACACCCAGGCGGGCAAGACCCTGAACATCGCGTTTTTCGGCGATAACACCACCCTGGTCAGTGTCGATCCGTTCCAGGTCTATTGGCTGGAGCACCGCGTGCTGCTGCGCAATGTGGCCGAGTCCCTGACCGACCAGGACCCGGACACCGGCCAGATCATTCCCTGGCTGGCCAAACGCTGGGAAGTCAGTGACGACGCGCTGACCTATACCTTCCACCTGCGGGAGGACGTGACCTTCAGCAACGGCGAGCGCTTCGACGCCAAGGCGGTGAAAACCGCCTTCGACAGCGACAAGGTACTGGCCACCGAACTACCGGCCACCTTCGGCGCCACCTACCTGGCGGGTTATGACCACGCCGAAGTGGTCGACGACTTTACCGTCAAGCTGGTGCTGTCCAAGCCCAATGCGGGTTTCCTGCAAGCCACCTCCACCACCAACCTGGCGATCCTCGCGCCGGCTTCCTACGCGCTGAGCGTGAAGGAACGCTCCCTGGGCAAGATCATCGGCACCGGGCCGTTCGTAATGGCCAGCTACACGCCGGAAGTCGGTGCGCACCTGACCAAGCGCAAGGGCTACGCCTGGGCCTCGGCCAACATGCAAAACCAGGGTGAAGCGCACCTGGACGCGGTGGACATCAGCTACATCCCCGAAGAAAGCGTGCGCAACGGCCTGTTCCTGCAAGGCAAGGCCGACATCCTGTGGCCGCGCAACCCGTTCTCGGAAGTCGACCTGAAGTTGTTCCAGTCCAAGGGCGCGACCATCCAGAGCCGCTCGCTGCCAGGGCCAGCGCTGAACCTGTACCCCAACACCCGTGGCGAGCGCATCCTGGCCGACCAGAAGGTGCGCCGGGCCCTGCAAAAAGCCCTGGACCGCAAGAGTTACGCCAGTACGGTCTACAACGCCGAGTTCCCGGTGGTGGACGGCATCTTCGATGTGACCACGCCGTACTTCAAAAGCCAGGGCGCCAAGCTGGCCTATGACCCGGCAGGCGCCGAGCAACTGCTGGAGCAAGCCGGCTGGACCAAGGGTGCGGATGGTTACCGTCAGAAGAACGGCAAGCGCCTGAGCCTGAGCTACAACATCACCCCGGCCGAGACCGCCGGCGATGTGCTGATCCAGGACCAACTGCGCAAGGTCGGCATCGAGTTGAAACTCAGCGTGGTCACCCGCGCCGAATGGGTTGCCAACAACTCGGCGGGCAACTATGACCTGACCATCAACTACATGACCCGCGCCGACCCGATCATCCTGCAGACCATCCTCGATCCACGCAGCGCCAACAGTTCCACGCTGGCCACCAACACCTATGAACCGGCGGTGCTGGAAAAGGCCAAGGGCTTGTTCGACGCCGGCATCACGGCCACCCAAGCCCCGCAACGCGCTGCCGCCTACGGCAGCCTGCAGGATTTACTCATCGATGAAAGCTCCGCTTTCCCGGTGTATGAGCGCGTGTGGCAGGCGGCGACCTCGCCCAAGGTAAAAAACTTCCGCTGGACCGCCGAGGGCTTCGCGCTGCTGGGTGATATCGAGATCGGCACGCCATGAGCCGCTACCTGATCGGCCGCATCAGCCAGGCGCTGCTGGTGCTGTGGGGGGCGTACAGCATCACCTATTTCATTCTGTATCTGCTGCCGGGCGACACCTTGTCGATCATGCTCAGCGCGTCGGGCATGGAGGCCGATGCGCTGTCGGTGGAGGACCTGGCCAAGGCGCGGGCCTACTACGGCCTGGATAAAGGCCTGTTCGAGCAGTATGTCGATCTGCTGTCGGGGGCGTTGCGGGGGGATTTCGGGCAGTCGCTTTCACTGAATCGCCCGGTGGCCGAGTTGCTTGCCGAACGCCTGCCGCAGACCCTGTCCCTGGCGGGCCTGGCCATCGTGTTGTCGTTGCTCGGCGGAATCGGCCTGGCCTACCTGACCGCCTATATCCGTTGGCAACCGTTGAAAAAAGCCTTGGCGCGGCTGCCGTCGCTGGGGTTTTCGGTGCCGGTGTTCTGGATGGGGCTGTTGCTGATCCAGGTGTTCGCCTTCGGCCTCGGCTGGTTTCCGGCCACCGGCAGCCGGGGTCTGGAAAGCCTGGTGCTGCCGGCGATCACACTGGCGATTCCGAGTGCGGCGGTGTACGCCCAGGTGCTGCAACGCAGTTTCCAGGGGGTCTGGAAAGAGTCCTATATCACCACCGCCTACGCCAAGGGCCTGAGCCGTGGCCAGGTGCAGGCACGGCATGGGTTCAAGAATGCCGCGCTGCCGATCCTCACCCTGATCGGCTTGCAGGTGGGCAATACGGTGTCGGGCGCAGTGTTGGTGGAAACCATCTTTGCCCGCTCCGGCATTGGCCGCCTGGCCCAGGAAGCAGTGCTGCGCCAGGACATCCCGGTGGTACTCGCCATCGTCTCGGTGTCGGCGGCGGCATTTGTATTGGTGAACCTGCTGGTCGACCTGTTGTACCCGTGGTTCGACCCGCGCATCTCCCACACGCCAAAGGTGTCCTAGACCATGACCGTCCTTGAGCAGAACCTGGGCCGCAATCCCCTCCCGGCCAGCCCTGCGCTGTGGCGCCGCCGCAGCCGCCTGCAACGCGTGACGGCGACGGTCTTGCCCCTGTTGCGACGACCGGGGTTCAGCCTGGCGCTGCTGGTGGTGGTGTTTGCCTTGGTGGCGGCTGTGGCGCCGCACGGTTTGAGCAGCTTCGATCCTTACGCCACTTCGCCCGTCGACAAGCTGCGCGCGCCCAACCTGAGCCACTGGTTTGGCACCGATGAGCTGGGACGCGACCTCTATACGCGGGTGGTCCATGGCGCCAGCCTATCGGTCCTGGCGGCGTTTCTCGCGGTGGGCATCGCCCTCTTGGGCGGGCTGGGGCTGGGCATTCTGTCGGGCTTTGCCGGTGGCCGCATTGACGCGGTGATTATGCGCTTTGTCGATGTGCTGCTGGCCCTGCCGGGCCTGCTGCTGGCCCTGGCGATTGTCACGGCCATCGGCTTCGGCACGGTACCCGTGGCGATCGCCGTGGGCATCGGCATTGTTCCGGGGTTTGCCCGTACTACCCGCGCCGAGGTGCTGCGGGTCAAGACGCTGCCCTACGTCGAGGCGGCGCGCCTGGGCGGCGCCAGTTGGGGGCGCACCTTGCTACGGCACATCCTGCCTAACGCATGGGGGCCGGTGGCGGTGCTGGCGACCCTGGACTTTGGCGCCGCGATCCTGGCCACCGCAGGCTTGAGCTTTCTGGGTTTCGGTGCTGCGCCACCGGCTGCGGAATGGGGCACCTTGATCGCCAACGGGCGACACTTCCTGATCACCGCTCCTTGGGTTTCCCTGCTGCCCGGCCTGTTTCTGGTGGCCGTGGTGTTCAGCCTCAACCATATCGCCCGCACCTTCGAGGAGATCCAGCGATGAGCGCTTTAGTGGATGTACGCCAACTCAGCGTCAGCTATCGGCACGGCCACACGGCGGTCAATCGTCTGTCACTGAGCATCGCCCAGGGCGAGACCGTGGCGATTGTCGGTGAGTCCGGCTCCGGTAAATCGACCCTGGCCAACGCTATCCTCGGTCTGTTACCGGACACTGCGCAGGTCACCGCCGGCCAGCTATGGGTAGACGGCCACGACCTGACCCACGCCAGTGAACGCCAAAAGCGTGGATTGCGCGGTCGGACCATTGGCCTGGTGCCCCAGGACCCGATGGTCAGCCTCAACCCGACCCTGCGCGTGGGCCAGCAGATCGCCGAGGCGCTGATCCTGGCCAAGGGCAAACGCTACCCCGCCGTCGATGCGGACACTGTCGAACTGCTGCAACAGGTGGGCATCGACAAACCTGTACTGCGTGCGCGCCAGTACCCCCATGAACTCTCCGGTGGCATGCGCCAGCGTGTGCTGATCGCCATTGCCCTGGCGGGCAACCCGCGCTTGATCATCGCCGACGAACCCACCAGCGCCCTGGATGTGACGGTGCAGCGCAAGATCCTCGACCACTTGCAACGCTTGGTCAGCGAGCGCGGGATTTCGCTGCTGATCATCACCCATGACCTGGGCGTGGCCGCCGACCGCGCCGACCGGATCCTGGTGATGCAACACGGTGAAGTGGTCGAACAGGGCGCGCCAGGCCAGATCCTCGGCGCGCCACAACACGACTACACCCGCGCGCTGATTGCCGCTGCCCCGGCGTTCGCCAGGCGGCGCGAGCCCTTGCCGCGCATGGATTCGACACAACAACCGATCCTGAGCCTGAAAAACGTCGGCAAGACGTTTGTACTGCCCAGGGTCAAGGGTGAAGAATCAACGTTCGTGGCCCTTGAGGATCTCAGCCTGCAGGTGTTTCCCGGCCAGACCTTGGCCATCGTCGGCGAGTCCGGCTCGGGCAAGAGCACCGCACTGCGCATCGCCCTCGGCCTGGAAAAACCGAGCCAGGGCCAGGTCTGGTTCGAACAACAGGACGTTACCCACCTGAGCTGGCGCGACTTTCGCCCGCTGCGCCAACGCCTGCAACTGGTGCAGCAGAACCCGTTTGCCGCCCTGGACCCACGCTTCACCGTGTTCGAGAGCATCGTCGAACCCCTGGTGTCCTTCGGACGACTCAAGGGCGCCGCGCTGGAACAGGCGGCGCGGCAGTTGATCAGCCGCGTGCATTTGCCGGTCAGTTACCTGGATCGCCTGCCGCGAGAGCTGTCCGGCGGCCAGTGCCAACGCGTCGCTATCGCCAGGGCCCTGGCGTTGAAACCTGACCTGTTGTTGCTGGACGAGCCGGTCAGCGCGCTCGATGTGTCGGTGCAGGCGCGGATCCTTGAGCTGCTGGAAGAGCTGCAACGGGAAATGGGCATTGCCTATGTGCTGGTGTCCCACGACCTGTCGGTGGTGGCCAACTTTGCCCATGAGGTGCTGGTGTTGCGCAATGGACGGGTGATTGAACAGGGCTCGGTGGAGCAGATCTTCCATCGGCCAGCCAGCGAGTACACGCGGGAATTGATTGCGGCCATCCCTGGCCGGCAGGTTATCGCAAGCGCGGCGTGAGACCTGTGTCGCAGTGCCGTGCGAAACAGTTGTCGGCAACGGCGCGATCCCCGAGAATCGCGCCCCCGACTCTCGGGCACTTCAGGGATATTCCGCGCATGGCTGCTTCCAACAAATGGCTGATGTCGTCAGTCGCTTATTACCTCGATTTCTTCACCGTCCCCCTCTTTATCGCCCTCGCCCTCTTCCTCGCACCTTTCGACGTGGGACTGGCACTTACAGGTCTGCTGGCCTGGTCACTGGTGGAGTACTCGGCGCACCGCTTCCTGTTTCACTCGCTGTATCGCCGTGAGCACTGGACCCACCACGTCGACGTGCTGGCCTATATCGGTGTGTCGAGCTGGAAAACCAGCTCGACATTCGCCGCGCTGTTGCTGCTGGCCTGGTTCACCGGCTTGACGTCAGCATTTGTTGGCGCCGTGAGCGGGTACTTCTATTACATCTCGGTACATTACGTGATGCATCGCCCCGCGCATTGGGCCTATCGCTTCATTCCAGGCCTGGTGGCCAATCATGAGCTGCACCACCGTCAAGGTATCGAGAAGAACTTCGGTGTTTCTTCACCGTTGTGGGATCACATTTTCCGCACCTTCATACGCGCTGAGGCAGGCATCGGGGGTAATGAGCGCACCTGAAGTTCGCCTGTCCTTACAGCCCAGGCAAAAGACCTTTGTCATCACGCCTATTGATAGCCCCCTAACGAACCCCCCATGCTAGAGGGCTAATCTCGCGCTTATATCATTCCGAATGATAGTTACCTTTGCTTCATTCGATTCGTGACATAGCACATCGCCGCGCATGATCCGCCCATCTCAAATACATTGGCGGATGCACCTCATGGAACAGTCACTCAAACATTTGCGCTTCCCCCTGGCGATTTTGGCCGTGGTGGTGATGAGCGCGTGCGGCAAGAGCCCGGAACAAGCGGCCGCCATGCCAGCTGCCAAAGTCAGCGTGGCCAAGGTGCTGGAACAACCGGTCAACGAGTGGGATGAATTCACCGGTCGCCTGGAAGCCCCGGAAACCGTGCAGATCCGTCCACGCGTGTCCGGCCAGATCGACCAGGTGGCCTTCACCGAAGGCGCCCTGGTGAAGAAAGGCGACCTGCTGTTCCAGATCGACCCGCGCCCGTTCCAGGCTGAAGTGCGCCGCCTAGAAGCCCAGCTGCAACAAACCCGTGCCGCCGCGACCCGCAGCGATAACGAAGCACAACGTGGCGAACGCCTGCGCCAGAGCAATGCGATCTCCGCCGAACTGGCCGACTCGCGCACCACCGCCGCCCAGGAAGCCCGCGCCGCCGTCGCCGGGATCCAGGCGCAGTTGGACCTGGCCAAGCTGAACCTGAGCTTCACTCGCGTGACGTCGCCGATCAGCGGCCGCGTCAGCCGTGCCGAAATCACCGCCGGCAACCTGGTCACCGCCGATGTCACCGCGCTGACCAGCGTGGTGTCCACCGACAAGGTCTACGCCTACTTCGACGCCGATGAGCGTGTGTTCCTCAAGTACACCGAGCTGGCCCGCCAAGGCCGCCGTGGTGCAACCACCCCGGTGTACCTGGGCCTGTCCAACGAAACCGGCAACCCGCACCTGGGCCAGATGAACTTTGTCGACAACCAGGTCAACCCGGCCACCGGCACCATCCGTGGCCGTGCAGTGTTCGATAACAGCAAGGGCGAATACACCCCTGGCCTCTACGCCCGCCTGAAGCTGGTCGGCAGCGGCACCTACTCTGCCGTGCTGATCAACGACGAAGCCGTCGGCACCGACCTGGGCAAGAAGTTCGTGCTGGTGATGGAAGGCGACAAGCCGGCCTACCGCGCGGTGGAACTGGGGCCGAAGATCGAAGGTTTGCGCATCGTGCGCAGCGGCCTGAACAAGGACGACACCATTATCGTCAAGGGCTTGCAGCGCGTGCGTCCAGGGTCGCCGGTCGCCCCGGAAACCATTCCGATGGCCAGCAAGGAAACCCTCGCCGCCTTGGCCCAACAACGACAAGCGCTTGAAGCCAGCAACCTGGAGCAAGTGGCGCCGGAAAAAACCGCGCCCAAGCTCGCAGCCGTCGCGGCTCCACGCGGTTAAGGGAAACGACTCAAGATGAATTTTTCCAAGTTCTTCATTTCGCGGCCGATCTTCGCAGCGGTGCTCTCGCTGCTGATCCTGATCGCCGGTGCGATCTCGCTGTTCCAATTGCCGATCAGCGAATACCCGGAAGTGGTGCCGCCGACCGTAGTGGTGCGCGCCAACTTCCCGGGTGCCAACCCCAAGGTCATCGGTGAAACCGTGGCCGCTCCTCTGGAGCAGGCGATCACCGGCGTCGAGAACATGCTGTACATGTCCTCGCAGTCGACCGCCGACGGCAAGCTGACCCTGACCATCACCTTCGCCCTGGGCACCGACCTGGACAACGCGCAGGTACAAGTGCAAAACCGCGTGACCCGGACTCAGCCGAAACTGCCTGAGGAAGTGACGCGCATCGGTATCACCGTGGACAAGGCCTCCCCCGACCTGACCATGGTGGTGCACTTGACCTCCCCGGATCAGCGCTACGACATGCTCTACCTGTCCAACTACGCCTTGCTCAACGTGAAGGATGAGTTGGCGCGCCTGGGCGGTGTGGGTGACGTGCAGCTGTTCGGCATGGGCGACTACTCCCTGCGCGTATGGCTGGACCCGAACAAGACCGCTTCGCGTAACCTGACCGCGACCGATGTGGTGACCGCGATCCGCGAGCAGAACCGTCAAGTGGCGGCCGGTGCCCTGGGTGCGCAACCCGCACCGACCGCCACCGCGTTCCAGTTGTCGGTCAACACCCAGGGTCGCCTGGTGACCGAGGAAGAGTTCGAGAACATCATCATTCGCTCCGGCGCCAACGGTGAAATCACGCGCTTGAAAGACATCGCTCGAGTGGAGCTGGGTTCCAGCCAATACGCCCTGCGCTCGTTGCTCAACAACCAGCCGGCCGTAGCGATCCCGATCTTCCAGCGCCCTGGCTCCAATGCCATCGAGATCTCCAACGAAGTGCGCGGCAAGATGGAAGAGCTGAAAAAGAGCTTCCCGCAAGGCATGGACTACAGCATCGTCTATGACCCGACCATCTTCGTGCGCGGCTCCATCGAAGCGGTGGTGCACACCCTGTTCGAAGCGCTGATCCTCGTTGTGCTGGTGGTGATCCTGTTCCTGCAGACCTGGCGCGCCTCGATCATTCCGTTGGTGGCGGTGCCGGTATCGTTGATCGGTACGTTTGCGGTGATGCACCTGTTCGGGTTCTCGCTCAACGCGCTGTCGCTGTTCGGCCTGGTACTGGCCATCGGTATCGTGGTGGACGACGCCATCGTGGTGGTGGAGAACGTCGAGCGGAACATCGAACTGGGCCTGGAACCCTTCCCGGCGACTGAAAAAGCCATGAGCGAAGTGACCGGCCCGATCATCGCCACTGCGTTGGTGCTGTGTGCGGTGTTCGTGCCCGCGGCATTCATCAGCGGCTTGACCGGGCAGTTCTACAAGCAGTTCGCCTTGACCATTGCGATCTCGACGGTGATCTCGGCGTTCAACTCGCTGACCTTGTCCCCTGCCCTGGCGGCGGTGTTGCTCAAGAGCCATAACGCGCCGAAGGATGGGTTCTCCAAGTTCCTCGACAAGTTGCTGGGTGGCTGGTTGTTCAAACCGTTCAACCGCTTCTTCGACAAGGCCAGCCATGGCTACGTCGGTACCGTACGCCGGGTGATCCGTGGCAGTGGTATCGCGCTGTTCCTGTATGCCGGCCTGATGATCCTGACCTGGCTGGGCTTTGCCCACACGCCGACCGGTTTCGTACCTGCCCAGGACAAGCAATACCTGGTGGCCTTTGCCCAATTGCCGGACGCTGCGAGCCTGGACCGCACCGAAGACGTGATCAAGCGCATGTCCGACATCGCCCTGAAACAACCGGGTGTGGAAGCCGCGGTAGCCTTCCCGGGCCTGTCGATCAACGGTTTCACCAACAGCCCGAACAGCGGCATCGTGTTCGTGACCTTGAAACCGTTCGACGAGCGTAAAGACCCGAGCATGTCCGCCGGCGCGATTGCCGGTGCCTTGAACGGCAAGTACAGCAGCATCCAGGAAGCCTACATGGCGATCTTCCCTCCGCCGCCGGTACAGGGACTGGGCACGATTGGTGGTTTCCGCCTGCAGATCGAAGACCGGGGCAACCTGGGTTACGACGAGCTGTACAAAGAAGTGCAGAACATCATCACCAAGAGCCGCACCACGCCGGAGCTGTTCGGCCTGTTCACCAGCTACACGGTCAATGTGCCCCAGGTCGATGCCGCCATCGACCGTGAAAAGGCCAAGACCCACGGTGTGGCGATCAGCGACATCTTCGACACCCTGCAGATCTACCTGGGTTCGTTGTATGCCAACGACTTCAACCGCTTCGGCCGGACTTACCAGGTCAACGTGCAGGCTGAGCAACAGTTCCGCCTCGATGAAGACCAGATCGGCCAGCTGAAAGTGCGCAACAACAAAGGCGAAATGATCCCGCTGGCGACCTTCATCAAGGTCAGCGACACCTCGGGCCCGGACCGCGTGATGCACTACAACGGTTTTATCACCGCTGAAATCAACGGCAACGCGGCTCCGGGCTACAGCTCGGGCCAGGCTCAGGCGGCCATCGAGAAACTGCTGAAAGACGAACTGCCCAACGGCATGACCTACGAGTGGACCGACCTGACCTATCAGCAAATCCTCTCGGGCAACACCGCGCTGTTCGTGTTCCCGCTTTGCGTACTGCTGGCGTTCCTGGTACTGGCCGCCCAATACGAAAGCTGGAGCCTGCCATTGGCGGTGATCCTGATCGTACCGATGACCCTGCTGTCGGCGATTACCGGGGTGATCATCTCGGGTGGCGACAACAACATCTTCACCCAGATCGGCTTGATCGTACTGGTGGGCCTGGCGTGCAAGAACGCGATCCTCATCGTCGAGTTCGCCAAGGATAAACAGGCAGAAGGCCTCGACCCGCTCGCTGCGGTACTGGAAGCCTGCCGTCTGCGTCTGCGGCCGATCCTGATGACTTCGTTCGCTTTCATCATGGGTGTGGTACCCCTGGTGTTGTCCAGCGGTGCCGGTGCCGAGATGCGTCATGCCATGGGCGTGGCGGTGTTCTCCGGGATGATCGGTGTGACCTTCTTCGGTCTGTTGCTGACGCCAGTGTTCTACGTACTGATCCGTCGCTCGGTGGAGCGCAGCGAGGCGCGCAAAGCGGCCAAGGCCTTGAAGCTGGAGACACAGCAATGAGTGTGAAAGTATTCCTGCCGAGCTTGCTGGTACTGGCGCTGAGCGCCTGTGCCGTAGGCCCGGACTACAAGACCCAGACCCCGGAGGCGGCCAACATCACGGCCGCTGCCGATGCCAAGCAATATGACCATGCCAGGTTCGAAGGCATCTGGTGGCAGCAGTTCGACGACCCGACCCTCAACCAGTTGGTGACGCAATCGCTGCAAGGCAACCGTGACCTGCGCGTCGCCTTTGCCCGCCTGCGGGCGGCACGGGCGATCCGTGATGACGCCAGCAACGACGCCATGCCGACCATTACCAGCCGAGTCAGCAGCGACCAGGGCAAAGGCCAGATTCCGGGCCAGACCACCAGCCGGGTCAAGACCGAGCGTTACGATCTCGGCCTGGACATGGCCTGGGAACTGGACCTGTTCGGGCGCATCCAGCGCAACCTGGAAGCCACCGACGCCGACCAGCAAGCCGCCGAAGCTGACCTTTACCAGTTGCAAGTGACGATGATCGCCGAACTGGTGGATGCCTACGGCCAACTGCGTGGCGCGCAACTGCGTGAGCGCATCGCCCTGGACAACCTGAAGAACCAGCAGGAATCGCGCACCATCACCGTCAGCCTGCGCGATGCCGGTGTGGGCGATCAACTCGACGTGGAGCGTGCCGACGCACGCCTCGCAGCGGTTGAAGCCAGCGTGCCGCAACTGCAAGCCGAACAAGTGCGCGAGCGGAACCGCATCGCCACCCTCCTCGGCCAGCGCCCCGACAAGCTCAGCGTCGACCTGAGCCCCAAAGACCTGCCGGCGATTGCCAAGGCCTTGCCGATTGGCGACCCCGGGCAACTGCTGCAACGTCGCCCGGACATCCTCAGCGCCGAACGCAAACTGGCCGCCGCCACCGCGCGTATCGGCGTGGCCAAGGCCGACCTGTTCCCACGGGTCAGCCTCAGCGGCTTCCTCGGCTTTACCGCCGGGCGGGGTTCGCAGATCGGTTCGTCCGCCGCCAATGCCTGGGCCCTCGGCCCGAGCATCACCTGGGCCGCGTTCGACCTGGGCAGCGTGCGCGCGCGTTTGCGCGGCGCAGACGCCGAGGCCGATGGCGCCCTGGCGACCTACGAGCAGCAAGTACTGCTGGCGTTGGAAGAGTCCGAGAACGCCTTCAGTGACTACGGCAAGCGTCAGCAACGCCTGGTTTCGCTGATCCGCCAAAGCGAATCCAGCCGCGCCGCCGCCGACCTGGCTGCGATCCGCTATCGCGAAGGCACCGTGGACTTCCTGGTGCTGCTGGACGCGCAACGTGAGCGCCTGGCCGCCGAAGACTCCCAGGCCCAGGCCGAAGTGGACCTGTATCGCGGCATCGTCGCGATCTACAAGGCCCTCGGGGGGGGTTGGCAGCCGGACACGGTGGTCGCCAGCGCCAAGTGAGGTAAAGAGCTCCTTTGGTTGGTCGCATCCAGCCAATTTTTTGCCCTGCGGCCTATTCGGACGCGGGGCTTTTTTTTGCTTGTTGTTGGTTATGTCTTCGATTTGCATATGTTATTTAAGAAATCTCTTATATGACGAGCCAAGGTCAGTGTTCTCCAATGACACTGGAATCAGAAACATAAGAAAATCTCCCACCATACCAATGGTACCTATCCACACACCACCAAGATTTAGTTAATTGTCGATGGAACGATTTCCTAAGTCTAGTCCACTCACTACGTGCTTACACACTACCGTCGCAACACCTGCCCCCAAAGTAAAGCGTTAACCGAGGATGTATCATTGAGTATTAATACGACCTACTTCACGCCGGCCTCATCGTTCCAAATTCATTCGGGCACGGCAAACAACGAACACCTTGAAAGTACAAAATCCCTTAGTAGAAAAAAACGCGGCATCGCGGAAGCGAATTATCTTTGGCCGCAGGGATCTACCATAAAGATAGGCTTCACCAACCTATCAAAGGACGAAGAAAAAATGGTCAAGGAAAACATCAACAAATGGGCGCCTTATGTAAACCTTAAATTCGAATTCGTCACCGCCCCCAAAAAGGCAGATGTTAGAGTCGAGGTCGATCCGACTACCGATGAGGGATATGCCTGGGTAGGCACAAATAGTACAAAACATCCTGACGATAAAGCGCACGTCACGATCGGTACAAAAGCATCCAAAGAGTTTATAGAAGATACAATAATGCACGAGTGGGGCCATGTGTTAGGCCTACAGCATGAACACCAGCACCCGAACAGGAAGCTGGAACAATCTTATTTCGCACATTCTCCGGTCCTTCCAGACGATGATTCATTGATAATATCGCCCTATGACAAAGACTCGATAATGCATTACACCGCCGAATACAACAGCGATGGAAAATTAGTATTTTCAAGCAAACAGATATCAGAAAAAGATAAAGAATTCGTCAGCAAACTTTATCCACCCCTCCCCAAAAAAACGTCACCACCGGCAAGCAAACATCCTTTGCAAAACCCACCTAATTAATACAACAGTTGATTTTCGATCCTGCCCAACACGACTACACCGTCAGCCTGTGGGATACCGGTGTGGGCGATCAACTCGACGTGGAGCGTGCCGACGCACGCCTCGCAGCGGTTGAAGCCAGCGTGCCCACTGCAAGCCGAACAAGTGCGCGAGCGTAACCGCATCTCCACCCTCCTCGGCCAGCGCCCCGACAAGCTTACCGTTGACCTGACCCCAAAGATCCGCCGACAAGGCCAAGGCCTTGCCGATTGGCGATCCGGGGCAACTGCTGCAACGTAGCCCGGACATCCTCAGCGCCGAACGCAAACTGGCCGCCGAAGACTCCCAGGCCCAGGCCGAAGTGGATTTGTATCGCGGCATCGTCGCGATCTACAAGGCCCTCGGGGGTGGTTGGCAGCGCCAAGTGAGGTAAAGAGCTCCTTTGGTGGGTCGCATCCAGCCAGTTTTTAGCCCCGTGGTCCATTCGGGCACGGTTTTTTTAAAGCGGGTTCAAGGAAGGTCGATACAAAGGTGTAGCTTTCGGCTGATGGAGGATTTCACTATGGCCGTTTTGTTGACTGCGGAGCAAATGAGGCACACGAAGGCGTCTAATCCGTTTCAGATAAAGCACCCGGAACAGGTGGTGAATAAATTCACGATAACAGACGCGTCGAAAGCGTCGGACACGTTGAAACTGGGTAATCAACAGTCGATTGATGATCTGAAAGCGTTTTTGAAAGATTACGATATGACGTCTATTACCACCAATGAACTAAAAGAAGTTGGTGGACGACTTTATGACAGCGGCGTCATAGATGCCGATGCGTTTCACATGTTCATCTCCGGCCTTGGCGCGTTCGATGCCAACGGCAAGCAATCTGAAACGGACGTAAAGTACAACGCGATCGCTCTATTCAATGAAAAACTGGAAGATTATCTTTCGTTTGTTGAAAGCAGGCCGGACGTGAAGCGTTCACAAGGCATCCCCGAGTACATTCGCGGGATGTTTACCGCGAATCACGCGATCAACGCGCTGGCCTTTTTCGCCAATTCGTCCCGAAACGAGCTGTCTATCGATGAGCGTGCTTGAATTCAGCCTTGTTTCAAACTCCAGCAGGGCGCCAACGTGATCGTCAGCGCCCTTCTCCCTCAGGAATTACCGACCGAATCTGACTGTTCCCCAGTAGGCCTTGGAGACAGCTTCCGGGTTGTTTAGCATCACCCTGTAAGTGCCCAATGGGCCAAGCCATGATGCATATGCAGACAACGGATTACTCACCACGGTTTTCCATGAACCACCTACCTGATGCTGGATGTAAATTTGTGGCGCTCGCCCTCCATCTGCTGCAGACACCATGGCATCGATGTTCGCGTTGGAACATCCATTGGCGCCGCTGATGGTGAATGGGCCGAGCGCCGGTGCTTCGGACCTTGGCTCAATAATTCCGCTTTAGCTATCTGTGAGAGTCAAACACAATGCAGACGCTTGAGCAGATATCAACATCAGCACTAAACAAGGTAATGCAAAAAGACTTTTCATGATCTTCACCTCAAGTGTTAATCCTATTAAGTTTTTGCGAACACTCATCAGCTATCTTTTTGTTTTTTCATATATCGCCCTCGATTTGGCAGTACACACCGGTCGTCACGGTGACATGCTGCACATGGATCGAACCCTTCAGTAGGCTGCGTGCTATTAACTATGCCTGAATGGTCGCAAGAGGAAAGCCGGCCACTTCCAAAAAACATGAAAGACTGTTCTGTCAGATCTCGAAGTAGTCCAATGCGCGAACATTCCTAATATCACGCCCTGCCGGCAGAAGCCCACGCCACCGCCTAAATCTGGCGATAACGCCAACCTCAAGGAAACAATTTCTACACTTAAGAAACTCACCAACTTGTCGACAACCAAATGTAGGCCCGATTAACAGAGGACTGTTTATGGTCACTTTATCAACGACAAGCCAAGTACCGAACTCAATGGCCACCCCTGCCCACCCCATCAAAAACCCTGGGCAAGTTGTCAATCAATTCACCATCACCGAAGAAGCGGAGGCGACAGAAACTTTAAAACTTGTGCAACAGGAGGACATCAGCGAGTTGAAGAACGCCCTGAAGGACTATGACATGACATCGATCAGCAGTGACGACCTCAAGAAAATCGGTAGCCAGCTTTATCGTAAAGGTCTCATTGATTCACGTGCTTTTTGGCTATTTATGGACGGCAGTCGAGCGGTTGATGCATACGGATTTCCGGCAGACACCCACGTTAAATTCAATGCGATTGCGTTATTCAATGAAACGTTGGAGGGGTATGTAGACTTGTTCAAAAGCAATCCCTACGTGGCGCGTCAGGAAGGGGCCTCGGATTTTATGAAAGGGCTGGTAACGGCTAATCATGCCCTCGCTGCTTTGTCCTATTTTGCGACCTCTTCAAATAATAAGTTATCGGTGGACGAGCGCGTCTAATTTCAGAATTAACGCTACAGGATACAGTGTGCCGAATAGCTGCCTGGCACACTGCACCTGCTCAGTTTCAACGACCGTATCTGACAGTGCCTGAATAGACTTTCGGCTCTGAACCTTCGTTACGCACCCTCACTCTATAGGTGCCAAACGGCCCCACCCAAAACGCGTTACTACCGATACTGTAGGTCAACCGCTGCCATGATCCGCCACCCACATCGCCTTCAATAAAGATCTCGGGCGTTTTGCCAGTTCCTGTGGGCGTTACCATCGCCTCAATGTTGGCATTCAAGCAGCCGTTCGAAGGGGTGATTTCAAATGGCCCTTTTGCTGTGACGGTCGTTTCCGGCGGAATAATACCGCCATAGCTGTCAGTAATATAGGTACACAACGCCGACGCCTGCGCCGACATCAACATCAACCCCGCAAAAACCAACGCTAAACTACTTTTCATGATTTTCACCTCAGGCATTAAAATTTTGGGTACTCATCTACCTGTTCTGTTTTTATTTACTCATAGGCTGCCCTCGATTCAGCAGCGCACACCCGCCGTCGCGGGTAAGCGCAGCACATTAATCGAATCTTCCAATAGAAGTATTCAGGTACCGCGAGGATAACTATGCATGAAGAATAAACAGCGGCAAGCCGAGCACTTCCTAAAATAGCGAAAGACCTTTCTGTAGTCCCTTGAGAAAAGTCAGGCGGTTCAGGACTTATCTAAAACAACGTCAGACAGTTCTGTCAGACATGAAAGTAGTCCCACATGCATACACTCCTAATACCATGCTCGCCTGCACAACCCCACACAACCGCTCAACACTGACAATAACGCCAACCCAATACGAAACATTTTCAGCACTTAAGAAACTCACCAACTTGTCGACAACCCGATATAACCCCAACTATTTGAGGCTTTTTATGGTTACCTTATCAGCGACAGGTCAAGTGCAGAACTCAATGGCAACCCCTGCTTACACCATCAAAAATCCTGAACAAGTCGTGAACGCATTCACTAAGACTGAAGAAGCAGAAGCGGCGGAAACACTAAAGTTTTGGCAGCAGGAGCAAATCAGTGAATTGAAGAGTTTTCTGAAGGGCTACGACATGACTTCAATCAGCAGTGACGACCTGAAAAAAGTGGGTGGTGAACTCTACGACAAAGGCATTATTGATTCCCGCGCTTATTGGCTGTTCGTCGTAGGAAACGGAGCGTTTGATGCAAACGGACTGCCTGCAGAGACCCATGTCAAATTCAATGCCGTCGCGTTATTTAACGAGCAGCTGGAGGGATATATAGACTTTTTCAAAAGCAATCCATATGTAGCACATCAGGAGGGTGCTTCAGATTTTATGAGAGGACTGGTGGTAGCGAATCACGCGCTCGCCGCATTGGCCTATTTCGCAAATTCTTCAAATGATGATTTATCAATTGACGAGCGTGCATGATTTCTGAATTTTCCCACAGGATGCAGTGTGCCGGATAACTTCCGGCACACTGCATAGGTTCGGTTTCAGCGACCGTACCTGACACTTCCCGAGTAGACTTTTGGTACCGAATCGTCGTTATACACCACCACTCTGTACTTACCGAACGGACCAACCCAAGAAGCGTTGCTGCCGATGCTGAACGTCAACCGTCGCCATGATCCGCCTCCCACCTCGCCTTCGATATAGATCTCTGGGGTGTTCCCTGCACCGGTGGCTGTTACGATGGCATCAATACTGGCGTTCAAACAGCCATTAACGGAGGTGATCTCAAAAGGCCCTTTGGCAGGTATCGCTGTTTTCGGCGGAATAGTGCCGCCGTAGCTCTCCGTAATATAGGTACACAACGCCGACGCCTGCGCCGACATCAACATCAACCCCGCAAAAACCAACGCTAAACTACTTTTCATGATTTTCACCTCAGGCATTAAAATTTTGGGTACTCATCTACCTGTTCTGTTTTTATTTACTCATAGGCTGCCCTCGATTCAGCAGCGCACACCCGCCGTCGCGGGTAAGCGCAGCACATTAATCGAATCTTCCAATAGAAGTATTCAGGTACCGTGAGGATAACTATGCACGAAGAATAAACAGCGGCAAGCCGAGCACTTCCTAAAATAGCGAAGGACCGTTCTGTCATCCGAAAGAAGAAGCGGGTAAGTTATTTCCTAATCCCGCACATCCACGCCGTTACCGCTTGTTTGTTTCATTCAAAATCAAACTTCGATAATGCCCCGGGTTCGACCCCACCCATTTACGAAACGCCTTATAAAACGAACTTGCATCGGCAAAGCCCAGTCGCTCGGCAATTTCGGCAAAACTGATCTGCGGCTCCGCCAACCACACAATCGCCAGTTCCTTGCGCACGCTGTCCTTGAGCCCCTGATAGGTCTGCCCTTCTTCCGCCAGCCGCCGGCGCAGGGTCGAGGCGGAAATACACAGGCTGGCGGCGAGGCCGTCAGTTTCCGGCCAGGTGTCAGGAGGCATCTGGCGCAGGTCGTGCTTGATGCGGGTGGCGAGGCTGGCGGGGTCACGGTATTTGACCAGGATGTTGGCCGGCGCGTGGGCCAGGAAGCGCTTGAGCTCCTCCGTGCTGCGTTTGATCGGCAGGTCCAGGCAGTCGGCAGAGAAGATCATGCGGGTGCGGGGTCGGTTGAAACGCAGGTTGTCGGAGAACATCACCTGGTAGTCATCACAGAAATCCGGTTTTGAGCAGCGCAGCTCAATCGCCAGGATTGGGATCCGCCGCCCGGCCAGCCAACAGGCCACACCGTGCACGATCATCCAATAGGTAAAGTAAGTGAAGGCCCGATTGGGTTCGGACTCGGGCTCCAGCAATACGATCTCCGCCAGGCTTTGTTGACGCACCAACTCGGCGGGCAGGCGCTCCAGCATCAGCGACAGAAACCCCAAGCCGGTTTCCAGCCCGGTGCCCAGGGTGGGTTGCGCCATCGCGGCGCGGCAGAGAAACGCCAGGCTGCCGGACTTGAGCTTGCGCGGGTCCATGCCAAAGAACTCATCATCCAAGCGTCGCGCCAGCAGGCGCCACAGGCGTGCGTAGGTGGTGGCCGAGACCCGCGCGTTGGGCTCGGCCAGCAGTGCCGGGTCAATCCCGGCTTTATGCAGCACTTCGGCACTGGCCCCGCCGGGCGCGCAGCTTTGCAGCAAGGCTTCGCGCACGAGGTGGAGGGAGATGGTGTCTTTTTCCGACATGGGGAAACGGGCATCCTGCGGCGCAAATAATGGCACGCATCATAAGGTGGGATGGGTTTCGCCACCACCGTTCAGCCACGGTTCAGCTATTGTCAAGATTGCCTGTTTAGTAATGAGTATCATTATGTTACAACTTAGCCTCCTATCTAGTTGTGACGCGGTGCCGAATGCTCGTTCCTTTCCTCATCATGCTACGCGAAGGCATTGAAGCCGCATTGATCGTCGGCATTATCGCCAGTTACCTGCAACAAACCGGTCGTGGCCAGTGGATGCCTGCGGTGTGGATCGGCGTGTTTCTCGCCGCCGCGCTGGCCCTGCTGGTCGGCGGCGGCCTGGAACTGGTCAGCGCCGAGTTCCCGCAAAAGCAGCAGGAACTGTTCGAAGGCATCGTCGGTCTGGTCGCCGTGGGTATCCTCAGTTCCATGGTGTTCTGGATGCGTAAAGTGGCGCGTTCCATCAAGCACTCCCTGCACGAATCCCTCGATCACGCGTTGGCCGGGTCCAAACACCAAGTCACTGCGCTGATCCTCATGGTGTTTTTCGCCGTGGCTCGTGAAGGCCTGGAAACCGTGTTTTTCCTGCTGGCGGTGTTCCAGCAGAGCGAAGGCCCCGGCGCACCGATTGGCGCCCTGCTCGGCCTGATCCTGGCGATCATCGTCGGTTTCCTGATCTACACCGGCAGCATGCGCCTGAACCTCGGTGCGTTTTTCCGCTGGACCGGCTTGTTCATCCTGGTGGTGGCCGCCGGCATCCTCGCCAATTCGGTACAGGCCCTGCACGAAGCGGGCGTGTGGAATCACCTGCAAAGCGTGCTCTTCGACTTCAGCGCCGCCCTGCCCATGGACAGCCCGCTTGGCTCGGTTCTCGCCGGCATGTTCGGCTATCAGGAAGCGCCCACCGTCAGCACCCTCGGCGCCTACCTGATTTACCTGGTGGTGGCGCTGGTGATGTTCTTCCTGCCCGCCGCGCCACCCAAGCAGGCCATCACACCCTCTTCCGCTTCCAGCCAGTAAGGACCGTCTCTTGTCCAACCCAACTCCTCAACCGGCTTCGCCACCTCGCGCCCTGCGCTGGGCTGTGGCCGGCTCGGTGGTCGTGATGATCGCCGCCGGTGGCCTGTTCTATTACGCCTCGCAGCTGGCCGCCAGCAAGCGCCAGGCCAACCACAATGAAATCGCCGTGACCATTCATGGTCACGCCTGCGAACCGAATGAATTGACGGTCCCCGCCGGCCGCGCCAGCTTGCGCATCATCAACCGCTCCGATCGTGCGGTGGAATGGGAGATCCTCGACGGCGTGCTGGTGGTCGAAGAACGGGAAAACATCGCCCCCGGGCTTAGCCAGGTGATCAACGCCAACCTGTTGCCCGGTGACTACGCGATCACCTGTGGCCTGCTGAGCAACCCGCGTGGCACCTTGCACGTAACACCGACTGCCGAGTCCGACGCCCAGGCCAAGGCCAAACCGTCGATGGTGGCGTTCATTGGCCCATTGTCGGAATTCCGCGTGTACCTGAGCGGCCAAGGCAGCGCACTGGTCAAGGCGGTCAGCGCGTTGCAACAGGCCATCGACCGCGGCGACCTGGCCCAGGCCCAAGCGCTCTATGTACCGGCCCGGGAGGCTTACCAACGCCTGGCCCCGGCATCGCAACGCCTCGCGCAACTGGACAACGCGATCAACGCCCGTGCCGACTATTTTGAAAAACGCGAACAGGACCCGGCCTTCAGCGGCTTTCACCGCCTGGAATACAGCCTGTTCCAGCAACGCAGCCTTGACGGCCTGGCGCCGGTTGCCCAGCGCCTGCTGACCGACGTCAGCGCCCTCAAACAACAATTGCTCGCCCAGTCCCTGCCGCCGGAGCAGTTGGTCAGCATCGTGGTGCGCAACCTCAACAGCCTGGCCGATGTACGCGCCATCAGCGGTGAAGAAGAACGCTACAGCCACGTCGACCTGAATGGTTTCGCCGCCAACCTGGAGGCCGCCCACAAGGTGGTCGAGCTGATGCGCCCGCTGCTGACCAAATCCGCCGCCGACCTGTTGCCTGAAATCGACAGCGCCCTCGCCGCCTTTGATACCGAACTGCAAGGCTTCAAGGTCGACAAGGGCTACGCCACCTACGACACCGTAACCGCCGATCAGCGCAAGCAGATCGCCGACAAGGCCAAGGCTCTGGCCGTTGCACTCGATGGAATCGACCCCGCCCTTGGCCTTTCCGGCCTGCAGTGAAGACGACCGCACACATGAGTGATTCAGAACACACCAACCTTCAACGTCGCCGTGTCCTGCTGGGCATGGCCGCCACCGGTGCCGCGATTGCCGGCAGCGCCCTGACCTGCCCGGCCATGGCCGCTGCAGCCGAGCAAGTCACCACCGCGCCGCGCAGTGACAAGACCCAGGACCACCACGATTTCTTCGGCAAACACCAGAGCGGTATCGTCACCCCACGCCCGGCCTGCGGCATGATTGTGGCATTCGATGTGCTGGCCAGCGACCGTGACGACCTGGAACGCCTGTTCCGCACCTTGAACGAACGCATCGCCTTCCTGATGACCGGCGGCACCGTGCCGCAAGTCGATCCGAAGCTGCCGCCCACCGACTCCGGCATCCTCGGCCCGGTGGTCACGCCGGATAACCTGACTATCACCGTGTCGGTCGGCGCCTCATTGTTCGATGAGCGCTTCGGACTCGCCAAAGCCAAGCCCAAGCGCCTGACTCGCATGGTCGGCTTCCCCAACGATGCGCTGGAACCGGCGCAGTGCCACGGTGACCTGAGTCTGCAATTTTGCTCGAACACGCCAGACACCAACATTCACGCCTTGCGCGACATCGTGAAAAACCTGCCCGACCTGCTGCTGGTGCGCTGGAAGCAGGAAGGCAGCGTGCCGCCCCAAGCGCCTGCCAAGCCCGGCGAGCCGGCCCAGAGCGCGCGTAACTTCCTCGGCTTCCGTGACGGTTCGGCCAACCCGAACTCCAACGACGCCAAGGCCATGAATCAGATTGTGTGGGTGCAGCCCGGCAGCGACGAACCGGCCTGGGCCGCCAACGGCAGCTATCAGGCCGTGCGCATCATCCGTAACTTCGTCGAGCGCTGGGACCGCACCCCGTTGCAGGAGCAGGAAAGCATCATCGGCCGGGTCAAGCCCACCGGTGCGCCCATGGATGGCCACAACGAAACCCAAGTGCCCGACTACAGCAAGGACCCGGAAGGCAAACTGACCAAGCTCGATGCCCACATCCGCCTGGCCAACCCGCGCACCCCGCAGACCCAGGCCAACCTGATCCTGCGTCGGCCGTTCAACTACTCCAACGGCGTCAACAAGAACGGTCAGCTGGATATGGGGCTGTTGTTCATCTGCTACCAGGCTGACCTGGAGAAAGGCTTTATCAGCGTGCAAACCCGGCTCAACGGCGAGCCCCTGGAGGAATACCTCAAGCCGGTCGGCGGCGGGTATTTCTTCACCTTGCCAGGCGTCACCGGGGCCCAGGATTTCATCGGGCGCACGCTGCTCGCTGCAACGCACCCTCAAACCACTGCCAATACCTAAAAACACACTCAGAGCGGATACCGTCCCATGAAGAAGTCGACTATTGCGTTGTCGTTGTTGCTGACCCTTTCGCCGCTGGCAGCCTTCGCCGCCACCGCGCCGCTGGACCTGGTAGGGCCGGTGTCGGACTACAAGATCTACGTCACCGAGGAAATCGGTGAGCTGGTCACCCAGACCCAGGCGTTCACCGACGCCATCAACAAGGGCGACCTGGCCACCGCCAAGAAACTCTATGCGCCGACCCGCGTGCACTATGAGTCCATCGAGCCCATCGCCGAGCTGTTCAGCGACCTCGATGCGTCCATCGACTCCCGCGTCGACGACCACGAAAAAGGCGTGACCGCCGAAGACTTCACTGGCTTCCACCGTATCGAATACGCGCTGTTCTCGCAGAACACCACCAAGGGCCTCGAAACGCTGACCGCCAAGCTCAACACCGACGTCAACGACCTCAAGACCCGCGTCGACGGCCTGACCTTCCCGCCCGAGAAAGTCGTAGGCGGTGCCGCAGCGCTGCTGGAAGAAGTCGCCGCCACCAAGATCTCCGGCGAAGAAGACCGCTACAGCCACACCGACCTGTATGACTTCCAGGGCAACATCGACGGTGCGAAGAAAATCGTCGACCTGTTCCGTGGGCAGATCGAGAAGCAAGACAAGGCCTTCCTGGCCAAGGTCGACAAGAATTTCGCCACCGTGGACAAGATCCTCGCCAAGTACAAGACCAAGGATGGCGGTTTCGAAACCTATGACAAGGTCAAGGAAAACGACCGCAAGGCCCTGGTGGGGCCGGTCAATACCTTGGCGGAAGACCTGTCCACTTTGCGGGGCAAGTTGGGTTTGAACTGATCCAGCGGCCCGGCGACCGCTCAGCCGTCAACGGCGGAGCGGTCGCTATGCTCAAGCAGCTTGCGATCCGGGCGGTTTGGTGGGGTCAACCAGGCCCGTACCGACCAGAAAATAACAGCGCATTTTTTCGTCTACCGTCACCAGGTGAGGCAGTGCCTTGCTCAAGCCCGTACTGACAGCGCCCAGGCTAGACAGCTTGGACAGGCCTTTGGATGCGGCACTGATCAGGCGCGGATAACCATCCACCGGGTTGAACACCGCGTTCAAGAACAGTGCTGTCTGCTTGGAAAAATCAAACGCGGCGTCGCTGAAGCGCAGCTTCGGTTCATTCCAGGACCAGGCAACCCTTGGGGTGCTCGGCGCGACGCGAGCGCTGAATCGGCCTATGGACGGCCGGCTGGTGTTTTTTGCCAGGGTCTTGAGCGAACGGATCAGCGACCGGGCCTGGCCTCCCGCACCAATCATCAAACCTGCACCGTCCAATGCCAGGCTTTGCAGGCCTTTGCCAAAATTACCATCGCGAAAGTCCTGATAGGCACCGACGAAGGGAACCAGCGATAGCAGCAGGTTGACATCCCGCGCATGGGCCTCGCGGCTTTTTTCCACGGCTAACTGGCCCTTTGCCCGTGCCAGCATGTCCTTGGCACTTTCGTAGAAATTGCGTTCGGTGATTTCAACGGCAATGTCCTCGATACGGTCTGACTGATAGGTATCAGGAACAAACGATTCCTTGGTCACGTTTTCGGGGAGTGGGCGCGGCCCCCTGGTGACACCGACTTTATCGAGAATCACATCGGAAGAACTGACGCCTTCGCGTACTGGTGCACCGCTGGCATACGCATTGAAATCCAGGCAGACGTCGTGACCGCGACGGATGTATTTGTCTGCAAGCAATTTGTACTGAGCCAGGTAGCGCCTGTCTGAGGCCACCTTATCCAGTGCTTGGGTTACCTCAAGGCTGTCGTGCTTGATGATATTTGCGCTGTATAGGACTTCGTAATAGGTGACAGTATTGTCGTGAACGACACGCATCAATATTCCTTGCCGCGCGGTGACCGCCTCTCGGTCCAGATCCGACTCCCACACCTGCTGTTTTCCGGTGGACTTGCTCAACGTGAACAGCTCTACACTGCCCAGTTCGATGCGCTGGCGATCGGCCAACGGCAACCCAGCGAACATCAGTTTGAGCTTGGTGACAAAGCCCATCTTTTGATCGTTGTGGTGACGGGTGACGGCGCTTTCCAGTAAGGGGTCCAAGGCGGGGAGCCGCTTGATGATTTCGTTGAGCTTTTGTCGAGCCGTGGCCGAATTCGTAGAGGACTCATCAACATTCCTATAGGGGGTGTTAGGACGTTTGCCAGGGTTGGGCATATCGGTGGTCAAGCCCCATCTGTCCTTGGTCAGATCGCCGCTCATGTACGTCTCGATCAGCGAGCGCGTACGCGGTTCTGTGCGGCTCAGGTTGCGGCGCTCGTCGGAGTCGAGGAGATTAACCGTCATCGCCTCCAATTGGCTGCGGCTGGTCTGAGGCATGGCCTTGAGCAACTCTTGGGTGGCTATCTGCCGGCGCGACGGCAAGACGGTGCTCAAACGGTTGAACGAACGAGCCGACAGTGTCCGTTGCCGCGCAAACACACTCGACGCTTTCTTGAGATCCTCCTGAGTATGCTGGCCTTGAGGCTTGCCAGGTATGACACCATTGAGCACTCCCCAGTCGAGCAATATGCCAAGGGCTTGCTCCTGCATGAGCGTGCGTTGACCCTCGGACGTAGGCTCCAGGCCCGTCAGTGCGCAGACCTGCTCCTCATCCATCATCCGAGAGGTGCCTGGCAACATGCGTTCAGCCATCGCGCAGCCAAGCTGCAATTCCGTGCAGGCCGGTGTGCCGATCTTGATGCCCTCGGGTAAGTCCCGGACCAGAAACTCGGGGGCTTTGCGCGCCAGCGCGACATGGGCCACCAGGAACGCGAGGCAGGGGTCCATTGCCAGGGTGTCACAAAAATACTGTTCCACAGACCGGCGGACTTTACCCAGGGTGCATCCCGCATTGCTGGGGCTATAAAGCGCGTAACCGCCTATCGAACCGGCAGGCCCTTGCAGCACCGCAGCAAGGATGTTGCCAAACGCTACAGCATCCGGACCCTGGCTCAACCGTGCAAGGTGAGCGTCGGGATCGACACTCAGTGTTGCCGGAGTGTACATCGCGAGCGTAGCCAGCGGTTTGTAGTCCGGATCGCCCGGTTGTTGCGGGATCAACCCAGAATAATCACCCAAGGGCGGGGCCGGTGGCAGGACGGTGCGCAACCACCGAATGACGTTGCGGGTCGCCGCAGCCGTACGGGGTACGCCCAACCCCTTATGCTCAAGCAATTGGGCAACATCGTAGCTGGAGTGGGGCCCAATGCCCTTGGCAGAGGCCGGCGATAGCTGGATCTTCAGTGTTGACCAGTCGGTCGCGTGGCTATCCGCCAGTTGCTGCACCTGCTCTTCAAGCAAGTTCGCCAGGAAGGCGCGTTCATCCAGGTCACCGATGACGCCGCGAACGTCGTCGAGCGCGGCCAAAAACCGAGGGGGCGCCGTCAAGCCTTTGGCCGCCACCTGGTCTTTGAGCGCCCGCTTGTGTTCAGTGGATTCGCCAGGATCGAGGCCGTAGGCATTCAGCACGACGTGAAAAGGTATACGGGGTTCATCGGTACTGACATACGGCAAGCCCTTGTCGTCGGGGTCAAGCACATTGCGCATCGCCCGTAGATGCCGGCTCGCCTCCCCCCAGCCACTGTTGTCAGTACTGCTGAACGCTACGGGTGTGCGTACGCCACCCACTGTGGTGAACCCCTCTACGCGATCCTTGCGCAGTGTGAGGGTATCCGTTGCCAAGCCTGTGCGCGAAAGCCAGGACTGAGAAGACGGTTGATCAAGCAACTGGCGGTAGAGGGCCAAGGCCGCACCGAGACTGCTGTCCTTGGGGATTGCCACGCTATTCCGGCCGCTCTCGAGGGCCTGTATCAGACGCTCAGCCAAGGTGGAGTCGCCGGCGGTGCCGGTTGCACTGGGCGACAGGGGCAGCGTCCAGGTGGGCGCCGCAATTGCCGGCGTACCGGGGCGTTCGGGGACAGGTACGGAGGGGTTGGAGGGAACAAGGGAAATTGAAGGTTGGGATATGGGCGCCAGGTCGGGCGCCGGAGTGGCTGGCGCGGAGATGACCGAACCGCTTTGGGCAAGAATAGGTGGCACGTTGGTGTCCTCTTTGTGGCAAATCCATTGAGGGAAAAGCCGTGCCTCCTTGAACGGTTGGAAGGCACTGTAAGAGAAGAAAAGGCAGCCGCTCTATAAGCCGACGCCTAAAACCAGCGATGAAATCGGGAAGAGACGCTAGAGAATTCGATACAACAAGCGCTCGATTCGTACCCGGCTGACACGACGCAGGAACTTGCCGACCGCCTCGGGATAATCAGGCAGCGTCTGCAAGTCCTGATACCGTTCGATACGCGTGGTGTGCTGGAAAATCTGTGCCAGCTCGGTACGCCTTGGCGCCAGCCACTCGCTCTTGGGATCATCGATCAGCAAGGCGTTTTCCAGGTCGAGGCGGAACGCGCGCGGGTTGAGGTTGTTGCCGGTGAGCAAGGTGTAGCGCTGGTCGACCCACATGCCCTTGAGGTGGTAGGTGTTGTCGTCGTGGTGCCACAGGTGCAGGTTCAACTGGCCGTGGTCGATGTCGCGCTGATGGCGCTTGGCGAAACGGCGCAGGCTGATCTCGTACAGGTACGGCAGCGCGGCGATCACCTTGAACGGCTCGCTGGGCGGGATGTAGAAGTCGTTGGCGGTCTTGTCGCCGACAATGATGTCGACCTTTACCCCACGCGCCAGGGCGCGGTTGATTTCGCGGGTCACTGGCAGCGGCAGGTTGAAGTAAGGCGTGCAGATGGTCAGTTGCTGCTGGGCACTGGCGATCAGCTCCAGAATCACCCGGCTCAACGGATTGTTCTTGCCCACGCCCAGCAACGGGCTGACCGACAGATGGCCGTTGGGCAATTGCCCGGCGGTGGTGTCGTATGCCGCGTGCTTGAGACGGCTGCGCAGGTCGCCAATGTCGTTGCGCAGGCTGCGGGTGGTGGGCGGGTTGGGCAGGTCCAGGCGATGTACAGCCTTGGAGGCCACCAGGCCGTGCTCCACCAGATGCTGCATGGAGTCGGCGAGCGGTTGGCTGTGAATCAGGTGGTAGCGGTCGTAGCGGTACTTGTCGAACTTGTGCAGGTACACGTTGTTCAGGCTCGCACCGCTGTAAAGCACCGTGTCGTCGATCACAAAGCCCTTGAGGTGCAACACGCCGAACAGCTCACGGGTCTGCACCGGCACGCCGTACACCGGCACCTCACTGGCGTGGCGCTGGGTCATGGCCTGGTACCAGGCACTGTTGCCCGGCTGCTTGCCGGCGCCGATCAAACCACGCTGGGCGCGCAGCCAGTCGACCACCACCACGATATCCAACTCCGGTCGCGCTGCCTTGGCGGCGTGCAGGGCGTCGTAGATCTCTTGACCCGCCTCGTCCTGCTGCAAGTACAGCGCGACGATGTAGATGCGCCGGGTGGCCTGGGGGATTTTCTCCAACAGGCAGCGGCGATAGGCATCGGCGCCGCACAGCACGTCAATCGCATCAGGAGTGAGGGGAAAACCGCGCAGTTTGGGCAACAGGGAGCGTTTGAAGAACGACGGCATAAGGCTCGCAATGGGTCGAATCCGAAGAGGCCCCGAGCTTACACCATGGGGGGGCTCAGGTCTTGCCGTGGCGCATGGAAAAATTCTGATTGACCAAGAAGAACGATCGTTCTACTGTTCGCAACATGAACGATATGACCAGTAATGAAACCCGCGACATCATCCTCGACGTCACCGAAAAGTTGATCTATCGCCACGGCATCGCCGCCACCGGCATGGACTTCCTGGTGAAAACCGCCGGCGTCTCGCGAAAAAGCATCTACCGCTACTTCGCCAATAAAGACGATTTGGTGATTGCCGCCCTGCAGCGTCGCGACGAGCGCTGGATGCAGTGGCTGCGCACAGAGGTGGAATGTAGCGAAGGCACCGGAGAACGCCTGCTGGCGGTGTTCGATGCACTGAAAACCTGGTTTGGCTCCGCCGATTTCCGTGGCTGTGCCTTCATCAACACCAGCGGCGAAACCGGCGACCCGCAGGACCCGGTGCGCCAACTGGCCAAGGCCCACAAACAGAAACTGTTCGAGTACCTGCTCGAACTGTGTCAAGCACATGGCACCGCCGACCCTGAGCGGCAGGCCGCGCACCTGCTGATCCTGGTCGATGGCGCCATTACCGTTGCCCTGGTGATGGGCGATTCAACAGCTGCCGATAATGCGCAATGCATGGCGCAAACCTTGTTGGGACTTTGATCGCACAACGGCGCAACTTTCAATACACCCTGATTGTTTGAGGAACTGCCCCATGTCATCGACTGTAGAAACACGTCCGCCACTGCCGCCGTTTACCCGCGCATCGGCCATCGAAAAAGTACGCCTGGCTGAAGACGGCTGGAACTCCCGCGACCCACATCGAGTGTCCCTGGCCTACACCCTCGACACGCAGTGGCGTAACCGCGCCGAGTTCGCCCATAACCGCGAAGAAGCCAAGGGTTTCCTGACCCGTAAATGGGCCAAGGAGCTGGATTATCGGCTGATCAAGGAGTTGTGGGCGTTTACCGACAATCGCATTGCCGTGCGGTATGCCTATGAGTGGCACGACGACTCGGGCAACTGGTTCCGTTCCTATGGTAACGAGAACTGGGAATTCGACGAGAACGGCCTGATGGCCAATCGTTTTGCCTGCATCAACGACATGCCGATCAAGGAAAGCGAGCGCAAGTTCCACTGGCCGCTGGGACGGCGCCCAGATGATCATCCCGGGCTGTCTGACCTGGGCCTGTAAACCTTGCCGGCGATGGCGGTGCTTAAATCGCCATCGCCGGCAAGCCGGGCGCCTACAGGTTGTTGTCGACTTCAGTCCTGATTGAGGCCGACTCGGTATAGCACGCCATTATCCTCATCGGTCAGCACATACAAAAAGCCATCCGGCCCCTGCCTTACATCGCGAATCCGCGCTTTCAAACCGCCCAGCAAACGCTCTTCGTGAATCACCTTGTCACCGTCGAACTGCAAGCGGATCAGCTCCTGGCTGGCCAGCGCGCCAATAAACACGTTGTGCTGCCAAGGTTTGAAGCGGTCTGCATCGTAGAAGGCCATGCCGCTGATACCCGGTGATTTTTCCCACACATGATGGGGCGGCACGGTGCCTTCTGCGGTCTTGCCTTTGGCTTCGGGAATGGGTGCCAGGGAGTAATTGATGCCGTGGGTCGCCAACGGCCAGCCGTAATTCTTGCCGCGCTCGATGATATTGATCTCGTCACCCCCGCGTGGCCCATGTTCGTTCTCCCAGATCGTGCCACTCCAGGGGTTCAACGCCAGGCCCTGGGGGTTGCGCTGGCCGTAGGACCAGATCTCCGGGCGCACGCCTGACTGGCCGACGAAGGGGTTGTCATCCGGCACGCGGCCGTCGGGGTAGATACGCACCACCTTGCCCTGCAATTTGTCCAGGTCCTGGGCGGTCGGGCGGTCGTTGTTTTCGCCCAGGGTCACGAACAGGTAGCCATCACGGTCGAAGGCCAGGCGTGAACCGAAGTGATTGCCGGTGGACAGCTTCGGCTCCTGGCGCAGGATCACTTTAAAGTCAGTCAAGCCACTGAGGTCAGTCGCCAGACGTCCACGCCCTACCGCAGTACCTGCGGTTCCGCCCTTGCCGCCACCTTCGGCGTAGGAAAGGTAGACCATGCGGTCCTGCTTGAAGTCCGGCGACAGCACCACGTCCAGCAAGCCGCCCTGCCCTTTGGCCCAGACCTCAGGCACGCCCGTCAGGGGCGCGGAAAGTTTGCCGTCCGAGCTGACAAACCGCAGGTGGCCCGGGCGCTCGGTGACCAGGAAGCCTTGCCTGTCCGGCAGGAAGGCCACGGCCCAGGGGTGGTCCAGGCCTTTGGCGATCGCAGTGACCGAGAGACTGCCTTGTTCGCTGGGGAACTGCTGGGTATCGGCGGCGAACGTGGCCGTCAACGGCAACAGCGAGGTTGCGCACAGCGCGGCTAGCAGGGTTTTGCGTAGAAACATAAGACGGAATCCTTACCGGCGATTGCCGTTGGCATCATAAGTGGGGGCTTTGGTTTCGGTGGCCGGGCGGCTGGGGGCGGCATCGCGCTTGGGGTAGCTGTTGCCAATGCCGCCGTTTTCCAGGGTCGGCGTGCGGGTGGTCGGCCCGGTCTGAACACCGCGAATGGCCGGCGCGTTGGGCTGGGTGCCCTGCATGCTGTTGGGGTTGGCTCGGTGGATCGGGCCGTTGTTGGCGTTGTTGCTGCCGGGCAGGTGTTGCGCCTGGACCACGGGAACCAGGGCCAGGCCCAACAGCAGCGCTGCAACGTGACGCATACAAGTGTTCATTGACAAAGCCTCTCGGGAGTGAGGAGTACGTGCTTTCGATAACACGCTACGCCTAGGGTTCGGCTTTCGACACTAAATAGTTTCTCATCAGGTGTAACACGATCTGTCCGCGCATCCGCCTGGGGAAACTTTCCACACCGGCGCCGAGTCATCCGGACACAGCCTCTACTCAAGGAATCGCAGCTATGCCACGAGCCATCTGGAAAGGCGCCATTAGCTTTGGCCTGGTGCATATCCCGGTGTCGCTGGTCTCGGCCACGTCATCGCAGGGCGTTGACTTCGACTGGCTGGACAAGCGCAGCATGGACCCGGTCGGCTACAAGCGCATCAACAAGACCACCGGCAAGGAGGTCACCAAGGACAATATCGTCAAGGGTGTCGCCTTCGAGAAAGGCCGCTACGTGGTGCTCAGCGAAGAGGAAATCCGCTCGGCCCACCCCAAGTCGACCCAGACCATCGAGATCATCGCGTTTGTCGCCAGTGACCAGATCCCGCTGCAGAACATTGACACGCCCTACTTCCTGGCACCGGACAAACGCGGTGGCAAGGTCTATGCGCTGCTGCGCGAAACGCTGAGCAAGACCAGAAAAGTCGCACTGGCCAACGTGGTCCTGCACACCAAGCAGCACCTGGCGGCACTCATGCCGTTGGAGTCAGCGCTGGTATTGGTGATGCTGCGCTGGCCCGCCGAAGTGCGCAGCCTGGACGAACTGGAACTGGGCAGCGACGTAACCAAACCGACCCTCGCCAAGGGTGAATTGGACATGGCCAAGCGCCTGGTCGACGACATGAGCGCTGACTGGAAGCCTGATGATTACCGCGACAGCTTCCAGGAAAAAATCATGGCGCTGGTGGCCAAGAAGGCGAAGGCCGGCAAGATCGAGGATGTGGAAACGAGCAAAGACAGTGAAGAGCGCAAATCTGCCGACGTGATCGACCTGACCGAACTGCTCAAGCGCAGCCTGGCCGGCAAACCCGCCAAGAAACCCGCCGCGAAGAAAACCACCAAGGCCTCATAAGTCATGCCCAAGCCCCTCAGCGACTACAACCGCAAGCGCGACTTCGGCATTACCGGCGAACCGGCAGGCCGTGCGCCCGCAGGTAAACGCAAGGCGTCGGCGCTGTCCTTCGTGATCCAGAAACATGCCGCGCGCAACCTGCACTATGACTTTCGCCTGGAGTTGGAGGGTGTGCTGCTCAGCTGGGCAGTACCCAAAGGCCCGAGCCTGGACCCTGCACAGAAGCGCCTGGCTGTGCATGTCGAAGATCACCCCCTCGACTACGGCAGCTTCGAAGGCAGTATCCCGGCAGGCCAGTATGGCGCGGGTGACGTTATTGTGTGGGACCGTGGCGTGTGGCAACCCCATGACGATCCACACAAGGCCTACGCCGCCGGCAAGCTCAAGTTCACCCTGGTCGGCGAAAAGCTGTCCGGCGATTGGGCACTGGTACGCACGCGCCTGAAGGGCAGCGGCGATAAGCAACAATGGCTGCTGATCAAGGAACAGGACGCGCAGGCACGCCCCGCCGAAGACTACGATATTGTCCAGGCCCAGCCGGACAGCGTGCTCAGTGACGCCTCGGTGGGCAAATCCAAGCCTGGCGCAAAACCCCGGAAAACCAAGGCCGCCCTCCCAGAGCATTTCACCCCGCAATTGGCCACCCTGGTGGATCGCGCGCCCGAAGGCGATTGGCAGTACGAAATCAAGTTCGACGGTTACCGCATGCTTGCGCGCATCCACGACGGCGAGGTGCGGCTGTTCACGCGCAACGGCCACGACTGGACCGACCGCCTGCCGCGCCAGACCAAGGCCTTGCAAGCCTTGAAGCTCAACGACAGCTGGCTCGACGGCGAAGTCGTCAGCCTCAACGGCGACGGCCTGCCGGACTTCCAGGCGCTGCAAAACGCGTTTGATATCGGGCGCAGCCTGGACATTGTCTACTACCTGTTCGATGCGCCGTTCCTGGATGGCCATGATCAGCGCCAGGCCCCCGTCGAGGAGCGTCGTGCAGCGCTAAAGACGGCCTTGGCAGGCAGCAGAAGCAAGCTATTACGGTTCTCCGAAGCCTTTACTGCCCATCATCGGGACATTTTCGAAAGCGCCTGTGACCTGGCCCTTGAGGGCGTGATCGGCAAGCGCGTGGGCAGCCCCTATGTGTCCAGTCGCAACGCCGATTGGGTCAAGCTCAAATGCCGCCTGCGCCAGGAATTCGTGATCGTCGGCTACACCCGGCCGCAGGGTTCGCGCAGTGGTTTCGGTGCGCTGTTGCTGGCGGTCAATGACGCGTCGGGATTGGTGTATGCCGGACGCGTGGGCACCGGGTTTGATCAAGCATCACTGAAGGCGATCCATGTGCAACTCACGCCATTGGAGCGTACGTCATCGCCGCTGGGGAAACCGCTGACCAGTGCCCAGGCCCGTGGCGTGCACTGGGTGGAGCCGACATTGGTCGGTGAAGTGCAGTTTGCCGAATGGACTCGTGAGGGGGTGATCCGCCAGGCGGCGTTTGTCGCGATGCGCACCGACAAACCGGCCGCACAGGTCATTCATGAGCAACCGCGCACGGTCAAATCCATGAAATCTGCGAAAAAAACCACCGGCACCGTGAAGATCACCCACCCGGACCGCGTGATCGATAAGCAGAGCGGCATGCAGAAGGAGCAATTGGCGCAGTTCTACAACAGCATCAGCGAGTGGCTCCTGCCGTTCCTGCGTCACCGTCCCGTGTCACTGCTGAGGGCACCCGAAGGCATCGACGGCGAACAGTTCTTCCAGAAACATTCGGAGCGCCTGGCCATTCCCAACATCAAGCAGTTGGAACAGGCACTTGATCCCGGCCATGCGCGCCTGATGGAAGTCGACAGTGCCAAGGCGTTGCTCGGCGCAGTGCAAATGGGCGCCGTGGAGTTTCATACCTGGGGCGCCACCGCCGACAAGATCGACACACCCGACCTGTTTGTGCTCGACCTCGACCCCGACCCGGCGCTGCCGTGGAAAACCATGCTGGAAGCCGCGCAGCTCACCCTCTCGGTCCTGGACGAGCTGGGCTTGCAAGCCTTCGTCAAAACCAGTGGTGGCAAAGGCCTGCACCTGGTCGTGCCGCTGGCGCGGCGGGACAACTGGGACACCGTCAAGGCATTCGCCAAAGCGATTGCCCAATTTATGACAGAGCAACTGCCTGAACGCTTCACCGCGACGTCAGGGCCAAAAAATCGGGTGGGCAAGATCTTCATCGACTACCTGCGTAATGCGCGGGGCGCCAGCACCGTGGCCGCCTACTCTGTGCGGGCGCGGCCGGGATTGCCGGTGTCGGTGCCGGTCAGTCGTGAGGAATTGAAGGGGCTGCGCAGCGCACAGCAATGGACGGTCGCCAACCTGCAGCAGCGCCTGGATGGCTTGCAGGGCGATCCCTGGGACGGCTATGCCAATCGACAGAAAATCAGCAAGAAGATGTGGGACAAACTGGGCGCTCATCCACCGGAGTGAATGGCGCCCGAACCAGTCAGATCAGCAGGAAGATCGCCGCCAGGGCTGCGAAGATCGCCCATTTTTCCAGGTAGTAACGCGTACGGTTGCGCTTTTTCAGCTCTTTACCGCGCAGGCGAATCTTGTACAGCCGGGTGAAGGCACGGTTGAGCCCCCCGGTCTTGTCGCCGGCATCGTTGGGCGAGCCCGCGGCCGCCATCACGTTGCGGCTGAACCAGCGATTGAACGCCGCGGCCCAACGGTATTTCATCGGGCGCTCGATATCGCAGAACAGAATGATGCGGTTCTGTTGCGTGGTGTTTTCGGCGTAGTGGATGTAAGTCTCGTCGAACATCACCGGCTCGCCATCACGCCAGTAGTAGTTCTCGCCGTCCACGTTGATGTAGCAGCCCGGGTCGTTCGGCGTGTCCAGGCCCAGGTGATAGCGATACGAGCCGGCATACGGGTCGCGGTGGCGCACCAGCTTGGAGCCCGGCGGCAGTTCGGCGAACATCGCGGCCTTGATCGAACCGATACTCTGCACCAGTTCTGTAGTACGCGGGCATAGCTTCATCGCCGACGGGTGGCTGTCGCCATACCACTTCAGGTAGAAACGCTTCCAGCCCGACTTGAAGAACGAGTTGAAACCCACGTCGTTGTACTGCTCCGAGCGCTTGATTTCGCCGGCGCGCAGCAGGTTCTGGCCTTCCTCGCGGATCTCTTCCCAATGCTCCTGGAGCGGGCTCAGGTCAGGGAAATCGCTGGGCGACAGGTAAGGTCGGCTGGGCAGCTTGGAGAAGAGGTAGAGAAAGCAGTTGATCGGTGCCAGGAAGGTCGAGTGATCGCTGAGTTGGCGCCCCAGCTTATGCCGCACCCGGCCACGCAGGTGTACATACGCAATCGAGGCAACGTAGAGAATAACGATGATGAGTTTCAAGGGATTTCGTCACAAGTCAGAAGAGAACAGGCTGCTCCTGCGTGCCCACAACGGACGAGGATGGATAGCAGCACCTGAAATCACAATTCACACAATCGGCACGACCGGCTGAGTGACCACCCGGCGCGTGGCCCTTTGCAGTTATTTAGCCACAGGTTGTAACCAAAAGTTAACTAAGAATTGTGAAAAGCTGTCTTGCGAATGTGCTGCGTAATCAGGCTTCAAATGGTAAAAGGCATCGTCATCGACGATTTCCCCTTCAACAAAAAGGAATTTGTATGTCATCCCGTTTGGATCCGGACTTTCAAGCGCTCCAAGGTGCTTGGGAGCAAACCTCACTCGAAGACAGCGGCGTGCTCAACCCCATCGACGCGCACACGGCTCCTGGCGCAATCACCACGATCAGCGGCAACGGCTTCGAAGTGAAGACGGTCAGCGGCGAGGTATTACTGGCAGGACGTTTTTTCCTCGACAGCAGCACCGTGCCCAAGCGCATTACTTGGATCGACTCCATGGGAGATGACGCCGGCAAACACTTGCCCGCCAGTTATCGCCTCGACGGTGATGAATTTGTGTTCATTGCCGCCGACGAAGGTATGCCCAGGCCCACCACGTTCAGCACAGGCCCTGGGCAAACCATGCGCACGTTCGTGCGCCGCGACTGAAAGACGCCTCAGTCGAGACGCTTGGTAGCGGTCAAGGTAAAGCACATCGGTAATTGTGCGGGTTGGTGCTCGTATTGGTCGTAGAGTTCTTCGCGGTTGGAGTGGGGATACTCCTGCAGGTGACCGATCTGCAACTGCGCGCCAATCGCGGCACTGACTACATCGCCCAGAGTGTGCACATACCAATAGGACGTCGGCCCGGCCACCTCGCCCTGTCCCTCATAGACTATCGACTCCTGCAGTACGAAAGGTTCGCGCTGGAAGTAGGAACTCGCCGGCAGGAACGGGTTTTGCGCCCGTGGATCGAACACCTCCAGAAACGGATGGGTTTCATACATGACCAAGGTGCCGCCGGGTTTCAGGGTGAGGGCGACCTGCTGCATGAACATCGCCACATCCGGCATCCAGCCCAGCACCCCAATCGTCACCAGGGCGATGTCAAAGCGCCCGTGCAACGCCTGCGGCAGATGATGGATGTCACTCTCGATAAACTCAGGGTTGTGCGGCGAGACATCGGCCAGTTCCCGGGCCTGCTGGAGGAACGCCGGGGATTGGTCCACGCCCACCACCGAACGTGCGCCCAGGCCAAACAGCGACAGGCTTTCGCGGCCATTGTTGCAGCACAGTTGCACCACATCTTTGCCGGCCACGCCAACGTCTTGCAGCAGCCCGGTAATCGTAGGATCCAGGCAGGAAAAGTCCGCCTGGCCGACGCTGTTGAGCAAGGCGCTCCAGGTGTCGGTGGCCTTGTGCAGGCCGGCCGATTGATCCCAGGCGTCTTTGTTGCAGGCAATCGCCTGTTGAGCTGAGGGCATGTCCATTGCGTCTCCAGATAATCCATACAGAGGGGCTCAGAAAATAAGCCATGTACCCACGGAATAAAACCCAGCGAATGCACGAAACTTAACGCAACGCATACGGGTCACTAACGCAATGCGTGTTCAGTCCTTGAACGCCGCTTGCGAAGTGCTCGCCGTGGCCAACCATTCCGACCTGCGTAATACCCTGTCCCTCGACAGCCTGAACTTCTTCCTGGCGGATGTACGCGACGGCCTCGGACCCTATCTGGCCATTTACCTGCTGGCCGTGCACCAATGGGACCCGGCCAGTATTGGCGTGGTCATGACCCTGGCAGGCATTGCGGCATTGATCACCCAAGGCCCGGCGGGCGCGTTGATCGACCGCACCCGCAGCAAGCGCGCGGTGATTGCGCTGGCCGCTATTGTGGTAACCGCCAGTTGCCTGCTGCTGCCCTTTGTCAGCTCGTTCAGCCTGGTGGCATTGACCCAGGCCGCCAGCGCCGTCGCCGCCTCGGTGTTCGCGCCGGCGATCTCTGCGATCTCCCTGGGGATCACCGGGCCTCGCGCGTTCACCCGCCGCACCGGACGCAACGAAACCTTCAACCACGCCGGCAATGCCGTGGCTGCCCTGTTGGCCGGCGGCCTGGCCTACCTGTTTGGTCCGGTGGTGGTGTTTTACCTGATGGCGTTCATGGCGCTCGCCAGCATCATCGCAATCAGCTGTGTGTCGGCCGAAGCCATCGACCATGAAGTGGCCCGCGGTTTTGATCCGGCACATCACACCGACCATGAACAACCGTCCGGCATGAAGGTGCTGCTGGCAAATCGCCCGCTGCTACTGTTTGCCATCTGCTGTGCCCTGTTTCACCTGGCCAACGCCGCCATGCTGCCGCTGGTCAGCCAGAAGCTATCGCAGATCAATCTGCAGATGGCTACGCCGCTGACCTCGGCGTGCATCGTCGCCGCACAATTGGTGATGGTGCCGATGGCCTGGCTGGTCGGGCTCAAGGCCGACCTGTGGGGGCGCAAACCACTGTTGATGGCCGGCTTCATGATCCTGCCGCTACGCGGCGTGCTCTACACCTTGTCCAGCGACCCTTACTGGCTGGTGGCCGTGCAAATGCTCGACGGCATTGGCGCGGGGATCTTCGGCGCGCTGTTCCCGGTGATCGTCAAGGACCTGACCCAAGGCACCGGCCGTTTCAACGTCAGTCTGGGCGCCCTCTCCACCGTGTTTGGCCTGGGCGCGGCACTGAGCAGCAGCCTGGCGGGTTTCGTGGTGCAACAGGCCGGGTACAACGCGGCGTTCCTGACCCTAGCCGGGGTCGCAGCGCTGGCCTTGGCGTTGTTATGGCTCGCAATGCCGGAGACCCTGGCGAAACCTTCCTTCGTCGGACATACAACTGTCGCCTGACATATGCGACAATGCGCGCCAAATTCCAACACACATCCCCCATTTTCTGCTCAGCGACCGGGTTTCGCGCCTTGATGTCGCTGTTGACGCATGCCTGAAGGCTCCTGCCGACACGCTCGCAACCCATTGATAGGTAAAGTAATTGATCTCCACAGCTAACATCACCATGCAGTTCGGCGCCAAGCCGCTCTTCGAGAATGTCTCGGTCAAGTTCGGCGCTGGCAACCGTTATGGTTTGATCGGTGCCAACGGTTGCGGCAAGTCGACCTTCATGAAAATCCTCGGTGGCGACCTCGACCCGTCCGGCGGCCAGGTCATGCTGGAGCCGAACGTACGCCTGGGTAAACTGCGCCAGGACCAGTTCGCCTACGAAGAATTCACTGTGCTCGACACCGTGATCATGGGTCATGAAGAGCTGTGGAAGGTCAAGGCCGAGCGCGACCGCATCTACTCGTTGCCGGAAATGAGCGAAGAAGACGGCATGGCCGTGGCCGAGCTGGAAACCGAGTTCGCCGAGATGGACGGCTACACCGCCGAATCCCGCGCCGGTGAACTGCTGCTGGGCCTGGGCATTCCCCTGGAACAGCATTTCGGCCCGATGAGCGAAGTGTCTCCAGGCTGGAAACTGCGCGTATTGCTGGCCCAGGCGCTGTTCTCCGACCCGGAAGTACTGTTGCTCGACGAACCGACCAACCACCTGGACATCAACACCATCCGCTGGCTGGAAAACATCCTGACCCAGCGCTCCAGCCTGATGATCATCATCTCTCACGACCGTCACTTCCTGAACAGCGTGTGCACCCACATGGCTGACCTGGACTACGGCGAGCTGCGCCTGTTCCCGGGCAACTACGACGAGTACATGACCGTGGCGACCCAGTCCCGCGAGCAACTGCTGTCGGACAACGCCAAGAAGAAGGCGCAGATCTCCGAACTGCAATCCTTCGTCAGCCGCTTCTCGGCCAACGCCTCGAAAGCCAAGCAGGCCACCTCCCGTGCCAAGGCGATCGACAAGATCCAGCTGGCCGAAGTCAAGCCGTCGAGCCGGGTGAGCCCGTTCATCCGTTTCGAGCAGAACAAGAAGCTGCACCGCCAGGCCGTCATGGTCGAAAAAATGGCCAAAGGCTTCGACGGCAAACCGCTGTTCAAGGACTTCAGCTTCCAGGTCGAAGCGGGCGAGCGCGTGGCGATCATCGGCCCGAACGGTATCGGCAAGACCACCCTGCTGCGCACCCTGGTCAACGAACTGACCCCGGACGCCGGCAGCATCAAGTGGACCGACGCCGCGGAACTGGGCTACTACGCCCAGGACCATGCGCATGACTTCGAAGACGACGTGACCCTGTTCGACTGGATGGGCCAGTGGACCCAAGGCGAGCAAATGATCCGTGGCACCCTGGGTCGCATGCTGTTCTCCAACGACGAGATCCAGAAGTCGGTCAAGGTGATTTCCGGTGGTGAGCAGGGCCGCATGCTGTTCGGCAAGCTGATCCTGCAAAAGCCGAACGTGCTGATCATGGACGAACCGACCAACCACTTGGACATGGAATCCATCGAAGCGCTGAACCTGGCGCTGGAGAACTACCCGGGCACGCTGATCTTCGTCAGCCACGACCGTGAATTCGTTTCGTCCCTGGCCACCCGCATCATCGAGTTGAGCGCCACCGGCGTGATCGACTTCAGCGGCACCTATGACGATTACCTGCGTAGCCAGGGTGTGGTGTTCTAAAACACTCGATTTATTGTAGTGAACGAGCCTGTTGTGACGAGCGGGCTTGTTGTGGCGAGCGGGCTTGCCCCGCGTTGGGGCGCGAAGCGGCCCTAAAAAAACACCGCGCTCTGTCTGACAGAACGCGGTGTTTTCTATTGGGGCTGCTTCGCAGCCCAACGCGGGGCAAGCCCGCTCGCCACAATAAGCCCGCTCACCACAACAGCATCGTTTACCGCACAAAGCCTGTTCATCAGACAAAGTAGTTAGCCAGCTTCCTTTTCCCCCGCGCCCTTGCCATCATGCCCGCACCGCCCGCCCGCGAACGAGTGCCCATGTCTGCCGCCGCCCCCAGTTCGATATCGATCACCCTGCAGATCGTCTCCATCGTCTTCTACACCTTCATAGCATTTATCTGCATCGGCCTGCCGATTGCGGTCATCCCTGGCTATGTGCACGAGCAACTGGGTTTCAGCGCAGTGGTGGCCGGGATCACCATCGGTTCGCAGTACCTGGCGACGCTACTCAGCCGCCCCATGGCCGGGCGCATGTCAGACAACGTCGGCACCAAGCGTGCGATCGTGCTGGGCCTGGCCGGGATTCTGCTGAGTGGCGTACTGACGTTCTTCGCCACGCTGGTGGCAAGCCTGCCAACGTTGAGCCTGGGTATCCTGATCGTCGCGCGACTGCTACTAGGTGTGGCCCAAGGGCTGATCGGCGTGGGCACCATCAGTTGGTGCATGGGCGCGGTGGGTGCGGAACACACCGCACGATCGATCTCGTGGAATGGCATCGCCTCCTACGGTGCCATCGCCATCGGCGCGCCGCTTGGTGTGGTGATGGTCGCGGAATATGGCTACAACAGCCTCGGCATCGCACTGACAGTATTGTCCGCACTCGGGTTGCTGCTGATCCGCAATAAACCCTCGGTGCCAGTGGTGCGCGGCGAGCGCCTGCCGTTCTGGGCGGTGTTCGGACGTATCGCGCCGTTTGGCGCCAGCCTGTGCCTGGCCTCGATTGGCTACGGCACCCTCACTACCTTTATCACCCTGTACTACCTCAATCGCGGCTGGGCCGGCGCAGCGTACTGCCTCACGGTATTCGGCGTGTGCTTTATCCTTTCGCGACTGGTGTTTATCTCTGCCATCAGCCGTTTCGGCGGTTTCCGCGCAGCCATTGCGTGCATGACCATCGAGACCCTCGGCCTGACCCTGCTGTGGCTGGCGCCGTCTACCGGTGTAGCATTGATTGGCGCCGGCCTGACCGGCTTCGGCTTGTCGCTGGTGTACCCGGCGCTGGGTGTGGAAGCCATCAAGCAGGTGCCCAATAGCAGCCGTGGCGCGGGACTGAGTGCGTATGCGGTGTTTTTTGACCTGGCCCTGGCGATTGCCGGGCCGTTGATGGGTGCCGTGGCGCTGAACCTCGGCTACGGCTGGATTTTCTTCTGCGCGGCGCTGTTGTCGGTCACCGCCCTGGGCGTGGCCCTGCTGCTCATGCGCCGCGCTTACTGATCAGCCGTCTGCAAGCCTGCGCGGGTGGATTGGCCGAGGGTGTGACTGAAGAACCGTCCCGCCTCGGAGATCAGGTCGCGGTGAATGCCTTCGCGGTCGACCCCGTCGGCATCGGTGCAAATCGCCGGCATCGTTGCCAACTGATCGCTGTCACACGGTGCCATGAACACGAAGTGCCCTGCCCCGGCCAAGAGTTTGAAGTCCGGTGGTTCCGGCAGTTTGCGCGCCAGTGCAGCCGCGTTCTTATCCACCGCCACCAACTTGTCGCCATCGCCACTGTAAAGCAGCACCGGCACATGCACATCGGCCAGGGTGTGGCGACCGAACATCAGGCTCAGCGGTGCCATCAACATCAGGGCATGGATGCGCGGGTCGGATTGCGGTTGCAGGTCATCACGGTCTACCACCAGTTCGCCCTTGGTAGTGCAGGCGTCGCGATCTTCCGGACGTTCCTGGCAATACCGGCGCAGGCGGTCGAAATCCGGCTTGGCGCCGGCCAGAATCAATGCGGTCTCGCCCCCGGCTGAGTAACCAATGACACCCACCTGGTCCACGTTGACGAACGGCGACAGCATCGGGTCGCCGAGGGTGGCGGTGATCGCTTCGGAAATCTGGATCGGCCGACCATACAGGTTGCTCACTGTGCCCAGGCGGCTGTGATCCTTGTAGTTGTCACCCGGGTGCAGCACCGCCACCACCACAAAGCCTTTGCGCGCCAGTGACGTGGCCAGGTCATGCAACGCAAGTGGCGTACCGGTGTTGCCGTGGGACAGCATCAGCATCGGGAAACGGCCGATGGCGATCTTGGAATCTTCGGTGGCGGCGACGTGATAGGCACCCACCTGTGTGGTGTGTTCTAGATCGGTAGAGGGATAGAAGGCGATTGCCTTCATGGGTTGCAGGTCCAGCGGATCGAGAAACGTCATGCGATGAAAGCCCACACTCCAATGCGGGTGCGGCGCGGGTGCGGCGTGCACTGAAATCAGGCCGCCGAGCAGGGAAAGAACCATAACAGCACAAAGACGCATCATGGGGATGTCCACCTTTGCTGCGTGAGAACAAACATATCGAAAAAAGTCCAGGGTGTTAAACCCATGCTTGCACAACCTGGGCCAAAGTAATGACAGCGGCTAAACGAAAAAACTCCGTACTCCGTTCGTTTTGAGGCGAGCAGAATACAGAGTTTAGGCGCCCGGCTTCAGAATGAAACCGAGCAAAGGCGGAATTTACACAAGCCTTACGCGGCGGTGAACAATTGTTCGTTGATGACTACGTTGGCGTCGTTCAGGGACTTGCTGCGCACTTCATCACCATAGGCCAGGCCTTCTGCACGCACGATTTCGATATCAGTAATACCCAGGAAGCCAAACAGCAGCTTCAGGTAGCCTTCGTGGGCAGCGCCCGAGGCCTGGCCGGCATGCAGGCCGCCTGCAGTGGATACGATGATGACTTTTTTGTTGCCGCACAGGCCTTCAGGGCCGGCTTCGCTGTAGCGGAAAGTCTGGCCGGCGACGGCGATACGGTCGATCCAGGCTTTCAACTGGGTCGGAATGGTGAAGTTGTACATCGGTGCGCCAACCACTACCGCGTCGGCGGCGAGGAATTCAGCCAACGACGAAGCGCTCAGGTCAGCTTCATGCTTCTGCGCGGCATCGCGCAGCTCAGCGGCAGTGCCCAGGGCACCCAGGGTTGCGCCGGAAAAGTGGTTGATGCCTTCGCTGGCCAGGTCACGGTAGGTCACTTCGACACCCGGTTCAGCCGCTTGCCACGCCTTGACCACGCCCGCGCTGAGCTGACGGGACGCCGAGTTGTCGCCGAGGATGCTGGAATCGATATGCAACAGTTTCATGCGGGATCTCCAAGTGAGGATCGCGGTGGGGCGATCAAGTGAGGTTGATCCTACAGATGATCCGAATAAAGGATTAGACCGTTGAAACGCGACTGTTTGTCCCGCCAGTGAGACAATCCGAACACAAACCCGGTGCGCTGCGTTATCGTTGACGTTTTTCGCGAGCCAGCTCGCTCCTACAGTTTCCCCCCCGAGGCGGATCATGCAAGACCTCAACGACCTCTACTATTTCGCCAAAGTCGTCGAAGCCGGCGGTTTCGCCGCCGCCGGCCGGCTGCTGGGGATTCCCAAGTCGCGGCTGTCGCGGCGCATCGCCGAGCTGGAAGAGCGCCTCGGCGCACGCCTGCTGCAACGTACCACCCGCCAACTTACCCTCACCGCCGTTGGCGAGCGCTACCTGCGCCATTGCCAGGCCATGCTGCTGGAGGCGGAAATGGCCGATGAGGCCGTGGCCAGCATGTCCAGCGAGCCCCGTGGACGACTGAGGGTGAGCTGCCCGGTGGGCATGGCCCAGCACATCCTGCCGGAGGTGGTCGCCGGTTTCCTCGCCGCCCACCCTCAGGTGCAGTTGGAGATGACCCTGGTCAACCGTCGCGTCGACCTGGTGGCCGAAGGCATTGATGTGGCCTTGCGCGTGCGCGAACTCGGCGATGAAGACCCGCTGTTGGTGACCAAACGCCTGCGCCAGGCCCAGACCGTGCTGGTGGCCAGCCCCGCGCTGATGCTCGGGCGTCAGGTCACGACCCTAGACGACCTCAAGCAGTTGCCGATTCTCGGTGCGCTGGAGGCGGACCGCCTGGTACATCAACGCATTCTCGACCCTCAGGGCAACGCTCACGACCTGGCGATGGAAGCCCGCCTGGGTATCGACGACTTTATCGTGCGCAAAGCCAGCGCCATCATGGGCCTGGGCTTTACCGTACTGCCGATGATGTACTGCGAAGAGGAATTGGCGAACGGCCGATTGGTGCAACTGCTGCCCGAATGGTCGTTGCCGGGCGGTTGGCTACAGGCGGTCTACCCGCATCGGCGCGGCGTGCTGCCGGCGATCCGGGCCTGGATCGACTACCTTGAAGAAGGCTTCAAAGGCTGTGGAGACCGCTTGCTATGAAGATGACCGAAGCACAAGTCGCGGCGTTCTGCCTGGCACTGCCCGGCGCGCGCGAAGACTACAAATGGGGCGGCGTGCGGGTGTTCTCGATTGCCGGCAACAAGATGTTCGCCCTGCAAAACCTGCGTGGTGACTCGCTGGCGTTCAAGGTCGACAAGGAACTGTTCCTCGGCCATGTGGACCGCCCGGGCATCCACCCGGCGCCGTACCTGGCGCGTGCGCAGTGGGTCATCATGAACACGCCCTACCCGCTGGGTGCCGAAGAACTGCGCGGCTTGTTGCACCGCTCCCACCAGTTGGTGGTGAGCAAGTTGCCCAAGCGCACTCAGGTCGGGTTGCTGCTAGAGGACTGAGAGCAAGGTGCCGCCGAGGAACAACTGGTCCAGCCAGAACACCTCATGCAGCAACACGATCACCCAGAACAGCACCTGGTAAGACACTTTGCGCGTCTTGTGGCGAAACACCTGCTGGGCAATCAACGCTCCCGGCCAGCCGCCCGCCAGCTCCACGGCGTGCAGGATGTTTTCCGGGGTGCGCCAGCGCTCGGTCTGCGCCTTGCGCTTGTCGCTCCAGTACAGGAAAAACGCGATCACGCTGACCACGCCATAAGCCGCCAGCGGGATCAGCGTCTCGCCGCGATACCAGACCAGCGCGGCCCCTATCAATGGCGGCGCGCACAACAGCGCAAAGATCGCTGCCTTCAAACGCGGATATTGGATGTTCAAGGCTTGACCGCCGTCCAGTCGATCCAGCCGAACTGCCAGGTCGCCAGGATCAGCAGGCCGAACGCAATCCGGTACCAGGCAAATGCCGCGTAGCTGTGGCTGGCGATGAACTTGAGCAAGCCCTTGACCGCAATCATCGCGAAGATGAACGAGGTCACGAAGCCGATGGCGAACACCGGGAAATCCGCCGGCTGGAACAGGTCACGGTACTTGTAGCCCGAATACAGCGCGGCACCGACCATGGTCGGCATGGCCAGGAAGAACGAAAACTCGGTCGCGGTCTTGCGCGACAGACCGAACAGCAGGCCGCCAATGATGGTTGCACCGGAGCGCGACGTGCCGGGGATCATGGCCAGGCACTGGGCGAAGCCGATCTTGATCGCATCTTTCCAGGTGATCTCGTCGACGCTCTCGGCATGGGTCCGGTGCTGGCGCCGCTCGGCCCACAACATGATGATGCCGCCTACTACCAGGGCGGTCGCCACGGTGATCGGGTTGAACAGGTAGTGCTTGATCAGGTCGGCGAAGATCACCCCCAATACCACTGCCGGCAACACGGCAATGATCAGGTTGACCGTAAAGCGCTGGGCATTGCGCTGGCTTGGCAAACCGATGACCACGTCGAGGATCTTGCGGCGAAACTCCCAGACCACGGCGAGGATCGCACCCAGCTGGATGATGATGTTGAAGGCCTCGAAACGCTCGCCACCGAAGCCGATCAAGTCGGCGACGATGATCTGGTGGCCCGTGCTGGAAATCGGCAGGAACTCGGTCAGCCCCTCCACAACGCCAAGAATCAATGCCTGTATGGCGGTCCAAAAATCCATGCTTCCCCCAAAGGTCTTGCTCTATGGCAAGCCTTGTTGATCTTTTTAATGGTTCACTGACGACAAGACCCGGGGCTGATTCTCAACCCCGGCACGCAAAAATCTTGTGAAAAATCAGACAGTATTCAGGTTTTCCGAATACAGGCCGAAAGCCTATCAGACAAGGCGGAAAAGTCGATGCAACGCCCACAATTATAAAAAGCACGGAGTGACAGGACGATGAACAGTTTGCGCAATATGTCGATCAGCCGGCGTCTCTGGCTGATCCTGATAGTCGCCGTGCTGATGCTGTTGGCCCTGGGTTTGCTGATGCTCAAGCAGATCCACGGCGACCTTTACCAGGCCAAGCGCCAACAGACCCAACACGTGGTCCAGACCGCCAGCGGGATCCTGACGTTTTATCACGGCCTCGAAACCACTGGCGTGATGACCCGTGAAGCGGCCCAGAAACAGGCCCTGAGTGCCGTGCGCGGCTTGCGCTACGACCATGACGACTACTTCTGGATCAACGACCTCACGCCCGTGATGATCATGCATCCGGCCAACCCCAAGCTCGACGGCCAGAACCTCTCGGCCATCCGCGACCCCGACGGGTTTGCGGTGTTCAACGAATTCGTGAGCCTGGCCAAGGCCAAGGGCGCGGGCATCGTCAACTATCGCTGGCCGAAACCGGGCGCCGAAGCGCCGGTGGCCAAGACCTCGTACATCCAACTGTTCGAGCCGTGGGGCTGGATCATCGGTTCCGGGGTGTACGTGGACGATGTGCAGGCCGAGTTCAGCGGCCAGGTGTGGAAAGCCTCGTTTATCGGCCTGGGTATCGCGGTGCTCATGGCGTTGCTGGTAGCGCTGATCGCCCGCAGCATCGTGCGGCCGTTGCAGGACGCGGTGAACGCCATGGGCAATATCGCCAGCGGCGAAAGCGACCTGACCCGCAGCCTCGACACCCACGGCCAGGACGAAGTCACCCAACTGGCCCGGCACTTCAACAGCTTCACCGCCAAGCTGCGCCAGGTGGTCAGCCAGTTGCAGGAATGCGCCAACGCCCTGGGCCAGTCGTCCCAGGAACTGGGCACCAATGCGACCCAGGCCCATGATCGCAGCCAGCAGCAATCCCAGCAGATGGAACTGGTGGCCACCGCCATCAACGAAGTCACCTACGGTGTGCAGGACGTGGCCAAGAACGCCGAACACGCCGCCAGCGAAATGCGCGACGCCCAGGCCCAGGCGCAGCAAGGCCAGGTCAATATCGACGGCAGCCTGCAGCAGATCGACCAGCTCTCCGGCACCATCAGCCAGGCGGTGGAGGTGATCCGCACCCTGTCCGCCGAAAGCACCCAGATCGGCAGCGTGCTCGAAGTGATCCGCTCCATCGCCGACCAGACCAACCTCCTAGCCCTCAACGCCGCGATTGAAGCAGCCCGCGCCGGCGAACAAGGCCGTGGCTTTGCGGTGGTGGCCGATGAAGTGCGGCTGCTGGCCCAGCGCACACAAAAGTCCACCGCCGAGATCCAGGGCATGATCGAACGCCTGCAAGGCCACTCGGAAGCCGCGGTCAAGGTAATCAGCGACAGCCACAGCGCCTCGCAACTGACCATCGAACAAGCCGGCCAGGCCGGGGCCAGCCTGACCGCCATCGGCCAGGCGCTGCGCAACCTCAACGGCCTCAACGCCTCGATTGCCAGCGCGACGCTGCAACAGGCCCATGTGGTGGAAGACATCAACCAGAACGTCACCCAGGCGGCGGGCTTGTCCCACAGCACGGCACTGGCGGCGGAGCAGTCGAGCGTGGCGAGTGGACAGTTGCGTGGCCTGAGTGAACAGCTCGACGGCCTGCTGCGCCAATTCAAAATCTGATGCTGCTTGTAGCGAACCCACTTGTTGTGGTGAGCGGGTTTGTTGTGGTGAGCGGGCTTGCCCCGCTCGCCACAACAAGCCCGCTCACTACAGAGATAATGCCTACGCCAATCTTCTTTGGTTACAATCCCGCCCTCTCCCACTCCCCCAAGGAACCACCATGTCCGGGCTTGAACTGTTCGCCGCCGCCCTCGGGGTGATCGCGGTGTGGCTGACCGTCAAGCAAAACCCCTGGTGCTGGCCCATCGGCCTGGTCATGGTGCTGCTCTACACCTGGGTGTTCTTCGATGTGAAGCTCTATTCCGACATGCTCTTGCAGGTGGTCTACGCCGCGCTGCAGGTCTACGGGTGGTGGCAGTGGACCCGCGCCGGCGAAGTCAAGCAAGGGCGACAGGTCACCAGCCTGGGAGTGCCGGCGATCATGGCCAGCCTGGCCGTGGGCGCAGTGGGCAGCCTGTTGCTCGGCGCCGCCATGGCGCACTGGACCGATGCCGCCCAGCCCTGGCTGGACGCCGCCCTCACCGGCTTCAGCCTGGTGGCGCAGATGTGGATGGCGCAGAAACGCGTGCAGTGCTGGCCACTGTGGATCGCAGTGGATGTGATCTTCGTCGGGCTGTTCCTCTACAAAGGCCTGTACCTTACCGCCGCGCTCTATGCACTGTTCACCGTGATCGCCGTGCAAGGCTGGCGTGAATGGCGCGCCGATCCGGCGTTGCACGCATGAAGGTGGTGGTACTGGCCGGCCCGGAATCCAGCGGCAAAAGCTGGCTGGCCGCAGAGTTGCAGGCGCATTTCGGCGGGTTGATGGTCGGTGAATACGTGCGCCATTTCATCGATCACCATCAGCGCGACACCACCCTGGCCGATATCCCGGCCATTGCCCGTGGTCAACTGGCCTGGGAAGACGCCGCCCGCGCCCAACAGCCTGCGCTGTTGATCCTCGACACGCACTTGCTGACCAACAAGCTCTGGAGCCAGACCCTGTTCGGCGACTACCCCGCCTGGCTCGACAGCGAACTGCTGGCCCGCCACTACGACCTGCACCTACTGCTCTCGCCGGACGATGTGGAATGGACCGCCGACGGCCAGCGCTGCCAGCCGGAGCTGGCGGATCGCCAAGCGTTTTTCCAGGGCAGCCTGGAGTGGATCGAGCACCATCAGCAGCCCGCCCTGGTGATTCGTGGTCATTGGGCACAGCGCCGCGCCAGCGCATTTGCTGCGGTTGAACAGCTACTCGCCGGCACGCTCCAGGTTGGCATTCACCCTTAGCAGCAACGCCAGCAAGGTCGCCTCCTCCTCTTCACTGAACCCCTCCAGCGCCTGCGCGCTGCCTTGCAGCATGATCGCGCGGGCGGCGGGCATGCGTTCGCGCGCCGCGTCGGTCAGGGTAATCAAGCGGCTGCGTTTGTCAGCCGGGTCAGCCACCCGTTCGATCATGCCGTCACGCTCCATACGGCCCAGCAACTGGGCCATGCTCGATTGCTCGACACGGGCGATGCGCACCAGTTCGGCCTGGGGCAACCCCCCGCTGCGCTTGAGTGCCACCAGCACCGGAATCTGCGCGATAGCAAAGCCCAGCGCTCTCAGGCGACCTTCGTAGAGGCGGATGAACCCCCGGTTCGCCATGCCGATCTGTTGCATGGGGTTTGGAGCAGGCGTTTGCGTCTTCATGAGGGCGTTGACTTTCCATAGGATCCTATGAACTAAATGTATAGGATCCTATAAACATCGCCAAGGACAATTCCATGAATACCTCATTGCGCATCGCCATCGTCGGCGCCGGCCCCGGCGGGTTGACCTTGGCGCGAATCCTTTATCGCCATGGTGTCACTGCCAGCGTGTTTGAACGTGAACGTAGCCCGTTGGAGCGCCCACAAGGTGGCACGCTTGACCTGCATGCCGAATCCGGCCAACTCGCCTTGCAGCGTGCCGGCCTGGAGGACGCGTTCAAACGCATCGCCCGTTACGAAGACCAAGGCTCGCGCTTGATGGATCAGCACGGTCGCTTGTTGTTCGAAGCCCCCAACCCGGGCGCAGGCGACCGCCCTGAAGTCGACCGCACCGCCTTGCGCCAGGCGCTGCTGGATTCACTGCCGCAAGACTGTGTGAGCTGGGGTGTCAGCGTCACCGACGTGCGTCCGACCGGCGATGGACGCTGGGCACTTCATCAAGGCGCGCTCACCCACGGCCCCTTCGACCTGGTGGTGGGTGCCGACGGCGCCTGGTCGAAAATACGCCCGCTGCTGTCGACCTATCAGCCGCAATACAGCGGATTGACCTTTATCGAATTCGGCATCGACGATGCAGACTGTCAGCACCCGCATCTCGCCGGACTGGTCGGCCGAGGCACCCTGCAGGTTGCCGGCGAAGCCAAGGCGATCATCGTGCAGCGCAACGCCAACGCGCATTTGCGCGGCTATGCGATCTTCCGTGTACCGTCCGACTGGGCAGCCGATCACCTCAGCCTGCCCGCACTGAAAGCCCAGTTCCATGGCTGGCACCCGCAGGTATTGGCATTGTTTGATGCGGCGAACGAGACGGTACTGGCGAGACCGATCTACGCCCTGCCCGTCGGCCATCGCTGGTCCCATCGCCAGGGGTTGACGCTGATCGGCGATGCGGCCCATCTGATGTCGCCGTTTGGCGGCGAAGGGGTGAACGCGGCGATGCTGGATGCGGCCGAACTGGCGCAGCACCTGCTGGAGACACCCGACTGCTCATCCGCAGTGCAGGCCTATGAAAACCACATGTTCGAACGAGTGATACCGGTGGCCCAGGGCAGCGCCGAAGGCGCCGCCATCCAGTTATCCCACGACAGCCTGGCGCTGTCCCTGGCCCACCTGCATCACCACCTCACGCCTCAGTAGCCCAACGACAGCCCCGTATTGCGACGCGGGTCATTCGCCCCATAGAAGCGGTTGTTACCCACCGGTTTGCCATCCAGCGACGGTGCACCCACCAAAATCGCCGCCAAGTGGTTGGCATCCTGCGGCCCGGCAAACTTGTGACCCCAGCTTTCGAGGATCTTCTGGGTGTCCGGGCTCACTGCAAACCGCTCAAGGTTAGTGGTTTCCGGCATCCATTGCTGGTGGAAACGCGGCGCGTCCACGGCTTCCTGGATATTCATCTTGTAGTCGATGACATTCAGGATAGTCAGCAAGGTCGCGGTAATGATGCGGCTGCCACCTGGCGTACCCACCACCATCACCGCCTTGCCATCCTTGGTCACGATGGTCGGGCTCATCGACGACAGCGGCGCCTTGCCCGGTGCGATGGCGTTGGCTTCACCCTGGACCAGGCCGTACATGTTCGGCACGCCGACCTTGACGGTGAAGTCGTCCATTTCATCGTTGAGGATCACCCCGGTCTTGCTCGCCATTACGCCCGCACCGAACCAGTCGTTGAGGGTGTAGGTAACCGACACCGCGTTGCCCCACTTGTCGACGATGGAGTAGTGAGTGGTGTTGTTGCCTTCATGGGGCGACACGCCCGGCTTGATCGCCTGGGAATCGCCGGCCTTCTGCGGTTCGATGGCGTCGCGCAGTTTGGCCGCGTAGTTTTTGTCCAGCAGGTGCTCGATCGGGTTCTTCACGAAGTCCGGGTCGCCGAGGTAGCTGTTGCGGTCCACATAGGCGTGGCGCATGGCTTCGATCTGGTAGTGCAGGCCCTGGGCCGAGTGATAGCCCAGGTCAGCCATCGGGTAGCCTTCGAGGATGTTCATGATCTGGCAGATCACTACGCCACCCGAGCTGGGAGGCGGTGCCGAGACCACGTGGTAGCCACGGTAGTCGCACTCGATGGGCGCCAGTTCGCGGGTCTTGTACTTGTCGAGGTCCGCCTGGGTGATGATGCCCTTGCCGGCCTGGCTGGAATCCACCAGCGCCTTGGCCACCCAGCCTTTATAGAAACCGTCGCTGCCCTTGGCCGAGATTTCTTTGAGGGTCTTGGCCAGGTCTTTCTGCACCAGTTTCTGACCGACCTGCATCGGCTGGCCGTTGTGCAGGAAGATTGCGCGCATGTCCTTGTCTTTTTCAAACTCGCCGGTGGCGGTGTGCAGCAGATCAATGTCGCCCTGCTCCAGCGCAAAGCCGTTTTCCGCCAGCTTGATCGCCGGGGCGATGACCTGGGCGCGCTTGAGGGTGCCGTATTTGCTCAGCGCCAGTTCCATGCCCGACACGGTGCCGGGTACGCCGACAGCCAGGTGGCCCTTGGAGCTGAGGCCTTCGATGACATTGCCGTCCTTGTCCAGGTACATGTCGGCGGTGGCCGCCAACGGGGCTTTTTCGCGGAAGTCTAGGAAGGTCTTGCGCCCGTCCGCCAGTTGCACGGTCATGAAACCGCCGCCGCCCAGGTTGCCCGCCGCCGGGTACACCACGGCCAGCGCATAGCCCACGGCCACGGCAGCGTCGACCGCATTACCGCCGGCCTTGAGCACGTCTACACCCACATGAGTTGCCAAATGCTGGGCCGTTACCACCATGCCGTTTTCACCGGCCACCGGGGCCTGGGAAGCGGCTTGCACACCACTGACGGTCAACACCAGGGCTGTGGCAATCAAGGTACGGCTGAAAGGTTGGTATTTCATCCATGGCTACTCTAGTTATTGAGACGCACCAAAATAGCCCGTTGCGGATTCAATCCCCAGCGCAATGGCGTTTTTATTACAGAACTTGTCGGTCACAGAACGGACCTGAAAACGCCCATGCTATATTTCGCGCCCTGACTGTCCTGCAAGGCGCTCTGACATGGTGATCAAGAAGACCGGCATTCGCGCCCAACAAGCCGACCAGACCCGCGCGCGCATCCTCCAGGCGGCGGTCAAGGTGTTCACCCGTGACGGTTATTCCGGCGGGCGTGTCGACACCATTTCCAAGGAGGCCGACTCCAACGACCGCATGCTTTATTACTATTTCGGCAGCAAGGAACACCTGTTCGTCTGCGTGCTGGAACACATCTATGAGCAGTTCAACAAAGCCGAAAGCAAGCTCAAGCTGGACCTGGACGCACCGGAGCAGGCCCTGCGCGACCTGGTGGCGTTTATCTGGAATTACTACGTCAAGCACCCGGAATTCGTGGCGATCCTGAGCATCGAGAACCTGCACCAGGGCAAACATGCCCAGCAGTCCGGCGAGATGCGCAGGTTATCCGGGGAAGCCGTGGGCGTCTTGAAGCCGATCATCGAAGCCGGCCAGGCCCAGGGCGTGTTTCGCCAGGATGTGGACCTCAAGCACGTGTACTTGATGATTGCTTCGCTGTGCTACTTCTATAACTCCAACCGGCATACCCTCAGCTCATTCCTCGGTGAAGACCTGGCAAGCAAAGGGCAGCAGCAGGATTGGCTGGGGTTTATCAGTGATTTGGTGATACGTGGCGTCACCCCGCCCTCCCTGTAAACACCCTATCAAAATGTGGGAGGGGGCTTGCCCCCGATACAGGTACATCAGCCAGCCTATGTTTAGCTGACCCACCGCCATCGGGGGCAAGCCCCCTCCCACCTGTTTTACCCCATTGCGTCAATGGGTGCCGGGGTTGGCACGCAGATGCGCTACCTTCTGCTCCAGCCCCTTCCACTGCGGCGCATTCGGCGCAAATTGCCCGCGCAGATACGCTGCCAGATCCGCTACCTGGCTGTTCGACAAACTGTCCTTGAACCCCGGCATATACCCCAGGTCCTGGGTCGCCGGGTGGCTGATACCTTGCAGAATCACCTTGATCAGGTTATCCGGCTGGTCGCTGTGCACATTGGTATTGGTCGCCAGCGATGGGCTCACCCCAAACAGCTTCGGTCCCAGGCCGTCGGCATGGCAGGCCTTGCATGAACCTTCAAATACGCGTCGGCCATTCGGATTTGGCACGCTGACGGCGGCCGCCACCTGGGCCTCGGCTGCGGCTTCGCCATTGAGCGACGCCAGGTACACCGCCATCGCACGGATATCCACCTTGGGCAGCTTGGACAATTCACTCACCACCGGCCCCATCGGGCCTGCGGCCACGCCGTGGGCGTCGGAATAGCCGGTGCTCAGGTAGGTAAACAATTGGTCTTCGGTCCACGGCGTCGGCGCCTTCGACAGCCCTGTCAACGCTGGCGCCTCCCAGCCATCGACCATGCCGCCCGCCAGGAACGCCTTACCACCCTTCTCCGCCCCCATCAGGTTGCGCGGCGAATGGCAGGCCCCACAATGCCCCAGGCCATTGACCAGGTAATTGCCGCGATTCCATTGCTCGCCGCGCTCAGGCTGCGGGGTGATTTCGCCACGTCGCAGGTTCAACGCGTTCCACCCCGCCATCAACGGCCGGATATTGAACGGAAAACGCATGGCATTCGGCGTCGGCGCCTGGCTCACCGGCGCCTGGGACATCAGGTAGGCATACAGCGCCTGCATGTCCGCATCGTTGATATTGCGGAACGCCGTGTAGGGAAACGCCGGGTACAGGTTGCGCCCGTCACGGCCAATCCCATCGCGCATCGCGCGCTCGAACGCCGGGTACGACCAGGCACCGATGCCGGTCTTCACGTCCGGGGTGATGTTGCTGCTGTACAGCGTGCCGAAGGGGGTTTGCATCGCCAGCCCACCGGCGTTGGTCGCACCGCCCGGCGCCGTATGGCACACCGCGCAATCACCGACTGCCGCGAGCAGGCGCCCACGTTCCAGGGTGGCCTTGGACCAGGTGCCGGCGCTGGGCGGCGCAATCGGTGCGATTTCATTGTGGAAGGGCCAGGCCGTCGCCAACACCGCGCCCAAGGTGGCGAACAACGCGCCGAACCACCATTTGCGCCGTTTCTCCGGCGACTTGTCCGGCTCGCCCAAGGTGCCGGCATTCAGCGCCGCCAATACCCGCTCCGGGGTGATCGGCAGCTCACGAAACCGAATGCCGGTGGCGTCGTAGATCGCATTGGCAATCGCCGCCGCGCTGGGCACCGAGGCCGACTCACCGGCGCCCATCGGCGGCTGGTCCTGGCGCGGCATCATCATCACGTCGATCTGCGGTACCTCAGGGAAGGTCAGGATCGGATAGCCGCCCCACTCCTTGCTCGCCACCGTCGACTCCTCAAAGGTCACGCGCTCCTTCAGCACACGGCTGGTGGACTGGATCACATTGCCGTGGATCTGGTGCTGCACCCCAGCCGGGTTGATCATCATCCCCGAGTCATGGCCGATCACCACGCGGGTCACCGACACATCACCGGTCTGCTTGTCGATGGCTACGTCCGCGACCCATGCCGCCCAGGCCGCGCCGAAACCAGGAAACTTGCTGTGGATGTAGCGCGCGTAGGCAAAGCCCCGACCACGCAGCAGGTGGTCCTCGTTGGCGGTTTGCATCGGCGCGGTGCGCGGCGTCCAGTTGGCGCGCTCGGCGGTGGATTTGACCAGGTCGATGGCGCGTTCGTCCTTGAGGTAGCGCAGACGGTATTCCACCGGGTCGACACCGGCGGCGAAGGCCAATTCATCGATATAGGATTCGTGGGCGAAGGTGTTGGGCAGCGCCGACACACCGCGCATCCACGACGCACGCACGATGGGCGCCATGTCGTTGATGGTCACGCGCATGTTGTCGATGTCGTAGGGCGGGATCGAGGTGCGGTCGCCCATCTCGAACATCGCCGCCACCGGTTCCACGCGGCCGGTCAGCAACAACGCCAGGGTTGGCGCGCCGTTGGAGGGGTAACTGGTTTCAAAGTCGTAGGCGGCAATGCTGCCATCGGCGTTGAGGCCGCCATCCACATCCATCAACTGCGCAGTGCCCTTGGGCTCCCACAGGTGTTCCTGTTCGCGGGTCAATTGCACGCGCACCGGTTTGCCGACTGCACGGGACAGCAGCAAGGCATCGGCACACACATCATCCGCACAATTGCGCCCATAACAGCCGGCGGCTTCCATGCGGATCACGTCGATCAGCGCCTCATCACACTCCAGCAGCCACGCCAGGTCGGCGCGCAGCAGGTGCGGGTTCTGGCTGCCCGACCACACCCGGCTGCCGGCCGGCGAGTAATCCGCCACGCCACAGGAAGGGCCGATCGAGCCGTGCATCTGGTACGGCCACAGGTAACTGCGCGGCATGCGCTGGCTGGCGTTGGCCAGGGCTTCATCGACATGGCCCTGGTCAAGCACGGTGCGGCGCACGCGAGGGTTGTCGCGGATGGCCTGCTCGACATCACTCATGTCCGGCAAGGCGTGGTTCCAGGGCTTCCAGTGCACCTGCAAGGTGCTGGCGGCCTTGATCGCCTGCTCTTCACGCAACGCGACCACGCCGACAAAATCGCGGATGACCACCACCGCAACGATGCCAGGAACGTGGGCGATGGAGGACTCATCCACGCTCAACAGGCTGTTGCCGACAAAATCGCCGCAATCCAACCCGGCATAGGGCGGGCGGATCACCCGGCCATGAAGCATGCCTGGCACGCGCATGTCGTGCACGTAGGTCAGTTCACCGGTGGCCTTGCCGGGGATATCCACCCGTGCGGCGCCCTTGCCCACCAGGCGATAGTCCTCAGTGGCCTTTAGCGGCGCGTCGCCGCTGATGCGCAGCTGGTCGTGCTGGCCGCTGACCAGTTCGCTATAGGTGGTGGTGCGGCCATCCGGCGCCTGAATAACGCCAGCCTCCACGTTCAGGCTGGCGGTACTCACGCCCCAGCGTCCCGCTGCCCGCGCCAACAGAAAACGTCGGGCTTCGGCGGCCGCGTTGCGCAGGGGGACTGCCGATATCTGCAATGTAGCGCTGGCAATGGTCGCGCCCTGGTTGGGCACGCGCTCGGTATCCCCAAGCACCATCTGCACCTGGTCCATCGCCAGGTCCAGTTCCTCGGCCACGATCTGCGCCAGCGACGTACGGATGCCGGTGCCCAGGTCCACATGGCCGTTGAACGCATACACCAGGCCGTCATCGTTGACCGCAATAAACAGCCCAAGCTCCTTGGGCTTGACCGTAGGCGTGCCGCCCTTGGCCACCGGCCCCGAAGGTGGCAGCACCTCATCGACGATCAACAAAACGCCGGCCTTGGCCAGCCATTGGTCACGGGAAAGCGGAATGTTCGGCATGGTCATCAATCCACGGTCATCAGGCGGGCCGCACGCAACACGGCGCGCAGGATTTCGATATGGGTGCCGCAGCGGCAGAGGTTGCCCGACAGCTCGTTGCGCACTTGGGCTTCGCTGGGGTTGGGGTTACGGTCGAGCAAGGCCTTGGCGGTCATGATCATGCCGTTGAGGCAGTAGCCACATTGCGCGGCCTGCTCATCGATAAAGGCTTGTTGCACCGGGTGCGGCGCCTGGCGCGTGCCCAGGCCTTCGAGGGTGACAATCGCGCGTCCCACGGCCCCCGACAACGGAAACACACAGGCACGCGCCGCCACCCCATCGATGATCACGGTGCAGGCACCGCACTCCCCCAGGCCACAGCCATATTTGGGACCATTGAGTTCCAGGTCATTGCGCAGCACCAGCAACAGCGGCGTGTCCGCCATGGCGCTGACTTCGCGTGTTTGCCCGTTGACCTCAAGCGCTACTGTGATGTGCTGGCTGATCATGTGCTTCGCCCGTAACAGTTGATGAAGTACTCACTACATGAAACAGTCAAAAAAAAGCGTCGCGGACCTGGGGCCTCGCGACACACTTGACTGGTGAAGTGGTTACTACATGAACTCAGAGCAAGATCGGTGCCAGCAGGGACTACTCCTGGGGATCGTCGATCATCTTGCGCAACAGGAACAGCACCGCCACCCGTTCGGCCGGGTTGAGATTGCTCATGGTCAATTCACTGATCTGCGCAGCACGCGGCGCGGTCTGGGCGACCAGTTCGGCGCCTGCCGGGGACAGGTCCACCACCACTTTGCGTTTGTCCTGCGGGTCCGGTTCCAGGCTGATCAGTGCCTTGGCCTTGAGTCGCTCGACGATCCCGCGGATGGTCGCCTGGTCCACGGCGGTAGCCTTGACCAGTTCAGTCAACGAACTTGCACCGTGATCGCGCAGTGCGCACAGCGTCACGAACTGCACGGCGGTGAGCTGGGAGTCGCCGACATTCTGCTGGAAGATCGCCAGGTGGCGCTGGTAGGCCTTGCGCAGCAGGTGGCCAACTTGTTCAGAAAAGACATAGGAATCAGGCACGGCGGGGCTCGGTGGATGGCTGGCGATGGGGAAGCATGATGGCTTCGTTGTTGGATGCACTCAAGTTTCTCATGCTCGAATGTAGTCTACATGTGGGAGGGGGCTTGCCCCCGATGGCGGTGTATCAGCAAGCTAATTTCCAGCTGCTCCTCCGCCATCGGGGGCAAGCCCCCTCCCACACGGGTTAATCAGCGGGCCAGGGAAGCTGTCGGGGCGACAACATCACCGGCAATGACCACCGCTTCGTCATCCAGGTACACATCGCAATTGCGCAGCGGGATATCCATATGGCACGGCGTCTTGCGTGTCCCACCCACCTCGGTGTTCGGCCCGGTGGAGAACAGGAAATTACCGTAGAACGCCCGCGCATCCATGCACATGCCGTCGTTCTTGTCGTGCAGGCCCATGGCCGTCCACTGCGCCCGTGGTTGCAGGCCCCAGCCGATATGGGAGATGCCGTATACCTCGGGGTCGTCGAAGTACTTCATGTAGTCACGCAGGTATGCGGCCTCGAACCCCCCATGGATTTTAGTGATGAAGCCCTTCTCGATTTCCAGGGTGATCTTCTCGCGGGTGTAGGTCTTGAAGGGCAGCAGGATGTCGCCAATGTCCAGCACCAGCACGCCCTCGGCGGTTTCTTCGTTGGGCCAGGAAAACAGGAAGCCGCTGGGCCAGTGGTCCCAGCGCCCCGGTTCATCGGCAAAACCGTACTCGGTCACGGAGGGGTATTGCCCCAGGGCGGCACGGAAATCACTGCCGGCGCGGGATTTGACGTGGATCGAACGCGCCTTCTTCAACAGCTGTTCGGCGGCCAGCACCCGCACCTTGTCTTCCTCGGTGGGCAGCATGCGCGCCAGCACTTCCGGCGGCTCCACGGCCAGCAGGATACGCGTGCCGGTCTTGAGGATCTGCTCCTGCTCCGGCGAGTGCAGCAGCATCATGGTGTCGACGATCAGGTCCGCCGCCTCCAGGGCGCGCTGCGCGGCGATATTGCCGGTGAGCGCGGTGTCGCCGCAGTAGGCGGTCATGTCGTTGCCCATCGCCTTGGGATGGTTGAACGAAGGCAACTCCACCGCATACACCTTGGCCCCCAGGCGCTGCGCAGCGTCCATCGCGGCACGCACGGTGCGCGGGTCCGAGTAATGGCTCTTGAGCACGGCGACGCTCTGGGTCGGGTCGACCTTGGACAGTTTCAACACGTGCTCGAACATCTGGGTCAATTCGCAATCGCTTACCGGCATTTTCCTGTCTCCTGTGGGCCTGCACCAAGTTCAGGCACTGCGCTTCAGACTAGTGCATTTTTATAGCGTATACGCCATTTAATAACGATAAGACCCGAATTGCGAACAGACTGCAAGCGGCGCACCAAAACGTTACCTATCGAAACATTACCAGTATTTTATAGCCACAAAGCGTTACACAGGATAAATATGGCCAGAAAATAAATTTGCCAAGACAGGCTTCCCATTTCAAAAAATGAGCGTATACACTTTAAAAACCTTGCGGACAGTCACCGCCAACAATCACAACGAAAGAGGAACACGCCCCATGGGAAGCACGCAAAAAATCGCCATCGTCGGCGCCGGCCTCGGCGGTGCCGCCGCTGCCACCCTGTTGCAGCAAGCCGGCTTCGACGTCGATGTGTATGAGCAGGCGCCGGAGTTTTCCCGGTTGGGCGCAGGGATCCACATGGGCCCCAACATCATGAAAATCTTCCGTCGCATGGGCATCGAAAAGCAGCTGGACTTGATGGGCTCGCACCCCGAGCACTGGTTCAGCCGTTGCGGCGAAACCGGCGACTACCTCTCGCGCATCCCGCTCACCGGCTACGGCGCCTCCTACATCACCGTGCACCGTGGCGACCTGCATGCGCTGCAGATGTCCACCCTCAAGCCCGGCACCCTGCACTTCAACAAACGCTTGGAAAGCCTCGAAGAAACCGACACCCAGGTGCGCCTGACCTTCGCTGACGGCCAGGTGACCTACGCTGACATCGTGATCGGTGCCGACGGCATCAATTCCAAGATCCGCGAAGAACTGCTGGGCGTGGAAAAACCGCTGTACAGCGGCTGGGTCGCGCACCGCGCACTGATCCGTGGCGACCAGCTCGCCAAGTACAACCACAAGTTCGAAGACTGCATCAAGTGGTGGACCGAGGACCGCCACATGATGGTCTACTACACCACCGGCAAGCGCGACGAGTACTACTACGTGACCGGCGTCCCCCACCCCGAATGGGACTTCCAGGGCGCGTTCGTCGACAGCAGCCGCGAGGAGATGTTTGACGCCTTCAAGGGCTACCACCCCACCGTGCAAGCCTTGATCGAATCCACCGACAGCGTGACCAAATGGCCGCTGCGCAACCGCAACCCACTGCCACTGTGGAGCCGGGGTCGCCTGGTACTGCTCGGCGACGCCTGCCACCCAATGAAGCCGCACATGGCCCAGGGTGCTGGCATGGCCATCGAAGACGCCGCCATGCTCACCCGCTGCCTACAGGAAACCGGCATCAGCGACTACCGCACCGCCTTCGAGCTGTACGAAGCCAACCGCAAGGAACGTGCCTCCCGGGTGCAGGCAGTGTCCAACGCCAACACCTGGCTGCGCACTCAGGAAGACCCGGCCTGGGTCTACGGCTATGACCTGTACGCCCAGGAACTGAAATCGGGGGTAGCCGCGTGAGCACCTTCCTCTACGGCGGCAACGTGCAGGCCAACGGCATTCGCCAGCATTACTTGCGTTACGGCGGCAAAGGCCCGGCGTTGATCCTGATCCCGGGCATCACCAGCCCGGCGATCACCTGGGGGTTCGTAGCGGAGCGCCTGGGCGCACAGTTCGACACCTATGTGCTGGACGTGCGCGGTCGCGGGCTGTCTTCCACCGGCCCCGAACTCGACTACAGCGCGGACACCTGCGCCGACGACATCGGTGCCTTTGCCGATGCGCTGAATCTGGACAGCTACCACCTGATGGGCCATTCCATGGGCGCACGTTTTGCCTTGCGCAGTGCGGTCATGCATCCCCGGGGCGTGAAGCGCGTGGTGCTGATCGACCCGCCGGTGTCTGGCCCGGGTCGGCGTGAGTACCCGAGCAAACTGCCGTGGTACGTGGATTCGATCCGCCAATCCCTGGTTGGCATGGACGCCGAGGCAATGCGCGCCTTCTGCGCCACCTGGACCGACGAACAACTGCAACTGCGTGCCGAATGGCTGCACACCTGTTTTGAGCCCGCCATCGTGCGCGCCTTCAATGATTTCCACACCGTGGATTTCCACCAGGACCTGCCCCACCTCAAGGCCCCGGGCCTGCTGATGGTGGCCGGTCGCGGCGGGGTGATCCTCGACGAAGACGTTGCCGAAATCCAGGGCCTGCAACCGCGCATCCAGGTCGGCCACGTACCCAACGCCGGGCACATGATTCCGTGGGATGACTTCGACGGTTTCTTCCACGCCCTCGGCGACTTCCTCACACAATAAAAACGGAGACCACCATGCAGAAGCCTTACCGCATCGGCCAGATCGTGCCGAGCTCCAACACCACCATGGAAACCGAGATCCCGGCGATGCTCACCGCGCGCCAGGCGATCCGTCCCGAGCGTTTTACCTTTCACTCCAGCCGCATGCGCATGAAGCAGGTGCGCAAGGAAGAACTGGCGGCCATGGACGGCGAGTCCGACCGTTGCGCCGTCGAACTGTCCGACGCCAAGGTAGACGTGCTGGGTTACGCGTGCCTGGTGGCGATCATGGCCATGGGGCTGGGGTATCACCGCAACTCCGAACAACGCCTGCGCAAGGCCACGGCCGACAACGACGCCAACGCCCCGGTCATCACCAGCGCCGGCGCCTTGATCGAGGGCCTGAAAGTGATGGGCGCCAAGCGCATTGCCATCGTCGCGCCGTACATGAAGCCGCTGACCGAACTGGTGGTGAACTACATCCGCGAAGAAGGTTTTGACGTGGTGGACTGGCGCGCCCTGGAGATCCCCGACAACCTTGAAGTGGCCCGCCACGACCCGGCCAACCTGCCGGCTATCGTCGCCGGCATGAACCTGGAAGGCGTCGACGTGATCGTGCTATCCGCCTGCGTGCAGATGCAGTCGCTGCCGGTGGTGGCCAAGGTCGAGGCGCAAACCGGCAAGCCGGTGCTCACCGCCGCTATCGCGACCACCTACGCCATGCTCAAGGCCCTGGACCTGGAGCCCATCGTGCCTGGTGCGGGTGCCCTGCTCTCCGGCGCCTATTAACGTGTGGCAAGCGGGCTTGTTGTGGCGAGCGGGCTTCTGTGGCGAGCGGGCTTGCCCCGCGTTGGAGTGCGTAGCGCTCCCGCTTTTTTTGGGGCCGCTTCGCAGCCCAACGCGGGGCAAGCCCGCTCGCCACAGCAAACATGAATGAGGAGTTGAGAAGATGAGCGAACAATCCGCCGACGCCAACTACCAGGGCGTATGGGGCAACCGCATCGGCTTTGGCAAAAAGGCCGCGCTGCTGATGATCGACTTCATGCAGGGCTACACCACCGAAGGCGCGCCGCTGTTCGCGCCGGGTGTGGTCACGGCCGTGGCTGAAAGCGTGGAGCTGCTGGCCAGCGCGCGCCAGCACGGGATTGCAGTCGTCCACACCAATATCCGCTACCATCCCGGCCATTTCCTGGATGGAGGCATATGGGTCAAGAAGGCCCCGGTGATGAAAGACATGGTCGAAGGCAACCCACTGGCCGCGTTCTGCCCCGAAGTATTGCCCCAGGCCGATGAAGTGGTGATCACCAAGCAGTACGCCAGTGCGTTCTTCGGCAGCAGCCTGGCGCCGATGCTGCATGCACAGGGCGTCGACACCGTGGTACTGGCCGGTTGTTCCACCAGCGGCTGCATCCGCGCCACGGCGGTGGATGCCGTGCAACACGGGTTTCGCACCATCGTCGTGCGCGAATGCGTCGGCGACCGGCACCCGGCCCCCCATGAAGCCAACCTGTTTGATATCGACAGCAAGTATGGCGACGTGGTGAGCAAGCAGGAGGCGATGCGCACGTTCAGGGAGCAATAAACGGTACTGAGAACCGCGCCATAGAGTGCGGTCTCGCTTAAAACTGGGGCACGCGCCCCAGTCTTCTGACACTGCCTTTGGACGTCGCTTCTACAGCACTCCGAAGTGCTGGAATAAAAGCGGCTGTATAAAAACCATAAGTCACCGCCAGGAGACACCCAATGCCCATTGCGAATGCAGCGCCCGCGACCTCTGTCGCCGATCCCGTCAACACGCTCTACCACAAGATCACCTGGAAGCTGATTCCGTTCCTGTGCTTCTGTTATCTGGCCGCCTACCTGGACCGCATCAACATCGGCTTCGCCAAGTTGCAGATGCTCGACCAGTTGCAGTTCAGCGAAACCGCGTTCGGCCTCGGCGCCGGCCTGTTCTTTGTCGGCTACATCCTCTTTGAAGTGCCGAGCAACCTGGTGCTGGAACGGGTCGGCGCGAAGATCTGGATCGCGCGCATCATGATCACCTGGGGCCTGCTCTCGGCCTGCACCATGCTGGTCACCTCCACCACCCAGTTCTACATCCTGCGCTTTCTGCTCGGCGCGGCCGAAGCGGGCTTTCTGCCAGGCGTGCTGTACTACCTGACCACCTGGTTCCCCACCCACCGGCGCGGGCGCATCATTGCGCTGTTCATGATCGGCCTGCCGCTGTCCAGCGTGATCGGCGGCCCGCTGTCCGGCTGGATCATGGGCCACTTCGACCACATGGGCGGCCTGCGCGGCTGGCAGTGGCTGTTCCTGATCGAGGCAGTGCCCAGCGTATTGCTCGGCGTGCTGACCTTCTGGGCGCTACCCAACACCTACCAGCAAGCCAAATGGCTGTCGGACGAGGAAAAGACCCTGCTGGAAACCGAGCTGCGCAAGGACGACGCCGACGGCGCCGCCAGCAAGCACAGCTTTCGCGACGGGTTCTTCAACCTCAAGGTGTGGATGCTCGGCGGTATCGACTTCTCGATCCTGCTCAGCGCCTATGCCATGGGTTTCTGGATGCCGACCTTCATCCGCAACGCCGGGGTCACCGACACCTTCCATATCGGTGTGCTCACCGCCTTGCCGAGCGTCGCCGCCCTGCTCGGCATGCTGTTGATCGGCGCCAGCTCCGACAAACACCGCGAACGCCGCTGGCACATCATCGTGCCGTTTTTCATCGGCGCGGCGGCGATGGCCACCAGCACGTTCTTCACCCATAACGTAGCGGCCACCGTGGCGCTGTTCGCGATTGCCTCGGCGGCGATCATCGGTGCGGTGCCGGTATTTTTCAGCCTGCCGGCGACCTTCCTCAAAGGCACCGCGGCGGCCACCGGCTTTGCCCTGGCCTGTTCGGTGGCGAATATCGCCGGCCTGGTGAGCAACTCGCTGATGGGCGTTGCGATCGACGTCACAGGCAGCAGCGCCGGCGCCTTGTGGTTTTTCGCCGGCTGCCTGATTCTCAGCAGCTTCCTGGTCATCGCCTTGCCGGCGAAACTGGTCAACCGCTGATAACACCATTTTTTTCGGATGAATCACCATGCAAGGCTTCTTGAAACGCTGTGCGTTGCTTGTCGCGGTCGGCCTGTGTGCCGGCACCGCTCAGGCGGCGGAAAAGGTCATCTTCGACACCGACTTCAATGTGCTCAACGATGACGGCCAAGCCTTCATCATGCTCGCCCAGCTGCATGCGCAAAAACGCATCGAGCTGCTGGGCATGACCCTGGTCAGCGGCAATGCCTGGGTGGACCAGGAACAGGTCGACGCCCTCAAGGCCGTGGAACGCATGGGCGTGGAGAAAGAGGTCGGCGTCTACTCCGGCGCCGCCTACCCGCTGCTGCATGACTACGCCACTTACGAGGCGGAAAAGGCGCTGTTCGGTGCCGGTTGGCCGGGGGCGTTCAAACACCCTCGGCCGACGTCTCCTTCGCAATTAGTCGCACCACCGGATGGCCTGGCCACTCACACCCAACTGCGCAAAGAAACCGCCGCGCAGTTCATCGTCGACAGCGTGCGCGCCAATCCACACCAGGTGACGATCCTCGCCGTCGGCCCGCTGACCAACGTCGCCCTGGCAATTCGCTCGGCACCGGACATCGTGCCGCTGATCAAGCGCATCGTGTACATGGGTGGCGCCCTGGAGATTCCGGGCAACACCACGCCGGCGGCGGAGTTCAACTGGTGGTTCGACCCGGAGGCAGCAAGGATCGTATTGCGCTCGCCCATCGAGCACGTGATTTTCCCCAACGATGTGTGCGAGAAAGTCACCTTCGACAAGACGGTGTACCAGCGCGTGATCGCCGGCAAAGGCGCGATTGCCGACCTGTACAAGCATGAGTTCGGCCCGCTGTTCGACAAGGACCCTAGCTACCACAGCTTCACCTGGGACAGCCTGCCGGCGCTGTACCTGGTCAACCCCGGGATCGTCACCGAATCCCGCGACCTGTGGGTGGATGTGGACGCCACCTTCGGCGCCGACTACGGCCGCGCACTGGGTTATCAGAAAGGCGCCCCGGCGGGCACGCAGAAGGCCAAGGTGGTGTTCGGCGTGGACCAGAAGCAATTCTGGGATGGCTACGTCAACCTCGTGACCCTGCCGACGCCGGTCAAGCACTGACCGGCCAGCGCAAACCCGAACACTGCACCCGTGGCGAGCGGGCTTGCCCCGCGTTGGGTTGCGAAGCGACCCTGGAAGAAGCAATGCGGTGAGTCAGGCACTCTTCAGACGCGAGTTTCAGGGCTGCTTCGCAGCCCAACGCGGGACAAGCCCGCTCACCACAGGGTACTTATCGCCTGTTCTACCTAAAGACCTTGAAAGAGCTGGCCGTAAGGGCGGAACCAATAGTCGCCGTGACCTAAATAACGGATACACACCCCCCAATCACATCACGCAAAACCACCGCAATCCCCACCGCATCCGACATAGAAGCCACATTGGTAAACCCCATCAACACCCCCTGCCCCCGCCCAGCCTCAAGCGTCCAGGAAGACAACGCCTGCACCGCCAACCCCGCCCCACCGGCAGCCTCAGCCACGACAAGGTCCGGCACATCCACCACCAACCGCGCCAGCAAATTGATCCCCCCCGCCTGCTCATCCACCCGCAGATACCCCGCGCAATGCACGCGCAGCGCCTCCACCAGATACCCCCTGCGCTGCGCATACAACTGGCGCATCTTCTTCAAATGCCGCGTGAAATGCCCCTGCTCCAGAAAATCCGCCGCCGTCAACTGCAACAACTGCGCCCCACGCTGCTGCAATGCCTCGGCCGCCCCAGCAAACGCCGACACCAACGACACAGGCACCACCAGATACCCCAAGCGTAACCCTGGAAACAGCATCTTGCTGAAGCTCCCTGCGTAGATCACCCGATCATCCCCATCCTGGCTCTTGAGCGCCGCCAACGGCTGGCCGCGATAGCGGAATTCACTGTCATAGTCATCCTCCACCACCCAGCTGCCCTGCTCCCGCGCCCATTCCAGCAAGGCCTGCCGCCGCGCAGGGCTCAGCGCCACACCCAAGGGGCTCTGGTGCGCCGGGGTGACGATCGCCAGTCGCGCCTCCCGCCCCCGTGCAATGCCCTGCGCCACATCCAGCCCATCACGATCCACCGGCACCGGCACCAACTCCACACCGCGATGCCTCAACAACTGCCGCGCATGCAAGTACCCGGGGTCTTCAAACCAGCAGCGCTGCCCCGCCATCGCCAGCGCTTCGCAGACCAGGGTGAGGCCGCCCGCATACCCGGCACACACAAACACCTGCTGCGGCGCGCACTCCACGCCGCGATACAACGCCAGGTAGCTGGCAATCGCCACGCGCAGCGCCTGGGTGCCGCGCACATCGCCCATCGCCAGGCTGTCCGCATCGGTGCGGCGTACTTGCTGGGTGACCAGCCGTGCCCACAGTTTGCGGGGGAACGCATCCAGGGCAGGCAGGCCCATTTGCAAGGGCCGCGGGCCTGACGTCACCGGCAGCGCAACCGGCATGGGTTTCACCGAGACCTGCGGCAACGCCTCGGCAATCACAGTCCCGGCCTGCCCACGCGCTTCGAAGAACCCTTCGCTGACCAACAGTTGATACGCCGCCTCCACCGTACCCCGCGCCACCTTGAGTTCCTGGGCCAGCGCCCGCACCGAGGGCACGCGCTCGCCGGAGCGCAACTGGCCCTGGTCGATGGCCTGGCGAAAACGCCGGTAGATTTCCTGGTATTTGGGCAGTGACGACATCGCAAGTGGCTCGGCGGGAAGACAGGGCGAAGTCTGAGCATGTCCCAACCGACTTGTCCAATCATGCCCCTGTCAGCCCATCCGGCCAGCCACGAAAATGGCGCATCTTTTCACCGCCACAAGGATCGCCCATGAAACATCGTCTCGACTACGCCCTGGCCGCCCCCGCCGGTTATAAAGCCCTGGGTTCGGTGCACAGCTATATCCACGGTTGCGGCCTGGAAAAAGAACTGATCGACCTGGTGTACCTGCGGGTCTCGCAACTCAACGGCTGCGCCTATTGCCTGGACAGCCACTCCCGCGACCTGCTCAAGCTGGGCGTGAGCCTGGAAAAGATCATGCTGCTGGCCGCCTGGCGCGAGGGACTGCCGCTGTACACCCCACGTGAGCAGGCCGCCCTGGCCTGGGCCGAAGTGGTCACGCCGGTTGCGCAAACCCAGGTGCCGGATGCGGACTACGCGCAGGTCGCGGCGGTGTTCAGCGACAAGGAAGTCGCCGACCTGACCTTGGCCATCAGCTTGATGAACGCCCTTAATCGTGTCGCCATCAGCTTTCGCAAAGTACCGGCGGCGGTCAAGGCCCACCTGGTGAACCACAGCCATGAATGAACACGTCGAATTCGTCCAGATGGAAACCGAGGCCGATTGCCTCGCCAGCTTTGCGGTGATGCAGCAACTGCGCCCACACCTCAGCGACGCCACGGCATTCGCCGAGCAAGTCCAGCGCCAACGGCAGAACGGCTATCGCCTGCTTGCCGCACGGGAGAACGGCCAGGTGATCGGCCTGGCCGGCTACCGGCTGACCGAAAACACCCTGTACGGCCGCTTCATCTACGTGGATGACCTGGTGGTAGACGCCACATTGCAGCGGCGCCGTCTCGGTGAGCAACTGCTCGACCGCGTGCGTGAAGAAACCCGCGCCCGTGGCTATCGCTGGCTGGTGCTGGACACCGGCATGCACATGGCCCTGGCCCAGCGCTTCTATTTCCGCCAGGGCCTGCTGCCCCTGGGCATGCACTTCTCCCAGGACCTCAGCCAATGACCCGTGCCCTGCTCCTCGGTTTCAGCCCCCACGGCAAAGCCGCGCAGACCTTCAAACTGGCCCGTGCCCTGCTGCGCGACCTGGTGCCGCACGCCGCGGTGACCGAGCGTGACTACGGTGGCCAGGCACTGCCGCCGCTGACCCGTGAATATGCCAACGCACTCACCACACCCGGGGGCCTGAGCGGCAGTGCCACGGCGCTCTCGGAACAGTTGATCGTGGAACTGGAAGCCTGCGACCTGCTGATCCTGTGCACCCCGGTGCACAATTTCACCGTGCCGGCGGCGCTCAAGGCCTGGATCGACCATGTGGTACGCATCCAGCGCAGCTTTACGGTGAATGCGCAATTCGCCAAGGTCGGCTTGCTGGAGGACCGGCGCACCTTTGTGCTGGTCAGTTCCGGTAACGCCCGCAAGGGGCATGAGCCGGACTTCCTCACGCCGTACATGACCGCCATCCTGGCGACCGTGGGCATTGCGTCGGTGGATTTCGTGTACCTGCCGGCCATGGTGCGCGGTGAAGAAGCGGTCAATCGCGCGCTGGAACAGGCGCATCGGCAACTGTCGCTCGCAATCAGCTCTGGCCTATAAAAATTATGGCGCTAGAATCAGCGCCATTCCTGCGCCTGACGCCCTGATACGAGCCACCCCATGAGCTTTGATTTCGACACGATCCACTCCCGCCTCGGCACCGGCAGTACCAAGTGGAACCGCTACCCGCAAGACGTTCTGCCGATGTGGATCGCCGACATGGACATCGCCGCCCCGCCCGCCGTGCTGAAGGCCCTGCACGCACGCCTCGACCAACAGGTGCTGGGCTACAGCGTCGCCGGTCCGGATGTGCGCGAGGCGATCATCGCCGACCTGTGGGCCAAGTACGCCTGGCGCGTGCAGCCGGATGAGCTGCTGTTTTTGCCGGGTGTGGAGCCGGGTTTCAATATGGCGCTGCATGCATTTGTAGAGCCGGGTCAGCCGGTGGTGCTGCAAACCCCCAACTACCGGCCGATCCGCCTGGCGCCGGGGCATTGGAACCTGCCGCGCATCGAAGTGCCGTTCGAGTTGGTCAACGGCGAATACCTCACGCCACTGCCAGCGATGCGCCAGGCGCTCACCGGCGCCGGCGCGCTATTGTTGAGCAACCCGCACAACCCCATGGGCAAAGTCTTCCCCCGCGAAGAACTGCTGGCCGTGGCCAACGTCTGCATGGAACACGGCGCGTTGATCATCTCCGACGAAATCCACGCCGAGCTGTGCTTCGACGGTCGCCGCCATATCCCCACCGCCAGCCTCAGCCCCGAGATCGCCCAGCGCACCATCACGCTGATGTCGGCGAGCAAGGCGTATAACGTCGCCGGCCTCAAGACTTGCTTCGCCGTGGTGCAGAACGCCGAGATCCGCGAACGCTTCAACCACGCCCGTTGCGGCATGGTCGACAGCGTCAGCCCCCTGGGCCTGGAGGCCACTCGCGCCGCCTACAGCGAATGCGCCGACTGGCTCGAGGCCTTGGTGCAGTACCTGCAAGCCAACCGCGACTACCTGCTCAACGCCGTGCAGACCCGCCTGCCCGGCGTGGTCATGCATGCGCCACAAGGCACCTACCTGGCCTGGCTGGATTGCAGCGCTTTGGGCCTGGATGACCCACAGCAGTTCTTCCTGGAACAGGCCAAGGTCGGCTTGAGCGCCGGCATCGAATTCGGTGATGACAGCCAGCAATTCGTGCGCCTGAACTTCGGCTGCCCACGGGCGATGCTGGAAGAAGGCTTGCAGCGTATGGAGCGCGCCCTGCGCCACCACCAGGTCTAATTCACAACTTTTCGCAACGCGTGCCGAACCCCTGCTGTTACTGTTTTTGCCGATACGTCCCACCGGTAACAGTAGGAGTTCCATGGCATGACGACCCAGCCCCTCGATCGCTCGTCCGACCCCAAAGCCTTTCCCCGCACGCCGCCCAAATCCGGCGCGCAGTTCCATGTGCTGCTCAAGCAAAGCGCCAATAACAAAAAGGTTGAGGCCCAGGACAAGACGCCATCGGGGCTGGATGCAAGTAAAAAAGACGGCTACGAACTCGCCGCCAAGGATGCCACGCCGCCCAAGGCATTGGCCGACTACAAGGCCATCGGCCCGCCCGATGAAGTCGGCCCTGGGTTGATCCGTTATGAAACCCAGGACGGCAAGAAAGTCATTGTCAGCGAACAGGACAGCCCCGAGCTGTTCAAGCAGGTGAGCCAGGACTTCAAGTCCCTCTCCGGCGTGGTCGCCAGCCAGAATGCCGGCTACCAGAGCCTCGGTGCCGACGGCACTGCCCCAGGCAAACTCGCCGATTACAAATCCCTCGGCCCACCGGATGAAACCGGCCCGGGCGTGATCCGCTATGAGACCCAGGACGGCACCAAGGTCGTCGTCAGCCAGCGCGACAACCCTGAAGCCTTCCAGAAAGCCAAGGACGCCTACGCCAGTTTCACCGGACTCGCCACCAGTGAAGACGCCGGCTACAAGCGCGCCAGCGACAATGAAGTGTGGCCGCCCTATGCCGGTACCACGGTGGGCCCTGTGGATGAAGTCGGCCCGGGCCTGATCCGCTTTGAAAGCAATGGCCAGAAAATGGTGGTGGCCCGCGACGATAACCCCAAGCTGTTCGACTACCTGGCCGGCCTGCACACGGTCTACACCGACCCTGGTAAAAAAGCCGTGGTGGAAGCTGGACTGAATAACGGCGCAATACTGGCCGATGCCAACACCCCGGTGCCGGGCCTGAACGACTACAAGAACTTCAATTGGAACAACGACCAGAAAGACCACATCCTCACCTACGAGCTGCATGACGGCACCAAGGTGGTGGTGTCCTCCGACGTCAGCCCCGAGCTGTTCAAGAGCGTCGCCACCGCCAATGACACCTGGGCCAAGATCCACACCAGCGAAGGCGAAGGCTATAAATTGGCCGGGCCGAATGACTTCCTGAAAAACACCGACATCACCTTCGGCTCCCCGGATGAACTGGGCGACGGCCTGATCCGCTACGAAACCAGCGAAGGCAAGGTGATCGTCTCCAAGGAACTCAGCCCGCAGCTCTACGACGACGTGGCCGCCAAGTGGGAAGCCTGGAGCGCCAGCTCGGTGGACGACACACGTGCCAAGCACAACCTGCCCAAGTCCGGTGAGCTGGATGTGCTGAATATGGACACCGGCGTGCACGCCGATGAAAAGGACGACAAGTCGCCGACCCTCAGCGTCAGCGAACTGGCCACCACGCAACTGATCGACACTTACCGCGAAGGCGTGAAGAATGGCTCGATTGCCAAGGACGATCCCCGCGCCAAGCTGGTTCGTGCCCTCGAAGCGCAAGCCGCGTACCAGAACGGCCATGGCATCACTGGCTACGAAGAAGCCAAGCGCCCGTTCAACACCACCTGGCGCGAGTTCGATGACAAGCAGACCCAACTGACCTCGGCCGATATGCACGACATCGTCGACGGCAAAGCCGTGCAAAAGCAGATCGGTGAACTGTTTAACGACCCCACCGTGCAGGCCGACTACAAGTCGAAGATGGACGAGGCCATCAACAAACTGCCGAACAAGGACGAGATCAAACAGAAACTGCTCGACCTCACCTCCAACCCGGACTACGTGCTGTACCTCAAGGACCTGCAGAGCCAGGGCAAGACCTATGAGGCGCAGAAAGACCTCAGCGATACCCTGACGTCGCTGTCGCTGTTCGACCCGGCGGCCGCGAGCAAAGCCGCGCAGAACATCCAGGCTGACGGCCTGACCACCGACCTCAATGCGATCCTGTCGGACCCGAGCAAGATCTCCGACGAGAACAAGGAACTGGCGACCAAGGACCTGTTCGGCCTGCTTAAAGGCGTGCTCAAGGGCAACGTGCTGGACTTGCCGCGCCGCACCCAGGAAACCCTGGAGAAATTCCTCAACGAAGGCCTGCAAGGCAAGGAAAAATCCGCCGCCGTCACCAAGGCCCTGGAAGAGCTGGGCGCCGTGTATCAGAAAAACGGCGTGATCAGCGAAGCCGACCTGAAAACCGCCCTGAGCAAACCCTACATCCCGGTGGCCGATCGCGGCATGCTCGGCGAGGTGTTCAACACCCTCAACAGCAAGGGCATTCTCGGTTCCCTGGGCGCCGGTGTGAGCCTGTTTTCCGGGATTTACCAGCTGGTGGGCAAAGGCGGCAAGCTGGGCGAAACTCCGGCGCAACGCATGACCATCGCCAAGGACTTCCTGAGTTTTGCCGGCGGCTCCAGCCACTTCGTGCGCCTGGGTGACAAGATCGGTGAAAGCCTGGGCAAAGGTGGCCTGGTGGATTTCCTCGGGCTGGACAAGACCCTGCCGGAGATCTGGGGCAAGACCGGCATGCAGGAGCCGAACTTCGAGTTCCGCGTCAGCGAACTGCCCTCGGATGTCAAAGCCAAGATCGCCACCGCCCTTGATGCGGTGCCGGACAGCCAATACGACGGCATCGCCAAGCTGTTCGGCGAGGGCGACAAGGCGGTCACCGAAGCCACCGAAGGCCTGGCCACCCATCTGGATGACGGCCTGGCCGCTGCGGGTGCGGCCAAGCTGGGTGCGTCCAAATCGGCGAAGATCGCCGGCTCTGTGATCAAGGTGCTAGGCCCGGCCACGGACATTGCCGGCGGTTTTGCCGACATCGTACTGGGTGCATTGGCGATCAAGAGCGGCGTGAAGGACAAGGACCCCTTGGCCCAGGCGGCCGGTGGCCTGCAGGTGGCCGGCGGTGCGTTCGGCGCATCGGCCGGTGTACTCGGCGCAGCCGCGTTGTTTGGTGCAGGCACGGCGGCCGCATTGACCGGGCCACTGTTCCTGGTGGGCGTGGTGCTGGCCGTGGTGGGCGGGATCATTGGCTACTTTGTCGACCACAACAAAAAGCAGAAGGCCACCGAGAAGGAAAACGACTGGTACCGCGACTTGGCAGGCGACGGTCTGTTGCAGGACAACTGGGCCGACAAGGTCGAATACGCCCACTACGAAATCCACCATTACGGTGGCCGTGACGCGCCGACCGACGACAGCATCTTCCGTTTCCAGCAATCGGAATGGGAGCACTTCGACGAGACCCCGCAGAAAGGTGGCTCGTCGAGCAATCGGCTGGATGGGGGCTTGCACAAGGGCTATAAGGACCCGAACGAGAAACCCACGAGCCTGCCGACGGATGCACCGCCGGAGAGGCCGCAGCCCCATCCACCGGGTGGCAGTGGACCGAAGATCGCTTGAGTCATGACTGCCCCCGCCTGAGTGCGGGGGCAGTCATTTACAACTTGGCGATGGACACTTCGGTGGACTTCACAAAGGCAATCACTTCACTGCCCACTTTCAATTCGAGGTCACGCACCGAACGGGTGGTGATCACCGAAGTCACAATGCCGGACGCGGTCTGCACGTCGATTTCCGACACCACTTCCCCCAGCAAAATTTCCTTGATCACGCCCTTGAACTGGTTGCGCACGTTGATCGCTTTAATGGTCATGTCGGCTTTCCTTTTGGCTGTTGGGTCAATCCGCACGAATGCGCAGGCCCTCAAAATGCGCCATCGACCAAAACATTAAAAGGAATATATAACTCTTTATTTATTCCATTAGGACATATAAGGATTATTGCACCCGCATCAAGTGAGCGATTTGCGCGGTGTCAGGGTGACCCAATAGCGTGTGCGTGCGTGCAGTTCCAGCCCCAGGGTCTGGGCCAGCAGGTTAAGGATGCGGTCGGTGTCGTCCAGGCGAAAACTGCCGGTCACTCGCAACGTTTCCAGGCGCGGATCCCAGCGCAACACACCGGGACGATAACGTTCCAGCTCGCGCAAAAAGTCGCCCAGCGCCTGGTTCTGTGCGGTCAGCACGCCGTCGCGCCAACCCAGTTGCAACGCATCGAACGGGACCCAGGCGCCGAGCCCGCCGGCTTGCAGCGAGGCTTGCTGACCACCCGGCAACGTCGCCATTTGCCCGTTCAGGTCGCGTACCTGGACCGAGCCCTTGAGCACCGACACCAGACAACCCGTGGCCAGCCGCCGGACACACACCTCGGCCTGGCTGACCCGCAATTCGCCATAGCGGGTCTGCACCGTCATCGCCGCCGCCCCGGGTACATTCAGCGCCAGCTCACCGTCCACCAGCGTGATGCGCCGCTGTGCAAGGTCCATGTCCACCGCTGTCGCCGTATTGAGCTGCAAGCTGCCACCATCGGCCAAGGACATGCGCTTGCGCTCGCCGGTGGCGGTGTGCAGGTCGGCGCGCCAGGCCTCGATGGGCAACTGACGGCTGACCAGCCAGGCCGTCGGCACCAAGGCCGCGATACCCAATGCACGCTTGAGCACCGCGCGCCGCCCCGGTTGCGGACGGTCGAGGCTGGCCATCGCCAGGGCCTGGGGCAAGTCGCTGAAACGCTGGCGCAGGGTCTGGGCTTTTTGCCAGGTCTGCTCGTGCTGGGGGTGGCTGTCTCGCCAGTGCTGCAACGCGGCGTGGTCACGCTCGGTGGCCGCGCCGGATTCGAGCAGCGCCAACCACTGGGCAGCGGCACGCGCAACGTCACGGCTCACAGGTCCACCAGCAGGCAATGCTCGTAGGCCTGGGCCATGTAGCGTTTGACCGTGCGTTCAGACACCTCAAGCCGCTCGGCGATGTCCCGATAGCCCAGGCCTTCGAGCTGGCTCCACAGAAAGGCGCGGCGGACCAGCACCGGCAAGCCATCGAGCAACTCGTCCAGGGCTTGCAGGGTCTCCAGGACCAGCCAGCGCTGCTCGGGCGATGGCACACAGGTCTCCGGGAGACTCGCCAACGCATTCAGATAGGCCTGTTCAAGGCTGCGCCGCTGATGGAAATTCACCAGCAGGCGTTTGCCGACGGTCACCAGATAAGCACGCGGCTCCTGCATCTGCGCAATCGGCTGGGCGCTGGCAAGTACGCGCAGGAACGTATCCTGGCTCAGGTCGGCCGCATCCCAGGCGTTGCCCAGGCGCCGGCGCAGCCAGCTTTCTAGCCAACTGCGGTGGTCGCGGTACAGGCTCGACAAGGTCAGTTCGGGGGCGTGGGTCGGAACAACAGCATCATTCATGGCAAGCGACCTGCGCGGCGCGAGTGAGTCTCAAATGAGATTCATTCTATTTAATATCGTGCCGACTGACCATGATCTTTTCAACGCGGTGTTTATAGGGAGGCTTCAGCATCAAACACCTGCCCGCGTCCCACCACGCTGGCAGGCTTGAGCACCGCCCCCGGCGCCAACACCGCATTGGCGCCGATACGGCACTGGTCGCCGAGCAGCGCGCCAAACTTGTCGCAACCGGTGCGCTGCAAGGTACCGTCGACCCGCACTCGCACCTCCTTGTCATCACGCTCGTTACGGTAGTTGGCGACGATGCTCCCCGCCTCCAGGTTGATGCCGTGCCCCAGCACCGAATCACCGACGAAATTGAAGTGCGCCAGCTTGCTGCCGCTGAACATGAACGAGGTCTTCAACTCAGCGCCCGGGCCGATGATGCAATGTTCATCCAGCCAGCACCCTCCACGCAGCAGCGAACCACTGGCGATGAAGCAGTGGGGGCCGATGATCAGGGGCGGCTTGAGCAGCGCGCCGGGTTCGACTGTGGCGGTACGGTGGATGGCGATCTCATCCTGGATGACGTAGTGGTCTGCCGGCAGCTCGGCCAACAATTGGCGAACGACAGCAGGCGCCTGAGCGGCGAGAACCCAGGGCGAGAGGTCCGCCCACGGTGCCAGGGCAGATCGAGAAAAGTCGGCGATATAGTCGGTGAGGCGGATCAATGTTGAATCCTCCAGCGGTCAGAGAAGTGCAAAACGCTAACATGCACTCAGCGACCTTTACTATTTGTCTTGTTATGGATATTTTATCCATATCAGCCAGTGAGGTTCGCCCCATGCCATTGCCGACTTACCACGACGTCATCGCCGCCGCCCAACGCCTGGATGGCGTTGCCCATCACACCCCAGTGCTCACCTCACGCACCCTCGACGCACTGACCGGCGCCCAAGTGTTCATCAAGTGCGAAAACCTGCAACGCACCGGTTCCTTCAAGTTCCGGGGTGCGTTCAATGCGCTGTCGCAGTTCGATGCACAGCAGCACAAGGCCGGGGTGGTGGCGTTCTCGTCTGGCAACCACGCCCAGGGCATTGCCCTGGCGGCGCAGTTATTGGGCATGCCGGCAACCATCGTGATGCCCGGCGATGCGCCGGCGGCCAAGGTCGCGGCGACCCGTGGCTACGGCGCCAGTGTGGTGATGTATGACCGCTTCACCGAGGACCGCGAACAGATTGGCCACGACCTGGCCACCGAGCAGGGCCTGACGCTGATCCCGCCCTACGACCACCCGCATATCCTCGCCGGGCAAGGCACCGCCGCCAAGGAATTGCTGGAATTCACCGGCCCGCTGGATGGATTGTTCGTTGGCCTGGGTGGTGGCGGCATGCTCTCGGGCACGGCGTTGTCGACCCGTGCCCTGGCGCCGGATTGCCAGTTGTATGGTGTGGAACCCGAAGCCGGCAATGACGGCCAGCGCTCGTTCCGCAGTGGCAGCATCGTGCACATCGACACGCCGGCGACCATTGCCGATGGTGCGCAGACCCAGCACCTGGGCAACTGCACCTTCCCGATCATCCGCGACCAGGTCAACGACATCCTCACCGTGTCGGATGCCGAGTTGGTCGGCGCCATGAAGTTCTTTATGCAACGCATGAAAATGGTGGTCGAGCCCACCGGCTGCCTGGGGTTGGCCGCGTTGCTCAACCAGGGTGAACGCTTCAAGGGCCAGCGCGTGGGCATTATCGTCACCGGTGGCAACGTCGATATCGAGAAGTACGCCGCCCTGCTGTGCGAGGCCTCATGAACATCATCCAGACCGCTCATGCAGCCCAGCCCGCCGGCCATTACTCGCAAGCCATCCACCACGGCGACACGCTGTACATCTCCGGGCAATTGCCGGTGAGCCCGGATGGGCGGCACAACCTGACGGCGCCGTTTGCCGAACAGGCGCGGATTGCCCTGGATAATCTATTGGCCATCCTCAACGCCGCCGGCGGAACAGCGCAGGACCTGGTGAAGGTCACCGTGTACGTAGCCGGCGTCGAGCATTGGCCGGCCTTCGATGGCCTCTATGCCGCCGCGCTGGGCGAGCACCGCCCTGCCCGCGCGGTGGTGCCGGTGCCGGAGTTGCACCACGGTTACCTGATCGAGATCGAGGCTGTGGCGCGCTACTTGGCGTAGGTGTAGACCGCCGCACGCGACACGCCCAGATGGGACGCCACCGTCTCCATCGCCCGGCGGATGTCCAGGCAGCCCGAGTCCTTGAGTTCCTGCATCAGCACACGCCGATCGGCTGTCTTCAGCGCACGCGGGGTGGTGGCCAGGCGGGCGGCGAACTGGTCGATACGCGCACGGATCACGTCGGCGCCGGAAGGGTCCAGGGACTCGATGAGCTTGTCGCCACTGACCGAGCCGAATTGTTCGAGCATGCCTTGCAAGCCACGGAACAACGAGAGGTCGACGTTCATGCACAAGGCCGCGACGTACTCGCCGCCGGCGCCCTTGATGCCGATGGAGGTGCTCTTGACCTGGCGGCCGTCGCTGAACTGGTTCTGGTAGTTGGCGATGACTTGCGGGTAGTCGGGGTCGGCAATCCGCGCCAGGCCCAGCTCGGTGGTCGGGTCGCCGGGCGCACGCCCGGACAGGTTGTTGTGGATGGCCAGGATCGAGTGCCGGGGGTCGCGCAAGTCGTGCAGCACCACTTCGCAGAAGGGGCTGAAGGTCTTGCTCAAGCCTTCGGCGATCTGTTCGAGCTGGCTGATCAGGTGAGTATCGTTGGGAGAGGTGTTTTTCATGCAAGACAACATATCCAGTCCTGGACAGGGCGTCAATTTACTCCCTGCCCCTCATTGTGGAGCCCGCACCATGGACACCCCCGCTGCATTGATCGACACGCTGAAAATGCACCGCAATATCCAGCGCATGCAACAGCGTGCCAATGCCCTCGGCGTGCACCTGCGCCCCCATGTCAAAACCCATAAGTGCGCTGAAGTGGTCGCCGCGCAAGTCGCAGCAGGCGCCCGCGGCATCACCGTTTCGACGCAGAAGGAAGCCGAGTATTTCTTCGACCTGGGCATCCACGACATCCTCTACGCGGTAGCCATGGCCCCGCACAAATTGCCTCAGGCCCTCGCCTTGCGTCGCCGGGGTTGCGCGTTGACGCTGATCACCGACAGCCTTGCCGGTGCCCAGGCCATCATCGACTTCGGCCGTGAGCATGGCGAAACCTTTGCAGTGATGATCGAGATCGATTGCGACGGCCACCGCTCCGGGGTCAAGCCGCAGGACCCGCGCTTGCTGGAGATTGCCCGGCTGCTCGGCGACAGCCTGGTCGGCGTGCTGACCCATGCCGGCGAAAGCTACGGGCTGGACACGCCCGAAGCCCTACGGGCCATCGCCGAACTGGAACGCGCACGGTGCGTGGAAGCGGCCGAGCAAATTCGTGCGGCCGGGATGCCGTGCGCACAGGTGAGTGTCGGCTCCACCCCCACCGCGCTGTCGGCGGTGAGCCTGGAAGGCGTCACCGAATTGCGCGCTGGCGTGTATGCGTTTTTCGATCTGGTGATGCACAACATTGGCGTGTGCCGCATCGACGAACTGGCCTTGAGCGTGTTGACCACGGTGATCGGGCATCAACCGGAAAAAGGCTGGGTCATCACGGACTCGGGCTGGATGGCGATGAGTCGGGACCGCGGCACGCAATCGCAGAAACAGGACTTTGGTTACGGCCAGGTCTGCGATGAACGCGGTGAGCCGATTGAGGGGCTACTGTTGAGCAGCGCCAATCAGGAGCATGGGGTGGTGCAATTCCAGGGTGGCACTGTGGATGTGGCGGCGCAGTTCCCGTTGGGCACGCGTCTGCGCATTTTGCCCAATCACGCCTGCGCCACAGGAACCCAATTCGGCAGCTATCACGTATTGCTGGACAATGGCGACAGACAGGTGTGGGAACGCCTACGCGGCTGGTAACCGATACCCTTGTAGTGAGCGAGCTTGCTCGCTCACTACAGGTCAGGAGGCATCCTCGAGGATCAGGTCGGCGCCCTTCTCTGCCACCATCAACACCGCCGCATGGGTGTTGCCCGACGTCACGTTGGGGAAGATCGACGCATCGACAATGCGCAGCCCTTCCAGCCCATGCACCTTCAAGCGCTTGTCCACCACTGATACCTGCGGGTCCGAGCCCATGGCGCAGGAGCCACACAGGTGGTAGATCGAGCCACTGTTTTCGCGGAAGTATTGCAGCATCTGCTCGTCGGTCTGCACCGCCGCGCCGGGCAGCACTTCAGCCACGGTGATGCCCTTGAGGGCCGGCGCCTGCATGATCTTGCGCATCAACCGGCTGCCCTGGATCACCTCGTCGATGTCTTTCTGGGTACTCAAGTAGTTAGGGTCGATCAGCGCCGCGTCCCGTGGGTTCTTCGAGGCAATGCGGATGGTGCCACGGCTGGTCGGACGGCACGGGTTGAAGCACAGCAGGAAGCCGGAATACGGCTCGGGCTTGAGGCTGGCCTTGTTGTTTTTCGGGATCTGGTACGACAGCGGGTTGAAGTACAGCTGCAGATTCGGGTCCTTCTGTTCCTCGTTACCACGAAAGAAGCCCCCGGCCTGGTTGACGCTCATTGCCAGCGCACCCTTGCGCGTGAACAGGTACTTGAGGCCGAGTTTCAATTGGCCGAACAGCGAACTGAGTTCGTCATTCAATGTGGGGATATTGGCCTTGTAGTAGTAGCTGGCGCACAAATGGTCCTGCAGGTTCTCGCCCACGGCCGGCAAATGCCTGACCAGCGGAATGTTGTGTTCGGCCAACAATCGCTGGTCGGCCACGCCGGACAATTGCAGGATCTTCGGCGTGTCCACCGCGCCCGCACACAGGATCACTTCCTTGCGTGCGGTGAAGGTGCGCGCAACGCCGTGTTGGGTCACGGCAATACCGGTGGCGCGCTGCTGGTCGTCGAACAGCACCCGATCGACCAGGGCATGCAGCTCAACGGTGAGGTTCGGTCGCCCCAGCGCCGGATGCAGGTGGGCAAAGCTGCTGGAGCAGCGCTCGCCGTTGCGGGTGTTGACGTCATACAGCCCCGCACCTTCGAAGTTCGGGCCGTTGAAGTCGTCGCTGTGGGCATAGCCCAGCTGTTCGCAGCCCTTGAGGAACACGTCGCAGATCGGGTGGGTCTGGCCCTTCATCGGCGTGATGCTGATCGGGCCGCTGCCACCGTGGTATTCGGTGTCGCCCAGCGGGTGGTTTTCCAGCTTGCGAAAGTACGGCAGCACGTCCGCAAAACCCCAGCCGTCGTTGCCGTTGGCCGCCCAGTCATTGAAGTCGTGGGCCTGGCCGCGCACGTAGATCATCGCGTTGATCGAGCCCGAGCCGCCCTGCACCTTGCCCCGTGGCGCGTAGATTTCACGCCCGGCCAGCTGCTTTTGCGGTTGGCTGTAGTACATCCAGTTGAAGGTCGGGTTGTAATACATCTTGGCGAAACCGACCGGGATCTTGAACCACCAGGAACTGTCCTTGCCGCCGGCTTCCAGCAGCAACACGGAGTGTTCGCCCGAGGCGGACAGCCGGTTGGCGAGGATGCAGCCTGCGGCGCCAGCGCCGGCGATAATGTAGTCATATGTCATTCACGGTTACCGCATCAGTCGTTTTTTTTAGCCCTTGGCGGGCGAAGTGTCTTTCACGTCAGCCGGGGTCGGCGCCATTTGCAGGTGCAGGCGTTCACCGGTGTACGGCGTGTGCTTGCGCACCACGTCCATGTTCAGCTCGACGCCCAGGCCCGGCTCGGTGGACGGAATGATGTAGCCGTCCTCCCATTGCAACGGCTTGGTCAGTACTTCAGCGTGAAAGCCGCCCCAGGTCATGATGCTTTCCTGGATCAGGAAGTTCGGCGTGCACGTGGCCAGCTGGAAACTCGCCGCCGCGCCAATCGGCCCGTTGTACAGGTGCGGGGCGATCTGCGCGTAGTAAGCCTCGGCCATGCTCGCGATCTTCTTCGCTTCCAGCAGCCCGCCGCAGCGCGCCACGTTCATCTGCAGGATCGACGCACCGCCGGCTTGCAGCAGCTTGAAGAATTCGTACTTGGTGGTCAGGCGCTCGCCGGTGGCAATCGGGATGCTGGTCTTGGCCGCGACCTGGGCCATGGCCTCTTCCTGGCCAGGCGGCACCGGTTCTTCGAACCACAGCGGGTCGTACTTCTCCAGGCGCTTGGCCAGGCGGATCGCCGAGGACGGCACCATCTGCCCGTGGGTGCCGAAGAGCAGGTCGCACTTGTCGCCCACCGCTTCGCGGACCTTGCGGCAGAAGGTCTCGCAGCGCTCCAGCACTTCCAGCGAAATCTGATGGCCGGAGTACGCGGTGTAGGGGCCGGCCGGATCGAACTTCACGGCGGTGAAGCCCTTGTTCATGTTCTCGATAGCGCACTCGGCAGCCAGGTCCGGGTCGTCGTAGTCGTACTCGCCTTTGCTGTTGACCGGGTACAAGTAGGTGTAGGAACGCAGGCGCTCGTTGACCTTGCCGCCGAGCAACTCGTAGACCGGCTTGTTGGCGGCCTTGCCGATGATGTCCCAGCAGGCCATTTCCAGGCCGCTGACCACGCCCATCATGGTCAGGTCCGGACGCTGGGTGAAGCCGCTCGAATAGGCCTGGCGGAAGAACCGCTCGATATGGTGCGGGTCATGGTTGAGCAGATAGCGCTCGAACACGTCCTCGATGATCGGCAGCATGGCCTTGGGGCCGAACGTGGCGGCGTAGATCTCGCCGACGCCTTCGATGCCGCAGTCGGTCTTGAGCTTGACGAACAGCCAGTACATGCCGCCGATGTGCGGCGGTGGGACGGCAACAATATGGGTTTCAAGGGCGACGATTTTCATCTCAGGCACCTGTCTGGTTGAATTTTTTGCGGTTGATTCGGGCGCGCAGGGTCAAGGCCGCGAGGGTGCCGAGCACGCCGATGAAGGCGATGTAGCCGAAGTACAGGTTGTAACCGGCCTTGCCTGGGTAGGTGTCGGTCAGGTAGCCGTTGATCAACGGGATAAAGGTATCGGGCAGGTAACCCACCACCGAGACGATGCCGATGGCCAGGCCGGTGATGCGCAGCGGGATGTCGCAGCTGTCGAGGATCGCCCAGTACAGGCCGCGAATCGCGTAGGTCATCAGGCCGATAAAGATCACCGTGCCGATCAGCAGGCCCAGGCTGTTGAAGGCAGGGAACACAATCAACCCGACCATCGCCAGGGTCACCAGGGCCAGCGCGACGATCAGCACCGCGATATTCGAGAACTTGTCTCCCAGCCAGCCGCCGCCGATACCGCCGATAGGGCGCATCCACAGCTTGATGGTGGTGATGGTGCCGGCCATCACGGCGGTCATGCCGCTGCCTTGCAGGTAGTCGGAGAAACTGTAGGTGGCCCAGAACATGTGGTAGCCGCAGAACACGATGGCGGTGACCAGCCACAGCTCGGGGATTTTCACCAGGGTGGCCAGGTCGGCGAACAGGTTGAACCTGCCCTTCTCTACCGCCGCTGTTTCGGCCAGGGATTTCGGGTCTTTGAGCAGCACCAGCACGCAACCGATGCCGATACAGGTGAAGGAATACAGGTACACCACATGCTTGAAGCCTTCGGCCGCCGACTGGCTGCGCGTCTCGGTGGCGTAGGCGAAGAGGCCCAGGGCCACGGTCGCCAGCAGCGCTTCGACCAGCCCACGCCCGCCATCGAGGATGCCGAAGAACCGGCCTTGCTCGCTGTGATGGGCAATCATCTTCACGCGCTTGAGCACCGAGGCCCAGAACGTCAGGCCGGTGGTCAGGCCCCAGCAGCCGAAGATGATCATCAAGCCGGTCATCGACGGCACGCTGGAGTACCACAGGCCCAACGCACCGGTGGCGACCAGGGAGAAGAAGATCAGGAAGCGCGGCGGCAAACGGTCCGCGAGCCAACCACTGGGCAAATAGCTGAGCAAAAAGATCGTGCCGAGCATGGAGTACAGGTAGCCCAGCTCACTGTGGTTGATGTGGAACACCTCAAGCATGGTGGTCTGGTAGACCTGACGCAGATAGAGGATCGGGTAGATCGCCCCGGCGGCGAGCACCAACAACATCAATTGGAAGTAGCGACTGGCGGTGTCGCTGTTTGCCGCGGACACGGCAACGGAAACCTGGGCAGCGGGTGCAGGCTTGGACATCGTGTAGACCTCAGGCGCCCGATGCGCGGGCGCCCTGATAATTGTTTTTATTAAAGGTACGGCGGGTATTCGTGGATCAGTACTTCATGACCACCAGGCGGGTCTGGGTGAACTCAAGCATCCCGTGCTTACCGTCATCGCCGCCCAGCCCTGAGCGTTTCCAGCCGGCGTGGAAACCCTGGTACGGGTCCGCCGGGGTGCGATTGACGTACAACTCGCCGGCTTCGATGGCATTCGCCACTTTCATCGCCGTGCGGTAGTTCTCGGTGTAGAGCACCGACGACAGGCCGAATTGGTGGTCGTTGGCCAGGGCCAGGGCTTCATCGATGTCGCGGTACTTGAGCACCGGCAACACCGGGCCGAAGATTTCTTCCCTGATGATTTCCATGTCCTGGCGGCAACCGCTGAGCAGGGTCGGCGGGTAGAAATGGCCGGGACCTGCTGGCAGCACGCCGCCCACTTCCAGTACAGCACCGGCGGCGACGGCGCGCTCGACCATGGCGTGGATATTCTGTTGCGAACTGGCGTTGACCAGTGGGCCCATCAGGCTGGCGTCGATTGAGCGATCACCGAACTTCACCGCACTGATCTTTGTTTTCAGCAGGGCCAGGAACGGGTCGTAGACAGCCTCGTGCACGTAGACACGTTCCACCGCCGTACACAGTTGGCCGCAATGGGTAGTCTTGGACGCGACGATGGCGCTGGCCGCCTGTTCCAGGTCGGCATCGGCTTCGATGATCGCCGGTGTCTTGCCGCCCAATTCCAGGGACGGCTTGGCGATATTGGCTTTGCAGTAATCCAGCACGATGCGCCCGGCGTTCACGCTACCGGTAAGCGTAATCAGGCCGACGGCTTTGTGGGTGCAGACGCTGGCGGCCGTGGCGTGGTCCATGGTCAGGATGTTGATGACACCGGCCGGAATCCCGGCCTTGACCACCGCCTTGGCGATTTCGAACGCTGACAGCGGTGTGTTGTTGCTCGGCCGCACCACCACGGTGTTGCCCGCGATCAGCGCCGGGGCGATCTTGCGCAACAGGGTGTAGACCGGGTAGTTGAACGGGATCAGGCAGGCCACGACGCCAATCGGCTCGCGTTGCAGGAACAGGTTTTCGTCCGGGGTATCGCTGGGGATGATCTCGCCTTCGATGCGCCGCGCCCATTCGGCGTGGTAACGGGTGATCTGCGCAGCGTAACGTGCTTCATTGCTGGCATCGCTGAGGCTCTTGCCGGACTCGCTGGCCAGGGCCGTGCCGATAGCGTCGGCGCAGGCATCCAGGGCATCGGCGAATGCACGCAGGTATTCAGCGCGTTCGATACTGGTGAGTTTGCCCCAGGTTTTCTGGGCAATGGCGGCAGCGTCGACAGCAGCAATCGCCTCATCGGCCGTGGCGGCGCTGACATGGCCGACCAGGGTTTCGGTGGCCGGGTTGTAGACGGCGATCAATGCATCGCTGGCAGGTTCGACAAAATGACCGTTGTAAAAATTGCGCTCGAGTTGCATGTGGTTTGCCCAACGTTGTTGTTATCCGAGTGACATGCAGTTTTGTCATCGGCCAGCCGTTGGACAAACGATTTATTGCGGGGAGTAATGTGCGAAAAACGCAAGTTAGTCGGTTTTTACCCTCACAGGCTGCGCTGGCGCAGCCACTGCAGGAAGCCCTTCTTCACCGGCACCACCGGTGCCTCCTGGGTCAAGGCCTGCGCGGCGTGCACGCGGAAGTCCAAGAGCGCCTTCATCGCCTCGCCGATGTCGTGGCGCGCATCCAGGCACGGCTTCAGGTATTCCTTCTCGATGCGGTACAGGGTGCAGAACGTCTTGGCCGAGAAATCCGCCAGCGTCGCCTCATCCGACAGGATCCCGGCCTCGCCGATCACCTCGCCCGGCCCCATGCGCCCGGCTTCGAATTTGTGCCCGCCCTTGGTCAGCATCACCGAGACCACACCCGACTCAACGATGAACAAATGATCGCTGACCTCCCCGGCCGGCAGGATCATCTCGCCGGCGCGGTAGGTGTGCAGGGTCATGTTCTGGCTGAAGGTGTCTTTCTCTTCCTGGCGCAGGGTGGAAAAAATCGACGAACGCTCCAGTAACGCGCGCGCCGCAGACATCGCCGGTGGTGCGCTGTTTTCAGTGGCCGACAGCAAGCCGACGCCCGCCGCCTGCAAATGCCGGAAGGCCAGATCGTACAGCTGGTTGCGCACTTCGCGCTTGAGGGCCATGGCCGGCACGAATCCGCTGATTTCATATTCGACGCCACCGCTGGCCGACGTCTTGAACGCCACACTCGGCGCCGGCTTGCCCAGCAGCGGCCGACACCCTTGCATCGCCCGCTCCAGCGCTTCGATCACCGTTTGTGGGCGCGCATGCGGGCTGACCTGCAGGCTGACCGCCAGGCCGAACATGTCCGCCGGACGCGAAAAGTTGATGATCTTGGCCTTGGCCGCCAGGGAGTTGGGAATCACCGCCAGGCTGCCCTGGGAGGTTTGCAGGCGCGTGGCGCGCCAGTCGATGTCCGTCACCCGGCCTTCGGTGCCGTCGATGGAGATCCAGTCATCGATTTGATAAGGCTTAGTGGTGTTGAGGACGATCCCGGAGAACACATCGCTCAAGGTGCTTTGCAGCGCCAGGCCGACAATGATTGCTACAGCGCCAGAGGTGGCGAGTACGCCCTTGACCGGCAGGTCGAGCACGTAGGCCATGGCGGCAATGATCGCGATCAGGAAGATCACCGCCCCCATCAGGTCCTGCAACAGGCGGCCGGTATGCCCGACCCGCTGCATCATGAGCGTGCCGAGCAACACCGTCAGCGTGCGCGCCGCAAACAGCCACCAACCGATCTGCAATGCCGTGGCGGCCAGGTGCAAGGCGGTGTTGTCCGCATAGGGCGCCAGTTGCATGGGGTTCATGCCGTCGTTGAACAGCACGGCGCTGAACACCGCAAAGATCACCAACCGCGCCGCCAGCTTCCAGTTGGCGAGGTTGGCGGAAATCAGGCGCCACACGGCGATGTCGATCAAGATCAGCGCCAGGGCGCACAGCATCGGGTGATCAGCGATAAATGAGGGCATCCAGGCGACTCCAGGGCGAATGCCGTGAAGATCGCATGAAATGCCGCGCCAGGGTATAGCGGGTGTGCTTACATCTGCCCGAAACGACCCGACTGAAAGTCCACGAACGCCTGGTGAATCTCCTGCTCGGTATTCATCACAAACGGCCCGTGCCCGACGATCGGCTCGTCAATCGGCTCACCGCTGAGCAGCAGCACCTTGGCGTCGTCATTGGACTCCAGCGTGAGCTGGCTGCCATCGCGCTCGAACAACGCCAATTGCCCCTGGCGCGCGACCTCCTCGCCATTGACCAGCACCGTGCCGCGCAGGATCACCAGCGCGGTGTTGCGCCCTTCGTGCAGGTCCAGGGTGACCGGCTTGCCGGGGTTGAGGCGCAGGTCCCACACGTCAATCGGCGTAAAGGTCCGGGCCGGGCCTCGGGTGCCGGCGAACTCACCGGCAATCAGGCGCAGTTGCCCGGCGTCGTTGGCCAGGGGCAATACCGGGATATCGCCGTCCACAAGGGTCTGGTAGCCGGCATCGGCCATTTTGTCCTTGGCCGGCAGGTTGACCCACAGTTGCACCATCTCCAACGCACCGCCTTGGCGGGCGAAGGCGGCGGAGTGGAACTCTTCGTGGAGGATGCCTTTGGCGGCGGTCATCCATTGCACGTCGCCGGGGCCGATGGTGCCGCCGGCGCCGGTGGAGTCGCGGTGCTCGACTTCGCCGTCGTAGACGATGGTCACGGTTTCAAAACCGCGATGAGGGTGCTGGCCGACGCCGCGACGTTGCTCGGTCGGGGTGAAATTCGCCGGGCCGGCGTGGTCCAGCAACAGGAATGGGCTGATGTGCTTGCCCATGGCGTCGTAGGAAAACAGCGTGCGCACCGGAAAGCCGTCGCCGACCCAATGGGCGCGGGGGCTGGTGTAGATGCCAATAAGCTTTTTCATGGTGTACCTCCAAAGTGCCTACACCATAAGGCCGCTGGCTGCTGCGCACTAGCCGGCAAAAGCAGCCCTGATCGTCCTACGTATAGGACAATCCCTTGACCTGACGTTGGCGCAGCAGGTGAAACGCCACGAAGGCCGTCAGCGCAAAGCTGGCCTGGATGATGATCATTGGCGCGGCACTGCCGTCACGCAGCTGGCTGAGCAGGATGCCGCTGCAGGTGGCGCCGAACATCTGCGCGAACCCCATCAGCCCTGCCGCCAGGCCTGCACGATGTGCGTTGGGCATGACCCCGCCGGTAACCGCGCCCGGCAACACCAGGCCACCGCCCAGGGTGACCAGGGCAATCGGGATGTCCAGGCCGAGCACCGACAGGCCGAACAGTTCGTAAATCACCACCGCCGACACCCCGCCGACGGCGACCATCGTCACGCCCATCGCCACAATCCGCTGCGGACCCAGGCGCATGATGTTGCGGCGGGTATAGGTGGACCCCAGGATCAGCATCGACACGATCAGGCCGAAATTGATGCCGTATTCCAGGCTGCTGAAGCCCAGCAGGTTGATGAACACCGCCGACGAACCGGCGATCACCGCAAACATGGCGCCATAGGTACACGCCAGCGCCACGGCGAACGCTCGGTACTGGCGGCCCTTGAGCAAGTCCAGGTATTGCCCGCCGAGGGTGCGCCAGTGAGCGGCCTTGGGATCGAAGGAATGGTTGCTCTCGCGAAAGAACAGCAACGCCAGCAACAGCACCACGCTGCCAATCGCCAGCGCCAGCAGGATCGGCGCGTGCCAGCCGAACAGTTTGATCAGCAGGCCACCGACCATCGGCGCCACCACGATGGCGTAGAGCATGCCGATCATGGTCAACGCCAGGGCCGGCCCGGCTTCGGCCTTCCACACATCCCGCACCACCGTGCGCGCCAGCACCAGCGCAGCACAGGCGCCCAGGCCTTGCAGCACGCGGGCGGCAATGAACGGGTGGATGTCGTGCACCAGCAGCATCGACAAGGTCGCCAGCACGTACAGCGCCAGGCCGCCGATCAGCACCGGGCGCCGGCCGATACGGTCCGACAACGGGCCGAACAACAGTTGCCCAAGGCCGAAAGCGGCGACAAATGCCGAGAGCGCCATCAGTGCCGAACCGACTGGCGCAGCCAATGCCTGCTCGATGGCGCCAAGGCCGGGAATGATCAATTGGGTCGAGACCTCACCCAGTGCCGTCAGGGCCACCAGTAGAAACAGCAAGCGTCGCGATGGGACCGGGGCGTTTGTCATGGAGAACATCCGGGGGGCTGGATTAATTTATATTTCGACCATAATATGCGTAAAAAATTATGTCCATAATTTTTTGCCCAATGGTTACCCCGGAGCCCGCCATGCACCCTCTCCCCCTGCGTCTTCTCACGCCCCTGGCCCTGTTGATCGTCCTCAATGGCTGCAACAGCAAGGCCGACACCGCCGCCGAACTTCCTCAACCTCGCCCGGTCCTGGCTGCCAAAGTCGAAGCGGCCGGCACCCAGCAAAGCGCCTATACCGGCGTGGTCGCGGCACGTACCGAAAGCGACCTGGGCTTCCGCGTCGGCGGCAAGGTCATCGAACGCAAGGTCGACCCCGGCCAGCATGTGTCCCGTGGCGATACCCTGCTGGTGCTGGACATCGGCGACTTCGAACTGGCCCTGCGCTCGGCGAAGAATCGCGTCAACGCTGCCCAGGCCCAACTGCGCCAACGCCGTGACGACGAAAACCGCTACCAGCGCCTGGCCAGCACCGGCGCCGTGTCGCGGCAGATCTTCGATCAATCGGCGACCAACCTGCGCGTGGCCGAAGCCGAACTGGCCGCGGCGCAATCCGACGCCAGCCAGATCGAAAACCGCCGCACCTACTCGGTGCTCAAGGCCGATGGCGACGGCATCATCACCGACGTGCGGGTGGACCGCGGCCAAGTGGTCGCCGAAGGACAGATCGTCGCGCGCCTGGCCCACGACGGTGCCCGTGAAGCCATCGTCAACCTGCCGGAAAACCAGCGCGACCAAGCTTCGCAGAAAGCCCTGGCCTTCCCCTTCGGCGCCCCGGACCAGGCAGTGACCGCCACCCTGCGCGAACTGTCCGCCAGCGCCGACCCGACCACCCGCACCTACCGCGCTCGCTACGTGTTGCATGGCACCATCGAGCGTTTCGCCCTTGGCTCGACCATCACCGTGCGCCTGCAAGGCAACGGCCAGGCCGCGCAAACCCGCGTGCCCATCGGCGCCTTGCAGGACGCCGGGCAAGGCACCGGCGTGTGGGTTATCGGCGCCGACGACAAGATCAGTTTCGCCCCGGTGAACGTCGCCAGTCTTGGCCAGGAAGACGCGCTGCTCGACAGCGGCGTAACGCCCGGCCAAATCGTCGTCGCCCTCGGCGCGCACCTGCTGCACGACGGTGACCCCGTACGCCTGCTGCCCGCCCAGGCATTGGCCCTCAACCGCAAACAGGACAACTGAGCATGCGCGGTATCAACCTCTCTGAACTGGCGGTCAAGCACCGTGCGGTCACATTGTTCCTGATCATTGCAATCCTCGCCGCCGGAGTGTTTTCGTTCGGCAAACTGGGGCGCGCCGAAGACCCCTCCTTCACCGTCAAGGTGATGACCATCACCGCCGCCTGGCCCGGCGCCACCGCCCAGGAAATGCAGGAGCAAGTGGCCGACCGCCTGGAAAAACGCCTGCAGGAACTGGACTACTACGACCGCGTCGAGACCATCGCCCAGCCGGGTTTCGTGTCGATGCGCATGACCTACAAGGAATCGACACGGCCCGGCGAAATCCAGGACCTGTTCTACCAGACCCGTAAAAAACTCAGCGATGAAGCCGCCAAGCTGCCCAAGGGTGTGATCGGGCCGTTCTTCAACGATGAATATTCCGATGTGTACTTCGCGTTGTACGCCCTGGAGGCCGAGCACCTGCCCCATCGGCAACAGGTGCAGATGGCCGAAGAATTGCGCCAGGGTTTCCTCAACCTGCCAGGGGTGAAGAAGGTCAATATCCTTGGCGAGCAGGCGCAACGCGTGTTCGTGGAGTTTTCCTATGAGCGCCTGGCGACCCTGGGCATCAAGCCGGAGCAGATTTTTTCGGCGTTGGCTGCGCAAAACGCCGTGGCGCCGTCGGGCTTTGTCGAGACCGCTGGCGCCCGCGCCTACATCCGTATCGACGGCGCGTTCGACAGCCTGTCACTGATCGAAAACGTGCCGCTGGAAGTCAACGGCCGCGTGCTGCGCATCGCCGATGTGGCCACCGTCAGCCGAGGTTATGAAGACCCGCCCAGTTACCGCATCCGCCACCAGGGCGACCCGGCGCTGATGCTCGGCGTAATCATGGAGAAACACTGGAACGGCCTGGAGCTGGACAAGAGCCTCAAGGCCCAGGAAGCCAGGATCCAGGCCGACCTGCCGCTGGGGGTGAACTTCGCCAAGGTCTCCGACCAGGCGAAAAACATCAGCCTGGCGGTGAATGAATTCATGCTGAAATTCTTCGTCGCCCTGGCGGTGGTGATGATCATCAGTCTGCTGGCGCTGGGCTTTCGCGTGGGGCTGGTGGTGGCCGCTGCGGTGCCACTGACCCTGTCGGTGGTGTTTGTGATCATGCTGCTCACCGGGCGTGAATTCGACCGCATCACCCTGGGCGCGCTGATCATATCCCTGGGGCTGCTGGTGGATGACGCGATCATCGCCATCGAGATGATGGTGGTGAAACTGGAGGAAGGTTTCGACCGCATCCACGCCGCCACCTTTGCCTGGAGCTCCACGGCGGCGCCGATGCTCACCGGCACGCTGGTGACGATCATCGGCTTTCTGCCGGTGGGTTTTGCGCGCTCCGGTGCCGGGGAATATGCCGGCAATATCTTCTGGATCGTCGGCTTTGCACTGATTTCATCGTGGCTGGTAGCGGTGGTGTTCACGCCATACCTGGGCGTGAAGCTGCTGCCGCAGATCAAGCCGGTGCCCGGCGGCCATGACGCGATCTACGCCGGGCGCTACTACCAGAAATTGCGCACGCTGGTGGAAGCCTGCGTGCGCGGGCGTTGGCTGGTGACCGGGCTGGTGGTGGCCGCGTTTGTACTGTGCGTACTGGGCATGGGCGTGGTGAAGAAGCAGTTCTTTCCCAACTCCGACCGTTCCGAGCTGATTCTTGAGGTGTACATGCCACCAGGCAGTGCCTTTAAAAGCACCGAAGCGGTGGCCGCACAGCTGGAAAAAGCCCTGCTGCAAGAGCCGCAAACCACGATGGTCGACACTTATGTAGGCGGCGGTGCGCCACGCTTTTTCCTGTCGCTGAACCCTGAACTGCCGGACCCGGCGTTTGCCAAACTGATCGTGCAGACCCCGGACTCCCATGCCCGCGATGCATTGAAACTGCGCATGCGCGAGCGGATTGCGGCCGGTGAGTTCCCGGCCGCACGGGTGCGCGTCACGCAACTGCTGTTCGGCCCGCCTGTGCCGTTCCCGGTGGTGTTCCGTGTCTCCGGCCCGAATCTGGATGTGCTGCGTGGCATCTCCGAAGACGTGCGCAAAGTCGTCGCCGCCAACAAGCTGACCAAGGATGCCTTCCTCGATTGGGGCGAGCGCACCAGCGGGTATCGTCTGGTGCTGGATCAAGACCGCCTGCGTCTGCTGGGCTTCACCCCCAACGAGGTCAAATCCCAGCTCAACGCGTTGCTCAGTGGCAACCCCATCACCGAGGTGCGCGAAGGCAACCGCACTGTGTCCGTGGTCGCCCGCGCCCAGGGCAGCCAGCGCGAAGACCTTGGCAACCTCAACAACATGACCCTCACCAACAGCGCCGGCACCTCCGTACCGCTGGCCCAGGTCGGGCATTTCCAGGCGGTGATGGAAGAACCGATCCTCAAGCGCCGCAACCGCGCAACCACCGTCGAAGTACGCGCCGACATCATCGACGGCGTGCAACCGCCCGACGTGGAAATGGCCGTGTACAAAGACCTGCAACCGCTGATCGCCAAGCTGCCGGCCGGGTACCAGATCGACATCGGCGGCCCGGTGGAAGAAAGCGCCAAGGCCAACGTCGCCCTGGCAGCGCTGTTCCCGATCATGATCCTGCTGACCCTCACAGTGATCATGTTCCAGGTGCGCTCGTTCGGCGTGATGTTCATGGTCTTCGCCACGGCGCCGCTGGGCTTGATCGGGGCGGTGCCGACCTTGCTGCTGTTCAACCAGCCGTTCGGGTTCAATGCAATCCTGGGCTTGATCGGGATTGGCGGGATCCTGATGCGCAACACGCTGATCTTCACCGACCAGATCCGCCAGAACCAGGACCACGGCATGCCGATTCGCGAGGCGATCGTCGAGGCCACCGTGCGGCGTGCACGGCCGGTGATCCTGACCGCGCTGGCGGCAGCGCTGGCGTTTATTCCACTGACGTTGTCGGTGTTCTGGTCGTCCCTGGCCTACGTGCTGATCGGCGGGGTGCTGGTGGGCACGGTGTTGACGCTATTGTTCTTGCCGGCACTGTGCAGCCTGGTGCTGAGGCGGGAGAAGACGAGAGTTGTCGAAACGTCCCACGTAACCGCCGGATAAGCTCTACTCCCCTCCCCTGAAAAGGTCCGCAAAGTCCCTCGCCTGACTACACAGTGCGAGGGATTGCAAATGGACTTTCTGGTTGTTGGAGCTGTTTCTTGAACCCGGCCATTGGCAGGCTGGCCCTGACCCCAATGGATGTGAAGACGGTCGATGTCGAAAGCGTCTTTCGCGATTTCCGGGAATGCCTGAATACCTTTGACGCGTGGGCTTCAAGCTTTTGGAGCTTGTCGGCGCTGAATGTCGAGCAAGTCTTCAAGGTCGGGGATGAAGTGGCGCTGGTCGCGCCGATCAATCGTTCTCTATACCCAAGCACCACCGTTGCGACTTGCCAGGCCAACGGCAAGTTGACCCTGGTGCACCTGTTCCAAAGCACGCAGTTCGTACCCATCGGCAACACGCCGGTGATGTTGCAGCGTGTCGACCCCAACGGCGGCCCACTGGGCGAGCCGATCCGCAAGACCATCGGCCCGAACGGCATTCTCGAAATCGACGAGTGTGAGCGCAACCAGCAATACCGGGTCAACTTCTATCCCAACGTTTCCAAGGACCACGTCAAGGCACTGTATGCGTCTTATCAATCGGTGATTGATGCATTGGACGCTCGCCTGCGCGAGGCGTGGAAAAACACCTTCGAAGCCCAGTGGAAAGACTACACAGACGCCAGCCCGCTTGATCAGCGCAGGCTGCTGGAGAAGGCCTTTCTTCATGGAATGGGTAAGGCGCTCTACAGCCTTTGGGACAATTTCACACAACTGCCCGAGCTGCTGGCGGACCTCCAGAGCAACAGCCAGAAGTTGCTGCAATACGTCTCACAAACCGAACTGGATGAGCTGCTGAAACTGGGCAAGGACGCCATCGCCCAGGGCCTGCTCGTGCTCAGCGATGAGCCGTTGATGTTTATCTACCTGTCGGCGATCTGCAGTTGGATACGGATGTTGCCGCCGCAAGCGATGAGCGAGGTGATGGGGGAAGTCACCGGCGAGGTGCTGATCAATCTGTTTCTGATCTGGGCCACGCGGGGCATGGGGGTTCAGCTTCGTTTGGGTATGCAGGTGCTGGGGCACATCAAGTCCGGACGCGTGCGTAGATGGTTGCAAATGCTGGCGGACCAGTTGGTCGGGCCTCGGTTGGACGCGCATGTCGAGGCGGCCAGGCCGGTGTTGCTGGGTAGCTCCGCTACGCCGATCAGGGTGATTCCAGATGCGCCGTTGAAGGCTGGGGATCAGGTGGTTGCCAACGCGGTGCCTGCGGTGCGCAGCAAGTCCCAGCGAACTGTGCTGGTTCAGCAACAGCATGTGGATGATGTGCCGGTTTCTGCTCGAAACCCGAATGGGGATGCTGCCGCCTCTTCGGACAAAACCGCCACCAACGGGTGCCCGGTGTCGATGGTTACCGGCGAGGAACTGCTGACCCTCACCGATGGGACACTCGACGGGATTCTGCCGTTTGAGTGGACCCGGTTATACCGCACCAGTGCGGTGGAACTGGATGGTGGGTTGGGGTTTGGCTGGAGCCACTCGCTGGCGCATCGGCTGGTGGTTGAGGGTGATTCGGTGGTGTGGACCGATCATGAAAACCGCTCCACCACCCTGCCCTTGCCTACGGCCTCTCGACCTGCGATCACCAATAGCCTGGCCGAAGCGGCGATCTATTTGGGTGCTCTGCCCGATGAACTGGTGCTGGCGCAGGCATCGCGTTTCTACCACTTCCGCGACGGTGTGCTGACAGCGATCAGCGACGCGTATGACAACCGGCTGCGCATTACCCGGGACTTTCTGGGGCGTGTTGAGCGGGTGGATAACGGCGTCGGGCGCTCGCTGTTCTTGCGGTATGCGTCGGGTCGGATTGTGGCGGTGGATTACCAGATTCATCGCGTTGTGGATGACGGGCCGTTTGTTTGGGTGACGGAGCAGACGGTTGTTTCCTACGCCTATGACGAGCTGGGACGACTGGTTTCGGCGACCAATGCCGTCGGTGAAAGCGAGGTTTATCGGTACGACGAACAGCACGTCATTCTTGAGCGCGGTTTGGCCGGTGGTGCGAGTTTCTTCTGGGAGTGGGAACGGGCTGGCAAGGCGGCGCGATGTGTGCGGCATTGGGCCAGTTTCTCGCAGATGGACACGCGCTATGCCTGGGATGACAACGGCCAGGTCACGGTGTTTAACGCCGATGGTAGCCAGGAAGTCTACGTACATGACCAGCGAGCGCGGCTGGTGCAGCGGGTGGACCCGGACGGTGCCGAGCATTTCAAATCCTACGATGAAAAAGGCCGGCTGACGGTTGAGCAGGACCCGCTCGGGGCGATCACCGCGTATCAGTACGACGAAGCTGGGCGTTTGGTGGCGGTGTTTCCGGGAGATGATGAGCCGACGACCTACGAGCATGACAACGGGTTCGTACGGGTGGTGCGGCGTGGTGAAGCCGTCTGGAAGTATGAGCGCAATGATCAGGGCGATGTAACGCGCAAGACCGATCCTGATGGCAACGCTACTGACTACAGCTACAACAAATATGGGCAACTGGTTGGGGTTTGGCACCCGGATCACAGCTGTCAGCGGCTGGTGTGGAATGAACGTGGGCAGTTGCTTGAAGAGCAGTTGCCGAATGGCGGGATCAAGCGTTATCGCTATAACGACCTTGGACGAAAGATATCCCAAGAAGATGAGCACGGAGCGCTCACACAATTTGAGTGGAACGACGTTGGGCGATTAGTCCAAGTCGTCTTGCCGAGCGGCGACACGCGTAAATATACCTACAACCCTTACGAAAAAATCACCGCTGAACGCGATGAGTTGGGGAACGTCACCCGCTACGAATACGCCGACGGCCTGCACCTGATCAGCCGCCGCATCAATGCCGATGGCAGCCAAGTCAAGTACCGCTACGACAACGCGCGGTTACTGCTGACCGAGATCGAAAACGAGGTGGGCGAGACCTACCGGCTCCAGTACCACAACAACGGCCTGATCCAGCAGGAAATCGGCTTTGACGGCCAGCGCACGGCGTACGTATACGACCTCAACGGCAACCTTCAGGAAAAGACCGAACACGGCGATGACGGCAGTCAGCTGGTTACCCGCTACGAGCGCGACCATGCCGGACGCCTCGTCAGAAAAACCCTGCCCGATGGCAATACCGTCGATTACACCTACGACCGCCAGGGCAACCTCCTCAGCGTCGAAGACGGCCACTGGGCCCTGGCCTACGAGTACGACAGCCAAAACCGCCTCACCGCCGAACACCAAGGCTGGGGCACCCTGCGCTACGGCTACGACGCCTGTGGTCACCTGCAAAACCTGCGCCTGCCGGACAACAACCGCCTCACCTTCACTCACGACAAAGGCGGCCAACTCGCCACCGTCGACCTGAACGGCGCTGTTCTTACCTCACACCTGTTCAAGGCTGGCCGCGAACAGCAACGCGCCCAAGGAAACCTGCTCAGCCACTACCAGCACGACCACCAGGGCCGCCTGTTCAACCAGAGCATCAACGATGCCGAAGGCCCGCTATACCGCCGTCATTACGACTACGACAACACCGGCAACCTCACCCGCCTGCTCGACACCCGCAAGGGCGAACACCGCTACCACTACGACCCACTCAACCGCCTCACCCGCGCCGACCACTCCCAAGACGCACAAGAACGCTTCGGCCACGACCCGGCTGGCAACCTGCTCATGCAAAACCGCCCCGGCCCCGACATCGTCGCTGGCAACCGCCTGATGATCCAGGGCGACCGCCATTACGACTATGACGCCTTCGGCAACCTTATCCGTGAACGGCGTGGCAAGGGCCACGCCCTCGTTACCGAATACCGCTACGACTGTCAGCATCGTCTGATCGGCGTTAAGACGCCCAACGGCCAGACCGCCAGCTACCGCTACGACCCGTTTGGGCGGCGTATCAGCAAAACCGTCGACGGTGTGACCACCGAGTTCTTCTGGCAAGGCGACAAGCTCATCGCCGAACACCACGCGGATCGGCACCGCAGCTACCTCTACGAACCGGACAGCTTCCGCCCGCTGGCGCTGCTGGAAGGCTTCGGCCCCAAGGGAGCCAAGGCCTACCACTACCAACTCGACCACCTCGGCACGCCGCAGGAACTCACCGCCCCGGATGGAGAAATCGTCTGGTCGACGCATTACCGTGCCTACGGCGAAATCAGCCGACTCGACATCGGAAAAGTCGACAATCCGCTGCGCTTCCAGGGTCAGTATTTCGATCAGGAAAGCGGGCTGCACTACAACCGCCATCGCTACTACAATCCGGATGTTGGTCGGTACCTGACGCCGGATCCGGTGAAGCTGGCGGGTGGGATTAACACGTTCCAGTACGTGCCGAACCCTACCGGGTGGGTAGATCCGCTAGGACTGAGTTGTAAAGTTGTAAATTGCCCTGGCGGCGTACTAGATGCACATGAAAATGCCGGCGGGCACTTGATTCAAAAGCATGTTGCGCAGACGAAAGCACAACTGATTACAAGGCTAAATCTGGAACCGCATATACCTGCAGCATCAACGTTCAAAAACCTAGATGAAGCAGAAGCCCTAGTATCCAGGAGCTTAAAAAAACATCGGAGCGAAATTTTAGAATTTTTAGAAGGAGAAAATAACAAACATCTAATCAAAGACAGCTCTAACCGGCCTGTAGGCGTGAGTATTATTAGAGGCACTGAAACGCCCGTACCCGTTTACAATTTCATTCTAGTTCTGAAGAGAAGAGCTAATATGCCGGATGGCTATCTATTACTGACAGGATACCCAGAAAAATGAATACTACACTGACAGCGTTGCAGCAATTTTTCGGCGCTTACTTCAATCAAGACTGGATACTAGAACACTCATCAGCTGACGAAGTCATTGACTCTTTTTTACTTGACTCATCAAGAAGCACAATAATAACGGTAAAAAATGACATCCTAGAACTAATAAGCAACTACACAGACGAGTCCACCCTTCAAAATAACTTACTACACGAGCAGCACTGTTATTACTACTATCCCAGTCAATGGGCTTCAGGACGATCATGGTTGAATCACATTATTGTAAAATTTAATGAGTACTTGGTGAAACAAGAAAATCCTGATTGAAAAGCACCCTGAGGCGAGCAGGCTTGCCCTGCGCTGGGCCGCACAGCGGCCCCAATCCAGGCGATGAGTATTTTCAGGTAAACCAGCATTGTCTGTTTTGAGGCTGCTGCGCAGCCCAACGCAGGGCAAGCCTGCTCACTACAGAAGAGCGTCAGTCAGCGCTTGCTCAGCTCCATAATCATCCGACTCAACAGATACACCCGCGGCACCACACTCTCCACCTCCGCATACTCTTCGAGCGTATGAATATTCCCGCCAACAATCCCAAACCCATCCAACGTCGGCGTCCCTACCCCGGCTGACAAGCTGGCATCCGCCGCGCCGCCACTGCCTTCGATCGTCAACGTCTTGCCCAATTCCCCATAAATCCCCTGGGCAATCGCCACCAACTTGTCCGACTCCGGCGTCTGCGGCATCGGTGGCAGCCCACGCTGCAAGGTGGTCTTCACTTCGGTCTCCGGGATCAGTTTGTTCGCCGACACCCGCGCCAGATCCTTCTCGATGCGATCAAACTCTTCCGGCAGTGCCGCGCGCACATCCGCCTTGGCAATGGCCTGGTCGGGAATGACGTTGGTGCGGTCGCCGGCCTTGATCACGGTGAAGTTGATGGTGGTTTTCTTCTCAGCATCCCCCAGCTTGCCCAGTTGCAGGATCTGGTGCGCCGCTTCCATCGCGGCGTTGCGCCCGAGTTCCGGGGCGACGCCGGCGTGGGCCGCTTTGCCTTTGACTTCGACCACCGCAGTGGCGCTGCCTTTGCGCCACACCACCAGGCCGTCGGCCGGGCGCCCAGGTTCGAGGTTGAGGGTGACGTCGTGGGCCTTGGCGGTTTGGCGGATCAGCTCGGAGGCTGCGTCGGAGCCGGTTTCTTCGCTGGCATCGAGCAGGAAGGTGATTTGCGCGTAGTCCTTGAAGCCCTGGTCCTTGAGGACTTTGAGCGCGTAGATGCCGGCGACGATGCCGCCTTTGTCATCCATCACGCCGGGCCCATAGGCGCGGCCGTCCTTGATGTGGAACGGGCGCTCGGCGGCCGAGCCTTCCTTGAACACGGTGTCCATGTGGGCCATCAGCAGGATTTTGGCTTTGCCAGTGCCCTTGAGGGTGGCGACCACGTGGCTGTTGTTGGCGGCCTTGTCCGGCACCAGTTGGATGGAAAAGCCCAACTGCTTCAGCTCATCCACGGCGATATCGCGCACTTGGGTCAGGCCCGGTTCATAACCTGAACCCGAGTCGATATTGACCAGGCGCTCCAGCAGTTTCAGGGCGTCAGCCTTGTAGTGTTCGGATTGGGCCTGGATCTGTTTATGGGGCTCGGCGCTGTAGGCCGGCACGGCGAAGGACATGGCCAGGGTGGCGGCCAGGAGGGTACGGGAGAAGGTGAAGAGCATGAACCGATCCTTGTTTTTTGTTGGAAGGTGCCGCCACACCCTACCCCACTAGACCGATCGCAACCAACCCCCCTGCACGGCACTGACACGGTTACGCCCGCTGCTTTTGGCGTCGTACAAGGCCTGGTCGGCGTCATTGAGCCAACGGGTCGAATCCGCGTGGGTCGGTTGGTAAGGCGCCAGGCCGATGCTCAGGCTGGCGCGCAGGGTCGGGTCCTGTGCGTAGGCCAAGGCGTTGAAGCGATCGCGCAAGGCGTCCATCACTTCGGTGGCGCGGTTGAGCGCCATGCCCGGCAGGATCACGCAGAACTCGTCGCCACCGTAACGCCCGGCCAGGTCGGTGGCGCGCAGGTTCTGGCGCAGCACTTTGCTGAGCTGGCGCAGGACGATATCGCCGGTGACATGGCCGTAGGTGTCATTGATGGTCTTGAAATGGTCGATGTCGATCAGCGCGATGGCGGCGCCCATGGAATCCCGGCGACAGCGTTGGAACTCGATCTCAAGGTGGTCCTGCCACGCGCCGTGGTTGAGCAGGCCGGACAGGCTGTCGGTGCGGCTCAGGGCCAACAGCTCACGCTTGTGGCGCGCCAGGGTCACCGCCTGGCGATAGCAGATCCAGCCCAGGGCCAACGGGTACAGCATCAGGATCGGCAGGCAGGCGTAGAGCTGCGCCTGGCTGGTCACGGCAATGAATGCGGGCGCGAAGATCAGCAACGCAGTGCCGATACCCAGCGTCTGCGCCACCCATCCCGCCAGCATGAAACGCGGACCGCCGATGGCCACGTTATTCATGGTCATCATCGACAGCGTGGTCACGCTGGGCAGTGGGTTGAAGTGCATGGCGCCGACCCAGAACCCACCGCAAAAGGAATCGAACAGCAGGTTGCGTCGTTCGCTGCGCAATGCGTTGGTGGTGCGCAAGGTCAGTTGGAACGCCAGGTGCGGCCAGACGAACGCGTTGATCACCATCCAGGCCCACACCCACCAGGCGGGGTCCAGGGGATACATCCCGAATACCACTGACACGAAGCCGAGCGTCAGCCCCAGGGTGCGGGATTTGTACAGCCGTGAAGCGAGCGGAAGTCCGTTTCCTTCTGCAGCAGACATGGTGGGGTGAAATCCTGAGTGAATGCCAGGAGTCTATCAGGGCACCGGCAATTCGCCACTACCACTCATAAGCTCATTGGGCAAAGCCCCGCGCCAACATCAACGCCACGCCCAGCAGCAAAACAGCCGTGATGCGTTGCAGCAGCACACGACGCCTGGGGTTTTCCAATACATGCTTGATGCGCTGCCCGAAGTAGCAATACAGGCAGCCGCTGGCGAATTGCAGCAACAGGAACGTCAGCCCGAGAATGCCAATGTCCAACGCCGAACTGTGCCCCTCCACGCCGGCGAACTGCGGGAACACCGCGCTGAACATAATGATGGCCTTGGGGTTGGAAAACCCGGTCAGCAAACCCTTGCCGAACAGGCTGCGCGCGCCCTCCACTGCACCGGCACGGTCCAGCGCCAGGCCGCTGCTGGTCCACTGTTTGTAGGCCAGGTAGAGGATGTAGGCGACGCCGACCAGCTGGATGCCCTGGGTGATCGCCAGGTTGCCCTTGATCAACGCCGAGAAGCCCACGGCAAAGATCAGGATCGAAATCAGGTACGACACACTGGCGCCGATCTGCGCCGGGATCGAGCGGCGCAGGCCGTCGCGCAGGCCCAGGCTCAAGAGCAGCAGGGTCATGGGCCCGGGGCTGAAGGTGATAGTGGCGCAAAACAGCAGGAAGTACAGAAACGAAGAAAGGCTCAACACGCTTGTCATGGTCACAGACCTGAGGAATAGAGCGCGCAGTCTAGGCAGTCGGCGTTGCGCAAGGCAGGTAAAGTGAGGCCTAATCCGCCCGAACTTCACCGGTAAAATCACCGGCAAAGATAAGGAACCTCCATGTTCGTATCGGCCATCGCCTTTGTAGAGGGCACCCCCAAAGTGCAACAGATCGTCGAGGCGTTCAGCCAGGCCATCGAAAACGGTGAATGGGCACCCGGCAGCAAGTTGCCTTCTGTGCGCGAACTGACCCAGACCCTGGGCGTGAGCAAGTTTACCCTCAACGAAGCCCTCGACCGCCTGCGCGGGCGCAACCTGCTCACCTCCAGCCAGGGCCGCGGCTATTTCGTCGCCGCAGACAGCGTCCGCCCGGCCCTAGCCGCCTGGGTCGAGTTGCTGCCCCAGGATCTATTGAGCGTCTTGCGCCGCCCCCTTGCCACGGTCTACGGCGACCTGCGCCCCGGCGGCGGCCACTTGCCCGAGCCCTGGCTGGACAGCGAAGCGATTCGCCAGGCCATGCGCAGCGTGGTGCGTGCGCCTTCGCTACGTATCGCCGGGATGGGCACGCCGGCCGGGCTGCTGCCGTTGCGCCAGGCGCTGCAACAGAAACTGCACGGCGAAGGTTTGTCGGTCTCGGTGGAACAGATCATCACCACCCCCAACACCGTGCAAGGCCTGGACATGCTCATGCGCCTGCTCGCACGCCCCGGCGACACCGTACTGCTGGACACGCCGTGCTACTTCAACTTCCACGCCAACCTGGCGCTGCACGGGGTCAAGGTGGTGACAATCCAACGCCGTCCCGACGGCTTTGACTTCACGGCCCTCGAACAACTGCTGGCCGAACATCGTCCCAGCCTGTACCTGACCACCAGCGTGCTGCAAAACCCGACCGGTCATACCTTCAGTCCCGGCCAGGCGTTTCGCCTGCTGCAACTGACCCAGCAATACGCTTGCCATATCGTCGAGGACGACCTCTACGGCGACCTGCACCCCAACCCGCCGCCGCGCCTGGCAGCCCTCGCTGGCCTGGACCAGGTCACTTACCTGTCGGGCTTCTCCAAGAGCCTGAGCGCCAACGCCCGCGTCAGCTTCGTGGTGGCGGCGCCACAATTGGCGGCGAACCTGACCAACATGAAACTGATGAGCGGCGGTGTGACCTCCGAACTGTTCGAGCAGCTCCTGTACCGCATGCTCAGCGAAGGCAGCTACGCCAGGCACCGCAAGCGCATGGTGCAGCGCTTGATGGAAGCCGGCGGAAGGGTCGAGCAATGGCTCAGGCGTTGCGGCTGCGAATTGCCGATGGGCTACGAAGGCGGGATGTTCATCTGGGCGCTCCTGCCGCCAGGGGTGAACGGCGAGCGGCTAGCGCAGGAAGGCTTGAAACAGGGCATGGTGCTGGCGCCCAGCACGCTGTTTGGCTATGACGCGACGCACCGTGACGCCATGCGTTTCAATGTGGCCCACAGCGATGACCCCCAGGTACAGCAAGTGTTTGAAGCCCTGTTGCCGGGGGCTTCACACACCCTGTAGGCGTTCACGCCGGTATTTTTGCCTCGTCATGTATCTCCTTATCGCCAGATACACTGCAATACAAAGGGCACAAGGCAAGGCCGCCGCCAGTGGCTAGACTGCGCCCCAATGAGTATTTAACGAGGAAAGCAGCATGGATCATGTCGATCACATCCTGATCGTGGATGACGACCGGGAAATCCGCGAACTGGTGGGCAACTACCTGAAAAAGAATGGCATGCGCACCACCGTGGTGGCCGACGGCCGTCAGATGCGCAGCTTCCTCGACACCACACCGGTGGACCTGATCGTGCTGGACATCATGATGCCCGGCGACGACGGTTTGCAGCTGTGCCGCGAGCTACGGGTGGGCAAGCACAAAGCCACGCCGGTGTTGATGCTGACCGCACGCAACGATGAAACCGACCGCATCATCGGCCTGGAAATGGGCGCGGACGATTACCTGGTCAAACCGTTCGCCGCCCGTGAACTGTTGGCACGCATCAACGCGGTGCTGCGCCGCACGCGGATGCTGCCGCCGAACCTGGTGGTCAGCGAGACCGGGCGGCTGATCCGCTTCGGCCGCTGGCGCCTGGACACCACCGCCCGCCACCTGCTCGACGAAGACGACACCCTGGTCGCCCTGAGCGGCGCCGAATACCGCCTGCTGCGGGTGTTCCTCGATCACCCCCAACGCGTGCTCAACCGCGACCAGTTGCTCAACCTGACCCAGGGCCGCGACGCCGATCTGTTCGATCGCTCCATCGACCTGCTGGTGAGCCGCCTGCGCCAACGCCTGCTGGACGACGCCCGCGAACCGGCCTATATCAAGACCGTGCGCAGCGAGGGCTACGTGTTCTCGCTGCCGGTGGAAATCCTCGGGGCCGAGCAATGAGCTTAAGGTTCGGCTGGCCGCGTACCCTGGCGTCACAGTTGTCGCTGATCTTCCTGATCAGCCTGGTGTGCGCCCATGGCTTGTCCTTCAGTGCGCAGTTCTATGAGCGCTACATCAGCGCGCGCACCGCCATGCTGGGCAACCTGGAAAACGACGTGGCCACCTCGGTGGCGATCCTCGACCGGCTGCCCGCCAACGAGCGCGCCAGCTGGCTGCCGCGCCTGGATCGGCAAAACTACCGCTACCTGCTCAACGCCGGCGAAACCGGCGAGCCGATGCGCAGCGACGACGTGCCCATGGCCGCCACCTCGATTGCCGATGCATTGGGCGAACACTACGCGCTGACCTTCCGCGACATCCCCGGGATGCAGAAGCACTTTCAGGCGCACCTGACCCTGGCCGATGGCAACCCGATCACCCTTGACGTGCGTCCCTCCATGCTGCCCGTCGCGTACTGGCTGCCAGTGGTGCTGGTGCTGCAACTGGCGCTGCTGCTGGGCTGCACCTGGTTCGCCGTGCGCCTGGCCATCCGCCCGCTGACCCGCCTGGCGCGCGCCGTGGAGACCCTCGACCCTAACGCCCACCCCACGCCGCTGGACGAAACAGGCCCCACCGAAGTGGCCCACGCCGCCGTTGCGTTCAACGCCATGCAACAGCGCATCGCCGAATACCTCAAGGAACGCATGCAGATCCTCGCGGCGATTTCCCATGACCTGCAAACCCCGATCACCCGCATGAAACTGCGCGCCGAATTCATGGAGGATTGCGCCGAACGCGATAAACTCTGGAGCGATCTGGGCGAGATGGAACACCTGGTGCGCGAAGGAGTGGCCTACGCACGCAGCGTCCACGGCGCCACCGAAGCCAGCCACCGCATCAACCTCGACGCCTTCCTCGACAGCCTGGTGTTCGACTACCAGGACATGCACAAACAGGTGACCCTCAGCGGCAAAAGTGCGGTCGTACTCGACACCCGCCCCCACGCCCTGCGCCGGGTACTGGTGAACCTGGTGGACAACGCCCTCAAGTTCGCCGGCGCCGCACAATTGGAAGTCGGCTCGACGGCCGAGGGTGAACTGTCAATCAAAGTCCTGGACAACGGCCCCGGGATTGCCGAGGACGAACTGGTGCAGGTCATGCAACCGTTCTACCGCGTGGAAAGCTCACGTAACCGCGGCACCGGCGGCACCGGCCTGGGCCTGGCAATTGCGCAACAACTGGCGGTGGCCATCGGAGGCTCCCTAACCTTGAGCAACCGCGCAGAAGGCGGATTGTGCGCACAGATCAAGATCAAGTTGTGACGTTGCACCGGTTAAAACTCCGCATGTAGGAGCCGCGTACCCACGATGCGAAGCGAGCCGCTCTTGATCTTGATCTTGATCTGGCTTTTGATCTTAGGCGCCCCGTCAAACACGCTGGCCGGAATTCGACAGGGATTTGGGGGGTAAACCGGCAGGGATGCCGGTTTAGCCGCCCCGCGCCATGGATGGCGCGTGGCGGCGGCCCCCCAAATCACTGTCGAATTACGGGCACACCGAGCCTAAGCGAGGTGCCGAGTGTTGGGGCAAGAGCCTTTTGCTTACTTTTGGGCTTTTCAAAAGTGAGCCGCTGTAAGAGCGGAACCATAAGCAGCCGTTACCCAAATAACGGATATGTACTCGATCACTACCAACCCCCATCAGCTAACCGCCGTAGAAGGCTCCAACTGCCGCTGCGCCAACCAGATCTCCTCCTGCAACCACTGGCTGAACACCTGCAACTGCGGCATGTCCGTCTGCTCCGGCCGGGTCACCAGCCAATAGGACTGATGCCCCTCCACATGCACATTGAGCACCTGGGTCAACTGCCCGGATGCCAGCTCCGCCGCCACCATATGCCAGTCGGCAATGGTGATGCCCAGCCCGTCGGTAGCCGCGCGTATCGCCAGGTCCAACAAATCGAATTCATACCCCCCCTGAGTGTCCACGCCATGAATACGCGCCGCGTCCAGCCAGTGCTTCCAAGTGAGGTAACGCTGGTCCTCACTGGCCAACACATGCAGCAACGTCATGCGATTGAGGTCCACCCCATCACTGCACTCACGGGCATAAAGCGACGGCGCACACACTGCGATATGCCGCTCCTGAATCAACAGCGAACTGTCCAACCCATCCCACTCACCATTGCCAAATCGAATCGCGCAATCGAGGGTGCTGGTCTGCGCCAGGCTGTCCTGCAGGCACGTGGTGATGCTCAATTCCAGCTCGGGATGGGCCTCGCGCAGACGCCCCAAGCGCGGCATCAACCAACGGCTGGTGAAGGTCGGCGGCGCGTTGACGTGCAGGCGGTTGGAGTGGGTTTTCTGCTGGATACTGCGCACCGTCAACTCGATCTTGTCGAAGGATTGGTGCAGCGCACGCAGCAGCACGCGGCCGGCGCTGGTCAGTTCGAGGTGATGGTGGCGCCGCTCCAGCAGGTGCTCGCCCAACTGTTCCTCCAACTGCCGCACCTGGCGGCTGACCGCGCTCTGGGTCACGTTCAACAGTTCCGCAGCCCGGGTAAAACTGCCGGTGCTGCCGGCCACTTCGAACGCCTTGAGGGCATTGAGACCGGGCATTTTGCGTTTCATGACAAGCACTCGAAGACGACTGACGAGATGCCAAGCATCCCACGAGGCATGGGACATTTCCTAGCCAACATGATTTTTTTGTATCACCCGGCGCGTCTATCTCGACGCCTTGAACGCACGGCGCGGACTAACATGCATTTAACGCAGGTTTAACCGCTGAATTTATCGTTTGTCGATCTTTGCGTGGATGACAAAACTGCGGGCATCTCTAATAAAAACAACATGAGAGCAGCCCCATGTCCGACTCCAACGTTCTAGCGACCCTGGACGGCAACGCGCCGCACCCCGCCGTCGACGCACTGTGCAACCAAGTGCAACGCGGCGAGATCAACCGCCGCCAATTCCTGCGCACCGCCGCCCTGCTCGGCATCACAGCAGCCAGCGCATCCAGCTTCATCGGCTCGGCCCTGCTCGGCAACGATGCCCAGGCCGCCGACGGTACGCCCGCCCGCCAAGGCGGCAGCCTGCGGTTTGCCTGCGCCATCCAGGAGATCCAGGACCCGATGCTGATCACCTGGATCGAAGCCTCGAACCTGTTGCGCAACTCTCTGGAATACCTGACCTGGGTCGACGCCGACAACATCACCCACCCGTACCTGGCCGAAAGCTGGAGCCCCTCCGACGATCTCACCACCTGGACCTTCAACCTGCGCCAGGACGTGAAATGGAGCAACGGCGACGGGTTCAACGTCGACGACGTGCAGCACAATATCCAACGCTGGATCGCCGCCGACTCCAAGTCGGTCAACCGCACCGCATTCCAGGACATCAAGGCCTTCGAAAAAGTCAGCGACTACCAGTTCCGCCTGCACCTCAAACGGCCGATCCTGGCCATCCCGGAAATGCTCAACGCCTTCACCTGCGCCATCGTGCACCGCAGCTTCAGGGCCGGCGATAACTGGGCCAAGAACCCGCTGGCCACCGGTCCGTTCAAGCTGGTGTCGTTTGCGGTGAACAAGCAGGCGACCTTCGCCAAACGCGCCGACTATTGGGGCAAACCGGCCAACCTCGACGAACTGCGCTACATCGACATGGGCACCGACGTGTCCACCCACCTCGCCGCCCTGCAAGCCGGGCAAGTCGATGTGCTGTACCGCGTGACCGTGGCCGAACTGGACCTGGCCAAGCGCCTGCCCGGCGCGCAGTTACTCAGTTGCAAATCCGCGCAGACCGTGGTGATGCGTATGGCCTGCGACCAGCAACCGTTCACCGATGTGCGCGTGCGCAAAGCCGTGGTGCTCTGCGCCGACAACGCGCAAATGCTCAAGGTCGCCTATCGCGGCATGGGCACCCTGGGCGAAGACCACCACGTGGCGCCGTCCCACCCCGAGTATTTCCCGCTGCCCAAGCGCGAACGCGACGTGGCGGCGGCGAAAAAAATCCTGGCCGAAGCTGGCTATGCCAATGGCCTGGACATCGATCTGATCGTCGGCAACACCCAGGGCCGCTATGAGCAGGACTGCGCGCAGATCCTGCAACAGAACTGCCTGGAAGCCGGTATCCGCATCAACCTCAAAGTGGTGCCCGCCGCGCAGTACTGGCCGATCTGGGACAAGGCCGCCTTCAGCCTCACCTACTGGGCGCATCGCCCACTCGGCGTGATGTCCCTGGAACTGGCCTATCGCGGCGGTGGCGCCTGGAATGAAAGCCACTACAGCGACCCGGCGTTCGACGCCGCCCTGGACAAAGCCATGGGCATCATCGACCCCAAACAACGCGCCGTGGCCATGCAAAACGTCGAGCAGATCCTGCAGGACGCGTGCGTGATCGTACAGCCGTTCTGGGGCGACAAATTCACCGCCGTGAGCAAAAAGGTGCAGGGCTTCCAGGTGCACCCTTCCGACTTCTACCCCATGGGCAATGTCTGGCTGAGCGCCTGAATCACGGGCGCAACACCCTTCCCATCCCCCGTCGGAGCATGCACCTGATGGCTCATTTTCTATTGCGCAAACTGCTGATGCTGCTGGCGACGCTGCTGTCGGTGTCGCTGATCGTGTTCCTGGCCCTGGAGCTGAACATCGAGGACGTCGCAATCAACGTCCTCGGGCCTTACTCCGCCGCCGACCAGCGCGCGGCGTGGCTGCTGGAACACGGCTACAACCAACCCTTTTTGTGGCGCTACCTGGTGTGGCTCAAGGACTTCGTCAGCGGCGATTGGGGCACCTCGGTGTACTTCCGCGAGCCGGTGCTCAAGCTGTTGCTGCCCAACCTGTGGCAAACCCTGACCCTGGCCGGGCTGGCCTTGTTGGTGATGGTGCCGGTGGCGCTGACCCTGGGCATCCTCGCCGGGATCCGCCAGGGCTCGTGGGTCGACCGAGGGGTGTCATTCCTGTCGATCGTCACCACCTCGATTCCGGACTTCGCCAGCGCGGTATTCGTCTCGGCGATCTTTGTGTTCTGGCTCAACTGGCTGCCGGGCGTGAGCAGCATGAACGACGGTTTCAGCGTGGTGGAACTGCTGCTGCCGCTGATGGTGCTGTGCCTGTTCGGCATCGGCTACCTGGCACGCATCACCCGCGCCTCGATGGTCGAGGTGATGCAGGCGCCGTACATCCGCACCGCACGGCTCAAGGGTGCGTCGACCACGCGCATCGTGTTGCGCCATGCCCTACGCAATGTGCTGATCGCGCCGGTCACGGTGATCATGCTGTACATCCCGTGGTTGCTGTCGAACGTGATCGTGGTGGAGGTGTTTTTCGCCTACAAGGGCTTCGGCTCGCTGCTCTACACCGCGTCGCTGAACCATGACGTCTACCTGATCGAAGCCTGCGCGATGATCAGCGGCGTGGTGGTGGGTGTCAGCAAGATCTTTTCTGACCTGGCCTACACCTGGCTCAACCCGCGCATCACCCTGCGCAGTCTCGGCGGAGGCAGCCAATGAACCTGCTCAAACCCTTCAAGCATCCCCTGGCCCTGCTCGGCCTGTTGCTGGTCGGCGGCTGGGTGCTGATTGCCCTCTGTGCACCATGGCTCGCGCCTCATGATCCGCTGGAAAGCTTCACCCCGCTGCTCACGCCGATGACCGCTGGCGATGATGGCGCCCGCTTTTTGCTCGGCACCGACATGATCGGCCGCGACATCCTCTCGCGCCTGATCTGGGGCACACGCACCGTGCTGTTCTGGTCGATCCTCGCCACACTCACCGCATTCGCCGTGGGCATCGCCATGGGCCTGTGCGCCGGGTACTTCAATGGCTGGGTCGACTCGGTGCTGTCGTATGTGGCCGACACCGTGCTGTCGTTCCCGGTGCTGGTGCTGTACATCGTGATCATCATCGCCCTCGGCGCCTCGGCGCTGAATATCCTGATTGCGGTGACCTTTACCAGCGCCCCGGCGATCTTCCGCATCATGCGCGCGCTGACCATCGACATCCGTTCACGCGACTACGTGCTCAGCGCCATCACCCAGGGCGAAGGCTCGCTGCGCATCATGCTGGTGGAAATCCTGCCCAACTGCGGCGGCCCGCTGATCGTCGATTTCTGCCTGCGCATCGGCTACACCGCGATCATGATCGGCGCCCTGGGCTTTCTCGGCCTCGGCCTGCCGCCACCCACGCCGGACTGGGGCGGCATGATCAACGACGGCCGCGCCATGGCCATTACCTTCCCGCACCTGGTGATTTTCCCGTGCATCGCCATCTCCACCCTGATGCTCGGCCTGAGCCTGCTCGCCGACGGGCTGGACGAACACGCGCAGCAAGGCGCAAGGAGTTGAGCATGAGCAGCCAGCAAACTGTATTGCGGGTCGACAACCTGTGTGTCGAACTGCCCAAGGGCGCCGACCGCAGCCATGCCGTGCACGGCATCAGCCTGGACGTGCGCAAGGGTGAAATCCTCTGTGTGATCGGTGAGTCGGGCTCGGGTAAATCCGTGCTGTCGGCGGCAATCATGGGCGACTATGCCAAGGGTTTGCGGCATGCCGGCGGGGTTATCGACTTTCTTGGCCACGATATCTGCACCCTCGACGAAGCCCGCTTGCGCGCCCTGCGTGGCAACCGCATCGCGATGATTTTCCAGGAGCCTATGGCGGCGCTCAACCCGGCGATCCGCATTGGCAAGCAGGTTGAAGAGATCTTCGACATCCACGCACCGCAGATGCCGGCCACCGAGCGGCGTGAACGCATGCTCGCGTTGCTGGAATCCACCCAACTGCCGGACCCGCCGCGCATCGCCAACAGCTTTCCCCATCAGTTGTCCGGCGGCCAGTGCCAACGGGTGGTCATCGCCATGGCGCTGGCGATGAACCCGGACCTGCTGATCGCCGATGAACCCACCACCGCGCTGGATGTGACCACTCAGGCCCAGGTGCTGAAACTGGTGCGCGACCTGCGCGGGCGCGGGCAGCACGGCATCCTGTTCATCACCCATGACTTTGGCGTAGTGGCGCAGATCGCCGACCGCATCGCGGTGATGGAAGGCGGTCGCCTGGTGGAAATCGGCGAGCGGGACCAAGTGCTGAATGCGCCGGTCCATGCCTATACGCGCAAATTGATCGCGGCCGTACCGGCGTTGCACCCGGAGCTGCATGCGCCGAGTGCCGACGGCGAAATGGCGCTGCGCATCGAGCACCTGGCCAAATCCTACACCGTCGGCGGCAGCTCGGTAGCGGCGCTGCGCAATGTGTCGCTGAACCTGCCACGGGGCAAGACCCTGGCGATTGTCGGCGAGTCCGGTTCGGGCAAAAGCACGTTAGTGAAGGCCGCGATCCGCCTGGTGGACAGCGACAGCGGCCACGTATGGGTCGGCGACACCGACTTCCTCGCCCTGAGCGGCTCCGCGTTGGCAACCCATCGGCGGCGCATCCAGATGATCTTCCAGGACCCGTACGGCTCGTTGAACCCGCGCCACCGCGTCGGCGACATCATTGCCCGCGCCGCGCAACTGCGTGGGTTATCGGCCAAGCACGCCTGGGCCGAGGCCGGTGACTTGCTGGAGCAGGTCGGCCTCAAGCGCGACGCCCTGCACCGCAAGCCCCGGCAGTTCTCCGGAGGGCAGCGCCAGCGCATCGGCATCGCCCGCGCCCTGGCCATGCGCCCGGAAGTGCTGATCGCCGATGAAAGCGTGTCGGCGCTGGACGTGTCGGTGCAAAAGCAGGTGCTGGAGCTGCTCGCCGAGCTGCAGAAGCAACTGAACCTGAGCATCCTGTTCATCACCCACGACCTGCGGGTGGCGGCGCAGATCAGCGATCACATCGCGGTAATGCGCCAGGGGGAGGTGGTGGAGTACGGCACCGCCGAACAGGTGCTGCTGCGCCCACAGAACAGCTACACCCAGGCGTTGCTGGCCGCCGCTCCTGGCGCTTCTGAGTTGCCCGCCGGCGGGCCGCCGCTACGGCTGATCCGCCCCGCTACTCACTGAGTTCAACCCTTTTCCCTGCGTCGCAGCGTTCGCTGCGACAACGGGCTGCTGTTGCCCAAAAAAACTAAAAACGAGAGTACAACCATGCGACCAACGATGCGCTGCTTCACCCTCATCCCCGTGCTCGGCGCCCTTGCGGCGCCGGCCATGGCCGTGCAGGTCACCGACAACCTCGACCTCGGCGGCGCCATCCGCGCGCGCTGGGACTATGACCCGGATCGCGACATCCAGAAGTTCGGCCTCGACACCGTGTTCCTCAGTGCCAAGTACAACTCCGACAGCTGGATCGGCGAGGCGCAGTACCGTTTCTACGGGCGTTCGTACCCTTACCAGTACACCAAGAACTACGGCGATATCCAATTCGCCAAGTTCGCCTGGGTCGGCTACAAATTCAACCCCGAACAGCAAGTGCAGGTGGGCTTGAACACTGTGCCGTTCGGCCTGCAGCCGTACTTCGGCAGCACGTTCTACGAAACCCTGGGCAACGTGATCGGCCTGGAAGACGTGCAGCAAGTCGGTGCCAAATACGTGCAACAAACCGGCGACTGGAATATCCAGGCGGGCTACTACCTGCGCCCCGCGTGGCAAGGCAAAGGCACCAGCAAGGGCGTGACCTATTCCAGCGTGGTGTCCGGTGCCGACAGCTATGTAGCGGACGGCAGCGACAACCAGGAGCGCAACACCGTGGTGCTGCGCGTGGCCAAGGCCCTGGACCTGGGCGACTGGAAATCCGAAGTCGGCCTCTCCGGCCTCACCTCCACCCTGGAGAACAAAGACACCGGCAACGACGGCCGTCGCAACGCCGTGGCCATTCACTACCTGGGCAAGAACGGCCCGTGGGGCCTGCAATTGCAGGCGGCGCGCCAACAGATGTCACCGCGCAACGCCGGCACCGACGAAGTGGTGACCCTGGGCGGCTATGACGGCACCTTCAACGTGGCCAGTCGCGGCAATCTGTATGTGGCAGACCTGAGCTATGACGTGGGTGGCAAGTACCTGTGGGACCAGGTCAGCGGCGTGAAGCTGTATGCCAACTACAGCGCCTTTGATAAATCCGCCGATGCGTTCAAGACGTCGCAGCGGGTGATCCTCGGTACATCGTTTTCGTTGAGCAAATTGTGGATCGCGACGGAATGGCTGATCGGCAAGAACGATCCCTACATCGGCGGCAGCAGCTATACCCAGAGCCTGGGGGCTGGGGGTAGCAACCAGTGGGAGAACCAGCTGTATATGAACATTGGGTATTACTTCTAATAGGCCACTGACGCCATCGCAGGCAAGCCAGCTCCCACATTTGTAATGCATTCCCCTGTGGGAGCGGGCTTGCCCGCGAAGAAGCCAGCACAAACACCATAAAAACAATGTGTGGAACTCGAACCATGCGCCACCTCCCCGCCCTCAACATGCTCCGCGTCTTCGAAGAAGTCGCCCGCCATCGCAGCTTCAGCCAGGCCGCCGTGGGCCTCAACGTCACCCAGGGCGCGGTCAGCCGTCAAATCAAGCAACTGGAAGACTACCTCGGCGTCGCCCTCTTCATCCGCACGCCCCAAGGGCTGTCCCTGACCGAAGCCGGCTTCGCGTTGTCGCCGCACCTGAGCGACGCCTTCGACCACATCGAGCGCGCCCTGCACTCCGTGCGCGTGCCCAACTTGCGTCAGCGCCTGCGAATCGTCGCGCCGCCCACCTGGGCCACGCGTTGGTTGTCCGCGCATTTGCGACGCTTCTGTGAGCGCTACCCGGATATCAACCTCAGCGTCACCCACCAGGCGACCCACGACAACCTCGCAGAAGTCGACTGCCAGATCCGCTTCGGCCTGGAACCTGCGGCACACTGCAGCAGTGAGCTGCTGGTGATGGAGCGACACATCGCGGTCGCCAGCCCGGAGCTGTTCAGCGACGGCCAACCGCCCGACCTGCGGCGATTTGCGCTGCTGCATATCCTGCACGACGGCAAGCGCTTGAAGGTCTGGGAAAACTGGCTGGCGGCCATGGGCAGAGAAGACGTGGATGCAGGTCAGGGCCTGGAATTCAGCACCCTCGACCAGGTGATCCATACCGCCCTGGCCGGCGGTGGCTTGGCGGTGATCGACCGGCAAATGATCGAACGCGAGTTGGCGACCGGCAGCCTGTTGCCGATCACCCCTATTGAGGTGATCGGCCCTTATGGCTATTGGTTGGATGTGGCGACGGATAAACAGGGTTTATCCAAGGTGCGGTTGTTTACGCAGTGGCTGGGGCAAGTCAGCAATCCCTTATAGCCCACCCATCAACAGGTATTTGATCTCCAGGTAATCATCCAACCCGTACTTGGAGCCTTCACGCCCCAGGCCGGACTCCTTGATGCCGCCGAACGGCGCGACCTCGGTGGAAATGATCCCTTCGTTGATCCCGACCATGCCGGCCTCCAGGCCTTCGGCCATGCGCCACACGCGGCCGATGTCGCGGCTGTAGAAGTAGGCGGACAAGCCGAACGGCGTGTCATTGGCGCGTTGCAACACGTCGGCTTCGTCCTTGAACCGCAAGCACGCGGCCACCGGGCCAAAGGTTTCTTCCTGGGCAATCAGCATGTCGCCGTGGGCCTCGGTGAGGATGGTCGGCTCAAAGAACGTTCCACCCAACGCATGGCGACGGCCGCCGCACAACAACGTGGCGCCCTTCTCCAACGCGTCACCGACATGGGCCTCGACCTTGGCCAGGGCCGCCGCGTTGATCAGCGGGCCCTGCTCGGTTTCGCCCTCCAAGGCACTGCCAACACGCATGGCGCTGACCGCCTCTGCCAGTTTGCGGGTGAAGGCATCGTACACGCCGTCCTGAATGAAGAAACGGTTGACGCACACGCAGGTCTGCCCGGTATTGCGAAACTTGGAGGCCATGGCGCCTTTGACGGCCGCGTCGAGGTTGGCGTCGTCAAACACGATAAACGGCGCGTTGCCACCCAGTTCCAGCGAGACCTTTTTCAAGGTGTCCGCCGCCTGGCGCATCAGCAGTTTGCCGGTGCGGGTGGAACCGGTAAACGACAGTTTGCGCACCACGCTGGAGGCTTGCAGTGCACCGCCAATCGCCACGGCATCGCCGGAGACGATGTTGAACACGCCGGCCGGAATGCCTGCCTGCTCGGCCAATACCGCCAGGGCAAACGCCGACAATGGGGTTTCTTCCGAAGGCTTGAGGATCATCGTGCAACCGGCCGCCAGCGCCGGACCGACCTTGCGGGTGACCATCGCCAGCGGAAAGTTCCACGGCGTGATCGCCGCGACCACACCAATGGCCTCCTTGACCACGATGATGCGCGCATCGGCCTTGTGGCTGGGGATCACGTCACCGTAGGCGCGTTTTGCTTCCTCACCGAACCATTCCAGGAAACTCGCGGCATAGACCACTTCACCCATGGCTTCGGCCAGCGGCTTGCCCTGTTCCAGGCTGAGCAAGTGGGCCAGGTCTTTCTGGTTGCTCAGCATCAGCTCGCTCCAGCGCTTGAGGCGCTGGCTGCGCTCCTTGGCAGTGAGCTTGCGCCAGGCCGGCAAGGCACGGTTGGCGGCGTCGATGGCCAGGTGGGTTTCTTCGGCAGCGGCGCGCTGTACATCGGTAATCAGCGCACCATTGGCCGGGTTGAACACCGGGTATGTCGGACCACCGCTGGACCATTGGCCGTCAATGTAGTTGCCAGTACGGATCAACGGGTTCATGCCACGGCCTCGGTCAGGTTGAAACGGGCCAGGCCCGGGCGGGCCTCGCGCAGGATGCGCTTGCCGGCGGTGTAGTCGTTGATCACATCGCACGGGGTGTAATTGCGTTCCAGCTCGTGCAGTTCCTCGGCATCCAGTTGGGTGTCCAAGGCCGCCAGCGCGCTGTCGAATTGCTCGGTGGTGTCGGCGCCCACCAGCATGACGTCGACGCCCGGGTGGTTGGCGACCCAGGCCTGGGCGATCTGCGCGTTGGACACGCCACGGGCGCGCGCCACGCGTTGCACCGAATGGGCGATGTCGAACGACGCCTGATCGCTGTACATCTGCTGCGTGAAGAAGTCCGTCTGGTTGCGGGTCGACTGCACCTCGCCGGTGAGCAAGCCGCGAGCCAGCGGGCTGAACACCGAGACGCCCAGGCCCTGATCGCGGCAGAACGGGATCATTTCGCGTTCTTCCTCGCGGTAGGCGCAGTTCAATTGCAGTTGCATGTTGATCGGCTTGACCCAGCCGTTGCGCTCGCAGGCCATGAGGATCTTCGCCAACTGGCCGGTGAGCATGGTGGATACGCCGATGTAGCGCGCCTTGCCGGCCCCCACGATGTCGTTCAGTGCGCTCATGGTTTCTTCCACTGGGGTGTTCACGTCGAAGTAATGCAGCATGAACACGTCGACGTAATCCATGCCCAGGCGGCTCAATGATAGGTCGATGCTGTCCAGGATGTGCTTGCGCGAATGGCCGCTGGCGTTGATGCCGCTACGGGTGCCGTAGCCGACCTTGGTGGTGACCACAATGTCGTCACGCCGCGCCACGCGCTTGAGGATGCGCCCCACCACTTCTTCGCCGACGCCGGCGGAGTAGAAGTCGGCCAGGTCGATGAAGTTGACGCCGTTGGCCAGGGCGTGGGCGACGATGGGCTCGCTTTGCTTTTCGTCGAAGATCCACGGTTTCCAGTCCGGGGTGCCCATGTTCATGGTGCCCAGGCACAGGCGCGAGACTTGCAGGCCGGAGTTGCCCAAACGGGTGTATTGCATGGCAGTCTCCTCAGGCCTTGGGCGTGTAGAAAGGGTTGCTGATCTGGTTGACCACATCCGCCAGTTGCGCAGTGAACGGCGTGCCGGTCAACGCGGCGCGAATCGCGGTGCGGCAGGCGTGATAGTTGTTCAGGTAGACCGCGTCGAGGTCATCGCAGGCCGGGTTGACCCAGTTGGCGGTGACGATGGCCCACTCGTCTTCGGCTTCCGGCGGCAGGGTGCCGTCGAGCAAGGCCTCCAGGACCGCCTTGGCGATGCCGGCCTGGGACGCGCCCCAGGTGGCGTTGCCGTGCAAGTCGCTGCCAATGGCGGCCTTGTTGACGTAGAGGGTCATGGGCTTGACCGGGATATTCGGCTGGGCGATCACCATGAACGGGCAATGGCCCTGGCTTGGGGACGCGAGGCTGTTGGCGAACGCCTGGCCGGCCGGGCCATTGCGTGGGCCGATCAGGATGTTGATGTGGGCCGCGTTGACGCCCGGGCCTTCGAAACCCTCGCCGATGTACAGATCCAGTGTTTTCATTGCGCAAACGCTCTGTGTTGTTATGGGGAGCTGGTTGGCGAATTTTTAGCACTGGCGGGGAAAACGGCCGTAACCATTAAAAGTCATGGGGCGGTGAGTTTTGCTCATACCCCTGCGACGATGGGTGCCGTCTTGTGCGTTGACCAAGTGTGTGACACACCATATAGTGTGCCCACAAACAGAACAGACCACTACATAGTGTGCGGCCTCGGTATTTATCGACCACACTATGCGCAGTATTTCAATGCCTTGAAGCCTGCAAAAACACTTATTTTTCGAATACCAGGAAGGAGCATTTCCATGCTGAGTTGGGATGAAGTCGACAACGAAGACACCGGTGCAGCGGTGATCAAGGGCGCCAACGCCGGCCACGCCAGCGAAGCCAACATGGACCGCCTCGACGGTGCCGGCGCTGCTGCTGCGCTGGAAGCCCGTAACGTGACCGCCAACGACTCCGCCGCCATCGTCCGCGCCAAGGCCGCCCTCGACAAACTCGACGTCGCCGAAGGCCTCGCCGAACTCGAAGGCGCCTCCGCCCGTGTCGCCGTTGACGAAAAACGCATGATCAACTGCCGCGCCGACCTCAACCAACTCGTGCCCTTCAAGTATGACTGGGCCTGGCAGAAGTACCTCGACGGCTGCGCCAACCACTGGATGCCGCAAGAGGTCAACATGACCGCCGACATCGCCCTGTGGAAAAACCCCGAAGGCCTGACCGACGACGAACGCCGCATCGTCATGCGCAACCTCGGCTTCTTCTCCACCGCCGACTCCCTGGTTGCCAACAACCTGGTGCTGGCCGTGTACCGCCTGATCACCAACCCGGAGTGCCGCCAGTACATCCTGCGCCAGGCCTTCGAAGAAGCGATCCACACCCACGCCTACCAGTACTGCATCGAATCGTTGGCCATGGATGAAGGCGAGATCTTCAACATGTACCACGAGATTCCATCGGTGGCTAAAAAAGCCGCCTGGGGCCTGAAGTACACCCGCTCGATCTCCGATCCGAAGTTCGAAACCGGCACCGTCGACACCGACAAGGAACTGCTGCGCAACCTGGTCGCCTACTACTGCGTACTGGAAGGCATCTTCTTCTACTGCGGCTTCACCCAGATCCTGTCCATGGGCCGTCGCAACAAAATGACCGGCGTGGCCGAGCAGTTCCAGTACATCCTGCGTGACGAATCGATGCACCTGAACTTCGGTATCGATGTGATCAACCAGATCAAAATCGAAAACCCGCACTTGTGGGATGCCGAGATGAAGGAAGAAGCGACCCAGATGATCCTGCAGGGGACGCAGCTGGAGATCGAATACGCGCGCGACACTATGCCTCGCGGTGTATTGGGCATGAACGCAGCGATGATGGAGGACTACTTGAAGTTCATCGCTAACCGTCGCCTGTCGCAGATTGGCTTGAAGGAAGAGTATCCAGGCACGACCAACCCATTCCCGTGGATGAGCGAGATCATGGACTTGAAGAAAGAGAAGAATTTCTTCGAGACCCGTGTGATCGAGTACCAGACTGGCGGCGCGCTGAGCTGGGACTAATTCCACGACGCTGGCCCAAAAATGTGGGAGGGGGCTTGCCCCCGATGACGGTCTTTCAGTTAAAGACTCTGTGACTGATGCGCCGTTATCGGGGGCAAGCCCCCTCCCACATTGGGTCTGCGGTGTTTTACAGACTTTGCAAATTGCGACTTATGCCCAATCAAACCATCAAAACGCCCTGCGTCGGCCTGTGCTCCACCGTCTACGGAGACCTGGTCTGCCGAGGTTGCAAGCGTTACCACCACGAAGTGATCCAGTGGAATGGCTACAACGCCGAGGAAAAACAGGCGGTGTGGCTGCGCTTGGAGCAACTGCTGGTGCAGGTGATGGCCAGCAAGCTGGAGGTGTTCGACGCGCACCTGCTGCGCCAGCAACTGGAAAATCGCAAGATCCGCTTTATGCCGCACCAATCGCCGTATTGCTGGGCGTACCAGCTGATTGCGCGGGGCGCGCGGGTGATTTCCAAGCTGGAGGCGTATGGGTTGGGGTTGCTGCCGGAATTTCGTGAGCGCCCGCTGGCCGACCTGCGGGATGCCATCGACCGCGAGTTTTTCCTGCTGTCCGAAGCGCACTACGAGCGCTATATCGCCCCAGGTTTCCTCAAGGAAGCGTTTGGGCCGGCCCTGATAGCGACCCTCTAAAGACCAGCACAAAACCCATGTGGGAGCGGGCTTGCTCGCGAAGGCGGCGTGTCAGAACACACCTCTGCTGGCTGATCCACCGCCTTCGCGAGCAAGCCCCACATTTTGATTTGCGCCTGTCAGGAGTTCCAGGACGCCGCACGCTCCGTCTGCAAGCCGTACTTCTCAATCGCCAGCTGACACATCCGCGCATCCAACACCGTCAGTACCGCCAGCACGATGTGATACCGATCCACCTCAAAAAAATCGCGCAACGCCGCCCGTGTATCACTGCGCCCGAACCCGTCAGTACCGAGCACGGTGTAGCTGGAATCCAGATACGAACCGATCATCTGCGGCACAGCCCGCACGTAATCGGACACGGCCACCACCGGCGCGCCTTTAGGCAAGCACTCAGCCAAGTGGCTGACACGTGCCACCGCCTGCGGATGCAAGCGGTTCCAGCGTTCCACCTCCCGTGCTTCCCGCGCCAGTTCGCTGAAACTGGTCACGCTGTAAACCTCGCTCGCCACCCGCCAATCCTCCGCCAGCAACTGCGCCGCCGCTTGCGCCTCGCGCACCAGCGTGCCGGAACCCAACAGGCGCACCTTGGCATCGGCCGTAGCTTGCAAGCGATACATGCCCTTGATGATCGCCATCTCCACGCCTTCCGGCAGGCTCGGCTGCGGGTAGTTTTCGTTCATCAGGGTCACGTAGTAGAACTCGTCCACATCGTGCTCCAGCATCTGACGCATGCCGTGGTCGAGGATCACCGCGAATTCACCGGCAAACGCCGGGTCGTAGGCGCGGCAGTTGGGCACGGTGGCAGCGGTGAGGTGGCTGCTGCCGTCCTGGTGCTGCAAGCCTTCACCACCCAGGGTGGTGCGCCCGGCCGTGGCGCCGAGCAGGAAGCCACGGGCGCGCTGGTCGGCAGCGGCCCAGATCAGGTCGCCGACGCGCTGGAAGCCGAACATCGAGTAATAGATGTAGAACGGCAACATGCGCAGGCCGTGGACTGAATAACTGGTGGCTGCCGCAACCCAGGAGCTGATGGCGCTGGCTTCGCTGATGCCCTCCTCCAGGATCTGCCCGTCGGTGGCTTCGCGGTAGCTGAGGATCGAGCCGATGTCTTCCGGCTCGTAGCGCTGGCCAACACTGGAATAAATGCCGATCTGCTTGAACAGGTTGGCCATGCCGAAGGTGCGTGCTTCATCGGCGACAATGGGCACGATGCGCGGGCCCAGGGCTTTGTCCTTGAGCAGGTTGGTGAGCATGCGCACGAATGCCATAGTGGTGGACATTTCCTTGCCGTCGGCGGCCGTGGCAAAACCGGCGTAGCCCGATACCGCCGGCACGGCGACAGGCGCGGCGGCCTGGCTGCGACTCGGCACGTAGCCGCCCAACGCATTGCGCCGCTGGTGCAGGTAGCGCAGTTCGACGCTGTCGTCTGCCGGTTTGAAAAAGCTCAGGGACTCGGTCTGCTCATCGGTCAGCGGCAACTGGAAGCGGTTGCGGAAGGCGATCAGCGCATCGCGGTCGAGTTTCTTCTGCTGGTGGGTGGTCATCTTGCCCTGCCCGGCTTCGCCCATGCCGAAACCCTTTTTGGTCTGGGCCAGGATCACCGTGGGCTTGCCCTTGACCTGCCGCGCCGCGTGGTAGGCCGCGTGGATCTTGACCATGTCATGGCCGCCGCGCTTGAGGCGGTCGATCTGTTCATCGCTCAGGCCCTCGACCAGCCGGGCCAGGGAGTCACTCTGGCCAAAGAAGTGTTCGCGGTTGTAGGCGCCGTCCTTGGCGGCGAAGGTCTGGAACTGGCCGTCGACGGTGTTGGACAGGGTATTGACCAACGAACCGTCGGCATCCTTGGCCAGCAACGCATCCCAGTCAGAGCCCCAGACCAGTTTGATCACGTTCCAGCCGGCACCGGCAAACAAGGCTTCCAGTTCATCGATGATGCGCCCGTTGCCGCGCACCGGGCCGTCCAGGCGTTGCAGGTTGCAATTGACCACCCAGGTGAGGTTGTCCAGGCCTTCGCGGGCGGCCAGGGTCAGGGCGGACATGCTTTCCGGCTCGTCCATCTCGCCGTCGCCAAACACGCCCCAGACGTGGCGGTCAGTGGTGTCCTGCAAGCCGCGATGCTGCAAGTAGCGCATGAAACGCGCCTGGAAAATCGAACTGATGGGGCCGATCCCCATGGAACCGGTGGGGAACTGCCAGAAATCCGGCATCAGCCAGGGGTGGGGATAGCTGGACAGGCCGCGCGCGCCTCCCTTGGGCCCGCCGATTTCCTGGCGATAGTGGGCCAGGTCGGCTTCAGTCAAGCGGCCTTCAAGGAACGCCCGTGCATAAATGCCGGGCGCGGAATGCGGCTGGTAGAACACCAGGTCACCACCAAAGCCGTCGCTGCGGGCGCGGAAGAAATGGTTGAAACCCACCTCGAACAAGTCTGCCGCGCTGGCGTAACTGGCGATATGCCCGCCGAGCTCGCCATAGGCCTGGTTGGCGCGCACCACCATGGCCAGGGCGTTCCAGCGCACCAGTGAAGCCAGGCGTTCTTCGGTGGCGAGGTCGCCCGGAAACGCCGGCTGCTGCTCGACACTGATGCTATTGATGTAGGGCGTGCCGTGGCGCGGTTTCCAGTCGATGTGCGGGGCACTGGCATCCTGGGCCAGCACATCGAGGATCTGCCGCGCCCGTGCCGGGCCGGCGTTGGCTACCAGCGAGGCCAGGGCGTCGCGCCATTCATCCAGCTCCTGCTGGTCAATCAGCGCTTTCGTGAAACCGTTCATGGGCACCTCCGGGCTTTTTTTCCAGTTTATGTCGGCGCCGGAGGATGTTTTGCCTGTTATCAGGCGCTTTTTTCAGCATTTTGAGCATGAATCCCTACGCATTGTCTTTTTCGCAGCACGTTGTGCTCAAGCCACCCACGACCCCGCAACTGTGTTTAAAATGCCGCCCGCTCAATGAATGACGTTTAACGATGAACCCAGACGCACTCGCCACCCTGCACGCTCATTTGCTCGCAGCCCTGCAAACGCCGCCGAGCGAAACCCGCCGCCTGTTCCATGGCCGTGGTCGCTGCTGGCCGGGCCTTGAGCAACTGACGGTGGACTGGTTGCAAGGCGTGCTGCTGGTGGCCTTGTTCAAGGAGCCCGACGCGGCACAGTTGGACGCCTTGAAACAGCTGCTGCACAGCCAGTTCGGCCGTTATACCGTTGCCCTGCAACACCGCTACCTGCCGCAAAGCACCACCGAATGGCTGGCGGGCGAGCCCGTCGATGAGCGAGTCATCACCGAAGGCGGCCTGCGCTACCTGATCGACCTGGGCAAGAAACAGAATAGCGGGCTGTTCCTCGACATGCGCCATGGCCGTAATTGGGTGCGCGAACAGGCCAGTGGCCAACGCGTACTCAACCTGTTTGCCTACACCTGCGGGTTTTCCGTGGCGGCCATCGAAGGCGGCGCCGAGCATGTGGTGAACCTGGACATGGCACGCGGCGCCTTGAGCCGTGGCCGCGATAACCATCGACTTAACGGTCATGACTTGAGCAAGGTGAGTTTCCTCGGCCATGACCTGTTCAAGTCCTGGGCCAAAGTGACCAACAGCGGCCCCTACGACCTGGTGATCATCGACCCGCCGTCGTTCCAGAAAGGCAGCTTTCTGCTGACCAAGGACTACCAACGCGTGCTGCGCCGCCTGCCGGATTTGCTCACGGCACAGGGCACGGTGCTGGCGTGCATGAACGACCCGGCCTTCGGCGAAGATTTCCTGATCGACGGCGTCACCCGCGAAGCACCGGCCCTGCGCTTCGTTGAACGTCTGGCAAACCCAGCGGAGTTTCCCGACATCGACCCGCAAAGTGGCTTGAAGGCACTGGTGTTCCGCCAGGGCTGATGCCGAAACGTCTTACGCTTGCTACGCTAAGTGATACGCCGGGGTGGTGAACCTTCTTACCCCCTTCCCGGTCGATACCTGCATTCCCCGGCCAGACTCGACGGCGTCACGTTGTCGGCTGCCCCGTTTCACCTTTTGGAGAACCGCCCGTGATATCGACCCTGCATGTAGCCAGACTCAAAGCCTGGGGCGCCCACGGCTTTACCGCCACCGGTGTGGTATTGGCCTTCCTGGCCACCCTGGCGCTGCTGGAAAACTCGCCGAAGGCCTGCCTGCTGTGGCTGGGCCTGGCATTGGTGGTGGACGGGGTCGACGGTTCACTGGCACGCCGGGTGAATGTCAGCACGGTACTGCCGAGCTTTGACGGCTCGGTGCTGGACCTGGTGATTGATTACCTCACCTATGTGTTCATTCCCGCGCTGTTTATCTACCGCTATATCGACCTGCCAGACTTCACCCACCTGTTTACAGTGTCGGTGATCCTGGTGTCGTCGCTGTTCTGCTTCTGCAATGTGAACATGAAGAGCAAGGACAACTACTTCGTCGGCTTTCCCGCCGCCTGGAACGTGGTGGCGCTGTGCGTCTATATCATCCAGCCGGAAGCCTGGGTCACCTTGCTCACGGTGATCGGCCTGGCCCTGCTGACCGTGACACCGATGAAGTTTTTGCACCCGTTCCGGGTAAAGCGGTTCATGCCGATCAATATCGCGGTGACCACGATCTGGTTGCTGTGCAGCTTCCTGATGGTGGTGGATTACCCGAACACCAACCCCTGGACGTTTGGGTTGTGGTCGGTGATGTCGGCGTATTTCCTCGGGATTTGTATCTGGCGTACGGCGCTGGAGTGGATCGAAACCCATCGATCGTAAGTCGACGCAGTAACAATGTGGGAGGGGGCTTGCCCCCGATAGCGGTGGATCAGCTACAGATGAGTTAGCTGGAACACCGCAATCGGGGGCAACCCCCCTCCCACATTTGGATTTGCAGACTCCCCGCGAGTAAGATGGCGGCCTTTCGCATAGCGCCCTGCCAAGAATAAGCCCTGCCCATGCCCTTCGAACTCAGCGTAGACCTCGCCACCCTCGCCATTCTGGCGGTGGTCGCCTTCATTGCCGGATTCATCGACGCCATCGCCGGCGGTGGCGGCCTGCTGACCACCCCCGCCCTGCTCACCGCCGGCATGCCGCCGCATTTGGTACTGGGTACCAACAAGCTCAGTTCCACCTTCGGCTCGGCCACCGCGAGCTTTACCTTCTATCGCCGCAAACTGTTCCACCCGCGCCAATGGGTGCACGCCATCGTAGGCACGCTGATCGGCGCACTGACCGGCGCCGTGGTCGCCCACTACCTGCCGGCCGAGACCCTGAACAAGATGCTGCCGGTGATTGTGTTCGCCTGTGGCGTGTACCTGCTGTTCGGCGGCACACCCAAGGCGCCGCTGGATGCCGACGCGCCGATCAAGAAGAAATGGCAGGCCACCCAGGGCTTCGGCCTGGGCTTCTACGATGGCGTTGCAGGTCCGGGCACCGGGGCGTTCTGGACCGTGAGCACGATGCTGTTGCACCCCATCGACCTGGTCAAAGCCAGCGGCGTGGCGCGCAGCATGAACTTCGTCAGCAACGCGGCGGCGCTGACGGTGTTCATCATCAATGGTTCGGTGGACTGGATCGTCGGCCTGGCCATGGGCCTTTCGGTGATGTGCGGCGCGTTTTTTGGCGCCCGCAGCGCGATCAGCGGTGGCGCCAAATTCATTCGCCCGGTGTTCATCACCGTGGTCCTCGGCCTGACCGTGCGCCTAGCCTGGCAGCACTGGTTCAGCGTGGCCTAGACGCCGGGCCAGGTAGAGGTCGATCAGGTAACGCGCAATCGAACGTGACGCCGGCAACGGCGGCAGCTCGTGGATGTTGAACCACTGCGCGTCCTCGATCTCATCGGCCTGGGGCACGATGTCGCCACCGGCGTACTCGGCATGGAAGCCGAGCATCATCGAATGGGGGAACGGCCAGCACTGGCTACCCATGTACTGGATATTCTTGACCTCCACCTGCACTTCCTCGCGAACCTCGCGGATCAGACAGTCCTCGGCCGACTCTCCCGGCTCGGCGAACCCCGCCAACGTGCTGTACACCCCTGTCACAAAGCGTGGCGAACGCGCCAGCAGGATCTCGTCGCCGCGGGTCACCAGCACGATCATGCTCGGCGAGATCCGTGGGTAGCTGCGCAAGTCGCAGGCCTGGCAATGCATCGCGCGTTCCCGCGGCACCTGGACCATGGCCTGACCGCAACTGCCACAAAACCTGTGCTCCCGTGCCCAGGTACCGATCTGCGCTGCGTAGCCCAGCACCTTGTAAAGGGTGTGATCGCCTTGCAGCATGAAACCGCGCAACCCCTGCCAACTGCAACCCGGCACTTGCGCAGAAGCATTGAGTTCCAGCAGGTACACCGGTTCGCCGTCGAGGTGGCCGATGCCGTGTTCGGCAAACACCGACAGGTCCTGGCGCTTGAGCCATTCCCGGGGGAACAACGGGCCATTGGTGTCATGCAAAAAGCCATCGCGGCTGCGGGCGACGGCCCAGCCGCCAGGGGTGTCGTTGTCCAGCAGCGTTGTGGTAATCCAGCCTGGGGTCATGTCAGTCAATCCACGAATTCGGGTTTCTGCTTGCTCATATGGGCCGCGATGGCCACGCGCAGGTCGTTGGATTGCAACATAGCCGAGTTCCAGGTGGCAACGTATTCCAAGCCGTCATTGACCGTGTGGTCACGCATGTAGCTGATCATGGCCTTGGTGCCGGTGACCGCAATCGGCGATTTGGCGGCGATTTCATGGGCAATCTCCATCACACCGGCCAACAGGCTGTCCTGATCGGCATAGACGCGATTGACCAGGCCGATGCTGCGCGCTTCCTCGGCGCCGAACTGGCGACCGGTGTAGGCCAGCTCGCGCAGCATGCCGTCGCCGATGATGCGCGGCAGGCGCTGCAGGGTGCCGACGTCGGCGGCCATGCCGATGTCGATTTCCTTGATCGAGAATTGCGCGCCTTCGGCGGCGTAGCGCATATCGCAGGCGCTGATCAGGTCGATGGCGCCACCGATGCAATAGCCCTGGATCGCCGCCAGCACCGGCTTGCGGCAGTTGTCGACGGCATTGAACGAGGCTTGCAACTCAAGGATCTTGCGGCGCAGCAGGCGTGCGTTGCGGCCGACATCCTTGCCAAAGTCATTGGCCACCGAGGCCAGCATCATCAGGTCGATGCCGGAGGAAAAATGCTTGCCGGCACCGCTGAGCACCACGGCGCGCACGGCGTCGGTGTCTTCGACCCATTGGAAAATGTCGATGATTTCGGTCCAGAACGCGGCGTTCATCGCGTTGATCTTTTCCGGGCGGTTGATCTGCACATGGGCAACGTTGCCGGTGAGTTCGACGACGAAAGCTTGGTATTCGGACATGGCAGTGATCCCTGACTGGCGAGTGATAAGGCCCGAACTATAACAAGTGTGTGTGACGGCACATCGGCCAAAAACGGGACGGGCAAACGTAATGGAATGTTGTGGGCGCAAGGTTCATGCAGCGCCGATACATTTCATCCTGGAGTCCCGGTTTATCGGCTATACAATCAGGGCCCTTGCCTGGAGCCGTCTATGCCGTCCACGTTGCGTTCATCGCTGATTCTGGCCCTGGTGGTCGTGCTCACCGGTATTGGCGCGGGCCTGGGCGGCATGCTCCTGGCCCTGCTGCTGCACGGTATTCAGCACCTGGCGTACGGTTACAGCCTCGACAGCCTGGTCAGCCATGAAACCTTTTTGTGGGGTGTGACCGCCGCCGCACCAGAGCGCCGTTTGCTGGTGCTGGTGGTGTGCGGCCTGGTCGCCGGGTTGGGCTGGTGGACGCTCTATCGCTACGGGCGCACGCTGGTGAGCATCAAGCAGGCGGTGTCGGAACAGATGCCGATCATGCCGCCCAAGACCACCCTCGCCCACGCGCTTTTGCAGATCATCACCGTGGCTCTCGGCTCGCCGCTGGGGCGTGAAGTGGCGCCCCGTGAGGTTGGTGCACTGGCCGCCACCTGGCTGTCCCAGCGCGCCCGACTCCAACCGCCCATGCACCGCCTGATCGTGGCCTGCGGTGCGGGTGCCGGGCTGGCGGCGGTGTACAACGTGCCGTTGGGCGGCGCGGTGTTTGTACTGGAAGTGCTGGTGGGCGCCTTCAGTTGGCCGGCGGCGCTGATTGCGCTGGCGACCTCGGCGATTGGCGCAGCGGTGGCGTGGACTGGGCTGGGAGCGGAGTCGCAATACGTCGTGCCGCACTTCGTGTTGAGCCCGGCACTGATCGCCTGGGCCGTGGTGTGTGGGCCGGTATTCGGCGTGGCGGCCTATGCCTTCACCCGGCTGACCGGCGCAGCAAGGGCGAACGCCGCCAGAGGCTGGCGCCTGCCGGTACTGGCGCTGATCAACTTCACCGTTGTCGGCGGCCTGGCGATGCTGCTGCCGCAAATCCTCGGCAATGGCAAAGGCCCAGCGCAGTTGGGTTTCGACAATGAACTGGCCATCGGTCTGGCCGCACTGTTGCTGGTGGTCAAGGTGCTGATCACCACCAGCAGCCTGCGCGCCGGGGCCGAAGGGGGATTACTCACCCCCGGCCTGGCCAATGGTGCGTTACTGGCGATCATCCTCGGCGGCGCCTGGAGCCTGGCATGGCCCGGCGTGCCCCTGGGCGCATTTGCGCTCATCGGCGCGGCGGCATTCCTCGCTGCCAGTATGAGCATGCCACTGACCGCGATTGTGCTGGTGGCGGAATTCACCCGCATCGACCATGACTTCCTGGTGCCGATCATCCTCGCAGTTGTCGGCGCGGTGTGCGTGAGCAAGCTGTGCCAACGCATGGAAACTGCTGGAAAAAAGCCGGCCATATCTGACTGACGCCCTCCCATTAAGGGTGAACACGGCAATTGTGGCGAGCGGGCTTGCCACAGGGTACTTATCGCCTGTTCTACCTAAAGACCTTGAAAGGGCTGGGCCCAAGCGCCATCCTTCGCGCTTTAAGCCGCCCCATTCGCGGCGCTCGACGTTGAAAGGATATGCCCATGCACGCCCAACCCCTCACCGCCGCCGAATTCGAGTTCATCGAAGACACTTTGCTTAAATACGGCGACGACCATTCGGTGCTGAACCTGGCCGAACTCGACGGCTACTTCACCGCACTGGTGTCCAGCCCGGCCCAGGTGGATGTGGCCGAGTGGTTCCCGGCGATCTGGGGCGGCCAGAACCCGGAATGGGACAACATGGACGAAGCGCAACGCTTCCTCGAACTGTGCGTACGCCATATCAACACCCTGGCCGGGCAATTGGCCACCGACGCCACGGGCTTCAAGGCGCGCTTCGACGAAACCGAACACCAGGGCCACACCGTGACCCTCGCTGAGGAGTGGTGCTTTGGCTACATCCGTGGCGCCGCCATCGGTAACTGGCCAGAACTGCCAGCCGCCCAAGCCGCCGAGCTGGAAAAAATCTCCTGGTGCGCCGAGCAAGACAACTTCGAACTGCCGGCCGACCTGGATGTACAGGCGCACCAGCAGCGCATCAGTGAAATCGAACCGGCTGCGCGGGCGCTGCATGATTATTGGTTGGCACAGCGATAGGTGTATCTGGAGGACCGAAGCGCCTGCATCGCCGGTAAGCCGGCTCCTACATTGCTTTACACCACTCAAGCCGGCTGTCAGGCCACCGTGCTCTGGCTTTTGATTTTGATCTTAGGCGCCCCGTCAAACACGCTGGCCGGAATTCGGCAGGGATTTGGGGGGTAAACCGGCAGGGATGCCGGTTTAGCCGCCCCGCGCCATGGATGGCGCGTGGTGGCGGCCCCCCAAATCCCTGTCGGATTACGGGCACACCGAGCCTGGGCGAGGTGCCGAGTGTTGGGGCAAGAGCGTTTTGCTTACTTTTGCGCTCTATCAAAAGTGAGCCGCTGTAAGAGCGGAACCCATAGCCGCCGTAACCAAAGAAACGGATATGTACACCGTAAGGACGCCATCGCCGGCAAGCCAGCTCCTACAATTGGAATTGATGTACACCGCCCAGTAAATTTCAGCGTCTGCGACCGCGCGCTCGACAAGCACCGCCGCTTTGGCCGATTATTCGGGTCCGCCCGCCGACCTTGCCTTGATCAGGAGCCCTGTACCTTGAGTTCGCAGAAAACCGTGACCGTTACACCGCCCAACTTCCCCCTCGATGGCAAGGTCGCGCCCCCCGGCTCCAAATCCATTACCAACCGCGCCCTGTTGCTGGCGGCCCTGGCCAAGGGCACCAGCCGTCTCAGCGGCGCGCTGAAGAGTGACGACACGCGCCATATGTCGGTGGCCCTGCGCCAGATGGGCGTGACCATCGACGAGCCGGACGACACCACCTTCGTGGTCACCGGCCACGGCAAACTGCAGCTGCCGGCACAACCGCTGTTCCTCGGCAACGCCGGCACCGCCATGCGTTTTCTCACCGCTGCCGTGGCCACGGTCGAAGGCACCGTGGTGCTGACCGGCGACGACTACATGCAAAAACGCCCGATCGGCCCGCTGCTGGAAACGCTCGGCCAGAACGGTATCCAGGTCGACAGCCCGACCGGTTGCCCGCCGGTCACCGTGCACGGCGTGGGCAAGATCAAGGCCAAGCGCTTCAAGATCGACGGCGGTCTGTCCAGCCAGTATGTGTCGGCCCTGCTGATGCTCGCGGCCTGCGGCGAAGCGCCGATTGAAGTGGCGCTGACCGGCAAGGACATCGGTGCCCGTGGCTATGTCGACCTGACCCTGGACTGCATGCGCGCCTTCGGTGCCCAGGTTGAAGCCGTCGACGACACCACCTGGCGCGTGGCCCCGACCGGCTACACCGCCCACGACTACCTGATCGAACCGGACGCCTCCGCCGCCACGTACCTGTGGGCCGCTGAAGTGTTGACCGGGGGCCGCATCGACATCGGCGTGGCGGCGCAGGACTTCACCCAGCCAGACGCCAAGGCCCAGGCCGTGATCGCGCAGTTCCCGGACATGCAGGCCACGGTGGTCGGCTCGCAGATGCAGGATGCGATCCCGACCCTCGCGGTGCTCGCGGCGTTCAACAACACGCCGGTGCGTTTCACCGAGCTGGCCAACCTGCGGGTCAAGGAGTGCGACCGTGTGCAGGCTCTGCATGACGGCCTCAACGAAATCCGTCCGGGCCTGGCGACCATCGAAGGCGATGACTTGTTGGTAGCCAGTGATCCTGCGCTGGCCGGCACCTCGTGCACCGCGCTGATCGACACCCACGCCGACCACCGCATCGCCATGTGCTTTGCCCTGGCCGGGCTGAAGGTTTCGGGTATCCGCATTCAGGACCCGGACTGCGTGGCCAAGACCTATCCTGAATACTGGACGGCCTTGGGCAGTCTTGGGGTCCAACTGAGCTATTAAAGCGTCAGCGTCGGAATGGGGAGGCTCTGCACATGAACATTCGCCAACCCTGCCCACCCGGCGCCTGCGTCTGCGACCGCGAACAGCTGCTGGAGACGCCGGGCGCCGACCAGCGCATCCTCCAGCTCACGCGCCAGGAAGAGAAGAAGCTGCTTGACCGTCTTGAAGACCTCAAGAGCCTGCAAGACCTGGAGCGCATGCAACAGCTGATGTACCAGCAACTGGGCATCCGCGTGCATATCGCCCCCGGTCATACCGAGGTCAAGAGCATGCGTGGGATTCAGATCGTCATCGACGATTTACCGGGGATGTGCCGCAAGACCCGCCAATCGATCCCGGCCGCGATCCGCCGAGGCCTGGAAAAACGCCCGGAAATCGCCTACCGCCTGCTGGACGCCCACGACCTGTTTCGCGAAGGTTGAATCAACCGGCAACTGCCTCGGCTTCGAACAGTCCCCGCCCAACAGTCCTGGCCATGTCCAGGTGCGCCTGCGCCCCGCCGCTTTCCGACTCCAGCAACAATTCGGACGTCACCACCTGCGCGCCACAGTAATCAAAAATCCCGTAGTCGATCTGCGTGCGCATCGCCTTGGCATAGCCATGCCGTTCAAAGGCATCGTCATCCGCTGCGCCCAGGGCCAGCAGGTGCACTTTCAGGTGTCGCAGTTTTTTCACCACCGGGGTAGCCGGGCCGTACTCGATGGCCCAGCCGTTGACGAACACGCGGTCGATCCAACCCTTGAGCAAGCCCGGCAGCGACCACCAATAGATCGGGAACGCCAGTACCAGGGCGTCGGCGCGGTCAACACGGGCCTGCTCGGCCAGTACGTCGACTGGGGGCCTGGCATGGCTGCGGTGGACCGCATGGTCAGCCGCGTTGTAGCGCGGGTCAAACCCTTCGGCGGCGAGGTCGGCGATCTCGAACGTGTGGCCGGATGCGCCGAGGCCGGCGGCCACCTGCGCGGCAACGCTGTGGGTGAGGGATTGCGGGTCGTGATGGGCAACAACAATCAACGCATGCATGACAAAAACTCCCGTTTAGGGTTAGGCTGGGCTTAAGTTACGATTGGTAAGTTACTTTTGGTATATAAGCATGTCAAGCCCTGCATCCCCTGCCCCACGCCGTCGCCTGTCCCGTGAAGATCGCCTGCGCCAATTACTCGAAGTGGCCTGGCAACTGGTGCGTAATGAAGGCACCGACGCCCTGACCCTCGGCCGCCTGGCCGAACTGGCAGGCGTGACCAAACCGGTGGTCTACGACCATTTCGTCACTCGTGCCGGGTTGTTGACCGCGCTGTATGAGGACTTCGACGCACGCCAGAACCAGGTGTTTGTCGACGCCATCGAGGCCAGCAGCGCCACGCTTGAGGATCGTGCCTGGGTGATCGCCGCGTCCTATGTGGACTGCGTGCTGTTGCAGGGTCGGGAAATTCCAGGAGTGATTGCCGCGCTCAGCAGCTCGCCGGAGCTTGAGACGCTCAAGCGCCAGTACGAAGCGATCTTTCTCGATAAATGCCGCGATGCACTGTCGCCCTTCGGACGGATTTCTCAGGCGGGTCTAAGGGCGATGCTGGGGGCTGCGGAGGCGTTGTCCCAAGCGGCGGCCAGTGGTGAGATCAGCCGTGAAGAGGCGCAGCAGGAGTTGCTGGCGACCATCCTGGCGATGGTCAATCGTGGGCGTGTCTAGATAGTTTTTCGTGACGATGCAACAACCGACACAGCGGCGGCAACTGACAGCTCACATTGCCACATTGTAACCGGGGGGCTGCTACGCAGCCCAACGCGGGGCAAGCCCGCTCGCCACAAGAAACCGGTTCACTCAACGTCCGGCAACAAACAACTGCACCTTGCGCTGCAGTTGATCGAGGTGCCGATCACGCTGCTTCTCCGCGTCCACCATGGCGCGCTTGCCATGCTTTTGCAGCAGGTACGTGTGAATCTGCCGTACCTCCAGCGAGCTGTAGATCGCTGCCACATCCAGCACGCCCATCAGGCCATCGGTGCCGTAGTCCCGCGTGTTCATCAATACCTGGGTGCCCCGTGCACCACGCACTTGAAAGCCCATGCCCTCGAATGCGGGCACCTTCTCCACTGAGCACGCCAGTTCCGCATGGGGGTACCGGCTCAGCACGTCACGCATCATTGCGCGGGCCACACCCTGGCGGCGATAGCCAACTTGCACCGCCATGAACGCCACACCGCAGGCCTCTGGATCATCCTTCACGGGCAGGTACAGGCAAAAGCCGATGAGCTTTTCGTCTTCCATTGCCACCACCAACTCGACCGCAATGCCTTTGGCACCGTTGAGCGCTTCGAGGTACAGGTGCACTTCAAAGCCCGTGGCGTATTGGTAGATGTTGTACAGCAGGTTGCTCGGGGGCAGCGCTACGCTGCTGATGTCGGTGAGGTTATCCACCACCAGTTGCAGGATCTGGCTGTTGATCGGCTCGGGGCATGGTGTGGTGTAGCGGGTAAGGCTGTACATGCAAATTCCTGGGGTTCAGCGTCAAGGCAGCACGGATTGTACCTGTTCGGCACATACCTCACGCAAACACCGGCGCAACCAGCGATGGGCCAGGTCGGCATCCAGCCGGGGGTGCCAGAGCATCGCCACGGTAAAGCCCGGCAGTGTCAGCGGCAGCGCAAAGCTGTAGAGGCCTGCACGTTGATGGGTGGTGTAGCGCTCGGGCACGCTGGCGATCAGGTCGGTGTCGCGGGCCAGGGCGATGGCGGTGGCAAAACCGGCGACGATTGTGCTGATCTGTCGCGTGAGGCCTCGGACTTCCAGCGCATCGTCTATCTGGCCACGGTCCTGCCCGCGCCGGGACACGTAGACGTGTTGGCCCGCAGCATAACGCTCGGCGCTGACCGTGCCCTGGCTGAGGGGATGGCCATCGCGCACCACGCCCACCACGCGGTCGCGGAATAATGCCTGGGTCAGCAGTTCCGGGCTGGCGGTAGGGTCGACCACGCCGGTTTCCAGGTCGACACGGCCTTCGCGCAGCATCGCACTGTCCTTGTCGGTCTTGTTGATGAAGCGCAGGCGCACGCCGGGCGCCTCCAGGGCGATGCGCGCCAACAGGGCCGGGCCGACATTCTCGACGAACTCTTCGCTGGTGCGCAGGGTAAAGGTGCGCTTTACCTGGGCCAGGTCCAACGATTGCACGGGACGTAGCACGGCGTGGGCGTCCTGCACCAGGCGACTGACCTGTTCACGCAATTCCATGGCCCTTGGCGTGGGCACCAGGCCACGCCCGGCGCGCACCAGCAATGGGTCGCCGGTGGTCTCGCGCAGACGCGCCAGGGCGCGACTCATGGCCGATGGGCTCAGGCGCAGGCGTTTGGCCGCCGCGGCGACGCTGCCTTCGGCGAGTAATACATCCAGGGTGATCAGCAGGTTGAGATCGGGCATCGATACTCCTCATAAGGCGTCACATGCAGGTATTAACTGCAATCCATGCGTCTTCCGCCATGTTAGGCCACCCCGTAGATTTGTGACAGTTGCGTTCATTCAAGGAATCACCCATGCACACGTCTTCCCCTGGCAGCCTTGTCAGCCTGTCCCTGTCCATGCTGCTGGCCTCCCTCGGCACCAGCATCGCCAACGTCGGCTTGCCCAGCCTGGCACGTGCGTTCGATGCGTCGTTTCATGCCGTGCAGTGGGTGGTGTTGGCCTACTTGCTGGCAATCACCGCGGTGATTGTGAGTGCCGGGCGCCTGGGTGATCGCCTGGGGCGCCGGCGATTGTTGCTCGCCGGGTTGCTGCTGTTCACCGTGGCGTGTGGACTGTGTGGGATGGCGACGTCACTGGCGGGGCTAGTTGGCGCGCGCATCCTGCAAGGACTCGGTGCAGCCGTGATGATGGCCATGGCCCTGGGCATGGTTGGCGATACGGTGACCAAGGAGCGTACCGGTCGGGTCATGGGCTTGCTCGGCACAATGTCCGCCGTGGGTACCGCCATGGGGCCAAGCATGGGGGGCTTGTTGCTCAGTGTGTGGGGCTGGCGCGCTATCTTCCTCGTCGGCATACCAATGGGATCGGTGGCCGCCGCCATCGCCTACCAGTATTTGCCGGTTGATCGGCCCTGGGCGTCATCGTCCACAAGCCCAGGCTCCGGGTCCTTCCTGAAAGAGCCAAGATTACGCGCCGGCCTGGCCATGAGTGCCTTGGTCGCCGCCGTGATCATGGCCACCTTTGTGGTCGGGCCGTTCTATCTGTCCCGCGGCCTGGGTCTCGACCCTGAGTGGATGGGACTGGCGATGGCGCTCGGCCCCTGTGTCGCGGCCTTCACCGGCGTACCCGCCGGACGCCTCACCGATCGCTTCGGCAGCCAACGCGTGACACTCGCCGGGCTGGGAGTGCTGGCCTGTGGTGCACTGCTGTTGTCGCTGGGGTCCGGACTGATCGCCTACCTTGCCTCGCTGGTTGTTTTGACGACCGGCTACAGCCTGTTCCAGGCGGCCAACAACACGGCGGTCATGAGCGATGTGGACAGCTCGCAGCGAGGCACTGTATCGGGGCTGCTGAACCTGTCACGCAATCTCGGGTTGATCGTCGGCACGTCCGTACTGGGTGCAGTGTTTGCCTGGGCCAGCCCGGACGTGACCCGCGCCCTGCCCCAATCAGTGGCCTATGGTCTGCATACCACGTTCAGCGTGGCGCTGGGTTTGATCCTGCTGGCCAGTGTGATGGCATGGCGCCGCTTCAGCGCTTGTAACAGCCTTCAGAACACCCATTGAGGCAAAAAAACAAAAAAGGCGTTGCGCCAGACCGGGTTACATCGCGCATCATGGGCACTTTCAAGCTCAAGGGTAACGTCCATGCGCGTTCTGTCATTGATGATGGGTCTCACGACGCTGGCCGCCACTACGGTGTTCTGCGCCAGCGCGATGGCGAATGAAGAAAGTCAGTTGGTACAACAGATCAACCAATACCGCAGCCAGGTGCAGCGCTGCGGCGACCAGGGTTCCCAGGAACTGCCACCGCTGGCCAGCGACACACGGCTGGTGCTGCCCGCCACCAATGTCGGCGATTTGCAGCAAGCGCTGGCACGCGCCGCGTACCCGATGGTCAACGTGCAGGCCATCAGCCTGTCCGGGCCCAAGGATGCCCAGGCGGCCATGAAGGCTGTGCGCGAGAGCTTCTGCCGCGTGGTGCTGGACCCGCAATTCGTCGATATCGGCGTGAGCAATAGCGGCCAGGACTGGCGCATCGTGCTCGCCCGCCCGCTGCTGACCAGTGGCCTGGGCGACTGGCAGACCGAGGGCAAGCAACTGCTCAACCTGATCAACACCGCTCGATCGCAGCCGCGGCAATGCGGCCCCCAGGCGTTTACTGCCACCACGCCGTTGTCATGGAATGACGACCTGGCCGGCGCCGCCAACAGCCACACGCGCAACATGGCCAACGGCAACTTCTTCGACCACCTCGACCACGACGGCCGCACACCGGGCGACCGTGCGGAGTTGGCCGGGTACATCGCGAAGAACATCGGCGAAAACATCGCCGCCGGCCTGGACACGCCACGCAAGGTGGTCGACGGTTGGCTCGCCAGCCCGGGCCATTGCGCCAACCTGATGAACCCGCAGTTTCGCGAGCTGGGCGCGGCCTATGCGATGGACCCGAAGAGTGACGCAGGGATTTATTGGACGGCGGTTTTCGGCGCGCAATAAGCAGGTTTGCAGATCTATCCATACGGATAGTGCATCAAATTGATATCACCGCGATAATCCCGCTGAACTGCCAGCGGGCTTTCCGGTCTGTTGCTTGTCAGGCCCTCCCTTCCAGGCATTAAACAGACCGCGGTAAACAAGGTGTTCTTGCAATGATGAATTGGCTGCAAAGCAGCAGCGAGATGGCTGAGCGGGTGCGACAGCATGATTGGGCGAGTACGCCCCTGGGTCCGCTGGAACAGTGGCCGGATGTGCTCAAGACCACGGCCGCACTGTGCTTTGCCTCAAGCTTCCCCCAGGCCATCATCTGGGGGCCACAGTTGATCACGCTCTACAACGACGCGTTTATTCCGATCCTGGGCGATAAACCCGACGCATTGGGCCGCCCTTTCAGCGAAACCTGGCACGAAGTCTGGGACCAGATCAGCCCGATCGCCGACGCGGCCTTCGAAGGGCGCGCGACCTATATCGAGAACTTCCCCTTGGTGATCGAACGGGGCGCCGGGCCGGAGCAGGCGTACTTCACGTTCTGCTACAGCCCGATCCGTGACCCCAATGGCAAGATCGTCGGCATGCTCGACACGGTCACCGAAACCACCACCACCGTGTTTCTCACCCAGCGCCTGGCGGCCCTGGACACCATCGGCAATGCGGTCGCCACCGCCACCGATGCCGAACACATCATGGCCACCACCACCCGCCTGCTGGCCGAGCACCTGCAAGTCTCCAACTGCGCCTATGCCGACATGGATGCCGACGAAGACGGTTTTACCATTCGCGGCAACTGGGCAGCGCCGGGCTCGCCGAGCATCGTCGGTCATTACAGCCTGGCCTCGTTCGGCGCATTGGCGGTGCAACGTCTGCGCGCCGGCGAGCCGCTGGTGGTGCAGGACAATCGCCTCGAGTTCACCCTTGAAGACGCGGCCAGCTATCAGGCCTTGGGCGCATTGGCCACCGTGTGTTTCCCGCTGATCAAGCACGGCCGCCTCACCGCCTTGATGGCCGTGCATGACAAAGTGGCCCGGGTCTGGTCGCCTTATGACCTGGCCTTGGTGGGGGAAGTTACCGAGCGCTCCTGGGCGCATATCGAACGTGTACGCGCAGACGCCGCCGTGCGCGAAGGCTTGGCAGCCTTCACCGAACTGAATGCGACCCTGGAACAACGGGTGCAGGAACGCACCGCTGCCCTCACCCAGGCCGAAGCGGCACTGCACCAGTCGCAGAAACTCGAAGCCATCGGCCAATTGACCGGCGGCGTGGCCCACGACTTCAACAACCTGTTGACCATCATTCGTTCCTCGGTGGACTTCCTGCGCCAGCCGGGGTTGTCCGAAGAACGCCGCCAACGCTACATGGGCGCGGTGTCCGACACGGTGGAGCGGGCCAGCAAGCTCACCAGCCAGTTGCTCGCCTTCGCCCGTCGCCAACCGCTGAACCCGGAAGTCTTCGATGCGGGCCAGCGGGTCAAGAACATCGCCGAGATGCTCGAAAGCGTCACCGGCGCACGCATCCGCGTACACGTGCAATTGCCAGAGCGCCCCTGCCATGTGCGGGTCGACTCCAGCCAGTTTGAAACCGCACTGATCAACATCGCCCTCAACGCCCGGGATGCCATGGACGGCCAGGGCACCCTGACCCTGCGGGTCGCCACGCTCGACGCACTGCCGTGCATCCGCGGCGATGCGCAGGCGCTCCAGCCATTTGTCAGCGTCTCCCTGACCGACACCGGCAGTGGTATTGCGGGCGATACCTTCGAGCGCATTTTCGAGCCGTTCTTTACCACCAAGGCGGTCGGCAAAGGCACTGGCCTGGGCTTGTCCCAGGTGTTCGGGTTTGCCAAGCAGTCCGGTGGAAACGTCGACGTGGCCAGTCGCGTGGGCCAGGGCACGGTGTTTACCTTGTACCTGCCGGAAGTGGCCCCGCAAGCAGTGCCCAACGTGCAGCAGCAAGAAGATCTTGCGCCGGTCCACACCGCAGCGCAGCGACATATCCTCATCGTGGAGGACAACCTGGAAGTGGGCCGCTTCGCCAACCAGATCCTCCAGGACCTGGGCTACCGCACCACCTGGGCCACCGATGCCGAACAGGCACTGACCCTGGCCGGCGCCGATGCCCTGGCCTTCGATGGGGTGTTTTCGGATGTGGTGATGCCCGGCATGACCGGCGTGGCCATGGCCAAGGTACTGCGTCAGCGGCGCCCGGACTTGCCGGTGGTGCTGACTTCCGGCTACAGCGAAGAGCTGGCCGACAGCGGCTACGAAGGGTTCGAGTTCCTGGCCAAGCCCTACTCGGCCGATCAGGTGGCGCGGGCACTGACCAAGGCGATGCCCTAGCGAACATCCGTGGTGAACGCGGGCGCCTGTGGTGAGCGGGCTTGCCCCGCGCTGGGGCGCGAAGCGGCTCCCTCTCTCAGGGCCACATCGCTGTTTCAGGTAGACCGAGGTGTTGGGATTGGGGCTGCTGCGCAGCCCAACGTGGGGCAAGCCCGCTCACCACAAAAAGCCTGTTCACCACAGCAAGCCCGCTCACCGCAGCAAGCCTGTTCACCACACAGGCCTGGTTGCCAAGGAAGCCGGCCGGCCACAATTTGAAGTCTTACTCCGCCACCGCCACCTGATTGCGGCCCTGGGCCTTGGCGCGATACAGCGCCTTGTCAGCCGTATTCATCAGGCCGTGCAGGTCTTGAACCTCGGGATGGGTGGACGCCACACCGAGGCTGGCGGTCAACCCATGCACCGGCGCGGAGGACAGGCCGGAGATCGCCTTGATCAACTGCTCGGCGATGACCCGGGCGGTTTCCAGTGAAGTGTTAGGCAGCAACACCGCAAACTCCTCGCCCCCCAAGCGGCCGTATACATCGGCCTGGCGGAACGAAGCGCTGATCACCCCGCCAATCTGGCGCAACACCTGGTCACCGGCCTGGTGGCCGTAGGTGTCGTTGATTTCCTTGAAGTGGTCCATGTCCATCATCAGCGCACACAGCGGCTGACGATTGTGCCGGCATTGTTCGTACAACACCTGGGCATGCTCGAAGAAGGCGCGGCGATTCATCAGACCGGTGAGTTCATCGGTCTGTGCGGCGCGGGTGGAAATGTTGTGGGCACGCTCCATTTGCCGGGTCAGGCGAAAGGCTTTTTCCAGGGCATCGGACAACTTGCGCGTGGCGCTCACCACAAAGGTGGAAAACACCAGTACCGCAACGGCCACACCCACCTGCATCGAGGAAGGCTGGAACAGTAACCATAGGGTGCAAGGCAATAAAACCAGACCCATGGACCCCAGCGTCATATAGCGATACGCCGAGTAACACGACACTGCGCTCACCGACATGCCCACGGTGAACAGCATCACCAGGGCCTGGGAGAGCCGGTCATCGGTGGGCATCACCGCCAACGCGCCAAAGCCCCAGATACCGGCCGACAGCATCAGCGTGGTCCAGTAGCGGCGCTCCCAGCGATCCGGAGTGCGTTCGGCGTTGGGGCAACGAAACCACTCCATGAACATCTGCAGTCGCAGCAGCGTCGAGGCTGCCAGCGTCAATAGCCAGATCAGCATGACTTGATGATCAAACCGCTCCCAACACAGCCAGCAGAGCATCATGGCGCCCAGGTAGCTGCCGAAGATGGCGGCAAATGACTGCCGGAACAGCTGGTGCAAACGATCAGTCCGCACCTGCTCCTCTATAAAGCAATCCTGGTCCTGCCCACGCCCAAGGCCATTCATGAAATTCGCCTGATTCGACTGCTACGACAAAGGCGCCATTGTGGCACCCTGCCAGTAGCGTGGACAACAGAATCCAGCACAGTAGAGCCTTTAAAGCGCTTCCGGACGCAGAATCAACACGCCAAGGGGCGGCAGATTCAGCGACAGCGACACCGCTTGACCATGACGGGGTTCATCCTGGGTGAACACCTCGCCCCCATTACCGTAATTGGAACCTGCGTACATATCGGCGTCACTGTTGATCACTTCGCTCCAGCGCCCAGCAAAAGGTACGCCGACCGCGTAACCCTCACGCGGCACCGGGGTGAAGTTGGCCACCACCAGCACCGGCTTGCCGTCCTTGCTCCAGCGCAGCCAGGCATAGACGCTGTTGATCGCGTCATCGCCGATCAGCCACTGGAAGCCCTGGGGTGCGTCGTCCTGCTCATGCAAGGCCGGCTCTTCGCGGTACAGCCGGTTCAAGTCGCCCACCAGCTTTTGCACGCCTTTGTGCTCGGCGTATTGCAACAAATACCAGTCCAGTTGCTGGTCATGGTTCCACTCGCGCCATTGGCCGAACTCGCAGCCCATGAACAGCAGTTTCTTGCCAGGATGCATCCACATGAACGCCAGGTAGGCGCGCAGGTTGGCGAATTTCTGCCAGCGGTCGCCGGGCATCTTGTCGATCAGCGAGTGCTTGCCGTGCACCACTTCGTCGTGGGAGATCGGCAGGATGAACCGCTCGGACCAGGCATACACCAGGCCGAAACTCAGTTCGTTGTGATGATGGGCACGGTACACCGGGTCCTGCTGGATGTAGTGCAGGGAGTCGTGCATCCAGCCCATGTTCCATTTGTAGTTGAAGCCCAGCCCGCCCTGTTGGGTCGGCTGGCTCACGCCCGGCCAGGCGGTGGATTCCTCGGCAATCACCAGCGCACCCGGTGCTTCCTGGGTCACCACGTCGTTCAGATGGCGCAGGAAGTCGATGGCTTCGAGATTTTCACGGCCGCCATGTCGGTTCGGCACCCATTCGCCGGCCTTGCGCGAATAGTCGCGGTAGAGCATCGATGCCACGGCATCCACGCGCAGGCCGTCGATGTGGAAATGCTTGAGCCAGTGCAGCGCCGAAGCCAGCATGAAGCCGTGCACCTCGGTGCGGCCCAGGTTGTAGATCAGCGTGTCCCAATCCTGGTGGAAGCCTTCCAACGGGTTGGCATATTCGTACAGCGCGGTGCCATCGAATTGCGCCAGTCCGTGGGTATCGGTAGGAAAATGCGCCGGCACCCAGTCGAGGATGACGCCGATATCCGCTCGGTGCAGTGCATCGACAAAGTAGGCAAAATCCTGCGGCGAACCGAACCGCGCTGTGGGAGCAAATTGTGACAACGCCTGGTAACCCCAGGAGCCGCCGAACGGATGTTCCATGATCGGCATCAGCTCGACGTGGGTGAAACCCAGTTGCTGCACGTAGGGGATCAGGCGCTCAGCCAGCTCACGCCAGTTGTATTGACGGGCCACTTCGCCCGCCTCGTCCAGCTCGCACTGCCAGGAGCCCACGTGCAGTTCATAGATCGACAGCGGCGCGGTGGCCTTCTGCTTGTCGACCCGCGACTGCATCCATTCATGATCCTGCCAGTCCACCTGCAACGGTTCGGCCACCTTGGAGGCAGTGTCCGGCGGCAACTGGGTGGCCAGCGCCACTGGGTCGGCCTTGAGCGGCAGGATCCCATGGGCACCGAGAATCTCGTACTTGTAGGCCGCCCCCGGTTGCAGGCGTGGGATAAAGATCTCCCACACGCCGGAAGGATGGCGCAAGCGCATCGGATGACGCCGACCGTCCCAGATATTGAAGTCGCCCACCACCGACACCCGCCGCGCATTCGGCGCCCACACAGCAAAGCGCACGCCCGCCACGCCATCGACGCTGGTCACTTGGGCGCCCAGGCAACTGCCGAGGTCGCGGTGATTACCTTCGGCGAACAGGTACAGGTCCATTTCACCCAGCAGCAATTGCTGGAAGCTGTACGGGTCTTCGGTGATCTGCTCACCACCGGCCCATTGGATCTTCAACAGATACGGCTGACGGGTCTTGAACTGAGCGACAAACAAGCCCGGCACCTGGCTCGCGTCCAGGCTGCCCAGCGTCTCGCCGCCGTCGCGTGCCAGCACCTGCACGCTCAAGGCCTCGGGCAGGAACGCGCGGATAAACTGACCGCCGTGTTCATCATCGTGCGGCCCCAGTACCGAGAACGGATCGTGGTGTTCAGCGCGTACCAGCGCTTCGACGTCCTTGGACGCCGGCAATGCAGTCAGTTTTGGTTGCAGCGGTTCTTTATGTGTAAAGCTCATGACGTCTCCCCACCGCGTGCAGTGTTCGATATAGGTGCAATAGCGCTCAACAGTCCGTGCAACCCTTGCAGGGGCACCGGCAACCAGGTCGGGCGATTTTCCGCTTCGTAAGCCACTTCGTACGCGGCCTTCTCCAGGCTGAACAACGTCAGCGCGGCGTCCTGGCCTTTGGCATCCTGCCAGTCATGCGCCAGTGTAGACGTCGCCGTCTGATAAGCCTGGATAAAGGCTTGGCGTGCTTCCTTGAGGTAGCGCTCTGTCACGCGTCTGCGCGCCTGGTCCGCCTCGGGCGAGTGATCCACCCCTTGAACATTCAAAGCCATCGCCGCCGCGTAGTCGAAGGAGCGCAACACGCCGCTCACATCTTTGTACGGGCTGTGCTTACCGCGACGTTCGTGCAGCGGCCGCGCCGGTTCTCCCTCGAAGTCGATCAGGTAAGCATCGCCCTTCACCACCAGCACTTGACCCAGGTGCAAGTCACCATGCACGCGGATGCGCAACCCGCCCGCCGTGGCTTTCGCCAAGGCCTGCACATGGCTGGCGATGGCTTTTTTCCGCGCCAGCAAATCACTGACCAGCGCTTGATCCGCCGGGTTCAACTGGCTTTGATGAAGTTTGAGCAAGTGCAGCGCACGCTCCAGTTGCGCGCCGACATCCTTGGCCCAGGCCTGGGTGTCCTTGGCAGTGGTGACTTCGGGTTTGAAGGCCTTGTCGGTGGTTTTGGCGCCGAGCACCTGGTGCATTTCGCCGAGACGCTGGCCGAGCAACCCGGCAAAATCCGCCAGCTCGCCCAGGGCGTTGTAGTGTTGTTCCTGCTCGGAAATGGCCTCGGCCAGTTCGTCGCGGATCGCCCGCTCCAGGTTGTTCTGGGTCCAGCTCCAGGCGTCGCCCTGGTTGCTCAGGTAGCCCTGGGCAATCATCAGCAGATTATCCTGGCCCTCGGCGTCGTGGCGCACCATCGACCCCAGCAGTGGCGAAATGTTCGGGTAACCCGCGGCCGTCAGATAAGCGCTCATTTCCAGTTCCGGATGCACGCCGGAGGCGACTTTGCGGATCAGCTTGAGCACCAGGCTCTCACCGACCACCACCGAGCTGTTGGACTGTTCGGCCGACAAATAGCGCACCTCGGACTCATCCGTCAGTTGCAACTTGGCCAAGTGCGCAGTAGCCGCAAACCGCAGCTCACCGTCGCCGGTCTCCAGCACGGTGCCCGCCTGCAAGCCCTGGATCACCGCGCGGATAAAGTGTTCAAGGCTGAAGGCATCGGTCACCAATCCCACCTGGCGCACCCGGCGTACACGGGCCAGTGCCAATTGCTGGGGCAAGGCGCTGGTGAACTGGTCTTCACCGAGGAAACCGAATGGCAACTGATAACGGCTGACCTGGCCTGCCGCCGTCACCTCAACCTCGCTGAGCAACACGGGATGCTGCGGGTCGCCGAATCGCACGCCGTAGGCAATGCGCACGCTGTCGATGGCCGTGTCCTTGCCAGCGAACCAGCGGCGCTTGGGCAACCACGCCGGCAGAGCGGTCTGCTCCAGGGACGCTCGGCAAGGCTCTTCCAACAATTCTTCCATGCGTTTTTTCAATACCAATGTGGTGAAGTCCGGCATGCTCTGGGCCGGTTCCACATGCCAGCTGGGCATCTGGTTTTCCGGCGCCAGGACAAACCAATAGAAGCCGTAGGGCGCCAGGGTCAGCAGGAAATTCAGCTGGCCGATGGGCGGGAACGCATTACCGCCAAGCATCTCCACCGGCACCATGCCGGCAAACGCCGACAGGTCCAGTTCCGCCGCCTGGGCACTGCGCGACACGTTGGCCACGCACAAGATGATCTCGTTGCGCCCGTCCTCACCGGTGAATTCGCGGGTATAGGCCAGGATGCGCCGGTTGCTCGGCGAGAGCATCTTCAGGCTACCCCGGCCAAAGGCCTTGGACTGCTTGCGCACCGCCAACATGCGCCGGGTCCAGTTCAGCAGCGAATGCGGGTCCTGGGCCTGGGTCTCCACATTGACCGACTGGTAGCCATATTGCGGGTCCATGATCGGCGGCAGCACCAAGCTGGCCGGGTCGGCGCGGGAGAAGCCGCCGTTGCGGTCGATGGACCATTGCATCGGCGTGCGCACGCCATCGCGGTCACCCAGGTAGATGTTGTCGCCCATGCCGATTTCATCGCCGTAATACAGGGTCGGAGTCCCTGGCATGGACAGCAGCAGGCTGTTCAGCAACTCGACACGGCGGCGGTCGCGCTCCATCAGCGGTGCGAGCCGGCGGCGAATCCCCAGGTTGATCCGCGCACGCCGGTCGGCGGCGTAGTAGTTCCACAGGTAGTCGCGCTCTTTGTCGGTGACCATTTCCAGGGTCAGTTCATCATGGTTGCGCAGGAAGATCGCCCACTGGCAATTGGCGGGAATCTCCGGGGTCTGGCGCAGAATGTCGGTGATCGGGAAGCGGTCTTCCTGGGCCAGGGCCATGTACATGCGCGGCATCAGCGGAAAGTGGAAAGCCATGTGGCATTCGTCGCCGTCATCGCCTTTTTTGTCACCGAAGTAGAGCTGGGTGTCTTCCGGCCATTGATTGGCTTCGGCAAGCAGCATGCGGTCGGGGTAATGGGCGTCGATCTCGGCGCGGATCTGCTTGAGCACATTGTGAGTCTCAGGCAGGTTTTCGTTGTTGGTGCCATCGCGCTCGATCAAATAGGGGATCGCGTCCAGGCGCAGACCGTCGATGCCCATGTCCAGCCAGTAACGCATCACCGACAGCACGGCTTTCATGACCTGCGGGTTGTCGAAGTTGAGGTCGGGCTGGTGCGAGTAGAAACGGTGCCAGAAGTACTGACCGGCGACAGGGTCCCAGGTCCAGTTGGACTTCTCGGTATCGAGGAAGATGATGCGCGTGCCGTCGTATTTCTGGTCGTCATCCGACCACACGTAGAAGTCCCGCGCAGCCGAACCGGGCTTGGCCTTGCGCGCACGCTGGAACCAGGGGTGCTGGTCGGAGGTGTGGTTGATCACCAGTTCGGTGATCACCCGCAGGCCGCGCTTGTGCGCCTCGGCGATGAAGCGCTTGGCGTCGGCCATGGTGCCGTAGTCACTGTGTACGCCTCGGTATTCAGCGATGTCGTAGCCATCGTCGCGGCGTGGCGAGGGGTAGAACGGCAGCAGCCAAATGGTGTTGACGCCGAGGTCGGCGATGTAATCGAGCTTGGCGATCAGGCCGGGAAAATCGCCGATACCGTCATTGTTGGAGTCGAAATAGGATTTGACGTGAACTTGGTAGATCACCGCGTCCTTGTACCAGAGCGGGTCCTTGATGAAAGTGGCAGCGTTGGGTTTCTTCGCCATTGGAAACTCCTGAAATACTTGAACCACTCGGTCAATGTTGGAGGTGCAGTGCGACGACTCGACCTGCACCCGATGATGGTGTGTCAGTTGATGAAGCTGTGGCTGACACACCGCAATCGGGGGCAAGTCGAATCGTCGCACCGCCCCTCCCACATTGACCGCGCGGGCTTAAGAGGTGGTGATACGCCAGATCCCGAACGGCATCTGCGGCTCCAGGCGTGTCCACTGGTGCTTGCCATACCAGGTCCAGCGGTGGCCATTCATCAAGTCTTCGCCCTGGGTCTGGGCATCGTCCGGCAACCCCAACTCCCACAGCGGCAACTCGAAATTGGCTTCCTGGGCGTTGTAAGGGTCCAGGTTGACCGCCACCAGAATGAAGTTGCTGCCATCCTCGCTACGCTTGCCGAAATACAGGATGTTGTCGTTCCAGGCGTTGTAGAGCTTCAGCCCCAAGTGTGTCTGCAGTGCCGGGTTCTGCCGACGAATGCGGTTGAGCTGGGCGATCTCGGCGATGATGTTGCCGGGGGCAGTGAAATCCCGTGGGCGAATTTCGTATTTCTCCGAATCCAGGTATTCCTCTTTGCCGGGCACCGGGGCCGCTTCGCACAGCTCGAAACCCGAATACATCCCCCACAGGCCCGAGCCCATGGTTGCCAGCGCGGCACGGATCAAAAAGCCCGGGCGCCCTGACTCATGCAGGAAGCCAGGGTTGATGTCCGGCGTGTTGACGAAGAAATTCGGCCGGTAGCATTCACGCCACGGCGATTCATTCAACTGGGTCAGGTACTCGCTCAACTCGGCCTTGGTATTGCGCCAGGTGAAGTAGGTGTAACTCTGGGAGTAGCCGACCTTGCCCAGGCGCGCCATCATCGCCGGCGTGGTGAACGCCTCGGCGAGGAAGATCACCTCGGGGTACCGGGCGCGCACATCGCTGATCAGCCATTGCCAGAACGGCAGCGGCTTGGTGTGGGGGTTGTCAACGCGAAAAGTCTTCACACCCTCTTCCACCCAGCCCACCACGATATCGCGCAGCTCGACCCACAGGCTCGGGATTGCATCCGCCGCATAGAAGTCGACGTTGACGATGTCCTGGTATTTTTTCGGCGGGTTTTCCGCGTACTTGATCGTGCCGTCCGGGCGCCAGTTGAACCAGCCCGGATGCTCTTTGAGCCATGGGTGGTCCTGGGAACACTGGATGGCGAAGTCCAGGGCGATTTCCAGGCCGTGCTCGGCGGCGGCCTGAACCAGGCGGCGGAAGTCGTCGCGGCTGCCCAGTTGCGGGTGAATGGCTTCATGGCCGCCCTCTTCGCTGCCGATCGCATACGGGCTGCCCGGATCATCGGGGCCGGCGGTCAGCGAGTTGTTCTTGCCTTTGCGGTGGCTGCGCCCAATGGGGTGGATCGGCGGAAAGTACAGCACGTCGAAGCCCATGTCATGGATCATCGACAGCCGTGAATGCACGTCATTAAAGGTGCCGTGGCGTGCAGGATCGTCAGTGATCGAGCGCGGGAACAGCTCGTACCAGCTGGCAAACAATGCCGCTTCGCGCTCCACATCGATCGGGTACACCGTGCTGATGCTCAGGTAGGCGCGGTGATCGGCCTGGGTCATCAAATGTGCACTGTCTTCGTGCAGGAACTGCGCAACCTGCTCGGTTTCCAGCAGCCCGGAGAGTTCGTGGTGCAGCAGCATCAGGCGGTCGCGCAGTTCGTTGTCACTGCGTTCAGCGGCCTGCAGCACCAGGCTGCGGCCTTCCTGCAGCTCCAGGCTGACGGGCACACCGGCCTCGTGCTTCTTGCGCAGTTCGTAGCAAAAGCTGGCGAAGGTGTCGATCCAGGCTTCGATGCAGTATTCGTGGGGGCCTTGCTGGGTCACGGTAAACGCGCCTTCCCAACCGTTGTTGCCCACGTCGGTCATGACCACGCTGTGCCAGCTTTCGTCCTGCAGCGGGCGCCAGCGGATCAGCACGGCCAGCTTGTCATGGCCGTCGGCAAACACCTTGCTGGTGACATTGACCCGCTGGCCGACCACGGCCTTGACGGCAAATTCGCCGCCATCGATCACGGGGGTGGTGCTTTCGATCGCGATCCGCGGCAGCAACAGCGCCTGGGACAGCGGCAATGAGGATGGGTCTGGAACCTGTGTTTCAGCAGTCATCGAGCATCTTCCCCTTACGCCCTGTGGACGCTCTTTGCTTGATCCGGAATTCTGATACGGCCGCGCTCTCCCTGAGCAGAGCCGTCATAGGTCCGAGCCTGCGCGCCGGTTAAAAGTTCAGCTGGATGTGCCGCCATTGGGCGGGGAATCAATTCGCCCTGGCGGCTGTCCACCGATAGAGCAAAGCACAAAGGAGGCCACACCGATGAATATCCCGATCCCGGCTGAAACCCCGGACCCGAATATCGATAACCCGACCTTGCCACCGACCGAGCCAGAGCCGATTCCGGAAAAAGAGCCACCGGAAAACATCCCGCCACCGGTGGAGGAACCGCCAACAACCATGCCTCCGGTGATTGTCAGTCCCTCTCAAAGCGCTTGACGATCTTCGGCATCACGCTGAACACCGCCAAGGCGAGGAGTGTACTCAGTACCGCTGTCGATTCCCGGCCCAACCCGGCTGAGACCCCAATCGCAGCGGTCATCCACAGGCCGGCGGCGGTGGTCAGGCCTTTGACATGCCCGTCTTCATAATCCTTGCCCTTGATGATGGTGCCCGCGCCCAGGAAACCGATCCCGGCAATCACCCCCTGTACCACCCGGCTCATGGCATCCGCCTGATTACCGGACATCTGCGGCACCATCACAAACAACGCGGCGCCCAGCGCCACCAGCATATGGGTGCGCACCCCGGCGGCCATGCCCTTGCTCTCGCGTTCAAAACCGAGGATACCGCCCAGCACTGCGGCGATCAGCAGGCGCACGGTGATCTGGGTGAGCTGCCTGGCGTCGCCGATATCAGCGAATTCAGCCTGCAGGGTTTGCCACACTTCATGCCACCAGGCGTCCATGGATGCTGTCCTTTATCGTTATTGGTAAAGGATGGACAGCGGCGACCGCCAGTCAGTTGCCTGGAACCCTTGCACATCGCCGGCCCCTAACCTTGCATAGCCCATGAGAAAGGAGATCGGCATGCCCATTCGTATCGAAAACCAACTGTGCTACTTCATGCTCGACGACAACGGCCAAGAACAGAGCGTGCCAGCGACGCGGGTCAATATCGTGACCGACACCGACAAATCCATGTCCTACGTGGAGTTGGCCGCCGAGCGGATCTATATCACCGAAGCCGAGGCCGACGCGCTGACGGTCGCCGGGGCCCACGATGGGCGTCAGCATGTGAAAGCCGAAGAACCGGGTTCGCTGATTTGATTGATCTGTATCAACACATACGTTGCAGCGCTGCACCCTAGGTGGCACGGGGTGCAGCACATTGTCGCAGCACACCGCACGCAGCCCATCTGATCCGCTTTTTATCGCCCTACCTGAGTCTGTTATGCAAACAGTGTCCCGCGCATAGTTCATCGGCCTGATGGAGGCTGATGAGCGAACGACCATGAGCGAAAGAATCCCAACCGTGGAAACCTTTGAGCCCATACACCCAAAGAAGGTGAAGGCCAAATCCAGCGACAACCTGATTCATACCCGCAGTTTCACCGGCCTGTTCCGCACCTTGCGGGTGAGCGGCGCAGGCTTGCTGTTCCTGGCGTTTTTCGGCACGGTCTGGTTGAACTGGGAGGGTCGGCAGGCGGTGCTGTGGGATCTGGCTGAAAGCAAATTCCACATCTTTGGCGCGACCTTTTGGCCCCAGGACTTCATCCTGCTGTCGGCCTTGCTGATCATCTGCGCTTTCGGCCTGTTTGCGATCACTGTATTCGCCGGCCGTGTCTGGTGCGGCTACACCTGCCCGCAAAGTTCATTCACCTGGCTGTTCATGTGGTGCGAGAAAGTCACCGAAGGCGAACGCAACCAGCGCATCAAGCTGCACGCCGCGCCCTGGAGCCTGAACAAACTGGCGCGGCGCTCGGCCAAGCACACCTTGTGGCTGGGCATCAGTGTGCTGACCGGGCTGACCTTTGTCGGCTATTTCACCCCGATCCGCCCCCTGGCCAGCGAACTGCTGAGCTGGCAGATGGGCGGCGTCAGCCTGTTCTGGGTGTTGTTCTTTACCGGCGCCACTTACATCAACGCCGGCTGGTTGCGCGAAGCGGTGTGCATGCACATGTGCCCGTATGCGCGGTTCCAGAGCGTGATGTTCGACAAGGACACCCTGACCATTTCCTACGACGCGGCTCGCGGCGAACACCGCGGCCCGCGCAAACGTGAAGCGAAACCCGCCGATGTCGGCCTGGGCGATTGCATCGACTGCCAACTGTGCGTGCAGGTTTGCCCTACCGGTATCGACATCCGCGATGGCCTGCAAATGGAGTGCATCGGTTGTGCGGCGTGCATCGACGCCTGCGATTCGATCATGGACAAGATGGGTTACGCGCGCGGCCTGGTGAGCTACACCAGCGAACATCAACTGCAAGGCGGCAAGACCCACCTGCTACGCCCGCGCCTGATCGGCTACAGTGCGGTGCTGCTGCTGATGATCGCAGCCCTGGTGGTGGCCTTGGTAGAACGGCCCATGGTGTCGCTGGACGTGACCAAGGACCGTGGCATGTTCCGCGAGAACGCCCAGGGCCTGATCGAAAATATCTACAGCCTCAAGGTGATCAACAAGACCCAACAACACCAGGACTACCGCCTGGAGTTGGTGGACGCCGAGGGCTTCCAGTTGCAGGGCAAGACTGAGATCAGCCTGGCACCGGGGGAAATCGTCGACGTGCCGGTGTCGGTGGCATTGCTGGCGGACAAACCGGCGAGCAGCTCGCAGACCTTGCGCTTCAAGGTCTCGGATGTGGATGAGCCGTGGATCCATAACGCCGCCGACAGCCGCTTTGTGGCACCACTGAACCGCTGAAAAACACATTTGAAAAGCTAATTGAGCCCCCATGAAACGCTACGAAAAATTCGCCGACGACATCGCAGAACTGATCCGCTCCGGCGTGCTTGGCCCCGGCCAGCGGGTGCCCTCGGTGCGTTATGCCAGCCAGACGTATGGCGTCAGCCCGTCCACAGTGTTCCAGGCCTACTACCTGCTGGAGCGCCGTGGCCTGATTCGCGCACGGCCGCGCTCCGGCTACTTCGTCAATACCCATGCGCCCAGCCCGTTTTCCGAGCCGGTGGTGAGCGAGCAGGTGCATGAGTCCACCGAAGTGGATGTGAGCGAATTGGTGTTCTCGGTGCTCGACTCGATCAAGGACCCCAACACCGTCCCCTTCGGCTCGGCGTTCCCCAGCCCGATGCTGTTCCCGTTGCCGCGCCTGGCGCGCTCCCTGGCCAGTGCCAGCCGGGAAATGGACCCGCGCCTGGTGGTCACCGACATGTCGCCGGGCAACCCGCAGCTGCGCCGCCAAATCGCCCTGCGCTACATGGTCGGCGGCCTGATGCTGCCCATGGAAGAGTTGCTGATCACCAACGGCGCCCTGGAAGCCCTCAACCTGTGCCTGCAAGCTGTCACTGAACCGGGTGACCTGGTCGCCATCGAAGCGCCGGCGTTCTACGCCTGCCTGCAAGTGCTGGAGCGTTTGAAACTCAAGGCCGTGGAAATCCCGGTGCACCCGCGCGACGGCATCGACCTCAACGCCCTGGCGCAATCCCTGCAGCGCTACCCGATCAAGGCCTGCTGGACCATGACCAGCTTCCAGAACCCCATGGGCGCGACGCTGCCGGAAGCAAAAAAGCAGGCGCTGGTGGAACTGCTACGCGAGCATCAGGTGCCACTGATCGAAGACGATGTTTATGCCGAGCTGTATTACGGCCAACAGGCACCCAAACCCGCGAAGGCCTTCGACACTGAGGGCCTGGTGATGCATTGCGGCTCCTTCGCCAAGAGCCTGGCCCCCGGCTATCGCGTGGGCTGGGTGGCGGCCGGGCGTTTTGCGCAGAAGGTTGAACGTTTGAAACTGATGACGTCGCTGTGCCCCTCAATGCCGGCCCAGGCAGCAATTGCCGATTACCTGCAACACGGTGGCTACGACCGCCACCTGCGCAAATTGCGCTATGCCCTGGAAGAACAGCAAAGCGCCATGCTCGCCGCCATCGCGCGCTACTTTCCGGCACAGACGCGGGTCAGCCAGCCGGCCGGTGGGTACTTCCTGTGGCTGGAACTGCCGGAGCAGACGGACTCGCTGAAGCTGTTCCAGATGGCCCTGGCGCAGGGCATCAGCATTGCGCCGGGGCCGATCTTCTCGGCGACCCGACGCTTCAGGAATTGCATCCGCCTGAACTACGGCAGCCCGTGGACGGAGGCGTCGGAAAAGGCGATGGAGACGCTGGGGCGGATTGTGCGGTCGTTTTAGTCATGACCGAGTCAATGGAACCGAACCCGGCATGACACCACACAGTGACTTCTTCCTGATGCCGAGCCCCTCATGTACATCAACAATCACCCTGCAAGGGCCATACACCTCCCGGAACAGAACTGGCTCAAAACTCCCAGCCACCTCGAAGGTCGACCAGCCGGCGACCAACGCAGCGCCAAACAAATCATCAACGCCAACCCGGCAGTGAAACATCTGTTACGGCGCAGGGACAGCTACCCCACTACCGACCGACTCAAACGCCAGCTGGGAGACTGGACCTGCGCCAATCCCCGCGCCAATTCACGCGCAGATGCAGCCTACAACCTGGCGCAGGTGGTCAACTTCCTGGACAACGTGAATGACCGCACAGTGGGCAACAGCGAACCCCGCGATGGCAAAATCAACGGTTTTCACAATGCGGGCTATTCCACCCGCAAGAACTCGGAGGCACGCTTGCTGGTGGCCTTTGCGGAACAGGGCTACGAGGTGCTAAGAAACCTGGGCGCATGAATGCCCGGACTTCAGCGGCCGCCGCCCAAATCTAGAAAAGTCCCGGTGGCATACGAAGCCTTGTCCGACAGCAGCCAGATAATCGCTTCCGCCACCTCATCCGGACGCCCGCCACGGGCCATGGGGATACCGGATTCGAGTTTGCTGACCCGGTCCGGGTCGCCGCTCAGGGCATGGAAGTCGGTGTAGATATAGCCAGGGCGCACCGCGTTGACACGAATGCCCTCACCCGCCACTTCCTTCGACAGGCCAATGGTGAAAGTGTCGAGCGCGCCCTTGGACGCGGCATAGTCGACATACTCACCGGGCGAACCCAGGCGCGCCGCCACCGACGACACGTTGACGATGCTGCCACCCTGCCCGCCATGCTTGGGCGACATGCGCAGCACCGCGTGCTTGGCACACAGGATCGGCCCCAGCACATTGGTCTTGATGATTTTCAGGATGCGGAACTCGGACATTTCATCAACGCGGGACTTATGCCCCACGGTGCCGGCATTGTTGACCAATGCGGTGACACGGCCCAGTTCGGTGTCGACGCGGTGGAACAATGCAATCACTTCATCTTCGATGCTCACGTCGGCGCGCACGGTAATCGCCTGGGCGCCCAGGGCGCGGACTTGTTCGAGCACACGGTGGGCAGCCTCTTCGTCAGACTGGTAGTTGATACAGATACGGTAACCCTGGCGAGCGGCCAGCAATGCCGTCTCGGCGCCGATCCCACGACTGCCCCCGGTGATGATGACGACTTTGTCCATGCGTGCGGTCTCCTGATTCAACCTGATGTTTAGGGTTGGATCCAAGAATACCCGTCACGCGCGGCTTTTGTCAGGCGCAAGCGCGTCTTCGGCACGCTGGATGTCGGCCATGAACCCGTCCGCCGGCAACGGATGACCCAGCAGGTAACCTTGCAGCGAATTACACCCCAGGCGCGTGAGAAAGCTCTGTTGCACATCGGTCTCCACCCCTTCGGCAACAATACGCAGGCCCAGGGCCTGGCCGAGGGCGACAATGGCCGAGACGATGGCGGCGTCGTCGCTGTCGTGCTCCAGGTCGCGCACAAACCCACGGTCGATCTTCAACTCGTTGGCCGGCAAGCGCTTGAGGTACATCAGGCTGGAATAACCGGTGCCGAAGTCATCGATGGAAAGATCCACGCCCATGTCCGACAACTGTTGCAACACCGTCATGCTCGCATCGGCATCGCTCATGGCGGTGGTCTCGGTGATTTCCAGGGTCAGGCTATTGGCCGGCAACCGATGACGTTCCAGGGCCTCGGCCACGCTCTTGACCAGCCCGGCGTGGCAGAACTGCAGCGCCGACAGGTTCACGGCGATGCGCCAATCTTCGTAGCCCTGGGCGTACCACAGGCTCATTTGGCGACAGGCTTCATCCAGTACCCATTCCCCGATGGGGATGATCAACCCGGTCTTTTCCGCCAGTTCGATAAAGGTTGCCGGCAACAACAGGCCCTGCTGTGGATGCTCCCAGCGCAACAGCGCTTCGGCGCCCACCGCAATGCCACTGGCCGCGTCGAACTTGGGCTGGTAGTACAGGCGGAATTGTTGTTGCTCGACGGCATTGCGCAAGTCCTGCAACAACTGCAATTGCTTGCGCGCGTTGGTGTTCATCGACGCATCGAAAAAGCTGTAGCCGTTCTTGCCCACGCCCTTGGCGTGGTACATCGCCGCGTCGGCGTTCATCAGCAGTTCCTGGGGGCTGTTGCCGTTGCCTGGGAACATGGCGATGCCCACGCTGGCGGAGATCTTCAGCTCATGCTCGGCCACCTGGAACGCACGGTTGATCAGCACCACTTGGCGCTCGGCAAGGCCGAGGGCGTCGTCCGGCTGGGTCAATTGCACCAGCAACACAAACTCATCGCCGCCGATGCGCGCCAGGGTGTCGTGGCTGCGCAAGTCTTCGCGCAGGCGCTGACCGACTTCGCGCAGCAGCTGGTCGCCCATATGGTGGCCAAAAGCATCGTTGACCGGCTTGAAGCCGTCCAGGTCGATGAACATCAGCGCAAAGCAGCCGCCCTGCTCTTTCACCGCCTGCATGGCTTGCTGGATACGGTCGGCGAGCAAGGTGCGGTTGGGCAGCCCGGTGAGCATGTCGTGCAGGGCCAGGTGGGTCAGCTCCTGGTTGGCCTGGCTCAGGGAGTCGGCGAGTACCGCCGTGCGCGCTTCCAGGCGTGCGTCGAGCAACGAGGTCAGCAAGGTGATGGCCAGCACTGCCAGGGTGGTGACCAACACCAGGTTATCCAGGCCCTTGCCGCTCAAACCGTTCAGTGCTGCGCCGCAGAAGCTTTCATCGGCAAAGCGGGCCGCCGCCATGCCGGTGTAGTGCATGCCGACGATAGCAAACCCCATCACCACCGCCGCCCCACCACGCGCCAGGCGCACATACGGCGTATTGCGGCGCAAATTATGGGCAATCCACAACGCTGCGCCGGAGGCCACCACTGCGATCAATAACGAAGCGCCAAACAACGTCGGGTCGTAGTCGATGCCTGGCGTCATGCGCATCGCCGCCATGCCGGTGTAGTGCATGCTGGCAATGCCGGTGCCCATGATCAGCGCCCCCAACCCCAACTGCCAGGCCGGCAGGCGCGGTTGGCTGACCAGCCATAATGCAAAGCCGCTGGACAGCACCGCAATCAGCAACGACAGCGCGGTAATCCCCAGGTCGAAGCCCAGGGCAAACGGCAAGCGCAAAGCCAGCATGCCGATGAAGTGCATCGACCACACCCCCACCCCCATCGCCATCGACCCGCCAGTGATCCATAAATAAACGGCGCGCCCCTTGGCGGTGGCGATGCGCCCGGAAAGGTCCAGCGCGGTATAGGAAGCGAGGATCGCGACGAACAGTGAGATCACGACCAGGGAGGGCGAATAACTACCGATGAGCATGGGACTTCTCGTGCACAGCGGGCCCGAGAGGCCCGTGCGAAGTGGCAAAGCGGGCGATTGTAGCGAGAATAATTCTTGAACAGTTGATTAATTATCAGAGCGCCATTAGTGGCATTTTGACGCCAATCGTATGACTCAAAACGAGGGTTGTTGAGGCCAAATAGGCAGTGGGCCGTGGTGAGCGGACCTAGTGTGGCAAGCCCGCTCGCCACAGCAAGTCCGCTCGCCACAATAAGCCCGCTCATTGGATCGAGTTCATCGTTAATTTTTGTCGGCAATCGGCGTCTGTCCATCCCAGCCACCGCCCAAGGCGGCGATCAGTTGCACACTGGCCACCAGGCGCGTCTGCAACAAGGTCAGCACCGTGCGTTCGTTGCTCAGCGCCGTGGCTTGCACGGTGACCACATCCAGGTACGCAATCAGCCCGGCCTTGTACTGGTTCTGGGTCAGGCGCAGCGACTCGCGTGCTGCCGCCAGCGCTTCATTGCTGACCACCGCCTCGTCCTCCAGCACCTTGAGCTGCACCATGTAGTTTTCCACTTCACGGAAACCATCCAGCACGGTCTGGCGGTACTTGGCGACGGTCTCGTCATAGCTGGCCACAGTGCGGTCGACTTCCGCCGAGCGCTGACCGCCGTCGAACAGGGTCATGGCCAGCTTCGGGCCCACCGACCAGAAGCGGTTCGGCAGGCTGATCCAGTCGGCGTAGGTGCTGCTGGAATAACCACCGGCCAGGCTCAGGGTCAGGTCCGGGTAGTAGGCAGCCTTGGCCACGCCGATATTGGCGTTGGCGGCGATCACCGAGCGTTCGGCCGAGGCGATGTCCGGGCGCCGCTCAAGCAGTTGCGACGGCAGGCTCACCGGGATCTGCGGCAGCGCCGGGATGTCCTTGCTCACCGCCAGGTTGAAGTTGGCCGGCGCCTCGCCGATCAACACCGCAATCGCGTTTTCCAGCTGGGCGCGCTGCCAGATCAGGTCGATCAGGCTGGCCTGGGTGGTCTTGAGCTGGGTTTGCGCCTGGGCCACCGCGTCCTTGCCGGAAACACCGGCGCGGTACTGGTTTTCGGTCATTTGCAGGGAGCGCTGATAGGTCTCCAGGGTCGCTTGCAGCAGGCGCGTCTGTTCATCCATGACGCGCAGTTGCAGGTAGCTTTGCACCAGTTCCGATTGCTGGCTCAGGCGCATCGCTGCCAAATCCGCCGAGCTGGCTTCGGCGCTGGCCTCGTTGGCCTCCAGGCCACGGCGCAACTTGCCCCAGATGTCCGCCTCCCAGCTCACACCCAACTGTGCGTTGAGGGTGTCGCGAATGCCGCTGCTGGAACTGCTCAGGCTCGCGCTGCTGCTGCCGGTGCCCTGGCTGGCCCGGGTTTTCCCCGCGCTCAGGTCGACGGTGGGGTAAAACGCCCCACGGGAACTGCGCACCAACGCCTGGGCCTGGCGGAAACGCGCTTCGGCCTGGGCCACGGTCTGGTTGGAACTGTTCAGGCGCAGCACCAGGTCATTGAGCTGGCGGTCGCCGTACAACTCCCACCAGGCACCACGGGCCAGGGAATCACTGGGGGTGGCCTGGCGCCACCCCTTGGCTTCCTTGAATTGCGCCGGCTCGACCACGTCCGGGCGTTTGTAGTCGGGGCCGACGGCGCAGGCGCTGAGCAACACGCCGCAGAGCACCAGGCTCGCCACGCGGGAGCCCCGGAACAGGGCCAATCGGGCAAAGGTTGAATCGGTCATAGCGCAGTGTCCAGGGCAGCATCGGTCCGCACGCCGCGCCAGGCGTTGAAGCGATGGCGCGCGCGGTCGAGATAAAGGTAAACCACCGGGGTGGTGTAAAGGGTCAGGACCTGGCTGAACACCAGGCCGCCGATAATGGTCAGGCCCAGGGGACGGCGCATTTCCGCGCCATCGCCGGCACCCAGCAGCAGCGGCAAGGCGCCGAGGATGGCCGCCAGGGTCGTCATCAGGATCGGCCGCAAGCGCAACAAGCAAGCACTGCGGATCGATTCAAGCGGCCCCATGCGGTCATTGCGTTCCAATTGCAGCGCCAGGTCGATCATCAGGATCGCGTTTTTCTTCACCACCCCGATCAACAGGAACAGGCCCAGCAGCGAGATCAGGCTGAACTCGCCTCCCGTCAGGTAGATGGCGAGCATGGCGCCGACACCCGCCGAGGGTAAGGTCGAGAGAATGGTCAGCGGGTGAATGTAGCTTTCGTAAAGGATGCCCAGCACCAGGTACACCGCCACCAGCGCGCCAAGGATCATGAACGGTTGGCCCTTTTGCGTGGCCGCGAAGGCATCGGCGGTGCCGGCCATCTTGGCAATCACATCTTCCGGCAAGCCGACCTTGGCGATCGCCCGTTCGATGGCGGCCGTGCCCTGCTCCACCGTCACGCCGGGCGCCATGTCGAAGGCGATGTTCTCCGAGGCGAACTGGCCTTCGTGGCTGACGCGGTCGTCGGCCAGGCTGTTCTCATAATGGGCAATGGTCGACAACGGCACCCGTGCCCCCGTGGACGTGATCACCTGCATCTGGTTGAGAGTGATCGGGTCCTGGGCATATTTGGGGTTGACCTCCATCACCACCTGGTACTGGTTGAGGCTGTCGTAGATGGTGGAAATCTGCCGCTGGCTGTAGGCGTTGTTCAGCACTGCCGTGACCATGTTCATGTCGATCCCCAGGCGCTTGGCCTGGTCACGGTCGACAATCAACGTGACCTGCGCTGCACCGCGACCTTCACGGGCGTCGATGGCGGTGAGTTCCGGCAGCTCGCGCAGGGCCGCGACCACTTTCGGGTACCACAGGCGCAGCGCCGCCAGGTCGCCGCTTTGCAGGATGTAGGAATACTGCGCACTGGTCTGGTCGCGGCTGCCACCGAATTGCAGGTCCTGGTCGGCCATCAGGAACAACCGCCCGCCCGGCACCAGCGGCACGTCCTTGCGCAGACGCTCGATCACCGCCTGGGCAGAGATCTTGCGCTCGCTGATGGGTTTGAGGCGTACCAGCATTACCGCGTTGTTGGTGCCGTTGTTGCCACCAATGAAGCCGGCCACGCTGAGCACCGCCGGGTCCTTGAGCACCGCCTTGCGGAAGGTCTCCATCTTCGGCTGCATCACGCTGAACGACAGGCCGTCATCGCCGCGTACAAAGCCGATCAACTGCCCGGTGTCCTGTTGCGGCATGAAGGTTTTCGGCACCACCACGTACAGCGCCACGTTCATGCCGATGGTCAGCAACAGGCTGAGCAGGGTCAGGCGCCGATGGCGCAGCACCCAGTCCAGGCTGGTGGCGTAGCCGGAGACCATGCGATCGTTGATCTTCTGGCTCCAGCGCTGCAAACCGGTCATCTGCGTTTTGACGTGGGGTTTGAGCCAGCGCGCGCAGAGCATCGGGGTCAGGGTCAGCGAGACAATCAGCGACACAATGATCGCCGCCGACAGGGTGATGGAAAACTCGCGAAACAGGTTGGTGACAATCCCGCCCATGAACAGAATGGAGAGGAACACTGCCACCAGCGACACGTTCATCGACAGCAGGGTAAAGCCGACTTCCTGGGCGCCCAGGTACGCCGCCTTCATCGGCGGCACGCCTTCGTCGATGTGCCGGGAGATGTTCTCCAGCACCACGATGGCATCGTCCACCACCAGGCCGGTGGCCAGGATCAACGCCATCAGCGAAAAGTTGTTCAACGAGAACCCGTACAGGTACATCACCGCGAAGGTGCCGACCAGCGACACCGGCACTGCCAGCGTCGGGATCAGCGAGGCACGGAAGTTACCCAGGAACAGGTACACCACCAGGATCACCAGCCCCACGGCAATCAGCAAGGTCATCTCGGCTTCATGCAAGGTGGCGGTGATCACCGGCGAACGGTCCATGGCCAGGCTCAGCTTGACGCTGGACGGCAGCACCGCCTGCAACGCGGGCAATTGCGCCTTGATCTGCCGCACCGTCTCGATGATGTTGGCGCCGGACTGGCGGTTGATCACCAGCAGTACCGCCGAGTCGTTATTGAAGAAGCCGCTGTTGTAGCGGTCTTCCACACCGTCGCTGATCTTGGCCACATCCCCCAGGCGCAGGGCTGCGCCATTCTGGTAGCGAATCAGCAGTGGCTCGTAGTCCTTGGCTTTTTCCAACTGGTCATTGGCCTGGATCTGCCAGTTGCGCTCGCTGTCTTCCAGGGAACCCTTGGGTCGGCGCTGGTTAGCGTTGGCGATGGTGTTGCGCACATCATCGAGGGCCACGCCGTACTGGTCGAGAGCCTTGGGTTCCAGTTCGATGCGCACGGCCGGCAAGGAGCTGCCGCCGATCTGCACTTCACCGACGCCGGGCACCTGGGACAGGCTTTGCGACAGGATGGTCGAGGCCAGGTCGTACAGCTGGCCCTTCTGCAGCACGTCCGAGGTCAGCGACAGCACCATGATCGGCGCCTGGGACGGGTTGATCTTCTTGTAGGTCGGCATGCTGCGCATACCGCTGGGCAGCAGGTTGCGCGAGGCGTTGATCGCCGCTTGCACTTCCCGCGCCGCGCCGTTGATGTCGCGGTCGGAATCAAACGCGAGGATCACCCGGGTCGAGCCCTGGCTCGACGAACTGCTCATGGTGGTGATGCCGGCAATGGCGCCGAACGAACGCTCCAGCGGCGTGGCCACGGTAGACGCCATCACCTCGGGGCTGGCGCCGGGCAAGCTGGCCGACACCACGATCACCGGGAAGTCGATCTGCGGCAGCGGCGATACCGGCAGCAGGTTGAAGCTGACACCGCCGAGCAGCAGGATCGCCAGGCTCAGCAGCATGGTCGCGACCGGCCGGCGGATGAAAGGTCCGGACAGGTTCATGACTCAACCGGCTCCAGGCTTTGCGGCTCTTTGCGCCAGCGGCGGCCGAGGCGATCGAAGTACAGGTAGATCACCGGCGTGGTGAACAGCGTCAACACCTGGCTCACCAGCAGCCCGCCGACCATCACCAGGCCCAGCGGTTGGCGCAATTCCGCGCCGGAACCGGTGGCCAGCATCAACGGCACCGCGCCGAACAACGCTGCCAGGGTGGTCATCAGGATCGGCCGGAAGCGCAGCAGCGCCGCCTGGTAGATCGCGGTCTGCGGGTCGAGGCCCTGGTTGCGTTCGGCGTCAAGGGCGAAGTCGATCATCATGATCGCGTTCTTCTTGACGATACCGATCAACAGGATGATGCCGATGATCGCGATCATGCCCAGGTCATTGCCACTGAGCAGCAAGGCCAGCAAGGCCCCCACTGCTGCCGACGGCAAGGTCGAGAGAATGGTAATCGGGTGGATGTAACTCTCGTAGAGCACACCGAGCACGATGTACATGGTGACCACCGCCGCCAGGATCAGCAGCAAGGTGCTCGACAGCGAGGCTTCAAACGCCTGGGCCGCGCCCTGGAACTGGGTCTGCACGCCCACCGGCATGCCGATGTCTTTCTGGGTCTGGTTGATCAGCTCCACGCCTTTGCCCAACGCAACGCCGGGGGCCAGGTTGAACGACATCATCACCGCCGGGAACTGGCCGATATGCGCAATCGCCAACTGGGCCTGGCGCTGTTCCACGTGGGCCAGGCTGGAGAGGCGCACCTGGCCGCCGTCGGTGGTCTTCACATGGATCTGGTTCAGCGCGTCCGGCCCCAGGGTTTCACCGGACTGGGCCTGCAACACCACGCGGTACTGGCTGGCCTGGGTATAGATGGTGGAAATCTGCCGCTGGCCGAACGCGTCGTACAGCGCATCGGTGATGGTCGACACGCTCACACCCAACCGCGAGGCGGCATCGCGGTCGATCACCAGGTACACCTGCAGGCCTTTGTCCTGCAGGTCGCTGGCCACATCCGTGAGTTCCGGCAACTGACTGAGCGCATGCACCAGCTTGTCGCTCCACAGCGCCAGCAGTTCGGCGTCCGGCGAGGACATGCTGAACTGGTACTGGGTACGGCTCACACGGTCTTCGATGGTCAGGTCCTGCACCGGCTGCATGAACAGGCGGATGCCCACCAGCTTGTCGATTTCCGGTTGCAAACGGGTGATCACCTGGGCCGCGCTCAGGTCACGCTGACCGTGGGCCTTGAGGTTGATCAGCAGTCGGCCGCTGTTGAGGGTGGCGTTATCGCCGTCTACACCGATATAGGACGACAGGCTTTCCACGGCGGGATCGGCCAGGATGATCTTGGCCAGCTCCTGCTGGCGCTGGCTCATGGCGGCAAAGGAGATCGATTGCGGCGCCTCGGAAATGCCCTGGATCACGCCGGTGTCCTGCACCGGGAAGAAGCCCTTGGGCACCACCATGTACAGGAATACGGTGAGGCCCAGGGTGGCGATGGCCACCAGCAGGGTCAGCGGCTGGTGCTTGAGCACCCACTGCAACATGCTCCCGTAACGCGCAATCAACCAATCGATCCAGGCACCGCTGGCCTTGTAGAAGCGGCTTTGCTCTTCCTCCTTGGGCTCACGCTTGAGCAAGCGTGCGCACATCATCGGCGTGAGCGTCAGGGAAACCACCAGGGAAATCAGGATCGCCACCGCCAGGGTGATGGCAAACTCACGGAACAGGCGCCCGACTACGTCAGCCATGAACAACAATGGGATCAGCACGGCGATCAACGACAGGGTCAGGGAAATCAGGGTGAAACCGATCTGCTTGGCGCCCTTGAGGGCGGCGGCCAGTGGTGTTTCGCCTTCCTCGATATAGCGGGAAATGTTCTCCAGCATCACGATCGCGTCATCCACCACGAAGCCGGTGGCGATGGTCAGCGCCATCAGCGTCAGGTTGTTGATGGAGAATCCGGCCAGGTACATCACGCCAAAGGTGCCCACCAGCGACAGCGGCACAGCGATGGACGGGATGATCGTGGCACTGACCCGGCGCAGGAACAGGAACGTCACCATCACCACCAGGGCGATGGCGATGAGCAACTCGTGTTGCACGTCCTTGACCGAGGCGCGGATGGTCTGGGTGCGGTCGGTGAGCACCGTCACGTCAAGGCCGGCCGGCAGGTTGTCGGTGATGCTCGGCAGCAACGCCTTGATGCGGTCCACCACCTCGATCACGTTGGCGCCCGGTTGGCGCTGGATATTCAGCAACACGGCCTGGTTTTCGTTGGCCCAAGCGGCGAGGCGTTCGTTTTCGGCGCCGTCGACGATCTGCGCCACGTCCTTGAGGCGCAGTGGCGCGCCGTTGTTGTAGGCCAGGATCAGTTCGGCGTATTGCGCGGGCGAGACTAGCTGATCGTTGGCATCGAGCATCGACACACGGGTCGGCCCGTCGAAATTGCCCTTGGGCTGGTTGACGTTGGATGCAGCGATCAGCGTGCGCACATCGGACAGGTTCAAGCCGTTGGCCGCCAGGGCCTCCGGGTTGACCTTGATGCGCACCGCCTGGCGCTGGCCGCCGGCGATGCTGACCATGCCGACGCCGCTGATCTGCGCGATTTTCTGCGCCATGCGCGTATCGACCAAGTCATTGAGCTTGGGCAGCAGCATGGTCTTGGAGGTGATCGCCAGGGTCAGCACCGGGGTATCCGCCGGGTTGACCTTGTTGTACACCGGCGGCGCCGGCAGGTCCTTGGGCAACAGGTTGGTGGCGGCGTTGATCGCGGCCTGCACCTGTTGCTCGGCGACATCCATGTTGATGTCGAGGTTGAAACGCAGGGTCAGCACCGACGCGCCACCGGAACTGGTGGAGGCCATCTGCGTCAGGCCGGGCATCTGCCCGAACTGACGCTCCAGCGGCGCGGTGACGGCGCTGGTCATCACGTCCGGGCTGGCGCCGGGGTACAGGGTCATCACCCGGATCGTCGGGTAGTCCACCTGGGGCAAGGCCGACACCGGCAACAAGCGGTACGCGATGATGCCGGCGAGGACAATGGCCAGCATGCTCAGCGTGGTAGCGACCGGGCGAAGAATAAACAGCCGCGACAGGTTCATGAACCGACCTTTTGCGCCTTGCCGGCGGTGGAACCGGTCTCCCCTTTGGCCGCAGGCTTGCCTTGCAGGTGTTCGGTCGGGGTGGTCGGCACTTCGCTGCTGTCGTTGACCACTTCGATCTCGCTGCCATCCTTGAGACGGTCGGTGCCTTCCAGCACCACGCGGTCGCCCGCCTTGAGGCCCTCTTTGATCACGGTGTTGTCGCCATCGGTATCGCCGACCACCAGGGGCTGCATCTTGACCTTCTTGTCACCGTCCAGCACGTAGACAAAGGTGCCGCTGTTGCCGAACTGGATCGCCGCGGACGGCGCCAGCACCACGTTATGCAGGGTGTCGGCCAGCAGGTGCACATTGACGAACTGGTTGGGGAACAGCGCCTGGTCCTTGTTATCGAAACGCGCCTTGAATTTCAGGGTGCCGGTGGTGACGTCGATCTGGTTGTCCAAGCTCTGCAGCACGCCAGTGGCCTGTTTCTTCACGTCGCCACGGTCCCAGGCCTCTACTGGCAGTTTGTTGCCGGCGTGGTAGCGGGTGAGCACGGTTTCCAGGGTGTTTTCCGGCAGGGTGAAGGCCACGCTGATCGGCTGGGTCTGGGTGATGACCGCGAGGAAGGTGGTGTCGTTGGCCGCCACCAGGTTGCCCACGTCGACCTGGCGCAGGCCAACGCGGCCGCTGATCGGCGCACGGATCTTGGTGAATTCGAGGTTGAGCTTGGCGTCATCCACCGCGCCCTGGTTGGTCTTGACAGTGCCCTGGTATTGCAGGACCAATGCTTCGGCGGTGTCCAGGGTCTGTTTGGCGATGCTGTCCTGGGCGTACAGGTCGCGGTAACGCTGCACGTCGACCTGGGCGTTTTTCAGCTGGGCCTGGTTCTGCATCAGCGTGCCCTGGGCCTGGAGCAAGGCGTTCTGGTAGCTGCGCGGGTCGATCTCGGCGAGCAGGTCACCGGCCTTGACCATCTGGCCTTCTTCAAAGGCGATCTTCACCAGCTCGCCACCCACCCGGCTGCGCACGTTGATGGTATTGAGCGCGGTCACCGTGCCCAGCGCCTTGTAGTACACCGGGAATTCTCCCAGCACGGCTGGCGCCACGCGCACCGGCACCGGGCCAGCGGAGCCGCCGAACCCTGGGCGCATCATCCCCGTCTTGCCGGCATGGCCCGCAGGCTTTTCGGCGCCATCCTTATGGCTGCCGGGCCAGAATTTCCAGCACAGGCCGGCGATAACCAGCAGCACGAGCAGGCCGAACAGCCAGCGACGGGACTTACGGGGGGAGGATTGCATGGAGTGATCAACCATTGGGCGCGAGAGCTTCTTCTTTGGGAGGCTGAAAGATAAGCACTGGGGCGCATTTAGAAAAGCGCCTTTACCGGCTATTTACCTTGGGCTTACAACTTTTAACTGCTGATCTTAGTCTGCCCGCTATTTCGCTAAGCAGTTGAGGCACAAATAAAAACGGCCTGGACTAGGCCAGGCCGCAATCATGCATCAAGCGTGTTACTGCAAAACGACAGTAACGTACCGAAACAGTTACTTCAAAACAGCCAGGGCTGCTTCGTAGTTCGGCTCCTGGCCGATTTCGGAAACCAGCTCGCTGTGCAGCACAGTGTTGTTCTCGTCCAGTACCACGACGGCGCGGGCAGTCAGGCCCTGCAGTGGGCCGTCGGCGAGGGAAACGCCGTAGTCGACAGCGAAGTCGGCGTTGCGGAAGTCCGACAGGCTCAGCACATTGTCCAGGCCTTCGGTGCCGCAGAAACGCTTCTGGGCAAACGGCAGGTCAGAGGAGATGCACAGCACGACCGTGTTGGTCAGGTCGTTGGCCTGGGCGTTGAACTTGCGTACCGAGGTCGCGCAGGTCGGGGTGTCAACGCTTGGGAAGATGTTCAGCACCTTGCGCTTGCCGGCGAAGGTTTCCAGGGAAGCCTGCGACAGGTCGACAGCAACCAGGCTGAACTCGGGAGCGGTGGAGCCGGTTTTCGGCAGTTCGCCTTCAACCTGGACAGGATTACCACGAAGGGTGACTTGAGCCATGAACAGAATCCTTATGCTGGGTTTGATGAAACGAATTCGAGAGGCGGAAGTTAACCACAAAGTGCGGTGGCTACCTACCGCCAAACATAAATTGTCATGCCGCCGGTTATGGTTTAATTGCGCGCCGATCGCCGTGCCCTTCAAGGAACCTGTTGTTGATGAATCAGCCTGCCACCAAAGTCCTGGTCATTGGTTATGTCTGGCCGGAGCCTCGTTCCTCGGCCGCAGGCGGGCACATGATGCAGATTCTTCAGAGTTTTCTGACACAAGGTTGGGACATAACCTTCAGCAGCCCCGCGACCATCGGCGAGCACAAGGCCGACTTGCCTGCACTGGGCATCGCCGAATGCGCCATCGAACTCAATAACAGCAGTTTCGATGATTTTATTCGCGAGTTGGCTCCGGATATCGTGCTGTTCGACCGTTTCATGATGGAGGAGCAGTTCGGCTGGCGCGTCGAAAAATGCTGCCCAGGTGCCCTGCGTGTCCTGGAAACCTCCGACCTGCAAAGCCTGCGCGACGCACGTCACCAACGCGTCAAGGATCACCTGAAGGCGCACCCCGACACCGAGGACTTCAGTGCGTTGTTCTGCCCGGCACTGCCGGAAGAGTTTCGACTGATGGCCGAGACCGACCTGGCCAAACGGGAAATCGCGGCGATTTACCGCTGCGACATCAGCCTGATGATCTCCGACGTCGAAATCCGCCTGCTGACCGAGCACTTCAAGGTGCCGCCCGCCCTACTCCATTGGTGCCCGCTGATGCTGGAACGGCCGACCGAGCCCTTCGCGCCATTTGAAGACCGCGCCCACTTCCTCAGCATCGGCAACTTCCGCCACGCCCCCAACTGGGATGCTGTGCTCTGGATGAAAAACAGCCTGTGGCCGCTGATCCGCCAGCAACTCCCGGGAGCACAACTGCACATTTATGGTGCCTACACCCCGCCCAAAGCCACGGCCTTGCATAACCCGGCGCAGGGCTTTCATGTGATGAACTGGGCCGAAGACGCCCTGCAAGTGATGACGGCGGCGCGCATCTGCCTGGCACCGTTGCGATTCGGCGCCGGGATCAAGGGCAAGCTGGTGGATGCAATGCTCTGCGGCACGCCAAACGTCACCACGCCAATCGGCGCCGAGGCCATGGGGGATGGACAGCCATGGCCTGGCGCAGTAGAACGAAGCGCGCCTGCCCTCGCGGCGGCGGCGGTGGCGTTGTATCAAGACCGTGAACGCTGGACCCAGGCCCAGGAAGACGGTCGCCAACTGCTGGCCCGGCGGTATGACCAGAACATCCATGGCCCGGCGCTGGTGGCCTGCCTGGAGCAGTGCCGTCAACACCTCGCCGTCCATCGCCGGGATAACTTCACCGGCAGCATGCTGCGCCACCACGCCCATAAAAGTACCCAGTACATGTCGCAGTGGATCGAGGCAAAAAACCGCGTGCTTTAAACGTCGAGGCTGGCGAGGTCGCGCGCAAGGGGGCATTATCCTACGCAGCAACCACAATAAAGCGACGGCAGCATGACCCGAGCAGCGCGCATCACCGACCCTTCCTACGAACTGATGGACGACCATAACGGCCTGTCCATCATCTATCGCCAACACGGTTTCCCTTGCCCGCTGGTGCGCTGGCACTTCCACAAGGAATACGAGCTGCACCTGATCGTCGCCAGCTCCGGCAAGGTGTTTATCGGCGATTATATCGGCAACTTCTACCCGGAAAGCCTGTTCCTCACCGGCCCCAACCTGCCCCACAACTGGATCAGCCAGGTGGAAGAAGACGAGGTGGTGCCCAAGCGCGACATGCTGGTGAATTTCACCGATGAACTGTTCGAGCACGGCAGCCACATCTTCGCCGAACTCAAAAGCCTGGCACCACTGCTGGAGCGCGCGCAGTACGGCATCGAGTTTCGCTGCAAAAAGACCATCGCCCAGGCCATGACCCTGATGCAACGCATCGAGGACGCCCAGGGCATGGCGCGCCTTGGGCACTTCTTTATCCTGCTGGAGGTGTTGAGCGCCTGCGAGGACTACCAACTGCTGTCCGGTGTGACCACGCCGCAACTGGCCGATGAACACAGCATCGACCGCACCAACCGTGCGGTGGATTACATTTTTGCGCACTACGCGCGCGAGCTGCCGCTTGAGGAGGTGGCGGAATACCTGGGGATGAAGCCCACTTACTTCTCTCGCGTGTTCAAACAGGCTACCGGGCGTACATTCATCGAATTCGTCAATCGCTTGCGTATCAGCAAATCCTGCGAGTTGTTGGCCGATGGGGATAAAGCCGTGACGGATGTATGTTTCGAGTCGGGCTTCAACAATATTTCCAACTTCAATCGGCGTTTTCAGCAACTAAAAGGCATGACCCCTTCCCATTACCGCCGCCTGGCGGTGCAGCGACTGACGGAGCAAAACCTGGCTTGAACAGCGACGCCTGGACAAACAGATCGATTGGGATATTAAAAACAGGAACCCAATAGGGCTGGCAGCCACTTAAAGAACGTATTTTCCATTTCTCATTCACGGGAAATGCCTTCTTAAATGCGCTGCTGTTAAGGCCTCTCTATGATCAAACTTTCGCTGTCCAACCCCTCCGTGACCACTGCGCAGCTTGATAAACAGCACCCACCTGTTGGGCGCCCCCTCACCTCGGTCATCTCTAGCGTCATACGAGTTTTCAATAAACCCTTCGACCCAGGCCGAGCGCCCTCCATAGTGCCGATTGATCTGCCGACACACACGCGTCAACGCATTGAGGACCTGCTCAGATTTGCAGTAACCAAAGGACAATCAAGCCTGGCGGAGCAGATCAATCATCAAGTAAGGAGCCTGTCTGATCCGCTAAAGACGACTGCAGTAAGGGCAGAAGTGGAAAAACTTCTTAACCAGCCAAGTGCACTCAATCCGCAAAAAAGCTACACCCAGTTGATTCAAGAAATACTTGATAGCCCTGCGCACAACAGGCCGACTATTCGCCCTGTTGCATCACGCTCACGTCGAGACCTGCAGAATGCGCACTCCGACCAAGACACAGGCAACGCCTTGCTGCGCAAGTTCGCTGACACCTTGGTTAACAAGGGTGATGCAGCGTTGGCCATCAATACAGCCTACACCCTGGTGAACGCGCTGCTGAGTGCTGAACAACTTGCCACAAAGGGCACAATGTATACGGTTCACGTCGAGCCCGACTCCACCTTTGGCCTGGCCCTTGCCGAACTGGATGCTGCACTGCACGCGGAACCCTTCAAGTCGTTTGCCCAAACTCATGAGATCGATATTGAATCGTTGATTATCGATCCTGCCGGGAACATCCATCTACGACTGGAGGACGACGACGTTGATATCAGCCATTACGATAAAGACCGTTTTTTAAAAGCAACGTCGACCGTTTTCAACGCAGCCAAAAAGCTGGCGAGCCCCAACGGTGAACCCTTCAGATTTTTCGGACGAGATCGGGCGTTTCCTGAGCTGATTGCCAATTTCTATGGCATGCAACTGCCCACTGATTATTCCCGCAACTACCAAGGCGATGTGTTATTCAAGATTGGACAGTTGATTCGTGAAGGGACATTCCCGTCATTAAGTCATTCCGATCCACTCTACGAGCAACAGCAGGCTCCCGCCAAGCGACGGCAGCAGGAAGCCAAGCAACAAATCGTAGACCTGCCAGCACAACAACTGGATCGATATCTCGCTCGCTATGCGCCACCGACCCCGGCCCAAAGGGTTCAGGACGCAGACGAGGCGCTGGCATGGCAGTGCAGCGAGACCCTGCTAAAACAATTGCCACAGCTCAATGGCGCAAATGAAAACACGCCACTTATCCTCAATGAAGTGCCGGAGTATTCAACCTTCAATCACGTTCGCCGCCAGCTCCTGAGTACGCTCACAGGCGCCGCTTTTACCGCCTTTGCGCAGAAACACGGCCTTGACCCCAAGACCGCCCGCATCAACCCAGACACAGGAACCCTGACCGCCCAGGTGAAAGGCGTGGAAACCACGTTCACCCTGAACGATGTGTCAGAAGAGTGGAGTAATGTCTGGCTCGAGATAAAGCAGGCGGTGCAACGGATGGCCGCAGGCTCCCATGCCGATGTGCACTACCCTGCTCCACCCACTGCGACACTGGATGAGGTGATGCGCTTCTACAATGAGCAAATGCCCCCTCAGCCAGACACACAACAACCAGACTGGAAAACACGCCAACTGACCACCTTGCTGAGCCGTGGCTTAGCATTGGTTCAAAACAAGACCTTCAGCGCACTGGCCGACACCTCGTTGAACGACCCCAAGTCTGTCGCCGTAAGGGAAAACCAGCAGGCCGTGACGCAAATGCTGGGCGATACGCCGCTCTCTCCCTCGCCGCTTGAATATCTGGCCGCCGCCGTCAAAGCCAGCCGGTCGACGCCTGTGGCGGTTGAAGACACCCCCGAAGACCTTTTGGCGCGCGCCGAAGGTGAGCTTGCCACCACCGTTCATCGTGCAATGCTTGAACTGAAATCCAATCCCGAACAAGCCGCATCGAAAATCATCCAACCGATACCGCCCAACAGCCTGTTCGGTCAATGGCGGGCCTATCTGGACAAAGCCCTCGATAGCGATGGTTTCAAGACGTGGGCGCATGCGCAGAATCTTGACCTGGCTTCCTTGCGGTATGACCCCAAAGACAACGCGCTGATTGGCAAGGTCGAGGGGGTGGATCAGCGTTTCACCGCCAACGACTTCGCGCAAAAGTACCCCAACTACTTTGACGCACTCGCCCCCGTACTAACCGCCGCGCAGGCATTCGCGAATCAATCACAACCCATCGCATTGCTTCACGCCGAATCCAACGGGGCCCCCTACCAATGGGTGGTCAACTTTTATAGCCTCAGCGACACTCCCGGCAGCACGAGATTTGACCAGCAGGCTGCGTTGATGGGCCGCACCCAACAATTTCCCAATTCACCTGATAACCCAGAAAACACACTGGGCTGGCTGGCCCGGCAAAAAACTGCAGTGGGCGACAGCAACGACCGTTACAGACTGATCCAGGCATTGGAAACCTGGACACCGGACAGCGGCTCCAGGCGCCTTGTGGTCGATCCGGACTCTTCCCATCAACCCAAGGGTGTAGCAACAGTTGCCGAATTTATCTCCCACAACAACTGGTACCCCGTTTCATCTAAAGCAGATAACGACAACTTGCTGGCGGCCTTGCAGACGCAAGCTCCCCATTCGCCTCCCCTGGGCAATCACTGGGGGTTCCTGTCGACGCAACTGCCGCTGAGTGCCGCCCAACGCAGTAAGCTGCTCGAAGAGGTGAAAAACAAGATCGGCGCCGATAACACCCTTCTCACTCACCTCGGCAGTAGGGTGACCAACCTCAGTACCGACCCTGACCAGGCACTGGAGGCACTGCTTACCAGCAACGAAGCGTTTGAAATCGCCACTCATCTGCAAACAAAAATGAAGGGCGCTGCAAGCCCGACCAGCTTGAGGCAGTGGCTATTGAGCGCCTTGATACTAGAACTTGATCCAACGGCCGGCACTCAACACAAGACCATTGCCGGTGCTGATTTAACCGATGAAGATAACGTAGGGCGCAGCACTCAATTCCGGGCTGACCGGTTCACGGAACGCCTGATTAAGAACAATGGCATCCCTCGTGACCTAGCACGTGTAATGTCACGCTTGCTGCAACGGGGCGCGGCGCCGCAATTACTGGTGAAGGATGTACCCAAACAAGTAACGTTCGGCTCGCCCGAGGATGTCGAATTTACGACTGCGGTTAACCGGATCGAATGGACAGCGCCTGGCGCGACCGCAAACATGACGTACCAGGAAATCATGAATCGTCATAACATCCGACCTATCTCAGCACTGGAAGCGCAGATATACAGCTACGCGCAAATGAATCCGTTATTGGATTGGGCGGCCATCCATAACAACCTTGATAAGAACAACTACAGCCTGGACCAGTTGAAAGACAGCCAGCAAAAACTCCAGGCATCCATACAGGCCAGCGCCGAAGCCGTCCAGTGGCTGCGCACCGTTGAAGCGCCCAATAGAAGGGACATGGCACTCAACGTACTAAGAGAACAGTTCGGCAGCCATATCGACTATGAAAAACGCTTTATGGTTGAAAACGAACTCGCGGGGTTGATCAGCGGGAGACACTATAGCCTGGCAGAAATCTATGAAGCAGGCAGGCTGGATGAAAGCTGGGGGCAGGAAGGCAATCATGTGGATTTCGACAGCCTGCGTAAAAAGGCCAGGGCGCCTGGCTTTCCAGTGATCAACGATGAATTCGACAAGGCTATAAAGGCAGATTTCAATCTTCGCAGGCGTCATACCACGACACTGTTCGAGAACATGCTCAACAAGCTGCCTGTCGAGGAGCGCAAGAGCCTGCTTTATGGCGACGTAGCGTTTTTGAACGTTGACGGCGCCGGTAGCGGCATGGTGATCACGTCGATCTACAATGGGATCAGGAGAGATTTTGCGGTCTATCCGGCGTGGGACCAGGTTGTCAGAATTGCCGACATTGATCCGGATACCCCCCTAGGCCAAAAAGTCAGCCTGGACATCGATGCCGAGGCTTTCAAGACCGGCACTGAACCTAAATCGGGGGTTAAGTCAGACGTCGTTTTGAGAGCCACCGATCAACGCCTCCTGGATGACAACAACGAACCCTGGCCGTTACCGGTGTCCTTCCCTGCCCACCAGGAAAATGACGCGTTCTCCCCCCATTATGTGGCTGGAAGACTATCGAAATTAGCCAAAGTGATGGTCGACTCCACGTACCTGTACAGATCCGACTTTGTCGACCTTCACCGTAATTGGTCCAGCAATACACTTGAAACGGCCACGCAACCCAGTGACTTCTTCAAGGCCATATGGCACTCCTTGCCCGGCACCAGCAGCCTGGAAGACCTTTATCACGGCCAATTCCTGAAAGCAGGCGTAGACCTTGGCATTGATGTCGCGATCCTTGTTGCCACAGAGGGCGCCAGCACGTTGTGGGGCTTGGCCAAATCGGCTGGATCTTGGGCGGCTGCCAAGGTATCCGCGGGGTTTATCGAGAAGTTTGGCGTTAAAGAGGCTGAAGCCATTGAACTCAAGGACTTCACTGCTGCCACTACCACGCAATCAACCCGCTCCCTGAGCCGGCTACAGGATGGCCAGCTAGCTGTGCAGACAGCTGACATGGCCAATGGCAGCGTCTCGCTTTCCGGGGCTCAGGACCGGGCCAAAATCACCGCCATACGCCAGGGCAGTGAGTGGTATGCCTACGACGCAAAGACCATGGCCGCTTACGGTCCTGCGCTTGAGGGTTTTGTGTCTGACACTTCATCGGTGCTGAAACAAGAAACCTTTTCCGACGGCACCACAGCCCTGGTCACCGAACAGCCTTTGGCGACAGATGCGTATACCGTCACGCGCACCCATGGCTTCGACTTGATCAATGAGGGCAAGGTTTACCGCTACGACTCGCGCCAACCAGGTTTGCTACGAGACCTGGAGTCAGCCGACCACTACGCGCCGCTGGAAAGCTTTGAAGCCTCGTGCCCAGCCCCCGATATCGGCGGCCGCGTCAAGCGCGGTGCCAACGACACGTGTTTTACCAAGTTCATCGAGGAGGTAGCCGGCGAATTGAAGCAGGAACTTCAGGCGCTTGAGCACGTACGCCTGTTTCCCTCAGCGCCGAAGTTCCTGCGAAAGGACCAGTTTGTGATTTTCGAACGCCGCCGCTGGAAAATGGTCGACGGCGAAATGGGGCCAAAATTGCATCCAGTGCCTGAGATCAAGCCCATCGTCTACCAATCAAAAATCACCGGCACACTCAAAAATGAACCCGAATTCGGCTTTTTCAACGCACAAAACAGTGAGGGGCTGGAGCGAGAAACACGCGTGGTCAAGCTCAACCGCATCACTGATGCCGTCGACGATAAACGTGAACTGCGTGGGGTGATCGTTAACGACACGGCACCCGGCAGTACCAACAAATACCTGGTGATCGAGGCGGATACCGCCGAGTTCTATTACGCACGATTGGAGAAGGCACCCGGCAGCCAACTGACATTCAACAAATGCACGCCTAGGGAGCTGCCGATGGTGACAGCTTACCGGAATAAATTCAGTATCCGCCAAGGTGCTGCCAACTTACCGTTTGATGCCAATTTCATTGCGCTGCCAAAATTGAAATCTGCCTTTAAAGCACTCGAGCGCGCGGGCTACTTGAAAGAGGACATTGATGAGTTAAAGGCATTGTGCAAAAACCTGACCGATGAACAGCAACGCGAGGTTGTCTATCAGCTGCAGCGGGCCAAAGCGATCGGTAAAGCAGATATTGCCTTGCAACCCAACCAGGTTGCCGCGCTGGAGCAACCCGCCAACTTCACATCGTGGACCGCTGAACAGCAAAACAAATTCTACGCACAACAAGCGCAAGAGAGCGTGAACCGTTACATGAAGGCCACCGGCCTGGGACCTAGTAACCAAATGCGCTCAATAGCGGACGTGGCCCGCGCTGACGCCGCGAATATGACAATTGTCTGGTTGCGCAAGACCGTACCGCCTGAGGCGTTGAACCGTTCAAACCTGATTGTGAAGTCCGGGGCTGGAAACTGTGGGGAAATGGCTTTGCTATCCGGAGACATCATCGAAAAAAGCGGAGGCAAAGCAAAACAATGGTATGTGAAAGAGGGCGACCACGTGTTCACCGTTGTCGGCGGACCGGCCTCGGGAGGTAAAGCCACCGTTGATTTTTCACAATCCGAATGGAAAGACGCCTGGATCGTCGACCCCTGGGCCGAAATTTCATGCAAGGCATCCGAGTACACCGAGTTAGTGAAGAAAAAGATGGCCGAGTGGGACGCAAAAGGCCTGCAAATTCAAACCCGTGGCCAATGGCGTAGGCCTGTGGACCCACAGTGGATCAAAGAGCTGACCACGCATGAAAAAAGACCCTATTAAACCGTAGCGTCGTAACCTGCGAAGACCTGGCGCTAGCGCGCTGTTCGTGGTGCCAGGTTTTCGGTTGCCCTCCGGCTTCAAGCCCCCACCTGAACTCAAGTGCAAAAAAGTATCAGTCCTAGTGTTCCCAAGGATTTGTCACATCGCCGTTTCAAGGCTGTAATCGACGCACACTCTTCCTGACTCCTTGTAGGAAGACACAACAACAATAACTGTCCTTCTGTAGCCCCCTGGGCGCGGAAATGGAGTGCGCGATGAAGTTCACAGCAAAAGCACTGCTTGTCTCTACCTGCATGACCCTCAGCGCCGTCAGCTTTGGCGCGCAGACCCTGACCATTGCCACCGTCAACAACAGCGACATGATCCGTATGCAAAAGCTCTCGAAAACCTTCGAGGCCGAGCACCCGGAGATCAAGCTGAACTGGGTGGTGCTCGAAGAGAACGTATTGCGTCAACGGCTGACCACCGACATCGCCACCCAAGGTGGGCAGTTCGATGTATTGACCATCGGCATGTACGAAGCTGCACTGTGGGGCGCCAAGGGTTGGCTGGAGCCGATGAAGGATCTGCCTGCGTCCTACGACCTCGACGATGTATTCCCTTCAGTGCGTGACGGTTTGTCCGTGAAAGGCTCGCTGTATGCCCTACCGTTCTACGCCGAAAGCTCGATCACCTATTACCGCACCGACCTGTTCAAGGACGCCGGGCTGACCATGCCCGAGCACCCGACCTGGACCCAGATCGGCGAATTCGCCAGCAAACTCACCGACAAGAGCAAAGAGCAATACGGCCTGTGCCTGCGCGGCAAAGCCGGTTGGGGTGAGAACATGGCGCTGATCACCACCCTGGCCAACGGCTACGGCGCACGCTGGTTCGATGAGAAATGGCAGCCCGAATTCAACGGCCCTGAATGGAAGGACGCGCTGAACTTCTACGTCGACAACATGAAGAAATCCGGCCCGCCGGGGGCTTCCAGCAACGGTTTCAACGAAAACCTGGCGCTGTTCAACAGCGGCAAGTGCGCCATATGGGTCGATGCCAGCGTGGCCGGCTCGTTCGTCACCGACAAGACCCAGAGCAAAGTGGCTGACCATGTCGGCTTCACCTTTGCCCCCCACGAGAAGACCGACAAAGGCACCTCGTGGTTGTACTCCTGGAGCCTGGCGATCCCAACCAGTTCCAAGGCCAAGGACGCCGCCAAGGTGTTCACCAGCTGGGCCACCTCCAAGGAATACAGCCAGCTCGTGGCCAAGACCGATGGCATCGCCAACGTACCGCCAGGCACGCGCAAGTCGACCTACAACGACGAGTACATGAAAGCCGCACCGTTTGCCAAGGTGACGCTGGAATCGCTGAAAGTCGCTGACCCGACCAAGCCGACGCTCAAGCCGGTGCCGTACATCGGTATTCAGTTGGTGACCATCCCTGAATTCCAGGCGATTGGCACCCAGGTTGGCAAGTTCTTCTCGGGCGCGCTGACCGGTCAGCAGACGGTGGATGCTGCATTGACCGCCGCGCAGACCACCACCGAGCGTGAAATGAAGCGGGCGGGCTACCCCAAATAACCCAGACCCACCCACAGTCGAATGTGGGAGGGGGCTTGCCCCCGATAGCAATCCAACAGTTGATGAATGTGTGACTGACACACCGCTATCGGGGGCAAGCCCCCTCCCACATTGACCGCGCTCCGATTCGTATCTGACTGGTCTTGACCCTAATGAATACACCCGCCAAAAACCGCCTGGCCAACCCCGGCTGGTTCCTCGTCAGCCCCTCGGTGGCCTTGCTGCTGCTGTGGATGATCGTGCCGCTGGGCATGACCCTGTACTTTTCGCTGATCCGCTACAACCTGCTCTACCCCGGTGAAAACCAGTTCGTCGGGCTGGAGAACTTCACGTATTTCGTGACCGACTCAGGCTTCCTGCCAGGTGCCACCAACACCCTGTTGCTGGTGGGCAGCGTGCTGTTGATCAGCGTGGTGTTCGGTGTGTTGATCAGTGCCCTGCTGGAGGCCAGTGAGTTCTTCGGCCGTGGCCTGGTGCGGGTGTTGTTGATCTCGCCGTTCTTCATCATGCCCACCGTCGGTGCGCTGATCTGGAAGAACCTGATTTTCCACCCGGTGTCGGGCATTCTTGCCGCCGTGTGGAAGCTGTTCGGTGCCGAGCCGGTGGACTGGCTGGCGCATTACCCGTTGCTGTCGATCATCATCATTGTGTCGTGGCAATGGCTGCCCTTTGCAATCCTGCTGCTGATGACCGCCATGCAGTCCCTCGACCAGGAGCAAAAGGAAGCCGCGCGCCTGGACGGTGCCGGTGCCATCGCGATCTTCTGGCACCTGACCCTGCCCCACCTGGCCCGCCCGATTGCCGTGGTGGTGATGATCGAGACGATCTTCTTGCTCTCGGTATTTGCCGAAATCTTCACCACCACCAACGGCGGCCCCGGTTATGCGTCCACCAACCTCGCCTACCTGATCTACAACCAGGCGCTGGTGCAGTTCGACGTGGGCATGGCCTCGGCCGGCGGCTTGATTGCCGTAGTCATCGCCAATATCGCGGCGATCATCCTGGTGCGGATGATCGGCAAAAACCTGACTGACAAGCCTTGAGGGCCGCGCCATGACGCTTCAACAATCCCGCCGCCTGCAAAGCCTGTTGCTCGGCACCCTGGCCTGGGCCATCGCAATCCTGATCTTCTTCCCGATCTTCTGGATGGTGCTGACCAGCTTCAAGACCGAAATCGACGCGTTCGCCACGCCGCCGCAGTTCATCTTCACGCCGACGCTGGAGAACTACCTGCACATCAACGAGCGCAGCAACTACTTCAGTTATGCGTGGAACTCGGTGCTGATTTCCTTCAGCGCCACTGCCCTGTGCCTGCTGATCTCGGTGCCGGCCGCCTACTCCATGGCGTTCTACGAAACCCAGCGCACCAAAGGCACGCTGCTGTGGATGCTGTCGACCAAGATGCTGCCGCCGGTGGGCGTGCTGATGCCGATCTACCTGCTGGCCAAGAGTTTTGGCCTGCTGGATACACGCATCGCGCTGATCATCATCTACACCCTGATCAACCTGCCGATCGTGGTGTGGATGGTTTACACCTACTTCAAGGACATCCCCAAGGACATCCTCGAAGCCGCCCGCCTGGACGGCGCCACCCTGTGGCAAGAGATGGTCCGCGTACTGTTGCCGATTGCCAAGGGTGGCCTGGCCTCCACCGTGTTGCTGTCGCTGATCCTGTGCTGGAACGAGGCGTTCTGGTCGCTGAACCTGACCTCGTCCGCCGCTGCGCCGTTGACCGCGCTGATCGCTTCGTACTCCAGCCCCGAAGGGCTGTTCTGGGCCAAATTGTCCGCCGTGTCGACCCTGGCCTGCGCGCCGATCCTGATCTTTGGCTGGATCAGCCAGAAACAGCTGGTGCGCGGTCTGTCCTTCGGCGCCGTTAAATAATAATTCCTAGCGGAGGCTCATCATGGCCAACCTGAAAATCAAGAATCTGCAAAAAGGCTTCGAAGGCTTCTCGATCATCAAAGGCATCGACCTAGAAGTGAACGACAGGGAATTCGTGGTGTTCGTCGGCCCCTCGGGCTGCGGTAAATCCACGCTGCTGCGCCTGATCGCCGGCCTGGAAGAAGTCAGCGAAGGCACCATCGAACTGGACGGGCGCGACATCACCGAAGTGACCCCGGCCAAGCGCGACCTGGCCATGGTCTTCCAGACCTATGCGCTCTACCCGCACATGAGCGTGCGCAAGAACATGTCGTTTGCCCTCGACCTGGCCGGTGTCGACAAGAAGCTGGTGGAAAGCAAGGTCAGCGAAGCGGCACGCATCCTGGAACTGGGCCCGTTGCTGGAGCGCAAGCCCAAGCAACTGTCCGGCGGCCAGCGCCAGCGCGTGGCCATTGGCCGGGCGATTGTGCGCAACCCGAAGATCTTCCTGTTCGACGAACCGCTGTCCAACCTCGACGCCGCGCTGCGCGTGCAGATGCGCCTGGAACTGGCGCGCCTGCATAAAGAACTGCAGGCGACCATGATCTACGTGACCCATGACCAGGTCGAAGCCATGACCCTGGCCGACAAAGTGGTGGTACTCAACAGTGGCCGTATCGAGCAGGTCGGCTCGCCGCTGGAGCTGTACCACCAGCCCGCCAACCTGTTCGTGGCCGGCTTTCTTGGCACGCCGAAGATGGGCTTCCTCAAAGGCAAGGTCACCCGCGTCGAAGGCCAGGGCTGTGAAGTGCAACTGGAGGCTGGCACCACCATCAGCCTGCCGTTGAGCAGCGCCACCCTGAGCGTCGGCAGCGCAGTGACCCTGGGCATTCGCCCGGAGCACCTGGAAATCGCCGCGCCCGGCCAAACCACCCTGACCGTCACCGCCGACGTCGGCGAGCGCCTGGGCAGCGACACCTTCTGCCACGTCATCACCGCCAATGGCGAGCCGCTGACCATGCGGATCCGAGGCGACATGGCCAGTCAGTACGGCGAGACGCTGCACCTGCACCTGGACCCGGCGCACTGCCATCTGTTCGACACCGATGGCGTGGCCGTGGCCCGCCCCCTGCGCGCTGCCGCCTGATTTCGCGAGATTGAGCTGATGAAACTGAATAAACACAACCTCACCCAACTGGCACCGCAAGTGAAGCTGCCCAACTATGCGATTGCCAGCACCACCCAGGGCATCGCCCATATCGGCGTCGGCGGTTTCCACCGTGCGCACCAGGCATATTACACCGATGCGCTGATGAACACCGGCGAAGGCCTGGACTGGAGCATCTGCGGCGTCGGCCTGCGCGCCGAGGACCGCAAGGCCCGCGACGACCTGGCCGGCCAGGACTACCTGTTCACCCTGTACGAACTGGGCGATACCGACGACACCGAAGTGCGGGTGATCGGCTCGATCAGCGACATGCTGCTGGCCGAGGACGGCGCCCAGGCGCTGATCGACAAACTGGCCGACCCGGCGATTCGCATCGTCTCGCTGACCATCACCGAGGGCGGCTACTGCATCGACGACAGCAACGGCGAGTTCATGGCCCACCTGCCGCAGATCCAGCACGACCTGGCGCACCCGAGCGCACCTAAAACCGTGTTTGGCTTCATCTGCGCCGCGTTGACCCGGCGCCGTGCCGCCGGCACCCCGGCGTTTACCGTGATGTCCTGCGATAACCTGCCGCATAACGGCGCCGTGACGCGCAAGGCGCTGCTGGCCTTCGCCGCCCTGCACAACGCCGGGTTGCACGACTGGATCAACGCCAACGTAAGCTTCCCGAATGCCATGGTCGACCGCATCACACCAATGACCAGCACCGCCCACCGCCTGCAATTGCACGATGAACACGGCATCGACGATGCCTGGCCGGTGGTGTGCGAACCCTTTGTGCAGTGGGTGCTGGAAGACAAATTCGTCAACGGTCGCCCGGCCTGGGAAAAGGTCGGCGTGCAGTTCACCGATGACGTCACGCCTTATGAAGAAATGAAGATCGGTCTGCTCAACGGCAGCCACCTGGCGCTGACCTACCTGGGGTTTCTCAAGGGTTACCGGTTTGTGCACGAGACCATGAATGACCCGCTGTTCGTGGCCTACATGCGCGCTTATATGGACCTGGACGTCACGCCGAACCTGGCGCCGGTGCCGGGCATCGACCTGAGGCAATACAAGCAGACATTGGTCGACCGTTTCTCCAACCAGGCGATTGCCGATCAACTCGAGCGCGTGTGTTCGGATGGCTCGTCGAAGTTTCCCAAGTTCACCGTGCCGACCATCAATCGGTTGATCGCCGATGGGCGCGAGACGGAGCGTGCCGCGCTGGTCGTTGCTGCCTGGGCGTTGTATCTCAAGGGCGTGGATGAGAACGGCGTCAGCTACAAGATCCCCGACCCGCGTGCCGAGTTCTGCCAGGGCCTGGTGAGTGAGGATGCATTGATCAGCAAGCGCCTGCTGGGCGTGGAGGAGATTTTTGGCACGGCTATTCCCAAGTCGGCTGAGTTTGTGGCAGCGTTCGAGCGGTGTTATGTGAGCTTGCGCGATAACGGCGTGACCAAAACACTGCAGCATCTCCTGAAGCAACGGACTTAAGCATGTGGGAGGGGGCTTGCCCCCGATGAGGGAGTGTCAGTTGATGCAACTTTAGCTGACCCAGCGCTATCGGGGGCAAGCCCCCTCCCACATTGGAATGCACTGCCAACTCGAACAATAAACTGCTGAGCACACCCTCATGACCCAGCAAAACCTGTTTCTCGGCATCGACTGCGGCACCCAGGGCACCAAGGCCATCGTCCTCGACGCCTCCAGCGGCAAGGTACTCGGCCTCGGCGCTGCGGCGCACACCCTGATCAGCGGTGCCAATGGCCGCCGCGAACAGCACACCCAGGAATGGCTGGACGCTTTCACCGAGGCCACCCACCGCGCCCTGCAACAGGCCGGTGTGGACGGCCAGGACATTCTCGGTATCGGCGTGTCCGGCCAGCAACATGGCTTGGTGCTGCTGGATGAACACGGTGAGGTGTTGCGCCCGGCCAAGCTGTGGTGCGACACCGAAACCACGCCTGAAAACGAGCGCCTGCTGGCCTACCTGGGCGGCGAGAACGGCTCGCTGGAACGCCTCGGCGTGGCGATTGCGCCGGGCTACACCGTGTCGAAACTGCTGTGGACCCGCGAACAGCACCCGGACCTGTTTGCGCGCATTGCGCATATCCTGTTGCCCCACGACTACCTCAACTACTGGCTCACCGGCCGCGCCGTCGCCGAGTATGGCGATGCGTCGGGCACCGGCTACTTCAATGTGCGCAGCCGTGAATGGGATGTGGACCTGCTCAAGCACATCGACCCCAGCAGCCGCCTTGAAGCGGCGCTGCCAGCGTTGATCGAGGCGAATCAACGCGTCGGCACGATCCTGCCAGCCATCGCCGAACGCCTGGGCATCAACCCCAATGCCATCGTGTCCAGCGGCGGCGGCGATAACATGATGGGCGCCATCGGCACCGGTAACATCGCGCCCGGCGTGATCACCATGAGCCTGGGTTCCTCGGGCACCGTGTATGCGTTTGCCGACCAACCCAACGTCAGCCCGCAGGCTTCGGTCGCTACCTTCTGCTCATCCAGCGGCGGCTGGTTGCCATTGATCTGCACCATGAACCTGACCAATGCCACCGGGGTCATCCGCGAGCTGTTCGACCTCGACCTGGCCACGTTCAACGTCCTTGTCGAGCAAGCACCGATTGGCGCCGACGGTGTAAGCATGCTGCCGTTCCTCAACGGCGAACGCGTACCCGCCCTGCCCCACGCCACCGGCAGCCTGCACGGCCTGACCATGACCAACCTGACCCGCGCCAACCTGTGCCGCGCCGTGGTCGAAGGTACCACCTTCGGCCTGCGCTACGGCCTCGACCTGCTGCGCGAGACCGGCCTGCAAAGCCACAGCATCCGCTTGATCGGCGGCGGCTCGAAAAGCCCGGTGTGGCGCCAGATGGTCGCCGACATCATGAACACCGAAGTGATCTGCACCGAACAAAGCGAAGCCGCCGCCCTGGGCGCGGCGATCCAGGCGGCGTGGTGCCAGTCCGGTGAAGCGCTGGCCAGCCTGTGTGACAAATGCGTGAGCGTCGACCCGGCCAGCCGGACCCTGCCGGTGGCGGCCAGCGTAGGCGCCTACCAGCAGGCTTACGAGCGCTATCAACAACTCGTGGCAACCCTTTAAGAGCGAACGACTATGTATCTGGTGTGTGGCGAAGCGCTGTTTGATTTCTTCAGCGAGGAAGATGCCAGCGGGCAGGCTTCCAAGGTCAACTACAAGGCGATTGCCGGTGGCTCGCCGTTCAACGTGGCGGTGGGCCTGCGCCGCCTGGGCATCGAAGCCGGGCTATTCGGCGGGTTGTCGACCGACTTCCTCGGTCGTCGCCTGTTGCAGGTGCTCAAGGATGAAGGCGTCAGTGAACGGTTCCTGGTGGAGTTCTCCGCGCCGACCACCCTGTCGATGGTCGCCGTGGGCGCCGATGGTTCACCGCAGTACAACTTCCGTGGCGAAGGCTGCGCCGACCGGCTGCTGGAAATCGCCCATCTGCCTGCCCTGGGCGATGATATCCGCGGCCTGCACATCGGCTCGTTCTCGCTGGTAGTGCAACCGATTGGCGACACGCTGCTCAACCTGGTCAAGCGCGAAAGCGGCAAGCGCCTGATCAGCCTCGACCCCAACGTGCGCCTCAACCCGCAGCCAGACATCCAGCTGTGGCGCGACCGCGTGGCCGAGCTGGTCAAGCATGCCGACCTGATCAAGGTCAGCGACGAAGACCTGCATTTGCTCTACCCGGACCAATCGCCGGAAAGCGTGCTGCAGGGCTGGCTGCAACACCGTTGCCAATTGGTGTTCCTCACCCGTGGCGGTGACGGCGCCAGTGTGTTCAGCCGCCAGCACGGCAATTGGTCTGCGCCAGCGGTCAAGGTGGTGATGGCCGATACGGTGGGTGCCGGTGATACCTTCCAGGCCGCGCTGATCGCCTGGCTGACCGAGCACCAGCTGGATTCGCTGGACGGTTTGCAACAGCTGACCCGTGCACAGATCGACGCCATGCTCGGCTTTGCCATCCGCGCCGCCGCATTGACCTGCACCAAGACCGGCCCGGACCTGCCTTACCGCCAGCAGCTTGGATGAAGATTTTGTCAGCCAACTAAACATTAATCGATGGTTAATCCCGCAAGTCGACAGTGAAGTGGTATCCACTTGCGGAGCAACACCATGAAACTGCGCACCTTAATGCTTGGCGCCAGCCTGGCGCTGGCAGCCGTGTCAGGCCTGGCCCAGGCCGACGATCAAGTCGCCACTGTCAAACCCGTGCCCTACCACTACGGCCTGCCGATGAACATCGATAAGGTGCTGGCCATGAACGAAACCCCGACCGATGAATGCAAAGTCATCAAGGCGGATATCAAGTTTTTGGACAAAGCCGGCAAAGTGGAAGACGTGAGCTATCGGAAGATGTCCGACGCCTGCGATTTCCAGAACTGAGGGCGTGAAACAACTGATCCAAGCCCGCGTAAAAATGGAGTAGTCTTGCGGGCTTGTCCAAAGGCCAAAGGATTTGCCATGCCGCTGAGCTTCCGCACCCTCTCCACTGCAACTGCCGTGCTCTGCTTCGCCCTCGCCCTGGCCTGGGGTTTGCGCCCCGACCTGCTGCTGTGGTTGTGGAATGTCGAATACTCCAGCGCCACCGGGCTGGTTTCACGGCGCAACGCCGCGCTGTTCCTGGCCATCGGCATCATGTTCTACCGAGCCCGTCATGCACCGCCCAGCGATACGCGCCGCGCCCTGACCAGCGGGTTTGCCGCCGGTTGCTTTGTGCTGGCGGTGCTGGGGTTCGCAGAATGGATCAATGGCAATGCAGGCCCCGCCATCCTGCTGGCAGTGGCGACGGAAACCGTATTGGGCCTGGCATTTATCCAGGCCCACAGGTCTTCGGTGGCTCAAACCCAGGCGTCGGTCTAGTACACCCCACGCCCTCCCACTCTTTGCAGGGTGGGTGCCTGGCTGTGCTTGAGGTCTTCACGCAACCCGGTAATCAGGTTGCAAATGGCTCGACTGCTGTCGAGTTTATCGGCATTGATGCCTTTGACTTCCAAATCCACCCGGTCACGGTCACGGTCGTCGTAGACCTTGATCGTCAGCGAAGCATCTTCGGCTTTGGTGCATTCGCACCGTTTGGGCAGGAAACTTCCTTCAATAATGCTGCGAAGTTCTAATTCCGAAAGCATGGTCAACCTCTCCTTTTCTGAGACTGCCAACAGATTGTTATTAAACCCACGGGCGCTCGCCCGCTGCGTCTTGCCGACCCTGGAAGACGCTTGTAACACCCAAGCCTACTCGGCAAAATCGGCCGTCGTTGTAACCTTTCCTCATAAGCGACGGGCTGGGTTATATAAGTAAAACAGTGTTGTTTAAATCGTCGTCGATTGGCTGTGATTAAACGTTTAACCCGGAACTTGCGCTTTGCGCCGCAACTCTTTCGGCAACATGTCGCAAACTATCGAAGTTGATATTCGCCCCCGAATTGACGGCGACCAGGGTCTGCCCCTGCATGCGTCTCGTGGCAACGTACTTGCGAACCCCCGCCACCGCCAATGCGCCGGAAGGCTCGGTGATGGAGCGGGTATCGTCATAGATCAACTTGATGGCGCTGCACAATTCGTCGTTGCTGACGGTGATGACTTCATCCACCCAATGGCGGCAGATTTCAAACCCGTAGGCGCCGATCTGCGCCACTGCCGTACCGTCGGCAAACCCGTCGACACTGGGCAGCACCACCCGCTCCCCCGCTTGCAGTGCCGCCAACAGGCAGCTGGAGCCTTCGGGCTCGACGCCGATGATGCGCACCTCGGGGCGCAGGTATTTGACGTAGGCGGCGATCCCGGCGATCAGGCCACCGCCACCCACGGGCACGAAGATCGCGTCCAACGCGCCCTGTTGTTGACGCAGGATCTCCATGGCCACGGTGCCCTGGCCGGCAATCACATCCGGGTCATCGAAGGGCGACACGAAGGTGGCGCCGGATGACTCGGCCAGTTGCAACGCATGGGCCAGGGCAAAGGGAAAACTCTGCCCATGCAACACCGCTTCAGCACCGCGAGAGCGCACGCCGAGCACCTTGAGTTCCGGGGTACTGGCGGGCATCACGATGCGCGCCTTGATCCCCAGCTCCCGCGCCGCCAGCGCCACGCCTTGCGCGTGGTTGCCCGCCGAGGCCGTGACCACGCCCCGGGCCTTTTGTGCATCACTCAACTGCATCAGCTTGTTGTAGGCGCCGCGGATCTTGAAGGAAAAGGTCGGTTGCAGGTCTTCGCGCTTGAGCAGCAGCTGGTTGCCCAGCAAGGCCGATAGCGCGGGCGCGACCTGCAACGGCGTGCGCACCGCCAGGTCGTAGACCGGGGCGGCGAGGATCTTCTTCACATACTGTTCAAGCAAGCCCGTGTCGGCGGTCTTGGGGCGGGTACTCATGGCTGTCTCCTGGCGTTTTGTAAAGGGCCCGGGAGACGGAAAAACAAAACCCGCCTCAAGGGCGGGTTTGGGTACAGCCGTGCGCTATCCCGCCAAATGAGGAATGGCGGTAATAATGCTTGGCTGGCTGCGAAAGGTTTGAAAAGTCATGTCACGAAACTAACCGGCGGCCCGCGCCCAAGTCAATGGCCTTGCGCCATTTAGCGGCCGGGGGTTTACGCCTGACATACGAAACATATACGTTTTGTATATAAACTCTTCACAGTGAACACCATGGGCATCGTCAAGATCACCGACCAACTGCACGAACAACTGCGCCTGGCCAGCGCCGCGATGGACCGCTCCATCAACGCCCAGGCCGAATTCTGGATCAAGATCGGCCTGCTCGCCGAGCTCAACCCCCAGCTGCCCTACAACGAGTTGATCAACAAACTGTTGCTGGACAAGCCCGACCTGATCCGGGGGCGTAGTTGATGATCAAGACTGCCGCACAACTGGCCGTGATGCGTGAGTCCGGGCGCCTGTTGGCCCAGGTCTTCAGCATGCTCGATGGGTTCGTCGCCGCCGGCCGCTCCACCCTGGAGCTGGACGCCGCCGTCGAAGCCTTCATCCGCAACGACCTCAAGGCCCGCCCGGCAAGCCTGGGCCAGTACGACTACCCCTTCTGCATCAACACCTCGATCAATGAGGTGGTGTGCCATGGCATGCCCAGCGCCAAGGAGATCCTCAAGGACGGCGACATCATCAACATCGACATCACCCTGGAAAAAGGCGGCTTCATCGCCGACTCCAGCAAGATGTACATGATCGGCAGCGTCGCGCCCAAGGCCCGGCGCCTGGTGGAACAGACTTTCGAAGCCATGTGGGCCGGCATCCGCCAGGTCAAGCCCGGCGCGCGCCTGGGGGATATCGGCCATGCGATCCAGAGCCATGCGCAGGCCAATGGCTACAGCGTAGTGCGTGAATATTGCGGCCACGGGATCGGGCGTGAAATGCACGAAGAACCGCAGGTCCTGCACTTCGGCCGTCCTGGTACCGGGCTGGAACTGCGCGAAGGCATGGTGTTCACCATCGAGCCGATGCTCAACCAGGGCAGCTCGAAAGTGCGCAGCTTGAAGGATGGGTGGACGGTGGTGACCAAGGACAACAGCCTGTCGGCGCAGTGGGAGCATACGGTGGCGGTGACGGCGGACGGCTTTGAAGTCCTGACGTTGCAACCCTCCCCCTGACGCCAGCGCCTACAATTTGATGCGCGTGAGGCCCAGGACCATCAACCCACCGCCTACTCCCATTGCCGCCAAGAACAGCGGATACGACACCCACCACGGCGTCCCCGCCGTCATCATGCTGAACTCCGACATGCCGCCAATGCTCGCAATCAGGTTGAGCGGCAGGAACACCACATTGATCAGCGTGAGCTTGCGCAACAAGTTGTTCATGCTGTTGTTCATCAGGTTGCCACGCGCATCGATCAGCCCGGAAAACACATTGGAATAGATCTCCGCCTGTTTGTAGCACTGGTGGTTCTCGATGATCAGGTCATCGATCAACCCAATGATCTCGCCGCTGAAATGCTCCTTCTCCGCATGGTTGCGCAGCCGCGACAGCACTGCGCCGTTGCTGTGCAGCGCGTTGATGTAATAGATCAGGCTTTCGCTGAGGCTGAACATCTGCATCAGGTGGTGGTTGCTCATGGACGCGTTGAACTGCTGCTGCAGCTCGCGGGCGACCAGCTTGATCACCTTCAGGTGGCCGAGGTAGTGGTGGATGTTGTTCAGTAGCAGGTCAAGCAGCACATCCAGCGGCGTATGCAACGGACGGCGTTTGCCCAGGCCGGTCAGCGGGGTTTCGTCGGTGGCGATCACCAGCAGGCGGCTGGGGGAAAACAGCAGGCCGCAGGACGACACCTCGAACACCAGGTTGCCGCCGCCGGAGTAGTTCTCCGGGCGTTTCCAGATCAGGAACAAGTTGTCGGGGTGAAACTCGATACGCGAGACTTCATCCGGGTCCAGGGCCGAGGCCAGGGCGTGTTCGTCCAGTTTGTGATGGTCGCGCAGCCACTCACGCTCCGCCAGGTCGGGGTTGTTGAACAGCATGATCGGGGCTTCGTCACTCTCCCCGCCCCGCAGCTTGCCATCGATCAGGTCGAAACGCTGGATCATTGCCGGGTCACCAGACCTGGCCCTGACGCTTCAACTCCAGGCGCCGCACGAACTCCTCCAGCACCAGGCCATACAGGTCGTCCTGCAAGTAGGCGTCCTCGATGCCCGCATCCAGGTTGGGGTTGTCGTTGACCTCGATCACCACCACCTTGTCACCGGACTGCTTGAGGTCGACGCCGTAGAGGCCATCGCCGATCAGGTTGGCGGTCTTCACCGCCAGTTCCACCACCGCCCTGGGCGCTTCATGCACCGCCAGGGTGCGGCATTCGCCGTTGATGGCCTGGCCGATGGCCTTGTGGTTATAGATCTGCCAATGGCCTTTGGACATGAAGTACTGGCAGGCAAAGATCGGCTTGCGGTTGAGCACGCCGATGCGCCAGTCGTACTCGGTGTAGAAGAATTCCTGGGCCAGCAACAGCACCGAATGCTCGAACAATTCGGCGGTGGCCTTGAGCAAGGCCTCCTGGCTTTCGACCTTGATCACGCCTCGGGAAAAGCAACCGTCGGGGATCTTCAGCACCAGTGGGAAGCCCAGGCGCTCGCCGACCCGCTCGAAATCTTGCGGTCGCTCCTTGTACAGAATCTCGGTGGCGGGCATGCCCAATTGGTGGCTGTTGAGCAAGTCGGTGAGGTAGACCTTGTTGGTACAACGCAGGATCGACGCCGGATCGTCCATCACCACCAGGCCTTCGCTTTCGGCTTTCTTGGCGAAGCGGTAGGTGTGGTTGTCTACGCTGGTGGTCTCGCGGATCAGCAAGGCGTCGTACTCGGCCAGGCGCGAATAGTCCTTGCGCTCGATCAACTCCACATCGATGCCCAGGCCCTTGCCCACGCGGATGAAATTATCCAATGCCTTGGCGTTGGACGGCGGCAATTGCTCCTGGGGATCGTGCAGGATGGCCAGGTCATAACGTGCCAGGCGACGTGAGCGTGGCTGACGCCAGATCTTGCGGCTGAAGTTGTCCAGCGCATGGGCGAATTGGTCTTCCTGGTCATCGCGTAACTTGTGCAACACCCCAGACTTGACCCCTTCTATGTGCCAGCCGTTATTCTTTTTGAAATCAACTAACAGGATCGGACACGGGAACGCCTCAAACAACTGACGGGCCAAATCCTGCAACGGTTCTATATTGGTCCGACCAAAGTAAAGTGTCAGGGTAAAGCCTTCGGTATTACTGTAAAGATGATGACTCAAGGCTTTATCGAGGGTTTTATCCAGGTCGTCCAGGGCCAGGCCGTACAGCGACTTCTTCGTGAGTTCGCTGATGGTACGCACCGACGGAATCACCTTGTGCCCGCGGGCTTCGGCCAGCAGCGAGCAGTAATAACCGTGCCCCAGGTACTTGTAGCTGCGGCACAGGTTGATCACCTGCACCCGCTTGCCGGTCTCGGTTTCCCGGGTCTGTTCCAGGTATTCCTGGGCGGTGACGATGTCTTCGCTGGGGAAGTAGGAGGCCCAATCTTCCTTGCGCTCGACAATAATCACGACTTGACGGGTTCCTTTGAGTGCGGCAGAAAAATAACCTTTGTCAGTTATTGTCGTCGCGACTGTTTGCTCCGATACTTCACGCCAATGACCTTGTACCGCCGACATAATAGTTGATCCGCTTTAGAGAACTCGACCTTTTCTATTAAGCACGATCTTTTAGAGAAGTCCCGTTTCGTTACGCAACTTTTACGGCGGTTATATGGCTCTTTGCTTTCGCGTTGCAACCCTCTGCGATGTGTCTCAATTACTGGCACTGGAACAGCAGTGTTTCACCACCGACCGGCTGTCATTACGCAGCTTCCGGTGGATGGTCAGCCGCGCCCACGGCCAGTTGCTGGTGGCGGAAAATGACGGGCAGTTGCTCGGCTATGCGCTGGTGCTGTTTCGCCGGGGCACCTCCTCGGCGCGCCTGTATTCCATTGCCATTGCCGAGCATGCCCGCGGCATTGGCTTGGGCAAGCAGTTGCTGAACCGCGTGGAAGCTATCGTCGTGGCACGGGGTTGCACCCGCCTATGCCTGGAAGTACGCACCGACAACCCCGGTGCTCTGAGCCTCTATGAGCGCAACGGTTACCGGCGCTTTGCCCTGATCGACGATTACTACGAAGACCACACCCCCGCCCTGCGCCTGGAAAAATACCTGTAGTGAGCGGGCTTGCCCGCGCTGCGGTGTATCAGGTAAATCGCAGCGCGGGGCAAGCCCGCTCACTGCACGCCGGGATCAAGCCACCTGTTTGATCGCGGCCTTGGCTTCCAGCTCGCGCACCAGCGGCAACACGCGCTTGCCGAAATACTCGACTTCTTCCTGGAAGTGCAGGAACCCGGCGAGCACCAGGTCCACCCCCACTGCCTTGAGCGCGACGATGCGCTCGGCAATCTGCTGCGGTGTACCGATCAGGTTGGTCTTGAAGCCATCGTTGTACTGCACCAGGTCCTCGAAGCTGGACTTGGCCCAGTTGCCCTCGCCCTCCGGCGACGCCTTGCCGGCCTGTTTCGCTGCATCACCGAAGGCATTCACCGCTTCCGGGTCGGCCTTGTCGATGATCTCCGCCAGCACGGCGCGGGCTTCTTCTTCGGTGTCGCGGGCGATCACAAAGGCGTTGACGCCGACTTTGACCGAATGGTTGTTCGCGGCGGCCTTGGCACGAATGTCATCGACCTGGGCCTTGATGCCTTCCGGGGTGTTGCCGTTGGTGAAGTACCAGTCCGACACCCGCGCCGCCATGTCCCGCGCCGCCCGCGAGCTGCCGCCCTGGAACACTTCCGGCTGGCCCAGTGGCTTGGGCTTGAGGGTGTAATTGTTGAACCGGTAGAAGTCGCCCTTGAAGGTGAAGTCATCCTGGGTCCAGATGCCCTTGAGGGCGCGGATGAACTCTTCGGAACGGCGATAACGCTCATCGTGCTCCAGCCAGTGCTCGCCAATGGCCTGGAACTCGCCCTTGAACCAACCGCTGACGATATTCACCGCGATACGGCCATGGGTGAGCTGGTCGATGGTCGCCAATTGCTTGGCCGCCAGTGCCGGTTGCCACGGACCGGGCAGGATCGCGGCGATCACCTTGAGCGTGGTGGTTGCGGCCAGCAACGCGTGGCTGAACGCCACCGATTCGTGCTGGTTCTCGGCGCCGTAGCCGGCAGTGAAGCGGATCTGGGTCAGGCCGTACTCAAAGCCTGCAGCCTCCGCCAGTTGCGCCAGCTTGCGGTTGTAATCGATGCCCCAGTGGGTGCGTTGTTCGATTTTGCTGACCACCAGCCCACCGCTGACGTTGGGCACCCAGTAGGCAAATTTCACGGCATGTTGAGTCATCGGACGGTACCTCGCACAAAAGGGATGTACCAGGGCTTGAGCAGCAAGCGTGCCAGGCTGGGAAACGCCCGCGCCAGGCGGGCTGCGTTGAATACCGTGCGCCGTCGCCAGTGTCCTGGATTGCACGGGTTTGTCGATCCGCTGTTGCCAGGGCAACAGTGACTCGACGTTTGTCCCCGTAAATACGCGACCCGGCACCCGGCACGGACTGTGCAATCCCCTCTGCATCGATCACTGCCCAGGAACCTCGCCATGACCGAACATCACGTCATCAACCCGCTGTCCACCGGCGTCGACTACCCCACGCTGGCCGCCCGTTTCCGCCCGATCTTCCAGCGCATCGCCGAAGGTGCCTTAGCGCGCGAACACAGCCGCACCCTGCCCCATGAGCCGATCCAGTGGCTCAAGGAGGCAGGGTTTGGCGCGGTGCGCGTACCGGTGGAATACGGTGGTGGCGGCGCGTCATTGCCACAGTTGTTCGAACTGCTGATCGAACTGGCCGAAGCCGACTCCAACGTGCCCCAGGCCCTGCGCGGGCACTTCGCCTTTGCCGAAGACCGCCTGAATGCACCGCCCGGCGCTGGCCGCGACCTGTGGTTCAAGCGTTTCGTGGACGGCGATCTCGTCGGCTGTGCCTGGACCGAAATCGGCAACGTGGCCATTGGCGACGTGGTCACCCAGGTCAGCCCGGACGGTGACCAGTGGAAGCTCAACGGAGAGAAGTTCTACAGCACCGGCAGTATTTTCGCCGACTGGATCGACGTGTACGCCCAACGCAGCGACACCGGTGGCGACGTGATCGCCGCGACCCGCGCCCGTCAAACGGGGGTGCAGCACAGTGACGACTGGGACGGTTTTGGCCAGCGCACCACTGGCAGCGGCACGTCGCGCTTTAGCGATGCGGTGGTGGAGGCGGACAACGTGATCGACTTTGCCACGCGCTTCAAATACCAGACCGCGTTCTATCAGTTGGTGCTGCTGGCCACCTTGGCGGGTATCGGCCGTGCGGCATTGCGCGATGTGGCGCATCAGGTGCGCAGCCGCAAGCGCATCTACAGCCATGGCAATGCGGCGCATGTCAGCCAGGATGCGCAGATCCAGCAGGTGGTGGGTGAAGTGGCGGCGCTGGTGTATGCCGCCGAGGCGAGTGCGTTGAAGGCGACGCTGCCGGCGCAACGGGCGTATGTGGCGCGGTTTGGCGGGGATGATGCGGTGGAGCGCGAAGCTAACGTGGCGGCCGAGATTGAGTCGGCTACCGCGCAGGTGGTGGTGTCGGGGTTGATCCAGCGGGCGACCAGTGAGTTGTTTAATGCGTTGGGGGCTTCGGATGTGCGCCAGGGGAAGGCGCTGGATCGGCATTGGCGGAATGCGCGGACGGTGTCGTCGCATAATCCGGTGATTTACAAGGCGCGGATTGTGGGGGATTGGGTGGTCAATGGGGCTGAGCCGCCGTTTGTCTGGCAGATTGGGAATGGGCCTGGTGTAGTGGGTTGAGGTTTTTGACTGTGTGTATATCCGTTATTTAGGTGATGGCTGATATTGGTTCCGCCCTTACGGCGGCTCACTTTTGAAAAGCCGGAATGCCGGCCCAGTCAAAAGTAAGCAAAACGCTCTTGCCCCAACACTCGGCACCTCGCTTAGGCTCGGTGTGCCCGTAATTCGACAGTGATTTGGGGGGCCGCCGCCACGCGCCATCCATGGCGCGGGGCGGCTAAACCGGCATCCCTGCCGGTTTACCCCCCCAAATCCCTGCCGAATTCCGGCCAGCGTGTTTGACGGGGCGCCTAAGATCAAAATCAAAAGCAGATCAAGAGCCAGAGCCAGAGCCAGAGCCAGAGCCAGAGCCAGAGCCAGAGCCAGAGCAAACCACCCTTCAACTGATACATGAAGATCAAACTGTGGGGAGGGGCTTGCCCCCGATGGCGGTGTGTCAGCCAACTCATCAGTGACTGACCCACTGCCATCGGGGGCAAGCCCCCTCCCACACTTTGACCGAGTAACGGCCATACAATCCGGTCGGCTCTAAGGCCGCCGCGCTCTTGCTTTTGATCTGGAGCGCCCCGTCAAACACGCTGGCCGAACGCAGGCTTGAATCCGTGGGTAACCCGGCAGGACGCCGGGTTAGCCGTCCTGGGCCAAGGATGGCCCATGACGGCGGCCCACGGATTCAAGCCGGAGTGAGGGCACACCGAGCCTAGGCGAGGTGCCGAGTGTTGGGGCAAGAGCCTTTTGCTTACTTTGGGCTGGGCCGGCATTCCGGCTTTTCCAAAGTGAGCCGCCGTAAGGGCGGAACCCTAAGTAGCCGTTACCTAAACAACGGATATGTACTCAATCAGAAAGCCAATTTATAGCCAATGGCCATAAGCATAACCGCCAAACAAGGCCGCAACACCCCGTCCGGCAGCTTCCCCGTCATATGACTACCGACATAGATCCCCGGCAACGACCCCATCAACAAAAACCCGAGCAGATGCCAATCCATATTCCCCATGCTGGCATGCCCCAACCCCGCCACCAGGGTCAGCGGCACGGCATGCGCAATCTCAGTCCCCACCAGCCGCCGCGTAGCCAGGAACGGATACAGGATAAACAACGCCACCGTCCCCAGCGCACCCGCGCCAATGGACGTCAGCGCCACCATGGTACCGAGGATCGCCCCCGTCACCACCGTCAGCGCATTCAGATTGCGCGGGCTCATGTGATAGCTATCGCCCGCATGCCGCTGGGCAAACGCCAACAGACGGTTCTTGAACAGAATCGCCAACGCGGTCAGCAGCAACACCACACCAAGCGCCTGCTTGATCACCGCATTCATCGCGCTGGGGTCGGTATGCAAGCTGGCCAGGAACCACAGCGTCAGCAACACCGCAGGCACACTGCCCAGGGTCAGCCAGCCGGTGATGGTCCAGTCGATATTCTTGTTCTTGCCGTGCACCAACACCCCACCCGACTTGGTGATGGCGGCGTACAGCAGGTCGGTGCCTACCGCGGTGGCCGGATTGATGCCGAACCACAACAGGATCGGCGTCATCAACGAACCACCGCCCACACCGGTCATGCCCACGATAAAACCAACGATCAGGCCGGCAACCACGAAACCAAAATTACCCACATCCATTACAGCTACCTGCGGCCTTATAAATTTCTGGCCGCAGGATAGCGATTTTTCTTATAACGACTTATACCAATATGATCTGACTTTATGCCTTTTACGCCAGACGATGACAGACGTAAGCCTGGGTCTGATACGGGAAGGCCACGGTGTCGCGCCCTTTCAATGCAGGATGGGTGTCGATCAGCGCCTGCAATTGCGCGGTGACGCGGGCCTTGGGCTCATCGGCCAATGCGGCAATAAAGCTCACGGAGAGGAAACGATCCATGATCACCTCCTGAGGGCTGCCAACATGGCTGTAGGGGAAACAGGTCACTTCGGGTTGGGAAAAATACTTGCCGCTGAAGGCATCACGCCAGCGGCCGGTATGAAAGCGCGGCGTATCACCCTCGTACGGGGTAATGATGTCGGTGATCGCGGCGACCCAATCCACTGATTCATCTCGCACATTCCACACCAGGCCAAGGCGGCCGTCCGGCTTGAGCACGCGATGGATTTCTGCCAAGGCCGCCTCGGTGGAAAACCAGTGGAACGCCTGGGCGCACACCACTGCATCGGCGCTGGCGGCTGGCAAGGGGATGGATTCAGCGGTGCCATTGAGCAGGCGCACATCCGGCAGCAGTTTGGTCAACTGCGCGCCCATCGCCGCCACCGGCTCGACCGCAATCAGGGTCGGTGCCAGGGTGCTGAGCAAACGGGTGAACTTGCCGGTGCCGGCGCCCAGGTCAATCACGCTGGACTGCGCGCTGATGCGCAATGTGTCGGCCAGCCAGCCCGTGAGTTGCCGCGGATAATCCGGCCGCCCCTGGGCGTAGGTAACGGCCTGGGTAGAGAAACCTTGTTGAGCAGACGTGTGCACACCAGTCATTGCCAATCTCTCCTCGGGTAAAACGGGGACACAGTGTGCGCCCTCTAAGGTTTATTTTCTAATCGCTGCATCCAATCGTACTCGCCGTGGGTAGTCCTTTCAGTCACCCCGCTGTTTTACTGAAATGGAGAAGTACCCATGAACGCTAAAGCACTGTTCTGCCTCACCGCCCTGCTCGCCGCCGCGCCGGCCGCCTTTGCAACCCAGGCCGACTTGCCCGACAGCATCAAGGTGCCGGACGGCCACAAAGTGGCGTTGGAAACCACCGGCGTCGGCGAAATCACCTACGAGTGCCGTGACAAAACCAACGCTGCCGGCCAGACCGAGTGGACGTTTGTCGGACCAAAAGCGGTATTGAATGACCGCAGCGGCAAACAAGTCGGCACCTACTTCGGCCCACCCGCCACCTGGCAGGCCAAGGACGGTTCGAAAATCACCGGCACCCAATTGGCCGTGGCGCCGTCCGGCGCGGGCAACTTGCCGTATCAACTGGTCAAGGCCAACCCGGCCGAAGGCAAGGGTGCGATGAGCGGCGTAAGTTACATCCAACGCGTCGCGCTCAAGGGTGGCGTGGCGCCGAGCAGCGCATGCACTGCGGCCAACAAGGGCAAGCAGGAAGTGGTGAAGTACCAAGCGGATTACATCTTCTGGGCGGCCAACTGAGCAAAGTCGGCTACGCTGCCCCCAATACTGATCGTTGGGGGGAGCACCACGTGTTTGATTACGACGCCTGCCTGCAGGCCTGCGCCGGTGGTGATCAGCGTGCCTTGCGCCAGCTCTATGAGCAGGACAGCAGCCGCTTGCTCGGCGTGGCGCTGCGCATCGTCCGGGACAAGGCCCTGGCCGAAGACATCGTGCATGACGCGTTCATCAAGATCTGGCGTGGCGCCGGCAGTTTCGACCCCAGCCGCGGTTCGGCCCGTGGCTGGGTGTTCAGCGTGACCCGGCACATGGCGCTCAATGTGGTGCGCAATCACTACCGCGAAGTGCCGCTGGACGATGAACACGAGCAGGTCGCAGCCACCGACACCTTTGAATTCACCGCACGCTCCGGGCAAGTCCACACCTGCCTGGAGCAGCTCGACCCGGCCCGTCGCACGTGCATCCTGCATGCCTATGTCGACGGTTTTTCCCACAGCGAAATCGCCCGGAAACTGGACACCCCGCTGGGGACCGTCAAAGCCTGGATCAAACGTAGCCTCGCCGCGCTGCGGGAGTGCATGGCATGAGCAACCCTCTGGACGAACTGGCCGGCGAATATGTGCTGGGCACCCTGCCCGGCGAACAGCGCGCCGAAGTGGAGCAACGGCTCAAGCACGACGCCGAGCTGCGCGCCGCAGTGGACGCCTGGGAGCAGCGTCTGTTGCCGCTGACCGCCTTGGCGGAGCCCGTGCCGCCCTCCGCTGAATTGTGGCGACGCATCGAGCGCCACACGGCCAGCGCCCACACCCCCTGGTGGAACCTGCTGGCCGTGTGGCGCGGCCTGGCCGGTGCCGGGCTGGTCACCACACTGGTCCTGGCCGCGCTGTTGCTGACGCGTCCGCCCGCCCTGGAACCGCGCTTTGTGGTGGTGCTGGTCGCGCCGCAAAGCCAGGCACCGGGCTGGGTGATCCAGGCCAGCAATGACCAGCAGATTCAGTTGATCCCCTTGGGCGTGATGGAAGTGCCAGCCGACAAGGCCTTGCAGTTCTGGACCAAGGGCGATGGCTGGCAGGGGCCGGTGTCGTTGGGGCTGGTCAAGCCCGGCCAGACACTGTCGGTGCCGCTGGACAAGCTGCCACCGCTGACGCAGAACCAGCTGTTCGAACTGACCCTGGAAGACCCACGGGGCTCGCCGACCGGCAAGCCCACCGGACCGATCCAGGCGATCGGCCGCGCCGTCAAGGTGCTCTGATCAAGCGACGTTGGGCAACCACACGCGGAACCGCGCACCGCCCAGCGGTGAAGCCAGCGCGGTCAAGGTGCCGCCCTGGGCTTCCAGGGCGCGCCGGCTGATGGCCAGGCCCAGGCCGAAACCACCGGTGGCGCGATCACGGCTGCGATCCAGGCGGTAGAACGGCTCAAAGATCCGCTCACGCTGGTCGAGCGGGATGCCGATGCCGTCATCGTCCACCCAGATTTCACAGCCTTTGGCGCAGACGTTCACGCCGACCTGAATGCGTTTGTCGCAGTAACGCGTGGCATTGCGCAGCAGGTTCTGCAAGGCGCGGGCGGTGAGGCGCGGGTCGAGGCTGAAGCGCTCCACGGCGCAGTCGAGCGCGACATCGATAACGATCTCGGGGTTTTCCAGTTCGTCGTCGACGCTGCCCAGTACGCTATCGATAAACTCATCAAGCACCACCTCGACCCGCTCCGGCAGTTGCGCCGGGTTTTGCAGGCGGCTGTAGGACAGCAACTCCAGCACCAGCTCATCCAGCTCGCGGATATGCGCCACCAGGCCATGTAGGCGTTCACGACTGGCCTCGGGCAAGTCTTCGGACAGCGCCAGGGCCAGGCCGAAATCCAGGCGCGTGAGCGGCGTGCGCAGTTCATGGGAAACGGCGTTGAGCAAATCGCGCTGCTGGTTGAGCAGGTGCTCGATGTCGTCGGCCATGGTGTCGAACACCGCCGCCAGGCTGCCGATGCTGGAGCTGGCCGGCAGCTGTGTGCGTTCGGCCAGGTTGCCACGGCCCAGTTGCCCGGCGGTGCTTTTCAGGCGTTCCAGGTCGCGCCAATGTGGGCGCAGCCACACCAGCAGGCAGGCCAGCAACGCGGCGACGATCAGCACGTTGATCGCCCAATACAGCACATTCATGTCCATCGGGTCGGGCGGTATGGTCAACTTGACCACGAATTGCTCATTGATCGGCGAGCTGATCTGCTCCATCCAGCCCCATTCGCCCAGGCGCACCACCGACCTGCCCTGCTCCAGCAGTTGCTCTTCGGCCGGGGTGTAGCTGGCGTCCTGGCGCAGCAATAATTGCACTTTCAGCGGCGCAAAATCGCGGCCCAGTTGCTCGGTCACCTGTGACCAACGCTCCACCGGCGCCCGCTGGTATTGCTTGACGATCAGCTTTTGCTGGCCGCGGGTCTGCTCGATGTTGTAGTTCATGTAGCGGTGTTCGAACAGCTGGATCACCAACGAAGGAATCAAATAGATCGCCAGGCTGTAGGTCACGATGGTGATCAGGTAGAGGCGTAGCAATACACGAAACATGGCTCAGCATTCCCACTCGGAGCGGCTGAACAGGTAGCCCTTGCCCCACACCGTCTTGATCTTGCGCGCCTCGCCGGCGTTGTCGTCGAACTTGCGGCGCAGCTTGGAGATGGCCACGTCCACCGACCGGTCGGTGCCGTTGAACTCGATGCCGCGCAGGCGTTGCAGGATCTGGTCGCGGCTGAGCACTTCACCCGCATGCCGTGCCAGCACCACCAGCAGGTTGTATTCGCCGCTGGACAGCTCGACCGCCTGGTCGCGCCAGGTCACGGTGCGTTCCGACAGGTCGATGCACAGGTTGCCCATGATGATCTGGTCGTTGGCCACCTGGGGCTCGGACAGGCTGCTGCGGCGCAACAAAGTACGCACACGGGCGAGCAGCACACGCGGCTCGCAGGGCTTGGTCACGTAGTCGTCGGCGCCCATTTCCAGGCCCAGCACCTGGTCGTGGCTGTCATCGCGGGCGGTGAGCATCAGGATCGGCAGGCCCGCCGAGTCGGCACGCAGCAGGCGGCACACTTGCAGGCCGTCGAGGCCGGGCAGCATCAGGTCGAGGATCACCAGGTCCGGCGGGTTCAGGCGTGCGCGTTCACGGACATGATCGCCACGGCTGAGCACATTGACGTGGTAGCCATTGCGTTCCAGGTAGCTGGCAATCAGCTCGGAGAGTGCGGCGTCGTCTTCCACCAGTAGGATGTTGGGCATAAAGGTGTTTCCAGAAAATACAGTTGTTGGTCGTACACAAATCCCATGTGGGAGGGGGCTTGCCCCCGATAGTGGTGGCTCAGTGAAGCGTATTTCGACTGATACACCGCTATCGGGGGCAAGCCCCCTCCCACATGGCATCTCCAGTGTTTGCAGGATTGTGCAAGGATATACGCCCCCGGCGCCCCGCGCGCCGTACCTTACATTTCTTCACAGACCCGCTACACAGCTTCACAGCACCAAGGCGCAGGTGACTTTAGGATGCGCCAGTCAATATTGGGATAAGAGCATGTCGAAGAATCTGTTTGCGCCATTTTGCCTGCTGGCCCTCACCCTGGCCCTGAGCGCGTGTGGCGACTCCGCCGCCGAAGCGCCGCAAATGCCCCTGGCCAAAGTGCGCATCGAAACCCTGGAAGCCAAGCCGCTGTCGATCAGCAGCGAACTGAGCGGGCGCATTGCCGCGCCGCGCATCGCCGAAGTGCGCGCACGGGTCGCCGGCGTGGTGATGCAACGGGTGTTCAAGGAAGGCCATGACGTGAAACAGGGCGACGTGCTGTTTCGCATCGACCCCGCGCCGTTCAAGGCCGACCTCGACAGCGCCCAGGCCAACCTGAGCAAGGCCGAGGCAGATGCGTTCAAGGCGCGCCTGCAGGAGCAGCGCTACAGCCAATTGGTGGAAGGCAACGCCATCAGCGGCCAGGACTACGACAACGCCCGCGCCGCCGTGCGCCAGACCAACGCCGAAGTCGCCGCCAACAAGGCCGCCGTGGAACGCGCCCGCTTGAACCTGGGCTACGCCACCGTGACCGCGCCGATTTCCGGGCGCATCGGCCGTGCGCTGGTAACGGAAGGCGCGCTGGTCGGCCAGAACGAGGCCACGCCGCTGGCGATCATCCAGCAACTGGACCCGATCCACGCCGACCTGACCCAGTCCAACCGCGAACTCAACGACCTGCGCCGCGCCTTCCGTGCCGGCAGCCTGAAGCAGGTTGGCCAGGACCAGGCCAAGGCCACGCTGATCGAGGATGACGGCAGCCTGTACCCACTGCCGGGCAAGTTGCTGTTCGCCGAGATCAGCGTCGACCCCGGCACCGGGCAGATCATCCTGCGCAGCGAGTTCCCCAACCCGGACCTCGACCTGCTGCCCGGCAGCTTTGTGCGGGTGCGCCTGGAGCAAGCCGTCGACAAGCAAGGCATCAGCGTACCGCAACGCGCCATCACCCGTGACAGCGCCGGTATCCCCATGGTGTTGCTGCTGGACGCCGAGCAGACCGTGAGCCAGCAGCCGGTGGAGTTGGGCGCGGTGGTCAACGATCGCTGGGTCGTCAGCAGCGGTCTCAAAGCCGGTGACCGCATCATCGTCGAAGGCCTGCAACACGCGCGCCCCGGTGAAAAAGTTGAAGTGGACGACAGCCCGCTCGTAAAGGAATAACCCGCCATGCCGCAGTTCTTTATTGACCGCCCGATCTTCGCCTGGGTGGTCGCCCTGTTTATCCTGCTGGCCGGCTTGCTGGCCATCCCGCAGTTGCCGGTGGCGCAGTACCCCAACGTCGCGCCGCCAAAGGTCGAAATCTACGCGGTGTACCCCGGCGCTTCGGCCCAGACCCTGGACGAAAGCGTGGTGAGCCTGATCGAGCAGGAGCTCAACGGCGCCGATCACCTGTTGTATTTCGAATCCCAGAGCAGCCTGGGTTCGGCCACCATCACCGCCACTTTCCAACCGGGCACCAACCCGGAAATGGCCCAGGTGGATGTGCAGAACCGCCTCAAGGCAGTCGAACCGCGCCTGCCGCAGGCGGTGACCCAGCAAGGTTTGCAGGTGGAGAAAGTCTCCGCCGGTTTCCTGTTGCTGGTGACCCTCACGTCCAACGACGGCAAGCTCGATGACGTGGCGCTCAGCGACTACCTGGCGCGCAACGTGATGAACGAGCTCAAGCGCCTGGATGGCGTGGGCAAGGCCCAGCTGTATGGCGCCGAGCGTGCCATGCGGATCTGGATCGACCCGCAGAAGCTGATCGGCTTCAACCTCACGCCAGCCGACGTCAACGCCGCGATCAGCGCGCAGAACGCCCAGGTCTCGGCGGGTAGCATCGGTGATCTGCCGGGTACGAATACCCAGGAAATCACCGCCGCGATCCTGGTCAAGGGCCAGTTGTCGACGCCGGCCGAGTTCGCTGACATCGTGCTCAAGGCCAACCCGGACGGTTCCACTGTACGCATTGGCGATGTGGCGCGAGTGGAAGTCGGCAGCCAGGAATACCAGTTCTCCACCCGCCTGAACGGCAAACCGTCTACCGCGGTCAGCGTGCAATTGTCGCCCGGCGCCAATGCGTTGAGCACCGCGACCCTGGTGCGGGCCAAGATGGACGAGCTGTCGCGCTATTTCCCGGCCAATGTGGAATACAAGATCCCGTACGACACCTCGCCGTTCGTCAAGGTTTCGATCACCAAGGTGGTCTACACCCTGCTGGAGGCCATGGCGCTGGTGTTCGCGGTGATGTTCCTGTTCCTGCAGAACGTGCGCTACACCTTGATCCCGACGCTGGTGGTGCCGATTGCGCTGATGGGCACCTTCGCCACCATGTTGCTGCTGGGCTTTTCGATCAACGTGCTGACCATGTTCGGCATGGTACTGGCCATCGGTATCCTGGTGGACGACGCGATTGTGGTGGTGGAGAACGTCGAGCGGATCATGGCCACCGAGGGACTGTCGCCCAAGGAGGCGACGAAAAAGGCCATGGGCCAGATCACCGGCGCCATCATCGGCATCACCCTGGTGCTGGTGGCGGTGTTCCTGCCGATGGCGTTCATGGCCGGTTCGGTGGGAGTGATCTACCAGCAATTCTCGCTGTCGATGGCCACCTCGATCCTGTTCTCGGCGTTCCTCGCCCTGACCTTGACCCCGGCCCTGTGCGCGACTTTGCTCAAGCCGATCCCCCAGGGCGAGCACCATGCCAAGGGCGGTTTCTTTGGCTGGTTCAACCGGCGTTTCGATCAGTTCACCGACCGCTATGAAGGCTGGGTGGCTTACGCCCTCAAGCGCAGCGGCCGCTACCTGCTGATCTACCTGGTGTTGCTGGTGGGCCTGGGCTGGATGTTCAGCCGCCTGCCCTCCTCGTTCCTGCCGGTGGAAGACCAGGGCTACACCATCACCGACATCCAGTTACCACCCGGCGCGAGCAAGAACCGCACGGTGCAGGTGGCCGAACAGATCGAAGCGCACAACGCCGAGGAGCCTGGGGTGGGTGACACCACCATGATCATGGGCTTCAGCTTCTCCGGTTCCGGGCAGAACGCAGCGCTGGCGTTTACCACGCTCAAGGATTGGTCGCAGCGCGGCAGCGATGACTCCGCTTCGTCGATTGCCGACCGCGCCAACATGGCCTTTAGCGAGCTGAAAGATGCGGTGGCCTACGCGATCCTGCCGCCGCCCGTGGATGGTCTAGGTACCTCCAGCGGCTTCGAGTTCCGCCTGCAGGACCGCGGTGGCGTGGGCCATGCCGCGTTGATGGCCGCGCGTACCGAGTTGCTGGCAGCGGCCGCGAAAAGCCCGATCCTGGCCAACGTGCGCGAAAGCGCCCTGGCCGAAGCACCGCAAGTGCAGCTTGAAGTGGACCGCAAGCAGGCCAATGCGCTGGGCGTGTCGTTTGCCGATGTCGGCAATGTGCTGTCCTCGGCCATCGGTTCGGCCTACATCAACGACTTCCCCAACCAGGGCCGCATGCAGCGGGTGGTGGTGCAGGCCGAAGGCGACCAGCGCAGCCAGGTGGCGGACTTGATGAAGATCAACGTACGCAACAACGCCGGCAAGATGGTGCCACTGTCCGCCTTTATCGAAGCCAGATGGACCCAGGGCCCGACTCAGTTGACCCGTTACAACGGCTACCCGGCTATCGCGATTTCCGGCGAAGCCGCTCCGGGGCACAGTACCGGTGAAGCCATGGACGAGATCCAGCGGTTGGTCAGCCAACTGCCCGCCGGCCTGGGCCAGGAATGGACCGGTTTGTCGTTGCAGGAGCGCTTGTCCGGCTCCCAGGCCCCGATACTGCTGGGCTTGTCGCTACTGATCGTGTTCCTGTGCCTGGCGGCGTTGTATGAAAGCTGGTCGATCCCGACCTCGGTACTGCTGGTGGTGCCGCTGGGTGTGCTCGGCGCGGTACTGGCCGTGGCCTTGCGCGGCATGCCCAACGATGTGTTCTTCAAGGTCGGTCTGATCACTATCATCGGCCTGTCGGCGAAGAACGCGATCCTGATCATCGAATTCGCCAAGGACCTGTACGACCAGGGCGAAGACCTGATGAGCGCCACCCTGAAGGCTGCGCGCTTGCGCTTGCGACCGATCATCATGACCTCGCTGGCGTTCATCCTCGGCGTGGTGCCGTTGGCGATTGCCACCGGGGCCAGCTCGGCAAGCCAACAGGCGATTGGTACCGGCGTGATCGGCGGGATGATCACCGCGACACTGGCGGTGGTGTTTGTGCCGGTGTTTTTTGTGGTGGTGATGAAGTTGGTTAAAAAGCGCCGCGACTGATCGACGTCAACCGACGCAAGCCCACTGAAAAGAGCCCTTACAAACTGTCAATGTTGACAGTTTCGCAGGGTTCTTTTTCGTTTTAGTGTGCCTTTGTTCAATCCGAACGATCAGTAAAGAGAAGCCTCCCATGAGCGAACACTCAGGCTTACTGCTTTCCAACGGGTACCTGGCGGTAGGCATTGGAAACAGTTTTTTTGTCAGCGAAGACTTAACAGTAATCCATACGAGCCAATTGCTGCGTATTGAGGCACCGGGCACTGGAAACTCAGACGGAGAATTCATCATCACGGTCAATAACCCTGGGAATGGTGGAACAGCCATACCGGTTGGTCCTGGCAACCCTTCGCAGCTCACCTACGAACGGTACGGCTATCCTAACCGCCATGCCGGTAGCGGAAGCATAACCTTCGTGTGGGACCCTACACGTAAAACGCTTGATGCGACGTTTGAAGCCATCTTGGTTCCTGTCGCGCACTACCCCGCAGTCAAACTCACGGACGGCGCCATCCGTTACGTTGAATAAGCACGGCTGTAACCGCCATGTTTGATGGCCAGAACGTGCAACTGACAAAAAGGAGTGTTCGACGCAGTCAGTCAGGGACTAAAGAATGCGCTATGGTGCTCGCAGAGACATTTCATTGTGAGCCGCCATGCCGTTCCTCGCCCGCACCCACCCTCGCCTCTCCGCCGCCGCCGTGCTGGGTATTGCCGTGGGCATCCTGGCGCCGGCAGACACCGTCGTCAGCAAAATCCTCATCGGCTGGAATGCCGGGGTCTGGACCTACCTGGTACTGATGCTATGGCTGACCCGGCGGGCCAAGGCCGAGGATGTGAAGCGCATCGCCGAAATCGAAGATGAAAATGCCGGGCTTGTGCTGTTCACGGTGTGCATCGCCGCCCTCGCCAGCCTGGCAACCATCACCTTCGAACTGGTGGGCAGCAAAGACCTGGCCACCTCGGAACGCCTGCTGCACTACGGTTTCACCGGGCTGACAGTGATCGGTTCGTGGTTGCTGATCGGGGTGATCTTCAGCGTGCATTACGCGCGCCTTTATTACACCTGGGACGGCAAGGAGCCGGCGCTGCGCTTTGCCGAAGGTTTGCAGACCCCCAACTATTGGGACTTCCTGTACTTTTCCTTCACCATCGGCGTGGCGGTGCAGACCTCTGATGTCGGGGTTGCCACCCGAGGCATGCGCAAGGTAGTGCTGGGTCAATCATTGATCGGGTTTCTGTTCAACACGGCGATCCTGGGGTTCTCGATCAATATCGCCGCTGGCTTATTCGGTTGAGGCTGCACAAACCTTCTAGACGCTTATGCCCAGATGGGCGCTAATTACCTCACCTATTCCGCCTCGGTGTTTTATGGCCGCGCACAATTGGATCGACCTGTCCCAGGACGCCGACACCGGCATCGAGACCCTGCGCGCGCATTTTGAAGGTCATGCGTACGACCCGCATTGGCACGACAGCTACCTGATAGGCGTCACCGAGCAAGGCGTGCAGCAATTCAACTGCCGCCGTACCCGCCACAACAGCGTGCCCGGCCAGGTGTTTCTGCTGGAACCAGGCGAACTGCATGATGGTGACGCGCCCACCTCCGACGGCTTTACCTACCACATGCTGTACCTTGACCCGCAGTGGCTGGCCCGGGAAGTGAGCGCAGTATTCGAAGAAGCACCAGCTAACAGCCAGCTCAGCGTGGCCACCACGCTGGCCAATGATCCGCACCTGGCGCTGGCTACCAGCCAAGCCTTCCAGACCCTGCACAGCGGCGAACTGCGCATCGTGCGCCAGCGCGCCATGGATCACCTGTTGGAGCGCCTCACCAGCCAACTCTACTGGCGCACCCGCTACCGCGAAGACCCGCGCCTGCCGCTGGTTGCGCACAAGGCGCGGGAATACCTGCACGCCCATCTGCACGTGGATGTGGGCATGGACGAACTGGCCCTGGCCTGCGGCGTCGACCGTTTCCGCCTGACCCGTGCGTTCAAGAGCGCATTCGGCCTGCCGCCCCACGCCTACCTGGTGCAACTGCGCCTGGCCCGCGCCCGGCACTTGCTGGCCAAGGGCGAGCAACCCGCCGATATCGCGATGGCCCTCGGTTTTGCCGACCAGAGCCACTTGGGCCGCTGGTTCGTGCGCGCCTACGGCTTGACACCCGCCGCGTACCGCAAGCGCTGCTCAAATCTTCCAGACAGATGACATACCGGCCAGCGAAGATCGACGCCATCACTGGATTTGTCGGAGTCACCTGCCATGTTGCCGTTCATGTTGTTTGCCTTTGTCGCCTCGATTACGCCAGGCCCTACCAATATCCTGGTGCTGAGTAACAGCGCGCGGTATGGCTTGAGAGCCGCGTTACCCATAATCCTCGGCGCCTGCGTCGGGGCTGCCGGCCTTGTGCTGCTGGTGGGGACCGGCGTGGGCCAGTCCCTGGTGCATTTGCCCAAAGTGCAAACGACCATGCAATGGACCGGCGTCGCCTGGCTGAGCTACCTGGCCTGGCAGATCTTCAGTGCACCCGCCCAAGCCGTCGAAGTGGACGCCAGCGAAAAACCCCTCGGCCTGATCGGCGCCGCCAGCCTGCAATTGATCAACCCGAAAACCTGGATGATGGCGCTCGCGGTGGTGAGTGTATTTGCCGGCCAGGGTGCAGAGCGCCAAAGCCAGGTGGTGCAGTTGTCCCTGGTGTTTTTCCTGATCTCGATACCTTGCCTGGGCACTTGGGCGCTGCTGGGGGCCGGCGCTTCACGAGTGTTTCGTTCGGCCACGGCCATGCAACGTTTCAACAGGGGTATGGCCCTGCTGCTGTTGGCCGCGACCTGGTTGGGTGTGCTGGTCTGAACGTACCGGTCATCTGGCCTTGCCCTGCATCTTCTTGACGACTTTGCTGGTTTAGTGCTTTCCTGAAACCGGTTTCAGTCATTCCAATAAGAAAAGAAGGTCGATGACCGTGAACAACTTTTCCGCCGCCCAGCGCAGCCGCGTGACCATGCTCGACGTCGCCGAGCGCGCCGGCGTGTCCAAGGCCAGTGTGTCGCGCTTTATTGGCGACGACCGCGCCCTGCTCTCCGACGCCATCGCCCTGCGCATCGAGCAAGCCATCGATGCCCTCGGCTACCGCCCCAACCAGATGGCCCGTGGTTTGAAACGCGGGCGCACGCGCTTGATCGGCATGCTGGTGGCCGATATCCGCAACCCCTATTCCATTGCCGTGATGCACGGCGTCGAGACTGCCTGCCGCCAGCACGGCTACAGCCTGGTGGTGTGCAACACCGACCGCGATGACGCGCAAGAGCGCCAGCACCTGGCGGCGCTGCGCTCCTACAACATTGAAGGGCTGATCGTGAACACCCTCGGCCATCACTTGGACCAATTGCTGGAACTGCAACGGGAAATGCCCCTGGTGCTGGTGGACCGCAAGGTCGCGCCGCTGCACAGCGATCTGGTCGGCCTGGACAATCCGGCGGCGGTGCGTATGGCCGTGGAACACCTTGAGCGACAGGGTTACCGCGATGTGCTGATGGTCAGTGAAGCCACCGATGGCACCAGTTCGCGCCTGGAGCGCCTGGACAGTTTCAAGGCTGAAATCGCCAGCCGCCCGGCATTGACCGGCGCGGTGCTGGCGTTGGATGAAACACTGCAAAAACACCTGCACGCCTTTCTTGCCAAACCTGGCCCCAAGGCACTGTTCTGTGCCAACGGCGTCGCAGCGCTGGCCTGCACCCGTGCGCTGAAGAGCCTGGGTTGCAACCTGTTCGACGACATCGGCCTGATCGCCCTGGATGACCTGGACTGGTATCCGCTGGTAGGCACGGGCATCACCGCCCTCGCCCAGCCGACCGAAGCCATCGGTGCAACGGCATTCAATTGCCTGCTCAAGCGCTTGCGCGGCGATACCGAGCCAACACGGACCCTGGATTTCCTGCCCGAGTTGATCCTTCGTGGCTCGACCCGGCACGTCTAAAAAATTTTGAACAAAAATGAAACCGGTTTCAGAGGTAAACAACAATGCATAAATACCCCGTCTCCATCAGCCTTTCCAGCTACGGCGCAGACTTGGTACGCCAACAAGGCCAGTTGAGTTTTGTCGAGGTTCTCGCCGCCGCCGGCGCCCAGCGCATCGAATGGCGCGAAGAGCTTTTAACCCACGAACAGCCCACGGAACTGGCCGAGGCCGCGGCGCAACAGAACCTGGAATCGGTGTTCTCATCGCCCCTGGAACTGTGGGTCGCCGGCCGCGCCCAAGCGAATGCCGAACTGGCAGCGACCTTGGACCGCGCTCAGGCTTTCGGCGCGCAGTGGCTGAAAGTCTCCCTCGGCTACTTCACCGACACCAACGACCTGGACAGCCTGCACGCCCTGCTCAACCGCCACCCCGTGCAACTGTTGGTCGAGAACGACCAGACCCTGCACGGCGGTCGTATCGAGCCGATGCAACGTTTCTTCAGCGAAGTGGAGCGCCTGGGCCTGCCGGTGAAGATGACCTTCGATATCGGCAACTGGCAATGGCAGGACCAATCCACCCTCACCGCCGCTCGCTTGCTGGGCCGGCATGTGGATTACCTGCACTGCAAGGCCGTGGCCCGTCGCGCCGACGGCAAGCTGGTCGCCGTGCCACCGGGCGCCACCGACCTGCATCTGTGGGAACAACTGCTCAAGCACATGACTCAAGGAATTACCCGGGCGGTGGAATTCCCGCTGCAAGGCGATGACCTGATCGAGGTCACCACCCGGCACATTGCCGCCCTCGCCGTCCTTGGCCAACCGCGCGTGGAGAATGCCCATGTCTGAGATCGATATCCTGTCGTTTGGTGAGACCATGGCGATGTTCGTCGCCGAACAGAGCGGCGACCTGGCGCAAGTGGCGCAGTTTCACAAGCGCATTGCCGGGGCCGATAGCAACGTCGCTATCGGCCTGTCACGCCTGGGCTTCAACGTGGCCTGGCTGAGCCGGGTCGGCAATGACTCCCTCGGGCGCTTTGTGGTCGATACTTTGAGCAAAGAAGGCCTGGACTGCCGGCATGTGGCGGTCGACCCGTTGCACCCCACCGGTTTTCAGCTCAAGTCCCGTGAAGAAACGGGTGATGACCCTCAGGTCGAGTATTTCCGCAAAGGCTCGGCGGCCAGCCACTTGTCCGTCGCTGCCATCAGCCCTGCCCTGCTGCAAGCCCGCCACCTGCATGCCACCGGCATTCCGCCGGCGCTGTCCGAAGCGACCCGCGAACTGTCCGTCGAGTTGATGACCCAGATGCGCAAGGCCGGGCGCAGCGTGTCGTTCGACCCCAACCTGCGCCCGTCGCTATGGGCCAACCAACAGACGATGATCCGCGAAATCAACGCCCTCGCCGGCCTGGCCGATTGGGTGTTGCCGGGCCTCGGCGAAGGTCGCCTGCTCACCGGCTTCGATGACCCGGCCGACATCGCCGCGTTCTACCTCGACCAGGGTGCCGAAGCCGTGGCGATCAAGCTAGGCCCGGACGGCGCCTACTACCGCACGCAAATGGACCAGGGCTTTGTGGCCGCCGTGCGGGTGGACAAGGTGGTTGACACCGTCGGCGCCGGCGACGGCTTTGCCGTGGGCATGATCAGCGCCCTGCTGGAAAACCTCAGCTTCCGCGAGGCGGTACAGCGCGGCAACTGGATCGGCAGCCGCGCCGTGCAAAGCCGTGGCGATATGGAAGGCCTGCCCACCCGTTCAGAGTTACCGATTCGATCCGTCGCTTGACCCATTACGACCTGTTGCCACAACTACAACAAGCTCAGGAGCAACCCCATGGACACCGTGAAACTCGCCACCCGCCGTTGGTGGTACATCATGCCCATCGTTTTTATCACCTACAGCCTGGCGTACCTGGACCGCGCCAACTACGGCTTCGCCGCCGCCTCCGGGATGGCCGAAGACCTGATGATCACCCCTGGCATGTCATCGTTGCTGGGGGCGCTGTTTTTCCTCGGTTACTTTTTCTTCCAGGTGCCGGGGGCGATCTACGCGCAAAAGCGCAGCGTGAAAAAGCTGATTTTTGTCAGCCTGATCCTGTGGGGCGGCCTCGCCACCCTGACCGGAGTGGTCTCCAACGCCTACATGCTGATCGTGATCCGCTTCATGCTCGGCGTGGTGGAAGCGGCGGTGATGCCGGCGATGCTGGTGTACCTGTGCCACTGGTTCACCCGCGCCGAACGCTCGCGCGCCAATACCTTCCTGATCCTCGGCAACCCGGTGACCATGTTGTGGATGTCTGTGGTGTCGGGCTACCTGGTGCAGCATTTCAGCTGGCGCTGGATGTTTATCATCGAAGGCCTGCCGGCGGTGCTGTGGGCGTTTATCTGGTGGAGGCTGGCGGATGAAAAGCCCGCCCAGGCCAAATGGCTGAGCGACGCCGAGAAACAGGACCTGGAAAGCGCGCTGGCTGCCGAACAGGTGGGCATCAAGGCGGTGAAGAACTATGCCGAGGCATTCCGCTCGCCCAAGGTGATCATCCTGGCCCTGCAATTCTTCTGCTGGAGCATCGGTGTGTACGGCTTCGTGTTGTGGCTGCCGTCGATCCTCAAGCAAGGCTTGCAGATGGACATGGTCGAGGCCGGCTGGTTGTCGGCGTTGCCGTATCTGGCGGCGGTGATCGGCATGCTGGTGGTGTCCTGGGGCTCGGACAAACTGCAAAAACGCAAGCGCTTCGTGTGGCCGCCGTTGCTGATCGCCTCCATCGCGTTCTACGCGTCCTATGTGCTCGGCGCCGAACACTTCTGGTGGTCGTACACCCTGCTGGTGATTGCCGGCGCGTGCATGTATGCGCCCTACGGGCCGTTTTTCGCGATTGTCCCGGAAATTCTCCCGGCCAACGTCGCCGGCGGCGCCATGGCGCTGATCAACAGCATGGGCGCCCTCGGGTCGTTCGGCGGCTCTTATCTGGTGGGCTACCTCAATAGCAGCACCGGCTCGCCCGGCGCCTCGTACCTGCTGATGAGCGGCGCGTTGCTGCTGTCAGTGGTATTGACGATTTTTCTCAAGCCCGGTGCCAGTGACCGTACACCGGCGCCCAACCTGGAATTGAAGGTAAAGACCGCATGAAAAAATCTGTCGTGTTGTACAAGAAACTCTCCGCGCCGTTGATGGCCCGCCTGCATGAACAGGCCGACGTCACCCTGATCGAAGCGTTGGACGAGACCGGCCTGGCCAAGCTGCGCGATGCCCTGCCGACCGCCAATGGTCTGTTGGGTGCCAGCCTGAAGCTGGACGCGAAGCTGCTGGACCTGGCCCCAGAACTGGAGGCGGTGGCGAGCGTGTCGGTGGGCGTCGACAACTACGATATCGACTACCTCACCGGGCGCGGCATCCTGCTCAGCAACACCCCGGACGTGCTCACCGAAACCACCGCCGACACCGGCTTTGCACTGATCCTGGTCACCGCCCGGCGTGTGGTCGAACTGGCCGACATGGTACGCGCCGGCCAGTGGAGCAAGAATATCGGCCCGGCGCATTTCGGCAGCGATGTGCACGGCAAGACCCTGGGTATCATCGGCATGGGCCGCATCGGCGAAGCCCTGGCCCAGCGTGGGCATTTCGGTTTCGGCATGCCGGTGATCTACCACAGCCATTCGCCCAAGCCCTTGGTGGAAAAACGCTTTGGTGCCCAGTACCGCAGCTTGAACGAGTTGCTGCAACAGGCCGACTTTGTCTGCCTGACGCTGCCACTGACCGCTGAAACCGAGAAGTTGATTGGCGCCGAACAATTCGCGCTGATGGGCCCGGAGACGATCTTTATCAATATCTCGCGGGGCAAGGTGGTGGATGAGGCGGCGCTGGTGGAGGCGTTGCAACAACGCACGATTCGAGCGGCGGGGTTGGATGTGTTTGAGCAGGAGCCGCTGGATCACGACTCGCCGTTGTTGCGCTTGAACAATGTGGTGGCCACCCCGCATATCGGCTCGGCCACCCATGAGACGCGGGAAGCCATGGCGACGTGTGCGGTGGAGAATCTGTTGCAGGCGTTGGCGGGTGAAAAACCGAAAAACCTGGTGAACCCAGGCGCCTGGAAGCAGCAGCGCTGACACAACACAGAGCAAATGTGGGAGGGGGCTTGCCCCGGTACAAACCGGGGACATCGTTTACATTTCTAACCGGGGACATGGTTTACAGGTTAATACGCATGATCAGGAGGTAACTGATCATGCCCTGGAACCAAGAGTCCCCCATGAACCAACGAATCAAGCTGGTTGCTGACTGGCTTTCGGGTAACTTCACGAAAAGCCAACTGGCCCGCCGCTTCGGTGTCAGTCGACCTACCGTAGACAAATGGATTGCTCGGCATAACGGCGATTTGAAGTCGTTAGCCGAGGTTTCTCGTCGACCCCACAACAGCCCCAACAAGACCGACGATAAGATCCTCGCTCGCGTAGTGGCCATGAAGGAAGCCCACGATAAATGGGGGCCAAAGAAGCTCATTGAGCTATTGCGAATTGAAGATCCCTCTATCGATTGGCCGTCTCCCAGTACAGCCGGCCAATGGCTTGACCGACTTGGGCTGGTCAGAAAACGGCGGTTCAAGCGTCGGCACGGTACCTCGCATATTGAAATGCGAGAGGCCAATGACCCCAACAAAACCTGGTGCGTGGACTACAAAGGGCAATTCAAGATGCTCAACGCCCAGATGTGCTTCCCGCTGACGGTTACAGACCATGCATCCCGTTTGATTCTGGCTTGCAGGGCTCATCCTAAAATCATGACCCAGCCTGTAAAACAAACCTTTGAGCGGCTTTTTCAGGATTACGGCATGCCGGAAGTCATTCGTTCTGACAACGGAGTCCCTTTCGCCTCTCCTGGCCTGGCGAGGATATCCACACTGGCCGTCTGGTGGATCCGTTTAGGTATCTATCCCGAGCGAACCATGCCGGGAAGACCTGCCCAGAATGGTCGACACGAACGAATGCATCGCAGCCTGAAACTTGAGCTACCGCTAGGGAGCAACTTGGTGGAGCAGCAGCTTTTGCTGGAGCACTTCCGGCATGAGTTCAATTACGTACGCCCTCATGAAGCGCTTGGTATGAAACGTCCGGGAGATGTGTACGTGCCGTCTACTCGGCTTTACCCAGGGTGCTTGCCCGATGTGGAGTATCCGGCAGAAATGCGGGTGCGAAGCGTCAGGCAGGATGGATCGATCAAGTGGAACGGCAAGTTGGTATTTGTCAGCGAGGCCCTATCCGGAGAAAGGATAGGGCTTAAAGAAGCTGAGGATGATGCCTGGGATTTGTACCTGTGTGATTATCCCTTGGGGAGGCTTGGACGAGGTATGACCCGCGTCCAAGCCTCAAATGTGTAAACGATGTCCCCGGTTTCAGATGTAAACGATGTCTACGGTTCTACACCCCGATGGCGGTGTATCAGTCAGCCAATGTCTAGCTGACACATTGCAATCGGGGGCAAGCCCCCCTCCCACCTTTTGACCTCATTTCAGGTCAGATAACGAACCTGGCCACCATTCCATTCAGGTCCACCGCCAACCGCGACAGCTCGTGGCTGGCCGCGCTGGTCTGGTTGGCACCCGCCGCCGACTGGGTCGCCAGGTCACGGATATTGACCAGGTTGCGGTCCACTTCGCGGGACACCTGGGCCTGTTCTTCCGAGGCACTGGCGATCACCAGGTTGCGCTCGTTGATCAGGCTGATGGACTGGGTGATCTGCTCCAGGGCCACACCGGCGGCGCGGGCCATTTCCAGGGTGTCCTGGGTGCGCTGGTTGCTCTGTTGCATGGACTGCACGGCTTCACCGGTGCCGTTCTGGATACCGGCGACCATTTTCTCGATTTCCTGGGTCGACTGCGCCGTACGGTGGGCCAGTGCCCGCACTTCGTCGGCCACCACCGCAAAACCACGCCCGGCCTCACCGGCACGTGCCGCTTCGATGGCGGCGTTGAGCGCCAGCAGGTTGGTCTGTTCGGCAATCGCGCGGATCACGTCCAGCACCTTGCCAATGTCCCGGCCTTGGGTGGCCAGGCCTTCGATCATCGCGGCAGTGGTCTGCACGTCCTGGGTCATGGTCTGGATCGCGCCGACGGTTTCCACCACGCGGTCGCGCCCTTCCCGCGCCGCCTGGTTGGACTGGGTCGACGCCTCGGAGGTGGACACCGCGTTGCGCGCCACTTCTTCCACCGCCGCCGTCATCTCGTTGACCGCCGTGGCGGCCTGGTCGATTTCGTTGTTCTGTTGTTGCAGGCCCTTGGAGGCTTCCTCGGTGACCGCGCTCAGCTCTTCAGCGGCAGACGCCAGTTGGGTGGCCGAGCCGGCAATGTGCTGAATGGTCTGACGGAGGTTGCCTTGCATGGTCGACAAGGCCTTGAGCAAACGGGCCGGTTCATCCTTGCCGCCGTCTTCAATGGTCTTGGTCAGGTTGCCACCGGCGATGGTTTCGGCCACTTCCACGGCTTTGCGCAAAGGGGCGACGATGCTGCGGGTGAGCAACCAGGCCAGCAACACGGTCATCAGCGCGGCAACGACCGAAACAACCACAACACCGGTGATAGCACTGTCGTAACTTTGCCCGGCTTCCTCGTCGGCTTGCTTGGCATCCGCCGCGTTGATGGCGATCAGCTTGTTCAGTTGCTCGCCCATCTGGTCGGTGCCGTCCTTGATCCGCGTATTGATCAGGGCACGCATCTCATCGACCTTGTTCTGCCTGGACAGCGCCAGCATCTCGGCCTGGGCCTTGAGATAGTTGTCCAGGGTGGTCGTGAATACCTTGTACAGGGCGGCCTCCTCGGGCCCGGCAGGCAAGGCTGCGTAACTGGCCTGGGCGGTCTTCACCTTGTCGGCCAGCACGCCGATACGCACTTCAGCTTCCTGAAGGCCGGCAGGCTCACGGTTGACCAGCACGCGGAACGAAAGGATGCGCATACGCAGCACGTTTTCGGTGATCACCGACAGTGACGTCACGCTCGGCAGTTGATTGGTACTCATGTCCACCGAGGCCTGGCGGATCAGCGTCATACGGTTGACCGCAAACACCCCCAATACAACCACCAACACAGCAATAAACGCGAAACCGAGAGAAGCGCGAGGAGCGATATTCAGATTACGGATGGACATGGGGGTGCTCTCAAAAGTAGTGTCTGCGCGCGTCCCTGCCGCGAAACGATCTGTCAGCGTCAACGCACTGCCCAGACCTTGGTCACCACCGTTGTCATTAGTATGTGGGCCTGACCACGCTATCGGCCGGCGCTGTGGTTTCCCGCAGGGGGCTTTATAAATATTTTTTTACACTTCTGACGACAGGCAGTTTCTGGCATCCTGCGCCTCCATTTTCTGACCCGAGCCCGCACTTTGTCTGACGCTCAAGCTCCGCGCCCCCGCTATAAATCCGACCTGATCTACGGCCTGGAAGACCGCCCGCACTTCACCGCCGCGATATTCGCCGCACTGCAGCATGTGTTGGCGAGCTTCGTCGGGATCATTACGCCTACGCTGATCGTCGGCGGCGTGCTGGGCCTGGAAAGCGAAGTGCCGTACCTGGTGAGCATGGCGCTGTTCGTGTCAGGGCTCGGCACCTTTGTGCAGGCGCGCACCTTCGGCCCGATCGGCTCGGGGCTGCTGTGCCTGCAAGGCACCAGTTTCTCGTTTATCAGCGTGATTCTCAGCGCGGGCTTCATGGTCAAGGCCCGGGGTGGCGGCACCGACGAAATCCTCTCGACGATCTTTGGCATCTGCTTTTTCGCCGCGTTTATCGAGGTGGTGCTCAGCCAGTTCATCGGTAAGCTGCGCAAGCTGATCACCCCGGTGGTCACCGGCACCATCATCACACTCATGGGATTGTCGCTGATCAAGGTGGCGGTTACTGACATGGCCGGCGGGTTTGGCGCCAGCGACCTTGGCGCGGCGAGCAACATGGGCCTGGCGGCGCTGGTGCTGCTGACCATCGTGGTGCTCAACCGCTTCAATAACCCCTTCCTGCGCCTGGGCTCGATCGTGATCGGCCTGACCCTGGGCTTCGTCGTGGCCTGGCTGCTGGGCCGCGTGGACATGGCGGCGCTGCCCGAGGTGCCGTTGATCAGCGTGCCGGTGCCGTTCAAATACGGCTTCTCGTTCGACTGGGTGGCGTTTATCCCGGTGGCGGTGATCTTCCTGATTTCGCCGCTGGAAGCAGCCGGCGACCTGACAGCCAACTCGATGATTTCCCAACAGCCGGTCAAAGGCCCGCTGTACATCAAGCGCATCAAGTCCGGCCTGCTGGCCGATGGCCTCAACTCGGCGATGGCCGCCACCTTCAACAGCCTGCCGATGGTGACCTTCGCCCAGAACAACGGCGTGATCCAGTTGACCGGCGTAGCCAGCCGCTACGTGGCGTACTTTATCGCCGGCCTGCTGGTGCTGCTGGGGCTGTTCCCGATGATCGGTGCGGTGCTGCAACTGATGCCCAAGCCGGTACTGGGCGGCGCCACCCTGATCATGTTCGGCACCGTGGCCGTCGCTGGGATCAAGATCCTTGCCGAAGCCGGGTTGCACCGGCGCAATGTGCTGATCGTGGCGATCTCCCTCGGCATGGGCCTGGGCGTCGCCGCCGTGCCGGAAGTATTGCGCGAGCTGCCCAAGGCGCTGCACAACATCTTCGAGTCGCCGATCACCGTGGGCGCTTTCTGTGCAATCCTGCTGAACATTTTCCTGCCGGAAGAGTTCATAGAGCTGGAAGAAGATGAATTTGATCCGGAATCCTCTACCCTCAAAGTGATGCAGGACCCGGACGTCACGAAATAGGAGCACCATTGTATGCGCAAGCTCATGGTTCTATCGCTGTTGCTGCTGACCTTGAGCGCCTGTGCACTGTTCCCCAACCGTGATCCGGCGAACATCAACGTAGTGGGCATCGAGCCCCTGCAAAGCCAGGACCTGGAAGTGCGCTTCGCCGTGAAACTGCGGGTGCAGAACCCCAATGAAACGGCGATCGACTACAACGGCGTGGCCATGGACCTTGAGGTCAATGGCCGGCCGTTGGCGTCGGGGGTGAGTGACCAGAGGGGCTCCATCCCACGTTTTTCCGAGACGGTCCTGATGGTGCCGGTGAGTGTTTCGGCGTTTTCCGTGTTGCGTCAGACCCTGGGCCTGAGCCAGACCCAGAGCCTGAACAACCTGCCCTACGTGCTGCGGGGCAAATTGGCGGGCGGGCTGTTCGGCACCCTGCGCTTTGTGGACCGTGGCACGCTGGACCTGCCCAATACCGCCACCTGGTAATTGACGCGACTCACTTGTGGCGAGCGGGCTTGCCCCGCGTTGGGCTGCGTAGCAGCCCAGGCTCCGCACAGTGTCAGACAAAAACGGTCGCTTGCTTCAGGGCGGCTTCGCCCCCCCTATGCTGCGCATCCCAACGCGGGGCAAGCCCGCTCGCCACAGGATTTTGCTCAATCCGTCAGGTAGCGCACGCCGGGCTTGGCGCGCTCGTCCACCGTCAGCTCGAAGACATCCGGTCGGGCGTAGTGGCCCACCACGTCATAGTCATACCGCGCGCGCACCAAGTCATCCGTATTGATTTGCGCCGTCAGCAGCCCGGCTTCTCCCAGCAATGGCCCGGCGAGAATGTCGCCCATCGGCCCGACAATCACGCTGCCGCCCGCGATCAACGGGCGGTCTGCCGGCCAGTTGGCGATCTCGACCCCCAGCGCCTCGGGCGAGGCCTGCACCTGGCAGGCACTCACCACAAAGCAACGCCCTTCGTGAGCCACATGGCGCATGCTCACCTGCCACATCTCGCGCTCATCCACCGTCGGCGCGCACCACACTTCCACGCCTTTGGCATACATCGCCGTACGCAGCAGCGGCATCATGTTTTCCCAGCACACCGCCCCACCGACCCGGCCCACTGCGGTGTCGATCACCGGCAGCGTCGAGCCGTCGCCCTTGCCCCAGATCAACCGTTCGGTGCCGGTGGGCATCAGCTTGCGGTGCTTGGCCACCAGGCCGCCCGCCGGTTCGAAATACAGCACGGTGCAATACAGGGTGCTGCCGCTGCGCTCGATCACACCGAGCACCAGGCTGGCACCGGTACGTGCCGACAGGCCGGCCAGCGCCTCGGTTTCCGCGCCCGGTACATCGATGGCATTGGCGAAATAACGGGCAAAGGCTTCGCGGCCTTCCGGCAGGCGATAACCCAGCTGTGTGCCGAAGGCCTCACCTTTGGGATAACCACCCAGCAGCGCTTCAGGCATCACCACCAATTGCGCGCCGCTGCGCAGGATCTCGTCCTCATAACCCAGGATTTGCGCCAGGGTTTCAGCCTTGCCGTCGGGCAAGGAGCCGATTTGCAGGGCTGCGACAGTAGAAACAGGCATCACGATCACTCCAGATATAGGGGGGGTTGCCCATTCTCCCGCCAGCCCGGATCATGAATAAAGCCCACTTAAGTGCTGAATGATATGAGCCAAATAAATATCGACCAGGTCGATCTCAACCTGCTGAAAACCTTCGAGGCCCTGCACGACGAGTCCAGCGCCAGTCGCGCAGCCTTGCGCCTGGGCGTCACGCAATCGGCGATCAGCGCGGGGTTGCGGCGCTTGCGCGAGGTGTATGGCGATCAACTGTTCGTGCGTACCGGGCGCGGCCTGGCGCCGACATTACGGGCCAACCAACTGAAGCCGGTGATCAGTGAGGCGCTGGACCGCTGTCGGCAGAGCCTGGCAATGGTCAATCCGGATAACCAGCAGTATCAGGGTCGCTCGGTGGTGCTTGGGTTATCCGATGATTTCGAGCTGGCCTATGGCCGCCATCTTATAGAAGCAATTGCACAACGTGCGCCCAAATTGCGGGTGATTTTCCGTCAGACCCACAGCCAGATCGTCGCCGGCGCCCTGCTCGACCGCACCCTGGATCTGGCAATTACCGCTGGCGGTTTTGCCCAGGGCAGGCTGAGCCGGCAGGTGCTGGGGGAAGGTGATTATCGCTGCCTGGTGGATTCGGACCAGGCACACATCAGCCTGGACGAGTTCGTCACGCGCGAGCACATTCTGGTGTCGTCAGGCGGGTTTATCGGCATCACCGATGAAGGCTTGGCGGCGCAGGGCCTGAGCCGCCAGGTGTGTGCGTCGACCAGCCACTTTGCCGCGCTGCCCTTTTTGCTCAAGGGCAGCCAAGCCGTGGCGACCATTCCAGGGCATGCGGCCCAGGCCATTGCCGAGATGACCGGCCTGCGCGTGTTGCCCTGCCCGCTGGCACTGCCGCGCTACCCGGTGGAGCTGGGCTGGCGCACCCAGGCGCAGCTTGATCCGTTGTTGCTGAAAGTGCGTGAAGCCATCGTGGCAAGCTTTACTTGTTGGCCGCCATCAGCTTGTTGACTTCGCTGCGCACCATGTTGGAAAACTCCGGCGGCGACATGCCGTCGAGCTCTGCGCGGACCCATTCGGCCCACTTGCCCTTGCGCTTGGCGCGCTCGCCGAACAAGCGTGCGGCTTCGCCCTTGGCCTTGCCCAGGTTGGTTTGCCACAGGTCGTAGAGGCGCGACTTTTCATCTTCCAGCTCGGCGCGTTCGGCGAGGGTCTTATTGGCGAGATTGAAGCTCATGTTGAATTACCTGCTGCACAAATAGGCGACATCTTACACTGTAGGTCGAAATTTCCTGATCCGGATTTTGCTCAAGAACAGGCGGCGGCAAAAAAACTGCAACTTTTGCCGCTGGCCGATACTCCATTGTTCACTGCCACATTCACTCGCAAGGAGTCACACAATGGCCCGCAAAACCGCTGCCCAAGCCGTCGAAGACCAAATCAAGGACCAAGCCTTCAGCGAACTGACCGCGCTGATCGAAGAATCGGACAAACTGCTCAAAAGCAGCGCCGCCCTGGTCGGCGAAGAAGGCGAAACCCTGCGCGAGCAGGTCGCCATCAAGCTCAAGCAAGCCCTGGACTCGGTGTCCAATGTGCGCGAGCGCGGCAAGCCGGTGGTGGATGCCACCGAGACCTACATCGGTGGCCACCCGTGGCAGACCGTAGCGATTTCCGCAGGGTTTGGCCTGGTGGTCGGCCTGCTGCTCGGTCGCCGCAACTAAGTAAGCAAGACGGGCTGCGCCAGCGGCGCAGCCCTGTTTAAAGTCCCGCGATCTCCCGCAAGTGTTCCAGCTCTTTGCGATCGATTTCGATCCCCAGCTCCTGCGACTTCGCCCGTGTGCGATGGCGCCGATCCCCCGGCAACCGCCGCAACCCCACCGCATGCATCTGCCGCACCAGCTCCTGGCTGCGCTCGGCGAACGCTTGCCCGGCGGTCTTGCTCGGGTCGATCACGATCAGCAACTGGCCGGTCCAGGGTGTGCGTGCGCCCGGATGATCGGCCCAATTGAATTCGAAGGAAAAATTGCCGCCGGTCAACGCCGCTGCCAGCAACTCGACCATCATCGACAACGCCGAGCCCTTGTGCCCGCCAAACGGCAGGAGTGCGCCGCCTTCCAGGATCGCCTTGGGGTCCTGGGTCGGCTGGCCCAGGCTGTCAACGCCCATGCCCGGCGGCAGGCGCTCGCCTTTGCGCGCGGCGATCTGCACATCGCCGTGGGCAATGGCGCTGGTGGCCAGGTCAAATACAATCGGCAAGCCATCGGCGCGGGGTGCGGCAAAGGCGATGGGGTTGGTGCCGAACAACGGGCGGTCGGCGCCATGGGGCACCACGCAGGTCATGCTGTTGACCACGCTCAGGGCCACCAGGCCTTCTTCGGCGAATGGCTCGACATCCGGCCACAGGGCGGCGAAATGGTGGGAATTATGGATCGCCAGCAGCGCAATGCCGGCACTGCGGGCTTTCTCCACCAGCAGCGCGCGGGCGGCTTCAAGCGCCGGTTGGGCGAAGCCGTTGGCGGCGTCCACGCGAACAAACCCTGAGGCGACATCCGTGACCACCGGCACCGCCTTGCCATCCACCCAGCCGCTGGCCAGGGTGCTGAGGTAACCGGGAATACGGAACACCCCATGGCTATGGGCACCATCGCGCTCGGCACTGGCGCAGTTGCGCGCCAGGATCGCGGCCACCTCGGGGGAGGTGCCATGGTTCACGAAGACCTGATGAAGCAACGCCACCAGTTCGGTAAAGCCGATGCGGGCCGTAGCCTGCTCATGGACCTGTGACATCTGAAGCTCCGATTTTATGATTGGAAGGGGCAACCAGCGTGAAATCCAGGCCCACGATTAAACAACGCGGCCCGCGCATGCTGTCAACGTCTGTTTGTGCATCGGCCCCCACCGCTGCACTTATTTACCGCCGCCCCCTCGGCGGCCCTCCCTACCCTGAGGCCTTCATCCAACGACGGTGAGTATGCAATGGCCCGGGTCACCCCTCCCTACTTCTTCGATGAATTCCTGCTGCCCCTAAAAAGAGACGAACCCACACCGCGAGAACGTGCGCTGGGGTTGACCGTCAAGGACCTGGACTGGCTGCATCGCCTGTATTACGCGACCGACCACGCACGCCGAAACCCGGTACGCCAGGAAGCGCCCATGGTCGTGGAAAGCCTGCTGCTGCAGGTGAAGCAGAAACCGGACATTCCCCTCGCCGGCGCCTTCATCATGAGCCCCAGCCCCGACGGGCAAAAGGCACTGCTCTACACGCCCTATGACGGGCTGGAAGTGTTCGACAGCCGCGCCGACTTGCTCACCGAGATCACCGAGCGCCTGAAGGACCGCTCCCGGCGCGTCGACTTGCTGCGCTTGCTGTCGATTGCCCAGCGCACAACCCTGGACGCGGAAAAAGCACCGACCGTGGTGGCCCAAGCCATTGAAGGCCCGGTGATGGAACATCAGGAACACGCGATCCAGCACGCCCAACAACACAACGTGCAAGGCCTGCTCGACCAGTTGCGCCGCATCCCCGGTTTGCCGACGATGCTCGACACGTCCCTGGCCGTCATGGCGCGCACCGACTTCCCCAGCCTCGATCACCGCGATGCGCGCATGAACAGCTTTGCGCTCAGAGACCCGGCGTCGACCGCCGACCAGCAGTGGCTGGCCTCCGTGCCGTTGAGCGAGGCCTTGCTGCACTATTACTTGAAACAGGCCTGGCCCATCGGGCAGACGCGCACCTTTACCCACCCCAAACAGGTCACTGCGGGCCGGACACCGACCCAGCTCGCCCAAGACCAGCGTCGCTGGGAGAGCGTGGTGGAGCAGACCGCCGGCATCCTGTCGAAACTGCTCGGCAGCCTGTTGCAGACCTACTGGAACGAAGACATCAAGGACGGCCACTCCCGCCTGGGGCTGGTGGCCCAGACCCTCAGCGACACGTTCCGCGTCGATCTGTTGCTCAAGCGCCAACAAGGCATTTTGAGCGCCGAAGACAGCCAGCAGTTGCTGGCCATGTTTCTCCCGGACTCGGGGGCGCGCACCGCCCATGCCGAGAACCTGCGCATCGAAAAGATCCGCGTCAGCGCGCCCTCCCAGCACTACGTCGACCTGGCCGGCACGCTGATGATCAGCAACAGCCACGCGTACCTGTACACCCAGACCCGCGGCTTGCAGGTGCTCAAGAACATGGAGGATCTGAACGCCACCTTGATCAGCATGCTCAAGGCCAGCGGGCATGAGGACGAATTGCTCAACTTCCTGTCCCTGGACGAGCGCAATGTGCTGCTCGGTCTCGACCCGCTGCAGATTATTGGCGTGCCCATCTCCGGCGACATCTTCACCGAGCTGGCCGAGGACATTACGGCCAAGCAACTGAGCAACATGGAATACGCCATGGGCCTGTACCGCCGCAGCGACGGCCAGGTGAACCTGGAAGCACTGCTGGACTGCGCCCTGGATGTACGCGGCCTGATCGACCATCGCCTGTACACACTGGACGCCGGCGGGCGCTGGAGCCTGCACCCCATCACCAGCAGCAATGGGCGCCCGTCCACGGTGCAGGCGGAGCGCGCCAAGCAACAATGGGCGCAATTGAATACGGTTGAACAGGCACTGGCCTCGGACCGTGCGGCACATCCGACGCTCAGGCGGTTGGCTGCCCATGCGCTGAATGTGGAGCTGGACAAGCACCACCTGCCGCTGCTGGCCGACGAGGTGCTGATCAACACCTATGCGACCGCCGCACAGCAGCGCGAGGATCGAGTGCCCCTGCGTTCATTGAGCATGATCGAACACTTCATCGAACGCCTCGCGCAGGAGGCCGTTTCGGTCCCCGAATCGCCCACTGTCGGGTTCTACGGTACACCACGCGGCGGCGTCGCTTACCAGTTGAACAGCCTGACCACGACGACGTTCAATACGATCATCGACACCGCGATGATGACCTTCGCCAACCACGATGTACGCCCACTGCCGCAGATGTTCCTCAACAGTCATCGCGCTCACCTACGGCACGCCTTGATGCTCGGGCTGCGCAGCGAGTCAGAACTGCGACAGTTGGACAACACCCTCAGGCAGCGCGGCCAGGAGATGCTCGACACCGTGTTGCGCCCCGACAGCCTGCTGCGGGTGAAGCGCCACGCCTTGAATGGCTTCCTGCCGGACGCGTACGGGCTGACCCTGATGGTGGACGCCAATTCACCACCGCAGCCCCTGGCCAACTGCCTGGTGCTGACCGAGCGCGGCGGCACCGACCCGCAGCGCTCCGGCCAGGCGGCGCTGTGGACGCCCCGCGGCGGTCATGAAGTGTTCAATTCCATACAGCACCTGCGTGAGACAGTGCGACAACGCCTGCATGACCCCCTCCAGCGTCTGCCCTTCCTGGAAAACCTGCCGATGCGCCTGCGCAGCCCGCACCAGGTCTACACCCTGGGTGCTTTGCAACGTATCGATGACGACCTGCTGGACAATCGCCTGCAAAGCCATACCGACACCCTCACCGATAACGTCGATGCTGTGCTGGCGATGAACCTGGGGGCGCGGCGCCTGCAGGACTATCTGGACGTGGTGATGCAGCAGGCGCTGCCCACCAACCTGCCCAGGGCCATGCAACTGGCACGGGCCATGGCCAACCAACAGGCACTCCCCGTATGGCTGGGGATGGCGGCGCCCGATGAGCAGATCCTGCACGCCGAATTGCTCGAGCAATACCGCGTCAGCGCACCGGATGAACAGGATTATTTGCACGGGATCACACCGCTCAACGAGCAGGTCACCGCTGCATTGGTTACGCTGCTGGAGGCGCGTTTCCCCGGCCTGGGGCTACACCCCGACAATGTCCTGATCCCTATCCGCAAGGCGCTGAACGGCAACACCCAGAGCCTGACCGACTTTGCCCAGCGCCATCTCCCCGACCTGCAGGCCGATGACATCCTCCCGCGCTCGCGCACCGCTACACCGTTGCCCTCTGCGCTGGACGGTAAAGCGGTGGTGCAAATGGTGCAGCAGTTAGACCTCAAATCGGTGTATCAGACATGGCTGACCAACCATCTGCAGGCCACGGACAAAGACGCCCAAACGCGCCGCCGACGCTATTGCCGGCAGCTGCCCTGGCAGTTGCTGCAATACGCCCACGAGGAAAAGCTCGAAGAAAGGATTTCCGCCACAGCCTGGGGGTTCATCCAGCAGGTCTTCGACATGCCCGACGCGGTCGCCCGCGCTCAGGTCAGTGGCGTGACGGCGTGCATTCGCCCCTTGCAATTGGTGGCCACAGTCGGTGCCTCGGTGGCGCAGGTGCAGGGTGTCTACCTGATCGGGCCTGAGGCACATGCCAGCGGACCCTGGGTGTTATACGCGCCCTACAGCCCGCAGCACGTGCTGCGCGAGTATGCACGGGAAGAAGACTTACTGAATGAACTCACCACCCCGGGACCGTTGCAGGAATGGATCCTCCAACAACTGGACCCGCCCCACCAGGCCACCTACCGTAACCTGCTTGCGCAGCATCGGCGCGACACGGCGGATATCCGGCTGGGGTCTACTCGCATCCTGGGCAATATCCTGATGCGCCTGTTCAAGGACAACATCGTACTGCTGACAAAAATGCTCGCCTGTCAATTCGACAAGCAAGGCGCGGCGCAATGGGGAGTGGTCGGTCGCCTGCTGCATAAAGGCGTTCCCAATGCACTGACCTTCTTGGCCGGCAAGCTCGCGTACCCGTTGGTGGTGTGGCGCAGCTACAAGCTGTTCAAAGCCTCGAGTGAACACTTGCAACAACATCGCTGGGGCGACGCACTCAGGACCTTTGCCGGCGGCGTGGCCGAATTGGCGTCCTTGCGCAAGGCGCTCAACCGGTTATACCCGGACAGTGAACCCGCGACCACCGTCGATGACAGTGACTGGACGGACGTCTCTGCGACCACCACCCTCGCCACGCTGGATATCACTGCCCCGCAGCGCACACAGTTGCAGACCTTCGAACAACATGAAGTTGCCCTGGCGGACCTCAAGCACGACCCCACGACCCAGGTCTATCACGATGTGGACACTGGCCGGAACTACGTGCCGGTGGCAGGCAAAGTCTACCCGGCGCGAAAAACCGGTACCCACTGGCGTATCCATCGCGATCAAGAGTCGGGGCCGGGGCTGGCGCTGACGCCGTCCAACCAATGGGTGCTGGACCTGCGGCACCGTGACCCGCGTTTCGGCAAGACGATGTCGCGTGCCGCGGGTAGAGCCGCTACTCGCATGGGCGAGTGGGGTTCGATCAATATCGAAGCCGTGGGCATGGCCGAAATAGCCGCACTGTCCAGTTGGAAAGCCCAGTGCATCAATGAGGCGCTCAACGTCGCCACGTATTACACGGTGACCTGCAAACGCAACATCCTTAACTTTGCGCTCACGCGTGACCCGCTGAGCCGGCTGGGGCGCTTTTTTACCGAGCTGTTCGGGGCACATGCGTTGAGTCCCGAGCAGGTCAGCAAAGTGGAAACCCGGATCGACGAAGTGCTCAACGAACTGGTGAATCCCACGTTGATCAGACCGGACTCGATGCGCTTCGTCACAGGGACGGCACGCTACAACCCGGAACTCGTGCATGCCTTCACCTTGCCCGACGACGTCGATAAAAAAATCTACCTGCTCAACCGTTTTTTCGAACCCAACCTGAATATCTACCAGAACCGCTTGAACGCCCCCTTCAACATCGTGGCACATGCGCGCGCCACCACGCTGATCCACGAAATTACTCACCTGGTGTCTGACTCAGAGGACATCAGCTACCTGGACAGCATGCGTCCGTTCACCGACCTGATCAATGTGCAAACTCCTCGCGGCCGGCAACTGCATGCAGAATTGGATGACCTGCGCTTGAACGCCTTGTCTACCCAGACACCCGGCATCATGTTGTTCAAGATCTGGGACGATTACGCACAGCAGTTCGAAGACCTGGGCCGGCGCCACGCGTCTCGAACCGCACGTAACCGGATACTGAACATCACCGGTGCCAAGACGCTGGACGACGCGCGCCAGATATTCATGAGTGACGACAACAGACGCATCGACATCATCCTGGCCAATGCCGACTCCATCGCCTACATGATCGCCCAACTGGGCCGCCAACTGGACCCGGGAGCCTGAGCGGCTCCCGGGTGGGTATCAGTCTTTCTGGTCGCGTATGACGTTGCCCGAAGCCCCATCAATGCGGGCTTCGTACACTACGCCATCCGACTTGCGCCCCTTGACTTCCCAATAGCCGTTGTCATCGGCTTCGGCGGCATAGACCTCGACGTAACCGGCCTTGGTCTTGGCCACCTCGATGGCTTTTTCAATGGTGATCCAACCGGCGCCCGGGCGGTCGGCCATGGCGGCGCCAGCGCTGAGCAATGCGGAGGTTGCACACAGGGCGATTAACGTTTTCTTCAGCATTTTCGTACTCCATTGGTGGTAATGACTGACACGTGTCCTGAAATTTTTAGGCGCATCCAAACGAGAATAAGTTCCAATTGATGTGCAATCGCCATGATGGCTGTTCTCGCCGTCCCTCCCAGGAGGTTAGAATGTGCAAAATCAGGACGAGTTAATGAGCGAAAAAGCCCTTTCAGAAGCCGACTATGACGCTATCACCGACGCCGCCGCGCATTGGTGTATGCGCCTGCATGCAAGCGATTGCACACCCGGCGAACGTCAGGCCTTTGCCCAGTGGCATGATTCGCACCCCCTGCACGCCTTTGAATACGCGGCGATGCTGGAAATCTGGGACGTCGCTGACCACCTGCCGCGCAGCGACATAGCGCCGGTAGTGATGCCGTTCAAACCGCGCAGCAGGATGCGCACCTATGCGGTGGCCGCCGCCATCTGCCTGGCCGCCCTGCCCCTCGCCGCCTTTACCGGCTGGCAAGCCGGTTGGCTGCCGAGTTCCTATGAACGCTACGAGGCTGCCCACGGCCTGCGCCAAGTGACGCTCGGCGACGGCAGCCAGGTGGAACTCAACCTGGGCACCGAACTGGTCTACAGCAACTACAAGGACCAGCGCCGCGTCACCCTGAACAAGGGCGAAGCGTTCTTCAAGGTCAGCCATGACAGTGCGCACCCATTTGTCGTGCACGCCGGCGCGGGCCAGGTGCGCGTGACGGGTACCCAGTTCAACGTCTGGAAATATGAAGACCAGGTGCGGGTGATGCTGCTTGAAGGGTCGGTGCAGATCAGCAGCGACCAGGTGCACGGCAGCGTCCCCCTCACCCCCGGCATGCAGGCCAGCTATCAACAGGGCGAAGCCACACCCAGCGTACGTGCGATCAGCCCGAATGACTCGGCGCTGGCCTGGCGCCAGGGCAAGCTGATCCTCGACAACCTGGCCCTGGCCGATGCGTTGCCGCTGATCAACCGCTACCTCAGCAAACCGGTGATGCTGGCCGACGCCAACACCGGGGCGATTCGCATCGGTGGCATCTACAACATCAACGAGGTCAGCAACCTCATCCCCTCCCTGCCCAAGGTTTTGCCGGTCTACCTGACCCAGAACCAGGACGGCAATCCCGTCCTCAATTCCATTCCGCGTAAAGCCCCCAAAGGCTGAGCCTGTTGCGTCGTGCTTTTGGCTTCGTTGCGCCCGCACTGTCCATTTTTTTTACACACACCGTCCCTGGATCGCCCGTGCGCAGCGGATTCATCGTTTCGTCATGCACGGTGTTACAGCGCTGATACAACGGGGTGAAGCGGTTGTGCAGTGGCTCGATAGCCGGGCCTTCGAGGGCGGTTGTCTCATGGCTGATACAGCACGGCCATCATTTTGCCTTGCGCTTTTCGCAAGCCCTTGAAAAACATTAATAAATCAAAAGCGGCACGGCTTCTGCTCTTTCCCTGACAACGCTGTTTAGGGTCAGCGTGAAGAATAAGGAATGCCGCCGTGATCACACTCACTCAAGGTTCGATGAACGTACTGCTGGCCAGCTGTGTACTCAGCGCCAGTATCAGTCTTCCAGCCCTGGCAGGTGACGGTGTGATCGTGACGGGCCGCGACGTACAGGGCCATATGTATGGCCGCTCCTCCTTTGGCCCGGATCCTTACCCCCAGACCGCCAACGCCAATCCCAGCCGAGAAATCAACAGCGCCCTGTCGGGCGAGTTGAGCGACCGTGACTTCGGCGGCGTCAGCAGCGGCCTGGGCATCACTCGCACCGCCCTCCAGCCCAACAGCAACCTCACCGGCTTGAGTGCCACGCAAAACGGCATGTCCACGCTGGGCGCAGGCGCAGCAGCCAGCCGCTCGGGCGGCAGCGGCAGCATGGGTGGGCAGATCAGCGATTCGATTCAGCGCGGCATGGCGCCCCTGAACAATTTGGGCGGCATGCTGGGGGGCAAACCATGAAACGCTCCCTGTTCATTCTGGCCCTGCTGGGCAGCGCCGTGGCCCTGGCCGACAACAACGCCGTGATCAACAACAGCGGCAAGGACTACACCGGCAACCTGATGATCAACCAGGCGGCGGGCAACCAGCAGCAAACGGCGAACAACCGCGCTGTCACGCTGGGCGGCCAGGCCACCACCGGCAATATCCAGAGGATGGACGGCAAGGTCGATCCTGCCCTGAACGCCAAGGCGGCGATCGAGGGCACTTCTTTTACCAATGGCAACGGCATGTTGGGCGTCAACCAGTCCGCCGGGGCCAATAACCAATTAGTCAATGCCGTGCGGATCAGTGTCAATCCTGGCCCGCAAGCCATCGACGACAGCGTCCTGTTGCAACAGAACACGACGACGCTGGCAACCGACTCAGGGCTCACCCCCACCACTGGCAGCCGCCAGGTCGTCACAAGCGACCAGGCCTTCACCGGCAGCCGAGGAGTGATACAGGTGAACCAGAGTGCCGGGGTGGGGAACCGAGTGGCTAACACCCTGGGCATCACTATCAAGTAACGGCTTGGTAGCACTAGCTAGACCGTACCAACACTTAACCAACTAATTAGAAGCAAGGAGAAACACCATGAAACCTCAAATGGCTCTGAAACCAATGGTTTTCGCGCTCGCCGCACTCATGGCTGCTGCAGCTCAAGCAGGTGGTGGTGGCTGGCATCCAGCGCCTCAACCTACCGGTGTGGTTGCCTCCGTGGTTACGGACGTACAAAACAGCATCGGCAACAAGTTCGATGACACCAAAACCGAAAATAACGCGTCTAACGACAACTCGGTGAACGGCAACAGCGGTAACGTCGGCGTTAACGTTCAATCCGGCAGCGGCAACCAAGCTGACAACTCTGGCGCGATCTCCAGCGCCAAGGGCGACTTTGCTACCGTTTTCGCGGTAGTCGATGTCAACCAAAACAGCGCGCTGAATAACTTCATCAACAAGGGCACTCAAAACAACGCCTCCGTGGATAACGGCATCAACGGCAACTCCGGCAACGTGGGTTACAACGGCCAGGCCGGTCAAGGCAACCAAGGCAAAAACAACCTGGCGATCACCACAGCTGATGGCAAAAACATCGCAGCGGCCGCCAATACCGAGCAAAACTCGCTCGCCAACAACTACCTCAACACGGCGGCTACCAGCCACGGCTATGGCTATGGCGGCAAACCTCAGTATGTCTCCAACAACTCGAGCCTCGACAACTCGGTTAACCGCAACTCCGGCAACGTAGGTGTGAACCTGCAATCCGGCGCCGGCAACCAAGGCAGCAACAGCCTCTCTGTAGGCCAAGGCTGCAGCGTTTGCAGCAGCGGCGTGCGCTTCTGATCCAACGGGGCCTTGGCAACAAGGCCCTTTTTTATTCCAGTGTCCATTAGGTCAGCCGATCATGCGCCTCGCGACCCTCACCCTCTTGATGCTGCTCACCGGCCCGACCTGGGCAGGCACCATGGCGATTTCCGCCATGCCTGGCGGTGCAGTCATCTACAAGAAGGTCGAGAGCATCCGCGAACGCCGCTTCGCCAACCTGGTGGAACAGAAAACCGATTTCAGCTGCGGTGCCGCGGCACTCGCCACCATCCTGCGCCAGGGCTATTGGCTCGACGTCGACGAAGACCACGTGATCAAAGGCATGCTGGTCAATGCCGACCAGGACCTGGTTCGCACCCAGGGTTTTTCCATGCTGGACATGAAGCGCTACCTCGAAAGCATCGGCATGCGGGCCCGGGGCTACAAGATTTCGCCGGACACCCTGGTGACCGTGAAAATCCCCGTGGTGGTGCTGCTGGAGATTCGTGGCTACAAGCACTTCGTGGTGTTGCAGCGCGCCGACAAGGACTGGGTCTATATCGGCGACCCGGTGCTGGGCCACAAGCGCTATTCGCGCGACGACTTCGTCAAGGGCTGGAATGGCATCGTGTTCGCCGTGCTGGGTGAAGGCTACGACAAGGCCAATGCCTTGCTCGACCCGCCCACACCGCTGACCGCCAAGAACCAACTGAATCAGTTCAGGCCCGTAGGCGATGCCGAGCTGATGGATTTCGGTTTCATCCAGAGCGACTTCTTCTAAGAAGCGCAATAAGGGGCAGGACGCTCCAGGAGCAGCAGATGAACACTTCCCGTTGGCTGACGGTCTTGTGTCTGGCAGCCTCAATGCCCGCTTATGCTTCATCGGCGTTCAAGCCGATCGAACTCAAGGATTCGGAAATGGCCGAGTTGCGCGGCCGTTATGTGATGCCGGGGCGGATCATCAGCTTCGGTATTGTCATGAGCAGCACCTGGACCAATGCCGCGGGCGATAACATCACCGGCAAGGCCAGCATGCAAGTCGACTCATCGACCATTACGCCGCAGTTCTACGTGCAGACCACCGGCTCAACCGGGAATGGCACCAACCCGAGCACCGGCACCGGTAACGTCACCGGAGGCGCCGGCCTGGGCACCGGCACAGGCGTGACCCAGAGCGTGCGCGCTGCCGGCGACAAAAACACCGCCTACAACAATGTCGGGATCAACGTCACTGAAAACGGCTTTGCACCGTCCAATGCCGCGCAGTCGGGGCAGGTGCTGGTGGCCGGCGGTACTGTCACCGGCGACAGCGCGGCAGGTCGCGTGAGCGTCTCGGCCAACAATGGCGGCTTGCAGATGGCGATCCAGGCCAATCATAACCAAGGCAACAGCCTCCAGCAGATTGGTGGCGGCCAGGTGCTGCAGGGCACGGTACTGACCGGCAACAGCAACTTCGTCAACAGCATGACCCAACTCAACGTGGTAATGAATAACGGATTGATCAACCCCGCGTTGAACTGCAACTTGGATCAACTCAAAGGCCTACGCACTCTCGGTTATTGAACTACGCTGACCCTCGACACTTTCGCATTAGAAAAGGACGGCTTATTTCATGCATCGATCGTTATCGCTACGTGCGGTGGTCTGTTTAAGTACGCTCTTGCCCGCATCCATGTTGTATGCCGCGCCAGACGCCGATATCGAGACCCTCAAACAGGAACTTCTGGAGCTCAAGCAGCGGTACGAAGTGCAGCAGAAAGCCCTGGCGGTGTTGGAACAACGGGTGCGCCAGGTCGAGGACACGCCGGCGACGCCAGCACCCAAGCGCCTGGCCAAATCCCCGGCGGACTTTCAAAAGGCCAGCGGTGCCACGGTGGCAGGCACGGGAGCGGCGGCGGCATCCGGCGGTGCGGGCGGCGGCGGCAGCTCCTATGGGCAGTCGCTCAAGGACGATTCGGCGCCTGCGCAAAGCGTGAGCAACCTCTATAACGAGGCCAGCGGCTTCTTCGGCAATGGCAAATTCAGCTTTGAAACCGGGATCACTTATGCGCGCTATGATGCACGCCAACTGACGCTAAACGGCTTCCTGGCGCTGGACTCGATCTTCCTGGGCAATATCAACCTCGACCGGATCAAGTCGGACAACTGGACCCTGGACCTGACGGGGCGTTACAACGTCGACAACCGCTGGCAGTTCGATGTGAACGTGCCGGTGGTGTACCGCGAGTCGACTTATCAGTCCGGCGGCGCCGGCAACAATGCCAACGCCACTTCGGAAGAGTCGGTGAGCCGTGACCCGACCATCGGCGACGTCAACTTCGGGGTGGCCTACAAGTTCCTCGACGAAACCCCCACCCTGCCGGATGCGGTGGTGTCCCTGCGCGTCAAGGCACCAACGGGTAAAGAACCGTTTGGCATCAAGCTGGTCAGGTCAACCGCCAACGACAACCTGTATGTGCCGGAAAACCTGCCCACCGGTAATGGTGTCTGGTCGGTTACGCCAGGTATCTCGCTGGTCAAGACGTTCGACCCTGCGGTGCTGTTTGGCTCGCTCTCCTACACCCACAACTTTCAAGAGTCGTTTGACGACATCAGCAGCGACGTCAACCAGAAAGTCGGCGGCAAGGTCAGCCTGGGCGACAGCTTCCAACTCGGTGTGGGCGTGGCGTTCGCCCTGAACGAGAAGATGAGTATGTCGTTCTCGGTCTCCGACCTGGTGCAACGCAAGAGCAAGCTCAAGCCTAACGGTGGGGATTGGCAGTCGGTGGTGTCCAGCGATGCCAACGCCGGTTACTTCAACGTGGGCATGACCATTGCGGCGTCGGATAACCTGACGATCGTGCCGAACCTGGCGATCGGGATGACGGATGATGCGCCGGACTTTACGTTTAGCTTGAAGTTTCCGTATTACTTTTAGGAGAAGCCGAGGGGCTGCTTCGCAGCCCAACGCGGGGCAAGCCCGCTCGCCACAACACGCCCGCTCGCCACAGCAAGCCGCCTAACCACGACGAGCCCGCTCGCTACAGTGCGCAAGGAAAAGCCCCGCAACGATAAGGGTCGTTGCGGGGCTTTTCGGTTTACCCGCCCTAGCGGATCTGGTGTTTGTGCAGCAACCGGTAGAAGGTGGGCCGGGAAACCCCCAGCACACGGGCGGCGACACTCAGGTTGTCGCTGTGCCGGTCGAGCACATCGCACAGCGCCTGGCGTTCGGCGCGGTGCTTGTAGTCTTCCAGTGTAGCCATCGGCGGCGAGATTGCCTGTTCGGCCTGCAATCCCAGATCAACGGCTTCGATCTGGCGCCCTTCGGCCAGCACCAGGCCACGGCGCACGCGGTTGGCCAGCTCGCGCACATTGCCCGGCCAGGCGTGCTTCGCCATGGCCACCAGGGCGCTCTCGCTGAAACTGCGCGGGCGTCGACCTGTTTCCTGGCTGTAGAAGCGCGAAAAGTGGTTGGCCAGCATCGCCACGTCGCCATGGCGTTCGCGCAGCGGCGCCGTCACCACTTGCAGGACGTTGAGCCGGTAATACAAGTCTTCGCGAAAAGCGCCCCTTTCGACTGCGGCCTCCAGGTCGACGTGGGTCGCGGCCAACACCCGTACATCCACGGGAATGGGCTGGCTGCCGCCGACGCGTTCGATCTGTTTTTCCTGAAGAAAGCGCAGCAGGTTGGCTTGCAGCTCCATCGGCAAATCACCGATCTCATCCAGGAACAGCGTACCGCCATGGGCCGCTTCAATGCGCCCGACCTTGCGCTGATGGGCGCCGGTAAACGCGCCCTTTTCATGGCCGAACAACTCGGATTGGATCAGGTGTTCCGGGATCGCCCCGCAGTTGATCGCGACAAAGGGCTTGGCATTCCGCTGGGACTGGCGGTGCAGCGTCTTGGCGACCAGCTCTTTACCCGTGCCGCTGTCACCACGGATCAACACCGGTGATTCGGTGGGCGCCAGCTTGGACAATAGTTTGCGCAGTTCACGGATCGCCCGACTGTCGCCCAGCAGCTCATGCTCAGGCTCATCCACCAGGGTGTGGCCCTTGCCGCGCAGGCGCGCCATGCCGAAGGCACGGCCCAGGGTGACCTGCACCCGGGCGACGTCAAAGGGCAAGGTGTGGAAGTCGAAAAACCACTCGCAGACAAAATCACCGACGTTCTGCAGGCGCAGTACGTCCGGGCTGAGGACGGCAATCCACTCGGTACCGCTGCGGCCAATCAACTCCTTGACCGATTCGGGGCGTTCCAGATGGGACGGTTGCAGGCGCAACAGGCCCACATCACAGGACCGATCGCCGACCGCGTCCAAGGGGCAACTGGTGACCGCCCAACCGGCCGTGCGCAATACTGGCAGCAGGTCGTGGCAATCGTCACAGGGATCAACCACTAGCAACCGACGTTGAACGGGGGGCACACCCATGACTGTTCCTTGGCGTCAAAATTGTTAAAGTTATTTATAAACAAAGGCTTGTGACGCCTGCGGCTAACACTAGCAAGATCTTGACACGCGCCTTGTACCGTTTCGCTATAAGTCGGGGCAAAAAGCCACCTCCTCGCATCTGCGCCAAAAAAGTTGGGGCATGCCTAAACTTTCATTCAGCTTTCAAAACAGCCGCTTACATGACGTCAATCACTAAACGTTGAAAATAGTTGCTCTAACATGTGACCCGTACCCCGCCATCGTGCATCAGTACAAGTAACCCGCCGCACGGTCAGCCCAACCGCCGGCAATCACTTGAATGGGCATTTAGAGAGACGACCCACATGAACGCCCCGCTCCGCATCAACGAAGCTCTTTTGATCGCAGACCGTGCTTTCCAACCCTTTCAGTGCGTGGCCTGGCATGACGGCAATGGCGCCCTGAGCCTTAGCGTCATCGACCGCACCAATACCCGTATCGGCAGCCGGCAACTGGATGCGCGCACTTATTCCGACCCTGCACAACTTGAAGACTTGCTGTTGCAGGCGCGTTCCGAGTTAGGCAAGAGCGGCTATCAGTTGCAAAAGTGGGCGATGCCGAAGTAATTCAGCGCACCGTCGAATTGACCTCTTCGGTAAAGAACACGGTTTCGGCAACTTCATGATCAATGTTCGAGCGCAGGGCATTGATCAGAAGTTCCCGGTTAGAGGCGTAGTCCTTTAACTTCGCGTAGCCGATGTTGCGTTCGGCATAGCGTTTGAGGTGTCCACGGATAAAGTGGTAGCCAATATCACGCGCGGCTTGCGTCCTATAGTGAAAACGAGCCAACCACAATGGACGCCCCGTGGACTTTTCGCGTACCTCGAACTCCCTGATCAACGGCCGCACGGATTGCAACTCCACCACGTCCACCTTCCACGCCTTGTAAAGTTGCAGCAGCCCTTCCGACGTCGGCGAATACCTCAGGATCATACGATCACGCATTGCCGCCCCCTGCCCCATGAACCGCAGAATTTCCTCATACAACGCAGCAGGGGTATGCCTGAAGAAATCCAGCAGGTCCCGATGCCTGGGCGAAGCCGACGGCACCTGGAGTGCCCCCATCAACAGCTCGCGTTGCCGGGTCATGCGCTGGATATAGTTGAACCATTCACCTCGTGCCAGGCGCGGCGAGATCCTGTGGATGGATTCCAAGTCGGATATCAACCCGTATTGACGCTCGGCATCTCGCCACAACCGTTGCGCCTCATCGCCAATCGTCGCCAACGATTCAGCCGCGTCGACTGCGTTATCCGCCGGCTCAAGACTCATCACCTGCCTCCACACCGGCTCCTGCTCGGTCCCCAGGCGCTCGAAGGTGAAGATGTTGCGATGATCGAAGGGCTCCAGCACATCAACGTATTCGTAGGATGTGCCTTGCCCGGCAACGCTGCGTCGATTGCCGATGACAGCACCTTGCGCGCCCCCATCAATCAGCTGCTTGGGGCCGCTGGAAACCGTGGTCGAAATTGCCTCCAGCCCGGCATGTTCATACTGCCGATAGAGCTCGATCAGTTCCTCCTCCTGCGCCAACTGCAACTGCCGGACATACGCCCGATAGTTGCCCAGCGCCTGGGCATTGATATAACCCGGCAACGGACCCAGCTGGTAAGCCAGACGGACATAGGCCAACACCAATGCATCGAGTACGTCATTGGCAACCCGCAGTTGGTGATCCAGGTTGAAACGGCCTTTGCTGTAAAGCTCCCGATAGGTCAGCAGTTTCAGACTGCATAACGTAGTGACCTCCTGGAGCAGGTTCAGCGTAGCGTCCCTGATACCCGCGACTCGCCCGTCAAAACACTGCAGGGCCAGGGTTCGCAGCTGCAGCTCCTGCCACTTCATCGACATGCGCCGACCGGCCCAGGCTGCGGAGTCCAACGCGGCAACAGCGGTATCGCCCACCTTGCCGGAGCGCTTCATTTCTTCAAGCCGCAGTTCGGCGTCCTGGCAGGCCTCGATAGCGCTGCGTTGCAACGTCGCGTAATCGGGCAACCTTGCGGCAATCCGTTCCCAGGTTCGGGTATCCAGGACCATCTTGCTCAGGTTCTGTGCATCGAACCACGTAGCATGGAAGTGATCATCATGGAGCATGACCTCGCGCTTGCTCGCCAGCAGCAACGCCTGGTTGCGCCTGGCCTTGACCACGCCCGCGCGGAACCGGTTGTACAACGCACTGAACTCCCTGACCAGCATCAATCGTCGCCGCCGGGTGAGTGCCTCCATCAAGGCCGTAGAACACCACAGCGAGACAGCCGCCTTGGCCAACGCGTCCTCGATCAGCGCCGGCGTACCGGGTTCGGCACTTTTGTGGGAAAGCGCCTGCAGCGTGTCGTCATCGGGAAAGTCCAGGCCCGCAAACTGCAGGACGAGTTGGTTGTACTCCTCATCGAGGGCCTTGCGCCGCTGCTCATCACTTTTCAATTGCGCCAGCCGTTGTTTTTCCAGGTCAAGGGCTTCCTGAAAGTCATGGGGCACTGCAGGCTCAGGAGAAAACGACCATTCCCCATGGGTGTCGGACACTACCTGCGGCCCCAGGCGGTTGACCAGGTCATCGTTCACCACCCGCATCACACCCGCATGCTCTTCAACCTTGAACATATCGCCATCGATGCTCGCGTAGATGCCACTGGTGGCGCGGAACAGGCCGCGTTGCTTACCCGTGCTGATACGCTCGGCAAAAGGCAGCGGCCTGACCTTGTACAACGCCAACTCCGCCAAACGAATCACCGACAGCCGTCGGTACAAGCCGCTCCACAACTGCTCCAGGTCAGGATCCCCCCGCACCAATTCCTCGGGACCGCGTACCGTCGGCAACTGCACCGTTGGCGTTCCGATACGACTGGTCTGACCCCCTTCGGACAGATACTCCGGTGCCTCACTCCAACTCATTTCAATGCTTTGCTCCAGATCGGCGCCCTGGGCCAGGTCGAGCAAATCATCCGCTTTTGATCGCCCGGCGACTTTGGTGGAAACACGGCCGCGACTGAGCAGCAGCAGACCGATATTCAACAACAGGTCCGCCACGCTGGAGACTTTGTCTTCGGCATCCTTGTCACCGATGGAACTGAGGTCCTGCACCACCGACCACGTCAGGAAAAGCCAGCCCAGCGCCCGCCCCGCGGGACCGCCGTAAAACGTCAGCAGCAGAAGCAAGCCCACCCCGAACAGCCACTTGACCCAGTCCCAGAAGGCGTCGAGTTCGGAGGACGCCGACGGCTGCGTCACACTCAAGGTGGTCTCAACACTGCTTTCGAACAGCGCTGCCAGATAGTCCCCCTCGACTTCAATATCGGCCAACGCGGCCCCCTCGCCAGACCACAATGACTGGTTGAAGTCGACCCGCTCGAACGCCGCAAGACTCGGCGCAGTCAGGTCTGGCACCAGGTAGCGCGCCCGCGCCGACGCCGGCAACCAGGCCAACACCTGAAACTGCAACTGACCTGGGCTGGCGATGGCAGCCAGCAGCGCGTCTGCGCTGGCAAACTCGATGAACTTCACGTCGCACATCGGCCGGTAGAGGATCTGCGGGCCTTCGCCAAGGTTGCGCGGGCCGATGATGAACATGTTGCGCACTTCATCAGGCGCTTCCCCCAACGCCGGCGTGAAGGCTAAAGGACGCAACACCACCGACTCGGTTTCAGCCGTGCGCGGTTGAAAAATGGCCGCCACGTTCATATAGGCTCTACGGGAAAACGCCCGTGGGTACTTGAGGTGGTATTCGAGCGCCAGCATGGGCACTTGCAGGCGCAATTGCTCGATAAACCTCGCCTTGCGCCAGAGCAGTTCGCGCGGGTTGTCCTTGAATTTCTCTTTGATCAAGCGACCGTAGCCACCCCGGACGTCCGCACGCCCAATCAGGCTTATCGCGTCACTGGGCGTGAGCCACACCGCCGGGTGGCCGGGGGCTGTCGTGAGTGTGACCCGGCTCGGATCAAGGGCCGTCAACGCCAACCATGAGAACTCACTGAGGGTCCAGCTGCCGTGGGTGTAGAGCGGCGGCAGCTGCCACAGCAAACCGGCCTGCGCGTGCAAGTCACGCTCATCGAGTTCGATCATCACCTTGACGCGATCAGGATCGATCACCGGCCGGTCCGGATAGTCCTTGACCAATTGCGCCGACAGCGCCTGACGGGCGTAATCCAGCAGCGAGGGAACGCCTTCGTCAAATGGCCGCCAATCCGGTTGCCGAATCTGCTTGGCCAGGTCGATGGCGTAGCGGCTCATCTGCCATTGCAGGTCGACGGGAGCCTGCAACAACCAGCCGGGCAGTGCGTCATGCAGGCGCTGCATGAGCGTTGAGCCGATGGGCGCACTGTCAAAGTCAAGGGTGATCACCTCGACCGCACGCACCAATACGTCCTGCGGCTTGGGTATTGAACGCACCAGCGGCAATACCGCCTTGATGTCCGCCAACTGCTTGGCCAGGAAGGTCAGGCTGAAACTGTGAAAGATGTTTCCGGCCGGCCGGTACAAGCGCCATTGCATCGAATGGCCTGGGGTGATTTCGCTCATCAGGTTGACCAGCCAATCGCCCAGTTGCGCCAGGGAGTCGAAGCGCTGGATACCTCTGGACAGGGTGAACAGCAACACCGTGGTGCGCTCGCCGTGCTGCTTGACCAACACCAGCCCGCGCAGCATCTCCAGGTTCGTCGCCCCCTGCTCGCCCCATTGATCGATGATATAGGCTTGCCCGTCGACCGGCAGGAAGCGCGAGGCCGGCAACGAGCGGCTGACCAGGCTGATCACCATGTCCAACTGTGGCCCGGCCAGCGAAGCGTGGGTCGCCGCGTCCAACACTGCATTCCTGAGGGTCTCGGCCAGCCACAGGTAACGAATGGTCTGGTCGTCGCCCGGGCTCATCCAGTAATCCACCAGTGCTTGCTGGTAGCGCTCAAGCAACAGCGGGCCTTGCTGATTGAGCACCTTCTCGACATCCCGGATCTCTACCTTCTGGGGCAGTGTCGCGCCCTGGGCATTCTGCGCAATGAGCTGGCCCTGGTTGAAATCGACGAACTGCCCGGTCGCGCAACGCTCAATCAATGCATCGGGCAAATTCTGCGCGTCGTGGCCTTCAAGCACGAAAGTACGGTTGTCATAGCGGTACACCGGGGTGAGCAGCATCGGCCCTGTGTGGTTGATCGGCAACCAGCGATAGCGGGTGGGCAGGCTATCCTCCATCACCCGCAAGGCAACCTCCTGCAATGAAGGCCGCGTGGCAAAGTAATCGAGGATTTTGCGGGCAAGCTCAGTGGCAAGCTCGCTGCGGGCAAACGAAGACGGGGCAGTCATGGAGGGTTCCTTGCTGATAAAACGCCCCGGGGTGCGGGGCGCAAGACTCAGCGTCCATTGTTGATGTACTGCCCAGACTTATCGCTGTAACTGTCTATCGTATATTGCGGTCGGCCAGGATAAACCGCTCGATCGCCTCGGCGGCGCCATCCTCGAGGTTACTGCCAGTGACCACATTGGCTTGGCGCTTGACGGTTTCTTCCGCCTGCCCCATGGCAATCGACAACCCGGCCACCTCAAACATCGCCGGATCATTGCCGCCATCGCCGATCGCTGCGGTCTGCTCCAGTGGTATGCCAAGGTGTGCAGCCAGGGTCTTCAAGGCTTCGCCCTTGTTGGCCAACATCGCCGTCACATCCAGATAAACCGGTTGTGACCGCGACACGTGGGCCAGCCCCTGAACCTTGGGCTGCAACTGCGCTTCCAACTCGACCAGCCGCTGGGTGATATTGCTCGCGGCGACGATCTTGTCGATCCGATCCAGGTAGGGTTCGAAACTCTCCACCACCACCGGCCCGTAGCCCAGGCCATCGGCTTCGCGCCGCACCATCGGCCCGGGCGGATCGCGACGCAGCCAGTCACCGTCGGCAAACACCCACACTTCCACGTCCGGCTCGCCCGAAAACAGCGCCAGGGTGACCAGCGCCGCTTCCGCCGGCAAATGGTGGGCAACCAGAATGCTGCCATCCGGGTTGATCAACGTGCCGCCGTTGAAGCCTGCCACCGGCACATCGATACCGAACGTTTCGATCAGGTGCAGCATGGCCTTGGGCGGACGCCCGCTAGCCAGGCTGAAAGCCACCCCGGCCTCACGCAGCGCACGCACCGCGTCCACGGTGCGCTGGCTGAGGCGGTGGTCCGGGTGCAGCAAGGTGCCGTCCACGTCACTGAGGATAAAACGGATGGGATGAATCGCTGCATCACTCATCCGAGGCTGTGCCAGGTACGGCCATCACGGGCCAGCAACGCGTCGGCGGCAGCCGGGCCGTCTTCACCGGCCTTGTAGGCCTGGATGCCGTCGTCCTCCTTCCACGCATCCAGAAACGGCTGCACGGCACGCCAGCCGTTCTCGATGTTGTCGGCACGCTGGAACAAGGTCTGGTCGCCGGTCATGCAATCGTAGATCAGGGTTTCGTAACCGGTCGACGGCTGCATTTCGAAGAAATCCTTGTAGGCGAAACCCAACTGGATATTGGCCATGTCCAGGGTCGGCCCGGGCTTTTTCGCCAACAGATCGAACCACATGCCTTCATTCGGCTGAATCTGGATTTTCAGGTAGGTGGGCTTGAGTTCATCGACCTCGGTGTCACGGAACTGCGCATAGGGTGCTGGCTTGAAGCAGATCACGATTTCGGTGTCGCGCACGCTCATGCGCTTGCCGGTGCGCAGGTAGAAAGGCACACCGACCCAACGCCAATTGTCGATCATCACCTTGAGCGCAACGAAGGTCTCGGTGCTGCTGTCAGGTGCAACGTTGGCTTCTTCACGGTAGCCCGGCAGTGGCTTGCCGCCGATTTCGCCGGCGGTGTACTGCCCGCGTACCGAGTTGGCCCGCGCATCTTCCAGGGACCAGGGGCGCACCGCGCCGATCACCTTGGCCTTTTCACCGCGCACGGCGTCGGCACCAAAGGCTGCGGGCGGCTCCATGGCCACCATCGCCAGCAACTGGAACAGGTGGTTGGGCACCATGTCGCGCAGGGTGCCGGTCTTTTCGAAGAAATTGCCCCGGGTTTCAACGCCGACGGTCTCGGCGGCGGTGATTTGCACGTGGTCGATGTAATGGTTGTTCCAGAACGCTTCGAACAGCACGTTGGAGAAACGGCTGATCAGGATGTTCTGCACCGTTTCCTTGCCCAGGTAATGGTCGATGCGATAGATCTGCTTCTCGCTCATCACCTTGAGCAGGCTGGCGTTCAGCGCCTCGGCGGTGGCGAGGTCGGAGCCGAAGGGCTTCTCGATGACCACGCGCCGGAAGCTGTCGTCGGTTTCCGTCAACAGCCCGGCGCTGCCCAGGCGTTGCACCACTTCACTGAAGAAGCGCGGCGCGGTGGCCAGGTAGAACACCGCGTTACCGGTGCCGCTGTCGGCGATCTTCTGGCCGATGTCGGCGTAGGTGCTGTCGTCGAGGAAGTCGCCCTCGACGTAGCTGATGCCCTTGGCCAACTGCGCCCACAAGGCCGGGTCCAACGCGTTGTCGGCATTGCCCTTGACCTTGCTCGCCGCTTCGGTGCGGATGAAGTCTTCGAGTTTCTTGGCGAAGTCGGCATCGCTGATCGCATTGTGATCCACGCCGACAATGCGCAAGCCATCGCCCAGCAGGCCATCACGGCTGAGGTTGTACAGCGCCGGCATGAGCAGGCGCTTTACCAGGTCACCATGGGCACCAAACAGAAACAGGGTGGTGGGCGGAGCGGGTTCGGCCTTGGGTTTCTTGCCGTTGGCGGTCATTTTTTGGAAGTCTCCACGTGACCACCAAAGCCGAAGCGCATGGCAGAGAGCATTTTGTCACCGTAAGTGCTCTGCTGGCGCGAACGGAAGCGGGCGAACAGCGACGTGGACAACACCGGCACCGGCACGGCTTGTTCCATGGCGGCTTCGATGGTCCAGCGGCCTTCGCCACTGTCGGCCACGGAGCCTGAGTAGCCGTCGAGTTTCGGGTCGGTGGCCAGGGCGTCGGCGGTCAGGTCCAGCAGCCAGGACGAGACCACGCTGCCACGGCGCCAGACTTCGGCAATGTCGGCGACGTTCAGGTCGAAGCGCTGGTCTTCGGGCAGGTTTTCCGAGTTCTTGGTCTTGAGGATGTCAAAGCCTTCGGCAAACGCCTGCATCATCCCGTACTCGATGCCGTTGTGGATCATCTTCACGAAGTGCCCGGAACCGGCGGGGCCTGCGTGGATGTAACCCTGCTCGGCACGCGGGTCGGCGCTGGCGGAACGGTCCTTGGTACGCGGGATATTGCCCAGGCCCGGGGCCAGGCTCTTGAAGATAGGATCAAGGCGTTGCACGGTCTCGGCGTCGCCACCGATCATCATGCAATAGCCGCGTTCCAGACCCCAGACGCCGCCGGACGTGCCGACGTCGACATAGTGCAGGCCCTTTTCCGCCAGGGCCTTGGCCCGGCGCACGTCGTCCTTATAGTTGGTGTTGCCACCGTCGATGATTGCATCACCGTCTTCCAGCAGCGCGCTCAATTCGTGGATGGTGTCTTCGGTGGGCGCGCCCGCCGGCAACATGACCCACACGGTGCGCGGCTTTTGCAGCCCGTCAACCAGGGCCTGGAGGCCGGAAACGCCGGTGGCGCCCTCTTCGCTCAGGTCTTTTACAAAGGCTTCGTTACGGTCGTAAACAACGGTGGTATGCCCATTGAGCATCAGGCGCCGTGCAATATTCCCGCCCATGCGGCCTAGTCCGATAATCCCCAGTTGCATGTGCTGATGCTCCTAACTACTAAAAAATGTGTGACATAGTTTATAGCGCAATGCGGCTAATGAGGGTTAGTCGAGCGCGGATACCGCTAGTTTCATGGAAAAAAGTTGCCATCGTTTCAGCATCACGGCACTAAAAGTCACACGACCATCAAAAATAAAAAAGTTCCATTGCCTGCAAAAAGAATTCAGAATTGCCCTGACTGCTGCCGAGAACCTCGACTCAAGCGTTCTGGCACACCGCGACACACCGGCTATTTGCGAGGTAAGCAATGAGCACTGCACAGATGACACGTCCGCCACAGACCCTCTACGTCACTATCCGTCGCGACGAGTTGCGCGAGTTGAAAGACGAGCGCGAACAGCTGCAGCAGGAAGTCCTGCGCCTGCGTGCCCATATCATCCAGGCCCAATTGGACCAGCCCGCCGGTGCGCAACCCGCGCTCTGCTGAGCCCCGCCATCGCTTTGTAAGATAACCGCTACAAAAATCTCACAAAGTTTTCACATGCCTCTCCCGATACTCCAGCCCCCAAGGGCCACCCCATGTAAGGGTGGCCTCTGTTGCGTGCAGCCCCGCGCGTCAACTGAAAAATCAACGGGTTGGAGCGCTGGATGGCGATGTTCAAACGCAGCACCACGTCTGCGAAAGGCTTTGATTGGGCCGGCCTTGGCTGGCTGTTCCTGTTTTTCTGGTACTTCTCGGGCATTACCCAACTGCTGATCCAGTTGACTGGGACTTCCGGTTTCAGTGGTTTTCGCCAAGCCTTCTTCATGAGTGCGCTGTGGCTTGCGCCCATGCTGCTGTTCCCCCGCCGTACACGACTGCTCGCCGCCTTGATCGGCGTGGTGCTGTGGGCGTGTTCCATGGCCAGCCTGGGTTATTTCTTCATCTACCAGCAGGAATTCTCCCAAAGCGTCATCTTCATCATGTTCGAGTCGAACATCTCGGAAGCCGGCGAATACGCCACCCAGTATTTTGCCTGGTGGATCGTACTGGCATTCATCGCCCATACCGCCTTCGCGGTATTCCTGTGGACGCGGCTGCGCCCGGTCTACCTGCCTCGCGGCCAGTCGATGCTGGCGGCGGCAGCGATTGTGCTGGCGGTGGTGGGTTATCCGCTGGTCAAGCAGATCGCCACCAGCGACAACATGGAGCAGGCCATCGATCGCTTTGAAACCCGTATCGAACCGGCTGTGCCGTGGCAGATGATCGTCGCCTACCGCCGCTACACCGAGCAACTGGACAACATGCAAGGCATGCTCGACAGCGCCAGCCAGATCCCGCCCCTGACCAACCTCAAGGACACCATGGCCGGCCAACCGTCGACCCTGGTGCTGGTGATCGGCGAGTCCACCAATCGCCAGCGCATGAGCCTCTACGGCTACCCGCGCAACACCACGCCGGAGCTGGACAAACTGCGTGACCAACTGGCGGTGTTCGACAACGTCATCACCCCGCGCCCCTACACCATCGAGGCGCTGCAACAGGTGCTGACCTTCGCCGACGAAGAAAACCCGGACCTGTACCTGAAGACGCCTTCCATCGTCAGCGTGATGAAACAGGCCGGCTACAAGACCTACTGGATCACCAACCAGCAGACCATGACCAAGCGCAACACCATGCTCACGACCTTTTCCGAACAGGCCGATGAGCAGGTATACCTGAACAACAACCGCAACCAGAACGCCCGCCAATACGACGGCGATGTGCTGGCACCGTTTTCCAAGGCCCTGGCCGATCCGGCCGAGCGCAAGTTCATCGTGGTGCATTTGCTGGGTACCCACATGAGCTACCAGTACCGCTACCCGCCAACCTTCGATAAGTTCACTGACCGCCAGGGCGTGCCGGCGGGCATCAGCGACGACCAGTTGCCCACCTATAACAGCTACGACAATGCGGTGCTGTACAACGACTTCGTGGTGTCGAGCCTGATCAAGGATTACGCCAAGACCGATCCGAACGGTTTCCTGCTGTACCTCTCGGACCATGGCGAAGATGTCTTCGACTCGATTGGCCACACCACCCTGGGACGTAACGAAGGCAAGCCGACAGCGCCGATGTACACCATTCCGTTCATGGCCTACGCCTCACCGAAATGGCGCGAAACCCACGACTGGAGCTTCGCCGGTGACTTGCAACGGCCCTACTCCAGCTCGCAGTTGATTCACACCTGGGCTGATCTGGCCGGTCTTAGCTTCAATGAACTCGACCGTACAAAAAGCCTGGTGAGTGACAGCTTCACGCCGCGCCCGCAGATGATTGGCAACCCTTACGAGCGCCAACAAAAGCCGCTGATCGACTTCAGCCTGATCAAGCCGAAAAAGGCCAATCCGACCGACGTGGTGCTGCAGGAAAAACCGGCCTTGTAACAGAAAGATAACAATCATTCTCGTTTAGACCTAAAGTTCCCCCTCTCCTTTCGTCTTTGAACCAAGGCCTTTCCCAACCGGAAAGGCCGCAAAGACGACAAGGAGTCTTCCGCGATGTTTGCGCCTTTCACCCGTTCCATGACGCTCACCCTCGGCCTCTTCAGCGTGGTCGCAAGCCCCGGCCTGTTGGCTGAAACCGACCCCGAAAACAAAGCCCTCGAGCTGCGGGCCACCAACATCAACGCCGAAGGCCTGGGGGCCACCACCGAGCACACCGGGGCCTACACCACCGGCTCGATGAGCACCGCCACGCGGCTGAACCTGTCGGTCAAGGAAACCCCACAGTCGATCTCGGTGATCACTCGCCAGCAGATGGATGATTTCAATCTCAATACATTGACCGAAGTGCTACGCCAGACCACCGGGGTCAACGTCCAGCACAACGACTCCGACCGTGTGTCCTATTCCTCCCGTGGCTACGGCATCAACAACTTTCAGATTGACGGGATGCTCAACACCTTCGGCTACATGAAGTCCGATTCCGACACCATCATCTACGACCGCATCGAGGTGGTTCGCGGTGCTACCGGCTTGACCACCGGTGCGGGTGACCCCTCGGCCACGGTCAATATGGTGCGCAAGCGCCCCACCGCCCAGTGGCAGGCGAAAACCGGGGTGAGCGGTGGCAGCCATGACAACTACTACAGCTTCGTGGATGTCGGCGGCCCATTGGCGTACGACGGCAAGCTGCGCGGGCGTACAGTGCTGGCCTATCGCAACAGCCAATCGTTCCGTGACAACTACGCGCTGCAGCGGGCAGTCGGCTACGGCATCCTTGAAGGCGACCTGTCGGACGACACCGTGCTGGCGGTCGGTTTTGATTACCAAGACAAAAAGGTACAGGGCACGTCCTGGGGCACCGTGCCCTACTGGAACAGCCAGGGCGGCAAGGCTGGGCTGTCACGCTCAACCAATATGGCGGCGCACTGGAGCTCCTGGCCGCTGACCGACAAGACCACCTTTGCCAGCCTCGATCACCGCCTGAATGGCGACTGGCACTTGAAGGCGGCCTACACCCATCGCCAGAGCGACACGGACGGCAAGGTCTACTAAGGCGGCGTGGGGTTCCCTAACGACGACCGCAGCGGCATGACCGCCTGGGCCAGCCATATGCGCGGCACGTCGAGAATGGAGGCGATTGACCTGAACCTGGCTGGCAGCTATGCGCTGCTTGGCCGTGAGCATGAACTGATGATGGGTTATGGCGAGGCCACGCAGCGGGACGTCTCGCCCGTGATGCGCAGCAGCATTCCGGGCGGCTACTACAGCATCGAAGACTGGAAATACATGGGCGGGATCGGCAAGTTCGCCGACACCGTGACCGGGCTCAAGGGCGAGCACAGCAGTAAGGAGCAGAAAGCCGGCTACTTGGCTACGCGCCTGAACCTGACCGAGCGCCTGCATGCGGTGCTCGGCAGCCGTTATGGCAGTTGGGAGCTGGAAAGCTCGGCGCCTGAATACGCTGCCAATGACCAATTGCTCAGGGCCAACAAGACCCGCCAGACCCACAACGATATGTGGACGCCCTACGCCGGGCTGCTCTACGACATCACGCCGGAGTACACCGTCTACGCCAGCTACACCGACATCTTCAAGCCGCAGAGCCTCAAGGACGTCAACGAGAAGTACCTGGAGCCCGTGGTGGGCAGCAACTATGAAGTGGGGCTCAAGGGCAGCTTGCTGCAGGAGCGCTTGAACGTAGCGGCCGCCTATTTCTGGAGCAAGCAGGACAACGTCGCCGAACGGGATGACTCCGTACCGCCGAACCCGATCACAGGCGAGGAATACTACAAGTCAGGCGGCAAGGGTAACAAGGTAAGCGGCTTCGAGTTGGAGGTGGCCGGCGAGGTGCGGCCGGACTGGAATCTCACGGCTGGCTACACCTATACCCACTCGGTGAACGGCGCGGACAAACGCAACAACACCGGCCAGCCGCTGAACCTGCTGAAGGTCTCCAGTGCCTACCGGTTACCCGGTGCATGGCGCAACCTGACGGTCGGCGGCGCCGTGAATTGGCAGAGCGATATCTATGAATTCAGCAACCGGCCGACGGGGGCTCGTGATAGCGAGGGCAATCGAATCACCACTCGGGCAAAGATCACCCAGCAGGCCTACAGCGTGGTCAACCTGATGTCCCGCTATCAGTTCGATGAACATGTTACGGCGTCGCTAAACGTCAACAATCTATTTGATAAAAAGTATTACGAGCGCGTTGGTTTTTATAACGGCGTGTATTGGGGCGACCCACGCTCAATCACCTTGGCGTTGGACTGGAAGATGTAGGACCTTTTAACCAAAAGTTAACGAAATTGTTAGCTTTTGGTTTTTTAGGCGTTAATTCCTACTTAATAAACTCCCTCCACACTCGCCCCATGAATCTGATCAAGGACAGAGCGGATACCGATCACACTTACCGGAAACACTGCCATGAAACTCTCCACCCTGATGCTTGCCAGCCTGATGACCCTGACCTCCGCCGCCGCCTTTGCCGAAGGTGGCTCGGAGCGATCCAAAGCGTTCTACAAGGACTTCAACTTTGTGCAGCAACAAACCCACGGCACGGCTGAACAAACCGCGCTGGCCGATGGAAAGAACGTGAAGAAAGAAACTGCTGACAAGTCCACTGCCGAGCAACAACCGAACACTTGATGTAACCGTAATACCCTTTGCCATCCCGCTCCTTTGGCCAAGGTCAACTTGGCGCCATTTAATGGCGCCTTTTTTTGCCTGTTATTTATTAAAGCGGTTTGCTCCAGAACAACATGCGCCCATGGGCCGGATCAAATTTCGAATCATCAAAACCAAACTTGCGATACGCCGCTTGGGCCACCGCATTCCCCTCCAGCACCTCCAGGGTGATCTTGCAGCAGCCACGCTGACGGGCGATTTCCTCGACCTTTTGCAGCATTTTCTGGCTCAGCCCCAAGCCACGGAACGCATCCATCACCGCCACGTCGTGGACGTTGACCAAAGGACGGCAGGCAAACGTGGAAAACCCTTCAAAACAATTGACCAGACCCGCCGGTTCTCCGCCGACAAACGCCAGTACGCTGAACGCATGGGGCCGCTTGGCCAGTTCGCCAGGCAGTTGCTCCAGGAGGTCGGCGGGCAGGCTGTGGCCACCGCCCATCGGGTCTTCGGCGTAATGGTTGAGCACGCGGCCGATGGCGTCGGCATGCACGGGGTTGGTGTAGCTGGCTTGCAGCACCAGGATATCTGGGGTGTCCATGTCCTTCCTCAATCACGATTACAAGGGATTCGGCTCCCTGTGAGGGGCACGATTGTAAGCGTGGAGCAGGCGCCAGATGAAGGAGATTAACTACAAATACGCGCATGAATACGCGAAGGTTGCGTGGTTGAAAAAGCGCAATCGGACGATTCCTGGATTTTTTCGTACGGGCGTCAGCCGAAACGCTGCAACTGCATTTCTTGCAGGCGGCTGAGTGTCCTGCGGAATGGAAACTCCAGGTAGCCCTCGGTATAAAGTTGCTCCAGCGGCACTTGGGCCTCGATGAACAACGGCACTTTACGGTCGTAGCACTCGTCCACCAGGGCGATAAACCGACGCACGCTGTCATCGTGCACTGACAGCTCCGGCAATTCGCGATCACCGGCCACCACACGTTGCGCGCCATCCTCGGTGCCGCGGGCAATCCGGCCAGGACGTTTTTGCGCACTGAGGTTGGGGACTTCACCGAGCAGGATCGCCTTGAAGCGATCGCACAGCAGCATGAAGTCCATGGCCGCCAGCGGTTGTTCACACAGGTCGGCGTAACGACACCAGAGCACCGTGTCGCTGGACTGCACGGCGACGATGGTGCGGTGCCCCACCACGAGCGGCCCGCTGCGAGTCGGTTGACCTTGGGCCAAGCGCTGGAACACGCCCGCCAGTGCCTCGGGTTGGTTGGCCCAGTAGCGCTGAATACCCGCGCCCGGATGCAACCGGTGATCCTCTCCCCCATCCACCGCAACCACCTGCATGTGCTGCTTGATCGCCGCAATGCCCGGCAAAAATCGCTCGCGGTTGAAACCCTCGGCATACAGTTGATCAGGTGGTTGGTTGGAGGTGCAGACCATCACCACGCCTTCTTCGAACATCACCTGGAACAGCCGCCCGAGGATAATCGCGTCACCGATGTCATTGACGAACAATTCGTCGAAGCACAGCACGCGTACGGCCTGGCTCAGTTCCCGGGCCAGGGCCTGCAAGGGGTCGTGGGTGCCGGTGAGTTGGAACAGACGCTGATGCACCCACTGCATGAAGTGATGGAAGTGCTGACGCCGCGCTGGCACCTGCAGGCTTTGGTAGAACTGGTCCATCAGCCAGGTCTTGCCCCGCCCCACCGGACCCCACAGGTACACGCCAGTGATCGGTGCATGGCTGTGGTGCAGGGCTTCGTGGCAGGCTTGCAGGGCGTCCACCGCGCGGCGCTGAGCGGCGTCGGCGACGAAACCCGGTTGAGCAACGGCGTATTGGTAGGCAGCGAGGGGCGAGTCGAAAGTCATGCCCGCCAGTATGAACTACAGCGAAATATCCAGCCGCGAAATCTTGCCCTGCTCGTTCAAGCGAAAGGTGTAGCGCAGCTCCAATGGGCTGCCCGGGAAATTGCCGGACACGATATTGCTGACCAGCACCTTGCCGGTACGGTGTTGCACCTTGAGCACTTCGACCCGCGGCTGGTAACGACGCCCGGTGTCTTCCATCCAGCGCGCAATGGCGGCAGCGCCGACCTGGTGCTGGCCCTCATCGAACACATTGGCATCCTCGGCAAAACACTGGGCGATAGCCGAGGTGTCACGGGTATTGGCCGCCGCGATATAGGCCGCGATGGCCGGTGCCAACTCAGGGATAGACATGACACAGCTCCTTTCTTGGTGATTTGTAGTGCCATGCTAAGCCAGGGTTGTGTCAGTTTTTGTCAGGAGTAAACGGCCCGGATTCGTTCTGCTCCATCAACTTGCGCCAGGCCCGCAGCCAATCGCTGCGCCTCCCCGGGTAACGTTCGCCAAGCACCTCAGCACTCGCCACGCGGTCGGTGCGAAAGGTGCGATAGGCCCCGCGCAATTCACACCAGGCCACGATCACCCTCACTTCATTCAGAAAGCCCAGGGCCAGGGGCCAGATCAGGCGTTGGCTCTGGGTCTGGCTGGCGTCGGCGTAATCGATCTGCAGCTTCGCCTGGTTGCGAATGGCCTCGCGAAACACATTGAGCGGCACACGGTTTTCCGGGTAACCGAACCCTGGCGGCCCCGGCAGCAGCGTCGGGTTGCGCAAGGCTTCCTGGGCGGCGGGGTCGAGTACATCGGCGATCTTCGCCAGGGCATTGGCAGCCGCACGGCTGAGCACGTCATCGCCGCGTTGGTCCACATACCTCAAGCCGAGCACGATGGCTTCGGTTTCCTCGGCGTTCAGCATCAAGGGCGGCAGAAACAAGCCACTGCGCAACACATACCCTACCCCCGCCTCACCAAAAATCGGCGCGCCCAAGGCCGTCAATTCGGCGATATCGCGATACAGCGTGCGCTCAGACACCTCCAACTGCGCCGCCAGCACGGCAGCGGTCACCGGACGCTTCTTGCCCCGCAGGGCCTGGAGCAAAGTGAGTAGACGAGTGGTACGCGACACAGGGTTTCCCGCCAGAAAATGGAAAAGTGCAGCAGCATAGCAAAGCCCCCTGTCAGAAATCGTCAGCAGTAAAAAAGTCGCTTGACCCGATAAATTACGCATATCATATTAAATACATGTTACCAAACATGTAAGACAATCACTGCCTCTGGAGTCCTTGTATGCGCAATAAAATCTTTGGTCGCCGCAGCGGCCTGCAGGTATCTGAACTGGCCTTGGGCACCGGTAATTTCGGTACGGGCTGGGGCCATGGCGCCGAGCGCGACGAAGCCAAGGCGATCTTTGATGGTTACCTCGAAGCCGGGGGCAACTTCCTCGATACCGCCAACGGTTACCAGTTCGGCCAGGCCGAAAAGCTGCTAGGGGAATTTATCGCCTCGGAACGCGACAACCTGGTGGTGGCCACCAAGTACACCCTGCGCACCGAGCCGTCCGATGAAGGCACGATCCGGATCGGCAACAATCGCAAGAACCTGGTGCGCTCGGTAGAAGAAAGTCTAAAGCGCCTGAACACCGACCGCATCGACCTGCTCTGGGCGCATATGAGCGACAACGTCACGCCCATGGAAGAGATCCTGCGCGGCCTCGATGACCTGGTGCGCGCCGGCAAGATCCACTATGCCGGCCTGTCCAACTTCCCCGCCTGGCGCATTGCCCGCGCCGATCTGCTGGCCGACGTGCGCAGCTTCGCACCGCTCATCGGCATCCAGGTGGAATACAGCCTGGTCGAGCGCAGCGCGGACCGCGAACTGCTGCCGATGGCCGAAGCGCTGGGGCTGGGCGCCACGCTGTGGTCACCCCTGGGCGGCGGCTTCCTGACCGGCAAGTACCGCCACACCCAGGACGATAACCGCGCCAACAAACTCGGGATCCTGGTGCACGCCGAACACACTGCGCGTGAAACCGCCGTGCTCGATACGCTGCTGGCCGTTGCCGGGGAAATTGACGCCACACCGACCCACGTCGCCATCGCCTGGCTGCGGGAAAAGGCCCGGCGCTCGACCACCGCGCTGGTGCCGATCCTGGGGTCGCGCACCCGCGCACAGTTGGACAGCACCCTTGGCGCGTTGAATGTGCAACTGTCGGCTGAGCAAGTCACCCGCCTCAACACCGCCAGCGCCATCCCGCTCGGCGTGCCACACGGAATCATCGCAGAGCGCTTCCCCGTCGATAACGGCCTCGACACCCCGCGACCGCCGGTTATCTGAGGCGAAAAAAAAACGGCCTGTTCAACAGGCCGTTTTTTATTCAACGAGGTAACTCAGGCAAGGCTTTTGCTGACCACCTCAAACACATCACTCGACAACTCACCGGACGCCAGAATGCGCTCCAGCTCCGCCTTCATCAGCGCTTGACGCGCACTGTCGTATTTACGCCAGCGGGTCAGCGGCGCCAACTGGCGTGAAGCGATCTGCGGGTTGAAGCCATTCAACTGGATCACCAGGTCCGCCAGGAAGCGATAACCCGAGCCATCCGCCGCGTGGAAGTTGATCAGGTTCTGGCCGGCAAAGGCACCGATCAAGGCACGCACCTTGTTCGGGTTCTTGAGGGTAAACGCCGGGTGCTCCATCAACGCCTTGACCCGCGCCAACCCACCCGGCAACGTGCTTGCAGCCTGCACGCTGAACCACTGGTCCATGACCAGTGGGTTGTCCTTGAAGTTCTCGGCAAATACCGCCAGCGCCTTGGCCTTCTCTGCCTCGAACGGCGAATTCACCAGCACTGCCAGCGCGGTCAGGCGCTCGGTCATGTTGTCACTGGTGTCGAACTGTTCGATGGTTGCTGCCAACACGTCCGGCTTGCCACTGAGCATCAGGTACGACAGCGCGATGTTCTGCAACGCGCGGCGGGCAAAGTGCTCGGCTGCCGCCACATACGGCGTTTGTTTGGACAACTCGCGGTTGGCCTGGTAACGCAGCCACAACGCTTCGTGCAGGTTGTCCGCCAGTTGCTTGCGCGCAAACTCACGGGCGGCGTGGATGGCATCCACATCCGCCACTTCGCTGATTTCGGTCAGGTAGGCTTCACCCGGCAACGACAGCATTTCCGCGACCATCGCCTGATCCAGGCTTTCATCACTCAGCACGCTGCGCAGCGCAGTGATCAAGCGCTGATCCATCTTCAAGGCCTGGCCCTGTTGATGCTGCTCAATCAACTCCTGCAGCACCTGCACCGACAACTGCTGGCCGGCGTCCCAACGGTTGAAACCGTCACTGTCATGCTGCATCAGGAACATCAGTTGGTCGCGGCTGTACGGGAAGCTCAGCTTCACCGGCGCCGAGAACCCGCGCAGCAGCGAAGGCAACGGCTGCTCGGCGATATCAACGAAGGTGAAGGTCTGTTCAGCCTCGGTCACCGAGATCACCCGCGACGTGCCAGCAGCAGTTGCTTCACCGGCCAGGCGCAAGGCAATGCCGGCACCCTTCCCGTCCAGCAAGCCCAGTTCCACCGGAATCACGAACGGCAGTTTCTCCACCTTGTCCGGGGTTTCCGGGCAGCTCTGGCGGAAGGTCAGGCTGTAGGTTTTCGCCGCAGCGTCGTAGGACTCGCTCACCGCCAGACGCGGCGTACCGGCCTGGCTGTACCAGCGTTTGAATTGCGTCAAATCAGCGCCGTTGGCGTCTTCCATGGCCTTGATGAAGTCGTCGCAGGTCACTGCCTGGCCGTCATGGCGTTCGAAATACAGGTCGCTGCCTTTGCGGAAGCCTTCGGCACCGAGCAAGGTGTGGATCATGCCGACCACTTCCGAGCCCTTTTCGTACACGGTCAGGGTGTAGAAGTTGGAGATCTCGATAAAGCTGTCCGGACGCACCGCGTGGGCCATCGGACCGGCGTCTTCGGCGAACTGATGGGTACGCAGGTACGCCACGTCCTGGATGCGCTTGACAGTGGCCGAGTTCATGTCGGCGGAGAATTGCGAGTCACGGTAAACGGTGAAACCTTCCTTGAGCGACAGCTGGAACCAGTCGCGGCAGGTCACGCGGTTGCCCGACCAGTTGTGGAAGTATTCGTGGGCGACAATCGCCTCGACCCGCTGGTGCGCGGCGTCGGTGGCGGTTTCGGCGCGGGCCAGCACGGCGCTGGAGTTGAAGATGTTGAGGCCCTTGTTTTCCATGGCGCCCATGTTGAAGTCGTTCACCGCGACGATCATGAAGATGTCGAGGTCGTACTCGCGGCCATAGGTTTCCTCGTCCCAGCGCATGGATTTTTTCAGGCTGGTCATGGCGTGCTGGCACTTGTCGATGTTTTCCGGTTCGACGTAGATGCGCAGTGCCACGGTGCGGTCGGTCATGGTGGTGAAGGTATCTTCGACACACCACAGGTCGCCGGCCACCAGGGCGAACAGGTACGCCGGTTTCTTGAACGGGTCTTCCCAGGTTGCCCAGTGACGACCATCTTCACCGGGGCCGCTGGCGATCGGGTTGCCGTTGGACAGCAGGATCGGGTAGCGATGTTGCTCGGCGATCACCGTGGTGGTGAAGGTGCTCATCACGTCCGGGCGGTCGAGGTAATAGGTGATCTTGCGAAAGCCCTCAGCCTCGCACTGGGTGCAGAACATGCTGCCGGACTTGTACAGGCCTTCCAGGGCGATATTGGTTTCCGGGTGGATCTTTACCGTGGTGTCCAGGGTAAACGTCGCGCTGTTCGGATGCACCGTCAGGTGGCTGTCGGTCAGTTCGTAGTCATCGGCGGTCAGTGCCTGATCGGCCAGGTTTACGCTCAGCAGCTCCAGCTGCTGGCCGTCCAGCACCAACGGCGGCAAACCTGCGCCGCGCTCAGGGTTGCGGCGCATCACCAGTTGCGCGTGGACCAGGCTGTGGTCCTCGAACAACTCGAAGGTCAGGTGGGTCTCTTCGATCAGGTAGTCCGGCGCCTGATAGTCCTTGAGGTAAATCATCTTCGGTTGTTCGGTGCGCATGGGTGGCATCCTTCTACTGATGCACGGCGAGCTGGTAGGCCGTGTACTTACGAATATTGATCACGCCGGTATCGAAGATCAGGTACTGGCCCTTGATCCCCAGCAGCGTGCCTTCGGCAATCGGGTTCTTGTCCAGGTTGAAGCTGACGATCTTCGCCGGATACTGCTCCACCGGGTAGCAGATTTCGAGCGGCTCGATGTCGGTGACCGGTTGGATGGCCTGCAGGCCAAAGCGTTCCTGCAATCCCAGCAGGCCGTCGGCGCAGGCGGCGAACAGTTCGTCACGCACCTGCTTGAGGTCGACGGACTGGGCGTCGCCCTTGAGCAGCGCACGCCAGTTGGTCTTATCGGCCACCTGACTGCGGAACAGGTCTTCGACAAAACCGGACTGCTGGCGGGTCGCCACGCGCATGATCGGCAGTGCCTGGCTCGCGCCCTGGTCGAGCCAGCGCGTCGGCAACTGGGTGGCACGGGTGATGCCGACCTTGATCCCCGACGAGTTCGCCAGGTACACCACATGGTCGGTCATGCAGAATTTTTCGCCCCAGCCTGGATCGCGGCAGGTGCCGGCGTCGTAATGGCAACGCTCGGGGCTCATGATGCACAGGTCACACTGGGCCAGCTTGGTCATGCACGGGTAGCAATACCCCTGGCTGAAGCTGGTCTTGGTCTTGCGGCCGCAATGGCTGCAATGGATGGCACCCAGGTATTCCAGGCGCACGTGGGTGCCGATCAACGGGTTGACCGGCACCTCGGCGTCGCCTAGGCGAAACGCGTATTGAACGGTCGGCTCACCGAGTTGCGCCGACATCTTGCTGACTGCACCGCGACCAATTTCAATCAATGGATCGCATCCGACTTGAACAGGATGTTCGGCACGGTGGTCGATTTCGACTGGCATTCCTGCGGGCCCATGTAGCCGGTGCGCTGGTCTTCCGGCAGGTTCTGGATTTCCCAGGCGATCACCGCCTGCAACGACAGCTCGCGCTGTTCGGCGGTGAGCTTGCGGCCATCGGACCACTTGCCGATTTCCACGGCGAGCTTGAGGCTCTCGTAGATGTCCGGGGTGATGTTTTCGATCATTTCAGCAAAAGAGGACATAAGGCTCTTCCTTATCAAATAGACGATTTGCGGCGGCTGTACAGCCCGCCCAGCAAACCTGTCAGGCAACCGATGACCAAGCCGCCGACATGGGCCGCATTGGCGATTTCGCCGAAACCGATCATCGAGACCAGCCCCGACAGGCATAGCAGTAGCCAGACCAGCATCATCACCAGCACCCCACGGGGCAGGCGATAGGCCGGGTTGGGCGACAGCAGTTGAAAAATCCAGCAATGCCCGAGCAGGCCATACAGCACGCCGGACAACCCACCGAACAGGCCGGGGCCGCCATAAGCGTATTGAGCGTAGTTGGAGACCAGGCTGAACAACAGGGTCAGGCCCAGCAGGTTGATGCTGCCCTGGCGCGCTTCGATGCGCCGGCCCAGCTCCCAATACCACATGCCGTTCATGGCCAGGTGCAGGATGCCGAAGTGGATCAGCATCGGCGTGACCAACCGCCACCACTGCCCCGCCGCCAGGCTATCGGCCAACGGCGTGAACTGGATGTACTCGCCGACAATACGAAACTGCAGGAACGTCAGCCAGCTCATGGCTTGCAGGTTTTCACCGAGCAAGGTCACCGCGCCGACGATGATGCTTGCCAGCAACACCAGTGCGGTCAACGGGCTGTGCCGCAGTTGCTGGACAAATCCAGGGCGCCTGGCCGCTGCCTGCTCGGGAATATCCAGTTGCTGGTCCGGGTCACCGGCGGGAAAACGCTGGTACAACACGCGCACGTCGTCGCTGATGGTCTCGGGTACCCATAACACTTGCTCCCCGGCCTCTTCACTGACGCGATGGGGCACCTGCATGCGTTGCAGCAATTGGATAAAGCCGCCCAGGTCCACACTCAGTGGCAGGCGCAATACGGCCACGGTACTCATTGGATGACCTCGGGCCGCTCAACGTCGACCCAGACGAATTTATTCGGGTCCAGCCGTGTTTCCTGATCCAGACGGTACGCCACCAGCTTGCCGTACAGCACTGCGCTGTAGTCCAGGCAGGCCAGGTTCGGGCGGATCGGCGCCGGTTTGCCGCTGCGCCAGTAGTGCCCGACGAACAACAACGGTTCGTCGACGCCGTAGCGCAGCAGGGAATTCTTTTCGGTGGACGACAACGGTGTACGCGCCACCGGCTCGGGCAGTGCGTCAGGCTGGAACACGATGTCGCCGTAGGTCTTGGGATCGTCTTCCCAGAACTTGGTGCGGAAGAACGAGCGCGTCAGGCCATCGCCGCCGGTCAACGTGAGACCGTCCGGTAAACGCATGTCGGTGCCACGCAACAGGCGGTCGAACGCGTTGCAGGCAAAACTGCCCGGCACGGCGGCGGCCTGCAGGAAATGCTGGTCGATGCAGCCGTCCGGGAAGGTGGCACGCAGCGGCTGGATAAAGCCATCGTCCCAGCACGCATGCACCACGCGAAAGCGCCCGGCGTCGACAAACAGCGGCATGTCGTAGAACCAGCCGAGGAAGTCGTGCCAGTCGGCCGGGTGATGTTCGAACTGGGTCAGGGTCTCGTGGATCAACCGCGCATGCCGTGGGTTGTGCTCGCGCACGAACTGCTTGCCACTGCCCGGCGGTGCCGGTGTGGTCCAGCCCAGGGCGTTGAACTCGTGGTTGCCCATGATGCACAGCGCCTGGCCGGCCTCGGTCATATCATGGACGATATGCAGCGCCTCGCGGATGCGCGGGCCACGGTCGATGATATCGCCGAGGAACACCGCCATACGCGTGGGATGGCGCCAGGTGCCGCCCTGCTTGTGGTAGCCCAACAGGTCGAGCAAGTGCTCAAGGGTGTGGGCGCAACCGTGCACGTCACCAATCAGGTCGTAGCTACGCGCGGGATCGAGCATCAGTCGCCTCCACCCCCCAAGCGGCTGCCCCAGCCCAGCTTGGTACGGCACACTTCGTAGTAGTTGTGGTCCAGCGGGTGGATCAACCGCAACTTCTGTGCCTTCTTGCTCACGGTGATGGTGTCACCGGGGGCGCAGGTGAAATGGTTCTGCCCGTCGCACGACACCTGCGGGTAGATCTGCATGTCTTTGGACACCACGATTTTCAGCTCACTGTTGCCGTCGACCACAATCGGCCGGCTCGACAACATATGGGGGTACATCGGCACGATCACAATGGCATCCAGCTTGGGATGCATGATCGGGCCACCCGCCGACAGCGCGTAGGCGGTGGAGCCGGTGGGCGTGGCGACGATCAGGCCGTCGGCCTTCTGGCTGCACACGAACTGGCCGTCGATATACAGCTCGAATTCGATCATCCGCGTAGATTTGCCAGGATGCAGCACCACGTCATTGAGCGCATCGCCCTGGCCGATGGCCTCGCCGTGACGGCGTACTTCGGCTTGCAGCAGGAAGCGGTTCTCCACCAGGTAATGGCCGTCGAGCACCTTGGCCACTTCGACTTCCAGTTCATCCGGGCGGATATCGGTGAGGAACCCCAGGCTGCCTCGGTTGATCCCCAATACCGGCACGTTATGCCGCGCCAGCGCACGGGCGGCGCCGAGCAGGCTGCCGTCGCCGCCGACCACGATGACCATGTCGCAGACTTCACCGAGCATCTTGCGCGACGAGGTCTGCAGGCCGTGGCCGGGCAGGATTTCAGCGATGGTGTCTTCGAGGATCACATGCAGGTGGCGGTCCAGCAGGAATTTTTTCAGCCGGCGGACGGTGTCCAACACCTGGGTACTGCCCAGGCGACCGATAATGCCGATATTGCGAAATTGCTCCATGGGGCTCCTGCGGGATGTGGAGTGTGGCAAAAAAGAACGATTATGGGCGAAAGGCCGCCCCAGGCAAAATCCTTTGTCGCCGTGAAGCCTTGATGACAACGGTTCTCAGCCACCTTCAACGCAGTTAAAAGGCTATGCTCGGACCATGACTGTGTTCCCCGACCTGCACAACCTGCCCCGCCAGCTGCGCCACCCCGAGGTGCGCGACCTGGCGTGGGTCATGCTCGCCCCGCCGATGCTCGCGCAAACGCCGTGGCCGCAACGCCACCCGCTGGCCGGCAGCGACTGGGTGCAGGCGCCGCATTTGCTGGAACGCTGGCTGCGCGAGCTGGACCGGGACAGCAGCGCCTTGCAGCAATGGTTGAGCCTGTCGCGCACGCGTCGCCTGGGTCTGTATTACGAACGCCTGTGGCAGTTTGCGGTGCAGCATGCGCCGGGCGTGGAGTTGCTGGCCGCCAACCTGCCCATCCGCCGTGCCGGTCACACCCTCGGCGAGCTGGACATGTTGCTGCGCGACCGCGATGGCGTGCACCACCTGGAACTGGCGATCAAGCTGTATCTGGGGCCACAGAACGGTGATGGCCAGGACACCGCACAGTGGCTGGGGCCGGGCTGTCATGACCGACTGGACCGCAAGCTGGCGCATCTGGCCCAGCATCAGTTGCCGATATCGGCGCGGGAGGAAAGCCGTGAAGTGCTGGCCGCGCTGGATGTCCAACAGTTTGATGCGCATTTATGGTTGGGGGGCTACCTGCTCTACCCCTGGCCCGGCGAAGCCGAGGCCCCCAGTGGTGCCCATCCGCAGCATTTGCGTGGGCGCTGGCTGCATCAGCGCGATTGGCAGGCGTTTGTCAGCCGCAGGCAACCGGGCCGTTGGCAACCCCTGCCCCGGCATGCCTGGCTGGCGCCGGCGCACTACCCCACGGAAGAAGTGTGGAGCGAAGAACAGATGCACGGCTGGCTGGCCGACCTGGACCCGATGGCTCCGGCGCAGCTGCTGGTGCGGCTGGTGCAGGTGGGTGAGGATTGGGAGGAAGCCGAGCGGTTGTTTCTGGTGGCGGATCTTTGGCCGAATGTGCCGGGGGCGGGGGCGGGCTGAGGTTTTGTCGTGAATGTCAGGGCCTCATCGGGGGCAAGCCCCCTCCCACAGGGGAATGCATTCCAAATGTGGGAGGGGGCTTGCCCCCGATAGCGGTTGCCCAGGCACTACAGCTGATCGATATGCCGATACTCCAACTGCAACCCTGCCGCCAGCTGCTGCGCGCGACCCAACCTGATCGGCCCACGCTCGATATCCACCAGCAAGCCCGGGCACTCCAACTGCGGTAGCCCATTAACTTCCTTGAGTCGCCCGTCAGTGATCACCAGTAACCGCTGTTGTTCAGCCGGGTAGCGCTTGCGCCGCAATGCCAGCCAATTTCCGGCCTCGACAAGCGCCGCCAGCAATGGCGTACCGCCGCCCGCCCCCAACTGTTCCAGCCAACCCGCCAAGCCCTTGGCCGCTTTCAACCCTTGCACCTGCCACTTCGGCACTTGCCCGCTGGCCGTCAACAACGCCATCCGTGCCCGCTGGCGGTAGGCGTCATCAAACAACTGCGCCAACAAGCCCTTGGCGTCGGTGAGTGCTCGATGCCGTCGGGTGGATGCCGACGCATCGACAATCACCAACCACAGCTCATGGGCCGCACGACTGCGCAGGTGAAACAGCAAGTCCTCTCGCGTTTGTGGCCGACCACCGAGCAAGGTGCCCGGCCAGTTGATCGCGCCCTGCTTCGCGCTGCGTGCCTTACCGTGCCTGCCGATGCCTAGTCGCCCTGCCTTGGGTCGCGCATCCGCCCCCGCGTCAGGTCGAGGGCGAATGCCTAGGGCTTTTTTGGCCAGGTGGGCACATCCCGGCGTGCACCCGTGGGTAGCGCCGGTGCGGGCATATCGCCCCATTGGCCTTGACCGGGGGAGGTGTCGGAGGATTTCGGCGACTGCCCTTCGCTCGGTGGGCTGGCCGGAGGGGACTGTTCCTGACGGCGATGGCGCAGGGCAAATTCGGCCACCGCCTGGATGTCTTCCTCGGCGATGGCGCTGGCTCCCCGCCACGCGGCATGGGCCCTGGCGCCGCGCAACCAGACAAGGTCCGCACGCAGGCCATCAACCCCCGCCGCAAAGCAGCGCTCGGTGATCTGCGCCAGTGCCAAGTCATCCAGTGCAATGCTGTCGAGCCGCGCCCGTGCCTGGGTGCAGCGCTCACGCAATGCCGCTTGTGGCGCGTCCCACTGCGCGCAGAAGGCAAGAGGGTCGCTGTCGAAATCCAGGCGACGCCGGATGATCTGCCCACGCTCGGCTGGCAAGGTCTGCCCTCTCAAGGCGACGTTGAAACCGAAGCGGTCGAGCAGTTGCGGACGCAACTCACCCTCCTCCGGGTTCATGGTGCCGATCAGCACGAAGCGCGCCGAATGGCGATGGGAAATGCCATCGCGTTCGATCAGGTTGGTGCCGCTGGCGGCCACGTCCAGCAGCAGGTCTACCAGATGGTCGGGCAGCAAATTGACTTCATCGACGTACAACACGCCGCCGTCGGCCTTGGCCAATACGCCGGGGGAGAACTGGGCCCGACCTTCACCCAATGCGGCGTCCAGGTCCAGCGTGCCGACCAGGCGTTCTTCGGTGGCGCCCAAGGGCAATGTCACGAATTGACCGCTGGCCAGCAGATCCGCCAACCCCCGCGCCAGGGTGGACTTGGCCATGCCGCGCGGGCCTTCGATCAGCACACCGCCGATCTTCGGGTCGATGGCGGTCAGGCACAGCGCCAGTTTCAGGTCATCGGCACCGACCACGGCGGACAGCGGGAAATGGGGAATATCAGTCATGCAAACCCTCGATCAATTTCATCGTTCAGCAGCTGCCCTGTGGAGAGCGGGCTTGTTGTGGCGAGCGGGTTTGCCCCGCGTTGGAGTGTGCAGCGCTCCCGCTTTTTTTTGGGGCCGCTTCGCAGCCCAACGCGGGGCAAGCCCGCTCGCCACACTAGCCTAGCCACACCAGCCACAGTAGCCTCACATGCCACATAGGCCAGGCGTGACATCTCAGCCATCCTCTTCTATATCCAGCAACAGGTTTTCCAACGCCTCGCGGTATGCCCCCGGCTCCTGCCACAGGCCACGCTGCTGGGCTTCGAGCATGCGCTCGGTCATGTCGCGCAGTGCATCGGGGTTGTGCTGTTGCACAAAGGCCCGGGTGTCGGGGTCGAGCAAATAGGCGTCGGCCAACAATGCATATTGGTGATCGTCGATCAGTGCGGTGGTGGCGTCGAAGGCGAACAGGTTGTCCACGGTCGCCGCCATTTCAAACGCACCTTTATAGCCATGGCGCTTCACGCCTTCGATCCACTTGGGGTTGGCCGCGCGGGAACGGATCACCCGGTTCAGCTCTTCCTTCAATGTGCGGATCTTCGGCAAGTCCGGCTGGCTATGGTCGCCGTGGTAGCTGGCGGCCTTGTCGCCGCTCAGGGTTTCCACGGCGGCGAGCATGCCGCCCTGGAATTGGTAGTAGTCATTGGAATCGAGCAGGTCGTGCTCGCGGTTGTCCTGGTTCTGCAAAACGGCCTGCACCTGGCTCAGGCGCTGGGCGAATTGCGCGCGGGCAGCGGTGCCGTCATCCGAAGCGCCATAGGCGTAGCCGCCCCAGTTCAGGTAAACCTCAGCCAGGTCTTCACGGCTTTGCCACAGTCGCCCGTCGATTGCGCCTTGCACACCAGCACCATACGCGCCAGGCTTGGCACCGAAGATGCGCCAGCCAGCCTGTTTTGCTGCTGCCTCTGCATCCAGGCCGGACGCCAGCAACGCTTCACGCTCGCTACGCACCTTGGCAGCCAGGGGGTTCAGATCATCCGGTTCGTCCAGCGCAGCCACCGCCTGCACCGCCGCATCGAACAGGCGGATCAGGTTGGCAAAGGCATCACGGAAGAAGCCGGATACACGCAACGTCACGTCAACCCGCGGGCGGTCGAGCAGGCTGATCGGCAGGATTTCAAAGTCATCCACGCGCTGGCTGCCCGTCGCCCACACCGGACGCACGCCCATCAGCGCCATGGCCTGGGCGATGTCATCGCCGCCGGTGCGCATAGTCGCAGTGCCCCACACTGACAAGCCGAGTTGGCGCAGGTGGTCGCCATGGTCTTGCAGGTGCCGCTCCAGAATCAGGTTGGCCGACTGGAAACCGATGCGCCAGGCGGTGGTGGTGGGCAGGTTGCGCACATCCACGGTGAAAAAGTTGCGCCCAGTGGGCAGCACATCCAAACGCCCACGACTCGGCGCACCACTGGGGCCAGCAGGTACGAAACGGCCGCCCAGGGCATCCAGCAATCCGCGCATTTCCGCCGGGCCACAGGCATCCAGCCGAGGCGCCACGACAATACGCAGGCTTTCGATCACGGCTTTCACATCTTCCCAGCCGGGTTCTTCCAGCTGTTCAAGCGGCCCTTCCAGGGCTTGCTCGATCAACCGCGCGGCGTACAGCTCCAGGCGCTCGCGGGTATCACCGGCGGTGCGCCACAACTGCCCATCGATCTTCTGCAGCACCAGCGGCCGGCGTCCGGTCCAGGGCTCAGCCAGGGCGCAGTCCAGCGGGTCGAAGCCCAGTTCGAAGGCCTTGGCCAGCACGCGCAGCAAGCTCGACTGCGGGCCTCGACCATCGCCACGCGGGATGCGCAGCAGCGCCAGCAAGGTGTCGATACGCAGGCGGCCCTCGGGCGACTCGCCAAAAATATGCAGGCCGTCGCGGATCTGCGACTCCTTCAAGTCACACAGGTAAGTGTCCAGGCGCGGCAGCCACACAGCGGCATCGGCATCGCTCTCCAGCTCAAGTTCCTGGTCGATGCGGGTTTCGCGCACCAGCTTGAGGATGTCCTTTTGCAGTTCCAGGGCACGGCGCGGATCGAGCAACTGTGCTTCGTAATACTCGTCCGCCAGCAGCTCCAGGTTGCGCAGCGGGCCATAGGTTTCGGCACGGGTCAGCGGCGGCATCAGGTGATCGATGATCACCGCCTGGGTGCGCCGCTTGGCCTGGGCGCCCTCGCCCGGGTCGTTGACGATAAACGGGTAGATATTCGGCAGCGGCCCCAGCAATGCGTCGGGCCAGCAGTTTTCCGACAGGCCCACGCCCTTGCCCGGCAGCCACTCCAGGTTGCCGTGCTTGCCCACGTGGATCACGCCGTGGGCGCCGTAGGTGTGGCGCAGCCAGAAGTAGAACGCCAGGTAAGCGTGGGGCGGCACCAGGTCCGGGTCGTGGTACACCGCGCTGGCGTCCACCTGGTAACCCCGCGCCGGCTGGATGCCGACAAACGTCAGGCCCAGGCGCAGGCCGGCGATCATCAGGCGGCCGTCGCGGCACATCGGATCGTTTTGCGGGGTGCCCCAGCGTTCCAGCACCGCCTGGCGATTGGCTTCGGGCAGGCGCTGGAACATCGTCTCGTACTCGTCCAGGCCCAGGCTTTGATGGCAAGGGCGCAGGTCGAGGCTGTCCAGGTCGTTGGTGACGCCGCCGAGCAAATCATGGATCAGCGCCGTGCCGCTGTCGGGCAATACGTCCGGCAGCGGATAGCCTTCGGCTTGCAAGGCACGCAGGATATTCAGCGCCGCCGCCGGCGTATCCAGGCCCACACCGTTGCCGATGCGACCGTCGCGGGTCGGGTAGTTGGCGAGGATCAGCGCAATGCGTTTATCCGCATTCGGCACCCGCGCCAACTCGACCCAACGCCGCGCCAGCTCGGCGACAAAATCCATGCGTTCGGGCGCGGCGCGGTAGCACACCACATCCGACTGGCTGCGCTCGCTGCGCCAGGCCAGGTCCTTGAAGCTGATGGGCCGGCTGATGATGCGTCCATCCAGCTCCGGCAACGCGATGTGCATCGCCAGGTCGCGGGGGCCGAGGCCCTGCTCGCTGGCTTCCCAGCCGGGCTGGTTGTCCTGGGCGCAGATGGCCTGGATCACCGGGATATTGCGGCGAAACGGGCGCAAATGCGGCGCTTCAGGGCTGGATTGGGCGAAGCCGGTGGTGTTCAGGATCACCGCCGCGCCGACCTCATCCAGCAGCTCCTCGACCACCGCCAGGCAGCCGGGTTCTTTCAAACTGGCCACCGCCATCGGTAACGGGTTGAGGCCCGCCGCGTGCAGGCGCTGGCAAAACACATCGATAAAACCGGTATTGGCCGCCTGCAAATGGGAGCGGTAGAACAGCACCGCCGCCACCGGCCAGTCGGCGTTCCAGTCTGCCTGCCAATGGTTCAGGCGGGCGTTGGCATGGTGCGGGTGATAGATCGCCGTGCGTGGCAGGGTGTGTGGCTCGCCCCAGGCATAGTCGCGACCCAGGTAAGCGCTGGCCAGGCAGCGATAGAAATCCAGGGCATTGCCCAGGCCGCCCTGACGCAGGAAGTGCCACAGCCGATCACGTTCTTCTGCACCGACGGTGCTCAGCCCGCTGAGTTCCGGGTCCGGGCGATCATCCCCCGGCACCAGGATCAGTTGCACACCGAGCTCGGCCAGTTCCACCAGGCGCTCGATGCCGTAGCGCCAGTAACCGATACCGCCATGCAGCGAGATCAGGATGACCTTGGCATGGCGCAGCACTTCATCGACGTACAGGTCGACCGAGGCATGGTTCTGCACCTGCATCGGGTTGGCCAGGCGCAGGCTCGGGTAGTCGTCGGGCAACTGCTGGGCCGCTTCGGCCAGCAGTGCCAGGCTGGAATCGCCGCTGCACAGGATCACCAGGTCAGCGGGGGTTTGTCCGAGGTCGGCAATATTGTCGTCCGAGACGAAACCACCGGGCTGGGTCCTGAGCAGGTGCATGGGTCAGACGCTGAGCGCGGCGCGCAGTTGCGCTTCGAGGCCCGCCGCGTCCAGTTCCTGGCCGATCAGCACCAGGCGCGTGGTGCGCGCTTCGTCGGCGCCCCAGGCACGGTCGAAGTGCTTGTCGAACCGCGTGCCCACACCCTGGATCAGCAGGCGCATCGGCTTGTTCGGGATGGCGGCGAAACCTTTGACGCGCAGGATGCCGTGTTGCACCACCAGTTGCGTCAGAGCGTCGAGCAGCAGCGCTTCGTCGGCTTGCGGCAGGTCGATGGAGATCGAGTCGAACGCATCGTGGTCGTGGTCGTCTTCACCTTCGTGGTGATGATCGTGGTGGCTGTGGCGGCCGTCGATGTGCTCCTCGGAACCGGCGCCCAGGCCGATCAGTACATCCAGGGGCAAGCGACCGCTGCTGGCTTCGACGATCTTCACCGCCGGCGGCAGCTCTTCGGCGACTTCCAGGCGCACGCGGGCCAGGTCTTCGGCGCTGATCAGGTCGGTCTTGTTGAGGATCACCAGGTCGGCACTGGCCAGTTGGTCGGCGAACAGCTCGTGCAGCGGCGATTCGTGGTCCAGGTTGGGGTCGAGCTTGCGCTGGGCGTCCACTTGGTCCGGGAATGCCGCGAAGGTGCCAGCGGCGACGGCCGGGCTGTCGACCACGGTGATCACCGCGTCAACGGTGCAGGCGCTGCGGATTTCCGGCCACTGGAAGGCTTGTACCAACGGCTTTGGCAGCGCCAGGCCGGAGGTTTCGATAAGGATATGGTCAAGGTCACCGCGACGGGCGACCAGTTCGCGCATTACCGGGAAGAACTCCTCCTGCACGGTGCAGCACAGGCAGCCATTGGCCAATTCGTAGACGCGGCCGCTGGCCTCTTCTTCGGTGCAACCGATGGCGCATTGCTTGAGGATTTCACCGTCGATGCCCAGCTCGCCGAATTCATTGACGATCACCGCGATGCGACGGCCCTGGGCGTTGTCGAGCATATGGCGCAGCAGGGTGGTCTTGCCCGAGCCGAGGAAGCCGGTGACGATGGTGACGGGGAGTTTGGCCAGTGTTTTCATCGGATGCCCTTGGGGGCGGGCATATGGGACGATTGGCGCTGCGACGGCGCGCAGCAGCGGATTTCGTCACCGGATCACCCCGCCCGGTTGAAGTAGAAAATCGGTTGCGAGGCAGGTCTCCTGGCTTGGGGCTTGCAGGTCTTGCGACCGGCGCTGGCTGCGCCTTCCCGCCTTGTCGGCAGTGGCGTGGCAGTCAACTGGACCCTTTACAGTTGCGGGGGCAGCCGCGGCTTGGACCGCGTTCCCTTCTTAGCTTCGGCCTGGGCCGAAGAACCTCGAGGGTGCAAGGCTACGCAGTGCTTGGGGGATGGTCAATGATGGGGTTGGGTTGGCTTGTGTACATATCCGTTGCTGCGGTAACGGCTGATATTGGTTCCGCCCTTACGGCGGCTCACTTTGGAAAAGCCGGAATGCCGGCCCAGCCCAAAGTAAGCAAAGGGCTCTTGCTCCAACACTCGGCACCTCGCTTAGGCTCGGTATGCCCGTAATCCGACAGGGATTTGGGGGGCCGCCGCCCCGCGCCATCCATGGCGCGGGGCGGCTAAGATCAAAATCAAAAGCAGATCAAAAGTCAGAGCCACAGCCACAGCCACAGCCAGATCCAGATCCAGATCCAGATCCAGATCCAGATCCAGATCCAGAGCAAACCACCCTTCAACTGATACATGAAGATCAAACTGTGGGAGGGGGCTTGCCCCCGATGGCGGTGTGTCAGCCAACTCAGCAGTGACTGACACACTGCCATCGGGGGCAAGCCCCCTCCCACACTTTGACCGAGTACCGCCCATACAATCCGGTCGGCTCTAAGGCCGCCGCGCTCTTGTTTTTGATCTGGGGCGCCCCGTCAAACACGCAGGCCGAACGCAGGCTTGAATACGTGGGCCGCCGTAGGGGCGGAACCATAAGCCGCCGTTACCCAAATAACGGATATGTACCCACATACCCAATTGACTCCCCTCCCACCCCCATGCTCTCCTACACATCTTGTTTCGGGTGCCCTGCAAAGGGTGAAACGGGAAACCGGTGACTCATGCACACGCATGACAGTCCGGTGCTGCCCCCGCAACGGTAAGCGAGCGAAACGTCATATCCACTGTGCCAGGCGGCATGGGAAGGCGACGTTTTCAGGCATTGAGCCCCTCGCAAGCCCGGAGACCGGCCCGAAAAAATCAGATAACAAACCCGCGGTGGGCGGGCGCTGTTCAAAGCCCTGCGTGCCCGGCTCGCGGGGTTTTCATGCGCTCGTTTCACCCTGACACCTGAAAGGGACGCGCCATGTCGATCATCAGCAGCACTTCGCACTCCGCCAGCAGCACCTCTACCCTGAGCCAACGCCTGACCGCCGCCATCGGTGCGTCGATCCTCGGTGCGTGCCTGGTGTACTTCGCCGGTTTCTCGCACATTGAGGCAGTACACAACGCTGCCCACGATACCCGCCACAGCGCCGCGTTCCCGTGCCACTGAGACCTGCCGACATGATCAAGCGTATTGCGCAAACCGCAGGTTTCACCGGCCTTCTGGCTGCCCTGCTGCTGACCTTGCTGCAAAGTTTCTGGGTCGCCCCGCTGATCCTGCAGGCGGAGACCTTTGAAAAGGCCCCGGCAGCGACCGAGGTGCACGAGCACGCCGAAGGTGCGGCTGCACATACCCATGACGCCGAAGCCTGGGAGCCGCAAGACGGCTGGCAGCGCGTGCTGTCCACCACGGGCGGCAACCTGGTGGTCGCCGTTGGCTTCGCGTTGATGCTGGCCGGCCTGTACACCCTGCGTGCACCGACCCGTACCGCCCAAGGCCTGCTCTGGGGCTTGGCGGGCTACGCGACCTTTGTATTGGCGCCAACCCTGGGTCTGCCGCCCGAACTGCCAGGCACCGCAGCTGCTGACCTGGCACAACGGCAGATCTGGTGGATCGGTACCGCCGCGTCTACCGCTGCCGGTATCGCACTGATCGTGTTCGGGCGCAACTGGCTGCTCAAGGCGCTGGGCGCCGCGATCCTCGTAGTGCCGCACGTGATCGGCGCGCCACAACCGGAAGTGCATTCGATGCTGGCCCCGGAAGCACTGGAAGCGCAGTTCAAGATTGCTTCGCAGTTGACCAACGTGGCGTTCTGGCTGGCCTTGGGCCTGATCAGCGCCTGGCTGTTCCGGCGTAACCGTGACGATCAATACTCGGCGTGAAACTGGTCGTCGGCCTGGGCTGCCAGCGGGGCTGTGATGTTCACACCCTGCTGGCCCTGTTTGACGCCGCCCTCATCGAGGGCGGTATCGAGCGCCACCGCGTCAGCGCGCTGGCCAGCATTGATCGCAAACAGGAAGAACCCGGGCTGCTGGGCTTGGCCGCGCTGCTGAATCTGCCGTTGCAGTGCTTCAGCGCTGAACAACTGGCGATTTATGCAGACCGGTTGAGCCATCAATCGGACGTGGCTTTTGCCCACACCGGCTGTTACGGCATCGCCGAAAGCGCCGCCCTGGCCCTGGCCGAACACCTCGCCAACGCCCCTGCGCGCCTGCTGATCACCCGCCAGAAAACCGCCCAGGCCACATTTGCATTGGCGTGCGCCGACTGAAAACCCGATAATCGCCGCTTCCGATCATGAGCAGATTTCATGCTCGCCCGTTTTTCATCAGGATTCCCCATGACCGTCTACTTCATCGGCGCAGGCCCCGGCGACCCGGAATTGATCACCGTCAAGGGCCAGCGGCTGATCCGCAGTTGCCCGGTGATCATCTATGCCGGCTCGCTGGTGCCGGCGGCGGTACTGGAAGGTCATCAGGCAGAAACGCTGGTCAACAGCGCCGAATTGCACCTGAAACAGATCATCGACTTGATCAAGGCCGCCCATGCCAAGGGCCAGGATGTGGCGCGCGTGCACTCCGGTGACCCCAGCCTGTATGGCGCGATTGGCGAACAGATCCGCTATTTGCGCGAGCTGGGCGTCCCCTTCCAGATCATCCCTGGCGTCACGGCGGTGGCCGCTTGCGCGGCCCTGTTGGAAACCGAGCTGACCCTGCCCGACATCGCCCAGAGCGTGATCCTGACCCGCTATGCGGATAAAACCAGCATGCCGGCCGGTGAGGATTTCGACAGCTTGGCACGACATGGCACCACCATGGCGATTCATCTGGGGGTCAACCACCTGGACAAGATCGTTGCCGAACTGGCGCCGCACTATGGGGCGGATTGTCCGATTGCCGTGGTGCACCGGGCGACGTGGCCGGATCAGGATTGGGCGGTCGGCACCCTCAGCGACATTGCCGAAAAAGTAGCGGCCAAGGGGTTTCGGCGCACGGCGTTGATTGTGGTGGGTCGGGTGTTGGCGAGTGACAGTTTCAGTGAGTCATCGTTGTACCGAGCGGGGCATGCGCACCTTTATCGACCTTGACAATCAACATCACAAAAAACACATAACCTTTTGATTTTAATAAATTAATACAAAACAAAAAATCTGACAGCTCGATTTTCTCGCTTAACATTCAACATTAGGTGGATGGCTCAACTCACTGAATTTTAAGCATAAAAAAACGGCGCTCACGGGGCGCCGTTTTTTATGTCCGCAGCGAACGCCTTACTCAGTAGTAGGCGTTTTCTTTCTGCGTGTGGTCGGTCACGTCACGTACGCCCTTGAGCTCCGGAATACGCTCGAGCAAGGTGCGCTCGATACCCTCACGCAAGGTCACGTCCGCCTGGCCACAACCCTGACAGCCGCCGCCGAACTTGAGCACGGCAATCCCGTCTTCAACCACGTCGATCAGGCTGACCTGGCCGCCATGGCTGGCCAGACCAGGGTTGATCTCGGTCTGCAGGTAGTAGTTGATACGCTCGTTGACCGGGCTGTCGGCGTTGACGTTAGGCACCTTGGCGTTAGGCGCCTTGATGGTCAATTGGCCGCCCATGCGATCGGTGGCGTAATCGACCACGGCATCGTCAAGGAACGCTTCGCTGAAGGCATCGATGTACGCGGTGAAGCTTTTCAGCCCCAGGGCGGTGTCTTCAGGCTTCTCTTCGCCGGGCTTGCAGTAGGCAATGCAAGTCTCGGCATACTGGGTGCCGGGCTGGGTGATAAAGACGCGGATACCGATACCCGGGGTGTTCTGCTTGGACAGCAGGTCGGCCAGGTAATCGTGGGCGGCGTCGGTAATGGTTATGGCAGTCATGGAAACTCCTCACAGGCTTGCCGGCAGTTTACGCCAAAATATTACGCAGGTACAAAGTCCTAGTGTTTTTGTCGGGATAGGTTTTTTTGGGGGGACGGTGTACATATCCGTTATTTGGGTAACGGCGGAACCATAGGTGGCCGTTAACGAAGAAACGGATATGCCCCCCCAACAAAAAACCTCACAAATTCTCATACCGATTCATGTCCAACACCCCTTCCTCCACCGGCGTAGTCTCACGAATGTACTGCGACAAATCATGGAAATACTGCCAGAACAGCGGATGGCTGCGCCGCACACCCCACCGATCCACAATCTTCTCGAAACCCTTGGCATCCTTGGCCTGCTCCATTTCAGCCACAAACTCCGGCACTTGCTGGGTCGGAATATTGAACATGAAGTTCGGGTAGCTGCTCAGCACACCCGGATAAATCGTCAGCGTATCCAGACCCGGCTGGTAGCGATAAGCCTCCCCCAGCAAAAACGCCACATTACTGTGGGCACGATTGCGCAGCAGGCTATAGACCACACGCTTGCCGCTGGCAGTTTCCACCCGCAGCATCGTCGCTTCAGGCAATTGATCAATCACCTTGAGCCCGGCAGCTGGGCGTGAGGTCAGGCGGCTCAGGGCCTGCTCCGCATCCTGCAAGGCCGGGTCGATCCCATCGCGAGAGCAATAGGCGCCGCTGCAGCGGTTGATCGGGTCCGGGCTGGCGTTCAAATCGCCGTAACGCGTGAGCAGCTGGTTGGCAAAGTCACGCTTCGGATCGTTTTCATTCAGGTGCAGGCCGGTGGGCTTGTCGTCATCAATGGCCTCGTAATCCAGCCACAGCTTGAGTTTGCCGCTGTTCTGGTACCAATCGTCGAGGAAATCATCGCGCGAATCGGCCGGCATCAGGCGCAAAAAGTTTTGCTCGGCGCCATTGCGTATCAGGTCGAAGTACAGCCGGGTCTGGGCCTGGTGCGACACATTGCCGAACACGTCGAAATTCACCGCCAGTTGGTAATAGGTGCGCTCCAGCAGTGGATAGTCGAACAGCCACATCGTCTGCGGCACTTCACCGATCAGGCCTTTGCTGACCGATGCACTGTCGAAGTGGCGGAAGATGCTCAGCAAGGCATTGTCATTACCGGCCCACAGGCTCGACCAGCTCGGCGGCGGCAGGTCAGCGTAGCTGTCGCGGCGCAGGGCTTCGTATTCGTTGCGCTTATCGCGGTAGGCCAACCACAGGCTGAGCACGCTGCCCACGTCATCGTTCTGGCCCGGCATGGCCAGCAGCGGCGTGGCCTGGCCGCGATAGCGTGCATCGGTGATGTACAGGTCGTGGTCCGGGTCCTGGAACAGGGTCCAGAAATTGTCGCGGATCACATCCGTGGCGATCTGCCCACGGCACACCGGCCCACGGATAAAGGTACGCACGAAGTACTCGGCGTTATCCAACATGAACTGGTAACGCGCCTTGGCCGGGATGGCTTCGAAGGTTTCAAAAGGGTTGGCACGGCGGCCCGGACCATAGCCCGGCAAGGCGTTGACCTGCCAGTTGCCGGCGTAGAACAGCTCTTTGATGCGGGCCATCTTCTCGGCGCTGAACGGGTACGTAATGTGGGTTTTATGCACAATCACACCCTGCACCGGCCACAGGCGGTAATACACGCGGGTGCCGGGGTCATCATTGGGACGGCGCGTAGCAATCAGGTCAATCGGTTGGCCACTCGGCGTGCGCGAACGCACCCACTGGAAGAAATGCCCCGGCTCGCCATTCTCGAAATAGATGTGGGCAAGGAACAAATGCTCGAACAACCAGCGCGCGACCAGGCTTTCGCGGGCGCCGGGCTGGTTGAACAGGTTTTCCCACTGCTGCACTTGCAGGGCTTCTTTCGCGCTGGGCGCCAGGCCTTGCTCATCAATCAGCGCGCCGGACGCCAGCCAGCGTTGCAGGGTCTGGTACTGCTGGTCTGTCAGGCCAGTGACCGCCAGAGGCATGCCTTCCCTTGGGTGGGCACCGGCGTAGGCATTGAACTCGCCGGGCATGGCGCACATGTTTTCGCGGTTCAGGCCCAGCACGATGCCCTCGGGCAGCTTGGCGTTGGGTTGCAATGGCGCGTTGTGGCCCAGTTCCAGCATGCGCGCCATCAGCGCGGCCTGGCTGCCTTGGGCGTCCAGCACCGAATAGAAGCCCTTCTGCTGCCAGGCCTGTTTGCCAAAGGCGTCATAGAACAAGCGGGTGGTCGGCGTGGCCTGGCTGCGTTCGCCATCGTAGACCGGCACTTTGCTCGCGCCGCGCGCCGCGCCCTCGGCACTGCCCAGGTTGAGCTGGCAGGCGGAGTCGTAGCAGGCGTGGCAGGCCACGCACTTCTCGGTGAAAATCGGTTGAATGTCGCGGGTGTACGAAATCGCCGGGGCGGCTCCGTCGGCCTGTGCGATGCAGGCGACCAGTGCCAGGGCGGCGCTGGTGATGAGGCGAAGTGACATGTATCCGGTCCCGATTCAATGCGTGCGCTGAAAAATTGCCGATGATTCTACCGGGCCATGCGCCCCTGAAACATGAGCGATATTCATGTAAAAACCGGGCATGCTGCAAAGCCGCACAGGTTTGTTATGATCCACGCCCTCCGTAATGCCTGACCAGAGTAGTCCCATGTCCGATCGTAGCGTTCGTCTGCAAGCCCTTCATCAAGCCCTCAAGGAACGTATCCTGATCCTCGACGGCGGTATGGGCACGATGATCCAGAGCTACAAACTCGAAGAGGAAGACTACCGTGGCAAACGCTTCGCCGACTGGCCGAGCGACGTCAAGGGTAACAACGACCTGCTGGTGATCACCCGCCCGGACGTGATCGGCGGCATTGAAAAAGCCTACCTGGATGCCGGTGCCGACATCCTCGAAACCAACACCTTCAATGCCACCCGCATCTCCATGGCCGACTACGGCATGGAAGAACTGGCCTACGAGCTGAACGTAGAAGGTGCACGCCTGGCGCGCAAGATCGCCGACGCCAAGACCCTGGAGAACCCGGCCAAGCCACGCTTCGTCGCCGGCGTGCTGGGCCCGACCAGCCGGACCTGCTCGTTGTCGCCGGACGTGAACAACCCCGGCTACCGCAACGTGACCTTCGATGAACTGGTGGAAAACTACACCGAGGCCACCAAAGGCCTGATCGAAGGCGGTGCCGACCTGATCCTGATCGAGACCATCTTCGACACCCTCAACGCCAAGGCCGCGATCTTCGCCGTGCAAGGCGTGTTCGAGGAGCTCAATACCGAACTGCCGATCATGATCTCCGGCACCATCACCGACGCCTCCGGTCGTACCCTGTCAGGCCAGACCACCGAAGCGTTCTGGAACTCGGTCGCCCACGCCAAGCCGATTTCCGTGGGCCTGAACTGCGCCCTGGGCGCCAGCGAACTGCGTCCGTACCTGGAAGAGTTGTCGAACAAGGCCAACACCCACGTGTCCGCGCACCCCAACGCCGGCCTGCCCAACGAATTCGGCGAGTACGACGAACTGCCGTCACAAACCGCCAAGGTCATCGAAGAGTTTGCCCAAAGCGGCTTCCTCAATATTGTCGGCGGCTGCTGCGGCACCACGCCAGGCCATATCGAGGCCATCGCCAAAGCCGTGGCCGGTTACGCGCCACGCGTGATCCCGGACATCCCCAAGGCGTGCCGCCTGTCGGGCCTGGAGCCGTTCACGATTGATCGCAGTTCGCTGTTCGTCAACGTCGGCGAACGTACCAATATCACCGGTTCGGCCAAGTTCGCCCGGCTGATCCGCGAAGACAACTACACCGAGGCCCTCGAAGTCGCCCTGCAGCAGGTGGAAGCCGGCGCCCAGGTGATCGACATCAACATGGACGAGGGCATGCTCGATTCGAAGAAGGCCATGGTGACCTTCCTTAACCTGATTGCCGGTGAGCCGGACATCTCCCGCGTGCCGATCATGATCGACTCCTCCAAGTGGGACGTGATCGAGGCGGGCCTGAAGTGCATCCAGGGCAAGGGCATCGTCAACTCCATCAGCATGAAGGAAGGCGTCGAGCAGTTCATCCACCACGCCAAGCTGTGCAAGCGCTACGGCGCTGCGGTGGTGGTGATGGCCTTCGACGAAGCCGGCCAGGCCGACACCGAAGCGCGCAAGAAAGAGATCTGCAAACGCTCCTACGACATCCTGGTGAATGAAGTGGGCTTCCCGCCGGAAGACATCATCTTCGACCCGAACATCTTCGCGGTCGCCACTGGCATCGAGGAGCACAACAACTACGCCGTCGACTTCATCAACGCCTGCGCCTACATCCGTGACGAGCTGCCGTATGCGCTGACCTCCGGCGGCGTGTCCAACGTGTCGTTCTCGTTCCGTGGCAACAACCCTGTGCGCGAGGCGATTCACTCGGTGTTCCTGCTGTATGCGATCCGCAACGGCCTGACCATGGGTATCGTCAACGCCGGCCAACTGGAGATCTACGACCAGATCCCGGCGGAGTTGCGCGACGCCGTGGAAGACGTGGTGCTCAACCGCACCCCGGACGGCACCGACGCCCTCCTGGCCATTGCCGACAAATACAAGGGCGACGGCAGCGTCAAGGAAGCCGAGACCGAGGAATGGCGCGGCTGGGACGTCAACAAGCGCCTGGAACACGCCCTGGTCAAGGGCATCACCACGCACATCGTTGAAGACACCGAAGAATCCCGGCTGTCGTTTGCGCGTCCGATTGAAGTGATCGAAGGCCCGCTGATGTCCGGCATGAACATCGTTGGCGACCTGTTCGGCGCCGGCAAAATGTTCCTGCCCCAGGTGGTGAAGTCCGCCCGGGTGATGAAGCAGGCCGTGGCCCATTTGATCCCGTTCATCGAGCTGGAAAAAGGCGACAAGCCGGAAGCCAAGGGCAAGATCCTGATGGCCACCGTGAAGGGCGACGTGCATGACATCGGCAAGAACATCGTCGGCGTGGTGCTGGGTTGCAACGGCTATGACATCGTCGACCTCGGCGTGATGGTGCCGGCGGAGAAGATCCTGCAGGTGGCCAAGGAGCAGAAGTGCGACATCATCGGGCTGTCCGGCCTGATCACCCCGTCCCTGGACGAGATGGTGCACGTGGCTCGCGAAATGCAGCGCCAGGACTTCCACCTGCCGCTGATGATCGGCGGCGCGACTACCTCCAAGGCGCACACGGCGGTGAAGATCGAGCCCAAGTACAGCAATGATGCGGTGGTGTACGTGACCGACGCCTCGCGTGCGGTGGGCGTGGCCACGCAGCTGCTGTCCAAGGAACTCAAGGCCGGCTTTGTCGAGCGTACCCGCGAGGAGTATGTCGAAGTGCGCGAACGCACGTCCAACCGCAGCGCCCGCACCGAACGCCTGAGCTACCCGGCCGCCATCGCCAAGAAGCCGCAGTTCGACTGGAGCAGCTACACGCCTGTGGTGCCGACCTTTACCGGCGCCAAGGTGCTGGACAATATCGACCTCAAGGTGCTGGCCGAGTACATCGACTGGACGCCGTTCTTTATCTCCTGGGACCTGGCCGGCAAGTTCCCGCGCATCCTCGACGATGAAGTGGTCGGTGAGGCCGCCACTGCGCTGTACGCCGATGCCCAGGAAATGCTCAAGAAACTGATCGACGAAAAGCTCATCAGCGCCCGTGCGGTGTTCGGCTTCTGGCCGACCAACCAGGTACAGGACGATGACCTGGAAGTCTATGGCGACGACGGCCAGCCGATTGCCCGGTTGCACCACCTGCGCCAGCAGATCATCAAGACCGACGGCAAGCCGAACTTCTCCCTGGCCGACTTCGTGGCGCCCAAGGACAGCGGCGTGACCGACTACATCGGTGGCTTCATCACCACCGCCGGCATCGGCGCCGAAGAAGTCGCCAAGGCGTATCAGGACGCGGGCGACGACTACAACTCGATCATGGTCAAGGCCCTGGCCGACCGCCTGGCCGAAGCCTGTGCCGAATGGCTGCACCAGCAGGTACGTAAAGAGCACTGGGGTTATGCCAAGGACGAGCAACTGGACAACGAGGCGCTGATCAAGGAGCAATACAGCGGTATCCGCCCTGCCCCCGGCTACCCGGCGTGCCCGGATCACACCGAAAAGGCCCAGCTGTTCCAACTGCTCGACCCCGAGGCCCGCGAGATGCAGGCCGGCCGCAGCGGTGTGTTCCTCACCGAGCACTACGCGATGTTCCCGGCGGCTGCGGTGAGCGGCTGGTACTTCGCCCACCCGCAGGCGCAGTACTTTGCCGTGGGCAAGGTCGACAAGGACCAGGTGACCAGCTACACGGCGCGTAAAGGCCAGGACCTGAGCGTGACCGAGCGTTGGTTGGCGCCGAACCTGGGTTACGACAACTAAGCCCGGCTGGATTGTCTATGCTCTCCCTCACACACCTTGTGTCGAGGGATGTATGGACGATCCAGTCAACAACAAGCCCCCTACCTTCTGGCAGATGCTGCACAGCGTGGTGGCGGCTGCGTTTGGCGTGCAGAGCGGCAAGAACCGTGCCCGCGACTTCACGCACGGCAAGCCCAGCCATTTTGTGGTGCTGGGCATTCTGTTCACGGCGGTGTTTGCCTTGACGCTGTTCGGCATCGTCAAGCTGGTGCTGCACCTGGCCGGCGTCTAGCGCAGCAGCAGTTGCAGGCTGAAGGGGTATCGATAGGACGCCGGCTTGCCGACGGCTGACAGTGCGCGGAAATCCACCGGCGCCATGGGGCCGAGCAAGCGTTGCGCCTGGGTCGCATCAATCAGCTGGAATAACGCCTCTTGGCGGTCACGCCCGCCATGGGCGTCGATATCCACACCCTGGGCATCATCGTTGATCAATACCATCGCCCAACCGCCCAGGGTGAAATGCCCCGCGACCAGCGTACTCAAGCGACCGTCAAGCCGCGCCCGCAGGATATCCGGCGAGCTGTTCGCCGCACCGAACAACACATCCCTGCCCGGCACACGCCCGCTGTCCTGCAATGCCTGCATGGCCCCCAGCGCCATCTCATCGTTGGCCGACCACACCAGCGCAGTCTGCGGGTAGCGTTTGAACAGCAGCGTGGCTTGTTCGTAGGCGCGCTGACGGCTCCATTCGCCATAGACCAACTGGCGCAGGCGCACCTCGGGGTGTTCGGCCAAGGCGCGGCGCAGGCCCTGTTCACGCAACTGCGCAGCCGGAGTGGTCTTGGCGCCGGAGAACGCCAGCAGTTCGATGGATTGGCCAGCAGCAACGGTACCGTGCTGGCGTAGAAGCTCGGTGAGCATCAGGTAGCCGGCCTGTTCGTCGTTGGCCACCAGGCTGCCGAGCCAGTCGATGCCACTGCCCAGCAATTGCACCTGGTCGGCGGTCAGCGCGTTGTTCACAATCAGCAGCTTCACGCCGCTGCCCTGGGCCATGCGCAGGATCTGCGGGGCGACGTATTGCTCATTCACCAGCACCAGGTAATCCGGCCGCTCGCTGCCGTGCAGGGCCTCGCGAGCCTGCATCAGCGTGTTACTGGCATCCCGCTCTGAATAGCGCACACGTAAATGCAGACCGAGGTCCTTGGCACCGGCCTGCATGAATTGCGCGTAGCTGACCCAGAAGGTTTCCGTCGACATGCCCGGGTTGAGAAACACCACCGACGTTGCATGGGCGAGTGCCCCATACGCCGATCCCAGCAACCACACACACGCAATCAGCACCTTCGACATGGTTGTTCGAGCCTGGAATATTGACCGCCATGATAGTGGCAACACGGCAGTCAATCGAGGCTCTTTACTGGTGGCTCACCCAAAATACGGCGGTTCCCACCACCAGGATAATCAAGAACAGAATGGCCCAGGCGTCCACGGTACTGTCGGGCTTACGGGCTTTTGTCGGATTGCTCATCGCATCGCCTCTTGTCGGTTTTATAGGAGATAACGCTTAAACACGCTCACAGTAAAGTTGACGATTGCCCGCATGACAAATGTGGGTATGGCGATAACGGTTCTCATTAGTCAATTTGGTTATTTGCATATACTCAAACATCACTTTTGCGCATAAACGCAAACTGGTATCGTGCGCCGGCTCCGTTGGGAGTGCGCGGCCGTGCGCGCAGATTTGCCGAGAACAGGACCTATATGTACGTATACGACGAATACGATCAGCGCATCATCGAGGACCGCGTCAAGCAGTTCCGTGATCAGACCCGACGCTATCTGGCAGGTGAACTGAGCGAAGAAGAGTTCCGCCCTCTGCGCCTGCAAAATGGCCTTTATGTTCAGCGCTTTGCGCCGATGCTGCGGGTGGCCGTGCCCTACGGCCAGCTGACATCGCGCCAGACGCGCATGATGGCCAAGATTGCCCGTGACTTCGACAAAGGCTACGCCCACATCAGTACCCGCCAGAACGTACAGTTCAACTGGCCGGCGCTGGAAGACGTGCCGGACATCCTGGCTGAACTGGCCACCGTGCAGATGCACGCCATTCAGACCAGCGGTAACTGCCTGCGCAACGTGACCACCGACCAATTCGCCGGCGTGGCCGCCGACGAGCTGATCGACCCACGCCCATGGTGTGAAATCGTCCGTCAGTGGACCACCTTCCACCCCGAATTTGCCTACCTGCCGCGCAAGTTCAAGATCGCCATCAATGGCTCGACCTCGGACCGTGCGGCCATCGAAGTGCACGATATCGGCCTGGAGCCGGTGCACAACGCGGCCGGCGAGCTGGGCTTCCGTGTCCTGGTGGGTGGCGGCCTGGGTCGTACCCCGGTGGTCGGCGCCTTTATCAATGAGTTCCTGCCGTGGCAGGACCTGTTGAGCTACCTCGACGCGATCCTGCGGGTCTACAACCGCTACGGCCGTCGTGACAACAAGTACAAGGCCCGGATCAAGATCCTGGTCAAGGCCCTGACCCCTGAAGTCTTCGCCCAGAAAGTCGACGCCGAGATGGAACACCTGCGCGGTGGCCAGACCACCCTGACCGAAGCCGAAGTGCACCGCGTCGCCAAGCACTTCGTCGACCCCGAGTACAAGACCCTGAGCAATCAGGACGCCGAGTTCGCAGCATTGGATAAAGAACATCCAGGCTTCGCCCGCTGGCGTGTCCGCAATACCCTGGCGCACAAGAAGCCGGGTTATGTGGCGGTGACCCTGTCGCTTAAACCTACCGGCGTCGCGCCGGGCGACATCACCGACAAGCAGCTGGACGCCGTCGCCGACCTGGCCGAGCGCTACAGCTTCGGTCAATTGCGCACCTCCCACGAGCAAAACATCATTCTCGCGGACGTTGAGCAGAGCCAACTGTTCACCCTGTGGGGCGAGTTGCGCGAAGGCGGCTTCGCCACGCCGAACATCGGCCTGCTGACCGACATCATTTGCTGCCCGGGCGGCGATTTCTGCTCCTTGGCCAACGCCAAGTCGATCCCGATAGCCGAGTCGATCCAGCGCCGTTTCGACGACCTGGACTACCTGTTTGACATCGGCGAGCTGGACCTGAACATTTCCGGTTGCATGAACGCCTGTGGTCACCACCACGTCGGCCACATCGGCATTCTGGGCGTGGACAAGAAAGGCGAAGAATTCTACCAAGTGTCCCTGGGTGGCAGCGCCAGCCGCGATGCGAGCCTGGGCAAGATCCTCGGCCCATCCTTCGCCCAGGAAGCCATGCCCGAGGTGATCGGCAAGCTGATCGACGTGTACATCGAACAGCGCACCGAAGATGAGCGTTTCATCGACACCTACCAGCGCATCGGCATCGACCTGTTCAAGGAGCGCGTCTATGCAGCGAATCATTAAGAACAACGAAGTCCTCGACGAAACCTGGCACCTGCTGCCCAAGGACGCGAGCTTCGACGGCATTTCCAACTGCGACGACCTGATCGTGCCCTTGGCCCTGTGGCGCGAACACGGCCACGCCCTCAAGGCCCGCGATGGCGGCCTGGGCGTGTGGCTGGACGCCGATGAAGAAGCCGAGGAAATCGGTGATGACGTGGAGCACTTCCAGGTCATCGCCCTGAACTTTCCGGCCTTCACCGACGGTCGCAACTACTCCAACGCGCGCCTGCTGCGTGACCGCTACGGTTACAAGGGTGAGTTGCGTGCGATTGGCGACGTGCTGCGCGACCAGCTGTTCTACCTGCGCCGCTGCGGCTTCGATGCCTTCGCCCTGCGCGCCGACAAAGACCCGTACGAAGCACTGGAAAGTCTCCAGGACTTCTCGGTGACGTACCAGGCGGCAACGGATGAGCCACTGCCGTTGTTCCGCCGGCGCTGAGCCTCAAATGTGGGAGGGGGCAAGCCCCCGATGGCGGTGGATCAGTCAATGAATCTGTTGACTGGCCCTCTGCTATCGGGGGCAAGCCCCCTCCCACATTGGCATCTACTTGCTCTGTAGATCGGTGTTGATCGACGCCAACACTTGCTTCTGCCCCATCGAACACGGCACCCCTTCCGGCTGCGCCCGCACCGCCTCGAGCACACCCAGTAGTTGCGCCTTGCTGTGGGCCAGTTGCGCCTGCATTTCTTCGATCTGCATCACCTTGCGCTCCAGCGCTTCGATCAACTCCTCACGCTTGTGCTCCCCCGGCGCGGGCATCAACGCCTTGAGCTCCTGCAAGGTGAACCCGGCCTGCTGCGCGCTCTGGATCAGTTGCAGGGTCTGCAATGCTTCGGGTGCATAGCGTCGATAGCCGTTGGCCTGCCGCCCGACTTGGCTGATCAGGCCTTCCGATTCATAGAACCGAATACGCGACGCCGCCAGCCCACTCTGTTTTGCCAGTTCGCCAATATTCATCGAATGCCTGCTTGACCTTAAAGTTACCTTTAAGCTTAGCCTGAGGCCTCCCCCGCTCAGGAGTCAACCCATGTCACCCTTTGAAGCCCTGCAACTGCCCAATGGCCAAGTCCTTTCCAACCGTATTGCCAAAGCGGCGATGGAAGAGAACATGGCGGATGCCCGCCAAGCGCCCTCCCCTGAGTTGAAACAGCTCTACGCGGCCTGGGCCGATGGCGAGCCGGGCCTGTTGATCAGCGGCAACGTGATGGTCGACCGCCGCGCCATGACCGGCCCCGGCGGCGTCGCCCTTGAAGACGAGCAACAACTGCAGCGCTTTCGCGAATGGGCCGACGTGGCGCGGCGCAAGAACGTGCACTTCTGGTTGCAACTCAGCCACCCAGGACGCCAGACACCCGCCAACCTGCGCCAGCAGGCCATTGCACCGTCCGCCGTGGCGCTCGACCTGGGCGGTTTCTCGAAGATGTTTGCCACGCCCAAGGCCATGACCGAGGCCGACATCCAGGACGTGATCCAGCGCTTCGCCACCAGCGCCCACCTGGCCGAAAAAGCTGGCTTCACCGGCGTGCAGATCCACGGCGCACACGGCTATTTGCTCAGCCAGTTCCTGTCGCCGTTGAGCAACCAACGTACGGATCGCTGGGGCGGTTCACTGGAGAACCGCGCACGCCTGCTGCTGGAGGTGATCCGTGCGGTGCGCGCCCGTGTCAGCCCGTCGTTCTGTGTGTCGGTCAAACTCAACTCCGCAGACTTCCAGCGCGGCGGGTTTGAAGAGGCGGATGCACGCGCCGTGGTCGAGATGCTCAACCCGCTGTCCATCGACTTGCTGGAGTTGTCCGGCGGCAGCTACGAAGCACCGGCCATGCAAGGCGAAGCCCGCGACGGCCGGACCCTGGCCCGTGAGGCGTATTTTCTTGAATTCGCCAGCGAAGTCGCGGCCATTGCCCAGATGCCAGTAATGGTCACCGGCGGCATCCGTCGCCTGCCCATCGTGCAACAAGTGCTCGACAGCGGCATCGCCATGGCCGGTATCGCCACCGCCCTGACGCTGGAGCCGCAACTGATCCAGCACTGGCGCGAAGGCCGCGACCCCAACCCGCAACTCAACCCCATCGACTGGAAGCGCAAACCCCTGGCATCCCTGGCCGTTCTCGCCGTGGTGCGCTACCAGATGCGCCGCCTCAGCCGCGGCCACTTGCCCAAGGCCAATGTCGCGCCCTGCATAGCGCTGGTACGTGACCAATGGTTTCTGGCCCGGCGTACCCGACAATACCGTGCGTCCATGACGCAATCTTCACATTAAAGGCGGAGCATTCGCCGTGATCGAACTGTCCCCTATTGATCAGCAGTTTTTAACCTCACTGACGATTGGAGTTCTTCATGGCGAAAATCAACCTGGCCCAGCAACTGGCGACCACCCTTGAACAGGCGGGCATCAAGCGCATCTGGGGCCTGACCGGCGACAGCCTCAACGGACTCACCGACGCGCTGCGCACCATGGACAGCATCGAATGGATGCACGTGCGTCACGAGGAAGTGGCGGCCTTTGCTGCCGGTGCCGAAGCGGCGGCTACTGGCGAACTGACGGTGTGCGCCGGCAGTTGCGGGCCAGGCAACCTGCATTTGATCAACGGGCTGTTCGATTGCCATCGCAACCATGTGCCGGTACTGGCGATTGCCGCACAGATTCCGTCCTCGGAGATTGGCCTGAACTACTTCCAGGAAACCCATCCCCAAGAACTGTTCAAGGAGTGCAGCCACTTTATCGAACTGGTCACCAACCCAGAACAGATGCCCCAGGTGCTGCACCGCGCCATGCGCTCGGCGATCCTCAATCGCGGTGTAGCGGTGGTGGTCATTCCAGGGGACGTGTCGCTACTGGAAGTAGAAGACAAACTCAAGCCGTGGCCAACCCTACACGCGCCGCGCACACTACCGGCGGAACAGGACCTGCAACGCCTTACCGATATCCTGGAAAGCAGCCGCAAGGTTACCCTGCTGTGCGGCAGCGGGTGCGCCGGTGCCCATGATCAAGTTGTCACCCTCGCCGACGCACTGGGCGCTCCCGTGGTGCACGCCCTGCGTGGCAAGGAGCATGTTGAGTGGGATAACCCGTTCGACGTAGGCATGACCGGCCTGATCGGTTTCAGCTCTGGCTACCACGCCATGCTCGACTGCGACACGCTGATCATGCTCGGCACCGACTTCCCCTACCGCCAGTTCTACCCCACTGACGCCAAGATCATCCAGGTCGACCGCAACCCGCAAGCGCTCGGTCGCCGTGCCACGCTGGATCTGGGCATTGCCGCCGACGTCAGTGAAACCATCAGTGCGCTGCTGCCGCGATTAACGCGCAAGACTGATCGCAGTTTTCTCGAGACGTCCCTGAAGCATTATGAAAAAGCCCGCCAAGGGCTGGATGACTTGGCTCAACCGTCGAAAGCCAATCGGCCGATTCACCCACAGTACGTGGCACGCCTGCTCAGTGAGTTGGCGGATGACGATGCGATCTTCACGGCTGACGTCGGCTCACCCACCGTGTGGGCTGCGCGCTATTTGAAGATGAACGGCAAGCGCCGCCTGATCGGTTCGTTCAACCATGGCTCGATGGCCAATGCCATGCCCCAGGCCATCGGCGCGCAGGCGGCGTTCCCAGGTCGCCAGGTGATCTCGATGTCGGGTGACGGTGGTTTCGCCATGCTGATGGGCGACTTCATCTCGCTGGCGCAGCTAAACCTGCCCGTCAAAGTCATCGTGTTCGATAACTCGTCCCTGGGCTTTGTCGCCATGGAAATGAAGGCGGCGGGCTACCTGGACGCCGGCACCGAGCTGAAAAACCCGGACTTTGCCGCCATGTCCAACGCCATGGGTATCCTCGGCATCCGCGTGGAGCAATCCGAAGACCTGGAACCGGCCCTGCGCCGCGCCCTGACCCATGACGGCCCGGTGCTGGTGGATGTGGTCACCGCCACTCAGGAATTGGTGATGCCACCGACCATCAAACTGGAACAAGCCAAGGGGTTCAGCCTGTACATGCTCAAGGCGGTGATGAGCGGCCGTGGCGATGAGGTGATCGAACTGGCACGCACCAACTGGCTGCGCTGAGCCCAACGTGGGAGCTTGCTCCCACTGCTGGACCTGATTGCCCAATCAAGCGAGCTGTTTTTCGACCCATTTACCGTAGGCATCGATGAAGGCCTGCAGGAACGGTCTGGTCTTTTCGGACACCTTGCCCGCCTCATCAAACACACTGCCCGCGCCGCCCAAGTAGGCCTCCGGCTGCTGCATGCACAGTACATCGAGGAACACCAGGGACTGGCGCAGATGATGGTTGGCGCCGAACCCGCCAATCGCACCCGGCGATACGCTGATGATCGCGCCCGGCTTGCCACTCCAGGCGCTCTGCCCGTACGGCCGTGAACCCACGTCAATGGCATTCTTCAACGGGGCGGGGACGGAGCGGTTGTATTCCGGGGTCACGAACAACACCGCGTCGGATGAGCTCACCTGTTTGCGGAAAGTACTGTAGGCTGCCGGCGGTGATGCTCCGTCAATGTCTTCGTTGTAGAGCGGCAAATCACCAATTTCCACAATGTTCAACTTCAGGTTGGCAGGGGCCAGTTCAGCCAATGCCAGGGCGACCTTGCGGTTGATCGAGTCTTTTCTCAAGCTGCCGACCACGACGGCGATGGTGTAGACCTTGCTCATTGGGGTTTCCCGACGTCTGACTAAAGGAGCTTGTAGTTATAAAGTCTTCGCGACAGGTTCACCAGAAGGTTTTTGATAATCCTGCGGGCACTTGCATTGCGCAGCATCATGTAGGAAGCATCTGAAAACATCGGCGAATAGTATTTTTATTCCGTAAGTAAACTACCCAGCTCCATGACGGTCTACAGAACCGCAAATCGAGTGTTTATCTCCAGAGGTTCTAAACAGATGGCAGCAGTATTAGTCGGACAGTTTCATGCCAGAGACGCAGAAGGACGCGTGTATTCGGTGCATGAGTTCCAGGAATCCAACCCGGCGCAAGGCGACCTGGCTGGCTCGGCACCTACCATTACCTACAAGCTGGCCATTGGCGACCGTGTAGAGAAACTGGAAGGCGATGAATTCAAGCTGATCCAATCGGGCACCATTCTCGTGCGCGAATCGCAAACCACCCTCGCGTCATAAGATCCCGCCTTATCCACCTGCTCAGTCCTGGCCATTGACGGCGTTGACTGGGCTGGGGTGATCACGGGCGACGGATCTCGCTGACTTCAATGCCCTGCTCGCCCTCGACCTTCTTCACGGTCACCACCAATCGCCCCCGCTCACCCTCCACCGCGAACATCGAACGCTGGTAGCCCGCCGTGTTGTAGCCTGGGTGCGCCACCACCTGCCTGACCAGTTCAATACCCAACACCGCCCCCACCTGTTCGATGACCTGTTCCTGGGAACGGATAAACGCTTCAAGTGCCAGGTTTTCCGGCGCGGTTTCGTTTTGACTGTTGAAGAGATAAGCAGCCACGCACCCTACGGTCACCAGGACCAGCAGTTGCTTGACCGTTACCCCGAGGAGTATCGAGGGTAGAGGCATGTGAGACCAGACCTGTTTTTGTTGTTAATGCCGGCAGCCGGCTTTGGTCGTTGATGATCAGCGCAGCCATTCTATTGAATACCCGGCTCGCTGCACATAGACTCCGGCGATGCGTTTACGTCATATCGAAGTGATTCAGGCCATCTTGCAGACCGGACACCTCGGCACGGCCGCCGAGTGGTTGCAACTTCCCGTGGGCGATGTGGACGCGGCGCTCAAGGACGCCGAGCAACAGCTCGGCTTCATGTTGTTCGCCAGTGTGCGCGGGCGTTTGCAGGCCACCCGGGAAACCCTGGAACTGCAGGCGGAAATTGCCCATGTGTATGAGGCCCTGGAGCCGGTGCAACGCCTGGCCAGCCGCTTGAAAAACCATCACGCCCCTGCCCTGCGCGCGCTCTGCACACCGCCCCTGGCCAATCAGCTGTTGCCGCAAAGCATTGCGGTGTTGCGCCGCCGCTTCCAGGACACGCCGTGCAACCTGTCGAGCCAACCCACCCGCGAGATCGTCAGAAGCCTGCTGCTGCACGAAGCCGATGTGGGCTTGAGCCTGCATGACCCGGAACACCCGCAGATCCACTGCACCGCACTCGCCCAGGGCAAGCTGCAACTGCTGGCGCCCCATGGCTGGCTGAAACCCAAGCAGAAGTACATTGCGCTGCAGGACCTCGCCGGGCAGTCGATGATCGGCCTGGAGGGCCAGGACCCGCTCAGCCGCCTGCTGGACGCCAAGCTGCAAGCCTTGCGCCCGCTGCCGGTGGTGCAGACGCGGGTGCAGACCTACCAGATGATGCGCAGCATGGTGGAAGCAGGCGAAGGCCTGGCGGTGGTCGACCCGTTCACCGCGTTCGGCGCCCGCGACGCCGGGCTGGATGCGTGCCCGGTGTCGCCGCCGATCATGGTCAGCCTGTATGCGCTGACGCTCAAGGATGGCCCGTCCTCCCCGGCGCTGAATGCGCTGCTGGAGATCGTGACGCAGAAGGCCGAGGGTTTGCTGGCAGGTTAAGCGTTGTCGGCTTCGCTCTTGAACAACCGATACCAGAATATCGCCACTTCGCGGGTCTGCGGGTCGATACCGCGATAGCGCAGATGGTCGATGCCGCCCATCACATAGCCGCAACGCTCGTACAAGCGGCAGGCACCGAGGTTGTTGTTCTGGGTTTCGAGCATCATGCCGGGCAGGTTTTTCTTGCGGCTCCAGAACTGCGCCACATCCAGCAACGCCTTGGCTACTCCGTGGCGTCGCGCAGGCAAAGCCACCGCCAACTCGTCGACATGGGCAAAGCCGTTCCAGTTGGTGCTGACCACGATGTGCCCCACCGCCCGGTCGTCCAGGTAGGCCATGAAGATCGCACTGTCGGGCGCGTCACGGAAACTGGCGAACTCCTCAGGGTCAATGCCGTAGCACTTGCGGTACGGCAGGATACGCTCCACGGGCCACTGGTCGACCCGCTTGCCCATCTGCGGCTCACCGTAGGCGCTGACCTCAAAGCTGAAGTCATTGCCCCACACGTAGGCATCAAAGCCCTCGTCGGCGACCCGTACGCTGAGCCCCGGATACTTCGGGTTCATTACAGCTTGCATAACCATCCTCAACCCTTGATGCAATCGACGGTGTAACAACGACCACTGCCGTCATCTTCGTGTTGCAACCCATGAACATCGGCGACAAAACCGGGGAAACTGCTATCGAACGTCCGGGCAAACGCCAGGTAGTCGATGATCGAGCGCGTCGACTCGGTAAAGCGCTCGCCCGGCATGATCAACGGAATGCCCGGCGGATAAGGCACCAGCATCACGGCTGCGATGCGTCCTGGCAAGGCGTCAATGGAAACCGCCTCCACTTCGCCCCTCACCAATTGGTCGTAGGCGTCGGCGGGCTTCATCGCGATTTCCGGCAACACGGTGTACATGCGCTTCAGATGTTTGGCCGTGGCGTTGCGGCGATAACAGCTGTGCAATTGGTCACACAGGTCGCGCAAGCCCATGCTTTGGTAGCGCGTCGGTCCTTGGGCAAACACCGATGGCAAACAACTGGCCAGGCTGATATTGGCGTCGTAGCTGCGCTTGAATTCCAGCAATTCGGTGAGCAAGGTACTCCATTTACCTTTGGTAATGCCCATGGAGAACAGCACGAGGAAAGAATACAGCCCGGTCTTTTCCACTACCAGGCCGCGCTCCCAGAGGAACTTGCTGACCACCGCCGCCGGGATCCCGCAATCGCTCAAGGCACCGCCGGCATTGAGACCGGGCATTACCAGGGTCACCTTGATCGGGTCCAGCAGCACATAGTCCTCGGCTACATCACCGAAGCCATGCCAGTCATCCTGGGGATGCAATAACCAATCGGCGGTGGCGACCTTGTCGATCCCCGCCACCGACGGTGGCTGCCAGATGGAAAACCACCAGTCCTCGGCGGCGATATGCTGGCGCAGGTTGGCCAGGGCGCGGCGGAAGCTCAGCGCCTCGTCAAACATCTCTTGCAACAGCGAGCGCCCGGCCGGGCCTTCCATCATCGCCGAAGCCACGTCCAGGGAGGCAATGATGCTGTATTGCGGCGACGTGGAGATATGCATCATGAACGCTTCATTGAAACGGTCACGGTCGAGTTGGCGGGCGCCGCCGTCCTGCACATGGATCATCGAAGCCTGGCTGAAAGCTGCCAGCAGTTTGTGGGTGGAGTGAGTGGTAAACACCAGCGGGCTGTCCGCCGTGCGCGAGGTGCCCATGCCGTAGCGCCCGGCGAAGAACTCATGAAACGCCGCGTAGGCGTACCAGGCCTCGTCAAAATGCAGCACCTCGACGCTGTTACCCAATTGCTGTTTGATCAGCTCGGCGTTGTAGCACAGGCCGTCGTAGGTGGAATTGGTGACCACCGCCATCTTCACTTTCGGCGGGCGACCACGGGTCAAGGGACTGGCGTCGATCTTGGCGCGGATCGACTCGGGGCTGAACTCGCTCAGGGGAATCGGACCGATGATCCCCAGTTCGTTGCGTTCCGGGCACAGGTACAGCGGGATGGCGCCGGTCATGATGATCGAGTGCAGCACCGACTTGTGGCAGTTGCGGTCCACCAGCACCAAGTCATCACGTCCGACCATGGAATGCCAGACGATCTTGTTGGCGGTGGAGGTGCCATTGATCACGAAGAAGGTATGGTCGGCGCCAAAGTTGCGCGCAGCACGGGCTTCGGCTTCGGCCAGCGGCCCGGTGTGATCCAGCAGCGAACCCAGCTCGGGCACCGAGACCGATAGATCCGAGCGTAGTGTGTTCTCCCCGAAGAACTGGTGGAACGCTTGCCCCACCGGGCTTTTGCGATAGGCCACACCGCCGCCATGGCCCGGTGTGTGCCAGGAATAGTTCGAATCAGCCGTGTGCTGCACCAACGCCTTGAAGAACGGCGGCAACAGGCCATCCAGGTACGTGCGCGCCGCGCGAGCGACTTGCCGGGCGAGAAACGGCACGGTGTCTTCGAACAGATACAAGATGCCGCGCAACTGGTTGAGTTCGCTCATGGCGTCGGCAGGCGCGTTTTCCAGGGTGACTTGCTCACCCAACGCAAAGATCGGCAGGTTGGGCGCCCGCAGCCGTGCCAGGCGGATCAGCTCGACCATATTCTGCAGCAGGTGGGTGTTTTCGCCTGCGCCTTCGGCGGCGATCAACATGCACGCCAGGCCATGATGGGTAGATGCCACCAGTCGTCCTTCGGCGTAGTCCACTGCAGAGAAAATACTGAAGCCCTCTTGTTCCAACTCCCGGGCGATGCCTCGGACCCGGTCACCGGCAACGGTGTCGGCCTTGATGTCGCGGTGCACGATCAGGATGGGGAACTTCAGGTCTTTGTACATGGGTGCTTGTCGTCCTGAGGGCTATGCACTCAAGGGTAGAAGCTGGGGGGCCATGACGCGAATGAAGATTGACAGGCAATTGAAATCAATTGTGGGAGGGGGCTTGCTCCCGATAACGGTACATCAGTCAACACAGGTTTCCACTGACCTGCCGCTATCGGGGGCAGGCCCCCTCCCACATTTTTAATCGAGTCCAGCCAGGGGTTATTGTTGGGTCAGTTGGGTCCACAACGCCGGCGCGCCCGCCGACTTGGCGATCGCCTCCAGTCGCGCCGCATGTTCAGCCATATCCTGCTCACTCGCACGGATGATGGTGGTGGGCTTGCGATCAGCCGGCAAACGGCGGATTTCCGAAGGACGGTTGCCCGAGCCTTCCGCCGAGCCGCTGCCATCGGAGGCGTTGCCCGCCAGGGACAGGCTGGTCTGCCCGCCGGTCATGGTCAGGTAGACGTCGGCGAGAATCTCGGAGTCGAGCAAGGCGCCGTGGAGTTCACGACCGGAGTTGTCGACGCCGTAGCGTTTGCACAAGGCGTCGAGGCTGTTGCGCTGACCCGGGTGGCGCTCACGGGCCATCATCAAGGTATCGAGGATCGAGCAGTGCCGGGAAATGTCCGCGCGATCGGTCTGCCCCATCAGGGCAAACTCGTTATTGATGAAACCAACGTCAAACGCTGCGTTATGGATGATCAACTGTGCGCCGTTGATGAATTCGAAGAACTCATCGGCGACTTCGGCAAAACGCGGCTTGCCCTTGAGGAATTCGTCAGTGATACCGTGGACGCCGATCGCGCCTTCGTCACTGTCACGATCCGGTTGCAGGTAGACGTGGAAGTGACGACCCGTCAGGCGACGCCCCATCAATTCGACACAGCCGATTTCAATGATCCGGTGGCCGTCGGTCACCGGCATGCCGGTGGTTTCGGTATCGAGTACAACAGATCGGATGGCCATCAGGGTTCAGCTCTCAACGGTGTGGTGTGAGTCAAAGGGCGCAATGTTAACACGTGAGTCAGCATCAGCTCTGCTTGTAGCCCCGCACTTCGTCCACGCCACGGTTGGCCAACTGGTCGGCACGTTCGTTGCCGGGGTGGCCGATGTGGCCGCGTACCCATTTCCAGGTGATGTCATGGCGATTGCATTGCTCATCGAGCAATTGCCACAGGTCGGCATTTTTCACCGGTTCCTTGGCGGCGGTTTTCCACCCGCGCTTCTTCCAGTTGACCATCCACTCGTTGATGCCCTTCATCACGTATTGCGAGTCGGTCACCAGCAGCACATTGCAGCGGCGCTTGAGTTCTTCCAGGCCACGAATGGCGCCCATCAGCTCCATGCGGTTGTTGGTGGTGTTGGCCTCACCGCCCCACAACTCCTTCTCCACGCCTTTGCACACCAGCAACGCGCCCCAGCCGCCGGGGCCCGGGTTGCCCTTGCAGGCGCCATCGGTGAAGAGTTCTACGCTATCGGTCATCGGTTGCTCGGTATCAATTCAAAAAGAGGATTACGCATCGCTTTGCTTGCGGTTGACCTTGGCCATCGGCATCGGCACCAACTTGCCCATCGGCTCACGCCGCACCTGTTGCACGGGGCGCAGCCCGACCACGATCTTGCGCGCCACCAGCAGATAAAAGCCGCCACCGGACAATTGCCAGGCGCCAGCCCGGCGCTCCCAGCCGGCCAGGCGGCCCTGCCACTTGGTCGACGCAAGCGGCGGACGATAGCACCCGAAGCGGCGTTTCTCCAGCGCGAAGCCCAGCAGGTTCAGCCAGTCGCCCACCCGTTGCGGCGAGATGCAGCGCGCCTGGCGCAGGCCGTCATGGGCGAACACATGGCGCAGGCCCCAACTGCTCCAGGGGTTGATCCCCACGATCAGCAAATGGCCACCGGGCCGTACGCTGCTCGCCGCCTCGCGCAGCAAGCCATGGGGCGACAGGCAGAAATCCAGCCCGTGCTGCAACACCACCACATCGGCAGCATGTTCGCTCAACGGCCAGGCCTGTTCCTCGCACACAATCTCCACGCCAGGCAACGGTGCCCCCAGGCGAACATTACGTTGCACCTGGGGCGCGCACGGCGGCGTTTCGGCCGAGGGGCCGTAGTGCACCAGATAGCCACCAAAGAACCGGCCCAGCTCGTCTTCGAGCATGCGCCGTTCTTCGTCCAGCAGAAATTGCCCGATGGGGCCGGACAGCCACTCGCGGGCTGCGCCGATCAGGGCCAGCCACTCAGGATCGGCCTGGGCGAACGCTTTATCAGTCATTGCATTCTCCAACTCGCCTAGACGTTCTAAGATGCACCAATGTGTTCAGCTTGGCGAATCGAAGAATGATACAGATCAGTGCCCTGCCCGCCTTCACCGATAACTACATCTGGTTGTTACAAGACCCTCGCACCCAACGCTGCGCCGTCGTCGACCCCGGCGATGCCGCGCCGGTGCTGGCCTGGCTCGAGCAGAACCCTGGCTGGAGCCTCAGCGACATCCTGATCACCCACCATCACCACGATCATGTCGGCGGTGTCGAACAACTCAAGCGTGAGACCGACGCCAAGGTCTACGGCCCGGCCAACGAGAAGATCCCGGCGCGGGACGTGGCGTTGCACGATAACGACCGCATCACGGTACTCGGCTGGGACTTCGACATTTATAGCGTGCCCGGCCACACCCTGGGCCATATCGCCTTTTATCACCCAGGCGTGCTGTTGTGTGGCGATACCCTTTTCGCCGCCGGTTGCGGGCGCCTGTTCGAAGGCACGCCGGAACAGATGCACACCTCGCTCGAGCGCCTGGCCGCCCTGCCTGCCGATACCCTGGTGTACTGCACCCACGAATACACACAAAGCAACCTCAAGTTCGCCCAGGCTGTGGAACCGGATAACACAGATATAGCCGAACGAGTGGAAAACGTACGCCAACTGCGGGCCCGGGGTGAGATCACGCTGCCTTCCAACCTTGCGCTGGAAAAGCTGACCAACCCCTTTTTGCGTACCTCTGAAACATCCGTTAAACAAAAAGCGGACGAACGGAATGGCCGTGACAACCGGTCTGGGGCCGAGGTGTTTGCTAGCTTGAGGGCTTGGAAAGATAAGTTCTAAAGGGAAGCAATCTGATACGCAATTTCTGAATGGTTGACCGGAACCCAACGGGTTTCTAGAATCGCCCGACATTTTTGCCCGGAACTTACTTCCAGCCAATGTCGTCATCTATTCGTAAATCCAACCATTCAGACGCATTGACCCGCCTGGCTCAAGCTGTGGCGGTGGCTGTGTCCGCCACGCTGGCGGGCTGCCAATCAAGCAATTTCACCGCACAATCCACCGTGCAACCCAAGCCAAACCTTACCGCCAAAATCAAACAGAAACCCGTCATCTGGCTTTCAGAAAAACCGACTCCCGATGTGCCCCAGGATGTTTGGGAACGCATGCGCCGGGGCTTTCAGCTGCAGGACGGGTTAGGCGTCAACCCGCGTATCGAGCAACAGCGCCTGTGGTTCGCCAGCAACCCGTCCTTCCTGGAGAACGCCGGAGAACGCGGCAGCCTCTACATTCACTACATCGTCGAACGCCTTGAAGAACGCAACATGCCTCTGGAGCTGGCGCTGCTGCCAGTGATTGAAAGTGCCTACAACCCGATGGCCTATTCGCGCAGCGATGCGGTCGGCCTGTGGCAGTTCATCCCCTCCACCGGGCGCTATTTCAACCTGCGCCAGACCCGCGCCTACGATGGCCGTCGCGACATCACCGCCTCCACCACCGCCGCCCTCGACTACCTGACCCGCCTGCATGACATGTTCAACGGTGACTGGCTGCTGGCCCTGGCCGCCTATAACGCCGGCGAGGGCACGGTGAGCCGGGCCATCGAGCGCAACGAGAAGCTCGGCCTGCCGACCGACTACTGGAACCTGCCGCTGCCCCAGGAAACCAAGGACTACGTGCCCAAGTTCCTGGCGCTGTCCCAGGTGGTGCTGGCACCCGAGGCCTATGGCGTCAACCTCAACCCGATTGCCAACCAGCCGTACTTCGAAGTAGTGGAAGTCAAGCAGAGCATGGACCTGTCCCGGGTTGCCGCGCTGGCCGAGATCGACGAAGACGAACTGTTCCAGCTCAACCCGGCGCTGAAACAACGCACCACCCTGGATGGGCCGCAACATTTACTGGTGCCCAGTTCCAAGGCGCAACTGCTGACCAGCACCCTTTCGACGATGAAGCCTGAAGAATTGCTGGCGATGCGCCCGAAAAAGCAGGTGTTCGACGAGGTTGAGACCGCACGGGTAGCCGGGCGTACCCGCAGCTACAAGGTGCGCAGTGGCGACAACCTGACGCTGATCGCCAAGGCCAACAAGGTCGACGTGCACGACCTGCAGCGCTGGAACAAGCTCAACGGCCAGGCCCTCAAGGTCGGCCAGACCCTGGTAATGCAGGACACGCGCAAGCTGGTGGCCAAGGCCGACAGCAAGAAGCCGGTGCAATACAAGGTCAAGAAAGGCGACTCGTTGTACATCGTCGCCAAGCGCTTCAATGTCGAGATGCAACACCTCAAGCGCTGGAACCCACGTACCGGCCAGGCCCTGAAGCCTGGGCAGATGCTGGTGGTATCAGGTCCACGCTAAGGTTCAAGAACACTGGGGGATCCATGTGGGAGGGGGCTTGCCCCCGATAGCAATGTACCAGCCAACAGATTCATCGGCAGGTATACCGCTATCGGGGGCAAGCCCCCTCCCACATTGTTTCTGCGTCAATCCAACGGCCTTTTTCCAACCGGAACAAGCTGTTACTGTACCGATCATAAAGCCCAAGCCGCCTGGATCGGATCTCTGACTTGAAGCGTCCCCTCCTTCTACTAATAAGTCTGGCCTTGAGCTTTGCAGCGAACGCGACGATTACCGAGAGCCACGGTTATGCGCAGTTCGGCAGCCTCAAGTACCCGGCCAAATTCACCCACTTCGATTGGGTAAACCCTGCAGCGCCGAAAGGCGGGACATTGCGGGTCATGGCCTTTGGCACCTTCGACACCCTCAACCCCTATACCTTCAAGGGTTCCAGCCCGGTTTCCACGCCGAACTTCCTGCAATATGGCGTCAATGAGCTGAATGAGCCATTGATGGTCGGCACTGGCCTGTACGCGCCCTCCGGCGATGAACCCACCTCCAGCTATGGGTTGATCGCCCAATCGGTGGAGTACAGCGAGGACCGCAGCTGGGTGGTGTTCAACCTGCGCCCGGAAGCGCGCTTCCACGATGGCAAGCCGATCACCGCGTATGACGTGGCGTTCTCCTATCGCACCCTGCTGACAGAAGGCCACCCGCAATACCGCACCAACCTGCAGGAAGTGGCGCGGGTGGATGTGCTCAACCGTCACCGTATCCGCTTTGTGTTCAAGCGCGCCGGCAACCCCTTGCTGATCCTGCGCCTGGGCGAATTGCCAGTATTGCCCCAGCACTACTGGAAAAACCGCGACTTCAAGGCCACCACCTTCGAACCGCCCCTGGGCAGCGGCCCCTACCGCATCAGCAAGGTCACGCCCGGGCGGCAACTGGTGTTCGAACGGGTCAAGGATTACTGGGGCAAGGACCTGCCGGTCAACCAGGGCTTCTATAACTACGACAAGGTCGAGGTAGAGTTCTACCGCGACAGCGATGTGGCCTTCGAAGCCTTCAAGGCCGGCGAGTTCGATATCTACATCGAGCACCAGGCCAAGAACTGGGCCAACGGCTACAACTTCCCGGCGGTGAACCGGGGTGACGTGATCAAGGCGCAGATCGCCCACCAGATCCCGACCCAGAGCCAGGGCCTGTTCATGAACACCCGGCGGCCCACCTTCAGCCAGACCAAAGTGCGTGAAGCCCTGGGGCTGATGTTCGACTTCGAGTGGACCAACCGCACCCTGTTCAGCAGCGCGTACAAGCGCACCTTGAGCTACTACCCCAACAGCGAGTTCGCCGCCACCGGCGTGCCCACCGGCCATGAATGGCTGATGCTTTCGCCGTACCGCGAGCAGTTGCCGGCCAACCTGTTCACGCAAGCCTTCAGCCTGCCCCAGACCGACGGGCGCGGCATCCCCCGCGAAACCATGCGCCGCGCGCTGGCCCTGCTTGGCGAGGCCGGCTGGAAGCTATCCGGGCAGCGCCTGGTCAACAAGGATGGCCAGCCGCTGCGCTTCGAGATCCTGCTGGTCAACCCGAACCTGGAGCGCATCCTGCAGCCCTATGTCGAGAACCTGATCAGCATCGGCATCGACGCGCGCCTGCGCACCGTCGACCGTGCCCAGTACAAGCAGCGCCTGGACCAATTCGACTTCGACATGATCCTGATCACCCTCAACCAGACCTTGAGTCCGGGCCTTGAGCAGTGGCAGTACTTCCACTCCAGCCAGGCCGCGATCAAGGGCAGCAAGAACTACGCAGGCATCAACAACCCGATTGTCGATCACCTGCTGGAACAATTGCTGGCCGCCAAGACCCGCGAAGAGCAACTGGCCGCCGGCCGTGCCCTCGACCGGGTGCTGCTGTGGCAGCACTACAGTATTCCCAACTGGTACCTCAACTATCATCGCCTGGCGTACCGCAACCGGTTCGCCTTTGTCACCACGCCGCCCTACAGCCTGGGCCTGAGCGCGTGGTGGCTGAAAGCTTCGGAGAAAGCCCAATGATATCTTTGCGTACAGTCCTGCTCGGCAGCCTGCTGCTGTGCACTGCGGCCCACGCCGCCCCGCAACATGCGTTGACGCTGTACAACGAACCGCCGAAATACCCCGCCGACTTCAAGCACTTCGACTACGTCAACCCGGACGCGCCCAAGGGCGGCACGTTCCGCGAGTCGGCCATGGGCGGCTTCGACAGCCTCAACCCCTATATCAGCAAGGGTGTACCGGCCGACAATCTGGGCCTGATCTACGACACCCTGGCCATGCAAAGCCTGGACGAGCCCATCACCGAATACGGCCTGGTCGCCGGCAAGATCGAAAAAGCCCCGGACAACAGCTGGGTGCGCTTCTACCTGCGCCCGGAAGCGCGCTTCCATGACGGCCACCCGATCCGCGCCGAGGACGTGGTGTTTACCTTCCAGGAACTGATCAAGGAAGGCTCGCCGATCTACCGCACCTATTACGCCGACGTCGACGAAGTGATCGCCGAAGACCCGCTGAAAGTACTGTTCAAGTTCAAGCGCACCAATAACCGTGAATTGCCGCTGATCCTGGGGCAACTGCCGGTATTGCCCAAGCACTGGTGGGCCACCCGCGACTTTGCCAAGGGCAATCTGGAAATACCGCTGGGCAGCGGGCCGTACAAGGTCGCCGAGGTCAAGGCCGGGCGCATGATCCGCTACGAGCGGGTCAAGGATTACTGGGCCAAGGACCTGCCCATCACTAAGGGTTTCTACAACTTCGACAACCGCATCACCGATTACTACCGCGACAGCACCGTGTCCCTGGAAGCCTTGAAGGCCGGGCAGTTCGACTACTGGCTGGAGTTCAGCGCGAAGAACTGGGCCAATGCCTACAACATTCCCGCCGTTGCCCAGGGCCGGCTGATCAAGGAAGAAATCCCCAACGGCAACCCCACCGGGATGCAGGGCTTTGTGTTCAATATGCGCAAGCCGATGTTCCAGGATGTGCGCGTGCGCAAGGCCATCAGCCTGTTGCTGGATTTCGAATGGAGCAACAAACAGCTGTTCAACGGTGCTTATACTCGTACGCGCAGTTATTTCGAAAACTCGGAAATGGCCGCCACCGGCCTGCCCGGCCCGGATGAACTGGCGATTCTCGAACCCCTGCGCGACAAGATCCCGCCCGAAGTCTTCACCCAGGCCTTCGAACCCTCCAGGACCGACGGCAGCGGCATGATCCGCGCCCAGCAGCGCGAGGCCTACCAACTGCTGCAGGAAGCCGGCTGGCGTATCGTCGATGACAAGATGGTCGACACCACCGGCAAACCGGTGACCATCGAATTCCTGCTGGCCCAGACCGAATTCGAACGCATCCTGCTGCCGTTCAAGCGCAACCTGGCCGACCTGGGCATCAACCTGGTGATCCGCCGGGTCGACGTGTCGCAGTTCATCAACCGTATCCGCTCGCGGGACTTCGACATGCTGGTAGGCAGCTTCCCGCAGTCCACGTCACCGGGTAACGAACAACGGGAATTCTGGAAGTCTTCCAGCGCCGACAAGCCCGGCAGCCGCAACTACATGGGCCTCAAGGATCCGGCCATCGACCAACTGGTGGAAGAGCTGATCGACGCCGATTCGCGCAAAAGCCTGGTGGCCCATGCCAAGGCCCTGGACCGCGTGTTGCAGTTCGGCTACTACGTGATCCCCAACTGGCACATCAAGACCTTCCGCGTGGCGTACTGGGATCACCTGGGCCACCCGAAAGTCCCACCGCGCTACGACGTTGGCACCGCCACCTGGTGGGCCAAGCCCGACGTGAAACCGGCCGTCATCCCAGAGACCAACACCAGCGCCGATCCGGCGAGCGGAGGCGATTAAATGCTGGCCTATATCTTTCGCCGCCTGTTGCTGATCATCCCCACGCTGTTCGGGATCCTGCTGATCAACTTCGTCATCATCCAGGCCGCCCCCGGTGGCCCGGTGGAGCAGATGATCGCCAAACTGGAGGGTTTTGAAGGCGCCACCAGCCGCATTGCTGGCGGCGGTGCCGAAGTGTCGGTGGCCGGTTCCAGCAGCTACCGCGGCGCCCAGGGCCTGGACCCGGCGCTGATCAAGGAAATCGAGAAAATGTACGGCTTCGACAAGTCGGCGCCGGAACGCCTGTGGATCATGGTCAAGAACTACGCCCAGCTGGATTTTGGCGACAGCTTCTTCCGCGACGCCAAGGTCATCGACCTGATCAAGGAAAAGATGCCGGTGTCCATCTCCCTCGGGTTATGGAGCACGCTGATCATGTACCTGGTGTCGATCCCCCTGGGGATTGCCAAGGCCACACGGCATGGCAGCCATTTCGACGTGTGGACCAGCTCGGCGATCATCGTCGGCTACGCGATCCCGGCGTTCCTGTTTGCGATCCTGCTGATCGTGGTGTTTGCCGGCGGCAGTTACCTGGACTGGTTCCCCTTGCGTGGGCTCACCTCCAACAACTTCGATGAGCTGAGCTGGGGCGGCAAGATCCTCGATTACTTCTGGCACCTCGCGCTGCCTATCACGGCCTTGGTGATCGGCAACTTCGCCACTATGACCCTGCTGACCAAGAACAGCTTCCTTGACGAGATCAACAAGCAGTATGTGATCACCGCCAAGGCCAAGGGCCTGACCAACCACCGCGTGCTCTACGGCCACGTGTTCCGCAACGCGATGCTGCTGGTGATCGCTGGTTTCCCCTCGGCCTTCATCGGGATCTTCTTCACCGGTTCGTTGCTGGTGGAGGTGATCTTCTCCCTCGACGGCCTGGGCCTGATGAGCTTTGAAGCGGCGATCAACCGCGACTACCCGCTAGTGTTCGGCACGCTGTTCATCTTCACCCTGCTGGGGCTGATCGTGAAACTGATCGGCGACCTCACCTACACCCTGGTCGATCCGCGCATCGACTTTGCCAGCCGGGAGCATTGAGATGAACCTGTCCCCCCTCAATCGCCGCCGGTTCGAACGCTTCAAGGCCAACAAGCGTGGCTGGTGGTCGCTGTGGCTGTTCCTGATCCTGTTCGCGCTGAGCCTGGGCGCCGAGCTGATCGCCAACGACAAACCGCTGGCCGTGCACTACGACGGCGGCTGGTACTTCCCGGCGCTCAAGCGCTACCCGGAGACCACTTTCGGCGGCGAATTCCCGCTGGAGGCCAACTACAAGAGCCCGTATATCCAGGAGCTGCTCAAGGCCAAGGACGCCTGGACCTTGTGGGCGCCTATCCCGTTCAGCTACCAGAGCATCAACTACGACCTCAAGGTGCCGGCCCCCGCACCGCCTTCCAGTGTCAACCTGCTGGGCACCGATGACCAGGGCCGCGACGTGCTGGCGCGGGTCATCTACGGCTTCCGCGTGTCGGTGCTGTTTGCGCTGACCCTCACCGTGCTCAGCTCGATCATCGGCGTGATCGCCGGGGCGTTGCAGGGCTTCTACGGTGGCTGGGTCGACCTGGCCGGGCAACGCTTCCTGGAGATCTGGTCCGGGTTGCCGGTGCTGTACCTGCTGATCATCCTCGCCAGTTTCGTGCAGCCCAACTTCTGGTGGCTACTGGGGATCATGCTGCTGTTCTCGTGGATGAGCCTGGTGGACGTGGTGCGCGCCGAGTTCCTGCGCGGGCGCAACCTGGAGTATGTGCGCGCCGCCAGGGCCTTGGGCATGCAGAACGGCGCGATCATGTTCCGGCACATTTTGCCCAATGCGATGGTGTCGACCATGACCTTCATGCCGTTCATCCTCACCGGCGCTATCGGTACGCTGACCGCCCTGGACTTCCTCGGCTTCGGTTTGCCCGCCGGTTCGCCGTCGCTGGGTGAACTGGTGGCCCAGGGCAAATCCAACCTGCAGGCGCCGTGGCTGGGCATGAGTGCCTTTGCCGTGCTGGCGATCATGTTGAGTTTGCTGGTGTTTATCGGCGAGTCCGCTCGCGATGCCTTCGACCCGAGGAAATGAGATGAATCAGGACAATCTGATCGAAATCCGCGACCTCTCCGTCGAGTTCGTCACGGGCGAACACCACCACCGGGTGGTGAACAATGTCAGCTTCGATATCAAGCGCGGTGAAACCATCGCACTGGTGGGTGAAAGCGGCTCGGGCAAATCGGTGACCGCCCACTCGATCCTGCGCCTGCTGCCCTACCCGCTGGCACGCCATCCCTCCGGCACCATTGAGTATGCCGGGCAGGACCTGCTGACCCTGAAAGAAAAAACCATCCGTCACATACGCGGCAACCGCATTGCGATGATCTTCCAGGAGCCGATGACCTCCCTGAACCCGCTGCATAACATCGAGAAGCAGATCAACGAAGTGCTCGGCCTGCACAAAGGGCTGCAAGGCAAGGTCGCCACCCAGCGTACCCTGGAGCTGCTGGAGCTGGTGGGTATTCCCGAGCCGCACAAGCGCCTCAAGGCCCTGCCCCATGAACTGTCCGGAGGTCAGCGTCAGCGGGTGATGATTGCCATGGCCCTGGCCAATGAGCCGGAGTTGCTGATCGCCGATGAGCCGACCACTGCACTCGACGTGACGGTGCAATTGAAGATCCTGGAATTGCTCAAGGAATTGCAGGCACGCCTGGGCATGGCGCTGTTGCTGATCAGCCATGACCTCAACCTGGTGCGCCGGATTGCCCACCGCGTATGCGTGATGCAAAAGGGCTGCATCGTCGAGCAGGCGGAGTGCGAGACGCTGTTCCAGTCGCCCCAGCACCCGTATACCCAGGAGTTGTTGGCGGCCGAACCCAGCGGCGGCCCGGCGACCAACGAGGTTGGTCCGCCGTTGCTGGAAGTCAATGACTTGAAAGTGTGGTTCCCGATCAAGAAAGGCTTTTTGCGCAACACCGTCGACTACGTCAAGGCGGTGGACGGCATCAACTTCAGCCTGCCCCAGGGACAGACCCTGGGCATTGTCGGCGAAAGCGGCTCGGGCAAGTCCACCCTGGGCCTGGCGATCCTGCGGTTGATCGCCAGCAAGGGCGGCATTTGTTTCGAAGGCCAGCAACTGGACACGCTCAGCCAGCAGCAGGTGCGCCCGTTGCGCCGGGAAATGCAGGTGGTGTTCCAGGACCCGTTCGGCAGCCTGAGCCCGCGCATGTGCGTCAGCGAGATCGTCGGTGAAGGCCTGCGCATCCACAAGATGGGCACGCCGGCCGAACAGGAAGCGGCGATTATCGCGGCGCTCAAGGAAGTGGGCCTGGACCCGGAATCCCGGCATCGCTACCCCCACGAGTTCTCCGGCGGCCAGCGCCAACGCATCGCCATCGCCCGCGCGCTGGTGCTCAAGCCACGCCTGATCCTGCTCGACGAGCCCACCTCGGCCCTCGACCGCACGGTGCAACGCCAGGTGGTGGAACTGCTGCGCAGCCTGCAGGCCAAGTACAACCTGACCTACCTGTTCATCAGCCATGACTTGGCGGTGGTAAAGGCGTTGAGTCACCAGTTGATGGTGGTCAAGCATGGGCAGGTGGTGGAACAAGGGGATGCGCAGGCGATCTTTGCCGATCCGCAGCATGCCTATACCCGCCAGTTGCTCGAAGCCGCTTTCTTGGTTCCCGCCTGACACAACTTTGTAAAAAATGTGGGAGCAGGCTTGCACCCCGATAGCGGCGGATCAGTTAAAGCGCGATGGCGCGCTGCCGTGGCTGACGCAAGCCACGGCTTTGCAGGAAACACCTGCTACAGATGCCCCCTCCTCGCGGCGGATCATCCGGGGTTTGATCAGCCGGAACCGCCCTCATGGATGACATTCACGCCCTCGCCCTGACCTGGGACAGCCTGCCCAGCGACACCCCCCTGCCACTCAGTATCAGCCCCTCCAGCGCCTACCTGAGCGAGCGCCAGACCCTACGCAACGAGGGCGACCCACCCTTGATCGCGCAACTGACCCGCCTGTTGGCCACTTCCTCGAACCAAGCGTTGCCGCTTCCCACGCACCCCCTACCAATGATCGAGCATTCACAGTTGGGTCAATGGTGCGAGGCCTTTTGCAAAGCCATCAACCAGAAAGACTTCATCGACTGGGCCAACGCCCAAGGGTTTGATCTCGCCACGCTGCGAGTGCATAACAGCCGGCTAAGCGTGACGGCTCACGGGCAACCCAGGGTCTATTGCCTGGCCGACTCGTCCGCCTGGTGGACACTGGCCAACCCGATCATCTACATCAGCCAACTCCTGGACCCGACCGAGCTGGGCATGCCGTATATCGCACCTGTACCTCCCGCCGGCGTGCGCAGCTTTCCCTTGAACCTGACCCTGGCGTTCCATGGCTTGCCAATGCCCGCCAACCGCCTCCAGGCGCAGACCATTGTCGAAGAACTCGAGGCCTTGCAGGGTTTTCCCGGGTTTGATGACAACGGGCGCAGCAAGTCGATGATCTACGCCGAACTGGGCCAGCAGGCGCGTGACTTTCAGCAGGTGGCTGACGCCCTGCAACAGTTGGTCAAAGACCAGAGCAGCTTTAACGCTTTGGACGTCTACAGCACCGCACTGTATCTGCAGTCCGACTCGCGACTGGCCAGAAACCTCAAAGAAGCGGCCGACCTGTTGCGGGCAATCATCGACAATCAAGACCTGGACACAACAGACGACGCACCGCAGCCCACTTACTACGATTACCAGCGGCAAGTGTTGTGCGTGCTGAGCCCCGACAGCGGACTGGAGATGAACACCCTGGCGCCCAATGCGCCCGATGCGCGGTGGCACAGGCTTGGAACGCTGGGCGAACAACTGGGCAGTCATCTCTATCCCGACCGGCGCATCAGTATTGTCGGGGTTTTACAGGCGTACGCCATCGAACGCCCGTTGAACAGGACAGAGGTCAGCTTCCTGAGCGAGCGCCTGCGCAACTGGCCTGCTCCCGCGGTGCCGGTGGTACTGAACAGCGCCCGCTCGTTCGGCGAACTCTACCGCTATCGGCAGTACATCGGCCTGCTCAACGATCGCCACGCGCTGCGCGCTGGGTTATCGACAGTGATCGATGGCGGCAACCTGAGCGATGCCGACACGCTCGATATCGGCAGCAACGTCGACCCGGACACCCTCCAGGCCACCGTTAAAAAAGCTTACACGGCGCTCAACACGCTGACCGATCACCCGGACTTCCTGGCCATCCGCACCCAGCAACGTATCGACCCCGACAGCCACGTGTTGCTCAGCGCCACCGGCAGCGTGGGCGCCAATGGCCTGGATGGCACCTGGAAAAGCCTGACCGACCCGGTGATGAGCAATATCGAGCTTGCCGCCCTGGTCCCTCCCCTCAAACAGCTCGCGGCTAAAACCGGTGGATACCTGCGCAGTCGCTTCAAGGTCACGCTTTCTCAGGCGCTGCGCCTGTACCACCTTGAGCGCCCCGAGACCCTGGATGAGGCACGCCTGACCTTGCAGCAATTGGCGGTCAGCCAACCGCTGCCGGCGCGCCAGGGGCACTACTGGCGAGCGCTCAAGCCACTGTCCGGTTCACAGCCCTCGGCCTGGAAACTGTCGGTACTTGAGCGTGCGCAGATTGTGCGTATCACCGAACGCTTCCTGACCCACCAGGACGTGCCCCTGTTCGAGTACCTCGGCCAGCCCTTCGTCGCCGGTAAGTCCATAGCCGATGTCCGGGCGGAGGCGGATTTCCTCATGGTCCGCCTGCTCGCAACGCCCTTGGCCCAGCAACTGGCAGACGCCTTGTCGAACACCCTGCACTGGTATGGCGGCCATGCGGGTGAGCGTACGGAACAAGGCAGCCGCACCGCGCTGATACTGGCCGCGCTGATCCTGAGCCTTGACCCCGAGCCCGATGCGTTCCCCACCCGTATCAACCTGATCGACTGGCACGCCGACTACTTCTGGGGTGAGGGCGTGTCGTTCGTGCGCCAATGCATCGACAACAGCCTGACCGGGCTCGGCGCAGCCACTGCGGCACTGGCCGCACACCTGTTGCTGAGCGAAAAAAGCCCGCACCTGCTCGTACGCGACATACCCGACGCAACGCCTTGCCTCAGCGCCCAGGCGTGGGTGCTGTACCGTCAGTACGTCATGTATATGGAAAGGGTCATGCCGGGGTCTTCCCGCCAATTGACCTACAGCCAGATCATGTTCCTGGCCGGACTACCGCCAAAGGGCAGCTGGAAGCGCTTCATAGAGAGCCGCGAAGCAGCGCCGCCAGTGGTGGAGTGGGCCGTGGTCAACGGCATACTGGGTCCTCAACCGCATTACGATGTGCTGGCGATCAACACGGCGCTGGACAGCCTCAACCAACAGCGAGCCAGCCTTGCCGCCGCGCTCGAGACGTTTGCGCAGCCCGTGGTGACCGTGCGCCAGACCGCCCTGGAAGATCTGCGCAGGGTTTACCCCAACACCCCTCTGTTGGATCAACCAGTATTGATGTACCTGCCGGAAAACTCGCCATTTTCCGAAGAAGGCCGTTTCGAGGGTGTGTACAGCGGCCCACGGTACTCGTTCGTCGATTTGCACAGTGCTGGCGCCCTCGATGTCACGTCGACACGCTGGCACTCCACAAACACAGCGGTCAAATACCGGGAAATGGCTCGGCAATTCCATGTGCTGGCCCCGATCAACCGGCTGTTTTTCGAGACCTTCGACCGCAAGCTCGGGCAACTGAAAGACGCTTATGGGACCGCCATCGGGTATTGGTTGTCGCACCTGACCTTGCCCAGTCGTGAAGCCCTGGAGTATGGCCTGGTGGGGTTTTTCGGTATTGCCCGGCGGCGGGCTGCCGACGTCGGCCGATTCGGCGTGCTGATGTATGTCTCGCACTACGGCGACCGCAAGTTCTATGAAATCTTTCCCAGGCACCTGCTGGTTCGTCCACGTCCGGACCTTGACTACGAGCAGGTCACGCAAGCCGCCGAGAGCGGCAACAGCGCTGCCTGGATGCGGTTCGACTGGCCGGCCTACGCGCAAGGAAACCGACCTGCCGAGGTGGCGCTGACCGCTGCGGACAAAGACCTGGTGATCCGTCAACTCGACAACCTGGCGCCCGCCGCAATACCCGCACCGGACCTCTTCGGACGCCGGGTCCCGCGCACCTTCGACTCACCACGCACCCGCGCATTGACCCGTGTCATCGTCGAGCGGTATCTGCTGCATGACGGCGAGGCGCTACGTGAAAAAGCCCGGCTGCCGATCACCCTGGCAGAGGCTGTGAGCGGTAACGACCCATGGGCCGACTACCTGCGCCGCTATGCACCACTGGTACGCCAGGGGTTGAACAATGGCGGGTTTTAGCTGACGCTGCTGCCCTGCCCGTTCAACTGCTGCGAGGAAGCGCCCGCCCATGACTGCTGCCACTGCTCCGTGTTTCTGGCGTGACCCCGCGTTGGCCTTCATCGAGGCACGCACCATCGCCGATGGGCGCAAGGTTACCTACAGCCGGCATGCCCATGAGCATTTTTCCATCGGCGCGATCACCAGCGGGCGCAGCTACTACCACTATGGAACCGACACGTTCCAGATCAGCGCCGGCACGGTAGTGTTGATGAATCCCGGCGATGTGCATGCCTGCAACCCCATCGATAATGAGCCGTGGTCCTATCAGATGCTGTACATCGACACGCCCTGGTTGACGGAGTTGCAGCATCAGTTGGGCTTCAGCACCGATCAGGGTTACCGGCCGTTCAATACGCCCCATACCCAGGACGCCGTGCTGTACCGAGGTTTGCTGGACTTGTACCGCATCCTCGTCGATGAACAGGCCGAGCACTTGCAGAAACAGGGTGCGCTGGTGAGTTACTTCAGCGACGTACAACAGCGCCTCAACCCTGCCGGCACCCCGCTGCGCGAGGTCAACCACAAGCTGGAACGGGCCGCCGAGTACATCCGCACGCACTGCACCGAAGGGTTGAAACTGGAAGACATCTGCCTGGCGGCCGAACTGTCGCCGTCTTACCTGATCCGCGCCTTCAAGCAGTATTACGGGCTGACACCCCATGCCTTCCTGGTCAACCAACGCATCCAGTTCGCTCGCGCGCAATTGCGCCAGGGTGCGTTGATCGCCGATGTGGCGCTGGCGGCGGGATTTGCCGACCAGGCGCACTTCCAGCGCGCGTTCAAACAGCATTTCGCCGCAACGCCGGGGCAATACCGCGACGTGCTCAAGCCATCAGCAAATAACCCACACTGGCCACCAGCAACGCGGCCATTGAACGGTTGAATACGCGCACGCCCTGGGGGTTGCCCAGGTAGCGCCGCAGAAACGTGCCGGCATAGGCCCAGCACGCCACCGACAGATAGCAGATCACCAGGTAGAGCCCGGCGAACAACCACACCTGCCGTGCATCGCCATCGGCCACGAACAACCCCATCCCCGCCACACACGCCAGCCAGGCCTTGGGGTTGAGCCACTGCATGATCGCGCCATACAGCATCGACGGCGCCGTGGCACTGCCATCGGCGTCGAGCCGACCATCGTCCACCGCCAGCTTCCAGGCCATGTATAGCAAAAAAGCCACCCCGCCCCACTGGATCAACTGGGTCAGTATCGGCCAACGTGTCAGCACCTCATGCAACCCCAGGCCAATCAACACCAACAGCAACGTGAAGCCCACGGCGGCGCCCAAGACGTGTTTCTGGCTGGCGACGAAACCGAAACGCGCACCCGAACTCAGTGCGACCACATTCACCGGGCCGGGGGTGATAGACGTGGCGAGCGCGAAGGCAGCCATGGAAATGATCAGACTCATTGCAGTTCCTTGTTATTCGAGCGAATGACGATGGGGCCACGGTAAGGGGGCCACTCGGTCGAGGTATTGAAGAAAATGCCCCTCGCTCGCTTAGACGCTTTTATTCCATTGATATAACTGCATTTTTTTCTTTCGCACAGGCGATTTTGATAGGCAAAAATGCGTATTTGCCCTGCGGGGGCCGATGCTAGAGTTCAATCCCTGCTGATCAAAAAAAGGAACCGCCATGTCACGTCGCCTGCTGGCAGCCGCCTGCCTGATGCTGTGTTTTTCCGCCGCCCAAGCCGCTGAGCGCTGGGAAACCCTGCCGCCAACGCCCGCCCCTGTGGCCGGTACCAAGAGCGGCTATGCCGCCGTCAACGGCATCAAGGTCTACTACACCCGTACCGGCCATGGCTCGCCGGTGGTGCTGCTGCACGGCGGCCTGTCCAACTCCGATTATTGGGGTAACCAGGTCAAGGCCTTGGCGGCCAGGCATACGGTGATCAGTATCGACAGCCGTGGCCACGGGCGCAGCTCGCGGGATGACAAACCCTATGGTTATGACCTGATGGCCGATGACGTGGTGGCCGTACTCGACCACCTGAAAATCCCCCGCGCCGATATCGTCGGCTGGAGCGACGGCGCCATCATCGGCATCGACCTGGCCCTGCGTCACCCGGACCGCCTCGGCAAAGTGTTCGCCTTCGCCGCCAACACCCAGACCGCCGGGGTGAAGGACGGCGTCGAGAAGAACCCGACCTTCGCCGCCTTCATCGAGCGCGCCGGCAAGGAGTACGCCAGGCTGTCGCCGACGCCGAAAGAGTACGACGCGTTTGTCGAGCAGATCAGCCATATGTGGGCCAGCCAACCGAACTGGACTGACGCACAATTGCAAAGCATCAAGACGCCGATCCTGATTGCCGACGGCGACCATGACGAAGCGATCAAGCGCGAACACACCGAGTACATGGCCGCGACCATCCCCGGCGCCGGCCTGCTGATCCTGCCGAACACCAGTCACTTTGCGTTCCTGCAAGACCCGGCGTTGTTCAATGCGGCACTGCTGGGCTTCCTCGACGGCAAATAGGCACCGCCTCAAGCCCCGGGCATTTGGGTAACGATGTCGCCGATGCCCAACACCCGGCCATCCTCGGCGAGGATCTCGACCTTGCGCAGGGGCTTGAGCAAGCGCGCATCCAGAACTTGCGCGCCGACATCCTCCGGCTCGGTATAGGCCTGGCCCCACTGCGCCAGCGTCACCAGCACCGGCATCAGCGCACGGCCCTTGTCGGTGAGCTGGTATTCGCTGCGCGCACCGACTTCGCTGGTCTGCAACAGGCCTTGCTCGACCATGTCCTTGAGCCGTGTGGCGAGGATGTTTTTCGCCACGCCCAGGTGTTTTTGAAAATCACCGAAACGCGTTACTCCGGCAAAGGCGTCACGGATGATCAACAACGTCCACCAGTCACCCACCACATCCAGGGCACGGGCCACCGGGCAGCCGTCGCCTTCCAGGCATTTGCGCTTCATCGTCGGCCCTCCGGGCATTTACAAAATAAGGTTGCATTATAGGACCAACAGGCTCAGGATAAAAACGGTTTCATTATTAAACCTAATTCCTTGTCTGGAGCGCATCATGGATATTCGTGGAAAAGTGGTACTGGTCACCGGCGCCAATCGCGGCCTGGGTAAAGCATTCGTCAACGCCTTGCTGGAAGGCGGTGCAGCCAAGGTCTACGCCGGCGCACGCGATCCAGGCAGCGTGGATATCCCCGGCAGTACGCCGATTGCCCTGGACATCACCGACCAGGCCAGCGTGCAGCGCGCCGCCGAGCAGTGCAGCGATGTAGACGTGGTGATCAACAACGCGGGGTTCCTGAAATACGGCTCGCTGCTGGCTGAAGACAGCGTCGAGAACCTGCAACAGCACTTTGACGTGAATACCTTCGGTACCCTGCGCGTCAGTCGTGCCTTTGCGCCGATCCTCGCCAGGCAAGGCGGCGGCGCGCTGATCAATGTGCTGTCGGTATTGAGCTGGCTCAGCCCGCCCGGCACTGGCGGCTACAGCGCCTCCAAGTCTGCCCAGTGGGGCCTGACCAATGGACTGCGCGGCGAACTGCGTGAGCAAAAGACCCTGGTGATCGGCGTGCATCCCGCCTACATCGACACCGACATGGTTGCCGAGGTGCAGGCGCCGAAGAGCACGCCCCAGGACGTGGTCGCCCTAACCCTCAAGGCCCTGAGCGAAGACCGCGAAGAAGTGCTGATCACCGACATGACCCTGGCCGTGAAGGCCTCGTTGTCCACTGACAGTCCGGTTTACCTCAACAACTGATCAACCCGATGCCCGCCAGCGGCCGATCACCGCTGCGCGGGAATCCGGATGTCGCCATCGCGGCACTGGGTTTTCACGCTGCGCGGGCAACCGGCAAAAGCCAGGTCCTTGGTCAGGCATACCCGCACCTCGGACAGCACTTTGCCTTTGCAGATGACTGCCAGCCCATGATTGCCCATGCGCGGGTTGCTTTCACGGAACAACGCCTCGATGTCACTGGCCTGCAACGACGGCGGCGTATTGAACGGCTGCAGTGGTTGCGGAATGGTCACCACCCCCAGCGCCTGGTCGGTTTTTTCCAGGTAGGCCAAGGGTTCCAGGCCACTGCAGGTGCCATGCTTGGACCATTCGTGCTTGAGCAATGAGCGGGTCGGGAACAGTGTCGCGCCCTTCTCGATTTCTTCACGACTCAACGGCGACTGCGGCGCACAGGATGCCGGCCAGCCACCACGCGCGTACTGCGGCCACAGGCCATGCAACACAAAACCGTAACCCTTGCCGGAACATTGCTCGTTGTCCGGGTGGGTCAGGCAAAAGGTCGGCGACCATGACAACGACAGCACATAAAAATCAAACTCCCCCGGTGTGCCTTGGCTGCGCGGCGCCGCCATCGCACTTGTAGCCAGTACCAGCCATACCGCCATCCAGTATTTCATCTGTCTGTTCCTTGGAAAAAAGACCACCCTATGCCGCCTACCCGGGACGATGGGGGTTACGTTGTAGCACCTTGTCCAGGATCCGGTCGGTCTTCAACGCGTCGATGCCCAGCGATGGGTGCTCGGCTTCGCCACGGATATGCGCATTCATCGCCAGCACGTGGTGCCACTGGATATGCGCGTGGCACGGCACTTCCAGCACTTCGCTGGTTTCACCCTCAAGGTGCAGCGGCTGGTCTTCGAAGACCGAGAATCGGATGCGCCCACGGCTGCCGATCAGTTCCACCTGGTCCTCGCGACGGTCCGCGACAAAATTCCAGCAGCCCATGCCGAGTGCGCCCGAACTGAACGTCCAGCACGCCGTCACTGCATCTTCGGCCGCATAACGCCCGGCTTGTCGCGCGGTAAAGCCTGTGACCTCAACGATATCCCCGGCCAGGTACTGGAACAGGTCAAAACCATGGCTGGCCAGGTCGGCAAAGTAACCACCGCCAGCGATGGCCGGGTCGGTGCGCCAGTTGGCGGCGCTGGCATCATTGGCGCCCGGTGGCTTGCACAGGGTCCAGGTCAGGTGGCGCAGTTCGCCGATGTGTCCATCCCGCAGCCAGTCGCGCACTTGCTGGAAACGCGGCAGTGAACGGCGGTAATAGGACACAAACAGATGCAACCCGGCGCGTTCGAAGGTGCGCTGCATCAACGCGCTCTGCTCGGCGTTGAGCGACATGGGCTTCTCGACACAGCAATGCTTGCCGGCCGCTGCGACCATCAGGCTGTATTCGAGGTGGCTGTCCGGCGGCGTGGCGATGTACACCGCGTCCACCTCGGGGTCGTTGATCAGCGCCTGGGCGTCGGTGTAGAAACGCGCAATGCCATGGCGTGCCGCATAATCACGCACCGCCACTTCGCGGCGCCCCATCACGGCCACCAGCGCAGAACCTGGCGCTTTGTAGAAAGCCGGTCCACTCTTCAACTCAGTGACACTGCCACAGCCGATCATGCCCCAGCGTACGCTGCCCATCTGCTCTCCTCGTGCGTTTTGATCAATCGGGCAGTATCCACATCCCCACACGTCAGCGCCATAAGCACTTAGCATGACAATTGCATTACACTTTTATGACAATCATCCCGCTGCGGGGGCACAGACGATGAAAATACGCGCAACGGTCATTTGCGAACAAGAGGGGCATATCCTCTTCGTGCGCAAGGCCAGATCCAAATGGGCATTGCCGGGAGGCAAGGTCGAACGCAATGAACGCCCGGTCGGCGCGGCCGAACGTGAGTTGGAAGAAGAAACCGGATTGAACGTGGACGGCTTGCTGTACCTGCAGGAGCTCAAAGCCCGCGACACCGTGCACCACGTGTTCGAAGCGTCAGTGGTGAACGTCGCCGATGCAAAACCTTGCAATGAAATAATCGATTGCCAGTGGCACCCCTATGACGCCATGGACGCGCTGGACACCACCGACGCCACCCGCCACATCGTCAAATCCTTCCTGCGTCGCCTGTAGTTCTGCACTCTGGCCGCTGGCCAACACACCTCGCTCAACCACGCCATTCTGTTACTGCCGTTCGACAAGGGATTTGACGAACGCGGCAGCGGTTGTATGCACGGTTAGAACAGCGGCTGGTGAGACAGAGCGGTCGATGCTGATGCCCGCCTCCCCCTTCACCTTCACCTTCACCTTCACCTTCACCTTCCACTGTGGCGAGCGGGCTTGCCCCGCGTTGGGCTGCGAAGCGGCCCTAACAGGCCGTTGAAAAAGGCCGGACTGAATTAGATTCTGGCAAACTCCCAGTCATGTTCCTCAATGTCAGCGGAAGACCGAGCCGATGCGTGGACCCGATCTCAAGCAAAACGACCTGTTCAGCTACACGACGCTGGAGCAGCGTATCCCCAAGGATCACCCGCTACGCCCGCTGCGCGAGCTGGTTGATGCGATCCTGGTGTCGATGGACTCTGATTTCGAGGTTTTGTATTCCTCGCTGGGACGCGCCTCGATTCCACCAGAGCGGCTACTGCGGGCTTCATTGCTGCAGGTGATCTACACCGTGCGTTCCGAGCGGCAATTGGTCGAGCAGATCGATTTTAATCTGCTTTTTCGCTGGTTCGTCGGCCTGTCGATGGACGAACGGGTGTGGGATCACTCGACCTTCAGTCAAAACCGTGACCGCCTGTTTAACCAGGATATTGCGCGCCTGTTCTTCCAGCGCATCAAGTCGCTGGCCCAATGGTCGCAGTACGCCAGCGATGAGCATTTCAGTGTGGATGGCACACTGATCGATGCCTGGGCTTCGCATAAGTCCTTCGTCAAAAAAGACGATGGCGAGAAGCCGGGCGATGAGCCTCCAGAGGACGGCCCTCGCAACAACTATCTCGATTTCAAGGGTGAGAAACGCGGCAACAAGACTCACCAATCGACTACCGATCCCCAAGCGCGGCTGGCCCGCAAGAGTCCGGCCGATGGCAGTCGCCTGGCCCATATGGCCCACACTCTGATGGAAAACCGTAACGGGTTGATCGTGGATGTGGAATGCACCGAGTTCAATGGACACGCCGAAGTGGGTGCAGCCTTGAAGATGCTTGAACGCACGGCCAAACCTGGCAGCACCGTGGGCGCGGACAAAAGCTACGACCAGAAATTTTTTGTCCAAATGGTGCGTGATTTGAAGGTGACGCCGCATGTCTCGAGGAAGGCCATCAAGAGCGCAATCGATGGCCGTACGACCCGTCATCCGGGTTACGGCATCAGCATGAAAATACGAAAAAGAATCGAGGAAGGATTTGGCTGGCTAAAGACCGTGGGTGGTCTGCGCAAGACCAAGCTGATCGGCCGCGAAAAGCTCAGCGCCCAGTTGCTGCTGGGCTTTTCGGTGTACAACTTGATCCGTTTGGGGAGCTTGTCGGGCTGGTGGCGTGGGTCGCATGTTTAGGCGAGGTACGCCCAGAAATCGTCCACAGGCAAATATTTGCGCTGGAATTGGCAAAACACCCGCTGATTGAGGCGGGATAAAGGTCGACGCCAGGCTTGAGAGGCTGAAAAATCTCAAGCTTGGCGGGTTGGGGGAGATAGGACTGAATTTTTCAACGGCCTGCTAATCCTGACACTTCTGTATTACTGTTAAAACGTGGTGACCTGACTGGGGCTGCTGCGCAGCCCAACGCGGGGCAAGCCCGCTCACCACAACAAGCCCGCTCACCACGACAAGCCCGCTCGCCACAACAAACCCGCTTACCACAACAGGCCGACTCGCCACATCACAGTTTGAGCACCTGGCTGGGCGTGGTACCGAAAAGTGAGCCGCCGCTACCCAAGTGCCCGTGTAGAGTTGTCATGCGGGCATAACAGCTCAGGATCGTGGCTTATTCCCCGTCGGTTCGATGAGTTTTTCTTTAGGTTTGCCCTGCCCGCGCAGGTACAACGCCTCCACCAGTTTCTGCCGTTCATCCTGGGGCAAGGTACTGGCGAACTGCGCCAACGTCGTGTCCACCAACGCACGCAGCGCCATGTCGGCCTGGCGCGCCTTGGCCAGTTCCGCCACCAGCACATCCCGATCCAGGCTCGGCGCTTCCAATTGCTTGATCACGCCCATGCGCGCTTCACGTCCGGCCATGATCAGCGGCTGGCTGTCGGCCCGGTTGTGCCGCAGCAGTTGGCGCAGTTCCCGGCGGCGTTCCGGCGGCAGCTTGATCATCGCCTGGCGCAAGCCGTGCTGGTTAACCACCGCTTCAGCGGGCTTGGCACTGGCCATCCAGTGATAGAGGCCGCCACCGACACCGCCGATCAGAAACACGTTGAGCAATATCGAGGCCAGCAGCCAGGGTTTGAGTGACTTCAGGCTCATTGCTCGGTGTCCTCGGCATTGACGGTAAAGATCACTTGCGCGTCGCCTTGATCGAAGACGCTGGGCAGCACCTCGGACGACAGCATCGGCAGCGGCACACTCAGGGATGCCACCAGCATCCCGGTAACGATGCCCGCGACGCCCACGCCCACCAGGCCGGCGGGCGACAACCAACGGGCATAGCGCGACCAGAATGAATGGCCACGCGGGGCCGACAGGCGAATCTGCCGCGCCAATGCAGGCTCGACGTACGCCAGTTGGTGACTGTCCAATTGGCCGTCGAGCCAGCGCGCCTGTTGCTGGGCTTCGCGCGCAAGCACATCGCCGCTGTCCAGCAATGCCTGGGCTGCGCCTTGTTCGGCGCCTGGCCAGCGGTGCAGGTCGGCGCCATAGGCGTCGGCCAGGTAAGCAAAACGTTCAGGTGTCATGGTTTTCCCCTTCCTGGGCGGGCAAGCCCGGGTGTATCGGCAAGTTGGCTGCGCAACTGGCGTCGGGCCCGCGACAGCAGGCTCTCCAGTGCCTCGACGCTGATATTCATCAGGGCCGCGGCGTCGATGTTCGACAGCTCCTGGTAGTACTGCAACACAATCGCCTCGCGCTGGCGCTCGGGCAACGCCGCCAACGCAGCGGCCATGCGAGCGCTACGGTCGGCGGCTTCCAGCTGTTCATCCGGCAGCGGTGCGCTGTCTGCCAGCGCCAGCGCCTCTTCTTCCTCCAATGGACGCTCCTTGCGCCGGCGCAAACGGTCGTGGCACAGGTTGAGCGCCACCCGGTGCAGCCAGGTATCGAAACGCGCCTCGCCACTGCGCCAACTGGCGGCATGACGCCAGATGCGCAGGAAGCTTTCCTGGGCCACGTCCTTGGCCTCGTCGGCATCCCCCAGGATCCGGCCGGCGAGCGCCAGCAGACGCGGCAGTTTGCGCGTCACCATTTCGTTGACAGCCGCCGGTTCGTTGTTACCGATGCGCGCCAGCAGTTCCACGTCCGGATCAGTGTCTTTCAATCGGGCAATTCTCGGTCAGCGGATCCAATGCCCTTCGCGCCAATACCAGTTGGGACCGTGGGCCTCCCAATGGCCCGGTTCCCAGCGCGCATTGCGCATCACCGGCTGCCAGTGGCCCGGCACCCAGCCATAACCGCGCCCTTCCCAGCGCCAGTGGCCGCGGTCCCAGGCGTAACCCGGGCGCTCCACGGGGATCACTTCCACACGTTGCGGCGGCGGTGCCTGGCGGATGATGATTTCGGTCTGGGCAAACACAGGGGTGCTGACAAACGCGGCGAGGGCCAGCGGAGCAAGCAAGGCATAGCGCAATTTGGCCAGGGGTCTCATGGCAACTCCTTCATGCAACACGCGAAAGTGCGGGGTGCTGATGGGTTGAACGGCGGGTGCCGAAAAATCCGTCGCAGGTTTTTCAGCAGTATTGCGCAGGGGGTGGCAGAGCTTGATGAAATGTTTGAAAGCTTCGCGACGGATTTATGCCGGTGGCCGCGTTGAAGGATTAACGCTGAACAACCCAAGAGGAAACACCATGTACCGCCGACTTTACATACTGGTTGCCGCACTGCTGATCGTCAGCCTCAGTGGCTGCGTGATCTTGCCGGAACATCGCCATTGCTGCTGGCGCTATTACGGCGCGCTCGACGCCCCCACCCACACCGTCAACGGCTAACCCACCGCAGCAAACCCGCGACGCCCGGCCTTGATCTCGGTACGCAACTCACCGATCAGGTTTGAAATGGAACGGATGCTGTCCAAACCGTCGGGGGAGACACCGGTCAGCAGCAGGTCGACCCGGCCGGACACCGGTTCGAAGACAGTGATGCGCAACGAGCCGTCGCTGTTCAAGGTGCAATCGCACGCCAGCGGCAGGAAACCCGAAGCCATGATGCGATTGAATTCAATGATTGAAATCATGACAAGTCCCCACCCCTGGGCCTCACTCGGTCGTTGTGATGGAACCAGAGTAGACGAGGTTTTACGGGGCATGAGGCGGTTCGTGCAAAAGTGTTAGCCATGCCTCATTTCGGCCTGGAAACGCCGGCCCGCTGGCGCCAGAAACCCGTTTGGCGACCTCTCGTCTGCTGCGCCGCCGAAGGCTTGACTCGGCGCCCCGATCGAAAGACGCTCTTGGCTTTTCGCCATCATCCAGAGCAGCCGCCCCATGAGCATCGACCCTCCGAGCGAGCCCGACAGCGATGTGTACAAAACCTTGCTGGAGTCGACCAAGGCCATCCCCTGGCGCATTGATTGGCAGAGCATGACCTTCAGCTATATCGGCCCGCAGATCGAGACGTTGCTCGGCTGGACCCCGCAAAGCTGGGTCAGCGTGGACGACTGGGTCGAGCGCATGCACCCGGACGACCGTGAATACGTGGTGAATTTCTGCGTATCCCAGTCCCGCGCCGGGGTCGACCACGAAGCGGATTACCGGGCGCTGACGGTGAATGGCGACTACGTATGGATCCGCGATGTGGTGCACGTGGTGCGCAAGGACGGCGAGGTCGAGGCGCTGATCGGTTTCATGTTCGATATCAGCGAGCGCAAGAAGACCGAAGAGCACCTGGTGCGCCTGCAGAAACAACTCGAGGAATATTCCTACCAGGATGGCCTGACCGGTATCGCCAACCGCCGCATGTTCGACACCGTGCTGGAACGGGAATGGGCCAGCGCCCAGCGCAGCCAGTTGCCGCTGTCGTTGATCATTCTGGATATCGATTTTTTCAAGCAGTACAACGACCACTACGGCCATATCAAGGGCGATGAGTGCCTGCGCCAAGTGGCGCATACCTTGTCCCAGGCGGCCAATCGGCCACGGGATTTCATTGCGCGCATCGGCGGCGAAGAGTTCGTATGGTTGCTGCCGGAAACCGATGCGCAATCGGCCAGGCAGGTGGCGCAACGCTGTCTGCACCTGATCCGCCAACAACAGATCGAGCATGGTTATTCGGCGGTATCGAACCTGCTGACCCTGAGCCTGGGCGTGGGTACACGTATCGTCAAACCTGAGACGCCGATGCTGGGGTTCGTCGAAGAGGTCGACAAGTTGCTGTACCAGGCCAAACGCAATGGACGGATGCGTGCGGAGTTCGCCGACGGTGAAGTTTGACGCGAAGGTCAAATTCCAGGCAAAAAAAATCCCAAGTAGCTGATGGAAACTTGGGATTTAAAAATGCATAAACCGTGGGAGGTGAACGCCCGGCTATAGTAACGATTGTAAAAAGCTGTAACAAGATTATTTTAATCCTTTCGTCGGATTAAAAGCGCTGTAAGTCATTCAATAACCACACGTTTTTTAAGGTAGCCAACCCTATAAGCGCCACTTTTTGGTGCAACTACTGGTGCTATTTCCACTGTAAAAAAAGGGTTATTGAGTTAAGGCGACGCCACACTTTTCGATATACGCTCGCTCAACTGTTCGCAGGCATCTTGTGTATCGAGGCTATTGGGCAACACCGAGCGCGCCACACTTTCCACCTGTCGGCACAGTGCCAAGCGCTCATTGGTCGCATCCCGCTCGCGGTCGACCTGGGCATTGAGCTGCACAAAATAGACCCCCAGCAACAGCGCCGCGCAAAGCACTCCGATCACGAAGTAGCGAAAGTTGTTGGACGGCGGCTCGGATGGACTCATGGCTCACTGCGCCCTGCTCTTCTCATAACGCACGTCGCCGTCCTCGACCTGCGCCGTTACGGTCCAACCCAGGCGTTGGTAAAACCCGTTGGCCCGGATTTCGTCGCGCCCATCGGTGATCAGAAACAACCTGTCATGGTGTTCAAACAGCGCGGCTTCGGCCACCGCCATCAACTGACGACCCAGCCCCAGGTTCTCGTGGGACGGCAAGACGAACATCGCGAACACCTCGCCGGTCGCCAGGTCGACCATGCTGAAGGCTACGGGCCGGCCATCCACTTCGGCGATCCATACGCAGGGGGCTTCGCGGATGCGGTCGGCCAGCACCTCTGGGGTGATGCCCAACTCGGCCATCTGCTCGACACTCAGATGGTTTTGCACCACCGAGGTGCGAAGGGTGAAGAGCGTGTCGACATCGTCCTGCGTCGCCGCGCGGATAAGCGTTTGCATACTGGCCTCCCCAATGAAGGACGCAATTGTATGCACATTGAAACACAGCGATTGTCGTGGATTTGTAAACCGCCGCCTAAGAGGACTCGCCATGCTGCTGGCGCCGGAATTGCCCTGGGGCCAGGCCATGGGCCTTGCGGAAGCAACGGGAAAAGTACGCTTCATCAGTAAACCCGCAGCGGTGCGCAATGGGGCCGATCATTTGCGCGCGACCTTGTAGCGCACGCAATCCTGATAGAAACCCTGGCGAATAGCCTCGGGCTTGAGCCGCGAACGGCTGTCGTAGGTCTGTTCGGTGATGCCCATGGCCATCATGCGCATCCAGGATTTGTTGAACTTCATGCTCTGGATCTTCTGTCGTGCCGCATACAGCGACACCCCCGACAGTTTCAACTCCTGAGCCCTGGCCGCGGTGCCCGCGCCCCAACTGCACATGTACTTGTCACCCTCGCGCAGCTCCCGTGCCTGCACGGCAGCCGCGCCGCCGGCCAGGGAGCAGGCGATCAGCATGATTCCCACATTGCGCATTTGCATCCTCACCTAACCACCTGAAAATAAAAGCGATTCTGGCGAGGATTTGTTTATAAAGGGGCCATTAAATTGCCTTATCACCACTGATAGGTTGCACTCGCCTGCACAGTGCGCTGCGAGCCATACCAGCACCACGAATAGGAGTAGCAGGACGCGACATACTCTTTATTCGCCAGGTTGGTGGCATTGAGCGCCAGGCGCAGGTTGTCCTTCAGGCTGGTGATATTGGGGATGTCGTAGTGCACGGCCGCATCGAACAAGGTGTAGCCCGGCACCTTGAGGGTGTTGGCCGTATCGCCCCAGGAAGACCCGACATAACGCGCGCCCGCACCCGCGCCGAAGCCCTTGAGGTGGCCGTCATGGAAGGTGTAGTCGGCCCACGCCGACGCGGTGTGGCGCGGCACGCCGTAGGTGGTGGTGCCTTCGGCCGCGATGGCCGGGCCTACGCCGATATCGCTGATGGGCGCATAGCGCACAGTGTTGTTGGATTTGCTGATGCGGTTGTCCAGATACGCGTAGGCCGCCGTGATGTCGAGGTTATCGTTGAGGCTGACCTTGCCTTCCAGCTCGAAGCCACGGGATTGCACTTCACCGTCCTGGCTCTGGCAGCGCCCGGTGCCGCACAGGTGGGTGGGGTCCGGGTCGGTGGTGAGCACGTTGGTCTGACGCAGGTCGAAGATAGCCGCGGTGATAAAGCTGTTGCTGCCCGGCGGCTGGTACTTGATGCCGATTTCGTACTGCTTGCCTTCGGTCGGCTTGAACACCGAACCGCCATAACCGGTGCCCGATTGCGGGTTGAACGACTCCGCATAGCTGGCATACGGCGCCAGGCCATTGTCGAAGAGGTAGACCAGGCCGATACGACCGGTAAACGCCTTGCTGTCCAGGGACGACTTGCTCTTGGCACCCGTGCTGATGGTCTGGGTGCTGTTATCGGTGCTGGCCCAGTCATAGCGACCGCCCAGCAGCAGCACCCACTTATCCCACTTCATCTGCTCTTGTAGGTACACCCCCGTCTGTTCGCTGCGCGAAGTGCCGTCGGTGGTGTAGGCCGGCACCGGGACGGCCGCGCCATAGACCGGGTTGAAAATGTCCAGTGTCGGGCCTGCGGTGTACACGCCGGAACCGGACTTGGTGTCGGTGCTGGTGTTCTGGTAGTCGAGCCCCATCAACAAAGTGTGCTGCAACGGGCCGGTGTCGAATTTGGCCTGCAGCTGGTTGTCGAGGGTATAGGCATCCAGGTCGACATCGCTGGCAATGGTCGAGCGGCGGATGGTGCGGTAATCCGCCATCAGGTAGTTGTTATAGAGGCTGCGGTACTGGCCTTCGCTGCGCAGGTAACGTGCATTCTGGCGCACGGTCCATACGTCATCGAAGTGATGCTCGAACGCCCAGCCGATGGAGTAGTACTCGCGGTCGCTTTTCTCGAAATTCTTTTCGCCATCGTAGAAATCCACATCGATGCTGCGCCCGGTTGGGCTGTGCAGTACCGAGCCCCAGGCCGGCACCGAGCCATAGGACGCACCCTTGGGGTCCTTCTGGAAATGCCCGAGCAGGGTCAGCGAAGTGGCGTCGTCCGGGCGCCAGGTAAAGGCGCTGGACAATGACTGACGGCGCGTCTCGGTGTGTTCCACCTGCCCATCGGCATCGTCGAAAAGCCCTGCCACGCGGTAGGAATACACACCCTGATCATCCAGCGGGCCGCTCAAGTCGAAGGTAGTGCGCTTCTTGTTGAAGGTGCCGTATTCCACGCCCACTTCATGAAACGGCGTGTCCAACGGGCGCTTGCTGACCATGTTGATCACTCCGCTCGGCGTCCCCTGGCCGTACAGCACCGACGCCGGACCGCGCAGTACTTCCACGCGTTCCAGGTCAAAGGCGTCTTTCTGCGGCAAGGCGTCACGGCTCGACGGCATGCGCAGACCATCGAGGTAGGTGGCCGGGGAGAAACCGCGGATGGTCAGTTGGTCAAGGCGCGACGCAGTGGCGCCACGGGTTTCCGGGATGACGGCGGCGCTGTAGCGCAGGATCTGGTTGAGGCTCTCGGCGTTCTGCGCACGCATCTGGTCTTTGGTGACGATGGAAATCGACTGCGGGGTTTCGATCAGCGCGGTGTCGGTCTTGGTCCCCGACAAACTGCGCGTGGCCACATAACCGGCCACCGGCCCGGTCGGGCTTTCGCTCTGGTACGCGCCGCTGATGGTGGTGGCCTGCAGCTCCATGGCGCCGCCGTTATCCGGGATGGCTTCGAGGCGGTAACGGTCGGCGGAGATCTTCAAGGCTTGCAGGCCGCTGCCGGCGAGCAATTGGTTCAGCGCCCCATCGGTGTCGTATTGCCCGCTCAACCCTTTGCTGCGCTTGCCCCGGGTCAGGCCCGCATCGAAGGCCAGCACCAGGCCCGCCTGCTCGGCGAGGTTGTTGAGTGCCTGGCTCAGGTCACCGGCAGGGATCGAGAAACGGCGCAACGCGCTGCTGCTCTCTTCGGCATAGGAGGACTGGACGGACAGCAACGGCACGGCGGCTAAAGCCATCGCCACTGACAAGGCCAGTGGGTGCAAGGGACGAGCAAGGCGCGACATGGGAAATCCTGCGTAAGGGAGGTTCTATTAACCATGACGGCCATGTCGGGAAATCGGGCAAGGATGCGAGCGATTTTTATTTGGCGGGCAATTCTACAATCAGGTTTATCGCTTTTCGATGTAGCACTTCGAGCTGATTTTTCGCGGTTTTTTCCCCTGCGTAGTGGGCTCTTTCTGAATTTTCCAACCGTTCATCCAGCCGCATTTTGCTGCGGCATGCTCCGACGCCTTGCCCTTTGCCGAGACGTCAAGGATGACCCACGCTGCCCACATTGCCCTGATCGAAATGGAGCTGGATGGCTTTCATCAGAGCCTGGTGATTTATCGCCAGCAGATGAACGCCTGGTATTCGCGCGCGCTGGATTCAGTGAGCCATGCTGCGGACATGCCGTCGTTGCTGGGGATGGATCGGGTGTTGCGGGTGGGGGATTCGCAACGGTCGGTGAGCCTTTCCGACACTGACTTTTCGACTGTGACCCGCTGCGCGATGGGCGGTGAGTTGAAGATCGAGAGCACGTTCGAGTCCGTGTATGACGTGCCGATCGGCAATATCCCGGTGGAAGTCATCGGGCTGGATGACGGCAGTTCCACGGTGGTCATGCTGGATGAACAGGGTAAGGGCTCGTACCACTGTGCGGCGGGCGGGCGCTATCAGGTGCGGGTGCAGGGTGGCGTGTCCGAGGAACAGGTTGACGCGTTATTTGCCTCTTACGCCGGGTTGACCAGGGATCTGGAGCAGTGGCTTCGGGAGCAGTGGTCTGGCTTTAAACCGCATTGGGAGCGCTCGACCGCCAGTGCGATTGGCAGTGGCTTATTGGCGGGCAGTTGGGCGGCGATTCGCGACGTGTGGGACAGCATCAAGCTGGTGCAGGCGATTCTTGAGGACCCGCTGAAATTCGCCGAGCAGTTGGGTGACCAGGCCGCCAGGTTGGCACAAATCGCCACCGATACGCCAAAGGTCATGGAGCAGGCGATGTTGCTGGCCAGTGACGAGGCGGCACTGTACCTGATGGTACGCACGGCGATGCTCTGGCTGGACGCATTACCGCCCAGTGAAATGGCCGAGGTAGCAGCAGGGTTTGTGGTGTCGCTGCTGATTGACCTGGTGATTGGCGCCGTGTTGACCATCGCCTTGCCTGCGGCGGGTGTGGCGTATTTGAGCTTGCGGTTGGTCAAGTATGGAGCGCGGATTCTTGAGGCGGCGGTGGGTTTTGTTAAGGGCCTGTTGGCGATTCTGACCAAATTCATGCAGGCGGTGGATCGCTACAAGGCGGTGGCGGTTCGCGGGGTGGTCGACGGGCTCAAGCAAGGAACGATGCAGATGCGCTGGAAGGCGCGGCAAAACGCGGTGCTGAAGCAGAAAGAGCCTGTGGATGATGTGCCGGTTTCTGCTCGAAATCCCAATGGGGATGCGGCGGCGCCTGCGGACAAGACAGCCACCAATGGCTGCCCGGTGTCGATGGTCACTGGCGAGGAGTTGCTGACGCTGACCGATGGGACGCTGGACGGGGTTTTGTCGTTCGAGTGGACCCGGCTGTACCGCACCAGTGCGGTGGCACTGGATGGTGGGTTGGGGTTTGGCTGGAGCCACTCGCTGGCGCATCGGCTGGTGGTTGAGGGTGATTCGGTTATTTGGACCGATCATGAAAACCGCTCCACCACCCTGCCCTTGCCTACGGCCTCTCGACCTGCGATCACCAACAGCCTGGCCGAAGCGGCGATCTATCTGGGTTCGCTGCCTGATGAACTGTTACTGGCCCAGGCATCACGTTTCTACCACTTCCGCGACGGTGTGCTGACAGCGATCAGCGATGCGTATGACAACCGTCTGCGCATTTCCCGAGATTTTCTGGGGCGTGTTGAGCGGGTGGATAACGGCGTCGGGCGTTCGCTGTGGTTGCGCTATGCGTCGGGCCGCATCGTGGCGGTGGATTACCAGATTCATCGAGTTGTGGATGACGGGCCGTTCGTTTGGGTGACGGAGCAGACGGTTGTTTCCTACGCCTATGACGACTTGGGACGACTGGTTTCGGCGACCAATGCGGTCGGCGAACGCGAGGTTTATCGGTACGACGAACAGCACGTCATTCTTGAGCGCGGTTTGGCCGGTGGGACGAGTTTCTACTGGGAGTGGGAAAGGTCTGGCAAGGCGGCGCGGTGTGTGCGGCATTGGGCCAGTTTCTCGCAGATGGACACGCGCTATGCCTGGGATGACAACGGCCAGGTCACGGTGTTTAACGCCGATGGCAGCCAGGAAGTCTACGTGCACGACCAGCGGGCGCGGCTGGTGCAGCGGGTTGATCCGGATGGTGCCGAGCATTTCAAATCCTACGATGAAAAAGGCCGGCTGACGGTTGAGCAGGACCCGCTCGGGGCGATCACCGCGTATCAGTACGACGAAGCTGGGCGTTTGGTGGCGGTGTTTCCGGGAGATGATGAGCCGACGACCTACGAGCATGACAACGGGTTCGTACGGGTGGTGCGGCGTGGTGAAGCCGTCTGGAAGTATGAGCGCAATGATCAGGGCGATGTAACGCGCAAGACCGATCCTGATGGCAACGCTACTGACTACAGCTACAACAAATACGGACAGCTGGTTGGGGTTTGGTATCCGGATCACAGCTGTCAGCGGCTGGTGTGGAACGAGCGTGGGCAGTTGCTTGAGGAGCAGTTGCCCAATGGTGGGATCAAGCGTTATCGCTATGACGATCTAGGGCGGCAGATTGCACGGGAAGATGAACACGGCGCACTGACCCAGTATCAGTGGGACAGCGTGGGTCGGTTGATTCGCGTTGTGCTGCCAGGCGGCGAGTTCAGGGAATACAGCTACAACCCCTACGGAAAAATCACCGCCGAGCGCGATGAACTCGGGCACATCACCCGCTACGAATACGCCGACGGCCTGCACCTGATCAGCCGTCGAATCAATGCCGATGGCAGCCAAGTCAAGTACCGCTACGACAACGCGCGTTTACTGCTGACCGAGATCGAAAACGAAGTTGGCGAGACCTACCGGCTCCAGTACCACAACAACGGCCTGATCCAGCAGGAAACCGGGTTTGATGGCCAGCGCACCGCTTACGTCTACGACCTCAACGGTAATCTTCAGGAAAAGACCGAGCACGGCGATGACGGCAGTCAACTGGTCACCCGCTACCAGCGCGACCATGCCGGGCGCCTGATCAGAAAAGTCCTGCCCGATGGCAATACCGTCGATTACACCTACGACCGCCAGGGCAATCTCCTCAGCGTCGAAGACGGCCACTGGTCCCTGGCCTACGAGTACGACAGCCAAAACCGCCTCACCGCCGAACACCAAGGCTGGGGCACCCTGCGCTACGCCTACGACGCCTGCGGCCACCTGCAAAACCTGCGCCTGCCGGACAACAACCGCCTCACCTTCAATCACGACAAAGGCAGCCACCTCGCCAACGTCGAACTGAATGGTGCGGTACTCACCTCACACCTGTTCAAGGCCGGCCGCGAACAGCAACGCGCTCAAGGAAACCTGCTCAGCCACTACCAACACGACCACCAAGGCCGCCTGTTCAACCAGAGCATCGTTGATGCCGAAGGCCCGCTATACCGACGCCACTACGACTACGACAAATCCGGCAACCTCACCCGCCTGCTCGACACCCGCAAGGGCGAACACCGCTACCACTACGACCCACTCAACCGCCTGACCCGCGCCGACCACACCCAAGACGAACAGGAACGCTTCGGCCACGACCCGGCCGGCAACCGCCTGATGATCCAGGGCGACCACCACTATGACTACGACGCCTTCGGCAACCTGATTCGCGAACGACGCGGCAAAGGCCACGCCCTCGTCACCGAATACCGCTACGACTGCCAGCACCGTCTGATCGGTATTAAAAAACCCAACGGCCAAACCGCCAGCTACCGCTACGACCCGTTTGGGCGGCGTATCAGCAAAACCGTCGACGGCATCACCACTGAGTTCTTCTGGCAAGGCGACAAGCTCATCGCCGAACACCACGCGGACCGTCACCGCAGCTACCTCTACGAACCGGACAGCTTTCGTCCGCTGGCCCTGTTGGAAGGTTTTGGTCCAAAGGAAACCAAGCCCTACCACTACCAACTCGACCACCTCGGCACTCCACAGGAACTCACTGCCCCGGATGGCGAAATCGTCTGGTCTGCGCATTACCGTGCCTACGGCGAAATAACCCGCCTCGACATCGAAAAAGTCGACAACCCGCTGCGCTTCCAGGGTCAGTATTTCGATCAGGAAAGCGGGCTGCACTACAACCGCCATCGCTACTACAATCCGGACGTTGGGCGTTACCTGACGCCGGACCCGGTGAAGCTGGCGGGTGGGATCAACGCCTACCAATACACCACCAACCCCACGGGCTGGGTAGACCCCATAGGATTTGCCTGCGAGCGCGGCAATTGTCCGGGCCTAGGCTCTGTACGAAATCCGCCGAAATCAATTTAAATTCCACAATCGTTGAGATTCAGTAAAGTCCGCGACCATCAAAGGCAGGAGCCCACGATGGCCAAACGGTACGAACTCCCCGACGCAGCCTGGGATTTGGTTGCAGATATCTTCAACGAGCCCCGGCGTAGCGGGCGCCCGCGAACAGATGATCGCTTGATGCTCAACGGCATCCTTTGGGTACTCTGTTCTGGCGCTGCATGGCGCGACATGCCCGAGCGCTTCGGCCCCTGGTCAACGGTGTATCAGCGTTTTCGTGATTGGCGCAATCGCGGATCGTTTGAGCAAATGCTCAAGCGGCTTCACATCAAGCTCAACGAGCAAGGGTTAATCGATCTGGAGACCTGGATGATTGACTCCACCGCAATACGAGCAACCCGGGCCTCTTCTGGTGCCGGGAAAAAAGGGGGCCTGAAGAACCGCGAGATCACGCGCTCGGGCGCAGCCGGGGCGGCCTGACCACAAAGATCCACATGCTCTGCGATGCCAACGGCGTCCCGCTGAAGTTTCTATTATCGGGCGGACAGGCCAGCGATATCGCTTACGCCCAGCCCTTGCTCGATAAAGCGTACATACCCAGCTTGCGCGGTCGCCCGCGCAAACGCTGCCGATGGTTGCTGGCGGATAAAGGCTATGACGCAGAAGCATTGCGCCGGTACTGCGACCGGTATCGGATGCAGCCGGTGATTCCTCTACGCAGCATGAAACGCAAACCGAAGCCGGGGTTGCCGAGGCTGTTTGACCGTCCCAAGTACCGGCAGCGCAATATCATCGAGCGTATGTTCGGCTGGCTGAAGGAGAACCGCCGCATCGTGACGCGCTTCGACAAACTCGCGAAAAGTTACGCGGCGATGGTTTCGCTGGCCTGTGCTATGCGGTGTTTACGACATTACTTTTCGTACAGAACCTAGGAAGCAAATCACAGAAACGGCATGAGGAAGCGCCCCCTGAAATAGGAGGCGCGGTTCACTCAGTCACTTATGAACAAGCTTTAAACAAAGCTCTAGCATGGTTGTCGGAAAATGATTTCCGGGCAGAAATTCCAAAGTTAGCAAAATTCGGAAAAAGAATAGGTGAACCTATAGGAATGCAAACGTCCGACAGAAAAACCGGCTATCGTGTTGAACATGACACAAAAAGTGGCGCACATATCAACGTGTGGACCCATAAAAAAATGGTCCGCATTTTACATTTGAAGGAAGCGAAAAAATGGTCATTCAGCTAACTAAAAGGTTCGCAAAAAAATGAGCTACCTTGACGACGAGATAAATGAATATTTTAAAAAAAACAATATAAAAATCATTACCCTATCAAAAATCAAGCATGACCTAATGGTAGAAAAAATGAGTCAGAGCATTCCATTCTCCGTGACTAACATAGCATGGAGCTTATTAAAAAATAGTACTTATCTGGGTGTAGCAACATCAAAAACATCAATGGATGCACTTGTAGAAGAAATCAAACTCACCACAGAATCTGACGTCATTATCATAGGTGACGCCACTGATGATGCCTATTCAATAGGCATCAAACATCTCTCCCAAGCACTTGAGGTATTTTCGACTATTCCGCAACATACATACATAACTCAAGAAAGTTTGGATTGGATAGCAGGCATATCCTTTGAAGGTTACATATATTTTTCCAAGCTCTAACCTTCCAAATAAACCTTCTTATAAACAGGCATATCCCGGTGACATTCAGGTAGATGATAGGGTCGACGAACTTGGCCTTTGACGATTATATATTTACGCCTGTGAGCTACCGCAAAAATACAAGAACATACCGACAAAGCGTACCTGGCGCATGAATTCGGCGAGTATCTGAACCTAGGAAAAGCTAAGAAAATTCCCGATCCCATGTCCAACTTATACTTCGTTCAACCTTTAATAACGACTGCCCATCCTGAAGAGCAACCGGGCCCTCACCCCCACGCCACCACCAACAACCCCACCCCCAACACCAGACACAACGGCGAATAAAAATACGTATCCCACCTCGCAAACCTCGACCCACCGACCTTCTTGAAGAACCCCACCAACTCCGAATCACCAATCGCACGGGCAAACATCAGTACGGCAATCGCGCTGATGCCCCACTGCAACGCCCCGTGGGACACCGCCGAGAAGTACAACCCGGCGCGCAGGCACACCAACAGCGCAATGGCCACCAACCCCATCGCCACCAGGAACGTGCCCAATGCCGAGGGCTTGAATGCAGGTCTGGGTCCGTTGGCGAATTCGCCGGGCAGTTGGGGAATGGCGGCCTGGAAGCCGAGTTTGCCGCCGGCGGCCCAGTACAGGTGGACCATGCTGATGCAGGTAAAAACCCCGACAATCCATCGTGCGACAACAAAGCTCATGGCTGGCTCTCCCTGAAAAGGTGCGAAACAGGATAGTCGCCCTGAGATTTTTTGCAGGCATTTCGTCGGCGGCTGATGGTAAAGTGCCGCCCCATGAAACTTGCCCGTGCCGACCGCTCGCTCATTGCCTGGACGCTCTACTGCTGCGTCCTGTTCAATGTGTTCGCCTGCAGTATCGGGCATGGGCAGATGGTCGGGATGCAGCTCAATGGCATCGGCGGCCAGTTCTGTACGGTGGACCCGCGTACCCAGGCGCCCAAGCCGTCCAATTCGACTGAAGAGAATTTACCGACGCTGTCCAAGGCGTTTGGTTGCCCGCTGTGTTCCACCGGCGGCATGGGCCCGGCGCTGAGTTCCAGCCTGAATGTGGCGGTGTTGCCTCAGCCCCATGCACCACCGCCTGCCATTGTCCTGGCTGCCGACATCCCTGCCCGCTTCACCTGGCCTGCGGCCAATCCGCGCGCGCCGCCTGCCTTCGCCTGATGCCTTCGCTTTCCGATCTGCACTGAGCACCGTTTCCGCAAGGAAGTACGGGCGCCTGTGCGTTGTTTTCAAGCCAAGTTTTTCAGGATTCAACCATGAAACATCTACCCCTGTTGGCAGGCCTGTTCGGCTGCCTGCCTGTCTGCGCCTGGGCCCTTGAGCTGGCCCCGACCACCATCGATGGCGAGCAAGCCGCCGAACCCGGCCTGGCCCTGGATCAATCCAGCGGCGTGGCGTCGCGGTTGGGCTTGAGCGTGCGGGAAACCCCGGCGTCGGTGGCCATCGCCAATCGCAATGACATCGAGCGCCATGGCGCCAAGACCTTCCGCGACGCGGCCAACACCTTGCCCGGCGTCAACGCCAGCGCCCCGCCGGGGTTTGGCGGGTTTGTCTCCTATCGCGGTTTTACCAGCAGCCAGATCACCCAGATGTTCAACGGCATCAATGTCGCCACCGGTCTGGCCCGCCCCGTGGATGCGTGGATCTATGACCGGGTGGAACTGGTGGGCGGCCCCTCCTCGCTGATCAACGGCGCAGGCTCCGTGGGCGGCTCGCTCAACTACGTGACCAAGCTGGCCACCCGCGAGGAACAAGCCGCCGAAGGCCAGCTCACCTACGGCACCTACGACACCGCCGGCATAGCCTTCGGCGTCAACCATGCCCTGACCGAACCCGGCGCCGAGGTGCAGCATTACGCCCGCCTGGATGTGAGCCGCAACACCAACCACAGCTACATCGACCGAGACCAGCGCGACGCGTGGAGCCTGGCGTTTTCGCTGCTCAGCGACCTCACGCCCAACCTGTCCCACACCCTGGCGCTGGAATACCAGGATGAGCATGAAGACAGCCCCTACTGGGGCACGCCGGTGCTCAACCCCAAGGCCGGCGAGTTGAAGATCGACAAACACAACCGCTTCAACAACTACAACGTCGCCGACGGGCGCTACGAACAGCGCACCCTCTGGGCGCGCTCGATCATCGACTACCGCCTCAACGACAGCACCACCCTGAAAAACACCCTTTACCACTTGGACAGCCAACGCGATTACCGCAACCTTGAAACCTATCAGTACAACGCGAACAACACGGCAGTAAACCGGTCGACCGCCTATCAGGTGCGCCATCAGGGCGAACAGAACGGCAACCAGTTCGAGCTGCGCCACGACGATAAACTCTTCGGCCTGTCGACCACCTGGTCCGGCGGCTTCGAGTACAAGGTCAACAGCACCACCAACACTCCGTGGAATGTGCCAGGCAATAGCACGGTAGACCCGAACAACTTCGACCCCGGACATTTCTTTGACCTCCCGCGAACCCGGGAGAGCTTCGGCAAGGACAAGACCAATGCAGTCACCACCAAGGCGTTGTTCGTGGAGAATCGCCTGGGTCTTACCGATAAATTGTCGCTGCTGACCGGGCTGCGTTATGACGCCATCGACCTGAATGTAACCAACCACCGTGCGATTACCGCAACCAACCCACGCCACTTCAAACGTAGCTGGGAGCCGGTGACCGGCCGTGTGGGCCTGACCTACCAGTTCATCCCGACGGCCAATGTGTATGTGCAATACAGCACCGCCGCCGAGCAACCGAATACCACCACGCAAGTGTTTGATGTCTCGACGGGCAAGCAGTGGGAAGTGGGCAGCAAGTTCGACTACCTGGACGGCCGTGGTTCGGCCACCGTTGCCGCGTACAAGATCGAGCGCAAGGACTTTGCCGTCACCGACCCGCAGGATCCCACCAACAGCATTCCGGTCGGTGCACAGTCATCCAAGGGGATCGAATTGGCCAGCTCGCTGCGCATCACGCCAAGGTTGCTGGCGGAAGGCAACTTCGCCTGGGTGGATGCCGAATACGATGACTTCAACGAGAAAATCGCCAGTGGCGCGGTGGTCTCGCGCAAGGGCAACACGCCAACCAACGTGCCCAAGCGCGTGGGGAATCTGTGGCTGACCTATGATTTTGCCGAGGACTGGCAAGGGGGCGTGGACGCCCGATATGTAGCCGAGGTGTATGCGGACAACGCCAACACCCAGACAGTGCCGGCCTACACGCTGTTCGGAACGTTCCTGCGCTATAAGGTGGACTCACACACCTCGGTGACGGGCCGGGTGCGCAACTTGACGAATGAGGTGTATGCCGAGTTTGCCCATGTGTCGCCGGCGTATTACTTGGGCTCACCACGAACCTTTGAGTTGGCGGTACAGACCCGGTTCTGATCCTGGAATGCAACTAAATGTGGGAGGGGGCTTGCTCCCGATAGCGGTGAATCAGTCGACCATGCCGTGACTGATACGCTGCAATCGGGAGCAAGCTCCCTCCCACCCTTGATTTGCATTGAACTGAAAGATCCGTGGTTATTTCAGGCTCGCCTCAACCTTTTGCGCCACATCCTCAGTCAACCAAGCCTTCCACACTTCGGGATGCTCCTTGAGAAACACCTGGGCCACCTCCCGTGGTGCCGTGTGGTTTTCGCTCATGGTCGCTAACGCCTTGTTCAACGGTTCAATCGGAAACTCGACTTTCTCGAAGAACTGCGCAATCTGCGGATGATCTTTCTGGAACGGCGTCGACACCCCGATACTCAACTTCGACGCCAACGACCGGGTAGGCTTCGGATCAGGGTTATCCGCATCCGTGAGAGTCTTCCATGCCTCGGCATCAAACGGCGGCTCTTCCAGCTGGATCAACTTGTAACGCCCCATCAGCGGCGTCGGCGACCAATAATAGAACAGCACCGGCTTGCCACGGCGGATCGACGAGGCGATTTCGGCATCCAGTGCCGCGCCCGAACCACTGCGGAAGTTCACGTAGCTGTCGTCCAGGCCGTAAGCCTTGAGCTTCTGTTTGTTGACCACTTCCGAGGTCCAGCCGATGGGGCTGTTGAGAAAGCGCCCCTTGCCGGGGGACTCCGGGTCCTTGAACACGTCCTTGTAGCGCGCCAGGTCCTTCACGCTCTTGAGGTCCGGCGCCAGGGGCTTGATGCCTTTGGCGGGGTCACCCTTGACCACGTATTCCGGCACCCACCAGCCTTCGGTCGCGCCTTTGACCGTGTCACCCAGGCCCACCACTTTGCCTTCGGCCTCGGCCTTGACCCACACCGGGCTGCGGCCGGCCCACTCTTCGCCAATCACCTGGATGTCGTTCTTTGCCAGGGCGGTTTCCAGGGTGATGGTGGTGCCGGGCAAGGTATCGGTGGGCAGGTCGTAGCCCTTCTCGACAATCACCCGCAACACTTCGGTGATCAGGCTGCCGCTTTCCCAATTCAGGTCGGCAAAATGTACCGGCGCCTCGGCGGCGCTTACCGGCAACGTGGCCACTGACAGCCCCAGGCTCGTCAGCGACGCAGCCAACAGCGTTCTCAATCCTTTCATGCCTTCGCACCTCGCGATATCGCAGCTAGTGGCGGACGGCTTTGCTGCGTATGCGCGAAGCCTCTGAATAGTTAAGTCAACTCAACTGTAGTAGAGGTTCCGGGAGATAACGGGTGTTCGCGGTTTTTACTGATTATTCACTGGCCTTGAAGGTGACCAGTTCACCCTTGCGCCATTTGGCCGCCTTGCCGGTCACGGCCTTCAGGGTTTTGGTCAGGCCTTCCTGCAATTGCTCGTTGGCGGCAAATACCAGCATCACGCTGTGGCCCTCCTTGAACACAATGCCCTGGCCTTCGGCCGAAGACACAAAGGCGTAGTCGCCCAGGCCATAGACCGTCAACTTGATATCGCGGAACTTCAATTCGAACTTGCCGCCCTCACGACTGGGCAATACCGCTGCGCGAAAATGGTCGCCGACCTTGAGCTCAAGGCGGGGCTTGTCATCCACCACCATCGCCGCCTCGGTATCGATTTCGGCGATGTAGATGCCTTCCGGCGTCTGCTCGGTGATGTAGACAAAACGGGATTGGAACTGTTTGACCAACTTTGCGCGCAAATCACCCAGCACGAATAACGCGTGCATATCCAGATTACTGACTGCCAAGGAAACGCCCCCACATGGAAAAGAGCGCTGTCCGCCAGAGCGGGCAGCACAAAAAACGGCCATCACGGCACGATCACACAACTCATTCTTTGAAAAAAACTGAAGAAAATCCCGCTGTCGAGCCGAAAGACCCGTACAGACATGCGCGATGGACCTTGTGCAAGGTCATCAGGCGCCACAGGAGATCACAGGTTCAACGGCCCGAGAATACGGGTCGACCAACTTCAGAGAATAACCCGATTAAAAATGCAGTTTTCCGACATGCCTACACAAATCAACACGCTGTCATGGAACCGGACGCACATCGCTGACGACAATACTAAAACAGCAGCACGGATCAAAACCACTCAAAACGTTGCAATCAAGTCATCCCGCTAGATCGAAAAGGAGCAGGCCATGCAACGAACACCCTACGGCGCTATGTCTTCGCAAACCCGTTCATCCTGTCAGGACGAGGCTCAATACTACCGCTTGAACAGCTTCGGGGGGTACCCGGATTCGATTCTTTACCAAGTCGTACCTGCCGGCCGGAACTTCTTCCACGTGCGCGAAGTGCTCAGTGGCCGCATCAAAGGCTTTCGCAGCGACCATGTCAAGGCCTGTGAACTGGCCAGAAAACTCGAAGACATGTTGCACGCCCACCCCGGAGCAATCGTTTCGTCCGCCCGGTAACTTTACTGCGCCGCCGACCCGCAACAACTGCCATACTGGCTCGTCCACTGAAGTTTGCGCCCACTCGGGCCAGGTTTCTCCAGTGCAGTTATCTCCAAGGGAAGGCTCTACGTGACGGAATTTGATATCGGCGAATTTTTCATCCATGGCGACGCAAGGGAAGTAGACGGTGAGTTTCAAGCAGTGATCGTGATGCGGGCCAAGCCACCGCTGACCACTGTGACCACGCACCAAGTAGAAAAAGACCGCTGGTTCAAAACTGTCGACGCTGCTGCCATTGCTGCAAAGGACGCCGCCAGGGCGTTAAAGACCGCTGTGGATGCCGGAGCCCTGAATTCCTGAACATTCGATAGAACTCCGCTGCGCTCCAACCCTCCCATGCATAACGACCACCCTGCATGGAGAACGAAATGGACGCGCCAATCCCCACCCTTGAAACCCTGTTTGAACAATTGGGCCTGGATTCAACCCCGGAGGCCATCGACGCGTTTATCGTCGCCCATCCGCTGCCCGAAGATGTGAAGCTGATCGATGCGCCGTTCTGGTCCACACAACAGGCCAGCTTTCTCAAGGAAGAACTGCGTGACGACGCCGAATGGGCGATTGCGGTGGATGAGCTGAACCAACGCCTGCATCAACCGCACTAAGCAGCCTTCAATGCAGGCTGTCTGACTGCTCCAGCCGCAACAGCGCCTGCCAGGCAGCCCTGCACTCCTCCGCCTCATCGCGACTGGCGAACGCCGTGCCGCGCTGCTCACCGTTGAGCAATACCACCCAACAGGCCTTCTGACCCGTTGCCCGCAAGGCTTGCGGTACACCACTGCCAATCATCACGGCGACATCGACTTTGTTTTGCATGGAGCTTCTCCGCAGCATTAGTTAGCTGGCTAACAATGTTGGCCATGCTACGGTTTTCCTCACGTTGGAAAAAGCTATCCCCGGAATAGCTCCCTTGCATAAACCGCAATAATCCTAATGCCCCTCTCTCGCGGCCTCGGGCTTGTAACCCAGGCGCAGACCGCCCCAATGACGGCCCTTGACCATGATCGGCACCGACAGATCGTGCATCAGCTCACCGGTGTCGCGGGTGTAGGTTTGCAGCAACACCGCCTGCTGATGGCTGCCGCAGCGGATTCCGGTACGGTCGTCGAACTTTCGCTTGGTACGATTCTGCACGGCGTCCACCTGCGCATCGCCGGTCAGGGCCTGGGAAAATGCCTTGTTGTGCGTCGGCACATAGCCCTGGGGCGTACAGGCAATGGCGAACACCAGCCCTTCGTGACGCGGCAACAGCGCCTCCTGGATCGCCGGCAATACCTGGTCGGTATAGCCGTCGAAGCGGGTGTGGTATTTGCTCGGGCTGGTGTTGGCGATCGGCGTGTAGCTGCGGTCGAACAGGTCATCCAGGCTGATGCGGTTCTGCTGCACATCGGCTTCAAATTGCGCGGCAATCCGGCTGGCGCCTTCGCGAGCCAGGTCATAGATGCGCTGGTGGTAGTCATCCAGCCCGACTTCCGCCAGGCGCTCGCTGATGGTTTCGGCCTGGCCTTCCATTTGTACAGCCGCGTCGGCCAATTGGCGGGTTTGCTGATCGCTGACGGCCAGGTCACTGCGCATCTGCTCCACGGCATGGAACAGGCTGTCGAGTTGGGTGCGGTTGGTGTCGGTGCCCTGGGCGATTTCATTGACCTGGCCTTCTACATCCGCCGCCAGGCTGGCGATATTTTGCAGCTGTTCGCCCGCGTGTTCCACCTGTTCGACACCGGTGTGCAGGTCCGCCGAGAGCTGGCGAATCTGCTCCACCACCTGGGCAGTGCGTTGCTGGATATCCGCCACCATCACACCGACTTCATCGGTGGCCGTGGCGGTACGCCCGGCCAACCCACGCACTTCATCCGCCACCACGGCAAACCCGCGACCATGCTCACCGGCCCGCGCCGCTTCAATCGCCGCGTTCAGCGCCAGCAGGTTGGTCTGGCTGGCGATGGACTGGATCACCAGGGTCACCCGCTGGATTTCCTCACTGCGCTGGCTCAAGGCTTCAATCAACTCACGGCTGGCATTGGCACGCTGGCTGAGCTGGTGCATGCAGCTGATCGACTGGGCCAGCACTTCACGGCCTTCGGTACTGCGCTGATGGGCCTGGCTCGCGGCGCTCAATGCCTCACGGCTGAGCTGGGAGGTGACTTTTTCGGTGCCGATCATCACCTCGGCACTGCTGACGATCTGCTTGGCCGCACTTAATTGCGACTGCAGCCGCGCCGCCAGTTGCTTGACCGAATAGGCCACGCCGGCGGCAGAGAGTGCGTTATGGCTGGTGGTATAGGACAGGTCGCGGGTCAACTCGCCAATGGCATCGGCGGCGTCGGAAGCTGCAACAACCGGCGTGCGATTTTTCAGGCGAGGCAGCCAGATCACCAGCACGGCCAGTGGCAGGCAAAGGTAGAGCGGCAAGTTGGCGAACACGAGGCCCAGCAGTACCAGCACCAGGGCGGTGCTCTGCAACAGCGGCGTGAGCCAGCCGGGCAGCCCGCGTACCACCGGTTGCGGTGACACGGCTGCGCCCATCAGAGATCCGTCTCCAGCCATCTTCGTTACCCCACTGCTTGTCATTATTGTCGCTGCATTAAACGCCACTATCGGGCCATTATCCATGGGCCTTTAGTGGGGTAGCTTGCAGCAGATCAATAGACGGGGCGTAACGGGCCTTGCCCTGGGGAACCGCGTGGCGGCCCCCCAGCTTCACCGCATCAGGCTTGGCGCTGGTGCTTGTCGATCTGCTCGTGGCGCTCTTGCGCTTCGATGCAGTACTTGGTGGTGGGGCTGATCAGCAGGCGCTTGAGGCCGATAGGCTCGCCGCTGTCATCACACCAGCCAAAGGAATCTTCCTTGATGCGCTCCAGAGCACGCTCAAGCTGCGGCAGCATGCGCTGGTCGCGGTCAATGGCGTTGACCAGCCAGGTACGCTCTTCTTCCACGGAAGCGGCGTCGGCCGGGTCGGCCGGGGTGTCCAGGCTTTCAATGGCGATACGGTTCTGTTCAATGCGCTCGTGGTGTTCCACTTTCATGTCTTGCAGCAACTTCTCGAAAAAAGCGTGCTGTTCGGCATTCATGTAGTCATCCGCCGGCATGGCCAGCAACTTTTCCTTTGTCATTGATTTCTCTATAAAAAATACGTGCATTAAGGCGAATAAGGGAGCGTTCCGGAAGGCCTCTGCAGGTCTCGGAAAGGCGCCGTCCATTTCAAGCGCCACCCGGCACTCAATTTACGAGGGGCGGCAGTCTAAGGCCGACTTGAGGGCGCAGCAACTGAAATGACAGGCATTTTTTCCCGGATAACCCCAAAAGGCACCAGGACGGGCTTGGCGAATGGTTATCGGAGTGCGTTTATAGCAAGAAATTCAGTGTTGTGGAGCTATATAGAAGACAAACGGTTAGCACACGTCAGCGATAGACCCCATGTGGGAGCGGGCTTGCTCGCGAATGCCGTCTGCCAGTCAACACATCTTTGACTGATACACCGCTTTCGCGAGCAAGCCCGCTCCCACACTTTGTCCCGTGTTCGACAGGGTATTGAATCAGCGTTTGAGCTTGCGCTTATTGCGATACTGGTCAATCACCACCGCCACCACAATGATCAGGCCCTTGATGATGTCCTGGATATACGCATCCACCCCGACAAAGGTAAACCCGCTGGCCATCACGCCGAGGATCAGTGCGCCGATCACCGTGCCGGTAATGCGCCCTACCCCGCCCGCCAGGCTAGTACCGCCAATGACCGCAGCGGCAATCGCATCCAGTTCATAGGACATGCCCATGCCCGCCTGCCCGGTCGCAGCACGTGCCGAAGCCACTACGCCGGCCAGGCCTGCGAGCAAACCGGCGATGCTGTAGACAATGATCAGGTGCCGCTTGACGTTGATCCCCGAGGTGCGCGCCGCCTGCATGTTGCCACCGATGGCGTAGGTGTACTTGCCGTACTTGGTGTAGCGCAGGGCGATATGGAAGATCACCGCCACCACCAGGAAGATGATCACCGGCATCGCGCCATGGCCGATGGCCGTGTACGAGTCCGAGAGCATGCTCACCGGCTGGCCTTCGGTGTAGTAACGCGCCAGGCCACGGGCCGAAACCATCATGCCCAGGGTGGCAATGAACGGCGGGATGCCGGTGACAGCAATGATGCTGCCGTTGATCGCCCCCGCCAACAGCCCCACGCCCAGCCCCATCGCCACCGGAATCCACACCGGCAAGTCGGTCAGGCTGGGGAACACCGCCCGGGAAAAGTCGGAAGTCTGCGCCAAACTGGCGGCAATCATCGCCGACAGCGCCAGCACCGAGCCTGAAGACAGGTCGATACCCGTGGTGATGATCACCTGGGTCACACCGATCGCCAGCAGGCCGATGATCGACACTTGCAGGATCATCAGCACCAGGCGCTGGGAGTTCATCAGGAAGCTCTGGTCGCGTACGATCCAGCCGAACAATTCAAACACCAGGCCAATGCCGATCAGCACCAGGAAGATGCTCAGCTCGGTGGGCATGCGTCGGCGACTTTTGGTTGGCACCGTCGCAGGTTTGTTATCCGTTATTGCGTTCATAGCCCATCACCTTTTTATTCTGTACGTCAGTGGACTGCGGTCATCCCGGAGGCCAACTGCATGACTTTTTCCTGGGTCGCATCGCTGCGGTCCAGGGTGCCCATCAATTCGCCCTCGTGCATCACCATGACCCGGTCGCTCATGCCCAGCACTTCGGGCAACTCGGAAGAAATCATGATCACCGCCATGCCTTCACTGGCGAGGAACGAGATCAAGCGGTAGATCTCGGCCTTGGCGCCCACGTCGATGCCCCGGGTCGGTTCATCAAGGATCAGCAGGCGCGGGTTGGTCATCAGCCAGCGTGCGAGCAAGGCCTTCTGCTGGTTGCCGCCGGACAAGGTGTCGATGCACTGCTCAAGGGAGGGGGTTTTCACCCGCAGCTTCTTGCACATGTCTTCGCACAGCGCCCGCAGGGCTTTCTGCTGGATAAAGCCGTTGCCGGTGTAGTGCGGCAGTACCGCCATCTCCATGTTTTCCAGCACCGACAGGCACGGGAACAGGCCACTGAGCTTGCGGTCCTCGGTCAACAGGGCGAAGCCTTTCTCGATGGCCATGTGCGGGTCGGTAATGCGCACCGCCTTGCCATCCAGGGTGATCTGGCCACTGCTGCTGGGGGTGATGCCGAAAATGGTTTCGGCCACGTTGGTGCGGCCCGAGCCCATCAATCCGGCGATGCCGAGGATCTCGCCGGCATGCAGGTCGAAGGACACGTCCTTGAACACGCCGTCCAGGCTCAGGTCGCGCACCGACAGCAGCAGATCGCCGATGGGTGTCTCGCGCACCGGAAACAACTGGCTCAGCTCCCGGCCGACCATCATCGAGATCAGGCTGTCGCTGTTCATGCTGTCGGCGCGCTGCAGGCCGATGTACTGGCCGTCGCGGAACACCGCCACTTCATCGGCGATGGCGAACACTTCGTTCATTTTATGCGTGATGTAGACGATGCCTTTGCCCTGGGCCTTGAGGTCGGCAATGATCGAAAACAGGTGGGCCACCTCCTTATCGGTAATGGCCGAGGTCGGCTCATCCATGATCAGGATGTCGGAGTCGTAGGACACGGCCTTGGCAATCTCGACCATCTGCCGCTCGGCGATGCTCAGATTGCCCACATGCTCCTCGGGGTCCAGGTTGATGCGCAGGCGTGCCAGCAATTCTGCCGTGCAGCGGTGCATTTCGCGGTGGTTGACCATGTGCAGGCTGTTGAGCTGCTCGCGGCCGATCCAGATGTTCTCGGCGATGCTCATGTGCGGCATCAGGTTGAGTTCCTGGTGGATCATCGCGATCCCGGCCTTCTGGGCCGCCAAGGGGGTTTCAAACACAATCGGCTTGCCACGCAGGCGAATCACGCCGGCGTCAGGCTGGTAGATGCCGGCGATGATCTTCATCAGCGTCGACTTGCCCGCACCGTTCTCGCCCATCAGCGCCAGCACCGTGCCAGGGCGCACGCGCAACTGCACGTCGGCCAGGGCCACGACGCCGGGAAAGCCTTTGCTGATGTTGACGATTTCCAGCAGGTAGGGTTCATCCAGCGGCAGCGGCTGGATACCGGGAGGCTGCGAGACAGCGGCTTGAGCGAGCATAGGGAGGTACTCCATCGGCAAGGCGGGCACGACCGCCCTGCCGGCTTATTGTTGTTATGTAGGGACTACTTGAAGTCTTTGACGTTGTCCGGGGTGATCAGCTTGAACGGGATCACCACGTTCTGCTCGATGGGCTCGTTCCTGGCCATCTTGCGCGCGGTCTCCACCGACTTGTCCGCCTGGCCCTTGGCATCCTGGAAGGCCGACACGGTCATGTCGCCCTTGGTGATCGCGTTCAAGCCGTCTGGCGTGCCGTCGACACCGGCGATCAACACGCCCTTCTTGCCCGCCGATTTAAGTGCCATGGACGCGCCGATGGCCATCTCATCGTTGTTGGCCAACACCGCGTTGAATTCACGGCCCTGGGTCAGCCAGTCGTTGACCAGGGTCATGCCCTTGTCACGCAGCCAGATCCCGGTCTGTTCCTGCTCGATCTTGATGCCTGGGTATTGGGTCAGGACTTCCTTGACCCCCTTGGTGCGGTTGGTGGTGGAGTTGTTCGCCAGGTCGCCCAGCAGGATCACGATATTGCCCTTGCCGCCGAGTTTTTCTGCGATGTACTGCATCTGCAACTTGCCGGCCTCCACGTCGTCGGAGGTCACCGCCGCCACGCCCGGCGCCAGGGTCGGGCTGTCAGGACGGCGGTTGACGAACACCAGCGGGATTTTCGCCGCGGTGGCGGCCTTGATGATGTTGGCGGTCGAGGCGGTATCCACCGGGTTGACGATGATCGCGTCGACTTTCTGGCTGATAAAGTTCTCGACCTGGCTCAACTGCTTGACCACGTCGGCACGGGCATCTTCGAACTGCAACTGCACGCCGTCACCCTTGGGGTAGGACTTGGCTTGCTTGTCCATGTCTTCGCGCAGGTAGGTGAGGAAGGTGTCATCGAAGGCGGACATACTCACGCCTATCTTGAGATCGGCAGCCGCGGCAACACCGCTGGCGAGCAGCATGGACAAGGCCAGCGCGGTAAAACGGATCGGGGTCTTCATGAACGGTCTGTCTCCACTTTCTTGTTGGTTTTCTGGACGTTGCGTTTATCAGAGCTCGGCAGGCAGCCGGACGACCGGCGCGCCGGGAATGCAGCAGACGAGTGCGCCTTGGTTTTCGACGCACAGCACATTGAGGAAGGAGAAGTAGAACGGCCGGGCGCGGGGCAGGCCGCGTGGCGTAGGGGCAGGGCGTAAAACTCGCAGTACAGCGTTGAAGATTTTCATCTGACGGTACCTGGTTGTTTTTGATCTTGTTTTTGTTGAGTCGTGCGGATCGAGTCCGAACGTACTTTATGCAACCTGGAAAAGACTTTATTGGAAAATAATTTCCATATCAACATGTTTTAGAATTTTATTCTATTTTTGTTGAAACCACCTGCTGGCGCTCGGCGCTCAGGCGTGCGGCGTCCAATATACGAGTGGTTTCCAGCGCATCATAGGCGTCCACCGGCAGCGGTCCCTGCCCTTGCACGGCCAGTTGCAACTGGCGATAGAACTGCGTCCAGCAGCCTTTCTCCGACGGCACTCGCTCGCGTTCCGCGCCTTGCTCGAACCAGCCCCAGCGTCGGTGTTCCTCTGCCCCCCAATGCTCGCCTTCGGTTTTCGGCGACTTGCCGGCCATCAACGCTTCTTCCTGACCGTCCAGGCCGTCGACGGTGTAGCAACCGGCGGTGCCGCTGACTCTGAAACGCGGGGCCTGGCAGTTCTGCAAGGCATTGCCCCACAAGTGCGAGATGACGCCGCTGGCATGGGTCAGGGAGACAAAAAAGCCGTGGTCCACCGTGGGGTGTTCGGCGGTGTAGTGCAGTTGGGCGAACACCCGGTCTACCGGGCCGAACAGTTGCAGGGCCTGATCGACCAGGTGGCTGCCCAGGTCGCGCAACCAGCCGCCACCGCTGGCGTTGCCTACGGCTTGCGGGCTATAGCGTTCCACGCGGGATTCGAAACGGGTGATTCTGCCCAGGGCGCCGGCGTCGATCAGTTTGCGCAGGGTCAGGTAGTCCGAGTCCCAGCGCCGGTTCTGGTAGACGCTGAGCAGCGAGCCCTGGCGTTCGGCGGCTGTAATCAATGCCTGGGCCTGTTCGGCGTTGGCGGCGAAGGGTTTGTCGCTGACCACGGCTACGCCGTGCTCGATGGCCTCAAGCACCAGCGCCGGGCGACCTTTCAAAGTGGTGGAGATGACCAAGGCATCGACGCCGGCTTCGACGATCTGGCCGATGGAGTCGAAGGCCTTGAGGCCTGGGTGGTCGGTTGCCAGTTGTTGGCGGCGTTCCGTAGACCGGGTGACCACGCCGACAAATGTGGCACCGGCCAATGTTGCAATCAGCGGCGCATGAAAGAAGCGCCCTCCGTGGCCGTAGCCGACTAGTCCGATTCGCATACCTACACTCCTTGCTTGAAGTGAAAACCCGATTCAACTGTGGGAGGGGGCTTGCCCCCGATTACAGTGTGTCAGTCAATAAATATCTATCTGATCCACCGCCATCGGGGGCAAGCCCCCTCCCACATTTTTGACAGTATTTCTTCAGTGATTCAGCCGTAGAAACGCGGGCGATCCGGCAAGCTCACCTTCACAATCTGCTCACTGCCCTGCGCTTCAATACACGCATCCGCTGCCACCGCCGCGGCAAAGCCATCCCACGCCGACGGCCCACCGACCTGCCCGGCGCGCACACTGTCGATGAACGCCTGCAACTCCACGTCATACGCGCCGATAAACCGATCCTTCCAGTCCATCAGGATCGCGTTGGACAGCTTCGCGCCACTGCGCATCTGCACCTGGGAAGGCTCCGGCAACTTGGCGATGCCGGTCTCCCCCACCACTTCGCACTGGATGTCGTAGCCGTACTGGCAGTTCACAAACACTTCCACATCGATGCGCGTGCCCTTGGCGGTTTCCAGCAGCACGATCTGCGGGTCACGCAGGTGGGCCAGGGCCTTGCTGGATTTGCGCGGGAACACCACCTGCACCGACACGTAGTCATCGTTGAGCAGCCAACGCAACACATCCAGCTCGTGGATCAGGGTGTCGGTGATCGCCATGTCGGTCTTGTAGTTCTCGCCCACCGTGGGGTTGCGGTGCGCGCAATGCAGCATCAGCGGTTCGCCGATCTGGCCGCTGTCGATCACGGCCTTGAGGGCGCGATAGCCTTCGTCGTATGGGCGCATGAAGCCGACCTGCACCAGGCGCTTGCCGTAGGCCACTTCGGCGTCAACGATCTTGCGGCAGCCCTCGGCGGTGACCGCCAGGGGTTTTTCGCAGAACACTGGTTTGCCGGCGGCGATGGCGGCGAGCACGAACGCTTCGTGGCTCGGCCCCCAGGACGTCACCAGCACGGCCTCGACCTGGGGCGAGTTGATCAACGCATGGCCGTCGGCGTACACCTCGGCGTCCAGCTTCAAATCGGCGACGACCTTGGCGGCCTGCTCCAGGTTGATGTCAGTCACCGCCACCACCTGGCTGTTGAGCAAAGTCTGGCTGCAACGACGGATATGGTCCCGGCCGATAGCGCCTGTACCGATGACACCTAGCTTCAAAGACATACAAACACTCCTCTTGTTATTAGTACTGCCGGGCCTTCGCCAGGTGTTCATTGAGTTTTTTCGCGGCGGCATTCGTGCGTTCGCTGGTGGACACTTGCGCCACACCCACCCGCCACCACGACAGGTAGCCGTGGACCATGGTCTTGGGCAGCACCTTGATATCGATCAGCGTCGACACCGTTTGCGTGCGCGCATCGGCCAGCGCCGCTTCGAGTTGCTCCACCGTGCTGACTTTGTAGGTCTTGCAGCCATAGGCGGCCGCGCTCATGGCGAAGTCTACCGGCACCAGGCCGCCGTCAAGCTTGCCGCTCTCGGGGTTGCGGTAGCGGAATTCAGTGCCGAAGCTGTCCATGCCATTGCCGATCTGCAGGTTGTTGATGCAGCCGAACGCCATGTTGTCGAGCAGCACCACGTTGATCTTGCGCCGCTCCTGGATCGAGGTGGCCAGCTCCGAGTGCAGCATCATGTAGGAGCCATCGCCGACCAGGGCGTACACCTCTTTAGTCGGCTCGGCGAGTTTCACGCCGAGCGCCGCGTTGATCTCGTAGCCCATGCACGAGTAGCCGTATTCGACGTGGTAGGTGTTGACGCCCTTGCTGCGCCACGCGCGTTGCAGGTCGCCGGGCAGGCTGCCGGCGGCGGCGACGATGATCGCGTCGTCGGCCAGGGTCTGGTTGAGCACGCCCAGTACGCGGCTCTGAGTCAGGCACGAGCCGGTCAGCTCGATGAATTCACGCAGCACGCCACGGTCAAGACGGTCGTCGACCTCGGGCACAAACCCGTCGCCGTCGTATTCCACCTGGTGCACACGCTCCACTTCGGCGTCCAACTGCGCCTTGGCCTCGACGACCTGCCCGCCCCAGCCAGAGCGGTAATCGCCGAGGGCATCGGCCAATGCTTCAAGGGCGACCTGCGCGTCGGCCAGCACTTGCACGCCGTCGAGCTTCAAGGCATCGCAGGGGCTGATGTTGAGGTTGAGGAACTTCACCTCCGGGTGCTTGAACAGCGATTTTGACGAGGTGGTGAAATCGGTGTAACGCGTGCCCACACCAATGATCAGGTCGGCCTCGGGCGCCAGCAGGTTGGCCGCCAGGCAGCCGGTTTCGCCAATACCGCCCACGTTCAGCGGATGGCTGGAGACCACGGCGCTCTTGCCCGCCTGGGTTTCGGCGAAAGGAATATCAAAGCGCTCGGCAAAGGCTTGCAGCGCGGCATTCGCGCCGGAGTACTTCACCCCGCCACCGCAGATGATCAGCGGCTTGCGCTTGCCCCGGAAGGCGGCCAGTGCATCGCCGACCATCGCGCTGGTCGCCGGGCGCCGTTCGATACGGTGCACACGTTTTTGCAGGAAGTAATCCGGATAATCCCAGGCCTCGGCCTGCACATCCTGGGGCAATGCCAGGGTCACCGCGCCGGTTTCGGCCGGGTCGGTAAGCACGCGCATGGCGTGGATCGCAGCAGTCATCAACTGCTCGGGGCGGTTGATGCGGTCCCAGTATTTGCTGACCGAGCGGAAGGCATCGTTGGTGCTGATGCTCAAGTCGTGGAACTGCTCGATCTGTTGCAGCACCGGGTCAGGCTGGCGGCTGGCGTACACATCGCCGGGCAGCAGCAACAACGGGATACGGTTGGCCGTGGCGGTCGCGGCGGCGGTGAGCATGTTGGCCGCCCCTGGACCTACAGAGGCGGTGCACGCGTAGATCTTGCGGCGCAGGTGCTGCTTGGCGAAACCAATTGCCGCATGGGCCATGCCCTGCTCGTTGCGGCCTTGGTGCACCATCAGGTCGCCGCTGTCCTGCTCCAGGGCCTGGCCCAGGCCCAGCACGTTGCCGTGACCGAAGATAGTGAACACCCCGGCGACGAACTTGCTCTGCACGCCATCGACTTCGATGTATTGGTTGTCCAGGAACTTCACCAGGGCCTGGGCCATGGTCAGTCGGGTTGTGGTCATGTCGCGCCCCTTATCGTTTCTGCAGGTGGGCGATGCTTGCGCCCAAGGCCTGCTGGATATCCGCCAGCCCGTGCACGCTCTCGGCAAACGGCTCGAACGACAGGTAGCCGCTGTAGCCGGTGCTGAGCAAGGTGTCGATCTGCGCCGCGTTACCGAGGATGTCGCCCTCGCCCACCAGCACACGGTGGCCGTCGCGAATCGAACTCAGCGGCGCCTCGGTATCTTCGACGCCGGAGATATGCACCAGGCCGGTCAACTCCGGGAAGAACTCATGTTCGCTGGCCAGGTGATGATGGAAGGTGTCGTGCACCAGGCGGAACACATCCAGGCCGCCGATGGACTTGATCGAGTCCACCGCCACACGCTTGCGCCGCAGCGCACACTCTTCAAAGCCCAGGGGTTCGATAAACCCGAGGATGCCGTACTCACGCAGGATCGGCGCCAGCTCACTCAAGGCCGTGCGCAAACCGGCCGCACGCTGGGCCTCGTTGCGTGTGTCGCCCGGCTCGTTGAGCGGGCACATCACCAGGCCCTGGGCGCCGCACTCGCGGGCGTAGATCGCCATCTTGATCGCCTGGGCACGGCGCTCGTCGTTCCACACATCAAAGGGGTACAGCGCGTTGATCGACAACACCGTGATGCCCTGCACCGCGCACAACTCGCGCACGCGGCTGGCCGGGGTGCCGAACTCGATCTGCTTGTCCGCCAGGTCATTGCGCAGCTCGATGGCATCGCACTTGAGTGCCGCGGCCAACTGGATGAAGTCCGGCAGGGACAGGTTAGGCGCGACCATGCGGTTAAGGGCGAAACGTAGAGGCGACTTCATTGTTGTTGTTCTCCGTCCAGAACCGCTGATTAGAGGTCCAGCAGCCAGCTGTGCTGCGGGTCGTTATGGAAATGCCAGGCACGCTTGGGGCCGGCCATCACGTTCAGGTAATAGGACTCGTAGCCATACGGCACACTGACCGGGTGATAGCCCTTGGGCACGACAACCAGGTCGCTGTTTTCCACGGCCATGGCCTGGTCGATGCTGCGGTCGTCGGTGTAGACGCGTTGGAACACAAAGCCTTGGGGCGGGTTGATCTGGTGGTAGTAGGTCTCTTCGAGGAAGCTCTGGTGCGGCAAATCATCGGTGTCGTGTTTGTGCGGCGGGTAGCTCGACGAATGCCCGGACGGCGTGCGCACCTCCACCACCAGCAGCGAATGGGCCGGCTCGCTGTCGGGCAGGATGTCGCACACATAGCGGGTGTTGGCACCTTTGCCGCGCACGCTACGCTTGCAGGCTTGCGGGCGGATCAGGCGCGGTTCGTAGCCTTCGGCGCCGGGCGCGGCGCAGACCGCAATCTGCACATCGCTCAAGGCGGTGACCTGGGCGTTGGTGCCCGGCGGCAGGTAAGCGGCGAACGGTGATTTGTCTTCAAACACCGACTGGCGATCGCCCAGATTCTGCCAGTTGAAGCCTTCACCTTCGATGTTCACGCGGCCACTGAGTAACACCAGGCACAGCTCCTGGTCACCGGCGCTGACCGGCAGGGTTTCGCCCAGGCTCAGGCGGTAGGCGGCGAACCCCACGTACTCCAGGCGCCCGGCCTCCAGGGCGACCATGGTCTGGCCGCGTTTGCTGCTTTTGACCAACAGGCTCATTGTCCGGTCCTCTCATTCAGAAGCGCACGCAAGGTGTCATAGCCTTTTTTCGCATAGATATAGCTGGGCGCCACGGCCGGGTCCTGCTCGGCTTCCACCACCAGCCAACCTTCATAGTGGGTGGCCAGCAGCACATCGAGCAGTTCAGCGAAGTCGATATCGCCATCGCCGGGCACGGTGAAGGTGCCGTTGACGATGCAGTCGGGAAAACTCCACATCTGGTTGCGCGCCAGTTGCACCACCGGTTTGCGCACGTCCTTGAAATGCACGTGGCAGACACGGTCGATGTGCTTGCGCAGTACCTCGATGGGCTCGCCGCCGCCCATGTAGCAATGGCCCGAATCGAACAGCAGGCCGACTTCGGGGCCGGTGCGGCGCATCAACTGGTCGATGTCTTGCGGGGATTCGACATAGGCGCCCATGTGGTGGTGATACGCCAGGCGCACGCCCTGGGACAGGGTGAAGCGCGCCAGTTCGGTGAGTTTGTCGGCGTAGTCCTGCCAGGCCTGTTCGCTGTGGAAACGTGGGCGTTCAATCAAGCGGATACGCGAGCCCTGGATCGAGTCGGCCACCTCGCCGTACACCAGTACGGTGGCGCCGTTCTGTTTGAGCAACTCGACATGGCCGGCGATGGCCGCGATTTCTTCCGCCACCGAGCGTCGGGCCAGGCGGCTGGAGTACCAGCCGGAGACCAGCGCCAGGTCATACGGGCGCAACACGTCGCCGACGCCCTTGGCGTCCTTGGGGAATTTGCCGTTGAGCTCGAAGCCTTCGTAGCCGATTTCCTTGCCTTCGCTGAGGGCGGTGCTCAGGGGCGTTTCACCGCCCAGGGCCGGCAGGTCGTCGTTGCTCCAGGAGATCGGGTTGATGCCAATTCGGATTGCGGGCATGGCTGCACCTTTATTATTTTCAGGTATCACTGAGATCTGCTTTTTGCTGTATGTGGGAGGGGGCTTGCCCCGATAGCTGAATGTCAGACACCACTGCTGTCACTGAACAACCGCAATCGGGGGCAAGCCCCCTCCCACATTGGATTGCATTTCAAATCAAGAACTGGGCTTAGCCTCGGGAACTGCGCCAGGCGTTGATCAACTGTTCGAAGGTGGCCTGCACCTGCTGGATCAGGGTTTCATCGTCGATCTCCCCCGCCATCCACGCCCGGCTCGGCTCCTGGAAGATCGTGCGGCCCACCGCAAAACCCCGGCACGTAGTGCTCAGGCGGGCCTGCTGGAAGCCATCGGCGAGGCATTCGGCCGAGGCGTTCAGGCCCAGCAGCACCACGCCTCGGCAGTACGGGTCGCGCTCCTGGATCAGGGCGTCGAGCTTCTGCCAGTCCTCGGCCGACTGCGCTTCGATCTTCCACCACGCCGGGTAGATGCCCAGGTTGTACAGGCGCTTGAGGCTGCGATAGAGCACGTCCGGGTAGGTGGACGGGTGGTCCTTGGGCGGGATGACTTCCAGCAGCAGTTCATGCCCGCTGACAATCGACGCCTCGTACACCGCTTTCAGTTGCGCTTCCTGTTCCAGGCGCAGCAGCGGTTCGTCGTCCGGGTGGAATTGCACCAGGCACTTGATGATCTGTTCCTGGGGCCAGGCGATCAGGTTGCTGCCCACCGAACGGCCATGCTCGAACGCCAGCGGCCGCGAGTTCTGCACTTCCACCGGGCGCGCGATCCACCAGCCACGACCGCTGGCGGCGTTGAGTGCGTCCTGGCCGAAGCGCTGGTCGGCGAGCAGGCCGACATCGGCCTCTACGCCTTGTTCGGCGAGCTTTTGCTCGACGCGTTCGATGGCCTGGATAAACAGTTGCTTGGCCTCGCTGATGCGCGCCAGGTCCTGGCCGCCCTTCTGCGCCAGGTCCACCAGTTGCCAGCGATGGTCGAAGGCAAACACGAACAGCTGCTTCCAGCGTTTGCGCGGTACCGTCACGCGGTGCAGGCGTTGCAGGGTCACGTCCTGGTCCGGACGGGTAATCGGCACCGGGCTGTTGAACAGGTATTCCAGCTCCGCCGGCGTCGGCATCGCCGGTGCGCAGGCGTGGCGCGAAACCACCAGGCCACCGCAGGCATTGGCCAATTGGCTGCAACGCTCGTCGCTGGCATCGTTGAGCCAGCCGCTGAGGAAGCCCGACATGAACGCATCGCCGGCCCCCAGCACGTTAAGCACTTCCACGCGCACGCCGGGGTAGATGGCGCCGTCTTCCAAGCGTGCGGGGATGGCGCCGTGGATGACCGTGCAGCCTTGCGGACCAAGTTTGACCACCAGGGTCGCCGGGGTCAGTTCACGCACCTTGCGCAAGGCGGCGAGCAAATCTTCACTGCCGCCCGCGATGAGGAATTCTTCTTCGGTGCCGACGATCAGGTCGAAGCGCGGCAGGATCTTCTGCACGTGCTGGCTGACATTCTGGTCGGCAACAAAACGGGTTTCGCCGTCGGCCTTGCCCGCCAGGCCCCACAGCACCGGGCGGTAGTCGATATCCAGCACACGCTTGACGTTGTGTCTGGCCGCGTAATCCAGCGCCTGGATGCTGGCCTTGTACACGCCGTCGGTGGAGAAATGCGTGCCGGTGATCAGCAGGGCTTTACTGGATGCGATAAAGGCTTCGTTGACGTCTTCGGCACGCAGGGCCATGTCGGCGCAGTTTTCGCGGTAGAACACCAGGGGGAAGGTTTCACGGTCCTTGAGGCCGAGCAACACCAGGGCGGTGAGGCGTTCCGGGTCGACCTTGATGCCGCTGACATCGCAGCCTTCGCGGGCCAGGGACTCCACCAGGAAGCGGCCCATGTGGTCGTCGCCGACCCGGCTCAACATCGCCGACTTGAGCCCGAGCCTGGCGGTGCCGAAGGCGATGTTGGCGGAGGACCCGCCGAGGTACTTGGCGAAGCTGGACACGTCCTCAAGCCGCGCACCGACTTGCTGTGCATAGAGGTCGACGCCCAGGCGCCCGAGGCAAATCAGATCCAATTGACGCCCACTGGCAAAACGAGTCTGGCCCATGCTGGCTCCTGTTATTTTTATCAGCCTGCGTTGTGCCGCCGTGGGGGCGGCAAACGCTCTTGGTGGGAGCAGACTAGAACGTCCGGCGGCGTCAATCAATATTTATTCCAGATATTTTTTCATTGGAATATTTTTTCCATTAAGCTCGCACAGGAGCGCTCCCACCACAGTGCATCGTTTCAGCAGGCCACGCCGGCCGTGATGCCGGGGTATTTTTTTGCGCCTACCCTGTAGACTTGCGCCACCCATCAGCGCAACAGACGAAAACGCCAGAAGGATTGCCCATGTCCCGCACCGATCCCGAGACCACCCTGGAAGACTCTATCGCCAGCCCTCCGATCAATGCCGAGCGCCTGTTGCAGCTGATCACCGACGAATACGAGAGCCTGCCGCGCCAGCTCAAGCGCATCGCCAGCTACATGAGCCAGCAGAGCGACCGGATCATGGTCGACCGCATCAGCGACATCGCCCGTGAATGCGAAGTGCACCCGTCGGCCATCGTGCGTTTCTCGCAGCGTTTCGGGTTCAGTGGGTTCAGCGAGATGCAGGCGCTGTTCCGCGAGGCCTACACCCACAAGACCACGCCGGTGCAGAACTACCAGCAACGCATCCGCAGCATGATCGCCAACAAGTCGCAGAAAGCCAGCGGCGGCGACCTGGCGCGCGAATGCGTCAACGCGACCTTGTCCGGCATCGAGCGTCTGGGGCTGGAGCTGGACGATGCCGCGTTCGACAAAGCCGTGGACCTGGTGGTAAATGCCGACAATATCTACGTAGTCGGCGTGCGCCGCTCTTTTGCGGTGGCCGATTACCTGGTCTACAACCTGCAGCACACCAACAAGCGCATCCACCTGATCTCGGGCCTGGGCGGCAGCTATCGCGAGCAGATGCGCAGCGTGCGCGCCAATGACCTGGTGATCGCCATCAGTTTCACGCCCTACGGCAAAGAGACCCAGCACTGCCTGCGCATCGCCCAGCACCACCAGGCCAAGACGCTGATCATCACCGACAGCAACCTGTCGCCCCTGGCCAAGCGGGCTAACGCGGTGCTGTTGGTGAATGAAGGCTCGTCGTTCGCCTTCCGCTCGTTGAGTGCCACCTTGTGCCTGTGCCAGGCGTTGTTTATTGCGGTGGCGTACCGGTTGGAGTTGAAGGTGGATGAGATTCACGAGCAGGTCGGGTTCGACGACTGAACCTGCCGGCGTTGGAGATCCCTTGTGGGAGGGAGCTTGCTCCCGATAGCGGTGTGTCAGTCACTGGATTTGTGCCTGATCCTGCGCCATCGGGGCAAGCCCCCTCCCACATGTTTATCGGCGGCGCATCAGGTAGTAGGCTGCGGGAATGACGAACAGCGATAGCAACGGCGCCGTCAGCATCCCGCCAATCATCGGTGCAGCAATCCGGCTCATCACCTCACTGCCGGTGCCGCTGCCCAGCAAAATCGGCAGTAACCCGGCAATGATCACCGCCACCGTCATCGCCTTGGGCCGTACCCGCAGCACCGCACCTTCGGTGATGGCCGCCAGTAGATTGCCATCCTTGCGCTCGGCCCAGGCGTTCTTCAGGTACAGCAGCATGATCACGCCGAACTCCGCCGACACCCCCGCCAGCGCAATAAAACCCACGCCCGTGGCGACCGACAGGTTGAAGCCCAACCAGTAGAGCAGCCACACGCCGCCGGTCAACGCGAACGGCAAGGTCGCGAGGATCAGCAGCGCCTCCCCCACCCGGCGAAAGGTCAGGTACAGCAGCACAAAAATGATCAGCAAGGTGGCCGGCACCACCAGCTTCAGACGTTGATTGGCGCGTTCGAGGAACTCGAACTGCCCCGAATAACTGAGGCTCATCCCCGGTTGCAGCTGCACCTGCTGGTTGATCGCCGCACGCAGGTCCTTGACCACCGAAGCCAGGTCACGATCACGCACGTCGATGTAGACCCAACCGGAAGGCCGCGCGTTTTCACTCTTGAGCATCGGCGGGCCATCGTTGACCTTGATCCTGGCCACCGTGCCCAGGGTGATCTGGCTGCCCTGCGGCGTGTACACCGGCAGGTTGCGCAGCGCTTCCACCGAGTCGCGCCATTCCTTCGGGTAACGCAGGCTGATGGGGAAACGCGCCAGGCCTTCCACGGTTTCGCCAATGGTTTCACCACCCACCGCGCCCGACACGATGGACTGCACGTCGCTGATGTTCAGCCCGTATTGCGCAGCGGCGGCACGGTCGATGTCGACGTCGATGTAGCGCCCGCCGGTCAAGCGCTCGGCCAACGCCGAACTTACGCCCGGCACAGTCTTGGCGACCTTCTCCACAGCCTGGGTCACCGCATCGATCTGCATCAGGCTGGTGCCCGCGACCTTCACGCCAATCGGGCTCTTGACCCCGGTGGCCAACATGTCGATACGGTTGCGGATCGGTGGGATCCAGATATTGGTCAGGCCCGGCACCTGCACCACGCGGTCCAGCTCCTTGACCAGTCTGTCCGGGGTCATGCCGGGACGCCATTGGTCCCTGGGCTTGAACTCGATGGTGGTCTCGAACATCTCCAGCGGCGCCGGGTCGGTGGCGGTTTCGGCGCGGCCGGCCTTGCCGAACACGTGGGCGACTTCGGGCAGCGTCTTGATCAGCCGGTCGGTGCGTTGCAGCAGTTCACCCGCTGTCTGTGTCGACAAACCCGGCAGCGCCGAAGGCATGTACAACAAGTCGCCCTCATCCAGCGGCGGCAGAAATTCACCGCCCAGTTTCGAGATCGGCCACAGCGCGCTCGCCACCATCAACAGCGCCACCAGCAAGGTCATCCGTGGCCAACGCAGCACCGCCTCCAGCGCCGGCTGGTAGAGCTTGATCAGGCCGCGATTGAGCGGGTTGCGTTGCTCGTCGGGTATGCGCCCGCGAATCCAGTAGCCCATCAGCACCGGGATCAAGGTCACCGACAACCCGGCGGCGGCCGCCATGGCGTAGGTCTTGGTGTAGGCCAGCGGCCCGAACAGACGGCCTTCCTGGGCCTGCAAGGTGAACACCGGAATAAACGACAGCGTAATGATCAGCAGGCAGAAAAACAGCGCCGGGCCGACCTCGACCGCCGCGTCCGTCATCACCTTCCAATGCGCATCGCCCTTTAGTTCCCGGCCCGGGTTGGCGTGGTGCCACGCTTCAATTTTCTTGTGGGCATTTTCGATCATCACCACCGCCGCATCGACCATTGCGCCAATGGCAATCGCGATACCGCCCAGGGACATGATATTGGCGTTGATGCCCTGGAAACGCATGACGATAAACGCGATCAATACGCCCACCGGCAACGAGATGATCGCCACCAGGGACGAGCGCAGGTGCCACAGGAAAACCCCGCACACCAGCGCCACCACCAGGAACTCTTCCAACAGTTTATGGCTGAGGTTGTCCACGGCGCGGTCGATCAGCTTGCTGCGGTCGTAGGTGGTGACGATTTCCACACCCGGCGGCAGGCTGCCTTTCAACTGTTCCAGCTTGGTCTTGACCGCGGCGATGGCTTCCCGCGCATTCTTGCCGCTGCGCAGGATCACCACGCCGCCGACCGCTTCGCCCTCGCCGTCCAGCTCACTGATGCCCCGGCGCAGGTCCGGTCCCAGCTGGATGTTCGCCACATCGCCGAGGGTGACCGGCACATGGTTGGCGTCGAGGCGCAGCGGGATGGCGCGGAAGTCGACCAGGCTTTTCAGATACCCGGAGGCACGCACCACGTACTCGGACTCGCCCAGGTTCAGCACCGAGCCACCGGCCTCCTGGTTGGCGTTGTCGATCGCGTCTTTCACTTGCGCCTGGGTAATGCCGCGACTGGCCAGGGCCAGCGGGTCGAGCTGAACCTGGTATTGCTTGACCTGGCCGCCGATGGTAGCGACCTCCGCCACGTTCGGCAGGGTCTTGAGTTCGAACTTGAGGAACCAGTCCTGCAACGCACGCAATTGCGCCAGGTCGTGCTGGCCGGTGCGGTCCACCAACGCGTACTGGTAGATCCAGCCCACGCCGGTGGCGTCCGGGCCCAATGACGGTTTAGCCGATGCCGGCAGCCGCGCCTGCAACTGGCTGAGGTATTCCAGCACCCGCGAGCGGGCCCAGTACAGGTCGGTGCCTTCGTCGAACAACACGTACACGTAGCTGTCGCCGAAGAACGAAAAACCGCGCACGGTCTTGGCCCCCGGCACCGAGAGCATGGTGGTGGTCATGGGGTACGTGACCTGGTTCTCGACGATCTGCGGCGCCTGGCCCGGGTACGGCGTGCGGATGATCACCTGTACATCCGAGAGGTCCGGCAAGGCGTCGACCGGCGTGTTCTGCACCGACCACACCCCCCACGCGGTGATGAACAAGGTGGCGAGCAGCACCAGGAAACGGTTGGCCACCGACCAGCGAATCAACAGAGCGATCATGGCTGGGCTCCCGGCTGCAGGTTCATCGCCGCTTCAGCAGCGGTGGCGGTGATGCCCTTGAGACTGGCCTCGGAGTCGAGCAGGAACTGCCCGGACGCGACCACCTGCTGGCCTTCCTGCAGGCCGCTGAGGATCACCGTGTGGTCCTGGTTTTCCACCCCGGCTTCGACCTCGACCGGACGATAGTGCCCACCCTCCTCGGCCAGCATCACCAGCACCCGTTTGCCGGTGCGGATCAACGCTTCGCTGGGCACCTGCAACAGCGCTTGCCCGCTGGTCTGCGCCAGGCTGACCTGGGCGGTCATGCCCGGGCGCAGGGCGCCGTCGGGGTTGGGCAGCTCGACCCGCACTTGCACGGTACGGCTGTCCATGGCGGTGGCCGGCAAGATCGCGCTGACCGTGCCGTCGAGCATCCTGCCCGGCAAGCCGACGAAGCGGCTCTGCACCCTTTGCCCCACTTTCAACGTTGCCCCCTGGGCTTCGGGTACCGCGACCTGCAACCACACCGGGTCCAGGCCGTTGAACCGCGCCAGGGTCTGCCCCGGCGCCACGGTCATGCCTTCGCGCACGTCGAGGGTTTGCAGCGCGCCGCTGATCGGGCTGGTCACCGTCAAGACCGACTGCACCTGGCCGCTGCGCTCCATCTGCGCAATCAACCCCGCCGGCATCCCGCTCAGGCGCAGGCGTTGGCGGGCAGCGTCGATCAAGCCGCGCTCGCCGCTGCGCCGCAGGGCGAGGAACTCTTCCTGGGCGGCCGCCCACTCGGGTATCAGCAGGTCCACCAACGGCGCACCGGCCTTGAGCACATCCCCCGGCGCCCGTGCGTAGACCCGCTCGACAAACCCCGCCGCCCGCGCCTGCACCACCGCCACATCGCGCTCGTTGAAGCCCAGGATGCCCGACAGATTCAGGCTGGACGTCAGCACGCCACGGCTCACACTCGCCAGGCGCACACCGACGTTCTGCGCCAGACCCGGGTCAATCTGCACCGCTGGCGTGGCTGCCGCCCCCGCACCGTCGGCGTAGCGCGGCACCAGTTGCATGTCCATGAACGGCGACTTGCCAGGCTTATCGAACTTTTGTTGCGGGAACATCGGGTCGTACCAGTACAGCGCCTGCTTGTCGGCGTTGACGGGCATTGCGGGTGCGCCGGGCTGCCACTGCGCCAACCCGTAGCCCGCGCCCAGGCCCAACAGCAATACAGCGGCCACGATTCGATTATTCATTGACGGGTTCCCCATAGGCGAAATACAGCTGCGCACCGACCAGGGCGCGTTGCTCGATGGCATCGATCTGTTTGAAACGGGCTTCGACCAGTTCACGGCGCGCGTTGACCAGCGTCATCAAGTCGCCTTTGCCGGCGCGATAGCCGGCCAGGCTCAAGCTGACTTTTTCCTCGGCCAGCGGCACCAGGCTGTCCTGGCTGCGCTGCACCGCGCGGTCCAGGCGTTGGTAGTCGGCCAAGTCGTCATCGAGCATCTGGATATGCTCACGGGTCGCGGCTGCGCGCTCGGCGTCGAGCTGGTCCAGCTCGGCCTGTTTGGCGGCAATGCCGGGGTTCTGTCGACGGCCGGGGAAGATCGGCAGGTCAAAGGTGAACTGCACGTTGACCATGTCACCGAACTCACGGCTGCGGTGCCCGTAGTCGACCTCCCAACTCCAGTCAGAGGTCTTTTGCGCCTTGGCTTCCTGCAACCGCGCCTGCGCTTCACGGGTACGTGGCACGTAGGCTTGCAGTGCCGGGTGCTGGTGCAGGTTGTGGTTCAGGCTATGGGGGTCGAAGGTCCAGTTGGGCAGTTGCCCGCTGGGGGCTTCGTTGGCGGCCGCGCCGATCCAGCGCTTGAGCGCGGCGCGGGCCTGGACGCGTTGCTGGGTCAGCTCATCGTCGCGCCCGGCCAGCTCGGCGGCTTCCTGCTTGGGGATGACGGCGTCGGCGGCCTGGCCACGGCCGCCGGCCAACTGCGCACGCACGGTGTCCTGCAGCAGGCGGTTCTGTTGGTAGAAGTCCTTGAACAAGGCTTGCTTGCGCGCGACCGCATACGCACGAATCCACGCCTGGGCCGTGGCCTGGCGCACGTTCAGGCGCTCGATGCGCCCTTCGGCGGCCGCTCGTTCGACGGTTGCATCGGCCAGCTCGACCCGGGCCTTGCGCTTGTCGCGGCTGGGCACTTGTTGCTGGATGCCGATCATCTGTTGCGTCATCTCGTCGCCATACAACGTGCCGCGATTGGGCCCGCCGATAGGAAAGTTCTGCAGGCCGACCACCAGCTTCGGGTCGGGCAACTCACCCGCCGGGATCGCCGCCTGGGTGGCGGCCTGCAACTTGGCCGACTCGGCCAGCAGCGACGGTGCATTGTTTTGCGCCAGGCGCAGGGCGTCATCCAGGGTCAGCGCACTCGCCAACGCCGGCCACGCCAGCACGCCCACCACCAGGGCGCGCATGTAGGAGGCATTCATGTTGAAAATTCCTGTTCCGTTGCGCTGTGCGCCGCGTCAGGCGGCTCACAGCAAAACCATCCCGGTCAGGGGATGCGTCTTGAGGTGCAACAGAGATCAGGAACGGGGTGGGCGCCAGACGCCGGACGGCGTGCGATCGGGGATAAAATCGGAAGCGGTGCCGACGAGCAGCGGATGGGCCGGGGTCAAGGGGGCCTTGAGCAGCGGCAGGGAGAATTGCAGCACGCCACCGGTCTTGCATTCCTGACCGGGTTTACAGGCCTTGCCATGATCCGCGCCGTCCTGGCAGCAGTCAGGCGACATGTCGGTCATCATCGGCATGTCCGACATCTTCATCGGGCAGGGCTCGGTACTCGACGGCACACCCGCCATCCCGGTCAGGGGAAGCGTGAGGCTCAACAGCAGGACCAGGACTAAACGAAGAAGGCGGCTCATGGGGCGCGAGTCTAGCCAAGCGCGGGTTAAGCCGCTATTAACCATTGCGTGAGAAGTCGGCCGTGATAGCGGATCTGTGCCAGGGTCTGCGCGGTGTAGCCGATGATCACCACCGGCGGCAAGCTCACGCAGTGGCAGAACTTGCCCAGCGGCTGCAGGATCAGCCCGGATTCGGCGGCGCGAGCACAGAAGCCCCCTTCCTCCCTACCCGCAGGCAACCACAATACAAAATGCAGGCCGGCCTGCTAGCCGCTGACCGCACAGTGCCCGCCCAGACATTCGAGCAATGCATCGCGGCGGGCCTGATACGCCTGGCGCGACGCACGCAAGTTCCGCACGAAGGCGCCACTGCGCAGGAACTCCGCCAACCCCACCTGATCGGTGGCGCCCACCGAATGCCCGGTGAGTTGCAGGGTGCGCAACAGTGCACGGCGCAACACCTTGGGCACCACCATGAAGCCCACGCGCAAACCGGGAAAAAGGTTCTTGTTGAAGCTGCCGCAGTAGATCACCCGGTCGCCGGAGTCCAGGGACTTGAGGGCTGCCAGCGGCGCCGTGTTGTAGTTGTATTCGCTGTCGTAATCGTCCTCGCCCCCCCAGGCATCGGCACGGGCCGCCCAGTCCAGCAACGCCAGGCGCCGCGAGACTGACAGCGTCACGCCCATGGCCGCACCGGTGCTGGGCAGCCTGCTGCTGCCGTTCATCAACTGGCGGGGTTTGTTCGTACTGCTCGGGGTGATCGGCGCGCTGCTGTGCCTGGTGGTGTATCGCCGCCTGCCGGAAACCCGCCCGCCGGAAGTTGCCGCCGCACCACCAAGCGGCCTGCTGCGCATCTATGGTCAGTTACTGCGGCACTGTTACTTCCTGCGTTATTCCCTCGCGATCGGCTGTGTGTACAGCACGTACTTTCCATTTATCGGTGAATCATCGGCGTTGCTGCAACGGGGCTTTCATCTGACTGCCACCGATTATGCCCTGGTGCTCGCCGCCACGATCAGCGGCTACATGATCGGCGCGAACCTGTTTCGACGGCTGGTAACACGCTTCGAGCCGGACAGCTTGATCAGTGCCGGGATAGTCGTGAACGTGCTGGGCAGTGGCGCGCTTGCGCTGGCGACGGCCACGCTACCAGGGGAATGGCTGGCGATTGTGCTGCCGATGGTGGTGATCATGGTGTCGGTGGGGATGGTAATTCCGGCGTGCCAGTTGTCAGCGCTACTGCCCTATGGCGCGATGGCGGCGACGGCGTCGGGGCTGTTCTTTTTTACTCAGATGTTCCTGACGGCGCTGAGCAGTTGGGCAACCGGATGGTTGTCGGATGGCACATCCAAGCCATTGGTGATCATGACCGCCCTGGCCAGTGGACTCCTGGTCGTGGTTGGCGGGTACTGTGCACACCCGCCAGAACTGTGTGTGAGCCCATCAGACCCACCATTTGAACCTACTGCTTGATATCGAACACAACATTGACACGGAAAGGCACCTCCTGATTCTTCTGCACCATGCAGTCAAGACTACCTACGGCATGACCGCTGTTAGGAAGAGAGCTGAAACTCAACGACCCACTAATGGCACGCGCGGTCCCAAAGGTGTCCCACTTCGCGAAAAGGGCCGTGGCTTCTCGGTTGCTTCCTAAACTGTAGTTCAGGGCTGTCTGGTCTACATCCAGCAAGATGGCAACATAGTTCTGAATTCCGAACTCGCCGTACTGCCTGCCAATGATTTCAAAGTAGTTCTTGATGATGCCACCGCCATCGACTGTTCTGAGGCTGACAACTGCCGCATCAAAGTTCGAGTTTGGCAAAGGACCTCCCACTATGTCGCCTCTCATATAGCCTGTCCCCTTGACCGGGAGCGGCCGTACCGCTACTGGCTGGGTAATAAAGTCCGTCAGCTCGATCTGGCCCTGGCTGACGCTGACTTGATGGCTGCCGTTTTCTCCCGAGAAGTTGAACGTTCCCGTCAACTTGTCGTTCGAGTCCAGTGAAACAGTGAGCGTGCCACTGACAGCCGTGTACGGCGTGACACCACCACGCTCACGAGCCCAATAAATGCCCAGAGCAGTAACGCCAAGCACGAAGGCGTGCGGCCCACTGCCCGGACTGAGGTCCGGTATACGAAAATTGAAACCGTTGAAATCATTGACCGTGGAGCCCAATCTTTGCGTTGCGGCAATGTGTATATATCCGCCTGATCGGTACATCAGCATTTCACCGGGATCGCCAATAAACGGTTGGTTCGGTGGAATGACTTGGGGGTTGACGACAGTTGCCGTCAATGTGCCGGTTGTCTGGTTCATGACCGTGCTCCTCACTGAGTGTGGACCTGGACCAAACTAGGCACTTTCAGAGTCGGGCGATACTGTCAAACATGACAGGTATAAGCCTTGTGCCCGCAAGACAACAAAAAGCCGCACCTGTAAAAACAGGCGCGGCCTTGAAGATCCTTAGCGAGGATCAGTGCATGAAGATCGCAATCAGGATGATCACCGGGATAGGCACACCGAGGAACCAGAGCAGTAATGAGCGCATGTTGTTCTCCTTGAATTGATTAACGAACGAAGTGTTCGGTTTCGACATACACCACCGCATCGCGGCGGCGACCGCCGAAGGTGGCGGCGAGGCTGGCGAAGAACGCACCGATCAACAGCGCGACAAAGGTCCACAGCGAGGTATACGCAGCCACTTTGGCGGCGGTTTCCGCGGCTTGCTTGGCTTTGAGCTTGGCGTCTTCCACCGCTTTGCGGGCATCGCCGTAGACTTTGTCGATGCGCGCTTCGGCATCCGCCTGGCTGAGGTTGGTGCGCTGGCTGATCAACTGGGCCAGGTAGGCACGGTCTTCAGGCGCAAGCTGGCCGTCGTTGCTCAGGGTGCGGGTGAAGATGCGCGCCACCACGCCATGGGCGGCGTCATCACTGACGGCGACCGGGCGATCGTCACGGAACAGGCTGTCGACGTAATAATCGAAGTCGCCGCTGTTGGCGCCCTTGGCGGCACTGCCGGCGGCTTGGGTAATACCGCTGGCCGCGCCGGCTGCAACGCTGGCACCGGCTTTCACACCGCCGCTGACCACACTGCTGACGGAACCGACCACCAATACGGCAGTCACCAGTGTGGCAACAGCCCAAGCCAGGAAGCCATGGGCGGTGTCGCGGAAGTACACCTCATCACCGTGCATATTGGCCCACTTCACACGCAACCGACCGGCGATGTAGCCACCCAGGCCGGATGCAACGATCTGGGTAAAGGCCAGCCAGACAATCGTGGAAATGCCCAGCCCCTTGGCACTGATACCGCTGTCGGCCCACGGCGACACCGCCGAAAAGCCCAGGCCGAAGCCCAGCAGCACCAGGATCAGCGACAGCGCAGCCGCGGCGGCCGCCCCGGCAAAAATCGCTCCCCAGGAAACCCCGGAGAGCGCGCTCGACTCTTGCAGCGTGGATGAGGATGTGATCATTGTTGTTTTGCTCCAAGGCAGAAAAATAGTGTTACAAGTCTCAAAAGGGACAGTGCAGGCACCATGCCAGCCGAAGCAGAAAATAATATTCTTATATTTCAACGACTTAAGAAAATTGAACTAACCTGATCCATGCAACTTGCAAGAAATGACCTGTTGAGGCGGGCGTTATGCATTCCCCGGCCCGGCGATGAAATCGGTGTCAGTTTTGCCAACATGAAGTTTTATTTAGGAAGCATTCAGCCGTTTCTTGGCAAAATGCCCCCACTTCTGTAGGAGCCGGCTCGCCGGCGATTGCGGTCTTCCAGTGTGAAAGGTAATCCCATGACCCGAATTTTGACCATCGAGGATGACGCCGTAACGGCCCGCGAGATTGTCGCCGAGCTGAGTAGCCATGGACTGGATGTAGATTGGGTAGACAACGGCCGCGAAGGCCTGGTCCGCGCCGTGAGCGGCGATTACGACCTGATCACCCTCGACCGCATGCTGCCGGAACTCGATGGCCTGGCCATCGTGACGACCCTGCGCACCATCGGCGTCTCCACGCCGATCCTGATGATCAGCGCCCTCTCCGATGTCGACGAACGTGTGCGCGGCCTGCGTGCCGGCGGTGATGACTACCTCACCAAACCGTTCGCCTCGGATGAAATGGCCGCCCGCGTAGAGGTGTTGCTGCGACGCAAAAGTACAGTCAAGGAATTCGAAACCGCCCTGCGCGTGGCCGACCTGGAGCTGAACCTGATCAGCCGCGAAGCCAGCCGCGCCGATCAACCCCTGAGCCTGCTGCCCACCGAGTACAAATTGCTGGAGTTCCTGATGCGCAACACCGGGCAGATCCTGTCGCGGATGATGATCTTCGAAGAAGTCTGGGGCTACCACTTCGACCCCGGCACCAACCTGATCGACGTGCACATCGGCCGTCTGCGCAAAAAGATCGACCCACCGGGCCTCACGCCGCTGATCCGCACGGTAAGGGGTTCCGGTTATGTCATTGCTGAACCCCTCTAAAGGCTGGCGCTCCTCCAGCAGCCGCCTGCTGGCGCTGTACAGCTCGCTGTTCGTGGCCTGGAGCTGCATCCTGATGGGGGTGCTGTATTACGAGGTGTCCGGTTACCTGGGCGACCTGTCGCGCCACTCCCTGATGCAGCGCCAGCACCTGTTCCAACGCTTCGACGGCGAGGAACTGGTGGAGGCCCTGACCACCAGCATGACCTTCGACATGAAGGGCGTGGATGCCTACGGCCTGTTCGATGAACAATTCCGCCCCTTGAGCGGGCCGATTCGTGCGGTGCCGCCGGACCTGCCCCTGGACGGCAAGATCCACGCCCTGGCCAATTGTGTCGAGTCCGACGACCCCAAATTGCCCAAAGACAGCTGCGACGCCGTAGCCACCCACACCGAAGACGGCCGTTGGCTGGTGCTGGTGCGGGCCAACGGCTCGCTGTTCGGCGTGACCCGGATCATCTGGCATGCCCTGCTCTGGGCGCTGTCGCTGACGATTATTCCCGGCGCGGCCGGTTGGCATTTATTGCGCCGCCGCCCATTGCGGCGCATCCGTGGGATCCAGGCCAGCGCCGAAGCCATCGTCGCCGGCGACCTCACCCACCGCCTGCCGCTGTCCAACCGGCGCGACGAACTGGACATGCTCGCAGCCATCGTCAACGCCATGCTCGACCGCATCGAGAAGCTGATGAACGAGGTCAAGGGTGTTTGCGACAACATCGCCCACGACCTGCGCACCCCGCTGACCCGCCTGCGTGCGCAGCTGTATCGCATCAAGCAGGAGGCAGAGGCCGAGTCCGACTACGCGGTGAAACTCGACGACGCGATTGCCGAAACCGACACCCTGATGGCGCGCTTTCGCGGGCTGTTGCGTATCTCCGAGCTGGAAGACCATCAGCGCCGTTCCGGCTTCCTGATCATGGACCCGTTGCCGCTACTGCGCGAGTTGCACGACTTCTACCTGCCCCTGGCTGAAGAAGGTGAATTGCAACTGAAGCTCGAAACCCCGGAGTCCCTGCCATGGATCACCGGCGACCGTGCCCTGTTGTTCGAAGCCCTGGCGAACCTGCTGAGCAATTCGATCAAGTTCTCCCCGCCCGGCGGCACGGTGATTCTGCGCGGGGTCAATGATGCCGGCAGCACGCGCATTGAAGTGCACGACTCCGGGCCGGGTATACCGGCAGCGGAGCGGGATGCGGTGTTCCAGCGCTTCTATCGCGTGGATGAGAGCGACCAGCAAGGTGGGTTCGGGTTGGGCCTGTCGATTGTGGCGGCGATCATCAACTTGCATGGCTTCAAGCTGGACGTGGGGACGAGTGAGCAAGGCGGTGCCAGATTAGTTCTGGAGTGCCGCCAGCAACTGATGCCCGAGGCCTGAGACCACCGGCGTCCAAATGTGGGAGGGGGCTTGCCCCCGATTGCAGTGTGTCAGTCACCCTACATATTGACTGAACCACCGCCATCGGGGGCAAGCCCCCTCCCACATTGGACTGGATCAGGCCGGGAAGTTGGCGCGCAGGGCATCAAGACCACCGCTGTAGACTCCGGCAAACAGCTCCTCCACCGCCGCATCCGTAGTCCCTGCCACTGGTGTGAACACACCGGACCAGGTCACTTTCGCCGACGCTTCGCCCAACGCCTCGACCTGCAACGTCGCCAGGTACGCACTCACCGGAAACGGCGACTGCTCGATGGTGTAGCTGTAGGTACGCCCGACGTGATCAAAGCGCTGCAAACGCTCGACGATCACTGCGCCGTCCGCCGTTTGCAGGTGACGCACGCGGCCGCCATCGCCCGCCTCGCTTTTGACAATCAACGGCAACCAGTCCGGCAGGCTGTTGAAGCCGCCGATCAATAGCCAGACCTGATCGGCCGACACCGGGATTTCAATCACAGAAGACGCTGTTGCCACGATAAATACTCCAGAAAATGAAAAACAATTCAGATCGCCATGCTGTCGACCACACCACCGTCGACCCGCAATGCAGCCCCTGTAGTCGCGGAAGAAAGCGGTGAAGCAATGTACGCCACCAGGTTGGCGACTTCATCCACATTCGCCGCCCGCTGGATGATCGATGTCGGCCGCGCATTGCGCACAAACACATCCGCCTCATCCCGTGCGCTGCGCCCGGATTTTTGTGTGGCGTCCTTGAGCATCTGCTCAAGGCCGTCGGTAAAGGTCGGGCCGGGCAGCACGGCGTTCACCGTCACTCCCGTGCCCGCCAGGCGCTTGGCCAGGCCATGGGACACCGCCAGATTGGCGCTTTTGGTCACACCGTAATTGATCATGTCCGCCGGGGTGGCCACGCCGGATTCCGACGACACGAAGATCACCCGTCCCCAGCCCTGCCCGACCATGCCCGGCACATAATGCCGCGCCAGGCGTACACCGGAGATCACATTGACCTCATAGAAACGCGTCCATTCGCTGTCCGGGGCATCGAAAAAATCCACATCGTTGAAGATACCCAGGTTGTTGACCAGGATGTCGGCACGCGGTTCGGCGGCGAAGAGTTTCTCTGCGCCCTCTGCGGTGCCAAGGTCAGCCACCAGCCCACGCAGGTCTGCGCCTGGAACAGCCTGACGGATGCTCGCCAGTGCATCGTCGACCTTGCCGGCTTCACGCCCGATCACCACCACAGTGGCGCCGGAGGCTGCAAGCGCCTGGCTGATGCCCAGGCCTATGCCGGCGGTGCTGCCGCTGACAATCGCTACTTTGCCGCTTACATCGATTTTCATGGTGAGAACTCCTGAAGTTAAAGCGGCAGGGAGGCAAGGTCCGACATCAGTCGGGCATCGCGCAGGGCCTGCCAGAAGGCTGCCGGAATCTGTTCAGACAACGCCGCAACGTCTTCGGCAATCCGCACCGGACGACTGGCACCGGGAATCACCAAAGGTGCAAAGGATCGCTGTGGCCGTTGAGCTGATTCTAGACTGCGTAGATCTTCAGGAAGGTGCTGACCAAGCCCACAGTCTGATCACCCCATCAGTTCCTTCAACCGAAACCACATCATCCCCAACGCCAACAACGGTGACCGTAACGCCTTCCCCCCCGGGAAGGTCATATGCGGCACCTGGCTGAAAATATCCAGGCCGGCACTGTGACCGGCGTGAATCCCCTCGGCCAGCAACCTTGCGCACCAGTGCGTCACGTTCAGCCCATGCCCGGAATAGCCCTGGGCATAAAACACATTAGGGTACTGCTTCAAGCGCCCCACCTGCGGAAAGCGGTTGGCGGTAATACCTATCTTGCCGCCCCACTGAAACTCAATGGCGGCATGGGCCAGTTGCGGGAACACCTTGAGCATTTTCGGCTGCATGTAAGCGGCGATGTCCAGCGGATCGCGGCCGGAGTAATGACAGGCGCCGCCGAATAGCAGGCGGCGGTCAGCGGACAATCGGTAGTAATCCAGGCCGACTTTCTGGTCGCACAGCGCAAGGTTCTGCGGGATCAACTGGTTGGCCACATCTTCCGACAACGGCTCGCTGGCGATGATGTAGCTGCCCGCCGGGAGCACCTTGCCGCTCAGGCGCGGTTCCAGTTCCTCCAGATGGGCATTGCAGGCCAGCACCAGGTGGTCGGCGCGTACCGTACCGCCTGAGCAGCGCACTTGCACCGTGTCGCCGTGAATGAGTTCAAGCACCTCAGTATGCTCGAAGATCCGCACTCCGAGAGACTCGGCCAACTGCGCTTCACCCAGCACCAGATTCAACGGGTGAAGGTGCCCGGAACCCATGTCCACCAGGCCGCCGGCATACACCGACGAGCCCACCACTTGCTGCATATCCTGCGGACCCACCAGGCGGGTTTGGTGGGCATACCCCAGCGCTGCCAGGTGCGCCTGCTCGCCCTTGAACGCGGCGAACTGCGCCGGCGTGTTAGCCAACTCGCAAAAGCCCCAGCGCAAGTCGCAGTCAATCCCATGCTCGCGGATACGCTCGCCCACCAACGCCACAGAGTCGATACCCGCGCGCTCCAGGTAACGCACGCCCTCCTCGCCCACGTATTTGGCAAATCCCGACACGTCATGGCCGATACCGCGAATCAACTGCCCGCCGTTGCGACCGCTGGCGCCCCAGCCGATGCGCCGGGCCTCCAGCAGGATCACCGAGAGCCCGCGCTGGGCCAGTTCGATGGCGGTATTCACGCCAGTGAACCCGCCGCCGATCACGCACACATCGGCGGTCAGGTCGGTGCCCAATGCGGGGCGCTCCGTCAGGGCGTTGGCCGTGGCCCGGTAGTAGGACCGGGCGTGGTCAGTCGACTGCATCATTTGTTGGTCTTCACTTTGCTCCAGGCGCGGGTCATCAGGCGCATGGTCGCCGGGGTCGGCGTGGTGGAAATATAGAGTTTGTCGAGCACCGCCTGCGGCGGGTACACCTCGGGGTTGTTCACCAGTTCAGGGGCCATGAACGCCTTGGCCGCCGGGTTGGCATTGGCATAGCCCACCGAGGCGCTGACCTTGGCGATCACCTCAGGATCTAGCAGGTAATTGATAAACGCATGAGCTTCCTTGGGGTTGCTCGCATCGGCGGGAATCGCCAGCAGGTCGAACCACAGGTTGGAACCTTCCTTGGGAATCGAATAGGCGATGTTCACGCCGTTCTTGGCCTCCCTGGCGCGGTTGGCAGCCTGGAACACGTCGCCGGAATACCCGAACGCCACGCAGATATCACCGTTGGCCAGGTCCGAGATGTACTTGGACGAATGGAAGTAGGTGATGTACGGCCGCAGCGTCAGCAGCTTGGCCTCGGCCTGCTTGTAGTCCTCCGGGTTCTCGCTGCGCGGGTCCTTGCCCATGTAGTTGAGGATCGCCGGGAACAGCTCGTCCGCCGAATCGAGGAAGGCCACGCCGCACTGGTTGAGCTTCTTGATGTTCTCCGGTTCGAACAGCACCGCCCATGAGTCGATATGGTCGATGCCCAGCACCTGCTTGACCTTGTCGACGTTGTAACCGATGCCATTGGTGCCCCACAGGTACGGCACCGAGTGCGCGTTACCCGGGTCGTTTTTCTCCAGCAGCGCGAGCAGCTTGGGGTCGAGGTTCTTGAAGTTGGGCAATTGTGCGCGGTCGAGCTTGAGGAACGCACCGGCCTTCACTTGCCGCGCCAGGAAGTGGTTGGACGGCACCACCACGTCATAGCCGGTGCGCCCGGCGAGCAATTTGCCTTCCAGCGTTTCATTGGAGTCGAACACGTCGTAGATCGGCTTGATCCCCGTCTTGGCCTGGAAGTCGGCCAGGGTGGTCTCGCCGATGTAGTCGGTCCAGTTATAAATACTGACTGTCGGCGCCGCCTGGCCGGTAGCGCTGAACGCGGCCACCAGGGCCAGTGGGAGAAGCTGTTTTACAAGACGCATATCGACACCCCTTTATTGGTTTTTTAGACGCTCAACAGCAGGAACTCACGCTCCCAGGAACTGATCACCCGCTTGAAGTTCTCGTGCTCGGCGCGTTTGACCGCGACGTAGCCGCGCACGAATTTATCGCCCAGGTACTGCTTGACCGTGTCGCAGTCCTCCATGCGTGCCAACGCATCTTCGAGGGTGAACGGCAGGCGCAGGTTGCGCCGCTCGTAGGCACGGCCTTCCACCGGTGCACTGGGTTCGATCTGCTCGACCATGCCCAGGTAGCCACACAGCAGACTAGCCGCAATCGCCAGGTACGGATTGGCATCGGCGCCGGGCAGGCGGTTCTCCACGCGCATGGCGTCGGGGCTCGAGGTGGGCACGCGCAGGCCGACGGTGCGGTTTTCTTCGCCCCACTCGACGTTGACCGGCGCCGAGGTGTCCGGCAGGAAGCGGCGAAACGAGTTCACGTTGGGCGCGAACATCGGCAGCAGCTTGGGGATGTACTTCTGCAGGCCGCCGATATGGTGCAGGAACAACTGGCTCTTGTTGCCCTCTGCATCGACGAACACCGGTTTGCCGGTAGCGATCTCCACCACGCTCTGGTGCAGGTGCATGGCGCTGCCCGGCTCGTCGGCCACCGGCTTGGCCATGAAGGTCGCGGCCACGTTGTGCTTGAGCGCGGCCTCGCGCAGGGTGCGCTTGAACACGGTGATCTGGTCGGCCAGGTCGAGGGCGTCGCCATGGCGGAAGTTGATTTCCATCTGCGCCGGGCCGTCTTCGTGGATCAGCGTATCAAGGTCCAGACCCTGGGCTTCGCACCAGTCGTAGACGTCCTCGAACAGCGGGTCGAATTCGTTGGCGGCGTCGATGGAGAACGACTGCCGCCCGGTCTCGGCGCGGCCGGAGCGGCCCACCGGGGTTTTCAGCGGCAAGTCCGGGTCTTCGCAGCGCTGGGTCAGGTAGAACTCCATTTCCGGCGCGACAATCGGCTGCCAGCCCTTGTCGGTGTAGAGCTGCAGGACTTTCTTCAGCACATTGCGTGGCGACAGCTCGATGGGGTTGCCCAGTTTGTCGAAGGTGTCGTGGATCACGATTGCGGTGGGCTCGATGGCCCACGGCACCACATAAGTGGCGTGTGAGACCGGGCGACAGACCATGTCGATGTCGGCGGGGTCGAGCAGGTCGTAGTAGATCTCGTCGTCGACAAAGTCCCCGGTTACCGTTTGCAGCAGCACACTTTCCGGCAGGCGCATGCCTCGCTCATGCAGGAACTTGTTAGTGGGCGCAATCTTGCCGCGGGCGATGCCAGTCAAATCACTGATCACGCATTCGACTTCGGTAATCTTGTGTTCTTTCAGCCAGGCGGACAGCTGATCGAAGGGGGCGTTCATAAGGACCTCGGCATGGGTTGGGTGCATGCACCGGCTTGTACTCCTGGCGCATTGAGGTCTATCTTGAGGCCGCCGCACCCCGGCATCTATCCACTTTGCACGCACCACAACGCACCAATAGAGTGCGCCCAGGCTCCCCATGACACAGGCAACCGCTTTGCGCGTACAGGCCTTCACCACCGGTGATGTGGCCGCTCAATGCAGTGCGACACCCGGCTGGGTGCAGCAGTACCAGCAGATGTCCCCGGGGCATTTCGCCGGGCACATCCGTTACCTCGACCTGCAAGGCGTGGAGGTGTACGAAGAGTGCATGAACACCCGCGTCGAGCAGCACTTCAACGCGCCCGCCGGCTCCCTGGCGTTCTGTTTCGACGGCAGCGACAACGCGCTGTACCTGCTCAATGGCGAAAGCCGTAACACCTGGATCACCCCGGAAAACTACCTTGAAGTGGCGGTGGTGTTCGGCCCGCAGTTTGTGCAGCGCCATGGGTTGGAGGTGGCGAAGCTGGAAGGTTTGTTCATGGCGCCGCTGACCGGCCAGCAGAACGCGTTGTTCGCCCGCTGGCTGAGTGGCACGCTGACACGCCTGTCCACGGTCAGCGACCCCGCCGCGCTCATCCAGCAATTGCTCGACGATTGCCTGTTCATCCTCGACAACGCCTGCGTGTGCCTGGACCGCAGTTCCTTGCAGCGCCGCAACGAAGAACGCCGGCTGATGGCACGCATCGGCGAATGGGCGGCGGACGCGCCGGACGAGACCGTCAACCTGCTGGAACTGGCGCAGATCGCCGGGGTGCCGTTGCGCCAATTGCAGCAAGGGTTCAAGACCTACACCGGGATGAGCCCGGCGCAGTGGTTGCGCTTGCGCAGATTGAATGGGGCGCGGCGGGAGCTGCTGAGTTCAGCCGGGAGCACCGTGGCCGAGGTGGCGATGAACTGGTCGTTCTGGCACTTGGGGCGGTTTTCCAACAGTTATCGTGCGTTGTTCAAAGAACTGCCGAGCGAGACCCTGAAGCGTTCCGTTTGAAATCCAATCCAAATGGTGGGAGGGGGCTTGCCCCCGATTGCAGTGTTTCAGTCGCCACAAAGATTGACTGAACCACCGCTATCGGGGGCAAGCCCCCTCCCACAGTTGATTGCATTTCAAGGTTGGGATTTGAGGAAGGCGGCCATCAGTTGGTTGACCCGCTCCGCCGCCTCCAACTGCACCATATGCCCCTGCCCCGGCAATATTTCCATTTGGGCGTCCAACCCCTCGGCATGCCGGGCCGGGATGATTGCATCATCACTGCCCCAGATCACCAGGCTCGGCTGTCGGCCCACGCCATGACGTAAGTCCAGCGTCTGCCGTCCGCCCTCGAACAACGCGGTATTGAGCTGCTGCAGCGCCTTGTCCACCCCTTCCAGGCGCTTGAACTTGAGCATGTCCTCCAGCATCTGCCGCGTCACCAGCGCCGGGTCGCTGAACAGTTGGGTCAATTGCGGCTTGAGCGCATTGCGGTTGTTGGCTTCGGTAAACCCTTGCAAGTAATCACCGTTGATATCCGGGCCGAGACCGGCGCTGGCGATCAGGGTCAATGAGGCAACACGCGCGGGCGCCTGGTCAGCCACGGTCAGTGCGACCAGTCCGCCCATGGAATGCCCGGCCAGGTGCACGCGGTCGAACTTGAGGTGATCGAGCAAGGCCAGCACCGCAAGGCTCAGTTCCTCGGCATCGCCGCTGCGCAGTTGCTTGCCCGACTCGCCATGCCCCGGCAGGTCCAGGGCGATCACCCGGCGCTCGACGGCCAATGCCGGTTGGTTGAACAGCCAGTTGTTCAGGTCGCCACCGAATCCGTGAATCAGCACCAACGGCGTCCCCCCCTCGCCCAGCTCGAGATAGCGCAACAGTCGCCCGTCTATCTCGACCTTCTGCGCACTCGGTCCCGACACTTCGGTTTCGGCACTGCTGGAGACAAAACCGGCATTGAAGCTTTCGATCACCGCGTCAATATCAGCGTCCGTGGCCTCGCCTTCGACGACAATCCCCAACAACGCGCCCACCGGTAAGGTCTCATCGCTCAGCGCCAGGACGCGGCGCAGCACGCCACTGAACGGCGCCTCTACACTGCTGGAGAGTTTGTCGGTCTCCACGTCCAGCACTTCCTCGCCCTTCTCCACCCGGTCGCCGGGTTGCTTGAGCCAGACATCGATGCGGCCCTCGGTCATCGACAGCCCCCACTTGGGCATGGTCAAGGTATGGATCATGCGGCGTTCCTCTTGTCGGCGATTCGCAGCACCGCGGCTTCGATCTTTGCGGCGTTGGGGATATACAGGTCTTCCAGCGCATCGGAGAACGGCACCGGCGTGTGCGGCGCGGTGACCATTTCGATTGGCGCGCGCAGGAAAGAAAAACCCTGCTGGGCGACCAGTGCACTGATATCGGTGGCAATCGAGCAGCGCGGGTTGGACTCGTCGATCACCACCAGGCGTCCGGTCTTTTCCACGCTTTCGAGGATGCTGTCTGCATCCAACGGACTGGTGGTGCGCAGGTCCAGCACTTCGCAATCGATGCCTTGTCGCGCCAGGCTGGTCGCGGCCTCCAGGGCGATGTGCAGCATGCGTCCGTACGTCACCAAGGTCACGTCCTTGCCTTCGCGGACAAAATTGGCTTCACCAAAGGGCACGGTGTACAGCTCTTCGGGCACCTCGCCTTGCAGGCTGTAGAGCATCTTGTGTTCGAGGAAGATCACCGGGTCGTTGTCGCGGATCGCCTGGATCAACATGCCCTTGGCGTCGTAGGGCGTGGCCGGGCACACCACCTTGAGGCCGGGAATGTGGGTCCACATCGAGGTGAGCATCTGCGAATGCTGGGCGGCCGCCCGCAGCCCGGCGCCGTACATGGCGCGCACCACCAGCGGCGTGGTGGTCTTGCCGCCGAACATGTAGCGGAACTTGGCGGCCTGGTTGAGCAACTGGTCGAGGCAGCAACCGATGAAGTCGACGAACATCAATTCGCACACTGGGCGCATGCCACGGGTGGCGGCGCCGACGGCCATGCCCACGTAGCCGACTTCGGACAGCGGCGCATCGAGCACGCGGTCGGGAAATTCCGGATACAGGCCCTTGGTCACGCCGAGCACCCCGCCCCAGGCGTCCTGTTCGCCAGGGGAACCGGTGCCGCCGGACACGTCCTGGCCGATGATGAACACGCTCTGGTCGCGGCGCATTTCCTGGGCCAGGGCTTCGTTGATTGCCTGCTGGTAGCTGATTTTGCGAGCCATATAGTTCTCTCCACGAATGTTGTTGTTATGAGTGGTAGGCGACGTAGACATCGCTGAGCAGGTCGGCGGCCTGGGGCTTGGGGTCGGACTTGGCGCGGCGCACGGCGTCGTCAATAAGCTGTGCGACCTCGCCATCGATGCGCTCGAATTGCGCCGCGTCCAGCCAGCCTTCGGCGCTGCAACGCTGGCGAAACAGCGTCAGGCAGTCAGCGTTTTCCCGCAGGTTTTTCACTTCATCGGGGCCACGATAGGTTTGCGCATCGCCTTCGAAATGGCCGTAGAAGCGGCTCAATTTCACTTCGACCAAGGTTGGCCCGTCGCCCGTGCGCGCACGCTCCACGGCAACACCAAGCGCGGCGTGCACGGCGAAGAAATCATTGCCATCGACGATCACCCCCGGCATGCCAAACCCCGCGGCACGCTCGGCGATGTCCTTGCACGCCACCGACCAACCGGAGCCGGTGGCCTCGGCATAGCCGTTGTTTTCCGCGACGAACAGGCACGGCAATTTCATGATCGAGGCCAGGTTCATCGCCTCGAACACCGCGCCCTCGTTGGAGCCGCCATCGCCAAAGAACGCCACGGCCACGCCCTGGCTGCCCTTGAGTCTGGCCGCCAGCGCCGCACCGGCGGCCAACGGCGCACCCGCGCCGACAATGCCGTTGGCGCCGAGCATGCCCTTCTCCTGGTCGGCAATGTGCATGGAGCCGCCTTTACCGCCACACACACCGGTTTTCTTGCCGTAGATCTCGGCCATCATGCCGAACACATCCACGCCCTTGGCGATGCAATGGCCGTGGCCACGGTGGTTGGAGGCAATGCAGTCTTCATCGTTGAGGTGGGCCATGACTCCGGCGGCGCTGGCTTCCTGACCGGCGTAGAGATGCACGAAACCGGGGATCTCGCCAGTGGCGAATTCCACGTGCAGGCGTTCTTCGAAATCACGGATGGTGCGCATCACGGTATAGGCATGCAGCAGTTGATCGGTGGACAGGTGAGTGGACATCTTGTTGTTCTCCAGGTTGTCTCGACACACAAAAGGCTGATCGTGGTCAGCTACAGGGCCTTCAGCACAGCCTGTGCCAAGGCCGTAAAAAACCTGGCATAACCTTGATCCAGAGCGGTTGTCGCAAGCAGGCCGGGGTCGCAGAATGAGACGCGGCATTGCAACTCGAAGGCGGCGTCTCAGCCGGTTTGAGACGCTGCGTCTCATGCCGGGCAGTTGGTCAGGCCGCGCTTGTCCCACCCGACGCATGCGCGCTTAATGGCGGGCATAACAACAAAGACCGAGAACCGGAGGCCTTATGCTCGCCGCGAACTCCAGGGAGCACGTCGACTGCGTCAGTCGCGTGGTCCGCAATGCCGACCGCCTGCCCCAGGCGCCGGTGCCGTCGCTGATCTTCGATTCGTGGCGGCGCTCCATGGAGCAACACCACCTAGACCCCGGCTCCCTGCAGGGGCCACGCATCCTCAGCGAACCCTTGCTCAAGGAATGCCGCGAACGCGCCGAACTGTTCATGCGCATTGCCGGCGAAGCCGTCGGGCAACTGCATCACCGTGTGCGCCAGGCCGACTACTGCGTGATGCTCACCGATGCCCAGGGCCAGACCATCGACCACCGCGTGGACGCCGCGATCCGCAGCGACTGCCGCAAGGCCGGCCTGTACCTCGGCACCTGCTGGTCGGAAGCCGAAGAAGGCACCTGCGGCGTGGCCACCGTGCTCACCAGTCAATCGGCGGTGACGGTGCACAAGCGCGACCACTTCCGTGCAGCCTTCATCGGCCTGACCTGCTCCGCCGCGCCGATCTTCGATCCCCAGGGCAACCTGCTGGGAGTAATGGACGCCTCGGCGCTCAAATCGCCGGATGACCGCCGCAGCCAGCACCTGATTCGCCAGTTGGTGGCGCAGAGTGCCGAGGCCATCGAGAACGCCTTCTTCATGCACAGCGCCCGCCAGCACTGGGTGTTACAAGCCCATAGCACGCCGGGTTATGTGGACAGCCAGCCTGACCTGCTGCTGGCCTGGGACCAGGACGGCCGCCTGCAGGCCTTGAACAGCAAGGCGCGCCAGGCCTTGCGCCGGCGCTTTGGCCAGGTGCCGGCGCACATTGGCGAGGTGTTCGACCTGAACGCCTTGCGCACCGTCACCGACCAGTCCACCCAGCAACTGCATTGGCTGGGAGAACCGGGTGCGCTGCACGTGCGGGTCAACGCGCCCCGACGCAAACAGGCGCGTGCGCCGCTGGTGCCTTTGGTGGATGCCCGTGTCGAAGAACACCTGCGCCTGGCCGTGCGGGTCAAGGACCGCAACCTGCCGGTACTGGTGCAAGGCGAAACCGGCGCCGGCAAGGAAGTCTTCGCCCGCCAACTGCACGAGCGCAGCGCCCGGCGCGGTGGGCCGTTCGTGGCGGTGAACTGCGCGGCGATTCCGGAAAACCTGATCGAGAGCGAGCTGTTCGGCTATGTGGCCGGCGCCTTTACCGGCGCCGCCAGCAAAGGCATGCCGGGGTTGCTGGTGCAGGCCGATGGCGGCACCGTGTTCCTCGATGAAATCGGCGACATGCCCCTGGCCTTGCAGACGCGCCTGCTGCGGGTGATGGCCGAAGGTGAAGTGGCACCGTTGGGCGCGGCGAAAACCCGCACCGTCGATATCCAGGTGATCTGCGCCAGTCACCGCGATTTATCGGTGTTGGTCAGTGAGGGACGCTTTCGCGAGGACCTGTACTTTCGCCTCGGCTGCGCGCGCTTCTGCCTGCCGCCGTTGCGCGAACGCACTGACAAACTGGCGCTGATCAACCGCTTGCTGGAACAGGAAGCGCGCAACAGCGGCATCACGGTGGGAATCGGCCAGGCTGCGCTGGAGTTGCTGTTGGGGTACGCGTGGCCGGGCAATGTGCGGCAACTGCGGCATGTGCTGGCGTATGCCTGTGCGGTGTGTGAGGGCGGGACGGTGCAGGTGGCGGATTTGCCGGTGGAAGTGCGTGGGGAACGGGTTGAAGCATTGACGGAAGATCGCGCGAGCCCTGAGCGCCAGGTGGTGCTGGATGCGCTGATTCGGCATCGCTGGAAGCCGATACCGACTGCGCAGGCGCTGGGGATCTCAAGGGCGACCCTGTACCGCCGCGTCAACCAACTGGGCATCGACATGCCGAACAAAACCCGCTGATACAACGGGGTCAACACTGTGGGAGGGGGCTTGCCCCCGATGGCGGTGGACCCGCTAATACTTCCAGTGGCTGACACACTGCTATCGGGGGCAAGCCCCCTCCCACATTGGACTGGGTACATCTGAGATGTCAGCGGTAGACAAGGCCACCATCGATCAGCGGCGATTGCCCGGTCATGTAGTCCGCATCCGGCCCGGCCAGGTACGCGACCAGCCCCGCCACATCCTCCGGCGTCTGCGCCCGGCCCAAGGCGATGCCATCCACGTACTTCTTATAGGTCGCACCGACTTCGGCGCCGGTGATCTCGGCCATGCGCTTGTCGATCTCGACCCACATATCGGTGCCCACCACGCCCGGACAGTAGGCGTTGACGGTAATCCCGGCGCTCGCCAACTCCTTGGCCGCCGCCTGGGTCAAGGCACGCACGGCAAACTTGGTGGCCGAGTACACCCCCAGCAGCGCAAAACCTTCATGGCCGGCGATGGAGCAGGCGTTGATGATCTTGCCCTTCTGCTTGAGCGCCTTGAATTTCTTGCCGGCGGCCTGGATGCCCCACAACACGCCCTGCACGTTGATGCCCAGGGTGCGCTCGACCTGCTCCGGGCTGACGTCCAACAGCGAATCGATCTGCGCCACACCGGCATTGTTGACGATGATGTGGAAGCCACCCAGGGTCAGGTGCGCATGCTCCACCGCCGCCACCACCTGTTCGCGCTTGGACACGTCAGCGACGAACACCGAGGCCTTGCGGCCCAGCGCGACGACTTCGGCGGCCACGGCTTCAAGCTTGGCGCCATTGATGTCCACCAGGGCGATATCGGCACCGTCCTGTGCCAGGCGCAGGGCGATGGCCCGGCCAATGCCCTGCCCGGCGCCGGTCACCAGCGCGACTTTTCCAGCAATACTCATGGCGTTCTCCTGCAATTGGATGAGGGAAGCCTTGTCTATCGCAGGTGCGCTGCGGGCTGTCGAGGTGCACATGGATTGGCATGCGGCCTGAGACGGGATGTCTCAAGGTGCGAATCATTCTTGTAAAAGTGCGCACTTATGCCTAGCTTATGCGCCCCCCCGCCCGCGCTTTAAGGCCCTGCCCCCATGGTTTTGCGTTTTCGTCCCGTCGTCACCTCACGTTTCGCCCTCGGTCTGCTGCTCAGCGGCGGCATCGGTCACAGCCTGGCGGCAGACCTTGAACTGCCGGCAGTGAAGGTCCAGGGCCAGGATGAATCCGGCTACCGCAGCGAAACCGCTTCGGTGGGCGGCTTCGATGAGGCACCGCTGCTCGACACCCCGGCCTCGATCACCGTGATCAACGCCGCACTGATCAAGGACCAGCAAGCGCGCCTGCTCAGTGAAGTGCTGCGCAACGATGCCTCGGTGGGCGACAGCTATGCGCCCATCGGCTACTACGAAAACTTCGTGGTGCGCGGCTTTTCGCTGAATGCGGCGAGCAGCTACAAGATCAACGGGCGCACCATCACCGGCGAGCAGAACGTCGCGCTGGAGAACAAGCAGCAGGTCGAAGTGCTCAAGGGCCTGGCCGGCCTGCAAAGCGGGATTTCCGAGCCCAGCGGCGTGATCAACTACGTGACCAAGCGCCCGGAAGATGTGCGCTCGGTGACCGTCTCCAGCGACGATCGTGGCAGCGGTTACGTCGCCACCGACGTCGGCGGCTGGTTCGGCAGCGAGCAACAATTCGGCCTGCGCGCCAACGTGGCCCACGAAGACCTCAACGCCTACGTGGAACACGCCAACGGCCAGCGCGATTTTGTGTCCCTGGCCTTCGACTGGAACATCAGCCCCGACGCCGTGTTGCAACTGGATGCCGAATACCAGAACAAGCAGCAACGCTCGGTGCCGGGCTACCAGTTGCTGGGCGGCACCGAGGTGCCACACGGTGCCTCGCCGAAGAAACTGCTGGGGCATCAGAGCGGGTCCAGACAGGTGGGCATTGATTCGCTGAACCTCAACGGCAAGTTTGAATACCGTTTCAGCGACCAGTGGAAAGGCAGTGTGAGTGCGGCGCGCAGCAAGGTGGTGATCGACGATTACAGCTCGTTTGCCTGGGGCTGCTATGGCTCGACTAGTTGCACCTCGAGCGTTCCGAACTACTTCAGCCCCGAGGGCAACTACGACGTCTACGACTACCGCAGCCCTGACGACACCCGCCGTGATGATGAAATTCAGGCGGCCATGACCGGACTGTTCGACACCGCCGGCCTGGGCCATGAACTGACCTTTGGCACCAGTGCGTTCCGCCGGGTGATCGACAAGCGCAAATCCGTCAATGAATACATCGGCACCACCAACATCGACGTGGACGCCCCTACGTTTACCCCGACTGACAAGCCGTTGAACGACAGCCACCGCAACCTCGACAGTCGCCAGTACGGCCTGTTCGTCACCGACCGCATCCGCCTCAACGAGCAATGGCAAACCATCCTCGGTGGCCGCGAAGTGCGCCTGGACGAAAAAGCCTTCGACAGCGTCACCGGCAACCAGGCCCGGCATACCCAGCAGTATGTGTTCCTGCCGCAGGCCTCATTGATCTACAAACCTGTCGAGAACATCTCGCTCTATACCAGCTACAGCAAAGGCCTGTCCCTGGGCGGCACCGCGCCGTGGTTCGCCAACAACGCCGACGAAACCCTCGCCCCTACCACCTCACGCCAAATCGAAGCCGGGGTGAAATACGACTGGCGCCGCATCAGCTTCGCCGCCGCCGTGTTCCAGACCCGCCAGGCCTACCAGTACGCCAAGCCGGATGGCACAGGCAAATTCGACTACGTGCAACAGGGCGAGCAAAAGAACACCGGGCTGGAATTGTCGGCCAACGGCTGGGCCACCGAACGCCTGCAGATCGCAACCAGCGTGGCGGCGATTCGTGCGCGGGTGACCGGCAGCGGCACGCCGGACTACGAAGGCCACCAGGCGATCAACGTGCCCAAGCTACGCGCCAGTGTGTATGCCGATTATGCGTTGCCGTGGGTGAACGGCCTGGCGGTACTGGGCGGTGTGCAATACAGCGCCAAGAAGTACGCCAATCGCAGCGGCAATGTGCAAGTGGGGGACTACGCGGTGGTGAATGTGGGCAGCCGCTACACCACCCGAGTGGACGGCTATGAAACGGTGTTCCGCCTGAGCGTCGACAACCTGTTCGACAAGCGCTACTGGCGCGACGCGGGCGAGTACATGGGCGATGACTACCTGTTCCAGGGCGCGCCATTGACGGCGCGCCTGAGTGCCTCGGTCAACTTCTGAGGCTTACTTCGGCATCTTGCGGAAACCCACGGCCAGGCGGTTCCAGCTGTTGATGGTGGCGATGGCCACGCTCAGGTCGACCTGTTCCTGGGGGCTGAACTCGGCGGCCAGTGCGTTGAAGTCTTCATCCGGTGCGTGGGTATGGCTGATCAGGGTCAGGCTTTCGGCCCAGGCCAGCGCCGCTCGTTCACGCGGGGTGAAGAATGGCGTTTCGCGCCAGGCCGACAAGGTGTACAGGCGGCGTTCGGTTTCGCCACCTTTACGGGCGTCGGCGGTGTGCATGTCGAGGCAGAAGGCACAGCCGTTGATCTGCGAGACGCGCAGGCGTATCAGTTCCAGCAACGGTAGTTCGATGGAGAGTTTGCCGACGGCGGCTTCCAGGGCGAGCATGGCTTTCATGGCGTCTGGGGAGGCGGTGTAGAAATCGGTACGGGGTTGCATGGTGATGTTCCAGGGCGGTGGGGATTGATGGCTAGGTTAGTCATCGGGCCTTGGGGGAGGAATAGCCAATTTGGGGTAAGAATGGGTGACCAATTTTTGTGAGTACATATCCGTTATTTAGGTAACGGCCGCTTATGGTTCCGCCCTTACGGCGGCTCACTTTGGAAAAGCCGGAATGCCGGCCCAGCCCAAAGTAAGCAAAGGGCTCTTGCCCCAACACTCGGCACCTCGCTTAGGCTCGGTGTGCCCGTAATCCGACAGGGATTTGGGGGGCCGCCTAAGATCAAAATCAAAAGCAGATCAAGAGCCAGAGCCAGAGCCAGAGCCAGAGCCAGAGCCAGAGCCAGAGCCAGAGCAAACCACCCTTCAACTGATACATGAAGATCAAACTGTGGGAGGGGGCTTGCCCCCGATGGCGGAGTGTCAGCCAACTCATCAGTGACTGACCCACTGCCATCGGGGGCAAGCCCCCTCCCACACTTTGACCGAGTACCGGCCATTCAATCCGGTCGGCTCTAACAGGCCGTTGAAAAATTCAGTCCTATCTCCCCCAACCCGCCAAGCTTGAGATTTTTCAGCCTCTCAAGCCTGGCGTCGACCTTTATCCCGCCTCAATCAGCGGGTGTTTTGCCAATTCCAGCGCAAATATTTGCCTGTGGACGATTTCTGGGCGTACCTCGCCTAAACATGCGACCCACGCCACCAGCCCGACAAGCTCCCCAAACGGATCAAGTTGTACACCGAAAAGCCCAGCAGCAACTGGGCGCTGAGCTTTTCGCGGCCGATCAGCTTGGTCTTGCGCAGACCACCCACGGTCTTTAGCCAGCCAAATCCTTCCTCGATTCTTTTTCGTATTTTCATGCTGATGCCGTAACCCGGATGACGGGTCGTACGGCCATCGATTGCGCTCTTGATGGCCTTCCTCGAGACATGCGGCGTCACCTTCAAATCACGCACCATTTGGACAAAAAATTTCTGGTCGTAGCTTTTGTCCGCGCCCACGGTGCTGCCAGGTTTGGCCGTGCGTTCAAGCATCTTCAAGGCTGCACCCACTTCGGCGTGTCCATTGAACTCGGTGCATTCCACATCCACGATCAACCCGTTACGGTTTTCCATCAGAGTGTGGGCCATATGGGCCAGGCGACTGCCATCGGCCGGACTCTTGCGGGCCAGCCGCGCTTGGGGATCGGTAGTCGATTGGTGAGTCTTGTTGCCGCGTTTCTCACCCTTGAAATCGAGATAGTTGTTGCGAGGGCCGTCCTCTGGAGGCTCATCGCCCGGCTTCTCGCCATCGTCTTTTTTGACGAAGGACTTATGCGAAGCCCAGGCATCGATCAGTGTGCCATCCACACTGAAATGCTCATCGCTGGCGTACTGCGACCATTGGGCCAGCGACTTGATGCGCTGGAAGAACAGGCGCGCAATATCCTGGTTAAACAGGCGGTCACGGTTTTGACTGAAGGTCGAGTGATCCCACACCCGTTCGTCCATCGACAGGCCGACGAACCAGCGAAAAAGCAGATTAAAATCGATCTGCTCGACCAATTGCCGCTCGGAACGCACGGTGTAGATCACCTGCAGCAATGAAGCCCGCAGTAGCCGCTCTGGTGGAATCGAGGCGCGTCCCAGCGAGGAATACAAAACCTCGAAATCAGAGTCCATCGACACCAGGATCGCATCAACCAGCTCGCGCAGCGGGCGTAGCGGGTGATCCTTGGGGATACGCTGCTCCAGCGTCGTGTAGCTGAACAGGTCGTTTTGCTTGAGATCGGGTCCACGCATCGGCTCGGTCTTCCGCTGACATTGAGGAACATGACTGGGAGTTTGCCAGAATCTAATTCAGTCCGGCCTTTTTCAACGGCCTGCTAAGGCCGCCGCGCTCCTGCTTTTGATCTGGGGCGCCCCGTCAAACACGCTGGCCGAACGCAGGCTTGAATCCGTGGGTAACCCGGCAGGACGCCGGGTTAGCCGCCCCGCGCCATGGATGGCGCGTGGCGGCGGCCCACGGATTGAAGCCGGAGTGAGGGCATGCCGAGCCTAGGCGAGGCACCGAGTGTTGGGGCGAAGCGTTTTTGGTTACTTTTTGCGCTCTTCAAAAAGTGACCCGCTGTAAGAGCGGAACCATAAGTAGCCGTTACCGAAGCAACGGATATGTACTCAGTCAAACCAGTCAAACCACCCGAGCCATATGCTCCCCAATCCTCCCCCTCAACCACCGCTCCGCTGGATCATTGTCATGCACCCCACTCCACACCATCGACAACTCCGCCGCATCAATCGCAAACGGCGGGTCCTGCGCCCGTAGCGACGTGCCCTCCGTCAACGCACACGCCGCATAATCCGGCACCGTCGCAATAATCTGCGTACCGGCAAGCAACGCCCGCAACCCACTGAACTGCGGCACCGCCAACACCACCCGGCGCGTACGACCAATGCGCGCCAGGTCCAGGTCGATGTTGCCGCTCAAGTCCCCCGAAAACGACACCATCGCATGGGGCCGTTCGCAGTAGTCGTCGAGGGTCAACGGTTCAACACCGTCATCCCCACGCAAGACCTTGCACGGAATATCCCGCAGCTTCTTGCGCTTGGCATTCGCCGGTAACTCCGTGGTGTAGCTCACCCCCACCGAAATCTCGCCGCTGGCCAGCAGCGATGACATCAAGAGGTAATTGGCCCGACGCACCACCACGACAATACCCGGCGCCTCTTCGCGCAATTGACTGAGCAGCGGCGGAAACAGACCGAATTCGGCATCGTCGGAGAGGCCAATGCGGAACACCGCACAACTGGTGGAAGGGTCGAAATCCTTGGCACGGCTGACCGCGCCGGAAATGGTGTCCATGGCCGGTTGCAACTCCTTGAGTATCGCCACGGCGCGTGGCGTGGGCTCCATGCCCCGCCCGTTGCGCAGCAGCAACGGGTCGTCGAACAGATCGCGCAAACGCCCCAATGCCGCACTCACCGCCGGTTGGCCCATGAAGAGTTTTTCGGCGACCCGGGTCAGGTTCTTCTCGAACATCAACGCCTCGAAAATCACCAACAGGTTCATGTCGACGCGGCGCAGGTCGTTGCGGTTCATGGTGATATCCAAACGGTTGGAAAGCTTACAGATAAACACGCAAAACACTGACCGGATTGCACGCCTGTGCTGTCTTTTCCGGGTCGGCACCTGGCGAAATTAACAACGATTAACTCGTCAGCCGGACGGTCCGGCAACAAGATTGGCCACGTCTACACTGCATCCATCCACCGGGAACGCTCCCATCGACTGCGGATATTTGTCATGGCCCGACTCGATCAATACCCCCCTCGCTTGTCCGCCACCGGTGGCCTGTGCCCACGGCGCGAACGCATCGCCAAACAGATGATCCTGGCCAACCTCGGCGAAAGCCTGGCCATTGCCGACCTCGCCCAGGCCTGTGCACTATCACGCAGCCATTTTTCCCGTGCGTTCAAGTGCACCACCGGGATATCGCCGCAGGAATGGATCCGCCAACAGCGCATCCAGCGGGCCAAGGAACTGATCGCCCAGTCATCCTTGAGCCTGACGCAAATCAGCCTGGAATGCGGCTTCTGCGACCAGGCGCATTTCTGTCATATGTTCACCCGTAGCGAAGGCGTCAACCCGATGACCTGGCGAAATCACCACTCTCGCTCTAAACCGCAAGTGATCGCGGCCTAGTGGTCCTGGCCTGCCTGGCCTATGCTGGCCCCTCACCCCGTTCCGAGCATGGCCCCCCCATGAACGACCTCAGCGACCAGGCCGTGCACTTCGGCCCCTACCGTATCCACCCGCGCCAGCGCCTGGTGCTGGAGGCAGGTCGCCCATTGCGCCTGGGGCGGCGTGCGGTGGATATCCTGCTGATCCTGCTGGAACAGGCCGGCAATGTGGTGAGCAAGCAGGAGCTGATCGCCCGCGTCTGGCCCAGGAGTGTGGTGGAAGACGGCAACCTGCGGGTGCATATGGCGGCGTTGCGCAAGGCATTGGGCGATGGCCAGGCCGGGCAGCGCTATATCGTGACCGTGGCCCAGCGTGGCTACAGTTTTGTTGCGCCACTGAGCATCGAGCCGATGACCCTGCCAACCGAAGGTGCCGCCCAACGCCCGTGCCACAATTTGCCGCTGCGCCGAACCCGCATGCTCGGCCGCCAGGCCCTGATCGACAGCCTGGTGCAGCAACTGCCCGAGCAACGCTTTATCACCCTGACCGGCGCCGGCGGCATCGGCAAGACCACAGTGGCCCTGCGGGTCGCGGAATTGCTGATCGGGCACTACCGCGACGGCATCCGCTTGCTGGACCTGGCGCCGCTGAGTGCGCCATCGATGATCCTGCCCAACCTCGCCGCCCTGCTCGACCTCACCCACGCCGAGCACGAACCCTTGCCCACGTTTGCGCGGCGCTTGCAGGAGCACCAGTTGCTGCTGGTGATCGACAATTGCGAGCACGTGCTCGACGACATTGCCCTGATCAGCGAAACCCTGCTGCGCCACGCGCCCCGCTTGCACATCCTGGCCACCAGCCGCGAGGCCTTGCGCGCCGAGGGCGAATACGTGCAGCGGCTGGAGCCCCTGGCCTGCCCACCCGCCACCGGCAACCGTGCCCAGGCGCTGGGCTACCCGGCCCTGCAATTGTTGATCGAGCGGGCCATGTTCCATCAGGACAGCTTTGAACTGAGCGAAGCCGAGCTGCCATTGGCGATTGATATCTGCCAGCGCCTGGACGGTATTCCCCTGGCCATCGAACTCGTGGCGGCGCAGATCGAGCGCTTCGGCCTGCCCGGACTGCTGGTGCAGATGGAAGACAACTTCCGCCTGCTCACCCGAGGCCGCCGCAGCGCCCTGCCCCGCCATCAGACCCTCCGCGCGACCCTGGACTGGAGCTTTGCGCTGCTGACCGCCTGCGAACAGATCTGCCTGCGTCGCCTGGCGGTATTTCGCGGCGGGTTCAGCCTGGCCAGCGCAGCGGCGGTGATTGCCGGGGAACAGATTGCACCGCACGAGGTGCTGCATTCGATCACGCAGCTGGTCGCCAAGTCCTTGCTCAATGTGGAAGCCGGTGATGACGAGATGGTCTACCGTCTGCTGGACATCACGCGTACCTATGCCCTGGAAAAACTCAGCGTCGCCCAGGAACTCGACGCTACCCGCCAGCGCCACGCCGAGCGCTGCCTGGCACTGATGAACCAGGCCCAGGACGATTGGGAGCTGATCGCCACCCAGACCTGGATCGACCGTTATGCGCCGCTGCGCGAAGACATCCGCGCCGCCCTCGACTGGTGCCTGGGCGACCAGGGTGCGCACCTGCTGGGCATTCGCCTGACGGTGAGTGCCATGCCGTTGTGGCAGGAGTTGTCGCTGCTGCGCGAACACGGCTTGTACGTGGGCAAGGCCCTGGCACGACTCGGGCAATCGAATGCCCCGAGCCAGCGCTTGAACATGGCCTTGCAACTGGCGCTGGGCAGTTATTCCTATCACACCCAGGGCGGCACGCCGCAGACCATTGAAGCGTTCAGTTGCGCGCGGCGCCTGGCGCAAGCCAGCAAGGACCTGGCCGGCCAGCTGCGTGCGGTGTCGGGGCACATGGCGGTGAACCTGTGCTGCGGCAACTACCGGGAGGCCTTGGCGCAGAGCCTGCACTTCGACCAGCTCGGCCCGTTGCTGGCCCTCAGTGCCCAGCGCCTGCGGGTGTTGGCGCAGCACTTCGCCGGTCACCAGGCCCTCGCGCAGCACAATGCCGAACAAGTGATCCAGCGCATGGCCCAGAGCGGCCACCTCAACCGGTTTACCCATGGCTTTGGCGTGCAGTACGACCAGAGCGTCGCCTCCTTGACCATCCTTGCGCGCATCCTGTGGCTGCGCGGTTATCCGGAGCGCGCATGGCGTACCGCGAGCCAGGCACTGGCGCTGGCCTTGCAGATCAACCATGGCACGTCGATCTGCTACACCCTGGCCCTGGCCGGGGTGGTCATCGCTCGCTATAACGGCGACAACGGCATGGCCCACGAGTACCAAGACCAGCTGCTGCAACAGGCGCAAAAACACTCGGTGCAGTTGTTTCACACCTGGGCGCGTTGTTATGAGGGCACGCTGCCCATCGCGGATGTGCAGGGGCTGGGCCTGGTCGAGGATATCCTGGTGACCTTCAATGCAATCGAGGTCAGTGACGCGGCCTTCGAGCGCGCCAGCAGTGGCGCAGCCGGCTGGTGCACCCCGGAAATCCTGCGGGTGCGCGCCGAAAGCCTGGCCGATAGCCGTGCCGCAGAAGCCCTGCTGCTGGAAGCCCTGGGCCTGGCGCACCAGCAAGGCGCACTGGCCTGGGAATTACGCTGTGCAACTTCATTGGCAAGTCTGTGGCAGACGCAAGGCCGCGTACAGGCGGCGCGCGACTTGCTGAGTTCGATCTACGCGCGCTTCACCGAAGGCTTTGCCACTCAGGACCTAGTCCGCGTACGCAGCCTGCTCGACGAGTTGCAGGACAAACGGCCGGCCTGAAAACGGCCCCAGGTAATGCCCGTAACCCTGCTGCAAACGCGCCACCTGCAACGGGTCGCGCAGTTGCGCCAGGGCGTAGCTGCGCACACAATTGAGCAGACGGTAACGGGGGTCTCCCGGCCCGGGTTCAACGGTCAGCAACGACGTGCCAACCAGGCGCCCAAGCAGGTAGCACAGGTCGGCGTGTTCCAACTCGGTACCGGCGACCAGTTCACTCAACGTGGGCAAGGTCACGGCCATTTTGAACAACCCCAATTGCAGGAATAGCCAGCGCTCCGGCAGGCTCAGGCGCTGGTAGGTCCAGTCCAGGGCTGCCGTCAGGGACTGGTGGTGTTCCACCGCGGTGCGCCGGCCTCGGGTCAGCACCTGCAAGCCTGCGCGCAACTGCTGCTGCAAACCGCGCACGCCCAGGGCATCGACTTGAGCGGCGGCCAATTCCAGGGCCAGCGGGATACCGTCCAGTCGCCGACAGATATCCCGCAGCGGCGCCAGGTCATGCAGGCGCAGCGCGAATCCTTGCTGGCTGGCACGTACCCGCGCCACAAATAACTGCACCGCCGGGTAAGCCATCGCCTGTTCGACACTGCCCTGGGCAGCCGGCGCCGGGATCGCCAGCCTGGGCACGCGCTGTACCCATTCACCGGGGACTTGCAGGCGTTCACGGCTGGTCACCAGTACGCTGACCTGAGGCGCGGTGTCGTGCAACACACGCACCAGGTGCCGGCAGGCGCCGAGCAACAGGTCAGCGCCGTCGAGCACCAGCAACAGTTGGCGCGAGGCCAATTGACGGCACAGCTCGCTGGCGTGGGTGCAGGGCTCCAGGTGCAGCACGGCGGCCAAGTCGCGCAGCATGGTAATCGGCGCCTCGACGGTAGCCAGGTCAACCCACCACACGCCGTCCCGGTAGCGCGGCAACACGCGCTCGGCCAACGCCAGGGCCAGGGTACTCTTGCCGACACCGGCGCATCCTGTAAGCGTCATCAGGTGTTGCCCGGACAGACGCCGAACCAGCACGCCCAACACCTCGTCACGGCCAATCACCGCACTGAGCCGCGCTGCCAGGTTGTGCTGCGGCAGCGTGGCCGGCAGCGCCCCCTGCACCGGGGCCGCGAAACAGTAACCACGCAGCGGGTCATTCAGAATGAACTGCTGCCCATCGAGCACGCGACGCAGTGCAGCGATATGCACCCTCAGGTTGTTTTCTTCCACCACACTGTTCGGCCAGACCCGCTCGATCAGGCTGGCTTTACTGATGAACTGCCCAGGCGCTTCGAGCAGCGCCGTGAGGATATCCAGCGCACGCCCACCCACAGGCACCGGCCAACCCGACTTGCTGACCAGCCGCTGCTGCCGGTGAAACACATAGGCGCCGAAGCGTACCGTGCCATCAGCGTCAATCGCCTGAGGATTGTTCATGTGTGCAATAGCGCTGAAACACCCGGCCTTGGGCGTTCGCGCATCCTTTTCCGTGGGCTTGACGCTATCTTGCCAGTTGGCGATGACAGGACAATGCTGGCACAGGGAGCGATACGGACATTCGGGTGCGCGAGACGGACATTCTGTCGTTAACTGAACTGTTGTCGGTATTGGGTCGGGTTGAGGCCCAGTTTTTCACTGAACAGAAAGCGCATATGCCGCACGCTGCCGAAGCCTGCGTGAAAAGCCACGGTCTTGAGCGGCAGGTCGGTGGTTTCCAGCAACTGCCGGGCGCGGTCGATGCGCGCGCCTTGCAGGAAGACCATGGGCGTCATCTGCACCTCCTTGGCGAACAGCCGCGCAAAATGGCGCGCGCTCATGCCAGCCAAATCGGCCATGGACTCGATGGTGAACGGTTGGTCCAGATGCGCCAGCACATGGTTCTGCACCCGGGTAATCGTGGTTTCCTGCGGTGCCACCGCCGCTGTCATCGGGCTGAACTGGGCCTGGCCGCCCTGGCGCTTCATCACCACCAGCAACACTTTGGCCACGTCCACGGCGACTTGCTTGCCATGGTCCTGCGCCACCACCGACAACGCCAAGTCGATGCCGGCGGTGACGCCACCCGAGGTGATCAAGCGTCCGTCCTGCAGGTAGATGCGATCCGTTTCGACCCTCGCCTTGGGGAACGCCTTGATCAGTCGCTCGGTGTAATGCCAGTGCGTGGTCACGCGGTGACCGTCCAGCAGCCCGGCATGCCCCAGCACGAAGGCACCGGTGCAGATCGAGCCGAAGCGCCGCGCACGCGGAGCTGCGGCCCTCAGCCACGGCAATAGCGCCGGGTGACATTCGTTATAGGCACCGGGGCCACCGGGCACCAGCAGCAGGTCGTAGGCATCCTGGGCCTGTTCCAGCAGCAGGTCCGTCTGTACCGTGACGCCATTGGAGGCGCGCAACGGACCGGGCTCCGTGCCGAGGGTGAGGATCTGGTAATGCGCTGCCGCCGGCAGGTAGCGGTTGGCAATGGAAAACACCTCGAGCGGCCCGGCCATATCGAGCAGCAGGAAGTCCGGGAACAGCGCCATGGCCACGGTTTTCATAGCAGGTAAGGTCCATCGGGAAGGAATACGGGGGGCATTATGACACGCTCGAAACTGTCAACCTGAACGAGACAGTTATTCAGTTTTCATCTTCTTAATGAATATTCCGGTAACCATTAACCTTCTTCTCAACGCAAGAGCCCTGCATGCCGCAGCCCGCTCTGACTTGAGGACAAGACCATGCTGACCCTTCGCAAAGCTTCCGAACGCGGTGCCGCCAATCACGGTTGGTTGAAGTCGTTCCACACTTTCTCGTTCGCCAACTACTGGAACCCGCAGGAACAGGGGTTTTCCGATCTGCTGGTGATCAACGATGACCGTGTCGCCGCCGGCAAAGGTTTCGGCCAGCACCCGCACCGCGACATGGAGATCTTCTCTTATGTGCTCGAAGGCGCCCTGGAACACAAGGACACCCTGGGCACCGGCTCGGTGATCCGCCCCGGCGATGTGCAACTGATGAGCGCCGGCAGCGGCGTGGCCCACAGCGAGTTCAACCACAGCCAGACCCGTGGCGTGCACTTCCTGCAAATCTGGATCGTGCCTGCCGTGGCCGGTGCCGAACCGCGCTACCAGCAGGAACACTTCAGCGAGGCCCAGAAACGTGGGCGCCTGCAGTTGATCATCTCGCCGGACGGTGCCGATGGCTCCCTCAGCGTGCGCCAGGACGCACGGGTGTATGCCGGGCTGTTCAACGGCGACGAGAGCGCAACCCTGGACCTGCCGCCCGATCGCCATGTGTACCTCCATGTGGCCCGGGGCAGCGTTGAAATCAACGGCCAGCGCTTGCAGGAAGGCGACGGCGCCCGGGTGCGGGATGAGCGGCAGATCCGCCTGAGCCAGGGCGAGGACGCCGAGGTGCTGGTGTTCGACCTGCGCCCGCAGGAGCTGCCGCAGATGCCATGACTGGCCCTGCGATGGCTCGCCCCCACGAGCCATCGCTGGCGTCGATAGTCACCATCAGCCCAATGAAGTTCTCTTAAAAAATGCAACGCGTAACATCAAACCCATACCCGGCAACACTTAAATCAAAACACTCGGAGCACACTCTCATGAAACGCCAAATCTTGCTTAGCCTCGCTTTCTCGGTACTCGCCGCCAATGCTTTTGCCCACCCGGTTGTGGCTGAAGGCGGTTCGGATCGCCTGATCGAAAGCCGCGTCGCCGAGGGTGGTGCTGACCGCCTGCAAGGCAACCGTCTTGCCGAAGGGGGTTCGGACCGCCTGCTGGAACGCCGTGTCGCTGAAGGTGGTGCTGACCGTCTGCAAGGTAACCGCGTTGCCGAAGGTGGCGCCGACCGTTTGCAGGAACGTGGCCTGGCCGAAGGCGGTGCCGACCGTCTGCAGGAACGTGGCCTCGCTGAAGGCGGTGCTGACCGCTTGCAGGAACGTGGCCTGGCCGAAGGTGGTGCTGATCGCCTGCAAGGCAACAACGCGTAATCCCGTGCTGTTTGCGGGAACCCCAAACCGGCCTGATCAGCCGGTTTTTTTTCGCCTGTGATTCATGCAGGTCACGGTCGATCCACAGCAACGTCTTGACGATCTGTTGCCGCGCCGCTGAATCAAACCGGACGGACCAGGAACTTCTTGCGATACGCCGCCGGCAACAGGCCTACCCGTTGCTGGAACAGGCGGCGGAATGAATTGCTGTCTTCGTAGCCCACCGCGTAGGTGATGCTTTCCAGGGTCATGCGAGTCGACTCCAGCATTTGCTTGGCCCGTTCCAGACGCAGGGTCTGCAGGTAGGCAATGGGCGTGAAGCCGGTAGCCTCCTTGAAGCGCCGCTTGAAATTGCGCACGCCAAAACCGAATTGCCGGGCCACCTCGTCAATCACCACGGGTTCGGCAAAGTGTTGTTCCAGCCAGTACTGCACCCGCAGGATCTCAGCGTCGCCATGGCTTTTGGGCAGCGACCACATGGCATACACCGATTGTTCGCTGCGTACGTTATCGATCAGCAGGTATCGGCCACAGGTATGAGCCAGTTCCGGCGAGCCGAAACGACGGATCAGGTGCAGCATCAAGTCCATCGCTGCAGTCGCCCCGCCGCTGGTGATTACACGGTTCTCTTCGCAGAGCAGCTGCGCGTCCTCCAGGCTCACGTCGGGGTAGCGTCGCCGGAACAACTCGGCAAACGCCCAGTGGGTCGTGGCGCGCAGCCCCTGGAGCACGCCGGATTCAGCCAATAGAAAAGCTGCGGTGCACATCGAAGCCAATACCGCACCACGTGCGTGCTGTTCGCGCAGCCAGGGCGCGTAGGCAGGAAAAGTCGGCAGGGCTTCCTTCAGCGTAAACAGAAAGCCCGGGATCAACACCAGGTCAGTCTGCACGATCTGCGCCAGCGCGTGATCAACCTGCAGGCGTTGACCACCCCAGGCCTCCACGGCGTGACCGTCCAGGGAAGCCACTGCGACTTCGAAAGGCGGAGAGTCGGCAAACAGGTTGGCGGCGCTGAGCATCTCCAGGGCCGTGGTGGCGCTGGCGGCAGAGCAGCGATCAGCCAGAAGCAAGGTGATGTGCATGATAAAAACCTGATTGCGTTTTTCGCATGTAATAAGTCATTTGTGCATCTACCTTAGCGGATTACACGCCCCTACAGTGCTGCCTTTGATCAACTGTCAGGTGCTTTGGATGAATCTGTGGTTTCGCTTGCTCTTCATGCTGTCCCGCCGCCCCTGGCGCAAACCTGTGCATGGCCTGGACACCACGGTGGTGCGCATGCGCGTGTGGCCGCTGGACCTGGACATCAACCGGCACGTCACCAATGGCCGGTACTTTTCCCTGGCGGACGTTGCCCGGATGGATTTCGTATTGCGCACCGGGGCCTTTCGCGTGGCATTGCGCAACAAGGCGCTGCCGATCGTCGGCGATACCTGGGGCAAATTCCGTCGCGAGTTGAAGCTGTTCGAAGAGTTTGAGGTGCACACACGCATGCTCGGCTGGGACCACAAGTGGAGCCTGATGGAGCACCGCTTCGTGAGCAACGGCCGGGTGGTCGGCGTGGTGGTGATGCGCGGGCTGTTCCGTTCAGCCAAGGGCACGCTGCCCCCGGGCGACTTTGTGAAGGAACTGGGCCTGGATGAGACCTCGCCACCGGTGCCGCAATGGCTCAGCGACTGGGCGAAAAGCTGCGATGACATGAGCGGGCAATTGCGGGGGGAGGAGCAGATTTGAATGCAGGCGCGTGGCGCGCGCCTCTGCCTTCCCTCCTTAGCGATGCAAGGGTTTCCCCGATTCAGCAAAAAAACCGTTTGGGCTAAAATACTTATCGCACATTAAGAGTTTGCACTAGCATATGTGTACGCCCGTGCAAAACCCCTCGCAATAACCGCGCACTACCCCATTCCTTTTTGAAAACAAAGTGGCGAATGTTAAAATTTGTCACGTTTTACCGTATTCAATTCGATTAGTATCTAAACGCTAGCAGCGATTGAACTGACGGCCTTGCATGCCGGAAAAGGGAGTAGGTGATGCATTTTTCCAACGTCCTCGCTATTGCACGGACTCCATCTAAATCGGAGGATTTTCGGGAGCTTATAGTTCGCACTGTAGCGGATGATTTGAAAGTCGATACACGTTACTACGAACAACTCGTTGACACCCAGGAAAGCCACGCAAGCTACCGCGCTATCATCATAGAAATCGACACCCCCGCGGCGAGTAATCAAACCCTGGACATAATAAGAAAAACCCGAAACAGCCACCCCAACTGCACCATATTTGTCGTCGTCACATTCGCCTCCAGTTTGAGCAAGACCAAATACTATCTGGCCGGCGCGGATTACTGCATCAAAGTGGCAGAGGCGTCCCCTGAAAAAAAGTTAAGCCTGTTCGATGCTTTTCTCAGTGAAGGTGAACGACTGAATCGTTGTGGCCTGGTGCTCGATCAGGATCGCATGTGCCTTTATGGTAACGGCAAGAAACTTGAAATATCCTTCGTCGAAATGAAAGTTCTGGAGGCGCTTATACAGTGCCGACTGCTCAGTCACAATGAAATTGCCGAAGTCATGGGCCTTAATACCAAATACTACGACTCGCGCGCCCTGGAAAAGTCCATCAGCCGACTGCGCAGTAAAATCAAGGCGCACTACGGTGACAACATTATTCAGAATATCCGGGGTTATGGGTACAAACTAAGCCGGGGAGTTATATGTGCCAGCCATTTTCAAACCGCCAAGGAACGACCTCATCGTGAATAGCGAAAAGGTAGCCCCTGCCGATGCTGTGGACTTCAGGCTTGCCAGGCAAGCCATCGTTGATCGCAGCCATGCACTTTGGGGCAGCGAAGTCAGTGTCGGCTCACTGCAGGATCACCAAGTACCCGACAGCGCCTACCACAAGGCGCTGCAACGTATCAGCGCAGCACACAAAGCCTCCAACTCCGTTGTCAGCCGCAAGTTCCTGCGGATCGATCAAGCTGCCTTGATGAACGAAGATCTCCACAAGAGCATTGTTCAGACCGCCCAGTCACTGGAAAAACGCAGACAGCCCTTTACGCTCAGTATTACCAATCCTCTGGATGCCCTGCCCGGCCCTGTCGAGCGCCGCGCGATGGTGCGTCAGTTGTATAAGTTAAAAGACCAGTGCGCTGTCACCCTGGCTTACAACAATTACAGACTCGATACAAAGCCGGCAGACCTGCTGATCGACCTCAAGCTTTACGACTACGTGAAAATGCCTTTTCCGGACTCCGCCCTGCGGCTGAGCCTGAATACGCGTTCCGGTCTGTTCGATCGGCTGTACGACCGCATGCTAGAGCTGATCAGTGCAGCCCGGGTGCGCTTCATCGCCGACACCGTGGAATTTGCCGACAGCGCCATGCTGGCTAAAAACCTGCCGTTCGAATACTTTCAGGGCGGTTACTACTCCCCTGCCGACTGCTTATAAAAACCGCACTTTCATACTAACGGTGGACACTATGAGCTCCCTCAAGAAACACGCCTTCACCCCCACTCTTGCGGCCATCGCGCTGCGAGACTTTACGCCCAATGCCGAATTGTTTAATTACGATTTGAATACATTCGCGCCAATAGAAACAGACCCTAAAATCCGTGAAAACAACCCTCGACACTGCAACTCCGACGACAACCGCCGCCTGACAACCTATGTCATTACCCACACACTTGGCTTACCCTCGCACTCTTTTAACGCTGTGCGACAAGAATCCAGACTACCCATGCCAACGGATCACGACAGCACGCCCAATAGCCCCACTCGGTCTGCGGAGATAAGTCCTGAGAGAACTCAACTTTACCCACAGGATTTCTGGCTACTGACACAACATGACCGCACCCTGGTCAAAGGCGGTTTACGTATTTCGCTGACAAGCATTGAATCGGCGTTGATTAAAAAGATGCTGCACCATGAAGAGCGTGTTGTCAGCAAAGAGGAGCTGATCCGTAATATCGGACGCGAACCTGATCTATATCGCGGGTTGGAAATGTGCCTGAGCCGGCTGCAAGAAAAGTTCAAGCGTGCCAACGATGGCGAACGCTTGTTTCGTGCGGTGAGAAACCGTGGTTATTGCCTTACACAAAAAATCAAGAAACCTCTGGAACTCACCCAGTCACGCCGTTAAAACAAAAAAAACAAGATCGGATACTTTGATATTCACCCTGCCTATTAATACACACTTTTACCTGCCCATTTATAACACACTCACACTAAGACGCCGCTGACCTTGTTATAAGTCGTCAGCCAATGCCTCCTGCCGTTCATTACTATCCGTGGGTACGCGACTGCGCGTGCCTATCTTTTAGTGCGGGAATTCCACACCACCTGCGTGGTCACCACCGGGAGCAGAACTATGCTGAATAACACTAGAATGCATCGCAACCTGACCCCCAAGGGGTTGACGTTCTGGGGTCAGTGGATGCTTGCCTCGGGTTTGGTCGTTGCACTGTTATTTATGTTGGTCGTGTTCAGGACCGGCCAACTTGAGTACAACTACCGTGTGCTCGCGGCGTTTACCATACTGGCTTCATTACCGGCGTACAGTCTGTGTGATGTCTACAGCAAGAAAGATGACTATGGCGTGGGCTTGGGACGGCTGTTCATGGGCTGGTTACTCACCGCTTTAATAGTGTTCGCGGTGGGTATCGCCTGCAATGCCACCTCATTGTTTCCACTGGACATCTTGTTGCTCTGGGCGGCGGTTAGTTACCCTCTGCTGGCCCTGTGTTATATCCCGCTGCACAGCCTGTCCCGGTATTACCATCGCCAACTTCACCAACGGCATAAATCACTGATAGTGGGCACCGGCAAGCTTGCCGTCGACCTGGCGAACACCCTGTCTCGCCAAAAGCGCTCACCGTTGGTGGGGCTCGTCGGCAGCCATGCCGAGGCCGCGCCGGATGCACAGGCGCAGATCCTTGGCGAGCTGCCGCAATTGCCGCAACTGATCCGCCAGCATGGCATTCGCCGCCTGTACATCACCCACTCGTTGCAGGACGCCACCCACATCGAGGCGTTGTACCTCAACCTGCTGGAGATCAGCGTGGATGTGATCTGGGTGCCCGACCTCAACAACATGCTGCTGCTCAACCATTGCGTCGCCGAAGTGGATGGGCTGCCAGCGATCTTCCTCAATGAAAGCCCGCTGACCAGCCACCCCACCGCCGCCCTGAGCAAAGCGTTGCTGGACAAGAGCATCGCGCTGCTGGCCATCCTGGTGCTGAGCCCGGTGCTCCTGGCGTTTGCCCTGCTGATCAAGCTCACCTCCCCCGGCCCGGTGATCTTCAAGCAGGACCGCCACGGCTGGAATGGCCAGGTGATCAAGGTGTGGAAGTTCCGCTCGATGCGCGTGCATGACGACCACGAGGTACGCCAGGCCAGCCGCAACGATTCGCGCATCACCCCGGTCGGCCGGTTTATCCGCCGCACCTCTATCGATGAATTGCCGCAATTGTTCAACGTGCTGCAAGGCCATATGGCCCTGGTCGGTCCACGCCCCCACGCCATCGCACACAACGACTATTACTCGGGCAAGATTCACGCGTACATGGCACGCCATCGCATCAAGCCCGGCATCACCGGGCTGGCGCAGATCAATGGATGCCGGGGTGAGACCGAGACACTGGAGAAGATGCAAAAACGCGTTGACATCGACCTGCGCTACATCAACACCTGGTCGTTGTGGCTGGATATCAAGATCCTGCTGAAGACACCGTTTACGCTGCTGTCCAAGGACATCTACTAACCCCCAATCCTGTAGGAGCGAGCTTGCTCGCGAAGAACTCATAGGCGCCGCGTCTATCCAGCTATCACGCGTTATCGTTGAGTTTCTTCGCGAGCAAGCTCGCTCCTACAGGCCTTACTCAGTGATCTTGTCGATATTCTTGTAAAACAATGCACTGTCGCGCCCATCGGTCATCGAATGCAGCGAATACGCGCGATTCAGGCGCGCGCCGCCATCGCGGGTCAGCGGTGCCCACACCAGGTTGGCGCGGCGCATCGTCGACAGGCTCATCAATTCATCAAACGGAATGGACAGGTAGAGGCCCTTGTCGAAGCTGCCTTCGCCAAACTCTTGCTTGGACACGTTGGTGCGAGTGATCCACGCACCAATCCGCACGCCATTGTTGAACTCCCGCGAAAGATCCAGCGTTGCACCCCAGTCCCGAGCCAGGTAGCGGCCGACACTCAAGGCCCCCTGCAGGTTGAATGGCAGGTCGGTATACCCGGTGATATGCCCGGTCACCGTGCGATAGTCGCGCAGGCTGAAATCCTGCTCGAAACCGCGCTGACGCACATAGTTCACATCGGCCCCCACCGCCCAGCCCTGGCCCATCGGCCGGTACAGCACTTCACTGCCCACACCGGCATACATCGATTCCAGCAAACCACCGTAGACCATGCCGTACAGGTCCTGGTCCAGGCGCTGCGCATGGTTTAGCTGAAAGGTCGGCAGGGTCACGTCGGCACTGGTCATGTACTTGCGCAGGTCGGTGCGTACCCGCGGCAAGCCCGTGGGCGCGTCGTAGGTGAACCCATCGTAGTTGTTCAGCAGGTTGACGCTGAGCAAACCACTCCACCAGGAGTTGCGGGTGAAGCGGTACTCGGCATCGAGGTCGGCGGAAACCTGGTAGAGCAGACCATCCGGCCCACCGACGTTCTGCTTGTAGCCCAGGCCCAGCCCATAGCTGAGGGGCTTGGGCGTTTGGGTGTAGAGCACGGTCTGCGTACGCTCGCTGGCACGATTGACCTCGACCTGGCGGTGCAGGTCCTGCAGGGCTTCGCGCTGGTTGACCACCTCGCGAAAGGTCTTGCGCGGCACGCTGGTTTCCTCGATCGGCATGGCATAGCGTTCGCTGACCAGGGTGAACCAGTCGATCTGGTCATTTACGCTGTTGTCCAGGATACGACTGGCGCGCCCCACCGCCTTGGCGCTGTAGAAATAGCGCTGCTGTTCGCCATACACCAGCAACTCCGGACCACGCTGGGTAATGCGTTGCACATTGTAGCCGGCGTTGTCGTGCAGGCGCTGCGACACGGCGGCCCAATCCACCTGGTCCGGCGGCGTGGTCGGTGCCTTCGCCGGCAATGGAGGAGCCGGTGGGTCATAGGTCTTGGCGGGTGCCTTGCGGCTGACAAAATTGGTGTGCAGGGTAATGCCGAACATCGCGGTATTGCCCCGCTCCCATGCGGCGCTTACGTCGACCGCATCGGCGAGCTTGTAGACCAGGCCCAGGTTGACCGGTGAAGCCTGGCGAAAGCTGTTGCTGCGTGGTTCATTTTTGTAGTCGTTGCCTTCCACTTCAAGCTTGAGGCTCAACGGCGCCCAGGGCGTCTGGTAGGCAATACCGCCAAACAGCGCGGGCCGGCCACGGAAATAGCCGTTGGAAAAACTGCCGGATCCTTCAGCGCTGGGACGCTCGTTGAATCGATCATCCAGCACGCCTAGCGGGTTGCCGAAGTCACCACGGCTGCCCAGGTAACCCCAGGCGATACCAGCGCTGAAATCCACATCGCCATACCGCTTGTTGGCCACCAGGTATTCACTGGAAAACAACCCGGTGCCACCCAGGTCCATGAACCCCAGCGCCACTTCCGGCAGCCAGTGGGTTTCCTGGTTCAAGCGCACCTTGGCGTCGACGGCCTTGTCCTTGTAACTCTGGCCGCCGCTGAATGACTCAGCGCCATAGGGCCGGTTGGTGATCGCGGTGTAGCGGAACGTGCCTTCCAGCCAGTCCAGTGGTTGCGCAGAAAAACTGTAGCGGCTGTAGGGCTCGGTGCGGTTGGCGTTCACGCTGAGTTCGCCGGCGGGCGCCATGCGGGCGGTAGGCGTCTGCAGCAGCCCCACGCCGCCGAAATCGCTTTGGGTGTAACGGGGATCACCATGCACGACGCCACAAGGCACCAGCAGCACGGCCGCAATACATAATTTCAAGGCGTGACCTCGGCCAGGGGTTGGGTGGCGAGAAACTCGGCCAGTTGCTGATTCAGGTCAGGGGTGGGCGCGCTCAGGTCGTCACTGCGGATCGGCACCAGCAGCGTGGCGCCGGGCGCTGGGGGGGCGCCCTCTTCGCGGTTCCAGGGCGCAATACCCAGGCGCGAGACCTTCCCGTCAGGCTGGATCACCCACAAATAATCAGCATCCGCCTCCACCAGTGGCGGGCATGCAGTGAGGTAATCGCGGGCTGCCCGCAGCGGCTCGAACGCCAGGCTGCACGCCGCAGCGACAGCCCCCACCACCCGCACCTGCGTGGGCCGTGGCGGGTACACCAGGCGATCGCCATCGCTGAGCGGCAGGTTCGGCGCAAAGCCGACTTCCACCGCCACCGGGTCCAGCACCGCCACCTGGCGGCCAGTGACCGGCAAGGCCTGCACCTGCTGATACAAGCGTTCGGCAACACGGGCCCGGCCTTCGCGTGCGTCAGCCCGCGCGGCCTGGTGCAGGGTTTGCAAATCAAACAGCACACCGGCCTTGAGCCGCGCCTGGCGTTCCAGCAAGGGTTGATGCAACCAGGCTGCTCCCAGCCAATAACCCTGGGCATCCGGTTGCGACGGAATGATCGCGTCGAGCAAACGTGCATCGGGTGGCAGCGCAATAGGCCCTGGGGTGCGTACCTGGCCGCTCACGGTCACGGCGGCCTGGCTCGTACTGACGCAACTCCAGGACAGCAGCAGCGCCGTGAGTATTCGACCGATCATCGGGCGTCCTTGCGAGTGGGTTGCAGCTGGGTGATGGTCAGGGTCAGGTCGGGCGTGAGGTGCTGTTCGCTCTGCACGATAAAGCCGTCGACGGGGTCGACCCAGTAGCGGTTGCGCGCCTGAAAACCGCTGGCCTCGACGTCTTCGTCCACCCGCAACAAGGCGTAGGGCGTGCCGAGGATCTCGACCGTTTCGATGCCCTTGCGGGTCATACGGCTGGTGAGCGTGATGCCCATGCGATAGCCGTCCACCCCATCGATCTGCCGCGTGCTGCGGTAGCCATCCGGCACACGGTGCAAGCCTTGCTGGAACGGCGACTGGCCCTGCCAGTGCGTGCCATTGAGGTCCACGCCCAGGCCGACCGTGCGCACCACCAGGCCGTTACGCACCAACAGCACCTGCTTGCCGGAAGCCACCCAGAACTGCAGGTCGCCACGCTGGCGAATCAGCGCCATCACCCCTTCGCTGGACACCGTGGTGACCTTGATCTGGGCAAACGGCACTGCGTCCACCTGGGCCTGGGTCAGCTCCAGCGGCGCCGGCCCAGCCACGGCCGCCTTGAAGGTATCGAGGGAGGCGGTCATCAGCGGATTGCAGCCCGCCAACAGCCACGCCAACCCCATGTAAGCAGCGAATTTATGAGTGTTCACGCAGGTTCCACCCTATCGGCTGCTGGCTTCGCTCAGGTTGTTCTGGGTGGACGCGCCGATGCCGACGATCGTGGCGGAAGGGATCAACTGGCTGATGAAGCGGTTCCAGCGCGTGATATTCGCCGGGCCGACAAACACCACATCCTGGGGCTGCACATCAAAGCGCGTGGCCAGGGCCATGGCCGAAGGGGACGCAGCTTCCAGCTGGAAAACTTTGGCCGGCTCGTTGGCGATGTTCTGCGCGCCGCGAATCACATAGATCGCGTCCGCGTTGGAGGTGTTCTGATTGACCCCACCCACCGAACCGAGCACGTCGGAGAGGTTCATGCTGCGGGTCTTGAAGGTCAGGGCGCGGGGCTGCATGACTTCGCCCATCACATAGATGCGCTTGCGGTCGTTGTAGGCCAGGTACAGCTGGTCGCCGTCCTTGAGGTAGATGTCGTTCAAGCGCGACTGCGCCAGGTTGAGCGTGTCGAGGTCCAGGGTGTAGCGCTTGCCGCCCCGGCTGAGCGTGAGGTTGGACAGGTCGGCATTGAGCGGGTCGATCCCGGCGGCGCCCATGGCTTCCATCACGTTCAACGGGATGGTGGTGATCGGCACCGGCCCGGCCTTGGCCACCGCGCCGGTGATCACCACGCGCTGGCTGGCGAAGCGCAGTACGCTGACGTCCACCTGGGGGCTGTCGATGTATTGGCGCAGCTTGTCGGTGATCTCACTGCGCAGCGCTTCAATGGATCGACCCTTGGCAACCAACTCACCCACGTAGGGGTAGAACAGGTTGCCCTCGGGGCTGACCAAGCGGCCGTTGGCGTCGATCTGTTGTTGCGGGCCGGACGGTGCCGTGAGTTCAGGGTGATCCCACACGGTGATATACAACGCGTCATTGGCGCCGATCAAATACGGGCCCGGCTTATAACTCAATAGTTCCGCGGGAATGGAATAAGGCACTTGGCTGGCCGCGTCCATGGCAAGTAACTTTGGTGTGATCGGAATCAAATCCACCCGGCTGTTTTGCGCGCCGCCACTTTCAGTCAACGCCGCCGTGTCCATGTATTGGCCCGGTGCGAACATGCAGCCCTGTAACAATGCAGCGGCCACGGCCGCCACAGAAAAAATACGCATCATAGTGCTCGGACACTCGCGATAAACGACAAGAAAAAAAGACTACTCGGGTGGGGAATCCAAGCAGTCTGAAAAGCGGAAGGTGGTGGATCAGTTGCCGGTGCCGGTGGTTCCGGTCGTACCGGTGGTCCCGGTGGTGGTGCCGCCGTTGGAACTGCCGCCGCTGTTGGACGCAGCCGCCACGCCGGCAACAATGGCGCTGGCGACCAGCAGAGTTTCCCCGACTGTCACCGAACCCGCGACCTTGGTACTGAGCCCCAACGGCAACTCGTCGGCCAACACCGTCGTACTCATGACACTGAGCACAATAACCGCCAGTGCTTTTCTCATAACAGACTCCTTATCGTCAGTGAGTAGCCGGGCCGATAGTGCCATCCAACTAAACAGCGCACCAGACGGGTAACTTCCAGGTGCATTAGTTGAAAATAACGTTTTACCGGCAAAGTGCCCGGCCCTCACTGCATTGCCGATGTTTGAAGTTATTCGGAACGTTATTAATTGTCGGAAACTTCAGGCCCTGCCGTACTTGTCTTCAAACCGGACAATGTCGTCTTCGCCCAGATAAGACCCCGACTGCACTTCGATCAACTCCAAAGGAATCACCCCAGGATTCTCCAGCGCATGCACCTGGCCGATGGGGATATAGGTCGACTGGTTTTCCGCGACCAGGTAGGTCTGCTCGCCATTGGTGACCCGGGCCGTGCCGCTGACCACGATCCAGTGTTCGGCGCGGTGGTGATGCATCTGCACCGACAATTTGGCTCCCGGCTTCACGGTGATGCGCTTGACCTGATACCGCGCGCCACTGTCCACCGAGTCATACATGCCCCACGGCCGATACACCTCGCGGTGGTTGAGGTGCTCATGCCGCCCGGCCTGCTTGAGCTGATCGACGATCCCCTTGACCTGCTGCACCTGGTCCTTATGGGCCACCAGCACGGCGTCCTTGGTCTCGACGATGATCAAGTCGTGCACCCCGACGGTGGCGACCAGGCGGCTGTCGGCGTGCACATAGCTATCGCGGGTATCGAGCAGCAACCCATCACCGCGCAGCACATTGCCGCCGGTGTCTTTTGCACTGGCCTCCCACAGGGCCGACCACGAGCCGATATCGCTCCAGCCGGCGTGCAACGGCACCATCACCGCGTCATCGGTTTTTTCCATCACAGCGTAGTCGATGGAGTCGTCCGGACATGTGGCGAAGGTTGCCGCATGCACGCGGGTGAACGGCAGGTCCTGGCTACCGCCCTCCAGCGCCACGCGGCAGGCTTCGAGCATGGCCGGCTGGAAGCGTTCGAGTTCTGCCAGGTAGCGGCTGGCGCGGAACATGAACATGCCGCTGTTCCAGGCGTAATCACCGCTCGCCACATACTGCGCGGCCGTGGCAGCGTCCGGCTTCTCGACAAAGCGCCTTACCCGGTACCCGCCCTCGCCCACCGCCGCACCCTGCTCGATGTAGCCGTAGCCGGTATGCGCGCAGGTCGGGGTGATGCCGAAGGTCACCAGCTTGCCAGCCCTGGCCAGGGGCAACGCCACTTCGAGGCTGGCATGGAACGCGGGCACATCTTCGATCAAATGGTCGGCGGCCAGCACCAGCAGGATCGGGTCCAGGCCCTCGGCAACCGCCTTGCACGCCGCCAGCGCGATGGCCGGCGCGGTGTTGCGCCCCACCGGCTCCAGCAGGATGCTCGCCTGCTCCATGCCGAGCTGGCGCAACTGCTCGGCCACCAGGAAACGATGCTGCTCGTTACAGATCAACTGCGGCAAGGCGACGTTGGCGCCCTCCAGGCGCTGGATGGTCTGCTGCAGCATCGACAGGTGCGCATCGGTCAGGCGCAGGAACTGCTTGGGGTTCAGTTGCCGCGACAGCGGCCACAGGCGCGACCCCGAACCGCCTGCCATGATCACGGGTAACAACATAAATGCATCCTCGAGGCAGAGCGTCAGAAATAGGCGCGGCTGTTTTCATGCACGCGCGGGCTGAAGCGCAGTTCATCCTGTGGCCACCAACGGTACTGCTGATGCTGCTCGGTGGGCAGCAAGAGAGTCTGCCCATCGTCCAGGTCCAGGCAATAGCCGAGCACCACATAGTGGGTGTCCGGCCCGCTGCCGGCGTTGGCGAACACGCTGTCATCGTAGAAGTGCTCGTACACGCCCAGCAGACGTGCATTGGCGCGTTCAAACGTGCGTCCCAGCTCCTCGCCGGTGATGCGCCGGAACGCGCTGTCGAGGCTTTCGTTCTTGCGGATACGCCCACCGGGCACGAACCAGAAACCAAAGGCTGGCCGGTTGACGCGCAAACCGAGCAAGACTTCGCCACGGCTGTTTCTCACCACCAGGTCAATCGCCACCAACGGCGTCGAAGCCACGACCGTTTGGAAGGTCGGTAAATCAAGCCACATACCCATCAAACCTGTGCCAGAAAACGTTGCAGAATGCGTTCCTTGTCGAGGAACTCCTTGGCGTAATTCAACGCCACCTCATTACGCGTCGGCATTGCCAGTGCCCGCTCGATACCCGTGCTCAGTGCCGTGACCGATTCCGGCTCGATCAACACCGCAATGCCCTGATGTTCCTCGCACAGGCGGCCGAGGGTGGTGTCGGGGTCGGCGGTGATGATTGCGTTGCCGCCCACGGCCAGAATATTGGTGAGCTTGGACGGCAACACCGCATCTGCCACGCCGCGCTTCTGGATCACCAGGTGCACGTCGGCCGAGGCCAGCAGCGCCGGCAAGTCCTCGTAGGCCTGCAACGGCGCGAACAGCACGTTGCGCAGCCCATCACGCTGTACACGTTCGAGCAGACGCGCCTTGCCGGTGCCCTGGCCGACGATCAGGAACACCCACTCCGTGCGCTGGGCATGGGCCTGGGCGGCATCGAGGATCAGCTCCAGGCCTTGCTTCTCGCCGAGGTTGCCGGAGTACAACAACACCTTGGTTCCCGGCGGCACGCCCAGGCGTTGCAGCAACGCGCGGTCGCGCGGCACATCGCGAAAGCGTGCGGTCTCCGACCAGTTCGGAAAGAACATCAACCGCTGGCTGGACACGCCCTTGCCCCGTGCCTTGTGGAGCATGCCGCTGGAAATCGTCGAGACCCGATCAAAGCGCCGCAGCAGCCAGCGCTCCACACCCAACGCCAGGCGCCGCAACAGCGAACCGCCGCCAATGCCCAGGCCGAGCATCGCATCCACTTCATAGTCCTGGACATGCAACACCGACCGCGCGCCAGTGAGCTTAGCCAACAGCAACGCCTGGGGCGCAGAGAACAGCGTGGGCACCACCAGCATCACCAGGTCCGGCTTCCAGCGCAGTTGCCCCAGCACCGCCACACACGAGCTGGCGGAAAAACTTATCAGGTGCAGCAGGCGCGTCATCGCCGTGGGCTGGCGCGGGACGTACAGCGGACAACGGATCACCGTCACGCCGGCATCCAGCTCGGTGCGAAAACGCCACGGCGAATAGCCCTCGCCCACCTGCCACTGCGGGTAATACGGCGGCGCCGTGATCACGCGGACCTGATGACCTTGCGCCGCCAGCCAGCGCGCCTGTTCACCGCTGTACTTGCCGATACCGGTCAGCTCCGGGCTGTAATTGATGCCGTACAAAAGCACTTTCATCACTGGCCCCGAGGCTGTTCGAGCGCCGCGAGATAGGCGTTGTAGGCGTCACGCAAGCCCTCCTCCAGCGGCACGTAGGCTTCCCAGCCAAGGGCGTTGATACGGCTGACATCGAGCAACTTGCGCGGCGCACCGTCGGGTTTGCCGGTGTCGAAACGCAGGCGCCCCTGGAAGCCGGTGACCCGCACTAGCGCCTCGGCCAACTCGGCGATGGTGCAATCCACGCCGGTGCCGACGTTCAGGTGCGAGCGCATCGGCTGGGTCTGTTCGCGGTAGCGCGCCGCATCGAGTTCCATCACATGCACGCTGGCCGCCGCCATGTCGTCCACGTGCAAGAATTCCCGTCGCGGTCGGCCACTGCCCCAGATCACCACCTCGTCATCGCCGCGCTGGGTCGCTTCGTGGAAGCGCCGTAACAAGGCGGCGATCACATGGCTGTTTTGCGGATGGTAGTTATCGCCCGGCCCATACAGGTTGGTCGGCATCACACTGCGGTAATCGCGGCCGTGCTGGCGGTTGTAGCTTTCGCACAGCTTGATCCCGGCGATTTTGGCCACGGCGTAGGGCTCGTTGGTGGGTTCCAGTGCACCGTCCAGCAACACCGCTTCGATCATCGGTTGCGGCGCATGCACCGGGTAGATGCATGACGAGCCGAGGAACAACAGTTGCTGCACGCCATGGCTGTGGGCAGCGTGGATCACATTGGCCTGGATCATCAGGTTCTGGTAGATGAAGTCGGCCGGGTATGTGGCGTTGGCATGAATCCCACCCACCTTGGCGGCCGCCAGGTACACTTGGTCGATACGGTGCCTGGCGAAGTATGCCTGCACGGCCGCCGGGTCGAGCAGGTCCAGTTCATCGCGGCCCGCTGTGAGGATCTGCGTGTAGCCCAACGCCCACAGGCGCCGCACGATGGCCGAACCGACCATGCCGCGATGGCCGGCGACAAAAATCCGCGCATCAAGATCACGTGCCATGTTCAGTTCTCCACCGCAATCGGTGCGTCATGCCCGTGCAGGCGCAACAAGGCGTGGCGCTGGGCGATCTTGAGGTCTTCGCGGACCATCTCCGCACACATCGCCTGCGCACTGATTTCAGGCACCCAACCGAGCACACGCTTGGCCTTGGACGGGTCGCCCAGCAGCGTCTCCACCTCGGCCGGGCGGAAGTAACGCGGGTCCACCCGTACAATCACGTCGCCCACCAGAATGCCCGGCGCCAGGTCGCCGTCGATGTGCTCGACCACCGCCACCTCCTCCACGCCTTCACCCACAAAGCGCAGGCGTAGCCCGAGCTCCGCCGCCGACCAGCGAATGAAGTCACGCACCGAATACTGCACACCCGTGGCGATCACGAAATCTTGCGGGCTGTCCTGCTGCAACATCATCCACTGCATGCGCACATAGTCCTTGGCATGCCCCCAGTCGCGCAGGGCATCCATGTTGCCCATGTACAGGCACGGCTCCAGGCCCAGCGCAATGTTGGTCAGGGCGCGGGTGATCTTGCGCGTCACGAAGGTTTCCCCACGGCGCGGCGACTCGTGGTTGAACAGGATGCCGTTGCAGGCATACAGGCCGTAGGCTTCGCGGAAGTTCACGGTGATCCAGTAGGCGTACAACTTGGCTACTGCATAGGGCGAGCGCGGGTAGAACGGTGTGGTTTCCTTCTGCGGGGTTTCCTGCACCAAGCCATACAACTCGGAGGTCGAGGCCTGGTAGAAACGGGTCTTCTTTTCCAGGCCCAACAGGCGGATCGCTTCAAGGATGCGCAAGGCGCCCAGGGCGTCCACATCGGCGGTGTATTCCGGTGAATCGAAGCTCACCGCCACATGGGATTGCGCGCCGAGGTTGTAGATTTCGTCGGGATGGATCTGCTGGATGATGCGCGTCAGGTTCGACGAGTCCGCCAGGTCGCCGTAGTGCAGGATCAGGTTTTTATGCAGGGCCTGCGGGTCCTGGTAAATATGATCGATGCGCTGGGTATTGAACGACGACGAACGTCGCTTGAGGCCGTGCACCGTATAGCCTTTTCCCAGCAGCAGTTCCGCCAGGTACGAGCCATCCTGGCCGGTAATACCGGTGATAAGCGCAACTTTGTTCATGTCTGTCTCCCGATTGATAGGCGAGCGAAGGCCGACACCCAAACTTGGGTGTTTGTTAAAAACGGTCAGTTACTTCTGTTTGGGCAGGTTCAAGTTATGGCCGGTCAACTTCGAGAGTTCCCGGACAATGGCTTCCTTATCGTTTAAATGGGCAATTGCGGTTTCCAGCTCCAGCACCTTGGCGCCCACCAGGAAGCGGTACCAATAGCCCTGGAGCAGGTGATAGACCAGGCCGCTGCGGCCATCGAGAAACCCCAGCTGGATGATGTAGCGCCACAAGAAATAGGCGGTGGAACTCAGGGTGAACGGCACGCGGTTATAAAGGCGGTTCTTGATCAGGCGCTTGGCCTTGGCCTGGAACGAACTCTGCCCCGTGTGCAGTTCATCGCGGATCGCAAACAACCCCAGCCGCGTGTTGAGCACTTCAATCGCTTCGCGGGTGGCGTACTGGTTGTGCTTGTGGGTGAAGAAGGTCAAGTCATGCAAGTTATGGTCGGCGAACCCACCTTCCAGGGTGATGGTGCGACCCTCGGCCACCGAGATGTGCTCGTCCATCCAGCGGTCTTCCATGCGCCCGAACCCGGTGCGCCACAGCCGCAGCATCCGCAACGGGTAACGCCCGCCATGCCGCACCCAGCGCCCCATGAAAATGTGCTTGCGCTTGAAGTTGATGCCGGTGATATCGCTGGCCAACGTCGGCAAGCGTGCGTTGATCTCGGCAGCGAGGTCGGCCTCGATGATCTCGTCGGCATCCAGGCGCAGCGTCCAGTTGCCGGTGATCGGCAGGTTGTCCAGCGCCCACTGGAACTGCTTGGCCTGGTTGACGAACGGGTGCTGCACCACCCACGCACCGTGGGCACGGGCGATGTCGCAGGTGCCGTCGGTGGAGAATGAGTCCACCACCAGCACTTCGTCGCTGAAAGCCCGCACCGAGTCGATGGCCCGGGCGATGTGCAGGCTTTCGTTGTAGGTGAGGATGATCACGGTGATGGTTTCGCGCTTCATGGCGTGGGCTCCTGCACATGCTGGGTACGCAGGCCGATCTGGCGGGACGGATGCCCGGCATGCACGGTCCACGGCTGCGCGATGTTCTTGATCACCAGGGTACGAGCACCCACCACCACGCCGTCAGCCACACTGACGCCTGGGGTGATGAACGCCTCGGCACACACCCACACGTGCTCCCCCAGCACAATGGGTTTTGCATACAGCTGGAAGTTCTTGCTGTTGTAGTCGTGGGAGCCGCCGCACAAATGCGCGCCCTGGGAAACCACGCTGTAGCGCCCGATGCGGATCAACGCCATGCTGTACAACGTGGTGCCATCGGCAATGCCGACATGGTCACCCAGCTCCAGGTTCCAGGGCGCCCAGACCTTGGCCCGTGGATACACGTGCACCCCTTTGCCCAACCGCGCACCGAACAACCGCAGCAGAAAGGCCCTCCACGCATGGAACGGGCGCGGGCTGGTGCGAAACAGCACCACGTACACCATGTTCCAGAGCTGGCGGCGCAGCCGATGGCCCAATGAGAACGAGGCCGAACGGTGCGGGTCATTGCCTTGAAGAATCACGGGAAGCACTCCCGCACAATCTCCAGCAGGCGCTGCGCACCGCGACGGATATGAAAGCGTTCGGCAAAGCACGCCCTGGCCCGCTCGGACATTTGCGCGTAAGCGGGCGCATCCAGCTGCAACCAGCGTTGCAAATTGTGCAGGGCGCCGTCGGCGGTGTCGTCACTGACAAAGCCCACGCGATCCTTGTCGATTTCACGCCAGATATTGACCTTGTTGCTGATCAGCACGGGCTTGCCGCACGCCAGCGCTTCCGCCACCACCACGCCGAAGTTTTCCTGGTGCGAAGGCAGGCAAAACACTTCGGCGGCGTAGAACGCGCCCCACTTTGCAGCCCCCTGCAACATGCCGGGCCAGCTGATGCGATGGGCGATGCGCGACTTTTCGGCCTGATCCTGCAATGCTTGTACCCAACCGCCTTGATCGGGGCCGGCCATGACCAGGTGCAGCCGCTCGTCTTGCCCGGCGACCTGGGCAAATGCCTGCAGCAGGTGGTCACAGCCCTTTTTCTTATGGATGCGACTCAGGAACAGCACCACCCGCTTGCCCTTGAGTTCCGGGTGATCGGTGATGAAGTCCTGTGCCAGGCGCGCCCCATCGGCCGGTGGGCTGGCAGTGCCATACGCCGTGATCGTTTCATGGGCGCGATACAGCCAGAACGACTCTCGCGCACGGATTTGCTCTTCTTCACTGGTAAACACCACGCGCCGCGCATCCCTCAGCACCCGGTATTCGCCCCAGGGCCAGTACAACCACTTCTTCAGATGCTTGAGCGGGTATTCGTGCTTGAACCAGGGATCCAGCATGCCGTGGGTATACACGATGTAAGGTCGTCCCAACTTATTCAGCACCTGGCGGGCGACAAACCCGTGGTACTGCCACAAGCCGTTGATGATGAAAAAATCATAGTGCCGGGCGTGCTGCTCCAGCCATTGGCGGATGTTGCCGTTCAAGCCGTAGCCGAATCGGCTTGGCCCCATGAAATGCACGGTGCCGGGATAGTCCACCGCGAACTCGGCATCCAGCGTCAGGACATCCACGCGATGCCCCTCCTGGGCGAGCACCGTGTCGATTTCCCGGGCCGCGTTGATCGGGCCGCCTTTTTCCGGTCTGACCGAAGAGATGATTCTTAGTAACTTCACGTGCTGTCGTCCGCTGATGCGTTGAGTAGGTTCAGGTTTTCTTGCAGGCCGCGAGAATCAGGCAGGCATACAGCACGCCAAACGCCAGGAATGTGCCCTGCATGGTCATGACCCCGTTGAACAGGATCGGCGCCAGGAAACCGCACAGCAGCAACGGCACCCCGGTGCCTTGCCTGACCAGCGCCGTGTAGGACTTGAGCAGTAACCAGAGCAGCACGAAGACCCTGAACAGGATGAACATCAGCCCGGCGGGCAGGCCCATTTCCAGCACGATGCGTGACCATTCATCTTCGGCCAGTAAAAAACCTGCGCCCTGCTCCCGCCCTGCGCGCAGGATCGTCGAGGCGGCGTTGGTGCCCGAACCTATCCCGTGGCCCCACAACGGCGCGTCATCGACCACACGCGTGAACGCATACAGGCTGGAGAACGCGCGAGTGACCGGCGAGCCTTCACTGGCCACGGCGCTGCGGTTGCGCTCCACCAGCACCTGGTAGCTGTCGGTGGACATGAAGATCAGCAGGCTGACAAACAACGCGGCCGCCAGGAAAAACAACGACAACAGGTTGCGTTGCGATTTCTTGATCAAGGCGACCATCAACGCCGCCAGCAGCACAATCGCAGCGTACGCATAGATCGCCCTGGACCCCGTGAGAAAACACATCACCGCCACCGCAGCCGCCGACACGCCAAACAGCCCGTAGCGCCGGGCGAACACGGCACGGAACAAGGCCTTGTCAAACACCGCCGCGACCAGGAATGCAAAGCAGGCCGACACGTACACCACATGCCCGGCCGTGAACGTGAAGGTGCCGTAGGGCCGCACGACACCGTCGGCAATCATGAAAATGAAGTCATCATCACCAATGCCTTTGTTCACATACGCCTGGGGTCCGGACGAATACTGCAGCACCACCAGCACGCTGATCGGGATCGCCGCGAACAGCGTGATACGGGCGAACCGATAGACATCCGTCAACCTGAGCGTCTTGCCAGCGACAAATATCAACGGGAAATACAGCAGGTAGTTGCGCACGCCGTAGCCGTAGATGACGAAGCCTTCAGGGCTGCTCAACAGAAACGCGGCCACCAGCAGGAAGAACACCATGACCAGCACGACAAAGTAGGCCGACACCAGGTTTTTCGAGAAAAAACCGAACCGGTAGGCGCACCAGTAGATGTAAAGGACGATCGGGTCCTTGATGAAATAGATGACCGAACTAAGGCTCGGCATCACCCACTTGCGCAAGACCCCTTCGAACAGGATGAACAGGTAGATAAGCACGAAGGCGCTGACCACCCGCGTGCGGTAGCGCTCATGCAGGCTGACCCTGTCAGGAATGGCCAAGGATTGCATCCATCACCTCCCTGGCGTAGCTGTCCCAGGTGGTTCCACCGGCAGACAACACAGCGTTGTGCTGCAACGCCCCGAGCTTGTCCTTGTCTTCGGCCAGCTCAACCAGACGGCTGGCGATCGCTTCGGCAGAACGGATCGGCACCACATAACCGTTGAAACCCTCGACGACCAGGTCGGCCGCACCGCAGTTCTGCGACACGATCACCGCTGTGCCCGTGGACAAGGCTTCACCTACCACCAGGCCAAACGCCTCGGCGACCGACGGCAGCACCAGTACATCGGCCTCCAGCAAGTGGCGGATAACGTCATCGTGGGACGCGGAACTGAACCACTGGTACTTTTTCAGCTCGGCATTGAGCACGGGGTTGCGACCGTTGGCGTAGTCGCCACCGATCACCGTGACGTCCAGGGCAACGCTGCTTGCCGCAAGATTCAACGCTTCGAAAAAGTACGAAATGCCCTTTTGCTGGGTCAGCGCGCCGACATAAATCACTTTCAGTCGTGCACCTGGCCGGGCGCTTGCTTCATGACGCACCATCGGCGCCGGCGCGCCATAGGGCGTGATCGCAACCTTGCCTGGCGCAACGCCGTGCTCACCCAGGGTGCGCTTGGCAAAGGTACTCGCCACTATGATCCGGTCTGCCAAGGCCAGCTCGGCCGTCTGTTTGCGCATGGTGTCATCGCTGATATCGGGAATGCTGGCACGCCAGGCAGGGTTGGCCTCGCGCTCATGCTCAAGCATCCTGCAGGCGTAGGCGATGGAGCCGAAGGCCGCCTCATAATTGAGGGTGATGTCGCCGATGTCGCGGGCGGCGCTGAACAAGCCCAGGCACTTGCCGTCATAGCCGTACACCTGGCTGGGTTTGCGCGGGGTGTTGTAGAGGAAAGCGGCGCTGGCCTGGTCAATGTGGTTGTAGACGTTTTCCGGGCAGAAGATGCCGGTGTTGCGGCGTGTCAGGCGATACCACTTCAGTTTGTCGCAGATCACACGCGGCACGTCATAACGCGGGTAACTATGCAGCAACGCGCCATCGACCTGATCGAACGTACGCCGCAGGCACTCCTTGCCCACCACCGGCAGACGGCAGAGGAACGACCCCTTATGCAGTGCCAGCGAGGTATGGAACGAGTGCAGCAACTGCCGTTGATTCAACGCGCGCAGCAACGCGCGGACATTCTGATTACCAACGGGATGAGCGACCAGAATCATCTTATTTACCCATCCAGGCTTCGACGACGGCACTTGAGCGGACCGGGCTGTAGGTAAACGCATGCGCCCCACGCGACCTGATGACCCGTGCCGGATTACCCGCTACCACGCTGTACGGCGCCACATTGCGCCCGACCACACTGCCGGCACCGACGACGGCACCTTCACCGATCGTCACGCCCGGCAGGATGATCGCGTCGGTGGCGACCCAGGCGTAGTCGCCGATCACCACCGGGGCGACTTTCAGGCGCCAGGCAGGATCATCCAGGCCATGGGTACCCGTGAGAATACGCACGCCTTCATTGATCGCCACATGGGCACCCACACGGACGGCGGCGTGCAATTGGATAAAGGTGCGCTTGCCGATAAAGCTGCCGGTGCCCACGCTGAAACACGCGACGGAGCCTTCGAATTCCACGGCATTGATCATCACCAGCGGAGCCAGGCTGGCCCCCTGTCGGCGCAACGTGCGCTGGCGGCGATCGGCCTTGAGCAAGCGGCCCAGCAACAGCACGCGCTTGGCCAGGTACTTGAGCCCCTCAGGCGTCAGCAGGCTGACTTTCAATCGATGGCGGATCAGGTGATTAATCAGCACGGGCCATCCTCAGTTCAAGACGATGGAAACCGCGCCTGGCAAAGCAGAACAGGACGACTTCGGTGGCCACCAACACATAGCAGACACCGAGCAGGCCATAGTCCGGTGCCAGGTAGAACACCGCCAGACTGCTGGCGACCGATACCAGCATGAACACCACGGCAAACGACGAATAGGATGCGGTGGCCATCAGCGCCACCCAATACACCTGCCAGGCCACGTGGGTCAGCGCACCGATGATCAGCACCAGCATGATGCGGGAGGAATAATCGTCTTTGCGGCCCGACCACACATCAAAGATCGTCCCGCCGAATATCACCACCAGCGCGCCCAGCACACAGGCGATGGGCAGCGAGAACCGCAAGGCATAGCGGATCATTTTGCGGACCAGTTGGTTGTCACCGATGGAGAACGCATAGGAAATCTCCGGCCACAGGGATTGGTTCACCACGGTCGAGAACTGCACCAACACCCTGGAAATCGTGCGGTACAAACCGAATATCGCCGCGTGCGCCGGAGACAGCAGCACCGACAACAGAATGATCAGCCCCTGCACGTTCAACGCCAGGCCAATCGGAAAGGCCAGCGAAGCCAGTGACGGTTTGATCAACGTCACAAATGCCCGCCTGCCGATCGCAGAAACGTTGAAACACAAGGCGATCCCCAACCGGTTGGCGATCAGGTTCTTGCTGACGATGCCCGTCGCGCGCACGGCCAACAGCACCAGGCTGGTGGCGACCAGGCTGTGGCTCAGGTAAGCGCACAGCAACGCAGCCGACCATTCCAGCATGCGGATGACGTTCATGATGAATGCCGACAACGGCAAGGCCTTATTGGCCCGGTAGCGGATCGAAATCATGTTGGTAAACAGGCAAAGCAGCGAGTAGCCGGTCAACGCCGAGAGAATCAGCACCCCGTCGCCGCTCTTGATCGACTGGAGGTTGAGCACGCTGAACAGGTCAAACAACGCCAGGGCGCCCAGGGTCAGCAACAGCACACTGAGTCCCGCCAGGGATAGAAACGCAAAGCTGGTGCTGTACACCGCACTCGCGACCTGCAACCGTCCGCGCTCGTGCCAGATCACGACCTTGCTCGATGCCGCCGTGGTCACACCCAGGTCAGACAGCGCCAGGTAGGTCGGAATCGCAGACAGCACCACCCATTCGCTGTAGGCGCCAAAGCCCCAACTGGCAATCAGCACCGGCACACTCACCACCTGGATCAGCAGGTTTACCACCTGGCCAAACGAATTGGCGCCAATGCCGCTGACGATTCTTTTAAGCACACTCATGGGAAGACCTATACCGGGTTGAGAGGTCGCCCAACGGATACGTAGTGAATGCCTTTCTTCTGCACACTGACGGGGTCGAACAGGTTGCGTCCGTCAAAGATCAGCGGTTGCTTGAGCTGCTGTTTGATCACCGTGAAGTCCGGTGCCTTGAAGACCTGCCACTCCGTGACGATCAGCAAGGCATCGGCGCCTTTCAGGCAGGCTTCCTTGGTACCGCACAGGCGCAGGTCTTCGCGGTCGCCATAGAGACGCTGGGTTTCTTCCATCGATTCCGGATCAAAGGCCTGCACGTTTGCCCCGGCACGCCACAAGGCCTCCATCAACACGCGGCTAGGGGCTTCGCGCATGTCATCGGTATTGGGTTTGAAACTGAGCCCCCAGAGCGCGAAAGTCTTGCCCGCCAGTTGCGCGTTGAAGTGCGTGGACAGTTTGTTGAACAGGCTGTTTTTCTGTTCGGCATTGCGTCGCTCCACGGCCTTGAGCAGCGTGGCATCGAAGTCGAGGGTCTCGGCGGTCTGGATCAAGGCCTGGACATCCTTGGGGAAACACGACCCGCCATACCCCACGCCTGCGTACAGAAAGTGATAGCCGATACGCGGGTCGGACCCGATGCCCTGACGCACCATCTCGATGTCGGCCCCCAGTCTCTCGGCCAGGTTGGCCATCTCGTTCATGAAGCTGATCTTGGTGGCGAGCAGGCAATTGGCAGCGTATTTGGTCAACTCGGCGCTGCGCACATCCATCACGATGATTTTTTCGTGGTTGCGGTTGAACGGCGCGTAGAGCTCGCGCATCACCGCCTCCGCATGCCGGCTGGCGGTGCCGATGACAATGCGGTCCGGCCGGATGCAGTCAGTCACCGCACAGCCTTCCTTGAGAAACTCCGGGTTGGACACCACGTCGAAGGCCAGGTCGGTGCGCTCACGCAGCGCGAGCATGGCAGCCACCCGTGCACTGACCTTGTCGGCGGTGCCCACGGGAACAGTGGATTTGTCGATGATGGTCAGCGGGGCCAGCATGTGCTGCCCAATGGTCTCGGCCACCGCCAGCACGTACTTCAAGTCGGCCGAGCCGTCTTCATCAGGCGGTGTCCCCACCGCGATAAACTGCACTTCGCCATGCTTGACTGCAGCCACGGCGTCGGTGGTGAAATTCAAGCGGCCGGCCCCATGGTTTTCCCTGACAAGCGCCTCCAGGCCCGGCTCGTAGATCGGGATATGCCCCTGTTTGAGACGCTCAACCCGCTGCGCATCAATATCGACACACAGCACATCGTGGCCGACTTCGGCAAGGACGGCGCCCTGGACCAGCCCTACATAACCAATGCCAAAAACTGTGACTTTCATAGCGTTTCTCGTTGAACCTGCGGCCAGTGGTAGACGTGCTGCGCGTTGGACTTCAAATGCCTGGCGTCCAGGATCAAACGCTGTCTGACGTGTACTCGTAGTGGTAATAGCTGTAGGCGCCGTATCCGTATTTGGCGGATGAGCGCTTCTCGATACCGTTGAAAATCGCGCCTTTGAGTTCAATGCCATTCTGTTGATAGCGACGCATCGTCAGCTCCACCTCGCGCACAGAGTTCAATTCGAAACGGGCCACGATCAGATTGGTGCCGGACTGGCGCCCGACGATGGTTGCATCGGTGACCGCCAGGAATGGCGGTGTATCCAGAATCACCAGGTCGTACAGCGCGCTGACCTGTTCCAGGAATTCGCTGAAGTTGGCGTGCATCAGCAGTTCCGATGGGTTCGGCGGGATCCGTCCACGGCTGAGGACGTGAAGGTTCTCGACCTCCGTGGTATGGATCGCTGTGCTGAGCTCGCAGCGTTTGGCGAGCAGGTCGGACAGACCGTTTTCTGCCGCAACGCCAAAGACTTTGTGCAAGTAACCCTTGCGCATGTCCACGTCCACCAACAACACACGCTGCCCCGAATGCGCGACCACAGCGGCCAGGTTCGCCGAGACGAATGTCTTGCCCACCTGCGGGCTCGGCCCGGAGATCATCAAGCGGTTGTTGCCCGCTTCCAACATGGCGAAATGCAGACTCGTGCGCAGGCTGCGCAGCCCTTCAATGGCCAGGTCCGTTGGGTTGCTGAGGGCCAGCAACTGTGTGGAGCCCACCTTGTTGCTGCGAAAGAGCTTCTGGTCCATGTCCTTCTGGATGGCACTGAACGGGATGGCCGCATACACCGGCAAGCCGAGTTTTTCCAACTCGTTGGGGTTGGACACGCCCCGATTGAGCGCCTTGCGAAACAGCACCAGCGCGACTGCAACAAAGGCACCAAGCAGCGTGGCGATCACTACAATCAACGCTTTCTGCGGCCTGACCGGGTTCCTCAGGTCGACATCGGCGGTATCGATCAGGCGCACGTTACCGACCGTGCCGGCGCGCATCACATCCAACTCCTGATACTTGTTGAGCAGTTGCGTGTAGATCTCGGTGCTGACTTTCAGGTCGCGGGTCAGGCTCAGCAACTCTTGCTGGGTGGTCGGCAGGCTTTCGACCTTCTTGGCTAGCTCGCTCTGGCGGGCCGTGAGTTCTGCCAGTTGCGTCAGGAGCGCGCGGTACACCGGGTGCTGGGGGGTGAACTTTCGCTCGATCTCTGCCTGCTGCATCTTGAGCTCGGAAATGCTCGCATCCAACGCCACGATCTGGTCAAGAATGGCCTTGGCCTCAAGGCTGATGTCGATGGTTTTGTTGCGGATCTGAAACTGGTTCAGCGCCGTCTCAGCCTGCTCGACATCCTTGCGCACCTGGGGCAATTGGTCTTTGAGGAACGCCAGGCTCTGGGCCGCCTCGGCGGAGGTGCGCTCAATGTTCTGGCGCACATAGATACGGGCGACCTCATTGAGTACCTGAATGGCCGCCTCGGGCCGCGTGCTTTCCAGCGCCAGGCCAATGATCCCCGACTCCTTGCCGCGCTCCGCCACATCCAGCAGCTTCTGATAGCGCAGAATGCTGGTGAGGCGTGGCCAACGCACAACGCTGAATTGCGCGCCAGGGTTGGCATCCAGCGTTTCGACCTGCAGTTGGAGGCCACTGCGTTCATAGAAGCGACCCACCTGCCCCGTCAGCAAAACGTTTTCGTCCTGGTCCGACAGGGTAAAGGTGCTGCCACTACCGGCAGTCAAGGTCAGTTCCTGGCCCAGCAAGTCGGCCGGAAGGCGCAACCGCGAAAACTTCAGGGCCTCGCCACCCCAACCGTAACTGTCGAGGCCGAGCCAGGGGGTCGCCACCTCATGGGCTTGCGCTGGCTTGAAGCGACGCGCCATGAAATCACCGATCAAGGGGAAGCGCTTGGGCTTCACTTCGAGGTCCAGGTTCAGGTTGTCGACGGCAGTGCCAACGGTGATCCGTGAGCGGATCAACTCGACCTCCGTGACCGTGGGCGACTCCTTGCCGAGCAGACTGCCGACATCGGAAAAGCCGAGCATGTCGCCTTTTTTCGGTTCGACCTGAATCAGTGCGGTGGCTTGATAGACCGGAGGCGTCAACACGGCATAGGCCACACCCAGCGCCATAAAGACGATACTGATGCCACCGATCAACCACTTGTGATCGAGCAACGTGCCCAACAACATCATGAAATCCAGATCAGTTTCTTCGCCGTTATGCGACGCTGTTGCGGGTGTTGATTGCATAAGTCAGTTCTTTTTTCCAACCAATAGTCAAGGAATGGCACAGGGTGCAAGACGCCCGGCTCCATGCACGTTAAACGGCTTCACTCAATACCCATACGCTTGCTCGTAGCCGACAACACACGCTTTCACACGATTAAAGCAAAACTTATCAAGTGTGTTACATGACAACTTCAACCCACTTGACCGACCAACTTTTTCGCCCACGCCTGAACCGCTTGTTCTATCAACGCATAGGCATGAACAAAGGCTGGTTTGCCTTGACGATAAGGGTCCATGATCTCGCGGTTGTATTGCCATTTACCCAGCAGGAAAACTTTGCCCCGTGCTTCCGGGGCGAGGCTGAGTACCCCGTCGATATGCCGTTGCTCCATCACGAGTACAAGATCCGCGTCACTCACCGCAGCGCTTGTCAGTTGACGTGCCCTGTGTGAAACCGGTGCATGCCCATGCTCTTCCAGCACCCGCAAAGCCGTGGGCTCCAGCGGGCTGTCACGCAATGCGACCAACCCCGCAGAACTCACTTCTATCGCGGAGTGCGCCAGCGCATTGCGCAGTAATTGTTCTGCCGTGGGGCTGCGACAAATATTGCCGACACACACAATCAAAATCCTATTAAACAAGGCAACCTCCCACGCGCCGACTGTATTAACCCGGTAGTAAAAGGGATGACCTTACTTCAAGCAGCGAGGCGATTATGGTCACAACCTCGGCACTTCGACCACCTGCCGAGGCAGACTAAAAATAACAACACTCGGCATAACCGACTAAAAATAACATTCCAGTACTTTTGCTCTCCCACAGAATAAAGTGCCGCCTGAGCGCAACAACGAAGAGACGGCCATGAACATGTCAAAGTTATTGGTAGAGCGTATTGGCCTATTTCCTTCTTCGGGAAATATTCATGTCGAAGTGAATAACTCGACCCGCGTTGTCGAGCGCATGCAGGTGTTATACCGCGACAATTCCCTGGACAGCGATGAATCCTGTTCCGGACTGTCGATGGTGTTCGCCGATTGGCGCTTCAAGTTGCAGGTGAGTGATGCGCTGTCGGTGTGCCTGTGCGTGGAAAGTCGCGGTGACAGCCAGTTCATGCGGGTCAAGACCGCCGAGTTGCTGGCGAACATCTACGGCACCGAGGAGCGGCCATGAGCCTGTTGGATGATGTGATACGCAGCTATGCGCTGAGAAAACTCACCGGGATGTTCGAAGGTTTCGCCGAGCCGCCAGTGGGTACCCAATACCGGCGCAATACCCAGGCCATCGGCCGTTGGCTGGAGCAGCTGCACGGCAGCTCACCGCAGCAGATCACCCATACGCTGCTCAAGCAGATGAGCGAGGCGCGGCGGCGCGGCGATATGCGGCGTTTCAATGCGCAGACGGTGTTGCTGGAACTGATGGTGGACAGCCACCGGGCGCTGGACCTGGTGACTTACTCGGCCTTTGTGTGTGCCGCATCCAGCCGCCAGGAAGGCTCTTGATGGGCCTGGTCGGCACCTGACAAGGTGATGGCAACCCGGTTGAGCAGCAACTCAGCGTTGAACTTGGGCACCAGTGTGCAGGCCAGCAACACCACCAGCCCACCGCCGATGAAGGAGGGGGACACCCTGACGTCGGTGGTCTCAATGCGCCAGAGAAAGACAATCGCCGCGACAGCGCCCACGGTGACACCGGCCAGTGCTTCATTGAGTGGATGTATGTACGGCGCGACACAGTAAGCAGCAAACCAGGCACTGGCGAGCAACCCCGCACCTGCCGCCGGCCAGCGCACTGCCGGATTGAACTGGCGGGCCACCAGGCTCAGCGCCACGGTAAGCATCAGGCAGGTATTCATGGCATGGCCGCTGATAACGGCAATATCCAAGTGCTGAAATGACAGGCCCCAGCCCTTGAACAGCAACTTGCTGAGCGCGACCACTGAATAAGCGACACCGAGCGTTATGATCCAGGCCCTCAGTGCCCGAGGGTTGGAATACCGCAACCACACGGCGATGATGATCGCGGCCGGAATCATGACGGTAATGCCGCCATATTGCGCAAGTTCTGCCCGCATAGTTCCCCAATCCGGCAAGCCCATTTCGACGCCCATCAGACCTCAGAGCCGGGGGAAATACAACGTTATCTAAAGTCAGCCTTGGCACATGAAAAGCCAGAGGGTGATTCGCCCAAACACTCTGAAGATGCAATTTACTGATACATAACCAATTTAATAATTCCACATTTTAATAATTAGGTTAGAAACAATCGGCATTTTACAGACCTTGTTCCTGCCCCTACTTTGGACGCGAATAACCGACCCCCTGCCCGGTGGAGGTGGTAATCACACCCAAGACAAGGACAGACCATGAGCATCGAATTCATCGGCTACATCGGCGGCCATCACGCTTCCGAGATCCATCCGCGCAGCGGCCCTACCCTGCAACCCGACTATGTCGAGCGCGTGGCCCGCGTCCACGAAGAGGCCGGTTTCGACCGTGCCCTGGTGGCCTTCCACTCCAACAGCCCGGACAGCACGCTGATCGCCTCCCACGCCGCCAGCGTGACCACCAAACTGCAATTTCTCATCGCCCATCGCCCCGGTTTCGCCCAGCCCACCTTGGCCGCGCGCCAATTCACCACCCTTGATGTGTTCAACGGTGGGCGTACTGCGGTGCACATCATCACCGGCGGCGACGACCGCGAACTGCGCGCCGATGGCAGCCATATCGGCAAGGACGAACGCTACGCCCGCACCGACGAATACCTGAGCGTGGTACGCCAGGAATGGACCAGCGAACAGCCCTTCGACTTCAAGGGCACCTACTATCAGGTCGAAGGTGCGCACTCCACGGTGAAGTCGCCACAGCAGCCGCATATCCCGCTGTATTTCGGCGGCTCGTCCAAAGCGGCGATTGAAGTGGCGGGCAAGCATGCCGACGTGTATGCGCTGTGGGGCGAAACCTACGAGCAGGTGCGCGAGATCGTCACCCAGGTACGCGCCGAAGCAGCCAGGCATGGGCGTACGATCCGTTTCAGCTTGTCGTTGCGGCCGATCCTCGCCGAGACCGAAGAGCTGGCGTGGGCACGGGCCGAGCGCATCCTGCAGCAGGCGACCGAGCTGGCCGAGAAAAACGGCTTTGTGCGGCGTGAACCGCCCAACGAAGGCTCGCGCCGCCTGCTCGCCGCGGCGGCGCAAGGCTCACGCCTGGATAAGCGCTTGTGGACCGGGATCGCCGGGTTACTCGGTGCACAGGGCAATTCCACCTCGCTGGTGGGCACCGCTGAACAGGTCGCGGAGGCCTTGGTGGATTATTACGACCTGGGGATTACCACGTTCCTGATTCGTGGGTTTGATCCGCTGAATGATGCGATTGACTACGGCAAGCGCCTGATCCCCCTCACCCGCCAATTGATCGCAGAACGCGAACAGGCACAACAAGTAGCCTGAGTACAACGCAAAACCCAATGTGGGGGAGGCTTACCCCGATAGCGGTGGATCAGTCATATATGTGGTGACTGACACCCTGCTATCGGGGGCAAGCCCCCTCCCACATTAAGCTCAGTTTTTGTAGTCGGTATCGCTGCGCTCCAATTGCCGGATCAGCGCATTCCAATGCCGCGCCACGCCTGGGCCTTCGCCGCTGGCGTGCGCCTTGGCCTGTTGCTCGACTTTCTCCACCACTTCCTGCGGCGGGAAGATCAACTCCGCATTCCCCGCTGCCTGGGCGGCGATCTGGATATTGCAGGCCCGCTCGAGTTGCTGCAGTTGCTGAAACGCATGCTCCACGCTGACGCCCGCGGTCAACAACCCATGATTGCGCAGGATCATCACACTTTTGTCGCCCAGGTCGGCGACTAAGCGCTCGCGCTCGTCAAGGTCGAGGGCAATCCCTTCATAACCGTGATAGGCCACGCGCCCGGAAAAACCGATGGAGTGTTGGGAGATCGGCAGCAAGCCGTCTTTCTGCGCCGACACCGCGATGCCGTCGCGGGTATGGGTATGCAACACCGCTTGCAGGTCGTGACGCGCGCCGTGGATGGCGCTGTGGATCACATAGCCGGCGTAGTTGATGCCCAGGCCCGTCGGGTCATCCACGATAGTGCCGTCGAGGTCGACCTTGACCAGGTTGGACGCGCTGATTTCATCGAACAGCAAGCCGAAGGCGTTGATCAGGAAATGCTCCTCCGGCCCCGGCACACGGGCGGAGAAGTGGGTATAGATATGGTCGGTCCATTTGTACAAGGCCGCCAGGCGATAGGCGGCGGCCAGCTTGACGCGCACTTCCCATTCTTCTGGCGTGACGCGTTGGCGGACAGTGTTGCTGGAAACGCTGGAAATCGAGGTGACGCTGCTCATGGCAAAACTTCCTGGATGGCCTTAAAGACTTCCAGGCAAGCCTAGGGGATGCAAAAAAATAATAAAAAGCACATTTTATTCTAAGCTAATTATTATTTTTTTTCATAACCATTCAAGCAACAACACAGAGCAAATGTGGGAGCGGGCTTGCTCGCGAAAGCGGTGGATCAGTTAGAACAGCTTTGACTGACACACTGCATTCGCGAGCAAGCCCGCTTGTGTCTTGAGCCAGGATTAAACTGAGGTTGAGAGCGGTGAGTGGCAAGCTGAATGCCCGAAGTGCATAAAGCACGTGTGGGAGCCCATGCTGCCACTCACCTCTCCACTCTGGTCATTGAGCCCGAACAGTTGAACGAGCCCACCTCGAACAGTTACAAGCGTGGGCCAAGCCAGAGCGCTCTCACCTTGAGTGTAAGAGGGTTTGGCCATGTTTTCCTATCCAGCAGGTATTGATGTTTCCAGCGACAGCCTAGAAATCCTGGTTGATCAACTAGATGTGGCGATGAGTTGTCCCAATTGCGAAAGTGATTTTCCCAGACTGATTGGATGGCTCGCTCTGCATCGTGTAGGCCGTGTGTTGCTTGAGGCTACTGGCGGTTACGAGCGCAAAGTCATGAAAGCGCTTCAAGCTGCCGGCCTTGAAGTCATACGGATTAACCCTTGCCGAGCCAAAAGTTTCGCCAAAGCGATGGGACAACAAGCCAAGACCGACCCGATAGACGCACGCCTTCTTGCGCAGTTTGCAGCGGTCATCAAATCACCCGATAGTCGCGTTACAAGCGCCGAGCAGGATGATCTGCGCGCGCTGGTTCAACAGCGGGAGCACTTTGTTCAGCAGAGAGATGACGATAAACGGCGGCTTAAAACGGCTTCCTCTGAAGTGATCAAACCTGCATTACAGAGTCATATCGACTATTTGCAAGGGGTGTTGAAGCAGTTGGAAAACCTGATTCGCCAAAGCGCTGAACGTCTGGATAGTAAAAAGGTATCTCTTCTGTGCTCGGTCAAAGGCATAGGACTCGTTACGGCGGCCAGTTTGATGTCCTATCTTCCCGAACTCGGCGAGATAGGTAGGCATCAGATTGCTGCGTTAAGCGGTACCGCGCCCTACAACGACGATAGCGGCAAGCACAAAGGTAAGCGCCACATCAGCGGCGGCAGGTTCGCTGCCAGGCGCTCACTGTACATGGCCTGTTGGTCAGTGATCCGGTTTCAGCCTGAGTTTGCCGTGCGATATAAAGCGCTGCGCGAGAAAGGCAAGTGCCCCAAAGTGGCACTCATCGCTTGTATGCGTGTTTTGTTAGTACGCCTAAACGCGATGATCCGTGATGGAACTGAATGGAGAGAGCAGCCCGCCTAAACCCGCGTGGTAGCTATTTCAAAAATTACACGGCGTACAGCTGTGGGAGCATTACCGTCTCTGCAAATATGGCTTGATGAAAGCCATCAAGACAGTTGCTCCCACATATAAAGCTGCTTTCACTAAGGTTAAGCGGCGTCTCTGATCTTGTGCAATGAAGCCGCAACCAGCTTGCCAAACGCATCCACCGGCCCCTGCAGGTTGCCGAGGAAGTGCGGGTAGATCAGCCACAGGTCCATCACCGGCTTGAAGTCCTTGAGCGGCATCACCGCCAGCTGCTCGCGGTGCGCGCTGCGTTCCAGCAGCGGGCGCGGCACCAGCCCCAGGCCCAGGCCGTCCGCCACCAGGCCCAATTGCAGCTCGGTGCCGAAGGTTTCCAGGTTGACCCGCAGCGCCAGGCCCTGATCGGACAAGGTTCGCTGCAAGCCCGCACGGAAGCCGCAGCCATCCGGGTTGAGGATCCAGCCGTTCTGGTACACATCCGCCAGCTTGCACGGTTTCTTCGGCAACTGCGCCTTGGCGCACACCACCACCAGTTCCACCTTGCCGATGGACTCGCCGACGATGTTGTCCGGGAAGATCTTGCCCGCCGGGAACAGCGCCGCCGCCGCATCCAGCTCACCGCGTTCGATTTTGCCCACCAGTTGGCTGCCCCACCCCGTAGCGACCTGGGCGCGCAGGTCAGGGTATTCGGTGCGCAGGTGCTTGAGCGCATCCAGCAACACCACATCGCCGATGGTCTGCGGCACCCCCAGGCGCAACAGGCCAGTGGGTGGTGCATCGGTGGCCACCAGTTCGCGCAAGGCGTCCATCTCGCGCAGGATCAAGCGGCACTGCTCGTAGACGCGGGTGCCGATCAGCGTGGGCTTGAGGGGTTTGGTGTTGCGGTCGAACAACTCCACCCCCAACGCCTGCTCGAAGTTCTGCACGCGACGGGTAATGGCCGGCTGGGTCAGTTGCAACGACTCGGCGGCGTGGCTGATGGACTGGCAACGAATCACTTCGACAAAGGCATCGATATCGTCAATTTTCATTTGGGCCGCACATAGAGAACCGTCATTAAGATGTGTGCGAAGCATAGTTGCAGGAAAGCTGCCTGAATAGCCCGCGCTGTGATCGATAACGTCTAACGCTATTCAGACCAGTTCTAAATTACCTTCAGCTATAAGCTAATCATTAAAAAATAGCATATTAACTATTAACATTATGCTTAGATAAACCCATCACCACCGACCGCACGATGGAACTGTCATGACCCAGGCCCGACACCCCGAGAGACTCAGAGCCTTCATAGGCGCCCTGGCGGAATTGATCGACGGCAACCCACGCGAAGGCGACCTGCTACACCGTGGCGGCAAGCTGCTGGCGCAACTGGTCAGCCATGACGACTGGCTTCCCGACGAATTCGCCCAACCCGATCACGAACGCTACCAGCAGTTCCTGCTGCATGCCGACTCACGCCAGCGTTTCAGCATCGTCAGCTTTGTGTGGGGGCCGGGGCAAAGCACACCCATCCATGACCACCGGGTGTGGGGCCTGATTGGCATGCTGCGCGGCTCAGAGTTTTCCCAAGGGTTTGAACGCGCCCCTGACGGCCGCCTGGTGGCCGAAGGCAAGCCGATCCAGCTGGTGCCGGGCCAGGTTGAAGCGGTGTCGCCCAGGGTCGGTGACATCCATCAGGTGAGCAACGCCCACAGCGACCAGGTGTCCATCAGCATCCATGTGTACGGCGCCAATATCGGTGCGGTGCGCCGCGCGGTGTACCAGCCCGATGGCAGCGAGAAACTGTTTATCTCCGGTTATTCCAACGCCTTCCTCCCGAATATCTGGGATTTGTCCAAAGAAAAGAGCCCTGCCCTATGACCACCCTCTCCACCCGCAGCTTTGCGCGGATTCGCCAGGCCCTGTTGGACCATGCAGAAGTCGCGCTGATCGACGTGCGCGAAGAAGCGCCGTTCGCCGAATCCCATCCGCTGTTTGCCGCGAACATCCCGCTGTCCAAGCTTGAGCTGGAGGTGTATGCGCGCATTCCTCGGCGCGATACCCAGGTCACCGTCTACGACAACGGTGAAGGCCTGGCTTCCCGAGCCGCCGAACGCCTGGTTGCCTTGGGCTACACCCAGGTCAGCCTGCTTGAAGGCGGCCTGGACGGTTGGCGCAAGGCCGGTGGCGAGCTGTTTATCGACGTCAACGTACCGAGCAAGGCGTTCGGCGAACTGGTGGAGAGTGAGCGGCACACACCGTCCCTGGCCGCTGAAGAGCTGCAGGCACTGCTCGACAGCCAGGCCGATGTGGTGGTGCTCGATGCCCGGCGTTTCGACGAATACCAGACCATGAGCATTCCCACCGGCATCAGCGTGCCGGGAGCCGAACTGGTGTTGCGCGCCCGCGAACTGGCGCCGGACCCGGCCACCCGCATCATCGTCAACTGCGCCGGACGTACCCGCAGCATTATCGGCACCCAATCGCTGATCAATGCTGGCGTGGCCAACCCGGTGTCGGCCCTGCGCAACGGCACCATCGGCTGGACCCTGGCCGGGCAGAAACTTGCCCATGGCCAATCGCGGCGTTTTGCGCCGACCTCCGAGGAGCACCGCCAGGTCGCTGCCGTGGATGCGCGGCGTGTCGCCGACAAGGCCCGCGTTGGCCGTGCCACCCTGAGCGACCTGCGCACCTGGCAGCAGGACACTACACGCACCACTTACCTGTTCGATGTACGCACCCCGGAAGAATTCGAAGCCGGTCACCTGCCGGGCGCGCGCTCCACGCCGGGCGGGCAACTGGTGCAGGAAACCGACCACTTCGCCAGCGTGCGCGGTGCCCGGCTGGTGCTGGCGGATGACGATGGCGTGCGCGCAAACATGTCCGCGTCCTGGCTGGCCCAGTTGGGCTGGGAAGTGCACGTGCTGGATGACCTGCAAGCGGCGCACTTCAGCGAGCACGGCGCCTGGGTCGCGCCGGTGCCGACGCCGCCCCAGGCCGAGCTGATCAGCGCCCATACCCTCGCCGACTGGCTGGACCATGGCGACACGGTGGTGCTGGATTTCACTGCCAGCGCCAACTACGTGAAGCGCCATATTCCCGGAGCCTGGTGGGTACTGCGTGCGCAACTCGCCGAGGCCCTGGCCAAGGTGTCCGCCACCCAGCGTTACGTGCTGACCTGCGGCAGCAGCCAACTGGCGCGCCTGGCGGTGGCTGAAGTCGAAACCCTCACCGGCAAGCAGGTGTTCCTGCTGCAGGACGGCACTGCCGGCTGGATCAACGCGCAACTGCCATTGGAAGAAGGTGAAACCCACCTGGCCTCGCCACGTATCGATCGCTACCGCCGCCCGTACGAGGGCACCGACAACCCCAGGGAAGCCATGCAGGCCTATCTGGACTGGGAATTCGGCCTGGTCGCCCAGTTGGCGCGCGACGGTACCCACGGTTTCTATGTGATCTGACCCGCCCACCGCGCAGCCTCGAGCGTGCAAGGTCACCCCGGCGACCAATGAGCACGCGATCCCTTGTGGCCGGGGCTGCCCCCCTCTCACACCTTTCCAAGTCCATCGGGAGATACTAGTGTAGGAAGCGAAACAGGATGATTGGCATGGAGCATTGATCAATGAACAGGTCAGAACAGGCAAAGCCCGCCGCCGCACACCTGCACTGCGCGGACACCCCAGCGCTCTTCAGCATCCAGAACAATGATCTCGGTATCAAACTACCTCTGCACCTGAAACAGATGGGTGCTTCCGAACATTGCGGTCACCGCTCGGGTTGGCGCCATGTCATGGATCATCTTCGCCAATGCCAACGACCTGCCGGCATGCTGCTGGATGACTTTGTCGAGCGCACCTTCCAACACCCAGGCTCCACGCAGGAGTGGCACGAACCCTGGATCGGAATTTTTCATCACCCACGCCACGTGCCCCACTGGTACGACCCCAGCGCCGTGCCATCGGTGATCTTTCAAAAAGCCACCTTTCGCAACAGCCTTAAGCACCTGGCCGGCGCTGTGACGTTGAGTACCACCCTCGGCGATTGGCTGGCAAAGGAGCTGGTCGTTCCAGTGAAGGTACTCAAGCACCCCACTGAAATTCCCGACCAACAGTTTTCCATCGACCAATGGGAACAGCAGGCGACCAAGACCATCGTGCAAGTGGGCTGGTATTGCCGCAACAGCCGGGCGATTTATCAGCTGCGCGTACCGGATGACTACAAAAAGGTGCATCTACTGCAAGATCGCCCCTGGGTACACAACGCCCTGCAACGAATCGACAACCTGTCACCGACCCGACACCGCCCGCTGATCGGTGATGTCCAGGTGATCGAGCCGCTCGACAATCCGTCCTACGATAGCTTGCTCGCCCACAACCTGGTGTTCTGTGAATACCTGGATGTTTCCGCCAGCAACACCGTCATTGAAGCCATCGCGCGCAATACTCCTATCGTGGTCAACCGACATCCCGCTCTCGAAGAATACCTCGGCATCGACTATCCGCTCTTCTACGAGCACCTCGATGAAGTGGCCGCCCTTCTCACACAACCGGGATTGATTCGCAGCGCCTACCATTACCTCGGTGCGCTGGATAAAAGCTGGTTATCTGCCGAGACCTTCACCCGGCAGCTGATGACTTTCGTTAACCAGATCGGCACTGGAACGACAAAATGAGGGCCGCTTATGGCTACCGGGTCGAATCCGTTTTCTGTCCTGGGTGAGCGCGTACCCGCCGACGTTGTCCAGGCGCTGCGCCAAGAGATCGTCGAGCACTATTCCCTTGGCGCAACGCCTGCCCAACGACGGGAAGTCGCCTACACCACAGCCTGTCGCGAGCTGGTGGACATCAGCAGTCAAGCTTGGCGGCGCGGCTTGCACGACACAACCCCACTCAATCGATTACAGCATCTGGTACAGGAACGACTACGACCGGTGCTTCCCCATCTCGATGAACAGCGCTCGTTTGGCCGCCCGCAAATCGCCGTGCGCGAACCCGCAGGGCTGGCTACCTCACCTCATCTGGACGGACTTGAACAGGGCGCGTTGACGCAACACCCAGACCTGCCGACCGCGATCATAGGGGTCTACCTGGACGATGTGCTGATCCCGGACGACGCAGCACTGACTATCTGGCCCAGACAGGCGGACCAGGTCGCTCAGCTCCTGGCAAGCGGTACTGAGGGCTGCGCATTGTCAGCACACCTTGTCGCCATTAGCGATGCCTGCCTCGTGGGCGATCCGCATGCTCAAAATGTGCTTGGGCCATGCGGGTACATCTTTCTCCTCCCCGGGACCGTTCCCCACTGCAGCCTCAAGCGCATCACCGCAGGCCTGCGAATTGCCGTTTATTTTCGAGTGTATGCCACCCGAAAATCCGAACATAAAATGCATGCTAGAAATAATAAACAATAAACGTCATCAGCTTTTTCAATAATTACGATATAACCAAAAAGAACTTCACATCAGTTTTTTATAGGAATAGTGTTAACTCACTCACCGACCCCTTCTCCAGGCGGAGGTAATCGAACCCTGACTTGATCTGCCTGGAGCCTGCATCCCATGGTCATTACCCTCCCTTTCAAACGCCTGCTCCTGGGCACCGCCCTCGCCCTTGGCCTGATCGGCAGCGCCGCTGCCGCCGACCTGCAACCGCTGCGGGTGGCCAACCAGAAATCGACGATCAAGGCGCTGCTGGAAGCCTCCGGCGAAACCCGGAATGTGCCTTACACGATCCAGTGGTCGGAATTCCCATCGGCCTCGCCTCTCGGCGAAGCACTCAACGCCGGTGCCGTGGACATCGGCGCCCTCGGTGACGCGCCTTATGTATTCGCCCTGGGCGCCGGCGCGTCGCTCAAAGTGGTCAGCATCATCCACTCCGAAGGGCGCACCACCACCGCCCTGGTCGTGCCCAAGGACTCACCGATCAAGACCGTTGCCGACCTCAAGGGCAAGAAGATCGTCACCGGGCGCGGTTCCATCGGCCATTACCTGGCGATCAAGGCCCTGGCCACCGCCGGCCTGACCACCCAGGATGTGCAGTTCATTTTCCTGCTGCCCAGCGAATCGCGCCTGGTGTTGGATAACGGCACCGCCGACGCCTGGGCCACCTGGGACCCGTACACCACCGTAGTCACCTCGCAAAGCCAGGCCCGCGTGCTGATCAGCGGCAACCAACTGTTGAGCAACCACCTGTACCTCGCCGCCACCAGCCAGGCCATCGCTGACAAGCGCCCGCAGCTCGACGACTTTGTCGCACGCGTCGACCGCGCGTATGCCTGGGCCAACACCCACCCCGATGAATACGCTGCCGCCCAGGCCAGGATCACCGGCCTGCCGCTGGACGTGCATGTGACGGTGGCCAAGGACACCCGCCTGAACCCGGTTGCTATCGACGACTCAGTGATCAGCGGCCTGCAAGAGACCGCCGACACCTATCAACAGGAAGGCCTGCTACTCAAGCACATCGACGTGTCGCAGGGCTTCGACAAGAGCTTCAACGCCAAGCGTGTCCCCTTCAACCAAGCCTCACGCTAAAAGGAGCAGCACATGAGCAAGCCACGTCATTTGAAACTGGGAGCCATGGTCCATGGCGTCGGTCACGGCTGGGGCGAATGGCGCCACCCGAGCGCCCAACCGAATGCCAGCACCAGCTTCGGCTTCTACAAACAACAGACTGAATTGGCCGAAGCCGCCAAGTTCGACTTCGTGTTCATCGCCGACAGCCTGCATATCCACGCCAAATCCAGCCCGCACTACCTCAACCGTTTCGAGCCGTTGACCATCCTGTCGGCACTCGCCGCGATCACCACCCATATCGGCCTCGTCGCCACGGTGACCGTCAGCTACACCGAGCCCTACCAGGTGGCGCGCCAGTTCGCGTCCCTGGACCATATCAGCGGCGGTCGTGCCGGCTGGAACGTGGTCACCTCATGGCTCAGCGGCACCGCCGACAACTTCAGCAAGGCCGAGCACCCGCCCCACGCCGTGCGTTACCGCATCGCTAAGGAACACGTAAGCACCGTGCAGGGCCTGTGGGATTCGTGGGAAGACGACGCCTTTACCTACAACAAACAGTCCGGCGAATTTTTCGCCCCGGGCAAGCTGCATGCACTCAACCACAAGGGCGACTTCTTCTCGGTCAAAGGCCCGCTGAACATCGCGCGTTCGCGCCAGGGCCAACCGGTGATTTTCCAGGCCGGCACCTCGGAGGACGGGCGCAACTTCGCGGCGCAGAACTCGGATGCGATCTTTGTGCACGTGGACAGCATCGAGGAGGGCCTGGCGTATACCCAAGACCTGAAACGCCGCGCCAAAGGCTTTGGCCGCGACCCGCAAAACCTGTCGATCCTGCCGGGCATCCGCCCGATTGTCGGCCGCGATGAAGCTGAAGTGGAAAGCCGCTACCAGCAGGCCGTGGAGCTGGTCACCGTGGAAGACGCCATCGTCGCCCTCGGTCGCCCGTTCAATGACCACGATTTCAGCCAATACCCGCTGGACGCGCCGTTCCCGGAACTGGGGGACCTGGGGTCCAACAGCCAGAAAGGCGGCTCCGACCGCATCAAGCAACTGGCCAGGGACGAAGGCCTGACCCTGCGCGAAGTGGCCCTGCGTTTCTCGCGGCCCAAACGTGATTTTGTCGGCACCCCGGAACAGGTCGCCGATGCGATCCAGACCTGGTTCGAGCGCGGCGCCAGTGACGGTTTCATCATCAACTCGGTGCTGCCGGATGGCTTGCAGTACTTTACCGAGCTGGTGGTGCCGGTGTTGCAACAGCGCGGCCTGTTCCGCAGCGAATACAGCGGCCAGACCCTGCGCGATAACCTGGGCCTGGAGGTGCCGGTGAACCGCTACAGCGTCGCCGCCGAGGTTGAAGAGCAGCAAGAGGCGTTGGCATGAGCCCATCCTTGCAGCCCTCCTTGCGCTCCGTGGAAGTCGCCCAGTTCGACGCCCTGCTTGAACGTGTCACCACCGAGCTGGCCAGCACCGCGCAGGTCTACGACGGGAGCGGCGCTTTCCCTCACGCCAACTTCAAGTTGCTGCACGAACACGGCCTGCTCGCCCTCACCGTGCCCAAGGCACTGGGCGGCGGCGGCGCCAACCTTTCCCAGGCACGCAAGGCCATCAGTGCGATCGCCAAGGGCGAGCCGTCCACCGCGCTGATCCTGGTGATGCAGTACCTGCAACACACCCGTCTGCAAGACAGCAAGACCTGGCCCGCACACCTGCGCAGGCAAGTCGCCGAAGACGCGGTGCGCAACGGCGCGTTGATCAACGCCCTGCGCGTCGAACCCGACCTCGGCACCCCGGCCCGTGGCGGGCTGCCGGCAACCACCGCCGTGCGCACCGCCGAGGGCTGGCGCATCAGCGGGCGCAAGATCTACTCCACCGGCAGCCACGGCCTGAGCTGGTTCAGCGTGTGGGGCCGCAGTGACGACGCCGACCCGCTGGTGGGCGCCTGGCTGGTGCCCAAGGACAGCCCCGGCGTGAGCATCATCGACACCTGGGACCACCTGGGCATGCGCGCCACCTGTAGCCATGAAGTGGTGCTCGACAACGTGCTGGTGCCGCTGGACCACGCCGTCAGCGTCAGCCCGTGGAGTGCGCCGGCGCCAGAGTTGGACCCCGAGGGCTTCCTGTGGATGTCAGTGTTGTTGTCCTCGGTGTACGACGCCGTGGCCCAGGCCGCCCGGGACTGGCTGGTGAACTGGCTGGAGGAGCGCCAACCGTCCAACCTCGGTGCGGCGCTGTCGACCCTGCCACGCTTCCAGGAAACCGTTGGCCATATCGACACCCTGCTGTTTGCCAATCGCAGCCTGCTCGACGCTGCTGCCGAGGGCCACACCCCGGCCGTCAACGCCGCGCAATTGAAGTACCTGGTAACGAACAACGCGATCCGCGCCGTGGAGCTGGCCATCGAAGCCTCGGGCAACCCGGGCCTGTCGCGCCATAGCCCGCTGCAACGGCACTACCGCGACGTGTTGTGCAGCCGAGTGCATACCCCACAGAACGACGCGGTATTACAAGGTGTCGGCAAGGCCGCCTTCGCCCAACGCCACAAGGAGCGCACATGAGCCAGGTGATTATCGCCAGCCAGTTGGACGAGGATTACAACGACGTGCTCCGCCAGCGCATGGCGTCGATCCATCCCGAAGCCCAGGTGATCGGGGTGCCCGTCGGGGTGCCCAGCGACCTGCCACCCCAGGCGAATATCCTGCTGCTGCGCCCGATCAACGTGCGCGGCTACACCGCCCCGGACACCCCGCCACCCGGTTGGCCCTACGGCGTGCAATGGGTGCACCTGGTGTCGTCGGGCATCGACTTCTACCCGCAGTGGCTGTTCAACGGCCCTCCGGTGACCACCTCGCGCGGCAGCGCGGCCGACAACCTGGCCGAGTTTGCCTTGGCGGCGATCTTTGCCGCGTCCAAGCATCTGCCGGCTATATGGGTCAAGGATGCGCAGTGGAACTTCACCGCGCTACGCCCGCTCAAGGGCACCACGCTGGGCATCCTCGGGTTTGGAGCGATTGGCGAGCGCCTGGCGCACAAGGCCCTGGCCCTGGGGATCAAGGTGGTCGCGCTACGCCAAAGCCCGGTGCCGTTCAGCGCGGACGTGGAAGCCGCGAAAGACATCCACGACCTGTTCGCCCGCGCCGATCACCTGGTGGTGGCGGCGCCGCTGACCGAGGCCACGCGGCATATCATCAACCGCGACGTCCTCGGCAGCGCCAAGCCGGGGTTGCACCTGATCAACATCGCACGGGGTGGGTTGCTGGATCAGGAGGCGTTGCTGGAAGCACTGGACAATGGACAGGTTGGCTTGGCGTCGCTGGATGTGACCGAGCCGGAGCCGTTGCCGGATGGGCATGCGTTGTACACCCATCCGCGGGTTAGGCTGTCGCCGCATACCTCGGCGATTTCGACCAATAGCCGCAACGAGATTGCCGATACTTTTTTGGCGAACCTGGAGCTCTACGTGGCGGATCAAGCGCTGAATAACTTAGCTTACGTCTAACGCAAATCAAAAGGTGGGAGCGGGCTTGCTCGCGAATGCGGTGGTTCAGTCAAAGGGGTATCGACTGACACTCTGCATTCGCGAGCAAGCCCGCTCCCACATGTGATCTGTGTTGATCGGGAGAAATCATTTGATGCGGTAGTGGAACGTATTGCGCACTGCTGGCACGGGCACGGGTTTTCCATCAACAATCCGTGGCTGGTAACGGAAGGTATTCGCCGCCGCCAGTGAAGGTCGCATGAACAGCGGGTGGCAGCCGTCCAGCACCCTGGGGTTTTCCACGCGGCCCTGGGTGTTGACGGTGTACTCCACCGAACAATCGCCTTCGATGTGCTTGTCCAGGGCGCGGTCGGGGTAGTCCGGCGCCTCCTTGCTCAAGGGCTGGTACTGGCGGCTGTCGAAAGCCGGTGCCGCAGCGGGTGTCGCGGCTCGCGCTGTTTCAGCGGCCTGGCGCTGCTGGTCAGCACGCTGTTGTGCCTGCTCACGGTTGCGCTGTTCAGTGGCCTGCCGTTGCTGTTGTTGCTCTAGCTGCTTTTCCTCGACGCGCTTGCGCGCCAGGGTGGCCTGTTCGAGTTTGCGCGCCTGGATCTGCGGATCGACCGTGGGCTTCACCGGTACGGGAACCGCGACCGGCTCCGGGGGCGTGACAGCCACCGGTTCAGGTGCGGGAGCCGGCACAGGTGCAGCCGGCAGCATCACCAACTGGGTATGCATCACCCTGGGGGCTTGCACCGACGGTTTTTCCGTCGACCAGCCAAGCATCAACGCGGCCAGCACGCCCACATGCAGCGCCACCGCCAGGCTGGCGGCCAAACTGTTTCGCCAGAACCCGGAAGGCCCCCGGGAAGGCATCGTCAGCAGCGGACTGTGCATGATCATCGCCGTCATTGCGGGGCCTCGGTCACCAGCCCCAGGTTGCTCACCCCGCCCTTCTGCAACACCGCCATGGCCGCGACCACACGGCCGTAACCTGCGTTATCGTCGGCGCGGATGTACACCTGGGTGTCGCTGCGCGCCGCCACCACCTGCATGACCTTGGCGCCCATTTCGTCGAGGGTCACGGCGCTGTCGGTCTGGTGTTGAGTGTCGAGTTCACCGCCGAGGTTCCAGTAGTAGCCGCCATCGGCCTTCACCGACAGCGTGAGGATCTGCTGGCGGGTGTCGGTGGCCAGCGCCTCGGCGGCGACCTTGGGCAGCTCGATCTTCACGCCCTGGGTGAGCATCGGCGCGGTAACCATGAAGATCACCAGCAGCACCAGCATCACGTCGATATAGGGCACCACGTTCATCTCGGCCTTGGGCCCATGCTTGCGTTGCGGCCTTGTTAGCATCAGATTGCTCCTGTTCAGGCGGCCACGGCCAGGTGGCTCGACGTGCCGCGCAGCGTGCGGTGCAGGCGTACTTGCAGTTCGTTGCCGAAGGCGTAGTAACGGGTAAGCAAGGTCTGGCCGCGTGCCGCAAAGCGGTTGTAGGCGATCACCGCCGGGATGGCCGCGAACAGGCCGATGGCCGTGGCGATCAGCGCTTCGGCGATGCCCGGTGCGACCGTCGACAGCGTGGCCTGTTGCACCTGGGACAGGCCGATGAACGAATTCATGATGCCCCATACGGTGCCGAACAGGCCGATGTAGGGGCTGACCGAACCCACGGTCGCGAGGAATTGCAGGCCCTTTTCCAGCTCGATTTCCTGCTCGGTAATCGCCACCTGCAAGGCGCGTTCGACACCTTCCAGCACCGCTGGATCATGGCTGAGCAGGTGCTGGTACTCCTGGACTCCGGCGATAAAGATCGGCGCAATGCCGCCCTCGCCTGCCTGCACGGTGTCGCGGTACAGGGGTTGCAAGTCGGGCGCGGCCCGAAAGCGTTGCACAAAGCCATTCAACTGGCGCTCCAGGCGCCGCAGCACACTGCCGCGCTGGATGATCAGGTACCAGCTGAGCAAGGAGGCCAGCAGCAAGGTGATCATCACCGCCTTGACCAACAGGCTGGCGTCGCTGATCAAGCCCCAGATCGTCATATGTTCCATCGTCGCGTGCATGGTGAAGCTCCTATTCGATAAAAAAGTGATGACCGGGTGATGACGGCTCAGGGCAATTTCAGCGCGCGAGTCACCTCGGCCCACGGCACGAACTTGAAGTTCTGGGTCTGCTCGGGCATGCGCTTGCGCCCGTCCTGCACCACCAGCATGCCTTGGCTCCACGGCCCGCCGAGGTTGAGAGCGGTGACTTCCAGGCCATCGGTTTCCGAAGCCCCGTCGATCCCGGCCGCCGCATTCAGGCCGACGCGGAAGGCACCGTGGCTGGCGAACGGCGGCTCGGCATCCAGCACCAGGTAGCTGTCATTGCCCTGGCTGGAGATCACCAGGTAGTCGCGCTTGTCGCTCTGGTACAACGCCAGGCCCTCGACATCCGCATGGAGCTGCGGGCCGACCTTGATCACGCTGGTAAGCGTGGCCGGCTGGTCGGCGCGGGCATCCACTGCCCACACGCCGACGTCTTCTTCACCGATAAACAGGCGCTGGCGCTGGTCGTCGGCCACACAACCCTCGGGCTGGCTGTCGACCTTGAACTGGCGCACCAGCTCGCCCTGCACCCGACCATCCGGCGCGCTGAGGCGGTATTGCAGGACGGTGCCGTCCTTGCCGTTGGCGATCGCGTAGAGCTCGCCACTGGCGGGCTGGAACAGGCAGATGCCGTAGATCTCCTTGAGCGGCGTCGGCACTTCACCGGCTTCGCGCAGTTCGCCGCTCTGGCGGTCAATGCTGAACAGGCTAAGGCTGTTGTGATCGCGATTGCTCGCCACGGCCAGGTCGACAGTCTGCGCGCCGAGCTTGAAGTGGGGGCGTACGTCGACATTGTTGAGACGGCCCACCGCCAGCTCCTGCAACAGCTTGCCGTCAAGGTCATAGGCCAGCAGGCCCTGCTTTTTGTTGGTGCCAAGCACGCGGCTTTTTTCCGGTTGCGCGGGGTGAATCCAGATCGCCGGGTCATCCGCCGCATCGCCCTGGCGACCGACCGGATCGGTCTGGCGCACCGCAGCGACTTCCGGCAGCAGCGGCTCAGCCGTCACAGGTTTGGCTTTCCAGCTGAGCGTGCCCTGGTAAAGCTTGCCATTGTCGTCATCGCGCACCAGCAGTTGCTGGCCGTTGACGCTGAGTTGTTCCGGTTCCTTGAGGCCTGGCAGCGTCAGGCCCGGTTGCTCGACCCAGCCCTTGCCGACGTGCTGGAACAGGTGCACCTGGGCCGTCTTCGGATCGAGTGCGACCATCCCGCCCGGCACCAGCGCCATGGCGCCCGCTTCACGCTTGGGGTTGTCGAACAACGCCACCGGCGTGCGCTTGACCTCGGCTTCCGGGTGCGCCGGGTAGGCCCACCAGCCGACGTTTGCTTCATTCACCACCAGCTGTTGGGTGGTGTCATCCACCTGGCAGAACTGCGCCGACGGCGGCAACGGCAGACCGCGTACACGCTGGGGATCGCTGAGCAACGTCGAGCCGTTGCCCACCAGCCACTGCTCACCCTTGCCCTCTTCACCCACCAGGAACACAAACAGGTTGGCGGCGCCGTCGCGGAACAGGCACAGGCCGTTGACCGGGTAGTCACGGGTGGGCAGGTACAGCGGTTTGCCAAAGCTTTTGGCGGACGCGTCAAGGTTGATCAGCACGGCTTGCTGGCGGTCGTTGTCGAGGCTGGCGACCAGTACCTGGGTGCCGGCAGCGCGGGTGTCGAGGCTGCTGAAGTTGCCGTTGAAGCGGGCGAGTTCGGTGCCTTTGGCGTCGAGCAGTTGCAGGCCGTTGCGGGTACTGGCGGTGAGGCGTTCGGTGCTGCTCAGCACGGCCATGGCCTCGGCATTGAGGCTGGGAGCCCAAGGGGTCAGGACCAGGTCCGTGGCCATTGCCGGTGCACAGAGGGTCAAGGCCATTAGCAGGTACAGCTTGGAAATCTTCATGTACGGGTCAATCCGTCAAAAACAATGGAGATCCAATGTGGGAGGGGGCTTGCCCCCGATAGCAGTGTGTCAGTCAACACAGATGCCAGCTGGGCCACAGCCATCGGGGGCAAGCCCCCTCCCACATTGGAATCGAGATGTGGGTTAGAAATGGGTGAAGGTCAGGCCCAGCTTGTAGGTCGGGCCGTACTCTTCGTACTGGCCGTTGTAGCTGCGGTGGCCGGTGTAGACGAAGTACGACTCATCGGTGAGGTTCTGCGCCTCGAAGCTGACTTGCAGGTTCTTGGTCAGCGAGTAGCGTGCGCTGAAGTCGACAAAGGTCTGGGCGTCGACGTGCAGGTCGTGGGCTTTGTCATTGATCGAGGCCAGCTCGTAGAGGTAGGCCGATTTGTAGTTGGCCGACAGGCGCAGGCTGAGCGTGTCGTCTTCCCAGCCAAGCATCAGGTTGCCGACGGTGTCGGACTGGTTGGGCAGGCTGATGTTGCGCTTGCGGTTCGTGCCGCTGGCACTGTCGAAACCTTCGATGTCGGCGCTGGAGCGGCTGAACGTGCTGTTGGCACCGATCAGCAGGCCATTCCACGGTGCGGGCAGCCAGTCGAATTTCTGTGAGTAGGCCAGTTCCAGGCCGTAGAGCTTGGCGCTGTCGCCGTTGGCGTAGGTGTGGGCCTCGGCGAAGTTGGTCCAGGCGCCGGTGCCGGCCAGGTCGGTGTTGTAGACGAAATTCTTGATGTCCTTGTAGAACACGAACGCCGAGACGGTGCCGGCGCGGCCCATGAAGTGTTCGATGCCCAGGTCCAGGTTGCTCGACTCCAGGGGCTTGAGGTCCGGGTTGCCGAAGGTGGCTTCGTCATCGTCGATCACGAAGCCCGGCGCCAACTGGCCAAAGGTCGGGCGCACCACGGACTTGGTCCAGGCCGCGCGCACCTGGGTGTTCTTGTCGATCTGGTAGCGCGCATGCAGGCCCGGCAGCCAATGGTGATAGCGACGCTGGGTGTCGGTCGGGGTGAACACGCCATCGGTGGCGCCGGTGCCCTTGGCTTCGAACTCGGTGCCTTCGTAACGCAGCCCGGCGATAAAGCGCCAGTCGTCGATATCGACGGTGTTCATCAGGTAGCCGGCGTTGATGTCTTCGCGAATGGTGAAGTCGTTGACCCGCGATTCAGTCTCGTCATAGAAGTCCGCCGGGTTGAGGCTGCCGATCAGCTGCTTGATCGCGCTGGGGCTGATGCCGGGGCCGTAATTGCCCAGGCGGTAGTCGACGTTGCCCTTCTGGAACTGGCTGAGGTTGAGCTGATCGGCAGTAAAACCAAGGGTGTCGAAATCTTTGTAGACCCAGGCTTCCAGGTCGTTGTCCTTGTTGCGGCGGCTGACCTTGCCGCCGAATTTGACCTGGGACGCATAGCCGCTCAGGTCGTAGTCGCGGGCCAGGTCCAGGCGCAGGTTTTTCTCGGTGTCCTTAGTGTTCTGTTTTTCCCAGTCGACTTTGTCGAGGCTGAAGTTGCGCGCGTCGTAGAAGCCGCTGCCGATGATCGGGCGGGGCTTGTCCTTGTCATAGAAGCCGCTGTTGGCAAAGTCGCCGCCGTCGAAGGTGGCGCCGGCGATGTGCGCCGGGCTGTCTTCGCTGGATTGGCTGTAGCCGGCCTGGCCGCTCAGGGTCCACAGACCGAGCATGCGTTCGCCGCCAAATACGTAGGACTGGATTTCCTGGGTCTCTTCGCGGTTCTTCAGCTTGCGCTTGCCCTCGGCATCGCCCAGTTGGCCAGGGGCCTGCGGGTCGGCGAATTCGAGGCTCGTGGAGTTGCGGGTTTCGGTGTCTTTGTAGCGGCTGTAGAGGGTGCGCAGGTAGTAGCTGCTGAGGTCATCGGGCTTGTAGTCGAAGTTCAGGCCGCCACCGGCACGTTCGCGGCTGATGTCGTAGTCGCGCTGCTCGAACTCGTTGAGTCGGGCGCCGTCGGTGAAGTCCCAGGCGCCGCCGGTCTCGACGTTGTCCGAGCCGAAGTCGCGCTTCTGCCAGCTCAGTGCGGCGGCCACACCAAAATTGTCGATGCCGTCGCCAAGACTGAAACGGTTACTGGCCGCACCGGAGAATTTCGGGCTGGTCTGGTGGGTTTTCTTGTCGTAACTGGCCTCGCTGCTGCCGGTGTAGAACAGGCCCTTGTGGTCGAAGGCCGACAGGCTCTGCACATCCACCGTGCCGCCGAGGGAGTTGGCGTCCATGTCCGGGGTGAGGGTCTTGATCACCGACAGCGACTGCACCAGCTCCGCGGGCAGCACGTCGAGGGCCACCGCGCGGCGCGCGCTTTCCGGAGCGGGCACCAGGGTGCCGTTGATGGTCACGCTGTTGAGGTCCGGGCCCAGGCCACGCACGCTGACGAAGCGCCCTTCGCCCTGGTCGCGCTCCACGCTGATGCCCGGCAGGCGCTGCGCCGCTTCGGCAACGTTTTCATCCGGCAACTGGGCCACCCCGTCGGCATGTACCACGCTCTTGATGCTGTCGGAATTGCGTTGTTCCTTGAGCGCCTGGTCGATGGCCGCCGCCTGGCCGACCACTTCGACGTGCTCGGTGTTGGCCCCTTCGGCCGCGTTGAGCCGCTCGCTGGCAATCGCCAGGGCCAAGGCAGTAAGCGTGAAGCTGACGAGCCCGGTGCGCTTGTACATGCAATCCTCCCCAAGAGTCCGTTGGCGCCAGGCAAGAGGCCCGGCAACTGGGAGGGCACGCTAGGGGTGGGGGATGACGGTTCTGTGACAGGGTATGGCGGGAAGGCCCGTAAACCGGGGGTTTTGCCGGGTTCTCTGCTTGGAATGAGCTGATATGACCCATGGAGATCAACTGTGGGAGGGGGCTTGCCCCCGATAGCAGTGGATCAGCCCCCTGATTTTTCAATGACCCACCGCTATCGGGGGCAAGCCCCCTCCCACATTCCTTGACCTTTGTTGTCGGTGAGATGAGCTGATTCGACCCTCCCCCACCGTCACGCAACCGTCACATGCATCTGCTGTGCTGGCGCCCATCGCTTATTTGCCCAAGGACTCGCGGCCATGTTTTCCGTGCTCAAACCCCACCGCTGGAAACTCTCCCTGCTGCTGATCGCGGCCAACCTCGGGCTGATCCTGCACCTGGCCTGCGGCGAGTTGAAAAGCGTCAGCGAATGGGTGTGGCTGGATATTTTCGGCGAAGGCGGTTCCGCCCTGCTCGCCCTGGTCTGGCTGGGGCTGGTGCTGAAAAGCCGACCCGCCGGGCGCGTGACCAACTACCTGGCGCTGGGGCTGTCATGCATTTTCTTCTCGTGGTGGATCGACAGCCTCGACGAATTCATCCGCCTGCCCGACAGCATCACCTGGGACCACTGGCTGGAGTCCGGGCCGATGCCGGTGGGCATGATCCTGCTGACCATTGGTATCTACCACTGGCACCGCGAACAACTGGCGATCAGCGCACAGATGGAGAAACGCGAGCGACTGTTCCGCGAGCATCGGCTGTTCGACAAACTCACGCCCCTGGCCGGCGCCGACTACCTCAAGCGCCAGTTGGCAGAGAGCCTGCAAGACAGCCAGACCCAGCAGCAACCGCTGTCCCTGCTGGTCCTGGACCTGGACAACTTCGCCGCCATCAACCAGGCCTACGGGCATGCCGAGGGCGATGCGGTGTTGCAGGCCCTCAGCCATTTGCTGTTGCTCAACCTGCGCCGCCAGGACCTGCTGTGCCGCCTGGCCGGCGACCGTTTTGTGGTGCTGCTGCCCAACACCGGTGAGCGCCAGGCCAAGGAACTGGCGCTGGAGTTGCAGCAGGCGGTGCGCGGCCTCGCGCACAAGACCCGGCTGCACGGTGAGCGCCTGCAACTGGCAGCGACCACTGCGGTGGTCATGGCCCTGGACGAGCCGTCCCAGGACTTGCTCAAGCGCCTCAACCTGGCCCTGGCCAGGGCCAAGCAACCCCTGGCGAAAAGCGCCTGAGATGGCCGTGAAAACCAACGGGTACGAAGCCGACAGCCGCTTCATACCGGGGCACTACCAACCCGCCACGCTGATCGACCTGGCCTTGTCCCGGGACATCGACAGCCATCGCCTGCTGCGCGGCACCGGGCTGTTTCACGAGGACATCCTGGCCGGCACGGCGCGCTTGAGCCCGCAGCAGTTTTTCGGCTTGATCGGCAACAGTCGCAAACTGCTCGACGCCGACGACAGCAGTTTTCTGTTCGGCCAGCGGCTATTGCCCGGTTATTACGGCGCGGCCAGCCATGCCTTGGGGCATGCGCAGAACCTGCACCAGGCCCTGGAGATCCTGATCCAACAACAGGTGCTGCTCAGCCCGCTGGTCACGCTGCAACTGGAGTTGGATGCGCATCACGCCTACCTGTACTGGCGAGACAGTTGCGGCGCCGGCGAGCACTGGCGGTTTTTGCTGGAGGCCAGCATGACCTCGCTGGTTGCCATGAGCCAGTGGCTCAGTGGCGAGCGCCTGCCGTGGGTGTGCTGTTTCAGTCATGCCGAACCGCGCTACATCGAGCAGTATTGGGTGCACCTGGGCGAAGAGACGCGCTTCGAACGGCCGCTGGATATGCTGAGCATCCCCCGCGAATACCTCACCCGCGCCTGGCCGGGCGCCTCGGCCACCGCCGGCCAGGTCGCACGCCAGCAGGCCCGCGAACAGATCGAACAGCTGGGCTTTGCCAGCAGCTTTCTCGACTGCCTCTACGACTACCTGCACGAACAGGTGCGCCAACCGCCCAGCCTGGAACAGGCCGCGCTGGCCTTCGCCATGAGCCCGGCGACCCTCAAGCGCAAATTGCACAAGCATGACACCGGCTTTCAGCAGCAGGTGGACCGCGTGCGCAAGCAGGTGGCGCTGCACCTGTATCAGGTCAAGGGCTATAGCAATGATGAAGTGGCGGCGTACCTGAACTTCAACGATGCGGCGAACTTCCGCCGCTCATTCAAGCGCTGGACCGGCAGTACGCCCAACCTGATCCGCCAGTTGTTCAACAGCCGCTAGCCAGGCGTTCGCGCAGGAATTCCACCAGCGCCTGCACCGGTCGCGAACTCTGCCGGTGCTGGGGGTACACCGCCGACAGCGTCAGGTCTTCGGGGGCGAATTCGTCCAGCACCGTGACCAGGCGACCGTCCTTCAACGCCTCGCCGACGATAAAGGTCGGCAGGTAGGTCACGCCCAGGCCGGCGATGGCGGTATCACGCAGCAAGTCACCGTTGTTCACCCGCATGCGCCCGCTCACGCTCAGCGCCTGCAACTTGCCCTTGAAGCGCCACTGCACCTGGCGGCCATGGCCGTAGGGCAAGCAGTCGTGGTCGGCAAGGTCATCGGGTTTTTGCGGTGTACCGCGCAAGGCCAGGTAGTCTGGGCTGGCGCAGTACACCCGGGGAATGCTGGCGATACGGCGGGCGATCAGGGTGGAATCTTCCAGGGTGCCGATACGCAGCACCAGGTCATAACCTTCGCCGATCAGGTCGACGGGGCGGTCGCTCAAGTCGACCTCCACCGCCACCTGGGGATGGCGCTGCAGGAACAGTGGTAACAGGCAGCCCAGATGGGCCATGGCAAACGACAACGGCGCGCTGAGGCGAATGGTGCCGCGCGGTTCGCTGTTCTGGCCGGCGATGCCCTGCTCCACTTGCTCGACTTCACTGAGCAGGCGCAAGGCGGATTCGTAGTAACTCTGGCCGAGTGGCGTGACATCCAGGCGGCGGGTGGAGCGGTTGAGCAGGCGCACGCCGAGGCGATCTTCCAGCTGGATCAGGCGGCGGCTGACGAATTGCTTGGACAGGCCCAACTGTTCGGCGGCGGCGGTGAAGCTGCCGGATTCCATGACTTGGCAGAACAGGCGCATGTCTTCGAAGGGGTTCATTGTCGCTTCTCGGTGGACATTTCTCGGATTTATAGCCTGTTAGTGGACACACCACAAAACAAATTGTGGGAGGGGGCTTGCCCCCTCCCACATTGATGACCGACAGGGTTACTTGGCAGTAAACGCCGAGTAGCTGTTCATCAGGTTGCGGTAGTTGGGGATGCGCGGCGACAGCAGGTTGGCCAGGCCTTCCATGTCGTTGCGCCAGTCGCGCTGCAGCTCGCAGGCCACGGCGAACCAGTTCACCAGCTGTGCACCGGCGGCGGTCATGCGCGCCCAGGCGGCTTGTTGTACGGTTTCGTTGAAGGTGCCGGAGGCGTCGGTGACCACGAACACTTCAAAGCCTTCTTCCAGCGCGCACAGGGTCGGGAATGCGACGCACACATCCGTCACCACACCGGCAATGATGATCTGCTTGCGGCCGGTGGCCTTGACGGCCTTGACGAAATCTTCGTTGTCCCAGGCGTTGATCTGGCCAGGGCGGGCGATGTACGGCGCGTCCGGGAACAGGGCTTTGAGCTCTGGCACCAGCGGGCCGTTGGGACCACTTTCGAAGCTGGTGGTGAGGATGGTCGGCAGGTTGAAGAACTTGGCGACGTCAGCCAGGGCCAACACGTTGTTCTTGAATTCGTTGGGGGAGAAATCCTGCACCAGGGAAATCAGGCCAGTCTGGTGATCCACCAACAGTACAACGGCGTCATCTTTGTTCAAACGAGGGCTAGCCATGGTTCAACTCCTTACGGGGGTATGGGTAATCAAAATGCAAAACACGAGCAGCCAAACGCACCCCAGAAACCCTGGAAGTCGCTGACCGGTACGCTGGAATGGCGGGCTTTTTCGTGGCTGTGGGCATGTACGCCGCACGGGCCGCTGCACTGGTGCACCTGGGCCTGTAACGGCGAGCCTGGGCGCCAGTGCCCTGGCACCTTGACCACCGGCGACCAATCCGGCAGTACCGGCACGCGCGGGGGGGCGAAGTCTTCGAAGTCACCGGCACCGTAGACCACCTTGCCGCCGACCACAGTGAGTACCGACTCGATCCACTTGATGGCTTCTTCATCGACACTGAAGAAGTCCGCCGAGAGTGCCGCCACGTCCGCCAGTTGCCCGACCTTGATCTGGCCCTTCTTGCCCTGCTCGGACGAGAACCAGGCGCTGCCATGGGTGAACAGTTCCAGCGCGGTCAGGCGCGGCAGGCCTTCGGCATGCAACTCCAGGCCGCCGACGGTACGGCCGCTGACCATCCAGTACAGCGAGGTCCACGGGTTGTAGCTCGACACCCGCGTCGCATCGGTGCCCGCGCCGACCGGCACGCCTTCGGCGAGCATGCGCTTGATCGGCGGTGTGGCTTCGGCGGCCTTGGCGCCGTAGCGCTCGACAAAATATTCGCCCTGGAACGCCATGCGGTCCTGTATCGCGATACCGCCACCGAGGGCACGTACACGCTCGATGTTCTGCGGGGTGATGGTTTCGGCGTGGTCGAAAAACCACGGCAGGCCGTTGAACGGGATGTCACGGTTGACCTTCTCGAACACGTCGAGCATGCGCGAGATGGACTCGTTATAGGTGGCGTGCAAACGGAACGGCCAGCGCTGTTCAACCAAGTGGCGCACCACCGGTTCCAGCTCCTGCTCCATGGTCAACGGCAGGTCGGGACGCGGTTCCAGGAAGTCTTCGAAGTCGGCGGCCGAGAACACCAGCATCTCGCCAGCGCCGTTGTGGCGCAGGTAATCATCGCCCTGGTGCAGGGTGACGCTGCCGGTCCAGTTCTTGAAGTCGCTGAGTTCTTCCTTGGGCTTCTGGGTGAACAGGTTGTAGGCGATGCGCACCGTCAGCTGTTGGTCCTTGGCCAACTGCTCGATCACCGCATAGTCATCGGGGTAGTTCTGGAAGCCGCCGCCGGCGTCGATGGCACTGGTGAGGCCCAGGCGGTTGAGTTCACGCATGAACTGGCGGGTCGAGTTGACCTGGTACTCCAACGGCAGTTTCGGGCCTTTGGCCAGGGTCGAATACAGAATCATCGCGTTCGGCCGCGCCACCAGCATGCCGGTGGGGTTGCCGTTGCTGTCCCGCACAATCTCGCCCCCCGGCGGGTTCGGCGTGTCCTTGGTGTAGCCGGCCACACGCAGCGCTGCGCGGTTGAGCAAGGCGCGGTCGTACAGGTGCAGCACGAACACCGGGGTATCCGGCGCGGCCTGGTTGAGTTCTTCCAGAGTCGGCATGCGTTTTTCGGCGAACTGGAATTCGTTCCAGCCCCCTACCACGCGCACCCATTGTGGCGTCGGGGTGCGGTCGGCCTGGTCCTTGAGCATGCGCAGGGCATCGGCCAGGGACGGCACGCCCTCCCAGCGCAGTTCGAGGTTGTAGTTCAAGCCGCCCCGGATCAGGTGCAGGTGCGAGTCGTTGAGGCCGGGGATGACGGTGCGGCCCTTGAGGTCAATGACCTGGGTGCCACTGCCGCGCAGGGCCATGGCTTCACCGTCGGTACCCACGGCGACAAACCGCCCCTCGCGGATGGCGACGGCCGTGGCGCGCGGGTTTTCACGGTCCACGGTGTGGAACTGGCCATTGAACAGAATCAGGTCGGCGTTCATAGGGTTTCCTTTACAGAGGCTTCGAGCCAGGGAGCGAACAGGCGGGTGGCCGCCGGCATCAGCAGGTAGACCACCAGCACGACGATGGTCACGGTTACCAGAAACGTGGCGACCACGTAGTTGGAGAGAAACGGGTGCAGGCGCAGCACCGGGCCCCACACGATCGGCACCAGCAGGGTCAGCGGCAGGATCACGCACAGGGTGACTACCGCCTGCTTCCAGCGCGGCGGCTTGGCGGCATTCGGGGTTTCGGGGTTGAACCAGAATTCGTTGACCGCACCGATTTCGGTGTTGTCGCCGTCGGCGAGCATGGGCGCGGCTTCGGCGATCAGGGTTTTGCGCTCGGGGGAGTCGAGCCAGGTTTGCAGGTCATCGGTGGAACGGTAGCGCAACACACAGGTAAACAGCGCCAAATTGCCCTGTTTGCCGCGTACCACGTCGACACCGAGGTGGCCAGGGCGGTCGCCGGCGATGCGGACGATGCGGCGCAGCCAGGCTTCGTAGTCAGCCTCCAGGCCGTGTTTGATGAGGTGTTTGACCACCAGGGTGACGACTTCGTCGGGGCCTGGTTTTGTGGTTGGGTCCATGGGTGTCCCTCTGCCTTGAAGATTCAGCGATGAGGGAGTTTGAGGGGGGATGGGGTGGGGAAAATTGGATGTACGTGCTGTTTGGGGGGGTGGGTTGGGTTGGACTGGGGACATATCCGTTATTTAGGTAACGGCTACTTAGGGTTCCGCTCTTACAGCGGCTCACTTTTGAAAAGCGCAAAAGTAAGCAAAACGCTCTTGCCCCAACACTCGGCACCTCGCCTAGGCGCGGTGTGCCCGTAATTCGACAGTGATTTGGGGGGCCGCCGCCACGCGCCATCCATGGCGCGGGGCGGCTAAACCGGCATCCCTGCCGGTTTACCCCCCAAATCCCTGCCGAATTCCGGCCAGCGTGTTTGACGGGGCGCCTAAGATCAAAATCAAAAGCAGATCAAAAGCCAGAGCCAGAGCCAGAGCCAGAGCCAGAGCCAGAGCCAGAACAAACCACCCTTCACTGATACATGAAGATCAAACTGTGGGAGGGGGCTTGCCCCCGATGGCGGTGTGTCAGCCAACTCATCAGTGACTGACCCACTGCCATCGGGGGCAAGCCCCCTCCCACACTTTGACCGAGTACCGGCCATACAATCCGGTCGGCTCTAAGGCCGCCGCGCTCTTGCTTTTGATCTTGGGCGCCCCGTCAAACACGCTGGCCGAACGCAGGCTTGAATCCGTGGGTAACCCGGCAGGACGCCGGGTTACCCACGGATTCAAGCCGGAATGAGGGCACACCGAGCCTAGGCGTGGTGCCGAGTGTTGGGGCGACGGCCTTTTGCTTACTTTTGGCTGGGCCGGCATTCCGGCCTTTCCAAAAGTGAGCCGCCGTAAGGGCGGAACCATAAGCCGCCGTTACCGCAGCAACGGATATGTACACAACACGACACCACCACCCAATCACCCCGGCAAGGGAATCACCCGCAACCCCCTCACCGACTTATAGGAAAAACTCGAATAAATCTCCTTGACGCAAGGCAACGTCTGCAACACCTCCCGCGCAAACTCCCCAAACGACTCCAGATCCCTCGCCACCACTTCCAACAAAAAATCATACCGCCCCGACACGTTATGACACGCCACAATCTCGGGAATCTCCAACAGCCGCTGCTCGAATGCCCGGGCAATGTCCTGGGTGTGACTCTCCATCATGATGCTGACAAACGCCGTCACCCCATACCCCAGCGCCTTGGGCGAGAGAATCGCCTGGTACCCACTGATCACCCCGCTCTCCTCCAGGTTGCGCACCCGGCGCCAACACGGGGAGGTCGTCAGGGAAACGCGGTCGGCCAATTCAGCCACGGTGAGCCGAGCATTACCTTGCAATGCGTTTAAAAGCGCTTTATCGGTGCGATCCAGACTGACAGGCATAACGTGCCTCTATTCGTTATTTTTATGAGGTTTTCATCCCAGGACGCGGGAATCAGCAGCAAATATTGCAAAATTCATCTGTGGTTATGAGCATAGCATTGTAGGAAATAAGGAGCGTCCGACATGAACAATAAACACAATGCATTCGGCTTTTCCACCCGCGCCATCCACCACGGCTACGACCCCAAGGACCACCACGGCGCGCTCGTCCCGCCGATTTATCTGTCTGCCACCTTTGCCTTCCCCACCGCCGAATATGGCGCCGCCTGTTTTGCCGGCGAAGCCAGCGGCCACTTCTATACGCGTATTTCCAACCCGACCCTGGCACTGCTGGAGTCACGCATGGCGACCCTGGAAAACGGTGAGGCGGCGGTGGCGTTCAGTTCCGGCATGGGGGCGATTGCCGCGACGTTCTGGACCCTTCTGCGCCCCGGCGACGAGGTGATCGTCAGCCAGACGCTGTACGGTTGCACCTTCGCCCTGTTGCACCACGGCATCGGCGAGTTCGGCATCAAGGTGCGGCATGTCGACCTCACTGACCTGGCCGCGCTGCAAGCCGCGCTCAGCCCCGCGACCCGCATGATCTACTGCGAAACCCCGGCCAACCCCAACCTGCAACTGGTGGATATCGCCGCCGTCGCCGCCCTCGCCCACCAGCAGCCCAACGTCACCGTGGTGGTCGACAACACCTACTGCACGCCCTACCTGCAACGCCCCCTCGATTTGGGTGCCGATGTGGTGGTGCATTCGGCCACCAAGTACCTCAGCGGCCATGGCGATATCACCGCGGGTATTGCCGTGAGCAGCCAGGCGCTGGCCCAGCGTATTCGCCTGCAAGGCCTCAAGGACCTGACCGGCGCCGTCATGTCGCCCCAGGATGCCTCGCTGTTGATGCGCGGCCTCAAGACCCTGGCCCTGCGCATGGATCGCCATTGCAGCAACGCCCAGGCCGTGGCCGAAGCCTTGCAGGCACACTCAGCCGTAGAGCGCGTGACTTACCCGGGGCTGCGTTCTTTCCCACAATACGAACTGGCGACACGGCAGATGAAAATGCCCGGCGGCATGATCGCCTTCGAACTCAAGGGCGGGATCGAAACCGGCCGGCGCTTCATGAATGCCCTCAAGCTGTTCACCCGTGCCGTCAGCCTGGGCGACGCCGAGTCACTGGCCCAGCACCCGGCAAGCATGACCCACTCCACCTACACCCCGGAGCAACGCGCCCAGCACGGTATCAGCGAAGGGCTGGTGCGGTTGTCGGTGGGCCTCGAGGACGTCGCCGATCTGTTGGCCGATGTGCAGCAGGCACTGGCCAAATGCACGCGCACGCCGCAACACAAGTCCAAACTCGTGAGTGTCTAATCCAATTTTTTTAGATTGGATCCCCTTCCCGCCGCCAGGCTGTACTAGCATAGGTTCCGGCGGGAAGGACTATCACCGCAGGTTATTCGCATTGGCATGCCTCTTAACCCCCGTCGCTATAAGGCCGAATACCTGCACGCCTCATGGACGAATTGATGAACTCACAGCTGTTTCCCCATATTGGCAAGGTCATCGCCAGCACCGGCAGCCGCCATTTTCCGCGCATGCTGCATGACCTGATCCTCACCCAACTGGCCGTGGACGCCACCCATATCAGGCAATTGCAGCTGAGTGCCGAAGGGCAGGTCCGCCGCAAGATCAGCCCGGTCTACACCGACTCGGTAGAAGCCTTGGGCGAAGAGCAACCTGCGGCACAATTGCACCTCACCCGCCGCCGCGACGACGTGCGCTATGTGTTATCGGTGTATCGCTCACACCAGTCCGAAAATTTCTCGCCGCAGGAGCGCAGCATGCTGCAGGACTTCTCCACCCTGCTGCTGCCCATGGTCGAAAAACACATCGCCGCGATCCAGCCGTGCCGTCAGGACAGCGAACCGGTGCCCCCGGAAAACCAGGGCCTCGAAACCTTGCGCCGGCGCATCGAGGAACGCCTGGTGCAATCGGGGCTGACCCTTTCCAACCGGGAACTCGAAGTGTGCGTCGGGCTGCTGGCCGGGCGCACGGCACCGGAGTTGGCGGAGCAATTGGCGTTGAAGGTCAACACCATCGAGAGTTACCTGAAACGCGCGGCGATCAAGTTGGGGATCAGCGGGCGGCATTCGTTGTTGCGGTGGATGTATGCCACCGAGGAAAGTACGGGGCTTTAAGCTCACACCGAACAAAATGTGGGAGGGGGCTTGCCCCCGATGGCGGTGGGTCAGCAACCGAAATTGTGGCTGATACACAGCAATCGGGGGCAAGCCCCCTGCCACATTCGGCCCTATCAGTCCCTTGCCAAGGCCTCGATCGGGTCCAGCCGCGCCGCATTCCGCGCCGGCACAAAGCCGAACACGATGCCGATCAATGTCGAACAGGCAAATGCGGTGATGACCGAGCCCAGGGAAAACACCATCTCCCATTCCTTCACAAACAACGAAAACAGAAAGCCCAGGGCATAAGACAGCGAGATCCCGATCAGCCCGCCGATCAAACACACCATCACCGCCTCCACCAGGAACTGCTGGCGAATGTCCGATTGCCGGGCGCCCACCGCCATGCGAATACCGATCTCACGGGTGCGCTCGGTCACCGACACCAGCATGATGTTCATCACCCCGATACCGCCCACCAGCAGCGAAATCACTGCGATCAACGACAGCAACAGCGCCAGTGAACGACTGGTTTTCTGCACCGTCTGCATGATGCTGTCGAGGTTGTTGGTGAAGAAATCCTTGGTGCCGTGGCGTTGCAGCATCAGCTTGTTGACGTTGTCTTCGACCACCTTGCTCGGCTGGCCGTCCTTGATACGCACAGTAATGCTGTCCAGATGGCGTTGCCCCAACAGGCGCCCCGCCGCCGTTTCATACGGCACCCACACGTTCAGCGCCTTGCTGGCGGCGAACATGTTTTTATTGTCGGCCGTCACCCCGATCACCGTGCACGGCAGGTTACCCACCAGGATCACCTGGCCCAGCGGGTCGACGTTCGGCCCGAACAGACGATGGCGGGTGTTGTGATCGATCACCACCACCTGGGCCTGACGGCGTGCATCGCTTTCGCTGAAGGCGATACCCGCCTCGAGCTTGAGGCCCTTGACCTTGAAATAGCGGTCACTCACACCGTTGACCTGCGCATCCAGGTCGATATTGCCAAAGCGCAGCAACAGGTTGCGCCCCACCACCGGCGTGGCGCTGTCGACGTAATACAGCTGGTTCAAGGCGTCGACATCCGAAGGCATCAAGGTCTCGATGGCCGAGGCGCGGCTGTCGCCGAAGCTGGTTCCGGAGAAGATATCGATGGTGTTGCTGCCGATGGCCTGGATGTCCTTGAGCACATAACGCTTGGCGCCTTCGCCGATGGCCGAAATCGACACCACCGAGGTGATGCCGATGACGATACCGAGCATGGTCAGCAAGGTGCGCATGCGATGGGACACCAGCGCGACCCAGGCCATGTTGAACGCTTCCTTGAACAACCCCAGGCTCGCCACCAGACGCCGCGCGCCGCTGCGCTTGGGCTCGATGGGCGTTTCGCCGGGCAGCTCCAGGCCGACACTGTCGTTGGACTTGTCGCTGACAATCTCGCCATCGCACACCTCGACAATACGCTGGGCGTTCGCCGCGACCTTGGGGTCGTGCGTCACGATGATCACCGTATGCCCCGCAGCGTGCAGCTCGGCGAGGATACGCATGACCTCCTTGCCGCTGTGGGTGTCGAGGGCGCCGGTGGGTTCGTCGGCGAGGATCACTTCACCGCCGTTCATCAACGCCCGGGCAATACTTACCCGCTGCTGCTGCCCGCCCGACAGCTGGCTGGGACGGTGGCTGGTGTGGCCGGCCAAGCCCAGGCGCGCGAGCAGCTCCCGCGCGCGGCTATGGCGCGTGGTCTCCGGTGTGCCGGCATAGATCGCCGGCATCTCCACGTTGTGCAAGGCGCTCAAGTGCGCCAGCAAGTGGTAGCGCTGGAAGATAAAGCCGAAGTAATCGCGGCGCAGCTCGGCCAATTGCTCGTCGCCCAATGAGCGGGTCTCAATGCCATTGATCTTGTAGCTGCCGGCCGTGGCGTAATCCAGGCCGCCGAGGATGTTCATCAGGGTCGATTTACCCGAGCCAGAGGCGCCGATGATCGCGACCATTTCCCCAGCGTGAATCGTCAGGTCGATGCCCTTGAGCGCAATGAACTCACGCTCGCCGGCCATGAAACTGCGGGTGATGCCCTTGAGTTCCAACAGTGGCTGGGTCATCCGTCAGTTCCCCGCCATAGCCGGCGTGGCATCGCCGATCACCACTTTGTCACCTTCGGCCAGGCCTTCGAGGATCTGCACCTTGACGTTGTTGTTGATCCCGGTCTTCACGTCCCGCGACACCGCCTTGCCCTTGGCATCCAGCACCCGCAGCGGGTAGCTGCCGTCGTTGTTGCGCGCACCGAGCGCCGCCACCGGCACCATCAACGCGGCCTGGGCGGTATCGAGCACGATACGCACCTGGGCGGTCATGGCGATACGCAGGCGGTGATCGGGGTTGGGCACGTCGAACAACGCGTTATAGAACACCGCGGTGTTCTGCTTCGGCGTGCCGGCGGTCTGGGTTTCCAGGAAGTTCTGCGGCGCCGGCTCGGTGCCGCGCAGTTTTGCGTAGTAGCGTTTGTCAGCTTCACCGAGGATGGTGAAGTACACCTGCTGGCCGGGGCTGATGTGAATCACATCCGCCTCGGAGACCTGGGCCTTGACGGTCATGGTGTCCAGGTCCGCGAGTTTGAGCAGCACTGGCGCCAGTTGGCTGGCAATCACGGTCTGGCCTTCCTGGGTGACGATGCCCACCACATCGCCGTCGATGGGCGCGACGATGCGGGTGTAGGCCAGGTTGACCTTGGCGGTGTCGATCTGGATGTGGGCGCTTTTGATCTGCGCATCCAGGGAGAGCAGGTTGGCCTGTTGCACCTGGAAGTTGGACTCGGCGTCTTCGAAATCCTGGCGGGAGACCGACTCGTCGATCTGCAGGCCTTTGTAGCGCTCGTACACGGACTTGGCCTGCCTGAGCTGGGCCGCCGTGGCGCGGCGTTGGGCCTGGAGGTTTTCTTCGTCGACCTGGGCTTTGCGCAGGGTGTTTTGCAGGACCAGTGGGTCGATTTCGGCGAGCCATTGACCCTTTTTGACCTTGTCGCCGACTTTGACCTTGAGGGACTTCAATTGGCCGGAGACCTGGGCGCCTACGTCGACCTGTTTGATGCCTTCGAGCAGGCCGGTGGCCAGGACGGCGTTTTCGATGTCACCGCGTTCGGCGGTGGCGGTGAGGTATTGGGGGGCGTCGGCGGGGGCCTGGACTGTGTAGATGATCAGGCCGATGGCGACTGTGATGACTGTGAGCATTCCTAGTTTGCGTAACTTTGACTTTTCCATGGGTGGCCTTTGATCGAGTACATATCCGTTATTTAGGTAACGGCCGCTTAGGGTTCCGCCCTTACGGCGGCTCACTTTTGAAAAGCGCAAAAGTAAGCAAAACGCTCTTGCCCCAACACTCGGGCTCGGTGTGCCCGAACGAAGGTCAGCGTGGTTTTACGGGGCGTCTGGGATCAAACGCCAGATCACCAGCAGATCAAAAGCAGGCTGATATCTACCTGATGTATGGAGATCAAACCGTGGGAGGGGGCTTGCCCCCGATTGCAGTGGGACAACCACAGATGCATCAACTGACACACCGCCATCGGGGGCAAGCCCCCTCCCACACTCGAGCCGCGAACGACAAACACAATACCGGTCGGCCCTGAGGCCGCCGGGCTAGCCGTTACCGACGCGACGGATATGTACACCGACAATCCACTCAAGAAACCACCTCCCCAACCACCACCCCATCCACCCACCAACGCGCCAACCCAACCACATTGGGCGCCTTGAGCAACGTAAAGTGATTCCCCCCGCCATACCAAACCTGCAACCCACTCCCCTGGCGCCGCCACCCCTCAACCATCATCCCCTGCTCCCGCTGATTCCCCGCCGCATCCAGCGCCGGATCCTCCGCCAACACCAACCGCACCACGCCCTTGAACCGCGCACCCGGCCGATACTCTGTACGCAACGCCGCCGCATAAGTGCGCGCCGGCCCGTCCATCGCATCCACCGCAGAACGCCCCGGCAACAACCCGACACCGACCATGCCGGCGTGTAACCGCCGCCGCTGCGCCCCCTCATCACTCGCGGCAAAATCCCCCGGATCAATCCCCAGCGACCTGCCGGCCGACAACTGCATCGCCTCGATCAAGCGCAGCAACGCCGCCGTCGTGGTGTAAACCTTCCCAGGCCCTCCAGGCGCCTCACTGTCGATCACCGTCAACGACGCCACTTCGCGCCCGGCGGCCTGCAAGCGCAACGCCATCTCCAGCGCAACCCAGCCGCCAAACGAATGCCCCACCAGATGCACCGGCCCGTGCGGACATTCCTGCTCCAAGGCCATCAAGTAACAAGCCGCCGCCGCTTCTACCTGGCTATGGGGCACCGCCTCACCGTCCAGCCCACGCGGCTGCAAGCCAAACAAAGGCCAGTCACGCCCCAGTGCCTCGCCCAAGCCGACGAACCCGGTGACGCTGTCCCCTGCCCCCGGCACGCAGAACACAGGTGCATACCCCGCCCGGCCACTCTGAATGCGCAACAACGGCTGATGCGGCGCCTGGGCCTGCGGCAAACAGGCCGCCAGCACCTCGCTCATCGCTCGCCCCAGTGCCTGGATATGCGGCGTTTGCATCATGCTCTGGTGATCCCCCGGCACCTGTACCTGGCGCAACTGGCCTGGCGCCAATACCTCATGCCACCCCAGCGACTCACTGCGCCGCGACAACTCGGTCGGGCGCTCACCCGCGCTGAACAGGTACACCGGAACCGGCAACGGGAACAGGCTGTAGTGCGCCAACGCATGGCCGTGGCCGACTTCGCGCTGGATATAGTTCAAGAGGTCCGCGTCCGTCGCCGCCGCCATTTGCGCGTGCAGCACACCTTCATCGCGACAACGTTGCAGCAGCCGCGCAAAGTCCAGCTGTCCAACGTCTGCCTCCAAGTGTTCAAGGCTCGCCAGTTCATCCACACCTCCCTGTGCTTTCCAATACGCCGTGCACTGCAACAGCAAATGCCGCTTGAGCGCGTCCGGCCCGCTCCAGCGCGCCTTGCCCTGGTCGGTCATACGCGGCACGTAGCTGTCGATCAGGCCGAGGAACTCCACGGCCTCATCCAGCCCCAGCAGTTGCATCGCCACTTCATAGGCCAGCACGCCGCCAAACGACCAGCCGGCCAGCCGATAAGGTCCATGGGGTTGAAGGCCGCGAATCAAGCCGACCAACCGCGCCGCCAGGCCTTCCATGGTGTTCAGGTGCGGTTCGCCCAGGGCCACGCCCGGCAGGCCGTAGATCGGGTAGTCACCCGGCAGGTGCTGGCCCAGCGCCGGGAAGTACACGTCCATGCCACTGAACTCGTGCACCAGGAACAACGGCGTCTGCGCACCACTGCCACGTACCGTGATCACCGACGTGTCGCGCACCGGCGCGGCGGTACGCTGACGTAACAGCGCAGCGACAGAGGCCACGCTGGCGTGTTGGAACAGCTCGGCCAGGGACAGGTGCAACCCGGCGTCTTCCACCAGGGTGACCAACCGGATCGCCAGCAGGGAATGCCCACCCAATTCGAAGAAGCTGTCATGACGCCCGACCTGCTCCAACTTCAGCACCTCGGCCCACAGCGTTGCCAGGGTCTGCTCCAGTGCATCCACCGGCGCTTCAAACTCGCGGCGGTGCAAGGCTTCCAGCGCGGGCACCGGCAAGGCTTTGCGGTCGACCTTGCCGTTGGCGGTCAACGGCAGGTGCTCCAGCGGCACGAAGGCTGACGGCAGCATGTAGTCCGGCAACTGGCCTTGCAGGAAGGCCCGCACGCTGTCGATGCCGAGGGGCTCATCGGCCCAGGTGAAATACGCCACCAGGCGCTTGTCGCCCGGTGCGTCTTCACGGGCCAGCACCACCACTTCCTGGATACCGGCGAAACCGGACAGGCGCGCTTCGATCTCACCCAATTCGATACGGAAACCACGGATCTTCACCTGGTCGTCATTGCGCCCGATGCACTCCAGCAAGCCCTGCGCCGTCCAGCGGCCAAGGTCGCCGGTGCGGTACATCAAGGCGCCTGGGATAAACGGGTCCTGCACAAACTTTTCGGCGGTCAATTCAGCACGGTTCAGATACCCCTTGGCCACCCCGTCGCCGCCGATGCAGATTTCACCGGTCACGCCCACGGGCACCGGCTGCAACTGCGCGTCCAGCACATGCACCTGCGTGTTGGCGATCGGTAGGCCGATGGGCACGCTGTCGGCCGTCTCGGCCAGCGACCGCACTTCGTAGGTGGTGGCGTAGGTGGTGGTTTCGGTCGGCCCGTAGCAATGCACCAGGCGCAATGCCGGTGCCTGCGCCAACAGGCTGCGGAACGCCGCCGGGTCGGCCCGCTCGCCGCCGCACAGCAGGATGCGCAGGCCCGCCAGGGCCTGGGGGATCAACTGCACGTACTGGTTGAACAACGCGGTGGTGACAAACAGCACCGTCGCGTCCGCCAAGGCCACGCCGAAGGCGGCCGGGTCGAGCAAGGTGGCGTGGTCGATCACCTGCACCTGGCCACCGTTCAGCAACGGCCCCCACACGTCCATGGTGCTGGCGTCGAACGCCGGGTTGGAGGCGAAGGCGACGCGGTCACTGGCATTGAAGTCGGCATAGCCGTTATTCAGCACCAGCCGTGTGATGCCACGATGGGGCACCAATACGCCTTTGGGCGTGCCGGTGGAGCCGGAGGTGTACATGATGTACGCCACGCTGTCCGAGGACTGCGACAGATCCGGGTTGTGGCTCGGCTGCGGGTCGAGGGCCAGGGTGTCCAGGTCCAGGCGCTGCACGGCGTATTCGACGGCAACGTCGCTGCCGGTCAACAACCAGGCCGCGCCGCTGTCCTGCACCATGAACGCCTGGCGCTCGGATGGAGCGTTGATGTCCAGCGGCACATAGGCGGCAGCGCACTTGAGCACGGCCAGCTGGCTGACCAGCAGGTTTAGCGAGCGCGGCAGCAGGATCGCCACGTGATCGCCGGGGCGTACCCCAAGGCCCAGCAGATGATGGGCCAGCCGATTGGCGCGGCTGTTCAGCTCGCCATAACTGAGTGATTGCTCGCCCTGCAGCGCCGCCAGCGCAGTCGGCCGTGCATGGGCCTGGGCTTCGAACAAACGTTGCACCGTATGCTCACGCGGGAATGCGCGGGTAGTGGCGTTCAGGTCGAGCAATTGCTGGCGTTCGGCGGCAGGCAGGATCGGCAAGTGGCCGATGGCCGTCGTACCGCCCTGTTCCAACGCCTGCACCACCTGCTCCACGGCGATGCGCAGGTAGTCGCACACGCGACGGGCGCCCTGCCCCACGACTTTCAAGGAGAAACCCGCGCCCAGATCATCCACGCTCACCGACAGACCGTAGTTGCTGTGCTCCTCGGCCTTGAGCAAATGGATGCCCTGCCAGGCCTCGCTCGCCACCTGCGGCGCACTGTGGCGATAGTTGAACAGCGTATCGAACAGCGGAGTCGTCACCGGCACGCCGCTGCAGCGCTGGGCCAAGGCCAACGGCGCCTGCTCGTGGCTGAGCAGTTGAGTGAGGCGTACGTGGGTGGCACGCAACGCGTCGCGCACGCTGTGCCGACCCAGGTCGACCCGCAGCGGCAAGGTGTTGATGAACACCCCCATGGCCCGCTCGGCCCCTTCGCCGCCTTGCAGGCGACCGAGCATCACGCTGCCGAACACCACCTGCTCACGACCCGAGACCTTGCCCAGCACGTGCGCCCAGGCCAGGTGCATCAGGCTGGCGGCGCTCACCCCGGATTGTCGGGCCTGGGTGCGCAGGCGTTGGCTCAACGCCAGGTAAAGGGCGCAGTGAACCTGCTCATTGCCGCCGAGGTTTTCCAGGCGGGTCGGCTCGTCGATCTCGCCCAGCATCTCGCGGAAGAACGCCTCGTGATCGTCCACCCCCAAGCGGGTCTGGGCCACATAGTTGCGATACGGCACCGGCGCGCCCAGGGTGTGTTGGGTGCCCGAGAGAAACGCCTGCATTTCGTGCTGCAAAATCTCCAGGGCGATGTGGTCCATCACCAGGTGGTGGAACAGCAAGGTGGCACTGTCTTCACTCACCACCAGGCGCATCAGCGGCGCCTGGGACAACTCGAGCCGCTCCGGCATCGGCCCACGTTCGACCTGTAGAGCGGCCTCGCGCCACACCACCTGCACCGGTTCTTCCAGGCCGTCCCAATGGAACGATGAACGCAGGCTGTCGTGACGCTGGATCACCGCCTGCAAGGCCAGGACGAACGCCTCCAGGCGCTGGGCGCTGTCGAACGCAAACTGCGCCCGCAACACATAGTCGTCGCCGCCCTGTACGGCGCGATGCTGATAGAGCATGCCGGCCTGCAACGGCGCCAGCGGGTAGATGTCCTGCACATTCGCCGCGCCGCCCGGGATGCAGGCGACGATACGCTCGATGGCCGGCTGGTCCAGCTGGATCAACGGCAACATGCCCGGGGTGATCGCGGTGCAATCGGCAGCAATGCCATTGACCGGCACCGCCACTTCACGCCCGCCGCCCAACGCAGCGGCTAACGCCGACAAGGTCGGCTGGCCGAACAATACCTTCACATCCGCCGACAATCCGAGGCGACGCATGCGCCCCATCAGGCTCACGGCGAGCAACGAGTGGCCACCCAGCTCGAAGAAGTTGTCGTGACGGCCCACGCGCTCCACGTTGAGCAACTCGGCCCACAGGCTGGCCAGGGCGATTTCCGTGTCGCCCTGGGGCGCTTCGTACTCGCGCACCACCACCGACTCCAGGCCCGGCGCAGGCAGCGCCTTGCGGTCAAGCTTGCCGTTGGGGCTCAGGGGCAAGGTATCCAGGTGTACGAAAATCGCCGGCACCATGAATTCCGGCAGGTGCTGCAACAGGTGCGTGCGCAAGGCATCGATCTCGCTGAACGCCCCGGTGTAATAGGCAATCAGGCGATTGTCACGGGCGATCACCGCGGCTTCTTTGATCTGCGGGTAGTCGGTGAGGCGCGCCTGGATTTCCCCCAGCTCGATGCGCAGGCCACGGATTTTCACTTGGTCGTCGTTGCGCCCCAGGTACTCGATCGTCCCGTCCGCCAGGTAGCGGCCTACGTCGCCGGTGCGGTACAGGCGACCATCGGTGAACGGGTCTTTGAGGAAGCGTTCGGCGGTCAGTTCCGGCCGGTTCAGGTAGCCGCGCGCCACCTGCACGCCGCCGATAAACAACTCGCCGACCACGCCCAATGGCACGGGCTGCATCTGTGCGTCGAGCACGTAGATACGGGTATTGGCGATCGGTTTGCCGATCGGCGTGTTGTCCGGCGTCACCGGCCCGGCGCAGTTCCAGGCGGTCACATCGACAGCGGCTTCGGTCGGGCCGTACAGGTTATGCAATTGGCTACCTGGCAATTGCTGCTTGAAGCGCCGTACCAGGCTACCGGGCAGGGCTTCGCCGCTGCACATCACGCGCACCAGCCCGCCTGCCTGGCTCACATCGCCATGGGCCAGGAACACATCCAGCATCGACGGCACGAAGTGCAGCGTGCTGATCTGTTCGGCGGCAATCACCTCGCACAGATAGGCCGGGTCTTTGTGACCGCCCGGGCGCGCCATCACCAGGCAGGCGCCGGTGAACAGTGGCCAGAAGAATTCCCACACCGACACGTCGAAACTGAACGGGGTCTTTTGCAGCACCCGGTCATGGGTTTGCAGGCCATAGGCATCCTGCATCCACAGCAGGCGGTTGACCACGCCGGGGTGGTCGTTGATCACGCCCTTGGGCTGGCCGGTGGAGCCAGAGGTGTAGATCACGTAGGCACTGACGCCGGGCACTTGCGGGTTGTCGACGGGTTGCTGCTGCCAAGTCGGCTGGTCCAGATCGACCACCGGTACATCCCCCAACAGTGACCGTGTCGCGCCCTGGGCCAGCACCGCCACCGGCGCGCTGTCGTCGAGCATGTAGGCAATGCGCTCCAGCGGATACGCCGGGTCCAGCGGCACATAGGCGGCGCCGGCCTTGAGGATCGCGTACAGGCCGATGACCATGTCCAGGCCGCGCTCCACGCAGATCGCCACCCGTGAATCCGGCTGCACGCCCAATTCCAGCAGGTGGTGGGCCAGTTGATTGGCCCGTGTATTCAGCTCGGCATAGGTCAACACACGGTCATCGGCCTTGACGGCAATGGCATCCGGCGTCCGTGCCACCTGCGCTTCGAACAGGCCATGCAAGGTCTGTTCGAGGTTGTAAGCCACTTCGGTGGCGTTGAAATCAAACAGCAGGTGCTGGCGCTCGCGCTCATCGACCAGCGGCACCTGCTCCAGCACCGCCTGGTCGTTGTCCACCATGGCCTGCAACACGCGGGTGAAGTAGCCGACGTAACGCTGCACCGTCGATGCGTCAAACAGCGCCACCGCGTATTCCAGCGCACCGATGATGGTGCCCTGCACTTCCGACAAGTCCAGGGACAGGTCGAACTTGGCAAAGTGGCTGTCCTCGACAATGCCTTCCAAGGCCAGGTCGCCCAGGGCCAGGGTCGGTGCGCTGCTGTCCTGCCAGGTCAGCAGGGTCTGGAACAACGGGCTGTGGGCCAGGCTGCGCGGTGGCCGGGTGATCTCCACCACTTGTTCGAACGGCAGGTCCTGATGGGCCTGGGCTTCCAGCGCCTGGGCCTTGACCCGCGCCAATAGCGCTTCGGTGCTCAGCTCGCCGGAGGTGTCGATACGCACCGCCAGGGTGTTGACGAAAAGGCCGATCAGCCCTTCCACTTCACTGCGCGTGCGGTTGGCCACGGGTGAGCCGATCACCACATCGTGCTGCCCGGAGAGCCGCGCCAGCAGTGAGGCCCAGGCGCTCATCAAGGTCATGTACAGCGTGGTGCCGTGGCGTTGGCTCAAGGCCTTGAGCCCGGCGGTGAGGCGTTCGTCCAGGCGCACCGCGACGGTGCTGCCGGCGTAGTCCTGCTGCGCCGGGCGCGGGCGGTCGGTGGGCAGCGTGAGCAAGGCCGGCGCACCGGCCAGGGTCTGTTGCCAAAAGGAGCTCTGGCGCTGCAGCACTTCGCCGCTGAGCCACAGGCGCTGCCATACCGCGAAGTCGCCGTACTGGATCGGCAACGCCGGCAAGGGGTCGGGCTGGCCGTGGCTGAAGGCCTGGTACAGCGCCATCAGTTCACGGGTGAGTACGCCCATGGACCAGCCATCGGACACGATATGGTGCAGGGTCAGCAACAGCACATGGTGATCGCCGGCCATCACCACCAGGCGCCCGCGCAGCAGCGGGCCGCGCTCCAGGTCGAACGGCGCCGAGGCCTCGCCATGGATCAGCGCGTCCAGCGCCTGCTGCGGCTGCGGGTGGCGGCGCAGGTCCTGTACTTGCAGGGGCAGCACGTCTTCGGCGGGCACGATCATCACCTGGGCCTCGTCGCCGTGCTGGGCAAAGCGACTGCGCAAGGTTTCGTGGCGCGCGACGATGCGTGCCAGCGCGCGTTGCAGCGCTTGCACATGCAACTGCCCACGCAGGCGTAGGCCAATGGGAATGTTGTAGGCAGTGTTGGCGCCTTCCATCAGCGCCAGGAACCACAGGCGTTGCTGGGCGAAGGACAGCGGCGTGGGCTCATCGCGATTGGCCGCAAGGATAGCCGGCAAGGTGCTGCGGCCCGACTGGGCCAGTACCTCGGCCACGGCTGCCAACTCGGCATTGGCAAACAAGTCGCCCAGCAGCAACTCCACACCCAGGCGCTGACGGACCTGCGAGACCATGCGCATCGCCAGCAACGAATGCCCGCCCAATTCGAAGAAGTGATCACGACGCCCCACGCGCTGCACCTGCAGCACATCGGCCCAGATCTGCGCCAGTACGTTTTCGATCTCGCCTTCCGGCGCCACGTACTCGCGGGTAAACACTGCGGCCATGTCCGGCGCCGGCAAGGCCTTGTGGTCGAGCTTGCCATTGGCGGTCAGGGGCAACGCGTCCAGCTTCACGTAGGCGACCGGCACCATGTAGTCCGGCAGGTGCGCCACCAGATGGGCGCGGATATCGCCGACGGCCAACGGGTCGAGTTGGCGGTGTTCGGTGAAATACGCCACCAGCCGCTCGTCACGCACCAGCACCACGGCTTCCTGGATAGCCGCCAACTGGTTGAGTTGGGCTTCGATTTCGCCCAGTTCAATGCGCATGCCACGGATCTTCACCTGGTCGTCATTGCGCCCCAGGTACTCGATGTTGCCGTCCGGCAGCCAGCGTGCGAGGTCGCCGGTGCGGTACATGCGCCCGGGGTTGAACGGGTCGTGCAGGAAACGCTCGGCAGTCAGCTCCGGGCGGTTCAGGTAACCGCGCGCCACGCCTTTTCCGCCCACGTACAACTCCCCCGCTACGCCCAGCGGCACTGGCTGCTGTTGCTCATCCAACAGGTACACGGTGGCGTTGGCCATGGGTTTGCCGATGTGCAACGGCTGGCCGGCTTCGACCTTGCCGGAGGTGGCGACCACTGTGGCTTCGGTAGGCCCATAGTTGTTGATCAGGTCGAAACGTTGGGAGCGACCGAACTGGCGCAGGCGATCACCACCGATCAGCAGCGTGCGCAGCGTCGGGTGTTCGAGCTGCTGGCTGAACGCGTACTCGGCCACCGGCGTGGGCAGGAAGCACACGTCCAACGGCTGCGCACACCACCAGGCCAGCAGTGCGTCGACATCCTCGGCGCCGTCATGGGCCGGTGGCAGGTGCAGGGTCGCGCCCACGCACAGCGCCGGCCAGACTTCCCAGGCCATCGCGTCAAAGCCGAACCCGGCGACGCTGGCAGTGTGGCGCCCGGCGCACAGGTCAAAGGCGCGGCAATGCCAGTCCACCAGGTTGACCACGGTATGGTGCTCGACCATCACGCCCTTGGGCAGCCCGGTGGAACCGGAGGTGTAGATCACATAGGCCAGGTTGGACGGCGTGACCGCCACCTTGGGGTTGCTCGCCGAATGGTGCTGCCAGGTGTAGCGGTCGAGGTTGATCACCGGCACTTCCAGGGCCGGCAGGCGCGCCAGCAAGGCGTGCTGGGTCAACACCGCCACCGGCGCGCTGTCGCTGAGCAGGTAGTTGAGGCGCTCGGCCGGGTGGGACGGGTCCACCGGCACATAGCAGGCGCCGGCCTTGAGAATCGCCAGCAGGCCGGCCAGGGTGTCCAGGCCGCGACGGGCGACGATGGCGACGCGGTCGTCGGGCTTGACCCCCAGCGCCAGCAGGTGATGGGCCAGCAGGTTGGCTTGCTGGTTGAGTTCGGCATAGGTGAGCTGGCGGCCCTGATGCACGGCGGCAATGGCGTCGGGGCTGAGCACCGCCTGGGCTTCGATGCGCGCGTGCAGCGTGTCGCCTTGGGGGAAATCCGCCTGGGTGGCATTGAAGTGCTCCAACAGCAGACGCTGCTCGTCGGCGGGAACCACTGCCACCTGATTCAGCGCGGTATGCGGCGCCTCTCCCAGCGCCGTCACCAGATGGTCGAGGGCGGTTTGCAGGTAGGCGCAGACGCGCTGCGGGTCGACCTGGGTGGTCGCCAACAGCCGCAGGACAAACCCTTCGCCGAGGTCATCGACGCTCAAGGTCAGCGGGTAGTTGGTACGTTCATCCGAACGCAAGGTCTCGATGCCCTGCCACGCCGCCACCGCTTCGCTGCTGGTGCCGGTGCCGCTGTGGCGATAATTGAGCAGCGCGCTGAACAACGGTGTCGGCGCCAGCACCCCGCTGCAACGCTGTGCCAGGGCCAGCGGCGCGTGTTCGTGGCGCAACAGGCCGGTGAGGCGCGCATGGGTGGCCTTGACCGCACTGCGCAGGTCGTCGTCGCCCACATCCACGCGAAACGGCAAGGTGTTGATGAAGATGCCCAAGGCACGGTCCGTGGCGTGCCCGCCCTGCATGCGCCCCATCAGCACAGTGCCGAACACCACCTGGGACTTGCCGGCCAGCACACTCAGCACCCGCGCCCAGCCCAGGTGGAACAGACTGGCGACGCTGACCCCAAGCACGCGGGCCTGGGCGCGCAGGCGCTGGTTGAGGGTGTCTGTCAGCGGCCAGTCGAGTTCATTGATGCCACGGCCATCGCCCTGCACATCCTGCAGGCCGAAGGGCAAGGTTGGCTCCAGCACATCGCCGAGCATCTGCTGGAAGAACACTTCGTGCTGTTGCTCGCTGACCCCCAGGCGCGCCTGCGCCACGTAGCTGCGAAACGGCACGGCGTGCCCCAGTTGCCCGGCGTGGCCTTGCAGCAGCGCCTGCATTTCATGGCGCACCACTTCCAGCGCACTGTGGTCCAGGGCCATGTGATGGAACAGCAGCATGGCGACGATGCGCTGCTGTGCCGGGTCGTTGGCCCAGGCCAGACGCAGCATGGGCGCCTGGGTCACGTCGAGGCGGTAATGGCGGGCGTCGAAACGTGCATGCAACTGGGCGGCGATATCGCCGTCGGCCGGGTCCAGTTCCAGCGCCTGCACCGGCAGCGTTGCCGTGCGCCACACCACTTGCGAGGGTTGCTGCAAGCCGTCCCAGATCACGCCGGTACGCAGGATGTCATGCCGGTCCATCACCCCTTGCAGGGCCTGGGCAAACGCCTCGAAACGCTCGATGCCGTCGAAGGCGAACTGCGACTGCATCACATAGGGGTCGCCCTGCTCGGTGCTGACGTGGTGGAACAGAATGCCTTCCTGCAGCGGCGCCAATGGGTAGATGTCCTGGATATTCGCCACCCCGCCGTCGACGGTGGTGACGATCCGGTCGATCTCGTCCTGGCTCAGCTCGGACAGGGTCAACATCGCCGGTGTGATGTGTGCGGCGCCAGCCGGGATGCCATTGGCCGGCACCTCGTTGGCCGCCGAGTAGTCACCGGCCTTGATCAGCTCGATCAGCGCCGGTTTGTGTTCGCGCAGGGCGGCGAGGATCAACGGGTCGCTCAGCGCTTGCTTGTTGCCTTGCACTGACAATTGCTCGCCCTTGAGCGCGAGTTGCACATCCTTGGTTTTCAGCGTCGCCAGCAGTTCGAGAATGCTCACAGGACGATCTCCATTCGTTCAGTCATTGCGGCGTAGCCGGCCAGGGTCGGCTGTTCGAACAACCCTCGCACATCGGCTTCCATGCCTTCCTGGCGCAAGCGCCCGATCAAGCTCACGGCGAGCAGCGAGTGCCCGCCCAGCTCAAAGAAATTGTCCTGGCGCCCTACCCGCTCCACGTTGAGCAACTCGGCCCAGAGTTGCGCCAGAAGGATTTCGGTGTCGCCCACCGGGGCTTCGTAGTCGCGCAGGCTCAAGGCATCGGTGTCCGGCGCCGGCAGCGCCTTGCGATCCAGCTTACCGTTGGGGCTTAACGGCAACGCGTCCAGGTGCACGAACAGCGCAGGCACCATGAACTCCGGCAGGTGCTGCAAAAGATGCTCGCGCAGGTCGGCTGAGCGAGCGCCGGTGTAGTAGGCGACGAGCCGCTCTTCGCGGGCCACCACCGCGGCTTCGCTAACCTGCGGGTGTTCCAGCAGGCGCGCCTGGATTTCGCCGAGTTCGATACGCAGGCCACGGAGCTTGACCTGGTCATCGTTGCGCCCGAGGTATTCGATATTGCCGTCGGCCAGGTAACGCCCCAGGTCCCCGGTGCGATAGAGGCGGCCATCGGTGAACGGGTCCTTGAGGAAGCGTTCGGCGGTCAGTTCCGGCCGGTTCAGGTAGCCGCGCGCCACTTGCACGCCGCCGATGTACAACTCGCCGACCACGCCCAATGGCACGGGCTGCATCTGTGCATCGAGCACGTACAGGCGGGTATTGGCGATGGGTTTGCCAATCGGTGTGTTGTCCGGGACGTCCGGCCGTGCGCAGTTCCATGCGGTCACGTCCACCGCTGCTTCGGTCGGGCCGTACAGGTTGTACAGGCCGATGTCCGGCAACTGCTGCTTGAAGCGCCGCACCAGGCTGCCGGGCAAGGCTTCGCCGCTGCACATCACGCGGACCAGTCCGGCGGCCTGGCTCACATCGCCATGGGCCAGGAACACGTCGAGCATCGACGGCACAAAGTGCAGCGTGGTGATCTGTTCTTTCGCGATGACTTCGCACAGATAGGCCGGGTCTTTGTGACCGCCCGGGCGCGCCATCACCAGGCAGGCGCCGGTAAACATCGGCCAGAAGAACTCCCACACCGACACGTCGAAGCTGAACGGGGTCTTTTGCAGCACCCGGTCATGGGCCTTGAGGCCATAGGCGTCCTGCATCCACAGCAGGCGGTTGACCACGCCAGGGTGGTCGTTGATCACGCCCTTGGGCTGGCCGGTGGAGCCGGAGGTGTAGATCACGTAGGCGCTGATGGCCGCCACTTGGGGGTTTTCGGTAGGTTGATGCTGCCAGGTCGGCTGGTCCAGATCGACCACCGGCACGTCCCCCAGCAATGCCCGCGTCGCGCCCTGGGCCAGCACCGCCACCGGCGCGCTGTCTTCAAGCATGTAGGCGATGCGCTCCAGCGGATACGCCGGATCCAGCGGCACATAGGCGGCGCCGGCCTTGAGGATCGCGTACAGGCCGATGACCATGTCCAGGCCGCGCTCCACGCAGATCGCCACCCGAGAATCCGGCTGCACACCCAATTCCAGCAGGTGGTGGGCCAGTTGATTGGCCCGTGCATTCAGCTCGGCATAGGTCAATACGCGGTCATCGGCCTTGACGGCGATGGCGTCCGGCGTCCGCGTCACCTGCGCTTCGAACAGGCCGTGCAGGGTCTGGTCCAGGTCGTAGGCCACTTCGGTGGCATTGAAACCGGCCAGCAGTTGCTGACGCTCCTGTGCCTCCAGCACCGGCAGGCGGTTGACCGCCCACTGCGGTGCCTGCTCCAGCGCGTCGACCAGACCCTGCAACGTCACCTGCAGGTAACCGCAGATGCGTTGCGCGCCAATCGACTTCGCGGTCATCGCGGTGAGGCGGAAACCGTCGCCCTGATCGTCCACGTTCAACGTCAACGGGTAGTTGGTGCGCTCCTCGCTGGCCAGGGTCTGGATGCCTTCCCAGGCCTGGGACACCGGCGCCTGGCGGCTGTCGCTGTGGCGGTAGTTGAGCATCGCGCTGAACAACGGCTGCGGCGCGGCAACCCCGCTGCAACGCTGGGCCAGGGCCAGGGACGCGTGTTCATGGCCGAGCAGCGCGGTCAGTTGTGCATGGGTCTGCTTGACCGCAGCGCGTACGCCGCGCCCATCGATGTCCACGCGCAACGGCAAGGTGTTGATGAACATGCCCAGGGCACGGTCACTGCCTTGGCCGCCTTGCATGCGGCCCAGCAGCACGGTGCCGAACACCACGTGCTCCTGGCCGGACGTGCTGGCCAGTACCCGCGCCCAGGCCAGGTGGAACAGGCTCGCGGCACTCACCCCCTGCAAGCGGGCCTGGGTGCGCAGGCGCTGGTTGAGCGACGGGTCCAGGTTCAGTTGCAGCTCTTCAATGGCGTTGCCGTCGCCGCGTACATCCTGCAAGCCAAACGGCAACGTCGGCTCGCTGATATCGCCGAGCATCCCGCGGAAGAACTGCTCATGCTCCGCTTCGCTGACGCCCAGGCGGGCCTGGGCCACGTAGTTGCGGTACGGCGTGGGCGCACCGCTCGGCTGCGGCTGCCCGAGCAGGCTGGCCTGCATCTCGTGGCGTACGCCGTCGAGCGCCGTGTGGTCGAGGGCAATATGGTGGAACAACAGGATCGCGACCACCCGTTGATGCGCCGGGTCCGGCGCATACACCAGGCGTACCAGCGGGGCCTGGTTCATCGGCACACGGTACTGACGTGGGTCGAAGCGCTGGTATAGGTGTTCGAGCACATCGGCCTGCACCGCCAACTCGGCCTTGCGCCACACCACTTGCAGCGGTTGCGCCAGGCCCTCCCAGACCACGGCGGTGCGCAGGATATCGTGACGCTCGATCACCTGCTGCAACGCCTGGGCGAACGCATTCAGCCGGTCGAGGTTGTCGAACGCCAGGTGCGATTGCAGCAGGTAGGGGTCGCCCTGCCCGGCCGTGATGTGGTGGTAGAGAATGCCTTCCTGCAACGGCGCCAGCGGGTAGATGTCCTGCACGTTGGCGGTGCCACCGGGTACCTGGGCGACCACATGATCAATCGTCGCCTGGTCGAGTTGCACCAATGTCAGCAGGTCCGGGGTGATGCGCCGGCAATCGGCAGCAATGCGATTGGCCGGCACCTGCACTTCGCGACCACTGCCCACGGCGGCGGCCAGGGCAGCCAGGGTCGGCTGGCTGAACAGCACGCGCACATCGGCACTCAGGCCGACCTGGCGCATACGTTCGATCAGGCTGACGGCCAGCAACGAATGGCCGCCCAGTTCAAAGAAGTGGTCATGGCGCCCCACCTGTTCAACCTGCAGCACCTCGGACCAGAGGCGCGCCAGGGTGGTTTCGACCTCGCCTTGGGGGGCTGCGTATTCGCGGGTCAGCAGCGCCGCTTGATCCGGCTCCGGCAGGGCCTTGCGGTCCAGCTTGCCGTTGGCGGTCAGGGGCAGTGCCTGCACCTGCACATAGGCGACCGGCACCAGGGCCTCGGGCAACTGGGCTTGCAGGTCGGCACGCAGGGTCTCGATAGCCAGCGGTTGCTGTGCGGTGAACCAGGCGATCAGGCGGCCTTCACGCACCAGCACCACCGCTTCGCCGATGCCTTCCACGGCCGCCAGGCAGTTTTCGATCTCCCCCAGCTCAACCCGCACGCCGCGCACTTTGACCTGGTCATCATTGCGCCCCAGGTATTCGATATTGCCATCGGGCAACCAGCGCGCCAGGTCGCCGGTGCGGTACATGCGCCCGGCGTTGAACGGGTCTTGCAGGAAGCGTTCGGCGGTCAGGTCCGGGCGGTTCAGGTAACCGCGTGCCACGCCGCTGCCGCCCACGTACAACTCGCCCGCCACGCCCACCGGCACCGCACGCAAGTGCGCGTCCAGCAGGTAGACACGGCCGTTGGCGACGGGCCTCCCGATATGCAACACCTGCCCGGCGCGTACACGGCCGGAGGTGGCGACCACCGTGGCTTCGGTGGGGCCGTAGTTGTTGATCACCGCGAAGCGTCGTTCCTGGGTGAACTGGCGCAGGCGATCACCACCGATCAGCAGGATGCGCAGGGTCGGGTGTTGCAGCTGCTGGCTGAACGCGTACTCGGCCACCGGCGTCGGCAGGAAGCTGACGTCCAGCGGTTGCGCCAGCCACCAGGCCAGCAGTTCGTCGATGTTTTCATTGCCCAGATCGGCCGGCGGCAGGTGCAAGGTCGCGCCCACGCACAGCGCCGGCCATACCTCCCAGGCCATGGCATCAAAACCGAAACCGGCGACGCTGCTGGTGTGGCTTGTCGCATCCAGGCCAAAGGCTTCGCAGTGCCAGTGCACCAGGTTTTCCACGCTGCGGTGTTCCACCATCACGCCCTTGGGCTGGCCAGTGGAGCCGGAGGTGTAGATCACGTAGGCCAGGTGCGCAGGGGTCAGGAGGCTGAGCTGCGGATTGCTGACGGCATGCTGCTGCAGACATGGGTCGTGCAGGTCCACCGTGGCGATGCTGCCCAACAGGTCGCGGGTAGTGGCTTCGGCCAGCACCGCCACCGGCGCGCTGTCCTGGAGCAAATAGGCGATGCGCTCGGCGGGATACGCCGGGTCAATCGGCACGTAGCCGGCACCGGCCTTGAGGATACCCAGCAAACCCACCAGCATCTGCGGGCCGCGACGGCAGCACAGCGCGACGCGGTCGTCGGGCTGTACACCAAGTGCCAACAGATGATGGGCCAGTTGGTTGGCGCGCCGGTTGAGCTGTTCGTAGGTCAACGCCTCACCGTCTTGCATCACCGCGATAGCCTGGGGTTGGCGTTCGGCCTGCACCTCGAAGGCACCGTGGACGGTGTGCCCCTGCGGGAACTCCTCGGCCGTGGCGTTGAAATCGCGCAGCAGGGTTTCGCGCTCCGCCGCCGGCAGGATCGGCAGTTGGTTGAGCGCGGTCGTCGGCGCGTTTTCCAGGCAGGCCACCAATTGTTCTACGGCGTTATGCATATAGGCGCACAAGCGCTGGGCGCCGATCTGCGGCAGCGCCAGTACCGTGAGGCCAAAGCCTTCGCCCAGGTCATCCACGCTCAGGGTCAGCGGGTAGTTGCTGCGCTCTTCGCCGCCGAGCAGTTGCACGCCTTCCCAGATGCCGTGGCCGTCGCGGGCCATTTCACCGGGGCTGCTGTGACGGTAGTTGAGCAAGGCGCTGAACAGCGGCGACGCACCTGCCACGCCGCTGCAACGCTGGGCCAGCGCCAGGGACGCGTGTTCATGGCCGAGCAAGGCACTCAAGCGCCCGTGGGTGGCCTTGACCGCAGCGGCGGCAGTGGCTGCCACGTCCACGCGCAGGGGCAAGGTGTTGATGAACATGCCCAGCGCGCGGTCCGCGCCGTCACCAGCCTGCATGCGCCCCATCAACACGGTGCCGAACACCACGTCGTCACGCCCGCACACCAGCCCCAGCACCTGCGCCCAGGCCAGGTGCATCAGGCTCGCGGCGCTGACGCCCAGTTGCCGCGCCTGCTCGCGTACCCGTTGGGCCAGCGCGGCATCCACGGCCTGTTCGGCTTCCTCGATATCGCGCCCATCGCCTTGCACGTCCTGCACGCCGAACGGCAAGGTCGGTTCATCCACATCGGCGAGCATGTCGCGGAAGAACGCCTCGTGTTCCTCGACGCTGACACCCAGACGCGCCTGGGCCACGTAGTTGCGAAATGGCGCCGCCTCGGGCAAGTCCTGGGCCTGGTTGAACATGAACGCGCGCATTTCCTGGCCCACCACCTCCATGGCGGTGTGATCGAGCGCCAGGTGATGGAACAGCAGGATCGCCGCCACCCGGTTATGCGCCGGATCGTGGGCGTAGACCATGCGCAGCAACGGTGCCTGGGTGATGTCCAGGCGGTAGTGACGGGCATCGAAGCGTGCGTGCAACTGCTCGATGATGGCGCCTTCGGCCGGGTCCAGCTCGACCGCTTGCACGCTCAGCTGCGCCTTGCGCCACACCACTTGCACCGGGCTGTCCAGGCCTTCCCAGACCACCCCGGTACGCAGGATGTCGTGACGGGCCACCACCTGTTGCAGGGCCTGCATGAAGCCGTGCAAACGTTCGAGGCTGTCGAAGGCCATGCGCGATTGCAGCACGTACGGGTCGCCCTGCTCGGCGCTGATGTGGTGGTAGAGAATGCCTTCCTGCAACGGCGCCAGCGGGTAGATGTCCTGCACATTCGCCGCTCCGCCGGGCACGTTCGCGACGATACGTTCGATGGCTGCGGGGTCGAGTTGCACCAGCGTCAGCATCGACGGCGTGATCCGGGTACACCCCTGTGGAATGCCATTGGCCGGCACCACGATTTCCCGGCCACTGCCCACGGCAGCCGCCAGCGCCGCCAGGCTTGGCTGGCTGAACAACACGCGCACGTCGCAGCTCAGACCGACCTGGCGCATGCGTTCGATCAGGCTGACCGCCAGCAGCGAATGCCCGCCCAGTTCGAAGAAATGATCATGACGGCCAACCCGCTCCAGCTTGAGCACGTCCTGCCAGATCTGCGCCAGCTGGGTCTCGACTTCGCCTTCCGGCGCCTCGAAACCACGGCTGAGCAGCGCACTCTGGTCCGGCACCGGCAGGCCCTTGCGGTCGAGCTTGCCATTCGCGGTCAGCGGCAACAGCTCCAGCCACACATAGGCCGAGGGCACCATGTAGTCCGGCAACCGGCCTTGCAGGTGCGCGCGCAGGGCTTCGATCTCCAGCGCCGCAGTGGCGGTGTAGTAAGCGACCAGGCGTTTGTCGCCGGGCTGTTCTTCACGGGCCAGCACCACCACGTCCTTCACGCCGGGGTAACTGGCCAGGCAGGTTTCGATTTCGCCGGGTTCGATGCGGAAACCACGGATCTTCACCTGCAGGTCATTACGCCCCTGGTACAACAACGTGCCGTCGGCCTGCCAGCAGGCCAGGTCACCGGTGCGGTACAGCAGGCCCTCGCCGAAGGGGTTCGGGATAAATTTCTCGGCGGTGAGCTGCGGTTGGTTCAAATACCCCGTGGCCACGCCCGCACCACCGATGTACAGCTCGCCGACCACACCCAACGGCAGCGGTTGCTGGCGTGGGTCCAGCACGTAGGCCTGGGCATTGGCGATCGGCCGTCCGATGGGGATGCCGCCCTCGCCGACCCGGGTGATTTCATGGGTGGTGGAAAACGTGGTGGCTTCGGTAGGCCCGTAGCCATTGAGCAGGTGCTGGGGCTTGCCGTGCCTGAGCACCCGGCCGATCACCTGTGGGTCGAGGACATCGCCACCGACGATCAGGTAGCGCAACTGCGGGAACACCGGCAGCAGTGCGTCGGCGTACTGGTGGAACAGCCCGGCGGTCATCCACAGCACGCTGACGGATTGCTCGTGCAACAACGCGGCGAACGCCGCCTGGGACAACAGCACCGCGTGCTCGACCACCACCACGCAGCCGCCATTGAGCAGGGGCGCCCATACGTCGAGGGTGCTGGCGTCGAATGCGGGGTTGGAGGCGAAGGCCACGCGGTCGCGGGCATTGAAATCGGCATAACCGTTATTCAGCACCAGGCGCGAGATAGCGCGGTGCGGCACTTGCACGCCTTTCGGTGCACCGGTGGAGCCGGAGGTGTAGAGGATGTAGGCGACGCTTTCGGCAGACTGCGGCAACTCAGGGTTGCGCGGCGACAGCGCGTCCAGGCTCAGGTCGGCCAGGGTCGTCAGCACTCGGTGCGCGCCGCTGTCCTGCACGATGAACGCCTGGCGTTCGACCGGCGCGTTGATGTCCAGTGGCACATACACCGCGCCGCACTTGAGGATCGCCAGCTGACAGATCAGCAGGTCGAGCGAGCGCGGCAGCGCAATCGCCACGCTCTCGCCAGGTTGCACACCCTGGTTGAGCAAGTGATGGGCCAGGCGGTTGGCACGCCGGTTGAGGTCGCGGTAACTCAGGGACAATGCGCCCTGCACTGCCGCGACCGCTTCCGGCCGGGCCAGCGCCTGGGCTTCGAACAGCTGATGCACGGTGAGGTGCGCCGGGTACTCACGGGCGGTGGCGTTGAAGTCCACCAGTACCTGGCGACGCTCGGCGGCTGGCAGGATCGACACCGCCTGCAACGGCGTGGTCGGCGCCTGCTGCAACGCCGTCACCAGATGGCGCAGCGCGGTGAGCATGTAGTCCCCCACGCGCTGCACATCCAGGCTCGCCACGCCTTGTACGGTCAGAGCAAAGCCTGTGCCCAGGTCATCGACGTTGAGCACCAGCGGGTAGTTGCTGCGTTCCTCGGAACTGAGGATCTGAATGCCGGAGGCCGCGAACGGGTTGTCTCCCGGCGCCTCCCCCGGTGCGCTGTGGCGATAGTTGAGCAAGGTGCTGAACAGCGGCAGCGAACCCGGCACGCCACTGCAGCGCTGGGCCAAGGACAACGACGCATGTTCGTGCCCGAGCAACTGCGCCAGGCGCGCATGGGTGGCGCGCACGCCGGCTTGCACACCCACGGCACCGAGGTTGACCCGCAGCGGCAAGGTATTGATGAACATGCCCAGCGCCCGGTCGGCACCTTCGCCCCCCTGCATGCGCCCCAGCAACACGGTGCCGAATACCACCGACTGCTGCCCCGACACCTGCCCCAGCACCTGCGCCCAGGCCAGGTGTACCAGGCTCGCGCTGCTCACCCCCAGTTGTCGCGCCTGTTCGCGCAGGCCCAGGCTCAGTGCCGGCTCCAACGGCAAATGGGCCTCGATGATGCCACTGCCATCGCCATTTACGTCCTGCAGGCCGAAGGCCAGGGTCGGCTCGTCGATATCACCGAGCATCTCGCTGAAGAACGCTTCGTGCTGCGCCTGGCTGACGCCCAACCGCGCCTGGGCCACGTAGTTGCGGTACTGCACGGCGGCGGGCAGTTGCGCGCTGTTGCCGGCCAGGCTGGCGCTCATTTCTTCCACCAGCACCTGCAAGGCGGTGTGGTCGAGCAGGATATGGTGCAACAGCAGGATGCCGACAAAGCGGCCCTGCTCTTCGGCGTAGACAAACCGCATCAGCGACGCACGGCTCAAGTCCAGTCGGAAGTGACGCGGGTCGAAGCGTTGCTGCAACTGCGCCAGCGGTTCGTCGATGCGCTCCACGGCCAGCGCTGCCTGGCGCAACACCACCTGCACCGGCTCGTCGAGGCCTTCCCAGAGGATCGCGGTGCGCAGGATGTCATTGCGCTCGATCACGCTGTGCAGTGCCTGGACAAATGCGTCCACCGCCGTCTGGTCGTCGAAGCTGAACTGCACCTGCAACACGTAGGGATCGCCCTCGGTGGTTGCCAGGTGGTGATACAGGATGCCGGCCTGCAACGGCGCCAGGCCGTAGATGTCCTGCACATTGCTGACGCCGCCGGGCACGCTCAGGATGACGTGGTCGAGGGCGGCCTGGTCCAACTCCACCAGGGGCAGCATGTCCGGGGTGATGTGCTGGGTGGCGGCGGTGATCCGGTTGGCCGGCACCTGCACCTCCTGCTGCCCACCCACCGCAGCGGCCAGCGCCGCCAGCGTCGGTTGGCCGAACAGCACGCGCACATCGGCGCTGAGATCGACCTGGCGCATGCGCTCGATCAGCTTGACTGCCAACAGGGAGTGGCCGCCGAGTTCGAAGAAGTTGTCGTCGCGCCCCACCCGGTCAAGCATGAGCAGGTCTTGCCAGATCGCCGCGATGGCTGTTTCCACCGCGCCTTGGGGCGCCTGGTAACCGCGGCGCGCCAGGGCATCGGCATCCGGCGCCGGCAGGGCCTTGCGGTCGAGCTTGCCGTTGGTGGTGAGCGGGAACTTATCCAGCAGCACAAAGGCACTGGGCACCATGTAGTCGGCCAGGCTTTGCAACAGGTGGTCGCGCAGGTAGGCGGCACGCAATTCGCCGTCGGCAATCACGTAGGCCACCAGGCGCTTGTCACCCGGTTGGTCTTCACGGGCGATGACTACCGCGTCAAGCACGCCCTCGGCGCTGGCCAGGTGCGCTTCGATCTCGCCCAGTTCGATACGGAAGCCACGGATCTTCACCTGGTCATCGTTGCGACCCAGGTATTCGACGCTGCCGTCGGCCAGCAGGCGGCCAAGGTCGCCGGTCTTGTACAGGCGCTGGCCGCTGGCCGGGTCGACCAGGAAGCGCTCGGCGGTCAGCGCCTCACGGTTGAGGTAACCCCGCGCCACACCGGCGCCGCCCACGTACAACTCGCCGACGACACCCAGCGGCAACGGCTCGCGGCGTGCATCGAGCACATACAACTGCAAGTCGGGAATGCGCACGCCAATCGGGCTGACGCCGACCAACTGCGCATCCGCGGCTTCCAGGGCGCGATAGGTCACGTGCACGGTGGTTTCGGTGATGCCGTACATGTTCACCAATTGCGTGCCGGCGTTGATCGCCCGGGCGTACCACGGCTTCAGCACGCCCGGTTCCAGCGCCTCGCCGCCGAAGATCACCTGGCGCAGGGAATGTGACCGGGGGTTCTGGCCTTGCGCAGCGATCAATTGGCGGAAGGCGCTGGGCGTCTGGTTGAGGATGCTCACGCCGGCTTCGCAGAGCAGCGCGTAGCACTCGTCCGGCGAGCGGCTGACCAGTTGCGGCACGATCAGCAACTGGCCGCCGTGCATCAGCGCGCCCCAGATTTCCCATACCGAGAAGTCGAAGGCAAAGGAATGGAACAAGGCCCAGACGTCGTTGCGGTTGAAGCCGAACCAGTGCTCGGTGGCGGTGAACAAGCGCGCGACCTGACGGTGTTCGATCATCACGCCCTTGGGCTGGCCGGTGGAGCCGGAGGTGTAGATCACGTAGGCCAGGTGGGCCGGGCTGAGGTCGACGCGTGGGTTGACGATGGATTCGCCGCGCAAGCCATTGAGGTCGATCTGCGGCAGGTCGCCGACCCGATGGCACGTATTGGCCTGCACCAGCACCGCCAAGGGTACGCTGTCGGCCAGGGTGTAGGCGATGCGCTCCTGCGGGTAGGCCGGGTCGATCGGCACGTAGCCGGCGCCGGCCTTGAGGATGCCCAGCAGGCCGATGATCATCTCCGGGCCGCGCTCCACGCAGATCGCCACGCGATCATCCGGGCGAATGCCTTGGGCCAGCAGGCGATGGGCGACCTGGTTGGCACGTTCGTTGAGTTGGCGGTAGCTGAGGCACTGGGTGTCAAAGCGCAGGGCAATGGCGTCAGGCTGGGCGGCGGCGTGGGCTTCGACTTGATGGTGGATCAGTGCAGTATCGGCGTATTGGGTGGGGCTGTGGTTGAGGCCGTGCAGCAGGGTGTGGCGTTCGGCGTCGGGCAGGATGTTCAGGCCGCTGAGCGGCATATCCGGTCGCTGCTCAAGGGCGTCGGCCAGGCTTTCCAGGGCGGTGTGCAGGTAGGTGGCGACACGTTCGGCGCCGATGGAGGCATCGACCATCACCGTCAGCGCGAAATCTTCACCCAGGTCGTCGACGTTGACCGTCAGCGGGTAGTTGGTGCGCTCCTCGGCGCTGAGCACGCGGATGCCCTCGGCCACCTCGATCACCTCGGCCATGTCCGTGGCGGCGCTGTGGCGGTAGTTGAGCATGGCGCTGAACAACGGCGTCGGCGCCGCCACGCCACTGCAGCGCTGGGCCAATGCGAGGGAAGCGTGTTCGTGGTTGAGCAATGCCGTGAGGCGCTCATGGGTGGCCTTGACTCCGGCCCGCACGCCCTGTTCGCCCACATCCACGCGCAGGGGCAAGGTGTTGATGAACATGCCCAGGGCTCGTTCCCCACCCTCGCCCGCGCCCATCCGCCCGAGCATCACGGTGCCGAACACCACCGCGTCACGCCCGGCGACAACGCCCAATACGCGGGCCAGCGCCAGGTGCATCATGCTCGCCACACTCACGCCCAGCGGGCGGGCCAGGGTGCGCAGGCGGCGGCTCAGTGCGCTGTCGACGGGGACGCGGGCCTCGTCGATGCCCAGGCCATCGCCCTGTACGTCCTGCAAGCCGAACGGCAAAGTCGGCCCGTCGATATCCGCCAGCATCTCGCGGAAAAACGCCTCGTGGGCCTGCTCGCTGACGCCATGGCGCACCTGGGCGATATAGCTGCGAAACGGCACCGGCTCACCAGCCTGGGCTTGTTCGCCGGCCAGGTACAGCTGGATCTCGTGGCGCACCACGTCAAGGGCGGTGTGATCAAGGATGGTGTGGTGAAACAGCAGCGTTGCCGCCACATGCCCATCTGCTGGGTCTGCGGTATACACCAGGCGCAGCAGCGGTGCCTGGCCCAGGTCCATGCGATCGGTGCGCGCCTCGAAGCCCACGGCTTCGCACGACAACTTCGCCTTGCGCCACACCACTTGCAGCGGCTCGTCCAGGCGCTCCCAGACCATCGAAGTACGCAGGATGTCGTGGCGATCGATCACCCACTGCAAGGCTTCGGCAAACGCCTGCAAACGTGCGCGACTGTCGAACTCGAACTGCGCGTGCAGCACGTAGGGGTCGCCCTGCTCCGCCGACAGATGGTGGTAAAGCATGCCCTCCTGCAGCGGAGCCAGCGGGTAAATGTCCTGCACATTCGCCGCGCCACCCGGGATGGCGGCGACGATACGGTCGATGGCCGCCTGGTCGAGGCTGACCAGCGGCAGCATGGCCGGCGTGATGCGGTAGGCCGGGCTCAGCCAGTCACCGCCATGTTCGGCGACCAGTTCCAGCAGGCGTGGCTTGTGGACGATCAGTTGATCCCACAGCGCATCGTCCAGCGCATCGTCGTCACCCAGGATGACCAGGTCGCCTTCTTCCCGTTGCAGACGGATCGCATGGGTGGAAATCGCTGCCAATAATTCGCTGAACTGCATGGGGGTAACCTGCCTGATAAGTCACGGTTGAGAAGAAAGTCCGTTTTCAGCTGCCGCTTGGATCGGGTCTGCTGGGCGCACCGCCATCAAAAAACGCGGGCGCAGCCGGGGGCCTGGAGAGGCTTCCGGCAGGCTTGGAAAATTAAGGGATTTGGCGGACGGGGGGTGACATGGGAAGCGGGGACAAGGGGGGACGGGGTTGGTTCAATTTAGCTTGCTGTGGCGAGCCTGCTCACCACAACAGCCCCACTCAACACAGCAGGCCTGCTCACTACAGGTTCAGGCAAGTTTCAAATGACGGGCATACCACGGTCGTCTCGGCACGCGTTTGAACAACCCTTGCAGCCTGTTTTCGTCTTCATCGAAGGTGATGCGCAGCGCCAGCTTCATGGTCTCCGGGTCCATCTCCATCGAACGCCCCATCTGCAACCCTGGCGTGGTGCTGCAGCCGTGGGTATCCGGCCCCAGCCAGGGATCGCCGACTTCCACCCAGCGGCCCGGCGCGAACCAGGCTACGCCGTTGACTTCCATGCGGCTGACCTCCCCTGGATTGAAGCGCTCATGGGCGCGAAACCAGTCTTCGATGCGGTCGTCGATCCAGCCGTGGAAGTGCCAGAACACCGGGTTGACGTGGGAGGAAAACGGATCGCCGAGGAAGTCGTTTTCCGCCGCGTACCAACGCGGGGCGAAGTCGGAGGGGTCACGGGCCATCGGCACCGGCGCGCCGTTGGACGGGTCGCGAGGCACCGAGGCCCAGCGCATGTGCAGCCAGTCGTGCAGGCCCAGCTCCATTTCGGAACCGAGCTGCCCGAGGGTGAATCTGGCCAGGTAGCGTGGGTCGCGGTATTGCGACTCCCACACCTGGAAATTGCTGTGATAGGTCTCGGCGGCCTTGATGTCGCTGACCCACTGGGTGTAGTCGCTGTCATCCGGTGCCGACCAGGTGGGTGGCAGCGCAAAGCCGTCGTGGTTGTCGAAGTAGCGCAGAAAACCCAGGCGATCACGTTCCAGGGCTGGCTGCGGCTCGGGGAATTGCGACCATGAGGGCAGGTCCTGCATGGAGCGCGCGGTGCCGAGCATGTGGCGGTGCATGAAGAAGAAATCGATGCCCGAGCCGTTGCGGTCCTTGCGCTTGCCCCGGGCGTCGCGTTCCTGGCCCCGTGGCCCGGGTTGCCAACCGATGCCGCGCAGGGCGTCGCGCTTTTCTTCGGAGAGTTTGTGCCACTGGTCACGGGTGGCGTGCCACAGTTGGTGGAACAGACGGTGTTCGGGGGAGATCAGCCAGGCCAGCAGGGTCGGGTTGAGACCGATGCGTTGTCGGGCCTCGGGGAACCACTGCTTATGGGCGATGAAACGGTTATCGCGCTCGACCAGCGCCAAGGGCCGGTCGAGGTCGAGGATCTGACCGCTGAGCGTGCTGCTGCCGGCGTTGGCGAAGTCCGCCCAGACCTGGTCGAGGGTCATCTTGAACTCATAGGCGGGTATGCCATCGGCCGAGTCGCGGTCGATCAGGCGCCAATAGAGCATGGCGCTCTCGCCTGTCAGCAGGTCACCCAGCACGCGGTAACGCGGCTCGCCCTCGGCGCGCAGGTGGACGGCGGTATCCAGGTAACCCCGCAAGCCACGTCCACGCGGGGCGATGTCCAGCAGCAACTCCAGACCTTCCAACGGCAGGCCCTTGAGGCCGGCGTCGCGGCCTTCCAGGCGCAGGCTCCACACCCCGCGCAGTGTGTTCGCCAGGTGCTGGCCGGCGGTGTCGGCCAGGTCTACCGTGGCTTCACCGGGGGTGATGGGGAATTCTTCTTCGCGCGTCAACTCGCGATGGGCATAGAAGGCGGCCGGCACAGCGGCGCCGGTCAGCGCCAGGCCTGCGATGAACCCACGTCGAGAGATGGTCATTGTCTACCTTAGGAAACGGCTTTATCAGAGCTAGAACGTTTGCACGCCAGGGAAATTTACCGGCGCGCCCTGCCCGCCTAAATTTCCCCGCCTATCACTCGTTCTTCCCTGATAGCGAAGGCCTCAACTGACTGAGATGGCAATGACAAAACCACGTTCGAAAAAGGCGCTGTATATCGGCTTGCCGCTGGCACTGGCCATCGGCGCCGGAGCCGGCTTCCTGGTCTGGGATCACTGGTTCAAGGGCAATGCCGGCTACCCACTGGCAGTAATCAAGCAGGCCAATGAAATGCAGGACCGGTTGTTGTCGTTCGACAGCCATATCACCGTGCCCATCGATTTCGGCACCGCCGGCAACGAGGCGGACAAGGACGGCAGCGGCCAGTTCGACCTGGCCAAGGCGGCACGCGGGCGCCTGTCCGGTGCGGCACTGACGATTTTCGGCTGGCCGGAAATCTGGAACGGCCCCAACGCCCCGCACAAGCCCACCGACGGTTTTGTCGAAGCCGCGCGCAACGAACAGGAAGTGCGCTACAAGATCATCAGCGGCATGGTGCGCGACTACCCCAACCAGGTCGCCATCGCCTACACCCCGGATGATTTCCGACGTCTGCATGGCGAAGGCAAATTCGCGATCTTTATCAGCATGCTCAACGCCTACCCGCTGGGCAACGACCTGAACCTGCTGGACCTGTGGGCGGCGCGGGGCATGCGCATGTTCGGCTTCAGCTATGTGGGCAACAACGCCTGGTCGGACTCGTCGCGCCCGCTGCCGTTTTTCAATGACTCCACCGACGCCCTCGACGGTTTGTCGGACATCGGCAAGCAAGCGGTGCACCGCCTCAATGACCTGGGAGTGATCATCGACGTGTCGCAGATGTCGACCAAGGCCCTGGAGCAGGTGGCGCAGTTGAGCCGCACACCGATGGTGGCGTCCCACTCGGCACCGCGTGCGTCGGTGGATATCCCGCGCAACCTGAGCGACAAAGAGCTGCAATTGATCAAGAACAGCGGCGGTGTGGTGCAGATCGTGGGCTTCTCCGCCTACCTGCGCCCGTTGAGCCAGCCGACCCAGGACAAGCTCAACACCCTGCGCGCACGGTTCGACCTGCCGCCCCTGCCCAACCTGGCCGTGGCCTTGATGCCGGGCGACGCGATCATCGCCGCCTGGCCGGAACACAAGTTCGGCGAATACGCCAGCGCGCTGTACGGCATCCTCGATGAAGAACCCAAGGCCACCCTCAAGGACCTCGGGGATGCCATCGACTACACCGTGCGCAAGATCGGCATCGACCATGTCGGCCTCGCCTCGGACTTCAACGATGGCGGCGGCGTGCAGGGCTGGAACAACGCCGGTGAAATCCGCAACGTCACCGCCGAACTGATCCAGCGCGGCTACTCCGAAGCCGATATCGCTAAGCTGTGGGGAGGCAACTTCCTGCGGGTGTGGGACCAGGTACAAAAAGCCGCCAAGCCGTTGGCCAACCGTTAATCATCCAGAAGCCAGTCCATGACCGACCGCCGTACGTTCCTCAAGCAGGCCGGGGTATTTGCCGCCAGCCTGCCACTGGGCACCGCCCTGCTGCCCCAGGCTATCGCCGCCCCTGCATCGAATGACCCATGGACGGGTTTCAAGCAACTGTTCAACCAGGACCCGGACTACCTGCACTTTTCCAACTTCCTGGTGGCCACGCACCCCAAGCCGGTACGCGAAGCCATCGAGCGCTATCGCGCACAGATCGACCGCAACCCGGGCCTGGCCATGGACTGGGGGTTGCAGGAAACCTGGAAACGCGAAGGCCAGGTACGCGAATGGGCCGGCCGCTACCTGAAGGCCACGCCGGCGCAGATCGCCCTCACCGGCAGCACCTCCGAAGGGCTGGCGATGATTTATGGCGGGATCAAGGTGCGGCCTGACCAGGAGATCCTCACCACTGTCCACGAACACTACGCCACCGAGTTCAGCCTGGACTTCCGGGTGCGCAAGGAGCAGACCCAGGTCCGCAAGATCAGCCTGTTCAAAAACGCCAACCAGGTGTCCGAGGACGAGGTGCTGGGCAATATCCAGCGCAATATCCGCCCCAACACCCGCGTGCTCGGCATGACCTGGGTGCAGTCCGGCAGCGGCGTGAAACTGCCCATCGGCGAGATCGGCAAGCTGGTGGAAGAACACAACCGCAACCGAGACGACAGGGACCGCATCCTCTATGTGGTGGACGGTGTGCACGGTTTCGGCGTGGAAAACCTCGACTTCCCGGACATGCGCTGCGACTTTTTCATCGCCGGCACCCACAAGTGGATGTTCGGCCCAAGGGGCACCGGGCTGGTGTGTGCCCGCGACCCGCAAAACCAGTACGTGACGCCGATGGTGCCGACCTTCTCCGAAGACAAGGACTTCGCCACCACCATGACCCCGGGCGGCTATCACGCCTTCGAGCATCGCTGGGCGGCGGATGAGGCATTCAAGCTGCATCTGCAACTGGGCAAGGCGCAGGTACAGGCGCGTATCCACGCCCTGAATACCGAATTGAAAGACCAGTTGCTGGCGGATCCTAGGATCGAACTGGTCACCCCACGCAGCCCCGAACTGTCGGCCGGCTTCACCTTCTTCCGGGTCAAGGGCCAGGACAGCGATGCCGTGGCCGACTACATGATGAAAAACCGCGTAGTGATCGACGCGGTGGACCGTGACGTCGGCCCGGTGATCCGCACCTCCCCCGGCCTGCTGAATTCCTCCGATGAGATCCAGCGCTTCATGACGTTGCTGGGCCAGCGGGTGTAACGCACAGCTTTTCCACTTTGAATGAGAGGACCCCATGAACAAACCCCTCACGGCATTGGCACTCACCGCCCTGTGCGGCGCCTTGCTGCCCAACCTGGCCCAGGCCGCCACACCGCAACCCGGCAAAGTGTTCAAGGACTGCAAGGACTGCCCGGAAATGGTGGTGCTGCCGGCTGGCACCTTCACCATGGGCACCCCCGAGGATGAAGTCGGCCGCGAGCCGGATGAAGGCCCGATGCATGAAGTGACCTTCGCCAAGCCGTTCGCCATGAGCCGTTTCCATATCACCGCCGGTGAATGGGACAGCTACATCCGCCAGACCGGCGTGAAGATCGCCGACGGCGACACCCGTCCCGGCCGCGAATGCATCGCCAGCAAGCCACGCTACCCCCAGGGCCCGCGCCAACCGGCGGTGTGCATGGACATGGACGACATCAAGCAGTACGTCGCCTGGCTGTCGAAAAAAACCGGCCAGCAGTACCACATGGTCAGCGAAGCCCAGCGTGAATACGCCGCGCGCGCCGGCTCCACCGGGCCGTTCCCCTTTCCGTTCGACGAGGGCAAGGACTACAGCATTGCCAAGCACGCCAACACCTATGGTCCGGCCGATGGCTACAGCTATTCATCGCCGGTGGGCAGCTACCCGCCGAATGCCTTCGGCATGTACGACATGCATGGCAACGTCTACGAGCGCGTGGCCGACTGCGAACACCCCAACTACATCGGCGCGCCCACCGACGGCAGTGCGTGGATGGAACCGAACTGCGAGGGCTACATGATTCGCGGCAATGACTGGGGCGAGGCGCCGGTGTTTTCGCGCTCGGGCAACCGCAACACCATCTACCCACAGACGCGGGGGGATTGGATTGGTTTCCGCGTCGTGCGCGACCTCTAAGGACACTGGAAATCCATTTGTGGGAGGGGGCTTGCCCCCGATGGCGGTGTATCAGTCACTGCCGCCATCGGGGGCAAGCCCCCTCCCACATTTTTAACCGTGGCGGCTTTAGATTCCCTTGCCTTCAGCATGCGCGATGTGCGCGGGTTGGATGGGGTTTCGCGTCATGCGCGACCTCCAGGAACACTGGAAATCCATTTGTGGGAGGGGGCTTGCCCCCGATGGCGGTGTATCAGTCACTGCCGCCATCGGGGGCAAGCCCCCTCCCACATTTTTAACCGTGGCGGCTTTAGATTCCCTTGCCTTCAGCATGCACGATGTTCGTGGATTGGATGGGGTTTCGCGTCATGCGCGACCGCCAAGAACACTGGAAATCCATTTGTGGGAGGCGGATTGCCCCCGATGGCGGTGTATCAGTCACTACCGCCATCGGGGTGCAAGCCCCCTCCCACATTTTTAACCGTGGCGGCTTTAGATTCCCTTGCCTTCAGCATGCACGATGTTCGTGGATTGGATGGGGTTTCGCGTCATGCGCGACCTCCAGGAACACTGGAAATCCATTTGTGGGAGGGGGCTTGCCCCGATGGCGGTGTATCAGTCACTGCCGCCATCGGGGTGCAAGCCCCCTCCCACATTTTTAACCGTGGCGGCTTTAGATTCCCTTGCCTTCAGCATGCACGATGTTCGTGGATTGGATGGGGTTTCGCGTCATGCGCGACCTCCAAGAACACTGGAAATCCATTTGTGGGAGGCGGATTGCCCCCGATGGCGGTGTATCAGTCACTGCCGCCATCGGGGGCAAGCCCCCTCCCACATTTTTAACCGTGGCGGCTTTAGATTCCCTTGCCTTCAGCATGCACGATGTTCGTGGATTGGATGGGGTTTCGCGTCATGCACGACCTCCAGGAACACTGGAAATCCATTTGTGGGAGGGGCTTGCCCCCGATGGCGGTGTATCAGTCACTACCGCCATCGGGGTGCAAGCCCCCTCCCACATTTTTAACCATGGCGGCTTTAGATTCCCTTGCCTTCAGCATGCACGATGTTCGTGGATTGGATGGGGTTTCGCGTCATGCGCGACCTCCAGGAACACTGGAAATCCATTTGTGGGAGGGGGCTTGCCCCGATGGCGGTGTATCAGTCACTGCCGCCATCGGGGCCAAGCCTCCTCCCACACTTTTAACCGTGGTTGCTTTAGGTTGCCTTCTGCGCCAACAACGCCAGCCCTTCATGCAAAGCCGGGAACAGGCTGTTGTTGAAGTTGTTCCAGCGCAACTCAAGGATGGTGTCGTCCGGCGCGATCTCGGTCTTGAGCACGTCGTGGAACACTTCACCCGAATCAATGCCATTGTCCACGTAGTGGAACGAGGCACCGGTGAGGTACAGCGGCTCGGAGGGCGTGGTGGCCTTGGTCGCCCAATCCGTGACCGTCAGCCCCCGCGCACCATACAGCGCATTCCAGGTGGCATAGGCGCCACGGCGCTCGTACGGCGATTCGATGCGGGTAATGCCGGGGTGAATGTTCATGATGCGCCCGGCAAACGGCGCGCCCGGGCGCACCAGCTCATCCAGGATCACCAGCAGGCCGTCGAGCACCACGATGTCCGCCTTCAATTCCACCAGCGTGTCGTGCAGGCGACGTTCGAAGTCCTGCTTGCCGGCGATGTGTTCCGCGCTACCCCGTGGCAGGCGCCGATAGGTGGACGGCACGCTCAGCAGCAAGTCATTGACCAGCCGCCCCTGCACGCGCAGGTCGGCCGGGTACAGCCATTGGCGGCCCGGCTGGTAGGCAAAGCCATAGTCGCGGACCAGTTGCTGGTCGCGCGGGTTCTGCTCGTCATCGTCGTACACCACGCCCACCAGGTTGTAAGCCTCGCCCAGCGGCGTGTCGTTCAGCGCCCCTGCCAGGGATTCCAGCACCGACATCATGTAGCGCTCGTGGTCCTTGTAGGCCACCGGCTGCCCAGCCTTGTCGGCGGCGGCATTGCGCAGTGACCACACGTACACCAGATTCCTTTTCGTCATTGTTTCGCTCTCGCTGGATAGATCAGGCACGCGCCAAAACGCGTGCGGCTACTCCACAAGAACGAACCAGGCCCCGCCTAATTTATCCATCCCTGCCACCGCCGGGCGCGCCGCGCTAAATAGTCGCGCCAATCCTTCGTTTGTCATGGGTAAGGGTCTGTGTGCCCAGCCCCCTCTTGTTCACTTTCCGGGAAGTATTTATGACCGACCCCAAGCGCGGCGCCTTCAAAGGTTTGCTCGCATTGCTCAGGCCCTTTCGCACCATCGTGACCGTCTCCGTCGCCCTGGGCATGGCCGGCGGCCTGGCCATCACGCTGTTGCTGGCGACCATCAATAACGCGTTGCATTCGTCCACCGGGATGACGCAGGGGGTGATTCTGACGTTTGCGGCGTTGTGTGTGCTGGCGCTGGTCAGTTCGATCGTGTCGGATATCGGCACCAACTACGTAGGCCAACGCATCATTGCGGCACTGCGCAAGGAACTGGGCGAGAAGGTGCTTTCGGCGCCCATCGAGCAGATCGAGCGCTACCGCACCCACAAGCTGATTCCGGTGCTGACTCATGACGTCGATACCATCAGCGATTTTTCCTTCTCATTCACACCACTGGCCATCGCCACCACGGTAACGCTGGGGTGCCTGGGCTACCTGGCGTACCTGTCGGTGCCGATGTTCCTGATGATGGTCGTGGCGATTGTGATCGGTACTGCCGTGCAATACATGGCGCGATCAGCAGGCATCAAGGGCTTTGAAGCGGCTCGCGACCAGGAAGACGAACTGCAGCGCTACTACACTGCCATCGCTTCCGGCGCCAAGGAGCTGCGCATCCACAGACCGCGTCGCTACCGCATGAATACCCATCGGATCCAGGCCACTGCCGACCGGATCGGCGATATCCAGATCCGCTCGGTCAACATCTTTATCGTCGCCAAAACCTTTGGTTCCATGCTGTTCTTCGTGGTGATCGGGCTGGCGCTGGCGTTCCAGGCTTACAACCCCAACCCGGACCCGGCGGTGATCACCGGTTTTGTGCTGGTGCTGCTTTACATGAAAGGCCCCCTGGAGCACGTGGTGACGGCGCTGCCGATCGTCAGCCGCGCGCAGATCGCGTTCTCGCGCATTGCCGAACTCTCAGAACGTTTCTCGTCTCCCGAGCCGCATTTGCTGCTGGAAGACAGCGAAGCCCCCAAACCGGTGGTGCACAGCCTGGAACTGCGCAGCGTGAGCTACAGCCCGCCACCGGTGGAAGGCAGCGAGCCGTTCCACCTGGGGCCCATCAACCTGAGCATCAAACAGGGCGACATTGTGTTTATCGTCGGTGAGAACGGCTGTGGCAAGACCACGCTGATCAAGCTGCTACTGGGCCTTTACCAGCCGCAATCCGGTGAAATCCACCTCAATGGCGAAGCCGTGATCGCCCCTACCCGCGACGATTACCGCCAATTGTTTACCACTGTCTTTGCCGACTACTATCTGTTCGACGACCTGGTCCAGGGTGGCGCAAAACAGTCGCTGGACAGCGCGGCCCAGTACCTGGAACGCCTGGAAATCGCCCACAAAGTCACGATCAAGGACGGCGCATTCAGCACCACCGACCTCTCCACCGGACAGCGCAAGCGCCTGGCTCTGGTCAATGCCTGGTTGGAAGAACGCCCGGTGCTGGTGTTCGACGAATGGGCCGCGGACCAGGACCCGGCGTTCCGCAGGATCTTCTACACAGAATTGCTGCCGGACCTCAAGCGCCTGGGTAAAACCATCATTGTCATCAGTCATGACGACCGTTATTTCGACATCGCCGACCAATTGGTACGCCTGCGTGCCGGCAAGGTAGTGCACGAAATGGAGCCTGCATGAATTTTCTTTTTCCGGTTTCTCCAGGCAGGAACGTCTCACTAGTGGTAATGAGAACCAACCTCATAAACATCTAAAAACTGCCCAACCAAACATAGAAGAGAAAACATCCATGTCAGTAAGACTCGGTCTCAGCCCCCTGAGCAAGGCGCTGTCCATGCGCAGGGCCTTGAACGTCAACCTGAAGCCATGTGCCCTGGCCCTGGCGGTTTCGTTACCGCTATCGGGCTATGTACAGGCCCAAGAGATCGAGATCGACATTCCTGCACAGCCGTTGGGGACGGCACTGCAGGAGTTTGGCCGTCAAACCAATCTGCAGGTGCTGTACAGCCCGACAGATGTGCAGGACAAAAGCAGCACTGCGGTGAAAGGCAAACTGGAACCGACCCAGGCCATTACCACCCTGCTCAAGGGCACCGGTGTCAGCCACGCCCAGCAGGGCAATGCCATGACCATCACGGCCGGCGCCACCTCGGGGCTGGAACTGGGAGCGACCCAGGTGACCGCCAACCAATTGGGGACGATCACCGAAGGCAGCGGGTCCTACACGCCGGGCACTATTGCCACCGCGACCCGGATGGTGCTGACCCCGCGTGAAACGCCACAGTCGATCACGGTCATCACCCGCCAGCATATGGATGATTTCGGGCTGAACTCCATTGATGACGTGATGCGCCATACACCGGGCATTACCGTATCGACCTTCGACAGCGAGCGTACCAACTATTACGCCCGTGGATTTTCGGTCGAGAACTTCCAATATGACGGCATCCCTACCCTGCGCAACTCGGCCTACTCGTCGGGCCAGACCCTCAGCGACATGGCGATCTACGACCGCGTGGAAATCCTCAAGGGTGCAACCGGCCTGTTGACCGGAGCGGGGGCGCCAGGCGCAACGATCAACCTGATCCGCAAGAAGCCGACTCGCGACTTCAAGGCGAGCCTGGACCTGGGTGCGGGGAGCTGGGACAACTATCGCTCCCAGATCGACGTGAGCGGCCCGCTGACCGAGAGCGGCAACATACGCGGGCGTGCCGTGGCGGCCTACCAGGACAAGCACTCGTTCATGGACCGCTATGAGCGCAAGACCAACGTCTATTTCGGTACCCTGGAAGCCGACCTGGACGAAGATACCCTGCTGACGGTGGGCTTCGACTACCAGAACAGTGATCCCAAGGGCTCGGGCTGGTCGGGCAGCCGCCCGCTGTTCGATCGCAGCGGCAACCGCATCGATGTAAAGCGTTCGTTCAACAACGGCGCCAAGTGGAGCAGTTGGGAGCAGTACACCCAGAGCGTCTTCTCCACCCTGGAACACAATTTTTCCAACGGCTGGGTTTTGAAGGGCCAGTACACCCACCAGTTCACCGGCTATGACGCACCGATGGGCGCAATCCAGCTCGGCCCGTTCCCAGCGACCGGCCTGTCGACACTCTACGCAAACAAATTCACCGGCCACACCCGCGCCGACTCTGGCGATATCTACGCCAGCGGTCCGTTCACCCTCGGTGGTCGCGAGCATGAACTGGTGATTGGTGGCTCGGCCTCCAACTCCCGCTGGAGAGGCAAGGACTATGGTGCGCCAATTCACCTCAATGGCCGTGTCGTTGACTTCTGGAACTTCGACGGCAACTTCCCGGAGCCGAATTGGGGCACGCCAACCCGAGTGATTGATGAAACCACTCGGCAAACGGCTGGCTACATGACCGCACGCTTCAACCTGACCGATGACCTGAACGTCTTCCTCGGCAGCCGCGTGGCCAACTACTGGTTGACCGGTGACAACCATTCCACGGAAACCGGCAAGGTCGTCCCTTACGCCGGCCTTACCTATGACCTGAACGACAACTTCACCGCCTACGCCAGCTACAGCGAAATCTTCATGCCGCAGGCGTACAACCGCAACAGCGAAAACAAACTGCTGGAACCGGACGAAGGCAAGAACTACGAAGTCGGCGTGAAGGGCGAGTTCTTCAACGGCGGACTGAACACCAGCCTGGCCTACTTCGAGGTGCATGAAACCAACCGCTCGGAAGCCGATGCGCAATACAACGCCAACCCGACCAACCCCGACATCCAGTTCGCCTACAAGGGCATTACTGCCAAGACCAAAGGTTTCGAGGCGGAAATGTCTGGCGAACTGGCTCCAGGCTGGCAAGCTCAAGCGGGCTACACCCACAAGGTCATCCGCGACGAGCATGGCGTGAAGGTTTCGACCTGGGAGCCTCAGGATCAGGTCAGCTTCTATACCTCGTACAAGTTCAAAGGCCCGCTGGACCGCTTGACCGTCGGTGGCGGCGCGCGCTGGCAGGGCAAATCCTGGCAAAACGTGTACAACAGTGGCAAGGGTCGCAACGAAGACTTCACCCAAGAGGCCTACTGGCTGGTGGACGTGATGGCCAAGTACCAGATCACCGACAATCTCTCCGCGACGCTGAACGTGAACAACCTGTTCGACAAGTACTACTACACCAACATCGGCTTCTATAACACGTCCTATTACGGTGATCCGCGCAACGTCATGCTGAGCACGCGCTGGAACTTCTAAGCGCAAGCAACCCTGGAACCCCGCCCCGTCGGCGGGGTTTTCTTTGGGCACTCATAAACCGCCAGGCAAAAAAACACCGGCGCAGGGCCGGTGTCCAGAGTTGGAAAGGCTAGCACTGGCTCAGTGCCTGGCCGCCTTTACAGCCGCCACGAACGACGCAACGAACTGCGGATTATCGACGATTCGATCATGGGTTGTGTCAAGGACCACCGACGCCGCGACATCGTGGCCGATCCCCTCCTCCAGCGCTGTGCAGATAACCTGGCGGTCATGCAGGGACTTGCTTTGCGCAGCCCACCAGCAACTGACCGGCGCATCAAGAGGTGCGTAAGCCGCGTCCTTCAAGCGCTCATCCAGCGTCCGCTTCAACGCCCAGGAAACATCCAGCTCCCCGCCTTGTTGCAATTCGTTGAGCAGGCTGACAAACCCTTCGCCCAAGGCCACCTGTGCCCACACACAGAACGTCTCCCACTGTTGCTCCGCAGTCGCATCGGAGTACTCGATATCCCGCCAGGCGTGCGTAATAGCCTGCGCTGACTCTGGGAACATCACCGTCAGCAACTCCACACGCTTGTCGCCTGAGCCGGAGAGTTCGGCCACGGGCTGCGAGGTTTTATCCCTGTCCCAGAATGCCTTGACGTGCCACGGTGGAGGTGTATCGATGCACCCCAGGAATGCCACGGCGCTACCCCGTGCTTCCAGATTTGCTGCCACCTGCAGCGCAAGGTTCCCACCCAGCGACCACCCGCCCAGGTAATACGGCCCCTTGGGTTGGCTTGCCAGAATCTGCTCGGCGTAGTCCGCCACCATGGCATCCCATGTGGGCACTTGGTTTTGCGGGTCGAGCAACGCGCGACAAACGACGCCCTGTACCGGCATGTCCTCACGCAACGCCAAACCAATGGCCTTGTAACAATGCACGGAACCAAAGCTTGGGTGAAACAGGAACAAGGAAGGCCCGCCCTTGCGGCCATTCAAGTCAACGATCGACGACTGCCGCGAGTCAGTCGGCGCCCCCCCCGCCAACGCTCTGACCGTCGGGAGCGTCATCAGTTGACTGACCGTGAGCGCCAGCCCGCATTGAACAGCGAGGCGCTCCTTCACCACCAGCAGCAGCAACGAATGCCCGCCCAGTTCGAAAAAGTTGTCGTCAAGCCCCACCCGCTCGACGTCCAGGACATCCTGCCAGACCTGTGCAATCTGCACTTGCAGTGCCGTGTGCGGCGCAGCATAGCCACGTTGTTGGCTGCCGGCCTCAGGGCGCGGCAGCGCCTTGCGTTCCAGTTTGCCGTTGGGGCTCAGTGGCATCGCCTCCAACAACACCCACTGGGCAGGCACCATAAAGAGCGGCAAATGGGTCGACAGATGCGCAGCGAGGGTTTCACGCCAGTGCGACGACGGCGCGTCGAGCACCACGTAACCAACCAGTTGCGTACCGTCCAACGCCAACACCGCTGTCTCGCGCACCCAGGGATGCTCAAGCAGGCGCGCCTCGATTTCACCCAACTCGATACGCAGCCCGCGCAATTTGACTTGGTGGTCGATACGCCCGGCGTACTCAATCACCCCGTCTGGACGATACCGCGCCAGGTCCCCGGTCCGGTACATACGCTCCCCGCCCCGGAATGGGCTGGCGACAAAACGTTCGGCGGTCAGCAGCGGCCGACGGTGATACCCACGCGCCAGCCCCCTACCCGCCAGGTACAGCTCGCCCAGCACGCCGATCGGTACAGGCTCCAGGTTTCCATCCAGGATATGGCAGCCGAGGTTGGCAATGGGCTTGCCGATGGGCACCGCATCCTTGCCTTCGTCGACGCAGTGCCAACTGGTCACGTCAATCGCAGCTTCCGTAGGGCCATAGAGGTTGTACACATCGGCTTTGGGCAGTTTCGCAAACACCTGTTGCTGCGCGTCCACCGGGAGTGCTTCGCCACTGCAGATAATGCGCTGCACGCTGCTGCACGTACCGACCTGGCTATCCTGCAGGAAGGCTTGCAACATTGACGGCACAAAGTGCAGCGTCGTGACACCTTCACGTGTGATCACCTCCACCAGCTTCGCCGGGTCGCGGTGATCGCCAGGCGCCGCCATGACCAAACGTGCGCCACTGAGCAAGGGCCAGAAGAACTCCCATACCGACACGTCAAAACTGAACGGCGTCTTCTGCAACACAGTGTCACTGGCATCCAATGCATAGGCCTGTTGCATCCAGCACAAGCGGTTTGCCAAGGCCGCGTGACTGTTCCCCGCACCTTTGGGTTTACCGGTGGAGCCGGAGGTGTAGATCACATACGCCAGGTTTTCACCGCTGACAGGCACTTCAGGGTTGGCATCGCTGTAGCCATGGAGCCAGTGTTCATCGAGGTCCAGGTCAATACGCTGTACGCCCTCAGGTGAGGGCAGGCGCAAGTGTGACTGACTCAGCAGCAGGCTGACTGCACTGTCATCGAGCATATAAGCCTGACGCTCCTCGGGGTAGTCAGGGTCCACGGGGACGTAGGCCCCCCCGGCCTTGAGCACGGCCAGCAGGCCGACCACCATCTCCACCGAGCGCTCCATCGCCACGCCTACCAGACTGTCCGGGCCAACGCCGCGCTCGATCAAGGCATGGGCCAGGCGGTTGGCACGGGCGTTCAATGCCGCGTAGTTCAATTGCTGAGCACCAAACACCAGTGCGCACGCGTCAGGCGTGAGCGCGACGTGCGCTTCGAACCGTTGATGCACGGCTGCTTCAAGGGGGTAATCGGTGGCAGTGGCATTCCAGTCCACCACCATCTGGCGACGCTCATCCGCCTCCAGCATGGGTAGCCTCTCTACCAAGGCGTCAGGCGTGGCGATCATGGCGTGCAACAGTCGTTGCCAGTGATGCGCCATACGCTCCACAGTGGCGGCTTCGAACAGGTCGGTCGCGTAGCCAAAGGATGCCTGGATGCCCGAAGCATCCTCGGCGACATTCAAGCTCAGGTCGAACTGGGCCGTACGGCTCTCCCAATCCAGGCCTTCCAGCACAAGGCCAGACCCTGTCGGCTCGCTTGCACTGCCAGCGCCACGGTTCTGATGATTGAACATGACCTGGAACAACGGGCTGTAACTCAAGCTGCGTTCCGGGCGAAGCGCTTCCACCAGTTGTTCGAACGGCAGATCCTGATGGGCCTGGGCCTCCAGCACGCGATGACGAGTCTGACGCAGCAGTGCAAGAACAGTGGTCTGCTCATCCAGCTCGGCTTTCAGCACCTGGGTATTGACGAAAAACCCGACCAGCCGCTGCGTTTCCACACGATTACGGTTGGCCGTCGGCACACCGACCCGGATGTCCCGTTGCCCACTGTAGCGATGCAACAACACCTGGAACGACGCCAGCAGCACCATGAAGCTGGTTGCACCTTCACGTTGGGACAACGCCCTGACACCCGCTGCCAATTGGCCGTTCAGGCTCAAGTCCAGGGATGCACCACGATAGCTCTGCACGGCAGGACGTGGCCGGTCCAGAGGCAGTTCCAGCACCGGCTGATCACCGCCCAGCAAGTCGCGCCAATAGGCCAACTGGCGCTCCTTCTCGCCCGCCTCCATCCAGCTTCGCTGCCAGATGGCATAGTCCGCGTACTGAATCGGCAAGGTGGGCAATTCAAACTCGCGACCCTGGCTGTAGGCCGTATAGGCCTGCACCACGTCTGCCACCATCACCTGCATCGACCCACCATCAGAAATGATGTGATGCTGCACCAGAACCAGCACGTGGTCCTGCTCTGCCAGACGCAGGAGGGTCATGCGCAACAGCGGGCCCTGCTCCAGGTCGAAGGGTTGCTCAATGGCCCGCTCGACGCGCGTCTGCAACTGGCTTTCATCAATCGTTTCGGGCACCAACACCACACGGCAATCGGCCTGGACCTCCTGCTGCACATCCTCACCCACCTGCCGGAACCGCGTGCGCAAACTCTCATGCCGGGCGATCAGGTGCTCGAAGCTCTTCTGTAGCGCTGCGAGATCGAGGCAGCCTTTGAGCCGCAGGGCGCTGGGGATGTGATACGCCGCGCTTTGCGGATCCAGTTGCCAGAGAAACCATTGGCGTTCTTGTGCATAAGAGAGCCTCAGGGCGGTTGCTTCAAGGCGAACCTGCGGGATTGGCAGGTTCGCTGGCGAAACACCTTCCTGCAGCATCCGCTGCAGGTAGACCTTGCGCTGTTCAAGCGGCAGCCCGATAAAGCGCTTCATGATCTTATGCGCCATCTGGTCGTCCATTACAGCTGCTCCATTTCGTCGAGGAGTGAGTCGAGGAACGACAGTTTCTCGGTGCTGACACCTGCACCCTGCCCCTGCAGATGCTCTGCCAGTTGCTTGAGTACGGCATGCTGGAACAGCTCATGCACACTGATCTTCGCGCCCAGTTCCAACTGAATGCGCGACATCACATTGATCACCAACAGCGAATGCCCGCCCAGTTCGAAGAAGTTGTCGTTCAACCCCACTTGCTCAACGTCCAGCACGTCCTGCCAGATCGCCGCCAGCTGTTTTTCCAGGTCGCTACCGGGCGCCACGTATTCGCCCTGGGTGACCTGACTGTCAGGTTCAGGCAAGGCCTTGCGGTCCAACTTGCCACTGGGGCTCAACGGCATGTGCGACAGGCGCACGAACTGCTTGGGCACCATGTAGTCCGGCAATTGCGCCAGCAGGGCGTTGCGCAGCGCCTGGCCATGCTCGGCCGCGTCCGGCGCCGACGGATGAGCGACGTAGTAGCCAATCAATTGGCCGCCGCCACTGCCCTGGCGCAGTACCACTTCGGCCTGGATCACGCCCGCCTGGCGCAGGATCAGGGCCTGGATTTCTTCCAGCTCCACACGGAAGCCGCGAATCTTGATCTGATGATCCAAGCGCCCCAGGTATTCCAACGCCCCCTCCTCGGACCAGCGCACCCGGTCGCCGGTGCGGTACAGGCGTACACCTGCGCTGCCGGTTGGGTCGGCGACAAAGCGCTCTGCCGACAACCCTGGCCGCCCGAGATAACCACGCGCCAAGCCAACGCCTCCCACGCACAGCTCGCCGGCAACCCCCACAGGGACAGGGTTCAGGTCACCATCCAAGACTCGGCAGATCACATTGCCCAAGGGTCGGCCGATCGGCGAACGGGCGCCATCGTCCAGGGAGCATGGCCACCAGGTCGCATTGATGGTCGTTTCAGTTGGCCCATAGCGGTTGTGCAGCACAACGGCAGGCAGGGTGCGCAAGATCAGATCACGCAGCTCGGCCGTCAGTGCTTCCCCGCCGGAGAACAACCTACGGATACTGTGGCACCGGGCGACGCCCGGTGTATCCATGAACAGTTGCAGCAGCGATGGGACGAAATGCAGCGTCGTCACACCAAACGCCTGAATCAGCTCTATCAGGCGCACCGGATCGCGGTGTTCGCCCGGTGCTGCGATGACCAGGCGACTGCCGCTGATCAACGGCCAGAAACACTCCCACACCGACACGTCAAAACTCATCGGTGCCTTTTGCAGCAGCACGTCGTCGGCCTGCAGCGCGTAGGTCTGCTGCATCCAATGCAGGCGCTGGGCCAAGGCTTCGTGCGTCACGCCAACGCCTTTCGGGTTACCGGTGGTGCCCGAGGTGTAAATCACATACATCAGGTTCTGGCCGTTCACGGTGACCTGAGGATCAGACTCGTCGCCCTCACTCAACCACGTCTGCTCACCCTCCAGGCTCAGGCACTGCACGCCATCGGCCAGTGGCAGGTTCAGGTCGGAGCGGGTCAGCAGCCACTTCACGCCACTGTCCTTGAGCATGTAGGCCAGGCGCTCTTCGGGGTAGTCAGTGTCCAGTGGTACGTATGCACCGCCCGCCTTGAGAATGGCCAGCAGCCCGGCCAACATGTCAAAGGACCGTTCCAGCGCGATACCCACCAAAGCGTCCGGCCCCACCCCCTGCCTGATCAGCCCGTGAGCCAGGCGATTGGCGCGCCGGTTCAACGCCTCGTAGGTCAACGACTGCTCGCCAAACACCACTGCCGTGGCGTGCGGCGTGCGGCGCACCTGTTGTTCGAACTGCTGCTGGACAAGGCTGCATGTATGCGCGTCGATCAGCCCATTGCCCAGCGCCATCAGGTCGAGGTGCTCGGGTTCCGTCAACAGCGTCAGTTGCGCCAGGGCCGCCTGCGGTTTGGTGACCAGCTCCGTCAACAGGTGCAGCAGGTGCCGATTGAGGCGCTCGACCGTCGGCGCATCCACTTCGCTGCGGTCATAGCTGTAGTGCAATGTCAGCGTGTCGCCCACACCGACGGCAATCGACAACGGATAGTGTGTCTGCTCGCGGCTGCTCACACTGCCAAAGCGCACACCTTGTGGCGCGCCCTGCTCAAGTACCTCCGACACCGGGTAGTTCTCGAACACCAGGATAGTGTCGAACAACGCTTCGCCGCCCAACCCGGCCCAGCGCTGCAGCTCGAACAACGGCGTATGCTCTTGTTCACGCAGCGCTAGGTTCTGTTGCTGGATCTGTTGCATCCATTGCGACACAGGCATGTCTGGCCGTGGGGTTGCCACCACCGGCAAGGTGTTGATGAACAGCCCGACTTGTTGCTCCACGCCACGCAGGTCTGCGGGGCGCCCTGACACGGTTGCGCCGAAGGCCACTGTGTCCTGGCCGGTGTAGCGTTGCAGCAGCAACAACCAGGCGGATTGCACCAGGGTGTTGAGGGTTATTTTTTGCCCCTGGGCAAACGCCTTGATCCGGGCCATCTGCGCGGTATCCAGTTCATGGGCATGTTCACCCAGCCCGGATGCGTGCAGATCCCTGGCGCGCGGCAGTGCCTGGAACAAACGCGTCGGCTCCTCCAGATTGGCCAATTGGGTCTTCCAGAACGCTTCGCGCAAGGATTTGTCCTGCGCTTGCAACCAGGCGATAAAGTCGCGGTAACGTGCAACCTGAGCCTGCGGCACATGGCCGGCGTAACGTTCCAGCACTTCACCGAGCAGTTGGGAACTGCTCCAGCCGTCCATCAGGATATGGTGGCTGGTGTAGATCAGGTGGCAGCGTTGCGGCCCGGTATGCGCCAGCGCGATGCGCACCAGTGGCGGCGTCTCCAGATTGAACCCCTGCAAGCGTTGCGCGTCGGCGAGATGGTCCAGCCGCTGTTGCTGATCGTCACCTTCAGGGCACTCGATTTCGATAAACGGCAGTTGGGCATGGCGATGCACCACTTGCAACGGCTCACCCAGGTCGCCATGCCAGATAAAACCGGTACGCAGGATGTCATGGTTGTCCAGCGCAGCCTGCCAGGCCTCGCGGAAGCGCGGAATGTCCAGCCCGTCCACATCCACACGCATCTGGTTGACGTAGTCACCGGCCTGCGGTTCGTACAGCGCATGGAACAACATGCCTTGCTGCATGGGCGACAGCGGGTACACATCATCGGCGCTGGCCAATGCGAACTGATCCAACTGCACCTGGCTGAGCCCGGCCAGCGGGAAGTCCGAAGGCGTCACGCCTTGCTGGGTCGACGCACAGCAATGCTCGATAAGGTTTTTGAGCTCCTGTGCATAGGCGTCGGCCAAACCTTGTATGGTCGCCTCGCTGAACATCTCACGGCTGAAACTCCAGCTCAGGTTCAACTCACCGCCAAACACCTGGCCATTGATTTCCAGCCAGTTGCCCAGCAACGCGTGCTCGCTCTGGTCAGACCCCGCGCGCTCACCCGTCGGGGTGAAGAATGCCTGCTCGGTGTCGTCCTCGAAGCTGCTATCGAACTGACCGAGATAGTTGAACGTGATGCGCGGTTGCGCCAGGCCGCCCAACGCCTCACGGGCCTGCTCATCGCCCAGGTAGCGTAGCGCGCCGAAGCCCAGGCCTTTGTCCGGGACGGCACGCAATTGCTCCTTGATGCCCTTGATTGAGTCGGCCAGGCTTTGCGCCGGTGTCAGCGCCAGCGGATACATGCTGGTGAACCAGCCGACCGTACGGGTGAGATCGACATCATCGAACAGGTCCTCGCGGCCGTGCCCTTCCAGCTTGACCAGCAGCGAATCACCCCCCGTCCAACGCGTGATGACGCGGGACAAGGCGGTCAACAACAGGTCATTGATCTGCGTGCGATAAGCCGACGGAGCCTCTTGCAGCAGGCGTCGGGTGTAGGACGAGTCAAGGTGCGTGCCCACGGTAAGGGCCAGTGAATTCTGCAGGCTGCCCTGGGGGTTGTCACACGGCAAGCCGGCATCGGCCCCTTGCAATTGCGCCTGCCAGAAACGCAGTTCCTCCTGCAACGCCGGGCTCTGTGCATGGGTTTGCAAGCGCTTTGCCCACGCCTGGGTGGAACTGGTCTTGGCCGGCAGTGCCACGGCCTGCCCGGACTGCACCTGGGTATAGGCGGTTTGCAGGTCCTCCAGCAGAATCCGCCACGACACACCGTCCACCACCAGGTGGTGGATCACCAGCAACACACGTTGCGATGCGTCCGGCAATTCGACCAGGACCGCCCGCAGCATCGGCCCGCCTGCCAAGTCCAGGCTGCGCTGCGCCTCCAGGCCCAGCGCCTCAAGTGCCTCGATGTTATCCAGCGACGTTTGCCAGAGCAGGCTATCCTGTGATTCAACCGCGCGATAATGAGCCTGCCAGCCCGTTGGGTGAAGGGTAAAGCTCAGGCGCAACGCATCATGGTGCGCCACCAGCGCTGCCAGTGCAGCGCTCAATGTCGCACCCTCCAGACGCTCACCGGGGCGCAAGACCACGGATTGGTTCCAGTGATGGCGTTCGGCAATCTCTTCCTGGAAGAAGTACTGATGAATCGGCAGCAGCAGCGCTTCGCCCGTGGCCGGTCCTTGTTCAATGACCAGCCCTTGCCCACCGATCTGGGCGACGGCGGCCAGGCTCTGTACGGTCTGGTGCTGGAACAGGTCCTTGGGCGTGAAGCGGATACCGGCCTGCCGCGCTCGGCTGACCACCTGGATCGAGATGATCGAGTCCCCCCCCAACTCAAAGAAGTTGTCGTTCAAACCGACCCGCGGCAGGCGCAGTACGTCGGCCCACAGGCCGGCGATCTTTTGCTCCAGCTCACTGCGCGGTGCCACATAAGCCTGTTGCATCTGGCTCGCGTCCGGCTGCGGCAGCCCTTTGCGATCAAGCTTGCCGTTGGGCGTCAGCGGCATCTGTGCCAGGAACATGAAATAGGTCGGCACCATGTAATCCGGCAGGCGGGTTTTCAGGGCCCGGCGCAGGGTGTCGCGCAACTCGGCCTGGTCCGCCAGGTTGGCATCTGCCGGCACCACATAGGCCACCAGTTGTTTACCGGTAGGGCCTTCCTGGGCCACCACTACGCTTTCGCCGACGTTGTCCTGCTCTCGCAGGCGCGCTTCGATTTCGCCCAGTTCAATGCGGAAACCACGGATTTTCACCTGATGGTCGACGCGCCCCAGGTAATCCACCACGCCATCCGGGCGGCCACGGGTCAGGTCGCCGCTGCGATACACGCGGCTGCCCGGCTTGCCGAATGGGTCCGGCACGAAGCGTTCGGCAGTCAGTGCCGGGCGCTCCAGGTAACCCCGCGCCACACCCTCCCCGCCCAGGTACAACTCGCCGGCTACGCCGATGGGTTGCAGGTTGAGTTGCGCATCCAGCACGTAGCCGCTGCGGTTGCCCAACAGTGTGCCGATGGGGGCGTAGACCGCGCCGCATGGATCGCCCTTGCGTGCTTTCCACAGCAATGGGGTGACCACGGTTTCGGTCGGGCCGTAGCCGTTGAACAGATAGGTCGGCTTGAGTGCGCGCCAGGCCAGGTCGTAGCTGGCCTGGGCCACGGCATCGCCACCGAAGCAGTACACACGAACCTTGGGCGGATTACCGTCACGCTCGGCATGCTCGGCCAACTGTTGCAGGTACACCGGCGGGAACACCGCCATGGTCACGCTGTGGCGGTGCATTTGCTGGTAGGTGTATTCCGGCAGCCACAGGCTGTCATCGCGGATCAACACACTGGCGCCGTTGATCAGCGGGTGCATCCAGCCTTCGTGGGAGCCGTCGAAGGCGAACGACATGAAGTGCAGTTCGCAATCGGCGGGCGAGGTTTCATAACGCTCGCCGGTAGCGATGATATGAGCCACCAACGGACCGTGGGACACCGCCACGCCCTTGGGCAGGCCGGTGGAGCCGGAGGTGTAGATCACGTAGGCCAGGTTGTCGCCGTCCAGCTGCACCTGAGGGTCAGTGTCGCTGAACCCTGCCCACTCCTCGGTGCGATCAATCGCCAGGCTGTCCAGGCCATCTGGAATCGGCAGTTGCTGCAAGGCACGGGTGTGAGTCAACAACAACTGGGCACGGCTGTCCTGCATCATGTACAGCAGGCGGTCACGCGGGTATTCGATATCCAGCGGCACATACACGCCACCGGCCTTCATCACCGCAAGAAACGCCACCATGCTTTCGGCACTGCGCGGCATGGCAATCGCCACCCGCACTTCCGGGCCGATACCACGGGCGATCAGCGCATGGGCCAGGCGGTTGGCCTGGCGGTCCAGTTCACCGTAGGTCAGGGTTTGCGCGTCGAATTTAACGGCGACTGCATCCGGGTTTTCCCGGGCACGGTCGGCCACCAACTGGTGAACCAGGCGCCCGGCCGAGAAGCCGGCATCGGCCTGGTTCCACAGCCGCAGGATGTGTTGTTGTTCATCCTCGCCCAGCAAGTTGAGTTGGCTGATGGGCTGCTGTTGATCGGCAACCATCGCCTGTAGCAGGTTCTGCCAATGTCGCGCCATGCGCTCGATGGTGGAGGCATTGAACAGATCGGTGGCATAACCCAGGGTGGCCCAGATACCGTCAGTGCCTTCATGCACGTCCAGGTCCAGGTCGAAGTGCGCGGTCTGGCTTGTCCATTCCATGCCTTCGACACGCAAGGTGGACAGTTGATGCTCGGTTGCGCCCAGGCGTGCTTCGGTTTGATGGTTGAACATCACCTGGAACAGCGGGTTGAGGCTCAGGCTGCGCTCGGGTTGCAGTGCCTCCACCAGTTGCTCGAACGGCAGGTCCTGATGGTCCTGGGCTTCCAGCGCACGGCGGCGGGCCTGCTGCAACAGTTGCAGCACTGAGGTCTGCTCGTCGATATCAGCCTTGAGCACCTGGGTATTGACGAAAAAGCCCAGCAACCGCTCGGTTTCGACTCGGTTGCGGTTGGCGATAGGCACGCCCACGCGCACGTCTTCCTGGCCGCTGTAGCGATGCATCAACGCCTGGAACGAGGCCAGCAACAGCATGAACATCGTCACGCCTTCACGTTGTGCAAGGCCTTTGAGGTCGGCGACCAGGGCCGGCGGCAGCTCTACAAACAGGCGCGCACCGCGATGGCTTTGCTCAGCCGGGCGCTGGTGGTCGAACGGCAGTTCGAGCACCGGTTGCTCGCCACCGAGCAACGCCTGCCAGTAGCCCAGTTGCCGGTCCTTCTCGCCGGCGTCCATCCACTCGCGCTGCCAACGGGCGTAATCAGCGTACTGGATCGGCAAGGCCGGCAACTGCACCTCCTGGCCCTGACTATAGGCGCTGTACAGTTGCACCAGCTCATCGACCATGATCTGCATCGACCAACCGTCCGAGACGATATGGTGCTGGACCAGCACCAACACATGCTCGTCGTCGCTCAGGCGCAACAGCGTAGCCCGCAGCAACGGCCCCGCTTGCAGGTCGAACGGCCGGGCGATCTCGGCTTCGACCTGCGCCTTGACCTGCGCTTCATCGCTCTGACGCAATGCAATCTCGACACGCGCCTGCGGCAGGATCACCTGCACGGTCTGCTCATCGCCCTGATGCAGATGGGTGCGCAGGCTTTCATGGCGCGCCACCAACGCATCGAAACTGCGCTGCAGCGCGTTCAGGTCCAAACGGCCCTTGAGGCGCAAAGCGCTGGGCACGTGGTAGGCGGTGCTTTCGGGGTCGAGCAACCAGAGGAACCACTGGCGTTCCTGGGCGTAGGACAACACCAACGGCAGCTCGCGAGACGCGGGAACTAACGCCGGCGCCGTCGAACCGCCGCGCTTGCCCTCGGTGTGCAGCGCGGCCACAAATCCCTGCAGGCGCGGTTGTTCGAACAGCACACGCAAGGGCAGCTCGATCCCCAGGTTATGCCGCAGGCGTGAAGCCACTTGCATGGCCAGCAACGAATGCCCGCCGAGTTCAAAGAAATGGTCGTTCAAACCGATACGCTCGGCGCCGAGAGTCTCCGACCAGATCGCCGCGACCTGCTGCTCCAGCGCACTGATGGGGGCCACCCAGTCCTCTGTCGCCTGAGCCGCTTCCGGGCGTGGCAGGGCATGCCGGTCCAGCTTGCCGTTGGGGCTCAGCGGCAGGCGCTCCAGGAACATGAAATGCGCCGGCACCATGTAGTCCGGTAGCTCATCGCGCAACACAGCACGAATACGCTCACGCAAGCCAGGCTGCTCGGCTTCGGGCAGTGGGCTGACGAGGTAGGCGATCAGTTGCTGGTCGGCAGCGATCACCAACGCTTCGCGCACGTCGTCCTGTGCCAGCAGGCGCGATTCGATCTCGCCCAGCTCGATACGGAAGCCACGTACCTTGACCTGGTGGTCGATGCGGCCGATGTACTCGATCACGCCATCGGCGCGGTAACGGGCCAGGTCGCCGGTACGGTACAAACGCCCTCCCCCGAGCGGGTCGAAGGGGTCGGGGATAAACCGTTCGGCGGTCAGCGCGGCGCGGTTGAAGTAACCCCGTGCCAGCAGCGGCCCGCCGATCACCAATTCACCCGCCACGCCCACGGGCACCGGGTTCAGGCCGGCATCCAGCAGGTAAATCGCACGCCCGTCCAGCACGCGACCAATCGGCATCATTTGCGTAACGGTCTCGCGGCCATCCACGTATCCGGCGCAATCCTGAGCGGTTACCGTGACGGTCGCTTCGGTGGGGCCATAGGTGTTGAGCAGGCGCACGTGGCCCAGCCCGGCATCACGCCAGGAGGCCAGCCCTTCCGGTGGCATCGCCTCACCACCGGCATGCACCTGGCGCAGGCGGCCGTAATCACGCACACCGCGCTCGGCAAAGTCACGGGCGATCAAGTGCCAATAGGCGGTGGTCAGGTCAACCACCGAAATGTCATGTTCGATGAGTTGCGCATAGAAGGTGTCGCTGTCCCACAACTCACCGCCGCGCACCACCACGGCAGCACCGCAGCACAGCGCCGGATACAGCTGTTCGACAAACCCGTCGAAGTTGAACGTACCGAACTGCAACACACGGTCAGCCGCAGTCAGTTCGAACAGCTCGATAAACACCTCGACATGCCGTGCCAGTGAGGCCTGATCGATACCGACGCCCTTGGGCCGCCCGGTGGAGCCGGAGGTGAACATCAGGTAAGCCAGGTTCGCAGGGAACGCCCGTACCTCGGGATTGCTGCCCGGGTACTCAGCCAGCCAATCCGCACCCTCTTCCAGGCAAATCAACGCCAGGCCCGGGCTGATCGGCAAGCGTTCCAGCAGCGGCTGCTGGGTCAGCAACAGTTGCAGGCCGCTGTCTTCGATCATGCATTGCAAGCGGTCCTGGGGGTACTGCGGGTCCAACGGGACATAGGCGCCACCGGCCTTGAGCACCGCCAGCAGCGCAACGATCATCTCCAGCGAACGGTCCACGGCCACGCCCACCAAACTGTCGGCGCCCACGCCCTGCTCGATCAGTGCATGGGCCAGGCGGTTGGCGCGCAGGTTGAGGTCGGCATAGGTCATGCGCCGCTGATCCATGATCAAGGCGATGGCCTGGGGCTGGCTGGCCACCTGTTGTTCGAACTTCTGCAGCACGCTGCCGTGGGCGGCACGCGACGGTTGCGGCGGGTTCCACGCGTACAGCATCTGCGCTTGTTCATCGCTGCCCAGGATCGGCAAGTCGGCGACATATTGCTGGGCATTGCCCGCCACACGCTTGAGCAAGTTCTGCCAATGGGCGGCGAAGCGCTGCAGGGTGCTCGCGTCGAACAGTGCGGTGGCGTAAGTCAGCGAAGCCAGCAGCCCTTCACCAGACTCTTCGGTGTCCAGGCTCAGGTCGAAATGCGCCGTGTGACTGTCCCACGTCAACCCTTCCACACGCAGGCCAGGCAGTTGCTGGCCATCGCGATGAGCTTGCGCAGCCGACTGGTGGTTGAACATCACCTGGAACAATGGGTTATGGCTCAGGCTGCGCTCAGGTTGCAGGGCCTCGACCAACTGCTCGAAGGGCAGATCCTGGTGGGCCTGCGCGCCTAGTGCCTGTTCCTTGACCTGTTGCAGCAGTTGGGCAAAGGTCATATGCCCGTCAATCTCGGCCTTGAGCACCTGGGTATTGACGAAAAAGCCGATCAACTGCTCGGTTTCCAGACGGTTGCGGTTGGCGATCGGCACGCCAACGCGGATATCCGACTGGCCGGTGTAGCGGTACAACAGTGCCTGGAAGGACGCGAGCAAAACCATGAACATGGTCACACCTTCGCGCTGCGCCAAGGCGCGCAAGCTCTCGACCACCGAAGGTTGCAGCATCAAGTCCAGGCGTGCGCCTTGATAGCTCTGCATGGCCGGGCGCGGACGATCCAGCGGCAGCTCCAGCACAGGCTGCACATCACCCAGACGGTCGCGCCAGTAAGCCAGCTGGCGCTCCTTTTCACCCGCCTCCATCCAGCCACGCTGCCATTGGGCATAGTCGGCGTACTGAATCGGCAACGGTGCAAGGGCGGGCTCAAGGCCCTGGCTGTAGCCGGCATACAAGCTCACTAGCTCATCGACCATCACTTGCATCGACCACGCATCCGAGACGATATGGTGCTGCACCATGACCAACACATGCTCGCGTTCGCTCAGTTGCAGCAGCTTGATGCGCAGCAATGGCCCGGACTGCAGGTCGAATGGCCTGGCGATTTCGTCTTCTACCATCGCCTGCAACCGGGCCGGCTCAGTCGAGCCAAGCACTTGATAGTCGATGACCGGCGCGGCTTGCTCGATCACACGCTGGACAGTCTGGTGCGTGTCGGCAAAAAACACCGTACGCAGCGTTTCATGGCGCTGCACCAGAGTATCGAAGGCCCTTTGCAGGGCGTTGCGATCTAGCGCACCCACCAGGCGCAACGCGGCCGGAATGTGATAAGCCGCACTGTCCGGCTCAAGCTGCCAGAGGAACCACTGGCGCTCTTGAGCATAGGAAAGCAGCAAGGGTTGTTCGCGGTCAGCCAAGCTAATGTGCGCAACATCGGCGCCCTTTTCACCCAGCGCCTGTACAAACGCCCCCAACACCGGTTGTTCAAACAGGCTCTTGAGCGCTACGTCGATCGCCAATGCCTGGCGTACCCGCGACACGACACGTGTCGCCAGCAAGGAGTGACCGCCCAGCTCGAAGAAATGATCTTCAAGGCCAACCTGTGGCACCCCCAACACTTCGGCCCAGATCGCGGCCACTTGTTGCGCCTTCTCGCCGACCGGTGCCACATAGCGTTTTTGCAGCAGGCTGGCGTCCGGCTTCGGCAGCGCCTTGCGGTCCAGCTTGCCGTTGGGCGTCAACGGCAGGCGCGCCAGGAACAGCATATACGCCGGCACCATATAGTCCGGCAACACCGCGCGCAGCGCGGTCTTGAACGTCTCGCGCAGGGTGCCCTGGTCGGTTTCCGATGCCACGGCGTGCGTCACCAGATACGCCAGGAGCTGGTCATTCTCGGCCACCACCACCGCTTCACGGACAGCGCTCTGCTCACGCAGGCACGCCTCAATTTCCCCCAACTCGATACGGAACCCGCGCACCTTGACCTGATGGTCGACGCGGCCGATGTACTCGACCACGCCATCCACGCGATAACGCGCCAGGTCGCCGGTGCGGTACAGCCGCTCACCGTTGCGTACAAAGGGGTTGGGTACGAAGCGCTCGGCGGTGAGCGCCGCCCGACCGTGATAACCCCGGGCCAGGCCGACACCGCCGATCAGCAGTTCGCCGCTGACGCCGACCGGGGTCGGAGCGAGTTCGGCATTGAGGATAAACAGCGATGTGTTGGCAATTGGGCGACCGACAAACGGCAACGGTTCAGCCAGTGGGTGGGCCGCCGACCAGATGGTGGTTTCCGTCGGGCCGTACAGGTTCCACACCGTGCCCTGCTGGGCCAGCATGCGCTCGGCCAGGTCGGCCGGCAGCGCTTCGCCGCCGCACAGGCACTTGATCCCGTGCAGCACGGCGCGGCGCTCGCTGTCGAGCAGCATGCGCCAAGTCGAGGGCGTGGCTTGCACGACCGTGATCGCCTGTTCATGCAGCAGGCTCAGGATGGCTTCGGGGTCCTGGGTAACAGGCTTGTCCGCCACCACGACCGTGCCGCCCACCGCCAGGGGGACATACAGTTCAAGGGCGAAAATATCGAAGGAGAAGGTGGTCAACGACAGCAACCGCGCCTTGGCGTCGATGCTCAACGTGTCGGCCATGCCCTGGGTAAAGCTGCTCAGGGCGCCATGGCGCACCATCACACCCTTGGGCTTGCCGGTGGAACCGGAGGTGTAGATCACATACGCCAGGTGCTCATCGGTCAGCGCGACCTGCGGGTTGTCACTGCTGTAACGGGCGTCCTCCTCTTCACTGACGAACAGCACCTGTTGATCGGCTGCCAGCGGCAGGCGCTCGTGCAGGTCGCCGGCGGTCAACAGCACACGTGCGCGGCTGTCTTCGAGCATGAACGCCAGCCGGTCGGCCGGAAACTGGGGGTCGAGCGGCACATAGGCGCCGCCCGCCTTGAGGGTCGCCAGCAACGCCAGCACCATGTCCACCGAACGCTCCAGCGCCAAGGCCACCAGCACATCCATCCCGACACCGGCCGCCCGCAGGCGATGGGCCAGGCGGTTGGCGCGCAGGTTCAGTTCTGCGTAGCTCAGTGACTGGCCATTGCAGACCAGCGCTGTCGCATCCGGACGAGCCTGTGCCTGGGCTTCCAGCAGGCGGTGCACCCCGACATCCCGGGGGAACGCCTGGTGTGTGTGGTTCCAGGTGTGCACCAGTTGCTGCCACTGCGCATCGTCCAGCAACGGCAGTTCGCCGACGCGGACGTTGCAATCCTGCACTACCTGTTGCAACAAACGGTGCCAATGCGCGAGGAAACGCTCCAGCCCCGGCGCATCAAACAGATCGGTAGCGTAAGTCAACGACGCCTGGATGCCCTCGGCCGATTCCTGGGTGTCAAGGTTGAGGTCGAACTGCGAGGTCTTGCTTTCCCATTCCAGCCCCTGCACGTGCAGGCCAGTGACGCTGCCGCCGCTGCGCTGAGTGTCGGTCTGGTGATTGAACATCACCTGGAACAACGGGTTGTAGCTCAGGCTGCGTTCCGGCTGCAGCGCTTCCACCAGTTGCTCGAAGGGCAAGTCTTGGTGCGCCTGGGCTTCTACCGCGCGCTGGCGGGTTTGTTGCAGCAGTTCGCGGAAAGTCATTTGGCCGTCGATATCGGCCTTGAGAATCTGCGTATTGACGAAAAAGCCGATCAGGCCCTCGGTTTCCACCCGGTTACGATTGGCCACCGGCACCCCGATGCGGATGTCACCCTGGCCGCTGTAGCGATGCAACACGGCCTGGAACGACGCCAGCAGCAACATGAACACCGTCACGCCTTCGCGCTGCGCCAGGCCCTTGAGGCCCGCCACCAGCGACGCTTCGAGCGTCAGGTCGAGCCGCGCACCCCGGTAGCTCTGCACCGCCGGTCGCGGTCGGTCCATCGGCATTTCCAGTACCGGTTGCTCACCCCCGAGCATGCCGGTCCAGTAACCCAATTGGCGCTCGCGCTCCCCCGCCTCCATCCAGCTGCGTTGCCACAGCGCATAGTCGGCGTATTGAATCGGCAAGGCCGGCAATTGCAGGTCCTGGCCCTGCACATGGGCCGCGTAGAGCTGGACCAGTTCGTCGACCATCACCTGCATCGACCAGCCATCAGACACGATGTGATGCTGGACCAGCACCAGCACATGTTCCTCAGGCGCCAGGCGCAGCAGCTTGACTCGCAACAGCGGGCCTTGCTGCAAGTCAAACGGCTGGGCAATCTCCGCTTCCACCAGGTCCTTGAGCTGCGACTCCCGGGCGTCGACCACGGCGATCTGCACCCGCGCCTGCTCGGCAATCACCTGCAAGGCACTGTCGCCGTCCTCCTGCAAATGCGTGCGCAGGCTTTCATGGCGCATCACCAGCGCATCAAAGCTGCGCTGCAATGCGGCCACGTCCAAGGGACCGCTCAGGCGTAGCGCCCTGGGCACGTGATAAGCGGTGCTCTGCGGCTCCAGTTGCCACAGAAACCACTGCCGCTCCTGGGCATAAGAGAGTCGAAGAGGCTCACCGTCCTGACGCTTGAAAACCGGGGCAATCTCAAACAGGTTGATGCCTTGCTGCTTGAGCATTACCGCCAACGCTTTCTTTTGTTGCGCCGAAAGTGACCCTACCGACTCGATTAATGCTTGCACGCCACGCCCCTCAGGAAATCAATTTATCCAAATCTTCTGCTGATAGACGTTTGAGGGCCTCCAAGGATTTAGCCAATGCGTCCTGCACCGGTGAATTATTTGTCTGTTGGGCCGCCACATAGGCACTGAAGTCGGCCAGGGTCGGGGTGGTGAAGATCGATTTGACGTCGAATTCGGCGTGCAATTGCTCGCGCAGGCGCACCACCACCTGGGTCGCCAGCAGGGAATGCCCGCCCAGTTCGAAGAAGTTGTCGTTTAGCCCCACCCGCTCAACGTCCAGCACCTCGGCCCAGATCGCGGCGATCTGTTGCTCCAGTTCGCTGTGCGGGGCCCGGTATTCGCGGGCTTGCAGGTGAGCGTCGACCTTCGGCAGGGCCTTGCGGTCCAGCTTGCCGTTGGGGCTCAAGGGCATCTGCTCCAGCAACATCCACTGGGCCGGGACCATGTAGTCCGGCAACTGTTGCGCCAGATGGGCGCTCAGCACATCGCGCCAGTCATCGCCGGCGCCTTGCAGGACCAGGTAGCCCACCAGGTATTTACCTTCCACCGCCAGCACGGCGGTTTCGCGGACCCAGTCGTGTTCCAGCAGGCGCGCTTCGATTTCACCCAGCTCGATGCGCAGGCCGCGCAGTTTGACCTGATGGTCGATGCGCCCGGCGTATTCGATCACGCCGTCAGGGCGATAACGGGCCAGGTCACCGGTGCGGTACAGGCGCTCGCCCTTGATGAAGGGATGAGCGACAAAACGTTCGGCGGTCAGCGCCGGGCGGCGGTGGTAACCACGCGCAAGACCGACGCCGCCCAGGTACAGCTCGCCCAACACACCCACCGGCACCGGCTCGAAGTTGCTGTCGAGGAGGTAGCATCCGAGGTTGGCAATCGGGCGTCCAATCGGCACGGCATCGCGGCCTTCATCGGCGCAGGTCCAGTGGGTCACGTCGATAGCCGCTTCGGTCGGGCCGTACAGGTTATAGAGTCCGGCCTGCGGCAGCTTGGCGAAGACTTGCTGCTGGGCATCCACCGGCAGCGCCTCGCCGCTGCAAACGATGCGTTGCAGGCTTTGGCAGGTGGACACATCAGGATCCTGAAGGAACGCCTGCAACATCGACGGCACAAAATGCAGCGTGGTGATCTGTTGCTGATTGATCAGGCTGATCAACTTGGCTGGATCCCGATGATCACCCGGCGCTGCCACCACCAGGCGCGCGCCGGTCATCAGCGGCCAGAAGAACTCCCACACCGATACGTCGAAGCTGAACGGGGTCTTTTGCAGCACCGTGTCGCTGACCTCCAGCCCATAGGCTTCCTGCATCCAGTGCAGACGGTTGGCCAGGGCTGAATGCCGGTTACCGGCGCCTTTGGGTTGGCCGGTGGAACCCGAGGTGTAGATCACGTAGGCGAGGTTTTCGCCATCCAGCGCGATGCCTGGGTTGGCGTCGCTGTAGGCTTCAAAGGTCGACTCACCCAGCACCAGGGTTTCCAGCCCCTGAGGGATCGGCAACTGTTCACGCAAGTGCGCCTGAGTCAGCAGCAGTTTCACGCCACTGTCGTCCAGCATGTAGGCCAGGCGCTCACGCGGGTATTCCGGGTCGAGCGGCACATAGGCGCCACCGGCCTTGAGCACCGCCAGCAGGCCCACCACCATTTCAATGGAGCGCTCCACGGCCAGGCCCACCAGCACGTCCGGGCCTACCCCGGCTTCCATCAGGCGATGGGCCAGGCGGTTGGCGCGACGGTTCAGTTCGATATAGCTCAAGCGCTGCCCGGCAAACACCAGCGCCGCGGCATGCGGCGTGCGCGCCACCTGTTCTTCGATCAACTGATGCACGCCCTGCTGCAACGTGTAGTCCCGCGCCGTGGCGTTCCAATCCTGAAGCACCTGCTGACGTTCAGCCGTATCGAGCATCGCCAGGTCGCCCAGACGTTGCTGGCCACCCTCAAGCATGGCGTGCAGCAGATTGACCAGGTGACGTCCATAGGTGTGTACCGTGCTTGCATCGAAATGCGCACGCGCAAAGCTGAACTGCACCGACAACGTATCGCCGACGTCCACCAGCACCGTCAGCGGGAAGTTGGTCTGTTCGCGGGATTCCGGCAGGCCAAAACGGATACCGCTGCCACCGCTTTGTTCCAGGGCCTTGGACACCGGGTAGTTCTCGAACACCAGGATATTGTCGAACAGGGCTTCACCGCCCTGCCCGGCCCAGCGCTGAATGTCGTACAGCCCGGTGTGTTCATGCTCGCGCAGGGCCAGGTTGCGGTCCTGTAACGCTTGCAACCAGACCGCCACGCTCTGCTGGTCATCTACGGCGCTGATCACTGGCAAGGTATTGATGAACAGCCCGATCTGCTGCTCCACCCCCACAAGCTCCGCCGGGCGCCCGGCCACCGTGGCGCCGAAGGCCACCACCGACTGCCCGCTATGGCGCTGCAACAGGATCAGCCATGCGGCCTGGATAAGCGTGTTGAGCGTCACTTTGTTGTGGCGTGCAAAGGCCTCGAGACGTTCAGTCTGAGCGCGATCCAGGCTCAGTGGGTGCTCGCCGTGCCCGTCTGCCGCCAGCGGCTGGCTGTTGCCCAGGCGAGTGGGTGCTTGCAGCGTGCCCAACTGTTCGCGCCAGAAGGTTTCGGTGGCAGCGGCATCACGCTGCTGCAACCAGCCGATGTAGTCGCGATAGCGCCCCGCCGCTGGCGGCACCGCCACGCCAGCGTAGCGTTGCAGCACTTCGCCGAACAGGCGCGAGTTGCTCCAGCCGTCCATCAGGATGTGATGGTTCGTGTAGATCAGCTCGTGGCGTTGCTCGTCGGTGCGCACCAGTACCAGGCGCACCAGCGGCGCCTTGGCCAGGTCAAAGCCCTGGCGGCGCTGGGCTTGCTGCAGGTTGTGCAATTCCAGTTCGCGCTCCGGCATGGCGCGCCAGTCGAGGTGTTCAATCGGCAGTCGGGCATCGCGGTACACCACCTGGCATGGCCATTCCAGCTGGCCTTCCCAGAAGAAGCCGCTGCGCAACACGTCATGGGCTTGCACCGTGGCGTCCCAGGCCTGCTGGAACCGCGCCACGTCCAGGCCCTCGGCGGTCACGCGGATCTGGTTGATGTAGTCGCCGGCTGCTTGCTCGTAGAGCGTGTGGAACAGCATGCCCTGCTGCATGGGCGACAGGGTGTAGAGGTCTTCGATGGCATCGGCGGCCAGCGGCAGGGATTCCAGCTGCGCCTGGGTGAGGCGCGACAACGGGAAGTCAGAGACGGTCACGCCGTGGTTGCCAGGCGTGCAGCAATGCTCGACCAATGCGGTCAGTTCACGGGTAAACGCCTGGCTCAAGGCTTCGATCTGCGCAGGCTCGAACATCAGCGGGCTGAAGGTCCAGCCCATGTGCAGCTCGCCGCCGTACACCTGGCCGTTCAAGGTCAACCAGTTACCCAGCGGTGCCTCGGGGCTCTGCTCGGCGCCGGCGCTTTCCGCCGCTGGTACGAACAAAGCGTCCGGCTGGTCAAAACTGCCGTCGATCTGGCCCAGGTAGTTGAAGGTAATGCGTGGCACCGGCAACTGGCTGAACGCCCGGCGCGTGGCGTCGTCGCCCAGGTAGCGCAGCGCACCGAAGCCCAGCCCCTTGTCCGGTACGGCGCGCAGTTGTTCCTTGATCTGCTTGATCGAGGTGACCAGGGATTCGGCCGGGGTCAGGCGCACCGGGAACAGGCTGGTGAACCAGCCCAGGGTGCGGGTCAGGTCGATGTCGTCGAACAGGTCTTCGCGGCCATGGCCTTCCAGTTGGATAAGGCTGGAGTCCTGCCCGGTCCACTGGCAAATGACACGTGCCAGGGCCGTCAGCAGCAGGTCATTGATTTGGGTGCGGTAGGCCGTGGGCGCCTGTTGCAGCAGTTGCCGGGTGCGCTCAGCATCCAGTTGGCTGACCACGGTCTGGGCCAGGCGCCCGGGACGTGCGCCCTGGGGATCGCGACAGGGCAAGTCGGTCGACACGCCCTGAAGCTGTTGTAGCCAAAACACTTTTTCCGGCTCGACCGCTTCGCTGCGGGCATGGGCCTGCAAACGCTCGACCCAGGCTTTGAACGACGAAGTCTTGGCCGGCAAGCGCTGTTGCCGATACAGGCGTTGCAGGTCTTCGAGGAACACGCGCCAGGACACACCGTCCACCACCAAATGGTGCATGACCAGCAATAGACGCTGGGAACCGTCGGCCATCTCGGCAAGCACCGCACGCAGCAACTGGCCTTGTTGCAGGTCGAGGCTGCGCTGGGCGCGTTCGCACAGGGCATGCAGTTCGGCCGCGTCCTGCACGCTGGCCTGCCAAAGCAGCGTGGCAGCTGGCGCGTCGTGGCGTGCGGTCCAGCCTTCGGCCTGCGGGGTGAAGCTCAGGCGCAGCACATCGTGGTGCTGGGTGAGTGCCTGCAACGCCGTCTCCAGTGGCTCGGCACGCAGCGGCTGGCGCGGCGTCAGCAGCAAGGACTGGTTCCAGTGATGGCGGTCCGGCAAGTCCATCTCGAAGAACAGTTGCTGGAACGGCAGCAACGGCGTCGCGCCCTGCACCGGGCCCTGGTCGATCAGCTGCGCGGTCTGCAATTGCGCCACGCGAGCCAGGCTGCGCACCGTCTGGTGCTGGAACAGCGCCTTGGCGGTGAAATGGATACCGGCGGCACGGGCGCGGCTGACCACTTGGATGGAAATGATCGAGTCACCGCCGCGCTCGAAGAAATTGTCGTTCAAGCCGACTTGCTCGACGCCGAGCACCTCGGCCCAGATGGCAGCGATCTGCTGCTCCAGCGCACTCTGCGGCGCTTCGTAGTGCTGGGCGGCGACGGGCTTGGGCAGGGCCTTGCGGTCCAGCTTGCCGTTGGGGCTCAGCGGCAGCTGTTCCAGCAGCACCCATTGGGCCGGGACCATGTAGTCCGGCAGGTGCTGACCCAAGTGGGCGGCCAGTACATCGCGCCAGTCTTCGCCGGCGTGTTGCAGCACCAGGTAGCCCACCAGGTATTTACCGTCCACCGCCAGCACGGCGGTTTCGCGGACCCGGTCGTGTTCCAGCAGGCGCGCTTCGATTTCACCCAATTCGATACGCAGACCGCGCAGTTTGACCTGGTGGTCGATGCGCCCGGCGTACTCGATCACGCCATTTTCGCGGTAGCGCGCCAGGTCGCCGGTGCGGTACAGGCGTTCACCTTTGATGAAGGGATGGGCGACAAAACGTTCGGCGGTGAGTGCCGGACGGCGGTGGTAACCACGCGCCAGGCCTATGCCGCCCAGGTACAACTCGCCGAGCACACCCACCGGCACCGGTTCGAAGTTGCTGTCGAGGATGTAGCAACCCAGGTTGGCAATCGGGCGACCAATCGGCACGGCATCGCGGCCTTCATCCACGCAAGTCCAGTGAGTGACGTCGATGGCGGCTTCGGTCGGGCCGTACAGGTTAAAGAGCCCGGCTTGTGGCAGCTTGGCGAAGACTTGCTGCTGGGCATCTATCGGCAAGGCTTCGCCGCTGCACACGATGCGGTGCAGGCTTTGGCAGCTCGACACCTTCGGGTCCTGCAAAAACGCCTGCAACATCGACGGTACAAAGTGCAACGTGGTGACCTGTTCCTGGTTGATCAGGTTGATCAGCCTGGCCGGATCTCGGTGATCCCCCGGCGCTGCCACCACCAGGCGCGAGCCGGTCATCAGCGGCCAGAAAAACTCCCACACCGATACGTCGAAGCTGAACGGCGTCTTTTGCAGCACGGTATCGCTGACCTCCAGCCCATAGGCTTCCTGCATCCATTGCAGGCGGTTGAGCAACGCCGAATGACGGTTACCCGCCCCTTTGGGTTGGCCGGTGGAGCCCGAGGTGTAGATCACGTAGGCGAGGTTTTCGCCGTCCAGCGTGATGCCTGGGTTGGTGTCGCTATAGTTCTCACAGGCAGACTCACCCAGCACCAGGGTTTCCAGCCCTTGGGGAATCGGCAACTGTTCACGCAAATGCGCCTGGGTCAGCAGCAGCTTCACGCCACTGTCGTCCAGCATGTAGGCCAGGCGCTCACGCGGGTATTCCGGGTCCAGCGGCACATAGGCGCCACCGGCCTTGAGCACCGCCAGCAGGCCCACCACCATTTCAATGGAACGCTCTAGCGCCAAGCCCACCAACACGTCTGGGCCGACCCCCGCTTCGATCAGGCGATGGGCCAGGCGGTTGGCACGGCGGTTGAGTTCGGCATAACTCAGGGTGATGTCGTTGAAGCGCAACGCCGGCGCCTCCGGCTGCGCCAGCGCCTGGGCTTCGATCAACTGATGCACCCACTGCCCTTGCGGGTAGTCGCGCTCGGTGGCGTTCCACTCAACGAGAATCTGTTCGCGCTCCCGGCTGTCGAGGGTCGCCAGGTCCTGCAACGGCAACGCGGTGTCTGCCACGGCGGCACGCAGCAGGCTCAGCCAGTGCTCGGCCATACGCGCTACGGTGGCGGCACTGAACAGGTCAGTGGCGTAGGTCAGGGACGCCCAGATCCCGTCGCCGCTCTCCTGGGTATCCAGGCTCAGGTCGAACTGGGCACTGTGGCTGTCCCAGTCCAGGTTGGCCACGCGCAATCCCGGCAACTGCTGTGCTGCGGCAGATGAATGGGCCTGGTGGTTGAACATCACCTGGAACAGCGGGTTATGGCTCAGGCTGCGTTCCGGTTGCAGCGCTTCTACCAACTGTTCGAAGGGCAAGTCCTGGTGCGCCTGGGCTTCCAGCGCGCGGCGCTTGGTGTGTTGCAGCAATTGGGCAAAGCTCATCTGCCCATCCAGGTCGGCCTTGAGCACCTGGGTGTTGACGAAGAAGCCGATCAGCGATTCGGTCTCGACGCGGTTGCGGTTGGCGATCGGCACACCGACACGAATATCCGACTGGCCGCTGTAGCGGAACAAAAAGGCCTGGAACGAGGCCAGCAGCAGCATGAACATCGTCACGCCTTCACGCTGGGCCAGCGCCTTCAACCCGGCGACCAGTGCCGGTTCCAGCGTGATGTCCCGGCGCGCCCCGCGGAAGCTCTGTTGCGCCGGGCGCGGCTGGTCGAGCGGCAATTCCAGTACCGGTTGCGTGCCGCTGAGCAATTCGCGCCAATATTCCAGTTGCCGGGCCTTCTCCCCCGCTTCCATCCAACTGCGCTGCCACAGTGCATAGTCGGCGTACTGGATCGGCAACGGCGCCAACACGCAATCCTGGCCCTGGCTGTAGGCAGCATAGAGCTGCATCAACTCCTGCACCATCACGCCCATCGACCAGCCATCGGAGACGATATGGTGCTGCACCAGCACCAGCACGTGCTCCTCTTCATTCACGGCGAGCAAGCTGACCCGCAGCAACGGGCCGTGCTGCAGGTCGAACGGACGGGCAATCTCGGCTTCGACCCATGCCTTGAGCTGTGTTTCGTCGACGGCATGCTCGGCGATCTCGATCACCCCATGCTCCAGCACTTCCTGGGCACGCTGCTCACCGTCCAGGTGCAGGCGCGTGCGCAGGCTTGCGTGGCGCGCCACCAGCGTGTCGAAACTGCGTTGCAGGGCAGCCTTGTCCAGTTGGCCGCTCAGGCGCAGGGCGCCGGGGACGTGGTAGGCGTCGCTGTCCGGGTCCAACTGCCAGAGAAACCACTGGCGTTCCTGGGCGTAGGACAGCGGCAGGTGCTGGCCATCTTCGCGGATCGAAGCAATCGGCAGTTGAGCGAAGCTCATGCCCCGGCTTTGCAAGCGCTGGTAAAACTGCTGGCGCTGTTCCAGAGGCAGGCGAAGAAAGCGCGAAACCAGATCGGTATTTGGGTTGGAAAGCATGGGTCAAATCGCCTCTAGTTCGCTCAAAAAGTCACGAAGATCATCAAAGTCTTCCGCGCTACCGGCGCGGAAGGTGGCGGCGGCCTGCACATAGGCACGCAGCGTTTCGGTCTGGAACACTTCCACCAGCGGCACTTCCAGGCCCAGTTCGGCCTGGACCCGCGAGGTGATCTGGATTGCCAGCAGGGAATGGCCGCCCACTTCAAAGAAGTTGTCGTTCAGGCCCACTTGCGGCAGACGCAGCACGTCGGCCCAGATTGCGGCGATCTGTTGTTCCAGCTCACTGCGCGGTGCCACATAAGTCTGTTGCATCTGGCTCGCGTCCGGCTGCGGCAGCCCTTTGCGATCAAGCTTGCCGTTGGGCGTCAGCGGCATCTGTGCCAGGAACATGAAATGCGTCGGCACCATGTAGTCCGGCAGGCGGGTTTTCAGGGCGCGGCGCAGGGTGTCGCGCAACTCGGTTTCGTTGATCAGGCTGCCGTCTGCGGGCACTACGTAAGCCACCAACTGCTTGCCGGTCGGACCTTCCTGGGCGACCACAACGGTTTCACCGACGTTGTCCTGTTCGCGCAGACGCGCTTCGATTTCGCCCAGCTCGATACGGAAACCACGGATCTTCACCTGATGGTCGACACGCCCCAGGTAATCCACCACGCCATCCGGGCGGCCACGGGTCAGGTCGCCGCTGCGATACACGCGGCTGCCCGGCTTGCCGAATGGGTCCGGCACGAAGCGTTCGGCAGTCAGTGCCGGGCGCTCCAGGTAACCCCGCGCCACACCCTCCCCGCCCAGGTACAACTCGCCGGCTACGCCGATGGGTTGCAGGTTGAGTTGCGCATCCAGCACGTAGCCGCTGCGGTTGCCCAACAGTGTGCCGATGGGGGCGTAGACCGCGCCGCATGGATCGCCCTTGCGTGCTTTCCACAGCAATGGGGTGACCACGGTTTCGGTCGGGCCGTAGCCGTTGAACAGATAGGTCGGCTTCAGTGCGTGCCAGGCCAGGTCGTAACTGGCTTGGGCCACGGCATCGCCACCGAAGCAGTACACACGAACCTTGGGCGGGTTGCCGTCACGCTCTGCATGCTCGGCCAACTGTTGCAGGTACACCGGCGGGAACACCGCCATGGTCACGTTGTGGCGGTGCATTTGCTGGTAGGTGTATTCCGGCAGCCACAGGCTGTCATCGCGGATCAACACACTGGCGCCGTTGATCAGCGGGTGCATCCAGCCTTCGTGGGAGCCGTCGAAGGCGAACGACATGAAGTGCAGTTCGCAATCGGCGGGCGAGGTTTCATAACGCTCGCCGGTGGCGATGATATGCGCCACCAACGGACCGTGGGACACCGCCACGCCCTTGGGCAGGCCGGTGGAGCCGGAGGTGTAGATCACGTACGCGAGGTTGTCGCCGTCCAGCTTCACTTGAGGGTCAGTGTCGCTGAACCCTGCCCACTCCTCGGTGCGATCAATCGCCAGGCTGTCCAGGCCATCTGGAATCGGCAGTTGCTGCAAGGCACGGGTGTGAGTCAACAACAACTGGGCACGGCTGTCCTGCATCATGTACAGCAGGCGATCACGCGGGTATTCGATATCCAGCGGCACATACACGCCACCGGCCTTCATCACCGCAAGAAACGCCACCATGCTTTCGGCACTGCGCGGCATGGCAATCGCCACCCGCACTTCCGGGCCGATACCACGGGCGATCAGCGCATGGGCCAGGCGGTTGGCCTGGCGGTCCAGTTCACCGTAGGTCAGGGTTTGCGCGTCGAATTTAACGGCGACTGCATCCGGGTTTTCCCGGGCACGGTCGGCCACCAACTGGTGAACCAGGCGCCCGGCCGAGAAGCCGGCATCGGCCTGGTTCCACAGCCGCAGGATGTGTTGTTGTTCATCCTCGCCCAGCAAGTTGAGTTGGCTGATGGGCTGCTGTTGATCGGCAACCATCGCCTGCAACAGGTTCTGCCAGTGGCCGGCCATGCGTTCGATGGTCGAGGCTTCGAACAGGTCGGTGGCATAACTGAACGATGCGCCCAATAGGTTCTGGGACTCCTCGATGTCCAGGACGAGGTCGAAATGCGCGGACGTTTCATCCCAGCTCACCGGGTTCATGTCCAGCTGTGCCAGGCGCTGCAAATGCTGGCCGGACAGGCTGATGTGGTGGTTGAACGCAACCTGGAACAACGGGCTCAAGCTCAGGCTGCGCTCAGGTTGCAGGGCCTCCACCAGTTGCTCGAACGGCAGGTCTTGATGGGCCTGGGCCTCCAGCGCGCGCTGTTTGACCTGGACCAGGAGTTGGCTGACGGTGGTCTGCCCGTCGATCTCGGCCTTGAGCACCTGGGTATTGACGAAAAAGCCGATGAGTCGCTCGGTCTCAACGCGGTTGCGGTTGGCTATCGGCACGCCCACACGGATGTCCTGCTGACCGCTATAGCGATGCAACAACGCCTGGTACGACGCCAGCAGCAGCATGAACAATGTCACACCTTCGCGCTTGGCCACGGCCTTGAGGCTGTCGATGAGCGGGGACGGCAGCGCAATATTCAGGCGCGCGCCACGATGGGTCGGCACTGCCGGGCGCTGATGGTCAAATGGCAACTCCAGTACCGGTTGCTCACCACCCAGCACTTCACGCCAGTAGTCGAGTTGACGGGCCTTCTCCCCTGCCGCCATCCACGCCCGCTGCCACTGGGCATAATCGGCATACTGGATCGGCATGTCCGGTAATTGCAGGAACTGACCCTGGCTATTGGCGGCGTAAAGCTGCACCAATTCGTCGACCATGACTTGCATCGACCAGCCATCGGAAATGATGTGGTGCTGCACGATCACCAGCACATGCTCATCCTCAGCCAGGCGCAGCAGGCTGACCCGCATCAATGGGCCCTGACGCAAGTCGAATGGTTGAGCAATGCAGGTTTCGACGTGACCTTTAAGCGTCGCTTCGTCGCTATCGGCCAACACCAACTGGACGCGGGCGTGAGGGACTATCACCTGCACAGTGCGTTCGGCGTCCTGGAGCATGTGGGTGCGCAGGCTTTCGTGACGGGCGACCAACGCATCAAAGGCGCGCTGCAACGCCGCCTTGTCCAACGGACCCTTGAGGCGCAGCGCGCTCGGCACATGGTAGGCCGCGCTGGCCGGGTCCAGTTGCCAGAGGAACCATTGGCGTTCCTGGGCGAACGACAGTGCCAGCGGCTGGTCGCGCGTCACTGCCACCAGCGGTAGCGCAGTGCTCGCCTGCAACCCTGCGCAAACGCCTGCAAAGGCCTCCAATGTCGGTTGTTCGAACAATGCCCTCAGCGGTACTTCCAGTTGCAGGTCATGGCGCACCCGGGAGATCACCTGGGTCGCCAGCAACGAGTGGCCGCCACGTTCGAAGAAGTGGTCATTGAGCCCCACTTGCTCGACCTGCAACACCGCTTGCCAGATGGCGGCCAAGCGCGTTTGCAGCGGGGTTTGCGGCGCCAGGTAGGCCTGGCGTGCGTGATTCAAGTCCGGTACCGGCAGTGCGCGACGGTCAAGCTTGCCATTGTTGTTCAACGGCAAGGCGTCGAGGACGACCCAGTGCCCCGGCACCATGTAATCCGGCAGGGACTGGCGTAGCGTGGCCGCCAATGCCAGGGAGTCCACGCTTTGCCCGTTGGCGGCGACTACATACGCCACCAATTGCGTGCCCGTCGGGCTCGATTGCGCGATGACGGCCGCTTCACGCAGCTGCGGCAAAGCTTGCAGGCTGGCTTCGATCTCACCCATTTCCACGCGGAACCCGCGGATCTTCACTTGATGATCGATGCGCCCGACATACTCCAACGCACCTGTCTGGTTATAGCGCGCCAGGTCGCCACTGCGGTAGAGCCGCACGCCGGGCACGGCGGAGAACGGGTCCGGCAGGAAGCGCTCGGCGGTCAGCGCCGGACGGTCAAAATAGCGTTGAGCCAGACCATGTTCGGCGCCGATGCACAACTCGCCCACACCCTCGGTGGCAAGCAATTCGAAACCACTGTCCAGCACATACAAGGAGCGACCGTCGATGGCCCGGCCGATCGGCACGCCAAACGCATCACTGGCGTCCGCCAACTGGCAGGTGTGCACGCTGGACACCACTGTCGCTTCAGTTGGCCCGTAGGTGTTGACCAAACGCACGTCACCCAATCCGGCGGCGTACCAAGCGCGCAGCCCTTCCACCGACATCGCCTCGCCGCCGACATGCACCTGACGCAGGTTGCCCAGGGTGCGCTGGTCGACGGCACATTCCTTGGCGAGCAAATACCAGTAGGCGGCCGGCAGATCCGCCAGGGTCACGCCCTGCTCGACGATTTCCCGCGCCAATTGCCCGGCATCCCATAGCTCATCGCCGCGCATGACCAACGCTGCGCCCACACACAGCGGCGGGTAGCATTGCTCGACAAAGCCATCGAAGCTGAACGTGGCAAATTGCAGCACCCGGTCTGCCGCGCTCAAGCCGCTGTAGACCTCGGCGCTGTCGCAGAACTGGCCGAGGGCGGCATGGTCGATGGCCACGCCCTTGGGCAGCCCGGTGGAGCCCGAGGTGTAGATCACATAGGCCAGGTCGGCAGCGGCGGCATGGTTGGTTGGATTGGTCGACGGGTAGCCTGCCAGTTCTTCGCCGGACGCGGTGAAACTCTCGCGCGCCAGCCCTTGAGGCAACGGCAGGTCGGCCAACAGCCCGGTTTCGCTGAGCAGCAGGTCGAGCCGGCTGTCTGTCAGCATGTAGGCCAGGCGTTCGGCGGGGTAGTTCGGGTCCAGCGGCACATAGGCGGCGCCACTTTTGAGCACTGCCAGCAGGCTGACGATCAACTGCGGGCCACGTCGTGCCGCCAGGCCGACGCGCTGGCCTGGGCCAACGCCCAGTTCCAGCAGGCGATGGGCAAGCCGGTTGGCGCGAGCATTGAGCTGGGCGTAGCTCAGGCGTGCGTCGCCCGCCTGCACGGCCATCGCGTCGGGTGTGGCGCTGGCCTGGGCGGCAATGCGTTCGTGCACGCGCAGGTGACACTGGGCCGGGCTGGGCGACTGGCTGAGGGCAAGCATGTCGCGCCGTGCGACTGGGTCGAGCAGAAGCAGGTTGCCAATGGGCGCCTGGGCATCCGCGAGCATCTGCACCAGCAGGTTGTGCAGGTTGCGGCTTAATTGAGCGACCTGCCGAGCACTGAAGCACGCCTGGTCATAACCAAACTCCAGGCGCAGGCAACTGCCCAGCTCAATGCCCAGGGTCAGTGGGTAATGGGTCTGCTCATGATTATGCAGGCGGCCGAACGTCAGGCCGGCAGGTGCGCCCTGCTTCAAGGCCTCGGCCACCGGGAAGTTTTCGAACACCAGCAAGGTATCGAACAGCGCGCTGCCCTGCTGTCCTGCCCATCCCTGGATGTCATAGAGCGGTACATGTTCATGGTCGCGCAGGCTCAGGTTGAGGGCTTGCAGCTCACTCAGCCAGTCGGCCACCGGTTGGGCCGGCGACGCCGCATTGATGATCGGCAGCGTGTTGATGAACAGGCCCAACTGCTGTTCGATCCCCGGCAAGGGTGCCGAGCGTCCTGCGACGGTGGCACCGAAGGCCACGCAGTCCTGCCCGGTATAGCGTTGCAGCAACACGCTCCATGCGCCTTGGAGCACGGTGTTGAGGGTGACTTTATGGCGGCGGGCAAACTCACTCAGGGCACACGTGAAGTCGTCACCCAGCACCACCTGATGGTCAGCCATGCCCTTGCCTTCGGTCGGCACACGCAACGCTTGCGCGAGCAAAGTCGGTGCTTGCAACGGTGCCAGGCTGGCTTTCCAGAACGCCTCGCCCGAGGCCTGGTGTTGCAGCCAGCCCAGGTAATCGCGGAACTGCCCCAGCGGCGCCGGCACGCTGTGCCCGGCGTAATGAGCGATGACCTCGCCGAGCAACTGGGCGTTACTCCAGCCGTCCATAAGGATGTGGTGGCTGGTGAAGATCAGGTGCCAGGCACGGCCGGCACCGCGCACCAGCATCAGGCGGAACAGCGGCGCCGCATTCAACGCAAACCCCTTCTCGCGTTCGGCAGCGGCGAGCGCATCAACATTGGCGGCAACGTCTTCGATCACCTGTAACTGCACATCCACCTGGCGCTGGATCACTTGATGGGCACTGTCCAGGCCCAGCCAGTGGAAGCTGCTGCGCAAGATGTCATGACGGTCCAGCGCTGCCTGCCAGGCACGGCCGAATGCCAGCAAATCCAGACCTTCGATGTCCAGGCGCAACTGGTTGATATATGCCTCAGCCTCGGGCGCATACAGGGTATGGAACAACATACCCTGCTGCATCGGCGACAACGGGTAGAGGTCGGCAATCGCCGGCCCGGCGATGGGCAAGGCGTCCAGCTGCTGCTGGGTCAGGCGCGCAAGGGGGAAGTCCGAAGGCGTGACCTGCCCCGCCGGCGTGGCGCAGCAATGTTCGATCAGGGCCTGGAGTTCAGCGGCATAGTCATCCGCCAGGCGTTGGACGGTCGCCACCTCGAACATCTCACGACTGAACCCCCACCGCAGGGCCAGCTCGCCGCCGTACACCTGGCCTTCCACCGTCAACCAGTTGGCCAGCGGTGCTTGCGGGTCCTGGGCCTGACCGCTGCCCTGGGTCGCCGGACCGAACAGCGCCGCCTCGCTGAACTGGCGATCGAACTGGCCCAGGTAGTTGAAGGTGATGCGCGGCGCTGCCTGTTTTGACAAGGCCTCGCGTGCGCCAGGCGTGCCGAGGTACCGCAGCAGGCCATAGCCGATACCTTTGTGCGGCACGGCACGCAGTTGTTCCTTCACCGACTTGATCGCCGCCGACAGCTCGCCCCCGGCCTGCAGGCGCACCGGGAACAGGCTGGTAAACCAACCCACGGTGCGGCTCAGGTCGAGCGTGTCGAACAGGTCTTCGCGACCATGGCCCTCCAGTTGGATCAGCGCGGCGGGCTGTTCGCTCCAGCGGCTGATGACGCGCGCCAAGGCGGTCAGCAGCAGGTCATTGACCTGGGTGCGGTAGGCCGCCGGGGCGTCTTGCAGCAGTTGGCGGGTGTGTCCGGCGCTGAGGCGAATTTCGAGAGTGCTGCCCAGGCGGTTTTGCAGGCCGCCCTGGGGGTTGTCGCACGGCAGGTCGGCGCTTGCGGTCTGTGCCTGCCAGTACGGCAGTTGCGCGTCCAGCGTCTGCGCGTGGGCCTGCAACTGCTGCGCCCACTGTTGGTAGGCGCTGGTCTTGGCCGGCAACGCGGCGTTGCCGTAGGCCTGTTGCAGGTCTTCGAGCAGGATGCGCCACGATACGCCGTCCACTGCCAGGTGATGCACCACCAGCAACAGGCGTTGGGTGCCGTCGGCCATCATTACCAGGACCGCACGCAGCAGCGGGCCCTGTTCAAGATCGAGGCTGCGTTGAGCCTCATCGCACAGTGCGGCCAACTCAGCCTCGCCGGCGACCTGGGACTGCCACAACGAAACGGTTGCAACCGGCTCGGCGTGAGCCTGGCGCCAGCCATCCGCCTGCTGCACAAAACGCAGGCGCAGGGCATCGTGGTGGTTGATCAAGCGGGTCAAGGCGGCCTCAAGGCGCATGGGCTCCAGCGCCTCACGCGGAGTCAGCAGCAACGACTGGTTCCAGTGCTGGCGCGCCGGGATCGCCTGCTCGAAAAAGCTGTGTTGCACTGGCGTGAGGAGCACCTCGCCGGTGACCGGTCCCTGGTCGATGAGGATCGCCTGCTCGAAGGTCGCCACCCGCGCCAGGCTGCGCACGCTCTGGTACTGGAACAGGTCCCGCGGGCTCAGGCGAATGCCCACCCGGCGCGCACGGCTGACTACCTGGATGGAGATGATCGAATCACCGCCCAGCTCGAAAAAGTTGTCTTCCAGACCGACTTGCTCCACGCCGAGCACATTGCTCCAGATCGCTGCCAGGGCTTTTTGCAGGTCGCTTTCCGGGGCGACATACGCCTGCTGACGCGCAGCATCCGGCAACGGCAAGGCCTTGCGGTCGAGCTTGCCGTTGGCGGTCACCGGCAGCCTGGCCAGGTGCACCATATGGGTCGGCACCATGTATTCCGGCAGGCTGTCGAGCAGCCAGGCCTTGAGGTCGGCCGGCGCCTGGTCTTCCAGCACCAGATAGGCCACCAGTTGCTTGCCGCCCTGCACCAGCACCACCGCTTCACGTACCGAGGGGTGTTGCATCAGGCGCGTCTCGATTTCGCCCAGCTCGATACGCAGGCCGCGCAGCTTGACCTGATGGTCGAGGCGACCGAGGTATTCGATCACCCCATTGGCACGCTGGCGCACGCGGTCGCCGGTGCGGTACAGGCGCGCACCGTCACCGAACGGGCTCGGCACAAAACGTTCGGCAGTCAGGGCCGGGCGCCGGTGGTAACTGCGTGCCAGGCCGGCGCCGCCCAGGTACAGCTCGCCGCTGACGCCCGCAGGCACCGGGTTGAGCTGGGCATCGAGCACGTACGTAGCGAGGTTGGCGATGGGTCGACCGATGGGCACGCTGTCGGCGCCTTCGTCGACGCAGGTCCAGTGGGTCACGTCGATAGCGGCTTCGGTCGGGCCGTAGAGGTTGAACAGACCGGCCTGTGGCAACTTGGCGAACACCTGCAACTGCGCATCCTGCGGCAAGGCTTCACCGCTGCAGACGATGCGTCGCAGGCCGTTGCAGGCTTGCACGCCCGGCTCATGGATAAACGCCTGGAGCATCGACGGCACGAAGTGCAAGGTGGTGATGCGGTGCTGCCCGATGGTCTCGATCAAACGCGCCGGTTCGCGGTGTTCGCCGGGCGCAGCGACAACCAGGCGGGCGCCGGTCATCAGTGGCCAGAAGAACTCCCACACCGAGACGTCGAAACTGAATGGGGTTTTCTGCAGCACCGCATCGCTGGCGTCCAGACCGTAGGCCTGTTGCATCCAGCACAGGCGATTGACCAGCGCACGGTGGCTGTTGCCGGCGCCCTTGGGCTTGCCGGTGGAGCCTGAGGTGTAGATTACGTAGGCCAGGTTAAGCGCCTGCAGGTCAACGCTTGGCGACTGGCGGCTATAACCGTCGAGCCAGCTCGCGGGCTGGTCCAGGGCAATCACCTGGATGCCCTCGGTCGGCAGCAGTGGCAACAGGGCGCGCTGGCTGAGCAACAACTGGATGCCGCTGTCTTCGATCATGTAGGCCAGGCGTTCCCGAGGGTACTCAGGGTCCAGCGGGACATAGGCGCCGCCGGCCTTGAGAATCGCGAGCAGGCCGACCACCATCTCGATGGAGCGCTCGACGCAGATCCCCACCAGCGCGTCAGGGCCGACGCCCTGCTCGCGCAAGGCGTGGGCCAGTTGGTTGGCACGCGCGTCGAGCTGGGTGTAGGTCAGCGTGGTCGCACCGAACACCAGCGCCGGCGCATCCGGCGTGGCCTGCGCCTGGTCTTCGATCAGGTGATGAATACCGCGCTCGGTCGGGTACGCCTCGGCGGTCTGGTTCCACCCGTGGACCAGCACCTGTTGCTCATCCGCAGCCAACATCGGCAGCTCGCCGATGCGCTGTTCACCGTCGACCACCATGGCCTGCAACAGGCTGAGCCAATGCCCGGCCATGCGCTCGATGGTTGGCGCGTCGAACAGGTCGTTGGCGTAGGTCAACGCGGCATGCAGGGTGCCGGATTTTTCATAGGTGTCGAGGGTCAGGTCGAACTGGGTGGTGCGGCCTTGCCACTCCACCAATGCCAGTTCCAGGCCGGAGGCGGTGCTGACGCTGGTAATGTCGGCCACCACCGGCTGGTGGTTGTACATCACCTGGAACAGCGGCGTGTGGCTCAGGCTGCGTTCTACCTTGAGGGCTTCCACCAGGCGCTCGAACGGCAACTCCTGATGGGCCTGGGCGCCCAGTGCGTGCTCCTTGATGCTGTGCAGCAGCTCATTGATGCGGGTTTGCCCGGTCAGCTCGGTACGCAAGACCTGGGTGTTGACGAAGAAGCCGATCAACCCTTCGACTTCAGTGCGGTTGCGGTTGGCGATCGGCACGCCGACGCGGATATCGCCCTGCCCGGTGTAGCGATGCAGCAACACGTTGAAAGCACCGAGCAACAGCATGAACAGGGTGACGTTGTGTTTTTGCGCGCAACTACGCAATTGTATGGCCAGCCCAGGTTCAATCACGAAGTTGTGGCGCGTGCCCTGGTAGCTCGGCATGGCCGGGCGCGGGCGGTCGCTGGGCAGTTCCAGCACCGGGTGCTCATCACCCAGGCGCGCTTGCCAGTAATCCAGTTGGCGCGTCTGCTCCCCCGCTTCCAGCCAACGGCGCTGCCACAGCGCGTAGTCGCTGTACTGGATCGGTAAGGCCGGCAGTTGCGGGGTTTCGTTGCGTTCGTGGGCGTCGTAGCAGCGGATGAACTCGTCGATCAGCACGTTCATCGACCAGCCATCGGAGACGATGTGGTGCAGGGTCAACAGCAGCACGTGTTCCTGCGCGTCGAGCTTGAGCAATTGCACGCGCAGCAGCGGACCGTTTTCCAGGTCGAACGGCAGCAGCGATTGACGGGTCGCGGCCTCGTTGACGGCCTGTTCGCGCGCGGCGGCGGCCAGGTGACTCAGGTCCAGGTGCTCGACGGTCAACGACGTGTCTGCCGGCACCTGCATCAGGCGCTCGTCCGCCTGGCGCTGGAACACTGTGCGCAGGGTTTCGTGGCGCGCGACCAGGCTGGCAAAGGCCTGCTCCAACGCGCCGAGGCTCAACGCCCCCTTGAGCCGCACCGCTCCCGGCAGGTTATAGGCGCCGCTGGCCGGGTCCAACTGCCAAAGAAACCACATGCGTTGCTGCGCGTAGGACAACGCCTGGCGATCCTCCACTTCCACCCCCGCCGGAATGGGAAACCGGGAAAAATCCACGTCTTCTTTCTGCAGGGCCTGCAGGAACAATTGGCGTTTTTCCAGGGGCAACCCGATAAACCGGCGAGCAAGTTTCAAGGAGTCTTCAGCATTCATTTCTTGGAGTCCGGAGCAGTAGGCAGGAAGCACAAAGGCACGTCGTCCCTATAAAACGAACCGGAGAGGGAAAAATTAGCGGGGGATGGGAGGCGCGGCGCACAGTGTCATCAAGGGTTACATCAATCTCGGGAAGACCACCCGAACAGCAGCTAGCATTGACGAACACCACTTTTTGCAACTACATTTAGTTACACGCAGGGAACGCCGTGTCCAAAAATGAAAAGCTGCTGACCAAACTGCTCAACGAGCAAATGACATTTACCTGGCCCGAGCTCGTCACGCTGCTGCGACGGCTGGGCTACACGCAGATTGAAGGGGCTGGAAGCCGCGTCAAGTTCGACATCGGCGACCCCAGTGCAATGATCACCTTGCACAAGCCTCACCCTGGCAACGAACTGAAACACTACATTCGGCGCCAGATCATCGAACAATTGAAATCAGGAGAGCTGATTCAGTGAACAACCAACTGAAACACAACGGCTACATCGGCTCCATCGAAGCCAGCCTCGAAGACAACTGCCTGTTCGGCAAGGTTTTGTTCATCAAGGCGCTGGTGAGCTATGAAGGGAAAACCGTCGCCGAACTGGACACGGCTTTTCGTGAGGCGGTGGATGATTACCTCGCCACCTGCCAGACCTTGGGGCAGACACCAGAGAAACCTTGCAAAGGCTCCTTCAATGTCCGGGTCGGCCATGATCTGCACCTGGCGGCGGCGCTGGCGGCAACCCGTAAAAAGGTGACGCTCAATGACCTGATCCGCCAAGCGTTGAGCGAGTTTCTGCAGCATCACAGCGCAGACGCTTGCCCTGCGATCAACTGATCATCCCAGCCGCCGATACCCCAACACCGCTGCCCCCAACACGACCGCCCCCGCCGCCAGCGCCACCCAGAACCCGCTGGTGGCGCCAAAGTGATCGATCATCCACCCGGAACTGGCCGCGCCGATGGCCACGCCGATGCTAAGGCCGGTGATCAGCCAGGTCATGCCCTCGGTCAATCGGCTGGCGGGCACGACCTGTTCCACCAGGGCCATGGACACAATCAGGGTGGGGGCAAAGAACAGCCCGGAGACAAAGACCGCCACCGCCAGCCCTGCGATGTTGGTCACCAGCAGCAAAGGCAAGGTGGTCAACGCCGTAGCGATGCCGCACAACAGAAACTGCCGGGGCAGCGGCGCCTTGAGCTTGAGGGTGCCGAACGCCAGCCCCGCCAGGCACGAACCGATGGCGTACACCGACAGTACGATACTCGCAGCAGCCGGCTGGCCCTGATGCTGGGCAAAGGCGACGCTGACCACATCCACCACGCCGACGATCACGCCCATGGCCAGCAGCAGGATCATCAGGATCAGCACCGAGGGCGAGGCGATCAGCCAGCGACCGTGATGCCCGTGATGCGCGTGCACCGGTGGCTCGGTCTCGCGCTGCAACACAAAGGTGGTGACGCCCACCGCCAGCAACAACGCGGCCACCAGCGGCCCGGCTTCCGGGAACAGCACCACGCACAAACCCACCGAGATCGGCGGGCCGATGATGAAGCACACCTCATCCAGCACCGACTCCAGGGCAAATGCGGTCTGTAACTTGGGCTGGCCCCGGTACAACTCGGTCCAGCGCGCGCGCACCATGGCCGACATGTTGGGCATGCAACCGGCCAAGGCGGCGAACAGGAACAGCGTCCAGTTCGGTGCCTGCAAGCGAGTGCACAGCAACAACATCAACAACGCCCCACCACCGACCAATGCGGCAATCGGCAACACCCGCCCTTGGCTGTAGCGGTCCACCAGCCTGGATACCTGCGGCGCGCAAAACGCCGTGGCCAGGGCAAATACCGCCGCCACCGAGCCCGCCAGTCCGTAACCGCCGTGCACCTGCGAGAGCATGGTGATCAAGCCGATCCCCGTCATCGAGACCGGCATGCGCGCCAGCATTCCCGCCAGTACAAAAGCCCGGGCGCCAGGGACCTGGAACAATTCGGCGTAAGGGTTTGCCATCCTGCGTGACCTCTTTCTGAAAGCCCCGGAACTTGCTATCTGCACTGTTCGAGGCAAAATACATACGGTGCGTATGTGACAAATCATGCGTAACATACGCAGCGTATGTCAATCTATCACTTGCCCATTGCGAGCCCTACCCATGAGCCGAGCCCGTGCTGAAATGATCGAAGACACCCGCGCCAGGCTGATCGCCAGCGCCCGCGAAGCCTTCGCAGCCCAAGGGTACGCCAATACCTCAATGGACGATTTCACCGCCCGCGCCGGTCTGACCCGGGGGGCGTTGTACCACCACTTTGGTGACAAGAAGGGCTTGTTGGCGGCCGTGGTGGCCCAGCTCGACAGTGAGATGGATGCTCGCCTGCAGCGCATAACCGCTGAGGCCACCGACCCCTGGGTCGGTTTTTGCGAACGTTGCCGCACCTACTTGCGCATGGCTCAAGACAGTGAGATCCAGCGCATTGTGTTGCAGGACGCGCCAGCCGTTCTGGGCGACACCGGCTCTCAGCAACACTGTGTCGAATCGCTGCGCGAACGCCTGGAGGCGTTGATGCAAACCGGTGTTATCCGCCCGGCCCCGAGCGATGCACTGGCGCAGTTGATCAATGGAGGCCTGGTCAACACTGCCCTGTGGATCGCCAGGGACCAACACTCGGACGAACGGCTGGAACAAGGCTTGCAAAGCCTGGAACTGTTGCTGCGCGGCCTGAGCCTCACACCAACCGCTTGATCTGCTTGTGTCGCCACACCAGCCGGTAATACGCAGTCTGCAACGCCAGCATGGCCAGGTAGGTCACCGGGAACGCCATCCACACCCCTTCCAGGCCGAAGTGGGCGTTGAGCAGGTACGCCATCGGCAGTTCCACGCAGAGCACGCAGAAGATCGAGATCGCCACCGGCATCAACACCACGCCGCTGGCGCGCATGATCCCACCCACCACCGCCTGGAAACCAAACACCAGGATGCTCCACAACATAATGTGCAGCAGGTGCTCGGCCCTGACCCGCGCCGCGTCGTCGGTGATGAACAAACCGAGCAGCCAGTGGGACAACAGGTAGCCCAGCACGATCAGCCCACCGGTGAGGCAGGTGTTGATCAGCAGCCCGGTGCGCAGGATCGGCCCGATGCGCTCCAGGCGCCCGGCACCAATCGCCTGGGCGCCGAGGATCGATGCGGTGATGGCAATCGACAGCGCCGGGAATTGCACATAGTTGACGATCTGCGTGACCGCGCCATAGGCCGCAGTAGCCTGGGAACCATGACCGTTGACCAGGGCGAGGATAACCAGCTCCGACAGCGACAACACCACCATCTGCAAGCCCGTGGGCAAGCCGATGCGCAGGACCTTGCCAAGAATCACCCGATCCAGGCGCAGGGCCGCCAGCAGCTCGCGATCCGGGGCCATCACATGATGCTTGTGGCGCAGGCGCAGGATCAGAAACAGCATCGCAGCCGCGTTACCCACCAACCCGGCGTAGACCGCGCTCTGGATACCCAAGGACGGCAGGCCGATCCAGCCGCGGATCAGCGCCGGTGTCAGCAGCAGGCCGGCCAGGGTCGAGACCATCAGCGCGAGCAACGGCGAGATCGTGTCGCTGACGCCCCGCAACAATTGGGTATAGAGGATAAAGACCAGTAGCAGCGGCATGATCAACATCATCATCTGCGCATAGCCCACCGCATCGTCGAGCACATCCACCGGCGTGCCGAGCGCCTGCAACGCCGGGCGCGCAAACAGGCTGCCGAGCACCGCAGCGATCACCCCCACCAACGCCCCCAATGTCAGGGTGGCGCCGGTGATCATCTTGACCAGCGCGGTTTCCTGCGCGCCCCAGGCCTGGCCGATCAATACCGAGGCGCCCGCCCCCAGGCCGATCACAAGGGCGATAAAAAAGAACACGATGGGAAACATCCCCGACACCGCCGCCAGCGCCTGGGTGCCGAGCATCTGCCCGACATAGATGCCGTTGAGGGTGCCGGAAAAACTTTGCAAGAAGTTGGACAGCACCATCGGTGCCAGAAAGATCAGGTAGATCTGCCACAACGGCCGTTGCTGGGTGACGTCCATGAGGGTTCGGATCCAGGAGTTGTTATCAGACAGGGAACGCGTCGCGCGACAGCCAGGCCAGGTAGGTCTGCACGTCTACCGGCCAGTGCGCGATCTTGCGGGAAAAGTCCGCCGCATCAAAGGCAAATAACGCGCGCGAGGCGTCTTCAAAACCGGGCAGGTCACCGCCGACGGCACTCATGAACCGATAGCCGGCTTCCTTGGCCTGGCGTATCCGGTCACGGGAAGCATGGGCAGTGCGCGCTTCATCCACCAGCCGCCGCAACGCCGCCGAAGCACCGCCGCGTTGCTGGCCCAGCCATTCCCAATGACGCGGCAACAGCGTGACTTCCCGCGCGACCACCCCCAGCTTCGGGCGCCCGACCGAGGGGGGAGCGGGAGGTTCGTCAGTCACGTCGACCTGGGCAGGCGGTTCGGGCGCATAGCCCGCAGGCCAGGGAAAATCGACCTGGTTACCGGTGGCATCGTCGAAGACCAGGAAGCTGCCCGTGGGCTGGTCAAGCCTGGCGAGCATCGTGGCGACGTCGGCATAGGAACCTGCCGCCACACGCTGGTGGCGGACAAAGGCAGTGCAAGCAGGAAGCGTGTGCGTAGGCATATTTATTACCCGGGTGATATATGTTTTACCCGGATCATATTAGCCAAAGTTTTACCAGATGCAAGGTCAATGTCGTATGGGTCAGAGCTTGTCGCGCTTCATCTGCATGGTCAGGGTGAAACGGTCCGCTGGATAGACCGTTTCCGACACCGCAATCAGCCCGCCATTCTCATCACGGTACTGGCGGATGATATTCAGCCCCAGCGCCCCGCCCTGTGCCTTGAGGCTGGCCGCCAGTTCGGTCGACAACTGCACCGGCCGCACCTGCTGGTCCACCACATCGATATGCCGTGAGAACGCTTTGCCGATCAGCGCGGCGATCAGTTCGTCCGGGTGCTTGCGCGCTTCGGGGATGACTTCTGCAAAGGCCTGTTCGGCGTATACGTCGGTCCAACACAGCGGCGCATTGCCAGCACCGGCATCGACCTTGATGCTCGACACGCAGAAGTAATGCCCACCCGGCTCCAGCCCCAGGCGCCGGGCCTGGGCGATGTCGACGACAAACTCGCGCACGGCCTGGATATCACGGATATGGGTTCCGGCGACCTGCACCAGGTCGGCCACAGAGGCCATCGCCTGGGAATACCCGCCCTGGGGCGACGCGGCTTCGACCCGCGTGCCCACACGCTTGCGCCGCGAGACCATGCCCTGCCCCTGCAACTGGTCGATGGCCGCGCGCACGGTGTGCCGGCTCACCGCGTACAGCGAACAGAGTTCGAACTCAGTCGGCAGCAACGACCCCACCGGGTAACGGCCGCTGCCAATCTGATCGATCAAGTCCTTGGCCACCGCCGCATAACGCCTCTGGCTCACGCTTTCCATTTTTACCCTCGTTGTCGAGTTGACAGTGTATCAGCACAGGCGTAATCATATTGTACGGACATATTTAATATGTATGGTTTAAAAATAACAATTAGGAATTGCCCATGTCGACTACCGTTTTTGATTCCGCCCTGTTCCGCGACATGTTCGGCACCGCCGAAATGCGCGGCGTGTTCTCTGATAAAGCACTGATCGAGCGCTACATCGAAGTGGAAGTGGCCCTGGCCCGCGCCGAAGCGCGCTGCGGCGTGATCCCAGGAGATGCCGCCGAGCAGATCGCCGCGCTGTCGCGGTATGAAGCCCTGGACCTGGCGCTGATGCAGCACGAGACCGAGATTGTCGGTTACCCGATCCTGCCGCTGGTGGAGCAACTGTCGAACATCTGCGGTGAAGCCGGCCGCTACGTGCACTGGGGCGCCACTACCCAGGACATCATGGACACTGCCGTGGTCCTGCAAATACGTGCTGCGCTGGCCATCGTCGAGCGTGATATCCAGACCGTACGCAGCCTGCTCGCCGGCCTCGCCGCGCGCTATCGCGACACGCCGATGGCGGGTCGCACCCACTTGCAGCACGCACTGCCGATCACCTTCGGCTACAAGTGCGCGGTGTGGCTGAGCATGTTCGATCGCCATGCCGAGCGCCTGGTGGAGCTGCGTCCACGGGTCGAAATCGGCCAGTTTGCCGGCGCGGCAGGTACCCTTGCCTCCCTGGGCGACAAGGGGCTGCAGGTGCAGGAAGCCTTGATGGCCGAACTCGGCCTGGGCGTGCCGCAAGCCACCTGGCATGTGGCCCGTGATGGGCTGGCCGAAACCTTGAACTTCCTCGGCCTGGTTACCGGCTCCCTGGGCAAGATCGCCCTGGACATCATGATGATGATGACCAGCGAACTGGGCGAAGTGTACGAGCCCTTCGTCAAGGGCCGTGGCGCCAGCAGCACCATGCCGCAGAAGCGCAACCCGATTTCCTGCGAGCTCATGTATGCCGCCGCCAAGGGCGTGCGCCAACACGCCGGGCTGATGCTCGACGCGATGATCCAGGACTTCGAACGCTCCACCGGCCCGTGGCAGGCGGAGTGGATCGCCATCCCGGAGGCCTTCGCCCTCAGCGCCGCGTCCCTCGGCCAGGCGACCTTCATGCTCGCCGGCCTGGAAGTGCGCCCCGAGCGCATGCGCAGGAACCTCGACATGACCCAGGGCCTGATCGTCGCCGAAGCGGTGATGATGGGCCTCGCGCCGGCTCTCGGCCGCCAGGTCGCCCACGATGTGGTCTACGCCGCGTGCCGCATGGCCAATGACCAGGGCACCAGCCTGCTCGACGCCCTGCTCGCCCAGGGCGAAGCCACTGCGCAATTGGATGTGGCCGAACTGCAACGCCTGACCGACCCCGCCAACTATCTGGGGTTGGCGCCGCAGATGGTGGATATCGCGCTGGCGCGCCAGGGCGCGGTCCCCCGCTGACCTGAAAACCAGTGGAGGTCCAACTGTGGAGGGAGGCTTGCTCCCGATAGCGGCGTATCCGGGAAAAATCAGGTGGCTGACACCCTGCTATCGGGGGCAAGCCCCCTCCCGCAGAGCGTCATCCGAACCATAACAACAATGAGATCACAGACATGTCATCCACCCCCGCCAAAAAACCGCTGTACAAGGACCTGACGTTCCAGGTCGTCGCTGCCATGTTCCTCGGCATTGCCTTCGGCTTTCTCGCTCCGGAGCTGGCCGCCAGTTTCAAGATCCTCGGCGATATCTTCCTCAAGCTGATCAAGACCGCCGTCGCGCCGCTGGTGTTTTTCACCGTGGTCCACGGCATTGCCTCGGCCGGTGATATCAAGCGGGTCGGCAAGGTCGGCCTGCGCGCGCTGATTTACTTCGAAGTGGTGTCGACCATCGCCCTTGCCATCGGCCTGTTGTGGGGCAACCTGCTGCAGATCGGCTCCGGCATGCATGACGCCCACCCGAGCAGCGCCGCTGCCGCCGCCGCGAGTGCCGCGGTGGCCAAGGGGCATGCACCCGCCTCGACCATGGACTTTATCTACGGCATCTTTCCGGACAATTTCGTCGGTGCCTTCGCCGGTGGCCAGTTGCTGCAAGTGCTGGTGATCTCGGTGCTGTTCGGCTTCGCCCTGCTGGCCCTGAAGCCCGAGCGCCGGGAAGTGATCGAGGACGGCCTGAACCGTATCTCTGAATGCTTCTTCGAGTTCATCAACCTGATCATGAAATTCGCGCCCCTGGGTGCCTTCGGCTCGGTGGCATACGCGGTGGGCAGCAATGGCACAGCGGTGCTGATGTCCCTGGCCAACCTGGTGTTGATGTTCTACGTCGGCATCGCCTTCTTCATCTTTGTGGTGCTGGGCGCGGTGTGCCGGTTGAGCGGCTTCAGCCTGTGGCGCTTCCTCACCTATATCAAGGATGAAATCTTCATCGTGCTCGGCACCGCCTCGTCGGAAAGCGCCTTGCCGCGCCTGCTGCAAAAGCTCGAGAAATTCGGCTGTTCCAAACAGAGCGTCGGCCTGGTGCTGCCTACCGGCTATGCGTTCAACCTCGACGGCACATCGATCTACATGTCGCTGTGCGTGCTGTTCATCGCCAACGCCTACGGCGTGCCGCTGAGCTGGGAACAACAACTGGGCATCATCGCGATCATGCTGGTGACCTCCAAGGGCGCGGCGGCGGTGTCGGGTGGCAGCTTTGTGGTGTTTGCCGCGACCGTGACCGCCATCGGCGTACTGCCGGCCGAAGGCCTGGCGCTGCTGTTCGGCGTGTACCGCTTCATGTCCATGGCGATTGCCACCTGCAACACCATCGGCAACAGCGTCGCCACGGTGGTGGTGTCGAAATGGTCCGGCGAGTTCTCCCAGCAGACCGCCCAGGGTGAATATCAACGCGTGCTCGGCCGTGCCGCCGGCGCTGCGCTTTAACGGGGCCCCTTGATGACTACTCAGCGAATCGAACACGACGCGTTCGGCCCGGTGTCCATACCGGCCGACCGCTACTGGGGCGCACAGACCCAGCGAGCGCTGGAGGTGTTCGGCGACAAACAGCCGTTCCCCGCCAGCCTGATCCGCGCCTTCGGCCACCAGAAACGCGCGTGTGCCCGTGCCAACGCACGGCTTGGCGCACTGGCGCCGGCCCTGGCGCAGGCAATCGAACAGGCCGCGGAGGAACTGGCCAACGGCGAGCTCGACCTGCACTTTCCACTGTCGATCTGGCAAACCGGCTCTGGCACCCAGACCAACATGAACGCCAACGAAGTGATTGCCAACCGCGCCAACCTCGCGCTCGGCGGTGACCTGGGCAGCAAGTCGCCGGTGCACCCCAACGACCACGTGAACCGTTCACAGTCATCCAACGACAGCTTCCCCACGGTGATGCACCTGACTACCGTGCTGGAACTGCGAGGCCGGCTGCTGCCTGTACTGAGCCATCTGCGTAATGAACTTAGCGCCAAAGCCGACGCCTGGCAGGACGTGCTTAAAATTGGCCGCACCCACCTGATGGATGCGGTGCCCATGAGCCAGGGCCAGGCATTTGGCGCGTTTGCCCAGCAGATCCAGCACGGTATCGCGCGCATCGAAGCGTGCATGCCGCGCCTGTGCCTGCTGCCCCAAGGCGGCACGGCGGTGGGCACAGGGTTGAATACACCTGTCGGTTTTGACGTGGCGTTCTGCGAGGAAATCAGCCGGCTCACCGGCGAACCCTTCGAAACCAACCCGTGCAAATTCGAAGGCATGGGCACCCACGATGCCCTGGTCGAAGCCTCTGGCGCGCTGAATGTGCTGGCCGTGTCATTGACCAAGATCGCCAATGACATCCGCCTGCTCGGTTCGGGTCCGCGCTGCGGCCTGGGTGAATTGATCGTGCCGGACGACGGCCTGACCTCCTCGATCATGCCCGGCAAACGCAACCCCACCATCGCCGAAGTACTGGTGCAGGCGGCGATGCAGGTGATGGGCAACCACGCCACCATCACCCTGGCGGGCGCTGCCAGCACCTTCGAGCTGAACGTGGCCAAGCCGGTGCTGATCCACAACTTGCTGCACTCGATCGAAGTACTCACCGACTGCGTCAGTCTGTTCACCCACAAGCTGCTAAGCGGCCTGGAGGTAAATCGCCCGCAACTGGCGCGCAACGTAGAGCACTCGTTATTGATGGCGACGGTGCTGAATCCGCTGCTGGGATATGACCGCGTGGCGCAGATTACCCGAAAGGCGGCGGATGAAGGGTTGTCACCCAAGGAGGCGGCGGTGCAGTTGGGACTGATCACCGCCCAAGAGTATGAACAGCGGGTGCGAGCAGAAAGAATGATCAGCCCCGGCTGATCCAGTCAGGAAAAAGTGTCGCAACCAGCGATGTAAGGCTGACGACGCAGCCCAGGGCATGGGCTGCATCTTAACTGGCACGCTCAACCAAGCAACTGGCTCGCCTGCTTCTCTTTAATGACGTGGTCGACATTGAGCCTATCAAACCTTTCATCTTCTGCGCCCCTGCCACCTTTACCGTCAGTGCCAACATCAACCTCTTTCAATAAACCAGGACGTCGGAGAAATTCAGCCGCCAGTCGAGATTTATCAGTGGGCGGAGACGCCGCTGCCGCCTCTTTTAAACTATCGAAGCTGATGTAGTCATCTTTGCTCCAATACTGTTTGAATTTATCTTTAAGCGCCTGAAGCAACTCCACGTCACTCAGAGTTGCATAATCCGGTTCAGCAGACTGGCGGGACACCCGGTCGATAGTATCGCGCCCAATTAAGCCGTCAGGCTTGTCAGCATCATGGTCGGAATCCAGTTTTCTATTGAGCGCCGGCCGACTGATGATTTCCTTGGCCAACAGGGACATTCGGTCATCCACAGGGTTACCCGTCAAAGGACGATTTGCAACTTCACGCAGCGATTGCTGAGTTATCTTGCCATCCTGGTTGGGCTTGAAGTAATCAACGTTATTACCCAACTCCGTCGCTATATCCGAGTCTTTGGCATATTTGAAATTATTCGCGACCTCAGCATTCTGCGGGCTCATGCCACTCCCTGCCGGATGATAATTGCGTGCCCCATTGTCGCCATATCCACTTTCAAAACCACTGCGCTGCATGCCACCGGAATACCTCCCTGACGGGTTCTGCATATCGCCGTAATAATTCCCTGCCGGCCCACCTCGCATGCCACCGTGATACCCCACTGGCCCACCCTGCATGTACGCTGCCTCCTGGGCTTCGTACTCACAGACCGCCTCCTGCGCATCACCCAGGCTGATCAGACCATCTTCATGACCGCCATGGTTGATACCATCGAGCAAATTACTCATTCCTGGACGGCTAAGAACCTCCCTCGCCAGCATGCTCATTTGATCGTGAAACGGATCACCGCTCAGCGGACGATTGGCAGCATGCTCAAGCGTTTCCCTCGTGACGAAACCAGATTCTCCCTGGAAATAAGGGAAGGCGTCGACAAAGTCCCGTGCAACTAAGGAATCGGCAACCGGCCGAGAGAGCTCTAGTGAGTTACTCATTGCAGGCTGATTACCACACCTGGCGCCACCGTCAGACGGATAAGAATGTGGGTAATACGTTTGTGTGGGCTGACCGTAAGGAGTATTTATCATTGCCATACCTCAGATAGTTGATGCGAATAAGCTGACCAACGCCCCAGCCAGCATTGAGTCAACGTCCATCTGTGGCAGCATGTAAAAGGACAGTTCCATTAAACATGAACAAAAAAACTTACCTGCTGGATAACTAATTCGCACCCATGTGTACGTGCAGTACGGCAGCCAGGTCGATAGTATTGGCCGCCATCTGAACTACCCACCAAAGGTTTGTGAAGGCCTGCGTAACGTCGGATCAAACGGATTGATCCGCGGCCCGATCGCCGCTGCTTCGCGCTTGAGCAACTCCACCACCATCGGTAACCGGCTCGGCCCCAGGCGATCGCTGATGGTCGCCACACTGAGCGCCGCCACCGCGTGCCCATCCCGATTAAGGATGGGCACCGCCAACCCCGCCATGCCTTCCAGCACCCCGGTATTGCGCGCCGCATACCCCAGGTTGCGCACGTTCTCCACTTCCGAGCGCAACAGCACTTCGTCATACAGGTGGAAGTCCTTGAGCCGTGGCAAGTTGTAGCGGATCACGGTTTCGCGCTCTTCCTCCGGCAGAAAAGCCAGGATCGCCAGGCTGCCCTGCCCCACACCCAATGCCACGCGCCCGCCGATATCGCCGGTGAAGGTGCGGATCGGATACGGGCCTTCGCTGCGGTCCAGGCAGATCGCATCGAAGCCGCTGCGCGCCAGCAGGAACAGCGAGTCGCCCAATGATGCACTCAGGCGCAGCATGCTCGGGCGCACCAGGTCGCGCAGGTTGCCGGTCTTGCCCGCGTTCGCCGCCAGGGCGAAGAACTCCAGGCTCAGGCGATAACGTTTGCTGCGGGCGTCCTGCTCGACCATGCCTTCGTCCAGCAGGCTGCGCAGCAGGCGATGTGTGGTGGGCTGTGACAGACCCACCCGTTGCGCGAGCTGGGTGACGCGTTCGCCGCCCTCCGGCACCTGACCCAGGGTGCGTAGCAGGGCGAACAGACGAGACACCCCGCCCGCCCCGACCTCTTTGCTGCTTTTATTTCGATCAGTGGAATCCATAACACTCAATCTCTTGTTAAATTCCGGTGAGTGAATAAATCTGAAAATAATAGTTCGTTCAGTGAAATTCCATCTTCCGCCCATCCTAGTCTTCGTCCTAATCTGCGTCCACAGGGGCGAAATGAACAACAACCGGCAGCCGACTCAAGATCGAGCGCCAACGCACCGGCAACAGCTCATTCGCATCTGCCCAAAACAAAAAAGCGCGTTTCGACGCGACTCAAAAAAGGTGGAACGCAGACATGGCATTTCTCCAACTCAACGCCTTGAGCAAACGCTACGGCGCCGTCGACGCGGTGGTCGCCACCGACCTTGCGGTGGAAAAAGGCGAGTTCGTTTCCCTGCTCGGCCCCTCGGGCTGCGGCAAGACCACCACCCTGCAAATGATCGCCGGCTTCGTTGACGTGAGCGGCGGGCAGATCCTGCTCGACGGACGTGACATCACCCACGCCAAGCCCGCCAGCCGTGGCCTGGGCGTCGTGTTCCAGAGCTACGCGCTGTTCCCCCACATGAGCGTGCGCGACAACGTCGCCTTTGGCCTGAAGATGCGCAAGGTGCCGGCCGCCGAGATCGCCAGCAAGGTGAAAACTGTGCTGGAACTGGTGCGCCTCGCCCCCCACGCCGACCGCTACCCACGGGAATTGTCCGGTGGCCAGCGCCAGCGCGTGGCCCTGGCCCGTGCGTTGGTGATCGAGCCGCCGGTGTTGCTGCTCGATGAGCCGCTGTCCAACCTCGACGCCAATTTGCGCGAAGAGATGCAGTTCGAGATCCGCCGCATCCAGTGCGCCGTGGGCATCACCACCTTGATGGTCACCCATGACCAGGCCGAAGCGCTCTCTATCAGCGATCGCGTAGTGGTGATGCAGGCCGGGCGCGTCACTCAGATCGACGCGCCGTACACGCTCTACGAACACCCACGCACGCGCTTCATCTCGGACTTCGTCGGCAAGGCCAACCTGCTGGCCGGCGATTACGATCAGCTGGGAACGCCACAAGTGCGGCATCAAAGCGGCGACGGCGAATTAGTCCTGAGCCTGCGCCCGGAAAAGATCACGCTGGTGGACGCGGGTGCCGGCCGCCTGCAAGGCAAGGTGCTCGATCGTTACTTCTTCGGCAGCCAATGGCTTTACCGCATCCACACCGACCTCGGCGAGATCACCGTGGTGCGCAGCAACGATGGCAGCGCACCGCTGGGCTGCGGCGCGGCGGTGGGCCTGGACTGGCATGCGGACTTGCTGCGCGTACTGGCAGCCGACGAGGTGCACGCATGAGTCGCGGTTACCTGCTGTCGCTGCCGGCGCTAGTGCTGTTTGCCGGGCTGCTGATTTTGCCGCTGGGCCTGACCCTGGTGCTGTCGTTCAACGTGTTCGACTACCAGGTGGGCGTGAAGGCCGATGAATGGACCTTGGCCCATTACCTGTCATTGTTCAGCGACTCGTACTTCTACGAGATCTTCTGGCGCACCTTCTGGATCAGCGCGCTGGTGACCCTGCTGTGTGTGGTGATCGGTGTGCCCGAGGCCTACATCCTCAGCCGCATGGGCACGCCGTGGCGCTCGATCTTCCTGATCCTGATCCTCACGCCGCTGCTGATTTCGGTGGTGGTGCGCGCCTTCGGCTGGAGCCTGCTATTGGGCGCCGACGGCCTGGTGAACCAACTGATCCAACTGCTCGGCGGGCGCCCGGTGAAGCTGCTGTACACGCCCTTCGCGGTGATCATCGCGCTGGTGCACGTGATGCTGCCGTTCATGATCATCCCGGTGTGGACCTCCCTGCAAAAGCTCGACCCGTCGGCTGAGCAGGCCGCATTGTCGCTGGGCGCCAGCCAGGCCATGGTGATGCGCAAGATCGTGCTGCCGCAGGTCATGCCCGGGGTGCTGTCCGGCACGCTGATCGTGTTCGGCCTGGCCGCCAGCTCCTTTGCGATCCCCGGCCTGCTTGGCGGGCGCCGCCTGAAAATGGTCGCCACCGTGGTGTACGACCAGTACCTCTCGGAACTCAACTGGCCCATGGGCGCGACCATCGCGGTGGTGCTGCTGTTGGTCAATCTGCTGATCATGCTGAGCTGGAACCGCATGGTCGAAGGCCGCTATAAAAAGTCCCTGGGGGTTTAAGCGCATGTCCAGAAACGGTCCTTTGGCCCTCGGTTTCCACGGCTTGGTGGTGCTGTTCATGATGGCGCCGCTGGTGGTGGTGTGCCTGGTGGCCTTCACCCCGGAAAACACCTTGAGCCTGCCTACCTCGGGCTTCTCACTGCGCTGGTTTCGCGCGGTGTTCGAGCGGGCTGACTTTATCCAGGCGTTCTATAACAGCCTGGTCCTGGCCTTCACTGCGGCCAGCCTGGCCACGTTGATTGCGGTGCCGGCGGCGTTGGCGATCAGCCGGTATTCGTTTCCGGGGCGTAATTTTTTCAGTGCGTTGTTTTTGTCGCCGATCATCATCCCGCACCTGGTGCTGGGGGTGGCGATGCTGCGGTTGTTCGCGCTGATGGGGGTCAACGGCAGCTTTACCTGGCTGATGCTGGCCCACGTGGTGATCATCACGCCGTATGTGCTGCGCCTGGTGCTGGCGGCCGCCATCGGTATTGACCGCAGTGCCGAACAGGCGGCCGAATCCCTCGGCGCCGGTCGCTTCACGCTGTTTCGCCTGATCACCCTGCCGATGATTTTGCCCGGCGTCGCCGGCGGCTGGTTGCTGGCGTTCATCAACAGTTTCGATGAGGTGACACTGTCGATCTTCGTCAGCTCGCCGGCCACACAAACCCTGCCGGTGCGTATGTATGTGTACGCCACCGAGTCCATCGACCCGATGATGGCGGCGGTGTCGGCGCTGGTGATTGCGCTGACGGCGGCCACCATGATTCTGCTGGACCGGGTCTACGGCCTGGACCGCGTGCTGGTGGGGAAACACTGATGGCCTTGTTCAAACGTGTGGCCGAGACCGGCCGCCCTGCCCTGTCCTTTACCCTGGACGGTCAACCGGCCAGCGGCTTGCTCGGCGATACCTTGCTCACCGCCGTGCTGACCTGCGCCGAACACCTGCGCGGCAGTGACTTCAGCGCCGAGCGCCGCGCCGGTTTCTGCCTGATGGGCGCCTGCCAGGACTGCTGGGTGCGGCTTGCGGACGGTCGCCGCGTGCGCGCCTGCTCGACGCTGCTGGAAGAAGGCCAGGCGATCAGCCGCGACCCGGGGCGCCAGCCATGAAGCCGGTGGTGATTGTGGGCGCAGGCCCGGCGGGAATCAGTGCAGCGCGCACCCTGCTCGATCATGGCATCACACCGTGCCTGATCGATGAAAACCTGCGCGGCGGCGGGCAGATCTATCGGCGTCAACCTCAGGGCTTCCAGCGCACCGCCAGGCAAATCTATGGCTTTGAAGCGAGCAAGGCCCAAGCCGTACACCGCACGATGGATGAACTGGCGCCGCTGATCGACTATCGACCGCAAACCCTGGTGTGGAATGCCGAGGACGGTCGCCTGGACATGCTCAAGAACGGAAGGGCCGAGAGCGTCGAATACGCCAGGATCATTGTCGCGACCGGCGCCACCGACCGTATCTTGCCGGTGCCGGGCTGGACCTTGCCCGGGGTGTACAGCCTGGGCGCGGCGCAGATCGCCTTGAAATACCAGGGCTGCGCCATCGGTGAGCGCGTGGCGTTCTGTGGCAGCGGGCCGTTGCTGTATCTGGTCGCCTACCAATACGCCAAGGCCGGGGCCAAGGTGGTGGCGGTACTCGACAGCGCGCCGTTCAGTGCGCAGTGCCGTGCGTTGCCGGCGCTGCTCGGGCAACCACTGACCTTGGCCAAGGGCCTGTATTACCGCGCCTGGCTGAGTGCCCATGGGATTCCCGTGCATCAGGGCGCCACGCTGCAGAAAATCGACGGAGAACAGCGGGTCAGCGGCATTCGTTGGGGGGAACACCGTCTGGACTGCGACGCCGTGGCTTTCGCCCACGCGTTGCGCAGCGAGACGCAACTGGCGGACTTGCTTGGCTGCGAGTTCGCCTGGAACACCTTGAACCGCGCCTGGTTGCCGCAACGGGACAACGCCGGGCGCAGCAGCGTGAAAGGGGTTTACCTGGCTGGCGACGGCGCAGGGATCATGGGTGCGGACGCCGCACAGATGGCCGGTGAACGTGCCGCGTTGGCAGTGCTGGAAGATTCGGGCGTGGCGATTGATCAGCGCCGCCCCGCCGAATTGGAGCAGCAACTGGCAGGCATCCAGCGTTTTCGTCATGGGCTGGAAACCGCGTTCCCCTTCCCCGAGCAGTGGGCGGCCCAGGCGCCGGACGCATTGATGGTGTGCCGCTGCGAAGAAGTCAGCGCCGGCGAGATACGCGCGGTGGTGGATGAGGGCCACTGGGAGCTCAATCGGGTCAAGGCCCACTGTCGCGTTGGCATGGGCCGCTGCCAGGGCCGGATGTGTGGGCTGGCGGCGGCGGAGATTGTCGCCGAACGCAGCGGTCGCGCAATTGAACACGTGGGCCGCCTGCGCGGCCAGGCACCGATCAAGCCACTGCCGTTTGGCGTGGAGGTGCAGCCATGATCGACGTGATCGTCCTCGGCGGCGGCATCGTCGGTGCCTCGGCGGCCTTGATGCTGGCGCAGAAAGGCCGGCGCGTGGCCCTGGTGGAGCGGGATTTTTGCGGCTCGCATTCCAGTGGCGTCAACTACGGTGGCGTGCGGCGCCAGGGTCGGCCCTTGCATCAATTGCCGCTGTCCCAGCGCGCCCATCAACTGTGGGCCGACTTGCCGGGGTTGATCGGCATCGACGGCGAATACGTGCGTTCCGGGCATTTGAAGCTGGCGCGCAGTCATGCCGATTTCGCCGCATTGCAGGCGTATGCCGAGCAGACCCGCGGCTTTGGCCTGGGCCTGCAGTTGCTGAACTACACCGAGCTGCGCGCACGCTTCCCCTGGGTCGGCGATATTGCGGTGGGCGCCTCGCTGTGCCCGGAAGACGGCCATGCCAACCCGCGTCTGGTGTCGCCTGCCTTTGCCCGTGCCGCGCAGCGTCGTGGCGCCGTTGTTTACGAACAAGCGGAAGTGATCCGCATCGAACATGACAGCCGCCAGTTCCAGGTGCATTGCGCCAGTGGCCTGCACCTGCAGGCACCGTGGCTGCTCAACTGCGCCGGCGCGTGGTCCGGAAGCGTCGCCGAGCAGTTTGGCGAAGCGGTGCCGATTACCTCGGCGCATCCGGCGATGCTGGTTACCGAGCCGTTGCCAGTGGTGATGAACGTCAGCACCGGCGTTGAGGGCGGCGGGATTTATGCGCGCCAGGTCGCCCGTGGCAATTGCATCCTCGGCGGCGGTCGCGGCTTTGCCCTCGGCCCGCTGACCGCGCGTCCAGGGCAGGCGGCGGTGCTGGAGATCCTGCGCAACGCTGGCGAACTCTACCCCTTTCTCAAGGGCGCCCAGGCCATCCGCACCTGGAGCGGCACCGAAGGTTACCTTCCCGATCACGAACCGGTGATCGGCCCCAGCAGCACCCAACCCGGCTTGCTCCACGGTTTCGGCTTTGCCGGCGCCGGGTTCCAGCTCGGACCCGCGGTCGGTGAAGCCCTGGCAGAGATCGTCTGCACCGGGGCCAGCCGCCACCCCATCGAAGCGTTTTCCATCCGTCGTTTCCAAGCCTGAGAGGAAAAACATCCATGAACCCACGTATCGCGCTGTCCTGCTTGTCTCTTGCCCTGCTCGCCTCAACGGCGCACGCCGCGCCCACGCTGTACCTGGGCATGAACGGCGGCACCATGGAACGGGTGTACGCCGACAAGGTGCTGCCCGCGTTCGAGAAGGCCAATAACGTCAAGGTGGTGATCGTGCCCGGCACCTCGTCGGACATCCTCGCCAAGGTCCAGGCCAACAAAGACAACCCACAGATGCACGTGATGTTCCTCGACGACGGCATCATGTACCGCGCCATCTCCATGGGCCTGTGCGACAAGCTGGCGCCGAGCCCGCCCCTGGAGCAGATCCCGGCCAAGGCGAAGATCAAGGACGAAGCCGTGGCCGTGACCCTCGGCGTGACCGGCCTGGGCTACAACGCCAAGATGTTCAAGGAAAAAGGCTGGGCCGCGCCCACCTCGTGGATGGACCTGGCCGACCCGCGCTTCAAGGAGAAGGTGGTGTTCCAGTCCCTGGCGTCGTCCACCTTCGGCCTGCACGGCTTCTTGATGTTCAACCGCATCCAGGGCGGCGACGAAACCAACGTGGAGCCCGGCTTCAAGGCCTGGCCAAAGACCGTCGGCCCCAATGTGCTGGAATACATCGCCAGCTCGGCAAAAATCTCCGAGATGGTGCAGACCGACGAAGCCGCGATCTTCCCCCTCACCCCGACCCAGGTCGCCACTCAGAAACTGCTCGGCGTGCCCATGGAATACGCACAGCCCAAGGAAGGCGCGGTGGTGCTGAACGTGGCCGAATGCGTGATCGCGCGCAATGACCAGCCGGAACTGGCGCAGAAACTTGCAGCCTTCCTGCTGACCGCCGAAGCCCAGGCCCCGGCGCTGGAGGAAGGCGACCAGATCCCCTCGAACCCGACCACGCCGACCACCGACAAGACCCGTGCGCGGGTGGAAGCGATGCAGGGTTACTTGCAGACGGCAATTTCGATCGATTGGGACCAGGTGAACCAGGCGCGGCCGGAGTGGAATGCGCGGTGGAGTCGGTCGATCGAGCGTTAATCAAAGGGGCGCAATCGGCAGCGCGCGCTTGTGTGCTGTCTTGCTGTACGCGCCCTCGACAATCGTCCTCACCCGCTCGCTCACCGGTTCGCCCATCAGGTAGGCGTCGATCTCTGCATACGTGCAACCGTAGGCGTGCTCGTCCAGCTTGCCCGGTACCAGCTCTTCCAGGTCGGCCGTCGGGTGTTTGTGCACCAGGTTGTCCGGTGCGCCGAGGGCCGTGGCGAGCAGGCGCACTTGGGTTTTGGTCAGGCCGGACAGCGGGGCCAGGTCGCAGGCGCCGTCGCCGAACTTGGTGAAAAAACCCATCAACGCTTCGGCGCCGTGGTCGGTGCCCACCACCAGGCCATTGTGCAGGTTGGCCACGGCGTATTGCGCGATCATGCGCGTGCGGGCCTTGACGTTGCCCTTGATGAAATCGACATGCTCGGCGCTGGCTTCGGCGGCGGCCAGGCTGGCCATCAGGCCGTCGACGCTGGCGGCGATGTTGAGGGTGTCGATGTGGTCCGGGGTGATGAAGTCCAGGGAGGCCTGGGCGTCATTTTCATCAGCCTGGGTCTTGTAGGGCAGGCGCATGGCGATAAAGCGTGCGGCGTAGCCCTCGCTGCGCAGTTGCTCCGCTGCCAATTGGCACAGGCGGCCGGCGGTGAGGGAGTCGACGCCGCCGCTGATGCCCAGTACCAGGGCCTTGCAGCCTGAGTGGCGCAAGGTGGTCTTGATGAAGTCGATGCGCCGTTGGATTTCCTCGGGTTCGCCACCTTGGGTCAACGCGCGATTGATGTTCAGTTCCCGTGCGATACGTTCTTGCATGTCACACCTCCACACTGCCAACGTTGAACACTTGTGCTGCGTACTGCAAAAACGAGGCGTCTTCGCAGACGTTCTTGATCGGGTCATCGGAGAATTTCACCACTGGCTCGCCGTGCACCCGCACCAGTTTCATCACGATGCTCAGCGGCTCAACGCCGTCCACATCGCAGGCCAGGCTGGTGCCCATGCCGAAACCGAACTTGGCCTTGCCGCGCACGTGACGCAGGATCGGCAGGCATTTTTCGAAGTTCAGGCCGTCGGAGAACATCAGGTCCTTGGTCATCGGGTCGATACCCAGTTGCTTGTAGCGGCCCAGCACCTTGTCGGCCCAGGCGATGGGGTCGCCGGAGTCCTGGCGCAGGCCGTCGTAGAGTTTGGCGAAGTACAGGTCGAAGTCCTTGAGGAAAAAGTCGGTGCTGATGCAGTCGGTCAGGGCGATCCCCAGGCGGCCACGGTACTCGCGCACCCAGTTTTCCAGGGCGGCGTTCTGGCTCTCGCGCAGCCGGCCCAGTTGCTGGTGCACCATCAGCCATTGGTGGGCCATGGTGCCGATCAGCGGCAGGTCGAACTCGTAGGCCAGGTGCGCGTTGCTGGTGCCGACGAACTGGCCGGGGAAGTCGCGGCGCATGATGTCCACCACTTCGCGCTGGGCCTTGAACGACAGGCGCCGACGGGTGGAGAAGTCCGACACACGCAGGTCAGCCAGTTCATCGCGGCTGAGGTTTTTCTCGAGCCAGTCGAACTTCTGGTAGAGCTTGCGGGTGACGTCTTCCAGGGTCAAGTCGGGGTATTTGTCACGGTTGCGCAGTTCGCTGACCAACGCCAGCACCGGTTGCTCGAACATGATGCAGTGCAGCATCGGACCGACCACGCGGATATTGAGTTGGCCGTCGACTTCACTGACGTGGATGTAGCGCAGGTTGAATCGGAACAGGCCGAGGAAGCGCTCGTAATCCGGGGTGAGGTATTCACGAAAACGTGGGTTGAACAGGAAGCGCAACTCGCCTTCGCGCATCCGCAGGCTGGCAAGGTTCTCCAACTCGGCACGGATTTCAGGAATCAGGTGGCCGAGCTTTTCCCTGGAGCGGACGATGAAGTTGTACTCCACATCGACGTTCGGGTACTGGTGCAGCACCGCCTGCATCATGGTGAAGGTGTAGTAGTCGGTGTCGAGCAAACCCTGGATCACCGGGGATTCGTAGTCGTATGCACTTTCCATGGTGTCTCTCCTTAACGCGTGGCCATCGCGGCCAGTTCTTCGCGGGTGCGGCTGATCGCAGCACCGGCCTTGAGCAACTCATTGACAGCCTGTATACCGCCCTCCTCGCTGATGCCTCGGCACGCCGGCAGGTGCAGCACCACTTCCAGGCCGGCCTTGAGCAACTGCAGCGCGGTGGTCTTGACGCAGTAATCCAGGGCCAGGCCGCCGACGATCACGCGAACCACGCCTTGGGCTTTCAAATACTCGATGACGCCGGTGGACAGCTTGTCGTGCAGGTCGTGGTAGCAGGCGCCGTAGGGGTGCAGGTCGGGTTCGACGCCTTTCCAGATGAAGTAGTCGTAGTCATAAGGCGTGGGCAACTCATCCAGCAGGGTGAAGCCCTCGGTGCCGGGTACACAGTGGCTGACCCAAGTGACATCGGCATGGGCCAGGCCGGTGGGTTGCAACATGTCGCTGTGCTGCGACACCACCCAGGGCGCGTGCGGGGTGTGGGCATCCTTGCTACCGACACGATGGCCGGCGAGGCTGGCCATATAGTTGAGCTCGGCGCCGATCCGGTCACCGCCGGCCACCGGCAACTCGTTGGGGCACAGCGGCGTGAAGCTCTTCTGGGCGTCGACGTCGAATGAGGCAATGGCAGTTGTCGCGAGGGTCATGGTGGTTCTCCTGTGGCCTGGAAACAAAAGTACACGTCATGTACTTTCATTGCAAGAAACATTTGTTTATCTATCCTTGAGTCAGTACATGACATATCTGTTCGATCCGTTAGACTGTGCCGCACTGCTGTTTAGAAGGACATCTCATGCCCCGTAGCGCCTACCTCCATACCGTCGACCTGTGCGTGCTGTTTTACTGCCGTGCCTCTGGCGAACTGAAACTGCTGCTGAACCAGCGCGACGCCGACCCCTTCGCCGGGCACTGGGCGCTGCCTGGCGTGGTGGTGAATGGCGGCGTGCAAGATCTGAGCCTCGAGGATGCGGTGGAGCGCCTGCGGGCGAGTGACAAGGTCGGGCTGGACCTGGCCTGGAGCGAACAGGTGGGGACGGTGGGGGATGCGTTTCGCGATCCACGCTGCTGGTCGTCGTCCACCTTTTACTTGGCGATCGTGAACGAGGACGTGACGCTGGGTGAGTATCAGGGCTGGTTTTCACTGACGGCGGTGGCCAGTGGCGGCATCAAGTTGCCGTTCGATCACAACAGCATCGTGGCAGCGGTGCAGGAACGTTTGTTTTCCAAATCGTTGTACAGCAGCTTGCCACTGATGTTCCTGGGCAATGAATTCAGCGCGCCGGAGGCGACCACGATCTTTTCCCTGGTGCTGGCGCGGCCGGTGTTAAAGACCAGTATTCGCCAGCGGTTGTTGAAGCTGACGGAGGCTGGGTACTTGCGTGAGACCGGGCGCAAGAAACAGGGTGAAGGCGGCAGGCCCCAGGCGACGGTGGCGAACCTGAAGCCCGGCGAGATTTACTTCTTCGACCGCAGTTTTGCGGATTAGCCCCGAGTCAACGAACAAAGAGGCTCAACTGTGGGAGGGGGCTTGCCCCCGATAGCAGTGGGTCAGATTGCACAATCTGTGACTGCCCAACCGCTATCGGGGGCAAGCCCCCTCCCACATTGGGTCCTAGTTCAGCCAGTTGCCGCCATCGACGTTGTAGGTCTGCGCCACCACGTAGTCGGCCTCCTTTGACGCCAGGAAAATCGCCATTCCAGTCAAGTCCTGCGCCGTGCCCATCCGCCCAAACGGCACCTCGGCCCCTACCCGCTTCTTCTTCTCGCCAGGTGCCAATCCTTCATGCTTGGCAAACAACGCATCCACGCCATCCCAATGTTCCCCATCCACTACCCCAGGAGCAATAGCGTTAACGTTGATGCCCTGCTTGATCAGGTTCAACCCCGCCGATTGCGTCAGGCTGATCACCGCCGCCTTGGTAGCGCAGTAGATTGCCACCAGCGGTTCGCCGCGCCGTCCGGCCTGGCTGGCCATGTTGATGATCTTGCCGCCATGGCCCTGGCGGATCATCTGCCGGGCCGCAGCCTGCAGCGTGAACAGCGTGCCGGCAACGTTGATCGAGAACAGTCGCTCGTAGCTGTCGCGGGTGATGTCGACGATGGGTGCCAAGTCGAACAGCGCAGCGTTGTTGACCAGGATATCCAGCTTGCCAGCCTGGGCCACCACGGCGGCAATCGCGCCGTCGATGGAGGCCTGGTCGGTGACGTCCATGGCCACGGCGTATGCCTGCGGGCCCAGCTCGGCAGCCGTGGCCTGGGCCCGTTGCAGGTTGATATCGGCGATGGCGACTGTAGCGCCCTCTTCGATGTAGGCCTGGGCGAAGGCGCGGCCGATACCGCGCGCCGATCCGGTGATCAGCGCGCTTTTACCTTCCAGTCGTTTCATGGGTAGGTCCCGTCAAAAGTTACTTCGGATAGCCGGCGCGTTTCATCTCGCGCTCGGTGGTGGACTGCGCTTGCAGCAAGGCCTGGTCAACCGACATGCCGCCCGTCAGCGCCGCCGAGAACAGCTTGCCGACCGAGGTGCCGATGGCCTGGAACTCGGGGATGGTCACGTACTGGATGCCCACGTACGGCACCGGCTTGGCGGACGGGTGTGCAGGGTCGGCGTGTTTCATCATCTCCAGGGTCACCTGGGCAAACGGGGCAGCTTTTAGATACGCCTCGTTGTAAGTGGACTGGCGGGTGCCTGGCGGGACGTTGGTGATGCCTTCTTTGTCGGCCACCAGTTGGATGTAGTCCTTGGACGTCGCCCAACTGATAAAGGCCTTGGCGGCATCCTTGTGCTTGGAGGTGGCCGGGATCGCCAGGGACCAGGCGTAGAGCCATGACGAGCCTTTATCGGTGACCTCGGTGGGCGCGGCGGCAAAACCTACGCTGTCGGCCACTTTGCTCTGGCTTTTATCGGTGGTGAAGGAGCCAGCCACGCTGGCATCGACCCAGATCGCACACTTGCCGCTGTTGAACAGCGCCAGGGTTTCGTTGAAGCCGTTGCTGGACACGCCCGGCGGCCCGTATTGCTTGAGGGTGTTGACGTAGAAGTTGGCGGCCGCGGTCCACTCGGGGCTGGTCAGCTCGGGTTTCCACTGCTCGTCGAACCAGCGCGCGCCAAAGGCATTGGCCATGGTGCTGAGCAAGGCGATGTTCTCGCCCCAGCCGGCCTTGCCGCGCAGGCACATGCCGTATTGGCCCTTGTCCTTGGCGGTGAGCTTGGACGCGAACTCACCGAGCTGGGTCCAGGTGGGGTGCGCCGGCATGCTCAGGCCCGCCTGCTGGAACAGGTCGGTACGGTAGTAGGTCACGGTACTTTCACCATAGAACGGCAAGGCATAGAGAGTGTCGTTGACCGACAGGCCCTGGCGCACCGAGGGGAAGATATCGTCGGCATCGTAATCGGCCGGCAGCTGGGTCAAGGGTTCCAGCCAGTGCTTGGCGCCCCATAGCGGGGTTTCGTAGGTGCCGATGGTCAGCACATCGAATTGCCCGCCCTGGGTGGCGATGTCGGTGGTGAGGCGCTGGCGCAGCACGTTTTCTTCCAGTACCACCCAGTTGAGCTTGATGTCCGGGTGCTGGGCTTCGAACACCTTGGACAGGCGCTGCATGCGGATCATGTCGCTGTTGTTGACGGTGGCGATGGTGACGGTGTCGGCGGCGTGGCTGGGCATGGCCAGCGCCAGGCCGGACAGCAGGAACAACACTTGCGGGAGCTTGAACATGGCGGTTTCCACCGGTTGTTTTTGTTGTTGAGCGCCGATTACAGCAGCTTGGCCAGGCCCTCACAAACCCGTGGCGGATGCCCGGCTGGTACTTTTTTAACCCGGACGTGCGAGTTAAAAAAGTATCAGTGCCGCACGCAAGCGGGGGTAGCGCCTGCCCGCCCGAGGCGCGTATTTTGAAACGATTACAAGAACCCGAAGAAGCCCGCTCATGCCCATCAGCCGTGCCACGCTGTTCGAGCACCGCCCCGCCGAACTGGAAGTGATCCTGCCCGAACCGGACCACTGCTTCCGCTGGTTCGAACACGACTACCCCTACGACCTGGCGCGTTGGAACCACCACCCTGAATTCGAAATCCACTTGATCCGCCAAGGCAGCGGCAAACTCGTAGCGGGCGACTACATCGGTGCCTTCAGCGCGGGGCATGTCGCACTGATCGGCCCCGACCTGCCCCACGACTGGATCGGCGAACTGGCCCCTGGCGAATACCTGAGCGGCCGCGACGTGGTGCTGCAATTCGACGGCGCCGCCCTCCTCGCCTTGCGCAACACCCTGCCGGAGCTCGGCGACCTGCAGCCGTTGTTCGAACAGGCCCGCCGTGGCCTGGAGTTCACCGGCGACACGGCGCTGCAGGCCGCCCATCTGATGGAAGCCATCGGCAACGCTCAGGGCCTGCAACGCTTGATCCTGTTCCTGCAGTTGCTCGACACCCTGAAAAACGCCCCGCCCCAGCAGGCCAAGGCCCTGGCCAGCCCCTGCTATGCGCCGACCCTGGATGCGCGCAGTGCCGAACGCATCAACAAGGCATTCGACTATTTGATGCGCGAGCTGACCGGCGATGTGCGCCTGTCGGTGATCGCACAACAGTTGGAGATGAGCGAACCGGGCTTTTCGCGCTTCTTCAAGCGCAACACCGGCCACGGCTTTATCGACCTGATGCGCAAGTTCCGGGTGCAGCGCGCCTGTCGGCTGTTGCTGCAAAGCGATATGTCGGTGGCGGACATCTGCTTTGAAGTGGGCTACGCCAACCTGTCGAATTTCAACCGGCACTTTCGCATCGAGATGAACCAGACGCCGAGTGACTATCGACGGGAAACCGCGACGCACCTGTTTCACCGCATCGAAAAATGACACCCGGTCAATTCTGACCAAAAGGTCGACTAATCCTGTTTTTTTCCAAGCTGATCAATCGATTGAGCAAAGTTGGTACAGCCTGTGCAAACGTTTGCGGTACGAACTTGGCGACCAAGTTCACCTCTACCCGAAGAATCGGGTTCAAACCGCGTACGAATAGGGATTTTCAATGCATTTCACCTCAAGGCGTCCTACCGGCTTTGGTGTTTCCTTGCTACTGGCTGCCGTTACGGGACTACTCAGCGCACCCGTTTTGGCGCAGGAAAAACCTGTCGATGACTCAGCACAGGGCGAAACCCTCAGCCCTGAAGCCAGCCCGGCGAAAAAAGGCGTGTACCTGTCGGACTGGTTCAATCAGGACCTGACGTTGATCGGCAGCAAAGACATCAGCTTCGGCCCCAAGCCGCAGGATGACGTGTACCTGGAGTACGAGTACTTTGGTCGCAAGGGGCCTTTCGAGTTGTACGGCTATATCGACGTGCCGAAGATCCTCACCATCGGTAACAGTAATGACAAGGGCGTGTGGGACCATGGCTCGCCGGTGTTCATGGAGCATGAGCCGCGTATTTCCATCGACTACCTGGCGGGCCGCAGCCTGGCCATCGGGCCGTTCAAGGAATGGTACGTGGCCTTCGACTGGATCTACGACCACGGCAGCAACAAGGCCAACCGCGCCAATACGCTGTACAGCGGCCTGGGCACCGATATCGACACCCACTCGCGGGTCAACCTGTCGGCCAACTTCTACGGGCGCTACCAGTGGGAAAACTATGGCGCCAGCAATGAATATTCCTGGGACGGCTACCGTGCGCAAATGAAGTACATCGTGCCCATCGGCAAATTCGATAACGGCGCCTCGCTGACCTACATCGGCTTTACCAACTACGATTTTGGCTCGGACCTGCACAAGGACAACCCGGCACGCACCGCCAATTCCCTGGTGGCCACCAACGTGCTGCTGTATTCGTTCACCCACCTGCGTTTCACCCTGGTCGGCCGTTACTTTCATAACGGCGGCAACTGGGAAGATGGCAGCGAGTTGAATTTCGGCGAAGGCAATTTCCGCGCGCGCTCGGACGGCTGGGGTTACTACGCCGGCGTGGGCTATCAATTCTGATCGAGGAGCTTTAGATGAACGCGTTTACCCGTCTCTCAATGGCTGTTGGCCTGGCCGTTCTGCCCCAACTGGTGCTGGCCGATGCACCCGCACCGATCAAGCCCAAGGTGATGCTGATCACCATGTTCGCCCCCGAGGCGCAAACCTGGATCGACCGCCTGGAACTCAAGCAGGAAGTGCGCGTACCGGGCTTGTCTGCCGAGTATCCGGTGATCCGCTGCAATACCCAGGATGTGTGCCTGCTGGTCACCGGCATGGGCCAGACCAACGCAGCGGCCTCCACCCTTGCACTGGCGCTGTCGCCCAAGTTCGACCTGCGCCAAAGCTACTTCCTGATCGCCGGGATCGCCGGCATCAGCCCCAAGCACGGCACGATCGGCACCGCCGCGTGGGCGCATTACCTGGTGGAATTTGGCACCCAGTGGGAGTTGGATTCGCGGGATGCGCCGAAGGATTGGCCGACCGGCTATCTCGGCATCAACACCAAAGGCCCCAACGAAAAGCCACCGCTGGACTACAAGACCGAAGTGTTTGAACTAAACCCCAAGTTGCAGGCCAAGGCGTTTGCCCTGTCGCAGAAGGTCGAGCTGACGGAAAGCAAGGAATCCAGCGCCTGGCGCAAACACTACCCCGCCGCCCCGGCCAACCAGCCGCCGCAAGTCACCCGCTGCGACACCCTGGCGGGCAATACCTGGTTTTCCGGCACACGCTTGAGTGAGCGCGCCGAGGTGTGGACCAAGCTGCTGACCGACAACAAAGGCGAATACTGCACCACCCAGCAGGAAGACAACTCCACCTATGAGGCCCTGTTGCGCGCCAGCCGTGAAGGCTTGGTGGACATCCAGCGCCTGGCGGTGGTGCGCGCCGGTTCGGATTTCGACCGGCCGTACCCGGGCTACAGCGAAGTGGATAACCTGTTGAAGTACGCGGACCAGGGCGGTTTTGTCCCGGCGCTGGAGAACCTGTACCGCACGGGCAACCCGTTGGTACAGGCGATCCTCAACAACTGGTCAGCCTGGGAGAAAGGTGTTCCCGAAGCTTGATGGAGATCGACAGGTGGGGGCTTGCTCCCGATGGAGGTGTATCAGGTATAGATTCACTGACTGACACACTGCCATCGGGAGCAAGCCCCCTCCCACATTTTCACCGTGTCAGGGCAGGAAAATGATCTTGTCTGCACTGCCTTGGTTCACCTCTTCGAAGCACTGCACCCCATCGCTCAGCGCCACTTCACGCAGGCCGGTGGGCAGCGGCAACAAGCCTTCGTCAAAGAACCGCCCGAACTGCTCCAGCATCACGGCGCACTGCTCGCAGTTGTAGAGCAACGAATTGATGCCTACCACCGAACCACCCTTGCGGTACAACGCCAGGGCCGGCAGTTGTACATGACCGTCGACCGGCGCGGCGATAATAGCGATGCGACCGAACGGTGCCAGGCCTGCCACGGCGGCCGGCAGCCAGAAACCGGTGGTGTCGAAGATCACATCCGCACCGCCCTTGAACACGGCGTTGACCTGTGCGCCCAAGTCTTCCGGCTTGCCCAGGGCAATCGCGTCGAAGCCCTGGCCCTGCAAGACTTCAACCTGTTCCGGGCGACGCACGGCGGCCAGCACCTGGGCGCCACGGATCTTCGCCAGGGCCAGGGTCGCGCTGCCCACCGCGCCATTGGCGCCGATCACCAGCAGGCGTGAGCCTTGGGTGACGCTGATGCGCTCCAGTGCATCCCAGGCGGTGGTGTACGGCACGCCAAGGCTCGCGGCCTGGGCGAAACTCAGGTGGGTAGGCTTACGTGCCACGCCCTTGGCCGACACAGTGAGGTACTGAGCATGGGAACCGTCGGCAAAAAAACCCAGGTCACGGCCGGTGCCCCATACCTCCTGGCCCACCAGTGCCTGCGGGCCTTCAACCACAACCCCGGCGAAATCACGGCCGGGGATGCGCGGCAAGGTGGTATAGGGGAAGCGACCGAGCACGTTTTTGACGTCGCTGGGGTTGAGGCCCGCGGCCTTGATCTGTACCAGCACTTCCCCCGCGGCCGGCACCGGGGTGGCGACGTCGACAAAGCGCAGGGTGTTGAGGTCGCCGGTGGCAGTAAATTGCAGTGCTTTCATGGCCAATATCCATCGAATAAAAAGAGATCAGGAGAACCAGGTGCCCACCAGTTGCCGCCCCATGGGCCAGAGCTTTTCGCCCAGCAGCATGCCCATCAGGCCGATCAGGGCGATGGCCGGCGGCGCGGGCGAGCGGAAGTCGAGTGCGCCGTAGATCACGCCGACAAACAGGCCGATGGCAAGGGAAATGAGGTAGTTCATGGGGCAGCGCCTTGTGGGTGGATGCGCTCAGTGTAGAGAGCGCATGCCTGAAGCATCGGCCAAGTGCTTCAGGCTATCGGCCAACCCCTCAGCCCAGGTATTGCGATGGCGCCACACCGAGTTCACGCCGGAACATGTCGCTGAAACTGCTGGGCGAATACCCCAGGGAACGCGCGATGGCGCTGACCGACTGGCCCTGGATCAACTCCGCCACCGCGGTGGCCAGTTGCACCTGGCGGCGCCATTCGGCAAAGCCCATGCCCAGGTGGTTCTGGAACAGCCGCGCCAGGGTGCGCACGCTGGCACCGGCGGTTTCGGCATGCTGCTCGAAAGGGATCTCCAGGGACGGCGCCGCCATGACCGCCTGGCAGGCGTTGATCAAGCGGCGGTCGGCCTCCACCGGCATGGCGATGCGAATTAGCGAGCGGCGCGCCCGTTGCAGCTCCAGCAAGGCAAGGCTGACCAGCGCGTCGTAGTACGCGACCTCACCGTTGTCGCCCTCGTCCACCAACGTGACGATCAACTCGCGCAACAACCCACCGACTTCGATCACCTGCACCTGGCTGTCCAGCGTTGCGGCCAGGGCCGGACGCAGGTAGATATTGCGCATCTGCAAGTCCGAGACCACACGGATGCCATGCTCCACTCCGGGCGGCAGCCACACCGCACGCTGTGGGGGCACCACCAGCGCTTCCCGCGGGGTCTCGACCCACATCACGCCGCTCATGGCATAGAGCAACTGGCCCCAGTCGTGGCTGTGGGGCTCAACGTAGAGCCCGCGCGGATAGGTGCGCGCCAGGGGTTGCACGGGAACGGCAGGATCACTGAGGTCAGGCGGCGCGGCCAGGGCCATGGGGTGCACATCATTCGAAGGAGAGTGGCTATGGTAATCACCGCCGCACGACAATCCGAGTGATTTTTGCGGCCCGTAAACCGCGTGGGAGCACGCATGCTCCCACCGCTTCAAACACCGCTAGCCTTTGGCAGACTTGGCACATTCACACCCCGTCGCAGCCGCACACGGCTCACCATGGGCATGGTGCTCGGCACAGCCCTGGCAGCAATAGCCCTTGCCGTCCTTCATGACCGCATCAGGTCCCAGTACGCATTTGCAGTGTGGGCAGGCACAGGTTTTATCTGGCATGGTCAGACTCCTTCTTCATGGTCGTCCCGGTGCGGCGGACGCCGACACCTTAAGCAGTGACTGCGGCCCGCCTTCGTTGGTTCAAGCCATCAGTCGGTGCGGGTATTGCTGCGGTACATGAACACCAGCGCCAACGCCAGGCAGGCCATCGCCACGATGCGGCTGCTCGACAGCTCGATGGCCGGGTTGCCCAGCCAGCCGAAGTTGTCGATCAGCATGCCCATGCCCAATTGGCCGACGATCACCGCGACGGTGGCGACGGCCGTGCCGACCACCGGTACCGCGCCAACCATGACCATCATGTACACCACGCCGAACAACGCGCCGGTCAGTTGCCATTTCGGCACGTCGAGCAGGCTCACCGCCTGGGCGGGTTCAAAGAAGAAAATCATTAACGCGGTGACAATCGCCCCCACCGAGAAGGTCACCAGGCTGCCACGCAACACGCCCACCGCCTGGCCCAGGCGACCGTTGATAGCCGCCTGCACGCTCAACACCGCACCTGCGGCAACCACCACGACCAGTAACAGAATCAGGTTCATCGCCTTAACCTCGTGCAATCAGAACAAGTGCCACCACAATCAGCGCGAGGGCAATCCAGCGCTCGCCATTAACCCGCTTGCGCGCCGAGCCGAACCAGCCGAAATGGTCGATCAGCACACTCTTGCCGACCTGCCCGGACAAAATCGCGATCATGGTCATTGCAATACCGATATGCGGCGTGGCCAGGGTGAGTACCACCACGTAGATCGGCCCCAGGAACCCGCCGATCAACTGCCAGCGCGGCAGTTCGGAGAGCGCCGGGCCCTTTTGCGGGCCACTGAACAACAGCATCAGATACAGGATCGCCGAGCCTACCCCGAAAATGCTCAGGGTCGCCCACAAATGGCCGACCTGCACGCCCAGCGGGCCGAGCAACCCGGCCTCTACTGACAGGCCCATGCCGGCCAGGATCACCAGCGGCAGCAACAGCAACCTCAAGCCGTTTTTTTTCGGCGAGGCTTGTGCCACACCCTCGATAGAACTTGCTTGCATACAGCACCCGCGCTTCAAGAAAGGAAACATGGCGCGCATTATCCGGTGGCCGTTCTGTGCGATAAATGGGAGCATGCTGACAACACCTTTGCGCAAAACGCACAGCCTGGAGACATGATGCAAGGCTTGAATGAATTGAGTTTCAAGGCACTGCGCCTGTTCGTAGCCGTGCTGGACCTTGGCAGCTTCTCCGAAGTGGCCCGCCGCGAAGGCCTGGCACCCTCCTCTATCTCCCGGCAGATACAGCTGATGGAACAGGCTCTTGGCCAACAGTTGCTGTACCGTCACACCCGCGCGGTCAGCCCCACCGAAGCCGGTCGCCTGCTCGGGCGGCATGCGCGGTTGATGCTGGAACAACTGGAAGCCGCCAGCCAGGCGTTACAGGAACAGGAAAGCGAGCCCAGCGGCCTGGTGCGCATCAATGCACCCATGGTATTCGGCCAGCGTCACCTGTCACCGTGGCTGGGTGAATTGTGCCGACGCTATCCGAAGCTGCAACTGGACATCCAGCAGACCGACACGTACGTCGACCCCCTGCAGGACGGCACTGACCTGCTGTTCCGCATCGGCGTGCTCAACGATTCGAGCATGCAGGCCCGCATCTTCGCGCCCCAACGCTTTCGCATCGCCGCCAGCCCCGCCTACCTGGCCCGGCATGGCACCCCGCAGCACCCCGACGAGCTGAGCAACCATCAATGCCTGGCCTACAAAGGCATCACCGGCCAGCAGCGCTGGTTCTTTCGCAAGGGCCAGGGCGACTGGACGCCCTACAGCGTCAAGGGCCCGATCACCGGCAACCATGCCGACACCTTGACCCACGCCGCCGAGCAAGGGCTGGGGCTGGTGGTGTTTCCCTCCTGGTTGATCGGCGAAGGCTTGCGCGCAGGCACGTTGCAGGCGGTGCTGACCGACTATGAAGTAGCGACGACCCTGGAGCCGCAGCAGATCGCGGCACTGTGGCCGGGCAGCCGGCGCTTGTCGCTGAAGGTGCGGACGGTGATTGATTACTTTGTGGAATGTTTTGGGGCCGTGCCGTATTGGGATCGGTGAGCCAAGTGGCTCGGGAGTTTTCCTACAGGAGGAAGTAGTTCCATTCTGTTTTTTCGGGCCAGTATTCTTTTGGCCAAGCCTATTACGGCAGACTTTCGCCACATCTTCCTTTAGAGAACAGCCATGAAAGTCACGTATCACAAACCATCGCGATCTGAGCGTGCCGCGTCCGCCAGTGGTCTGGCCGTCTTTGATAGCGCACCCAGTTTTGGCTATATTTGGCCAAAATATGGGGATAACCACATGATCACGGTTCCTTTGGGCGAAGCGAAAAACAATCTGTCAAAACTGGTAGATGAGGCCGCTGCCGGCAAAGTCATCACTATTGCCAAGCATGGACGTGCGATGGCACAGCTAGTGCCCATGGGGAAATCCAAGGGACGCAGAATCGGTGCCATGAAAGGCAAGCTCATCATTCCCGAAGATTTCGACGCTCCTTTGCCTGACGATCTGCTGGATGCCTTCGAAGGCAAGCCTGCATGAGAGTGCTGCTAGACACCCACATCCTGCTATGGACCCTGACGGAGGACCCCAGGCTATCCAGCAACGCCAGGAAGCTGATCGAGAACGCAGCAGAGGTTTACATCAGCGCTGCGACATTCTGGGAGATGGCAATCAAGGTCGGCCTGGGGAAACTCACCGTAGACCTGGAGGAAATCCGTGAGTACTGCCTGGAAAGCGGATTTGTCGAACTGCCCGTCACCTCGGAACATGCCATCGCGGTCAAGGATCTCGAGCACCATCACAAGGACCCTTTCGATCGACTCATTGTTGCGACAGCCATGAGCGAACCCATGAGGCTATTGACCGCCGATCCAGGCATCGCCCAATACACGTCCTTGGCGATCCTGGTCTAACTCATCTCGACGACAGCACCACCTCAACCAAACACCCACTGCCCAATCAACCACGCATTCGCCCCACTGATCAGCGCAAACAGAAACCACGCCAGCAACCGCGTCGGCAGCCGATTCACGAATGGCCCCATCAGCTGTTTATCGCCGGTCATGCGGATCAACGGATATAGCGCGAATGGCAACTGCAGGCTGAGTACCACCTGGCTGAGGATCAGTAGCTTGCCGATGGCATCGTCGCCCATCAGCCATACCCCCACAAACGCCGGAATCAGCGCCAGCCCACGGGTGATCAGGCGGCGTTGCCAGCAGGGAATGCGCAGGTTGAGGTAGCCCTCCATGATCACCTGCCCGGCGATGGTGCCGGTAAAGGTGGAGCTTTGCCCGGAGGCCAACAGCGCAATGCCGAACAGGATACTGGCCAAGACACCGCCCACCAGTGGGTCGAGCAGGTGGTAGGCGTCCTGGATCTCGACCACGTCAGTGTGGCCGGTCTTGTGGAAAGCGGCGGCGGCAAGAATCAGGATCGCTGCGTTGACCAGCAGCGCCAGGGCCAATGAACCGATGGTGTCGATGCGCGCCAGTTTGACCGCGTCCTGCTTGCTGGCGAGGTCCTTGCCGATCAGACGGGTTTGCACGATGGAGCTGTGCAGGTAGAGGTTATGGGGCATCACCGTGGCCCCGAGGATACCGATGGCCAGGTACAACGGCGCGGCGTCGCTGATCGCGGAGAGTGACGGAGTGAAACCACTGAACACGTCGGGCCAGTAAGGTTTGATCAGCACCAACTCGATGAAGAAACACACGCCGATGGTCGCCACCAGCGCCAGCATGATCGCTTCCAGGCGCCGGAAACCACGATTCTGCAGGGCCAGGACCAACAGCGTGTCAAAGGCGGTGATCACGATGCCGGTTGTCAGCGAGACCCCCAGCAGCAAATGGAATGCCAGGGCACAGCCCAGCACTTCGGCAAGGTCGGTGGCGATGATGGAGATTTCCGCCAGCACCCATTGGGTACGAGCGGAGCCCTTGCTGTAGCGCTCACGGCACAGCTGCGCCAGGTCTTTGCCGGTGGCGATGCCCAGCCGCGAGCACAGGCACTGCACCGCCATCCCGGCCAGGCTGGCCAGCAACACCACGAACAACAGGCTGTAGCCATAGCGCGAACCGGCCTCGATGGCTGTGGCCCAATTACCCGGGTCCATATAGCCGATGGAGACCAGCAAGCCGGGGCCGGCGAACATCAACATGCGCTTGAAGAACGAAGCCTTGGGGTCCACGGAGACGGAGCCGGCCACTTCCGGCGGGCAGAACGGGGCGGTAGCAATTTTCGGCAGGCTGAATTTCACGCGGTATCCCAGGCAAACATACAAGACAAGGATGCAGCTTATCAGTCGGACACGACCGTGCGCATCACCGTGTCCCGTGGCAGGTCGAATGCCTCCACTACCTGCACCACCAGGTCCATCTCCTGGTTCAGCGCTTCACGCGCCATGCGCTGGCGAATCACGCCGATCACCAGCACGGCCAACGTGGTGATCGAATACGCCGGGCCGGAAAATGCTCGCACGCCGCTCACCACCAGCATCGCCGCCGCCAACGCCTGACCCACAACCGGGATTGCCGTGGCCGCGCCACGGCGCAGGATAAAACCGGTGAGCCCGGCCAACGCCGTGCCGCTCAACGCAGTGGCAGCCGAACGGCCTACGTCAAAACGGCTGAACAAGCCCTGCTCCTTTTGCGCGGCCGCTTTGAGTTCTGCGTCGAACACCTGTCGGTCCGTGTTGCTGAGTTTGTCCTTGTACTGTTCGATGAGTTTCTCGGCGACCCGGGCTTCGAGATCGGCCAGTGCGACCGTATCCAGCGGCTCGTCGAACTTGATCCCCAGCCGCTGCGATACATCTTCGGCGATCTGGCGGTAACCCACGCCATGCCCACGGGCCAGGTTCATGAAGGTATCGCCACCCATGCGTTGCAGCTCAATCGCCAGCTTGAGCGGCTCGCGCACCGTGGCGTCTATCGATGCACTGCGTTTTTGCGCCATCAATTCGGCGAGGAACTTCACCTCTTCCGGCCGTGCCTGCACCAGCGCCGGGAACAAATCGATGTCCTCCTCGGCAAAACGCACTTCAGCACTGCGCTGGTCGGAGCGGATCATGCCGCGCCGTTCATGCAGCAGGTCGGTGTACTGCACCACCGCCTGTAACTGCGGCCAATAGGCGGCGTGATCGAAAGTCGCCAGGTGCACGTTGGTGACCTTGGCCTTGAGCGCCGGTGTCACCGGGATCGCATAACGGCCGATACAGCGTTCGGTGTCCGGCTTTATGGCCAAGGCCCAGTCCTTGCTGGAATGGCAGTTGATCACTCGCCCCTTGAGCGGCGCCGACACCACGTCCCACGGGCTCGACGTGCAGATCGCGCCGCCCATCAACAACAGGTTGTCCAACGGCAGCTCACGGGCGGTTTCGGGGCTGGCGAGCAAGCTCTTGACCAGGATCCGCGCACCCAGGGAATGGCCGATCAGGTTGATACGCCGCACATCAAGGGATTCACCGTGCAGGTAGTTGGCCAGTTCCGGCAACAGGCTTTTGGCGACTTCGTCCACCCGCGCCTCGACGCTTTTGTAGTGATCGAGAAAATAGGCAATCGCCTTGCCCACCCCGACGGTCGCCGCGCCCAGGCTGCCGCCGCCCAGCACTGCGCCGATCACCTCCTTGAAGGGTGCAAACAGATTTTCCAGGAAATGCCCGGCCGGCCAGAACAGCATCAGGTTGGTCGAACCTTCGATACTCGCCAACTGCTCCTTGAAGCCACCCAGTTGTTGCCGATTGAAGAACGCCGAATAACCGTGAACATAGAGATTGAGCACGTCGCCCTGAGGCTCGCCGCACAGTACGAACGTGGGCTTGCGGGTGCGGTGCATTTCATCCCACTGGTGCTGCATGGGGCAGTGACTCCTGGCGACAAGGGACAGCGATAGTAACAAAGGGCGAGGCTCATCGCCGTATCGCTCGGGGAAAAGGCACCCGGTTGGCGCCCTCCTCCTTTCAGAATAGGGAAGCGGCCTTGGACTTGGCCAGGTAACGCGCCGGTGAGTCGCCCAGGTTGCGACGAAACACCGAGGTGAACGCACTGGAACTGCTGAACCCCAATTCAAACGCCACATCGGTGATGGACGAGCCATGACTGAGCCGCGCCGTAGCCTCCAGCAAGCACACCTGCTGGCGCCACGAAACAAAGGTCATGCCGGTGCATTCACGGAAGTTACGGGTAAAGGTGCGCCGGCTCATGCTCGACCAGTCGGCCATGTCGCCGATGGAGACTTTCTGCGTGGGCGCCTCCAGGAAGCGCTGGCAAGATCGGGCCAGGCGTGATTCGGAAGGCAGCGGCGCACTCAGCGGCAACTCGGGCATGGCGCCGATTTCATCGATCAGCAGGGTCAACACGCAGCAATCGCGCACGCTGGGCGAGGCGGATGGCCCGATCGCCAGCGCCGCCTCCAGCAAGTGACGCAGCAGTGGCGACACACCGAACACCTGGCAATAGTCCTGCAACCCGGCGCGCCGGGCCGCGTCGTCATCCAGGTAGGTATTGAGCATCACCACGTCGCCGCGCATGTGCATTTCGTGCGACACCCCACCCGGCACCCAGATTGCCCTCTGTGGCGGCACCACCCAGCTGCCCAGGTCAGTGAACATCTTCAACGCGCCGGTGGACGCGTAGGCGAACTGCCCGCGCCGGTGGGTGTGGCGTGGGAACACCGTGCCGGACGGGTACTCGCGCAGCGTCACCACCGCTTCGGGGCTATCGGGTTCGTAAGGGGATAAGGTGAAGGTCGGCGACATGGCCCGATTTTGTCAAAGCATGACCTTACATAGCAAGCGGGCCAATTATCTAACCCCTAGAATCGCCGCTTCCCAAGTTGGGTTCGTTCGAAGGGGTATCCGGAAATGGAAATCGCCGGGCTGTGCCTGATGCAAAAACGGTTCGCCTTGAACTGACTTTCCGGCGGCACATTGCAACTGCGCTGTGCCGCCTGACCCAAGGAGGGTCCATGCTGAAAAAGCATTTGTCACTCGCCGTGCTCGTCACCCTGGTGTGGGGGGTCAACTTCCCCATCACCAAGCTGGGCCTGCGTGCCATCGACCCGTTTGTGCTCACGGGTATCCGTTTCGCCCTGGCCGCCTTGCCGCTGGTGTTTTTTATCAAGCGCCCCGCCGTCAAGTTCAGCTACGTGGCCGCCTACGGTTTTATCTTCGGGCTGGGCATGTGGGGTGTGATCAACTACGGCATCCAGGTGGGCGTGAGCCCGGGTATTGCTTCGCTGATCATTCAACTCAGCGTGTTCTTCACCATGGGCTGGGGCTTTGTGCTGTTCAAGGAGAAGATCCGTGGCGCCCAGATGATCGGCGCCGTACTGGCCTTGATCGGCCTGGCGGGCATCATCTCCACCCAGCAAGGCAACCACGCGGTGCTGGGCGTCATGCTGATCGTCCTCAGTGCGGTGGCCTGGAGCATCGGCAACGTGATCATCAAGACATCCGCGGTCAAGGAGATCTTCTCGTTCATGGTCTGGGCCAGCCTGATCCCGCCGATCCCGCTGTTCCTCACCGCTTGGCTGCTGCACGGCAGCGCCGCGTTCGAAGGTTTGCAAAGCAGTCTCGATCTGACGGCGATCCTATCGATCCTGTTCCAGGTGTACCTCGCCACGCACTTTGCCTACTGGGGCTGGAACTCGCTGCTCAAGCTGTACCCGGTGTCCACCGTTGCGCCGCTGTCGTTGCTGATTCCGGTATTCGGCATTACCAGTTCGATGCTGATCCTGGATGAGCGCATTGCCACGCCGAACCTGATCTCGATCGGGATCATCGTCGCCGGCTTGGCGGTGGGGTTGTATCGCCGGCCGGCGAACCTCGCATCGGTCGGGCAACCTGCGGTCATGCAAGGCGATAAATAGCCGGATAAAACAAAGCCCGGCACGCGCCGGGCTTTTGCAATGTTTTCAATACGCGAAATTATCGATCTTGACCTGGCCATCGGGGAAGGTTGCGATGATTTCCAACTCGCCCCCCATCGCACGGATGTAGTCGCGCAACGTGCTGATGTACATGTCTGTGCGACGTTCCATCTTGGAGACGGCCGCCTGGTTGATATTCAACGCCTTCGCCAGGCTCTGCTGGCTCAACTGCTGGGCTTTGCGCAACTCATGCAGCGGCATTTCCCGCAGGTGTTGCTGGAACAACAGCTTGGCTTCGGCACGGTCTTGCGGCGTCATGCCCGCTTGAAGCTCAGCGAATTTCTTAGCCATGGTTACGGCCCTCTTTACGCAATGTTTCCAAATGCACGTCATATAGCTTTTCTGCCATCGGGACGTGTTCCTCATACCATCGGTGTCGCCCTGTCTTGTCTCCACCAATCAGCAACAACGCACATCGGCGTGGATCAAAGGCATACAGCACTCGAAACGGCCGACCGGCGTGCTGTATGCGCAGTTCCCGCAGGTTGCCATGCCGGGAGCCCTTGATATCGCTGCTGTGGGGAAAACCCAGGCCTGGACCTAAAAGCCCCAGCAGATCAACGCTAGCGGATACGGAAACTTGTTCCTTTGTTCCCAGATTCTCCCACCAGCCTCCGAATTCATCCGTGTATTCAACGTCCCAGCTCATGAAATATGCCACCCATGGAATATAAACTCAAGAGCATAAAACTTAGGAGACGAACTGCGAGGCCTTCCACCTGCGGCGCTTGGGAAATTGTTTGTACATCCTTCCACTGCACCGGCAGAACGCTCGCGCCCTTGAAAAACACTGCGCCATCCCCCTCCTACGCCGCAAAAACACAATTATCGAAATGTAAAAAGCGCTCTAATACCTGCCTGTTGATTGGTTTTAAAGATCCTGGAGTTCTCAATGCCCCATGAAGGCAACCTGTTACAAGCAGCCGTGGTGTTCCTGCTCGCCGCCGTGCTGACCGTGCCTCTGGCCAAACGCCTGCAACTGGGCGCGGTGCTGGGCTATCTGTTTGCCGGTGTGATCATCGGCCCGTCGGTGCTGGGCCTGATCGGCAACCCGCAGAGTGTCGCGCAGTTCTCCGAGCTGGGGGTGGTGTTGCTGCTGTTCATCATCGGCCTGGAACTGTCACCCAAGCGTCTATGGGTGATGCGCAAGGCGGTGTTCGGCGTCGGCCTGGCGCAGGTGCTGCTGACCGGCCTGGTGATGGGCGTGGTGGCGTTGTGGCTGTTTGGCCAGTCGTGGAACAGCGCCGTCGTGCTGGGCCTGGGCCTGGCGCTGTCGTCCACCGCCTTTGGCCTGCAAAGCCTGGCCGAACGCAAGGAGCTGAACCAGCCCCACGGTCGCCTGGCCTTTGCCATCCTGCTGTTCCAGGACATCGCCGCGATCCCGCTGATCGCCATGGTGCCGCTGCTGGCCGGCAGCGATCACCCGACCACCGAAGCCCAGGGCCTGCAACACGTGCTGCAGATCCTCGGCAGCATCGCCGTGGTGATCATCGGCGGACGCTACCTGTTGCGGCCGGTATTTCGCATCGTGGCCAAGACCGGCCTGCGTGAAGTGTCCACCGCCACCGCGCTGCTGGTGGTGATTGGTACGGCGTGGTTGATGGAATTGGTGGGCGTGTCCATGGCCCTCGGCGCCTTCCTCGCCGGCCTGCTGCTGGCGGACTCGGAGTACCGCCACGAACTGGAATCCCAGATCGAACCGTTCAAGGGCCTGCTGCTGGGGTTGTTCTTTATCAGCGTGGGCATGGGCGCCAACCTCAGCCTGCTGTTCAGCTCGCCCCTGGTGGTGATTGGCCTGACCCTGCTGTTGATCGGTTTGAAACTGCCACTGCTGTACGCGGTGGGCCGGCTGGTGGGTGACCTCAACCGCGAAAGCGCTTTGCGCCTGGGCGTGGTGCTGGCGGCCGGCGGTGAATTTGCCTTCGTGGTGTTCAAGATCGGCCGCGACCAGGGCCTGTTCGAACCACACCTCTACGACGTGCTGGTGCTGACCATCACCCTGTCCATGGCGGTGACGCCGCTGTTGCTGCTGGTGTGCCCGAAGCTGTTCAAGCCCAAGGTCAAGCCGGTGGAAGTGCCCGAGGAATACCGCACCATCGAAAGCGATGCACCGCGCGTGGTGATCGCCGGCATGGGCCGTATGGGCCAGATCGTGGCGCGGATCCTGCGTGCACAGAACATCTCGTTCATCGCCCTGGACACGTCGGTGGAAACCATCGAGCTGACCCGCAGCTTCGGTGGCATGCCGGTGTTCTACGGCGACCCGCAACGCCCCGAGATCCTGCACGCGGCCAAGGTCGACCAGGCGGAATTCTTCGTGATCGCCATGGACGACCCGGAGATCAACATCAAGACCGCTGAACTGGTGCGTAACCTCTACCCGCACATGCAGATCATCGCCCGTGCACGTAACCGCCAGCACGTGCACCGCCTGGTCGACCTGGACGCCTCGCCGGTGCGCGAAACCTTCTATTCCAGCCTGGAAATGAGCCGCCGCACCCTGGTGGGCCTCGGCTTGAGCCAGGCCCAGGCCGATGCGCGCATCACCCGCTTCAAGAACCACGACCTGCAAGTGCTGGCCGCACAACACGCGGTGTACGACGACGCGGCCAAGGTGATGCAAACCGCCCAGGAAGCACGGGCAGAACTGGCACGGCTGTTTGAGATGGATCGACTGGAGGAAGAGTCCGACAAGCTGTGAGGCTGCCGGTGAACGAGATTGCGATTTTTCTGACAGAATACGCCGCAATCTCGTTCATCCCTGGAGCGCTTCATGGCCACCTTCACCAAGACCGCCGTCCTGCTGGCCCTCGCGCTAACCGCCAGCAGCGTGTTCGCCGCGTCCAAGCCGACCACCCAAACCATCTCCACCCTGGGCGGCAAGTTCACCTTCAACCTGCCCAAGGCCTACGCCGCCGACACCCTGCCGGCCGGCAAGGCCGAGGATGGCACTGCCGATACCCAAGGCACGATGTACGCCAACCAGACCACCAAAAGTGTAGTGATCGTCGCCGAAACCGTGCGCAACGATGGGCTGACCATTGGGGATAACGACGCGAAATTCCTGGACGGCGCCGTGGCCGGCTTCGTCAAGGACCAGAGCGCCGCCCTGCCGGACTTCAAGAAACAGAGCGAAAAGAAGCTGACCTTCAAAGGCCTGGGCCTGCGCCAGGTGGACAGCACCGCCACCCAGGGCGGCGGCAAGACCCTGAATTCGACGTTCCTGGGCGGTTCGGGCAACCACCTGCTGGTGATCCAGGCAATCTCGCGGGCGGATGATGCGAAGGGGCATGCGGCGCTGGTGAAGCAGATTACCGGCGGGAAATAACCGTCTTCCAGACAACCCGATCCAAATGTGGGAGGGAACAAGCCCCCTCCCACAAGGTTTGACCGTGTTTAATTCAGGCTTTTTTCCAGCCAGGCTTTCAGGTCCTGCACTTGCGCTTCACTGATGGTATGCGGCATGCCCGGATACCCGTGGAACTCCGGCTTCAACCCCAGTCCCGTCAACACCTCATTCGCTCGAGTGGCCGACGCATAAGGCAGCGCCTGGTCCAAGGTGCCGTGGCCAATGAAAATCGCCAACTTGCCCAGTGACGCATCCGGCGTCAGCTCAGCCTTGAGCACCGGCAGCAAGCTGCCACTCAAGGCCGCAATCCCACGCAGCAGTTCTGGCCGACGCAACCCCACCTCGTACGACATGATCGCGCCCTGACTGAAGCCCACCAGGAACACCCGATCCGGCTGGGTGTGGTACTTGGCGGTGGCTTTGCCGACAAAGTCTTCGATCAACCGGGCGCTGCGTTGCAGGTCGGCGGTCTCGCCATCGTAATCGCCATCACCGGGCTTCCTGGCAAACCAGCGATAGCCATGCGGGTCCACCGGCATCGGCGCACGAGCCGACAGGTAAGTCCAGGTCGAAGGCAGCATGTCCTTGATGCCGAACAGGTCTTCCTCGTTGCTGCCAAAACCGTGCAGGAAAATCACCAGCGGCTGGTTGCGCGCATCGCCCTGGGTCTGCTCCAGGTACGACAACGGCAAGTCGGTGTGCAATGTGTCGTCGGCATGGGCGACGCCGACCACCAGGGTCAGTGCCAGGGCAAACAGTTTGAGCATGGGACGTGACCTCAGGGTTTGCGCAGCAGATAAGTGTCCATGATCCAGCCATTCTCCAGGCGCGCCGCCTTGCGCACCCGTTCGATTTCTTCTGCCACCTCACTGACCTTGCCACTGATAAGGATCTCATCCGGCGTGCCCAGGTAGGCGCCCCAGTAGATGTCCAGGCCCTGATCGGCCACGGTGCGGTAGGAATCTTCCGCATCGAGCATCACCACCAGGGTGTCCGCATCACTCGCCTGCCCCGCCGCCAGACGGCGCCCGGTGGTGATCTCGACCGACTTGCCGATGCGGTTCAGCGCCACTTTGTGCTGTGCGGCCAGGGCCTGCACGCTGGTGATACCGGGGATCACCTCGAACTCGAAGGTGCAGCGGCCACTGGCCAGAATCGCCTGCAAAATGCGGATGGTGCTGTCGTACAACGCCGGGTCGCCCCACGCCAGGAAAGCACCTACTTCACCGTCGGCCATTTCTTCATTGATCATGCGCTCGAAGGTCTGCTGCTTGTCACGGTTCAGGTCGCGCACGGCGGTGGTGTAGTCGATATCGCCGCGCACACGCTCAGGGCACTCAGCCTCCACGAAGCGATAGCCCGGCTCGGTGATGTAGGTCTCGCAGATCTCGCGACGCAGGTCGATCAACTTGTCTTTGCTCTGGCCCTTGTCCATCAGGAAAAACACGTCGGTGCGGTTGAGCGCCTTCACGGCCTGCATCGTGATGTAGTCAGGGTTGCCGGCGCCAATGCCGATGATCAGGATGCGTTTCATGGGTTGCTCTCAGTGCGGGGCGTGGATTTTGCCATGTTCAGGCGCTCAGGCGTGAGTTTCCAGGCGCAGGCGCCAGACATTTTTGAAGCGCAGTTCCGTGGCGGACAACGGTTCGACGTCGATGCGGTAGAACATCGACAGCGGAAACTCCATCACCTGCAACAGCGCGGCGCGGATCACAAAGGGGTGGGTGATGGCGACAATATGGCCGGGTTGGGATTCAAGGGTTTCCAGCCACTGCGCTACACGTGCACACACTTCATCGACTGACTCCCCACCCTGGGGCGCAAAGGTGCTGTCGGTGAGCCAGGTATTCAACTCATCACTATTGAGTTGGCTGATGGGCTGTCCTTTCCACTGGCCGAAGTCGGCGTCGCGCAGGGCGTCTTCGATCACAGCGTCATTACCGAACAAGCCAGCCGTCTGCCGAGTACGCAGCTCCGGAGCGCAGAGTAAACGCGGCTTTTTCCTATAACGCCCGGCGAGGGAGCCGGCCGCGCCCTGCCAATCGATCGCCACCGGCTCGTCATCGCAGAAACGCCCCTGTTTTTGCAGGAGCGTGAGGGCATGGCAAATGAGTGTCAGACGTGTGGTTTGCATCGCAACGTGCTTAGACCAAGGGAATGAGGCCACCAAGACTGGCGCAGTTATCCCAGTCGCGCAACGCCTTGTGCCAGATAGAGCACTTGGTAACCCGTCCCCGGGTGCTCTGCGTCAAGTGCCTTGGCCGACAAGGTGACGCGCACCAGCCGCCACGCTTGCACATCCAGCGCCAGGAACACCGCAAAAGTCTGCGCACTATCGGCCAACTGCTGATTGCGCCGTTTCCCCTCGGCCAAGGTCGCCGCCCTGTCCGCGCCCGGCTCCAGTGGCCATTCCTCGCGGTACAAACTCACTGCTCCCTGCGCCGGGCCACGTTGTACATCCAGCGGCAACCAACTCTCGATATGCGGGCGACCAAAGCTGTCGAGCACCTTCTGGAAGCGCTCGCCCAATAAAAAGTCAGCGGCCTGCAACGGGTCGGCCCACAGGTACACCGACGAATACACCTTGCCCCCGTGCTCCCGGGCAATAAACGCCTTGAACAACAACCCCTCGGCGTCATCCCACAGCGGCCCCAATTGCGCGGCGCGCCGGTGAATCACGCCCATGTCGTAGTCAGCTGGCAGGCGGTGAGAATACTGTTTGGCAAACATGCGAGAACTCCTGTGCAAGATGAGCGTTCAGCTTGCGCAGCGACGATGATTTCAACAAGATATCAGCCGATATATGTGCGATAAGGATTGAATATGACTGACGCATTCAGACCGTTGGATATCGATACCGTCCAGGCCTTCGTGCTGGTCGCCGATTTCGCCAGTTTCACCCGCGCCGCCGAAGCCCTCGACACTTCCCAGGCTGCCATCAGCCTCAAGCTCAAACGCCTGGAAGAGCGCCTCGGCTACCGCCTGCTCGAGCGCACGCCTCGCCATGTACGGCTATCGCCCCAAGGCGAACAGTTCATCATCGCCGCCCGCGCCCTGCTCAATGCCCATGAACGCGCCTTGGGCGACATGGCAGCTCACACGCCCCGGCGCCTGATCATTGGCATCAGCGACCACGTGGCCGGCCCCGACCTGCCGGCCTGGCTCAGCCGCCTGGCCGCCTACGACCCGTTGGTGATCCTCGAAGTGCGCATCGCCTCCTCCCGCGACCTGGTTGCCGCCTTTGATCGCAACGAGTTGGACGCCGTGATCGTACGCAACGAAGGCGACCGCCAGGACGGTGAAGTGCTGGCGGTGGAACGCTTCGGCTGGTTCGCGGCCCCCACCTGGCAACACGCGCCAGGCACGCCCCTGCGCATGGCGACCATGGCTGCACCCTGCGGCGTGCGCCACCTGGCGACCCGCGCACTGGACGCTGCGCGCATCGACTGGACCGAAGTCTTCGTGGGCGGCGGCGTCATGGCCGTCGGTGCCGCCGTCAGCGCCGGATTGGGCGTCGCCGCCCTCGCCCGCCGCGTGGCACCGTCTGGCGCGGTAGATGTGAGCGAGCAATACGGCCTGCCACCGTTGCCGGTGAGTGAGGTGGTGCTTTACAGCCGCATCACCGATGTGCGCTCAAGGGAGACACTGCGTGCCTTGAGCGCGACCTTTCGCGGCGTGCTGCAACACTGAAATAACTGTTTTTTGTGGCGAGCGGGCTTCCCCCGCTCGCCACAGTGGGATTGGGTTGCCCAAGAGAAATCTGTCAGTCAAACCACTCCCGCCGACCTTCAAAGGTGCCGACGATCAGTTCCACAATCATCCGCACCGCCTCCTCATTCCGCACCTGCGCATTCACCGCCAACCACACCTGGCGCTGCATACGCTCATCCAGCAACCCCGGCAACGCCACCAGCCCCCGGTCGAAACTGCTCATGTAATGCGGCAGCAACCCAATGCACGCGCCACAACGGATCATCTCCAGCATCAGCGAATACGCATGCACCTGCACCACTGCCGCCAGGCGCTGCTGCACCACCTGGTTCCACGCCTGTAAAGCCCCCACCTGCGCATCCGGCTGCCATTGCACCAGCATGTAATCGTCGAGGTCCTCCACACTGTCCGGCCGTGTGGTCAAACGCGAATAACGCTTGGCGATATGCGGCAAGTACTGCAAACGCGCCAATGCCCGAGGCGGCTCGGTGGAAAAGCTCGGGCCAGGCAGCGGGCCGTCAGCGTCCGACAGCCACAGCACCACGTCCACATCCACCGCCTGCAACGACAACTGGCTGTCGATGGAGATGATCTCCAGGCGCACGCTGGCATTGCGGCGCAGCAAGGCGATCAAGTCACGCCCAAGGATGTCATGCAGGATCGGCTCAGCCACCGCCAGCCGAATCAACGGCTGCTCCATCACCGGCAAGCGTCGTTCATGGGCCAGGGCAATCAGCTGCGCTTGCAACTGCTGGCCATCGCGACTGAGCACCAAACCATTGCCCTGGTAGCTGAACAGCGAATGCCGCAGGTGTTCCTCCAGCTGCGCCAGACGCTTGCGCAACAGCGTCGCCTTGATATTCAAACTGCGCGCCGCCTGCATGAAACAACCGCAGCGCGCACTCACCAGGAAGTAGCGCGCCACTTCCGGGTCGATCTCATGGGCCAGGGCCAGCCAACTGCTGCGGCCCTCGGTTGGCGCGCGATAAACGGAGGGCCCCTGGGGGGCAGACGGTTCTAGAAATGCCATGGGAGACTCCCTGTCTTGTTGGTCTGTGCATCCAATGCGGGTTGACGCGTGTTACTCCAGCACTTTGTTCAGCTCGGCGCCGTCGATACTCAGGGTGGCGGTATTGAGCATGCCTTCGAGGTAAGCCTTGGCGATCTGTTCCTGGCGCTGGGCACGCAGGGCCTGGGTCAGGCGTTCACGCAGTTCGTCGAGGGTCGCGGTGCGCGCCGGTTGCTGGCCGGTGAGCTTGAGCACATGGAACCCCGCCGCGCTTTGCACCACGTCCGACACGGCACCGACCTTGAGGCGCGACACCGCACTGCGCACTTGCGGCACCAGTTGCTGCAATGGCTGCATGCCCGAGTCGCCACCGCGTGCGGCGGAGTCGGTGTCCTGGGAAAACTGCGTAGCCAGGGCGGCGAAATCATTCGGTGCCGCCTGGGCGCGACGGCTCAACTCCTGGGCCTGACGGCGCACACTGTCGACGGCCTGCGGGTCATTCACCGCGAGGAAAATCTGGCTCACGCGGTACAACGGCGGCGTCACCCACTGCGACTTGCCGCTGTCGTACGCCTGCTGCAATTCGGCGGCGCTGGGGTAGTCGGCCGGCACCTGGCTGACCGACAACATGTAGTCGCGAAATACAATCTGCTCGGCGGCGGCGCGGGTTTGCTGCTCCACGTCCGGGCGCTGGCGCCAGCCCTGGGCGTCGGCCTGTTCGAGCACGGCCTTTTGCGCCAGGCGCGAACGAATCCAGGTTTCCAGCGCGCCACGGTTGCCGCGCAATTGTTCGCGGGACTCGGCAGGCAGGCTGGCCAGCACGGTTTTCAGTTCCGTCAGGTCGATCTGCTGATTGCCCAAGCGGGCCACCGCCGGTCCGACGGGTATAGGGTTGGTCACCGGCGCCGGTTGCTGCGCCGCCACCGGGTCGCTGCCCGGCCGTAGGCTCAAGCCCACCGCCACCACCAGCAAGGCCAGCGCGCCCGCGCCGACCATCAGGGTTGGCTTTTTCACAATACCGGCGCCTCGGCTTCAGCCTGCAACTGCGCGGCCTGCTGGCTGTACTCACGCAGGTAGACGATAAATTCCTGCAACAGACGGTCCCACAACTCCAACTGGCTGCGCAGGTGCGTAGCGCCGACACCGGCCACCACCACGTCCATTTCCATCAGCAGGAATTCGCCCTGCACCGACAACCGTGCAAAACGTCGCGAGGCGTTCCACACCTGGGCCAGACCTTCGGGCAATTCGCCCTGGATCCGCAGTGCGCAGCTGTAAGTGAAATCCACATAGGCGCCCTGCTCTGCCGCCGGGTTGCCGAAACGCACCGCAAAGCCGATGCCCTGGCTGGCGCTGAGCAATTGCACGATGCCGTTTTGCTCAGTCTGGTTGACCCGGTAGCCCGCTTCCTGCAACAACTCGGTGAGGCTCTGGGTGGTGACGCTGGTGATCAATTCGCTCATGGAGATCTCTTCCCTGTCTATCAATGATTGGCGGTTGCCTGGGGCGCGTCGAAACGGCTCTTGTACAAATCGTCGCCAAAGCCCTGGGCCAGTTCCTCGAACTTGACCCGTGCGCTGCTGGCGAACGGCTGGCGGATACTCATCACCTCGGCCACGTCGATTTTTTCGTAGGCCGTGAGCAACTGCTGGGCCACGCCGTACATCTGTTGATTCTTGACTGAACATTGCTGCACTTGTGTGTCACGTTCGCTCAGTTGTGCCTGCAAGCGCGCACGCTCAGCCTCTTTGCCCTTGGCCAGCACCAGCAGTTCGTCATAGGCCTTCTTGAACTTGCCGATCTGCTCATTGCTGGCCGCCACCTGGGCCTGCTCCTGGCTGTGCAGGCTCTGTTGCTGGCCGGCCATCTGCTCGGCCACGCCACGGGCCTTGTCCAGCTCGGCCGTCAGTTGCTTGATTTGCGCCTGGGCCTGCTTGGCCTGGTTCTCCGCAGCGAGGCGCGCGGCGCTGGCCTGGGCCTGCTCGCTTTGCAGGGCCTGCAGTTGCTGGGTGGTGCTGCGCAGTTGCGTGCGCAGGCGTTCCTCCATGCCTTCAGCTGACGCGCCGGTGGCGACCAGCAGCAGTAACAACCCGCAGATTCGCGTGTTCATGTGGCATCTCCCTGCGCATCAAAAGCGCGTGTTGAGTTCCAGTTGCATCACATCGACTTCGAACGGCTGGCCGTAGACTTCGGACGCGCTCAACCAACGCGCACTGGCGTAGATGTTCTTTTCGATGCCGTAGTTGGCGCCGATGAAGTAGCCCTTGGCGTTGGTGCCGCCCAGGTGGAACGAGGAATCGTTGAAGCCGTCGGGCAAGGCGTCGGGCTGGATGTACTTGTAGCCGGCCAGCACGTTCCAGTCGCCGCGCTTGCGCATCTCCAGCGCGCTGCCGAGGGTGAACGAGACCATCAGCGCATTGCCGCCACTTTCAAACTGGCCCTTGCTGTTGATGTTGTTGACGATCTCGCCTTCACTGCGCTTGAGCATCTCGCCCTTGTCGTAGGCCAGGTTGTGAATGAAGTTGCCCTGGGTGCGCAGCTTGAAGTCGCTGGGCAACTCGCTGTCCCAGACCAGGTTGAGGTCCAGCACATTGAACTTGGACGCCAGGCCGACGAATTGAGGGTCCGGCGTTTTCGCCGGGTCGGCCGGGTTGGTGGTGTTGTTGCGCAGGTTGAACACCGTGTTGCCTTTTTGCATGAACGCCACCCGCGTGCCGTCGGTGTCGCAACCCGCCGCACCCGCCCAAGGCGCGCAAGGGCTGGAGCGCTCGCCTTCGATGTCCTGGAACTGGTAATAGGCCGCGGCCAGCTTGAGACGGTTGCTGCGATTGATCTTCCAGTCCGCGCCAATCTGCCCGCCAAACAGCCACTTGGTCTCGCTGTCTTCCTTGTCGATGCCGTTGGCGCTGGCGGTGTCGGAGGTGTATTCGATCGGGAAGGCGCCGAGCGTGCCGAACACGCCCCATTCGCTGTTGAGGGAGTGGTTGAAGATAGCAGCCACACCGTCGAAATTGAGGTCGTTGGAATACATCATGTCAGTGGAATAGAACGGGTTGCCGATACGCCCGGCGGTCAACTTCATGTAGTCGGTGGTGGTCCAGGTCAGATAGCCCTGGTCCAGCCAGATATCTTTTTTGCCGAAGCCGCCGCCCAGGGTCTGGGTGGTGGACACCGGGTTATTGTCAGAGCCGGTGGCGATGCGGATACCGGCAGTCCAGTCCGGCGAGAGCACCGCTTTCATGCCCAGGCGTGCGCGCAGGCGGAACAGGTTTTCACGGTCCTCGCGGGTGTTGAGCAAGGGTGGGAACTTGGTGTTGGAGTTCTTGTTGACGTCATAGGGGCCAGTGTCATTGACCTTCGCGAAGTCCGTGATGTTGTTGCTGTTGTTGCCCGAGAAGTAACGCGATTCGTCGCGCAGACGGATGTCGCCGTCAAAGCTGATGCGCGAGATCCAGTCCGGAAAGGTATTGGGCTGGGCCCAGTTTTCCTGCTTGGCGGTGGCCATGACCTCGGCCTTGACCTGGTCACGAATCTGATCCTTCACCGCCTGCGGCACGTATTGCACCCGCACATCGCCGGGGGCTGCGGTCGGGCCTGCGGCCACCACCGGCGCGGCATTGGCCTGGCGCGCCTGCTGGGCTTCTTTTTCGGCCTGGGCAATCAGCCCGTTGGCGGTGTCCTGGGTCAGCACGCCCTGCTGCACCAGCAGGCGGATCAGGTTGATGGTGACGTTTTCCGAGGGCGCGACCGGGGCCGCAGCCGCCTGGCCGACCAGGGTCGCGATGACCATGCCGACCGCCAGGGTCAGTCGATTCACGGGGGAAATCATGTGTACGCAACTCCTGTAAAAAACCGTTGGAAAAAGGATTCAATCAATCCGGGCGCCGGCCCTTGAGGGACAGGCGCATGGGCAGCGTCAGCGACGCCGGTGGTTTCTGCGTGGCACGCGGCGCCTGGATCAAGGCGAGCATCTGCGCATCGGTCTCGGCATCCCCGCTGGACTTGGCCACCAGTGCCTTGGTGACCTGGCCATCGGCGCCCAACCACAGGTCTATCTGTATCGAGAAGGCCTTCTTGCGCAGCTCAGGGTCCTCGCGCATCAACCGTTGATAGGTGCCGGCCAGCCACTGTTTGTAGGTACCGGTTCCCAACCCACCGCCACCGCTGCCGGCCATGCCACCGCCCTTGCCGGCACCGATGTTGAAACCGTCATTGCCGGACTGGGCGTCGCCATCGATCTGCATCGGGTTGGCCAAGTCTTCATTAGGCGAAGGCGGCGCTTCCTCGGCCGGCTTGACCTCCTCGGGTTCGGGGCTCGGCACTGGTTCCGGGACTTTTTCTTCGACCTGGGGTTCGGGCTCCTTGGGCTTTTCCGGCGGTGGCGGTGGTGGCGGCGGCAACGGGATAATCGTCGGCACCTTCGGCGCTTCACGGCGCACGCCGCTCATGTCATTGGCCCACTGCCACAAGAACCAGGCCGCCACGGCGCCCAGCAACAGGCCGGCGCCCCACTTCAATGGGCGCAACGGCGGCGTGTTTTTCACAGGCAGTGGTGCAATCGGGATCTGTGCAGTCATGACTCAGCCCTGGCTCGGTTTGCCGGTGACCAGCCCGACCTGGGACAGCTCCAGCCGGCGCAGCAGGTCGAGCACTTCGATCACTTTCTGGTACTGCACCATCGCATCGCCGCGCACGATCACCGGGAAGTCCGGGTTCAGCGCTTTCTCGATGCGCAGGCGCTCTTCCAGCTCGCCGAGGGTCACCGGGTAGGCGTCGAGGAACACCTGGCCGCCGTCATTCACGGAAATCGCCTTGGTCTTGGCCTCCGACAACGACACCGAGGCGCTGGCCTTGGGCAGGTGAATCTGGATGCCCGACACCTGGGCGGTCGCGGTGAGGATAAACATCACCAGCACCACCATGAGCACGTCCACCAGAGGCGTGATGTTGATGCTGTCGACGGCCGCGTCATCGTCATCGTCGTGGGAGGCATTTACGGAAGCCATGGCGATTCTCCTCAGGCCGGAACCGATGCGTGATGTTCGCGGCGGTGCGCGGTTTCACTGTGCTGGCTCTCGCCGTGCATCTCCGCCAGGCGGGTGATGAACTCGTCGACGAACACGCGCATGTCCGCACTGACTTCCTTGTTGCGCGTGATCAGGCGGTTGTAGCCAAACAGCGCCGGGATCGCCACGAACAGGCCCATGGCCGTGGCCAGCAACGCCGCCGCCATGCCGGGGGCGATGGCGTTGATGTTGACGTCACCGGCCATCGCCGTGCCGAGGAACACCACCATGATCCCCAGCACCGTGCCGAGCAGGCCGATGTACGGGCCGCCGGCGATGGCGTTGGACAGGGTCGAGAGTTTGGAACTGAGGGCCTGGTTCTCGCGGGTACGCACACCGTCCATGGAGCAACGGATGGCTTCGATGGTGGCGGCTGACACCGACGAAGTGTCCGCGCCCTGGGCACGGCGGGTGCGGATCTCCTTGACGGCCACCAGGTACAGGCGCCACAGCGAAGAATGGGCCAGGCGTTCGCCCAACTGGGCGTCGTCGGCGTACATCTCCAGGCGGGTGCCGATCTGCGCGAAGTGCTCGCGGAAGATCTCGTTGGCACTGCTCACGCGGCTGACCTGGCGGTTCTTGCGCAGCATGATGACCCACGACTGGAACATCATCGCCACCAGCACCAGGATGATCACCCAGGCATCCACCGGCACGGCGTTGAGCAAAAAGCCCAGGCTGCCGAAACCGAAGCCGGACTGTTCTTCATCCACACCGTAGGCCACCAGTTTCGACTCGGCGCCCTGGGCGCTGGCATCGGCCAGCAACAGCGCAGCCGGGCGTGCCACCTTGGACAGGCGCAGCTCATCGATAGCCCCGGCGAATGGCAGGTGAGTGCTGCCGGCTTCCGGCAGGTCGGCGCCGATGGCGGTCTGAGAATTGAACGCCGGCAAGGCCTGCGCCAGGGTCGCGGTTTCGCGGCCATTCACGTACAGCGTGACCTTGTCGCCCTCGGCGGTGAACGCCAGGTGCTGCCATTGGCCGGGGTTGAGCGGTTGAGTGGAGACGGCGCGCTGGCCGTCGACTTCCACGAACGGCATGCCCTGGTTCAAGCCCAGCAACAGGCTATGGCCGCCGTCGCGACGGGCCAGCACCACTTGCTCGCCGCTGGCCTGGTCCAGGCGCAACCAGGCGCTGAAGGTGAACGCGCCGCCCGCCGCGTGTTGCAGCGAAGGGCTGGCCGGCAACATCAGTGCTTGGCCGTTCAACTGCAAGGCGCGACCAATCACGCCGTCGATGCTCGCGCCGGTGGCGTTCAACGCGGTGTTGGCATAGGCCGTGGTGTCCCGGGCCGGTGTGCCATTGGCCCCGTCAAAGTGGTACAGCGCGGTGTAGTTCGGATCGAAGGTCAGCTGCCCATTGGCCGTGGCCGGTGCCTTCTGATTACCGTAGTACATCCACAGGTCCTGGCGCTGGCCGCCCTCGACCTTGGGCACATCGACCCAGATCAACGCCATGCCCATCAGTGGGTCGAAGCTTTCGATCTGGTGATTGAACACGGTCTTGTCGTCGGCACTCACAAACCGCAGGTCGGAACCGTCGTCCTTGACCCCATCAAAGGTGAAGTTGCCAGTGTGCAGGCGCACCAGCAGTGCAGTGCGGCCCAGGGCCTGGCTGATCGCGGCGCCTTGGGCGGTGGTGTCTACCGAAATCTGCTTGCGGTAGTGCCAGTCGTCCTGCCACCAGGCATGGGCGGTGGCCGGGAGCGCGAAGCCCAGGCAGATCAACAGGCTCAGGAATAGGCGTTGCATGGGTGAAGTCTCCGGAAGAAAAAGTCAGAAAGTCGCCTGCACACTGAAGTGCAGTCGCGAGTCCTGTTTCTGGGTGTTCGGTCCATCGAGCAGCGGGTAGCCCCAATCCAGGCTGCCGGACAACCACTTGCTCAAACTGGCGCGGGTGCCCAGGCCGACACTGGCCAGGCTGTATTCGTCTTCTTGCTCGGGCAGCGGGTCGTGCAGGCGCATGCGCGCGCCTTCGGCGAACGCATAGAAGCGCCACTCCTGCACATAACTGCCGAGGAACTTGGCCAGGGACGGCGTGCGCAATTCCTGGGAGAGCAAGTAGCCCTCATCCCCGGTACGCTCCGCCGCCAGGTAACCGCGCACCGAGGTGGCGCCGCCGGCGGAATACTGCTCGTTGGAAACCAGCGGCCCCGACGCGAGCTGGAAGCCGCCCTTGGTTGCCGACTGCCAATCGTTGGCAAAGGTGTAGGTGTAATTCAGGTCGCCCTTGAGCACGGCGAAGCTGGCGCTGGCCTTGTAGCGCTTGTAGTCGAACTCTTCGGCATCGCTGCCGTAGCCGAAGAACGCGCGGGTGCCCACCACCAGGTTCAGGCCCAGGCCCAACTGCGATTGTTCGGTATAGCGAAAGCCGTTGTAACCCAGGGTGAACGGTGCGTACTTGAGCGGCACCTGGTCGCTGCTGGCGCCGAATTTCATCTGCTCGTCGAAGTCCTTGAAGTCGACGCCGAACGAGAACGAATTGGCCCAATTGCCCGCCGCCGGCAGGTTGTAGATGGCCGACACGCCGTAGGAATGGCCCTTGCCCAACACGTTGCTGCCGCCGATGGTGGCGATGTTGCTGTCGGACTGATAACCGGAGAACTGCAAGGTCCAGCGCTCGTTCAACGGCGCGCTGTAGGACCCGGACCAGACCTTGGCGTTGTCAGTGTCCTGGGGCGCGGTGAAGTAGGTCAGGGAAATACTGTGGCCCAGTTGCCAGAGGTTGTCGTAACCCAGCGTGGCGACTGAACGCAGCTTCTCGGTGTCGGCGCTGTAGTCGTTGTTCAGCCCGAGGGTGGCGTGCCAGGGGTTCTGGTCTTCCACCTGCAGATCCACATCCATGGTGCCCGGGCGCTGGCCTTCGCGTACCAGCGGCGTGACCTGCCGCCCGGCGCTGCGGTTGAGGCCGGCCAACTGGGTTTGCACCGTGGCAAAGTCCGGCACCGCACCCTCCTCCAGGGCCGGCACCTGCTCGCGGATTTCCACCGGTGAATAGTGCTTGGCCCCGACCACCCGTACGCGGCCAACCTTGGTTTCGCTCACTTGCAGGTAGACGATACCGTCATCGACCTTCTGCTCCGGCAGCTCGACAAACACCGACTGGTAGCCACGCGCCTGGTAGATCTTCTGCAACGCATCGCGGGCGCCTTCGATATCGCCCAGGGTCTTTTGCGGCCCCAGGAATGGGTACACCGCCTCCTCGATCGTCGCCGCATCGAGCACGGTATTGCCGCGCACGAAGTACTCGTTGACGTCGACCTTGCGCGCCGCCGCCTCTTCCTCGGCCAACACCGGTTGCGCCAGGCTCCCCAGCGTCACGCAACACAGCGCCAGCGTTAATTTGAACAGATGCTCCACACCGCCCCCTGACTGTCTGATTGTTTGCACCGTCGCCGAATCCCCGGCGTGCGGCCTGCTCAATTGCTGGTGATCGCGGTGTTGCCGTGGCGTGCCAGCCAGGTGTGCAACAGGGCGAAGTTCAAGGAGAACTCCGGCATGTGCAGCAAGGCGCCACAAAACACGTCACCGATGATTTTCTGGATGAGTTGCACCGCACGCGGGTGGTTCAGCAGCGTGGCGATGTCGCGCGTCAGGACATGAACACTCCAGACCTTCTGGTTGAGGTCCAGGCCGACGAACCAGCGGAACAGCAGGTTGTAGTTCAGCTGTTCATGCAGTTGCTGCTCGCTGGGCACCGAATACAGCAGTTGCAGCAGCAGGATCTGCAGCACGGTCTGCGCAGGGATCGACATCGCGGGTTCGGCGGTGAGCCAGTCGCGGTGCTGGTCGAGCACTTCGTCGATCTGCGGGCGTAGCAATACCAGGGAGTGGCCGGCCGGGATGTAGCTTGAGACTTCCTTGCGGGCGCCCTGCCAGTCTTCCTGGGAGACGATCCATACCCAGGGTGCGCCGTAGCGATAGACCGACACCGGCTTCTTGCGCGCCGCTTCGACGATCTTCGACAGGCGCTGGTCGAGCTCCTGCATGCCCACTTTCGAGTAACGTTCCATAGTTCCCATCGCCCCACTCCTGGCATCCTGCTTGCGGCTGAAAAGCTCACCTTTCTGGTGGGCTCAAGCGCGTTACACAGAGGAGACGGGAGCGGCCATGGGCTACCGAACTTTTGTCATGAAAGCTTCATTTTTGATTGGGTGGGGGGCAATTCTTGGTGGTGTGTATATCCGTTATTTAGGTAACGGCGGCTTATGGTTCCGCCCTTACGGCGGCTCACTTTTGAAAAGCGCAAAAGTAAGCAAAACGCTCTTGCCCCAACACTCGGCACCTCGCTTAGGCTCGGTGTGCCCGTAATCCGACAGTGATTTGGGGGGCCGCCGCCACGCGCCATCCATGGCGCGGGGCGGCTAAACCGGCATCCCTGCCGGTTTACCCCCCAAATCCCTGCCGAATTCCGGCCAGCGTGTTTGACGGGGCGCCTTAGATCAGAATCAAAAGCAGATCAAAAGCCAGAGCCAGAGCCAGAGCCAGAGCCAGAGCCAGAGCCAGAGCCAGAGCCAGAGCCAGAGCCAGAGCCAGAGCCAGAGCCAGAGCCAGAGCCAGAGCCAGAGCCAGAGCAAACCACCCTTCAACTGATACATGAAGATCAAACTGTGGGAGGGGCTTGCCCCCGATGGCGGTGTGTCAGCCAACTCATCAGTGACTGACCCACTGCCATCGGGGGCAAGCCCCCTCCCACACTTTGACCGAGTACCGGCCAAACAATCCGGTCGGCTCTAACAGGCCGTTGAAAAATTCAGTCCTATCTCCCCCAACCCGCCAAGCTTGAGATTTTTCAGCCTCTCAAGCCTGGCGTCGACCTTTATCCCGCCTCAATCAGCGGGTGTTTTGCCAATTCCAGCGCAAATATTTGCCTGTGGACGATTTCTGGGCGTACCTCGCCTAAACATGCGACCCACGCCACCAGCCCGACAAGCTCCCCAAACGGATCAAGTTGTACACCGAAAAGCCCAGCAGCAACTGGGCGCTGAGCTTTTCGCGGCCGATCAGCTTGGTCTTGCGCAGACCACCCACGGTCTTTAGCCAGCCAAATCCTTCCTCGATTCTTTTTCGTATTTTCATGCTGATGCCGTAACCCGGATGACGGGTCGTACGGCCATCGATTGCGCTCTTGATGGCCTTCCTCGAGACATGCGGCGTCACCTTCAAATCACGCACCATTTGGACAAAAAATTTCTGGTCGTAGCTTTTGTCCGCGCCCACGGTGCTGCCAGGTTTGGCCGTGCGTTCAAGCATCTTCAAGGCTGCACCCACTTCGGCGTGTCCATTGAACTCGGTGCATTCCACATCCACGATCAACCCGTTACGGTTTTCCATCAGAGTGTGGGCCATATGGGCCAGGCGACTGCCATCGGCCGGACTCTTGCGGGCCAGCCGCGCTTGGGGATCGGTAGTCGATTGGTGAGTCTTGTTGCCGCGTTTCTCACCCTTGAAATCGAGATAGTTGTTGCGAGGGCCGTCCTCTGGAGGCTCATCGCCCGGCTTCTCGCCATCGTCTTTTTTGACGAAGGACTTATGCGAAGCCCAGGCATCGATCAGTGTGCCATCCACACTGAAATGCTCATCGCTGGCGTACTGCGACCATTGGGCCAGCGACTTGATGCGCTGGAAGAACAGGCGCGCAATATCCTGGTTAAACAGGCGGTCACGGTTTTGACTGAAGGTCGAGTGATCCCACACCCGTTCGTCCATCGACAGGCCGACGAACCAGCGAAAAAGCAGATTAAAATCGATCTGCTCGACCAATTGCCGCTCGGAACGCACGGTGTAGATCACCTGCAGCAATGAAGCCCGCAGTAGCCGCTCTGGTGGAATCGAGGCGCGTCCCAGCGAGGAATACAAAACCTCGAAATCAGAGTCCATCGACACCAGGATCGCATCAACCAGCTCGCGCAGCGGGCGTAGCGGGTGATCCTTGGGGATACGCTGCTCCAGCGTCGTGTAGCTGAACAGGTCGTTTTGCTTGAGATCGGGTCCACGCATCGGCTCGGTCTTCCGCTGACATTGAGGAACATGACTGGGAGTTTGCCAGAATCTAATTCAGTCCGGCCTTTTTCAACGGCCTGCTAAGGCCGCCGCGCTTTGGCTTTTGATCTTGGGCGCCCCGTCAAACACGCTGGCCGAACGCAGGCTTGAATCCGTGGGTAACCCGGCAGGACGCCGGGTTAGCCGTCCTGGGCCAGGGATGGCCCATGACGGCGGCCCACGGATTCAAGCCGGAGTGAGGGCACACCGAGCCTAGGCGAGGTGCCGAGTGTTGGGGCGAGGACCTTTTGGTTACTTTTGGGTCCCTCCAAAAGTGACCCGCTGTAAGAGCGGAACCCTAAGTAGCCGTTACCTAAATAACGGATATGTACTCAACCCCCCGTGCAAAACCCAACCCCCCGCAACGGCAACTCATAAGACTTCTTAACCGTCCTAACCACCAACGTCGACGAATAAGTCCGAATCGGAATATCCCGATAAGTCTCCAGAAACCGATAGATATACTCGGTGTACTCCGCAGCATCCCGAAACTTCGCCACCATCACAAAATCAAACTCCCCGGTCATCAAGTAACAATCCTGAATCTCCGGATGAGTCGACAGGATGTGCTGCATCTTGCGGTCAATATCCTGGCTATCCCTGTCCAGCTTGATCAGGAAAAACGCCGTCACCTGGATCCCCAATTTGCGTTCATCCAGCACCGCCACCTTGGCCTTGATGATCCCCACGCTCTCCATGCGGCGAATCCGCCGATAACAACTGGTGGAAGACAGCCCCACGCTGTCGCTCAACAACTCCAGGCTCTGGTCGCAATCCTTCTGCAACTTGCCCAGGATCTTCAAATCCATGGCGTCTGTCATCGGTTCCAAATCGTCCTTGAAAAAATGCAATGAATACGTCGCAAAGACGGGCCAATTTGCACAAATCCTGCGCAGTGGCTAGTTAACATCGATCCAGCTTAGCAGCCCGGCCAACACCTGGCCTGAAGGCGGCATGAGAGGGATCTTATGATAGTCGCGAAACCGACATGGACCGGTGATATCAAGGCGCTGTTCAGCGCCCCGTATTGGATACCCGCGCCCCAGCGCGCCGCCGTCGCCGCCACCTGGGTCGGTTGCATGAACGCCTACGAGGTGTTCCTGGAGGACCCGGCTTCGGTCAAGACCTGGTCGCAAACCATCTACCAGCACCTGGCCTCGCGCAACATGCCGCTGACCACCGATCAGCAGCAGTTCTGGCCGCTCGATGCCCTGGAAACCTTCCGCCTGTGGGTCAACCAGGGCTGGCGGCTGGACAGTATCTCGCCGTTCGACCCGGCCGAACGCATTCCGCCACCGGCGCTGCCACACCCGGTCAAGCGTGTGCGCCAGGACATCCGCGCCCTGAGCCCCGAAGCACTTAACCTGTACCGCGCCAAGCTGGATGACGTAATGCACATCGGCGACCCCGACAGCGGCTCGCCCTGGCAGCGCTATGCCTACATCCACACCAACTGGTGCCTGCATTACCAGGAAGCCTTTGCCTTGTGGCACCGCGCTTACCTGCTGTACCTGGAAGCGCTGATCGACTGCGCGATTCCTTACTGGGACTGGATGGCCGCAGACGCCAGTGTCGACGGCAACCCACAGGCCGGCTTGCCCCAGGCGTTCCTCGATGAAACCTACGTGCACCCCCGCACCGGCGAGGTGCGGCGTAACCCGTTGCGTTATGCGGCGGCCAAGGATGGCTGTTCCAAGGTCTGCGCCACCGCACCGGTCGAGGGCGTCGACTGCCGGTATGTGCAACGCAACCCGCTGTTCTACACCCAGGGCGAGGCCTTTCGGTTCGAGCGCACCCAGCTGTATGGCATGAGCCGGATCTTCCAGCAGCAGGTGGTCGATGCGCTGGCGTTCACCACCTTCAGCCAGCCCCAGGGTGTGCCAGGTTATCCGTGGGCCAACATCACGGCCTTCGACCCGCCGCAACCGGACAACCTCTACCCCAACCGTGCGCTGAATTTCGACGGCCTCTACGAGCAACCCCACGACAATTATCACGGCTGGATCGGCGGCGACATGGCCGACAACGCCTATACCGCGTTCGACCCGGTGTTCTGTTCCTATCACGCCAATATCGATCGCATGCTGGAGGTCTGGATCCGTGCCAATCCGGCGGCGCAGTACACCACCCAATGCCTGTTGCAACCCTTCGCAGGGCAGCAGGCCGATGACGTGACCTTCACCAGCGCCGACGCCTGGCGCTATACCACACTCGGCGACATGGCCCAGGACAGCCGGCACATCGGCTACGACTACGGCACGCCCGTCGCCCCACAGTTCGGCGCGGCCAAGGCTGCGTGCTGCCATCAACCGCAGGCCGCAGGCACAGGTCCCTGGGTGGTGTTCGACCATGTGCGCTGCACCCATGACACCTACCTGATCGACGTCTTCCTCAACCAACCCGACGCCACGGCGCAGCACGCCCGCGCCGACAACCCGCATTACGTCGGGCGTTTCAGCCGCATCGGCATGGGGTTGGTAGACGACAAGGGCCGCTGCATCACCCAGGGCGTGTCGCGGGCGCTGAATGCGGCACGCAGTGCCCAGGCGCTGAACCTCAAACCGACCGACGCAGCGCAGTTATCGCTGGTCGTGACCCACTCCGATAGTGGCCAGGTGTTGACGGCCGATGCATACGCGCCGCTGCCTGGCTTTATCGCCGAACTGGTGTGGGACGACCCACGCCAAACCTCTGCCGGCCCCGCTCCGGACGCCGGTTGCTGCTCCACCAACACCCATGCTGGAGAACCGACATGAGCACACCCTTCACCCAATTCACCTCCCCTGCCGAACAAGCGCCCAAGGACTACAACAAGCTCGGCCTGGAGGACCAGTTGCCGACCTTCGAGACCGACTGGAACAACAACGTCACCGGCTGGACCCAGATGTCGATCATCGGCAACCCCTGGTCCAACCTCAACGATGCACCGCGCTCGGGCTATTACAACCCGCTGGAGAGCGGCTACGGCACGCTGACGCCGAAGACCATCACCTGGCAGCCCTTTCCCAATCGCCTCTGGACGTTCTTCTACAACAACGGCGCCGCCGTGGTCCCGCAACTGGGCGGCAAGGCCATGACCCTGGACCAGGTGATGCAACTGACCGACCACGGCCAGATCACCCTCAATAACACCCTGTATTCGCTGTACCCGGACCCGCAGGCGACCCAACTGCAGATCCCCAGCGTGCTGTGCAAATCCATCAACTGGAACGGCCCCTACGCCGACTTTTCGCCCTCTGGCCCACGGGGCTGGCTGGATGAATACTGCGAGTGGTCGATCACCCGCGACCCCGACGGCAACATGCGCAGCATCATGTTCACCAGCGAGAACCCGGCGTACTTCCTGACCATGTGGAACATCGACCCGGGTGCCGTGCTGGGCCTGTACCAGGCGTATGTCGACCCGCAGGTGAAACTCGAAGACCTGTACCTGCGCTACACCGCCGACGGCCCGACCGGCAAGGCCGGCGAACCGGTGCTCGACCCCACCACCGGCCAGCCCGCCTACGACACCGTGAACAAATGGAACAGCGGCACCGTGCGCATACCGGGCGTGTCGGGTGGCGCGATGCACCTGACTTCCGGCCCCAATACCCTGAGTGCCGAGATCTACCTGGCAGCGGCGGCCACCATCCTGCGGCCGCTCAACAGCAGCCAGAACCAGCAGAGCCTGATCTGCTGCGCGCAATACGGGCAGAACTACCGCAACTCCGACCCGCATATCGGGTTCTCCGCCAACCAGGCAGCGGTCAACAACCTGATCTCGTTGACCAACCCCATCGGCCTGTACCTGCAACAACCCAAGTCCTTCAGCACCTGGAAAGGCCCGCAAGGCCAGGATGTCAGCAGCTACTGGCGCGTCACCCGTGGCACCGCCGGCACCGGCCCGAACAACTCCGACCAGATCCTCCAGGCGGTCTTCGAAGTGCCGGCCAGCGCGGGGTTCTCGATCAATGACATCACCATCAGCGGCACGCCGATCGACTACGTGTGGGTGATCGCCAACGAACTGAATGTGGCCCTCAGCGTGACCCCGGCACCGCTCACCGCCCAGCCCAAGGAGTGCGCCTGCGTGGCGGCCAATACCACCGATGCGCAGCCCTGGCCGGTGCAGTTGCTGCCGATTGACCTGTTCTACGGCCAATCCCCCAGCGACTTGCCGGCCAGCTTTGCGCCCGGCAGCTCAAGCCAGTTCGTGCTGGTGGTGCAAGGCGCCGACCCGAACACTACGGCGGCGGATGCACGGGTGCAGTTCTCCAACCCGGGCATCACGGCCCAGGTCACGCAGTTCCTGCCGGATGCCTCGGCGATTCCCGGGCAGACCGACGGCGGCGGCACCCAGGGCTACATCATGACCATCACCGTCAGCGGCAACGCGGCGCCGGGGCTGGTCAGCGTGCGTGCGCTCAACCCCAACGAAGCGGCCAACCCAAGTGCCACCGAGCACCCATGGGAAAGCGGCCTGGCCCTGGTGCCCAGCGCCTGAGTACCACCCGGCCACCCATGCCTGGCGTGGGTGGCCGCCCCTAAAGTCTTGAGCAAGGAATGCGACCATGAACGGATGGCTTCGCCCGCTGCGCCGGGCACGCTTGCGTATTGTCTGCACAATCACCTGCGCCCTTCTCCCGTTGCTGGCCCCCGCACCGGCCAGTGCCGCCTCGGATGCCCAGAGCTGCGTCAGCCAGTTGGTGTTCGACCCCACCAGCGGCGGTTTCCTGCCGGTTAACAATTTCGGCACCGAGCAGGCCTTTCTCAACTGCTTCGGCTGGCAGTTGTTCATCGCCATGAACTGGCCGGTCAACCCCGGCTGGCCGGCCAACCCGAGCCTGGCCGGTGAGCCGGACACGCAAAGCAGCGCGGCCCAGTTCGGCGTGCCGCCAACGCCCGGCCAACCGATGAGCAATGCCCCGGTGTGGGCCAGCTACAAGGATGCCAGCGAGATCTTCCTGCCCGGCGCGGCCAAGCCGTCCGGCTGGGGCGTGGAAACCCTGGTGCCGTCCAATTGCACCGCCACCGGCAATCTCAAGGCGTTTGCCACGGGCGCGCGTAAATTCATCACCGCCACCTCGGAAAGCGCGATCAACCGCAAGCACCGCTTCCACCTGTCCAGCGGCACCCAGGTGACCCTGCCCGATTCGATCATGGAAGCCTCCGGCGGCTGGCTCACGGACCAATCCGGCAACCTGGTGTTTTTCGAGCGCAAGGTGGGCAAGGCCGAGTTCGACTACATCGTCGACAACGGCCTGTACGACGCCGCCAACCAGCTGATCGTGGCGCAGAACAGCGATAACCGGCACCCCGCCGGCCTGTCACTGCCGGCCGGCAAGCTGGTGCGTGAACTGCCGGCCAAGGCGCTGCCGCAGGAAGAACTCGGCGCCCTGGAACTGAAAGCCGCCTGGCGCGTGCTCACCAACAAGCCCGCCCTGTACGGGCGCTACCTGACCACCGTGGCCTGGCTGCAACGCCCGGACACGCTGCAATGCACCCAGGAAGTGATTGGCCTGGTGGGCCTGCATATCATCAACAAGACCCAGACCCAGCCGAATTTCATCTGGACCACCTTCGAGCAGGTCGACAACGTGCCTGACGGTGGTGCCGCGCCGCCCGAGGGCTACAGCTTCAACAACCCGGCATGCACCGGTGATGCCTGCACGCCGAATGTGCCCCGCGTGCAGTGCGACGCCACGCACACGCCGCCCAACTGCACGCCCCTCGACCAGCCGGTGCAGGCCACCCGCGCCAACGCCACGCCCCAGGACATGCAGGCGCTGAACACGGCAGTGCAGCAGACCTTCGCCCAGCAGACCCAGGGCCAGTCGGTATTCCAGTACTACAAACTGGTGAATGTGCTGTGGTCCAAGACGCCCAATGCGCCCAACGACCCAGGCCCAGGGCCGAACGTGCAGGTACCGCTGTCCTATGGGCCGTTTGTCAGCGACCAGAGTGTCGTCGTCGCCAACACCACCATGGAAACCTACGTGCAGACCGACAACTGCAACGACTGCCACCAGTACGCGGCGATTGCCGGAAAATCCGGGCTGGCGTCGGACTTCTCCTTCCTGTTCAGCAATGCCGACTCGGCGAAGAACACGCGGCTGATCAAACGCATCGAGTCGTTCAAGACCCTCAAGGACAACCCGTAACCGGCGCAAAAAAAGGGGCGATCATTGATCGCCCCGAACGGTACATCGAGAGGTCCTTTCCACAGCCTTACAAACTGATCTGCTTGCGCTCCTCATCCGTCAGCCGCGCTCGCGCCTGTTCGCTCAGCGGCCCGGCGCCCAGCACCTGCACCGGGCTGTCGGGGTTGTAGCCCGAGGTTTTCTGTGCCGGTGCAGGTTCTTGCGGCAACGGTTCGTTGCCCAGGCTCAATACTTCCACGGTCATGATCGACGGCCTGCCCTGCCTGGCGGCCGCCTGCTGGCTGCGCGCCGCGTCTTCCGCGGCCTGGGACGCCGCCGCACCGGCCGCGCTGGCCGAACTCATCGCGCTGGTGTTGACACTGGCGGTCACCGGCACCCCGGACGATTTGCCCTGGGTCTGGATGTTCGCCGCATTCACCACCCGCAAGGCGGCAATGTTGACGTTGCCGGACACCCGAATCCCCGCCTCGCCGGCATCGATGGTGCCCAGCGGTGCGATCAGGTCGATGTCCCCCGCCGGCACTTCCGGGATCGGGTTGAGCGTGGCGATCCCCGCACCGGTACTCGGCACCGACGGCGACAGGCCGACGTTGCCCCAGTTGTCATAGACACGCTTGGGCGGCGTGTACACCACGGTGGTCTTGGAGCCGCGCCCGGCGTTGATGTCGCCCTCGCTGGTCCAGCCCATGATCGAGCCACCGAAGGTGGTCATGATGCGGCTCTGGCCCAGCAGGATGCTGCCCAGGGAATACAATTGGATGTCTCCCGCGCCCTGGGTGATCACCCCCGCCGTGGACGGTGGCGCCGCGCCTTCAATGCCGAAGGTCTGGTTGCCGCCCGGCGTGAGCATCTGGATCGAACCACCGAAGTTGGTGTGCACGCCCGCGCCGCCGAACAGGGTGATGTCGCCTTTGTAGGCGATCGGGTTGCCGGCCACGTCCTTGGCCGGGAACAGCGCAGCGATGGCTGCACGGCCACGCAGGTAACTGCCCTGGCGCACACTGCCGTCCTGGTTGTACTCGCGGCCAGCGGCCTTGAGTTCGGCGAAGTATACGTTGCGGGCAAACACCCGTTGTTGCTCGGCAGGCAAAGCGGCGTAGTAGGCACGAGCCTGCTCGGTGCTACCGACAAACCCGAAGCGCTCGGCCAGCCAGCCGACCAGTTCGTTTTCGTAGGTCTTGGCCACCTTGCTGCCCTGCAACGACTCACCGGGTTGCGCCAGGTTCACAGGGTCCAGGTAGGCCTCGACGAAGCGTCGGTAATCCAGGCCGTCGGGGCCGACGCCGGCTTGCATGACAATGCTCGCGCCGGGGCGGTTATCGCCCGAGGCTACGGGGCCGAGGCTGGTGACGCTGACTTTGTCGTCCATCTGGATAGTGCGCCCGGCCGTCAGCTCCAACGTGCCCGGCCCGGCGACCTGGAAGTTGCTGTAGAGGATGTCGCGCCCGGCAGACACGATGGAGATATCGGTGGGGCTGTTATGGACAAACAGGTTGCCCATGGACGTTTCTCTCTGGTAACCGCTGATTCGGTCAAACAGGCTGCCACTGCTGACAATATCCCGGCCTGCCATCATCCACACGGCACCACCGCCCTCGTACCAGGTCTGCCCTTGATGCAGATCCCCGGGGTTGACCCCAAACGAGATGATCCGCCCACTGCTGACACCCACCAGGTCACCGGTCAATGCGTAGAAACGCGCAGCGGAGGCCGGAGCATGGCCGCTGGTCGATGCGCTGGCGGAACCAAACACAAACAGCGGTAGAAGCGGGACGTTGTCGGAACTGCCGTTTGGCGAGAGGTTAGTGGCGACAGGCTTGATGTCGGTACCGAGCCTGCCGACAAACGCCGGTTGCCAAGGCGTGGCCATGATCGCCGGATCAGCTGCCGATTGGCTCACGAACGTGCCGCCGGCATAGATCGAATCATGGGCGAGCAACTGCAACTGGCCGTTCACGCCCGGAGCAAGCAACAACGGGAATTTGTAATCGTTGTCGGTCAAGGAAGAACTACCCGCCTTGCCGTAGTACAGGCTGCCGCTGGCCGCCGTCGCACGCAGGATCGACGGGTAGACCACCGCCAAGTCAGAGGCCAGCCCCGTGGAATTGGGCGACAGGTTGCCGCCGGCGGAAAACAGGTCGATCGCCGTTTGCCCGGTCCACAGCGAGAACCAACTGGTGCCTGGGCCGTGCTCCTGCCCCCGGACAAATGACGAACTGTTGGGCAGCACTACCCGGCCGGGGTCGATCACGCTTTGCAGCGCCAGGTCGCCCAGGGTCGCCAGGCTGAACGTCGCATCACCCGGCACCAGTACCATGCCGCCGCGCGTCAGCCCCCGGGTGGCCTGCAACGCATCGAACGCCCGCACTTCACCCGGGCTGTGGTCGGTATTGGCAATGCCGTACTGCAACTCTATCCGGCCCGAGGCGCCGCCCAGCAATCGAGCGTTACCGCGCAGGTCAACCAGTGTGCCGTTCAAGCTGCTGCTATCAAGCTGGCTTTCAGGGTTCAGGGCCCCGCCGATATGCACCCGCAGGTCACCACCACCGGTCAGTTGCAGGCTGCCATCACTGGCCACCCGCCCGGTGCTGCCGACCGCCAGCACCAAGCCCTGGCTGCGTGGGTTGGCATTGGCCGCCATGGCATTGCCGGCCAGCGAGCGAAGCATGCCGGCGTCACCGCCTACCCGCACATCCACATCGCCGCCGCCCAAGGTGCCGAAACCGGTAAAGCCCACCAGTTGGTCAGCTGTGGCCGTCGCGGTGTAACTGCCGAAATTGATCCACCAGGCCGTGGGCTGCGCTGCCCCGCCCGTATCGACAGTGCCGCTGCCCTGGCGCCACAACCAGTTGCCGACACTGGCCGAATCGTAGCCGGTATCCAGAGGGTTTGGCCGACCAGGCGCGGAAGCCGTGGCGTTGAGAATATTGCCTGTCAGGTTGCCACCCACCTTCACGTTCAGGTTGCCCCCCGCTTGCGGATACCAGGCGCGGTACAGGCTGGTGGGGCTGGCGTTGACGAATTGCTCGAAATAGCTGCCCTCGTCGTTCAGCACGGTCTTGCCCCGGCCGTTGGACTTGGGCTGGTTGTACGGGTCGCCCGCGAAGGTGGCGGCAGACGACGTGCCGGCGGTGTACACCCCGTACAACGAGTCCATGCTCAGGTTGCCGGCGCTCAACAACTCCAGATCGCCGGTGCCTGTGCGAATCACACTGAAGCGCGTCGCGGCGGGGCTTGCACCGAACTCCTTGACCGATTGGGAAAGGCAGTAAGCGGGGTTATCCGCACAGAACTGCGTGGTGGTGGTGTTGAATTGCGCCAGGAATGCATCGGTAATCGGCGTACCTTCCGTCAGGCCGTACTCGGCCAGGTCCGCCACGGCCTGGGCGGTCCAGACAAACGATGGTTTCACCGCGCAGTATTCCGGCGAACCCGCACAGAAATCGGCGATCGGACCGCCGCCCAGCTCATCGAGTAGCGACTGTTCGATCGGGTCACCCACCTTGACGTCCTTGCCCAGGCTTGCCAGCAGCTCGACCCCGGCCGCAGACCACGTTTGCACGACCCGGGACGGCAGCCCCTTGGCAAACATGCCGTAGTGACTGTCCGCCAGGCGCAGGTCACCGGTTGTGGGATGAGGTTGCAACAGACGACTGTCGGCCGCCTCGGTGTCGGCGCCCGCCACCAGCCGCAGCGACCACGACTGCGAACCCTCGGCCAGCATCGGTGCAATGGCCCAGTTCTGGCCCTGGCGCCCCGCCACTTCGGGACGCAGCTCGACCGATGTCGCATCGTTGAGCAACTTGACGTTGGTACCGGAAGGAATCAGTGCACCCTTGGGCAACAACAAATCGCGGGCCAGGGTCACCACGTTCTGGGTGGGGCCAGGCGCCTGGAAATTCTGCGGCAGCGGCACGCCCTTGGGCCAGGTCATCGCCTTCAGCAACGTGTTCTGGGTCAACAGACTGCCGGCGTCCAGTTGCGACCCGCTGACCAGGGTCTGCGCCTGGCTCAGCAAGGTACCTGCGGCAAACAGCACGTTGCCCGCGCTGTCGAATACCGCCGCCGCCAGCACGGTGCCGGCTGGCAGCACCAGGTCCTGCCTGAGGGTGGCGCGCACCGGCAAACGGGTGCCCGCGCTCACGCCGATGTCGGCGATCGGCAGGTCGTAGTTGAGCACCACGCCCGCCGGGAAGGCCGTGCCGGTTGCCAGGCTTACGCCCTGCCCCGGCACCACGATATCGCCACCGGTGAAGTCCACCCCCGGCAACAGCACCCAGCCCTTGTCGTCTACCGTCTCCGGCGGCAGTGCAAAGCCATCGTTGATACTGCCGTAGATGCTCAGGTCACCCCCCGCGCGCAAGGTCAGGCTGCCGGCCTCGGTCTTTTCCTGGGTCGGCGACTTGAGGCTGGCGTAGCGATAGCCGGACAGGTCCAGGTCACCCTGCACCACCAGGTCGCCGTCAGGCGTCTTGCTGACGATTTCCACACCGGGACGCAGGTGGAAGGTGTCGCCGTAAGTGTCGTTATTCAAGCCGGCGAGCTTGTTTTGCAGCAGGTTGTTGTTGAGCAGCGCCGCGTTGATAAAGTCCGTGCTCAGTCTATGTTTGTCGTTCAGATAATCCTGGGTGATTTGCTGGTACGGTCTGCCGCTGGCGGTTGGATCGTTTTTCTCGGGCGCATCGTCATAGGTGGCCATGCCATTGAGGGTGATCGCGCGAGCACCTTGAATGTCCACGCGGCCATGGGCGTCGATAGCGATGTCGTTGATGACGCCGCCGGCCCCGGCCAGGCGCGGTGCGTTGAGCTCCAGGGTGCCGCGATTGCGCCCATCGTTGCCGCGGGTGGCTGCGGTGCCGTGGCGCAGGTCGATGCGCGCGCCTTCGGCCAGGGTCAACAGACCGTTACCGGAACTCAGCGCCACCATGGCCCGGTTCGGCGAATCGATGATCTTGCCGTAGCTGTCCACCCGCAACTTGCTGCCGTGGGCATCCAGCACCGCACTGCCCGCGAGGGTCAGGCCGTTCTTGCCGGCCAGGCTGATACTGCCGACGCGTTCGCCGCTGGCGTCCACCAGGCCAGTGACCCGCAGGCTGCCGTTGTCCACCGAGACGTTGATGATGCCCGCCTTGAGCCCCTCGCCAATGGTCAGGTCGCCCTGTTTGAGCTGGAAGCTGCGCGCACCGAACACCTGCCCGGCATTGAGACGCTGGTTGAGGTCGGCAAACTGCTGGTCCTGCGAACCATTGCTGCCCAGGCGTTGTGCCTGGATTTCCACGCTGCCCGCCGTATAAGGCATCAAGGTGCCGCCGGCGTCGTAGTAGCCGGTGCTGCTGCCGAGAATGCGGCCTTGCAGGTCGACAATACCGCCTGCCGCATCAACGGCAACCGCACGCAGTTTGCCGGCCTGGTTATGTTTGGCCGACAGGTCGATGGTCGAACCCGACGCTTGCAAAACATTGCCGCTGCGGCTGTCGAGCAGTACCTCGCCCCCCCAGCCGTATTGAGTGAGGTCGTTGAAGACCACCGAGCGTCCGGCGACGTCGATCAATGCGCCGTCCGTCAGTACCACGTCGCCCCGTGCGCCGAGCTTGACCTTGCCGCTGGGCAATACCACGGCGCTGGCTACTCGCACGCTGTCGCCTTGCAGGGACAGCTCGGCGCCCATGCCATTGGCGGTCCCCCGCGCACCGGCGGCAGCGGCGACATCAATGGCGCCGCCGGCGGTGATACGGTTGACCGAGCCGGCTTCACCGGTCATCAGCGGCGTGAGGATATTGAGGTTGCCGCCGCTGTACTGGAAGCCCTTGACCGGGTCGTAGCCGGTCAGGTTCCGGTACACCGACAAGCTGCCCTTGTAGTTGGCCGTGACGCGGTCACTGGCATTCAGGTTGACGTTGGCAAAGCCCAGGGCCAGGCGGTCGAAGGTCTTGGTGGTGCTGGGCTGGGCAAAGGCGCCGTAGCCGAACTCGATGCGCTCGGCATTGATATCCAGGCGCCCACTGCCGGTGCCTGCACCGCCGGCAACCACGGCGCCGGGAGGCGCCTCGGCGCCCTGCCAGATCAGGTTGGCGGTGTGGATTGTCGCCACGTCATTGGCATTGCCAGCGCCGTAGATCGCCGGCGTGGACAGCAACAAGTTGTTCAGCAGCGACTTGCCGGTCTGTGCATCATACGTGTCCAGCGTCGTGGTGCCGTAGAAGTTGAAGGCCTGGGCCGCCGATAATTGCAGGGTTTCCAGGGCCGGTGCGCCAGACTGGGTATCACCGCGCAGCAAGCGGTTGATCACCTGCTGGTTGAGGGTCAAGCCCGCCGGCAACACGTTGCGGGCGGCGGCATCGGCCAGGGCCTCGGCGCTGCCGACGTTGATGTTGCTCAAGGCCAGTGCGAGGTGGCGAGTGCCGTAGCGCACCTGGTCATCCAGCTCCAGGGCCTGGGTGGTCGAGATCACGATACTGCCTTCGGAATACAACGCAGTCTGCCCACTGCACGGGCTCGCCGTGCAGGCACCGATCCGGATACCGCCGCCCTTGCCGGCCGTTTCCGGATACGGCAGCACATTGATCAAGCCGTTGGAGACCACCAGCATGTTGGGCGCGCTGCTGTAGACAAAGCCATCGCGTGAATCGTAAGACGCCGCACCCTGGCCCAGGGTATTGATGGAGGCGCCTTGCTCAACCACGATATCGCCATTGCGCGAAACCATCATCACTTCCGGCGCCACCAGGTTCGCGCCTGAACGCAGGGTGATGGTCCCGGCCATGCTGGTGGCAAATCCGACGTTGTTGCCACTCTGCCCATACAGCACCATCGACAAACCGCCCACCAGCAAACGCTTGGCACCCATGGCGTTGAGACTTTGCGCATCCACCGTCACACCGCTGAACGCTTCGGTCAACGGGCTGTTGGCGTCGACAATCTGTATTGCGCCGTTGGGCACCCTGCTGGTGACCGCAACCGTGCCGCCATAGCCACCCGGGGCGGCTTCGAACCGGCCAATGCCCTTGAACGAAAAGGTGTCACTGCCGCCGCCGGCATCCAGGGCCAGCTTGAGCGTTTTGGCGTCCACCGGCATCAGCGCCCGTGGCACACCGAGCTTGGCCGCATCCGCAACGGCGAATTGGGCATAACTCATTTCGTTGTACTGGGAATAACGGCGCAAGGTATCGGCCGACGTGATGATCACTTGGCTGGCCTGGCTGTTACGGATCCCGGTGTTGATGATCGACAGCTGCCCGGCGGTGGACCATGAGCCGTTGCGCATCGCAATGACACCGGCACCGCCGCCGGCCCCCGCCAGGCCATTGATCTCGACCCGGAAGGCGCCGGGCATCAGGGCATAGGTGGACGGCATCAAGGTATAGGTGCCGGCCGGCAGCCCTGGCACACCGGCGCCGATGGTGATCTGCTGGCCAACCAAAGGTGCTGTCGCACCGCCTTCGGCGGCAACCGGCGCATACCCCGGCTGCGCGCCCGGCACGATGGCGTACACCGGGTTGGTGCTCAATCCCGGCAGCACAAACCCGCCGTTGGCGCCGAACTGCACCAGTGGGTTATAGCGCGCATCCGTCGAGCCGCCACGACCGGAAATAAACCCGGCCCCCAGCAGCTCACCGCCGCCGGACAGGTCCAGGGTGGCGTCGGGCAACACCGCCACCGACTTGCCGCCCAGGATCACGCCGACCGTGAGGTCGCCGTTGCCATTGCGCACGCCGCCCTGGCCGATGAAGTTCACGGTCTGGCCGTTGTAACGATAGACCTGGCCGTCCACGGTTCCGCCGTACGGCAGCACCAGCCCCTTGCCGCTCACGGACGTCAGGCTGCCGGGCAGCAGTTCGACACGGGTGCTGCCTTGGTTGCCGATTTCGATCAGGCCCAACGGGGCCTGCAACACGCCGCCCTGCTGGATGGTTGCGGCGCCCAATTGCAGGCGACCGAAAATCGAATGCGGGGCGACCACGCTGGCGTCGCCGTTTTTTTCCAGGGTGAGGGTACGCGCGGGGTCGAACAATAAACCGGTAGCCGTGCTGCCGGTCAGGCCCACCAGCACTTGCGCGGCGATTTCGCTGCCGGGGTAGATACGCGAGGCGCGCAAGGTCAGGTCACCGCCTGACTGCAAGACCGTACTGAAGCCATTGGGGGTCACGCCGCCATCGCGTCCGGCGAGAAAGCGCAGATCGCCACGGCTGTTGAGATTGACCCGATCAAAGCCCTGGTTGAGGGCAAACGTGACTTTGTCGCGGATATCCAGCAGATCGCTGTCCACCGTAAACCGCCCCTGCCCCGGCACGGTCGACACCGGGTCACCCAGGTACGGCGTGATGTAGTTCTCCATGCCGGTCCGGTCTGGCGCAAGCATGCCGCTGAGTACCACATGGGGCGCGGCAAGATGGACCTGGGCCGTCACGGGCGCGTTCTTCGCCAACCCTATGCCTTGTGAGTACACCTCCAGGCTCTGGTCCATGTTCAGCGAAACGTCACCCGCCATGTTCAGCGCGCCATTGACCAACAGTGCCAGGCTATCAAAGCCGCCCGCCGTCACCTGGTCGACGCCAAGGCGGGCATGACCGTAGGTCAACGCATCGGCCGCCGCTTCGGCACTGCCTGGCAGCGCTTGCGCCTGGTGCTGCTGGCTCAGAACCAGCTCGCGCACCGGTAACACCCGGTTGGTGGCCAGGCTGCGCAGGTAATACGGTGCCTCCAGCGCCAATGCCAGGCGCCCGCCGGCCGCACCGGCGCCGCCCGCATTAGCCTTGAAGCTGCCATCCAGGTACAGGCCGTTGCTGGACGCAAAAGCGAGGGTACCGCCGTTGCTCGCTACCGTCGTGCGGCCCTGGCCTGGCACATCCAGCGACGCCTGGGTGCCGGAAGCGTCCAGGCGCGCACCCTCGCGCACGACCACGAACAGGTTGCTGGTCTTGGCAAGCCCGGTGGTGGGGTCAATGTCGCCCCCTACCGTGATCGTCCCGCCGTTGCGCACCTGGCCATAAATGCCGCCGCGATTGTCCACGGCCGTCACGGCACGGCCAGCCACATCGATCAGCGCGTGTTCGCCGATCCAGATCGAACGCCCATGGCCGATCGCCTCGACTTTTTCCGAGTCTGCCGTGGCCAAGCCCTTGAGGCTGACGCTGCCGCCCCACGCGTTGAGCGTGCCGTCCAGGGTGAGCTGGCCGATGCTCTGCAGGTTGATCGCCTGGCCGGGGTCGACGTTGATCACCGCCCCCTGGCCCACGGTCAGTGCCGTCGTCGCCATCTGCGCGGCGGTCGAGAGGGTATGGCCGGCGCTCAGGCTCAAGCTGGCGCCCCGGCGCTGGGTCAGCACGCCCTTGGTGGCGTCCTCCTGGTACAGCGGCGGGGTCCAGCGTTCGAGGGCACTGGCCGCATCGCTGCCGGTCGGCGCGCCGGTGGCCTGCTCGCCCACATGGTAGACCGGCATGGTCACATCGACCTGGGTACCGTCCGCGACGATCAGCCCTTCATTACCAGTGATGTCATACGCCGAGAACCCCTTGTTGAAAAAGTCGCCGCCCACTTGCAGGGTGTCGGCATCCGCCGTACCTGTGCCGATCAACACCTTGTGCGCCTGCAACGCCAGGGTGCCACCACCGTTGACGCCATAGCCACGCACCTCGCCACCCAGGCCGAGGCTGCCGAGGCCGCCGAGCTTCACGTCACCGCCCTTGCCACCGCTGAGCTTGCCGTCTTCGCCAACCGTGGCGCCCGAGGACACATCCACCAGGCTACCGGCGGCGAGGTTGACCACGTTGGTGCTGCGCAGCGACACCTTGCCGCCATTGATATACGCCACACCTTCGCGGTTGGCGGGGTCCAGCGCGAGGTTATTCCAGCGCCCGCCGGCCTCCAGCCTGACCCCGGAGGCCACGTCAAGCCGCCCACTGCCCGCCAGGATCACGTCCCCCACCGCGTTGCCTTTGTCGCGGTCAACCTGGGTGAGAATGTTGCCAGCATTGATACTGCCGCCATGGGCCGTGAGGTTGGCGTTGATGGCGACACCCGGCCCGAACAGGGTGATATCGCCGCCATCGGCCACTTTCAGCGCGCCGTTGACGGTGATCTGCTGCCTGGCACCGACCTTGATCGCCCCCAGCTGGAAGCCATTGAGCTGGTCACTGTCGAGTACCAGCTTGCCTTGGCGATCCGCCGGCAATGCGGCAGTGAGGTCGAGGCCGTCTGCGATTTTCTGCGTGTTGCTGTCGATCAGCACCTGGTCGGTGGTACCACTGAGGGCGTAGCGCAGGGTGCCGGTGGCCTTGTTGTAGATCGGGATGTATTGGCCAATGATCAACTGCGCACGCTGGGCCTTGGCCTTCTGGGACTGCTGGTAACCGTCCAGGTTGATAGTCGGCGCCTGGGTCTGGCGATCGCCCTGGAACACATCGCTGACCACCTGGCCTTCGAGCACCGCGCTGCTCGTGCCGATGACCAGCTTGCCGGCATCGCGGCCCACGGTGTAGCCGTTCTCGTAGCGGCGTTGCGTGGCGATCATCGGGTTGTAGTAGTAGTCGGTCTGGCCCCAGCGCGTGCTGGTGTCTTCATAACCTTTGTAGAGACCCGAGTAGAGAATGTCGCCTGGTGCCGTGGACAGTTCGTACAACCGCCCATCGGGCCCCTTGAGCCAGGTCTGGCGCACATACCCGGCCTGCACATCCACGGTGCCGCCGGACAGGTTGATCTGCGCGCCCTGTTGGGTCACCGCCTCCTTGCCGGTAAAGGTCACGGTGCCGCCCTGGGCCATCCATTCGCCCACCGAATGCCCCTGGGTGCCGAGGTAGCCGCCGACTTCAAGCAAGCCACCCGCGGTGTACCAGCGGTCTGTCGCATAACCATTGGTGCCTGCCGGCACGAAGACCAGTTCACGCAAGTCGACCCAGACATCATTGTTGATCAGTTGCCCCCCATCGCGGTTGACCGGTGCATCACGCTGCTCGTTGCCCTGCACGTTGATCTTGATGTTATTGGCGTCCATCGACACCTTGACGCCAATGGCACCCGACACGTCGATCATCGCGCCATCGCGCACCAGGCTGCGACCGGTGGCGCTGACCGCGACCTGGCCGCCAGTGGCCAGGGTGATCGAGCCTTTCTGGAAGTCCACGGTGCCGCCGCTGACGATTTCGACACGCGACTGGTCGGTACGGTCGGCCACGGCGCTGAGGTTGTTGAACTGGCCCGTGATCAGGTTGGCGGCCAGGCCATCGAATTTTTCCAGGCCGGCCCCCTTCTGGCTGTTGAGGGCTGTGCTGCCGCTGGCGTCCAGCAAGATCGCGGTGGTGCTGCCCTCGCCCAGGGTCACGCTGCCGGTTTGATCGGTTGCCGAGTTCAGCAGATGGATCGTGCCGCGCGTGTCCACCGAGGTACTGGCCAGGGCTACGCCGTTCTGTTGCACCTGATGACCCGTGAGGGTGATGTCACCCGTAGAGGCCATGATCAGCCCGTTGTTGGTGACCTTGCCGGCCGTGCTACCGGCCTTGAGGCTGGTGGCGACTTCATTGCCACGGGTGGTGGACCGATCATTGCCGGCAGTCCCGACGCCCTTGCGGATGTAAAAGCTGTCACCGGCTGCCAGCGTGGTCTGGCCTTTGGCGGTGATGAGGGTACCGGCGTTTTCCACTTCCGAACCGAGCAGCAACGCATAACCACCGGCGTCGGTGGAGGTCGCGGCCTTATGGGTCTGGATCAACGCACCGCGCTGCACCTGGACCTTGCCTGCCGCATCGGTGAAGGTCGGCTGGGTGCCATTGGCATCCACATAGATACCGCGCTGGGTGAACTGTTCATCGGTGATGTTCGCCGCCGCGGCCACCAGGTTGCGCACATTGACCTGGCTGGTACCGCTGAACACCACACCGTTGCGGTTCACGATCATCACGGTGCCGGCGCCCTTGATCTGCCCCTGGATCTCGCTGGGGCGTGATTCGGGATCATTGACACGGTTGAGCACGGCCCAATTGGACTGTTGCTGGAAATCCACGGTGGTGTTGCGCCCGACGTTGAAGGTCTCCCAGTTGAGGATCGCCTTGTCGGCGGTCTGCTCGATGGCCACGGTGGTCTTGCCGCCGGACTGGCTCTGGGTCGGGTTCTTGGCGTTGATCCAGCCCTGGGTCAGGCTGTTATCGACCTGCAGGCCGCCCTTGCCCAAGCCATCGGGAATGGTCGAGACCTGGCCCAACGCCGCTTGGCGCCCAGCCGCCTGCGCCGCCTGCTGCGCGGCAATGGCCGCGACACTGGTGTTCAGCGTGCTGATGGAACGCGCCAACTGCTGGTTGACCCGGGCCTGTTCGTTCAGTGACGGAATCCCCGGTACCTGACCTGCGCTGATCCTTGCCGCCGTCGCCGCCTGGGTCGCGCCTTTGTCGGCAAACCAGCTGGAACTGAACGCCGTGGCCGCCTGGGCATTGCCCGCCACCATCAACAAGGCGATGGCGTGGGCCAATGGCTTCAGGCGCAGGATAGTCTCTGGGGCTTTCAGGTTAACCGGTGATTTGCAGCGGACCATCTGGAGTCTTCCTTCTTTGTCATCACACATTTGTCTGCGCACAGGCAGCAAGACAGGCTCACGTATGAGGAGTAGGCGGTTGTCGAGGCAGGGGACTGAACTTCTGTCATGGAAAGTTCACATGGGGCTGTTAACGCAAAAAAATCAGCAACGGCACAGGCCGTTGCTGATCGGTGTCGCGGGTCGTTGAAACGTGGGTTACAGCGGACGACCGATTTGGTTGCAAACAGAGGTGTTGCCGATGCTCAAACCGTTGGATGCGGTGACGAAGGTGTCACGCACAGCGGTTTTCCAGCTGGCTGGCAGCGGTACGAAGCGGTTGTTGGTGATCGCCGTGTCGTTGTTGGACAAAGCGCCGTAGTGCTTGGAGAAGAACGCACGCACTTGGGTGGTTTGATCAGCGTTGGCATAGCACTGGCTGAAGATCAGGTTAGTGAAGCCCAGGATTGGGTAGCCGGTGCTTGGGTATTGCACGACGCTGGCGTCGTTGGGGTTGGTAGTCGCGGCGAACACAGGCACCCAGACGTTCTGGTCGCCACGGCTGGCGACGGCTGGCGGCTGGATCGCGTTGATCGCGGCCGAAACGTTGGCAGGCGCAGGCGAAACACCACCGATCGTGGCGACTTTGGTTGCGTCACCCAGGCCGGCGACGCTGGTTGCCGCCCAGTCCGGGCTCATGTAGGTAATGCGGTTCTGAGCGTTGTTCAGCAAGCCCATCACACCTTCACTGGTGTCCTTGAAGGTTTCTTTAGGCGTGGTAGTGCTGGCTGGGTTGACTTCTTGCAGAGGGTTGATTGCACCCGCTGGCAGGCCACGGGAGAAGCTGCTTTCGAACGTCTGGGTCACGGCGAAAGTACCGTTTTCCAATGTCGGGTTGCACTTGGCATTGAGGAAACGGGTGAACAGCTCGGTCGTGCCGCTGGCGCCTTTACGGTAAGCCACTTGGATGGTACCGGTAAGGCCTGGGGTGATCTGGTCCCAGGTAGTCAGACGACCCGAGTAGACGCCGCAGAGCTGGTCAACGGTCAGGTTGACGTTACCGGCACCGGTTTTGTTGAAAGGAATGGCAACCGAAGTGGCCACCGAAGGGACCTGGATCAGCTTGCCCCAACCGGCTTGCTTGGTGTTTTGATAAGCGAGCAGTTCAGCGGCGGTCAGCTTGGAATCGCTGCCGGCCCAGTGCACGTTCTTGTTGGTCACACCGGCGACGAACTTGGTGTAGTCGTTATTCAGGAAAGCTGACTTGCCGTTGCCGCTGCCGACACCGATGTACTGGGCAAAACCGGCAGTCAGTACGCCAGCAGTCTTGTACAGCGGTTCTGGCAGAGTGGCGCCGCCGCCGTTGATGTCAGCCATTGCAGCCTGGGCCGAGCACAGTGCAGCGAGGGTCATGGATACCGCGAGAACGTTGCGCTTAAACATGAAGAATCTCCTTTCGTCGTGTTTGTACGTTTGGGGTAGATGGCTCTTGCATGACGCCATGGCTTCGGTCCCGAGCCGTGTTCAGGGGGTGGCCAGGGGTTAAAACCATGGGAGAGAAATTCGCAGTTTCCGATGACGTTTGTAGGAAAAAACCTCGGGAGGAACACCTTGATTTTTAAAAAGATTCTCGGGTGTTTTGGTCATGATTCCGAGCGTTTTGGGCGCAGGTGACAGCGAGGTTTCAGCGCGTTTGGCTGGAGGCGGCATGGGCTGTCGGGATGTGACGGAATGAGGAACCCGAGGTTGAACGGGGCAGCATCAGGTGCGCACAAAAACCCACTGAATAAACACAGTTCAAATGTGGGAGGGGGCTTGCCCCCGATTGCAGTGGGTCAGCCAAAGATGTTTTGACTGACTCTGCGCAATCGGGGGCAAGCCCCCTCCCACCGTCAGGTGACGAGTTGGTTGATCTCGATGATCGGCAACAGCACCGCCATGACGATCACCAGCACCACGGCCCCCATCACCACGATCATCAGCGGCTCCAGCAACGCGGTCATGCCCATGGCCCGCCGTTCGATATCCCGCGACAGCGTCTGCGCCGCACGCTCCAGCATCGGCGGCAGTGAGCCGGTTTTTTCACCGCTGGCGATCAGGTGGATCAGCACCGGCGGGAAGACCTTTTCCACCGCCAGCGCCGGGGCCAGGTTGACGCCTTCGCGCACCTTGGCGGTGGCGTCGCTGACGCACTGGTCGAGCCGGTCGTTGGACAAGGTTTGCCGCGCGGCCTCCAGGGCCCGCAGCAACGGCACGCCGGCACCGCCGAGGATCGCCAGGGTCGAGGCGAATCGTGCCGTGTTCAACCCCAGTACAAAACGCCCGATCAATGGCAGGCGCAGCACGCGACTGTGCCAATTCAGCCGCGCCACGGGGTTGCGCAGGTACAGGCGCCAGCTCCAGAAACCGCCGACGATCCCGGCCAGACACAACCAGCCCCAGGCGCGGATGAAGTCACTCGCGTTGAGCATCGCCAGGGTCAGCCCCGGCAGATCCTGACGGGCCTGGGAGAACGCGCTGACCACCTGGGGCACCACGTAGCTCAGCAAGAAAATCACAATGCCGATGGACACCAGCCCCACCACACCGGGGTAGATAAACGCGGTGAGGATCTTGCCACGCAGGTTGTTGCGCTCCTCGATGTAGTCGGCCAAACGCTCCATCACCTGGGCCAGGTCACCGGACTCCTCCCCCGCCGCAATCAACGCGCGGTAGATCGACGGAAAGTCCCGCGGTCGCGCCGCCAACGCATCCGCCAGGCGCATGCCGCCCCGCACATCGGCGCGCACGGCGGCCAGGGTCTGGGCGATATGCTTTTTCTCGGCCTGCTCCACCGTGGCACTCAGCGCGGCTTCCAACGGCAGGCTCGCACCCAGCAGGCTCGCCAGTTGCCGCGTGGCCCAGGCCAGGTCGTTGTCCGACAGTTTGGCGCTGAACAGGCTGCTGCCCGTCGCGGCCTGCTGATTGCCTTCGATCTGCACCAGCAACGCGGTCAAACCGCGACTGCGCAGGTTGGCAAAGGCTGCGCTCTGGCTGTCGGCCTCCACATGCCCGGCCTCGACTTTGCCGCTGCTATCGGCGGCTTCATAGCGATAGCGATTCATCAGGCGTCCCGTGTCACACGCAGGATTTCTTCGGGGGCGGTGGCACCGCTGCGCACCCAGCGTTCACCGTCTTCACGCATGCTCAACATCCCGGCGCGGCGGGCCGCCTGGCGCAGGTCCTGCTCGTTGGCGCCCTCATGAATCAGGCTGCGCACCGCGTCGTCGACGCAAAACAACTCATGGATCCCGGTACGCCCGCTGTAGCCGACCTGATTGCACTGCGGACAGCCCACCGGGCGCCAGGTGCCGGGCGCGGCCGGGTCTTCCTGCTTGCAGTGCGGGCACAGGCGGCGCACCAGGCGCTGGGCCAACACGCCGAGCAACGACGACGCCAACAGGAACGGCTCCACGCCCATATCGATAAGCCGGTTGACCGCCGACACCGCATCGTTGGTGTGCAGGGTCGCCAGCACCAGGTGACCGGTGAGCGAAGCCTGCACGGCGATTTGTGCGGTCTCCAGGTCACGGATTTCGCCGATCATGATGATGTCCGGGTCCTGGCGCAGGATCGCACGCAGGGCCAGGCCGAAGGTCATGTCGATCTTGGCGTTGACCTGGATCTGGCTGATACCCGGCAGGTCGTATTCCACCGGGTCTTCCACGGTGAGGATATTGCTGGTGCTCGCATCCAGCCGCGCCAGGGCGGCGTACAGGCTGGTGGTCTTGCCACTGCCGGTGGGCCCGGTGACCAGCACGATGCCGTGGGGCTGGCGGATCAGCGTATCCAGGCGTGCCAGCAGTTGCGGCTCCATGCCCAGGGTTTCCAACTGCAGGCGCCCGGCCTGTTTGTCCAGCAGGCGCATGACCACCCTTTCGCCATGGCCGGTGGGCACCGTGGACACGCGAATATCGATGGGCCGCCCGGCCACGCGCAGGGCGATACGGCCGTCCTGGGGCAGGCGTTTTTCGGCGATATCGAGCTGGGCCATGATCTTGATCCGCGACACCAGCGCGCCATGCAATGCCTTGCGTGGCGAGACCACGTCACGCAGGGTGCCGTCGACACGGTAGCGCACCACGGAATGGGTTTCGTAGGGTTCGATGTGGATGTCGCTGGCTTCGTCGCGGGCGGCCTGGGTGAGCAAGGCGTTGATCATGCGGATCACCGGGGCGCCGTCCTGGGTGTCCAGCAGGTCGGTGATTTCGGGCATGTCTTGCATCAGGCGGTCGAGGTCGACCTCGTTTTCGGCGGCGCCCACCACGGCGGCGGCGCTACCGGTGTCGGCGTAGGCGGCGGTGAGCAGGCCGTCGAGTTCGTCGTCGCGGACCTGTTCGAGGTGGGCCGGGCCGAATTGGCGGTGGACTTCGCTGATGGACCAGCCGGGGGTTGAGGGGCAGACCGTCAGCAGGTGGCCTGCTTCGGTGGGGCGCAGGAGGATGCGTTGGGATTTGGCCCAGGCGTACGGGAGCAGGCTCATGGTTTTGGCCCTGTTTGTAGGTGTACATATCCGTTGCTGCGGTAACGGCTACTTATGGTTCCGCCCTTACGGCGGCTCACTTTGGAAAAGCCCCAAAGTAAGCAAAGGGCTCTTGCCCCAACACTCGGCACCTCGCCCAGGCTCGGTGTGCCCGTAATTCGACAGTGATTTGGGGGGCCGCCGCCACGCGCCATCCATGGCGCGGGGCGGCTAAACCGGCATCCCTGCCGGTTTACCCCCCAAATCCCTGCCGAATTCCGGCCAGCGTGTTTGACGGGGCGCCTAAGATCAAAATCAAAAGCAAAGCGCGGCGGCCTGGTAGCCGACCGGATCGTTGAAGCGAACGTGTTCCCCCTGTAGGAGCCGGGCTTGCCCGCGAAGGTCGTCAACGATGACGCGGGAAACCAGGATAAACGCGGCGTTCTCGAGGTCTTCGCGAGCAAGCTCGCTCCTACAGAGAGCAAAAAGCGTAACAACGATGCGCAGCGAGTCGCTCTTGCTCTTGATCTTCGGCGCCCCGTAAAACCACGCTGGCCGAACGCAGGCTTGAATCCGTGGGTAACCCGGCAGGACGCCGGGTTAGCCGCCCCGCGCCATGGATGGCGCGTGGCGGCGGCCCACGGATTCAAGCCGGAGTGAGGGCACACCGAGCCTAGGCGAGGTGCCGAGTGGTGGGGCGAAGGCCTTTTGCTTACTTTTGGGCCTTTCCAAAAGTGAGCCGCTGTAAGAGCGGAACCATAAGTAGCCGTTACCGCAGCAACGGATATGTACTCAATCACCGTCTCCCCCCAGAACCAGGAATCGCCTTCTCCACCGCAGGCAACTGCGGCGCCTGCACATCCGGCATCGCCCAACTATGCTCCGGCTGCAACCCCCCTTGCGCCCTGCGCATAAACTCATACCGATTCAACGTAATACTGCGCCCCGCCCCACTGTCCCGAATAATGTAGGGCCGCAAAAACACCATCAGGTTGGTCTTGTTCACACTGCGCTTCTCATTGCGAAACAACGCCCCCAACCCCGGAATATCCGACAACCACGGCACCGCGTCATTGCTCTGGCTATACCCATCCTGCAGCAACCCGCCGAGCACCATGATCTGCCCGTCATCCAGCAAAATACTGGTATCGATCGCCCGCTTGTTGGTCACCGTGCCCGCCTCCACCGACGCCCGCGCATCCACCGTGCTGACCTCCTGGTAGATATCCAGCTTCACCGTGCCGCCCTCGGAAATCTGCGGCCGCACGTTCAACTTGAGCCCCACCTCTTCACGCTGCACGGTCTGGAACGGGTTGTTGCTGGTGCCCCCGCCGCCGGTCACATAACTGCCGGTGACAAACGGAATGGTCTGCCCCACAAAAATACTCGCCGCTTCGTTGTCCAGGGTCAGCAGGTTAGGCGTGGACAATATGTTGGTGCCGCCCTTGCTCTTCAACGCACGGGCCAACACCTTGAGGTCGAGCACCTTGCCGATGCCGGGAATATCCACGGTGCCGTTGACCAGGCCCACGTTCAGGCCCTTGGGCAACACATCGATGCTGGTCTTGCTGGTGGGTGCGCTGTTCACACCGCTACCGCCCAGATTCACGCCGCCAAACCCACCCTTGCCTCCCAGGTTGCCGGCCTGCCACTGCACGCCGAATTCGGTGGCGTCGTCTTCGCCGACTTCCACGATCAGGCTTTCGATCACCACCTGGGCGCGGCGCTGGTCGAGCATGTCGATGACTTCGCGCAGGTTGCGGTACAACGGATCCGGCGCGGAAATCAGCAGCGTGTTGGTGGTGGCGTCGGCCTGGATCGTCACGCCGCCGGCGCTGAACGCGGTGTCCTGATCCTTGGCGGTGCCGTTTGCGCCGGTGGTCGAGCCGGTGGCCTGGCCATAACCCGGCTGCACACCGCTGCCGGTGGGGGTGCCGCTGCTGTTTTGCGCGTTGCTCGCGCCTTGGGCGGGGTTCTTGCCATTGCCGCCCATGGCGCTGAGCTTGCCACGGGCATCGTCGCTCACGCCGGAATCGCTCTCGCCGGTGAGCAAGCCGCGCAGCGATTGGGCCAACTTGCCCGCCTGGGCGTTGCGCAGGTACACCACGTGCATGTTGCTGGGGTTGCTCTGGGCGTTGTCGAGTTTGTAGATCAGGTTGCGCGCCAGTTCCGTCCGCTCCGGGCTGCCGGAGCGGATGATGATCGAGTTGGAGCGCGGGTCGCCGATCACGTTGATCTTCTGGGTCTGGTCCGCACCCTGGGTTTCCAGCAGCTCGGAAACCATGGCGGCGATGTCCACGGCGATGCCGTTTTGCACCATCACCACGTCGGTGTCGATGGCGCTCGGGGTGTCGATACCGTTGATGATCTGCGCCACCCGCGCCAGGTTTTCCGAGTAGTCGGTGATCACGATGCTGTTGTTGCCGGGGTAGGCGTTGATCGGGTTGTTCGGCGACACGATGGGGCGCAGCACCGGGATCAGGTTGACTGCGTTTTCATATTGCAGGCGGAAGGTGCGGGTCTGCATGCCGCTGCTGCCGGCGCTGTAGATCGGCCCACCGAGCAGCTTGGCATCGGCCTCGGGCACCACCTGGGCGACGCCGCCCACATCGACCACGCTGAAGCCCTGCATGCGCAACGCCGCCAGCAGCATGTCGTAGGCCTGATGCGCCGGTACCTGGCCTTCGCTGACCAGGGTGAGGTTACCCTTTACCCGTGGGTCCACCAGGAACTGCTGGCCGGTGGCACGGGACAGTGCACGTACCACCGCCTGGATATCCGCGTCGACAAAGTTGAGCTGCACCGGTTGGTCACCCAGCGGGTTGCGGGCCTTGACAGCTGCCGGGGCATGGCCGCGAGCACTGTTGGTGACGCGGTGCTGCACCGGTGGTTTGGGCGCGGGTTGGCTCTGCCGGTCGAGGACGGTCTCGCCACTGCGACGGGTGTCCGCCAGGGGTTGGCCGAGCTCGCTGTCCACCAGCAACGGCTTGGACGCGTCCTGGCTGCTGCACGCACTCAGGGCCAGCACCAGCAGCGGCGCGACCATACGGAAAGGGGGGACTGACCACTTCATGAAGCTTCCTTAGCGCCAAGCGCCTGATCCATGCGAACGGTCCCGGACACAGTGCCGGCCGAGTTGTCGACGGTATCGAGTCCGCGCTGTAAACGCGCCTCGGACACCTCCAGGGAAAACGAACGGGCATTGCCCAGCAGCCAGCCCACCACCGCATCGGCCGGGGCGTTGTCGAAGGTCAGGCGCCACCCGCTGGGTTCGAGCGCCTGCAACTGGTAATGCCCTTGCAACCCGGCGCTGTCCAGCGCCTGGCGCAACGCGGCTTCGTCGCCCGGCCTGGGCGCGGCGACGTCCTGCAACAACACCTGCAAGGCCTCGGCCTGGGCGCGCAGCTTGGGGGTTTCGGCCTGCCAGTAATCGATCTTCTTCAACGCGGGCTGCACCAGCACCAGCCAGGTCAACAGGCTGGCCAGAACCAGCCCGGCGCCGCCGAGCATGCGTTTTTCGCGCAGGGCCAGGCCGCTCCAGAACACCCGGGCCTGGCTGCGCAGTCGCTGGACTTTATTCATCGCCGGCTCCGGTTTTTTCTGCGGCTTGCGCGGGAGCAATGGTCCAGGCATGGCCATCGCGGCTGGCGCTGAAACCGGCCTGGGCCAACGCCGCCTGCCATTCGCCTTCGGCGGTCGGGTTACGGCTGTCGGCGAGCAGCTCGACACGCAAGCGCCCCTGTTCAAACGTCAGGCTGTCGACACTGCCGACCATGAACGGCAGGTTGCTGCCCGCCAGTTGCAGCAGGCCCGGGAAGCGTTGGCCCGGGTCGGCGGCCGCGCCGGTCTGGCGTGCGGCCAATTGCTGGCGGGCCTGTTGCAAGGGGTTGAGCACCACCGGCAACGCCGGAAACGCCTGGCGCACCTGCTGGCTCATCAGCGCCTTGAGTCGCTGGCCTTGCTCCACCTGGCGGGCGGCGTACAGGTTGAGGCCCAGGGTCCAGATGGCCATGGCCAGCGCCACGCAGGCCAGTGCCCTGCCCCATCCGCCGGTCGAGGGCTGTGTGAGGCGACCATGCAAGCCCCATGTGGGCACCGGCCCGCTCCAACGCTGCGCCGCATCCACCAATGGCAGGTCCAGCGCCTGCAACCCCAGCGGGTGCACCGTGCCTTGTTGCAGGCTGTCACGGGTCAGCAGGTAGCCGTTATCCAACACTGCCGCGCCCACCGGTAGCGCATAGGGCGCCGGGTACAGGCCGCGCAGCTTGAGTGGCAACTGCGCCAACCGCTCCAGCCCGGCTTTGGGTACCCAGGCCACCTGCACGCGGCCATCGCTTTCACGAGGGCCGTGGGCGACCTGCATCTGCTCAACCGCGCCGAGGATCAACGCCTGGGCGGCACAAGCCACGGCGGCAGCGGTCTTCGCCGCGGGTAATGGCGGCAGCTCCAGGCTGGTCAGCAGGCTGTCCCGTGGATGCAGGAAACAGTCCGCCGCCTGACGCGCCTGGCCCAACTGCGCCAGGCTGGCGTCGCCCTCTTCAATGACCACGCCACGCTCCACCCAGGCAAACCGGACCTGGCTCTGCGCGCTCAATTGATCCAGCGGCGGCAAGCCAATGCGCAAGCGTTTCATACGCCCACCCGCGACCAGATCACCCGGGGCAGCCGGTCTTCGGGGCGGTGCAACAAGGCGTCGAGGCTGACCCGCCGCTGCTCGCGCCGCGCCTGGCCCTGCACGCGGAACCACTCGCTGGTGATGCCCACCTGCACCGAATCCACCGCCACCTGGGGCAGGTGCAGGCGGTTGACGAAATCCCCCCGGTTGATAAACCACTGCCCGCTGTCACGCTCGGCCACCAATCCATGGGCCTGGGCCAGGCTGAGCTGGGGCACCACTGCACTGAGCACTTCGGCGCTGGCGGTGTTGCCGTTGACCCAGGTTGGGCCGGGCAACACGCTGATATAGGCCTGCATGCGCTGCAACACCAAGGGGTCGAGGCCTTCGATCCCGCTCAGCTCATCCAGGCTGCGCAGCATCGGGTATTTGGCGGGTGGTTCATAAGATGCAATCACCCGCTGACTGATGCGCCGACTCACCGCCGGGTCGACACCGATCAGGCGGCACAGCCGTTCGAAACTCTGCAGTTGCTCGGTGTCCACCTGCTCGCGGTTGACCAGATTGCGCAGGTTGAACTTGCCTTGCTCGTCCTCGATACGCCCCTCGAAGGCACCACCCTGGGCCCGCGCCCAGGGTTGGTCGAGACGGGTCAGCACGTCTTTCTGACGGGCGTCCCAGAGCAGCTGCCGGCTGCGCTCCAGGCCGCCCTGCAACAACCATTGGCCCTGGATGCGCAGCTGCTCGGCTTCGAGGCTGCGGGTAAATACGGTCTGGCGCGTGAGCATGGCGCCGGCCAGTACCGCCACCACCGCCGCGATCAGCAAGGCGCTGATAATCGCCATGCCGCGCTGCTTCGCCACTGGGGGCGAATACCGTTTCATGGCGGGCCTTAGAGCTGCCAGGAGCCGATATCGGCATTCACGCCATCGCCATCCGGTTGGCCGTCGGCGCCGAGGGAGAACACGTCCACCTCACCATTGGCGCCCGGGTTGAGGTAGTGATAAGGGTGGCCCCATGGGTCGTTGGGCAGGCGGTCCAGGTAGGCGCGCCAGTTGCTGTTCTTGGCGTCCGCCGGGCGCTCCACCAACACCTTGAGGCCCTGGTTCATGCTCGGGTAAGTGCCGTGGTCGAGGCGATAGAGCTTCAGCGCCTGCATCAACCCGCCGATGTCCTGTTTGGCCGCCGTGGCCCGCGCCTGGTCCGGGCGATCGAGAACCTTGGGCACCACCATCGCGGCGAGGATCCCGAGGATGACCACCACCACCATGATCTCGATCAAGGTGAAGCCACGTTGCCCGCGAGGGCCTGGCAATGGGGACGTTAGGCGCGCGATATCCATCTCGACATTCCTTGGCTTGAGTGCAATTCGTGGCGCAGTGTTGCAAGAACACATGTCAGTCGTATTGAAAATCCTCGGGAGTTTCAGTCGCCAATCGGTCAACTGCCGGCGCTAGTCTGCGGGCCTGTTTCCCGGCTTTGAGAGCGCCATGTACGGCCGTCGCAAGGAGCAAGGTTTTACCCTGATCGAAGTGCTGGTGGCGCTGGCGATCATCGCCGTGGCCATGGCCGCCGCTGTGCGCGTGGCCGGGTTGATGACCCAGAGCAACGGCCTGCTGCGGGACAAATCCATCGCGTTGCTGGCGGCGCAGAGTCGCCTCGCCGAACTGCGCCTGGAAGGCCACCTGCGTAGCGGCAAGAAGACTTTCACCTGCGATCAAGGCCGCCTGAAACTGCGCTGCGAGCAGACCATCAACGCCGACGGCCGCCTGTTCCAGGTCAACCTGCAAGTACTCGACGCCAGCCGCGAAGCACCGCCCCTGGCGCGGCTGGACACCCAGGTCATGGCCGAGTGAGCAGCGGCAGCGCAGGCCCCGGCGGCAACTTGTCGAGGTTGACGCGCAGCTTCTCGCCGCCGCGCTCGATCTCCACCCCATCGCCCTCAATGGCCGTCAGCCGCACACCGGGGCTGAGCCGTTCACCCAGCAGAAAGCTGCGCGGCGGGCCGTCATTCAGACTGAGGATCGCCACCGCGCCCCGCGCTCCCGCCAGTACGCCGGTGACCTTGACCTGCAACGCCGTCGGCGCATTGGAAAACCATTGCAGCGCCGGGTTATCACTGCGCGCCGCCAGTGCCTGGGGCGTGGCTTGCGGCGTGTGGGATTCGGCGCTGGTGAGCAGCAGCGGCGTCCATACCGCCACACCCGCCAGCGCGGCCAGCACACCCACAGCCTGCACACCGTGGGCCAGGGTGAAACGAGGGGCAAATGTCATGGGGAGGACCTCCTGTTTGTCCGTCGCACCAGCCTACAGGTCAATTCGCACGCTTTTATTTCACACACTCCCCAGTTCTCCAGGTGGCCCGCGATGAAACAGCAAGGCTTCACCCTGATCGAGCTGATGGTGGTGCTGGTGATCATCGGCATCGCCAGCGCCGCCATCAGCCTCACCATCAAGCCCGACCCGCTGCACCTGCTGCGCAAAGACGCCGAGCGCCTGAGCCAACTGCTGCAAGTCGCCCAGGCCGAAGCCCACGCCGACGGCCGCCCCATCACCTGGCGCGCGGATGCCAAGGGCTTTCGCTTCAACCGCCAGCGGGACGACGGCCAGGGCCTCGACACCTTTAAACACGACGACCAACTGCGCCCACGCCTGTGGGAAAGCACGCCGATGCAGATCAGTCTCGAACCCCGGCAAACCCTGGTGCTCAACGCTGAATGGATCAACCCACCGCTGCGCGTGGTGCTGTCCGACGGCCAACACAGCCTCAGCCTGCAACGCGACGCCGCCGGTTTGATGCGCGTGGTCAGCCAACCATGAAGCCGGCACAGCAAGGCTTCACCCTGATCGAAGTGATGGTGGCGATCATGCTCATGGCGGTGGTCAGCCTGATCGCCTGGCGCGGGCTGGACAGCGTCACCCGCGCCGATCAGCATTTGCAGGCAAGCACCGAACAAACCGAAGTGCTGCTGCGCGCACTGAACCAGATGCAACGGGATATCAGCCTGCGTGCCAGTGTCGAACTGACGCCCCCGGAAACCACCCAAACAGAGGGACTGGCCGCCGTGACCGTGCGCAGCTCCGACAGCAAGGGCTTTCGCCTCGACGTGATCCGCAGCGCCCCAATGGCAGGCGACGGCCTGCAACGGGTACGTTGGTGGCTCAAGGGCGACGCACTCTACCGCGCTGCCGCCCCCGCGCGGGACCGCTACCCGCTGCCGGCGGCAAAGGACGGCGTGGTGGTGCTGACCGGTGTCAGTGACCTGCAGGTACGCGTATGGGAAGCGGACAAAGGTTGGCGGCAACTGAGCGGCAATCGCCGCGAAGACCCGCTGGGACTGGAGATAAGCTTGGTGCGGCAGACGCCGCAGGGGGTGGAGAAGTATCGGCAGGTGGTGGGACCGTTGAAGTAGGGGCGGCGAATTGGCCGCCCCGCCACTGTCATCGTCCGCGCTCGCCGGTCTCAAGCCACACTTTGCTGACGCTCAAGGTTGTCGCCAGTTTCTCCACGCGATCCACCGGCAGCCCGCGTGAAAACCAATTGTTGAGGCACTGCGGGCTGACGCGCATCCATTCGGCAAAGGCCGTGGGCGGAATGCCGTAGGTGTTGAGCACCAGACGCAGGCGATGGCCGGAATGAAGGGTCGGGGGTTGTGGTGGGGTGTGGCGCCGGGGGGATTTTTTCCGGGTATGCATGAGGGGGCGGCTCCCTGCCGTGGTGGATTGCTCCGTGAACTATAAAACAGTGCAGGGATGAAACAGCAGGTGTCTGGAAGGACTGGAAAAGCATAAAACGAAATGACCTACATATTGCCGGGAACAATTCTTACGACTTGATAGGAAGCTGAACGCCGGTCACGGCTGATCGACGTTCGGGTTGAACTGACTTGACCACGTATTACAACAATCGGCGTTGCACAGCTTCTTCCAGCGTACTGCGGGTCAAGGCATGCACCACGTCCTGCGTGTTCTTCTGGAAAGGAATGGCGACGATCGATCGCGGGTAACACACCTTGCTTAGGTTTTTGCTGTCATTGCCTCAAGGCTGAGTATGACTAGCGTTATGCTTGTCGAGATCAAATCTTTTCTGCATAAAAAATCGGTTATATCCAGCGACCGGGTAATCTTTGAGTTCTCCAAATATGCTGAAGCCGAGCCGGCGGTAAAAGTCCGGAGCCTGAAAAGAGAATGTGTCCAGCCAGATACCTTGGCAGCCTTTCTCACGCGCCAGCGCTTCCACCTTGTTCATCAACTTTGCGCCCAACCCTTGCCCTCGGGCTACTTCAGGGACTACCAGCAACTCAACAAATAACCACTGCCCAGAAATTTTTGCGTATAGCCCACCTTGCGTCGCCCCCGCGTCATCCTTGATCAAGAACGCAAATTTTTCAGTTCCGATGAGCCCCGTTTGTGCTTGGTTGAATTCGCGCAGCGGTGCCAAAATCGCTTGGTAATCGACCTCTTGAGGCGTCTCATTTATCTCAATCCGTAAGTCCACAGCTTTCTCCTTGAGTGGTTTTTGATTAAACAGGCGCCCAACGATGTGGTAACAAGTTGGTGGCGTCCCCTGTCCGCTGCGTGGGCAGACGAGTCAAAACGTCCTTCATTTAAGCATACGTCTCATGTCCGTTCATGCGCGCAGACTGGATCAAAGTCATAATCGCTGCCGCCCGCTTTCCGCTGCGTAGCGATCCGGAGATCCCTCAGGGTCTGACCTCGTTTACCTACCCCTTTTCTCGCCCTAGACGATAGATTGATAAAAAGTAACAGTAGGCCCGTAATCCTGATCTGAATTCGAAACCTCTACAGAAAAATTACATCCTGGAAATTTTGCTTTTAAAACTAGCCGCCATGAAAAAGCAATAGTGTCAGCTAGCTGCTCAAAAACGACATCATCAACTTCATCCGTACAGCCTGAAAAAACATCGTACATGTGAGTGTGGTTCATTATTTTTTCAACTGCAGAAATATCCCCATCAAGTTTCTTTAACCATACCAAAAAAACCTCATGATCATATTTAGCATTTAAAAAAATCGCACCTTGACTGATAAAAAAATCAGGAAACAACAGCCTGCAAAATAGCAGACAGTCTTCAGGCTTACAAATAGCACTCATATAGGAAAATATATCTATATTATCTCTCTCAGCCCAGCTTGACGCCCACAACTCGTATCGACTCAAACTGCCAAATTGCCCAAGCGTATTTACTTTCATTATGGAATCTCATCCGGATTGTTAGGCCGGGGAGCCAGTTTAGTAGAAGGTGACCGAACGCTTACTGTTTCGTCCGGCAGCGTATTTCTACCATATTCAATTAATTGGATTCCGCCCCCTTACATTTTTTCTTATTCGACAAAGTAAACATCAAAAGAAACTTCCAAATCCAAGTCTGCTAAAGCTTTCATCTGCTCAGGCCAAAGTACTGGACCGCTGTGCCCCAGCAGAGAAAACCACACACACTTCAGGGTGATTTTCACCCCATCAATCTGCTGCACCAAACCCAAAGACTCACGATGCGGTTGGATCTCACGGACTAACCAATCAATGTGATCGCGAAGATCTTTAGACTGCACATTTCCCTCGCTAGATAAAAACCAGCTAGAGCTCTTCACCTCGCGCGTGACTCCACGACTATTTTTTACTTTTTCGCCTATAACAGTAATTTGTGTTGGTTGAACATGCATGATATTGGAAATTTCGCTTGGATGAATATCGCCAGGATAAATCATTAGCCTAACGAAGCACTCGGCGCATGTTTCATAGTCCGTGGATACCGGCGTAATTCTAGATTTTCTACTCACGACAAATAACCTCTAATATCTTTAACATAGTTTTGCCGGACAAGCGGGAGATACCCGAAGTCTCCGTCAGCTTTATATATAGCGCTACCCCAGACAGGCGTTCCTTTTGCACTAACTTAACTTACAATAAATGACTATTCCGGCATATATGAGATTGGAGGAACATCAAAGCCGTTCCAAAACACTAATAATCGCCCACAACAAGAACACTTAAGTGCACTATTCATTTCTCGATAAATAGACTCCGCATCAACGGAGCCTTGGAATTTTTCAAATCCATCATCTGAAATCATCAACCATTCAATTGAATTAGGTATCTCACCAAAATTTAACTTGCTACCACACCTGCAGAGAACTGATGGCATTTTATTTTCCTATAATAACGACATCATTAATATTTTTTGCACCTGAGCCGTTAACGCTACGCAGTACATCTCCTAATTGCTCTCTGGTAACGGAACTTTTCGATAAATCTAGCAGCCCCTCAGGGTCTGACCCCGTTTACCTTGCGTTCGATAAATAGGACTAATTACGTCAGGTAAAACGTGGCCTGTTGCTTTTGCACCAAGTCAAAAATCACTCTTTTCGACGATAAACGACCCTCTCAGCCTCCGACAAACTAGGTAGATCTTCGTTGCCTACAAAAATTTCCGACCTGCATTTTAAATCCGATCCCTGGTAAGCAGTATATTGACATATGATATCTTCTACCTCACCAATATCATCCTCTATATTTTCTTCAAGATAAAATCTTATTACCCAAACATCATCTTCACAATACAAAACTACCATCCTGAAGTTTGGAGTAACTGCCCCCAGCATCGCTTGAACAAGCATTAAGACTTGGAAATTCCAAGCTTTCAATTCGACTTCTGCATTCATTTTTGAGTCCAGTTAGGGTTAGCAGGGACAATACTTGGGCTTTTTGTACCTTTGATGATAAAGACATTAGTAGGCTGACCGGTTATACCAACGCCAGCGTTAACGTTGGTCCCGGTTACGCCTTCGAACTTAACCACCGGGAACCCTTGAGCATTCTTACCTAAAATCTTAACCTGCCCTATGCGGTAAGCATCTAGTACTTTTTGAGCATCATCAACGCTGTTCAAGAACCCACCGCTTCCTCGAGCTTCAAGCTCAGGCCTTCCAGCGATATGCCGAAGCTGTTTCTGGCTGACTTTGCCAGCCACCTCTGGAAAGTCTTTAGGTGTAAGAATGCCTTTTGCACCCCCCGCCACAGCCCGCCTATAAGCCACCACCCCCGCCGCAGTCCCCACCCCAACCGCCAGCGCGATCTTCAGGTTGTGCGCAATGTCCTGCGCCTGAGCATCGCTCAGTGCCCACTTCGACTTGAGCGACTCGACCATCGCGCCCACCGAGTGCTCGGTCGTGGCGGTCGCCAGCATTTCCTGAAATTCGTGATTGCCGTTGATCAGGCTCTGTACCGCCTCCCGGGCGTCGGGCGAGGCGTAGTCGGCGATGTCGCGGATGGCGTTGAGGTTCGCCAGGGTGCTGGCGACTTCTTTGGAGCTTGCCGCGCAGGAGCTGGGGTCGGCCTGGCAGCTGACGATGGCGTCAATGTCCTGCTGAAGGCTCAGTTCCTGGAATTTGCGCGTGGCGTCCTGGATACAGGAGGCGTCGGTGCATCGGGCTATCTGTTTGGCGGCCCGTTCCAGTTGGTTGTGTGACAGGTAGTTGTACTGTGTGGCGTTCTTCGCCACCCAGCTGCCGGTCTCCAGCTTGGCGGCGTCGGTGTCGCTTTGTGCCGCAGCCGCCAGTACGCCGACGATCTGCGAACTCATGGTGAGCAGGGTGTCGTTGCCTTTGACCAACGTATCCAGGTGGCCAACCAGTGCTTCGCTTGCCGCCGCCGCCAATGCGCCGGTCTTGAAGTCGCCGCCGGTGGCTTCTGCCAGCAAGCCACCGACCATGGCGTGGATCGCCACCTTGGGTAACGAGCCGTCCGCCAGGACGTTTTTCGTGTAGTCCCCTACCAGGTTGAAACTGGCCGCCGCCAAGGTGTTGAACAAGGCATTTTTCAGCGCGTCACTGACACTGCCGCCCTGCCCCAGGGCTTTGTTCAGCAACACAGAGGTGCCGTTCTGCAGCGCCTGGTTGGCCGCGAATTGGCCGACGCCGCTCCAGGTGCCCAGCGAGCCGGAGGTGGCCACTTTGCTGATGGTGGTATTGGTCTGCGCTCCGGTCCATGGGTCGAAGTAACCCACCGTCAGGCCGGCAGTGATCGCCGAAACCCCGTAGCCCTTCAGGGCATCGGACGACGTCACGTCCTTGAACACGGCACCGAGATTGCCCCGGTTGTTGACCACGCTGACACTGGCATTGGTCGAGGCGCCGGTCGCAATCGCACCCACCATGGCGCCGCCGACACCGCCGCCTGCTGCGGCCGTCGCCATGGGCCCGATGACCGCCGACATCACAATGGCAATGATCAGTTGCGAGGCCGGCCCCAGCCCGGAGTGGCTGTACTTGAAGCTGTCGTGGACCTCCCTGACCTGACGCCAGTCCACATCCCCGCGCTGTTCTGCATCCTTGAGCCAAGCCAATTGCGGGTCGGCCTTGACCATCGCATCAATGGACTGGCTGACGCTCTGCTGATTGACCTGCTTGATGTCGATCTGCAAACCGTCGACGGCCTGGATCGCGATGGTGCCCCCGGCAACCAACTGGCTCTGGCGTAGTGTTTCGTCAGTGCTGCCCTTGCCCTTGGATGCCACCCAGAATGCGTTGTTATTGGTCTTCTCGTGGCTCTCCTGATGCAGGTCCTTGACCGCTTCGAAGGTCACCGCCCCACCACTGGTGATGGCGATATCCGCCGCGCTTTCCAGCCTTGCCCCTTGATACAGCTGATCGCCGCCGCTGATCAGGTCGAGGTTGCCGCCTGTGGTGATCTGGCTGCCCACCGCACGCACGTCGGTGACTTCGTCGCGTTGGGTCTTGAGGGCGCCGAAGCTGCCTTTTTTCTTGTAGTCATACAGGCTGTAGTCGCTGTCATTGGCACTCAGCAGTTGCAACTGCCCACCCGCCACCAGATACGCATCCTTGGCGCTGCTGACCTGGCTGGCGTGCAGCACGATGTCTTGCCCCGCGCTGGCGCTCAGTTGGCCGCCGGCGTTGAGCTGGCTGCCCACGTGACGCACCTGGGTGGTTTGCTCATGCTCCTTGGCGCCGCCGCGTTTGCTGTTGACCGCGTGATCGGTTTCGTTGGCAGCGGCCAACAGGTGGAGGTTGCCACCGGCGGCGACGGTCAGGTCTTTGCCGGCGTTGGCGTGGCTGGCCAATAGGGTGATGTCGCGCCCGGCATGCAGGCTCAGGCTGCCGGCGGCGTTGAGGTTGGCGCCAAGCTGTTCGGTGCGGCTGTGTTGGGTGACCCGGTGGCCGCCGTTTTCCGTGGTGCGTACCTGTTGGGTGTCGGTGACGGCGATGAGGTTGATGTCGCGCCCGGCGCTCAGGCTGGCATCGCCAGCGCTGTTGATGTCGCCTCGGTTGGTGATGTCGCGCCCGGCGTTGAGCGTGAGGCGCTGTGCGGCGCTGATCTGGCCCGCCTGGTCGAGATGGGTGACAAGGGTGCCGTCGCCCTGATGCTTGGCATGGGCGGTGCGGTCGTTGACGATGTCGCCGGTGACGCTGGTAAGTTCGATATGGCTGCCACGGATCTCGCCGGCCATCGCGTTGCGGATACTGTCGGTGGCCAGCAGGCTGATGCGTTCACCGGCGCTGAGCGTACCGCCATTGAGCAGGCGGCCGTCGGCGATGGCGGTCAGCTCCTGTGCCGCTTTCAAGGTGCCGACACTGACGATGTCGCCACCGCTGACCAGGTTGATGTCCCGGCCTTGCACCAAGCTGCCACCGCGCAGGTTATTGGCATCGACCGTCGCCAGGTACAGCACCGGCACCAGCACGTCTTCACCCTGCACCTGGCGTTTTTCCATCCATACGATGTCGTGGGTCAGGGCCGCCACCTGCTGCGCGGTGAGGCCGACGCCGACGCTCAATTGCAGGCTGTCGCGGGCACTGAGGCCGTTGTCCATCAGGTAGCGGAACTGTTCCTCGTCGCTCTCCAGCCCGGCGAGGAAGCGTTGCCCGGTCTTCGCCAGCACGGCGTCACGGATAAGGCGGCTTTCGTAGTAGCCGTCGCCCAGGCGTCGCCAGGCCTCGTCGGTGTTGTAGCCGATCTTGTCGAGCAAGTACTGGGAACTGAGGAAGTTGGCCAGGTGGGTGAACAGGGGATTGGTTTCAATCAGGTAGGGGCTGCCTGGATTCTTGCTGGGGATAAACAGCCCGTATTTACCGCTGGGGAGTTGGAATTCCGGCGGTTGGGTCAGGTCATCGCTGAGGCGATCCGGGCTCAGTTCGAGGTCGTTGGGGTTGTGGCCAATGTCGCCGGTCAGTTGCGCCAGGGTGTTTTCCCGCAGGGTGCCGTTTTGCAGGTACTCGGTGGCCTGCAGGTTGAGGCGGCCGCCGGCTTGCAGCGTGGCGGCATAGACTTCGCGGCCATCCTCGCGCCAGGTGGTGAGGGTGCCGGGGTTGCTGAACCCCTCTCCGGTCGAGCGGGCCTTGAGTTCGGCAAAACGCACGGGGTCGAAGGGTGCGTTATTGAAGGCCGGCAGGTCGTGGAATTCCATCTGGTCCCACAGGGCTTTGTCGATGCGACCGGGGGTGCCGATGATGGTGCTGGAGATGCCGGTCTGGGAGGCCGCGCCCTGGTTGATAAGGCGGTTGGCGGAAAGGTGCACGTCGCCATTGGCGGCGAGCAGGCTGTAGCGGTTCTCCAGGGTCTGCGCGTCGATGCGCAGGTCTTTGCCGGCCACCAGTCGCGCCGCCCTGGTGGAGTTGGGCGCGGCGGTTTCGCGCCAGATTTCGCTGATGTAGATAGTGCCGCGCTTGAAGCTGTCGTTGCCGTGGCAGTGCTGGCCGCAGACCCATTGGATACTACCGCCGACCAGCTCGCGTTCGAGGACAAGGTGGGTGCGGGCGTTTTCAAACTCGCGGGCGTTGATGTGCAGGTTGCCTTCGGTTTCCACGCTGCCGGAGAGGTTGCTGAAGCGCGTGCCGGCGAAACTGAAATCACCGACGCTGTAGAGGTCACCTTCAAGATTGCTGAAATGCTCGCCACGCACATGCAGGTCGCCGCCGCTGAACAGCAGGCCGCTGTTGGTGACGTTGGCAGTGAGCAGGAGGTTGCCTTGGCTGCCGAGCGTGCCGGGGTTATTCAGTTGAGCCGCATTAATCTGCATATGCCGCGCTGCGCTGAGCACGCCGAGGTTATGCAGTACATCGCGCACGCGCAGTTGGATGTCTTGGCCGCTGAGAATCTGGCCGTGGTCTTGGGTAAGGTTTGATGCGCTGATATAGGCATCGCCTTTGGCGGCGATCAGGCCGCTGTTGTTCAGGTCGCCATCGACCTGCAGGTGCAGGTGGTTGTCGCCGAGCAGTTCGCCCGCGTTGGTGAACGTGCCGGCCGCAATACTCAGCGCAGTGCCTGCCCCCACGATCTTGCCACGGTTGTCGACGCTGTCGGCGACCAGGCTCAAATCGCCTTCGGCATGCAGCGTCCCGGCATGGTTGATGGCCTGTCCGGCGGCAATTTCAAGTTGGCCGGCGGTGACCACCTGGCCAGTGTTTCTCAGGTCCTGGCGGGCTTCGATCCTGGCGCTGTCGGCGGCGATCTGGCCGCTGTTATCGAGGCTGCCGCTGGTGATTTCCAGGTGGCCACTGGCATTGAGTTCACCCGGGTTATCCAGGCGCTGGGCTTTGATGCTCAGCTGTTTGCCCGCGATACGCCGCTCTTCCAGGATGCCGCTGACGACCTTGCCCTGGTTGCTCACCGTGCGGCCTTCGAGGCTGACATTCCCGGCGCTGGCCAGGCTCTGCCGCACCACCAGATCGCCCTGGGCCTGCAGGTCGATATCAGCCATCGCAAAGGTCGGGCCCTGTAAGTCGATCGACTCGGCCTTGGCCGTGAGGGCGCCGACGCTGGTGGTGTGGGATAGGCTCAGGCCGCCATTGGCATTGATCACGATGTCGCCGGCGGTGCTGGCCATATCGCCCGCCAGCCTTACGCCAACACCCTGCTCAGTGCCCACCAGGCGAATCGTCCCGGCGTACATGCCGCCGAGGGCGCTGGCATCGATGGCCAGTTGCGGCTTGTCGCGGCCATCCTCGGCATGGGCACGGGCCTGCAAAGTGTCAGCGCTGACATCGTTACGGCCGGTGATAATGTTGAGCTGGTCGGCATGCAATTGCGCGTTGAGCTTGGCCGTGCGGGTGATCAGATCGAACTGGCTGACATTGCGGGCATTGAGCCCGGCGCCCTCCAGCGCAATATCGCCGCCGTCTACGCGAAAGTGATCCAGCCGCCCACCTTCGATCACGGGCTTGCCGGTGGTCAGCGTCGCGCGCGGCGTATTGATAAACCCGCAGCCATTGCAGGTGATGCCGTGAGGATTGGCGACGATCACCCGCGCGGCATGCCCGGCCACTTCGGTGTAGCCCCCCAAGTGGCTGCGGTTGCCACCGGTGACTTCGTTGAGGATCACGCTGGCAGGCCGCCCTTGCAGGCCTGGGTTGCCGAGGATCACACCGCCGAGCTCGGTGTTTTGCGTGGCCTGGGTGGCGTTATTGAGGATCAGCCCGTTGCTGCCGACGTTGTAGTCGGTGAACAGGTTATGGGACAGCCCGCTGCCATTGGGCCCGGCGATATTCACTACCGGCACGCCGTTGGGCGCATGGCCGAGGCTGGTGCCGGGGCTGGCCGGGTCCACGCTCAGCTCGGCGGCGGCCGCGACAATCGGGTTGAGGAAGATGATGCCTGCGAGGCTCAGGGCCAGGCACTGGTAAAACGGGCGGCGCACGTCCATAGGCTAGGTTCCTTGTTGTTATTCAGAAAAACAGGTCGATTCGGGCATAGATCGGGTGTTCGCGACGTTCAACGATGGCCGGGCGCTCCAGGGAGCGGGCGAGCACCAGCGAAGCGGCAAGGTGAGTACCGCGTGCGCTGAGCTCCCAGGCATGGCCGGTAAGGCGCCCGGCAACGTCAGGGTTGTGCGGGCCACGGCGGATCACTCCGACGTCGTAGCCAAAGCCCACGCCCACTTCGTGCACCCAGGGCCGCAGCGCGTCCCAGGCCACCGGTTGGCGCCAGCGCACCTGGCTGCGCCAGTAGCCGCCGCTATTGCCCGACAGGTTCTGTTGCTGGAACCCGCGCACCGCACCGAGGCCGCCGACGCTCAGGCGTTGTGGCCCATAGAGTTCGTCTTCGGCGTGTTGGCCGGTGGCCAGGCTGTCGACACTCCAGTGCTGGCCCAGCCAGCGAAAGGCCTGCAAATAGCTGAGGGTCAGGGTGTATTTCTGATAGCGCGAGGTCGGCGCGCCGCGCTGTGTAGAGAGATCGCGCTGGGCGTCCAGGGCGCCGATGCCCTGTTGCCAGCCGGCATCGAGGTTGAGAAAGGCGTTGCCGATGCGGCGGCCATGGTTGAAGCCCAGTTGACGCTCCGTGATGCGATGGCTGGAGGTGCGCAGCAACGCGTCTTCCAGGTAGTTGCGGGTCCGCAGGTGGCTCAGGCCAAAGCTGAACGCCGTCTTGCCCAGGTTATCGCGGTGCAGCACGCGCTCGGCGCGCAACTGCTGGCTGGACGTCTCGCCTGACAGTGCGAAGGCAAACCCGGAAAGGTCGTTGCGCGTACGGTAGAAGCTTTGGCTGTGGCTGACATTGAACGTCCACCAACCATACGGCAGGCTGTAGAACAGGTTCTGGCTGTGGGAATGGCGCCAGCGGTCGCTGACGGTGTCGCGGCTGGCCCGCAGGTTCAATTGATCCGCCAGGCCCAGGGGGCTGTCCCACTCCAGGCCGATACCGGCCTGCTGGCGACCGGTGCTGGCATCGCCATGGTTGTTGCGGTTGGCCGAGACACGCCAGGGTTCGCGGCGCTCACCCTTGAGCGTCACGCGGCTGCCCCCCACTGCCTGCCCCGGCAACACCTCAAGCTGCGGCTGGCGCGAGGGCAAGCGCGACATTTGATCCACCCACTGCTCCAGCTCGCGCAGGTCGAGCACCTCCCCTACGGTGCCGGGAAAGGTCATGGCGGACTCCAGCGGGCTGGCCAGCGATGAGCTGTCGAGCCCTTCAAGGCGCCCTTCGACCACGATGATGTTCAGTTCGCCATGTTTCAGGTCCTGCTGTGGCAGGTAGGCGCGGGTGGTGACGTAGCCGCGATGCAGGTAGTGATCGGTGAGGCTTTTGAGCACGGCGTTGAGTTGAGGCACCCCCAGGCAACGCCCCTGCCAGGGTTGCAGCAGCGCCTCTCGCTGGCCTTCGGGCAGCAATGTCGCGCCTTCAATGTTGATACGCGTGACGGTGATGCACTGGCCGTCTTCCAGCAGCGCGGGAGCCGTTGGCACAGCGATTTGGCCGGGCAGGTTCTGCAGGTCTTCAAGGCGACGACGCTGTTCTTCCAACACTTGCTGCTGACGCTCACGGGCCAATTCGCGGTCGCCGGGGGACGCGGGGGACGCGGCAAGAAGCGGACCTGAAAACAGCGCTATCCCCAGCAGCGCAGGTCGAAAAACAGCCGGCATCCTTTCACCCTCACACAGGTACTCAAATGGAAAGAGCACCCATGCTGCCGAGGCTGAAACGCTTAAGGAAAACAGGGAAGGTTACAAAAAATTCGGCGTTCCTGAAGGCGTCGCCCTGTCTGTCACACAGCCGTTGGAGGGCTGTCAGATGCTTCCGAACAATGTCAGTCGAAGGAAGAAACCGGATAGGAAGTGAGACTTGAAACGTACATTTCCTGGTTTTTTCTTACGCTGAAAGTCCTTTCCCCTACAAACGAGAAAGACAATTCAGAGAGGATAAGAAAGGAGATCTGTCAGAGGAAAAAGATCGGTGGCTGAACCCATGAGCACACAGGCATACCTGAAAGCGACAGGCGTAGATTAGCGTTCTGGCCCGGTCCATTTACATCGTAAAAATTGGAGTTACCCGACGAGCGGCAGCCCCTCAACTCAACAACACCACCCCACCCGGCAACTCCGTGCACTTGGCCCCATACGCATCCCGAATCAACAGTGCCACCCCCGCCAGTTGCTGCAGACTGAACCGCGCCTGTACCCGGCGCTGGCCCAGTTCCTTGTTCAGCAGCACTAGCATGCCCGGGCGATAACGGTTGATCTCGTCCACCACCGTCGCCAGCGTGGCGTTGTTGAACACCAGCACCTGTTCACGCCAGGCCACCACCGCCTGGGTGTCCACCGTTGTCACCTCGCTGACGCCGGCCGCGCCGTAGGTGAGTTGCCGGCCGCTGTCCAGGCGCACACTGCGCCCGGCGATGGCCACCGAAAGTGAACCGTCGATGCAGGTGACGCAGACCCGGTGGTCGGTATTGCGCACATTGAAGCGTGCCTGCGCCGCGCTGACCGAGCCTTCGCCGGCCTGGACCCGCAGCGGTTGCGCAACGTGGGTGACCACCTCGACTTCGCCTTCGAGCAATTCGATGCCCTCACCCACCCGGCTGATGCGGGTCTGGGTGTTGAGTTCCAGGCTGATACCTTGGCTCAACAGCACTTGGCGTTGCTCGCCGACTTCGGTGCGATAGTCCGCTGTAAGCCCGGCAAAGCCACCCGGTACACCGACCCGCACCATCACCACGGCTGCCGACGCGGCGATGGCCCCGCCGAGGAAGGCACGGCGGCCAAAGCTGCGCGGTTGCGACACCTGATCAAGCGCCGGCGCCAGTTGCTGCCACAGCATCTTGGCCTGCTCGAAAGCCTGGGCATGCTCCGGGCTCTGCGCGCACCAGGCTTTGAGGGCCTTGGCATCGGCCACGGTGGCGCGGCCCGAGGTCAGCAGGAGCAGCCAGTCGCGGGCTTCATCATGCAGGGGGCTGGCGGCGGACTGCCGGGCGGTGGAAAGGCTAAAAATATTCAAGCGCGCACGTACTCACGGATTTATCAGGGACTCGACACTAAGACGGTTTTCCGGCCCCGGGACCGAACCGCTGAATCACTTTTCTTTCCAGACGCTTGGCGCAGTGGCCCAGGGCGGCCTTGATTTCCTTTTCGACCATGCGCGTGGAAATGCCGAACCGCTGGGAGATTTCCAGGTGCGGCGCCTCTTCCAGGCGCGCGGCGATGAGGATCTTGCGCCGCCGCGCCGGCAATTCGTAGAGCGCCTTGACCAGGGATTGGATTTCTTTCTGGCCGCCCACCACCCGTGACGGGTCCTGGGCTTCGTCGGCGCTTTGCAGTAACTCTTCCACCTCGCTGCCGGTGAGCAGGCGCGCGTCGGCCTGGCGGCGGTCGGCGGCGATGTTCAGGGCCATGCGGTACAGATAGGCATTGGGCTGTTGCAGGTTCGGCGGCACGTCCATGCGGTCGACGCGCAGGTAGGTTTCGTGCAGCACGTCGTTGGCCAGGTCCTCCGAGCCCAGGCGCTTGCGCAACCGCACCTTGAAGTCTTCGTAAGAGGCCAGGAACAGGCTGACCATCGTACTGTGCCCGGTATTTTTCATCCCTCCGAGGCTCCTTTTGCGGCTGTGCATTCCATGCGCGTTCCTGTTGTGTCAGGCATCAAAAGTAAAGTCACCGGTTGGCGCAACGAGCTTGGCGCCGGGCGTTCGACCCGCGCCGCTGCCAGGCTGCGCACCAGTGCTTCATCGCGTTGTTCATCGCCGGTGGAACTCACCAACCGGCTGTGTTCGATCAACCCATCCGGGTTGACCCACACCTGCACCAGCGCGCGAAAACTGCCGGGCCGGGTCAGCGGCGAGCGGCACAGGCTGGTCTCGATGGCTTGCTGCAACGCCGTCGCGTAGCTGTTGTTGATCCGTGCAGCGTTGCGTGCCGCCGCCCCCCGCGTCGTGGGCGGCGGGTTGACTTGCGGGGTCTGCAAGGTAAACGCATCGCTGCGTGCATAACGGGCCATCAGGCCACTCCCTGTCAGCAATATCGCCAGTGCTTCTTGCGCCGTGAAGCGTCCGCGCACGGCGATGGAGCGCCGCCCGCGCGTCAACTCACGGTCCACCAGCACCGCCATCCCGGTGGCACGGCTGTAGGCTTGCAGTGCGTGTTCCAGGTCCTGCGCCGGCAGGTTCAACGACAACAGCGGTGACTCTGCCTGGGCCGCGCGACCACCGGCCAGCAGCAACAGCAAGACCAGGGCGCACATGACGCGCCTCCAGGCCCCCTGTCCACCCCCTGCTTTGCATCGCTGCACGGCCGACGCGCCCTAGAAAACCGTCATCCTGAGGCCAGTTTATGAACCTGATGTTACGGTGATAGCAAAAAAAACATCACGGTGATGAGAGGCCCGCTGCACTAGACTTCCAAGCCATACCGGCCCACTCCCTCGGGCCCGCCAGGAGGCCCGATGAAAACCTTGCCGACCCTTGCCAGCCTGTTGCTGTGCGCCACCCTGCCCTTGCTGGCCCATGCCGAAACTGCCGCCGGCACGTGCGCCGAGGTCAGCGTGGATGGCTACAAGGCCCCCGACTATGGCTGCCTGAGCCAGCAGATGGGCAACGACACCAACGCGACCAAAGCGGCCAAAAAGAACCGCGAGGCGCAGAACCTCCCCATCGAAAAACGCCCGCCGAACGCGCTGGGCCTATCCACCCCGGCGGCGACCAGCGTGCGCATGGGCAATACCTTCGGGACGTCGGTGAAACCGCAGCGGCCCTGAGGGCCAACCCTTTCAAAACGGGCGACAAGTCCCCTGTGGCGAGCGGGCTTGCCCCGCGTTGGGCTGCGCAGCAGCCCCGAAACCAGCGCCCGGAGTGTGCCTGATTCACCGCATTCCTCCTTCCAGGGTCGCTTCGCAACCCAACGCGGGGCAAGCCCGCTCGCCACAGTTGCAGTGTTCGTTCTTAATGGGAGGGTTTCAGCCAGAGACTGGGACCACGGGATCGCGTTTACCCTGTTGCTCGAGCTGGGGCTGCACATGATCTGGTGGGCAAGCGTGCGCAGATGGTCGGGGGGTGGTGTTGATGTTGGTGGGGGCGACGATTCTGTACGAGCACCTCTCGGTCCAGGCACACCGCACAATAATGTGGGAGGGGGCTTGCCCCCGATAACGGCGGGTCAGTCAATAATGCGGTGACTGCCCGACTGCTATCGGGGGCAAGCCCCCTCCCACAAGGGTTCTACAGCGGTTCAGGGAATGCGTTTCACGCCGCTTGGCTTTCTTTTTTCAAGCTGTCCATATCAATCACGAACCGATACTTCACATCGCCCTTGAGCATCCGCTCATACGCCTCGTTGATACCCTGGATATCGATCATCTCGATGTCCGAGACAATCCCGTGCCTGGCGCAGAAGTCGAGCATGTCCTGGGTCTCCTGGATGCCGCCGATCAACGAACCGGCCAGGCTGCGGCGCTTGAAGATCAGGTTGAATACCGTGGGCGACGGATGCGGGCTGTCGGGCGCGCCGACCAGGGTCATGGTGCCGTCACGCTTGAGCAAGTTAAGGAACGCATCGAGATTGTGCGGCGCGGCAACCGTATTGAGGATGAAGTCCAGGCTGTTGGCGACCTTGGCCATTTCGTCCGGGTTCTTCGACACCACCACCTGGTCGGCGCCCAGGCGCAGGCCGTCTTCGCGCTTGTTCGGTGAGGTGGTGAACAGCGTCACATGGGCGCCCATGGCATGGGCGATTTTCACCGCCATGTGGCCCAGGCCACCCAGGCCGACCACGCCGACTTTCTTGCCGGGGCCGACCTTCCAGTGATGCAGCGGCGAATAGGTCGTGATGCCGGCGCACAGCAACGGCGCCACGGCAGCCAGGTTGGCGTCATCATGGGAGATGCGCAGGACGAACTTCTGCTTGACCACGATGCTGTCCGAGTAGCCGCCGAAGGTGTTTTCACCGCCGAACACCGGGCCGTTGTAAGTGCCGGTAAAGCCGTTCTCGCAGTACTGCTCCTCGCCCTCGGCGCAGGACGCGCAGTGTTGGCAGCTGTCGACCATGCAGCCGACACCGGCCAGGTCACCCACCTTGAACTTCTGCACATTGGCGCCGACCGCCGTGACACGGCCGACGATTTCGTGGCCGGGCACCGACGGGTAAAGGGTGTTGTTCCACTCGTTGCGCACGGTGTGCAGGTCGGAGTGGCAGACCCCGCAGTAGAGAATGTCGATCTGCACGTCATCCGCCCCCGGCGCGCGGCGCTCAAAGGTGTAGGGCTTGAGGGAATCCTTGGCGTTCTGGGCGGCGTAGCTGTAAGTCTTGGCCATTTCGTTCACCTGTGTGATCGGATGCTGGAAGTCAGATGACCAGCATAGACGCTGAATCGTTCAACCGAGCACGTCCGTACAATCCGCCGGTCTGCCCCGCCCCTAAGATCGAGACTTTCTCAAAACGCGGGAGAGTGGGTATGTGTAGAAAAGTCAGGACGGTATCGCTGGCAGTCACCTTGCTGGCCGGGGCCATGATGAACAGCGCCTTCGCCGCAACACCTGCGGTCGCCGTGGCCCCGCAATACGACACTAGCCACGTCTACGTCGCTCCGGCCGATGTCGACCGTTTTACCCAGAGTTTCCTGGCTACTTTCGGCGGCAAAAGCACGCCCCAGGTGGTGGTGAATGTGTTGCCGGTGCCCAGCAGCACCACTTCGCAACTGCTGCAGACCCCGGCGGGCACGGTGTCGCTGTTCGGTTTCACCACGCCGATCCCGCACCCGTTCGGCCAGGAGCGCAACGGCTATCTGGTCAAGGACATGGACCTCGCCCTCAAGGCCGCCCGGGAGAACGGCGCGGCGGTGATCGTCAGCGACTTTCCCGACCCGATCGGGCGTGACGCGGTGGTGCAGTGGCCGGGCGGTGTGAACATGCAGCTTTACTGGCACACCAAGACCCCGGATTACGCTGCGTTCCAGACCGTGCCGGAAAACCGCGTGTACCTCAGTGCCGACCGTGCCGACACCTTCATCAAATCGTTTATCGGCTTCTCCCACGGCAAAGTCCTGGCGGATGACAAACACGCCCCTGGCGTGGATGTCGGCCAAGCCAGCGGCAACTACCGTCGCGTCGACATCGAATCGCCGTTCGGGCGCATGGCGGTGCTGGTCACCAACGGCCAACTGCCCTACCCGTTCGGCCACGAGACCACCGGCTATCAAGTGGCTGACCTGACGGCCACCCTGGGCAAGGCCACCGGCTCCGGCGCCAAAGTCTTGGTGCCTGCGTTCGACAGCAAAGGCCGTCGCAGTGCGTTGGTGGAGTTTCCGGGCGGCTACGTCGCGGAGATCCATCAGTTCAACGCCGCAAAATGACGCGTCGCACAGGCTGGGGCCTGGCCGTACTGTGGCCGCTGCTCGTCGGCAGCGTCCACGCCGACGAGCAAGCGACACGCCCGGCCATCAAGGCCAACCGCTGGCAGGAAGACTGGTCGGTGCTGCGGGACCCGGCGCTGCGCACGCAGCCGCTGGACAGCTTGAAGTACATCCCGCTGTCCAGTGCGAACCCCTACACCTACCTGTCCCTGGGCGCGACGTTGCGCGAGCGATTCGAGATGAACGATGCCAGTGGCTTCGGCGTGCGGGATGTGAAGCGTGATCGCTACCTGATCCAACGCTTCCAGGTCCACGCCGACCTGCATCTGAACGAGCACTGGCGGGTGTTCACCCAATTGGAAGATGTGCGGGCGTACGACAAGACCACGATCGGCGGCGCCGACCAGAACCGCGTCGACCTGCGCCTGGCCTTCGCCGAGTATGTGAATACCTTCAGCAGCGGCACCCTCAAGGCGCGTGCCGGGCGCCAGGATTTCGCCTTCGACCTGCAGCGCTTCATCTCATCGCGGGACGGCCCGAATGTGCGGCAGTCCTTCGATGCGCTGTGGGCCGACTGGGAGACGTCTAACTGGCGTTTTATCGGGATCGCCAGCCAGCCGGTGCAGTATCAGGACGGGCGGCACTTCGACGACAAATCCAACAGCGATGCGCGCTTCCACATGGCCCGCGTGGAGCGACTGGTGGGTGGCAAGAACGAGTTGTCCGCCTACTACGGCGTGTATGAGCGCACCGCCGCCCATTACCTGGACGCCGACGGCGACGAGACCCGCCATCTGTTCGACGCACGCCTGGGCGGCGCGGCCATGGGCTTTGACTGGGACATTGAAGCGATGCTGCAAAGCGGCGCGGTCGGCAACAAGGATATTCGCGCCTGGGCCGGTGGCAGCCGTACCGGCTACACCTTCGACAGCCTGGCCTGGAAGCCGCGCATCGGCCTGCAACTGGACATCGCCTCGGGCGACCGCAAAACCGGGGATGGCACCGTCGGCACCTTCAATCCGCTGTTCCCCAACGGTTACTACTTTTCCCTGGCGGGCTACACCGGCTACAGCAACCTGATTCACGTCAAGCCGTCGATCACGCTCAAGCCGATCGACAAGCTCAGCGTGCAAACCGCCATCGGCCTGCTGTGGCGCCAAACCACCAGCGATGCGGTCTACACCCAGCCCAACCTGCCGGTGGCCGGCACCGCAGGCCAGGGCGATCGCTGGACCGGCGCCTATGCGCAAGTGCGCACCGACTATGTGTTCAGCCCCAACCTCACCGGCGCCGTCGAGGCCGTGCACTATGACGTGGGCCAGACCCTGCGCGATGCCGGGGGTGACGACAGCAATTACCTGGGGGTCGAGCTGAAATTCAGCTGGTAACCCCAACCAAGCACACCCGTACAAGCTCGACGCACGCTTTACACCAATAGTGACGCCGAGCCTTTTCCCTCGACCCAAGGAGTTTTCCATGAGCACATTCGTCGCCAAAGACGGTACCCAGATCTATTTCAAAGACTGGGGCAGCGGTAAACCCGTGCTGTTCAGCCACGGCTGGCCGCTGGACGCCGACATGTGGGAATACCAGATGGAATACCTGAGCAGCCGCGGCTTTCGCACCATCGCCTTTGACCGTCGTGGGTTCGGCCGCTCGGATCAGCCGTGGACCGGCAATGACTACAACACCTTCGCCGACGATATCGCCCAGTTGATCGAACACCTGGACCTCAAGGACGTGACCCTGGTGGGCTTCTCCATGGGCGGTGGCGACGTGGCTCGCTACATTGCACGCCACGGCAGCGCGCGCGTGGCCGGCCTGGTGTTGCTGGGTGCGGTAACCCCGCTGTTCGGCCAGAAGCCGGATTACCCGCAGGGCGTGCCGACTGAAGTGTTCGATGGCATCAAGGCCGGCCTGTTGAAGGACCGTGCGCAATTCATCAGCGACTTCAACACGCCGTTCTTCGGCATCAACCAGGGCCAGAAGGTCTCTGACGGTGTGCTGACCCAGACCCTGCAAGTGGCCATGCTGGCATCCCTCAAGTCGACGGTGGATTGCGTCACCGCGTTCTCCGAAACCGACTTCCGCCCGGACATGACCAAGATCGACGTACCGACCCTGGTGATCCACGGTGACGGCGACCAGATCGTACCGTTCGAAACCACCGGTAAAGTGGCGGCCGCCTCGATCAAGGGCGCAGAACTGAAAGTCTACAAGGACGCGCCCCACGGGTTCGCCGTGACCCATGCGCAGCAGTTGAATGAAGACCTGCTGGCGTTCCTGCAACGCTGAAACGCCTGAACCACCCTCTCCTTATTTTGGCCGGGCTTGCCCGGCCTTTTTTTAGCTCAGGAGAAACGCTGGCTCAGGACCAGGCGACCCGGCCCGCTGATCAGCAGGGTGGTGAAGATGATCAACAGCAGCCAGCCGAACTGCCCTTCGAACAGCGTCCACTCCGGGTGTACCACCAACAGGGCGATCAACAGCACCGCCAGGATCGGCAGGCATGCCAGGCGCACCAGCACCCCGGCAACGATCAGCAGCGGGCACAGCACTTCGGCGAAAATCGCCAGCAGCAACGTGATAGTCGCCCCCAGGTGAAACGGGTCTTCGATCAGCTTCAATTGCTCGCTGTAGTTGAGCAACTTGGGCAGGCCATGCACCCACAGCAGGAACAGCGCCCCGCTGATCCGTAGAAACAATAGTCCCAGGTCCTGACGCGTCGATTCGTTCATACGTGCTCTCGGTTGATTGCCACAAACATCGATTGTGTCGACCGAGCCACCCACGCGCTTGCAAGCCTGTGCTGACCTCACTCCCCCGTGCCGGCAAACGCCGCGACGATCTCCTCGATTACCGCGCGCACCCGTGCGGTGTGGCGCAGATCGGCGTGGGTCACCAGCCACACGTCATACGGCAGTGGCCGGGTGCGCTCCGGCCACAGGCGCACCAACCCGTCGCGCTCACCGGTGCACACCGGGATTTCACCGATGCCGATGCCGGCAGCAATGGAGCGGCGCACCAGCAGGCTGGAGCTCAAGGCCGCGACAATGCGTCCACGGCCCAAGGGTTCGGAGACCAGGGTCATGTCCTTCTGACTTTGCAGGTGAGGTTGGTAGACCACCAGGTCATGGCCTTCGAACAGGCTGCCCGGCTCGGGTACGCCGTGGCGGTCGAGGTAGCCCTGGGACGCAAACAAACCGAGCGGCCAGCGCGCAATGCGCCGGGCGATCAGGTCGGGGTTATCCGGGCGCTGGTTGCGCACGGCGATATCGGCTTCACGCTTGGCCAGGCTGAGGATCTGTGTGGACGCGTCCAATTGCACGCGCACGTCGGGGTGTTGGTCGTGCAGGCGGGCGATGGCCGGGATCAGGAAGTCGATGGCCAGGGAATCGGTGGTACTGACCCTCACCGTGCCGGTCAGGCGGTCATCCAGGCCCTGGATCTGGCGCTCCAGGTCGAGGGCCGAGCGCTCCATTTTCTCCACCGAAAGCAACGCCGCTTCGCCGACCGCCGTGAGCGCGTAGCCCTCGGAGGTGCGCAGGAACAAGGTGGCGTTCAAGGACTTTTCCAAAGCGTTGACCCGGCGCCCCACCGTGGCCTGGTCGACGCCCAGCACCCGTGCAGCGCCACGCAGTGTGGACTCGCGGCACACCGCCAGGAATACCCGTGCATCGTCCCAATTCATGCTGCCCCCATTGATGAATATATGCATCGCAATAGCGCTAAATCGCTGCATTATTGCATCGAAAAACCTCGCTATGCTGGCCGCCAGAGAAAAAAATTCAGGACAGCCATCATGCACGACGCCCATGCTCCATCCCGTAGCGCGGTCTGGCTGCCGATCTTCGCCGGCCTGTGTGCCAGCCTGGTCAGCATCGGCCTGGCACGCTTTGCCTACACGCCGCTGATCCCCAGCCTGATCCAGGCCCAATGGTTTTCCGCCAATGACGTGGTCTACCTCGGCGCCGCCAACCTGGTGGGTTACCTGATCGGTGCGCTGATCGGTCGGCCCATCGCCCAGCGCACCTCCAACACGACCGCCCTGCGCATCATGATGGTGGCGGTGACCCTGGCGTTCTTCGCCTGTGCTTTCCCGCTGTCGGTGGTGTGGTTCTTTGCCTGGCGCCTGCTGTCGGGGATTGCCGGTGGCGCGATCATGGTGCTGGTGGCGGCGACCGTACTGCCCCATGTACCGGCGGCACGGAGAGGCCTGGCCAGTGGCGCGATTTTCCTGGGCATCGGCCTGGGCATTGCCGCGTCCGGTACGCTGGTGCCGCCGCTGTTGAGCCTGGGCTTGCAGCAGACCTGGCTGGGCCTGGGCCTGCTGGCGCTGCTGTTGACGGCGGCCAGCTGGTTCGCCTGGCCCAGCGGGACGCTGCACGCAGCAGCGACCCAGGCGGACACTTCAGCGCGAATGCCGTCCGGCGTGTACCTGTTGTTCGCGCAATACGCCTTCATGGCCGCAGGCCTGGTGCCGGCGATGGTGTTCCTGGTCGATTACGTGGCCCGTGGCCTGGGTGACGGTGCGCACCTCGGCGCGATGATCTGGGTGATGTACGGCCTGGGCGCGATTGTGGGGCCGGTGACCTACGGATTCCTCGCCGACAAACTCGGTGCGCGCTTGAGTATTCGCGTGGTGCTGGTGGTACAGGCGATTGCCGTCGGCCTGTTACCGCTGGCCAGTTCGTTCACGGCCCTTGCCGTACTGGCGGTGATCCTCGGTTCGTTCCCGCCAGGCATCGTGCCGCTGGCCTTGGCGCGGGTGCATGAACTGCTGCCCGACCCTCACCAGCAACAAGTGGCATGGAGCCGCGCCACCATCTCCTTTGCTACCTTCCAGGCACTGTCCGGGTTTGCCTACTCGGCACTGTTCAACAGCAGCGGCGGCCAGCATGCGCTGTTGTTCGTGATTGCCGCTGGCGCCATCGTGGTCGCCCTGGCCCTGGAACTGGGCATGATTGTGCTGAACCGTCGACCGCTCGACACGGTCCCAACCCATACGCTCCCTCTTACAGGATTTGCCAAATGACCCTGCCTACCGACATGACCCTGATTGAAATCACCACGCCCGGCGGCCCCGAGGTGCTCAAGCCGCGCCAGGAACCGGTGCCCTCCCCGGCCCCCGGCGAAATCCTGGTCCGCGTGCACGCCGCCGGGGTCAACCGCCCCGACGCCTTGCAACGGGCCGGCAAGTACCCGATGAAACCCGGCTTCAGCCCGATTCCCGGCCTGGAAGTGGCCGGCGAAGTGGTCGCGCTGGGCGCAGGGGTCAGCGAATATGCGATTGGCGACAGGGTCTGCGCCCTGACCAACGGCGGCGGCTACGCCCAATACTGCGCAGTGCCTGCCAGCCAGGCGTTGCCGGTTCCCGAAGGCATGGAGTGGATTCAAGCCGCCGCCATCCCGGAAACTTTTTTCACCGTGTGGGCCAACCTGTTCAGCATCGGCGGCGCGCACAAGGGCCAACGCGTGCTGATCCACGGCGGCACCAGCGGGATCGGCACCACCGCGCTGATGCTGTGCCGCGAGTTCGGTATCCAGGCATTCGCCACCGCCGGCAGCGAAGAGAAATGTGCGGCCATCCGTGCCTTGGGCGCTGAAGCGATCAATTATCGCGAGCAGGATTTTGCCGAGGTGATCGGAGATCAAGGCGTCAATGTGATCCTCGACATCATGGGCGCCTCCTACCTCAACAATAACCTCAAGGCGCTGGCCATGGACGGACGCCTGGTGATGCTGGGCTTCCTCGGCGGCGCCAAGGCCAATGATGTGGACCTGCTGACCATCCTCGGCAAACGCGCCATCGTCACCGGCTCGTTGCTGCGTGCCCGCACCAAGGACGAGAAAGCCGCCATCGCCGAGCAACTGCGCGAGCATGTATGGCCGGTGCTGTCAGCCGGGCGCTGCCTGCCGATGATCGACCAGGTGTTCGATTACACCGAGGCCGATCAGGCGCATGCGCGGATGGAAGGTGGCGATCACATTGGCAAGATTGTGTTGCGGGTGGTTTGATTACCCGGCGAACACCGGGTAGTCGACGTAACCCGCTTCGCCGCCCCCATACATCCCTTCCGCCCGCAGCGGGTTCAACGGCCAGTCGTTGAAAATCCGCTGCGGCAAGTCCGGATTGGCGATGAATGGCCGGCCGAACGCGATCAAATCCGCCAGCCCTGCTTCAACCAGATCAGCACCGCGTTCAGCGGTGTAGCGACCGGCGTAGATGATCCGCCCGCTGAAGGTGTCCCGTACCGCTCGGCGGAACGATTCGGGCAATACCGGGGCGTTATCCCAATCGGCTTCGGCAATCGACACATAGGCAATGCCCGACGCTTCCAGCACCTTGATCGCTTCGATATAGGTGTGGTGCGGGTCGTCTTCCACCAGGCCGATGTACACCCGGTCCTGGTCGGTGCCGCTGAACAGCGGCGAGAAACGCACACCCAGGCGCTCTGGCCCGACCACGGCGGTCACCGCTTCGACGATCTCGCGCAGGAAGCGCAGGCGGTTGTGCAGCGAGCCACCGTATTCATCCTCACGCTGGTTGGAATGGGCGGAGATGAACTGGTTGACCAGGTAACCATTCGCCGAGTGGATCTCCACCCCGTCGAACCCGGCATCCAATGCATTGCGCGCCGCTTGGGCGTAGTGCCCGACCAGTTCCTCGATCTCCAGGGTGGTCAACGCTCGCGGCACCGGCGGTTGCTTCAACTCACCCTCGCCCAGCGCGGTTTCGATGAAGGCCTTGGCCTGCAATGCCTGGAGCGCAGACGGTGCCACCGGTGCGGCGCCGTCCGGTTGCAAGGCGTTATGGGACACCCGACCGACATGCCACAACTGGGCAAAGATCACTCCGCCTTCGGCATGCACCGCCTCGGTGACCTTGCGCCAGCCGTCGATCTGCGCCGGCGTATAAATACCCGGCGTCCACGCGTAACCCTGGCCACGCGGTTCAATCTGCGTACCCTCACTGACCATGAAGCCGGCACTGGCGCGCTGGCGGTAATACTCGGCCATCAAGTCAGTGGCGATATCGCCCGGCTGGGCGCTGCGCTGGCGCGTCAACGGTGGCAGCACAATACGGTTGTTCAGCGTGTGGTGCCCCAGGTTTACCGGGGTACTTAAAATAGAGTGATTCATTGAATAATTTCCAAATAGCGGGCGCGCTAAAGCATTGGCGACTTTTACAAGTCGCCAATGCTTGCAGCGGTTTATTGAGTTAAGCGGTGAGTTTCAGCAGGGCCTTGGCGACATCGCTGGAACTGCCGGGGTTTTGCCCGGTGACGAGCAAGCCGTCGGTAATGACAAAGGACTGCCAGTCAGCGCCTTTCTCATACAGGCCACCCAGCTTCTTGAACTCGTCTTCCACCAGGAACGGCACCACATCGGTCAATTCCACGGCGGCCTCTTCCGAGTTGGAGAAACCGGTGACGCGACGGCCCTTGACCAGCGGCTCACCGTTGACCGCCTTGACGTGACGCAAGGCACCCGGCGCATGGCAGACAAAGCCGATCGGCTTGCCGGCACGCTCGAAGGACTCGATCAACGCGATCGACACCGGCGACTCTGCCAGGTCCCACAGCGGGCCGTGGCCGCCTGGGTAGAACACCGTGTCGAAGTCATCGGCGTTGACCGAATCCAGCTTCAGCGTGGTCGCCAGGGCCTGTTGCGCGGCCGGGTCGGCAGCGAAGCGGTGGGTCTGTTCGGTCTGGAAGTCCGGCAGGTCGCTGACCGGGTCCAGCGGCGGCTGGCCACCGGCCGGGGAAACCAGCACCACGTCGGCGCCGGCGTCCTTGAACGCGTAATAGGGAGCAGCAAACTCTTCGAGCCAGAAGCCGGTCTTGCGCCCGGTATCGCCGAGCTGGTCGTGAGAGGTCAGTACCATTAATACTTTCATTTTCCAGTGCCTCGATAGGTGTGAGTGTCAGTGTCGTGTGGATGCCCCAACAACTGTCGGGTCAACCCCAGCGCCTGGTCGAACGGCGCCGCTGTACGGGTGATCTTGCTCATGACGCTGGTCCCCAGCCACAACGCATACAGGCGCTGGGCCAGGCTTTCGGGGTGTTGCGTAAGCGTTACCGAGCCGTCTTCGACACCCTGCTGCAAGGCCTCGGCGAGCAGCCCGATGGTGCGTGCGGTGCCGCGTTGCAGGGCCAGGCGCATCGGCTCTGAAAGGTCTGACACCTCGGCACCGAGTTTGACGGCAAGGCATTTGCCCGCGTCGGTGCAGCCGGTCTGGTTGTTGATCCAACTGTGCCAATAACGCATCAGCTTGGCGTGCTGGCTCAAGCCCGGCTGTTCAAACAACTGCTGCATGCCGTGCACGTAGTGGTCGAAGTAGTGGTCAAGCAATACAACGCCAAACGCATCTTTAGAGTTGAAGTAGTGATAAAACGAACCTTTGGGTACTTCGGCGGCTTGCAGTATTTCGTTCAGGCCCACCGCAGAAAATCCTTTGCGACCGACAATACGTTGCGCGGTGTCCAGAATGGTCTGTCTTGCACTTTTGGTTTCGCTGCTCATGCTTGATCCCGTCCGATTAGACCAGTCGTCTAGTTCGTTGAGGGAATGTTAGGAGTCGGGGCTATCGCGCACAATGTCAGATCCGCAAGGATTCCGGACATGCCGCGAAGGCAGTTGCCGTTTACCCGGCACGCGCCGACAATCCCCTCTCCCGCGCCCCTTGGAGAATGACGATGCACAGCGTTGCGCTGATGGTTTACCCGAACTTCCAATCCCTGAGCCTCAGCCTGGGTTCGGTGTTCGAGTGCGCGAACCTGCTGCGCGGCGAGCCGGCCTATGAGTTTCACCTGGTGTCGGAGAGTGGCGGCGCGGTGATGACGTCCCAGGGTTTTTCGGTGAACACCACACCGATCCGGCCGCAGGGCTACGACACGCTGATCGTCAGCGGTTACCTGGAATTCCGCCTGCCGGAAGCCAACCTGCTCGAACTGGTCAAGGCCGCTTCCGCCCAGTCGCGGCGCGTCGCCTCACTGTGCATGGGCATCTTCGTGCTGGCCGAAGCCGGTCTGCTCGAAGGCAAGCGCACCACCACCCACTGGATTCACGCCCCGGCCTTCCGCAAGCGCTACCCGGACATTCGCCTGGAAGAAGACAAGCTGTTTATCGTCGACGGCCAGGTGTGGACCGGTGCCGGCATGAGCGCCGGCGTGGACCTGGCGTTGGCCATGGTGGAAAACGACCTGGGCAGCGACCTCGCCCGGCGCATTGCGCGCAAACTGGTGATTGCCCAGCGTCGCGGCAGTGAGCAATCGCAACTGTCGGCGCTGTTGGAGCTGGACCCCAAGTCAGACCGCGTGCAACTGGCCCTGGCCTACGCCCGTGAGAACCTGACCCACGATCTCTCGGTGGAAGCCCTGGCCGATGTGGCCCGGCTGAGCCCGCGCCAGTTCAGCCGGGTGTTCCGCGAGGAAACCGGACAGACACCGGCCAAGGCCATCGAAGCCCTGCGTGTGGAAGCCGCCCGGGCGCTGATGGAGACCAGCCGTCACCCGGTCGAGGTGGTGGCCCGCGAAACCGGCTTTGGTGATCGCGAGCGTATGCGCCAGGCGTTTTTAAGGGCGTTCGGCCAGCCGCCGCAGGTGATGCAGCAGGCTTTTAATGCAGCGCCGCCCGCGTGATCAGGTAACTGACCAACTGCGGGTCATCCTCCAGCTCTATCGTCTGCACCGGGCGCGGCAGGTTATCCAGCACGGTGCGCCAGAACGCCTGGGACACTTCATCCTGGTCATAGAACCGCACCAGCCAATTGGCCTGGCCGCTGCATAGCACCTGGCTGGCAATGGCGCGACCAATGCCTTTGCGGCGGTAGCGCTTGAGGATGAACAGGTCGGCCAGTTCCAGGGCGTCGATGCCCGGCAGTTCGCTGCCTTCGATCAGCAGGAAGCCGGCGATGTAGCCATCCACCAGCAGTAGGTTGGCGCTCCATTGCGGGTCTTGCCAATAGCGGGCCAGGTGTTCGTCATGGATGTAGAAGCGGCCATCGGCCTCCACATCTTCCTGTTCCCAATCGGACGATTCATAGGCGTAGTACTGGTAGAGATTACGGATCAACTCGGCTTCTTCGGGGCCGGTCTGGATCAATTCGACGGTGGTTTCAGGCATGGGGCTCTCGGTGAAAAAACGCAGGGCGCCATTGTTCACAAAACACGGGCAGAGGCCAACCTTTCTACTTGCTGAACCGATTGCAAATAGGTGTTGCCTCTGCCGAAACCTTGAAACATTTCGAATAAACTTCGTGAAAATTTGCCTCTGCTCTTCAAGGACACCTATTTTGACCAACATGTGTACCGCCGGCCTGGATGTGGGTTTTGCCTCCCTGGATTACCTGCAGATCTTCATCCTGGGCGTGATCCAGGGCATTACCGAACTGCTGCCGGTGTCGTCCACCGCCCACATGCGCGTGGTGCCTGCCCTGCTCGGCTGGCAAGACCCCGGTTCGGCGTTTTCCGCGGCCATGCAACTGGCGGCGCTGGCGGCGGTGGTCAGTTACTTCTGGCGCGATGTGCGCCAGGTCACCACCGGCAGCATCGGCGCGGTGCGTCGGGGTGACTACAACGACCGTTGGTTCAAGCTGGCGGTGGCGATCGTGCTGGCGACCATCCCCATCGGGATTGCCGGCCTGGCGCTTTCCTCGACCTTGAACGCATGCAACTCGCCATTGCGCGGGCTGATGGTGATCGGCATTTCCTGCGTGGTCATGGCGGTGTTGCTGGCCGTGGCCGAAGTGCGCGCACGCCACACCCGTGAAGTGAGCGAAATGCGCCTGCGCGATGCGTTGATCGTAGGGATTGCGCAGATTGGTGCGTTGATTCCGGGGGTATCGCGCTCCGGCTCCACGCTGACCGCTGCGTTGTTTCTCAATTTCAAGCGTGAGGAAGCGGCGCGCTTCTCCTTCCTGCTAGGCCTGCCGGCCATCGCCCTCGCCGGGCTTAAGGAGTTGTGGGTGTTGCTGCACGCCGACATGCCGGCGCATGCCTGGCCGCACTTGCTGTTCGGTCTGGTCGTGGCGAGTATCTCGGCGTTCTTTGCGATCTGGGGTCTGATGAAGTTCCTGGAGCGGTTCTCCACCTGGCCATTCGTGATCTACCGTGCGCTGCTGGGGGTGTTCCTGATTGTGGCGGTCAGCACTGGGCTGTTGAGCTGACTCAATTCAAAAAACACATCCGATCCAACGTGGGAGGGGGCTTGCCCCCGATAGCTGTGCATCAGTCAACTTATATGCAGCTGACACTCCGCAATCGAGGGCAAGCCCTCTCCCACATTTGTTCTGTGTTGCCTATAGACCGCCGGTTCGGTCGGCGAGCTCTTCCAGCAGGTCGGCCGAGGGCACGAAAAACAAGCCGCCGGTGACTGCCGTGCTGAAATCCAGCAGACGGTCATAATTGCCCACCGGGCGGCCGACGAACATGTTCTCCAGCATCAATTCCAGGGGCTGCGGCGAGCGTGCATAACCGATGAAGTAGGTGCCAAACTCCCCGGCTCCGGGTCGGCCAAAGGGCATGTTGTCGCGCAGGATCTTCACTTCTTCGCCGTTCTCGTCGGTGATGACGGTCAATGCGCTGTGGGCGTTGCTTGGCTTGGCTTGTTCATCCAACTCGATATCCGACAATTTGGTGCGCCCGATCACTTTCTCCTGGGCCTCCACCGTCAAACCGTTCCAGGCGGTCATGTTGTGCAGGTACTTCTGCACCAGCACGTAGCTGCCGCCGCGAAACTCGCTGTCTTCATCGCCGACGATGGTGAAACCCTCGGCCTTGCGCCCTACCGGGTTCTCGGTGCCGTCGACAAAACCGATGATGCTGCGCATGTCGAAATAGCGGAAACCCTGGACCTCATCCACCACCTTCACGCTGTCGCCCAGGGCCGCCATGATGTGGGTGGCCAGTTCGAAGCACAGGTCCATCTGTTCGGCGCGGATATGCAGGAGGATATCCCCCGGTGTCGACACGGCCATGCGCCCTGCCACGCCGAACTCACGGAACGGGTGCAACGCCGCCGGGCGTGGCGCGCCGAACAGGCGGTCCCAGGCATCCGAGCCAAACCCGCAGACGCAGGTCAGGTTGCCGGCCGGCACGCGCTTGCCCACCGAGCGCACCAGCCCGGCGATATCGGCGCACCAGCCGCGTACCCTGTCCTCACTGCCGGGGGCGACGGTGGCGACCATGAAGATCGCGCTGGTGGTGATCGGGTGGCAGACAGACTGCGGTTCCAGGGGCGGCTGAACGGAGGATGGGGTCATGGTGAAAGTCCAGGCTAAAGGGCGAGATTGAACCCGCGCAGATTAGCAGATCATTTCTGACAACTGCGCCACACCTCACGCATCAGCGCCTGCATCTTCAGCGCTTCGGCCCAGCGATCGCTGATCTCGCGGCCGTCCGCACCGGTGATCGCATAGGGCGGCGGGCCGAGTTCGCAGGTAAAGGACAGGCTCTGCGGCGTCTGCGGGCGCGCCAGCCAGTCTTCGATCCCGTAGCGCCACCACTCGGTAAAGCGCCGGACCCAGGATTGATGCTGGGGGAAGTCCAACGACACCTGCACCTGCTCGCTACTGGCCACGCGACCATGGAAACCCCAGCTATTGCGCAGGATGCGGCGTATCTGCGCATCGTCCTCGGCGGCGCCAGGCTCCGGCAGTTCACGCCCGACCACGTAGTGGGACAGGTCGGCCAGCAGCTTCAAATCCGGCATCTGTGCCAGCAGGTCAAGGGTGAACAGCAGGTCGTTGGTGAGGCGATAACGGTGGGTTTCCAGCAGCACCGGAAAATCCACCTGCTCGGCCAAGCGCTGCCAGCCTTCCACCAGTCGCGCCGCCTCGGCCTGGGTGCGTGGGCGCACATCGGCTTGCAGGGTGAGGTGGTGGCAGCCGTAGGCGCTGATCACATCCAAAGCGGCGGCCAGGTCATCCACCGATTGCGGGAACAACTGGCCTTCGATCTGCAAGCCCTGCGCCGTGGCGGCGGCGTGCAGGCGGGCGACATCGGCGGGTTTGAAGTAATGGTCGGTAATGCCGTCGAAACCGGCGGCCTTGATGCGCTCGAGTTGAGCCTCGAGTGGGCCGGGTTCGGTCTGCATGGCCCACAGGGATTGGAACACCAGGAATTGGCGCATATCAGCCTCGCAGCAGGTGTTTGAGGGACAGTTCGGGGTCGGCCAGGCTGGCGGGATCGAGTGACAGTCGCGCGCTGATCAGGCGCTCGCAGAGTTTGATGTCCTTGGCCACGCTGTTGCCTGGCGCCCATCCGCAGGCACCTTGCAAGCGGTGATTGGCGTCCAGGTAAAACAGCAGCAAGCCACCGCCCGCCAATGGCCGGCTGACCGTCAAGGGCGTGATCACGCCGACGGTCTGCAAGCCCCAGTCGTACTGGTCGGACCAGAATCCGGGGAGCGCCTCGAACGGCAGGTCACGGCCCAGCAGGTTCAGCGCCGCATGCCGCCCCTGGGCCTCGGCGTTGCGCCAGGTTTCCTGGCGCTGGTAGAGGCCATCCAGGCGAAACTCACACACGTCACCGGCGGCAAAAATATCCGGCGCGCTGGTGCGCAGGTGCGTATCCACGCGAATGCCCTGCCCCACGTCCAACCCCGCCGCCGTGGCCAATTCGATATTGGGTTGCATGCCGATGCCGACGACCACCAGGTCGCAGGGCAAACGCTGCCCGTCCATCAGCAGCGCGGCGTCGGCCTGGATCGACTCCAAGGCCACCTTCAGGCGAACGTCGACCCCGTGCTGACGATGCAGCGCCAGCAGCGCCTCAGAGATAACCGGTGGCAACACCCGCCCCGCCAATCGCGGCCCGGCTTCGAGCAACGTGACCTCACAGCCCAGGCCGCGTGCCGTCGCCGCCACTTCCAGGCCGATAAACCCGCCGCCGACCACCACCAGCCGCGTGCCAGGCTTCAGCGCAGTACGCAGGGCCAAGGCGTCATCGTGGGTGCGCAGGTAAAGCACATTCGCCTGCGCCTGGGGCAAGCGGCGCGCCCGGCCGCCGATGGCCAGCAGCAGGCCGGCGTACCGCAGCCATTGGCCATCGGCCAGTTGCAGCCGATGCTGTTGCGGCTGCAACTGCGTCACCGGGTTAGCGACGATATGCTCAATGCCCAACTCGGCCAGCCGGGCGCTGTCGCACAGGCTGCAGCCGGCCAGGTCCGCCGTGCCCTGCAACACGCCTTTGGACAGCGGCGGCCGCTCGTAGGGCAAGTGCGGCTCATCGCCAATCAGGATCAACTGCCCGGTGTAGCCTTCTTCGCGCAAGGTCAGCGCCGCACGGCCACCGGCATGACCGGCGCCGACGATGATCAAGGGATCGTTCATGATCAAGCCGTGACGGCGAGCAACACCCGCCCCGCTTCGACCCGCACCGGGTAGGTCTTGAGGTTGACGCACACCGGCGCGCCGAGGGCCTTGCCGGTGCGGTAATCGAAGCGCCCGTTGTGCTTGGGGCACTCGATCACGTGGTCCATCACCAGGCCGTCGGCCAGGTGGATTTTCTCGTGGGTGCACAGGCCGGCGGTGGCGAAAAATTCATTCTCAGCCGAGCGATACACCGCGTAAGTGTGCGGCCCGTGGTCGAAGCGCAGCACGTCTTCTTCGTCTATTTCGCCCACGGCGCAGACGTCGATCCATTGATCGTTCATGGCGTTTTCTCTTGTGCTTGGGTGGGGTTCAACCGGCAGCGGTTTCTGCATGCACCGGCGCATGGGCAGCCGGAGGCGTATTCGGGTGAATCGGGCGCTGGACGAAATAGGTGGGGTCGCTGCGCTGCTTCCAGATGGTCGGCAGGATCTCCTTGAATGCCTCGAACAGGTTGGCGTAGGGCGGCGGGCAGTCGCTGCGGATTTCGTCGTGCAGTTGCGCGAGGGCGTGGTACGGCACCATCGGGTACATGTGGTGTTCGAGGTGGTAGTTCATGTCCATGTAGATAAAGCGCAGCACGCGGTTCATGTAAATGGTGCGGCAGTTGCTGCGGTGGTCGAGTACATCTTCGGCCAGGCCAACATGCTGCGTGAGGCCAAACAGATAGCCGAGCCACGCGCCATAAATACTCGGCAGGCCCACCAGCATCAGCGGCAACCAGCTATGCAGGTACAACGCGGTGCCGATCACCACGGCATAAATGCCGACCCAGATACGCGCGGCACGGAACACCTTGGGCCATTCGGATTCGGGGATGAAGTCCGCTTCCTGGGCACTCATCTTGCCGATGGCGTGACGCGCCACGCCGCTGAAGGTCTTCCAGGCCAGGGGCAGGTTGAACAGGCTCAGGCCCATCATCAGGAAGCTCGGCGGACGCGGTTCGACGATCTCCGGGTCACGGCCGACCACGATGGTGTCGGTATGGTGCCGGGCATGGCTCCAGCGCCACACGTGGGGTTCGAAGATGCACATGAAGCTGGCGACCTGGTACAGCACGTCGTTCATCCAGCGGGTCTTGAAGGCGGTGCCATGGCCGGTTTCATGCCAGCGCGGGTTGGACGCGGTGCCATACAGCACGCCATAGACGAGGAAGAACGGCACGCAGGCCCAGGTGCCCCAGAACCAGTAGCCACCAAAACCGCTGGCAAACAGTGCGATCACCCAGATCGCCGTGTCGAGCAGCGCCGGGCCGTCACGGCGCTGCATCAGTTCTTTCATGCGTTTACGCGAGATCGGCGATTGGTACCAACTGGCCGAGACCAGGCCTTTTTCAACGGCGCGGGCGGCTTCGGGGCCGGTGAGGCTGTAGTCGCGACGGGTGAGAGGAGCGGTGTGTCCAGGCATTGTTATTGTTCTCCGCAAGCGGGTGGTTTCTGGTGCTGTGTGAAACCCACCTTAGAGAACCGGTTATTCACCCTCAAGGCCTTGAATCCATTCCCTATCAAGCTATCATCCAGCCCCAGCGGGGCTTGATAGTTTTCTATCAAGACGCTCAAGGGGCCAGTCATGAACAACAACAAACGCCCAACCATCGCCAGCGTGGCCGCCCAGGCTGGGCTGAGTGTGGCCACCGTCGACCGCGTGTTGAATGCGCGGGCGCCGGTCAATCCCGAGACCGCCGAGCAGGTGTTCCAGGCGGCCGAAGCGGTGGGGTATTTCGCGGCGCGGCTGATCGGCCAGCGCATTCGCGAACGTCGGCCGACCTATCGCTTCGGCATCCTGTTGCTGGCCACCGCCCAGGCGTTCTATGCCAGCCTGGCGCAGGCAATCAGCACGGCTGCCGAACAGCATGCCAACGCCAACCTGACGTGCCAGTTCGAGTACATCGTGGATCGCTCGCCCAGCGCCATCGTCGCGCAGATCGAACAACTGGCCGTGCAGTGCGATGGCCTGGCGGTGGTCAGCTTCGCCCATCCGCTGATCAACGCGTGCCTGGCGCAGATCCGCGCCGCCGGCGTGCCGGTGGTCGCCCTGCTCTCGGATATCCATGAACATGCCGATGAACCCTACGTGGGCCAGGACAACCATGTGGTCGGCCGCACCATGGGCTGGTTGCTCGCGCGCACCTGCGGCGCGCGCAAAGGCAGCGTGGGCATCCTGCTCGGCGGCCATCGTTTTCTCGGCCACCAGGCACGGGTCGAAGGCCTGCATAGCTACCTGGCCGAGCACGCGCCGGGGCTCAAGCCGCTGGAGCCACTGATCAACCTGGACAACTGCGACATCACCGAAGAAGCCACCCTCGACCTGATCAGCCGCCACAGCGACCTGCGCGGCCTGTGCGTGGTGGGCGGCGGCGGCGATGGCATCATCAGCGCCCTGGCGCAGTTGCCCAAGCGGCCGGCGTTGTGCTGCATTTTGCAGGAGTCCACCGAGCTGTCGCGCCAGGCGCTGCGCCAGGGCTTGATCGATGTGGTGATGGACTCGCAACCGGGGCAGACGGCGACGGCGTTGGTGCAGTTGATGGTGGAGTTGCAGAGTGCGCAAGGGTTCGATCCGGCGCGGCAGCGGGTGTATATACCGCCGCAGATTGTGACGTCGGAGAACCTCTAGCGGGCGCGGCACTCGATGATCAAGCCGCCCTCCTCCCGCACGTGACTCTCAATCCGCACGGGCAGGAAGCGCTGGATCACCTGCATATTGCTGTGCAGATGGTCGCTCATATGCGGTGTGGTGAAACGACCACCGCCAGCCAATGCCATCGGCAACAACAATTGATCGGCCAGATGTTCGCCCACCGCCGTGTCGGTGCCCTTCCATTCCATGGCCTGCTCGATCGCCTGGTCAGCCACCGTCTCGGCGCGCAGGTTGGCCTGGCCAAAAGCGCTGAACACTTCGGTGACGTGTTCGTGGACATACTCCAGCATCAGCACGTTGCCCGGACCTTGTTCCGGGTCGATCTCAATCGGGCACAACTGGGACTCATCGAACGACAAGCGCTGGCGCACGCGTTTGAACTCGCGTTCGCTGACCTGGGCAGGCAACCCGGCATTAAGCGTTATCGCCCGGGCTTCGAGCAGTTTTCCGCGCTGCATCAACTGCAACGGTGCCAGTTGCGCTGGCTGAATGAACGCCTCCAACTCACCACCACCGGCGGGCACAAACCCATACCGGTTCAAGCTCAATTCGATAGCCGCGCCCATGCGCCGCAACAGCGGAAGCCAGGCCCGCTGCAAAAAGTCCACCGGCGGTGCCAGCGGATTGTGGGTGCCGCCGCAGATCGTCACGCGACTGGCCGTGGGCGCGCGCAGCAAGGCCGGCAGCAGGGTCTGCAACACCAGGGTGCAACTGCCGGCGGTGCCGATGCTGAAGCGGTATTCACCGCCTTGAATCGGCCCCGGCTCGAACACCAGGGATTGCGAGCCCAATTGCGCACCGTGTACCTGGGCCCCACAGACTTGCGCCGCCGCCAGCACAGCGGTCAGGTGTTGACGCATCAACCCTGGCCGGCTGCGCTTGGCGCGAATATTTTTAATCCGCAGGGTCAGCCCGGTCACCATCGACAAGCTCAGGCCACTGCGCAGTACCTGGCCACCGCCGATGGCGCCGTCGAGTTCAATCACGTCCTGTTTCATCGTCATCCTTAAGCAAAGCGTTTGACCGTGTCCCGCAGGTACTGGTCCAGTTGTCGTGAATCCGCATGGGTGCGTGGCAATCCAGGCACGCTGCGTTCCAATTCAGCTTGTATGTACGCGTGCAGCGCCGGACGCCGAGGCCCGTAGGCCGCTTCCCCGGCATTGCGTTTCAACGCCAGCAGGGTTGCCACTTCATCGAGCAGTTGCGCGTCATCCACGGTGTTCAACAAGTCGGCGAACGTCATCGGCGGGCGGCCCAGCCCGAGGTCGATCCAACGCACCGCGAGTAATGGCCGCAGCACGTAGAAGTACTTCTTGAACCGCACCGTGTCGCCTTGCAGGTAACCACGGAAGTTTTTCTTGGCCATTGACAGATAATGACTGCGCGCCGCTGGCGGGCTGTAGAACGTCTCTGCCAAGGCGCGCAACGGCTGTGTGGCCTCGACGTGCTGGCGATACACCAGCGGCGAGTCCAACCATTCCAGCAACGTGGGATTGGATTTGCGCAGCAGGCCCAGGGTCTTGCGCAACTCCCAGCCACTGACATCCAATTCGTCATCCAACGGACGCTCGATCACATCGCGCGGCGCATCTACCTGCATGAACCAGTCGGGTTTTTCCACGTATACAAAGCGCACGTCATAGTCGCTGTCGGTGGACGCAAACCCCCAGGCCCGGCTGCCGGACTCACAGGCATACAGCACCGTGACATTGCGTTCGCGCTCTATGCGGTCAAGCTCCTGTAGCACCCGCGCGCGCATGGCGTCGCTCAATGGGTGGCGTTCATCCTTTTGCATCTTGCTTCCCCTCTTAGCCTTTGACGCACACTACCTGGCGTAAGGTGTGCAGCACTTCCACCAGCTCGCGCTGGGCGTGCATAACCTGGTCGATGTCCTTGTAGGCCATCGGAATTTCGTCGATCACATCGGCGTCCTTGCGGCACTCCACATGGGCGGTGGCGCGGATCTGGTCGGCCACGGTGAAGGTGTTCTTCGCCTTGGTGCGGCTCATGGTGCGCCCGGCGCCGTGGCTGCAGGAGCAGAACGACTCTTCGTTACCCAGCCCACGCACAATGAAGCTTTCGGCGCCCATGGAGCCCGGGATAATCCCCAGCTCACCTTTCTTCGCCGACACCGCACCTTTACGCGTAACCAGGATCTCTTCGCCGAAGTGCCGCTCTTTCTGCACGTAGTTGTGATGACAGTTCACCGCCTCCAGCGCCACTTCAAACGGTTTGCTGATCACCTGGCGCGTGGCCTGGACCACCGCACGCATCATCAACTCACGGTTCTGCCGGGCAAAATCCTGGGCCCAGCCCACGGCTTCCACGTAGTCATCGAAGTGCTGGCTGCCCTCTTCGAAGTACGCCAGATCGCGGTCCGGCAAGTTGGCCAGGTGTTGACGCATATCCGCCTGGGCCAGTTGGATAAACAGGTTGCCGATGGCATTCCCCACTCCACGCGAGCCGCTGTGCAACATGAACCACACACGGTTGGCTTCATCCAGGCACACCTCGACGAAATGGTTGCCGGTGCCCAGAGTGCCCAAGTGGTGGCGGTTGTTGCTGCGTTCCAGTTGCGGGTACTTGTCGGTGATCGCCTTGAAGCGTGGATGCAGCGCCGACCACACCTGATCGGCCTGGGCCGGTACATGTTCCCACGCGCCTTTGTCGCGGCCCTTTCGGCTACGGGTCCGACCATGGGGTACTGCGGCCTCGATGGCGCAACGCAGGCCGTGGAGGTTGTCGGGCAAGTCGCCGGCCATCAACGTGGTACGCGCAGCGATCATGCCGCAGCCGATATCCACGCCCACCGCCGCCGGGATGATCGCGCCCACGGTGGGGATCACGCTACCGATGGTCGAACCCTTGCCCAGGTGCACATCGGGCATCACCGCGAGGTGCTTGAAAATGAACGGCATCTGGGCGGTGTTCATCAGTTGCTTGCGCGCTTCAGGCTCCACAGGCACGCCCTGGGTCCAGAGTTTGATCGGCTTGCCGTTGGCGACTTCCAGCAGTTGGTAGGTGGTCTCTTGCATGATCTCGATTCTTTTGTGTGTAGGCCGGCGCTGCGGCGTTGGCTGAGGGATTGCAGCGGACGTGCCACGTTTTTCCCTATTTCTAAAATAATTTATAAGCGATTGTTTTATATGGATAATTTAAACAACTGCAGTTTGGGCTTTTGAAAAACGGTGACAACCCCTCAACCCAATCCATATCCTTGCATATCGCTATTTATCTTTTGGTCCAGTCATGAAACACAAGCGCACGGTCGCCATCGGGTTTATCGGGTCCAAGCTGGATCGCGTCGGCAAGGGCGCCAACCGCTGGAATCACTGGCGCCCCAGCGTCGGCCTGTGCCAGCAGGACAACCTGCAAGTCGATCGCCTGGAGTTGATCCACGACATCGACGCCCGTGACGTCAGCCTCGCCGAGCGGGTACGCGCCGACATCCAGCAGATCTCGCCTACTACCGAGGTGCGCCTGCACCCCATGCCACTGCACAACCCCTGGGATTTCGAAGAGGTCTACGGCGCGCTGCACGACTTTACCGCCGCCTACACCTTCGACACCGACCATGAGGACTACCTGGTCCACATCACCACCGGTACCCACGTGGCACAGATTTGCTGGTTCCTGCTCACCGAGGCACGCAACCTGCCGGCGCGCCTGATCCAGACAGCCCCCAGTCGCCGCCGGGACGACACCGCTCCCGCCACCGGCACCCACACCCTGATCGATCTCGACCTGTCGCGCTACGACCGCATCGCCTCGCGCTTCGCCCATCAACGCCTGGAAGGCCTGGCCTTCCTCAAGTCCGGGATCGCCACGCGCAACAGTGCGTTCAATGCCTCCATTGAACAGATCGAGCGCGTGGCCGTGCGCTCCACCGCGCCCATGCTGCTGATCGGCCCCACTGGCGCGGGCAAGTCCTTCCTCGCCCGACGCATTTACGAACTCAAGCGCAGCCGCCACCAGATCCAGGGGGGCTTTGTGGAAGTCAACTGCGCCACCCTGCGTGGCGATGGCGCCATGTCAGCGCTGTTCGGCCATACCAAGGGCGCCTTCACCGGCGCGCAGAACGCCCGCGACGGCCTGCTGCGCGCAGCAGACGGCGGTATGTTGTTCCTCGACGAGATCGGCGAACTGGGCCTGGATGAACAGGCGATGCTGCTCAAGGCCATCGAAGAAAAACGCTTCTACCCCATGGGCGCCGACCGTGAAGTGGCCAGCGACTTCCTGATCATCGCCGGTACTCACCGCGACCTGCGCGGGCGCGTGGCTGAAGGGCTGTTTCGTGAAGACCTGTATGCACGCATCAACCTGTGGACCTTTGACCTGCCAGGCCTGGCGGGAAGGCGCGAAGATATCGAGCCCAATATCGACTTCGAACTGGAACGCCATGCCCGCGAGCAAGGCCGGCGCGTGCGTTTCAACCTGCAAGCGCGCCGCCGCTACCTGGCGTTCGCCTGTTCCAGCGAAGCGGCGTGGCTGGGTAATTTTCGCGAGCTGTCGGCCTCCATCACACGCATGGCCACCCTGGCCGACAGCGGGCGTATTGATGAGGCCCAGGCCGAAGAGGAGATCCAGCGCCTGCGCTACGCCTGGGGACTGACCGAAACCCATGCACTGCTGCCGGCCGATCTGGACCTGTTCGACCAATTGCAACTCAAGGCAGTGATTGACGTATGCCTGCAATCCGACAGCCTTTCCGACGCCGGCCGACGACTGTTCGGGGTTTCGCGCCAGGCCAAGGCGCAACCCAATGACGCTGACCGCCTGCGCAAGTACCTGGCGCGCTTTGCCATTGATTGGAAGCAGTTGAAGCCTTAGGCCTTATGCGCGGCGAAAATCGCTGGCACTCAGCCCAAACCGACTCATCTTGTTGTACAGCCCGCCCCGCGACACGTTCAGTTGCCGGGCAGCCAGGCGGATGTTGCCGCCGGTATTTTGGAGTGCGGCGACGATGGCGTGCATTTCGTGGCTGCTCAGGTCCTGGGCGGGTGTCGGCTCGTAGGCGCGCAGCGGGGCGCGTTGGCGGCTTTCCAGCGGCAGGTCCAGCGGTTCGATCAACTCACCCATCGCCAGGTTGGTCGCCCGTTCAATACTGTTTTCCAACTCCCGCACATTGCCCGGCCAACCATAGGCCGACAGCAATGCCATCGCCTCCGGCGAAAAGCCCTGCACCGATTTACGCAACGAGCGTGCACAGCGCGCCAGGAAGTGCCGCGCCAGCAACGGAATGTCTTCGCGGCGCATGCGCAGGGGCGGCACGGTCAGGTTGAGCACGTTGAGGCGGTAGTAGAGGTCTTCGCGAAACGCACCTTCCGCTACCGCCTGGCTGAGGTTGCGGTGGGTGGCTGCGATGATGCGCACATCCACTTGCCGTGAGTTTTTCGCACCGACGCGGGTAATTTCCCCCTCCTGCAACACCCGCAACAGGCTGACCTGGGCATCGAAGGACATGTCGCCGATCTCATCGAGGAAGATAGTGCCGCCGTCTGCCAGTTCGAACTTGCCCGCCGAACCGCCACGGGTGGCGCCGGTGAACGCGCCTTCGACATGACCGAACAGCTCGCTTTGCACCAGGTCACGGGGGATTGCGCCGCAGTTGACCGCCACGAAGGGGCCTTTGTGGCGGTCGCTGCCGTTGTGGATGGCCTGGGCGAACAGCTCTTTGCCGGTGCCGCTTTCGCCGAGGATCAGGGTGGTGGAGTCGCTGCGACTGGCGATACGTCCCAGGTGCAGGGCGTCGTGGATGGCGCGGGAGTTGCCCTGGATGGTTTCAAATGTATAGCTGGCCTGGGTACCGATCAGGCGCCGGGTGATTTCGCGGATGCGGCGGTTTTCGCGCAGCGACACGATCACCCCGCCCTGCTCCAGCGGGCACACCGAAACCAGACAGGCGAGTTGGCTGCGATTGTTCAGGTGGAAGGTGCAATCGAGGTCGCGCACGGGCTCACCCAGGGCATCGCTCAACTCGCTACGGCCCAGTTGCTGGAACGGCCGCCCGATCAGCTCCAGCCCTACGCCGAACAACTGCCGGGCATAACGGTTGAGCGCCTTGATGCAGCCGCGCTCGTCCAACACCACCAGGCCTTCGTTGAGGACTTCGAGCACGGTTTGCTGCTCTTCCAGCAACGCCTGCAACGCCATCTGCCGCGACACTGCCTCGGCGGCCGCCTGCACCGTGCCGAGGGTATGGAAGTGAAACCAGCCAGGCTCGGCGGTGAGGGTCAGCATGGCCACGGTGTGCCCCTGGGCATTCCTGATCGGCGCGGCGGCGCAGTGCATGCGGCGCTGGCGCAGGCCGATGCCGAAGTTTTCCTCGGCCAGCACATACACCAGGCGGTCTTCGGCCAGGGCCAGGCCGGTGCAGTTGGTGCCTTGCACCGACTCCAGCAGGCGGCTGCCCACCGGAGTGATGTCCAGGCCACAGAAATACAGGGTGGTGCCATCGGCATCGGTGAGGTTGATATGCCCGCGCGGGTTGTAGGCCAGCAAGCCGTGCATGACTTGCGCGGCAGCGGCGATCAGCACGCGGTGGGTGGCCAGGGTGGCGGCCAGCGTGTCGGCGGCGACAAAGCGATAGGCGTTGTCGGCGGGATCGAGGCCGGCCTCGACGCTGCGCCGCCACGAATCCCAGATCACTGGGCGCACGGGTGCCGGACATTCGACCTGACCCGCCAGGCAATCGCGCCAGGCCTGCTCCAGCGCGGTCACCGGGCCGTCATTCAACGCGGCAGGCCCCAGGGTCGTCAGGTAATCGAGGTCTTGCACGCTGAAGGCCATGCTCATTGGGTGATATCCATGTTCATATTTTTGACATGTCAGTATAGGCATGTCATCAAAATGAACACTTATTATTGATAGATATTAATTAACCCTTATTAATCAATAACTTGAAAACTGGCACACGCCTTGCTCCTAGCCCTTTGCCCACCAGGACTGTCCTGAGGCCAATAACAACAAGGGGTCATCGCATGAGTACACAAAACATCCGCCTGGGTTTGATCGGTGCCGGTCGCATGGGCAGCTTCCACGGCCTGACCGCCGCACGGCACATCCCCGGCGCCAGCCTGGCGGCGATTGCCGACCCGACGCCCGGCCAGGCCGCCCGCCTCGCCGCCGAACTGGGGGTGAGCAAGGTCTACACCGACCCGCAACACTTGCTCGACGACCCGGACATCGACGGCGTGATCATCGCCGCCCCGGCGCGCAGCCATGCCGAACTGGTGATCAGCGCCGCACGCGCCGGCAAGGGCATCTTCTGCGAAAAACCCATGGCCATTACCCTCGATGAGGCCGACCGCGCTATCGCCGCTGCGGCCGATGCGCGGGTGCCGTTACAGGTGGGCTTCAACCGGCGTTTCGCCAAGAGCTTTCGCACCGCGCACCTTGACGTCGCCGCCGGCCGCATCGGCACCCCGCAGTTGCTGCGCTCGCTGACCCGCGACCCGGCGCTGAACAACCCGGCCAACTCGCCGCAATGGGTGATCTTCCTCGAAACCTTGATCCACGACTTCGACACCCTGCGCTACCTCAACCCCGGTGCCGAGGCCGTGCAGGTGTATGTGATGGCCGACGCGCTGATCGCACCGGAATTCAAGAGCAAAGGCTTCCTCGACACCGCCGTGGTTGCGATCCGCTTCGACAACGGCGCCATCGCCACCGCCGAGGCCAACTTCCAGGCCGTGTATGGCTACGACGTGCGCGGCGAGGTGTTCGGCAGTGCCGGCATGCTGAGCATGGGCAGCCTCAACGACAGCGACTTGGTGCGCTACCTGGCCCAAGGCATCCAGGCCGACACCCAGCGCCTGGACACCGACCTGTTGCGCGACGCCTACATTGCCGAACTGAATCACTTTGTCGACTGCCTGCGCAGCGGCGCCAAGCCGATGGCCAGTGGCGAAGACGCGCGCGCGGCCCTGGCGATTGCCCGCGCCTGTATCGAGTCGTTCGAAACCGGCAAGGCGGTGGCGGTATGAGCCCGTTCAAGCTGGCGGTCAGCGCCGAGATGGTGTTTCTCGACCTGCCGTTTGTCGAGCGTGTAAAGCGCATTCACGCGCTAGGGTTCAGCGCCGAAATCTGGAACTGGACAGATAAAGACATCGCCGCCCTGGCCGCCACCGGCGCCGATTTCACCTCGATGACCGGCTACATCAGCGGCACCCTCACCGACCCCGACGGCATCCGCCAACTGCTCGACAGCGCCCGCGAATCCCTGGGGGTAGCCGAGCAGTTGAAATGCCCCAGCCTCAACCTGCACGGCACCGGTCTGGGTGACGGTGGCCTGCCTGTTCAACCGGTGAGCCGGACCACCGGGCGCATGTGGCTGAGCGCCTGCAAGACCCTGGAAAAGATCGCCCGCCTGGGGCAAGACGCCGGCCGTGTGTTCCTGCTGGAAAACCTCAACACCGAGGTCGACCACCCCGGCACGCCGTTCGCCCGCGCCGACGACACGCTGGCGTTGATCGAGGCCGTGGGCAGCCCGCACTTGAAGATGAACCTAGACCTGTACCACGCGCAGATCGGCGAAGGAAACCTGATCGAGCTGATCCAGCGCGCCGGCCACCACATCGGCGAAATCCAGGTGGCCGACGTGCCGGGGCGCCAGGAGCCCGGCACCGGCGAAATCCACTACCCGGCCATCGCCCGGGCCTTGCATGCCATGGGCTACAGCGGCGTGGTCGGCCTGGAAGGCTGGGCCAGCGGTGACAGTGAGTTGGCCCTGGCACGTTTCCGCCAGGCGTTCACCCTATAACAATAAAAGGAACCCCCTTATGAACCGCTATTCATTGCTTGCTGCCACGCTGTTGCTGCTGTTCAGCCAATGGACCTTCGCCGCTTATCGCATCGGCGTGAGCATTGCCCGGGTCGACGACAACTTCATGACCTACGTGCGCACCGGCCTCGAAGCCGCCGCCAGGCAGCAGGACGTGCAGATCCAGTTCGAAGACGCCCAGGGCGACGTGGTGCGCCAGCTCAATCAGGTCGAAGGCTTTCTCAATCAGAAGGTCGACGCGGTGATCGTGCTGCCGGTGGACACTGCCGCCACCGCCAACATGACCCGAGCCGCCGTCTCCGCCAAGACACCGCTGGTGTACGTCAACCGCCACCCGGACGAGCCTACCCTGCCCAAAGGCGTGGTCACCGTGGCCTCCAACGACATCGAGGCCGGCCAGTTGCAGATGCGCTACCTGGCGGAAAAACTCGGTGGCAAGGGCAACGTGGTGATCATCATGGGCGACCTCGCACAGAACGCCACCCATGACCGCACCGAGGGCGCCAAACAGGTGCTCAAGGACTTTCCCGGGATCAAGGTGGTCGAGCAGCAAAGTGCTGAATGGCAACGCAGCAAGGGCATGGACCTGACCAGCAACTGGCTGCTGGCGGGCACGCCGTTCGATGCCATCGTGGCCAACAACGACGAAATGGCGATTGGGGCGGCCATGGCCTTGCAGCAGGCGGGCAAAGCCAAGGGCGATGTGGCGATTGTGGGCATTGATGGCTTGCCCGACGGGCTGGCGGCGATCAAGCGCGGCCTGCTGACGGCGTCGGTGTTCCAGGACCCGAAGGCCCAGGCCACCCAGGCCGTGCAGGCGGCGGTGCGGATGATCAAGGGCGAGGCGATTGAGCCGCAGGTGTGGGTGCCGTTCGAGCTGATCAAGCCCGAGCAAGTGGCGGTATTCGAGCAGCGCTACAAGTAGAGTGAGATACACAAATCCAAATGTGGGAGCAACTGTCTTGATGGCTTTCATCAAGCCATATTTGCAGAGACGGTAATGCTCCCACAGCTGTACGCCGTGTAATTTTTGAAATAGCTACCACGCGGGTTTAGGCGGGCTGCTCTCTCCATTCAGTTCCATCACGGATCATCGCGTTTAGGCGTACTAACAAAACACGCATACAAGCGATGAGTGCCACTTTGGGGCACTTGCCTTTCTCGCGCAGCGCTTTATATCGCACGGCAAACTCAGGCTGAAACCGGATCACTGACCAACAGGCCATGTACAGTGAGCGCCTGGCAGCGAACCTGCCGCCGCTGATGTGGCGCTTACCTTTGTGCTTGCCGCTATCGTCGTTGTAGGGCGCGGTACCGCTTAACGCAGCAATCTGATGCCTACCTATCTCGCCGAGTTCGGGAAGATAGGACATCAAACTGGCCGCCGTAACGAGTCCTATGCCTTTGACCGAGCACAGAAGAGATACCTTTTTACTATCCAGACGTTCAGCGCTTTGGCGAATCAGGTTTTCCAACTGCTTCAACACCCCTTGCAAATAGTCGATATGACTCTGTAATGCAGGTTTGATCACTTCAGAGGAAGCCGTTTTAAGCCGCCGTTTATCGTCATCTCTCTGCTGAACAAAGTGCTCCCGCTGTTGAACCAGCGCGCGCAGATCATCCTGCTCGGCGCTTGTAACGCGACTATCGGGTGATTTGATGACCGCTGCAAACTGCGCAAGAAGGCGTGCGTCTATCGGGTCGGTCTTGGCTTGTTGTCCCATCGCTTTGGCGAAACTTTTGGCTCGGCAAGGGTTAATCCGTATGACTTCAAGGCCGGCAGCTTGAAGCGCTTTCATGACTTTGCGCTCGTAACCGCCAGTAGCCTCAAGCAACACACGGCCTACACGATGCAGAGCGAGCCATCCAATCAGTCTGGGAAAATCACTTTCGCAATTGGGACAACTCATCGCCACATCTAGTTGATCAACCAGGATTTCTAGGCTGTCGCTGGAAACATCAATACCTGCTGGATAGGAAAACATGGCCAAACCCTCTTACACTCAAGGTGAGAGCGCTCTGGCTTGGCCCACGCTTGTAACTGTTCGAGGTGGGCTCGTTCAACTGTTCGGGCTCAATGACCAGAGTGGAGAGGTGAGTGGCAGCATGGGCTCCCACACGTGCTTTATGCACTTCGGGCATTCAGCTTGCCACTCACCGCTCTCAACCTCAGTTTAATCCTGGCTCAAGACACAAGCGGGCTTGCTCGCGATTGCGGTGGATCAGCCAATGGATCTGTTGACTGACACTCCGTATTCGCGAACAAGCCCGCTCCCACAGTGCTTACCGCGTCAGGCCTTTAGTCCAGGTCGCTGGCGTCATGCCGCTCGGCCAGTTGCTCATGGGGCTCACCGGACACCCGGTTGACCCGCCGCCCACGCTGCACCGCCGGCCGTGCTTCAATTGCGTCGGCCCAGCGCAACACATGCTTGTATTCATGCACCGAGAGGAACTCCGCCGCGCCATACAAACGGCCTTTGACCAACCCGCCATACCACGGCCAGATCGCGATATCGGCGATGGTGTATTCATCACCCGCGATGTATTCGCTCACCGCCAGGCGTTGGTCGAGCACATCGAGCTGACGCTTGGTCTCCATGGCAAAGCGGTTGATCGCATATTCCATCTTGCTCGGCGCATAGGCATAGAAGTGGCCGAAACCACCGCCCAGGTAGGGCGCGCTGCCCATCTGCCAGAACAACCACGACAGGCATTCGGCACGGGCCGCAGGCTCGGTGGGAAAGAACGCGCCGAACTTCTCCGCCAGGTATTGCAGGATCGCTCCCGACTCGAACACCCGAATCGGCGTGGCGCCGCTGCGGTCCAGCAGTGCCGGGATCTTGGAGTTGGGGTTCACCCCCACGAAGCCGCTGCCGAACTGGTCGCCGTCACCGATCTTGATCAACCAGGCATCGTACTCCGCGCCGCTGTGCCCGAGGGCCAACAGCTCTTCCAGCAGGATCGTGACCTTCTGCCCGTTGGGCGTGGCCAGGGAATACAGCTGCAGCGGATGCTTGCCCACCGGCAGTTCCTTGTCATGGGTGGCGCCGGCAATGGGACGGTTGATGCTGGCGAAAGTGCCGCCATTCTCGGTGTCCCAGGTCCACACTTTCGGGGGTACGTAATCGGTCATGCTTACTGCTCCAAATGTGCTTGCGTTCAACGAAGCGTTCCAGACTAAACCAAAGGTCGATGGCTCGTCACACCGTGAATGCGGCCAATCTCCAGGCTGACGTCAAAGATGCAGCGGTGCACCCACGGCGTCATTGCCGGGCACCGTTACCCGCAGCGCAATCAACAAGGCGGCCAATAGCATCAACACACCGGCGCCGAGAAACACGCCGCTGATGCCACTGAGACTGAACATCGCGCCCCCTCCGGCCGCGCCCGCCGCAATGGCCGATTGCACGGACGCCACCACCATGCCGCCGGCACTTTCAGCTTGATCCGGCACGCTGCGGGCTACCCAGTTCGACCACGCCACCGGCACGCCGCCAAACGCCATGCCCCACAGCGCCAGCAGCAACGCCTGGCCTGGCAGCGAGGCCGGCAGCAACACCAGCGCCAGCGCCGCGACGCCTACCAAGACCGGCATCAGCACCAGCGTGCCGCGTGGATAACGCACCAGCATCCAACCGGCCAACAGCGTGCCGACGAAATTGGCGGCGCCGAAGCCCAGCAGCATCAAGGCCAGCCCTTCGGTGCCCACGCCCGTGGTGCTTTCCAGGAAGGGGCGGATGTAGGTGAACAACGCAAAGTGCCCGGTGTGCACCAGCACGCAGCCCAACATGCCGATGGCGATCCCTGGGCGCAGCAGCACATCCAGCACCGTGCGCAAGCGTGCACTGCCCGTGGGAGCCAGGCGCGGCAGCGTGAACAGCTGGAACACCAGCGTCACCGTGCCGACCGCTGCCGCTGCCACAAATGCGCTGCGCCAGCCATACACACCGCCCAGGTAGCTGCCCAGCGGCACGGCAACCACCGTGCCCACGGCAATGCCACTGAAGATGATCGACAGCGCACGGGGCAGCAGCGCCGCCGGCACCAGGCGCATCGCGACCGCCGCCGCCATGCTCCAGAAGCCGCCCAGGGCTACACCCAGCAGGATGCGCATCAACAGCAGCACCGCCAGGCTGGAAGAAAACGCCACCAACAGGTTGGAGGCGATCATCAGCAGGGAAAAACCCAGCAGCACCACACGCCGGTCGATTCCACGCGTCAGGCCCGGCACCAGCAACCCGGCGAACAACGCCACCACCGCCGTCACTGTCACGGCCTGACCGGCCAGCGCCTCCGACACGCCAAGGTCCATCGCCATCGGCGTCAGCAGGCTGGCCGGCAGGTATTCGGCCGTCAACAAGCCGAACACCCCCATGGCCAGGGAAAACACCGCCATCCACGCGGGCGCATCGGGCGCCACCTGGGCAGGGTGAGTGGCTTGGGCTACATAATCATTCATCACACGACATCCTCGGTCATTAGCACGACGGCCAGTCTAGGTTTGCCAAACCGGATGATCTATGATGCAAACCCTTGAGTTTTTGACCGAAACCCCGAAAATGACTGCAGCGGCCCCGTTCAACCTGTCCTCCGACCTTATCGACGAACTGCTGCGCGGCATGCGCCTGCGCGGCGTGCAGTACCGGCGTATCCAGGCCGGGCCGAGCTTCGGCATGGGCTTTGACGCCAGACCGGGGCATGCCTACTTCCATTTCCTCGCTGCCGGGACGGCCACCCTGCGCACCGATGACGACAGCCTGTTCGAATTGTCGGCGGGCAATGCCGTGTTCATCTCCCACGGCGGCGCCCATGCGCTGCTGTCCAGTGCGGACAGGCCGGTGCAGGACATCGGCGGCTTTGACGCAACGTCGCTGGGCGACAGCGTCTGCGCCGTGGATGCATCACCCGACTCACCGCCGAGCACCTTGCTGTTCAGCGCCTGCATGGAGTTCGAACTCGGCAGTCTCCAGGGGCTTGGCAGCCTGATGCCGGCCTTGATGCTGATCGATGCCCAGGGCCAGCGTTACCCCGGCCTGATGCCGATCCTGGCGGTGATGGAGCGCGAAGTCGCCGCGGCTCGCGTCGGCTACCCTGGCATTCTCACGCGCCTGGCCGATGTGGTGGCCGCCATGATTGTGCGGGGTTGGGTGGAGTGTGCCTGCGGTAATGCCTCGGGGCTGGTGGCGGCGTTGCGCGACCCACGCCTGGCGGGCGCCCTGCTCGTCCTGCACCAGCAGCCCGGGCGCGATTGGAGCGTGGCCGAACTGGCCGCGCAGTGTCATACCTCCCGCTCGGTATTCGCCGAGCGCTTCCAGGCGACCCTGGGTATCCCGCCGCTGCGCTACATGACGGAACTGCGCATGCGCCTGGCCAGCCAGTGGCTGACCCTGGAGCGTTTACCCATCGAAGAAGTGGCGCTGCGCCTGGGCTACACCTCCCAGGCGGCGTTCAGTCGTGCATTCAAGCGCATTACCGGCCAGCCACCGGGAGCCAGCCGGCAGAACATCAGGCGTCCTGCCTGAATGACCGCAGCCTGACCTTGGCAGGCAACATTCAGTCATTGCGCATGCCGATCCTGTGCCCTTACTCTCTGGAGCCATCACCTTGAGAGCAACGGAGGCTTCATGAAACTGATCGGCATGCTGGACTCGCCCTACGTACGCCGCGTGGCCATTTCCCTGGACCTGTACGGCGTGGATTTTGTGCATGAACCGCTGTCGGTGTTCAGCACGTTCACCGAGTTTTCCCAGATCAACCCGGTGGTCAAGGCGCCGAGCCTGGTGCTGGATGACGGCACGGTGCTGATGGATTCCAGCCTGATCCTCGACTATCTGGAAACCCTGGCCCCCGCCGACAAAAAGCTGCTGCCCCCATCCGCCAGCGCCCGTGCCCATGACTTGCATATCCTTGGCCTGGCCCTGGCGGCCTGCGAGAAAAGCGTGCAGATCGTCTATGAACACAACCTGCGGCCTGCCGAAAAGCTGCATGCGCCCTGGCTGGATCGCGTCAGCGGGCAATTGCTGGCGGCCTACTCGCTGCTGGAAAAGCAACTGCCTGACAGTGACGTATTGACCCAGGCTTCCCTGACGGCGGCAGTCGCCTGGTCGTTCAGCCAGTTCACCGTGGCGTCGGTGGTCAAGGCCGATGCGTTCCCCAACCTCAAACGCCACGCCGAGCGCCTGGAACAGCACCCGGCTTTCAAGCGTTATCCAATCGAGTAGGCAAGGCAGTTCTAATGTGGGGGCGGCGTGACGATTCGAATTGCCGCCGATGGCGTGGCCTCAGTCTGCACACCTGTTACTGAAACACTGCCATCGGGGGCAAGCCCCCTCCCACATCAGTTCAGTGTTGACTGAAGGATTGAGCCCGACTCAGACCCAACCGCCATCCACAATAAAGTTCTGCGCCGAACACATCGCCGAGGCATCCGAGGCAAGAAACAACGCCATGTTGGCGATGTGTTCGGGTAGCACACTGCCCGGCAAACATTGGCTGCGGCTGATCAGTTCCTTGGCGGCCTCGTCGACCCACATCGCCAGCTGTTTTTCCGTCATCACCCAACCCGGCACCAGCGTGTTCACGCGGATGCGGCTCGGCCCCAGCTCGCGGGCCAGGGCGCGGGTCATGCCGTGGGCGGCGGCCTTGCTGGCGGCGTACACCGGGTAGCCGGCGGAAGCCATCATCCAGCCGACGGAGCCGAGGTTGATGATCGCCCCGCCGCCCGCGCCCTTCATCATCGGCACCACCGCCTTGGCGGCGAAGAAGGCGTGCTTGAGGTTGACGGAGATCAACCGGTCGAACATCTGCGAGTCGACCTCCTCCAGGGTATGGCGCACGTCATTGGCGGCGTTGTTCACCAGCACAGTGATCGGCCCCAGGGAGTGTTCGAAACGAGTGATAGCGGCTTTATAGGCAATCTCGTCGGTGATGTCGCAATTGACGAATTCCACGGTATGCCCGCGTGAACTCAACAGCGCTGCCAGGCGTTCGCCCTGGCTTTGTGCGCGGTCGACAAAGCCGACCTTGGCGCCTTGGGCCGCGAAGGCGCGCACCATGAACTCGCCGATGCCCGAGGCACCGCCGGAGATCAGGACGGTCTTGCCTTCAAGGTCGGGGTAAACCGCGTGTTGCGTCGTCATAAAAGGTTGCCTCGCTTAATTAGTCTTATTTTATTTTGCAAAAACCCGGTTTAAGGCTATAAATTTGCTGTCATATCGACAAAATATCGCACATTAGTAGAACTATTCCACTCAAAACAACAAAAGGAAGTTCGACCATGAAGCACCCTCGTTACCTGCTTTCGGGCCTCGCCCTGTCCATGCTGGTCGCCAGCGGCGGCGCCCAGGCGGCAGGCCTTACCAGCGAACACAAAGCGTTCGGTAAAACCAATGACGGCACCGCCGTCGAACAGTACATCCTGCGTAACAGCCATGGCATGCAAGCCACGGTGATCACCTACGGCGGCGTGTTGCAGTCGCTGAAGGTGCCGGACAAAAATGGCAAGCTCGACGACGTGGTACTGGGCTTTGACGACGTGCAAGGCTATCAGAGCGGTACGGCGTTCTTCGGCGCAACCATCGGCCGTTTCGGCAACCGCCTGGCCGGCGGTGCCTTCGAACTCGACGGCAAGCGCTACCAGGTGCCGCTCAACGACGGCCCCAACTCGCTGCACGGCGGCGCCCAGGGCTTCGACAAGCGGGTGTGGAAAGCCACCCAGGTCAAGGCCAAGGACTCGGTTGGCGTGACGCTCACCTACCTGTCCAAGGACGGTGAAATGGGCTTCCCCGGCAACCTGAAGACCGAAGTCACCTACCGCCTCAACGACAACAACGAACTGCACATCGACTACAGCGCCACCACCGACAAACCCACGGTGCTCAACCTCACCAACCACAGCTATTTCAACCTGGCTGGTGCGGGCAATGGCGACATCCTCAAGCAGGTCGCCACCTTGCATGCCAGCCATTACACGCCGGTGAATGCGACATTGATTCCTACCGGCGAACTGGCGCCGGTCAAGGGCACGCCGATGGACTTCCTCACGCCGACGCCGATCGGCCAGCACATCAAGGACGATCACCCGCAGCTCAAATTCGCCGAGCCGAAACAGGGTGGGTTCGACTTCAACTGGGCGCTGGACACCCAGGGTGATGTGAAGCAGTTGGCAGCCGAGGTGCATGATCCTGCGTCCGGGCGGCGCTTGCAGCTGTTTACCACCGAGCCTGGGGTGCAGTTTTATACCAGCAACTTCCTCGATGGTTCGGTGAAGGGCAAGGCTGGCAAGACCTATCAGCACTGGAGCGGGTTTACGCTGGAGACCCAGCATTTTCCAGATGCGCCTAACCAGCCCAAGTTTGCGTCCACTCGCCTGAACCCAGGGCAGACCTACACCCAGAACACTGTCTTCAAATTCTCCGCGGACTAAACCTGTGGGAGGGGGCTTGCCCCCGATAGCAGAGTGTCAGAGACAGAGGTGCAAACTGACACACCGCTATCGGGGGCAAGCCCCCTCCCACAGTGAGTCCTCACATGGCATCACTTAGCGTTGTTTCATGCGGTCGATGACCACCGCCAGCAGCAGGATCGAGCCGCGGATCACGTACTGGTAGAAGGTATCGATGTTCTTCAGGTTCATCGCATTCTCGATGATCGCCAAAATCAAAACGCCGGCGATCACATGGCGGATCATGCCTACCCCACCACTCAACGACACCCCGCCCAGCACGCACGCCGAGATCACGGTCAGCTCGAAGCCCTGGCCAATCATCGGCTGGCCGGAGGTCATGCGCGATGCCAGGATCACCCCGGCCAACGCACCGATCACCCCGTGCACGGCAAAGATCAGGATCTTGGTGCGGTCCACATTCACGCCGGCCAGCAACGCCGCTTCCGGGTTGCCGCCGATGGCCATGGTGTTGCGCCCGTAGGTGGTGTAGTTGAGCAGCCAGCCGAAGAACAGGAAGCACAGGACCGTGATCAGGATCGGCACCGGCACCCCCAGCAACTGGCCGTTGCCGAAGATGAAGAACTGATCCTGGGACACGCCCACCGCCTTGCCGTTGGCGAAGATGTACGCCAGGCCGCGCACGATCTGCATGGTCGCCAGGGTGGTGATCAGCGCGTTGACCCGCAGCTTGGCGATCACGATGCCGTTGATCAGCCCCACTACCAGGCCCATCAGCAAGGCGGCGCCAATGCCGAGCAGGACGCTGTCGGTGTCGCGCATCACAATCGCCGCCACCACCCCGGCACAGGCGATCACCGAGCCCACCGACAGGTCGAAATGCCCCGACGCCAGGCAGAACAGCATGGTGCAGGCGGCGATGCCCACGGTGGAAATCGCCAGGCCCAGGCCACGCATGTTCAGCGGAGACAGGAAGTTGTCGATCAGCAAGGCGCACAGCAAGAAGATGCTCACCGCCGCCAGCAGCATCGCCCAGTTGTCCAGCAGTGCACGCAGGTCCAGGGGCTTGCGCGCCGTGGGCAGCACGTTGTGTTGAGTGGTCATAGTCGTCTCTCAGTTCGCCACGCTGCGCGGCAGGGCCAGTTGCAGCAGATTGGATTCGGTAGCGTGTTCGCGGGTTTGTTCGCCGCGCATCGCGCCTTCGCACAGCACCAGGATGCGGTCGGAGATGCCCATCACTTCCATCAGGTCGCTGGACACCACGATCACCGCAATGCCCTGGGCCGCCAGGTTATGGATGATCTGGTAGATCTCGGCCTTGGCGCCGATGTCGATGCCACGGGTCGGTTCGTCCAGCAGCAGCACCTTCATCGGCATCGACAGCCAGCGACCGAGAATGGCCTTCTGCTGGTTGCCGCCGGACAGGTACATGATCTTCTGCGCGGCGTTGGGCGTCTTGACCTTCATGGCCTGGATCTGCTGGTCGGCGTTGCCCTTTTCCCAGCCCTCGCGCAGCAGCCAGCCGAACGTGGAGTGGGCACCGCGTGCGCTGATATTGATGTTCTCGGCGACGCTGGACAGCGGAATGATGCCCTCCTTCTTGCGGTCTTCCGGGCACAGCAGCACGCCGGCGGCGATGGCATCCCTGGGCGAGCGCAGTTGCAGCGCCTGCCCGCACAATTGCAGGCTACCGGCACTGGTGCGCTCCAGACCGCTGAGCAGCCGGAACAGTTCGGTGCGCCCTGCCCCAACCAACCCGAACAGGCCAAGGATCTCGCCCTTGCGCACACTGAAACTGATCGGCTCACGCAAGCCGGGACCGAGCAGGCCGTCGACCTTGAGCGCGACTTCGCCGTGCTCACGCGGGCGGTAGTCGTAGATGTCCTGGATGTCGCGACCGACCATGCAGGTCACCAGTTGGTCGTGAGTCAACGCGCTCATGTCGTCGAAGGTGCGCACGTAGCGACCGTCCTTGAACACCGTGACGGCGTTGCAGATGCGGAACACTTCTTCCATGCGGTGCGACACATAGAGCACCACTTTGCCCTCATCGCGCAGGCGGGTGATGATCGCCATCAGGCGGTCGATTTCCCGCGCCGACAGGCTGCTGGTGGGCTCGTCGAAGGCGATTACATGGGCGCCACGGGACAGCGCCTTGGCGATTTCCACCAGTTGGCGCTGCCCTAGGGACAGGCGCCCGAGCTTCTCGGCAGGGTCGATTTCATCCGCCAGTCCCTTGAGACACGCGAGGGCCTGCTTGCGCAGGAGCCCCCGGTTGACCACGCCAAAACGCGACGGCAAGTGGCCGAGGAACAGGTTTTCGGCCACCGTCATTTCCGGCACCAGATGCAGTTCCTGGTGGATCACCGCCACGCCGCTGGCAATGCTGTCGGCGGCGCATTTGAAGGCCATGGTCTGCGCGCCGATGTGCAGCGAGCCGCTGTTGGGAATGTAGGCGCCGCCGAGGATCTTCAACAGCGTCGACTTGCCCGCACCGTTCTCGCCCATCAGGGCGTGCACCTGCCCGGGGTGGGCGGTAAAGCTGATGCCATCCAACGCCTTGACCCCGGGAAAGGTCTTGCCGATGCCGTCAAAGCGCAGGGCCGCAGCGGTCATTGCCACAACCCGATCTTGGTCAGTTCTTCCTTGAAGTTGGCGCGGGTGATCAGCGTCACTTCGTCCATCGCCGTGTATTTCGCAGGCTCGGTGCCTTTAGTGACCCACTCGTACATCATCAGCGCGGTGTTGTAGCCCTCGATGTGCGGGCTGGGCAGCATCGAGCCGAAGAAGCCGCTGTCAGGCTTTTTCAGTTCGCCAATGGCGTCGGTGCCATTGATGCCGATGCCGATCACGTTGGCCGCCTTGAAGCCGGCGCTTTCGGTGGCGCGTACGCCGCCGAGCACGGTGTTGTCGTTCATGCCGCCGATGATCAGGTTTTTCGCGCCGCTGGGCAGCTTGACCAGGGCCGAGTTGGTGGCGTCCATGCTGCCGGGTACGTCGAGGGTCTTGGCGGCGGTGAACAGGATGTGGTCCTTGGGCATGCCGGCCTCTTCCAGGGATTTGACCGAGCCGTCGGTGCGTTTCTTGCCGGTGTCGAGTTCGTTGAAGGTGTTGATCACCGCGTAGGTGTCCTTCCAGTCCCAGCCGCGTTTTTTCGCTTCGGCCGCCATTGCTGCGCCCTGCTTCTGGCCCACTTCAAAGGCCGCCATGCCCAGGTACGGCACGTCTTCCATAAAGTTGCCCTTGGCGTCGACAAAGCGGTCATCCACGGCGATGACTTTTAAACCATTGGCCTTGGCCTTGGCCACGATAGCCGGGCCGAGGGACACGTCCGGCGGGCAGATCACAAAGCCCTTGGCACCGTTGGCAGCCAGGCTGTCGATGGCCGACAGGGTCTTCTCGCCATCGGGCACGGCGATCTTGATCACGGTGAAGCCATGTTCCTTGCCGGCTTTCTCGGCGAAGGCCCATTCGGTCTGGAACCACGGCTCCTCAGCCTGCTTGACCAGGAAACCGATCTTCACTTCTTCAGCGGCCAGCAACAGCCCGCTCAAGCTCATGGCCGAGACCGCCACAGCGGCGCAGCACAGGGAACGCAAACCACGACGACGATTCATACGGGTGACTCCTTGTTGTTGTTTTTAAACGGGGACTTATCCGGCAAAGCGATGACAGGGTTTCCCAGGCACATCGACCTCGATGGCCAATACCGCGCCATCCAAGGGGTGATCCAACGGGCTGGCCGCGCTGGTGATGTACAGGGTGGTGAGGTCCGGGCCACCAAATACGCAACTGGTGGGGCGGCTGACGGGCAGTTCGATGATGCGGTCGACGGCGCCGTCGGGCGTGAGGCGCAGCAGGCAACTGCCATCCCAGCGGGCGTTCCAGATAAAGCCTTCCACATCCATGGCCGAACCGTCCGGCCCGCCACGCTCGTGGGGACCGAACCACACCTGCGCGGATTCGAGTTGGCCGTCCGGCTGGATAGCGTGGCGGTACAGCGTGCCGTCCAGGCTGTCGCCAAAATGCACGTGGCGGCTGTCATCGCTCCACAGCAAGGTGTTGGGAATGCCCAGGCCGCTGAGCAACGGCGTGACCTGCGCATCGGCATCGATACGAAACAGGCCACCGGAGCGCCGGGTGATGGGCAGGTCTTCACCCTGCTCGCCGATGTTGTTCTGCATGGTGCCCAGCCACAGGCGGCCCTGGGCATCGCAGCGTGCTTCGTTGCCACGGTTGCCCGGTTGCGGGTCGGCCACGCACAGCAGGGTCAGGGCCTCGGTGACCAGGTCGAGGCGATACACGCCGCTGCTCAGGGTCACCAGGGCATCGCCGCCCTCACACGGGATGAACGCCGAAACATGCTCGGGCAACTGCCACACCCGCAACTGCCCGCCCATCAGGCGCAGTGCCTGTTTGCCGGCAATATTCACCCAGTACAGTGCCTGGGTGGGCGCGTCCCAGAACGGTCCCTCGCCCAATTGCGCACGGTGCGGGGTAACGGCGATACACGACATGATGCCTCCTGGATTGTTGTTGTTCTCAGGTGCGCGTTACAGCGGGTCGCGGGATGGCGTGCCATCCACCAGCCGCTGGATACGCAACGGGTTGGCGTTTTTCAACGCGTCGGGCAGCAGGCTATCAGGGTAATTCTGGAAGCACACGGGGCGCAGGAAACGCTCGATGGCCAAGGTGCCGACCGAGGTGCCACGGGCATCCGAGGTGGCCGGGTACGGGCCGCCGTGCACCATCGAATCGCAGACTTCCACACCGGTGGGGTAGCCGTTGAGCAGGATGCGCCCGACTTTCTGCTCCAGCAGCGGCGTGAGTTCGGCGAACTGTTGCAGGTCGGCGGGCTCGCCAATGATCGTCGCCGTGAGCTGGCCGTGCAGACCGTGCAAGGCGGCGCTGAGTTGGGCCTGGTCGGCGACTTCGACGAACACGGTGGTGGGGCCGAACACTTCTTCCTGCAGCACTTCATCGCCGTCGATCAACAGGTTCGCATCGGCCTTGAACAGCTGTGGTTGCGCCTGATTGCCAACCTGCTGGCTGCCCGCCAGGTGCTGGATGCCAGGGTGCGCCAGGAGTTTTTCCAGGCCCTTGCCGTAGCTACCCAGGGTGCCGGCGTTGAGCATGGTCTGCGCCGGTTGCTCGCCGATCAGTCGGGCGACGTGTTGGGTGAATGCGGTGAATGCGGGCGACGCGATACCGATCACCAGGCCGGGGTTGGTGCAGAACTGGCCGCAGCCTTGTACCACCGAGGCGGTCAGGTCGCGCGCCACGCTGTCGGCCCGCGCGGTCAGGGCCTGGGGCAATACGATCACCGGGTTGATGCTCGACATCTCGGCGAACACCGGGATCGGCTGCGGGCGCGCCGCCGCCATGTCGCACAAGGCACGCCCGCCCTTGAGCGAGCCAGTAAAGCCCACCGCCTGGATCGCCGGGTGCTTGACCAGCGCTTCACCCACGCCACCGCCGAAGATCATATTGAACACACCGGCCGGCATCTCGGTAGCCTCGGCCGCGCGGATGATCGCATCGGCGACGCGTTCGGCAGTCGCCATATGCCCGCTGTGGGCCTTGAACACCACCGGGCAACCTGCCGCCAAAGCCGCCGCTGTATCACCGCCCGCCGTGGAAAACGCCAGGGGGAAGTTGCTCGCGCCAAACACCGCGACCGGCCCCAGGCCGATGCGGTATTGACGCAGGTCCGGGCGTGGCAGCGGTTGGCGGTCGGGCAGTGCCTTGTCGATGCGCGCACCGTAGAAATCACCGCGACGCAGCACTGTGGCGAACAGGCGCATCTGGCCGCTGGTACGCCCGCGCTCGCCCTTGATGCGTGCAGCCGGCAGTGCCGTTTCGCGGCAGACCAGTTCGACAAAATCATCCCCCAACGCGTCCAGCTCATCGGCCACTGCATCCAGGAACTGTGCACGGCGCGATGCGCTCAAGGCGCGGTACGCAGGGTAGGCCTGCGCGGCAGCCTTGGCGGCGGCGTCGACTTCCTGCGGCGTGGCCTGGAAAAAGTCCTGGGGCAAGGCCTCGCCGGTGCTGGCGTCGACGCTTTTCAGCGTGACGCTGCCGTTGGCGCTGCGCTGGCCGCCGATGTAGTTGTGGCCGAGAAACTGAGTCATGGGGCTCTCCATTAAAGGGTGATGACGTTGCCGGGTTCGAACGCCGCAGCGCTGCTGCCGACACGGTTGACCAGCGGCGCACCGAACTCGGCCTGGCTGATCTCGAACACATCGCCGGCCTGGGTCCGTATACCGTCGGCGAATGACAGCGTGGCGGTGCCGAAGAAGTGGATGTGCACATCGCCGGGCTTGAGGAACTGGTGGTATTTGAAGTGGTGGTATTCGAGGTTCTCCAGGCTGTGGCACATATTGGCCTCGCCGCTGAGGAACTCGTTCTGCCAGATCACTTCGCCATTGCGCAGAATGCGGCTGGTGCCCGCCAGGTGCTGGGGCAGTTCACCCACGCGCAACTCCGGGCCGTAGCTGCAACTGCGCAGCTTGGAATGGGCCAGGTACAGGTAGTTCTTGCGCTCCATGATGTGGTCGGAGAATTCGTTGCCCACCGCAAAACCGACGCGATAGGGCTTGCTGTCCGGGCCGATCACATACAGGCCGCCGATCTCCGGTTCCTCACCGGCATCCTCGGCAAACGGTGGTACCGGGAAGGCCGCGCCGGGGCGCACCACGATGCTGCCGTCCCCCTTGTAGAACCACTCGGGTTGCACGCCCGCCTGGCCAGACGGTGGACGACCGCCCTCCACGCCCCATTTGAAGATGCGCATGGTGTCGGTCAGTGCGGTGTCGTCGCCGGCCTGGTGCATCTTGTCCCGCGCCGAGGCACTGCCCAGGTGGGTCAGGCCGGTGCCGCTGATCAGCATATGGGCCGGGTCCGGGTGGTCCAGCGGCGGAAGGATCCTCAAGTCGGCCAGCAGCGTTGCGTAGTCGTAGCTGTCGCCCAGGCCCAGGCTGTCCACGTGTTGCGCCAGGCCTACGCCGGCGTCGATGGCAGCGAGGGCCAACTCGCGCACGCTGCGGGCTGTGTGTACTTCGCGCAGCTGGGTGCCGTCGACCACGCCGACGCGGCGGTCACCGTTACGCAACTCGAACTGAACTAAACGCATGACTGTTCTCCTGGATTAAGGTCGGGTGGCGCCACGGGCACTGGCGGCAAATTGGTCGGCGGGCAGCACGTGCTTGCGCTCGAGCAGGCGGTAGACCACCAAGGTCAGCACCAGCCCGAACAGCATCACCCCGGACAAGAAGTACAAACCCGAAGCGAGGTTGCCGGTGTATTCCTTGAGCGCGCCGATCACGAACGGGCCGATATAGCCGCCGAGGTTGCCCACCGAATTGATCAACGCAATGCCCGCCGCCGCACTGGCGCCGGCGAAGAAGCGCCCGGGCAAGGTCCAGAACACGGCGGTGCAGGAAAACATCGCGAACGCCGCCAGGCACAGCGCGGCCATTTGCAGCACCGGCACACTGAGCGCGGCACTGAAGAACAGGCCGATAGCGCCCAGCACGTAGAGCACCGCAAGGTGGCCGTAGCGGTCGTTCAAACGGTCGGAGCTGCGCGGGATGATCAGCAGGCCGATGATGCCGAAAATATACGGCACCGCAGCGATAAAGCCGGTGACCAGGTCGGTGCCGCCGAATTGCTTGATCAGGGTCGGCAGCCAAAGGCCCAGGCCGTAGATGCTCAGGGTTACCGGCAGGTAGAACAGCGCCAGCAGCAACACGCGTTGGTCTTTCAAGGCATGCAGCGGGTTGCCGTGACGGGTCTGGCCGTAGGTTTGCAGGTCTTTGGCGAGTTCGCCGGTGAGCCAGGCCTTTTCGTCGTCGCTCATCCAGGTGACTTGCTTGGGGCCATCCGGCAGGAAGCGCAGCACCGGCCAGGTCAGCAGGATCGCCGGGGTGCCGATGACGATGAACAGCCATTGCCAGCCGTGCAGCCCCAGGATGCCGTCCATGCCCAGCAGGCCGCCGGACACCGGTCCGGTGATCATCATCGCGATGGGTTGCGACAGGATGAACAGCCCGAGGATCTTGCCGCGATGGCGCACCGGAAACCATTGGGTGATGTAGTACAGCACGCCGGGGAAGAACCCCGCCTCCGCCGCGCCGAGCAGAAAGCGCATCACATAGAAGCTGTGCGGCCCCTGCACGAAGGCCATGCCGATGGTGATGGCGCCCCAGGTGATCATGATCCGCGCAAACCAGCGGCGTGCGCCGAAGCGGTCGAGCATCAGGTTGCTGGGGATCTCGAACAGGAAGTAGCCAATGAAGAACAACCCCGCGCCCAGGCCATAGGCAGCGTCGCCGATGCCGACGTCGGCGCCCATGTGCAACTTGGCGAAGCCCACGGCGGAACGGTCCACGTAGGCGATCAGGTACAGCAGGATCAGGAAGGGAATCAGTTTCAGCGTGATGCGCCGAATAAGCCGCAGTTCCTGGCTCATGGGGTCGATCTCCGATTGTTGTTTTTATAGAAGCTCGGGGGACGCCTCTCGCGAAAATCCGCCAGGGTCATGCCTCAGTTGAGATCGACTATATAGTAGGACTATTTACAAAACAACTCTTCCAAAGCAGCGTTTTTGCGCTTATGTTTAAGCACGCATAGAACATATAGTCATACAATAAGAGAATCGATCATGCCTGATAAAAAGCCCGGCCTCCGCTCCGCCCAGTGGTTCGGTACCGCCGACAAGAACGGCTTCATGTACCGCAGCTGGATGAAGAACCAGGGCATTGCCGACCATCAGTTCCATGGCAAGCCGATCATCGGCATCTGCAATACCTGGTCGGAGCTGACCCCGTGCAACGCGCATTTCCGCCAGATCGCCGAGCACGTCAAACGTGGCGTGATCGAGGCCGGTGGTTTCCCGGTGGAGTTCCCGGTGTTCTCCAATGGCGAATCCAACCTGCGCCCCACCGCCATGCTCACCCGCAACCTGGCGAGCATGGATGTGGAAGAGGCGATTCGCGGCAACCCGATTGACGGCGTGGTGCTGCTGACCGGCTGCGACAAGACCACCCCGGCCCTGCTGATGGGCGCCGCCAGTTGCGACGTGCCGGCCATCGTGGTCACCGGCGGACCCATGCTCAACGGCAAGCACAAGGGCCAGGACATCGGCTCGGGCACCGTGGTGTGGCAGCTCAGCGAACAGGTGAAAGCCGGCACCATCACCCTGGATGACTTCCTCGCGGCCGAGGGCGGCATGTCGCGCTCGGCGGGCACCTGCAACACCATGGGCACCGCGTCGACCATGGCCTGCATGGCCGAGGCACTCGGCACTTCCCTGCCCCACAACGCGGCGATTCCGGCGGTGGATGCGCGGCGTTATGTGCTGGCGCATATGTCGGGCATGCGCGCCGTAGAAATGGTTCGCGAGGATTTGAAGCTGTCGAAAATTCTGACTAAAGAGGCGTTTGAAAACGCGATCCGCGTCAACGCCGCCATCGGTGGCTCGACCAATGCGGTGATCCACCTCAAGGCCATCGCCGGGCGCATCGGCGTCGAACTCGACCTGGACGACTGGACCCGCATGGGCCGGGGCATACCGACCATCGTCGACCTGCAACCTTCGGGGCGCTTCCTGATGGAAGAGTTCTATTACGCTGGCGGCCTGCCCGCCGTGCTGCGCCGCCTGGGTGAAGCCAACCTGATCCCGCACCCGAATGCCCTGACCGTCAACGGCAAGACCCTGGGCGAGAACACCAAGGATTCGCCGATCTACGGCCAGGACGAAGTGATCCGCACCCTCGACAACCCGATCCGCGCCGACGGCGGCATCTGCGTGCTGCGCGGCAACCTCGCCCCGCTGGGCGCGGTGCTCAAGCCGTCCGCCGCCAGCCCGGAACTGATGCAGCACCGTGGCCGTGCGGTGGTGTTCGAAAACTTCGACATGTACAAGGCGCGCATCAACGACCCGGCACTGGACGTGGACGCCAACTCGATCCTGGTCATGAAAAACTGCGGTCCCAAGGGCTACCCGGGCATGGCCGAGGTCGGCAACATGGGCCTGCCGGCCAAGCTGCTGGCCCAGGGCGTGACCGATATGGTGCGAATCTCCGATGCACGCATGAGCGGCACGGCGTACGGCACGGTGGTGTTGCACGTAGCGCCGGAAGCCGCTGCCGGCGGGCCGCTGGCCACAGTGCAGGAAGGCGACTGGATTGAACTGGACTGCGCCAACGGCCGCCTGCACCTGGACATCCCCGACGCAGAGCTGGCGGCGCGCATGGCGGACCTGGCGCCCCCGCAGAACCTCATCGTCGGCGGCTACCGCCAGCTGTACATCGACCACGTGCTGCAGGCCGACCAGGGCTGCGACTTTGACTTCCTGGTGGGTTGCCGTGGGGCGGAAGTCCCACGGCATTCCCACTAATTGGGATGCTATGATGCCGCGTCTTTAAGCCAGAGCCTCCCCGTCGTCATGGATCACCAGCCGCCCAAGCCGCGCAAGAGCCAGCATGCCCAGATCGTTCAGGACTTGGGCATGCACATCGTTTCCGGCCGCTTCAAGCCGGAAGAACGCCTGCCCATGGAGGCCACGCTCTGCGAGGAGTACCAGGTCAGCCGCTCGGTGTTGCGCGAAGCCACGCGGGTGCTCAGCGCCAAGGGCCTGGTGTATTCCAAGCCACGGGTGGGCGCGGTGGTGCGGCCGCGGTTGAAGTGGCACCTGCTCGACCCGGACGTGTTGTCCTGGTTGATGCAGTCCACGCCCCACAGTGAGTTCTTCAACACCCTGGCCGGTGTGCGGCGCATCCTTGAACCGGAGATCGCCGCCATGGCCGCGACTACCGCCACCGACGAAGACATCTCCATCATCGAAAAAGCCTACCTGGGCATGGAAACCGCGCAGACCCACGAACAACTGCTGCAGGCCGACCTGGACTTCCACCGCGCCATCGCCGACGCCACCCGCAACGACCTGCTCGCCTACATGTGCAACATGCTGTCGTTGCCGTTGCGCGAGTCGATCAACATCACCAACCGCCGCCCGGACATCCAGGGCCTGAGCCTGCCCCGGCACAAGGCGATCCTTACCGCGATCCAGAACCGCGACGCCCTCGGCGCGCGGCATGCGTCGCTGGTGCAACTGGATGACACGCGGGTGGCGTTGGATACGGTGATGAACGTGTTGACGCCGTTGTAGGCGATTCAGCGCAGGCCATAGGCGTGAATGAGGGTGTCGTCGGCGTAATTCTGTTTGCTCCAGAACACCCGATCACTGGCACCGTCAAACCCGCGCACGCCCATGTACCCGTCCAGCGACAGGCGCTTCCAGGAATGGCCCCAGTCCGTCGAATAGAACACCGCATCGGCGGAGATACTCGCCTCGCTCCACCAGTACAGCCAGCGCGGCGGCTTATGATCGCTGTAGGTATTGACCACCAGGCTGTTGCGCCCTACCCATAGCCCACGCGCCTGGGTATCGGCACTCAAGGGCGAGAACACACTGGGCAAGTCGCCCACGGTTTTCCACGCCAGCGTCGCGGTGTTCAATTCGGCGACCACCGCGCGCCCATGGGGCCCCTGGTCGATCAGGCCGATCACGCGCCCGGCGCCGTTGTCCGCAAGCTCGCTGATGTACAGGCCGTTTTCCCGCTGAATATCCTCGACTTGCCACGTGCCGGCCGTGCGCTTCAACTGCACGCGAGTGGTGACACCGATCGCCAGGTTGTCGCTCTTGCCATCGGGATGGCTGCCCCAGAAGCGTTGCGACACCCAGATCACCGCGTGCTGCGCATCCTGTTGCAATACGTGGGTCAGTTGTTCGGTTGAGTCGCGCCACTCCTGGATATCCGGGCGCAGGCTATGGGCGTAGTCTTGGGTCACCGCCAGCGGTTGCGGCACCGTGATCGGCGTGCTGTGGGCGCCACCGTCGGCGGAGTAATACACCCCGGCCAGCGGCTCGACGTCATCGGCCCAACGCGAGGCCCAGACCTCGTCCTGGTTGTAGAAGTACGGCGAAACCAGGGTGGCCACACCGCTCACCTCGGGGAAAAACCCGTCGGCCACCCAGCGCCAGGTCTTGCCCTGGTCATCACTGCGGAACACCGCGTTCTGGCCCCCCGCATCGTTGGGTCGATAGAGCGAGCTCAGCAGAAACACGCGCGTGCCCTCCGCACTCGCCACCAGGCAGGCCGAGCCGCTGACCTGGGCGACCTGCTTGAACACCCCGTCAACCCCCAGGCGCGCAACCACGGTGGTCTCCGGCTCCGGACGCAGTTCGCCGTCGAGCAAGCCATTCAAGTCCACCCGCTCGCTTGAGGGTTCCAGCTGTTCATATTCATTCGTCACCCGCCCCACCAGCCACGTGCCCTGCGCAGTCACCTTCACTCCGGTGCAATCCTGGCTGACCGCGTGTGGCCGCACGCCCGGCAGTGTGCCCAGCCGTTGTTGATTCGGGCTGGCGCCGCCGATTTCGAGCTTGGCGCTGACGATGATCCAGATGTACCCGAGCGCAAGACTGGCCAGCAGCGCGACGAACACACGAACGATGAGGGTTGAACGAGGCATGCGATGTCCATATCCGAGGGAATGGACGTGCTTTTCTCATCGATTGGGGGTGGGCGTAAATGCTTATTGGCCGCCATCTGTCGCAGCTGTGATGTGGGTCCTACTTTGCACCTGTTCAAGCTCGTGAGTCGGTTGCGCGTACTCGCTCAGGTCTTTCACATTTGTCCCCTGTTCAAGAAAAGCGGCTCTCAGTATCAGCTATCTTGATACTCACAGGGCACCTGCTGATTTCGTGAAGCTGTCGCCCTAGACTCGTTCTCAGCCGGTGCCGATGCGCCGGTTCCCACAACTATAAAAACGCAAGTGGAGAGACGAATGAGTGGTCAAGTAGCGTTCGAAGACCTTCCGCTGAGCCGCTTCCATATCCGCACGGTATTCAGCGGCACGGGTGGCCAGTTCAGTGATGGTTTCGTACTGGGCATTATCGGGATCGCCGTCAGCATGGCGGCCGGCCCGTTACAGTTGACGGCATTGTGGATGGGCTTGCTGGGCGCCGCTTCCTTGGCGGGACTGTTCCTTGGCAGCCTGTTTGCCGGCCCTATCGCGGACAAGTTCGGCCGGCGGGCAATCTTCGCCTGGGACATGCTGTTATTCGCCGTCATCTCTGCGTCGCAGTTCTTTGTCACCTCGCCCGAGCAGTTGCTGGCGCTGCGTTTACTGCTGGGGCTGGTGCTGGGCTTCGACTATGTCGTGAGCAAGTCACTGGTGACCGAATTTGCCCCGCGCCGCTATCGGGGACGCCTGCTCAGCGTGCTGGCGGCAGCTTGGGCGGCGGGCTATGTAGCAGCGTACCTGGTGGGCTTTGCCATCCGCGATATCGGACCGGATGCCTGGCGCGTGATGCTGGCCCTCAGTGGCGTCCCAGCCCTGTTGATTCTGCCCTTGCGCATGGGCGTGCCGGAATCGCCGATCTGGTTGATGGCCCGCGGGCGTAGCCAGGAAGCCATGGCCATTGTGCGCAGCAAGTTCGGCCCGCATGTGTTCCTGCCAGCACCCGTGGCCCCGGCCAATGGGCACAAGCAGCGTGGCAGCTGGGCCGAACTGTTCAGCCCGCGCTGGCGCAAAAATACGCTGGTGGGTTGCGTGTTCTACACCTGCCAGGTGATTCCGTTCTTCGCCCTCGGCACATTCGCACCCAAAGTCCTGGAAGCCCTGAACGTGCAGGACAAGTTTGCCGGTGGCCTGGTCTACAACGTGTTGCTGTTGCTCGGCGCACTGCTCGGTCTGCTGGTCATTGATCGGCTGTCCCGGCGCGTATTCCTGGTCGGCACCTTCTACTTGAGTGCTGCGGGCCTGGCAGTATTGGCCTACGCCGGTTTCGGCCCCCTGGGCACCATCCTCGCCTTCGGCGTTTTTGCCTGTGTGATGGCGGCGGCGGTCAACCTGGAGTTCGTCTACCCACCCGAATTGTTCCCCACCCATCTGCGGGCCTCGGGGATCGGCCTGGCCGTGGCGGCCAGCCGGTTCGGCTCGGCGGTGGCGACGTTCCTGCTGCCCGTCGCGGTGCAGCACGTGGGGGTCCATGCGGCGTTGGGCGTATGCGTTGGCGTGCTGGTCTTCGGCGGCGTGTTCTGCCACGTGTTTGCGCCGGAAACCAGCAAGGAAGACTTGTCGGGGGTCACGCCCGATCCTCTTCGGACGGACGCCAAGGTTGCCATTGAATAACACCATCAAGTGAGGTTGAGGATGTCTGCGAACAGGCTGATCGACATGTATGCAGTCCAGGTGTTCATCGCGGTTGCCGAGGAAGGCAGCATGTCCGGTGCCGCCGCGCGCATGGGTATTTCCCAGTCCGGCGTGTCACAGATGGTGCGTCAGTTGGAGGAGGAACTGGGGGTGGTGCTGGTGGACCGCACCACCCGGCCCATGGCACTCACCGCATTCGGGGTTGCCTTGCGCAACCGGGGCTCGGTGTTGAGCGAGGAACTGTCCCACCTCAAGGCTCAGGTGATCGACGCCGGGCGCGGTGTGAACCCCGACCTGCGCATTGGCCTGGTGGACTCCTTCGCCGCCACCTGCGGGTCGGTGTTCACCCGGCAATTGCTCGGCAAGGTCGCGCAGTTGTCCATTCGCACAGGGCTCAGCCCGCAACAAGGTGAATCCCTGTTGCGGCGCGACCTGGACCTGATCGTCACCAGCGACCCGTTGATGGACGCCAATGACGTGATCCGCTATCGGCTGTTTTCAGAAAAGTACTTTGTTATCACGCCCAGGCAAGCGCGCTGCGATATCCACACGGTCGAGGACGTACGCGCGCTGGCCAATGTGCTGCCGGTAGTGCGCTTCAACCGGATGTCCCAGGTGGGGCTGCAGATCGAGCGTCATCTGCGCAGCCTGAACGTACGGGTGCCCAACCGCCTGGAGCTGGATAACGCCGATGCACTGACGTCCATGGTCGCCGAAGGCATCGGCTGGGCCGTCACCAGCCCCATGTGTTTTTTGCAGGCCAGTGCCTGGGTCGACAACGTGACCGCGCACCTCACACCGGACCTGCAACTGGAACGCTCGCTTTACCTGGTAGCACGACGCAATGAATACAGCGCCTTTTTCGCCGATGCGTGCGAAACGGCGCGTGATGTGATCCGCCATTCCTTCCTGCCCAGGCTCACGGCCCTGGACAAAGGGGTGGAGGCGTTAATCCAATTTGATGAGGGTGATGCTCGTGAGTATTTTTGATGCTGTTGTTACACGGCTGGAAACCGATTACGTCGGCGACGTACAGATTCCGGCAGACAAGCTGTACGGGGTGAACTCGGTGCGCGGGTTCGACAACCTCAGCGTATCACCGCTGACCATCGCTTATTACCCGGCCTTCCGCGATGCCTTTGCCCAGTGCAAGTGGGCGGCCGCACTGGCCAACCGCGCCTGCGGCGTGCTTGCCCAGCCCCAGTGCGACGCCATCGTGCAAGCCTGCAGCGAGGTGATCGCCGGCCAGTGCGACGACTCGCTGATCGTTGACCTGCTGGAAGGCTCCGGCGGCACGTCCACCAACATGAACTTCAACGAGGTCATCGCCAACCGCGCCCAGCAATTGATGGGCCACGCGGCGGGTTCGTATGACGTGGTGCACCCCAATGACCATGTGAATGCCTCACAGTCGACCAATGATGTGTACCCGGCGGCATTGAAGATCGCGACACATGCGATGCTCGGGCCGTTGATCGATGAAGTGGAACAACTGGCCGCGCGCTTCGACCAGAAAGCCGTGCAGTTTGCCGACATTCTGCACCTGGGCCGCACCTGCCTGCAGGATGCCCAGCCGATGCGCCTGGGCCAGCTGTTTTCCGGGTACGCCGCCCTCACCCATCGCCTGGCGGCCGCGCTGGCTGGCGTGCGCGACACACTGCGCACCCTGCCGCTGGGCGGCACGGCGATCGGCACCGGGTTTGGTGCGCCGCCCGCTTATCGCGCCGCGGTGTATCAGCACTTGGTACAGGTCACTGGCATCGAGTACCAGGCCCCCTCGAACGCCTTCGATGCGATGCAGAACATGGATGCGTTTTCTCGAGTTTCGGCTGAGTTGCGCACCGGTTCCGCGTCCCTGGCCAAGATCGCCTCTGACCTGACCTTGCTGTCCTCCGGGCCGGTCGGTGGGATCGGCGAATTGAAGCTGCCCGAAGCCCAGGCCGGCTCGTCGATCATGCCAGGCAAGGTCAACCCGGTGTTGCCCATGGCGATGATCCAGCTGAGCTTCGCCGTCATCGGCAATGATGTGGCGGTGGCGCAGGCGGTGCAGGCCGGTCAGTTGGAAATCAACCACTTCGAGCCGCTGGTGGCGTCCCGCGTGTTCGACAGTATTGCGCTGCTGACCCGAGGCATCCGACGGTTTCGCGAGAAGTGCATCAGCGGGATAACCGCCGATGCCGAACGCAACGAACAACACCTGGCTCAATCAATGGCCGTGGCCACCGCGCTGGTGCCGCAGCTAGGCTACGCCCGTGTGAGCAAGCTGGCACGCCAATCGGTGGCGCAAGGGCGCTCGCTGTTGTCGATTCTGGAAGAGTCGGGCTTGATGAGCCAGGCCGATGCCATGGCGGCGATTGAAAGGTCGTCGCACCCAGTGTTCGAGGGCTGAGGAATACGGTGTGCAATCACCCGGAGGGATTGCACACCGCCCCGGTTTTACAGGGTGTAGGCGATGCCCACCTGCACCGTGCGTGGCGCACCCGGGTAGGCGTAGAAGTTGCCGAACGCGCCTTCCTCAAAATCGCGGTTGAACAGGTTCTTCACATCCAGGTTCAGGCGCACCTTGTCGTTGACCTTGTAGTAGCCCAGCAGGTCGACCACGGTGTAGGCGTCCATCGAGAAGGCGGTGTTGGAGGTCTGGCCGACACGTTCATCGACGTATTTGGCGCCCGCGCCCAGCCCAAGGCCCTTGAGGCGACCGTCCTGGAATTCGTAGACGTTGAGCAGGCTGAAGCTGTTGCGCGGGATGTTGGCCAGGTGTGAGCCGACGCGGATGGTGTTGTCTTTGGTGACTTCGGCGTCGACGTAGGCGTAGCCGCCGATCACGCGCCATTCAGGGGTGAGGTTGCCGGCGACGTTGAGGTCGAAGCCGCGGCTGCGTACCTGGCCGGCGGCGACACTGAAGGTCGAGTCCAGAGGGTCAGTGGTAAGCACGTTTTTCTTCTCGATCTGGTAAATCGCAGCATCGACGCTCAGTTGACGATCCAGGGCTTCCCATTTGATGCCCAGTTCGTAGGACTTGCCCTTCTCCGGCTCAAACCCACCACCCTGGCGGCTGGCACCTGTGTTCGGCTTGAACGAGCGCGCAGCATCGGCGTAAACCGCGACGGTGTCGGTGAGGTCGTAGCTCACGCCCACGCGCGGGGTGACTGCGTTATCGCTGGCTTCCCAGCTTTTACCGCCTGGCACATAGGTGTGGTAGTCGTGCTCGAAGCGCTCGAAGCGTGCGCCGGCCAGCACTTTCAGACGCTCGGTCAAGGCCACTTGGTCCTGGACGAACGCGGCGTAGGTCTTGAGGTTTTCTTTGTCGTGGGTCGGCGTGCGCGTGAGCGCCGGGCGTGGTTGGCCGTAGACCGGGTTGAAAATGTCGATGGGGTAGGCACCCACCGCCCCGCTGGAGCGCTGGATGATCGACTTGTAGTCGTAGTCTTCGAACTCGACGCCGGTGAGCAGGGTGTGGTCAAAACCGCCCGTGGAGAAATGCCCGGTGAGGTTGAGTTGAGTGTCCTTGTCGGTCCACTCCAGCTTGCGGTAGTTGAAGTTGCGACCCAGTGTGCGACCGTCAGCGGCCAGACCGTTGGCTTCGATGGCGTTGCCTTGCAGGGTGCCATCGAGCCATTGAAAACCACCGCCCAGGGTCCAGTTGTCATTGAGCAGATGCTCGAAACGCAACTGGGCCATGCTGTTGTCGTTGTGCAGTTTGCCGGCGTCTTTTTCCCCCCAGAAGGTGTCGCGCGAAGGCGTGCCTTTCTGAGTGGCAAAGCGTGTCAGCCCTCGGTCCAGCGGGTGGTTGTTGCGCATGAAGTCGCCTTCGAAGATCACCTTGGTGTCGTCGCTGGCCTGCCAGGTAAGCACCGGGGTGATGCCGTAGCGTTCGGTTTCCACATGGTCGCGGAAGGTGTCGCCGCCCTCGCCCACCACGTTCAGGCGATAGGCCAGGCGGCCCTCTTCGTCCAACGGGCCGGAGGCGTCCAGGGTGCCGCGCTTCATGCCCTGGTCATTCAATTGGCTGCCGAGGGTGACCGTGCGTTCGGCCAACGGTTGCTTGGTCACCACGTTGAAGGTGCCGCCGGGATCGCCACGGCCGTAGAGCATGGTCGCCGGGCCGCGCAGCACTTCCAGGCGTTCGATGGTGTTGGCGTCCGGCATGTTCGGGTAGCCACGGTTGATCGGGAAACCGTTGCGGTAGAACTCGCCGGTGGTAAAGCCGCGCACGGTGAAGGTGGTGAGACCCTGCCCGCCGAAGTTGTTGGCGCGGCCGACACCGCCGGCGTAATCCAGCGCATCCTGCAGGCGAGTGGCGCCGATGTCTTCGACCACCGCCTTGGACACTACGCTGATGGACTGCGGGGTTTCATGGATCGAGGTATCGGTGCGCGTCGCACTGGCTGAACGGGTGGCGTGATAGCCCTGCACGGGGCCCTGGGCGGTTTCATAGTCGGCCATGCCGGTGACGCTGGTGGCTTGCAGCTCGATGGCGGCTTTTTCAACCGGTTCGACCTCCGCCCAGCTCAAGGGGGAAAACGCCTGAAGCACACACACGGAAAGCAGAGTACGACGCATGAGTTGAACCTAGTGAAAGAGCCAGATGGGGCGGCATATCAGCCAGTTATTTTGGCGCGCATCATAGGTCAAATCATTAACAATTGATATCCGTTCTCATTGGTGTTTTTTTAGGTAACCGCTCTGTATCGACGTGCTACAAAAGACGACACAAAAAAAGCCACTCCTGGGAGTGGCTTCCACCATCCGGCTACCGCCTCAGCGATAACGTTCCAACCAATGCGCGTAAGGCGCAGGCAAGGTCCACGAGGACTTCTCGACCCCCAGTTCCTTGGCCGCAAAATACGCCCAATGCGGGTCGGCCAGGTGCGCGCGCCCCACCGACACCAGGTCCAGGTGCCCGGCCTGCAACGCCCCTTCCGCCAGTTGCGGCGTGCCGAAGCCCCAGGCCGAAGTGACCGGGATACCGGCTTCACGGCGCACGCGCTCGGCAATCGGCCCCATGAACGCCGGGCCCCACGGGATGTGGGTGTCGGGGATGGTGAAACCGACGCTGACGCTCAGCAGGTCCAGGCCACCGGCCTTGAAACGGCGAGCCAGTTCGATGGACTCGGTGAGGGTCTGCTCGTCGCGACCGTCGTACTCGATCACACCGAAACGTGCGGTGAGCGGCAGGTTTTCCGGCCAGACTTCGCGTACGGCAGCCAGGGTTTCCAGGAGGAAACGACTGCGGTTGTCGAAGCTGCCGCCGTAGGCGTCGGTGCGCTGGTTGGAGTGCTCGGAGAAGAAGCTCTGGCCCAGGTAGCCGTGGGCGAAGTGCAGCTCGATCCATTCAAAACCGGCGTCGCGGGCACGGCGGGCGGCGTCGACGAAGTCCTGGCGTACCCGGGCGATGTCGTCCAGGGTCATGGCGCGAGGCACCTGTGGCAGGTTGGCACCGAAGGCGATGGCCGAGGGTGCGATGGTTTCCCAACGGCGGGCGTCGGAGGCGGCGATATGGTCGTCCCCTTCCCACGGGCGGTTGGCGCTGGCCTTGCGGCCGGCGTGACCGATCTGGATGCCCGGCACGGAACCGGCGGCCTTGATCGCCTGGACCATCGGCACGAACGCCTCGGCATGCGCATCACTCCAAAGCCCCGCGCAGCCGGGGGTGATACGACCTTCCGGCGCGACGGCAGTGGCTTCGACCACCACCAGGCCGGCACCGCCACGGGCCATGCTGGCCAGGTGCACGAGGTGCCAGTCGTTGACGATGCCGTCATCGGCCATGTATTGGCACATCGGCGGGATAGCGATGCGATTGCGCAGGGTGACGTCTTTGAGGGTGAACGGTTCGAACAATGCGGCCATGGGGCGACTCCAGTGAGCAGATGGTTGATTCGATAGTTCGATGGTAATCGAACTATGGTATTCAACGATAGCCCCCTGTTATGATTCGTTTCATGCGAGCCTTCAAACATCCTCCCCTGCAAGACCTGACCCTTGAGCGCGTGCTGTACGCCCTGAGTGACCCGGTGCGCCTGGAAATCGTGCGCTGCCTGGCCGGCGTGCCAGAGGCCACCTGCGGCGAACTGGACGGCGGGCGGCCCAAGTCGAGCATGTCCCATCACTTTCGGGTGTTGCGCGATGCCGGGTTGGTGCAGACCCGCAGCGTGGGCACCACTCATCTGAATGCGTTGCGTGCGGAAGATCTTGAAGGCCGCTTTCCCGGCTTGCTTGCGAGCATTCTGGCCCAGCACTGAGGCCCGTCTTTGCGTTTCACCTGGAAGCCGTCACCGGCTCGCCGTCCAGATAAACGCAGTCCTTGCCATTGCGCTTGGCGGCATACAGGTTGCGGTCGGCGCACTTGAGTACCGCTGACATATCGGCACCCGCCGAGAAATGCGTCATGCCGGCACTGCACGTGTAGTGATGGGGTGGCGGGACACTGCAGCGAATCGCTTGCAGCAGGCGCGCGGCAAAATCCGTGGCCGCCCAAGGGTCATCACCCACCAGCAAGACACCGAACTCCTCTCCCCCGATCCTGCCGAAGCTGTCGCTGCCCGGCGTGGCTTTCAGGCAGTGCGCCATCGCACAGAGAATCTTGTCACCGACATCATGGCCAAACTGGTCGTTTTTCAACTTGAAGCTGTCAATATCCAGCATCATGAAATAACCGCACTGCCCCTCGGCGATCACCTTGGCGAAACGTTCGATAAAGGCCCTGCGGTTCAGGATGGAGGTCAAGTAATCCGTTTCTGCCAGTTCCCGGAACTCACTCTCGACCAGCAACACAGAGCGCAGGTTCTTCACGTAGGAATAATTCAGGATAAAGCCGATCGACACCGACGCCAGGCAGAACATCACCAGGTAAACCTCAACCCCGGCGTAGATCGACATATGAACAGCTGGCCACAGCATCGACCAGATCAATGCAGCGCCTATCAAGAAATCCTGGACTGCGATAAAGAGCAAGGCACTGCTCAGCACCAGAATCACCGCCAGCGGTAGAGCAAATACCTGCAACGCCTGATCGGTCTGCATCACCAACGCAAAGCCGCCGGCCAACACCGCCATATAGACCACACCGAACGCCCGCCAGGCCAGGAAATTGGTCAACCGCCGGTGAAATCGACACAACGCTGTCAAACAGACGGTAATGAGCACGGTGTACCACCCGAACTCCAGCACCGGATCCACCAAGAGCACCCACCACCAGGCAATCAGGCCTATCCATTCCGCCTGGGCAACAGCGGGCGACAATAACCTCTGCATCCTTGGCCTGAGCTTTAAGTCAGCCGGCATCTCAACACTCCCTGCGCATAAGTCGCCTATATTTTGCTGGCTTGGCCCAATTCGATACTCTGCAGGGTGATTGCAAATGAATACGCCATGAAACGGCGCACCAACTTTACAAAGGGCGGCAATACTTCCAACTGCGTCTTGGAATGCACTTTAAAGCAACCTTTTTCAACACCCTCCTGAACCAGACGAATCACATGGGTCTTGGACACTGAAAGTTGCGTCGCCAGTGAAAGATAAGAAGACGTCCTGAAACTTGCGCCCTGACAGTCCAAGGAACAGGCATCGTTATAAATCGCCAACATCAGCATATGTCCGGCATCGCGGTTAACCAGCCAGTCACATTCAGGCAGCAATACATCGATGGTCAGCTTATTTGAAAGAAGGGTGGCAAAACCGTTGAAATAAAGTGCCAGGAAGGCTCGGTCGTCCAACTCACTCATCCGCTGGACCTGCGCTTCACTGGGGCACATTGGTCCCAGCGGCTGCACCACGGAATTGAGCATCGACCTGACTTCATGGCAGGCCTGGGCCGATGGGCTGAACACTCGGAAACGGCTGTCGTCAGGGTGGCCGGCGACCTTCATGAACCCCAGTGCCCGGAACAGCAGGAAGATCGACTCCAGGCTGTTCCTGGAACAGAAGCCGCGAGCCACGCAGAACGCTTTCACGTCGGACAACAACGGCGCGGGCTTGGAGAAATATTCACTCAGCAGCGTGAAGGACACCATCAAACGGTTGAACTTCAACGCTGTCTTGTAGAAAAACGGTCGTTTTGAATAGGGAACCAGCAGAATGGCGTAGTGCGCGCGAATACTGCATTCAAATTCCCCGTGACGTTCCAACACCCGCGCGGAATGATCCAACGCCCACTTCAACGAACTGACGCACATGAGAAAGAGCCCTGATCAACCTACTGGAATTCACTGATCGATGGCGCAGCACTTCTGCAACCAGGTCTCACAACAACTCACGTCGTAAACACCACCAGCGATGGCGTTTTGCCTCGAGCGCAATGTATCGCGATTAACCCGACAGACATCATCGCTACCAAAATTGTTCCAAAACGTATTGTCGCCCCTAAAACAACCCACTCATACACGCCCATGACAGCTGCGGTGCTTCGCTGCTTTTAAATATATCCAAGCGTTGTGATGAAACTGTTCAATCGACCTGTTCGCCGATGCCATTGAATCCTGGCGGTACTGGAAGAATTGCGACGACTCTCACGGGAGCCGGTGAGCGCTACTTAAACGATTCAGGCCCTGGGGCGAACCTTTCACCGCGACCCGCGTCCGAGCTAAGGCACCGTTGCCTGCCACTCACCGCGAGGTCTCCGTTTGAAAGCCGCCATCCTCAAAAAGTACCGCCTGATCATCAAAACCATGGGCTACGTTGGCTGGGCGCTGTTCTGGCTGCTGCTGTGGGACGTCGCCGTCACCGTGGACTTCATGTTGTTTCTCACCTACAAGATCAATCTGCCGCTGATGCCCCTGACCCTGCTGGGTTCGGCGCTGGTGGTGCTGATCAGTTTCCGTAACAGCAGTGCCTATAACCGCTGGTGGGAAGCCCGCACCCTGTGGGGCGCGATGGTCAATAACTCGCGCAGTTTTGCGCGCCAGGTGCTGACCCTGCTGGACGACCCCGACGGCGAAGTGAACCCGGTCAAGGCCACCCTGCTGCGTCGCCATGTGGCCTATGTGAATTGCCTGGCCGCGCACCTCAAGGGCCAGCCGTGCCCCGAAGAAGTCCGCGCGTTTATCCCTGGCGATGAGTTTGCGCGCAACGGCGCCACCAACAACTTTGCCAACGATATCCTTACCGGTTCAGCGGCGTTGCTGGCCCGCGAGTACAAGGCCGGTCACCTGGACAGCATCCGCCTGGCGCGGCTGGAGTCGACCCTGGTGGACTTGTCCAACGCCCAGGGCGGCATGGAGCGGATCGCCAACACACCGCTGCCTTACCCTTACGTGTACTTTCCACGACTGTTTATCTCGCTGTTCTGCCTGATCGTACCGGTGGGGCTGGTGGAGTCCCTGGGTTGGTTCACCCCGTTGGCCTCGACGGTGGTGGGTTTCATGCTGCTGGCCATCGAGCGCATCGGCACCGACCTGCAAAGCCCGTTCAACTCCAGCGAACACCAGATCCAGATGGACACTATCTGCGAGACCATCGAGAAAAACCTGCAGTCGATGCAGCGTGATGCGCTGGGCGGCGAACGCATCGGTTAAACCCTCCCTCAGCCCTCAAGTGCGTGCCCGCGCAGTCGATATACAGAGGGTACGCATGGGCCACACCCCTTAAAACAACACATGCGACGCTCGACGCTACTGTTTTCTCCTTGCCAAAATTATAAATACCCGCGGGTGAAGTCATGAATATCAAGCAAAAGCTGACCTGGGCGTTTGCCGCCATCGCGTGCGTCCCGGTTATTTTGGTCGCTGTATTGGTTGTACTGAATCTGCGCGAGGGGGCCCAGGCCAATTTCCTCGACAGCAGCGGCCGCGAGATCCGCCAGATCGACAATGGCATGAAGCAGTTCTTCGACGGTATCAGCCAGAACGTCGAGTATGTGGCCAAGGACCCGCGCGTTGTCGCGGCCAAGGACCTCAAGAGCTACGCCGGCGCCGATGCCGCGCAAATCCCCCTCACCCCCACCAACACAGCGCTGCTGGAGATTTTCGACCAGTTCGCCAAGAGCCATCCGAGCACCGCCTACCTGTCCCTGGGCCTCGCCGACGGCGGCTACGCCAGTTGGCCCGACGACACCAAGCTGAACAACTATGACCCGCGCGTACGCCCCTGGTACCAGGCCGCCATCGCCGCGCCGGGTAAAACCGTGCGCACCGGGGCCTACTATTGGGCGCCGGACGACGTGACGCTGATCGGCACCGTGCACACCGTCACCGACGCCGCTGGCAAGATCCTCGGCGTGGTCGGCCTGGACGTCTCGCTCAAGCAGCTCACCGAGCTGGTGCGCAACATCAAGCTCGGCGACAGCGGCTACCTGATGCTGGTGGAAGGCAACGGCAACGTGCTGGTAGACCCCAGCGACGCCAAGCACAACTTCAAGCCCCTGGCCGATCTGGGCCCCAACTACGCCGAGCTGGCCAAGCGCGGCGACGGCGTGAGCCAGGTCGATATCGATGGCGTGGCGTACATGGCCAACATGGTCAGCTCCAAAGACCTGGGCTGGCGCTTCATCGGCCTGATCAAGCGCGACGAAGTGATGGCCGGCGCGACCCGCCTTACCTGGTTGATCGCTGCGATTGCCGCTGCGCTGGCCGTAGTCTTCGCGATTGTCGGCGCCAGTTTCGCCAGCGTGATCGTACGTCCGATTCGCGGCGTGGCCGACGGCCTGCAAGAGATCGCCGAAGGTGAAGGCGACCTGACCCGCCAGCTCAAGGTGCAGGGCAAGGACGAAACCGCCAGCCTGGCCGGCTGGTTCAACCAGTTCCTGAGCATGATCGCCCAGTTGGTGCAGCGCATCGGCAACGCCTCGTCCGACCTGCAAACCGCCGCCGCCGACACCAGCGAAGTCGCCCACAACATGAACCAGGCCGCCGGTCGCCAGCGTGAAGCGGTGGAACTGGTGAGCACCGCGTTCAACGAAATGGTGGCCACCGCCAACGAAGTCGCCCGCTCCTGCAGCGCCGCCGCCACCAGTGCCGACGAAGGCTACCGCGATGTGCATGACGGCCAGCAGCACATCGGCGAAGCCACCGGCAGCGTGCTCCAGCTCAGCGAAGACCTGCAACGCTCGACCCAGACCATGCAGCAGCTGGAGCAGGACAGCAAAAACATCAACACCATCCTCGACACCATCCGCTCGATTGCCGAACAGACCAACCTGCTGGCGCTCAACGCGGCCATCGAGGCCGCCCGTGCCGGTGACCAGGGCCGTGGCTTTGCGGTGGTCGCCGACGAAGTCCGCGCCCTCGCCCGTCGCACCGCCGACTCCACCGGCGAGATCGACAGCCTGCTCGGCAACCTCGCCCGTCGCACCCAGGAAGTGACCCAGCAGATGCAAGGCAGCCTGCTGGTGTCGCACACCAGCGTGGAACGCATCCAGCAGGCCCGCGACAGCTTCGACAAGATCCGTGGCTCGGTGGACTCGATCCGCGACCAGAACACCCAGATCGCCACCGCCGCCGAAGAACAGCACCAGGTGGCCGAAGAGATCAACCGGCACATCGCGCAGATCCATGCCGATGCGCAACTGGTCGAAGGGTTTGCCCATTCGGCGCAGACCGGATCAGGTCGGTTGACGGATATTTCCGGGCAGCTCAAGGGGCTGGTGGGGCGATTCAAGTTCTGAATGTGCACCTGGGCTCTCGACTTCACCGTCGAGGGCCTTGCGCATTTTCACCGTATCCAGCGCCCCCACCCACTTGGCGATCGCCATGGTGCCCACGCCATTGCCGATGGTGTTGGTGATCGCCCGCGCTTCCGACATAAAGCGGTCTACCCCCAATAGCAGCACCATGCCCGCCACCGGAATAGTGCCCAGTGACGACAGCGTTGCCGCCAGGATGATAAAGCCTGAGCCGGTCACTCCCGCCGAGCCCTTTGAGGTGAACATCAACACCGCCAGCACGATCAACTGATCAGTCAGGGTCAACGGTGTGTTGGTGGCCTGGGCGATGAAAATCGCGGCGATGGTGTAGTAGATCGCCTGGCCGTCCGGGTTGAAGGTCAGGCCCGAGGGGATGATCATGCCGGCCACCGGTTTGGACACACCGGCCCTCTCCATCTTGGCAATCATTTGCGGCAATACCGACTCCGACGAGCTGGTGCCGAGCACGGTGAACAGCTCTTCCTTGATGAACTTGAGGAACTTCCACAAGCTGAAGCCGCTGTAGCGGCAAATCGGCCCCAGCACGAAGATCACAAACACCGCGCACGTCAGATAGACACAGGCCATCAGTTTGCCGAGGGAAAACAACGAACCGAAGCCGTACTTGCCGATGGTGAACGCGATGGCGCCAAACGCACCGATAGGCGCCAGGCGCATGACCATGTTGACGATACGAAACATGCCCTGCATGAGGCTGTCCAGCGTGTCCACGAATGGCTTGCCGCGCGGCCCCACAGCAGCCAGCGCAACGCCCAGCAGGATAGAAAAAAGCAGGATTTGCAGCACATTGCCCTTGGCAAACGCATCCACCAGAGTGTCGGGAATGATGTTCATGACGAAGTCCATGAACGAGGCGTGCTTGACCGCCGTGGTGTAGGTGGCAAGGCTTGAGGTGTCGAGGGTGGCCACATCGATGTTCATGCCGGCGCCGGGCTTGAACACATCCACCACCACCAGCCCGACCACCAGGGCCAGGGTGGATACCACTTCGAAGTAGATCAACGCGCGAAAACCCACGCGGCCCAGCTCTTTCATGTTCTCCATCTTGGCAATGCCGGTGACCACCGTAAGGAAGATCACCGGTGCCAGGAGCATCTTGATCAGTTTGATAAATGCATCGCCCAATGGCTTGAGCGCGGTCCCGGTGTCGGGCACTAGCACCCCGACAATCGCACCGAGGATGACTGCGATGAGGACTTGCACATAGAGTTTGCCAAATATTCTTTTCATGACAGGGCCCTGATTCTTATTGTTGTCAGGAAATGCCAGGGGGGGCGGACGTGACCGCCGGCCCTTGGCGTTGTGCCGCAGTACTCCCGTGAATCAGCGGTTGATCAGCTCGATGACGGCATCGGTGATCTGGCGGGTGCTGGCAGTGCCACCCAGGTCAGGGGTGTGCAGGCCGCTTTCGGTGACCGCCTCGATGGCTGACATCAATTGCCGGGCGGCGGCTGGCTCGCCCAGGTGTTCGAGCATCATGGCGGCGGTCCAGAATGTCGCGATGGGGTTGGCCACGCCTTTACCGGTAATGTCGAACGCCGAACCATGGATCGGCTCGAACATCGACGGGAACCGGCGCGAAGGGTTGAGGTTGGCCGTGGGCGCAATACCCAGGCTGCCGGACAGTGCGGCGGCGAGGTCGGAAAGGATGTCAGCGTGCAGGTTGGTGGCCACAATCACATCCAGGGTCGAAGGTTTGAGCACCATGCGCGTGGTCACGGCGTCGACCAGTTCCTTGTCGATTTTCACATCCGGGAAGTCCTTGGCCACTTCGTAGAAAATCTCATCCCACAGCACCATGCCGTGACGCTGGGCATTGGACTTGGTGACCAGGGTCAGATGCTTGCGGGGGCGACTGCGGGCCAGGTCGAAGGCAAAACGATGAATACGCTCCACACCGGCACGGGTGAACACCGACACTTCAGTGGCCACCTCTTCGGGCAAGCCGCGATGCACCCGCCCGCCGTTGCCGGAGTACTCGCCTTCGGAGTTTTCCCGTACCACCACCCAATCAATCTGGTCGCCGTTGTGCAACGGGCTTTTCACCCCCGGCAACACCCGCGCCGGGCGCACGTTGGCGTACTGGTCGAAGCCTTGGCAAATCGGCAGGCGCAGGCCCCACAGGGAGATGTGGTCCGGCACGTTCAAGGCACCCACTGCACCGAAGAAAATTGCGTCGAAGGTCTTCAGCTCTTCCAGGCCCCCCTCAGGGATGTAGTAGCCGTTTTTCAGGTAGTTGTCGGAGTTCCACTCGAAATGCTTGAAGTTCATTGCAAAACCGGCTTTGTTCGCGAGGCTTTGCAGGACTTCAACGCCCGCGGCGATCACTTCCACGCCGATACCGTCTCCTGGAATTGCCGCAATGTTGTATGCACTCATCATTCACTCCACTTCGTCACGTTTGTTGTTGTGTCCCGTCGCAGCCAGGCTGTCCAAGCGGGGGGTGATCGGAGTATATGTAGCGATCAAAGCAGCATGATCGACTCGAAATCACTACATAAATAACCTTGAGTTACGAATGAGCCAAACCCTGGATTTGTCGTTTTTCTACCTGCTCGCCAACAAAGGCAGCTTGGTCGCCACCGCGCGCGAACTGGGGGTGACTCCGCCGGCAGTGAGCAAACGCCTGACGGCACTGGAGGCGCGCCTGGGCATTCGCCTGGTCAACCGCACTACCCGTTCGATGAGCCTGACTTCCGAGGGTGATCTGTATTTCACCCATGCGGCGCGCATCCTCACCCAGATCGACGAACTGGAGCAGGTGCTCAGCAGTAGTCGCGCCACGCCCAAGGGCCTGATTCGGGTGAATGCCTCGCTGGGGTTCGGCCGCCGTTATATCGGCCCGGCCCTGGCAGCGTTTTTTGCGCAGTACCCGGAGGTCGAGATCCAGCTGGAAATCAGCGATCACCCGCTGGACTTGACGACCCACGGTTTCGACCTCGGCATCCGCTTCGGCAGCCTGCCGGACGCGGCGTTCCATGCACGCAAGATCGCCTCCAACCGCCGCCTGCTGTGCGCTTCGCCGCTGTACCTGGACAAACACGGCACACCCGAAAAGCTCGCCGACCTGCACCAGCACAACTGCATCTTCATCCGTCAGAACGAATCGCCGTATGGCGTGTGGTCGTTCACCCACGGCGGGCATACGGACAACATCAAAGTGCACGGCGCCCTGGGCTGCAACGACGGCGAGGTGGCGCTGAACTGGGCACTGGAGGGCTACGGGATTCTACTGCGCGCCGAATGGGACATCGCTCGCTACGTGCGCAGCGGGCGCCTGCGCCTGGTACTGGAGGACCAGACCCCCACCCGCGCCGATGTGTACGCGGTATACCCGCAACAACTGCACCTGTCGGCACGGGTGCGCAGCCTGATTGACTTTCTGATCGAACGCTTCAAGCACCTGGACACAGTCGATGACGCACTGATGACTGACTGAAGTGCATCACCTCGGAACGCATATTCGCTACTATGTGCCCCAGCCCCCAGACCGACCCGGAGCCTCAATGCCCACCCCCAAGGACACTGCCCCCGACAGCAGCACGCCGATGATTCCCGAGCAGCGTCGCGAGCAAATCCTGCGTCAGTTGCGCAAGCATCAGGTGATGAGCGTGCACCAGTTGATGGAGATGTTCGACTGCTCGCACATGACCGTACGCCGTGACATTGCACTGCTGGAACAGGAAGGCCGGGCGTACTCCGTCACCGGGGGCGTCAGGATCGCCAGCCAGTTGCACAGCGAGCCGAGCCATCAATCCAAAGCCGTAGTGGAATTGCCACAAAAGCAGGCGATGGCACGACTGGCAGCACGTTTGCTGCACGCGGACATGACGGTGTACCTGGATGCCGGCACCAGCACCCTGGAGATCGTCCCCTATATCAAGGCGCTTTCGGGGATGACGGTGGTCACCAACGATTTCGGGATCGTGCAGGCCCTGATGGATGCGCCCCAGGTCACGGTGATCCACACCGGTGGCCAACTGGACCATGACAATCACTCTTGCGTCGGCGGGCTGGCGGTGGCGACTTTGCGCCAGGTGGTCACGGATATCGCTTTTGTGTCCACCAGCTCCTGGGACCTGCACCGTGGCATCACCACCCCCTCGGCGCTGAAGGTCGAGGTCAAGCAAGTGGCTATGCAATCAGCTGCTCAAGTAGTACTGGTGGCCAGCAGTTCCAAGTACGGCACCTTCAGCATGTACCGCATCGCCGGGCTGGAGCCGTTCGATGTGATCATCAGCGACGACGCCCTGGCCCCGGCGGCCGCTGACGGTATCCGCAAGCGCGGCATCGAACTGATGCTGCCGGGCGATCCAACGCCGGCGTGACCCGACGGCGTGTTAACGCGCCTGGCGTACCTGCTCGGTGTGTTGCATGAACGCCGCCAACTCCCGGGTGTAGAACTTCGCCATCGCCGTAGTGCCATGGCCGCGCGTCTCAGCGCTGGCCGGGATCAGCAGCAAACGCGCGTCCTTGATGTGTTTCAGGGACGCCTCCAGAGTGCCGGTTTCGGGCGGATTGCGCTCGTCATCCGCCGAATTGATCGCCAGTACCGGGGCCTGAATATTGCCCAGCCCGGAGGCAGCGTTGTAATCGGCAGACGATTGCCATTGGTAGATAAAGTCGTTGGCGTCAGCCGTTTGCGCAGCGTTGAGGCGCTCGTCCACCAGCTTGTCGGCCAGCGCTCTGCTCGGCGCAGCCGCCTGGTAAGCGAGGGTGCCGCCACTGGTGCCTACACTGAATAGCGCATTGGCCAGACGCAACGAAGGCGGCTGCTGGGTGTAATTGCCGTTACTCCACGCAGGGTCCTGCCTGATCGACTCCACCAGCAGCCGACGCATCATCCAGTTGCGTGATGACATCTGTGTGGGCTGCGATGCCATGGGCACCAGACCATCCATCATCTGAGGCCAGGTCTGGCCCCACATCCAGGTCTGCATGCCGCCCATGGAATTACCGATGACCAGGCGCAGGTGCTTGACCCCCAGGCCCTCGGTCACCAGTCGATACTGCGCCTGGACCATATCGGCATAGTTGTAGGCGGGAAACGTGGCGCGCAGCCCATCCGACGGTTTCGTCGACTGGCCGACCCCTATGCCATCGGTGGAAATAATGTAGTACTTGCTGGCGTCCAGCGGCTGGCCAGGCCCGAACAACTCACCGCCGAAATCCTTGCCCAGCACGTCGCTGCCAGGTCGATACGTGCCGTGCAGATACAGGACCGCCGGGTGAGCCGGATCGCCCAGCGTCAGGTAATGCAATTTCAGGTTGGTCAGCTTTTCACCCGTGTGAAAAGTGAACTCGGGCGCGACCCAATCGCCCTCCGTCGCCGATGGCAATGGTGCAGCGCAGAGCATCGAAGGTACACAAGACAACGCAAACAGCCAGCCTGGTGCAGGCCGGACGGTGAAGTGCTGCATAGGGGAACTCCCGTTATTTTTGTTTTTATTGTGGCCCCCCTGCTTACCGGTTATGCAGGGGATGTTTCGGATCAGCGTGCCTTCCAGTCCCGCAACCATTGCAGGCCAGCCGAGGTATCGGCTTTGGGCCGGTATTCGCAGCCGACCCAACCGGTGTAGCCCAACTGGTCCATCAGCTCGAACAGGAACCCGTAGTTCAGCTCACCCAGGTCCGGCTCGTGGCGGTCAGGCACTCCGGCAATCTGGATATGACCGATGCCGTCGACGTCACGACGCAGTTTGGTCGCCACATCGCCTTCGACAATCTGACAGTGATAGCAGTCGAACTGCACCTTGAGGTTGCTTGCGCCGACTTCACGACAGATCGCCTGGGCCTGGTCCTGGCGATTGAGAAAGAAACCCGGTATGTCACGGGGGTTGATCGGCTCCACCAAGACCGTCACGCCGACCTCGGCCGCCGCAGCGCTGGCGTAGGCCAGGTTCTCCAGGTACACGGCATGATGGCGTTCGCGCAGGCTTGGCGACGGCAACAGCCCCGCCATCACATGCACATGGGTATTACCCAGCACCTCGGCGTATTCCAGGGCACGGTCGAAGCCGCTGCGAAACTCGGCCTCGCGCCCCGGCAAGGTGGCAATGCCTCGCTCACCCGCCGCCCAGTCACCCGGCGGTGCATTGAACAACGCTTGGACCAGGCCGTTATCACTCAAGCGCTGCTTGAGGGCGGCGGCGCTGTAATCGTAGGGGAACAGGTATTCCACGGCATCAAAACCGTCGGCTTTCGCCGCAGCGAAGCGCTCGAGGAAATCATGTTGCGGGTACAGCATGCTCAGGTTGGCAGCAAAACGAGGCATGTAAGCTCCTAGAAATCAGACAAATGGCCAGATCAGCAGGGTCATCAGGAACCCCAGGGTGCCGAGCAACGTGGTGATTACAGTCCAGGTACGCAGACCGTCTGCCACATTCAGCCCGGCCAGCTTGGTGAAGATCCAATACCCTGCATCGTTGATATGGGACATCGCCAGCCCGCCACCGCCCATGGCCAGGCACAGCAGCGCCATATGGTTAGGCGTGAGGTTGAGGGTGGCAATCAGCGGGCTGATGATTCCTGCGGTAGTCACCAGGGCCACGGTCGTAGAACCCTGCACCGCGCGCAGCAGCATGGTCAACAGGAAGCCCAGGGCCAACACCGGCAGACCGGTGGTGCGCAACATATCGGACACGACTGCGCCGATCCCGGTGTCCACCAACACTTTGCCGAACACCCCGCCAGCGCCGGCGATCAGGATCACCATGGCCACGCCCGGCAAGGCGGAGCCGATGACATCCGACACCTGGCTGCGGCTCCAGCCCCGACGCGAGCCCAGCAGCCAGGCACACAGCAAGGTGTCGATCAACAGCGCCACCAATGGTGCGCCAAGCACGGTCATCACGGCGCGCAACGTCGACTCTATCGGAAGCAATGATGTAGCCAGGGTGCCCAGTAGAATCAACACAATCGGCAGCAGGATCAGGCTGACGATCAGCCCGAACCCCGGCGCAGGCGCCGCAGGCAACTTGGCGGCGATGGCACTGGTGGACTCCTCCAGGCCCATGTGGGATTCGGCCACGGCGTTCTGTTGCGCGGCCTGGTTGCTGCCGCTGGTCCAGGCCCGCAAGTCTTCATTGGTCACATGGGGGCCATAGACTTCGGCGCGAATGTCATCGGTCATCGGATAAAAGCGGCGAGTCATGCGCGCCGCCACGCGGTAGCCGACGTAACACAGCAACGCGGTGATCGGCAGGCCGAACATCAGCACCCGGCCCAGGTCCGCACCCAGTTGGCTGGCCGCCGCCACCGCACCCGGATGAGGCGGCAGGAACGCATGTACCGTGAGCAGTGCCGCACACATCGGCAGCGCAAACACCAGCAGCGGCTTGCGTGCCCGGCGTGCCACACCGTAGGCCAGCGGCATCAGGATAATCACCCCGACTTCGAAGAACACCGGCACGCCGATGATGAATCCGGCAATGGTCAAAGCCAGCGGCGTACGGCTGTTGCCGAAGCGCTCGATCAACGACTTGGCCAAGGCTTCGGCGCCGCCGGACAGCTCGATGATCCGCCCGATCATCGCGCCCAAGGCAATGATGATCGCGATATGACCAAGGGTCTTGCCCATGCCACCTTCAATCGTCGCCACCAGATCAGCCGGTTTCACCCCGGCCACCAGCGCCACCACAATACTGACCAGCATCAGTGCGACAAAGGGCTGGAATTTGTACTTGAGGACCAGAAACAGCAGCAGCGCGATACCCGCGCCGGCGGTCAACATCAAAATCAGTGGGCTCATTCGGGAATGTCCTGTTGTTATTGTTTTTTGGTGCAAGCCGCCCCCCGTCACGATCCGCAGGCGGGTCTCGCGGGAGGCTTGCAATATCGATCTACGGCTTACCAGTGCGCGCCGAACGTCTCGCGCAACTCATCCAAGGCGGCCTGGCTCAGTGGCTCGGGCCGGGGGTTGCTCATCAGCCAGAGCCTGGCGGTTTCTTCCAACTCTTCCAGGGCGTAACTGGCCTTGGCCACCGAGCTTTCCCAGACCACCGGCCCCAGGCGTTCAAGCATCACCCCACGCACGCTGTTGGCCAGTTGCGCCACTTGCTCGGCGACGGTGGGCGAGCCCGGACGCTGGTAGTCGATCAAAGGAATGTGCCCGACCTTCATCACTTGATAGGGCGTGAGCGGCGGCAGAATAGCGTCTGGCTGCCACACCCCGGCCAGGGTCAACGCCACCAGGTAGGTCGAATGGGTATGCACCACCCCGCCCACCGAGGGATTGCGGTCATACACCTGACGGTGCAGGGCCAGGGTCTTCGAAGGTTTGTCCCCGGACACCCACTCGCCTTCCAGGTTGACCTTGGCAATCGCCCCAGGTGCAAGACGCCCCAGACAGACGTCGGTAGGCGTAATCAACCAGCCATCATCCAGGCGCGCACTGATATTGCCGGCGCTGCCGACGGTATAGCCACGTTGATACAGGCTATGGCCGACATCGCAGATCTCTTCGCGCAGGGCCTGTTCGTCGATGCCAGTCATTGTGCACCTCCTGCCAGGTGCACAAGGGCCTTGGCAAAGAACTCGCGCCCCCCGAAGTTGCCCGATTTCAGTGCCAGTGCCAGCGGTTCGGCGGAACTGCTGAGCGTGGCCGGCACACCGGGGTCGATCTGTGCACCAATCTGCAACAGGCTGACGCCGAGGGCCTTGACCACCGCACCGGAGGTTTCCCCTCCGGCGACTACAAAGCGTCGCACTCCCTGCTCACGCAGGCCGGCAGCGATCTCGCCCAATGCGTTCTCTACCAGGGTGCCGGCACGTTCGACGCCCAGTTGTTGCTGCACCGCCTTGACCTCGGCCGGGGTGCTGGTGGCGTAGATCAATACGGTGTGCGCACTGTTGCGAGCAAAGGCCAGCGCCCGCGCCACCACCGGTTCACCGGCGGCCAGGGCGATGGGATCGATGCGTAATGCCGGGCGGCCCGCCTCGCACCAGGCTGCAACTTGTCCAAGGGTCGCCACCGACGCACTACCGGCCAGCACCACCTCGCCCCCCCTGACCGTGGGCAATGCATTCACATCAAAATCGCGCAATTTACCCGCGCGACGGAAATTGCCCGGCAGGCCCAGGGCCAGGCCCGAGCCCCCAGTGAGCAGCGGCAAGTCGGCGCAGGCGCTGCCCAGGGTATAGAGGTCCTGGTCCGACAGCGCATCGGCGATGGCAATACCCACGCCTTGCTCGCGCAGTTCGGCGATCCTGGTGCGTGTCGCGTCCACACCGGCGGCGACCGCGTCGTACCGCAGCAGCCCGACCGGCAATGCAGTCTGGTTTTGCAGCACCCGCACCAGATTAGCGTCGCACATGGGTGTCAGCGGGTGATGCTGCATGCCCGATTCATTGAGCAACTGGTCCTGCACGAACAAGTGGCCACGGAAAATCGTGCGACCGTTTTCCGGGAACGCCGGGCAGGCCAGGGTGAAATCAGCATCCAGCGCCTTGAGCAAGGCCTCACTGACCTGGCCTATATTGCCGGCGGCGGTAGAGTCGAACGTTGAGCAATACTTGAAGAAAATCTGTTCGCAGCCCTGCGCGCGCAGCCATTCCAGTGCGGCCAGGGATTCCTCGACAGCGTCTGCGGCCGGCGTGGTGCGCGACTTGAGGGCGATGACAATGGCATCTGCATCCAGGCCGTCTGCGACTTCTCGGCTGGGGATGCCAATGCTCTGCACCGTGCGCATGCCGCCGCGTACCAACATGTTGGCCAGGTCGGTGGCACCGGTGAAATCGTCGGCGATGCAACCCAGCAACGGGCGTGTGGTGTGATCAGTCATAAAATGTTCCTTACACCGGTTCGGGCTTGGCAGTCGGCAACTCGATACCAGGGAAAATCTTGATCACCGCCGAGTCGTCCTCGCGGCCAAAACCGGCGCTGGAGGCCTGCATGAACATCTGGTGCGCAGTGGCCGACAGCGGCAGTGGGAACTTGCTGGCACGGGCGGTATCCAGCACCAGGCCGAGGTCCTTGACGAAAATATCCACCGCTGACAGTGGCGTGTAGTCGGCCTTGAGGATGTGCGGCACACGATTTTCGAACATCCAGGAATTGCCGGCGCTGTGGGTGATCACCTCGTACAAGGCATCGGCATCCACCCCTTCACGCAGGCCCAGGGCCATGGCCTCGGCGGACGCCGCGATATGCACGCCGGCAAGCAACTGGTTGATGATCTTGACCTTGGAGCCGAGCCCATGGACGTCGCCCAGGCGATAAACCTTGCCGGCCATGCCCGCCAGCACCGCATCGGCCTTGGCATAGGCGGCCTGTGGGCCTGAGGTCATCATGGTCATCTCACCGGCGGCGGCCTTGGCCGCACCGCCGGAAATCGGCGCATCCAGGTACAGCAGCCCGTGTTCGCCCAGCCGCCGGCCGAGGTCCACGGCGTAGGTCGGGGCTACGGTGGCGCAACCGATCACCAGGCTCGCAGAGCGCAGCGCCGCCACGGCACCGCCCGTACCAAACAGCACAGTCTCGGTCTGCTCGGCGTTGACCACCACGGTGATGATCACATCACAGGCCTCGGCCATCTGCGCCGGTGACGAGCACGCCACTCCGCCTTCCCCGGCGAACTGCCGGGTGACCGCCTCACGTACATCACAGGCATGCACACTGAAACCAGCGCGCAACAGCGAGCGGGCAATGCCCAGCCCCATCGCGCCCAAACCGATCACACCGACATTCTTATTATTCATAGGTACTCCAGTGGAAAACGGCGACTGACACCACACCGGCGAGCCGCATTGGAATTGGGACCGATCATCCATCAATGAACAGATTATGTGAAGTATTTTTTCAATATAACATTTTTTAACATCACCTCGAAAAGACCTTCATACACCACCCTCTATCGCCTCACCCCACGCAAACTCATTCGCGATGCTTGTGCTTTGCGTATTATGGTATACCATCATACGCAACCCACTCCCCCACACCTGATGGAGCCGCTCATGAGTTTCGAAATCCGCAAAATCGTCAGCTACACAGAAGAAACCTTCATCGAAGGCGGCAAGGCCGCTGATACCCCCGTGACCATGGTCGGCCTGGCCGTAGTATTGAAAAACCCATGGCAGGGCCGTGGTTTCGTCGAAGACCTCAAGCCGGAAATCCGTGCCAACTGCTCCGACCTCGGGGCGCTGATGGTCGAGCGCCTGGTGGGCATCATTGGCGGTGCCGACAAGATCGAAGCCTATGGCAAGGCTGCCGTGGTCGGTGCCGATGGCGAGATCGAGCACGCCAGCGCGATCATCCACACCCTGCGCTTCGGCAATCACTACCGTGAAGCGGTCAAGGCCAAGAGCTACCTGAGTTTCACCAACAAGCGCGGCGGCCCGGGCACTTCCATCCAGGTCCCGATGATGCACAAGGATGACGAAGGCCTGCGCTCGCACTACATCACCCTGGAAATGCGCATCGAAGACGCCCCGCGTGCCGACGAAATCGTCGTGGTACTGGGTTGCGCCGATGGCGGCCGCCTGCACCCACGCATCGGCAACCGTTACATCGACCTGGAAGAACTGGCTGCCGAAAAGGCTCAGTAAGCCAGGTCGGCAACCCCAATAAGAAAAGGCATGCAGGAGCGCTCCATGATTCGGCTCACCGCTGAACGCACCCCGGCTGGCACCAGTTACCTGGCGACCGGCCAAGGCCAGCCCGTGGTTTTGATCCACGGCGTGGGCCTGAACAAAGAAATGTGGGGCGGGCAAATCGTTGGCCTGGCCACGCACTACCGCGTGATCACCTACGACATGCTCGGCCACGGCGCCAGCCCGCGCCCGGCTGCCGGCACGCCGTTGCTGGGGTATGCCGACCAGCTGCTGGAACTGCTCGACCACCTGCAAGTGCCCCAGGCCACGGTGATCGGTTTTTCCATGGGCGGTCTGGTTGCCCGGGCGTTTGCTCTGCACTACCCCGAGCGCCTCAAGGGCCTGGTGGTGCTCAACAGTGTGTTCAACCGCAGCCCGGAACAGCGCGCTGGCGTGATCGCGCGCACCGCCCAGGCCGCCGAACACGGGCCGGACGCCAACGCCGAGGCGGCGCTGTCACGCTGGTTCAGCCGCGAGTACCAGGCGGCCAATCCGGCGCAGATCGCGGCCTTGCGCGAAACCCTGGCGGGCAATGATCCCCAGGGTTACCTCACCACGTATGAGCTGTTTGCCACCCAGGACATGTACCGCGCCGACGACCTCAAGACGCTGCGCGCCCCCACCCTGGTCGCCACCGGCGAACTCGACCCCGGTTCGACGCCGGAGATGGCGCGCCAACTGGCCGACCGCATTCCCGGCGCCACCGTTGCGGTGCTGGCCGAACAACGGCATATGATGCCGGTAGAATCGCCGCGCCTGGTCAACCAGTTGCTGCTGGGTTTTCTAGAGACCGTGTACGCCCAAAACAATCCAATAAAGGGGATCGTTGCATGACACTCGCACGCTTCCAGATGTGCATCGGCGGTGAATGGGTCGATGCCCTGTCCGGCAAAACTTTCGACAGCCTCAACCCGGCCCTGGCCGAACCCTGGGCGCAACTGCCTGACGCCGACGAAGCGGATGTGGAGCGCGCCGTACAGGCCGCACAAACCGCCTTCGACAGCCCGGCCTGGCGCGGCCTCACCGCCACCGCACGGGGCAAGCTGCTGCGGCGCCTGGGCGACCTGATCGCCGAGAACAAGGAACAACTGGCCCAGTTGGAAAGCCGCGACAACGGCAAGCTGATCCGCGAAACCCGTGGCCAGGTCAGCTACCTGCCCGAGTTTTTCCACTACACCGCAGGCCTGGCCGACAAGCTCGAAGGCGGCACGCTGCCGCTGGACAAGCCGGACCTGTTCGCCTACACCGTGCACGAAGCCATGGGCGTGGTCGCCGCGATCATTCCGTGGAACAGCCCGCTGTACCTGACTGCGATCAAACTCGCGCCGGCACTGGCGGCGGGCAATACCATCGTGATCAAACCGTCGGAACACGCCTCGACGACCATCCTCGAACTGGCGCGCCTGTCCCTCGAAGCCGGTATCCCGGCGGGCGTGGTTAACGTGGTCACCGGCTACGGCCCGAGCACCGGCGCCGCCCTCACCCGCCACCCGCTGGTGCGCAAGATCGCCTTCACCGGCGGCGCGGCCACGGCGCGCCATGTGGTGCGCAGCAGCGCGGAGAACTTCGCCAAGCTGTCCCTGGAACTGGGCGGCAAGTCGCCGAACATCATCTTTGCCGATGCGGACCTGGACAGCGCCATCAACGGCGCGATTGCCGGTATTTATGCCGCGTCCGGGCAGAGTTGCGTATCGGGCTCACGCCTGTTGGTACAGGACGACATCTACGACGAATTCGTCGAGCGCCTGGTGGCACGTGCCCAGCGCATCCGCATCGGCAACCCGCAGGATGACGCCAGCGAAATGGGGCCCATGGCCACCGCGCAGCAACTGGCTGTGGTCGAAGGCCTGGTGGCGGACGCGATTGCCGAAGGCGCGCGCCTGCGCACCGGCGGCAAGCGCCCACAGGGCCTGGGCGATGGCTGGTTCTACGAGCCGACGCTGTTCGAATGCGACCGCAATTCGATGAAGATCATGCAGGAAGAAGTGTTCGGCCCGGTCGCCTCGGTGATCCGCTTCAAGGATGAAGCCGAAGCGCTGGCCATTGCCAACGACTCGCAGTTCGGCCTCGCCGCCGGCATCTGGACCCGCGACCTCGGCCGCGCCCATCGCCTGGCCCGGGACGTGCGCTCGGGGATCATCTGGGTCAACACCTACCGTGCCGTGTCCGCGATGGCGCCCATCGGCGGCTTCAAGAACAGCGGCTACGGACGCGAGAGCGGCATTGACTCAGTACTGGCCTACACCGAGCTGAAAACCGTGTGGATCAACCTGTCCCAGGCGCCCATGCCTGATCCTTTTGTGATGCGCTAAGAGACCCCGACCATGATCGAACCCGGCATTTACAAAGACGTCATGAGCTCCTTCCCGTCCGGCGTCACGGTGGTCACCACCCTCGACCCGGACGGCGGCATCGTCGGCATCACCGCCAGCGCGTTCAGCGCGCTGTCGATTGACCCGGCGCTGGTGCTGTTCTGCCCCAACTATGCCTCGGACACTTACCCGATCCTGCGCGACAGCAAGCGTTTTGCGATTCACCTGCTGTCCGCCGACCAGACCGCCGAAGCCTACGCCTTTGCCGGCAAGGGCAAGGAAAAGGCCAAGGGCATCGAGTGGCACCTCAGCGACCTGGGCAACCCGCTGCTGGCCAAGGCCACGGCGATCATCGAGTGCGAGTTGTGGCGCGAATACGACGGCGGTGACCATGCGATCATCGTCGGTGCGGTGAAGAACCTGATCCTGCCCGCACAACCGGTCACGCCGATGATCTACCACAAGGGCAAGCTGGGGCCATTGCCGGCCTTGGCCTGAGGCAGGCTGGGGGCCGTGAGGGTTTGTCGCTTAAAGGACACCGCGTGATAAACTCGCCGACAATTTCGGCCCCTGATCGGCCCCCTGTTAACCGTTACATACAGAGCAGCCCCCATGAAACGCCTGCCACTCGACGACAGCTTCAAGGTCAATCACAACCCGGTCACCCTGCGGGAAATCGTGCTGGAGAAACTGCGCAGCGCGATCATGAACTTCCAGCTGTTGCCGGGCGACCGCCTGGTGGAGCGCGACCTGTGCGACCGCCTCGGCGTCAGCCGCACGTCGGTGCGCGAAGCCTTGCGTCACCTGGAGTCCGAAGGCCTGGTGGAATTCGCCGACGCCAAGGGCCCGCAGGTGGCGATCATCACCCTGGCCGATGCGGTCGACATCTATGAACTGCGTTGCGTGCTCGAAGGCCTGATCGTGCAGCTGTTCACCCTGCGCGCCAAGGCCAAGGACATCAAGGCCCTGGAAAAAGCCCTGGAGGAGAACCGCAAGGCCCTCAAGGACGGTGAACTGCAACAGGTCATCGATTCGGTGCAAGGGTTCTACGATGTGTTGCTGGAAGGCTCCGGCAACCATGTCGCGGCCACCCAGTTACGCCAGTTGCAGGCGCGTATCAGCTACCTGCGCGCCACCTCGGTGTCCCAGGAAAACCGCCGCGCCAGCAGTAACCAGGAAATGGAGCGCATGGTCCAGGCGATCAAGAGTGGCGACCCGCTTGCCGCGCACCAGGCCTGCGTCGATCACGTGCGCGCCGCCGCCGCCGTGGCCCTGGACTACCTCAAGCGCAAACAGGAAGAGACCGGCAAGCTGCCCGAGATCACCCTGCCCATCGCCATCAAAGAACCGCGCATAGGCCACTGACCATGCCCAGCCCGCGCTTTTGCCCGACCTGCGGCAGCAGTGACCTCGGTCACCAGCTGCCACCGGGCGATACCCATGAGCGCCTGATGTGCCGGGGCTGCGGCTATATCCACTACATCAACCCCAAGATCATCGCCGGCTGCATCATCGAGCAGGACGGCAAGTACCTGTTGTGCCAACGGGCAATCCCGCCTCGCCCGGGCACCTGGACCCTGCCGGCCGGTTTCATGGAAGGTGGCGAGACCACCGAACAGGCGGCGCTGCGGGAAGTCTGGGAAGAAAGCGGCGTGCGGGCCGAGATTGTGTCGCCCTACTCGATCTTCAGCGTGCCCAGGATCAGCGAGGTGTACATCATCTTCCGCGCGATTGCGCTGGAGATTACCGGGGCGTTCGGGCCGGAGACGCTGGACTATAAGTTCTTTGCGCCTGAGGAGATTCCCTGGGACAGCATTTACTATCCGGCGATTCGGCAGATTCTTGAGCGGTATATCGAGGAGCGGCACGCTGGGGTGTATGGCATCTATATCGGCAATGATGACAGCGGCAAGATCCACTTCATCCGCTGACCTCTCGACCAAACAGGGCTCCAATGTGGGAGGGGGCTTGCCCCCGATGGCGGTGGTTCAGTCACCTTATCCAGTGGCTGACACACTGTTATCGGGGGCAAGCCCCCTCCCACATTTAACCCAATGTCTGGCCTGATCATCTAGGGTGCCAGCCCTTCAACGATGATGATCTGCGCCAACCCCGCCCCTTCACGGTGCGCCTTCGCCTCCTGATATTCAGCAGACTCATAACACGCCACCGCCTGCTCGTAGCTATCAAACTCAATCACCACATTACGCGGTGCTCCAGGCCCACCTTCCAGCACAACACTACGCCCGCCCCGGGCCAGAATCTTCCCCCCATACAGCGCAAACGCCGCCGGCGCACGGCTGGTGTATTGCGTGTATTGCTCGGCATCCGCCACATCCACGTGGGCAATCCAGTAGGCCTTCATCGCGACATCCTCTTCTTGAGTTTTTGTGGTATACCATAATACATACAACCAACAAACCGAGCATCCTCCATGTCCTTCAACAGCATCGCAGATATCATCGAAGACTATCGCCAGGGCAAGATGGTGCTCCTGGTGGACGACGAAGATCGGGAAAACGAAGGCGACCTGCTGCTGCCTGCGGCGTGCTGCACCGCCGAGACTATCAGTTTCATGGCCCGCGAAGCCCGTGGCCTGATCTGCCTGACCCTGACCGACGAACATTGCCAGCGCCTGGGCCTGGAACAGATGGTGCCGAGCAATGGCAGCGTGTTCAGCACCGCGTTCACCGTGTCCATCGAAGCCGCCACCGGCGTGACCACCGGGATCTCTGCCGCCGACCGTGCGCGCACGGTGGCGGCCGCCGTGGCACTCGACGCCGGCCCTGCCGATATCGTGCAACCGGGGCATATTTTCCCGTTGCGCGCCAAGGACGGCGGCGTGCTGACCCGCGCCGGCCACACCGAAGCCGGTTGCGACCTGGCGCGCCTGGCCGGGCACACCCCGGCCTCGGTGATCGTCGAGGTGATGAATGATGACGGCACCATGGCGCGCCGCCCGGACCTGGAAGTGTTTGCACGCAAGCACGGCATCAAGATCGGCACCATCGCCGACCTGATCCACTACCGCCTCAGCACCGAACGCACCGTGGTGCGTATCGGCGAACGCGACCTGCCCACGGTGCACGGCACCTTCCGCCTGATTACCTTCGAAGACCGCATCGACGGCGGCGTGCACATGGCGATGGTCATGGGCCAGCTGCGCCGCGATACGCCGGCACTGGTGCGCGTGCATGTGATCGACCCGCTGCGCGACCTGGTCGGCGCCGACTACAGCGGCCCGTCCAACTGGACCTTGTGGGCTGCCTTGCAACGCGTCGCGGCTGAAGGCAGCGGCGTGGTGGTGGTGCTGGCCAATCATGAGTCGTCCCAGGCGCTGCTGGAGCGCGTGCCGCAACTGACCCAGGCACCGCGCCAATTCAATCGCTCGCAGTCGCGGATTTACTCGGAAGTGGGCACCGGTGCACAAATTCTCCAGGACCTCGGCGTGGGCCTGCTGCGCCACCTCGGCCCACCACTGAAATACGCGGGCTTGACCGGCTACGACCTGGAAGTGGTGGAGAGTATTCCATTCGTTGAATGACCTTGGCCAGATGGCCGGTATGGCAAAATGCTTGCGCAAATTTTGGAATACCATAATATGATATTCCATAGGTTGGATGACCCTCCAAAGGTCATCCACACCGACTGCTCCCGATAGGCGGGCACTCAAAAGCCCCGCTCATAAACACAACAATGAGGGCGTAAAAATGGTGTTGAACACACGTATCAGCGCAGTCCTGTTCGCGGGTTTGCTGGCCACCGCCAGCCATGCCGCCATGGCGGCCGAAAGCGTCAACTTCGTCAGTTGGGGTGGCAGCACCCAGGACGCACAGAAGCAGGCCTGGGCCGACCCGTTCAGCAAAGCCAGCGGTATCACCGTGGTCCAGGATGGCCCCACTGACTACGGCAAACTCAAGGCCATGGTCGAGAGCGGCAACGTGCAGTGGGACGTGGTGGATGTGGAGGCCGATTTTGCCTTGCGCGCCGCCGCCGAAGGGCTGCTCGAACCCCTGGATTTCTCGGTGATCCAGCGCGACAAGATCGACCCGCGCTTCGTCTCCGACCATGGCGTCGGCTCGTTCTTCTTCTCCTTCGTACTCGGCTACAACGAAGGCAAGCTCGGCGCCGGCAAGCCACAGGACTGGTCCGCGCTGTTCGACACCAAGGCCTACCCCGGCAAACGCGCCCTCTACAAATGGCCAAGCCCCGGCGTCCTCGAACTGGCGCTGCTGGCTGACGGCGTCCCCGCCGACAAGCTCTACCCGCTGGACCTGGACCGCGCCTTCAAGAAACTCGACACCATCAAGCAAGACATCGTCTGGTGGGGCGGCGGCGCGCAATCGCAACAGTTGCTGGCCTCCGGCGAAGTCAGCATGGGCCAGTTCTGGAACGGCCGCATCCACGCCTTGCAGGAAGACGGCGCACCGGTGGGCGTGAGCTGGAAACAGAACCTGGTAATGGCCGACATCCTGGTCGTGCCCAAAGGCACCAAGAACAAGGCCGCCGCAATGAAGTTCCTGGCCAGTGCCAGCAGCGCCAAGGGCCAGGCCGACTTCTCCAACCTGACCGCTTATGCACCGGTGAACATCGACAGCGTACAGCGCCTGGATTCGGTCCTTGCGCCCAACCTGCCGACGGCGTATGCCAAGGACCAGATCACCCTCGATTTCGCCTACTGGGCCAAGAACGGCCCGGCCATTGCGACACGGTGGAATGAATGGCTAGTCAAATGAAAATGGCGGCAACCACGCCGACCGGGAGCGCCCTCGGCGCTGCTGGCGCGGTTTCCCGCAACGCCGGGGCACCGTCCCTGGCGCAACGCTGGCGGGGGTCGAGCAACCTGATCCCGGCCCTGCTGTTCCTGGGGCTGTTCTTCCTCGCTCCGCTGATCGGCCTGTTGCTGCGCGGGGTTCTGGAGCCGGTGCCAGGCCTGGGCAACTATGAGCAACTGTTCGCCAACTCGGCCTATGCGCGGGTGTTGCTCAATACGTTTTCCGTTGCCGGCCTGGTGACGCTGTTCAGTCTGTTGCTGGGCTTCCCGCTGGCCTGGGCGATCACCCTGGTGCCGCGTGGCTGGGGCCGTTGGATCCTGAGTATCGTACTGCTGTCGATGTGGACCAGCCTGCTTGCCCGCACCTATTCCTGGCTGGTGCTGTTGCAGGCCTCCGGCGTAATCAACAAGGCGCTGATGGCCATGGGCATCATCGATCAGCCGTTGGAGATGGTGCACAACCTCACCGGCGTGGTGATCGGCATGAGCTACATCATGATTCCGTTCATCGTGCTGCCGTTGCAGGCGACCATGCAGGCCATCGACCCGATGATCCTGCAGGCCGGCTCGATCTGCGGCGCGAGCCCCTGGACCAACTTCTTCCGGGTGTTCCTGCCGCTGTGCCGGCCGGGGCTGTTTTCCGGTGGCTTGATGGTGTTCGTGATGTCCCTGGGTTACTACGTCACCCCGGCGTTGCTCGGCGGTGCGCAGAACATGATGCTGCCCGAGTTCATCATCCAGCAGGTGCAATCGTTCCTCAATTGGGGCCTGGCCAGTGCCGGCGCGGCGCTGCTGATCTTCATCACGCTGGTGCTGTTCTACTTCTACCTGAAGCTCCAGCCGGAATCCCCGGTTGGCGCCAGCAACGCGAGGTAAGCCGTCATGCTCCTGACCCCCAATGCCATGAGCCGCAGGATGCGCTTGGGCCTCTATACCACCACCGGGCTGATCGGCTTGTTCCTGCTGTTGCCGATCGTGTTTATCGTGTTGCTGTCGTTCGGCTCGTCCCAATGGCTGGTGTTCCCGCCACCGGGCTGGACCCTGAAATGGTACGGCCAGTTCTTCTCCAATGCCGACTGGATGAACGCCGCCATGGCCAGTCTCAAGGTGGCGATGCTGACCACCGTATTCGCCGTTGCCCTGGGCCTGCCCACCGCGTTTGCCCTGGTGCGCGGGCGCTTCCCCGGCCGTGAGTTGCTCTACGGCCTGTTCACCCTGCCAATGATCGTGCCGCTGGTGATCATCGCCGTGGCGGTGTACGCGCTGTTTCTCAAGCTCGGCTACACCGGCACGATGTTCGCGTTTGTGGTCAGCCATGTGATCGTCGCCTTGCCGTTCACCATCATCTCGATCATCAACTCGCTGAAGCTGTTCGACCAGTCGATTGAAGATGCCGCGGTGATCTGCGGCGCGTCGCGCTTGCAAGCGGTGTTCAAGGTAACCTTTCCGGCGATCCGCCCCGGCATGGTCGCCGGTGCACTGTTTGCCTTCCTGGTTTCCTGGGACGAAGTGGTGCTCAGCGTGATGATGGCCAGCCCGACCCTGCAAACCCTACCCGTGAAAATGTGGACCACCCTGCGCCAGGACCTGACGCCGGTGATCGCCGTCGCGTCGACGCTGCTGATCGGCCTGTCGGTGCTGGTCATGGTGATTGCCGCCGTCGCCCGTCGACGCACTGAAACCCGCGCTTGAACGCCGAGGATTAACCCATGAGTGCCGTGATCAAAGACCCCACTCGCAAACCTGGCCAACCCCTGGTCAGCCTGCGCAACCTGAACAAGTACTACGGCGAATTCGCCGCCGTGGACAACATCTCGCTGGACATCCAGGACGGCGAATTCCTCACCTTCCTCGGTTCCAGCGGCTCGGGCAAAAGCACCACCCTGTCGATGCTCGCCGGGTTTGAAACCCCCAGCAGCGGCGAGATCCTGGTGGGCGGCCAATCCCTGGTCAACGTGCCGCCGCACAAGCGTGACATCGGCATGGTGTTCCAGCGCTACTCGCTGTTCCCGCATTTATCGGTGCGCGACAACATCGCCTTCCCCCTGGCGATCCGCAAACTGGCCAGCGCCGAGCGTGAAAAGCGTGTCGACGCCATGCTCAAGCTGGTGCAACTGGAACCGTTCGCCCACCGCCGCCCTTCGCAACTCTCCGGCGGCCAGCAGCAACGCGTGGCCATCGCCCGAGCGCTGGTGTACGAACCGCGCATCCTGCTGATGGACGAACCCCTCGGCGCCCTCGACAAAAAGCTGCGTGAGGACCTGCAAGACGAACTGCGCCAGCTGCACCGGCGCCTGGGCATCACCATCGTCTACGTGACCCACGACCAGGAAGAAGCCATGCGTTTGTCCCAGCGCATTGCGATTTTCAGCCACGGCAAGATCGTCGGCCTGGGCAGCGGTTTCGACCTGTACCAGAACCCGCCGAATGCGTTTGTCGCGTCTTTCCTCGGCAACTCCAACTTCCTCAAGCTCAAGGCCCAGGGCAATGGGGCGGCGTCGTTCGAAGGGCAATCGCTGTCGATCCGCCTGACCAGCGGGCTACGCAGCGAACAGGATGTGCTGCTGATGGTGCGCCCGGAAAAGGCCCTGGCGCTGAGCGTAGAGCAGGCTGACCTTGAACCCTTGGCAGCCGGTTGGAACGAAGTGTCCGCCATCGTCGGCGAGGTATTGTTCCTCGGCGAAAGCCAGACCTGCAGCGTAAAAACCCTCGGTGGCACCTCGATGACAGTCAAGGCACTGTCCGCCGCCGGCATGCCGCTCAAGGCCGGCGACCCGGTGCGGGTGCGCTGGGCCACGGCGGATGCGTGTGTGTATACCGAATGGGCTGAAAGCGATCTGAACAAGGCCGCCGGCGCGCACTGAGTCACCCCTTGGGCCGCCACAACGTCGGGTTGTGGCGGCCAGTTTTACTGAGGCCTCCCGTTCACAACACGGCCTTTACGCCAGGCGGGCGGCGAAGTCTTCGAGGTAGGCCCGGACCATCATGGAATATGGCGCCTGGGGTTTAGCCATGGACTTCATTTGTTGCACCGTGCGGTCGCGCAGTTGTTCCAAGCCTTGAGCTATCACTTTGTCCTCCGCCGCGTATTTCGAACCCGGTGGACGGAGTTCCAACTTGTTGATGTACTCGGTTAGCTCTACAACCTGGAGCTCAAGGAACATCAACTGACGCAGCACGCGGGTCCTCTCCTGAACCAGTCCCAAGCGGTTCAGGCCATAGATCAGTATTGACACCGAGCCTCTCAAGTCGAGGTTGAACTTGAGGGTTCGGGCCAGTTCGTCTTTGAAATCCTCCAGAGTTTTCGGGTCCAGTCCCATGTTAGGCGGGATAACCCCTACGCCCGGTCGTGCCAGCATCAGTGCAATGGTATTAACGGATTCGAGGCAATACCCAAGATGGTCTTGTGGATTGTCCTTGCAGGGGTTCAACAACAGTGGCAACTCCTTCGAATAGTCGCCAGTAGAGTCCGTGACCCTTGGTCCCAGCACGGGAAAATGAGTGCCTTTACCCGTTGTTACCGAGCGCTCATGTGTAAAGCGCCCTGCATCCTCCAATAATCCTACATGCCCGATAGCACCTTTGGGGAGGATCTGGGTTCTGCGCTGATTACAGTAGATACAACTCGGCAGGAGGTTATCCCAGCTCACGCCCAGCCACCAATAACCCTGGTGCACTGCATCGCCGAACACGGCCTCCTTGGGTCGGTAGTGCTCGACCTCCATTGCGGAGGTCGCGTAGTAAAAGCTTTCGCAGTAGGCGCATTTGCGGTGGAACATTTCGATGAGCCGGGCCCTGACGCTATCGTGCTTGTATAGTTTGAAAGGCGATTCCAGCGTGACTGTTACATTGGGAGCGCGTTTGCCATCCGCCTTCGCTTGGGCTCTTTTCGACTCTGCCTTGGCCCGGAGCTTTGCCTTTTTCTTGATGTAGGCCGCCACCTTCACCAACTCGTCGTCGGCGGGTGCACGCAGGCCTGGGACGGCCTTCATTACCTGCGGAGTTTCAAACTTGGAACGATCCACATAGCGCATCGGTCAGAAGCCCTCCAGCACAGCGAGGATCTTACGTTTCGCGGCAGCTTCAAATTCCTGCAGGTCCTTCCTCGACGCCGCGATTCGCTTCTGGAGAAACTCAGCAACCGCCTCTTGAACCAATCGCTGGCCCTCGGTAGACCCCACTGGTAGTACGTCACTGATCTCCTGCTTGAAGAGATCAACTACTTGCCTTTCTTCAGGATCCAACTGACCGTTATTATTGCTCGCGCTTAACAGGTCTGCCAGTTGGGCGAGTTTCAGATTCATCAGTGGCTGATCGGTAGAGGCCAGACTGAAAAAGTCCGAAGTCAGAAGCTGTTCAATAGTCAGCTGGGTGATGTCGGGAAGATCCAGCAATTGCTCGACCTGTGCGAGTTGCTTGCCGCCGTCCTTGTTCATCGCGCTAGCCGTGCGATGCATCACGACAACTTCACCGTTGTGCATGCCTCGCACACACAGCGGATCATGGCTTGTGGCAATGAAGGTGACCTTAGGTAAGGCCTTGCGCAAGGCACTCATAATCTGGATTTTCCAGCGCGGATGCAGGTGCGCCTCCACCTCGTCGATCAGTACAATGGCGCGAGCGTTTTCCAGGCTCTGGTATTGGGGATTAGTGCTGCGATCCATCAGCCTGCGCATGATGTCGCAGACCATTGCCAGCACAGAGCGATAGCCGGACGAAGCATGGCTCAGGGGTGTGGTTGTTTCAACGCCGCCGTGCTGCGTAACGATCAGACAACGTGTGTGATCTGCAGATTTCGCAATTACATCATGCTCACCATCGACGGCCATAATGACGCGTAAAGCGCGGGCAACGATATGAAAGTCCTGTTTCTCGTCAAGGCCAAGTAACCAGGACTCGGGATCAGGTAATGGTCGCGCGGAATCAAAAAGATTGGAAATGCCGGGGCCGGGCTTATAAGGCGCGCTGTTTTTCTGATATTGACGAAAAGCTCCGTATGCAAACACCGGCGGGTGCAAATGACGAACGCCTGATGTCCAGGTCGACCCGTCAGTTTCAAGTACCGTGTCCAGTCCTTCGTCAAACCCTAGACAAATTTTCGCGCGCGCCATAGGCAGCTGCTCTGGCACACCCAAATAACTCGGGTTGAGTACCAACTCGCCAAGATTCGGCAAAGCCGATTTACGGGTCTTCAAATCAGATAGTGCTAGCGCGGTCGCCTCGAGGATGGAGCTTTTCCCTGTGGCGTTTTCACCCAGAATAAGCATGGCCGGTAGCACCGGATCACTGCTCAATATCGACTCGGGCGGCTGCTGTACCAATTGCAATTTCAGATGATCAATCGCCTTGAAATGGGTCAGCTCGATAGAGCGTAACGAAGGGTATACCGCACGGTGAGAGTTAGCTGGCGTTGGACCTACCTCGCGATGGGCTGGCTTCGATTTCCCACCCCCCGAAAGACGCCCGAAATCTCTTTCCTCTATCCAGTTTAATAACCGGGCTCGATAAGCATCAAAACGTTCGTGGCGGAATAAAGCCCTGAACGTATTTCCCATCTGCGATCGCGAGAGCGGCAACTCCCGACGAAGGGCTTTTGATAAATACCCGACAATCTGGCGACACTGCAAATACCATAAGCCTCCGAATTCCATGTTGGCGAAGTCAAACAACGGATGAGAACTGGCCTTACTGTGCCGTAGCTCGTGGACACCTTGCGTCAGCAACGCGAGTCGATATTTGCGTAAGGCCATGTTGCGTTCACTGACCAAGTCTTCGCGATTGAGTTTGAAATGCTCGATGGTCAACCCGCCACGGGCGCTGGTATCAATGAGCGTTCCATAAACTGATACGAAGAAATGATTGTAAAAGCGCTCATTGCGACACGGGTCAAGTAAAAGGCCAACCTCTCCGATTGGATAGTGACGCCATAACCCCTGGCCTTCCACGGCATACTCTTCCAACTGCTTAATTGTCGGCAACGGAGCGCGCTTACCAGCCACAGGAAAATACTCCGGCTGATGTGGTACGCATCGCAGACAAATCGGATAGATGTTCTCCCAGGCGTTGGCGAGCCAGGTGTAATAAAGATGACCGTTAATGCCCTCTGGGGTGGCAGAAGCTTGCGGTCGAAAACGATAAGGAAGGGTTGAGTCCTGGGTTTCGCAGAACGCACACTTACCCCGGAACAAACGCCCGAGGCCGTCAAATACACTGCCGTCTTTAAGTCCCAGCGCATGATCGTAAAGCCGCGTTTGTGCACGCTCTACCGAATCCAGCTTGAAAAAATGTACCAATCTGCGCCGTGCATCACTCGCACTTTTCCCATTAAAGAACCTAGGTGGCGGCTCATTACCGCGCTCAAAAAACTGCATCGCTCTCTTCCTTAAGACATTCGAAAGAGAGCGAGATTAATATCATTGAGCCACTAATTAAATCCCAACGGCTTCCTTAATCCACGTATTTCAGCCGCGCAGGTACCTTGTTTGCTGTATGACTGCGCGTCGCCAAGCAGTAATACAACGGACACGTCACCACCAACCCCACCAGCCACGACAGGTCTGCGCCGTCCACCAGGTTGGCCCACGGCCCAACGTAAAGCGACGTATTGGCAAACGGCAGTTGCATGAGGATGCCGATGAAATACGCCACGATTGCGTGCAGATTGAAGCGCCCATAAACACCTCCGTCCGCCTGGAAGATCGAGGCAATGTCGTACACCCCGCGCTTGATGATGTAGAAGTCGATCAGGTTGATCGACGCCCACGGCACCAGCACCAACAGCAGCGCGAGGATCAGGCCGATGAACTGCGAGATGAAGTCCGCCGACGCGCCCAGCGCAACCACGCAGCAGCCGGCAAGAATCACGCCGGACAGCACCACGCGCACCTTGATGCTCGGCGTCCACTGGCTGGCGAAGGTCTGGATCGAGGTGATGATCGACAGCACCGCGCCATACAGATTCAAGGCGTTGTGGCTGATGATGTTGAGCAGGAACAGCACCATCAGGATCGGGCCGAGCCAGCCTGTAGCCTGCTTGACTGCAACCATGGCTTCGGTGCCTTCAGGCGTGGCCAGTGACGCCACCAGGCCGAAGGCGAAGGACAACATGGTGCCGAGGGTCGCGCCCAGGTAGGTCGCGATGAACGGCCGGGTAATGCCGATATCCGCCGGCAGGTAGCGCGAATAGTCGCTGGTGTAGGGCGAAAAACTGATCTGCCAGATAACACCGAGCGACACCGTGGCCAACCAGCCAGCGGCATTGAAGCCGCCACGGGTGAGGAAGTCCGCCGGCAGGTCATGGGCGAAGATGTAGATGAAACCGGCCAGCAGCGCGCTGCCCATCACCCAGGTGCCGATGCGGTTGAGGCTATGGATAAAGCGGTAGCCGATCACGCCGATGGCGGTGGCGCTGAGCGCACCGATCAGGATGCTCGCCGGAACCGGCACCGACGGCACGATGCCGACGATGGACTTGCCGGCCAGCACGATGTTGGAAATGAAGAAGCCGATGTAGATCAGCGCGGCAAAGAACACGATCAACAGCGCGCCATAGCGGCCGAACTGGCCCCGGCTCTGCACCATCTGCGGGATCCCCATGCGCGGGCCCTGGGCGGATGCGAGGGCAATCACGATGCCGCCGAGCAGATGCCCGAGGGCAATCGCCAGCAGCCCCCACACCAGGTTGAGATGGAACACCTGGGCCACCATGGCGCCGGTGACAATGGGCAGCGGTGCAATGTTGGTGCTGAACCATAAGGTGAACAGGTCGCGGGCCTTTCCGTGGCGCTCTGCGAGAGGGACGTAATCGACCGTGTGATGCTCGATCAGGGGGTCTTGCCGGGACATCTGGGGCATGGAAATGAACTCGCGTTGGTCTGATCTTATAGTTGTTTGACGCCAAACCGGGGGCGCTTCATGGCGCCCCTCAGATGAACACCATATTATGGTATTCCAACATTTTCACAAGACTGATCCGTAGTCCTGGCACGTATCTGATCCGCAATTGTGCCACATGGCTTATGGCTTTTTCTCGCTGAAAACCCCGTATTTATTGGTGATATGACCAAAGGCATGCGTTCATCGGGTGGCTGAAAAAGATCTTGCACGCATCGTATTACGGTATACCATCAGACCTACAAATCCATAAAAACCGCCACACTGTCTGAGGACCTTCCCATGATCGATGCCGCCATCTACAAACAAGTGATGGGTTCGTTTCCGTCCGGGGTCACCGTGATCACCACGCTGGATGACGAGGGCCAGATCGTCGGGCTGACCGCCAGTGCCTTCAGCTCGCTGTCGATGGACCCGGCCCTGGTGCTGTTTTGCCCCAACTACAGCTCCGACTCGTACCCGGTGTTAATCAAGAACAAACGCTTCGCCATCCACATGCTCTCCGGTGGGCAGCAGACCGAAGCCTACGCCTTTGCGCGCAAGGGCAAGGACAAGGCCCAGGGCATCGAATGGACCTTGAGTGAGTTGGGCAACCCGATCCTGGCGAATGCCACAGCGGTGATCGAGTGCGAGTTGTGGCGCGAATATGAAGGCGGTGACCACGCAATCATGGTCGGCGCGGTGAAGAACCTGATCGTACCCCGGCAGAACGCCGGGCCACTGGTGTATTGCCATGGCAAGATGGGCGCCCTGCCCATGCCGGCCTGACTGCACTTTCTGTAGGAGCGAGCAAGCTCGCTCCTACAAAATTCAGGTGCGGAAGCGGCTGACCAACTGGTTCAACGTCTGCGACAACGTCGTCAACTGCTGCGCATCCTGGCGCGTGGAGTCAGCCAGGCTCGCCACCAACTGCGCATCCCCGTGAATCTGGCTGATGTGCCGATTGATGTCTTCGGCCACCTGGTGCTGCTCTTCAGCGGCGGTGGCGATCTGGGTGTTCATGTCGCGGATCACGTCCACCGATTCACGGATCAACCCAAAGCTGGCCCGCGCCTCATTAATCGACACCACAGTTTCCTGGGACACCTCCAGGCTCGCGTGCATCTGCTTGCCCATCTGGTGCGTGCGCCGCGCCAGGTTGCCCAGCAGCCCGTCGATCTCGCCGGTGGAATCCGCCGTGCGCTTGGCCAGGGCACGTACCTCGTCCGCCACCACAGCGAAACCACGGCCCTGCTCACCGGCGCGGGCGGCTTCGATGGCGGCGTTGAGGGCCAGCAGGTTGGTCTGCTCGGCGATGGAGCGGATGGTGCCGAGGATCGACTGGATATCGTTGCTGTCTTTTTCCAACTGCTCCATGGCCTGGGCAGAGTGGCCGATCTCTTCGCTCAAGCGCCCGACACTGCTCACCGCCGCATCGATCTGCTGCTGCCCGGTGTGGGCCTGGCGCTGGCCGTTGTCGGCCGAGTCGGCGGCCTGGCTGCAGGAGCGCGCGACTTCGTTGGAAGTGGCGACCATTTCATGGAAGGCCGTGGACACCATGTCCACCGCTTCACGCTGGCGCTCGGCGACATCGGCCATTTCCGCCGAGACCTCAGTGGCACTGCCGGAGCTGGTATGGATCTGCCCGGCGGCCTGGCCTATGCGTTGGATCAGCGTACGGATCGCTTCCAGGAACTGGTTGAACCAGCCGGCCAGTTGCGCCGTTTCATCGCGGCCGCTCACCGTCAGGCGTGCGGTCAGGTCACCTTCGCCCTGGGCGATACCTTCCAGGCCGCTGGCCACGCCGCGAATCGGCTTGACGATCAATCCGGCAAACCACGCGCCCGCCATGGCAAACAGCACACCACACACCACAGCAATGGCGGCGATCAGCCAGGTCAGGCGGGCCGCACCGACCATCACCTCGCTTTCACGCACCACGCCGACAAAACGCCAGCCCAACGCCTTGGACGGCCACACCAGCGCCATGTAGCGCTCCCCCGCCAACTCGACCTGCACCAGGCCTTCGCCGGCCTCGCTCAACTGGCGATAACCCTCGCCCAACTCGCCGAGTTTCTTGAAGTTGTGGGACGGGTCATTCGGGTCCACCAACACTGTGTTGTTGGCCTCCATCAACATCAGGTAACCGCTCTCCCCCAGCTTGATCTGCTTGACCAGATCGGTGAGCTGCTTGAGCGACACGTCGATGTTGACCACCCCGCTGCCCTTGCCCTGGCGGTCGTTGAAGCTTTGCACCGTACTGACCAGCACCACGTCGTCGGCCGCCCAGTAATAGGCCTCGGTACGCCGGGTCTTGCCCGGCTCTTCCATGGCCGCCTTGTACCACGGGCGGGTGCGCGGGTCGTAGCTGGCAAGCTTGGGATCGCCGGGCCAGAACACATAGCCGCCGTCTTCGGTGCCCAGCGACAAATAGGTGTAGGCCGAATGACTCTTGGCCAGCCCTTCGAACAGCGCGAACAGTTGCTGGTCACGCTCGCCAGGAGCGAGTTGCGCGGCGTCGCTGGCCAGGTAACGCTTGAGGTCGCCATGGATGCCCTGCAATTGCGGGTGCGCCGCCAGGTAGCCGACGTTCTGGCTGATGCCTTCGAAAAACAGCTGCATGGCATTGTCGACCTGGCGGATCTCGCGCCCGCTGCTGTCGACAAAGCCGTCCCGCGCCGCGTGGCGCACATTGAGGATGATCAGCACAGCCACCAGAATCACCGGCAGGCTGGCGATCACTGCAAAGGCCAGGATCAATTTTTGTTTTATGTTCATCAGGCTCGCCTTCCTTGTGAGGTGAGGGTGTGACCGTTGGAGAGAAATGTTTTGCGGATATTCCGTATTATGGTATACCAACAATCAATCCGCCGAACAGCCGTCATCACTGGCATGCTTCAGATTGGCGAGAGCACTTAAGGGCCTGCAGTCGACAGGCCGATCACAATAGATCCGAGGTAAGCGTCATGAAGTTTTCCCTGTTCGTACACATGGAACGTTGGGACGAAAGCGTCAGCCACCGCCAGTTGTTCGAAGACCTGACCGAGTTGACCCTGATGGCCGAGGCCGGTGGCTTCAGCACCGTGTGGATTGGCGAACACCACGCCATGGAATACACCATCTCGCCAAGCCCGATGCCGCTGCTGGCTTACCTCGCAGCCAAGACCACCACCATCCACCTCGGCGCCGGCACCATCATCGCGCCGTTCTGGCACCCGCTGCGGGTGGCTGGTGAATGTGCGCTGCTGGATGTAATCAGCAACGGGCGCATGGAAGTCGGCCTGGCCCGTGGCGCCTACCAGGTGGAATTCGACCGCATGGCCGGCGGCATGCCCGCCTCCTCCGGCGGCCAGGCCCTGCGCGAGATGGTGCCGGTGGTGCGCGCGCTGTGGCAGGGCGACTACGCCCATGACGGCGACATCTGGAAATTCCCCACCTCCACCAGCGTGCCCAAGCCGATCCAGCAGCCCAACCCGCCGATGTGGATCGCCGCCCGCGACCCGGACTCCCACAACTTCGCCGTGGCCAACGGTTGCAACGTGATGGTCACGCCGCTGATGAAGGGCGACGAAGAAGTCCTCGACCTGAAGAACAAATTCCAGGCTGCCCTGGACAACAACCCAGGCGTACCGCGCCCGCAACTGATGGTGCTGCGCCACACCCACGTGCACGCCGAGGACGATCCGGACGGCTGGAAAATCGGGGCCAAGGCCATCTCCCGGTTCTATCGCACCTTCGATGCCTGGTTTGGCAACAAGAGCGTGCCGGTCAACGGCTTCCTGGAGCCCAGCCCGGAAGAGAAGTTCGCCGGCCGCCCCGAGTTCGAACTGGAGAGCCTGCACAAGACCGCAATGATCGGCACCGCCGCACAAATCATCCCGCGCATCCAGTACTATCAGGAACTGGGCGTGGATGAGTTCAGCTTCTGGTGCGACAACAGCCTGTCCCATGCCGAGAAGAAGAAGTCGCTGGCGTTGTTTATCGAGCAGGTCGTGCCGGCGTTTCGTTGATCGCTGACAAGAGCCGCTTGCCGCTGACACCGGGCAAGCGGCTTTTTGTTGTGCGCGATCATCACCATCCCCGTAAGAGTCTATTACCACGCACAATGTACTAACTGGTTACTTATCTTGCTAAAATCGCGTCTTTGCCCTCTCACATTCGAGTGCTGTCGACATGAAACGAGCATCGCGCGCCACTGGCGTCTCTAGAATCTTACTGCTGGGCCTGGGCGTGATCATCGCCCTGCTCGGCCTCGCGCTGGCCATTGGCGGCGGCAAACTGGTGAGCCTGGGAGGTTCCTGGTACTTCCTGATCGGCGGTGCGGCCATGGCCGTGTCCGGCCTGCTGATTGCCCGACGCAAGCCGGCGGGCGCGTGGCTGTTCGCGGCCTTCCTGGTCGGCACGGCTCTCTGGGCGGTGGCGGATGTGGGGCTGGTGTTCTGGCCGCTGTTCTCCCGCGTGTTCATGTTCGCGGTGATCGGCATGGTGGTAGCGCTGGTGTACCCGCTGCTGGTCAACCGGCCTGCTCGCGGCGCCTATGGCGTGGCGGCGGTAATGGCGGTGGGCGTGGCCGTGGCGGCGGGCAATATGTTTGTCGCTCACCCAAGCGTGGCACCCACCGGCAACGGCCCAGGCATCACGCCGGTGGCTGCGGCCGACGCCCAGAAAGACTGGGCGCACTACGGCAACACCGAAGGCGGCAGCCGCTTCGCTGCGCTGGACCAGATCAATCGCGACAACATCAACAAGCTCAAAGTGGCCTGGACCTACCACACCGGCGACGTCGCCATCAGCGATGGCAACGGTGCCGAAGACCAACTGACCCCGCTGCAGATCGGCAACAAAGTGTTCATCTGCACGCCGCACAACAACCTGATCGCCCTCGACGCCGACACCGGCAAAGAGCTGTGGAAGAACGAGGTCAACGCCAAATCGGCGGTGTGGCAGCGTTGCCGTGGCATGGCCTACTTCGATGCGACCGCGCCGATTGCCCAGCCGACCCAACCGAACAGCTCGCCGATCATCGCCGCCAGCGTGCCTGCCGGTGCGCAGTGCCAGCGTCGCTTGCTGACCAACACCATCGATGCACGCCTGATCGCCGTGGACGCCGACACCGGCCAGTTCTGCGAAGACTTCGGCACCCACGGCCAGGTGGATTTGAAAGCCGGCCTGGGTAACGTGCCGGACAGCTACTACCAACTGTCCTCGGCGCCGTTGATCGCCGGCACCACCGTGGTGGTCGGCGGCCGCGTGGCCGACAACGTGCAGACCGACATGCCCGGCGGCGTAATCCGTGGCTTCGACGTGATCACCGGCCAGATGCGCTGGGCGTTCGACCCCGGCAACCCGCAAGACAAAAAAGCCCCGGCCGACGGCAGCACCTACGTGCGCAGCACGCCGAACAGCTGGGCGCCGATGTCCTATGACCCGCTGATGAACACGGTCTTCCTGCCGATGGGCAGTTCGTCCACCGACATCTACGGTGTCGAGCGTACGCAACTGAATCACAAATACGGCGCGTCGGTACTGGCGCTGGACGCCTCCACCGGCGCGGAAAAATGGGTGTACCAGACCGTCCACAATGACCTGTGGGACTTCGACCTGCCGATGCAGCCGAGCCTGATCGACTTCACCCCGCCGGGCAGCGACAAGGCCGTGCCTGCGGTGGTGATCGGCACCAAGGCCGGGCAGATCTACGTGCTCGACCGTGCCACCGGCAAACCGCTGACCGAGGTGAAGGAAGTCCCGGTCAAGGCCGCCAACATCCCCAACGAACCCTACTCGGCGACCCAGCCAAAATCGGTCGGCATGCCACAGATCGGCGCACAGACCCTGACCGAATCGGACATGTGGGGCGCCACACCGTTTGACCAATTGCTGTGCCGCATCGACTTCAAGGGCATGCGCTACGACGGCCTGTACACCGCGCCGGGCACCGATAAATCGCTGAGCTTCCCGGGCTCCTTGGGCGGCATGAACTGGGGCAGCATTTCCACCGACCCGGTGCACGGTTTTATCTTCGTCAACGACATGCGCCTGGGCCTGTGGATCCAGATGGTGCCGTCGCAGAACAAGGCCCAGGCCGCGTCCGGTGGCGAAGCGCTGAACACCGGCATGGGCGCCGTACCGCTCAAGGGCACGCCGTATGCGGTGAACAAAAACCGCTTCCTGTCGGTGGCCGGCATTCCGTGCCAGGCGCCGCCATTCGGCACCCTGACCGCCATCGACATGAAGACCCAGAAAGTCGCCTGGCAAGTGCCAGTCGGCACCGTGGAAGACACCGGCCCGCTGGGCATCCGCATGCACCTGCCGATCAAGATCGGCCTGCCGACCCTCGGCGGCACCCTGTCGACCCAGGGCGGCCTGATCTTCATCGCCGGCACCCAGGACTTCTACCTGCGCGCCTTCAACAGCGGCAACGGTGAGGAAATCTGGAAAGCCCGCCTGCCCGTCGGCAGCCAAGGCGGCCCGATGACCTACGTGTCGCCGAAAACAGGCAAGCAGTACATCGTCGTCACCGCCGGTGGCGCACGCCAGTCCACCGACCGTGGCGACTACGTGATCGCCTACGCCCTGCCATAACCCCCTGTTCGCGCGGCGCCTCCCCGGCGCCGCGCCTTGTGCCTGGAAAAACCCGCATGACCTCCACTTCTCATATTCCCCTTGGGCGCCTGTTGCTGGGCCTCGCCCTGGGTGCCGCCCTGCCCGTGCAAGCCGATGACACCACCCTGACCGGCGATTGGGGCGGCCTACGCCGTGAACTCGACGCGCAGGGCATCCGCTTCAGCGGCGACTACAGTGGCGAAACCGCCTACAACGCCCATGGCGGCCAGCACCGCTCGGCGCGCTACTCGCAGAACCTCAAGCTCGGCGTGCAGTTCGACCTGGGCAAGCTCTACGGCCTCACCAATGGCGATCGCATCCAGCTCACGATCAATGACCGGCGCGGCAACAGTGCGTCCGAGGACCTGGTGGGCAACCGCCTGCCTATCCAGGAAAACTTCGGCGGCCTCTACACCCGCCTCACCGAGCTGAGCTACGAGCGCACGCTGTTCACCCCGGCGCTGAACGTTAAGCTCGGCTACATGGCCATGGGCAATGACCTCGGCGGCCTCAACAGCGGGATTTTGTGCAACTTCATGAACGCCGGGTTCTGCGGGCACCCGCTGAACATGTCCGGCGGCAGCGGCTGGACCAACTACCCGAATGCACGCCTGGGTGCGCGGGTTAAATATGACTTCTCGCCGTCTTGGCAACTGCGCGTAGCCGCGTTCAACGTCGACCCGCAAAGCAACGGCAACTCCAGCCGCGCCTGGCGCCTGGACCCCAAGCACACCACCGGCACCGTGGTGCCCATCGAATTGATCTACAAACACGCCGGCAGCCTGCCGGGTGAATACAAGCTGGGTTATTACTACGACAGCTCCGACGTGAAACGCATCGGCAGCAACAAGGAAGTCAGCGGTCGCGGCGGTCACTACCTGCTGATCGACCAGGCGGTTTGGGCTTCGGATTCATCCAGCGGTCGTGTTTTGCACGCCTTCGGCCAGTATTCTGCCGCCAGCGAAGCGGCCTCGCCGTTCAGCAAGTGGTATGGCGCGGGCGTGGTGCTGTACAAACCGTTCGAAGGCCGGCCGCGGGACACCGTCGCGCTGGGCTATGGCCGCGCCGTGCCCAACCCGCGCAGCCGCGAGGCACAGGAACTGGCCGCCTTCAAGGCCGGGACCGAGTACCCCAACCTGAACAACGCCGAACAACTGATCGAACTCAGCTACGGCTACCAGGCCACCCCCTGGCTGACCCTGCGCCCGGATGTGCAATACATCATCGAGCCGGGGGCGTTTTCCGGTGACAACATCGACAACGCCCTGGTGCTGGGCCTGCAGGTCAAGGCGCTGTTCTGAAGCGGCTCAGTCGTCTGACGGCAACGCCCTGTTCGCCTGTTCGAGCGCAGTGATGCGCTCGACTTTCTTCCCGGAGCGCTCCGCTTCGAACTCCGACTCCAGGAACACTTTGACGATGCTCTTGGCCAGCTCGGGCCCGATCACCCGTGCACCGATGGACAGGATCTGCGCATCGTTGCTCTTGCGTGCGCGCTCGGCCGAATAGGTGTCATGGGCCTGGGCCGCCCGCACACCCTTGATCTTGTTGGCGGAAATCGCCATGCCGATGCCGGTGCCACAGATCAGCACACCCAGGCGCTGCTCACCCGCCCCCACCGCCGTGGCTACGGCCGCTGCGATGTCCGGGTACAGCACCGGGCTGGACGAATGGCAGCCAAAGTCCTCGACCCCATACCCCAGGCCTTCGATAAAGCGCTTGAGCATTTCCTTGAGTTCAAAGCCCGCCTCGTCGCATCCGATGGCCACCGAAAACGTCGTTTGTGCACCCATTACTGTTTCTCCATCAGACCGATCAAATGATCACTCACTGAAATTATGCACAATCATTAGCGGACGACACACCTGCTGCTGTCAAGGCTTATTTCAAGGCAACAAGCCGTTAAAACCCTAAAACCTCAGGCGATTGCTGCGCCAAGCCATTGACAAAACCAACTCGACCAGTTTAAACATATGATCACTATCCGATCATATGATCAGGCTGTTGCTTAAGCCTACCTAATAAGAAAATCAGCAAGAGGACACACCGATGGCCCCGCCATTACTGCTCCAGGCTGAACAAGTTTCCAAGGCCTACGCCGGGGTCCCTGCCCTGCGCGACGGGCGCCTGGCCCTGCGGGCCGGCAGCGTGCACGCACTGTGCGGCGGCAATGGCGCCGGCAAATCCACCTTCCTCAGCATCTTGATGGGCATCACCCAGCGTGACGCCGGCAGCATCCTGCTCAACGGCCAGCCGGTGCAGTTCGACCGCCCCAGCGCGGCGCTCGCCGCCGGGGTGGCGATGATCACCCAGGAGCTGGAACCCATCCCCTACATGACCGTCGCCGAAAATATCTGGCTGGGCCGCGAACCGCGCCGCGCCGGTTGTATCGTCGACAGCAAGGAACTGAACCGACGCACCCGCGAACTGCTGCAAAGCCTGGAGTTCGATGTGGACGCCACCAGCCCCATGCATCGCCTGAGCGTGGCGCAGATCCAGCTGGTGGAGATCGCCAAGGCGTTCAGCCATGACTGCCAGGTGATGATCATGGACGAACCCACCTCGGCCATCGGCGAACACGAAGCGCAAACCCTGTTCAAGGCGATCCGCCGCCTGACCGCGCGTGGCGCCGGGATCATCTATGTGTCGCACCGCCTGAGTGAACTGGCGCAGATTGCCGATGACTACAGCATCTTCCGCGACGGCGCCTTTGTGGAGAGCGGGCGCATGGCCGATATCGACCGTGCCCACCTGGTGCGCGGCATCGTCGGCCAGGAGCTGCAGCGCATCGACCATAAAGTCGGCCGCGAATGCGCCGCCACCACGTGCCTGGATGTCAGTGGCCTGAGCCGCGACGGCGAGTTCCAGGACATCAGCCTGCAACTGCGCCAGGGCGAAATCCTCGGCATCTATGGGCTGATGGGTTCGGGCCGCAGCGAATTCCTCAACTGCCTGTACGGCCTGACCCTGCCGGACGCCGGCAGTGCCACCCTGCAAGGCCAGCCGCTGCCCGTCGGCACACCGGCGGCGACCATCCGCGCCGGCATGTCCCTGGTCACCGAAGACCGCAAGGACAGCGGCCTGGTGCTCAGCGCCAGCATCCTCGCCAACATCGCGCTGTCGGCCTACAAGCAATTGTCGAGCTGGTCGGTGATCAATGCGCGCAAGGAACAGGCCCTGGCGCAGAGCATGGTCAAGCGCCTGCAGATCAAGATCTCGTCCCTGGACCTGCCGGTGGAGTCCATGAGCGGCGGCAACCAGCAGAAAGTGGTGCTCGCCAAATGCCTGTCGACCCAGCCGATCTGCCTGCTGTGCGATGAGCCCACGCGCGGCATCGACGAAGGCGCCAAGCAGGAGATCTATCACCTGCTCGACGAGTTCGTGCGCGCCGGCGGTGCGGCCATTGTGGTCTCGTCCGAGGCGCCGGAATTGCTGCACCTGAGTGATCGCATCGCGGTGTTCAAGGGCGGCCGCCTGGTGACCGTCAGCAGCGATACCGCCCTTTCCCAGGAAGCCTTGTTGAGTCTTGCCTCATGAACAGTAAAGTCCTCGCCGCACCCGTCACTGCCCCGCCGCGCAACCGCCTGCGCTTGTCCCTCGACCGCTTCGGCCTGCCGCTGGTGTTTATCCTGCTGTGCCTGGTGATGGCGTTTTCCAGCGAATACTTCATGACCTGGCGCAACTGGATGGACATCCTGCGCCAGACCTCCATCAACGGCATCCTGGCCGTGGGCATGACCTACGTGATCCTCACCAAGGGCATTGACCTGTCGGTGGGCTCGATCCTGGCCTTTGCCGGTTTGTGCAGCGCGTTGGTCGCCACCCAGGGCTATGGCCTGCTGGCGGCGGTGAGTGCGGGGATGTTTGCCGGGGCCATGCTCGGCGTGGTCAACGGTTTCATGGTGGCCAACCTGAGCATCCCGCCCTTTGTCGCCACCCTCGGCATGCTCAGCGTGGCGCGGGGCATGACCTTTATTCTCAACGACGGCAGCCCGGTCACCGACCTGCCGGACAGCTTCCTCGCCATGGGCATCGGCAAGCTCGGCCCCATTGGCGTGCCGATCATTATCTTTGCGGTGGTCGCGCTGATCTTCTGGATGGTGCTGCGCTACACCACCTACGGGCGCTACGTGTACGCCGTGGGCGGCAATGAAAAAAGCGCGCGCACCTCCGGCATCGGTGTACGCAAGGTCACGTTCTCGGTGTATGTGATCTCCGGCCTGCTCGCGGGCCTGGCCGGCGTGGTGCTGGCGGCGCGCACCACCTCGGCGCTGCCCCAGGCCGGGGTGTCTTATGAGCTGGATGCGATTGCGGCGGTGGTGATCGGTGGCACCAGCCTGTCGGGTGGCACCGGCAGCATTGTCGGCACGTTGTTTGGCGCGCTGCTGATTGGCGTGATCAACAACGGCTTGAACCTGCTCGGGGTGTCGTCGTATTACCAACAAGTGGCCAAGGGGTTGATCATCGTGCTTGCGGTGCTGATCGATGTCTGGCGCAAGAAAAAACGCTAAGTGGAGTGTGTGCAATGTCCAATTTCTGGAACCAGGCGTTCGACCTCAGCGGCCGTTGCGCCGTGATCACCGGGGGCGCCGCCGGTATCGGCCTGGCCTGTGCCCAGTTGCTGGTGGAGCGCGGCGCCCGGGTGGCGTTGCTGGACCGTGACCCGGCGGTGGTCGACATGGCTGCCAGCCTCGGCGCGGGTCATGTGGGGCTGGTGGCCGACCTGCGCCAGCTTGATTCGCTGCAGGCCGCCGTGGATCAGGCCGCTGCCGGGCTCGGGCGCATCGATTACCTGGTCAACAGCGCGGGGGTCGCCCTGCTCGACAAGGCCCTGGCCGTGGATGAAAACGCCTGGGACACCACCCTGGATATCAACCTCAAGGCCAGCTTCTTCATGGCGCAGGCCTGCGCCCGCTACATGATCGAACAAGGCGGCGGGCGTATCGTCAACCTTGCCTCCCAGGCCGCCGTCATCGGCCTGGACCGTCATGTGGCCTACTGCGCGAGCAAGGCCGCCGTGGTCGGCATGACCAAGGTGCTGGCCATGGAATGGGCGCCCCACGGCATCAACGTCAACGCCGTGTCGCCAACCATCGTCGAAACCGCCCTGGGCAAGAAAGCCTGGGCGGGCGAGCTGGGCGAACGCGCCAAATTGCAGATCCCGGTGGGGCGCTTCGCCCAGCCGGAAGAAATCGCCGGCCTGGTGCTCTACCTGGTCAGCGACGCGGCCAAGATGATCACCGGCGAAAACGTGGTGATCGACGGCGGCTACAGCATTCAGTAAGCCGATTCCAGACGAATAAGAACAAGGAACCCCTCTATGAATCGAGTCATCAATGATCCGGACCTGGTGGTCGAGGACATGCTCGCGGGCATCCTCCTGGCGCACCCGGAACTGGTGCAGTACGAGAGCAATCCGCGGGTCATCGGCAAGCGCACCCTCTCACCGGCCGGCCAGGTGGGCATCGTCACCGGCGGCGGTTCGGGGCATGAGCCGGCGTTTCTCGGCTATGTCGGCCCGGGGCTGGTGGATGCGGTGGCGGTGGGCGAGATCTTCTCTTCGCCCACCGCCAAGAGCTTCTTCGACGCGTTCCGTGCCGCCGACCAGGGCGCGGGCGTGGCATGCCTGTATGGCAACTACGCCGGCGACAACATGAACGTGAAGCTGGCGATGAAAATGGCCGCCAGCAAAGCCATGAACATCCGCACCGTGGTCGCCAACGACGACGTGGCCTCCGCCCCGCCTGCGGATATCGCCAAGCGACGCGGCGTGGCCGGCGAGATTTTCATGTGGAAGATCGGCGGTGCCGCCGCCGCCCAGGGCTACGACCTCAACGGCGTGATCCGCGTGGCGCAGAAGGCCGTGGACCATTGCCGCTCCATCGGCGTGGGGCTCACGCCCTGCACCATTCCGGCGGTGGGCAAACCCAACTTCCAGATTGCCGACGGCCTGATGGAACTGGGCATCGGCCACCACGGCGAACCGGGTATCGAAGTGGTGCCGGTGGAGTCCGCCGCTGCCATGGCCGAACGCATGCTCGCGCCGATCCTGGCCGACCGTGACTTCACCCAGGACCAGAGCGTGGTGGTGCTGGTCTCGGGCCTGGGCGCCACGCCGGTGATGGAGCTTTATATTTTCTACGCCGAGGTCGAGCGCCAACTGCGCGCCAAGGGCCTGCGCATTCATCGTTGTTACGTGGGCAACTACTTCACGTCCCTGGAAATGATGGGCGTGACCCTGACCCTGCTCGGCCTAGACGCCGAGCTGAGCCGCCTGATCGACCAACCTTGCCGCTCCATCGGCATGACCCAGTCGGAGTGAAGCATGCGCGAACATTTCCCGAGCAACACCGGCAGCGCCATTGTCACCAACCTGGTGTCGATCATCGTCGCCAACCGCGAATACCTCAGTGAAGTGGACGGCGCCATCGGCGACGGCGACCACGGCATCAACATGGCCAAGGGGTTCTCGCGCTGCGGCAAGACCCTGGAGGGCCGCGAACTGTCCCTGGCCGAGGCGCTGGACGAACTGACCCTGGCGTTGATGGAAGGCATCGGCGGCTCCATGGGTCCGCTTTACGGCAGCCTGTTTATCGGCATGGCCGACGAAGTGCGCGGCCACGACAGCATCGACGGGGCGACCTTCGCCAGGCTGCTGCGTGGCGGCCTGACTTCACTGCAGGACATCAGCGATGCGGGTGTGGGTGACAAGTGCCTGATGGATACGTTGATCCCGGCGGTGGAAGCGTTTGAACAGGCCCAGGCCAGCGGCGCGACGTTCCGCGAAGCGTTGCACCGGATGAAAAGCGCCGCCTCCCAGGGCCGCGATTCCACCCGCGACCTGGTGGCCAAGATCGGCCGTGCCAGCCGCCTGGGGGAACGCTCCCTGGGGGTATTGGATGCGGGCGCGGTGTCGTGCTGCCTGATCCTGACCAACCTGGCCGAATCGGTTGAGGCGCGGTTGGTCGGGTAGTTGTGAGCGGGCTTTCTGTGGTGAGCGGGCTCACCACATACAAGATGTCACCTAGCGACGCGTTGCATCATCCAGAGCGAGGATCGTGTAGGCATTCGACACGGTCGTCGCCAGGGTGTTGATCACCCCGGAGCGCAACGCACCAAGAGTGGCCGCCGCCTTGGTGTTTTCGCTGGCAATCGCCACCACGTCGGGAATGCGCACCAGTTCCTGTACCGACAGGCCGATCACCCGGCCCTGCATAGCGTTGACCGCCGGTTGGCCGTGGATGTCGATAAAGTCGTAGCCCATCATGTCCCCGACCGTACCGGACACCCGGGCCTGGGCGATTTCCTGGGGTGAGAACCAGCCCATGCGCACCATGTTGCTGTTCTCGCTCATGTCGCCGATGCCGATCAAGGCGATATCGGCGCGGCGCGCACGGTCGAGGGTGGAGCGCACGGTGTCGTTGTTGATCAGCACACTGCGCAGTTCCGAGTTGGCCACCAGGGCCGGGGCGTACAGGGTTTCGCTCTCGGCGCCGAAACGCAGGGCCAGGCGCCGGCAGATATGGTCGGGGTTCATGTATTCGCCGGCCTTGAGCGAGCCGCCGATGGCGCACACAAAGGTGCAGTTGCGCGTCACCGGCAGGAACACGTTCTCGGCCACGGCGCCCACGTTGCGGCCCATGCCGACGGCGACGATCATGCCGTCGCTGAGGGTCTTGTTCAGGTAGTTGGCGACCAGGCTGGCCACGGCCGAGCGCTGGGTGTCGGGGTCGCCGTGGTCGACCGCGATCAAGGCGCGGTCCAACTGGAAGCGCTCGACCAGCGCCTGCTCCAACTCCGTGTTCAGGGCCGGATGCTGCAACACCCGCACCTCCACCACCCCTTCATCACGGGCGCGCTTGAGCAAGCGGCTGACCTTGACCCGCGACAGGTCGAAGCGCTTGGCAATGGCTTCCTGGGTGATGTTGTCGAGGTAATAAAGCATGGCCACTTCGGTCATAAGGTCGATGTCGCTGGCGGCACGCTGGGCACTGTCGGTCATGGGAGCTTCCATTTACGCCACAAAAAACCATTCTCCCTAGTCTGTACGGTGCAAGTCCAGCGGCGAATGGGCGATGCCTGCAAAGTTTCTAATGGCTGTGCTGGTATTCCCGTGGCGTGCAGCCGAACTCGCGACGGAACACAGTGTGCAGGTACTGCGCCGACTTGAAGCCGCACTGCTGGGCGATATCGGCGATCGCCAGGTGGTTGCCCTGCAAGCCCTTGGCGGCGCTGGCGAGTTTGAAACGCAGGATCTCATCGTGCACGCTGCACCCGCGCGCCTTGCGAAAGTGCGACTCCAGCGATGAACGCGACACCCCGACATAAGCCGCCACCTGGGCGGTCTTGATGCCCTGGCAGGCGTACTGACGGATAAACAGCAACGCCTGCATCACATAAGGGTTGCCCAAGGGTTGGTGCAGGCTCGAGGCCTGCACGTTGATCGCATCCGGCGGCACCAGCACCTGCGTGCCCGTGCAAGGCTTGCCGTGCAGCATCTGGTGCAACAGCGCGGCGGCGGTGCGGCCCATGGTTTCGGTGCCCTGGATCACCGAGCTCAACGGCACGCGTGTGAGGGTGCGGGTCAGTGGGTCATTGTCGATACCGATCAGCGCCACCTCTTCCGGCACCGCGATGCCGGCGGTGAGACAGGCTTGCAGCAGTTGCCGGGCGCGGGCGTCGGTGACCGCAATGATCCCGATGGGCTTGGGCAGGCTTTGCAGCCAGGCGATCTGCTGCTCCACCGCGCTGTCCCACAGCGGCGCGCTGGTGCCCAGGCCGCGATAGATCTGCACCGGCAAGCCATCGCGTTGCAGCAAGCGCTTGAAGGCCTTTTCGCGCTCCTGGGCCCAGCGATTGGCCTGGGCTTCGGGCAGGCTGAAACAGGCGAACCGCGTCACACCGGCCTCGATCAGATGTTCGTAGGCCAGTTTCATCAAGGCCGCGTTGTCGGTGGCCACATAGGGGATGCCCTTGGGGTAGGCGCGTGCATCTTCATAGGATCCGCCCACCGCCACCACCGGCACTTTGCTGCCGGCCAGCGCCTCGCCGATCAGCGGGTCATCGAAGTCGGCGATGATGCCGTCGCCCTGCCAGCGCTCAATGCCTTTGAGGCGGCACAGGAAGTCCTCTTCGAGGAACAAGTCCCAGGACGCGCGGGTGCTGCTCAGGTAATTGCCGATGCCGGCGATGATGCCACGGTCGTAGATTTTGCTGCCGTTGAACAGCAAGGCGATGCGGTGTACAGGCGGTAGGGTTTTCATTGTTGTTGTCCTGGGGCCGGTCGCAACAGCCTAGCCCCTGCCGCGCAAAATCGCACTGTCCGTTGGTGATTTTCATAATCAGCAGGCCAGGTGCCGTTGCTAGTATCCAGACACCGCTAAGAACAATAAGGAAAACGCCATGCCGTACTTCCCCGGTGTCGAGAAGGTTCGCTTCGAAGGCCCCAGCAGCGACTCACCCCTCGCCTTTCGCCATTACGACGCCAACAAAATCATCCTCGGCAAACCGATGCGCGAGCACCTGCGCATGGCGGCCTGCTATTGGCACACCTTCGTGTGGTCAGGGGCGGATATGTTTGGCGTGGGCACGTTCAAGCGGCCATGGCAGCGCAGTGGCGACCCGATGGAACTGGCCATCGGCAAGGCGGACGCGGCCTTCGAGTTTTTCTCCAAGCTGGGCATCGACTACTACAGCTTTCACGACACCGACGTCGCCCCCGAAGGCAGCTCGCTCAAGGAATACCGCCACCACTTTGCGCAGATGGTTGACCACCTGGAACAGCATCAGGAACAGACCGGCATCCAGCTGCTGTGGGGCACCGCCAACTGCTTCAGCAACCCGCGCTTTGCCGCCGGCGCCGCGAGCAACCCGGACCCGGAGGTGTTTGCCTACGCCGCCGCCCAGGTGTTCAGTGCGATGAACGCGACGCTGCGGCTCAAGGGCGCCAACTATGTGCTGTGGGGTGGTCGTGAAGGCTATGAAACCTTGCTCAACACCGACCTCAAGCGCGAGCGCGAACAGCTCGGGCGCTTTATGCGCATGGTGGTGGAGCACAAGCACAAGATCGGCTTCACCGGCGACCTGCTGATCGAACCCAAGCCCCAGGAGCCGACCAAGCACCAATACGATTACGACAGCGCCACGGTGTTTGGCTTCCTGCATGAGTTCGGGCTGGAGCATGAGATCAAGGTGAACATCGAGGCCAACCACGCGACCCTGGCCGGGCACAGTTTTCATCATGAGATCGCCACTGCCGTGTCCCTGGGGATTTTCGGCAGCATCGACGCCAACCGTGGCGACCCGCAGAACGGCTGGGACACCGACCAGTTTCCCAACAGCGTCGAGGAAATGACCCTGGCCACCTATGAAATCCTCAAGGCCGGGGGATTCAAGAATGGCGGCTACAATTTCGATTCCAAGGTGCGCCGCCAGAGCCTCGATGACGTGGACCTGTTCCACGGGCATGTGGCGGCGATGGATGTGTTGGCGCTGGCGCTGGAGCGGGCGGCGGCCATGGTTGAAAACGACCGGTTGCAGCAGTTCAAGGACCAGCGTTACGCCGGCTGGCAACAGCCGCTGGGCCAGGCGGTGCTGGCGGGGGAATTCAGCCTGGAGTCGCTGGCCGAGCATGCCTTCACCCATGAGCTGAACCCGCAGGCGGTGAGTGGTCGGCAGGAGATGCTGGAAGGTATTGTGAATCGCTTTATCTACCGGTGACTGTGTGGCATGCGGGCTTGTCGTGGCTGCCGTTCACCACAAAAAAGCATGCTCACCACAACAAGCTCGCTCGCCACAGGTTCAGTGTTTGCCTAGAGTCTTCCAACAACAATAAAAGGACGCATAACCATGAAACGCACCCTCATCGCCACTGCCCTGGCCCTGTTCGCCCTGCCGGTGCTGGCCGACTCGGCCCACCCGAAGATCGGCTTCTCTATCGATGACTTGCGCCTGGAACGCTGGTCCCGCGACCGCGATTACTTCATCGCCGCCGCAGAAAAACTCGACGCCAAGGTCTTCGTGCAATCGGCCGATGCCAACGAGCAAAAACAGATCTCGCAGATCGAAAACCTGATCTCCCGTGGCGTCGATGTGATCGTCATCGTGCCGTTCAACGCCACCGTGCTCACCAACGCCGTCGCCGAAGCCAAGAAAGCCGGGATCAAGGTGGTGTCCTATGACCGCCTGATCCTAAATGCGGACATCGACGCCTACATCTCCTTCGATAACGAAAAAGTCGGCGAAATGCAGGCCAGCGGCGTGCTGCAAGCGGCGCCCAAGGGCAACTACTTCCTGCTCGGCGGCGCGCCCACCGACAACAACGCCAAGGTGCTGCGCGAAGGCCAGATGAAGGTGCTGCAACCGGCCATCGACAAGGGCGATATCAAGGTGGTTGGCCAGCAATGGGTGAAGGAATGGAACCCCACCGAGGCCCTGAGCATCGTGGAGAATGCCCTGACCCGCAATAACAACAAGATCGACGCCATCGTCGCCTCCAACGACGCCACCGCCGGCGGCGCGATCCAGGCCCTGGCCGCGCAGAAACTGGCGGGTAAGGTGCCGATCTCCGGCCAGGACGCCGACCTCGCGGCCATCAAGCGGGTGATCGACGGCACCCAGACCATGACCGTGTACAAGCCGCTCAAGCTGATCGCCACCGAAGCCGCCAAACTCTCGGTGCAACTGGCACGTAACGAGAAACCCACCTACAGCTCGCAGTACGACAATGGCAGCAAACAGGTCGACACCATCCTGCTCACCCCGACCCCGCTGACCAAGGCCAATATCGACCTGTTGGAGAAAGACGGGTTCTACACCAAAGAGCAGATGGCCGGGCAGTAAGCGCCATGGCCGACTACCTACTGCAAATGAACGGCATCGTCAAACGCTTTGGCGGGGTCAACGCGCTGGACGGCATCGATATCAAGGTGCGGCCGGGGGAATGCGTCGGCCTGTGCGGCGAGAACGGGGCCGGTAAATCCACCTTGATGAAGGTGCTGTCGGCGGTCTATCCCCACGGCACCTGGGACGGCGAGATCCTCTGGGACGGGCAGCCACTCAAGGCCCAGTCGATCAGCGAGACCGAGGCCGCCGGCATCGTGATCATCCACCAGGAACTGACCTTGGTGCCCGACCTGTCGGTGGCCGAAAACATCTTCATGGGCCATGAACTGACCCTGCCGGGTGGGCGCATGAACTACCCGGCGATGTTCCATCGTGCCGAGGCTTTGATGCGCGAGCTCAAGGTGCCGGACATGAACGTGGCGCTGCCGGTGTCGCAGTACGGTGGCGGTTACCAGCAGCTGGTGGAAATCGCCAAGGCCCTGAACAAACAGGCGCGGCTGCTGATTCTCGACGAACCCTCTTCGGCCCTGACCCGCTCGGAAATCGAGGTGCTGCTGGACATCATCCGCGGCCTCAAGGCCAAGGGCGTGGCCTGCGTGTACATCTCCCACAAGCTCGACGAAGTGGCGGCGGTGTGCGACACCATTGCAGTGATCCGCGACGGCAAGCACATCGCGACCACCGCCATGGCCGACATGGACATAGCGCAGATCATCACCCAGATGGTCGGCCGCGAGATGAGCAACCTCTACCCCACCGAGCCCCATGCGGTAGGCGAGGTGATTTTCGAAGCGCGCAACGTCACCTGCCATGACGTCGACAACCCCAGGCGCAAGCGCGTGGACGATGTGTCCTTTGTGCTCAAGCGCGGGGAAATCCTCGGCATTGCCGGGCTGGTCGGCGCCGGGCGCACGGAACTGGTGTCGGCGCTGTTCGGCGCCTACCCCGGCCGCTACAGCGCCGAGGTGTGGCTGGACGGCCAGTTGATCGACACGCGCACGCCGCTCAAATCGATCCGCGCCGGGCTGTGCATGGTGCCCGAGGACCGCAAGCGCCAGGGCATCATCCCCGACTTCGGCGTCGGCCAGAACATCACCCTGGCGGTGCTCGACACCTACGCGCACCTGACGCGCATCGACGCCGAAGCCGAACTGGGCAGCATCGACCAGCAGATTGCGCGCCTGCACCTCAAGACCGCCAGCCCGTTCCTGCCGATCACCAGCCTGTCCGGCGGCAACCAGCAAAAGGCGGTGCTGGCGAAAATGCTCATGGCCAAGCCCCGCGTGCTGATCCTCGATGAGCCCACACGCGGGGTGGACGTGGGCGCCAAGTATGAGATCTATAAACTGATGGGCGCGCTGGCGGCCGAGGGGGTGTCGATCATCATGGTCTCCTCGGAACTGGCCGAAGTGCTCGGCGTGTCCAACCGCGTGCTGGTGATCGGCGACGGCCAGTTGCGTGGCGACTTCATCAACGACGGGCTCACCCAGGAACAGGTGCTCGCCGCGGCGCTCAGCCAACACCCTAATAATGATCGGAAGACCGCGTAGATGAATCAGCTCAAACAGCTGTTTACCCGCTACAAAATGCTTGCCCTGGTGATCGCCGTGGCGGTGATCTGGCTGTTTTTCAGTTGGCAGACCGAGGGTGGCTTCCTCACGCCGCGCAACCTGTCCAACCTGCTGCGGCAGATGTCGATCACCGGGATTCTGGCGTGCGGCATGGTGCTGGTGATTATCAGCGGCGAGATCGATTTGTCGGTGGGCTCGTTGCTGGGGTTGCTGGGCGGGTTGGCGGCGATTCTGGATGTGGTTTATCACATACCGTTGTTGGCGAATCTGAGTCTGGTTGCCCTGTGCGGCTTGATGATCGGGTTGGCCAACGGCTACATGACCGCCTACCTGCGCATCCCGTCGTTTATCGTCGGGCTGGGTGGGATGCTGGCGTTTCGCGGGATTCTGCTGGGCATCACGGGCGGCACCACCATTGCACCGGTGTCGCCGTCCTTGGTGTATGTGGGCCAAGGGTATTTGCCCCATTCGGTGGGGATCGGCCTCGGCGTCTTGCTGTTTGCCCTGACCCTGTTCCTCACCTGGAAACAACGGCGCAACCGCGCACTGCATGGCCTGGCCGCGCATTCATGGGTGCGTGATGTGCTGCGCGTGGTGGTGATCGGCGCGGTGCTGGCCGGGTTCGTCACCACCCTCAACAGCTACGACGGTATCCCCGTGCCGGTGCTGCTGTTGCTGGTGCTGCTTGGCGTATTCAGCTACGTCACCAGCCAGACCGTGTTCGGCCGCCGGGTGTACGCGGTGGGCAGCAATATGGAGGCCACGCGCCTGTCGGGTATCAACGTGCAGGCGGTGAAACTGTGGATCTTCGGCATCATGGGCGTGATGTGCGCGCTCGCCGGTCTGGTCAACACTGCACGCCTGGCTGCCGGCTCGCCGTCGGCGGGCAGCATGGGCGAATTGGATGCCATCGCAGCATGCTTTATTGGCGGCACATCAATGCGCGGCGGCTCGGGCACGGTGTATGGCGCGTTGCTCGGGGCGCTGGTGATTACCAGCCTGGATAACGGCATGTCGATGCTGGATGTGGACAGTTACTGGCAGATGATCGTGAAGGGCAGCATTCTGGTGCTGGCGGTGTGGGTGGATGTGAGTACCCGCACAGGTCGGAGGTAGGAACGCAGGATTAATGTGGGAGGTGGCTTGCCCCGATGGCGGTGGATGAGTCAGCTTACCTGTAGCTGACCCAATGCTATCGGGGGCAAGCCTATAGCGATAGAGCACAAGCCATCTGCCAGCCCGCAAATCCAATCAGACAAACCCCGCTCGCTCGATTAAGCACACCAAAACCTGAACGTTCAGCAAACAGCTTCTTCATCCCCCCACCCCCTGCTGCATACAACATTTGCCCGAGAAACGAGCCCACTAGAACACCCAGCAAATTCCAGTAGATTCCCTGCCCCTGAAGCTGGGCGCCGCTGGCGATGGCATAGGAAGAAATCGCCGCAATGGTGAACGGGCTAGTCAACGTCAGTAAAAAGACCGGTACAAATCCTGCGGAGCACGTTATCTGCATCGTGCCAGCAGCGTTATTGAATGTGGTAACACCAAGATAAAAGAGGTAGGCAATCGCTCCCCACGTCAATAGCTGATGATTGGCGACCCAAAATGCTTCGACCACCTTCAAGCCTGTAAAGGCGACAGCTGCAAATACCGCGTCGGCAACTGCCGCCCCCAGGGCTGCGGGCAATGCACTGCGAAAGCCAAAGACGATGGACTGCCTTAGAATGATCAAGGCTATCGGTCCAACGCTTATTGAAAGCGGTGTCGAAAATAGCATTGCACTCAGAAAGTCGTGCATTTACCTCACAATCTCTCTGAACATTTTTTTCTTTGCCCGACAGTGCGGACACTGAAAATTGTCGTCTAGCTCGCCCCACCTTGTTCCTGCCTCAACGTCGACTAGAAGCTCACCCAATGCCTCGGAATAAACGTAGTGACAGATCTGACACTCATAAGACTTATACATGTAGACAATCTCCAGAATTCAAAGACTCTGCGGGTCGGCAAGGCGACGATTAAGTGCCGAAAACATATGTTCAAAACCGTCCATGAATGCCATCGCACCGCGCATGGCTTGTGGAGCGATACCTGGGTTTTTCTCCAAGTATGAAATTACGATCTCCCGCCCGGTCGCTACGTGCATGGGTTCGACTTCGCAGTGGATAGCGAAGAACGCCAAGACCGGGTCTTCCTCATCCACCAAGCCATACTCACGGGCGTATTTTTTAAACCCTTCAAGAAAGTACTGAAACTCTCTGGACGAGGTCATTTCCGAAGCCAAATGAAAACCCAACGCTTCGCCCAAAAACTCGGAGCGGTACATCCTATGCGTGTTATTCCCCATCGCAGTACCCTCTGGGAGTACGTTAGACGGATTAAACAGATCAGCATCGGAAAGCCCCAGATGAGTCGTCAGTTGTTTAAACATCTGATGATGGGTAGGCAGCATATGTTTACTATGCTGGTGCAGACCATACTCATCAACCGAAGCATAAAGAATATGCGCAGCCTTGGCTGTGCCATTCCACATATCCTCCTTGATCCATTCATCCGTAACACGTGCAGCCAACGCAACGATTCCCGCAGGCACGTCTTTAAAAAAAGCCCAAAGGGTGCCAAAAAACAAGGCCATACCCTGATGCGTCAGAGGACGAGCAGAGATAATCTCGCCGAATTTTTCAAGTTCCCTAAGCGCGGCATGCCGGACAATTGCATTAGCCACCTCGTTGTAACCGGCCTCGCACACTCTATAAATCTCATTCTTAGAGAGCCTTTCATTTGATCTGTTTTTTACTGAATTTTGAGCATCCATCATTTTCATCCTTGTTTTTATAAAAAAATGATTTCACACCTTTTAAAGCAAGCGATTAAATTATTTATCCGCACATAAATTTGTCAAGCCAAAACACCTCATGATTTTGTATCACACATCTTAAACGCTCACTGTAGAGCGTTCCTGCGCGATAAAAAAAAACCGCCAGCAAACCAGCAACTAAGTCCTACCGATAATACTGTAGGCTGCGTTTGTAAGACGAATACCATCCGAAGGAAATTCCCATCACCAATTAAACCATCCATTAGTTTATTTATTCATCAATTAAACATGCTCGCACTGACACACCCTGCTCTACACCGCCAGCTTGCTCGACAGTGCTTCGGCCACCGAACTGGATTGCGGTTAAAAAAGTGGGAGGAGGCAAGCCCCCTCCCACTTTTGCATCGGTTTACACCAGATGATCAGGCTGACGACTGCACGGCAGTCACTGGCTCAACACTACATCGCGCATCGCCGGGATGTAGCCATAGTCATAAGCCTCCTGCACAAACGAACGATCGCCCTTCAACACAATCCTGACCGTCGGCGCTTCGGTGCCGCCGATACGGTAGTCATCGCCAGTGGTGGGCACACTGTCGATAAACGATGTCACGAGGCCGTTGGGCATTACACAGTGGGAGTATGTCTGGAAGGGCTGCGAAGGCGGATTGCCGAGCACCAGGCCGGAGGCGTTCATCGGTGTGTAAGGGCCGAACAGCCGGTCGCTGACGAAACCATACACACCATCCGGGCCCGTCACGCCGTCCGCGTAGGTGAACTTGTGACTGATGGTGAACAGGTAGTACTTGTTGTCCTGGAACACATAGTGCGGCCGTTCGGTCTGGTCGTTCACACCAACGGCGGTCACCAGCGGTGGCAAAATCTCCCACTCGTCACCGTTGAGGTCTTTGGCCACCGCAATGCCGATGCAGCCGACCTGATAACGCGCACCGCCGACATCTTCATGCCCAGGCGGCACCAGGCCTATTTCATTCAGGCCTACTTCGTGCGTCCCGCGCTCGCCGGCAACGTTGCCTTCGAACACCATGTACAACCTGCCATCTTTTGGATCGATAAAGGGGCTGGGATCGCGAAAGTTCCAAGTCGAATTCTGCGCTTCGGTTTGGTAATAGATACCGTCGGCATCAAACAACGATTTGACCTGATCAAAGCCCCGCAGGGTCACGCCGGTATCCGAGGTGACCACCTGGCCCCTGACTTTGGCAATGGTGGCGCCCGGTGTGACGCAGGTGTAATACAGGTCGATATCACCGTTGTTATTCAGCAGGATCGGTGTGCCCGCCCATTCACGCGTGGTCGGCGAAACCCCTTCGGCCATGACACGACCGCCGAAGATCCAGTCCTTACCGGTGCGCGAGTACCAGTAGCAGATACGCGCATGACCATGGCGGTCTTCCCAGTCGCGCTTGATGTCGTAACGGCCATCGGCGTTGATGAATTGTGGATCATGGGGGCGACGATCAGCCGTCAGGGTGAAGATCACTGACCAGCCATTGACCGATACCACCGTGCCATCCAGTTCACGCAAGGGCATGGTGTCCCAGATAAAGACCGTGTCACTCATGACAGGAAAGTCAGGACTCACTAACGGCTGTGTCGTCGTCGGGTCATTCTCATTAACTTTCAGCGCATCGGCCCGTGTCCAGCGAGTGGGTGTGTGATTCGCATGTTTCATGATGATGTCCTTTTACTGACGCTTAAGTGACAAGCGAAGATTAAATAGCACATGACAGCCAGCAACTTAATGGTGACTGAAAGAGCAAGGGATAGTTGGCTCTGCAAGTGCGAAACAAGGTTTAACATGGAAGCCTGCCTGTCGCAACATGAAGAATTATTTAGATTAGAAAGGCCATCACTGTATTTATATCCTTGATATAAATACAGTGGCACCCGCATTAAGTGATCACTAAGTAGAAAGCTAGCTAATCAACTACCAAAGACCAGTGCAACCGACTGGGCGCCGGCATTCTTCTGGGTAAAATCCTTGGCTTGTGCGGCGGTCTTCAAGGTATAGCCATAGTTGGATGAAGCCGTCCACTGCGCCTTGGGCGACTTCTGATTAGTGATTGGCGGCACACTGTTGATGTCGGTGAAGGTCCCGTTGCCCTTGTCATCCAACATGCCTTTATTCTGGCTGCCTTCGCCAAAGTAATTACTTTCAGAAAGGATATTGGCATTTTGTGCCAGGGTAAAACCGAGGTGAAAGTTATTGATGTAGTTGTTGTACACATGAAAATAACCGTAACGCATCAAGCCAGGCGCACGCACTTCCATATTGTCGAAGCGGTTATGGCACAGCGTCAGGTGCGGGTAACCATTGAACGCGGCATTGTTATCATCCGCCGGGTGACCGAAGATCAGACCATACTTATGACTGCCAAAGAAGCAGTTGCTGATGGTGGCATAATCGGCCTTTTCCCCGATATACAGTAGTTTATCTTCGCTACCGTCCGTGGTGGACCAGCTGTGCCCGACGAAAGAGCAATGGTCGATCCAATACTTGCTGCCGTAGTTCAAGTAGACCTGGATATCGTCATTGGCCTTGATACTTGCCGAATGCTTGAAGATAAGATTCTGCAGAATGATGTTCTGCGACTGCGCCGTTGCACGCAGGTGAATATTCTCCAGGGTACGGTTCTGGAACGAGCCAATCAGTGTCTTGTTGGCGCCCATGTTGACTTTGGTCAGGCTCGACGCCGAGATATTACTGTTGATCACCAGTACCCGTGGGGTGGTGTCGCCGATATTGGCCTTGAGTTGATCGAGCGTGGTGATACTGACCACAGGGCCGGACCAGCCACCTGTCACTTTTGCCGCCTGGGCGAAACCGATCAGACCGGTGAGTTTGCTTTCTGGGTAGGACATGAGTTCCCTCTCTATCAATAAAAATGGCTCGGTAAAACGAGCCTGTGCATCAAGTTAATCCGTTAACTTGCACACAGTGTTTGGCATGGCTGAGGTTGCCGGGGTTTGGTTGGTCAGCGCTAAACACTGTGTTTATGTACAGTATTCGGCATTACCTTGGCCGTCAACCCTCATGTTGAAAAACAACCAAACCACCTCCCGCTTTTGGCCTGCTACGCCTGATCACCCTCATCACATTTGTTAACTGTATTTTTGACGTTTTTTTCTCATTCCCAGCTCTACATTCGCCGCGCCCCAACATGCAAATGATTCCTATTGGTCTACTCTCAATCGACCTCTCGCGGATTTCCCGTGCAGTCATAAAACCCGGAGCGCTCACCGCATGACCACTCGCCTTCCTTCGTTCGTCAAACAAGCCCTGCTCGCCACGGCCCTGGTCAGTGCCGGGCATGTGTATGCCGCCAGCGAGCCGGTCGGTATCGTGGTGTACAACGCCCAGCATGAAAGCCTGACCAAGGCGTGGGTCGAAGGCTTCACCCAGGAAACCGGGATTCCGGTGACCATCCGCAATGGCGACGACACCGAGATGGGCAACCAGCTCGTGCAGGAAGGCGCGGCCTCGCCGGCAGATGTGTTCCTCACTGAAAACTCCCCGGCCATGGTGCTGGTGGACAATGCGGGCCTGTTCGCCCCGGTCGCGCCGACCACGCGTGAACAGGTGGACGCCGCCTACCGCCCGGCCCATGGCAAATGGGTGGGCATTGCTGCGCGCTCCACGGTGTTCGTGTACAACCCGAGCAAATTGAAAGAAGGCGACCTGCCCAAATCCCTGCTGGACCTGGCTTCGCCCAGCTGGAAAGGCCGCTGGGCCGCGTCACCGGCCGGTGCCGACTTCCAGGCCATCGTCGCCGCCGTGCTCGAACTCAAGGGCGAAGCCGCGACCCTCGACTGGCTCAAGGCAATGAAGGCCAACGCAAGCATCTACCGGGGCAACAGCGCCGTACTCAAGGCCGTCAACGCCGGCCAGGTCGACAGCGGCGTGATCTACCACTACTACAGCTTCGTCGATCAATCCAAGACCGGCGAAAACAGCAAAAATACCCAACTGCACTACTTCAAGCATCAGGACCCGGGCGCGTTTGTGAGCATCTCCGGCGCCGGTGTCTTGGCCTCCAGCAAGCATCAAGAACAGGCCCAGGCCTTCTTGAAGTGGATCACCGGCAAAGACGGCCAGGCCATCCTCAAGGACGGCAACTCGTTTGAATACGCGGTCGGCGAGAACGCTCAATCCAACCCCAAGCTGACCCCGCTGGCGCAACTGGATGCCCCCAAGGTCGACGCGTCCAAGCTCAACAGCAAGAAGGCCGTCGAGTTGATGACTCAGGCCGGACTGCTCTGATTGCTGCCTGAATCGTCGATCCCCGGCATCGCCCACTCGCCGCCACGCAAACGCCCCCACGGCTTGTTCAAAAGCCGTGGGGGCACCTGGGTCACCGGCTTGTCGGTGCTGGTTTCGTTGTTGGCGCTGTTGCCGATCGCGTTTGTAATCGGCGTGTCGTGGCAAGTCGGCTGGACGCAGATCGAAGCGCTGATCTGGCGCCCGCGCGTCGGCGAGTTGCTGACCAACACCGTGCTGCTGGTGCTGTTCACCTTGCCGTTGTGCATCGTGTTGGGCATCGCGCTCGCCTGGTTGACCGAGCGTACCGACCTGCCCGGCCGCCGCGCCTGGTCGTTGCTGGCGGTCGCGCCGCTGGCGGTGCCGGCGTTTGTGCACAGTTACGCGTGGGTCAGCCTGGTGCCGTCGATCCATGGCTTGCCCGCTGGCGTGCTGGTGTCGGTGATTGCCTATTTCCCCTTTCTGTACCTGCCGGTGGCGGCGACCCTGCGCCGGCTGGACCCTGCAATTGAAGACGTGGCCGAATCCCTGGGCCTCAAGCCCTGGGCGGTGTTCTGGCGGGTGGTGTTGCCGCAGTTGCGCCTGGCGATCTGCGGCGGCGCGCTGTTGGTGGGCCTGCATCTGCTGGCCGAGTATGGCCTGTATGCGATGATCCGCTTCGACACCTTCACCACGGCGATTTTCGATCAGTTCAAATCCACCTTTAACGGCCCGGCGGCGAATATGCTCGCGGCCGTGTTGGCCCTGTGTTGCCTGGCGATGCTCACCGTTGAAGCCTCGGCACGCGGCCATGCGCGTTATGCGCGGGTCGGGTCTGGCAGTGCCCGCGAACAACGCATCGTGCGGCTGAGCCCCGCAACCACCCTGCTCGCCCTCGGCTTGCAAGCCGCGACCTGTGCCTTGGCCCTCGGCGTGCCGCTGGTCACCCTGGGCAAATGGCTGATCGCCGGTGGCCGCGAGGTCTGGCAGTTCAGCGAGTTGCTGCCGGCACTGGAGCAAACCGTGCTGTTGGGTATTGCCGGTGCGGTGTTGACCACCTGCGCAGCAGTGCCGATAGCCTGGCTGTCGATTCGTGCGCCGGGTCGCCTGCAACGCATCCTGGAAAGCTGCAACTACATCACCAGTTCGTTGCCCGGCATTGTCGTGGCGTTGGCACTGGTCACGGTGACTATCCACTTCGCCCGGCCGATCTACCAGACCACGATCACCGTGCTGCTCGCCTACCTGCTGATGTTCCTGCCACGGGCGCTGGTCAGCCTGCGCGCCGGTATCGCCCAGGCGCCGGTGGAGCTGGAAAACATGGCGCGCAGCCTTGGCCGCTCGCCGGGCCGCGCCCTGTGGCTGATTACGATGCGCCTGGCGGCTCCGGCTGCCGCAGCGGGCGCGGCGCTGGTGTTCCTGGCGATCACCAACGAGCTGACCGCCACCCTGCTGCTCGCCCCCAACGGCACGCGCACCCTGGCCACCGGCTTCTGGGCGATGACCAGCGAGATCGACTACGCCGCAGCAGCACCTTACGCGTTGATCATGATCCTGCTCTCACTGCCGTTGACCGGCCTCCTCTACCACCAATCCAAACGCACGGCAGGCCGATGAACGCCCTCGAACTCCACGCTCTCTGCAAGACCTTCGGCACCCAGCACGCCCTGGCCGACGTCAGCCTGGCAGTGCCCAACGGCAGCCGCACGGTGATCGTCGGGCCGTCCGGCTCGGGCAAGACCACCCTGTTGCGGATGATCGCCGGCTTTGAGTTCCCCGACAGCGGCAGCCTGACCCTCAACGGCCAGGTGCTGGTGGACACCACCCACGCCGTGCCCGCGCACCAGCGCCAGATCGGTTATGTGCCGCAGGACGGCGCGCTGTTCCCGCACATGACCGTGGCCGACAATATCGGCTTTGGCCTTGCCGCCAGACACGCCACGCGGCACGAACGCATCGCCGAGCTGATGGACAGCGTGTCCCTGGACGCCAACATGGCCCAACGTTGGCCCCACGAACTGTCCGGCGGCCAGCAGCAACGGGTGGCGCTGGCGCGGGCGTTGGCGCAACAGCCGCGGCTGATGCTGCTGGATGAACCGTTTTCGGCACTGGACACCGGCCTGCGCTCGGCCATGCGCAAGATGGTCGCGCGGCTGCTGAGCGATGCGGGCATCACCACTATTCTGGTGACCCACGATCAAAGTGAGGCGCTGTCGTTCGCCGACCAGTTGGCGGTGATGCGCCAGGGCCGCCTGGTGCAATCGGGGCATCCGATGGACCTGTACCAGTACCCCGTGGACGAACAGACCGCGTTGTTTCTCGGCGAAGCCGTGGTCATGCCCGCGCACATCGAGGGCGGCTGGGCCCATTGCGCGTTGGGGCGTGTGTCGGTCGACAGCCAGGTCAATCAGGGTGCTGCGCGCATCATGCTGCGCCCGGAGCAACTGCACCTGAGCACCACCGACCCATCCGGTTGCCGTGGGGTGGTCACCGAGCGCGAATTCGGTGGCAACACCTGCACCCTGACCGTGGCCTTGCAACCGGATGAGGGTGTGCCCGGCCAAGCGATCCTGGTGCGTAGTTCGGGCCTGCATGCGCCGAACATAGGCAGCGTGGTGCACCTCACCACGGTGGGTTTGGCCCACGTGCTGTAAAAAAGCAGCGGCCCTCAGTCCCAGCTAAGTTTCGCGGTTTACCTTCTCCCCTACGCCCACCGCCGCGCCATCAAGGAGAGGTAACCCGATGAATGCCACAGCAGCCCGTTGGCTGAACAAAGTACCCGAGGTGACGCTGTCATTCTGGGTGATCAAAATCCTGTCCACCACCGTGGGCGAAACCGGCGCGGACTACCTCGCCGTCGACGCCGGCTTCGGCGCCGGCTGGACCAGTATCGGCATGGCCGCGCTACTGGCGGTGGCATTGTTCTGCCAGATGCGCACCAAGGCCTACACGCCTTGGATCTACTGGCTGACCGTGGTGCTGGTGAGCATCGTCGGCACGCAGATCACCGATATCCTTACCGACAAACTCGACGTAAGCCTGTACACCAGCACGGCGATTTTCTCGGTGCTGCTGGGCCTCAACTTCATGGTCTGGTTCCGTACCGAACGCAGCCTGTCGATCCGCGACATCGTCACCCCTCGGCGTGAAGGGTTCTACTGGACCACGGTGCTCTGCACCTTTGCCCTCGGCACCGCCGCCGGCGACCTGGCCACCGAAGCCCTGGGCCTGGGCTTCACCCTCGGCGCGGTGATCTTCGCCGGTTTGATCGCCGTGGCCCTGGTGGCCTGGCGCCTGGGGGTCAACAGTGTGCTGACCTTCTGGATCGCCTACATCCTCACCCGCCCGTTTGGCGCCTCCCTCGGCGACCTGCTCACCCAAGCCAAGACCTACGGCGGCCTGGGCATGGGCGCCAGTTGGACCAGCGCGCTGTTCCTCTGCGTCATTGTCCTGCTGGTCGCCGTGGCCCAACTGAGCGTCGGCAACCGCAAAGCCATCACCTCATGAACAACCCACTCAAGGAAATCCTCATGCGCCCTGTTCAACACCTGATCCGCCGCGTCGCCATTGTTTCAGCAATCTTCATGCTGGGCATCGCCACCGGCTGCTCCAAACCCGCCGACAAGCCCAAGGACACCACCAGTGCCGCCGCCAGCCAACACCAGGCGTCGAAACTGGGCGACCTGTCCGAGTTCCGCAACATCGCGGTGGACGTATCGGCCCTCGTCGCCAAGAACGACCTGCCCGCGGCCAAAGCCCGCATCAAGGACCTGGAAACCAGCTGGGACTCCGCTGAAGCCGGAATCAAGCCCCGCGCCGCCAGTGACTGGCATGTGCTGGATAAAGCCATCGACCGCGCACTGGAGGCGTTGCGTGCAGGCAGCCCGAACCAGGCCGACTGCAAGGCTGCGATGGATGACCTGCTCAAGGCCTTCGATACGATGAAGGGCTGATGCCGGACAAATGTCTGCCCAGATGCTTCAATACAGACGCGGCGATGATCTCGCCGCGTTTTTTTCGGAGAGGGATATGCGGATACTGCTGGTCGAAGACGACCCCATGATTGGCGATGCCATCCAGCACGCCCTCAGCGACGCGAGCTACGCCGCCGACTGGGTCAAGAACGGCCTCACCGCCCTGGCCGCCCTCGACACCCACCCCTACGACCTGGTGCTGTTGGACCTCGGCCTGCCCGGCAAGGACGGCCTGCAAGTGCTGGATATCGTCCGTGCGCGCAACAACCCGGTGCCGCTGCTGATCATCACTGCCCGCGACAGCCTCGATGACCGCCTGCGCGGCCTCGATGGCGGTGCCGACGACTACCTGCTCAAGCCGTTCGACATGCCCGAACTGCTCGCCCGCATGCGCGCCGTACTGCGCCGCAAGGGCGGCAGCGCGTCGTCGTTGCTCGGTAACGGCGTGGTGTCGCTGGACCTGCTCTCCAAAGAAGCCAGCACCGAGGAACTGCGTGGCGTGGCCCTGTCCAGTCGTGAATTTGCGCTGTTGCAAGCCTTGCTGATCCGCCCGGGAGCAATCCTGTCGCGCAGCGAATTGGAAGACCGCCTGTATGGCTGGGGCAATGAGGTCGAAAGCAACGCCATCGAGTTCCTGATTCACGCCTTGCGGCGCAAGTTGGGCAGTCACGTGATCAAGAACGTCAGGGGCATGGGATGGATGGTTTCAAAAAACGTTTGAGCGAGTCGGTGCAGCTGCGCCTGTCGGTGACGTTGTCCCTGGCGATTCTGTTGGTGGCGTTGCTGGCCAGCGTGTTTGCGTTTGTCTCGGCCTTTGACGAAGCCCACGAACAACAGGACGCCACCTTGCGCCAGGTGGCCATGCTGTTCGACCGCCAGCAGATGACGCTGCACTACCCCCAGGGCAAGGCGATTGACGGAGATGATGAAGAATCGCGGGTGATCATCCAGCACCTGGGCGATGGCAACCAGGCGACAGGCAGCAGTGACGAGGCGTTGCCCCTGCCGTTCCCCACCACGCTCGCCGATGGCCTCGCCACGGTGCAAGTGGCCGGCGAAGCCTTTCGGGTGCTGGTGCACACCACCTCAAACGGCGAACGTATCGCCGTGGCCCAGGAACAGGACGCCCGCGACAAGGATGCCCGCGAGAGCGCCTGGCGCAGTCTGCTACCGTTCCTGATCCTGTTCCCCGTGCTGTTGCTGGTGGTGGGCGACCTGGTGCGCAAACTGTTTCGCCCCATCGGCGTACTGGCCGCCGAGATCGACCAGCGCGACGAACAGGCACTGCACCCGATTGACGAGCAGCATCTGCCCACGGAAGTGCGCCCGTTCGTGGTCGCCATCAATCGCCTGCTGGCCCGCGTCGGCCAGTCCATGGACAGCCAGCGCCGCTTTGTCGCCGACGCCGCCCATGAGCTGCGCTCACCGATGACCGCCCTGTCGCTGCAAGCCGAACGCCTGGCCGCGACGGACTTGCCAGCGGTCAGCCGCGAGCGGTTCTTGCCACTGTCCCGGGGTATCGAGCGCGGGCGCAAACTCATCGATCAACTGTTGGCGCTGGCGGCGGCGCAAGCGCCGTCAACGCGGGTGCAAACGCCGCTGTCGGTGCATGGCCTTTATCGACAGGTGCTGGAAGATTTACTGCCCCTGGCCGAGCGCAAGCAGATCGATATCGGCGTCGAAAGCACCGAGGACGTGCAGGTGCTGTTCAACGAACTGGACCTGTTCACCCTGGTCAAGAACCTGGTGGACAACGCCATCCGCTACACCCCGCAAGGCGGGCGTATCGATCTGTCGGTGAAGGGGATTGAAGGTGGCGTGCTGCTGCAAGTCAAAGACACCGGCCCCGGCATCGCCGAGGAGGAACAGCCACGGGTGTTCGACCCTTTCTATCGCAGCCTCGGCTCGGAGGAAGCCAGTTCTGGCTTGGGTCTGTCGATCGTCAAGGCGATCAGCGAACGCACCGGTTGCCGCGTGCAGTTGGCATTCAGCGACACGCTGGCGCAACAAGGGTTGTGCGTCAGCGTGTGGATCACTCAATGAGGGCCGGGGCGGCGCTTACTTCGACACCGGCATCGCAAACTCAGCGCCCTGCTCAATGCTTTCCGACCAGCGCTGCATGATCGACTTCTGCTTGGTGTAGAAGCGCACGCCCTCGGTGCCATAGGCATGCATGTCGCCGAACAGGCTTTTCTTCCAGCCGCCAAAGCCGTGCCAGGCCATCGGCACCGGGATCGGCACGTTGATGCCGACCATGCCCACTTCAATGCGCCGTGCGAATTCGCGGGCGATGTTGCCGTCGCGGGTAAAGCAACTGACGCCGTTGCCAAACTCATGGTCGTTGACCAACTTGATCGCCTCGGCAAAGTCATTCACACGCACGCACGCCAGTACCGGGCCGAAGATTTCTTCGCGGTAGATGCTCATTTCCTGGGTGACGTGGTCGAACAGGGTCGCGCCGAGCCAGAAGCCATTTTCCAGGCCGGCCTCGGTCGGTACATAGTCGCGCCCGTCGAGCAGCAACTGCGCGCCGGCCTGCACACCTTGTTCGATGTAGCCGCTGATGCGATCCAGGGCGGCGCGGGACACAATCGGACCCATCTCGGCCTTGAGGTCGCGGCCGTCGGTGATGCGCAGGTGCTTGGCGCGTTCGGTCAGCGCAGTGATGACTTTGTCACCCACGTCACCCACCAGCACCGCCACGGAGATGGCCATGCAGCGCTCGCCGGCACTGCCGTAGGCGGCGCCCATCAAGGCATCGACGGTTTTTTCGATATCGGCGTCGGGCATCACCACCATGTGGTTTTTCGCGCCGCCCAGGCCTTGCACGCGCTTGCCGTTGCGCGCACCGGTTTCGTAGATGTATTGGGCAATCGGCGTGGAGCCGACAAAGCTCACGGCCTTGACGTCCGGGTGTTCGATCAGCGCGTCCACCGATTCCTTGTCGCCCTGCACCACGTTGAACACGCCTTTGGGCAGGCCGGCTTCACGCAGCAGTTCGGCCATGAACAGCGAGGCACTCGGGTCGGTGGGGCTTGGCTTGAGGATGAAGGTGTTGCCCGCCGCGATGGCGATCGGGTACATCCACATCGGCACCATCACCGGGAAGTTGAACGGCGTCACGCCCGCCACCACGCCCAGCGGTTGGCGCATCGTCCAGTTGTCCATGCCACGGGACACCTGGTCGGAATGCTCGCCCTTGAGCAGGTTGGGGATGCCGCAGGCGAACTCCAAAATGTCGATGCCACGGTCGACTTCGCCCTGGGCGTCGGTGAAGACCTTGCCGTGTTCGGCGACGATGATGCGCGCCAGGTCGTCTTTGCGTTCGCGCAGCAGGTGCAGGTATTCGAACAGCACGCGGGCGCGGCGGATCGGCGGCGTGTCGGCCCAACCGGCGAACGCGGCCTGGGCGGCAGCGACGGCTTCGGACACGGTCTGGCGGCTGGCCAGGGCGACGCGGCCAGTCTTTTCGCCGGTGGCCGGGTTGTAGACGTCCTGATAGCGATCGTCGCGGGACACGCGCTGGTCGTTGATGTAGTGCTCGATGGTGGTGGTCATGGCAGTGGATCCCAGGTGGATAGCGTTGGGGACCACGATAGGCTTTCGATTTGTTCCAAACCAGAGCAGAATCAAGAACTGATTGTCCACCATAGCGAACAATTCACCCATGGAAAAATCCGAGATCGAAGGGCTGTGGACCCATATCCACTGGCTGTCGGTGCTGGAGGAACAAGGCACCTACACCGCCGCTGCCGCACGCCTGGGCGTGAGCAAGTCGGCGGTGAGCCAGCGTATTTCCGACCTGGAAAAAGCCACCGGCACGCAGCTGGTCACCCGCACCACGCGCAGCGTCAGGCTGACCGATGCGGGGCTGTCGTTGACCCGTGAAGTACGCAGCGCCTATGCGCAAATCGCCCGCAGTTTTTCATCGGTACGCGACTCGGTCGGCGAGATTCGCGGGCTGGTGCGGCTGACGGCGCCAGTGGCGTTCGCCCGTCAGCAATTGGTGCCGCACCTGTCGGAATTCCTGCAACAGTACCCGCAGGTGCGCATTCAACTGGACGTGTCCGACGCCCTGAGTTCACTGGCCGCCGAAGGCTACGACCTGGCCGTGCGCCACGGCTTCCAGGTGCCGGAAACCCATGTGGCCTGGAAGCTGTGCGACACCGGCTCGGTGCTGGTGGCTACCCGGGAATACCTGCAACGCCACGGCGAACCGCGCGAACCCAATGACCTCTGCGCCCATAACTGCCTGTTCTACCCCCGTGGTGCCGACCAACCCGCCTGGACCTTCGAGCGCGCTAGCAAAAACCTCGAGCGCGTGACCGTACCCATCGCCGGCAGCTTCGCCACCAACAACAGCGAAGCCCTGCGTGACGCCGCCCTCAACCACCTGGGCATCGCCCTGCTCCCCGACTTCAGCGCCCACGCCGCATTGGCCGGCGGCAAGCTGGTGCAGGTGCTCAAGGGCTGGACGCTCAAGGGCGCGTTTGCCGATGAGATCTATTTGATCCGGCCGTATTCGCCCCATGTGCCGAAGGCGGTGAGTATGTTGGTCGGTTATCTGAAGGAGAAATTGTCGGCCGGGTTTAGGTTCACAGCGCCTTAATGGCCCGACCAAAACAGCAATAAGTGGATCTTTCTGAGGAACCAATCGCGCCGTAGGATTCCCCTGCGGCCACCACCCTCCAGGCCGTTGCAGCACTATCTCAAGGGCTCTGTGCGCAGAGTGTTGGTCATCATGAATTGGAACATCGTCCCCTCCACCGTTTTTCAAACCACAGCAGCCGTGATGTCCGCGATTGCCCTGCTCGGTTGCCAACCGCCCACGCGGGCTGACTTCATCAAGTACCCGTCGCTGCAACAGCGCTGGTCGATGATCTGTGACCCGCGCAGCAACCTGGCCGAGGCGAATGTGGAGGGTTGCCAGAACTTCCGTGCGTGGCAAGCTGCCAGCCGGGGAACGGTGCTGGACAACCTGATGAATCAGAACCTGGGCAAGTGAAGCACCCATTTTTTTTCAGTGGGATATTGCTCAGCAGAACTAAAAGTCCATAATGGACAAATTAGTTTACTTGCGGAGCCCCCCATGTCCAGCACACCCCATGTGATCCACCAGGCCCAGGCCCGCGAATTGCTCACTCAAGTCGATGTGCCGCAGATCCTGCGCAAGCTGTTCCAGGACCTGGCGGCCGGGCAAGCCGTGCAGCCGGCGCAGCAGCTGGTGGAGTTTCCGCGTGCCGCTGGTGACTTTATCAACTACCTGGGTGTGCTGGCCGAGGATGGGGTGTACGGGGTCAAGACCTCGCCCTATATCGTGCGTGAGCAAGGCCCGTTGGTGACCGCGTGGACCTTGTTGATGTCGATGCAGACCGGCCAACCCCTGCTGCTGTGTGATGCCGCCGAACTGACCACGGCCCGCACTGCGGCAACCACAGCGCTGGCCGTGGAGGCATTGGCGCCCTTATCGGCAAGGCGCCTGGCGATCATTGGCAGCGGCAAGGTGGCGCAGGCGCATGTGCACTACGTCAAGCAACTGCGTGACTGGCAGCACATCAGCCTGTTTTCCCCCAGCCTGGCCCACGCCAGCGCCGAGGCTATCGCCCACCTCAAAAACCTGGACCCACGGGTGGTCATCGCCCACAGCTGCGAGGCGGCGGTGGACGACGCCGATGTGATCCTGCTGTGTACCTCGTCGGCCGGACCGGTGCTCGACCCCGCCCGCTTGAGCAAACCGGCGCTGATCACCTCGATCAGCACCAATGCGCCCCGCGCCCATGAAGTGCCGCCCCACAGCCTCAACGCGATGCAGGTGTTCTGCGACTATCGCCAGACCACCCCAGGCACGGCGGGTGACATGCTGATCGCCGCCGAACAACACGGGTGGGACCCGCGCGCCATCGTGGGGGACTTGCCCGAACTGCTCAGCGAATGGGTGCAACCTCCGACCTACGACCGGCATGTATTCTTCCGCTCCATCGGCCTGGGCCTGGAAGACATCGCCCTGGCCAATGCCCTCTGGAGACAGCTATGAACCACGCAGATTTCATCATCATTGGCGGCGGTATCGCCGGCGCCTCCACCGGCTTCTGGTTGTCGCAGTACGGCAAGGTGCTCGTGCTGGAGCGCGAAAGCCACCCGGCCTATCACTCCACCGGGCGTTCGGCGGCGCTGTTTACCGCCGCCTATGGCACCCCGCAGGTGCGGGCGCTGACCCTGGCCAGCCGGGCGTTTTTCGACAACCCGCCGCCAGGTTTCTGCGAACACCCGTTGCTCACGACACGGGGTGAAATAACCGTGGACTTCATCGGTGATGCAGCCGAGCTAAACAGCCAATACCAGAGCGCCAAGGCCACCGTGGACCAGGTTGAATTGCTCAGCGCCGACCAGGCCTGCGCGAAGTTGCCGATCCTGCGCCGCGAAAAAGTCCACGGCGCGTTGTATGACCCCACCGCCAGCGACATCGACACCGACGCTCTGCACCAGGGCTACCTGCGCGGTATCCGCCGCAACGGTGGCGAGGTGCATACCGACAGCCACGTACTCGGCTTGAGCCGCGACGGCGACGGCATCTGGCAGGTACAAACCCAAGACGCCTCCTACACCGCGCCGGTCATCATCAACGCCGCCGGCGCCTGGGCCGACCACATCGGCGGGCTCGCCGGGGCCGCGTCCATCGGCTTGCAGCCCAAGCGGCGCTCGGCGTTCATCTTCGCCGGCCCCGACGGCGTCGACAGTCATCACTGGCCGATGCTGGTGGCGCTGGACGAATCCTTCTACATGAAACCCGACGCCGGCATGTTCCTTGGCTCGCCGGCCAACGCCGACCCGGTGGAGCCCCAGGATATCCAGCCCGAAGAACTGGACATCGCCATGGGCATCTACCAGATCGAAGAAGCCACCACCCTGACCATCCGCCGCCCGACCCGCACTTGGGCCGGCCTGCGCAGCTTTGTGCACGACGGTGACCTGCTCGCGGGTTTTGACCCTGTGGTACCAGGCCTGTTCTGGGTAGCGGCACAAGGCGGTTATGGCATCCAGACCTCACCGGCCATGGGCCAGGCCAGTGCCGCACTGGTGCGCGGCGCACCGCTGCCGGAGGCGCTGACACGGTTCGGCCTCGACGCTGGTATGCTCTCCCCTGCCCGCCTGGAGCCCCATTGATGAACACCGCTGAACAAGACACCGTCATGCAGAACTTCCGCGCGATGGCCGACGCCATCGCCACGCTGTTCTTCCCCCACGCCGAAGCGGTGCTGCATGACCTGCGCTCGCAAAAGGTCGATTACATCGCCAATAACCTGTCCAAGCGCAGCATCGGCGATGACTCGGCGCTGGAGGACATGCTCGACGCCGACGTCAGCGAGGTCAATATCGGCCCGTACGAAAAGCTCAACTGGGACGGCCAGAAAATCCGCAGCCTGAGCACCGTGCTGCACGACCACCAAGGCCGACGCCTGGCGGTACTGTGCATCAACCTGAATATTTCACTGTTTGAAAACGCCAAGGCGGCGCTGGACTTGTTCCTGTCGCCCAGCAAGCTGATCCCGCAGCCGGACTCGTTGTTTCGCGATGACTGGCAGGAGCGCATCAACACGTTTTTGCATGCCTGGATGCGTGAGCGGCAGTTGAGCCTGAATTTGCTGACCCGCGACCACAAGCGTGAGCTGGTGCTGGCCCTGCATGCCGAAGGGGCGTTCAAAGGCAAGAGCGCGTCGAACTATGTGGCCAATGTGCTGGGCATGGGGCGGGCGACGGTCTACAAGCATTTGAAAGAATTAAAAACCTGATCGAACACTGTAAATCAAATGTGGGAGGGGGCTTGCCCCCGATGGCGCTGCATCAGCCAATACATCTGGCAATGAAAGACCGCTATCGGGGGCAAGCCCCCTCCCACATTGATCGAGTTCGCCTGGGCGTCAGTCGCCGTAGACGTCGGTCTTGAAGTACTGCTGCGAAATTTTCTGGTATTCGCCACTGGCGCGAATGCCGTCGATAGCCGTGTTCAACTGGCTGACCAACTCGCTATTGCCCTTGCGCACCGCGATCCCGGCGCCCTCGCCCACGTATTTCGGGTCCTTGAGTTCCGGGCCGACGAACGCGTAGCCCTTGCCACGGGGCATCTGCAGGAAGTCATTCAGGGGGATGGTGTCGGCGAAGATCGCATCCAGTCGCCCGGCGGCCAGGTCCATGTAGATCTCTTCGTTATTGCTGTAGCGCTTGACGTTGATACCCTTGGGCTCGAACACCTCGGTGGCGTAGCGATCCGTGGTGGTCGCACGCTGCACGCCGACGGTCTTGCCCTTGAGGCTGGCGTACTGGTCGTCCACCACGGCGCCTTCCTTCATCACCAGCCGCGATGAGGTGAAGTAATACTTGTGGGTGAAATCCACCGACTTCTTGCGGTCTTCGTTGATGGTCATGGACGACAGCGCCATGTCGATTTTCTTCACCTTGAGGGAAGGAATCAGGCCATCGAACTCACCTTCGACCCACACACACTTGACCTTCATCTGCGCGCACAGCGCATTGCCGATGTCGTAGTCGAAGCCGACGATCTTGCCTTCCTCGGTCTTGGAGGCAAACGGTGGGTAAGCCGCCTCGATGCCGATGCGCAGGGTTTTCTCGGCGGCGACCAAGGGGCCGGATACAAACAGGCTCAAGGCCAGGGCGGTGATGAAGAAGCGTTTCTTCATGATCGGGTTCTCGCAAGTTGTTGTTGGTTTGGCAAGAGTGAGAAAGAGATGAATCGCATGCTTTTGTACTTATAATTCCATCTTGGACTTTTATGTCTTAACCGTCAATCTCACTGCTGCCTGACTCGATACCCATGACTTTTTTGCACAACGCACCGGTGTTTTTGAGCGTTCTGCTCTGATTTATGCGTGCCTATACTCGGTCCAGCCTCTCGGTCCAGCCGGGGGGTCAGTCCCCACAACAATAATTAAGGACAGCCACCATGACCCAGCCCTTCCTGGCCGCTCGGGATTTTCTGCTCGCTCACCGCACCGACTACGCCACCGCTGTCCGGGATTTCCGTTGGCCGCTACTGGACGAATTCAACTGGGCTTTGGACTATTTCGACACGATGGCCGAGGGTAACGCGGCAGATGCGCTGTGGATCGTCGAGGAAGACGGCAGTGAGCAGCGCTACAGCTTCCAGCAACTGGCCACGCGCTCCAACCAGGTGGCCAACCACTTGCGCGCCCTCGGCGTACGTCGCGGTGACCGGGTGCTGTTGATGCTAGGCAACGATGTGGCGCTGTGGGACACCATGCTCGCCGCGTTCAAACTCGGCGCGGTGGTCATCCCGGCCACTGCCCTGCTGAACCCCGACGACCTGCGCGACCGCATCGAGCGCGGGCAGGTGCGTCACTTGGTGGTCGGCGAGGCCCACGTGCATAAATTCACCGGGCTGGCAGACGGTTGCAGTCGCGTCTGCGTGGGCTCGGCGCCGCAAGGTTGGGTGGCCCACAGCGCCGCCTTTGAACACCCCGAGCACTTCGAGGCCGAAGGCCGCACCCTGGCTACCGACCCGATGCTGCTCTATTTCACCTCCGGCACCACGTCCAAGCCGAAGATGGTGCTGCACAGCCACCAGAGCTACCCGGTGGGCCACCTGTCGACCATGTACTGGATCGGCCTGCAACCGGGCGACCTGCACCTGAATATCTCGTCGCCCGGCTGGGCCAAGCATGCCTGGAGCTGCCTGTTCGCCCCGTGGAACGCCGGTGCGTGCATTTTTATCCATAACGTCGCGCGGTTCAGCGCGCCGGCCTTGCTCAGTGCGTTGGAACGCTACGGCGTGACCAGCCTGTGTGCGCCGCCCACTGTGTGGCGCATGCTGATCCAGGAGGATCTCGCCAGCTACAAATCACGCCTGAGCCTGCGCGAATTGGTGGGTGCGGGTGAGCCGCTGAACCCGGAAATCATCGAGCAGATCCAGCACGCCTGGGGCCTGCCGTTGCGCGACGGCTTCGGCCAATCGGAAACCACTGCGCTGGTGGGCAACACCCCAGGCCAGCTGCTCAAGCCCGGCTCCATGGGCCGCCCGCTGCCGGGCTACCAGGTGGCCTTGCTAGACCCGGACGGCATTCCGGGCAGCGAAGGCGAAGTCGCCCTGCCCCTGGACGTGCGCCCCCTCGGCCTGATGCTGTGCTACGAGGACAGCCCGGAGAAAACCGCCGAGGTCATGCGTGACGGCTACTACCGCACCGGCGACACCGCGCAGGTCGACGCCGACGGCTACATCACCTTCGTCGGTCGCGCCGACGATGTGTTCAAGGCCTCCGACTACCGCATCAGCCCGTTCGAGCTGGAAAGCGCCTTGATCGAACACCCGGCGGTCATGGAAGTGGCCGTGGTGCCCAGCCCCGACCCGCTGCGCCTGGCGGTGCCCAAGGCGTTCCTGATCCTGGCCCACGACGAACCGGGCAGCCATGAACTGGCCCGGCACATCCTCGCCTTCGCCCGTGAAAACCTCGCCCCCTACAAGCGGGTGCGACGCATCGAGTTTGTCAGCGAACTGCCCAAGACCATCTCCGGCAAGATCCGCCGCGTGGAGCTGCGGCAGATGGAGGTGGTGCGGCGCCAAAGTGACACACGGGGTGAACAGGAGTATTTCGAAGAAGACTTTGTGGTGAATACGCCCACGGTTTAAATGACTGTTACGGTAAAAATGTGGGAGGGGGCTTGCCCCCGATGATGGCTTGTCAGCCACAAATGTGCTGACTGATACACCGCCATCGGGGGCAAGCCCCCTCCCACATTGTAAGTGCCTCTGAGTTATCGGGTCAGAAGTCCACTGTCGCCGACAGCTGCAAGGTACGCGGATAACCCGGCGAAAACGCACCGTACGACGCCACGCCCGACCAGTACTCACGGTCAAACACGTTCTGCACCGTAGCCCGGAAGGTAGTGGGCCGGCCTTCGATCTTGGTCGCATACCGCGCCCCCGCATCGATGCGCGTCCATGAATCCAGTGCCTGGGTGTTAGCCTGGTTGACGTATTGGCTGTCGGTGTAGATCGCACCTCCCGTGAGGGTAAAGCCTTCCAGCCACGGCGTGTCCCACTCGGCCCAGAGGTTGGCCTGGATATCCGGCACGCCCACGGGTTTGTTGCCCCGGTTGGCGGCAGTGGCGGACTTGGTCAGTTCGCCATCGAGGAACGTCACGCCGCCCATCAAGCGGGTGCCGGGCGCCACTTCGCCGAACATGCTCAGTTCGAGGCCGCGGTTACGCTGTTCGGCCTGCACCGAATACACGCCGTTGGCGCCCAGTTCGCCGCTGGGCTTTTCGATCTGGAACAGTGCAACGGTGGTCATGAAGGTGCCGTGTTCATACTTCACGCCCACTTCGTGTTGCTTGGATTCATACGGGGCGAAGGTTTCGCCGGCATTGGTCGCCGTGCCCGGTGCCGCATCACCTTTGCTGAGGCCCTCGACGTAGTTGTAGTAGAGCGACACGTCTTCCCACGGTTTGATGACCACCCCCAGCAGCGGCGTATTGGCGCTGGCGTCATAGCGCGAGCTGACCCCGCCGGTGCTGTTGTAGTTGCGCGATTCGATCGACTGGTGGCGCATGCCCAGGGTCAATTGCAGGCGATCATCCAGAAAGCCCAAGGTGTCACTGAGCGCAACGCCGGACAATTCGGTCTCGGAAATACGCAGTACCTTCGGCGTATTGATGTATTGCTTGGGCGTGTCCACCGGGTGGTAGATGTTCGAACGGATCTCCTTGCCGTTGGTGATGCCCCGTGACAGTTCATCCTGGTAACGGGTCGCCATCAGCGTGATGATGTGGGTCACCGGGCCGGTGGCGAACAGCCCGCGCAGGCCCACGTCGGCGGTCGAGCGGTCGACGTTGAATTTGTAGTAGCCGGGAATATTGCTGGTATCGCCGGCGTCATTGAGGATGCGCGGCACCTGGTCGGACATGCGTTTCACATCCGACCTGCCGCCACCGGCGTGGGCGAACACGGTCAGGTTGTCGTTGAGGTCGTATTCACCGCCGAGCAGCAGTGACTGTTCCTTGGTATCGGACCAACCCCATTTCTGCGGCAGGCTGGTGCGACCATTCGGCGCCGACGGCACCTCGACGCCCGGCGCAATCGTGAACGGCCGCGAGGCGCCCTCCCAGCTTTCCTTCTGGCTGATGTAATCGAGGTTCAGCCGCAGCCGCTCGCCACGGTAATCCAGGGCAATCGCGCCGATGCCGACATCGCGGTTCTGATTGTCCACGACGGTGTCTCCGCCCTGCAGGCTGCCGTTGAAGCGCACGCCAAACTGGTTTTCATCACCGAAGCGGCGGCTGATGTCCAGGTGGCCGCCCACCTGCGTGTCCGACGCATAGCTGCCGGTGAAGCGGGTCAGGTCCTGGTCCAGCGGGCGCTTGGGCACGATGTTGATCACCCCACCCACGCCGCTGTTGGGGGAGATCCCGTACATCAGCGCCCCAGGCCCCTTGAGTACTTCGACACGTTCGGCGTACTCGGTGAACGCCCGATAGTTGGGTGCCACGCCGTACACACCGTCGTAGGCCAGTTCACCCAGGTTGCCCTCGCCAATCGCAAACCCTCGGATGAAGAACGAGTCGACGATGCCACCGGCCTGCCCGGTGGAGCGCACCGAAGGGTCGCGCTCCAGGGCATCGGCCACGGTCACGGTCTGCAGGTCGGCCAGGGTCTTGGCGGTGTAGCTGGTGACGCTGAACGGTGTGTCCATCACGTCCTTGTTGCCCATCATGCCCAGGCGCGCGCCACGAGCGACCTGGCCACCGGCGAGCACCTCCGGCAGGTCGGTGGGGCCACTGTAGCGGGCGTTGACGTTCGTCGCATCAAGCGTCAGGCTCTGCGCGCTGTCGTCGCTCGCGTCTACCGTGGCGGCCCAGGTGGGGGTGCTGGCGGCGGCCAGGATCAGGGCGGAACGAACAGCAAGGGTTAACCGGCTGGCAACGGGCATGACATCAGGGTCCTTTCATCGTGAGAAAATGAGAATTACTCCTGATGCCAGCCGACGCGGGAAAAAGTATCAGCGTCCCGCGCGTTTTTTTCATACCGAGGCCGTTTCATGCCACCGACCCGTGTCCTGATTTACCTGCTGTTCACGATCCAACTCGTGTCGATGGGCGCCATGGAAATGAGTGGGCCGTTCTGGCCTATTCATCTACGCGGACTGACCGACTCCGACACGCTGTTCAGCTTCGCCAGCATCGCGGTGTACGTGGGGCCGATGCTCGGCATCCTGCTGACCAGCGCGTTCTGGGGCCGCATCGGTGACCGTTACGGCCACAAGTGGATGATGATCCGCGCACTGGTCGGGCTGACGTTGACCCAACTGGGCCTGGCGCTGTTCAGCGACCTGTGGGCGATCCTGGTCCTGCGGTTCCTGCAGGGCGCCTGCGCCGGTTACATCGCCCCGGCCCAGGCCTATGGGGTGAGCATCGAGGCGCCTTCACGGCGGGCACGGCTGTTTGCGCTGCTGCAGATTTCCACCAATGTCGGCTCGTTGCTCGGAGCGGTGCTGGGCGGCCTGATCCTCGACCATGCCACGTTTTTCTGGATCAACCTCAGCGCCGCCGCACTCTGCGCGGTGTGCACGCTGGTGGCGGCGGTGACCTTGCCGGATGTTGCGCCGGTCAAGAAAACCGCATCCACTGCCAAGGGCGGTGTGTGGCAAGGGTCTGCACTGCTGCCACTGCTCAGTGTGATGGGCCTCCTGCTGCTGGCGCGGATGCTGCCGCAGACTTCGTTCTCGCTGTATGTGAGCACCACGTTCAACGTCAGCAATGCGCTGGTGGGCCTGTGCTACGGCTTGCTGGCGCTGGGGTTCATCCTGTCGGCCACCGCGTGGTCTCGGCATTTCGAGGGGCGCACACAAGCCGACACACTGCGGCGCATCGGCTACGTGGTGGTCGGCTGCATCGCCCTCACCGGGCTGGCCGGGGTCACCCACAACCCTGGGGTGTTTGTCGGCAGCTACTTCGTGTGGGGCGTGCTGCTGGGCGCGACCACGCCGGTGCTGATGGCGCTGATTTCGAAAACCGCCGACAGCGCCCGGCAAGGCCATGTGCTGGGCATTGCCCAGGGCACCGCGCAGTTCGCCTCGATTGCCGGTATCGCCCTCGGCGGGTTGCTCAGCCAGGTGTATGGCCTGGCGTATACCTACCTGTTCGTATGTCTCGCGTATGCGGTGACGTTCCTTGCGATTCTCGCATTGCGCTACCGCAGGGTTGTCCCTTAGCATTGGGAATACTTCTCAATTGCACGGATCCGCGCCATGAGCGAAATCCTCACCGCCGACAAGCACCAGCACCTGCGCGCGATCGAGGCCCTGTACAGCGGCCATCACGGCTGGCTGTACGCCACGCTCAAGCGCAAGCTCGGCAACGCCATGGATGCGGCCGACCTGGCCCAGGACACTTTCACGCGTATCCTCGCCTCCCAGGTCACGGTGATCGACCAGCCAAGGGCTTACCTGAGCTGCGTGGCCAAGGGCATCCTGGTCAACTGGTATCAGCGCAAGGCCCTGGAACGGGCTTACCTGGAGGCGCTCGCCAGCGTGCCAACCCAGGAAGTGCCTTCGCCGGAAGCGCATTTCGTGGTGCTGGAGACCCTGCACGAGATCGACGCGATGCTCGACGCCCTGCCCCCGCTGGTCAAGCGCACGTTCCTGCTGTCGCAGATCAACGGCCTCAAGTACCAGGACATCGCCGAGCAATTGGGCGTGTCGCTGATCACCGTCAAACGCTACATGAAACAGGCCTTTGTGCAGTGCCTGATGCTGGTGGAATAAGTGCTCAGCCTGCGCAAACAACCACCACTCGCCCCCGAAATCCTCGAAGAAGCCGCCGAATGGCTGATGCGCCTGAGCGAAAACGACCTCAGCGACCACGAGCGCGCCGAATGGGAGCACTGGAAAATCAGCAGCCCCGAACGTGATCGCGCCTGGGCCCGTGCGCAATTGCTGCAAAGCAAGCTGGGCGGCCTGCCGCCGTCCCTGGCGATGTCGGCCCTCGACCGCCCGAGCCACCCGGAACGCCGCGCCGCCCTGGGCAAGCTGGCCCTGCTGCTGGCGGTGATGCCGGTGGGCTGGGGCAGTTGGAAACTGGCGCAGACCCAGCAGTGGACCGCCGACTACCGCACTCGCGTCGGCGAGCGCCGCGAACTGACCCTGGCCGATGGCTCGCGCATCACCCTCAACACCGACTCCGCCATCGACGTGCGCTACGACAGCCAGCAACGCCTGGTGCACCTGCGCGAAGGTGAAATCCTGGTGCAGACCGCGCAGGATCCGTCCCGCCCGTTCCTGGTCAGTACGCGCCAGGGCCGCATGCAAGCCTTGGGCACCCGCTTTACCGTACGCGAACTGAGCGGGCGCACCCACCTGGCCGTGCTCGAAGGCGCCGTCAAAGTGATGCTGGCCGAAAACACCCAGAGCGCGCCGCTGATCGTCAACGCCGGGCAACGCACGAACTTTTCCGCACAGACCTTTGGCACGCTCAGCGCCACCGACCGCAATGACGGCGCCTGGGCCCAGGGCATGCTGATGGCCGACAATATGCGCCTGGCGGATTTCGTCGCCGAGCTGACCCGCTATCGCCGCGGCTTCGTGCGCTATGACCCGGCGATTGCCGACCTGCGCATTTCCGGCGCCTTCCCCATCAGCGACCCGCAGCGCACCCTGAACATGCTGGTGCAGACCTACCCGGTGCTCGTCAGCGGCCACCTGAACGGCTACTGGGTCACCCTGTCCCCCGCCTGAGTGGGCGTGAAAAATAAAACGCCGGGCGGCTGATACTTTTTCCGATCTCGGCTGGCAAACACACGAATACCCTTTTTCCTCTCGTCCACAGGGCTCACGTTCATGCTTGTGATTCGCAGCGCGCTGCTCAGCCTGGCCCTGGCCGGTGCCGCCATGGCCGCGCAGTTGGATGCGGTCGCGGTCCGTGCCTACCAGATCGCGCCAGGGCCGCTCGGTGCAACGCTGTCGAGCTTTGCCGTGGACGCCGGCATTGCCCTGTCGTTCGTCCCGGCCCTCACCGAAGGCCTGACCAGCCCTGGCCTGACAGGCACTTACTCGACCCAGGAGGCGGTCACCCGCCTGCTGGCCGGCAGCGGCCTGGAGATGGTGTTGCGCAGCGACGGCACCTACACCCTGGTGCAACGCCGAATCACCCTGTCGGACACCACGGTCAGTGGCGTCGAACAACCCGCCGACAGCCTGCCGCCGGTGTATTCGGGCGGCCAGGTGGCCGTCGGCGGACGCCTGGGCATGCTGGGCAACAAGGACGTGATGGACGCGCCGTTCAGCGTCAGCACCTACACCGCCTCGTTGATCAAGGACCAGCAAGCCACCACCGTCGGTGATCTGCTGGAACGCGATTCTTCGGTGCGCTCCACCGGGCAGACCGGCGGCATCGTCGACTCGTTTTTCATTCGCGGGTTTCCGGTGGGCGAAGGCAACCTCGGCGAGTTGGCCTTCGACGGCGTGTATGGCGTGGCGTCCAATTACCGGGTGTTCACCGAATACGCCGAACGCGTCGAAGTGGTCAAAGGCCCCGGTGCCCTGCTCTACGGCATGTCGCCCAACAGCGCGGTGGGCGGGGTGATTAACGTGGTGCCCAAGCGCTCGCTGGACGAGGACCTGACCCGCTACACCGCCAGTTATACCCAGGCTGCACACCTCGGCAATCGCATCGATATCAGCCGGCGCTTTGGTGAAGAGCGCCGCTTCGGCATGCGCTTCAACGGCGGCGTGCAGCAGGGTGACACCGTGATCGACAAGCAATCGCGCGAAGTCGGCATCGGTGCGCTGTCCCTGGATTATCAGGGCGAGCGCCTGCGCACCAGCCTGGACCTGATTTCCCAGGAAGAGACCTTCGACGCCGCCTCCCGACCGTTCCTGATCGCCTCAGGCGTAAAGATTCCCGACGCCGCCAATGGCCGCACCAGCGTGAGCCAGGACTGGGGCTGGTCGCGCACACGGGATAAATCCGCCCTGCTCGGCGGCGACTATGACCTCACTGACAACCTCAGCCTGTTCGCCCATGCCGGTGGTGGTAAATCGGCGGTGGCGCGCCTGTCGGACCAGACGCCGACCATTGTCAACGCGGCCGGCGACACCTCGTCGATCCCCGGTTACTACCGCTTCGAAGTGCAGCGCTATACGGTCGACGCCGGTGCGCGCCTGCGCTTCGACACCGGCCCGGTCAGGCACAGCAGCACCGTGCAGGTCACCCGTTACCGCGATGAACTGTCACGCGGGATTATCTCCGGCGCGCCCGTGCTGTCGAACATCTACCACCCGGTCGAGCGCCCCAAACCGTCGATCGCCAAGCCCGACGCGCCGAAAGTCTCCGCCACCGAATTGTCCGGCGTGGCCATTGCCGACACCTTGTCGATACTTGATCAGCGCGTGCAGGTCACCGTCGGCCTGCGCAAACAGAACATCCAATCCCACAACTACAACACCGCCGGTGCAGTGACCACGACCTATAACGAGGGCAAGACCACACCGCTGTTTGGCGCGGTGCTCAAGCCCTGGGAGCACGTAGCGCTCTATTACAACTACCTCGAAGGCTTGAGCAAGGGCGACGTGGCGCCGTCCAACGCCTCGAATGCTGGTGAGATCTTTGCGCCTTACGTTTCCAGGCAGCATGAAGTCGGGGTCAAGCTCGACTACGGCACGTTCATGTCCACCCTGGCGCTGTTCCAGATCCAGAAACCCAGCGGCGAGCTGGCTGCCGGCCGCTTCTCGGTGCAAGGCGAACAGCGCAATCGCGGCGTGGAAGTGAGCGTGTTTGGCGAAGTCGCCCCAGGCACACGCCTGCTGGGTGGCGTAACCCTGCTGGATGCGCAACTGACCAAAACCAGCGTCGCCGCCAACCAGGGCAATACCCCAGTGGGCGTGCCCAAGGTACAAGCCAACCTCTGGGCCGAATGGGACACGCCATGGGTCGAGGGGCTGACGTTGACCAGCGGCGCAATCTACACCGCCAGCCAGTACGTCAACCAGGCCAACACCCAACAGCTCGATGCCTGGACCCGCTTCGATGTCGGCGCGCGCTACAGCACGCGCATCGCCGAGCGGCCGACCACCTTCCGCGCCACGGTGCAGAACCTGTTCGACCGCGAATACTGGTCCGGCGTGGCCTCCTACGGCGCGTTTTCCCAGGGTTCGCCACGCACCCTCCTCCTGTCGGCCACGGTCGACTTCTGATACCTGCAAGGGCTTACTTGATGCTTTCGATTGTTCGTTGCGGCCACCGCCTGGCGGCACTGGTGTTGACCGGGTTACTCGCGCTGCCTGCGTTGGCGGCGCCCACCACCGTCACCGATCTGCTCGGGCGCCAGGTCAAGGTCAACCTGCCGGTGCAGCGGGTGATCCTCGGCGAAGGCCGCCAGCTGTACCTGGTGGCCGCGCTGGATACGCAGAATCCCATCGAGCGCATCGTCGGCTGGCGCAAGGACCTGATCCAGTCCGACCCGGACACCTACAACGCGTACCTGCGCATATTCCCAGGCATTGCCAACATCCCCACCTTCGGCGGGTTTGAAGACGGCACCTTCGATATCGAGCAAGCGATTTCCCTGCGGCCCGATGTGATCATCCTCAATATCGAAGCGCAACACGCGACCGAAGACGCACGCTACATCGAGAAACTCGACGCCCTGGGCATTCCGGTGGTGTACGTGGATTTTCGCAACCAACCCATGGCCAATACCGAACCGACCATGCGCCTGTTCGGCCAGTTGTTCGGCAAGGAAGACCGGGCCGAGGCGTTCATCGCGTTTCGCAAGCAGCAGATCAGGCGGGTGACCGATGTGATCGCAGCCCAACAACCGAAGCGCCCGGCGGTGTTCATCGAGCGTATCGGCGGCTACACCGACGATTGCTGCCTGAGCTTCGGCAACGAAAACTTCGGGCTTTTCGTCGAAATGGCCGGCGGTAACAACATCGCCAAGACCATCATTCCCAGCACCTTCGGCCAGTTGAACCCCGAGCAGGTGATCGTGGCCAACCCGGACCAGGTAGTGGTCACCAGTGCCAACTGGGAGGCGTTCGCGCCGGGCGGTCATTGGGTCGGCGTCGGCCCCGGTGCCGACATGAGCCAGGCCCGGCACAAACTTGCGTGGTACACCCAGCGCCCGGCCTACGCCGGGATCAAGGCCCAGCAAAACCAGGCCTTCCATGCCATCTGGCATCAGTTCTACAACAGCCCCTATCAGTTCGTGGCGATCCAGCAATTGGCCAAGTGGTTCCATCCGTCGCTGTTTGCCGACCTCGACCCCGACGCCACGCTGCGTGAACTGCACGAACGGTTCCTGCCCGTGCCCTATGCACCCGGCTACTTCGTGAGCCTCAAACCATGACCGCCTACCGCCGATTAGTGGTGCGCAAGCGCCTGATCCTTTGCGTGCTGGCCTTGCTGTTGCTGTGCAGCGTACTGCTGGACCTGGCGCTGGGCCCGGCTCGCTACAGCCTCAGTGAAGTGCTCGGCGCGCTGCTGTCGCCGGACAGCGCGGCGCCGCAGGTGCGCGTGGTGATGTGGGATATCCGCCTGCCCGTCGCCCTGATGGCCGTGGCGGTGGGCGCCGCGCTGTCCCTGGCCGGCGCGCAGATGCAGACCATCCTCAACAACCCGCTGGCCAGCCCCTTCACCCTGGGGCTTTCCGCCGCCGCCAGCTTTGGCGCGGCCATGGGCCTGGCGTTCGGCGTGGCGCTGTTTCCGTTGGCGGCGCAGTACATGGTGCCGGTCAACGCGTTCATCATGGCGATGCTCTGCGCGCTGCTGATCCACTTCCTGAGCCTGCGCCGTGGCGTCACCGCCGAAACCATCGTGCTGCTGGGTATTGCCCTGGTGTTCACCTTCAACGCGCTGTTGGCGCTGGTGCAGTTTTTCGCCACCGAGCAAGCCGTGGCGGCCGTGGTGTTCTGGACCATGGGCAGCCTGACCAAGGCCACCTGGCCCAAGCTCGGCGTGATCTGCCTGGTGATCCTGATCACGCTGCCGATCTTCGCCAGGCGCGCCTGGGCCCTGACCGCCCTGCGCCTGGGCGACGACAAGGCCGCCAGCTTCGGCATCAACGTGCGCAGCCTGCGCTTCCAGACGCTGATCATGGTCAGCCTGCTCGCCTCGTTCCCGGTGGCGTTTGTCGGCACCATCGGCTTTATCGGTTTGGTCGGCCCGCACATCGCCCGCATGCTTATTGGTGAGGACCAGCGCTTCTTCCTGCCCGCCTCGCTGCTCACCGGCGCGCTGATCCTGTCGGCCAGTTCGGTGGTCAGCAAAACCCTGATTCCGGGCGCGATTTTCCCGATCGGCGTGGTCACCTCGCTGATCGGCGTGCCGTTCTTCATCTCCCTGATCCTGAGCGGGAAGAAACACCCATGGTAAGCATTCAGTTGCAGGACCTCGGCGCCAGCTACGGCCAACGCAGCATCATCAGCGGCGTGTCCACAGCGCACTTTGTCGGCGGCCAGGTGGTGGCGGTAGTCGGCCCCAACGCGGCGGGCAAGTCCACCTTGTTCAAGCGCATGGCCGGGCTTATCGAAGGGCCGGGCCAGGTGATCCTCCAAGGTTCGACAAAGGGCACCCAAGCCATCAGCTACATGCCCCAGGGCCTGAATGCGAGTGCGCGGTTGACCGTGTACGAATCGGTGTTGCTGGCACGCAAGCAGCTGTCCCCCGCCTGGGCCGTGCAGGACGACGAACTGGCACTGGTCGATGAAATGCTCGCCGCGCTGGGCATCACCGAATTGTCCTTTCGCAACCTCGGCGAACTCAGTGGCGGCCAGCAACAGCTGGTGTCCATCGCCCAGACCCTGGTGCGCGAACCCGACGTGCTGCTGATGGACGAGCCCACCAGTGCCCTCGACATGCATCGCCAGGTGCAGGTGCTGAACTTCATGCAGGCCCTGGCACTCAAGCGCCAGGTGATCGTGTTCATCGCCCTGCATGACCTGAACCAGGCGTTGCGCTTTGCCGACCAGGTGCTGGTCATCGCCGACGGCACCGCCCAGGGCAGCGGGCCGAGCCATGAGGTGATCAATGAGGTGATGCTGCGCGAGGTGTACAAGGTCGAGGCGCGGATCGAGCGCTGCAGTCGCGGGCAGCCCCATATTTTGATCGACGATATTGTGTGTGCACGAGCGAAGGCTTGAATCGGTGGCAAGCCCAAATGCCAGTCAGTTAAGGGCGAACACTGAACCTGTTGCGAGGGAGCTTGGTCCCGTTGGGTCGCGAAGCGGCCCCAAAATGGGACTGCTGCGACGATTCGACAAGCCCGCTCACTACAAGTGGCTGCGTAGGCGAGGTTCATAGCACTGGAACACGAACCATCTGCCAAGCGGCAAAGTCGCCAATAGCGCAAGCACCTCGACGCCTGATGCAATACCGCCGTATAGCCTTGTCTACAGCGCTTTCACCCGATCCTGTTGAATGCTTGCCCGATCCTCCGATTTGTCGACCATTGGGTATCTGCCCCCTTGCACTCTGGTCTAGAGTTCGACAATAAGCGGCCACTGCGTTCACACCTAAAACAGGCCGCACCTACCGATGATCAGCAGGTGAGCCATGGAATTACGAATCAACCAAAAGGCCTATCAGGTCGATGCCGACGCGGACACCCCATTGCTGTGGGTAATCCGCGATGACCTGGGCCTGACCGGCACCAAGTACGGCTGCGGCCTGGCCCAGTGCGGCGCCTGTTCGGTGCTGGTGGACGGCAATGTGGTGCGCTCCTGCGTCACGCCGGTGGCCGGGGTGGTCGGGCGGGAAATCACCACCATCGAAGCGATTGAAGACGATGAGGTGGGCAAGCGTGTGGTCGCGACCTGGGTCGAACAACAGGTGGCGCAATGTGGCTACTGCCAGTCCGGGCAGGTGATGGCGGCGACGGCGCTGCTCAAGCACACCCCCGCACCGAGCAAGGCGCAGATCGATGCGGCCATGGTCAACCTGTGCCGCTGCGGCACGTACAACGCCATCCACGCGGCCGTCGACGCCCTGGCCAAGCAGGAGGGCGCGTAATGAACATCCTCAACGAACTGCTCGATGCACCGGTCAACCTGTCACGCCGCCGCTTTCTGGCGAGTACCGCCGTGGGGGCGCTGGTCATCGGTTTCGGCCTGCCACTGGGCTCGGGCCGGGTGCAAGCCGCCACTGCCGCTGAACGCGGCACCCAGGTGCCGGCGTTTCTGGAGATTCGCCCGGACGGCACGGTGCGCCTGCTCAGCCCCTTCATGGAAGGCGGGCAAGGCACACACACCGCCATGGCGCAGATCGTCGGCGAAGAGCTGGATGCCGACCCCGCCACTTTCATCGTCGAGGCCGCGCCGCCCGGCGAAGCCTATGTGGTGATGGAGAACGGTATGCGCATCACCGGCGGCAGCATGTCGGTACGCATGAGTTACCCGACCATGCGCCGCCTCGGCGCCCTCGCCCGCGCCATGTTGCTGCAGGCGGGCGCCAAACAATTGGGCGTGCCGGTGGGCGAACTGACCACCCAGCCTGGCCAAGTGGTGCATGCAGCATCGGGCCGCTCGCTGGGCTACGGCGAACTGGCCAGTAGCGCCCTCGACATGCCCGTGCCCGATCCCGCCAGCATCACACTGCGCGACCCGAGCCAGTTCCGCTGGATCGGCAAGCCGGTCAAGCGCCTGGACGCCTACGACAAATCCACGGGCAAGGCGCTCTACAGCATCGACCTGAAAGTCGACAACATGCTCCACGCCGCCGTCCAGCATGCGCCACGCCTGGGCATGACCGTGGGCAGCCTGCGCAACCAGGCGCAGGTCGAAGGCATGAAGGGCGTGCATTCGGTGCACGTGCTGCCCGGTGCGGTGGCGGTGGTAGCTGAACGCTGGTGGCACGCCAAGCGTGCGGTGGAAGCGGTCCAGGTCGACTGGCAGGAAGCGGCCGCCGACTCGACGCTGCGGGTGATGCCGGCGGACTTCTCCAGCGACAAGCACTTCGAGTTCCTCGCCGCCCAGCAAGGGCCGGCCCGTGATGACGAAAACGAAGGCGACGTGGCCGCCGCGCTGAAAGGCGCCAAGACCCAGGTCGAAGCGACGTATCACAACCAGTACCTCAACCACGGCCAGTTGGAGCCGCCCTCCGCCCTGGCACGCTTCAATACGGACGGCAGCCTGGATATCTGGCTGCCCAACCAGGCACCGGACATGTTTCGCGCCGACATTGCCAAGCGCACCGGCCTGGACCCTGCGCAAATCAACCTGCATTCGCCGTTGCTCGGCGGCTTTTTCGGCCGGCATTTCCTGTATGAGTCGGCCAACCCCTACCCGCAGGCCATCGCGCTCGCCACGGCGGTGGGCCGTCCGATCAAGCTGATCTGGAGCCGTGAGGAAGAGTTCCTGCGCGACGTATTGCGCCCAGTGGCGGTGGTCAAGTTCCGCGCCGCGCTGGATGACAAAGGCCTGCCGGTGGCCATCGAAGCGGTGAGTGCCACCGAAGGCCCGACCGAAGCCCTCGCTGGCAAACAGGGCGACAAGATCGACCCCACGGCGGTCGAAGGATTGTCGGGCAAGTCCTACGCCATCCCCAACAAACGCATCGCGCAGATCTACGTCAAAGGCGCGCCCATGCTCGGCTATTGGCGTTCGGTGGGCAATTCGCTGAATGACTTTTTCTATGAATCGTTCCTCGACGAACTGGCGGACAAGGGCAAACAGGATCCCTATGAACTGCGCCTGCACCTGCTGCGCGACAACCCACGGCTGACCACCCTGCTGAAAGCCGCGGTTGAACTCGCCGGCGGCTGGAAGCGCGGCCCCTTCACCGCCGAAGACGGCAGCCGGCGCGCACGCGGCGTGGCCATGGCCTCGCCGTTCGGCTCCCACACGGCGGCGATCGCCGAGGTGTCGATCGAGAAGGGCAAGGTCAGGGTGCACGACATCTGGCAGGCCATTGACCCAGGCAGCATCGTCAACCCGGCGATTGTCGAGGCGCAGGTGAATGGCGCGGTGGCGCTGGGCTTGTCCCAGACCTTGCTGGAAGAAGCGGTGTACGTGGACGGCAAGCCACGGGCGCGCAACTACGACCTGTATCCGATCCTGGCGCCGGCGCAGATGGCACGGGTGCATGTGCGGATCGTCGAGAGTGGCGAAAAGATGGGCGGTATCGGCGAGCCGCCGTTGCCCGCCGTGGCACCGGCCGTGGCGAATGCGGTGGCGCAATTGACCGGCCAGCGTGTTCGCAGCCTGCCCTTGAGCCGACACACCTTCAGCTGACTTTCAGGAAACGCCCATGAACAACCGTCGATTCGCAAGAACCGCAGGCTGGCTGGCGCTGCCCTGCCTGGTCGCGGCAGGCCTGTTGGCCTGGTACGTCACCCGTGAGCCCGCCACACCGTTTGCACAAGCACCGGCCACCGCCACCTTCGAGCCGGCCCTGGTCAGCCGTGGCGAATATGTCGCGCGTCTCAGCGACTGCGTGGCCTGCCACAGTCTGCCGGGCAAGGCGCCGTTCGCCGGTGGCCTGGAAATGGCCACGCCGTTGGGGGCGATCCATGCCACCAACATCACCCCGGACAAAACCACCGGGATCGGCGCCTACAGCCTGGCCGACTTCGACCGTGCGGTACGCCATGGCGTAGCGCCGGGTGGCCGGCGGTTGTACCCGGCGATGCCCTACCCGTCCTACGTCAAGCTCAGCGACGACGATATGAAAGCGCTGTACGCGTTCTTCATGCAGGGCGTGCAACCGGCCAACCAGCCGAATATCCCCAGTGATATTCCGTGGCCGCTCAACCTGCGCTGGCCCATCGCCCTGTGGAACGGCGTGTTCGCACCGACCGCGCCATACGCAGCCAACCCCAACCAGGACGCGCTGTGGAACCGCGGCGCCTACATCGTCCAAGGCCCCGGCCACTGCGGCAGTTGCCACACGCCACGCGGGCTGGCCTTCAACGAGAAGGCGCTGGACGAGTCCGGTGCGCCGTTCCTTGCCGGCGCCCTGCTCGACGGCTGGTATGCACCCAGCCTGCGCCAGGACCCCAACACCGGGCTGGGCCGCTGGGACGAGGCGCAGATCGTGCAGTTCCTCAAGACCGGGCGCAATGCCCATGCGGTGGTCTACGGTTCGATGACCGAAGCCTTCAACAACTCCACGCAGTTCATGCAGGACGACGACCTGGCCGCCATCGCCCGCTACCTCAAGTCACTGCCCGGCGACCCACAGCGCGACGGCAGTCCCTGGCAGTATCAGGCGGTCGCCGCCAACCCGGACACCCCCGGCGCCCACACCTACGCGACCCGCTGCGCCTCGTGCCACGGCCTTGACGGCAAGGGCCAGCCCGAATGGATGCCACCCCTGGCCGGCGCCACCTCGGCCCTGGCCAAGGAAAGCGCCTCGGCGATCAACATCACCCTCAACGGCTCGCAACGTGTGGTGACGGCTGGCGTGCCGGACGCCTATCGCATGCCGGCGTTCCGCGAGCAACTGACCGACCCGCAAATCGCCGAGGTGCTCAGCTATGTACGCGGCACCTGGGGTAACAATGGCGGTGCGGTGGATGTGAAGGCGGTGAGCAAGTTGCGCGGGCATACCGATCCGGCGAGCAGCAGCCCGATCATCTTGCACATGCGCTGAGTTCAACGCTTCAGGTTTTTCACACTGGCAAACGTTGCCTCGCCCCGCGCCTGCTCCAATACATTCATTGGCGCGGGCGCCGGCAATGTGTGCAACGCCGGCTTGAGCACGATGGACCGCTCGCTGTCCGTGACGGAACGCTCGTCACTGGGCGGTACGCCGAAGTACTCGCGATAGCACTTGGAGAAATGCGGCGTGGACACAAAGCCGCAGAGCACGGCCAATTCGACGATTGAAATCGGTGTCTGCTTGAGCAACTGCCGTGCGCGGATCAGCCGCAGCCGCAGGTAGTAGCGTGAGGGCGAACAGTGCAGGTATTTCTGGAACATCCGCTCAAGCTGGCGACGCGACAGCGCGACATACGCCGCCAGTTCATCCAGGTTGATCGGCTCTTCCAGGTTGGCCTCCATCAATGCCACGACTTCCTGCAGCTTGGGCTGCTGGGTGCCGAGCATGTGCTTGAGGGGCACGCGCTGGTGATCCTGCTCGTTGCGGATGCGCTCGTACACAAACATGTCCGAGATCGCCGCCGACAGTTCGTGCCCGTGATCACGGCCGATCAGGTGCAGCATCATGTCCAGGGGCGCCGTGCCGCCTGAACTGGTGAGCCGATCACGGTCAAGGCTGAACAGGCTGGAACTGACAGTCACCCGTGGAAACGCCTCCTGCATCGCCGCCAACCACTCCCAGTGCACGCTGCATTCATACCCGTCGAGCAAGCCGGCCCGTGCCAACACAACGCTGCCGGTGCAAATGCCCCCCAGTCGCTTGGCATAACGCGCCTGGCTGCGCAGCCACTTGACCAGTTCGCCGGTCACGGTGCCCTGGATGCCGATACCGCCACACACCATCACAATGTCGGCGGGCGGCGCGCTGAGGATCGAACCGTCGGGCGTGATCGGCACACCGTCACTGGCCCACACCGGGTTGCCGTCCGGGCTAGCCGTGTGCCACTTGTAAAGCTCCTGGCCCGACAACTGGTTGGCCATGCGCAACGGCTCCACCGCCGCCGCCAGCGACATCAGGGTGAACTGATCCAACAGCAGGAAAACAATACTGCTGACCGGGCGGCCACTCATGATTGCGAAACGGCAGCCACTGGTTTTTGCGCGGGTTCCGGGTGCCGGGCGGTGAGCAAGCCGATCAAGGAAATTATCAGGGCCAGGACGAGGGTCGAAGACACTTCGAAACGGTGTTCGGGCGTGACCAGCATCACCGTCAAGGCCGCGCAGATAAACGCGATGACCAGCCAGGTCAGCCAGGGAAACAGCCACATCTGGAAGCTCAGCGTGACCTGGCGCTGGCGCAGGATCTTGCGCATGCGCAACTGCGAAACCGCGATCACCAGGTACACCAGCAAGGCGATGGCCCCCGAACTGGCCAGCAGGAACTGGAACAGCCCGGCCGGCATGAAGTAGCTGAGCAGGGTCACGCCCGCGCCGAGGATGGTGCTGGCAATCACCGCAGCCCTCGGCACACTCGCCGCCGAGGTCTTTTTCATCAGCGCGGGTGCATCTCCCCGCTTGCCGAGGGAAAACAGCATGCGCGAGGCAATGTAGATCGAAGAGTTCATGCAACTGGCCACGGCGATCAGCACCACCAGGTCCACCAGCAGCTTGGCGTGGGGAATATTCATCAGTTCAAGTGCCCGCTGATAAGAGCCGACCGAGGCCAGCAACGGGTCATTCCACGGCACTACGGAGATCACCACGAAGATCGACAACAGGTAGAACACCCCGATGCGCCACATCACCGAGCGCGTGGCCCGGGCGATGTTCTGCGCCGGGTTGCTGGATTCGGCCGCCGCGATGGTGACCGCTTCAGTGCCGATAAAACTGAACATGATCGTGATAAAGGCGCCGACCACCGCCGACAGTCCGTTGGGCGCAAACCCGCCATGGTCCTGCATCAACTGGCCGAGCCCACTGGCCTCACGCTCCGGCACCCAGCCCATCAACACCGCAAAGCCCACGCCGATAAAAGCGATGATCGCGATCACCTTGGCCATGGCAAACCAGAACTCGAATTCGCCGTACTTGGACACGCTGAACAGGTTGGTAACCACCAACAAAAAGATCGACAACAAGGCAAACAGCCAAGCGTCGATCTGCGGGAACCACTGGTTGAGGATATGCCCGGCGGCCAGGGCCTCGATGGGGATCACCAGCACCCAGAACCACCAGTACAGCCAGCCGATGGTAAAGCCGGCCCAGCGGCCGATGGCCTGGTCGGCGTAGGTCGAGAATGAGCCGGTGTCCGGGTTAGCCACCGCCATCTCCCCCAGCATGCGCATGACCAGCACCACCAGCAGGCCGGAAAACAGATAGGCCAGCAGCACTGCCGGCCCCGCCGCCGCAATCGCATGCCCGGACCCGACAAACAACCCCGCGCCGATAATCCCCGCAATGGAAAGCATGGTGACATGGCGCGGCTTGAAGCCTTGCGCCAACTGGCCGTTCGAGTCGTTGGAATGGAGGCTATTCATTGTTTTTGTTGTTCTCGGTGATCGGCGTGAGGGCTGACTGGAGGGTCAGGCGATCATCATTTTTGAATGATGAGTCACCTTACGCGGGCTGACCGGCGCGAAAATAGCCTGGAAACGGCAGGGGTTGGTCTGATATCGACATAAGACCTTATCTGGCTATGGAATCGGAATCTGACTACTTAACGGATCACCGGTTACGCACGGACATACGCGGGCACCCTCCTCAAAATCGATCCCTCACTGATAGGTAGGGATGTGCGTACCCAAATCGGGACCCGCAGACGCTGAACCAATGCCCTGACTGTCGCTTTGTCCAATTGCTTTTATATACATATAAAATATGCATAATGAGAACTTTCAGGATTCAATACGACAAAGCAAAAAGCATCACTAATCAGCAAAAGCACAAGGGAGTGAGCCTTGCCGATGCAGAACCGGTGTTTTACGACGAGACCGCTCTAACCATACAAGACAATGATCACGACGAAGAGCGTTGGATAATCATGGGTACGGACGCAAAGGGACGCGTATTGGTAGTGGCCTACACCTACCGCGATCCAAATTTTGTACGGATTATCAGTGCCAGGCGCGCATCCAAAAATGAACGGCGCCAGTACTTGGAGGCTTGAACCATGAAAGACGAATACGACTTCAGCTCCGGCAAGCGCGGTGCAGTCGCCAGCAACAAAGGCAAAACCCGAATCACTATCATGCTGGATGATGCGGTGATTGCAGCCGCCCGCGAGCGAGCGGAAAATGCAGGTACCGGTTATCAAACCGTGATCAACAACCTACTGCGCCAAGTGTTGGTTTCCCAAGACGCGCATAACCTCGGATCCGCACTGACGAGAAAAGCCAAAACCCTGCAAGTCATCAAGGAGGGAATCAGCCTTTGCGAAGTCGAAGCGCTGGAACAGCAGCTGATCGCGCTCGCCGGAGAGTTGAATCGAGTATTAGTCACACCAAAACCGACCAAACCAAAGGCTAAACCCACTCCGCTGAGGTAATCACTTGCCTACACGCTCGATAAACATCCGCCAGGCCACGCCCGACGACGTGCACGCCCTGATCGAACTGGATGCTTACGCCACGGCCCATACCCACCGCCGCGTATTCATCCATGATGCGGTGGTTCGCCAACACTGCCTCGTCGCCGTCAATAGCGCTGGCCGGTGTGTGGGATACCTGGTGCTGACCCATGATTTTTTCGATCATGGCTTCGTGGCGCTGGTGGTTGTGTCGCCAGTTTATCAGCACCAAGGTGTTGCGCTGCGGTTGCTGACGGCGGCACAAGCAGCGTGCAAGACGCCCAAGCTGTTTACTTCAACCAATGCGTCGAACACCGCCGCCCAGGCGCTGTTTGCAAAGGCCGGGTTCGTGCCGAGCGGGCACATCGAAAACCTTGACGATCACGACCCTGAGCGGGTGTATGTGAAATTCATCCAACCTCTGTGAGTGCTGGCCTCATCGGCTCCACGCCGCCTCCATCAAACCTCCCGCAAACATCCACCCCCCTCGCGCACACTGGCGCCTCCTGAAACCGCAAAAACGCTTCAGAGGTGCCCATGTTCCGAACCCTTGCGGCGAGTGTCCTGCTGATGTCCGCGCCCCTGGCGATAGCCACCCCGCTCACGGACGAACAACGCTCGGCCATCGACCGCTATGTCAACGCAGAAATAACCCGTCAGCAGTTGCCGGGCCTGGCCCTCGGTATCTACCGGAACGGCCAGGCCGTGCTCGCCAAGGGCTATGGCCTGGCGAATGTGGAACTCAACGTGCCCATGAGCGCCGACAGCGTGTTGCAGTCCGGCTCGGTGGGTAAATCCTTTACCGCAACGGCCGTCATGATGCTGGTGGAGCAAGGCAAGGTCGGCCTGGACGACAGCATCCGCCAGTACTTCCCCGAGGCGCCGGCCAGTTGGGCGCCGATCACGGTCGCCCATCTGTTGTCCCACACGTCCGGCTTGTCGGCCTACGATACGCCAGCGCTGCAAAAGCCCGGTGGCCCATTGGATATACGCCGCGACTTCAGCGAAGCGCAGCTGGCCAAGGCGATTGCCAAGCTGCCGCTGGACTTCAAGGCCGGGCAGAACTGGGCCTACGAAAACACCAATTTCGTGCTGCTCGGCATCCTGATCCAGCGTGTCAGCGGGATACCTTATGGCGAGTTTCTCCAGCAGCGTATCTTCACCCCGCTGGGCATGCGCTCGACACGGGTCATCTCGGACCTCGCGATTGTGCCCAACCGGGCGTCGGGCTACGAAAGGGTCGACGGTGAGCTGAGGAACCAGGAATGGGTGTCGCCGACCTTCAATGCCACGGCCGACGGCACGCTCTATTTCAGCGTCCGCGACCTGGAGCGCTGGGACCGCGCCCTCTACGATGAAACCCTGCTGACACAAGCCTCGCTGCAACGGATGTGGACGCCCTACCCCTACGCCGGCAAACAGCGGGCGCAAGGCTACGGGTTCGGCTGGGAAATCCGCACGGTCAACAGCCACCCCGTGATCGAGCACGGCGGCTCCTGGCAAGGCTTTACCTCGTCCATCTCGCGCTACCTCGACGACCGGTTGACGGTGGTGGTGCTGACCAACCTGGATGCCGAACACAGCTACCCGGAAGTCATCGGACGTGGCGTCGCCGGCCTGATCGACCCCGGATTGAAGTGATCAGGGCCAACAAAAAATGCCGCTCTCCATCATTCCTCCACAAAACCTCCCCTGAATGCGCACGTTCGTTGCGCACAATAGGTTTCATCAGAGTGCCCGGTCGACCGGGTTTACACGGAGAACGGCATGATTCCAGCCCTGTACGTCGCAAAAACCGGCTTGTCGGCCCAGGACACGCAGCTGACGACGATTTCCAACAACCTGGCGAACGTCTCGACCACCGGGTTCAAACGTGATCGCGCCGAGTTCCAGGACTTGCTCTACCAGATCAAGCGCCAGCCGGGCGCGCAGTCGACACAGAACAGTGCGTTGCCGTCGGGGTTGCAACTGGGCACTGGCGTGCAGATCGTCGGCACCCAGAAAAACTTCAGCGCCGGCAGCCTGCAGACCACCGGCCAACCGCTGGACCTGGCGGTGAACGGGCGCGGTTTTTTCCAGGTGCTGCAGCCGGACGGCACCACCGGCTATACCCGCGACGGCACCTTTCACCTGAATGCCAATGGCCAGGTGGTGACGGCCAGTGGCTTTGCGCTGGAACCGGCCCTCGTGGTGCCGGACAACGCCAAGACCTTCACCGTGGGCCAGGATGGCACAGTGTCGATCACCGTGGCCGGCAACCCCGCTGCGCAAGTGATCGGCAACCTGCAGACCGCCGACTTCATCAACCCTGCGGGCTTGCAGGCAATCGGCAACAACCTGTTCCTGGAGACCGCCTCCAGCGGCGCGCCACAGGTCGGTACGCCGGGGCTCAATGGTTTCGGCACCACCCTGCAACGGTCCCTGGAGACCTCCAACGTGAGCACCGTTGAAGAGATGGTCAACATGATCACCACGCAACGGGCCTATGAGATGAACTCCAAAGTGATTTCCACCGCCAACCAGATGTTGGGCGCCCTCACCCAGAAGCTATGATCAACACTTGAACGCGTGGCCAGGGAGCGGCAAACACTACAAGGCTTATTCACCGAGCAGACTATGAACGATTTCCCCGTTGCATCGACGCCCCGTCCGAACAGCGTCCGAGACACCCAGGCGCTGATCCTGATCGCCGAAGACGAGCCCGAGATCGCCGACATCCTGATCGCCTATCTCAAGCGCAGTGGCTTTCGTACCGCCCACGCCCTCGACGGCCGGCGCGCCCTCGAACTGCACCAGACCCTCAAGCCGGACCTGATGCTGCTGGACGTGCTGATGCCGCATGTGGATGGCTGGAAGGTCCTGGCCGAAGTGCGCCATCGCGGCAATACGCCGGTGATCATGCTGACTGCCCAGGACCAGGACATGGACAAGCTGATGGGGCTGCGCATCGGTGCCGACGACTATATCGTCAAGCCGTTCAACCCGGCCGAGGTGGTGGCGCGTACCCAGGCCGTGCTGCGACGTTCCATCGACTACACATATGCCGCCGGCGCCAATGTGTTGCGGGTGGACGGGTTTGAAATCGATATCGAAAGCCATCAGGTCACGCTGAATATCGAGGGCAAGGTGTTGCCGCTGCTGCTGACTGTCACCGAATTCAAACTGCTCGCCCAATTGGCCCGGGCACCCAAGCGCGTGTTCAGCCGCGCGGAATTGTTGGCGCTGTGCTCCCCGGAAAGCGACAGCCTGGAACGCACGGTCGACAGCCATATCAGCAAGTTGCGCCGCAAGATCGAAGACCTGGGGCTGCAAGGCGTGCCGGCGAGCATTCGCGGCGTGGGCTACCGGTTCGGGAGTGGCGTGTGAAAAAGCTCAATGGCTTGAGCCGCCAGATCATTGCCGCCATGTCGGCGGTGGTGCTCTGCGTGATCGCCCTGGCCGTGATCGGCTCCTACGTGTTCTATGCGCTGTTGTGGACCTACTGGCCGCTCTCGGACGAGCAGGCCGATGCCTGGCTGCCGGCCAATGTCGAGTGGGCGTGGATGGCCTTGACCACCTGCGTCAGCCTGGCGGTGGGTGCCTTCGTGGCCACGCGGCTGTCGCGGCGGATCCTGATGCCGCTCAACTCGGTGGCCGAGAACCTGCGCAAACTGGCGGATGGCGACCTCGACGTGCAAGCCGTCGCCGGTGACCAGTCCATCGGTGAAGCGGCGATCCTGGTGGATGACTTCAACAGCATGGCCCAGCGCTTGAAGCGCATGGCACAGGAGCAGGCATTCTGGAATGCGGCGATTGCCCATGAACTGCGCACGCCGCTGACCATCCTGCGCGGCCGCCTGCAAGGTTTGGCCGAGGGTGTATTCGAACCGGACACGGCGCAGTTCTACAGCCTGCTCGGCCAGGTCGAAGGGCTGGCGCGGATGATCGAGGACCTGCGGGTGGTGGGCCTGGGCGACAGCGGCTACCTCGAACTCAACGTGCAAGACGCCGACCTGGCCGCCGGCATTGAAGAGGATGTGCGGCTGTTTGAACCGAGCCTGGTCGCCGCCGGTTTTACCCTGCAACTGGACCTGCAACGCCGCACCCTGCGCTGCGACCCCGCCCGAATCCGCCAGGCCCTGCTGGCCCTGCTCGACAACGTGCGTCGACACGCCACGCCCGGCAACGTCAACGTGCACTTGAGCACCCGCGACGGCATGCACTACCTCAGGGTACGCGACGATGGCCCCGGGATCGATGAGGACCTGGCCATGCACCTGTTCGATGCCTTCCAGCGCGGCGAAAACTCGCGGTCCCGCGCCCAGGGTGGCAGCGGCCTGGGCCTGGCGGTGGTGCGCGCGATTGCCCTCGCCCACGGCGGCGCGGTGACGTGCCGGAAAATGGAAAACGGCGGAACGCTGTTTGAACTCAGTTGGAATCTTTGAGTAAACCAGGCCCCACCATGCGCATCTTTTCCATGATGTTCAGAACAACCCGGTGCTATCGATGCTTTGTCCTATTGGACGCCAAGGGTACGTGCGTTGCGTTCAAAAACTGCTTGGCACAGCCTGAAAACGGGCACTGGATCGAAGTTGAAAGCGTCAACTTGTCGTGGCTGGGCAACCCCTTTCCCAGCCACGCCCGGATAGCTCAGCGAGCGTGAGAAATGAATTCGTCCTTATCACCCCTTGAAGAGTCGTTGAAACTGCATACTGCCCGGCTGAAACGGCTGCAGCGTTACTGGGTGCCGTTGCAACAGCGCGCGCCCAAATGGGTATTGGCGCTGTGGATCATCGGCGTAGCCTTTTCGCTGGCAACCCAATGCTGGTGCCACTGGTTCGTGACCGCCCCGCTGATCTGCGCGTTGATCATCGCGGAAATCGTGATTGACGAGGCGCAGATGACCTTGCTGTTGCGCACCGATGCCGTGCGCGATTTGTTGAGAGCAGCCCATGGCAGTTCATACGCCTGACGCTGTGGTGAGCCCGCTCACCACAGCAAGCCCGCTCGCCACAATGAGCCCGCTCACTACAACTTGAACATCCCCTCGAACCGCGCCCTATTCGCCGCGTAATACGCTGCCACCGCCTTGTCCGCCGTGCTCTCCCTTGCCTGCATCATCAGCGCTTCCAAGTCCGCCTGGGGGATGGAGAAATGCGCAAAGAAGTACGCCACCTCCGGATGCTCCTGGCTGAAGCCTTTGCGGGCCATGGCGTGGATCTGCTCGGCGCCGCCGAAAATCCGCTTCGGGTCGTCCAGGTAGCGCAGCGACCATTTGGAGAACATCCAGTGCGGGCTCCAGGCGTTGACCAGTGACCACTTGTCGCGCTTGAGGTTGCGGTCCAGTTCGTTGAGCATGCCGCTCTCCGATGAGCCCACCAGTTTGTACCCCACCAACTGGTAGTCCTCGATCGCCTTGACGGTGAGCTTGTACTGGCCGTTACCGACTTCGGAGGTGAAGATCTTGCCGTCGAATTTCTCGCGGATACCCGGCTTGTTCAGATCTTCCACACTGGCCACTTCAGCCACCGGCACCGACGTAGGCACGGCCATGCCGATCCGCCCTTCATACAGCACGCCGAGGTCTTCGAGGCGGTCCTTGTATTTGTCGTAGAACGCCTTGTGGGTGCTGGGCAGCCAGACCATCGGGATCAGGTCAATGTTGCCGTTGGCCAGGGCCTGGAACTGGATGCCGATGTCGGCCATCACCAACTTGACCGGTTGCTTGAGGTGCTCCTGCAAGGCCGTACTGGCGAGCTTGACGGTGATTTCAGTGTCGGACCAGTTCACCCAACCGATGCGCACCGGTGGTTTTTCCTGCGCATGGGACAGTGCGGCGCTGGCCCCCAGCACAAGGCCAAGCAGGTAGGCACAGGCTTTTTTCCGATCGTGCACATGAGCATTCATCAGGCGTCCTCCTCTAGGGGTGAAGGCGATCTTAGCGATGACCTTCGGAGGCCGCAACAAAAATGTACATACGTGTCGACCATAATTGACACACATGTACATTTACCCTAATTTCAAATCGCCAAGCCTGATGATGCCCACGACGGAGCACACCCTGATGTCCAGCGATCCCCTGCTGCAGACCTACAAGATCAAGCACCTGACCCTGCGCAACCGGATCATGACCACGGCCCACGAACCGGCCTACCCGGTGGACGGCATGCCGCAGGCGCTGTACCGCGCCTACCACGTCGAACGCGCCAAGGCCGGCGTGGCCCTGACCATGACCGCAGGCTCCGCCGCGGTGTCGCGGGACAGCCCACCGGTGTTCAACAACGTGCTGGCGTACAAGGATGAAGTGGTCGGCTGGCTGAAGGACTTGACGGACGAGTGCCACGAACACGGCGCGGCGGTGATGATCCAGTTGACGCACCTGGGCCGTCGCACACGCTGGGACAAGGCCGACTGGCTGCCGGTGGTGTCGCCTTCACACCGGCGCGAGGCCTCGCACCGCTCCTTCCCGAAGAAGCTGGAAGACTGGGACATCGAGCGGATCATCAAAGACTACGTCGACGCGGCCGAGCGCATGCAGGCCGCCGGGTTGGATGGCCTGGAGCTGCAAGCCTACGGGCATTTGATGGACCAGTTCTGGTCGCCGCTCACCAACGATCTGGATGGTCCGTACGGCGGTTCGCTGGAAAACCGCATGCGTTTTACCTTCGATGTCCTGCGCGGCATTCGCCAGCGGGTCGGTGAAGACTTCCTGCTCGGCGTGCGCTACACCGGCGACGAGGCGCTGCCGGGCGGGTTCGGCGCCAACGAAGGTTTGCAGGTGTCGCACCTGCTCAAGGACAGCGGCCTGGTGGACTTCCTCAATGTGGTGCGCGGGCATATCGACACGGACGCAGGCCTCACCGATGTGATCCCGATCCAGGGCATGCGCAACTCGCCGCACCTGGATTTTGCCGGCGAGATTCGCGCATCCACCGGGTTCCCCACCTTCCATGCGGCGAAAATCCCCGATGTCGCCACGGCGCGCTACGCCATCGCGTCAGGCAAGGTGGACATGGTCGGCATGACCCGCGCCCATATGACCGACCCGCATATCGTGCGCAAGATCATCGAACGGCGTGAAGAAGACATTCGGCCCTGCGTCGGTGCCAATTACTGCCTCGATCGCATCTACCAGGGCGGTGCGGCGTACTGCATCCACAACCCCGCCACCGGTCGCGAAACCAGCATGCCCCATGCCATTCCCAAAGCGGCGGTGCCGCGCAAAGTGCTGATTGTCGGCACGGGACCTGCCGGGCTGGAAGCGGCGCGGGTCGCTGGGGAGCGCGGGCATGACGTCACGGTGCTGGAAGCGGCGGACCGGCCTGGCGGGCAGATCCGCCTGACCGCCCTGAGCGAGCGGCGCCGCGAGATGATCGGCATCATCGACTGGCGCATGAGCCAGTGCGAACGCCTCGGGGTCAAGTTCCACTTCAACACCTGGGCCGAGGCGGAGACGGTGCTGGGCTTTGAGCCGGACGTGGTGATCGTGGCCACTGGCGGCCTGCCCGACACCGAGGTGCTGGCCCAGGGCAATGAGCTGGTGGTGTCGACCTGGGACATCATTTCCGGCGACGTCAAGCCGGGGCGCCATGTGTTGATCTTCGACGACGCCGGCGACCACGCGGCGCTGCAAGCGGCCGAGGTGATTGCGCAGAGCGGTGCCAGCGTCGAAATCGTCACCCCGGACCGCTCGTTCGCGCCGGAAGTCATGGCCATGAACCTGGTGCCCTACATGCGCAGCCTGCAGGACCTGGACGTGACCTTTACCGTGACCTATCGGGTCGAGACGGTGGAGCAACGCGACGGTCGGCTGCTGGTCACTTTCGGCAGTGACTACGGCACGGTGCACAAGCAACGGGTGGTGGACCAGGTAGTGATCAACCACGGCACCCTGCCGCTGGATGACCTGTACTTCGACCTGCGTGGGCATTCCAGCAACGGTGGCGCGGTCGAGCAGCATGACTTGATCGCCGGCAACGCGCAGCACCTGGTGACCAACCCCGAGGGTCGCTTCCAACTGTTCCGCATCGGCGATGCGGTGGCCGCACGCAACACCCATGCGGCGATCTACGACGCGTTGCGGTTGGTCAAGGACCTCTAAAGCGGTTCAAACTCCCCCGGTGCCGTCTCGGCGTAGCCAAACGCCCCGAAGAAGCGGTCCAGTTCGCGCCGCTTCAAGGCCTTGCCGGTGAACACGCTGACGTACTGGGGAATACGCCGGAAGCGCACTACCACGTCCTCGCTGGTGTTCATCGAGATGTAGCCGATCTGCGTGAGGTAGATGGTCCGCGCACGCACATCGGCGGCCTCGTCATCGTAGCCAAAGCGCCGGAACATGCCGGTCAGGGCGTTGATACGGGTGTCATCGGCCAGCGCGATTTCCGCCGAGACCTCCGCCGACTGCATCGCCCAACTGCGCACGGCAAATTCGAACTGCGAGTCGAACAGCTGCGGGTTCAGCCAGCATTCAAAGACGTTGAGAATCGCCTCGCAAATGCTTTCGGCATAACGCTCACACTGGTGCACCAGGTTGCCGGTGTTCTTGTCCCGCCAACGGGCCAGCAACGCGGCGAGCAGTTGCTCGCGGTCCTCGAAGAACCAATAGAAACTGGTACGCGACAAGCCCAACTGCTTGGCCAGCGGCATCACGCGCACGGCGTCGATGCCAGACTCTTTCAACGCGACGTAGGCGGCGTCCAGCCACACATCGACCGAGCCTCGCCAGCCCGTGTCCTGGTTCTTGCCTCGCGGTTTTGCCGATTGCGCCATCCGGTGGTCACCTTTGCCTGGGAATTGCCGGCCACTCTACACCCCACGCTGCGTGGTGCACAGCGAGTGTACAGCGGCGTACATTTCCCAGCCTGTGCCCTACCCCAACTCACGCTTGAGCTGCTCACGATCCAACGCCCCATCCCAGCGCGCAATGAACAGCGTGGCAACGCCGTTGCCGATCACGTTGATCAGCGCGCCACCCTCGGAGATAAACCGGTACACGCCCAACACCAGCACCAGGCCTGCCGCCGGGATCACATCGATCGAGCCAAGGGTGGCGGCCAGAGTGATAAACGCACCGCCGGTCACGCTCGCCGCGCCTTTGGAAGTCAGCAGCAGGATCAACAGCAGGGTCACCTGGTGGTACAGCGACACGTCGATGTCCAGCGCCTGGGCAATGAAGATCGCCAGCACCGTCATGTTGATGCAGCTGCCGTCGAGGTTGAAGCAGTAACCGGACGGCACCACCAGGCCGACGGTGGATTTCTCGCAGCCGAGTTTTTCCAGCTTGCCCATCAGGCGCGGCAAGGCTGATTCGGAGGACGACGTACCCAGCACCAGCACCAGTTCTTCACGGATGTACTTGAGGAACTTCCACAGGCTGAAACCGGCCAGCCGCGCCACCAGGTTGAGCACCACGAACACGAATACCAGCCCGGTGACGTAGTAGCACAGCAGCAGGTTCACGTAGGCGCCCAGGGACTGCACGCCGTACTTGCCCACGGTGAACGCCATGCCGCCGAACGCGCCCAGCGGCGCCAGGTACATGACGATCTTGAGCATGCGGAAGAACGCCTTGGCCACCAGGTCGATGGTGTTGAGCAACGGCTTGCCAGTGTCGCCCAGCAATTGCAGGCCAAAGGCAAACAGCACCGAGATGAACAACACCTGGAGGATGTCGCCATCGGTAAACGCACCGAACACGGTGCTGGGCACGATGTGGGTGAGGAAACCGACCACGCTCTGGTCGTGGGCCGCCTTGGTGTAGCCGGCGATGGCCGAAACGTCGAGGCTGGCCGGGTCGATGTGCATGCCGGCGCCCGGCTTGAACAGGTTGACGCCGATCAGGCCGACCATCAGGGCGATGGTGGTCAGCACTTCAAAGTAGACCAACGACTTGAAGCCGATGCGGCCGATGCGCTTGAGGTCCTGCATGCCGGCGATACCGCTGACCACCGTGCAGAAGATGATCGGCGCGATCAGCATCTTGATCAGCTTGATGAACGTGTCGCCCAAGGGCTTCATCTGTTCGCCCAGGCCCGGGCTGAAGTGGCCGAGGATCACCCCCAGCACAATGGCCGCCAGCACCTGCACATACAGATGCTGGTACAGCGGTGTTCGCCTTGCAGGCGCCTGATTCACGGAGTCGATGGACGAGCTGATTATTTTTGTCATGGCTCTGCCTATAGGTTTTATGAGGGAAGTTGCTGGAGCTTCAGGTCACCACGTTGATCGGTCGGTGGGCGGCGAATGCCTCGATGTTGGCGGCCAGCACGGCCTTGAGGCGTGCGACGCTGCTTTGGCTGGCCCAGGCGACGTGGGGCGTGACCAGCAAATTGGGGTGCTCGCAATGCAACAGCGGGTGGTCGGCCTGCGGCGGCTCCACGTGCAGCACATCCAGCGCCGCGCCGCCCAATCGACCACTGGCGAGCCCATCGAGCACGGCGTTTTCGTCCACCAGCGCACCGCGTGCGGTGTTGATCAGCAACGCGCCGGGTTTCATCCGGGCGATCTCGGCGGCACCGATCAAGTAGCGCGTGTGGGGCGTGAGCGGGCAATGCAGGGTCAGCGCATCGGCCTTGGCCAACACCTCGTTGAAGGCGGTGTAGCCCGCCCTCACCTGCGGCGCGCCGCGGTGTTCGGCGAACAGCACGGTGATGTCCAGGGCCTTGGCCAGGCGCGCCACGCGGCTGCCGATATCACCGCGCCCGACGATGCCCAGGGTCGAGCCTTGCAGGTCCTGGATCGGCGCGTCGTGCACACAGAAGTGCGACGACTGCGGCCAGCGGCTGGCCGACGCCGCGCGGTAGGCCAGCAGGTGGCGGCGCAGCGCAAACAAGGCGCCGATAACCGATTCGGCCACACTGACCGCGCTGTACGCCGGCACGTTGCACACCGTCACGCCCTGATCGCGGCAGGCGGCGATGTCCACGCAGTCGTAGCCGGTGGCCGCCACGCAGATCAGTTGCAAGCGCGGCAATTGCGCCAGTGTGGCGCGGTCGATGCGGACCTTGTTGGTGATCGCCACGTCGGCGTCGGCCAGGGCTTCAAGCACTTGGTCGGGGCGGGTTGTTTCGCGCGCGGTCCAGGCGCTGGCCTGGGCTGGGCGCGGCAACGCTGACGGCAGGCTAGCGCCGTCGAGAAATACGATATTCATGCAGGCACCTGCTCGGAGATTTCGATGAGGTTCAGGTCCGGGTCACGCACATACACCGAGCGAATCGGCCCGGTCGCGCCGGTACGCAGCACCGGGCCTTCGATGATCGGCCAGGCCTGGGTGTTCAAATGGCTGACCACCGCGTCCAGCGAGACACTGGCGATAAAGCACAGGTCCAGCGCACCCGGCACCGGCAGGTGGGCCTTGGGCTCGAACTCATGCCCACGCTCATGCACATTGATTTTCTGGTTGCCGAAACAGAAAGCGATGCGGCCATTGCCAAAGGTCTCCAGGCGCAGGCCCATGACGCGGGTGTAGAAGTCTGTGCAGGCGGCAAGGTCAATCGTGGTGAGGACCAGGTGGTCGAGATGATCAATCATGGTGGGCTACCTGTTGGCTGAGGCTGTGCACGCGTGCGGGAATGGGATGCAGGTCCAGGCGCTTGCCGGCCTTGAGGATCTGGCTGGGGGTGGCATGGCCGATCAGCCCCGGCAAGCGGGCGGACGCCGCCAGTACGCGGTCCAGTTGCAGGCCAGTGTCGTAGCCCATCAGGTCGAGCATGTGCACCAGGTCTTCCATGCACACGTTGCCACTGGCACCGGGGGCATAGGGGCAGCCGCCGAGGCCGCCAAGCGACGCGTCGAAGCGCTCGATCCCGGCCTGCAACGCGCCCAGCGTATTGGCCAGCGCCATGCCCCGGGTGTTATGGAAATGCAGGGTCAGTTGCAGCTCGGGAAAGCGTTCGCGCACCTGGCGTGACAAAGTCTCCACCTGCGTCGGATAGGCCATCCCGGTGGTGTCGCACAGCGTAACGCCGCGCACACCCAGCTCGGCGAACCGCCCGACCCAGGCCAGCACTTCGTCGACCGGCACCTCCCCCTGCATCGGGCAACCGAACACCGTGGACAACGACACATTGACCGCCACCGGCCCACGCCCGATCACCCCCACCACTTCCCTGAGCTGGGCGAACGACTGTTCGCGGGTCATGCGCAGGTTGGAACGGTTGTGCGACTCGCTCACCGACATCACCAGGTTGGCCTCGTCGATGCCGCACCCCAGCGCCCGTTCGGCACCACGCACGTTGGGCACCAGCACCGTGTATTCCACGCCGCTTTGGCGCTGGATCCCGGCCATCACCGCCTCGGCGTCACGCAAGGCGGGGATGGCCTTGGGCGAGGTGAACGAGGTCACTTCGATCTTGGCGTAGCCGCACTGGCTCAGCGCATCGATCAGGGCGATTTTCTGTTCGGTATCGATAAAGCTCTTTTCGTTCTGGAAGCCGTCACGGGTGGCGACTTCCTGCAGGTACAGGCGTTTCATTGAAGGGCTCCTTGGTTCAGATCAGGCCGCGAGCGCGCCAGGCGGCACGGGTCGGCGCGTCGATACCGATGCTGTCGAGCACCGCATCGGTGTGCTGCCCCAGACGCGGCGCGCGCGACTGCACGCGGCCGGGCGTGGCGGTCAGCTTGGGGACAATGCCGGGCAAGGTGACGGCGGTGCCGTCGTCCAGCTGGCTGGCGAGCAGCATGTCGCGCGCCTGGTAATGGGGGTCGACGGCGATGTCGGCGGCGTCGTAGATCTTGCCGGAGGGAATGTTGGCGTCCTTCAACGCGGCGAGTACCTCCTCCAGGTTACGCTCGGCCGTCCAGGTGGAAATCGCCGCGTCGATGCGGGCCACATGGCGTACGCGGCCATCGTTCTGCGCCAGTTCCGGGTCGTCGGCGAGGTCCAGGCGCTCGATCTTTTCCATCAGGCGTCGGTAGATGCTGTCGCCATTGCCGGCGATCAACGCATACTTTCCATCCTTGCAACGGTAGGCGTTGGTCGGCGCGATGCCGGGCAAGCTGCTGCCGGCCGGTTCACGCACCGTGCCGAACACCGAATATTCGGGAATCAGGCTTTCCATCAGGTTGAACACCGACTCGTACAAGGCCACATCCACCTGCTGGCCGACGCCGCGCTGCTGCTCGCGATGGCGCAGGGCAAGCAGCACACCGATCACCCCGTGCAAGGCGGACAACGAGTCGCCGATCGACACCCCGACGCGCACCGGCGTGCGCCCTGGCTCGCCGGAAAGATGGCGCAAACCGCCCATGGCCTCGCCGATCACCCCAAAGCCCGGCAAGTCGCGATACGGCCCGGTCTGGCCGTAGCCGGAGACCCGCAGCATCACCAGGCCGGGGTTGATTGCCGACAGTGCATCCCAGCCCAGGCCCCATTTCTCAAGGGTGCCGGGGCGGAAGTTCTCGATCAGGATGTCGGCGTCCTTGACCAGCCGCTTGACCACCTCACGGGCTTCGCCCTGACGCAGGTCGAGGGTGACCGATTGCTTGTTGCGTGACTGGGCGGCCCACCACACCGAGGTGCCGTCGTGCAGCAGGCGCCATTTGCGCAGGGGGTCGCCGGTGACCGGCGGTTCGATCTTGATCACTTCGGCGCCGAACTCGGCGAGGATCTTGGCGGCGAAGGGTCCGGCAATCAGTTGGCCCATTTCGACCACCTTGATGCCTTCCAGGGGTAGGCTCATGACGTTGTCCGTTGTTGTTGGAGGCGATGACCGGATAATCCGCGCAAAGACAGGTCGTGAGAATTTCAAAGATTTCCACTACTCTTTCCAGATTGGAAAGCCAGGGCATCAATATGATCAACCTGCTGCAACTGGACCTGGTGTCGCTGCGCCTGCTGGTGCTGGCCGCCAACACGCAAAACCTCACCCAGGCGGCCAACGGCGCGCACATGACCGTTTCCGCCGCGAGCAAGCGCCTGGCCGAACTGGAGCGGGTGACCCACTGCACCCTGTTCAACCGCGTCCCCCGCGGCTTGCAACTCACTCCGGCGGGTCGAGGCCTGGCGGAACATGCACGCACAATGCTCGACGTCGCCCAGCAAATGGCCCATGACGCCGACGATTACGCCAAGGGTGTACGTGGCCATGTGCGGCTGTTTGCCAACACCTCGGCGGTGATCCAGTTCCTGCCGGCAGACCTGGCGGCCTTTCTGGCGGCCAACCCCCATGTACGCATCGAACTGGAAGAAGCCCTGAGCGACCGCACGATTCACGCCGTGGAAAACGGCGAGGCCGAGATCGGCATTTTTGCCGACAACGTGCCCGCACCCGGCTTGCACATGCGCCCCTATCGGCACGACCGGCTGGTGGTGCTGGTGCCGCAGACGCATGCACTGGCGCACTGCTCAAGCGTATCCCTGGCCGATACCCTCGACTTTGACTACGTCGCCTTGAACCAGGGCAGCTCACTGTTGCGGCGCATCAACGATGCCGCCGCCGGCACCGGCAAACGCCTGAAAGTGCGTATCCAGGTCAGCAGCTTCGATGGGATCTGCCGGATGATCGAGGCGGGATTGGGGATTGGCATCCTGCCGTTGGGGTCGGTGCATCCGGAGCTGCTGCAAGCAAAACTGCGGGCGATACCGCTGGAGGGGGAATGGGCGGCGCGGACCTTGTATGTCGGCGTGGCGGATCCGACGCGGCTGTCACCGGAGGCGGCGAATCTGTTCAGCTACTTGAGCAATATGGACGCTCAATCCACCGTGTAACCGTTGCGCCGGCTTTGCAAACGTTCACCGGACCGACGTTGAAGACTTGACCCAGCGACTCATCAGTTCCAGGGAACCCGGCGCATAGGCGTGACGCCCCAGTGCCATGAACGCGTACTCTTTCCATGCCGGCCATTGCGATACCAATTGATCATTGAACAGGCCGGCCCTCAACAAACTGTGGGTGGCGTTGGGGATGACCACCACGTGCCTATCCCGGGTGCCAGCAAACATCTTCCGGTAGACGCTTGAGTCCTCGGCCGTATTGACATTCAGGTCCTGGTCGCCCCAGACCGCCAGCACCGGGCCCTTCATGGTTTTCACTGCGGCAGTCACCTCTTCGTTGTAGTTTTTCTGGACGAAGTTGAAATGAGCACGGTCCATACCGGGAAACAGGTGGGGGCTGTAGGCTTGATTCGCCGTGCCGAAAACCTTGTCGTTCTTCTCGTATTGCTCTTTGACGATGGCGTCGATCTCAGCCTGGGAACGGCCCTCCTCCGCCAATCGCACCTGCGTGTAGTACATGCCTTGTCGGCGCCAGCTCACGGCCCCGCCGATAATCACTGAAAAGCCTGGGTCGCCTTCACTGGCGGCACGCGGAATGACCCAGCCACCTTGGGAAAAACCCAGGAACCCGACCTTTTCCGGTGCAACCCCCTCCTGCTTGCGCACCTGCGCGAGCGCGGCCACCGCTTCCGTGGCACGGTCCGCCATCGACTGGCTGAGCCAATGGCCTGTGCTCTCGCCAATCCCCTGTTTGTCCCAGGTAAACACGCCGATTCCAGCGTCGAGCAAACTGTTGATCAGCGGGAAGTAGCCGTGGGCTGCGAAGCGGTCCATGGGACCATCCCCATGAATGATCAGCGCCACGGGCGGCGCCTGGACATTCAATGGCAAGACTAGCGTCCCGACCAACTGTGCGTCGCCAGAGCGAAACGTCAGCGTCGAAACCCGAGCGTCCGTCAACTCCATATCGGACAGGTTTTGCAGAACGAACACCACCAATCCCAGCAGCACCGCACAGATGCCAGCGCCTGCAAACACCGTATGTTTTTTTTGCAGACTCACTGTTCACCAGAACCAATAAGGCAGGAATTTAGGCGTCGGCTCATGGGCCAACTCCAGATGGTAAGTAACGGAGTTGAAGAAAAACATATCCAGTATGAGAAAGGTGACAGCCCCGAAAGAAAAGACGACGAACTCACGATGGGGATGCCCGTGAAAGCGTGATTCCAACCAGGGCCGCACGGCCACAAGCGTAATCAAACCCAGGCAGGCACCGAGGTAATTGGGCTGCAGCGGGGTCACCGCATACAAGCTGTACCCATAGGCAAGTAACAGCATCACGAGGCCTATCAGCGGCAACTCCAAGCAGAACCCAAGCAGTTTTCTCCGGGTATTTGCAAACGCTTCACTGCGATCCACGAAGACGTAGGCCGCCAACAACGAAATAGCCGGGGTGATCGACAGTATGTAACGCGCCTTTTTCGAACTTGGAATCGTGAACAGCACAATGATCACTAGGAGCCAGCCGGTGAGGTACAGGAGCATGCTCGTGACGGGATGCGGCGTACGCTCGAAAAAGTGTTTGCCCTGCTTGATGATCACACTCACCGCAATGATTGCGGTGACACCGTAGGTCAGCAAGCCTGCCGAAAAGTAGAAGTAATAACGGGGCGCGTGGTCACTGCCGAACCGCCCCAGTCCCTGCATGATCAACACCTCTTGCAGAAAAGCATCGCCGCCCTGCACATAGGCCGCCCAGGTCAGCAGCGCGATACCGGTGGCCAGGACCACGCCAGCCAACAATGAGAACACCAACAGCATGCGCCACTGCCGGCTCAACAGGTAATAAGAGGCAACGACACTGGCAGGTCCTATCAGGCCGATCGGGCCACGAAACGCAAAGCCCAGAGCCAGGCCGGCAAGTACCAGCAGCAACCGATAACGCTGTTTATGCACCTCGCCCGCGTAGGCCAGGTAAAAGCACATCACTGTAAAAAGTGCCGGGTACACATCCAGCGCCAGGGAGTTCACGCCGTCCAGAAATGACCAGGTGAACAGCGCAAACACCACCGCGTAGGCGCCCCATTTCTTCTCATGCAGCGCCCCCAACTTGTAAATAAACACCAACATCAAGGCGGCAGCGACGCAAAAAGGCACTCCCATCGACAGAATGGACACACGGCCAAACGGCAGGGACACCAGGTACACCAGGAGTGTATTGATCACGGTGTAATCGGGATAAGGCTGCAGATCTTCAGCGATTGGAAACAGCGTGACGCCGTGCGCAAGCATGTATTGGGCAAAGTCGACAAAGCGCGTGGTGTAATTGAGCACGGCGGGCTTGTATTGCAGGACAGCCAATACAATAAACGCAACGACAAAAATAAATGAACAGGGCTTTCTTATAGCCAATTCCTTTAGCTTATTCATGCGTCCCTGCCGTCTCTAAAAAAGCGCAGACTAGCACTTTGCTTTTCAGGCGATCCAGAGTGTAAAAGTGAAGAGTTGTAAAGGCCGTGCAACTTGTTTATTCAAGCTTAACAACGCTGAACATCGGCTGAACACAGGTCAAAAAGTGCGAGTTCAACCTATGAAAACGGTTGATTCCCGTACCGATACCCTATATGCCCGAATCAGCCCTAACCTACATTTCAACTAATTTAATTTAGCGCCTTGTTGTGCGCGCAACGTGGGAAAACAGTATGAAACTGCCCTCGCATTTAATGATCGCCTTTGCTCTAACCCTGCCCGTTCTTGCACTGGCGACCGACGGCGCGGAAGCACTTCAGCGCTTTCACGAAACAACTAAGGCGACATTCTAGAAACACGCCGCATACCTTGAAAAACACAATGTGCTCATATCGCACACGCCGGCACGCTATCGGCAGCCGGCGCAACGGGCCGGGTTCAGCAGGCTTTGGACGCCTCGCCCAGACGGTGATAAGCACGGTTGAAATACACCAGCCCCTCGTCGGCATTTCCCTGGCGGATGGTCTGGACCTCACAGTAGAAAATACTGTGGGATCCAACTTCATGGACCTGGGCAATACGGCAGTCGAAATTGACCAGCGCATCGATCATCACCGGCGCGCCGCTTTCCAGGGTGGTCCACTGCGTCATGGCAAAGCGCTCATCCATCGTCAACGCACGGTTCGCGAATGCGCCGGACATTTCCTGATGATCACCACACAGAATGTTGACGCACACCGCGCCATTGCGCTTGAAGTGCTCGTTGGAATGGGACGATCGGTTCATGCACACCAACAGCGTAGGCGGTGAGTCGGTCACGCTGCACACCGCTGACGCGGTGAAGCCAAACCGACCCGCCACGCCATCGGTGGTGATGACCGTCACGGCGCCGCCGAGCATGGCCATTGCATTACGAAAACTGCTTACGTCTACCATGTCGTTCCCCTTAGATATCCAGCACGAGTTTTTTTGATTTGGCGCGAGAGCAACACACCAGGATTTGGTCATTGCCGGCTTTCTCGTCATCCGTGAGGTAGACGTCGCGGTGGTCCGGCTCACCTTCAAGCACATCGCACAGGCAGGTTCCACACACGCCCTGCTCGCAGGAAATCTCGATCTTGATCCCCACTTGCGCCAGTGCAGCGAGGATGCTTTGCCCTTCTGCCACCTGGACGGTCTTGCCGCTACGCGCGGCCACCACTTCAAAGCTGGCGCCGGAACTGTCCACCTCTACCTGGAAATACTCCTTGTGGATGTGCTCCTCGGTATAACCCTGTTCACGCGCACCTTGCATCACCCACTCCATGAAGCCTGCGGGCCCGCAGGTGTAGAGGTGCACCCCGGTCTCACCCGGCCCCAACACGTTGGCCAGGTCCAGCCGCTGTTCAAGCCCTTCATCATCGAAATGGGTGAACACCTTGGCGGCAAACGGCGAATCCGCCAGCTCTGCCAAAAACGCGCTGCGGCCGCGCTCACGCCCGCAGTAATGCAGTTCGAAGGCGTGACCCGATGCCTGCAGCGTGTAAGCCATGGCAATCATCGGTGTGATACCGATACCGCCGCCCAGCAGGATCGAGCGCCGCGCATCGCCGGCCAGCGGAAACAGATTGCGTGGTGCGCTGATCTGCAACTCGCAACCTTCCTGCAACGTATCGTGCACACCGAGCGATCCGCCGCGAGAGGCTGGGTCCTTGAGCACGCCCAGCCGATAGACGCTCTGATCGGCGGGGTCGCTGCACAGCGAGTACTGGCGCACCAGGCCCGGTTTTATGTGAATGTCGACATGTGCACCGGCTTCGAACAACGGCAGCGGTGCACCGTCACGACGGGTCAAATCCAGGACGACAACGCCGTCCCCTTGCAGCTCGCGCTTGTGCACGACTACATCCAACAGTTGTTCAGTCATGGCCATGATTCCATGGAGTTCGTGAAGGTCGCCGTGGCGACCCGGTAATAGTCAGCGCATGAACAGGCCGCCATTCACGTCCCAGGTGGCCCCGGTGGTGAAATAGGCTTCGGGCCGCGCCAACTGCACGATCAGGTCACCCAGAAAATCCGCATCGCCCAGACGCTGCACCGGGATATTGGCCAGCAGGCCCGGCAGGCGCTCCGGCGGCACGGCCGCATGCACGGCGGCGGAGTCGATGGGCCCAGGTGCGATGGCGTTGACTGTCACCCCGCGCGAAGCAAACTCTTTGGCGAATATCTTGGTCAGCGTGATGATCGCGCCCTTGCTGGCAGCGTAATGCGCGCCCGTCGCGGTGCCGCCGTTCTGCCCTGCCAGGGACGCCATGTTGATGAGTCGTCCGTAACCGGCGTTAGCCATGTGCCCGCCCAGCACCTGGCACCCCAGGAATACGCTGCGCAGGTTCAGGCCCACCACGGCGTCAAACTCCTCAGGGCTGATTTGCATCAACGGCGTGGTCTTGGTCACCGCAGCGTTGTTGACCACCACATGCAGCGCACCGAAGCGTTCCAGCACACTGGCCAGGGCACGCTCGAAGTCATCCTTGCGGCCGGCATCCAAGGGCAGGGCCAGGCTGTGCGCGCCAGCGGGGTCCAATTGCGCCTGGCAAGCCTCTGCGGCCTCCTGCTCGATGTCGGTAATGACCACCGAATAGCCGGCCCGCAGCAGGCTGGCGCAAAAACGCTGGCCCAGGCCCTGCCCTGCGCCGGTTACCAATGCGATCTGGTTCATGTCGGCGCGCCTCAAAGGATGTAGCCGATACCGGCGAGGGCATCGTCACTGTTGATAAGGCTCACCACTTTGCGGTGAATCTCAAAGCCACCCCCAGCCCGCACCAACTCGTAGGTCAGGTCGGCGCTGTAGAGTTTCAGGCTCTCCTTGCGGAACTCACGCACGTTCTGTGCGCAGCGCACCGTCACGTTCACACCGTCGTCACTCAGCACCCGAAAGCGCGATTGCGTGCGCACCGTACGCGGCTGCGGGCTGGTGGAGATCGACTCGCCACCGATCAGGCGTTTTACCCGCAACTCACGCATATGCTGGTCGTCGTAGGCATAGTTGAGCGTGTTCTCGAAGTCGGTTTCCTTCGGGTTGATCGGGATGATGTAGGTGCCCTTGGGTGTCCACATCTTCAACCAGGCGGCGTACTCGCCATGGTCGAGCATGTCGCCCTCCTGCCAGATGAAGGCGGTGACTTCTTGCAGCACTTGCAGATTCATAAGGTTCTCCACGGCTCAGGCCGACATCATCTTTTTCCACTGTTGGTACGCCGCGCGCATGCCCGTTTCAGCACTTACGTCGGACACCCGGCCGTCGGCACTGGCACGCTCGCCGGGCAGGCCGCGGTTGAGCATGATCCACAGCTCATCGCCGGCGCTTGCGCCCTTCTGCACACGCTCCCAGGCTTCGGAGTCGTCCGGCGTACCAAACCCCATCGGTCCTTGAAAGTGCTCATGCAGGCGCAGGCGGTAGCGGTTGGCGGCGGCCGGGCCGCCGTCCATGGTGATGACCGAGTGGTGAATCTCGGTCTCGGTCACCGAGAGCGGTTGCAGCACCCGGAAAAACGCCATCGAACAGGCCACGTTCGGAAACAGATTGAGGTTGAAACCGGTGCCGCCCACCGCACGCACAATGCGGCGCACCTGCAGCTCCTCGATGCCTTCATCACGCAGCTCGGCGGCCAGTGCTTCAAAGCGCTCGGGGATGGGCTTGTCCAGGTCGGCTTCGAGGTCGATCAGGTCCGGAATCATCACCATCACACTGTGCCCGTTGCCCAAGTCCTCGACATAACCAGGGCCTTTGACGAAGTCGAACAACGCCAGGGTCTGCTCGTCCACCGACGACAGGAAGCTCTTGTGCACCAGCGGGAAGTGATAGGCGTCGGTGGTGTTTTCCAGCTGGATCTTCCAGTTGCCCGGAAAACGGAAGCGATGTTCGCCCGGGACCTTGATCCCGTATCCCGCGCCCTGCTTCATGAACAGGTCCATCCATTTCTTCGCCGCGCCGAGGTAGTCTTCCAGCGGCTGGATGTCATCCTTGAAGGTGGCGAAGATCATGCCGGCGTAGCGTTCGGTACGCAGGCTGACCAGCGGCAGCTCGGCCTTGTCGATGCAATCGGCGTAGCTTTCCGGATGCGGGATGCCGCGCAGCGAGCCGTCCAATGCATACCCCCAACCGTGATACGGGCAGACGAAACTGTTGGTCTTGCCTTTTTTGTGTTCACACACGGTGGCGCCACGATGACGACAGCGATTGAGCAGCACATGGGTGTCTTTCTTGCGATCACGCACCACGATCACCGGCTGCTTGCCGATGTAGGTGGTTTTGTAGCTACCGCTGTCGGGGATCTCGCTTTCATGGGCGACCCAGATCCAGGTGCTGTAGAAAATCTTCTCAAGCTCGGCGTCGAACAATTGGGCATCGGTGTACATCGAGGTGTGCACGCGATCGGACTGCACCAGGTCGGCAGGATCGACGGCAAGGTTCACGGCAGGAATCAGCTTGTTCATGGGATGGCCTCCTCGGCATCAAGTGCGCTGGATGATCAGCTCGCGCCCGACCCGGGCTTCGACTTTGGTGTAGCGCCACAATTTGTACGGGCCATCGCCGACCGGCGTGCTACGGAACAGGTTGCAGGCGGCATGTACGGTGTCGATGTCCGGCACATCGGCCAGCAAATAAGTGGTCCAGGGAAAACCGTCGGAGGGGCCGACCATGCTCTGGTCGTCGTCCATATTGCCGAGCACCTGCACGCCCGCCAGGTCGTGAATGCCGTTCCACATCGCGCTGAAGGCTGCCCAGACCTGCAATTGCTCGTCACGGGGTGCATCGAAGAAGTTCTGGTTGATCCCCATGCAGAACAGCACGCGGAGCATTTTTTTATCGTTCATTTTCAGGGTCTCGACGGTTAGAGGTAGCCAGGCAAGGGTTGTTTACCGAAGAACATGGCTCCGGCGTTCTGATAGGTGATGTCGCCCATGAAGGCGTGCTGGGTCACGACCTGGGCATCGTTGACGCAGCGGGCCAACGGGCTGTCGTTGAACACACCACTCATGCCCGAGAGCATTTGCGCGGTACGGGCGACATCGGCGGCCACGCGTGTGGCGTGGGTGGAAGACAGGCGCAGCAGATTGGTGGCTGCCACCGGCACTGCATCGCCCGCCAGCACGTACTCCCAGGCGCGCTCGATGGATTCGTAGAAGAATGCACGGGCTGCCCGCAGGTCCGCTTCCGCCCGGGCGATATCGACTTGAGCCAGTGGCCGATCGGCAATCGCCGGCGCGCCGGTGACCGATACGCGGCCGCAGGCCATGTCCGTCAATGCATCCAGGGCGGCGCGGGCAACACCCAGGCCGACCACCGAGAGCACTTGGGTGGCGAATGACAGTGACGGGTAACGAAAAAACGGCTCGTCGAGAGTGGGCAGGCCACCGCGCACGAAGGTCCACTCCTCGGCGACCCGCACATTGTCGGCCACCAGGTCATGACTGCCCGTTCCCAACAGGCCGACGGTATCCCAGGTTTCCTCGATGCGAATGGCGCTGCGCGGCATCACGGCAATACGCGGCAAACCGAAGGTATCGCCGTCTTTGGGTGCGATACCGACGCCGACAATATCTGCCCCCAGCGACCCACTGGAGTACTTCCAGCGGCCGTTGACCATGAAGCCACCGGCAACCACTTCAGCCGGTTGCGGCGGGAAGATACCGCCGGCAAAGACCAGGTCAGGGCCATCGGCGTACACCTGGGCAATGCTCTCGAGGGGTAATGCCGCAAGGTAGACCGGGCTCATGCCGAAGCTCGCGACCCAACCGGCGGACCCATCAGCCTGGGAAATACGTTCGATGACCCGGCAGAATTCGGCGGGTGAGCATTCCAGCCCACCAAAGCGTTTGGGCACCAGGGCCCGGTACACGCCGTGCTGCTTGAAGGACTCGATCACATCCCGCGAGATGTGCCGCTGGCGGTCAAACTCACCGGCTCGGGCACGCTCACGAATGTCGTCAAGCAACACCTCGAAATCGGCACCTCCGACAAGCGAGCTCGCGACCCCGGTCGCTGAGGCAATTAGCGCATGCATATAGTTACTCCGTCGTCAGGAACGGTATGGGCTTGGGCAGGATTCAGTGCCGGAAAAACCGGGCATCTCGGAGGGGGGTTCTGGGCGCGGCGGATGTGCCTTCGACGCGAAGGGGCGCTACGCAAGCAGGGCAAACGGGATAGATCGGCATAGGGTTACCTTTATTTTTGTGGGTGCCGCTGCCATAAATCTGCGCGGATTTACGTGAATAGTCAATGGAATATTCACGCAATATTTACTGCTTAAAACGCCTTAAATTTAAAAAATGACATTCAATTAATTCCTTAAAATATTGTTATATAAAGATTTTTTAACACATAGATCTTTCCAGAAAAAAACCAAACGCTTTGGAAAAAAAATATTTTTTCACGAAATTAATAAGCCAACCATAAACTGCGCGCACGGCAACGCCACGCCCCCGGCAGACCGGGGGCGGGTAATGACAAAAGGACGTGAGCGGTGTCAGCGATGCAGGGCGATCATTCGACGCCAGCCTGGGGCACCGGCAGGTCGTCTTCGCTGTTCCAGGCCTGCACAGGGCGCCCGAACAGGTTTTCGGTCTGGAAGTGCGCCATGCGCCACACGCCCTCCTCCAAGGCAAACCGTACCGTCAACCGAGCGGCATTGAGGTGGGAGGCGCCACTGGCAAATGTCGACGTCTGCAACATCACCCAGCTGCCCATGACGTGATCATCGTGCACCTCGATCAGCTCGCTGGTCAGAAAATGCACATTGAGGGCAAAGTGCGCGGGTGACTTCATGTAGCCCGAGAACATCGCGGCAATGGCCTCACGCCCGCGATAGCCGCCGAAAGTCTTGGCGTATTTGGCGCCCTTGCCCTCCCACACCGCGTCCTGGGTGAACAGCCCGGCCAACTCCTGCAACGGCGAGTGCGCATCCAACCCGTCACACAACACCATGTAGCGGTTCATGCAGGCACGCACGCTGTCCTGGGTTTCAAAACGGCGCAAGCGTCTTTCAAGTGCCGCCAAAGAGCGTGGTTCACTCATGTTCAACTCCTGGGCCGATCAGCCCTTATGGTTGGCATACAGGCATTCGAGCAGGTGGCCGGCGATAGCCAGCAGTTGTTCGTCCGCGCCTTTCGCCCCCACCAGTTGCAGCCCAACCGGCAGGCCCTCGGCGCTGCCCAGGGGAATGCTCAACGCCGGGTGCCCGCTCAGATTGAAGGGCCGCACCAACCGGGTCATGCCCAGGACGGCTTGCGTGTCGGCGGCATCGGCGAGCCTCAACGGGAAGTCCGGCATGGTCGGCAGCACCAGTACGTCGACCTGACGCAATGCCGCGTCGACTTCGGCCGTGAACTGTTCGCGCACCTCTCCGGCGTGCATCAAGGCGTGTGCCGTGGTGGTGCCGGCGGCGGCCAGGCGACTGGCGATATCGGCCCCCACCAGACCGGTCGCCAACAAGTGCCCACAGGCGTCGAACGTTTCACGATTGATGACCACCATGCCGGCAGCATAGGCGGCGTCGAGGCTCGGCAGGGTCATGGGTTGAGCCGGCAAACCACTGTCTGCCACGGCGGCATCGATCACACGTTGCACCGCGGCACTCGCCTGGACCGCCAGCACGCCGAGCCGTGGTGGCTGCTGCAGAGGCACCGGATGGAAGGTGGGGTCAATGACCTGCATGGCCTTGAGCAGCATCGGCAGGCTGGCCGCAAATGGCCCGACGCAATCGAGACTGCTTTGCGCAGGCATCACGCCTCGACGGCTGACACGACCGAACGTCGGTTTGAAGCCAAACACCCCACAACAACACGCCGGGACACGCACCGAACCACCGGTATCGGTGCCGAGGGTAAAGTCCGCCAACCCGGCGGCCACGGCCGCTGCCGAACCGCTGGAAGACCCCCCGGGGATACGCGTTGGAAAACGCGGGTTCGGCGCCGTCCCCGTCCAATGGTTGATACCGGTGGTGCCGAACGCCAGTTCATGCAGACTGGTCTTGCCCACCAAGTGACAGCCCTTGTCCAACAGGGCCTGCACCACATCGGCATGGGTGTCGGCGGGTGCCGCGTCATCAAGCGCCTGACTCGAGGCACGAGTCACCCTGCCGGCGACATCGATGGTGTCTTTCACCATCACGCTAAGCCCGTTGCCGCCAAGAGAAAGCTGTTCAATCACGATGGTCATGTCACGTTTTCCTTCGCTGTAAAACTCAGTGAACGAAGCCTGAAACGCCGGCTGCCTTTTTTCACACTCCCCGACTATTACGTGAATTGTCAATTAAATCCACTCACATGCCCCGACGTCATGGCTCGCGTTTCAGCCGGTGATAACCGTGCCGAATTCACGAGAAAAGTCTATGATTGCTTGCCTCTTCCGACATGAGCTGACCATGACGTCTCCGAAAACACACGCCAGTCGCTACGACCCCGGCAGTGAAGACTTTCACAAAGAAGATTTTCCGTTCTACTGGCTGGCCATGGTGCATGGCCGCTATAGCCAATACATGGAAAAATCCCTGAAAAAAATCGGCCTGGATATCCCCCGCTGGCGCGTGCTGTTCATCCTGAAGGAAAACGGCCAATCCAGTATTTCCGAGATCTCCACCCACGCCATCGCCAAGCTGTCGACCATCACCAAAACGGTGTACCGCATGAAGGACGATGGCCTGGTCGACACCGCGCCTTGCGAGGACGATGGACGGGTTACCCAAGTACGGATCACGGCTGAGGGCCGGGCCGCCATCGAACGCATCCAGGCCGCCACCGGCGACGTGTTCAAACGCAGTTTCAGCGGCATGACCGAAGCCCAGATCCAGCGCCTCAACCGCATGCTGGAAACAGTGTTCAATAATCTGGGAGAGCCTTAGCGCGAGGACTCATCCTGTGCTGTCAGGCATCTCCAAGTGGCTGGCAAGCTCAAGCAAATTACCAGCAGTCCCCGCGTGCTTATCGCCGCCTCAGGGTTGAAACGGCACAGGCTGCTCATCCCGCATAACCACAGGCGTGAACGGCGCGCGCCGCGCAATGGCATACGCCACCAGGCAGCCCAGCCCGCAACAGCCCACCACCAGGCACATAGGCCATGGGGTGCCATCCGCCAGGCGACTGACCCACAGACTCGCCAGCGCCCCACAGGCAAACTGCATCGAGACCCCGAGGGCGACGCTCGCCCCCGCTTGCCTCGGAAACATGCTCATCAGGCTCGCCGTGCAGTTGGCCCCTAGCAAGCCCGTCACCCCCATGTACAGCATCAGGCACAGGACGATGCTGGTCAGCCCGCCCCATTGCGTGTAACCCGCCACCAACAACGCTATTGCGGCGATGCCTGCCAGCGCGGTTCCCACGCCCAGCATGCGCAGCGGCCCCAGGCGCGTGACCCAGCGGGCATTGATAAAGCTCACGACGATGATGCCCAGAATGTTCAGGCCAAACAGCGCACTGAACAGGCGCGGAGAGACACCGAAGTACTCCACGTAAACAAAGGGTGAGGCGGTGATAAAAGCGAACACGCCGCCAAACGTGAGGGACATGCACAGAATCAACGCGACCGCCCGAGGCTGGCGGAGAATACCCGGGTAGGCCGCAAAGGCGGCCTTGAGCGAGTGGCCGCGCGCCCGCGGCGGCAGGCTTTCGTCCAACCCCACACCGACCATCAGCAGACAAAACCCGCACAGGATGAACAGCACCGCGAATATGGTGCGCCAACCGTCGACCAGCACCAGCCAGGTGCCGACCATGGGCGCAACCAACGTCGCCATCATTGTCAGCATTTGCATCCAGGACAACACTTTGGCGGCCTGTGCCAGACCGAACAAATCCCTGGCCACGGTTCTGGCCAGCACCATTGCGCCGGCCCCACCCAGCGCCTGGATAAAGCGCCAGGCGATCAGTTGATCGATGCTTGCGGCAAACAGGCACCCCAAAGTTGCCAGGCCATACAGCGTGAGGCTGCCCAGCAATAATGCGCGACGTCCATAGCGGTCCGACAGCGGGCCGTAAAACAACATGCCCAGGCATAAGCCGGCGAGAAACGCGCTGATCGTGTGTTGCACTTGGGCCGTGCTGCTCGACAGCTCAACGGCAATCTGCGGCAGGCTGGGCAAGTAGGTATCAATGGAAAACGGCACAAAGGCCGTCAGCGAGGCCAGTAATGCAATCAAGCGGGCTGTGGGCTTCATTCCGGGCGCGCAAGGCTTTCAAGAAACTCCGCCACCAGGGCATTGAACACCGGCCCTTGATCGTCGTGCACATAGTGACTGGCGTCGGCGACCTCCACCGTGCGCACATGCGGATTGCAGGCAGTCATCGCCTGCAGTGTCGCAGGCGGCAGGAAATCCGAGCGTGCGCCGCGAATGAACAGGCTCGGGCAATCCAGTGCGCGCACCGCCGGCCACAAATCCGTCGGTTCGATGCTCAGGCGCGCCTCGGCAATCCCCTGCTGATCATGACGCCAGGTAATCGCACCGTCGCGCTCTTGCATCGAATGCGCGAGCCTCGATGCCAGGCCCTCTTGCGACAAGCCCGGACGCGCAGCCTGCCAGAATGCGCGGGCCGCCTCCCAGCTCTCGAACTGCAACGGTGTCTGGCCCATCTCGCGACGGATACGCGCGGCGCCATCGCCCTGGCTTGAAGAGCCGGGACCGATGTCTTCAATCAGCAACCCCAGCAAACGTCCCGGATGTTGCCGCGCATATTCAAGGGCATTGGCACCGCCCAATGAGTGCCCGAGCAACACAAATCGCTGCAGGCCCACGTGGGCGACCAAGTCTTCGAGGTCTTCGACATACGATTGAGTGTGGTAGCTGGCAGGCGCAGCCCAGTCGCTCAACCCCCGGCCACGCTGATCCAGGGCGTAAATGCAGTAGCCCGCGCCCAAGGCTTGCACCAGCGACTCCCAGGTCTGTGCATAGGCTCGCAAGCCGTGCAACAGTACCAGGGGCACGCCGCTCGAATCGCCCCAGCGCAAGAAGTGCAGGCGCACGCCTGCACGGTTAGTGAAAAAACAGCTGTCGGCAGGCATGGGCATGCTCCTTTAGAAACGATCGAAGCGATAAGGGCTTGGGTCAATGATCGGCGTATGCCCACTGACCAGGTCCGCCGCGAGATGGCCCGCCGCTGGCGACGTGCCGAAGCCATGCCCCGAGAAGCCGGTGGCCACGGTCAGCCCCGGAATCTGCGCGACCGGGCCGATGACCGGGTTGGAATCGGGTGTCACGTCGATAGTGCCGGCCCAGGCCTGGGCGATCTGCGCCTGCTCAAACACAGGCCAGGCCGCCATGAGGTTGTTCATCGCGTCGTTATTGAGCCGCGGGTTGGCGGCTGGATCCTGCACCCTGACACGCTCGAACGGACTGACGCTATCGGCGCCCCAACGCCGAGCCAGTGCCAGGTCATTGATAAATGGCTTGCCCAGCGACACGTTCAATACGCTGCGTTGCGCACGGAACTGCGGCATATATTGCTTGGCGAGCAACAAGTGATCGAGGGTCAGGAAGGCGTCCAACTTACCGCGCTGGGTAATGATGAAACCGCCGTCCTTGTGCTTGCGAAACGAAAAATCAGGCGCACCGACAGCGATCTGCGTCGGCCCCTGCATGGGGTGGGTGCGCAGCACCGAGCAGGTCAAAGGCAAGGTCGGCAATGACACACCGAGGTTGCCCAGAAAACGCCGCGACCACATCCCCCCCGCCAGCAACACATGGTCGCAGCGGATTTCGCCTTTTTCCGTGACCACGCCACTGACCGCACCGGCAGACATCTGCAGCGTGCGCACCGCGCATTGCTCGATAATCACCACGCCCATGGCCATGGCGGCCTTGGCAATCGCACTGCTGGCCAGCGTCGGTTCGGCACGCGCGTCGGACGCGGTGAAGATGCCGCCGGCCCACTCACCCACGCCGCCTGGCACCATCGCGTCAATCTCACGCCTGCTGAGCAGCCGCGAATCCAGCGACAAATGCTCCACCGACTTGAGCCACCCCTCGTGCATCGCCATCTGCGCAGGTGTGCGGCCCAGAAACATAATGCCTTCCTGGCGATACCCGACATCCGCCCCGACCCGCTCGGGCATGTGTGCCCACAGCCGATCAGCCGCAAGTGCCAGCGGGATGTCGGCGGCGTGGCGGCTGGTCTTGCGTACCCAGCCCAGGTTGCGTGATGACTGCTCGGCGGCGATCCGGCCTTTTTCCAGGACCACCACCGCGATGTTGCGCTCAGCCAGGGTCAGCGCAGCCGTCAGGCCGATGATCCCGCCGCCAATGATGACGACGGACGTGGCGCTGGGAAATACGGTGGAGGTTGTCACGGGCGCTATTGTCGGTGCCATGGTCAAGACTCGGTAAGCGAATAAGGGCGGCCACGCCTGCGCATGGCCGCGTGACGATCATTGCGACAGGCGAATGACTTCGACCTGCGCCTTCGACGCGTTGCGATACGCGGTCACTTCCAGCTCCACCTTGTAAACCGTCGAGCCCAGGGGTGGACAGGTGACGGTGCTCGCCGGATCGACGCCGCGAAACTTTTCGCCGATCAGGCCCATGACCGCCGGCACGTCCTTGGGGTCCTGGATGAACACCCGCGAACACACCACGTCGGCCAGGCTCGCATCAACGGCCTTGAGGGCCGACTCGATATTGGCGAAGACCTGGTGCGTCTGCTCAAGGATGTCTTCCGGAATCAGCTTGGTCTGCGGGTTGCGGCCCGCCGTGTTGGACACGTAGATCCAGTTATCCACGACCACCAGGCGCGAATAACTGGCCTGATCTTCAAACGGCGAACCGGTCTTGAGCTTGATGATGTTTGTCATGTCGAATGCCTCGCAAAGGAAAGTGTTGGGGGGGCTCAGCGCAGTTCCGGGGTTTCCCACAGGTTCAAGGTCACACCGATGCCTTGCTTGATCGCGTTGCGGTAAATCACCGTGCCCCAGGCCACGTCCTCCACGGGCATGCCGCCCACCGACATGATGATGATTTCGTCATCGCTTCTACGCCCTGGCGCGGCACCGGCGATGATCTTGCCGATGTCCTCGACGTCATCGAGCTGCATCTTGCCTTCGGCAATCATGTCCATGAAGCGCACGCCAATGACGGGCACGGTGTGATGCGCAGGCTTGGGTAATTCTTCAAACCAGGCCTGGTAGAGACCGGTGTTGTCCAGCACCTTGCGCACGTCGGGCTGTTCCATGCCCGCGTCGAGCGAGCAGGACGCCGGCATCGCGAGGAAGGCGCCTGGCTTGACCCATTCACGTCGCACAATTGGGTAGATCGAGGGGTCGCCCACCTCACCGGAGCTACAATAAGTAACAAGGTCCGAATCGCGGACGACTGCCTCAAGGGTGTCGACCACTTCAATGGTGGTGATCTGCGGATAAGTCGCTGTGACCCACGCGATAAAATTGTCGAGGCTCTTCTGGCCACGCCCCTTGATCTTCAATGTGTCGATGTGCGGACACACCGCGATAAATGCCGCCAGCGTGGTCTTGCCCATGACACCCGGGCCAAGCAGGCCAACGACTTTCGAGTCTTTGCGGGCCAGGTGACGCGCACCTACACCGGGAATCGCACCGGTGCGGTAGGCGGACAGCAGGTTGGCCGACATATGCGCCAACGGCGCGCCAGTGTCGGGGTCATTCAGGGTGAACATCAGGATGGAGCGTGGCAGGCCCTTTTCGCGGTTGGCGATATTGGAGCCGTACCACTTCACGCCGGCGGTGCAAAAGCTGCCGCCCAGGTAGGCCGGCATGGCCATCATGCGCCGATCCGCCGTGGGCTTGGGCATGTTCGGGAACGGCGAATCCTGCGGAAAAACCACCATCGCCCCATGGGAGTCGTTGTTCGGGCCGGCCATGCGGTAGTCACCGGCGTACAGCAGGCCGAACATCTCTTCCATGGTATTCACGCAGGCCAGCATGTCGGTCACCCCCGCGCGGATCATGTCCTGCTCGGAGAGGTAGATGAAGTCGATTTTTGTATTTGTAGACATAGTTATTCTCGCGCTGAAGGTGACATCGCTGCGGTAGGCGCAGCTCCACGCTGTCGAGATCGAGTATCGGGCGGCCGTTGTCGACGGTATTGTAAATTTCGGACATTCCCTTGGGCCGGCGCAGCGCCAGTTGGCGCGATTAATGCGTGATTTTTCCCGCAGCGCTGCCTTCCCAAGGTGCAACCATGATCAAACCGAATGTGCCGGCTCCCCGGCACCACACCGCGAACGAACAGCCTTGGTTCGTGCTCAACTCTTCACACTATTCGGTGATGCCGTCCGCGCACCCGGCGATCTCGCATTTCTATGCCTTCGACGTCGCCCAATCGAGCGACCTGCTGGCCGTGCCGGATGGCTGCGTGGACATTGTTTTCGACTGCGATGCCACTCGACCCAGCGCCAGGATCTGTGGCACACCGCTGACGGCCCAAGCCGTGCATTTGCATCAGCACCATCACTACTTCGGCGTGCGCTTTTCACCGGGTGTCATTCCCGGTTTCATCAATGTGCTGGCCGAAGAACTGACCGAGCGGGAACTCGACCTGCTGGAGGTCTCGGGGTTCGCCCATCGCATCTTCGAAAGCATCGTCCAGGCACCGCTGCTGGGCGACCAGATGCGGCTGTTCAACGACTACCTGGCCCCACGCCTGATGGGCAAGACATCGGGACTCACCGCCATGATCATTCAGCAGGCGCTGCGCCATCGCGGCGATATTCGCATCCAGCAACTCGAAGATCTCAGTGGCTATACCAGCCGTACCTTGCACCGCCAGTTCAATCAGGACACCGGCATGTCACCCAAGACGTTTTGCCGGATCATCCGCTGCCAGGCGGCCCTGGACACCCTCAATACCCAGCAGGATGTTTCGTTTTCGCAGCTGGCCCTGGACCTGGGCTTTTCCGATCAATCCCACTTCCTGCGCGACTTCAAAAAACTGGTCAGTACCACACCCTGCGACTACCAACGCAAAATGCTGCAAAACGCCTACACCGACAGGATCAGCTACGCCTGATCGCGAGCTACGCAGATAAACCCCGCGTCTCCAGGGTTCCTCCATCAAAGCGCGTTGATTTCTTCGAGAGACACGTACCCACGTGGCGATCAGGCCGTGGGTCGGCCTGGCGTGTCTGGTGGCACTGGGGTTGTGTCGGGTGGTGCTGCCAGGCATCCACGATGCAACCAGCGATTGCATGAGCGCCCGGACAACTGTCTGGAAGATGACTTACCTGTCCCCGGTGACTCAGACCATCGCTCGACGTGTTTCAGACGGCGACTCGCCAAACAGCGCACGGTAATGCGCTGCAAAGTGGCTCAGGTGGAAGAAGCCCATCGCCACCGCCACCTCGCCGACGTTCTGGGTGCAGGCCGGGGTGGCGATCAGGCGTCGACGCACCGCATTCAGACGCAGGTTTCGCAGGTACTCCACCGGACGCATGCCGGTCACCGCCTGGAAGCTGTTCTGCAGGGTCCGCCGGCTGACTCGCAGGTGTTCACACAGATCGAGAATACTCAGCGGGGTATCGCCACTGGCATCGATCAACTCCTGGCAACGCTTGACCAGGTAAGCACTCACGGCAAAATTGCCGCGACGGCAACGCACCTCATCGGTGGCGTTGCTGAACAAATCGAGGAACGCGTTGAGCAGTTCGTCCTCGAGCATTTTCTCGGCGGTTGCGCTGATCGCATCGGTTTGTTGCAAAAGGTGACGAAACAGCGGGTAGATCCGCTGGCGTATGCGCAACAGTAACGCGTCATCCACACAGAGTTGGGAGCGGGTGGTGAGGCGCTTGAGTTGATCGCCGGACAACTCGAAGGCGGCCAGTTTGGCGAAGCGTACCGTATCGACGTTGAGGGCGAAGAAGTGCGTACCTTCAGGCGCATGCAGTACAAACTCCTCGCCATCGCGCAACAGCACGACGCTGTGCGCCCCCACTTGCTGACCCTGCACCACAGGCGCACTGCCCAATGACATGGCCGCGCACAGTCGGTCTTTGGGCGCATAGCCGCGCTGCACCACGCGTTTGTCCAACACTTCCTGGAAGATCTGAAAGCGGTCGGCGGACAATTGCCGTAGCTCGCTGGTCAGGCAGCCACGGCCCAACTGGTCATAGACCTGCCGCCAGCCCTGGATGGAACCGGCGTGCAATTGAGGGTCATTGAAGGTTCGAACTTCAGCAAGCATGGTCGTCGTTCCTAGGTGCCCCATTGTTGTTATCGGCCTGAAGGGGACTCAAGTCATCCATGACGGCAGCTGGCGTTCACACAGGAGCGGTGTCCGCCGTGAAAAGCAAAGCCAGTTCCGTGCCAAACATATGCAAGCGGTACGTAGCGGGCTGGATATCCATCGGCGCCAAGAGCGCACCGGACAGCACCACTTGCCCGGCCTCCACCGGTTGGCCGTCAGCCAACAGACGGCGAATCAGCCAGCACAGGTTGGCCAGTGGTGGATCCTCCCGGCCCTCGGTGTTGCCTTCGCCGCGAAGCGCGCCAGCACTTTCCAGGCGATAGGCCACGTTGGCATGCGCAATGGGATCGAAAGCCATCAACGGCCCGAGGCAATACAGCCCCGCCGCCGCGTTATCGGCAAGAAAAGCCCCCGCCCCGAACGTCCAGCCCTGCCAACGGCAATCGGCAATCTCGAACGCCGGCGCCACCTCTGCAATGGCCGCCAGGATCTCCTCATCACGGTAGTCACCCGGTGCGAGGCTGCGGCCCAGCACGATTGCCACTTCGATCTCCAGCTTGGGCTGGATCAACCGCGAAAGCGCCACTGCCGTGTTCGGCAGCACACGCATGCGGTCAGTCAGGCCGCCATACACGGGTTCCTCCAGGCCGAAACGCCTTTGCGCGGCGCTGCCGGCGAAGGCGATCTTCCAACCGCTCAGTTGTTCGCCCGCCGCCAGGCGCAGGTCCAGCGCCTGGCGTTGCAGCGCGTACCCTGAGCGCAGGTCCAGCGCGTCAGGTGCCAGCGGCGCGATGGCCTGCACCGTGCGCGTGGCGTGGTGCAAGCGGCTCAACACGGGGTTTTCAGCGCTCATGACAGTTGCTCCGCCAACTTGCGCAACACACTTTCCAGCCGCTCGGGCGTGGTAATGGCCGCGACAAACCGGTCCGGGCGCACCACCACGATGCAATCACGCACCTTGGAGAACCATTCGCCGAGGCGATTATCCACGTCCTCCACGCTGATGGCGTCCATCGCCGTCAACGGCTGGTGACGGCCCAGGCCGCTGCGCGAACGGTTGACCTGGATGAAGCGTGTGTCCCAGCGCGCCCAGAATGTCGCCATCTCTTCACTGAGTTGCTCGCGCGGGTTGACCCGGTAACCCAGCACCGCATAGGAATGACCCAACACGTCATCCAAGCGCCGACGCTGACCCTTGGCGTCTTCGATATAGGGCTGCACAAACAGCTGGCCGACCAGGTCGTCCTCACGCAGTTCGGTACGTTCGTGATAGACCAGGCCCTTGGTGATGGTGGCCTTGGGTTTGAACTTGAACTCCAGCAGGTGCGAGCGCAGGTTGTCGACGCTGTTCACTGCCTGGAACAACCAGTCGCGCACCCCGGCCATCAACGGGTTGGTCAAGCCTAATACGGTGCCCATATTGTCGGCCAGTGCCACCAACTCGGTGGCATGCCCACGGCGCTCCTGGTCGTAGCTTGCGAGGATCCCATGGGACGCACGCCCCTGGATGATTGCCGCGAGTTTCCAGACCACGTTGGCCACGTCGCGCAAACCTGAATTGAGGCCCTGCCCGGCCCAGGGTGGCGAGATATGCGCAGCATCCCCCACCAGCGCCACACGCCCTTGGACAAAGCGTGCCGCCACCCGGGAGTGGTGGGTGTAGGCGCGGATGCGGATGATGTTCAACTGGTCGACGGCGTCGCCGATATGCCCACGGATCAGGTCACGGATGGTGCTTTCTTCACACATCTTCGCCTCATCTTCGCCTTCCATCAGCATGAACTCCCAACGCCGCTGCTGGTAAGGCAGGTAGATGCACACGAACGGGCGCTGCGGGTCGGCATGCAGTGCGGTATAGGGGGCATCCAGGGTGTCATTGGCGGTGTCGACCACCACCCATTTGCGCGGATGGGTCAGCCCCAGCAATTCAACGCCGACCTTTTTGCGTACGGTGGAGCGCCCGCCATCGGCGCCGATCACATAGTCGGCGCGCAGCTCATAGACCTCGTCCTGGGCATTGCGCACCTGCAAGGTCACACCCTCGCCGTCCTGCTCCAGTTCGAGCATTTCATGGCCCTGGCGCAACTCCACACAGGTACGCTGCCCCAGGTTTTCGCGCAGCGTGCCTTCAAGCAACTGCTGCATGAAGATGTTGCGCATCGGCCAGCCGTAGTGGGCGGTGCTCGGCTTGACCTCGGCGAAACACACACCGCGTGCGTTGTAGTAGCGCAACGGCACGTCGCAGATCATGTCGCGCACGGCCAACTCGGCGATGCCGATACCCTGCAACACGCGCAGGGCTTCATCATCCATGCCCACCGCACGCGGGTAAGGCAGGATGCAATCAGCCAGTTCAAGGACGACGCAGTCGATACCGTACATCCCCATATAGTGTGCGGCCGTGATCCCGTTGGGCCCGCCGCCGACAATGACAACTTGGGTCTTCTCCTGCTTCATCGCTCATCACCGCTTTCTTGTTGTGGTTGTAATCCGGCACAGCTCAAGGCGCACGCCTGCTGTCAGTGCAGCCCATCCAGGCCTTTGACATCTTTAGCCTGCAGGCCGCCCAGGCGTGCATGCAAGCGTCCACGCGTGGCGAAGGCCCAGATGATCACGACTTCGTCGGGCGCAGGCCCGTCGCCAAACATCAGCGACATGCTGTCGTAATGGGAACGTACATACAGGGCATCCTTGTGCGCCAGCGGTACATCGATGGTCGAACCCGGCCCGCCGCGCTTGCCGGTGGACGGGACCCAGGACTTGCCGCCGCCCAGCGCAACACGGATCGGATCGGCGGCCGGGTTGGTCAGGAACGCATTACCGTGCTCGTACTCGCCCTCGCTGCCCACCAGGATCGCCTTGCCATAGCTGACAATCTCATGGGCACCGGCCAGTGCCTGGATGCGCCGGCCAAATTCTTCGCCCAGCAGTGGCGAAGGGTCGACCAGTTCGGCCAGCGACTCGCTGTAGCGACCGGCATAAGGGTTGGCGATCACGGCGGCAATCGCATATTTGAACAGTGGCTCGCCATCGGCCAACTGCCCGGTTTCGTTGGCCAGGGTTTCTTCGACGAAGCTGTACCATTTACGGATGTGATAGGTCGCAAAATTAGCGGTTTTCATCGGGGTTTGCCTCAAAGTGGGTCCAGTGGGTCCAGGTTGAAATGTCGGCTCGGCGCGCCAGCGGCCTTGAACCGGGCCTTGCCGCGCGCATCGTCGTGTTCGGTCTCGAGGAAGAATTCCATGCGGTTGCCGTCGGGGTCGTTGAAGTACACGCCATGGCCGATTTCGTGATCGGTGATCTTCACCACCTCGACGCCCTTGCCCAGCAACATGCCGTAGAGCTGGCGCAGGGTGGTCATGTCCCCGTCGATTTCCAGGCCGTAGTGTTGCAGCCCCAGCCCGCCCTGATGGGCGCCGGGGTCGGCGCGGATCAAGGCAATGTCGTGGTGCTTGCCGCCAAACGCCATCATGACCCAGCTCTCGCCCCGGGCACTTTCGTGCATGCCCAGGATGTCGGCGTACCAGCGGGCCGACACGTCCGGGTCAGCGACCCAGAGCGATAGGTGAGTACGCAGGATCTCGACTTTCATGGCGATATACCTCAGTGCTTCTTGACGATGGATTGATGCCCGGCCTTGATCTGCGCCACAGCCGGCGTCCACAGCACGTCAGCGATCTCGCTGAAGTCGCGCCACTGTTTCTGCCAGCCGTCACCGCCGTTTTCGGAGGTGAACAGGTGCCCGTACTTGGTGCCCGCCACGATCTGCCGTGGGTTGGCCGGGTTGAAGGCAATCGCCCACACACAGGAATTGGGCTGCTGGGAAAGCGGCAGCACTTCCCAGCTGAGCGCCGCATCGCGGGACACCAGGATCTTGCTGGTAGTGCCCGGCGTGCCATCGGAAATGCTCAGGTACAGGTCGCTTTGCGAGCCCAACGGCGCGTTCATGGCGCGGATGTAATACAGGCCGAAGGCTTCGCGGCCGATGATGCCGGTCCAGGTCAGGCCTTCGTCCAGGCTGCGGTAGACCGCGTTGACGCACACCACCACGATGACTTTCTGGCCATGGTTGGGCAGTACCAGGATGTTGTGCACGTCCGAGTTGAACTCCCACAACAGGCGGTCATCGACGCGGGTCCAGCTGTCGCCGCCGTCGCGGGAGTGGAACAACCCACCCTCTTCAAGGCCGAACCACAGCTGGTCGGGGTCGATCGGGTCGTAGGCAAACGCCAGCAAGCGTGGGCGACTGACGCCGTCGCAGAACTCCGGGATCTCCACCGGTGCGCGATCCCAGCTCAACCCACCGTCCAGGGTGCGCCACAACACGGCGCGGGACGGCGCCCCGGTGCCGACGAAAATCCGTTGTGCGTTGCGTGGGTCCACCGCGACTTTCCACACGGTCTGCCCGTTGAACGGCGAGTCGACGCGCCGCCAATGGCCACCGGTGTCGCGGCTGACGCACAAGCCCACGTCGGTGCCGGCATAAATCACCTCGGGCGCATCGGGGTGCAGGCTCAGTGAGCGAGTGATTGCATCGAACTCAAGATCCTGCCCCAGGCCCAGGCGATGCCAGGTACGGCCATCGTCGGCACTGCGGATCACCGCTTGCCCGACAGTGGCCACCAAAAGGGTTCCGTTACTCATCACAGATGCTCCTCAGATATAGATACCACGGGTCAAACCGCCGTCGATGCCGATGGACTCGCCGGTCACAGCGCCGGCCTTGGGCGACGCCAGGAAACCAATCAACCAGCCCATTTCAATCGGTGCCAGGGTGCGGCGAATCGGCGTCGCGTCGATGTAGGCCTGCTCGACCTGTTCCGCGGTCTTGCCTTGCTTGACCGCCTCACGGTCATACAGCTCCTGGATATGCGGGGTATCCACCACGCCTGGGTGAATCAGGTTGACCGTGATGCCCGATGGGCCGAGCTGGTCGGACAGGGTCTTGGTCATGTGCGCGATGGCCAGGTTGCGCATGCCCGACAGCACCTTGCTGCTGCGTCCGGTGAGGCCACCGATGTTGATGATGCGACCGAAGCCAGCGGCCTTCATGTGCGGGGTCACGGCCTTGGCGCAACGGAAGTAGCCGATCACCTTGGTGTTGAGGTCCGACAGCAGCTCATCGTCGCCGGCGTGCTCGATGTCATTGCGCACGACGCCGGACGGCGCAGCGGCACCGTTGACCAGGATGTCGATGCGGCCGAAGTGCTTGTAGGCGGCCTCGACCATCTCCGACACGGCGGACATGTCATTGGTGTCGCAGAACAGCGGCAGCACTTCGTTGCCGGTCTGGGCGCTGATCTCTTCGGCAGCCAGTTGCAGGAACGCCATGCGGCGCGCGCAGATCACCACCTTGCAGCCTTCTTCGGAGAGAAAACGTGCGACTTCCTTGCCGATCCCCATGCCGCCACCGGTGACAATGGCCACGCGGCCTTTCAATTCCAGATCCATAACAATTACCTCGTGTGATTATTCAGTTCAGGCCAGATCGACAAACACGCTTTTGGTCTCGGTGTAGGCATCGATCACGTTCTTACCCATTTCCCGGCCCCAGCCGGATTGCTTGTAGCCGCCGAATGGCGAGGCCGCATCGACCACGTTCCAGCAGTTGACCCACACCGAGCCTGCCTTGAGTTGCGCCGCCACGCGGTGCGCCGAGCGCAGGTCGCGGGTCCACAGGCCGGCCGCAAGGCCATAGGGCGAATCGTTGGCGCGCAGCACCAGGTCATCGATTTCGGTCCAGCTCATTACCGTCAGCACCGGGCCGAAGATTTCTTCGCGGGCGACGCAGGCCGCCTCGGCGCGATCCAGGAACACACTGGGCGCAATGAAGTGGCCACGCTCCAGGTGGGCCGGACGCCCGCCACCGCAGATCAGTTCGGCGCCCTCTTCCTGGCCGCGTTGCAGGTAGCCCTTGACCGTCGCCAGCTGGCGCCCGGAAACCAGCGGGCCCATGCTGCTGGCCGGGTCCAGGCCATTGCCGAGGACATGGGCGGCGGCGTGCCGTTCGAGTTCTTCGAGAACCTGGTCCAGCACACTGGCGTGCACGTACAACCGCGAAGCGGCGGTGCACACCTGGCCCTGGTTATAGAAAATGCCATCGGCGGCGCCTTTGGCGGCGCGCACGATATCGGCGTCGGGCAGGATGATGTTCGGCGACTTGCCGCCCAGTTCCAGCGAGACCTTTTTCATGTTGCGCGTGGCCGCTTGCGCGATCAGCCGGCCGACCTGGGTCGAGCCGGTAAAGGCGATCTTGTCCACATCGGGATGCTCCGCCAGCGGCGCGCCGGTTTCGGCGCCCAGGCCGGTGACCAGGTTGACCACGCCGGCCGGGAACCCCGCCGCCTCGATCAACTGCACCAGGCGGATCGCGACCAGCGGCGTTTGTTCGGCTGGCTTGAGCACTGCCACGCAACCGGTGGCCAGTGCCGGGCCGAGCTTCCACACGCACATGTTCAGCGGGAAGTTCCACGGCACGATCAGCGCGCAGACCCCCACCGGTTCACGCAGGGTGTAGTTGAGCATCGGCGCGCCGCTGGCCGGTGACACGGGCAAGGTGCTGCCTTCGATCTTGGTCGGCCAGCCGGCGAAGTAGCGCAGGATGGTCGCGGCGCTGGCCGCTTCACCGCGCGCGGCGGCAATCGGCTTGCCGTTCTCCAGGGTGATCAGTTGCGCCAGTTCTTCGCGGTGCTGGTCCAACAGGTCCGCCAGGCGGAACAGCAACAGGCCGCGCTGGGCCGGTGACTGCAACGACCAGGCGCCGTTGAACGCCGAGCGTGCAGCGGCAACGGCCGCGTCCACATCCCGCGCACCGCCCTGGGCCACTTCGGTCAGGGTTTCTTCGGTGGCCGGGTTTTCCACCGCGAAGCGGCGGCCATCGGCAGCATCCTGCCAACTGCCACCGATAAACAGGCGACCCGGCTGGGAGAGAAAGGCCTGGACGGCGGGTAACACTTCAAACAGCTTCATGGTCGACTCCTTCACAGCGCCATTTCGATCAGGCAAGGCCCGCCGTCGGCATTCGCATTGGCCAGCGCCCGTTGCAGTTCGGCATTGGTGTGCACCGTGCTGGCCGGTACGCCGTAGCCTTTGGCCAGGGCTTTCCAGTCAATGCGCGGGCTGTCGAGCACCGTCAGCTTCAGGGCTTCAGGGCCCAGTTCGGTCATGCCGAAGCGGCGCAACTCGTTCTGCAGAATCGCGTAGCGGTGGTTGGCGGCAATCAGGATCACCACCGGCAATTGCTCGCGGGCGATGCTCCACAGGGTTTGAATGGTGTACTGGGCACTGCCGTCCGATTGCAGGCAGTACACGCGGTTGCCGCGCTCGGCCAGGGCGGCACCGAAGCCGACCGGGATACCCTGGCCAATCGCGCCGCCGGTGTTGGTCAGTACCCGATGCCGTGCAGCGCGGGCCGAAGCGGTGAAGAACGGATAGCCGCAGGTGCCGCCTTCCACGGAGACAATGCTGTCGTCCGGCAGGGAGGCGGCCAGCACCTGGCCCACCGACTGTGGGGTCAGCTCGGCATGGCCGGGCGGCAGTTCGATGCCCTGGGGCGTCGGTATATAGGCCGGCGCATCGAGGGCGTCGGCCAATGCCGTCAGCGCGCCGGCGACATCGTCACCGACATCGGCCAACGCCAGCAGGCGCTCACGTTCGGCCAGGCGCGACGGGATGCCTTCGTAGCCGAAGTAGCTGATGGGCTCCGGCACGCCGGCACACACCACCAGGTCGTATTGTTCGAGGATTTCAATCGCCACTTCCGGGAAGTACGGCAGGCGGTCCAGGTCCGGCAAGCCACCGCCACGGTAGCTGAGGCGTGGAAAGGTCTCGGCGAACAGACGCACGCCCGGCAATTGCGCCAGGCGCCCCGCCGCTTCCAGGCCGGCCACCGACAAGCCTTCGTCACCGACGATAAACACCAGGCGCAGGCCGTCACGCAGGGCCTTGGCCACGCTCTCGATGCGGTCACCGGCAAAGCGGCGCACCGGCGGGCGGATCGGGGCGAACACACCGTTGTGGGTCACGGCGTGGGCTTGCAGGTCCATGGGCAGGATCAAACTGGCGATCTGCCCTTTGGCCTGCCAGGCCGCGCGCATGGCTTCCTGCAGGTCTTCGCCAACCCCCGACGCGGTGCGCGAGGTGCGTACCCAGCCGGAGACCGCGCCGGCCAGGGCCTGGATGTCACTGGCCAGCGGCGGGTCGTAGTTGACGTGCCAAGAGGCGTGATCGCCGATCACGTTGACGATGGGGGTGTTGGCACGGCGTGCGTTGTGCAGGTTGGCGATGCCGTTGGCGAACCCAGGCCCCAAGTGGGTCAGGGTCATGGCCGGTTTGCCGGCAATCCGGCCATAGCCATCGGCCGCGCCGGTGCAGACCCCTTCGAACAGCGACAACACCGGCTTGAGAGCGGGTGCGCTGGCCATGGCGGCCACCAGGGGAATCTCGGTGGTCCCGGGGTTGGCGAAGCAGTACTCGATACCGCTTGCCGCTGCCGCATTCACTATCAGTTGCGCACCATTCATTTTCAGCCCTCTTGCTTGAGCGTTTGCAGTGATGAGATTTATCACACACAAAAATTCAATCAACAAGCATTTTATTTTGATTTGTCTCATTTAATGAGATTTATGTAATTTTTTGATGGCCGATACAGCACAAAAGATTGCGTTTTTCTTTTACTGCGGTAGTGTTGCGCCCACGGAATGCGGCACGTGCCCCCCCTTTTAGGAACGAAATGAGCAGCCTGAGCAAATTGCTGAGCGTCCTGGACCTGTTCGGCCCCCAGACGTTGAAGATCGACCCCGACACCATCGCCGAGCGCATGGGCCTGTCACGGGCCACCGTGTACCGCTACGTCAAGGATTTGTGCGACGCCGGTCTGCTGACCCGCGTGGATGCCGGCAGCTATGGCCTGGGCCCACGGGTGATCGAGCTGGACTGGAAAATGCGCCAGTACGACCCGATCCTGCTCGCCGGGCGCGAGTTGATGCACGAGCTGTCCGCGCAAACCGGCCTGGCGGTGTTCGCCAGCGTGTTTTACGACGGGCGCATCATCAACACCTACATCGCCGAACCCGCCGACACCTATCACTTCGCGTTCGGGCGTGGGCAGCCGTTGCCGTTCTTTCGCGGGGCACAATCGAAGGTCTTGATCGCCTATCAGAAAGGTCGCCGCCTGCAACGCCTGTTCGACGAGCACATGGCCAGCGACCCCGACAGTCCCTATGACTGGGCCGGATTCAGCAAGGCCGCGAAAAAGATCCGCAAGGACGGTTACTGCCTGACCCACGACGAACTCAACCTGGGCCTGACCGGTATCGCCGCACCGATCATCCAGACGGACCTCGACGAAGTGGTCGGCAGCCTGTCGGCCGTCGGCAGCACCCAAAGCTTCAAGCTGCTGCGCCAGGAAACCGTGATTGAAATGGTGATGGACACCACCCGGCGCATTGCCGAAAACATGCATAACGCGCCGAGCGGCATCGCGCCCTAGCCCGCGCCCTTCAGAACGGCACGGCCACCGTCAATTGGCTGTACAGGTTGGTGCCGTTGCCGCCGACCTGGTTGCCACCGGTGGTCGAGTCCTGCTTGGGTTTGTAGAGCCCCACCAGCGGGGTGATGATCAAGTGCGGGTTGACCACCCACTCGGCGTACACATCCAGCTCGCGGGCATCGAGGTTCAACGCCGTGCTTTTACGCACGGTGTCGTAATCGAAATACAGCGCGCCCAGGGTCAGGTTTTCCAGTGGGGTCGCCTTCAGCCCGACGTGATGGATACGCGTATTGCTGTTGAACGGCCCGGCGTAGTTACCGGCCACTTCGCCCTGGAACCAGGTGCCATAGCCCATGCTCAAGCCGGTGAACAGCGCGTCCCAGTTCTGCGAGTAACGCGTATAGCGATAGGTCACCTTGGGTGCCCAGGCGATATCGGCAAAGGTGTAGCCCGCTTCGCCGTACCAGGCTTTCTCCGGCCCGGCGTCCTTGTCCTGCCAGGCGTATTCAAACGCCAGGCTGAGGTTCTTGACGCCTGCATCGCCCTCTGCACGCAGGCTGTAGATATTCATGCCTTTGCGCTGGCGCTGAAAGTCGCTGGCCCATCGATCGTTCACGTCGAGGCCATGCACCCAAGTCAGCCCAAGCGTGCCCGGTTGCGTGGTGTAATCCAGGGTGCCGGCGGCCAGTTCGGTTTCGGCCTGGACGCGGTTGTCGGACTTGAGCCACAGCACACTGCCGTGCAGGCCCTCCTGCCCACCCAGGCGCAGCACGGCGGTTTGGTCGAACGCATGCCGGGCAGCCAGGTAGTAAGCGCCCCCACGGTTCATGGTGCCATCGGCCGGGCCTTTGCCCAGGTTCAGTCCGTCATCGTTGATCAGGAAGCCGCGACCGACCTTGACCACCTGGCGCCCGCCGGAGATATCCACGCCGTCCTTGCCCAGCGCCGGAAACAGATCGCCGGAGCGCCAACCCAGGTAGGCGTCTTCGATTTTAGTCGTACGCTCTGTCCCCACGCTGTTTCCGCCCGGATCACCGTCGCCCCAGGTGGCGGAGCTGACCAGCGCGAATGCCCCATACGCGGAGCCATTGCCGCCCAAGGCCTGGTCACCGCTCAGGCCGTATTTGATATAACCCTCGCGCCATGTGGAGCCGCCCGAGGTGCCATCGTAGTTCTTGCGGCTGTTGAACTGACCGAATACCGCTGTCATGTCCGCGTTGAGGTGACGGCTGTCGTCGCTGTACACCTCATAGGCCTGGGCCTGTTGAATGGCGCACAGCGCCAATGTGCACACGAACGTGCTACCGAACACGGGACGACGCAATGGATACCGCATGGCTCAAGCTCCTGGAGGTGCGCCTTTCAAAAGGCTGTCTTAAGTATTGGCATGACGTGGTGCAGCCTTTGCCGCACCGTTTTAACGGCGACTAGCCGTAGCTGGTGAAGGCGATATCCAGCGCAGAGACGATCAAGTCCGCCTCATCGGTGGTGAGGGTCAATGGCGGCGAGAGAATGATCTTGTTGCCGATCGGTCGCACCAGCACACCGGCGCGCCGCGCCTCGTCGGCGATCCGCGAGGGTTGGCCGCCAGCCGGGTCGAGGGGTTGGCGCGTGGCCTTATCGACCACCAGGTCCAACGCGATCATCAGGCCCTTGCCACGCACTTCACCGATCACCGGGTAGCGCTCGGTCAACGGCTTGAGCTGTTCCAGCAAGTACGCGCCCACTCTGGCCGCGTTACCCGGCAGGTCCTCGGCTTCGACGATATCCAGTACCGCCAGCGCGGCCGCACAGGCGGTCGGGTGGCCGCTGTATGTGTAGCCATGCATGACCATGCTGCTGAAGCCAGGCCCGTTCTCGATGGCGTCGACGATGCGTTGGTTGAACAGCGTGGCGCCCAGCGGGATGTACCCGGCCGTGATGCCTTTGGCCAGGCACAGGATGTCCGGCGCGACGCCCCAGCCACGACTGCCGAGCATGCAGCCGGAGCGGCCGAAACCCGTGACCACTTCGTCGGCGATCAACACAATACCGTGGCGGTCACACACCTCCCGCAGGCGCGGCCAGTAACTGGCGGGCGGTACGATCACCCCGCCGGCACCCTGCACCGGCTCGGCGATCAATGCGGCAACCGTCTGCGCGCCCAGCAACGCGATCTGCTCCTCCAATTGCCGAATACAGTGCGCCGTCAGCGCTTCGGGATCGCGGCAATCCCAGGGGTTGCGATACAGCCATGGGGTGTCGAGCAAATGGCAGCCGGCCAACAGCTGCCCATGGTTGTAGTGGTAGACACCGTTACCGCCCACCGATGTGCCGCCCATATGCACACCGTGATAGCCGTTACGCAGCGACAGAAACCGCGTGCGCCCCGGTTCGCCACTGGCGATCCAGTATTGGCGGGCCATTTTCAGCGCGGTTTCGACCGCATCGGAGCCACCGGAACTGAACAGCACCCGTGTCATGCGTTCCTGGGCGAACAGGGTAGTCAGCCGTTCGGCCAGGTCGAACACCCGAGGGTGGGCAATGCCGTCGAAGGTCTGGTAATACGCCAATTCATCCAACTGCGCGGCAATCGCTGCCTTGACGCTGGCACGGTTGTGCCCAATGTTCACATTCCACAGGCCGCCCACGCCGTCGAGCATGCGCTGGCCGTCGATGTCCGTAATGTAATTGCCGTCACCTCGGGCGATGATCAGCGTTTTGGCGCGCTGCGCCGGGGCACTGGACCCCATCGGGTGCCAGAACTTTTTCTCGGCGGTCTTGTATTTTTCGTACATGTTCAAGCTCCCTGTGCGGGATCGCGCTTGCGCACGAACAGCAGTTGCTGGCCCGTGAATTCCAGCAACCCCTCAAGGCCGAACTCGACACCGAACCCCGACATTTTGCTGCCACCAAACGGCGTATTGGGCTGGATCTGCGCATGGCAGTTGACCCAGGCAACGCCGCTCTCCAGGCGACTGGCCAAGGCCTGGGCCTGCTCGACATCCGGCCCCCAGACCGAGCCACCGAGCCCCATGTCACCAGCGTTGGCGCGCTGCAGCACCTCTTCGACCTCTCGGTAGGCAATCAAGGGCAACACAGGGCCGAACTGTTCCTCATCGACCAGGCGATGGCCATCGGTGACGTCCGCCACCAGCGTGGGGGGATAGAAAAAACCCGGGCGGTCCAGGCGCGCACCGCCACACAGCACCCGCGCACCGTTGGCGCGTGCGTCGGCGACCAAGGCTTCCACCAGCTCCAGTTGCTCCAGGTTCTGCACCGGCCCGAACGTGACACCGGCGTCGAGACCATCCCCCACCACCTGGCGCGCTGCGATCTGCGTCAGCGCGTCGGCAAAGGCCTGGTACTGTGATTCGTGGATGTACAAGCGTTTGAGGGCCGCACAGGTCTGGCCCATGTTGAGAAAGGCGGCCTGGAAGATTTCCTCGGCCACTGCCTCGACCGGCGTTCCTGGCAATACAATTGCCGCATCATTACCGCCCAATTCCAGGGTCAGGCGCTTGAGGTTGCTGGCGGCCCCCCGCATCACGCTTTGCCCGGTGGCGGTGGAGCCGGTGAAGACAATTTTCTGGATGCCGGTATGCGCGGTGATTGCGCTGCCGAAGCCCTGCTCGCCCGTCACGCAGTTGATCACACCGCGGGGCACGTGGCGGGCAATGATTTCAACCAGGCCCAACGTGCTCAACGGGGTCAGGCTCGACGGCTTGCTGATCACACAGTTGCCGGCACGCAGCGCCGGCATGATGTGCCAGACGGCGATCATGAACGGCCAGTTCCAGGGGGTGATCGACGCCACGACGCCCAACGGTTTGCGGTGCAGCTCGATGCGTTGGGTGGGGGTTTCTTCCACCAGCTCCACCGCAATGTCTTGAGCCGCCGCGTAGCGGGTCCACGCCGCCGCCCCCATGACCTCGCCAAACGCCAGCTCCAGCGGCTTGCCTTGCTCCTGCACAATCAGGCGGGCCAGGGACTCGGCTTCTCGCTCGATATCGGCCGCAATCGCCAGCAACCGTTCACAACGGTCTGGGTGGCTACTGTGGCGCCAGGTTTTGAAAGCCGCCTGCGCGGCATTCACCGCCTGGTCGAGTTGCCCCAGCGAGCCTGCCGGGCATTGTGCAAATGCAGCGCCGGTGGCCGGGTTGATCACGTCAAACTGGCCTCGTTCACCGGCCACTTGAACCCCATCGATGAGCATCTTGTAGTTGTGCATTTGAAACCTTCCTTTCACACGCTGACGAGCCATGCCGAGCAACGACAGGCTGCAATTGTCTGGTTAGTCGAGCGATAAAACCGCTGCGTTCTTAGAGCTTGTGGCTGCCCAAGGCGAGGAACCGTTGCGGCGAGCGCGTTCGCAGTCGTGCGGCGAGCACAATGCCGATAATCAGCGCCGCAGGAATAATCGCGCAGAGGCTGTAGGACAGCAGTTGGCTGGCGCCAGTGAGTACGTCGAAATGCACCACGGCCAGCACCAGCACGAGCACCAGCGCCAGGCATGAGAACCCCGGCAGGATGCGTCCGCGCAGCAGCCCGACCTTAAGCTCGGGATGGCGATGGAAGTACACACACACCGCCACCGAGGTCAGCGCCATCAGTAAAATCACGCACAGGGTGGCGAGGTTGGACAGCCAGGCAAACAGCTGCAGGATCGGGTCGGCGTCCATCGCCGCGAAAATCAGCACCACCACCGCCGCAATCAAGCTCTGCAACGCCGAGCCCATATGCGGGCTCTGGTGCACGCGATGGGTGGTGCCCAACACGCTGTGCAACAAACCGTCGCGCCCGATGGCATAGAAGTAACGCGCGGCGGCGTTGTGAAAGGCAAGCAGCCCGGCATAGATACTGACCATGAACAGCACACGGATGACCTGGGTCAGGTGCGGGCCGACAAAATGGTCGGACATGCCATAGATAAACGTGGTCGGGTCCTGCAAGGCCTGCAGCATCGGCACGATTTTGTCCGACCCTACCCCCACCACCATCGACCATACCGACAACGCGTAGAAACCACCGATCAGCAACACCGAACAGTAGGTGGCAATCGGGATACTGCGTTGCGGATCCTTGGCCTCTTCGCCGTAGATCGTCGTTGCTTCAAAACCGATAAAGGCGGCGAAGCAAAACAGCAAGCCGATTGACGGTGTGCCGCTGAGCACATGGCTGCGGTCGAACGAATCCAGGTTGATGCCGCTGTCACCGCCGGACTTGAGGATGGCGAAGTCCAGGATCAGGATCGCCAGGTACTCGGCGATCACCACCACCGACAGCACCCGCGCCGACAGGTCGATCTTGCGATAACCCAGGATTGCAATGCTCGCCATCGCCATCAGCGAGTAGGCCCACCAGGGCAACACCAGGCCGAACGTGGCTTCCATGGTGCCACTGACGACCCCGCCGAACATGCCATACAAGGCGACCTGCAGGATGTTGTACGCAAACATCGCCAGCACCCCGGCAGCACCGCCGGCCAGGCCACCCAACCCACGGGCGGTGAACGCGTAGAACCCGCCGGCATTGGTAAGGTGTCGGGACATGGTGGTGTAGCCCACCGAGAACGCCAGCAGCACCAGCAAGGCAAGGATCAGCAGCGCCGGGGTGCCCGCGCCGTTGCCCAGCATGATGCCGATCGGGAAGCCGCCGGCGATCACGCTTAACGGACTTGCCGCGGATATTACGAAGAAGATGATGAAGCCCACACCCAGGGCGCCACGCTTGAGCTCCGTGGAGCTGTTGACCGGGATAGATACACTCATGTTATTGACCTTATTGTATGAGGCAGTCGCTTTAGGGTTGGCCCGACCACACCGCATCGGCACCGGGTAGCGTCTTGTTTTGGTTACGCGCTGAATTTGATCCTATGCCCGCCCCCGAACCGCTCGCTATCCCAAATCGGTAGCATCCACAGCCCCGCCCCAAAACAGGTCGGCGATGCGCGGGCAACCCCACCGGCCTTGCCGATTTGGGATAGCCGCCTGGCCTGTCATCCCCGCAACCTAGGATCACCCGCGCTATGCCCGGGTGCCGGCAACCAGCATAAAAACCAGGGCTCGCTGCCCAGCCCATCGCCGCCAAAGCCCTCTGCAGGAAGCCTCAGCCATGCGTCTAGCTCACCTCACCCTCCAATGGCGTATCACACTGCTGAGCGGACTCTGCCTGCTGGCGGTGGTGGGGGCGCTGATTGGCGCCAGCGCGTACCAGAACAAAACCAGTGCAAAGCTGCTTAAAGACCAGAGCAACGCGTTGCTCGGGCAGGCCGCGCTGGAACGCTTGCAGGCCCAGGCCGTTGCGCATGGCCAACAGGTGGAGCGTTTTTTCAACGAAACCGCCTTGTATGGCGAAGGGTTCGCGCAACAGGTTCTGCAACTGCGCGAGCAGACACTCAATGGGCGCCTGACGGTCGCGCAATTGCGCGAAGCATTGATCGCTACGGCCCGTGAAACCCTGAAACAGCGCGAAAAAGTCCTCGGCCTGTACGTCATCATGCTGCCTGATGCACTGGCCGGCGCGGATGTCGATTGGCGCGGTCAACGCGCCATGGCGGGGAACGACAGCGGGCGCTTTGCGCTGTATTGGTCGCAGAGCCAGCCGGGGCAATTGGTGCAGGAGGTGTTGAGCGAGGCACAAATCGCCGCCAACACCGCGCCGCCCGGCAGCGAACCCGGAAACGCCTGGTACGCCTGCCCTCAAGCGCAAAGACGGGTGTGTGTGATCGAGCCGTACACCATCGAAGTGGAAGGCCGGAACACCCTGATGAGCAGCATTTCCATCCCGTTGATCGTCAACGGTAAGGTGCTCGGCGTCGTGGGCATGGATATCAGCCTCGATACGTTGCAGAAGCTGGCCGCTAACCTCGGCCAGGACCTGTACCAGGGCGACAGCGAAGTCGCCATTGTGTCGGCCTCGGGCCAAGTGGCGGGACGCAGTGGCGAAGTCTCCGGGGACACCCTCGATATACGTCAGTCCGTGCAGACCGTGGCAGGCGGCCCGGCCTGGCAACTGGCGATCAAAGTCCCGCAGGCACGGGTGCAGGCACCTGCCCGGCAAATGCAAAGCGACCTGGACAGCAAAAGCCGTGAGTCCAACTGGCTCAACCTGGGCCTGGGCATGCTTGCCAGCAGCCTGGGCATGTTGCTGATCTGGCTGGCCGCTCACGGCGTGACACGCCCACTGCTGAAAATGGCCGAGCTGCTGGATGCGATTGTCGAAGGCGACGGCGACCTCACCCAGCGCCTGCCCGTCGGCAGGCACGACGAGTTGGGCCACTTGGCCAATGGCTTCAACCGTTTCCTGGACACGTTGCAGCCGATTATCCGCGATATCCAGAGCGCGTCGCTGGACACCCGCAACAGCGCCGACACCTCGTCTGGCATTGCCCGTGAAGTCAGTGCCGGCATGCAGCGCCAATATCACGAGGTGGAGTTGGCGGCCACCGCGTTGCACCAAATGAGCGCCAGTGCGCAGGAAGTGGCGCGCCACTCCCACAGTGCTGCCGACGCCGCCACCGCCGCAGAAAGCGCGAGCCGCTCAGGCCAGGCGGTGTTTTCGACCGCCGAGCGCAGTATCGAGGCCCTTGACCAGCGTCTGGAAACCACCCTTGGGCAGGTCAACGCGCTGGCCGACAGCAGTGCCCAGATCGGTCAGGTACTCGACGTCATCAGCGCCATCGCACAGCAGACCAACCTGTTGGCCTTGAATGCGGCCATCGAAGCGGCAAGGGCCGGCGAACAGGGCCGTGGGTTTGCGGTGGTGGCCGACGAAGTACGGCACCTGGCCAGCAACACCCAGCATTCAGTCGAACAGGTGCGCACGGTGATCGAGACCTTGCAACAGCTGAGCCAGTCGGTGGTGCACAGCACCCAACTGAGCCGCGAGCAAGCCAGCGGCAGCGTGGTTCAGGTGCAACAGACGCGGGTGGCGCTGGAGCGCATCTCCCAGGCCGTAGACGTGATCGAACAGATGAATCAGCAAATCGCCAGTGCCGCCATGGACCAAAGCACCGTCGTAGAAGACATCAGCCATCGGGTCAGCGACATTCGCGGTATCAGCGAAACACTCGCCAGCCGGATGGACGATGCTTCAAAAGCCAGCGACTCACTGCATCACATGGCCAATCACCAACAACAACTGGTGGCCCATTTCCGTGTGTAAGGGGCCGGCGGCTTAGACAGACTGACAGGCACCGACTTTGCACTTTCCCTCACCGAGCGCGTCCCATGACCTCTCCTCGACGCTGGCTGATCCTCGCGATTATTTCCAGCGCATTGCTGCTCATTGTCATCGATATGACGGTGCTCTACACCGCCCTGCCCACGCTGACCCGCGAGCTGAACGCTTCGGCTTCGCAGAAGCTGTGGATCGTCAACATTTATGCGCTGATCGCCGCCGGCCTGCTGTTGGGCATGGGTACGCTCGGTGATCGCCTCGGGCACAAACGCCTGTTCATCGGCGGGCTCGGCGTGTTTGGCCTGTTCTCGCTGATCGCGGCGTTTTCGCCCACCGCCGGCGTACTGATTGGCGCACGTGGGTTTCTGGCGGTCGGCGCGGCGATGATGATGCCCGCCACGCTGGCGATCGTGCGCGTGACGTTCATCGACCCACGCGAACAGGCCATGGCATTTGGTATCTGGGCCTCGGTTGCGTCAGGGGGCGCTGCGTTCGGCCCGGTGGTGGGCGGCCTGTTGCTGGAGCATTTCTGGTGGGGTTCGGTATTTCTGATCAATGTGCCGATTGTGCTGGTGGCGCTGGCGGTTGGCGCGCGGTTGATCCCCAATCATCCGGGGGATATCAGCAAACGCTGGGACTGGCTGGGGTCGCTTCAGGTGATGATCGGGTTGATCAGCGTGGCGTATGCCGTCAAGGAGCTCGGCAAGCGGGCAGCGTCGTTGGAGGGCATGCTGGCGGCAATGGCCTTGGGCACGTTGTTTCTGACGCTGTTCATTCGCCGTCAGCGCCGAGCCACCCAACCGATGCTTGACCTCGCGCTGTTCAAGGCGCCGGGGTTCAGAAACGCGGTCATTTCTGCGGTGGTATCAGCGGCGGCGTTGATCGGCATGGAACTGGTGTTCAGCCAGCGTCTGCAACTGGTGCTGGGCTTGTCGCCGCTGGAGGCGGCATTGTTCATCCTGCCGCTGCCCCTGGGCTCGTTCATCTCCGGGCCGCTTGCCGGGTATTACCTGCCTCGCCTCGGCAACCAACGCATGCTGTTCTGGACATTGCTGTTGTCGTCAGCGGCGATGCTGTCCTACCTGTTGCTCTACAACGCTGCGGCACCTGCGCAAATCATCAGCCTCGCGCTGCTGGGCTTTACGATTGGCGCGGCGCTGACCGCTTCATCCAGTAGCATCATGCTCAGCGTGCCTGCGGACCAGGCGGGCATGGCGGCGTCCATCGAAGAAGTGTCCTTTGAGCTGGGCGGCGCGGTGGGCGTGACGCTCGCCGGCAGCCTGCTGTCAGCGATCTATGCCAATGCGGCGGGCGTGATGATCCCAGCGTGGCTGACCCTCAACCCGGCGACCTTCGAGAGTCTTGACGATGCGCTGGTGGTCGCTGAAACCTTGTCGCCCGAGGGCCGCGCGATGTTGAGCGCGGCCGCCCGTTCGGCGTTTGACGCAGGCTTTGTCGCGGTGCTGGCGGCGTCCGCAGCCCTGCTGTTGATTGCAGCGCTGCTGGTCAAGCTGAGCAAGCCAGCAGCGCAGGCCGCGCCTTAAAGTTTGTGGCTGCCCAGAGCCAGGAACCGCTGAGGGGATACCTTGCGCAACCTGGCCGCCAGGAACACCCCACCCAACAAGGCCAGCGGAATAATGGCGCAAAGGCTGTAGGACAACAGTTGGCTGGCACCGGTCAGTACATCGAAATGCACCACCGCCAGTACCAGCACCACCCACAGTGCAAGGCAGGAGAAACCGGGGAAAATCTGTCCGCGCCACACACCGACCTTGAGCTCGGGGTGGCGCCGGAAGAACACCAGCACCGCCGCCGAGGTCAGCGCCATCAGCAAGATCACGCACAACGTCGCCAGGTTGGACAGCCAGGCAAACAGTTGCAGGATCGGATCGGCATCCATCGCCGCGAAAATCAGCACCACCACCGCCGAAATCAGGCTCTGCAAGGCCGAGCCCATATGCGGGCTCTGGTGCACGCGATGGGTGGTGCCCAACTGGCGGTGCAACAAACCGTCACGGCCAATGGCGTAGAAGTAACGCGCGGCGGCGTTGTGAAAGGCGAGCAACCCGGCATAGATACTGACCATGAACAGCACGCGGATGACCTGGGTCAGGTGCGGACCGACAAAGTGGTCGGACATGCCATAGATAAACGTGGTCGGATCCTGCAACGCCTGCAGCATCGGCACGATTTTGTCCGACCCTACCCCCACCACCATCGACCATACCGACAACGCGTAGAAACCACCGATCAGCAACACCGAACAGTAGGTGGCAAGTGGGATGGTGCGCTGGGGATCCTTGGCCTCTTCACCGTAGATGGTGGTGGCCTCAAAGCCGATAAAGGCGGCGAAGCAGAACAGCAAACCGATGGACGGGGTGCCGCTGAAAACGTGGTGGCTGCTGAATGAGTCAAGGTTGATGCCGCTGTCACCGCCGGATTTGAGAATGGCGAAATCCAGGATCAGGATCGCCAGGTATTCGGCGATCACCATCACCGACAGCACCCGCGCCGACAGGTCGATCTTGCGATACCCCAGGATCGCAATGCTCGCCATCGCCATCAGCGAGTAGGACCACCAGGGCAATACCAGGCCGAATGCGCTTTCCATGGTGCCACTGACCACCCCGCCGAACATGCCATACAAGCCGACCTGCAGGATGTTATAGGCAAACATCGCCAATACCCCGGCAGCACCGCCGGCCAGGCCACCCAGCCCACGGGCGGTGAACGCGTAGAACCCGCCGGCGTTGGTGATATGTCGGGACAGGGTGGTGTAGCCCACCGAGAACGCCAGCAGCACGAGCAAGGCGAGGATCAGCAAAGCCGGGGTGCCCGCGCCATTGCCGAGCATGATGCCAATGGGGAAACCGCCGGCGATCACACTGAGCGGACTCGCCGCCGACACCACGAAGAAGATGATGAAACCGACACCCAGGGCGCCACGCTTGAGATGCGTAGAGCGGTTGGGCGACGTCGTGTCGAGGGTTTCGTCGGGGGCTTTTGGCGGCGCGTTGTGGGGCGGGTTGTGGGGCGGATTGTGGGGCAAAGTCACGCTCATTTTGTTGACCTTCTAGTATGAGGCAGTCGCCGTAGGATCGGCGCAGTCCATCTCGCACCGTCACCGAGTCGCTTGTCGTTCTGATCGCACGCAGGGCCTGATCCTAGGCCTGCCGGGAACGCTTCGGTAGCCCAAATCGGTCATCTGTCGCGCCGCTTGCCCCGCCGCCCTCAGCGCAAGGCGATGCGGCTGGTCAACTCCGACGCCGCGCCGGTCACCAAGTAACGCAGGTAGCTCTGCTGGAACGCATGGAAGCGTTCACTGCGCCCCACCAGGGTCATGCTGCCGATGACCCGCCGCTTGTCGTCGAAAATCGGCGCGGCGACACCACTGCGTCCCGGGTGCAGTTCACCGTCGCTGACGCAGTAGCCTTGCTTGCGAATGGCAAGCAGGCTCTTGGTAAAGGTCTTCCATTCCAGCCCTTGTTGCGGGCTGTCAGCGACCGGAGCGTGAGCGTCATACACGCGTCGGATCTGGCGTGGCAGCAAGTGGGCCAATACCACCCGGGACGTCGCGCTGTGGAAAAGGCTGATCGGCTGCCCCCTGCCGCCCCCCACCGGTCCGGCATCGGTGCCACGCTGGACCAGTACATTGACCACTGAGTCGCCATGCCACTCACTGACCAACGCATCCAGGCCTGTGTCGGCGACCAACTGTTCGACCAGGTCCTGACTGCACGCCAGCAGCGGATCATAGTGAGTCATCAATTGCTCCAGCGTGACAATGCGCGGGCCCAGCGCATAACCCCGGGGCAACCGCTTCAATAAACCCGCATCCCCCAGCTCTCGCAGATAACGGTAGGCGGTGGCCGGTGTATAGCCGAGTTCTCGGCAAATGATGTCGACGTCAATGACGGGCTGGTCCGGGCGAAACAAATCGAAGACCGCCAGCAGGCGGCGCAGGCTGTTCATGTTCTACATCCTTGTGAGGTCGATCAGACCGAAGCACAACGCGTAATGGCGGCACGGGCAGTATGGGAGGGCAACTCCGCAAACAGCTCATGGTACTCGGCGGCAAAATGGCTGAGGTGAAAGAAGCCCCATTGAGCAGCGGCATCGCCAATGGTGAGGTGGGACGCGGGAGTGGACATCAGGGTGCGGCGCACACCGTTGAGCCTGACCGAGCGCAAGTAGTTGAGGGGGGTCGTCTCAGTCACCGAACGGAAACTGTTCTGCACCGTGCGCCGACTCACCTGTAGACGCTGGCACAACTCGATGACGCTCGGCACATTCAGCATCTGCTCGGTCGCCAGGCGATGGCATTTCTCCACAATGAAACTGCGCGTGGAACTGGTGGAGCGCTGTTGCTTGTCACAGGCCGGGTCAGTCATCAGTTGCAGCAGCTCACCCAGCATGGCCTGTTCCAGCGCCTGCTCGCGTTGCAAATCGCGCGTGCTGTCCAGCTCTTCCTGCACCAGGGACTGAGAGAACAGCGTCAGCAAACGACGACGCGCCTGGGCGAACCGTGTGGCCGAAACCCGGATCACCGGTTGGCGCAATAACAGGTTGAGCTCCTTCGCCGAAGCGGTTTGCGCCAAGGCCTGTTCGAACAGTTCACGCTCGAAGGTGATGGACAACAGCTCCATGCCCAGCGGCATGTGGAACATGAACTCCTCGCCGCCATGGAGAAAGAACAGGCTGCTGTCGTCCACCTCCCGCCCCTGCATGCGAATCGGACCGGGAACATTGATCGGCACCGCAAAACACATCTTGCCTCGGGGAGAGACGCCGTGTTGCACGACACGCTGGTTGATCTGCTCACGGAATACGTGGCAACCGGCGGTCGTCAACTGCATGAGTGAGCATTCGGCGGACCCAGCCGTCAATTGGCTGTAGTCCTGGCTCCACTGCTGAACAGTGGCGGCGTGAACGTGAATGTCCTGGGAATGGCTGATGGTCTGGTTTTTCATAATGCCGAAAGCCTCTGCCGATATTCTTGTTTTTAGCTTGCCTTCCCAGGTGATATTCGCACATAGCAGAAATCCTGCAAATTATTTGTCACTTTTCCGATTGGCTGCAGCCCGCCACGGACGCGCTTTCCCATGTGCCGATTCGGGCTACCCGTCTGGAATGCACCCCGGAGATGATCGGCACACTTGAATCGACATTCCAGAGAGACCGTCATGAGTGAAGCCAAACTAGAATCCCTGCATTTTGCGGATGCCCCACGGATCATCTCCGAGACCATTCCAGGGCCAAGGACCCTCGAAGCCCTGGCGCTGTCAGCGCGCACCGAGTCAATGGCACGCGGTGGCGGACGTATGCCGGTGGCCATGGACCGCGCACTGGGCGCGACCTTCAAGGACCCGGACGGCAATACCTATATCGACCTGTCCGCCGGGGTCGGCGTCAGCAGCGTGGGCCGCTGCCATCCGAAGGTGGTGCAGGCCATTCGCGAGCAGTCGCAAGTGCTGATGCATGCCCTCGAGATCAACAGCACCCGACGCACCGAGCTGGCCGCCAAGCTCTCCGAGATCGCGCCCGACGGCTTGCGTGGCGACTGCATCACTTTCTTCACCCAGAGCGGCAGCGACGCGCTGGAAGCCGCGATCAAGTTCGCCAAGCGCATCACCGGACGCCACCAGATCATCGCCTTCCATGGCGGCTACCACGGTGTCTGGAACGCATCGGGCTCCCTGACCACGGGCACCGCCTACCGCAAAGGCTACGGTGCCCAGATGGGCGGCGTGATCCACGCCCCCTACCCTTACGCCTACCGGTTCCCCTTCGACACCACCCACAAAAGCGCCGAGCAGATCGCCGGCGAGTACATCGATCACCTGCTGAACACCCCCTACACCGCCGCCGATGACGTGGCCGCCGTGATCGTCGAGCCGGTGCAGGGCGAAGGCGGCTACGTGCCGCCCTCACCCGAATTCCTGCAACTGTTGCGCAAGGCCTGCGACCGCAGCGGTACGTTGCTGATCGTCGATGAGGTGCAATCCGGCGCGGGGCGTACCGGCAAGATGTGGGCGGTCGAACATTCAGGCGTGAAACCGGACATGCTCACCTTCGGCAAGGGCATCGGCAGCGACCTGCCCATGGCCGGCCTGATCATGCGCTCGGACCTGGCGGCGCAGATTCCCGACGGCTCCATGCCCAACACCTTCGCGGCAAACTCTCTGTCGGCGGCGGTGGCACTGACCAACATCAGCATCCTCCAGGACCCCGAACTCGACCTGCTCAACCGCGCCCACACATTGGGGCTGGAGGCACAGGCGCATATTCGTGGTTTCAACAGCCCGTTGGTGGGCGAAGTGCGCGGGCGCGGCCTGATGATCGGTATCGAGCTGATCGAAGACCCGCTCACCAAGGCGCCCCTGGCCGGCGAGAAAATCGGCCAACTGATGGGCTACCTGCTCAACCACGGCGTGCTGATGATTCCTTGTGGCCGTTACAGCAACGTGATGCGCGTGATGCCCTCGCTGACGATCTCGCGTGAGCTGTTCTTCAAGGCACTGGACATCTTCGGCGACGCCCTGGCTGCCCTCAAGGCTTGATTTCGCCCATCACTCAAGGACCCCAAAATGACTGAGCACTTGAACCATTTTATCGAAGGTGCGTCCTGCGAAGCCTTCGACCGTCGTCGAATCGACCTCGTCAACCCCGTGACCGAGCAGGTGTACGGCGACTGCGCACGGGGCACGAACGAGGACGTGGACCGTGCCGTGGCCGCTGCACACCGCCAACTCGAAAGCGGCGACTGGAGCCAGCTCGACGGCGCCCAGCGTGGCCGGCTGCTGTCGAAACTGGCCGACCTGGTTGAGCGTGACAGCGACGTGCTGGCCGATCTGGACGCCAACGCCATCGGGCGCTCGCCCATCGAACCACGCCGGATGGACCTGCCCAACGCAATCGCCAACCTGCGCGCCGCCGCCGGCTGGGCCAACCAGCTTGAAGGTCGCACCATTCCGACAGGGGGCTACTTCGGCACCAAGACCCTGTCGTACACGGTGCGCGAGCCAGTCGGCGTGGTCGGCGCCATCGTGCCCTGGAACTCACCGCTGATGATCACGGTGTGGAAGCTCGCCGCCTTGCTGGCGGCAGGCTGTACCGTAGTGATCAAGCCTTCCGAAGAAACCCCGCAGTCAGCCCTGTACCTGGCGCAGCTGGCGCAGGAAGCAGGCTTCCCGGACGGCGTGATAAACGTGGTCACCGGCTACGGCAATGAAGTCGGTCGCGCCCTGTGCGAACACCCGGATGTCGCCAAGATCAGCTTCACCGGCAGCCCCGAGGCCGGGCGCGAAATCCAGCGCACCGCCGGCGTGCTGTTCAAGCGCGTGGCCTTGGAGCTGGGCGGCAAGAGCCCGCAGATTGTGTTCGACGATGCATCCTTCGACGACGCCCTGCGCGGCTGCGCGCTCGGCCTGTTCGCCAACCAGGGCCAGGTGTGTGCCGCCGGTTCGCGTATCCTGGTGCAGCGCAGCATCGCCGAGCGGTTCGGCGCGGCGCTGGCCGAGGCTGCACAGGCGGTGAACGTTGGCGATCCTCGCCAACCCGGCATCCAGATGGGCCCGGTCGCCAAGAAAGCCCAATTCGATCGCGTCAACCGCTACATCCAACTGGGCATCGACCAAGGTGCGACCTTGTTGGCCGGCGGCGTATCGACACCCAAGCAGGGCTGGTTCGTGCGTCCGACGATCTTCGCCAACGCGCGCAACGACATGCAAATCGCCCGGGACGAGATCTTCGGGCCGGTCGGCACGCTGATTACGTTCGACGACGAAGCCGAAGCGATCGCCCTGGCCAACGACAGCAGCTACGGCCTGGCGGCCACCGTCTGGACCGGTGACCTGGCCAGGGCACACCGCGTCGCCGCGGCGGTAAAAGCCGGCGCCGTGGGGATCAACTGTTGGAGCCCGTTGGACGCCAACCTGCCGTGGGGCGGCGTCAAGACCAGCGGGATCGGACGTGAAGGCGGGTTCAGCGGCGCACTGGCCTACACCGAGGAGAAAGTCATCACCGTGCTGCTGCCCACCTGATCACCGCGCCCTGACCGAGCCACCCTCCCACGTCGAGGGTGGCCATTGAACCGTGCATCGCTCCGTGGAGAGCCTGATATGAACCCAATAGATCAATCGACAATCGATCGGTACCCGACCTCCCTGCGCGTGCTGCACTGGGTACGTGCCGTGCTCGTCCTGGGCCTGCTCTGGGTCGGCTGGCATATGACCGGCATGAATGATGAGGTCGCGAGCAAATACGAGCTTTACTACCCCTGGCACAAGTCCTTCGGGGTGTTGACGTTCCTGGTGGTGCTGGTTCAGCTCGCTGTGCGCTTGCGCACGCCCCGGTTGCCGCAGCCGCTGGAAACGCTGGCGGGGTACGAAAGGGTTTTGTCACGCCTGACGCAGCGCGTCATGTATGTACTGCTGGTGATCGTGCCCTTGATGGGGTACTCCATGTCGAGCACGTACACCATGAGCGACGGGGTGTTCTTTTTTGGGGTTAACCTGCCGGAGCTGTTGCCAAAGAATGACGATTGGTTCGCGGTCTTCCAATGGCTGCACAAAGTCCTCGCCTACACCTTGCTTGTCCTGATTGTGCTGCACGTGGCGGGCGCGCTCAAGCATCGCTTCTATGACCAGGACCCACGCAACGATGTGTTGCGTCGCATGCTCTGACTGGATGAGGCGTTGACGCAAAACGTCAACGCCTGCTCGGCCCCGCAACACACCTCAATGAATCATCAGAACGTCGCCCACACAATGAACTGCATGTACGTGTTGGTTGATGCGTCGCCGCTCTGCCGGCCACCGTTGCCCAGCCACTTCTGCGGCTTGTAGAAGCCAACCAGCGGCGAAAGCGTGATGTTCTCCGTGACCGCCCAATCCACAAACAGATCGAGCTCCTGCGCAGCGAAATCCAGCTCATGACGGCGGGAAAGCTGGTGGTAGTCGAACGCCATCGCGTTAAGGGTCAATTTCTCGGTCGGCTTGACCGAGAGCAGTACGTCGTTGATCTGCATGTTCGATGTCACGGAGCCCGCATAATTAAGCCCGACTTCGCCCTGCAGGCGCTTGCGATAACCGCCCTGGAACAGGAAGTCCCAGCCTTCGGAGTAGCGCGAATAGCGGTAGCTGACCGTCGGTTGCCATGGCGTATCGACGAAGGTGTAACCCGCGTCGAAGAACATCGCCCGCTGTGAGCCCGAACGTTTTTCCTGGCGGGCCACCTCGAACGCAAAATCGGCGTTCTCGATCCCGGCGTTGCCCTGCCCGCGAATGCTGTAGACGTTCATGCCCTTGCGCTCAAGCCGATCGCCGAAGGCGTATTTCTCCTCCACATCCAGGCCGTGCACGTAGGTCGAACCGATCGAGCCGATGGGGGTGGTGTAATCGATGGTGCCCACGGCCAGTTCGGTCTTGGACTGCCCAGGGTTATCGGACTTCAGCCAGATCAAGCTGCCGTGCAGCCCTTCCTTGCCGCCCAGCTTCAGCACCGCCGTGTTGCCAAACGCCAGGCGTTGGCCCAGGTAAAAGGCGCCCCCCCGGTTGAAGCGGCCATCCTGCACGCCCTCGATGGGGTTGAAGGCGTTACCCGGGTCAAATCCATCGTCGGTGATCAGAAAGCCATCCACCGTGACAATCTGGCGTCCGAATGAGAAATCCACGCCATCCTTGCCCAGGGCGGGTAGCAGGTCACCTGATCGCCAGCCCAGGAACGCGTCTTCAACGGCGGTTCGTCGCTCATTGCCCGCCGTGGTCGCCCCCATGTCTCCGTCACCCCATGACCCGCTGCTGAGCAGGCTGAAGCCACCATATACCGAACCGGCAACCAGCTTGTCCGTGGTGCCGGTCAGACCGTATTTGACGTAACCCTCCTGCCAGTGCATGCCGCCGGATTTTTTCTGCGGATCGCCCAGGTAGTTATGGGTACTGCCAAACCAGCCGAATGCGGCGCCCAGGTCGGCATTCAACACGGTTGCTCCGTCGTCTTCGTTGTACAGCGTATAAGCCTGTGCCTGTGAGCCGACTGCACAGAGTGCAACCAGCGACAGTAATGGCGCGTAGGGGGGAATGCGCATGACGTCTCTCCTGTTTTTATAGTTGTGAGGCGAGACACGAGTGTTCCGGCAGGGGTCGCCAACGCGGTAACCCAAATCAGCATCTGCACGGGCCGGCTCTTCGATCTGTCGTTGCGCGATACCTCACCTGCGCCAAACCCTCTGAAGACCTTCAATGGTTGCCGTTTTCGGCTACGGCCAGTGAGCGCGAGCGCCCTATGCTGGGCCCATAAGAACCATAAAAACCGAGGCACCCGTCATGACCCCTTCGTCACGCTTTCCGTCGCTCCGTCAAAGGCTTTGCCTGCTGACCCTCATCGCCTGCAGTGCCTTGGCGCCTGTTGCCAGTGCCCACCATTCCTTCGCGCTGTTCGACCAGACCCAGACAATCACGATCAAGGGTGTGGTCGAGCGCTTCGCCTGGACCAACCCGCACATCACGATCTACGTCGATGTTCCCGGCCCGCCGGCCCAGCGCTTCAAGATCGAGACAGGCAGCGTCAACGCGCTGCAGCGCACAGGCTGGACTGCCGACTCGGTCAAGGCCGGCGCAAACGCCGAGGTGTCGTTCAAACCGTTGAAAAACGGCGAACCGGGCGGGCTGCTGGTGGAGATCAAGATGGGCGACGTGGTGCTCTCGGGCGGCGGTTAAACGCAACCCTTTGCGAGTGCGACAACAACAGAACTGGGCAAACCAGCAACGCGGAGACATTTCAATGAAACCAGCACGCACCGCCAACACCGCCATGGTCTTCCTGGGGGTGGTCCTCGTGACCTTCGCCGCGATGAGCAGCGCCGCGACAGCGTCAAACCCCCCAACCGACAAACACAGCGTGGCCACACGGCCAGACATCAGCGGCACCTGGGAAAGAACCCCGGACGACTGGTTCGGCGAGAACCCGGACGACCCGGTGCACCCCGGCGGCCCAATGGACCTCAAGGCGTCCTACGCCGCCGAGTACGCCGAGCTGAAGAAGAAAGAAGCCGTGGCCAACGAGGCTGGCACGCCGATTGCCACCACCAGCTCCAAGTGCCTGCCCGAGGGCATGCCGACGATGATGGCAGCGCTGTTCCCGATCCAGATCATTCGCGACGACAAGCAAGTGATCATCCTCGGCGAGTATCTCCAGCAGGTGCGGCGGATTCTTTTGAACCAGCCCATGCCGCCCCTGGAAAAGCTCGACCCGTTGTACCAGGGCCATTCGCGTGGCCACTGGGAAGGCGACACGCTGGTCGTCGAGACCCAGCGCGTGCGAACCGATGTGCGCTTCTACGACGTGCCCCACGGGCCGGCGATGAAGATCATCGAACGCATCCGGTTACGCGGGCCGGATCACCTGGAAAACCAGGTCCTGATCGAAGACCCGCAGGTACTCAACGCTCCGTATCGCTTTACGTTCGAGTACAAGCGCTCCAACTACGCCATTCAAGAGTACGTGTGCGAGAACAACCAGATCGTGATCGACAGCGAGGGCAAGGCTTCCCTGAGCCTTGAGTGACGCCACCCTCCCACCCCTGCCGGAGCTTTTGCGAATGAAACGCCTGACCCCCATCAGCATCGCGTTGTCGCTGTTCATCGCGTCGAGCGTGCTCGCCGAGGTGCCGCGCATGCCCACGGCCATCGCAGTGCCGCCTTCCGACAAGCCGCCGCTGTCGTCGGCGACACGCCCGGGCACCGAGTACAGCGACCTCGACCACTACAGCTACATCGAGCAAGAGTACTACCTGCAAGGCGTCGCCCCGGCCATCACTGCCGCCGGTAAAACCTTGCTGGAAGCGCCTTACACCACGCGCATTCTGGTGCGCAAACCGGCCGACCCGGCGCGCTTCAATGGCACGGTGGTGATCGAGCCGTTCAGCTGGTTCGGCGAGCGTGGCGCAGGCTGGATCCTGACCCGTGACTACTTGCTGCGGCGCGGCTATGCGTACGTCGGGTACACACTGAATGTGAACAAGCCGTCAGTCGACCCCAAGTTCATCTCGGACACCCCGGCGGCCGAGGCGGCGCAAATCGACCAGTACGGACGGATCGTGAATTTCGAGTTCATGCGCCGCTTCGACTACGCGCGCTATGCGCCGCTGGGCACCTATTACGACCCGGCACGGTTCACCCGTGGCGCAGCCCCCGATCCGTTCGTGCCACAGTCCCAGGGCATCGGTGCGCAACTGGCGCTGCTGCTCAAGAGCAATGGGGCGCAGAGTCCGCTGGCGGGCCTCGATGTGCAGCGCGTGTATGTGAATAGCTGGGCCGTCACCGCGCAGGTCTGGATGGACTACCTCGACCAGGGGCGTCACCAGCAATGGCGCATGCCCGACGATACGCCGCTGATCGACGCTTACATGACGGGCCGCATGGCCTACGGAGAAGTCGGCGGCGACGTGATACGAGTACCTCGCCAGATGCCCGAAGGCGTGCCGTTCGTGACCGTCTTCAGCCAGTCCGAACTGATGCACGACGTGATCGAAGGTATCCCACTGCCTCCCGACACCGACACCCCGCAGCTTCGCTACTACGAAGTGACCGGCATGCCCCATCTGCGCCTGGCCGACCTCGGCACGGAGCACACCGAACCGCTCGCGGCCGACGTCGGCAAGGGCGACGACCCGCGGTGCCAGACGCTGTATGACGAACCGGTCGAGCACGTGGTCTCGGCACTGCTCGACGGCATGGACCAATGGGTACGCGACGGCAAACCCATGCCCCGCGCCCCCCGGGTGGTTCGTGACGGCAAGGCCGCCGCGCGGGCGCCCGCCACCGGCAACTTGCAGGGCGGTGTGCGCCCGCCGTGGATCCAGGTGCCCAGCGCCACCTACCTCACCGATCAAGAGACCGGCTGCGGTCTGATCTACGACACCAAAGTGCCTTACTCGAAGGAAGTGCTGGGCAAGCACTATGGAAGCTTCAGCCGCTATGCACAGAAATTCGAAGACGCCAAAGCGGTGTCGATCAAGGAAGGCTACTTGCTGCCGGAGGATGCGGCGGGGCTGCATCCGATCGCATCCCCTCAAGACTTCTAACCCACTGCGGAAGAAAAGCCGATGTCATCTTCACTCATCATTGCCTGGATCTACGCCTCACCGTTCAGCACTGCGATCCGCGACATCCTGTGGGTCATCCCCACGGTGCAGAGCATTCATATCATCGCCATCACCGTGCTCTTCGGCTCGGCGCTCATCTCCGACCTGCGACTGGCGGGTGTGTTCGCCCGCGAGGAACCCTTGCGCGGCATCGTTCGCCGTTACTACCCGTGGATGCGCAATGCACTGATCGTGCTGCTGTGTACCGGGTTGGTGATGATCATCGCCGAGCCTGACCGAGTACTCGTCAACTCCACGTTCTGGCTGAAGATGGTCCTGGTGGTGACGGCGTTCAGCGTGACCTGGCTGCTGCGGCGTCCGTTACTGCGCGCTACCGGCGCTGCAGGCAGCGACGACGCGACGCGCTCGGTCAAGGCATGCGCATGGCTGTCGATCGGGTTGTGGTGCGTCGTGATCATTTGCGGTCGCTGGATCGCCTACACGATCTAAGTGTGTTCAACGAAAGTTCTCAGGTATTCGCCATGGATATTCAACCCCTGCTGCAAGCCATCCAGGACACGCCTGTCGCGACGTTCATCCGCGAGTCAGGCTCGGCCTTTCCAATGCTGGAATCGGTGCACGTGATCGGCATCGCCATTGTCTACGGCACCATCGCCGTCGTTGACCTGCGCCTGCTTGGCGTAACCGCCCACCGGCGCGGCGCGCTGAAACTGATCCAGGATTTGCTGCCCTACACCTGGGTCGCGTTCGTGACCTGCGTGATCACCGGCCTGCTGATGTTCTGTGCCAATGGCACGACCTATGTGCAGAACACCGCGTTCCTGCTGAAAATGGGCCTGCTGATGCTGGCCGGCGCCAACATGGCGGTGTTCCACTTGGGCGCCTTTCGCCGAATTGCCGAATGGGACACGACGCTGCCGCCTCCCCGTCAGGCGCGTGTCGCCGGGTTCAGCTCGTTGCTGTTGTGGGCCGGCGTGGTCTTCCTGGGCCGCTGGATTGCGTTCCTCTGATGGCGCGCCCAGCCGCTGCGATCATCCAGGTGCGGCCGCGCTCCGGCGCATGGGAGTCGCTGGGCCTGGTGCTGGCGACCCTGGCCGTCATCGCCAGCGTGGCTGGCTATGTGATGCTGCGCCCGGAAAGAGTCGGCCCGCCCACCCCGCTGAGCTGGCAGGTGCGTTCCTTTGACGGCTTGGGTGCGGTCGATCAGGCCATCCACAGCGCCTTGCTGCCGGCCGGCGAGGAAATCATCTGGAACAACAACGATACCGGCGGCTGGATCACCCTGGAGCGTGCACAGGAGCTGTTGCTGCCGCCGTTCTACCGTGATGCCTTCTGGAAGGCCAATGGCGAGGTGCACTGGCAATTGATTCTGCCCGGCACCCACCTGGCCCATCAGGGCGGCGAGGACGACGCCACGGCGGCGGCCCCTGCCGTCAGCGACGTGTCCAAGGCCACCCTGGGCCAGGGCGCCACGGTCTATTACGGCTCAGCCGGCCACGCGCCGGGCCAGAGCGCCTACCTGCTGATCATCGGCCACGCCCACGCCGGTGTGATGTGGGCCAACCAGGCGACGATCTGGGTCCACCGTGACCCGAACGCGCCCTACCCCGCCATCGTCAAGCCGGAATCCCTGGTCGGCGATGGTTGGCGCCAAGTCATCCCGTACGACGGTGCCAGCGAAATCGAACGCGTAAAAGGAACCCAGCCATGACTGTTTCTACGAAACATCGCGCCGTGTGGCGCCGTTGCATCGCGCTGTGGGTGCTGATCACCGCCATCGCACTCGCCGGCCCGGCCTTCGCCTCGGCGAAGCCACTCAGAATCGGCATCACCCTGCATCCCTACTACAGCTTCGTGGCCAATATCGTCGGCGATCGGGCGCAAGTCATTGCGCTGATTCCGGCAGAGGCCAACCCGCACAATTACCAGCCGCAACCCGATGACATCACCCGCGCGATGAATATCGATGTGCTGGTGGTCAACGGTATCGGGCACGATGAATGGGCCTTCCAGATCATCAAGGCCGCCGGCCGCACGCAAACGCTGCCGATTATCCAGGCGAATGCCACGGTGGCGCTGATTCCCATCGGCGGTGACCAGGAAGGGGTCAAGGTGGTCAACCCGCACACCTTCGTCTCGACCACGGCAGCGATCCAACAGGTGTTCGAAATCGCTCGCCGGCTGGGCGAGCTGGACCCGGACAACGCGGGCGAGTATCGCAAGAATGCGCTGGCGTATGCCGGCCGTATCCGTGCGCTGCGCGCCGGCTTCATGACGCGCTTCGCCGCACTGGACCTGTCGTCGTTCCGCTGCGCGACGACCCATGCCGGCTACGACTACATGATGCAGGAGTTCGGCTTGTTCGTAAGCGCCGTGATCGAGCCGCGCCATGGTGTCGCACCGACGGCACGTCAATTGGCCAACACCATCGAGGCGATCAAGAAGGCCAACGTCAAGGTGCTGTTCGCCGAAAAGAACTTCTCCCTCGACCTGGCCAAACCCATCGAAGCCGCCACCGGCGTGAAGGTGTTCGCCCTGTCTCATATCACCGGCGATAGCTACAGCGCGGACGAATTCGAGGTCGCGATGCGCGAAAACCTCGAGACCCTGGCGCAAGCCGTCGAGTTTACGCAGCAATGAACGCGCTGAAGGAGCAACACCCGATGCGCGGCCCCGCCATTGTGTTCGACAACGTCTCCCTGCGACTGGGAGGCACGCAGGTGCTCGATCAAGTGAGCATGCGCATCGAGGCCGGCGCATTGCACTGCCTGGTCGGCCCCAACGGCGGCGGCAAAACCTCACTGGTGCGTGCGCTGCTGGGCCAGATGCCGCATTCGGGAACGATCCGGCTCGAGGGTGAACTCACGACGCCCATGGGGTATGTGCCGCAGTTGCCGGACTTCGACCGCAACGTGCCCATGACAGTGAACGACCTCATGGCCCTGTTGGGTCAACGCCGGCCCGCCTTCCTCGGCGCAGGCCGCGCCGCCAAGGCGGCCCATGCCCAGGCCCTGGAGCGTACCGGCATGGCGGGGATGGGTAAAAAGCCCTTTGGCAGCCTGTCCGGTGGCCAGCGTCAGCGGGTGCTGCTGGCCCAGGCGATCAGCCCGATGCCGTGGCTGCTGATCCTCGATGAACCGACCGCCGGGATCGACGAGCCTGGTGTGCGCCTGGTAGAGGCGCTGGTGGCCGAGCTGAACCGCCGTGGGGTGACCATTTTGTGGATCAACCACGACCTCGAACAGGTCAAGCGTATCGCGCAGTCCGTGACCGTTATCAATCAACGGGTGCTGTTTCACGGCCCTGCCGATCAGCTCGACAGCCGACTGGAGGCCATTCGATGAATGCCCTGTACGACTTCATTCGCGACCACCTCCAGGCGCTCGCTGCGAGCCAGGTGTTGCCGCAACCGTTCGAATACGAGTTCGTGATCAATGCGCTGATGTGTTCAGTGCTGATCGGGCCGCTGCTGGGGGTGCTCGGTTCGATGGTGATGATCAAGCGGATGGCGTTCTTCAGCCAGTCCGTGGGCAATGCGGCGATGACCGGCGTGGCCATTGGCGTGCTGATCGGCGAGTCCTACACCTCGCCCTACTTTTCGATGTTCGGCTTCTGCCTGCTGTTCGCCCTGACCCTCAAGTACACGCAGCACCGCACCACCCTGGCCAATGACACGTTGATCGGCGTGTTCCTGTCCATCTCGTTGGCGGTCGGTGCGTCATTGCTGCTGTTCGTGTCCGCGAAAATCAACACACACGTCATGGAAGGTGTGCTGTTCGGCTCGATCCTGGCGGTCGACCACACCGACATGAACGTACTGTTGGGCGTCACGGTGATTTGCACGCTGATCGGGCTGCCCCTGTACAACGGCATGTTGCTCTCCAGCCTCAACCCGAGCCTGGCCCATGCGCGCGGCGTAAAGGTGCGCAGCGTCGAGTACCTGTTCGTGGTGTTGGTCACCCTGGTAACGGTCGCCTGCTTGAAGATCATCGGCGCCGTGCTGGTCGAGGCCTTGCTGCTGATACCGGCAGCCGCAGCCCGCAACATCAGCCGCTCACTGCCGGGCCTGGTCACGTGGGCGGTCCTGATTGCGACCTTTTCCTGTGTGGTCGGGATTCTGGCACCGATGCAGTTCCATATTCCGGTGCCCACGGGCGGCGCCATCGTGATCGTCGCGGCCTTGGTATTTGCCTTCACCACCCTCATCCGCGGCACCGCGCCGCAGTTCAAAGGGGCCAGCGTATGAAAAGGTTCAACCGCTCAATTCGCCCTTGGCTGGCGCTGTTCGCCCTGCTGCTGGGTGGCGCGCCGTCAGCTTTTGCGCAGGAGCAACAGCCAGTGCTCGTCGCCCTGCCGGCGATGTATGCGCTCACCTCGGCACTCGGCGAAGGCACGCACATCGAGGTCGTACGTGTCCCGCTGGACGCCGCCGTGCCCATGGAAAGCCAGGCCAACGCGCTGTCGCGCCTGGAGCCGGCGGTGTTCCAGAGGGCCGTCGCCGTGGTCACCCTGAGCAGCCTGTGGCGCGCCGACCCGTTGTATGCGACGGCGCGGCGCCACAACCTGCGGATCGTCGAGATCGATGCGTCGCACTCTTGGGACAGCCTCAAGCCCGGCGTGGCCGTGACACGCGTGCCGGCAAACGATGTGCCTTGGGCAGACGCCCGCAACGGCGAAGGCGGCCCGTCGCCTTACGCCTGGCTGGGGCCGATCAATGCCATGCGCATGTCGGCATTGATTGCCGCCGACCTGGCTCGGCTGTCCCCGACCGACGCGCCGCGGATCGAGCGCAACCTCGCCGCGCTCGACGGCCGCATGCGCCGCCTGAAGGCCGACTACGGCGATCGGCTGCTGAAAGTGCCAGACCTGCGCGTGCTGTCGCTGGTCAGCGAGCCGGTCTACCTGTTCGGCGAGTTCGGCGTGTATGTGGACGGTTGGTTCGTGCGCCAGGACATCGACTGGACGGACGCCGACCGCGCCGCCCTGACCCGCTACCTTCGCGAGCGAGATATCCGCGTGGTGGTTCACAAATGGGCGCCTGACGCCAGGATTGCACAGGCCATCGAGGACGGCGGCGCACGCCTGCTGATCCTGGATAGCGGCAACCCGGGCATGCTCGCCAACCCGGCCAACAGCTACGAAGCGCTGCTGAGTGCCAACCTCGACGCCTTGCTGGCGGCCTTCGCGCCGGCCGCTCCCGCAGTGGCTGCCGCCCCAACGGCGACGCCGCAGTGATCCACTTCGACCATGGAGAACGAAACCCTATGAAACCGCGAGATTTGGCCCACCCGATACTGCTGGCAGGTGCCCTGCTGTTCTGCCAGGCCGCGCTGGCTCACGGCCCCGTTTTCGACTGCTACATCGAGCACGATGACTGGGTGAAATGTGAAGCCGGCTACACCGACGGCAGTTCCGCCGCAGGTCGAAAAATCCATGTCCAGGACCCCAGCAACAAGCTATTGCTCGAAGGGACTGTCGAAAAGGACAACAGCTACACGTTCCAGGCCCCCGCCGGCGCGTACTCGGTGGAATTCCTCGGCGGTGAAAACCATGGCGCCACGATCCAGTCCTCCGATATCTCAAAGTGAGCCCGACCATGCTGATCAAACGACGACTGCTCCAAGCCTTTGCCGCCGCGACCTTCGGTTGCATGACCTGCGCCGCGCAAGCGCACTTCCAGATGCTCTACCTTGACGAAACCGCGCTGCAGCGTGCGGCCGACCTGGACTTCGCCATAGTGTTCACGCATCCGTTCTCCGGTGGGCCGACCATGGCCATGGGTGAACCCCAGGCCTTCAGCCTCATCAGCGGCCACGGCGGAAAAACAACCGACCTGCGCCAATACCTCAAACCTGTCCAGTGGCAGGGTCGCGAAAAACCAGTGACCGCCTATCGCGCGTCGATTCCACGGGAGTTGGTGCGGCCCCTGGGCGACCATATTTTCGTACTCGAACCTGAGCCGTATCTGGAAACCGAGGAAGGCGTCTACATCCAACAGTTCACCAAGCTCGTCGTGAACGTGGGCGGCGTGCCCGGCAATGGGTCAGAACCCCAAGGGTTGGCGGTTGAGATCCAACCCCTGAACAAGCCGTATGCAAACTGGACGGGCGGTGTATTCCGCGCGTTGGTCCTGGCTGACGGCAAGCCCGTGCCGTTCGCCGAGATCGAAATCGAGTACGTCAATCATGCGGTGGACATCAAAAACAACGCCTTTGGCCAGAAGGACTATGTCACAGCCCCCCAAGCTGCCTTCAAATCCTTGAGTACGTATGCGGATGCCCAAGGCATCGTGACCATCGGCTTGCCACGCGCTGGCTGGTGGGGCATTGCGGCGCTCAACATCGGTGCGACCAAAACCTACAAGGGCAAACCCCTGTCCCAGGATGCGGTGCTGTGGATCCAGGCCAGGGACATGAAATAACGTGCGGTTATCGGTGTCGGTCAAAGCGCCGCGCTCTGTCGAGTCGCCTGCCAGCAAAGCAGCAAACCGACTGTCACCACGACGTCCCCCTGCCAGAACGGTGCCTGCGAACTGACAACCATCCACTGACGCCCTGATACGCCAACAGCAATGCACCAGCCAGCAACAAGGTCCACTGCACGCTGAAGGCCGCAGCCGCCAGCCCAGCCAACAACCCACCAATCGCTTCGAAGCCGAAACGCATGGCGATGTAGAACGCAATCACCCGCCCGCGCAGCGCCTCGGGGGCGGTGCTTTGCAGGGTCATGTTGCTGCTGACATTGCTCACGGTGATGCCAAACCCCAAGCCTGCCAGCGCGATCAGCGTGAACCACAACGGCGGGTTGGCGGCCATCGCGCACAAGGCGATCGCACACACCAGTGCCCCGGCGCCGATGATGCGTTGCAGGTTCGACGCACCGCCGACAAATGCCAGGAAAATCGTTGCGACAAACGCCCCGGCACCGGCGGCCCCCCATAACCAACCCAAGGTTTGTGCATCACCGGCGAACACGTTTTTTGCCAGGATCGGCAACAGCACCGTGTAACAAGAGGCCAGCAGGTTGACCATGATCACGCTGATCAGCAAACGCCGAATATGAAGTGTGCGCCACAGGTAGCGCAGCCCTTCACGGAAAATCTCTGCGGTAGACCCCTGGGCTTTGGTTTGCTCGCGGCTTCGCACCCTGCCCAGCCCGATCAGCAACATGCCAAACGCGATACTGGTCAGCAGAAAACAGCCGGCTTCGCCACTCCAGTTGATCAGCAACCCCGCCAGCGGGGGGCCGATAAAGCGGGCGGCGTTGATCAGCATTGCGTTCAGCACTAGCGCGTTGGGCAAGTCCCTGGGGTCGTCGACGAAACTGCTGATCAGCGCCTGGCGCAGCGGTGTTTCCAGGGCATTGAGCAAGCCGAGGATCAGCGCCATGACGATGATCACCTCCCGGCCCATCCATTGCTGCCAGGTGAGTACGGCCAGCACCAGGGATTGCAGGGCAAGCAGGGTTTGCACGCCCATCAATAGGCGGCGTTTGTCGTGGCGGTCCGACCAGGCGCCCGCCAGTGGGCCGACCAACAACTGTGGCAGCAGCGTCAGGAAAGCAATCGTGCCCAGCAATACAGCCGAACCCGTCAAGTGATAAGCCAGCCAGGCCAGTGCGACCTGTTGAATCCACTTACCCAGGGTCGATAGACCCTGACCCACAAAGTAGATCTGGAAATTGCGATGGCTCAATGCGCGGATCGGCGCGGGCCAACGGGAGACGGCAACAGAAGTCACAGCGAGCCTTTAGGTATGAAGCCTGCGACGCCCTGCCCGTGAACCCTGGCCGAACACGGCGGCCAGGGTGTAGCGGGATCAGCCAGGGAGCTCGCAGCCTTTCTGTATGAGAGATTTCAAGACCCAGGTACGGTCGTTTTCACCCTGGGCAATCTGTTCAAGCTGCTTTTGTTCGGCAGCATGCTTGGCGTGGGCACGATCATACACTTCACCGACCTGATCAAACGGCACGCAGAGCAAGCCGTCTTCGTCGCCGATGACCAGGTCACCCGGTTCGATGACCATGCCATCAATCGCAATCGCCACATTAACCTCGCCTGGGCCGTCCTTGTAAGGGCCACGGTGGGTGACGCCGGCGGCGAACAGCGGGAAATCACCGGTGCCGATACTGGCGGCGTCACGGATGGCGCCGTTGATCACAATGCCGACCACCCCTTTTTTGACCGCATACGCGACCATCATTTCACCGATCAGTGCGTTGCTCAGGTCGCCGCCGGCATCCACCACGATGACGTCGCCCGGCTGTGCGATGTCAATGGCGTAATGCAGCATCAGGTTGTCGCCCGGGCGCGCCTTGACGGTCAGTGCCGGTCCCACCAACACACCCTGGCGGTGCATGGCACGCAGGCTGGCGCCGCCGGCGGTCATGCGGTTCATCGAGTCGCTGATGTTGGCGACGGGTACCGTCCGGTAGCGCTCAACCCATTCGGCGGACACTTTGCGAGCTTGTTCGAGCACTCTGAAACCAATGGACATGGGGTCACCTTCTTATGTTTTTTGTAAGCCGTAGCGCGATTGCAGAATAATTAAAATGAAACGACATTTCGAAATTATCATTTCATTTTTTGACTTGCAAGCAAGCATTGCGTGCAGCTCGTCGCGTAAACGCTGACTGCACCAAGACATGAAAATCAGCTCATTTAAAAATAAAATGCTGATTTATCAAGAAAAAAACAGGCACTACGGTTTGACCAAAGAACGGCCTTCACATCTGAAAAAATCTTTTTAATTGCAACGCCGTTTCATTATGTTAGGTTTTAGTCACCACTGAGGGTCATGTCACTCGCCCCTCAGCTGCACACAGATAAAAAAACCAAGGTGCGCAACATGACTCGAACCCTTTTGCTGACCGGCCCTGAATTGACTGCCGAAGCCATGGCCCACGCCGCCTCACACGGCGTGCACGTCATACCGACCATCCCCTACATACCCGCCGACGAACTCACTGCGATCATTGCGCGCGAACAACCGGATGCAATCATCGTGCGCCAGGGTCACCTGACGCGGGACATGATCCAGGCGTCCGCGCAGTTGAAGATCATTGCCAAACACGGCGTGGGCTACGACACCATCGACATTGCGGCAGCCGCCGAACGCAGCATTCCCGTGACCATTGCCCTGGGCGCCAATGCGCAGTCGGTCGCCGAGCATGCACTGGCGTTGATGTTCAGCGTCGCCCGCCACACCGCCCTGCTGGATGCACGGATGCGCGATGGGCATTGGGATAAAGCGACCTCGGTCGGTATCGAGCTGTCGGGCAAGACCTTGGGCCTGGTCGGCCTGGGCTCAATCGGTCGGATTCTGATGGAGCTGGTCGGCCCGCTGCGCATGCAGGTCAAGGTGTACGACCCCTACCTGAAAAACCTGCCTGACGTGCCCAACGTTGAGCAGGTCAGTGACTTCGATGCCTTGCTGGCGGACTGCGATATCATCAGCCTGCATTGCCCGCTCACGGAGCAGAACCGCAACCTGTTCGGCGAGGCGCAGTTCAAGCGCATGCGCCCCGGCAGCCTGCTGATCAACACCGCACGCGGCGAGCTGATTGAGACCGACGCCTTGGTAAAAGCCCTGAGCACGGGCCAGATCGGCGGCGCCGGCCTGGATACGTTCAACCCCGAACCGCCGCCTGCCGACTCGCCGCTATGGGGCCTGCCGACCCTGGTGGCGACGCCGCATGTGGGCGCCAATACCGCCGAAGCGCGGGACCGCGTGGGGCTGCTGGCCGTGCAACAGATCATCGATTTCTGGAACGGCATCGCGCCCGACCCGCGCGCGGTGGTCAATCGTCATCTCTATGCGCAGTGATTGAATTCATGCAGCCCGCACGCCTCAAGTAGCAGTGCGGGTCATAACGCTTCTCCAAAAAAAACAAAATGGGAGAGAGTCATGTCTACCAGCTCTACCGAACTCAGCGCCGTTGAGCGCTCAACCATGCGCAAGGTGGCGTGGCGGCTGCTGCCGTTCCTGATCCTCTGCTACCTGCTGGCGATCATCGACCGCGGCAATATCGGCATGGCTTCCTTGCAGATGAACCAGGACCTGGGCCTGACACCGGCGATCTTCGGCTTTGCCAGCAGCCTGTTCTTCGTCTCTTACTTCCTGGTCGAAGTGCCGAGCAACCTGGCCTTGCAGCGCTTCGGTGCAAGGGTCTGGATTGCTCGTATCATGATTACCTGGGGGCTGATTTCGGCAGGCACTGCATTCGTGCAGGGCGCCAACTCGCTCTATGTGATGCGCTTCCTGCTGGGCGCCGCCGAAGCCGGCTTTTTTCCTGGCGTACTGCTTTACCTCACCTACTGGTTGCCCGCCGCCTACCGTGGACGCATGGTTGCGATCTTCATGGTTGCCATTCCCGGCGCCAACTTCATTGGCTCACCGCTGTCCGGCCTTCTGCTGAGCCTGGACGGCTGGTTTGGCATGCGCGGCTGGCACTGGTTGTTCATCATCGAAGGCATTCCCGCAGTGTTGCTGGGTATCGCCTGCCTGTTCGTATTGACCGATCGCCCCGAGCAAGCCAAATGGCTGAGTGACGAGCAACGTGGCTGGCTGACCAACCGACTGGCCGAAGAACGCGGCCGCAAGACCGCCATCGGGCATATCTCGTTGTGGAAGCTGCTGCGCCACAAACACATCTGGGTGTTGGCGCTGATCTATTCCGGCGCCTCGGCGGCAGGCAGCACCATGAGTGTCTGGGCACCGCAATTGCTCAAGACCTTTGGCTTGAATAACCTGGAAATCGGCCTGGTCAATGCCATTCCGTACGGCCTGGCGTCGATCCTGATGATCCTGTGGGGCCGCAGCTCCGACAAGACCGGTGAACGCCGCTGGCACACCGCGACCACTCTGTTGTTGATCACGGCCGGCCTGTTGCTGGCGCTGATGACCTCTTCACTGGTGGCAACCGTGCTGATGATGTCCATGGTGCTGATCGGTGCTTACTCGATGAAGGGACCGTTCTGGGCCCTGGTGTCGACCTGGCTGTCGTCCTCCACCGCAGCGGCAGGCCTGGCGGCAGTGGGTGCAATGGCCAACCTGATCGGCGGCGGCCTCATGGTGAATGTCTACGGCACGATCCAGCATGCCACGGGCAGCCATGCGCTGGCCCTGCTGCCGCTCGCGGCACTGTGCGCGCTGGGTGCACTCATGGTGTTGCTGATCGGACGCAAGCACCTGAACAAATCGAGTGATCCTGTGGAGTTCAACAAGGAAGCCAACGCGGGCTGATCTCCCCTATAGGCTGCACTCTCGCTGCTGCCGGGCCCCGCCCCGCCAGCAGCGTTTTATTTAGCGCGCGCGGCCAATCCTTCGCGCGCATTGCCCCCGCGCGACAATGGCAGTATTTTGCACCCTGCTCAGGCACAGCCCACACCCACCCTCACAAGGAGCCACCCCATGGTAAAAATTCGCCCGCGCCCGGCAGTCACTGGGGTTGCTTCGGCCGATCGGGTGCTGACCGTGCTCACCGCGTTCAAGATGGGCGACACCGCCCTGGAGCTGGCTGAACTCGCCGACCGAACCGGGCTGATCAAAAGCACCATCATGCGCTTGATGGTCTCCCTGGAAAATTACGGCCTGATCACCCGCCTGGCCGATGGCCGCTATCAACTGGCCACGGAGATCATGCGCTTGAATACGGTCTACCAGGACGGGCTCGACCTGGAACGGCATATCACCCCATTGCTTCACACGCTGACCCAGGAAACCGGAGAAACGGCATCCTTTTATGTCAGGCATGGCGCTTACCGAATGTGCCTCTATCGCGTGAACTCACCACACCACTTGCGCCTGCACCTGCAACCCGGTGATACGCGCCCCATGGACGGCGCTGCCGGCGCCGAAGCGTTGAGAACGCCGTACTCCCTGGCGGCGAAAATGATGAAACCGATCTACTCCGTGGGCGCCACGGACCCGCACGCTTCCTCGATGGCGCTGCCGATTTTCGGCCCGGGGGAAAACCTGATTGGCGCACTGGTACTCTCCGGCCCCGCGAGCCGACTGACCGCCGAACAGGCACAGACGTTGCACCCACTGTTTCAGAGCGCTGCCGTACAGCTGACCCGCAGCCTGGGGGGCGATGCGCTCGATGAGGGCGACGCGCAACCTGCGCAGAAGAAGTCCCGCGCCAGAAAAACCCAAGACTGAGCGACCACGCCCCTAGCTGGTATGACGTGGCTTACGACCTCCTGGCATCAGGCACTTCAAGACCTGACAGCAGCTCGCAGGTTGCGCGATCGAACTGTTCGACAAGGAAATCCAGCAAGACCCGCACGCGGGGAATCCGGTAACGGTTGCCATGTAATACCGCGTAGACGCCGGCCTCCGGAACACAAAAGACAGGCAACAGGACGTTCAGTCGTCCAGCACGGATATCGGCTGCCGCATCCCAGATGGTCTTACGTGCGATACCATGCCCGGCCAACGCCCATGCGCGTGCGAGTGCGCCATCGTTGGTCTCCCATGCCTGGCTCATAGGTACGGTGTGGTTCCATGCCTGACCGTCCACCACAAAGTGAAAGGTGTTCAATGGCCCTGCGCCAGTCACCAGCACGATGAACTTGTGGTTAACCAGGTCAGCAGGAGTCTGGGGTACACCGTATCGCGCCAGGTAGTCAGGCGAAGCGCACAGTACTCGCCAGTTCGGCGCCAACTGCCTGGCGATCATCGAGCTTTCATGTGGCTGCCCAAACCGGATTGCCAGATCAATATCGTCCTGCACCAGATTCGACAGCGAATCCGACAACGTCAGCGCGACGCACAGTTCCGGATGCAACGCACTGAATGCCTCAAGCCAGTCATTTAAAAGATTGCGGCCAAAGTCGGCAGACGCGGATATCCGCACCTTGCCACGCACTTCAGTTCGACTGGCTTGAAGCCCCGCTTCCGCCTCATCGATAGCCCGCAATGCGACCCAGCACTGCTGCAAATAAAACCGACCTTCTTCCGTAAGGCGCAACTGACGGGTTGTGCGATCAAACAATTTGGTGCGCAGCGCCGCCTCAAGCTTGATGAGGCGCGCGCTGGCCGCGGCTGGCGACAGCGCCAGTTTGCGTCCTGCGGCAGACAAACTGCCCAAGGCTGCGGCCTCGACAAACAAACGCATATCACCCAATCGGTCAGTGGCCATATTCAATTCAAATTTGATAGATCATCAAATGGTAGGCCAATTATCAAATCTGTGGCAATTCATCACACTCGTGCCTCCCCTCCCAATGAGCACAGGTCATGACTGGCAAATCACATGTTGAAAACGGCTCTTTCACGACATCTAACACGCGCGAACATCTCACTACCGGGCGTCTGCCACTGGCGGCCCTGTTGGCGCTGACAATGGGTAGCTTTATCGCCACCGCCAATGAAACGGTACCCGCAGGACTTTTGCCACAGATCGCCGAGGCATTGGGTGTGTCGCAAGCGTGGGCCGGCCAGATGGTGACGCTGTGAGCACTGGGCTCAGGGTTGGCGGCTATTCCTTTGACGCTCGCGTTGCAGGGTTGGCGCCGGCGCTGGGTGCTGTTACTGGCGGTCGCGGTGTTTTGCGCCTGCAATGCGGTGACCGCCCTATCGCCCTGGTTTGCATTGACGCTGGCGGCGCGCTTCATGGTGGGTATTGCCACCGGTCTGGCCTGGAGCCTGCTGGCCGGCTACGCCAGACGGTTGGTCACCCCACAATTGCAAGGTCGCGCCATGGCGCTGGCCATGCTCGGCATCCCTTTGGCACTGGCCCTGGGCGTACCGCTGGGTGCCTGGCTCGGCAAACTGCTGGGATGGCGATGCGTGTTCGGGACGCTCTCAGGACTCAGCCTGTTGCTGATGGCCTGGATCTATCTGAAAGTGCCTGACTTTCCCGGACAACGCGCCGATCGACGCCTGCCGCTACGCAGGGTCTTGCAAACCCCGGGGGTGCGGCCGGTGCTGGCGGTGGTCATGCTCTGGATCCTGGCCCATTACACCCTCTATACCTATATTGCAGCGTTCCTGGCTTCGGTTGGCCTGGCCGATCAGGTTGATCGGGGCCTCCTTGCATTCGGTATTGCGGCCTTGTGCGGCCTATGGGTGATCGGCACGCTGATTGATGGCAGGCTTCGCAGCCTGGTACTGCTCAGCCTGACGGCATTCAGCCTGGTGTCGTTTGCCCTTGGGCTGGGTGACCTGCCCGCCAGTGCGATCTACATCAGCATCGCCTTGTGGGGGATGAGCTTCGGTGGTGCGCCAACCTTATTGCAAACCGCCTTGGCTGAAGTTGCCGGAGACGGCGCTGACATTGCGCAATCAATGCTGGTCACCGTCTTTAACCTGGCATTTGCAGGCAGCGGTGTGATCGGCGGTGTTCTCCTGGAAACCTGGGGGGCAAGCGCCATTCCCAGGGTAGCATTGGCGTTGCTGCTGCCGGCGCTGTTGATTGTCTGGGTGGCCAAGAGACAGGCTTTCAGGCGTTGACCGTTGGGCTGCGCTGACAATCGGCAATCGAGACTGGCTGAGTGGCGGACACTATTCAGGACGAGACACAGGCAAAAAAAAGCCACTCGTTAGAGTGGCTTTTTCTTTGTGTTTGGAGCGGGAAACGAGACTCGAACTCGCGACCCCGACCTTGGCAAGGTCGTGCTCTACCAACTGAGCTATTCCCGCGTCTTGGTGATGCGCATTCTATAGAATTATCAGAACCGGTCAACCCCTTGATTCGAAAATGTTTTATTTCTTTTCAACGGTGGTGCGCAGATGCGGCCAGGCAGCGCGCAGATACTGGAGCATCGACCACAAGGTCAGTCCGGCGGCGATAAGCAGCAAGGCGTAGCCGGTCAACACCCAGAAGGAGAAGTCCGACGGGTTGGCCAGCAGGATCACCAGCGCGAGCATCTGCGCGGCGGTTTTCCATTTGCCCATGTTGGAGACAGCGACGTGGGCGCGGGCACCGATTTCGGCCATCCATTCGCGCAGGGCGGACACCACGATTTCGCGGCCGATGATCACGGCGGCCGGCAAGGTAAGCCACAGGTTGCCATGCTCCTGCACCAGCAGGACCAGGGCGACGGCGACCATGAGTTTGTCGGCCACCGGGTCGAGGAACGCGCCGAACGGCGTGCTCTGTTGCAGGCGACGGGCCAGGTAGCCGTCGAGCCAGTCGGTGGCGGCCGCGAAGGCGAATACCGAACTGGAGGCCGCATAACTCCATTCGTACGGCAAATAAAACAACAGGATGAAAATAGGAATAAGCAGGACGCGTAGAACGGTGATCAGATTAGGGATATTCATCGGCACAACTGGCTACGAGGTGGAAAGGCATTCTATTCGCTGTGCAGATTCGCATAAATCAACTCAGCGAGCTTTTTACTGATACCGGGAGCTTTGGCTATTTCGTCAATGCTGGCACGGGATAGCTCCTGCAAGCCACCAAAATGTTTAAGCAAGTCGCGTCGCCGTGTCGGCCCGACGCCCGCCACCCCTTCCAGGGTTGAGGTTCGCCGGGTTTTGCCGCGTCGGGCGCGGTGGCCGGTAATGGCGAAACGGTGGGCCTCATCGCGGATCTGCTGGATCAGGTGCAACGCCGGTGAGTCGCCCTTCAAAGTGAACTCATGGGCGGCATCATTCAAGTACAACGTCTCGAAACCGGCCTTGCGCGTGGCGCCCTTGGCCACGCCGAGCAGGATCAGGTCGGGCACCGCCAGCTCGTTGAGCACGTCACGGGCCATGGACAGCTGGCCCTTGCCACCGTCCACCAAGAGGATATCCGGCAGCTTGCCCTCGCCGTCCTTCAACTTGCTGAAACGCCGGGTCAGGGCCTGGTGCATGGCTGCGTAGTCATCGCCGGCGGTGACGCCTTCGATGTTGTAGCGACGGTAATCGGCTTTGATCGGCCCTTCCGGCCCGAACACCACGCAGGACGCCACCGTGGCCTCGCCGCTGGAGTGGCTGATGTCGTAGCACTCCAGGCGCTGTGGCGGTTCGTCCAGGTTGAGGACTTCGGCCAACGCGTCGAAGCGTGCGGCGACGTGCTGTCGATTGGCCAGGCGCGCGCCCAGGGCCTGTTCGGCATTGGTCACGGCCAGTTGCTGCCAACGGGCGCGGGTGCCGCGTACGCGGTGGCTGATGTCCAGTTCGCGGCCGCGCAGTTCGTGGATCGCCTCGATCAGCGTGGGGAAGTCTTCGTGCACCACGTTGACGATCAGCTCCGACGGCAGGTCGCGCTCGGGGCTGCTCACATAGTACTGGCCCAGGAAGGCCGCCATGACCTCGGCCACGTCCTCGTCGATACCGGTCTGCGGGAAGAAGTTCTTGCTGCCCAGTACCCGCCCGCCACGCACGCTGATCAGGTGCACACAGGCGCCGCCCGGGTTGACGAACGCGGCGATCACATCGACGTCACCCGTACCGCCTTCCATGCTCTGCTGGTCCTGTACGCGGCGCAGCAGGGAGATCTGGTCGCGCAGTTCGGCGGCCTTTTCAAAGTCCAGGGTACTGGCGGCCTGCTCCATGGCGCCGGAGAGTTCGTCGGTGAGCGCATTGCTGCGCCCTTCGAGGAACATCACCGAGTGGCGCACATCCTCGGCATACTCGGCCGGCTCCACCAGGCCTACGCAGGGCGCCTTGCAGCGCTTGATCTGGTATTGCAGGCACGGCCGGGTGCGGTTCTTGTAGAAGCTGTCTTCGCACTGGCGCACAAAAAAGGTCTTTTGCAGCAGGCTCAGGCTTTCGCGGATCGCGCCGGCGCTGGGATAGGGCCCGAAATACTTGCCCTTCTGCTTCTTCGCGCCGCGGTGAATGCTCAGGCGTGGGAAGTTGCCGTCGGATAAAAACACGTAGGGGTAGGACTTATCATCGCGCAGCAGGATGTTGTACGGCGGCCGCCATTCCTTGATCAGCGTCTGCTCAAGCAGCAGTGCTTCGGTTTCATTGGCGGTGATGGTGGTTTCGACCTGGGCGATGCGCGCCACCAGCGCGGCGGTTTTCGGCGCGAGACCGCTCTTGCGAAAGTAGCTCGCCAGGCGGTTCTTCAGGTTCTTGGCTTTGCCGACATACAGCAGGCGCGCCTCGCTGTCGAACATGCGGTACACGCCGGGGCGGCCACTGCAGGTCGAGAGGAAGGCACTGGGATCAAACGGTGTGCTCATGTCAGGCGCTGGCGTCGACCATGCCGTGGCGCACCGCGAGCAGGGTCAATTCAACATCACTGCTGATGGCGAGCTTCTCGAAAATGCGATAACGGTAGGTGTTGACGGTCTTGGGCGACAGGCACAGCTTGTCGGAGATCGTCTGCACCTTCTGGCAGCCGACGATCATCAAGGCAATCTGGATCTCCCGCTCCGACAGCGCATCGAACGGCGAGTCGCTGGTGGGCTGGAAGGATTTAATGGCCAGTTGCTGGGCGATCTGCGGGCTGATGTAACGCTGCCCGGCAAACACCAGGCGAATGGCTTGCACCATCTCGGCGAGGCCTGCGCCCTTGGTCAGGTAACCGGCCGCGCCGGCCTGCAGCAGGCGCGTCGGGAACGGGTCTTCTTCACACACGGTCACCACCACGACCTTGATGTCCGGGTGGCTGCGCAACAACTTGGTCGTGGCGCCAAGACCGCCGATACCGGGCATCTTGACGTCCATCAGCACCACATCGGGTTTCAACTCCCGGGCCTTGATCAGGGACTCTTCCCCGGACTCGGCCTGACCGACTACTTGCAGGCCATCGATGTCAGCCAGCATTCGTGTAATGCCTGTACGAACGAGATCATGGTCATCGACTACTAGCACCCTAATCAAGCAGACACCTCGCGATATGGTCTTATAGGTTGCTGAACACCTTAGCAAAAAACCAAGGCGCAGACCTAGCTGCAAGCGTCATATATATAGAGTTTGAACACACAGAAGCCGTCCACCCTAGGGTGAACGGCTCTATTTGTTGGGCGGCAGGTCAGGAATCCTGGGGCTGCGGCTTGGGTTTTCCATTCAGCGAAGCTGAATGTTCGGCCAGGGTAGACGTCAAGCGGCGGATCGCAGCCTGGTCTTCCTTGAACATCGCACGGTAGTCCCCCAGTACCTTTTCTTCAATCTGGCTCAGGTTATCCAGTTGAATGGGGGTGGCAATACCGGTCAATACGTACAACACGTCCACACCTTTTTCGGCGACACGGGATAAGTAGTCTGCTTTAGGCGCCCGCCCTCCACTTTCATATTTACCTTGTGCGTTGGCTTCAACGCCTCCAATTTCACCAAACACTTTTTGCGACAGCCCAAGTCGCTCCCTTTCTTGCCTCAAACGCGAACCGATTCCACTCATTTGGATGTATGATCCTATTTGGCACACCCCAAGAGGTGACACACTCATCTCTTTGTTAAACAAACTTGAACGGTTTTGAACTATGCCCGGAATCCGCACTGCCGCACAAGCCAAGGCTTGGCTGGAACATCAAGGAAAGTCAGTTCAAGCGTTCGCCCGTGAACATGGCGTTGATCCGGCAACCACCTATCAAGTGCTCGCGGGGCGCAAAAAGGGACGGCGTGGAGAGGCCCATAAGGTAGCGGTCCTTCTGGGCATGAAAGAAGGGGTCATCCTTTCTGAGGCTGATGGCCAAAACAACGGTCAGGAAGTCGTCTCCTGAAAACCAGTATGCGCTTATTAGGATTGAGCGCATGGTTTAACTGGATGGACAGATACGTTCCATGCGCCAGAAGCAGTCTTCCTCACCGACAATGCTAAATCCCATGCGCTGATAGAGCCTGCGGGCCGGGTTGGTCTTGAACACGGTCAGACGCAGCAACCCCAACGCCTGGGCCTTGAGTGCCATCTGCTGCAATACCCAACTGCCCGCGCCCTGCCTGCGGCACGCCGCAAGCATATGCAACTCACGGATGTAGAGCGCCCGGCCGTCGCGGCTCAGGCTGATAAAACCCAGCACGACCTCGTCGTTGCAGATCAGCCAGTTTTCGCGGCCCGCCCAGGCGACATCAAAGCCGTCGTTGGACCATACCAGGTCGTATTGCAGGTAATAGCGACTCATGGCCTCGAAGGTCAGGGTTCGGGCGAACGGCAAGTCCTGGTCCGTCGCGGCGCGCAGGTGAAACGCCATTTACAGCGCGACCACTTGACCAGCCCACGCCGCACCCTCGCGGCGGGCGATCACCAACGCCTCACCCAGGCCCGGAGCGGCGGCCAGTAAACGGCCATCGGCGGCCCAAATGGCGCTGCGACCGGCACATACATAGCCACCCGATGGCCCGCCATGGTTGGCCATCAACACCAACAGGCCATGCTCGGCCGCATAACCCTTGAGCAACGCGCTGTCTGTTGCATAGCCACCTTCGCTGATCAACACACCGGCGGCGTAGACAGTAGCGCCCGCCTCAGCCGCCTGGCGCGGGTGACTGGCGTGGGAGAAATCCGCGCACACCGCCAGCGCAATGCGGTCATCGCCAATGTCGAGCGCCGCACCACCCTGCCCCGCGACAAACGCCGCTTCTTCGCCAGGATGCAGATGCTGCTTGGTGTACACCGCAAGAGAACCGTCGGCCCCCAGCACCAGCGCAGCGATCAGCACACCTGCCCCAGGTGCCAGGCGGATCGGCATGCCGACCACCGTGGTCAAGCCCAATTCCCGTGCCATTTCGCGCAGCGGCGCCAGCACCGCGTCCTCGGGAACAATCGCCAATTCGGCCGCCAGTGACGGTTCATAGCCGGTCAACGAGAGTTCCGGAAACACCAGCACGTGCACGCCATGTTCGGCCGCCGCGTGCATGAGGGCCAAGTGCCGCTCGATATTGGCCGGCACGTCGCCCGCGATGGAAACAGATTGAGCAGCAGCAAGGGTCAGGGCAGTCATGGTCGCGTCCAAGCAATCATCCAAGGTGTTGCAAGCATATCGCGGTCGATAGCAGTCAGTACCCCCGCGCAATAGAAATTACTGATTGAATCCTCCTGCATGCCTCTAGTAAGCTCCCCCCATCATTTGGAGACACACCATGTTGCAACTCACCACCCCTCAGGTTTGCCCTGCTGCCAGCGCCCCGCGCTCGGTATCGGCTACCCGTGTGAAGGGTTCGAGCGCACTGGTCAGCTTTTATTTTGGGTATTGGTTTAGCCACTGGCGCGCCTGATACCTGAAATCGGCGCCCACTACTCAAGGGGTCGCCTACCAGAGAAATCCAAACCCCCGGTCGGCTCCCCGACCGGGGGTTTTGTTTTTTCAGGCCCCACCATTTTTTGACAAACACTTAAAGGACACACGACATGAACTACGCCACCTATTACCGCTACGACACTTCCACCGCATGGCGATTTAGCCAGCTCCGCTCGGGACAGCCTGCCGCCTCCGATCGGTCACCTATGGGTGGCAAGCCAACACACACAGCCAATACGGCCCATTGTCGAACACCCCAGTAGGGCCAGGCGCGCGGGAACCGCCCGCCGCTTGCCCAGGAAGCCTTGAATATGAACTCTGCCACCGCCGCCCTGCCCGTTTCTGCCCTGACCAGCGCCAATGAAGCCCTGACCCAGCGCTTGCCCAGCGCGCTTGATTTAAAGCTCAAGCTGCCGCTCAGCCCGTTCCTCACTGAACAAGTCCACGCCCATCGCCACGCCGTGCGCGCCATCCTCAATGGTCAGGATTCACGTTTGCTGGTGATCGTCGGCCCGTGCTCGATCCACGACCCGGAGTCGGCCATGGAATACGCCCGCAACCTGAGGAAGCTCGCACTCGACGTCAGTGACCAGATGCTGCTGGTGATCCGCGCCTACGTCGAAAAACCGCGCACCACCATCGGCTGGAAAGGCCTGGCCTACGACCCGCACCTGGACGGCAGCGACGACATGGCCGCCGGCCTCAGCCTGTCCCGCGAACTGATGCGCGAAATGCTGCGCCTGGGCCTGCCGGTCGCCACTGAGCTGCTGCAACCCATGGCAGCCGGCTACTTCGATGACCTGCTCAGTTGGGTCGCGATTGGCGCGCGCACCACCGAATCGCAGATCCACCGCGAAATGGCCAGCGGCCTGGGCATGCCCGTAGGCTTCAAGAACGGCACCGACGGCGGCGTGGCGATTGCCTGCGACGCGATGCGCTCGGCGTGCCACCCGCACCGTCACTTCGGGGTCGACAGCCAGGGCCACCCGGCGATCATCCAGACCCCGGGCAACCCCGACACCCACCTGGTACTGCGTGGCGGTCACCGTGGGCCGAACTACGATGCGCAAAGCGTGGCGCAGGTGAAACACGACCTGGCCAAGTCCAAGGTGGCGGCGCGGATCATGGTCGATTGCAGCCATGCCAACAGCGGCAAGGACCCACTGCGTCAGCCGGCAGTGTTCAACGACGTGCTGGAGCAGCGCTTGCAGGGCGACACGTCGCTGATCGGCATGATGCTCGAAAGCCACTTGTTCGAAGGCTGCCAGCCGTTGAGCGCATCGATGAAGTACGGCGTGTCGGTGACCGATGGCTGCCTGGGCTGGGAGGGCACCGAGCAGTTGTTGCGTAGCGCTGCCGAGCGTTTGCGCGCACAAGGCTGAACGACCAGGGCGCTGCTACAGCGGGTACAGCGCCTCATCAAATTGCTCAAGTTTCGGAAATACCAAGGGCTGTTCATCCGCCAGCCCTTGCAGCCGTTGCTCATACTCCACCAGGAAATCCTGCCGCGCCTCGGCACTGATATACGGCACATGCCACGCCACAAACGGCGCCAGTACCTCATAGCCCACATACGCCAGCGTGCCGCGCAGGATCGGTCGCAACATGTCCTCCAGCGGCCCATGAATCGCGCCCTCGCCGAACATATGTTCGCGCCCGCCCAGGGTCACGGTGACCAGCGCCCGCTTACCGGCCAGCCCACCCTGATCGTAAAAACGCTTGCCGCCATAACACACGCCCGACACCAGCACCCGGTCAATCCAGCCCTTGAGCATGGCCGGTGCCGAGAACCAGAAGATCGGAAAGTTGAGGATCAAAAGATCGGCCCACAACAGCTTGTCCAGCTCCCCCTGGATATCCGCCGCTATCGACTGTTTCTTCACCCCCAGGCGTTGCTCCAGGGCATACACCAGGTAATCGGGGTTTTCCCGCGTGGAAAAATCCGCCGCCGACGCCACCGGATTCCACTGCATGGCGTACAAATCACTGACCTTGACGCTGTGTCCTTGGCCTTGCAGCGTGGCGAGCGCCTGGTCACGCAGTGCCGCCGTGAACGACTGCGGCTCGGGATGGGCGTGAACAATCAAAACCTTCATGGGAGTTCCTCAAACAGCGCAGGCCTGTTTCAGCTCGATCAGGGTCACGCCATTGCGTTGGAAAGCGTTGCGCAGGTCCGTCTGCAATTCATCCAGATTGTGGGGTTGGTTTACGGTGCAGCCGAACGCCTGGGCGAACAGCGCAAAGTCGGGGTTGCGCGGCAGTACGCCAATAGGCTCGATGTCGAGGTTGAGCATATCGTCGCGGATCTGGCCAAGTGCGTCGTTGTTCCACAACAGCACCACCAGCGGGCTGTCCAACTCCTCCACGGCGGTGGCCAGCTCCTGGGCGGTGTAGAGAAAACCGCCGTCGCCGACCAGCACCAGGCCCGGCCGTTGTGGCGCACCGAACTTGGCGCCGATACCCGCCGGCAGGCCGTAACCCAGAGTGCCGTAGCCGGTGGGGTGTAGCCAGCTGCGCGGTGCGCGACTGCGGTAGGCGTAATTGCCGGTGTAGGCCAGCTGGGTCATGTCGCTGCTGATGAACGCATTAGCGGGCAGTTCGGCTTCGATGCGCTCGAGAATCGCTTGGTGGATGGACTGCAACGGGCCGTGCCCCAGTTCAACGGCCTGGAGCAATGCCGCGACCTTCTTGGAAGCCGTTTCCGCGCTGGGTGACAGGGTTGGCAAACGCTCCAGCAACGCCAGCACCGTCTGGTTGGCATCGCCGCGCAGCGCCACGGCACAGGGGTAGAAATCATTGAACTTGCGCGGGTCGATATCCACCCGCAGCAGCTCGGCATTGAGGGGCAGACGCTCGCGCCAATAGTCGGTGTCGGCCATTTCCGTGCCCACCGCCAGCACCACATCGGCCTCGCTGATCAGTTGCCAGCCGGGCTCGACGCACAGGGTGGCACCGGCATTCAGCGGGTGATCGATCGGCAGCAACCCTTTGCCAGCAACGCTGGTGAAAAACGGCGCGGCCAACTGCGTGCTTAAACGCTGCAACGCCTCGCCTGCCGCCAGTGCACCGCCCCCGGCGATAATCATGGGCCGCTGGGCTACTGCGAGCTTGGCCACCGCCCGGTCCAAGGCTTGCGCAGACGGCACGCCGCGACCGGGGCGGCGCACCACTTCATCGCTCCAGTCGCGCTTGATCGGCGCCGCCAACACGTCCAGCGGCACCGAGATGTGCACTGGGCGGGGTCGCTCGCTGTCGAACACCGCATAGGCGCGGGCGATCAGTTCGGGCAGATCCTCGGCGCTGAGTGCGACCGCCGAAAACGCCGTGATCGGCGCGGTGATCGCACGCTGGTCCTGGGTTTCGTGCAGGCTGCCCCAGCCCTTGCCAAGGCTGGCGGTGCTGTTGACGCTGGAGATCACCAGCAGCGCAATCGAGTCGGCATACGCCTGGCCGATTGCGGTGGCGGCATTGGTCACACCGGGCCCAGTGATCACAAAGCACACCCCCGGCTTGCCGCTGACCCGCGCATACCCGTCGGCCATGAAACCGGCGCCTTGCTCGTGGCGCGTGAGCACATGGCGAATGGCGCTGCCGGGCAGGCCGCGATACAGCTCCAGTGTATGCACACCAGGAATGCCGAACACGATGTCCACCCCATAATTGGCCAGCAACCGCACCAGGGCCTGGCCGCCGGTCATCACATTATCGTGCATGCTCATCTCCTAGACGTATCAATGCGTCGACCGCCGTAGCGCCCTGGGCACTGACCAACAATGGGTTCACATCCAGCTCCAGTAACTGCCCGGCGTTGGCGCAGGCGTAGTCGGCCACCGCCCGAATGGCCGCGACCAATGCCTGCATATCCGCCACGTCACGGCCGCGAAAACCTTGCAGCAACGGCGCGCTGCGCAGGCTGAGCAAGGCATTGCGGATGGCACTGTCAGTGGTGGGCAACAGCAGGCTGCAGCTGTCCTTGAGCAACTCCACCAGGATGCCGCCGGCACCGATGACCAGTGCCAAGCCAAACTCGTTTTCGCGTTTGATGCCCACGATCAACTCTGCCAAAGGTGGCGCAGCCATGGACTCCAGTAGCAGTTGATCGAACGCGACATTCGGCGCATAAGCGGCGATGTGCTCGCGCATTTGTTTTAGTGCAGTGGTCAGCGCCATACCGTTTTGTAGATTCAGCACCACTGCACCGGCTTCGGTTTTATGCGGCAACTGCGCGCTGACCGCCTTGAGCACCAAGGGATAGCCAACCACCGCGGCATCGCTGATCGCCCTGGCCGGAGTACTCAACACTCCGGTTGGCGTGGTCAGGCCGTACGCGCGCAAGGCTTGTTTGGAAGCCCACTCGTCGAGGGCCTCACCGCTGCCTTGCAGGGCCTGCGGGCACAACGGTTCGAGGATCGATTCGCCACGCTCCAGCAGCACGCCGCGATTGCTCTGGTAACCGACAATCCGTCCCCACGCCGCCAGTGCGTCTTCCACGCCTTGCAGCGCCGCAATGCCGTGGGCATGCAGGCGCTCGCGGGCATGGGCCGGCAGCAATTCGGGAAAGGCCGAGGTGACAAACCCAGTCTTGCCATGCCGCCCAAGCGCGTTGCAGAACAACTCCAGCAGCAGGTCGCACTCCTTGCGCTCACCCGTGGACTCGGCCGGGTAATCCAGCACCAACAGGGCGGCATCGGCATCGGTGCGCAGGGCGCTGTCGAGCATGGCGTCGAGGGCGTCACGGTTGCCCCAGATGGCCGTGGTGAAATCCAGCGGGTTGACCAGGTTGGCGTAGCTGGGCAGCACCTGCGCCAGTTCACAGCGCTGGCCTGCATCGAGCGCTGGCAAGACGAGATGGTTGCGCTCGGCATAGTCGGCAATCAGCCCCGCATCGCCACCGGAACAGGCCAGCGCGATCAGGCGGTTACCCGCAGGAAGGTTGCCGCATGCCGCAGCTTTGAGGGTTTCGACAAAACTCACCGGCCCGCTCACGCGAATCACGCCCAAGCGTGCAAACAGGCTGTCGTACAGCACATCGGAGCCGGACAGCGAACTGGTGTGACTCAAGGCCAGGTCGGCGCCGATCTGCGACACGCCGGTTTTCAGCGCGATGATCGGAATACCTTTTTCCAGGGCCTTGTGGGCGGCCCGGGCAAACCCCGGCACATTTTTCAAGCCTTCCAGGTGCAGGCCGATGGCGGTGACGCGCGGTTCATCGAGCAGCACCTCCATCAACTCGGCAATACCCAATTGCGCCTGGTTACCCACCGAGGCCATATAGGCCACCGGCAGTGAACGGTCGCTCATCGACAGGTTGTAGGCGAAGTTGCCACTCTGGGTCAGCACCGCCACGCCCTTCTCCACCGCCTTGCCGCCGTGGGCCACCGGCCACAGCGCGGCGTTGTGCAGGTAATCCAGCAGGCCGTAACAGTTGGGGCCCAGCAAGGCCATCTCACCCGCCGCCTTTAATAGCTGCTGTTGCAGAACGGCGCCATCGGCCCCGGTCTCGGCAAACCCTGAGGCGTAGCAAATGGCGCCGCCGGTGCCGATGGCCGCGAGTTCGGCGACGCAGGCCAATGTGAGTTCGCGGTTGGTGGCGATAAACACCGCATCCGGCCCGCACGGTAAATCCGCCACGCGAGGTACGCAGGGGATGCCATCGAGGCTGTCATGCTGCGGGTTGACCAGCCACATCGGTCCGGCAAAACCACCTTCGGCGCAGCGCTTGAGCGCACGGGCCATGCTGCGGCCGCCGACGAATGCCAGGTGCCGGGGCGCCAGCAGGCGCTTGAGGTTGTCGCGAATAGCCTGGGACATAAGCGTTCTCCGCGCCATCAGCGCAACAGCGGCCGCAACAGTTCACGGGCGATGATATGGCGCTGGATTTCCGAGGTGCCTTCCCAGATCCGCTCGATCCGCGCGTTACGCCAGATGCGCTCCACCGGCCCCTCATCCATCAAGCCCATGCCGCCGAAGATCTGCACCGCCTCGTCGGCGACCTTGCCCAGGGTTTCGCTGGCAAACAGCTTGGCCATGCCGGCCTCGCCATCGGTCATGCTGCCCTGGTCCATCTTCCAGGCGGTGTGCAGGGTCAGCAGTTCAGCCGCGCGGATCTGTGTGGCCATGTCCGCCAGCTTGAAGCTCACGCCTTGATAGGTGCCGATAGGCTGGCCGAACTGCTTGCGGTCCGCCGCCCATTGCAGCGACACATCCAATGCACGCTGGGCCTGGCCGACGCAGTTGGCGGCCACCATCACACGGCCGGCGGTGAGCCAGGCGTTGGCCACGTCCCAGCCCTTGCCCACTTCGCCCAGTACCTTGGAAGCGGGGACGCGGCAGTCGTCGAAGAACAGTTCATAGGTGTGATAACCCCGGTTGCTCACGCACTTGGGGCCACGGCGGATGGTCATGCCGGGGGTGCCACGATCCACCAGGAACGACGTCACGGCGTTGCGCTGGCGACCGTTGTGTTCGTAGGTATCGGTGACCGCAAACACGATGGCGAAATCAGCGTGCCCGGCATGGCTGATGAAGTGCTTGCTACCGTTGATCACGAAGTCATCGCCAAGGCGCACGGCGCGGGTCTTGATGGCATTGGCGTCAGAACCGGCGCCGGGTTCGGTCAGTGCAAAGCAGTCGATCTTCTTGCCCTGCACACACGGCAGCAGGTAGTCGCCAATCTGCGAGCCCGTACACGCCATGAGGATCTTGGATGGGCGCGCGACAAACACATGCAGCGCCCACGAGACCTTGGACAACTCCCGCTCGATCAGGGCCTGGGACAGGTAGTCCAGGCCACCGCCCCCCACCTCCTCCGGCATGTTGAACGCATAGAAGCCGGCAGCGATGGCCTTGTCGCGAATCTGCGCGGCCAGCTCGGGGGAGACCTCATCGGCACGGTCCACCGCCGCCTCATGGGGCAACAATTCCTTGGCAACAAAACTGCGTACCGCGTCCACCAACATGTCTTGCTCTTGGCTGAGTTGGAAATGCATGGCGTTACCTGTTCGGAGGGGGTGGAGTTATTGGCCGCAAAAATCCGGCAGGCGTTTTTCTACGGACGCGCGCAAGGCCTCGGCGCCATCGGCACTGCGCCCGCACAACAGGCCGGCAGCCAGTTCGGCCTGTAACTGTTCGGGCAGGCTACGCCCGGCGCCTTCGCGGAGCAGGGTCTTGGTTTGGGTGAAGGCGAAGGTCGGGCCGTTGGCCAGGCGTGTGGCGAGTTTGGTGGCGTGGGCATTGAGCTGGTCATCGGCGACGACTTCACCGACCAGGCCCGCCGCCAAGGCGCGCTCGGCACTCCACAGCTCATCGAGGAACAGCAGGCGCTTGGCCTGTTCGCTGCCAATCAGGCGCGGCAGGTGCCAACTGGCGCCCGCGTCCGGCGAGTAGGCCATGCTGGTGTAACCGGCCTTGAAGCGCGCCGATTGGGCCGCTATGCGCAGGTCGCAGCATAAGGCCAGGTCCATGCCCGCACCGACGGCGGTGCCGTTGATCGCGGCAATCGTCGGTTTATCCAGGGTGTGCAGGCGCGTCATCAGCGCATGGGCGGTTTCGGTCCAGCCGTAGGTTTCGAGGGCACCGCGAGCTTCGGCATCCGCCCACTCGGCCAGGTCGGCACCGGCGCAGAAGCTTCGCCCATTACCGGTCAATACCACCACGCGTACAGCGGCGTCAGTGTTGAACGCATCGAGCAAGGCGTGCAGGCGCTTGAGGGTGGGGATATCCAGGGCATTGCGCTGCGGGCCACGGTTGAGGGTGATCCAGGCAACACCAGCTTCTACATGAGTGAGCACAGGCGAATTGGCAGTCATGACTTCCTCGAATTGTTTTATTTGGCCTGAGGGGTGCGACATGAGGCGATACTAAACAAGTGTTCAGTAAGAAGGCAATCAGCAAACTGCAAATTTTTTCAGAAGGGAAAACGGCCTGCCTGAACCTTGCGTTCAGGCGGCAGGAGAAGGCTCAGGGCTTGAGCTGGTAACGCTGGCGACCGCCAGCCTGCAGGCCATCCACCCAGGCTTCGCAGATTTGGATGCCCTGTTCAGGTGTGAACGTGCCGGGGTTGAGCCCCGACTCCAGCCACAACCCATCGAGCAATGCGCTCAGGCCGATGGCGGCGAGGTCGGCGTCGAAGTGCTCCCAGCCCTCCTCCCTGGCCATGTCAGTCAGGGCCGAGCGCATGATGGTGCGGTACTCGCCGTAGGAATGCTCGTGCGCCAGGTTGATCGCCGGTGCGGTCTTTACCGCCCCCCAGAACACCAGCCACGCGTCCAGCAAGTGCGGGTCGAGCAGTTCGGCGGAAAACGAGCCCCGGAACAACGCCGACAGGCGCTCCCGAGGGTTCGGCGGCGCCTTGGCCATGGTCGCGCGCAACAGGGCCATGACCTGGCCGGTGATGGTACGGTAGGCCTCGGCCACCAGTTCGTCCTTGCCCGAATAGTGATGGCTGATCAGCCCCACCGACACCCCGGCCTCGGCACTGATCTTGCGAATCGACGCGCCCTGGAAACCATCCCGCTTGAGACAGGTGAGCGTGGCCTGGACCAGATTGGCCTTGCGCACTTCCGGGTCCATCCGGGAGAAACGGGATTCCTGGGTCATGCGGCGATTTCCTTGGGTTAAGTCGGCAGCACGACTCTACATCAGTCGCGATAGCCCGGCGACACCCATCCAGCCCCAGTAGATTCTTGATCTGCGGTAAAGAGTCCTTTTCGGATTCGACGGTTTTTCCCAAGGAACGACAAGCGGATACTCGACTCCATTGTTCAAGCCCTCTTCAGGAGTCACTGATGTCTATCGCTACGCAAAACGTTCCGGCCTTTGGCCTCGGCACCTTCCGTCTGCAAGGCCAGGTGGTGATCGATTCCGTCAGCACCGGCCTCGAGCTGGGCTACCGCGTCATCGACACTGCGCAAATCTATGAGAACGAAGTCGATGTCGGCCAGGCCATTGCCGACAGCGGCATCCCGCGCGATGAGCTGTTCATCACCAGCAAGATCTGGATCGCCAACTTCGCCGAAGGCCAGTTGATTCCAAGCCTGCGCGAGAGCCTGCGCAAACTGAAAACCGATTACCTGGACCTCACCCTGATCCACTGGCCCTCGCCGGAGGACCAGGTGCCTGTCGCCGAATTCATGGGCCAGTTGCTGGAGGCCAAGCGTCTGGGCCTGACCCGCCAGATCGGCATTTCCAACTTCACCGTCGACCTGATGAAACAAGCGATTGCGGCGGTAGGTGCGGAGAATATCGCCACCAACCAGATCGAGTTGCACCCCTACCTGCAAAACCGCAAGGTCGTGGACTTTGCCACCGCCAACGGTATCCAGATCACGTCCTACATGACCCTGGCCTACGGCGAAGTGCTCAAGGACCCGGTGATCCAGCAAATCGCCGGGCGCCATCAGGCGACCCCGGCGCAAGTGACACTGGCCTGGGCGATGCAACTGGGTTACGCAGTGATCCCGTCATCGACCAAACGGGCCAACCTGGAAAGCAACCTCAAGGCCCTGCAACTGACCTTGAGCCCTGCGGACATGGCGCAGATGGCCGGGCTGGAACGCGGCCATCGCCTCACCAGCCCCAAGGGTATCGCCCCCCAGTGGGACTAAACCCCGGCCACAGGCGTGCGGGATAATTCCCGCAGCCACGGCAGTACGCGCAGGCCCGTGGCGGCCGCAGGCGGGTCGATGATGTCCATGAAGTGTTCGAGGTTGACGTTGTCCGGCACACCGGGCAGGCGTACCAGCACTGCCGGCGTTGCGTCGGCAGACAGGCCCAGATGGTCATAAACCAGCACATGATGCGCCTGGGGTTGAGGACCGCAGGTATGGATCGCCAGCCCCGCGTTGATGATCAGCACATCGAAAGGCTGTGCCGGAATCGCGGTGAGCAGTTGAACCTCTTCGAAGGTCTGCACCGGTACGATCCGGTGATAACCCAACTGGTTGAGCATTTTTTCGATGTACAGGCGTTGCAGGTGTAGCTCATCGGCAATCAGGATGGTCAGTGCTTTGTTTGGCATGGCGAACCCCTGGGCAGGCAGTGCTCGTCAGTGAGCCAGGCCCATTCTCCAGACATATGCCGACGACAAAATCAGGCTTGTTCCCGTTCCATGTAGGAGTTCTCCCAAATTCGCCGAACGGATACCTGCCTCGGTCAAGGCTGCTTGCAGTACTGACCCAGGCTGTGATGCAAGCAAGTGATAGCCGCGTCCAACGCCTCAACCGCAGCAGCCACTGCATCGCGGTCGCGCCTTTCGCACACGTCCTCCACAGCGTCGCAGCAGGCGATCAGCGCCTGGGCCTTGACCATTCGCGCGCCGCCTTTGACACGGTGGGCCAGGTCATGCAGCTTGCCGAAATCGGCCCGGTCCCGCAGGGTCGACAGCACTCGGAGGTCCTCTGCAAGACTCGTGAGCAAGGGTGCCAGTAACTCGTTGAGCCCGGCAGTGTCATCGCCTGTCAGCATCACCAGCGAGCTCAAATCAAATTGCGCTTTGGCTTCATCCGTTGCAGCGCTGGCCGTGCGCGACGCCAAGGCCGCACGTAAATCGTCAAGCCCCGTGGGCTTGAACAGGCAACCGTCCATGCCGGCCTGCCGACAGCGCTCGACCTCCTCCGGCTGGGCGTTGGCGGTGAACCCCAGCAAAAGACACGGCACCAGGCCACGTTGGCGTTCTTGCGCACGAATATCACGCGCCAACGTGTAGCCGTCCATCACGGGCATATTGCTGTCGGTGATCACCCCGTCAAAATGCCCGGCCTGCCACAGCGCAAAGCCTTCGGCGCCATCCTCGGCCGTAACGATGTGATGCCCCAGGAAGGTCAATTGTCGAGCCAGAAGCAAGCGGTTGGCCGGATAGTCATCGACCACCAGAAGTTTCAATGCCTGCGCGACAGGTGCACAGGGGACAGAGGAGGAAACCGCCGCTGCCGTGGTCAACGCCAGTGCCAGTGTCACATCCACCCGCGTTCCCTTGCCCAGCACGCTGCTCAGGTGCAGTTGGCCGCCCATCATCTCGCACAGGTTACGGCTGATCACCAACCCCAGGCCCGAACCACTGCGCGCCGACTGCTCGTTATTGCTGCCCTGGATGAACGGGTTGAACAAACGCTGCTGATCTTCGGCACTGATGCCAATCCCCGTATCTTCCACGCAAATCCGCAGGTTCAAATGTTCACCGGCCAACACCGATGCGGCTTGGGCACCCAGGCGTATCTGGCCGCAGTTGGTAAATTTGATCGCATTGCCTAACAGGTTCGACACCACTTGCTTGAAGCGCAACGGATCGATCAGTACCAGTCGATCGATGAGCGGGTCGAGCTCTACGTGCAGCGACAGCCCTTTATCCCGCGCCAGCCCTTCAAACACCCGCGCAACAGAGGCCAACAGCTCGTGCAGGTTGGCCGGCTCCAGGGTCAGGGACAGGTGGCCGGTTTCGATTCGCGCAATGTCCAGGATATCGCCGATCAGCTCCAGCAAACTGCGCGAAGCCATCGATGCCACTTCCAGCGCATCTCGATCAACATGCCCCTGCTCGGCGTTTTTCTGAGCGAGTTCAATCATGCCGATCACTGCGTTCATCGGCGTTCGGATCTCATGACTCATCGTCGCCAGGAACGTAGTCTTGGCACGGTTGGCGGCGTCCGCGTCGTCCTTGGCCTCCTGCAACTGGCCCAACAGGCGCTGGCGCTCACTCACGTCCACCCAGCCGGCGATCATGCCCACGACGTTGCCGTTGCTATCACGGTACGGCAGCATCCACTGGTAAATCGTCAGCACACCGCCACCGGGCACCTTCAGCACCCGGTCGTGAATCTGCGGCTCACCGCGCTCCATCAAGTCCAGATAGTCGGCATGGAACGACTGGGCCTGGGGCGGGTTACCCGTATCGCTCTCCACAACGGTCTTGCCGATCACGTCCTCCAGCTTGAAGCCGAACACGTCGAGGTACGCGTTGTTGCACGCCATCAAACGCCCCTGGCGATCGCGCACATAAATCGGGTGAGGCGTGCCGTCGATCAGCACGCTCATAAAGCGCATCTGGTCGCTCAGGGCGCGCTCGGCCTGGGCACGCTTGTGAATCAGGTTGCGCAGGTAGAACACCCAGCCCAGGGTGACCAGCAACAACAGCGCGGCGAGGCCAAACCCTTGGATAATCACATTGCGATGACTGACCCAGTAGCTGTCTTCAATAATGATTTCACTGCGCCAATGATTGGTCAGTTCGTCCATTTCTTCAGGCGTAATACTCAACAACGCCTTCTCGAGGATCGAATACAACTCCAACTGGCTGCGGTTGACGCCGAACGCAATCCGCGCCGGTTCCGTACCCACCGTGCTGGTGATACGCAGACGATCGCGATAGGTGCGCGTGATCATGTAGCGTGCACTGATCAACGAAATGACTGTCGCGTCGGCACTGCCCTTGGCCACCCACTCCATGGCCTGCTCCGGGTTCTCGACGTCGACAAACTCGATCCCTGGATAGTCCCGGGCGATCTGCGCAGCGAGGCTATTGCCGCCAATGAACGCCAGGCGTTTGCCAGGCATGTCCTCCAGGGTCAGCAGACGCTCGTCGCCGGTGCGCACCACCAGCACATAGGGATTGGACAGGTAAGGCCGGGTAAAGCGTACCTTTTCGGCACGTTCGACACTGGGCGTGATCACCGCCAGCATGTCCATTTGGCCGGCGCTGACCTCGTCGACTTGCCGAGGCAGGGAACTGCCGTGCACCACTTCGAACTTCAAGCCCGTGCGTAAGCTGATCCGCGACAATACCTCGTCACTCAACCCCACGAACTGCCCTTGTTCATTGAAAAATGACAGCGGCACGAACTTATCCAGTACTGCCACTCTCACCCGGGGATGCTTCTCCAGCCAACGCTGCTCGCTGTCACTCAAGCGCAATCGGTCAGCCTCCAGGAACCCACTGCCGCCGGCACTCCAACGACGCAGGATTTCCATCTGCTGGCTGGCCGGGATAACACCCAGCGCGGCATTGACGATCGTCAACAGGCGCTGGTTGTCGGCAGTAAACGCGAACCCGAACGGGTTGACCTCGAGGGCGGAAAAGTCTGCCATGCGCACGTTATTAAGGTGGTTCTTGTTGATCAGATAGCGCGCGCTGATGGCATCGCCCAAGTAGACATCAGCCTGGTCGAACGCCACGGCACCGATGGCCTGATGGGTCGAACCGTACAACAACAGTTGCGCCTGGGGGTAAAAGGCCTGGACGGCGTCGGGTTGCATATAGTGGTAAAGCATCGCAACGCGCTTGCCGGCCAGGTCGACGCTCAAGGAATGGCTTTCACCCGTGCGGGTCACCAGCACCGGTTGATCATTGGCGTAGGAACGCGACAGTACCAACGCCTTGTCGGCCGCCTCATAACCATTGGCCGACCCCACCAGGTCCACCTCGCCCAGCTTGAGCGCCTCGATCACTTCATCACGGGTGTCGTAGCGCCGAACCTCGATAGGCACATTCAAGATCAGGCTGATCAGCCATGCGTAGTCAGCCGTGATGCCTTCAAAATCGTTGTCGTTGCTCAGGTCGAACGGTGCGTAGTCGGGTGCCGACACACCCATCACCAAACTGCGGCGCCCGCGCAACCACCGCCAGTCGCTGTCATCCAGCTCTACTGTTGGGTGCTCCAGGGTGGAATGGCCGAGCAGCCGAAGGGCATGTGGTTCATCCAGGGCCATCGCTGCACAGGGCAACAGCCCCATGAGCAGGATGGCTGTGAATCTCACCAGCCGGCAGGTGGTCATTTCAGATCAGATGATTGCGCTGGGCAAACTTGGACAGGTGCACCACCGACGACATGCGCAACTTCTCTTTGAGGCGAGTCTTGTAGGTGCTGATGGTCTTGTGGCTCAACAGCATATCCTCGGCGATTTCCTTGTTGCCCAGGCCCAGCGCCAGTTTTTGCAGTACCGTCAATTCGCGGTCGGACAGCGCCTCCACCAACTCCTGTTCGGTGGTCTGCAAATCGTCGCGGCGCACTGAACTGGTGGCCGTGCTCGGGAAGCAACTGTAACCGGCCCTGATGGCCCTTATCGCCTTTTGCAACTCGTCCAGCTCACCGGTCTTGGCAACAAAGCCCATGGCCCCGGCGCGCATGCAGCGGGTTGAGAAAAATACCGCCAGGTAGGACGTGAGCACCAGGATCTTGCAGGGCAGTCCCAGCGCCTTTATCCGGCTGATCACCTCCAGCCCGCCAAGTTTTGGCATTGCCAGATCGAGGATAACCAGATCCGGGCGCTCCTCCCGAGCAATCTGCATGGCGTCGGCGCCGTTGCCCGCTTCAAAGATGGTATCGAAGCCCTCCTGCTTCAACAGGTACTTCACGGTGGCGCGGATAAAAGGGTGATCGTCCACAATCAAAGCTTTGTTGCTCATAAGACTCCCCGAGGGATCAGTACGCTTACATATCACACGGGACCTATCTACCTGTGAAAAGTAACAGTTCCGACAAACGGTACTGATTACTCTGCATGACACTTCAGGCAGTACAGACCCCTCCTTTTGATAGAACACGCTAAACACGTAGAGCTGCGGACTGCTTCCTGGGCAGACGCAAGCGCGCAACCTTAACAACGGCGTGTCCGTTCAAATGAAGGGATAGTCTCTAATGCTTGTAGGACTTTTCCTTGTCATAGCATAGCCAGCTTTGCGCGGGGCAAGGCCTGACTGCCGGGGGACTACTCGGTGGTACTGGGGCTCCAGAACGCCTGCACCACCAGGGTCGACATCGAGATTCGCGCCACCAGGGCGTCCAGCTCATCACCGTCTACCGAGGTCACGGCCAGGGTGGCTTCGATTTCCACTTCTTCCGTGCCAAAAGGCCGCACGTCAACGTCGCTGGCGGGGTAGTTACAACGCGCCAGCTCGGCCTCCAGCAAGGCCAGTACGGCCTTCTGCTGAGTACGCCGGGCAATCACATACAAGATGTTGGTAACTTCCGCCGACACCACGTCCAGTGGCTGACGGTTGATGTTATTGACGATCGGCCGCAGCAAAGTGTTGGCCGCCAGTATGAACAGCGTGCCCAGCAGTGCTTCGAGGACCAGGTCGGCACCGGCACAGGCTCCCACCGCTGCCGAGGCCCAGAGGGTGGCAGCCGTGTTGAGCCCGCGCACATTGCCTTCTTCGCGCATGATCACGCCTGCACCGAGAAAGCCGATGCCCGACACCACATAGGCCACTACCCGCACCGCGCCTTCCGCGCCGCCCAGGCGGCTGGCCATGTCGACGAAGATCGCCGCGCCCACCGCCACCAGCACATTGGTGCGCAGACCTGCCGTGCGCTGGCGGTACTGACGCTCGAAACCGATCAGGCCACCCAGGATAAAAGCTGCGGTGAGGCTGACCAGGGTGTCGACCAGGGATTCGAGGTTGATGTTGTTGATTGCTTGCATAGGAAATCTTCCCTGTTCATTGCCAGCCAAACTTACGGATGTAGTACCCCTTCACCGCCTGGGTCAGCGCCATGTACGCCAGCAGGATCACCGGCAGGAACACGAAATACAGCGACGGCAGCGCCTGCAATTTGAAGTAGTGCGCCAGTGGCCCCATCGGCAGGAAAATCCCCACCGCCATGATCACGCCTGTCATCACCATCAACGGCATCGCCGCACGGCTTTGCAGGAACGGGATCTTCGGGGTACGGATCATGTGCACGATCAGCGTCTGGGTCAGCAGCCCCACCACGAACCAGCCGGACTGGAACAGGGTCTGGTGGTCGGGGGTGTTGGCATCGAAGACATACCACATGAGTGCGAACGTGGTGATGTCAAAGATCGAGCTGATCGGCCCGAAAAACAGCATGAAACGGCCGACATCTCCCGGTTGCCAGCGCTGTGGTTTGCTCAGCATCTCGTCATCGACGTTATCGAACGGGATCGCAATCTGCGAAATGTCATACAGCAGGTTCTGCACCAGCAGGTGCATCGGCAGCATCGGCAGGAACGGGATGAACGCACTGGCCACCAGCACCGAAAACACATTGCCGAAGTTGGAACTGGCGGTCATCTTGATGTACTTGAGCATGTTGGCGAAGGTGCGCCGACCTTCCAGCACGCCCTCCTCCAGGATCATCAGGCTCTTTTCCAGCAGGATGATGTCGGCCGCTTCCTTGGCGATATCCACCGCGCTGTCCACGGAAATACCGATATCGGCGGTACGCAGTGCCGGCGCATCGTTGATGCCATCACCCATGAAGCCCACCACATGCCCGTTGGCCTTGAGCAGGCGCACGATGCGCTCCTTGTGGCTTGGCGTCAGCTTGGCGAACACGTTGGTGGTTTCCACCGCCTTGGCCAATTCGGCGTCGGTCATGTCCTCGATGTCGTTGCCCATCAGCAGGCCTTGTTGCTCCAGGCCCACTTCGCGACAGATCTTGGCGGTGACCAATTCGTTGTCACCCGTCAGCACCTTCACGGCAACGCCGTGGGCCTTGAGCGCCTTGAGCGCAGGCGCGGTGCTTTCCTTCGGTGGGTCGAGGAAGGCAACGTAGCCGATCAGCGTGAGGTTGTTCTCATCCGCCAGGCTGTAGGTATCACGCCCCGGTGCCATCGGCTGTGCAGCCACGGCGACCACGCGCAGGCCTTCTTCGTTGAACGCTGCCGTCACCTGGCGAATGCGCGCCAGCAACTCATCAGTCAGCGCCTCATTGGTCTCGCCATGGCGCACGTTGTTGCACACCGAGAGGATTTCCTCCACGGCGCCCTTGCAGATCAGCAGGTGCGGTTGGCCCTGTTCGGCGACCACCACCGACATGCGGCGACGATTGAAGTCGAACGGGATCTCATCAATTTTCTGGAACGCGGTGCCGACTTTCAGCTCGCGATGCACCTCGACGTGCTCCAGCACCGCCACATCCAGCAGGTTTTTCAGGCCGGTCTGGTAGTAGCTGTTGAGGTAGGCCATTTCCAGCACGTCATCGGACTCTTCGCCCCACACGTCCACATGGCGCGCCAGGAAGATCTTGTCCTGGGTCAGGGTGCCGGTCTTGTCGGTGCACAGCACGTCCATGGCACCAAAGTTCTGGATCGCGTCCAGGCGCTTGACGATGACTTTTTTGCGCGACAGAAACACCGCGCCCTTGGCCAGGGTGGACGTGACGATCATCGGCAGCATTTCCGGGGTCAGGCCCACGGCAATCGACAACGCGAACAGCAGCGCTTCGGTCCAGTCACCCTTGGTGAAGCCGTTGATGAACAGCACCAGCGGCGCCATCACGAACATGAACCGAATCAGCAACCAGCTGACCTTGTTGACGCCGTGCTGGAACGAGGTGGTCGCGCGGTCGGTGGCGGTCACACGCTGGGCCAGCGCGCCGAAATAGGTGCTGTTGCCGGTGGTCAGGATCACCGCCGTCGCCGCGCCGGACACCACGTTGGTGCCCATGAACAGGATGTTCTCCAGGTCCAGCGGGTTGCGGGTCTTGGCGTCCTGCTGCTGGGCGAACTTCTCCACCGGCATCGATTCGCCGGTCATCGCCGCCTGGCTGACGAAGAGGTCCTTGGCACTGAGCACACGGCAATCGGCGGGGATCATGTCACCGGCGGACAGGAAAATCAGGTCACCCGGCACCAGTTGCTTGATCGGCAATTCGATGCGCTTGGCCTCGTCCCGACGCAGCACGGTGGCAGTGTTGCTCACCATCGCCTTGAGGGCATCGGCGGCCTTGTTGGACTTGGCCTCCTGCCAGAAGCGCAGCAGCGTCGACAACACCACCATGGAGAAAATCACCGTGGCGGCCTTCATGTCTTCGGTCAGCCAGGAGATCAGCGCCAGCAGGGTCAGCAGCAGGTTGAACGGATTTTTGTAGCAGTGCCACAGGTGCACCCACCAAGGCAGCGGCTGCTCATGCTCGACTTCGTTGAGGCCGTATTGCACACGCAGGGCGTCGGCTTCCTGAGTGTTCAACCCCTCGGCGTGGCTGCCCAGGGTGCCGAGCAATTGCACGGCACTGTTGTTGGCCGAGACCACCAGGGTTTGCGCCAGGGTCGGCGGCACTTCGCGGCTGACGCTGGCGTCGGTCACGGTTTCGAGCATCGCCAGGCGGCGGAAATGCCGGGCGATGTGCCGGGTCCGCAGGAAGCCGGCGAAGAACTCTTTGAGCAGAGTGAGGTTCATGGTGTTACTCCTGCGCGAGGATAAAACCGTCGTGCAGGTACTGCCCTGTGCGCCGCGCCCTTTTTACTGGCACAGCCACCCAGGCCCGCCTGCCGCAAAGTGCAGGCGCGTCCGTAGCATCCCGAGGTAAGCCGGGCGCTGGTCAGCGTCGATGAGAGGGATTCGGGCAGGTGCCAGGACTGGCCGCTGCCGGGATGCCGCTTCTCGCTTTTAGTGGCGAGACAACGGCATCGGAAAAATGCGCGTTACCTTGCCAAGCCTGTGCCGGTTACCGAAACCGGCCGACTACTGTCACTCGAACAAGTACCCACTGAGGGTCTCCGCTATTGATGAAAACGCGCGAAGCTTACGCCCCGATGATGGGAGAGTAAACCGTAGGAAAGTTTCCGTATGGTGAATAAGAAGATTCTTCAGGGAGGGTTCAGGAAGCGTTTATCTTGGAGGTCTCAATCATCCCGCGTCAGTACTTCCAGCAACTCAATCTCAAAACGCAGGTTACTGTTGGGCTTGATATGCGCGCCCATCGACCGCTCGCCATAGGCTAGATGCGCCGGCACGTACAAGGTCCGCACACCGCCGACCTGCATGCCCATCAAGCCCAAGTCCCAGCCCTTGATCACACGCCCGGTGCCGATCACACACTGGAACGGCTTGTCGCGCTCCCAGGACGAATCGAACACCGTGCCGTCCTCCAGGGTGCCTGTGTATTGGGTGGTGATCAGCGCGCCCTTGACAACGGCTTTGCCGGTGCCGGGGCGGATGTCGGTGATTTGGAGTTCTTCGGGGCTCATGGGGAATCCGTTGGATAGATAGTGTTTGCTTGAGTTGGTTTACGCTGAAAGCTCGCGCAATGCAGCAGTCGCCAGGAACCCTGACCGCGATGCATAGCGATGGTCCTTCTGCACACGCTCATCAATGCGTTGCAACAGATGTTCCGGCAAAGAGGCATTAAACCGCACTGACTTGCCCAGATAGGGCGTTAGATCAAAGTCAATGATCGCCCAGACACCACCTGCGAAATCCGGATTACCTATATGAGCATCAACCTCCTGCGCCTGAGGAAGCTGTTCTTGATCGGCAACCAGGCCTTCAAGGTGCAAAGCCAATGCTTCACGAACATTATCCAATGCTTCGGAGAAAGATCCACCCGCCGAGAAACACCCCGGCACATCAGGAACGGTCACGCTGTAATCCGAGTCAGCGTCTTTATGCACTACCACTGGGAATTTCATTGATCCTCCTCTGGACGAGCCCCTTCGGCGCTCGTCCAACGCTCCAGCAGAGTCATTGCTTGAGCCCTGCTGACTTGAAAATACTGTGTAGAGTGCCCTTGGCAATCTCCGCCTTGGGATGAGGGACGGTTACTCTCCCCCGCTTCACAGGGTGTTTGAACTGGTGATGACTCCCCTTCACCGCCACCTCAACCCAACCATCTGCAACCAACAGGTCAATCACCTCTCGACTTCTCATCGCCCACCCTTAGGTGTGTATATTACACACCGCTAAATGGCAATGCGTTTTTTGTACACACATGACACACCAATGAAAAAAGCCTGCTGCCCCTCAAGCAAGCTTGTGCGCCGTGATGATGACGATGTGCGAAACCTTTGCGCCAGAGAACTAATGTCAGTTTTTGTGCCTTGATCTTATGGCGCCATACGGAATATTGGAGAGATGACACACCTCAAATCAGTGACATTTCCCTTTAACTCGCAGGACGTTTCCGAGAGAATCCCAACCGCTTGCGCCGCTCAAGTCACGTGGCTAGTCTTCGTCGGTCACTGCCAATTCAGTGACTCGGGGTTTGGTAGACCACGAGTGATTAGGCGCTAAGCGCCCCCTTATGCAAGGCGCTTTTTTTTGGCCCTGCGTTATGGTGGCCGTGCGCAGGGCACCTTCGGGTGCACCGGGTCCTAATCACCGGTCTACCAATCTGCGTACGGTCACCACCTTAAAAATCGTTTGGTAGCGATGGTGGTGACATTCCAACTTTGATTAGGAGTTGAACCTATGGACAAACCTGTCCCCGCCCCACCCGCCTCAGACCTGAAACTCTTCACCACCACCCCCGACCTCAGCTTCGAAGACGCCCTGGCCCACGCCAGCAGCGTGTTGCGTTGTGCCGCCGTTGCTGCGCAGACGGCAGGGGATCAACTGGACGGGACGTCACGCACATTGGTGCTGTCGGTCATGCACTTGGTGGACATGGCCAGTGTGATGGTGGATCGGTCGCTGGAGTGTATGCAGCCGCGCTAATAAAATGTTGCCTAGGGTGAGGGAGCATGCTCCCCCACTTTTAAACGCTTGCACTGCCCCTACAAAAAAAATACGACTTTCCCTAGCCAAAACCAAACTCCAGCCTATTTCTGACTAGCTACGCTCACATCCATCCTATCCAGAGTCCGTTAACTCTGAATAGGGAATATCAGAATGACCATCGGTTCCACCTTTAACTACCCCGCAGATGCCGCCCAATACACTCACCGAAAAAGCGCTCCAGCAAGAGCAAATGGGCAGCCAGGTTTCCTAACCCACCGGACTTATGTTTTGACTACCGCACCTTAGTGGAACAAGTCAACGGTATTGCCCAAGCCACTGAGCCACATCATAAAATATGTATTATTGGCGTTGGCATTACAGGATTGACAACTGCACGTGAACTTTACCGATGCGGTTTCACAAACATAACGTTAATAGAAAAATCAAAGCGCATTGGCGGCAGACACCTTACCGCTCTTGGGAATAACAACACCAACACCGTTGGCAGACCGCCTTTCGAAATGGGCGCAATGAGAATGCCGTTCTTCAACAAATCAAACGAACCGCCTAAAGATGGGCGTTCGCTCATGGCCTATTACGCCTCCGAATTCGAATTGCACCACACAGACTTCCCCAACCCAGGCAGCTCTGCGGTCCGATCTACAGGTATATTTCTACGAGAAGGGAGTATAGATGGCAGCACCGAACCCACAATGCTTATCTGGAAAAACACTGATGGCAAAACACCGCCCCCAGGTCAAACATTGGGCAATGTTTTCGCCAAATGGAAAGCCTTCGCCGAGCGAATGACGTTGATCGTCTCAGAACATTACGCCGCTGAAGACTGGGAGAACATGTGGAACTCAATAGTCAAAAAATATGAAAGTATCTCCTTCCGCGACTTTGTAAAAATGCCAAGCCTCGATAGCTGGCACCACAGTGATCCTGGAAACTTCGGTGGCCTGGGCATGACCGCACAGGAATCCGCTGTCTTCTACTCCATCGGCATTGGTGATGGCAGTTGGGGGGCATTCTATGACGTATGCTCGCTTTACCCCCTTCGCACCTCGATATTTGGATTCAGCAGTCATCTGCAATTAATCCACGGGCGCGTAGACGCGGACGGCACTCCGATGACATCGCCTTACTTGAATCATCACGAGACCTTGGATTCGAGAGGCCTTGCATTCAATAAACCCAACTACATTGGCCTTGGAGCTCTGGCCGAATCCCTGCTCTTCATCACACCCGAAGAAGCACCTGAATCGCTATACGAGCACCTCATAAAAAGTCATTCAGGCTTCATGACCAGCAGTGCAGTGACAAAGATCAAGAAACTAAAAAACGGGAAAATACGGGTGTATTTCGACTGGAACATCACACAAAAAGAACAGACAACGAAAAATTTCCTCGATTACGACTCCGTGGTAATGACACTGCCTTCGTGGCTGATCGAAACACAAATATCAATTGAAAACTTCAACCAGGAAATGCTTCCATTTGAAGTCACCGAAGCCTATAAAAAAGCCCACTGGGAAACCAGCTGCAAAGTGTACGCGCCTCTCAAAAAATCTTTTCTCTCTCAGAATAAAAAAATCCCTCACGCCATCGTGACAGATAGTTTGGTTCACGACGTATATACCTACCGCTACAACGCCACCAATACCTACGATTGCATCCTTCTCAGCTACACGTGGGAAGACGACGCCACCAAGCTATCGGTATTCACCGATGAAGAACTTGTTGACAGATGCATCGAAGACCTCGACAGAATGCTTTTGAAATCCACCAACATAAAAGAAAAAATATCACCGTATATCGGACGCAATCACGCGGTGGTTCAACGCTGGATGAATGATAAAAACTCGCTTGGCTGTGCAAAACTTTACCGTGCAGGCACTTATTACGACGCCATGAAGCTACTGAAATACAATCGGGACTTTTCTCACATCTCGGGGCTGTACCTCTGCGGTGAGTCTTTCTCTGTAGATGCGGGCTGGACGGAACCCTGCTTCAGAGGAGCAATTGATACCGTGATAAACATTTGTAGTAAAACCCAAGCCGATTTCAACGGCGGCTTTACGATGCATGACTACCCACTTTATAACGCCGCACCATAAAAGAAAGAGACTACAACGCAACGGGAATTACCCGACTTTTAATTAAACATTTGTTCGCCTCTTATAAACGCCCAACCGATTCCCGGTTGTATAACAATAAGAGGTCACCTCCATGAGCGAACCAGCAAGCCCCGCCCGCGTAGCCGTCATCCAACTGGACCCTCAGGTTGGCATGAACAACCGAACCAATAACCTGCGTCAAAGCCTTGCACTGGCGACCGAAGCGGCAAACGGTGGAGCGAACCTGATCGTACTGCCCGAGCTTACCAATTGCGGGTATCTCTTCAGCAGTCGCCAGGATGCCTTTGATCATGCCGAGCTGATTCCAGGCGGCGAAAGTGTGCAGGCTTGGATAGATTTTGCCAGCAAGCATCAGGTGTACCTGGCGGCAGGCCTGTGTGAAATAGACGGTATGCAGTTATTCAATACGGCTGTGCTACTAGGTCCCGATGGGGTCATCGGCAAATACCGCAAGGCGCATCTATGGAACCTGGAAAAACTCTGGTTCACGCCTGGTGATACCGGATTTCCAGTATTTGAAACACCGATCGGTCGTATTGGCTTGCTGATTTGTTGGGATATCTGGTTCCCGGAGGTGCCACGTATTCTCAGCCAGCAGGGCGCCGATATTATTTGCAGTCTGAACAATTGGGTGTGGACGCCTCCGCCGCTATTCGATGAGGCCGGCAAATGCATGGCGTCGTACCTGACGATGACCGCCGCCCATGTCAATAACGTGTTTATCGCTGCCGCCAGCCGCATCGGCGAAGAGCGGGAAGCGCGTTACCTCGGATGCTCGTTGATTGCCGGAACCAATGGCTGGCCGATAGGCGCGGTAGCTTCAGCCAATCGCCAGGAAATCCTGTTCGCCGACATTGATATCACCAGCGCCCGCAGTGCTCCGATCTGGAACAGCCTCAATGACCTGCAGCGTGATCGACGTAATGATCTCTACGATCAAATGCTCGGCTACTCCCGACACCCTGCTCTTCCACGCTGATCGGAGGGCACTATATGAAGACACTCATACACATGAAGACCCGCTGGTCCAGGGCCGATCTCACAGTCCTGATATTGGGGTTAGCCAGCGTGGTACTGGTGCTGTGGATTGCACTTGGCAACCAATGGTCTTGGCCGGGCTACACCGAGATGGTCACAAGCCTGCCCCATCCCGTTGCCTGGCTACGGTGGATAGTCGGGGATATCAGTGAAGTAGCTTTCTACAAGCACGAACTGGCATCGCTCGGTTTGTTGGGCGGCGCGTACCTGGCATGGTGGGCGAGTAAGCACGGTAAAGCCTGGCAAGGATTTTCTATTTCCTACGGAACAGGACTATGGCCTTGGTTGGTGACAAGCTCACTGCTGGGGTTGATGCTGAGCAATCTGCTGTGGGGTTGGAGCGTCACCGCGCAGACGTGGCAACCCACGTTTGCGGCATTCGTCTCGTTACCGGCAGCCATGGTGCTGATGTTCGGCGGCGGCTGGAAAGTTGCCGTAAACGGTGCGGTATTAGGCGCATTGCTGGTAACACCCCTTTGCCTGCTGATCGTGAACTTCGTATGCGTTCCACTCGGTCTTCCCGTGGTGATCGGCAACGTAGTGGGCATGGCGATCGGCAGTGTCATTGCGTTTGTATTGTGCCGTCGAGTGCCGTCGCTGGTGAGTTCTGAATACCTAGCCCCCGCCAAACCGGCACCCGACAAACCGCCCAGTTATGGTATTACTTGGAGTCTGCGTCGAGTGCTGGCGGATTTTTCCGAAGCGCCTTTTTTCGGGAACGAACTCGCGAGTCTCGGGTTGTTGGCAGGTGTGCTGGTGGCCTATGCGCTGAACCCGATCAGCCCGGCGTATGGATCGGGCCTGGTGTTGTCCCTGCTTGCGGCCCAGGCGCTGACATCGGCACTGGGTGTCGTGATCTGGCGAACACAGTGGATGAAACGAGGATGGTACCCGACCTACGTTCCACTGGTCTCTGTAGTCCCGGCGGCGGTATTGACCCATGGTGGTAGTTGGACCGTCATCGGTGCAAGTGCACTGCTCGGGGCTCTGGTCGCGCCGCCACTGGCCTGTGCGATTGCGGGTCGCTTGCCCGCACACTTTCACCCTTATATTGGCAATGTCACCTCAATGGCGTTGAGTACGCTCATGATAGTGCCGTTGGTGGGTTGGTTGATTCAGATGTAGCCCATCCCCCACGCTGTGCTCTTCACGCAGCGTGGGAACAGCTTTTGCCCTTTACAACTGGCCTTCTCAAGGTCTTTGAAAAACCGGCCATATCTGGCTGATCCCCTCCCAATAGGGTGGTCACTGCAACTGTGGCGAGCGGGCTTGCCCCGCGTTGGGTCGCGAAGCGGCCCCAAAACCAGCGGCCGAGAAGTGCCTGATTCACCGCATTCCTTCCTCCAGGGTCGCTTCGCGACCCAACGCAGGGCAAGCCCGCTCGCCACAGGGTACTTACCGCCTGTGCGACCTTAAGACCTTGAAAGGGCTGCCCCTTACAACCACCGCCAAAACCGACTCCACCCCCCCCGCCCCAAATCATCCTTGCACCGCGCATATTGCGCCGCATACAGCTGCGACCGCGCCTGTACCTTGCTGGCCACCGGCGGCAGCCAGGCCTTGGCGGCGTAGGTGCGCTGGCGATAGCCGCCCCAGCCTTCGTGGTAGTTCAGGTACTGGCCGTAGGCATCGTATTTGTACACGCCGTTGACGGTGTAGGTCTTGTCCATGTACCAGCCGACAAAGTCGATGGCATCGTCAAAGTCCTGGCGACTGGCGCCACTGCGGCCGGTGCTCTTGCGGTAGTCGTTCCACACCTCGTCCTTGGCCTGGGCGTAGCCGGCGGCGGTGGAGACGCGGCCCCAGGGAATGATCCACAGCAGGTATTTACGCGGGGCCAAGGCGTCCTGATGGAAGCCGGACTCCTGATACATGATCGCGAACGGCACCTGGATCGGTACGCCCCAGCGTTTTTGCGTGACTTTGGCAGCGTCGTACCAGTCGTCTTTTTCGCGGAAGATACCGCACAGGTCATTTGGCGTACGTGGCGGCGAGGTGCCGCACGCCGCCAGCAGGGAGGTGAGTAACAACAGTCCGACGGCTTTGCCTGCACTCACGGGGCACCTTTGCGAGATATGCGTAAAAGGCCGGCATTCTACGCGCCCCCTGCGCGGGATGCCGAGTGGTGGCTGACCCCAGCCCGTTCAATGCCAGTGCCCCGGTAGTGCATCCGCACTATCCTGAGCCCCAGGTGTCGTACTCCCATATGCCGAACCCCAGGAGAACCCATGACCCAGGATGTGCTTGCCAAGGAAACCAACCGCCGCCAATTGCAGCAGATCATCTCCGGGCTGTCTGACGGCGTGATCCTGGCCGAGGTCGATCAAACCATCCTGTGGGCCAATGAGGCCGCACTGACCATGCACGGCGTGGGTGACGTGATGGGGCTGGGGGCCAACGGGCAGCAATATGCCGAACGTTTTGCCCTGCGCTATCGCAACAACCACCCGGTGCTGACGGACAACTACCCGCTGGCCAGGGCGGCTGCGGGCGATGAGTTCAGCGATGTGGTGGTGGAAGTCACCCCCACTGCCGATGAGGAAAAAACCTGGGTGCACCGCTTGCGCAGCCTGGTGATCACTGACTCCCACGGTGAAGCGGAATTGCTGGTACTGATCCTCAGCGACGCCACCGAGTGGGCCAGCGCCGAACAGCGCTTCGAAAAAACCTTCAACGCCAACCCGGCGCCGGCGGTGATCTGTCGCCTGAGCGACTTGCGTTATATCAAGGTCAACCAGGGTTTCCTGGAGATGACCGGCTACAACCGCGACCAGGTCATCGGCAAATCCGTGTATGAATTGGACGTGCTGGAACAGGCCGAACGCAAGGACCTGGCCATCCAGCGCCTGGGCGAAGGCGCGACCATCCCGCAGATGCAGGCCGAACTGCGGCTGCCCGAAGGCGGCAGCAAGCTGGTGATCGTCGCCGGCCAGCCGTTGGACATGAACGAAGAAGACTGCATGCTGTTTTCCTTCATGGACCTGGAGCCACGGCGCAAAGCGGAAATCGCCCTGCGCCAGAGCGAGGAACGTTTCGCCAAATCCTTCCGCCTGACCCCGGTGCCGACCCTGGTGTGCAACGCCGGTAATCATCAGGTGGTGGACGTCAACGAAGCCTTCATGAGCATCACCGGTTATACCAGTGAAGAGTTGATCGGCAAATCGATCGAGGACATCGACTTTATCGACAGCGCCCAGGCCGGCGCGCAGTTGTTCGCCCGCCTGGAGAAAGCCGGCAACCTCGACGGCCAGGACCTCAAGGTGCGCAAGAAAGGCCACGAGGTGATCGACTGCGTGGTCTCCGCCGACACCGTCATCATCCAGGACGTGCCCTGCTACCTGTTGGTGATGATGAACATCACCGAACGCAAACGCTCGGAGCTGGAACTGGTCGCGGCCATCGAGGAAGTGATGCAGGACGCTTCGTGGTTCAGCCAGACCCTCATCGAAAAACTGGCCAACGCCAAGAGCGTCAACAGCGCCAGCCAGTCGAACGTGGCCTTCACCGACCTCACCGCCCGCGAGCGCGATGTGCTGGGCCTGATCTGCGAGGGCTTGGCCGACAAAGAAATCGCCTCGCGCCTGAAACTGGCGCCCAACACCGTGCGCAATCATGTGGCCACCGTGTACTCCAAGCTGGGGGTGCACAGCCGCAGCGCGGCGATCGTCTGGGCCCGTGAACGCGGGCTGTTTGCCGGGGAATTGCGGGTCAAAAACAAGCCATGACAGTGCAAATGCACTAGTACACCTAGTGCGAATTCGCCTTATTGCAGCGAGGGCTAATCAATAACCTTCTCGGTATTGAAACTGATGCCTGAAGGAACCTGCATGTTTACCCTCGCCCAACTGCGAAACTGCATCGAAGAAGGCCTGTCGCCGCTGACCTGCGAGTTCACCCTGTGCCGGGATGCGTCCCTGACCCTCAAGGTCTACGACGCCGAAACTGGCCGGGTCGACCTGGTCGTCACGGGGATCAGCACCAACCGCCTGCAGACCCCGCAAGAAGTGGAAAAGATGGTGGAAGAGCTGCGTTACGAGCTGCAGAGCAACACCATGGGCAAGCTCACGCTGGATGACTTGCCTTCAACGACGCCCCAATGAAATAGAACACCCCGCCCCCGACGATAAACGCCCCCAGCATCCAGAACATGTACGGGGCCGGCAGGCTGGCCAGCACCAGCCCGCACAGCACCGGCCCCAGCGCAGCGCCCAGGTTGGACAGGTTCTGCGCCCCGTAATACATGCCGCGCAAGTGGTCCGGGGCGATCCGGTCGATAAACATGTATTCGGCCGGGAACACAATGATCTCCCCCACGGTGAACACCGCCATCGCCAGCACCCACCACAATACGCTGGTGGACAGCGCGAAACCGATGAGCCCCAACATGAACATGCCCAGGCCGGCGATCAACCATTGGCCCAGGTAGCGGTGCGAAATGCGCCGGCCGATCACGTACTGCAAGGCGATCACCAACACCGCGTTGGTGACCAGTACGGCGCTGACCACGGTGTAGGTGTAGTCGGCGGTGGTGGTGGTCACCAGGTATTGCGACAGCCACGCGGTGAACTGGCCGAAAACCACGGCACTCAGTACACCGCCGAGGGTGAAGCACACCAAACGACGATCCTTCAACAGCACCCGGCCAACGGCGAGGAACGGCACTGGCTTTTGCGTGGTGTCGACAGTGGCCAAACTACGATCACCCCAACGCCAATACAGCAGGAAAAAAACCAGCCCCAACAGCGCCGACAGCACAAATGGCAAGCTGATTTCCAGCTTGGCCACCACCGCGCCAAACGCCGGGCCAACGGCATAACCGATATTGGTCAGGGTGTACTTGATGGAAAACACTTCGCTGCGCGCGTCCTCGGGCAACAGGCTGGCAAAGCCGGCTTTGGCCGCGATATCGATCACGGCGTGAGCCAGGTTGATCAGGATCAGGCAGGTGTAGAAGGTCCAGATATTCCCCGCGAGCACCATGCCGACAAAGCCCAGTAGGAACAGCAAGGTGAGGGCCAGCAACAGCCGGTAGCTGTGGATACGATCAACCAGATACCCGCCATACACGCTGAGCAGCGAGCCAACGATCAACGAACTGCCGATCACCAGGCCGACCTGGGTAATGTCGAGGGCGAAATGGCGGGTGAGGTAAATCACCAGGTACGGAAAGGTGATGGCCTTGGCCAGCGTGAGCAGCAACGTCGAGGACAGCAACAGGTTAACGGTGCGGGGGTAGTTTCTTATTGTGGCAAGCATCCTGCTCTCTTTCCTTGAAGGTAACGCGGCCTTTATAGCCGGCTACCTTAACTCAGGAACAGGGCCTAAATGCAAGGTCATTTCTTGACGGGGGTGATCTCGAGAATGGTGCCGTTGGTGGTCTTGAGCAGCACGAAACGGTCGCCTACCCGTGCCCATTGGCTGTCTTCTTCAGGCTGTTTGAGACCGCGCTTTTTCCAGTCGCTGACGGCCGATTCCTTGCGCATCAGGATATCCGGGGCGCGATCACCCTCTTTCAGGTCACGGGTGTTGATGCTGGAAGGTTTCACCGTCTCCTGGGGCGTATCACCGGCGTGCACGATAAAGCTGGCGGTGGACAGGCTCGCGGCGACCAGCAGGGAGGCGAACAGGGATTTTGATGTCATGGGTGTTCCTCAATGAATGATGCGTACCCAGGTTCGGACCGCTGCTGCACGCAAACATTCAGCCGCAATCACAAACACCGCACACGCCACCCTTCGACGTATTAACGGGATAGCGCACACGCTGTCCGCGTCGCCAGCACCATGGTCATTCACCTTATTTTGCAGGTAATTGACATGCGATACGGCAACGCTCTATCGACCCCGATGATCACCACGTTGAACACCCGCGACAGCCGCCGGGCAAGCCGCCTGGTCCAGCGGATCCAGACCCTGAACAGCGAAATCAGGCAGCTGTTGCAGGGGCAACCCACGTTTTTCAGCTGTGTGCAGGATGCGTTCAACCAGGCGTTCAACACGCTGCCCACGCCCCTCGACCTGACCAGGACCTACCTCAAGATCAACCCGGCAGACGCGTCCCCTACCGAGCCGGCCCAAGCCTTGAAGCCTTTGCTGCCAACGCTCATGGAGGCCGCCGTGGAGCGCATCGTCACGCGACGCGCCGGCCACTACGCGACGCGCGCTACCCGCTTTCACCTGACCTGCGACGGTCGTGACGACGGTTCGACACTGGCACTCACCCCACAGGCGTTCGACCGTTTTCTCGATACGCTGGCAAGCACCCTGGCGGCGCGCTTCAACACCCAGGTCGAACAGTTCTGGGGCGCGCCCATCGACACCAACGATACCCGCACCTGCAAACAGTGGCTGGCCGAGAAGCGCCTGGATCTGATGAGGGCCGAAGCCGAACTGCTGAAGATCGACGGCTTGCTCGAGGTGTCGAGCGAGCTGCTGCTCCTGCGTGTCATGCGCTACCCGGATGCGGCCTCCCGACGCGCCTTGAACGGCTATAGGCCCTGCGCCTTGGGCGTGGTGGTCAAGGACAAACTGTCGCGGGATATCCCGCTGTACGGGGCATTCGTGCTTACTGCCCGAGACCCGGACGACGCCCAGGTGCGCTTTGAAGGTGAGGAAAAACCGCTGCAGGTGCGTGACATCGCCCCCCAGGCCAACGTCGGCAATGTGCTGCTGTACCTCCCGACCAGCGGTTTCGAAGCCTTCGACTCCTTGACCGGCCTTGACCGCGAATTGCATCGCCGACTCAACAGCGCCATCGAATTCGGCGACATCCTGGCCCTGATGAGCCACAACGATCGTGCCAGCGGCCTGGCGTTTCACCAGCAACAACCCCAAGGCGACCAGTTTCGCTACCTTGAACGACTGGAGTCGGTCTTCAACGGTAGCCTGCACGCGTTGCATGAACGGGCACAGGCAGACTTCACCTGGATGATTGCGCACTACCAGCGCCAACCCCACGGCCTGGACCCACGGCAATTGCCGGCAAGCCTCGACCGGGTCACCGATCTGAGCCGTGCCTTTGATGCCAGTGGGGTCCTCGTCGCCCGCCATCAGAAGAAACTGCGGCGTCAGCTCCAGCAGTTTCTCAAGCACGCGAGCCCCGACGATCAGCAACGCTGGTCGAGCACCACACAGGCTTACGCCGATGCCTTGCAGCAACTGTCCGTGCCCGAGGGGCTGCCCTCCCTGTCCCAATTCAGCGACCCCGCCGCCGTGCTGTCCTACAGCAATCAACAATTGCGCACGCGGCTGGAGGACGAATATGGCCTGGTGACCGACCCGGACACCCTCATCATCCACACCAAGACCTACGCCTCCCGCCCCATCGGCAGCTATGTGGTCGGCGGCAAGCCGCAACCGCCGGCGACGGGTACGCCGGTCTACACCACACGTACGCTGACCCTGACCGCATTGGCGCTGGAAAACATCGAGTGGCTGGACCTGAACTTCACCAACTTCGCCTGGCTGACCGATAAAGACCAGGCGCCCTATACCGCGCTGACGGTGGCGCAAGTCAAGGAGCTGGTGCGCAAGGTCAATATCGGTGACAGCTACGAGCAATTCCTCAAGACGCGCCTGGTCAGCTCCAGCGAGGCGCACGCCGACCAGGATCGCTACGCCCAACTCATGGCCTTGCAACTGCGAGTGGACGCCATCGAGGCCAAAATCGCCGGCGACTTCCTGCCGGACCGGCTCGACCGCGGCTACAACTGGGTGATGAGTGCCCTCGCCGGCCCCATGGATGACGATAAACGCCCCACCGTCGAAGAGCACCGCATCATCGTCAGCAGCCTGAAACTGCGCGGTGAACGGGTGCGCGGGGTGCTGGTGTTTTCAACCGCGTCCCACAGCGTCGCCTCCCTGGTGGTGTATACCCCCGGCACCGCCAACGGCCGGCTGTTCCACGAATACGCCGATGCCTCGGCCATGCACCGCGACTTCATCAACCACAGCGCCTGGCGCGACTACCTGACCGGCCGTGTGCAACTCAGTGCCCGCCCGCGCATCCAGAACCTGCTTAAAGGGGGGGCCAATGAAACGGTCATCGCCTTGAGCCGCATCGCCGATCACTTCCTTGAAGAGGCTTACCAGGCCGAAGCGTCCGCGGTGATCAACGACGCCAATGCGCAATCGACCAGCACCCAGGAAGCCAACCTCGAAAGCGCCGCCACCCTCGTCACCGCGGCACTGGACTTCGCCACACTGTTCCTGCCGGTCAAGGTCATGCTGCCGATCGGCCTGTCCAGAAGCATCCTGTCCATCATCAATGCCGTGGAAGCTGCCCAGCTCGGCGACCGCACCGCCGCCGCCCAGTACATAGTGCGGGCCCTGGGTGAGATGGTGGGCGCGGTGATCGACGGTGCCATCGGCGGCGCGCGTTCGGCGAGCAAAGCGGTTGCAACCGGCCCCAGGCTCAACCCGAAGCTGGCGTTGCGCAGCAAGCCCACGGGTATCAAGGCGCTGGCTGGATGGGAAGAGCAACAGATCTACGTACAAGATACGCCGACGCCCGAGGCCTTCGAGGCGCCTCGGCATTTCCTGCAGGAGAACGGCCGCTGGTATTCGATCCGCAGGGATCACGATGCCCAGGTCTGGCGGCTCAAGGACCCACGGCGCGCACCCAGTGCGTACCCGGGCGAGCCTCTCTACCGCACGGTTCAAGGAGCCTGGGAGATCCGCTCGCCACTCATCGGGCTGTTCGGTGGCACACCGCCTAGCGGGCCGGAAATCGCGTTGATGGACCTTTTCCCGCACCTGGACCTGCAACAGGCTCGGCGGGTGTTTGAATCCTTCAATTTCCCCGCGTTCAATAACCTTGAACACCAGATGTCCCTGGTGTTCCGCCTGAGCCGGGCGCCAGACCAGCTCGATGTGAGCTTTGCGTACCTGCAAACCACCCAGAATCGCTTCTGGGCTCGATTGCAGGGCGCAGACCTGCCGAGCGCGCAAACCGTCACCGCCATCGACCCCGCGCCCGGGCCAAGCAGGCCAGCCCTGCCGCCCCGGCGCCCTGCGCGCAGCGACGCCGAACGTTTCGTGGATTGGGGGCAGGCCTTTGCGCCACAGACGATGAACCCTGTGCCGGGGCGCCCGGGCGTGTGGCGCCGAAGCCAGGCGCTGCAGGACTACATCAAGATCAACGGGCGTTACTACGCGATCCTGCCAGGCGATAGCGTATTCGCCACACAAGGCGCGAGGACCGCCATCGTGTCGGCAGACCTGCCCCACTCGACATTCGCGCAGTTCGAACACGTCGTCGCGAACGCCCCGCTCGAACAACCCAGGCTCGTGGAATACAACGCTCACCTGGATACCTGGCTCATCCACCCGCAGCCGCCGCTTCCCTCATCGATTGCCACGCACATGAACCGCATGTTCCCCCGCTTCGACCCACTCGCCCGCGCCCAGCTTGGCGCAAGCCTGTTCAACACAGCCAACCCTCCCGGGTTGACCGCAAAAGGCTTTGCGCATGTGCTCAACACCCTGCAGGACTGGACAGAATGGACCCGGGGTGCTGCCGGCACACTGACCCAGCGCCACGCCCTGATCGCGAACGACCCGTTGGCACTGCTGCCCACCTTGCCGAGAGGGCCTGGCCCATTCGAATGGTCATTGGGGGTTTCAAATGGGTTCAACCTCATACGGTTCGACACGGCTGGGGTGCGTCCCACCCTGGTTTCAAACCTGTTGGAGCGCCCCACCCAAATCAACATCAAGACGCTGATGCGCGAGCTTCTGACAGACAGTCACTATGAAGTCTACGACTCGCGGTACAGCACCGAGTTGATCTTCCGGCGCGCAGACCGGCCGACCTGGTATTGGCTGACGTTGCGCAAGACCCACTCCCCGAAGCTGTCCGCCAAACAGTACAACCCTCAAACGCCCACACCGGCCAACCTGGAGGGACAGCGACCGACCTTGCGCGACGCGCTGATTCAAGCGCGCGACACCGGGAACCTGCTGCTGTTGATCGGCGGCGTAGAGCTGACAGGCACCTGGGGCGTGAAACCGTTTATCTTCCGCCCCTGAAAAACCGGCCCTATCTGGCTGATACCACCCCATTAAAGGTAAACACTGCAACTGTGGCGAGCGGGCTCGCCACAGGGTACTTGTCGCCAGTTCTACCTGAAAACCTGGAAAGGGCTGGACCCTAAGGCCGATACCGTGGCGAAGGCGCTGATTGCCTGCGTGAAATAATTCCTGTAGTTTTTCATGAAATTATTCGACATAAATTTCATGACACCCCAAGAAGAACTCGCCACCCTCGCCGCGCTGATCCATGACCTGCGCAAGCACAAGAAGCTCACCCTCGCCCAGCTCGCGCAGAAAATCGAGCGCTCGGTGGGCTTCCTGTCCCAGGTCGAGCGCGGCCTGTCGCGCCCGACCGTGGCCGACTTGACCGCCATCAGCCACGCCCTCGACGTGCCCACCACGTACTTCTACAGCCAGCCCAAACCCAAGGCCGTGGACTGGATCACCCGCCCCAACGAGCGGCGTACGGTGTACTACGCCAACGGCATCACCGACATCCTCGTTTCGCCGAGCATGAACGGCGCCTTCTCGATGCTCGACAGCCTGCTGGCCCCCGGTGCCAACAGCGGTGAACAGACCATGAGCGACCGCGCCGAACAAGCCGGTTTTGTGCTGGAGGGCGAGTTGACGTTATGGGTGGAGGGTGAAGATGGCTCAGTCACCCTCGGCCCCGGCGACAGCTTCCACCTGGCCAGTTTCGCCCATTGCCGCTACGCCAACCTCACCGACCTGCCCGCCCGCGTGTTGTGGGTTTACAACTAGGAGCAACACCCGTGAAAAGCCATGCCTCCACGTTACTGGCCGAAGTACGGACCTTTCGCCAGAACCATCCCGATGTGCGTTATGTCGACCTGATCGCCCTGGACATTCCCGGGCACTTCTACGGCAAGCGCTACCCCATCGAGATGCTGGAAAAAGTTGCCGCCGGCAGCCCGTTGAAGCTGCCGCAGAATGCCGTATTGCTGGGGGTTCAGGGTGGGTTGTTCAAGATTGGCGACTACTGCTTCAACGACGGCGACCCGGATGCCAACCGCCGCCTGGTGCCGGGCACGCTCAAGCCGGTGAGCTGGGAGTCGCAGCCGCTGGGCCAGATGCTGATCACCTCGGACGGCACCGAAGCGCCCATCGAATTCGAACCCCGCGAAGTGCTGGCCAAGGTGCTGGAGCGCTTGCAGCACAAGGGCATTCACCCGGTGGTGGCGTTCGAGCTGGAGTTCTACCTGTTCGATAAAAAACTCGACAACGGCCTGCCGCAATTCGCCCGCGACCCGCTGAGCGATGATGCCGACGACCAGCCCAACCTGCATATCGAACGGCTGTCGCGCTTCAGCGAAGTACTCGATGACATGGCGCAAACCGCCAAGGACCAGGGCATCGACATCACCGTGATGACTGCCGAGATCGGCCCAGGCCAGTTCGAGATCAATTTCGGCCACCTCGACGACGGGATGCGTGCTGCCGACTGGGCCGCCCTGTTCTGCCGCAGCACCCGTGGCGTGGCGTTGAAACACGGTTACCGCGCCAGCTTCATGGCCAAGCCCTATCTGCAATTTCCCGGCAGTGGCATGCATGTGCATGTCAGCCTGTATGACAGCGCGGGTAACAATTTGCTGGCGGCACATCAGCAGCAACCCCTGCGCCATGCCGTGGCCGGCTGCCTGCAATTGCTGCCGCACTGCATGCCGATCTTCTCGCCCAACCACAATGCCTTCCGCCGCCTGGGCGGCACGGTCAACGCCGCCACCCGCGCCAGCTGGGGCTTCGAAGACCGCGACGCCTGCGTACGCATCCCCGAATCCGACCCGCGCAACCTGCGCATCGAGCACCGCCTGGCCAGTGCCGATGCCAACCCGTACCTGGTGCTGGCGGCGATCCTGGTCGGCCTGGAGCACGGCCTTGAAACCAGGCACGAACCCATCGCGCCGCTGAATGAGGACCGCAGCAGCGGCAGCGACTTCCCCCTGGAAATGCTCGACGCCGTGCGTGCCATGCAGCATCACGTGGTATTGCGCGATAAGCTGGGCGCCGAATTTGTCGACGTGTACTGCGAAAACAAACGCCAGGACCACCAGGCCTTCCAGCAAGAGATCCATGCGCGGGAATATCGCTGGTTTCTCTGACATCAACTACGGAATCACCGATGACCGACCAAAGCGCCCCAGCCCTCAAGGAAATCTTCAACGTCGAACGCCTGCAACACATCGCCAGCGAGATGACGGCGGTGTACCCGGCGTTCGACGCCAAGGGGTTCCTCAAGCACGCCAAGGCCGGGCTGGCCGAATTGTCGGTGATGCAGCGCATGGCGCGGGTCAGCGAGAGCCTGCATGCGGTGATCCCGCTGGACTACCCGCAAACCCTCAAGGTGCTTTATGCGTTGGCCCCACGCTTGAACAGCGCGTTTGTCAGCCTGTTCCTGCCGCACTTCGTGGCGAGTTACGGACGGGATGATTTCAAGCGTTCAATGGCCGCGCTCAAGTACTTCACGACGTTTGGCTCCGCTGAATTCGCCATCCGCCATTTCCTACTGCACGACTTCCCCCGCACGTTGGCGGTGATGCACGAATGGTCGCTGGATACCAACGAACACGTGCGTCGCCTGGCCAGCGAAGGTTCGCGGCCGCGCCTGCCCTGGTCATTCCGCCTGGCCAACGTGCAGGCCAACCCGGAACTGTGCGCGTCGATCCTCGACAACCTCAAGGCCGACAGCAGCCTGTACGTGCGCAAATCGGTGGCCAACCACCTCAACGACATCACCAAGGACCATCCGGAGTGGGTGCTCAGCCTGATCGAAGGCTGGAACCTGGACCACCCTCACACCGCCTGGATCGCCCGCCACGCCCTGCGCAGCCTGATCAAACAAGGCAACACGCGCGCGCTGACGATCATGGGCGCCGGAGCCAGGGCCGAAGTAAAGCTCCACCATCTGCAAGTGACGCCGGCGGTGATCAACCTGGGTGAGCGGATCAACCTGTCCTTCACCCTGGAATCCACCGCCGCAGCCCCTCAGAAACTGGTGGTGGACTACGCCATCGACTATGTGAAGAGCGCCGGCCACAGTGCGAACAAGGTATTCAAGCTCAAGGGGGTCTGCCTCGGTGCCGGGGAGCAGCAGCACCTTCGGCGCGAACAGCACATTCGCGACATGACTACCCGCAAGCATTACTCAGGCCGGCATGTGGTGCATGTGTTGGTGAATGGGGAAAGGCTGGGCAGTGCCGAGTTTGAGTTGCGTGCCTGACGGGGTCCGGTGCTCCCACAGTATTGATCCGGTTTCGTCAGTTGGCTTCGCCCAGCAACAAGCCTTGCTCACGCGCGCACAACTCCACCACGTAATCCCACAACACCCGCAGCCGCACTGACTTGTGCAATTCCCGGCGCGAGCTGATCCAGTAGCTGCGCTGGATCCCCTCCCCCGGCAGCAACGGCACCAGGTCCGGGTCGCCGGCGGCCATGAAGCACGGTAATACCGCAATCCCCAAACCGGAGCGCGCCGCCTGATGCTGGGCGATCACGCTGGTGCTGTGGAACACCACCTTGGGGTTGCGGCAGAAGCTGCTGAGGAATTTGAGTTCCTGGCTGAACAGCAGGTCGTCGACATAATCGATCCAGGCGTGTGCCGCAAGGTCTTCGCGCTTTTCAATCGGCGGGTTGCGCGCCAGGTAGGCGCGGCTGGCATAGAGGGCCAGGCGGTAGTCGGTAAGTTTGCGCGTGACCAGTTGATCGACGCTCGGCCGCTCGAGGTGGATGCTGATTTCCGCTTCGCGGTTGAGGATGCTGACAAAGCGCGGCACCGCCACCAACTCCACTTCCAAGCCGGGGTAGCGCTCGAACAGCCCGCCCATGCGGCTGGCCAGGAACATCACGCCCAGGCCTTCGGCCACACCGAGGCGGATCTTGCCCAGGGGCGCGGCAGAATGAGTCAGTTCGTCTTCGGCCAGCAGCGCGACGTTTTCCATCGCTTCGGCGTGCTTGAGCAAGGCTTCGCCGGCGGGGGTCAGTTCGTAGCCCTGGGCATGCTGCACGAACAGCGCGGTGCCGAGGCTTTTCTCGATGGCTTCGATATGCCGGGCGACGGTGGCGTGGGTGGTTTTCAGGCGTTGCGCGGCGGTCAGCAGACGGCCGCTGCGCTGCAATTCGAGAAAGTACCGCAGGTCGTTCCAGTCGAACATGACGCCTCCATTGCAGGAACCTCGGCCCCGCTGTTTAAAAACGCACAGCAGCTGGGCAAAAACTAACATTTTTAAGACGAAAACTAACAACTAGGATGGGGCCAATAAGAAAAACAAGCGAGACCTTCAGATGCCCATTGCAACTGCTGAATACGATTACATCGTCGTAGGCGCCGGCCCCGCGGGCTGCCTGCTGGCCAATCGACTGTCCGCCAACCCCGCCCATCGCGTGCTGCTGCTCGAAGCCGGTGGCCGCGACAATTACCCCTGGATCCACATCCCCGTCGGCTACCTGTTCTGCATCGGCAACCCACGCACCGACTGGTGCTTCAAGACCGAAGCCCAGGAAGGCCTGCAAGGCCGTGCGCTGAGTTATCCACGGGGCAAGGTGCTGGGCGGCTGCTCCTCCATCAACGGCATGATCTACATGCGTGGCCAGGCCCAGGACTACGACGGCTGGGCGGCCGCAGGTAATGAAGGTTGGGCGTGGAAGGACGTGCTGCCGCTGTTCAAGCAGAGCGAAAACCACTTTGCCGGCGGCTCGGAATTTCACAGCGACGGCGGTGAATGGCGGGTCGAGCAGCAGCGTCTGCACTGGCCGATCCTCGATGCATTCCGCGATGCGGCGGCGCAGAGCGGCATCGCCAACATCAACGATTTCAACCAGGGCGATAACGAAGGCTGCGGCTACTTCCAGGTCAACCAGAAAGCCGGGGTGCGCTGGAACGCGGCCAAGGCGTTTCTCAAGCCGGTGCGCCAACGCCCCAATCTCACCGTGCTGACCGAAGTGGAAGTGGACCGCGTGCTGCTGGAAAACGGCCGCGCCTCCCAAGTGGTCGGGCGTCAGCAGGGCCAGCAAGTGAGCTGGAAAGCGCGCCAGGAGATTGTGCTGTGCGCCGGCTCCGTCGGTTCGCCGGGCATCCTGCAACGCTCGGGAATTGGCCCGTCGAATGTGCTCAAACCGTTGGGCATCAATGTACTGCACGAGTTGCCCGGCGTCGGCGGCAACCTCCAGGACCACCTGCAACTGCGGCTGATCTACAAACTGGAAAACGCCCGCACCCTCAACCAGATCGCCGGCACTCTATGGGGCAAGATGGGCATGGGCCTGCGCTACCTGTATGACCGCAGCGGCCCGTTGTCGATGGCGCCCAGCCAACTGGGTGCGTTTGCCCGCTCGAGTCCGGAACAGACCTCGGCCAACCTGGAATACCACGTGCAGCCGTTGTCCCTGGAACGTTTTGGCGAGCCGCTGCATGCCTTCCCGGCGTTTACCGCGTCGGTCTGCGACTTGCGCCCGCACAGTCGCGGGCGCATCGACATCCGCTCGGCCAACCCGGCGGACGCACCGCTGATCCGCCCCAACTACCTCAGCCATCCGCAAGACCTGCGCGTGGCCGCCGATGCCATCCGCCTGACCCGGCGCATCGTCGCCGCACCCGCCCTGAGCCAGTTCAAACCGGTGGAGTATCTGCCGGGCGATTCGCTGCAAACCGAAGAGCAATTGCACGAAGCCGCCGCGCGCATCGGTACGACGATCTTCCACCCGGTCGGCACCTGCCGCATGGGCAACGATAAAGACGCCGTGGTCGACGCCCAACTGCGGGTGCACGGGGTGCCCGGCTTGCGTATCGCCGATGCGTCGATCATGCCGCGCATCACGTCCGGCAATACCTGCTCACCTACGCTGATGATCGCGGAGAAGGCCGCTCAGCTGATCCTTTCGCCGAATACAAGGAGTCTCGCCCCGGAGAAAGAACTGGTTCATGCAATCTGAATAGCGGCGCCGAACCTGGCGCCGACAGTGGAACAACAATAAATAATCACTGTGAGGGCTACCCGATGTCAGAACATGCTCAAACCCTGGGCTCGCCGATCGACGCGAGCACCAGCAACGACTCAAAAAAGGTCATCTTCGCCTCGTCCCTGGGGACGGTGTTCGAGTGGTATGACTTTTTCCTCTACGGCGCCCTGGCGGCGGTGATCAGCAAGCAGTTCTTTGCCGGGGTCAACGACACCACGGCCTTCATCTTCGCCTTGATGGCCTTTGCCGCCGGCTTTGTGGTGCGGCCATTCGGTGCGCTGGTATTTGGCCGGTTGGGCGACATGATCGGGCGCAAGTACACCTTTTTGGTGACCATCATTCTGATGGGCGTGGCGACCTTCTGTGTCGGCTTGCTGCCGACCTATGCCAGCATCGGCATCGCAGCGCCGATCATCCTGATCGTGCTGCGCATGCTGCAGGGCCTGGCGCTGGGCGGCGAATACGGCGGCGCGGCGACCTACGTGGCCGAGCACGCACCGGCCGGCAAGCGCGGCTTCCACACCAGCTGGATTCAGTCCACCGCCACCATCGGCCTGCTGCTGTCGCTGCTGGTGGTGCTGGCCTGCCGTTACTTCACCGGCGACCAGTTCGAAGTGTGGGGCTGGCGCATTCCGTTCCTGTTCTCCATCGTGCTGCTGGGCATTTCCACCTGGATCCGCATGAGCCTGCACGAGTCGCCCGCGTTCCTGAAGATGAAAGAGGAAGGCAAGGCCAGCAAATCGCCGATCCGCGAGTCCTTCGGCAAATGGGAAAACCTCAAGGTGGTGCTGATCGCGCTGTTCAGCATCAACGGCGGGCAAGCGGTGACCTTCTACGCGGCACAGTTCTACGTGCTGTTCTTCCTCACGCAGTTCCTGAAGATGGACCCGGCCCTGGCCAACATGCTGTTGATCATCAGCGTGGTGATCGGTGCACCGTTCTTTATCTTCTTCGGCTGGCTGTCGGACAAAGTCGGGCGCAAGCCGGTGCTGATGCTCGGCCTGCTGCTGGCCACCGTGCTGTACTTCCCGATCTTCAAGAGCCTGGCGCACTACACCAACCCGGCGATGGACCAGGCGAGCAACCAGGCGCCGATCACCGTGATGGCCGACCCGGCCACCTGCACCTTCCAGTTCGACCCGGTGGGCAAGGCGAAATTTGACAGCCCGTGCGACAAGGTCAAGACCTTCCTGGTCAAGCAAGGCCTGCCCTACAGCAGCGCCGCCGCACCCGCCGGCAGCCCGGTGCAGGTGAGCGTGGGCGAAGTGCGTATCGACGGTTTTGACGAAAAAGCCCTGCGTGGCGCGGTGACCCTGGCCGGCTACCCGTCTTCGGCGGATGTGGCCCAGGTCAACAAGACCATGGTGGTGGTGCTGATCGTGGCACTGATCCTGATTGCCGCCATGTGCTACGGCCCGCTGGCGGCGTTGATGGTGGAGCTGTTTCCGACGCGTATCCGCTACACCTCGATGTCCCTGCCCTACCACATCGGTAACGGCTGGTTTGGCGGGTTCCTTCCGACGGTCTCGTTTGCCCTGGTGGTGTACACCGGCGATATCTTCTACGGCCTGTGGTACCCGGTGGTGGTGACCGGGGTGAGTTTGATCGTGGGGATGGTCTGCCTTAAAGAGACCCGCCACGTGGATATCGATAACAACTAACCCGATCTCCTGAACACAGAAGATCCCCTGTGGGAGGGGGCTTGCCCCCGATAGCGGTGTATCAGTCGAGGATTTTTGACTGACACTCTGCAATCGGGGGCAAGCCCCCTCCCACATGTGCCTTCAGGCGCCTACATAAATTGCTGTACATCCATACAGATAATGGTTGATCAATGCGCGCTGACTGAGCATCCTGCACAGCATCAACCCGATCTGATGTGACGACCATGCGGCTGTACCTCTGTGAAAAACCCTCCCAGGCCAAAGACATCGCGGCCGCGCTCGGCGCCAGCCGCCGTGGCGATGGGTGCTGGCTGGGCAATGGAGTCACGGTCACCTGGTGCATCGGCCACCTGCTGGAAACCGCCCCGCCGGATGCCTACGACGAAAAGTACAAGCGCTGGGTACTGGCCGACCTGCCCATCGTCCCGGACAAATGGAAGATGCGCGTCAAACCCAAGACCGCCAGCCAGTTCAAGGCGGTCAAGCGCCTGCTGGGGGAAGCCCAGGAACTGGTGATCGCCACCGACGCCGACCGCGAAGGCGAGATGATCGCCCGCGAACTGGTCGAGCACTGCCGTTATCGCGGGCCGATCCAGCGGTTGTGGCTGTCGGCGCTGGATGATGCCTCGATCCGCAAGGCCCTGGCGGCGTTAAAGCCAGGGGCAGAGACCTTCAGCCTGTATCACTCCGCCTTGGGCCGCTCCCGTGCCGACTGGCTGATCGGCATGAACATGAGCCGCCTGTTTACCTTGCTCGGGCGCCAATCCGGCTACCAGGGCGTGCTGCCCGTAGGCCGGGTGCAAACGCCGACCCTGCGCCTGGTGGTGGACCGCGATCGCAGCATCGCCGACTTTGTGCCGGTGGCTTACTGGGCCATCGATGTCGACCTGCGCCACGAGGGCATGACCTTCACCGCCCAATGGCGTGCGGCCGAGGACGCCTGTGACGACCAGGGTCGCTGCCTCAACCCGCAGTTGGCGCGGGACGCGGCCGACGCCATGCGCAACGCCGCCACCGCCCGGCTGGTGAAGCTGCGCACCGAGCGCATGCGCGAAGTGGCGCCCCTGCCCTTCGACCTGGGCACCCTGCAGGAAATCTGTTCCAGGAAACTCGGCCTCGGCGCCCAGGAAACCCTGGATATCGCCCAGTCGTTGTATGAAACCCACAAAGTCATCACCTACCCGCGCAGTGATTGCGGCTACTTGCCGATGAGCCAGCACAGCGACGCACCGAAGATCCTGGCTGCGTTGGCGCGCGCGGATACCTCAGTGGACGAGCTGATGCCGCATATTGATCCCCAGCGACGCTCGCGGGCGTGGAACGACGCCAAGGTCAGCGCCCACCACGGCATCATCCCCACCGGCGCCGGCAAGGACGTGGGACAACTCGCCGGCAAGCACCGGGCGGTGTATACCCTGATTCGTGCACGCTACCTGGCGCAGTTCCTGCCCAATCATGAGTACGATCGCACCCAGGCGGATTTCGACTGTGCGGGCCAGGCATTGCGCGCGGTGGGCAAAGTGGTGATCGAACCTGGCTGGAAACGCGCCCTGCCCGAAGCCCTGGCGTCGGCCAAGGGACGTGAAGCACCGGCTCCGCAAGCCCTGCCGCCATTGGTGCAGGGCCAGGATTATGCGGTGGCCAAGGTCAACCTCAAGGACCTGTGGACCCAACCGCCCAAACCCTTTACCGAAGGCGACCTGATCAAGGCGATGAAGAATGTCGCCAAGTTGGTGGAAGACCCGCTGCTCAAGCAAAAGCTCAAGGACACCACCGGCATCGGCACCGAGGCCACCCGCGCCGGCATCATCCAGGGGCTGCTGGACCGTGGTTACCTGGTGAAGAACGGCAAGGCGCTATCAGCCACTTCGGCGGCATTCAGCCTGATCGACGCCGTGCCCCGCGCCATCGCCGACCCAGGCACCACCGCCATCTGGGAGCAGGCCCTGGACATGGTGCAAAGCGGCGAAATGAGCCTGGAAGACTTCGTCGCCAAACAGGCGGCCTGGATGAGCAAGCAGGTCGCCCGCTGCAATGGCATGCGCATGACCATCACCGGTCCCGCCAGCCCGGCAGGCCGAGGTGCCACGCCATGGAAAAAGAAACGCAAGAGCGCACCGCGCAAGACTGCAGCCAGCCTCAAGCGGGCCAAAAAACCGACAAATGCGGGGTAAATACCGAAAAAAACCGGTGAATGACGTTTTTCGACGGGTTTAGCGCCGCTTTGGACCTTGCAGCGCGGTGGCCGGTCTAGGATTCTGTAGTGGGACCCTGACTAACCAACAACAACACCGGAGTGGCCGCCATGAAAACCGTTGCAGAAGTGCTCAAAGCCAAGGACCAGAAAAACCAGGAAGTCCATGTCATCAAACACGATCACACTGTGTTTGAAGCACTGGTCCGGATGTCGGAAAAAAACGTCGGGGCCTTGCCGGTGGTCCAGGATGGCGTGGTGGTCGGGATCATCAGCGAACGTGATTACGCCCGTAAAATCATGCTCAAGGGCCTGTCGTCGGTCACCACCAAGGTCCATGAGGTGATGAGTTCTCCGGTGATCACCGTCGACACCCACAAAAAGGTCGATGAATGCATGAACATCATGACCGACAGCCACCTGCGCCACCTGCCCGTGGTCGAAGACGGCAAGCTGCTGGGCCTGCTGTCCATCGGCGACCTGGTCAAGGAAGCCATTGCCGACCAGGCTGACCTGATCAAGCAGCTGGAGCAGTACATTCGCGGCGAATAGGGGAACCCATGCTCGACACGCTGGAACATCAAGAGGACCACCTCGATACCTTGCATCGGGCCATGGCCGAACGGCGCTTTCTGGTGTTGACCGGTGCGGGGATCAGCACGTCGTCGGGCATTCCCGACTACCGCGACAGTGAAGGCGTGCGCCGGGGCAAGGCGCCGATGATGTACCAGGAGTTCCTCGCCACCGCGCAGGCACGCCGCCGTTACTGGGCGCGGGCGATGCTCGGGTGGCCGAGAGTTCGCCTTGCGCAGCCGAACAAGGCGCACCTGGCGTTGGCGACGCTGCAGCAACGCGGGCGTATCAGCGGGCTGATCACGCAAAACGTCGACACCCTGCATGATCAGGCCGGTAGCCACGATGTGATCGAACTGCACGGCAGCCTGCACCGGGTGCTGTGCCTGGATTGCCAGTTGCGCAGTGCACGCGATGTGATCCAGCGCCGGATGGAAATCGACAACCCCTACCTGGCGCAGGTCCATGCGGTGCAGGCACCCGATGGCGACACGTTGCTCGATCCTGCCTTTGAAGAACACTTTCAGGTCCCCCACTGCCCCCATTGCAATGGCGAGCACTTGAAGCCGGATGTGGTGTTTTTCGGTGAGAACGTAGCGCCGGCGACGGCAGCCAGGGCCATGGCCGCCGTCAATCATGCCGAAGGTTTGCTGGTAGTGGGTTCGTCGTTGATGGCCTATTCGGCATTCCGCTTGTGCAAGGCGATGGTCGAACAGGGCAAACCGGTCATTGCCATCAATTTGGGCAAGACTCGGGGGGATGAGCTGCTACAGGTGAAGATCGAAGCCGAGTGCGAGCGGCTTTTGCCGCGTTTGGTCGAACGGTTACGGTAACTCAATCAAGCGCAGATCCTTTGTGGCGAGCGGGCTTGTTGTGGTGAGCGGGCTTGCCCCGCGTTGGGCTGCAGAGCAGCCCCAAATCAGGCGCTGAGAAGTTCCTGATGCTAATTAGTGTTCTTAATTGGGGCCGCTTCGCAGCCCAACGCGGGGCAAGCCCGCTCGCCACAACAGGCGTTATACAGCCTGACCTGCACTTCCAGAAAATGACGCCCAAGTCACGTTTTCCCGCATGCTCCCGCCCCCACGGCAATTTATGTAGTGATCAAAAATAATCACTACATAACCGTTGACGTAACCATTCTGTCCTTGCATTATCGAGACGTCTCCCGGATCGGGAGCGTTGGCAACAAGCGTTTTGAACAAGCTCGTCTGACCGCCGAGCTGTTTTTTCCGGATGTGCACTGCCCACAAGGCGGATTGATGAAGCTGACCGGCCCAAAGGGTTCGGTACAAGGCGTTCAAATGCGGCTTGTCTTCGTTATGAAAGCATTGCGTAGCAGTTCATCAGCAAGACTACATGCATCAGGTTCAAGACCCTGCCCGTATTCGGCAGACAGTCGCTGACGCCCGGTTTTCGCAACCGGAGACAACTTACGAAGTATTAACGAACCAACTGATAGATCGCCAACTGGTCAAGGGGCTTACACATGAATCTGAACAACCAACCAACTATCGATGAATTGGCTGAGATGTTCGCAGCGCAGAAAGACACACTCGACGACCATATCCTGTGGATTGGCAAATCGGGCGAAGTGCAAATTGACTGCCTGGCGCCCCACACCGAAGAAGCCGAGTTTGACCGCAATAACCGTGAACTGGCGGCGCGCCTGAAGATGTACCGCCGTGGCCAGGGTTATGTCGGCAAGAAGGCGGCCGCCGATCGCAACTTTATCGAGCAGGTCTTCCACACACTTAATACCGAATGGCAGAACCTCAAGGGCCAATCGCAAGTTAAAGTGATTGACAGATACTGCTGATAACAGCGCATTAAACATTTAAGCCCGCTCGTTAGTTCGAGCGGGCTTTTTAATTTCGGCTCTATAACACTGCGGGAAATCGTCCCTTCTTCGCTTCCTCGCAAAAGATATCAAACAACACCTGCGCTGCCGCCGAGAGTTCATGACCGGGTTTGGTCAGCACCCCAATCGGTCGTTCGATCACCGGATCACTCAAGGTGATGCAATGAGCCCCCGCCTCCTCCATCTGCCGCGCACACAATGCAGGGACGGCACTGACACCCAACCCCGTCGCTACCATCTTGCCAACGGTCGCCAGTTGATGGCTTTCCAGCGCCACCGGCAACTTCATCTGCCGCGCTCTCAGATGCTCCTCCAGCATCACCCGCACCGTCGAAGGTCGCTGTAACGTGATGAACGGCTGCTCCAGCAAGGTTTTCCAGTCGATTTCATCAAGCTCAACCAACGGCGAATCCCCCGGCACCACGGCAATGAAGCGATCCAGATACAACGGTGTGAACGCCAGCGACGAACCGTCTGACGGCTCGAACGCCACGCCCAGTTCCACTTGGCGGTCGCGCACCATTTCCAACACCTGTTCGTTGATCAGGTCGTGCACCGTGACATTCACCTGAGGGTAACGCGCGCGGAATATCTTCAGGATCGGCGGCAGCAAGTTACCCGCGAACGACGGCATCGCCGCCACCGTGACCCGCCCGCGTTGCAGGGTAAAGCGCTGGCGCAGTTCGTCCTCGGCATTGTCCCAATCGGCAATCAAGCGGCGTGCCAGGGGCAGCAGGGATTCGCCCTCGGGCGTCAACGCGACATTGCGTGTGTTACGGCTGAACAGCCGCCCGCCCAGGCCTTCTTCCAGGCCCTTGATGGTCAGGCTCAGCGCCGACTGTGAAAGGTGCAGGCGCTCGCAGGCGGCGGCGAAACTCAGGCTCTGGGCCACGGCGAGAAACGCACGCATCTGTTTAACGGTCATGACGCTACTCCAAATGGCCAGGCGACTATGCTGTTTTTTAAATCAATAAACCTTAAAAAACAACTTAACAAATCAATCCGACGGAGCAACACTCGGTTCATTGGCTGGCCCACAAACAATAAAAGAGGTGCATATGGCAGGTTTCGATAAACGCGTGGCGTCCTACGAGGAAGCACTGGCGGGCCTGGAGGACGGCATGACCGTACTCTCCGGCGGTTTTGGCCTGTGCGGTATTCCGGAAAACCTCATTGCCGAGATCAAGCGCAAAGGCACCCGTGACCTTACCGTGGTTTCCAACAACTGCGGCGTCGACGGCTTTGGCCTGGGCGTGCTGCTGGAGCAAAAGCAGATCAGCAAGGTGATCGCCTCCTACGTCGGTGAAAACGCGCTGTTCGAGAAGCAACTGCTCAGCGGCGAAATCGAAGTGGTGCTGACCCCCCAAGGCACCCTGGCCGAAAAAATGCGCGCAGGCGGTGCTGGCATCCCGGCCTTCTTCACCGCCACCGGCGTTGGTACCCCGGTTGCCGAAGGTAAGGAAACCCGTGAATTCAACGGCCGCCCGTACCTGATGGAAGAGTCCATCACCGGCGACTTCGCCATCGTCAAAGGCTGGAAAGCCGACCACTTCGGCAACGTCATCTACCGCCACACCGCCCAGAACTTCAACCCGCTGGCCGCCACCGCCGGCAAGATCACCGTGGTTGAAGTCGAAGAAATCGTCGAACCGGGCGAGCTGGACCCGGCGCAGATCCACACCCCTGGCATCTACGTCGACCGGATCATCTGCGGCACGTTCGAGAAGCGCATCGAACAGCGCACCGTGCGCAAATAATCCGCCCCCAGCCCGAACAATAAGGACTCATAAAATGGCTCTTACCCGCGAACAAATGGCTCAACGCGTCGCCCGCGAAATGCAGGACGGTTTCTACGTCAACCTGGGCATCGGCATTCCGACCCTGGTGGCCAACTACATCCCCGAAGGCATGGAAGTGATGCTGCAATCGGAAAACGGCCTGCTCGGCATGGGCCCGTTTCCGACCGAAGACACCATCGATGCCGACATGATCAACGCCGGCAAGCAGACCGTGACCGCACGCATCGGCGCGTCGATCTTCTCGTCCGCCGAGTCGTTCGCGATGATTCGTGGCGGCCACGTCGACCTTACCGTGCTCGGTGCCTTTGAAGTCGACGTACAGGGCAACATCGCGTCGTGGATGATCCCCGGTAAGCTGGTCAAAGGCATGGGCGGCGCCATGGACCTGGTGGCCGGTGCGGAAAACATCATCGTGATCATGACCCACGCGTCCAAGGACGGTGAGTCCAAGCTGCTCAGCCAATGCAGCCTGCCGCTGACCGGCGCCCACTGCATCAAGCGTGTATTGACGGACCTGGCGTACCTGGAAATCGAAAATGGCGCTTTTGTCCTCAAGGAACGCGCACCTGGCGTCAGCGTTGAAGAGATTGTGAGCAAGACCGCCGGTAAACTGATCGTCCCGGACCACGTTCCAGAAATGCACTTCCAGTGAGGACAGATTCCATGCAAGACGTCGTGATTGTTGCTGCCACCCGCACCGCCGTGGGCAGCTTCCAGGGTTCGCTGGCGAACATTCCGGCACCGGAACTGGGCGCCGCCGTGATCCGTCGCCTGCTGGAGCAGACCGGCCTGGACCCGGCCGAAGTGGATGAAGTAATCCTCGGCCAGGTCCTCACCGCAGGCTCAGGCCAGAACCCGGCGCGCCAGGCGTCGATCCTGGCCGGCCTGCCCCACGCGGTGCCCAGCCTGACCTTGAACAAAGTCTGCGGCTCGGGCCTCAAGGCCCTGCACCTGGGCGCCCAGGCCATCCGTTGCGGCGACGCCGAGGTAATCATCGCTGGCGGCATGGAAAACATGAGCCTGGCCCCATACGTATTGCCCGCCGCGCGCACCGGTTTGCGCATGGGCCACGCCAAGATGATCGACAGCATGATCACCGATGGACTGTGGGACGCGTTCAACGATTACCACATGGGCATCACCGCCGAAAACCTGGTGGACAAGTACGGCATCAGCCGTGAAGCCCAGGACGCGTTCGCCGCTGCCTCCCAGCAGAAAGCCGCTGCGGCGATCGAGGCTGGGCGGTTTGTCGATGAGATCACACCGATCCTGATCCCCCAGCGCAAAGGCGACCCGGTGGCCTTCGCCGTCGATGAACAACCCCGAGCTGGCACCACCGCCGAATCCCTGGGCAAGCTGAAACCGGCGTTCAAGAAAGACGGCAGCGTCACCGCCGGCAATGCGTCCAGCCTCAACGACGGCGCCGCTGCGGTGCTGCTGATGAGCGCCGACAAGGCCAAGGCCCTCGGTTTGCCTGTGCTGGCACGCATTGCCAGCTACGCCAACGCCGGCGTCGACCCAGCGATCATGGGCATCGGCCCGGTGTCGGCCACCCGCCGTTGCCTGGACAAAGCCGGTTGGAGCCTGGGCGACCTGGACCTGATCGAAGCCAACGAAGCCTTCGCCGCGCAATCCCTGGCGGTGGGCAAAGAGCTGGAATGGGACGCCGACAAGGTCAACGTCAACGGCGGCGCCATCGCCATCGGCCATCCGATCGGCGCCTCGGGGTGCCGCGTACTGGTGACGCTGCTGCATGAAATGATCAAGCGCGATGCCAAGAAAGGCCTGGCGACCCTGTGCATCGGCGGCGGCCAAGGCGTAGCCCTCGCCCTCGAACGCACTTGACGCTGTAGGAGCGAGCCTGCTGTGGTGCGCGGACTTGCTGTGGCGAGCGGGCTTGCCCCGCGTCGGGCTGCACAGCAGCCCTCCGCTAAAGAGCAACACAGAAAAGGCCTGGTTCCACGAAAACCAGGCCTTTTCTTTACCTTCAATCTCGCGTCTGCGGCACCGCAAACACCGCATTCGCCCGCGCCACCACCTTCTCCCCCACCTGCAGGCTCACCGTGGCAAACGCCATCTGCCGCCCGCGCTTGTGATGCTCCAGGCGCACCACAATCCACTCCCCCACCTGCACCGCACCCAGGTAATCCAAGGTCATGCTCGCCGTAATCAACGGCAACGGCGGCTCGCTGGAAAACGCCATCGCGTAGCCCATGCCAATATCCGCCAAGGTCGCCAGCACCCCACCATGCAAGGTGCCGCGCCCATTGGCGTGGCGGTTGTCGGCACGCAGGCCGATTTCCAGTTGCAGCCCTTCTCCCCGGCAATACGCCGGGCCAAGCAGGTCAAGGAGCGGGCTACTGCGGGGCAACGAGACAAACCCTTCGGGCACGGCGTGAGCGATCATGGCGAATTCTTCCTTGGTGTCAGGCTTGAGGTGTACGTCAGGCGCCAGGCAACGACCATCACCATCAGCCGCGCAAATCCCCTCCGATGCTTTGCGTTAATCCATCAGACCCGCTTTAATCGCCGTCAAATTCCCCCGTACCTGCCAAGGAACCGCAATGCGCCATCTGGACGGCAAGCCAAAACCCTATCTCCTGTTCCTGCTGGCAACCCTGGCCGTTGCCGGCTGTTCGCCCAAGGATCAGTCCCGCGCACGGGTGATCAACGGCGAACAAAGCCGGGCCGGCGCGCAACTGGCCTACGAACACGAACTGAGCCTGGCCCTGCCCGGCGTCCTGCTCGCGCCGCGCATGCAGGCCACCCGCGAGGCCTGCGAAACCGCGCGTTTTGGCGCCTGCAATATCCTCGGCATCACCGAAGACGGCAGTGGCGGCCAGATCATCCTGCGCATCGCGCCCACCGGTGTCGAACCGATGGTCGGCATGGCAGCTGAAGGCGGCAAACTCGGCCAGCGCATCACCACCGCCGAGGACCTGGCCGATGCCGTCGCCGACGTACGCCGCCGCCAGGACCGCCTGCAAGCCCAGCAACAACGGCTGGATGAGTTGGCCAAGCGCAAGGACATCAGCGTCAGTGACCTGATCGCCTTGAGCAAGGAACAGGCCGGCATTGAAAACGAGCTGCAGGAACTGGCCCAGGTTGCCGCCGGCCAGCAACGTCGCCTGGACACTAACCGGGTCACGCTGAATTTCCGCTCTTCTGACGGCGCAAACCAGCCATCGCGGTTCAGCCGGATGTTCAGCAACCTGGGCGACAATCTGGTCGACGGCACCGCCGACGCCCTGGAACGATCAAGCTATGTGCTGCCGTTCGTGATCCTGGCGTTCCTGGTGCTGTGGCTGTGGGTGTGGCTGTGGCGGCGTTTTGTTGCGAGGAACCACCCTGTGGCGAGCGGGCTTGCCCCGCGTTGGGGTGCGAAGCAGACCCGCAACGAGCCGCCGAGTGGTATCTGATACACCGCATTGGGCTTGATTGGGGCTGCTGCGCAGCCCAACGCGGGGCAAGCCCGCTCGCCACAACAAGCCCACTCGCCATGACAAGCCCGGTCATCACAAAAAGCCTGCTTGCCACAGCAAGCCCGGTCACCACGGCAAGCCTGTTCACTTCAACGCTGATCAGCGCTTCAGGCAGCGCTGATAGCGCTCGTCGACCCGCTGGGCAAACCACGCCGTGGTCAGGTTACGGGTGATCTTGGGACTCTTGAGCACGATGCCCGGCAGGATAGCCCGTGGCATCGGCTTGCCGGCGGCCTTGTCGGCCAGGGCAAACACGCGCTTGTAGAGGGTGGTGTCCTCGAAATCCAGTTGTTCGCCCTGCTCCAGCTGGCTACGGATGCTGGGGTTGCGCATGTCCAGCTTCGCGCCCAATGAACGCACCGCCAGCTCGGTGGTGCCGGGCAGCAGCGAGCCGTAGCGAATCAGATCTCCATCCAGGGCCAGTTCGGTGCCCGAGACGCGGCTGACGGCAGCCTGGAACGCGGCATTACGGCTGGCGTACCAACCGGCATTGAAATCGGCAAAGCGATACAGCGGCCGATCGTAGTTCACCGGGTAACCCAGTAAGTGCGCGATGCCGAAGTACATGCCGCCCCGGCGGGTGAACACTTCGCGACGAATGCTGCCGTCCACCGTGTAGGGATAACCCCGCGCCTGTTTCTGCGCAAACTCGATACTCACCTGCATCGGGCCTGCGGTATGCACCGGGTTGAAGTCACCAAACAGGGTCTTGCCCAGGGGCACCATGCTGATGAAGTCGTCGAAGATGCCACTCAGGTCCTTCTCCGTGCGCGCAGCATTGAGGCGGTCGGCGTAGGTCTTGCCGCTGGGCGAACGCAGTTGCAGGGCGCTGCGCACGACAAACGCCGGCACATGGACTTTGCCAGCACGCCGCAGGATTTCGTCCTGGGCGATCTTGCCCATGTTGGGCACCGGCGGGTCGACCTGATAGGTCGACTCCTGCTCGGTCACCGCCAGCACGGCGCAGATGTTTTCCGTGCTGGGGTAGATGTTCTGGGTGTTGAAGGCGGTGTAGATGTCCTGGGCCCAGCCGTCGCGATCGGCCACCTTGGCCGGCAGCAGGCGCACGACCTGCGCTTTCACCTCGGCCTCGCTGCGCTGAGGCTGTTGCGGGTTGCGTGTGGTGGAGCAACCGGCCAGTACCAGTAGCGAACAGAGTAAAAGGATAAGACGGGACGAAGACATTCAAAGCTTCCTGAGGCAGCGGAATTGAAATACTACCCCACAAACGACGCAGGCAAATGTGGGAGGGGGCTTGCTCCCGATAGCAGTGGCTCAGCCAACAAAGAAGTTGAATGTGCCGCCGCCATCGGGGGCAAGCCCCCTCCCACCTTTTACCTGTTGTGGTTCTAGATTCCGGCCAACGCCAGGTCCATCGCGAAGTAGGTGAAGATCAAGTCCGCACCCGCGCGTTTGATCGAGCCCAAGGTCTCACGCACCACACGGTCCTCATCGATCGCCCCGGCCTGGGCGCCGAACTTGATCATCGCGTACTCGCCGCTCACCTGGTACGCCGCCACCGGCAGGCGCGAGGCTTCGCGGATGTCGCGGATGATGTCGAGGTAGGCACCGGCCGGCTTGACCATCAGCGCATCCGCGCCTTCCTCTTCATCCAGCAGCGATTCGCGCACGGCTTCGCGGCGGTTCATCGGGTTCATCTGGTAGCTCTTGCGGTCGCCCTTGAGCGCGCTGCCGCCGGCTTCGCGGAACGGGCCGTAGAGGGCCGAGGCAAATTTGGTCGAGTAAGCCATGATCGGAATATGGGTGAAGCCCGCATCGTCCAAGGCGCGGCGAATCGCCTGGACCTGGCCGTCCATCGCCGCCGAAGGGGCAATGACATCGGCACCGGCACGGGCAGCGGCCACGGCCTGCTTGCCGAGGTTAACCAGCGTCGCGTCGTTGTCGACATGGGCGCCGTGCATCACACCGCAGTGGCCATGGTCGGTGTATTCGCAGAAGCAGGTGTCGGACATCACGATCATTTCCGGCACGGCGTCCTTGATGATCGAGGACATGCGCGAGACCAGGCCACGCTCTTTCCAGGTGTCGCTGCCGCTGGCGTCCAGGTGATGGGACACGCCGAAGGTCATCACCGACTTGATGCCGGCACGGGCATAACGCTCGATCTCGCCGGCCAGTTTCTTCTCAGGGATGCGTTGCACGCCCGGCATGCTGGTGATCGGCACGAAGTCGTCGATTTCTTCTTCGACGAAAATCGGCAGCACCAGGTCGTTGAGGGTGAATTCGGTTTCCTGGAACAGGCCACGCAGCTCCGGGGAGCGGCGCAAGCGGCGTGGGCGGGCTTGGGGGAACTGGCTGGTCATAGTGGTCCTATCGCAAGGCAGAAAATCTTTGGGGCGAAAGCTTATGCCCCCAGGCCCCGGCAGCACAAACGCCGAGGGGCCAATAGTGTATTGCGTGGGCGGTAACAATTTATTGATCTAGAGCTGTACACGCCCGTCGATGCACACCGAAACAGCACCACCGATCCAGATTTCATCGCCCTGGCGCTCAACGCCGATCCGCCCTGCCCGGCCAATGGCCGTGCCCTGGCTGACCCTATAGCGCTCGGGGGCCAGGCCCTCGCTGAGCAACCATTGCGCAAGCCCGGCGTTCAAGCTGCCGGTGGCCGGGTCTTCCTGCGCGCCGTCGCCGGCGATAAAGGCACGCACTTCAAATTGCGCGTCCACATCATCGCGCCCGGCGTCACAGGGGCCGATCACACCCACGGCCAGCCCTTGCAGTTGCGAATAGTCCGGCTGCAGCGCCAAGACCTGATCGCGGTCTGCCAGCATCACCGCGAGCCAGCCGGCGCCATTGTCCACCCACTGGCTGCGCACAATGGCCCCGGGCTCCAGGCCCAAGCCCAGGCGCACACGCTCCAGCAATGGCGCGTCCACGGCACCAGCGCGTAATAACGGCGGCGCGATAAACGCCAGTTCATCGCCTTGGCGACGGATACGCACCAGGCCGATTTCGCACTCCTGGATTATCTCCTCGCCCTTGGGAATACCCCCTGCCTGCAGCCAGGCATAACAACTGCCCAACGTCGGGTGCCCGGCGAAAGGCAGCTCCGTCAAGGTGGTGAAAATTCGCACCCGGTAGTCAGCCCGAGGATCACGCGGCGTCAGTAAAAACGTGGTTTCACTGAGGTTGGTCCAATTGGCGAAGTCCGCCATCTGTTGGTCGCTGAGGCTGTCGGCAGCGAACACCACCGCCAGCGGGTTACCTTTGAGCGGCACGCGGCTGAACACGTCCAGCTGTTTGAAATCGAAAGTCGGCATGCTTCAACTCGGAATATTAAGGCCACGGATCACCGCCGGCCGTGCGACGAAACCGTCCAGCGCGCGCAGCACATTGGGAAAATCGGCAATGCCCACAATGTCACCGGATTCGTAGAAGCCGATCAGGTTACGGACCCACGGAAAGGTGGCGATGTCGGCGATGCTGTACTCGTCGCCCATGATCCAGGTACGGCCCAGCAGGCGTTTCTCCAGCACATCGAGCAGGCGCCGGGATTCGGCGGCGTAACGGTCGCGCGGGCGTTTGTCTTCGTAGGCCTTGCCGGCGAATTTGTTGAAGAAGCCCAACTGGCCGAACATCGGGCCGATACCGCCCATCTGAAACATCAGCCATTGAATGGTTTCATAACGTGTCGCCGGGTCCTCGGAGAGCAACTGGCTGGATTTTTCCGCCAGGTAGATCAGGATCGCGCCGGACTCGAACAACGCCAGCGGCTGGCCGCTGGGGCCATTGGGGTCGATGATCGCGGGGATCTTGTTGTTGGGGTTCAGCGAAAGAAACTCGGGAGACAACTGGTCCTGGGTCTCGAAGCTGACCTTGTGCGCTTCATAGGGCAGACCGAGCTCTTCGAGCATGATCGACACCTTGACCCCGTTTGGGGTTGGCAGCGAGTACAGTTGCAGGCGCTCGGGATGCTGGGCGGGCCATTTGCTGTTGATCGGGAAGGCGGCAAGTGGGTTCATCGGGAAGCCCTATGTGTGTGCTGAAAGCCCCCATGATAGTCATCTGGCGAGCGTCCTGCATGGGTCATCAATACGCAACAACTGCTGGCTATTATCCCGTGAGGGCGAACCAATACGCCCTTGGGCACTCTTAACTGCGCTCAAGCGGTGAATGGAGGCACCTCGTTATCTCGACAGGGAACACCGCAGGCGCCCCGGGCGTCATCGTGGCCAGGCGTGTCTGCCTTAACCTGACGCATGAAGACTCGAACCTACAATGACGATCAAGCCTCTGCGCCTAGTGCAACGACTGAAACGCTATTCCTACATCCTGCTGCCGCTATTGTTGGTCGGTGGCGCTATCGATCTGAGCCTGGAGTCACGGATCAGCAACGCTGACCAGGTTGACGGCGTGCAAACCCTGGTCTTCCTGCGCCACGGTGAAAAACCCGCCGGCGGCCTGGGCCAGCTCAATTGCCAGGGCCTCAACCGGGCGATGAACCTAGCCACGGTTTTGCCAGAGAAGTTCGGCAAGGCCAATTTCGTCTTCGCCGCCAACCCGACACGCAATGTGGAGGAAGGTGAGCTGGACAATTCCTACAGCTATATTCGCCCGCTGATGACCATCAGCCCCAGCGCGATCAAGCTCGGCCTGCCGGTGAACATCAAGTTTTCCGCGAATGACACCAGTGCCCTCGCCGACGAGCTGGTCGAAGACAAGTACCACAACTCCATCATCTACACCGCCTGGTCCCACGGCTACCTGCCGGAGCTGATCAACAAAGTGGCGAGCGAAGCGTCCGGCGAAAAACACACCATCACCGACGATTGGTCCGGCAGCGACTACGACACGCTGTATGTGCTGACGCTGACCTGGCACAACGGCAAGGCCTCGCTGCTGAGCCGCAACTACAAGCAGGGCCTGAACAACGGCGAAGAAACCTGCCCGCAACCTACCCAGGTGAGCGCCGAGAGCTGAGGGCGTATGATGCGCCGCTATTGACTCACCTGCGGATCATCACCATGCCCAACCTCGCCTCCACCCAGCCCAACCGGGGCTGGTCGTTCTGGTGGAAACCAGCGCTGTTCCTGCTGGTCGCCTGCGTCGGCCTCTACTACGTGAAGTGGTCGCCTTACTACCTCAAGGCCTTCGTCGCCGCCGATAACCACAGCATTGGCGCCTCGATTCTCAACGACCAGCAAAGCTCGCCACTGGCAGCCGCGCTGGCGTATGCCCAGGTGTACTTCCTGGCGATCTGGAAGGCCGCCGTGCTGGCGGTGATCCTGGGCTCCCTCCTGCAAGTACTGATCCCCCGCGACTGGCTGCTGCGCCTGTTCGGCCGTGCCGGGCTGGGTTCGACTGTGCGCGGCGGGCTGTTCGCCCTGCCGGGGATGATGTGCAGTTGTTGCGCGGCACCGGTCGCGGCCGGCATGCGTCGGCAGCAGGTATCGGTGGGCGCGGCGCTCGCGTTCTGGATCGCCAACCCCGTGCTGAACCCGGCGACCCTGGTGTTCATGGGCTTTGTGCTGGGCTGGGGCTTTACCGCATTGCGGCTGGTGGCGGGGATTGTGCTGGTGGTGGGCGTGTCGCTGATCGCGCAACGTATCGCCCGCCCGGACCAGGTACCGGAAGCGGCGCTGGGCGCAGTGGCCGAGGTCAGTGGGGTTGAGTCCCAACCGTTCCTCGGTCGTTGGCTGCGGACCCTGTGGCAGTTGTTCTGGAGCACGATCCCGGTGTACATCCTGGCCGTGCTGTTCCTGGGTGCCGCACGGGTGTGGCTGTTCCCCCATGTCGACGGCGCCATGGCCAACAGCCTGGTATGGCTGGTGCCGCTGGCGATTGTCGGCACGTTGTTCGTGATTCCCACCGCCGCCGAAATCCCCATCGTACAAACCATGATGACCCTGGGCATGGGCACCGGCCCGGCCGTGGCCTTGCTGATGACCCTGCCGAGTGTGAGCCTGCCGTCACTGCTGATGCTGCGCAAGGACTTCGATGCGCGGGTGCTGGTGACGGTGGCCGGGTTGACGATGTTGGTGGGAGTACTGTGTGGGTTGATCGGCGCGGCTATCCTTTAGTTGCCTTTGTGAGGCTGATGTCGCTTTCGCGAGCAAGCCCGCTCCCACATTTAACCGCGTTTATTCTGTAGGAATGCGGTCGAATGTGGGAGCGGGCTTGCTCGCGATGGGGCCCTTGAAGCGCCCCCATCAGCTTCGTCGAACATTGCGCTCGCGCAAATACTCCACCACGGCGCCCTGCTCCCCTGCGAACTCGATCCGTGCGCCTTTGCTTTCACGCTGGAAGGCGTACATCGGGTCGTAATATTCACGCAGAAGCCCTTCGATCCAGGCGCGATGCAGGTGCACGTCACCGCTGCGGGCCTGCTCCGCCAGAGCCGACTGCAAGATCGCCTGCAAGCGCTGGAAGCGTTCACCGCCCAGACGTTTATGGATATTGCCCAGGCTCTGGGTCAGGCGCTCGGCAAACAGCGCCTGGCCGGCGTCGCCGAACACCTCGATAAATTCGGCGCACAGGTCCACCACATAGTCGCGCAGGATGCGTTCGACCCGCCCTTCAACGCTGTCTTGCAGCCACACCATAGGGAACGTCTGCATGCCCTTGTGCAACGCCAGCGGCAGCGCGCAACTGCCGATCATGCGGCTTTCGTCCTCGACCACGAACTGCTCGATACCCGCGGCACGCTTTTTCAGCAGGTCCACGGCCAGGCGGTTTTCGAAGTCGATGTTGGACGGCTGCGCCGTGGCGCGCTTGCCGAAGCTGGAGCCACGATGGTTGGCGTGGCCTTCCAGGTCCAGGGCATTGCGCAACTGGCCGAGGACTTCGGTCTTGCCGGTGCCAGTCATACCGCCGAGCAACACGAAGTCACACTCGATGGAGGCGTGCTCAACCGTCTCCAGCAAAAAGGTGCGCATGGCCTTGTAGCCGCCGCCGACACGGGGATACTCAATGCCGGCTTCGGTCTTGAGCCATTGCTGCACGATCTGCGAACGCAACCCGCCACGGAAACAGTAGAGGTAGCCCTCAGGGTTGGCCTGGGCGAACCGCGCCCACTGCTCGATGCGCTCGGCCTTGATTGCGCCGGACACCAGCTCATGCCCGAGCACGATAGCGGCCTGCTGGCCCTGCTGCTTGTAGCAAGTGCCGACGCGCTGGCGTTCGTCGTCGGTCATCAGCGGCAGGTTGATCCCCCCCGGGAACGCGCCCTTGCTGAATTCGACCGGCGCGCGGGTATCCATCATCGGCCGGTCGTTGAGGAAAATGTCGCGGTAGTCGGTGATATCGATTGCCATCAAAGCACCTCAACCGCGTGGGTCTGTCGCTCGACCAGCTCGCCGATAGGTTTCAGGACCAGGCCCAGTTCATTCGCCACGCGGTGAAATTCGACATCGCCCTCGGGCGTGACGGCGATCAACAGGCCGCCGCTGGTCTGCGGGTCGCACAGCACGCGTTTGTGCAGTTCCTGCAAGCGTCCCACCTTGCTCGAATAACTATCGAAGTTGCGCAAAGTGCCGCCGGGCATACAGCCCTGGTCCAGGTAGTCCTCGATCCCGGCCAGGCGTGGGACCTTAGCGTATTCGATGCGCGCGGTTACGCCGCTGCCGTCCGCCATTTCCACCAGGTGGCCCAACAAGCCGAAACCGGTGACATCGGTCATCGCCGTCACCCCCGCCAACTTGCCGAAACGGCTGCCGGGCTTGTTCAGGGTGCACATCCAATCGCGGGCCAGGCCGATATCCGCCTCGCGCAATTTGCCCTTTTTCTCGGCGGTGGTGAGGATGCCGATGCCGATGGGCTTGGTGAGATACAACCGGCAACCGGCGGTGGCCGTGTCGTTGCGCTTCATATGGCGCTTTTGCACGATGCCGGTCACGGCCAGGCCGAAGATCGGCTCCGGGGCGTCGATGGAATGCCCGCCCGCCAGAGGAATGCCGGCTTCGTCGCACACCGAACGGCCGCCACGGATCACTTCGCGGGCAATCTCCGGCGCCAGCACGTTCACCGGCCAGCCGAGAATGGCGATGGCCATCAGCGGATCGCCGCCCATGGCGTAGATATCACTGATGGCATTGGTGGCGGCAATCCGCCCGAAATCGAAGGGATCATCGACAATCGGCATGAAAAAGTCGGTGGTGGAGACCACGCCGCGCTCGTCGTCGATGGCGTAGACCGCCGCATCGTCACGCGAAGCGTTGCCCACCCACAGCTTGGGGTCGAGGTTCTGTGCGCCGCTGCCGGCAAGGATCACTTCCAGCACCTGGGGCGATATCTTGCAGCCACACCCCGCGCCGTGGCTGTACTGGGTAAGACGAATCGGCTCGTTCATGTAGGACCTCACGCTATCAAGTGCGCGAATTCTAACAGACAGCAAAAAGCCGGCTGGGCTCATCTGAGCGCAGCCGGCCGTTTGGTTTCAGCGGTTACTGCCGGGCAGCGAGCAAACGCTGGTGGCGGTTACGCCGGGCAATGTTCAAGCATTCGATGGCCGCCGAGAACGCCATGGCCGCATACACGTAGCCTTTCGGTACATGGGCGCCGAAGCCTTCGGCGATCAGGGTCATGCCGATCATGATCAGGAAGCCCAGGGCCAGCATCACCACGGTCGGGTTGTCGTTGATGAACTTGGCCAGCGGTTCGGCCGCCACCAGCATCACGATCACCGAGGTCACCACGGCAATGATCATGATCGGCAAGTGCTCGGTCATGCCCACGGCGGTGATGATGCTGTCGATGGAGAACACCAGGTCGAGCAACAGGATCTGCCCGATGGCTGCGGCAAAGCCGATGGCCACCACGTTGCCGGCGTTGGTTTCCTTCTCTTCAGGCTCCGGGTCCATGCTGTGATGGATCTCGGTAGTGGCCTTCCACACCAGGAACAGGCCACCGGCGATCAGGATCATGTCCTTCCACGAAAACGCCTGGCCGAACACTTCGAACACCGGCGCCGTCAGTTGCACGATGAACGCGATGGTGCTGAGCAGGCCCAACCGCAACACCAACGCCATGCTGATACCGATGCGTCGCGCCTTGGCCCGATGCTTTTCCGGCAACTTGTTGGTGAGGATCGAGATGAAGATCAGGTTATCGATGCCCAGCACGATCTCCATCACGATCAGGGTTGCCAGGGCAATCCAGGCGGTGGGGCTGGCGGCCAGTTGTAAAAGGTAATCCATAGGTCAGTCCTGACGTTGTACGGGGAAATTAGGCTTCTTTGCGGCTCGCTTCCGCTTCTTTGTCTTGCTGATCATCCTTCTTCTGCGGGCTGATCAAGCCGTTTGTCGCTTCACTCAAAGCCTGTTCGGCAGCCTTGTGGGTGTCATCGATCGCTTGCTTGGCCGATTCGGTGGCCTTGCCCAGCACCTGCTGTGCGCTTTTCTCGACCTGATCGCAACCGCTGACCACTACCAATGAAAGCGCAAGCAAGGATGCCGCGCCCAGGGAATTGAGTTTCATGATGTCTTCCTCTTTAGAACCCTTGGGTCCAAATAGTGGCCCCGCGATAGCGAGGCATTCTATGCAGACAAACAGTTCAGGAAAATTCGTATTTTTCTCGCGTATACTTCGATTTTTACGAAGTGATAGCAAGCATGCTCAATTACCGACAACTGCACTACTTCTGGGTGGTGGCCAAGACCGGCAGCATCGTGCGCGCGTGTGAGCAACTCAACCTCACGCCCCAGACCATCAGCGGGCAGATCAGCCTGCTCGAGCAGACCTTCGGCATAGCGCTTTTTCAACGTGTGGGTCGGCAGCTGGAACTGACCGAAGCCGGGCGCCAGGCCCTGCCCTATGCCGAGCAGATGTTCCAGACCGGTAATGAATTGGAGGCGATGCTGCGCGCGCAGCCCGACGAACAGCAGATCCTGTTCCGCGTCGGCGTGGCGGACGTGGTGCCCAAGTCCATCGTCTACCGGCTGATCGCACCGACCATGGTGCTGAACGAGCCGATCCGCATCACCTGCCGTGAAGACAAACTCGAACGCCTGCTCGCCGACCTGGCGATCCAGCGCCTGGACCTGGTGATTTCCGACAGCCCCATGCCCACGCACCTGGACATCAAGGGCTACAGCCAGAAGCTGGGCGAATGTGGCATCAGTTTTTTCGCCACCCAGGCGTTGGCTGACGAACATAGTGGGGATTTCCCACAGTGCCTGCACGGCGCGCCGCTGTTGATTCCGGGCGCGGAAACCGTGGTGCGCAGCCGTTTGCAGCGCTGGTTTGCCGAGCAACAGATTCAACCGAAGATCATCGGCGAGTTCGACGACAGCGCCTTGATGCAGGCATTCGGCCAATCCGGCAGCGGGATCTTTATCGCCCCCAGCGTGATTGCCGACGAGGTGGTGCGCCAGTACGGCGTGGCGCTGATCGGCCAGACCGTGGCCGTGACCGAGTCGTTCTACGCGATCTCGGTGGAACGCAAGGTCAAGCACCCCGGCATCGTGGCGATTACCGAAGGTGCCCGGCGCGAGCTGTTCACCACCCTGCCCTGACGGCTCAGGCGCCGGAGGCGAGCGGTTGCTTGGCGGTCATCAGCCACAACGCCAGCAGGATCGACACCAGGATAAACCCGGACGCCGCAAAGCCCAGGCTGCCCAGGCCGAGGGTGTCGATCACATGGCCGCCGACCATGGCGCCCAGGCCGATGCCCAGGTTGGCTCCGGCGATGTTCAGCGACGCGGCAAACGCTGGCGCATGGGGCGCGGCCTTCATCAGGCGAACATGGCTGACCAGGAACATCGCCGCCTGGGTTACGCCCCACACGGCCATCGCCGCCGCCAGGCCGATGCTCGAATGAATCGCCGGCACCAGCGCGACCATGCCGGCGATCATGAACCCACAGAACACCATGGACGCGATCAACGGGTGGCGATCCACCGCCCGTCCGCCCAGCGAATTGCCGATCAGGCCGACCGCACCGAAGCCCATCAGGCACCAGCCCACCAGCGTGCCGTCGAACCCGGCCAGGCGCTCAAGGATGTCCGCCAGGTAGGTGTACGCCGTGAACATGCCGCTGAACACCAGGATCGACAGCAGGATATGCCCCTGCATCAGCGGGTTGCGCAGGATCTTGAACTGCGCGCGCAACGTCACTTCATCGTTCTTCGGCTGGGTCACCGGCAGGTAGATAGACAGCAGCAAGGCCTTGGCCAGCGCGATCACCGCGAGGATGGCAAACGCGCTGCGCCAGCCGAACATATCTGAAATCAGCGTGCCCACCGGAATGCCGAATACCGTGGCGCAGACGATACCAAAGCCGATCTTCTCGATGGCGCGCCCGGCGAATTCGGGGCCGACGATGTCTACCGCCGTTTCGCTGGCCAGGGCCCAGAACACCGGTAAACCCAGCGCCGGGATCAACCGTGCCAGCGCCATCACCCAGATGTTCGGTGCCAGGGCCGCCACGGTATTGGCCACACCGAACAGGATCAGGATGCTGATAAACAGGCGCTTGCGTGGGAAACGTGCACAGTACGCCGTCAGAAACGGACCAAACGCCGCCACGGTAAACGCGAACAAGGTCACCAGCAGCCCGGCCTGGGACACACTGACATTCAAGTCGCGGGCGATGGACGGCAACAGGCCGACGATCACGAATTCTGTGGTCAGCACGGTAAAGCCGGCGGCTGACAGCAGCAGGATGGGAAACAACATGGAAACTCCAGAAACGACGACATCAACGACAACCCGAAGGGCCCGCTGACGGAGAGGAAAGATGAGAGAACAGAATCTTATCAGAGTATGTCCGGATTTGGCCAAGGCCTGGGCGGCGGTTGACGCAATGCCGCACCGCCATGGACTTTTCCCACAGCATGCTAGACTTCGCGATCCGCGTCCTACAGCCCTTTCCGAGTCAGTAGCTGCGCCCTAAAAAAACTAGAGACAAGTGTTTATGACTGCTGCCCCCTCTCTCCTGCAACGCCTGGCCCGCGTCAGCCTGGTCACGCAAATCGTCATCGGCCTGATCGCCGGCATCCTGTTGGCCCTGCTGCTCCCCGAAGTGGCACGCTCCACCGGGTTTATCGGCAAGGTATTTGTTTCCGCGCTCAAGGCCGTGGCGCCGATCCTGGTGTTTGTGCTGGTGATGGCATCCATTGCCAACCATAAGCATGGCCAGGAAACCCATATCAAGCCGATCCTGTTCCTGTATTTGCTGGGCACCTTTGCCGCCGCCGTGGTGGCGGTAGTTGCCAGCATGTGGTTTCCCTCTTCGCTGGTGCTGGCGACCCATGACGCAGCGGTGACCGCGCCCGGCGGCATCGGCGAAGTGTTGCAGAGCCTGTTGCTGAGCGTGGTGGACAACCCGATCAGCGCGCTGATGAATGCCAACTTCATTGGCATCCTGGCGTGGGCCATCGGCATGGGCATTGCCATTCGCCACGCCGCGCCGACCACGCGGGCGGTGCTGGAAGACCTGTCCAACGGTGTGACCCTGATCGTGCGCGTGGTGATCCGCTTTGCACCGCTGGGCATTTTCGGCCTGGTCGCCTCCACACTGGCCACCTCCGGCTTCGGTGCCCTGCTCGGCTACGCCCACCTGCTGGTGGTGCTGATCGGCTGCATGCTGTTCGTGGCGCTGGTGATCAACCCGGCCATCGTGTTCTGGAAACTGCGCCGCAACCCTTACCCGCTGGTGCTGATGTGCCTGCGTGAGAGCGGCATTACCGCGTTCTTCACCCGCAGTTCGGCAGCCAATATCCCGGTGAACCTGGCGCTGAGCAAACGCCTGGGCCTGCATGAAGATACCTACTCGGTGTCGATCCCACTGGGTGCCACCATCAACATGGCCGGCGCGGCGATCACCATCACCGTGTTGACCCTGGCCGCCGTGCACACCCTGGGCATCGCCGTCGACCTGCCCACTGCGGTGCTGCTCAGTGTGGTTGCGGCCATCTGTGCGTGCGGTGCTTCCGGCGTGGCAGGCGGTTCGTTGTTGCTGATTCCGCTGGCGTGCAGCCTGTTCGGCATTCCCAGTGAGATTGCGATGCAGGTGGTAGCGGTCGGTTTCATCATCGGTGTGTTGCAGGATTCGGCGGAAACCGCGCTGAATTCGTCCACCGATGTGTTGTTCACCGCTGCCGCGTGCCTGGGCAAGGAAGAACAGCCGGCTTAACCGTCGCGCACAAAAAAACCGGGACGGTTCCTACAAGAACCGCCCCGGTTTTTTATGCGTGCTTAGAAAGCGCCCATGTAATCGCGCTTGCCCACTTCCACGCCGTTATGGCGCAGCAGCGCGTAAGCAGTGGTGACGTGGAAGAAGAACTGCGGCAGGCCGTAGGTCAGCAGGTAGGCCTGGCCGCTGAAGCGCTTCTCTTTCGGCGTGCCTGGGCGAGTGATGATCTCGATGCCTTCCTTGCCGTCGATCTGCTCAGGGGTGATGGTGTCGACAAAGGCCAGGACCTTGGCGATCAGCGCTTGCAGGTCGGCGAAGGTCACTTCGCTGTCTTCGTACTTAGGCACTTCGATCTCGGCCAGGCGCGCGGAAACGCCCTTGGCGAAGTCGACGGCGATCTGCACCTGGCGCACCAGTTGGAACATGTCCGGGAACAGGCGCGCTTGCAGCAAGGCGTTCGGCTCGATGTTCTTGGCGCTGGCGTGGGCTTCGGCCTTGGTCAATACACCGCTCAGGGCGGTGAGCATTTGCTTGAAGACCGGGATGGAGGCGGCGTACAGGGAAATAGTCATGGCAGTCTCATGGTTATGGCACGGTTTGAACCAGCGGCGATTATAGACATGCCGGGCGCTTGTCTTTTATTTTTTCCGGCTTAGGCTAAGGACCTCCACTGCATAGGGAACGCGCGATGACCGCCGAGCACGACACCGACACCCCTGAGCCGCGCCTGAACAGCACGGAAATCCGCATCCTGGGCTGCCTCATCGAAAAACAGGCGACCAACCCGGAAACCTACCCCCTGACCCTCAACGCCCTGGTGCTGGCCTGCAACCAGAAGACCAGCCGCGAGCCGGTCATGAACCTGAGTCCGGGCCAGGTCGGCCAGAGCCTGCGCGCACTCGAAGGCCAGGGTTTCACCCGCCTGGTGATGGGCAGCCGTGCCGACCGCTGGGAACACCGTGTAGACAAGGCGCTGGAACTGGTGCCGGCCCAGGTGATCCTGACCGGGCTGCTGTTTTTACGCGGGCCGCAAACCGTCAATGAACTGCTGACGCGCAGCGGGCGCATGCATGATTTTGAAGATGCCGAGCAGGTCGTGCACCAGCTGGAACGCCTGATTGCGCGGGGGCTGGCGTTGCTGGTGCCGCGCCAGGCGGGGCAGCGTGAAGATCGTTATACCCATGCATTGGGCGATCCGGCGGATATCGAGGCGATCATCGCGGCGCGGGGCAATCCGATGGAGCGCGGGGGTGTCAGTGGCGTGTCTGTCGAACGCATCGAAGAACTCGAAGCGCGAATTGCACTGTTGGAAGAGCGGCTGGCCAAATTGGAACCGCTGTAACGCGGAAAAAATGTGGGAGGGGGCTTGCCCCCGATGACGGTGTGCCAGTCAATAATTTCATTGTTGAGCTACCGCTATCGGGGGCAAGCCCCCTCCCACATATGATATTCGGGGTTCTTCAGGTTCGGGCGAACGCCACGGCTTTGGCGAACTGCTCCGGCGTCGGTCGCACCCCGGTATAGAGCACAAACTGCTCCAACGCCTGGATCGCAATTACTTCAAGCCCGGTAATCACGCGTTTACCTTGGGCACGTCCACGCACGATCAACGGGGTTTCGGCGGGGATCGCCACCACGTCGAACACCGTCTCGGCAGAATCCACTGCATCGGCGTCGAATGCCAATGCATCCGCCTCAGGCCCGCCCGTCATGCCGATGGGCGTCACGTTGATCAGCATCTGCGGGCGCAGGTCGCCCAGTTCCTCCCGCCATTCATACCCCAGGTTCTGCGCCAGCGCCCGGCCCGCAGTCTCGTTGCGCGCGACGATCACGCCATGGGCGTAGCCGCCATCGCGCAAGGCACTGGCCACGGCCTTGGCCATGCCGCCGCTGCCACGCAGGGCGAAGGTCGAGTCCTTTGGCACCGCATGCTTCTTGAGTAACTGCTCGATGGCGATGTAGTCGGTGTTGTAGGCCTTGAGGTGCCCGTCGGTGTTGACGATGGTGTTCAGGGAGTCGATGGCTTGAACCGAATCGTCGAGTTCGTCCACCAAGGCAATGGCGGCTTCCTTGAACGGCATGGAAACCCCGCAACCGCGTACGCCCAACGCCCGGATACCACTAATCGCGCCGGGCAAATCCCGGCTGCTGAAGGCTTTATAGTAGAAGTTCAGGCCCAGCTGTTCGTACAGATGGTTATGAAAACGCAGGCCGAAATTCCCAGGGCGCGCCGACAGCGACATGCACAGTTGGGTGTCCTTGTTGGGGTGCATCTGCATGGGTAACTCCTTTGAGTAAGCAAATCGGTACAGACCTTACACAACCTTTACCTAGCGGCCGTGCTGTTTTTCAGAAATACGTTGTCTTAAAAGTATCCCCGCGACATTACTTGAGTCTATTGATTGCAGACCACAAGCGCTGGGGCTAACCGAGGAATGACCATGATTCGTACAATCCCCAAGATCGCCTTGCTGGTTGGCGCACTCGCGATGGCAGGCCAAGCCTCCGCCCACGGTGGTGGTTGGGGTGGCCCGGCCGTATTGGGTGCTTTAGTCGGCGCCGCTGTCGTGGGCTCCGTGGTTGCCAGCCAGCCGCGTGAGGTCTATGTGCAGCAGCCGGTGTATGTGCAACCGCAACCGGTCTATGCCGCTCCGCCGCCGGTTTATTACGCACCGCCACCGCCGGTGTATGTGCAGCAACAGGTTTACTACCGCCCGGCGCCGGTCTATTACGGCCCCCCACGTGGCTATTACGGGCCACCCCGCGGCTACTACGGCCCTCCTCATGGTTACTACGGCCGCGGTTGGTAACCGGATCGTTCGAAACAGGCCTCGCAGGATTGCGGGGCCTTTTTTTACCTGGAAAGTCCGGATTCAGGGCGTCAAGGTCGCTCTGAGGACAATGCCCGGCGCGTAATCGCACATCATCAACACCCATGTCTACTTGCCCGAACAGGCCTTGCGCTGTCATGTTTGTGTCACGAAACACTCCCACTATCGAGATTGTCCACCCAATAACAACAAGGACGACTGACCATGCCCACGCAAAACCCGCACCGCACCGCCGGCCTCTGTACGTCCAGCAAGGTCTACAGCGCCCTCACGGAACTCAAGCACCTGGAAGGCCACCGCAGCGCCAAGTTCCTCGCGTTGCTCGCGGAAAACCTGGTGCGCAAGGGGCTGCTCAGCGAGCAGGAAGTGGTGAACATGCTCGATCAGGTCGTGGACTGACGCCTCGCGTCGATGTCGACTATCGAGACAGTTGATTTTTCCTACGCCAGCCTGCCCCGTAAAGTGCCCCCAACAGCGATTGGAGGTCTTTATGCCCACAGTACAAATCATGTCCGTCATCGGCAGCGCCGTCCCCGCCCCGCTGCGCAAGCTGGGTCTGCTCGCCTGCTGGTACCTGGTACGCGATGGGGAAGCCATCAGCGGCCCACTGACCTCCCTGTCCGATGCCGAAAAACAACTGCAACACACCTCGACGTTCAAGCTCGACGCCTGATGTTCAGGGTAATGGCAGTTTGACTCGCGGCTTGCTCTCCACGAACAGCGCCCAACTGGACATGAACAGCGCCGCCACCAGCGGCCCGATCACAAAGCCGTTGAGGCCAAACACCGACAGGCCGCCCAGGGTCGAGATCAGGATCAGGTAGTCCGGCATCTTGGTGTCCTTGCCCACGAGGATCGGGCGCAGCACGTTGTCCACCAGGCCAATCACAAACACGCCGAACAGCCCCAGCACCACGCCCTGCCAGATCGCACCGCTCAGCAGGAAGTAAACGGCCACCGGGCCCCACACAATCCCCGCGCCCACGGCCGGCAGCAACGACAGAAACGCCATCAGCACCGCCCAGAGCAACGCACTGGGAATGTCCAGGAACCAGAAAATCAGCCCGCCCAGCGCACCCTGGGTCACCGCCACCAGCACATTGCCCTTGACCGTGGCGCGCACCACCCGGTTGAACTTGAGCTGCAGCCGCCGCTTCTGCGGCTCGGCCAGCGGCACCGCCGTGCGCACCTTGCGCACTAGCTCCGGGCCGTCGCGCAGCAGGAAGAACAGCAAGTACAGCATGATGAAAAAGCTCACCAGGAAATCAAACGTGCCCTGGCCGAAGCTGAACGCCTGGGTCGCAAAAAACTGGCTGCCCTGCATCGCGCTCTTGACGATCTTCTCGCGCAGGCCCTCCAGGTTGCCCATGCCGAAGCGGTCCAGCAGGTGCTGGAAGTACGGCGGCAACACGTTCTTGAACTGCTCGATATACCCGGCCACATCCAGCTTGCCGCTCTCGATGTTCTTGTAGAGCGTCGCGCCCTCTTGCACCAGCAAGGCACTGGTGATGATCACCGGCAGGATCGCGATGACCAGGCAGGCACTCAAGGTCGCCAGGGAAGTGAAATTGCGGTTCCAGCCAAAGCGCTGCTGCAGGCGGCGCTGCATCGGGGCAAAAATAATGCCGAGGATTACCGCCCAGAACACGGCGCCGTAGAACGGCAGCAATATCCAGATAAACGCGACGGTCACCAGGCCCAGCAACAACAGCAGGGTCTTGAATTGCAGGTTGGTTTGATTCATGTCCGGTCCATGTCAGAAAAGCACAGGGCCGGTATCGGCCCTGTTGCTTAGTCCGCAGCGATTCCTGGGAGTGCCGTTGGTGATCGAACAAGCGTAGACCCTATCACTGCGTGGCCTTGGCCTCATTCAACAGCGTCTGGATCATCTGCTCCTGGGCCTCGTACCGGCCTTCACCAAAATGCGTGTCGCGCACCTGCCCGTTGGCGTCGATCAGGTAATGGGCGGGCCAGTACTGGTTATCGAAGCTGCGCCAGATCGCATAGTTGTTGTCGATCGCCACCGGGTAGGTGATACCCAACTTGCGCACGTGCTCCTTGACGTTGCCGATGATGCGCTCGTAGCCGTATTCCGGGGTATGCACGCCGATCACCACCAGGCCGTCCTGCGCGTACTTTTTCGCCCAGGCCTTCACGTACGGCAGGGTGTGCTGGCAGTTGATGCAGTCGTAGGTCCAGAAATCCACCAGCACCACCTTGCCTTTCAAGGATTCGCGGGTCAGTTCAGGTGAATTGAGCCACTCGACCGCACCGCCCAGCGACGGCATGGCACCCCGTGCATTGTCCTGCGGATCGGCCTTGACCTTGCTCACCACGTAATCCACCACGTTGGGCACGTTTTCCAGCAGCCCTTTTTCCAGGCGGCTGACGCCTTCGGACGAGGTGCCGGCGAGCAGGGTCTTGTCCGCTCCGGTAGAAATCACCACCGCCGCCGCCAGTACCGCCACCCCTGCCCCACGGCGCAGCCAACCGGTCAGCGGAATGGACGCCTTGAGTCGATTGACCAGGCCACGCCCGGCAAAAATCAGCGTGCCCAGGGACAACGCACTGCCCAGCCCGTAGGCCACCAGTAGCAGGCTGGTCTGCGCATTGGCGCCTTGCAACATCGCGCCGGTCAGGATCACCCCCAGGATCGGCCCGGCGCAGGGCGCCCACAGCAGGCCTGTGGCGACACCGATCATGAGCGACTTGAGCGGGCCGGACAGCGTGCGACTGTCAGGATCGATACGGTTGCCCAACAACACGAAGGGGCGCGCCAGCCAGCCACCGACCCGCGCCGAGATCAGCGACAGCGCAAACAGCCCCATCACGATCAGTGCCACATGGCGGCCGGTGTTATTGGCCTGTATCACCCATTCGCTACTGACCACCGCCAGGCTGGAAACCAGCGCGAAGGTCAACACCATGCCGCCGAGGGTCAACAGGATCGAACGACGACTGCGGTCGACACCGGCGAACAGAAACGGCACCACCGGCAGGATGCAAGGGCTGAGGACGGTCAGGATGCCGCCCAGGAATGCGACGAAGAGCATGGTGATCACCTTATGGATACGGGAAGCCCATTAAGACCGCATGAGGTATCGCACCTGTGTCGGAAAACCGCGCGGATAAATCGATACGTATCCACAGCCGCCGTCGATACACAGCGATACAAAAATGCGCAAAGCACGACCTGGATCAATGAACCGCCCTCGCCGCTCGGCTACCTTCGCGACCTTTTGCGACCCGTGCCCATGCCTTCCATCCTCGCCCCCGAACTGCTCGCCCCCGCCGGCACCCTGAAAAACATGCGCTACGCCTTCGCCTATGGCGCCGATGCGGTGTACGCCGGCCAACCGCGCTACAGCCTGCGGGTCCGCAACAACGAGTTCGACCACGCCAACCTGGCCCTCGGCATCCAGGAAGCCCATGCCCTGGGCAAGCGTTTCTACGTGGTGGTGAACATTGCGCCGCACAACGCCAAGTTGAAGACCTTCCTCAAGGACCTGGCCCCGGTGATCGCCATGGGTCCGGATGCGCTGATCATGTCTGATCCCGGGCTGATCATGCTGGTGCGCCGGCACTTCCCGCAGATGCCGATCCACCTGTCGGTACAGGCCAATACGGTGAACTGGGCCAGCGTCGAGTTCTGGCAGCAGCAAGGGATCTGCCGGGTGATCCTGTCGCGGGAGTTGTCCCTGGAAGAAATCGACGAAATCCGCCAACAGGTGCCGGCCATGGAGCTGGAGGTGTTTGTGCACGGCGCCCTGTGCATGGCCTATTCCGGGCGCTGCCTGCTCTCGGGCTACATGAACAAGCGCGATGCCAACCAGGGCACCTGCACCAATGCGTGTCGCTGGAAATACCAGGCCACACCGGCGGTGGAAAACGCCACCGGCGATATCGTCCAGCACTGCGAGCCGACCCTGGGCATCGGCGCGCCGACCGACCAGGTGTTTCTGTTGCAGGAAGCCAACCGCCCCGATGAACAGATGCCAGCCTTCGAAGACGAGCACGGCACCTACATCATGAACGCCAAGGACCTGCGCGCGGTACAGCACGTGGAGCGCCTGACCCACATGGGCGTGCACTCGCTGAAGATCGAAGGCCGCACCAAGTCGCACTTCTACTGCGCACGCACCACCCAGGTGTATCGCCAGGCCATCGACGATGCGGTGGCCGGCCGCGCCTTCGACCGCAGCCTGATGACCGACCTCGAATCCCTGGCCCAACGCGGCTACACCGAAGGGTTCCTGCGCCGGCACGTGCACGATGAGTACCAGAACTACCAGCACGGCAGCTCGGTGTCGGAACGCCAGCAATTCGTCGGCGAACTGACCGGCGAGCGCCGGGGCGAGCTGGCCGAGGTCAAGGTGAAGAATCGCTTCACCGTGGGCAATCACCTTGAATTGATGACGCCCGCCGGTAACTTCCACTTCGACCTGGCCACCCTGCACAACGCCAAGGGCCACGCCATCGAGGTCGCACCGGGGGATGGGCACACCGTGTACCTGCCACTCCCGGCCGCGATGGACCTGCGTTTCGGCCTATTGATGCGCGATCTCTGAGGGGGCGCCGGGCAAATAAATCCCGGCCTCCATGCTTTCTCCACACAGCCTCCCCCGAACGTCCATGCGCGGTGCGCACACTCAGCCCTTCCCCAGCCTCGACCAGAAAACGGCACCAGAAGGAGTTGATATGTCTTTCAATATTGGCCTTAGCGGTCTCCACGCCGCCAATAAGCAGATGGACGTCACGGGCAACAACATCGCCAACGTCGCGACCAGCGGTTTCAAGGCATCCCGTGCGGAATTCGCGGACATCTACGCCGCCACCCGGCTGGGCACCGGCCAGAACAGCATCGGCAACGGTGTGAACCTGGCGGCGGTGTCCCAACGGTTCACCCAGGGTGACGTCAACACCACCGGCGGTATGTTGGACATGGGTATCCAGGGCGGCGGCTTCTTCGTCCAGAAAAGAAGCGACGGTTCGCTGGAGTACACCCGCAGCGGCGCCTTCCGCGCCGACAAGGACGGCTACATCACCAACAACACCGGCACCTCGCGCCTGCAAGGCTACGGGGCAGACGCCAACGGCAAGATCGCCAAGGGCGGCCTGGTCGACCTGCAATTGAACCTGGCCAGCCTGCCGCCCAAGGCGTCGACCAAAGTCGATTCGACCAGCAACCTGAACGCGTCGATGCCCGTGATCGATCAGGTCGCCAAGCCGTTCAACCCGAACGACACCAGCACCTTCAGCACCCAGTACAGCACCACCCTGTATGACTCCCAGGGCAACGCCCACCCGATGGTGCAGTACCTGGTGAAAACCGACGGCAACAAGTGGAACGCCTACACCCTGATCGACGGGCGCAACCCGAACGGCTCGGCGCCCACCGGTACACCGTCCACGCCACCGGTGCCGTCCGTATTGACCTTTGACGGCGCAGGCAAGCTCACTAGCGTCGTAACCGCAGGCGTATCCGACAAGACCCTGACCCTCACCGGCTGGGTCCCCGGGACCGTGACCAACGGCCTGTGGAAGGCCAACGGTGCGGATGCCAACCCAACCGGCATCGCCGTCAACCTGGCCAACATCACCCAGTACAACTCGGCCAGCTACCGTAACCCACCGGTCACCGATGGCTATGCCACCGGCCAGATCACCGGCCTGAAAATCGACGGCAACGGCGTGCTGTTCGCCACTTTCAGCAACCAGCAGAGCAAGGCCGTCGGCCAGGTGTCCCTGGCCAGCTTCAACAACGAACAAGGCTTGCAACCGGCCGGCGGCACCGCCTGGAGAGAGACCTTCGCTTCCGGCCAGCCGGGCTATGACACCCCGCAAGCCGGCACCCTCGGCGCGATCAAGGCCAATGCCCTGGAGAACTCCAACGTCAACCTGACCAACGAACTGGTCGACTTGATCAAGGCCCAGAGCAACTATCAGGCGAACGCGAAAACCATCTCCACCGAAAGCACGATCATGAAGACCTTGATCCAGATGACGTAGTACGCGGCTAACGCGTGGCCGCGCAGAACCGGTGGATCGCCGCACACGCCTGGCGCAGCGATGCATCGTCCAGCGTATAGGCGATGCGCAGGTACGGCGCCAGGCCAAATGCACTGCCGTGCACCACGGCCACATTGGCTTCGTCGAGCAGGGCGTGGGCCACGTCTTCGTCAGTCTCAAGCAATGTGCCGGCGGTCGTAGTGCGCCCGAGCAAACCGGCACAGGAGGCGAAGGCGTAGAACGCGCCGCTCGGGCTGGTGCATGCCAACCCAGGCGCAGCGTTGAGCAAGGACACAACCAGGTCACGGCGCTTTTCGAACACGGCACGCGATTGCTGGATAAAGTCCTGCGGGCCATTCAAGGCAGCGATGGCGGCGTGCTGGGAAATCGCGCTGGCGCCTGAGGTCTGCTGGCCCTGGAGTTTTTCCATGGCGTCCAGCAACCAGCGCGGGCCGGTGGCGAAACCGATGCGCCAGCCGGTCATGGCGTAGGCCTTTGACACGCCGTTCATGGTCAACACGCGGGGCGCCAGTCGCGGTTCGACCTGGGCCAAGGTGTGGAAAACCTGGCCGTCGAACACCAGGTGTTCGTAGATATCATCCGCCAGCACCAGCACCTGGGGATGGCTCAGCAGCACCTGCGCCAGGGCCTGCAACTCCTGCCGGCTATACACGGCGCCGGTGGGGTTGGACGGCGAGTTGAGGATCAGCCAGCGGGTGTTGGCGTTGATCGCCAACTCCAACGCTGCCGGCGTCAGCTTGAACCCGTCCTCGGCGCCGCACGCCACGATCTTCGCGGTGCCACCGCACAGCTCGACCATTTCCGGGTAGCTGACCCAGTACGGCGCGGGCACGATCACTTGATCGCCTTCGTTGAGGGTGGCGGCCAATGCGTTGTAGATCACATGTTTGCCGCCATTGCTGACGAGGGTGTCCTGCCAGGTCACGTCCAGGCCGTTTTCACGACAGAACTTCGCCGCCACCGCTTCACGCAGGGCCCGCACACCGGCCACCTGGGTGTAGCGCGTATGGCCGTTGCGGATCGCCGCGATGCCGGCCTGGCGGATGTGCTCCGGGGTGTCGAAATCCGGCTCCCCGGCGCACAACGAGATAATGCTTACCCCCTCGGCCCGGCGCGCAGCGACGCGGTCGATGATGCGGTAGGTGGCGGACGGCTGCGCCTGGGCCAGTCGCTGGTTCAACCGATTCACGATGGTTTCCTCTGCAGTGTGTGATACCCCAGGGACTCACGGGCTTGCTTGAGTGTCTTGCCCGCTTCGATCTGCGCACGTATCTGCGCCTCCACGGCTTCAATCTGCCGCGCCGTCTGCGCCACTTCGGCAGCCCGGGCGCGGGGCACCACCAGCACGCCATTGGCGTCGGCGACCACAATGTCCCTGGCACACACGCGGGCTTCACTGATGGCCACCGGCTGGTTCACCGACAGCACTTCGACGCGATCCTTGCCGGTGCGCATATAGCGGCCCCGGGTGAACAGCGGGTAGCCATCGCCCAGGGCCTTGCTGACGTCGCGGCACACGCCGTCGATCACTGTGGCGGCGATCCCACGCGCCCCGGCGTACTGGGTCATGATGTCGCCCCACACGGTGCAATCGGTGCGCCCGGCATTGGCGATCACCACCACATCGCCTGGCTGCACGTCGTCGATAAAGTCGCCCACCGAACCCGGCGGACTGTTCGCCGGTACGTATTGCACGGTAAACGCCGGGCCCACGACGGTGCCGCGATAGTTATCCAGCGGAGCGATGCCCAGGCATTGGCCGGGGATGCCCAGCTTGTCCATGGCGTCCGACACGCCCGGCGTATCCAGCCCTTCGAACAGGGCCACCAACGGTTGGTCGTTCATCGGGCAGGCTCCACGCGGATGGCTTCGAATTGGCGGTCATGCATCACATCGGCGACCGAACGGCCGCTGCGCACGGCGTCGATCATGCCGGCTTCACGGGCGGCGATGCGCTCGCCCAGGTCGAGCACTTGCTCGATCACCGCAGCAGGAATGAACACCGTGCCGCAGCGGTCGGCGATCACGTAGTCGTCTTGCGCTACGTCGACACCGCCCACGCGGATCGTCACGCCGGCATCGACCTGCACCACGCGGTTCCGCGCACTGACCATGGTCACGCCACGGCCGAAGACCGGGTAGCCAATGGCAGCGCTGCCGTCGATGTCGCGGCTGAAACCGTCGATCACCGAGCCACGGATGTGCTTGGCGACGGCGGCGTTGGCGATGATGTCGCCCCAGCAGGACACGCCATCGATGCCGCCGGCAATCACCAGCACCCGGTCATGGGTGTTGATTGCGTCGATCACTGGTGAAATCAGGTGCACCGTCGGCGCGGCGCCGGTCTTCGGCGCCAGTTGGACCGTACTGGCCCGGCCCACCACTTTCGGGCAGTCCCACAACGGCCGGATGCCTACCACCGCGCCAGGCAGTTGCAGGAAGTCCAGTGCGTCGGAAACCGTGTTGGTATCGAGTTCAGCCAGGCGCTGAAGCGGGTCGACCAGTGACATGGGATGAGCCCCTGTTGTGAGTGGGGCTCAAGTCTCACCGAGGGGCCATAATAGGTATATTCGTATTAACGTTAGGTAAACATACGCCCAGGCTATGGCTGATCAGATCCTGAACTGACCGACCAACTGCCCCAGGCGCTGGCCCAGATCGGCCAGACTGCGGGAGGTCTGGGCGCCCAGTTGGGTCTCGTCGGCCACGCTGTCCACCGCCACGGCAATCTGATGCACGCTGCGGTTGATTTCTTCGGCTACGGCGGTCTGCTCTTCGGCGGCGCTGGCGATCTGGGCGTTCATCGAATTGATGGTGCCGATCAATTGCGCCATGGTGTCCAGGGACGCCCCGGCTTCGTTGGCCTGGGCCGAGGTGCCGTCCCCGGCATCGCTGGAACGGCGCATGGCGTCCACGGCGGCTTCGGTGCCTTTTTGCAGGCGGTCGATCATGCCCTGGATTTCCTGGGTGCTGGTCTGGGTGCGGCTGGCCAGGGCGCGCACTTCGTCGGCGACCACCGCAAACCCACGCCCGGCCTCCCCGGCCCGCGCAGCTTCAATCGCGGCGTTGAGCGCGAGCAAGTTGGTCTGTTCGGCGATGGAGCGGATCACGCTGAGCACGCTGACGATGGAGGCCACGTCCTGCTGCAGGCTGTCGAGGGACACGCCGCTGCTGCGGATGTCGTTCACCAGCGCATGGATCTGCGCGATGCTGCCGTCCACCACGCGCTTGGCGGCCTGGCCTTCGGCGTCGGTCTGCTGGGCCGCGACCGAGGCGCCCTGGGCACTGCGCGCCACCTCTTGGGCGGCCGAGGACATCTGGTTGATCGCCGTGGCGACCTGGTCGGTCTCGTGGCGCTGGCGTTCCATGGCCTGTTCGGAGCGCTGGGCCTGCTCGGAGACCTGGCTGACCAGGCCGGTGAGTTGGCCTGTCATCTCGGTGATCTGGCGCACCAGGCCATGGATCTTGCCGACAAACCGGTTGAACGCGCCCGCGAGATCGCCCAGCTCGTCCTGGCTGGTGATGACCAGGCGGCGAGTCAGGTCGCCTTCGCCGGCCGCGATATCGTCGAGGTTGGCTTTCATCAGGTGCAGCGGACGCAGGATGGTATTGGCCAGCAGCATACCGACGGCGGCGATCACCAGCAGCACCACCACGGCCACGCCGAGGATGCTCAGCAGCACGCCTTCCATGCGTTTCTCGACCTTGGCCTCGACCACCGCCACCTGGGCTTCGATGCCGTCCAGGTTCACCGAGGTACCGATGACCATGTCCCATTTGGGCAGGTATTCGGTGTAGCCCATCTTGGGCACCAGTTCGGTCTGGCCCGGCTGGGTCGAGCTGTATTGCAGGTAATGGGTGCCGTCCTTGCCGACCTTGACCAGGTCGCGATTGACGTACACGCCGTTGGGGTCGCGGTTGTCCTTGAAGCTCTTGCCCACGCCATCGGGGCTGTTGCCCTTGAACAGGCGGATGGTCTCGGAGTCGTAGCCGAAGAAGTAGCCGTCCTTGCCGTAGCTGGTGTTGGACAGCAGCTTGACCACCTCGGCGCGCGCCGCGGTATCACCGGGGGCCGCCGCGTCGTAGAGCGGCTTGATGGTGGTCATGGCCACTTCGACGTAGCTTTGCAGGGTGGCCTTGGCGTCGTTGAGCAGGCGCTGGCGGGTTTCGTCCACTTCGTTGCGCGCCTGGCCCTGCAGGATCCACACGGTGGTCAGGCTGATGACCACGGCAAACAGCAACACCGGCACTACGGCGAGGGACAGGACTTTGGCCTTGAGGCTCAGACGCATGGGTTTTCTCTCTTATTAGTGGCGACTTGAGAGGTTAACGGCCGTGTAGGAAGTTTCTGTAGTGAGCGGGCTTGTCCCGCGCTGGGGGGCGCAGCCGCCCCAAATCCAGGCACCTCGTTTTTTGTGATACATCACGGTGGCTGGATTAGGGCGGCTTCGCCGCCCAACGCGGGGCAAGCCCGCTCACCACAACGGCCCATTTACCACAGCAAGCCCGCTCACCACAGCAAGCCCATTCACCACAACAAGCGCGCTGCGGTCAGAGGGTCATCGCGGCCAGCCAGCCGAATGCCAGCAGCGGAAGGTTGTAGTGCAGGAAGGTCGGCACCACGGTGTCCCAGATATGGTGGTGCTGGCCGTCGATGTTCAAGCCGGAAGTCGGACCGAGGGTCGAGTCCGAGGCCGGCGAACCGGCATCACCCAAGGCACCGGCCGTGCCGACGATGCACACGATGGCCATGGGGCTGAAACCCAGTTGCACGCACAGCGGCACAAAAATCGCCGCCAGGATCGGCACGGTGGAAAACGACGAGCCGATGCCCATGGTCACCAGCAGCCCTACCAGCAGCATCAGCAACGCCCCTACCCCACGGCTATGGCCGATGAAGGCCGCCGAGGTTTCCACCAGCGAGCGCACATCCCCGGTGGCCTTGAGCACTTCGGCAAAACCCGACGCGGCGATCATGATGAAGCCGATCATCGCCATCATCTTCATGCCTTCGGTGAACAGGTCGTCGGTGTCGCGCCAGCGCACGATGCCCGAGACCGAGAAGATCAGGAACCCGGCCAGGGCGCCAATGATCATCGAGTCCAGCCACAGCTGAATGATGAACGCCGAGGCAATCGCCAGGCCGGCCACCAGCAGGGTCAGCGGGTTGTACTGCACCGCTACCTGCTCGACCCGCTCAATTTTCTCCAGGTCGTACACACGTTTCTTGCGGTAGCTGATGAACACCGCCACCAGCAGGCCGACGACCATGCCCAGGGCTGGCAGGCTCATGGCGTGAGTGACGTTGACCTGGCTGATGTCCACACCGCTCTTGGCCACGTTGGCCAGCAGGATCTGGTTGAGGAAGATATTGCCGAAACCCACCGGCAGGAACATGTACGGCGTGATTAAGCCGAAGGTCATCACGCAGGCGATGAGGCGGCGGTCCAGTTGCAGCTTGGTCAGCACGTACAGCAGCGGCGGCACCAGCAATGGAATGAACGCGATGTGGATCGGCAGGATGTTCTGCGAGGCAATCGCCACTACCCAGAGCAGGCCGATCAGCAGCCATTTCACATGATTGCCACCGCTGGCTTCCTGGCGGTCCACCAGCAGCAGGGCTTTGTCGGCCAGCGCGTGGGCCAGGCCGGATTTGGCAATCGCCACGGCGAAAGCGCCGAGCAAGGCGTAGGACAACGCCACGGTCGCCCCGCCGCCCAAGCCGCCATTGAAGGCCTTGAGCGTGGCTTCGATCCCCAGGCCACCGGTCAGCCCGCCCACCAGGGCGCCGACGATGATGGCGATGACCACATGCACGCGGGACAGGCTGAGCACCAGCATGGTACCGACCGCGGCAATGACTGCGTTAATCATGGTTACCTCAAGCAAAAAACATAAAAAACAGGCATGCCCGCGCCCGGACGGCCATTGGGTGGCAGCCGGCGTGCAGGCTTGAAGGAGGTCTTATTAGAGGGCGCGCACTTTGCAGCAGGCAGGCGCACATGTCAAAAAGCGGCGCCGCTTTCAGGTTTAAATTGATCGTTTGAATAAAGAAAAGCCTGAAACCGCCGATACAGAGGCTCTCTGTGTTTTCAGGTAAGGATGTACCGATGTCGCTCAGGCAGCTCTCCATTCAATGGAAAATCACCCTGCTCGCTGGCTTGTGCCTGCTGGGAATCGTGACCCTGCTGGTGGGTCTGTCGCTGTATCGCATGGCGCAGAGCTCGCAGCAGGTCAAGGCCTCCAGCATGCAGATGCTGGATGAAGCCGCCCAGGCGCGCATAGAGGCCCAAGGCGAAGTGCAGGCGCTGGGCATCCGTCGCCAGTTCATGGACGCCTATCAGTACGGCCATGGTTTTTCGCGCCAGGTGCTGTTCCTGCGCGAGCAGGCCGAGAAGCGCTTTCTCGACGCCTTCGACACCCGCGAAGACCTGACCCGCCAGGTCAAGGCCGCGTTGCAGGCCAACCCGGACTTGCTCGGTCTGTCCCTGGTGTTCGAAGCCAATGCGCTGGACGGCAAGGATGAACTGTTCGCCGGCCAGACGGAGTTGGGCAGTAACGACAAGGGGCGTTTTGCCCTCTACTGGTCGCAACCGACGCCTGGCCAGTTGACCTCCATGTCGCTGCCGGAAAGCGACATGTCCGACACCAGCATCGGCCCCAGCGGCGAAAAGGCCAACGCCTGGTTCACCTGCCCGCGCACCACGCTCAAGCCGTGCGTGATCGAACCTTACTTCTACAAAATCAACGGGCAAAACGTGCTGATGACCAGCATTGTCTTTCCGTTGATGGCCAACGGCAAAGTCATCGCCTCGCTGTCGGTGGACATCAACCTCAACAGCCTGCAGGCCGTGAGCCAGCAGGCCAGCCACAAGCTGTATGACGGCCAGACCCAGGTCAGCATCCTCAGCCCGACCGGTTTGCTCGCTGGCTACAGCCCCGACGCGAGCAAGCTCAGCCAGCGCCTGGACCAGGTCGACACCGCCAACGGCGCGCAGTTGATCAGCGCCCTGACCGGCAGTACACAAATTCGCAGCCTGCGCACCGATCACCAACTCAAGGTGCTCGCGCCGTTCGCACCGATTCCGGACGGCAAGCCGTGGGGCGTGCTGCTGGATGTGCCGGAGAAGGTCCTGGTGGCCCCCGCCGAAGCGCTGAAAACCCGACTGGATGCCGACAATGCCAAGGGCACCCTGCTGGAGCTGAGCCTGGGCCTGCTGGCCGCCGTGGTCGGCTTGATCCTGGTGTGGTTGATGGCACGTAGCGTGACCCGGCCGATCCTCGGCGTGGCGCACATGCTCGAAGACATCGCCAGCGGCGAAGGCGACCTGACCCGGCGCCTGGCCTACGACAAACAGGACGAGCTGGGCCAATTGGCTGGCTGGTTCAATCGCTTCCTCGACAAGCTGCAACCGATCATCGCCGAGGTCAAACGCTCGGTGCAGGACGCCCGTGGCACCGCCGACCAATCCGCCGCGATTGCCACGCAAACCAGCGCCGGCATGGAGCAGCAGTACCGCCAGGTCGACCAGGTGGCCACCGCCTCCCACGAAATGAGCGCCACCGCCCAGGACGTGGCCCGCAGTGCGGCACAAGCGGCCCAGGCCGCACGCGATGCCGACCAGGCCACCCGCGACGGCCTCACGGTGATCGACCGCACCACCACCAACATCGGCGAGCTGGCGGCGGACATGAGCACGGCCATGACCCAGGTCGAAGGCCTGGCCGCCAACAGTGAAAAAATCGGCTCGGTGCTGGAAGTGATCCGTGGCATCGCCGAACAGACCAACCTGCTGGCGCTCAACGCCGCTATCGAAGCGGCCCGCGCCGGTGAAGCCGGACGTGGCTTTGCGGTGGTGGCCGATGAAGTGCGCAACCTGGCGCGACGGACCCAGGAATCGGTGGAAGAAACCCGTTTGGTCATCGAGCACCTGCAAAGCGGCACCACCGACGTGGTTGGCGCCATGGGCAACAGCTATCGCCAGGCCCAGGGCAGCGTCGAACAGGTAGGACAGGCGGTGACCGCCCTGCGCCAGATCGGCGATGCGGTGACGGTGATCAGCGACATGAACCTGCAGATCGCCAGCGCCGCTGAAGAGCAAAGCGCAGTGGCCGAGGAGATCAACAGCAACGTGGCGACCATTCGCGATGTGACCGAGTCGCTGTCGGAACAGGCCAATGAATCGGCGCGGGTCAGCCAGGCATTGAACAGCCTGGCGAATCAGCAGCAGGGGTTGATGGATCAGTTCCGCGTCTGAAAACGCAAGGTGATCCAATGTGGGAGGGGGCTTGCCCCCGATTGCGGTGTATCAGCTAATCTGTTTTTTGACTGGACTTCCGCCATCAGGGGCAAGCCCCCTCCCACAGGGCAATTCGATCAGCACTTTCAGGCCGCCCAGTTCAGATGCCTGCAACTGCAACACCCCGCCCCACACCTCGACAATATCCCGCACGATCCCCAGCCCCAGGCCATGGCCATCGATCTGCTCGTCCAGCCGTGCGCCACGGCTGAACACCTGGGCTCGCTGGCTTTCAGGAATGCCGGGGCCGTCATCCTCCACCGCCAGCAGGTAATGGTGCTCCGTCTCGGTGACGCTCAGGCGCACGTCGGCATCCGCCCATTTGCAGGCGTTATCCAGCAGGTTGCCGAGCAGTTCCAATAGGTCTTCGCGGTCCCAGGGCAGTTGCAGGCCCGGCGTGGCGCGGTAGCTCAGGTCCAGGTGCTCGCCGTGGATCATGGTCAGGGTGGCGAGCAGGCCGGGCAGTTCTTTATCACAGTCGAACAACGCGCCGGGCAAGGTTTCCCCGGCCAGCCGGGCGCGATTGAGTTCGCGGTTGAGGCGTTGCTGTACCTGCTCCAACTGATCACGCAGCAGTTTGCTCAGCTCAGGATGTTGCTTGAGCGTCTCGCTCGATGCCGCGCTCAACAGCACGGCCAAAGGCGTCTTGAGCGCATGGCCGAGGTTGCCCAGGGCATTGCGCGAACGCTTGAGGCTGTCTTCGGTGTGCGCCAGCAGGTGGTTGATCTGCGCCACCAGCGGCTCCAGTTCCAGGGGCACCTGGGTATCGAGTTGCGAGCGTTGCCCCTGTTGCAACTGGGCGATCTGGTTGCGCGCGGTTTCCAGCGGGCGCAAGGCACGGCGCACGGTCACCCGTTGCAGGATCAGCACCAGCAGCAGCGCTGCCAGGCCTAGCACCAGGCCGATCTGGCGCATCAGCCGAAAGCTCTCGCGCACTGGGGTGTAGTCCTGGGCCACGCTGATGGAAATCGATTGGCCAAACCGCTTGTAGTCCGCACGCAGCACCAGCAGTTGCTGGCCTTCCGGGCCGAGTTGCAGGTTGCCCTTCAGCCCCGCCTCGGGCAGGCGCGGCAGTTCCTGGTCCCACAATGAGCGGGAACGCCAGTGGACATCGGCAAAATCGATGCGAAAGTAATGCCCGGAAAACGGCCGTTGATAGGCTGGCGACAGGCGTTGCTCATCCAGCTGCACGCCGTTGGGCCCACGCACCAGCGCCACCAGCAGGTTCTCGGCGTCGTTGCGCAAACCGGCTTCCAGGTAGCGTTGCAAGCCAGCCTCGAACAACCACAGGCTGGTCTGGGCCAACACCACACCGACGATCACCATCACGCTGATCAGCCCCAGGCTCAAGCGCCGCTGGATCGACCTCATGCAGGGCTGGCGCCAAACCGGTAACCCTGGCCGCGCCGGGTCTCGATCACGCTGCGGCCCAACTTGCGGCGCAGATGGTTGACGTGCACTTCCAGCACATTGGAGTCGCGTTCGGTCTCGCCGTCGTAGAGGTGCTCGGCCAGGTGGCTTTTCGACAGGATCTGTTCGGGGTGCAGCATGAAATAGCGCAACAGGCGAAATTCGGCGGCAGTCAGCTGGATCTCATCGCCGTCACGCAGCACGCATTGGCGACCTTCGTCCAGATGCAGGCCGGCCGCTTGCAACGTCGGCTGGTTGGCTTGGCCGTGGGAACGGCGCAACAACGCCTGGATGCGCAAGTGCAGCTCTTCGGGGTGAAAGGGTTTGGCCAGGTAATCGTCGGCACCGGCCTTGAGTCCTTCGATGCGCTCGGCCCAGGAATCGCGGGCGGTAAGGATCAGCACCGGAACGACCAATGCGGCGGCACGCCATTGCGCCAGCACCTCAAGCCCTGGCAGCCCAGGCAAGCCGAGGTCGAGGATGATCAGGTCGTAGGGCTCGCTGCGGCCCTGGTACACCGCATCGCGCCCATCGGCCAGCCAATCGACGGCATAGCCCTGGCGCTGCAGGCCGGCCAATAATTCATCGGCCAAGGGTACGTTGTCTTCCACCAGCAGCAGGCGCATCAGTCTTCCTCGTCTTTGATCAGCACACCGGTACGCGCGTCCAGCTTGATCTCGCGCACCACACCTTCGGTGGTTACCAGTTCCACTTCATAGGCATATTGGCCGTGTTTCTTCTCCAGCTCGGCCTCCAGCAGGCGCGAGCCGGGGTAACGCGCCATGGCCTGCTGCAACAGTTGCTCAAGCGGCAGGATCACCCCCTGCTGGCGCAGCGCCAAGGCTTCATCCTGATTGAGGTCGCGGGCCGCCAGGCTGGAGCAGAATGCCATGAGCACCAGCGCCACTCGACTGCCGACGCGTAAATTTACCTTCATTACGTATCCTGATGGTTCTTGAGGACCTGCCCGGTGAGCGCGTCCAATTCAACGTCCCATTCGATGCCGTGGGCATCTTCCAACTCGACCTCATACACGTACTTGCCGTAGGCCTCGTCCAGGTCGGTGTCCAGCAATGTCGAACCGGGATGCAGGGCCAGGGCCGTGGCTTCCAGTTGATCGAAAGCGACAATAGTAACAGTGGCCGGCACTTTCAGTGGTTTGTCGGGGTCCACGGCTCGGGCCTGGGTCGCCGTGAGGGCGATGATACCGGCGGCGGCCAGCGCGGTGAGGCGCTTCATGATAAGTCTCCGTTACAGGGTGTTTTCCTACGCCGGCCACCGTACGCCCTGCAACTTAACTGAAACTGAATTGCCACCATGGCAATTCTCACCCAGGCCTTTGCCCCACATTCCACGAGATTTTCTATAATGCCCCGCTCGCTCGGACAGAGACCGGTATGACAGCCATCCACATCAAGTTTCCAGCCCTGACCCTCAAGGCCGGCAAACGCGCGTTTGCGCGCATTCGTGAACAAGGCCTCACGCCTGCCGAGGTGGGCATCCTGCCCGGCGCGGCCGGCGGCCCGAAGGCACTCGGCATCCAGGGCCTGGACCTGGCGCTGTTCGGCGACTGGCTGCCCCGCGCACCACGGGAACGTGCGCTGATCGGAGCCTCGATTGGCTCCTGGCGGTTTGCCAGCGCCTGCCTGCCCGACCCGGTGCAAGGCTTGCTGGACCTGGGCCGCCTGTATAACGAACAGCGTTTTGCCAAAGGCGTGACCATGGCCGAAGTCACCCAGAGCTGCCAGCGCATGCTCGACGACTTGCTCGCCGGCCGCGATGCGCGGGTGCTGGACAACCCGGATTACCGCCTGAACGTCATGGTGGTCAAGAGCCACGGCCTGCTGGCCGACGACCATCGCGGGCGGCTCGGGCTGGGCCTGTCGTCGGTGATTGCCGATAACCTGCGCGGCCGCGCGCGACTGTCACGGCACTTCGAACGGCTGATCATCCACGACCCGCGCCAGGCGCCGCCGGTGCATCCGCTGAAAGACTTCCCCTCGCGCTTCCTGCCCCTGGAGCTGGGCAACCTGCGCCAGGCCCTGCTGGCCTCGGGGTCGATCCCCATGGTGATGCAAGGCGTACGCGACCTGCCGGGCGCCGGCGCCGGCACCTACCGCGACGGCGGCCTGCTGGACTACCACCTCGACCTGCCCTACCACGGCGATGACATCGTGCTGTACCCGCACTTCACCGACCGGATCATCCCCGGCTGGTTCGACAAGGGCCTGCCGTGGCGGCGCAGTAACCAGCAAGGCTTGCAGGATGTGTTGCTGCTGGCCCCCTCCAGGGACTACCTGGCCCGCCTGCCCCACGGCAAACTGCCGGACCGTAGTGACTTCAAGCGCTTCATGGGCGACGACGCGAGCCGCAACAAGTACTGGCAGACCGCGATGAGCGAGAGCCGAAGGCTGGGCGATGAGTTTCTGGAGCTGGCGGATAACGGCAGATTGGGCGAGAGACTACAGGTCCTGTAGACGCGGGCCTCCCATCGCTAACCACGATGCAAAGCGAGCCGCTCTTGATCTTGCTTTTGATCTTAGGCGCCCCGTCAAACACGCTGGCCGGAATTCGACAGGGATTTGGGGGGTAAACCGGCAGGGATGCCGGTTTAGCCGCCCCGCGCCATGGATGGCGCGTGGCGGCGGCCCCCCCAATCTCTGTCGGATTACGGGCACACCGAGCCTAAGCGAGGTGCCGAGTGTTGGGGCAAGAGCCCTTCTGGTTACTTTTGGGGCTCTTTTCTTTTCCAAAAGTGACCCGCTGTAAGAGCGGAACCAATAGCAGCCGTTACCTGAATAACGGATATGTACTCGGTCTGATCCAACATCCTGGTCGGCTGTCAGGCCGCCTTCGCGGGCAAGCCCCCTCCCACATTTGAATCGCGGAGTAACAGTCAGATAGCGGCCGGCCGTCAGGCCGCTGACGGGAGCAAGCGCCCTCGCCATATGCAATCCATATTTCGCCAACAAGCCAACGTCGACAGAGGGACGGTATGCGCGGCGAGGGATCAAGCTGTTAAACTCGCCGGCTGCCAGATACCTGACCGAGCTGAAAATACCGTGGAAATCTTCAAAGAGTTTACTTTCGAATCCGCCCACCGCCTGCCCCACGTACCGGAAGGCCACAAATGCGGGCGCCTGCATGGGCATTCGTTCAAGGTGGCGATCCACCTCAGCGGCGACCTGGATCCCCATACCGGCTGGATTCGCGACTTCTCGGAGATCAAGGCGATTTTCAAGCCGCTCTACGAACGCCTCGACCACAACTACCTCAATGACATCCCCGGCCTGGAAAACCCCACCAGCGAAGTACTGGCCAAGTGGATCTGGAATGAGTTGAAACCCCTGCTGCCTGAGCTCAGTGCGATTCGTATCCACGAGACCTGCACCAGCGGTTGCATCTATCGCGGCGAGTAAGCCGGCGCGATGAAAAAACCACCCTCGCGGTGGTTTTTTTGTGCATGCCATTCATCAATGTAAAGCACCGTTGACACCGCAACAGCCTGTACCTAATGTAAAGCACCCTTTACTCACGGAGATGGTCATGTCGGTTAAACGCTTCCTGGTGGAATTCGCGGTGACAATGCTGGCGTATTTTGTGTGCGTCGTAGTTTCCAGCACCTACGTGTCGTCCATGCCCGACGGCGCCGCCAAAATTGCCCTGGCTTTGCTGCCCGTCATTCCGATGATCGCGATGGCGATTACGATCATCCGTCGGCTGAACGCCATGGATGAAATGGGTCGCAAGATTCAGTTGGACGCACTGGCCGTGGCCTTCGTGTGCACGGCGCTGACGACCTTCAGCTACGGCTTCCTTGAAACTGCTGGCTTTCCGCGTCTGTCGGCCTTTATGGTGTGGCCGATCATGGGCGGCGTCTGGTGTGTAGCCACGATTATCGGCACAAGGCGCTACCAATGAATAACCTGATGCGCCAGTTGCGTTCGGAACTGGGATGGTCTCAGGCTGACCTCGCCGAGCGCCTGGGTGTGTCGCGCCAGACCGTCAACGCCATCGAGACAGGCCGCTACGATCCGAGCTTGCCCTTGGCGTTCAAGATCGCCAAGGTGTTCGGGCGGCCTATAGAAGGCATCTTCGAAGCGCCAGCAAACTGATCGATTTTCCAGAGGAGTTCGCTGCAATGATGCGCCCCGCTACCAGTCATGATGTTGCTGCTATCGAGGCCATCGTCCAGACAGCCTACTCTCCGTATATCGCGCGGATCGGCCGCAAGCCCGGGCCGATGCTGGAGGACTATCCCCAGTTGGTGCAAGCCGGTGGCGTGCATGTGCTGGAGAATGCCGGACGGGTTCAGGGGTTCATTATCCTGCTACCTACCGACAGCGCGCTGTTGCTGGATAACCTGGCCGTCGCCCCGGAGGCCCAGGGCCTGGGTTTCGGACGATGGCTGATGGACTTCGCCGAACAACAGGCGCTCGATGCAGGCTTCGCCGCCATCCGCCTGTACACCAACGAGGCCATGACCGAGAACATCACGCTGTACACCCGGCGTGGCTATGTCGAGACCCACCGCGCCGAAGCAAACGGACTGCGCCGGGTGTACATGACCAAGCACTTGCAGGAGTAACCCATGGAAAACACCTGGCTGGCCCAGGCCAAACGCTTGCAGGCATTGGCCTCCACGGGCCTGCACTTCTGCACCGATGATTTCGAGCGTGAACGCCTGGAGGAAATTGCCGAGATCGCCCACAGCATGCTTGCGCAACTGGGCAATGTGCCCCTGGAGCGTATCGCTGGGTTGGTCAGCGACTTTGCCCAGCGTTACTCGACGCCGATGATCGACGTGCGCGGCGCGGTGATTGAGGGCGACCGAATTCTGCTGGTGCGCGAGCTGACCGATGGCTGCTGGGCGTTGCCAGGCGGTTATGCCGATATCGGTTTGTCGGCGGCGGAAAACATCGTCAAGGAAATTCGCGAGGAAGCGGGGCTGACGGTGACGGCGCGGGCGTTGTACAGCGTCACGCACAAGGCCAAGGGCTTGTATCGCCCGGACGTGCGGGACTTCTACAAGCTGTACTTCCTGTGCGAGCCAGTGGATCAGTCGGCACCGATGGCAGGCTTCGAGACCACCGAGGTGGGTTTTTTCCGCCTGGACGAGCTGCCGCCGCTGTCCCGCGGGCGCACCATCGAAAGTGATCTGGAGGCGGCCTTTGCCTTCCATCGCGGCGAGACCACCCACACGCTGTTCGACTGATCCAATTTGTATCACTGTCGCACCGCTTTCGTGCCCGATTGGGCACGGCGACCATTCCTTGCGGCATTCCCCCCCTGTTTGACTATAAATACTGTGCACAGTGCACAGCACCCATCGTGCGCTCGCCACTGCTGCCGGCTTGGCACGCACGGTGCAGTAGGCCTGCGTCACTCATTCAGGGAGCAAGGCACATGACGCAGCAAGAACCGGGCAACGATTACCCCCTTAGCGAAGTCCCGATGCATGCGCGCAAAGGCCTGGCGTCGACCGCCATGGTGCTGTTGGGCTTTACGTTTTTTACCGCGACCATGTTTGCCGGCGGCAAGCTGGGGGTGGCGTTCAGTTTCACCGACATGCTCGGCGTCGTGGCCCTGGGTAACCTGCTGTTGGGTATCTACGCCGCAGGCCTGGGTTACATCGCGTTCAAGAGCGGGCTGAACTCGGTGTTGATGGGGCGTTTCTGCTTTGGCGAAATGGGCAGCAAGCTCAGCGATTTGATCCTTGGCTTCACCCAGATCGGCTGGTATGCCTGGGGCACGGCCACCGCCGCGGTCGTGCTGGGCAAGTATTTCGAATTGAGCCAGGGCAGCGTGCTGGCGTTGATGGTGGTGTTTGGCCTGGTGTTCTGTGCCACGGCGTACATTGGTTATCGCGGGCTGGAGATCCTGTCCTACATCGCAGTGCCGGCCATGGGCATCCTGCTGTTTCTGTCGATGTGGGTAGCTACGGTGAAAGTCGGCGGCCTGGATGGGCTGCTGGCGGTGGTGCCCACCGGCGAGTTGGACTTGTCCACGGCCATCACCCTGGTGTTCGGCACCTTTGTCAGCGGCGCGACCCAGGCCACCAACTGGACGCGCTTTTCGCGCTCGGCCAGGGTGGCGGTGCTGGCCAGCCTGATCGGTTTTTTTGTCGGCAATGGCTTGATGGTGCTGATCGGCGCCTACGGCGCCATCGTCTATCAACAACCGGACGTGGTCGAAGTGTTGCTGCTGCAAGGCTTTGCCATGGCGGCGATGGCCATGTTGCTGCTCAATATCTGGAGCACCCAGGACAACACCATCTACAACTTCGCCGTGGCCGGCTGCAACCTGCTGCGCACCCAACGCCGCAAGACCGTAACCCTGGCCGGTGCGGTGATCGGCACCCTGCTGGCGTTGCTGGGTATGTACGACATGCTGGTGCCGTACCTGATTCTGCTCGGCACGGTGATCCCGCCGATTGGCGGGGTAATCATGGCGGACTTCTTCTACCGCTATCGCGGCCACTATCCACGCCTGGCCGATACACGCCTGCCAGCATTCAACTGGCCAGGGCTGCTGGCCTATGCGGTGGGCACGGTGCTGGCGTTCAACTCGCCCTGGGTCGCGCCGTTGGTGGGCATCGTTGCCGCGTCGCTGACCTACATCGCGCTCACCGCCGTGCTACGCGTGCGGGCTCCCTTGGCTGACGTCCAGGCATGAGCCTGACCATCGCCGATGTGCTGGCCCTGCCGGGCCTGGAATCCATGCGCCTGCGCGCCGGCGCGGCAGGCCTGGAGAACGGCGTGCGCTGGCCCTACGTGGCGGAAAACAGCGGGATTGCCGAGTGGGTATTGGGCGGCGAGCTGGTGTTCGTCACCGGGATCAACCACCCGCGCGACGAAGGCAACTTGATGCAACTGCTGGAGGAAGCCTGCGAGCGTCAGGTGGCCGGGTTGGTGATCCTCACGGGGCCGGCGTACATCCAGGCGATTCCCCAACGCTTGCTGGAGGCCGCCGAAGCCGCCGGCATGCCGCTGATCGAACAGCCGTACTTGCTGAAAATGGTGCTGGTGACCCAGGCCATTGGCTCGGCGCTGATCCAGTCCGAGCAGTTGGGTCGCTCGCGGCACGATGTGCTGGAGCGTTTGCTGACCGGCGACTACCAATCGTTGGATTTGCTGCTGCATCGAGGCATGCAATTGGGCCTGTCACTGGCTGGGCATTGGCAGGTGGTGCAACTGCAGTTGGAAGGCAGTGAGTTGCTGTTTGCCCAAGGCAACGCGGCGTCGGTCGAGACGCAACTGGCCCGGCAACATGACGCTATCAACCGGCGCTTGCGTCAGGTGTCGGCGGGGTTGCCAGTACTTGGGCGGGCAGGCCAATGGACGTTGCTGCTGCCGGCCCCGGATGCTGTCGCCGCCTTGGCCAACCGCCAGCTACTGGTCAACTGGCTCAACCCGTTGAACCTGCGCCTGGCGCCGCTCAAACTGTTTATCGGCCTCAGCGCCGCCGCGCACCCACCGGCGCGCCTGGCCCAGGCGCAGGATGAAGCACGCCAGGCACTGGCGGCCGCGCGGCGTTTCAGCGAGCGCGCCGGGCTGTGCGTGTACGACGAATTGGGTGTACTCAAACTGCTCAGTGGCGTACGTGATCGCGCCTTGCTCGATCAATTCCTCAATGAACGCCTCGGCCCCTTGCTGCGCCACGACGCGCAGCATAGCCCCAACCTGATGCCGAGCCTGGAAGCCTGGTTTCACGAGAATGGTAACCTTGTGGCCGCCGCCCAGCGGCTGGGCGTGCACCGCAACACCCTGACACACCGTGTCCAGCGCATCGAAGCCCTGTGCGGGCTGACGCTGGATAATTCATATGATCGCCTGGACATCGGCATTGCGCTGATGATCTGGCGACTGTCTGCCTGATTGTTTTAGCCAAGAGGAACTTGCCCATGCACATCATCAACGCCCGCCTGCGCAACCGTGAAGGCCTGCATGATCTGCACCTGGAACATGGCCGGATCGCCAGTATCACCGCGCAATCGACAGTACCGGCCTTGGGCGCGGGAGACCTGGATGCCGCCGGCAATCTGGTGATCCCGCCCTTCGTCGAACCACATATTCACCTCGACGCCACGCTGACCGCTGGCGAACCGCGCTGGAACATGAGCGGCACCCTGTTCGAAGGCATCGAGTGCTGGGGTGAGCGCAAGGCCACCATCACCCAGGAAGACACCAAGACCCGTGCCAAGAAGACGATACAGGCCCTGGCCGCCCACGGTATCCAGCATGTGCGCACCCACGTTGACGTCACCGACCCGGACCTCACCGCGCTCAAGGCCATGCTGGAAGTGCGCGAGGAAAGCGCGCACCTGATTGACCTGCAGATCGTCGCGTTCCCCCAGGAAGGCATCGAGTCGTACCGCAACGGCCGTGAACTGATGGAAGAGGCCATCCGCCTGGGCGCCGATGTGATCGGCGGCATCCCCCACTTTGAATACACCCGCGACCAGGGCGTGAGTTCGGTGAAGTTCCTGATGGACTTGGCGGAACGCACCGGCTGCCTGGTGGATGTGCACTGCGACGAAACCGACGACCCGCACTCGCGCTTCCTCGAAGTGCTGGCCGAAGAAGCCCGCAGCCGCGACATGGGCGCCCGCGTCACCGCCAGCCACACCACGGCCATGGGCTCCTACGACAATGCCTACTGCGCCAAGCTGTTTCGCCTGTTGGGGCATTCCGGTATCAGCTTCGTCTCCTGCCCCACCGAGAGCATTCACCTGCAAGGTCGCTTCGACAGTTTCCCGAAACGCCGAGGTGTCACTCGCGTCAACGAACTGCTCGAAGCCGGCATGAATGTGTGCTTCGGTCAGGACTCCATCGTCGATCCCTGGTACCCCTTGGGCAACGGCAACATCCTGCGGGTGCTCGAAGCCGGTTTGCACATCTGCCACATGCTTGGCTATCGCAACCTGCAAAGCGCCCTCGACCTGGTCACCGACAACAGCGCCAAGGCGCTGGCCCTGGGTGATCGCTACGGCCTGGAACCGGGACGCCCGGCCAACCTGTTGATCCTCTCGGCGGACAGCGACTACGAGGTCATCCGCAGCCAGGGCCTGCCGCTGTACTCAATCCGTAACGGCAAGGTGTTGATGACGCGCTGGCCAGCCCAGGTGGAGTTTGCGTAGAAGCTCGGTCAGACGATCGAGTCGATATCCAGCGTATGCGCCCTCCCCCTGTCGTTATCCAGAGCGGGAGGGATACGGGCGACCTGCGACAGCTCGCGATTTTCACGGTGGCTGAACCAGCGCTTGAGGCTCGATGCCAAGTGGGCGCCGTGGGCGTGACTGCCATAAACATCACGGGCTTCCAGACGGCGCCAACGCAGAGTTGCAAGGCGTTCGCGACTGGTGTGCAAACGGTCGATTTCGGCGTTCAAGGCTTCGTTGTGCTCATAACCCCGGTCGTTGGCGGCCCTTAGACGGGCCAGCTCCCGGCGCTTGTTGCGCAATTGATGGCGCATGGTCTCGAGTGCGTGGTCGAGCAGTTCGAATTCCCTCGGCGTTACCAAGGGGCCGTTGCTTTCCTGGGTTTGCTGCCAGCGCCGGAGTGTTGCCCAGGCGGCCGGGATGTAGCTGGCGGTCATAAAGTGCTGGTTGGCCTGGAACAGCTGTTTGAGCAGGTTGTCACGCTCAGGCATGTCACCGTGCAATTGCAAAGCCCGGTTGCAACCGGCCTCCTGGATCGACTCGCAGCCGGGTTGCCACAACACCGAAGAATGGGTGCCGTCCGGGAGCGTGATCGGCATGAAATGGTGTTGTTCGCCATGGTGCTCGTAGGGGTTGCCACCGAAACGTACCAGGCCGGCGGCGAACAGCAATCCACCCGGCGCGGGTGCGCTGAACAGCGTGACGGCGCCTGGGACCCAGAGCTTGGCGGTGGTGTTCATCCACGGCGCGGGGACGCTGGGGACGGGGTCGTTGTGATTGACGATGCGGTGGTGGACCAGGGTTGAGGCGCCTGCGGTGAATTCGGAATCGGCAGCGCGGGGGGCGCCGTAGGTGTAGAGGAGGATGTTGTAGTTGCCCTCCGGCGACCGACGCAGGCCTTCTGCCAAGAGCAAGGCAATTGCACCGCCCAGGCTGTGGCCGCAGATGATTATTCGTTGGTTGGTGTGAAATTGTCTGAGGTAGCTGAGTATGAAGTTGCGCATTGCCTGATAGGCTTGATAGAAACCTTCGTGCACCTTGCCAACGCCCTCCAAAAAAACCACTTGATGAGCATTAGCGTCCCGTAACCCGTCAGCAGCGCTGGCCGTTCCGCGCACCGCAATCAGAATCACCTCTTCGTGATGAGTGATGAACGCCTGGGTATCAGTGCCGAATTTTTCGTCGTCGAAAAAATGCAAACGCGCAGGATGTTCTTGTTCTTCTGCCCGCTCAGGATGGTTCTGAGGGTACAACTCAGGATCGAAGGGCAGGATCTCGAATCGTCGGGAGTAAGGGACGTCTTCATAGACGGGATAGAAGCGCTGCTGCTGCTCGGCGTCAACCCGCCATGCCTCGTGGAAACCCGAGAGTTTTTCAGCGAATAGATGGCCGACACTCGGATCGAAAGGAAATCGAACCTCCTCAGTAGGTGCTCGAGCGGGTTCTTGCCCGAAACTGCAGTAGCTCAAGGTTGCCATCAATGCCAATTGATAGAGGTTCAAGGCACAAAAGCTGTCTTCGCTGGAAAACAACGGGCGCAAGGCTCGCAGCGGCCGAACTTCCAGCGCGGTATGGTGGTTGGGAAACAACACGATCCCCACCAGCGTCGATTGGGGCGGCCCAAATCCTAGGTCGGCGAGCATTTTCAATGCGTGTCGTCGAGGTTGATGAGTGCGCTGGGCAATCGGAGGCAAGTGGGCGACATGGCGAACCAGATCACGGACTTCAACCTGATAAAAACGGTCAGCTTTTAACTGGGCGGGGTTGCTTTCAGTGCGCCGACCATCCGAGGCAGAAAATCGGGTTTGCTCAGCACGAATCTGAAGCTCGGTGATTGGAAGTTTATAACTCTGGCGCGACATCAGCCTCTGATACAACCGTTCTGTTCCTAAATACGGATCGTCAAAAACGAGGATTACAGGACCACAGTAAATATTGGCTAACCTGGCAAAGCCCTCTCCATTCAGCCTGCCCTTGTATTGTTGTCCTGCGCTGTCGTGGACCGTGTAAGGCAGTCCACCGTACGCCGCCCCAACGCCGAGTTCATCGACCAGACAAAAACTCACCCAATGCCCCCGCAATGAGCAAGCCGGCTTGTTGTCACTGAAAAAAGCCTGCTTCCGTGCATCCATCTTCATGAGCTTCTCCTTGCTTACTTGCAGGATGGGTAGACATCGCAAATGCGACCGTCCGGCATTTTTATTGGTTTGAAGTCAGTGGTATTGCCGTTGCAAAACGCATCCAGATCTTCAAAATCCTTGCCTCTACAACGCTTCCATCCACCGGGAACAATGATCCAGTTGTTATCAAAATAGGGTTCTTCCTTATCGGTCATCGTCAGCACCATCCTGAGCGTTTTCCCTGGTAGCTGATCTCGTTGCACAGGTCTGGATAACGGGACTGCTGCACCTGATGAACTGCATTTAAGAACCTTGACGATCACGTGCTGTGGCCCCGCAGTGCGGAATAACCACTGACATTGCTTATGTAACTCCTGAACACCCGTTTCTGGCATGCCTCGTACATCTGCGTCCGAGGGGTCGCGTATGGAGAAAGCGGCAAAACTCCCACCCACGTCCGTATCACGTTTGCCCCACTTCGCATAAAACTCAAACTCCAGGCTTCTCAGTACCGAAGGGCAGCCCTCGATTTTTTCACTCAGCGGCAGTTCATAGCTCACCCTGCTCGCCGCAGCGTTGAAATCCGTGAAAAACACTTTCCGCTCCGGTCGCTTACCCCGACGTCGCGGCAACGTACAGGTCTCACCGGTAGCGGGCAGATAATTTGCGGCAGTTTTAAGTTCAAATTCCGCCGGCAAATCCACCTCCAACGTAAATCGATCCACCGGTCGCCCCCCACACCCCGTCAGCCCGACTACCCCCAGCACCATCAACACTCCCCACCTTCGCCTACTCATGCTTTCTCCCCATCAATCGCCACTGTTCCACTACCCGCTCAAAGTGCTGCCCAGGCGCTTCCCCGACCCTCGGCTGCCACTGCAAAACACTGTTCCGAGTCGCCTCCTCCAGTCTTCGCACCACCAGAAACTCCAGCTGCTCCGGCCCCTGCCACTGCCAGGCACGCGCCTGCTCCAGTACCTGTGCCAGCCAGATTCGCGGGTCCTGGAATTCCACCAATGTCGCCAGGTCCTCACTGTGCTCCGTCAACAGGTAACGCAGGATATTGGCGTGCAGGATGGCCGCTGCGTTTGGGTTGGGCGTATCCAGCCAGGGCGTGGGATCCGGCACCGGATACTCGCCGGGAGCCCGGTTGTCAGCCGTGTGCCAGTGGCTTTCGTGCCAATAGCACACGCTGATCAACGGCCCGAGAAATACCGGCCAGCGGTCCTGGCCCAGATGGGCCAGCGCACGCGCCAGGGTACGGTTGTCGTGGAAACGGTACAGCGATTGCGCGCCTTCCTGGCCCACCAGCAGCCTGTCACGCCAGTGTCGGGTCACTGCCGTCAGGTCTTCGCTGGGCAAACTGCCCAGCCAGCCCCAGTTCGTCTCGGGTTGTTGCAAGAGGCCAAGCAAGACGGGTTCGCTCAGTTGGCCCAGCAGCACGATCACCGGGCCTTCTGCCGCCAACTCCGCCACGGCGGTCTGGGCATAGACGCTGCTGTACGCCGGCAAGTCGCGAACCTCCAGCAGCGGCGTGCGCGCGTCGTTCTGCCCTTCAAGGATCAAACACAGGCACCGTCCCCTCTGTTGCTGCTGTTCCATCCACTGGCCTGGCATGCTTGGCATCAAGCGGCCCTCCCTGGCAGTTCACACTGACCTTCGCGGCAGCGCTCGCACACCGGGCAGTAATCCGCCCCCAATTGCCTGGCCAAGTTCATGAGGCTGCCTTGCACCACGGAGATCCTGGGTGTGTCGACCGCTGCCGAGGCATTCGCCGCCAGGGTGACGGGCGGTGCCCCACCCAGGGTAATGGGGCGACTGCTGAAGATGCCGCCGGCCTGGATGACCAGATGCTCGCCACCCGCCTTGAGGCTCAGTTGCGCCCCGGCGTCGATCACCAGGGTGGCACCGGACTTGAGATGAAACTGCTGCCCGGCCTCAAGGATCAGGGTTTGCCCCACATGGGTCCGGCTGTCGTGTTGTACATCGAGGTAGTCGTTCGCCTTGAGCTCGATCTTGCGATCGCCGGTGATATGACGATGTTCTTCGCTTTCCAGATGAGCAGTGCTCAATCCGCGAATGACCTCCCGTCGCTCCCCCGCCACTTCCAACCGACTGTCATGGCCGACCTGCTGCTCCAGGTCCCGTTGCGCACGAAGATAAATGAGTTCCTTGCCACGACGATCCTCCAGGTACAACTCGTTGGCGCCCTCGCCCCCCAGCGTACTGCGGGTGCGCAAGACACTGCGGGTCTTGTGCTGCGGCAACGGGTATGCGGGCCGGTGCGACGCATTGGGCAGACAACCGTTGATCAACGGCTGGTCCGGGTCCCCTTCAAGGAAGGTCACCAGCACTTCCATGCCCACGCGCGGGATCATCGTTGCACCGAACCCGTCACCGGCCCATCCGGACGCAACCCGAACCCAGCAACTGCTTTTATCATCCGCCTTGTCCAGGCGGTCCCAGTGGAAGCGCACCCTCACCCGACCATAGGCGTCACAATGCACGTCTTCCCCCGGCGGCCCGGTCACGGTTGCGGTCTGGCTGCCATTGATGGTCGGCTTGGGATGTTTGAGGGGCGGTCGATGCACCGCTTGCCAAGGCGTCGCGGTGAAGCGATTGCGATACCCCTGGAATACATCAGTGGTGGGCGCTACCTCCTCCAGCACCTGCGGCTGATAACCTTCATGACGCACTGAAGTGATCAGCCACAAGTCATTGCAGGACGTATCGGGGTGATCATGTAGTTCAAGGAAATGCCCACTGCGCAGCGCCGGTTGATCACTGCGGCCCAACGCCCGAAGACGGTCGCGCTGGTGACGCTCCAACCCCCGCCGCGCCAACCGTTTGCCCCGGGCATGACCAGTGAATCCCGCTGGGTAGCGATAGTCCTCGAGAGGTTGCGCCGGAGCCGAGCCGGCGCAGTCGTGCAGTTGCAATGAAGGATGTTCGAAGTCGTGATCGCGGCGCACCGTCTTCTGGGTGCGTGTGGCCAGGCGCACATCAAAACGCTGGACCACCTGCGTAGCGGCTAGCGGCCCGCCAGCAGGGCAATAGCGTTGCTGGGGCAAACGGCGAAACACCGTCTGGTCATCACCGAACACCAGCAGATGAGCATCCGCGCTGTGGCGAAAATGGTAATGAATGCCCTCCTCTTCACACAGTCGCTGGATGAAGTGCAGGTCGCTCTCCGCATACTGCACACAGAACGTGCGTGGCGGATACACCACGGGACCAAGCTCGAATGCGTAGGCGTCCGCCAGGATGCCATGCCGCTCAAGCACCGCCGCGACAATCTGCGGCACGCTGCGTTGCTGGAAGATCCGCTGGTCGCGCCGGTGTGCAAGGTAGGCCAGGCGGGGTGCCAGGGTCAGGTGGTAGAGCGTAATGCGCCGGCCAGGGTCGTCCCGGCCGATTGCGTAAACCTGGCCATGCAGCCCTTCGCCCATTCCGAAATCCAGGTAGGCGGGTTGATGGAGCAACCTCTCAAGGTCAAGGGAAGGATTTTCACTCACCACCTGCACCTGGATGAAAAAGGGCTGGTCAAGGCGCTCGCGGCCGTTGAATGCCAGCACCTGAAAGTCGGTATCCATGCCGGGAATAATCAGTTTGAAACGTGACGAAACAAACGCGTTAACCATCCGTTGTTACCCGCCGTAAATTAATGAGCGCGCAAGAATGCTTTGCCTCGTTAAGTGTGCAAATAAGCTGCCGAGAAAAAGCCCTTGAACGCCTCAAAGCTTAGCGATTACGGGCGAAAATCGGCTGTTTTAAAATAAAAAAGAAGATTCGTACAACGAAGTTGGAAGTGTCTTTTAAAAAATAATTAAACGAGTCAATGTGCCACTTCTTAACAATAAGAAATGCCCTACATTAACCTTCTTAATAACTACTAACTGACAAAGAAACAGCCGACACTGAATCACAGCGTCAGCCGTTAAAAAACCTCAGGCCTGCAGCCGTGCGGTCCCGAACAGACTGACGCCGAGCAGCGCCTCGCCCTGGGTGTGCAAGCGTACCGGCGCAACGCCACCCGGCATCACCACTGCAACTTCGCCGCTCTCGACCCAGCCCGCACGCCAGGCCGCGCAGGCGACGGCGCTGGCACTGGTGCCGGAAGACGCGGTCGGCCCTGCACCGCGCTCGAACACCCGCGCTATGACCTGGTTGCCAGGCTGGCGCGCCGCCCATTGCAAGTTGACCCCCGCCCCACAAGGCTGGCCGCCGCCCGCAGGGGGCGCGAAGGCGATCGCCTTCAAGGGCTCGAACAGCTTTGGCAGCAGCATTCGTGCGTTGTCCGGCAACGCCGATACCTGCTGGACCAGCGTCACACAATGGGGGTTGCCCACCCGCACGAATTGACTGGCGGCCCACTGTGGGCTGATCGCCGCCAGCTCGGTGACATGGCTCAGTTCAGTCCCCTCCAGAAATACCTGACCAACCCCCTGCGCGCCCACCGCCGCAGGCCCAAAGGCAGGTACCCCCAGCTCAAGCCAGAACCCTGCAACATCGTCACGAACGGTGGGTTCCACCCGAGTGGCGACCGGCGATTGCGCATCCGATTTGTCGTGATGGACCCGCAACTCACAAGCCTCGGTCATCAGGCCCTGGTCGGTGAGAGCCTGGGCGAAAATCGTCAAGCCATTACCGCTGCGCTCGGCCAGGGAACCGTCGGTGTTTACGATCAGCAGATCGAACGGCGGCGCGTCCTGGAACGGCCCCACCAGCAGGCCATCAGAACGGTGGGCCTTGCCACCAGCCGGGTGCGGCACCGAGCCCCAACTGCATTCCGAGGCGATTGCCGACGCTGCCCAGGCGTTACGAGCAACCGCGGCATGCTCAGCACTCTCGGGTACATCGATGCCCTTGCGGCGCAATAAAGCCGGGCTGGCCACGCCATAGATATTGCCGCGAGCGTCGTAGAACAGGGTCATGAGGTTATCCACCGAGGCATGCGTGATCGCAAAAAAGAGTTGCTCGATTGTGTGGGATCCCGGCGTTGCACACCACCCGCTTGACGCGTTTTCAGAAGCGGCCTGGAAGGTGGTAATCCGCCGCGAGAACCCTGGGGTTCAACTGCTCTCGCAGGGATTACGCACCTTCCAGACCGCCTCCTACAAACTCGTTACGACCTATGTGGTTGCAACCTGCTCCAGCGTTCCAGCTTGTAAAAATAAAATTCAAGGCAGCCCGAATCCCAGCGGAACCTGGCTCGCACACCAAGGCCTGATATGCAAGGATGTCGCGCCGGACATCGTTCGTTGAACGCAAAACCAAGGATTTTTCATGACTGCCATCCCCACCTCAGCGCCCGTGGTTCCCGGGCGGCTGGAGCAAATGTCGACCCGCATCGCTTTCTTCATTGCCGGCTTCGGCATCGCGGCCTGGGCGCCGCTGGTGCCGTATGCCAAGGCTCGTGCCGGACTGAGTGAAGGCACGCTGGGTCTGTTGCTGCTGTGCCTGGGGGTCGGTTCGATTATCGCCATGCCCGCAGCGGGTGCATTGGCCTCACGTTTCGGCTGCCGACGCGTCCTGAGCGCCGGCACGATCCTGATCTGCCTGGCATTGCCGATGCTGGCGACAGTCAGCTCGATTCCGCTACTGATGGTTGGGTTGTTCCTGTTTGGTGCCGGTCTGGGCACGGTGGATTCCACGGTCAACTTGCAGGCGGTGATCGTTGAACGCGCCAGCGGCAAAACCATGATGTCGGGCTTTCATGGGCTGTTCAGCCTGGGGGGCATCGTCGGTGCGGCGGGTGTCTCGGGTTTGCTCGGGCTGGGCCTGTCGCCGTTGCAGGCGACCCTGGTGGTGATCGTCATCACGCTGGCGGCACTGCTCAAGGCTGCGCCGCACCTGCTGCCCTATGGCAGCGAAAGTTCCGGCCCGGCGTTTGCCGTGCCCCACGGCGTGGTGCTGTTTATCGGTTGCCTGTGCTTTATCGTGTTCCTGGCCGAAGGGGCAGTGCTTGATTGGAGCGCCGTGTTCCTCAGCGCCGAACGTAACCTGGACGAAGCCTATGCAGGGCTGGGCTACGCAGCATTTGCGCTGACCATGACGGTCGGACGATTGACCGGAGATTCCATCGTGCGCCGGCTGGGTGCTACCCGGGTGATTGTGGGCGGCGGTGCGCTTGCGGCCGCCGGCACATTCCTGGCCACCCTGTCCCCCGCCTGGGAAATGGCCTTGCTGGGATACGCATTGATAGGCGCTGGTTGCTCCAATATTGTTCCGGTGCTGTACACAGCCGTCGGTAAACAGACTGTCATGCCAGAACATATTGCCGTACCGGCCATCACTACCCTGGGCTATGCCGGGATATTGGCGGGGCCGGCCGTGATCGGCTTCATCGCCCACGGCAGCAGCCTGGCAACCGCCTTCCTGCTGGTCGGTGTGTTGCTGGCGGTGGTGGCGATCAGTGGGAAAATACTGCGGGTATGAGAGCGAAGCGGCATGGGCTGTTTGAGTATTTCAAACCGCTCATGCTCGCCTGCAGGGCCTATCGCCCTTTTTCTTCCTTGTCGTTTTTCAGCCAACGATCAAGGCTGTAGTTTTTTAACCATCCATCGTCGTTATGGCTGCCGAAAATGTTGTGACCATTGGCTTTGGAACTGTCTAGAGAAGCCATCAACCCCGGCCGTTCCATGAGATTCTTGGCAAGGTATACCTGTTGCTCGCTGTATTTCTTTAAAGGAAACCCAGTACGCGCATCTCGTAAAGGCTCACCGTTCTTATCGGTTTGGTCTGGGTCCTTGCTCATTTCGATGATCGTGTCTTTTTTCACGTATCGATGTTTTTCGAAGAAGAACGTCCGGTCTTCCGACTTGTCGCGTAATTCGTCAAACATACCCCTGAAAATCTGGACGACCTGCGCATCGGTCTTCGCATGGAACGGGTCCGCGCTTTGGGTGTTGGGGTTGGTGTTGCCAACCTGCAAGTCGGCAGCTTTGCCGAGGCTGTCATGCGTGATCTTACCGCCCTTTTCCAAGATAGCTTCGTTCAGCCGAGGACGGTTGAGTATCTCTAGCACCAACATGATGGTGCGCTCCGAGACCTTACTGCTGCTGGGTTCCTCTTTAGCTATCTCAAGCAAGGAAGCCTGGGTCAACTGCCCATCTTTCTTGAACGGGTCCAGTATTGACAGATTGTTCTTCAGGTCCGTCGCCAACAGGTGGTCGTCTGAACTGATAAAGGGGTTGCCGGCCTTCGTCATGCCGCCATACAAATTCTGACCGTCAAAGTGCCTTGAGGCGCCGTTCAAAAAACTGGCGCTGAATGACGGCGCCGCCGGCAGCGACTTGCCCAGCGCACGCGTATCGATAGCATCGCGAGCCTGACCGTTGCCCGTCCGCTGCTCCGCGCCTGCTGAGGGAATATTCAGTGTATTTGACGCTACTGACTGCAGATAGTTATTGACACTACCGACCATGATTAACCTCCACCCTATCTAGATTACGTAACCTGTGCCTTGGTCGACTGATCCTCGAAAACACCTTGAAATCAACGCAGCACAAGCTCTGGTTGAGTGGTTCCGAAAAAACGATGGTTCCGAAGTCTGCCGTCCAAAACGCCGCATATACCCGGATGAATCTTGAGCGTTTGTAACCAGTTCACCTTGTCGAGCCTCCATGCTCTAAAAAATTGTGTCGATGTGAAACTGCAAGGCCTAACGGCGGACCAACTTGTTCCAAAAACTGGAAAACACTGAAATAACCGAACCGGGGGTCGACTCTTCCATGAGGGCTCGAGAGCCTTTGTCAAAATCTTCTGCGGTGGGCGCCTTGAAGCTGAACCTGGGCGAGGATGAGAGATAGGGTCCCAGAGGTTCTCTCGGGTTTTCCGCCTCCTGCGCAGGTGCGGCCAAGGTCGAGATTTTGTACCGAGCATGACGGGATTCAAAAGATGTCGAATTCATGGTCCAGATCCGGTCCGGTAGACGAAGGCTCCATCGGCAGGCAACGACCGGTGGATATCTTCTTGGTGGTACACACTCGCATACAGTTCCTGCAAGACTGGGTTGTATGGGCTGCGCCGAGCGCTCACCAACCTCTGCTGCGCGGTGCGGCAGAGGGCAGCCTCAGGTCTAACGAAGCAATGCGTACAGTTCCTGTCGGGAAATCTTCCCATCGCGCTGCCAACTGTGAACGTTGTCCATAGCCGACATCAGGTTCGAGCGCGCCATGACTTCCCGTGCCAGAAGGGTGAGATGGTCGTTGCGGGGGTTACCGGTCATTGGTTGCATTGCTCGGGCGCGAAGGTCCCCGAGCTTGATCGTGCTACTGAAACACCCTCCTTTTAACGCATTGAAATGGTTGAGCATTTCCTGGACGAGTTGCTTGTCGTCCTTCGATTTCAATGGATTATCTGACTGAACGAAGCTCCTGATGTCGTCCTTGGACAAACGACCGTTCAGGTCACCGGTGCTGCCATTTCGATCGAGCGATTGCAGCAGCCCAGGACGTCGCAGCAGTTCGATCGCCAGCCGAATATTCGCGTCTTTAGTAGGATCACCGGTCAACGGTTGATTGGCCATTTTCTGCACACTCTGTCGCGTGACTGAGCGCGAAGGCCAGCGGCCCCTGAACGCGTCATAGCTGTTCAGGAGCGCCTGGGCCAATTGCTCGTTGCTTTGCTTTGAAAAATGAGGGTCCGGCAACGCTGGGGTCGGACGTGGAGGTGGGCCTGGGTTCGGGCGCACATTCTCGGGGAGTGGGCGCGACGGCGGGCCACCGAATACCGGGCCGCAATGACTGGACTGCGAGGCGAAATGGATCCCTGCCGAGACCAGGGCCCTTGATGCGATGGCAGACCGTTCGCTGCTGCGCTTTTCTTCCCCCGGGGAGGCGTTATCAAGGTTAGGGGCGACGCTGTGATTGTATGGCGATACCGACATTCTTGTTCTCCAGTTCGGTCTATTCAGGCGCCTGACATCACTGTTCCAGCATCCTTGGACTCTACGAGCCGTCAAGGAGACCAGCGCAAGCAGGCCTATCCTGTGTGGCAGAACTGTGGAAGCCGGTTCCGGAGACGGCTGAAAGTTTCCAGAATCCTGGTAGGAGGAACATTTGAAGGCGTGAAAGACAAACCACTCTATCGGTAGGTATTGCCGCTCAACCCGGGCAGGAAGAGCGGCAATGTTTCGATCAGAACCCGACGCTGGCCTGTACAAAGAAGGTTCGCGGCTCGCCAAGGTACAGCCCAGCATTGTTGTCACTGGAACGGGTGTAGTGCTGTTGGTCGAAGACGTTTTTCACACCAACGCCCAGTTTCAGGTTGGACAACTGCTCGCCAAAGTCATAGCCACTGCGCACGTTGACCGAGACGTAGCCTGGAATATCACCGTACTGGCCGTCAGCCGTGCCTTGGGTGATGTAGGTGCTGGTTGTACCTGGCGCACGCTGGCCGGACTGGGCGTATACATCCAGGTTATGGGTCCAGCGATTGACGTCGTAACGCAGGCCCAAGGTGGCGACTTCACGGGAGTACAGCGGCAGGTCACGGCCCTTGAACGGCACGTCACCTTCGGAGGTGGCCTTGGTGTAGGTGAAGCCGGCATTGGCGGTCAGTCCATCCAGGCGCGGGTCCAGGTTCGACAGGTCGTAATGCGCCGAGGCTTCGATACCGGCGTGCTTGGTGGCGCCGAGGTTGGTCCAGCCTACATCGTTGCTGACATATTGCAGCTCATCCGAGAAGTCGATGTAGAAGAACGTCAGCTCACCGCCCCAGACATTGTCGTTGTAGCGTGTGCCGACCTCGTAGGTCTTGGCCTTTTCCGGGTTGAGGCCGTTGGCGGTCTGGTCGCCGGTGCCGCCCTGGCCCAGTTGGAAGTACTGCAGGCTGCCAAACGAAGCCTCGTAGTTGGCGAACAGTTTCCAGGCGTCGGAGACGTGGTACATCACGCTCAACGCCGGCAGCGGTTCGTTGTTGTGGACTTCGCGGCGTTTTTCCTGGGTACGGGTGCCGTTCAACGCGATCACCGGGCGGTCGTGCCATTCGGTGCGAATGTCCTCGAAACGGATCCCCGGAGTCACGGTCCACTTGCCGATATCGATCTTGTTATCGATGTAGAACGCGTTGGCCTCGGTGCCCCCGGTGCGATCCTGATAGACGTGGCCGTCACTCTGTCCGCCCGGCGTCGGTACATTGTTGACCAGATTCAGGCTGGTTGCCTGCTCGTGCATGCCCTCCTTGAGGTAGCGATAGCCCAGGCTGACTTCCTGGGTGCTCGGGCCTACGTCGAACACATGGGAGACGCGTGGCTCTATGCCGAAAGTGTAGTAGGTGCGCGGGTAGGAACCGAGGGTCTTCAGGTCACGGTTGGCGATGTTGCTGCCGCGAAAGCTGTCGGAGTAATAGGTCAGCACCTCGGCCTGGGTACGATCGTCGATCTGGCGGATGTACTTGAACGATACGTCCTTGCGGCGCCCGCTGAAGTTGTCCCAGTCGCGTACCGATTGGTACGGGTTGGCGTCGAACTGCTTCTGCGTCAGGCCGCCGGGCATGTCGGCGCTGGCGTCGTAGTAATGGAAGTTGAGCGAGAAGTCGTCCTGATCGGTCGGCGCCCAGTGGGTCTTGAAGATCACGTCGTCGATATCGTTGGAATTGTTGCTGTTGCGGTAACCGTTGCCATTGACCCCGGAGTACAGCAAGGCGGCGCCGATGCCGTTGTCGGCGGTGCCGCCGATGAAGGCGTTATCGATGTGCTTCCAGCCGCCATGAGCAGAGGTTTGCAGGGTGGTGCCGACTTCACCGGAGAATTTCTCGGGAATGGCGCGGGTCACGAAGTTGATTACGCCACCGACGTTTTGTGGCCCGTAGCGTACGGAACCGGCACCGCGCACCACGTCAATGCTGTCCAGGTTACCGGCGGAAATCGGTGCCATCGACAGTTGGGGTTGACCGTACGGCGCGAACGCTGCTGGTACACCGTCGATCAACACGGTGGAGCGTGGTGACAGGCGCGACGTCAGGCCACGTACGCCGACATTGAGGGAAATATCGCTGCCACCGGTGCCGTTGGACTCTTGCACCTGCACACCCGGCACACGGCGCAGCACATCACCGACGTTCATCGCGCCCTGCTCCACCATGGCTTCGCGGCGGATCACCGTGCGCGCGCCGGGGTGGTTCTGCACCACTTCGGCATTGGCGTCGCCGAGCCAGTCACCCACCACCTTGATATCGGTGGCGCCCAGTTCCAGTGGCGAGCCGGCTTCACCGGTGCCGCTGTTCAACGGGCGCAGGGTCACGGAGCCGGCATCGATCTGGTAGTCCAGGCCGCTGCCTTGCAGCAACTGGCGCAGGGCCTGTTCGGGGGAGAGGTTGCCGTCGACCGCCGGCGCTTGCTTGCCTGCAACCAACTCGGGACTGAAGAACACTTGCAGGGACGTCTGCTGGCCCAGCTGGCTCAGCGCCGCACCGAGGGGCTGGGCCTTGATGTGGATAGCTTCGGCGGCATAGGCGGCAGGCAGCGCGGCACTGACCGCAAGCGCCAGGGCCAGCGGCGCCCAACGGGAGATTTTATTGTTGTTCACGGCAAGTTTTTTCACGTCGAACCTAGTCCTGTGATCGCAAGAGTGTGCGGCTGTTAATGCAAACCAGTTGCAGTTGCAGGAGAAGACGAAGAACTCGAAAAAAACCTGAATGTCAGCGTGAAATAATTTCCTGGCTGCCGTCCGGCAAGGTGCGCAGCGCCACCGGCAGAATGTGCGGCAAGGCCTTGAGCAAGGCGTCAGTGTCGTTGGCCTTGAACACGCTGGTCAGGCGCAGGTTGCCCACGGCCGGCGTGCTGACCCGCAGCGGTCGCTCACGATAGCGCGAGACTTCCCGGGCCACTTCGCCCAACGAAGCGTTGTTGAAGACCAGCTTGCCGGTACGCCAGGCTGTCAGTTCCTCAGTGTTCACCGCGTAGGCCGCGGCCACCCGCCCTTGGTTGTCGACATGGCTGCCCAGGCCCGCCGTCAGCGTCACCACCTTGTCCGGCGAGCGGCCTTGCACCTTCACGGTGCCGGCTTCGACCATGACGCGGGTCTGGTCGTCATCGCGGCGCACATCGAATCGCGTGCCGGTCACGGTCACCTGCCCTGCCCCGGCCGCCACGACAAAAGGCCGGCTGGTGTCATGTTCGACGCTGAACATCGCTTCGCCCTGCTTGATCTCGACGCCACGCCGACCTTTTTCGTAATGCACCGTGACGATGCTGCGGCTGTTGAGGTCCATCACCGAACCGTCGGGCAAGGCCACCTGGCGATGTTCACCCAGGCGCGTGCTGAACTCTGCGCTGTAGGGTTTGGGATGATCCAGCCCACTGAACAGGCCCAACCCCAGCGCTACGGTGATCACACTGGCCGCAACCGCGTAACGCAATACGGCGCGACGCTTGGGTCGTTCCAATGGGGCCTCGCATAGCACCTGCAAGCGTGCCGAGGGCAACAAGTCGGTGGCACTCCATAAGCCTTGCAGCACATCGAACTCGTATTGGTGATCGGGATGCTCGTTGCGCCAAGCATCAAAGCGTTGGCGCTCGGTGACGCTCAATTCGGCGTCTTGCAGGCGTACAAACCACTGCGCAGCCTCGTCTCTGGCACGGTTATCCATCATGGAAGATCCTTGAGTCATGGCGCCATCGCGTCCAGGCGGTCGCGCAAATGCCGCAGGGTGCGGATCATATACTTTTCCACCATGTTTTTAGACAGCCCCAGGCGGTCGGCGATTTCCTGTTGGGTGAGGCCCTCGATTTTCTGCCAGATGAAAATCCTGCGGCAATTGAGCGGCAGTTCGGCCAAGGCTCGCTCGATAGAGTCCGCCAACTGGATCGCGTGCATGAAATGCTCCGGGTCGCCCGCGTGCGGCGAGTGCTGATCAAAGGCTTGCAGGGTCATGGCCTCGCGACGGTCTTCGCGTCGAAAGGCGTCAACGGCAATATTGCGCGCCGTTTGATGCAGATAGGCCCGGGGTTGCTCAACCTCGGAGGATTTTGCCTCAAGCACCCGCACAAAGGTGTCGTGGGCCAGGTCCTCGGCCTGCTGGCGGTTTCGCAAGCGGCGTGTCCAGGTCCCGATCAACTCTTCGTAGTGTTCGAAAAAGCCTGTTCTGCGGGGCGGCTGAGGGATCATCGCGGGAGCACTGGTGAGGCGGGACGTGAATAGTAATGTTTCCTATTAAGTGGAGCAATTGCTGGCCGCCGTATGTCCTTAAAGCGATGTTGTACACCCCCCCTGTCTGAGCCGGCTGAGTTTCTCCCGGCTGCCGCACACGCTCATCTGGCACCACTTGCGCTGTTTGTTCTTGGAGATATCGAGGAACACCCAGTCGCAGTCGGTAGCGCTGCAACTGCGCAATGCGTGCAGATCACCGGAGACCAGCAATTGCGTGGCCTCGATGGCCAGGCGGCCCAGCACCATGGCCGTGAGCTCCTGCGCCGTGGTGCAGGCCATCCACGCCCAGGCAGGCTTGCCCTCGACAGAACGCAGCACCCGTCGCGCAGCGCCTTGCTGGAAAGTCTCGTTGATCTGCTGCAAGGCGTCGTCGGGCGCGGCAGCTTGCAAGGACAACGGGTAGAACACTGCGTACAGGCATTCCCTGAACGCAATGATCGCGTCGAGGTTGGGTTGATAGGCAATCGATGACTCAAACACCATCGGCTTGTAGTCATCGAACTCCTGGGCCGAGATCAACGACGCATGCAAGGCCCATTCAAAGAAGAACTGAAAACTGGTCAGCCGTTCTTCAATCACCTTGAGCGAAGTGCCGGGGCGCCGCCCATTGGTGGTATTGATAAAGTCCAGGACCCGGGCCCCGCCAATCAGACGGATAGATTTTGCAGTGCCCGTAAAATGTGTCATGCCTACTCCTGAAAAAACGCGTTCTCCCTGCGATGGCGCAGATTACCCTGTTTTTTCAAGTTGCAGACATGGTCCTCCCGGCGCAAAGCCGACGCAAAGACAGACGGCTAACCGCGACTGTCGTTGTGCCCCACCCAATCAAGAATCGCCTCGACAGACTGTTCCACCGAGAGCGCCTGGGTATTCAAGTGCACTTCCGGAAACACCGGCACGTCGTACTGGGAGTCGATCCCGGTAAAGTGCTTGATCAACCCCGCGCGGGCTTTTTTATACAGGCCCTTCGGGTCACGTTGTTCGGCGATTTCCAATGGCGCATCCACATGCACTTCCACAAAAAACTCATTGCCGATGATCGAACGGGCGTAATGCCGACTGGCCGACGAGGGTGAAATCAGCGCCACGATCACCATCAGCCCCGCCTCCATCATCAAGCGGGCCACTTCGGCGACCCGCCGGATATTCTCATCGCGGTCGCTGTCGGTAAAACCCAGGTCTCGGCACAGCCCACCACGCACCGAGTCGCCGTCAATGATGGCGGTCGTCCGCCCTTGCGCCTGCAGCGCGCTATCGAGCGCATCAGCGATGGTCGATTTGCCGGACGCCGAGATCCCCGTCATCCAGATGACCGCTGGCTTGTGCCCGTGTCCGGCGCGCCGATGGCTGAACGCAAACGCGTGCAGGTTCTGGCTTGGACTGTCTGGAAAATAACTCATGGCCGCTCGCCCTCCTTCGCCGCAACCGGCGGTTTACCCAACATGAACACCATCACGCATTGCACGAACAGCAACAGCGCAACCACCCAGTAGACCGTCGAGAACGACCCGGTAAGGTCCTTGGAAAAGCCACCCAGGAAGTTGCCGCACACCCCGCCCAAGCCGATCAGCACATTGGCGATGCCAAAGGCCTGGGTCAGCCGGCTGACCGGCACGATCTGCCCGATGTAACTGGGGACCAGCCCGAAAATGGGGTAGAACGCCAGCGCAAACAGGAACCCCGCCAGGTAGAACAGCGGGAGGCTGTTGAAACTGAACACCAGGGTGGCAGCCAGCCCTGCGCTGAGGAAACACATCGCCAGCGACGCCCGCACCCCGACCTTGTCGGCTATCCACCCCACCAGAAAGCCCGAGGCCATGCCCACCGCACCGATGGTGGTCCAGATAAACCCTGCGTCCTGTACCGAAACGCCCAATTCATCGCGCAGAAATGGCGCCAGGTACGTCTGGAACGGCAGCAATGCCATGCCATTGAGAAACGCGATGGCCCAGGTCAGGTACAGCGAGCGGCTGAGCCAGGGTTGCTGGCTGTCAAACGCGGCGGCGCGCACGCCGGCAAACCCGGTGTCCTGGCTTGCGGCCAGGTTGCGCAACAGAAACCAGGCCACCAGACACAGGGCCACCGAGATCAGGCCGGCGGTCAGCCAGATCGAGCGCCAACCGCCATTCAAGGTCAGGAACGACACCAGCAAGCCATTGATGAACACGCCATAGCTGGTACCACTGGAGATCAGCCCCATGACCCGCGAGCGATTGCCCGGGCTGAAGCCCTTGGTGACGATTTCCGCCAGCGGGATATACACCGAGGCGGAACAACCACCGAGCAAGATCAACAAGGCACCCGACAACCAGATGCTGTCGCTGACGCTCAGGCCCAGCAGCGCCAGGGACGTCATCACGGTGGACACCAGGCTGATTTTCCAGCCTTCGAAGAAACGGCTGATGTAACTGGTCACCGACGAAAACAGCAGGAAGCCGATCTGCGCGCCGCCGGTGATCAGGCCCACCGTGGTGTAGTCAAAGCCGATGTCGCGGCGCATGTCCACGACAAGGTTGGCGAACAGGTAAACCCCGAAACCATAGGTGCTGGCCACAAAGCCGGTGAGGACCACCGCCAGCACGACACTGTCCAGTGGGCGGGCATTGCTCTGTACGAGTGTGCTCATCAAGCCTCCCTATTCGGCGCGCGCAGTGTGGATGACGAAATCACAATCCATCATGTCGTAGTCACGCTCGAAATCACCGTAGCTTTGATGGTCGGTAAACCCGGACTTGAGCACTTCCCCCTTCAATTCCCCCGGCAACAGGGGGTAAACCTGCAGCCTGTACTGTTGCGCATCATCGAAGGAATAGATGAACTCACACAGGTGCTCATCGACCTGCCCCAAGCTCACCGAAGCGTTTGTACCGCAGTAATAGTAATGACCACTGGCTTTGAATTTACCGGCACGGATGGCGAAGAAGTTGCGCTGGTCCACAATCAGCAACCCGCCCGGCTTGAGCAAGGCCCTGAATTTCGCCAATACCCGCAATCGATCATGGGCTTCAAACACATGGCACAGCGAACTGCCCAGGCACACCACGGCGTCGAATTGACCCAACTCCTGCGGGTCCAGTGAATGCCAGTCGCGGTAATGGGACTGGATATCCAGGCCATGTTTGCGAAAGTTCGCCCGCGCCTTGGTCAACATGGTGCTGCTGCCATCGGTGGCGACCACCTCAAAGCCCGCCTGCTTGAGCTGGACGGCATGAAAACCACTGCCCGTCGAGACGTCGATCACCGACTGCACGCCGTGGCTTCGCAACAGGTTTTCAAAGAACCCGCCCTCCCCCGCCTTGCGTTTCTCCCAATCGATCAACTCATCCCACCGTTCGACAAATTCCGTCGAGTACTGCGTGGAGTAACTGGCCACGTCGTTGTGCTTGTTTCTGGTCATCTGATTCATGACGCACCTACCAGGTTGAATTCTTGAAGGACAGGTACTTGCTCGCCAACTCATGGGCAAACTCGGCGGACTGTTCGATGGACATGCTGTGCTTGGAGTACCCCAGCATCGATTGCATGACGGCCATGCACTGCGGGTTGTAGGTGACGGAACCATCGCAATGGATTTCGTCGATGCCATCCTGGCTCTGGCAGATGCTGTTGATGCGCACCGCCTCATCCTGTGGGCAGGCCTCGGAGAACAGCACCTCGATCCTCCCCTCGTGCAGTTGCACGGGATAGCCGCCCGGAAGCCCAAGCGGGCCAGGCGCATGCACCCGCACCGGCGTGGCTGAAAACAGCCCTTCGATCACCGTGACGGCGGAGCACGCCGTAAGGAACTGCCCGTCCACCCCGCCCAGGCGACGAAACTCGGATTTCACCGTAGAAAAAATCGCCTCGGCCGGCAGACGGGGTGCCTGTGGGCGGTCGCGCACTTCATACAACAGGCGGTAGCTGGCACGCGGTGGCAGGCCACCGCGCGGCACGTAGTGGCTGAAGTAATGCTGGGCGTACAGCTGCACCTGTACATCAGCCGGCGCGCACTCAAGTAACCGAGCGATGGAAAAACGTACCGCCGGAATCAGGTTGGCCACATTGCCCACGCCGATATCGGGAGCCAGGCCGACACGCGCCAGGATCGGGTTGACCGCATCGGGGAACGCCGCGTTGACGGTTTTGGCCGAGATGCCGGAGGCCTTCACCGCCTGCATCAGGCAGTGCATCAACGTCAGGTGCATGGGCAGCCAGGGCCCGAACTGGGCCTGGTCGAGCTTTTCGAACGACAGCTTGGGCAACCCGGCAATCACCCGCCACGACTGCAGCGACGCGCAGTTCACCAGCATGTCCGGGGCTTCTTCACGCAGCAACTGGGTCACCTTGCCGATGTCCGTAAGGTCGGCAATCACCGGCTTGATCGCAATGAATTGCCCCAGTTGCGCACACGACAGTGCCACCAGGTTGCACAGCCGGATCGTCGCCTCTTCATTGCGGCCCAACACCACAAATTCGAACGCGTTTTTTGGCCCGAGAATCTTGAGGATCTGCAAGCAGAGGTTGCCGGCGCCCACCAGCAGCAGTTTTTTCTTGCGCATCGAATGGCTCACCGTGGGTAGGCTCCGTTGTCGACCGAAATCACCCTGCCGGTGCTGTGACGCATGGCATCGCCGACCAGCAGCATGATGACCTCGGCGACGCCGCTGGGCCGGATCGGGTCCTTGAGGACCTCCTGGCGTGCGTACTCGGCGCGGCGGTATTCGGGGATGGTGTCGTAGATGGCGGTGTCATGGATCAGCGCCGGGGACACCACGTTTACCCGCACGAACGGCGCAAAGTTCCAGGCGTTGGCCTTCGTCAGGCCGATCACCGCCGCCTTGGTGGCGCCGTAGAGGGCATCGCAGCTGCCCACTTCACCGGCCACCGAAGCAATGTTGACGATGCTGCGCGGGGCTTCGTGGATCATTTCCCGTTCGGCGAAGTCCTTGGACAGATAGACCAGTGCCTTGAGATTGACGGTGAGGATCTCGTCGATCTGTTCATCGGAATAGGCGTAGACACTTTTACCGTGATAAAGCCCGGCATTATTGACCAGTCCATAAATAGTTGCATGGCGCTCATACAGCTTAGGGATAAAACCCTTGATAACCGCCATATCGGAAAAGTCTGCACTCTGCGCTTCGAATACTTCAGCGCCGTAGAGTCGCTGTAAAATATCTAGGCCTTCGGCATCCTTGTCGGCGCCAATAACGAAGTAACCCTGTTGAATCGCCATGTCCACAGTGGCCCGACCAATGCCGTTAGCCGCTCCGGTAACAATCAACTTCTTCATACAACCATCCTTATTGGCAAAATTCATTCATGCGCGCGTAGAAAGTCCGATGGTATTCATACATCGCTTTTAACTTCGGGTAGTGCTCAAAGGCGTTCATATCGATGTGTTGTTTATCCGGCGTCACAATGCGCTCACTGTTTTCCGCCGCAGCATGCCAACGACGCCAGGTTTTCCATTGTTGCGGGCACTCTCGCTTCCACGTCATGGCGTGCGGCAGAAATTCAATACCCAAGTAATCACATAACTTACGAATCACCCGCTCTGGTTCGGCGGCCAAATCATCAGCGTTAATTACATAGGGCACTTTGCCCGTGAGTTTGGTGACCACACAAAAGATGTCGTAGAGGGCTTTATGCCCAATGGCCTGCAGCGGCATATCCGGATGAACCCGATGATGGGAAATAATGCTGCTGGCCGGTTCACGAATAAGAAAGATATTGTCCTGTTGCGCAAGAAACCCACTGTCGACTTTCAAATCATCCAGGCAGTGGTAGCACATGTCTTTATGAAACACGTTGCTGCGCTCACGCGCGGTCAACAGATGCTGTTTTATACCCTGGTACGTCGTGGGCAAACTGTGATCCCACTCATCCGAAGGGATCGCCGAGTCTTCGGAAAACGCCATGTGCGCAAACGGCTCGTGGAAGACCTCAAAATCGCCCCGCTCGATAAACACACGTTCCAGCACGGTGGAGCGCGAACGTGGGTGTGCCCATAACCCGATCATCCGGTTCATGCGATCACCCCGAATTCGGCGGCCAGCAACGCGTTGAGCGCGCGCTTGAAGGGCTTGGTCACCGGGCAGAGCCGAACGCAGTAATCGGCCAGGCGTCGGTGCGCGCTGTTGGCCTCATTGCAGGCGTTGATAAACGCCTCGTGGTTGCCAAAGTCGTACGGCTCGATGCTGTCGACAAAGTAGGCTTCGTAAAAGTACGGGATACGGATCAGCTTGGCGAAAGTCGACGCGGGCGGTTTCTGTGGTCCGACGGCGGGCACCACCGGTTTGCCGTGGCTTTCGCGCTCGATGAGGAACTCCACCACATCCGGCGTCAGCGTGTAGCAGGTTGCCGCATGCCCGGTCTTTTCCAGGTGCCAGCAATGCTTGTTGCCTCGCTCGTCCACATCGACTTTGATGCTGGACAGCAGGGTTTGGACCGGCACACTCGTGGCCGCCACCAACGCCTGGACCTGCTCGTAGATCATCAGCTCGGCCCAGCGCAGCTCCTCGGCGCTGAATGCCAGGCCACGCTCCGCGGCCTGCAGCGTGAGTTCGGGCTGACAGGCGAAACGCCCGATCATGAAGGTGATCACGTACTTGCAGTGGGCAGTGTCGATGCCATTGCTGCGCGCGGTCGCCATGCCCCGCTCGATGGCCTGGATGCCGGCCTGGAACTGCGCAACCGTGAAGCAGAAGGTGACATTGATCGACGCCCCCTGGGCGACCAGTTGCTCGACCGTCACCAACCCCTCCAGGCTGCCCGGCACCTTGACCATCACATTCGGTGCCAGGCGATGCAGTTCCAGCCCCCTGACGGTCATGCGCTCGGTGCAACGCACATCCACAGGGTCGACCTGGGCTGAGATCCAGCCTTCGACCTGCGCGGATTGGACCCACAGCGGCTGAAGTGCCGCCGCCCCTTCGACAATGACCTCGTTGTACAACTGCTTGTGCAATTGGCTGGGCGTCAAGCTCGCCAGGTTGAAGCGCGACGACCAGTACTCGCGTTTTTCAAGGATAACGGCGGTCACCAGCCGGGGATTGGTGGTTACGCTGCACAAGCCCCGGGGCTGGGAGAAATCGTCTGGCATCAACGCATCTATATAAGCTGCGGCGGCCGGGTACTTATCCAGCAGGTGCTGTTTGTAAGGCAGGTAAACGGCAGGCGATGAATCCCACCATAGCTGTGAAGATTGATCGTTGCGTTTAAGTCTTTCCAGGTAACCCAGTGTGTTCACAACGCCTCCTCCCTGAGTAATAAGATCAATTAAAAATCGCCAGTACTTCACGCATGTCGGCGATCGGTAATGCGCCGGCAGCCGCCAACTGTGCACGCCGGTGCGGTGGACCAAAACCCAAAACCCTTATATTGGCAGCGACGGCCGCCTGAATACCCGTAACACTGTCTTCAATAACCAGCGCATCAGTAACGGCAATATCGTAAGTGTCACAAGCCGTCAAAAACACCAACGGATCTGGCTTCCAGCGACCCAGTTCATAACAACTGAATATTCGCCCTTCGAAATAAGAAAACAGACCGGCAATACGCAAGCAGTGTTCTATCTTGCTACGGGGTGCGCTGGAGGCAACGCAGTACGGGACCTGCAAACTGTCCAGCACTTCAACAATCCCATCCGTCGCTTTTAAATCAAGCGTCAAGGCATCCAGCGCGCACTGACGAAAGTGTTGCTCAAACTCATTATCCAAATGAATATCTAAAATACATTCAGCTTCACGCAAACACTCCGCAATTCTGCGTCCGCGGAAGTGTTCGATAAAACGTGTCACATCAAGTGTCGCACTGCCAGGTGCACGTGCATTTAGCATGGAGATCAACACAGACAGGGTGATCTCTTCACTTTGGACGAGTACACCGTCGCAATCGAAGATCACTAACTTCGGCATGCCAACTAAGGCAGCGGTTTTTCCCTGAACTGGTAGTTCCCCTATATCGGCCGAAAGGCACATAGATACCTCTTGTAAGTGGCCCCGCGATGACGTCCGAACTACCAACGGAGCGGGTTGAGGTGTGCCTATAAGACACGCGGACAAAAAGCCTGTCAAACGCTTTTAAGCGGTTTTTTAGTATCTTATGGTTATTTTTTATAGTTCTGTTATTCCATTTTTCACCATGGTTGTAGTCGCTAAATTCACACGGCTGAACTTCCCTTGCGCAGCGTCAGTCAGCTACTTGAACTCACGAAATAAAGGTCGGTGAGCAATGCGTATCTCGTTGGAGCAACAAGTGGCGCTGGTAACCGGCGCCAGTTCCGGAATCGGCGCCGGCGCGGCCAAGGCTCTGGCACACGCCGGAGCGGCCGTGGTGCTGAATTACAACAGCCAGGCTGCCCCCGCCGAGGCATTGGCCAAGCAGATCAACGCCGAGGGTGGCCGGGCGATTGCCATCGGCGCCAACGTATCAATAGAAGAAGAGGTAGAACGGCTGTTTGCCCAGGCCCTGGATGCCTTCGGCCACCTGGACATCCTGGTGGCCAACTCCGGCCTGCAGAAGGACGCCAACCTGGTGGACATGAGCCTCGACGACTGGAACACCGTGATCGGCGTCAACCTCACCGGCCAGTTCCTGTGTGCCCGTGCCGCCGTGCGCATCTTCAACCGCCAGGGCGTACGCGATGGCGTATCGCGGGCAGCCGGCAAAATCATCCATATGAGCTCGGTGCACCAGTTGATCCCCTGGGCTGGGCATGTGAACTACGCGGCGTCCAAGGGCGGCGTGGAGATGCTGATGCGCACCCTAGCGCAGGAAGTCAGCGAACAGCGTATCCGCATCAACGGCATCGCACCGGGGGCGATCCGCACCGCGATCAATCGCGCAGCCACTGAAGGCGCCGCAGAGAAGGAACTGCTGAAGCTGATTCCTTATGGACGGGTCGGCGATGTGGAAGACGTGGCCAACGCCGTGGTGTGGCTGGCCAGTGATGCGTCCGACTACGTCGTGGGCAGCACACTCTTTATTGATGGCGGCATGAGCCTGTATCCGGAGTTTCGTGGCAATGGTTGATTTGAAGAGCGAACAACAAAGCCCCATCGATGCCCACGGCATCATCGGTGATATGCGCAGCGCGGCACTGGTGAACGACAAAGGCAGCATCGACTTCTTCTGCTGGCCGGAATTCGACAGCCCGTCGGTCTTCTGCTCGCTGCTGGACAGCCCCGATGCCGGCATCTTCCAACTCACCCCAGACCTGCCCAACGCGCGTCGCGAGCAGATCTACCTGCCCGACACCAACGTCCTGCAAACCCGCTGGCTCAGCGACGACGCCGTGGTGGAGATCACCGACCTGCTGGCCATCAGCGAAGAAATCGACGACCTGCCGCTGCTGATCCGCCGGGTGCGGGTGGTCAGCGGCAAGGCTGAGATTCATCTGCGCTGCGCCGTGCGGCATGACTATGGGCGCACGCCCACACACGCCACCCTCGACAACGGCACCGTATGTTTCAGCGCCGATGGCCAGCCCGGCCTGCGCCTGTCCGCCAGCCATCCGCTGCAGATCGAGGACAGCGCTGCAGTGGCCCGCTTTACCCTGGACCAGGACGAAGGTGCCGAGTTCGTCCTCGGCGGCCAGGACGATGAACGCGTGGACAGCGGTTGCACCGACCTGGCCCTGGCGCACACCTTGAAATTCTGGCGCGGCTGGATCGCGCAATCGAACTACCGAGGGCGCTGGCGCGAAATGGTCAACCGCTCGGCCCTGGCGCTCAAGCTGCTGACGTCGCGCAAACATGGCGCGATCATCGCCGCCGCCACCTTCGGCCTGCCGGAAAGCCCCGGTGGAGAGCGCAACTGGGACTATCGCTATACCTGGATCCGCGATGCGTCGTTCACCGTCTACGCCTTCATGCGCCTGGGTTTTGTCGACGAGGCCAACGCCTATATGCGCTGGCTCAAGGGCCGCGTCAGTGACTGCTGCGGCCAGCCGACCAAGATCAACATCCTCTATGGCATCGACGGTCGCCAGGAGCTGCCGGAAGCCGAGCTGGACCACTTCAAAGGCCACGGCGGCGCCCAGCCGGTGCGCATCGGCAATGGGGCATTCGACCAGATCCAGCTGGACATCTATGGCGAGCTGATGGACGCGGTGTACCTGGTCAACAAGTACGGCGAAGCCATCTCCCACGAAGGCTGGAAGCACACCGTGGAAGTCGCCGACCAGGTCTGCGAAATCTGGAACACCCAGGACGTGGGCATCTGGGAAATGCGCGGCGAGCAGCACCACTTCCTGCATTCGCGACTGATGTGCTGGGTAGCGCTGGACCGTGCCATCCGCCTGGCGTCCAAGCGTTCACTGCCGGCGCCGTTCGCGCGCTGGGACCAGACCCGCCAGGCGATCTACGCCGACATCTGGAGCAACTTCTGGAACGAGGAGCGCGGGCATTTCGTGCAGCATATCGGCAGCACGGCGCTGGACGGTTCGATGCTGCTGATGCCGCTGGTGCGCTTTGTCGCGGCGACCGATCCGCGCTGGCTCTCGACCCTGGAAGCGATCCAGAAAAGCCTGGTGCGCGACGGCATGGTCTACCGCTACCGCAACGACGACAGCCAGATCGACGGACTGCAAGGTACCGAAGGTGCGTTTGCGGCCTGCTCGTTCTGGTACGTCGAATGCCTGGCCCGCGCCGGTCAGGTCGAAAAAGCCCACCTGGAATTCGAACAACTGCTGCGCTACGCCAACCCCCTGGGTTTGTACGCCGAAGAGTTCGACAACCAGGCACGGCACCTGGGCAATACGCCCCAGGCCCTGAGTCACCTGGCGTTGATCAGCGCGGCGACGTTCCTGGACCGCAAGCTCAGCGGGGAGAAAACCACCTGGCAACCCTGAAATAGCCTGTGCACAATGGGCAGCCCTCCAGGCCACGGACAGGATCACCATGCGCCAGGTACTGCTGATCATCGATGTGCAACCCTCGTTCAACCCTCCCGCGTGGCTGGTAGACGGCATCAACACCCTGCTGGGCCGCATGCCGTCGGTCGCCACCGTGGAGCGTCACGACGAGAGCATCACCCCCTTCGCCCGGCAACTTGGCTGGCAACCGGCGCGGGATGACCAGAGCCTGATTGCGGCGGACCGCATCTTCATCAAGCACGGCTACGCGCCGACACCCGCGACGGTCGCCTACCTGAAAAGCCTGGCTCCCGAACGCGTGCTGGTGTGCGGTATCCAGACCGACACCTGCGTGCTGGCGGCGGGGTTTGCGTTGTTTGATGCCGGGTTGCAGCCGACGTTGATCAGCGATCTGACCATGGGCTCGTCGCTGGATCGACCGGGGCAGTTGGGGGTGGACTTGTGGCGACATCACTTTGGGCACGTGGTTGATCGAGACCAGGTCGCTGCCACCTTATGACCCCCTTTCCTACCCTGCACACTCAACGCCTGCAACTGCGGGAGTTGGTGACCCAAGATGCCCAGGCGCTGTTCGCCATCTACCGCGATACCGACAGTATGCGCTGGTTCGGCGCTGACCCGATGACCGACATTGCCCAGGCAAAGCGCCTGATCGAGACCTTTGCCCAATGGCGTACCCAACCGAATCCGGGAACTCGCTGGGGGCTGGAGTTCGAGGGCCGATTGATCGGCAGCTGTGGCTTGTTCAAGTGGAACCGTGGATGGAACAGTTGCTCGCTGGCCTGTGAGCTTGCACCGCAATTCCGAGGCGAGGGTCTGATGAGCGAAGCGCTTTGCACCACCCTGGAATGGGGTTTCAGGCAGATGCACTTGCAGCGGGTGGAAGCGCTGGTTCATCCACATAACCACGCGTCTCGCGCCTTGCTGGAGCGTCTTGGCTTCAAAGCCGAAGGAAAACTGCGAGAAGCCGGATTCTGGAACGGCCAGCGACATGACCTTGAAGTACTGGGGCTGCTGGCGCGGGAATGGCCGTATCAATCCAGACTGGACAAGTAATCCCGCAGTCTCAAAACCCACCCCTTCCCGTCACACCTTTCGACTAGAGTTCCAGCATCTCTGGCCATTTGATGAACCATGACCATGACACCCCCACTGCTCCACGTACGCACGTCAATGCTCGATGTAGCCTATGAAGCCCATGGCCCCACCGACGGCAAACCGGTGATCCTGCTGCACGGCTTCCCTTACGACCCACGTGCCTATGACGCGATTGCACCGGTATTGGCCGGGCATGGCTACCGGGTGCTGGTGCCTTACCTGCGCGGTTACGGCCCGACACGGTTTATCAACGCACAGGTGATGCGTTCCGGGCAGCAGGCGGCGCTGGCCAAGGACCTGCTGGACTTCATGGATGCGCTGGCGATCCCGCAGGCCACGCTGGCCGGGTACGACTGGGGCGGGCGCGCCGCGTGTATCGTCGCGGCGTTGTGGCCCGAGCGGGTGCGCGGGCTGGTGACCGGGGATGGCTACAACATCCAGGACATCGCCAAGTCGCGCAAGCCCAGGGCACCTGTGACGGAACATCGCTTGTGGTACCAGTACTACTTTCATACCCAGCGCGGCGTGGACGGCTTGACCGCCAACCGGGGCGAACTGTGCAAGCTGTTGTGGTCACTGTGGTCGCCGTCCTGGACCGAGGGGCCGGGGCTGTATGCGCAGACCGCGCCATCGTTCGACAATCCGGATTTTGTCGAGGTGGTGATTCACTCCTACCGCCACCGCTTCATGTATGCACCCGGCGACCCGGCGCTGGACGCCATCGAGCAGGCCCTGGTGTTGCAGCCGGCGATTTCGGTGCCGAGCATTTCATTGTGCGGTGCCGATGATGGCGTGGGTCCGCCGTCCGACATGGATGATGACGTGGAGCATTTCAGCGGGTTTTATCGGCGCCAGGTGTTGCCCGGAGTGGGTCACAACATCCCTCAGGAAGCACCTCAGGCCACACTGGATGCGGTGTTGGAATTGCTCGGCGAAAAGCGTTCACGATAAGCCTGGGGCGTCACCGACAAGGCGCGCAGAAAGCTGCGACGCAGGGTTTCTTCGCAACCGAACCCGCATTGCACGGCAATGCGTTTGATCGAGGCACTGCTATCAGCCAATTGCCGGCGCGCGGTTTCGACGCGGATGAGTTCGACGGCACGCGCCGGGGTCTGGCCGGTTTCGGCGCGGTAGTGGCGCACAAAGCTGCGCTCGCTCATGCCGGCCTGGGCGGCCAGGGTCGGGATGCTCAAATCCAGGGTGAGGTTTTCAGCCATCCAGGTGTGCAGGTCGGCGAAGCGGCTGTCGTCTTTTTGCAGGGACAGGGTCACGCTGAATTGCGACTGGCCACCGGGGCGCTTGAGGAACACCACCAGGTGCCGCGCCACTTCCAGGGCCACGGCGCGGCCCAGGTCTTCTTCCACCAGCGCCAGGCACAGGTCGATACCGGCGGTGACACCGGCGGAGGTCCAGACGGCACCCTGCTGGATGAAGATCGGGTTGGACTCCACCGTCAGCGCAGGGAACTTGCGCGCCAGCTCTTCACAACGGGTCCAGTGGGTGGCCACGCGGCAGCCGTCGAGCAGGCCGCTGGCGGCCAGCAGGAAAGCGCCGGTGCACACCGATGTCATGCGGCGGGTGTGTCTGGCTTTCTCGCGCACCCAGTCCACCAGCGCCGGGTCTTCGGCGGCGCCGTACACGCCCCAGCCACCGGCGATCACCAGCGTGTCGCACGGCGCATCGACGGCGGGCAGCGGCTCGGCGACCAGCGCCAGGCCGGCGGAGGTCATCACCGGCTGCGATTGCGCGGCGATCACCGAAACGGCGAAAGGCAACGGTTCGCCGCGCTGGCGCGCCAGGTCATTGGTGGAGGCAAACACCTGCAGCGGCCCGGTGACATCGAGCACCTGGGCATTATCGAAAGCGAGTACATGGACGATTCGAGGCATGATTGGCGTGATTCGTGGGCTCAATGGCGTATTCGCCAAAGCCTAGGCCTCTAGAGTGAAGCCGTCCACCCCTTTATCGGAGCTTCATTCATGACCTTGCAGATCGGCTTTCTGTTGTTCCCCGGCATCCAGCAACTGGACCTTACCGGCCCTTATGACGTACTGGGTTCCCTGCCGGACGTGAAGTTGCACCTGGTATGGAAAGACCTGGCCCCCGTCACCTCCAGCACCGGCCTGGCGTTCACCCCGACCATGACCTATGCCGACTGCCCGCGCCTGGATGTGATCTGCGTACCCGGCGGTTCCGGCGTCGGCGCCTTGATGGAAGACCCGCAGACCCTGGACTTTCTCAAGACTCAGGCCCAGACCGCACGCTACGTGACCTCGGTGTGCACCGGCTCGCTGGTGCTTGGCGCGGCGGGTTTGCTGCGCGGGCGCAAGGCAACGACCCACTGGGCCTACCACGACCTGCTCGCCCCGCTCGGCGCCATTCCTGTGCAAGAGCGCGTGGTACGCGATGGCAACCTGCTGACCGGTGGCGGTATCACCGCCGGGATCGACTTTGCCCTGACCCTGGCGGCGGAGTTGTACAGCGAAGCGGCGGCGCAGTTGGTGCAATTGCAGATTGAATACGCGCCGGCACCGCCGTTCGATGCCGGCCGCCCGGACACCGCGCCCAAGCATGTGCTGGATGAGGCCAACAAGCGCACGGCTGAGTCGCGCCGCGTGCGTGGGGAGATCGTTGCTCGGGCGGCGGCGCGGTTGGGTTGATACGCTTTCTGTGTGGCGAGCGGGCTTGCCGCAAAAAGCTGGCCCAACACGTTTAGTCAGGCCGGACGCGACATCACCGCCAGGCGCACCGCCAGCACTGTCAGCACCATCGCCAGTCCCCATTTCTGCAACCAGGCGCCTTTCGAGCGCCTGGCGAAGAACCGGCTCAGCGCCCCGCCAAACACGCCCAGCAGCAGATGAAACACGCCCGCAATCAAGGTCAGCACGCCCCCCAGCACCATCAACTGCACGGCGATGCCCCCCGCCTCGGGCCTCACGAACTGCGGCAGGAACACCACAAAAAACAGCAGCGCCTTGGGGTTGAGCAAACTGTTGAGCATCGCTTGCAGAAACACCCGGCCCAGCGGCACGCGGCTGACGGGGCCCGCACCCAGCCCAGGTTTTTTCTGCAAGGTCTTGAACACCAGCCACAGCAGGTAGATCACCCCCGCATACCGGATCACGTCAAACGACGGCGGCCAACTGGCGACCAGCGCCGTCACCCCGGTGGCGGTCAAGGCGGTGAGCAGCACGTCGGCCACGCCAATGCCCAGGGCCGACGCCATCCCGCCGCGCCAGCCGTGGGTCACGCCGTGGCTGATCACAAAGGCCATGTTCGGCCCCGGGGACAACAGCAACAACAGCACAGCACCGGAAAAAACCACCAGGGTCGCCAGGTCGATCATGCTCAAGCCTTCCACCGGGAAAAGCCTGCAGATTAGTCGGCGCACCGGGAGCAAACAAAAAATTGTGCTGGATACAGTGCGCGCCGCCAATTGCGAAGGGCCACGAGCAACGTCTAGAATGCGAAACATTATCAATTAAGACAGCTGCGCCAGGATGCCCATGTCGAGCGATCACCCACTGGACCACGCCGCCATCGGCCAGCTTTACCACGCCCATCATTCCTGGCTGCGCGGCTGGTTGAGCCGGCGCACCGGTTGCCGTGAACACGCTGCCGACCTGGCCCAGGAAACCTTCGTACGCCTGCTCAACGCGCGCAAGCAGCAAACCTTGCAGCAGCCGCGCGCCTACCTGAGCAGCATCGCCCGCAGCCTGATGATCGACCAGTACCGCCGCCGCGAACTGGAGCGCGCCTACCTGGAAAGCCTCGCGCATTTTCCGCAACTCGAAGTGCCGTCGGAAGAAACCCGCCTGCTCATTCTCGATAGCCTGGAACGCATCGACCGTTTGCTCGACCAGCTCAAGCCGCGGGTGCGCGAAGCCTTCCTGCTGGCGCAACTGGACGGCCTGACCTGTGTGCAGATCGCCCTGCGCCTGGGTGTGTCCAAGGCCACGGTGGAGCGTGATTTGTCCAAAGCGCTGCACGCCTGTTACCGGTTGCGTTATGCCGAAGGCTGACCCGCGCCTGGTGGACCAGGCCATCCAGTGGATAATCAAGCTGCGCTTCAATGTAGCCGACGATGCCGACACCGCCGCGTTCGAACACTGGCTGCACGCCAGCGCCGAAAACCAACAGGTGTGGCAGCAGGTGGCCGCGATGAATGACGACTTCGGCCAACTGCCGGCCCAGGTCGGTCGGCATGCCCTGCACGGGGCGCGTCAACGTATCTCCCGTCGCGAGGGCTTGAAACTGCTCGGCCTGGTTGCGGGTGCCGCCGGCTTGACCTGGCTGGGCCGCGACTACACGCCACTGCCCGCACTGATGGCCGACTATCGTACGACCACGGGCGAGCGGCGCTGGGTGGCGCTGGACGATGGCAGCCGGATCCAGTTGAACAGCGCCAGCGCCATCGACACAGCCTTCGATAAAGAGCGACGCCTGGTGCACCTGCGCCAAGGTGAAATACTGGTCAACACCGGTACCGACCACCGACCGTTCTGGGTGCAGACCCGCGACGGCTACCTGCGCACCCTTGGCACACGCCTGCTGGTATGCGAAGAAACCCAGGGCACACGGTTGGCGGTGCAACAGGGCGCGGTGGCGGTGTTTGCCGACAGCCATGCGACCAACGCCCGCCAGGTACTCAAGCCCGGCGAGCAGGTGCTGTTCAACCGCAGCGGCATTCGCCCGGTGGTCGGCAACGGCCTGGACCCCTGGGCCTGGAGCGACGGCGTGATCAGCGCACACGCGATGCGACTGGACGACTTCCTTGGCGAACTGGCGCGCTATCGCAACGGCCTGGTGCGTTGCAGCGAGGCGGTGGCCGGGCTGCGGGTGTCGGGGACTTATCAACTGGACGACACCGATCAGGTGCTGAGCCTGGTCGCGCAATCACTCAAGCTTGATGTCACGTACCGCAGCCGCTATTGGGTGACGGTTTCCGCGCGCGCGTAACCTTTCAAAAAATAAATGAGGTGAATTCTCATTGCCGCTCGACCTGTAAGGAAAGGCCGATCAACAGGCCGGTTCTGTCCACTTCCTTCAGGAGCACCCCGCGGTCATGCAAGCGTTCCCCTCCCAACGTTCACCCCTCAAGCGCGCCGTGCAGGCGGCCTTGCTCGGCGTCTGCCTGAGCAGTGCCCTACCCCTGTCCGTGATGGCCGAGACACCGGCCAGCGACACCCAGGCCCGTGACTGGAACATCGCTGCCGGCGCCCTCGCCACTGCATTGGATCAGTTCGCGCGCCAGGCCGGCATCAGCCTGTCGTACGACGCCACCAGCGTCGCCGGCAAGAGCAGCCCGGGCTTGAGCGGCCGTATTGACCCTCAGCAAGCGCTCGAACAATTGCTGCGCGGCCAGGGCCTGCAAGCCCAGCGCCAGGGCAACAGCACCTGGATGCTATTGCCGCAATTGGCCGACACCGGCGCGCTGAACCTGGGCGCTACCCTTATCAACGGCGAACGGCTGGGCGCCACCACCGAGGGCACCGGGTCATACACCACCGGTGCGGTCACCATCGGCAAGGGCGAACACAGCCTGCGGGAAACCCCGCAATCGGTGAGTGTGATGACCCGCCAATTCATGGACGACCAGAACGTCACCACCATCGACGACGTGATGGAGCGCACGCCCGGCATCACCTCCTACGAGTCGCCCATGGGTGGCAAGTATTTCTACTCCCGTGGTTTCAAGATGCTCGGCCAGTACCAGTACGACGGCGTGCCCCTGGACATGGGCAAGGACTACGTCCAGGCCGACAGCTTCAGTGCGAACATGGCAATTTATGACCGGGTGGAAGTGCTCAAGGGCGCCGCCGGCATGCTCAAGGGGGCCGGCACCGCCAGCGGCGCGGTGAACTTTGTGCGCAAGCGCCCGCAGGCCAAGCCCACCACAAGCCTGTCGCTGTCGGCCGGCACCTGGGACAACTACCGCGCCGATCTCGACACCGGCGGCCCACTGAATGACAGCGGCACGCTGCGTGGCCGCGCGGCGGTGAGCCAGCAGGATCGCGGGTCCTACATGGACATCGCCAAGCGCAAGGACCAGGCGTTCTACGGTGCACTGGATTTCGACCTCACACCCGACACCACCCTGGGCGTCGGCGCCAGCTACGAAGATGTCGACGCCTCCCCGTGCTGGGGTGGACTGCCGCGCTACGCCGACGGCAAAAGCGCCAACCTCAGTCGCTCGACCTGCCTGGGCCAATCCTGGAACGACTGGCAAAGCCGGCGCACCACGTTCTTTGCCGACGTCACCCACCACTTCAGCGATGACTGGAAACTCAAGGTCTCGGCAGTGCACAGCCGCAACCTGCAAGACACCAAATACGCCGCCAGCGAAGGCACCATCAACTATGGCGACCCGGCGCCGACGGCCAACTCCTATGCGGCGCTGATGGACTACGACCACAGGGACTACGGCCTCGATGCCTATATCGACGGCAAGTTCGAAGCCTTCGGCCTGGAACACGAACTGATCCTCGGCGCCAACGGCAGCCGTGGCACCCAGGACGACGTCTACGCGATCCAGAACCTGCCCAGGCGCCAGAGCATCTACCAGCCCGACCACCACTTCCCGGAACCGGCCAACAACACTTTCTGGCCGAACATGTACCGTGGCGGCACGGTCAAGGAAACCGCCACCCAATACGGTACTTATGCCACCTTGCGCCTGCGCCTGGCCGAGCCGTTGATGTTGATCGTCGGCAGCCGCGTGAGCTGGTACGACAACCGTCGCGAGTCCTATAACCTGGGCTGGGGCGAGTGGTCCCTGCAAGATGCGCACACCAGGGAAACCGGCGAAGTCACGCCGTTCGCCGCACTGATCTACGACCTCAACGAGCACCTCTCGGTGTACGCCAGCTACGCCGATATCTTCCAGCCGCAAAGCTCATACGCTACGGCCGATGGCGCGGCGCTCAAGCCGAAAATCGGCGACAACTACGAGCTGGGTATCAAGGGCGAATGGTTCGATGGGCGCCTCAACAGTTCCCTGGCATTGTTCCGCGCCATCGAGAAAAACGGCGCCGAAACCGACTACAACAGCTTCTGCCCGACCTCCGCCGATGGCTATTGCTACACCGACAAAGGCAAGGTGCGCGCCCAAGGCGTGGAGGCCGAAATCAGCGGCGAAGTGCTCGAGCGCCTGCAACTGTTCGGCGGCTATACCTACACCCAGACCCAATCCCTGAACACCATTGACAGCACAAAAGAAGGCGGCGTCTCCAACACCTATGTCCCTCGGCACATGCTGCGCGTGTGGGGTGACTACCAGCTCGACGGCGCGCTGTCGAAATGGAGCGTGGGCACCGGCGTCAACGCCCAGAGCAGCAACTACCGTGTACAGAACATCAAGCTGGAGCAGGCCGGTTACGCCACCTGGAACGCACGCGTGGCGTACCGCCTCGATGACACCTGGACCGTGGCACTCAACGGCAACAACTTGTTCGATAAAAGTTATTACAACACGGTCGGCACCGCCTCCTGGGGTAACTTCTACGGTGAACCGCGCAATTTTACCGTGAGTTTGAAAGGCAACTTCTGAGCCGATGAAAGCCCCGGCGGCAGGGCACTTAGTACGCCCTGCCCCTCCCTCTTTGTCCCCCTTTCCTACCTCGCATTGAAAAAGGTTTTTCCTTTTAGCAGGAAAAATCTGACATTTGTTCCTACACTCAAAAACACACCCAATCACCGAGTGTTCAGACAAGGAATGTCAATAAAATGCCGCAAAAAAGACTGATTAACCTGTCTAGCATGCCACCTCCGCACCACTGTCAATTCGTTGACTAAATACACATCAAAGGAACACTCCTTTAGTCACTACCCCGCAAAACCCAATCAAATGGATAGCTGCATTTGGAATGGCTAGTTGCGTATTACCCAGCGTAGTCGTTCGACCCTAGTTCTAAAGCAAGCCACCGCTTATTGAACAAACTGTCGAACAGTGAAGGCTGGAGTGCAATGAGGGATGTTTGTATGCGAGAGAAGTCGTCCGTCGACAGCCTGTTCTTAACGCGCGCCGGTTTTGTTGAGTTCTTTGTTGTTTTCGTCAAGTTGGTCCATGGCCTGACGGCCATTCTGCCCCCCCTGGTCCTGGTGCTTTTCCTCGACCCGATGGCCCCTGAGCTGCGCGCCCACTTCCTGGGCCTGCTGGTATTTTTTGCGGTCCTCACCATTATTCTGTTCCAGGCCCTGGGCATCTATTCCGAAGAACTGTTCAGCAATCGCCTGCGCCTGAAAACCAAGATCAAGGCTTGGACGGCAGCCTTTTGCATCCTGCTGTTCATGTACCAGATCCTGCAGTTCTTCCCGCAATTGACCCCGCGCAACCTGGCGGTCTGGTACGTCGCCAGCTTGGGGCTGTTTTGCCTGGAGCGTCTGCTGATGCTGCGTCTGTATCGCAAGCTGATGCGTGCCGGCAAATTCCTGCAACGCACGGTGATCCTGGGTTTTACCGACACCGCCGTACATGTCGCCGATCACCTGCTGCGCAACGGTGACATCCGTTCCGGCCTGGTCGGTTTCATCGACGACCGTACCGAGCGCATTCCCAAGGAACTGAGCAACCTGCCCTTGCTGGGCAACACCCGCGACCTGGAAAAGCTGATCCGCGCCGAACAGGTCAACCAGGTGATGATCTGCCTGCCCTGGGCCGCCGAGCAGCGCATCCATGGTTTGGTCAACCGCCTGCGGCAGCTGTCGGTGAACGTGATGCTGGTGCCGGACATGGCCGCCCTGCGTTACGGCCACAGCAAGATTACCGACGTGGGCGGCATCCTGATGTTCAACACCTCGCAGTTGCCGCTGCGCGGCTGGTCGCCGGTAATCAAGCGCTGCGAAGACTTGCTGCTGGCCAGCCTGGCGCTGGTATGCCTGTCACCCGTGATGCTAATGACGGCGATTGCGATCAAGCTCGATTCCAAAGGCCCGGTGCTGTTCCGCCAGAACCGCTATGGCTACAACGACAACGAAATCCGCGTGTTCAAGTTCCGCTCGATGTACACCGACCAGAGCGACTTCACCGCCGAACGCCAGACCACCCGCAAAGACCCACGCATCACCCGCGTCGGCCGCATCATCCGCAAGACCAGCATTGACGAGCTGCCGCAACTGTTCAACGTGCTGCTGGGCAACATGTCCATGGTCGGCCCGCGCCCGCATGCTACCGCGACCAAGGCCGCGGGCATTCCGTTTGAAGTGGCGGTCAGCGAATACAGCTCGCGGCACCGGGTCAAGCCAGGCATCACCGGCTGGGCGCAGATCAACGGCTATCGGGGTGAGACCGACACCCTGTTCAAGATCCAGAAACGGGTCGAGTACGACCTGGAGTACATCTCCAAGTGGTCGGTGTGGTTTGACCTGTACATCGTCTTCATGACGGTCCCGGCCGTCCTTTCCACCAAGGAAGTCTATTGATGAACACACTCAACGGATTAATTCCCTGCATCATTTCCGGTGGTTCGGGCACGCGGCTGTGGCCGGTGTCCCGGCAGAACATGCCCAAGCCGTTCATGCGCATGCGCGACGGCCAGAGCCTGCTGCAGAAAACCTTCCAGCGCGCGGCCAAGCTGCCGGGTGTGGAAAGCGTGTTGACGGTGACCAACCGCGACCTGCTGTTCCGCACCCTGGATGACTACCGCCTGGTCAACAAGGCCCATCTGCCCCTGGATCTGCTGCTAGAGCCGTTCGGCCGCAACACGGCGGCGGCGATTGCCGTGGCGGCGTTGCATGTGCAGGAACATTTCGGCGGTGACGCGCAGTTGCTGGTGATGCCCGCCGACCACCTGATCCTCAATGAAGTGGCGTTCGCCGAGGCCGTGACCCAGGCCCGCGACCTGGCCGAAGCCGGCTACCTGGTGACCTTCGGCATTCAGCCGGATCATCCGGAAACCGGCTTTGGCTACATCGAACAGGGCGAGGCGCTGGGCACCGGCTACCGGGTCAAGCGCTTCGTGGAGAAACCCGACCTGGCCACCGCCCAAGGCTACCTCGACGGCGGCAAACACCTGTGGAACGCCGGCATGTTCTGCTTCAAGGCCAGCACCCTGATGGACGAACTCGCCGCCCATGCACCGGACGTACTGGACGCTGCCCGCGCCGCGCTGGAGCACAGCCAGCACCTGCAGAACAAGACCTCACGCCAGCGTGAGCTGGACGCGGACGCCTTCGGCAGCGCGCCGGATGTGTCCATCGACGTGGCGCTGATGGAGAAATCCAGGCAAGTCGCCGTGGTGCCCTGCGACATCGGCTGGAGCGACATCGGCTCGTGGGAAGCCCTGCGCCAGCTCACCCCCAGCGACGCCCATGGCAACCAGGTCAATGGCGAAGCGATTCTGCATGACGTGCACAACTGCTACATCGACTCGCCCAAGCGCGTACTCGGCGCCGTGGGCGTGCGCGACCTGATCATCGTCGACACCCCCGACGCCCTGCTGATCGCCGACGCCCAGCGCAGCCAGGACGTGCGCTACATCGTCGCCGAGCTCAAGCGCCAGAACCACCCGGCGTACAGCCTGCACCGCACCGTCACCCGGCCGTGGGGCACCTACACCGTGCTGGAGGAAAGCAGCCGCTTCAAGATCAAGCGCATCGTGGTCAAGCCTCAGGCGTCGCTGTCGTTGCAGATGCATCACCACCGCAGCGAACACTGGGTAGTGGTCAGCGGTGCGGCGCAGATCACCAACGGCGAGCGCGAATTCCTGATCAACGCCAACGAGTCCACCTACATCCCCGCCGGGCACAAACACCGCCTGACCAACCCCGGCATCATCGACCTGGTGATGATCGAGGTGCAGAGCGGCGAGTACCTGGGCGAGGACGACATCGTGCGCTTCGACGACATCTACGGGCGCGCGCCCGCAGAAGTGAAGAAATGACATGCTCACCTCACTGATCATCCCGACCCGTAACGCGTCCAGCCATCTGGGCCGCCTGCTGCCGGCACTGAAGATGCAAACCCTGCAACCTGACGAGATGCTGGTGGTGGACAGCGCCTCCAACGATGACACCGTGGCGCGCTTTCGCGAATTCGGGGCGCGGGTCGAGGTGATCGACGCGCGTGACTTCAACCACGGCGGCACCCGGCGCTGGGCCAGCGAACAGGTGGGCGGCGACGCGCTGATCGTGATGACCCAGGACGCGATCCCCGCCACCCCGGAAACCTTCGCCAACCTGCTCGCCGAACTGCAACAGGACCCGCTCAACGGCGTGGCCTACGGTCGCCAGTTGCCGCATCCAGACGCCGGAGTACTGGGTGCGCAGTCGCGGCACTTCAACTACCCGGAACTCAGCCGCAGCAAAAGCCTGGCCGATGCGCCGGAGCTGGGGATCAAGACCTGCTTCAGTTCCGACTCGTTTTCCGTGTACCGGCGCAGCGTGCTGGAGGCGGTGGGCGGTTTCCCGGCCGATGTGATCGGTAGCGAGGACGCCTATGTGGCGGCGCGCATGCTGCTCGATGGCTACAAGGTGCGCTATGCCGCCACCGCGCTGGTGCATCACTCCCACGATTACAAACTCATGGATGAGTTTCACCGTTACTTCGACATCGGCGTGTTCTACGGCCGCGAGCCGTGGATCCGGCAGGCCTTTGGCGACGCAGGGGGCGAAGGCAAACGCTACGTGCTGGCTGAACTGGCGGCCTTGCGCAAGGCCGGTGCCCTGCACCGTGTTCCCGAAGTACTGGTGCGCAGCGCGTTCAAACTGCTCGGCTACCGGCTGGGCCAACTGGAGCGCCGCCTCCCCCTCGCCCTCAAGCGGCGCATCAGCATGTTTCCCGGTTATTGGAGGTGAGCATCATGACCTACAGGAAGTCCCCCTTGATGAAACGAACCCTGCTCGTCGTGGCCATGATGGCCCTGGCCGCCTGCAACACGCCGGCACGCATCGTCGCGCCGGACAGTGACACCGTCGAGGCCGGCAAGCGCGCCCTCGACCAGTTGGCGCAATTGCCGCCGGCGGTGGAACGCATCCGCATCGGCGACCAGTTGCGCATCGTGCGCGATGCCGGCGAGATGCCGACACTGTCGGCGTTCAACGTCAGCACCATCTATGAGCTGACGCTGTACACGGTGCAGACCGACGGCAAGATCAACTACCCGTTCCTGGGGCCGGTGCAGGTCGCCGGTCGCCAGCCGTCGGAGCTGGCCACGGAGTTGACCGGCAAGCTCGCGCCCATCTACCGCGAACCGCGCGTGACGGTGAACATCAACCAGGCACCGAGCGGCTCGATCATCGTCGGCGGCGCGGTGAACAACCCGACGGCGGTGCAGATCGCCACGGCCAACACCCTGGAACAAGCCATCATCGGGGCCGGCGGGGTCAGCCCGGCGGGCAACGCCAGCATGGTCGCCCTGCTGCGCGAAGACGCCCAGGGTGCCTATCGCGCGTACTTCCTGGACTTCAGCCAACTGCTCAAGACCGGCCCCAACGGGCGCAAACCCGTGCGCCTGCAACGCGGCGACGTGGTGTTCGTGCCCAAGTCCAACGTGGGCGAGCGCATCCAAGGGGTGGATACCTACATGAACCAACTGATCCCGTTCACCAAGTCGATCGGGGTTGGCTACAACTACACCCGAACCAGCGGCGGCAACAACTAAAGGAGCGACATCCCAATGATCGAGATCCGTTCTTTTCGTGATCTTCTGCGCTTGTTCTTCATCTTCCGGCATGAGTTCAAACTGGCGGCGATTGCGGCGCTGGTGATCATCCTGCTGGGGGCGTTCCTGCTGCCGGCCAAGTACGAGTCCACCGCGCGCCTGCTGGTCAAGCCGGGGCGTGATTCGACCTTGCCCATCGAGATCAGCAACCGCCAGGCGCTGGTGATGCCCAGCACCCAGCGCGACCCGATTGTCGACGAAGAGCGCCTGCTCACCGGCCGGCCGATCGTGCGTGCGGTGGCCGAGCACTACCTGGAAGTGATCGAGAACGCGCCGCCGCCGGAAGGTTTCTGGAAGCGCACCAAGTACTACGTCAAGAGCGGCGTGGGCGCGGTGTTCGATGGCCTGCGCGTGGTGCTGGAAACCGTCGGTGTCGTGGAAAAAACCACGCCGGTGGAACGCCTGGCCGCCAGCGTGGAGAAGAACTTCGAAGTCAGCCACGCCGCCGGTTCCACGGTGATGGACATCAGCTTCAAGTGGGGCGACCCGGAAATCGCACAGGCAGTGGTCAAGGATTGGGTCGAGACCTACATCAACGAACGCACCGAGGCCCTGGGGCGCAAGAGCCTGTACGCGTTCTATGAAGGTCAGGTGGCCAACAGCGCCACCGAGATCAAGAGCTATAAGGAGCAGATTCTCACGCACCTGAACGAGATCGGCGCGGCGAGCATCACTGACCGCCTGGAAGATTTGTCCGAGCGCATCAACGTACTGCGCGGCGAGACCTTCAACACGACGCGGCTGATCGCCTCGTCCGACAGCGCGATCCAGAGCACGCGCACCCAGCTCAAAGGCCAGCCCAAGGAAGTCACCACCGTACGCCAGATCGCCCTGAACCCGCAGCAGCAGGATTTGCGTCGCCTGCTCAACCAGAAGCTGCTGGAAAAGGCCGACATGATGCGCACCTATACCGACAATGCGCCGCCGGTCAAAGCCCTGGACGCGTCGATCCGGGCCATGCAGATGCAGGTCAACAGCGAGAGCAACACGGTGCAAGCCTCGGAGAACCGTGCGCCGAACACCCTGGAAATTCACTTGCAGCGCGTGTTGCTGGATGAAACCAGCAACAACGTGGCGCTGCGTACCCAGTTGGTGCAACAACAGAAACAACTGTTGAACCTGGAAGAGCAACGCAAGCAGGCCCTGGAGATCGAGCCGGAGCTGGCTCGCCTTTCCCGCGAGCTGAACACCACCGAGCGCAACTACGCGCTGTACGTGGATAACCTGGAAAAATCGCGCATCGACCGTGAGCTGGACAACAGCCAGATCAGCAACATCGCCGTGATCGAAGAAGCCACCCTGAACCCGGGCCGCATCTTCCCGAAAACCCTGGTGATGCTGGTGTTGGCGATCCCGTTCGCCATCGTGGTCGGCCTGCTGGTGATCTACCTGTGCTACCTGCTCGACCAGCGGATTCACGACGGTGGCCTGGTGGAGCGCAAGTTCGGCCTGCCGCTGTGGACCACCCTGCCGGAGCTGGACACCTCTACCGCACAAAGCACCAACGCGTTCAATGCGAGCATCTACCGTTTGTACAGCCTGCTGCAGCCCGAGCGCATTGCCGAACAGGGCGTGACCCTGGGCCTGACCTCGGCGCGTCACGGCGAAGGGGTGACCTTTGTGGTTGAGCAACTGCGCCAATTGCTCAGTGAAAACGGCATCAACGTGCGCGTCGGCGGCCTGGAAACCGCTGCGCCGGGTGAGGTGGTGCTGCTGGATGCTTCGGCCTTGCTGGACAACCGCGAGGCGTTCGTCGACCTGCGTCGCGCCGACCTGATCGGGCTGGTGGTGGAAGCGCGCAAAAGTACCGTGCCGGTGGTGGAGCATGCGCTGTCGATCCTCAACACCGCGTTCGGCAAGGTGGACGGCATCATCATCAACCGTCGCAAGTTTGAAGTGCCGAGCAAAGTGCTGCGCACCATCGGCAAGTACCGGGGAGCGTTCTGATGCGGATAGCCCTGCTCGCGCCCTTGCCGCCGGAGAAAAACGGGATCGCCGACTACGCGAACCATTTCCGCACGGCCTTGGAACACCTCGGTGTGACGGTGCTGACACCGTTGACCGGCGTCGCGGGCAACAGCGAAGCGATCAAGCAGGCCATCGGTGCATTCGACTGGCAGTCCGTGGACCTGGTGCACGCCGAACTGGGCGGTGGGCGCCTGGGGGAATTCCTGGCCTTGCGTGAACTGCGCAAGGCTTACCCCCGGTTGCCGCTGACCGCGACCGTGCATGACCCGGAACGCATCGTGTGGCGCCGTGAGCACCTGCCCTTCCCCTTGAACCTGATGGAACGTTTGCCCAGCCCACTGCCGCAGGCTGCCGTGGTGTTGGCCGACCCACTGACCCTGCGTGAAGAACGCCAGGTCGCCAAAGGGCTGACCCGGCTGGTGACCCTTACCCGCCTGGGTGCTGACTGCCTGAGCCAGCGCATGCAACTGCCGTCCGGCAAAGTGGCGGTGATCAACCATGCCAACCTGCCGATCCCACCGGCACCGTTGCCAGCCCTCGACACGCTGCGCCTGCTGTACTTCGGGTTTATCTACCGGGGCAAAGGCATTGAAGACCTGGTGCAGGCCCTGGCGGATGTGTTCAAGCACGCCCCCGAATTGCGCGACCGCGTGCGCCTGACCCTGGCCGGTGGCACTGCTGCGGAGATGGCGTTTGGCGCAGGCGGCAATTACCTGGAGCAATTGAACGCACAGATCGCGGCGCTGGGCCTGACCGACGCCATCGACTGGCGCCTGAACCTGCCGGCGGATGAAATCGCCCAGACCATCCAGGCGCACCACGTGATGGTGCTGCCCTACCGTGAATCGAAAAAACTCGGCCTGTTGGGGCGCCAGCGCGGCACCAGTGGCGCGTTGTCTTGGGCCACCGCCTGCGGACGCGGCGCGATCACCTCCGATGCGCGTGCATTTGCCGAGGAAGTCGCCAGCGGTAACGGTGCGATCTACCCCGAGGGTGATGTGGCCGCGCTCGGCGAACAACTGCTGCGGCTGGCACGTACACCGCTGCTGGCCCGGGATTGGGCCGAACGCGCCGGCGAAATCGGCCGCGAACGGTTGTGGCCGTTGACCGCGCAGAAATTCAAGCAGCTCTTCGAGCAGGCCATCAGCGGAGCCCCTTATGGCGCGTAAACGCACCTACCTCGCCACCCTCGCGGTGGTCGCCGCCCTGGGCCTGACCGCATTCTTGTGGGGACGCCAGGCGGATGCCGAAAGCCATGTGCTCAAGAGCAGCAAGGAGGTGGTCTGGAAAGATTTCCTGGGGGTGAATGCGCAGTTCCTGTGGTTCAGCCCCGAGCGCTACCAGAAGCAGATCGACCGCCTCAAGGCCCTGGGCCTGGAGTGGGTGCGCCTGGATCTGCACTGGGATCAGCTGGAAACCGCGCAGAACCAATACAAGCTCGCCACCCTCGATGAGCTGGTGGGCAAGCTGCAGCAGAACCAGATCAAGTCGTTGTTTTACCTGGTGGGGTCGGCGCGTTTTATCAGCAGCGCCCCGCCGCTGTCGTTGTACCCGGACCAGTACCCGCCGAAAGACTCCAATGTGTTTGCCAACCGCATGGCCATGCTGGCCCAACGCTACCCCAGCGTCGAGGCCTGGCAAGTCTGGAACGAACCGAACCTGATCGGCTTCTGGCGCCCGGCGGCAGACCCTGCCGGGTACGCGAATCTGTTGAGCGTCACCACCAACGCCTTGCGCGCCGTGAACCCGAGCAAACCAGTAGTGGCCGCCGGCATGGCGTTCTTCAGCGAAATGCCCAATGGCCAGACCATGTTCGACGCCTTGGGCGCACTCGGCGTGGCCAGCCTCAATACAGTCATCTCCTATCACCCCTACACCCAATTGCCCGAAGGCAACGACCCGGCCAACCTCGACTTCATCGCCAAGACCACCCAACTCAACCAGGCCCTGCGCAATGGCGGCGTGAACACGCTGTGGAGCACCGAGTGGGGCTGGTCAACCTACAAGGGGCCCAAGGACGCCCAGGACATCATCACCCTCCAGGCACAGGCCGACTACGTGGTCCGCCGCCTGGCGCTGATGAGTGCGATGGATTTCGACAAGATCTTCCTGTTCACCCTGAGCGACCTCGACCAGCGCGCCAGCGTGCGTGACCGCTCCTACGGCTTGCTGGATATCGACACCAACCCCAAGCCCGTCTACACCGCCTTGAAGAACTTCCTCGACGTCAGCGGGCCGACGCTCACGCCGGGCGATCCGCCGGTTGCTGACCAGTTGCCCGACGGCCTGTTCAGCATCGGCTGGACCCGCGCCGACGGGCGCAAGCTGTGGTTCTTCTGGTCGGCCCAGGGCGGCAACGCACACTTGCCGGGCCTGGCCAGCGCCACCCTGTACGACCCGCTGCGCGGCACACAAACCCCGGTAAGCGGCACCAGCGGCCTGACCGTGCCGGTCAAGTCGAACCTGCAAATTCTGTTATGGGACTGAGGCCTGCGATGCGTATTTTATGGATCCTGCCCTATTCACCCTGGCCCGCCACCAGCGGCGGCAAGACGCGCCAGTTCCATCTGCTGCGCAACCTCGCCGCGCGCGGGCACCGGATCACCCTGCTGCTGCATGACAAACACCCGGTGTCGCTCAGCGACCGCCAGGTGCTGGAAGCGTTTCTCGAACAACTGATCATCCTGCCGCGCCGCCCTCTGCGCAGCGTGACGACCCTGTTGGCCGGGCTGTTTGCGCCCTACCCGCTGTTGGCCAGCGTGAATGGTTTGTCCGGTGATTTGCAGGACACCTTCAATTGGCTGTTGGGTGAGCATTGGGACGTGGTGCAAATCGAACATAGCTACAGCTTCCAGCCGTATGAAGAGGTGCTGGCGCGCAAGGCCCAACCCTTTGTGCTGACGGAACACAACGTTGAATCGGCCCTTGGCGCCGCCACGTATGACCGTTTGCCAGGCTGGTCGCTGCCGTTCATTCGCTACGATCAATGGCGCTACGCCCGCTGGGAGCGCCGCGTGATGCGCCAGGCCGCCCAGGTGGTCGCGGTGACCGACAGCGATGCGCAGGTACTGGAAAAAATCGCTGGCAAACCGGTGTCGGTGGTGGTCAATGGCGTGGACTGCGATCACTTCGCCGCCGCCCACCCCGACCCAACCACGCGCCGCGTGTTGTTCCTCGGCAACTACGAATACGCGCCCAACGTGGACGCCATCGAATGGGCCCTGGATGAAATCCTGCCCATGGTCTGGGAGCGTTGCCCCGACGCGCGCATGAGCGTGTGCGGCTTCGGCATGCCCGATAGCTGGCGCGCACGCTGGCCGGACCCGCGTATCGAGTGGCAGGGTTTTGTGCCCAATCTGCTGAGCCTGCAATCGAGCTGCTCGGTGTTCCTGGCGCCGTTGCGCCATGGCGGCGGCTCCAAGCTCAAGGTGCTGGAAGCCTTGGCCGCCGGCTTGCCGCTGGCGAGTACCGAGCAAGGCGTGTCGGGGTTGGACCTGGTGGAAGGCCTGGATTACCTCGGCGGGCAAACCGCTGCGAGCCTGGCGGATGCCGTGGTGCGCCTGCTGCAATTCCCCGACGCCGCCGCGCCCATGGGAGAAGCCGGCCGCGCCTATGTGCGTCGCGCCCATGACTGGAGCGTTGCCGCCAGCCAGCTGGAAAAGGTCTACATGACCCTTTCGCCCCAGAATCAAAAGGAGCCCGCATGCGTGTAGGCCTGGATTACCGCACCGTCGGCACCTCGCCGCAATCGGGCATCAGCCGCCAGGTGTATGCACTGGAAAGCGCCCTGCGCGGCCTGCCCGGCATCGAGCTTGAGCGGTTTACCGTGGCGCCCCTGGGCGATGAAACCCGCTTGCAGGCCCACTGCCCGGCCTGGGGCTGTGCCAAGACCGCCATGCACCAGCCGCAGAATCGCCTGCGCTTCGAAGCCGGGTTTCTGCCACGGGCGTTGCGCGAGCACCATATCGACCTGTACATCAGCACCTTCAACATGGGCCTGCCGTTGCCGCCCAAACCCAAGGGCCTGCGCACCGTGGTGCTGTTGCATGACCTGTTCCAGATCACGCTCAACAACTACCACGCCAACCGCCTGAAGGCGTTGGTCTACAAGACCAGCGATCGCCTGTCGATTACCTACGCGGTGCACAGCGCCGACCGGGTGTGGACACCGTCGCAGTACAGCGCCGATGAAACCGCGCGGTTGTTTCCCAAAGCGGCAGGCAAGATTCGTGTGCTGCCCAATCAGGTGGATGGCTTCATCGAACTGGCGGCGGACCTCAGCCCGCGCCAATTGCCCGAGCGCTATTGGTTGCTGGTAGGCACCCGTGAGCTGCGCAAGAACGCGCCGTTCCTGGTGGAGGCCTGGCAGCAGGCGCGGCGCCAGTCCCCCAGCGTGCCGGAGTTGGTGCTGGTGGGCAGCCTAGATCATTTGCCTGAAGCCCAGCGCAGCCTGCCTGGGATTCGTGCACTCAGCGGTGTGTCGGATGCCGAATTGCACGCGTTGTACCGCCAGGCGTCGCGCCTGTGGCAACCGTCTTATGCCGAAGGTTTTGGCCTGCCGGTGATCGAAGCCCTGAGCGTCGGCACGCCGGTGGCGGTGGCCAGCGGTACGTCGCTGGATGAAATCACCCCGCCGTCGGCACCGCGTTTCTCACCCACCGATGGCCCGGGGCTGACGCAGTTGATGATCAGCCTCGGCGAGCCGTCCGCCGAAGAATCGCCCGAACAATGCCGACAGTGGGCGGAACGCTTTAACCATCGCGCCTATCGCCGGCGCCTGGCCGAACTGATCGAGGAGCTGAAGTGAACGTAAACCTGCCCAGCCTCGTCGCCATACTCTTCGGCCTGCTGTTTGGTGCCATTGCCCTGCTGCTGTCGCCGGCCAAGGCGTTCCTCGCCGTGATCGGCCTGGCCGGTGCGGTGACCATCCTGCGCTTTCCGTTCTGGGGCCTGGTGCTGTTCGCCCTGGTCGCCACGTTCATGCCGTACTCCACGATCAACCTGGGCATTCGCAGTACCGTCAGCGAAGCGATCCTGGCGCTGACCTGGGGCGCGGTGCTGTGGCACAACTTCCTGTCGCGCCTGACGGATACGCCCAGCCTCACCCGCCGACCCACCGATCAGATGCTGTTGTGGCTGATGCTGTTCAGCGTGTTCCCGTTCATCGTTGGCCAGGTCACCATTCACGCCGACACCAGCGGCGTGGCCAACTGGCTGCGCTGGTTGCTGAGCCTGTCGGCGGTGTTCCTCTGCGCCAAGTTGCTGGTGGACCGCAAGCACCGCGAATCCCTGGTGATCGCCCTGCTGCTGGGCAGCCTGGCGATGCTGGTGCTGTCGATTGCGGTGTTCGTGCGCACACGCTCCGGGGCCGGCATTGCACCGGTGCTGGCGCTGTTCAACTACGGCAACTTCGACATGCTCAAATTCGGCCTGGAGGCGATGTCGTCACGCATGGGCTCGCCGTGGATGCACCCGAATGCCATCGGCGGGATCATGGCGTTGCTGCTGCCCCTGGCGTTCTGCTTCGGCATGACCGAGCAAGGCTGGAAACGCGCGCTGGGCCTGGGCGTGGCGTGCCTGGGCGCCGCCGCCTTGCTGCTGGCCAGTAGCCGTGGCGCGATGGTCAGCCTGGCGTTGGTGCTGCTGTGGATGGCCACGCGCCGAGTGCCGTACACCGGACGCCTGCTGATGATCGGCGCGGCGCTGACGGTGGCGCTAGTGATCGCGTATCCGCCGTTGCAGGAGCGCCTGGCGACGATTTTTTCGTCGAGCAACGCCAGTACCGAAGTGCGTTTCGACGAGTACCGCATGTTTCCGCAGGCGGTGGCGGCGTATCCGTTCGGTATCGGCTTCAAGGTCGACCCGCCCGTACCCGACACGCACTTGCTGGGCATCTCCAACCTGTGGCTGAACTTCATCTACAAGACCGGCATTGTCGGCATGCTGCTCTTCGTGGCGGTGACCGTACGCTGGTGGCGTGAAGCGCGCCCGGAAAGCGGCCCGATCCGCCTGACCAAGGACAACGCGCTGTGGCTGGGCAGCACCGCCGGGATTCTCTCGGCACTGGTCAGCGGCCTGTTTGACCACTACTTCAGCTTTGCCGTGGTGATGGTCGCGCTGTTCTGGCTGATGGTGGGCATTAATGTGCTGGAAGCGCGGCGTCTGTTTCCGGCGCGCCTGCCGCAGGTGAAAAGCGTAGTGCAACGCAAATCGCTGCCCGATGGCGTACGGCCCTGATGCTGGGCTCTGCCGCATGGCTGACGCTGGCGACGCTACTCGGTCTGTGCCTGGGTTTTGCCCGCGAATGGTTGCTGGTGGCGGCGTGGGGCGCCGGCGAGCGCAGTGATGCGTTCCTGATCGCGCTGTTCTTGCCGGAGGCGCTGCGCATGTCGTTGGCCGGCGGTGTGCTGAGTGCAGCGGCACTGCCGCTGTACTTGGCGCGCAAGGACGACGAGCGGCAGGGCTGGCTGGCGGTACTGTTTCCGGCGTTGCTGTTGATCGCGCTGGTCACCAGCCTGCTGCTGACCTGGTTGGCACCGTGGCTGGTGCAACTGCTCGGGCCGGGCCTGGCGGCCAGTGCCACGGCACTTGCCAGCAGCAACTTGCAGATTGTCGCCTGGTGCGTGCCGGGGCTGATGCTGCATGCGCTGTTCAGCATTCCGTTGCAAGCCAGCGAGCGCTTTGTACTGGCGGGCCTGGGCTCGCTGCTGTTCAACCTGCCCCCGGTGACCTACCTCGCCGTCGCCGGCACCGCCACTCAACCTCACTCATTGGCCCTTGCCTGCCTGGCCGGCAGCCTGTTGATGCCGTTGGCGTTGCTGCCGTCGATGTGGCGCCAGGGCTGGCGGCCGTGGCATTGGCAACGGTCGTGGGCGCCACTGCGGGAGTTGGGCCAACGCATCGGTCCGCTGCTGTTGAGCAACGGCGCCAGCCAGGGCCTGGCCTTGATCGAACGGCTGGTGGCGTCCCTGCTGGGCGAAGGCGCGGTGACCTGGGTCAACCTGGCCCGCAAGCTGATGAACCTGCCGCTGATTGCCCTGATGAGCCTCAACCAGGTGTTGCTGGGCATGATGAGTCGGCGCCAGGGCGACGAGCGCCTGGCCCTGCTCAAGCGTGGCCTGGAAACCGCCAGCGTGCTGACCTTGCCCGCCGGGGTCGGCCTGGTGGCGGCGGCGCCAAGCCTGGTGGCGTTGCTGCTGCCCAAGCAATCGCTGGACTCGCCGTTGCCGCTGCTGCTGGCCTGGTTTGCCGTGCCGTTGGTGTTCGGCGCCTGGAACGCCTTGCTCGCGCGCTACGCCTACGCTGCGGGCGATACACGCCAGCCATTGCGGTGTGAACTGCTCGGCAGCCTGGTCAATGTGCTGTTGTTGGGCGTGCTGCCGTTTGTGTTCGGCCTGGCCGGGATTCCGCTGGCTGCGCTGGCCGGAGTGCTCTGCACCGCGTTACTGCTGATGCAGCGCCAGGCGTTGCTCGGCGCGCTGCCCTGGGCGCGGCATTGGTTACTCAGTGCCGTGCTGATGGGCGTGGCGGCGTTGGCGCTGTTTCGGGTCGAGGGTGTGTGGCTGCAACTGGGGCTGAGCACCCTGGCGGGCGCGGCGGTGTTGCTGGGGATGGGGCTGTGGCTGAAGCCGTGGCGCAAGGCGTGAGGTTTTCTGTGGGCGCGGTTTTTTAGAGGGAGGGTGATCAGGTGAAGCATCGTTGGATTCAAATGGACATTGCCAAAGGCATCGGCATCCTGGTGATCGTGTTTGCCCACAGTTGGTTCGTCGCCACGTCGCCGGACTTGCTGTACCCGGTGCTGGCGTCGTTCATCTTGCCGCTGTTCTTTTTTCTATCGGGCGTGTTCTTCAAGCCCGAGCAGCCGTTCGTGGAGATGGCGATACGCAAGGCCGATGGCCTGCTCAAACCGTTTTTCTTCACCATGCTCACCTATGTGATCGTGCGCAGCATTCTGCGTGGCCAGCCGCTGTTGCCGGATATCGGCGGTGTGCTGTACGCCTCGGTGGATACCATTCCGTGGCAGGCGCTGTGGTTTCTGCCGCACTTCTGGGTGGCGATCCTGTTCAGTTGGGTGATGCTGCGTGTGATCCAGCGCCTTAAGCTGTCGCTGTTGCTCAGTTGCGCGCTGGTGACGTTGCAGTTGATTGTGGGCGCCTGGATGCTGCCGTGGTTCTGGCAGTTGCCAGTCACGTTCGCCGGGCATACCTGGGTGCTGCCGGGCCTGCCATTCAGCCTGGATATCACCTTGATCAGCAGCACGTATTTCATTGTCGGCTACCTGCTGCGTGACTGGCTGCGCACTCACGCGGGCTCCTGGTTGACACTGTTGATTTCGATTGCATTGTTCGTGGCCGTGTTCACCTTCACCTGGGACACCATGGACCTGGCGCAGCGACGCTACGACCACTGGTTCTGGACCACCCTGCCGGCCGTGATCGGCGTGTACGCCTGCTGGGCGCTGTCGCGGGTGCTGATGGTGTCGACCTGGGTCACGCGGGCCATGACCTACATCGGTCAGAACACCTTGATCCTGCTGATCTTCCACGGCGAGATCCAGCACAAGACCTTCGACCTGCTGGAGCGCCTGGGGCTGCCCGCGTTTGTCGCGGCCTGCGTGGGGTTTGTGGTGGCGGTGGTGGTGCCGTTGTTGATCGGGGAAGTGATCAAGCGGGTGGCGTTTTTGCGGTTTTTCTACTTTCCGTTTCCGGTGCGCAAACCACAAAAAAACCTGTAGGCACTCACGCCTACAGGGTCTTGGGTTCAGTCATCCAGCTGTTGCGGTGCGGGCTTGCTGCCATGCTTGGCAGGTTTGGCGCCCTTGGCTGGCGTCGGGGCCGCGGGTTCAGGCTCCGGAGCGGCGGCGGCTTCTTTCTCGGCCATCGGCATCTGGTCGATGGCGCTGAAGAATGCTTTCAGGTCGAGGGTATCCGGCGGTACGGTCTTCTCGAGTTTCTTCTCACCGTCCTTGCCCACCAGGATCACTTTGGTGCCGCTGCCGGCGCCCAGCTTGAGGGCACGGATCAGCGCGTTGGTTTCCGGCGGGGTGAGTTTCTTGCTGTCCTTGGGGTCCTTGGCGAACTTCTCGCCTTCGGCACCGATGCTGCCGAACTTCACGGTGTAGAACACCATGCTGCGTTCTTCAAAGGACTGCTTGGTCGCAGGCTCGTCCAGCTGTTTCTTCAGCTCGGCCAACGTGGCGTTGCCGGAATCAAGCTCCACCACCACCAGCGGTCGGGCCTTGCCCAAGTCCTGCTTGAGCGGGTTGATATCATCAGCAGCCAACAGCGGCCCCGTAAAAGCCATCAAGGTAGCCAGGGTCAGCGACCGGATGAGCATGCGCACCTCCTTTGAATTCCATGCAGGGTTCTTGAGTTTCATGTCTGCGACAGTCAAATTCAAGGATGATTCCTACATCACTTTAAGAAAGCGTAGGTCAGGACGCCCGCTACGCAAGGGTTTGGTGGCTGCGACTGTCATTGTTTCCACTGATTGCGGAAACATCATGAGACCTTCCACTGCGGCCAATGCCGAGCAAATACGGGCGCGACGATGGGGTCGGCGTCCACCTGCGCCAAACTCTGGGCAAAGCCTGGCGCGAGGCCGTTCAACGCGTCCCGTGCTTCGTCCCAGCGCGACACGGCGGCCGCCATCAAGCCCAGGGCATTCGGGATGTTGTCCGGGCCAAACAACTGCTCGGCAAACTGATCGGCAAACAGCACCCAGGCCTGGTGCAGGTAGCGTCGGGTGCCCGTGACAAGCTGGGCCTGCACGCTTTCGTTGACGTTGCCGAGCCAGCGTTGCGGGTAGTCGATGATGCCGATGGCCGAGTAGCAATTGGCGGCGATATACACCAGGCCGCGAATGATCTGCGCGCGGTTGCCGGCCAACAGGTGGGAAGCGGGGAATTCCAGGCCCAGGTGGATCAGGATCGCTGCGCTTTCCGTCAGCACCTGGCCATCGGGGGTAACCAGGGTCGGGACTTGTTTGAGCGGGTTGATGCGGGCCAACTCCTCACTGCCCTCACCCTCCGCCCAGGAGGCTGCGTCGACCCGGCGCCACGGCACCGCACAGCGCTGCAGGGCGATTTCGATCATGCAGGAGCCGGATTCGTCGATGCCGTAGAGCGTGTACATGGGCCTGTCCTCCTAGCGTTGCAGTTTGGCCTGCAGGTTGGCTTTTACCTGCGGCCATTCCGAATCGATGATGCTGAAGCGCACCGAGTTGCGCTTGCGTCCGTCGGGCATGATGCGTTCGTGGCGCACGATGCCTTCCTGCACGGCGCCAAGGCGCAGGATCGCGGCGCGGGACTTTTCGTTGAGTTCATCGGTGGTGAATTGCACACGCACGCAATCGAGCACTTCGAACGCATAGGTCAGCAGCAATAGTTTGGCTTCAGTGTTGATGGCGCTTTTCTGGGTGGACAGCGCCAACCAGGTGTGACCGATTTCCAGTTTGCGATTGACCCGGTCGACCTTCCAGAACCGTGTGCTACCGACCACCTGGCCGGTGTCTCGGCGCACCAGGGTGAACGGGATCACGCTACCGGCATCGCGCCCGGCCAGGGCGGTGTCGATGTACTGGTCGACCGTGTCCGGGCCCAGCACGTTGGTGACCTTGAGGTTCCACAATTCGCCATCGGCGGCGGCCTCAAGCAAGGCGGCCTTGTGTGCCCGTTGCAAGGGCAAGAGTTCGACCGTGGTGCCGGTCAGGGTAAGTTCGGTCATGGGGGCTGCGCCGTAGGGTGGTCGTCAGTGACCAAGAGTGCAGGCTCGCACGCGGACGAATCAAGCGTTTTAAAACAGGCCCATTTGCCCGCCGACCAAGGTGCTGAAATCGTCATTCACAAACGGCAGGATCGCATCGGCCACCGGCTGCAATTGCCGGGTGACGTAGTGATCGTAATCGATGGACGCTTGTCGCACCTCCAACGGCTCGGGGCCGTTGACGCTGATCACGTAGCTGATCCAGCCGCCGCGCTGGTACTGGCGCGGACGGTTCAGGCGGTCGTTGTACTCATCGGCCAGGCGCGCGGCGCGCACATGGGGCGGCACGTTGCGTTCGTAGTCGTCCAGCCGGCGACGCAGGCGTTTGCGGTAGATCAGCAACTCATCGAACTCGCCGCTCAGGGTGCGGCGCACGTAGTCGCGGATGTAGTCCTGGTGCGGCTGGCGATGGAAGATGCGCTGGTAGAGTTCCTGCTGGAAACGGCGGGCCAGGGGCGACCAGTCGCTGCGTACGGTTTCCAGCCCCTTGTAGACCATGTCCTCGCTGCCATCGCTGTGCACCACCAGGCCAGCGTAGCGCTTTTTGCTGCCCTCCTCCGCGCCACGGATGGTCGGCATGAGGAAGCGCGTGAAATGGGTTTCGTATTGCAGCTCCAGGGCGCTTTGCAGGCCGAACTCAGTGCGCAGATGCTCGCGCCACCAGTCGTTGACGTGCTGGACCAACGCCTGGCCGATACGCCCGGCATCCGCTTGGCTATGCGCCTTGCCGAGCCAGACGAAGGTGGAGTCGGTGTCGCCGTAGATCACCTCGTAGCCTTGGGCTTCGACCAGTTGGCGGGTCTGGCGCATGATCTGGTGCCCACGCATCGTGATCGACGACGCCAGGCGTGTATCGAAGAACCGGCAACCGCTGGAGCCGAGTACACCGTAGAAGGCGTTCATGATGATTTTCAAAGCCTGGGACAGCGGCGCGTTATGTTCACGCTTGGCCACTTCGCGACCTTCGGAGACCCGTGCGACGATGGACGGCAAGCAATGTCGGGTGCGGGAAAACCGTGCGCCGCGAAAGCCTTCCACCGATGCGCTGTCGTCGGGGTACTTGAGGCCTTCGATCAGGCCGACCGGGTCGATCAGGAAGCTGCGGATGATCGACGGGTAGAGGCTTTTGTAATCGAGCACCAGCACCGATTCGTAGAGGCCGGGGCGTGAGTCCATGACGAAGCCGCCGGGGCTGGCCTGGGGTGGCTTGTCGCCCAGGTTCGGCGCGACGAAGCCCTGGCGGTGCATCAACGGCAGGTACAAATGGGTGAATGCGGCGACGGAGCCGCCGTTGCGGTCGGCCGGCAAGCCGGTGACGCTGGCGCGTTCGAGCAGGAACTTGAGCAGTTCGGTCTTGGCGAAAATCCGCGTGACCAACTCGCAGTCCTTGAGGTTGTAACGCGCCAGGGCAGGTTTGTCCTCGGCGAACATGCGGTTGATTTCGTCCATGCGCTGGTACGGCGTGGAGATGTCCTTGCCCTCGCCGAGCAGGGTTTGCGCGACGTTTTCCAGACTGAAGGATTCGAAGCTCCACGTAGCCGAGCGCAGGGCTTCGATGCCATCGATGATCAACCGTCCCGCTGCCGCCGCGAAGTAGTGGTTGCGGCTGCCGTGTTCGCGCCAGGCCATCGGCTCGTCGCCACGCCCGAGCATCAGCGGCACGTTGAGGCGCTGGGCATGTTCGTGGAGCACACGCAGATCGAATTGCACCAGGTTCCAGCCGATGATCGCGTCGGGGTCGTGCTCGGCGAGCCATGCGTTGAGACGTTCGAGCAGTTGCGCGCGGGTGTCGCAGTAGTCGAGCTTGAAGTCCACCGCATCGGTTTTGTTCGGCGGGCCGAGCATGTACACCTGGCGTTCGCCGCAGCCTTCGAGGGCGATGGAGTAGAGGTCGCCCTGGGCGGTGGTCTCGATATCGAGGGACACCAGCTTCAGCGGTGGGCGGTAATCGGGCGCGGGTTTCATCTGCGCCTCGCAGAGTGCGCCGGTAGCGTCGGGGGTGCCGCCGAACCACACCGGCGCGGTGATGAAGCGCTCCATCATGTAGCGCTCGGGTGGGCGCACGTCGCCCTCGTACACGTCGACGCCCGCAGCACGCAGGCGTTTTTCCACGTCCATGGCCTGGCGGTGCTGGCGGGTATACAGGCCCAGGACCGGACGATGATGGAAATCGCACAACTGCAACGGCCGCAGTTCGATATCGCGCTCGCCCTTGAGCAGCCAATCCAGGGGCTTGCGATGGGCTTCGGGGATAAACATCACCGAGGTCTGCACGGGGAGACGGATAAACCTCGGGCCCTGGTCGGTGGCCAGCCAGAAACTGACCTCCGTGCCCGCCGGGGTATCGCGCCAATGCCGGGTCAGGACAAAACCCTGCTGTAAATCCACCGTACCGCACCTCAGGAATCGTTTTCAGGGCGTGATTCTACTCGGCATCGATGCGCGCAGACCTTAATCACACAAAATTGTTGCACGACGTTAATAATAATTAATATCATTTGCGCAGGAGTCGTATCGGCGCAGTGAGGAAGCGCAACCATCGTTGCCCTTTCCCTCACCATTGACGGTTCACCGTCAGGATCGACCATGCCCGCTCGTACTCCATTCGCTGTGTCGTATCGCCCCACCCTGCTCGCCCTGTGCTGTTCCCTGAGCCTTTCGGCTCACGCCAGCCAGGAAACCGGCACGCTGGAACTGGGCGCCACCACTATCAGCGCCGACGCCCCTGCGCCAGGCGCCCTGCCCCCGGTATACGCTGGCGGCCAGGTGGCACGTGGCGCTCAGTTGGGGGTGCTGGGTAACCAGGACATCATGGACGTGCCGTTCAGCATGTCCTCCTATACCGAGAAATTGATTCGCGACCGGCAGGCCGAAACGATCGGCGATGTACTGCTCAATGATTCGTCGGTGCGCCAGGCGTCTGGCTATGCCAACCAGGCACAGACGTTCATGATCCGAGGCCTGCCGCTCGCCGGTGACGACATGTCCTTCAACGGCCTGTACGGCATCCTGCCGCGTCAGATTATGTCCACCGACGCCCTGGAGCGTGTGGAAGTGTTCAAGGGGCCGAATGCTTTCATCAATGGTGTGACACCGACCGGCTCGGGGATTGGCGGCGGTGTGAACCTGCAACCCAAGCGCGCCGATGAACTGCCACTGCGTCGTTTCAGCACCGATATCAACAGTGACGGCCGGGTGGGCGAGCATCTGGATATTGGCCAGCGCTTCGGCGAGGACAACCAGTTTGGTGCACGCGTGAACCTGTCCCAGCGCGAAGGCGATACCGGCATCGATGATGAAAGCCAGCGTTCCAAGCTGTTCGCCGTCGGCCTGGACTACCGCGGCGACGCGTTGCGCCTGTCGAGTGACTTTGTGTATCAGAAGCAGCGCATCAATGGCGGGCGCAACTCGGTATTCCTGGGCACGGCCACCCATTTGCCAGATGCGCCGTCCGCCGACACCAACTACGCGCCGAGCTGGAGCAGCACCAACCTCGAAGACACCCTGGGCATGTTGCGCGCCGAGTATGACCTGAACGAAAACTGGACGGCCTATGCGGCAGGCGGTGCCAAGCACACCCGGGAAATGGGACGCTACTCGTCGGTCACGCTGACTGACAACAGCGGCAATGCCCTGGCAAGCCGCTCGACCATCGCCCACGAAGAAGATAACCGCAGCTTAATGGGCGGGTTGAACGGCAGTTTCCAGAGCGGCCCTGTGAGCCATCGACTCAACTTTGGCCTGGCCGGTATCTGGACTCAAGCACGCAATGCCTATGTGTTCAACGCCTCGTCGACGGCTACCCGAACCAATATCTACGACCCTGTGACCGGCGCTCCGCCCACCCTGAACAACCCGCGCAATACGCCAGGCACTGATTTCAGTGACCCGACCATTACAGGCAAAACATTCGTGCGCAGCGCAGCGGTGTCCGACACCCTGGGCTTCTTCGATGACCGCCTGTTGGTCACGCTGGGCGCGCGCCGCCAGCAGATGGTGGTACAGGCTTACAACTACATGAGCGGTACGCGCACTTCAAACTATGACGAGTCAATTACCACGCCAGTCTACGGCCTGGTGTTCAAACCGTGGCAACACGTGTCTTTCTACGCCAACCGCATCGAAGGCCTGGCGCAAGGCCCGACGTCGCCGGTCAACTCGGGTAACCGGACGATCATCGGCGGCGGCCAGGCGTTTGCGCCCGCTCGCTCCAGACAAATCGAAGCGGGTGTGAAAGTGGACATGGGCACCTATGGCGCGACGCTGGGTGTATACCGTATCGAACAGCCTGGGGCCGGCTACGTTCAGGTCATCGATGCGACTACAGCGCGCTATGTGCGTGAAGGCCAGCAAATCAACAAAGGCGTAGAACTGAACGTCTTCGGCGAACCCCTCAGTGGCCTGCGTTTGCTGGGCGGTGTGACGGTGATGAAGACCGAACTCAAGGACACGCAAAACGGCGCCAATGACGGTAACCGCGCAATCGGCGTGCCTTCGTTCCAGCTTAACGCCGATGTGGACTGGGATGTGCCTGGCCTGCAAGGCGTAACCCTCAATGGCCGCTGGCTGCGCACGGGCGGGCAGTACGCCGACGCCGCCAACAACTTGAGCTTGCCGACGTGGAACCGCTTCGACATGGGCGCGCGCTACAACTTCCAGGTGGCCCAGCGCGATGTCACCCTCGGCGCCACCGTGGAGAACGTCGCCAACGCGAGGTACTGGGAATCGGCCCAGGGCGGTTTCCTGAGCCAGGGCGACCCGCGTGTTGCCAAGTTGTCGGCGACTGTGGACTTCTAAACGCGTTACACCAAGGTGAGCCAGCGAATTTGCGCATCGCTGACTCACCACTAGACTCAGGGCTCCTCTCACATGGAAGTCCCTTCAATGAAGCTATCCCGTTCCCTGCGCCAGGCGATTGCCCTGGCCACCCTTCTGTCCGCCGGCAACCTGGTCGCTCACGCCGCTGATATCCCACTGTCCAAATCCCTGGAAGCCGATGAAGTCACGACAAAAGTGTTGGCCGTCGATGCGGCTAAACATCAGGTGGTGCTGGCCGGTGCCGAGGGGCGTGAAGTGCATGTGCAACTCACCGATGCCGCCAAGGACCTGGGCAACCTCAAGGTCGGTGACCAGGTCAAGGTGCTGACCACTCACTCGGTTGCGGCGGTGCTGGACACCGATGTGGACAGGAGCCCACCGGATGCCAGCGAAAAAACCGGCGTGATCCGCGCCACCGCCGACAATCCCAACCCCGGCGGTGCAGCTTTCCGCCAGGTGCAGGTGCAACTGAAGATTACCCATATCGACCTGAAGAAAAACCAAGTCACCCTGGAGAACCCTGCCGGTGCGACGAAGGTGTTGAATGTGGAGAAGCCGGAGATTCGCGCCGGCCTCAAAGACCTGAAAGTCGGGCAGAGTGTCCTGGTGACATTTACCGACACCCTGGAGATCACCACCGCTCACGAAGGCTAAGTACGGTGCAAAGAGGCGGGCATCACGCATGATGCCCGCTGGGGTCAAGCCTGGCGGGCTTGGCTCAGGTGGTTTTCGATGTTGCCCATTTGCTCGTCCCACCCGCGTGAGTTCATCTTGAAGGCCTTCTGCCGACGGGCTCCGGGCACCGCGTCAAAGCCGGACTCGACCACCCGCAGCAGAATGCCCGGTGCACGGTCTTCAACGGTGAATTCCACCAGCGTGGGGGGTTCCTGATCGTAGTCGACGCCCACCTCGACCGCGAAGGGGTGCCACCAAAAAGAGAACAGCGTTTGCGGCAGGATGCGTTCGATCCTGGCCTTCCAGATCACATGTTCATAACCCGGATAAGTGATAGGTGCCTCAATGGTTTCTCCGGCAACAAAAACTTTGCCTTCGAGGGCGATTCCAAACCAACGTCCGAATTGCTCGGCATCGGTGAGGGCTTCCCACACCTGTTTACGTGAAGCGTTGAGCAGGACTTTCCGTTCGATTCGATCCAATACGTGCATAAGTCACCTCCTCCATTGACAGTAGGCGACATCGACCAATGCGCAACCTAGGATTGTAAGCAATGATGATGGCCCCTTCCTTACCGGCAATTACGTTATGACTGAACTATTGAATGGAAGTTGCTTCTGCAAGGGCGTGCGATACCAGGTGAGGCGTCTGGACATGCCGATCAGCCACTGCCACTGCAACAGTTGCCGCAAGGTGCATGCAGCGGCATTTGTCGCGACAGCCGGCGTGATGCGCGAACACTTTCGCTGGACCCAGGGCGTGGAGTTGCTGACGTCTTTCGAGTCGTCGCCGGGCAAGCTCAGGCATTTTTGCTCGCGTTGCGGCTCGCACCTGATGGCAGAGCGTGGGCATCAAGCTCACCTCATCGTGCGGGTGGCGACGCTGGATGATGATCCGGGCGTCAGGCCCACCACGCATATCTGGACGGCCCATGATGTGCCCTGGCTTGCCTATGAAGGCATAGAGCAATGGGACGAGTGGAAAGCCTGATTAAACCTTCGGGTCTCCAGGCGCTTTGGCGGGCGTCGCATATTGCGGCTTCAAGTGACCTTCCTGGTCGAGCAACCAGGCGTCCATGATCTGGCGCACCACCGGCCCAGCAACGCGACCGCCAGCTTCCCCGTTTTCGATCATCACCGAAATCACGATTTTCGGGTGTTCGGCCGGCGCAAAGCCGACGAACAACGCATTGTCCCGGTGGCGCTCCAGGGTCTTTTCACGGTTATAACGCTCGCCCTGCTTGATAGCGACCACCTGTGCGGTACCGCTCTTGCCTGCGATGCGGTATTGCGCGCCTTGTGCGGCAGCACGGGCGATGCCGCGTGGGTCGTGCATCACCAATTGCATGCCATGGTTGACCTGCTCCCAATCACGTGGATCCTTGAGGACCACATTGGGCATAGGGTTTTCATCCACCGGTGGCACGCCGTTAATGGTCTTGGCCAAACGGGGTCGGTTCCACACGCCTTTGTTGGCAATCAGCGCGGTAGCTTGGGCCAGTTGCAGCGGTGTGACCTGCATGTAGCCCTGGCCGATGCCGAGGATCACCGTCTCACCCGGGAACCAGGGTTGGCGGCGAGTGGCGCGCTTCCAGGCCTGGGACGGCATCAAGCCGGCTGACTCTTCAAACATGTCTAGCGACACTTTCTGACCCAGGCCGAACTCAGCCAGGTAGTCGTGCAGGCGATCGATGCCCAGCTTGTGGGCCAGGTCGTAAAAGTAGGTGTCGTTGGAGCGCATGATGGCGGCGTCCATGTCGACCCAGCCGTCGCCGCTGTGGTTCCAGTTGCGGTATTTGTGATCGAAATCCGGCAGTTGGTAGTAACCGGGATCGAACACACGGGTCTGTGCAGTGACCACACCGCTGTCGAGGCCGGCGATGGCGACTTCCGGCTTGATGGTCGAGCCCGGCGCGTAGAGCCCGCGCAGGACGCGGTTGAACAGTGGCCGGTCGATAGAGTCATGCAGCGCGGCATATTCCTTGAAGCTGATACCGGTGACGAACAAGTTAGGGTCGAAACTCGGTTTGCTGACCATGGCCAGTACTTCGCCGGTTTGCGGATCGAGGGCGACCACCGAGCCACGACGATCGCCCAAGGCTTCTTCCGCCGCTTCCTGAAGGTGGACGTCGAGGCTGAGTACGATGTTTTTGCCGGGGATCGGATCGGTGTGCTTGAGCACACGCAGCACGCGGCCCTGGGCGTTGGTCTCGACTTCTTCGTAGCCCACGTGACCATGCAGCTCGGATTCGTAGAAGCGCTCGATACCGGTCTTGCCGATGGACTGAGTGCCACGGTACTCCACCGAATCGAGGGCTTTGGACTCTTTCTCGTTGATCCGTCCCACGTAACCGATGGAGTGCGCAAAGTGGGCGCCCAGGGGATAGTGGCGAACGAACTGAGGTTCTACATCAACCCCTGGCAGACGGAATTCGTTCACCGCCAGCAGCGCGATCTGCTCTTCGGTCAGCTCGTAAAACAATGTCACAGGGACAAACGGGTGACGCGCCTGCTTTAGTGCCTTGTCGAACACCGCACGATCTTCGGCGGGCAGGTGCAGCAAACTGACGATGGCGTCCAGCTCCCCCTTGAGGTCGGTGGCGCGCTCACGGGTGATGGTCAGGTTATAGCTGGGGCGGTTGTCGGCCAACACGACGCCATTGCGGTCGTAGATCAGCCCACGCGTCGGCGTGATAGGTAGTACGTGGACGCGGTTGTTTTCGGAAATCGTGGAGTGATAGTCGAACTGCACGACCTGCAGGAAGTACATGCGTCCCACCAGGGCGCAGGAAATGCCAATCACCAGCAGCGCACAGGCGAGCAGGCGCTTGTTGACCAGGCGGTTTTCTTTTTCGTGATCTTTGATGGGTATCGGTTCAGGCATTTCTACAGCATCTCGTTGAAGAAGGTCGACGCCGCGTCCTGCGGATGAAAGATCAATCCCTGTGAAAATGTGCTGCACCATACCAAAAATGCAGAAACACTTTGCATCGATTTCCCCAACGGTACGGTATTTATCGGGAGCGAGTAGCGCTTGGCTTTTCGACCGCCCAAAACAAAACCCCTGACTGCGTTAGCAATCAGGGGTTCTGGAATTTAATCTTGACGATGACCTACTCTCACATGGGGAAACCCCACACTACCATCGGCGATGCATCGTTTCACTACTGAGTTCGGGATGGGATCAGGTGGTTCCAATGCTCTATGGTCGTCAAGAAATTCGGGTACTGAGTCGCGGCCTAAGCCTCGCTTCAGCAAATTGGGTATGTGACAGCTTTCGGTGCTTTGTGAGCGTCGAACTTTCGGTTCATTTTCGTCTTCACACACCGCAATCTGATGCTCGTTAGAGTAGTCAAATTGCTTGGGTGTTATATGGTCAAGCCTCACGGGCAATTAGTATTGGTTAGCTCAACGCCTCACAGCGCTTACACACCCAACCTATCAACGTCGTAGTCTTCGACGGCCCTTCAGGGAACTCAAGGTTCCAGTGAGATCTCATCTTGAGGCTAGTTTCCCGCTTAGATGCTTTCAGCGGTTATCTATTCCGAACATAGCTACCCGGCAATGCCACTGGCGTGACAACCGGAACACCAGAGGTTCGTCCACTCCGGTCCTCTCGTACTAGGAGCAGCCCCTCTCAAATCTCAAACGTCCACGGCAGATAGGGACCGAACTGTCTCACGACGTTCTAAACCCAGCTCGCGTACCACTTTAAATGGCGAACAGCCATACCCTTGGGACCGGCTTCAGCCCCAGGATGTGATGAGCCGACATCGAGGTGCCAAACACCGCCGTCGATATGAACTCTTGGGCGGTATCAGCCTGTTATCCCCGGAGTACCTTTTATCCGTTGAGCGATGGCCCTTCCATACAGAACCACCGGATCACTAAGACCTACTTTCGTACCTGCTCGACGTGTCTGTCTCGCAGTCAAGCGCGCTTTTGCCTTTATACTCTACGACCGATTTCCGACCGGTCTGAGCGCACCTTCGTACTCCTCCGTTACTCTTTAGGAGGAGACCGCCCCAGTCAAACTACCCACCATACACTGTCCTCGATCCGGATAACGGACCTGAGTTAGAACCTCAAAGTTGCCAGGGTGGTATTTCAAGGATGGCTCCACGCGAACTGGCGTCCACGCTTCAAAGCCTCCCACCTATCCTACACAAGCAAATTCAAAGTCCAGTGCAAAGCTATAGTAAAGGTTCACGGGGTCTTTCCGTCTAGCCGCGGATACACTGCATCTTCACAGCGATTTCAATTTCACTGAGTCTCGGGTGGAGACAGCGCCGCCATCGTTACGCCATTCGTGCAGGTCGGAACTTACCCGACAAGGAATTTCGCTACCTTAGGACCGTTATAGTTACGGCCGCCGTTTACCGGGGCTTCGATCAAGAGCTTCGCGTTAGCTAACCCCATCAATTAACCTTCCGGCACCGGGCAGGCGTCACACCCTATACGTCCACTTTCGTGTTTGCAGAGTGCTGTGTTTTTAATAAACAGTCGCAGCGGCCTGGTATCTTCGACCGGCATGAGCTTACGGAGCAAGTCCTTCACCCTCACCGGCGCACCTTCTCCCGAAGTTACGGTGCCATTTTGCCTAGTTCCTTCACCCGAGTTCTCTCAAGCGCCTTGGTATTCTCTACCCAACCACCTGTGTCGGTTTGGGGTACGGTTCCTGGTTACCTGAAGCTTAGAAGCTTTTCTTGGAAGCATGGCATCAACCACTTCGTTAACTAAAAGTTAACTCGTCATCAGCTCTCGGCCTTAAGATCCCGGATTTACCTAAGATCTCAGCCTACCACCTTAAACTTGGACAACCAACGCCAAGCTGGCCTAGCCTTCTCCGTCCCTCCATCGCAATAACCAGAAGTACAGGAATATTAACCTGTTTTCCATCGACTACGCTTTTCAGCCTCGCCTTAGGGACCGACTAACCCTGCGTCGATTAACGTTGCGCAGGAAACCTTGGTCTTTCGGCGTGGGTGTTTTTCACACCCATTGTCGTTACTCATGTCAGCATTCGCACTTCTGATACCTCCAGCAAGCTTCTCAACTCACCTTCACAGGCTTACAGAACGCTCCTCTACCGCATCACTTACGTGATACCCGTAGCTTCGGTGTATGGTTTGAGCCCCGTTACATCTTCCGCGCAGGCCGACTCGACTAGTGAGCTATTACGCTTTCTTTAAAGGGTGGCTGCTTCTAAGCCAACCTCCTAGCTGTCTAAGCCTTCCCACATCGTTTCCCACTTAACCATAACTTTGGGACCTTAGCTGACGGTCTGGGTTGTTTCCCTTTTCACGACGGACGTTAGCACCCGCCGTGTGTCTCCCATGCTCGGCACTTGTAGGTATTCGGAGTTTGCATCGGTTTGGTAAGTCGGGATGACCCCCTAGCCGAAACAGTGCTCTACCCCCTACAGTGATACATGAGGCGCTACCTAAATAGCTTTCGAGGAGAACCAGCTATCTCCGAGCTTGATTAGCCTTTCACTCCGATCCACAGGTCATCCGCTAACTTTTCAACGGTAGTCGGTTCGGTCCTCCAGTTAGTGTTACCCAACCTTCAACCTGCCCATGGATAGATCGCCCGGTTTCGGGTCTATTCCCAGCGACTAGACGCCCTATTAAGACTCGCTTTCGCTACGCCTCCCCTATTCGGTTAAGCTCGCCACTGAAAATAAGTCGCTGACCCATTATACAAAAGGTACGCAGTCACAGAACAAAGTCTGCTCCCACTGCTTGTACGCATACGGTTTCAGGATCTATTTCACTCCCCTCTCCGGGGTTCTTTTCGCCTTTCCCTCACGGTACTAGTTCACTATCGGTCAGTCAGTAGTATTTAGCCTTGGAGGATGGTCCCCCCATATTCAGACAAAGTTTCTCGTGCTCCGTCCTACTCGATTTCATGACTAAGAGATTTTCGCGTACAGGGCTATCACCCACTATGGCCGCACTTTCCAGAGCGTTCCGCTAATCTCAAAGCCACTTAAGGGCTAGTCCCCGTTCGCTCGCCACTACTAAGGGAATCTCGGTTGATTTCTTTTCCTCAGGGTACTTAGATGTTTCAGTTCCCCTGGTTCGCCTCTTGCACCTATGTATTCAGTACAAGATAACCATCTTATGATGGCTGGGTTCCCCCATTCAGACATCTCCGGATCAAAGTCTGTTTGCCGACTCCCCGAAGCTTTTCGCAGGCTACCACGTCTTTCATCGCCTCTGACTGCCAAGGCATCCACCGTATGCGCTTCTTCACTTGACCATATAACCCCAAGCAATCTGGTTATACTGTGAAGACGACATTCGCCGAAAATTCGAATTTCTCAACTAAGAGAACTCACAAATTTTACCTTAGCCTGATCCGTTACCAGTGAAAGTAACGTTCAGTCTATCTTTCTATCACATACCCAAATTTTTAAAGAACGATCTAATCAAAGACTAGAAATCAACATTCACCATCGCCTTGATGGAATGCTCATTTCTAAGCTTTCAAAACTTTCAGAAGCAGTAGTGGTGGAGCCAAACGGGATCGAACCGTTGACCTCCTGCGTGCAAGGCAGGCGCTCTCCCAGCTGAGCTATGGCCCCGTATTTCTACAGGCGTTTCCCACACAAAATTGGTGGGTCTGGGCAGATTCGAACTGCCGACCTCACCCTTATCAGGGGTGCGCTCTAACCAACTGAGCTACAGACCCAATTTCGGGCTGCTTCTTTATCGTCTTCTTCAATGAATCAAGCAATTCGTGTGGGAACTTATGGAGCAGCTGATGTCGTCGATTAAGGAGGTGATCCAGCCGCAGGTTCCCCTACGGCTACCTTGTTACGACTTCACCCCAGTCATGAATCACACCGTGGTAACCGTCCTCCCGAAGGTTAGACTAGCTACTTCTGGTGCAACCCACTCCCATGGTGTGACGGGCGGTGTGTACAAGGCCCGGGAACGTATTCACCGCGACATTCTGATTCGCGATTACTAGCGATTCCGACTTCACGCAGTCGAGTTGCAGACTGCGATCCGGACTACGATCGGTTTTATGGGATTAGCTCCACCTCGCGGCTTGGCAACCCTCTGTACCGACCATTGTAGCACGTGTGTAGCCCAGGCCGTAAGGGCCATGATGACTTGACGTCATCCCCACCTTCCTCCGGTTTGTCACCGGCAGTCTCCTTAGAGTGCCCACCATTACGTGCTGGTAACTAAGGACAAGGGTTGCGCTCGTTACGGGACTTAACCCAACATCTCACGACACGAGCTGACGACAGCCATGCAGCACCTGTCTCAATGTTCCCGAAGGCACCAATCTATCTCTAGAAAGTTCATTGGATGTCAAGGCCTGGTAAGGTTCTTCGCGTTGCTTCGAATTAAACCACATGCTCCACCGCTTGTGCGGGCCCCCGTCAATTCATTTGAGTTTTAACCTTGCGGCCGTACTCCCCAGGCGGTCAACTTAATGCGTTAGCTGCGCCACTAAAAGCTCAAGGCTTCCAACGGCTAGTTGACATCGTTTACGGCGTGGACTACCAGGGTATCTAATCCTGTTTGCTCCCCACGCTTTCGCACCTCAGTGTCAGTATTAGTCCAGGTGGTCGCCTTCGCCACTGGTGTTCCTTCCTATATCTACGCATTTCACCGCTACACAGGAAATTCCACCACCCTCTACCATACTCTAGTCAGTCAGTTTTGAATGCAGTTCCCAGGTTGAGCCCGGGGATTTCACATCCAACTTAACAAACCACCTACGCGCGCTTTACGCCCAGTAATTCCGATTAACGCTTGCACCCTCTGTATTACCGCGGCTGCTGGCACAGAGTTAGCCGGTGCTTATTCTGTCGGTAACGTCAAAACAATCACGTATTAGGTAACTGCCCTTCCTCCCAACTTAAAGTGCTTTACAATCCGAAGACCTTCTTCACACACGCGGCATGGCTGGATCAGGCTTTCGCCCATTGTCCAATATTCCCCACTGCTGCCTCCCGTAGGAGTCTGGACCGTGTCTCAGTTCCAGTGTGACTGATCATCCTCTCAGACCAGTTACGGATCGTCGCCTTGGTGAGCCATTACCTCACCAACTAGCTAATCCGACCTAGGCTCATCTGATAGCGCAAGGCCCGAAGGTCCCCTGCTTTCTCCCGTAGGACGTATGCGGTATTAGCGTTCGTTTCCGAACGTTATCCCCCACTACCAGGCAGATTCCTAGGCATTACTCACCCGTCCGCCGCTCTCAAGAGAAGCAAGCTTCTCTCTACCGCTCGACTTGCATGTGTTAGGCCTGCCGCCAGCGTTCAATCTGAGCCATGATCAAACTCTTCAGTTCAAACATCTTTGGGTTTTTAAGAAACCCTAAACTTGGCTCAGCAATCGTTGGTTACATCTTTGATTTCTCGCGGAGTAACTTGTGATGCTGATAATCTTGCTGACTATCAGTCTGACTCCACAAGCACCCACACGAATTGCTTGATTCAGTTGTTAAAGAGCGGTTGGTTAAGATCTTTCGTCTCAACCGAGGCGCGCATTCTACAGCAGCCTCATTTGCTGTCAAGTGATTATTTTCAGAAGTTTTCGAAGATTTCTTCAACAACTTCAACCACTTGCGCTTCCGATCTCTCGTTAGCGGGAGGCGAATTCTACAGCGTTACACGCCGCTGTCAACACCTCTTTTTCTCCGCTTTCGACCGAGAGGATCGAAACGTTAATAGAGCCACACAACACTGCTCTACCAACTCCTTCTGGGCTTCGATGAACTGAAGCAAGTCGCTGTCGAATCGTGCGTAACTCTTTGTTTACCAAGGAGTTTTACGTTTCGACTGCGCCGGAAGTGGGGCGAATTATAGACTTCCAGAATCTGCCGTCAACCCTTAATTTGCTTTTTCTATCAAAGAACCTGAAACGCTCCAAATTCGCCTTGTATAACGCATTAAAAAAGGATAAATGAGCAATATATTGCTCATCACCAAACAGTTGAGCATCATAGCGCCCTTGCTTCTCTATATATGACTTCGGACGAATACCCCAATGACCACCTCCCCCCGCAGCCTGGCCTCGACGTTGTTCCCTGTCGGCCTGCTGTTGATCGCCATGGCCTCCATTCAGTCCGGCGCCTCGCTGGCCAAGAGCATGTTCCCTATCGTTGGCGCACAAGGCACCACGACCCTGCGCCTGATTTTCGCCAGCGTGATCATGCTGCTGCTGTTGCGCCCGTGGCGCGCCAAGCTGACCTCCAAGTCCTTACGCACCGTCATCGTCTACGGGATGGCGTTGGGTGGCATGAACTTTCTCTTCTATATGTCATTGCGCAGCGTGCCCCTGGGGATTGCGGTCGCCCTGGAGTTCACCGGCCCCCTCGCGGTGGCGATCTACGCCTCTCGGCGCGCGGTCGACTTCCTGTGGATTGCCCTCGCCATCATCGGCCTTCTCTTGTTGATCCCGATGGGCGAGGCCAGCAGCGGCATCGACTTGCTGGGGGCAGCCTACGCGCTGGGAGCAGGCGTGTGCTGGGCGCTCTACATTCTATATGGCCAGAAAGCAGGGAATGACAACGGGGTCCAGACCGCCGCCCTTGGGGTGATGATCGCCGCATTGTTTGTTGCGCCTATCGGCATCGTTCACGCAGGCAGCGCATTGCTGACTCCCGCACTGATCCCGATCGCCATCGGCGTCGCCATTCTGTCCACCGCCCTGCCCTACACCTTGGAAATGGTTGCACTGACGCGCCTCCCTGCCCGCACCTTCGGCACTCTTATGAGCATCGAGCCTGCTTTTGGCGCGCTCTCCGGCCTGTTATTCCTGCACGAGCACTTGTCATTCGCGCAGTGGCTGGCAATCACTTGCATCATTCTGGCCTCCGTAGGTGCCACGGTGACGATGCGCAGTGAGCCAAAGCCTTTGGTTGCCTCGGATTGAAGTCTGTTTGAATGTAGCTCTGGTATTTGCCGCACATTTAGGCCATGTTTAGGCCGCAAACGAATGTCATTCATGGAGAACTTCGACAAGGACAGCGCGAACGCTACACCCGAGAGCGAGTAGAGCCGGCCTCTGGCATTGCAAGGCGGCTATTAAGGATAGGAATGAAGCGAATTTTGATACTGTTAATGGTCATGGCCGTTGCTGGTTGTGCCGCGACCACCAAGACAGAAGTGAAACGTGGCAAAAAAGGGCTGCATATCAACTGTTCCGGCCTGTCCTCTTCCTGGGAGCAGTGCTACACCAGTGCGACCAACTCCTGTGGCGCCAAGGGCTACCGAGTAATCGCAAAGTCCGGTGACAATTCCGAGGAACCTGGGGACTACCCCTTCGGCCTCAACCCTGCCGGATACACCAGCCGCAGTATGATCGTCATCTGTAAGTAATCGAATGAGCAGTCATCTCTGACTGCTCCTATCAAATCCGGCCCTTCGCGATACGGCGTCTAAACTCCTGCTCGACCATCGAGCCAACGGAGTTGCCATGACACACAATAAAAAAATCGTATTGGTAGTGGGTGCCGGTGATGCAACCGGCGGCGCCATTGCCAGACGCTTCGCCCGCGAAGGCTACGTGGCCTGCGTCACCCGTCGCAGCGCCGATAAGTTGCAGCCGCTGGTGGACAGTATTCACGCAGCTGGCGGCGAAGCCCACGGGTTTGCCTGTGATGCGCGTAAAGAAGAAGACGTTATAGCGCTGATCGAACAGATCGAAACTGAGCTGGGCCCGATTGAAGCCTTTGTGTTCAATATCGGCGCCAATGTGCCGTGCAGTATCCTGGAAGAAACAGCGCGCAAGTATTTCAAGATCTGGGAGATGGCCTGCTTCTCCGGCTTCCTGAACGCACGCGAAGTAGCCAAGCGCATGGTTACGCGCAATCGAGGCACCATCCTGTTCACCGGCGCGACCGCCGGATTGCGCGGCGGCGCAGGTTTTGCCGCCTTCGCCGGGGCCAAGCATGGGATTCGGGCGCTCGCGCAAAGCATGGCGCGGGAACTAGGTCCCAGGAACATCCATGTCGCCCATGTCGTGATCGATGGCGCCATCGACACCGACTTCATTCGCGACAATTTCCCGCAAAAATACGCACTCAAGGACCAGGACGGCATACTCAACCCCGAGCATATCGCCGATAACTATTGGTACCTGCACAGCCAGCCACGCGACGCCTGGACGTTTGAACTGGACCTGCGCCCCTGGAATGAACCCTGGTAAACACGCCCCTATAACAATAAGCAGCGAGCAACGACCATGAGTAAAACCCTGGAATTCTTCTTTGACTTGGGCAGCCCCGCCACCTACCTGGCCTACACCCAACTACCCGCGTTATGCGCAGAAACGGCTACACAGCTGGTTTATAAGCCCATGCTATTGGGCGGTGTGTTCAAGGCCACCGGTAACGCCTCTCCAATCACCGTTCCCGCAAAAGGTCACTACATGTTTGATGACCTGGCGCGCTACGCTCGACGCTACAACGTACCGCTCCGGTTCAATCCGCACTTCCCCATCAATACGCTGATGTTGATGCGAACGGTCACTGGCATCCAATTGCACCAGCCTGAACGTTTCCTGGACTTCGTTGATTGCCTGTTCCAGGCCCTTTGGGTCGAAGGCCATCACCTGGGAGACCCCACCGTCGTGGCTGCCGTACTCACCGAAAACGGGTTTGCCCCCGATGAAGTCATGGCCCTGGCCAATGACGAAAGCGTAAAGGCTGCCCTGAGGGATACCACCGAACAGGCCGTGAAACGCGGCGTGTTCGGTGCCCCCAGTATGTTCGTAGGCAACCAGCTGTTCTTCGGCCAGGACCGTCTGGAGTTTGTACGCGAAGCACTGAGTTAGAGCTTGACGGCCAAAAGCGCTAATGCGCCGCTTGCAAACATAGCGCAAGCGGCAATCGACTCTACCAGTCGAGATGAAGGCTATACCCCGTCTTTCGATGAGGTGTACGTCGACTATAATAGCCGGCGCCCTGGCAAGCCCCGCCTTGCAGGTAATCAGATAGCGGCGGTGCGCACCTGCAACCACTCCAGCGCGGCACCATTGAGCAATGGGCTCAAACGCGTGCGCACCTCGGCGTGGTAAGCGTTGAACCACTCACGCTCGTCTGCCGTGAGCAACGATGGCTCCAGGCAGCGCGTGTCGATCGGGCATAACGTCAGGGTTTCGAACTTGAGAAACTCACCGAACTCGGTCTTGCCCGCTTCACGGTTCAACACCAGGTTCTCGATACGCACGCCCCAACGGCCCGGACGGTAAGTCCCCGGTTCAATGGAGGTGATCATCCCCGGTTGCATCGCTGTTTGCGGAGCCGTGGCAGCCTGATAGGCAATCACTTGCGGACCTTCATGCACATTGAGGAAATAACCTACACCGTGGCCAGTACCGTGACCGTAGTCCACGCTTTCCGCCCAGATCGGCGCGCGGGCAATCGCATCCAGCAGAGGCGACAGGATCCCTTTCGGAAAGTGGGCACGGGACAAGGCAATAACGCCCTTGAGCACCCGGGTACAGTCACGCTTCTGCTCGTCACTCGGCGTGCCGATCGGCACCATCCGCGTAATGTCCGTCGTGCCGCCCAGGTATTGGCCACCCGAATCGATCAGCAGCAGGCCATCGCCTTCGATCAATGCGTGTTCTTCTTCAGTGGCGTGGTAATGCGGCATCGCGCCATTGGCGTTGTAGGCCGCAATGGTGTTGAAACTCAACGACACATAACCAGGGCGGCGGGTGCGCGCAGCGGTCAGGTGTTCGTCGATGGTCAACTCGGTGATACGTTCACGGCCCAGCGCGCTGTCCAGCCAGGCGAAGAATTCACACAGCGCTGCGCCATCCTGTTCCATGGCTTGGCGGATATGTTCCGCGTCGGCCAGGCTCTTGCGGGACTTGGCCAATGTGGTCGGGTTGAGGCCTTCGACCAGCTTGACGCCGGCATCGAGATTCTCCAGCAAACCCGCGGTAACGCGCGCCGGGTCGACCTGCAAACTGGCGCCCGCCGGCACCGCGCGCAATGCATCCGCCACCTCGCTGTAGTCGCGCAGGGTCACGCCATCCTGCTCCAGCACAGCCCGCAACTCGGCGTCGACTTTGCTCAGCGCCACAAACAGCGTGGCCTGTTGTTGATTGATCAACGCGAAGGACACAAACACCGGGTTGAACGAAACGTCACCACCACGCAGGTTGAACAGCCAGGCAATGTCATCCAGGGTCGCGATGAAATGCCAGTCGGCGCCCTTCTCTTGCAAGGCAGCACGCAGCGAAGCGAGTTTTTCAGTACGGCTGACAGTCGCCTGCGGTGGCAGGTGTTGATAGATCGGCTGGTTCGGCAATGCCGGACGGTCTTGCCAGACTTCATCGAGCAGGTCGATATCGGTACGCAAGCTCGCGCCGCGCTCCGCCAGCTTACCGCCCAGGGTACGCGCCGAAGCCACGGCCATGACCGCACCATCCACCGCCACCACGCCACCTTCCGGCGTTTGTTCGGCCAACCACTCCAGCGGGCCGGGTTGGCCCGGCTGCAGCTTCACCAATTCGATGCCACTGCCCTTGAGTTCCTTGGTCGCCTGTTCCCAGTAACGGCTATCGGCCCACACACCGGCGAAATCCGCAGTGACAATCAGCGTTCCCACGGAGCCATGAAACCCCGACAGCCATTGCCGCCCCTGCCAGTAACCCGGCAAATACTCGGACAAGTGCGGGTCGGCCGACGGCACCAGCAGGGCGTGAATGCCCTCGCGGCTCATCAGTTCACGGGTATGCGCCAGGCGCTGGGGAACCGTTCCATGGGTCAAGGGCTGCGTACTCATTGTGTCTCCTGCTAACCACGAATAATTATTATGTGTTGCGATAGATGAATCAGACCGCCCAGAACGCCGGTGCACTGGCGAGGGCCGCCTTGATCAGTTGTACCGCCTGGTCGATATCCTGCTCGGTGGTAAACCGGCCGAGGCTCAAGCGGATGGTGCGGCTGGCGCTGCGTGCATCATGGCCCAGGGCGAGCAGCACATGGGACGGTGCATTGCTCGCCGAATTGCAGGCCGAGGTCGCAGAAAACGCGATCCCCGCACTCAACGCAGCGGCGTTGAATTCGCCTTCACTGAACGTGAGGCTCAGGGTATGTGGAATACGCTGTGTAGCGCTGCCATTGAGGCGCACACCAGCCACCGAATCCAACTGGTCAAGCAGGCGCTGGCGCAGAGCCACGATCACCGCCTTTTCTTCAGCGAAAGACGCCGCCGCCAAGGCGAACGCGGTGCCCATGCCGGCAATCTGATGGGTCGCCAGGGTACCGGAACGCAAGCCACCTTCGTGGCCGCCGCCGTGAATCTGCGCCAGGACTTTCTGCTGTGCCCGAGGCCCGACATACAAAGCACCGATACCTTTGGGGCCATACAGTTTGTGCGCGGAAAACGACATCAGATCCACAGGCCACTGTGCCAGGTCGATCGCCACCTTGCCCGCCCCTTGCGCCGCATCCACATGTAACAACGCGCCGTGTTCACGCACGCGGGCACCGATGGCGGGGATATCGTTGAGGGTGCCCAGCTCGTTGTTCACCAGCATCAACGACACCAGGAAGGTGTCTTCACGCAAGGCTTCGCTGACGGCCTCGGCGCTGATCAAGCCATCGGCGTCCGGCACCAGGTAGGTCACGGCCACGCCGGCTTCCTGCAATTGTCGCGCGGTATCCAGGGTGGCCTTGTGTTCGATCTGGCTGGTAATGATATGCCCACCCGCCACGCCCCGCGCCTGGGCCACGCCTTTGATCGCAAGGTTGTTGGATTCGGTGGCGCCGGAGGTCCAGACGATTTGGTCCGGGTTGGCCCCGACCAGCTCGGCCACCTGGCGACGCGCCTGTTCGACCGTTTGCCGGGCCGCCTGGCCGAACGCATGGGAACTGGACGCGGGGTTACCGAAATTGGCGTTGAAGCCCAGACACTCGACCATCACCTGGATGACCCGTTCATCCACGGGGGTGGTGGCGGCGTAGTCGAAATACAACGGACGTTTATTCATGACGTTAGAAACTCGCAGAGCAGGTTCCCGAGAGCAGCGTCTCAGGGGCACGGACCGGGACAGAGGTCGTCAGGTTTAACCGATCACATGCCATTAAAGAAGGACCACTTTATGCAAATGTGCGTAGGAACGCTCCTGAAATTCAGCTTAACAGGCTGAAGTCGCCCGATGGAAAACAAAAAGCCCGAGGATCCTTGTGGATAACCTCGGGCTTTTTGCCGCTGGGCGCGGGTTCAACTGGGGCGACCATGCAGGGTCACGCTGCGTTCGGCGTTCATTTCGCCTTGGAGATCAAAGCCGAAGGGTTTCTGCGGCTGGCCGGTCAGCGCGGCGCGCTGCTGTTGGTATTCGTCAAACGACAAACCACGACGGCTCAATGCTTCCAGGGCCAACTGTTTGGTTTCTTCCGCAGTGTAGGGACGCAATTCAGGCGAAGGATGGGTCGCACATCCGGCAAGGACTGAGCTGACAATCAATAAGGAAACAACGAGGAATCGGTTCATGGCGGTGGCCCTGCAAAGGAGGTTTCGAGTCAATGAACACAGGCTACTCCCGCCCTTTCACGGTGAAAAATCACCTGCCTTGATAGTTGCTATCAACCGCCAAGGCACCTTCGATAGCAGTGCCTTTTATATTTCTTTATGATCTATAAATATGGAAATACGTTCATTTACGGAATAAATACAACCCTCTATAACGGGTCCTACATCGCCCTGGCACTGTTGCCCACGCAACTGTTGCCCTGGCAACAGCCAATCAACAAATCACCAGGCAGCCAACACCGGCATTTTTCAGCAGTGAGCCTGCAACCCACGTTAATCAAGGCCTGCACCCGTTGGTACAGCTCTTGCTCAAGCGGTTGCACTCCACCTGCTATGAACCACTGTTGAAAAAGGAACTGTTCATGACCCGTCCCCTGAATGTCGTTGCCCTCTCCGGCGGAACCTGGCGCCCGTCCCGTACCCTGGTGTTGACCCAGGCGGTGCTGGCTGAGTTGGCAACCTTGCTGCCGATCCAGGCCACCTTGATCGAGCTGGGGGATATCGCCCGGCCGCTGGGCGGTGCGCTGTCCCGTGATGAACTGCCGGCAGAAGTCGAAGCGCAGCTGTTGGCCATCGAACAGGCCGACCTGCTGATCGTCGCCGCGCCGGTCTATCGCGGCTCCTACCCGGGCCTGCTCAAGCACCTGTTCGATCTGGTCGGCCTCAATGCATTGATCAATACCCCCGTGCTTCTGGCGGCAACCGGCGGCAGTGAACGCCACGCACTGGTCCTCGACCACCAGCTGCGTCCGCTGTTCAGCTTCTTCCAGGCACTGACCCTGCCGATCGGTGTGTACGCCACCGAAGCCGACTTCACCGACTACCAGATAACCAGCGAATTGCTGAAAGCCCGTATTCAACTGGCGGCAGAACGCGCAGCGCCTTTGTTCGCCGCGCACTCCCCCTCTCTGCTGAAAATCGCTTAAGGATTGGTCATGGATGTTTTCTGGTTTCTGCCCACACACGGCGACGGTCACTACCTGGGCACCACCCAAGGTGCACGGCCGGTCACCCTCAATTATCTGAAACAAGTCGCCCAGGCGGCTGACAGCCTGGGCTACCACGGCGTGCTGATTCCTACCGGACGCTCGTGCGAAGACTCCTGGGTCATCGCCTCAGCGCTGGTGCCGCTGACCGAACGCCTGCGTTACCTGGTGGCAATTCGCCCGGGCATCATTTCGCCGACTGTCTCGGCGCGCATGGCGGCGACCCTCGATCGCCTGTCCAATGGCCGCCTGCTGATCAACGTGGTGACCGGCGGCGACCCCGACGAAAACCGTGGCGACGGTAGCTTTCTCGACCACGCCGAACGCTACGAAGTCTCCGACGAATTCCTACGCATCTGGCGTCGCGTGTTGCAGGGCGAATCGGTAGATTTCGAAGGCAAACACCTGCGCGTGCAGAACGCCAAGGCCCTTTACCCGCCGGTGCAGAAGCCTTACCCGCCGCTGTACTTCGGTGGATCCTCCGACGCCGCCCACGACCTCGCCGCCGAGCAGGTGGACGTATACCTGACCTGGGGCGAACCTCCCGCCGCCGTTGCGGAAAAACTCGCGGATGTACGTGAGCGCGCCGCACGCCACGGGCGCACCGTGAAGTTCGGCATCCGCCTGCATGTGATCGTGCGCGAGACCGAAGAAGACGCCTGGAAAGCCGCGGACACGTTGATCGAGCACATCAGCGACGAAACCATCGCGGCCGCGCAAAAATCCTTTTCGCGCTTTGATTCCGAAGGCCAGCGCCGCATGGCCGCCCTGCACGACGGGCGCCGTGACAACCTGGAAATCGCCCCCAACCTGTGGGCCGGCGTCGGCCTGGTGCGTGGCGGGGCCGGTACCGCGCTGGTGGGCAACCCGCAACAAGTGGCCGAACGCATCAAGGAATACGCGGACCTGGGGATCGAGAGTTTCATTTTCTCCGGCTACCCGCACCTGGAAGAAGCCTATCGCTTCGCCGAGCTGGTGTTCCCGTTGCTGCCGGAACCCTACGCCAGCCTTGCCGGGCACGGCATCACCAACCTCACGGGACCGTTTGGCGAAATGATTGCCAACGATGTGTTGCCGACCAGAGCTTGAGATCAATGAAGTCCGCCTTGGGTGGGAGGGGCTGCTTCGCAGCCCAACGCAGGACAAGCCTGCTCACCACAGCAAGCCCCCTCCCACATTTAACCTTCATTGCCAAACAGACATTGAGGAACACCGTGTGACCGCCAAACCCCGCAGCGTCCTGCCGTCCCCCTTGCAGACCGCCAGACTGCTGGCCGCCGAATTCGCCCTCACCGCCGTCGAACGCGACGAACGCGGTGGCACGCCCAAGGCCGAACGCGACGCCCTGCGCCAGAGCGGCCTGCTGGCCCTGAGCATTCCCACCCAATACGGTGGCCTCGGCGCACGCTGGAGCGACACCCTGGGTATCGTGCGCGAATTCGCCAAAGTCGACAGTTCCATCGCCCATGTCTTCGGCTTTCACCACCTGATGCTCGCCACCGTGCGCCTGTTTTCGCGCCCGGACCAATGGCAACCCTGGTTCGAACAGACCGCGCGCAAAAACTGGTTCTGGGGCAACGCTCTCAACCCGCTGGACACACGCACCGTGGTCAAGGATTTCGGCGGCTGGCGCGAGTTCTCCGGCAAAAAGAGCTTCTGCTCCGGCGCCAGCGACTCGGAAATGCTGATCGCCTCGGCGGTGGACGAAACCGCCGGTGGCAAACTGCTGATCGCCGCGATCCCCAGCGGGCGCAGCGGCATCACGTTGCACAACGATTGGAACAATATCGGCCAGCGCCAGACCGACAGCGGCAGCGCCAGCTTCGAACGAGTGCGCGTCGAGGAGTCGGAACTGCTGCTCGACCCAGGCCCGCTGAGCACGCCCTTCGCCTGCCTGCGCCCGTTGATTGCCCAACTGACTTTCACGCACATGTTTCTCGGCATTGCCGAAGGCGCCTTCGAGGAAGCGCGCAATTACACCCTCACCGAAACCCGCGCGTGGCATAAATCCTCAGCCGAAGACGTGCGCCAGGACCCTTACGTACTGCATCACTATGGCGAATTCTGGGTCGCCCTGGAAGGCGTACGCCTGCTGGTGGAGCGCGCTGCCGACCTGCTCGACCAAGCCTGGACCAAGGGTCCGAACCTCAGCGAACCCGAACGCGGCCAACTGGCGATTGCCATCGCCACCGCCAAAGTCGCCGCTACCCGCCAGGGCCTGGACCTGTGCAGCCGCCTGTTCGAAGTCACTGGTGCGCGCTCCACCCATGCGTCGCTGCGCCTGGACCGTCACTGGCGCAACCTGCGCACGCAAACCCTGCACGACCCGGTGGACTACAAGCTCCACGAACTGGGGGACTGGGCGTTGAACCAATCCCTGCCGACTCCGACGTTCTATTCCTAAGAGAGGTGCCCATGCAGCTTTTGACCCTACCGCCCTCGCCCGCCCTCGCGACGTCGATCCGTGCCACGGCCCAGGTCTTTGAAGACCCGAAATCCCAGGCACTGCTCGACCACATCCAGCAAGTGGCGCCCAGCGAAGCCAGCGTGCTGATCATCGGCGAGACCGGGACCGGTAAAGAGCTGGTGGCACGCCATATTCATAACCTCAGCGCACGGCGCAACCGGCCGTTCGTGGCAGTCAACTGCGGGGCGTTCTCCGAGTCCCTGGTGGAGGCCGAACTGTTCGGCCATGAGAAAGGCGCCTTTACCGGTGCCCTCAGCGCCAAGGCCGGATGGTTCGAGGAGGCCGACGGCGGCACCTTGTTCCTTGATGAGATCGGCGATTTGCCGATGGCGATCCAGGTCAAGCTACTGCGCGTCCTGCAGGAACGCGAAGTCGTACGCCTGGGTTCGCGCAAGAGTATTCCGATTGATGTGCGTGTATTGGCCGCGACCAACGTGCAGCTGGAAAAGGCCATCAACGCCGGACACTTCCGCGAAGACCTCTACTACCGCCTCGACGTGGTTAGCCTGGAACTCAGCCCACTGCGCGAGCGCCCCGGCGATATCCTGCCGCTGACCCGGCACTTTATCGAAGCCTACAGCCAGCGCCTGGGTTACGGCCCGATCACCATCAGCCGCGAGGCCGAGCACAAGCTTAAAAGCTACAGTTGGCCGGGCAACATCCGCGAGCTGGAAAACGTGATCCATCACACCCTGTTGATCTGCCGTAACGGCGTGATCGAGCGCGACGATCTGCGCCTGTCGAACATGCGCATCGAGCGTCAGGACGACAGCCAGCACGGCACCGACAACAGCGCCGACGCGTTGCTGGCGCGGGCCTTCCAGAAGCTGTTCGAAGAACAGGCCGGCGCCCTGCATGAAAAAGTCGAAGATGCCCTGCTGCGCGCCGCCTACCGTTTCAGCCATTACAACCAGGTGCACACCGCCAACCTGCTGGGCCTGAGCCGCAACGTCACCCGTACGCGCCTGATCAAGATCGGCGAGCTGGCGGTGAACAAACGCCGGCCCGGAGAAAACGTGCAAGGCGAGCGCATGTTGCACCTATCCATTTAGGCGGCAGTGCAACGCGTTGTCGTGGCTGCGCTCGAAACTGCGCAGCACCTGGAACGAACCGAAGGTCACGGCCGTGGCCTGATGAGCGCGAATCAATGTCCAGAAATCTTCCTCGCCATGCTCAAAACACTGGAAGGCCGCCTCGCCGTCTTCACGCGAGTGCCATTGCAGGTAATTGAGCACCCGCCGTCCGTCATCGCTGACCTGCACACTGGCATTGATAAAGCCGCCATGGCCTTGGGCCAGGCGTTCGCTTTGGGTGGTCAACGCCGCCACCAGGGCAGATTGCTGCCGGGGCTCGATCTGAAACTCGATCAATTGAGTGAAGCCGCGATTCTTCTCTGATACCTGCATGAACACTCCCCTTTCTCTGTAGGCAGAATCTTGCGATTCGATGCCACGCAGGGTAAAACCTCGAGTTAAGTCAAGGTCAAGCGCTTATCTGGAGTTTTTATGCTCAATAAGGAACTCACCGTCGGCCAACTGGCCACGCGCAGTGGCGTAGCGGTCACCGCGCTGCACTTCTACGAGACCAAGGGGCTGATCAAGAGCAATCGCAATGCCGGTAACCAGCGGCGTTACCCACGGGACGTGCTGCGGCGCGTGGTGGTGATCAAGATCGCCCAGCGCCTGGGCATTCCGCTGGCAACGATTGGCGAAGCCTTGCAGACATTGCCGGAGGGGCGCACGCCCAACGCCCAGGATTGGGAGCGTCTGTCGGCGCTGTGGCGGCAAGACCTGGATGAGCGCATCAACAAGCTGATGTTGCTGCGCGACAAGCTCAATGGCTGTATTGGTTGTGGGTGTTTATCGCTGGAAGCGTGCCCGTTGCGTAATCAGGATGATCAACTGGGTGAGCGTGGGCCGGGGGCGCAATTGTTAGAACCGACACCCCATGCATGACCGGCGAACCCGACACCTCGTCGGCGACCCACAGGCCACGCGATACGTGGCCTATAGTGAAAAGGCCGTCCCTCCACAACCACAATCAAGGAGAACGATATGAGTGTTAAACCTGTTCCAGAGGGCTTCCACAACATCACGCCCTACCTGGGCGTCGAAAAAGCCGCCGAAGCCATCGAGTTCTACAAGAAAGCCTTCAATGCCACGCAAGTCATGCGCCTGGACATGCCCGGCGGCAAAGTTGGCCACGCCGAACTGCGCATCGGCGATTCACCGATCATGCTCGGTTCACCCTGCGATGAAAGCGCGTTCGGCAGCCCACGCGATGGGCACACCAGCGTCGGTATACATCTGTACGTAATTGACGTCGACGCCCAGTACAAACAAGCCATCGCCGCTGGGGGGACTGCGATTTCCGAACCAAAGGACCAGTTTTACGGCGACCGCTCCGGCACGCTGAAGGATCCATTCGGCCATGTGTGGTTCCTGGCCACCCACAAGGAAGACCTGACCGAAGCACAGATCCGCGAACGCGCCGAGGCCATGTTCAAACAGGGCTAACCCTTTGCAGGAGCGAGCCCGGCCGCTCCTGCATCACACTTCATGAACACCCCCTCCACGTTTTTGCCCTTGCCCCGAACACGGCGTGATTACAGGATGCAAGCAATTACAAAGAGGAGTCACTCCATGTTCGCCGGTTTCCATAAAGACCAGTGCCACGTCAACGGCGTGGACATCAGCTACCGCAAGGGCGGTACAGGTCCCGGTCTGCTCCTGTTGCACGGGCATCCGCAAACCCACGTCATCTGGCACAAAATCGCCGAGCAACTGGCTGAACACTTCACCGTGGTGGCCGCCGACCTGCGCGGCTATGGCGACAGTAGCAAGCCGCCGGCCAATGACCACCACACGAACTACTCGAAACGCGAAATGGCCCGGGACGGCGTCGAGCTGATGCAGGCGCTGGGCTTCGGCACGTTCTCGCTGCTGGCCCACGACCGTGGCGCGCGCGTGGCCCACCGCCTGGCGCTGGACCACCCGGCCGCCGTACAACGCATGGTGCTGCTGGACATCGCCCCGACCCTGTCGATGTACGCGCAGACCGACGAAGCCTTCGCCCGCGCCTACTGGCACTGGTTCTTCCTGATCCGTCCGGCACCGTTGCCGGAAGCCTTGATCGAAAGCAACCCGGAACTGTACCTGCGCAGCGTGATGGGCAGTCGCAGCGCCGGGCTCAAGCCGTTCACCGACGAGGCCTTCGCCGAATACCTGCGTTGCCTGAAACTGCCGGGCGCCGCTACCGGCATCTGCGAGGACTACCGGGCTGCCGCCGGCATCGACCTGGAGCACGACCAGGCAGACATCGACGCCGGCAATCACCTGAACCTGCCGTTGCTGGTGATGTGGGGCGCCGAAGGCACCGTCGGACGCTGTTTCGAGCCGCTCAAGGAGTGGCAGAAAGTCGCCACCGACGTGCGCGGCAAGGCCCTGCCGGCCGGCCACTACATCGCCGAAGAAGCGCCTGAATTGTTGCTGGGCGAGGTCCTGTCCTTCCTTCGCTGAGCAGCGCTGTAACCCCGTGACCTGATCCACCCGCCTCGCAGGCTGCCAACGGCCTGCGACGGGTTCGCTTTGCCCAAAACAACGTCTCGAGATAATAACAATGACAATCAGAAAACTGCTGGGAACCCTGTATATCCAGGTGCTGATCGCTATCGCATTGGGCGTGTTGATCGGCCATCAATGGCCGCAGATCGGCGTCGACCTCAAGCCCCTTGGCGACGGTTTTATCAAGCTGATCAAGATGATCATCGGCCCGATCATCTTCTGCACGGTGGTGTCCGGCATCACCAGCATGCACGACGTGAAACAGGTGGGCCGGGTCGGCGGCAAGGCACTGCTGTACTTTGAGATAGTCTCGACCATCGCCCTGCTGATCGGCATGCTCGCCGCGCACCTGCTGCATCCGGGCGTGGGCTTCAATATCGATGTGAAGACCCTCGACAGTTCGGCCATCGCCAGTTTCGTCGGCCAGGCTGAACATGGCGAAGGCATCACCGGGTTCCTGTTGCACGTGATCCCCGCAACCTTCTTTGATGCGTTCTCCAAGGGTGAAATCCTGCCGGTGCTGTTCGTCTCCGTGCTGTTTGGCGTGGGCCTGGTGATGGTCGGTGAAAAAGGTCGGCCGCTGGTGGCTGTGGTCAACCAGGCCAGCGAAGTGTTCTTCCGCATCGTCGGCATCATCAGTCGGGTTGCACCGATCGGGGCCTTCGGTGCCATCGCGTTCACCATCGGTAAATACGGAGTGGGTTCGTTGCTGCCGCTGCTCAAGCTGGTGGGCACCTTCTATATCACCGCGTTTTTCTTTGTCGCGGTGGTGCTGGGCAGCATTGCCCGCTACGCCGGGTTCAGCATTTTCAAGTTGATGGGCTACATCAAGTCGGAACTGTTGATCGTGCTAGGCACCAGTTCGTCGGAATCGGCGTTGCCGCAGTTGATCCAGAAACTCGAAAGCCTGGGTGCGTCCAAGGGCGTGGTGGGCATCGTGGTGCCGACCGGCTACACCTTCAACCTCGACGGCACCAACATCTATATGACCTTGGCGGTGCTGTTCCTGGCCCAGGCCACCAACATCGATCTGCCGCTGGAGCAGCAGTTGACCTTGCTGGCGGTGGCCATGCTCACGTCCAAGGGTGCGGGCGCGGTGGTTGGCGCAGGGTTTGTGGCACTGGCCGCCAGCCTGGCGGTGGTGCCGACGGTGCCGGTGGCGGCGATGGTGCTGATCCTCGGCATCGACCGCTTCATGGCCGAATGCCGGTCGCTGACCAATATCATCGGCAATGCCGTGGCTGCGCTGGTGGTTGCCGCCTGGGAAGGTGAACTGGACCGCGAAAAAATGGCGCCCATCGCACTCAAGCGCGGCCGCCATGCTCGGGCGGCGGCTCAAGCCAAGGTCGCCGCCGAATAATCGACAACACCTGAGCGTGCCGGAAGGCGCGCCCAACCGGTGCTATTCTGGCGGCTCATGCCGCCAGCCCTGTTTGTGATGACTAACAAGAAAGATACCGTGCCCCTACCCGAAGACCTGCGGGTGTTCCTGACCGTGATCCGCAAGGCCGGCTTCGCCGCGGCCGCCGATGAGCTGGGCTTGTCGCCGGCGTATGTCAGCAAGCGCATCCAGATCCTCGAAACCACCCTGGCCACCCGCCTGTTGCATCGCACCAGTCGGCGCATCGCCCTGACCGAAGACGGTGAACGGGTGCAGCGCTGGGCGGTGCGCATCCTCGAAGACTTCCAGCATCTCTGCGACGAACTCTCCGACGCCCATGACAGCCCGCGTGGCCACCTGCATTTGTGCAGCAGCTTCGGCTTCGGTCGCAACCATGTGGCACCGGCCCTGTCGTTACTGGCAGAACAGTACCCGGACCTGGAGATCCGCCTGGACCTGTTCGACCGCGTGGTGGATATCGTCAGCGAAGGCTTCGACCTGGAGATCCGCGTGGGCGACGACATCCCCGGCCAGCACATCGGCCGCCGCCTGGTGAGCAACCGCCGCGTACTGTGCGCCGCCCCGGCTTATCTGGAGCGACGCGGCACACCGCAACAGTTGAGCGACCTGGAGCAGCACGACTGCCTGGTGCTCAAGGAGCGTGATAACGCGTTTGGCATCTGGAACCTGGAGCGCGACGGCACCCAGGAAAGCGTGCGCGTGCGTGGGCCGCTGTCGTCGAACAATGGCGAGATTGTGTTGCAGTGGGCATTGGATGGGCGCGGGGTGCTGCTGCGCTCTATGTGGGATGTGAAGCCGCTGCTGGAGCAAGGCAAGCTCGTGCAGATACTGCACGGTTATACCCAGAGCGCCAACGTGTGGGCGGTGTACCCGACACGGTTGGCGTATTCCGGAAAGCTGCGGGCCTGTGTGGAGTTTTTGCAGGAGCACTTCAAGGGATTGTCGATCTAGGCGGTATGATCCGGATAAAAATGTGGGAGGGGCGGTGCGACGGTTCGACTTGCCCCCGATGGCGATGGGTCAGTCAACTTTTGAGTGACTGACACTCTGCAATCGGGGGCAAGCCCCCTCCCACATTTGGATTCAAGTGGGTCAGTTGAGCCAGGGGTTGGCTTGCAGATGCCGGCGTTCGAAGGCCTTGATCTCGTCACTGCGTTGCAAGGTGCTGCCGATGGCATCCAGGCCCAGCAACAACGCAGTCTTGCGCAGGGTATCGATCTGGAACGGGATCACCTGGCCATCCGCCAAATGGATCTGCTGGGCTTCAAGGTCGACACTGATCTGCGCCTGGTCCGCCTGGCTGACGGTCTTGCCCAGTTGCTGCAACACCGCCTCGTCCAAGGTGATCAACAACACCCCGTTGCGTAGGCAATTGTCATAGAAAATCCCGGCAAAGCTGCTGCCGATCAATGCGCGGATGCCCATCTGCTTCAAGCCCCATACCGCGTGCTCCCGGCTGGAACCGCAGCCGAAGTTCGGCCCGACCATCATGAAACTCGCGCCCTGCCAGGCCGGCTGGTTCAGCACGAACTCGGGGTTGGGCTCGCCGGACGCCAAGAAGCGCAGGTCGAAGAACAGCCCGCGGTCCAGGCCGCTGCGGTCGATGCCCTTGAGAAACTGTTTGGGCATGATCACGTCGGTATCGATGTTGGCCGCCAGCATCGGCGCGGCCTTGCCGGTGACCAGGGTGAAGGGTTGCAGGCTCATGGGCGCGCTCCAAAGTGGCGGATATCAGTGAGGCGGCCGGTAATGGCAGCGGCGGCGACCATCGCCGGGCTCATCAGGTGGGTGCGGGCGCCCGCGCCCTGGCGGCCTTCGAAGTTGCGGTTGGTGCTGGACGCGCAGCGGTCGCCGGGGGCGAGCACGTCGTCGTTCATCGCCAGGCACATCGAGCAACCCGACTGGCGCCATTCAAAGCCGGCATCGATAAAGATCGCCGCCAGGCCTTCGGCTTCAGCCTGGTCACGCACCTCGGTGGAGCCCGGCACGATCATCGCCCGCACGTGTTCGGCCACGCGCTTACCGCGCACGACACTGGCGGCGTCGCGCAGGTCTTCGATGCGGGCGTTGGTGCAGGAGCCGATGAAGGCATGGCTGATGACGATCTCGCTCAGCGGCATACCAGCCTCCAGGCCCATGTAGTCGAGGGCGCGGCGCATGTCCTGGCGCAGGATCAGGTCGCTGACGTCCTGCGGGTCGGGCACGCGGGCGCCGATGGGCGCGGCCTGGTCGGGGCTGGTGCCCCAGGTGACCATGGGTTCCAGGGTGCTGGCGTCGAGGTGCACTTCCTGGTCGAACACCGCATCGGCGTCCGAATGCAGTTGGCGCCAGCCCACCAGCGCCTGGTCCCACAGCGCGCCTTTCGGCGCGCGCGGCTTGCCCTTGAGGTAGGCGAAGACTTTTTCGTCCGGCGCCATGAACGCACCCCGCGCGCCCGCCTCCACCGCCATGTTGCAGATGGTCATGCGTGCCTCGACGCTCAGCGCATCGATGGTGGAACCACGAAACTCAATGGCATAGCCGGTGGCACCGGAGGCGCCGATCTTGCCGATCAGCGCCATGATCACATCCTTGGACGTCAGGCCGGGTGCCAGATCGCCCTCAACCGTGACCCGCAGGGTCTTCAGGCGCTTGTAGACCAACGTCTGCGACGCCAGCAGGTGTTCGATCTCCGAGGTGCCGATGCCAAAGCCGAAGGCACCGAGGGCACCGTAGGTGGTGGTGTGGCTGTCACCGGCGGCGATCACCATGCCCGGCAGGATAAAGCCCTGCTCCGGGGCGATCACATGTTCGATGCCCTGGCGCTTGTCGAGGATGTCCAGCAGCTCGATGCCGAAGTCCCGGCAGTTCTCCGCCAGATAGGACACTTGCCGCGACCCGCCTGCGTCAGCCATCGCCGCGATGCGCTTGGGCGTGGTGGGGTTCACATGGTCGACCACAGCCAGCGCCGTGCCTGGGCGCCACACGTTGCGCCCGGCCTCGCGCAAGCCGCTGAAGGCCTGGGGGCTGGTGTATTCGTTGATCACCTGGCGGTCGATATAAAGCAGCACATGGCCCTGGTCATCCAGGGGGCACACCGTGTGGGAATCGATGTGTTTGTCGTAGAGGGTTCGGGCAGTCATTTTTCTGGACTCACTTTTGTAGGCGCTCGCTCAACGGTATGCGCCCATCCTACGCAGCCGCCCCGCCCCATCAATGGCGCCTGGGTGATGGCTTGGAACATGTTTCGTGTTCGATCGAGGCAATAAAACGCTATGAATGTGAACCTGAAACATTTTCTTTCATATCCGCCTTAGGGATTTCTCATTCTCATCCGTCTTAACTTAGATACAGCCTGTCGCGTCAGCAAAAGCTACGACTGGCCTTTTCCGGGCCTGCATTGCCCCTCTCCGATCAAGACCCTCATTCACATGTCGAAGAAGTCACGCTCCAAACTCTGGTTTCTCGTACATAGCTGGCTGGCATTGCCTATCTGGTTCTTTGTACTGATCGTCTGCGTCACCGGCACCCTGGCGGTGGTCAGCCAGGAGATCGTCTGGCTGGCCAACCCGGATATCCGCGCGAGCAAGCCCTCGGACGATGCCGAACCGCTGAGTTACGACCAGGTGATCGCCGCCATCAAGCGCGATGAACCCAAGGTATATGTGCAGTCGATCAGCCGGCCCGACGAGTCGCACTTTGCCTTGAGCGTCGACCTCAGCTACCCCGACGGACGTTCGGTGGAGGTCTACGTCAACCCGTACACCGGGGCGATCCAGGGCATCAGCCCGTCCTTCAACTTCCAGCAATTCACTCGCGCCCTGCATGGCTGGTGGCTGGTGCCGTTCACCAACGGCTACAGCTGGGGCTGGTACCTGGTGTCGGCACTCGGCATCCCGCTGCTGGCGTCGCTGGTCACCGGGCTTGTGGTGTACAAACGCTTCTGGAAGGGCTTCCTCCGTCCGACCCTGCGTATCCGCCACGGCGCGCGGATTTTCTGGGGTGACTTCCACCGCTTGAGCGGTATCTGGTCGATCTGGTTCATTGCGGTGATCTCGGTCACCGGCATCTGGTTCCTGATCCGCGCGATTTTGGGCGACAACCAGATTTCGATTTCCACCGAACCGGTCATCCCGGTGATTGCCCGGGAGAAGGTGCCGATGTCCGCGCCTGGCGTGCCGGCCCCCATGATTCCGGTGGACGAAGCGATCAAGATCGCCACCCAGCGCATTCCTGGCCTGGAGGCGAGTTTCATCAGCCTGCCGCTGAATGCCTACAGCCACCTGCTGATCGGCGGGCGCGGCTGGTACCCGTTGATGTTCCAGACCGCGCAGATCAACCCCTATGACGGCGAAGTCGCTGCGGCGCACCTGCTGTCCGACCGCTCGAAGCTGGAGTTCGTCACCGAATCCATGCGCCCGCTGCACACCGGCGATTTCGGCGGGATCTGGATCAAGCTGATCTGGGCCTTCTTCGGCCTGATCATGAGCATGATGGTGTTGAGCGGCCTGCTGATCTGGACCAAGCGCACCGCCCTGGCCACCCTCAATGCCTTCAAGCGTGAAGCCAAGGCTCAACACAAACCGGCTTCCCCCCCCGCCCGGCAGGCGCAAACCTCGGAGGCCAACTCATGAGCAAGGTCGCTGCGGCAAAACCATCGCCACTGCGGGCGTTCTGGCTGAAATGGCGTTTCCATATCAATGTGCTGCTTTTGCTGGTGCCACTGGGCTTCATGCCCAAGTACTTTGCCGATGCGGCACTGTTTCGCGGCGACACCGGCATCGGTGAACGAGTGGCTGGCGATGTGCAGGTCGGCCCCTGGAGCCTGAAGCTTGCCGAGTTTCGCAATGAAGGCCCGCGCCCCAACCCGGCCGGCCCGATGAAGTTCTTCAACGCAGCCCTGTGCGACAGCTGTACCGACCAGGTCAAGGCCACCTACCTGCGTATCGGCAAGCCGCGCAGCCTGCGGGCTGCCGGGGTGATCTTCTTCGGCACGCCGTACCGCATGGGCGCCGGCCTGCCGATCCCGGAACGTACGCCCGTCGACGCCGAACTGTGGGTGACCATGGAAGGCTGGGACGGCAGCATGCACCAGGGTTCCATCCCGTTGAGCCAGGCCTCGCCTGCCACGATTGCCTGGCTGAACAAGCAAGGAGTTAAACCATGACTTTGATGCGATTGACCCGCGCCTGTGGCGTCCTGTTGATAGGTGCCGGCTTCAGCACCGTCGCCCTCGCACACAACCCGATGTGCGAGTGCAAGGAAATCCCCGGCGAGCAGATCCAGTGCAAAGGCGGCTTCTCCGACGGCAGTGGTGCACCCGGCGTGACCCTGGACGTGATCGGCTATGACGAAACCATCCTGGTGCCCGGCAAACTCGGCCAGGACTCGACCCTGACCTTCAAGAAACCGTCCGCCGAGTTCTACGTGCTGTTTGATGCCGGTCCCGGCCATGTGGTGGAAATCGACCAAGCGGATATCCAGCCGCAATGAGTACCACACAGGTTGTACGCCCCGCCGGTGCCGGTCACGAAACCCTCTACGTGCTGCTGTTGTGCCTGATCATCCTCGCGGTGGCCGGCTCGGTGGTCGCGCTGCACGGTGAATCCCAGGAGGTGGCGGCAATACCGAGCCACCAATTGGACGCCCGCCGCGACCTGAGCGCCGCCGAGCAAGGCATTTATGCCGACCTGCGGGTGACCCTGGATGAGATCCAACTGCTGCAGCAGGAGCAAAGCGCGCTGCCCAGCCCGGCGCAACTGGCCGAAGAAGGCTTCGCGCCGTTTGCCCAGGATGCCAGTTCGGTCAGCCGTGGCGATCACCGCTGGCAGTTGCTGGAGCCCTCGGCCTACCTGGGTTTGAGCCAGGCGCCGGCGACCAGCGGTTCGCTGCTGATGCGCGTGCACGGTGCCGAGCCAGACATCTGGCTCAATCGCCAGGCCAACCTCGCCGCTCCCTCCGACCTCTCTGACCAGGCGCTGATCGCAGCCGGCTGGCAGCAGGTGGTTGCGCAATTCGATGCCGGCGTCACCCGCCAACACCGTCACTGAACGAGAAGACCGATTGCCCATGTCTATTTCATCGCCCCTGTTGCGCCTGTTGCTGGTTGGCCTGTTCAGCCTGATGCTCGCCCCTCTGGCCAATGCCGAGGCCGCCAAACGCCTGCGAATCGGCATCACCCTGCACCCTTATTACAGCTACGTGGCCAATATTGTCGGCGACAAGGCCGAGGTGGTGCCGCTGATTCCGGCCGGCTTCAACCCGCATGCCTACGAGCCACGCGCCGAAGACATCAAGCGCATCGGCACCCTGGACGTGATCGTGCTCAACGGCGTCGGCCATGACGACTTCGCCGACCGCATGATCGCTACCAGCGAGCGCCCGGACATTCCGGTGATCGAAGCCAATGCCAATGTGCCTTTGCTGGCCGCCACCGGCAACGCCGCACGCGGCGCGGGCAAGGTGGTCAACCCGCATACCTTCCTGTCGATCAGCGCATCGATTGCCCAGGTCAACAACATCGCCCGCGAACTGGGCAAGCTCGACCCGGACAACGCCAAGACCTACACCCAGAACGCCCGCGCCTACGGCAAGCGCCTGCGCCAGATGCGCGCCGATGCCCTGGCCAAGTTGACCAGCGCGCCCAACCCGGACCTGCGCGTGGCCACCGTGCACGCGGCCTACGACTACCTGTTGCGCGAGTTCGGCCTGGAAGTCACCGCCGTGGTCGAACCAGCCCACGGCATCGAGCCCAGCCCCAGCCAGTTGAAGAAAACCATCGACGAACTGCGCGCCCTGGACGTGAAGGTGATCTTCTCGGAGATGGACTTCCCCTCCACCTACGTCGACACCATCCAGCGTGAGTCCGGGGTCAAGTTGTACCCGCTGTCGCATATTTCCTACGGCGAATACAGCGCCGAGAAATACGAAGTGGAGATGACCGGCAACCTCAACACCGTGGTCCGGGCGATCCAGGAGTCCGGGGCATGACGGCGGCGCAACAGCTGAAGGCGGTCAGCGTCGGCCCGACGCTCGAGTTCGACAAGGTATCGCTGACCCTGGGTCGCACCGTGATCCTCGATACCGTGAGTTTCCAGGTACAGCCGGGCAGCATCCATGCGCTGGTCGGCCCCAACGGCGGCGGTAAAAGCTCGCTGATCAAGACCCTGCTCGGGCAAACGCCTCATCAGGGTCGGCTGAGCCTGCATTGGCCGGCCGCGCCCGGCACCATCGGCTATGTGCCCCAGGCCCTGGAGTTCGACCGGGGCTTGCCGATGACCGTGGATGATTTCATGGCCGCCATGTGCCAACGGCGCCCGGCGTTCCTGGGTTTGTCCAAGCATTACGCCGGTGCGATCGGGGATGCGCTGGAGCGCGTCGGCATGCAGGACAAACGCAAGCGACGCATGGGCGCGCTGTCCGGCGGTGAACGCCAGCGTGTTCTGCTGGCCCAGGGGCTGATCCCGGCGCCGCACCTGCTGGTGTTGGATGAGCCGATGTCGGCCCTCGACGAAGCCGGTATCCAGGTGTTCGAACGCCTGCTGAATGACTGGCGCCTGGCCGGGATCACCGTGCTGTGGATCGAGCATGACCTGGAAGCCGTGGGCCGCCTGGCCGACCGCGTCACCGGCCTGAACCGCCGCGTGCTGTTCGACGCCACGCCCAAGGAGGCGTTGACCCCGGAGCGCCTGCTGACCCTGTTCTCCACCCACCCGCGGAGCCCGGCACAATGAGTTATGAAGCCTTTCGCTTGATGGTCCAGGGCTGGGCCTCTTCAGGTTATCTGCCGGAGGCGCTGGCCTACGGTTTTGTGGTCAACGCCCTGCTCGCCGGTTTGCTGATCGGGCCGGTACTGGGCGGCCTGGGCACACTGGTGGTGGTCAAGCGCTTCGCGTTTTTCTCCGAAGCCGTCGGCCACGCCGCGTTGACCGGCGTGGCGGTCGGGATTCTGCTCGGTGAACCCTACACCGGGCCGTATGGCGCGCTGTTCGGCTACTGCCTGCTGTTCGGCATCCTGCTCAACTACCTGCGCAACCGTACGGGCCTGGCGCCGGATACCTTGATCGGGGTGTTCCTGTCGGTGTCCCTGGCATTGGGGGCGAGCCTGTTGCTGATCCTGGCCGGCAAGATCAACGTGCACATCCTCGAGAACGTGCTGTTTGGTTCGGTATTGACGGTCAACGGCAACGACCTGCTGGTGCTGGCGGTTGTCGGTTCGCTGGTGATGGCCCTGGCGCTGCCGCTTTACAACCGCATCATGCTGGCCAGTTTCAACCCGCAGTTGGCCGCTGTGCGCGGCGTTGCCGTGAAAACCCTGGACTACCTGTTCGTGATCCTGGTGACGCTGATCACCGTCGCGGCGGTCAAGGTCATCGGCGCAATCCTCGTGGGGGCGCTGCTGGTGATTCCGGCGGCGGCGGCGCGCCTGTTGAGCCAGTCGCTCAAGGGCTTCTTCTGGGTCTCGGTGGCGATTGCCACGGTCAGCACCCTGTGCGGGATCCTGCTGCCGATCATCTTCGACCTGCCCGTGCCGTCCGGTGCCGCCATCATCCTGGTCGCCGGTATCGCCTTCGCCCTGGCCGCCATCGCGCGCGGCACAGTGCCCAGCCTCAAAGGGAATCTTGGATAATGCGTCCTGTACTTCGCCCATTGGCTCTGGCCATCACGTGTTTCATCAGCACTTCGGCCCTGGCCGTCGACGGGGTAGAGCCCAAGCCTCTCAAGATCCATCAGGGATTGGGCCACGCCGCACTGAGCAAGGCCACGTCGGTAAAACCGGTGACGGTCATCGCCTCGCTGCCTATCACGTATGGCCTGGCCGAGGTGCTGCTCAAAGGCACCGCTGTGCAGCTTGAACGCGCCGCCCCGGCCAACTTGCCGGGTTCACGCCAGGTGTCCTACTTCACCGGGCGTGGCGCGCCGGCCCTGAGCAAGTTGGCGCTGGACGCCGACGCCGCCATCGGCCTGCGCTCACTGTGGGCCGATGACCCGCTGTACCCGGTGGCGCGACGCAGCAATATCCGTATCGTCGAAGTCGACGCCGCCCGCCCGGTAGATGGTGGCTTGCCCGGCATCGCCGTACAGCCGGGCGTTGCCGATGGCCTGAACAGCCAGCCGTGGCAGTCGAGCAACAATATGGGGCGCATGGCCGATGTACTGGCAGCCGATCTAAGCCGCCTGGCCCCGGATGCCAAGCCGAAAATCGACGCCAACCTTGCCGCCCTCAAGCAGCGCCTGCTCAAACTCACCGCCGACAGCGAAGCGCGCCTGGCCAAGGCGGACAACCTGAGCGTGGTCAGCCTGAGTGATCACTTTGCTTATCTGATTAGCAGTTTGAACCTGGAAGCGCTCAGCACCGATGCACGGCCAGATGCCGACTGGACGCCCGAGGCGTTACAGAAACTCACGGCCGAGCTGAAGGACAACGATGTGGCGGTGGTGCTGCATCATCGCCAGCCGAGTGAGGCGGTGACGGTAGCGGTGACATCAGCGGGCGCCAAGCTGCTGGTGCTGAATGTGGACGGTGCGGAACCGGTGACGGAGCTGGAGACCAACACAGATCAGCTTATAGACGTGCTCACACGGCCCTAGCTGACTGGCTGAACCCTTGTGGCGAGCGGGCTTCCCCCGCGTTGGGCTGCGAAGCAGCCCCATAAAGATCACCGCAGCGCATCAGGTAACCTGCAGCGACAGGTTTTGGGGCTGCTACGCAGCCCAACGCGGGGCAAGCCCGCTCGCCACAACAAGCTCGCTCACCACAGGAAACTGGCTCAATCACCCCTTTCACAGCACATCCACGCCAACATGAATCGCATCATGCCGCCAGAACTCCAGGTCGCAGTCGATCAACCGCTGGTGCTGGTCATAATTGACCCGGGCGATACGCAAGCCCGGGCTGCCCACCGACACGCGCAACGCTGCGGCGGCCTCCACCGGCAGTGACGTCGGCACGATCTCGAAACGCACCCGCCCGTAGTGCAGGTCGTACTTGCGCGCATACAACTCGGTCATCGACTGATTCAGGTCACACCCCAGGATCCCCGGAAAATACTGCGGGTTCAGGTAGTGCTCCACATACAACACCAGTCGCCCATCGATGCGCCGCCCCCGGCAGATCTGGATCACGCTCGACAGTGCCGGCAACTGCAACCACGCACACACCGCCGCCGACGCCGGTTGCAACCGCGCGGAGATGACCTCGGTGGAAGCCACCCGCCCCTGGTCGCTGACCATCGCGTGGAAGTGACTGCGTTGCATCAGGTTGTAGGCCAGCCGTGGCGGCGAGACAAACCAGCCGCGCCGCTCCTCGCGATAAATCTGCCCCTGGGCTTCCAGTTGTAACAAGGCTTCCCGCACCGTAATCCGGGTGGTACCGAACAACTCGCTGAGCTTGCGCTCGGCGGGCAGTTTGCTGGCAGGCGGCAACAGGCCGTGGTCGATCTGCTCTTGCAGCGCCAGGCCGATGGATGTCACCGCCTTGATTGCCTCATCACGCATCAACGTTACCTATCTGGACTAGACCAGCACCGACAAGGTGCACAAACCGCTGCGTAAATGGGCTTGCACGGTTGAGTGCCAGCCTAGGTAGTACAGATGACCGACAGATGACAGCCCGTGTGCAGTCGTCGCAGCACACCCTGCAATACATCGGCCAAGTCCAATCCCTGCGGGCGCTTGAGCATGGTCTACGCTCACTCTGCGACAAGCGACATCAACGATTTAAAAACGACATCGACATGAAACTGTCATCCATCGAGCCTAGATTGGCTCAGGTATTGCTCTGACCTAGACCAACAACACCGCAGAAACAACCGCCGCGTTGAAAACGCCCAAAGGAGCTTCGGATGAAACAGCTTTTCCTGGCATCACTGTTAGGCTCGACCATTGCCATGTGCACCGCCGCCATGGCCGCTGATACCGATCTAAAAACCCTGGAAGCTGCCGCCAAGGCAGAAGGCGCAGTCAACAGCGTCGGCATGCCCGATGACTGGGCCAACTGGAAAGGCACCTGGGAGGACCTGACCAAGACCTACGGCCTCAAGCACATCGACACCGACATGAGCTCGGCCCAGGAAATCGCCAAGTTCAAGGCTGAAAAAGACAACGCCAGCGCCGACATCGGCGACGTGGGCGCGGCGTTCGGTCCGATTGCGGTGAAGCAGGAAGTCACCCAGCCGTACAAACCTTCCACTTGGGCCCAGGTCCCGGATTGGGCCAAGGACAAAGACGGTCACTGGGCCCTGGCCTACACCGGCACCATCGCGTTTATCGTCAACAAAAAGCTGCTGCACGGCTCTGAAGTGCCGACCAGCTGGGCTGACCTGCAGAAAGGCAAATACAAGGTTTCCATCGGTGACGTAAGCACCGCAGCGCAAGCGGCCAACGGCGTGCTGGCGGCCGCCATTGCCAATAAAGGTGACGAAAAGAACATCGCCCCCGGCCTGCAATTCTTCACCAAGATCGCCCAGCAAGGCCGTCTCTCGCTGTCCAACCCGACCATCGCCACCATGGAAAAAGGCGAAGTCGAAGTGGGCGTGGTCTGGGACTTCAACGGCCTGAGCTACAAGGCCAAGATGGCCAACCCGGATGACTACGTGGTGCTGATCCCATCGGATGGCTCGGTGAAATCCGGCTACACCACCCTCATCAACAAATACGCCAAGCACCCGAACGCCGCCAAGCTGACCCGCGAATACATCTTCAGCGACGCCGGCCAACTCAACCTGGCAAAGGGCAATGCGCGTCCGATCCGCGCTGAAACCGACCTGAAACTGCCGGCCGATATCGCCAAGAACCTGATCCCGGGGGAGCAGTACACCAAGGCCAACCCGCAGCCGATCAAGGATGCCGATGCCTGGGAAGCCACGTCCAAGAAGCTGCCTCAGCTGTGGAACGAGCAGGTCATCGTAGAGATGAAATAAATCTGCCACCCCACATTGGACTCCACTGGAGATCCAATGTGGGAGGGGGCTTGCCCCCGATGGCGGTGGATCAGTGACAGGTATTCAAACTGACACGCCGCTATCGGGGGCAAGCCCCCTCCCACAGTTGACCCAGCCCCAAGTTCATACCGAGTCGAACCATCTGTTGCGGAGCCCCAGCCCCCATGAAGCACAATGTCATCCTTGTCGTGCTCGACGGCCTCAACTTCGAGGTTGCGCGGCACGCCATGGGGCACTTGCAGGCCTATGTAGGCGCAGGACGCGCAGCCCTGTACAAACTGGAATGTGAACTGCCCGCCCTGTCCCGCCCGCTGTATGAATGCATCCTCACCGGCGTACCACCAATCCAGAGCGGTATCGTCCACAACAACGTCTCGCGCCTGTCCAACCAGCGCAGCATTTTCCATTACGCCACCGACGCCGACCTGACCACGGCAGCGGCGGCTTACCACTGGGTCAGCGAGTTGTATAACCGCACGCCCTTCGTCGCCGCCCGCGACCGTCATACCGACGACAAGACGCTGGCGATCCAGCACGGGCATTTCTATTGGAATGACCACTACCCGGACTCCCATCTGTTCGCCGACGCCGAAAGCCTGCGCCTCAAGCACGCGCCGAACTTCCTGGTGGTGCACCCGATGAATATCGACGACGCCGGCCACAAGCACGGCCTCGACACCCCGCAGTACCGCAACAGCACACGCTCGGCCGACATCATCCTGGCCGATTACCTGCAAGCCTGGCTCGACGCCGGTTACCAGGTACTGGTGACCGCCGACCACGGCATGAACAACGACCGCTCCCACAACGGCCTGCTGCCCGAGGAACGGGAAGTGCCGCTGTTTGTGCTGGGCGATGCGTTCAGCCTGGACACCCGCGCCGCTCCGAAACAGACCGACCTGTGCGGCACCGTCTGCGAACTGCTGGGCGTTCCCCACGACAAACCTGTATGCCGGGAGTTGCTGAAATGACCCGTGGCAAATGGCTGGCGCTGCTGTGCCTGGTGCCTTTCGCGCTGTTCTTTATCGTGTTCGAAATCGCCCCGCTGGTATGGGTGTTGATCAACAGCCTGCAAACCGAAGAAGCCGGTTGGGGCCTGGAAAACTTCACGCGGATCTTCAGCTCGAAGTTCTACCTGCAAGCCATCCAGTTCAGTTTGGAGATCAGCTTCTACTCCAGCGTGTTCGGCATCATCATCGCCACCCTCGGCAGTTATTCCCTGCGCCGGGTGGATTCGCCGCTGCGCAACTTCGTCACCGCCTTTGCCAACATGACCAGCAACTTTGCCGGCGTGCCCCTGGCCTTCGCCTTCATCATCCTGTTGGGCTTCAACGGCAGCATCACCCTCATGCTCAAGCAGGCGGGGCTCATTCAGGACTTCAACCTGTATTCGAAGACCGGCTTGATCATTCTCTACACCTACTTCCAGATTCCCCTCGGTGTACTGCTGCTGTACCCGGCCTTCGATGCGCTGCGCGAAGACTGGCGCGAGTCGGCGTCGCTGCTGGGCGCGAACGGCTGGCAGTTCTGGCGGCATATCGGCCTGCCGGTGCTCACCCCGGCCCTGCTCGGTACATTCGTGATTCTGCTGGCCAACGCCTTGGGCGCCTACGCCACGGTCTACGCCTTGACCACCGGCAACTTCAACGTGCTGCCGATCCGTATCGCGGGGCTGGTGTCCGGTGACGTGTCCCTTGACCCGAACCTGGCCAGCGCCCTGGCCGTGGTGCTGGTGGCACTGATGACCGTGGTTACCGTGGTCCATCAACTGCTGCTCAAGAGGAGCTACCATGTCTCGCGCTGAAGCCGGCCCGGCCTCCCTCTACCACCGCGTGGTGGTGTACCTGTTATTTGCAATCCTGGTACTGCCGTTGGTGGGCACCTTCGTCTACTCCATCGCCAGCAGTTGGTCGGCGACCATCCTGCCCGCCGGTTTCACGGTGAAATGGTACGTGCAGCTGTGGAGCGACCCGCGCTTCCTGATGGCCTTCGGGCAGTCGCTGCTGGTGTGCGTCGGCGCGCTGGTGCTGTCGGTTGTGCTGATTTTGCCGCTGCTGTTCGTGGTGCATTACCACTTTCCCAAGCTCGATGCGCTGATGAACATCCTGATCCTGCTGCCCTTCGCGGTGCCGCCGGTGGTGTCGTCGGTGGGCCTGCTGCAACTGTATGGCTCCGGGCCCTTTGCGATGGTGGGCACGCCGTGGATTCTGATCGGCTGCTACTTCACCGTCGCGCTGCCGTTCATGTACCGGGCGATCACCAACAACTTGCAAGCGATCAACCTGCGCGACCTGATGGACGCCTCCCAACTACTCGGCGCCAGCACCTGGCAGGCGGCGATCCTGGTGGTGCTGCCGAACTTGCGCAAAGGCTTGATGGTGGCGCTGTTGCTGTCGTTCTCGTTCCTGTTCGGTGAGTTCGTGTTCGCCAACATCCTCGTGGGTACGCGCTACGAAACCCTGCAGGTGTACCTGAACAACATGCGCAATAGCAGCGGCCACTTCACCAGTGCCGTCGTGATTTCCTACTTCTTCTTTGTGCTGGTGCTGACCTGGGCCGCCAATATCTTGAACAAGGACAAAAGCCAATGAGCTTCGTCAGCGTCCAACACCTGCAAAAAGGCTACGCCGGCACCCCGGTGTTCAGCGATATCAACTGCGAAATCGCCAAGGGTGAGTTCGTCACCTTGCTCGGCCCTTCCGGTTGCGGCAAGTCCACGCTGCTGCGTTGCATCGCCGGGCTGACCTCGGTGGACAGTGGGAAAATCCTGCTGGATGGGCAAGACATCGTCCCGCTGAGCCCGCAGAAACGTCATATCGGCATGGTGTTCCAGAGCTATGCACTGTTCCCCAACATGACCGTGGAACAGAACGTCGCCTTTGGCCTGCGCATGCAGAAGGTCAACCCCGACGACAGCCACAAGCGCGTGCAGGACGTGCTGCAACTGGTGGAACTCAAGGAGCTCGCCGGCCGCTACCCGCACCAGATGTCCGGCGGCCAGTGCCAGCGCGTGGCCCTCGCCCGCTCCCTGGTCACGCGCCCGCGCCTGCTGCTGCTGGATGAGCCGCTGTCGGCACTGGATGCGCGAATCCGTAAGCACCTGCGCGAGCAGATCCGCCAGATCCAGCGCGAGCTGGGGTTGACCACGATCTTCGTGACCCATGACCAGGAAGAAGCCCTGACCATGTCCGACCGGATCTTCCTGATGAACCAGGGCAAGATCGTGCAGAGCGGCGATGCCGAGACGCTCTACACCGCGCCGGTGGACGTGTTCGCCGCCGGGTTCATCGGTAACTACAACCTGCTGGACGCCGACAAGGCCACCCAATTGCTGCAACGCCCGATCAACAGCCGTATCGCCATTCGCCCGGAGGCCATCGAGCTGAGCCGCAATGGCGAGTTGGACGCCTTGGTACGCAGCCACAGTCTGCTGGGCAACGTGATCCGCTACCGCATCGAAGCGCGTGGCGTGGAACTGGTGGTGGACGTACTCAACCGCTCGGCCGACGACCTGCACCCGGACGGGCAACGCCTGGCACTTTCCATCGACCCAAGCGCCCTGTGTGAAGTAGCCTGAGCAGCGACGATTTATTGAGAGAGCGTGACGGATGGCATTGGTAATTTTTGATCTGGACGACACCCTGATCCACGGCGACTGCGCCACCCTGTGGAGCGAGCAGATGGGCCGCCTGGGCTGGGTCGACCCTGAGTCGTTCATGCGCCGGAACGACGAGCTGATGGCAGCCTACAGCCAGGGCCAGTTGAAGATGGAAGACTTCATGGACTTCAGCCTGGAGCCGATGATCGGCCGCACGCCCGAGGAAATCGAGCATCTGGTGGAGCCCTGGGTCGAGGACGTGATCGAGCCGCTGATCTACAGCGACGCCACCAAGACCATCGCCCGCCACCGTGCGAATGGCGACCGGATCCTGGTGATCTCCGCTTCGGGCACGCACTTGGTCACCCCGATTGCGGCGCGGATCGGTATTGATGAGGTGCTGGGGATCAACCTTGAAGTGAAGCACGGCGTGTACAGCGGCCATACCGAGGGTGTATTGACCTACCGTGAAGGCAAGATCACCCGCCTGCTGGAGTGGCTGGAGCAGGAAGGTGAAACGCTGGACGGCGCGTATTTCTACTCGGATTCGCGCAATGATTTGCCGTTGTTGCTGAAGGTGGAGCATCCACAGGTAGTGAACCCGGATCCGGTGTTGCGCGAGCATGCCGAAAAAGCCGGCTGGCCGATCCATCACTGGGTCTGATTGAGCCGAGATCAAAAATGTGGGAGGGGGCTTGCCCCCGATGACAGTGTGTCAGATGAAGAATTCTTCACTGTCCCACTGTCATCGGGGGCAAGCCCCCTCCCACATTATTAAACGCATTACAATTCAGCTCAGGCTTTCGTCAATCACCAACACCAGCTTCCCGGAAATCCGGTTGGTCGCCAACTCGGCAAACGCTGCTTCGGCATCCTTGATCGCAAAGGTCCTGGCCAACTGCGGGCTCAGCCGCCCTTCAACAAACAGCGGCCACACCTGCTGGCTCAAGTCGCTGAACAGGTCGGCCTTGAACTGGTCACTGCGGCTGCGCAAGGTCGAGCCCAGCAATTGAATGCGCTTGCCCAGCACCTGGGCCAGGTCCAGTTGCGCGTCACGCCCGCCCATCAAGCCGATCAACACCCAACGACCATCGAGGGCCAGCAGCTTGAGGTCCAGCGCTGCATAGTTGCCGCCGACCGGGTCGAGGATCACGTCAAACGGCCCGAAATCCCGCAGCCCTTCGATGCCGTCGGTGCGCACCACGCCGCCCTGGGCGCCGAGTTCCTCACAATAGGTCAGGCGCTGCGCCGAGCCGACGCTGACCCAGCACGGGCTGCCAAACGCCTTGCACAGCTGGATCGCCGCCGAGCCCACGCCACTGGCGCCGGCATGCAGCAGCACTTTTTCGCCAGGCTTGAGGCCCGCCAACTGGAACAGATTGAGCCACGCCGTGCTGTACACCTCAGGCAGCGCCGCCGCTCCGACCAGCGACAGGCCTTCCGGCACCGGCAGCACATGCCGCGCATCCACCACCACTTCTTCGGCCATGCCGCCACCGGCGAGCAGTGCGCAAACCCGGTCACCGACTTGCCAGGACGAGCCGGCGCCCACTTCGCTGATCACCCCGGAACACTCCAGGCCCAGCACGTGGCTGGCACCCGGTGGCGGCGGATAGAGCCCGGCACGCTGCAATAAATCGGCGCGATTGAGGCCCGCTGCCGCCACACGAATACGGACTTGCCCTACATCGCAAGTAGGACTGGGTTCTTCCAACCACTCCACATGACCGTCAACGCCTTGCAATGCTTTCACAGTGCCTCCATAGTGAGTCTGGACTGAGCCCGTAGCTGTATCGCCGGGCTTTTTGCATTATGCGACCGGACCATATGGAACCGGCTCCCTCAAAGACGGCCTAATATGCGTTATCAATTGCCCCCGCGTCGAATCAGCATGAAGCATCTGTTCCCCAGCACCGCCCTCGCTCTATTCATTGGTCTCGGCTTCGCGTCGATGTCGACCAATACGTTCGCAGCCAACAGCTGGGACAATCTTCAACCTGATCGCGATGAGGTGATTGCCAGCCTTAACGTCGTCGAGTTGCTCAAGCGTCATCACTACAGCAAGCCGCCGCTGGACGACGCTCGCTCGGTGATCATCTACGACAGCTACCTCAAGCTGCTGGATCCGTCGCGCAGCTACTTCCTGGCCAGCGATATCGCTGAGTTCGACAAGTGGAAGACCCAGTTCGACGACTTCCTCAAGAGCGGCGACCTGCAGCCTGCGTTCACCATCTACAAGCGTTACCTGGACCGCGTCAAAGCGCGTCTGGACTTCGCCCTGGGTGAGCTGGGCAAAGGCGTCGACAAGCTCGACTTCACCCAGAAGGAAAACCTTCTGGTGGACCGCAAGGACGCGCCCTGGCTGACCAACACCGCCGCGCTTGACGACCTGTGGCGCAAACGCGTCAAGGACGAAGTGCTGCGCCTGAAGATCGCCGGCAAAGAGCCCAAGGCCATCCAGGAGCTGTTGACCAAGCGCTACAAGAACCAACTGGCGCGCCTGGACCAGACCCGTGCCGAAGATATTTTCCAGGCCTACATCAACACCTTCGCGATGTCCTACGACCCGCACACCAATTATCTGTCACCAGATAACGCAGAAAACTTTGATATCAACATGAGTCTGTCACTGGAAGGCATCGGTGCCGTCCTGCAAAGCGACAATGACCAGGTCAAGATCGTGCGCCTGGTACCGGCAGGTCCGGCCGACAAGACCAAGCAGGTCGCTCCGGCCGACAAGATCATCGGCGTGGCCCAGGGCGACAAAGAGATGGTTGACGTGGTCGGCTGGCGCCTGGACGAAGTGGTCAAGCTGATCCGTGGGCCGAAAGGCAGCGTGGTGCGCCTGGAAGTGATTCCGCACACCAATGCACCGAACGACCAGACCAGCAAGATCGTGTCCATCACCCGTGAAGCGGTGAAGCTCGAAGACCAGGCCGTGCAGAAGAAAGTCCTCAACCTCAAGCAGGATGGCAAGGACTACAAGCTGGGCGTGATTGAAATCCCGGCCTTCTACCTGGACTTCAAGGCCTTCCGTGCCGGCGACCCGGACTACAAGTCCACCACCCGCGACGTGAAGAAAATCCTCACCGAACTGCAGAAGGAAAAAGTCGACGGTGTGGTCATCGACCTGCGCAACAACGGCGGCGGCTCCCTGCAGGAAGCTACCGAACTGACCAGCCTGTTTATCGACAAAGGCCCGACCGTGCTGGTCCGCAACGCCGATGGCCGTGTCGACGTGCTGGAAGACGAGAACCCGGGCGCCTTCTACAAAGGCCCGATGGCCTTGCTGGTCAACCGCCTCTCGGCCTCGGCTTCGGAGATTTTTGCCGGTGCCATGCAGGACTACCACCGCGCCTTGATCATCGGCGGCCAGACCTTCGGCAAGGGCACCGTGCAGACCATCCAGCCGCTGAACCATGGTGAGCTGAAACTGACCCTGGCCAAGTTCTACCGGGTTTCCGGGCAGAGCACCCAGCACCAGGGTGTACTGCCGGACATCGATTTCCCGTCGATCATCGACACCAAGGAAATCGGCGAAAGCGCCCTGCCGGAAGCCATGCCGTGGGACACCATCCGCCCGGCGATCAAGCCGGCGTCGGATCCGTTCAAGCCGTTCCTGACGCAGTTGAAAGCTGACCACGACACCCGCTCCGCCAAGGATGCCGAGTTCGTGTTCATCCGCGACAAGCTGGCCCTGGCCAAGAAGCTGATGGAAGAAAAAACCGTCAGCCTCAACGAAGTGGACCGCCGCGCGCAGCACGCCGACATCGAAAACAAGCAACTCGTACTGGAAAACATCCGCCGCAAGGCCAAGGGTGAGGATCCACTCAAGGAGCTGAAGAAAGAAGACGAGGACGCGCTGCCGGCCGAAGCGGAAAAAACCAAGCCGGAAGACGACGCTTACCTGGCCGAGACCGGCCGGATCCTGCTGGACTACCTGAAGATCAGCAAGCAGGTGGCCAAGCAGTAAATGATGGCGATTTAATGTGATCGCTCCCTGGAGTGTCATCATATAGACATCATTCTGTCGTGAAATGAAGGACCGCAGGTTTCAAGCCTGCGGTCCTTTTTTTTCGATCGAGATCGCCATGACCATGACCGAACAGCTGAATGCACTGGGCTCTATCCTGGCTCAAGGCAGTTTGCACAGCCTGTTCCAACCGATCATTTGCCTGTCTGAACGGCGTATTCTCGGCTACGAAGCCCTCAGCCGCGGCCCGTCCAACAGCCCGCTGCACTCCCCCGTCGCCCTGTTCTCCGTGGCTAGCCAGGCAGGACGCCTGAGTGAACTGGAGATCGCCTGCCGCGAAAGCGCGTGTCGACGCTTCAGCGAGCAGAAGCTGCCGGGCAAGCTGTTCCTCAACGTCTCGCCGCAATCGCTGATGGAAACCGCGCACCAACCGGGGCGCACCCTGCAACTGCTGCACGACTACGGCATTCCACCGAGCCAGGTGGTGATCGAGCTCACCGAGCAAACCCCCACCAACGATATCGACCTGTTGCAAACCGCCCTGCACCACTACCGCAACATGGGGTTCTCGATTGCCTTGGATGACCTCGGTGCCGGCTATTCCAGCCTGCGCTTGTGGTCGGAGCTGCGCCCGGATTACGTGAAGATCGACCGGCACTTTATCGACGGCATCCATCAGGATGCACTCAAGCGCGAGTTTGTCGGCTCCATCCTGCAGATCGCCAAGGCGTCACGCGCCCAGGTGATCGCCGAGGGCATCGAATTGCCCGAAGAGTTGGCGGTGCTCACCGAGATGGGCGTAGACCTGGTCCAGGGCTACCTGCTCTGCCGTCCCCAGGAGCAACCGCCGCAGGAAGCACGCCTGATGCTGCCCAAGCCCGACAGCGCCAACGTGGCGCTGAACGACGAAGGCAGCGACCTCAGCGCCCTGCTGAGCGAACAGCCGGCCGTGGATCAAGACACCGCCACCGCCCAGGTACTCGAAGCGTTCCGCCGCCAGGCCAACCTCAATTCCCTGGCAGTGCTGGACGGCCGTGGCCACCCAGTCGGTATCGTGCACCGGCATTCGCTGTCGGATGCGCTGCTCAAGCCGTTCGCCACCGACCTGTTTGCGCGCAAGCCCATCAGCCGCTTGATGAGCACCGATTTCCTCGCGGTGGAGTTGAGCCAGTCGCTGCAACAGGTGAGCCGCCTGCTCACCAGCCGTGCGCGGCAACGCATCGAAGAAGATTTCATCATCACCCTCAATGGCGATTACCTGGGCCTGGGCCGGGTGATCGATGTGCTCAAGCTGATCACCGAGCTGAAGATCCAGCAGGCGCGCTACGCCAATCCACTGACCCTGCTGCCCGGCAACGTGCCGATCCAGCAGTGCCTCACACGCCTGCTGCAACAGCAGCGCGAATCGGTGATCTGCTACGTGGATATCGACAGCTTCAAGCCGTTCAACGATATCTACGGCTATGGGCGTGGGGATGAGGTGTTGCTGTGCCTGGCGCAGTGCCTGAACGACCGTGTCGATCCCAGCCGCGACTTTGTCGGGCATATCGGCGGCGATGACTTTTTGCTGGTGCTCGGCCCACAGGATTGGCGCAAGCGGCTCAACCAACTGCTGGATGACTTCCATACCCAATGCCGGCGCTTCTACCGCGCCGAGCATCTGGAGGCCGGCTGTTTCGTGGCGTTGAACCGACAGGGCGTGCGCCAGGAGTTTGCACTGCTGTCGCTGTCCATCGGGGTGGTGCATTTATATCCACAGGCCTGTGGACAACTCGATGCCAGCCAGTTGGCGGAGTTGGCGTCGCAGGCCAAGCACCATGCCAAGGATATGGCCGGCTACAGCATCCACGTGATCGACAGCATGGACGCACTCTCCCAGGCGCTTTAGGCCTCGGCGGACTCGGGATACTCGTATTCAAACACCCGCACCACTTCCGACGCGTGCCAGGAGGCGGCGGCCACACCATCGGACGGCCCGCTGAAACGCCCCAGGCGCTCCACGCACTCGAAGAAACCGGTACGCGGCAAACGGCTGGCACCCTGGCTGATCACCAGCGAACTGCGCAATGGCTGCTCGGCCTTGGCGTCCAGCGCCGCCAGGTGTTCCAGGGCGGCGGCCAGGGTCTGCATGGCCGGGGTGGGAAATTGCAGGCGCTCCAGCAGCGCACGGTAAGTCAGCAAATGGCGTTGGCGGCGCGCCTGGTCCAGTTCGTTGAGTAACCCATCCCAGTGTTGACGGCTGATACGTAGGCTCAAGATTCATCCCTCCAACCTGCAACGCCCAATTCCCAGGCCAGGCTGCGGCGGATCGCGGCATCCGGCTGGCGTTCACCACTTTCAATCAATCCAAGATATGAGGGGCTGATGCCCACGGTGCGGGCCAGGGTCTCGATCGCCAGGCCCTTGGCTTCGCGCAAGCCGCGCAGGTCGGCGAGCGGGCGCAGGTCCTGTGCAGGGGCGGCTTGGGCAGTCGATGAGGAAGGAGGTAGCGTAGGCTGTTGCTGACCGGCAGCTTTTAGCAGCGCCTGGTACTGATCCCATGGCAACACCGCGTATTCGGGTTCGCCATTACGTGAAATTATCTGAATATCCATGACTGCCCCGTAGGATAACTGCACTTACTAAGTAAGCTCTTTCCTTAGGAGTGTAATCCTAACAGCCACAAAGGTCGCAGGGGATAGCCATGTCATGGGTTTTTTTGCGGGTTTTCCTGGGCCAGCAGCGCGGGCGTCGCAGGCAGGCGCTCAACCACGGCGAGCTTTTCCGGGCGCTGCGCCTCGCGCCAGGCGCGAAACGCGCTCAGTTCACCGTCCAGGGTCTTCATGACCCATGCCAGCACGGCAATGTCATCGAGCATGCCGAACACCGGGATAAAGTCCGGGATCGCGTCAATCGGGCTGAGGAAATACATCAGCCCCGCCACCACCGAGATCAGCGCCTTGGGGCTGATCGCCCGGTACTCACCGCGCCAGTAAGCCAGGCACAGGGCCTGGAGCAACTTGAGATCATCCTTGAGCTTGCCCAGGCGGTTGCCTTGGCTCGAGCCTTTGGCGGCGACCGCAAACAACAGCGTCGGCAAGCGCCCGCGCCCCAGGAGACGTGCGGCCATAGGCAGGAAACGGGTGAAATTGAAGGGTGGTTTCATTCGTCACTCCAGTTCCAGGCGACATAAAAGGTTATCCACACAAATTGTGGATAACCTTGTGAACAGAGCCTATTTTCCGGGCTGAAAGCCACGTAGTACAAGGCTTGCAGTCAGATCGGGCGTTTTTTGCGCACTGAAAAAAAACCCAAGATTTCATTGACTTGGCGTTGATGAGCGGCTACCCGTACTCGAGTCTTATATCAGACTGTTACCGGCTGCAGACGTTCGTTTGAATTCGCCAGGCTCTAATGTGGGAGGGGGCAAGCCCCCTCCCACATTCAGGTGCCTGCTGCCCCCAGAAACAACAACGCCCCGTCGAGACGGGGCGTTGTATGTTCAGGCGCCGATTACTTCTTGGCGGCTGGTGCAGCAGGCGCGTCAGCCTTGGCTGGGTCCTTGATGGCCAGCAGCTCCAGGTCGAAGACCAGCACGGAGTTGGCTGGAATCGCCGGGCTCGGGCTCTGTGCGCCGTAGGCCAGGTCGGAAGGAATGTACAACTCGACCTTCTCGCCCACGTGCATCAGTTGCAGGCCTTCGACCCAACCCGGGATCACACCGCTGACCGGCAGGTCAATCGGGCTGCCGCGATCCACGGAGCTGTCAAAGGTGGTGCCGTTGGTGAGCTTGCCGGTGTAGTGAACAGTCACCACGTCGGTTGGCTTGGGCTGGGCGCCATCGGCCTTCTTCACGATCTTGTACTGCAGACCGGAAGCGGTGGTGACGACGCCGTCTTTCTTGGCGTTGTCTTCGAGGAATTTCTTGCCGGCGGCTGCCGACTCTTCGCTCATCTTGGTCATGCGTTCTTCAGCACGCTTCTGCAGTGCGGCAAACGCTTCAACCAGTTCGTCGTCTTTGAGCTTCTGCTCTTTTTTGCCGACGGCATCTTCGATGCCCTGGGCTACAGCTTTGGAGTCCAGGTCATCCATGCCTTCTTGGGCAAGGCTCTTGCCCATGTTCAGGCCGATACCGTAGGAAGCTTTCTGCGCCGGGGTTTTCAGCTCTACGCTGGTCTGCGAATCACAACCCGCAAGTACCAGGCTAACCAGGGCCACCGCCGCCGCCAACCGATGCTGTTTCATGCTATTTCCTTGTTCATGCGCCAAAAGGGCATTCGAATAAAGTCGCGAGCTTATCAGGCGGCCACGACCAATGGCTACCGGCATGTGAGCAGGAAACTTCCGATAAGTTCACGTGTTTAAAAGCATTTTCATTCATGATGGGGCCCCGCGAAGGATCGCGGGACCGCCTACTACCAGGCTCATGGCCACTTGCCGCACTTGTGGCGTAGTGGCATAACAACGCGACCACTCGACAAGGCCGAGACAAGGATAGCCATCTTGCGCATTTTTTCCCGTGTTTTACTGCTGATATTCGCCCTACTCTGCATCGTCTTGGCCGTGGTGCTCTATTACACCGCCAACCCCAAGCTGCCGGACTACGTGCCCGTGGAGCAGGTGCACTACCAGGATCAATGGAGTGCCGCCGACCGCCAGACCTATTACTTCACGCCCCAGGGCACGCAAGTAAAAGGCCTGCACTACGACTGGTTCACCGCCCTGGAGTTGCCGTTCTCCGAGCGACGTTTTGCCACGCCCGACTATCTGGCGCGCTTCGGCTTCCTGGTCGACCCCAAGCAGGTGCCCACCGCGCAAAACCCCGGCAACTTGCCCGTGGGTTTCGCCCGGCATAAAAACACCGGCAGCAACGTCGAATACCTGGATATCACCTGCGCCGCCTGCCATACCGGCGAGCTGCATTTCAAGGGCCAGGCCCTGCGCATCGACGGCGGTTCGGCCCAGCATGTACTGCCCTCCAGCGTTCCGACCCTGCGCGGCGGCAGTTTCGGCCAGGCGTTGGTCGCCAGCCTCGCCGCCACCTACTACAACCCGTGGAAGTTCGAGCGTTTCGCCCGCCAAGTGCTCGGCGATCGCTACGACGCCGAGCACAAACAACTGCGCCAGGACTTCAAACAGTCGCTGAACCAGTTCCTCAAGGTGGCCTGGAACGACACCCATCGCGGCCTCTACCCCACCGAAGAAGGCCCGGGCCGTACCGACGCCTTTGGCCGTATCGCCAACGCCAGCTTTGGCGATGCGATTTCCCCCGACAATTATCGCGTCGCCAACGCGCCGGTGGACTACCCGCAGTTGTGGGATATCTGGACCTTCGACTGGGTGCAATGGAACGGTTCGGCCCAGCAACCCATGGCCCGCAATATCGGTGAGGCCCTGGGTGTCGGCGCCACACTGAGCTTTTTCGACGCCGCCGGCCAGCCGCTCCAGGGCGATGCGCGTTACCCGTCCAGTGTGCGCGTGCGTGACCTCAACCTGATCGAAGAAACCTTGCAGCGCCTCAAGCCGCCGACCTGGCCCGAGGACCTGTTCGGCGCCATCGACAAGCCCCTCGCCGCCCAAGGCCGTGCACTGTTCGCGGAAAACTGCGCCGGCTGCCATGTGCCCAGCGTCACCCAGGAAAATGGCCGCCCGGTGCAGGCGCTCAAAATGCTGGCGGTGGACTACATCGGCACTGACCCTGGCACCGCCAGCAACATTGCCGACCAGCGCTACGACCTCAGTGCCCTGCAATGGGACCCGGCGGAACTGGCCAAGCTCAATGTCGAGCTGCACCCGACGCCGACCGAACCGCTGGACCTGAAGAAAATGTCCGTGGCCAAGGGCCTCGCCTACGTCACCGCCTTTGTCGAAGAGCACGCCTACCGCGCCGCCGGCGTGACCCCGGCCGAGCGTCCGCGCCTGGATGGCTACGGCTTGCCCATCGGCGTGCGCGAGCTGCGCGCCTACAAGGCACGGCCGCTGGCCGGCGTGTGGGCCACACCGCCGTTCCTGCACAACGGCTCGGTGCCGACGATCTACCAGTTGCTCTCGCCCCAGGACGAGCGCAGCACCACCTTCTATAAAGGCACCTTCAACTACGACCCGCGCCATCTCGGCTTCGAAACGGCGGCCTTTAAGAATGCGTTCCTGTTCGATACCAAAATCACCGGCAACCACAACAGCGGCCACGAATTCCGTGCCGGGCAACGTGGCAATGGCGTGATCGGCCGTGGCCTGCAACCGCAGGAACGCTGGGCGCTGCTGGAATACCTCAAAGTGCTGGGCGGCCCGCTGGAGCAACAACTGCCATGATGATTCGATCCCCCTACGACCGACCTTCCCTGCTCGCCCGCCTGTGGCTGCGCATCGGTGCGTTTCTCGGCAAGACCCTGCTGTGGCTGGTGGGCCTCGGCCTGCTCGGCTGGCTGGCCGCCACCGCCTGGTATGCCTGGCAGCACAGCGGGCCGGTGTCGCCGAATGAGCAGGTTCCGCCCGGCGAAGCCGCGATGACCCAAGGCATCATCCAGACGGCGGTACGCATCGTCGACCAACACCGCGAAGGCACGCGCTACCTGCGCGATGCCCACGCCAAGGCCCATGGCTGCGTGAAAGCCGAAGTCAGCGTAATGGCCGACCTTGATCCGGCGCTGCGCCAGGGCGTGTTCGCCGAACCGGGCAAGACCTGGCAGGCGCTGATGCGGTTGTCCAACGGCAACGCCTACCCGCAATTCGACAGCATCCGCGATGCCCGGGGCATGGCCCTCAAGTTGTTGAACGTGCCGGGCAAGCAACTGTTGGCCGACCAGCAGACCCGCACTGAACAGGACTTCGTGATGTTCAGCCACCCGAACTTCTTTGTCAGTGATGTGGCGGAGTACGCACAGAACATCGGCGCCCAGGCGGATGGCAAGAAAGTCCTGGCGTTCTTCCCCAAGGTCGACCCGCGCACCTGGCAGGTCCGTCACCTGTTTATCGCCCTGGCGACTCTGGCGCCAGCACCGGCGAGCCCGACACAGACCACCTACTTTTCGGTCTCGCCCTACAAGTTCGGCACGGCCAACGCCAAGTTCCGCGTGGCCCCCGACCCACAGAGTTGCCCGGAATACGCACTGCCCAAACAGAATCAAGACCTGCCGAATTTCCTGCGCAGCGCCTTGAGCCAGCAGTTGTCTACGGATCGCGTGCCGGCGTGTTTCGTGCTGCAGATCCAGCGGCAGAACCCGCAGAAATTCATGCCCATCGAAGACACCAGCATCGAGTGGAAGGAAAGCGACGCGCCGTATGAGACGGTGGCCAAGGTGCGGATCCCGGCGCAGGACTTCGATACCCCCGAGCAGAACCTCGCGTGCGACAACCAGTCGTTCAACCCCTGGTTCGGTGTAGCGGAACATCGCCCCATCGGCGGCATCAACCGCTTGCGCAAGGCGGTGTATGAAGCAGTCAGCGATTACCGCCACAGCCGCAACGCCCCGTAAAAAGTGCGTAACAATAGGCCCGCCCGCATAAGGATTGCGTCGGGTCTATTGAGCCGCTTTCGCCCCGCCTCTACCGTGAAGACCTACTCCATCACCTGTAGGAAACCACCGTGGAAAGCTCAACCCTCGGCATGCTCGTACTCACCCTGATTGCAGTGTTCGGCACCGCGTCTTTTTGTTTCGAGCACTTGGCGACGCGTCAGACGCGCAAGAAAAAAACCGGCCAACGTTGACCTTCAGCCAGATCACTCGACCTCGGCAGCCTTGGCCAGTAACCATTGACGAAAACTGCGCGCAGCCGACGGCGGGTTGCGGTGGTGGGGTTGCATCAGATGCAGGCGGCCCCGGCTGTGCATGGTATGAGGCAAGGCCATTTGCAGGCGCCCGGACGCCAGATCGTCTTCCAGCAGACTCTTCCAGCCCAGTGCGACGCCGTGGCCCATCACCGCCGACTGCATCAGCAGTTGATAGCTGTTGGTCCGCAACGCGTGGCGCGGGGTGTAATAGTCGGCACCGGCATCGGTGAACCAATCGGCCCAGGTCAGCCAATCGTGGTAGTGGTCCTCCACGATCAGCAAGGTGTGGGCATGCAGCAAATGGTGTATATCGCGAATCGGGCCGTGGTGTTCGAGGTAGACCGGGCTGCACACGGTAATGACCTGCTCGCTGTCGAACACCGGCGATAGCTCGAGGCCATGGGGCGCGGCCAGTTCATCCAGGTGATAGAACAGGCCCAGGTCATATTCACTGACGTCCAGATGGCTGGGGCTTTCGCTGCACAGGATGCGAATGTCCAGGTCCGGGTGTTCGCGCTGGAATTGCGGTAACAGGCCGGCGAGCCAGATCGTACTGATGGTGGGGGTGCTGGCCAGGGTCAACTGGCGGTCGGCGCCACGCCGACGCAACTCGGCGGACTCGCGATCCAGCTCGCGCAACAGACGCTGGATGGTACGGAAGTAACGCACACCGGCGGGCGTCAGGCTCAGGCCCTGGGCCAGTCGATAAAACAGCGGGCGGGCCAGGTCCTCTTCAAGGCGCTTGACCTGACGGCTGACCGCGCTCTGGGTCAGGTTCAGTTCATGGGCGGCCTGGGTAAAGCTCAAATGGCGGGCAGCCGCTTCGAACGTCTGCAGGCAGTTGAGCGGTGGAAGATCGACGTTTCGGCGCGACATGAGCAGTTCCATTGGCAATGATGAGCCCCGGGTTGTCCCAGGCCCGCAGCGATCACGATGGCAAGCATCCTGCCAGTTGCCCGCTTACAGCCAGCCCTTTCAAGGTCGTTGAAAAACCGGCCATATCGGGCTGATACCCCTCCATTAAGGGCGAACACTGTAGCTGTGGCGAGCGGGCTTGTCCCGCGTTGGGTTGCGAAGCGACCCTGGAAGGCGCAATGCGCTGAGCCGTGCAGTCTTCGGCTCTGGTTTTGGGGCTGCTTTGCAGCCCAACGCGGGACAAGCCCGCTCGCCACAGGGTACTGATCGCCTGACCGTGAAAGAACAGCGCTTACAGCGCGACCCTCGCCACGCGTTTGCTCCATTGCCGACGATGTTCCAACTGGCCGTTTTCCCAGGCTGTCTGCTCCGCTTCGATGTAGAACCACTCGGCATCGGCGTGCACGCTCAAATGGCTCTCCACCTCCACGGTCCACTGGTCACGACCGACACGGTAGTGCCATTGAATATCGGCCCGCGTCGACAGCGGGTCCCAAGGCAAGGTGCGGTATTGCTCGGTGCAACGTTGGTCGACCGACAAGCCGTGATCAGTAAAACGCACTGCGCCCAGGTCGTCTTCGATCTTCACGCAGACTTCGCCACTGCCCACATCTTCGATCAGGGTGCGTTTCGGCGCGGCGGCGCGCAGCACTTCCATCGCCACTGGCGTCGCCGATTGCGGCGCCTCAAACGGACAGTCAACCGCAGCGCCGTTGAACACCGGCAATTGCAGGCTTTGCAGGGTCGGCAGCAAGGTCAACGTTGTCAGCTCGCGGCTCGGCCACAGCAACGGGAAACTGGCGGTGCTCAGGGCCAGCCGCAGACGGTAGCCCGCCGGCAGGCGCATGCCGATGTGATCGAGGTTTAGATGCACGTCCATCGCTTCCCCCGGGACTACAGCTGTTACGCGGGAGAAGTCTTCACGCAGCGTGAGATTGAGCACGCCATAACTGATCTGCGTCACCTGCCCGTCCGGTGCCACGGCATTCAGCCGGGCGACCAATTGGCCGCAGGCCGTGTCACTCGCCAGGCGCAGCTTGAGGCGAGCATCGCCCAGCAACGCCAATGGCTCGGTCAGCGGTTGGGAATCGAAGCACAGCGAGTTCGCGTCATCGCGGCGCTGATCCGTCGGGCCATCGGGGCCAAACCAGATGGCGCAGTATTCGCCCTGGTGCAGGCCCGTGGTCAGCGGCGAGAAAATGCTGCGCGGCGTGACCAAAGGCTGTGCCCCAGGAGTCAGGCCATGTTCGCCAAGGCTGAAATCGGTCCATTGCACCTGAGGGTCCGGCCAGCCGGCAGTCTGTACCCAGACGCCCGGCCGTTCGGCATAACTGCCCTTCGGCGGCAGAATATCCTGTAGGTAAAAGGTGCACGCTGCGTCATCCATCACGCCGTTATCCACACCTTTGAGCCAGTGATCCCACCAGCGTTTGGCCTCCTGCAGAAAGCCGATGGCCGGATTGGGCACGGCGAAATGCGGGTATTTATGAATCCACGGGCCGATCATGGCCTTCTTCGGCCCTGGCAGGTTTTCCATCAGGCGCGATACGGTATTGCGGTAGGCATCGCCCCAGCCGCCCACCGCATACACCGCAGCCTTGATTTGCGCATAGTCCTCGCACACTGAGCCATGGCGCCAATAGTCATCGCGGGTCTGGTGCTGCAGCCAGGTTTCGGCGAGCAACGGCATGGCGTCCAGGCGTTGGTGCCAGAGGCTTTTCCAGTCCTCGACCAACAGCGGATCGGGCACCGCCGCGCTGAAGTTGAGCATGGTGGCGGCCCAACCGAAGTTCTCCATCAGCAGGTTACCGCCCTTGTAGTGGATGTCGTCGGCAAAGCGGTCATCGGTGGAACACAGTGTGATGATTGCCTTCAGCGCCTCGGGTTGGCGCGCCGCGACTTGCAGGCCGTTGAAGCCGCCCCAGGAGATGCCCATCATGCCGACGTTGCCGTCGCACCAAGGCTGCCGGCACAGCCAATCGATCACTTCGAGGGCGTCCTCCTGTTCCTGTAACAGGTATTCATCGGCCATCAGGCCCTGGGACTCACCATTGCCGCGCATATCGACGCGTACGCACACATAGCCCTGCCCCGCCATCCACGGGTGGGTCAGCGCATCACGCACCGCCGTGCCATCGCGCTTGCGGTACGGCAGGTATTCCAGGATCGCCGGGAAGGTCTGCGGGTCGGCGACTTGCGGCAGCCAGATGCGGGCGGCCAGTTGGGTGCCATCCTTCAAAGGGATCAGGCAGTGCTCGATCTCGCGCACGGTGTAAGTAAACTCAGTGACGATTTCCATCAGTAACTCCAACAGCGGTTCAATCGATCAGCGGGCGAATTCCGGCAGCGGGCTGGCGCCACGCAGTTCCGTTTCAGGTGTCCGCTGAAGGCGTTTCACATCCAGCAATGCGGGGTTTTTCAACCAGAAGATCAGTGAGGTACTGGCCAGCAACACCAGGATCATGCCCGGCAAACCGCCGAGGTTAGAGAGCATCTTCACCCCGTCCACGCCGACAAACGCGACCATCACCCACGACACCGTACCGATGATCAGGCCCCAGACAATCTTCAACAGCGGGTTGCCGTCGAGGTCGGAATCGGCGGTCACGCCCTTGCTGCACAGGTTGGCGATCACATCGGTGCTGGAGTCTGCCGCGGTGACAAAGGAGATGAACGCCACGAACAGCAGGAACGCGATCATCAGGCCGCTGGCCGGCAACTGCTGGAACATCTGGTACAGCACGTGCTCCACACCCTGCTCGTTGAGCACACGGTTTAGGCTGCCGTCGCCCAGCGCATCGAAATACAGGCTGGTGCCGGAGAAGATGCAGATCCACACCGCCGTGAACAACGCCGGGTAGAGCATGTTGATGTGGATGAATTCGCGCACGGTATAGCCACGGCCGATCTTGCCGAGGAACAGCGCACTCACCGGCGCCCAGGCAAACCACACCGACCAGTAGAACACCGTCCAACTGTGCGGCCAGGTGTCACCACTGGCAGCGCCGGTGAACAGGCTGCGGCTGAAGAAGGTGTCGAGGTAGACGCCGAGGGATTCGACGCCGAGGCTGAACATGTACAGGGTCGGCCCGCACAACAGCACGAACAACCCCAGGGCCAGCATGATCCAGGTATTGAACGAAGACAGCATCACAATGCCTTTTTGCAGGCCACTGGCGGCCGAGGCGACAAAGGTGACGACGATGATTGCAATAATGATAGCCAGGCGGAACGGCGTGGTTTCACCGCCGATGTACTGGGCCAGGCCACCAGCCAGGGTCAGCGCGCCGGTGCCCAGGGATGAGGCCATACCGGCGACCAAAGCGAACATCGCCAGGGTGTCGATCAGCCCGGCATAGCGCCGGACCCGCGCTTCACCGAGCAACGGTTCAAGCATGGCGCCGATGGAAAAATTGCTGCGACGGTTGTAGAACACCAGCGCAAACACCAGCGAGGGCACCAGGTAGATCGCGTAGGGCGTGATGGTCCAGTGCAGGAACATCGTCGACATGGCAAAGCTCTTCGCCGCTGCGCTGCCAGCCTCGATTGGCAAGCTGGTGGGCGGGCCGTACAGGTGGTAGAGCGGTTCGGCGGTGGTCCAGAACAGCACGCCCACCGCCAGCGTGGTGCACAGCGCCACCATGAACCAGCGCCATTTGCTCAGCAGCGGTTGCGCGTCTTCACCGCCGATACGCACCTTGCCCAGCGCGGAGAAGTAGACGATGGCGGTCAGCACGACCATGGCAAACGAGCCGGCGCTGAACAGCCAGGAAAAGTTTTTCAGGATCAGGTTGTTGAGCTGTTTGCTGATCGCCAGGAACGCATTCAGGTCAACGTAGCTGGCGATCACCGCCGCCAGCAGGATCAGGAAAGTTGGCCAGAACACCAACGGACGCAGTGGATATTTCATCTAGAGCCATTCCCCTTGCAGACTATTTTTTGTGTTGGAGAGCGGGCACCGCAGCGTCCTGCTGCCGATGACTCGCCTGGAAGTCTTCGCGTGGCTATAGATAAACGTTTAAGCGGCAAGGGGTGCAATCGACCAATGTGCATGGGGGTATTCCCTCACGTCATGACGCACCAGCACAGTTCAGGGCGAAGAGGCAGTGCACAACGTCAAGGCAAGGGAGGTCAAATCGCGGACGAAAAAAAGCCCGCTCAATGAGCGGGCTTCTTAGGGGTACCTGGCGTTCAGCGTTCCAGGTGACCGAATATGGCGCAGCGGACGGGACTCGAACCCGCGACCCCCGGCGTGACAGGCCGGTATTCTAACCGACTGAACTACCGCTGCGCGTAACACTTGAAGCGAATGGTGGGTGATGACGGGATCGAACCGCCGACATTCTGCTTGTAAGGCAGACGCTCTCCCAGCTGAGCTAATCACCCTTCACTTTCGGTGTGGGCGGCATCATACACCAAAAATCCGCAATGTCTTGATTTAAATGCACTTTATTTGAAATATTTTCTCGCTAATGACAAAACCCAGCAAAAACGGGGTTCTGTGCCCCCAAACGCGAGTCTATTGCATTTACCGGCGACTAGACCGCACAATTAAAAACTATTCTCAATAACGCCTGAGTCACGCCTATGTCTGTGGGTGAACCGCCATTCCAACGGGAAATTACCCAGCTCTACAGCGAGCATCATGGCTGGCTGCTCACCTGGCTGCGACGCAAACTGGGCTGCCGCCAGAATGCCGCCGACCTGGCGCAGGATACCTTTGCGCGCATCCTGAACGCGCGCGAATCGGTGGCCGGCATCCGCGAACCCCGGGCTTACTTGAGCACCACGGCCAGGCGCCTGATCATCGACCAGGCACGGCGCAAGCAGATTGAGCAGGCCTACTTGCATGAACTGGCCCTCACCATGGATGCGCTTGAGGGATTCCAATCACCGGAGCAGATCCACACCACCCTCGAAGCCCTCGAACAGATCGCGTTTATCCTCGAAGGCATGCACGAGTACTCGCGTCAGGCATTCGTGCTGTATTACCTCGAAGAACTGACCCAGCAGCAAATCGCCCGACAGCTCAAATTATCGGAACGCACAGTGCGCAAATACCTGATCCAGGCGCTCATGCACTGCAGCCACAGCATGGACACTTGATCGAGCATGTCGCACGCCCACCCACATATCGAAGAACAAGCCGCCGAATGGCTGCTGCGCCTGCACGACGGCGAACTGAGCGAAGCCCAGCGACTGGCGTTCGAATGCTGGAAACAGCAAAGCCCACAGCACGCCGCGGCCGCCGCCCGCATGGAGGCCGTCATCTGCCGCATGCAGGCCCTGCGCGGCAAAAAAGCCCCGGCCCGGGCGGCGTTGAACGCTGCGTTTGCACAGCCCAAAAACCGTCGCGGCAAGCGCGCCGTACGCGCGCTGGTGTTGGCGTGCAGCCTGGCGATACCTGCTGCGGCGCTGCTGCTCAGCCCTTATCCCCAACAGTGGATGGCCGATGTGCGCAACGGTCCGGGCCAGTGGCAAACCCTGCAACTGGCGGATGGTTCCACACTGCGACTCAATGGTATCAGCGCGGCAAACCTGCATTTCGATGGCCAACAGCGCCGTATCGAATTGCTGCAAGGCGAGATTCTGGTGGAGGTCGCCCACGACGCCACGCGGCCGTTTGTGGTGCAGACGCCTCAAGGCACATTGCGGGCGCTGGGCACGCGGTTTGTGGTCACGCGTAAAGGGGATGTCACGGTGCTGAGCATGCTCGAATCCCGCGTGGCAGCACGCAGCGCCAATGGCGAGCAAGCGCTGGAAGTCGACGCGGGCTCGCAGGCCGTCATGCACTCGAACGAGGTACGCCTGGCCGGCACTGTCGACCCGGGCAGCATCAACGAGGCCTGGCGCCGCCACCAATTGGTGGTAGAGAACCGGCCCCTGCCCGAGGTACTGGATGAGATCGCCCGGCATCGCTCTGGTCGCGTGCAATTCGATCGCCATGCGCTGCAAGGCTTGCGCGTGTCTGCAGTGATCCCGCTGGACAACAGCGATCAGGCCCTGCAGTTGCTGGCGCAAACATTGCCGATCCAGGTGCAGGCCTACACCCCTTGGCTGATCATGGTCAGCCCCCAGACACAGCCCAATAAATAATTATTCGCATTTGCTTCCGGTTTTTTCGAGACTGCCCGTCAAGGAAGGTAATTCGACACATAAAGGACTGCCTTCACCATGCACACCCCTTCCTACCCACGCGGGCGCTTTCGGCTACTGAAGAGCGCGCCGCTGTCCCTGGCCATGCTCACCGCCACCACGCTGCACATCGGCCTGGCCCAGGCCGATGCCGTCAGCGTCGCCGCCCGCACCTATGACATTCCAGCCGGGCCGCTGGGCAGTTCGCTCAACCGCTTTGCCCAACAGGCCGGCGTGGCCATTGTGTTCCAGTCCCATGAGCTGGAAGGCCTCAAGGGCCCAGGCCTGAAAGGCAACTACGACATCCAGGGCGGGTTTGACCGGCTGCTGCAAGGCAGCGGCTATCGCGCGGTGAAAGGTGCCCAGGGTTACGCGCTGCAGCCCGCGCCCGTTGCCGACAGCGGCCCCCTGGAACTGAGCCCCACCGCCGTCACCGTCAACCAATTGGGGAACGTCACTGAAGGCACCGGTTCCTACACCCCCGGCACTATCGCGACCTCGACCCGCCTGGTGCTGACGCCGAAGGAAACGCCGCAGTCGGTCAGCGTGGTGACCCGCCAGCACATGGATGATTTCGGCCTGAACAACGTCGATGACGTGATGCGCCACACACCCGGCATCACCGTTTCTGCCTTCGACTCCGAGCGCTCCAACTACTATGCCCGGGGCTTTTCCATTAACAACTTCCAGTACGACGGCATTCCGTCCACGGCGCGCAACGTCGCCTACTCGGCGGGCAATACCCTGAGCGACATGGCCATCTACGACCGTGTCGAAGTGCTCAAGGGTGCTACCGGCCTGCTCACCGGCGCAGGCTCGCTGGGCGCGACGATCAACCTGGTACGTAAGAAGCCCACCGCCGACTTCCAGGGCCACGCGACCGTCGGCGCCGGTTCGTGGGACAACTACCGCAGCGAGCTGGATGTCAGCGGCCCGATGACCGAAAGCGGCAATGTACGTGGCCGGGCGGTGGCGGCGTATCAGGACAAGCATTCGTTCATGGATCACTACTCGCGCCAGAGCCCGGTGTACTACGGCATCATGGAGTTCGATCTGTCACCCGACACCCTGCTGACCGTAGGCGGCGACTACCAGGACACCTTGCCAAAAGGCTCCTCCTGGTCGGGCAGCTTCCCGCTGATCAACTCCAAAGGCGAGCGCAACAGCGTCAAGCGCTCGTTCAACAACGCCGCCGACTGGAGCAGTTGGGAACAGTACACCCGCACCGTGTTTGCCATGCTTGAACACGACCTGGGCAATGGCTGGGTCACCAAGCTGCAACTGGACCACAAGATCAACGGCTACCACGCGTTGATGGGCTCGATCCAGGGCGACCAGCCGCAGCCGGACGGCACCGCGCAACTCACGTCGGGCAAGTACACCGGGGAAACCGTCAGCGATTCCGCCGACCTGTATGTGAGCGGCCCGTTCAGCCTGGGCGGTCGCGAGCATGAATTGGTGCTGGGCGGCTCCATCAGCGCTTCGGAATGGAAAGGCAAAGGCTACTGGAACCTCTCCCCGAATATCGTCGACTTCAATAACTGGCGCGGCCACGCCGCAATACCGGACTGGGGCAAGGCACAATCGCTGACCGACGACACCGTGCGCCAGACCGGCGCCTATGTGACCACACGCCTGAATTTGGCCGACGACCTCAAACTGCTGCTGGGCGGACGCGTGGTCAATTACCAGGTTACGGGCTACAACCCTAACTACCGTGAATCGGGGCGTTTCGTACCGTACATCGGCGCCGTTTACGACCTCAACGACACGTACTCGGTCTACGCCAGCTACACCGATATCTTCATGCCGCAGGAAAACTACAACCGCGACCGCGACAACAAGCTGCTGGAACCGGATGAAGGCCAGAACTGGGAACTGGGCGTGAAGGCCGACTTCCTCGACGGTCGGGTGAACGCCAGCGCGGCGTACTTTGAAATCCACGAATCCAACCGCGCGCTCTCGGATGACGCGTACAACAACCAGACGCCAATCCCCAACAACTATGCCTACAAGAGCAGCAAGGCGGTGACCAAAGGGTATGAGCTGGAGATGTCCGGCGAAATCGCCCCCGGCTGGCAACTCCAGGCCGGCTACACCCACAAAGTGGTGCGCGATGACAAGGACGTGAAGATCTCCACCTTTGAACCTGAAGATCAGGTCAAGCTCTACACCACCTACAAACTCAAGGGCAACCTGGACAAGTTGACCGTGGGCGGTGGCGTACGCTGGCAAAGCGTGGGCTGGCAGGACATCTACAACACCCCCCATGGCGGGTATGAGGAATTTTCCCAGGAGGCCTATTGGCTGGTGGACCTGATGACCAAGTATCAGATCAGCAAAAACCTGTCGGCGACGCTGAACGTCAACAACCTGTTCGACAAGTACTACTACACCAACATCGGCTTTTATAACTCCGCCGCTTACGGCGAGCCGCGCAACTTCATGGTCAGCACCCGCTGGGATTTCTGATCGTCCAATAAAAAACGCCGCCGATCATCGGAAATGATCGGCGGCGTTTTTTTTCGGTTTTACAAACCCCAGACAGCAAAAAGCCCGCTCGATGAGCGGGCTTCCTGTGGTGACCTGGCGTTCAGCGTTCCAGATTACCGAATATGGCGCAGCGGACGGGACTCGAACCCGCGACCCCCGGCGTGACAGGCCGGTATTCTAACCGACTGAACTACCGCTGCGCGTAACACATGAAGCGAATGGTGGGTGATGACGGGATCGAACCGCCGACATTCTGCTTGTAAGGCAGACGCTCTCCCAGCTGAGCTAATCACCCTTCGTTTCGGTGTGGCGCGCATTCTACGGAGCGACCTTAAGTCTGGCAAGCACTTTCTTAAATCTTTTTTTTGATAGCTTCCAATGGCTTAGGCAGGGTTGGCCTGGGACGTTATCAAGAGAATAATGCCCCCCTTTGTATAAAGGAGAGACTCACCCCATGTGGTTCAAGAACCTGCTTATCTATCGCCTGACCCAAGATCTGCCTGTTGATGCCGAGGCGTTGGAAGCGGCCATGGCCACCAAGCTGGCGCGCCCTTGTGCCAGCCAGGAGTTGACCACTTACGGTTTCGTCGCGCCGTTTGGTAAAGGTGAAGACGCTCCCCTGGTTCACGTCAGCGGTGACTTCCTGCTGATCGCCGCGCGCAAGGAAGAACGCATCCTGCCGGGCAGCGTGGTGCGTGACGCACTTAAAGAGAAAGTCGAAGAGATCGAGGCCGAGCAAATGCGCAAGGTCTACAAGAAGGAACGCGACCAGATCAAGGATGAAATCATCCAGGCTTTCCTGCCCCGCGCCTTTATCCGTCGCTCGTCGACCTTCGCCGCCATCGCGCCGAAACAGGGGCTGATCCTGGTCAACTCCGCCAGCCCGAAACGCGCCGAAGACCTGCTGTCGACCCTGCGTGAAGTGATCGGCACCCTGCCGGTGCGTCCGCTGACCGTGAAGACGGCACCGACTGCGATCATGACCGACTGGGTCACCACCCAGAAGCCCGCCGATGACTTCTTCGTCCTCGACGAATGCGAACTGCGCGACACCCACGAAGACGGCGGCATCGTGCGCTGCAAGCGCCAGGACCTGACCGGCGAAGAGATCCAGCTGCACCTGACCACCGGCAAAGTCGTGACCCAACTGGCCCTGGCCTGGCAGGACAAGCTGTCCTTCATGCTCGACGACAAGATGACCGTCAAGCGCCTGAAGTTCGAAGACCTGCTGCAAGACCAGGCGGAACAGGACGGCGGCGAAGAAGCCCTGGGCCAACTGGACGCGAGCTTCACCCTGATGATGCTGACGTTCGGCGATTTCATCCCGGCGCTGGTTGAAGCACTCGGCGGCGAAGAAACCCCGCAGGGCATCTAAGCCATGTGACATTCAAAATGTGGGAGGGGGCTTGCTCCCGATAGCGTTCTGTCAGTTAAAACACCTATGACTGACAGACTGCAATCGGGAGCAAGCCCCCTCCCACATTTGATTCAATCCAACAACAAAGGACACCCCCCATGCGCGCACTCGCCGCCTTGAGCCGCTTCGTCGGCAACACCTTCGCCTACTGGGTGTTGATTTTCGCCGTCGTCGCCTTCCTGGAACCGGGCTGGTTCATCGGCCTGAAAAGCGCCATCGTGCCCCTGCTGGGCCTGGTGATGTTCGGCATGGGGCTGACCCTCAAACTCGATGACTTCGCCGAGGTCGCCCGCCATCCCTGGCGCGTGGCCCTGGGCGTGGTCGCGCACTTTGTGATCATGCCGGGTGTGGCGTGGCTGCTGTGCCAGGCTTTCCACCTGCCGCCGGAAATTGCCGTCGGCGTGATCCTGGTTGGCTGCTGCCCGAGCGGCACGTCGTCCAACGTGATGACCTGGCTGGCCCGTGGTGACCTGGCGTTGTCGGTGGCCATCGCCGCCGTCACCACCCTCCTCGCCCCACTGCTCACCCCGGCGCTGATCTGGCTGCTGGCCTCGGCCTGGCTGCCGGTGTCGTTCATGGAGTTGTTCTGGTCGATCCTGCAGGTGGTGCTGTTGCCGATCGTGCTCGGCGTACTGGCGCAACGTGTGCTCGGTGATCGGGTCCGCCATGCGGTGGATGTGCTGCCACTGGTGTCGGTGGTGAGCATCGTGATCATCGTCGCGGCGGTGGTGGCCGCCAGCCAGGCGAAGATCGCCGAGTCGGGCCTGCTGATCATGGCCGTGGTAATGCTGCACAACAGCTTCGGTTATCTGCTGGGTTACTTCACCGGCCGCGTGTTCAAGTTGCCATTGGCACAACGCAAATCGCTGGCGCTGGAAGTGGGCATGCAGAACTCCGGGCTGGGTGCTGCACTGGCCAGTGCGCACTTTTCGCCGTTGGCGGCGGTGCCGAGCGCACTGTTCAGCGTCTGGCACAATATTTCCGGCGCATTGCTGTCGACCTACTTCCGCCGCATGAGCGAGAAGGAAGACCGCCGCGTGCTGGAGAACACCCCGCAAACTTGATCAGCCGGGCACTTTTCGGCACTCTACCGAGCTTCGCGGGGACGACCTCGCGACGCTTCAAGCGCCTAATCCGGGGACGACCCCACCTATCGTTAGGAGGTCATCATGTCCTGGGTCATTCTGTTTTTTGCGGGTCTGTTTGAAGTCGGCTGGGCCGTCGGCCTGAAGTACACCGACGGTTTCAGCAAGCCACTGCCCACCGCCCTGACAATCGCCGCCATGGCCGTCAGCCTGGGTCTGCTGGGGCTGGCCATGAAGGAACTGCCGCTGGGCACCGCCTATGCCATCTGGACCGGTGTGGGTGCCGTGGGCACCGTGATTGCGGGGATTATCCTGTTTGGCGAGTCCATGGCGCTGTTCCGCTTGGCCAGTGTGGCGTTGATCATCTGCGGGCTTATCGGCCTCAAGCTCAGCACCTGAGCCACTACCGCAATCGGGGGCAAGCCGCCTCCCACATTTTGACTGTGTTCACATATCAAAGGTGGGAGGGGGCTTGCCCCCGATAGGGCCGGTACAGCCAAAACCAAAACTACCTGACACTCCCCCGCAACCCACCGACCACCTCTTGCAACCTCGCAGGCGTCGGTCCCTCCACCGGCTCCCCCGCCACCAACACCACCCGCGACCAGATCCGATGGAAAAACCCCTTGTTCGGATCGCGGCTGAAGAAACTCCCCCACAACCCCTGCAACGCCATCGGAATCACCGGCACCGCCGTCTCTTCCAGAATGCGCGTCACGCCACCGCGGAATTCGTTCATCTCGCCATCGGCGGTCAACTTGCCTTCGGGGAAGATGCACACCAATTCCCCTTCCTTCAGGTACTGCGCAATGCGTGTGAAGGCCTTTTCGTAGATCTGGATATCTTCGTGACGCCCCGCAATCGGAATCGCCCCGGCGGTACGGAAGATAAAGTTGAGCACCGGCAAGCGGTAGATCTTGTAGTACATGACAAAGCGAATCGGCCGACGCACCGCGCCGCCGATCAACAGCGCATCGACGAACGACACATGGTTGCACACCAGCAACGCCGCGCCTTCGTCCGGAATCACCTCCAGGTTGCGATGCTCCACGCGGTACATGGAATGGCTGAGCAGCCAGATCATGAAACGCATGGTGAACTCGGGGACGATCTTGAAGATGTAGGCGTTGACCGCGACGTTGAGCAACGACACCACCAGGAACAGCTCGGGAATCGACAGCTTGGCCACGCTCAGCAGCAGGATCGACACGATCGCCGAGACCACCATGAACAGCGCATTGAGAATGTTGTTGGCCGCGATGACGCGCGCGCGTTCGTTCTCGGCGGTGCGCGACTGGATCAACGCGTACAGCGGCACGATATAGAAGCCGCCGAACACGCCCAGGCCAAGGATATCGAACAGCACCCACCAGGCCTGGCCGTAGCTGAGCACGGCGAGCCAGTCATTGGCCTGCACGTTCTGCGGGAAACCGCCGGAGTGCCACCACAGCAACAGGCCGAACACGGTCAGGCCGAATGAACCGAACGGCACCAGGCCGATTTCCACCTTGCGCCCGGAAAGCTTTTCGCAAAGCATCGAGCCCAGGGCAATACCTACCGAGAACACGGTGAGGATCAGCGTCACCACGGTCTCGTCGCCGTACAACCATTCCTTGGCGTAGGCCGGGATTTGCGTCAGGTAGATCGCACCGACAAACCAGAACCACGAGTTACCGACAATGGATCGCGACACGGCCGGCGTCTGCCCCAGGCCCAGGCGCAGGGTGGCCCAGGATTCGCTGAAGATGTTCCAGTTCAGGCGCAGCCCCGGGGTCGACGCGGCGGCACGGGGAATACTGCGACTGGCCAGGTAACCCAACACCGCCACGCCGACAATCGCCACTGCCACCACCGGCGCGTAATGGGTGGACGACATCATGATTCCGGCGCCAATGGTGCCGGCCAGGATCGCCAGGAACGTGCCCATTTCCACCAGGCCGTTGCCGCCCACCAGCTCATCTTCATGCAGGGCCTGGGGCATGATCGAGTACTTCACCGGGCCGAACAGCGCCGAGTGGGTCCCCATGGCAAACAGCGCCAGCAGCATCAATTCCAGATGGTTGGTCAGGAAGCCAGTGGCGCCCACGGCCATGATCACGATCTCGCCGATCTTGATTGCGCGGATCAACGCGTCCTTGTTGAATTTCTCACCAAACTGCCCGGCCAGCGCCGAGAACAGAAAGAACGGCAGGATAAACAGCAAGGCGCAGAGGTTGACCCAGATGGAACGGTCGCCGTCGATGGTGAGCTTGTAGAGAATGGCGAGGATCAGCGATTGCTTGAAGATGTTGTCGTTGAACGCGCCCAGCAACTGAGTGATGAAAAACGGCAGGAAACGCCGTGTGCGCAGCAAGGTGAATTGCGAGGGGTGGCTCATCGTCCGTGTTCCTGCGTGGCCTAATAGTTATCAGGCCACGACTTTACCTAACTCCGCTTACTTATTCCCTAGTCCCGCAATGCACGGTGAAACAAAAAGCTCACCTTTATAGGCGCCCTGCACCGTGCGCTTGGCAACGATCAGCCACATCAGCGCCAACGCCACCACCAACACACTGCCGAAGACGCTGAAGAAACCCAGGTTCAGCAGACTCGCCAACTTCAACGTGGCCAGCGCGTACACCCCCAACGGAAAGGTAAAGCCCCACCAGCCCAGGTTGAACGGGATACCCGCGCGCAAGTAGCGCAAGGTGATCAACACTGCGATGAGCATCCACCACAGGCCGAAGCCCCACAGCGTGATACCGGCCACCAGCCCCAGGCCGTTGGCCATGTCACCCACGCCCGGCAAGCCATTGGCCGCAAAGATCGCCGGCGCATCGCCGCCCAGCAGCAACATGCCCAGTGCACCGGTGCCGATAGGCCCCAGGGCCAGCCAGCTCGACGCGGCCATATTGGCGTGGGGCAGTTTGTGCAACGCCATGCGCAGCATCAGGATGGTCAGGATGCTGAACGCCACCGGCAGCGAAAACGCCCAGAGCACGTAGCTGGTCACCAGCATCACCAGTTGCGAATGCGCGTCTGCCAGGTGCGGCGCCAGCAGGCCACCGCTGGCGGCGGCGACTTCGGCGGCGACCACGGGCAACAGCCACACGGCGGTCATCTGGTCGATGCTGTGTTCCTGGCGGGTAAACATCATGAACGGGATGAGCACGCCACAGGCCAGGGCCATGGCCACGTCCAGCCACCACAAGGCCTCGGCCAGCGGTATCACGTCGCTGCCCCAACGCGGCAGCCCGAACAGCAGCAAGCCATTGAGAATCGTCGCAAGGCCCATGGGAATCGTGCCGAAGAACATCGACACCGTGGAGTGCCCGAAAATCCGCCGCGCCTCGTGGAAAAACATCACCCAACGCGCCGCATACAGCACGCTGAACAACACAAACAGGCCGATGGTAAAAAACCACAGCGCTTCGGCGATGGCGTGCAAACCTGGCAGGTTGACCGGCAGTTGCGCCAGGGCCAGCGCCAGCACGCCGGTGCCCATGGTCGCGGCAAACCAGTTGGGGGTGAACTGGCGAATCACTTCCCGTGGACGGGCCAGGTGACTGAAGGGTTTGTAGCTGAGGGTATTCGAGCAGGGCATGATGACGCTCCTCTTTCTCGTATGAGGTTGAGGCCATCATAGAACCTGATCGAATATCTATATAACGGGTAATATCTCTAACTGTTATCTGTTTTGCCGATATAGCGTCAAACGCTGCCTTCGCATTCGATCACCAGAATGCGCGCCGGGCCTTGGGGATGGGCCACGTGCTCGGTGCCGACACTGGCGTAGAAGATGTCGCCGACTTCCAGCTCCGCCACCTGTTCGAAACCATTGTCGCGGTAGTGCATCTGCACGCGACCATCCAGCACCACAAATACTTCTTCACCGTCATTGATGTGCCAGCGGTACGGCTGGTCGGTCCAGTGCAGGCGCGTGGTGATGCCATTCATGTTGGCAATATCCAGCGCCTCCCAAGCGCGACTGCCGGTGAAGTCCTTGCTGCGGATGATCTTCATACTTGAATCTCGATCAGGCGAATACGGGCACCGATTATTACCCATCAGCCGCCGGTCGTCGCCCTCACCCGCGCCGAATCCTGCAGCAGCAACGCAACCAACGCACCGAGGGCCAGCAGGATGAGGACTGCGCCGTAGCCGTCGGTGGTGGCGATCAGGCCAAAGCTGCGAATCAGATTGCCCGCCAACAACGAAGGCAAGCAGAACGCCAGGTAGCTCAGCACATAGAACGCCGACATCAGCCCCGCTCGCTCATGGGGCAAGGCCAGTGGCACCACACTGCGCAAGGCGCCGAGAAAGCCCGCACCGAAGCCGCTGCCGGCGATCAGGGTGGCGATGAAGAACAGTGGCAGGCTGGCGCTGTGCACGGCGGTGAGGATCAGCGTCACACCGATGGCGAGCAAGCCGGCGCCCAGACGCAGCACCTTGTTGGCCGCACGATTGCGCAGGGTAAAGATCATCAGCGCGCCGCTCAGGGTCAGCACGGCCACCAGGCCGCCACCGATCAGGTTGGAGGTGGAGCCGGTGGCCGCACGCACCAACGATGGCGCAAGGGATAAATAGAACCCGCCCATTGCCCAGACGGCGATATCCACCGGCAACGACAGCCACAACGCCCGGCGCGCCTGGGGCGGTACGTGCAACGTCGGGCGCAGCGACGCCAGTGCACCGGGGATGCGGCTCACTGTCTCCGGCAAACGCCATACGTAGAGGGCCTGCAACAGCATCAAAGCCAGCAGCGCCCAGTAGATCAACTGGGTCGGCAACGGCGCATACTCCACCAGCAGACTGCTGCCCATCGCCCCGCAGGCCATGCCCAGAAGCGGCGCCACGCTGTTGACCAGCGGGCCCTGCTGGCGGTCGGTGTCGAGCAATGCCGCGCCCAGCACGGCGGTGGCCATGCCGGTGGCAAACCCTTGCAGGGTACGGGCGGCAATCAACCAGGCCACGCTGCCTTCATTGATAAACAGCAACATCGCCAACATATTCAGAAGCAGCGCAGCAAAAATCACCGGCTTGCGCCCCAGATGGTCCGACAATGAGCCGACGGTCAGCAGTGCCGCCAGCAGGCTCAGGGCGTAGACCCCGAAGATCAGCGTGAGCATGCCTGCCGAAAAATGCAGGCCCTCCTGATACAGGTGGTACAACGGCGTCGGCGCACTCGAAGCGGCCAGGAAGGTCAGCAAGGTGATCGCGAGGAACACCAGGCTGGAACGATGAGAAACAGGACTGGACATACGCACGCTCCACTAAAGCTAATATTTTGCTTTTGCAGAGTGTGCTACCGGCCAGCGCTTAAAGCAAATTCTTTGTGTTAAGGTCACCAGCATGGCGATTAAAGAAGGCCTTCGCCCGGGGGGCCGCAGTGCCCGGGTCCAAGAATCAGTGCATAACGCTGTGCGCGAACTGCTGGAAGCCCATGAGCGCTCCAGCGTCACCGTGCCGATGATTGCGGCGCGCGCGGGGGTTACGCCCTCCACCATCTACCGACGCTGGGGCGATCTGTCCGTGCTGTTGGCGGACGTGGCACTGGCACGCATGCGCCCCGACAGCGAGCCGGCCAACACCGGCAGCCTGCGCGGCGACCTGCAGGCCTGGGCCGAGCAGTACCTGGATGAAATGAGTTCGGAACCGGGTCGCAACATGATGCGCGACTTGCAGTGCTTGATCACGCCGGGGTACTGCGTGAGCATTCTGAGCGGGCAGTTCCAGGCGATTATCGAGCGCTATCCGGACGAGATGCCACCGAACGTGGACCATCTGATCAACCTGATCGCAGCGCCGACGGTGTTTCGCATTCTGTTCTCGAACGCGCCGCTGACGGTTGAAGAGCTGCACCGTCTGATCGAGCTGGCACTGAAAGCCTGACATTACTCAAATACAAATGTGGGAGGGGGCAAGCCCCCTCCCACATTTTTGACCGCGTTTACGTACGCATCCCGCGCCCACTCACCAGCAACCGTGCACAACCGATATACAGCACCACGGTGGCAATCAACATGAACGTGATCGCCACGCTGATCTTGATATCCGACACACCCAAAATGCCGTAGCGGAAGGCGTTGACCATGTGCAGCACCGGGTTGGCCAGCGACACGGTCTGCCAGAACGGCGGCAGCAAGGTGATGGAGTAGAACACCCCGCCCAGGTAGGTCAGCGGCGTGAGCACGAAGGTCGGGATGATCGAGATATCATCGAAGTTGCGCGCAAACACCGCGTTGATGAAGCCCAGCAGCGAGAAGATCGTCGCCGTCAGTACCACCACCAGGATGGTGACCCCAAGGTGATGCACCTGCAGGTGGGTGAAGAACAGCGACAGCAAAGTCACGATCACGCCGACCATCAGGCCCCGCAGCACGCCGCCCAGGGTGTAGCCGATCAGGATGGTATGGGGCGACACCGGCGACACCATCAGTTCCTCGATGGAACGCTGGAACTTGCTGCCGAAAAAACTCGAGACCACGTTGCCGTAGGAGTTGGTGATCACCGACATCATGATCAGGCCCGGCACGATGTACTCCATGTAGGTGAAGCCACCCATGTCGCCGATCTGCCGGCCGATCAGGTTCCCGAAGATCACGAAGTAAAGGACCATAGTGATCGCCGGCGGCAGCAGGGTCTGCGGCCAGATCCGGGTAAAGCGCTTCACTTCGCGGTAGACGATGGTTTGCAGTGCGACAAGGTTGGGTTGCAGTTCGGAACTCATACCGCCACCTTCGTCAGATTTTTCTCCACCAGGGACACGAACAGCTCCTCAAGGCGATTGGTTTTATTACGCAGGCTCAGTACTTCGATGTTCTGGGTCGCCAACTGCGTGAACAACGCGGTGATGCCCACGGCCTTGTCCACCTGCACTTCCAGGGTGTGGCTGTCCACCAGGCGGCTCGGGTAGCCGAGCAACTGTGGCGCTACCGACAGGTTGTTCTTCAGGTCGAGCAGGAAGGTCTCCACATGCAGCTGGCCCAGCAGGTTGCGCATGCTGGTGTTCTCGACGATGGTGCCGTGGTCGATGATGCCGATGTTGCGGCACAGTTGCTCAGCCTCTTCCAGGTAATGGGTGGTGAGGATGATGGTGATGCCCTTCTCGTTCAGCTCGGTGAGGAAGGTCCACATTGAACGGCGCAGCTCGATGTCCACGCCCGCGGTGGGCTCATCGAGGATCAGCAAGCGCGGTTCATGCACCAGTGCGCGGGCGATCATCAGGCGACGCTTCATGCCACCGGAGAGTGAACGCGAAGGCACATCGCGCTTGTCCCACAGGCCCAGCTGGGTCAGGTACTGCTCGGCGCGTTCCTTGGCGATTTTCGCCGGGATGCCGTAGTAGCCCGCCTGGGTCACCACGATATCGAAGGTCTTTTCGAACTGGTTGAAGTTGAATTCCTGGGGCACCACGCCGATGGAGCGCTTGAGCGCCGCCGGGGATTTGTCCAGGTCGTGGCCGAAGATATTCACCGTGCCGCTGGTCTTGTTGACCAGGGTGGAGAGGATACCGATGGTGGTGGATTTGCCGGCACCGTTGGGGCCGAGCAAGGCGAAGAAGTCACCTTCGGCAACGTCCAGATCGATACCACTCAGGGCCTGGAAACCGTTGCCGTAGGTTTTGGTTAGCTGCCGGATGGACAGAGCGGAACTCATATCGGAATACGCACCAAAGAAGGGAATAGAAAGAGTAGATGGGGGCGCAGCCCAGGTAGTTCAACGGCGGCGCATGACAAGCATGGTGCTTGCCCGCGCCGCACAAGTACAGTCACCCGTATTAATAGTGGGTATTAAGTCAACGCGGTCATGACCGCTTTGCGGTAGGCCGGGCGCTGCTGCAGGCGCTGGTACCAGGCCTCCAGATGGGGCATCGCAGGCCGTTCGATAGGCATTTCAAACCAGGCGTAGATAAAGCTGCCCAACGGAATATCGCCCATGCCGATCTCGCTGCCCGACAGATACGGCTGTGTGGCCAGGGCTTGATCAACGGTTTGGAGTACATCGATGCAGGCCTGGCGACCGGCGTGGATGTTGTCCCAGTTCTGTTTTTCCGCCGGGGTGCGCAACACGCCCCAGAACACGATCTTGAACGGTTCGGCGAAGGTGGAGGTGGTCCAGTCCATCCACTTTTCCGCATTGGCGCGAGCCTTCAGGTCGCTCGGGTACCAGCTGGAGGCCTGCCTGGCGCAGAGGTAGCGCACGATGGTGTTGGACTCCCACAGCACAAAGTCGCCGTCCTCGATCATCGGCACCCGACCGTTGGGGTTCAGCGCGCGGTACTGCGGCGTGTCGACCACGCCAAAAGCCCCGCCCGCATCAATTGCTTCATAGTCCAGGCCGAGTTCCTCGGCGCACCACAGTGCCTTCCTGACGTTTGATGAATTTTTACGACCCCAGATCTTCAGCATGACCGCGCCTTTATTGTTGATGAACATGGCTTGATGAAGGCAGCAGCATACGCCGGTTCACGCGCGGCTCAAATCGCTCTGCATATCACCCAGCAGGGGCGGCATTTCCTCGGCAAACAGGTGGGGGTAACACTGCTGGATATGCGCGAAGAAAAACGCCTCGGGCACGTCGGGAAATTGCCCATGGTCGACCACATACTCCATCGAGCGCAGGCCCTGACGGTTGAACGCATGGAAGACGCTGTCGTGAATGCCATCGAAGTCCAGCGGCGGCACATCGAAGAGATCGCACAGCTGCTGGTTGAATGCGGGCGTGGCCTTGACCCAGCGATGGTTCAGGTAAAGCTCGGTGTAACCGTGCATGGCGAACACATCACTCTTGAGCAAGGCGATCAGGCGCGGCGTCGACAAATGATTGCGTACATCCGCCAAGCCGATGCGCGCCGGGATGCCGCAGTGCCGGGCGCAGGCCGCGAGCAAGGTGGCCTTGGGCACGCAGTAGCTTTCGCCGGTGCTCAACGCAAAGCTGGCACTCAAGGTGTCTGGATCACGGCTGAAGGTGTAGGGGTTGTAGCGAATCGTCTCACGCACGGCGTAATAAAGGCTGACTGCCTGGTCACTTGGAGCCGCGTGGGTTCCGCGATGTTTTTCGGCGAACTCCACCACCGCAGGGTGGTCACTATCGATGAAGCGGCTGGGACTCAGGTACGTATCCATGAGCTTTATCTCCGAAGGAAGCCTGGAGTTTAACGACAGGTCTGCCACGGCGATAACGACGAATCGGCCAAATCTCGTTACACCCTGATCACCCCGCTTGTTCGGATGCCGACTAAGCTCCCTGGTGGTTTCGCCCCTGGTTTCACGGAGGATTGAATATGCTGTTGTTGTGGATACTGGTGCTGGTGGTCGGCATTGCCTACCTCGCACACCGCCGCGTCGCCCCCCTGCCCGCCCTGGGCGTGGTCGCCGTCTACCTGCTGGCGATGGGCGCCTGGAGCCACGCACCGGGTTGGCTGCTGCTGATCTTCTGGGTGTTGATCGCCGTGGTGGCCGCGCCCCTGCTGTTGCCCGACCTGCGCCGCCAATACTTCACCAAGCCACTGTTCAATTGGTTCCAGAAAGTCCTGCCGCCCATGTCCGAAACCGAGCGCGATGCCATCGACGCCGGCACCGTGTGGTGGGACGGCGAGCTGTTCAGCGGTCGCCCCGACTGGGACAAGTTGCTGGCCTACCCCAAGGCCCAACTGACCGAAGAAGAACAGGCCTTTATCGACGGTCCCACCGAAGAACTGTGCGCCATGGTCAGCGACTGGGAAATCGGCCAGGCCATGGACCTGCCGCCCGCCGCCTGGGAACACATCAAGACCCACAGTTTCTTCGCCCTGATCATTCCCAAGGAATACGGCGGCAAGGGCTTCTCCGCCTATGCCCACTCCCAGGTCGCGATGAAGCTCGCCACCCGCAGTGGCGACCTGGCCTCCACCGTGATGGTGCCCAACTCCCTCGGCCCGGCCGAGCTGCTGCTGCACTACGGCACCGAAGAACAACGCAACCATTACTTGCCGCGCCTGGCGCGTGGCGATGATATCCCGTGCTTCGCGTTGACTGGCCCGCTGGCCGGCTCCGATGCTGGCGCGATGCCCGACACCGGCGTGATCTGCAAAGGTGAATGGGAAGGCAAGGAAACCCTCGGCCTGCGCCTGAACTGGGAAAAACGCTACATCACCCTCGGCCCGGTCGCGACCCTGCTCGGGCTGGCCTTCAAGGCCCATGACCCGGATCACCTGCTGGGTGACGAGGAAGACCTGGGCATCAGCCTGGCGCTGATCCCCACTGACACCCCTGGGGTGGAAATCGGCCGGCGCCACCTGCCCCTGGGCGCCGCGTTCATGAACGGTCCCAACTCCGGCAAGGATGTGTTCATTCCTCTGGAATTCCTGATCGGCGGCCAGGAGATGCTCGGCAAGGGTTGGATGATGTTGATGAACTGCCTCTCCGTGGGCCGTTCGATTTCCCTGCCGGCGGTCGGCACCGGCGCGGCCAAGTTCACCAGCCTGGTCACCGGCCAGTACGCCCAGGTGCGCGAACAATTCAACGTGCCACTGTCGGCCTTCGAAGGCATCCAGGAAGCCCTCGCCCGCATCGGCGGCAACGCCTGGCTGATGGACAGCGCACGCATGCTCACCGCGAATGCCGTGGACCTGGGGGAAAAACCCTCGGTGCTCTCGGCGATCCTCAAGTACCACCTCACCGAGCGCGGCCGCGAGTGCATCAGCCACGCCATGGACGTGCACGGCGGCAAGGGCATCATCATGGGCCCCAACAACTACCTGGGGCGCAACTGGCAAGGCGCGCCGATCTTCATCACCGTGGAAGGCGCGAATATCCTGTCGCGCAACCTGATGATCTTCGGCCAGGGTGCGATCCGCTGCCATCCGTTCGTGCTCAAGGAAATGGCCCTGGCCGGTCGCGAAGACCATGACCAGGCGCTGAAGGAATTCGACGGCCTGCTGATGCAACACATCGGTTTTGCCGTGAGCAACGCCGCCAGCACCCTGGTGCTCAACCTCGGCGTAGGCCATTTCGAAAAAGCGCCAGGCAACCGTTTGAGCCAGGGTTATTTCCGGGCACTCAACCGCCAGGCCGCCGCGTTCGCGCTGCTGGCCGACCTGAGCATGATGCTGCTGGGTGGCGAGTTGAAGCGTCGTGAACGCCTGTCGGCGCGCCTGGGTGATGTGTTGAGTCATATGTACCTGGCGTCGGCCGCACTGAAGCGTTACCACGACCTGGATTCGCCGGACCACCTGCAACCGCTGTTCGCCTGGGCCATGGAAGAAAGCCTGGGCGAATCGGAGCGCGCACTGGATGAGCTGCTGAGCAACTTCCCGAACAAGGTGCTGGGCTGCCTGCTGCGGGTGATCGTGTTCCCGTTCGGGCGTCGCCATACCGGCCCGTCCGATGCGCTGGACGCTGAAGTGGCAGCGGTGATCGGCCGTGCCAAAGGCGACCCGACCCTGGAAGAATTGCTGGCCGGCTGCTACCGCCCGCAATCGGCGGAAGATCCAGTGGGCGCCCTGCAACATGCCTACGACCTGCTCGGCGCCAGCCATCCGCTGCAGAAGAAACTGCACACCGCGCTCAAGAGCGGCCAGGTCAAACCTGCGGCCGGCGAGCATGCGATTGATGCGGCACTGCACGCCGGGGTGCTGCAACCGGCTGAAGCGCAGACCCTGCGTGACGCCGAAGCGGCGCGGCGCAAGGTGATCGACGTGGATGACTTCAGCAAGGAAGAGCTGACCCAGGTTGAGGGTAAAGTCCGCTGAGGCGAGCGGTCATATAAATGCGGGCAAAGTGCCCTGCCTCACAAATACTGATCCATTTTGACGGCGTCTGTTGTCGCCACGCTGCGTTGCCGCTCCTCCCCATAGCCGAGCTATGAGTCGTCGCGGCGCCTTGCCTGACAACAACAGCCACTCGTCAAAATGAATCGTATTTGTGAGGCAGGGCACCGAGCTATATACTCTCGCGCCCGTTTTTGCTTTAGAGGACTTATCTCGTGTCCAACGTCGTTGCCGATCATCTCGTCTTGCTCGACCACTTGCGCAGCATCCTGGTTGCCGTCGGCGAAGCCGAACAGGTGCCCGAGGAAAGCCATACGCTGTTCCTGGAGCGTTTCGACGAATTGCGCGCCCTGCTGCCCATCGACCCGATCGAAAGCCAGTACCTGGGCCAGGACCTGATGAGCCAGGTCATCCTGCGCTACCCGCAGATTGCCCACCTGGTGCCACGCGACCTGCTGTGGTTCTTTGGCGGTGACTGCCTGCACTTCATGCCCGATGAAGAACTGGACCTGTACCAGGCCCTGGAAGAGCGCCGCTTCGAAGCCGAACAAAACGACGAACCGTTCGACTGGAACCAGGAAAAACAGCTGCTGGCCATGCCCGACGACCAAAGCAAGCACTGATCAACAGAACATCGCATGGTTGGCTTACTGTGGTGAACGGGCTTACTGTGGCGAGCGGGCTTGCCCCGCGTTGGGCTGCGAAGCAGCCCCAAAACATAGCCCCGGAGCTGTCTGGCACACTGCAGTGCTCTTATTGGGGCTGCTGCGCAGCCCCCCCCATTGCCAGCATCTTGTTCTTCCAGTCAGATCTGGGTTGCCTGTCTCAGGGCCGCTTCGCAACCCAACGCGGGGCAAGCCCGCTCGCCACGCGCAGTGTCGGTTCGCGCGCCATGCACTCCACCAGATAATCAATAAACACCCGCAACTTCGGCGGCAGATAGCGCGTGGGCGAATGCAGCAACCACGCCTCGCCATGGTAGGACGCGATAAAGTCCCACGCCGGCAACACCTGCACCAAACGCCCCTCCTCCAGCGCATGGCGCGCCGTAAAGTACGGCAGGCTGCCAATCCCCACATGCTGCAACACCGCATCAAGCCGCACCCCGGTGTGGTTCGCCGCATACCGCCCGCGCACCGCCACCGTCACTGCCTTGCCCGCCTGGCGGAATTTCCAGCGCGAGTCCCCTGGCGTTTCCCCCAGGTAGATACAACTGTGCTCCAACAAATCATGGGGATGGCCCGGCGTACCGTGCTCGGCCAGGTACTGCGGGGTCGCGCACAACAAATGCTCGATGGGCAATAACTGCCGGCCAACCAACCCGGGCGGTGGGCTGTCGGTGATGCGGATGCTCAGGTCGACATTGTCATCGATCAGGTCCACCTGCCGATCCTCCAGGATCAACTGCACGTCGACCTTGGGATAACGCCGCAGGAACTCCGGCATATGCGGGTGCACCACAAACCGCCCCACCGCCTTGGGCACGCTGACCCGCACCAGCCCTTCGGCCTCGTGGGTGAACTGGCCGCTGATCTCCATCACCGAACGCGCCGCGTTGACCATCTCCTGGCAACGCTTGAACACCTCTTCACCGCCCTCGCTCAGGCGTAACTTGCGTGTAGTGCGTTGCAACAAGCGCGTGGCCAGGGCCTTTTCCAGGCGCGAGATGCTGCGGCTCACCGAGGACGGTGAAGCGCCCAGTTGCCGGGCGGCTTCGGAGAAGCTGCCGGTTTCCACCACTTTGACGAAAATCGCCATCTCGCCCAGCAGCGGCAACGGTAGATTGATGCTCATGGTGCACAGGTCCATTGATAATTGAGCGGATTATCACCCATCTGCGCACTATTTATACTGCCCGCAGAACCCTGATGCGGATGTAGATCATGACCGAACGCCTGTTTTTCACCCACGACCACCTGACTGCCGAACTGGAGGTGCTGAGTTGCACGCCCCATGAGGACCAGTTCGCGGTCATCCTGCAGTCGACGATTTTTCATCCACAGGGCGGCGGGCAACCTTTCGATACCGGTTGGCTCGGCGAGAGCACTGTACTGCGCGTTATCCAAGAGGCCGATCGCGTGGTGCACTACGTCGACCGCCCGCTGGAGCCGGGCCCCGCCACCGCACGGGTCGACGAACAGCGCCGGGCGTTGCACACCCGTTTGCATTCCGCCGGGCATTTGATCGGCAACGTGGGCGAGACCCTGGGCTGGATGCCCATCAAGGCTCATCACTGGCCAGGCGAAGGCAAGATCACCTTTATCCGTGGTGAAGCCGCGCAGAGCATGGACGCCGAGACGATCCAGCAACAGGTCAACCAATGGATCGCCGCGGACTACCCGCGCCATATGAACCTGGAAGACGGCACCCGCGAAGTCGGCTTTGGCGAACTGCCTGCGTATGCCTGTGGCGGTACCCATGTGCAGACCTTGGGTGAACTGGGCCAGGTCACCATCCTGGCGTTGTCGGAGAAAAAGGGCGCGTTGTCGGTGCGCTACGAGATCACCTGAACCAGCCGCATTTACCCTTGTGGCAAGCGGGCCTGTTGTGGCGAGCGGGCTCGCCCCGCGTTGGGCTGCGCAGCAGCCCTGATCGGAACACCGCGGTATGTCAGATAAACCTCACGGCAGGTTTTGGGGCTGCTACGCAGCCCAACGCGGGGCAAGCCCGCTCACCACAATAAGTCCACTGGCCACAACAGCTCATTCGCCACAAAAAATGCGTCTATCCCTTACACCTCTATCGCCCCCGCCCGCCCCGACTCCACTACAAACGACCTCAGCGTCGACACCCTGGCCGCCGGATCATGCGGGTCGGTAATCACGCGCAAGTGCGTGAGCATCCTGCCCTCCTCCACCTCCACCGACACATATCCTCGCTGACGACTGTCAAAGAATTTCACATGGGCGTTAAGCGGCAGGATCTTGCTGAACGCCTCAAACGGCGGCCCGTCGGACGTCACCGAGGTACCGACGAACTCCGTGGCGACCACAGGCGAATCCGGGTTGTTGCCATCGGCATGCAAGTCCGTCACCCAGAACGAATGGATATCACCGCCCCAGAACACCGGATTGTTCACCCGGTTGCGCTCGATGGAAGCCAGCATCCGTGAACGGTTGGCCATGTAGCCATCCCAACCATCGGTCCAGCGCCCCGGCTTGTGGTTGGTCAGGTCGCGCTGGGTCAACGGCGCCACCAGCAAGTCCTGGGCAATGATGTTCCACTGCGCCTTCGACTGGGCAAAGCCCTGGTCCAGCCAGGCCTCCTGCTGCCAACCGAGCATTGTGCGACCGGGGTCGTGCAAGTCATGACAGAGGTTATCGGCGATATGCCCCTGGTGGCTGCCATTGGCCAGAATGCACGGTTGCTCGGAGCGGTACTGTCGGCCGTCCAGCACATGGAAACGCGCCAATCGACCGTAGTCCATGCGTCGATAAATGCGCATGTCCGGCCCTTTCGGCAAGCTGCTGGCACGCAGCGGCATGTGCTCGTAAAAAGCCTGGTAAGCCGCCGCCCGTTGCTGCAAAAACTGCGCCACAGGGATCTTCGGGTCCTGGGACCAGCGGCTGGCATAGTCATTCTGTACTTCGTGATCGTCCCAGGTCGCCACGCTCGGTGCGGCAGCGTGCAGGGCCTGTAGATCCGCATCGGTTTTGTACAAGGCATAGCGGTTGCGGTAGTCGCTCAGGCTCACCGCGTTGCCGCTGCCATGGGGGCGAATGATCTTGCCCGAGTTCGCTGCGTAGGAACTGTCGTAGATGTAGTCCCCGAGAAAAAACACCAGGTCGGGTTGCTCCTGCGCCAGGTGGCGATACGCACTGAAATAGCCACGCTCCCAATGGGAGCACGAGACAAACCCCAAGCGGGCCGACACCATGGCATGCACCGCCGGTGCCGTGCGCGACTGCCCCACCGGGCTTTGCGCGCCGAGCCCTTCGAACTGGTACCAGTACGGCCTGCCCGGCTCCAGCCCCGCCACCTCCACATGCACCGAATGCCCCCAGCGCTCGCTGGCCATGACCTCGCCCTGGCGCACCACGCGGGTCATCGCCGCATCGCTGGCGACTCGCCACCGCACCGGCACCGGGCGGCTCAAGCCACCCCGGCCATCGGCGGCATTGAACAGCGGCGCCAGGCGCGTCCAGATCACAAACCCGTCGGGCAATGGATCGCCGGAGGCCACGCCCAAGGTGAACGGGTAGTCCACCCCGGCACTGCGCGCAAACGGGCTGAGGATCGAAAAGGTGGTGGCAACGGCCAGCCCGGCGAGCACCCGCCGCCGGCCGTGATCAACGTCACCCCTCACAGCCGAAACTCCCAATCCTCACGCAGGGTGGCGAACACCAGCATGTCTTCATGCACCCCATTCTTGAGGAACGCCCCACGCATGCAGCCTTCGTACTGCAGGCCGATTTTCTCCATGACCCGCGCCGACTCCTTGTTGCGACTGAAACACTGGCTGCCCACACGGTGCAGGCCAAGTTTGCCAAAGCCGTAGTCCATCAGCGCGGTCGCCGCCTCGGTCGCATACCCCAGGTTGCGCGCGTCCGCCGCCGTCCAGCCACCAAGGTGCCCATAGTGATGAAGCGCATTGATGCGCAGGCTGGCGATGCCGATCAATTCGCCGGTGTCACGCAGATGCACGCCCAGGCTCAACAGCCCTGCGGTGCGAAATTTCTCCTGCATGCCGTCGATAAAATCCTGCGCCGTTTGCAGGGTATAGGGCGACGGAATACTCGCCGTGTTATCGGCGATCTTCGGCCCGTTGGCGAGGGTGCACAACGTGTCGGCCTGGTGCTTTTCCAGTGCTCTCAATAGAAGCCGCGGGGTGGAAAGACATGGCAATTCGCTACTCATCTCTGGGGGCCCTCGATGTAAAGTTTTTGAGAATGCCCCTGTCGGGTTTCAATTCTGTTACGTCGCAAAAATGACTCGAGAGTCGCCTGTAATACGCGTCCTAGAGCCCTCAAAACGTCAATTAAAGTTAACCAATCGGTCATTTTTGGTTGTTAGCGTGTCGCCCCTAATTCAATAACGGGGTAGCGGAATGAGAACCTGGGACGAACCGAAAAAACGCAAGGCGCACATCGAACTGATCCCCATGATCGACGTGATGATGTTCCTCCTGGTGTTTTTCGTACTCGTGAGCCTGAACGTGATTCCGGCCCTCGGCATGAAGACCCAACTGCCCAGCGCCAGCAGTTCGCAGCAGCTCAAGCCGCAGAACAAATTCATCCTGACCCTGGGTCTGGAAGGCCAGTTGCAACTGGATGGCAAGGACCTCACGGTCGACGCGCTGGTGCCGGCGTTGAAGGCCGCCGAAAAGCCTGACACCAAGTCGACCATCATCGTTAACAGCGACAAAGGCGTCGAGGTTTCGCGCCTGGTGGAGGTGATGGACACCCTGCGTCTGGGTGGCTTTACCTCCGTGTCCATTGCCACGCGTAAGTCCTGATCATGTACGTATTGTTTCGTGTGCGTCAGCTGCTGGGCAGTGTCCCGGCCCTGATCGCCCTGGTGCTGATTGCACTGGGTATCCAGTCCCAGACCTTGAAGGTCGAACCGGTGTATGACGAGTCCGCCGTCGAGTTGGCGCTGGTCGAGCCGGAGCCGGAAGTGGTCCCGGAACCGGTGGTGGAACAAGAGCCGCCACCGCCGGTGATCGAGGATGAAGAGGCCGAGCCGGCCCCACCACCGCCACCGCCCAAGCCGCAGCCAAAACCCAAGCCTGAGCCCAAGCCAAAACCTGTGCCCAAGCCCGTGGTGGCCAAGCCAACGCCCGCACCGACGCCGCCACCGGTCGCTGCCAAACCGGCACCGGCGCCTGTGGCCCAGACCGCGCCGACACCGGCGCCACCCGCCCCTCCCAAGGTCGACGGCCAGGCACTGGAAGGCGGTTACCTCAAGGGGTTGCGCAACGAGTTGGACACCTACAAGCAGTACCCCACCGGGCGCCAGGCCTCCCTCGAACGCCCGAGCGGCGAAGTGGTGGTCTGGTTGCTGGTCGACCGCCAGGGTCGGGTTCTCGACTCCGGCTTGCAAACCCAGGCCTCGAGCATGTTGCTCAACCGGGCCGCCACCAACAGCTTGCGTCGCATCAAGCAAGTCAAGCCGTTCCCCGAGCAAGCCTTCGGGGGCCGCAATGAGCAGCGCTTCACCGCCACCTTCAACTACAGCGTGCAATAAGCACCCGACACCAGGACGACAGAGATGAGGTTCACACGGATTCATCTGGCACTTGTTGCCGCAAGCATGGGCCATGGCATGGTCATGGCCGACACCCGCGACAGCGACGTCGGGACCATTGGGGTTCAGGGCAAGGCCACGGCAGGTGGCGGCTACATGGTGCAGGAAGAAAGCATCAAGGGCCGCTCCACCGTGACCAAGGAAGCGCTGGATAAACAGACCGCCACCGGCAACGCCGTGGACAAGCTCAAGTACACCCCGGGCTTGAACATTTCCAGCGAAGACGCCACTGGCCTGTCGGGCTTTCGCTTCACCATGCGCGGCCTCAACTCCGACCAGGTGGGGATGTCGGTGGACGGCATGCCGATCAACGACTCCGGCAACTACGCGCTGTACTCCAACCTGCTGGGCGACCCGGAAAACATCGACCAGATCTTCGTCACCCAGGGTTCCTCGGAAGCCGACGGCCCGCACATCGGCTCCAGCGGCGGCAACATCGGCATCGTGACCATCCGACCGACCAAGGAAACCGGTGCGTTCGTCAAACAGATAATGGGCAGCAACGCCACCCGCAAGACCTTCGCCCGCCTCAACACCGGCGAGATCAACGGCCTGAGCAACTGGCTGTCGGCCTCCCACACCGAAGGCCAGATGTGGCGCGGTTCGGGCGCCGTGCGTGCGGACAAAGTCGAGTGGAACAGCTTCTTTGACGCGGGCGACGGCAACACCGCCAACCTGATCCTCAAGTACCACGAGCAGGACAACAACAGTTACAGCCAACTGACCAAGGCGCAGTTTCAGCAGAATGGTCGCAAGTACGACCCCTACCCCGCCACCCCCACCGTGGGCAGCAACGGCAAGTACAACAGCTACTACGCCCTGGCGCAGAACCCGTTCCAGACGTTCACTGCCGTGCTCAACACCCAGTTCAAACTGGCCGACAACCTCGCGCTGTCGGTGATCCCGTATTACTACTGGGGTAACGGCAGCGGCGTCGGCTCGTCCAGCTATGCCCTCAACCGCGGCTCGAACCAGGGCGGCGTGTTCGACCTGGGCAACCTGCCCACCGGCGCCCAATACAACGCCGACGGCACCCCGAACAGCGGCGTGTACTACCGCCCTTCACGTACCCAGACCTGGCGTCCGGGCATCACCACCAAACTGAATTGGGACCTGGGCGATCACAGCGTGCAAGTGGGCTACTGGTACGAGCGCGCACGCCAGAGCCAGACCCAGCCGTTCATTCCGCTCAAGGCCAGCGGCAAGCCGGTCGACACCTGGCCGGATTCCAACGAGGCGGTGGTGGATGCCAATGGCAACACCATCCAGGGCCGCGACCGCTTCACCATCACCCCGGCGCAGAAGGTCTGGGCCCAGGACACTTGGTACATCAACTCGGACTGGACCCTGATCGGCGGCCTGGCGTACATGAACGTCAAGCGTGACGGAACCAACCACGGCAGCCTCACCGAGCAAGCGGAAAAACGTAACCAGAGCTACAACAAACTGCTGCCCAACGCCGGCCTCAAATACCAGGTGGATGAACGCGACCAGGTGTTCTACAGCCTGTCGCGCAACATGCGCATCCCGCAGAACTACGTGCTGTACGACAAGGGCGCAGGCTCCATCGACGCCAAGCCGGAAACCAGCTGGAACCACGAACTGGGCTGGCGCTACACCGATGAAGACATGACCGTGGCCGCCACCTTGTTCTATATGCAGTTCAAGGATCGCCAGGTGTCGTCGCGCGATATCAACGGCGACTTCGCCGACATCAACGCCGGCTCCGTCAACAACAGCGGCCTGGAACTGGAGTGGAGCGGCCTTTTGCCCAACCACTTCAACTACTACACCTCCTACACCTACACCAAGGCCGAGCAGCAAGACGACCTGACCGTGTACAACGCCGGCAAAGCGATCGTATTGCCCACCAGCGGCAAGCAGTTCGCCAACGTGCCGAAAAACATGCTGGCCGCCAACATCGGCTACGACGACGGCCGCTTCTACGGCACTTTCGGCGGCAAGTACACCAGCAAGCTCTACGGCGACCTGACCAACGACGAAGCCATCTCCGGGCGCACCGTATTCAACGCCGGCGCCGGTATCTACCTGCCGGTGGACAAGAAAGTGGTCAAGGACGCGACGCTGCGCCTGAACGTCGACAACCTGTTCGACAAGAAGTACCTGGACGGCGTGTACACCACCAAGACCAACGCGGCCACCTACGGCGGCTTCCGCGACGGCGACCCGGCTTACATCGTGGGCCTGGAACGCACCGTGACGGTTTCCCTGGAAGCCAATTTCTAATTGCGAGGTAAGTGAACATGGACATGAACCTGCTCCACGACATCACCTTCTATGTGATGTATGCCGCGATGGCCATCGCGATCTTCATCACCATCGAGCGCGGGATTTACTTCGCGTATGTACGCCGCCAGGCCCGCGCGCTGACCGAAGTGCTCGGCGCCAACGTGCACAGCGAACGCGACCTGCCGGAAAGCCTGACCCGGCGTGACAGCCTGCCGCTGAGCATGGTCTTGCCGGTGCTGGCACAGAAGGCGTCGAACGGATCGCGCAAGGACCTGGATGACGTCATCGAAACCCAGTACCTGACCACCCGCGCGCCGCTGGCCCGCAGCCTGTGGATCATCGAAACCATCACCACCGCCGCGCCGCTGCTGGGCTTGCTGGGTACCATCCTCGGCATCATCGACACCTTCAAGGCGCTGGCGACGGCGGGCGTGTCCGACCCAGGGCAGATCTCCGGCGGCATCGGCACGGCCCTGTTCGCCACCGGGTTGGGGATCGCCATTGCGCTGTTCTGCGTGGTGTTCCACAACTTCTTCCAGGACAGCCTGGAGCGCATCAACGACCAGCTGAAAATCCTGCTGATCCGCGCCGCCACCGGTGCCCGCGTGCAGAGTGAAGTGCCGCACTTGGTACCGACGCCGCTGCACAGCCGCACGGCATAAACCTGTGGTGAGCAGGCTTGCCCTGCTCACCACATCAGTGAAGAGAGTGTTATGTCCGTGTCCTTGAAATTGCGTATCGCCGGCCTTGCCGGCTTGCTCCTCAGTCCGCTGGCCCAGGCGGACTTTTCGATTCCGGGGTTTGAACTGGTACACACCGTACCGGTGGACACCGCCCTCGGCACCGACGACCTGCGCCAGCCCGGGCCGGTCTGGAGCGAGCTGTTCGACGGCGCCAGAAGCCGCATCGATATCGGCCAGTTCTACGCCGCCGACCACCCCGGCTCGGTGATGGACCGTGTGATCGAGCGCCTGGAAGCCGCCGGCAAACGCGGTGTGAAGATTCGTTTTCTGCTCGAAGAAAAAGGCATCAGGCTATCGGAAGCCGCCACCCTGGAACGCCTGCGCGCGATCCCTAACCTGACCTTTCGCGTCTTGCCCTACGCCCGTGTGAGTGGCGGGATCATCCACGCCAAATACCTGGTGGTGGATAGCAAGCAGGCGTTTGTCGGCAGCCAGAATTTCGATTGGCGCTCGCTGGAGCACATCCACGAAACCGGGCTGCGCATCACCGACGCAACAGTCGTGGGCCAAGTGCAGGCCATCTTCGACCAGGACTGGAACGCCCAGCAGGCCTTGACCGACAACCAGCCGGTGCCGCTGCCCGTCGCGGGTAAGGAACCACCGCGCACCGGCAACTACCTGGTGGCCAGCCCGCAGCGCTACAACCCGCCCGGCGTGGGCGACTCACAGCTGGAGCTGCCGCGCCTGTTGAGCGAAGCCAAGCAGGAAGTGCGCGTGCAATTGCTGGACTACGCGCCGTTGTCCTACGGCCCGGACAGAACCCGCCCCTACTACGCGGTGATCGACAATGCCGTGCGCGCTGCCGCGGCGCGTGGGGTGTCGATCAAGCTGATGGTGTCCAACTGGAACACCGACAAGCTGGAACTGCCTTACCTCAAGAGCCTGGCGGTGCTGCCCAACGTGCAGATCAAGATCGTCACCCTGCCCGAGGCCAGGCAGGGATTCATTCCTTATGCGCGGGTGATCCACAGCAAGACCATGGAGATCGACAGCCAGGTCGCGTGGGTCGGCACCAGCAATTGGCTGGGTGGCTACCTGGATAATTCGCGCAACCTGGAAGTGGTGATGCGCAACGAAGCGATGGCCAGGCGCGTCGGGCAATTGCACGAGCAGTTGTGGGATGGACCTTATGCCAGAGCCTTGGACGTGACCGCCGAGTACCCCGAGCCCCACCCTGGCCAGCATTGACCGGAGGCACCTGACTAATGGTAGTGTGTGGAAATGTTTCTGACAGATCGATCAGAAACCTCCTACTCACTACCTGCAAAGGAATGCGTCTCTCCATGCACTTTCCCCTCAAGCAACTGGCGGCTGCCACCCTGTTCGCGGCGAGCCTTTCGGCGGTTACCTGCCCTGCCTTCGCCAACATCACGCCCGAGCAAAGCACGGCGATTCTCAAGAACTTCAACGAAACGTCCGTCACCGATTTTCGCGGTTTCCTCGGTGCCCTGGCTAAAGGCGACCTGGGCAAAACCAGCGACGTCGGCCCGGCAATCAGTGCCTTTCTCGACAACAAAACCCTGAGCGCCGACCAACAGAACGAAATCAATCGCCTGCTGGGCATCTACACCCGGGTGAAGTACGGCAAAGCTGCCCTCGAAACCCTGCGCGAGCTGGTGGAAATCCCGACCTTCAACGTGGATGGCCTGCCGCAGTACAAGAACCCGGAATTCATCAAGATCGCCGGCAAGCTCCAGGACCTGGCCAAGGCCTTTAACCTGAACTTCCGCAACATCGACAACCGCGTGTACGAAATTTCCCTGGAAGGCAGTGGCGACGAAGTCGTCGGTATCCACGCCCACGCCGATGTGGTGCCGGTGACGCCGGAAAATTGGGTGCTCAAAGATGGCACCAAACTCGACCCGTTCAAGGTCACCCTGATCGGCAACCGCATGTATGGCCGTGGCACCGAAGATGACAAGAACGGCATCGTCGTGGCGATGTATGCCATGAAGGTGATCAAGGAAGAAAAGCTGCCACTGGCGCGCAATTTCAAGCTGCTGGTCGACACCACCGAAGAAACCTCCGGCGACGCGATCCCTTACTACTTCGAAAAGAACCCGACACCGCAGTACAACCTGGCGCTGGATGGCGGCTACCCGGTGGTGATTGCCGAGAAAGGCTACGGCACGGTGATGGCGACGTTCCCACGGCGAAAGGGTGAAGGCAAAGGCGCGGAAATCATCGCGATGACCGGCGGCATGGCCACCAACCAGATTCCGTCGGCGTCGGTGGCGACCTTCGTCAGCGACAAGCCAGCCGAATTGGCCGCCAGCCTGCAAAAAGCCGGCACTGAATACGCCAAGCACAACGGCGGCGATTTTGCAGTGGCCGCCAAGGTCGACGGCAAAGACGTCAAGTTGACCGTCACCGGCGTATCCGCTCACTCCTCCGAGCCGGAGTCCGGGGTCAACCCGGTGGCGCGCATGCTGGAGCTGATCCACAGCGTCGACGGCAAGATCGCCCTCAAGCACAACCACATCACTGATGCGGCGCGGTATGCAGCCGACAACTGGGGCCTGGACTACCTGGGCGGCAAGTTGGGCGTGGGCTTCTCCGATGAGTTCATGGGGCCGCTGACCACTTCGCTGACCTTTGTCGGCCTGGATGACAAAGCCTTCAAGCTGGCGGTGAACCTGCGGGTGCCGAAGGGCAAGTCGCCGGAGAAACTCAAGACCGAAATCGCCGACAAGCTGAGCGCCTGGGACAAGAAAACCAAGGTCAAGGTGGGCTTCACCTACTCGGCGGCCGAGCCGATGTACCGCAATCCGGAAGGTGAGTGGGTCAAGGCCTTGCTGGCAGTCGCCACGGAAAACCTCGGCATGGAGCACACGTTCGGCACCTCCGCCGGCGCAACCTCGGTGCATGAACTGCCCAACGGCGTGCAATTCGGCCTGGCGCGCCCGGAAGTCAAGTACACCGGGCACACCGACGGCGAGTTCAAGACCGTCGACCAGTTCCTGCTCGACCTGCAGATCGTCACCGAAATGATGGGCCGTATCGGCCAGTTGCCGAAGCTCTGATGTTAAGGAGCCCGCCGCAATGGCGGGCTCTTCAGGCTTGCAGCATCAACATATCCTCGAAAAAACCACCGACCGGTTCCGTGGGATGGCACAGCTGGATTTCCAGCACCCAGGCCATTTCACTCGGTGGGATGTCCAGATCGGCCAGTTCCTTGTTCTCGAACAGCGCATGGGGGAAGTCCGCCAGGCGATGCCCCGCGAGGTTGCGCGCTAGCCTCCAGCCTTTTGCCACGGCGCTCTGCTCGGCAAAGTCATACAGTTCTCGACCGGTGAGGCCTCGCAACCAGGCGTCGCGGGTCTCGTCGAACACTTCGTGCAGCGCGGTTTTACACGCCAGGTGTAGGGGTGAATCACCAAAGACAAAGGTGTCGCCATAGTCGCCCTCATAACCATCCCACACCGGGCCCAGGTCAACCACGACGATATCGCTGGCGCGTAGCCTGCGCTGGCGGTCGATCCCTTCGCGGGGTGGGCGGACCGTGTCGGCGCCAAAACGGATATAGGTCGGGTGCCAGGTGTGCGAGGCGCCCATGGCCTGCAGTTGTGCGGCGGCCATGTCGAGGGCTTCGCCGGTGGTCATGCCCACCCGCAGCCGGCTGGCAATGGCCGCCAGGGCGCGGATGGATTGGTCACGGGCCGCCAGCATGCCGTCAAACGAATAACGGGGGCCGACTTTTTCCCAGATCGGGTCGAACGTGGGTGAAGGCGTTTGCGCCCCTGCGCCCCCACTGGGCACAAAGGCTTCGGCGACAAACCGGTGAGCCGGCACGCCCGCGTCAAGGCATTGCTCGCGGACCTGGCGGATCATTGCGCCATTGCCGCACGCATACACCTGGGCGGCATCCCAGTGATGCCCGTGGCCCAGCGCAACCTCCTGCACCCGCCCCTGCGACGCCAGCACCGAGTGCCAGTGAAAACGCGGACGGTCGATGACTGACTGGTCCAGGAACACACGGTCGTAAAAGTCCGTCGGCTGCGCGCCTCCCCAGTACAACGTCACCTCGACATTGCGCTTCAAGGCGCTCAGCAGGATCGGCTTGATGCCTGCATAGCCAGTGCCCGTGGCGAACAGGACCACGGGCGCAGCGTCATGGTCCTGCCAGGTGCAGGCTCCAAAAGGCCCTTCCAGTTGTAGCAGATCGCCAGCGTCCAAGTCGTCCAGGACGACCTCGGAAAACAGCCCGCCGCTGACCCGGCGAATGTGGAAGACCAGGCGCCCATCGTCTTCGGCCGGCAGGTTGGCGATCGAGAAACACCGCGAGTCACCGTCGACCAGACGGAACTTGAGGTACTGGCCTGCACGCACCGCCAATGGCAGGTCCGGCATCAGCACCAGCTCAATGATGTCAGGGCTCAATGCGCACTTGCTCAGCACTTGTGACTCGACACTCAGCGCGGGGGTGTCCAGGGACCAGCCGGGGATTTCCAGGCGCATGTCGCCGCAGGCGTGGCTCTGGCACAGCAGCACTTCATTGGCGGCCAATGGATAGCATGGCGCGGGGGCGTTCGGCGCCAACTGCTTGGCCCGGTACTGCCCTTCTGCGACCACCACCTTGCACGATCCACAGGCACCGCGCCGGCAGGAGAACGGCACCGACAGACCGCTGGCGAGCATCGCATCCAGCAACAGTTCGTCACCGGCCTCAAAGGTTTTCCCCGAGGGGGACAGTTCGATGACATGACGTGTATTCATAACAACCTCGGGGTGAGTGAGGCTTGATTGTTGCGCTAGACTAGGCCCATTAAAACCTCCAGTTTTGGATAATTCAGATGGTCCAGATGCGTAAATGGCGGCCGCTGCTCAAGCTGGACGAGAGCGCCAGCCAGGCGTCCTACCGCAAGATCGCCGAAGGCCTGGTAACAGCAATCGTCGAAGGCCGCTTGCCGCCCGGCACCCTGCTGCCGGGCACGCGGGAGATGGCGCAGTTGCTCGACGTCAACCGCAAGACCGTGATCCTGGCCTACGAAGAAGCCATGACCAAAGGCTGGCTGGTCAGCGAGCCGCGGCGTGGGACCTTCGTCAATGCGCAATTGGCGCCCAAGCCGGTGCCGAGTCGCGCGCAACCGTCCTTCGCACCGCCCATCCTGGCGCAGGCGAACGCTCCGTACTTCACTCAGAACGCCCAGGTGAAGGCGCTGCAGCATCGGCATGGCGCACTGTTTTTCGACAACGGCACCAGTGACCACCGCCTGCTACCCCAAGCCGTGCTGCATCGCTATTACCGCAATGCCCTGCGCAACAGCTTTGCCTCCAACACCGTGCGTTATGGCAGTGAAGGCACCGGCTATGAGTTGCGCTGTGCCCTGGCCGAAATGCTGCGCAACAACCGTGGGCTGACGGTCAGCGCCGAGAATATCTGCCTGACCCAGGGCACCCAGATGTCGCTGTACCTGAGCGCCAGCCTGCTGCTCAAGCCTAGCGACGTGGTGCTGGTGGAACGCTTGAGCTACCCCCCGGCGTGGGAGATTTTCCGCAAGCTGGGTGCGCAACTGGTCACGGTGGACGTCGACGACGAAGGCTGCCGCACGGACCAGATCGATCGTCTGTGTCGCGAGCACAAGGTACGGATGATCTATCTGACGCCACACCACCAGTTCCCCACCACCGTGAGCCTGCACGCAGCGCGGCGGCAACAGTTGCTGGCATTGGCGGCGCAGCATGACTTCTGCATCATCGAAGAAGATTACGACCACGAGTATCACTTCAACGGGCGGCCCTACCTGCCCCTGGCCAGCGACCGTTCGCAGCGCCATGTGCTCTATGTCGGCTCGCTGTCCAAGGCGCTCGGCTCGACGTTTCGCTGCAGCTATGTGGTGGCGCCCACACCGGTCATTGAAGCCCTGCACAGCAACGCCGCGTTGATGCTGGGCGATGCCGACGCGGTGGCGCAGAAGATGCTCGCGGACCTGATCAACGCGGGTGAATTGAAGAAACACCTGCGCCGCGTATCCAAGGAATACCGCGCCCGCCGCGAAACCTTGCAGGGCTGCCTGCATGCGGCATTCGGTGATCGGATCAGAGTGCGCGAACCCGAAGGCGGGCTGGCGCTGTGGGTGCGTTTTGACGAAAGGATAAACGTCGAGCAGATGGTGGCAACCGCATTGGAGCATGGGCTGGTCGTACGCAGTGGTCGGCAATTTTCGCCAATGGACCAGCCGGAAAACGCGCTGCGCCTGGGCTTTGCCTCAATCAATCAGGCGGAAATCCGTGAGGCCACGGTGCGCCTGGCCAAAGCGGCAAACCCGCGCACACACAAAAATGCCGATCATCGCTGATCGGCATGCGGTTAGAGCGGCAGCAGGAAGCGGGATTTCTCTTCGGCCCGGGCCAGTTCCGGAAACTCCAGCAGCAGCGCCCGGTTGCCCCGGCCAATGTGCTCCATCACCGCCCGCGTAATGTACTCACGCACCATGCCGGTCGAGACGTAATACATGGCCCAGGCTTGTTCGGGCGTACAGTTGCCGATCTGTTCTTCGATTTCCGTGTACGCCTCGTCATCGTCCGACTTCACGTCGCGCTGATATTCGGCTTGGCCCATGATTGATCTCCTTCAACGGCACGCCTGCAACCGCCCGACGTGCCTGGTCATTCAGCCGGTCACGTGCCGCTCTTCACTTTGGTCCACACACGCGTGCGGATTCGCTCCAACTTCAAGGGCAGCGGTTCAAGGGGAACCAATGTGGCAATCGTCTCTTTGGATGGATAAATCCAGGGGTTGTCGCGCAACTTCTGTTCAACCAGCTCGGTGGCATCCTTGTTGGCGTTGGGGTACAGCGTGTGGTTGGAACTCTTGGCAATCACTTGCGGCTCAAGCATGTAATTGATAAACGCCAGACCTTGCTTGGCATGCGGCGCATCCTTGAGCAGCACGAAGTTCTCCGACCACACCAGCCCGCCCTCGCGCGGCAGGCTGTAGGCAATCTTGCGCCCGGTGTTGTTTTTTTCATTGATGGCCTGCGCCGTCAGCGCCCCGCTCGCCCAGCCCACCACCACGCAGATGTTGCCATCGGCAAAGTCGGCATCCGTTCTGGATGAATCAAAGTAGAGGACGTAAGGGCGGATCTTCAGCAGCAGCGCCTGGGCTTTCTGGTAATCCTCAGGGTTCTGGCTGTTGCTGGGCAGCCCGAGATAATGCAAGGCGATCGAAATGATTTCACTCGGGGAATCGAGCATCGCCACACCACACGACTTGAGCTTGCTGATGTTCTCTTCCTTGAAGATCAGGTCCCAGCTGTCCACCGGGGCATTCTCGCCCAGGGCGGCCTTGACCTTATCCACGTCGTAACCAATGCCGGTGGTGCCCCACAGGTAGGGCACGGCGTAGCGGTTACCCGGGTCATTGGCGGAGAGCAGCGCCAGCATCTCCGGATCGATATGCGAGAAGTTGCTCAGTTGAGAGCGGTCCAGCGGCGCCAGTACGCCGGCCTTGATCAGGCTGGGCAAGACATTCGACGTGGCGACGACCACGTCATAACCGGTACGCCCGGCCATGACCTTGCTCTGCATGATCTCGGCACTGTCGAAGGCATCCATGTGCATGCGGGTGCCGGTTTTCTGCTCGAATTCCTTGGGTGTTTCCGGGGCGATCAGCCCGAACCAGTTGTACAGGTTGACCCGGGGTTCGGCCGCCGAGACCGGCGCGCTCGCGCCCACACAGACCAGCGCCGCCATGAACATGGCGCGCAAACGGGGTTGACTCATATTGCTATCCTTGTCAAAAACGACAGGCCATCATGGCCTTCATCCGCTGAGGGGTGAATATACTCGGCACGTCCGATTAGTAAATACCTAGAAGTACTTAGCCCCGCCCCATGAATGCCTAACCCTAAAGGGGTAGTACATGTCGCTCGACCTTCACAACCTGGCCTGGCATCGGTCGGCCGGGACGCTGATCATGCAGCTGAACCGCCCGGCGTTCTGGAGCTCACTGGTTCGCGTGTTAAAGGAATACGTCCAGATCGACAACTGGGTCGTGCTGATCTTCAGCGACCAGCAGGTACGGGTGGTCAGCGTGACTGAGGTCGCCGATGCGGACGAAGTGGACGCGTTGACCCAGCGCTACGTGAAAGGGCTGTACCTGCTCGACCCGTTCTACATTGCCAACCGCGAAAACCCGCAGAGCGGCTTTTTTCATCTGTCCGACATCGCGCCGGAGCACTTCCTGACCACCGAGTATTACCACCAGTATTTCGCCCAGTACATCAGCGTGGATGAGGTGCAGTACAACGTACAACTCGACACCGACAGAACGCTGTGTATTTCATTTGGCAGCAACGTGCGCTACAGCCCGCAGCAGATCGCAACGCTGGACATTATCAAGCCATGGGTAATGGCGTTGATGCATCAGCGCATGTGCTTTGAGACTGATGCGGAAAAAAGCCAGGACGAACCGCCACCCTGGTCAGAGGCCATCGTGCAACTGGGCACACAAATCACGGCGCGCGAAAAAGATGTGCTCAAGTTGCTGTTGAGCGGTTTTTCCAACAAAGAGATCGCCGGCAAGCTGAACCTGTCGGCAGAGACCATCAAAGTTCACCGTCGCAACCTCTACAACAAATTGAACATCAAGTCTCAATCCGAGTTGTTTGCGCGTTTTTTCATGCCGGCGCAAGAGGCCCTGACGACGCAGTGAACGCTGCCGCAGCGGGCCTGCGGCGGCTCTGCACAAATCGCGCACAAACAAAAACGCCGATCATCGCTGATCGGCGTTTTTGTTGAATATGGAGCGGGAAACGAGACTCGAACTCGCGACCCCGACCTTGGCAAGGTCGTGCTCTACCAACTGAGCTATTCCCGCAAATGGCGTCCCCTAGGGGACTCGAACCCCTGTTACCGCCGTGAAAGGGCGGTGTCCTAGGCCACTAGACGAAGGGGACACACAACTGAAACACACGGTGTGCATTTCAGTGTCCAGGGGTTAGATCCGAAGATCATACCCTGGTTTCACTCAGTGCCGCCCGAGGGCCACACTGCTTAAATTGGAGCGGGAAACGAGACTCGAACTCGCGACCCCGACCTTGGCAAGGTCGTGCTCTACCAACTGAGCTATTCCCGCAAAATGGCGTCCCCTAGGGGACTCGAACCCCTGTTACCGCCGTGAAAGGGCGGTGTCCTAGGCCACTAGACGAAGGGGACACACAACTGAAACACATGGTGTGTATTTCAGTGTCCAGGGGTTAGATCCGAAGATCATGCCCTGGTTTCACTCAGTGCCGCCCGAGAGCCACACTGCTTAAACTTGGAGCGGGAAACGAGACTCGAACTCGCGACCCCGACCTTGGCAAGGTCGTGCTCTACCAACTGAGCTATTCCCGCAAATGGCGTCCCCTAGGGGACTCGAACCCCTGTTACCGCCGTGAAAGGGCGGTGTCCTAGGCCACTAGACGAAGGGGACACACGTACAACATTCACTGCTTAACCGCGTTTTGCTGTGTGCTTTACGCGTTAAGTGGCGCGCATTCTATGGACGGATTGAAAGATCGTCAACCCCCAAGGATAAATTTATTAAAATCAATGACTTCCCCCAGCTTTTCGGGCTCATGGGGGGATTGTGCACGTCCGGGCCTTGACGCCTATATTCTGGCGCCCGACAAGACGCTATAGTTCGCTCCAGCAAATGATGGCAATGTGCATCCATGCAGGGAGCACCTATCCATATAGAAGCAAACTACCCGGGCAACTGGTCGATCAGTCCTATCCGCCAGATGGCCCAGTCACTACACTCCACTGTAAACCCTATAAAGAGGTCACACCGGTGACACCACTCATGATCACCCTGCTGGTAATAGCCGGGATCGCAATACTGATCGCCATTGGCTACATGAACCACGTGGTGGAAAACAACAAGCTGGAAAAGAAGCGCACCGAGATCGAGCTTAACGATCGCCTGCGCCGTTGCGGTGAAATCACCGAGACCTTCCCCGGCCAGTTGATGACCCCGGCGCTCAAGTTGCTGCTGACCCGCCTGGAACTCAACGTCAACCAGCGCCTGCTGAACATGAATAAAGGCAGCGCGCCGCTCAAGGCCCGCATCACCGAGTTGAATACGCTGGTGGCCCAGGGCGAATCGATCCCGGTGAACAACCCGCCCGCGCCGATCCAGACCGAAGCCAAGGCCAAGGATGTGCGTTTCCTGCTCGAAGCCCTGCACGGCCAGGTTACCCGTGCGGCCCAGGATGGTTTCCTGCCGGCCAACGAGGCCAAGCACTGGATCCGCGAGATCCGCCATATCCTGGTGTTGCTGCATATCGAGTTCTTCAACAACCTCGGCCAGCACGCCCTGCAACAAGGGCAGCCGGGCCAGGCGCGACTGGCATTCGAACGTGGCGTGCAGTATCTGCGCAAACAGCCGGAGCCGGTGATCTACAGCGCACAACTGCAACACCTGGAAGCCCAACTGGGGCGCGCCAACTCCACGGTGCTGACCAACAGCAAGCCGGCTGAAGACGAAGTCAACGAACTGACCGAAGGCCTCAAAGTGGTCGACGCCGACGCCGAGTGGAAGAAGAAAGTCATCTACGACTGATTCGCTGGCCTATAGTGAGCGGGCTTGCCCCGCGCTGGGTTGCGAAGCAGCCCCGAAACCAGACACCGCAATCTGCTTGCCAGAACGCGGTGTTTTTATTGGGGCCGCTGCGCAGCCCAACGCGGGGCAAGCCCGCTCACCACTGTAATAACATCCAGGTCAGTACAAACAACCTCGCCGCCTCCCAAGATGCCATCACTTTGCATCTATCCCCCCGCCCCCGACTAGCGTAAAAAAGTGCCCCTCACTCCATGAAGTCAGAGGCCCGTTATGCCTGTCGCCGTCATTGATGGACAACCGCTGCACTACGTCGACCAGGGTTCCGGCCCCGTCGTCCTGCTGGGCTCGAGCTACCTGTGGGACCGCGACATGTGGGCGCCGCAGATCGAAGCCCTGTCGCAACAGTACCGGGTGATCGTGCCCGAACTGTGGGGCCATGGCGAATCCGGCCCGTTGCCCGCGCCAACCCACTCCCTCGACGACCTCGCGCGCCAGGCCCTGGCACTGCTGGACCAGTTGGATATTCCACAGATCAACCTGATCGGCCTCTCGGTCGGCGGTATGTGGGGCGCACGCTTGGCGCTGCTGGCTCCCGAACGGATCAACAGCCTGGTGCTGATGGACACCTACCTGGGTGCCGAGCCCGAGGCCACGCGCCAATACTATTTCTCGCTGTTCAAGATGATCGAAGACGCCGGCGCGATCCCCGAGCCGTTGCTGGACGTGGTCGCGCCGATCTTCTTCCGCCCGGGTATCGACCGCGAATCCGCGCTGTATCTGGATTTCCGCCAGCAATTGCAGGGCTACTCCAAGGAGCGCCTGCTGCAGAGCATCGTGCCCCTGGGTCGCTTGATCTTCAGTCGCGAAGATGTGCTGGAACAGTTGCCGAAGCTGGACGCCGACACCACCCTGGTGATGTGCGGCGAACAGGACAAACCGCGCCCACCTGCCGAGTCCGAGGAAATGGCCGGCCTGATCGGCTGCAGCCTGATCCTGATCCCGCAAGCCGGGCATATCAGCGCCAGGGAAAACCCAGACTTCGTCAACGAAGCCCTGCTGACCTTCCTCGCCAACAACGCCTGACTGCCCTCCCCTGTGATCGCCGCATGAACGCTGCGATCACAGGCGGAAGTGCCCGACCATACCCTTGAGTTCCGCGCCCAACTGCGCCAGCTGAATGCTCGATGCGGCGTTGCCCTGCATGCTCAGCGCCGACTGATCGGCACTGGCGCGGATACTGGTGACGCTGCGGTTGATCTCCTCGGCCACCGAGCTTTGCTCCTCGGCCGCCGCAGCAATTTGCTGGTTCATTTGCTGGATCAGCGACACCGCCACCGCGATGCTGCCCAGGGCGCTCTCGGTTTCCAGGGCATCGCTCACCGCCAGCTTCACCAGTTCGCCGCTTTGCTGGATCTGCTGCACCGAGGACTGGGCCGCGTTGCGCAAGTTACTGACCAGCCGCTCGATTTCTTCGGTCGATTGCTGGGTGCGCTTGGCCAACGCCCGTACCTCATCCGCCACCACCGCGAAACCACGGCCCTGCTCACCAGCGCGGGCCGCTTCGATGGCCGCGTTGAGGGCCAGTAGGTTGGTCTGTTCGGCCACGCTTTTGATCACACTCAACACAGTGCCGATGTTCTGGATCTCGGCGCTCAGGCTCTCGATGCTGGCGCTGGCACTGGTGCTGGAGGTGGCCAGCAATTCAATACGCTGCAAACTCTGGCGCACCACCCGCTGGCCACTGTCGACTTTATCGTCCGCCGTCTGTGCGGCTTGCGCGGCTTCTTCGGCGTTGCGCGCCACATCATGCACGGTGGCGGTCATCTGGTTCATCGCCGTGGCGACCTGTTCGGTTTCTTCTTTCTGGCTACTGACTTCGACATTGGTTTGTTCGGTGACACTGGACAACGAATGCGCCGAGGTGGCCAGTTGCTCGATACCGGCCTGCAGGCCGCTGACCATCTGGCTCAGACCATTACCCATCTGTTGCATCGCCTGCATCAGTTGGCCGATCTCATCGCGGCGACTGACGTCCATGCGCCCGCTCAAATCACCGGCGGCAATCTGCTGGGCGACTGCAATCACGCTGCGCAGCGGCGCGACGATCAAGCGGGTGATCACCCAGGCCGCGATCAACCCCACCAACAGCGCCAGGGCCGAAGAGCCGATGATCAGCATCGCGCTTTTCTTCAACTGTGCCTGCATCGACAGGTCTTCAGTGTCATACGCCTGGTTGACCCGGCCGACCACTTGCTCGGCCCGATCATGCAACTGCTTGTAGACCACCTTCTCCTGGGCCAGCAGGCCGGTGTACTCGCCGAGTTTTTCACTGAACGAAGCAATATGCCCGGAGACCTCATTCAACACCGTCTGGTAACCGGGGTCCTTGACCGCGGTTTTCAGTGTTTCAACCTGGGCCAGCGCCTGGTCGGCCTGCTCGATCTTGCCTTGCTCGGCGTCATCGGCGTCCACCTTCCGGCTCTGGTCCAGACGTACGTGGGCTTCGTTCATGGCTTGCAGCATCAGCCGTGAAACCTGGCTGACCTGCCCCGCCTGCTCGATAAACTCGGCGCCCTCCTTGCCCTGGCTTTCCTTGAGGCCATAGGCACCGTCGTCAGCCAGCCCGGCCTGCAACACGTCGAGGTTATTGGCCACGCTGGACACTGACCAACTGGCCATTTCCAACGCCAGGTCCTTGGTCTGGGTCAGCTCGACAAACTCATCGAACGCCTTGCGGTAGGCGGCCAGGGCCTGTTCGACATCGGTCATGACCGGCACGTTGGCCGCCGACTGAGCCTTGAGGCTCGCCGCGAGGGCGGCCAAGGCGTCGACACTTTCATGCAGGGCGTCGACGGCCTTGGGGTCGGCATGCAACGCGTAGTCCTGCTCGATCAGGCGTACCTTGAGCAAGCCGCTGTTGAGCGACGACATGGCCTTGAGGCCTTCAAAGCGCTGACCAACAGTTTGCAGGGACCACACGCCGATCGCTGCGACCAGGGCGGTCAGCAGCAATACCAGGGTGAAGCCCAAGCCCAGTTTTTTTGCCATACCGAGGTTGGCGAAGCGTCGTTGCACGGCCGAAATCATTGCACTTGCATCCTCTTGCAATGGCAGATGCCATCAAGCCCGGTTTACACAAGCGAGATTGGCAACCACAAGGCACCGAACACAAGTCATTGGCGCCACAATAATGGCAAAAAGCTACACGATCGTCGTTTTCAGAATGGTCGAGGTCGATCTGGCAGGTCCCATGGCGCGGAATAACGCCAGTGCCCGTTGATCATCAGCATAGGCCACATTGATTCGCAGCCACTCACTGGGCTCATCCGTTGGACTGAACAGTGCACCCGGTGACAGCAAAACACCCAGCCGCCGGGCACACGCCTGCAACCGCGACCGGTCCCCAGCCCCCGGCCGCGCCCACAGGAACATCCCGCCGGCAGGGTTGGCGAACACCTCCCATTCCTCATCCTCCAGCACCTGCAAGGTCGCGGCCATTTGCGCACTCAGTCGCTTGCGCAGGCGCTGTACCCACTTGCGATAGGTGCCATTTGCCAGCAGTGTCGCCACCACGGCCTCGGCAAACCGCGAAGTGCCGAAGCCGGTCAAAGTCTTGAGGCTGGCCAATTGCGCGATGATCGCCGTGCTGGCGCTGAGATAGCCCACGCGCAAGGCGCTGCTCAGGGTCTTGGAAAAGCTTGCAACGTAGATCACCCGCTCATCGTGAGGTAACGCCGAGAGCCGTGTGCAACTGGCGTGTTGCAGATCGCCGAACACGTCCTCTTCGATGATCAAAAAGTTCTCGCGGTGCGCCAACTCCAGCACACGCTCCGCCACGGTGCGACTCAGGCTGGAACCGGTGGGGTTGTGATACAGGCTGTGGATGAACAGGCATTTGGGCCGATGACACTGCAGCAAGGCTTCAAGCGTCGCGATGTCTGGCCCGCCACGGGTGCGTGGCACCTGCAGCAATTGCACACCATGGAATGCCAGTTGCCGATAAAGGTTGCCATACCCCGGCGTTTCGACCACCACGCAATCGCCGGCCTTGAGCAAGGTGCGTATCAGCAGGTCCTGTGCATGGCTGACGCCCGCCGTGGTGAGGATGCTGTCAAGGTGGCTGGGGATGTGGGCCTGTGTCAGGCGCTTGAGCAATTGCTCGCGCAATGCCGGAAGCCCCAATGGGGTGCTGTAGTTGAACAGCGCAGCCGTGTCGCAGCGGGTGACTTCACGAATCGCGTAGCTGATGTCATCGCTTTCGCGCCAGGCATCAGGCAGCCAGCCGCAGCCCAGTTTCAGCTCGCCCAACGGGTTATCGGCAAAGGCGCCCCAATCTCGCTCGGCACCTTCATACCACTGGCTTTCGTGTACCGTCGGTGGCTGGGCCACGCAGAAAACCGACCCCTGTTTCGAAACCAGCACGCCCTGGGCGACCAACCGCTCGAATGCCTCGATCACACTGGACTGGCTGAGCAGGTTATCGAGAGCCACCTGGCGAACGGAGGGCAAGCGTGTACCAGGGCTCGCCCCACTCGTGCGAATCCATTGCGCCACCGCGCTGATGATTTGCTGCACCACCGGTACAAGGGCTTGTCGATCGATCCCTAAATCCATGCGCCACTCACTTCAACTGTCTGTAATTCAACCCGGGACAGTTAAGCACAGAAGCCCACGTCGGCCGCTCGCCAAGTTTTATTAAAGTATTGATTTTATTAAGCTATTTACCTACTGATACACATTCTGACAAGGCACTGTGCCAGCTATGGAAAAACCCCACACCCTCCCAGACCTTTTCGAATGGAGGGCGACCTGCGGTCCTAGATAGCCGTCGCGCCACCGTCCACTGCCAAGGCGTGACCGGTAGTAAAGGCCGCACCATCGCTGCACAGGTAAAGCACCGCACTGGCGATTTCCTCGACCGTGCCAATGCGCCCGACCGGGTGCATGGCCGCGGCGAATTCGGCCTTGCGCGGGTCGGCTTCATAGGCACGCCGGAACATATCGGTGTCGATCACGGCCGGGCAGACCGCATTGACGCGGATTTTCTTCTTCGCGTACTCGATGGCCGCTGATTTGGTCAGGCCGATCACTGCGTGCTTGGATGCGGCATAAATGCTCATCTTCGGCGCCGCGCCCAACCCCGCGACCGACGCGGTGTTGACGATCGCCCCGCCGCCCTGGGCCAACAACAGTGGCAACTGATGCTTCATGCATAACCACACGCCTTTGACGTTGACGCCCATGATGGCGTCAAACTCGTCAAGGGTCCCATCCGCCAGCCTGCCCTTCTCGATCTCGATCCCGGCATTATTGAAGGCGTAGTCCAGGCAGCCGTAGGCGGCGAGGGTCTGGGCCATCAATTGCCGCACATCCGCCTCCAGCGTGACGTTGCAGCGCACGAACAGCGCTTCGCCGCCGGTCTGGTGGATCAGTGCGACGGTGCCTTCGCCGCCTGCAACGTCCAGGTCAGCGACCACCACCTTCAAACCTTCGGCGGCGAACGCCAGTGCGGTAGCGCGGCCGATACCGGCGGCGGCACCGGTCACCAGGGCGACCTGGCCGGAAAACGTCATGCTCATGAAAGATGTCCTGTGGGGAGATAACCGTGGGTCGAGTCTAGCCAAGGCTGCGCCGGGCGCGTCAGCACTATCAAAAGGCCGGTTGGGGCTGCATGAGTGCCAGTGATAACAGACGCCACCTGACTATCAGCAATGCCTATCGACCGGCATTCGCACGCTCGGTGAACCTTGCTCCCGGCCCATTCAGGGTCTATCACTTCAGGTTCAATTCCAGAAGAGTCGCTGCCATGACCGCCCAGACCAACCGCCAATTCCTGCTCGCCAAGCGCCCGGTCGGCGCGGCCACCCGGGACACCTTCACCTATCAGGAAGTCCCGGTGGGCACGCCCCAGGACGGCCAGGTGCTGGTGCGCAATGAATACCTGTCCCTCGACCCGGCCATGCGCGGCTGGATGAATGAAGGCAAGTCCTATATCCCGCCGGTCGGCATCGGTGAAGTGATGCGCGCGCTGGGTGTGGGCAAAGTGATTGCCTCGAACAACCCGAAATTTGCGGTCGGGGACTACGTCAACGGCGCCTTGGGCGTGCAGGATTACTTCCTGGGCGAGCCTCGCGGTTTCTATAAAGTCGATCCGAAACTGGCGCCCCTGCCCCGTTATCTCTCGGCCCTCGGCATGACCGGCATGACCGCCTACTTCGCACTGCTGGACACCGGTGCGCCGAAGGCTGGCGAAACCGTAGTGATCTCCGGCGCGGCCGGCGCCGTGGGCAGCATTGCCGGGCAGATCGCCAAGCTCAAAGGCTGCCGTGTGGTGGGCATTGCCGGCGGCGCCGACAAGTGCAGGTTCCTGGTGGATGAACTGGGCTTCGATGCCGCTATCGATTACAAAAGCGAAGACGTGCCTGCCGCACTCAAGCGCGAGTGCCCCAAGGGCGTGGATGTGTATTTCGATAACGTCGGCGGCGATATCCTCGACGCCGTGCTCAGCCGCCTGGCATTGAAGGCGCGCGTAGTGATCTGCGGCGCCATCAGCCAGTACAACAACAAGGAAGCCGTGAAAGGTCCGGCCAACTACTTGTCATTGCTGGTCAATCGCGCGCGCATGGAAGGCTTTGTAGTGATGGATCACGCCGCAGGCTTTGCCGCTGCCGGGCAGGAAATGGCCGGCTGGATGGCCCAGGGCAAGCTCAAGAGCAAGGAAGATATCGTGGAGGGCCTGGAGACGTTCCCGGAAACGCTGATGAAGTTGTTCAACGGTGAGAACTTCGGGAAGTTGGTGCTCAAGGTCAGCTGACCAGCGATAGATCTAAATGTTGGAGATCTGAATGTGGGAGGGGGCTTGCCCCCGATTGCAGTGTGTCAGTCAACTAATCCGTCGCTGACAGAGCGCTATCGGGGGCAAGCCCCCTCCCACATTCGAAAATCAGGCAATCTCAGCGACGACTGCCGCCAATGCCTTGGCCGGATCGGCCGCCTGGCTGATCGGGCGACCGATCACCAGGTAATCGGAACCTGCATCCAACGCCTGACGCGGGGTCAGGATACGACGCTGGTCATCCTGGGCACTGCCCGCCGGACGAATGCCCGGGGTCACCAGTTGCAGCGACGGGTGCGCGGTTTTCAGGGCTTGGGCTTCCAGCGCCGAACACACCAGGCCATCCAGGCCGGCTTTTTGCGCCAGGGCGGCCAGGCGCAGTACCTGCTCCTGGGGCTCGATGTCCAGGCCGATACCGGCCAGGTCCTCGCGCTCCATGCTGGTGAGCACGGTCACACCAATCAGCAGAGGTTTAGGGCCGCTGCGCTGTTCCAGCACTTCACGGCAGGCACTCATCATGCGCAGGCCGCCGGAGCAGTGCACGTTGACCATCCACACGCCCATTTCGGCGGCGGCCTTGACCGCCATCGCGGTGGTGTTTGGAATATCGTGGAATTTCAGGTCGAGGAACACTTCGAAACCTTTGTCACGCAGCGTACCGACGATTTCCGCCGCGCAACTGGTGAACAGTTCCTTGCCGACCTTGACCCGGCACAGCTTCGGGTCCAACTGGTCAGCCAGCTTCAGTGCGGCGTCACGAGTGGGGTAATCCAGGGCGACGATGATAGGAGTCTGGCAGACGGACATTGGAATGGGCTCTCAGGCAAGTCGAAATCGGCGCGGATTGTAGCGCAAGCGGCGGCGTTGCGGGATCCGATGATCGGTAAATACTGACCAAGCGCCATCGGGCGGGCATTTCAGGTAATTATTTCAAAGCTGATACATTCACGACATGCCCCCAACACGCCCCACGGCTAGCCTCGCTCGCACGACCCACCGACCAGCACTTCCAGCCATGGGGCTGGGCGCCTATGCTGACCGCAACAACCAGGCAGATGATCGCATGATGCATACCCCTTCCGTCTCTATGAACGACGAGCAAAAAGGCGCGGTGATCGCCGACGACAAACGCTGGAACACCCGCGCGCTGATCGTTGACGACGACGTGCCGATCCGTGAACTGCTGATCGACTACCTGGCCCGCTTCGGCATTCTCGCCAGCGGCGTCACCGACGGTACGGCGATGCGCCAGGCCATGCAGGCCGAAACCTTCGACGTGGTGGTGCTCGACCTGATGCTGCCGGGCGAAGACGGCTTGTCGCTGTGCCGCTGGTTGCGGGCGGAATCGGATATCCCGATCCTGATGCTCACCGCCCGCTGCGAACCCACCGACCGCATCATCGGCCTGGAGCTGGGCGCCGACGACTATATGTCCAAGCCCTTCGAACCGCGTGAGCTGGTAGCACGCATCCAGACCATTCTGCGCCGTGTGCGTGACGACCGTACCGAACAGCGCGCCAATATCCGCTTCGACAATTGGCGCCTCAACAGCGTGCTGCGCCAACTGGTGGCCGACGATGGCCTGGTGGTGCCGCTGTCCAACGCGGAATTTCGCCTGCTGTGGGTATTCATCGAACGTCCGCGCCGGGTGTTGAGCCGCGAGCAACTGCTGGATGCCGCCCGTGGCCGCTCCATCGAAGCCTTCGATCGCAGCATCGATTTGCTGGTGTCGCGCTTGCGGCAAAAACTCGGGGATGATCCCAAGGCGCCCCAATTGATCAAGACCGTGCGGGGTGAAGGCTACCTGTTCGACGCCCGGGACATCGGCTGATGCGCAACGCCTTCAACACGCTGTTCGGTCGACTGTTTGGCGTGTTGCTGGTGGCAATTGTGCTGGCTCATGTGCTGGCCATTTCCTGGTTTCGCTATTACGGCCCACCTCCGCCGCCGCCTCAAGAGACCTTTGTCGAGCAGCCGGATGGCACGATGAAACACCTGCCCAGGCACAAGCGACCGTGGTTTGGTGGCCCGGTGGTGCCACTGACGTTCCAGTTCATCTCGTTGATCATCGCCGCCTGGTACGGCGCCAAGCTGCTGAGCCGGCCGATCCAGCGCCTGAGTGAAGCCGCCGAGCGCCTGAGCCTGGACCTCGACAGCCCGCCCCTCGACGAGTCTGGCCCGCGTGAGGCGCAGCAAGCGGCGTCGACCTTCAACCTGATGCAGCGACGCATCCGCGAGCAGGTCAGCCAACGCGCGCGCATGCTCGGAGCCGTCTCCCATGACCTGCGCACCCCGTTGTCGCGCCTGAAACTGCGCCTGGAACAGATCGAAGACAGCAAATTGCAAGGCCAGATGCGCCAGGACCTGGACGACATGATCGGCATGCTCGACGCCACCCTGAGCTACCTGCACGAACAACGCACCAGCGAAACCCGGCATTGGCTGGACGTACAGGCGCTGGTCGAGTCCATGAGCGAAAACGCCCAGGACCAGGGTTCCGATGTGCAGTTCGGCGGGACCTGCGCACCGCTGCAAGTGCAGCCGATGGCGTTGCGATCATGCCTCAACAACCTGATCGACAACGCCCTGCGTTACGCCGGTTCGGCGCGCATCGAGCTGGCGGACAGCCGCGAGGCGCTGGTCATCCGTGTGATCGACCATGGCCCTGGGATTGCCGCCGACCAGCGTGAGGCGGTGTTCGAACCGTTCTATCGCCTGGAAGGCTCACGCAACCGCAACTCCGGCGGGGTCGGCCTGGGCATGACGATTTCCAAGGAAGCGGCGGAACGCCTCGGCGGTCGGCTGCACCTGGAAGAAACCCCCGGGGGTGGTTTGACTGCCGTGATGTGGTTGCCACGCGTCTAGAGCGGCTTGTCTTCCCGCCGCTCCTGGGCCTGGGTTGCACTCCAATCCATCAACAGGCTGTAGGCCACCGCCAGCAGGGTCGGGCCGATAAACAGGCCGATGAAACCAAAGGCAATCAAGCCGCCGAACACCCCGAGCAGCACAATGACCAACGGCAGGTTGCCGCCGCGGCTGATCAGGTAAGGCTTGAGCACGTTGTCCACGCCACTGATGATGAACGTGCCCCATACCCCGAGGAACACCGCGTAGGTGTAATCGCCCTTCCAGGCCAGCCAGGCCGTGGCCGGGATCCACACCAGTGGCGGGCCCATGGGAATCAGGCTGAGCAGGAAGGTGACGATGCCCAGCACCAGCGCACCCGGCACGCCGGCGATCAGGAAGCCGATCAGCGCCAACAGGGCCTGGGCGGCGGCGGTGCCGATCACGCCGTTGACCACGCGCTGCACGGTGCCGGCCACCAGTTCGATGTAGTAGCCCGCGCGATCGCCGATCAAGCGCTCAAGCAGGCGGTGAACGAACATCGCCAGGCGCGGCCCGTCCCGGTAGAAAAAGAACACGAAGACCAGGCTCAGGGTCAGTTCTAGAATCCCACCGCCGATTTGCGCACTGCGCGCCAGCAACCAATTGCCGACCTGCCCCAGGTAGGGCTTGATGCTGACCATCAAGGCCGCGCCCTGTTGGTCAATGCTGTCCCACATGGCCACCAGCCGCTCGCCGACCAACGGGATCGAGCCTAGCCAGGCAGGCGCCTCCGGCAAGCCGTCGACCTGGATATCCTTGATCAACGCCGTCGCATCGCGCACGTGGTCCGCGAGGTTGAAGCCCAGCCACACCAGGGGCAGCGCCACCAGCAGCATCCAACCCAGCGTCAGGATGCCAGCGGCCAAGGATTCGCGACCACCCAGCCAGCGGGTGAGCAGGACCATCAACGGCCAACTGGCAAAGGCCAGTACCGCGCCCCAGAACAGCGCCGACCAGAACGGCGCCATCACCCAGAAGCTGGCACCGAACAGCACCAGCAGCAGGATTTGCACCAGTAGGCGATCGTTATTGAGCATGGAGTATCTCTAGAAGAAGGCTGTAGGAAGAGAGCTTAGGCGAACGGCGCGGGTCCGTTCGCCTTGTAACGGTCAGCGTATCAGATGCAGGTGCAGGCCTTTGGTTTCAGCGGAGCCGGTTTCCATGCGCGCGGCGCGCACACCTTTGTCGACCAGGGCCTGGCGCCAGGCCTCGGCGTTCGGGCCGGTAAGGCTGACGCGCAAGGTGGTATCAAGGTTCAACCCACGGGAAATCAGGGTCAACCAAGTGTCGTCAGGCTCGCCGCCCAGTGCGGGAAAGTCCAGCTCGCCGGTGCTTTTCAACTCACGCAGCAGTGTTGCGGAGGTGGGCAGCAGGTCGGCCAGCGGCGCGTTGGCGTCCAGTTGCTCCACATGCAGATAGGCGCGACGGTTGCCACGGGTGATCCCATACAGCGCCACCAGGGAGTTTTCCTGGGGGGCTGCCAGGCGCAGCAGCAGGTATTCCTGCTGGCCGTCGGCACCGACCAACTTGGCGTTGCCGAACACTTCATTGGCCCACAGGCTGCTTTCACCGCAATCCCGGGCCTGGCACCAGAACAGCAACTGCGCGCCCTTCGCCTGCAACGCTACGCGCGTCGCAGTAAATGCGGCACTGGAGCTGTGTTCGGCGGGTAATTCATAGGTGATGGCAGTGGCTTGGCCCCGCGCGGTGGCCTGACCTTCATAACGCAACTGGCCGCTGATCTTGCGGATGGCGCCCATGGGGTAGATGCGTTCTTTTTCTTCGGCGGGACGGTAGTCGACGATTTGCGCGTCGACCTGGCGGGCCACGGTGGGCAGGTCCTGGCTACCCGGTACGTCGGCGGCAAATACCAGTGGGCTCAGAAGGCTCAAGCCCAGGATACGGATACATCCGTTACGCACGCTCATAAGATCAACGAGCCCTGGCCATCGGCGGTCACAGCGGTGTTGAAGTAGTTCATGGTTGACTCCCTTTCAATCCGCCCAGCCTCGGCAGTTGACCGCCCCAAGTCAAGGCGCGGAGAAGAACCGATTGAAACAGTCTGCAACAAGGACCGCGCCGGGCTCGTCATTCAGGTGTAAATGATGGCCGCCTGGCAGCGTGGTGACGGTAAAGGGTAGCTGGGAAAGCAATTCGGAATGTTTCGCCAACATGCCGTCTGCGGCCACCACCAACTGTGTAGGACAACCCACACGCCGCACGAAGGCCATCGCCTGCTCATCGGTCAGACGCATCGGCGAAGCCAGGGTCAGGCGGCTGTCGGTGCGCCAGGTGTAACCGCCCGGCACCGGCATCAGACCGCGCTGGGCCAGCAGTTCGGCAGCTTCGCGACTGACCGCCACCACGCCCTTCATGCGCGCCTCAACCGCTCGGTCCAGGCTGTTGTAGACCGGCTTGCGCTTGTCTTGCAGGTTCAATTGCGCCTGCAACGCCATGCCCAGCCGCTCGGCGGCGTTGTCACCGCCGGCGGTCGGAGGGATCACCCCGTCGATCAATCCCAGGTGCGTCACCCGCTCCGGCAGCGCACCGGCCAGCACCAGGGAAACGATGGCGCCGAGGGAGTGGCCAAGTAATGCAAAACGTTTCCATCCTAGTTGTTCGGCGACTTGCAGCACGTCGTACACGTAATCCCACAAGGCGTAACCGGCGCCGATAGGACGATGCGCCGAATGCCCATGCCCGGCCATGTCCAGTGCAACGATGCGCAACCCCTGAAGTTTCGGCGCCAGCCGCGCGAAGCTGTTGGCGTTGTCCAGCCAGCCATGCAGTGCGATCACCGGCAAACCATCCTCGGGACCAAACAGATGGGCTGCCAATTCGATATGCGGCAGGCTCAGGCGCACTTCTTCGACCGGTGTGCTCATGCGCAACTGCGCTCGCGGGCTTCCCAGCGGGAAAACAGGCTCTTGATCAAGGTCGCGGTGTCCTGGGGGCGTTCAAGGGGGAACATGTGGCCGCCGGGCATGGTGAGCATTTCGCCCAGGGGCAGGCGACCGACGCCGCTGGCGTGGTGACGCATCACCACCCGGCTCTGCCGGCCGCGCACCACCGCCAACGGCACCTTCATCTGGCGCACCTGGCCGGGACTGGTGTGGGGCACGCCTCGGTAGATGCTGATTTCGGTGGCCGGGTCGAAGCGCAGGCGCAAACGATCGCCCACTTGCTGCAGACCATGTTGCAGGTAGGCATCGAAGCATTCGGGATCAAAACCACGAAACAGGGTCTTGCCGGCGAAGTAACGACGTGCCGCCTCCAGGTCGCTGAACTCCTCACGTCGGCCCAGGGTGCGGCCGGCCGGGGTCAGGCGGTCGATAAAACCGAAGCGCTTGGCCGCGCGGATCACCCAGCGGTCGGCGCGGGTCAGCACCGGCGAATCAAGCATGACCACCCCACGGTACAACTGCGGGCAACGCATGGCCGCGTGCAGATGCAACACGCCACCGAGGGAATGCCCCACGCCCCACACCGGTTCCGGCTGCTGCTCCAAGTGGTGGATCAGCTCATCCACCAGGTTCTGCCAGTTATCGTCCACCGGAAACCTGGGGTCGTGACCGTGCTGCGGCAAGTGCGCCACTGCATATTCCGGGGCCATGGCGGCAAACAGCTTGCCGTAGGTGGCCGAGGGGAAACCATTGGCGTGGGCGAAAAACACGTGCTGCGACATACCGGATCCATCGACAAAAACAGAGATTGATTGTCACCAGCCCCGACCACCACAGCAATGACTGTAACTGCCAGGAATGATGACACTCACGCCACGCCTATCGCGCCGGCGGGTTCTCGCCCAGCGGCACCACCGCCATGGTCAGGCGCGACACGCAATTGGCCTTGCCGTCGTCGCTGGTCAGGCGAATGTCCCACACCTGGGTGGTGCGGCCGATATGGATCGCCCTGGCCACCGCCGTCACCCGCCCGCTGCGCACACCGCGCAGGTGGTTGGCATTGATCTCCAGGCCCACGCAATAGAACTTGCTCGCATCGATACACAGGTAGGCGGCCATGGAGCCGACGCTCTCGGCGAGGACCACCGATGCGCCGCCATGCAACAAGCCATAGGGCTGATGGGTGCGATGGTCGACCGCCATGCTGGCGGTCAGCGATTCGTCGTCGAAGCGTTCAAAACGGATATCCAGCACTTCACCGATGGTGTTTTTCTGGATCGCATTGAGTTGGTCGATGTTCGGTTGCGTGCGCCACAGGCTCATGCGCTTGTCCTTATTGGTTTTATGATGGCCCTAATCCTGCCACAGAACGGTTTCGGAACGCTCGCTCCACCTCTGGAAATGTTCACCGTAGGTCGATTCGATCACATTGCGTTTGATCTTGAGCGTCGGGGTCAAGAAGCCGTTTTCCACCGCCCAGTTGTCTTTCACCACCACCAACTGGCGCAAGCGTTCATGTTTGTCCAATGCTTGATTGACCTGCTCCAGCCAGCGCTCAAGGCTGCTGCGCAGCGCATGCGGGTCCTCGCTGATTGCCGACAACACGCACAGCCCCATCGGTGCGGTCAGGCCATCGCCCACCACGCACACCTGTTCGATGCGCGCATGTTCGGCCAGGCGGTTCTCAATCGGCGCCGGGGCCACGTACTTGCCTTTGCTGGTCTTGAAGATCTCCTTGAGGCGCCCGGTCAGGCGCAGCCGGCCGTCGGCAGCCTGCTCGCCCTTGTCGCCGGTGCGCAGGAAGCCGTCGGCGGTGATCGTCTCGGCGGTTTTCTGCGGGTCCTTGTAGTAACCGAGCATGGTTGCACCGCTACGCACCTGAACCTCGCCCGCCGGGTCGATGCGCACTTCAACACCGGGGCACGGCAGGCCGATCCAGCCGAGGGTCTGCTGGCCGGGGCGACACACATGGGAATAACCGCAATTCTCGGTCATGCCATACACCTCAAGCACGTCAAGGCTCAGGCGTTGATACCAGCGCAGCAGCGCCTCGGGCACCGGCGCCGCCCCGGACAGCGCGATGCGCAACGCATCCAGGCCCAGGCCAGCGAGCACCTTGCGGCCCACACGCTTGCCGATGAAGGGCAGGCGCAATAGGGTGTCCAGGCGTTTTTCCGGGATGTTGGCGTAGACGCCCATCTGGAATTTGGTCCATATACGCGGTACGCCAAACAGCGCGGTCGGCCGCGCCCTGCGCAGGTCAGTCAGAAACGTCTCCAGGCTTTCGGCGAAAAACACCGTCTGCCCGGTGTAGATCGCCGCCATTTCCACAAACATGCGCTCGGCCACATGGCACAGCGGCAGGTAGGACAACAGGCGGTCGCCCTCCCCCAACCCGAACAACTCGGTGCCACGGGTGGCGGCAAACCCCAGCGCGCCGAAGCTGTGCATCACGCCCTTGGGCAGACCGGTGGTGCCGGAGGTATAGATAATGGTGGCCAGGTCCGTAGCGCACGGCAGCGGGTCGTCCCGGATCGGCGAACAGGCTTGCAGGTCGGCCCAGCTGAAATCGAACGCGCCTGTTGGGCACAGCGGCAAGCTGATGGTCGGGACATCGGACGGCACACCGGGCGCCATGGCGGGCCAGTCGTCGAGCTTGCCGATAAACGCCAGCGCCGCCTCGGAATGGCTGAGCACATGGGCCACGGAGTCGGCAGTGAGGTTGGGGTACAGCGGCACCGAGACATGCCCGGCCATCCAGATCGCCAGGTCGGCAATGATCCAGTGCGCGCAGTTTTTCGAGATCAGGGCAATGTGCGAGCCTGGGGGCAGCTCACGGGCGCGCAGCCAGTGCGCGGTGCACCGGGCCTGGTGGCCCACATCGCCCCAGGTGAGGCGTTGCACCTCGCCGCCGCCAATGGGCTGCACCAGAAAGGTCTGGCGCGGGTGCCGCGCTTCACGTTCGAAAAACACCTGCAACGGCAATCGAAATGCGACGGGCATGGGACGCGCTCCTTTGTGGTCCGACGATAGCCAACCAAGCACTTGCTTGGTTGACTATATAACACACACAAAGCCGCGATAACGCCTACGGATTCTTCACGCTGACCAGGCTCATCAGCCCCGCCAGCGGGAAATCCCCCTCCAGTTCCGCCAGGCTGGCGGTGTACATCGGCTGCGGCTGGCGCTGGTGGCCGTGCTGCAGGACGCTGATCAGGCTGCCGACCAGGGGCTGATGGCTGACCAGCAGCACATTGTCGTCGGTGTCGAGCTTTTCCAGCACCTGCAACGGGTTGCCATCGGGCGTCAGCCACGCCACGGTGCGGATCTGCGACTCGAAGCCCAACGCATCACGCACCAGATGCGCGGTCTGCTGCGCCCGCACATAGGGGCTGGCGATGATCGCGCTGAGGGGCTGACCGATCAGGTGCGCAGCACTGCGCAACACTTCGCCACGGCCGTGCTCGGTGAGATTGCGTTCGGCATCGGTGCGTGCATGCCCTTCGGCCTCGCCGTGGCGCAGTATCCACAGCTTCACAGTTTCGGCTCTTCATCACGCACAGGGTGCGGCGCCGGCGGCACGCTGTGGGCGGCTTCGCCCTCGGGTGCGCGCGGGGTCGGCCAGTCGGCGAACGGCCACGGCTTTTGCTCGGTGTGGAAGCTGCCGAAACGGCCGATCTGCGCCAGGAACTGGCTGAGGCTGTCGCCGAAGTTCATCAGGCCCAGGTTCGGTGCGCCGTAGACCAGGCGGTAGATCAACTGCACCACCACCAGCGCACCGAGCAGGAACTGCGCCACTTGCCACACCAGGGCAAACACCAGCATCCACAGGATGCGCAGGGCAATGGATTCGTACTTGGGGGCTGCTTTCGGATCGTTCATGACGCGTTCCTCAGTTGAAACCACTGGTGGAAATAAAGTCGACATCGGTCTTGGGCTCGGCGCGCATCAGCAACTCGATGACCTGGTTCAAGGTGCGCCCTTCAAACAGGATCGCGTGCAGCCCGGCGACCAACGGCATATATACGCCAACTTCCTGGGCCTTGGCCTTGAGCACCTTGAGTGTGTTGACGCCCTCGGCCACTTCGCCCAGGCGCGTGACTGCATCTTCCAGGCTCAGGCCCTGGCCCAGGGCGAACCCGACTTGATAGTTGCGACTTTTCGGCGAGGAGCACGTGACGATCAGGTCGCCCACGCCCGCCAGCCCGAGGAAGGTCATCGGGTTGGCGCCCTGGTTCACCGCAAAGCGGGTCATCTCGGCCAGGGCACGGGTGATCAACATGCTTTTGGTGTTTTCGCCCATGCCCAGTGCCACCGCCATGCCGGCGATGATCGCGTAGACGTTTTTCAGCGCACCGCCCAGCTCGACGCCAAAGCGGTCGCTGCTGGCGTAGACCCGGAAGGTGCGGCCATGCAACACGGCCTGGACCCGTTCGCAGAGCTCTTCGTCTTCACTGGCGACTACGGTGGCGGTCAGCGCATGCTCGGCCACTTCCCGCGCCAGGTTCGGCCCGGACAGCACGCCAATACGCGCCTGGGGGGCGATCTCTTCGAGGATTTCGCTCATCAGCTTGAAGGTCTGCGCCTCAATGCCCTTGGTCAGGCTGACCAGCAGCTTGCCCGCCAGGCGTTCGGCGTGGGGCGCCAGCACCGAGCGCAAGGCGCTGGACGGCAGCGCGACGAAGCACAGGTCGCAGGCCGTGAGGGTTTGCAGCAGGTCGGTAACCGGCTCGACCGCCGGATGAATCTTGATGCCTTTGAGGTAACGCGGATTTTCCCGGTGCACCCGAATGGCCTCGGCCTGTTCGGGATCGCGCATCCACTGGCGCACAGCGTGACCGTTCTCGGCCAGCAGGTTAGCCACGGCGGTACCAAAACTTCCGCCTCCCAGGACCGCGATAGGGCGCTGTTCAGTCATATGCAATCCGTTAATCCATACCAGTGGCGATGGCGGCATTATACGGGCCGACCCGTCGGCGGCCAGCCCCCGTATCAATTCGTGCGCTTGTCGGAAAATGCCACACTCACATGAAGTAATTGCAAGTCCTGCGACTGGCAAATGGCCCCACCTCAGTTAACATGGGCGGCTATCCGTAATTATCAAGGCCGTGCCGTGTATTTGGGCCCTCCTCCTCGTTCATCTCTGTGGCTGATGTTGCTGTGCAGTGCGCCTGCCATGGCCGACGACCTGTTCCTCGACAGCCAGCCGCTGCCCCAGGTATTGACCGCCACGCGCCTCAAGCAATCGGCTGCCGCCGTGCCCGGCAGCATGACCGTGATCGACAGCGAGCTGATCAAGGCCAGCGGCGCGCGGGATATCAGCGAGTTGCTGCGCCTGGTGCCGGGGATGATGGTCGGCTACACCTCCGGCAACCAGGCGGCGGTGAACTACCACGGTACCAGCGCCAGCGATGCGCGGCGCATGCAGGTGCTGATCGACGGTCGCTCGGTGTACCGTGCGGGCCTGGCCACCGTGGACTGGAGCGACATTCCGGTGGCCATGGAAGATATCGAGCGCATCGAAGTGTTCCGCGGCCCCAACACCGTCAGCTACGGCGCCAATGCCTTGATGGCGGTGGTCAACATCCTCACGCGCTCGCCGGCCAACAGCCACGGTACGCGGGTCAAGGTGGTGCGTGGCGAACGTGGCATCAACGACTTCTATGCCAGCCAGGGCGTCGGCTGGGAAACCGGCGATTTGCGCCTGTCGCTGTCCGGCCAGCAGGACGATGGCTTCGACAGCGACGCCGCTGGCGCCGACCGCCGCGACGGGCGCCGTCTCAACCGCTTCAGCCTGGCAGTGAGCCAGACGCTGAATGCGCAGCAGAGCATCGATTGGCAACTGGATGCGAAGGAAGGCACCAACCAGCGTCCCTATACCTACAGCCCGGTATTCGCCGGGATTACCGAAGGTGGCAACAACTCCGACGTCACGGCCAAGGACTACGCCGGCTCGCTGCGCTGGAATTTCGATTTCAACCCCGAGCACAGCCTGTACATCCAGGGCTCGGCCCAGCAGTGGGACCGCCGGCAAATCTGGAAGGCCTGCGACGCCAAGGTGTCGTTCAGCCCGGAATTGACCCAGCTGTGGCAGATGAACCCCAACTACGCCGAACTGCTGGCCCGGCACATGGACACCTACAGCCAAGGCACCGCGCCACCGGGTAGCGCCGCCGAGCAAGCGCTGGCCAACCAAGTGCTGGACCAATGGCGTAACGGCGCCAACCAGAGCGTGTGCGGAGACATCGACCAGAGCACCCGCGAAAGCCGCTACGATCTGGAAATCCAGGACACCCTCAGCCTGTCCGACAGCCTGCGCCTGGTCAGCGGCATGAACTACCGCTACGACCGCGCCGACTCCGACACCTACTTCAACGGCACGCTGGACGACACCACCTGGCGCCTGTTCGGCCAGTTGGAATGGCGCGCCAGCGAACATTGGCTGCTGCAAGGCGGCGCCATGTATGAGGACACGCACTTGAGCGGCAACTCGCTCACGCCACGGGTGGCGGTCAACTACCTGATCAACCCGCGCCATGGCTTGCGCGCGGTGTACTCCGAAGCCATTCGCTCGCCGGACATGTTCGAGAACAACGTCAACTGGAGTTATCGCGTCACCAACCTCAGCTCCCCGGCCTACGGTCAGACCACCGGGCAATACTTCGTAAAGACGCGGGGGCCGGGCAACCTCGATAAAGAGATGATGAAGTCGCGGGAATTGGGGTACAACGGCTTCTTTGCCGACATCGGGCTGAACATGGACGTGAAACTGTTCTACGACGAAATCACCGACATGATCAGTTCGCCGCTGCGCAATAACCAGTACATTGCCAGCAACGCCAACAGCGCACGCTTCACCGGCGCCGAATCCCAGTTCGACTGGCGCGTGAGCAACACCGACCGCCTGCGGCTGACCTATGCTTACGTCGATGCCACCAGCAGCAACCCGCGGGACAAAGCACAGACCGCGCGCAACAGTGGCTCTGCCGGTTGGTTGCGCGAATGGGGCCAAGGCTGGTCCAGCGCGTTGTTCTACTATGGCGATGACGCACTCAACCAATATCGCTTCGAACGGGTCGACCTGCGGGTGGCCAAGCGCATTGCCCTGGGCAAAGCCAACGTGGAGCTGGCTGGCATGTTGCAACAACGCCTCGATAACCAGCCCACCACCTGGGCCGATAACAACTATGACCATCGCCACGTACTCTACTTCAGCGCGGAGCTAGAGTTCTGACATGGGCGACTCGTCACGGATGACCTGCTTCTTTATCACCACGCTCTGGCGACGCGTTGTGCTGCTCGCTTGCCTTCTATTCGCCGCGCCGGCCTGGAGTGCCGAGATCCTGCTGACCGCCGCCGAAGACAGCGCCGGTGTGCAGGCCTTCGCCCAGGCCCTGGCCCAGCAACGCCCCGAAGACCGCGTCACCTTCACCCCGCTCAAAAACCTGCCAGCCCCTGGTCGACTCCCGGCCAACACACGCCTGATCCTGCTCGACCTGCCCGGCCTCGACTGGCGCCTGCAGGAAACCCAGGGCCCGCCGACCCTCGTCCTGCGTATCAGTCGGTTACAGGCCCATCAACGCCTGGGCAGCACACCTCACCCGCACATCAGCCTACTGTGGAGCGACCCACCGCTGGAGCGCCAACTGCGCCTGACCGCCGCCATCCTGCCCCAGGCGCGGCGCATCGGCGTGCTGTATGGCGCCGACAGTGAGTTCCTGCTGCCCGAACTGCGCCAGCACGCCACCCCCCTCGGCCTGGAAATCGTGCCACAGCTCTGGGACAACATTAATGACAGCCGCCCGCTGCAAAACCTGTTCAGGAACAGTGACGTGCTGCTCGGCCTCGATGATCCGCAGTTGTACAACCCGAAAACCGCGAAGAACCTGTTGCTGAGCAGCTATGCCCAGCAATTGCCGCTGGTGGGCCCGAATGCAGGCTTTGTGCGGGCCGGCAGCCTGGCCAGTACCTACAGCGACCAGGCCGACTGGCTGGCCGTGCTAGACCGTTTGCTCGACCACCCGCCGGCCAACTGGCCGCGCTCGCTGTACCCGGAACACTTCAAAGTCGTGGGCAACCCGCAAGTCGCGCGCTCACTGGGGATCGAACAGGTGGACGAAGCCGGCGTCGCGATCCGCTTGGCCGAAGGAGAAAAACGCCCATGACCTTGCGCCGTCGTTGGGACATCAACACCCGCACCCAGCTCATCACCCTGGGCCCGGCGCTGTTGCTGACGTTGCTGTTGATCAGCTTTTTCACCTTCGTGCGGATCCAGGACCTGCGCCAGGAACTGGACCACACCGGCCAGTTGATCGCCAACCAACTGGCGCCCGCCACCGAGTACGGGGTGATCTCCGGCAATAACGAAGTGCTCGACAGCCTGCTGCGCGCCACGCTTGCTACGCCCCATGTGCGGTTCCTGGAGATCCAGGACAGCAGTGAGAACATTCTGGTGTATGTCGAGCAACCGTCGGAAAAACACGACCGTTCGTTGTCGGTCAAAGTGTTCCAGGCACCGATTCGCCTGCAACACATCCAGTTGGGCAATGATTTTTTCCAGGACAACCTCAACGAACCCAAGGCACCACGGGCCGACTACCTGGGCCGGGTGATCGTCGGCATGTCCAACGACGCATTCAGCCAGCGCCAGCAGGAGATCCTGTTCAAGGCCGGCATCCTGGCGCTGTTCGCCCTGCTGTTTACCTTCCTGCTTGCGCGGCGCCTGGCCGCCAGCCTGTCGCAGCCGATCAGCGCCATGGGCCACGCCGTAAAAGCCATCCAGCAAGGTGACTACAAGACGCCGTTGCCGATCGTGGACGACTCGGAACTGGGCGACCTGTCGCGACACATCAATAACCTGGCCGAAGGCCTCAACCAGGCCAGCCGCGAACAGCAGCAGGCCATGGCCCAGTTGATCCAGACCCGCGAAGAGGCCGAGCGCGCCAACAACGCCAAGTCGGACTTCCTGGCGATGATGAGCCATGAGCTGCGCACGCCCATGAACGGCGTGCTGGGCATGTTGCAGCTACTGGAAACCACCGAGATGACCGAGGAGCAGACCGAGTACGCGGCGCTGGCCTCCGAGTCCACCGAGCACTTGCTCAAGGTCATCAACGACATCCTCGACTTCTCGCGCATCGAACGCGCGGCCCTGGAGCTGGAGCATATTCCGTTCAACCTGGCGGACCTGATCAACAGCTGCGCCCAGGCATTCCAGCACAGCGCACAGCAGCGCGGGCTGGCATTGAAACTGTCGATTCCACCAGGGTTGGACGCCTTGCGCGTGCAGGGCGATCCGACGAGAATCCGCCAGATCCTGGTGAACCTGATCGGCAACGCGCTGAAGTTCACCGAGCAGGGCAGCGTCAGTGTCGAACCCCATTGGCAGACCCTCGACCATGAACTGGTGTGGTTCACCTGCACCGTGCGCGACAGCGGCATCGGGATTTCCACCGAACGCCTGGAGTTGATGTTCGACGCGTTCCAGCAGGCCGACAGTTCCATTTCAAGACGTTACGGCGGCACCGGCCTGGGCCTGCCCATCGCCCGTACCCTGGCCGAACGCATGGGCGGCACCCTGCGCGCGCAAAGTGAAGAAGGCCGCGGCTCGGTGTTTACCCTGGAAATCCCCCTGGCCATCGACCAGCAGAGCGTGCCGGCCATCGCGCAAGGCGCCGACGGCAAAGCCAACGCCGGCGATGGCCGCCATGTATTGCTGGTAGAGGACAACCCGGTCAACCGCACCGTGGTCGAAGCCATGTTGCGCAGCCTGGGCTTTGAAGTGAGCCTGGCGACCGACGGTGCCGAGGCGATCCGCAGTGCCGAGAGCCTGATTTTCACCGCGATCCTGATGGATTGCCGGCTGCCGTTGATCGACGGCTACGAGGCCACCCGGCAGATCCGCCAACTGCCGGGCTGCGCCGACCTGCCGATCATCGCCCTGACTGCCAACGCGTTGCAGGGCGACCGTGAAGCCTGCCTGGCAGCCGGAATGAACGATTACCTGGCCAAGCCGTTCAAACGCACGGATTTGCAGCAAATCCTGCAGCGCTGGGTGCAATAGCGCCGCGCCATCAGCCAACTCCGACTGGCGTGAAAGACGAAAGTGCGGCAGTCTTAGGCACCCGAACGGGCCTATAAACAGGCCCGGTTTAAAATTTCAGTGAACAAGTGTACATTCAGTGCCTTGCCGCTGTGACTTTCACTACAACGCAATAGTCTACGTGTAGGCTGCCGACATGAGGCATGAACGCTTCATTCGGTTCGGGAAGATTTGCCCTACCCTGCCGCATGGGATTATTGAGGAGCTCGCATGACCAAACAAAACGCCTTTACTCGGGAAGACCTGCTGCGCTGCAGTCGCGGTGAGCTGTTCGGCCCAGGTAACGCGCAACTGCCCGCCCCGAACATGCTGATGGTGGATCGCATCACCCATATCAGCGAAGAGGGTGGCAAGTACGGCAAAGGTGAATTGGTCGCCGAGCTGGATATCACCCCGGACCTGTGGTTCTTCGCCTGCCATTTCGAAGGCGACCCTGTGATGCCGGGCTGCCTGGGCCTTGACGCGATGTGGCAGCTGGTCGGTTTCTTCCTGGGCTGGCAAGGCCTGCCGGGTCGCGGTCGCGCCCTGGGTTCGGGCGAAGTGAAGTTCTTTGGCCAGGTCCTGCCGACCGCCAAGAAAGTCACCTACAACATTCAGATCAAGCGCGTCCTCAAGGGCAAGCTGAACCTGGCCATCGCCGATGGTTCGGTGAGCGTCGACGGTCGCGAGATCTATACTGCCGAAGGCCTTCGGGTCGGCGTATTCACTTCCACTGACAACTTTTAAGGGTTATCCGCATGCGCCGCGTCGTTATCACTGGTCTGGGCATTGTTTCTTGCCTGGGCAATGACAAAGAGACCGTCACCGCTAACCTGCGTGCAAGTCGCCCTGGCATCCGCTTCAACCCGGAATATGCCGAAATGGGTCTGCGTAGCCAGGTTTCCGGCTCCATCGACCTGCCCCTCGAAGAGCTGATCGATCGCAAGATCTATCGCTTCGTCGGCCACGCTGCCGCCTACGCCTACCTGGCGATGAAAGACGCGATCGCCGACTCCGGCCTGAGCGAAGACCAGGTATCGAATGTACGCACCGGCCTGATCGCCGGCTCCGGCGGCGCATCGACCCTCAACCAGATGGAAGCGCTGGACATCCTGCGCGAAAAAGGCGTGAAGCGCGTTGGCCCGTACCGTGTCACACGGACCATGGGCAGCACCGTTTCGGCCTGCCTGGCCACGCCGTTCCAGATCAAGGGCGTGAACTACTCGATCTCCTCCGCATGCGCCACCAGTGCTCACTGCATCGGGACTGCCGTTGAGCAGATCCAGCTGGGCAAGCAAGACATCGTGTTCGCCGGCGGCGGTGAAGAAGAACATTGGAGCCAGTCGTTCCTGTTCGACGCCATGGGTGCACTGTCCACCCAGTACAACGAAACCCCGGAAAAGGCCTCCCGCGCCTACGACGCCAAGCGTGACGGTTTCGTCATTGCCGGCGGTGGCGGCATGGTGGTGGTCGAGGAGCTGGAGCACGCCCTGGCCCGTGGCGCCAAGATCTACGCGGAAATCGTCGGCTACGGCGCGACCTCCGACGGCTACGACATGGTTGCCCCAAGCGGTGAAGGCGCCATCCGTTGCATGCAGATGGCCATGTCCACCGTGGACACCCCAATCGACTACCTGAACACCCACGGCACCTCGACTCCGGTCGGCGATGCCAAGGAAATGGAAGGCGTGCGTGCGGTATTCGGCGACAAGGCTCCGGCCATCAGCTCCACCAAGAGCCTGTCCGGTCACTCCCTGGGCGCCGCCGGCGTTCACGAAGCGATCTACTGCCTGCTGATGATGGAAGGCAACTTCATGGCCGGCTCAGCCAACATCGACGAGATTGATCCGGTTGTGGCGGATATGCCAATCCTGACCAAGACCGTCGAGAATGCAAAAATCGACACCGTGATGAGCAACAGCTTCGGCTTCGGTGGCACCAACGCCACCCTGGTGCTGAAACGCTGGCAGGGTAAGTAAGACCTGTAGCTTGAGCGCATGAAAAAGCCCCGACTGGTTCGGGGCTTTTTTATGGGCTGAATTTTTAGTGGCTGGGAGGGCCTCATCGGGGGCAAGCCCCCTCCCACATTTTGAATGCATTCACAAATCAAAGGTGGGACGGGGTTTGCCCCCGAAAGCGCCGCCTTGGCGCCCGGCCCTACACCGAAAACCGCGCCACCATGGTGTTCAGGTCCACCGCCAACCGCGACAACTCCTGGCTCGCCGCACTGGTCTGGTTCGCCCCTGTCGACGTCTGCTGCTCCGATGCGCTGGCAATCACCAGCGCTGCATCCAATTGCAGCTGGCTCTTGAAAGGTATTGGCGCAATCTGGGGTTTGCGTAAGATCAAAACGCGATATCAGCGTGGCGCCCCAACGCGATGGGCTTTAGGCAGGATGGCCAGGAAATTGTCGCGTGCCACTTTGTGTGCAACGTCCTCAGGCAGTGCATCGAGGAAAGGCTCGAAGCGACGCATTTCCTTACCTAGCTTGTTGAAACGCCCGACGACGTCCGAGCCCAGCATGAACCGCTCCGGGAAGCGCTCCACCAGCTTTACCCACTCAGGACGTGGCCGTCCCGAGTCATCCAGCAAATACGGCGTAAGCATGCTCCAGGACAGGTCAATGTACAGGTTGGGGTACGCCTCCAGCATGCGGCTCAAGGTGGGCAGCAAAAAGTCCATCTGCACCTGGTGACGGTGGATTTCCTTGCTGGTGCCGGCATGGGCCCAGATAAAGCGGGTGTGCGGATGGTTGCGCAGTGGCTCTTCGACTTCAGCCAGGTACAGCGGGTTGCGCTCGCGTTTGGAGGTAATATTGGAGTGCAGCATCACCGGCAGATCATTTTCCGCCGCCAGGTGATAAATGCGGGTCATGGCTTCGTTATTGGCCCGTGGTGTATCGCCGGCGGTGATGGCCGTGAGGTCGTCATGACGGGTAAAGACCTCACCGATGCCCTGCCACAGCCCTGGATTGAGATCGAGCATACGTTGGATATGGGCGTCCGAGTTCTTGTCGTTGGGGTTGAAGCCGGACAGAAACGGATGAAAGTGCTCGCGCTGCTCAGGGGTCAGTTTGTTGACCGCTGCGGCCACGATCACATCGGTCGCGCTGTACCAATAGGCGTCGGCGTCGTCACCGGCGTAGTAGCGCGGGCGCTTGGGTTCGTCCTCGTGCCATTTCTTCGCGACCGGAATGCCGGAAATCATTACATGTTCGATGCGGTTGTCGGCCATGGCCTTGAGCAGCTTGTCCATGCCTGCAGTTTCCTGGAAGAAATCCACGTAATGCAGGTGCGCATCGCTGTAGGCATAGTCGCGGGCTTGCACGGCAAGGCTGCTGGCGGCGAGCAACAGGGCAAGGGTCAGGCGAGTCCAGGGCACGGTAACACCTCGATAGGGGCTGATACGGGTAGACCTTGGACGCCTTGCCAGGGTTCATCCGGCAAAAAACGCGGAACATCGAAGTGCCAGCATGCTCTATAACTGCATGACCTTCATCCCGCCACCCTGTGAGGTTTGCCATGCCTGTTACCGTAAACACCCTGAACCAGGACAACTTTCGCCATAGCCTCAACATCAACAACCATGAGTTGTTCACCGACCTGCCCAAGAGCCTGGGCGGCGACGATTCGGCGCCCTCCCCCCATGACTATTTCGACGCGGCCCTGGCCTCGTGCAAAGCCCTGACCCTCAAGCTCTACGCCCAGAAAAAAGGCATCCCACTCACCGGCGTTACCGTGGAGGTCACGCATGACGCCGCCGAAGAGCAAAAGGGCAAATACACGCTCAACGTCAAGCTGACGCTCAAGGGCGTGCTCACCGACGAACAGCGCGATGAACTGCACCGCGTAGCGGATCGCTGCCCGGTGCACAAGCTGATGACCACCGCCGAGATCAGCATCGACACCAAATTGTCGGAAGGCGCCTTCAGCCAATAGCGGCAACCTCCCGTGGAGCGGGTTATGCTCAGCAGCATCCAACCCGCTCAGACTGGGACGCACCATGACCACCCTCACCGTGATCCGCCCTCGCCCCGAAGACGTCGAAGGCCAACCGATCCTGCGCCCGCTGCCGTCGCGGGAATGCCGCAGCGTCGGGCCTTTTGTGTTTTTCGACCATATGCTGCTGACACGCTACGCGCCGGGTCACGGCATGAATATCCGTCAACACCCGCATATCGGGCTGTCGACCCTCACGTATCTGTTTGAGGGCGCATTGCAGCACAAGGACAGCCTGGGCTCGGACCAGGTGGTGCAGGCGGGTGATGTGAGCTGGATGACCGCCGGCAGCGCGATTGCCCACGTCGAACGCACACCCGAGCCGCTCAAGGCCAGTGGTTTCAGCCTGCATGGGCTGCAAGTATGGTTGGCTTCACCCAAAGACCACGAGACGGGGCCGGGGCATTACAGCCATCACCCGGCGGCGAGTCTGCCGGTCAGTGACAACCTGGGTGTAGAGATACGACTGATCGCAGGTGACGGGTTCTGCCTCAAGTCGCCGGTGCCGGTACTGTCGCCTACCTTGTATGCCGAGGTGCAGATGCAAACGGCCACAACCCTGCTGATTCCGGATGAGCATGAGGAACGCGCGGTGTATGTACTGGAGGGTGACGCTCAGTTGGACGGCGAGACGCTTGAAGTCCACAGCCTGGTGGTCTTGCCCGCCGGACAGGAGATGACGCTGTTCGCCGAGAGCGATTGCCACTTGGTGGTATTTGGCGGCGCGCCGCTGGATGGGCCGCGGCGGATCAACTGGAATTTTGTCGCGAGTGACCCGGCGGTGATCGAGCAGGCCAGGCAGCGCTGGGCGGCAGGGGATTGGCCGAGGGTGCCGGGGGAGTCTGAAAGGATTGAGTTGCCAGTGAGATAGCCATCGAGGGCCAGCCCCCTCCCACATTTGATCAGTGATTGCATCCAAGTGTGGGAGGGGGCTTGCCCCCGATTAGGCCCGGACAGGCGCTGAAGAATCAGCCCTTGAACACTTCATCCAGCAAGTTGTACATCGACTGGAACGCGCGCTTGGCGGTCTTGGCGTCGTACATCATCTTGCCCGGCACATTCGCATGGGGGTCGGTGAAGGAATGTACCGCGCCGCCATAGCTCAGCAATTGCCAATCCACGCCGGCCGCGTTCATTTCATCTTCGAATGCCGGCAGTTGCGCCTTCGGCACCAATGGGTCGGAAGCACCGTGCAGGACCAATACTGAACCCTTGATGTGCTTGGCGCCGTCCGGGTTCTGGGTGTCGATGGTGCCGTGGAACGAGACGGCCGCCTTCAACGGTGCACCGGTACGTGCCAGCTCCAGCGAGCAGAAACCGCCAAAACAGAAGCCGAAGGTCGCAAGCTTCGAGGTATCCACCTCGGCCTGACCCTGCAGTTGCTCAAACGCCGCTTGCATGAGTTTGAGCAGCTTCGGGTTGTCGTTCTTCAACGGCATCATCGCAGCGCCGGCTTCATCGCCATTCGACGGGCGTACGGTCTGCCCGTACAGGTCGGCGATCAGTACCACGTAGCCCTTGCCGGCCACACTTTTGGCGATCTCTTCGGCACCCGCACTCACCCCCATCCAGTTCGGCGCCATCAACAACCCCGGCAACGGGCCCTTATGATTGGCGTCGAACGCGAGGCGGCTTTCATAAGACTGGCCATCAATCTGATAGACCACGGAACGTACAGTGACTTGGCTCATCATTTACTCCAGTTGAGGTGCGTTAGAACGAAAAAACCCGCCGAAGCGGGTTTTTCTACAGCAGGGTCAAACCGACAGTTCAACCAACAGCTTGTTCAGGCGGCGCACATAGGCGGCCGGGTCTTTCAGGCTGTCACCAGCGGCCAGGGCCGCCTGGTCGAAGAGGATGTGCGACAGGTCACCAAACCGCTCTTCGCTCTGCTCACCATCGAGTTTCTCGATCAGCGGGTGAGCCGGGTTGAATTCGAAGATCGGCTTGGAGTCCGGAACCTTCTGCCCGCTGGCTTCGAGGATCTGGCGCATCTGCATGCCCAGGTCCTGCTCGCCGATGGCCAGGATCGCCGGGGAGTCGGTCAGGCGGTGCGACACGCGCACTTCGCTGACAGCATCGCCCAGGGACGCCTTGATCCGCTCAACCAGGCCTTCTTTGGACTTGGCGACTTCTTCGGCTTCTTTCTTCTCTTCTTCGGAATCCAGGTTACCCAGGTCCAGGTCACCACGGGCCACGTCGACGAAGGACTTGCCGTCGAACTCGTTGAGGTAGCTCATCAGCCACTCATCGATTCGGTCGGTCAGCAGCAGCACTTCGATGCCTTTCTTGCGGAAGACTTCCAGGTGCGGGCTGTTCTTGACCTGCGCGTAGGTTTCGCCGGTGAGGTAGTAGATCTTGTCCTGACCTTCCTTGGCACGCGCCAGGTACTCGGCCAGGGAAACGACCTGCTCGCCGTCTTCACCCTGGGTGGAAGCAAATCGCAGCAGACCGGCGATTTTCTCCTTGTTGGCGAAATCTTCTGCCGGGCCTTCTTTCATGACTTGGCCGAAGTTTTTCCAGAAGCCTTTGTATTGCTCAGGCTCGTTCTTCGCCAGTTTTTCCAGCATGTCGAGTACACGCTTGGTCAGCGCCGACTTCATGGAGTCGATGATCGGGTCTTTCTGCAGGATTTCCCGCGACACGTTCAGAGACAAATCGTTGGAGTCGACCACACCCTTGATGAAGCGCAGGTACAACGGCAGGAAGGATTCCGCCTGATCCATCACGAAAACGCGCTGTACGTACAGCTTCAGGCCTTTCGGCGCTTCACGCTGGTACAGGTCAAACGGAGCACGGGCCGGCACGTAGAGCAGCGAGCTGTATTCCAGTTTGCCTTCGACCTTATTGTGGCTCCAGCTCAGCGGGTTTTCGTAGTCATGACCGATGTGCTTGTAGAACTCCTGGTATTCCTCGTCCTTGATCTCGGTACGCGGACGGGTCCACAGCGCGCTGGCGCGGTTGACCACTTCCCATCCCTGGGCAGGCGCTTCTTCGCCTTCGACGGCCGCTTGTTCTTTCGGCAGCTCGATCGGCAGGGCGATGTGGTCGGAGTATTTCTTGACGATGTTGCGCAGGCGCCAGCCATCGGCGAATTCGTCTTCACCGGATTTCAGGTGCAGCACGATACGGGTGCCACGGTCAGCCTTGTCGACGGTGGCGATTTCGAATTCGCCCTCGCCTTTGGAGGACCAGTGCACGCCTTCGCTGGCGTCGAGGCCGGCACGGCGGCTGAACACTTCAACCTGGTCGGCAACGATAAAGGCCGAATAGAAGCCCACGCCGAATTGACCGATCAGGTGCGAATCTTTCTTCTGGTCGCCCGAGAGGTTTTTCATGAAATCGGCGGTGCCAGACTTGGCGATGGTGCCCAGGTGGGCGATCGCATCGTCACGGCTCATGCCGATACCGTTGTCTTCGATCGTGACGGTCTTGGCGTCCTTGTCGAAGCTCACGCGGATTTTCAGTTCGGCGCCACCTTCCAGCAACTCAGGCTTGGACAGGGCTTCGAAACGTAATTTGTCGACAGCGTCAGAGGCGTTCGAGATCAATTCGCGAAGGAAGATTTCCTTGTTGGAATACAGCGAATGGATCATGAGGTGCAGCAGTTGCTTCACCTCGGTCTGGAAGCCCAGGGTTTCCTTTTGAGTTTCCACACTCATGGTCATCAAACTCCAATTGGATGGCAGTGGCCGCGCCCTAGAGGGTTGGCGGCGGGTTGTCATCAAAGTTGGGGGCTAAGAGCAGGATTTCAAGGGTGGCCTGGTTCCTCGATCTTAAAATGCGCGCGGGCCGTGGCCATGGGCTCTGCCGCCGTACTCTGCCAGGCGGTGATCGCCACGTTCGCCACCCGCCGGCCCTGGCGCCATACCTGGCATTTGGCGTAGGTGTCGCGAAATTGACCGGCGCGCAGGTAATCCAGGGAAAAGTCGATGATTTTCGGGATGCCCGGCGAACCCGTGAACACCAGCAGGTGCAGCGCCGCCGACAGCTCCATGAAACCTGCGATCACCCCGCCGTGCAGCGCCGGCAATATCGGGTTACCAATATTGTCCTTGTTGGCCGGCAGGCGAAACAGCAGCTCATCCCCCAGCCGGGTGCATTCGATGCCGATCAGCTTGGCGTAGGGGATCAGGTTGAGCAGCGCTGCGTAATCACCGCGCCCGTGGGCCTGCTCCAGGCGGGTCTTGAATCGGTGCGTCATGCCTGCTCTCCCTTGATCGTGCTGCCCAGTCCTTGTGTGCCCTTGAGCCGTTTGCCCATGCGCATGAATGTACCGACGACATGGGCGATGGGTTGCTGCGGGTCATCCTGGTAGGCGAAGCCACGGGCGAAGATCACGTCGGTGGTCACCCGGTAGCATTGGGCGAAGCCGTACACCGGTTTGTGTGGGGTAGCGGGATGCATGTAGTCGACACGCAGGTCGAGGGTCGGACAAACCTCGAATTCCGGCAATACGCACAGGGTGGCCATGCCGCAGGCGGTGTCCATCAGGGAGGTCAGCGCGCCACCGTGAATCACACCCGTTTGGGGATCGCCGACCAGATGGCGCGCATAAGGCATGATCAGCGTGATGCCCTCCTCGCTGGCCTGATGAGCGGTAATGCCCAGCACCTGACAGTGGCGCAGGGCCGATACAAAGCGCGTCGCACGCTCTAACAGGGGATTTTCGGTCATTCGTTCCAGACTCTTATTAGTGTTGATCCGCAGAAGCTGCGGCAGGGCAAAAGTTCCTGTAAGTCAGCGATTTATATATCTACCAAATAGAAGGAACTAATGCCGAAGCGCCATGCTCGAAAGGCCAGTAGATATCTTCAATAAGGAGAAACACCCATGCGCAAGACTTTAGCTATTTCCATGATGCTGGCCGCTGCCCTCGGTCTGGCTGCCTGCGACAAGAAATCCGAAGACAAAGCCCAAGACGCCGCAGCCCATTCTGAGCAAGCTCAGAAAGATATGGCCAAGGCTCAGGATAAAGTGAACGACGCTGCGAAAGAAAACGCCGAAGCTGCCAAAGCTCAGGCTGAATCGAACCAGGCCGCCGCAAAAGAAGCAGCACCAGCTACCGGTTCTTGAGACCGCGGTTTGAAGTAGCTTCGCTGCAAAAAGAAAGCCCGCTTAGATAGCGGGCTTTACTTTGTCTGGTGTTTTTTACTTGAGGGGTTGATCAAACCGCTTCTTTAACCGGTTCCGACGGCGGTGTGTCCGTCTGGGTAAACACCATCACTTGCAGCACGTCGGAATGAAACTCCCGCCGATACAGCACCAACACCACCCCAGCGCTCATCAACATGAATAGCCAGGGACTGACAAACCACGCCAGCATGGTCATGCCGAAGTAATAAGAACGCAGGCCAAAGTTGAACTGGTTGGCCGCCATGGAGATGACTCGCGCCGCACGTAGAGCAAATGCCTTGCGCTCCTGCTCCGACACATCCCGCTCGCCGATCATCGGCGCCGAGCCGACCAGCACCGCCGCGAAGTTGTACTGGCGCATGCACCAGCTGAACGTAAAGAACGCATAGACGAACACCAGTGCCAGGCACAGCAGTTTGATCTCCGACATACCTTGGGAAGCCTGTTGCACCATCGGTATGTCCGCCAGCAACGACACTGCCCGCTCTGAAGCACCCAACACTGTGAGAATGCCGGCGAGGATGATCAGCGTGCTGGAGGCGAAGAACGAAGCGTTGCGCTCCAGGTTGCCGATCACACTGGCGTCGGCGATGCGGTTGTCGCGCAGCAGCATGCGGCGCATCCAGTCTTCGCGGTACAGGTGCAGCACGCTGGCAAGGCAGGCCGTGTCGCGGGCCTTCCAAATGGCGTATCGGGTGTAGCCACCCCAGCAAAGGGCGAACCACAGGGCGGCAAGCAGGTGGATCTGATTGGTTTCGATGAACGACATGCGGGTCCTTTGCAGAAAGAGGGCTGAAACGCTTTTGCGTCAGTTCGACGTTAGTGCACAGAAAAAGACACTGCCGTTCACCCATAAAAAAAGCCCCATATCGATTGATACGGGGCATTTCAGTACAGCGGGAAACATGGGTTTATGCGATAGCTTCGCTGCGCTTGCCGAGCATCCGATCAACCCCGAACGCCACGACCAGCGTCATCACCGACGGCACCAGCCAGGCCAGGCCCTGGTCGCTCAACGGCAGGTTCGCCAGGGGCGAAGGCATCCAACCCGCCAAGCCAGCGCCCTTGAGCGCATCGATGCAGCCAAAGATGAACGACACCAGCATCACCGGACCAACGATGCGGCCCTGCTCCTGCCAGAAGTCTTTGCAGAAGCTCAGCGCCACCAGCACGATGCACGGCGGGTAGATCGCGGTCAGCACCGGGATCGAGAAGGCAATCAGCTTGGTCAGGCCCAGGTTCGACACGAACAACGAGAACAGCGCCAGGATCACCACCAGGGTCTTGTAGGACAGCGGCAGGATTTTGCTGAAGTACTCGGCGCAGGCACAGGTCAGGCCCACCGCAGTCACCAGGCACGCCAGGGAAATCAGCACGGCCAGGAAGCCGCTGCCCAGGGAGCCAAAGGTGTGTTGCACATAGGCGTGCAGCACCGCAGCACCGTTTGTGGCACCGGCAGCCACGGCATGGCTGCCCGAACCCAGGCGGAACAGGCTGAAGTACACCAGGGCCAGGCCCACGCCGGCAATCAGGCCCGCAATGATGGCGTAACGGGTGATCAGCTTCGGCGACTCGACGCCACGGGAGCGAATCGCGTTGACGATCACGATGCCGAACACCAGCGCGCCCAGGGTATCCATGGTCAGGTAACCCTGGATAAAGCCTTGGGAAAACGGTGCGGCCACATATTCCGGGGTAGCGACGCCCACGTCACCGGCCGGCAAGGCAAACGCGGCGATGCCGAGGATGGCCAGGGCGATGATCTTCAGCGGCGCCAGGAAGCGACCCACGGTGTCCAGCAGCCGACCTGGGTACAGGGAGACAAAGAACACCACCAGGAAGTACACCGAGCTGTAGAGGAACAGCGCCAGCGGGCTCTCGCCGGTCAGCGGCGCCAGGCCCACTTCGAAGGACACCGTCGCGGTACGCGGGGTAGCGAACAGCGGCCCTACCGCCAGATACGCCGCCGCCGCCAGCAGGCCACCGGCGATCTTGCCGATCGGGCTGCTCAACGCGTCCATGCCGCCACCGACCTTGGCCAGCGCGATCACGGTGACCACCGGCAAGCCCACGGCGGTGATCAGAAAGCCCAGCGCCGCCATCCAGACGTGAGGCCCGGACTGCAAACCAACGATAGGCGGGAAGATGATGTTGCCGGCGCCCACGAACAGGGCAAAGGTCATAAAGCCCAGCGCCAGGATGTCCTGGCTTTTCAACACTTTCATTTGAGGAAATACCACACTACTGAATCGGAATTTAGAGAGGGATTCCCTATGGATGAGGGAAATACTGCCGGCCCTTATGGGAGCCGACCGGTCTAGCGCGGGGCTTCCTTTTGGGATGCGCACGCATAAAGAGGCGGCTAGGGTACAGAAATTGGCTGACGAACGCACTGTTGCGGGGCGGACTGTCCGATAAGCGACATCTGCATGTCGCATTTTCATACCTAATTTGGCAATACAGGCAAATGTGGGAGGGGGCTTGCTCCCGATGGCGGCGTGTCAGTCACTGTATTTATTGACGGACCCACTGCAATCGGGGGCAAGCCCCCTCCCACATTTTGATCTTTATTAAACCCCGGAAAGCACAAAGGCCACCCGAAGGTGACCTTTGTGTGGGGGAAGCGTCAGCTAAGCGCGAGGCTTACTTGACAGCCCAACCGGTCAGCTCGGCCAGGGCCTTGCCGATGTCTGCCAGCGAACGCACGGTTTTAACGCCTGCGTCTTGCAGCGCAGCGAATTTCTCGTCTGCAGTGCCTTTGCCGCCAGAGATGATTGCGCCAGCATGGCCCATGCGCTTGCCCGCAGGGGCAGTCACACCAGCGATGTAGGAAACAACCGGCTTGGTTACGTGGGCCTTGATGTAGGCAGCCGCTTCTTCTTCAGCCGAACCGCCGATCTCACCGATCATCACGATCGCTTCGGTCTTCGGGTCTTCCTGGAACAGCTTCAGGATGTCGATGAAGTTGGAGCCTGGGATCGGGTCACCGCCGATGCCGACGCAAGTCGACTGACCGAAACCGGCGTCAGTAGTTTGCTTAACAGCTTCGTAGGTCAGGGTGCCGGAACGGGAAACGATACCGACTTTACCTGGCAAGTGAATGTGACCTGGCATGATGCCGATCTTGCATTCGCCTGGAGTGATCACGCCTGGGCAGTTAGGGCCGATCAGGACTACGCCCAGCTCGTCGCACTTAACTTTAGCGTCCAGCATGTCCAGGGTAGGAATGCCTTCGGTGATGCAGACGATCAGCTTGATGCCGCCGAATGCCGCTTCCAGGATGGAGTCCTTGCAGAAAGGAGCTGGAACGTAGATCACGCTGGCGGTGGCGCCAGTGGCAGCTACAGCGTCTTTCACGGTGTTGAACACTGGCAGGCCCAGGTGCTCGGTGCCGCCTTTGCCCGGAGTTACGCCGCCAACCATCTTGGTGCCGTATTCGATGGCTTGCTGGGTGTGGAAACTACCTTGCGAACCGGTAATACCCTGGCAGATAACTTTGGTGTCTTTATTGATCAGGACGCTCATTATTTGCCCTCCGCAGCTTTGACAACTTGTTGAGCAGCGTCGGTCAGGCTGGTAGCCGCGATGATGTTCAAACCGCTTTCTGCCAGTACTTTAGCGCCCAGTTCAGCGTTGTTACCTTCAAGGCGAACAACAACCGGGATTTTAACGCCGACTTCTTTCACTGCACCGATGATGCCTTCGGCAATCATGTCGCAACGAACGATGCCGCCGAAGATGTTGACCAGTACTGCTGCGACGTTGGAGTCGGACAGGATGATCTTGAAGGCTTCGGTCACGCGTTCTTTGGTAGCACCACCGCCCACGTCGAGGAAGTTGGCTGGTTTGCCGCCATGCAGGTTGACGATGTCCATGGTACCCATGGCCAGGCCCGCACCGTTGACCATGCAGCCGATGTTGCCTTCCAGCGCTACGTAGTTCAGTTCGAACTTGGCAGCGTGCGCTTCGCGCGGATCGTCTTGCGACGGATCGTGGAAAGTCTTCAGCTTAGGCTGACGGTACATGGCGTTGGCGTCGATGTTGATCTTGGCGTCCAGGCAGTGCAGATCGCCGTCAGCCTTGATCACCAGCGGGTTCACTTCCAGCAGGGCCAGATCGTGATCCTGGAACAGTTTGGCCAGACCCACGAAGATCTTGGCGAACTGGGCAACTTGCTTGCCTTCCAGGCCCAGCTGGAAAGCCAGCTCACGACCCTGGAATGGCTGAGCGCCAACCAGTGGGTCGATAGTAGCTTTCAGAATTTTTTCTGGGGTTTCGTGAGCGATCTTCTCGATGTCCACGCCACCTTCGGTGGAAGCCATGAACACGATGCGACGGCTCGAACGGTCAACGACAGCGCCCAGGTACAGCTCTTTAGCGATATCAGTGCACGATTCAACCAGGATCTTGGTGACTGGCTGGCCATTGGCATCAGTCTGGTAAGTCACCAGACGCTTGCCCAGCCACTGCTGTGCGAAGGCCTTGGCGTCTTCTTTGCTGCGAACCAGCTTAACGCCGCCCGCTTTACCGCGACCACCGGCGTGGACCTGGGCTTTGACAACCCACTCGCTGCCGCCGATTTTGTCGCAAGCTTCTGCTGCTGCTTCCGGGGTGTCTACTGCGTAGCCCTTGGAAACTGGCAGGCCGTATTCAGCGAACAGCTGCTTACCCTGATACTCGTGAAGATTCATGCTTTTTACCGTCTTCGTTAGGTACTGCGCATTCGGCGCTGCGCTCATTATGAGTGCCGCGCCACCTGTGACTGCTGCTTGCGCAACTTGCGGGGCTCAAGGCCCGTAAAGCTGCGCAAGGCTGCGTCCAGCGGATATTCCGCGGTGAGTCTTGCGCGCAAGGCTCACGACGGGCAACTCCGCCGTGGTTTCTTATTATCTCGCTTAGCGCTTCTTGCGGTTGGCGATGTGGATGGCGCCGCCATTCACTGCCAACGCAGCTTCGTGCAACGCTTCGGACAGGGTCGGATGGGAGAAGACCATCATGCCCAGGTCCTCGGCACTCGTGCCGAATTCCATACCGATCGCGCCTTGCTGAACCAGTTCTGCAGCGCTCGGGCCAATCACGTGGACGCCCAATACGCGGTCAGTCTTGGCATCAGCGATGACTTTGACAAAACCACCGGTGTCGTTGGCTGCCATGGCACGGCCAGAAGCGGCAAACGGGAAGGTGCCGACGTTAACTTCAACGCCTTCAGCTTTCAACTGCTGTTCGTTCTTGCCGACCCATGCAATTTCCGGGTGGGTGTAGATAACCGATGGAATCAGGTCGTAGTTCATCTGGGTTTTGTGACCCTTGATGCGCTCGACAACCATGATGCCTTCTTCGGAAGCCTTGTGCGCCAGCATCATGCCGCGAACCACGTCACCGATGGCGTACACGCCAGGCACGGTGGTCGCGCAGTGATCGTCAACGTGCACGTAGCCGCGCTCGTCGAGGGTCACGCCACTGTCAGCGGCCAGCAGGTCGGTGGTCACTGGACGGCGACCAACGGCTACGATCAGCTTGTCGAAAGTGATGGTTTTTTCGCCATCCTTGTCGGTGTAGTTGACGACAACTTCTTCGCCGTTGACTTTCGAGCCGGTGACGCGAGCGCCCAGCTTGATGTCCAGACCTTGTTTGGTCAGGGTTTTCAGCGCTTCCTTGGAAACGGCAGTGTCAGCAGCCAGCAGGAACGTGTCCAGGGCTTCCAGCACGGTCACTTCAGCACCCAGGCGAGACCAGACCGAACCCAGTTCCAGGCCGATCACGCCAGCGCCGATCACGCCCAGGCGCTTAGGCACAGCCTGGAATTCCAGGGCGCCGGTCGAATCAACGATCACGTTGTTGTCGACTGGAGCCGGTGGAATGTCGATTGGGCGCGAACCTGGGGCCAGGATCACGTTTTCGGCTTCGATGACTTCAACCGAGCCGTCTGGCTTGGTGATTTCAACTTTCTTGCCGGCCAGCAGTTTGCCGTGGCCTTGCAGGGAAGTCACGCCGTTGGCCTTGAACAAGGTGGCAACGCCGGAAGTCAGGCCCTTAACGATGTTGGCTTTACGGCCGACCATCGCAGGTACGTCCATGGTCACGCCAGCGTGGTTGATACCGTGGATCGCAAAGCCGTCCTGGGCTTCGTGGAATTTCCAGGAGCTGTCCAGCAGCGCCTTGGAAGGAATGCAACCGACGTTCAGGCAAGTACCGCCCAGTGCCAGTTTGCCTTCCTTGTCGGTGTATTTTTCGATGCAAGCAGTCGAGAGGCCCAGTTGTGCGGCCTTGATAGCGGCTACGTAGCCGCCAGGACCTGCACCAATCACTACGACGTCAAATTTCTGTGTCATGAAAATAGATCCTCTATTTGCGACAAGCTTTTAGCCGCAAGCTGCAAGCCAAGCTGCTTTTTCTTACAGCTTGTAGCCCGCAACTTGCAGCTGCTTCAATCAGATATCCAGCAACAGACGAGCTGGGTCTTCCAGCAGGTTCTTGATGGTCACCAGGAAAGTCACGGCTTCTTTACCATCGATCAGGCGGTGATCGTAAGACAGCGCCAGGTACATCATCGGGCGGATCACGACCTGGCCGTTGATGGCCATAGGACGCTGGATGATGTTGTGCATGCCCAGGATCGCGGCTTGTGGCGGGTTGACGATCGGGGTCGACATCATCGAACCGAAGGTACCACCGTTGGTGATGGTGAAGGTACCGCCGGTCATCTCGTCGATGGTCAGCTTGCCGTCACGGGCTTTCTTGCCGAAAGTGGCGATGCCGCCTTCGATTTCAGCCAGGCTCATCAGCTCGGCGTTACGCAGTACAGGAACCACCAGGCCACGGTCGCTGGACACGGCAACGCCGACGTCTGCGTAGCCATGGTAAACGATGTCGTTGCCGTCGATGGAAGCGTTGACTGCCGGGAAGCGTTTCAGCGCTTCGGTGGCCGCTTTCACGAAGAAGGACATGAAGCCCAGGCGCACGCCGTTGTGGGACTTCTCGAACAGATCCTTGTACTTCGAACGCAGGGCCATGACTTCGGTCATGTCGACTTCGTTGAAGGTGGTCAGCATCGCCATGTTCGACTGGGCTTCAACCAGACGCTTGGCCACGGTGGCACGTACGCGGGTCATCGGTACGCGCTTCTCGGTGCGGTCGCCGGCGGCGAACACAGGCGCAGCGGCAGCCGGGGCAGCAGCCTTGGCAGGTGCGGCAGCCGGAGCGTTTTTCTTGGCTTCAACCGCAGCAACCACGTCTTCCTTGGTCACGCGGCCGTCTTTGCCGGTGCCTTTGATGGAAGCCAGGTTGATACCGTTCTCTTCAGCCAGCTGACGGGCAGCCGGAGCAGCGATCGGGTCTTCAGCACCAGCGGCCGGAGCGGCAGCAGGAGCAGCGGCGGCGGCCGGTGCAGCAGCAGGCGCCGCGGCAGCAGCACTGCCCTCTTCAATCGAGCCCAGTACCTGGTTCGAAAGAACGGTAGCGCCTTCTTCGGCAACGATTGCGCCCAGCACGCCGTCAGCTTCGGCCAACACTTCCAGCACGACTTTGTCGGTTTCGATGTCGACGATCAGGTCGTCACGCTTTACAGCGTCGCCTGGTTTCTTGTGCCAGGTGGCAACGGTGCCATCGGCAACCGATTCCGGGAATGACGGGGCTTTGATTTCGATAGCCATTATCTGTGGGTCCTTAAAATTCGGTTTCAGTCAGCGCGAAGGCGTTAAACAGTGAAAGCATCTTGCAGCAGTTTTTCCTGCTGCTCGGCGTGCATCGACGCATAACCACACGCAGGTGCAGCGGAAGCATCACGGCCGGCATATTCCAGGCCCAGGGCCTTGTTGTGGTTGCCGATGCTGCGACGCAGGTGATGCTGGCTGCTGTACCACGCGCCCTGGTTCATCGGTTCTTCCTGGCACCACACCACGTTGGTGAGGTTGGTGTAAGGCGCGATGGCCTCCATCAGGTCGTCTTCCGGGAACGGGTAAAGCTGCTCGATACGCACGATGGCGATGTCTTCGCGGCCTTCGGCACGACGTTTTTCCAGCAGGTCGTAGTAGACCTTGCCGCTGCACAGGACCAGGCGAGTCACCTTGGCCGCGTCCAGCGTGTCGATTTCTGGAATAACGGTCTGGAACGAACCATCAGCCAGATCTTCCAGGGTCGAGATGGCCAATTTATGACGCAGCAGCGACTTCGGTGTCAGCACTACCAGCGGCTTGCGCAGTGGGCGGATCACCTGGCGACGCAGCAAGTGGTAGATCTGGGCCGGAGTCGTCGGCACGCACACCTGGATGTTGTGCTCGGCGCACAACTGCAGGTAACGCTCCAGACGGGCCGAGGAGTGCTCAGGACCCTGGCCTTCATAACCGTGTGGCAGCAGCATGGTCAGACCGCACAGGCGACCCCACTTGTGCTCGCCGCTGGTGATGAACTGGTCGATAACCACTTGGGCACCGTTGGCGAAGTCGCCGAACTGGGCTTCCCAGATCACCAGCGCGTTCGGCGTGGTGGTCGAGTAACCGTATTCGAACGCCAGTACGGCCTCTTCGGACAGGAACGAGTCGTACAGGTCGAAACGTGGCTGGCCTTCGTACAGGTGCTTGAGCGGCACATAGGTGCCAGCGTCTTTCTGGTTGTGCAGAACTGCGTGACGGTGCGAGAACGTACCACGGCCGATGTCCTGGCCGGTCATGCGGATCGGGTGACCTTCGAACGCCAGGGTCGCGTACGCCATGGTTTCGGCGTAACCCCAGTTGATTGGCAGGCCGCCGGCTTGCATCTTCTGACGGTCTTCGTAGATCTTCGCCACCTGGCGCTGAACCACGAAGCCTTCCGGGATTTCCAGCAGCTTGGCCGACAGTTCCTGCAGGGTTTTCAGATCGAACGAGGTGTCGTGACGCGCGGTCCAGGTGTGACCCAGGTACGGACGCCAGTCGACGAACAGCTCTTTGTTCGGCTCTTTGACCAGGCTTTTCACTACGTGCAGACCGTTGTCCAGCGCGTTGCGGTATTCATCGATCTTCGCCTGAACACGTGCATCGTCAACCACGCCGGCCTTGGTCAGGCTTTCGGCGTACAGCTCACGGGTGGTGCGCTGCTTGGTGATCTGCTGGTACATCAACGGCTGGGTGCCGCTTGGTTCGTCGGCTTCGTTGTGACCGCGACGGCGGTAGCAGACCAGGTCGATCACCACGTCACGCTTGAACTGCATGCGATAGTCGACAGCCAGCTGGGTCACGAACAGCACGGCTTCCGGATCATCGCCATTCACATGGAGGATCGGTGCCTGGATCATCTTGGCAACGTCGGTGGCGTACTCGGTAGAGCGTGCATCCAGCGGGTTGCTGATGGTGAAGCCAACCTGGTTGTTGATGACGATGTGAACGGTGCCGCCGGTCTTGAAGCCGCGGGTCTGCGACATCTGGAAGGTTTCCAGGACCACGCCTTGACCGGCGAATGCCGCGTCACCGTGGATGGAAATCGGCAGGACCTTTTCACCGGTGGTGTCGTTACGACGATCCTGGCGAGCACGCACCGAACCCTCGACCACTGGAGAAACGATTTCCAGGTGGGATGGGTTGAAGGCCATGGCCAGGTGAACTTCACCGCCGGTGGTCATCACGTTGGACGAGAAGCCCTGGTGGTATTTAACGTCACCGGAACCCAGTTCAACTTTCTTCTTGCCTTCGAACTCGTCGAACAGCTCACGCGGGTTCTTGCCGAAAGTGTTGACCAACACGTTCAGGCGACCACGGTGGGCCATGCCGATCACGATTTCCTTGGTGCCGTAGGAACCGGAACGCTGGATCAGCTCGTCGAGCATCGGGATCAGGCTTTCGCCGCCTTCCAGGCCGAAACGCTTGGTGCCCGGGTATTTGGTACCCAGGTATTTTTCCAGGCCTTCGGCAGCGGTGACGCGCTCGAGCAGGTGGCTGCGTACGTCGGCGGACAGCACCGGACGGCCACGCACACCTTCCAGGCGATGCTGGAACCAGTGGCGTTGCTCGGAATCGGTGATGTGCGTGAACTCAGCGCCAATGGTGCGGCAATATGTCTGCTGCAACGCTTCGTGAATTTCGCGTAGGCTCGCTTCCTCTTTGCCGATGAACAGGTCGCCGGCACGGAAGGTCGTATCAAGATCGGCATTGGTCAAGCCGTAATGATTGATCGACAGGTCAGCAGGTGCAGGACGCTGCCAGAGCCCCAGCGGGTCAAGCTGGGCCGCCTGGTGGCCGCGCATCCGGTAGGCCTGGATCAGTCGCAATACTTCAACTTGCTTCTTCTCGTGCTCACTGCTCACGCTGCCGGCGGAAACCGGTTGGGCGCGGCGCTGGTTCTTTGCCAGCAGCACAAACTGATCGCGAATTGTTGCGTGCGATACATCGGTGGCAGCGTTGCCGTCTGAAGACAACGTCTGAAATTTGGTGCGCCATTCTTCTGGCACAGCGTTAGGGTCGTGCAGGTAGAGCTCATAAAGCTCTTCCACATAGGCAGCGTTACCACCTGAAAGATAGCCGCTGTTCCACATGCGCTGCATCACGCTTTCTTGCATGCTTGGTCACCCTCGATTTGGGGACACCACCGGCGAAAACACCGAGTTTGCTTGCAAAAGGCCAAGTGCAGCGACCAAAACAAGCCACTTAGGATCACGCTGATAGTTCGGGTACCAACCCGAATGCCCCTGCTTGTCTCATTTCTTCAAAATAAGAGCCGCGGCTTTGTAAGTCGCTGCTCAAGTTAAAACTACGGCGCCGGTTGAAGCCTGCGCCGTAGCATTTACGGGCACAACGGTCCTGCTTTTACTACAACGTCAGTTACACGCCGCTCTGCAGCAGCATGTTACGGATGTGACCAATGGCCTTAGTCGGGTTCAGGCCTTTGGGACATACGTTGACGCAGTTCATGATCCCGCGGCAGCGGAATACGCTGAACGGGTCATCCAGCGAAGCCAGACGCTCGGACGTCTTGGTGTCACGGCTGTCTGCCAGGAAGCGGTACGCTTGCAGCAGGGCAGCTGGACCCAGGAACTTGTCCGGGTTCCACCAGAAGGACGGGCACGACGTCGAGCAGCAAGCGCACAGGATGCACTCGTACAGACCGTCGAGCTTCTCACGCTCTTCCGGGGACTGCAGACGCTCGATGGCCGGAGCCGGCGTGTCGTTCTGCAGGAACGGCTTAACTTTCTCGTATTGCTTGTAGAAGATGCTCATATCGACGACCAGGTCACGGATAACCGGCAAACCTGGCAGAGGACGAACGATCAGCTTGTTGCCTTTGACCACGGCGGACAGCGGCGTGATGCACGCCAGGCCGTTTTTGCCGTTGATGTTCATGCCGTCGGAACCGCATACACCTTCACGGCAAGAGCGACGATAGGAGAAACCTTCGTCCTGCTCTTTGATCAGTGCCAGTACATCCAGCACCATCAGGTCTTTACCACCGGTATCGACCTGGAATTCCTGCATGAACGGCGCGGCGTCCTGATCAGGGTTGTAGCGATAAACACTGACTTTCAACATGGCAGCCACCCTTAGTAAGTCCGAATCTTCGGTTCAAACGTCGGAACCGTCTTCGGCGAGAAGTTCACGGCACGCTTGGTTACGCGCTTGTCACCCGGGAAGTACAGGGTGTGGCACAACCAGTTTTCGTCGTCGCGATCTTCAAAGTCTTCACGGGCGTGGGCACCACGGGATTCCTTGCGAACCTCGGCAGCGATGGCAGTCGCTTCGGCCACTTCCAGCAGGTTCTGCAGTTCAAGGGCTTCGATACGAGCAGTGTTGAACGCCTGGCTCTTATCGTTGATCTTGACGTTGGCGATGCGCTTGCGCAGATCGGCCAGCTGGGCAATACCCTTCTGCATGTATTCGCCGGTACGGAATACACCGAAGTAGTTCTGCATGCAGCTTTGCAGCTCACGACGCAGGGTTGCCACGTCTTCGCCATCGGTACGCTCGTTCAGCGCGTTCAGGCGTGCCAGGGCAGCCTCGATGTTGGCGTCGGTCGCGTCATCGTATTCGATGCCGTCGGTCAGCGCTTTTTCCAGGTGCAGGCCGGCAGCACGGCCGAAGACCACCAGGTCGAGCAGCGAGTTGCCACCCAGGCGGTTGGCACCGTGCACCGATACGCACGCCACTTCGCCTACGGCGAACAGACCGTGGATGATCTCGTCCTCGCCTTCGGCATTCTGGGTGATCGCCTGGCCATGGATGTTGGTCGGCACGCCGCCCATCATATAGTGGCAAGTCGGAACAACCGGAACCGGAGCAACCACCGGGTCAACGTGAGCAAAGGTCTTGGACAGCTCGCAGATACCTGGCAGGCGGCTGTGCAGTACTTCTTCGCCCAGGTGATCGAGTTTCAGCAGTACGTGGTCGCCATTCGGGCCACAGCCGTTGCCGGCGATGATCTCTTTAACCATCGAACGGGCCACAACGTCACGACCAGCAAGGTCTTTCGCGTTCGGCGCATAACGCTCCATGAAACGCTCGCCGTGCTTGTTGATCAGGTAGCCACCTTCACCACGGCAACCTTCGGTCACCAGTACGCCGGCGCCGGCGATACCGGTCGGGTGGAACTGCCACATTTCGATGTCTTGTACCGGCACGCCCGCACGCAGTGCCATGCCGACGCCGTCACCGGTGTTGATCAGGGCATTGGTGGTGGACGCGTAGATACGACCTGCACCGCCGGTCGCCAGCACGGTAGCCTTGGCGCGGATGTAGGTGGTTTCACCGGTTTCGATGCAGATCGCGATCACACCGACGAACTCGCCTTGTGCGTTCTTGACCAGATCAACGGCGTAGTACTCGTTCAGGAACGTGGTACCGGCTTTCAGGTTGCCCTGGTAAAGGGTGTGCAGCAGCGCGTGACCGGTACGGTCGGACGCGGCGCAGGTACGGGCAGCCTGCCCGCCTTTGCCGTAATCCTTCGACTGGCCGCCGAACGGACGCTGGTAGATACGGCCTTGCTCGGTACGGGAGAACGGCAGACCCATGTGGTCCAGCTCGAACACTGCAGCCGGGCCTTCCTGACACATGTATTCGATCGCGTCCTGGTCACCGATGTAGTCGGAACCCTTGACGGTATCGTACATGTGCCAGCGCCAGTCATCGTTCGGGTCGGCGGAGGCGATGGCGCAGGTGATGCCACCCTGGGCCGATACAGTGTGGGAACGGGTCGGGAACACCTTGGTGATCACGGCAGTCTTGTGACCGCCCTGGGCCAGCTGCAGCGCAGCGCGCATGCCAGCGCCGCCGCCACCAATAATGATGGCGTCGAATGAAATAGTTGGAATGTTAGCCATGAATCAGATACCCCAAAGAATCTGCACACCCCAGACGAAGTAAGCGAACATCGCGACGCCGCAGACTGCCTGGAAGAGGAAACGTACTGCAGTCGCGGACTTGCCCAGCGCCATCGGCGTCAGGTAGTCGGTCGCGATGGTCCACATGCCTACCCAGGCGTGTGCGCCCAGGGCAACAAGGGCCAGCAGACTGAAGATTCGCATCGCATTGTGGGAAAACAGGCCGTGCCATTGCTCATAGCCAATGCCCGGATTTGCGACGAGGTATCCGATCAGGAAAATGAAATAAGCCGCGAGAACGACCGCAGACACACGCTGTGCCATCCAGTCATAGAGGCCCGAACGCGACAGATTCGTAACGCTGGTTACCATATCCAAACTCCTGCCAGAACGATCAGCACCACGGAAATGGCGATGATGATTTTCGAGCCCAGGCGGCCGCCTTCCAGCGTCTCACCGATGCCCATGTCCATGATCAAGTGGCGCACACCGGCTACCAGGTGATACAGCAGAGCGGACAGGAGGCCCCATGCTACGAACTTGGCCAGCGGGCTGGTCAAGCATGCCTTCACCTCGGCGTATCCTTCCTCGGAACCCAGGGATTTGCTCAATGCATAAAGCATGATGCCCAAGCCCAGGAACAGGATGATGCCGGAAACACGGTGCAGGAACGACGTAACGCCGGTGATGGGGAGTTTGATGGTCCTTAGGTCTAGGTTTACAGGTCGTTGGCTATTCACGGCTTTTTTTCACACTGAAGAGCCCCTAACAATCAGGGCAAAGTTGTTGGGGAGTGCGACTGGTCAGGTAAGCACCACCCAGGGAGTGCGACCCCCAATGAAAGCAAGCCCAAAAGCCCTTGGCGGTCGGTGGCCGAGTATAGACAGTTAGGTTACTAATGACAACGCGCACTCCTCACCCTAATAGCGGATTGCGCTGGGGGAATAAAAGGCGTAAATGGCAGGCAATTTCGAGGAAAAAGTACGGTTAAAGCCTTCTGGTGCAAGACTTTAGGCAAATTGACATCTGGATTTATATCAATATAGTGGTGCGGGCCCTGCGTGGGGGGTCTGTCTGATGATTTGAAGCATAAATAGGAGGCCACATGGCTGACAAAAAAGCGCAGTTGATCATCGAGGGCGCAGCCCCCGTCGAGCTGCCCATTTTAACCGGCACCGTTGGTCCCGATGTTATCGACGTACGGGGCCTGACGGCCACGGGCCGTTTCACATTCGACCCAGGCTTCATGTCGACCGCCTCTTGCGAGTCGAAGATCACCTATATCGATGGCGATAATGGCATTTTGCTGCATCGCGGCTACCCGATCGAGCAACTGGCCGAGAAGTCGGACTACCTGGAAACCTGCTACCTGCTGCTAAATGGCGAACTGCCAACAGCCGAGCAGAAAGCCCAGTTCGTCAGTACCGTGAAGAACCACACCATGGTTCACGAGCAGTTGAAAACCTTCTTCAACGGCTTCCGTCGCGACGCCCACCCGATGGCCGTCATGTGCGGCGTGGTCGGCGCCCTGTCGGCCTTCTATCACGACTCCCTCGACATCAATAACCCGCAGCATCGCGAAATCTCCGCGATCCGCCTGGTTGCCAAGATGCCGACCCTGGCCGCGATGGTGTACAAGTACTCCATGGGCCAACCCATGATGTACCCGCGCAACGACCTGACGTATGCGGAAAACTTCCTGCACATGATGTTCAACACGCCGTGCGAGATCAAACCGATCAGCCCGACACTCGCCAAGGCCATGGACCGGATCTTCATCCTCCACGCCGACCACGAGCAGAACGCCTCCACCTCGACCGTACGTCTGGCCGGCTCTTCGGGTGCCAACCCGTTTGCCTGTATCGCCGCCGGCATCGCCGCACTGTGGGGCCCTGCCCACGGCGGTGCGAACGAAGCCGTATTGACCATGCTCGATGAAATCGGCGATGTCTCGAACATCGACAAATTCATCGCCAAGGCCAAGGACAAGAACGATCCGTTCAAGTTGATGGGCTTTGGTCACCGGGTCTACAAGAACCGCGACCCGCGTGCCACCGTGATGAAGCAGACCTGCGACGAAGTGTTGAAGGAACTGGGCATCAAGAACGATCCGCAACTCGAACTGGCCATGCGCCTGGAAGAGATCGCCCTGACCGACCCGTACTTCATTGAACGCTCGCTGTACCCGAACGTCGACTTCTACTCGGGGATCATCCTCAAGGCGATCGGCATTCCAACCAGCATGTTCACCGTGATCTTCGCCCTGGCGCGGACCGTCGGCTGGATCTCCCACTGGAAAGAAATGCTCTCCAGCCCGTACAAGATTGGCCGCCCGCGCCAGCTGTACACCGGCTACGAGTCGCGTGACATCACCAAGCTGGAAGATCGCAAGTAAGCATCGCTTAGTTGCACTGAAAACGGCCTCCCCTAGCAGGCCGTTGAAAAATTCAGTCCTATCTCCCCCAACCCGCCAAGCTTGAGATTTTTCAGCCTCTCAAGCCTGGCGTCGACCTTTATCCCGCCTCAATCAGCGGGTGTTTTGCCAATTCCAGCGCAAATATTTGCCTGTGGACGATTTCTGGGCGTACCTCGCCTAAACATGCGACCCACGCCACCAGCCCGACAAGCTCCCCAAACGGATCAAGTTGTACACCGAAAAGCCCAGCAGCAACTGGGCGCTGAGCTTTTCGCGGCCGATCAGCTTGGTCTTGCGCAGACCACCCACGGTCTTTAGCCAGCCAAATCCTTCCTCGATTCTTTTTCGTATTTTCATGCTGATGCCGTAACCCGGATGACGGGTCGTACGGCCATCGATTGCGCTCTTGATGGCCTTCCTCGAGACATGCGGCGTCACCTTCAAATCACGCACCATTTGGACAAAAAATTTCTGGTCGTAGCTTTTGTCCGCGCCCACGGTGCTGCCAGGTTTGGCCGTGCGTTCAAGCATCTTCAAGGCTGCACCCACTTCGGCGTGTCCATTGAACTCGGTGCATTCCACATCCACGATCAACCCGTTACGGTTTTCCATCAGAGTGTGGGCCATATGGGCCAGGCGACTGCCATCGGCCGGACTCTTGCGGGCCAGCCGCGCTTGGGGATCGGTAGTCGATTGGTGAGTCTTGTTGCCGCGTTTCTCACCCTTGAAATCGAGATAGTTGTTGCGAGGGCCGTCCTCTGGAGGCTCATCGCCCGGCTTCTCGCCATCGTCTTTTTTGACGAAGGACTTATGCGAAGCCCAGGCATCGATCAGTGTGCCATCCACACTGAAATGCTCATCGCTGGCGTACTGCGACCATTGGGCCAGCGACTTGATGCGCTGGAAGAACAGGCGCGCAATATCCTGGTTAAACAGGCGGTCACGGTTTTGACTGAAGGTCGAGTGATCCCACACCCGTTCGTCCATCGACAGGCCGACGAACCAGCGAAAAAGCAGATTAAAATCGATCTGCTCGACCAATTGCCGCTCGGAACGCACGGTGTAGATCACCTGCAGCAATGAAGCCCGCAGTAGCCGCTCTGGTGGAATCGAGGCGCGTCCCAGCGAGGAATACAAAACCTCGAAATCAGAGTCCATCGACACCAGGATCGCATCAACCAGCTCGCGCAGCGGGCGTAGCGGGTGATCCTTGGGGATACGCTGCTCCAGCGTCGTGTAGCTGAACAGGTCGTTTTGCTTGAGATCGGGTCCACGCATCGGCTCGGTCTTCCGCTGACATTGAGGAACATGACTGGGAGTTTGCCAGAATCTAATTCAGTCCGGCCTTTTTCAACGGCCTGCTAGTGGAGGCCGTTTTTGTTTGTGACAACTGGTCGACCGCAATCGGGGGCAAGCCCCCCCCCTCCCACACCGGGCGCGGTTCAAACATGTCTATTTGTGAATACAGTCAAATGTGGGAGGGGGCTTGCCCCCGATGACGCGAGTACCCATAACGCAGAACCCAGACAAAAAAATACCCCGGCCTTTCGACCGGGGCATTTCCCTATCCAGCTACGACCTTAGTGAGACACCGCCCCACTCGCCCCCAGGCCAGTCTGAGAACGCACAAACTGCGGGAAGTACAGCGCACGCTCCTTCTCTGCCGCCGCCGACTTGTCGGTGATGGAGAAGAACCAGATGCCGACGAAGGCAATGATCATCGAGAACAGCGCCGGGTATTCGTACGGGAAGATCGCTTTCTCATGGTGCAGGATCGAGACCCAGATGGTCGGGCCAAGGATCATCAGGCCAACCGCACTGACCAGGCCCAGCCAGCCGCCGATCATCGCGCCACGGGTGGTGAGGTTTTTCCAGTACATGGAAAGCAGCAACACAGGGAAGTTACAGCTGGCAGCAATGGAGAACGCCAGGCCGACCATGAACGCGATGTTCTGGCTTTCGAACAGGATACCCAGGCCGATCGCCAATACGCCCAACGCGATGGTGGTGATCTTCGAGACGCGAATCTCATCCTTGTCGTTGGCCTTGCCTTTCTTGATCACACTGGCGTAGAGGTCATGGGACACCGCCGACGCACCGGCCAGGGTCAGGCCGGCAACCACCGCGAGGATAGTGGCGAAGGCCACGGCCGAGATGAAGCCCAGGAAGATACTGCCGCCCACCGCGTTGGCCAGGTGCACCGCCGCCATGTTGTTACCGCCGAGCAAGGCGCCAGCCGCATCCTTGAACGCCGGGTTGGTGCTCACCAGCAGGATCGCGCCGAAACCGATGATGAAGGTCAGGATGTAGAAGTAGCCGATAAAGCCAGTTGCATACAGCACGCTCTTGCGCGCTTCCTTGGCGTCGCTCACGGTGAAGAAGCGCATCAGGATGTGCGGTAGGCCAGCGGTACCGAACATCAGTGCCAGGCCTAGGGAGAATGCCGAGATCGGGTCTTTCACCAGGCCGCCGGGGCTCATGATCGCTTCACCTTTAGGGTGAACCTTGATCGCCTCGGAGAACAACATATTGAAGTCGAAGTTGACGTGCTTCATCACCATCAGCGCCATGAACGAGGCACCGGACAGCAACAGCACCGCCTTGATGATCTGCACCCAGGTGGTCGCCAGCATGCCGCCGAACAGCACGTACATGCACATCAGGATCCCCACCAGGATCACCGCTACATGATAGTCCAAGCCGAACAGCAGCTGGATCAACTTGCCCGCGCCCACCATCTGCGCGATCAGGTAGAACGCCACCACCACCAGCGAGCCACAGGCCGAGAGGCTGCGGATCTGGGTCTGGCCCAGGCGATAGGACGCCACGTCGGCAAAAGTGTACTTGCCCAGGTTACGCAGGCGCTCGGCGATCAGGAACAGAATGATCGGCCAGCCCACCAGGAACCCGATCGAGTAGATAAGGCCGTCATAACCGGAGGTGTAGACCAGTGCGGAAATCCCCAGGAAGGACGCCGCCGACATGTAGTCGCCAGCAATTGCGAGGCCGTTCTGGAAACCGGTGATCTTGCCGCCGGCCGCATAGTAGTCAGCTGCCGATTTGTTGCGCTTGGAAGCCCAGTAGGTGATGCACAGGGTCGCACCGACAAACGCGATAAACATCACGATGGCCGATATGTTCAGGGGTTGCTTGTGCACTTCACCGGTCAATGCGTCTGCCGCCCAAACGGCCGGAGCAAAGAGCGAAGCGCCGAATATTGCCAGTAGACGACCGATCATTGCGCAGCCTCCTTGAGAATCGCATTGTTCAAGTCGTCAAACTCGCCGTTGGCCCGGCGCACGTAGATGCCGGTCAGGATGAAGGCGGACACAATCAGCCCGACGCCCAGGGGAATGCCCCAGGTAATCGACGAGCCGGGGCTGAGCTTGGCCCCCAGCACTTGTGGCCCGTAGGCGATCAACAGGATGAAAGCGGAGTAAAGCCCTAGCATGATCGCCGAGAGAATCCAGGCGAATCTTTCCCTTTTTCTCACCAGCTCCTTGAAACGCGGGCTGTTTTGAATCGAGAGGTAAATGCTGTCGTTCATTGTTTTTATCCTCGCAGCACAGCTTTTTTATTATTGGAACGTATCCACTGTATGCGGCTGCCGTAGAGGTTCCAGACGACCTTAGTCTTAGATCGAGTGTAGCGAGGGTTTGCGGGGGCGCAGGAAGATTTGCGGGAGGCAAAATTAATGTGGGAGGGGGCTTGCCCCCGATAGCAGTGTGTCAGCCAGTACATCGATAGCTGACAGATCGCTATCGGGGGCAAGCCCCCTCCCACAAGGGTATATCAGGGGCTGTTACTTACCGGTCCACTCGGCTACGCGCTCAGGGTGCTTGGCAACCCAATCCTTGGCCGCTGCATCAGGCTTGGCGCCTTCCTGGATAGCCAGCATGACTTCGCCGATTTCGTCCTTGGAGGCCCACTGGAATTTCTTCAGGAAGGCCGCGACTTCCGGCGCTTTCTTCTCCAGGCCCTTGCTGCCGATGCTGTTGACGGTTTCAGCAGCACCATAAATCCCTTTTGGATCGTCCAGGAAACGCAGTTTCCACTTGGCGAACATCCAGTGTGGCACCCAACCGGTGACCGCAATGGATTCCTGTTTGTCTTCGGCACGGGTCAGCTCGGCGATCATTGCCGCACCCGAGCTGGCTTGCAGTTTGTAGTCGAGGCCGTACTGCTTGATGGCTTCGTCGGTCTTGAGCATCACGCCTGAGCCGGCGTCGATACCGACGATCTTGTTTTTGAAGGTGGTGTCGGTCTTGAGGTCTTCGATGGACTTGGCCTTGACGTACTCCGGCACGATCAGGCCGATCTTCGCATCCTTGAAGTTGGGGCCGTAGTCGACCACCTTGTCCTTGTTCTTGGCCCAGTACTCACCGTGGGTCACCGGCAACCAGGCGGACAGCATGGCGTCGAGCTTGCCAGTGGCCACGCCCTGCCACATGATCCCGGTAGCCACCGCTTGCAGTTTCACGTCATAACCGAGCTTGGCCTTGATCACCTCTGCCGCCACGTGCGTGGTGGCAACGCTGTCGGACCAGCCGTCCACATAGCCGATGCTCAGGGTTTTGCTGTCGGCGCTGGCCAGTGTGGAGCTCATCGCAACTACCAGAGTGGCAGCTGCGCCCAAGAGTCGTCGCATCTTCATCGTACTTCCCCGAAAGTGCTGCGCCCGACGGATGCCGAGCGACGTCAACCTGTTGTTATGTGGTGCACCGCGCCCCCGTCACGCGCATCGATCCGGTGTCTGCGGCATCAGTGGAGTGCTGACACTTCGATCATCAACCTGCCGCGTCCTTCGACCTGCTCTGTCAGCGACCTCATACAAGCAAGAAACGACATCACATGGCCAGCAGGGCATTTTGTAGGACGTGACGTCAAAATCCCGCCCGAACTTTGCATGTCAAAATTATGCTGCCCCACTGGGACGGCCCAAATCCGGGTAAGATGCGCGCCTTTGCTCCCCCAGATAAGCCGACCATGCCTGCGACTGCCCGCTTCCCTGCCCTGCCCTATTTTTGCGCCTTGCTCCTCGGCCTGCTGGCCCTGATCGGTTACTGGTATGGCCTCGGCCGCCCCGTAGTGCTGCCCGATGTCGCCAGTGCCACGCACAAGATGCAATGCGCGTCCTACACACCGTTCGATAAAGACCAATCCCCGTTTGACCAGCCGTTCACACTGCGCCCGGAACGCATGGACGCCGACCTGGCCCTGCTGGCCACCCGCTTCGAATGCATTCGCACCTACTCCATGACCGGCCTGGAAGCCTTGCCGGAGATGGCACGCAAGCATGGACTGAAGGTGATGGCCGGCGCCTGGGTCAGCAGCGACCCGGCGGCGACCGAGAAAGAAATCGAAGAGTTGATCGCCGCAGCAAACGCCAACCCTGACGTAGTGACCTCGGTGATCGTCGGCAACGAAGCGCTGCTGCGTAAAGAAGTCACCGCCAAACAGTTGGTGACGCTGATCCAGACGGTCAAAAGCCGCATCAAGCAGCCGGTGACCTATGCGGACGTGTGGGAGTTCTGGCTGCAACACCCGGAAATCGCGCCGGCGGTGGACTTCCTGACCATCCACCTGCTGCCGTACTGGGAAGATGACCCTTCCGGTATCGACCAGGCACTCAAGCACGTGGGTGATGTGCGCCAGACCTTCGGCAACAAATTCGCGCCCAAGGACATCCTCATCGGTGAAACCGGCTGGCCCAGCGAAGGCCGCCAGCGCGAAACCGCCGTACCGAGCCGGGTCAACGAAGCCAAGTTCATGCGGGGTTTCGTGGCCATGGCGGAAGCCAATGGCTGGCGCTACAACCTGATCGAAGCCTTTGACCAGCCATGGAAGCGCGCAAGCGAAGGCGCCGTGGGCGGTTACTGGGGCCTGTTCGATGCAGATCGCCAGGACAAGGGCATCCTCGCCGGGCCGGTTTCCAATGTGCCGTACTGGCCGCTATGGCTGGGTGTAGGCGGAATCATCCTGCTAGGCACTCTAGTGCTGGGTGGTCGCGTGCGCAGTGTGCAGGCAGCCATCGCCCTGCCACTGCTGGGTGCCGTGGCAGCCTGCTCCATCGGCACCTGGGCCGAGCTGACGCGCGTAACCGCGCGGTTCAACGATGAATGGGTGTGGGCAGGCTTGCTGGTGGCATTGAACCTGCTGGTGCTGGCCCATGCCGCCTTGAGCCTCAGCTCACGGGAAGATTGGCGCGCACGCGCATTCAACTGGCTGGAGCAACGCGCAGGCTGGCTGGTGGCGATTGCCGGGTTTGCGGGGGCGGTGATGATGCTGGCACTGGTGTTTGACCCGCGCTACCGCAGTTTCCCGAGCGCCGCGCTGGTGTTGCCAGCCCTGGTGTACCTGGTGCGCCCGGTAACCGGGCCGCGTCGGGAGATTGCGTTGCTGGCCTTCATCATCGGCGCAGGTATTGCGCCGCAGTTGTACCGTGAAGGGTTGCTGAACCAGCAGGCTTGGGGTTGGGCGGTAGTGAGCCTGCTCATGACGGCAGCCTTGTGGCGCTGCTTGCGAGTGCGCAAGGTCTAAAACCGCTATCGGGGGCAAGCCCCCTCCCACAGGTGAATGCATTACCAATGTGGGAGGGGGTTTGCCCCCGATGAGGCCCTATCAGGCAGCGCTGGGCTTCCTGACCAACCGCAACCCCGCGATCACCACCGCAAACACCGCAAACGTGGTGTTGTACAACGCCAATGCTGGCAACCCGAATACCATACCCAGCACCGCCAACCCCCACCCTGCACGCCCCGGCACAAAAAAAGCCAGTACCGACGTGATCAACGCTGCCCAACCCAGCACCTTGAAGTGGATCATCAGGCCCAGGTTCGAACGCAATTGGCATTCCCAGCGGCTGGCCTCATCGACGCAGATGCCGACCCACTGGCCATCTTCCATAAAGCCATAGCGCGCGCCGTAACTGGCAGCCAGCCATACCGGCAGGGCAATAAGCAGCAAAATCAGCGGTAAACGACGGGACATGGGCCACTCCGATAGGCAAAAACGGCGCCCAGCTTAATGCCCCGGTGGCCGTTGGCAAGGCGCATACACACAATTAGTGTTCACCAATGCGTGGCAAAGTGTATCGTCTGGCTACTATTACCCCGATTCCGACGTTATTTTCCGACTTTTCGTGCCGAGTGCTGGCACTTCGGTGACAACGCGGTGGTCATAGCCTGCGAACTTCATTAAGCACGTTTCCTCCTAGGGATTAAGTCATGCTCCGTTCCTTGCGCTGTGCTGCCTTGCTGGGCAGCCTTTTTCTGAGTGCGTCAGCACTGGCCGTCGACATTGACCAAGCCAGCTATGGCTACCCTTTGACCAACCCGTTTGAAGCGACCATCGCCACGACACCGCCCGACCTTCGGCCCAAATTGCCGAGCGATGACGAGATCAACCAATCCGACTACACCCTGAACATGCGCCCCGAGCGCGAGTTCAGCCTGCCGGACAACTTCTGGGCGGTGAAGAAACTCACCTACCGCATCGCCAAGCAGGACCGCGCCGCGCCGCTGATCTTCCTGATCGCCGGCACCGGTGCGCGATTCGACAGCAGCATCAACGAATACCTGAAGAAGCTGTATTACCAGGCCGGCTACCACGTGGTGCAACTGTCGTCGCCCACCAGCTTCGACTTCATCAGCGCCGCCTCGCGCTTCGCCACCCCTGGAATCACCCAGGAAGACGCCGAAGACATGTACCGCGTGATGCAAGCCGTGCGTGCACAGAACGCCTCGCTGCCGGTGACCGACTTCTACCTCACCGGCTACAGCCTGGGCGGCCTGGATGCGGCATTCGTGGCCAAGCTGGACGAGACCCGCCGCAGCTTCAACTTCAAGAAAGTCTTGCTGCTGAATCCACCCGTCAATCTCTACACCTCGATCACCAACCTCGACAAGCTGGTACAGACCGAGGTCAAGGGCATCAACAACACCACCACCTTCTATGAGCTGGTGCTGAACAAGCTGACCCGCTACTTCCAGCAAAAGGGCTATATCGACCTCAACGACGCCCTGCTCTACGACTTCCAGCAATCCAAGCAGCACCTGACCAACGAACAGATGGCCATGCTGATCGGCACCTCGTTCCGCTTCTCGGCGGCCGACATCGCCTTTACCTCGGACCTGATCAACCGCCGTGGCCTGATCATCCCGCCGAAGTACCCGATCACCGAAGGCACCAGCCTCACGCCGTTCCTCAAGCGTGCGCTGCAATGCGACTTCGATTGCTACCTCACCGAGCAAGTCATCCCGATGTGGCGCGCGCGCTCCGATGGCGGCAGCCTGTTGCAACTGGTCGACCAAGTGAGCCTGTACGCCCTCAAGGACTACCTGCACGCCAGCCCTAAAATCGCCGTCATGCATAACGCCGACGACGTGATCCTCGGCCCAGGCGACCTTGGTTTCCTGCGTAAAACCTTCGGCGATCGCTTGACCGTCTACCCGCTGGGCGGCCACTGCGGCAACCTCAATTACCGCGTCAACGCCGACGCCATGCTGGAGTTCTTCCGTGGCTAAATATCTTCTGCTGCTTGCCGCCTTGATGTGTGCAGGCGCGGCCAATGCCGACAACAGCAAGGCCCATGAGCCGGTCAACGTGGACGCCGACGGTTTCAAGGAACCGCTGAGCAAGCTCAAGTTCAACCCAGGCCTGGATCAGCGTGAGTTCGAGCGCTCGTCGCTCACCGCACTCAACGTGTATGACCCGCTGGAGTCGTGGAACCGCCGCGTCTACCACTTCAACTACCGCTTCGACCAATGGGTGTTCCTGCCGGTGGTCAACGGCTACACCTATGTGACACCCAGTTTCCTGCGCACCGGCGTGAGCAACTTCTTCAACAACCTGGGCGACGTGCCCAACCTGTTGAACAGCCTGCTGCAACTCAAAGGCCACCGCTCCCTGGAAACCACCGGGCGCCTGCTGGTCAATACCACCATCGGCATCGCCGGCCTGTGGGACCCGGCCACCGCCATGGGCCTGCCGCGCCAGAGCGAAGACTTCGGCCAGACCCTGGGCTTCTACGGTGTGCCCGGCGGCGCGTACCTGGTGCTGCCGATCTTCGGCCCGTCCAACCTGCGCGACACCACCGGCCTGATCGTCGACTACGGCGCGGAAACCCAGATCAACTTCCTCAACGTGTCGGAAGTCAGCTCCAACCACCCGGAAATCTGGGCGTTGCGTGCGGTGGACAAGCGCTATCAGACCAGCTTCCGGTATGGCCAGATGAACTCGCCGTTTGAGTACGAGAAGGTGCGCTACATCTATACGGAATCGCGAAAGCTACAGATTGCCGAGTAAACGCCCACAAAAAAGGCCATTCGACTGAATGGCCTTTTTATTGGGTTACGGTAAGCCCGGTCTGTTAAGCATGTTCGACATCACGGCAAGGCAATCCGTAGTTATTCTCCAACTTGTCGCCTTTTCTAAGCAGTCGAATGGTCACAATTAATAAACCCACGAAGGGTAGCGCATACCACAGGATATAAGCGCCCGTCGTGTTCACATCGTGAAGCCGCCTAAATGTTACAGATAGCCGGGGGATGATCATAAGTACAACGTAAACACCTAGCGGGATATAAAACCACCTACTGTAGGCAACCCCGGCCCAGCCCGCTACTACAATTGAGCCGTACATCAGCAGCCAGTCTAAAACTGCAAACGCCCAATACTCCCTTCTACAAGCGCGCCCGCTGAAGTTGGCATAGTTTTTTATTGCCTGAAAACACCAGTGCATCCTTAACTCCCTACTCGATCCGTTTTCTTAGTGTGTATGCTCACGGGAAGGCACGCGATGCATCCTATAAATGCCTTGAAAACCGAACTGTAGGATTAAGCTTAAATAACTTTTCAGTCTGTATTCGATGCGAACTAATCAGCGCTTAACGGCTCGCCAGACTCTGCCAAATACTCGCACGACGACCAACACCACCGCCCCTGCAACAACCCCCGCCACCCCATTCAGCAGCGTCGGCACCAACCACGCCACCCCGCCTGCGCCCTGGCTGACCGTCTCGATCCAGTGATGCACCACCGGCACGCCGTGGGTGAGAATCCCGCCGCCCACCAGGAACATCGCCGCCGTACCGATCACCGACAGGCTCTTCATCATGTACGGCGCCGCGCGCAGGATGGCGCCGCCGACGCTGCGTGCCGCCTGGCCAGGCTTCTGAGTGAGCCACAGGCCCAGGTCATCCAGCTTGACGATGCCGGCCACCAGCCCGTAGACACCCACGGTCATAACGATGGCAATGCCGGACAGCACGATCACCTGCTGCATCAAGGGCGCATCGGCCACGGTGCCGAGGGTGATGGCGATGATTTCGGCGGAGAGGATGAAGTCGGTACGGATAGCGCCTTTGATCTTGTCCTTTTCGAAGGCCACCAAGTCGGTTGCCGGGTCCGAGACCGCCTCGACCAATTGCACATGTTGCGCATGGTCTTCGTCCTGGCTGTGCAGGAATTTATGCGCCAGCTTCTCGAACCCTTCGAAACACAGGTAGGCACCGCCGAGCATCAACAACGGCGTCACCGCCCACGGTGCAAACGCGCTGATCAATAAAGCCGCTGGCACCAGGATCAACTTGTTGACGAAGGAGCCCTTGGCCACCGCCCACACCACGGGAATTTCCCGCTCCGCACGCACCCCCGAGACCTGCTGGGCATTGAGTGCAAGGTCATCGCCCAGCACCCCGGCGGTCTTCTTCGCCGCCATTTTGGTCATCAGGGCAACGTCATCGAGTACCGCGGCGATATCGTCGATCAATACCAACAAGCTGCTTCCTGCCATGAATCGGGCTTCCGTAAGAGTGAGATGGCGCGAGCATAGCGCGGCGCAAGGCCCGACGGGCAGATTGTTGAGGCTCGCGGATGGCCGGTGCTACCATGCGCAACCGCCAGTCTTGGCAAGGAACCCTCTGGTTTATGAGCACCATTCGCGAGCGCAACAAAGAAAAGATCCTGCGGGCGGCGAGCGAGGAGTTTGCCGACAAGGGCTTCGCCGCGACCAAAACCAGCGACATCGCCGCCAAGGCCGGGCTGCCCAAGCCCAACGTCTACTACTACTTCAAGTCCAAGGACAACCTCTACCGCGAGGTGCTCGAGAGCATCATCGAGCCGATCCTGGCGGCGTCCACGCCATTCAATCCGCAGGGCGACCCCAAGGAAGTGCTGAGCAACTACATCCGTTCGAAAATCCGCATCTCCCGTGACCTGCCGTTTGCCTCCAAGGTGTTCGCCAGCGAAATCATGCACGGCGCCCCGCACCTGAGCGCTGATCAGGTCGAGCAGTTGAACGCCCAGGCCAAGCACAACATTACGTGCATCCAGGATTGGGTGGATCGCGGCCTGATCGCGGCGATTGACCCCAATCACTTGATGTTCAGCATCTGGGCGGCCACGCAGACCTACGCGGACTTTGACTGGCAGATCTCGGCAGTGACCGGGAAGGCCAAGTTGGATGAGGCCGATTACGAAGCCGCGGCACAGACGATCATCCGGTTGGTACTCAAGGGCTGTGAGCCGGACTGACAGGCTGTGGTGTCTGTGCCAATCGGGGGCAAGCCCCCTCCCACATTTAATGCTGTTCACAATTCAAGTGTGGGAGGGGCGGTGCGACGATTCGACTTGCCCCCGATGAGGCCCGAACAGTCAACGAAGCATCAAGCAGACACCCCGGCATCCGCCATCAACCCCACCCCTTCGATCGCCGTGATCGCACACTGCTCATCAATATCCGACGTATCCCCACTGATGCCGATCGCCCCCAGCACCACGCCTTCCTGATTCCGAATCAACACCCCACCCGGCGCCGGCACTACGCTGCCCTGCCCCAGGCTGTTCAACGCAGCGATAAACGCCGGCCGTTGCTGCGCGTCCAGCGCCAGCAGGCGTGACCCCTTGCCCAGGGCAATCGCGCCCCAGGCCTTGCCGATGGCGATCTGCGGGCGCAGCAGGCTGGCACCATCCTCCCGTTGCAGGGTAATCAGGTGGCCACCGCTGTCGAGTACCGCGATGGTCAGTGGCGCAGCCGCGTTGGTGCGCCCTGCAGCAAGGGCCTGACTGGCCAGTTGGGTGGCAATTTTCAAGGTTAAAGCGCTCATGGTGCCGTCCTTCTTTTGTTATTGGGAAAGCGGTGGAGGTCTGAATGATCAGATGCTCGATCCAACAAATAGAACACAATGACTTTATTTTTTGTATACAATATTTTCGCACAAAGGCTCCACACGTCGAAAAAAGCCGTTCCGACGAACGCAAAGGCCAGTTTATAAAATGCATTGACCTGCGCAGCCCGCCGTGAATACACTTTGGACAGACACCACTTGTATACAATTACAAAACGCAAGAGGCACCAAAATCATGAGCAAAATGAGAGCAATCGAAGCCGCCGTCCTCGTCATGCGCCGTGAAGGCGTAGACACCGCCTTCGGTATCCCAGGCGCCGCGATCAACCCGCTGTATTCGGCCTTGCAGAAGGTGGGTGGCATCGATCACGTCCTTGCTCGCCACGTTGAAGGCGCCTCCCACATGGCCGAGGGCTACACCCGCACCAAGGCCGGCAATATCGGCGTGTGCATCGGCACGTCGGGCCCGGCGGGCACCGACATGGTCACTGGTCTCTACAGCGCCTCGGCGGACTCCATCCCGATCCTGTGCATCACCGGGCAAGCGCCCCGCGCCCGCATGCACAAGGAAGATTTCCAGGCCGTGGACATCACCAGCATCGTCAAGCCGGTGACCAAGTGGGCGACCACTGTCCTGGAGCCCGGCCAAGTGCCGTATGCCTTCCAGAAAGCTTTCTATGAAATGCGCTCCGGCCGCCCCGGCCCGGTGCTGATCGACCTGCCCTTCGATGTGCAGATGGCCGAGATCGAATTCGACATCGACGCCTACCAGCCGCTGCCCCTGGCCAAGCCTTTGGCCACCCGCGTGCAGGTGGAAAAAGCCCTGGCCCTGCTGGACCAGGCCGAGCGCCCGCTGATGGTGAGTGGCGGTGGCGTGATCAACGCCGATGCCAGCGAGCTGCTGGTGGAGTTCGCTGAGTTGACCGGCATCCCAGTCATCCCGACCCTGATGGGCTGGGGCACCATCCCGGACGATCACCCGCAAATGGTCGGCATGGTCGGCCTGCAAACCTCCCACCGCTATGGGAACGCGACGATGCTCAAATCGGACGTGGTGCTGGGCATCGGTAACCGCTGGGCCAACCGCCACACCGGTTCGGTGGAGGTGTACACCGAGGGTCGCAAGTTCATTCACGTCGACATCGAGCCGACGCAGATTGGCCGCGTGTTCACCCCGGACCTGGGCATCGTTTCCGACGCCGGTTCCGCCCTGACGATGTTCATTGAAGTGGCCCGCGAATGGAAAGCTGCCGGCAAACTCAAGGATCGCAGTGCCTGGCTGCACGACTGCCAGCAGCGCAAGGCCACCCTGCACCGCAAGACTCACTTCGACAACGTGCCGGTCAAGCCACAGCGCGTCTATGAAGAAATGAACCAGGTGTTCGGCAAAGACACCTGCTACGTCAGCACCATCGGCCTGTCGCAGATTGCCGGCGCGCAGTTCCTGCACGTGTACAAACCACGCCACTGGATCAACTGCGGCCAGGCCGGCCCGTTGGGCTGGACCATCCCCGCCGCCCTCGGCGTGGTCAAGGCCGACCCGAGCCGCAAGGTGGTGGCGCTGTCCGGTGACTACGACTTCCAGTTCATGATCGAGGAGCTGGCCGTGGGCGCGCAGTTCAAGCTGCCGTACATCCATGTGGTGGTGAACAACTCCTACCTGGGCTTGATCCGCCAGGCCCAGCGCGGGTTTGAAATGGACTACTGCGTGCAACTGTCCTTCGATAATCTCAACGCGCCGGAACTCAACGGTTACGGCGTAGACCACGTGGCCGTCGCCGAAGGCCTGGGTTGCAAGGCCCTGCGTGTGTTCGAGCCAGGCCAGATCGCGCCGGCCCTGCGCCGTGCCGAGGCAATGATCGAAGAATTCAAGGTGCCGGTGATCGTTGAGATTATTCTGGAGCGCGTGACCAATATTTCGATGGGCACCGAGATCAACTCCGTCAACGAATTCGAAGATCTGGCCCTGGTCGGCAACGACGCGCCGACTGCCATTTCCCTGCTCGATTAAGGAGAACCCTATGCCGCGTTTCGCCGCCAACCTGTCCATGCTGTTTACCGAACAGGACTTTCTTGCCCGGTTCAAAGCCGCCGCCGATGCCGGGTTCCAAGGGGTCGAGTACCTGTTCCCTTACGAATTCAGCTCGGCTGAAATCAAGGCACAACTCGACGCCAATGGCCTGACCCAGGTGCTGTTCAACCTGCCGGCCGGTGACTGGGCCAAGGGCGAGCGCGGCCTGGCGTGCCACCCGGACCGGGTCGAGGAATTCCGCGCCGGGGTCAAGCTGGCCATCGCCTATGCCCAAGTGCTGGGTAATACCCAGATCAACTGCCTGGCAGGCATCCGGCCACAAGGCGTTGATGACGAAACCCTGGAAAAAACTTTCGTCGCCAACCTCAAGTACGCCGCTGAAAAACTGCAAGCGGTGGGCATCAAACTGGTGATGGAAGCGATCAATACCCGCGACATTCCAGGCTTCTACTTGAACAACACGGCACAGGCCCTGTCGATTCGCGAACAGGTGGGCAGTGACAACCTTTTTCTGCAGTACGACATCTACCACATGCAAATCATGGAAGGCGACCTGGCCCGCACCATGGCTGCGCACCTGGGCGAGATCAACCACATCCAGCTGGCGGACAACCCGGGGCGCAACGAGCCAGGCACCGGTGAGATCAACTACCGCTTCCTGTTCGAACATCTGGACCGCATCGGCTACACGGGCTGGGTCGGCTGTGAATACAAGCCGTTGACCACTACCGAAGCGGGTTTGGGTTGGTTGAAGACCCACAACGCGATCTAACAAACACCACGCAAACTCCATGTGGGAGGGGGCTTGCTCCCGATCGCGATGGGTCTGTCAGCACTGTTTATCTGACACACCGTCATCGGGGGCAAGCCCCCTCCCACAGTGGACTTGCGGTGTAATAAAAAGAGGATTTTTTCATGGCTAAAATCGGATTCATCGGCACCGGCATCATGGGCCAACCCATGGCCGCGAACCTGCAGAAAGCGGGTCACCAACTGTTCCTGTCCGAACACCATGGCAAGGCGCCGCAAGCGCTGGTCGACGATGGCGCCGTCGCCCTGGCCAACCCCCAACAGGTGGCTCAGGAAGCCGAGTTCATCATCGTGATGGTGCCGGACACCCCGCAGGTCGACGACGTGCTGTTCCGCAAAGATGGCGTGGCTGCGGGCCTGTCGCCAAACAAGGTAGTGATCGACATGAGCTCGATCTCCCCCACCGCCACTAAGGCGTTTGCCGCGAAGATCAACGAAACCGGCGCGCAGTACCTGGACGCGCCCGTGTCCGGTGGTGAAGTTGGCGCCAAGGCCGGCACCCTGAGCATCATGATCGGTGGCGAGCCGCAGACCTTTGAGCGCGCCTTGCCGCTGTTCCAGGCCATGGGCAAGAACATCACGTTGGTGGGCGGCAATGGCGACGGCCAGACCGCCAAGGTGGCCAACCAGATCATCGTCGCGCTGAATATCCAGGCGGTGGCCGAAGCCCTGCTGTTCGCCTCCAAGAACGGTGCCGACCCGGCCAAGGTGCGTGAAGCGCTGATGGGCGGTTTTGCCTCGTCGAAGATCCTCGAAGTGCATGGCGAACGCATGATCAAGGGCACCTTTGATCCGGGCTTTCGCATCAACCTGCACCAGAAGGACCTCAACCTGGCACTGGCCGGGGCCAAGGAGCTGGGGATCAACCTGCCGAACACCGCCGGCACCCAGCAAGTGTTCAGCACCTGCACCGCGATTGGCGGCGGCAACTGGGACCACTCGGCGCTGATCAAGGGCCTGGAGCACATGGCGAATTTCTCGATTCGCGATAAATAACCCCTGATGAGCTGCAGTCAAATGTGGGAGGGGCGGTGCGACGATTCGACTTGCCCCCGATAGCGGTGTATCAACCGACAAAAATGTTGAATGAAAGAATGCCATCGGGGGCAAGTCGAATCGTCGCACCGCCCCTCCCGCAATTTGACGCCATTCCAAACCTGAAATTGAAACACCTCTAATAACAAAAATCCCCGGGAGCCCGCTTATGTCGGTCGATCCGCAACACCTGCTTCGCGAGCTGTTTGCCACAGCCATCGACGCCGCACACCCCCGGCAAGTGCTTGAACCCTACCTGCCCGCCGACCGCAGCGGCCGCGTGATCGTGATCGGCGCCGGCAAGGCCGCCGCCGCCATGGCACTGGTCGTGGAGAACTGCTGGCAAGGCGAAGTCAGCGGCCTGGTGGTCACCCGTTACGGCCATGGCGCCCCCTGCAAAAAAATCGAAGTGGTCGAAGCCGCTCACCCGGTGCCCGATGCCGCCGGCCTGGCCGTGGCCCAGCGGGTGCTGGCACTGATCAGCAACCTCGGCGAAGACGACCGCGTGATCTTCCTGCTTTCGGGCGGCGGCTCCGCTTTGCTGGCCCTGCCCGCCGAAGGCATCACCCTGGCCGACAAACAGGCCATCAACAAAGCCCTGCTCAAATCCGGCGCGACCATTGGCGAGATGAATTGCGTGCGCAAGCACCTCTCGGCGATCAAGGGCGGCCGACTGGCGAAAGCGGCATGGCCGGCGACGGTCTACACCTATGCGATTTCCGATGTGCCGGGCGACCAGGCCACGGTGATAGCCTCCGGCCCGACGGTCGGCGACCCGAGCACCTCGCAACAGGCCCTGGCAATCCTCAAGCGCTACCACATCGACGCTCCCGCCTCGGTGCGCAATTGGCTGCAAAACCCGGCCTCGGAAACCGTCAAGCCCGGCGACCCGGTGCTCTCGCGCAGCCACTTCCAATTGGTCGCCCGCCCGCAGCAATCCCTCGAAGCCGTGGCGGTGAAAGTGCGCCAGGCCGGGTTCAGCCCGTTGATCCTTGGCGACCTGGAAGGCGAAGCGCGGGACGTGGCCAAGGTGCACGCCGGTATCGCCCGACAGATCGTGCAACACGGCCAGCCGCTGGCGGCGCCATGCGTGATCCTCTCCGGTGGCGAAACCACCGTCACCGTGCGCGGCACTGGCCGTGGCGGGCGTAACGCGGAGTTCCTGCTGAGCCTCACCGACAGCCTCAAGGGCCTGCCCGGCGTGTATGCCCTGGCCGGTGACACCGACGGCATCGACGGTTCGGAAGACAACGCCGGCGCCCTCATGACCCCGTGCAGCTACCGCCGCGCCGAAGCCCTCGGCCTGTCGGCCAGCGATGAGCTGGATAACAACAACGGCTACGGCTATTTCGCTGCCCTCGACGGGTTGATCGTCACCGAGCCGACGCGCACCAACGTCAACGATTTCCGCGCCATCCTGATCCTTGAGACTGCCCACCATGACGCCTGACAAGAAGGTCAAAATCCTCGCTACCCTGGGCCCGGCCACCGACGGTATCGACGACATCCGCGAACTGGTGGAAGCCGGGGTGAATATCTTCCGGCTCAATTTCAGCCACGGCGATCATGCCGACCATGCCCAGCGCTACCAGTGGATCCGCCAGGTGGAGCGCCAGCTGAACTACCCGTTGGGCATCCTCATGGACCTGCAAGGGCCGAAGCTGCGCGTTGGGCGCTTTGCCGAGGGCAAGGTGCAACTGGTGCGCGGCCAGGCCCTGCGCCTGGACCTGGACCCGACGCCGGGCGACCAGCGCCGGGTCAACCTGCCCCACCCGGAAATCATCGCGGCGCTGGAGCCGGGGATGGACCTGCTGCTGGATGACGGCAAGCTGCGCCTGCGGGTCATCACCAAGCATGCCGACGCCATCGACACCACCGTGCTCAATGGCGGCGAATTATCGGACCGCAAAGGCGTGAACGTCCCACAGGCTTTGTTGGAACTCAGCCCGTTGACCGCCAAGGATCGGCGCGACCTGACCTTCGGCCTGGAACTGGGCGTGGACTGGGTGGCGCTGTCGTTCGTGCAGCGCCCGGAAGACATTCGCGAAGCCCGCGAGCTGATCGGCGACAAGGCCTTCCTGATGGCCAAGATCGAGAAACCTTCGGCCGTGCAGCGCCTGCGGGAAATCGCTGAACTGAGCGATGCAATCATGGTGGCACGGGGCGACTTGGGCGTGGAAGTGCCGGCCGAGAGCGTGCCGCAGATCCAGAAAGACATCATCCGTATCTGCCGCCAACTGGGTAAACCGGTGGTGGTGGCCACGCAGATGCTGGAGTCGATGCGCTTCTCGCCGGCGCCGACCCGTGCCGAAGTCACCGATGTCGCCAACGCCGTGGCCGAAGGCACGGACGCGGTGATGCTGTCGGCGGAAACGGCGTCCGGCGAGTACCCGCTGGAAGCCGTGCAGATGATGAGCAAGATCATCCGTCAGGTGGAGAACGGCCCGGACTACCAGACCCAACTCGACGTCAACCGACCCAAGGCGGATGCCACGGTGTCGGACGCCATCAGCTGCGCGATCCGCCGCATCAGCAGCATCCTGCCGGTGGCGGTGCTGGTGAACTATAGCGAGTCGGGCAGTTCCAGCCTGCGCGCAGCCAGGGAGCGGCCGGTGGCACCGATCCTCAACCTCACGCCGAACCTGTCCACGGCGCGGCGCTTGAGCGTGGCATGGGGCGTACATTCGGTGGTCAATGACCGCCTGCGCCAGGTGGATGAGGTGTGTTCCACGGCGCTGGAGATTGCCCAGGCACAGGGCATGGCGGAGCGCGGGGATACGTTGGTGATTACCGCGGGAGTGCCGTTCGGGCAGCCGGGGTCGACCAACTCGCTGCGTATCGAGACGTTGATTTAGCGTCTGCAAGGCCCTCATCGGGGGCAAGCCCCCTCCCACATTTGAATCTGTGAACCCAATCAAGTGTGGGAGGGGGCTTGCCCCCGATGGGAACGACTCGGTCCCACTGACTAACCACCATGCACAACCCATCCTGCCCCGACTGGGCCGAAGCCCTGCTCAACGGTTTCAGCCAGATCTTCCTGCAGCGCCAGCCGCTGTGCGGCCTGCTGTGCCTGCTGGCCATCCTGATCGGCGCCCCGGCCTGGTTCGGCGGAGCGTTGCTGGGTGGCGTGGCGGGATTGCTCACGGCCCAGCGTCGCGGTTATCCCAAGGCCGAACGCCAGGCCGGCCTTTACAGCTACAACGGCGTGCTGCTGGGCTTATTGATCAGCCAGCACTTCGCCTGGTCGGCGTTGCTGCCGCCGCTGATCCTTGCGTGCGGCGGACTGGCGGCGATGTTGACACGGCAATGGTTGAAACACGCCGACCAGCCCAATGACTTGCCCGCTTACACCGTGCCTTTTGTCGGCCTGGGCTGGTTGTTGCTGGGCACGGTGCCGGAGAACACGTTTGCCCTGAGCGAACCCGACACCTTGGCTATCCTCACCGCGCCTTTTACCGGGCTCGCGCAGGTCATGCTGCTGGATCAACCGTTGGCGGGTGCGCTGATTGCACTCGGCCTGTGGCTGGCCAACCGCCGTGCCGCGGTATGGGCGCTGATCGGCGCCAGCGTCGGTGTGCTGCTCGCGCTGTGGCTGGACGAACCCGCCAGTGCCCTCCTCGGCCTGCACAGCTACAACCCGGCGTTGGCGGCTGTGGCATTGAGCCAGGTGCGTCGCCAACCCTGGCTGCCGCTGCTCGGCATCCTGCTGGCGATCCTCCTTACACCGGGCTTTGCCGCCCTGCACCTGCCCGCGTTGACCGCGCCGTTCATCCTCGCCTGCTGGCTGGTGCGCGCCGCTGCTCGAGTGCTGCAGAAACCTCGCATGGACAGCCCCTTCGAATCACCCTAGGCTTGCTCGATATTCGATTCAGGCGGGCTTTATGGACAGCAACAACGACTGGCGCCAGCGGCTCTACGTCATGGTTTTTCAAAGTGACACGGTCGCCGGGCGGCGCTTTGACGGCATCCTGCTGCTGATCATCCTCGCCAGCCTGGTGATCGTGATGCTCGACAGCATCGACCAGATCCACCAGAACTACGCTGACGTGCTGGCGTATATCGAGTGGGGCTTCACCCTTATCTTCCTGATCGAGTACGGGCTGCGGCTGTACTGTTCGCCCAAACCCCTGCGCTACGCCTTCAGCTTTTATGGGCTGGTGGATCTGCTCGCCATCGTGCCCGGCATCCTCGCGCTGTACTACAGCGATGCACAGTACCTGTTGATCATCCGCATCATCCGCATGCTGCGGATTTTCCGCGTGCTCAAGCTCAGCCCCTACCTCAAGCAGGCCAACTACCTGATGGCGGCGCTGCGCGGCAGCAAGCAGAAGATCGTGGTGTTCCTGGTCAGCGTGTGCACCCTGGTGACGGTGTTCGGCACCTTGATGTACGTGATCGAAGGCCCGGAGCACGGTTTTACCAGTATTCCCAAGGGCATCTACTGGGCCATCGTGACCCTGACGACGGTGGGCTTTGGCGATATCGTGCCCAAGACCCCGCTGGGCCAGGTGATTTCGTCCCTGGTGATGATCACCGGTTATTCGATCATCGCCGTGCCCACCGGTATTTTCACCGCCGAACTGGCCAGTGCCATGCGCGGTGAGCAATTGCACCATGACTGCCCGGTGTGCAAGAAAGACAGCCATGAGCCGAACGCTGCATTCTGTTCACGCTGCGGCAGTAATCTTTTCAAGAAAGTGGAATAAGCAAAGTTCGTTTTAATCTTTAAGCGTCTATGCGACGCCAGCTATAGTCGCTGGCAAATTGCCCCCACTCAATCAGCAACCTTCTCGAACAACAAGGAATGAGCAGTGAAAAAACTCGTTAGCGCCTCCCTTCTGGCCGCCGGCCTTGCCCTGGCGGGCGCCGTCCAGGCTGCCCCCGTCACACTGCTCAACGTCTCCTACGACGTGATGCGCGACTTCTACAAGGACTACAACGCGGCGTTCCAGAAGCACTGGGAAGCCGAGCACCCGAACGACAAGCTGACCCTGCAGATGTCCTTCGGTGGCTCGAGCAAGCAAGCGCGTTCGGTCATCGACGGCCTGCCCGCCGACGTGATCACCATGAACATGGCCACCGACATCAACGCCCTGGTCGACAACGGCAAACTGGTGCCGGACAACTGGGTCACCCGCCTGCCGAACAACAGCGCGCCGTTCACCTCGGCCACCGTTTTCATCGTGCGCAAGGGCAACCCGAAAGCCCTGAAAGACTGGCCAGACCTGTTGAAAGATGGCGTGCAGGTGATCGTGCCCAACCCGAAAACCTCGGGTAACGGGCGCTACACCTACCTGTCGGCCTGGGGCTATGTGCTGAAGAACGGCGGCGACGAAAACAAAGCCAAAGCCTTTGTCGGCAAGCTGTTCAAACAAGCCCCGGTACTGGACACCGGTGGCCGTGCCGCCACCACCACGTTCATGACCAACCAGATCGGCGACGTGCTGGTGACCTTCGAGAACGAAGCCGAGATGATCGCCCGTGAATTCGGCCGTGATCAATTCGAAGTGATCTACCCAAGCGTCTCCGCCGAAGCCGAGCCACCGGTGTCGGTGGTCGACAAAGTGGTCGAGAAGAAAGGCACCCGCGTGGCCGCCGAAGACTACCTGAAGTACCTGTGGTCGCCGGAAGGCCAGGAAATCGCGGCCAACAATTACCTGCGCCCGCGTGATCCGGCAGTGTTGGCCAAGTACACCGACCGCTTCCCGAAAGTCGACTTCCTGTCGGTGGAGAAGACCTTTGGTGACTGGCGCACCGTGCAGAAGACCCACTTCAATGACGGTGGGGTATTCGACCAGATCTACAGCGGCCAGTAATTGATAAATGTGGAGAGGGGCTTGCCCCCGATGGCGGTGTATCAGCCGGTTTATCCGCTGGCTGACACACTGCTATCGGGGGCAAGCCCCCTCCCACATTTGGCTCTGTATTTGGCCGTTACATCGGTGGTGTCACGCCATCCTTACCGGCGGAGATCGCCTGGGCCGTGATCGTCCCATCCGCGCCCTGCGCGGCAAACAGCACCACCTTTACCCCCGGCTTGAGCAAGCTGCGGTCACCCGGCTCCAGGTTCACGATCGGCACATCTTCCGGCACCACGATCTTCTGCTCGCCGCCTTTGTATTTCACCGTCAGCGTGCGCCCGTTGCTCACCACCAGGTCGCCGACGGTGCCGTTGGTCATGCTGCTGCCTTCTTTCAAATCAAATGCACGATGCCCGTCGCCCGTGCCGGCCATGGCCGGCGGGAACACGTGCACTTCCAGCGCGGTCAGGCTGCCGTCGTCGTTGGGCATGGCGGCCGAGCCGATGTAGCTGCCCGGTTTGATTTCATCAATTTTGGCCAGGGTGACCGCACGCACCTGGGTGTCTTGGGTCAAGTGCACGACAACCTCCTCGCCGCTGTTGACCTTGACGTGCATCGCATCGCCGTCCATCGCCGTAATGGCGCCGCGCACGCCCACTCGCGGGGCTTCGGCAGCCTGGGCCAGGCCCACGGCCATGGCGGCGGCGAGCGTGGAAGCCAGGAGCATCTTGTTCAACGTGATCTTCATTGCAATGGATTTCCTGTTTCGGCAGTGGTGCCTGAATGTATCATCAGCCTTCGCGCAGAAAGTTAACGATTCACTCATCATTACCGGGCATGAGTGTTATCACTGCCAGCGGCCTACCCGGGCTACGGTGTTGTCTTTAGGCTCGCCCCACTTCCTTCGCTTTTATGAGAACACCATGAACGCTACTTCCCACGCTACAAGCACCATGACCCGGAGCATGGTGATGCTGTTTGCGTTTTGCTGCGGCGCCATCGTTGCCAACATCTACTACGCGCAACCCATCATCGAGCTGATCGCGCCGGACATCGGCCTTACGCCGGCCATGGCCAGCCTGATCGTCTCGCTGACGCAAATCGGCTACGCCCTGGGGCTGTTTTTCCTGGTGCCCCTGGGCGACTTGCTGGAAAACCGCAAACTGATGATCGCCACCACCGTCATCGCTATCGCCAGCCTGCTGGGCGCAGCGGTCACCGAGCAGCCGAACCTGTTCCTGCTGGTGTCGCTGCTGATCGGCTTCAGTTCGGTGTCGGTGCAGATCCTGATTCCGTTGGCTGCGCACCTGGCGCCCGCCGAATCACGGGGCCGTGTGGTCGGCAGCATCATGGGTGGCCTGCTGCTCGGCATCCTGCTGGCACGGCCGGTGTCCAGCGTGGTCGCGGACCACTTCGGCTGGCGTGCGATGTTCATGGCGGCGGCGGCGTTGATGGCGTTTATCAGTGTGGTGTTGATGCTGACCATTCCCAAGCGTCAGCCGGATCACTCTGCCAGCTATGGCCAACTGCTGCGCTCCCTCGGCACCTTGCTGCGTGAACAACCGGTGCTGCGTCAACGGGCGTTCTACCAGGGCTGCATGTTCGCCACCTTCAGCCTGTTCTGGACCGCCGCTCCACTGGAACTGGCGCGTAACCACGGCCTGAGCCAAAGCGAGATCGCCCTGTTTGCCCTGGTCGGTGCGCTGGGTGCCATTGCCGCACCCATCGCCGGTCGCCTGGCCGATGCCGGTCACACCCATCGCGCTTCGCTGCTGGCCATGTTATTCGCCGCGTTGAGCTTCCTGCCGGCCTTCGTGCATCCGTTATACAGCGTGATCGGCCTGGCCGTGACCGGCGTGGTCCTGGACTTCTGCGTGCAGATGAACATGGTGCTCGGCCAGCGCGCGATCTACGCCCTCGACGCCAACAGCCGCAGCCGCCTGAACGCGCTGTACATGACCAGCATCTTCATCGGCGGCGCATTCGGCTCGGCGATTGCCAGCAGCGTGTATGAACACGGCGGCTGGCTGGGTGTGATGCTGGTGGGTAGTGCATTCCCGTTGGTGGCATTGCTGCGTTTTCTGAGTGTTTCCCGTGAGGATTCGGTGGGCTTATTGGATAAATCTTGAACTCACCTGAACCATCCGGATAACCAGTTCGCGAAAAGCGAGATTCCTGAAGCTATCTGTTTGCCCACCCGCTCACCAAACCAAGACGCAGGCCCAGGCGTCGTATTCGGATCCGGCTGTGAAGTTGAGTCAGGCGCAGGATCCGGGTCCGGCTCCGGCTCCGGCGTGAGCTCAGCCGTCTGATCGGGCATCACGGCTGCGGGCTCCCCGTTACCGCTCCAGATCACATCCTCCTGTTTGATTTGACCATGGCTGCTGATCAGCAGGTCAGCCGTGCCGTTGCCCGTGGTATCCACGGCCAGTGTGGACCGCCCGGTTGTGGTGCCATGACTGAGCACCGCGTCGCCGGCACGCCCGCTGAAGCTATCCATGAAGTTCAGCGACGTGAGCCCTGCCTCGCGCAGTACGCCGGCCACATCGATTTTGTCGCTACCGCTGGTGAAGTCCTGAATAAAATCGGGAGCCTGGGGTGTTGAGTCGCTGACGCGGGCGTACACGAATGTGTCGGCGCCGGCACCGCCGCGCAACGTGTCGCTGCCGCCAGCCCCTTTCAAGCGGTTATTGGCGCCGTTACCCGTCAACACATCGCTGTTGGAACCGCCAATGGCGTTCTCCACGATCACCCCCTTGGCGATCGACACATTCCCCCGCAGCCCACCCACATCCGAAAACGCTTCGGCATTGAGGTTGATGTTTTGTTTATCGGCAAAGCCGGAGAAATCCAGGGTGTCCTCACCACCGCCATCCCAGACGCTGAACACGGGCTTGTCGCGGGCGCTCCTGAGGCTGTAGTGCTCACGCTCGGTGTTGGAATTGAACCCATAGACGGTGTCGGTGGCACGGGTGCGCGTATTCGCTCCGTACAAGCGCTGGAGCGCGGCGATGTCGTCCATCATGGGGGCAGCGGGTTGCTGTTCGTTGAAGTCATGCCCCGGTTGTTTGCGCTCCGACCAATAGCTCATGACACTGCGGGCCTTGGTGTCCTGCGCATAATCGGCATTGGCCTCGTATGTGCCGCCACCGTTGTAATTGCCCGGATGTTCCAGGCCCAAGGTATGCCCCAACTCATGGACCAACAAAGACAAGAAATGACTGCCCATTTCAGGGTTGGCAGCTGCGCCTCCCGTCCCCACATTCGCCGTTACGTTTGACTGGTACTGATTGGGATAGGCCGCCCAGCCTGACCAGGAACCCGGCACGCCCCTGATGACTATGCCGCCATCCGTAGGGGCACTGTTTTCGACAAAGGAGATGTTGGCGACATCGGCATAGGCCTTCAATGCCTGCCTGGCGCGCTCTTTCTGGGCCGAGGTAAAGCTCCCGGAAAAACTAAAGCCCACCACGACTTTATTATCCCGGTCCCGATCATGAAACTTGAAGTTACCTCGAGTGATATGTTTGGCCGCCTGCGCGGTGTCGAACGACTGCTTATTGCTTGTCCAGTACAAGGCGTCGTTATCAGAAGCTGACAAGAGTGAATGCAGCGGGTGCGCAGTGAATGGTTGTGACGTTTGCCTGACAGGAAAGTGCATGACGATGAATACTCTGAACAGTGAAGAGCCATTCGTCCATGTATGAAAAACACCAACGCTGACCAGTCCATTGGCAGGCCGTTGAAATTCTCAAATCAATGGCCCACTCGCCAGCGCTAATTCTTTTCAACAATACTTGATAAACACGCCTGTAAAGAAAACACACTAAACCCCATAACAATCTAACTACCCCGACACATCAACAACATTATTAAGTTGATTTTTCGAGGAAAAAATCTTGTAAAACACACCTATAACTCAATCAAAATCTTAATTTCAAACATCAAGAAACTGACTCAAACATGCCTGGAAAAAAGCGCGCAAAAAAAACCGCGCTCATCCGACAACGTACACGGCCAACCCCTGACACCGCCTGATCGCCCTAGGACCGCACCAATTTTTCCAACGCCGCGTCCGCGAGGAATGACGAGCGGCTTTTGACCTTGTGCTCCCGTACATAGCGGTCGATGCGCTGGATGACATAACCGGGCAAGGTCACATTGACCTTCTCGGTTTTGCCCAGGTAGGGCGTGACGTCCAACTCCAACATGCCCCAGCCCATCCCGGCGTAGTCCTCATGGGCATGATAGTGGGCGACCGACGTTGGCATCGGAATGGTCCCGCCCTCTGCGGCGATCTCTTGCAGCATGATGTGCGCAACTTCCACTGCCGCGTTGTAGGCCTCTTCAAAACTGTCCCCGGCGGTGACTGCGCCTGGAATATCGGGGATCTGGATACCGGTGGCGGTGAAGTCATCGCCCCATTCGATACAGATTGGGTATTGCATGAATGCTCTCCTTAAAAATCAAACAGCCGGCGCGTTTCCTGATGCTTCTGACAGTACCCAACGGCAGGTCCTTCTTGGGATGCGGTACCGGGATTGTGTACGAGCTATAGCGATGGGTAAAAATGTGATGACTGCCCGTGACCCGATCCAACATCCAACCCGCCTCTTGCAGTTCCTTGATCAATAGCTTGCTGTGCACCCTCGCCTCCTTGGCTTGGCTTGAATAAAAGTAACCCTAGAGTTATCTTTACTCAAGCACAAAATACGTATGCCTGACTGACGGCTGTTTTACCGAATATTGAAAACTCACCGGCGCAACACGGGAAACGCATGACACCGCTAGCCCAGCGCCTTAGGCTTGAGCGCCGCCCAGCCAACAGGAACGCCCGATGGACCGTCTCACTGCCATGGAAACCTTCGTTCACGTCGTCGAGACCGGCTCCTTCTCGGCTGCTGCCAAACGCCTGGGCATCGGCCAACCCGCCGTTTCCAAAAGCATCGCGCAATTGGAAGCCCGCCTGGCGGTGCGATTGCTGCTGCGCTCGACCAGGGGCCTGACCCCCACCGAGGCAGGCCTGGCGTTTTTCGAGAAAGCCAAGAGCGCCATTTTCGAAGCCGATGAAGCTGACGAAGCGGCCCGTGGCGCAGGCGCCGGGTTGACGGGCAACCTGCGCGTCAGCGCCGGCGTGACATTTTCCCGCATGCGGATCATTCCTAACCTGGGACCGTTCCTGGACCAACACCCCGACCTGAACATCGACGTGTTGCTCGACGACCGCCTCCTCAACCTGGTTGAAGACGGCATCGACGTCGCCCTGCGTATCGGCAACCTGAGTGACTCCGGCCTCACTGCCCGCCGGCTTGGCCAAAGCCCGAGCCGGGTGTTTGGTACACCGGCCTACTTCGAACGTTTCGGCGAGCCACAAAGCCCGGCGGATATCCTCAACCACCAGGCGGTGATCTACAGCCTCGGGGAAAGCCCGCTCTGGTCGTTCAAACAAGGCCCGCACGAACATGCGATAGCCGCCCGTGGGCGCTTGCGGGTCACCTCTTCCGAAGGCTTGCGCGCAGGCGTGCTCGCCCACCATGGCCTGGCGATGACGTCCGAGTGGATGTTCTCGCCGGAATTGGCCAGGGGTGAGGTGAAAGCCGTGTTGACCGACTGGGAACTGCCGCCCAAGGATCTGTGGGCGGTATTGCCGACGGGTCGAATGCCAAGTGCCAAAGCCAAGGCATTTATCGAATATGTTGAAGGGTTACTGACGAAGTAGTGTTCTGTGGAACCGTAGGCGTTCAGATGACCCGGCCATCCCAGCCGACCGTGACATGCCGTGGCAACTCGCGGCGATGCTCCAGCAGCCAGGCATCCAATGTGTGCCCGACATGGGTCAGCACGCCCAACTGCGCCCCCGTTTCCTCGATGCTCTGCAACGCCAGCGTCAGGTCATTGTGATTGCGCGGTGCCTGCGGCTGTGGCGGCATGGAGCAATCCAGCACCAACACATCCAGGGGTTCGCGTTGCAGCCAGGCCAGGGTCGCAGGCGGCAGGCCGACGGTGTCGGTGAGGTAGGCGATGCGTCGCCCCTCGCCTTCCAGCAGGTAGCCCAGGGTTGGTTTGGAATGCTGCAACGGCAACGCGGTGACGCTCAGTTCGCCAAACTCCCGGGTTTCAAATTCGCTGAATGGCTGGCTGAAATCCAGGATGCCCGGATGTTTGTACAGATCGGACAAACCTTCGGCATCCACCGGCCCGTGCACCGGAATCACCAGCCCTTGCCCCCAGCGCAGGTGCAACAGACCCTGGGCATGATCAGCGTGGTAGTGGGTCTGGAAAATCCCGTTGAAACTACGCGGCGGGAAGCGTTCGGTAAGGTCGGGCAAACCGCTGTCGATCAACCAGCGCTGGTCGCCACATTCGATCAACGCGCTGCACGGGCGTCGGCGCAGTCTGGTATCGCTGCGCGCCAGACCACACGCGGCGCACTCACAGCCATACACCGGGACTTGCCGCGCGTCACCGGTGCCGAGCAAGGTCAGGCGCATGCCGAGTGCCCGTGATCGAGGCAGCACAGCAGGCGCTCGACCGTATGCTCCAGCGGCCCGGAGTTATCCAGTACGAACAACCCCGCACCGTTGCCGGCGATCAGCTCGGCGGTGAACCGCGCATTACGCGCCAGGCGCGCCTCGATATCCGCCAGCGTCTCACGTCCTCGTGCAATCAAGCGCTCGCGTAGCACCGCCTGATCCACGGTCAACAGCAACACCAGCGAGGTCGGGTAGCGTTCGCGGGTCTGCGCCAGGTGTGCACGGGAGCCGTTGACCAGTACGTCGTCCCCCGCCGCCAGCCAATCGTCGATCTCCCTGGGAATGCCATAGGACAAACCATTGGCCTGCCAACTGAGGGCAAACGCGCCCTCGGCCCGCATCGTCGCAAATTGCTCGGGGCTGACGCCCTGCGCCGCTTCGCCCACCGCTTCCGCCGAGCGGGTGATAACGCGGCGCACAATGCGGCAACCGCGCTCGGCCAAGCGTGGGCGTGCGGCATCCAGCAGGCTGTCCTTGCCCGAGCCGGACGGCCCGATGAGATAGATCAACCTGCCTGCCATCAAAATACCCTCTTCGCTTGTCGCCATACTTGTTGCACTACAGGCAGCCCTTCGCGGCTGCGCGCCTGGACCAGGTCGGCGCGCAGGCCGAGGGCAATCTCGCCACGGTCCTTCAGCCCTGCCGCTTGCGCAGGCGCCAGGCTGATCATCTTGACCGCCCGCGACAGGTCGCCGCCGTCTTGCTGGTCAGCCAGCACAAAGGCCGCCTGCAACAGGCTGGCCGGGTAGTAGTCACTGGAAAGTATATCCAGCAAGCCCTTGGCCGCCAGGCCGGCGGCGGCCACATTACCCGAGTGCGACCCGCCGCGCACCACGTTCGGCGCGCCCATCAACACTTTCATGTTCAACGCCTGGCAGCCCTTCGCCGCCTCAAGCGTCGTGGGGAATTCAGCGATGGTCATGCCATAGCGTGCCGACTCCTGCACATGGGCCAGCGTCGCGTCGTCGTGACTGGCCACCGACAAACCACGCGCCAGGCAATGCTCGACGATAGCCGCACGGTAGCGGTCGCTGTAGGCCAGGGAATTGGCCTTTTGCAGCACGATGAAGGCGTCCATGGTTTCGTCGTTCAGGTGGTACTTGCCCATGTAGTACTCACGGTACTTGGCTTCAAGCACAAACTGGCGCTGGCCCGGCGAATGGTCCATCACCGACACCAGTTGCACCAGCGGGTTTTCCACCAGGTCGCGGAACACACTGAGGGTGTCCGGGTGGCACAGCTCGCAGCGCAGGTGCAGGTGGTGCTCGGCGCGCGTCAGCCCGGCACCTTCTGCCTGGGCGATGGCATCGAGCATCGCCGGCAGTTTTTTCATGCGGTTGCCCTTGGGGTTCACGTCGCCGATGGACACCGCATCGAAGACGGTGGTGATGCCCGCCGCGATAATCTGCGCATCGTGGCTGAGCACCGCCGAGGTCGACGGCCAGTCCACGCCGGGGCGCGGGGTCATGTGTTTTTCCAGGTTGTCGGTATGCAGCTCCACCAGGCCCGGCAGCAGGAAATCACCGCCCAGGTCCTGGGCCTGGGGCAATTGGCTGCGGCCTTCGGCGAGGTCGACGATCTTGCCGTCACGCAGCACCACCGAGCCCAGGAACATGCGATCAGCCGTGACGACCTGGGCATTACTGAGGATCTGTTCAGCGGGCATGGGCGTATTCCTCTTGGACAACAGGCGTGGGGGTCATGTCGAAATGGCGGTCGGCTACCGCTTCACGGGCGGCGCGGTCGTGGAAGATGCCGATCAATGCAGCGCCGGCAGCCTTGGCTTCGTTCATCAGTTCCAGCACCACCTGGCGGTTGTGGTCGTCCAGGGAGGCGGTGGGTTCGTCCAGCAGCAGCACCGGCCAGGCCACCATGAAACCGCGGGCGATGTTGACGCGCTGTTGCTCGCCCCCGGAGAAGGTGCCGGGCGCCAGTGGCCACAGGCGCTGGGGGATGTTCAGACGGGTCAGCAGGTGTTCGGCGCGCTGTTGTGCATCGGCTTTCGACCCGCCTCGGGCCAACGCGGGCTCCATCACCACATCCAGGCACGCCACGCGGGGGATCACTCGCAGGAATTGGCTGACGTAGCCCAGGGTCTGTTGGCGCACCTGCAGAATGTCGCGGGGCTCGGCGCCCACCAGCTCCAGCCACTCGCCGGCATGGCGCACCCGAATGCTGCCACCGGCCGGTAGATAGTTGCCGTACAGGGTGCGCAGCAAGGTGCTTTTGCCCGCGCCGGATTGACCGTGCAGCACCAGGCATTCGCCGCCCTGCACGCTGAATGCCACGCCGCGCAGCACATTGAGTACTACACCGTTCTGCTGATGCAGGGTGAAGGTTTTCGAGAGGTCACGGACCTCGATCAAGGCATTTGTCATGGCTGCAATACCGAAGACACCAGCAGTTGAGAGTAAGGGTGCTGTGGATCGTCGAGGATCTGGTCGGTGAGCCCGGTTTCCACCACCCGCGAGCGACGCATCACCATCAAGCGGTCGGCCAGCAGACGCGCCACGGCCAGGTCGTGGGTGACGATCACCACCGCCAAGTCCAGTTCACGCACCAGGCCGCGCAGCAAGTCGAGCAGGCGCGCTTGCACCGACACGTCCAGGCCGCCGGTGGGCTCGTCCATGAACACCAGGCGTGGGCTGGAGACGAGATTGCGGGCAATTTGCAGGCGTTGCTGCATGCCGCCGGAAAAGGTGCGTGGCAGGTCGTCGATGCGCTGTGGGTCGATCTCCACCTGCGCCAGCCAGTCCAGACCGGCGCCACGCAGTTGCGCGTAATTACGCACGCCCTGGGCCATCAGGCGCTCGCCGATATTGGCGCCGGCCGACACGCCCATGCGCAAACCGTCACGCGGGTTCTGCTCGACAAAGCCCCACTCGGTGCGCAGCAAGGTGCGGCGTTCGGCTTCACTGGCGCTGTAGAGGTCAAGCCATTCGCCGTCCTGGCTGCGATAGCCGATGCTGCCGGCCTGGGGCGGCAGGCGCCCGCTCAGCAACGAAAGCAAGGTGGATTTACCCGAGCCGGACTCGCCGACAATGCCCAGCACTTCGCCGGGGTACAGATCGAAGCTCACGCCCTGGCAACCCTTCTCCGGGCCGTATAGCAGGGACAAGTCGCGCACTTTTAATAACGGCTGGCTCACTGGTTGTTCTCCTTCACCCGCTGGGCGCAATACCACGTGTCGGAACACACAAAACTCTGGGTTCCGGCGTCATCCAGAATCAGCTCATCAAGGAACGATTCATGGCTGCCGCAGATCGCGCAGCTGTGCTCCCACTGCTGCACTTCGAACGGGTGGTCCTCAAAGTCGAGGCTGGTGACCTGGGTGTACGGCGGCACCGCGTACAGGCGCTTTTCGCGACCGGCGCCGAACAGCATCAGCGCCGGGCTCATGTCGAGCTTGGGGTTGTCGAATTTGGGGATCGGCGACGGGTCCATCACGTAGCGTTCATCCACCGTCACCGGGTAGGCGTAGGCCGTGGCGATGTGGCCGAAGGTGGCGATGTCCTCATACAGCTTCACATGCATCACCCCGTAATCATTCAGGGCGTGCATGGTGCGGGTCTCGGTTTCCGAGGGTTCGATAAAACGCAGCGGCTCTGAGATCGGCACCTGGAACACCATGATCTGGTTCGCCTGCAAGGGCGTTTCCGGGATGCGATGGCGGGTCTGGATCACCGTCGCTTCGGGGGTCGCTTCGGTCGTGGCGATGCCTGCGATGCGCGCAAAAAAGCGGCGGATCGACACCGCGTTGGTGGTGTCATCGGCGCCCTGGTCGATGACCTTGAGCACGTCATCGTCCCCCAGGATCGCGGCGGTCAATTGCATGCCGCCGGTGCCCCAGCCGTAAGGCAGCGGCATCTCGCGACCACCGAACGGCACCTGGTAACCGGGGATTGCCACGGCCTTGAGCAAGGCGCGGCGGATCATGCGCTTGGTCTGTTCGTCGAGGTAGGCGAAGTTGTACGCGGCGTCATTCATGGCTCGGGACCTCGGCCGGTTGGCGCAGTTTGCGGATCAGTTCCAGCTCGGACTGGAAGTCCACGTAGTGCGGCAGTTTGAGGTGGGAGACAAAGCCCGCGGCCTCGACGTTGTCGCAGTGGGCCAGCACGAACTCTTCGCGCTGGGCGGGCGAGACGATCTCTTCGTTGTACTCCTCGGCGCGCAGCGAGCGGTCCACCAGCGCCATGCCCATGGCCTTGCGCTCGGCATGCCCGAAGGCCAGGCCGTAACCCCGCGTGAACTGCGCCAGTTCGGTAGCCGAGCCGACAAACTGGTTGACCATCTCGCATTCGGTCACCTCGATGCTGCCCAGGCAGATGGGGAAGCCCAGTTCTTCAGGGCCGATCCACACCTCCACATCGCCGATACGAATCTCCCCAGCAAACGGGTGGTTGCGGCCGTAACCACGTTGGGTCGAGTACCCCAGCGCCAGCAGAAAACCTTCGTCGCCACGGGCCAGCGCTTGCAGGCGCTCGGCGCGGCTGGCCGGGTATTCCAGCGGGTCGCGGGTAATGTCGTCAACGTGGGCGTTGTCGTCGGTTTCGGTCTTGATCAGGCCTTCTTTGGCGAGCAGGCCGAGCACCCGTGGGCAGTCTTCCAGCGTCGCCTCCGGCGCGGTCTGCGGCCCTGGGTAGTCACCTTCGGCCAGCAGGGCGAAATCCAGCAGGCGGTGGGTGTAGTCGAAGGTCGGACCGAGCAGTTGGCCGCCGGGCAGGTCCTTGAAGGTGGCGGACAAACGCCGACTCAATGTCATCCGGGCGGTATCGATCGGCAAGCTCGGGCTGAAGCGCGGCAGCGTGGTGCGGTAGGCGCGCAGCAGGAAGATCGCTTCCACCAGGTCCCCCGCCGCTTGCTTGATCGCCAGCGCGGCGAGTTCCTCGTCGAACAGCGAGCCTTCAGTCATCACCCGCGCCACGGCCAGGGGCAGTTGCTCGCGGATTTGCGTCACGCTCAGTTCCGGAATCGCGGTGTCGCCCCGGCGTTTTTTCGCCAACAGGCGGTGGGCATTGTCGATGGCCTGTTCGCCACCTTTGACGGCTACGTACATCAGGCATGCTCCTGTGCGATGCGGCTGCTGCGCGGCAGGCCGATCAGGTGATGGCCGGCGGCAAACAGCACGTCCAGGCCACGGGGAAAGGTTTTGCGCCGTTGGCGTTCCTGCCAGAAGGCCTGCGGCACCGGGACGTGCACCTGGCGCTGGGTCTTGATGCCTGGGCCGCGCCAGAGCAGGCCATGGCCGGACTCCAGGTCGGTGAGCTGCACGAGCAAGGTGCAGGACTGGTCGGGGTAACGGTCGTTGCCGTGGTCGAAGCCGCTCAGATCCAGCAGGTCGTGTTCACCGAGCAAGGCGAACACCGCGTCTTCGCGATTCGACGTCAGCGGGCAACCGCAGTGGAACGCCAGGTTGGCGCGGATCAGCGGCGTGTCGAAGCTCGGTGAAAGCCACAGCGGCGTGTCCACGTCCAGCAGTGCCAGGCACAAGGCGTACGTCGCCGGCGCCAGGCCGTCGAGGTATGGGGCGGATGGCAGGTGCTGGATCAACCCCGGTTCGGCCAGGGCCTTGAGCGCGGCGCGAAAACCGCGTTGGGCATCCAGTACCGGGTCGACAAACGCCGGCTGCAACAGGTGCGCATTCATCCGTTTTCTCCTCGCACGAGGGTGAAGAACTCGACTTTGGTGGCGGCGGTGTCCGCCTCTTTTTCAGCACGACGCCTGGCCTGGGCGTTCGCCAGGGCAGTGATCAGATCGCTGAGCCAGAGACTCGGCTGCGTGCCTTGCAGATGGGCGTCGGCCAGGGCGGCCAGCTCGGCATGCACCTTGTCGCGCCCGGCCAGGTAGCTGTAGCCGGTGCGGCCATCGGCCAGGCGCACCACGCAGCGGGTCACGCTCATTTCACCGACGTTGAACGGCGCACCATTGCCGCCCATGCGGCCGCGCACCAGGGTCATGCCGATTTCCGGGGCGCGAATGAGCTGGTACTCCGCGTCCTTCAAGGCCGCTTCATGGGGTTGCAGTTCACTGAGCTGGGCGCGGGCCAGTACGCCGATCCACTGTTGTCGCGGGGACAGGTTCATCAGGGTCTCCATCAAGTCACCACCTGGTACTGGAAGCGATCCGAACGGCTGGTGGACTGCGCCAGCTCCACCGGGTGGCCGTCGCGATCGCGGGAAAGGGTGAATACGGTGAGGGCCGGCAAGTGCCGAGGCATCATCAGCAGCGCGGCTTCGTCACGGTTGGGCAAACGCGCACCGATCAGGCTGTGGGTGCGGGTCAATGGCAGGTCACGTTCGCGCAGGTATTGGCGCAGCGAGCCACCGGTGTAGTCGGCCAGCAACGGCGCACGGCTGGCGCAGTAGCGATGGCGGATCAGGCTGACGGGCTGGTGGTCGAGCTTGCGCAGGGTTTGCAGCTCGATCATCGGCGCCATTTCGGCGATCCCCAGGTGCAGCGCTTCTTCACGGCTGGCGTAGCAGTAGCGGCGCTTGAGCAACAGCGCCTGCACACCGACGCCCTGGGCTGACAGGGATTGGCTGTAAGAGGTCTCGGCACCCATCGGGTAGATCAGCGGGCGGTCGAGCACCTGGGTGCCCTTGCCCTGGCGGCGCAACAGGCTGCCTTCGAACACCAGCTCGTCGATGGCGCGGCGCAGGGTGTGGCGGTTGACGCCGAAGCGCTCGGCCATGTGCACCTCGCCGGGTAGGAAGTCACCGGCGCTGTAGCTGCTCAATTCACGGCGCAGGATATCCGCGAGTTCGCGGTACACCGGCTCATCTTGTCTAGACAACTGCATGCTTAAAAAAAGCGCCGCGCGGGCACCCCTCCGAGGTCAGATGAACTGCTTGCGCAGGCGTTGGGACAGCACGTCGATCAGGCTCACCACCACGATGATCACCAGCAGCACCGCGCACGTCTGGACGAACTGGAAGGCGCGGATGTTTTCCCAGAGGATCACGCCGATCCCGCCCGCGCCGACCATGCCCACCACCGTGGCGGAGCGTACGTTGGCTTCGAAGCGGTACAGCGCGTAGCTCACCCACAGCGGCATGACCTGGGGGATCACGCCGTAGATCACTTCCTGCAAGGCGCTGGCGCCGGTGGCTCGCACGCCTTCAACAGGGCCGGGGTCGATGGCTTCGACGGCTTCGGCGAACAGCTTGGCGAGGACGCCGGTGGTGCTGATCCACAACGCCAGCACGCCAGCGAAGGGACCGAGGCCGACGGCGACCACGAACAACATGGCGAACACCATTTCGTTGATCGAGCGGAAGGCATCCATCACCCGGCGCAGGGGTTGGTGCACCCACCACGGGGTGATGTTGTCGGCACAGAGAATGCCCAGTGGCACCGAGCAGACGATGGCCAATACCGTGCCCCACAGGGCGATCTGCACGGTGACGATCATCTCCTTGAGGTAACTGCGCCATTCGTGGAAGTCCGGCGGGAAGAAGTCGGCGGCGAAGGTCGCCATGTTTCCGGAGTCGCGGTACAGCGCCAGCGGGTTCATTTCCGCGCCGTGCCAGGCCCAGGCCAGCAGGACCAGGAACAGGCCCCAGCCGAGGTATTGCGGCCAGGTGCGTTTGCCGACGGCTTCAGCGTGCAAGGTTGTCATGGTTGTCCTCGAGCGAAATGTGGGAGGGGGCTTGCCCCCTCCCACAGGGGTTAACCGTTGGTCGCAGTTTTTTTGTCCAGCTCGGAGATGCGCTGTTGCAGCTTGGCCAGGTCGGCATCGATAGCCGCCAGCTTCTTGGCCTTGTCGGCAGCCTCCAGCTTGTCGTCGGCACTGAGGGTGGTGCGCTGCTTGAACAGCTCCAACTGGCGGATCGGCAACAGTTGGTCATCGCTGGACGGCAGGAACTTGCCCAGCTGCATGTTCTTCAGCACCGCCTTCTCTTCATCGGTGTCGCCGTAGTGGGCGAAGAAGTCGCGGATCTTGGTCTTCTCGCTGTCGCTCAGTGCCTTGCTCCACACCATCGGGTCGGCCGGGATCAGTGGCGATTTCCAGATCACCTTGAGCATGGCGGCCTTGTCCGGCTGGGTGACTTCCAGGCGCTCCCAGCTCTCGGTATTGAAGGTGGCGACGTCCAGTTGCCCCTTGGCCACGCTCAACGCGTTGACTTCATGGCTGGAGTTGAGCGTGCGTTTGAACGCGGTGGCGGCATCCACGTTGTTCTTGGCGAACACGTAGTAGCCCGGCACCAGGTAGCCCGAGGTGGAGTTCGGGTCACCGTTGCCGAAGGTCAGGTTCTTGGCGTTCTTGAGCATGTCGTCGACGTTGTTGATCGGGCTGTCCTTGCGCACGATCAGCACGCTCCAGTAACCGGCGGCGCCGTTGGCGGCGGCGGTCTGGGCGAAGATCTCACCGTTGGAACGGTCCACCGCCTCCATCGCGGCCTTGTTGCCGAGCCACGCCACGTCGACCTTGTTGAAGCGCATGCCCTGGATCAGCCCGGCGTAGTCGGAGGCGAAGGTGGCGTTGATGGTCAGGCCGGTCTTCTTGTGCATGTCATCCAGGAATGGCTGCCAGATGCTCTTGAGATTCTGCGAAGACTCGGTGGACATGATGCCGAAGTTGATCGCCTTGTCCGCAGCGTGGGCGTTGCCCAGCGCGACACTGGCCAGCAATACGGCAGACAGAAACACATGGCCGATACGGTTCAACATGGAAAGGCTTCCTGTGGGTCGTGGGTAGGGTTTCAAGCGCGCGCCAGGGCCAGCCGAGGGGTGATTTCGGTACGGCGGGTCTGGTCGGAAAACATCAGGCTGGTGTCGACGTCGGCACCGTACAAATCGTTGAGGAACTGGCTGCTCATCGCACTGCCCTGCCCGTCGAAATGAATGCGCCCGCCTTTGAGGGCCACGGCTCGCGGGCAATAACGCATGGCGTAGTCGACTTGATGCAGGGTCACCACCACGGTCTTGCCGTCGCGGCGGTTGATGTCGGCGAGGATCTCCATGACTTTGCGCGCCGACTCCGGGTCGAGGGAGGCGATGGGTTCGTCGGCGAGGATTACCTCGGCGCGCTGGGTCAATGCACGGGCAATCGCCACGCGCTGCTGCTGGCCGCCGGACAAGGTCGAGGCCCGTTGCGCCGCCAGATCGGCCAGGCCGACGCGAGCCAGCGACTCCAGGGCAAACGCTTTTTCTTCGGCATTGAACAAGCCGAGGCTGCCACGCCAGCGCGGCATGCGGCCCAGGCAACCGAGCAGCACGTTGTCGAGCACACTCAGGCGATTGACCAGGTTGAACTGCTGGAAGATATAGCCGATGTCCGCGCGCAACCGCCGCACCTTGCCGTTCAAGCGTCCACTGGCCTGCACTTCCCGGCCCAACACCTTGACGCTGCCGCCGTTGTTTTTGTCGCAACAGGCCAGGCCCGCCAAGTGGCGCAACAAGGTGGACTTGCCGGAACCGGAAGCGCCAATCAGCGCGACCATCTCACCCGGGGCAATGGTGAGTTCGAGGTCGACCAAGGCGGATTTCTTCGCAAAGGTCTTGTTCAAGTGATCGACATGGATAGCGTGATTCATGGGCTTCTCTGTCTTGTTTGAACAGCCTGGAATGGCTGCGATTGAGTTCAAACGACAGTAGGCGCGGGAGGTGTCAGCCCTATGACTTGCACATGACTGCAGGGGGGCGGTTGGATGAAGGTTTTGTGAAAGGTTGCAAGTGAACTCAAATGGCACACACCCACACTGTGGTGAGCGGGCTTGTTGTGGTGAACGGGCTTGCCCCGCGTTGGGCTGCGCAGCAGCCCCAATAAGGCCGGCGTGTTCATTCAGGCAGAACCCGCCGCCAGGTTTCTGGGCCGCTTCGCAGCCCAACGCAGGGCAAGCCTGCTCGCCACAGGGGTTCGCCTCTATAAAGTCATTCGGCGTTTAGGACCTGCCCTACACCGTTTTCAGGTTGCGTCCGAGTAACCTCGCCGCTAACCTTCGCGGGTCGCTGCAAAATCAGCGAACGGGTGTGGTAGCCCGGTTCTTTCATAGATCCCCAAAACGCTTAAGGGCGTTTTTTTGTGCGGGCTGCTTTGTGGCGGCTGTGCACGGGAGGCTTCAGCCTGCCGGGTTTCTATGACCGGTCTACCACCCCGTGTACAGTCGCCTCCTTACATCGTGTGGTAGCGAAATGGAGGTGCTCATTCATAGGAGCTTCGCCATGAAAAAAGTCACACCTAACCCCCCTCCATCCACTTCGGATGACACACCACAAACCCCACCCAACCTCATCTTCACCGTCCGCCCCGGCCTAAGCACCGAAGCTGCCTTGAGCAATGCCAGCGAGATGCTGGAATCGGCAACTGTGTGTGCCTACCACTGTGCTGAGCATCTGGATGGCTCGGGCCGCAAGCAGGTGCTGGCGGTGGTGCAGATGATCGAGATTGCGCAGTTGTTGGTGGATGAAGCGCTGAATCGGGAGTGTCCGGTGGCCTGATGGCAGTGGATCAGTCAGTGATGGGCTGAATGCCCCATTGCCATCGGGGGCAAGCCCCCTCCCACCTTTGATCTCCGGTGGTTGAGAGAGCGGATTTTAAAGCGCAAAAAAGGCGACCTGTAATAGGTCGCCTTTTTTCATTGCGCGTACTGCTTGCTCAACCCCGGCGGCACACCGTGCACGTCGGTGTCTTCCCATGGCCCGTTCGGGCTGATCGAGCGGCTCCAGCCGTTGCTCCAGCGGTAATACGTACGCTGGCGGTAGAAGGTGTCGGGCTGGTCGTCCAGCACATACACCTGCATCTTGCCGTCCCAATGGCTGGCGGCACCTGGGGGCGGCGCGAACGTCGGCGATTTGGTCGGCACCGGCTTCGGCGGCGGGGTCACCGGGCCCGACGGTTTGGTGCTCGGCTGGGTCGACGGGGACGGCGGGATGGTCGGCCCGGTGGGTGCAGGAGGTGGGCGGTGGACCGCACATGCGCTCAGGCCCAATACAAGGCTGAGCAAGGTGATTCGGGCGAGTGCGGTCATAAGCGTTTCCTCGAAATTACTGGTCCGGACTGTCGATGGTCAGCTGCTGCAAGGCAGTAGTGGTGCTGGCCAGGGGTTGGCTGCGGCCGATCCACTCGCCAGTAGTCGGTTGACCGGCCCGGGATATGCGCGCAACCAGTTGGACTTCGGGGAAGTTGGACAGTTTCAACTGCGGCATCATTGCGTCGGCATCGCCCAGTTCAACGGTGATCGGCAGTTCGGCAACCGTGACGCGTTTGGCCGCCAATGGCGCCGGTGGGCCGGAGACCGCACGGGCAAAGATGAACACGCTGTCAGTGGGCAGGGCTTTGGCCTTCACGTCGGCGCTCAGATCTACCCGAACCTTCATCGCGGCTTTTTGAGGGGCGACGGTACCGCCGCTTTCTTTCAGCTTCTCAGCAGCGCGATCTATGCCACCTTGCAACGCCGCACGGGAGTTGTCGTCCGGTGGCAGTTGGGCCAGCAATCGATTCCAGTAGTCGATCGCCTCTTGATAGCGCTGACCTTCAAAGGCGGCGATACCCAGCAGGCCCAGGCTGGTCACTTCCTTCGGGTCGAGCTTCAACGCTTCATCGGTCAGCGCCTGAACCTTCGGCGACCACTTTTTGTTGTCGGCGAAGTACTGCGCCTGGGCCCACTGGCCAAGCAATTCCGGCTGGCGGCCGGCCAGGGCCACGGTGCGTTCAAAGACCTTGGCGGCATCGGCAGAACGGTCTTGGGCCATGTAAGCGCGACCGAGGAAATACAGGCCCTCCGCAGAGTCCGGCTGGGCAGCGGCGGCGCGTTCCAGGCGCTGGGTCATGTCTTCCATGGACACCGGCGGCTGGGAGAATTCGCGGGTCAGTTCGACCTTGTCGCTGGCCCCGTAATGCAGGTACAGGGCAACGCCGAGGACCGGCACCAGAAACGCCGCCAACAACGGCAGCGGCTTGCCCAGGCGCGATTCACGGGGCTTTTCCACGCCTTCGGTATCGGCCAGCAATTCGCGGGCAGCTTCGGCGCGGCCGGTGTCGAGTTGCGCGGGATTCAGTACGCCTTCGTCCTGCTGCACTTGCAGTTCGGCAACGCGTTCCTGGTACAGCGCCACGTTCAGCGCGGTGCGATCCTCTTCGCGCTGGGCACGGCGGCCGCGCAGTACAGGGATCAGCAGGAAACTCAGGGCAATCAGAAGCAGCAAGCCGGCTGCGAGCCAGAAATCAATCATCAGTCTTGGTGTCCAGCAATTGGTCGAGGCGTTTACGCTCATCAGGGGACAGCGCGTCGGAGCCGTCAGTCGGTGCGGCGCGACGGCGGCGCACGATCACCGCCATCACCACTACGCCCGCCAGCAACAGCCCGGCAGGGCCGAACCAGAGCAGCGCGGTCTTGCCGGTGAGCGCCGGTTTGTAGCGCACGAAGTCACCGTAGCGGTCGACCATGAAGTCGATGATCTGCTGGTTGTCCTTGCCCTCCCCCAGCATGCGGAAGATTTCCTTGCGCAAGTCGGCGGCAATCGGTGCGTTGGAGTCGGCGATGTCCTGGTTCTGGCACTTGGGGCAGCGCAGTTCCTTGGTCAGCTCGCGGAAACGCTCGCGGTCACCGTCCTTGGCGAATTCGTAGGTGTCGATGGCGGCGTGGGCCACGCTTGCCAGGCCCAACGCTAAAACTGCAGCGGCTAACAGACGCTTCATGGCTTGGCCTCATCGACCAGGGCCTGGTACTTGGCGGCCAGTTGCTCGCGCCAGACAACCTCGTCGATCACGCCGACGTACTTGTCGCGGATTACGCCTTTGCCGTCGATGAAGAAGGTTTCCGGGGCACCGTACACGCCCAGGTTCAAACCGAGGTTGCCGTCTTCATCGCGGATATCCAGCTGGTACGGGTTGTGAAACTCCGCCAGCCATTTCAAGGCAGCAGCGTTGTCGTCCTTGTAGTTGATGCCGTAGATCACCACGCCCTTCTCGGCCAGCTTGTTCAGCACCGGGTGTTCGACGCGGCAGGAGATGCACCAGGTGCCCCACACGTTGACCAGCGCCGGTTTGCCCAGCAGGTCGGCCTGGGTCAGGGTCTTGTCGCCCTGCACGGTCGGCAGGCTGAATGCCGGAAACGGTTTGCCGATCATCGCCGAAGGCAACTCGGCCGGGTCCAGGTACAGCCCGCGATACAGGAACAACGCCACCACCAGAAACATCGCCAGCGGTACCACCATCAACCAACGCTTCATGCCGCTGCTCCTTGCAGGCCGAGGGCTTCACGCACCCGGCTTTTCACTTTGACCCGATAACGCCGGTCCAGCGCAGCCAGCAAACCACCAAAGCCCGTGAGCAAACCGCCGAACCAGATCCAGCGTACAAACGGCTTCACATGCACCCGCACGGCCCACGCACCGTCGCCCAGCGGTTCACCCAGTGCGACGTAAAGATCACGAGTGAAACCGGCGTCGATCCCGGCTTCGGTCATCATCGAGCTCTGCACGGTGTACAGGCGTTTTTCCGGGTGCAGCACCGCCACTTCCTTGCCGTTGCGCACGACGCGCACGGTGCCTTTGTCGGAGGTGAAGTTCGGCCCTTCGAAGTGCTTGGCGCCTTCGAAGATGAAGTGGTAACCGGCCAGGTCCATGGACTCGCCCGGCGCCAGGCGCAGGTCGCGTTCGGCGCTGTTCTGGCTGGACAACACCACACCGAGGGCGCACACGGCGATGCCGATGTGGGCGACCTGCATGCCCCAGTAGCTGCGGGTCAGGGTCGGCAGACCTTTGATCAGGCCTTTGTGGCGGGTTTTGTCGAAAATATCGCGCACACCGGCCAGCAACACCCAGGCGGCGAGCAGGAAAGTGGCGAGCACCGCCCAGTTGAAGTCGCCGTAGGCAAACCCGGCGATCACCGCCAGGGCCACGCTGCCGAGCAGTACCGGCATCAGCATGCCGGCCAGCCATTTGACCGGGGTGTCTTTCCAGCGCACCAGCACGCCGACCGCCATCACCACCATCAGCAAGCCCATCAAGGGGATGAACAAGGCGTTGAAGTACGGCGGGCCAACCGACAACTTGGCGCCGCTCAAGGCATCCAGCACCAGCGGATACAAGGTGCCGAGCAGGATCATCGACGCCGCCACCACCAGCACCAGGTTATTGCCCAGCAGCAGGGTTTCCCGCGACCACAGGTTGAAGCCGACCTGGCTCTTGACCACCGGCGCACGCAGGGCGAACAGCGTCAGGGAGCCGCCGACCACAAACAGCAGGAAGATCAGGATGAACACGCCGCGCTCCGGGTCGGACGCAAACGCATGCACCGACGTCAGCACCCCCGAACGCACGAGGAAGGTGCCGAGCAGGCTGAGGGAAAACGCGGCGATGGCCAACAACACGGTCCAGCTCTTGAACACGCCACGCTTCTCGGTGACGGCCAGCGAGTGAATCAGCGCCGTACCCACCAGCCATGGCATGAAGGAGGCGTTTTCCACCGGGTCCCAGAACCACCAGCCGCCCCAGCCGAGTTCGTAGTAGGCCCACCACGAGCCCAGCGTGATACCAATGCCGAGGAACGCCCAGGCGACGATGGTCCACGGCCGCGACCAGCGCGCCCAGGCCGCATCAAGACGCCCGCCAAGCAAGGCGGCGATGGCGAAGGCGAAGGCCACGGAGAAACCGACGTAACCCATGTAGAGCATCGGCGGGTGCACGATCAGGCCGATGTCTTGCAGCAACGGGTTGAGGTCATGCCCGTCCGCCGGGATCTGCGGCAGGATGCGGCTGAACGGGTTGGAGGTCATGATCAGGAACAGCAGGAAGCCGATGCTGATCATGCCCATCACCGCCAGCACCCGCGCCAGCATCACTTGCGGCAACTGGCGCGAGAACACCGACACGGCAAAGGTCCAGCCGCCGAGGATCAACGCCCATAGCAGCAGCGAACCTTCGTGGGCACCCCACACGGCGCTGAATTTGAAGTACCAGGGCAACGCGCTGTTGGAGTTGTTGGCGACATAGGCGACGGAAAAGTCGTCGGTCATGAACGCGTAGGTCAGGCAACCAAAGGCGAACAGCAGGAAGGCAAACTGCCCCCAGGCGGCCGGCTGCGCCAGGCTCATCCACAAACGGTCACCACGCCAGGCACCGAGCAACGGCACCACGGCCTGGACGATGGCAAAGCACAGGGCGAGGATCATCGCCAACTGGCCCAGCTCCGGAATAAACAGTGCGGACGTCATGGCTTAGCCCTCCTTGGCAGGCGTTGGCGCGGACTGGCCGCTGTCTTTCAGGGCCTTGGTAACTTCCGGCGGCATGTATTTCTCATCGTGCTTGGCCAGCACTTCATCGGCCACCACGACGCCGTTGGCGTTGAGCTTGCCCAGGGCGACGATGCCCTGGCCTTCGCGGAACAGGTCCGGGAGGATGCCACGGTAGGTGATGGTCACGGCTTTGTTGAAGTCGGTGACCACGAAGGTGACGTCGAGGGAATCGCCAGAACGCTTCAGCGAGCCCTTCTCCACCATGCCGCCGGCGCGAATCCGCGTGTCCACCGGCGCTTCGCCGTTGGCGATCTGGGTCGGGGTGTAGAACAGGTTGATGTTCTGTTGCAAGGCGCTCAAGGCCAGGCCCACGGCAATGCCGACGCCCACCAGGATGGCAAGGATGATCAACAGACGCTTTCTACGCAGCGGATTCACTTTTCGGTCTCCCGGCGCAGACGACGCGCCTCTTGTTGCAGGTAACGCTTGCGGGCCAGGATCGGCGCGGCGACGTTGAGGGCCAGCACCGCCAGGCAGAGGCCATAGGCGGTCCAGACGTACAGGCCGTGATGGCCCATGGCGAGAAACTCGCTGAAAGAAGCAAAACTCATCCACGCGCTCCCAGGCTGCTTTGCACTTCGGCCTTGACCCAACTGGTGCGGGCTTCACGCTTGAGCACTTCGAGGCGCATGCGCAGCAGCAGTACCGCGCCGAAGAAGCAGTAGAACCCCAGCACCATCAGCAGCAGCGGCGCCCACATTTCCACGGGCATCGCCGGTTTTTCGGTGAGGGTGAAGGTGGCGCCCTGGTGCAGGGTGTTCCACCACTCCACCGAGTATTTGATGATCGGGATATTGATCACGCCGACAATCGCCAGCACCGCGCAGGCCTTGGCGGCGCTGTCACGATTGCTGATCGCGTTGCCCAGGGCAATCAGACCGAAGTACAGGAACAGCAGGATCAACATGGACGTTAGTCGCGCATCCCACACCCACCACGAGCCCCAGGTGGGCTTGCCCCAGATCGCGCCGGTGACCAGCGCCACGGCGGTCATCCAGGCGCCGATGGGCGCGGCGCATTGCAGGGCCACGTCGGCGAGCTTCATCTTCCACACCAGGCCGACGACGCCGCAGACCGCCAGCATCACGTAGCAGGACTGGGCCAGCATCGCGGCGGGTACGTGGATATAGATGATGCGAAAGCTGTTGCCTTGCTGGTAGTCCGGCGGCGCGAAGGCCAGGCCCCAGACCAGGCCGATGCCGATCAGCAACACGGCGGCGACGCTCAACCACGGCAGCAGCTTGCCGCTGATGCCATAGAACCATTTGGGCGAGCCGAGCTTGTGAAACCAGGTCCAGTTCATTGCTGTTTCCATCACGGTTGCTTTTCGTCGTTGCGAAAAGCTTAGGGTCTTTACTGACTAAACGTATAACGCTTGGTCAGACCTCATTATTCGCCGACGCTGATCTTCAGGCCGGCCGCTATAGCAAAGGGTGTCAGGGTGACCGCCAGGGCGGTCAGGCTACCCAGCCACAACAGGTAACCGGTCGCCGGCATGCCCATGAGCGCGGCTTGCAAGGCACCGCTGCCCAGGATCAATACCGGGATGTACAAAGGCAGAATCAACAGGGCCAGCAACAGGCCGCCCCGCTTCAAACCCACGGTCAACGCCGCGCCTACTGCGCCCAACAGGCTGAGCACCGGCGTGCCGAGCAACAGGCTCAGCAGCAGGATCGGCAGGCATTCGGTGGGCAACCCGAGCATCATCGCCAGCAGCGGCGAGAGCAAGACTAGCGCGAGGCCGGAAAAAGCCCAGTGTGCCAGTACCTTGGCCAGTACCAGAAGTGGCAGGGGGTGCGGCGAAAGGACCCACTGTTCGAGGGAGCCGTCTTCGAAATCACTGCGAAACAGCCCGTCCAGCGAGAGCAGGACCGATAAAAGCGCGGCCACCCACACCAGTCCCGGGGACAAGGTTTGCAACAGTTTAGTCTCGGGGCCAACCGCCAACGGGAACAGCGCAATGACAATCGCAAAGAACACCAGCGGGTTGGCCAGTTCGGCCGGACGACGGCAGAGCAGCCGCGCTTCGCGGGCGACCAACAGGGCGAAGACGCTCATGCCGACCACCGGCCCAGGTCCAAGTCACGATAACCGGCGGGCACGCGATTGAGGGTGTGATGAGTGGTGAGAACCACCAGACCGCCCTGCTCGCAATGTTGGGCCAGGTGCTCTTCCAACTGGGCGACGCCTTGTTTATCAAGGGCGGTGAAGGGTTCGTCGAGGATCCACAGCGGCGGCCCCGGCAGATACAAACGCGCCAGGGCCACGCGGCGCTGTTGGCCAGCGGACAAGGTGTGGCAGGGAACGTCTTCGAAACCCTTGAGGCCGACAGCGGCCAGGGCCTGCCAGATGGCCTCGCGGGAAGCGGGATGATGCAGGGCGCTGAGCCAGCTGAGGTTTTCTTCAGCGGTGAGCACGTCTTTGATACCGGCGGCGTGGCCGATCCACACCAGGTTGCGGGCAAGTTCGCTGCGTTGTTCGTTGAGGGGCTTGCCGTTAAGTCGAACTTCACCGGCGGTCGGCTGCATCAGCCCGGCCAACAGGCGCAGCAAACTGGTCTTGCCGCTGCCGTTGGGGCCGCTGATCTGCACCATGTCGCCGCCCGTCAGCCGCAGTTCGAGGTGCTCGAACAGCAGGCGCAGGTCGCGTTCACAGGCAAGCGCTACGGCTTCAAGAAGAGGGCTGGTCAAAAGATCGCGGGCCTTTACGGTTCAAGTCGGCGGTGCAGCGGCCGTTAAAGAGAAATGCACAATAACGGCTTTGGCGACCGATTTTAGAGAGCTGGATCAAATAGTTGTGAGGTTTTTACCACTCTCTTTGCAGACGGGCGGCATTATACATGTGATGCCCTACTCTAAAGAGGGCAATTTCCCCAGAGACGACGCGCGCGATGACCGGTGAGATCAACCTTCCTACGCTTCCACCCGCCCCTGCAGCCGGGCCTGGCCCTGCGCCCGCAGCCGGTGAGTTGCTGAAACTGCTGGAGCCGCAGATCGGCCTGATCGACCCCGGGAAAACCGCGAATGCCGAAGTCATCGCTCTGAAACAAGGCGGTGAAGCCTTCCAGTTGCTGCTCAAATTGACCCTCGAAGGCGGCCGCCAGACGTTGGTGCAGGCCAGCAGCCCGCAGCCGCTGCCGCTGGGCAGCAATGTGGCGGTGAGCCAGACGCCTGCGGGTAACCTGACCCTCAGCCTGCAGCAGGCCTTGAGCGCCAATGTCGCCGCCCTCACCCGCATTGACACCAACCAGATGCCGGTGGGCACACTGTTGCAGGCCAAGGTGCTGACCACCCAGATGCTGCCCCAGGGCACCGCGGCGCCAGCGATCTACCGCTCGTTGGTCACCGTGCTCAACAACGCCCTGGCGGGCGCGACCCTGACCGTGGAAAGCCCTCAGCCCCTGCGCGTCGGCAGCCTGCTCAGCGCCGTGGTGCAAAACGCGCAGACCCTGAGCTTTGTGCCGTTGAGCGGGCTCAAGGATCAACTGGCCGTCAGCCAGCAACTGTCGACCCAGCAAAGTCGCCAGGGTTCGCTCGATGCGGTCTTCACTGCCCTGCAGAACCTGCCACGCGGCGACAGCACCTCCGCCGACCTGCGTGCTGCCGCCGACCGCCTGTTGGCTGCCTTGCCGGACCTGGCGCAAGTCAGCAACCCCAAGGTACTGGCGCAAGTCATCCAGAACAGCGGCGCGTTCCTTGAGGCCAAGCTGCTCGCCGGGCAGAACCCGCAAATTCCGCCGTTGGATATGAAGGGCGCGTTGCTGCGCCTGGTCGCGGACTTGCTGCCCGCCCTGCCGGCCAGCACCAACACCAACATGACCGCGATCCTCGCCGCCAACACACTGGCCCAGGTGCTGCCCAACTTCGTGCGCAGCCCACTGAACACGCTTGGCCAGGTCAGCGCCCGGCAACTACCCGCCGGCTTCCCGCTGCCCGAACGGTTGATGGCAAAACTGGAAGGTGAAGGCGACCTGGAAAACCTGCTGCGCCTGGCCGCCGGCGCAATTTCACGGCTGCAAAGCCATCAGCTGTCGAGCCTGGAACAGACCGGCACCACCGCCGACGGCCGCTTGCAGACCACCTGGCAGTTGGAAATCCCCATGCGCACGTTGCAGGACATCGTGCCGTTGCAGGTCAAGTTTCAGCGCGAGGAGCCGGCGTCGGACAAGGACCAGCCCGAACGCAAGGACAAGAAGGACGCCAAACAGATGCTCTGGCGCGTCGAGCTGGCCTTCGACATGGAGCCGCTGGGGCCATTGCAGGTCCAGGCGCAACTGAGCCAGGGCAAACTGTCCAGCCAGCTGTGGGCCTCCCGGCCCTTCACCGCCAGCCTGATCGAAAGTCACCTGGGCGCCCTGCGCGAACGCCTGGTGACCTCGGGCATCAACGTCGGCGACCTCGATTGCCACCTCGGCACCCCGCCGCGCGGGCCGAAAACCGGGCTGGAACAACGCTGGGTGGATGAAACCGCATGAAGAACCCGACACCGCCACGCCAGGCGATTGCCCTCAAGTACGACGGCCAGCAGGCCCCCACGCTGACGGCCAAGGGCGATGACGCCCTGGCCGAAGCGATCCTCAAGCTGGCGCGGGAACACGAAGTACCGATCTACGAAAACGCCGAGCTGGTCAAGCTGCTGGCACGGATGGAGCTGGGCGACAGTATTCCCGAGGAGCTGTACCGCACGATTGCCGAGATCATAGCGTTTGCGTGGACGCTGAAGGGCAAGTTCCCGGTGGGGTATGACCCGAATGCGGGGCCGGTGGAGCGGGACGTAACCGAACGCGGGGACGATTACTGAATCAGCCAGGCATCACATCGGCCAACACACGGGCCGCTACCGACGTGGCAACCGCCTTGCGCTGAGCGTGCTGTTTCAACGCCTGCTCGAACGTCTGTCCCTCGTACCGCTGCAATGCCGCACCGAACGCACTCGCCTGCGCTGGCGGAAGTGGAGCAGTGAAGGCCTCGATGAACGACACGTCAATGACGGTGTTGCGCACACGCTCTATTTCTGACTGTATGGAACGGTGATCCCGAGCAGTGACTTTATCGAACAGGGCCTGATCCTTGATCACAAAGGTTTTCGCGCCCGGTGTGCGCTGAGCGACAAGCACATTCTGCTTGCCGTCCCAGGCCGACAGTGAATACTCCTTGAGCCCGGCCTGGTTGTTCTTGATCGACTCGATACTCGAACCACGATGCTCCAGACCCGCACTGAAAAACTGACTCAGCACATTGAAGTCCATCACGGCCTCATCGGTCCCGCGCTTGAGAATCCGACAGCACAAGGTCGCGAGGTCTACCTGAATATCGTGGAAATTCAGTTTGGGTACAGGGCTCAAGCGTGCGATATCTGCGATTTTCTGGTTGAAATCGTTTGGCCACAGGTACAACGCATCCCGCGTCAGTGGCTGCCCCAAGTGTTTCTCCATGGAACCTATGAACTGCTGAACCAGCGCCGCAGCCTGATCATGCACCTGCAGCATGCTCGTTCCGGGCATACGGTTCTGGATCATGTTTTTCACGACGTCGGTGTTGAGCGCGAACTGGCCGGTGAGGAAGGTGGTTTTACCCGCTGATGGCGCACCGCGAACTATCGAGACATCTTGCGACACGGCAGGTACCGGGTCTTGGAGAATGGACTGGAACTGCGCTAGATACTTCTCTGCCACCTGCGCCGTCAGGTTTTTCAGGATGTTGGCATTAAGGCTTTCGATCTCGGGCAGCCAGACGTTTTTCTTGCCCAGGGCCTGCGCCAGTGTCGGCAGCTTTTTATCAGCCGCAGCCGGATTGGCCCACCCAAGCCGTTCATTGTCCTGCAGCCGTCGCAACTGCCCTGGGTCACGCGTCAGCGCCTGCCAGGAGGTAATACTCGGGTCGGCGATCATGCAGGCAAGCCGCTCGCGATAAGTGTTTTCGGAAAGCGGCCTGTCGATCAACAGATTCAAAACCCCGCGTGCCGTGCTTGAATCGATTGGCGCCGCCGTAGGCAAGCCCGACTCGACGTGAGCAGGTTGCGCGACGCCATTAACGGATGTAGCAGATTGGATAGTCATCGTCAGTCCTCCAGTAACCGGGACTCAGAAAATTAACCTGCCCGCCCTGGTTGGCTCATAGGACTTATCTTGACTATGCCCCCGTCGCCGGTAAATGACGTGTCAGCCAAATACCTCACTCAAAGGAATGAAGTTGACCCGATCGCCGATAGCCAGCGTCGTGCCTTCCAACACCTCCACAAACCCCTCCGCCCACGCCGCACTGCGCAGCACGCCGGAGCTCTGGTTGCGGTAGATGATTGCCTTGCCCTGCTCGATGCGCCCGCGCAGGTATTCACGGCGGTTACCCGGCTTTGGCCAGGTGAACCCCACCGGCACCTCGAAACGCAGTGGCTCCACCTCTTGCACACCTTGGCGGCGCAGCAGATAAGGGCGCGCCAATAGTGCGAACGTCACCAACGTCGACGCCGGGTTGCCTGGCAAGCCGATCACCGGCACGCCACGGAAGTGCCCGAAGGTCAGCGGCTTGCCCGGTTTGATCGCCAGTTTCCACAGGGCCAGCTCGCCCTCTTCACGCAGGGCGATGCCGAGGAAATCCGCCTCGCCCACCGACACACCGCCGGTCGACAGGATCAGGTCGACGCTGCCCAGGTCGCCCAGGCGTGCGCGGGTTTGCTTCAGGTCGTCGGGCAGGATGCCGGCGTCGATCACTTCACAGCCCATGCGCGCAAGCCACGAGCACAGCACGCGCCGATTGCTGTTGTAGATCTGGCCCGGCCCCAAGGGCACACCTGGCTCGATCAATTCGTCACCGGTGGACAATACCGCGACGCGAGGGCGACGGATCACTTCCAGTTGGTCACGCCCGAGGGACGCAGCCAGGCCCAACTCAATCGGCCCCAGGCGCGTACCTGCCGACAAGACCGACTCGCCAACGGTGGTTTCCTGGCCCTGGGGGCGGATGTTCTGGTCGAGGTGCAGGGGCTCGATGAAGCTCACGCGCTCGTCGGCGTGGACCACGGCGTTTTCCTGCATTTCCACGCAGTCGGCGCCTTCGGGCACCGGCGCGCCGGTAAAGATGCGCGCGCAAGTGCCCGCAGCCAAGGGTTGCGGCGCCTGGCCCGCAAAGATGCGCTGGCTGACCACCAGAGGCTCGCCGGTCCAATCCGACAGGCGCACGGCGTAGCCGTCCATGGCGCTGTTCGGCCAGGGCGGCAGGTCGAGGGTGGAGACCAGGTCCTGGGCCAATACACGCCCGTCGCAGTCCGCCAGGGGCAAGGTTTGCTGCTCACGGATCGGTGCGGCTTCGGCCATGGCCAGCAGTTGCGCCAACGCGTCTTCCACCGGCATCAGGGCGCCGGTCTTGCCGGGCTTACCCACGGGATTCACAAGGCTCGGCCTGTTTCAGGTGCGGGACGAAGTTGCACGGGCGGTGACGGTTGTCCAGTTGCTCGGCGAGGATGCCGTCCCAACCGGTACGCACCGCATTGGTGGAGCCCGGCAGGCAGCACACCAGGGTGCCATTGGCCAGGCCGGCCAGGGCGCGGGATTGCACGGTGGAGGTGCCGATGTCGGCCACGGATATCTGGCGAAACAGTTCGCCAAAGCCATCGACCTGCTTGTCCAGCAGGCAGCTCACGGCTTCGGGGGTGCTGTCACGGCCGGTAAAGCCGGTGCCGCCGGTGATCAGCACCACTTGCACCACGTCTTCGGCGATCCAGTGGGCGACCTGGGCGCGGATCTTGTAGAGATCGTCCTTGAGCAGCACACGTTCAGCCAGGTTGTGGCCGGCGGCAGTGAGGCGGTCGACGAAGACCTGTCCGGAGGTATCGGTGTCGAGGGTACGGGTGTCGCTGACGGTCAATACAGCGATATTCAGGGGTACGAAGGGCGCATCTGCCTTGGCTTTCATGGCACGGTCCGGTTGTCGAAGGAACAGCCCGATGTTATATCACAGGCCCCCCTTTTGCTGCCGCTGCGGAACCGTCATGCCTATCGATTCAACGCCCCTGCCCTGTTCGGTTTTGCTGCTGTCCGGTGGGCGCGGCCAGCGCATGGGCGGCCAGGACAAAGGCCTGCTGGAATGGCACGGCCAGCCCCTGATCGCCCATTTGCAGCGCCTGGTGCGGCCATTGACGGATGACTTGATCATCTCGTGTAACCGCAACTCGCAGCACTACGCCGCCTATGCCGACCAATTGGTCAACGACGACAGCCCGGACTTTCCCGGCCCACTTGCCGGTATCCGTGCAGGACTCGCCACCGCGCGCCACACGCACCTGCTGATATTGCCGTGTGATGTACCGCATATCGACGCCCGACTGATCAACGACCTGCGTGAGACATCACATCGCAACCCACTATTGCCGGTGATGGTACGCCATGGTGAGTTCTGGGAACCGCTGATCTGCATCCTCCCCATCGCCCTGCGCGACGCGGTGGAGAGCGCCTGGCACGCCGGTGAGCGCAGCCCGCGCAAGCTCTTCCTGCAACTGGGCGGCATGGGCCTTGAGTGCCCGGCGGATGACCCGCGCCTGGCCAACCTTAATACGCCGGAGCTGTTACAGACGCGCTCGGGCGTGTCAGAATGAACCTCGCACCCGGAACTTTGTCGACGCCGTGAGCGTCACAAGGTCAGCAATTTAAAAGTATTCTCTCGGAGACAAACTCATGACTCAACGGACCATCGCCGCTCTCATGCTTGCACTGGGCCTCGCCACCCTCGCCGGTTGCGCCTCGCCGACAGTGATCACCCTGAATGACGGTCGCGAAATCCAGGCCGTCGACACCCCGAAATACAATGAAGATTCGGGTTTCTACGAATTCGAACAACTTGACGGCAAGCGCACCCGCATCAATAAGGATCAGGTTCGCACCGTCAAAGACCTGTAGTGAGCGGGCTTGCCCCGCGCTGGGTGGCGAAGCCGCCCTGAACGGGACACCACGCAGTATCAGAAAGCCCCAGCTATCCGGTTAATCCAAGGCCCGCCTCGCGCGGGCCTTGTCGTTTCTGGCGGTTACCAGTCGAGGGTGATTCGGCTGCGGAAACTGCGTTCTTCGCCCGTAACCGGGTCGATAAACCGCACCCCCTGGGCCAGCAGTTTCAGCGGGTTGGCGTAGTCGTCCACGGCGTCCTTGATCACGTCCGGGTAGAACGGATCGTTGCAGATACTCGCGCCAAGTGCGGTCATGTGCACGCGCAACTGGTGCTTCTTGCCGGTGACGGGAAACAGGCCATAGCGCCATAGATCGCCGTTCTTTTCGCGCACTTCCACCGCCGTTTCGGTGTTACTCGCGCCAGGCCCTTCCTGCATGCGAAAGAACGGCTCGCCATCGACCAGGCGGCTTTTATGCACCAGGGGGAACGTCAGGTTCGGCAGGGCTGGCGCGATGGCCTCATAGAACTTGTCGATCTGGCGTGTGGGAAACAATTGCTGATATGCCGAGCGGCTGGCCGGGTTGGCGGCGAACAGCACCAGCCCCGCCGTGTGCCGGTCGATGCGGTGCAGGGGCACCAGCGATGGGTTATCCAACTGGCGAATCAAGCGGCGCAGCAGGGTTTGCTCGACGTATTCACCGGCCGGGGTCACGGGCAGGAAGTGCGGTTTGTCGGCGACCACCAGGTGCTCATCGGCGTACAGGATGGTTTCCTGCACCGGGATGACCTTCTCGTTCGGCACTTCGCGGAAGTAATAGATGCACAGACCTTCCTTGTAGGCCAAGTCCAGGCTGATCGGGCTGCCGTTGATGTCCAGCACCCGGCCACGTGCGAAGCGGTCGAGCCACTGTTCGCGGCCGATCGCCGGGAAGTGCTCGCACAGGCAATCGAGCACCGTCGCCCAAGGCCCGGGCGGCAAATACAGGGTGCTGGCTTGGTGCTCGGAGGCGATAAAAACGGAAGTGGACATGAAATGCTCAACGCCTGGGAAAACCGGCGGGCATTATCCCGCATTGGGCGGGATTGAGCCTAGGGCGGATTCAGGCCTTGGCCAACTCCGCCCGCAGGATCGGCGAGGCACTCGCGGCTTCGGTGAATTCCTTGAGCCAGCGCAGCACGTCCACGGCTTCCCAGCGGCCTGGATCGTACAACGCGTACAACAAGCCCTGGTAACCCACCACATCCAGCTGCTTGTGGTAACCGGCGCGCTGGAACAGCGCCTCGATCTCGGCAAAGCAGGTATTGAAATGCACCTTGTTAAAAGGCGTCTTGCCTTCCGTGACCAGGCCATCGAGGCGCAGCTCGTTCACCGCGTCGCGCACGACGTCGGCAGACATGCGATTGACGCTGCTTTTCAGTTGTTCAACATTCACCACGGGCGTTACCTCTATTCAATCGCTGTACAAACATACAGTAACGTAATATTTGGAAACCTGCCATCGCATAAACTCAACGAAGGAAGGCCACGACCTGTTGTGAGTCAAATGGCCAATCCAGTTCCGCCCCCGTGTCCACCCGGCGAAGTACCGGAATCCGCAGGCCGTAGGCTTCGGTCAGGTCGTCGGGGTCGGCAATATCCACCAGCTCCACCAGCAACCCGTGTTCGACGAGCGGCATGATTTCGGCTTCAGCGATTTCACATAGATGGCAACCCAGGGTGCCGAACAACTGGCATTCAGGAAGCATGACGAATGGACCTGATCAGAAAGTAGGCGAACATTCTAAGCCTGACGAAAACCTGTGGCGAGAAACCAGCCCCTGAAAACCCTGACCCAGGTCATCATGGCCTATAACTGTTTCAGCGATTCTCGCGGCTTTTTGCCTGCCCCCTTGCAATGGAGATGCGTGTGTTTGCCAACCTGCTGATCATTCTGGCCTCATCCCTGGTGGTGATTGCGCTGTTTCGCCGGCTGCAACTGCCGCCCGTGCTGGGCTACCTGTGCGTCGGCCTGGCCGTGGGGCCCACCGCGCTGGACTGGGTGAATGACAGCGAAGAGTTGCCCGACCTTGCCGAACTGGGCGTGGTGTTCCTGCTGTTCTCCCTGGGCCTGGAGTTTTCCCTGACCAAGATGCTCGCCCTGCGCCGCGTGGTGTTCGGCCTGGGCAGTCTGCAGGTGTTGGGCTGCGGGGCGCTGTTGGGCATCTTGTTGATGATCCTGGGGGTGGCGCCGGGTATCGCGTTGTTGCTGGGCGCAGGGCTGGCGCTGTCATCCACGGCCATCGTCAGCAAGGAGTTGACCAGCCTCGGTGAAATCTTCAGCAGCCACGGCCAGAACGCGATCGGCGTGTTGCTGTTCCAGGATGTGGTGGCGGTGCTGTTGCTGACCCTGGTACCGGTGTTTGCCGGCACCGGCGAACAAGCCTGGTACTGGGCGCTGCCACTGACCCTGGGCAAGACCGTGGTGTTGTTTGTCGGCCTGCTGCTCGCCAGCCGCTGGCTGTTGCCGCGCTTGTTCCATGAAGTCGCCGCCTCCCATTCGGCCGAGTTGTTTGTACTGCTGGCGCTGGTGATTGTGTTGCTGACCGCCTGGCTCACGCACCTGCTGGGGCTCTCCCCTGCCCTCGGCGCGTTCCTGGCCGGCATGCTGTTGGGAGAAAGCCACTACCGCCATCAGATCGAGGCGGATATCCGCCCGTTTCGCGACATCCTGCTGGGGCTGTTTTTCGTCAGTATCGGCATGCTCATCGACCTGCAACTGTTCGTCAGCCACAGCCTGTTGATCCTCGCCCTGACCCTCACCCTGATGCTGGTCAAGGGCTGTGTGGTCGCCGCGCTGGTCAAGCTGCGCGGCAGCGACAGCGAAACCGCCTGGCGCAGCGGCCTGGCGCTGGCCCAGGGCGGCGAGTTCTGCTTTGCGTTGATGGCACAGATGCAACAGAGCCGGTTGATCCCCGACGAATTCAACGGCTTGCTGCTGGCCGCCACCTTTTGCTCGATGCTACTGACACCACTGCTGCTGCGTGCGGCTCCGGGCATTGCCCTGCGCCTGCACCGCAAGCCCAACCAGCAAGTACAACTGGAAGCGATCACCGCGCTCAACGCCGAGCTGCACGGCCACGCGGTGATCTGCGGCTATGGTCGCGTCGGCCAATCCATCGGGCGCTTTCTGCGCAAGGAACAACAGGCATTCATCGCTCTGGATGACGACCCGGAACGGGTACAGGAAGCCGCCACCGAAGACAGCAGCGTGCACTACGGTGATTGCCGGCGTGGCGCCTTGCTCAGTGCGGTGGGCCTGGAACGCGCGCGGTTGGTGGTGATTGCGGTGGACAACACCGATGTCGCGCTGGTGGTGTTGAAGGAAGCACGCCGGATCAACACCGAAGTGCCGATCCTGGTGCGCACCCGCGATGACAGCCAACTGGCTGAACTGAAGGCCGCAGGCGCCAGCGAAGTGGTGCCCGAACTGCTGGAGTCAAGCCTGATGCTCGCCTCCCACGCCCTGATCCTGCTGGGCCTGCCGGACCAACAGGTGCAGGCGCGGGTTGACGATGTGCGACACAACCGCTACCGCCTGCTGCACGGTTTTTATCGCCAGGCAGACGAGCCGATCAATCCTGACTGACCGCGCCGATCTTGTGGATCGACAGGTCCGCGCCGTAATACTCCTCTTCCTGGCTCAGGCGCAGTCCGTGCACGCGCTTGATCACGCCGTACACCAGCAGGCCGCCGGCCAACGCGACCAGCACGCCAAGGGCGGTGCCGATCAACTGGCTGACCAGGCTGACACCGCCCAGGCCACCCAGTGCCGTCTGGCCGAAGATGCCGCAGGCAATGCCGCCCCACACCCCACACAGACCATGCAACGGCCACACGCCCAGCACGTCGTCGATCTTCCAGCGATCCTGGGCGGCGATAAAGAACCATACAAACAGACCACCGGCGACGGCCCCTGTGACCAGTGCGCCCACCGGGTGCATCAAGTCGGAACCCGCACAAATGGCCACCAACCCGGCCAGTGGGCCGTTATGCAGGAAGCCCGGGTCGTTGCGGCCGATGATCAAAGCCGCGACGGTGCCGCCAACCATGGCCATCAGCGAGTTGACCGCCACCAGGCCACTGACGCCATTCAACGTTTGCGCACTCATCACGTTGAAGCCAAACCAGCCGACAATCAGGATCCACGACCCCAACGCCAGGAACGGAATGCTCGACGGCGCGAACGCCACCAGGCGCCCTTCACGGTAGCGCCCGTTGCGCGGGCCCAGCAGCAACACCGCCGCCAGCGCCAGCCAGCCGCCCATGGCGTGGACCACCACGGAGCCGGCGAAATCATGGAAGCTGGCGCCAAAGGTCGCAAGCAGCCAGGCCTGCAGGCCGAAATTGCCGTTCCACACCATGCCCTCAAAAAACGGGTAGATAAACGCCACGATCAAAGCGGTCGCGCAAAGCTGCGGCGCAAACCGTGCCCGCTCGGCAATGCCCCCGGAAATGATCGCCGGGATCGCCGCCGCAAAGGTCAGCAGGAAGAAGAACTTCACCAGGCCGTAGCCATGGTCGGCGCTGATCACCGCCGCCGGTTGCATGAAGCTCACCCCGTAGGAGATCCAATAGCCTATAAAGAAATAGGCCAGTGTGGAGATGGCGAAGTCGCTGAGGATCTTCGACAAGGCGTTGACCTGGTTCTTCTGGCGCACCGTGCCGACTTCGAGGAACGCGAAGCCGGCGTGCATGGCCAGGACCATGACCGCGCCGATCAGGATAAACAAGGTATTGGAGCTGTGGATCAGGGTGTCCACCGCACTTTGCACATTTTCCATGGAGGTTGGCAGGCCTGCAGTAAAGGCAAAAAGCACCAAAACGGTTCATGCCTGGGTTGCGCGCACTATATTGGAACCACCGGTCCCACCCCCTCTTCAGAGGGCGTGAACCGATTTAGCGCAGCGATCAACGCAACAGGTCGTTGCCGACAGGGTTTTTCCGCGAGTTTCAGTTGTTTAGGGTAAGGTTTTTCAAGGCTTCCTGCCCGACCGCCCGGATTCAGCGCAGGCACCAAGGCCTGCGCACCAAGGCAAAGCAAAAGCTGTACCACACAATTGCACTGAACCTTCACCGACGCCGGTGACTCGAAACCACTAGTACAAAACAGCCCATCACGGAGATACCCATGGCCAGAAGAACTGCAAAGACTGCTCAAGAAATACTGATGGCGGATTTTCAAACCCTGGTCAGCGACACCGAAAAGTTGCTGGATGACACCAAGGTGCTGGCAGGTGACCAGGCCGATGAGCTGCGCAGCAAGATCCACGAAAGCCTGCTCAAGGCCCGCGAAACCCTGCAACTGACCGAAGACTCCCTGCGCGAACGTGGCCAGGCGGCGGTCACTGCGACTGAAGATTACGTTCAAGCCAACCCTTGGCAGTCGGTGGGCATTGCCGCCGGCGTGGGCTTTCTGATCGGCCTGCTGGCCACAAGGCGCTAAATCATGTCTATCGGCGAAACTGGCTCGTCCACGGGCACTACCTCAAGGCGTCTGGGCGCGGCCGTGCTGGGCTTGCTGCACAGCCACGTCGAGTTGTTTGGCATCGAATTGCAGGAACAGAAGGCCCGCACCGTCAGCCTGCTGCTGTTTGCCGGCCTGGCATTGGTGTTTGCACTGCTGTTGCTGGTGGGGCTGTCGACGCTGGTGATGATCCTGGTGTGGGACACCGGCTACCGCCTGACCGGGATTATCTGCCTCTGCGTGTTCTACAGCCTGGCCGCAGCCTTTTGCGGGGTGCGCTTGAAAGCGGCGGTGTTCGATGAATCCACGCCGTTCCACGCCACCCTCGAAGAACTGGCCAATGATCGGGAGCGTTTGCTGCCATGAGCCTGACTGAAATGCCAAAAAACACGTCACGGCGGGAAATGCGCAAGGCGTTGATCCGCCTGCGCATGGAAATGCACCGTCAGGAAATCCGCCACGAGTCCCAACAATTGATGCTGCCGTTGAACAAGGTGCGCAACCTGGGCAGTCACTGGCAAGACAGCCTGGGCATCAAGCACGCGCCGCTGTGGGGCGTGGCTGCGGTGACGCTGATGGGCTTTTTTACCGGCAAAGGCGCCAAGGGCGGCGGTATCAGCAGCCTGACGCGCCTGGTGCGTCTGGGTGCCGGGTTGATCCCGCTGATCAAATTGGCCATGCAGGGCACTTCGCGCAAAAGTTGAGCCTGGCTGGCTGCATTCTTGCTAACAGAATCGGCCCGGCCCTCGTTTTCGAGGGCCGGGCCTTTTTTTCAGCCACCTCGCTTAAGGAGGCCCCGTGATCGACGGGCAACCGCTCGCCTGCTTCCAGCCGTTTATCGATACCGCCACCGGCCGCATCGCCGGCGTCGAGGCCCTCGGCCGACTGCGCCAGGCCGACGGGCGCCTGCAATCGGTGGGGCCGCTGTTCGCCGACCCACGCACCCCGGGTGTGACCTTGCGCCGTCTCGACCGGCAGATTCGCGACAATGCCCTGAGCCGCTTGCATGAAGCGCCCGCCGACTGGTTCCTGAGCCTGAACATCTCGCCGCGCTGGATCAACCGCCTGCGTCCGGGCCAAGCCCTGCCGAGCCTGAAACAGATTCATAGCCATGGTGTCGACCCGCAGCGGATCGTGTTCGAGATCACTGAACTGGGTGGCGACATCCAACGCCTGGCTGACGTGGTCGCGCGTTACCGCGAGGCCGGTGCGCGTATCGCCATCGATGACTTCGGCGCCGGCTATTCCCAGCTCGACCGGGTGCTGGCATTGCAACCAGACATTCTCAAGCTGGACATGCGCCTGTTCCAGGAAGCCGCCCGCGGCGGGCCGAGCAGCGAAGTGGTGCGAGCCCTGGCGCAGATGGCCGAGAAAACCGGCTGCTGGATCATTGCCGAAGGCGTGGAAACCGAAGCACAGTTGAGCTTCGCCCTGGAGTGCGGCTCGCGTTATGTGCAGGGCTATCTGTTTGCCCAGGCACAGTTGGACTGGTTTGCCGCCGACGCCTTCGTGCCGCGTTTTGCAGAGTTGCGCACGGCCTACGTTCAGCAAAAACTGGCGGAACGCGGGCGCATCATGCACTTGCGCCAGCAATTGGCCGAGTTGATGAAAATCCTGCAAACCTGGGCCCAGGCACAGGCGCCGCTGAGCCAGTTGCCCCAACTGCCGGCTTTCCCCTGGCTGCTGCGCTTCTACCAATGCGACCGACACGGCACCCAGCTGACGCCCAACTTCGAATGGCGCCAGGACGCCTGGCAGGCCGACAGCCTTTATCTGGGCCATAACTGGTCGTGGCGCCCGTATTTCTATCACCTGTTGGCCGAGGGGTGGGACGAGCGCCGTCTGACCCTCTCCTCGACCTACCGCGACGCGACCACCAACCAGTATTGCCTCACCGCCGGACAATTCTTCGATAACGGTCAGCGTTTGCTGTTAATCGATATCGACGCGGCCGGGCTGTAGATTTTCGCTTGCCCAGCCCGCGCTGAACCGGGAAGCTGGGAGGGTCATTCACCGCACGGAGAGTACCCGCCTTGGATTGGCCCACCCTGCTGACTCGCGAACGTCTAGGTAAACCGCTGCACAGCCCGGAAGAACTGGGCCGTAGCCCGTTCCACAAAGACCATGACCGTATTATCTTCTCCGGCGCATTTCGCCGCCTGGGCCGCAAGACCCAAGTGCACCCGGTCTCCAGCAACGACCACATCCACACACGCCTGACCCATTCCCTGGAAGTCAGCTGCGTAGGCCGCTCTCTCGGCATGCGCGTCGGCGAAACCCTGCGCAGCGCCCTGCCCGACTGGTGCGACCCGAGCGACCTGGGCATGGTGGTGCAATCGGCCTGCCTGGCCCATGACATCGGCAACCCGCCGTTCGGACACTCCGGCGAAGACGCCATCCGCCATTGGTTCCAGCAGGCCGCAGGCCGCGGTTGGCTGGATGACATGAGCAGCGCCGAGCGTAATGACTTCCTCAATTTCGAAGGCAACGCCCAAGGCTTCCGCGTGCTCACCCAACTTGAGTACCACCAGTTCGACGGCGGCACGCGGTTGACCTACGCCACCCTGGGCACTTACCTGAAATACCCTTGGACCGCCCGCCACGCCGACTCCCTGGGCTACAAGAAACACAAGTTCGGCTGTTACCAGAGTGAATTGCCGATCCTCGAGCAGATCGCCCACAAGCTCGGCCTGCCGCAACTCGAGGAACAGCGCTGGGCCCGGCATCCGCTGGTGTACCTGATGGAGGCAGCAGATGACATCTGCTATGCCTTGATCGACCTGGAAGACGGCCTGGAAATGGAGTTGCTGGAGTACACCGAGGTCGAATCGCTGCTGCTGGACCTGGTCGGCGATGACCTGCCGCAGACCTATCGTCAACTCGGCGCGCAGGACTCCCGGCGGCGCAAGTTGGCGATCCTGCGGGGCAAGGCTATCGAACACCTGACCAACGCCGCCGCGCGGGCCTTTGTCGAACAACAGGATGCCTTGCTCGCCGGCACCCTGCCCGGCGACCTGGTGGAGCACATGCATGGCCCGGCCAAGCGTTGCGTGCTGGACGCCAAGGACATGGCACGCAAGAAGATCTTCCAGGACAAGCGCAAGACATTGCATGAAATCGGCGCCTACACCACCTTGGAAATTCTGCTGAACGCCTTTTGCGGTGCAGCCCTGGAGCAGCATGGCGGGCGTACGCCGTCGTTCAAGAATCGGCGCATTCTCGACCTGCTGGGTAACAACGCGCCGAACCCCCAATGGCCTTTGCACGCCTCGTTCCTGCGCATGATCGACTTCATCGCCGGCATGACCGACAGCTATGCCACCGAAATGGCCCGGGAAATGACCGGGCGTTCCAGCCCCCAATGACGAGCACGTTCAAGCCGCCTGTTGCCCGAAAGGAATCGACCTACGAAGGGAACAGAGCGGCCTGATCGAATTCGCACAAGCACCCGATGAATAATCACGCACGCTCCGGGCGACCCAGGCGAACTGTTCCTACGCGCCCTCCATCGACGCTTGACTCACCGTGTGCCCCCCAATGCCCAGTTATCCGCTTCGTATCCTGCTGGTGGAGGATCATCCCTTTCAACTCCTCGCCACCCAGTGCCTGCTCAGAAGCTTCGGCTTCGCACGGGTGACCCCGGCCGAGAACGCCGAACAGGCTATCTGTTTGATGTCGCGGGCCGAGATGCCCTTCGACATCATCCTGTGCGATCAATGCCTGCCCGACCTGCCGGGACTCGAGCTGATTGAAATCGCCAGTCGCCGACGCTTTACCACAACTGCCATCCTCCTGAGCGGGCTGCCCGCGACAGAACTCGCCGCCCTGATAGCCCAAGCGGTGGACCGTGGCCTGCCATTGCTTGGCTATTTGTCAAAGCCGCTCAACAGAGATGAGCTGGCGCGTTTGATCTGCCCCTTACTCAGGTCACACATGTAGGATTTTAAACGTCAGGCCCAGAAGAAAAAGCTGTGTACCGAGCCAGCTAATTCCATAGCGGCAACATTTAATTCATTCATCTCACAAGTACTGGCATATCACTTCGCACAGCCTGAGCAACAGGTAGGTCTTTACCTTTTTTAATGTAGGAATTTTCCTGTTTTATATCTACTCACCCCTGAGCTCATGCTCCCGGCTCCCCTTCTGAGCTAATGTGCCCGCTTTATTTGCACTTGCACGGAATGTGATCATGAACTCAGTTTTTATTATCGATGACCACCCGGTTATACGGCTTGCCATCCGAATGTTGTTGGAACACGAAGGTTACAAAGTGGTGGGAGAAACGGACAACGGATGCGATGCCATACAAATGGTCCGCGAATGCTTGCCTGACCTCATCATCCTCGATATCAGCATCCCCAAGCTCGACGGGCTCGAGGTGCTCTGCCGGTTCAACGCCATGAACACGCAGATGAAAACCCTGATTCTGACGGCCCAGTCCCCCACCTTGTTCGCCACACGCTGCATGCGCTCGGGCGCCGACGGCTACGTATGCAAGGAAGGCGACCTGAGCGAATTGCTGAGCGCCATCCGTGCGGTGTTGTCCGGCTACAACTACTTCCCCAGCCAGGCGCTGAACAGCAGCGGTACGGACGGCGTCGAATCCCAGGAACTTGAACTGTTCAAGAACGTCAACGACCGCGAACTTATGGTTTTGCAACTTTTTGCACAAGGCCGCACCAATAAGGAAATTGCGAAAGGTATGTTTCTGAGCAACAAAACAGTAAGCACTTACAAAAAGAGGCTGATGCAAAAACTTCAAGCCAAATCCTTGGTAGAACTTATCGAGATGGCAAAACGAAACGCGCTAGTGTGAGAAAGCGGATGCCCAGGCGTATAAAGGACTATCTGATTATATTGAGTGCCGGTTTGTGCTTCAGCACCGCCGTGCTCGCGAACCATCAAACGGGCCCGGAACATTTCACCTTGTTGAGCCGTGCAGGCGCCGTTCAACTGGAAACAAACCTTAACAAGACCCAGCGCCAATGGCTGCAAAACAAGCGCGAACTGGTGTTGGGCACTGCGGCCCCTGACTATCCTCCGTTCGACCTCACGTCCAGCGGTCGCGACTACGAAGGACTTACCGCTGATTACGCCGGCCTGTTGGCCAAGGCGCTGGCCTTGCCAGTGAAAGTACTGCGCTACCCTTCCCGTGAAGCGGCCATCCGCGCGCTTGAAACCGGGGATATCGATCTACTGGGCTCTTCCAACGGCTTCGAGGCGGCGAACCCGAACCTCACGCTGTCCGAACCCTATGCCGTCGACCAACCGGTGCTGGTCACCCGCGAAGGTGAAACCCGCAGCCTGAACGATGGCCTGGCCGGCATGCGCCTGGCCCTGGTCTACCACTACCTGCCCCTGGACGAAGTGGAAAAGCTGTACCCCCAGGCAATCATCCGTGCCTACCCCTCTTATCAAAATGCCCTGAATGCGGTGGCGTTCGACCAGGCTGACGTGTTCCTCGGCGATACCATTTCCACCCATTACATGATCAACAAGGGCTACCTGAAGAACATCCGCATGGCCAACTTCGGTAAACACGAAGCCTACGGGTTCAGCTTTGCCATGCCCCAACATCAGCGCACCCTCTTGAGTATTGTTGACGCGGTTCTGACCACCGTGCCCATGAACGAACGGGAAATGATCGCCAAGCGCTGGAGCGCCGGCAGCGACATCTTGCTGTCCGACCAGAAGCTGCAACTGACCCAACGTGAAGAGCGCTGGTTGAAAGACCATCCGGTAGTCAAGGTGGTCGTGAATGAAACCTTCGCACCCCTGACCTTTTTTGATGCCGATGGCAACTTTCGCGGCATCACCGCCGACCTGCTGGAGTTGGTCCGCCTGCGCACCGGGCTGCGCTTCGAGATCCAGCGCGAACGCGACGTCAACGCAATGATCGAGCAGGTGGACACCGGCAAGGCCGACATCATCGGGGCCATCGTGCCCAGCGCCGAGCGGGAGGCGCAACTGAACTTCAGCCGGCCCTACCTGGAAAACTCCTATGTCCTGCTGACACGCAAAGAACCCAATGCACCCTCGAACCTGGAGCAGATGGCCGGCAAACGCCTGGCAATCACGCCGGGCAACCCTCTGGAGGCTATCCTTCGTCGCGACTTTCCCCAGGTCCAACTGGTCAAAGCCAGCGACACCTTCAAGGCTTCGGAACTGTTGGCCCAGGGACACGTGGAAGGCGCGGTGAACTCCCTGGTGGTCGCCAACTACTTCCTGTCGTCCCAGGTGTTCCAGGACAAGCTGCAGATGAGTACGAGCATCGGCACCTTCCCGGCCATGTTTGCCCTGGCCACATCGCGCAGTGCCACCGAACTCAGCTCGATCCTCGACAAGGCCTTGTTGAGCATCGCCCCGGATGAACTGGGGGTGATCAACAGCCGCTGGCGGGGCTACACCGCCGCCTCCGACAGCTACTGGCGCGACTACCACCAACTGATAGCCCGCATCATCATCGGCACCGGGCTGTTACTGCTGATCTCCCTGGCCTGGAACGCCTACATGCGCCGTCAGATCAAGCACCGCAAGATGGCCGAGCGGGCCCTCAACGATCAGTTCGAATTCATGCGCGCCCTGGTCAACGAAACCCCGCACCCCATCTATGTGCGTGATCGCAAAGGCCTGCTGCAGACATGCAACGACAGCTACCTGCAAGTGTTCGACGTCAAGCGTGAGGACGTGATCGGCAAAAGTGCCCTGCAAATGAGCAAAGCCCTGGAGACGGACGCGGAGCAGTACCATGCCGACTACCAGCGGGTAATGGCCGAAGGCAACCCGCTGATCCTGGACCGCACCCTGCATATTCGCGGGAAGAAACTGACGATCTATCACTGGATTCTGCCCTACCGCGACTCTACCGGGGAGGTGCAGGGGATCATCGGTGGCTGGATTGACATCAGCGAGCGCCGCCAATTGTTCGATGAGATCCGCGCGGCCAAAGAGCGCGCCGACGAAGCCAATCGGGCCAAGAGCACGTTCCTCGCGACCATGAGCCATGAAATACGCACGCCGATGAACGCGGTGATCGGCATGCTGGAGCTGACCCTCAAACGCGCCGACCATGGCCACCTGGATCGCCCGGCCATCGAAGTCGCGTACAACTCGGCCAAGGACCTGCTGGAGCTGATCGGCGATATCCTGGACATCGCACGTATCGAATCCGGCCGCCTGAGCCTGGCGCCAGAACGGGTCAACCTGCGCGAGGTGATCGAGTCGGTGGTGCGTGTCTTCGACGGCCTGGCGCGCCAGAAAACCCTCAGCCTGTCCCTTGAGTTCAAACCCGAACAGGACGACACCGAAGTCCTGATCGACCCGCTGCGCTTCAAGCAGGTGCTGTCGAACCTGATCAGCAATGCCATCAAGTTCACCGAACGTGGCCAGGTAAAAATCCGCGTCGACGTATTGCCCACCGAACGGGCGCAACAGGTCGAGATGAAGCTGGTGGTGGAGGATACCGGGATAGGTATCAGCCGCGATGACCAGAAACGCCTGTTCGAACCCTTTGCCCAAGCCGACAATTCCGGGCAGCTCGCCAGGAGCGGCGCGGGCCTGGGGCTGGTAATCTGCCGCAGCCTGTGCGCAATGATGGGTGGAGAGCTGAGCCTGAGCAGTGTGCCCATGGTGGGCACCCAGGTGCATGTCAACCTGCGAATGCCGCGACTGCAGCCGGAACAGGCAGCCGATGAACAGAAACCCGAGAAGCCCGCAACCACGCCGGTACTCAATGTGTTGGTGGTGGACGACCATCCCGCCAACCGCCTGCTGATGTGCCAGCAACTGGGCTACCTGGGCCACCAGTTCACCGCAGCCCAGAATGGCGCAGCCGGTTTCCAGGCATGGCGCCAGGAACGCTTCGACCTGGTCATCGCCGACTGCAACATGCCCATCATGAATGGCTACGAGTTGAGTCGTTCGATCCGCGAATACGAACAGCGCGAGCAACTGGCACCGTGCGTGGTGCTTGGGTTTACCGCCAATGCACAGCCTGAAGAGAAACAACGCTGTGCCCAGGCCGGCATGAACGATTGCCTGTTCAAACCCATCAGCCTCACGACCCTGGAGCGGCAACTGGCGCAGATCGCCCCTCAAACAGTGGACTTGCACCTGGACCTTGGCAACTTCGAGGCGTTGACCGGCGGCGATCCACAGTTGAATGGGCGACTGCTGGAGGAGCTGTTGAGCAGCAGCCGGAATGATCGCCAGGCACTGACCGCGCTGATAACCGCACACGCCCCGCTTCAGGAAATCATTGAGCAGGCCCACAAGATCAAGGGTGCCGCCCGTATTGTTCAGGCGGCCTCATTGGCCGGGCAGTGCGAAACCCTCGAACAGGCGTGCGCCCGTGGCGATGACTGGGCGTTAATTGAGGCGGGTGCGAAAACGCTGGAAAAGTTCATGCTGGAACTGGAGCGGTTGCTGCAAGTGCAGCTCCACAGCCCGGAGGGTCAGTAAGGGGCATTGCTGCCCCTTGCGTGATCAGCAGTCGGTCAGACGCAGGAAAATCGCCGCCAGCTGTTCAATGCCCGCCTGGTCCTGGAGCGTAAAGCGTGCGAGCGACGGGCTGTCGAGGTCAAGAACGCCAACCAGCTTGCCGTCCTTGACCAAAGGCACCACCAGCTCACTGTTCGATGCGCTGTCGCAGGCAATGTGCCCGGGGAACGCATGCACATCCTCCACCCGCTGGGTCTGCCGCGTCGCGGCAGCCGCCCCGCAGACCCCGCGCCCAAAGGGAATGCGCACACAGGCGATCTGGCCCTGGAACGGTCCGAGCACCAGCTCTTCGTTACGGTTCAGATAGAAGCCGGCCCAGTTCAAGTCGTCCAGTTGATTGAACAGGAACGCGGAGAACTGCGCACTGTTGGCGATGAAGTCGCGCTCATCGGCCAGCAGCGACTCCAGTTGCGCGCAGAGCATCGCATAGCCATCCAGGCCGGTGCCTGCGCTGTGTAGATCGATCATGGTTGAAGCTCCAACAATTTAAGGCCTACCCAGTAACGGGCAAATTGGTACGCGCAACGGCCGTTGCGGTTGCCGCGACCGGTCGCCCAGCGTACGGCGAGGATGTCGAGGGCTTCATCGCGCTGCCATTGCAAACCGGCCTTGCTCGCCAGCTCGCCGATCCAGTGCTCCACCACATCCAGGAAATGCTCCTGGGTAAACGGATAGAACGACAGCCACAGGCCAAAACGGTCGGACAAGGCAATCTTGTCTTCCACCGCTTCGCTGGGGTGCAGCTCGCCATCCACGCGTTTCCAGTTGTCATTGTCGCTCTGGTTCTCCGGGACCAGATGACGGCGGTTGGAGGTCGCGTACAGCAGCACGTTTTCCGGAGCCTGTTCGAGGGAGCCGTCCAGCACGCTTTTCAGCACGCGGTAATCGCCTTCGCCGGCCTCGAACGACAGGTCATCGCAGAACAGGATAAAGCGCTGCGGCAACTTGAGCAGTTGCTCGACCACACGCGGCAGATCAGCGAGATGGTCGCGCTCGATTTCAATCAGGCGCAGGCCCGCCTTGGCATGCTGGGCCAGCAACGCGCGCACCATGGACGATTTACCGGTGCCACGTGACCCCCACAGCAGTGCATGGTTGGCGGGCAGGCCATCGATGAATTGCTGGGTATTGCGCGCCAGTGTTTCACGTTGCTTGTCCACGCCAATCAGGTCGGACAGGCGCATGTCCAGGCTCACATCCAACGGCAGCAGATAACCACTGCGACCTTCACGCTGCCAGCGCGCAGCCAGGCACTGGTTCCAATCGATGGCTTGGCGCGGCGCGGGCAACAACGGCTCCAAGCGGGCGAGCACGGTTTCAGCCCGTTCAAGAAAGGCATTCAATCGAGAGTCCACGATTATTCCTCTGGCAAGTTCTTGCAAAAGATGGCGTATTGGCAACCCTGCGGCAGACCGCACGAGGCTCCGTAAAAACGATTCATGCCGGGCAAGCCAGAGCTTGTGGATGTTCAGCTATGCTTGCCGGGCGAAGGGAAACGTGAAGTGGTTCAACACTCGATGGATATCAAGTTCGCCCACCGCTTGTCTTATAAACAAGCCAGATTGACTGTGCTGGTCGGTTTCGTCTTGGGAACCTTGCTCAGCCTGATCCAAATCGGTATTGATTATGCCAGCGAAGACGCATCCATCAACCGTGAAATTCGCTCGCTGATTGAAATCAGCCACAACCCCGCGTCACGCATCGCCTACAACATCGACGCCGAACTGGCCCAGGAACTGACCCTGGGCCTGTTGCACTCCCCCGCCATCGTTCACGCCCAGTTGATCGACAACAACGGCGTGGTGCTGGCCGATGTCGACCGCCCGCGTAAAGAAAGCACCTACCGTCCAATCAGCGACTTCCTGTTCGGTGCCAACCGTCAGTTTGAGGACCGGCTGTTCCTCAGTCACATGCCCAACGAATCCCTTGGCGTGCTGCGCCTGGATGTGGACACCTACGCCTTTGGCAGCCGCTTTCTGCGCCGTGCCGAGATCACGCTACTCAACGGCTTCGCCCGCAGCCTGTTGCTGACCGGCATCTTGCTGGGCTTGTTCTACGTGATGTTGACCCAGCCGTTGGTGCGTATCATCCGCGAGCTGAGCAATCGCCGGCAGGCCCGCCTGGACTGCCCGCCGGGCCACGAGCACGACGAGATCGGCGTGCTGGTGAACGTTGCTAACCAGCAGTTCGAGAACATGGAGACGGAGATCCAGCAACGCCGTCACGCTGAAGATCGGCTGACCGAGTACCTGGGGCAACTGGAAGACATCGTCTCCGCCCGCACCCTGGAGCTCAAGGCCAGCAACCAGCGGCTGAGCCAGTCCAACGACGAACTGGAAGCCGCAAAGATGCACGCACTGGGCATGGCTCAGGCGCGGGCGGCCTTCCTGGCCAACATGAGCCACGAGATTCGCACCCCGCTCAATGGCCTGCTGGGGATGATCGCGCTGTCGCTGGACAGCCCACTCAATGCCGAGCAACGCCAGCAACTGTCCATCGCCCATGATTCGGGCAAGGTGCTGGTGGAGCTGCTCAACGATATCCTCGACCTGTCCAAGTTCGACGCTGGTCAGTTGGAGCTGGAGCGCATCCCGTTCGATTTGGGCTCACTGGTGGAAGACACCGCCAACTTGCTGTCGCAGAACGCGGCGCCGAGCGTCGAACTGACCTGCCTGATCGACCCGCAGTTTCCCGCCCAGGTCTTGGGTGACCCGACCCGCGTGCGGCAAATCGTCAGTAACCTGCTGTCCAACGCCTTGAAATTCACCCGCTTCGGCCGTGTGGATGTTCGCCTCAGCGCGCAGGAGGGCCGGGTACGTATCGAGGTGTGTGATACCGGCATCGGCATTGCGCAGGAAGCCCAGGTAAAAATCTTCCAACCCTTTACCCAGGCCGGTGCCGGCATCACCCGTCAGTTTGGCGGCACCGGCCTGGGCCTGGCGTTGACGCACAACCTGTGTGAAGCCATGCAGGGCCGCTTGAGCATCAGCTCGGAGGTGGGCTTCGGCAGCCAGTTTTGCGCCGACCTGCCATTGCCGATCCACTTGCCTGCGGTGCAACCGACACCGCTCAAGGGTGACGTCATCGCCATTACCAGTGCCGGCAGTGGCCTGACAGAGCTGCTCACCACCCTGCTGCCCCACTGGGGGCTGACACCACGCTGCTACACGCAAGACGATGACTTGAGCGGGCAAGCCCCGGACCTGCTGATCACCGACTGCCCCGAATGCCTTTTCCGCCTGCGCCCCGCCATTAGCGCACCCATCCTGCTGGTGACCGCCTATGGCAATTTCATGCCCAGCGAAGAAGTCGCGGCACTGGCGCCGTTGCAGCAACAGGCGCGCCCGTTGAGCCGCAACGCGCTGTATCAGATCCTGCAACGTAACCTGCGCAGCGAAGCGCAACTGATCCTCGACCCGATCCAGATGGACGCCGCGCCCCTGATGCACCGGGCGCGCATCCTGCTGGTGGAGGACAACCCGGTCAACCAACTGGTGGCTAAGGGCATGCTCAGCAAACTGGGGTGTGAGGTGATCGTGGCCGCCCACGGTGGCGAAGCACTCAGGCTGCTTGAGGAACAGCACTTCGATATGGTGCTGATGGACTGCAATATGCCAGTGATGGATGGCTACGAGGCCAGCCGGCAGATTCGTCGCAGCGGGCGCTGGCCGGACCTGCCGATTGTCGCGCTGACCGCCAACGCCCTGTCGGAAGAACGCGAGCGTTGCCGGGCCGCAGGCATGAATGACTACCTGGCCAAGCCGTTTCGCCGCGAGGAGCTCAGCGGCTTGCTGGATCTGTGGGTGCCGAAGGCGACAAATCTCTGATCTGCCGGAGCAGCTGGTCCAGGCCATCGCGCAACGTGTCAGCCTGGTTCAGGTCTATGCCGCTATCGCACAGCAGCCGGGTTTTCAGGCCATAGGCCTGGTCGCGCAGTTGCACACCGCTTTCGCTCAGGCTCAGGTGCACTTCGCGCTCATCCCTGGCGCTGCGTTGACGCCTCACCCAGCCGAGCTGCTCAAGGCGTTTGAGCAGCGGCGTGAGCGTGCCAGAGTCGAGCATCAGGCGTTCGCCCAAGGCCTTGACCGTGGGGTGCGCCGGCATTGCGGCATGCCACTCCCATAGCACCAGCATCACCAGGTACTGCGGGTAGGTCAGGCCCAGCTGATCCAGCATCGGCTTGTAGGCACGGGTCACCGCCCGCGATGCTGCGTAGAGCTTGAAGCACAGTTGATGGTCGAGCGCCAGGGAGACGGTCATTTGAGCAGGGCTTCAATCTCTTGGGTCAGGTCCTGCGGCTTGGTGGTCGGGGCAAAACGCTTGACCACCTGGCCGTCACGGCCAATGAGGAACTTGGTGAAGTTCCACTTGATCCCCTTGGAACCCAGCAGGCCCGGTGCCTGCTTTTTCAGCTGTACGAACAAAGGGTGGGCGTCGCTGCCATTCACGTCGATCTTTTTGAACAGCGGGAAGCTGACACCAAAATTCAGCTCGCAGAATTCGGAAATCGCGCCTTCGTTACCGGGCTCTTGTTTGCCGAACTGGTTGCAAGGAAACCCCAATACCACCAAACCCTGGTCCTTGTACTGCTGCCAGAGTTGCTCCAGGCCTTTGTACTGTGGGGTGAAGCCGCACTTGCTCGCCGTGTTGACCACGAGAATGGCCTTGCCGGCGAAATCGGCCAAGGTCTTTTGCTCACCCTTGATGGTGGTGCAAGGGATGCTCAGCAGGTTGTTGCTCATGGCAGTGCCTCGATTGGGGGGAAGAAGGAAAAAGATAGTATGCAATTAAATTGCACTCAATTTAATTGGCGAAATTGATATCTCGCTATCACCCCTACCTTGTAGGAGCCCGGCTTGCCGGCGATAGCGTCCGTGAGATCGCCATCGCCAGTAATCCGGTCTCCTACAGGGTGCCGCGCCGTTCAATTCAACGCGGGACGAGGTCCAGGCACACCGAGTTGATGCAATAACGCAAGCCGGTCGGAGGCGGGCCGTCCGGGAACACGTGCCCCAGGTGCGCATCGCATTTGGCGCAGGTGACTTCGGTGCGGATCATGCCGTGGCTGACGTCACGGATCTCGATCATCGCGCTGTCGGCGATCGGCTCGTAGAAGCTGGGCCAGCCACAACCGGCATCGAACTTGGTGCTGGAATCGAACAGCGGTTCGTTGCAGCAAATGCAGTGGTACACGCCATCCGTGGTGGTGGCGTTGTACTTGCCGGAGAACGCGCGCTCAGTGCCCTTCAGTCGACACACCTGATATTGCGCGGGGTCGAGCATTTCCCGCCATTCCTCCAGCGTTTTCTCCAACTTTTCCATCGGTACACCTCGGCAACTGAAAAAGCCTGATCTGTGTCTTTTCCATGGATCAGGCGGCACGTATGATTGCGCCTCTTCAAAACGCCAGTCTGGCACCCGCGCTACCGGCATTCAAACGTATTTATGGGTGCGGCCTTCGCAGGATTCACAGTACGGTAGTGCCCACACCGTCTGGATCGTTCATTTTCAGGATCACATCGCCATGCAGGTCAGCAAATCGAACAAGCTCGCCAACGTCTGCTACGACATTCGCGGCCCAGTGCTCAAGCACGCCAAACGCCTGGAAGAGGAAGGCCATCGCATCCTCAAGCTGAACATTGGCAACCCGGCGCCCTTTGGTTTCGAAGCGCCGGACGAAATCCTCCAGGACGTGATCCGCAACCTGCCCACTGCCCAAGGCTACAGCGACTCCAAAGGCCTGTTCAGTGCGCGCAAGGCCGTGATGCAGTACTACCAGCAGAAGCAGGTCGAAGGTGTCGGCATCGAGGACATCTATCTGGGCAACGGCGTGTCCGAACTGATCGTGATGTCCATGCAGGCCCTGCTCAACAATGGCGACGAAGTACTGGTACCAGCGCCGGACTACCCGCTGTGGACCGCCGCCGTGACCCTGGCCGGTGGCCACCCGGTGCACTACCTGTGTGACGAAGGCGCCGACTGGTTCCCGGACCTGGCCGACATCAAGGCCAAGATCACCCCGAACACCAAGGCCCTTGTGATCATCAACCCGAACAACCCGACCGGCGCCGTGTATTCCAGGGAAGTGCTGCTGGGCATGCTCGAACTGGCACGCCAGCACAATCTGGTGGTGTTCTCCGACGAGATCTACGACAAGATCCTCTACGATGACGCCGTGCACGTATGCACTGCCTCCCTGGCGCCCGACCTGCTGTGCCTGACCTTCAACGGCCTGTCCAAGTCCTACCGCGTGGCGGGTTTCCGTTCCGGCTGGATCGCCATCTCCGGTCCCAAGCACAACGCCCAGAGTTATATCGAAGGCATCGACATGCTGGCCAACATGCGCCTGTGTGCCAACGTGCCAAGCCAGCACGCCATCCAGACCGCCCTGGGCGGCTACCAGAGCATCAATGACCTGGTCCTGCCCCAAGGCCGCCTGCTGGAACAGCGCAACCGCACGTGGGAATTGCTCAATGCGATCCCGGGCGTCAGCTGCGTAAAACCCATGGGTGCGCTGTATGCGTTCCCGCGGATCGACCCCAAGGTATGCCCGATCCTCAACGACGAAAAGTTCGTGCTCGACCTGCTGCTGTCGGAAAAGCTGCTGGTGGTGCAAGGCACCGCGTTCAACTGGCCGTGGCCGGATCACTTCCGCGTGGTCACGTTGCCGCGTGTGGATGACCTGGACATGGCCATCGGTCGTATCGGCAACTTCCTAAAGTCCTATCGCCAGTAAAGGAAACGGCGCCGTACGACCGACAATCGGTCGTACGGCGAGTATCTGGCAACACTTCTCTGCCCCTCTTCTACCTTGCCACCTCGCTGGCGCCGCAAAAGCCACCTGCCCCCTATAATTAAAGGGCCTGAAGGCAACAATGGACCGATCAAACCACCTTTTTCCTATCGGAAATTCCCTTCAAGCCTCTACATTCCGGCTGTAGGACACAGTTTGAAATAGTCGCTCGGTTGAATCACCCCATGCGGCACCTTATATACCCCGCAGTACGCGACATATTAAGCATGAGGAGAACTCTACAACCATGATGCGCATCCTGCTGTTCTTGGCCACTAACCTTGCGGTCGTGCTGATTGCCAGCATCACCTTGAGCCTTTTCGGCTTCAACGGGTTCATGGCGGCCAACGGGGTTGACCTGAACCTCAATCAGCTGCTGGTTTTCTGTGCGGTCTTTGGTTTTGCCGGCTCGCTGTTCTCGCTGTTCATCTCCAAGTGGATGGCGAAGATGAGCACCAGCACCCAGGTCATCACCCAGCCACGTACCCGGCATGAGCAATGGTTGCTGCAGACCGTCGAGGAGTTGTCGCGCGAGGCCGGCATCAAGATGCCTGAAGTCGGGATCTTCCCGGCCTATGAAGCCAACGCCTTTGCCACCGGCTGGAACAAGAACGACGCACTCGTTGCGGTCAGCCAGGGCATGCTGGAACGCTTCTCCTACGACGAAGTGAAAGCCGTGCTGGCCCACGAGATCGGTCACGTGGCCAACGGCGACATGGTCACCCTGGCGCTGGTCCAGGGTGTGGTGAACACCTTCGTGATGTTCTTCGCGCGGATCATCGGCAACTTTGTCGACAAGGTCATCTTCAAGAACGAAGGCGGCCGCGGCATTGCCTACTTCGTGGCGACCATCTTCGCCGAACTGGTGCTGGGTTTCCTGGCCAGCGCGATCACCATGTGGTTTTCGCGCAAACGGGAGTTCCGTGCAGACGAAGCCGGGGCACGCCTGGCCGGTACCGGGGCAATGATCGCAGCGCTGCAACACCTGCGCTCCGAACAAGGCTTGCCGGTGCATATGCCGGACAGCCTGACCGCCTTCGGCATCAACGGCGGTATCAAGCAAGGCATGGCTCGCCTGTTCATGAGCCACCCGCCGCTGGAAGAACGGATCGACGCACTGCGTCGTCGGGGCTGACAGGCCACAGCAATACAAAAAAGGGGCGATCTGATCGCCCCTTTTTTTGCAAGTCTGAAGGCCTCATCGGGGGCAAGCCCCCTCCCAAACTTAAAGGTTTTCACAGATCAAAATGTGGGAGGGGGCTTGCCCCGATAGCGATGGAAAATTCAGCGCCTGGTCAACTGATATACCCGTTCATCCAGCCGCGTGACGCCGTCCTGCACGAACTTCCAGCTCTCGCCCAGGATGTTTTGTTCTTCCAGCACCTCCAAGGCCCAGTGCGCACCCAGCAACACCTTCACCTCGTCATCCGTTACTGCAAACGGTGGTCCGGCTTTTTGCGTCTGGTCGTAATCGAGGGTGATCAACAGCCCCTCGCAACCTGGACGCAACAGACTGTTCAGATGCTCGGCATACCGCACACGCATCAGCGGCGGCAAGGCGATAAGGGCGGCGCGGTCATAAAGCGCAGCGCAATCGGCCAGCGCCTCAGCATCAAGGGCGAAGAAGTCGCCACACCACACCTCGATCAAGCCCGCCTGATACACCGCAAAGGTGCCCCGTTGCGCGATACGGGGCACAAGGCCCTGTTCGTCGAAAAACGCCTCGACCGCCTGCTCCGACAGCTCCACACCCAATACTCGCAGCCCCTGGCTGGCCAGCCACATCAAGTCCAGGCTTTTGCCACACAAGGGCACCAACACCTGCGCGCCCTCGGCCAGGGCCAGTTGCGGCCAATGTCGTTGTAGATACGGATTGACCTTGGGTTGGTGAAAGCCGATCTGGTTGCTTGCCCAGCGGTCTTGCCAAAATTTAGGCTCCATAGATCACCCTGAAAATTCGATCAAAAGGCACTAAAACTTATATTAGATTTAGATCAATGACCTGGTTGAAGATGGGCCCATACTAACGCTCAGGACCCTCCTTATGTTGCCCAGCCTGTTTATCTCCCACGGTTCGCCCATGCTCGCCCTGCAACCCGGCGCCAGCGGCCCGGCGCTGCAACGGCTAGCGGCCGAACTGCCACGGCCCCAGGCAATCGTGGTGGTATCGGCGCATTGGGAAAGCCATGAACTCCTCGTCGGCAGCAGCGCCGCGCCCGAAACCTGGCACGACTTCGGCGGCTTCCCCCGCGAGCTGTTTGCCGTGCAGTACCCGGCACCGGGTGACCCGCAACTGGCCGCTGAGATTGTCGAGTTGTTTAAGGCCGACGGCTTGAATGCACGCACCGATGACCGTCGCCCCTTCGACCATGGCACCTGGGTGCCGCTGTCACTGATGTACCCGGCGGCAGATATCCCGGTGGTGCAGGTGTCGTTGCCCAGTCGCATGGGGCCTGCCCTGCAGACCCGCGTCGGGCATGCCCTTGCCAGCCTGCGCGAGCACGACGTGCTGCTGATCGGCTCGGGCAGCATCACCCACAACCTGGGCGAGTTGGACTGGCGTGCGGGGCCTGAGAGCATCGAGCCTTGGGCGCGAGACTTCCGGGACTGGGTGGTCGATAAGCTGGCCGCCGACGATGAAAAGGCGCTGCACGACTACCGCCGCCAGGCGCCGAATGCCGTGCGCAGCCATCCCAGTGATGAGCACCTGTTGCCGTTATACTTTGCACGTGGCGCCGGTGGTGATTTCAGCATCGCGCACCAAGGTTTCACCCTTGGCGCGCTAGGCATGGATATCTACCGCTTCGGCTAACAGCGCCCATCGCAGGAATGGGACAGTCCCCAGGTGATAGGCACTAATGCGCTAGCCCGGCAACTACCCAGTCCGCGGCCTAGGCCTTCTTCTCATAACCCACTCCTTTAAAAGAGAAGTGGATTTCCTTTCCGACACCCGAGTCTTTGGTAATCTGCTGGGTACCTACCATCGAGTTCTTATACCTACCGTATAAACCGGTACTGTTGATTCCGCCCACTTTAACAGCGCCCTTATCGTCTGTAGTAAAGGGCGCTGAAAAACTGCCGGTCGTTGGAGCAATCTGTGAACTTTTGTTTATCTTTGCGCCATAGTGTTCGACAAACCCAATATCTCTACCGGCCAGCGCAACCCTTCTGTCGACATAAAGATCTTTGACGTGCTGTTTGGCACCCAGATTATCCGGATCCGTGACATCCTGAATATAAGCGCTCAACTTCTGGGGATTTTCAGGGTCTCGCACTATCGTCAGGTTATACTTATGCCCAAACTTGAAATCGACCAATGTGCTATTGCTGGCACCCTTTCCCCCATCAAACTCAGCACGACCCTGTGGCGCTTTGAAATGCGGACCGTGGCCAGAAAACACCACCAGCGCTTTGCCATCCCCACGTGGCTGCAGCCCTATATAGCCACGGCCGAGAGGCTTACCACTGTCGTCATTGAGTCCAAACATCATCGCGTAATAAATACCCGCATCCTTGCCTGTCTTTCTTTGAAGGCCTTCATCAATACTCATTGGAAACGTAATGTTGTTTAACCCAGGTGATGGTGCGGGAAGTGAGTAACTCACACCATACAGCCCATTCGGTACTGTGGCTTCTTTCTTGATTTCAAGTTTTGGATCGCTCACCTTATCAAGCACCGAGTTATGACTTGTAATCGTTGATGGTACAGCGCCTGGGGATATTTCTCTTTTTAGGCGCGCTGGTGCATCACTCAATAGGCTAGCCCTCCCTGACGACGAAAGACTATTTTCATCTTCGTGGACGTGATCAACACGTGGCTCGTCCTTCCTATTAACGGACGGTTGCACGGGAGGATGAATATCAGGCTCAGGAATTCTTGATGGGGGACGGAGTGTGTTATTGGTGCGCATATCAGCTGCTGCCTTTTTCTAGTGAGTTCAATCATCACTCAACAGTAGTGACTCACTTATAAGCAGGCTGTCAGACAGGTCACTCATGCGCTCGGAATTTACTTAAACCTGATTTGATCATTACCTGACAACGAAAACCGACCTTTCTAAACTGTGTCACCAGGGTAAGCCTCATATGAAGCACTACCCCACCACGCGAGCAGCCCTTGCGCACCTACCGAACGCCAGCCAAAAAAAATCCCCGAACCAGTCGGGGATTTTTTATGTGCGATCAATCAGCCCAAGGGCGGATCAATCTTCGCGGTAGCGACGCAGTTTCAACTGCTTACCCGCAACGCGAGTGTCTTTCAGCTTGGTCAGCAGTTTTTCCAGACCGTCTTCCGGCAGCTCCACCAGGGAGAAGCTGTCACGGACCTGGATACGACCGATGGCTTCACGTGCCAGGCCACCCTCATTGAGGATAGCGCCCAGCAGGTTCTTGGCCGCGATGCCATCACGCGCGCCCAGCGCGGTACGGCAACGCGCACGGCCTTCAGCCAATGGAACCGGAGCACGACGCTCACGATCACCACGGTCTGGACGGTCGCCGGAACGCTCTGGACGATCACCGCGTGGCGCGCTGTTCGGCACCAGTGGGCGTTCTTTCTCGATGGCAGCCAGGGTCAGGGCCTGACCGTTGGTTGCCTTGCGCAGCAGGGCTGCAGCCAGGGCACGCGGGGTGCAACCGATATCGGCGGTCAGGCGGTCCAGCAGGTCGCCGTGGGTCGATTCAGCGTCAGCCACCAGTGGCGCCAGGCTGTTGGTCAGTTTCTTGATGCGGGCATCGAGAACTGCCTGGGCATCCGGCAGGCGCACTTCAGCGACTTTCTGACCGGTCACACGCTCGATCACTTGCAGCATGCGGCGCTCACGCGGAGTCACCAGCAGCAGTGCACGACCTTCGCGACCGGCACGGCCGGTACGGCCGATACGGTGCACGTAGGACTCTGGGTCGTACGGCATGTCAACGTTGAACACGTGGGTGATACGTGGAACGTCGAGGCCACGGGCAGCAACGTCGGTCGCTACAACGATGTCCAGGCGGCCATCCTTGAGGGAGTCGATCACGCGCTCACGCTGGTTCTGGGCGATGTCACCGTTCAGCGCAGCGGCTTTGTAGCCTTTGGCTTCCAGGGCACTGGCCAGGTCCAGGGTCGCTTGCTTGGTGCGCACGAACATGATCAGGGCGTCGAAGTCTTCGACTTCCAGCAGGCTCAATACAGCCGAGGTCTTCTGGTCAGCGTGAACCAACAGGTGAGCCTGTTCGATCGCGGTAACGGTCTGGGTCTTGGTCTGGATCTTCACGTGTTGCGGATCGCGCAGGTGGCGCTCGGCAATAGCACGGATCGACTGCGGCAGGGTGGCCGAGAACAGTACGGTCTGACGGGTCGGTGGCAGTGCCTTGAAGATGACTTCGAGGTCATCCATGAAGCCCAGCTTCAACATTTCGTCAGCTTCGTCCAGAACCAGGTGGTTCACGGTCGACAGGACTTTCTCGTCACGACGCAGGTGGTCGCACAGGCGGCCCGGGGTGGCGACAACGATCTGTGCGCCATTGCGGATTGCCTTGAGTTGCGGGCCCATAGGCGCGCCGCCGTAAACGGCCACAACGGTGACGCCTGGCATTTGCTTGGCGTAGGTTTCAAAAGCGGTTGCTACTTGCAGCGCCAACTCACGAGTTGGCGCCAGGATCAGGGCTTGCGGTTCGCGCTTGGCAGGATCGATGCAATGCAGGATAGGCAGGGCGAACGCGGCGGTTTTACCGGTACCGGTTTGCGCCTGGCCAATCATGTCCTGGCCGGCCATGATGATCGGGATCGATTGCTGCTGAATCGCCGAAGGTTCTTCGTAGCCGGTCGCTGCGACGGCTGCAAGAATATTCGGGTTAAGATTAAAAGCGGCGAAGCCGCCGGTTTCCTGGGTCATGGGTCTGCCTCTAAGTGCATCCGCAAAGACCCATGCTCCAAAGCTGCGCATGCCGTGTTGAGACTCAAGAGTCGCCCTGGCTGCTTTGTCGGCGGGGATTTGCGAAAACGAATGAATGAAAAAGATTCGTCAAGGGAGAGTCCGCTGTGCGGACGTGCAGCCGAAGCTGACTTCGGGGAATTGCGCTACCTAAACGCGGCCCGGTTAAAGGCCGGCGCGCACTATACCGGAAATAGCTGAAAAAGGGAGCTTTTTTTATCGTAAGGCACCGATAAACCGCGCTGCATCACAGTCTTTGCAGATAACACCGCCAGGGTCTATTTTTCAGAGGCCCGGCCCTGCTGGTCATAACGCTTAAACGGTTCACCTGACCTTTGCGGTCCTTTGGTCCGAAACCTTTCCCCGCGCCCGAGGGCACACTCGATGAATCAAGCCAGCAGCAGCCGCGTCAGCCGTGAACTCCAGGGTCATGTCTTGCTTCTGGGTCTGGACCGGGTGGCAAAACGCAACGCGTTCGACCTCGACCTGCTCAATGAGCTGAGCCTGGCGTATGGCGAATTTGATCGAAATGACGACGCTCGGGTGGCCGTGGTATTTGCCCATGGCGACCACTTTACCGCCGGGCTGGACCTGGCCAATGTCAGCGGCGTGATGGCCGGTGGCTGGCAGCCGCCTCTGGGCGGTTGTGATCCGTGGGGCGTGTTTGCCGGCCCGCGCGTGAGCAAACCGGTGATCGTCGCGGCCCAGGGCTACTGCCTGACCATCGGGATAGAGTTGATGCTGGCCGCAGATATCAACCTCTGTGCAAGCAACACGCGCTTTGCGCAGATGGAAGTGCAGCGTGGCATCTTTCCGTTCGGCGGCGCGACGCTGCGCCTTCATCAGATCGCCGGCTGGGGCAACGCGATGCGCTGGCTGCTCACCGGCGACGAATTCGATGCCCATGAAGCCCTGCGCCTGGGCCTGGTGCAGGAAGTCATGGCCAGCGAAGACTTGCTGCCCCGCGCCGTCGAACTGGCCAACCGCATTGCGCGCCAGGCACCGCTGGGCGTGCAGGCGACGTTGATGTCGGCACGGCTGGCGCGGATGGAAGGCGAGACCGTGGCGGCCGCCGCATTACAGCCGATGGTGGATAAACTGCTCAATAGCGAGGATGCCAAGGAAGGGGTGCTGGCGATGGTGGAGAAGCGGCCAGGGGTGTTCAAAGGTATTTAGTCGTCGTCAGTGGTGGCCTCTTCGCGGGCAAGCCCGCTCCCACAGGGGAATGCATTTCAACAGGGGAATGCAGTCCAAATGTGGGAGCGGGCTTGCCCGCGAAAGGGCCAGTTCAGGCAATCAAGTAGCCGGCCGGATCGCCTTGATCAACGCCTGCAACGAATACCCCAGGCGTGGCACCAATGCCTCGGCACGCGCCGTCAACGCTTGCATATCCAGCTTCTGATCCAACTCCGAAGGCACCAGCAAGATCACGTTGCCCTCCTTCACCGGCAGCTCCCAATAATGCCGGTGATACAACCCGCGCAACAATGCCGCGCCCAATGGCTTGCCATCATCGGTGGCCCATTGGTTGATCACCAGCCAACCGCCAGGGTTGAGTTTCTTCTGGCAGTTCTCTAGGAAGGTCCACGCCAGATGCCCGACGCCGGGACCCACATCGGTATAGAGGTCGACGAAAATCAGGTCGGCCGACTCGGCGGTCTCCAGCAATTGCAATGCGTCGCCAATGCGGATGTACAGCCGCGGGTCGTCATCCAGCCCAAGGAACTCAATGGCCAGGCGCGGCACATCGGGGCGCAGTTCGATAGCCTCCACATCTTCCAGCGGCAGGAACTTGAGGCACGCCTGGGTCAGCGTGCCGGCGCCCAGGCCGAGGAACAGCGCGCTCTCCGGCTGTTCATGACACAACGCGCCAATCAGCATCGCACGGGTGTAGTCGTACTCCAGCCAGCTAGGATCAGCGGTGAACACGCAGCTTTGCTCGATGGCGTCGCCAAACTCGAGAAAACGGTAATCGGCCACTTCGAGCACACGGATCATGCCGAAATCATCATGGACTTCGGCCAGCAGGCGCTCGACACGCTCCTCGGTCATCACTACTCCTAACGGGTTTGCTGCACGGCAAAGGCGCGATTGTCGGCCAACCGACGGCAACAGGTCACGCACTAATTGCTGATAACATTGGCGCCCCACCGTCAATCAGCCAATCGAGTTCATGATGAGCCAACCCTGGAGCCCCGACAGCTGGCGCGCCCTGCCGATCCAGCAACAACCCCGGTACCCGGACGCTGCACACTTGCTGCAAGTGGAGCAGAACCTGGCCAGCTACCCGCCACTGGTGTTTGCCGGGGAGGCCCGCGAGTTGCGCCGCCAGTTTGCCGAGGTGACCCAGGGTCGCGCATTCCTGCTGCAAGGCGGCGATTGCGCCGAGAGCTTTGCCGAGTTCTCCGCCGCAAAAATCCGCGACACGTTCAAAGTGCTGCTGCAGATGGCCATCGTGATGACCTTCGCCGCCGGCTGCCCGGTGGTCAAGGTCGGGCGCATGGCGGGCCAGTTCGCCAAGCCGCGTTCGGCCAACGATGAAACCATCGACGGCATCACCCTGCCCGCCTACCGTGGCGACATCGTCAATGGCATCGGTTTCGACGAAAAAAGCCGCGTGCCGGACCCGGACCGCCTGCTGCAGTCCTACCACCAGTCCACTGCCACCCTGAACCTGCTGCGCGCCTTTGCCCAGGGCGGTTTTGCCGACCTGCACCAGGTGCACAAGTGGAACCTGGATTTCATCGCCAACTCCGCGCTGGCCGAGAAGTACAGCCAGTTGGCCGACCGCATCGACGAAACCCTGGCCTTCATGCGCGCGTGCGGCATGGACAGCTCGCCGCAATTGCGCGAGACCAGCTTCTTCACCGCCCATGAAGCGCTGCTGCTTAACTACGAACAAGCCTTCGTACGCCGCGACAGCCTGACCAACGACTACTACGATTGTTCGGCGCACATGCTGTGGATCGGCGACCGCACCCGCCAACTGGACGGCGCCCACGTCGAGTTCCTGCGCGGGGTGAACAACCCGATCGGGGTCAAGGTCGGGCCGAGCATGAACCCGGATGACCTGATCCGCCTGATCGATATCCTCAACCCGGACAACGATCCCGGCCGCCTCAACCTGATCGCGCGCATGGGCGCCGGCAAGGTCGGCGATCACCTGCCCCACCTGATTCGTGCCGTGCAGCGCGAGGGCAAGCAGGTGCTGTGGAGCTCGGACCCGATGCACGGCAACACCATCAAGGCCAGCAGCGGCTACAAGACCCGCGACTTTGCGCAGATCCTGGGCGAGGTGAAGGAGTTCTTCCAGGTGCACCAGGCCGAAGGCACCTATGCGGGCGGGATCCATATCGAGATGACCGGGCAAAACGTCACCGAATGCATCGGCGGCGCGCGGCCGATCACCGAGGATGGCTTGTCGGACCGTTATCACACCCACTGCGACCCACGCATGAATGCCGATCAGTCGCTGGAGTTGGCGTTTCTGATTGCCGAGACCTTGAAGCAAGTCAAACGCTGAGTTTTCAGTTGCCTTCAGGGCCTCATCGGGGGCAAGCCCCCTCCCACACTTGAATGTATTCACAGATCAAAATGTGGGAGGGGGCTTGCCCCCGATGGGGCCCTAAAGACCACCCCCCATGCTGATCATCGCCGCCCGCAACCGCTCGGCGCTCGGTCTTTGGCAATTGAGTTGAACTTGTTCCAGCCCCAGCCAACCGGCCATTTGCCGCAGGTTCTGCGCCAGCGCCAACATCCCTTCCTCATCCAACCCCGGCTCTTCTTCGTGCACCGCATGCACCGCCAGGCGCCCATTGGCGCGTTCGGCGCGCAGGTCGACGCGCGCGGTGATCCGCTCGTTGTGCAGGAACGGCAGCACGTAGTAGCCGTACACCCGCTTGTCCTGCGGAGTATAAATCTCCAGCCGGTAACGGAAGTCGAACAACCGCTCGGTGCGGCTGCGCTCCCAGACCAGCGAATCAAACGGCGACAGCAAGGCACTGGCCGGCACTTTGCGCGGCACCTTGGGATCGGGCAGGCAATACGCCGCTTGTTTCCAGCCTTGCACCTGGCACGTCACCAGTTGACCGTCCTCCACCAATTCAGCGAGGCGAGTGCGACTGTCGGCTGGGTCCAGGCGGAAATAATCGCGCAGGTCCTTCTCGGTGCCCACGCCCAATGCCGTGGCGCTGTGCAGCAATAAGCCGCGCTGGGCCTCGGTTTCAGTCACAGAGGTTTGAAGGATATCGCCGGGAATGACCCGCTCCGGCAAATCATAGAGCCGCTCGAACCCGCGCCGACCGGCGACCGTGACCAGGCCAGCGGCAAACAGCCATTCCAGCGCGTGCTTTTCGTCGCTCCAGTCCCACCACGGCCCGGCGCGCTCCTCGCGGGTCGACAAGCTGCCGGCACCCAACGCGCCCTGTTGCTCGACGGTCTGCAAAACCCGCTGAATCGTGGCCTGTTGCTCACGCCCAAAACGTGCCATTTGCGAATAAATGCCCCGCCCTTGCCTGGCCCGCTCCATGCGCCAGCGCATCAACGGGTACAGGGCCATCGGTAACAGCGATGCCTCATGCCCCCAATATTCGAACAACGAACGCCGCCGCCCCTGGCTCCAGGCGGCCTGTTCAAGTATCAGCGGCGAGTAGTTGCCCAGGCGGGAAAACAGCGGCAGGTAATGGGAGCGCACCACGGCATTGACCGAATCGATCTGCAACACGCCCAGGCGCTCGATCATGCGGTTGAGGTGCGCAGCCTTGATCAGTGCAGGCGCCTGGCGCACGGAAAAACCCTGGGCCGCCAGCGCCATGCGTCGAGCTTGCTTGAGTGAAAAAGACAGGTCGGCGGGCATGGGTTTCTCCGTGGGGGCTCGCCGACTACCCTACTGCATCCGCGATCATTTTCGCAGCGGGTCTTGCCAGAAATGCAGGTGACGCTCCTGTTCCACATCGCCGCGATTGAGGCCGATGTCCTTGAGCGCATCATCACTCAAGGTCGCCAGCATCTGGCGCTCCTCATGCAGCGTCTGCCAACGGGCAATCTTGTGAAACAGCCCGGCAAACGGACGTTTCGCCATTAATACAAAACCTCTTTGACCTTTCATCTTCTCGCCCTCCAGTGGGGATGGCGCAAGTGTGTGCCTGGCCTTATGATCAATCCAACGAATGTTTCTTATGCAATGCATCTCGGAGATTGATCAATTGTCCGGCTACCCGAGCATCGACACTGAAGTGCTGCGCACCTTCGTCGCCATCGCTGACGAGGGCGGCTTTACCCGCGCCGGCGAACGGGTCAACCGCACACAATCGGCGGTGAGCATGCAGATGAAACGCCTGGAAGAAGACGTATTGCAGCGCAAGTTGTTCGAACGCGATGGCCGGCAGGTGCGGCTGACGCCCGAGGGCCAGGTTTTGCTGGGCTATGCGCGGCGCATCCTGAAACTGCACAGCGAAGTGTTCAACACCCTGCGCGAGCCGCACATGGTCGGGCTGGTGCGCATCGGCACGCCGGACGACTACGTGATGCGTTTCCTGCCAGGCATCCTCAATCGGTTTTCCAAGGCATATCCGCTGATCCAGATCGAGATGCACTGCGAGGCGTCGACGGTGTTGATGCAGCGCCGGGACCTGGCGCTGACCGTTATCAGCCGCGAACCCGGCAACGAAATCGGCGAGTTGCTGCGCACCGAGCGCATGGTGTGGGTGGCGGCGCCGTGCTTCTGTGTGGACGAACACGACGCACTGCCGCTGGCGATTTCCGGGGTCGACAGCTTCTGCACCCAGTGGACCCGTGCGGCACTGGACGCCGTGGGGCGTGACTACCGACTGGCCTACCACAGTTCCAACGTGGCGGCGATTCAGGCCGTGGTGAGTTCCGGCCTGGCGGTGATGGTCAGCATGGAAAGCCTGGTGACCGACGATCTGCGGGTGCTCGGCAGCGAAGAAGGTTTTCCGCCGCTGCCATCGATGACGCTTCGATTGCTACGCAACCCGGCGATGACCTCCCCCATCACCGACTGCCTGGCGGAGTACATCCTCGAAGGATTCAAACTTTAAACGTCAGCATCACCGCGCACACCACCAGGAAGCCGCAGAACAGGCCGCGCAGCACGCGTTCCGGCAATGCATGGGCGACCTTCACGCCCCAACTGATGCTGAGCAGGCCGCCAACGGCCAACGGCACGCCGATCATCCAGTCCACTTCCTGGTGCCACGCATAAGTCACCAAGGTCACGCCGGTGCTCGGCAATGCCAAGGCCAGGGACAAACCTTGGGCAACCACCTGGGTTGTGCCGAATAAGCTGGTCAACACCGGCGTTGCGACCACTGCCCCGCCAACGCCAAACAAACCGCCCATGGACCCGGAGGCGGCACCCAGCACCCCAAGCCATGGCCAGGAATAACGCATCTGCGCCGTCGGCGGCGCGTTACGGGTGAACATGCGCAGCAGGTTGTAGGCGGATAGCGTCAACAGGAAGGCGATAAAACCGATGCGCATCGCACCCGCATCCAGCCCCACTGCCCAGATCGAACCCAGCCAGGCAAACGTGAACCCCATGACGCCGAGCGGCAGCGCATGGCGCAGTTCGATACGGTTGCGCTGGTGATAACGCCACAGCGCCAGCATCACATTGGGCACCACCATCACCAGCGCGGTGCCTTGGGCCAGTTGCTGGTCCAGTCCGAATAGCACGCCCAGCACCGGGATCGCAATCAACCCACCGCCAATGCCAAACAGGCCGCCCACCGTGCCGAGGGCCGCGCCCAAGATCAGGTACATCACTAAATCCAACACCGCTCGTTACTCCGCAATCCCAGGCCTTGCATGCTACGCAGTCGGCTCTGGCGCGGAAACGCACAGCAACGCACAATGGCTGTGCCAATCTCGCATAAGCATCTGCTCAATGAACCCCAATACCCTGACCGATCAACTGAGCCTGTTTCTTGATGTACTGGAAACCGGCAGTTTTTCCGCCGCTGCACGCCGCCATCCGCTGACACCCTCGGCAGTGGCCCGGCGGATCGACAGCCTGGAAAGCTCGGTAGGCAGTCGCTTGTTCCAACGCAGCACCCACGCCGTGGTGCCGACTCCGGCGGGCCTGGCCTTTGCCGAGCGGGCGCGGCGGATTGTCAGCGAGCTGCAACTGGCGCGCGCCGAAGCGGTGTCCCTCAGCCATGCGCCGGAAGGCCTGATCCGGGTGGATGCGCCGGCAGCGTTTGGGCGACGGCATCTGGCGCCGGTGATTGCGGACTTTCTGAATGTCTACCCGGGGCTGGATGTGCACCTGCATTTGATCGACAGCTTTGTGGATATGCAGGGCGCGCACCTGGGCAAGGTGGACCTGGTGCTGCGCGCCGGGCACCTTGTGGACACGCGGTTGATCGCCACGCCCTTGGCAAGCATCGTGCGCATCGCGTGCGCCAGCCCGGCCTATCTGAAAAGCCGGGGCACGCCGATCCACCCTCGGGAACTGAGCGAACATGACGGGTTGGACTGGGATGGCCTGGCGCCGACGTTCGCCTGGCGCTTCGAGCTGGATGGGCGCCGCGCCACCTATCGACCGCAGCGAATCCGTATGAGCGCCAATAACGCTGAAGCCTTGTTGTCTGGTGCTTTGGCAGGACTGGGTATAGCTCACCTGCCCACGTGGCTGGCCAGCGAATACCTGGTGCGCGGCGAACTGCTGCCCTTGTTCTGCGAAGACGGCCTGCCCAGCCCCGAGACCACCGGAATCTACGCGCTGCGCCTGGAACAGCAACCCAATGCCCGCAGCCGATTGCTGCTGGAATATCTGAAGTCCCGCTTCAGCCCGGTGCCGCCTTGGGACCTGGCGCTACAGAGTGGCTTGGTCTGACCGCTCGGACAGAATTATCTGGCGCATTAAAGATTTGCCCGCTAGATTCCAGTTCAGACATGCTTTTTCGAGGTACCGCCATGAGCAAGAACCCTGATCCGTGCGAATCGCTGATGCTGGACAACCAGCTGTGCTTCGCCCTGCACTCCACCTCGCTGCTGATGACCAAGGTCTACAAGCCATTGCTGCAAGCACTTGGCCTGACCTACCCGCAGTACCTGGCCATGATGGTGTTGTGGGAAGAGGATGGTTTGACCGTCGGCGAAATCAGCAGCCGCCTGCTGACCGATCCGGGTTCGCTCACCCCATTGCTCAAGCGCCTGGAAGCCGAAGGTGTACTCAGCCGCACCCGCAGCCGCGAGGATGAACGCGTGGTGGTGGTGGAGTTGACCGACGCAGGGCGGGCGTTGCAGGACAAGGCCATGGGCATTCCCCAGTGCATCCTGGGTGCCAGCGGCCTGGAGCTGGAGCAACTGCGCAAGCTACAAGCTGATTTGATTGCACTGCGCAGCAACTTGCAGAACGCAATTTAGAACGCCCCTCCCACATCGGTTTTAGCTACACGAAAATATTTTATAAATTTATCTTGCGCGCAAAACATTAGCGCTATACATTCGCCTCACCAACTGTTTAGCGCGCAAACATTTAGCGCTAAAAACCAAGAGGAAAACACCATGCAAACGCTCTACACCGCAGTAGCCACCGCCACCGGCGGCCGTGATGGTCGTGCTGTTTCCAGCGACAACATTCTCGACGTCAAACTCTCCACCCCTAAAGAACTGGGCGGTGCCGGCGGCCAGGCCACCAACCCCGAACAACTGTTCGCTGCCGGCTACTCGGCCTGCTTCATCGGCGCCCTGAAATTCGTCGCCAGCCAGACCAAACGCAAAATCCCGGATGACGCGTCGATCACCGCCCACGTTGGTATCGGCCAGATCCCCGGCGGTTTCGGCCTGGACATCGACCTGCACATCAGCCTGCCAGGCCTGGCCCAGGACGACGCGCAAAGCCTGGTCGACGCCGCTCACCAAGTCTGCCCGTACTCCAACGCCACCCGTGGCAACGTCGATGTACGCCTGCACGTGACCGTCTAAATGCCTCGGCCGCCCCTGGAGAAAGCAATGAACACAATTGGTAAAGCGCTCACCGGCACCCTGCTCGCCTTGTCCATCACCCACGCCTTTGCGGCGACCGGTGATGTCGAGCACAACACCCAGGCCTTCCTGGATGTGTTGAACGCAGGCACCGGTAAACCGATGGAACAACTGACGCCCAAGGACGCCCGTGCCGTACTGACCGGCGCCCAGGCCGGTGTGAAGCTGACCTTGCCCAAGGCGGATGTGAGCCAGAAGACCATCCAGGTCGACGGCAAGCCGCTGGACCTGACCATCGTGCGGCCAGCCGGGATCAAGGGCACATTGCCTGTGTTCATGTTCTTCCACGGTGGCGGCTGGGTGCTGGGGGATTACCCGACCCATGAGCGCCTGGTGCGAGATCTTGTGGTGGGTTCGGGAGCAGTGGCGGTATTCGTCAACTACACGCCTTCACCGGAAGCGCATTACCCGGTGGCGATCAACCAGGCCTACGGCGCCACGAAGTGGGTGGCCGAGCATGGCAAAGAGATCAATGTCGATGGCAACCGCCTGGCGGTCGCGGGCAACAGCGTCGGCGGCAACATGGCGGCAGTGGTCAGCCTGATGGCCAAGGACAAGGGCACGCCGGCGATCAAGTTCCAATTGTTGCTATGGCCGGTCACCGACGCCAATTTCGACACCGCGTCCTACAACCAGTACGCCGAAGGGCACTTCCTGACGCGCAACATGATGAAGTGGTTCTGGGACAACTACACCACCGACGCCAACCAGCGCGCCGAGATCTACGCCTCGCCGCTACGGGCCACCACCGACCAGCTCAAAGGCTTGCCGCCTGCGCTGATCCAGACAGCCGGCGCCGATGTGTTGCGTGACGAAGGCGAAGCCTACGCTCGCAAACTGGACCAGGCGGGTGTACCGGTGACGGCGGTGCGCTACAACGGCATGATCCACGACTACGGTTTGCTCAACGTGGTCAGCCAGGTGCCGGCCGTACGCTCCGCACTGCTTCAGGCCTCTGACGAGCTGAAGCAACACTTGAAGTAAAAAGCAGCGCCCACGAAAAAGCCCGACACATGGTCGGGCTTTTTTTCGTAGCGGCGGGGCCAGAATTACTTCTTGGCGCGACCTTTGTACGAACCGCCTTCGCGGGTATCGATCTCGATCAGGTCGTCGATTTCGATGAAATCGGCCACTTGCAGTTCGGTACCGTTGCTCAGCTTGGCAGGCTTCATCACCTTGCCAGACGTGTCGCCGCGAGCGGAACCTTCGGTGTAGGCCACTTTACGCACGATGGTGGTCGGCAGCTCTACGGAAACCAGGCGTTCTTCGAAGAAAATAGCTTCGCAGACGTCTTCCATACCTTCTTCGATGAACGGCAGAACAGCTTCGATATCTTCAGCGTTCAGCTCGTACATGGTGTAGTCGGTGGTGTCCATGAACGTGTAGGTGTCGCCGCTGATGAAGGACAGGGTCGCTTCTTTGCGGTCGAGGATTACGTCGTCCAGTTTGTCATCGGCGCTGTAGACGATCTCGGTCTTGTAACCGGTCAGCAGGTTCTTCAGCTTGGTCTTCATGATGGCGCTGTTACGACCAGACTTGGTGAACTCAGCTTTCTGAACCAGCCAAGGGTCGTTTTCGAGACGGATCACTGTACCGGGTTTCAGTTCTTTACCAGTTTTCATTGCATATATCCGAAATTTGGATGGGATTTACAAAATTCAAGGTGGCGTATCATATCCAACTTTCATAAAACTTCACCAGCGCCGTCGCAAGATCGGCCCGCAAGCCCTGTTCCAGACACCACGTTTCGGCGTGCTGGCTGACCTCCGGCCAATGTTCCAGCAGCATTTTCCACGGCTGGACCATATCGCCCTCCGTGTTCCAGGCTTGCCAGAGCCCGATCAGCGCCGCCCTTGCCGAGGGTGATAAGCCTGCGGTGTACAGCTCCAGGAAGGCATCGAGTTTGTCGAGGTGAATATCTTCGTCCTGTCGATAGATATGCCACAGCAGCGGTCGCCCGGCCCACTGGGCGCGCACGAACGAGTCTTCACCGCGTACGGCATTGAAGTCACAGCACCACAGCAGGCGGTCGTATTGCTCCTGGCGCACGAACGCAATCACCTGCACCGTCAGCGATCCCCGCTGCTGGATATCCCCCGCCACCAGCCGCTCCAGGCCCAACCAACGCTGCACATCGCCAAGAATACGCCCCTCCGGCACCAATAGATGAGTGGCTCGCCCGTCCGTCGATAACACCTCCAGCCAACTGGCGAGCCCGGCATTTTCGTAGGCAAACAGTGAAATCAGCCGCGCACCGGCTGTGGGAAACACCCCCAAGGTTTGCAGGAAGTCTTGTTGCACGTTCACATCCTGCTGAAAAGCCCGACGCTGTTCCAGCAACCCGGCCTCACGCAAAAGGCCGCCGGTGCCGGGCCGGAATCCGGGGAAGAAGAAGTACTTCTGCACACCCTTGAACTTCACCGACGGCAGCCGGTGACAACCCACTACCCATTCCTCGGCGCTGAGGTAATCCAGGTTCATCCACACCGGCGTGCGTTCGCGCTCGGCCATGGCCTCCATATATTCAGGCGGCAACTGGCAAGCAAACGCGGCGATCACCACATCCGCCGCGGGCGCGCCCACCCACTCGGCCGGCCAATGACGCACTTCGACGCCTTCCTGCCATTGTTGACCGAGCTGCACATCAATCTCGGGGCACATGCGTTCAAATGCACGCAGGTCGTCGACCCACAAGCGCACATCACAGGCATGCTCCGCCACCAGTTGCCGGGCCAGGCGCCAGGTCACGCCGATGTCGCCGAAGTTGTCGACGACGCTGCAAAAAATATCCCAGCGGGCTTTCATTCCGGGCTCCAACGCTCAAAGGTTCGATTGTCCGCATAAATGCACGGATGCAGAAGGCTTGATCGCGATTATTCTGCACTGTGGCTGTGCGACAATCGCCGCCACGCCGTCAATGCCTGCCAGGAGGGCCTCATGTCTGATCGTCCGTTGTCGCTGTTCAAGCTCAGTGCCGCTATCGCGTTTGGCGTATGGCTGGGGTTTATCGCCATCGTGCTGACCACCTGGCTGGCGTCGCGCTACCTGTTCCCGCAGAGCCTGGCGCCAGTGGCCCAGGCGGTGCAGCAATTGGGCAAGCCTGCTGTGGCGGCGCCTGAACCGCCGAATCGCATGTTCGAGCAGTATCAGCAGAACCTGCAGAAACAGGAGCAGCAACAGAGCCTGGACCAGGCGCGCAACAACGCGCGCAACCTGTCCAACCCCAAATGCCAGTTCTGGCTGCAACAGGACCAGAACGCCCCCAACGAAAAGACCCGGGCCAATGTCCTGCAATTCTGCGATTGATGACCATGAATAAACACGCCGTCCACCTGCTGATCCTGGAAAAGCTAGGCGTCGACCTCGACATCGCCCAGCGCGCCGCGCAGACCGCCTACGAAACCGCGACGCACGAAGAAAACATCGCTGAAAACAAATACGACACCCTGGGGCTGGAGGCATCCTACCTGGCGGCCGGGCAAGCCAAACGCGTCGAGGAGATCAAGCAGGCGCTGGCGCTGTGCCAGAACCTGCCATTACGGGCTTACGATGATCAGCGCGGCATAGAAGTCGGCGCCCTGCTGGGCCTGGAAGACGAGAACGGTCGCCAGCAATGGCTGTTCCTGGCACCGGATGCGGCCGGGTTGAAGGTGGACGTGGTTGGACAACCGGTGACCGTCATCACCCCGCGCTCGCCACTGGGCAAAAGCCTGCTGGGCAAGTTCGAAGGCGATGAGGTGGAGATTCTGGTGGCAGGCGCCCGGCAACATTTTACGGTTACCGAGGCCAAATAAACTGCTGACTTAATGGACAGGTAATTCAACGCCGTCGAACAGTTCTTCCAGTTCCTGCTTGTTGTGGCACTGGATCGCCTTGGCCATGACTTCGCGGGTCAGGTGCGGCGCAAACTTCTCGATGAAATCGCACATGAAGCCACGCAGGAAGGTGCCACGACGGAAGCCGATCTTGGTCACGCTGGACTCGAACAGCTCGCTGGCATCGAGCACCACCAGGTCTTTGTCGAGGGCCGTGTCGACCGCCATCTTGGCGACGATGCCCACGCCCAGACCCAGGCGAACATAAGTCTTGATCACGTCGGCGTCGGCGGCAGTGAACACCACTTTCGGCGTAAGGCCACGATGACTGAAGGCTTCGTCGAGCTTGGAACGGCCGGTGAAACCGAACACGTAGGTCACGATCGGGTATTCGGCCAGGGCTTCCAGGGTCAGCTTCGGCAGCTTGGCCAAGGGGTGACCTTGCGGTACAACCACACAACGGTTCCAGCGGTAGCACGGCATCATCACCAGGTCGCCGAACAGCTCCAGGGCCTCGGTGGCAATGGCGAAATCGACGGTGCCGTCAGCGGCCATTTCGGCGATCTGCATCGGCGAACCCTGGTGCATGTGCAGGGCCACGTCCGGGTACTGCTTGATAAAATCGCGGATCACCGGCGGCAACGCATAACGCGCCTGGGTGTGGGTGGTGGCGATGGACAGGGTGCCTTTCTTCTCATTGGAGAATTCCTGGGCGATCTGCTTGATACTTTCGACTTTGCGCAGGATCTCGCCGGCGGTGGTGATGATGCGCTCACCGGCCGGGGTGACACGGGTGAGGTGCTTGCCGCTGCGCGCGAACACTTCGACGCCCAACTCGTCTTCGAGCAGGCGGATCTGCTTGCTGATACCGGGTTGCGAGGTGTAAAGGCTTTGAGCGGTAGCGGAAACGTTGAGGTCGTGGTGCGCCACTTCCCAGATGTAGCGCAGTTGTTGAAGCTTCATATGTGTCCCTCAAAGCAGATAGACGCCACGGGTATCAGCGACGGTATATAACTATATTAAAGGTTTGATGGATAAATCTAGAACTTTTTATCGTTTTCATCCATCACACGTCATCACTGCGTCGACGTTGCAACGAAGGCACCAGGTAGACCGGCACCGTAGACAGCTGCAGCACCCGTGCAGCGGTGCGACCCAACGGTGTGGCCGCCGCGGTTGCATGGCTGTGACTTCCTACGATCAACAGATCCACGGAAAGTTTGCGCAGTTGGTCGAGTATCACCTCGCAGGGATCCCCCTGGATCACCCGTACCGAGCGAATCAACTTCAGGTCTTGCTCCCCGTCCTCCAACTCCTCGCGAAAACTGTCCAGCACCCGCTGTTCGATCGTCGCCATGACCGTGGTCAGCCCCTGGCTTTGCCATTCACTCAGGGCCTTCTCATCAAGGTAGCTCTGCAACACCGATTCGGCGAACAGGCCGATGGGCTCGACCACATGAATCACATACAGGTCCGCCTTGAACGTTCGGGCCAGCGCCAGCGCATGTTGCATCACATAAGGCGCATACAGACCGAGGTCCGTGGCGTACAGCATCGAACGGATCATAGAACCTCCTGGACTGCCAGGATGGCGGAGATGAAATCAGCTTAGCAGCGCCCTAGATCTTCACCTCATTACTGATGCCATGGGGCACATGCCCGGTGGCGACAAATTCCATGGCTTTCTCGCAATGCCCGGCCTGGTCATCAAAAAACACATCGGCGGCAAACGCTTCCAGGAACGCGGATTTTTCCAGGCCGCCGAGGAACAGCGACTCATCCAGGCGGATATCCCACTCACGCAAGGTGCGAATCACCCGCTCATGGGACGGCGCCGAACGCGCGGTGACCAAGGCGGTGCGGATCGGGCAGGCCTCATCGGGAAACTCGCGCTGCAACAAGTTGAGTGCCGCCAGAAAACCCTTGAAAGGGCCGCCGTGCAACGGTTGGCGCGCCGCCTCCCGCTCATTGGCCTGGAACGCGGCCAGGCCACCGGCCTGGTACACACGCTCGGACTCATCGGAAAACAGCACAGCGTCGCCGTCGAAGGCAATGCGCAGTTCTTCGCTGGAAGCGCGGTTCGGGCCGCCCGACAGAATTGTCGCCGCCGCGAACCCTGCATCGAGGGCACTGCGCACATCCTCGGCATGGGTTGAAAGAAACAGATGGCAGCCAAATGCCGCCAAATAAGGATAAGGACTACGCCCGCCTACGAAAGCAGCGCGGGAAATATCCAGGCCGTAATGCTGGATCGAATTGAACACGCGCAAGCCGGTGTCAGCGCTGTTACGCGACACCAGTACCACTTCAACCCGCGCACGGCCCAGGCTGGCGTTCAGGCTCAGCAGTTTCTCGACCAGCGGGAACGCATCGCCGGGTTCGAGGATTTCCTCCTCGTGCTCGATCTGGTACTTGCGGTACGCCTCGACGCCTTGGGCGAGGTAGATCTTGTGGCTGTCGCTGAGGTCGAACAGTGCCCGCGACGAAATCGCCAGCACCAGTTTGTCGCCCAATCCCTTTGCCATGGTGTGTCCCCCTGCTCAGCGGTTACGCCGATCAATAAAACTCAAGGCCTGATACAGCGCCTGCATCCGTGGCAGCTCACAGCCGGCAGCCCTGGCCGCAGCAAGTGGGCGGGCGTAGATCGCCGCCAGTTCCAGCGGGCGTTTGTGCACGTGGTCGTGGTACATGCTCGGCAGGTAGTCGTCCATGGTTTCGGTCATGGTGAACATCTGCTCGGCGTAGCTTTGGGGAATATCATGACCGCAGGCGTGGGCGCCCTGCACCACTTCGGCCATCAGCGCCTGGATCAGTTCGCGGCTGGATTCGTCTGCCATCATTGCTGTGGTCCCCGCGCCCAATAACACGGACAGGCCGTTGTAGGGCACGTTCCACACCAGCTTGTGCCAGCGTGCCAGATGCACATTGGCCATGGCCTGGGACTCGATACCGGCCTGGTGAAACAACGCGGCGCCCGCTTCAACAATCGCCTTCTGGAGGGCGTCATCATTGGCCGCCGTGCCACTGTGATACCCCAGGTTGACCCGCCCCAACGCCTGGTGCTCGATAACGCCCGGACCAGAACGGTGCACGCCGATATAACACAGGCCACCCAGCAAGTGCAGAGACGCCGGCAAGTGTTCACGCAGGCTGTCTTCCACATCGAGGCCGTTTTGCAGCAACACCACCTTGGCATCCGGCGCCGCCACCTGGGCGAGGGTCGGGGCCAATTCGACGTTGCCGGTCGACTTGGTGCCCACCAGCAGCCAGTCGCATGGCGGCATATCTGCAGCGCGGGCATAAGCCTGCACGGGATGCAGATGCAATACGCCGTACACAGTGCTGTTCAAGTGCAGGCCGTGCTCGCTGACCGCCGCGTATTCACTGCGCAACAGAAAGTGCACATCAAAACCGGCACGCGCCAGCATCAAACCGTAGAAACCACCGATGGCACCGGTGCCGATGATGCCAATGCGCGGTGGCTGGGGTGTAACTGCTGTCATGGCAAATCCTCAGGTGGGCGGGTGAGTGCCTGTTTTACGGCATCGAAAACGTCGTCACGCGTAAGACGTGTCTGTAACTGCCCGAGGAATTGACCCTCGCACACCACGAACAGCGCCGGCAAATGAAAGATCTGGTAGCGTTCGACCGCACCACCGTTGTGCCCGGCGTCCACCCAGCACAGCCGGTCCACCGGTAACGGCCAGCCCGGCACTTGCTGGCGTGCCCAGCGGCAACTGGAACACCCTGCGCTGGTAAAGATGAGTAGAGAAATACCTGGCAATCCCAGCAATTGCTGGTCAATATCCAGGTCGGTCAATTCCAGTTCCTTCACTATACTGCTGCCACCGCCGTCAATTGGACGGTGCTCGGAGTCCGTGTACATGGGTCGTTTTTTACCTCACCCTGATGATGTCGCTGTCGAGTTAATCCAACGTCCCTCTCCCGCCATACCCCGCCAACGCCTGCACACTATCGGCCTGGGCGGCATCGCCTGCCATTGGCCACGCGCCTGGCGCGAAGGCACGGCGGTTGATCTGCACATCCCCTCCCTGGGTGCCAGCGCACGTTATCCAGGCTATGTGGCGTGGTGCCGCAAGGTGGAAAACGGCTACCGCGTCGGTGTCTCGTTTACCGATGAACATGCGTTATTCGGTGCCCGCATGGGTGAGCAAGCATGCCGGATAGAGCGCTACTGCCGCCAGCACGAAGACACCGAGCCGACACCCCAGCAACTCGAAGCCCTGGCCCGTGAGTGGGTATCGCGTCATGCCAGCGAGTTCTCCCATGAGGCCTTTGTGGCGCCAGCACTGGATTAAAGCGGGCTTTGCCCATTGTCGCGGGCCGGTGTTACGCGCTAAGGTTCCTCCCCCCTGCATTCAAATCATGCTGTGCTCCGCCGCACGGGGATGGCTGGCGGCCGGCACCCGTGACCCTGACGAGTAACACGATGGCTGATTTACCGATCAATGACCTAAACGTTGAATCCAACGAGACCCTGATCACACCCGATCAGCTCAAGCGCGAAATCCCTTTGAGCGACGCTGCCCTGCAGACCGTCACCAAGGGCCGCGAAGTCATCCGTGACATTCTCGATGGCACCGACCACCGCCTGTTCGTCGTCATCGGGCCTTGCTCGATCCACGATCTCAAGGCTGCCCACGAGTACGCCGAGCGCCTCAAGGTGTTGGCGGCGGAAGTGTCCGACACCCTGTACCTGGTGATGCGCGTCTATTTCGAAAAACCGCGCACCACGGTCGGCTGGAAAGGCTTGATCAACGACCCGTACCTGGACGACTCGTTCAAGATCCAGGACGGCCTGCACATTGGTCGCAAGTTGCTGCTGGACCTGGCCGAGATGGGTCTGCCCACCGCCACCGAAGCCCTGGACCCGATCTCCCCGCAGTACCTGCAGGACCTTATCAGCTGGTCGGCCATCGGCGCACGCACCACTGAATCCCAGACGCACCGTGAAATGGCGTCCGGCCTGTCCTCGGCCGTGGGTTTCAAGAACGGCACCGACGGCGGCCTGACGGTGGCGATCAACGCGCTGCAATCGGTTTCCAGCCCGCACCGTTTCCTGGGTATCAACCAGGAAGGTGGCGTATCCATCGTCACCACCAAGGGCAATGCCTACGGCCACGTGGTACTGCGCGGCGGCAACGGCAAGCCCAACTACGACTCGGTCAGCGTTGCGCTGTGCGAGCAGGCATTGAACAAGGCCAAGATCAAGCCGAACATCATGGTCGACTGCAGCCACGCCAACTCCAACAAGGACCCGGCCCTGCAGCCACTGGTGATGGAAAACGTCGCCAACCAGATTCTCGAAGGCAACCAGTCGATCATCGGGCTGATGGTCGAAAGCCACCTGAACTGGGGTTGCCAAGCGATTCCAAAAGATCTGGCCGACTTGCAGTACGGCGTGTCGATCACCGATGCGTGCATTGACTGGGCCGCCACCGAAAATACCCTGCGCAGCATGCACGCAAAGCTCAAGGACGTGCTGCCTAAGCGCAAACGCACCTGAGTCTGTATAGAGCGCACACAAAAACGCCGGGCTGAGCCCGGCGTTTTTCATGCTGCTGTTTGTGCCTTACAACTTCGCGGCATGGCGCTGGTGGCGCTCCATGTAGCGTTCGACATAGGAGCAGGACGGGATCACCGTGTAGCCCGCCTCTTCGGCAAACTTCAAGGCTTCCTCGGTCAGTGCCGCCGCGATACCACGGCCCCGCAGTGCGTTGGGCACGAAGGTCCGATAGATATCCAGGGTCTGTTTGCCGAGGTCCATATAGGTCAGATAGGCACGATGACCGTCCACATTGGTCTCGAACTGATGACCAGCCTGGTCATGGTGGATGGACAACGCCTCGCTCATCACTACTCCTCGCGGGTCTTGGTTTCTGACCCCTACCTTACCGATGTTTTTCCGGCGAAGGAACATCTACGCCACCCCGTGCCGGTTTCGACAACGAGAAAACCCTGAGCGCTCACACCTGCACGTAGGGAATAGTAGGCACCAATCCTGCAATTGCTCAAGGCGCACTCGTCATCCCCTGCCACGGGTGGATATAGAAAGGGCTTCGATCTACCGATGATCGAAAGCCTGAACATTGCCGGCAGTTGAACCTTGAGACGAACAGGCGCTCTTAAAGTCACCTCTACATGCGCAAAAGATACCGGGCAACGCGAAGCCATGCTGAACGTAAGTGTCAGCGTGGATATATAAAATTTCATCTGTTTACAGGGCTTAACACATGCGGGCCGGCCCTTTCAGCCTGGGTCCGATGTACGCCTGATTGAAAAAAACTGGACGCTTTTTATACAAACCTCCAAAAGATTAGCCAAAATAGATTCGGCACGAGAATTTTTTTTGCTTCTTGCGCTACGTCAGTTTACTTACTACAAGTAATGGGTAGTATGTACGCCGGCTATTAGCTCACTCTGAGAAACTAGCCACCTAATAGAAAGTCCTTGAAGGGGAACACGATGAACAACGTTCTGAAATTCTCTGCTCTGGCTCTGGCCGCAGTTCTGGCTACCGGTTGCAGCAGCGTCTCCAAAGAAACCGAAGCTCGTCTGACTGCAACTGAAGACGCAGCAGCTCGCTCCCAGGCCCGTGCAGACGAAGCCTACCGTAAAGCTGATGAAGCTCTGGCTGCTGCTCAAAAAGCACAACAGACTGCTGACGAAGCTAACGAGCGCGCTCTGCGTATGCTTGAAAAAGCTAGCCGCAAGTAATAATCCCTCGGGGTTGTTATCAAGCCGATCCATTTATGGGTCGGCTTTTTTATTGCCTGGGGTTTGCGCCTGAATCACGGGCAATAAAAAGCCCGCCGTGGCGAAAGGCCTCGGCGGGCTTTTGATCCAGCCTCTTATTGCTGCAGATCGATCGGCGCGCTGGCTGCGATCGAAGCTGCGCCGGGCACACCGATTTCCGTCGGCAAACCATCTTCCGCCGCGACCACGTCACGCACCTGGTCCCAGTTGACCCGCAGGTTGTTGGCCAGGTCTTCGCGCTTGAGCAAGGCGTTGATCACCGCAGTGTGCTTGTCGACCACCGACGGCGTACCGTCATCATTCAACGGCGTATGCGCCTCAAGGTACACCTTGCCGCCGCTGCTGCCGAACTTGTAGGCATCGTTGATGATGCGCACCGATGTCCCCACCGGCACCATGCCGGCCATCTCTAGCACATTGTTGTTGAACATGCGGAAGCAGCCGTGACTTGTACGCGTGCCGATACCAAATTTCATGTTGGAACCGTGGATCAGGTAACCCGGCGTGCCCAGGGTGAACTTGAACGGGCCCAACGGGTTGTCCGGGCCGGCCGGCACCACGTTGGGCAGCGGGTCGCCATTGGCGGCGTGCTCGGCCTTGATCGAGGCCGGTGGGGTCCAGGTCGGGTTGGGTGTCTTGGCAATGATGCTGGTATGGGCAATCGGCGAGCCCCAGCCTTCACGGCCGATCCCCAACGGGAAGGTGTAAACCACGTTCTGGCCCTTGGGGTAGTAATAGAGCCGGTATTCCGCCAGGTTGATCACGATACCCTCGCGCGGCCCCGGCGGCAGGATGAAACGCGTGGGCAATACGATCTCGGTACCCGCGCCCGGCAACCAGGCATCCACACCCGGGTTGGCCGCGACCATCTCCGAGTAGCCCAAGTCATAGGTGGTGCCCAGGTCGGCGAAGGTGTCTTCGTACTTGGCCTTGATCACCTGGACCTGGCCGACGATGTCTTCACCCGGTGGAGGCAAGGGCAACTGCAAAGCTGACGCAGAACCAGCCGCACAGAGTGCAGCGAGAGACAGGCAGCAGGTGACGACGGAAAGGCGCGACAACATCCGGTAAATCCTTCGCAGACGACGGGTAGGTAAACATCGATTGTATACGTGAAGCGCGCTTCTAGCTGCCCCCTACAACTCGAAACGCAGCTCCGGCCAGATCGGCGGCGTGCCGCGCTTCTGCGACTCCAGGATGGCACGGCACAGCGGGCACAGGCGCTGGTCCTGGAAAATCGAACGATCGACCCGCGACCAACGCGGTTGCGCCGGCAATAACGTGCCGCACAGCGTGCGGTCGATAGAGCCGCCCAGTTCCAGTTGACGCGCCACCAGATGCACCCGCACTTCCTGGCAGGCGAACAGATCCAGCTGCTCGTCCGGCTCGATCAGTTGGTAGTTAAACAGGGACCAGGCAGGACGCGACATCAGGGGCTCCAAATCGGGGGGGCGCCACCTTAGCCGAAAGCCTGCCGGTAGAAAAGCGTCATAGCAGCGGTTTTAGCGTCGGCCAGACATTTTCCAGCAACTTGCCCTGGGCACCGACTGCCGGGTGAAGCTGATCGGCCTGCATCAGCTCAGGGTGACCGCCCACGCCATCGAGGAAAAACGGCACCAGCGGGACATCTTTTTGCTTGGCCAGCACGCCATAGACTTCAGCAAACGCGGTGGTGTATCGCGGGCCATAATTGGGGGGCAACTGCATCCCCAACAACAACACCTTGGCGCCACCGGCCTTGGACTGGTCAATCATTGATGCAAGATTTTGTTGCAATTGCGCAGGCGGTTGCCCGCGCAGGCCATCATTGCCCCCCAACTCAATCACCACCACATCCGGCTTGTGCTCTGCAAGCGCCGCCGGCAGCCGCGCCAGGCCTCCGGCACTGGTGTCGCCACTGATGGAGGCATTGACCACTTTATCGTCGAAACCTTCCTGCTTGAGCCGTTGCTGGAGCAGGGCCACCCACCCTTTGCTGGTATCCAGGCCGAAACCGGCACTGATACTATCGCCAACGATCAGGACTGTACCCGCCGCTGCGTTCTGGGCCATGCACATCAAGGCCAGGCCAGCACTCAAAAACCACATTCGCATCGGATTCTCCATGGGCGCAAGCATTCTCACCGCGCGGAACCTTAGCAAAGTGGTTCCCAGCGCGGAAGGTGAACTGACTATCCTGCACGAACTGAGCCTGGAACTGAACAAGGGCGATAGCCTGGCTATCGTCGGAAGCTCCGGTTCCGGCAAATCCACCCTCCTCGGCCTGCTGGCCGGCCTCGACCTGCCCAGCAGCGGCGAAGTCACCCTCGCCGGGCAAGCCCTCAGTACCCTCGATGAAGACCAGCGCGCACGCATCCGTGCCGAGCATGTGGGTTTTGTATTCCAATCCTTCCAACTGCTCGACAGCCTCAACGCCCTGGAAAACGTCATGCTGCCGCTGGAACTGGACGGCCGCAAAGACGCCCGCGAACGCGCCAGGCACCTGCTGGAGCGAGTAGGCCTGGGCCAACGCCTGACCCACTCCCCACGCCAACTCTCCGGTGGCGAACAGCAACGGGTGGCGATTGCCCGCGCCTTTGCCGCCGAACCGGACGTGCTGTTTGCCGATGAACCCACCGGCAACCTCGACAGCCACACTGGCGAGCGCATCAGCGACCTGCTGTTCGAACTCAACAAGGAGAGCGGCACGACCCTGGTGCTGGTCACCCACGACGAGCGCCTGGCCCACCGTTGCCGACGCCTGATCCGCCTTGAAGCCGGCCTGATGGTCGCGCCCCTGGAGCCTTGATGGCACGTTTGCCGCTGTTGCGCCTGTTCAGCCTGGCCATGCGCCAATTAATGCGCGATGCCCGCGCCGGTGAATTGCGCGTGTTGTTCTTCGCCCTGTTGGTGGCAGTCGCCGCCAGCACAGCCATCGGTTACTTCGGTGCACGCCTCAACGGCGCCATGCTACTGCGCGCCACCGAATTCCTCGGCGCCGACCTGGTGCTTGAAGGCAGTTCGCCAGCCCGCCCCGAGCAAATCCGGTCCGGCACCGAACTGGGCCTGGATCACGCCCGCGTCGTGGAGTTCTCCAGCGTCATCGCCACCGATAACGGCATCCAGCTTTCCAGCATCAAGGCGGTCAACGGGCAGTACCCGTTGCGCGGCGAACTGAAAAGCGCAGCCGCGCCTTTTGGCGATGAAACCCCAGGGGGTGGCCCGAAACCCGGTGAAGCGTGGGTGGAAGCGCGGCTGCTGACGGCGCTGGACCTCAAGGTCGGCGACAGCATCGATGTGGGCATGAAGACCCTGCGCCTGGCCCGCGTGCTCACCTATGAGCCGGACCGCGCCGGCAACTTCTACAGCCTCACGCCCAGGGTGATGATCAACCTGGCGGACCTTGACGCCACCGGTGTGGTGCAGCCCGGCAGCCGCGTCAGCTACCGCGAACTGTGGCGCGGGCCGCAGGGCAGCACCGTGTTGCAGACCTATCGCGACCTGATCAAGCCGGGGCTCGCCGCCAACCAGCGCCTGCAGGATTCACGGGACGGCAACCAGCAGATCGGCGGCGCCCTGGGCAAGGCAGAACGCTACCTGAACATGGCCAGCCTGGTCGCCGTGTTGCTGGCGGGTGTGGCGGTGGCGTTGTCGGCCAATCGCTTCGCCACTCGACGTTTTGACGCCAGTGCATTGCTGCGCTGCCTGGGCTTGTCACGACGTGAAGCCATGTTGCTGTTCAGCCTGCAACTGAGCGTCCTGGGGCTTTTCGCCAGCCTGGTCGGCGCCCTGCTCGGTTGGCTGGCGCAGTTTGGCCTGTTCTACTTTCTCCACGACCTGTTGCCGGCGGACGTACCACCCGGCGGGCTGCTACCGGCGGTTGCCGGGATCGGCACCGGGTTGGTCGCCCTCGCCGGTTTCGCCCTGCCGCCGTTGGCCGCATTGGGTCGAGTGCCACCGCTGCGGGTGTTGCGCCGTGACCTGCTGCCGATCCCTTCCAGCACCTGGATGGTCTACGGCGCGGCACTGTTCGCCTTGGGCCTGATCATGTGGCGCCTGAGCCTCGACCTGGTGCTGACCTTCACCCTGCTCGGTGGCGGAGTGGTGGCTGCGCTGGTACTCGGCGGCCTGCTCCTGCTGTTGCTGCAAAGCCTGCGCCGCCTGCTGGCCCGTGCCTCCCTGCCTTGGCGCCTGGGCCTGGGCCAGTTGCTGCGCCACCCTCTGGCGGCGGCCGGTCAATCCCTGGCGTTTGGCTTGATCCTGCTGTCCATGGGTTTGATCGCACTGTTGCGCGGCGAGCTACTCGACACCTGGCAAAACCAGCTGCCCAAGGATGCACCGAACTATTTCGCCTTGAACATCCTGCCGACCGACAAGGATGCCTTTGGCACCCGTCTGCTGGAACTGCAGGCGCAATCCGCACCGCTGTACCCGGTGGTGCCGGGGCGCCTGATCAGTATCAATGGCGAACCGGTACAGGAAATCGTCAGCAAGGACTCCAGCGGCGACCGTGCGGTGCAACGCGACCTGAGCCTGACCTGGGCCGCCGACCTGCCACCAGGCAACGCCCTGACGGCGGGCTCGTGGTGGTCGGCGCAACCTACCGATGAAATCCCGGGTGTCTCGGTAGAAGCCAAGGTAGCGGAGAGCCTCAAGCTCAAGCTCGACGACCACTTGGTATTCACCGTGGGCGGAGAGAATCGAGAAGTGCGGGTCACCAGCCTGCGCACGATCAACTGGGATAACTTCCAGCCCAACTTCTTCATGATTTTCCAACCGGGAACCTTGAAGGACCTGCCGGCCACCTACCTGACCAGCTTCTATCTGGCGCCCGGGCATGACCAGCAGATCGTCGATCTGTCCCGCGCGTTCCCGGCAGTGACCATCCTGCAAGTCGAGGCGCTGCTGGAGCAGTTGCGCAGCATTCTCGCCCAAGTGACTCTCGCAGTGGAGTATGTACTGCTGTTTGTGCTGGCGGCGGGGATGGCGGTGTTGTTCTCCGGCCTGCAAGCCACTCTGGACGAACGTATCCGCCAGGGCGCGCTGTTGCGCGCACTGGGCGCCGAACGCAAGCTGCTGGTCAAGGCCAGGCGTATCGAGTTCGGTTTGCTGGGTGCCGTCAGTGGGTTGCTGGCGGCGCTGGGCACGGAGCTGGTGACGTTCGTGCTGTACCGCTACGCATTTGACCTGGCCTGGCACCCTCACCCGTGGCTGTTGCTGCTACCAGTGATCGGTGCCGTGCTGATCGGCGGTGCCGGTGTGTTCGGCACCCGCCGCGCGCTGAATGCCAGCCCGCTGACGGTGTTGCGCGAAGGTTGAAACGCGATGGGCTCGCATTCCTTACAGAATACGGGCCCATTTTGCTCACTTCACATATTCGATCCCGGTGATCCACCAGCACACGTCACCGCTTGGCGTCTGCACGATAGCCTCGTCATCCACCTCCTTGCGCAATAGCGCACGGGCCATGGGCGAATCGATGGAGATGTAGTCCATCCGGTCATAAATCTCGTCATAGCCGACAATACGAAAACGCTTGGTTTCACCCTGCTCATTTTCGATATCCACCCAGGCGCCGAAAAATACCTTGCCCTCTTGCTCGGGCATGTACTCCACCACGCGCATATCTTCCAGGCGTTTGCGCAGGTAGCGCACGCGACGATCAATCTCACGCAACAGTTTCTTGTTGTACTGGTAGTCGGCGTTTTCGCTGCGGTCCCCCAGCGAAGCCGCCCATGTCACTTTGCGCGTGGTGTCCGGGCGCTTTTCGCGCCAGAGGTAATCCAGCTCCTTTTTCAGCGCTTCATGGCCTTCTTTGGTAATCAGCTTGGTACTCAAACGCTTGCATCCCCAGGCAATGTCCATAGGTGCCGATACGCCTGGGTTTCACGCCCTGGCTTCGGCTGGCTGGCGTTGATGATAAATGAACCCGTGAAAGTAGCCAGGCCGGTCTAGCTGTCCAGCGTGCGATCCAGCTCCAGCAACATGCCCCGCAGGCTTTGCCGCAAGCCCGACAGCTGTGACGTCATCACCTTCAAGGCTTCGGTCCTCTGGCTGACCGCAAGCGACTGATCATGCAGTTGAGTGGTGCGCTGCTCCAACTCTCGAACCTTCTCATCCAGTTGGTTTTGTTCCTGTTGCAGTCGTGCCTGCCACTGCTCCAGTGCAGTCTCCCGCTCGATTGCAGCGAGTTTTTGCTGCGTCAACTCTTGAGCGACACGGGCAAGGTTGGTCAGCGTGCTGTCTACTTCGAACAATGTACTGTGATCATCTGAAGGCGGGAGTTTCGTTGGCACCGGAGCATCGGGTTCACGCGAGATAGCAGGTGGGGCCTGTGCCATGTCCACCGGCGCGCCCGAGGGCACCTGTCGGGGTTCCTCAAGCGGTTGCTCATGCGACGGTAAGCGGAGTGACTCGGAGGGGCTCGCCACCCTGGGAGGGGAAATCATCTGTGACGAAAAACGAATGGACGGCACAATCACTGAAGCACTTTCGATCACTGGCAACGTCGGCGCAGACATGCCCAGGGTGATCACTTTCATCACCAGCGCTTTCTTGATGATCACCGAGTGATGATCCTCAGGCCTGGCAGGTGGCAACTTGCAACCTTTCAAATCGACAAAATGATAAGGCACCTGGGTTTCGGTAACACCACCGGGTTTAACGCCCGAAGCGGCTAATGTCAGTATTTGCTTGAAAACATGCAATGCCACCTGCAGGTCTTCCTTGGATTCAACGCCCCCCAGAAAATACCGGTCAAGTTTCTTACGCAAGGCCGCGATATAGACCCTGGAACTTCCAGGCTCTATCTCTTCATCCAGGCTGTACACAAGAAAGTTTGAGGCCGTCTGACCGACAGCAAACCCACAGAGCAGCGCACCGTTAACCGGAGCATCTTGACCATTTCGTTCAAGAACAAGGGTACGTAGCAGCATCATGCAATCAGGCCTCATTATTTGGAAAGAAAGTTTATATAAACAACACATAAACATTCAAAAATTAGACACTCCAAGACACGACACATTGTTTCAGTGGTCTGCCCGCCCTGCACGTAGGACTTCTCTTATTAATGCTGACCGACGTTCCCAAAAGCGAGAGTAACCCGTACCCTTTTTTCAGCTTCCCTACGTCATACCAAACTTATTCGGTAAAACAATGATCGAAATAAGCAATCTGACAAAACACATGGGTAACAATACGATTGTCAGCGACTTTTCATTCAGTGCTGGTCGACAAGAATGCCTCGGGTTGTTCGGACAAGATCACACGGCCAAAACAGTACTGCTCGATGTGATTGCCGGTTCGACACAGCCGTCCAGCGGTCATATAAAAATTCACGGCTTCGACACACAAACCCACCCGCTCGAAGCAAGGCAACTGGTCGGCTATCAACTGTCCAACGACCTCGGTCATCCGACGATGTCCGTCAAAGCGTTCCTCGATTTCATTGCTGCCATTCGTGGCTTTCGCGGTACCGAAAAACGTGACCGCCTGGAACAGTCCGTTGCACGACTGGAGTTGTTCCCGGTACTCGATGCCCCCCTCGATCTCCTTTCCATCGCCTGGAAACGCAAAGTCGCAATTGCTCAGGCCATCCTGCATGGCCCTGCCCTGTTACTGCTGGACGAACCCACCGAAGGACTCGCGCAGGATCAGAAACACGCATTCAAGGCGCTTATCCAATCATTGACGCAAGAAATGACGGTCATCATTGCCTCGCGTCACTGCGAAGAGTTGTCCGAACTGTGCACACGCGCCCTGGTCATTGCCAACGGTCGCCTGGTGGCCGATACGCCACTGCCCGATCTACAGCGCGACTCGCGTCACTTCCAGGCAGTCACCCTTACCGCCGAGACGCCACTGGACCTGTTGGCACTGGCTGTCCTGCCAGGTGTGGCAGGCATTGAAGAGCATCGAAACGCGCCCGGCACAGTGACGGTTCTCGCCATGCCCGGACACACCATCTATCCCCATATCAACACGCTGATTGCCAGCCGGCGCTGGAAAATCAACTCACTGAACCTGGAGCCAGGTCGCCTGAATGATGTGGTTCACCATCTGACCAAAGAGGCGTCCCATTGAGACTATTGCCCATCATTCTGAGGCGTCAACTCACCAGCTATGCGCACTCCCCCGGCACTTACCTCAACATTGCCATCTTCCTCATACTCTCAGTGACATTAGGGTTGTACGTAAGTCCGTGGCGGGAACAAAACGGCAGTGACTTACAGGTATTTTTCCGGTTCCACCCTTCGCTGTACTTATTGCTGATCCCCGCCCTGACCACTCAACTCTGGTCCGATGAAACCAACGCAGGTTTTTTCAGCTTGATGAAAACCCTGCCCATCACAACGTTCGAATGGGTTGTCGGAAAATTCCTCGCCGCCTGGCTGGTGGCCAGCACCGCCCTGTTTCTAATGTTTCCCCTGGTGATCATTGCGAACTATCTGGGTAACGCCGACAACGGTGTCATTGCCTCGCAATTTTTGGCGAGTTGGCTGCTGGCAGGCAGTTACTTATCCGCAGGCTGTTTTATTTGCGCACTGGTGCATCAGCGCACTGTCATTTTCGTATTGACGCTGGGGTTGTTACTGACAGCCAGTGGCCTTTCTTATGTATTAGACTCACTTGAACACCAAACCCCTATATGGGTGATCGACAGCCTGGCATCCCTCAGCCCCACTTGGCGCTTCAGCAGTATCGATGATGGAAAACTCACACTGCGCGACACACTTTATTTTATTAGCATGATCCTCGCCTTTCTCACCGCAACGACAGTCACACTCAACTACAAACACAGATGAGAAGGGAAACCCTTAATGCAGTCCACTCTGCGCACCGGTATGACGCTGTGCGTCACCTTTCTGCTTTTCCTGGCTTTCAACCTGGTGTGGATAGGTAAACTTCCTGAAGTACGGTGGGACCTTTCTCAACAAAAAATCCACACTTTATCGCCCCCCGTATACCCACTGCTCGCAACGCTGGAAAGCCCGGTGGACGTGTATTACTTCAATTCAAATAACGACCCGAAACGAAGCTACGCCGTGAAACGCTATGGCAAACGTATTGAGGACCTGCTCAAGCAGTACGAAAAAAAGGCTCGGGGCATGATCAACCTGCACGTGATTGAACCCGCTCCCTATTCGGAAGACGCCTATAAGGCACGGCTGTCAGGGCTCGACGAGCACACAGGGTTTCTCGGTCTCATCAGCACGAGCCCCGGTCATGGCGTGCGCCGTATCGGTTCTTTCAGCCTCGAACGCGAGCCGTTGCTCGAATATGAAATAAGCCACCTGCTCTACAAGTTGCAGCACCCGGAGCGACCGGTTGTTGGGCTGCTGTCGGGGCTGGCGATGGACGAATCCGCAGGTCGGCTCCTGCAGGCGGTGCGGCGAGAATTCGAACTGGTCGCGCTGGAGCCGAATGCCGCTCTAATCCCCGAACACATCAAAACCCTGATGGTTGTACAGCCACGGATGTTGCCGGAACGTACCTTGTATGGCATTGAGCAATTTGTCTTGAGGGGCGGTAGATTGATGATGTTCATCGACCCTTTGAGCGAACAACGCTCAAACGCACTCCCAGCCAATAGCCGACTGGACGAGGTGCTTGCCGCCTGGGGTATCCAGATGCCGACGGACAAGCTGGTGGTCGACGCTCTCTACACGCCCTGGGAGACGCCAGATATGCCCAATCGAGTCAGGCTGAACTTGCCACGACAGGCGATGAATCTGAACGACATCAGCACCTGGAACCTCAATAGGGTGACCGTATCGAGCAGTGGAGCGCTCGTGCAGTTGAACAAAAGCCGCACAACCTTCATCCCGATCCTGCAAAGTTCCGAGCAATCCGTGCTGTTGGATGCCAACCAATCCACTCGCGCAACCACATCCGATTCCTTGATTGAAGAGGCTTCGAGCCGGGAGCGGCGCCATGTCATTGCTGCACGCATCGAAGGGCCGAGCTATTCAGTCTTTCCCGATGGTATCAAGGGCCTGCCACCCGGGTTGCAGACAGCCGCGCAGATTCATGTCGTGGTCATCGCTGATACGGACATGCTTACCGATAAGGTCAGCGACGCAGCGCCCGATGGCAACGCGCTGTTTATTCTGAATACGCTGGATAACCTATCCGCCCCCGACATGCTCGTCGCGATTCGCCCCAGGGCAACGCAGGAAATGCCGCCGACGGTGCTGGAGGGTATGCGTGAGGTCGCAAGACAGACGTATCGTTCGAAAGCCAGCGAACTGGAGCGACGCTTGCAACGAACAGAGCAGGAATGGCAACGGCTGAGCCCATGGACAACCACCCTCGGCACCCAGGCAGTGGAGACCAATACCCAGCTGCAAGCACTCAACAAGGAACGTCTGCGCCTACCCATGGAGCTGCATACCCTGCAGCGCGAAGCCTACGCCCAAGTGCGTCATCTGGAGTTGGCGATAACGCTGGTAGCGATCTTTGCCATGCCGCTGACGTTATGCCTGATCGCCTGGATGGTCTTTCTTGGAGAGCGCCGACGCCGGTTGCAAGCCAGCGGCATGATTCACTGAATGTTCAGCGACGGGCTATCAGCCCCTGTCGTGCAATACGGGTTAATTGGCGGATGACCTCGGTGGCATTGTTGGCGCTTGGGGCCTGGATAACCGCAAGGTCAAAGCTGTTGCTGGCAAAACGCGCAAGTGAATCGCCATCTTCAACAAACTGGATCAGGAACGCTGACGGTCGGCCAGTGCGACGCGGCCAACCGTCCAGGTAACGCAATAGCGTCGGCTGGTGCTTGCCGCCAAGAAGAATTTTCGGGTTGCGTTGAGTGAGGTCCGCGGTGATCGGGGCCAGGCGTATCAGGGGGCGTAGTGCATTCATCGTGTCGTGTCTCTGCCTCAAAAGTCTGCGGGCAGGTGAGAGGCAACACCGAACCAGCGCTTTAGCGGAATTTCGAAGCATGAAACACGCTCCTGTCGGGACCGATAACGATCACTCATGGCGCCCCGCAATTAGCTGTTTAAATCGGCGCATGAGCGGCATCCTAGAGAAGCCGGTGGGGCGGTGTCAAGAATCCTGAGCAACGAAAAGGCCCGCACAGGGCGGGCCGATTCAAGGTGTTGCAGCGTAATCAGTGGGCGATGGCGCGGTCTGCGGACAGTTTGCCAGCACCTTCCAGCAGTACCGCCAGGGAGCCGCCGAGCAAGGCCAGGGCGAACTCATAACCGTTGTTGGCCATGAACAGGCCGTTATGGATGTGCACCGAGAAGATCGCCACCAGCGACAGGATGGTCAGGCCCAATGCCGCAGGGCGAACCAGCAGGCCAATGATCAGCGCCAGGCCGGCAAAGAACTCGGTACCGCCCGACAGCAGCGCCATCAACGTACCCGGTGCCAGACCAATGCTTTCCATCCACTGGGCAGTGCCCGCCAGGCCATAGCCGCCGAACCAGCCAAAGAGTTTTTGCGAGCCGTGGGCGGCGAAGATGATGCCAACCACGATGCGCAGGATAGTCAGGCCGTAACCGGCGCGAGTGGAGAGAATGCGGTTGATCAGTGGGCTCATGGTGCAGATCCTTTTCAAAGTAGGGTTGGTTGGCCGCTATATTAATCAGTTAAGGCAATGATAAAAGCCGAAAAAATGCCTGATTAATATCGATAAAATCGATTACTTCCGTGAGGCGATTTTCGGCGCTGGTGGCTCCAGGGACTCCCGCTCCCGATCGAACGCCAAGAAGTACTTGTTGACGCTATTAACATAGCTGACGCCGCCCATCCCTACCTGCTCCATGGCAATGCGTTCAACCTGGAAAAACCACTGGTTGGGGTTGAGCCCCCGCCGCTTGGCTTCAGTACGCATGCCCTGCACCCGCTCCGGCCCCATGTTGTAAGCCGCCAGCACAAAGGCCATGCGCTCGCGCTCGTTGAGCTTGGGGCTGGCGAAGAACTTGCGACGGATCATTGCCAGGTACCGCGCGCCGGCCTGCACGTTGCTGTCGAGACTTTCGATGTTGTTGACCCCCACGCGTTGCGCCGCCGATGGCGTGATCTGCATCAAGCCGGTAGGGCCGCCGCTGTTGCGCGCGCCAGGGTCAAGCGCCGATTCCTTGAAGGCCAGTGCGGCGAGGTTCAACCAGTCCATGCCCTGCTCGCGGGCGTGTTTCTGCAAGACCGGGCGCAGTTTTTCCAGGCGCTGTCGGTCGACGCGAGCCAATGGGTTGCGCACTTGGTAAAGGCGACGGTAGATACGCTGGAATGCCACATCCTGATCGGACGGGGTTCGATAGGTCTTGAGGAATCGATCAATGCTGGCCCGCAGCATCGAGGCATCCTGGCGCACAAACCAGTATTCGTCGCCCGGCTCGCTGATCGCCACCTGCTTATCGAAACGCAACTTGGGCAGGATCTTCGACCAGCGCTCGGCAATCGGCTTTTCGACAATGGTCAGGTGGAAAATACCGGCCTGGACCATCTCCAGCACATCCTCCACGGCCAGGGTCGGGTCCACCCACTCCACTTTCACCGGCGGCTGCTTGTGCAGCGCGAGTTTTTGATTGACCTGGTTGATGGCATCCGCCGCGGCGCTACCGGTGGTCAACGCCAGGGTGCGGCCGGACAATTGTTCCAACTTGGTAAACCGCCGCTCGCCCTTAACCCCCACCAGCCACAACGGCACATCGCTGGCAATCGGGTCGCTGGTGCTGATCTTGTGCGCCGCCTTTACATCAAGCAGTTCACCGGGCGCCACCAGATCACCTTCGCCACGAGCCAACGCGCCGAGCAACTGGTCCTTGGCCTTGGGAATGATCTTGAGGTTGATTTCCTGGCCATCACGCGCATGACCATTGAGGTACTGCTCGAAGGCGCGCAGGCGATGGTATTCAACACCGATGGCCTGGCCTTGCACCTCACCGGAGCTGTTACGGCTCTGGTTGACCAATACGCGCAACGTGCGGCTTGAACGAATCTCCGCCAAATCACGCACCTTGCCGGGCTTGGTCACTTCCAGCGGCCCGTCCAGACGCGCAACCGCCGCCATGGGCAGCAGCATCGTCAGGCACAACATAAGCAACGCCGAGGGTCGGATCATCCGCTCTCCGGAAAGAATACTGGCCAACGCCCTCGCGAAAAACGAGGCGGTGGGGTCAGAAACAGAGCGCTTTATGCGCTGGCAAGGTACGCAACGGCGGCATGATGGAAGGCGGCGAGCCAACCACAATGTCGCTTGCGACGTTCAAAGACAGCTATAACTCGTTGTAGTTCTTCGTTTTTCTTATAAATCTACAGCTCTGATATGCTTTCCGGCCGCAGGCGGAGATAGCACCATGCAACTCATTGATATCGGCGTCAACCTGACCAACCCCAGTTTCGACGAGAAGCACCAGGCCGTGCTTGAACGTGCCTATGCTGCCGGCGTGCAACAATTGGTGCTCACCGGGACCAGCATCGAGGGCAGCGAACAGGCCCTGGCGCTGTGCGAAAAACTCGATGACAGCGGCCAGCGCCTGTTCAGCACCGCGGGCATCCACCCCCACTCTGCCAGTGACTGGAGCGGCGATAGCGCATCGCGTTTGCGCGGTTTGCTGAAAGAAAACCGCGTACGTGCAGTGGGAGAATGCGGGCTGGATTTCAACCGGGATTTTTCACCGCGCCCCCAGCAGGAAAAAGTCCTCGAACAACACCTGGCCCTGGCCGTCGAGCTCAAATTGCCGGTATTCCTCCACGAACGTGACGCCAACCAGCGCCTGTTGGACATCCTCAAGGACTACCGCGACCACCTCACCGCCGCCGTGGTGCACTGCTTCACGGGCGAACAACAGGCGCTGTTCAGCTACCTCGACCTCGATTTGCACATCGGCATCACCGGCTGGATCTGTGACGAACGCCGTGGGACACGCCTGCACCCGCTGGTCAGGGAAATTCCCCGTGGCCGCCTGATGCTGGAAAGCGACGCACCCTACCTGCTGCCACGCACCTTGCGCCCAAAACCGAAAAACGGTCGCAACGAGCCCGCGTATCTACCTGAAGTTCTGCGCGAAGTCGCCCTGCACCGCAACGAGAGCGTGGAAGACCTGGCCCGCCACAGCACGGCCTGCGCCCGCAGCTTTTTTGGCTTGCCAGTAATGGATTGATACGGCCCATTGACCCATGTCAAAACCGTTTTCCTGGATAGCGGCACAATAATGGCACCTTGCCAATGCTGTTTCCGCTATCAGAGAAAACCTTCCATGGGTGCCTGGCTTAGCAATATCTCACTGAAGTACAAATTCTGGGCCGTCAACGCGGTCGCCTTCATTACCACCCTGCTGCTGGTACTCTATGCCGTGCAGCTTGAGCAACAGTCCCGCAGCGATGCATCCCGGGCTTCGGCGCAGGCCCAGGCACACTTGTTCAATGCGTGGCCGACTGGCGAAGCATTGCCCAAGGGCGAGCACTGGCTGACGTTCAAGCGCGGCCAAGTCCCACAACTGGCGGAGCAGGATCTGTCAGCGCTGGGCAGCAACCTGGGCTGGGTCGAACTCAATCACATGCCGTGGTTCGGCGAAAACCCACTGATGGGTGCCGAAGTCATCGCCCGCCCTGACGGTCAATACGTCGCCGTGCTCGCCTACGCACCAAGCCTGAGCCAGGTGTTCGAAGAACGCTTTGCCAACTATGCGGTGGCGGTCCTGATCCTGATGCTGGCGATGCTCGGCGCCTCGCAACTGCTGATCCGCTTCCTGCTCAGCCAGCTCAACACCCTGAAAGACGTGATGCTACACGTGGAAAAAACCGGCGACCTGTCGGCCCGCGTCCCCTTGGCCTGCAAGGATGAAGTCGGCCAGATGGCCAGCGCCTTCAACGCCATGCAAGCGGGCTACCAGCGCGTCGTCAACACCGTGGCACGCACCGCCCAGCAACTCGACGATGGCGCCGCACGGTTGGCCAGCAGCATGAACGACGTGCAGCACGGCATGCTCGGACAGCAAAGCGAAACCGACCAGGCCGCCACCGCCATCAATGAGATGACCGCCACCGTCTACCACATCGCCCAGCACGCCGGTGCCACCCGCGACTTGTCCCAGACCGCCGACACCCTGGCGGGCAGCGGCCAGGAAGTGGTCACCCGCGTACAACGCTCGATTGCCGGCCTCTCCACGGGCGTGCAACAGACCGCCGAGATGATCCAGAAGCTCGCCGAGGACAGTCAGGAAATCAACGGCGTGGTCAGCGTGATCCACAGCATCGCCGAGCAAACCAACCTGCTCGCCCTCAACGCCGCCATCGAGGCCGCCCGCGCCGGGGAAATGGGCCGGGGGTTCGCCGTGGTTGCCGACGAAGTGCGCAACCTGGCCAAACGCGTACAAAGCTCTACCGACGAGATCACCCGCATGGTCTCGGCGCTGCAAGCCGGCACCCGCGACGCGGTGGACTTTATGCAGGAAAGCTCGTTCAAGGCTGACGACTGCGTGCAGCAAGCCCAGGAAGCCGGCGCGGCCCTCGCCGAGATCACCAGCGCCGTGGCACAGATGCGTGAAAGCAACACCCAGATCGCCGTCGCCGCCGAGCAGCAAAGCCACGTCGCCGAAGAGATGAACCGCGCGGTGGTGAGCATTCGGGATGTGACCGAGAACACCGTGCAACAGACCGTGGATTCGGCGACGACCAGTAATGAACTGGCGACCTTGGCCGGGGAACTGAGCAAGGCGATCGGGCAGTTGAAGCTGTAGGACTGCTCAACCCGTAATCTTCTGCCTACAACAAAGCCTCGGTTTACCCGAGGTTTTGGCGAAACGTCCTAACCCTCCCGGCGAATAACGCCGACTTCTTTTCCCTACCAACCCCTCCAAAGTCTCTCGCCTGTTCAATCAGCGCGAGGGACCGCCGATGCACCTCTCTAGCCGTGCCCCACTCAACGGGGCCGCCTCATGATTCCAGTTATTGCACGTTTCATCCTCGCGCCCATGGATGCCAAGGCGCCGGACGTTGAAGGCGTCCTGCGTGACTTCCGTGAGTGCCTGAACACCTTTGACGAGTGGGCCGAAAGCTTCTGGAGCGGTTCGGCACTGGAAGTCGAGCAGGTGTTCAAGGTCGGGGACGAGGTTTCCCTCGCCGCTCCGGCGTCCTCCAAGAAACCGAAGCGCACGGTTGCCACCTGTAAGGCCCAGGGTGCGTTGACCCTGGTGCATATGTTCGAGAGCACGCGGTTTGTGCCTATCGGCAATACGCCGGTGATGCTGCAACCGGTCGCCCCTGATGGCAGCCCGGTGGGCCCGTCGATTCATCGCACCATCGGCCCCAGCGGCATTCTTGCAGTCAGCGACTGCGCTCGCGATCAGCGCTACCAGATCACCTTTTATCCCGACGTTTCCAAGGATCATATCCAGGCGCTGTATGCGTCTTATCAGTCGGTGATCGCGGGGCTGGAAAGGAGCCTGCGTGATGAATGGAAGAAGACCTTCAAGCCGCAGTGGGACGACTTTGCCAACGCCACGCCATTCGAGCGCAGTGCGATGCAAGGCCTGGCGCTCTCAACCGGGATCGGCAAGGCGTTCTACAACCTTTGGGACAATTTCACACAACTGTCCGAGCTGCTGGCGGACCTCAAGAGTAACAGCCAGAAGTTGCTGCAATACGTCTCCCAGAGCGAACTGGATGAACTGCTGAAACTGGGCAAGGACGCCATCGCCCAGGGCCTGCTCGTGCTCAGCGATGAGCCGCTGTTGTTTATCTATTTGTCGGCCATGGTTGCCTGGATACGCATGCTGCCGCCACCGCAGATGTACGAGCTGCTGGGCGAGATAACCGGCGAGGTGCTGATCAATCTGTTTCTGATCTGGGCCACGCGGGGCATGGGGGTTCAGCTTCGTTTGGGTATGCAGGTGCTGGGGCATATCAAGTCCGAGCGCGTGCGTAAATGGCTGCAAATGCTGGCGGACCAGGTGGTCGGGCCTCGGTTGGAAGCGCATGTCGAGGCGGCCAGGCCGGTGTTGCTGGGTAGCGCAGCGACGCCGATCAGGGTGATTCCGGATGCGCCGTTGAAGGCTGGGGATCAGGTGGTTGCCAACGCGGTGCCTGCGGTGCGCAGCAAGTCCCAGCGAACCGTGTTGGTTCAGCAAGAACATGTGGATGACGCGCCGGCTGTTGCGAAGAATCCGGCTGGGGATGCAGCGGCACCTTCGGACAAGACCGCCACCAACGGCTGCCCGGTGTCGATGGTCACCGGCGAGGAATTGCTGACCCTCACCGATGGAGCGTTGGACGGGATTTTGCCGTTTGAGTGGACCCGGTTGTACCGCACCAGTGCGGTGGAAATGGATTGCGGGCTGGGGTTTGGCTGGAGCCACTCGCTGGCGCATCGGTTGAGTGTTTCCGGGGATTCGGTGGTGTGGACCGATCATGAGAATCGGTCGACCACCCTGCCCTTGCCTACGGCTGCTCGGCCTGCGATCACCAATAGCCTGGCCGAAGCGGCGATCTATTTGGGTGCTGCGCCCGATGAACTGGTACTGGCCCAGGCATCACGTTTCTACCACTTCCGCGACGGTGTGCTGACAGCGATCAGCGACGCGTATGACAACCGCCTGCGCATTACCCGGGACTTTCTGGGGCGTGTTGAGCGGGTGGATAACGGCGTCGGGCGCTCGCTGTGGTTGCGCTATGCGTCGGGCCGCATCGTGGCGGTGGATTACCAGATTCATCGCGTCGTGGATGACGGGCCGTTTGTTTGGGTGACGGAGCAGACCGTTGCTTCCTACGCCTATGACGACCTGGGACGACTGGTTTCAGCGACCAATGCGGTCGGCGAACGCGAGGTTTATCGGTACGACGAACAGCACGTCATTCTTGAACGTGGCTTGGCCGGTGGGGCGAGTTTCTTCTGGGAGTGGGAAAGGTCTGGCAAGGCGGCGCGGTGTGTCCGGCATTGGGCCAGTTTCTCGCAGATGGACACGCGCTATGCCTGGGATGACAACGGCCAGGTCACGGTGTTTAACGCCGATGGCAGCCAGGAAGTCTACGTGCATGACCAGCGGGCGCGGCTGGTGCAGCGGGTGGATCCGGACGGGGCCGAGCATTTCAAATCCTACGATGACCAAGGCCGGCTGACGGTTGAGCAGGACCCGCTCGGGGCGATCACGGCGTATCAGTACGACGAAGCCGGGCGTTTGGTGGCGTTGTTTTCGGGGGACGATGAGCCGACGACCTACGAGCATGACAACGGGTTCGTACGGGTTGTAAGGCGGGGTCAGGCGGTTTGGAAGTATGAGCGCAATGATCAGGGCGATGTAACGCGCAAGATCGATCCTGACGGTCACGTTACCGATTACAGCTACAACAAATCCGGACAGTTGGTTGGGGTTTGGTATCCGGATCACAGCTGCCAGCGACTGGTGTGGAATGAGCGGGGGCAGTTGCTTGAGGAGCAGTTGCCGAATGGCGGGATCAAGCGTTATCGCTATGACGACCTTGGGCGAAAAACATCCCAAGAAGATGAGCACGGAGCGCTCACACAATTTGGTTGGAACGACGTTGGGCGACTAGTCCAAGTCGTCTTGCCGAGCGGTGATACGCGTAAATATACCTACAACGCTTACGGAAAAATCACTTCCGAACGCGATGAACTGGACCACGTCACCCGCTACGAATACGCCGACGACCTGCACCTGATCAGCCGCCGCATCAATGCCGATGGCAGCCAGGTCAACTACCGCTACGACAACGCGCGTTTACTGCTGACCGAAATCGAAAACGAGGTGGGTGAGACCTACCGGCTCCAGTACCACAGCAACGGCCTGATCCAGCAGGAAACCGGGTTTGACGGCCAGCGCACGGCTTACGTTTACGACCTTAATGGCAACCTTTCGGAAAAGACCGAACACGGTGATGACGGCAGTCAGTTGGTTACCCGTTACCAGCGCGATTACGCCGGACGCCTCGTCAGAAAAACCCTGCCCGATGGCAATACCGTCGATTACACCTACGACCGCCAGGGCAATCTCCTCAGCGTCGAAGACGGCCACTGGTCCCTGGCCTACGACTACGACAGCCAAAACCGCCTCACCGCCGAACACCAAGGCTGGGGCACCCTGCGCTACGGCTACGACGCCTGTGGCCAACTGCAAAACCTGCGCCTGCCGGACAACAACCGCCTCACCTTAACTCACGACAAAGGCGGCCACCTCGCCACCGTCGAACTGAACGGCGCGGTACTCACCTCACACCTGTTTAAAGCTGGCCGCGAACAGCAACGCCAACAAGGCCACCTGCTCAGCCATTACCAACACGACCACCAGGGACGCCTGTTCAACCAGAGCATCGTTGATGCCGAAGGCCCGCTATACCGACGCCACTACGACTACGACAAATCCGGCAACCTCACCCGCCTGCTCGACACCCGTAAAGGCGAACACCGCTACCACTACGACCCACTCAACCGCCTCACCCGCGCCGACCACTCCCAAGACGAACAGGAACGCTTCGGCCACGACCCGGCCGGCAACCTGCTGATGCAAAACCGCCCCGGCCCCGACATCGTCGCCGGCAACCGCCTGATGATCCAGGGCGACCACCACTATGACTACGACGCCTTCGGCAACCTGATTCGCGAACGACGCGGCAAAGGCCATCAACTCGTCACCGAATACCGCTACGACTGCCAGCATCGGCTGATCGGCATCACCCGACCTGACGGCCAAACTGCCAGCTACCGCTACGACCCTTTTGGGCGGCGCATCAGCAAAACCGTCGACGGCATCACCACTGAGTTCTTCTGGCAAGGCGACAAGCTCATCGCCGAACACCACCAGGATCGGCACCGCAGCTATCTCTACGAACCGGACAGCTTTCGTCCGCTGGCCCTGTTGGAAGGTTTTGGTCCAAAGGAAACCAAGCCCTACCACTACCAACTCGACCACCTCGGCACCCCGCAGGAACTCACCGCCCCAGATGGAGAAATCGTCTGGTCGGCGCATTACCGCGCATATGGTGAAATCAGACGACTCGACGTCGGAAAAGTCAACAATCCACTGCGCTTTCAGGGCCAGTACTTCGATCAGGAAAGCGGGCTGCACTACAACCGCCATCGCTACTACAATCCGGATGTTGGTCGGTACCTGACGCCGGACCCGGTGAAGTTGGCGGGTGGGATTAACACATACCAGTACGTGCCCAACCCTACCGGATGGGTAGACCCGCTAGGCTTAAGCACATGCCCTGGCGGTAATGGATGTAAACCAACACACAACGCTGACGAGCCGGAAAAACATGCCAAGGTAGACGAAGGCGATGCAGAACTCCCTAAGGGTGCTGATAGCAAACTATCTAGACGTGGTGCATTTAAAAGGGCAAAAGCAATAGGTGGAGTTCCAAAAAATCAACACCCTACTCAAATACATCGAGAGAAGATCAAAGATCAAGACCAACATACGATGGGCAGGGTGTATATATTTGAACTAAAGGAGCTCCAAATAGAGATCCAAGAACACTCACTTGGCCACAAAAAAGGAAACCTGGGACCACACTTCAATACGAAGGTTACCATTGACGGAAAGTCAGCCCCATTAAAAAACCACACAGACAATCACTCATACTTCAGGAAATAAAAAATGGAAGCAGTATTTATCAGAGAGCTAGGCATACATCCTTGGGACCAGTTACATCCTAGCAACGATGAAAACTATATTACGGTCACACTGCTTCACCAAGATTACGCAGGCGCTTGGAAAGCCTGGTGTGAGTTCAGCTGTTTACTTACGCAAAAATGGCCAAAAATTGTACAATGGCACACCAATCTATTACCGTACCACAGTAAGACTCAAGAGTATCTGTCACTAAAAAACTTCGCCAAAACCTCCCAACCAGGAGATATTTTCAGAAAAAATGAATCAACCGGAATTTACTCTAGAGTAATTCATTTAGATTGTGATCCATTTCACATAGATCCTAATCGTATGGCCTGCTATCGAACATCTGTAACACTGATGCAAAAAAGCAATAGTAGTCTTGAAAACCTGTGGAAAAACTTAAGTCAGCTCACAGACATTTCTAAAACGGAAGACTTTAAATTAATACTTGCTGATGAGCATTCTATCTCTTTCAGATTCTATGATGCAGAAACACATGGTGTGGCTCAACTCATTTGCCACTCAGAACATCTACCTCTTCTGAACGAAACAATAAAAAAGATTAACTTGGAAGAAATTCAGCAGGACGGTGTCTACGCGTATATCCACAGCTAGCTTAAATTGGCAACGACATTCATTTATTTGTTCTACGCGCGCGCCCAATCAAAAGCTGCATCTTGGATTACTAATGGATCTCTATTTTTTCCCGCAAGGCTATAGACCCCATAGCCAACCCCAATTCGCCGCCCCGCCCACCCCCACCTAAACTCTGTTCAAGTTATTTCAACGGACAGAGGATTCACCATCATGGGCAAACGTCACCCCAATCTCCCCGCCTGGCAATGGCGTCACTACCCGCAGAACCATCAGCACCCGACCAACCTGGCGTTGCACCTGATTGCCGTGCCGCTGTTCATCATCGGGTTTCTGTTGATTGTGTCCGGGGTGTTCAGCCTGAGTCTGGCCAGTTTTGCCGTCGGTGTGGTCGGTATCCTGGCTGGCCTGGCGTTGCAGCGTCATGGGCATAGCCTGGAGGCTCAGGCCAGTGAGCCGTTCAGTGATCGTAAAGATGCGGTGCAGCGCCTGGTGGTCGAGCAGTTCGTGACCTTTCCGCGTTTTGTGTTGAGCGGTGGCTGGTGGCGTGCCTGGCGGCAGCGCCACAGGCATTGAAATCAGGCGAAGACCACCACGGTCTGGCGGCTGATGGCGATCAGTTCGCCGGTCGGGCTCCACAGGGCGGCGGCGGCATGGCCGTAGCCGTCGCGGGCGTGCTCGATATTGACGTAATACTGGCACCAGTCGAGGGTCGTGAGGTCTTGCAATGGCTGGATGAATTCGATGGTCCAGGTCAGGGTGCTGCCCGGCGCCGGCTTTTTCAGGTGCGGCAGCAACGCCGGGGGCCAGGCGTCGACTAGGGCAAGGATATGCGCTTCGGTCAGCGGTTCTTCTTTCACATCGCCGCGCAACCGTACCCAACCGCCCATGTCGCGGGATTTGTTACCGGTAAAGGGTAAGCCGCCGACACTCCAACGCATCGCCAGATGGCGCATGAACTCCGGAGTGACGCCCTTGATATAGGGCAGTTCCTGGCATTCATCCCAGTGTTTGAACACCGGCGGTGCTTCGCTTTCGACCGCGATTTCCGACTCACGGGCGCCACCGAAACTGGCCTGTACCAGTGTCGCCACTTCACCGTCCTGCACCACACGGCCAAGCAATTGGCTGACGGCTTTGCCTTCGCGCAACACTTCGACTTGATAACTGGCGGGGACGTCCGGTGCAACCGGACCGACAAAGGTGATCGCCAGCGACCGTAAAGGACGATCCGCGGGCACTTGGGCACGCAGGGCTTCGTATTGCAATGCGGCGACCAGGCCACCAAAGGTCGCACGGCCCTGGGCCCACTCAGCGGGGATGGTCACATCCAGCGGGTTGCTGCGGGCGGCGTCGAGCAAATCACTAAAGCGCATGGCGGTCTCACATCAAAAGGAACAGATGAGGGATCTTAACCATCGGGCCAATCAGGTACAGCGCCTATTCCGGCCAAAAGCCGGACCGGCTCAGAAACAATCAGCGCTGAGTTTATCCAGCACGCGGTCCGCCTGCCCCTGCGCCTTGGCCATGGTGCGATGCCATACGGCAACACAAGGTTGCAGATCCGCCTGGTGTTCAGCCTGGGCCAACCACTGCCAGCAGTCGTGCCAATCTCCCAGGGCACCCTGGGCTTTTTTCAGGTGCGACACGGCCTTGGCGGGCAACTTGTCCAATTCGGGATAGGCTTCTGCGGCGTAGCGCACGCGTTTGATCAGCAAGCGCAGGCGGTGGCGATCATGGCTCGGATCCTTCAAGGCCTTATCGAGTGTCTGCCATTGCTTGGCCAGACGTTTTTCGATGCGCGGGCGCAGGCCTTTGAGTAATTTCTGGTGTTCAGAAGCACGGATGAAACGCGGAAAGGCGTCGAGGATCAGCAGCAAGTGCGCGAGCTCCGGGCCTTGCGCCACCTGACGATAGGCCTCGGGTTGCAGGCGCAGTCGTCGGTTTGCGGCCTCATGATGGCCATGCTGATGCAAATACGCCGCTAGCACCTCGCGGTCGCGTAGCGGCGTGGTCAACTGGCCGACCGTGCTGGCCGCCACTTCCAACTGCTCCACCCCTGGCAACCCGCGCAAGGGGCGCAATAGGCTGCGCAGACGGCGCACGGTGGTACGCAGGTCATGCAAGGCTTCATCATCGGTGACGGCGGCAAGGCGAGCCTGGCAGCTCAGTAACCCTACTTCCAGGCCAATGACCTGAGCGACTAACTGATCGACCAAAGCTGACATCCTGCCCCCACTAGCTGATAAACAATCCTACTCGCGGCAGATCAACGCCCGGCGCGAGACTCACGAATATAGAAACGCGCTTTCTCGGCCTTGTTGGAGCAGCCTTCAAACGCTTCAAACTGTTGCTGGGTCTTGGCGCCCGTCAACAAAGACAGTGCCTTAGAGTAGCTCACGGTGCCGGCAAAGCCTTCAGCCTTGGCCAGGTCCAGTTCTTTCCAGGCGGCGTCCAACTGGCTGCCGCAACTGTCGCGGTATGCGGTCTTCCCGGCGCAACCGGCCAGGGCCAACACGATCACAGGCACACACATCCAGGCTTTCATCGATGACACCTCAAAAAAGAAAAAACAGTCGTACGTTGTAGACGTTGCCTACAGGGAAAAGTGCCTGTCCTTAGCCTGAAATCGATAGTACCTATTGACCAGAGCATACCCGAGCAGCAGCGCTATCCTGGAAAAATATTGCAGGCTCCCACGAACATTGAAGCCACCCCCTCATTGGGTGCATTGTGGGGACCTGCCTTGGGGAGGACATGGACCATGAAGAAACGTGTTGCCTTGGTGCTGGGTTCCGGCGGAGCCCGGGGCTACGCCCATATCGGGGTGATCGAGGAAATCGAACGGCGCGGCTACGACATCGCCTGTATCGCCGGCTGTTCAATGGGGGCCGTAGTGGGCGGCATTTACGCCGCTGGCAAGCTGGACGAGTATCGAAACTGGATTGAAAGCCTCGACTACCTCGACGTGTTACGCCTGGTCGACGTGAGCTTCCGCCTGGGCGCCATTCGCGGCGAGAAAGTCTTCGGGCAGATCCGCAAGATCGTCGGTGAGATCAACATCGAAGAACTGCGCATCCCCTACACCGCCGTCGCCACCGACCTCACCAACCAGCAGGAAATCTGGTTCCAGGAAGGCTGCCTGCACCAAGCCATGCGCGCCTCGGCGGCGATCCCCAGCCTGTTCACCCCGGTGATGCAAGGCAACCGCATGCTGGTGGACGGCGGCCTGCTCAACCCGCTGCCCATCGTGCCGGTGGTGTCAAGCCACTGTGACTTGATCATCGCGGTCAACCTCAACGCCACCAATCAGAAGCACTACCAGTTGCCGGTGATCCAGCGCCCACCCGCGTTCAAGAGCCGCTTCAACAACCTGGCGAGATCACTCGGTTCGCACCTGCCCTTTCGCCGCAAGCAGGCCGAACAACTGATGAAACTGGAGCAGGAGGCGTTGGAAGCGCAGGCGGCGGAGATCAACCCGTGGCTGGAATCTGCCGAGCCGGAATCCCAACAACCCGCCGCGGCACCGGAAAAGCCCGGCGCACCGAAGTCGGCAACCGGGTCGTTCATCATCGATAACGTCGGCCCGGCTTCGCTGCTGGACCTGATCAACCAGAGCTTCGAGGTGATGCAGACGTCGCTGGCACAGTACAAGATCGCCGGCTATCCGCCAGACGTGCTGATCAACGTACCGAAACGGGTATGCCGGTTTTTCGAGTTCTACAAGGCACCGGAGTTGATCGCGCTGGGCCGGGAGATTGCCAGTGATACGTTGGACCGCTATGAGAGTGAGCAGCGCTGAGATCCTTGGTGACGCTGATGGCGTCATCGCAGGCAAGCCAGCTCCCACATTTGGAATGCATTCCCCTGTGGGAGCTGGCTTGCCTGCGATGACGCCAGAGCAAGCACCAACGATCTATCCGCCCAACAACCGATACCCCACCCCCGCCTCAGTCACGATAAACCGTGGCTGAGTCGGGTCATCTGCCAGTTTCTGTCGCAGATGCCCAACCACAATGCGCAAGTAATGGCTGTCTTCGGTATGGGTCGGCCCCCAGATATCCTTGAGCAGTTGCTGCTGGGTAATCACCCGCCCAGGATGCCGTGCCAGTTGCGCCAGCACCGCGTACTCCTTGCGCGTCAGCGCCACTTCAGCGCCGTCCAGCAGCACCCGGCGATAGGCCAGGTCCACCGTCAACGGACCAAAACGCAAGGCTGCTTCCTGGGCCTCACCCGCTGGCGCCTGACGCAGCAGCGCCCGCACCCGGGCCAGGAACTCCTGGATGCCAAAGGGTTTGGTCACATAGTCATTCGCACCACCATCCAGGGCCTCGACCTTTTGCCCCTCGCTGGCCCGCACCGACAGCACCAGCACCGGTACCGTCGACCACTCGCGGAATTCACGCAGCACCTGCTGGCCGTCCATGTCGGGCAGGCCAAGGTCGAGGACCAACAGGTCTGGTTTGTTCAACGCTGCCTGGGCCAGGCCTTCGTTACCGGTGCCAGCCTCAATCACTTTGTAGCCCTGGGAGGCCAGGCTGATGCGCAGGAATTTGCGGATCTGCGGTTCGTCATCAATGACCAAAATCGTCGCGGTCTGGCTCATGGCTTCCAATCAAAATCCGTGAAGAAAACAGGGTAGCTCATGCCTCGCGTTCCAGGCCAGGCTGTGTCGGTAAAGGCAGGAACAAGGTGATGCAGGTGCCACGTCCGTCAATGCCCTCGGCCACGCTGATATGCCCACCGTGGGCGCCGACCATGCCCTGGCAAATTGCGAGGCCCAGCCCCGTGCCCTGCCCGCCTCGATCACCGCGTGCTGCGGTGTAGAACATATCGAAGATCTTTGCGCGCTCATCCTCGGGAATACCGGGGCCTTCATCAGCCACGGCGAAGAACAGCTGGTTATCGGCAACGCCGGCGCTCAGCTGCAAGCGCCCTTGCGGCGGCGAAAAACGTGCGGCGTTTTCCAGCACATTCACCAAGGCCTGCTCGATCAGCGCCGCATGCACATACAACAACGGCAACTCGGGCGGCACTTCGGTACTCACCTGCAACGGCGCCAGCACCGCACGCAGACGGCCGAGGGCGCTGCCGACGATATCGCCCGGCGACACCCAATCGCGCGCCAGCTTCAAAGCGCCGTGGCCGAGGCGGGTCATGTCCAGCAGGTTCTGGATGTAACGGTCGAGACGCTCAGCCTCATCGCGGGTGCTTTCGAGCAATTCGCGGCGGTCCTCCAGCGGGATGGCCTCACCGAGCGCCAGCAGGCTGTCGATGCTGCCCCGCATGGAGGTCAGCGGCGTGCGCAAATCATGGGATACCGACGCCAGCAAGGCGCTGCGCAGTTGCTCGGTTTCGCCGTGCAACCTTGCAGACTCCAACTCCTGGGCCAGTTGCGCCCGTGCCAGCGCCTGGGCCAGCGGCTGGCTCAAGGCAGTGAGCAGACGACGGCGTTGCCCGCTCAATTCCAGGCCCGGCTTGGGACTGACCCCGAGCAAACCCAGCGGGCCTTCTTCGCCCGACAACGGCCACCACCACCAACGCCCGAACGGCAGGGTCCCGGTGCCCATGCCCGCTGGCTGGTCATGTTGCCAGGCCCAATCGGCGGCGGCCCGCTCGGCTTCGGTAAGCGTCAGCGGGCCGCCGGTCTCGATGGCCCAACCGCCTTGGCCATCGCGATTGACCAGGCACAGATCCAGGTCGCTCCAGCCTTCCAGATGATGCGCGGCAGCACTGATCACCGCCTGGCGATCAGTGGCGGCCGTGAGTTTGCGCGACAGGTCGAGCAACTCGCTGGTTTCTTCCTGGGTGTCGCGCAACGCCTGCAACTGGCGGCGCTGGCGCGCAGCCAGGTTGCCGGTCAACGCCGCCATCAACAGGAAGAACAACAGGGTCAGTACGTCTTCTTCACGTTGGATGGCGAAGGAAAAATTCGGCGGGATGAACAGGAAGTCGTAAGTCAGGAACGACAACGCCGCACACACCAGCGACGGCCCCAGGCTGCTGCGCACCGCCACCAGCAACACCGCGGCGAGGAACACCAACGAAATGTTCGGCAACGGCAAGACGCTGGACACCGCCCAGGCCACCGCTGCCGCAACCACCGTCGCCACAACTGCCAGCGCATAGTCAAACCACACCAGCCCGCGTACATCCGGCAAGCGTGGCGGCGCAGGCATGTCGTCACTGTCGAGGACGTTGATTTCCAAGCCCCGCGCATTACGCAGCAAACGCGCAGCCAGGCCGCCGCCGAACAAGCGACGGCGCCAACGCATCCGCGACTGCCCCACCAGCAGCAGGCTGGCGCGGCGTTCGGCGGCGTGCTGGATCAGTGTCTTGGCCACCTCTCCTGCACGCAGCAATACCACCTCGCCACCCAGGCGCTCGGCCAACTGCTGGGCATTTTGCAGGCGCAGCCGCGACTGTTCGTCCCGCGCACGACCGTTATCGATATGCACCAGGCTCCACGGCAAATGGCGGCGCTGGGCGACGCGACTGGCATGGCGCACCAGGCGCTCGGCCTGCGCATCGCCATCCACGCCCACCAACAAGCGCCCACGCACCGCCGGCGCGGCCTGGCCGAGCTGGCGATAGCCTTGGGCCAAATCGTCATCGACGTGGGCGGCGGCGGTCTGCATCGCCAACTCGCGCAGGGCCATGAGGTTGGTCTGGGTGAAGAACGCATCAATGGCCGCACGGGCCTGCTCCGGCACATACACCTTGCCGTCGCGCAGGCGCTCCAACAGCTCGCGGGACGGCAGGTCGATCAGCAGCAGTTCGTCGGCCTCTTGCAGTACCCAGTCCGGCAGGGTTTCACGCACCTGCACGCCGGTGATGCCGCGCACCTGGTCGTTGAGGCTTTCCAGATGCTGGACGTTGACCGTGGTAAACACGTTGATGCCGGCGGCGAGCAGTTCCTGGATGTCTTGCCAGCGCTTTTCGTGACGGCTACCGGGGGCGTTGCTGTGGGCCAGTTCGTCCACCAGCACCAGCTTGGGCTTGGCGGCGAGCAGGCCGTCGAGGTCCATTTCTTCGAGCATCACGCCACGGTATTCGCTGCGCAGCAACGGTTGTTGCGGCAGCCCGCTGAGCAAGGCTTCGGTCTCGGCGCGGCCGTGGGTTTCGACCACGCCGGCGATCAGCTTCACGCCCTGTCGTAGTTGCGTGTGCGCGGCCTGGAGCATGGCGTAGGTCTTGCCCACGCCCGGCGCGGCGCCAAGGAATACTTTGAGCCGGCCACGGCCGTCCCGGGGCAGATCGGCTAACAGGGCATCGGCGCGGCCGGAGTCGCTCATGCTCGGGGTTCCTTCAGATGTTTATTGGTTGCGCCTCAGGCCGCCATCGCGGGCAAGCCCACTCCCACACTTGGAATGCATTCCCCTGTGGAAGCTGGCTTGCCTGCGATGGCAGCGCCACGGCCTACAACTTTTCCAGGGCCATGTTCAGCGCCAGCACATTCACCACCGGCGGGCCCACCAGCGGGCTTTCGATGTGTTCATCGAGCAAGCGCTGCAAGGTCGACACCGGCACATTCCGCGCCGCCGCCACCCGCGCCAGTTGATAGGCAATCGCCTGTGGTGGCAAGTGTGGATCAAGACCGCTGCCAGAGGTAGTCAGCGATACCAGAGGCACCGGCCCCTGGCTCGGCACCAGCTGTTTACTCGCGTCATCGAAGATACGCGTCGCCAGCGTCGGGTTGCTTGGGCCAAGGTTACTGGCACTGCTGGAGACCGTCGCAAAAGCGCCAGCCGAGGGGCGCGGGTGGAACCAGTTGTCACCGGTAAAATCCTGGGCGATCAGGCTGGAGCCACGCACCTTGCCGCTGTCATCGCGTACCAGGCTGCCATTGGCCTGGTCCGGGAACGCCACTTGGGCGACACCGGTCACCACCAGTGGGTAAGCGACGCCGGTAATCAGGGTCATGAGCACCAGCAGGCTCAGGGCCGGGCGGATCATGTTGGACATTTCGGATTCCTCAATTCGGTCATTGCAACCTGTGGGCACCCGCCGGGCGCCCACAGGAATCGGGTCAAACCAGGTGCAACGCAGTCAGCAGCATGTCGATCGCCTTGATGCCCACGAACGGCACCAGAATCCCGCCCAGCCCGTAGATCAGCAGGTTACGCCGCAGCAATGCCGCCGCACTCGCCGCCTGCACGCGCACACCGCGCAGCGCCAGGGGGATCAGCACCACGATGATCAGCGCGTTGAATACGATGGCCGACAGGATCGCGCTCTGTGGGCTCTGCAAGTGCATCACGTTGAGCACGCCCAGTTGCGGGTAGATCGAGGCGAACAGCGCCGGCAGGATCGCGAAATACTTGGCCACGTCGTTGGCGATGGAGAACGTGGTCAATGCGCCACGGGTCACCAGCAATTCCTTGCCGATCTGCACCACGTCGAGCAGCTTGGTCGGGTCGCTGTCGAGGTCGACCATGTTGGCGGCCTCACGCGCAGCCTGGGTGCCATCGTTCATCGCCATGCCGACGTCCGCCTGGGCCAGCGCCGGAGCGTCGTTGGCACCGTCGCCGCACATCGCCACAAGGCGGCCGTCATTTTGTTCATGACGGATGCGGGCGAGTTTTTTCTCGGGGGTGGCCTCGGCCAGTACGTCATCCACGCCAGCTTCGGCGGCAATCGCGGCGGCGGTCAGCGGGTTGTCGCCGGTGACCATCACGGTACGGATCCCCAGTTTGCGCAGCTCGGCGAAACGCTCGCGGATGCCCGGCTTGACCACGTCCTTCAGGTGGATCGCGCCGAGCAACTTGCCGTCGGCACACACCAGCAAGGGGGTACCGCCGCTTTGAGCGATCTTGTCGATTTCCCGCGACAGCGCAGGCTGCAAGTCGCGACGTTGTTGACCGATGAAGGCCAGCAGCGAATCCACCGCGCCTTTGCGGAACACACGGCCGTGGTAGTCGACACCGGACAAGCGGGTTTCAGCACTGAACGGCACGGCCGTCAGTTCGTCTGCGGCCGGCTCGGCTTGAGGGTGCAAGGCGCGCAGGTATTCGACGATGGATTTACCTTCGGCCGTGTCATCCGCCAGAGAGGCAAACAGTGCGCCTTCGGCCACTTCCTTGCCGCTGACGCCAGGCGCCGCGACCACCGCCGCACAGCGACGGTTACCGAAGGTGATGGTGCCGGTCTTGTCCAGCAGCAACACATGCACGTCGCCCGCTGCTTCCACGGCACGCCCGGACTTGGCGATCACATTGAGGCGCACCAGGCGGTCCATACCGGCGATGCCGATGGCCGACAACAAGCCACCGATAGTCGTAGGAATCAGCGTCACCAGCAGTGCGACCAGGAACACCAGCGGCAAGCTGCCACTGGCGAAGTGGGCAAACGGCTGCAGGGTCACCACCACCAACAGGAAGATCAGGGTCAGGCCGATCAGCAGAATATCCAGCGCCACTTCGTTGGGGGTTTTCTGGCGTTTGGCGCCTTCCACCAGGGCGATCATGCGATCCAGGGTCGACTCGCCCGGGTTGGCGGTGATGCGGATCAGCAGCCAGTCCGACACCAGGCGTGTGTTGCCGGTGACCGCCGAACGGTCGCCGCCGGACTCGCGGATCACCGGTGCCGACTCACCGGTAATGGCCGCTTCGTTGACCGCCGCGATGCCTTCGATGACTTCGCCGTCACCGGGGATCATTTCCCCGGCGGCGACACGCACCACATCGCCTTTGCGCAGGCTGGTGGCCGGCACGACCTTGAAGCTGCCATCGGCCTCCTTGCGCCGTGCGCTGAGGCCTTCGCTGCCGGCCTTGAGGCTGTCAGCGCGGGCCTTGCCACGCCCTTCGGCCAGCGCTTCGGCGAAGTTGGCGAACAGCACGGTGAACCACAGCCACACGGCGATTTGTACGGCGACAAACGTGGGCACGGTGGTGTCGGGCACGAAGCACAGCACAGTGGTGAGGATCGCGGTCAGTTCGACCACCAGCATCACCGGCGAACGTTGCAGTTGGCGCGGGTCCAGCTTGACGAACGCCTGGACCAGCGCCGGGCGCCACAGAGCCGAGATGGCGGTTTTGGCAGGCTCCTGGGTTTTGACCGGGGCCGCATTTTTTGCAGGCATATTCATGTTCATATCGCCTCTTAGAAGCCCATGCTCAAGTGTTCAGCAATGGGACCCAGCGCCAGCGTTGGCAGGAAAGTCAGGCCGCCCACCAGCAGAATGGTCACGGTCAACAGGGTCACGAACAGCGGGCCATGGGTCGGGAAGCTGTTCTGGCCAATCGGTGCGGTCTTCTTCATCGCCAGGCTGCCGGCCAGGGCCAGTACCGGGAGGATGTAGCCGAAGCGGCCGATCAACATGCCCAGGCCCAGCATCAGGTTATGGAACGGGGTGTTGGCGCTGAAGCCGCCGAACGCCGAGCCGTTGTTGGCGCTGGCCGAGGTGTAGGCGTAGAGCAGCTGGCTGAAACCGTGGGGGCCAGGGTTGCTGATCGCGCCGGCCGGGCCGGGCAGGCTGGCGGCAATGGCGCCGAGTACCAGCACGCCCACCGGCATCACCAGCAAGGTCACCACCAGCAATTGCACTTCTTTGGCCTGCAGCTTCTTGCCCAGGTATTCCGGGGTGCGGCCAATCATCAGGCCGGCGAGGAACACTGCAATCAACACGTTGAGCAACATGCCGTACATGCCGGCGCCGACGCCGCCGAAGATCACTTCGCCGACCATCATGTTGACCAGCGCGACCATGCCACTGAGGGGGCTCAGGCTGTCCTGCATGCCGTTGACCGAGCCATTGGATGCCGCTGTCGTGGTCACCGACCACAGCACCGTGCCGGTTGTACCAAAGCGTGCTTCCTTACCTTCCAGTGGCGCAGTCTGTTCCACGGCTGGATTGTTCAGGGTCGGGTTGGGCTGGTATTCGGACCACAGAGAAGTCGCGCCACCGATCAGGAACAACGCCAGCATGCAGCCGAGGATCGCGCGGCTCTGGCGCAGGTCCTTCACGTAGTGGCCGAAGGTGAACACCAGCGCCACGGGGATCAGGATGATTGACGCCACTTCGAACAGATTTGCCCAAGCGGTAGGGTCTTCAAATGGATGCGCCGAGTTGACGCCGAAGAAGCCACCGCCGTTGGTGCCCAATTGCTTGATCGCAATCTGGCTGGCCGCCGGGCCCAGGGGGATCACTTGATCCACGCCTTGCATGGTCACGGCATCCACGTAATGGGCGAAGGTTTGCGGCACGCCCTGCCACACCAGGAACAACGCCAGCACCAGGCACAACGGCAGCAGGCCGTAGAGGGTGGCGCGGGTCATGTCGACCCAGAAGTTGCCCAGGGTCTTGGTGGATTTGCGACCAATCCCACGGCAAAGCGCGACCAGCACTGCCAGACCGGTCGCCGCGCTGACGAAGTTCTGCACGGTCAGGCCGGCCATCTGGCTGAGGTAGCTCAGGGACGCTTCACCGCTGTAGGACTGCCAGTTGGTATTGGTCATGAAACTGACCGCGGTGTTGAACGCCAGCGTCCATTCCTGCCCCGGCAATTTCTGCGGGTTCAGTGGGAGGTAGTCCTGGAACAACAAGATCGCGAACAACAGCAAAAAGCCCGCAAGGTTGAAAGCGAGCAAGGCCAGCATGTACTTCTGCCAGCTCTGTTCCTGATGCTCGTCCACGCCCGACAGGCGATAACAGGCACGCTCTACGGGGCCGAGCACCGGCGTGAGCCAGGTGCGCTGCCCTTCCATCACTTTGTAATAGAACCGCCCCAGGAACGGGGCCGGCACCAGCACCACGGCAAAGAAGGCAATGATCAGCCAATAGTCATAACTGTGCATGGCCAGCTCCTAGTTCCGATCCGCGCGTAACAGCGCAACCAGCAGATAAATGAACAGCGCCACGGCCAATAGCAGTGACACCCCGTCCAGAACGCTCATGGAAGTCTCTCCGTTTAGCGGCGAGTGCCGCGTGTGGGGCAATTGTCGGCAGGAGTGGCGTAAAGGAACGAGAGCGAGGGTGTGGGCGGGGCGTAAAGACGGCGTAAAGAGTGGGTTTATGCGGGGTTTACAGGGAGGGTTGTGCTGGATTGGAGGGCCTCATCGGGGGCAAGCCCCCTCCCACACCGGGCCTGCGTACACCGGTCAAAATGTGGGAGGGGGCTTGCCCCCGATGAGGCCCTGCCAGCCACCCCCGCACTTATCTGGTGCGACACCGGAAAATTTCAAACGCCAAACCATCCCCCAGACGACAGTTGCGCCGCTTTACGACACGGTTGTGAGGCATGGCATGTCCGCTGCAACACCTTGAATCATTCCAAACCGTTCAGGGAGCGCATCACGATGAACACACAACTCAAACCCACCTTGGGCACCCTGCACTTATGGGGCATCGCGGTCGGGCTGGTGATATCCGGGGAGTACTTCGGCTGGAGCTATGGCTGGGGCGTCGCCGGGACCCTGGGCTTCCTGGTGACCTCATTGATGGTTGCCGCGATGTACACCTGTTTTATCTTCAGCTTCACCGAACTGACCACCGCCATTCCTCATGCGGGTGGGCCGTTTGCCTACAGCCGTCGCGCCTTTGGAGAGAAAGGCGGCTTGATCGCGGGGCTCGCGACCTTGATCGAATTCGTTTTCGCACCGCCCGCCATCGCCTTGGCCATCGGCGCCTACCTGAATGTGCAGTTCCCGGCGCTGGACCCCAAACACGCGGCCGTCGGTGCCTACATCGTGTTCATGGGCCTGAACATCCTCGGCGTCAAGCTCGCCGCCACCTTCGAACTGGTGGTGTGCGTGCTCGCCGTCGCTGAATTGCTGGTGTTCATGGGCGTAGTGGCGCCCGCCTTCAGCTTCAGTAACTTTGCCCTGAATGGCTGGGCCGGCTCCGACACGTTCGGCGCACCGGCGATTGCCGGCATGTTTGCCGCAATTCCCTTCGCCATCTGGTTCTTCCTCGCCATCGAAGGCGCCGCCATGGCCGCCGAAGAAGCCAAAGACCCCAAGCGCACCATTCCAAAGGCCTACATCAGCGGCATCCTGACCCTGGTGATCCTGGCCATGGGTGTGATGTTCTTTGCCGGCGGCGTGGGTGACTGGCGCACCCTGTCCAACATCAACGACCCACTGCCACAAGCCATGAAAACCGTGGTCGGCGACAGCTCCGGCTGGTTGCACATGCTGGTGTGGATTGGCTTGTTCGGCCTGGTGGCCAGTTTCCACGGCATCATCCTCGGCTACTCACGCCAGTTCTTCGCCCTGGCCCGCGCCGGTTACCTGCCGTCTTTCCTCGCCAAATTGTCGCGTTTTCAGACACCCCATCGCGCAATCATCGCCGGCGGCGTGGTTGGCATCGCGGCGATCTACAGCGACGGCCTGATCAACCTCGGCGGTATGACACTGACCGCAGCGATGATCACCATGGCGGTATTCGGCGCCATCGTGATGTACATCATGAGCATGCTCAGCCTGTTCAAACTGCGCAGGACCGAACCGCTGCTGGAACGCACCTTCCGCGCGCCGGGTTACCCCATCGTGCCGGGCATTGCGCTGGTGCTGGCGGTGGTGTGCCTGGTGGCCATGGCTTGGTTCAACGCACTGATCGGGCTGATCTTCCTGGGCTTTATGGTGGTGGGGTTCGCCTACTTCCAGATGACTGCGCAAGACCGTGCCGATGCACCGGCGGATGCGATGTTGACCGGGCTCTGATCTACTACGAGGCAGAACGGGCCTACACTGAACTAGTAAGAAAGCCCGTCACTCAAAGCAGTTATTACCGTGGGAAAACTCTCCCACGGCAATCTGCCTCAAGGAGAGCCTTATGCCGTGGTATGCGTGGTTGATTATGGTAGTAGCGATCGGGTCGATCGTCGGTGGGCTGATGATGCTGCGTGACAGCGCCAACAAAGTGGAACTCACCGACGAACAACGCAAGCGTGTGGCCGAGCGCAACGCCCAGGCGGACGCCAAGGATGCGCAGGATCGCTGAGCCTTGGGCTACTCCCAATCCGCCTTGGCAATATGCAACCCGTGCTGCCCCTTGTAGGCAGCACGTTCCGGCTGGCGCCAGCCATTGAGCAGCTCATCCTCCAACGTGTAGATCTCAACCCCCAGCGGACGGCACACCGTCAGCGGATCCTGCGCCTCCGGGCCCCACATCGGCAGCGACAAATCCCCACCGGGGCACGTCGACAGCGCGCACAGCAAATCAATCTCGGCAAAGAACTCCAGGTAGTCGCCCTTCTGCGCAGGGCAGGCCTTCATGAAGTACATGTCGTCGTGATTGAGACCGGTGCACTGGAAAATATTCAGCACGTCATGCACATCGAATTCCGTCAGGCCGTGAGGCAAAACCGCGCATGTCAGGTTGGAGTGGCAATGGTGGTGGAAGTCCTCACCGGTGAGCATCCGATTCACATAGGGATCACAACGTGTGCCAAGCAAATCATGCAGCCGCCCGCCGTGTTCATCGATCCCGTAGCTGGCCAGGCTGTCATCGGTGATCGTCACCAAAGGCCGCAGGAATGGCAGGTTCGACCACAAGCGGTCATGGGTGCTGACATGGGCGCCCTGCAATTGGCGGGTACGCGCCGCCCACAGGCGCTCACGGGGGTCATTGGCATTCCATACGTTGAAATCACCCACCTGCGGGCCAACCGGCGTGGTCACACGGAACACATGCCCGGCTGGCACCTTCCACGCCCTGCCCGTACGAATCGGCACCTCAAACTGCTCGATCAGCGTGCGCTGGTCTTTTCGATCACGGATGCGCTCGTAAAACGCTGTGTCGACCTGCAACGCCGAACCTTTACTGACCTGATAAGCGGCCGGATAGTCTTTGTACATGGTGCAGATCCTCGATCAGGGGTGGTTAAACAAGGCCAGGGACAGGCGTTCCGAATCATCCAGGTACAGGCTCATCGCCTCCCCCGCCGCCGATTTATCCTGCTCGACCAATAATGTGTAGATCTCACGATCACGCTCCAGCCACGGCGACTGAAAACGCTGCTCATCAGGCGCAGCGCAAAACACCAAGCGCAGTTGAGCGATGACCTGGGCAAAAAACTCATCGAACAACGGGCTGCGCATCAACCCGACGATGTGCTGGTGAAACACCAAGCTATGGGTGGCGACAGCACGCCAGTCTTCGCGCTCGCGGGCCAGGGTGGTGGCGTCGATGGCGTTTTGCATGCGTTCGGATTGATCCTCCGTCAGGGGACCGCTCTGAGCGATGGCCTGCAACTCTAGGGTGCGGCGCACGACAAACAAATCACGCACCTCCTCTCGCGCCAACCGCCGGACCATCACCCCCTTGTTGCGCACATAACGGGTCAGCCCTTCTTGCCCCAGGCGGTGCAACGCTTCACGGATCGTGTTGCGCGATGCGTTGTAGGCTTTGACCAGTTCTACCTCGACCAAAGGCATTCCTGGCAGCAATCGCCCGCCGATGATGTCAGCGCGAAGCTCCAGGGCAATCTGGTCGGCAAGAGACAAACTGAGTGTCATGGCTACCTTCATGATTGTTGAACAATCCTCGATGGGTAGGTAATCACTTTTCATGCCAACGTGTCAGCGTGTAAAAAGATTCAAGTTGGTTAAAATGCCAGCCTGTCACTGAGGCCCACCTATGCGTTACTCATCCGACCACAAAGCCAAGACCCACCAACGCATCATCAAGAAGGCCTCTGTACGCTTTCGTCGCGACGGGATCGGCGCGACCGGTCTGCAGCCCTTGATGAAGGCTCTGGACCTGACGCATGGCGGGTTCTATGCCCACTTCAAATCCAAGGACGAACTGGTGGAAAAGGCGCTGCAAGCCGCAGCTGCCGAGCTGGATGCGCATTGCGAAATGTTGTTCAGCCAGGAACGCCCTCTTGAGGCATTTATTGATAGTTACTTATCTGAGTGGCATCGAGCCTCGCCGGATCAGGGTTGCCCACTGCCTACCATGTGCTCGGAGTTGGGTCTCAGAGGCCAGCAGAGTCCGACCACGGACGCGGTACTGAGGGCGCGCTTGCAGCAGGTGGAAGCGACGCTGATTAGCACGAATGCCGATGAAGAAAGCCTGGTAATGATGTCGACACTAGTGGGCGCATTGGCCCTGGCCAGGAGTGTCGAAAGCGCAGCGCTGGCGGTGCGTATTCTGGACGTAGTTAGGGAAAGCCTGAAGGCACAGGCTTCGGAAAATGGAGTGGCCGGTCGGTGACCGGCCGTCCTGTGCTCAGTTGATTACAATCCTTTCGCGGTTCTTCTCCAGCAGCGCCTTGCCGATGCCCTTCACCTCCAGTAGTTCATCAACAGCAGTGAACGGACCATTGCTCTCGCGGTAGGCGATGATCGCCTTGGCCTTGGCGGCGCCGATGCCAAAGAGGTCACGGCGCAGGGTTTCGGCATCGGCGGCGTTCAGATTGACCTTGGCGGATTGCTCTGCCTTGGACATTTGGGTCGTGATCGGGATTGGAGCCTCGGTTTTGACGGAGGGCGCTGCGGTGGTGGTGACAGAGAGGGTGGTGAGGAAGGCGAAGATTAAGGAGGCGATATAGGCGTTTTGCATTGGTGACACTCCATGACATCGATAAAGGAAATGCAGCTTTCCTAAGCTGCATTTCAAACTTAGGTGATGTTTGGAAGGAGTCAAAAACGGATCGGTAACAGCGTATGACCCGCCCACTCAATGCCAGTGAAACGGCCTGGGCAGGCCCCGGATATCCTGCATTTCCAGTTACGGTCCCAAGCAGGTAGAATTGCCGCCATCAATAGGCAGTCCGTTATTCAATAATCAGCAACACGCTGCGATGTTGCTGCGAATTGTATATGCGATTCAACTGGTGGGGCCTTCCGCCAGCGGCTTCTATCCGCTTTAAACTCTACGAAAAATGTCCCCGGCCAGGGGCGCAGTCTGCGCGCTGAATGTCGTATGACTTTCAGAGTAATGACGACAGGAGATGTATACGTACATGGGTATCAAAAGTATCGGGCCGATGGCGGCCGTCCCTCGCACTCCAGTGGACGAGTCGAATCCTTGCGACGCCAACCCTGAGCATGGTGCCTGACGCATGTCGATTGTTACATTGTCGAACCACAAGACGTTTACGGCTGAACCCGGCAAGAGCCTTCTGGATTGCGCCAAGTCACAAGGCACAGTGCTGGAATACAGTTGCCGTACAGGCCGTTGTGGCGTGTGCAAGGCTAACGTGCTTCAAGGCCATACAGAGGTAGTGCAACCGGAACTCGCGCTGACGGAAGAGGAGCGTGCCTGCGGTTCCATCCTGACGTGCTGCCGGGCCGCCGTCACCGATATCGAGCTGGACATCGAAGACCTGGGATTGCTGTCCGACATCCAGATCAAAACCATGCCTTGCCGCCTCGATACCCTGGAGCGCCTGGCGGACGACGTGCTAAGGGTTGTCCTCCGAACGCCTCCAAAAAGCGCACTATTCTACCTTCCGGGGCAGTACATCGACGTCATAGGCAAAGACGGTGTGCGCCGTAGTTACTCCATCGCCAATGCCGTGCGTGAGGATGCCAAGCTGGAACTGCATATCCGCCAAGTACCCGATGGCGTGATGAGCCAGTACTGGTTTGGCGGAGCCCAAGCCAATGACCTGCTCAGGCTGGAAGGCCCGCTGGGCACCTTCTGCTTGCGCAGTGCAAGCACGACGAACCTGGTGTTCATGGCAACCGGAACCGGAATCGCCCCGGTCAAAGCCATGCTTGAAGGCTTGAGTGACGCACCGGAAACACTCAGCGGCAAGCGCATTTACGTGTACTGGGGCGGCCGTACGGAGCAGGACTTGTACTGGCAGCCTGATTTTCCATCGCTGGGCCTGACCTACCGCCCCGTGCTCTCACGCGCGGACACACAATGGCCCGGTGCAACAGGCTACGTTCAACAGGCCGTCCTTGCAGAAAGTCTTGACCTGGCCGATACCTCGGTCTATGCCTGTGGCTCAGAAGCCATGATCCACGCCGCACGCGAGCTGCTGACGCAGGCTGGCCTGCCCCTCAAACATTTCCATTCTGACGCCTTTGTAAGCTCGAATTGACCCGGAGACAGCATGAAAGCAGTTATTTTGGCCGGTGGCCTGGGAACGCGGCTAAGCGAAGAAACCAGCGTACGCCCAAAACCCATGGTCGAGATTGGCGGCAAACCTATTCTCTGGCACATCCTGAAGATGTACTCCGCGCACGGCATCAATGACTTCATTATCTGCTGTGGCTACAAGGGGTATGTGATCAAGGAATACTTCGCCAACTATTTCCTGCACATGTCCGATGTCACCTTCAATATGCGCGACAACACCATGAAGGTGCACGACCAACGCGCCGAAGACTGGAACATCACCCTGGTCGATACCGGCGACGAGTCTATGACCGGTGGTCGCCTGCGTCGCGTCGCTGACTACGTCAAAGACGAAGAAGCCTTTTGCTTTACCTACGGTGATGGCGTCAGCGATGTTGATATCGGCGCGACCCTGGCCTTCCACAAGTCGCACGGCAAAGCGGCGACGCTCACTGCAACGTTCCCGCCCGGCCGTTTTGGCGCGCTGGATATCCAGAAAGGCCAAGTGCTGAACTTCAAGGAGAAACCCAAGGGTGATGGTGCCCTGATCAATGGTGGCTTCTTTGTCTTGAACCCCACAGTGCTCAAATACCTGGAGGATGACAGCACCACCTGGGAACAGGAGCCGCTGATGAAGCTTGCCGCCGAGGGCCAGCTCATGGCTTACGAACACCCGGGGTTCTGGCAGCCCATGGACACACTGCGTGACAAACATTATCTGGAAGAGCTTTGGCAGTCCGGCAAAGCGCCCTGGAAATCCTGGGACTGAATATGAAGTCGACCGTTTCTCCTGCCTTTTGGCAAGGCAAAAGAGTCTTCGTGACCGGCCACACCGGGTTCAAGGGTAGTTGGCTGTCACTCTGGCTGACCAGCATGGGCGCACAGGTGAAGGGCTTTGCCCTGGCGCCGCCAACCCACCCTGCCCTGTTCGTCGAGGCCAGGGTGGCCGAAGGCATGGAGTCGGAGCAGGGCGACATTCGCGACCTGGCGGCCATCACCCAAAGCATGACGCGCTTCAACCCGGACGTGCTGATCCATATGGCGGCGCAGCCATTGGTCCGCTTGTCTTACCGCGAGCCGGTCGAGACCTACGCCACCAATGTGATGGGCAGCCTGCATGTGCTGGAGGCTGCGCGGCAATGCCCCAACCTGCGGGCAATCGTCAACGTCACCACCGACAAATGCTACGAGAACCGTGAGTGGGAATGGGGCTATCGTGAAGACGAACCCATGGGCGGCCATGATCCCTACAGCAACAGCAAAGGCTGTGTGGAGCTGATCACAAGCGCCTACCGCAAGTCGTTTTTCAACCATCCGCAAGGCGCAGCCTTGGCATCTGGCAGGGCGGGCAATGTGATTGGCGGCGGCGATTGGGCAGAAGACCGGCTGATACCTGATATTCTGGGTGCCTTCGAGAAGGGTCAGCCCGTCACAATACGCAATCCGAAGGCCACCCGGCCGTGGCAACACGTGCTGGAGCCACTCAGTGGATACCTTGTGCTGGCTGAACACCTCTGGACCCAAGGGCATCACTTTGCCCAGGGCTGGAACTTCGGCCCCAAGGATGAAGACGCACGCCCGGTGGAATGGATCCTTGATCACATGGTTCAGGCCTGGGGCACAGGGGCCAGTTGGCAATTGGACCAGGACCCGCAGCCGCATGAGGCCAACTACCTCAAGCTGGACATTTCCAAGGCGCGCGCACACCTGCACTGGACACCCAGCTGGAACCTTGCAACCACGCTCGCCCGGATTGTTACCTGGCATCGTGCCTGGTTGAGCGGCAACGACATGCAGGCCCATTGCCTGGATGAAATCGACGCCTACATGCTCGCCATGCGTGCCAACAGCAACTAACTCTATTTTTTAGCAGGATTTTTCATGACACCCGATATGCTCCGCCAGGAAATCAGCAAGCTCGTCGAGCAATACGCCAAGGTCGCATTGGCGAGCAAGCCGTTCGTGGCCGGTGAGACCGTTATCCCGCCGTCCGGCAAAGTGATCGGGGCGCGAGAGTTGCAACTGATGGTCGAGGCCTCCCTGGACGGCTGGCTGACGACCGGCCGCTTCAATGCTGAATTCGAGAAAAAGCTGGCTGAATTCCTCGGTGTCAAATTCCTGCTGTCGGTCAACTCCGGCTCTTCCGCCAACCTGGTTGCTTTCAGCACCCTGACCTCGCCCAAACTGGGTGAGCGGGCGATCAAAAAGGGCGACGAAGTGATTGGCGTGGCAGCGGGCTTCCCGACCACGGTCAACCCTATCGTTCAATTTGGCGCAATCCCGGTGTTCGTCGACGTCGACATGGCCACCCACAACATCAATGCCGAGCTGATCGAAGCCGCCATCACGCCGAAAACCAAGGCAATCATGCTGGCTCACACCCTGGGCAACCCGTTCAACCTGGGCAAGGTCAAGGCGCTGTGCGAAAAGTACAACCTGTGGCTGGTGGAAGACTGCTGCGACGCCCTGGGCGCAACCTATGATGGCAAGCTGGTCGGCACGTTCGGTGATATCGCCACCCTCAGCTTCTACCCGGCGCACCACATCACCATGGGCGAAGGTGGCGCGGTGTTCACCAACAACCCGATGCTCAAAGTGATTGCCGAGTCGTTCCGCGACTGGGGCCGTGACTGCTACTGCGCGCCAGGCTGCGACAACACCTGTGGCGACCGTTTCGGCCAGCAATATGGCAGCCTGCCCCAAGGGTATGACCACAAGTACGTGTATGCGCACCTGGGCTACAACCTGAAAATCACCGATATGCAGGCCGCCTGCGGCCTGGCGCAACTCGAACGCGCCCAGGACTTCATCGACACGCGCAAGCGCAATTTCGTGCTGCTCAAAGAGCGCTTGTCCAGCCTGTCCGAATTCCTCGAAATCGCCGAGGCAACACCCAACAGCGACCCATCGTGGTTCGGCTTCCCGGTAACACTCAAGGAAAGCAGCGGCGTCAAGCGTGTCGACCTGCTCAAGTACCTTGACCAGCACAAAATCGGCACACGCCTCCTGTTCGCCGGCAACCTGACCCGCCAGCCTTACTTCCAGAATCTGGAATACCGCGTGGTTGGCGAATTGACCAATACCGACCGCACCATGAACCAGACCTTCTGGCTCGGCGTGCAGCCGGCGCTGGGCCAGGAGCATTTCGATTTTGTCGGTGAGAAGCTGGAAGAGTTCTTCGGGATTGGTTTCTAAACAATGAAAGCATCGGATGCGGTAGCGCTGGTTCTTGCACAGAACAAGGTTCTGTATGGTTACGAATTGATCGGCGGGATGATCACGCACCTGGTTGACAGTATCAACCAGTTGGGCAAGACCAAGCTGGTTTCCGTTCACCATGAGCAAGCGGCGGCGTTCGCTGCATCCGCCGTCGCGCGTGCTACGCACCACGAAGTACTCGGCGTAGCCTTGGGCACAAGTGGTCCCGGAGCCACCAACCTGATCACCGGCATCGCCGATTGCTGGCTTGACAGCCACCCCTGTCTCTTCCTGACCGGGCAGGTCAACACTTACGAACTCAAAGGCGACAGAAACATACGCCAGCAAGGGTTCCAGGAGCTTGATAGTGTGGCGTTGGTCAGCAGCATTACCAAGTACGCCTATCAGATCCGCCATGTCGACGAGTTGCTGCCGTGCTTGCAACAAGCCATTGATATTGCCAGGGAAGGACGCCCCGGCCCGGTATTGCTGGATATTCCGATGGATATACAGCGAGCAGAACTTGATGACGCACAGGTACAAGCGTTGCTGGCCCCTCAGGCCGAACAAGCTGCGACTGAGCTGCACGCGCCTGATGTCGAAGCGATCGGCAGCGCACTCGCATCTGCGCAGAGACCGCTGATCTTGCTGGGCGGGGGCGCAGTCAATACGCGTAGTTTCGCGCAATGGCTCGAACAACTGGAAACATCAGGAATTCCCTTTGTCGCCAGCCTTAAAGGGGCGGAAAAGATCCCGGCAAGCGCCAATTACCTGGGTATGCTAGGTGCCTATGGAACGCGCGCCGCCAATTACGCAGTGCAAAACTGTGATTTCCTGCTGGTGCTGGGCAGCCGCATGGATGTTCGCCAAACGGGTGCAAAACCTGATGACTTCGCACGTAAGGCCAGGATCGTGCAAATCGACCTGATGGAAGGGCAACTGAACAATCGGGTTCAGGCGCATGCGTCCCATGTGATGGAACTGAATACATTTTTCGCCAGGTTTACTCTGTCCAAACTGCCGAAAAATGCAGCATGGCTTGGGTGGACGACTCAGTTACAAAACGATTTCGAGCACACTTTCGTCGACGAATACGCCGACTGGTCCGTCAGTCCCTTTTTGATTTTTTCGGCTCTGGCCAAGGAGACCAAAGGGTTCGCCGTCGACTATGTTGCAGATGTGGGTAACAACCAGATGTGGGCCGCCCATACACTGCGCCTGAGCCGTGGCCAATCCATGCATCACTCTGGTGGATTGGGCACCATGGGCTTTGCGATTCCAACCGCCATAGGCGTATGCAATGCTGGCCAAAAACCTGTGATTGTCATCACGGGTGATGGCGGTGCCCAGCTCAATATCCAGGAGCTGGATATCATCGCGCGCGACCGGCTACCCGTGCTGGTGGTCGTATTCAACAACCATTCGCTGGGAATGGTGCGCGGCTTTCAGGAAATGTATTTCGAGGGGCGTAACTCGTCGACCTACTGGAATGGCTATTCCTCTCAGTTCAAAGCCATTGGCGAGGCCTACGGCATTGAGTCCGCGGTGGTCACTACACACGATGCGTTTACGGCGCAGGTCAGGTCATTTGTTGGGTCACCTCAGCCCACGCTAATCGAATTGATGATGCCCGACGCCCGGGAGTGTCGGCCCCGGCTTGAGTTTGGTCGATCGATCGATGAACAACTGCCTGAAAAACCGCGGATGCCACGCTGATGCATATCGCAATATTTGGCGCAAACAGCCAAATTGCCAAAGACCTGATTCGTTCCCTGGTAGCGGATAAGGACTGCAGATTGAGCCTGTTTTTGCGCGACAAGAACAAACTCGATACATCCGCATTGACATCGGCACACAAGAAAAAAGTCAACGTTTTCCAGTACGCCGACTTTAATACCAAGACCCACTTTGACGCGATCATCAACTTTGTCGGTGTTGGCGATCCGGCGCTGGCAGTAAAAATGGGTTCGGCCATTTTTGAAGTAACCTATGAATATGACAAGCTGGCTCTGGACTACCTTAAGACTAATAACAAATGCCGCTATCTGTTCCTCAGCAGCGGCGCTGCCTATGGCTGCAACTTTGACGCCCCAGTAAATGCTCAAAGCCTTGCTTTATTCGACCTGAACAACCTGAAAGCAACGGATTGGTATGCGATAGCAAAATTCTATGCTGAGGCACGCCACCGAACTTATACGGACCTCAATATTATTGACGTGCGGGTATTCAATTACTTTAGTCAATCGCAAGACTTAAGCGCGCGTTATTTCATTACAGACGCACTTCGCGCCATTCATGAAAACACCGTATTGACAACCTCCGCGCTTAATATGTATCGAGACTACATAACGCCTGTCGACTTTTACAGCTTGATAGTCAATGCACTGATGTGTAGCGGTAATATCAACCTGGCTGTTGATTGCTATACAAAGGGCCCTACCGACAAATTTTCAATCCTGAATCATCTTCACAAAAAATTTGGCTTGCAGTTCACTGTCGAGGGCGCGCCGCCAGCAGTCAATGCCACCGGCACCAAGCAGCACTACTACTCCGAGAACAAAGTGGCAGCGACATTGGGCTATCGACCCTACTTCAACTCTCTTGATGGGTTGACACATGAAATCGAACGCGCCCAATTCTTCAAATGAATCTTAAAAAAATACTCAACCACGACTTCCGCAATACTGCAATCAATCAACTTTGGCGACTGCTCTCTGGACCAGCCCTGCTGATACTGGTGCCGATCTATTTATCACCTGAAGCGCAAGGATATTGGTATACGTTTATCAGCATGGCTGCACTCGCCGTGTTTGCAGATATGGGATTCTCTGCGGTATTGCTCTTATTCGCCTCCCATGAGTTTGCTCACCTTAAATTCAATAACCAGAAAGAGCTATCTGGCCCTGCTGAAAATATCAGCCGCCTCGCGACGTTGTTGTCTTTTGCCATGAGATGGGCAACTGCAATGGCACTGGTCGTTTTCCCAGCCGTACTTGCGATGGGTTACTATGTGCTCAGTGGCAAGAGCGTCGCTCTCAATTGGCAGCTCCCTTGGCTACTCTATGGGGCAGCCTCAGTCCTGGTTTTTATAAACAGCATTGCGTTGTCGTTTATCGAGGGGTGCGACAGCGTAGGCGATATTCAAAAAATTCGTTTTCACATCAGCATCATCAGTGTGCTGGTCAGTGTCGGCCTGCTGATCACCGGTGCAGACCTGTATGCACTGGCCTTTTCTTTACTGGCAAGCGCGCTGGTTGGCTCCATGATCATCCTTCGCCGCTACAAGGCCATGCTCAGTCAACTGTATAGGCTGGCCCGGCTCTATAGCCATCCGTGGTTCAAGGAAATCATGCCGCTCATGTGGCGGTTTGCTTTGAGCTGGATAAGCGGATATTTCGTTCTATCGATTTTCACACCACTCACTTTCAGCTATCACGGCGCAGTACAGGCCGGTCAGGTGGGCTTGTCGATTGCTGTTTGTATGGCCATGTTCAGTATCGCCAATATCTGGATAACCATTATCACACCGAAAATAAATATCTTCGCGGCGCAGAGCAACACCCTACAGTTGAACAGCATTTTCAAAAAAGGAATTTCACTGTCCATCCTGACTTACATCATGGGGATGGTGGCGCTGTTCACCTTCACGTGGCTTATGAAAGGCCATCCTCTTGTAGAAAATCGTCTGTTGCCGACGCCCTCATTGCTCATGGTCAGCGTAGGCTGGTTGCTACAATTGGCCATCAATGGGATGGCCATCTATATGAGGGCACACAAAAAAGAGCCGCTCGTGGTGGTGTCGGTGGCCAATGGGCTTTATGTCGCGATCACGACATGGCTGGCTGCAAAATACCTTCCATTCGAATACCTGTTTTCCGGCTTCGTCAGTGCCTACCTACTTGTCCTGCCATGGGTTTACTGGATTTTCCGATCATTCAAAAGGCCGTCGCCATGAGTCTGCAACCTAACCCGTTGTTATCGATCGCTCTGCCCACGTATAACCGTGCAGATTTTCTTGACTGCTCGTTGGCTGAACACATACCAGTGCTCAGACAGCATAATATTCAAATATTTATATCTGATAATGCTTCGACCGACGACACGGCAATAGTCGTTGATAAGTGGAAAGCCGAATACCCTTTGCTGCACTACTCACGAAACAGTGAAAACCTGGGAGCCGATTTAAACTTCCAAAACGCACTCATGCTTTCAACTACGGAATACACGTGGCTGTTAGGTGACACGTCGAAAATTCATGCAAACGATATTGAAACTGTGTTGAACCTGCTATCAACTGATAAAACATACGATGCTGTGCTGGTCAATCTGGTGGGAAAAATCAATATTCCAAACACCACCTATCAAGATGCTAGTACATTACTCGAAGACCTTGGCGGTTTGATGAGCTGCATGAGCTGCCTGATCTACAATAAGTCTATGATAGCGAACGCCAACTTCCCCCGTTACACCGACTCCAACTTCATACAAACGGGGATCATCTTCGAATCCATTGCACGCCGACCGTTCATGATCCACTGGCTTCATCAAGTATCTATTACATCGCTTGAAAACAAGCGACTGTCCAAAACCAGCTGGGCCCACACCGACAAGATCTTCAAAATCGGCCTGACCAGTTGGGTAAATTTTATCCTTTCATTGCCTGTCAGTTATTCACTCGCAAGTAAGCTCACGGCATGCACCCGTTTTGGCGAAGTGTCAGGCGCTTTCACTATCAAAGGCATGATTTCGCTGAGGTCGCGAGGGTTGTTAAACTACCGTGTCTACAGGGAATATCGGAAGGTCCTGAGGTTAGCGATAAACTACCCGAGTTGGATAGTTATGGCGATATCTGTTTTTCCGCAGCCATTACTAAAAGCTCTGATCGAGCTTCACCTGCGACGAACGCATAACACACCGTCCTCACCAAGCGATTAGGTTACCTTGCACTCAGCTTTTATCTGTCAATGCATGCCAGCACGAGTAAACTGCAGTGTCATACGTCCTTAAGAAACTAAAGCAACACCATCTGTTCATTATTCCGCTCCTGGCAGGTCGAGCGCTATTGGTGTGGCGTGCATTCATTCACCTTCGCACCCCGCCCAGAGCGGGGCGCCGTGCGTACCTTGGCCGCGCGCCCAAGGTCTTTGGCTTGGAACACATCACATTGGGCAATAACTTTAGAGTCGGTGAAGGGCTCTGGTTACATGCTATCGCTCAGTACATCAGCTTTGCCTATCAACCCCATATCGAAATCGGCGAAAATTTCTCTGCCAGTGACCACTTGCATATCGCCTGCTGTAACAAGGTCACCATCGGCAACGATGTGTTGATGGGCAGCAAGATCCATATCACAGACCACTCCCACGGCGCGTACTCGGGGGAGGACCAGTCCAGCCCCTACGAAACACCGTTCGAACGAAAGCTGTCCAGCAGCGGCCCTGTGACCATTGGCGACAAGGTGTGGATCGGGGACAATGTCGTCATATTGCCGAACACCTCCATTGGCAGTGGCTCGATCATCGGTGCCAATAGCGTTGTTGCCAAAGATATCCCATGCAACGTCATTGCCGTGGGCTGCCCTGCCAGGGTCGTGAAAGTATGGAGCGATAAAGAGAGCAAATGGTTAAGTGTATAAACACGACCGGGTACGGGCGGCTCCACATATCAAAGGTATGGCATGACACGTAAGATTGCAGTAGGGATTGTTGTCTATCACGCCGGCGTTGAATTACTGCACAGGCTTGAATTGACTTCGGCAAACGGGTTTGAAGTCTATGTATTCGACAATTCACCTGATAATGCCAGTGTGCGGGCATTTGCCGAGCATCACCCGCAGATCCACTACTTTACCTGTGGTAAAAATCTCGGGTTGGGCGTCGGTATTTCAACGGTATGCGCCAATGCCTATCAACAGGGCCACTCGGCACTGCTGTTTTTTGATCAGGACACGGGGTTCAACGAAGAAACACTGACCTATGTCGAAAAAAACTATACCGACAACCTCGACGCTTACACTGCGTTCAGCGCAATCGCTTTCAAGGCCGATGGAAGCGCGTCAGTACGGGAGGTACCCCTGCTGATCAACAGCGGCAGTCTTTATTTTCTGGATAAACTCAACGCTCTCGGCTGGATGGATTGCAGCTACTTTGTCGACAGCGTGGATTATAAGCTGTGCCTGGATTCATTGAATAAAGGCTATCGAATCGGCGTCTGTGGCGCCACACCTGGCTTTGATCATGTGACCGAGCAGGCTGACAGTCGCTACCGAATTGCTGGCCGTACGTATTCAATGCGGGCGTATTCATGGTCCAGAATAAAAGACACGGTATCTTCGAACCTGAAACTTATTTTTTCTGCGCTCGCGAGCTGTCAGTTCGGCTTCGCGCTCAGAATCACAAGATTACTGACACTCTATTGCACGTCTCAGATCCTCGTCAGAGTAATCAATACATTAGGAATATTTAAACGTGACTGATGAAAAAGGCATGACCGTCGAGCGCTCAGCCATTTTTACTGTGTGCAACTTGGCTTACTTGTCCAAAGCGTTGGTGCTGGCCGAGTCGCTGGTTAAATTCGGTCAGCCTAAACTGAAGATCTATATTTTTGATCGCAAGATCGAGATGGATCTCCCCACCCACTTGGCAGAATTCCACTGGGTTGAAGAGATCGGATTGCCAAATGTCCAGCACTACGCCTTTAAATACGACATCGTGGAGTTCAGTACCAGTCTCAAGCCCTGGATCACTTTGCAGCTGCTTGAGCAACACGAGAAGGTTATCTTCCTCGACCCCGACACGTGCGTTTTCAGCCGCCTCGATGGCCTATGGGACGAACTCGGTACGCGTGACATCATTCTAACGCCCCACTACGTCACGCCTCATGTCGAGGGTGATGTCGGGATGTTGCGCTTTGGCTCCTTCAATCTGGGCTTCTACGCAGTTTCAAACACGTCAGAAGGCATACGCTTTCTCCAGTGGTGGAATGAACGCTGCCTGGAACATTGCTATTTCGAAACTCAGTTTGGCCTCTCCACCGACCAGAAGTGGGTCAGCATCGCCCCCTGCTTCTTCCCGACCCTGCACGTATCGTTCAATCTTGGCTACAACATGGCTTTTTGGAATAGCCATGAGCGCACCCTCGCCCCTGACGGCCAAGGTGGCTATACCGTAAATGGAGAGTTCCCGCTGGTTTTCTTCCACTTCAGTTCGTTTGACGAGAAGAATCCGGAACGCTTGAGCAAACGAGCATTTGCGGGAAGAGAAGAAAAACGTGAAGATCTGTTGGAGGTCAGCTTCTATTACAAGGAACGACTGTCCAACTTTTCAGCCTTCCCTTCCAGCGCAGCCTATGCCTTTGATTATATGAGCGATGGGAAATACATTTCGCCCACACTGAGAAGGGCCTACGCCGCCGTACTGGACGAACTGCCTGCCGAGCATGAGCCGTTCGATGCGAGCGGCCCTGTCTACCAATTTGCCAAGAAGAACTATTTGTTCGAAAAGGGCGGGCCCTACAAACCGGCAGGGTTTGGTGACGCACTAAATCACTCTGGAAAGCTTCAGATCATCAACTCGTTGCTAAAGGTGGTTCTTTACACTGTAGGCCCTAACAGGTTCATGAACATATCGAGACTGTTCGTCTACCTATCGAGCTTCAGACTGAACAAAAAACTCTGGAAGCTTTAACTTAAGTTTTACCTGATGGGCCTCCAAATAGGCCCATCAGAGCGTCCACCAGATGATCAGACTTCACGATGTCGCTGAATGTGCATCCAGTCGACGATCTCACCTTCCGGGCTATAGCCACTGACGGTTTCTTTCAAGAGTTGCCTGACGAGCGCAAAATCGCCTTCCTCGACAGCCGCCAATAACCCGTGCAACCTGGTCTTGAGTACTTCCCACCCCAGAAGCTCTTCATTAGCTCGCATAATCATTGGATGGCGTGTAGCCGCTACATTGTCGCCAATCAATAACTCTTCATACAGCTTTTCACCCGGACGCAGCCCACTGAAATTGATCAGGATATCTCCGTGCGGGTTTTTCTCGGAGCGGATACTCAAGCCCGAGAGATGAACCATCTTTTCAGCAAGCTCGACAATCTTCACAGGCTCACCCATATCCAGCACGAAAACGTCGCCGCCCTGCCCCATCGAACCCGCCTGGATAACCAGTTGCGCCGCCTCGGGAATCGTCATGAAATAGCGGGTTATCTTCGGATGAGTCACCGTCAAAGGGCCTCCCGCCTGGATCTGCTTATGAAACAGCGGGATAACCGAACCTGAAGAGCCCAGTACGTTGCCAAAGCGAACCATGGTGAAACGGGTTTTGTTGACGCGCGAGATATTCGACGCATCACCAAACAACGTAGGTGCCAATTCCTTGCTCAACGCTTGCAACACAAGCTCCGCCAGCCGTTTGGTGCTGCCCATGACGTTGGTTGGCCGCACCGCCTTGTCTGTTGAAATGAGCACAAAGTTCTCGACACCTGCCTGCAAAGCTGCCTGCGCGGTATTGAGAGTACCGATCACGTTATTAAGAATGCCTTCGGCAATGTTGTGCTCCACCATGGGCACATGCTTATAGGCAGCCGCATGGTAGACCGTGTCGACCGACCAGGTATTCATGACATCCAGCAGCTTGTCCGGATGGCGCACCGAACCAAGGATGGGCAACAACGTCACATTCAACAATTCTGATTGAACGCGCTGTTCAAGTTCGGACAGGATGCAGTAGAGGTTGTACTCACTATGATCGAACAACAACAGGCTGGTGGGTTCCAGCGTAAGGATCTGCCGGCAAAGCTCCGAACCGATCGAACCGCCCGCGCCGGAAACCAGCACCACGCGATTCTTGATGCATCGCTCCAGCAGTTCGGGCTGGGCAGGTACAGGGTCCCTACCCAGCAGGTCGGCAATGTCGACTTCCTGGATATCATCGACTTTGACGCGTCCGCTGGCCAGATCCATGAAACCCGGAACACTACGCACATGCAGCGGGTATCCCTCCAGATAACCCAGTATCTCTCGACGACGAGCCCGTGTGGATGAAGGGATGGCCAGTAACAGCTCTTCCGCGCCCGTATCATCGATCATCTGCTGGATACGCTTGGGCTTGTACACCTTCAACCCCGAGATGATCCGATCGGAGATGCCGCTGTCATCATCGATGAATGCCACAGGCCGCATTACCCGCCCCAGCCGCAAGGCTGCCACCAATTGATTACCTGCGGCCCCGGCACCGTAGATAGCGACCTTGGTCAAGCCATCATCACGATTGGTGAACGGCACGTGTTGCGCCGCAGTAAACCAGTCCCCTTGAAAGTACTGACGCATGGCCAGGCGCAGGCCGCCAATGATGACCATGCTCAACCACCAATAGTTGAATACGATCGAGCGCGGCACCACCGTCTGGTGATTGCTGTACAGGTACACCACCAGCGCCAGCAATAATGCAGAGAGGCTCACGGCCTTGATGATTGCAATCAGCGCATCATTGCCAAAATAACGCATGACCGCACGGTACATGCCAAAGTGGATAAACAACGGGATAGCGATTACCGGCGCGCTGAGAAACAACCACAAATGCACGACGAAGGGGTTGTTAAGATCATCAAACCCCAGGCGAACGACAAATGCCAGCCACAGTGCTCCCCACACCAGGACGATGTCGGTCACTACTTGCAAGAAACGTTTTTGCCTGCGCGGCAAGCCCACCAATCGGGCACGTAGACTATCCATAAACCCTTTTTATACCTCAGTCCCTAGCGCTGCCAGCAAAAAATGGCAGTCACGTACGTGTGCAGCAACCTTTTCAAACACCAGCGTCAACCAATGATCACACTTTTTCCAACTCGCCCGCGTGAAACTTGATCGCCAGCACTATAAGCGGAACATACGCCACCACCAGCCCAAGAACACCGTCAAAACCAAGGCCAACGAAAAGAGCGATGGGCAGCAGCCACAATAGATTGATCGCCATCACCGTCAGCGTCACCGGCAAGTGGCGCCCGGCCTGACGCGAGGCGTACTGATAAGCATGACTTCGATGCGCTTCATAGACCTTATCCCCGCGCAACAGGCGTCGTCCCAAGGTAAAGGTGGCATCAACCACGAATACACCCAGCAAAATCAGCCAGACCCACAGCATCTGAGGGGCCACCCAGGCCGCCTGCAGCGACAGCACGCCGATTACGACACCGAGGAAGCCACTCCCCGCATCGCCCATGAAAATGTGTGCAGGAGGAAAGTTCCAGTACAAGAATCCAAGCACGGCGACTGCCAGTAACATCGGCGCAAGCATGAGACTTTCATGCCCTGTCAGCCAGTACACCAGGCACGCTCCCGAACAGGCGCAGACGGCCTCGATGCTGGCAATGCCGTCGATACCATCCATGAAGTTATACAAGTTCAACATCCAGACCAGGTACAGAGCCGCCAGCACGTGGCCGAACCACCCAAGGTCCAATTCAACCCCGGCCAGACTGATGGTGGGCAGCCCTCCGATCCAACACAACGCCCAAATGGCTGCGGAAAAATGGGCCAAAAGGCGCCAACGTGCTGCGATATGGCCGTGATCATCGAGAAAACCAACCACGGCGATCAATGCGCCCGCCCCCAGTAATGGCCAGGCCGCGTTCCAACTGACCCAGCCAGCGAGCGCAACGAGTACCAACGCCACCAGGAAAGTCAGCACGATTGCGACCCCACCCCCTCGTGGCGTGGGAACCGAGTGCGAGCTGCGACCATTGGGAATGTCCATCAAACTACGCGACAACGCATAGCGGCGCAGTACCCAGGTCAACAAAAGTGATACGAGGAGTACTGCGGCAAACACGAGCCAGAGGGTCATTTCGCAAACAATTCCTGAAACAGAGACGGGCAAAGGGTTCTGGTCATTGTTCGTTGCGCCTCAAGGTCGCTTTTCTAAATAGCGCTTCAAGACGGTCGAACAAGGTGTCCTTGGAAAAATGCTCAAGGTAGTAACGCCTGCCCAAGAGGCCCATGCGCTCAAGCTCGGACCTGGGTAAGACGCCCATGGTGCGAACGATACGCGCCAACCCCTGGGCATCGCCGGAGCCACACACCATGCCCGCACCCGATCCTTCAACAACGTTGGCCGCTTCACCATCGATCATGGCGATTACCGGTTTCCCAGAAGCCAGGTAAGCCTGAACTTTGCCTGGAATGGTTTTCTCGAAAACGTCATTTGTCCTCAACGAAACCAGCAAAGCGTCCGCGACGGCGAACAACGCTGGCATTTTTTCCAAGGGGTGTCTGCCAAGCAGTAGCACGTTGTCCATGCGGTTTTGCGCCACATGCTCGGTCAGCCATTGGCTTGCCCGACCATCGCCCACAATGACCCAGCGCACAGGCAGATCGGTCTCGACAGCCTTGACTGCAGCCATGATGGCTGGAAAATCCTGAGCATCGCCGATGTTACCGGCGAAAAGGATTGTAAATACAGCATCGTCACGCTGCAGCAACTCCGAAGGTCCCTGCAGGTCTGCGGAAAAATCGTCCTCGGCCCAACTAGGGAAATACACCAGTCGGTCTGCATCAATTGCACGTGTGCAGTACTCCTTGACGTTCTCGTCGAACGAACGCGACTGCAACAACAGGTAATCAGTGCGGTTGTAGATCCAGGACACCACCTTGCCAACCAGTCCAAGCAACTTCGGGTTTTCTATAACCCCAACCGCCCTGAGGCTTTCCGGCCAAAGATCCAGCACCCATATGAGTACCGGAGCCCTTTTTAAGCGCCCAAGCAACAGCGCCGGGATCGCCCCCATGATAGGCGACACGCCATACACAAAGATGGAGTCGAACGCCTGACCACGCAGCTTGTAACTGCCAATGATTGAGGCACTGCTGAAAAACGAGAAGTAATTCATGGCCAGTCTGAAATTGCTCTTGCCTCGCGCCAGCATCGGCACCCTGATCACTCGCGCTCCCCGATAATTGGAAAACTGCGCAGGGTCACGCCGGAAATCGGCAAAGACTTGCCCTTCCGGATAGTTGGGCACGCCCGTGAGGACGGTCACCTCATGACCTTTGGCGACAAAGCCCTCGACCATGTTGTTGATACGCATGTTTTCTGGCCAGAAATACTGGGTGACCACCAGAATCTTCAGTGGCTTTTCCTGGGAGAGGCTGTCCAATCAATATTGCTTCCATACAGTGCGCATGACGTAGTCACGGTAGCTATGGATGATCCGCACAACCTTTTCGGCAACATTTGGCATGCTGTAATCGGCAACCAACCGCAACGTCCGTTCCGCCCCAGCGGCCTGGCTTTCCAGGAGCTGCAAGCCCTGCAGCGCACGCTCGACTTCCAAGCCGACCATCATGACCGCCGCCTCCTCCATCCCTTCCGGCCGTTCATGGGCCTCACGTAGATTCAGTGCAGGGAAATTGAGGATCGATGACTCTTCGTTGATGGTGCCGCTGTCGGACAATACGGCCTTGGCCGTCAGTTGCAGCTTGTTGTAATCCTTGAACCCCAGCGGCTTGAGCAATTGCACATTCTTGTGAAAGGTTACGCCCATCGCATCGACACGCTTTTGCGTACGAGGGTGTGTGGTCACGATCACCGGCAGGTCATACTGAGCAGCAACGGTGTTCAACACGCCGACCAGCTTGAGGAAGTTTTTGTCGGAATCAATGTTCTCTTCGCGATGGGCACTCACCACGAAAAACTTGCCCGCCTCAAGACTGAGGCGATCGAGCACTTCAGAGGCTTCGATACCATCACGGTAATAGTTAAGCACCTCAAACATAGGGCTACCGGTCTTGATCACCCGATCCGGCGGCAATCCTTCGCTCAGCAGGTAGTCACGTGCGATGCTGCTATAGGTCAGGTTGATGTCTGCGGTGTGATCAACGATGCGGCGATTGATCTCTTCAGGCACACGCATGTCAAAACAGCGATTGCCGGCTTCCATGTGGAATGTCGGGATTTTACGGCGTTTGGCTGGAATCACCGCCATGCAGCTGTTGGTATCACCGAGAATCAGAAGGGCTTCTGGCTGCACCTTTTCCAGCACCTGGTCCACCGCAATGATCACATTGCCGATCGTTTGCGCACCACTCGCGCCCGCTGCGTTGAGAAAATGATCAGGCTTACGAATACCGAGGTCCTGGAAAAAAATCTCGTTCAATTCGTAATCGTAGTTCTGGCCGGTATGCACCAGGACGTGTTCACAGTGTTCGTCCAGCTTGGCAATCACTCGCGACAAGCGAATGATTTCGGGACGAGTCCCAACGACTGTGACAACTTTCAGCTTTTTCATTTCAACACTCTTCCAGAATCATTGGCATCGGAGCTGTTCGCACCATGCATTGCCTGATGCGCTCATGCTCAGGCTTGAGTACCCACAGGCATCGCAAAGGTGTCTGGCCGCTCACGATCAAAAACCTCGTTGGCCCAGAGCATAACGATCATCTCGTCTTCGCCGACATTGGTAATGTCATGCGTCCAACCAGGCACCGTCTCCACCACCTGGGGCTGTTCACCTTGAGTGAACAACTCATGGAACTCACCCGATACGATATGGCGAAAACGGAAGCAGGCCTTGCCTTTGATAACCAGAAACTTCTCGGTCTTGCTGTGATGATAATGCCCACCGCGTGTGATACCGGGATGCGCGGTGAAATAGGAAAACTGCCCACTGTCCTTGGTCTTCAGCATCTCGACAAAAACGCCGCGCGGGTCACCGTATTTCGGAACGGCATACGTGAATTGCTCGACGGGCAAGTAGCTCACATAGGTCGAGTACAGTGCTCGCACCAAGCCCGTGCCAACAGCTTCGCTGATCAACGTGTCGCGACTGTCGCGAAACGCATGCAGTTGATCGGCCAGTTCCCCGACAGCAATGCTGTAAACCGGACTCACTTGGACCGCCGCGCCATGGGGTAAACCCGAATCCATTACCCGGATAAAACACTCGACCACGTCGTCGATGTAGACCAGGCTGACCATCGCTTGTCGATCATTGACCTGGATCGGCAGGCCTCGGGTGATGTTATGGCAAAAAGTCGCCACGGCAGAGTTGTAATCAGGTCGCGCCCACTTGCCAAACACATTAGGCAGGCGCAGGACATGAACCCTGGAACCATGGCTCGCCTGCAGGTCGTGCAATGCCTGCTCGGCAGCCAGCTTGCTGACACCGTAAGGATTGTCACGATCCGCCTGGGTCGACGAGGTGTAGAGCACAGGAGTGAGCTTGCCACTTGCCTTGATCGCGTCGCACAGAGCCAGAGTCAGGTCAGTGTTGCCCACCTTGAACTCATCGGACGATTGGGGCCGATTGACCCCCGCCAGGTGGAATACAAAATCGACCTCGGCAACCAAGGCAGGCAGTTGGGCAATGCTGTTGTCACGGGTAAAGGCGACAACCTCGATATCACTGCGCTCACTCAAATGCGCAATCAGGTTCTTGCCGACAAAACCATTGGCCCCGGTGATCAGTACCTTCATCAATTATTCCTCCGGCGTAGCGAGTTCGCCACGCTGGATCGCTTGCATGAACTCAAGCTTGAGCAGGAGCCGTTGCATGCCGGCCACATCCAACCGCTCAGTGTTATGGGAGTTATAGTCTTCCGTACGGGAGATTTTCTCTTCACCCTGCTCGACAAATTTTGAATAGTTCAAGTCACGCAGATCGGGGGGAATCCGGTAGTAATCACCCTTGTCTTCAGCGCAGGCCATTTCTTCACGGCTCAACAACGCTTCAAAAAGCTTTTCCCCATGGCGAGTACCGATGACCTGGATAGGGTGCTCAGGCCGGCCGACCATTGCGGTCAGTGCCTTGGCCAAGGTCTCGACTGTCGCGGCAGGCGCCTTCTGAACAAAAAGATCACCGTTGCGACCGTGTTCAAAAGCATACAGCACCAAGTCCACAGCATCGGCCAGCGTCATCATGAAGCGAGTCATACTCGGGTCGGTCAACGTCAATGCGTTACCTGCACGAATCTGCTCGATGAACAGGGGAATGACAGACCCCCTCGAAGCCATGACGTTACCGTAGCGAGTACCGCAGATAACGGTCTTGGCATCATCTACGTTGCGGGATTTGGCAACCATGACCTTTTCCATCATCGCCTTGGAGATACCCATGGCGTTGATAGGGTAGACAGCCTTGTCGGTGCTCAGGCAAACCACTCGCTTGACCGCGTTCTGGATAGCGGCTTCCAGTACATTCTCGGTGCCGATAACGTTGGTCTTGACCGCTTCCATCGGATGAAACTCACAGGAAGGCACCTGCTTCAGTGCGGCCGCATGGAAAATGTAGTCCACGCCACGCGTGGCATTGAGCACACTTTGATAGTCGCGCACATCGCCTATATAGAACTTGAGCTTGGTGTCGGCATAGCGCTTGCGCATGTCATCCTGCTTCTTCTCATCGCGGCTGAAGATGCGGATTTCTGCAATATCACTGTCGAGGAAGCGCTTGAGGACGGCGTTGCCGAATGAACCGGTACCACCGGTGATAAGAAGCGTTTTTCCGCTGAACATAGTAAGTCCTAAAGCAACGCGCACAGCACGACAAGCTTCTAGTCGGCCAATCACCTCAATGCCTGCAGACCAACAAAGCCAACATGCCGCCCCGGAATGCTCAACGGTGAAGAGGTTCTAGGAAAACGTCGAAGCTCGTTAGCAAACAGCCCGAAAAATAAGCTTTGTGTGGTGCAGTTAAAGATGAAGGGGATGAAAATTGATGGCCATTTTAAGGCCTGCATCCTTAAAGTCAAAAGCGAACATGGATGCATGTCGCGTAAGAAGGCGCCTTGGCAGCGGCTTGAGGGGAAGGGGCGCAAGCCCCGAGCGGTGCAAGAGAATAACGCAGACCGACTTTTCGAGAGCATTAATGCAGACAAATGCACAAGTTTTTCACTAGACCAGCAGGGCATGGCATACATGACAGGATAAACGTCTCAAATCCTGCTCAGGCTGCGCCTACCAAAGAAAACAGGATACTGCGGGAAAAGACGTCAACCCTTTTGTCGAGCCACCTTACGACCCACCATCAAACTCAGCACTGGTCCAATAATCATTCCCACGACCAACGCCAACGTCGTAAAAACTGAAACAGGCAGCTCAACGGTAGACCAGCCGAAAAATGACAGCTTTGTACCTTGCTGATTCTCCAACACAAAAGTCACGACAATAAGCGCGAAAAACAAAACAGCTACAACCGATACAAAGCGCCTGGCTTTTAGCATAACGTTCTCCTGAAAGTCGATCAGACGCCCTCTTCCTCGTCTTCGTTCACCCGATCCCGCAATTCCTTACCCGGCTTGAAGTGAGGTACGAATTTACCGTCCAGGCTGACGGACTGGCCGGTTTTTGGATTACGGCCAACACGCGGCGCGCGATAGTGAAGCGAAAAACTCCCAAACCCACGGATCTCAATCCGATCCCCGGTCGCCAGGCACTGGGACATTTGCTCAAGCATGGTCTTGATAGCCAACTCGACATCCTTGGATGAGAGCAGCCCTTGATGGGTGACAATTCGTTCGATCAACTCCGACTTCGTCATATTTTTCCCTTCTTTTTCAAGCAGCTAGGAAAAGCGCTTCGAAGGTTTTAGCATGACTTGATGAATTTGAACAGCCCACCGAACAACTTATCCGCAGGATAGATGGCAACCGGCTATAGGCGTATTCCAACCTCAATTACAGATGACCAGCATAGTGCGGGTGACTGCACCAGCAGGGTTCCAACCGAACAGATAGTCACCCTCTTCGTCGCTGGCATCGCTGGATCGGGTGATGACCTTGTAGCCCTGCATCTTGCACTCTCTAGCCGCGCGTTTTTCGCACTTGCTCCAGTTGTTGCCGAGGCCAGAGCAATCTACTTCGATACCACTGACACCGCGTTTGGCGTGGGTCTTGACGCTGGTGGCCGAGCAACCAGCAAGCATTACCAATGCGAGCACTACGATAAGCCTGTTCATTCAAATCCTTACTGAAGCCACAACACAAGAACCGCTTTTAGCTTAAGACTATAGTCAGTTCTGACACTGGGCTATACAGCTTGGTTCTCGGTGTTGATTCAACGAATTTCAAGCACAAAAAAGGGCGACCGAAGTCGCCCTTTTTTATGGTCTGACAGAACTTAGTTCTGTTTTTCCATTTGTGCACGCAATAGGTCGCCCAGAGTGGTAGGACCAGCAGCGATGCTATCCGAAGGCTTGTCTTTCAAGCTCTGGATGGCTTCTTTCTCTTCAGCATCGTCTTTCGACTTGATGGAGAGCTGGATTACGCGGCTCTTGCGGTCAACGCTGATGATCTTGGCTTCTACTTCCTGGCCTTCTTTCAGAACGTTACGCGCGTCTTCAACGCGGTCACGGCTGATTTCGGAGGCTTTCAGAGTCGCTTCGATATCGTCGGCCAGAGTGATGATGGCGCCTTTAGCGTCAACTTCCTTCACGATGCCTTTAACGATTGCGCCTTTGTCGTTGTCCTGAACGTATTCAGAGAACGGGTCGCTTTCCAGTTGCTTGATACCCAGGGAGATACGTTCGCGCTCTGGGTCAACCGACAGGATAACGGTGTCCAGCTCGTCGCCCTTCTTGAAACGACGAACAGCTTCTTCGCCCACTTCGTTCCAGGAGATGTCGGACAGGTGAACCAGGCCGTCGATGCCGCCGTCCAGACCAATGAAGATACCGAAATCGGTGATCGACTTGATGGTGCCGGAGATTTTATCGCCCTTGTTGAACTGGCCAGAGAAATCTTCCCATGGGTTGGATTTGCACTGCTTGATGCCCAGGGAGATACGACGACGCTCTTCGTCGATGTCCAGAACCATAACTTCCACTTCGTCGCCGACTTGTACGACTTTCGAAGGGTGGATGTTCTTGTTGGTCCAGTCCATTTCGGAAACGTGTACCAGGCCTTCCACGCCTTCTTCCAGCTCAGCGAAGCAGCCGTAGTCGGTCAGGTTGGTAACACGCGCGGTAACGCGAGTGCTTTCTGGGTAACGGGCTTTGATAGCAACCCATGGATCTTCACCCAGTTGCTTCAGGCCCAGGGAAACACGGTTGCGCTCGCGATCGTATTTCAGAACCTTGACATCGATCTCGTCGCCAACGTTGACGATTTCGGAAGGATGCTTGATACGCTTCCAAGCCATGTCGGTAATGTGCAACAGGCCATCCACGCCACCCAGGTCGACGAATGCGCCGTAGTCGGTGAGGTTTTTGACGATACCTTTGACTTGTTGGCCTTCCTGCAGGGATTCCAGCAGAGCTTCACGCTCGGCGGAGTTTTCTGCTTCCAGGACGCTGCGACGGGAAACGACAACGTTGTTGCGCTTCTGGTCGAGCTTGATGACCTTGAATTCGAGTTCTTTGCCTTCCAGGTGCGTGGTGTCGCGCACTGGACGAACGTCGACCAAAGAACCTGGCAGGAACGCACGGATGCCGTTAACGTCGACAGTGAAGCCGCCTTTAACCTTACCGTTGATAACGCCCTTGACCACTTCTTCAGCTGCGAAGGCTGCTTCGAGAACAATCCAGCATTCAGCGCGCTTGGCTTTTTCACGGGACAGCTTGGTTTCACCGAAACCGTCTTCAACCGAGTCCAGAGCAACGTGAACTTCGTCACCGACATTGATTGTCAGATCACCAGCATCGTTGTAGAACTGTTCCAGCGGGATCAGAGCTTCAGACTTCAGACCAGCGTGAACGGTTACCCAGCGAGCTTGGTAATCGATATCAACGATAACACCGGTGATGATGGAGCCTGCCTGAAGGTTCAGGGTTTTTAGGCTTTCTTCAAAGAGTTCCGCAAAGCTTTCGCTCATTTTAATTCCTGTTGATAAGGGCGAAGAATACGCCCATCTCCACACCCCAGACGGTGTGGGTCAGTTTCAATTAAAAGAAGCACCGCAGGACTATGACTGGTCCCCTGCAGCCTTCTTGGTCACCCGGCGATATCGCGAATGGCGATCTCGCTCAAGATGCGTTCCAGCACCTGCTCGATGGACAACTCCGTGGAATCCAGCTGTATGGCATCAGCCGCCGGCTTGAGCGGGGCTACTGCGCGCTGGGTATCACGCTCATCGCGTGCACGGATCTCATCTAGCAGACTCGACAGACTAACACCATCGACTTTGCCCTTCAACTGCAAGTAGCGGCGGCGAGCCCGTTCCTCGGCGCTGGCGGTCAGGAAAATCTTCAGTGGCGCCTCGGGAAACACCACGGTTCCCATGTCACGGCCATCGGCCACCAGGCCCGGTGGCTCCTGGAAAGCCCGCTGGCGCTGCAGCAATGCGTCCCGCACCGCTGGCAGTGCGGCAACCTGGGAGGCCCAGGAGCCGACTTGCTCATTGCGCAGATCATCGGTCACATCGTCCCCTTCAAGGATGATGCGCTGGGGATGCCCTTCCGTTGCGCCGACAAACTGCACATCAAGGTGCGCCGCCAGCAGCTTCAGGGATTCTTCGTTGGTCAGGTCGACGCCATGGTTGCGTGCGGCGAATGCCAGCAGGCGGTACAGCGCGCCGGAATCCAGCAGGCACCAGCCCAGGCGCTTGGCCAGGATGCCGGCGATCGTGCCTTTGCCCGAGCCGCTTGGCCCGTCGATGGTAATCACCGGTGCTTTGATATTCACAATTGAGCCTCTTGGGCAACACGGATGCCGACTTGGGCACACAGTGTAAGAAAGTTCGGAAAAGACGTAGCAACATTGGCGCAGTCACGGATACGAATCGGCGCCGCCGCCCGCAGGGAAGCCACGCTGAATGCCATGGTAATCCGGTGATCGCCATGGGCATGCACTTCACCGCCACCCATCAGGCCACCGTCAATGATAATCCCATCAGGCGTCGGTTCACACTTCACGCCCAGTGCCAGCAGACCATCGGCCATGACCTGGATACGGTCGGACTCCTTCACGCGCAGCTCTTCGGCGCCGCGCAACACAGTCCGCCCTTCGGCACAGGCCGCCGCAACGAACAGCACCGGGAACTCGTCAATCGCCAAAGGCACCAGCGCCTCGGGGATTTCAATACCTTTCAACGCCGCGGCACGTACGCGCAGGTCAGCAACCGGTTCGCCACCCACTTCACGCGGATTTTCCAGGGTAATGTCCGCGCCCATCAGCCGCAGAATGTCGATCACGCCGGTGCGGGTCGGGTTGACGCCCACATGCTCCAGCAACAACTCGGAGCCTTCGGCAATCGAAGCCGCCACCAGGAAAAACGCCGACGAGGAAATATCCCCCGGCACTTCAATATGCGTCGCAGCCAGCGCATGGCCAGACTCAACCGACGCCCTGGCCCCCACCACATCAACCGGATATCCAAAACCGCGCAACATGCGCTCGGTATGATCACGGGTCGGCGCAGGCTCGGTCACCGAGGTCTTACCCTCGGCGTAAAGCCCGGCCAGCAACAGGCAGGATTTAACCTGCGCACTGGCCATCGGCATCGAGTAATCGAAGCCTTTGAGCACCTGCCCACCACGGATAGTGAGCGGCGGGCGCCCTTCCGGGCCGGTCTCGATCACGGCGCCCATTTCCCGCAACGGCTTGGCCACGCGGCTCATCGGGCGCTTGGACAGTGAGGCGTCACCCGTCAGTACGCTGTCAAAGCTTTGCGCTGCAAGCAACCCGGACAGCAGGCGCATGGAGGTGCCCGAGTTACCGAGATAGATCGGCCCCGGCGCCGGCTTCAAGCCATGCAGACCCACGCCGTGGATGGTCACGCGCCCATGGTGCGGCCCTTCAATCACCACGCCCATGTCGCGAAACGCCTGCAAAGTCGCCAGGGCGTCCTCGCCTTCGAGGAAACCTTCAACTTCCGTCACACCCTCAGCCAACGAACCGAGCATGATCGACCGATGGGAGATCGACTTGTCGCCCGGCACCCGAATGCTTCCGCTCAAGCGGCCGCCCGGGTTGGCGAGGAAGGTCAGGTCATCAGCGTTCACAGCGGTTTCCATGTAGGCCCGGCGCGCCAGGATCTTGCTGAAATGCTCACGCGCCACCCGAGCACGGGTAAACACGCCCAATAACTGATGGCCATCCCCGGCGTCGACCGCATCGCGCAAGGCGTCGAGGTCGCTGCGGAAGGTGTCCAGGGTGCGCAACACCGCTTCGCGATTGGCGAGGAAGATGTCGTGCCACATCACCGGGTCGCTGCCGGCAATCCGCGTGAAGTCGCGGAAGCCACCGGCGGCGTAACGGAAAATCTCGAGGTTCTCGTTGCGCTTGGCCAGCGAGTCCACCAAGCCAAATGCGAGCAAATGCGGCAGATGGCTGGTCGCGGCCAGCACTTCGTCATGGCGCTCGACCTGCATATGCTCGACGTCCGCACCCAACTCGCGCCACAGCCGATCCACCACCGCCAGCGCCGCCGGATCGGTTTGCGCCAGGGGTGTCAGGATCACTTTATGACGACGGAACAGCTGCGCATTCGACGCCTCCACCCCGCTCTGTTCGGAACCGGCAATCGGATGGCCCGGCACGAAACGCGCCGGCATGCCACCAAACGCCTGTTGCGCCGCGCGCACCACATTACCCTTGGCACTGCCGACGTCCGTCAGGATCGCCTGTCCCAGGTCCATGCCCGCCAACACGGCGAGCAATTTCTCCATGGCCAGAATCGGCACGGCCAGTTGGATCACATCCGCGCCCTGGCACGCGAGCGCCAGGTCTGCTTCACAGCGATCCACCACGCCCAGCTCGACCGCCAACTGACGCGATTGCGGGTCCAGGTCCACACCGACCACTTCGCCACACAGCCCGCTTTCACGCAGGCCTTTGGCGAAGGAGCCACCGATCAACCCCAGACCGACCACCACCAGGCGACCGATCATAGGCACAGCAGGTTGCAATGCAGTGACATCAACCACGAGCCAGAACCTTGGCCAGCGCCTCCAGGAAGCGGCTGTTTTCAGCCGGCAGACCGATGGTGATGCGCAGGTGGTTCGGCATGCCGTAGTTGGCGGTCGGACGCACGATCACGCCTTCGCGCAACAGGCCCTGGAACACCGGTGCAGCCACTTGACCGAGGTCGACACAAATGAAGTTGCCCTTGGACGGAATCCAGCCCAGGCCCAGTTCGCGGAAGCCTTCCTGCAACTGCAGCATGCCGCTTTCGTTGATGCGGCGACCCTCTTCCAGATACTCGGCATCCTTCACCGCCGCACAGGCCGCCGCCAGGGCCAGGCTGTTGACGTTGAACGGCTGGCGCACGCGGTTCAGCACATCGGCGACCACCGCACTGGACAAGCCGTAGCCCACGCGCAACGACGCCAGGCCGTAGGCCTTGGAGAAGGTGCGCGACACCAGCAGGTTCGGGTACGCGGCCAGGAAGTCCAGGCCGTTCGGCAGGTCGCTGCCTTCGGCGTACTCGATATAAGCCTCGTCCAGCACCACCAGCACGTGCTCAGGCACGTCTTGCAGGAAGTCGTTCAGCGCCTGGGCGTCGAACCAGGTGCCGGTCGGGTTGTTCGGGTTAGCGATGAACACCACGCGGGTCTTGGCGTCGATGGCCGCCAGCATGGCCGGTAGGTCGTGGCCCCACTCCTTCGCAGGAACCACACGCGCATCAGCGCCGACCGCCTGGGTCACGATCGGGTAGACCGCAAACGCATGCTCGCTGAACACCGCGTTCAAGCCCGGCGCCAGGTAAGCACGGCCAACCAGCTCAAGAATGTCATTGGAGCCGTTGCCCAGGGTGACCTGGCTCAGCTCAACCCGGCACTTCTCGGCCAACAAGGACTTGAGAGCGAAGCCGTTGCCATCGGGATAACGAGTCAGCTCAGCCAGTTCTTCACGGATCGCCGCCAGCACTTTAGGGCTCGGTCCCAGCGGGTTTTCGTTACTCGCCAGCTTGACGATGTTCGCCGGATCCAGGTTCAACTCACGCGCCAGCTCGTCCACAGGCTTGCCCGGAACGTAAGGCGACAGTTGTTGCACGCCCGGCTGCGCCAGGGCGAGGAAATTGCCACTCATGTTAACGCCTCACAAAACCGCTTTCGGGTAAGAGCCCAGCACCTTGAGTGCCACGGCTTCCTGACTGATTTTCTCGAGCACGCCCTTGACCAGTGGGTCGCGGTGATGGCCGATGAAGTCGATAAAGAACACGTAAGTCCATTTACCGCTGCGCGAAGGACGAGTCTCGATGCGCGTCAGGTCAATCCCGTTGTCGTGGAACGGCACCAGCAGCTCATGCAGCGCGCCGGGCTTGTTACTCATGGAGACGATGATGGAGGTCTTGTCGTCGCCCGTCGGTGGCACTTCCTGGCTGCCGATCATCAGGAAGCGCGTGGAGTTGTCCGGGCGGTCCTCGATTTTCTCGGCCAGACGCGTCAGGCCGTAGAGGCCCGCCGCCATATCACCGGCGATGGCCGCCGAGTTCCACTCACCCTTGACCCGCTTGGCGGCTTCGGCGTTGCTGGAGACCGCCACGCGCTCGACATTCGGGTAATGCGCATCCAGCCACTTGCGACACTGGGCCAGGGACTGGGCGTGGGAGTAGATGCGGCTGATGCTGTCGGTCTTGGTGTTCTCACCCACCAGCAGGTGGTGGTGGATGCGCAGCTCGACTTCGCCACAGATCACCATGTCGTGCTCGAGGAAGCTGTCCAGCGTGTGGTTGACCGCGCCTTCGGTGGAGTTTTCCACCGGCACCACGCCAAAATTCACCGCACCGGCCGCCACTTCACGGAACACCTCGTCGATCGCCGCCATTGGCTTGCTGATCACCGCGTGACCGAAGTGCTTCATGGCCGCCGCCTGGGTGAAGGTGCCTTCCGGGCCGAGGTACGCCACTTTCAGCGGCTGCTCCAGCGCCAGGCACGAGGACATGATTTCACGGAACAACCGCGCCATCTCTTCGTTGCCCAGCGGCCCCTTGTTGCGCTCCATGACGCGCTTGAGCACCTGGGCTTCACGCTCGGGTCGGTAGAACACCGGTACCTCGCCTTCAGCCAGGGAGGCCATCTTCACCCGTGCCACTTCCTGGGCGCACCGCGCACGCTCACTGATCAGCTCCAGGACTTTCTCGTCCAGGCTGTCGATGCGCACGCGCAGGGCCTTGAGTTCTTGCTCAGACATTAGCCGTGTTCCTTTTCGAACTCTGCCATGTAGGCAACCAGCGCGTTGATCGCGTGGATGTCGACGGCGTTGTAGATGGAAGCGCGCATGCCACCCACCGAGCGGTGACCCTTGAGATTCAGCAGGCCGCGTTCGTCGGCACCGGCCAGGAACGGCTTGTCCAACCGGTCGTCAGCCAGGCGGAACGGCACGTTCATCCACGAGCGGTCGGTCAGGTTGATCGGGTTGCTGTACAGGCCGCTGGCGTCGATGAAGTCGTACAAGACGCGCTTCTTCTCTTCGTTCAGCTTACCCATCGCAGCGACACCGCCCCGCTCTTTCAGCCACTCGAACACCAGGCCGGACAGGTACCAGGCGAACGCCGGCGGGGTGTTGTACATCGAGCCGTTATCGGCTGCGACCTTGTAGTTGAGCATGGTCGGGCACAGCGATCGCGCACGACCCAGCAGGTCTTCGCGGATGATGTTGACCAGGATGCCGCTCGGGCCGATGTTCTTCTGTGCACCGGCGTAGATCATGCCGTACTTGGACACGTCGATCGGGCGCGACAGGATGTCCGAGGACATGTCGCACACCAGCGGCACGTCGCCCACTTCCGGTACCCAGTCGAATTCCAGGCCGCCAATGGTTTCGTTGGCCACGTAGTGCACGTAGGCAGCGTCCTTCGACAGCTTCCACTCGTTCTGACCCGGAATGGCGAAGTAGTCGTAAGGCTTGGCGGTGCCTGCCACATTGACGTGACCGTAGCGCGAGGCCTCTTCAATGGCCTTCTGCCCCCAGATACCGGTGTCGATATAGTCGGCAGTGCCGTCTTCGGGCAGCAGGTTCAGCGGGATCTGGGCGAATTGCTGGCTGGCGCCACCTTGCAGGAACAGCACTTTGTAGTTGGAGGGGATGTCCAGCAAGTCGCGCAGGTCCTGCTCGGCCTTGGTGGCGATGGACACGAACTCATCGCTGCGATGGCTCATTTCCATCACGGAGAGGCCTTTTCCATGCCAGTCGAGGAGTTCACCCTGCGCGCGCTGCAGGACTGCTTCAGGAAGCGCCGCGGGACCGGCACAGAAGTTATAGGCTCTCTTGCTCACATCCAATCTCACTCTGATCTGGTGGGGCTGCAATCATGTTCGGCAACGCTCTGCTTCCGGAGCGGACCGTTGTGGAAGCTGGCTTGCCTGCGATACAGGCGCCTCGGTACGTCAGTGATACCGTGGTGATGCCATCGCAGGCAAGCCAGCTCCCACATGTTTCAAAGGGGACAAACAACAAGGGGGCGAATCTTCATCCGCCCCCTGTGTGTCCGCTTATTCCTGCGGTTCTTCTTCGTCTGCGGCAGCGTCGAGGGTTGGCTCGTCGACGTTGTCATCGCCTGCTGCGATCACCTCGCCTTCAAACTCCTCGCCTTCCAGCTCTTCGCCTTCGACTTCCGATGGCTCCTGGACACGCTCCAGGCCGACCAGTTTTTCGTCCTTGGCCAGCTTGATCAGGGTCACGCCCTGGGTGTTACGGCCCAGGCTCGACACTTCAGCCACACGGGTACGTACCAGGGTGCCCTGGTCGGAGATCAGCATGATTTCCTCGCCGTCGAGCACCTGCACCGCACCGACCAGACGGCCGTTGCGGTCGTTGCTGACCATGGCGATCACGCCCTGGCCGCCACGCTTGTACTCCGGGAACTCGCTGATGGCGGTGCGCTTGCCATAACCACGCTCGGAAGCGGTGAGGATCTGGCTGCCTTCTTCCGGGATCAGCATCGAAATCAGCTTCTGCCCTTCCGGCAGGCGCATGCCGCGCACACCGCGGGCGGTACGGCCCATGGCGCGAACGTCGGATTCCTTGAAGCGCGTGACCTTGCCGCCGTCGGAGAACAGCATGACTTCACGCTCGCCGTCGGTGATGGCAGCGGAGATCAGTACGTCGCCTTCGTCCAGCTCCAGGGCGATCAGGCCCACGCTGCGCTGGCGGCTGAAGGATTCCAGCGGGGTCTTCTTGACGGTGCCTTTGGCGGTGGCCATGAAGATGAAGTGACCTTCGGTGTATTCCTCGACCGGCAGCATGGTGGTGATGTATTCATCACTGTCCAGCGGCAGCAGGTTGACCAGTGGGCGACCACGGGCGGCACGGGATGCTTCCGGGATTTCGTAGGTCTTGAGCCAGTACACCTTGCCCTTGCTGGAGAACAGCAGCAGCGTGGTGTGGCTGTTGGCGACCAGCAGGTGAGCGATGTAGTCCTCATCCTTCACGCCGGTAGCCGATTTACCTTTACCACCACGACGCTGGGCCTGGTACGCAGCCAGCGGCTGGGTCTTGGCGTAGCCACCGTGGGAGATGGTCACTACACGCTCTTCTTCCGGGATCATGTCACCCAGGGTCAGGTCGAGGCGTGCATCGAGAATCTCGGTGCGGCGCACATCGCCGTATTCGGCGCGGATCACTTCCAGTTCTTCGCGGATCACTTCCATCAGGCGCACTGCGCTGCTGAGGATGCGGATCAACTCGCCGATCTGATTGAGGATCTCCTGGTACTCGGCCAGCAGCTTCTCGTGCTCCAGGCCGGTCAGGCGGTGCAGACGCAGTTCCAGGATGGCCTGGGCCTGCTCCGGCGACAGGAAGTACTTGCCTTCGCGCAGACCGTATTGCGGGTCCAGGGTTTCCGGACGGCACGAGTCGGCGCCGGCACGTTCAACCATGGCCACCACGGCGCTGGATTCCCAAGGGGTGCTGATCAGCGCCTCTTTAGCTTCCGAGGGGGTTGGGGAGGCCTTGATCAGGGCGATCACCGGGTCGATGTTCGACAGCGCAACTGCCTGGCCTTCCAGGATGTGGCCGCGTTCGCGGGCCTTGCGCAGTTCGAACACGGTACGGCGGGTGACCACTTCGCGGCGGTGACGCACGAAGGCTTCCAGCAGGTCCTTGAGGTTCAGGATGCGCGGGCGGCCATCGATCAGTGCAACCACGTTGATACCAAACACGCTTTGCAGCTGGGTCTGGGCATAGAGGTTGTTTAGGATCACCTCAGGCACTTCGCCACGACGCAGCTCGATCACCACGCGCATACCGTCTTTGTCGGACTCGTCGCGCAGCTCGGTGATGCCTTCGAGCTTCTTCTCTTTGACCAGCTCGGCGATCTTCTCGATCAGACGTGCCTTGTTCAACTGATACGGCAGTTCGGTGATGACGATCTGCTGGCGGCCACCGACCTTGTCGATGTCTTCGATGATCGAGCGGGCGCGCATGTAAATGCGGCCGCGACCGGTGCGGTAGGCTTCGATGATGCCGGCGCGACCGTTGATGATGGCGGCGGTCGGGAAGTCCGGACCGGGGATGTATTGCATCAGCTCATCGACGGTCAGCTCAGGGTTGTCGATGAGGGCCAGGCAACCGTCGATGACTTCACCAAGGTTGTGCGGCGGGATGTTGGTCGCCATGCCCACGGCGATACCGCTGGAACCGTTGACCAGCAGGTTGGGGATCTTGGTCGGCATGACGGCCGGGATCATTTCGGTGCCGTCGTAGTTCGGCACCCAGTCCACGGTTTCTTTGTGCAGGTCGGCCAGCAGCTCGTGCGCCAGCTTGGTCATGCGCACTTCGGTGTATCGCATGGCCGCGGCGTTGTCGCCATCGACCGAACCGAAGTTGCCCTGGCCGTCTACCAGCAGGTAGCGCAGGGAAAACGGCTGGGCCATCCGAACGATGGTGTCGTACACCGCAGTGTCGCCGTGAGGGTGATACTTACCGATCACGTCACCGACAACACGGGCAGATTTCTTGTACGGCTTGTTCCAGTCGTTACCCAGCTCGCTCATCGCGAACAGCACACGCCGGTGCACGGGCTTCAAGCCATCGCGCGCATCAGGCAGTGCCCGACCGACAATTACGCTCATCGCGTAGTCGAGGTAGGACTGTTTCAGCTCGTCTTCGATATTGACCGGGAGGATTTCTTTGGCCAGTTCGCCCATGAGAAGCCTGATTCCTTTTTCGGGTGAAACCTCGTCACATCCATATGGGACGAACGAAGCTCGCCGCTGCCGGCAGAGTGCCTGACAACGACTTACGACAAATCAACGAGTTATGACACGGATCTGCACGTTATAGGCCGCCCCTCGGGGCAGCCCTGGAAACCGCCGGATGTTATCACAATCGCCGCCACGCACCTATCCCCCTGATGCGCATGGAGCATAGTAAGTTGACGGATGACAGGCTTGAGGGCGACGAGAGGGGCTCAGAGCTGAGTCAGGGGTATTTTTCCAGGCTGGATCGGAGGGATTTATTGACTTTTAGCGCCAATCGGGGTGTAGAACCCCTCCCACATTTTGAATGTGTTCACGATTCAAGTATGGGAGGGGGCTTGCCCCCGATCGCTATCTGACAAGCATCGACGCCCTCAATGCAGGCGTTTACGACACATCAACTTGGCCAGCTTGGCGGTATCCGGCCGTTCGACCACGCCTTTTTCGGTCACGATCACATCGATCAGGTCGGCCGGGGTTACGTCGAACACCGGATTGAAGGCCGCCACATCCGCCGCGAAGCGCTGGCCGGCGACTTCCAGCAACTCACCGGCATCACGTTCTTCCAGGGCAACGTCATCGCCAGTGGGCATCATCAGGTCCAGGGTAGAACTCGGCGCCACCACCATGAAACGCACACCGTGGTGCATCGCACACACGGCCAACTGGTAGGTGCCGATCTTGCTGATCACATCACCGTTGGCGGCAATGCAGTCGGCGCCGACGATCACCCAGGTCACGCCTTTGGTCTTGAGGATATGCGCACCGGCCGAGTCGGCATTCACCGTCACCGGGATGCCCTCGCCCGCCAGCTCCCAGGCGGTCAGCCGCGAACCTTGCAGCCAGGGCCGGGTTTCATTGGCGTAGACCTGCTCGACCATGCCTTCGAGGTAGGCCGCGCGAATCACCCCGAGCGCCGTCCCCACACCGCCGGTCGCCAGGGCTCCCGCGTTGCCGTGGGTGAGGATGGCCTGGGCATTGCCCTGGTGCTTGCGGATCAGCTCGACGCCGAGCTGGGCCATGGTCAGGTTGGCCTCGCGGTCACTTTCATGGATAGCAATGGCTTCCGCCTCCAGCACCGCCAGCGGGTCGGCGTGCTTTTTCACACGATCCAGGCGATCACGCATGCGCTTCAACGCCCAGAACAGGTTCGACGCGGTGGGTCGGGCATCGGCCAACAATGCGTAGTCTTCTTCCCACGCAGCCTGCCAGTCACCGCCTTCGGCGATCCGCTCACGGGCCGCCAGCACCAGGCCATATGCGGCGCTGATGCCGATGGCCGGCGCACCGCGCACCACCATCGAGCGAATGGCTGCAGCCACTTCATCGACCGTCACGCAGGCCACCCAGCTTTCCCGGGACGGCAAGGCACGCTGATCGAGCAGGTACAGTGCGCCATCACGCCAATCGATGGCCTTCACTTTCTCCGCAGCCAACAGTCGATCGCGCATCCCTTACTCCGCACTCATAAACAAAGCCGCCGATTATAGCGATCCGCCAGCCAGGACGCTCGGGTATACTTCGCCCTTCTTTTATAGCTGCCTGGGAAGAAGCCTGCGATGACCGCCACTGCCGCCCCGCTCGACCTATTGTTGCTGCCAACATGGCTGGTGCCTGTCGAACCCGCCGGCGTGGTGCTCAAGGAACATGGCCTGGGCATCCGCGATGGGCGCATTGCTTTTATCGGGACTCGCCAGGCGGCGTTGAAACTGACCGCCAAGGAGACCCGCGAACTGCCGGGCATGCTGCTCAGCCCCGGCCTGGTCAACGCCCACGGTCACGCGGCGATGAGCCTGTTTCGCGGCCTGGCCGATGACCTGCCGCTGATGACGTGGCTGGAAAAACACATCTGGCCCGCCGAAGCCAAGTGGGTCGATGAAGCCTTCGTGCGTGACGGCACCGACCTGGCCATCGCCGAACAGCTCAAGGGCGGCATCACCTGCTTCTCCGACATGTACTTCTACCCCAAGGTCGCCAGCGATTGCGTGCACAACAGCGGCATGCGCGCACAAATCGCGATTCCGATCCTCGACTTCCCGATCCCCGGTGCCGGCAGTGCCGACGAAGCGATTCGCCAGGGTGTCGAGCTGTTCGGCGACCTCAAGCACCACCCGCGCATCAAGATCACCTTCGGCCCGCACGCGCCCTACACAGTGTGCGATGACAACCTGGAAAAAATCCGGGTGATCGCCGAGGAACTGGACGCCGCAATCCATATGCATGTTCACGAAACCGCCTTCGAAGTGCAGCAAGCGGTCGAGCAGACCGGCGAGCGCCCGCTGGCGCGCCTGGGTCGCCTCGGCCTGCTCGGCCCACGCTTCCAGGCCGTTCATATGACCCAAATCAGCGAGGACGACCTGGCTTTGCTGGTAGAAAGCAACACCAGCGTCATCCATTGCCCGGAATCCAACCTGAAACTGGCCAGCGGCTTTTGCCCGGTGGAGCGTCTGTGGCAGGCTGGCGTGAATGTGGCCATCGGCACCGATGGCGCCGCCAGCAACAATGACCTCGACCTGTTGGGCGAAACCCGCACGGCGGCGATGCTGGCCAAGGCAGTCGCCGGTTCGGCCACCGCACTCGATGCCCATCGCGCCCTGCGCATGGCGACCCTCAATGGTGCGCGGGCCATGGGCCTGGAAAGCGAGATCGGCTCGTTGGAGGTCGGCAAGGCGGCGGATATCGTTGCTTTCGATCTGTCGGGGCTGGCGCAACAACCGATCTATGATCCGGTCTCACAGCTTATATATGCCACCGGACGCGATTGCGTGAAACACCTTTGGGTCGCCGGCAAGCAATTGCTCGACGATCGGCAATTGACCCGCATGGATGAACAACAGTTGACCGCCACGGCCATCGCCTGGGGCCAACGCATCAGCGGGCACAGCGAATAACGAAGGTCTTGAACCCTGGCGTTCAAGACCGACAAACCGATTTATCAGATTTAGAGGATTCACCATGAGCAACGTCGACCACGCCGAAATCGCCAAATTCGAAGCCCTGGCTCACCGCTGGTGGGACCGCGAAAGCGAGTTCAAGCCTTTGCACGACATCAACCCGCTGCGGGTCAACTGGATTGACGAGCGCGTCAACCTGGCCGGCAAGAAGGTACTGGACGTCGGTTGCGGCGGCGGCATCCTCAGCGAGGCCATGGCTCAGCGCGGCGCGACCGTGATGGGTATCGACATGGGCGAAGCCCCCTTGGCCGTGGCCCAATTGCACCAGTTGGAGTCCGGGGTGAGCGTGGAATACCGCCAGATCACTGCCGAAGCCCTGGCCGAAGAAATGCCCGAGCAGTTCGACGTGGTCACCTGCCTGGAAATGCTGGAGCACGTGCCCGACCCGTCCTCGGTGATCCGCGCCTGCTTCCGCATGGTCAAGCCCGGCGGCCAGGTGTTCTTCTCTACCATCAACCGCAACCCCAAGGCCTACCTGTTCGCGATCATCGGCGCCGAATACATCATGAAGCTGCTGCCGCGCGGCACCCATGACTTCAAGAAATTCATCCGTCCGTCCGAGCTGGGTGCGTGGAGCCGCCAGGCCGGGCTGACCGTCAAGGACATCATCGGCCTGACCTACAACCCGCTGACCAAGCACTACAAGCTGGCCAACGATGTGGACGTCAACTACATGATCCAGACCCTGCGCGAGGAGTGAGCCTGTGAAGTTGCGAGCGGTTCTCTTCGACATGGACGGTACCCTGCTGGATACCGCGCCGGACTTTATCGCCATCTGCCAGGCCATGCGCGCCGACCGCGACCTGCCGCCGATCAACCCGCAGCACATCCGCGATGAAATCTCCGGCGGTGCGCGGGCAATGGTTGCCGTGACCTTCTCGATGGACCCGGAATCCCCAGGCTTTGAAGAATTGCGCCAGGAATTCCTCGAGCGCTACCTCAAGGGCTGCGCGGTCCACAGCAAATTGTTCGACGGCATGGCGCAGCTGCTCGAAGACATCGAGAAGGCCAAGCTGATCTGGGGCGTGGTCACCAACAAGCCCCTGCGTTTTGCCGAGCCGATCATGCAGCAACTCGGCCTGGCCGAACGTTCGGCACTGCTGATCTGCCCGGACCACGTGAAAAACAGCAAGCCGGACCCGGAGCCGATGATCCTGGCCTGCAAGATGCTCGGCCTGGACCCGGCCAGCGTGCTGTTCGTGGGCGATGACCTGCGCGATATCGAGTCCGGCCGCGACGCCGGCACCCGCACGGCGGCGGTCACTTACGGCTACATCCACCCGGACGACAACCCACGCCATTGGGGTGCCGATGTGGTGGTGGATCACCCGCTGGAACTGCGCAAGGTGCTCGATAACGCACTGTGCAGTTGCTGATTACTCAACGCCCCCACCCTCTATGAAGATCCAATGTGGGAGGGAGCTTGCCCCCGATAGCGGTGTGCCAGCCCGCACCTCTAGGACTGGTAGGCCCTCATCGGGGGCAAGCCCCCTCCCACTGGGGATCTTCAGTGTTTTCGGAGTTGGGGTTCATAAGCTGCTGAATTCTGTCGAGGCTATTTATGTTTGATTACTCCGCACGTCCAGAACTGCTCAAGGGCCGGGTGATCCTGGTCACCGGCGCCGGTCGCGGGATCGGCGCTGCGGCGGCGAAAACCTATGCCGCCCACGGCGCTACCGTACTGTTGCTGGGCAAGACCGAAGCCAACCTGGCCCAGGTGTATGACGAGATCGAAGCCGCAGGCCAGCCCCAGCCGGTGGTGATCCCCTTCAACCTGGAGACCGCCCTGCCCCATCAATACGATGAGCTGGCAGCGATGATCGAAAAGGAATTCGGCCACCTCGACGGCCTGCTGCACAACGCCTCGATCATCGGCCCGCGCACGCCGCTCGAACAGTTGTCCGGCGAGAACTTCATGCGGGTGATGCACGTCAACGTCAACGCGATGTTCATGCTGACCAGCACCTTGTTGCCGCTGCTCAAATTGTCCCAGGATGCGTCGGTGGTGTTCACCTCCAGCAGCGTCGGCCGCAAGGGCCGGGCTTACTGGGGCGCCTATGGCGTGTCGAAGTTTGCGACTGAGGGCCTGATGCAAACCCTGGCCGATGAGCTTGAGGATGTAGCGGCGGTACGCTCAAACAGCATCAACCCAGGTGGCACGCGTACCAGCATGCGCGCCCAGGCGTATCCGGGGGAAAACCCGATGGAACGGCCGGCGCCGGAAGAAATCATGCCGGTGTACCTGTACCTGATGGGGCCGGACAGTGCCGGCATCAACGGCCAGGCGTTCGACGCGCAATAACCGGCACATTGTAAAACCAAATGTGGGAGGGGGCTTGCCCCCGATTGCAGTGGATCAGTCAACAGACACAGTGACTGTCCCACCGCTATCGGGGGCAAGCCCCCTCCCACATTTTTTATCGCGGTGTGGTTTAGTTTTTCATCACTTCTTCGAGGGTGAAGCGGCCCAACGGGTTCTGCAGGAAGTTGCTCACATTCTTGCGTGAGATGTTGATGTACGGGCTGTAGTACAAGTCGATCCAGTTCACATCCTGTTTCGCCAGTTTCTGCAACTCCACATACATCTGCTCACGCTTGACCGGGTCAGCCTCGATTCGCGCCTGAGCCACCAGGTCCTTGACCTTGTCGTTCTTGTAGCGGGTCATGTAGTTCTGGTTGGTGTCGTGGCCAAGCACGAAGGTGGTCTTCTGGTCCGGGTCGAGGATGTCGTTGGTCCAGTACATCACCGAAATATCGTACTCACCGTCCACCAGCATCTGCCAGCTCTGGGTCGGGTCGACCTTTTGCAGGTTGGCGGTCACGCCTACCTTGGCCAACTGGTCCTTGATGATCACCGCAATCTGCTCGTCGGCCTCGTTGCCGGCATTGACCACGTAGTTTAGCTTCAAGTCCTTGGCACCGGCCCGCTCCAACAGCTTCTTGGCAGCGGTCGGGTCATATGGGCGCTGCCGGTTGTTGGCGTAGTGGTACAACGAGCCTTTTGGAATGTAGGAATAGGCCACAGTGCCCTGGCCGTAGGTGGCGGTCTTCACCAGCGATTGTTTGTCGATGGCCATATCCAGCGCTTCACGCACTTCCTGCTTGGCCAGCAACCCGTGGGCGTGGTTGATCAGCAGGTGATCTTCACGAGTGGACGGGTCGGCGTGGATCACCACGTTCTTGTCTTTCTTCAGCTCTTCAACCCGCGAGAACGGTACGAAGATCGCGGTGTCCAGCTCGTTGTTCTGCACCATGCGCATGCGCGTGTTGTCGTCGGTGACCGATACCCACTCCACGCCATCCAGGCTCACGTTTTTCGCCTGCCAGAAGTTCGGGTTCTTCTTCAGGATCACGCGGTCGCCCTTGCGCCACTCATCCACGGTAAACGCGCCGGAGGTCACCGGGTTTTCCGAGTAGGCGTCTTCGCCCATCTTGGTCATGGCTTTTTCCGACAGGATCGACACCGTCGGCGACGCCAGTTGCGAGAGGAAGGCTACAGCCGGAGTTTTCAGCGTGACCACCAGGGTTTTCGGGTCCGATGCCTTGGCCGTGTTGATCAAGTTGAACGGATCAGCCCACAGCGAAGCCTTGTTGTCGCGGATACGCAGCAGGCTGAACGCCGCATCGTCGGCGGTAATGGCCGAGCCATCGGAGAACTTCGCGTCACGCAGTTTGAAGGTGTAAGTCAGGCCGTCCTTGGAGATATCCCAGCTTTCGGCCAGGCCCGGCTCCATCTTGGTGCCCAGGTTGTCGACGCGAACCAGGGTGTCGTAGACGTTGGCGAAGACCCAGGTGTCGCGGTTTTGCGCGCTTTTGATCGGGTCAAACGTGGTGCTGTCTTCACGGCAGCCGATGGTCAGTACACCGGCGGCCTGCGCGAAACCGGCAGTCAGCGACCAGGCGGTCAGTGTGGCGGCGGCGAGCAACTTCAAGTGGCGCGATTGCATGTCATAACTCCTTGTTCATGAATGGCAGGGATGGGTCAAAGCAAAGGTTCTTCAAGCACGCAACTGTACCGATGCTCGTGCAGGAAATGCGTTGGCGGCAACACCACGGAACACAGTGCGCGGGCATGCCGGCAACGCGGGTGGAAGGCGCAGCCGGTGGGCAGATTCAGTGGGCTCGGTGGTTCACCCGGCAAAGGTTGCGTAGGTAACGGCCGATGCGGATCGATCTCGGGAATCGCCTGGATCAACGCCGCCGTGTAGGGGTGACGCGGTGAAGTAAAGACCGCTTCCACCGGTCCCTCCTCGACGATCTTGCCCAGGTACATCACCGCCACGCGGTCGCACAGGCGGCGCACGATGGCCAGGTCATGGGCGATAAACAGGATCGCCAGGTTCATGCGCTGTTGCAGTTCCAGCAGCAGATTGATGATCTGGCCCTGGATCGACACATCCAGCGCCGCCACGCACTCATCGGCGATGATCAGGCGTGGCTCCACCGCCAGCGCCCGGGCAATGCCGACGCGCTGGCATTGCCCGCCACTGAGGGAGCCGGGCTTGCGGCTGGCCAGTTCGGGGCGCAGGCCGACCAGGTCGAGCAGTTCATTCACACGGGCTGCAACTTGCTCTGGCGCGACTTTGCGCTGCACGCGCAGCACCTCGGCGATGGTTTCGCCGATGGTGTGGCGCGGGTTCAACGCAGCGTACGGGTCCTGGAAGATCATTGCGGTTTCATGCCGTAGACGAGTGATGTCGATGGCGCTGCCATGGGCCATGTCGATGCCGTCAAACAACACCTGGCCGGCGCTGATCGGGTTGAGGTGCAGGATGGCGCGGCCCAGCGTGCTTTTGCCGCTGCCGGACTCGCCCACCAACCCCAGGGTTTCACCCGCCGCCAGGTTCAGCGACACACCGTTCACCGCCCTCACCCACTGCTTGTTCAAGCCGAACAGGCCGGTGCCGGAGGCGGCAAACTTCACCTCAAGGTCCTTGATCTGCAACAGGCTCATGACTGCGCTCCCAACGGGTAATGACAGGCCACTCGCGAACCTTGCGGCAGCACCTCGGTGCACAAGGCGCCGACCTGCGGGCAGCGCGGGTTGAAGCGGCAACCGGCGGGCAATGCGTCCAGCAACGGCGGCTGCCCGGGGATCGTGCGCAGCATGGCGTGGCCGCTACTGTGGGCGGGCTGGCAATCGATCAGGCCGGCGGTGTAAGGGTGCCGGGGTCGAGCCAGCAAGTCGTACTTGCTGCCGTGCTCACACAGGCGCCCGGCGTACATCACGGCGATGGAATCACAGGTTTGCGCGACCACGCCGAGGTCATGGGTAATCATGATGATCGACAGGCCGCGCTGGTCACGCAGGTCCAGCAGCAACCGCAGGATCTGCGCCTGCACCGTCACATCCAGGGCCGTGGTCGGCTCATCGGCGATCAGCACTTTAGGGTTGCAGCCCAGGGCCACGGCGATCATGGCGCGCTGGCGCATGCCGCCAGAAAACTCGTGGGGGTAGTTGTCGACCCGCGCCTGGGGATCGGGGATGCCAACCTGGCGCAACACATCGATGGCCTGCAGCCGCGCGTCTTTTTTCGATGCGCCTTGATGCAGTCGAATGCCTTCAGCAATCTGCTCGCCGATACGCATCAGCGGGTCAAGGTGGCTGCTGGGGTTCTGGAAGATCATGCCCAGTTGGCCGCCGCGCACGGCACGCATGCCGGCGTCATCCAAGGCCAACAGGTCCTGGCCGGCCAGCCGCACTGCGCCGCCTTGCACGCGCAGGCTGGGCGATGGCAGCAGGCGCATCAGGCCGCGACAAGCCATGGTTTTGCCAGAGCCGCTCTCCCCTACCAGGCCGAGGATTTCGCCTTCAGCCAGGTCGAACGACACCCGGTCGACCAGGGTTACATCGCGCCCCGCATTGTTGGCGATGACACTGAGGTCGCGCACTTGCAGCAGGCTCATGAGCGATCCCCCAACACTTGCGCCACGCCATCGGCCAGCAGGCTGAAGCCCATGGCCAGGGTCACGATGGCCAACCCCGGAAAGGTACAGATCCACCACGCGGTGGTGATAAAGGCCTGCCCCTCGGCGACCATGGTGCCCCACTCGGCGGTCGGCGGTTGCACGCCCAGGCCCAGGTAGCTCACGGCGGCGCCATTGAGCAGCACCAGCACCGCGTCCGACATGGAAAACACAATCGAACCGAACATCGCATTGGGCAGCAGATGCCGGAACAGAATGCGCCCATGGCCAAAGCCCAGGCTCTTGGCGGCCAGGGCAAACTCGCTTTCCTTGAGCACCAGGATCTGCGAGCGGATCAGCCGCGCATACGACACCCAGCCGACCAGCGCCATGGCGATGTAGAAACTCTTCAAGCCCGGCCCGAGGATCGCCATGATCGCCAGCATCAGCACCAGGAACGGAAACGCCAGGATCACGTCGATCACGCGCATGCAAAAACTGTCGAAACGCCCGCCGATATAGCCCGAGACCGCACCGATGAAGGTGCCGATCATGAAGGGGAAGATCACCCCGACAATCGCCAGTTGCAGGTCGATGCGCGCGCCCCAGATAACCCTCGAAAGGATGTCCCTGCCGTAGTTATCCGTACCAAACGGATGTGCAAGGCTCGGACCGAGCAAACTGAAATCGGTGTTCTGCGCAATCGGGTCATACGGCGCAATCCACGGCGCAAACAGTGCAAGCACCAGCCACACCAGCAGGATTAACAAGCCCCACGCCGCTGTCAGCCGGCCATTGCGAAAACCGAAGCGCAGGCGCATGCGCCACGGGGCCATCAACGGGCGGCTGCTCATTGCATCTTCACCCGTGGGTCGAGGGCCACCGTCACCACGTCAGCGACGAAGTTGACCACCACCGTCGCACAGGCCAGCACCATGGCCACGCCCTGCACCACCATGTAGTCGCGAGTGAAGATCCCACGCACCAGCAATTGGCCGATACCGGGGATGGCGAACAGGCTCTCGATCACCACCGTGCCGCTGATCAGCCAGCCGATGTTCACCGCCAGCAGGTTGACCGCCGGCACCAGGGAGTTGGGCAGTACATGCCGGCGAAACACGGCGGCTTCCGACAGCCCACGGGCGCGGGCGGCGGTCACGTGATCAGCCTGCAACTCCATCAGCATGCTCGCCCGCAGGTTGCGCACCAGCACCGCCGACAGCGCCAGGGCAATCGTCAGGCACGGCAGCACCATGTGATGCGCCTTGTCCAGCCAGGTGCGGCCGTAGCCGGACACCGGAAACAAGCCCCATTGCACACTCAACAACAGGATCAGCATCAAGCCCAGCCAGAACGCCGGCATGCCCAGGCCAACCGTGGTGAACACGCGGATCAGGTTATCCGCCCAGCCGCCCTTGTTGCGCGCGGCCCAGGTCGCCAACGGCACCGCGATCAGCAGCGCCAGCACCACGCTGCCCAGCACCAGCACCAGGGTAGGCTCGATGCGCGTGACAATCAGCTTGAGGGCGTCGACCTTGTACAGCAGCGATTGGCCGAGGTCGCCCTTGAGCAGGTTCTTGAGGAAGTAGAAATATTGCAGCCACAACGGCTGGTCGAGGCCGTACTGGGCGCGGATCTTCAGCAAGGCATCCGGTGTGCTGCGCGAGCCCAGCAGCGCACGCGCCGGGTCGCCGGGGATCGAGCGCACCAGCACGAAAGTGATCAGGCTGATGCCAAACAGCACCGGCAGCAACTGCAGCGGCCGGGACAGTACGAAGCGGTAGCGCGCCAGGTTCATCCGTCAGCCTCGGTGACGTGCAAGGAAGTCCAGCAGCAGCGGGAAATACGCCTGGGGCTCCTCGTAGAAAGGCATGTGGCTGCTGTTGGGGAACACATGCAATTCGGCGTGTCGGGCCGCCATTTTCATGCGCATGGCGCAGGCCGGGGTGAGTTCGTCGTGCTGGCCGGTGGTGATCAGGATCGGCATCTTGAATTCGGCCATCTCGGGGATGCGGTTCCAGTCCTTGAGGTTGCCGATGTAGAGGAATTCGTTGGGGCCCTGCATGGTTTCGTAGGGGCCCATGTTCCAGTCGCCGAGGGAGCGCTTGACCGGTTCGGGCCATTCGTCGAGGCGGCACACGTGGCGATAATTGAGCAGGGTGATCGCCGCCTGGTACTGGGGGTGATCGAGGGTGCCCATGGCCTCGTGGCGTTGCATCATGGCCACGGTTTCACTGCCGAGGGCGCCGCGCAGGCGCTCCAGCTCCTGGGACAGGTGCGGAATGTCGCCGACGGTGTTTTCGAGGATCAGGCTTTTCAGTGCGTCGGGGTAATGGATGGCGTATTCGATACCGAGCCAGCCGCCCCAGGAATGCCCGAGCAGATGCACACGGCCCAGATCCAGGGCCTGACGCACGGTTTCGACTTCTTCGACATAACGGCGGATTTCCCACAGTGAGACATCGGTGGGTCTGGCTGATGCGCCCGTGCCAAGCTGGTCGAATGCAACCACTCGCAGGTTATGGTCCTTGAGCCAGCCATGGGCGTCGCGCAAGTAGTCACACGGCAGGCCCGGCCCGCCGTTGAGGCACAGCAGCACCTCATCGCCGTCGCCAAAGCTGTAGACCACGAGGTTATGGCCGTCGACGTGCACGTTGTACTGCTGGTCGGGGGCAATTTCACGCCACATGCATACATTCCTTGTGTAGTGTCGGCCTGGCAGGTAGCGGGCCGTATATCAGGCCAACACTACCGAGGATGCCGCGCGTCCATAACCTAGCATTTCTTATAGGTTTGGCCTGGCAGTCCTTCGCCGGGGCGTGGCATTCTACTTGCAGCAAGTCGAGATTCAAATGAAATCGGGAGCAGAACGGATGCTGGCCAAGCTGACTGCCTTAAATCACCGTCTGATGCCGGGCAGGAGCCTGGACGAGCAGATGGACAACACCTTTATCCTCGCCCAGCAACTGGGCTTCGACGCCTTGGTGTACGACTACACCCCGGTGCCGATCGACCAGGATGGTGCATTGATCACCCCTTCGGTGCTGCAACTGCGCAACACCCCGCCGGACTGGCACGCCTTGTGGTGCAGCGAAGGGTTCTACCAGATCGACCCGGTACAACATCTGGCCCTGAGCCGGGTGTCGCCGTTCGTGTGGTCCTACGACGTCAAGGCCGACACCCCGCTGCAAAAGATCATCGATCCCTGCCACGCGCCGGTTTCATCCTACCTGCATGACCAGCAATTGACCTGCGGTGTCAGTGTGCCGATCCACTTGCCCCGTGGTGGTTTTGCCTCGCTGACCGGGCTGCGTACCGGCAGTGCTCGCAACGTGCTGCAGGATGCGCAGCAGACCCTGTCGGACTTCGGCCTGATTTCCCATGCCTTGCAGGAAGCGGCCTACCCGCTGTTCAGCAAAGAGCTGCGCACTTACCCGCACATTCACCTGACCAAACGCGAACGCGAGTGCCTCAAATGGGCCGCCGACGGCATGACTGCGGCCGAAATTGCCACACAACTGAGCCGTTCCCTGGCGGTGGTCACCCTGCACCTGGCCTCGGCCATGCACAAGCTGGGGGCCAAGAACCGCGTGCAAGCGGTGGTGCGCGCCACCCATTACCGCCTGCTCGACGATTGACCGCCGGGCAAAACCTAGCTGTTTTGCTAGTTACTTAAATTTCTTTCACCCATTATCGTGTCCCCGATCCTTTTTTCAGAGCAGGGCACGAAATGGAATTCATCGAAAAAATCCGCGAAGGGTATGCGGCGTTTGGCGCCTACCAAACCTGGTACCGCGTCACCGGTGACCTCTCCAGCGGTCGCACGCCCCTCGTGGTTATCCACGGCGGCCCCGGATGCACCCACGATTACGTTGACGCGTTCAAGGATGTCGCCGCCAGCGGCCACGCCGTAATCCACTACGACCAACTGGGCAACGGCCGCTCCACTCATCTGCCCGACAAAGATCCATCCTTCTGGACCGTAGGCCTGTTTCTCGAAGAGCTGAACAACCTGCTGGACCACCTGCAGATCAGCGATAACTACGCGATCCTCGGTCAGTCCTGGGGCGGCATGCTCGGCAGTGAACACGCGATCCTGCAACCCAAGGGCCTGCGTGCGTTCATCCCGGCCAACTCGCCGACGTGCATGCGCACCTGGGTCAGCGAAGCCAACCGCCTGCGCAAATTATTGCCTGAAGGCGTGCACGAAACCCTGCTCAAGCACGAAACCGCCGGCAACTATCAGGACCCGGAATACCTCGCCGCGTCGCGGGTGTTCTATGACCATCACGTGTGCCGGGTCATCCCGTGGCCCGAGGAAGTGGCGCGCACCTTCGCCGCGGTCGATGCAGACCCGACGGTGTACCACGCCATGAGCGGCCCGACCGAGTTCCATGTGATCGGCAGTTTGAAAGACTGGAAATCCACTGGCCGCCTGTCGGCGATCAACGTACCGACCCTGGTGATCTCAGGCCGGCACGACGAGGCCACGCCGCTGGTGGTCAAGCCGTTCCTGGATGAAATCGCCGATGTGCGCTGGGCGCTGTTTGAAGACTCCAGCCACATGCCCCATGTGGAAGAACGCCAGGCGTGCATGGGGACTGTGGTGAAGTTTCTGGATGAGGTGTGTTCAGCAAAATACAAAGAGCTCAAGGCCGGCTGAATGCTCAAGCTGGATGCATTCCAATTGTGGGAGGGGGCTTGCCCCCGATGACGGTGGATCAGCTAAGTGATTGGTTGCTGACACACCGCTATCGGGGGCAAGCCCCCTCCCACATTCAGACCTCAGTGGTTTGAGGCTTTGCGGCCTTCTTCGACACTTCCGCCACCAACGGGATTTCCCTGCCCTGCGCATCAAACAACTTGCCGCCCTTGAAGTAATCCCCATCGCGCAGTTCCGACACATCGCGAAAGCACAAGCTGCGCTCGGTCCCCGCCACAAATACCGACTGCTGGTCCGAGTTACCGGCGGTGAAATGGTTGAACGCCAGGTTAAGCAGGATCGCCATGATTGCCGACGAACTGATCCCCGAGTGGAAAATGGTCGCGAACCAACTCGGGAAGTGATCATAGAAGCTCGGCGCCGCAATCGGGATCATGCCAAAACCGATGGAAGTGGCCACGATGATCAGGTTCATGTTGTTGCGGTAATCGACCTTGGACAAGGTGCGGATACCACTGGCCGCCACGGTACCGAACAGCACAATCCCGGCCCCGCCCAGCACTGAAGTGGGCACCGCCGCGATGACCCGGCCCATGAAGGGCAACAAGCCGAGGACCACCAGGAACAACCCGCCCGTCGCCACCACGAAGCGGCTCTTGACCCCGGTCACCGCCACCAGCCCGACGTTCTGGGCGAAGGCGCTTTGGGTGAACGAACCGAAGATCGGCGCAAACATACTCGACAGCATGTCGGCGCGCAGGCCGTTGCCCAGGCGTTTGGAGTCGACCTTGGTGTCGATGATTTCACCCACCGCCAGGATATCCGCCGAGGTCTCGACCAGGGTCACCATCACCACGATGCACATGGAAATGATCGCGGCCACGTGAAAGGTGGGCATCCCGAAATGGAAGGGTGTGGGGAAACCGAACATCGGCCCCTGGGTCACCCCGGAGAAGTCGGCCATGCCGAGGAACACCGCAATCACGGTGCCGATCACCATCGCCAGCAGGATCGACAGACGCGAGATGGTCGCGCTGCCGATCTTGCTCAGCAGCAACACCAGTACCAGGGTCAACGCCGCCAGGCCGATATTGGACATGCTACCGAAATCCGCAGCGCGGCTGTTGCCGCCCATGGCCCAGCGCGCCGCAACGGGCATCAGGGTCAGGCCGATGGTGGTGATCACAATGCCCGTCACCAACGGCGGGAAAAACTTGGTGATCCGCGAAAACACCGGGGTTATCAATAAACCAATAAACGACGCGGCCATCACCGCGCCGAGAATCGCCGGTACACCACCGGCGCCATCACTGCCGACAATCGCCACCATGGTTGCCACACCGGCGAACGACACGCCCTGCACCAGCGGCAACTGGCAGCCGAAAAACGGCAGGCCCAGAGTCTGCAACAGCGTGGCCAGGCCACCGGCAAACAACGAAGCGGCGATCAACAGGCCGATATCCGCCGGCGACAAACCCGCCGCCTGGCCGACGATCAACGGTACCGCGACGATGCCGCCGTACATGGTGAGCACATGTTGCAGGCCGTAAGCCATGTTGGCGGCGACGCCGAGATTCTCATCTTCTGGCCGCTGCGGTGACGCCTTCGGGATAGTCATGGTGAGGGGTTCTCTGTTTTTGTTGTGCGGCCACTGTATGCAATGTTTGGACTGTATGTCCATAGAGTTGTATACAATCAATCGAACAAGTTACCCTCCATCGGCGTTACAAAAACAATTCGGCCGTGATGAGCTAGAACGCCAAAGGACCCATAACAATGAAAAAGGCACTACAGGGCGCAACCGTCGCACTCACCCTCCTCGGCGGCGGGGAGGCCGTCGCGGTGGAATGGATGAACAACAGCGTAGGGTTTCGCTACGGTCAGCAGTTCACCAACCCAAACAACCCCGATGAATTCAGCAAGCGCATCTACAGCTTCACCCACGCCAGCGGCTACCGGTATGGCAGCAATTTCCTAAACCTCGATGTGTTCCTGTCCGACAGCCGCGACCCGCGCAAGGGTACGGACCATGGCGGGAGTGAGGTGTATGCGGTGTACCGCCACCAGTTGTATGCATCGCGGGTGTTCGATGTGCCGCTGGGCACCGGCCTGGTCAAGGATTACGCGCTGACGTTGGGTTTCGATGCCAACCGCAACAACAACTTCGCCTCAGCGAAAAAACGCGCCCTGGTGATCGGCCCGACCTTGAAGTTCAACACCGTCGGCGTGCTGGACCTGAGCCTGCTGTACTACAAGGAAAGGAACCACACCGGCATCCCCGGCGCGCAGGAGTCGAACCACACGTTCGACGACACCTACATGCTCAACCTGACGTGGATGCGCCCGTTCGAGATCGCCAACCACGCGGCTAAATTCCAGGGATTCATCAATTATGTCGGGGAAAAAGGCGAGGACTATCACGGCCGCGACACCGCGCCAGAAGCCCTGATGCGCACCGCGCTGATGGTGGCGGTGCGACCGGGCAAAAGCGTCAAGCCGAACCTGTACCTGGGAGTGGGTTACGAGTATTGGCATAACAAGTTCGGCGTGGATGGCGGCCGGGGCAGCCGCACATCAACGCCGACGGTGAACCTGGAAGTAACGTTCTAACTGAAGAAACCCAATCAAACTGTGGGAGGGGGCTTGCTCCCGATAGCAATCGGTCAGCCAGCACATCGAGTACTGACACTCCGCCATCGGGAGCAAGCCCCCTCCCACATTTTTCAGCGTATTGTCAGTTCAAGCGCTGGCCAGTTCCGAATTTTCCGCCTTGGGTCGCGCCAGCCAGTACCCCAACACGGCCAACGGCGCGGTCGCCAACATCACGATCACAGTAATCAGCAGTGGCTCATCGATCATCGATGACACCAACAAGCTGCTGAGAAAGCACAGGCCCAATTGCAGCGTATTTTGCAGCGCCGCCGCCTTGCCGGAGTTTTGCGCAAACGGCATCAGCGCATTCGCCACGACGATGGGGTAACTTGCACCGTTGCACAGCGCCATCAGGCAGAACGGAATCAGCAAGGTGGTAAGGCTCGGCACGGTCAAGGTCGCGACCAGGTACAACGCCACCATGCTGATGCAATACGCCAGCAGCAGCCACGGCAACAGCGTCTTGCCCTGGAAGTGCTGCAAGGCGCTGCGGCAGCTGTAACCGCCGACCAGGAACGCCAAAGTGGGGAGCACGTAGCTCAGGCCGATGTCATTCGGGCTGTAGCCCATGCCGCCCAGGATGAAGGGCGACGCCGTCAGCCAGGCGAAGAAACTGGCCGAGCACGCGGCAAAAATCATGACATTGCCGGTGAACACGCGAGATGTCAGTAACTGTCCATAACCCAGGCGCGAAGGTTCGCCCTTTGCTTCCTGAGGTTCCTGCGCAGTGCGCAGGAACAACGTCGGCAACAGCAACAATAACGACACCCCCAGCAGTACGCCGAAGATCGCCTGCCAGCCGAAGTGATTCAGCACCATCGCGCCCAACAGCGGCGCTAAAGCCGGCGACAACGACATCAGCGGCATGATGCTGGCGAACACGCGGTGAGCCTTGTCGGCTGGGTAGCGGTCGATCACCAGCGCCTGCCAGCTGACGGCGGCGGCGCACACGCCAATGGCCTGGATAAAACGCAATGCCAGCAGTTGCGGTGCGGTTTCTACCCAGAACATGCCCGCACAACCGAGCACAAACAGGCTCAACCCGGCGAGCAGGATCGGCTTGCGCCCCAGGCGGTCGGACAACGGCCCCCACAACAACTGCCCGACCGCAAAGCCGGCGAGGAAAATACTCAAGCTGGCGCCCACTGCACCGGCGCCAATCTGCAATTGCTCGCCCATGGCGCCGAACGCCGGCAAATACATGTCCATGGCGAGATAACCGAGCATGCTCAGCCCCGCCAGATACCAAGTGAAACCAAAAGAATTTTTCATTGAAGCCTTGTTAATCCTGCCATCAAACTATTTGCTGACTGCCGCCCATTATGAAGCTGACAGTTTTGGTGTGAAGCGATAATAATTGGACATTTCTATCAATAAATTTGAAGGCAGCCCTTATGTGGTCTGAATATTCGCTGGACGTTGTCGATGCAGTAGCGCGACATGGCAGCTTCAGCGCCGCTGCCCAGGAACTGCACCGGGTGCCGTCGGCCATCAGCTATACGGTGCGCCAGATCGAGGAATGGCTGGCGGTGCCGTTGTTTGTGCGGCGCCACCGGGACGTCGAGCTCACGCCAGCCGGCCGGCTGTTTATCGACGAAGCCCGCGGCGTGATGAAAAAAATGCTCGGCACCCGACGCCTTTGCCAGCAAGTGGCCAACGGCTGGAGTGGCCAGTTGAAGGTGGCGGTGGATTCCATCGTCAAACCCCAGCGCTGCCGGCAGTTGGTCATTGATTTCTATCGGCAGTTTCCTGAAGTCGAGCTGTTGCTGGAGTACGAGGTGTACAACGGCGTGTGGGATGCCCTGGCGGATGAGCGCACCGACATTGTGATCGGCGCCACCAGCGCGGTGCCGGTGGCCAGCCGCTTCACCTTTCGCGACATGGGTTTGTTGAATTGGCTGTGTGTGGTCAGCGCGCGCCACCCGCTGGCCAGCGTCGAAGGCTTGCTGAGTGACGATCAACTGCGGCCCTTCGCCTCGTTGTGCATGACCGACACCTCCCGCAACCTGCCCAAGCGCGACACCTGGACCCTGGATAACCAGCGTCGGCTGGTGGTACCGAACTGGTCATCGGCCCTCGATTGCCTGCGTGACGGCCTGTGCGTCGGCATGGCGCCGGCGCATCAGGTGCTGCCGTGGATCGAACGCGGGGAATTGGTGGCGCTGCAATTGAGCCGGCCGTTTCCGGCCAGCCCGTCATGTGTGGCGTGGGCACAGGACAAGCTGTCCCCGGCCATGGCCTGGTTGCTGGAGTATTTGGGCGATACCGAAACCCTGAACCAGGAATGGCTCAATGGGCCTGATCCAGTAACCGGGTAATGGCCCGCACGATCATCTCGACCTCCTTGGCATCCAGGGTCAGCGGCGGCAGCAGCCGAATGATCTTACCCCGCGTCACGTTGATCAACAGGCCGTGTTCCTGGGCCGCGCGCTGGGCCAGGTCACGATAAGGACTCGCCAGCTCGATCCCGATCATCAACCCCTGCCCCCGAATCGCCAGGACGTGCGGGTGCTCACCCAATTCCACCCGCAACCGCGCCAGCAAGCGCTCGCCCTGTTGCGCCGCGTTCTGCAGCAAGCCTTGTTCTTCGATGATGTCCAGCACCGTGCAGCCGACCCGACAAGCCAACGGGTTGCCGCCGAAGGTGCTGCCGTGACTGCCCGGCGTGAACAGCTCGGCCACACCAGCCCGCGCCAGGCAGGCGCCGATGGGTACGCCGTTGCCGAGGCCCTTGGCCAGGGTCATCACATCCGGGACGATGCCTTCATGCTGGAAAGCAAACCAGGCGCCGGTGCGGCCAATGCCGGTCTGGATTTCATCGAGCATCATCAGCCAGCCATGGCGGGTGCAGTGATCACGCAGGGCTTTCAGGTAGCCCGGCGGTGCCGGCAGTACGCCGCTTTCACCCTGGATCGGTTCCAGCAGGACTGCGGCGATACGCGCACCAAACGTCTGGGTGATGGCTTCAAGCGCAGCCAGATCGCCAAAGCCCACCTTGAGAAAGTCCCCCGGCAACCGCTGGAAACCCAGGCGTACCGAAGGCCCATCACTGGCAGCCATGGTGCCGAGCGTACGGCCATGAAAGGCGTTTTCCATCACCACCACCAACGGCTCTTCAATACCCTTTTTCCAGCCATGCAGCCGCGCCAGTTTCAGCGCGGTTTCGTTGGCTTCGGCGCCAGAGTTGTTGAAGAACGCCCGGTCCAGGCCAGACAGTTGGGCCAGGCGCTGGGCCAGCCGTTGTTGCCAGTCGATGCTGTAGAGGTTGGAGGTGTGCAGCAACAGCCCGGCCTGTTCGCTGATGGCCGTCACTAACCTGGGGTGCGAGTGGCCGACATTGGTCACCGCCACACCGGCCACCGCATCAAGGTATTCGCGGCCCTGCTGGTCCCACAGGCGCGTGCCCAGGCCGCGGGTAAAGCTCAGGGCCAGGGGTTGGTAGGTGGTCATCAAGCAGGCGGCGGTCATGGTGCGGGCTCCAGTGCATCGTTGGGATGGCTTCAGTATCGTTAGCCACCTGAGCTGGACAAACTGCACATTCCTGCAATAACTTTAAATCAGGACTTGATAATGGACCTGTTCCAAGCGATGTCGGTGTATGTGAAAGTGGTCGAGGCTGGCAGCATGACGGCGGCGGCCCACGCCTGCGGGATGTCGACCACCATGGTCGGCAACCACCTGCGCGCGCTGGAGCAACGCCTGGGTGTCAGCCTGCTCAAGCGCACCACGCGCAAACAGAGCCTCACGGAATTCGGTGGGCAGTATTACCAGCGCTGCCTGGAAGTGCTGGGCTTGGTGGCTGACTCCGAACAGCTTGCCGAGCTCGCAAACAGTGACATCCCCAAAGGCACCCTGCGTATCACTGCCCCGCCCGTATTCGGCACCGAACGCCTTACACCGGCCTTGAGCGAGTTTTCCCGGCGCTACCCGCTGATCAACCTGTACGTGGTGCTGAGCAACGAGCGGATGGATTTGGTCGACAGCGGCTTCGACGTGGCGATACGTCTGGGCGAACTGGAAACATCGAGCCTGATCGCCCGGCCAATGCAGGACTACACCCTCACCCTCTGCGCGTCACCTGCGTACCTGGCGCGACGCGGCACGCCTTCGAAACCCGAGGACCTCAGGCAGCATGACTGCCTGGCGTTCGCCTACCCGGCCAATGACAATTGGCGCGACACCGAAAAACTCTGGCGCATGACCGACGATAGCGGCGAGGTGGAAGTGCCGGTGTCCGGCTCATTGACCATCAACAGCTCGCAAGGCTTGCGCCAGGCGGCCGTCAACGGCATGGGTATCATCATGCTGGCAGATGCCCTGGTACAACCGGACCTGGAAAGCGGCAAACTGGTGGCCTTGTTGACCACCTATCGACTGCCCAGCCGCCCCATGCATCTGCTCTACGGCCAGGACCGTTATCGCCTGCCCAAGCTACGCGCCTTCGTGGATTTCGCCATGGAAAAGTGGGCGCGCTAGAAGCCCACGCCCAACTCACGCAACTGCGCGGCCGTGCGCGCGGCAGACACATGGTGAATGCCCTGCCAACCGAGGGCGATGGCTGCTTCGATATTGCCGGCCACGTCATCGATAAACACCACTTCAGAGGGCTGGATATCCGGCAACTGGGCCCGTACCTGGCTGAGGCTGGCGTGGTAGATCGCGGCGTCCGGCTTGATCAGTTTCAACTCGCCGGACACCACGATGTCGCGAAAGCACCGCAGGAACGGGTAGTTGGCCCGCGCATAGGGAAACGTCTCAGCCGACCAGTTGGTAAGCCCGAACAACGGCATATTGGCTCGGTGCAATGCTTCGAGGATCGCCACGCCCTCCGGCAACGGCCCTCGCAGCATCTCGTGCCAACGGTCGTAATAGGATTGAATCAAGCGCTCATGATGCGGGTATTGTTCGATCAGGCTGCGGGTGCCATCGGCCAGGGAGCGACCGGCGTCCTGCTCGGTGTTCCAGGCCTGCGTGCAGATGTTATCGAGGAACCATTGCCGCTCATGCTCGTCGGCAATCAGCTTGCGGTACAGGTGCTGCGGGCTCCAGTCGAACAGGACACCGCCGAAATCAAAAACCACTGCACGAATCGTCATCAGATCCTCCGTTAGCCTGAATGTGATAGCGGCTGGAGTCTGGCATATCGGCGCGATCGGGCGCTGCTCAAAAATGTGTAAGGGGGTTCTGAAGGCAGCCTTTTTCACCGGCCATAAAAAACGGCCCCGAAGGGCCGTCTTTTCAAACCGGATCACTCACGCCTGAATCAGGCCGTTGATCTTAACGGTCGGATTCACGTCAGCCTCGTAGTCCACGCCGTCGATTTCAAAGCCGAACAAACGCAGGAACTCCGCCTTGTAGCCGGCGAAATCGCTGATCTCGTTGACGTTTTCGTCGGTGACCTGGTTCCACAGGGCCGCCACGGCGTCCTGGACTTTCGGTTCCAGTTCGGCCAGGTCGGCACGCAGGCGGCCGTCGGCGTCGAGCTTCGGCTCTTTGCCGTACAGGCTGTCCTTGAACAGGCCATAGACCTGCTCGATGCAACCTTCGTGGGTGCCCTGTTCTTTCATCACTTTGAACAGCAGCGACAGGTACAGCGGCATGATCGGGATAGCGGAGCTGGCCTGGGTGACCACGGCCTTGAGCACCGACACACGGGCGTCGCCCTTGAGCGCGGCGAGGTTGTCGCGCAGGGTCAGGACTTTCTTGTCGAGGTCTTTCTTGGCTTCGCCGATGGAGCCGTTCCAGTAGATGTCCTGGGTCAGCTTCTCGCCAAGGTAGGTGAACGCAGTGGTCTTGGCGCCTTCGGCCAGGACGTCGGCGTCACGCAGGGCGTCGATCCACAGCTGCCAGTCTTCGCCACCCATCACTTTGACGGTGCCGTCGATTTCTTCCTGGGTCGCAGGCTCCAGGGTGGTGTCGACCACCACGCCTTTGTCGGTGTTGATGCCGCGCAGGGTCACGGCCTTGCCGATCGGCTTGAGGGTGGAGTTGTGCACCACGCCTTGCGGGTCGGTACGGCGAGGCGCGGCCAGGCTGTAGACGACCAGGTCGATCTTGCCAAGGTCTTTCTTGATGGTGTCGATGGTCAGGCGCTTGATCTCGTCGGAGAACGCGTCGCCGTTGATGCTCTTGGCGTACAGGCCTTTTTCGACGGCAAACTTCTCGAACGCGGCGCTGTTGTACCAGCCGGCGGAACTCAGCTTGCCTTCTTCGCCGTCTTTCTCAAAAAACACGCCCAGGGTGTCGGCGCCACAACCAAACGCGGCACTGATGCGCGCGGCCAGGCCGTAGCCGGTGGAAGCACCGAGGACCAGCACCTTTTTCGGGCCGCCTTCGATGACGCCGTGTTGGGTCACGTAGTCGATCTGTTCCTTGACGTTCGCTTCACAGCCAACAGGGTGAGCGGTCACACAGATGAAGCCACGAACCCGCGGTTTGATGATCATAAAATTTCTGCCTCTTCCAAGGTGCCGAAGGCCAGTGGTGGCCATTCAACTTAAATCGTACCGGTCTATGACGTCCAAAAAACCGAAGCGTCACGATAGTCGCAAATCTTCCGTTTACAAAATCCAATCCACACAGCGCCGCCGGGGTTAAAAACTGTGTAAAGCCTTCACAATTTCGCAATATTTAAAACGCCTGGCGGCGGGGGAAAGCCCTATCATAAGGAGATTGTTTCATAATGTTTCACGCCTTCACATCTAGCGATGCCCTGAGGGCTGGAACTCGTGCACCTTCCCCCGCTGGAGTTGAGCTTCATGAGTGCGAGTGTCATCCGCAAGAAAATAGTCTCGGCCGCCTGGGTCATCGGCGTGCTGCTGGTTATTTATTGCTTCCCGGTCACCACCCTGGTGTTCCTGGGCCTGGTGCTGGTGTGTGGGGTCTATGACTTTTTGCGCAATGGGCTGTACGACCGCACGACGATCAAAAAGTATTTTATCGGCAGTGGCCGCAACACCTGGCTGCTGGCCCCGTTCAACACCCTGTTCGACCTGTTGAGTTCGCCTAACCACCACGTCTACACCATGGCCGACCTGCCACCCGCCTGGCGTGAAGACCTGCAACAGGTGATCAACGATGCCATGGCCCACAAGGACGAAATCATCGGTTACCTGGATGAGCGCATGGCCGAGAAGAAACGCGGCATGTTGTTCTTCCAGTGGTACGGCCAGCCCATCGAGACCACCCTGGACATTCCGAAGCTGCGCGAGAAACTGCCGTTCGTGAAGACCATCGGTGTGTCGGTGTTCAATGAAAACCGCTCGACCTCCTTCCACTTCGGCCCGCTGCGCATGATGTTCCGCGTGCTCTACAACATGGCCCCGGCACCGCATCACGAGGGCGTCTACATCCAGGTGGGCCAGCACAAACACTACTGGCACGACGACCCGCTGTTTATCTTCGATGACACCTTGATGCACGCGTCTTTCAACAAAAACGACGCCAAGCGTTACTGCCTGTTTATCGATATCGTGCGGCCCACGCCGATCCCCCGGGTGCTCAATGCCGTAATCGCTGGGTTTGCCGGGATGGCCTTTACCCTGCGTCGGGTTTTCTACAAAAACTGGAAGCTGATTCAGTGAGTTCTGCGGCATGATGGTGCTGGACGGTATTTGCGCTCGGCCTTGCGCCTGAGGTAAATAACCGTCTCGTGCGACCGAATTCGGCGCCCATCATTCTCAAGCCATCGCGGCCCCTTGCAGGTGCGGTGGCTGCGCTTTCAAGGAATCAGAATGCCCCAACGTCAAGTCATCAATGCCTCCGTCAGCCCCAAGGGCAGCCTCGAAACCCTGTCTCAACGTGAAGTCCAGCAACTGAGCGAAGCCGGCACCGGCAGCATCTACACCCTGTTCCGCCAATGCGCCCTGGCGATCCTCAACACCGGCGCGCATATCGACAACGCCAAGACCATCCTCGACGCCTACAAGGATTTTGAAGTACGCATCCACCAGCAGGACCGCGGTGTGCGCCTTGAACTGCTGAATGCTCCGGCCGACGCCTTCGTCGATGGCGAAATGATCGCCAGCACCCGCGAGATGCTGTTCAGCGCCCTGCGCGACATCGTCTACACCGAGAACGAGCTGGACAGCCAGCGTATCGACCTGAGCAACTCCCAGGGCATCACCGACTATGTGTTCCACCTGCTGCGCAACGCGCGCACGCTGCGCCCGGGTGTCGAACCGAAGATCGTGGTGTGCTGGGGCGGGCACTCGATCAATACCGAAGAATACAAATACACCAAGAAGGTCGGCCACGAGCTGGGCCTGCGCAGCCTTGACGTGTGCACCGGTTGCGGCCCTGGCGTGATGAAAGGTCCGATGAAAGGCGCGACCATTTCCCACGCCAAGCAGCGGATTACCGGCGGGCGCTACCTGGGCCTCACCGAGCCGGGCATCATCGCGGCCGAGGCGCCGAACCCCATCGTCAACGAGCTGGTGATTTTGCCGGACATCGAGAAACGCCTGGAAGCCTTCGTGCGCGTCGGCCACGGCATCATCATCTTCCCGGGCGGTGCCGGTACAGCAGAGGAGTTCCTGTACCTGCTGGGCATCCTGATGCACCCGGACAACCGTGACCTGCCGTTCCCGGTCATCCTCACCGGGCCGAAACACGCCGCGCCGTACCTGCAACAACTGCATGCCTTCGTCGGCGCCACCTTGGGCGAAGCGGCCCAGGCGCACTACCAGATCATCATTGATGACCCGGCGGAAGTGGCACGCCAGATGACTGCCGGCCTCAAGGCGGTGAAGCAGTTCCGCCGCGAGCGCAACGACGCGTTTCATTTCAACTGGTTGTTGAAGATCGACGAAGGCTTCCAGCGCCCGTTCGACCCCACCCACGAGAACATGGCCAGCCTGCAATTGAGCCACGCCCTGCCGCCCCATGAACTCGCCGCCAACCTGCGCCGTGCGTTCTCGGGGATCGTGGCGGGTAATGTGAAGGACAAGGGCATCCGCCTGATCGAGCAGAACGGCCCGTATGAGATCCACGGCGACCCGGCCATCATGAAACCGCTGGACGAGTTGCTACAGGCCTTCGTCGCCCAGCACCGCATGAAGTTGCCGGGCGGCGCGGCGTACGTGCCGTGCTACCGCGTGGTGCAATAAGCTAGCGCTGTACCGCCACACACTTGATTTCCACCAGCAGGCCGGGGTGCGCCAGTTCGGACACCCCGATTGTGGTCCAGGCGCAATGCCCACGTGGAAACAGACGGTTTTTCACTTCACGGAAAACCGCCATGTGCTGGCGCATGTCCACATGATAAGTGGTCATGTCCACCACATCCTCGAACGTGCAACCGCCCTCTTCCAGCACCTGCCGCAGATTGTCCCAGGCCGCGACGAATTGCGCCTCGGGGTCCTCGATCACTGCCAATCCAGCCGTACGCCCGACCTGCCCGGCGCAGTACAACGTCTTGCCAACCTTGACCGCAGGCACGTAGCCGGCGCGCTCGACAATGGGGTGCATGGAGGAAGGGATGATGAGGCGGCGGTCGGTCATGGTTTGTATCTCTTTAAGCCCAGCGGGCGTGGACAGTTCGGACTAGTGTTTTACCTGTTCCAACTAACCCACACCAGATGAGCACCCTATGGACCAACGGATATTGTCCTCTGTCATTCCTTACACTAAGGTAAGGAATATCAAGATGGAGATCTACAACATGGCTATCGCTACACTGACGTCAAAAGGTCAAATCACCATTCCTGTCCAGGTCAGGACCGCCCTCGGCCTGGAAACAGGTGATCGGGTTGAATTCGTAGAAATGGAAGATGGGCAGTTTTCCATCATTGCCGCAAGCAAAACGGTGCATGACCTCAAAGGGTTGATCCGCACGCCCGCCAGGACCATCTCCATCGAAGAGATGAACCAAGCCATCGCAGCGCAGGGGGCCAAAGCCGGATGATCGGGCTGGATACCAATGTGCTGGTGCGCTACGTCACCCAGGATGATCCCGTTCAATCCGCCAAGGCATCCGAGCTGATCGAATCACTGACCACCGCCTCGCCGGGCTTTATCAGCCTGGTCTCCATTGTGGAGTTGGTGTGGGTATTGCAAAGCTGCTACCAGTCGGCCAAAAGTGATGTGGTGATAGTGCTGGAGACGCTGCTGCGCACCCGCGAATTGACCGTAGAGCACGGGGAGATCATCTGGCAGGCGCTGCGCAAGTTTGTGGCGAACAAGGCTGACTTTGCAGACTGCCTGATCGAGCGCTGCGCCCACGCCGCCGGTTGCGAATACACGGCAACCTTCGACCTCAACGCGATCAAGACCACGGGCATGAAGCGGCTGGCCTGAACCCTGGCGTTGCGGCCGCGGGCGGGCTTTGGTACAAACCGTTTTCACCTTGATCGAGAGAAAGACCGACGTGCGCACGCTTCTACTCGCCGCCCTGGCCATGGCCCCCACTCTCGCCCTGGCCGACACCATCTCCTGGCCCGATCTGCCAAAGACCTGCTTCGTCAGTGGCCGCTCCGCCACCAGTGCGGATGTGGATAACGGCTGCGCTGCCTTCCTGATCAATGTGAAAGGCCAGGCGGCGGGGACGCCGATCAAGCTGGATATTCCCCAATACGCAATGCATGTCGACGAAACCACCGGCAAGGAAACCCCGGTGATCCTCATCCAGGCGGAGGAGAACGGCGAGATCAAGGCCGTGGGCTACCGGGAACTGGGCAGCGATCAACTCGGCGCAGCGTTACTGCGGGAGGTTCGGCTCCTGGGCACCCAGAAGCCGATTTAACGCCAGTTGCCGATGAAACCAGGGCTCAGCGAACCCAGCCACCGCCTTGCCAGTGATACCCATCATTACGTTGCACCCAATGCGGATGCACATAGCGATAGCCTTCGCGTACCGGCTCCCAGTGGCCATGTACAGCCACATAACGCCCGCCGTCCCAGCGCCAGTAACCGCGCGACCAGACGTAGCCGTAGCGCACGGGCGGTTCGACTTCGATCACCTGCACCGGCGGCGGTTGTGGCGCGATGACTTCCACATACTCACGTTGCACCGGCCTGCGCTCGTGCACGACGCGCTCTTGCACACATCCGGATGCCGCGACGACCATGGCCGCCAATGCTGCATAACGTAGCCACATACAAAAAACCCTCGGGCGCGTGCGCCCAACATTGACACTGGTAAAAAATGCCCCCTTGTTGCAGCCTCGCTCCTGCTTGGCCCTGGAGTATTTTTAACAGGTGGCGTCTGTCAGGTTGCTGAACTGTTCTCACGGCCATGAAAAAGCCCGCTGACCGTTACCGGTTCAGCGGGCTTTTGCGCATCAGCCTGGCTTACAGCGCCAGATCAGACGCCGGCTTGCTCGGCTCAGCCGCAGGTTTGGCAGCCTCGGTAGCCTTGGGTGCAGCCACTTGCGGAATCACAGGCGGTGTAGGCAGTTGCAGGACTTCGGCGGTGTAGGCCCATTCCTTGGCAACCGCTTCCGGGCTGTCGTTCAGCTTGGTGCCGTAGCTCGGTACGATCTGGTGCAGTTTGGCCTGCCACTCAGGAGTCGCCACCTTGTCCTTGAACACTTTCTGCAGCACGGTCAGCATGATCGGAGCCGCAGTGGACGCGCCTGGCGATGCACCCAACAGGCCCGCGATGGTGTTGTCGGCGGAGCTGACCACTTCGGTGCCGAGTTTCAGGACGCCGCCTTGCTCCTCGTCACGCTTGATGATCTGCACGCGCTGACCGGCTTGCCACAGGCGCCAGTCAGATTGCTTGGCGTTCGGGAAGTACTCTTGCAGCGCCTTGAAGCGGTCGTCATCGGACAGCATCAGTTGGCCAGCGAGGTACTCGACCAGTGGGTATTCACGAATACCGACTTTGGTCATTGGCCAGATGTTGTGGGTGGTGGTGCTGGTCAGCAGGTCCAGGTACGAGCCTTCTTTCAGGAACTTGGTCGAGAAGGTCGCGAATGGGCCAAACAGGATCACGCGCTTGCCATCCAGCACGCGGGTGTCCAGGTGCGGAACCGACATCGGTGGCGCGCCAACCGAAGCCTTGCCGTAGGCCTTGGCCAGGTGTTGCTCGGCAACGGTTGGGTTATCGGTCACCAGGAACGAGCCGCCTACCGGGAAGCCAGCGTATTCCTTGGCTTCAGGAATGCCCGACTTCTGCAGCAGGTGCAGTGCACCGCCGCCGGCGCCGATGAACACGAACTTGGCGTCGGTTTCGGTCTTGGTGCCGTCTTTCAGGTTTTTGTAGCTCACACGCCACGAGCCGTCAGCGTTCTTGGTGATGTCCTGTACTTCGCTCGACAGTTTCAGGTCGAACTTAGGCGTGGTTTGCAAGTGAGCGACGAACTGGCGGGTGATCTCGCCGAAGTTCATGTCGGTACCCAGCGGGCTCCAGGTGGCCGCGATTTTCTGGTTCGGGTCACGCCCTTCCATCATCAGCGGAACCCACTTGGCGATCTGCGCCGGGTCTTCGGAGTACTGCATGCCAGCGAACAGCGGGCTGGCCTTCAGGGCTTCGTAGCGTTTTTTCAGGAACTTGATGTTGTCATCGCCCCACACAAAGCTCATGTGCGGTGTGGTGTTGATGAACGAACGCGGGTCCTTCAGCACACCCTGGCGGACCTGCCAGGACCAGAACTGACGGGAAATCTGGAACGCTTCGTTGATCTCGACCGCTTTCGGGATCTCAACGTTGCCGTTCTTGTCTTCCGGGGTGTAGTTCAGCTCAGCCAGGGCCGAGTGACCGGTACCGGCGTTGTTCCAGCCGTTGGAGCTTTCTTCGGCCACGCCATCCAGGCGCTCGACCATCTCCATCGACCAGCCCGGCTCCAGCTCGTTGAGCCAGACACCCAGGGTTGCACTCATGATGCCGCCGCCAATCAGCAGCACATCGACTTTCTTTGCCTCTTCCGCGTGAACGGAGCTGATCCCCAGCGACAAAGCCAGCCCCAGCAGGGCAGTGTTTACTTTTTTAAACATCAGTAGCACCTATGATAAAACGCCATCCGCCCTACTGCCCCTGATCATGGGCAACCCTCCATTACGCTGCGCCAGGCAACGCACCGCGGGGTTTGCACATTCACGAGAGGGCCGCAGGGTGGGCACACAAGGCCGACGTATCGACCTCACTGTTTATGTCCCTTCTGCGCTGACTTTTTATCATTATTGGCTTCAGCTACCTGGGCGACAGCCAACCGCTGGGACGTATACGGATGTACGTACCCAGGAGAGACTAGACCAGGACGGCGCGCAGAATATCACGGCAAAAGGCGTTTATGCGCCGTTTGGCCAATTGACAGCTCTAAATCGCGGCTTTTAACCGGTCGATGTCAAGGGTGGCAGGCGCGACCTGGGGTCACAGGCCTGGAACTCTCACGCAAACCGCTGTTCTAGACACCTTTGCCGCTGCTTGCGTAGCATCGGCGGTTCTCCTTCGTGCGCTCCATCCAACCAGAGTTACCCATGACTATCCAGCAAACACCCGGGCATGTGCTGCCCGCGCGCAGCGCCGCCAAAATGGAAGCGGCCATGGCCGTGGGCGCCTTCGCGATCGGCACCGGCGAATTCGCCATCATGGGCTTGATGCCCGACATCGCCCACAATCTGAATTTGAGTGAACCGCAAGTCGGCCACGCCATCAGCGCCTACGCCCTCGGCGTAATGGTCGGCGCCCCACTGCTGGCCATCCTCGGCGCCAAGTTGCTGCGCAAACATATGCTGCTGTTGCTGATGGGCCTGTATGCGCTGGGCAACCTCGCCACTGCCTTCACCCCGACCTTCGGCTCGCTGGTGGCCTTCCGCTTTATCAGCGGCCTGCCCCACGGCGCCTACTTCGGCATCGCCGCCGTAGTCGCCTCGAGCATGGTGCCCAACGACAAACGCGCCGGTGCCGTGGCCCGCGTGATGATGGGCCTGACCCTGGCCATGCTGCTCGGCAACCCCATCGCCACCTTCCTCGGCCAACACCTGGGCTGGCGCTCGGCTTTTGCATTGGTGAGCGTGATCGCCCTGTGCACCATCGCCCTGGTCTGGCAGTTCGTGCCGCACCGCCATGACGAACAACGCAGCGACCCGCGCAAGGAACTGCGCGCCTTCACCAAGCCTCAAGTTTGGATGGCCCTGTCCATCGGCGCGATTGGGTTTGCCGGGATGTTCTGCGTGTTCAGCTATTTGGCGCCGACCATGCTGGAAGTGACCAAAGTCTCGCCGCAGTGGATTCCCTTCGGCCTCGCCGCATTTGGGGCAGGCGGCATCATCGGCAACATCGCCGGCGGCAAATTGTTCGACCGCCTGCAATTTCGCGCCGTGGGTTGGATCATGGTGTGGTCGATGGCCGTGCTGATCTTCTTCACCATCGCCGCCAGTTCGCTGTGGAGCGTACTACTGGGCATTGGCCTGGTCGGCACCATGATCGCCATGGCGGCCCCCCTGCAAATCCGCTTGATGGACATCGCCCACGAAGCCCCGAGCCTGGCGGCGGCGTCGAACCACGCGGCGTTCAACCTGGCGAACGCGCTGGGGCCGTGGCTAGGCGGGATGGCGATTACAGCCGGGTACGGCTGGACCAGCACCGGCTATATCGGCGCCGCTACAGCGCTGATCGGCCTGGGCATCTACCTCATCGCCCGCCGCATGAAGGGCGGCCACTGACGCCACACTTCCCGATCCAATGAAGATCCAACTGTGGGAGGGGGCTTGCCCCCGATGGCAGTGGGTCAGTCAACACACTCACGACTGCCCACCACCCCATCAATCATCATGCAACAACCCCGCCCCATACTCCCCATAACTACTTCCCAGCCCACTGCCGCCGAAATTCATCTTGGCGGCTTTGCTGGGGCTATGGTCCCCAAACGCCTGGCACCCGCCTGAAAAACAAGGGTCGCTGCTCAAGCCGGAAGAACCCGACGAACAGGCACTCAACAGCAATGTGCCAGCAACCATCACGACTTTGACGAGGTTCGAAATCATGGTTTCAGTTCCCTGTGGAATGGAGGCGCTACGATCCTCTCTTGAAGAGGATCGTAGCCCTCAAAAGCGCCGGGAATGATGAAACTTTGCTGGGTGACAGGAGGGGTTCAGGTTGCCGGTTGGGCGTTCGGAGGGAGCGCTGATTTGATCGATATAAGGATTGCGTGATTTGTTAGGCAATGTGTGGTCTGAGGGGCAAGCCGAAAGAAGAGTAGGAAGGTTTCCGCGAATGCCCTTAGACCAAATCGATAAAACCATGATGCTCTGAATTAAGGTTAGTAGCTTCTGGATACACCTCGCGACGACCTGCTGATTCAAGCCAACGATCCACAGTGTAAGATGCCCACAACCATCCACCTTCGAGGTCGCCATGACTGGAATCTCCCTAAACCTGCCGGAAGACCTGTCCAACTCTCTTGCCGACTTGGCCAAAAGCAACGGCCAGACTGCGACCTACCTGGCGATGGACGTTCTTCGCGACTACATCGAGCATGAAAAAACGCTGACCGCTCAGATCGAGTTGGCCGTGAAAGAAGCCGACCAAGGCAAATTCGCCACCGACGATCAAGTGGCGGCCATACGCGCTAGGCGCTGGAGTCGGAATGCGGGTTGAGTGGCTTGAAAAAGCGCTCAAAAATCTAGAAGACGAAGCGAACTATATCGCTCTCGAAAATCCAACGGCTGCTGACGACTTCTCCGATGCCATTTTCGCCAGCGTCGACAAACTGGCTCAATTTCCCTCTATGGGTCGTGAAGGCAGGGTCAAAAACACCCGTGAATGGGCAGTCCCCAATTGGTCATATCTGATTCCGTATCGGGTACGCGGTGATCGCCTGCAAATCCTCGGCGTATTCCATACACGGCAGCGTCCACGTTCGAAGTGGTGAATGCATGAAACAGAGCTCTCGGACAGCCAAGATGCATCCCTGATAAACTGCGTGCCATTCACCTCGTTGACTCAGATCCCCAATGCCCCTACAAACCGCCCCCCTCTCCCACCGCTTCTCCGTCGCCCCTATGATGGATTGGACCGACCGCCACTGCCGCTTCTTCCTGCGCCTGCTCTCCAAACACGCGCTGCTCTACACCGAGATGGTCACCACCGGCGCGATCCTCCATGGCGACCACGACCGTTTCCTGCGCCACAACGAAGCCGAGTACCCGCTGGCCCTTCAGTTGGGCGGTAGTGTTCCGGCTGATTTGGCGGCTTGCGCGCGTATGGCCGAGGCCGCCGGTTACGATGAAGTGAACCTGAACGTCGGCTGCCCCAGCGACCGAGTGCAGAACAACATGATCGGCGCGATCCTCATGGCGCACCCAGCACTGGTGGCGGACTGCGTGAAGGCCATGCGCGATGCGGTGTCGATTCCGGTGACGGTGAAGCACCGCATCGGCATCAATGGCCGGGACAGCTACGCCGAGTTGTGTGATTTCGTCGGGACTTTGAAGGACGCGGGCTGCACCAGTTTTACCGTGCATGCGCGGATTGCGATTCTGGAGGGGCTGTCGCCGAAGGAGAATCGTGACATTCCGCCGTTGCGTTATGACGTGGCGGCGCAGTTGAAGCGGGATTTCCCAGAGCTGGAGTTCATTCTCAACGGCGGGATCAAGACGCTGGAGCAGTGCCACGAGCATTTGCAGGTGTTTGATGGGGTGATGCTGGGGCGGGAGGCTTATCACAATCCGTATTTGCTGGCGGAGGTGGATCGGCAGTTGTTTGGCAGTGAGGCGCCGGTGATCAGTCGGGCTGAGGCGCTGGTGCAGTTGCGGCCGTATATTGCGGAGCATTTGGCCAGTGGTGGTTCGATGCACCATATCACTCGGCATATTCTGGGGTTGGGCACTGGTTTTCCGGGGGCCCGCAAGTTCAGGCAGTTGTTGTCGGTGGATATTCATAAGGCGAGTGATCCGTTGGCGTTGCTGGATCAGGCTGGGGCTTTGCTGGAAGGGCGGTGAGGGCCAGTTCGGGTCCGGGGAGACTGGTCTGTCGCTATCGGGGGCAAGCCCCCTCCCACCTTTGAATTGTGGTGGTCGTTCGGTAATTGAGTTGAACCTGCCGGCGGTTTTGGCCTCCTATTCAGCACCAAGACAAAGCATTCAAACGGCCGTTTTCAGGTTGTTGCCCTCGCAAACGATCGAACGCATTTGCGCCCTTGAGCGCCTGCCGGTGCTCGGGTAATGTCATCAGACCCACAGGACAGAGCACGCCCATGACTTCCAAGCTGGAACAACTCAAGCAATTCACCACCGTTGTAGCCGATACCGGCGATTTCTCCACCCTCGCCAAGCTCAAGCCGCAGGACGCCACCACCAACCCTTCCCTGCTGCTCAAGGCCGCTTCGATCCCAGGCTACGCCAAGTTGCTGGATGAGTGCGTGCAGGACTGCAACGGCGATGTGGGCCTGGCCAGCGACCGTTTTGCGGTGGCGGTGGGTCAAGAGATTCTCAAAGTGGTGCCAGGCCGTATTTCCACTGAAGTGGACGCCCGCCTGTCGTTCGACGAAGACGCGATTCTCAAGCGTGCGCATCGCCTGATCGACCTGTATGACAAAGCCGGCGTTGGCCGTGACCGCGTGCTGATCAAGATCGCCTCCACCTGGGAAGGCATCCGCGCGGCGGAGAAGCTGGAAAAAGAAGGCATCCAGACCAACCTGACGCTGCTGTTCTCCTTCGCCCAGGCCGTGGCCTGTGCCGAAGCCGGGGTGTTCCTGATCTCGCCGTTCGTGGGCCGTATCTATGATTGGTACAAAAAAGCCAACGGCAACGACTACACCGGTGCCGAAGACCCGGGTGTGCAGTCGGTGACGCGCATTTACAACTACTACAAGGCCAATGGCTACAAGACCGTGGTGATGGGTGCGAGCTTTCGTAACCTGAGCCAGATCGAAGAGCTGGCCGGCTGTGATCGCCTGACCATCAGCCCGGACCTGCTGGAGAAGCTGGCTGCGGATGAAGGCAAGCTGGAGCGTAAGCTGTCGCCGGGGCATGCCGGTGAAGCGCGCGTGCATCTGACTGAAGCGCAGTTCCGTTGGGAGTCCAACGAGGATGCGATGGCGACTGAGAAGCTGGCGGAGGGGATTCGTCAGTTTGCTCGGGACCAGGAGAAGCTGGAGGCGTTGCTGACTGCCAAGTTGTAAGGCAGACGGCGACAAAAAGGGCGGCACCCTCGCGGGTGCCGCCCTTTTTTATGCTCAGCAGATCTGCAGCCTATCTAGATTCAATGTGGGAGGGGGCTTGCCCCCGATAGCAGTGTGTCAGGCACAGATGTTGTGATTGACCCTCAGCAATCGGGGGCAAGCCCCCTCCCACAGTTGGAATGCATTACAACCCAGGAGGTCAGTGGCGCTCGAGGGCGTTGACGAGGTCGTGGAAGGCTTCGCGGTTGGAATCGTTCAAGCCCATCAGGATCTTGTGCGCTTCCAGCACCTTGACCCGCACGATTTCTTCGGACTGGTCCTGGGACGGCAGGTCGGTCAGGCATTCCGGGCATGGGATTGGGCGGTCAACGATGTTGAACACCTGATCAAAGCCCATGGACTGCAACAGGCGGGTGATGTCTTCGTGGGTGGTGACGACAGTCGGCAACAGGCCGACCTTCTGCCGAGACAGAATGGACAACTTGGCCAACAGGCCCAAGGTGGTGCTATCGATGCTGCGGGTTTCGGTCAGATCGATCACGATCGCCGAGAAGTTCAGCGCTGTGAAGATCCGCTCAATCGTCGCATCCAGCGCCGAACACAAGGTCAGGCGCACTTCACCGACAAACTTCAGGACGAAGGTCCCGTCTTGCTCGGCGAATTGGATTCTTCCGGTACTCATCAAAGATTCCTGCTCAACACCAATAGGGCGATATCATCCGGCATCTCCCCTAGCGTGGCCAATCCAAAAACCTGCCGCAGGCCATCCAGGCTGCCGCCCGCCGACTTGACCTTTTGGGGCAAGGCGGCTTCTTTCTCTTTGAGTGTAGGCTCTGGAAGCAGGTCCAGGATGCCGTCGGACATCAGCGTCAGGCTGAAGGTCGGCGGCAGTTCCAGGATGTGGTCTTCGTAGGTGGCTTCATTGAACAAGCCCACCGGCAGACCACGCCCTTCCAGGTAACGCACACTGTCAGGAGTGTATAAAACAGGCATCGGCAGGTGACCGCCAATACTGTAGGTCAAAAGACCGGTTTCTTCATCGATCACGCCGCCGACCATCGTCACGTGCTTGCCCAGCTTGCAGCTGATCAGGCCCCGGTTGATGTGGCCCAGCACCTCGGAGGGGGTGAACTCCGGCAAGGTGCCATTGCGCTTGGATTCGAACAGCAACCGTGTGGTCATGAACTTCAACAACACGGTGACAAAAGCCGAGGAAGCACCGTGGCCAGACACATCGGCCAGATAGAATGCGACACGCCGCTCGTCGACGCGAAAATAGTCGACAAAATCACCCGACAGGTACAGCGACGGGATGATCTGGTGGGCGAACTGGAACTCGTCGATGGTCCACGGGCTGACCGGCAGCATGTTCATCTGCACCTGGCGACCGGCATTCTGGTCTTCCTGGAGCAGATTCAGGCTGGCTTCGAGTTCGCGGTTGGCGGTTTCGAGCTTTTCGCGGTAGCGCTGGTTTTCCAGCAGCAGGCGAGCCCGGTCCAGCGCACGGCGCACTGAGTGCTCCAGCACGGCCAGGTCTTCCAGGGGCTTGATCAGGTAATCGGCAGCGCCCAGGCGTAACGCCTCGACGGCATCGTTCATCACGCCAGCGCCGGATACGACAATCACTGGCGTCTGCGGGGCGAGCTCGGTCACCTGGCGAATCAGCTCCAGGCCGCCCATCTGAGGCATGCGCAAGTCGCAGATCACGAGGTCGGGCTGGTCGCGCTCGAACACCTGGAGACCCTGTTGGCCATTGCTGGCCTGCAGGACGCTGAAGCCACTGTCTTCCAAATAGGCCGCGAGGCTCGCGCGCACTACTTCGTCGTCATCGATTATCAGCAGCGTGGCACTGGTTTTTTGCATGTGGGCAAACGGCGCCAGAATTAGGTTGGCGTAGGTGGCGCGACAATGGCCGGGCTCACGTACTGGATTCGCTTTCTAGCCTCTCTGTCCTACAAAGCATTGGGATTTTTCCCATGCACAAAGGTAAAGCAGAGGTGCCCTTCTAAGGCGCAGACGGTACTCCCATCCGTCAGGGGTTTCAAGCTCATGCCGATGGTCGCCGAGCGTCTTTACACCGCAAATCACCGGGAGTTATAAGAACAGGCACGACCACAACACAAAGTAAGGATGGAACCCATGAGCGAACACGAGCGCGACTACGCCGAAAAACGCGATTTCATCCGCATGCGTGTGGATGCCGATGTATCCCTGCTCCATGCAGGCCAGGAAATTGCCGGGGTTTGCGTGGACCTCTCCAGCTCCGGCATGCAAGTGCAGGCGCCGCGCCAGTTCAACGTAGGCGACCGGTTGACGGTGCGCATCGATTCGGAGCACGCAGCGCTCAAGGGCCTGGAGGCGGACACCGAGGTGGTGTGGACTAAAACCACCGGTGAAGACCAGCACCTGGGCCTCAGGATCCTGAAAATGCGCTAAAAACCGCGCACAAAAAAGGCGACCACATGGGTCGCCTTTTTCATTTCAAAACATCACGGCTTAAAAGTCGTCGACGACCTTGCCGTCCTTGACCTTGAACTCGCGGTTCTGCAGGTAAGCGTTGCGGATGAAGGTGTACTTGTCACCGGTGATCAGCTTCTCGCTGTCGAGCAGGCTGGCACGGGTATCGACGATGTTCAGGCCGAAGGTGCTGTTGCGCCAGCCGATATCGTTCATGTAGCGGTACGGCTGGGTGTAGCTGTCCACGTACTTGGACGGCGCGTCACGCAAGGTACTTGGACCCAGCAGCGGCAGCATCACGTAAGGGCCGCTGCCGACCCCCCAGTAGCCGAGGGTCTGGCCGAAGTCTTCATCACTGCGTTGTAGCCCCATTTTGGTGCCTACATCGATGAAGCCCAACACGCCGAAGGTGGTGTTGACCAGCAAACGGGCCGTATCTACACCGGCCTTTTGGGGCTTGAGCTGCAGCACGTTGTTGGCCAGGTTGCCGACATCGCCAATGTTGCGGAAGAAGTTGTGAACGCCATCCTGAACGAATTGCGGAGTCACGAACTGGTAACCCTGAGCCAATGGCTTGAGCGCGTAAGTGTCAACGGTGTCGTTGAACGTGAAGATCGGACGGTTGACGCTTTCCCATGGATCGTCTTCCGATGCTGCCTGTGCGGCGAACGGCGCCAGCAGGACAGTGGCACACACCGACAGCTGAGCGAAGTAGTGGCTCCAGCGCATAGCTTTTGCTCCTTGAATGGTCTGTCATGGGCGCTATGCCCTGAATAAGACCGTCAGTATATGACGGAAGTCGCCAATTAGGCAGTAACTAGGAAACGTCAGACCAAAAATGGACAAAATTCCTACAATTAACCCGGCTGTCATCGGCCTGTCATGGTGCCTGGATAGCGTTAGCGCTATTTCAGGGATGTCGACATGCCTCACGCCGAGATAGCCATCGCCAGCGCCCCCGCCTTGACTGCCGTTCTGTTTGGCCTGAGTGGTTGCCTGGTGGACTTCGGTTCCCGGGCCCGTACCGACTCCCCCGCCCCCGACTCCCAAGCCACACCGGGCGCACTGAACATTTTGCGCAGCCTCAAGGAACAAGGCGTTCCCTGCGCCTGGCTGGATGAGCTCCCCCCCGCCGTCACCACACCGCTGGCCGCCACGCTGCCCAACTGGGTCAAGGCGACATCGCCCTCCTCCATTCGCTGGCCGGCGCCCCATGCCTGCTGGGAAGCCTTGATGGCGCTGAACATCGAGCGCCTGGAAGGCTGCGTGCTGGTCAGCGGCGAGCCGCGCCTGCTGCAGTCGGGCCTTAACGCCGGGTTGTGGACCATCGGCCTGGCCTCCTGCGGCTCGCTGTGCGGTATGGCACCCGAGCAATGGCAGGCGCTGAGCGAACCGGAGCGCGAGCTCAAGCGCGGCAAGGCCACCCTCGCGCTGTACGGGCTGGGCGTGCACTCGGTGATCGATCACCTGGGCGAGCTCGGCACCTGCCTGGCGGATATCAGCCTGCGCCAGCTCAAAGGCGAGAAGCCCTGATACGGATCATGCACAGTCAGCGCCGGTGGATTAATCTACAGGTCAGCCCGTAGACCTTTCGCGGCGTGCCGTGGTCTATGCCAGTGCCTATCGATAAAAGGAAACACGTCATGCCTGATCGCAAAAAACTGGAAGAACAGGTCGAGATCCTGCGCGGGCAGTTGGAACAGGAACCGCCGCTGTCGGAAGAAAAGCGCACAGCGTTGGAAGCCTTGATTGCCAAGTTTGAATTGCAACTTGAGCTGGAGCCGGCTACCCAAACACCGAGTATTTCCGACGATGTGAATCAAGCGGCCATAGAGTTCGACGCCGAGCACCCGGTGATTTCCGGGACACTGCGCAACATCATGAACACGCTGGGCAGCATGGGAATCTAATCCTCCCGCCAGCCCAGATCCAAATGTGGGAGGGGGCTTGCCCCCTCCCACTTTATCTTGCATTAAGCCTATTGGCGGGCCAGGCGCACGTTCTGGAACGCCACATCCTCAGTACTGCGATATGGGTTGATATCCAACCCACCCCGCCGAACATAGCGCGCATACACCGTCAACTTCTCTGGCTTCAGCAAGCGCTGCACGTCCAGGAAGATGCGCTCAACGCACTGCTCATGGAAGTCCGAATGCTGGCGAAAGCTCACGATGTATTCCAGCAGGCTGGCGTGATCCAACGCGTGACCACGGTACTCCACCACCACGCTGCCCCAGTCGGGTTGACTGGTGACCGGGCAGTTGGATTTGAGCAGGTGACTGTGCACGCTTTCTTCGACGATGCGCGAATCATCGCAACGCAGCAGTTCCGGGCGCGGGTGTTCGTAGTTGCTGACGCTGATATCCAGGTCATCGATGCACACACCGGGCAAAGCCATCACGCCTTCAGCCTCGATCTCGGCCAGGCTGCGGATGCGCACGCTCACCGGTTTACCGGCTGCGGCGCTGAGGTCTGTGCGCAGGGTGGCTTCCAGGCTGGCCGTATCGGCAAACGCGGTCTGGTTCAGCGAGTTGAGGTACAGCTTGAACGACTTGGACTCGATGATGTTCGGCGAGTCGGCCGGGATGCTGAATTCGCCGATGGCCACCACCGGCTTGCCCGACGGCAGCAGCCAGGACAGTTCGAAGCAGTTCCAGAAATCCACCCCCTTGTAAGGCAGGGTCTCGGCGCTCAGGCCCAGCTCGGCCCACTTGGCGGCACGCGGGATCGGGAACAGCAACGACGGGGTGTAGGTGGAGATGTATTCACTGGACTTGCCCAGCGGCGAATGTTCGGCTGCGGGATGCATGGCGGAAACCTGGCTAAATAAACCGCGCCAGTCTACCAGCCTTTGCCCCCGCGCCTAAGCGCCAGCGGATCAATCGACGTTGAGCTTGCCGACCATGCCCGCCTGGTAATGCCCCGGCAGGTTGCAGGCAAACTCCAGGCCTGTGGCCTGGGTGAACGTCCAGGTCAGCTCAGCGGTTTTACCGGGCTCGACCAATACGCTATTGGGATCGTCATGCTTCATCGCGCCATGGCCCATGGTGCTGTGGTCCATGTTGCCCATACCAGTGGAGGTGAGCATGCCGCTGGCCTGCATCTGTAGCATTTCCTTCTGGTGCTCGGCATGCATCGCCGCGTCGCCCAGGTTGAATTCGTGGAGCAACTGCCCTTTGTTGACCAGTACAAAGCGCACCGTCTCACCGGCTTTGACATCCAGGGACTTGGGCGAAAAGGAAATATCCTGCAAGGTCACTTCCACAGTACGCGTGGCTTTGCTCGCCGGGGCAGCTTCGCCGAACGCATAGGTATGTGCGCCATCGGCCATCGCCTCAACACTCAACGCCAACAGGCAACCGGCCAACAACAAGGGTGTACGCAACGCCATCTCTTCTCTCCAAAAATGTGTGACCGTCTGGGAAGCACTCTAAGAATGCGCCGCTGCCAGCCAGCTGACTGCTAGATTACAACTTTGTCAGGTTGCCCTCCTCCCCTGGCACCCAAGGTATAAAGCCGTCGTCCACCGTTGCCAAGAGCCGCCCATGAAACTGCTGATCGTCGAAGACCAACCCAAAACCGGCCACTACCTGCGCCAGGGCCTGGCCGAGGCGGGGTTTACCACCGAGCTGGTGGCTGACGGCACCAGCGGCCAGCACCTGGCATTGACCGGCGACTACGACCTGCTGATCCTCGATGTGATGCTGCCGGGCCGGGATGGCTGGCAGATCCTCCAAGCCGTGCGCAGCGCCGGCCTGGACATTCCCGTGCTGTTCCTCACCGCCCGCGATGCCGTGGAAGACCGCGTACACGGCCTGGAACTGGGCGCCGATGACTACCTGGTCAAGCCCTTCGCTTTTTCCGAACTGCTGGCCCGCGTGCGCAGCCTGTTGCGCCGCGGCGGCAGTACACCGCAGGAAACCGCGCTGCAACTGGCCGACCTGCGCCTGGACCTGATCCGCCGCCGCGTCGAACGGGACGGCCAGCGCATCGACCTGACTGCCAAGGAGTTCTCCCTGCTGGAGCTGTTGCTGCGCCGCCAGGGTGAAGTGCTGCCCAAATCGCTGATCGCCTCCCAGGTGTGGGACATGAACTTCGACAGCGACACCAACATCATCGAAGTCGCCATCCGCCGCCTGCGCCTGAAAGTCGACGACAATTTCCCCAACAAACTGATCCACACCGTACGTGGCATGGGTTATGTGCTGGAGGAGCGGGTCAATTGATCAAGCGCCTGTCCCTGGCCAGCCGCCTGGCGTTGCTGTTTGCCGCCTGCACGGCGGTGGTGTCGCTGATCGCCGGCGTGCTGTTCAACCGCGCCAGCGAAGCGCACTTCATCGAGCTGGACCAGCAACAGCTCGACAGCAAGCTGGTGGCGCTGCGCAGTACGTTGCAGGGGGTCGATTCACCGGAAGCCCTGGCCCAGCGTGAGGCGCAACTGCGCGCCGAACTCAGTCGCCAGCCCGACCTGACCCTGCGTATCACCGCCGCCGGCCAACGCTGGCTGGACGATGCCCCCAGCGTCGACTTGCCCGCAGCCCCCGGCCTGCACAGCCTGCAAAATGCCGACACCGACTACCGGGTCTACAACGCGCCGCTGCGAGCCGGCCAACCTGACTCGCCACAACTGACGTTGGTGCTCGATATCACCCACCACCAGCATTTCCTGCAGCGCATGCAGCACCTGATCTGGCTCACCGTCGGCCTGTCCGCCCTGGCCACCGCCCTGCTCGGCGCCTGGGCCGCCCGCAGCGGGTTGCGACCACTGCGACGCATGGGCGAAGTGGCCGCCAGTGTGTCGGCCCACTCCCTGACCCAGCGCCTGCCCCAACAACAGATGCCCGCAGAACTGGCCGACCTGGCCCAGGCGTTCAACGCCATGCTCGGCCGACTGGACGACGCATTCCAGCGCCTCTCGGCATTCTCCGCCGACATCGCCCACGAACTGCGCACACCGCTGTCGAACCTGTTGACCCAGACCCAGGTCATCCTGACCCAGCCACGCCCGCTGGAGGATTACCGCGAGGCGCTGCACAGCAACCTGGAAGAACTGCAATGGATGGCGCAACTGGTCAATGACATGTTGTACCTGGCCAAGGCCGATCATGGCTTGCTGATGCCCAAGCGCGAGCCTTTGGCGCTGGCCGATGAAGTGGATGCGTTACTGGAGTTTTTCACGCTGCTGGCGGAGGACGGGCAAATCAGCCTGGTTCGCGAGGGCACGGCCCATACGACGGGCGACCGTGGGATGTTGCGGCGGGCACTGTCGAATCTGCTGGATAACGCGCTGCGCTTTACCCCGCCAGGCGGCGAAGTGCGTGTGCGAATCGAGGATGGGGTGAGACTTTCAGTCGAAAACACCGGGGACGGTATTCCAACCGAGTTGCTGCCAAGATTGTTTGACCGATTCTACCGGGCCGATCCGGCACGGCATGAAGGCAGCAGCGAGCATGCGGGGCTGGGGTTGGCGATTACCCAGTCGATTGTGCGGGCGCATGGGGGGAGGATTTATTGTGAATCCGCGGCGGGGTGGACGCGGTTTGTAATCGAGTTGCCTGCCAGAGATTGATGCAAGCTGTACCGGCCCTATCGGGGCAAGCCCCCTCCCACATTTGAATGTATTCACAGATCAAAGTGTGGGAGGGGGCTTGCCCCCGATGGCGGTCTTGAATATTACGAATATCTCAGCGCATGCGCCGGCTCAATCTTCGCCGCCCGATACGCGGGGTACAGCGTGGCCAAAAAGCTCAGCACAAACCCCGCCGTGCAAATCAGCACCACATCCCCACCTTGCAGCTGCGAAGGCAGGTTGCTGACGAAATACACGTCCGAACTGAAGATATGCTGCCCGGTGACCCGCTCCATCCAGCCCACCAGCTCACTCACGTTCAACGCCGCAATCACGCCCAACACGCCGCCGATCAAGGTGCCGACGATACCGATCACCGTACCCTGCACCATGAAGATCGCCATGATCTGCCGTGGCGTGGCGCCAATGGTGCGCAAAATCGCGATGTCCGCGCCCTTGTCGTTCACCACCATGATCAAGGTAGCGATGATATTGAACGCCGCCACGGCGACGATCATCAGCAACAGCAGACCGATCATGGTCTTTTCCATCTTCATCGCGCTGAACAGGCTGCCCTGGGTGTGGGTCCAGTCATCGGGCTTGTAGCCATTGCCCAGGCTGGCGGCGATATCCGCCGAGACCTTGGGTGCCGCGTACAGGTCTTTCACCGCCAGGCGCACGCTTTGCACCTGGTTCGGCTGCCAATGCTGGATCTCTGCGGCGTCGGCCATGTGGATCATGGCCATGGAGCCGTCCAGTTCGGCGCCGACCTTGAAGATCCCCACCACGTTCAAGCGCTGCATGCGCGGGGTGATGCCACCCGGTGCAGTGCTGATTTCCGGCACGATCAGGGTCAGCTTGTCGCCCACGTTCAGGCGGAAACGCCGGGCAGTGATTTCGCCGACTACCACGCCGAATTCGCCGGGTTTGAGGTCATCCAGTTTGCCCTGCACGATATGCTGGGCCACGATCGACACCTTGCCTTCCTGCGCCGGGTCGATGCCGCTGATCTCGATTGGCTGCATCGCGCCTTTGTAGGAGAACATGCCGTCCATCTGTGTGAACGGTACCGCTGCGGTGACTTCCGGGTTCTTCATTGCAGCGGCGGCCACGGGCTGCCAATTATCAATCGGGTTCACACCGACGATGGTCGCGTGGGGCACCATGCCGAGGATGCGCGAGCTCATTTCGCGTTGGAAGCCGTTCATCACCGACAACACCACGATCATCGCCAACACGCCCAGGGCGAGGCCGATCATCGAGGTCATCGAGATAAACGAGACAAAACGGTTGCGGCGCTTGGCGCGGGTATAGCGCGTGCCGATGAAAATCGATAACGGTCTGAACATTCGCTTGCACCGCCTGAAAAAATGAAAAAGCCCGGCGCATGAAGCACCGGGCTTGAAACGGGTCAGATGGCGACCAGATGACCTTCCTGCAGGTGCAATACGCGGTCCATCTGGCGGGCCATGCTCATGTCATGGGTCACCACCAGGAACGCGGTGCGCATCTGGGTGCTCAGTTCCAGCATCAAGTCCTTGATGCCCTGGGCGGTGTGGGAGTCGAGGTTGCCAGTCGGCTCGTCGAGCATCACCAGGCCCGGGTTGTTCACCAGGGCACGGGCGATTGCCACACGCTGGCGCTCGCCGCCGGACAGTTCAGCCGGCTTGTGCTCCAGACGATGACCGAGGCCGACGCGCTCCAGCAGGGCCTTGGCACGCTGGCGGGCTTCCGGGATCGCAGTCTTGCCGATCAGCAGCGGCATGCACACGTTTTCCAGGGCGGTGAATTCCGGCAACAGGTGGTGGAACTGGTACACAAAACCGAGCGAACGGTTGCGCAGTTGGCCACGAGCCTTTTCGCCAAGGGCCGACAACTCTTCACCGGCCAGCCACACGCTGCCCTGGGACGGCGTATCCAGGCCGCCCAGCAGGTTCAGCAAGGTACTTTTGCCAGAACCGGAACTGCCGACGATCGCCACGCGCTCGCCCGGGTGCAACTCAAGTTGCAGGTTGGACAGCACCACCACCGACTCCGGACCTTCCTCATAGGATTTGCCCAGGTTGCGGCAGCTCAGGATTGCTTTTTCACTCATGCCCGATTCACTCATAACGTAAGGCCTGTGCTGGCTGGGTACGTGCCGCGCGCCAGGCTGGATACAGGGTGGCAAGGAAACTCAGGACCAACGCAGCGCCGCCCACCATCAACACGTCCTGGGCCTGCACCTGGGACGGCAAGTAGTCGATGAAGTAGACGTCGGCGTTGAGAAACTTGTGGCCGATCAGGGTTTCGAGGCCAGCGATGGCGGCACTCACGTTCAGCGCCGCCAGGATGCCGACCGCCGTGCCGATCAAGGTGCCGACCACGCCGATCACGGTGCCCTGCACCATGAAGATTGCCATGATCTGCCCCGGTGTGGCGCCGAGTGTGCGCAGGATGGCGATATCACCCTTCTTGTCGTTCACCACCATCACCAGCGTGGAGATGATGTTGAAGGCGGCCACGGCGACGATCAGCAGCAACAGCAGGCCGATCATGGCTTTTTCCATGCGGATGGCCTGGTACAGGTTGCCGTGGGTACGCGTCCAGTCGCGGGCGTAGTACTGGCTGTCACCCAGATGCTGGGCGATTTCCCATGAAGTGCGCGGCGCGTCGAACAGGTCGTTGAACTTCAGGCGCAGGCCCTGCACCTGGTCCGGCTGCCAGCGGTGCAGGCGGGCCAGGTCGGTGAGGTTGGTCAGGCCGAGGTAGCCGTCGATCTCGCCAGCGCCGACGTGGAAGGTGCCGACCACGGTAAAGCGCTTCATGCGCGGGAACATGCCGGCCGGGGTCACGGTGACTTCCGGCGCGACGAAGGTCAGCTTGTCGCCCAGGCCCACGCCGAGCTTGGCCGCCGCCTTGTCGCCGATGACGATGCCGAAATCGCCGGGCGCCAGGTCATCGAGTTTGCCCGATAACATGAACTTGTCGATGATCGACACGTTACGTTCCTGGGCCGGGTCGATGCCATTGAGCAGGATTTTCTGCACCTTGCCGTCGTTGGTCAGCAACCCCTGCATCTGGGTAAATGGCGCAACGGCCAGCACCTTGGGGTTCTGCTTGACCTTGGCCGCCAGGCTTTGCCAGTCGCTGATGGGCGCATCGCCCTCGATGGTCGCGTGGGGCACCATGCCCAGCACACGGGTGCGCATCTCATGATCGAAGCCGTTCATCACCGACAGCACCACGATCATCACGACCACGCCCAAGGCGAGCCCGATCATCGAGGTCAGGGAAATGAACGACACAAAATGATTGCGACGCTTTGCACGGGTATAACGCGTGCCGATAAATACGAAGAGAGGTCTGAACATGTCGGGGCTTGTTCGGAGGAAAAGAAGACGTCCCGGTGGCGGGGTCTGGTAAGCAGCTTTACACTCAGACCATTAACGCTACTTGGGGTTCGCCATGTCGACATTAGATGAAGAAGAACGCCGCGAATACTACCGTATCGACGACATGATCGCACTCCAAATCAAAAGCCTGTCTGCCCCCGAGGCAGCGAGCAAGGAAGTGTTGCTGGATGATTCGCCGCTGTTCAATCTGCTCAGTGAACTGCACCTGAGTGAATTCGAGGCCCAACACCTGTTGCGCCAGATAAATGAGAAAGATCGCAGCCTGGCCGCCTTCCTCAAAGTACAGAACAAACGCCTGGACCTGCTCAGCCAGATCATGGCGCGCGGCCTGCTGGATGAAGTCGGCGCACCGCAGCCGGTGATCCTTTCCGAGGGCGGTATCGACTTCCAGCACCCCACGCCCCTGTCGCCCGGTGCGCACCTGGCGGTCAAGCTGGTGCTGATGCCACAGGCGCTTGGCCTGCTGCTGCGCGCCCGGGTCACCCATTGCGATCCCAAGGGCACAGGTTTTGACGTCGGCACGGAATTCGAAGCCATGACCGACGCCCAACGCCAACTGCTGGCACGCTATATCCTGCAGAAACAGGCGCAGGAACGACGCCTGGCGCGGGAACAGAGCGACGCCCAAGACACCTGAATTCGTATCACCCCGCCAGCAGACCTGGCGCATAGGAGCAACTGTGACCCTGATTTACGGCCACCGCGGTGCCAAAGGCGAAGCACCGGAAAACACCCTGACCAGCTTCCAGGAATGCCTCAAGCACGGCGTACGTCGTTGCGAACTGGACTTGCACCTGTCCATGGACGGCGAGCTGATGGTCATCCACGACCCGACCCTCAAGCGCACCGCCGACCGGCGCGGCAAGGTCGTCGAGTACTCGGCGGCGGACCTGGTGAAGATGGACGCACGCAAGGGCGGCCCGGGCTGGGTCAAGCCGTGCCCGATTCCACGCCTGGAAGAACTGTTCGAGAAGTGCGACTTCGATCACTGGCAACTGGAAGTCAAAAGCGCCTCGCGCACCCGCGCCGCCACGACTGTGCTGGCGATCCGTGAAATGGCCGTGCGCTTCGGCCTGATGGACAAAGTCACCGTCACCTCAAGTTCGCGGGAAGTGCTGAAAGCAGCGGTTGAACTCACCCCAGACCTGTCACGCGGCCTGGTTGCCGAATATGCCTGGCTCGACCCGTTGAAGGTCGCGCAGAACTATGGCTGTGAGATGCTGGCGTTGAACTGGACGCTGTGCACCCCTGAGCGGCTGGAAAAAGCCCAGCGCCAGGGCTTGCACGTGTCCGTGTGGACGGTCAACGAACCCGCGCTGATGCGCAGGCTCGCCGACTTCGGCGTAGATAGCCTGATTACAGACTTTCCCGGTTTGGCCACTGCCACCCTCGGGAATTACTGAAATCGGTCTCCCCGGCCGGCTCAGGCCACCGGCCGGAGCCGCTCAAAAAAGCCGGTTGAGGCCGTCGTAGGCCGCTACCCGATAGGCTTCGGCCATGGTCGGGTAGTTGAACGTGGTGTTGACGAAGTACTTGAGGGTATTGAGCTCGCCCGGCTGGTTCATGATCGCCTGGCCGATGTGCACGATCTCCGACGCCTGGTAGCCGAAGCAATGCACGCCGAGTACCTCAAGGGTTTCACGGTGGAACAGAATCTTCAGCATGCCTTGCGGCTCGCCGGCGATCTGCGCACGCGCCATGCTCTTGAAGAACGCCTTGCCCACTTCGTAAGGCACCTTGGCCTTGGTCAGTTCGTGTTCGTTCTTGCCGATCGAGCTGATCTCGGGAATGGTGTAGATCCCGGTCGGCACGTCATTCACGTAGCGCCAGCTGCCATTGTCGACGATGCTGCCAGCGGCCGAACGGCCCTGGTCGTGGGCGGCACTGGCCAGGCTCGGCCAGCCGATCACGTCACCGGCACCGTAGATGTTCGCCACGCAGGTGCGGTAGTTCTCGTCCACTTCGATCTGGCCACGGCTGTTGACCTTGACCCCGATGTTTTCCATGCCCAGCTTGTCGGTGTTGCCGGTACGGCCGTTGCACCACAGCAAGGCGTCGGCCTTGATCTTCTTGCCGGACTTGAGGTGCAGGATCACCCCGTTGTCCAGGCCTTCGACGCGTTCGTACTCTTCGTTGTGGCGCACCGTGATGTTGTTGTTGCTGAAGTGGTAGCTCAACGCCTGGGAGATTTCCGAATCGAGGAAGCTCAGCAACTGGTCGCGGTTATCCACCAGCTCTACCAGTACACCCAGGCCGCTGAAGATCGAGGCGTATTCACAGCCAATCACGCCGGCGCCGTAGATGATCAGTTTGCGCGGGGTGTGGCCCAGGCTCAGGATGGTGTCGCTATCGTAGATACGCGGGTGGTGGAAATCGATGTCCGCCGGGCGATACGGGCGCGAGCCGGTGGCGATGATGATGTGTTTGGCCACCAGCTTCTCGACGACGCCGTTGGGGCAGACCACTTCGATGGTTTGCTCGTCGGCAAAGCTGCCGGTACCGAAGAACAGGTCGACGCGGTTACGGGCGTAGTAGCCGGTGCGCGACGCGACTTGCTTGGAGATGACCTTCTCGGCGCTTTTCAGCACGTCCGGGAACGAGAACCAGCGCGGCTCACCAATGGCCCGGAACATCGGGTTGGTGTTGAATTGCATGATCTGGCGCACGGAGTGACGCAACGCCTTGGACGGGATGGTACCCAGGTGGGTGCAGTTACCGCCGACCTGGCGACGGCTATCGACCATCGCCACCTTGCGCCCAGCTTTGGCAGCGTTCATCGCCGCACCTTCTCCAGCCGGGCCGGAACCCAGTACCACCACGTCGTAGTTGTAGACAGCCATGCGTACTCCTCAGAACAGGCCAGGCGTACGGTTGGACGCCGGGCTAAATCATGCCGCGGCCAGCGGTCATGAAGGACAATTTGGCTCAAGTGTGTGAACCGGGGCACAGTCTATATAAGGCTCAACGCCGCGAACATTAACCCTTGGTCGCGTCGTAGGCCAGTATTGCCTCTACTACACGCTCAGGAAATTGCAATTACACTGTCGGCACGCACCTTTGCAGGACGAGCCATTATGCGGCATGTCGCTTTCTGTTTATTACTGATGTTTTCGTTCACGGTGCAAGCCAATGAAGCCGCCCGACTCAAACAGGCAGGTTTCCCCCCGCAGTCTCATGAATTGGCGCTGAAAAACCAGGCAGTACTGACCTATCTCTGGGCCGATGTATACGCCGCAGCGCTGTATGCCCCAGCCGGCACTCCCGCAGAGTCAGCCTGGAAACAGCAAAAAGCGCTGCGCCTGGAGCTGTATTACTTTCGCGACATCGACCGCAATGATGTGATCAAGGCCGCCAATACCACGCTGGCGCGCCAACACATCAGCGACCGCTTGAAATCCGAAGTAGACAAACTGCATGCCGTCTTTCGCAACATCCATAGCGGTGATCGCTACGCACTGGATTTTCGACCCGGACGCGGCTTGAACCTGGAGATCAATGGGGAAGTGCTGTTCAGCAGCAACGACGATGAGCTGGCGAGGGCTTACCTGGGGATCTGGTTAGCGCCCAAGGGCTTGTCGGAGAGGTTGCTGGAATAAAGACATGTATTGTCTGAACTGACGCCATCGGGGGCAAGCCCCCTCCCACACTGGACCGAATTCACCCTGCAGGAATGCGGTTTAAATGTGGGAGGGGGCTTGCCCCCGATGAGGCCCTTCCACCCCGCACAAAATCCCCAGACACAAAAAAGCCCCGAGCCAGTCGGGGCTTTTTTATTCAACGCGGGTGCTTAGCGCGGGAAAGCAGGCGGGTTGACCCCAGCCATGTCTTCCATCACGCGAACCACCTGGCAGCTGTAGCCGAACTCGTTGTCGTACCACACGTACAGCACAACGCGGTTGTCCTGGGTAATGGTCGCCTCGGCGTCCACCACACCGGCGTGGCGCGAGCCAACGAAGTCGGTGGAGACCACTTCCTGCGAGTTGACGAAGTCGATCTGCTTGTGCAGATCCGAGTGCAACGCCATGTAGCGCAGGTACTCGTTCATCTCTTCACGGGTGGCGGCTTTCTCAAGGTTCAGGTTGAGGATGGCCATGGACACGTTCGGCGTCGGCACGCGGATCGCGTTACCGGTCAGCTTGCCAGCCAGCTCAGGCAATGCCTTGGCTGCAGCGGTGGCCGCGCCAGTCTCGGTGATCACCATGTTCAACGCGGCGCTACGGCCACGGCGATCGCCCTTGTGGAAGTTGTCGATCAGGTTCTGGTCGTTGGTGTACGAGTGAACGGTTTCGACGTGGCCATTGACGATGCCGAACTTGTCATTCACCGCCTTCAGCACCGGCACGATGGCGTTGGTGGTGCAGGACGCGGCGGACACGATCTTGTCGTCAGCGGTGATTTCACCGTGGTTGATGCCGTGAACGATGTTCTTCAGCTTGCCTTTGCCAGGCGCGGTCAACACAACGCGGTCGATGCCCGGGCAGGCCAGGTGCTGGCCCAGGCCCTCGGCATCACGCCATACACCGGTGTTGTCCACCAGCAGGGCGTCCTTGATGCCGTACTGGGTGTAATCCACCTCGGACGGGTTCTTCGCGTAGATCACCTGGATCAGGTTACCGTTGGCGGTGATGGTGTTGTTTTCTTCGTCAATGACGATGGTGCCGTTAAACGGACCGTGTACCGAATCGCGGCGCAGCAGGCTGGCACGCTTGGTCAAGTCGTTCTCGGCGCCTTTGCGCACCACGATGGCCCGCAGGCGCAGGCCGTCGCCGCCACCGGTTTTTTCGATCAGGATGCGCGCCAGCAGGCGGCCGATGCGACCGAAGCCGTACAGCACCACGTCGGTGCCTTTGCGGGCCGCGGCGTTTTGCTGGCCAACCACATCGGCCATTTCTTCACGCACGAACTGCTCGGCGGTACGGCCGGCGCCTTCCTTGCGGAATTTGTAGGCCAGCTTGCCCAGGTCTACCGAGGCCGCGCCGAGCTTGAGCTCGCTCATGGCTTTAAGCAGTGGGAATGTTTCGTGGACGGAGAGTTCGCTGTCGTCGGCAGAGCGATGGCGTGCAAAGCGGTGCGCTTTGAGAATCGCGATGACGGACTGGTTGATCAGGCTGCGGCCATAGATCGAGCTCACCACATTGTTATTGCGGTACAGCTGACCGATAAGCGGGATCATCGCTTCTGCGAGTGCTTCACGGTCGATCCATTCACCAAGACACTGGTCGGGCTTCTGAGTCACGGGAACCTTCCACATGTAGGGGCTGAAAAAAGGGGCTACATTATGCCGCCCGACCGCCCTCGGAGCAATGCGCGTCCCACAACAAAAACCCCTTCCCAAAAAATACCGCCCCGCTACAGCCCAGTAAATACGCGGGTTCCAGAAGACCACCAATTGGGAAAGCTGACCGACTTGTCCGTAACCCTCCTAAACAATCGTGTATTTCGGCACTACATATTGAGTCAAAACACGCCATTGTTTGTCTTAGCCACCACATTTCCTACAAACCGTAATAGGCTCAGTCAGAAACTGACAGGCGGCACCTTGGGCCGTTACAATTACCGACTTTGTCGCAACGCTTGGAGCTCAACCTTCCGTGCCCGTTCTGCGTCTACCGCTACTCCCTGCCGAGGCAGGTAAACAGCATTGGGGCAACCTGCCCGGTGCCGCCCTGAGCCTGGCCATCGCCGAGGCTGCCAGCGCAGCCAAGCGCTTTACCCTGCTGCTCACCGCCGACAGCCAAAGCGCCGAACGGTTGGAGCAGGAGCTGAGCTTCTTCGCCCCCGATTTGCCGGTGCTGCATTTCCCCGACTGGGAAACCCTGCCCTACGACCTGTTCTCGCCGCACCAGGACATCATCTCCCAGCGCATCGCCAGCCTGTACCGCCTGCCGGAACTGGCCCACGGCGTGTTGGTGGTGCCGATAACAACGGCACTGCATCGCCTGGCGCCGACCAAGTTCCTGCTGGGCAGCAGCCTGGTGCTGGATGTCGGCCAGAAGCTCGATGTAGAACAGATGCGCACGCGCCTGGAGGCCAGCGGCTACCGTTGCGTCGATACGGTGTACGAGCACGGTGAGTTCGCGGTGCGCGGTGCGTTGATCGACCTGTTCCCGATGGGCAGCAAACTGCCCTATCGCATCGACCTGTTCGATGACGAAATCGAGACCCTGCGTACCTTCGACCCCGAGAACCAGCGCTCCATCGACAAAGTGGACTCGATCAAGCTGCTGCCGGCACGGGAATTCCCGCTGCAAAAAGACGCGGTCACCCGCTTCAAGGCGCGCTTTCGTGAACGCTTCGACGTGGACTTCCGCCGCTGCCCGATCTTCCAGGACCTGAGCAGCGGGATTACCCCGGCCGGTATCGAGTACTACCTGCCGCTGTTCTTCGATGAAACCTCCACCCTGTTCGATTACCTGCCACAAGACACCCAGGTGTTCTCGCTGCCCGGTATCGAACAAGCGGCGGAAAACTTCTGGAACGATGTGCGCAACCGCTATGAAGAACGCCGCGTCGACCCATCCCGTCCGTTATTGCCGCCCGCCGAGTTGTTCCTGCCGGTGGAAGACTGCTTCGCCCGCCTGAAAAGCTGGCCGCGCGTGGTCGCCAGCCAGCAGGATGTGGAAAAAGGCGCCGGTCGCGAGCGCTTCCCGGCGGGAATGCTGCCGGACCTGGCGATCCAGGCCAAAGCCACGCAACCGCTGGAAGCGCTGTCCAATTTCCTTGGCGATTTCCCGGGGCGCGTGCTGTTTACCGCCGAATCCGCCGGCCGTCGCGAGGTGCTGCTAGAGCTGCTAGAACGCCTGAAGCTGCGCCCGAAGACCGTCGACAGCTGGCCGGATTTTGTGGCGAGCAAAGACCGCCTGGCGATCACCATCGCGCCGTTGGACGAAGGCCTGCTGCTGGACGATCCAGCCCTGGCATTGATCGCCGAGAGCCCGCTGTTCGGCCAGCGCGTGATGCAACGCCGCCGACGCGAGAAACGCGCCGACGCCAACAACGACGCAGTGATCAAGAACCTCACCGAGCTGCGCGAAGGCGCGCCGGTGGTGCATATCGACCACGGCGTCGGTCGCTACCTGGGCCTGCAGACCCTGGAGATCGACAACCAGGCCGCCGAATTCCTCACCATGGAATACGCCGAGGGCGCCAAGCTCTACGTGCCGGTGGCCAGCCTGCACCTGATCGCCCGCTACACCGGCAGCGACGACGCCCTGGCGCCGCTGCATCGCCTGGGCTCCGAGACCTGGCAGAAAGCCAAGCGCAAGGCCGCCGAACAGGTGCGCGACGTCGCCGCCGAACTGCTCGACATCTATGCACGTCGCGCCGCCCGAGAGGGTTACGCGTTCGCCGACCCGAAAGCCGACTACGCCACCTTCAGCGCCGGCTTCGCTTTCGAAGAAACCCCAGACCAGCAAACCACCATCGAAGCGGTGCGCGCCGACATGCTCGCGCCCAAGCCGATGGACCGCCTGGTCTGCGGCGACGTGGGCTTCGGCAAGACCGAAGTGGCGATGCGCGCCGCCTTTATCGCAGTGCATGGCGGCAAACAAGTGGCGATCCTGGTGCCCACCACCCTGCTCGCCCAACAGCACTACAACAGCTTCCGCGACCGCTTTGCCGATTGGCCGGTGACTGTCGAAGTGATGAGCCGCTTCAAGTCGGCCAAGGAAGTGAACGCCGCCGTCGCCGACTTGGCCGAAGGCAAGATCGACATCGTGATCGGCACGCACAAGCTGCTGTCGGATGACGTGAAGATCAAGAACCTGGGCCTGGTGATCATCGACGAAGAACACCGCTTTGGTGTACGCCAGAAAGAACAGCTCAAGGCCCTGCGCAGCGAAGTCGACATCCTCACCCTCACCGCCACGCCGATTCCGCGCACGCTGAACATGGCCGTGTCGGGTATGCGCGACCTGTCGATCATCGCCACACCGCCGGCACGTCGTCTGTCGGTGCGCACCTTCGTGATGGAGCAGAACAAAAGCACGGTCAAGGAAGCGCTGTTGCGCGAACTGCTGCGCGGCGGCCAGGTGTATTACCTGCACAACGACGTGAAGACCATCGAGAAATGCGCCGCCGACCTGGCCGAGTTGGTGCCGGAGGCGCGTATCGCCATCGGCCATGGGCAAATGCGCGAGCGCGAACTCGAACAGGTGATGAGCGACTTCTACCACAAGCGCTTCAACGTGCTGATCGCCTCGACCATCATCGAGACCGGCATCGACGTGCCGAGCGCCAACACCATCATCATCGAGCGTGCAGACAAGTTCGGCCTGGCGCAGCTTCACCAATTACGCGGCCGCGTCGGGCGCAGTCACCACCAGGCCTATGCCTACCTGCTGACGCCACCGCGCCAGCAGATCACCGGCGATGCGGAAAAACGCCTGGAAGCGATCGCCAACACCCAGGACCTGGGCGCCGGTTTTGTACTGGCCACCAACGACCTGGAAATCCGTGGCGCCGGCGAACTGCTGGGCGACGGCCAGAGCGGGCAGATCCAGGCGGTGGGCTTCACCCTGTATATGGAGATGCTCGAGCGTGCGGTGAAAGCCATCCGCAAAGGTGAGCAACCGAACCTCGATCAACCGCTGGGCGGCGGTCCGGAGATCAACCTGCGCTTGCCGGCGTTGATTCCCGAGGACTACCTGCCGGATGTGCATGCACGGCTGATCCTGTACAAGCGCATCGCCTCGGCCACCGACGAAGAAGGCCTCAAGGACCTGCAGGTGGAGATGATCGACCGCTTCGGCCTGTTGCCGGAACCGACCAAGAACCTGGTACGCCTGACCCTGCTTAAATTGCAGGCAGAGCAACTGGGGATCAAGAAGGTGGACGCTGGGCCACAAGGTGGGCGCATCGAATTCGAAGCGCAGACGCCGGTGGACCCGTTGGTGCTGATCAAGCTGATCCAGGGCCAGCCCAACCGCTACAAGTTCGAAGGGGCTACGCTGTTCAAGTTCATGGTGCCGATGGAACGTGCCGAAGAACGCTTTAATACCTTGGAGGCGTTGTTCGAGCGCCTCATCCCGAAACCTGCTTGAAGGACGCCCGAATGCGCCTGTTCCGCATGTTGAGCCTGTTGTTGGTGGTCGTGGCACCTGCGGCGTTCGCCGACAGCCCGTACCAGGTGGAAATGATCCTGGTGCGCCAGAACGCCGAACCGGTGATCAACAGCCGCGCCGCCCCGGAAAACTGGGATGCTGGCGCTGCGGGCCTGGGCGACCGGCTGAGCCCGCCGCGCCTGTCCAACATTGTCGATAAGCTGCGCGCCGATAACGCCTACACGGTGCTGCTGCATAAGGCCTGGGAACAGAACCTGGGCGAGCAGCCTGTCAAAGTCGCCATCACCGACGGCCAGGAGCAGTTCGGCCAGTTTCCCATCGAGGGCGTGCTGAGCCTGCAACTGGGGCGTTTTACCGATATCGATGCGAACTTCTGGATCAACCAGTTCGACGCCAACGGCAGCGTGATCGCCAGCGAGCACCTGAGCCAGACCGACGTGCGCACCAAGAACAACCAGCTCAATTACCTGGACGGCGGCCACCTGGCGTTGCTGATCAAAATCACCTCGCTGACCGCCAAGCCACCCAGCGCACCACCGCCCGACCTCCAGGACTGATCCAACGCCATGCCCCTGACGTCGTCGCTGACCAAACCCCTGGCCCCTTCGTGGGCCAATCGCTTTAAAGAGCAGAGCCTTGAGCGCGGGCGGCGTTATGCCCTGGAGAACCGGGTGCGCATCGTCGAATCCGGCGACAGCACCATCATCGCCAGTTGCGAAGGCTCAGGCGGCAACGTCTACCGGCAGACCATTTCGCTGCGCGAATCGGCCAAAGGCACGTTGATCCTGGTGGACAGCCGTTGCACTTGCCCGGTGCACACCAACTGCAAACACATCGCGGCGGTATTGCTCAAGGTCCAGGAAACCCTGGCCTTCCCCGCCGCGGCCCAGGATGCCGAGCTGCTGGAAAAGCTCCAGGCAGTCCTGGAAAACCGCGCGGTGTTACCGCAAGTCGTCATGGAGGATGTGGTGCCGGTGCCGCGCCTGTGGATGGCCAGCGTGGAGTTCAGCGCGTTCGAGCCGCGCAACGGCAAGATGCAGCGTTACATCCAGCACCGGGCGGCGCTGTCGTTCAATTATTTGGGCAACTATGTCAGCGGGCAGAAAAACGCCGACATCATCGTGCGCCAGGACACCCAGAGCCTGCGCATCAAGCGCCATCCCGAGCTTGAACAACCGTACCGCGAGCAACTGCGCCTGCTGGGCTTCAAGATCGCCACGCGCCAGAGCAAGGCGCTGCCGGAAAGCGCCGGCGAGCTGTTCGAGATGGTCAATGACAGTGCCTGGCTGACCTTCACCCTCAATGCCACGCCTACCTTGCGGGCCGAGGGCTGGGAGCTGCTGATCGATGATGATTTCGGCTTCGACCTGAGCGCCGTCGATGACTGGTACGCCACGGTTGATGAAGGGCCGGAGCGCGATTGGTTCGATCTGGAGCTGGGGATTATCGTCAACGGCGAACGACTGAGCCTGTTGCCGATTCTGTTGAACCTGATGCGCTCCCACACCGAGATCCTCAACCCGGAAAAACTCGCGCGGCGCCGCGATGATGAGCTGATCCTGGTGAATATCCCGGGCCTGCCCAATGGCCACGGCCCGATACAAGTGGCGTTGCCCTATGGCCGACTCAAACCGGTGCTGGCCACCCTCGGTGAGTTTTATCTACAGGAAGCCGGCGCCACCACGCTGCGCCTGGCCAAGGCCGATGCGATTCGCCTTAACCCGCTGGAAGACCTGCCCCTGCAATGGGAAGGCGGCGAGAAGATCCGTAACTTCGCCCAGCGCCTGCGGGACATCAAGGATTTCACCTGTGTGGCGCCCGAGGGACTGAACGCGACCCTGCGTCCGTACCAACTGGAAGGCTTGAGCTGGATGCAGTCGCTGCGCCAGCTTGATGTGGGCGGGATACTTGCGGATGACATGGGGCTGGGCAAGACCTTACAGACCCTGGCGCATATTCTTAGCGAAAAAAACGCCGGGCGCCTGGATCGCCCCTGCATGGTGGTGATGCCCACCAGCCTGATCCCCAATTGGCTGGATGAAGCAGCGCACTTCACGCCGCAACTCAAGGTGTTGGCGCTGTACGGCGCCGCCCGCAAGAAACATTTTGCGAACCTGCAGGACTACGACCTGCTCCTGACCACCTACGCCTTGCTGCCCAAGGACATCGAACAGCTCAAGGCGCTGCCCCTGCATGTGCTGATCCTCGATGAAGCCCAGTACATCAAGAACCCGTCCAGCAAGGCGGCCCAGGCGGCACGCGAACTGAATGCGCGGCAGCGCCTGTGCCTGAGCGGTACGCCGCTGGAAAACCACCTGGGTGAGCTGTGGTCGTTGTTCCACTTCCTGCTGCCGGGCTGGCTGGGTGACGTAAAAAGCTTCAACCGCGATTACCGCGTGCCCATCGAAAAACGCACCAGCGACGTACGACTGCAGCACCTCAACGGTCGGATCAAACCCTTCCTACTGCGCCGCACCAAGGAACAAGTGGCTACGGAGCTGCCGCCCAAGACCGAGATCATCCATTGGGTCGACCTCAACGAGGCCCAGCGCGACGTGTACGAAACCATGCGCCTGGCCATGGACAAGAAGGTGCGCGACGAGATCACCCGCAAGGGCGTGGCACGCAGCCAGATCATCATTCTTGAGGCGCTGCTGAAGTTACGCCAGGTGTGCTGTGATTTACGCCTGGTCAACGACGCCACCCTGCCCGCCCGTGGCAGCAGTTCAGGCAAGCTCGATAGCTTGATGGAAATGCTTGAGGAGTTGTTTGAGGAAGGCCGACGGATCCTGCTGTTCTCCCAGTTCACCTCGATGCTGAGCCTGATCGAAGCCGAGCTGAAAAAGCGCGGTGTTGCCTACGCCTTGTTGACCGGCCAGACGCGGGATCGGCGCACGCCGGTGAAGGACTTTCAGAGCGGCAAGCTGCAGATTTTTCTGATCAGCTTGAAGGCCGGAGGTGTGGGCCTGAACCTGACCGAAGCCGATACGGTGATCCACTATGACCCCTGGTGGAACCCGGCGACGGAGAACCAGGCGACTGACCGTGCGTATCGCATCGGTCAGGAGAAGCCGGTGTTTGTCTACAAGATGATTGCCCGGGGCACGGTGGAGGAAAAAATCCAGCACCTGCAGAAGGAAAAGTCCGACCTGGCGGCCGGTGTGCTGGATGGCCGTACGACCGGGGATTGGCAGTTGGGCAACGAGGATATCGAAGCGCTGTTTGCGCCGTTGCCCAATAAACAGGAAAAGCGCTGACAGCTCGATCGCCATCGGGGGCAAGCCCCCTCCCACATGACGACTGCGATCAAATGTGGGAGGGGGCTTGCCCCCGATGGGCTCGACGCAGTGTTCAGCCGATCAGTTGAGCATCCCGCAACGCATTCAGCGCCGCCAACCAACGCGGATCCTGCTTGTACTCAGTCGAGGCGACCGCCTGCCCACGCATGCGCGCAATACGCACCGACGGTATGACCTTCATGCGCTGCGCCGCACTCAGTGCCAACTCAGCCGCCGCGCGATCATTGCAAACCAGTCCCATGTCGCAACCGGCCGTCAGCGCCGCTTCGATGCGGCTGGCAGCGTCGCCCACCACATGGGCACCCGCCATCGACAGATCATCACTGAAAATCACCCCATCGAACTGCAACTCACCACGCAGGATGTCCTGCAACCAGCGTCGCGAGAACCCGGCTGGCTGGGCGTCGACTTGCGGGTAGATGACGTGGGCGGGCATCACGGCGGCAAGCTGCTTGCTCAGGCGTGCGAAAGGCACCAAGTCATTGGCGCGAATCTGTTCCAGGCTACGCTCATCATTGGGAATGGCGACGTGGGAATCGGCCTCAGCCCAACCGTGACCGGGGAAGTGCTTACCGGTGGCGGCCATACCGGCGCTGTTCATGCCACGGATGAATGCACCCGCCAGCACGGCGGCCCGCTCGGGGTCGCCCTCGAAGGAACGGGTGCCGACCACAGCGCTGCGCTGGTAATCCAAGTCCAGCACTGGGGCGAAGCTCAGGTCCAGGCCCACGGCCAGTACTTCGGTGGCCATGATCCAGCCGCACTGCTCGGCCAGGTATTCCGCATTCGGGTTATCCGCCAAGGCACGCATGGCCGGCAAACGAACAAAGCCCTGACGCAGGCGTTGTACGCGACCACCTTCCTGGTCGACCGCCAGCAACAGGTCCGGGCGTACCGCGCGAATCGCCGCACTCAATTCGCGCACCTGGCGCGGGTGCTCGATGTTGCGTGCAAAAATGATCAGGCCGCCCACCTCAGGCTGGCGCAGCAGATGGCGGTCCTCGGCCGTGAGCCAAGTGCCGGCAACGTCGACCATCAAAGAACCTTGCAGGGCAGCAGTCATAAACCTTCCTTATAAAACGCACACAACCCATTGCACCCACCAGGCACAGTGAGCACAACAGGTTGCGAGTAAATAGCTGAATTCGGCATGGGCCGCTAGCTTAGCGGATGCAAGCGGCTGCGCACAGCCGGCAGGGTCAAACCTTGGCGGGGGTTGGCGCGGATTTGCTGCGCGGGCGCAATTGGGCGGCCGCCATCGTCGGGTCGGTCACGCCGGTTTCGGCACGCATGCCGGCAGCCAGGAAGGGCACCATCAGGCGCATCACTTGCTCAATAGAGGTGTTGACGCCGAAATCGGTCTCGGCAATGGCCCGCAGCGCCTTGATCCCGGACATGCTGAACGCCGCGGCACCGAGCATGAAGTGCACGCGCCAGAACAGCTCGATGGGCGGAATACGCGGGGCAGCCTCGTTGACCAGCAACATATAGCGACGAAATACCTTGCCGTACATGTCTTCCAGGTACCGCCGCAGGTGACCCTGGCTCTGGCTGAACGCCAGGCCGAGCAGGCGCATGAAGATGGACAGGTCGTTGCCGCTGCGCGGTTGAACCACCAGCGCTTGCTCAACGAGGATTTCCAGCAGCTCTTCGAGTGTCGGCTTGTGGTCAGCCTTGCCCTGACGACGCTCGAGCTCACGGTCGAGACTGGCGCAGAACGGCCCCAGGAAACGCGAAAACACCGCCTGGATCAGGGCCTTTTTCGAGCCGAAGTGATAATTCACTGCAGCGAGGTTGACGCCAGCCTTGCTGGTGATCAGGCGCAATGAAGTTTCAGCAAATCCTTTTTCCGCGAACAATTGCTCGGCAGCATCGAGAATGCGTTCAACGGTTTCCGACTGGGCCATGGCTACTCCGCCTGACAAACACTTGTTTGAAACATACGTTTCAGGGTGTGTCTTGTCAAGCCTGCGAGTTCGCTTTCCGGCCGGGCAGTCATGTATTTCATCGCTATTTAATCACATCTCTACTGATCTGTAGGCAGCGCTATCTCGGGCCTGTGGGAAGCCTCAGGGATGACCGTCCAGCGGAGGGCTGGAAAAGGATGATTGCCAAGCGCAGTTCACTGTATATAATCCCAGTCACTGTATAAAAAGACAGAGCGATCAACATGCTAAAACTGACGCCACGCCAAGCTGAGATTCTGGCTTTTATCAAGCGCTGCCTCGATGACAATGGCTACCCGCCGACACGAGCAGAAATTGCGCTGGAACTGGGGTTCAAGTCCCCTAACGCCGCCGAGGAACACCTCAAGGCCCTCGCTCGCAAAGGCGCGATCGAGATGACCCCCGGTGCCTCACGCGGTATTCGCATCCCTGGCTTCGAGGCCAAGGCCGACGAATCGACCCTGCCGATCATCGGCCGCGTCGCCGCCGGTGCGCCGATCCTGGCGCAGCAGCACGTCGAGGAGTCCTGCAACATCAACCCTACCTTCTTCCACCCTCGCGCCGACTACCTCTTGCGAGTCCATGGCATGAGCATGAAGGACGTGGGCATCTTTGACGGCGACCTGCTGGCCGTCCACACCACCCGCGAAGCCCGTAATGGCCAGATCGTCGTCGCCCGAATCGGCGATGAAGTCACCGTCAAACGCTTCAAGCGCGAAGGCAGCAAGGTTTGGCTCCTGGCCGAGAACCCTGAGTTCGCCCCGATTGAAGTGAACCTGAAAGATCAGGACCTGGTGATCGAAGGCCTGAGCGTCGGCGTCATTCGCCGCTAAAGGAGGCATCATGCAGCTCGTCCATACCCCACAACACACACAACTGTCGCTGTTCGAGGCCTTCATGGCCCAACCCCTTGCGCCCATCCTCAAGGAAACGATCGAAGCGCCCTGGAGCGCCGAGCCCGAGGCGTTCAGTGAATTGTCGTTGCGCGGTGCAGCGGGGAGCTGCCTGAGCCTGCTGGCGCCAATCCTTCGCGAGTTGAGCGAAGAGCAGGACGCTCGCTGGCTAACACTGATCGCCCCGCCAGCCAGCCTGACCCAGGCCTGGCTACGGGACGCCGGCCTCAATCGCGAGCGCATCCTGCTGCTGCAACCGCGCGGTGCGCAAAGTGCCCAGCAGTTGACCTGCGAAGCCTTGCGTCTGGGTCGTAGCCATACGGTAGTGAGCTGGTTGAACCCGCTGAATGCCAGCGCCAAGCAGCAACTGATCAGCGCTGCACGTACAGGCGATGCCCAGAGTTTGAATATTCGATTGGGATAAGGGCCGAGCGGGCTTGTCCCGCGTTGGGCTGCGAAGCGGCACCAAAACCAAGCACCGTGGGATACCTGATATACCGCATTAAAGCCATCCAGGACTGCTTCGCAGTCCAACGCGGGACAAGCCCGCTCGCCACAGAAGCCCGTTCACTGCAGAAGCCAACTCTCCACAACAAACCCGGTCATTGTAAAAACCGACCTATCATCTGGGCTCAATGAAGAACCCGCGGCCCGTCTTCTTTCTCCGGTTCACCTTCTGCCAAGCGCCCCGCCATCTGCACACCCACGCTCAACATGGCTTTAGCCACTTCCACGTGTTGGCCCTGCAGGAACACCTTGGCGTCCTCGGAAAAATCCAGAATGACCAGAGAACCTTCGTCCTCAGCCCGACGCAGCTCGATTCGGCCGTCAGGCAACTCAACAATTTCCAGAAAGGACGTCGGCATAAAAGTCTGTTCTCCACGAAAGGCCGGGATTATATCAGTCATCCACCCAGCCTCGCAGAGGATCTGAACAGGTTTCTTGACAGCTTGATGAATGGTCGCTATCCAATTCCTACAGAATGATCAGCACTCGTTGAGGCCTTCGCGAAAGCGCAACGCCATTTTTTTCAATTCCTGGCGCCAGCCTTCCAGCTCTTCGCGGCTCAACGGCTTGGGTTCTTCCTCTTCCACCGCAACCGCCACAATCAGCGGCTGAGTCACATCCCCCTTGGGCACATGGGGAATGCGCGGCGGTTGGAACATATCGGCATGCGCCTTGAGTAGGCGTGCAACCCAACTGTCGGGGCTTTGCGCCATTTCCACCAGCTCGGCCAATTCAGGAATCGCCATCGAATCCAGAACTTCACGATTCATGATCATTTCAGCACGGGGCGAGCCGGCCTGGGGCAGACGGTAAAAGCCGGCGATTTCATGGCACAGGCCCAGCAAGGCGCCGTACAGGTGGAACAACGCCGCTTCACGCCCCGCCTGGACCAGCGCGATGGCATTCATCTCCTTCCCTTCCTCGGCACGGCCAAGGGCTTCCAGGGACAAACCCGCGAAGTAAATTTTCTGATTGGTACGGGTATAGAGTTCGTTGGCCATGACGGCAATCTCCACAACGAATAAGCGTGATGCTGGCTGAACAGTTTCACGGATCAGCCGAACCTACTGCAAGTGCAATAAACCGCTGCCTATGCGGGTCGAAAGTCCACTTTCAGAACCAAACAGACCCAAATGTGGGAGGGGGCTTGCCCCCGATAGCGGAGTCTCAGTCATACACATGTGAACTGATATACCGCTACCGGGGGGCAAGCCCCCTCTCACATTGGATCTTCAGCGCATCCGCCGGATCAAGCGCCCTGGCGCTTATCCTCGACCTTCCACTTGCCACCGTCGTAGAACGCTTTCCAACCGGTCGGCTTGCCGTCCACTTCGGACTGCACATACTGCTCCTTGGTCTTGCGGCTGTAGCGGATCACGGCCGGGCGACCATCCGGGTCCTTCTTCGGTGCTTCACACAGGAAGTGGTACTTCGGATCGATCTCGTCCTTGTGCGGCACGATCTCCAGCACCAGCGGTGCACGGGTCTCACGGTTTTTCGGGAACTGGCTCGCAGCCAGGAACAACCCCGAAGCCCCGTCACGCAGGATGTAGGTGTCGTTGACCTTCTCGCACTTGAGCTCCGGCATCTTCACCGGATCCATCTTCGGCGGCGCCGCATCACCACTCTTGAGCAGCTTGCGGGTGTTCTTGCAGGTCGGGTTGGTGCAACCGAAAAACTTGCCGAAACGGCCAGTCTTGAGCTGCATCTCGCTGCCACACTTGTCACATTCCAGGCTCGGACCTTCATAGCCCTTGATGCGATAAGTGCCCTCTTCGATCTCATAACCATTGCAATCCGGGTTGTTACCGCAGATGTGCAGCTTGTGCTTCTCGTCCAGCAGGTAGGCGTCCATCGCCGTGCTGCAGATTGGGCAGCGGTGCTTGCCACGCAGTACCAGCGACTCGGATTCGCCCTCGTCATCGGCGGCGATTTCGTCGCCCGGCACCAGGTTGACGGTGGCCTTGCAGCGCTCTTTCGGCGGCAGGCTGTAACCCGAACAACCGAGGAACACGCCGGTGGATGCAGTACGAATCTGCATTGGGCGGCCACAGGTCTGGCACGGAATATCGGTCATCACCGGCTGGTTGGCACGCATGCCACTCTCAGGGCTTTCGGCCACTTCGAGCTTTTTCTTGAAGTCGCCGTAGAACTCGTCCAGCACGTTTTTCCAGTCGCGCTCGCCCTGGGCCACGTCATCAAGGTTCTCTTCCATGCCTGCGGTGAAGCCGTAGTCCATCAGGTTGGAGAAGCTCTCTGACAGACGCTCAGTGACGATATCGCCCATCTTTTCCGAATAGAAACGACGGTTGTGCAGCGCCACGTAGCCCCGGTCCTGGATGGTGGAGATGATCGCCGCGTAGGTCGAAGGACGACCGATACCACGTTTTTCCATCTCTTTTACCAGGCTGGCCTCGGAGTAGCGCGCCGGCGGCTTGGTGAAGTGCTGGGACGGGTCGAGCTTGATCAACTTCAGCGTATCGCCCTGGGCCATGTCCGGCAGCACGTCATCATCGCCCGGCTTGGCGATCTGCGGCATCACGCGGGTGTAGCCATCGAACTTGAGGATACGGCCCTTGGCACGCAGCTCGAAGTCGCCAGCACCCACGCTCACGGTGGTGGACAGGTATTGCGCCGGCAGCATCTGGCAGGCCAGGAACTGGCGCCAGATCAGCTCGTAGAGGCGCTCAGCGTCTCGCTCCATGCCACTGAGCTTGGCAGGCGTGGTGTTGGCGTCGGAAGGGCGAATCGCTTCGTGAGCCTCTTGTGCGCCTTCCTTGCTGCTGTAGACGTTCGGCTTCTCCGGCAGGTACTTCTTGCCGAACTCGCTTTCGATATAGGTACGCGCCATGGCGACCGCGTCCACCGACAGGTTGGTGGAGTCGGTACGCATATACGTGATGTAGCCCGCTTCATACAAGCGCTGGGCCATCATCATGGTCTTCTTCACACCAAAGCCCAGGCGGTTGCTCGCGGCCTGTTGCAGGGTGGAGGTGATGAACGGTGCCGACGGCTTGCTGCTGGTCGGTTTATCTTCACGCTTGACGATGCTGTAGCTGGAAGCCTTGAGCTTTTCCAGCGCGGCCATGGCCTGGGCTTCGTTCAGCGGCTTGAAGGCCTCGCCTTTCTCACGGGCCACTTCAAAGCGCACATTGGCGCCCTTGGCGGTGCCGAGGTCAGCGTGGACTTCCCAGTACTCCTCAGGGATGAACGCACGGATCTCGCGCTCACGCTCCACCACCAGCTTCACCGCAACCGATTGCACTCGGCCGGCCGACAGACCACGGGCGATCTTCGCCCACAGCAGCGGCGAGACCATGTAACCCACCACGCGGTCGAGGAAGCGACGCGCCTGCTGGGCGTTGACGCGGTCGATGTCCAGTTCGCCTGGCTTGGAGAAGGCTTCCTGGATGGCTTTCTTGGTGATTTCGTTGAACACCACGCGCTTGTAGCGGCTGTCATCACCGCCGATGGCTTCCCGCAGGTGCCAGGCAATGGCTTCCCCTTCGCGGTCCAAGTCCGTTGCGAGATAGATGGTGTCAGCATCTTTGGCGAGCCGGCGCAGCTCCTCGATGACCTTTTCCTTGCCGGGAAGGATTTCATACTTGGCCTTCCAGCCATGATCCGGGTCCACCCCCATACGCGAGACCAGCTGCTTGCGCGCTTTCTCTTTAGGGGTGAGCACCGGACCTTCGCCCGCAGCCGCCTTGCCGCGCTTGGCGGCTGGCTCCTTGCTGGCGCTAGCCGAACCGCTGGTGGGCAGGTCTCGGATATGGCCGATACTCGACTTCACCACGTACTCGTTGCCCAAGTACTTGTTGATGGTCTTGGCCTTAGCCGGGGATTCCACAATGACCAGCGATTTGCCCATGGATCGGAAAATTCCTGAATTCGAGAAGTGAAAGGCAGTTGGCGCCTGTCGCGGCAACGCTATATATAGTGGCAACAAGGTGAGGTCAAGCGCAGCAGTCTGCGCGACCTGCCGTTATTGCCCGGAAAAAAGACTGGGTTCGGCCTGGACCAAAGCAAAGCGCGGGACCTGCTCGCCGTCAACTTCGACGGTCTCCAGGAACATGCTCAACGGGCGTACCCAAAAGCCGTAATCGCCATACAGCGCTTGGTAGAACACCACTTCTTCCTCGGTCTCGGAGTGCCGCGCCACACTGAAAACACGGTACTGCGGACCTTTATAATGCTGGTAGAGCCCTGGTTCGACTTTCATGCTCTGGCCCTCTTACAAAATTTGTTGAAAAAAAATATTAAAAATTCCAAAAAACAAAAACCGGGGCACTGGGCCCCGGCTTCCGTCAACCCAACGCTTAGACGCGTTCGAAGACGGTGGAAATGCCTTGGCCGAGACCAATGCACATGGTTGCAACCCCGAGGTTGCCGCCATTTTGCTTCATCACGTTAAGCAAAGTGCCGGAGATACGTGCACCGGAGCAACCGAATGGGTGGCCCAGGGCAATCGCGCCGCCGTGCAGGTTAACCTTCTCATTCATCTTGTCGAGTACTTTCAAATCTTTCAGCACCGGCAGGGCCTGTGCGGCGAAAGCTTCGTTGAGCTCGAAGAAGTCGATGTCGTTGATGGTCAGGCCCGCGCGCTTCAAGGCTTTTTGTGTGGCCGGTACTGGACCATAGCCCATGATCGCCGGGTCCACACCCGCCACCGCCATCGAACGGATCACGGCCAGCGGCTGGATACCCAGGTCCTGGGCACGCTGCGCCGACATCACGATCATGCACGAGGCACCGTCGGTGATTTGCGACGAAGTACCGGCTGTCACGGTGCCGCCCTTTGGATTGAAGGCAGGCTTGAGCGCCGCCAGGCTTTCCAGGGTGGTATCCGGACGAATGGTTTCGTCGTAGTCGAACAGTTTCAGGAAACCGTTCTCGTCGTAGCCGTTCATCGGGATGATTTCATCCTTGAACTTGCCTTCCAAGGTCGCCTTGTGGGCCAACTGGTGGGAACGCAGGCCGAAAGCGTCCTGGGCTTCACGGGTAATGCCGTGCATTTTGCCGAGCATTTCCGCAGTCAGGCCCATCATGCCCGAGGCTTTCGCCGCGTACAGCGACATGTGCGGGTTAGGATCGACGCCGTGCATCATGCTGACGTGGCCCATGTGCTCCACGCCACCGACCACGAACACATCACCGTTGCCGGTCATGATGGCCTGGGCGGCGGTGTGCAGCGCGCTCATCGACGAACCGCACAGGCGGCTGACCGTCTGGCCGGCGGCGGTGTGCGGGATCTGCGTCATCAGCGACGCCATGCGCGCGATGTTCCAGCCCTGTTCCAGGGTCTGGTTGACGCAGCCCCAGATCACGTCCTCGACTTCGTTCGGGTCGACCTTGACGTTGCGCTCCAGCAACTTGCTGATCAGGTGTGCAGACATGTCTTCGGCACGGGTGTTGCGGTGCATGCCGCCCTTGGAGCGGCCCATCGGTGTGCGACCGAAGTCGACAATCACCACGTCTCTTGGATTCAAGCTCATAAATATTCTCGCTCTAGTCGTCTGGGCGCTTAACCGAAGAAGCTCTGGCCGTTCTTGGCCATTTCACGCAGCTTCGCGGTCGGGTGGTACAGCGGGCCCAGATCAGCGTATTTGTCAGCCAGGGCAACGAACTCAGCCACACCGATCGAATCGATGTAACGCAGTGCACCACCACGGAATGGAGGGAAACCAATACCGTACACCAGGCCCATATCGGCTTCGGCGGCGGTTTCAACGATGCCGTCTTCCAGGCAACGCACGGTTTCCAGGCACAGGGCGATCATCATCCAGTTGATGATGTCCTCGTCGGACACCTCACGCTGCTCGTAGATAACGGGAGCCAGCACTTCGTGCACCGACGGGTCGGCCACTTTCTTCTGCTTGCCCTTCTTGTCCGCCTCGTAGGCGTAGAAGCCCTTGCCGTTCTTCTGGCCCAGGCGCTTGGCCTCGTACAGCGCGTCAATCGCCGAGCGGCGGTCGTCTTTCATGCGGTCCGGGAAGCCTTCAGCCATCACGTCGCGGCCGTGGTGACCCGTGTCGATGCCGACCACGTCCATCAGGTACGCCGGGCCCATCGGCCAGCCGAATTTTTCCATGACCTTGTCGATGCGCACGAAGTCCACACCGGCGCTGACCAGCTTGGCGAAACCGCCGAAGTACGGGAACAGCACGCGGTTGACCAGGAAGCCCGGGCAGTCATTGACCACAATCGGGTTCTTGCCCATTTTCTTGGCGTAGGCAACGGTGGTGGCAACGGCCAGCTCGCTGGACTTCTCGCCACGGATCACTTCCACCAGCGGCATCATGTGCACCGGGTTGAAGAAGTGCATGCCGACGAAGTTTTCCGGACGCTTGAGGGCCTTGGCCAGCAGCGAGATGGAAATGGTCGAGGTGTTGGACGCCAGGATAGTGTCGTCTTTGACCTGGGCTTCCACTTCAGCCAGTACCGCCTGCTTGACCTTCGGGTTCTCGACAACCGCTTCGACCACCAGGTCGACATGGCCGAAATCGCCGTAGGACAGCGTAGGACGAATGCCGTTAAGCACCTCAGCCATCTTCGCTGCGGTCATGCGACCTTTGTCCACACGACCGACCAGCAGCTTGGCTGCTTCTGCCAGGCCTTGCTCGATACCGTGCTCGTTGATGTCTTTCATCAGGATCGGCGTGCCCTTGGACGCCGACTGATAGGCGATACCGCCGCCCATGATACCGGCGCCCAGTACGGCAGCCTGTTTCACGTCGCGGGCGATTTCGTCGTAGGCCTTGGCCTTTTTCTTCAGTTCCTGATCGTTCAGGAACAGGCCGATCAGGCTCTGCGCAGCGGAGGTTTTCGCCAATTTGACGAAACCCGCCGCTTCCACTTCCAGGGCTTTGTCGCGACCGAAGTTCGCGGCTTTCTGGATGGTCTTGATCGCTTCAACCGGTGCCGGGTAGTTCGGGCCGGCTTGGCCAGCCACGAAACCCTTGGCGGTTTCGAACGACATCATTTGCTCGATGGCGTTGAGCTTGAGTTTTTCCAGCTTCGGCTGACGCTTGGCCTTGTAGTCAAATTCGCCGCTGATGGCGCCCTTGATCAGGTTCAGTGCGGCTTCGGCCAGCTTGTCCGGGGCAACCACAGCGTCGACGGCCCCAACTTTCAGGGCGTCTTCAGCCTTGTTTTCCTTACCGGCGGCGATCCACTCGATGGCGTTGTCGGCACCGATCAGGCGCGGCAAACGCACGGTGCCGCCAAAACCTGGGTAGATGCCCAGCTTGACTTCGGGCAGGCCGATCTTGGCGGTGGCCGACATCACGCGGAAGTCTGCCGCCAGGCACATTTCCAGGCCGCCGCCCAACGCGATGCCGTTGATGGCGGCGACGGTCGGTACGTTGAGGTCTTCGAAATCGCTGAAAATCTTGTTGGCTTCGAGGTTGCCAGCCACCAGCTCGGCATCGGGCAGCTTGAAGTTGTCGACGAATTCGGTGATGTCAGCGCCGACGATGAACACGTCCTTGCCGCTGGAAACGATCACGCCCTTGACCGAAGCATCTGCTTTGATGGTGTCTACGGCCTGACGCAATTCATTCAGGGTTAGACGGTTGAACTTGTTGACGGACTCACCCTTGAGGTCGAATTTCAGTTCGACGATGCCACTTTCAAGAGCCTTAACCGTGATGGCTTTACCTTCGTAAATCATCAACTGATCTCCACGATATGGAAGCTGAACAGTACACATTGGACGCTGGCCTATGGGTTGGACATTGATGAAATCCTCAATGTTCACGCCAATCCGCCAGGCACACCCGCCAATGCGATAGTCGGGATTCTGTATGAGTCGTCTGACAGACAAACGCTCAATTCATACGCCCGTTTGATTTGGGTACGCCACCTTCATCCAATTCCTGGCAATTGTCAATCGCTCCAAAGGCTAGGAAAAACGCGACTTTCCAGTCAGTTCAGAACCCAGCCCCCACGCGCGCGCCTTATCAATATTCGAATATTCACGAAATCAATAATAGAAAAGATGTGGGAAAAGGCTGTACAGAACGGGATATGCGGCTAGGCTAGCCGCAACCAACGATTTACCGGCCTGCCTGGCCAACTCCAGCCCGATGATGACTGTCGGGCTTTTTATTGCCTGCGATTCAGGCCAACGCCTTGAGCAGCGCATCGATATCCTTCAACACGCTCGCCTCGCCCTTCTCGCCCCAATACAAGGCGATCATCTGCTTGTCTGCCTCGACCTTGTAGACGTTGGCCGGCAGCGTCGCAAAATGCGGCAACAACTTTTCATCGACGCACACTTCACGCCACTGATTGACCCACACCCCAGGTTCCAACTGCCAATAACACCAGATCGCCGGCGTGCTGCCGCGCCGTGGCCGACAATACTGCGCGCAAGGGCTCGGCGGCTCCTGCTTGAGCCAGTGCGGCCACTCCTGGGGCGCCAATTGCATGGCCAGGCCGATGCGGCGCGCCTCCATGCGCAGGGCCATGCGTCCGCTCTGGTGGCGCGACGGGCGCAGCCATGCCAGGGGGCTCAGCACCACCACAAGGATTGACACCACTATCCAGACCGTCATATGTGTACTCCCGAATTTACAGATGAGCGGATTTGATCTGACGCAACCCTATCCGCTTGAAAGCAGCCATACTGAATCTATTGCAGTCCCCCTGGAGGAACGCCTCATGCCCTACCAACATATTCTGGTCGCTGTCGATCTGACCGAAGAGTGCGATCCAGTGATCAAGCGCGCGCAGGAATCCGCCATTGCCAATGGTGCCAAACTCTCACTGGTTCATATCGTGGAGCCCATGGCCATGGCGTTCGGCGGAGATGTGCCGATGGACCTTTCCCAGTTGCAGCAACAACAATTCGACCAGGCCAAAGAGCGCCTTGACCGTCTGATTATTAAATACCCGCACTTGAAAAAGGATGACTGCCACCTGACTTACGGCCAACCGCGCCAGGAGATCCACCATCTGGCCAAGGAAAAAGCTTGCGACCTGATCGTGGTCGGCAGCCATGGCCGTCATGGGCTCGCATTGTTGCTAGGCTCCACGGCCAACGATGTATTGCACGGTGCGCCATGCGATGTGCTGGCGGTAAGGCTGGTCAAAAGTTCGTAAGACCATGTGGGAGGGGGCTTGCCCCCGATAGCGGTGTGTCAGCTACACATTCACCTGCCGTCCCACTGCAATCGGGGGCAAGCCCCCTCCCACAGTTTGAATCGTATTTCCTATAAAAAACCCGGTGCTCATCTGATGAACACCGGGTTTTTTAATGCACTGGAATCACTCAGGCGTCCAACTCAGCCCAACGCTCAACCAACACTTCCAGCTCCTGGTTCAGCTTCTCCAGGGAAGCGATGACCTTGGCGGTTTCCGCCGCCGGACGCAGGTAGAACCCCGCGTCAGCCATTTCCGCTTCTACCGCGGCAATCTGCTGTTCCTTGGCGTCGATATCACCCGGCAAGGCTTCCAGCTCACGCTGTAGCTTGTAGCTGAGTTTCTTCTTGGCCGCCGGCGCAGCGTCCTGGGTCGGTGCAGCAGCAGCAACCACCGGAGCCACCACGGCGGAGGTCAAGTCGGCCTTGCCGGACTTGCTCTCGGTCACGCCCAGCAATCGCGGTGAACCGCCCTGGCGCAGCCAGTCCTGGTAACCACCCACGTATTCACGCACCTTGCCCTCACCTTCGAAGACCAGGGTGCTGGTGACCACGTTGTCGAGGAATGCCCGGTCGTGGCTCACCATCAGCACGGTGCCGTTGAAGGTCAGCAGCACTTCTTCCAACAGCTCGAGGGTTTCCACGTCGAGGTCGTTGGTCGGTTCGTCGAGCACCAGCAGGTTCGCCGGCTTGCTGAACAGCTTGGCCAGCAGCAGGCGCGCACGCTCACCACCGGACAAGGCTTTCACCGGGGTACGCGCACGCTGCGGGCTGAACAGGAAGTCGCCCAGGTAGCTGAGCACGTGACGGCTCTGGCCGTCGATATCGATAAAGTCGCGGCCTTCGGCGACGTTGTCGATCACGGTTTTTTCCAGGTCCAACTGATGGCGCAACTGGTCGAAGTAGGCCACATCGATCCGCGTGCCTTCTTCCACTTTACCGCTGGTCGGCTGCAGGCCGCTGAGCATCAGCTTGAGCAAGGTGGTCTTGCCGGTGCCGTTGGCGCCCAGCAGGCCGATACGGTCGCCGCGCTGCAGGACCATGGAGAAGTCCTTGATCAGGAACGGGCCGTCCGGGTGATGGAAGCTGACGTTCTCCAGCACCATCACCTGCTTGCCCGACTTGTCGGCGGTGTCCAGCTGGATATTGGCCTTGCCGGTACGCTCGCGACGCTCGCTGCGCTCGACACGCAGGGCTTTCAGGGCGCGTACGCGGCCTTCGTTACGGGTGCGACGGGCCTTGATGCCCTGGCGGATCCAGACTTCTTCCTGGGCCAGTTTCTTGTCGAACAGCGCGTTGGCGGTTTCTTCGGCGGCCAGCGCGGCTTCCTTGTGTACCAGAAAGCTGGCGTAGTCGCCGTTCCAGTCGATCAGGCCTCCACGGTCCAGTTCCAGGATGCGCGTTGCCAGGTTCTGCAGGAAGGAACGGTCGTGCGTGATGAACAGCACGGCGCCCTGGAATTCCTTGAGGGCTTCTTCCAGCCAGGCAATCGCGCCAATGTCCAGGTGGTTGGTCGGTTCGTCGAGCAGCAGCAGGTCCGGCTCGGACACCAACGCCTGGGCCAGCAGCACGCGACGACGCCAGCCGCCGGACAACTCGGCGAGGGTCTTGTCCGCCGGCAGTTGCAGGCGACTCAGGGTACTGTCGACCAACTGCTGCAAGCGCCAGCCATCACGCGCTTCCAGGTCTTGCTGGACGTGCATCAGCTTGTTCAGGTCATCTTCGGTGACACAGTTCTGTGCCAGGTGATGGTATTCGGCGAGCAGTGCGCCAACGCCGTCGAGGCCTTCGGCAACCACATCGAACACTGTCCGTCCGTCGGCCACCGGCAATTCTTGCGGCAACTCGCCGATCTTGAGGCCCGGCGCGCGCCATACGGAGCCGTCATCGGGCTTCTGGTCGCCCTTGACCAGCTTCATCATGCTGGATTTGCCGGTGCCGTTGCGGCCGATGATGCACACCCGCTCACCACGGGCGATCTGCCAGGACACCTTGTCCAACAACGGCATGGCGCCGAAAGCAAGGGACACATCGCTGAATTTGAGCAGGGTCATACGCTTCTCCAAAAACTGGGCGCGCATTCTACCTGAGTTAGGGGCTGAGGCGGCCGGGATTTTCTCAGTCGGCATACTCTGAGAGACATTTCCGAGGAACTTGAACGAAGCGGCCGTCAAAGCTTTCACCGGCGTCAGGCAAAAGGCTAAGCTAGGGGCAATCAGTGTCGGCGACGCCGGCACTTGTCCAGATTCCTCTGCACGGACGTCTCATGCGCAGTCGCCTTTTCAGCTTTTTATCTTGTCTGCTTCTTTCCGCCACCGCCGCTCAATCCGCCCAGGCCGTGGACCTCACCACCCAACGTCAATATTACGATGAAGCCAAACGCGCCCTGGCCAAGGGCGATACCGGGCCGTACATGCAATACAGCCAGGCCCTGGCCGACTACCCGCTGACGCCCTACCTGGCCTACGACGAACTGACCGCCCGCCTGAAAACCGCGAGCAACCAGGAAATCGAGCAGTTCCTCGCCAAAAACGGCGACCTGCCCCAGGCCAACTGGATGAAACTGCGCTGGTTGCGCTGGCTGGCCGAACGTGGCGACTGGCAGACCTTTGAAAAGTACTACGACCCCAAGCTCAATTTCGTCGAACTGGACTGCCTGCACGGCCAGTACCAGCTCACCCATAATCTGAAGGCCGAAGGCTACAAGACCGCCGAAAAACTCTGGATGACCGGCAAGTCCCAACCGGCTGCCTGCGATGTCACCTTTGGCCAATGGGCGGCTGACGGCCAACTCACCGAACAGAAGATCTGGGACCGCGCCAAACTCGCCGCCGAAGCACGCAACTACGCGCTGGCCAACAGCCTGGTAAAAACCCTGCGCACGCTGGGCCCGCAAGGCCGCCTGATGGTAGACGTGGCGCAAAAGCCCGACATGCTCAGCGACCCTTCACGTTTCCTGCCGGCCACCGAGGCCATGTCCGACGCCGTGGGCCTGGGCCTGCGCCGCCTGGCTCGCCAGGATCCGGACAAGGCCATGGCCCTGCTCGACGGCTACGCCAGCAGCATGCACTTCTCCCGTGACGAAAAAGTGTCGATCGCTCGGGAAATCGGCCTCACCCTGGCCAAGCGTTATGACCCGCGCGCCTTGGAGGTAATGACCAAGTACGATCCCGAGTTGCGCGACAATACAGTGTCCGAGTGGCGCCTGCGCCTGCTGCTGCGCCTGGCCCGCTGGGAAGATGCCTACCAGTTGACCCGCAAACTGCCACAAGACCTGGCCACCACCAACCGCTGGCGCTACTGGCAGGCCCGCAGCCTGGAACTGGCCGAGCCGAAGAACCCGCAAGCGCTGGTCCTGTACAAGCACCTGGCACAGGAGCGTGACTTCTACGGCTTCCTGGCCGCTGATCGCTCCAAGGCCCCGTACCAGTTGAAGAACAAACCGTTGCTGATGAGCCAGGCGCTGGTCAACAAGGTACGCAACACCCCGGGCGTGCGCCGTGCACTGGAGTTCTATGCGCGTGGCCAAGTGGTGGATGGCCGTCGTGAGTGGTACCACGTCAGCCGTCACTTCAACCGCGACGAAATGGTCGCCCAGGCCAAGCTTGCCTACGACATGAAGTGGTACTTCCCAGCCATCCGCACTATCAGCCAGGCGCAGTACTGGGACGACCTGGACATCCGCTTCCCGATGGCCCACCGCGATACCCTGGTGCGTGAAGCCAAGGTGCGCGGCCTGCATTCCAGCTGGGTGTTCGCAATCACTCGCCAGGAAAGCGCCTTCATGGACGACGCCCGCTCCGGCGTCGGCGCCAGCGGCCTGATGCAACTGATGCCCGGTACCGCCAAGGAAACCGCACGCAAGTTCAGCATCCCCCTGGCCTCCCCGGCCCAGGTGCTGGACCCGGACAAAAACATCCAGCTCGGCGCCGCCTACCTGAGCCAGGTACACAGCCAGTTCAACGGCAACCGCGTACTCGCCTCCGCCGCCTACAACGCTGGCCCCGGTCGTGTGCGCCAATGGCTGCGCGGCGCCGATCACCTGAGTTTCGACGTGTGGGTGGAGAGCATTCCGTTCGACGAAACCCGCCAGTATGTACAGAACGTGCTGTCTTATTCGGTGATCTACGGGCAAAAGCTCAACTCACCGCAGCCGTTGGTGGATTGGCATGAGCGGTATTTTGATGATCAGTGACTCCCTCGCCTGAGGGGTGGGCGGGCATTTGTGGCGAGCGGGCTTGCCCCGCGTTGGAGTGCGAAGCGCTCCCAATCCAGGCGACGTTTTGGGGCTGCTACGCAGCCCAACGCGGGGCAAGCCCGCTCGCCACAACAAGCCTGCTCGACCACAACAAGCCCGTTCACGGCATAGGCCGCGCTAGCCGTCGCTTTTCGCGACCTCATCACTGAACTGCAACGCCGCCAACCTTGCATACAACGCATTGCTCGCAATCAACTGCTGATGCGTGCCCACCGCCACCAACTTGCCCTGGTCCATCACGGCAATGCGATCGGCGTTCTTCACCGTGGCCAGTCGATGGGCGATCACCAGCGTGGTGCGCCCCTGCATCAATTGCGGCAGCGCTTGCTGGATCAGGTGTTCACTCTGGGCATCCAGGGCGCTGGTGGCTTCGTCCAGCAGCAGGATCGGCGCGTCCACCAGCAACGCCCGGGCGATGGCCAAGCGCTGGCGTTGGCCACCAGAGAGGCCCATGCCGCCTTCGCCCAGGTGGGTCTGGTAACCGTCGGGCATTTGCAGGATGAAGTCGTGGGCGTGAGCAATACGCGCCGCCGCCTCAACCTGTTCCTGGGTGGCCATCGGGTTGCCGTAGCGGATGTTCTCTTCAACGCTGCCAAAGAACAGCGCCGGGCTCTGGGACACCAGGGCGAAGTGGCGGCGCAGGTCCATGGGGTCGAGTTCGGTCAGCGGGTGGCCTTCGATGAGGATTCGGCCTTGCTGGGGGTCGTAGAAGCGCAGCAGCAAGTCGAAGATCGTCGATTTGCCCGCACCGGAAGGGCCGACCAACGCCAGGGTTTCGCCAGGGTTGATGCTCAGGTTCAGGCCGTCGATAGCGTAGCTGTCCGGCCGTGAAGGATAAGAAAAGCACAGGTCCTGCAGCTCCATGCGCCCGCTGACCCGCGCCGGCAACTGGACAGTGCCGGCGACCGGCGCCTGGATGTCGTTGCTCGACTGCAGCAACTCGCCAATGCGCTCGGCGGCACCGGCGGCACGTTGCAGCTCGCCGAGCACCTCGCTGAGGGTGCCGACCGCGCTGCCGACGATCAGGCTGTAGAACACAAACGCCGCCAGTTCACCGCCGGAAATACGCCCGCTGATCACGTCCATGCCGCCGACCCACAACATCACGCCCACGGCGCCGAGCACCAGCATGATCACCAGGGTAATCAGCCAGGCCCGTTGGGTGATGCGCTTGCGCGCGGTGGTGAAGGCATCTTCCACGGTGACGGCGAAACGCTGTTCGTCCTGCACCTGGTGGTTGTAGGCCTGCACGGTCTTGATCTGGCCGAGGGTCTCGGACACATAGCTGCCCACATCGGCGATGCGGTCCTGGCTTTGGCGCGACAAGCTGCGCACGCGCCGACCGAAGATCAGGATCGGCGCCAGCACCAGCGGCAGCGCCACCACCACGATGCTGGTGAGCTTGGGGTTGGTGACAAACAGCAGCACGATGCCGCCGATGACCATCAAGGTATTGCGCAGGAACAACGACAGCGAGGAACCGATTACCGATTGCAGCAGCGTCGTGTCGGTAGTCAAGCGTGACTGGATTTCCGAGCTGCGGTTGTTCTCATAAAAGCCCGGATGCAGGTAGATCAGGTGGTTGAACACCTGCCGGCGGATATCCGCGACCACCCGCTCGCCGATCCACGACACCAGGTAGAACCGCGCAAAAGTGCCGACCGCCAGGCCCAGCACCAGGACCATGAACAGGCCGATGGACTGGTTGAGCAGGTGCGGCGACTGGGTCATGAACCCCTGGTCCACCAGCAGGCGGATGCCCTGCCCCATGGACAAGGTGATGCCGGCCGTGACGATCAGCGCCAACAGGGCGCCAAGCGCCTGCCAGCGGTAAGGCGCGATGAATCGACTGGCCAGGCGAATGGCACGGCGTTGACGGACTGAGAACATGGAGGGCATCACCGATGAGGAGTCTGTACACCTACATGGGGGGAACTTGGGCGAATAGCAATGAGTCAGGTTAATTATGCCCGCCGATGCTGACCCCTAGAGGCTATCGGTCTAACCCCTGGCTGGAAATCTGTAACGGTTTCTGGTGGACTGGGCGTTCGAACCGCTGACCTGGCAGGGCGTTGTAACAGCCTGGTCACGCGCGGGCTTTAGAGTAGGTACACAACCTGATAAGGAGACAGGCCATGACCTTGCAGAACAGCAGCGATGCCAAAATTGAAGTGATCCGCCAGCCGCAGCAATTGCCTTGCTCGTACATCGACGCCCAGGGCCGCGAAGTGCAGATCACCGAAGAGATGATCCAGCAAGCGTGCAGCGAACTGGAACAGCGACTGGTCAAGCCTGCCCAGCAAGGCTGAAGCGCCCACGCTCGTTAAAACCCGGCCCTGGTGGCCGGGTTTTTTATCGGGTATCTAAACCGCTACTGCGCCCAACGCGGACACGATGTTGGACAACACCGCCGACTCACCCTGGATGCGCACCTTCAAACCATCGATCTCGCGGCGCTCGGGGTAGTGCTTGCGCAGCAGGTCAAACGCCTTGCGCTGCTCGTCCACCGTTCCTACAAGGCTGCGGCGGAAATCTGCATCATCACGCCGTGGGTCGTACACGCTGCGGCACAGGGTCGCCAGTGCCCACGCGGGGTCGGTGGAAGCATTCAACTGCACCTCGGCCAACCATGGTGGCGGCAGCAGGTCACTCAAGTGAATGCTCGGTTCCTGGCCCAGGTGCGCGCAGAACGCCTGATAGATCTGCGCCGTACCGCGCTGCTTGCCGTCCAAGCTGTAGCCGGCGATATGCGGCGTGGCCAGCACGCACAGGTCAGCCAGGTCGACGTCCACTTCGGGTTCACCCTCCCACACATCCAGCACCGCTTGCAGGTCTTCGCGATCCAGCAGCACCTCGCGCAGGGCGGCATTGTCGACCACCGGGCCACGGCTGGCGTTGATCAGCCAGGTGCCAGGCTTGAGCTGCTCAAGACGCTGGCGGTCGAACAGGTGCCAGGTGGAGCCGTTGCCGGACTTGGTCAGCGGGGTGTGCAGGCTGATCACGTCGCATTGCTCGATGATCTGCGCCAGGCTGACGTAATCGCCGTCTTCGGCGGTCTGCCGGGGCGGGTCGCAGACCAGCACGTTCCAGCCCAGGCCCTTGAGTACCTTGACCAGCCGCCCGCCGACTTCACCGGCGCCAACCACGCCGTAGGTGCGCTGGTTGAGGTCGGCACCTTCGATTTCTGCCAGGGTCATCAGGCTGCCCAGCACATAATCCACCACGCCACGGGCGTTACAGCCGGGGGCGCTGGACCAGTGGATGCCGGCCTGTTTGAAGTAGTCGAGATCCAGGTGATCGGTGCCGATAGTGCAGGTACCGACGAAGCGCACCTTCGTGCCATCGAGCAGGGCACGGTTGACGTTGGTCACCGAGCGCACCAGCAATACATCGGCCTGCTCGACCGTGGCACGGTCGATGGAACGGCCAGGCACGCGGCGAATCTCGCCGAAACCCTGGAAGAAGGCATCGAGCAGCGGAATATTTTCGTCGGCAACAATCAGCATGGCAGGCTCCTTAGGCGGACCCGCAGTGTACAGGGATCGCAGCCCTCGCTTACAAATCGCTAACACAGGTTTTTTCCTGACCGATGCGTCAACGCGTAGAATCCGCCGTCTTTGCGCTTGCCTTACTGGACACCTGTACGTGAACACTGCCCCCCTTACCCGCCCCGCCCGCATTCGCCAGGAAGTGCGCGGCCTGCTGACGCTCGCCCTGCCGATCATGATCGGCCAACTGGCCACGACGGCGATGAGTTTTGTCGATGCGGTGATGGCCGGACGCGTCAGCCCGCAAGACCTGGCGGCAGTGGGCCTGGGCAACTCGATCTGGATTCCGGTGTACCTGCTGATGACCGGCACGCTGCTGGCCACCACGCCGAAAGTCGCCCAGCGCTACGGCGCCGGGCAATTCAGCGAGATCGGCCCGCTGGTGCGTCAATCTCTGTGGCTGGCGCTGGTGGTGGGTATCACGGCAGCGCTGTTGCTGCTGTGCGCCGAGCCCATCCTGCACGCCATGAAAGTAGAACCCGACCTGATCAAACCGTCCATGGGCTACCTGCACGGCATCGCCGCGGGCATGCCGGCCATCGCGTTCTACTACGTATTGCGCTGCTTCAGCGACGGCCTGGGCCGCACCCGGCCGAGCATGGTCATGGGGCTGTGTGGTTTGGCGCTGAACATTCCACTGAACTACATCTTCATCTACGGCCACCTCGGCGTACCGGCCATGGGCGGCGTGGGCTGCGGCTGGGCCACGGCCATTGCGATGTGGGTGATGATGCTCGGCCTGGCCGGATGGACCCGCTGGGGCCCGGCTTACCAGAGCAGCGAACTGTTCAAGCGTTTCGACTGGCCGCAGTGGGCGGTGATCAAGCGCGTACTCGGGATTGGCTTGCCGATTGGCATCGCGATCTTTGCTGAGTCCAGCATTTTCGCGGTCATCGCGCTGCTGATCGGCAGCCTCGGCGCCACGGTGGTCTCGGGTCATCAGATCGCGCTGAACGTCAGCTCGCTGGTGTTCATGATTCCCTACTCCCTGAGCATGGCCGTGACAGTGCGTGTCGGCCAGGCCCTGGGCCGTGGTGAACCGCGTGAAGCGCGGTTTGCGGCCGGGGTCGGCATGGGCACGGCGCTGGCCTACGCGTGCCTTTCATGCAGCTTGATGCTGCTGTTGCGCGAGCAGATTGCGGCGATCTACACCCCGGACCCGATCGTCATCCACCTGGCCTCCACGCTGATCGTGTTTTCAGCGCTGTTCCAGTTCAGTGATTCGATCCAGGTCACTGCCGCCGGCGCCTTGCGTGGCTACCAGGACACCCGTGTCACCATGGTGCTGACCCTGTTCGCCTATTGGGGCGTGGGCCTGCCGGTGGGTTATGCCTTGGGCCTGACTGACTGGCTCGGCGAACCGAGCGGCCCGAGCGGCTTATGGCAAGGGCTGATCGTGGGCCTGAGCTGCGCGGCGGGGATGCTGCTGGTGCGACTGGCGCGCAGTGCACGCCGGCGCATCCGCGTAGATAAAGCGCAGGGTTAAGCAGACTTCTTGCGGATCCAGTACAGGTACGTACCGGCCTGTTCCTGCTGATCCACCAGTTCGTGATCCAGAAACACGCAGAACTTGGGAATATCGCGGCGCGTGGACGGGTCGGTCGCGATCACCTTGAGCAAGCCGCCTGGCGGCAGGTCACGGATGTGCTGGTGCAGCATCATCACCGGCTCCGGGCAGTTGAGGCCGGTGGCGTCGAGGGTGGCGTCGACGGGCAAATCGAGGTTCATACATCACTCCTGAAACGGATGCCGCTCCAAAGGTGGGAGCGGGCTTGCCCGCGAAGACACGGGCACATTCAACATTAGTTTCGACTGTTATACCGCTTTCGCGGGCAAGCCCGCTCCCACAGGGGTCCTGTGGTGATTTCAACTGTTCAGCGAGCCTTGGGTTTCTTCGCTGTTTCCAATCGACGCAAATGGCAGGTCACTTCCTCACGGTCGTGGTACAGCTGCTTGCAGCCGATCTCCACACGAATGCCACGCGCCTTGAAGCCGTCCTCGATACGCTCCAGCAAGCGCTTCACTTCGGCGTAGCGCTGCTTCATCGGCAACTTCAGGTTCACCACCGCCTCGCGGCAATGCCCCTCGCCGATCCAGGTTTCCAGCAGCGCGGCGTTACGCGCCGGTTTCTCGACGATGTCGCAGACCATCCAGTCCACCGGCTGCTTGGGCACGAAGGTGAAGCCGTCGGCCATCAAGTGCTGGACCAGGCCGGTGTCCATCAGGCTTTCGGCCATCGGGCCGTTGTCGATGGCGGTCACCAGCATGCCACGGTTGACCAGTTGCCAGGTCCAGCCGCCCGGCGCCGCGCCGAGGTCGACGCCAGTCATGTCGCCGTGCAGGCGCTCGTCCCACTGGTCGCGGGGGATGAAGTGGTGCCAGGCTTCTTCCAGCTTCAAGGTCGAACGGCTGGGCGCTTCACGCGGAAACTTCAAACGCGGAATACCCATCGGCCACATCGCCGAGTTGTTCGACTCGGCCAGGCCCATGAACACTTCGCGGCCGCTCTTGAAGGTCAACAGCAGACGCGGTTTGCTCGGGTCGTCCACCAGCTTGCCGGCGTTGAGCAACGCCTTGCGCAAGTGCACTTCGAATTTCTTGCAGAAGTTCGACAGCTCCTTGCCGTCGTTGGTGTCGACCATCTCCAGCCACAGGCTGCCGCACACCGGGAAGTCGCGCAGGTGGGCGAGGATCACGCTGATGCGGTCGGTTTCCGGCAGGTCGATGAACACCCCGCGCGCCCACTGCCTGGGGAAGATCAGCTCGGCAAAGCGCTGGCCGTGCATCAGGCGCTGGGCGCCATCTTCTTCGGTGCAGACAAATTCGGCGCAGGCGCTGCCGGTCTTGGCCTTGGCGTAGCCGGAAACGTTCAGGCGCGCGGCGAGGTCCGCGATCTCGGAACAGACTTCGCCTTCAAAACCCGGGCGGCAGTGCATAAAAAGGGTGTTCATCAATTCTCCAAGTGAATCAACCGACCTTGCGCTGTCGCAATGCCTGTCATGAAAACCCGCGCATGATAACGGACTTCGGAACCTTGGACTTAACGATAGAGTCCAGTTATTAGCCTGCTAATGAAAACAGGGCTAAGTTGATAGCTCTGTTCGTCCCGTCAGGTCCGTAGCCGTGCGGACCATAAGGAGTCGTGTCATGTCATCGCTTGATAGCCTGAGAACCCTTAAAACACTGCAAATCGACAACAAGACCTATCACTACTTCAGTTTGCCCGAGGCCGCCAAGAGTCTGGGTGACCTGGACAAGCTGCCGATGTCGCTCAAGGTGCTGCTGGAAAACCTGCTGCGCTGGGAAGACGACAAGACCGTCACCGACGCCGACCTCAAGGCCATTGCCGCCTGGCTCAAGAAACGCCAGTCCGACCGTGAGATCCAGTACCGCCCCGCCCGAGTGTTGATGCAAGACTTTACCGGCGTCCCCGCCGTGGTCGACCTGGCCGCCATGCGCGCCGCCGTGGCCAAGGCCGGGGGCGATCCGCAGCGCATCAACCCGCTATCGCCCGTGGACCTGGTCATTGACCACTCGGTGATGGTCGACAAGTTCGGCAACGCCGACGCCTTTGAGCAGAACGTCGACATCGAGATGCAGCGCAACGGCGAACGCTACGCCTTCCTGCGCTGGGGCCAGAGCGCCTTCGACAACTTCAGCGTGGTGCCGCCGGGCACCGGTATCTGCCACCAGGTCAACCTCGAATACCTGGGCCGAACCGTGTGGACCAAAGACGAAGACGGCCGCACCTATGCGTTCCCGGACACGTTGGTCGGCACCGACTCCCACACCACCATGATCAACGGCCTCGGCGTACTCGGCTGGGGCGTGGGCGGCATCGAAGCGGAAGCGGCGATGCTCGGCCAACCGGTGTCGATGCTGATCCCGGAAGTGATCGGCTTCAAACTCACCGGCAAGTTGAAGGAAGGCATCACCGCCACCGACCTGGTGCTGACCGTGACCCAGATGCTGCGCAAAAAGGGCGTGGTGGGCAAGTTCGTCGAGTTCTATGGCGACGGCTTGGCCGACCTGCCGTTGGCCGACCGCGCCACCATCGCCAACATGGCCCCGGAATACGGCGCCACCTGCGGCTTTTTCCCGGTGGATGAGGTGACGTTGGACTACCTGCGCCTGTCCGGGCGCCCGGCAGAAACCGTGAAGTTGGTCGAGGCGTACACCAAAGCCCAGGGCCTATGGCGCAACGCCGGCCAGGAACCGGTGTTCACCGACAGCCTGGCCCTCGACATGGGCAGCGTCGAAGCCAGTCTGGCCGGGCCGAAACGCCCACAGGACCGCGTGGCCCTGCCGAACGTCGGCCAGGCTTTCAGCGATTTCCTCGACCTGCAATTCAAACCCACCAACAAGGAAGAAGGTCGCCTGGAAAGCGAAGGTGGCGGCGGGGTTGCCGTGGGCAATGCAGACCTGGTGGGCGAAGCCGACTATGAATACGACGGCCAGACCTATCGCCTGAAAAACGGCGCCGTGGTGATCGCCGCGATCACCTCCTGCACCAACACCTCCAACCCCAGCGTGATGATGGCCGCCGGGCTGGTGGCGAAAAAGGCCGTGGAAAAGGGCCTGACCCGCAAGCCCTGGGTGAAAACCTCGCTGGCCCCCGGCTCCAAAGTAGTCACCGACTACTACAAGGCGGCCGGCCTGACCCAGTACCTGGACGCGCTCGGTTTCGACCTGGTGGGCTATGGCTGCACGACCTGCATTGGTAACTCGGGGCCTTTGCCCGAGCCGATCGAAAAAGCCATCCAGAAGGCCGACCTGGCCGTGGCCTCGGTGCTGTCCGGCAACCGCAACTTCGAAGGCCGCGTGCACCCGCTGGTGAAAACCAACTGGCTGGCGTCGCCGCCGCTGGTCGTCGCGTATGCCTTGGCCGGCACCGTGCGCATCGATATCAGCAGCGAACCGCTGGGTAACGATCCGCAAGGCAACCCGGTGTACCTCAAAGACATCTGGCCGAGCAGCCAAGAGATCGCCGACGCCGTAGCCCAGGTCAGCACCGGCATGTTCCACAAGGAATACGCCGAGGTGTTCGCCGGAGACGCGCAATGGCAATCGATTGAAGTGCCTCAAGCCGCCACCTACGTGTGGCAGAAGCACTCCACCTACATCCAGCACCCGCCGTTCTTCGATGATATTGCCGGGCCTCTACCAGTGATCAAAGACGTCAAGGCCGCCAATGTGCTGGCCTTGCTGGGCGACTCGGTGACCACCGACCACATCTCCCCCGCCGGCAATATCAAGACCGACAGCCCTGCCGGCCGCTACCTGCGCGAACAGGGCGTGGAGCCACGGGACTTCAACTCCTACGGCTCACGCCGTGGCAACCATGAAGTGATGATGCGCGGCACCTTTGCCAACATCCGCATCCGCAATGAAATGCTCGGCGGTGAGGAAGGCGGCAATACGCTGTACATCCCCACTGGCGAGAAGATGGCGATCTATGACGCGTCGATGAAATACCAGGCGTCGGGCACGCCGCTGGTGGTGATCGCCGGCCAGGAATACGGCACCGGCTCCAGCCGCGACTGGGCGGCCAAGGGCACTAACCTGCTGGGGGTCAAGGCGGTGATTGCCGAGAGCTTCGAGCGCATCCACCGCTCCAATCTGGTGGGCATGGGCGTGCTGCCGTTGCAGTTCAAGCTGGATCAGAACCGCAAGTCGCTCAAGCTCACTGGCAAGGAGAAGATCGATATTCTCGGGCTGACGGACGTGGAGATCGTGCCGCGCATGAACCTGACACTGGTGATTACGCGGGAGGATGGCACTACGGAGAAGGTTGAGGTGCTGTGCCGGATCGATACGCTGAATGAAGTGGAGTACTTCAAGGCGGGCGGGATTCTGCACTATGTGCTGCGCCAACTGATCGCATCTTGAGAGCACCGCAAAACCAATGTGGGAGGGGCGGTGCGACGGTTCGACTTGCCCCCGATAGCAGTGGATCAGTCAACACATACAGTGACTGAAACACCGCCATCGGGGGCAAGTCGAACCGTCGCACCGCCCCTCCCACATTTTGACCGCGTTTAACGTTTCAGATCAGCCGAACAGCCATTTCCACAGCAGGACCAATACGACAACCGCCAACACCGGCCGCGCAATGCGGTAAGCCTTGGGATGCTTGCGCTTCCACTGTTTGACCACACCACTGAACTTGTCGCTGAACGTCTTGCTCCAGGCATACGCCTGGTTGATCCCGCCCACGCGCTCGTCATCGAGGTTCTGCGGCGCGGTCGCGCGGCCCAACTGCTTGCTGACCCAGCGGTTGACGCGGGTCATCAGGCGGTTGCTCAGGGGGCGTTCGATATCGCAGAACAGGATCACGCGGGTCTGCTCGGTTTCGTTCTTGACCCAGTGCACGTAGGTCTCGTCGAACATCACGTCTTCACCGTCGCGCCAGGCGTAGACCTGGCCGTCGACGAAGATGCGGCAGTCGTCGGAGTTCGGCGTGGACAGGCCCAGATGATAACGCAGGGAACCGGCAAACGGGTCGCGGTGCGGGTTCAGGTGGCTGCCGCCCGGCAATAGCGCGAACATCGCGCCTTTCACGTTGGGAATGCTGCTCACCAAGGCCACTGTTTTCGGGCACAGCGCCTCGGCCGATGGCAGCGGCTTGTCGTACCACTTGAGGTAGAAACGCTTCCAGCCCTTCTTGAAGAACGAGCCGAAACCGGCGTCGTTGTTCTTTTCGGCGGCGCGGATGTAACCCTCGTCGAACAGGTGCATGGCCTCTTCGCGGATCACTTCCCAGTTGTCCTTGAGCACGTCCAGTTCCGGGAACTTGCTGCGGTCCAGGTAGGGCTTGGACGGCACGGCCGAGAACAGGTACATCAAGGCGTTATACGGGGCGAACAGCGCCGAATGGTTGACAAACTGGCGCAACATCGGCAAACGCGCCTTGCCGCGCAGATGCACGTACAGCGTGCTGCCGATAAACAACGCCAGCACCGACAGCTTGGCGGCCAAAGAAAAGGTCATGCAACAACTCCTGGAAATAAGCGCCTGGCCAACAGCAGACGTAGCAGCCGGCCATGATAAACACTTGGGCCAGTATGCAGAAGGCCCAAGGTATTGGCGCTGACATACATCAAGCCTGGTTTTCCAGCCCGGTAAACAAATCGCTGAACAGCATGCTCGACAGGTAGCGCTCACCGGAGTCCGGCAGGATCACCACGAGGGTCTTGCCCTGCATTTCCGGCTTCTCGGCCAGGCGCACGGCCACGGCCATCGCCGCGCCGCAGGAAATACCGCACAGAATCCCCTCTTCCTGCATCAGGCGCAGGGCCATGGCCTTGGATTCGTCGTCGGTCACCAGCTCCACGCGGTCGACCATCGACAGGTCGAGGTTCTTCGGCACAAAACCGGCGCCAATGCCCTGGATCTTGTGGGGGCTGGGCTTGATCTCGTCACCGGCCAGGGCCTGGGTGATCACCGGCGACACGGCTGGCTCGACGGCCACCGACAGAATCGGCTTGCCCGCGATGTTCTTGATATAGCGCGACACGCCGGTGATGGTGCCACCGGTACCCACGCCCGCCACCAGCACGTCCACGGCGCCATCGGTGTCGTTCCAGATTTCCGGACCGGTGGTTTTCTCGTGGATGGCCGGGTTGGCCGGGTTTTCGAACTGGGCTGGCATGAAGTAAGTGGCCGGATCGCTGGCGACGATTTCGCCGGCTTTTTCGATAGCGCCCTTCATGCCCTTGGCCGGTTCAGTCAGCACCAACTCAGCGCCGAGGGCCTTGAGTACCTTGCGCCGCTCGATGCTCATGGACGCCGGCATGGTCAGCAGCAATTTGTAGCCACGGGCAGCGGCGACAAACGCCAGGCCAATCCCGGTGTTGCCCGAAGTCGGTTCTACAATGGTCATGCCCGGCTTGAGTTTGCCGGTGCTTTCGGCGTCCCAGATCATGTTGGCGCCAATGCGGCACTTCACCGAGTAGCCCGGGTTACGCCCTTCGATCTTGGCCAGGATGGTCACGCCACGCGGCGCGATCCGGTTGATCTGCACCAGTGGCGTATTACCGATGGAGTGCGCGTTGTCTGCAAAGATGCGGCTCATGACGGGTCCTATTGGCGGTATTCAGGAAGGCAACAAGGGTATGCCTCGTGCCGCCAAGCGTCCAGTCGGAGGAACGTTGCGCCCATCGCAACAGTCCACTCCCCATACGGACAGAGGACCCTCCCCATGAAACGTCGCTACAGCTGGCCACTATGGACCGTTGCCGGATTGCTGGTGGTACTGGTCGCCTTGAGCATTGCCCTGCCCTATCTGGTGCGCAACTACCTGAATGACAAGCTCGCCGACATGGGCGACTACCGCGGCCAGGTCACCGACGTGGACCTGGCCCTGTGGCGTGGCGCCTACAGGATCAACGGCCTGGAGATCATCAAGGTCGACGGCAAGGTGCCAGTACCGTTCGTCAAGGCACCGCTGATCGACCTGGCGGTGAGCTGGCACTCGCTGTGGTACGACCATGCGGTGGTGGCCAAGGTGCTGTTTATCAACCCCGAGGTGAACTTCGTCGACGGCGGCGCCAACAAGCAGGCGTCCCAGACCGGTAAAGGCACCGACTGGCGCGAACAGTTGAGCAAGCTGGCGCCCATCACCCTCGATGAAGTGCGCATCGAGGACGGCAAGATCGCCTTCCACAACTTCAGCTCCAAACCACCGGTCAATCTCAATGCAACGTCGGTCAACGCCAGCTTCTACAACCTGACCAACATCGTCGACGTCCAAGGCAAACGCGACGCCCGCTTCGACGGCAAGGCCCTGCTCCAGGGGCAGGCGCCGCTGGAAGCCAGCGCCACCTTCGACCCGCTGAGCAACTTTGAAAACTTCGAGTTCCGCTTCCGCGCCAAAGACCTGCAGCTCAAGCGCATGAATGACTTCGCCTCGGCCTACGGCAAGTTCGACTTCAAGGCCGGCACCGGCGATGTGGTGATCGAAGCCCAGGCGGACAAAGGCCAGCTGAAAGGTTATATCAAGCCGTTGCTGCGCGATGTCGAAGTGTTTGACTGGCAGCAGGACGTGGAAAACAAAGACAAAAACATCTTCCGCTCCATTTGGGAAGCCGTGGTCGGCGCCAGCGAAACCGTCCTGAAAAACCAGCACAAAAACCAGTTCGCGACCCGCGTCGAACTCAGTGGCAGCGTGCATCAGCAGAATGTCAGCGCGTTCTCCGCGTTTTTGGCGATTTTGCGCAACGGCTTTATCCAGGCGTTCAATGCGCGGTACGAACAGCCCAAGCCCAGCGCTGACTAAATGTGGGGCTTGCTCGCGAAGGCGGCGTGTCAGTCAGCGCAGATGTTGACTGGACAACCGCATTCGCGAGCAAGCCCGCTCCCACATGAGCACGAGTACAGATTCAGGTCGTGACTGGTCATTCAGAGACTGAATAACTCGCCTGCGTTCACAGTCGCCTGGGCTGCGCGGTATAGTCCGGGCATTGATGAATGCGAGGAAGCACCGATGAAGTTCGAAGGCACCCAGGCCTATGTGGCTACCGATGACCTGAAACTGGCCGTCAACGCCGCCATCACCCTGGAACGGCCGCTGCTGGTCAAGGGCGAACCGGGCACCGGCAAGACCATGCTCGCCGAGCAACTGGCCGAGGCCTTCGGTGCCAGGCTGATTACCTGGCACATCAAGTCCACCACCAAGGCTCACCAGGGCCTGTACGAGTACGACGCGGTGAGCCGTCTGCGCGACTCGCAACTGGGCGTGGACAAGGTGCACGACGTGCGCAACTACCTGAAGAAGGGCAAGCTCTGGGAGGCCTTCGAATCCGAAGAGCGGGTGATCCTGCTGATCGACGAAATCGACAAGGCCGACATCGAATTCCCCAACGACCTGTTGCAAGAACTCGACAAGATGGAGTTCTACGTCTACGAAATCGACGAGACCATCAAGGCCAAGAAACGCCCGATCATCATCATTACCTCCAACAACGAAAAAGAGCTGCCGGACGCGTTCCTGCGCCGCTGCTTCTTCCACTACATCGCCTTCCCCGACCGCACCACCCTGCAGAAGATCGTGGATGTGCACTACCCGGACATCAAGAAAGACCTGGTCAGCGAAGCGCTGGACGTGTTCTTCGATGTGCGCAAGGTGCCTGGCCTGAAGAAAAAACCGTCCACCTCCGAACTGGTCGACTGGCTCAAGCTGCTGATGGCCGACAACATCGGCGAAGCGGTGCTGCGCGAGCGCGACCCGACCAAGGCCATCCCGCCGCTGGCCGGTGCGTTGGTGAAGAACGAGCAAGACGTGCAGTTGCTGGAACGTCTGGCGTTCATGAGCCGTCGCGGTAATCGCTGATGCTGCTCAACCTGTTCAACGAGATGCGCGCGGCCAAGGTGCCGGTGTCGGTGCGCGAGCTGCTCGACCTGATCAACGCGCTGAAACAACGCGTGACCTTCGCCGACATGGACGAGTTCTACTACTTGTCCCGGGCGATCCTGGTCAAGGACGAGCGGCATTACGACAAGTTCGACCGGGCCTTTGGCGCTTATTTCAACGGCCTGGAGAAGCTCGACGACCACCTGCAGGCACTGATCCCCGAAGAGTGGCTGCGCAAAGAGTTCGAACGTTCGCTGACCGATGAGGAGCGCGCGCAGATCCAGTCCCTGGGTGGCCTCGACAAGCTGATCGAGGAATTCAAGAAGCGCCTGGAAGAACAGAAAGAACGCCACGCCGGCGGCAACAAGTGGATCGGCACCGGTGGCACCAGCCCGTTTGGCTCCGGCGGCTATAACCCGGAAGGCATTCGCGTCGGTGATGCCGGCAAGCGCCAGGGCAAGGCTGTAAAAGTGTGGGACCAGCGCGAGTACAAGAACCTCGACGATCAGGTGGAACTGGGCACGCGCAACATCAAGGTCGCCCTGCGCCGCCTGCGCAAATTTGCACGCCAGGGCGCGGCGGAAGAGCTGGACATCGACGGCACCATCGACCACACCGCCCGCGATGCAGGCTTGCTGAATATCCAGATGCGCCCGGAGCGGCGCAACACCATCAAGCTGCTATTGCTGTTCGACATCGGCGGCTCGATGGACGCCCACGTGAAGATCTGCGAAGAACTGTTCTCCGCGTGCAAGACCGAGTTCAAGCACCTGGAGTACTTCTACTTCCACAACTTCGTGTACGAATCGGTGTGGAAGAACAACCAACGCCGCACCTCGGAACGCACCTCGACCCAGGACCTGCTGCACAAGTACGGCGCGGATTACAAAGTGATCTTTATCGGCGATGCGTCGATGGCGCCGTATGAGATCACCCAGGCCGGCGGCAGCGTCGAGCATTGGAACGAGGAGCCTGGGTATGTGTGGATGCAGCGCTTCATGGCCAAGTACAAGAAGCTGATCTGGATCAACCCGTATCCCAAGGACACTTGGGGGTATACGGCGTCGACGGGAATTGTGCGGGAGTTGGTGGAGGATCAGATGTACCCGCTGACACTGCGCGGGCTGGAGGAAGGCATGCGGTTCCTCTCCAAATAAACGCCGCCCCCAATACTGTAGGAGATCCAATGTGGGAGGGGGCTTGCCCCCGATGGCGGTGGTCCAGTCACTGATGTATTGACTGAGACACTGCTATCGGGGGCAAGCCCCCTCCCACCTTCTAAATGCGGTGTTACGTAAATCGGCGCAAATAGTCGATGTGCTGCTGGTGCGCCGTCTCCTGCACCACCGGCGCCAAGCGCACCGTCTCCCCCGGCAAGCACTGCGCCAGCCGCGCCAGCGACAACGGCGTCAGTGCCCCGAGGCGCGGATAGCCACCAATCGTCTGCCGATCATTGAGCAACACAATCGGCTGCCCATCCGGCGGCACCTGGATCGCGCCCAGGGGAATGCCCTCGGAAATCAGCGACGGCCCCTGGTACTGCAAAGGTGTACCCAACAAACGCATGCCCATGCGGTCGGCGCGGCTGTCCAGGGACCAATCGCTGTTGAAGGCATCGAACAGGCTTTGGCCGCTGAACTGGCCAATCTGGGCGCCGAGGATGACATCCAGTGATGCACCGGTTGGCAATTGGGGTTCACTTAGTACCTTCATGGCCCCGCCCGCCCCCGAATAAACGAGGCGCCCACCTTCGGCCAACGCCCTGCCAAAACCGTCCACCCCGCCCAATTCCTCACGTACAACCGTGGCGCAACTGCCGAGCACATCCGGCGCGTCAAAGCCGTTCGGTGCCGCAAGGTAGGCCCGCGCACCGCTGAACGGCTGGGTAAAGCGCAAACGCTGGCCCTTTTGCAGGATAAAACTGCGGCCGGGGCTGATGGCACGTTCGTCGATATACGCGCCCAGGTCCGCACCGGCCAGGGCCAGCAAGCAATAGTCCTCGGCGTGCACGGTGAAGCCGCCGAGGGTGATTTCCACCACGGGCGCATCCAGCGCATTGCCCAGCAGCCAGTTGGCCCAGGACATCGACACCCAGTCCAGCGCCCCGCCCTGGGTCACGCCCAGGTGGCGCACGCCAAAGCGACCGGCGTCCTGCAACAGGCACAGCGGCGTGCTGGCCTCGATCAGTAAGCGGCTCATGCCTGCGCCTCCAACGGCGTGTCATCGCCACCCAACTTGATGAATTCAGCATGCTCGACCGCTTCGAAGCGCACCGTGTCACCAGGCTGCATCAGGCTGTAGCCGTCGCGCTCACGGTCGAAAAGTCTGGCCGGCGTGCGGCCGATGAGGTTCCAGCCGCCCGGCGACACTACCGGGTAGGCGGCGGTTTGCCGTTCGGCGATGCCGACGCTGCCGGCCACCACGCGTTTGCGCGGGGTACTGAGGCGCGGGGTGGCGAGGAGTTCGTGCACCAGGCCCATAAAGGCAAAGCCGGGGGCGAAACCGAGGGCGAACACCTGGTATTCGTGGGCGCTGTGGCGGCGAATCACTTCGTCGATCGCCAAGCCGCTGCGCTGGCTGAGCAAGGTCAATTCCGGGCCGACGCTCAGGTCGTACCACACCGGCAGCACATGGCACTGGCCGCTGCCCTGGGCCTGCGGTTGCAGGTCAGTGAGGGCCTGGTCGATCAGTTCCCGCGCCTGGGCCGGGTTCACTGCGTTGAGGTCGTAATGCACCATCAAGGTGGTGTAGGACGGCACCAGGTCCACCAGTGCCGCGCCAAATCCGCTGCGCAGGCGCTGGGTAGCAGCGAGCATCCACGGCATGTTGGTCTCGGCGATGACCTCAAACAGACGCACCATCAGGCAGTCGATGGCGACCACTTCAATCCGTGGCTTCATGCTGGCTTCAATGCCTCGCGGATGCGCTGCACGGCCGCGACCGAGCTGGCGTTGTCGCCGTGCACGCACAGGGTATTGGCTTGCAGGAGCAGCGGGCTGCCGTCGCTGGCAATCAACATTTCACCACGGGCAAGGGTCAGGGCTTGCTGGACGATAATGTCGGAATCATGGTGCACGGCGCCCGGCAACTGCCGCGACACCAGGTGCCCCTTATTGTCGTAAGCGCGGTCAGCGAAGGCTTCAAACCACAGGGTGACACCATATTCGTCGCCCAAGGCCTGGGCCGCGCTGTTGTCGCGGGTGGCGAGCAGCATCAGCGGCAACTCGCCGTAGGCCGCCACGGCCTGGATCACGGCACGCAATTGCACGGGGTTGGCCATCATGTCGTTGTACATCGCGCCGTGGGGTTTGACGTAGCTGACCCGTCCGCCCTGGGCACGGCAGATGCCATCCAGTGCGCCGATCTGGTAGTGCAGCAGGTCCTGGATTTCCTGCGGTGTGTAAGCCATCGAGCGACGACCGAAGCCTTGCAGGTCCTGGTACGCCGGGTGCGCACCGATTTGCACGCCATGCTTGAGCGCCAGGCTGACGGTCTTGCGCATGATGCTCGGGTCGCCGGCATGGAAACCGCAGGCCACATTGGCGCAATCGATGAACGGCATGACTTCGGCATCCAGACCCATGGTCCAGTTGCCAAAGCTTTCGCCGATGTCGCAATTGAGTAGAAGACGGCTCACGGACTGTCGCTCCTGTAGGCTTTGTTTTTTTGTAGTGTGGGATTTTTTACGCAGAACTCGCAACTTGTCCTGACACCCCAACGGCGCTTATCGTGGAATGGCTCGATTTTTGGCGCTGGCCCGGTGCGGCGTCCAACTAATAAAAACCGATCCATGCATAAGAAAAAGTTGATCCCATGAATTTGAAGTTCCTCGAAACCTTCGTCTGGGTGGCCAAACTCAAGAGTTTTCGCCTGACCGCCGAAAAACTGTTCACCACCCAGGCCTCGATCTCCAGCCGCATCGCGGTGCTGGAAAGCGAGTTGGGCGTGAAGTTGTTTCTGCGTGACTCACGGGGCGTGAGCCTGACCCCGGAAGGCCTCAAGGTGCTCGATTACGCCGAGCAGATGATGGTGACCATGCAGGGCCTGAAGCAGTCCCTGGAAACCACCAGCAGCAAGATCGGGCGCATCCGGATCGGCGCCATGGACACGGTGATCCACACCTGGCTCAGCCCGTTGGTGGCGGAATTGATGGACCACTTCCCCCTCGTTGAAATCGAATTGGTCGCGGATACTGCACTGAACCTCAGCGATCAACTGCAAAAAGGCTTCCTCGACCTGATCCTGCAAACCGACCTGCTGCGCCTCGAAACCGTACGCAGCCTGGAACTGGCCAGCCACCCCATGGCCTGGATCGTCGCCAGCCAATCGATCTACAACCGCGACTACGCCTCCCTCGCCGAACTGGCCCAGGAGCGCATCATCACCTATTCGAAAAACTCCCACCCGCACCAGGACGTCATCAGCCTGATGCAAGCCAACGGCGTGGCCGCGCCACGCATGAACTGCGTGAATTCGGTGTCGGCGATAACCCGCCTGTTACGCGACGGGTTCGGCATCGGCGCGTTGCCGCCGGTATTGGTCAGCGAAGAGCTGGCGCGCGGGGAGTTGGTGATGTTGCCGATGGCGCAGAAACTGCCGAATCTGCAGGTGGTGGTGTCGTGGCGCGTGGGGGTGGAGTTGGTGGAGGAGATTGTGGGGCTGTGCCAGAAGGTGGTGGCGCGGTATGCCGAAGAGGTTGGCGCAGAGCGGATGCTATTGAGCACACAACCTCATTGAAGACAAAGGATTAAAACTGTGGGAGGGGCGGTGCGACGGTTCGACTTGCCCCCGATAGCAGGGTGTCAGTCAATGCATCAGTGACTGATCCACCGCCATCGGGGGCAAGTCGAACCGTCGCACCGCCCCTCCCACAGTTTGTCTCAGAGGCCCTTGAGGTCGCGCTCTTCGATCGGCCGGCTCTGGCGCAAGCGCTTGCCGCCCAGCACCACCCAGTCGATCAGACGGAACAGGCATTCCAGGCCAAACGACAGCAGCATTGCCCCGCCCAACCCCCAGCCCATGGCCTCAGGCGTCAACAGGATCTGGTAGCTGTAGCCGTTCCAGGTTTCCAGGCGGATATCCGGGTCAGCCGCCACCGCTACTTGCAGGGCGCGGATGTACCACGGGCCTTGCATGGCCTGGAACTGCTTGTCCAACGCCACTTGGCGATCAAGCAGGGCGCCCAGGCTGTTGGCATCGCTCTGGAACACCGGATCATCACTGGCGCGGTAATGCGCCACCAAGGCTTTCAAATCGCCGTTGAAGAACTGCCGTGCGGTGTTTTCAAACCCGCTGAGGCCGGTCTGGGCCTCGATCAGGTGGGCTTCGACACGCTTGGCATAGTCGTTGATAAACCCCGGCACTTGCACACCGACCAACAGGCCAATGGCAAACAGCACCAACCGCAGATAACTGAGCAACATGGGCGATATCCTTACTCGGTGATGCCCTGGCTGACGCATTCACCGCGTCGCCACAGGCTCCATTGGCCCGGTTCGTACCGGGTCCAGTTTTCGTTGTCGGTCAACGGCTCGGTGGCGATCACCGTCACCACATCGTTGGGCGTGGTCTCGGCCTGAAAATCGACGATCACGTCGACATCTTTCAAGCGCGCAGGGCCAAACGGTGCACGGCGGGTAATCTGTGCCAATTTGGTCGAGCAGTAGCAGAACAGCCAGTCGCCATCGCTGAGCAGGCAGTTGAACACGCCCTTGCTGCGGTATTCGGTACAGGCGGCGATCAGGTCCGGCAGCACCTTTTCAAGGTCCACCGGTTCAGGGAACGCTTCGCGCACGCGGTTGAGCAGGTCACAGAAGGCCGCTTCGCTGTCGGTGTCGCCCACCGGGCGGTAGAAGGTGGCGCGGGGGTTGAAATCCGCCAACTGGCCGTTGTGGGCGAAGCACCAGTTGCGGCCCCACAGTTCGCGCACGAACGGGTGGGTGTTGGCCAGGCTGACCTTGCCGACATTGGCCTGGCGGATATGGCCGATGACCACTTCGCTCTTGATCGGGTAACGCTGCACCAGCAGTGCGACTTCCGACTCACTGCTGGCGGCCGGGTCCTGGAACAGACGCAGGCCACGGCCTTCGTAGAACGCGATCCCCCAACCGTCACGGTGGGGGCCGGTGCGCCCACCGCGCTGCATCAGCCCGGTAAAGCTGAACACGATGTCGGTGGGGACGTTGGCACTCATGCCCAATAATTCACACATGCCAGGGCTCTCACTGCAGGGCGGACGACGTTAAAGGCGCGGTTCGACGCGCATACCGCTCACGGGTGCAGGACGGCGGAAGGGCACGTCGTCTTCATCTTGATCCGGCTCGGCGGCCAGGGCCGCATCGGCCGCGGCCTTGCGTTCACGGCGGGCCTTGGCGGCGCGCTCGATGGGCCAGCGGATCAGCACGAACACGAGGTACACGCCAAAGGCAATCATGGTGTACATGAACAGATCGGAGATGGCCCGCCAGGCGTTGTTGCCGACCTTGAGCACCAGGTCCAGGGCGGTGATGGCCACCGCCGGCGCGAACTGGGTCTTGACCGGGTCGACGATGGTCGGGCTCAACAGCAGCACCGCCATCAGCAATTGCAGCGGCTCGCGCAGCCAGCGCCAGATCCAGCGGGTCATGCGCCACCACACCAACAGGCAGCCCAAAGCGGCGAAGGCGTAAAGGCCCCAAGCGGTCAGATAGTCGTTCTCGGTCATGGTGTCCATGGCAAGGTTGGCAAACAGGCGGCTATGATAACGGCTTTTGCGTGTCGCGGCTGCAATGCCTGCCACCGTCTGCCAGATAGAGATCAATCCTATGCCTGTATCGACTGCTCCGATTGCCCGCAAGGCCCAAGGCCCCGATCCGTACGCCTGGCTGCAAGAGCGCGACAGCGCCGAGGTGCTCGATTACCTCAAGGCCGAAAATGCCTGGCAGGAAGCGCAACTCGCCGACCAGAAGGCGCTGCGCGACAGCCTGTTCGAAGAGATCAAGGGCCGTATCCTCGAAACCGACCTGTCCCTGCCCTCGCCGTGGGGGCCGTACTTGTATTACACGCGCACCACCGCCGGTGACGAGTACGCCCGCCACTACCGCTGCCGCCGCCCGGCCGATGACAGCAACCAGGTGGACGACAGCAGCGAAGAACTGTTGCTGGACCCCAACGTGCTGGCCAATGGAGGTTTCTTCTCCCTCGGCGCGTTCAGCATCAGCCCCGACCACCAGCGCCTGGCCTACAGCCTCGATACCAGTGGCGAAGAGATCTACACCCTGTACGTGAAGGAATTGGCCACCGGCAAGGTCAGCGAACTGGCGTTTGAAGATTGCGACGGCAGCATGACCTGGGCCAATGACAGCCTGACCTTGTTCTTCGGCGAGCTGGACGACACGCATCGCCCGCACAAGTTGTATCGCTATCGCCTGGATGGCACGGCAGCGCAGGAGGTGTTCCACGAGCCTGACGGGCGTTTCTTCCTGCATTGCTACCGCTCCAGCTCTGAGCGCCAGTTGTTGCTGTCGCTGGGCAGCAAGACCACCAGCGAAGTCTGGGCGCTGGATGCCGACCAGCCGCAGCTGGAGTTCACCTGCCTGGCGCCACGGGTCGAGGACCATGAATACGATGTCGATCACGGTCAGCTGAATGGCGCATGGACCTGGTTTATCCGCAGCAACCGCGATGGCATCAACTACGCGCTGTTCGTGGCCACCGACATTGGCGACGTGCCGACCGAAGACGAATGGCAGACCCTGATCCCCCACAGCGACGAGGTGATGCTCGACGGCGTCAGCCTCAACACCACCGCCATGACCCTGAGCCTGCGCATCGGCGGCCTGCCGGTGATCGAGGTGCACCCGGAAGGCCTGCCGGTGTATCGCGTGGAATTGCCCGACGCCGCCTACAGCCTCTACGTACAGAACAGCCTGGAGTTTGTCAGCGACAAAATTCGCCTGCGCTACGAAGCCCTGAACCGCCCGGCCCAGGTGCGCCAACTGGAACTGGCCAGCGGCGCGCAACAGGTGCTCAAGGAGACCCCGGTGCTCGGCGTGTTCAATGCCGACGACTACGTGAGCCAGCGCCTGTGGGCCACCTCGGCGGACGGCACCCAGGTGCCGATCAGCCTGGTGGTCAAGCGCGACCAGCTCGGCAAGCCGACACCGCTGTACCTGTACGGCTACGGCGCCTACGGTTCGAGCCTCGACCCCTGGTTCTCCCACGCCCGCCTGAGCCTGCTGGACCGGGGCGTGGCGTTTGCCATCGCCCACGTGCGCGGCGGTGGCGAGCTGGGTGAGGCCTGGTATCGCAACGGCAAGCAGGAACACAAGCAGAACACCTTCAGCGACTTTATCGCCTGTGCCGAACACTTGATCGCCGAGGGCCTGACGACGTCCAGGCAACTGGTCATCAGCGGTGGCAGTGCCGGTGGCCTGTTGATCGGTGCGGTGCTCAACCAGCGCCCGGCGCTGTTCCAGGCGGCGATTGCCGAAGTGCCGTTCGTCGACGTGCTCAACACCATGCTTGACCCCGAGCTGCCGCTGACCATCACCGAGTACGACGAGTGGGGCAACCCGCAGGAGCCCGAAGTGTATGAGCGCATCAAGGCCTATGCGCCGTACGAAAACGTCAGCGCCCAGGCCTACCCGCACCTGCTGGTGATCGCCGGCTACAACGACAGCCGCGTGCAGTACTGGGAAGCGGCCAAATGGGTGGCCAAGTTGCGCGACACCAAGACCGACGACCACCTGCTGTTGCTCAAGACCGAACTGGGCGCCGGTCACGGTGGGATGAGTGGTCGTTACCAGGGATTACGTGACGTAGCGCTCGAATATGGATTCGTGTTCAAGGCGCTGGGGCTGGTCTAAGGAACTTAGGCGGGCGGTCCTGTCTGAACACAGGACCGCCTACTGATTGATGGATCAAGATTGCAGCCATGGCACTACCGACCTTAATGAATACCGAAATCCGCGACATGCTCATGGATTGCGGCCTGTTCGACCCTCTGTTGCCGGAAGATTTTCACATCGCCGCCGGCTACTTCAACATCAGTAGCATTGCCCGGGACGAAGTGATTTTCCTCGAAGGCGACGCCGGCACTTTCATGTGCATCCTTCACAGTGGCCAGGTGGCGGTGCAGAAAACCAACCATGACGGCCAGCGCCTGACTATCGCCACCCTGCGCAGTGGCCGGGCCTTTGGCGAAATGGCGGTGCTCGACGGCGAGCGGCGTTCCGCCAGCTGCGTGGCGGCCAGCGACTGTGTACTGCTGAACCTGGGCCGGGACTCCCTGGAAAAGATGCTCAACGAGGCGCCCAGGGTTGCCGCCAAGATCATCCGCGCGATTGCCATTGCCCTGTCCAAGCGCCTGCGCATGGCCGACGGGCAGCTACTGTCGCAACAGTTTTAACCGCCCGGCGACTTCGGCTTGCTGTCGTTTTGCAGCAGGCCGGGCACCGTCTGGTCCTTCGGCGGCGTCGGCAGCACGATGGGCACCAGCGGTGGCGAGCCGTTGGTCTTGGGCACGGCCGGCGGGGTGACTTGCGGGTACAACGTCGGCGTCGGAGTGCCCGGCGCGCCTGGCGTCGGGGCGGGCGCGACCGGTACGGTTTGCAACTCCTGAGCCTGCGCCGCACCCAATGCGAGCGCGCTCAACACAATGACCGTTAGAATGCTGCACTTCATCGATGGCTCCATGGCCTGACCGGAATGTCACAAGGCTACTCCCAACCGCGCAAGAATGCCCTTCCCAATGAGATTTCCATGAAACGTTTCGTTCTGCTGGACACCACCCCGATCCCCGACAACGGCGGTGCCTTGTGCCTGTTCGAATACGGTGAAGATTTTGTCATCAAGATCCAGGGCGGTGACGGCGGCCAATTGATGAACACGCGCATGCACGGCTCCGAAGATGCGCTGGCGGAAATTCCCTGCCGCAGAGTTGCCGGTCGTCCGAATTCGCGGGTGTTGATCGGTGGCCTGGGCATGGGGTTCACCCTGGCCTCGGCGCTCAAACACCTGGGCAAGACCGCCGAAGTGGTCGTCGCAGAACTGGTGCCGGGGGTCGTGGAATGGAACCGTGGGCCGCTGGGAGAGAAATCCGGCCGGCCGCTGCTGGACCCGCGCACGGTGATCCGCCTGGAGGATGTGGCCAAGGTGCTGCAGGCCGAACCCCAGGGTTTTGATGCGATCATGCTGGACGTGGACAACGGCCCCGAAGGCCTCACGCAAAAGGCCAACAGCTGGCTTTACTCCGCCGGTGGCCTGGCCGCCTGCGCCAAGGCCCTGCGCCCGAAAGGCGTGCTGGCCGTGTGGTCGGCCAGCGCGGACAAGCTGTTCAGCGACAGACTGCGCAAGGCCGGTTTCAAGGCCGAGGAAGTGCAGGTGTTTGCCCATGGCAACAAGGGCACGCGGCATACCATCTGGATTGCACAGAAGGTGTGATCCGCTAGCGCAGGGAACTGCGGTAATCGATCACGTACGGCACTTTTTTGTCGAAGGTCTTTTCCAGCTCGTTACGGTCGAGCTTGCTCATGCCACCCAGCTGGTGGGCGGTAAACCCGCTGTCGCCCACCTGTGAACCCGGCGCCAGGCTGACCATGCGCTTGGCGACGGCTTCGATGGCGTCCTTGTAACCGCCCTTCTTGTTCAGGTTGTACTTGCCCAGGTCAATTTGAGTGCGCAGCCAATTGCCCCAGTAGAACTCCAGGAACTCCGGCGCGACCTCCCCCGCGTCCGGCTTGCCATAGGCGGCCTTGCGGGTGAAGTACACCAGGCTGCGGAAGGTGTCGTCCTGCAGATTCTTGAACCCCAGGTGCGCCGGTAACTGCTCGGGCGGCAGGGTCTGGCCCTGCTTGTCCTTGAGCCAGACCTTGCGCGCGGCCTGCATGCGCTGCCAGAAGCTCTTCATGTCCGGGCTGTTGCTGAAGTCATCGGTGACCTTGACCCACATGTTCAAGCGAGGGCCGCCGCCCGGCACTTCCCACAGGGTGGTGAAGCTGTGGTGACCGTCGGTCAGGTACAACTGGCCGCCGGGGCCGACTACAACAGTTTTCATGTCGTCGGTGTGGGTGCCGACCGGGTCCTGGCAGGTAAAGCTCGACGGCTGGTGCAGGTCCGCGCCTTTGGGCACGTTGTCGGCTTCGCCCTGGCCGTTGGTCTCGCAGTATTCATCGAAGACCTTGGCGGGTTTGTCGGCGAACAGGCCCAGGCTGTAGTAAATCTGGTCAAAGCCCACCACGGCCTGGGTCGGGTGCAGTTGTTCGAGGGCCACCTCGATCACCTGCCCGGGTTTTGGCGTGGAAAACGCTTGGGCGTGGGCAGCTACCCCACACAACAACAGTGCAACAGTCCATGAATACAGGCGCATGCGTTTCAGATCCTTATGAGTAAAGTGAAGCGGTTATTTACGTCGCGAGCGGCTAGAATCAACCCTATCCGTGAACCACAAAATAGCCAGGAGCCATGATGAGCTCGACCAACCCGCCCTCCCACACCGCCAAGCTGGATCGCATCCTTGCCGATGCCCAGCGCGACCGGGAAATGGGCTACCGCGACAAAGCCTTGAAGATGTACCCCCACGTGTGCGGCCGCTGCGCCCGTGAGTTCTCGGGCAAACGTCTGAGTGAACTGACGGTACACCACCGTAACCACAATCATGATGACAATCCCCAGGACGGTTCCAACTGGGAATTACTGTGCCTGTACTGCCACGACAACGAACACTCGCGCTACACCGACCAGCAGTACTTCGGCGAAGGCTCCACCAGCAGCCCGACAATTGCCAAGGCCACGCATAACCCGTTTGCGGCGTTGGCGGGGTTGATGAAGAAAGACGACTGATCGTCCATTGGTGTTAGCACCGGCCTCATCGGGGGCAAGCCCCCTCCCACATTCTGACCGGCGTACGCAAGCCTAGTGTGGGAGGGGGCTTGCCCTCGATGGCGATCGTCCAAGCAACACACCCCCCCAAGGCCGTATAATCGCCGTTTTTCTCCAAGGCACCCTTCCCCGTGGGCAATAAACGCTACAGCTGCATCGGTCTGTATAACCCCAAATCCCCCGAAAACGTCGGCTCTGTCATGCGCGCCGCCGGTTGCTACGGCGTGGCCTCGGTGTTCTACACCGGCGTGCGTTACGAGCGCGCCCGGGATTTCATCACCGACACCAAGAAGGTCCACCACGACATTCCGCTGATCGGCATCGACGACCTGAAAAAGATCCTGCCCCTGGGCTGCATCCCCGTTGCCGTGGAGCTGGTAGAGGGCGCCCGCCCTCTGCCCGAATACACCCACCCCGACCGTGCGCTGTACATTTTCGGCCCGGAAGACGGCTCGCTGGATAAAGAGATCCGCGACTGGTGCGAAGACGTGGTCTACATCCCGACCACCGGCTGCATGAACCTTGCCGCCACGGTCAACGTGGTGCTCTACGACCGCCTGGCCAAGGGCAACAACACCCGTTCGGGCCCCAAGTACTGATATTTCGGGAACATCCGGCGCCTGCTGGCAGTCAGCTATTTATCAATAGCCCTTGTTGGAGACAGATCATGAGCGACAGCAAAACCTTGCGACCTATCATCGAACACACGCCCTTTGAAACTCAGCCAAAGCAGAACGTGCACGGGTGGGAGCGCATCGGCTCGGTGGCCGGTGGCGTGATGATGGTGGGCAAAGGCCTGCGCCGTGGCGGGATTTTCGGCCTGATCCAGGTGGCGATTGGCGGCGTTGCGCTGGCCCGTGGCTTTACCGGGCACAGCTCGCTCAAGGACAAGCTGGAACAGGGCCGCCAGGAAATGAACACGGTGCGTACGAAGATCGAGCGGGCCGGTGCCGAGCTGAAAAACCTGAAAACCAAGGCAGAAGTGGCTGCTGAAAAAACCACTGGCTAAAGAAGATCTTCCAAACAATGGAGATCTAAATGTGGGAGTGGGAGCGGGCTTGGGATCAGTGCAGCAACTTGCTGTCGAGCACCACCGACGACTCGCCGATGATGCTCTCGGCAAGCTGCACAAACTCCGCCGTGGTGATGCGGTTGGCCCGCATCACCGCTTGGGCCAGGTCATCCAGCGACCGCTTGTTATGGGTCTTCACGCGGATCTCGCGATCCAGCTCCTGCAACACCACCACCGCCCGTGACACTGTCGCGCCGCTGACGTGCTCGCCACGCAGGCTGGTCACGTCCTTGCCTTCCTTCGCCAAGCGCGCCTGTATCGCCTGATAACGTTCATCGGTGATGCCGCCGGCGCGGCGCAGCAGCTCGATAGCGTAATACTCGCCCAGGCCTTCGCTGATCCAATCACTGGTGTCGTGATCGTTGAAACGCCCTATCGCCTGCACCACTTCACGAAGCAACGGGCTGCCGCCGTGCTCGCTGACCAACGGGGTGCGGCTGTTGAGGAAGACCGAGTCATGCGCCGAAAAGGCACCACGGCGCATCGGGTCGCTGGCGCCGACCACCAGCAACTTGGCCGGGTGCCGCGGGAACGCCGTTTCCACCTGCGGCCAGACAAAGGTCAGCAGCGTCAACACATCCATACGGCGCATGGCCTGGCCCTTGGGCGAGGCCACGGTGACTTCGGTTTCGCCCAGGCGCACCCGGCGGCTGCCGAGGTTGCCAGCGAGCATCCAACCGGTGGGCCGGTCGAACAGGCGCGACACGTTGTCGATGCGAAACTTGTTCTTGCCGATGCGCGGCCAGGCGGTTTCGACGCTTTTCCAGCCGGCCGGCAGTTCGAACACCAGGCGCGAGACCAATTCTACGCCGTCCTGCTGGTCGAGCCGCGCCGTCGGCACCAGGTCTTCCCCGCGAAACAGCGCCCAGCCCGGTGTCATCCGTGCTTCGTAGCTGCCCGGCTTGCGCGCATGAGTGAGACGTACGCGGTAGGTCAGGCTGGCCTTGTCGGCGCTGGGTTGCCACAACCCACGGTGCTCCTTGACGCTCCACTGGCCGTCGGCCTTGAAGTCGCTGTAGTCGCCGTCGCGGCCCAGGTCGAAGTTCAGGCTGCGCACCGCCGAGCCCTGGGACAGGCTCAGGCGCACCTCGGCCTGATCGCTCTGGGGCAGCAGTTTGACGTGATAATCCAGGTCGACTTTCTTCGCGCACCACCCAGGCTGACTGAGTGCCAACAACACCAGGCTTGCCGCCAGCTTGGTTACCACCCTCATACACACTCCCCTTTCAGCCCGCGCGGAAAATCAGGTAGTCCTCCCAGTCGTCCTCGGGCACGCTGCCTTCGCTGAGCATGCGCCCGGACTGGGAAATGCGTTCATGGTGCACGGCATCACGGTCGCCGCAGACCAAGTGGTGCCACAGCGGCAAGTCCTTGCGCTCGCTGACCAGGCGATAGCCGCAGGTGGGCGGCAGCCATTTGAACTGGTCGGCCTGGCCCGGGGTGAGCTGGATGCAGTCCGGCACCGACGCACGACGGTTGGGGTAGTCGGTGCACTGGCAGGTCTTGAGGTCGAGCAGTTTGCAGGCGATACGCGTGTAATAGACGCTGTTGTCGTCTTCATCTTCAAGCTTTTGCAGGCAGCACAGGCCACAGCCGTCGCACAACGACTCCCACTCCTCCTGGTCGAGGTGTTCGAGGGTTTTGCGTATCCAGAAAGGTTCGACTTTGGCGGCCATGGCTCTACATCAGTATCGGTAGGTGAAAAGGCCGCCAGTCTAGTGCCCACGGCTGCGGGATCCAAGCGCTTACGACTGGCGGTGTTACAACACTTGTCAGTCTAGTGACTGCACAGTAGCTTTGAGGGCCGAATTGACGATCAGGAACTGCTCCATGACACGTGTTGCCGACTATCCGATCCACACCCAGTTCACCGACCGCTGGTCGCCTCGCGCCTTCACCGGCGAGAGCATCTCCAAGGAAACCCTGCTGAGCTTCTTCGAAGCCGCACGCTGGGCACCCTCCGCCTACAACTCCCAACCCTGGCGCTTTCTCTACGCACGCCGCGACACGCCGGACTGGGAACGCTTCCTGGGTTTGCTGAATGAATTCAACCGTGGCTGGGCACAACATGCGTCGGCCCTGGTGATCATCGCCTCGAAAACCGACTTCACCGCCCCCGGCGCCACGGAAGAAACCCCGGCGCTGTGGCACACCTTCGATACTGGTTCCGCCTGGGGCCACCTGGCGCTGCAAGCCAGCCTCAGCGGTTGGCACACCCACGGCATGGCCGGCTTCGATCAGGAACTGACTCGCAAAGAGCTGAAGATCCCGGAAGGTTATGCGCTGCATGCCGCCGTGGCGGTTGGCAAGCTGGGGGACAAATCGAGCCTGCCGGAGTACCTGCAAGGCCGTGAAGCGCCGAGCCCGCGCAAGCCACTGAGCGAGCTGGTGTCCGAGGGTGACTTCAGCCTGTAATGCCAAGAGGAGCCGGCATGCCGGCTCCCCTGCTGTCAATAACCGCGCTCGAAATCCACGTTACCGCGCAAGTCTTGCCCGGCCTGATACGCCCGCAGGTTTTGCACAAACAGCTCCACCATCAATGCCGGCGAGGTCGGCGCGGAGCTGTGCCCGGTCAGCAGCAACCCCCAAGCGGTCCAGAACGGATGACGTTGCGGCAACGGCTCCTGACGACAGACATCGATCACCGCACCCGCCAGGTGCCCTTCTTTCAGCGCTTCGACGAGGTCGGCGTCCACCACCGCCACACCGCGCCCGACGTTGATAAACAACCCGGTCGGCTTGAATTGCTTGAACAGCGCCGCGTCGTACAGGTCATGGGTACTCGGCGTGTTGGGCAGCAGGTTGATCACGTAATCCACCTCCCCCACCAGCCGGCCCAACTGGTCGAGCCCGGCCACTTCGATAAACGGCGCCTGCTCACGTACGCAACTGGCAATGCCGTACAGCTTGACGCCAAACGGCACGAGGAACTCGGCAACGCTCTGGCCGATATCACCGGTGCCGACGATCAACACCTGGCGCCCCGCCAGGCTCTGGCCCGTGCGGTTGTCCCATTTGCGCTCGACCTGGCTGACCAGGCGGGCCAGCACTTCGCGCTCATGGCCAAGCATATAAGCGAGGACAAACTCAGCCATGACCTGGCCATAAATGCCCACGGCACGGGTGAGGCGATAGTCGCGCGGCAAGCCGTCGGCCAGCAGCGGCGTGATGCCCGCCCAGGTCGATTGCAGCCATTGCGGGCGATGGCCCTGGCGCAACAATGTGGCCAACAGGTCCGGCTGGCCCAGCCATACCGGGCAATCGGCGGCCAGGCGCGACAGTTCGGCCGAGTCGCCGCTGGTCAGCACTTCAAGGTCCGGTGCCGCTTCGCCGAGCAATTGGGCGTAGAGCGGGTGATCCTGTTCAGCAATCAGAACGCGCATGCATAAAACCTTTCAAAAACACTACGGACGGCCGCCCGCTTCCTTACGGCCACCGCCCACTTATACGATTCCATTGAAGCGAGTGCCCCGGACGGGGCACCGGTCGATCACATCGGGTCGTTGCGGCGCAACAGCTCTTCGGGCAAGTGTTCGATGTACTCGTCCTCGGCCGGCGGCATTTGCAGGTGGTAGCCCTGCTTGTCGAGGTTTTCCAGGACTTGCACGATGTCTTCCTGTTGCAGCTTGCGCTCGGGTGTCAGCACCAGGTCGAACGCGTGGGCCGGCTTGCCGAAAATCGTGATCAGCGCGTCAGGCACACGCTCAAGGGCATCGCTCTTGAGCACATAGAGGTACATACCGGCGCGTTTGGAGCTGCGGTAGATGGAGCAAATACGTTTCAAGGCTGTTCTCCGGCGGTGGCCAGGCTGTCGAGCAGCGCCTGGCCCATCAACTCGCGGCGCCAGCCACGCAGCGAGTCTGGCAATTGGTAAGGCCCATCGGGGTAGCCACTCTTGACCAGGGCTTCGAGGGTTTTCTTGCGCAGCATCAGCTCCGGTGCCATGTCCAGGCGCTCGGCCTCAGCCTGGCCCAGGGCACGCAGTTGCTTGATCAGCGCGGCGGCATCCACCGGCAGAGGCTCGGCAACGGCGGGCGGCCATTGGTCCATGGGCACGCTGCCGGCACGCTTGATCAGGTCCAGCAGGAACTGGCCGTCCTGACGCACGGTGCGCGGGTGCATGTCTTCGATCTTGCCCAGGGCGGCGAGGTTATCCGGCTGGGATTTGGCCAGGGGCCACAGCGAGTGTTCACGAATGATGCGGTTGCGCGGCAAATCACGGGCGCGGGCTTGCTGTTCGCGCCAGGCGCACAGTTCACGCAGCACGGCGAGCTGGGCGCGGGACAGTTTCCACGCCAGCTTGGCGTCGCGGTACACCTCGTACGGGTCGACTTCGCGGCGCAGGTTGGCGACCAGCTCGGCACCGTCTTCCAGCACCCAGGCGTATTTGTCGTCGGTCAATCGCGGACGCAGCCGCGTATAAACCTCGGCCAGGTGCACCGCGTCTTCGGCGGCGTAGCTGACCTGGGTCTCGGACAATGGCCGCTGCAACCAGTCCGAACGGGTCTCGCCCTTGGGCAGCTCAATGTCCAGCACGGCTTGCACCAGGCGCGAGTAGCCCATGGAGAAACCGAGGTTCAGGTAAGCCGCCGCCAATTGGGTGTCGAACAACGGCGCCGGCAGGCTGCCAGTCAGGCGCAGCAACACTTCGAGGTCTTCGCTGCAGGCGTGCAGCACCTTGATCACCGCCGGGTTCTCCAGGAGCGCAGCCAAGGGTTGCCAATTGTCGATGGTCAGGGGATCGATCAGGTAAGCGCGCACGCCATCACCGATCTGGATCAGCCCGGCAATGGGATAAAAGGTGTCGACCCGCATGAATTCGGTGTCGAGGGCGACGAATGGCAACTGCTGCCATTCGGCGCAATGCTGGCCGAGGCTATCGTTGTCGCAGATCCAGTGAATATCGATGGCCACACGGCTCTCCCTTGAAGAATGGCGCGCAGTATATATCGCGAAAGGGGCTAGCGAGCATCCGCAGTGCACAGCCGACCATGAAAACTCAGACAGGAGATGAAGAATAGTCCGACAGGCGGGAGTTATCCTCTCTTACGAAGAACGTAGACCCGCCACAGGTTGGCGCCCGGCATGAACTCGTGGTGGCTCAGGACCTTGAAACCGGCCTGGCGGAACTCCTCCTCAGCGCTTGTACGAGATGGCACAGAGACAATCACCGAGTCGCGGCTGACCCGGTGAAACTCACGCAGCAACGCCTGGCGCCCTTCGCTGCTGGGCACATGGCGAAACAATTCCAGGCAGAAAATGCAGTCCACTGCATTGGCTGACAAGCCGATGGAAAACGCCGAACCCTGGAATGTCTTGACCCGCTTGAGCAGGGCCGCCGGGTGGTGGGTAAGGGCATGGTCGAGCATGTCCTGGGAGTTGTCCGACGCCAGGATGACCCGGTTGACGTGTTCGGCCAGCACCGGCCAGAAGCGCCCCGAACCGCAGGCCAGGTCGAGGATCAGGCCCGGCTCACCCGCAACCTTCAAGGCCTGACGCACCAACCACTCGTCGCGCCAGGCCGCCAGGCGCCGCATCAGCCCGGGCGGACGCGTGTCGCCGCAGACCCTGGCGTGCTCACGACCGCAGCGCTCGGCGTATTCAATCTCGATGGAGGAAGGAGTGTGTGGCGACATCACGGGCTCATATGGGTGGAACGGCAGTGAACGACCTTGATTCGCAGCTTAACCAGCGCAACGTGAAAAAAAGGTCGAAACCGTCATTGCCGTCAAACCGATCACGCCGGGTGCAAATACCAGCGCCAATCCTGCTCCCCTACCTCGCCCATGAACTGGCGGTATTCGGCGCGTTTTACCGCCAGGTACACGCCGAGAAACTCACTGCCAAATGCCTCGCGTGCCCAACTGGACCCTTCCAGCGCGCGCAGGGTGGTGAGCCAGTCGGTGGGCAGCAGCTCCTTGGCCTGGGCGTAACCGTTGCCTTCCACCGGGGCGCCGGGGTCGCATTGCTCGCGGATGCCGCGATGGATCCCAGCCAGGATCGCGGCAGCGGCCAGGTAGGGATTGGCGTCGGCGCCGCAGATGCGGTGTTCGATGTGCCGTGATTTGGCCGGCCCGCCCGGCACCCGCAGGCTGACGGTGCGGTTGTCCACGCCCCAGGTGGCGGCCAGCGGTGCGTAGCTATTGGTCTGGAAGCGCCGGTAGGAATTGGCGTTGGGACAGAACAGCAGCAATGAATCGAGCAAGGTACTGAGCATGCCGCCCACCGCCTGGCGCAACAGCGGCGTGCCATCGGTGGCCTCGCTGGCGAACAGGTTATTGCCCTCGGCATCGGCCAGGCTGACGTGCATGTGCATGCCGGTGCCGGCCAGATCGTCAAAGGGCTTGGCCATGAAGCAGGCGGTCATCCCGTGTTTATGCGCCACGCCCTTGACCAGGCGCTTGTAGCGCACCGCTTCGTCCATGGCCTGCAGGGCGTCGGTGCGATGTTCCAGGGTGATTTCCACCTGGCCGGGCGCGTATTCGGAAATCGCCGTGCGCGCCGGGATGCCTTGCAGTTTGCAGGCACTGTAAAGGTCGGCGAGGAACGGCTCGATCTGCTCCAGCTCGCGCAGGCCATAGACCTGGGTCGAGCGCGGCCGTCCGCCGTCCACATCGCATGCCGGTTGCGGGCGGCCATTGGCGTCGGGCTTCTGGTCGAGCAGGTAGAACTCCAGCTCGGCCGCCATCACCGGGTAGTAACCGTCGGCCTTGAGCCCGTCGATCACCTTGGCCAGCAGGTGCCGTGGGTCGGCCACCGTGGCAGGCAGGCCTTCGGTGGGGTGCATGCTGACTTGCACCGCCGCGGTGGGGATCAGCCGCCACGGCATGCGCTGCAGACTGCCGCTGATCGGGTAGGCGCGGCAGTCGATATCGCCCACATCCCAGACCAGACCGGAGTTTTCCACGTCGTCGCCGTTGATGGTCAGGCCGAGGATGGTGCTGGGCAAAGGGCGCCCGCTCTCGTAAACCGCCAGCAGTTCGTCGCGGTGCAATAACTTGCCGCGTGGCACACCGTTGTTGTCGAGGATAAACAGCTCGAACATCTCGATGTCCGGGTGTTGCTCAAGGAAAGACTGGGCTTCCTGCAGGCAGGCAAAAACACTCATGGGCATTCTCATACGTAGGGGGCAGGCAGGCGCACAGGTGCGCGCCATCCAGGGGATGGATCAACGTAGGAATGCGGTATCTGGTGGGCGGGCGTGCCGGCAGTGGAACAAAGCCCAGAACGCGAGGGCGGACGGCAGTGTCGCGGGGTGAGTGTCGGAGGAGCCGTCCATGCGGGGATCACAGTGCGAGAGATAACGGCCAGCGTCACACGCCGGCATAGGGCGGTTAAATTCAGGGTTGACGGAGTTTGGTTGCAACTTCGCTAAACATTTATCGTGCCTTGCCACCCTGCCCCACGCTGGAAATAATGGCCGCCCCGACCATGCCCCAAGGACTCGACCGCATGAAAGCTCTTTTCGCCCTGTGTGTACTCGGCCTGGCCACCAGCGCCCTGGCCGACACCGCGCCCTCGCGCCTTGACCAGGTGCTCGAGCGCGGCACGCTCACCGTGTGCACCACCGGTGACTACAAGCCCTACACCTCGCTGCGCGCCGACGGCACCTATGAAGGCATCGACATCGCCATGGCTGAGTCTCTGGCCAAGAGCCTCAACGCCAAGATCCACTGGGTGCCCACCACCTGGAAAAGCCTGATGCCGGACTTCCTCGCCCAGCGCTGCGACATCGCCGTGGGCGGCATTTCGGTCTCCCTGGAGCGCCAGAAAAAAGCCTTCTTCAGCCAGGCCCTCGGCGTCGACGGCAAGATCCCCCTGGTGCGCTGTGCCGACGTGCAGCGTTACCAGCGTGTCGAGCAGATCAACCAGCCGAATGTGCGCGTGATCGAACCGGCGGGCGGCACCAACGAAGTGTTTGCCCGTGCCCATCTGGGCCAGGCGCAAATCCGCTTGCACGACAACGTGACCATCTTTGACGAACTGCTGGCCGGCAAGGCCGACGTGATGATCACCGACGCCAGCGAAGCGCGTTACCAGCAAAAGCTCAAGCCCGGGCTGTGCGCAGTCAACCCGGAACGGCAGATGCAATACAGCGAGAAAGCCTTCCTGCTGCCCCGCGATGATGTGGCGTGGAAGAGCTACGTCGACCAGTGGCTGCACCTGAGCGTGGCCACCGGCGTGTACGACGGCATCGTTAATCAGTGGCTGGCGGCGCCTTGATCAACGCGACAAAGGCCCGGCATGCGGCGCTGCGATAGGCGCCCCGGCGGCTGAGCAGTGCCACGGTGCGTTGCGGTAACGCAGGCTCGATCGCTACCGCACGCAACTCCGGCTGGGCCTGGGCAATCGCACTGGGCAGGATGGTTGCCAGGTGGGTGTTGCGCACGATTTCGATGATGGCACTGATGGAATTGGCCTCCATCGCAATCAACGGCTTTACCCCTTGCTCGCGGCAATAGCCATCGATGTAGCGCCGCGTCGCAAAGCCTGGGTTGAGCAATACCATCGGCTGTTCCAGCCACTGCCGGTCCTCCAACCCAGGATGGCCAGCCCCCACCACCACGCTCAACGCTTCGGCAAACAGCCCTTCGCATTCGATATCCGGCAGATGTTCGCCGGTAAAACCGATGCCGATATCCAGCAGGTCCTCGGTGAGCGCGGCCTCCATGCGGTCCTGGGTCAGCTCTTCGACGCTCAGGGTGATTCCCGGATACAGGGCGTTGAACCGCGCCAACAACGGGCCGATCAGGTAGGCGGTGAAGGTCGGGGTCATTGCCAGGCGCAGGCTGCCCCGGCTCAAGTCCTGCACGTCATGCATGGCCCGCGTGCCCGCCTGCAGGTCCTGCAAGGCCAGGCGCGCAAAGCGCACATAGGCGGCGCCGGCATCGGTGAGGCTGACACTGCGCCCGGAGCGGTCCAGCAACGGCGCGCCAAGGGTGTCCTCCAGTTGTTTGATCTGTTGCGACAAGGTCGGCTGCGACACATGCAGGGCCTCGGCGGCACGGGTGAAATTGCGGTGCTCGGCAACGGCCAGCAGGTATCGGATATGGCGCAACAGCATCGGCGGGCCTCCAACTATAGGCATGACTTATAGAAACCATAATAAGCCGGTCTTGGACGCTATACCTGAAAACTCCCATCCTTGCCCCATCAGCGACGCAAGGAGAACCCCATGCAAGACCTCATCAACGGCTTTCGCAAGTTCCAGTCAGACGCCTTCGGCCAACGCAGCGACCTGTTCAAACACCTGGCCACCACCCAGAACCCCGGCACGTTGTTCGTGTCCTGTTCCGACAGCCGCGTGGTCCCGGAACTGCTGACCCAGCAGGAACCCGGCGATCTGTTTGTGATCCGCAACGCCGGCAATATCGTGCCGTCCTACGGCCCGGAGCCGGGCGGTGTGTCGGCCACGGTCGAATACGCAGTGGCCGTGCTGGGCGTGCGCGACATCGTGATCTGCGGCCACTCCGACTGCGGCGCCATGACCGCGATCTCTACCTGCAAATGCCTGGACCACCTGCCGGCCGTGGCCAACTGGTTGCGCCACGCCGAGTCGGCCAAGCTGATCAACGCCGCCCGCGAGCATGCCTCGGACGCCGCCCGCCTGAGTGCGCTGGTGCGCGAAAACGTGATCGCGCAACTGGCCAACCTCAAGACCCACCCTTCGGTCGCCCTGGCGCTCGGGCAAGGCCGGCTGACCCTGCATGGCTGGGTATACGACATCGAGACCGGCGCCATCGACGCCCTGGACGAACGCAGCGGTGGCTTCGTGTCGCTGCTGGATCAGATGCACGCTGCCTGACCCTATTCCAACCCAGAGGACCACACCATGTTGCAATCCCACTTCACCCAAACCCCACGCCTGGCCCTGGCCGATACCGTTATCGAGCTCAAGGCGCGCAAGAATCTGTCCTGGCAGGACCTCACCGACGGCACCGGCCTGAGCCTGGCCTTCGTCACCGCCGCCCTGCTCGGCCAGCACCCGTTGCCCAAGGAGGCCGCTGACGTGGTGTGCGACAAACTCGGCCTGGACCAGGACGCCAGCCGCCTGCTGCAAAGCGTGCCCCTGCGCGGCAGCTTCCCCGGCGGTGTGCCGACGGATCCGACGATGTATCGCTTCTACGAAATGCTCCAGGTCTATGGCTCGACCCTCAAGGCGCTGGTGCACGAGCAATTCGGTGACGGCATCATCAGTGCGATCAATTTCAAGCTGGACATCAAGAAGGTCGACGACCCGGACGGCGGCTCCCGCGCGGTGATCACCCTGGATGGCAAGTACCTGCCGACCAAACCCTTCTGACTGGCCCGCAACCGTCTACGCTCTTGGCACACCAACAAGAACGAGGGACCGGTAATGAAGGCACTGCTCCGACTCACCTGGCTGCTGCTGTTGTGTTTCAGCCAGGTGCACGCCGCAACGGCTCAGGATGAGGACGCCCAGGCCGCCAAGGCGCTGCTGGAAAAAGCCTTGGCGTACTACCAGAGCAATGGCGACAAGGCGTTTGCCGCGTTCAGTCGCCAGGGCGAGTTCGTCGACCACGACCGCTATGTGTTCGTGGTCGACACCCAGGGCGTGCTGCTGGCCAGTGGCGGGCCCTCGTCTGCCTTGATCGGGCGCGATGTGTCCGAGGTGCTCGGGCCGGATTTGCGCCAGTCATTCAAGGCCGCGCTCACGGTGCCGGAAGGCCAGGGCATCCAACAGGCCGATTACCGCTGGCAGAACTGGAACGACGGCAAGGTCGAGCACAAGCATGTGTTTTATCAGCGCGTGGGCGAGCGCATTCTCGCGGTGGGTTATTACTTGCCACGGGCCACGCCGGAACAGGCCCGGGCCCTGCGCAACAAGGCAGTGAACGCACTGCTCAAGGATGAAACCGGCACGCTCAAGGCCATCAACTCCTTGCAGGGCGGTTTCCTGCAGGATGACCTCTATGTGTTCGTGGTCGACCTCGATACCCAGCGCTACGTGGCCCATGGCACCAACCTGCGCCTGATCAACACCGACTTCAGCAAGATCAAGGACCCCGACGGCAAGCCGGTGGGCGAGCCGATCCTGAAGCTGATGGCCGAGCAGGACCAGGGCGAATACAAATACCGCTGGAAAAACCCGGTGACCGACAAGGTCGAGAACAAGCATGCGTATGTGCGCAAGGCCGGGCATTTCATGGTAGCGGTGGGTTACTACAGCCCTTGAAGGGTGAAACGCGGTCAAAACTGTGTGTGGGGCTTGCTCGCGAATGCGGTGCTTCAGTTGAAACATCTTTGACTGACACACTGCATTCGCGAGCAAGCCCGCACATTTAGTTCATCGTGGTGCCCGTTACTTAGCTTTGTCTTCGCGGCCGCGCAGCACGCGGTTGGGCATCGCGATTGCCGCCGCAAGGCCCAACAGCGATACCGCCGCACTCACCATCAGCAAATGCCGAAACGTCACCGCGAGTTCTCCGCGCAGGGTGTCCTGTGCCGGGCCGGGGGCGGCGTTGAGGCCGTCGAGCAGCACATTGCCGGAACTGCCCTCGGCCACCAGCGCGCCGCTGGCCAGGTGGGCGAAGCTGGAGTCCTGCAACAGCGCCAGCAACAACGCAGACATGCACGCAACCCCTACTGCTCCGCCGAGGGAACGGAACAGGTTGGTGGTGCTGGTGGCGACGCCGATATCGCGTTGCTCCACCGAGTTCTGCGTGCCCACCAGCGACGTGGGGAATTGCATGCCAGCGGCGATCCCGCACAGCAACATGAACATCGCCGTCAGCCCCACCGCCTGGGGCGCGCTCAAGGCCATGCCGAGAATCGCAAAGGGACTCAGCAAGGCGCCACTGAGGATCATCGGTTTATAACGGCCGGTCACCGAGGTCATGCGCCCGGCAAAATAGGCGCCCATCGGCAAGCCCATCGCCAGGGGCAGCAGGTGCAGGGCCGCGCTGTCGGCGCCTGAGCCGGTCACCGTCTGATAGCGCAACGGCATCAGCACCGTCAGTGAAATCGCCTGGAAGCTGGTGAAGAAAATCGTACACCAGCACAACACCGCACTGCGGTTGGCGAACAGATGCATCGGCAACAGCGGCTCACGCGCGCGCCGCTCATGCCAGACAAACACCGTCAACGCCACCAGCGCACACGCCAGCAAGCCCAGCACCGAGTCACTACGCCAATGCTGGCCCTGGCCGATTTCGGTAATGCCCAGCAGCAAGGCGGTCAGGCCGATGATCATCAGCAGCGTGCCGAGGTAATCGATGATCGGCTTGCGCTGCGGCACCGGCAGCCCGACCAGGGTGCGATGGGCCACGTACCAGGCGCCGGCGCCCAGTGGCAGGTTGATCAAAAATACCCAACGCCACGACAGGTACTCGGTCATGTAGCCGCCGAGCACCGGCCCGGCCACGCTGGCCACCGCGTACATGCTGCTGAAATAACCCTGGTAGCGCCCGCGTTCGCGGGGCGGGATGATGTCGCCAATGATCGCCTGGCTCACCGAGATCATGCCGCCGGCGCCGATGCCCTGGAGGATCCGCGCCAGCACCAGTTGCTCCATGCTTTGCGCCATGCCGCAGAACAGCGAGGCCAGGGTGAACAGGCCCATGCCGATCAGCATCATCGGCCGCCGCCCGTACAGGTCGCCAAGCTTGCCGTAGATCGGCACCGCCACGGTCATCGCCACCATATAGCCGGAGATGACCCAGGCCAACAGGTTGACGTCGTGGAACCGGGCGGAGATCGCGGGCATGGACACGGCGACAATGGTCTGGTCCAAGGCCCCCAGGAAGATCGCCATCATCAGTGAGGCGAGGATGCTGCGCACAGCGGGCAGCGGCGGAACGGGCTGAGTGAGGTGCGTCACGGCAAGACCTTCGAGCAGGGCCCGCGGGAAAAGGCGGCCCGCAGGAATGCTCGATACGATAGCAGGCTATTCGATAGCTTCGTAAGGAAGCCCGACGTAATTTTCGGCGATGGTCTTGCGCCCGGCCTCGGAGTGGATGAAGTAATCGAGCTCACTCTCGGCGATGCGCTGGCTGAAGCCATCCGCCTCGGGAAACTGATGCAGCATCGAGGTCATCCACCAGGAAAAGCGCTCGGCCTTCCACACCCGCCGCAGGCAGATCGCAGAATAGCGCTCGAGCAAATCCACCCGCCCCTCGCCGTAGACCTTGAGCAGAATCCGATACAGGGTGCTCACGTCACTGGCCGCCAGGTTCAAGCCCTTGGCCCCGGTGGGCGGCACGATATGCGCGGCATCGCCGAGCAGAAACAGGCGCCCGTACTGCATGGGCTCCACCACAAAGCTGCGCAGCGGCGCGATGCTTTTTTCGATCGACGGGCCGGTCACCAGGTCGGCTGCAAGGTGGCTGGGCAGGCGGGTTTTCAGTTCGTCCCAGAAGCGCGCATCGGACCACTCATCAAGCGGCTCCTCCACCGGCACTTGCAGGTAATAACGGCTGCGCGTCGGCGATCGCATGCTGCACAAGGCAAAGCCACGCGGATGTTTGGCGTACACCAGTTCAGGGTGAACCGGCGGCGTGTCGGCGAGGATACCCAGCCAGCCGAAGGGGTAGACCCGTTCGAAGACGCTCAGTGATTCGGCCGGGATCGATTGGCGTGCAACCCCGTGGTAACCATCGCAACCGGCGATGTAGTCGCACTCCAGGCGAAAGGCTTCACCGTGATGCTCGAAGGTCAGCCAGGGTCGATCACTTTTGAGCTCGTGGGGTTGCACGTCACGGGCTTCATACAAGGTGATGGCACCGGCGGCGGCACGGGCGGCCATCAGGTCGCGGGTGACTTCGGTCTGGCCGTAGATCATGACCGTCTGGCCGCCGGTCAGCGCCTTGAGGTCGATGTGGGTCAGCTGGCCATTGAGCGCCAGCTCGAAGCCCTCATGCACCAGGCCTTCGTTATCCATGCGCTGGCTGACGCCCGCCTGCCGCAGCAGGTCGACCATGCCTTGTTCCAGCACCCCGGCACGGATGCGGCCTTGTACGTAATCGGCGCTCTGGCGCTCCAGGATCAGAGTCTGGATACCGGCGTTGTGCAGCAGTTGGCCGAGCAACAGTCCGGAGGGACCGGCGCCAATAATGGCGACTTGGGTTTTCAGCGTTTTCATTATTTTTATGGTCCGCAAGTTCCACTCGAACGGATTGAGTGAAAGAGTTGTCATTGGTCTTGTTGCTGACATTTTTCACTTGAGTGGCCGGCATAAGAAGGTGAAAACTGAGCCAAAGCCTGCGCTTTTTGCCAATCGGGGCGATTACCGCACCACTCTCCTGAGTATCGGATTGAAACCATGACCAAAACCGCGATTCCGGTCTTCAAGCTTTACGGGGAACACCAGCAATGGCCGACGCCCGATTTGTTGCACTGCGAAACCATTTCCCGGCGCAGTCGGGAATACCAGTGGGAAATCCAGCCCCACCGGCACGCGGATCTGTGCCAGTTGCTGTATGTGCACAAAGGTCAGGCACAATTGGAAATCGAAGGGCAGCGCAGCACGCTGAACGAAGCGACGCTGCAAGTCCTGCCGCCGCTGTGCGTGCACGGTTTTCGGTTTCCCGAGGATGTCGAAGGCTACGTGGTAACCCTTGCGGCGCCGCTGGTCAGCCACCTGCAGACACAACTGGGGGCGACGGTGGACGGTCTGCAGTCCCTGGGCAGTTACCCGGCGGGCAACGACAGTGATTACCTGAACAGCCAGTTCGCCCGTTTGCAGGATGAGTACGCCGACGCACAACCGGCCAGGGACATGATGATGCACGCGCTGGTCAGCGTATTGTTGGTGTGGATCAGCCGCCAGGCCATCCAGAAACGCCACCCACGGGCGCCGAGGGGGCGTGAATACTTCCGCCGCTTTACCCAACTGGTGGAACAGCATTACCGCGAACATCCGAAGATCGAGGACTTGGCCCACAAGCTCGGCATCTCGGTCTCACACCTCAACGGCACGTGTCGGGAACTGGGTGGGCAGCCTGCGCTGCAGATCATGCACGACCGTCAATTGCTGGAAGCCAAGCGCCTGCTGACGTACACCAGCATGACCATCAATGAAATGTCGGAAGTGCTGGGTTTTTCCGACCCGACCAACTTCTCGCGGCTGTTCCGCCGACGGGTCGGGTTCTCACCCAAGGCGTTTCGTGAGCAACTCAAGGCGGAACAGCCGGTTACCTGAGCGCACTGAAACTGCCGGTATGGGGTACGCATTGGTCCTGATGGCAGCTGATCGCAAAGGTCGGCTGCATGCGGGTCAGTTCAACACGGTAGGCAGCGGTCCCGTAAAGCGCGCTGGCGATGGCGCACAGGGTGACAATCATCAGGTACTTTCTGGTTTTAATGCTCATGGCACAGACCTCTGCGGATCTAAACGGTGCTGTTTAAAGCATAGGTCAACCAGGGCGAGTTGCCATTATTGGACGACATTCAACAGGTTTATGTCGCCCTACAGACCCAGCCCTTTCAAGGTCTTTAGGTAGAGCTGGAAGTACCGCTGTGGCGAGCGGGCTTGCCCCGCGTTGGGCTGCGAAGCAGCCCCAAAACCAGCGCCAAAGAATGCCTGACCCACCGCACTGCTCCTTACAGGGTCGCTTCGCAACCCAACGCGGGGCAAGCCCGCTCGCCACCGTTGCAGTGTTCGCCCTTGATGGAACGGTATCGACCAGGTATGGCCGGTTTTTCAAAGCCTTGAAAGGGCAGGTCCTACAGACCAACGTCCCACGCAGGTTCCTCCGGAAACCTCAGCACCAGAAAATCCAACAGGCTGCGCAGCGCCGACGGCATGTGCTTGCGCGAGGCGTACACCGCATAGATGTTCATCTGCCGGGGCTCGGCGTCGGGCAGCAGGCGCACCAGTTCGCCACGGCGGATGTAATCGCCGGCCTGGTAAGTGGGCAGCATCGCCACACCTGCCCCGGCCAGCGTCACGCGCAACAAGGTGCTGGCCTCGTTGGACGTGATGTTGCCGGTGATGGGCACCGAGACGTGCTCGCCCCGCTCTTCGAAATGCCACAGGCTCTTGCCGAAATAGGAATGGGTGAGGCAGTTGTGCCCGGCCAGGTCTTCGACTTTCTGCGGCGCCGGATGCTCCAGCAGATACGCCGGCGAGGCGCACACCACCGAGCGGCACAGGGTCAGGCGCCGGGCGATGAGGTTGGGGTCCAGGTCGTTACTGGTGCGGATGGCCAGGTCGATGCGCTCATCCACCAGGTTCACCGTACGGTCGAGCATTTGCAGGTCGACGGTCACCAGCGGGTAGCGCTTGACGTACTCGGCAATGGCCTCGGCCAATTGCGCCTGGCCGAACGAGGTGCTCACGCTCAGGCGCAGCAGGCCACGGGGCGCGTCATCCGGCTCGCTGACGGCGGCTTGCATATCGCAGCACAGTTCCAGCAATTGTCGGCAGCGCGGCAGGGTTTCACCGCCCGCTGCCGTGAGGCTGAGCTTGCGCGTGGTGCGGTGCAGCAGGCGTGCGCCGACCCAGTCTTCCAGCTCGGCCAGGTAGCGCGACACTACCGGGCGCGACAGGTCCAGATGATCGGCGGCAGCGGACTGGCTGCCCAGGTCCACCACGGTGACAAACACGCGCATTGCTTGGAGACGATCCATGATTTGCCCGATTTCAGAAACAAACTATGTCCCAGCATCGCATTTTTAGTCTGGTTTTGTGCAACTAAGCTCTGTGCATCCTTTACCGATGCTGGAGCTGCCCGATGTTCTCAACCCTCAAGCGCCTGACCCTGGCCACCGCCGCCCTGGCCTTCGCCGCCCATGCGGCCGCCGCCGAGCTGAAGCTGGATGTGTACAACCCGGGCGACGCCGCGATCTTCCCGGTCACCTCGGTGCTGGTCAGCGGCGCCAAGGATGCGATCCTGGTCGACGCCCAGTTCGGCAAAGGCCAGGCCGAACAACTGGTGCAGAAGATCCGCGCCAGCGGCAAACACCTGACCACCATCTACATCAGCCACGGCGACCCGGACTACTACTTCGGCCTCGACACCCTGACCGCCGCCTTCCCCGACGCCAAGGTGCTGGCGCCGCAACCGGTGGTCGATCACATCAAGGCCACCGTGGCCGGCAAGCTTGCGTTCTGGGGCCCGAAAATGGGCGCCGACAAGCCGTCTAAAACCATTGTGCCGCAGGTACTTCAAGGCCACAGCCTGAGCCTCGAAGGCCAGCAACTGGAGGTGATCGGCCTGGACGGCCCGCAGCCGGACCGCAGTTTCGTGTGGATCCCATCCATCAAGGCCGTGGTCGGTGGCGTGGTCGTCGCCGAAAACATTCATGTGTGGATGGCCGATACCCAGAGCGCGCAGTCCCACAACGACTGGCTGGCCACCCTGCGACGCATTGAAGACCTGAAACCGCACACCGTGATCCCGGGCCATTACCTGGGTACGCCGTCCGTCCAATCGGTGAAGTTTACCGCCGACTACATCAAGGCCTTCGACGCCGAAACCGCCAAGGCCAAGGACTCCGCCGCCCTGATCGCGGCCATGAAACAGCGTTACCCGACCCTCGCCGACGAAAGCTCGCTGGAACTCAGCGCCAAAGTCGCCAAGGGCGAAATGAAGTGGTGAACCGTTTCAAACCTTAACCGTACTGGAGAACGTCATGAGCAAGATCGCAATCATTGGAGCCACCGGCCGTGCCGGTAGCCAACTGCTGGAAGAAGCACTGCGTCGCGGGCATAGCGTTGTGGCCATTGCACGTAACACCGACACGCTGGCGGCGCGCCCTGGCGTCACCATCAAGCAGGTGGATGCACTGGATGCAGACGCGCTGCAACAGGCCGTGAGCGGCAGCGATGTGGTGATCAGCGCCGCACATTTCGCCACCCTGCCCGCCAGCGCCGTGATCGGACCGGTGAAGAACGCCGGGGTGAAACGCTTGCTGGTGGTCGGCGGTGCCGGTTCACTGTTGCTGCCGGGCGGCGGTCGGGTGATCGACAGCGAAGGTTTCCCGGCTGAATACAAAGCCGAAGCCAGTGCAGGCGCAACGTTTCTCGACACGCTGCGTCAGGAAAAAGAGCTGGACTGGACCTTTCTGTCGCCTTCGGCAGAATTCGTCGAGACCGAGCGCACCGGCGAATTCCGCGTGGGCCAGGACGATCTGCTGGTGAGCAGTGAAGGTCGCAGTTGGATCAGCTTTGCCGACTACGCCATTGCCTTGATCGACGAAGTCGAATCACCGAAGCACTCGCGCCAGCGCTTCACCGTCGGCTACTGAGATGTGGGAGGGGGCTTGCCCCCGATTGCAGTGTGTCAGTCAATACAGGTGTGACTGATCTACCGCTATCGGCAAGCCCCCTCCCACATTTGAAATGTGAGTGTCAGGAGATTCTGGCCTGGCTGACCAACCAATCCATCAAGGCTTCAAGCCCCGCCGAAGGCTCGGTGCCCGGTGGGTACACCAGGTAATAGCCCATCCCCGTCGGCACTTGCAGCTCAAACGGCGTCGCCAACCGCCCGGCCTTCAAATCCTCGCCAATCAACGCACGGTCGCCAATCGCCACGCCAGAGCCTTGCGACGCCACCGTCATTGCCAGATCCAGCGTTTCAAAATGATGCCCCTGGCTCAGGTTACCCAGGCGCGTCTTCGCCGCTTTCAGCCACAACGCCCAATCCCGTTCATCCCGCGTGGGGTGCAATAGCACCTGTTGCTGCAAGTCTGCCGGGGTGTGCAGGACACCGAGCAGCGCGGGCGCGCAGACCGGGGTGAGTTGTTCATCGAACAGATGCCGCGCTTCGGTCGACTGCTCGGCGATGGGCGCATAGATCACTGCCGCATCGAATTGCTCGCGGCGAAAGTCCACGGTGTAGGCCACGGTGGTGGTGAGTTCTACCGGCACGTCCGGGCGCGCCTTTTGCCACTGCATCAAGCGCGGCAACAGCCAGCGCATCACACAGGTGGAGGCCTTGAGCTGCAGAACCTGGCGGCGACTGCCGATCTGCTCCACCGCCTCGCCGATCAGGCCAAATACCTGCTGCGCGCGCAACGACCATTCGCGGCCTTCCTCGGTCAGGCTCAAGCCCCGCGCCTGGCGTTGGAACAGCGCGTAGCCCAGGTGGCTTTCCAGCCCGGCAACCTGCCGGCTCACGGCCCCCTGGGTGATGTGCAGTTGCTCGGCGGCGCGGGTGAAGTTGCAGCATTGGGCCGTGACCCAGAAGGTGTGCAACGCGGGCAGCGGCGGGAGGCGTTTCATCGGGGCGCAGCCATGACGTGAGGACATGGCTAGTATGACTTTTTATCGATTGTTGCCGCTACCGGCCAGCCGGTCCAATAACGCCTTATCTCAACAACAAGAGCGACGTTTATGGCGACCTGCGGCGAAGTATTGGTCAACCTCCTGGAAGGCTATGGCGTGGACCAGGTGTTTGGCATCCCCGGCGTACACACCGTGGAGTTGTATCGCGGCCTGGCCCGTTCCAGCATCCGTCACGTCACCCCGCGCCACGAACAGGGCGCCGGCTTCATGGCCGACGGTTATGCGCGCACCAGCGGCAAGCCCGGCGTGTGTTTCATCATCACCGGCCCCGGCATGACCAATATCACCACCGCCATGGGCCAGGCCTACGCTGACTCGATCCCGATGCTGGTGATTTCCAGCGTGCAGTCGCGCAGTCAATTGGGCGGCGGGCGCGGCAAGTTGCATGAACTGCCGAACCAGGGCGCGATGATCGCCGGCGTGGCGGCGTTCTCCCACACCCTGATGTCGGCGGCCGAGTTGCCCGGCGTGTTAGCGCGGGCCTTTGCGTTGTTCCAGGCTGGACGACCACGCCCGGTGCATATCGAAATCCCGTTGGATGTACTGGTAGAAAACGCCGACGCACTGCAGGGCAGTGAACCGGTCAACGTAGCGCGCCCCGGTGCGGCGCCCTCGGCGGTCAAGCAGATGAGCCAGTTGCTCGCGGCGGCCAGGCAGCCCCTGATTCTTGCAGGTGGCGGCGCCATCGATGCAGCCGCAGAACTCACACAACTGGCCGAAGCCCTCGGCGCGCCGGTGGCCCTGACGATCAACGCCAAAGGCATGCTGCCTGGCAACCATCCGCTGTTGATCGGCTCGACCCAGACCCTGCTCGCCACCCGCGCCTTGGTCGCCGAAGCAGACGTGGTGCTGGCCATCGGCACGGAGCTGGCGGAAACCGACTACGACGTCACCTTCGCCGGCGGCTTCGAGATTCCCGGCGCGTTGCTGCGGATCGACATCGACCCGGACCAGACCGTGCGCAACTATCCGCCGCAGGTTGCCTTGGTGGCCGATGCACAGATCGCTGCCGAAGCCTTGTTGAACGCGCTCAACAGCAAGCCATTGCCACCCCGCAACAGCACCTGGGGCGCTGCGCGAGTTGCGCGCCTGTGGGCCGAACTGAACCCCGGCTGGGACGCCGCCACGCGCGCACAAACCCTGTTGCTCAACACTGTCCTGGAGGAGCTGCCCAACGCCGTGCTGGTCGGCGACTCGACCCAACCGGTGTACAGCGGCAACCTCACCCTGAACCTCGACCACCCGCGCCGCTGGTTCAACTCATCCACTGGCTACGGCACCCTGGGCTACGCCCTGCCCGCCGCTATCGGCGCCTGGCTGGGACGCGGCGACGGGCAACCGGTGGTGTGCCTGATCGGCGACGGCGGCCTGCAATTCAGCCTGCCGGAACTGGCCAGCGCCGTGGAAGCGCGCACGCTGGTGATCGTGCTGCTGTGGAATAACCAGGGCTATGAAGAGATCAAGAAATACATGGTCAACCGCGCCATCGAGCCGGTTGGCGTGGACATCTATACCCCGGACTTTATCGGCGTAGCGAAGGCGTTGGGCTGTGCCGCTGAAAGCATCCAGGGCATCGCGCATCTGCGGACGGCATTGCGCAGCGCCGCTGATCGCCAGGGGCCGACGCTGATCGAAATCGACCAGGGCGAGTGGATGAAAGAGGTGGCGGTATGAGCGCGGTGTTGAACGGGATCTACATCGACGGCGCGTGGCGAGCCGGCCAAGCAGTACTTGAGGTGATCAACCCGGCCACCGAGGCGGTATTGGCCCAGGTCAGCGTCGGCGACACGACAGCGGTGACCCAGGCGGTCGACGCCGCCAGCGCGGCCTTCAGCAACTGGTCGAAAAGCACCGGCCATGATCGCGCCGCCCTGCTGCGCAAGATCGCCCAGGGCGTGAGCGAGCAGCGCGAACAGCTGATGCACCTGCAATCGAGCAACAACGGCAAGCCACTGTTTGAAGCCGCGATGGATGTGGACGATGTGATCGCCACGTTCGACTACTACGCCAGCGTTGCCGAAGAAATGGACGCCGCTCAGGACCACCCGATGCCGCTGCCCAGCGCCGACTTCAGCGCACGCCTGCGTCGTGAGCCCTGTGGCGTGGTGGGGCTGATCGTGCCGTGGAATTTCCCGATGGTGACCACCGCCTGGAAACTCGCCCCGGCCCTGGCTGCCGGCTGCTGCGTGGTGCTCAAGCCCTCGGAAGTCACGCCGTTGGCCGAGTTGCACTTGGCGCAGATTATCGCCGAGGCCGGCTTGCCGGCCGGAGTGTTCAACCTGGTGTGCGGCACAGGTTTGGCGGTCGGCGCACCGCTGGCGGCAGACCGTCGTGTGGCGAAAATCTCCTTCACCGGCAGTAACGCCGTTGGCGTGCAAGTGATGCAACGCGCGGCCGAAACCATCAAGGGGGTGAGCCTGGAATTGGGCGGCAAGTCTTCGTTGCTGGTCATGGCGGATGCCGACCTGGACCTGGCGGTGGAACTGGCCTGCGGTGGCGGTTTTTTCAACGCCGGGCAGATGTGTTCAGCCACCAGTCGCGTGCTGGTGGCTGACACGCTCGCCGATGAATTCCTGGTGCGGGTGCAGGCACGGGCCGAAGCCATTCGCGTGGCGGACCCCTTTGCCGACGACGTGGAAATGGGCGCGTTGATCAACCGCATGCAATATCAGCGGGTACTGGGGCATATCCAGCGCGGCATCGAAGACGGTGCCCGCTTGCTGTGTGGCGGTGACCGCCCGACGGACTTGCCCAAGGGCTTTTTCATTCGCCCCACGGTGTTCACCGACGTACCCCTGGAGAGCGCGTTGTGGAACGAAGAGATCTTCGGCCCGGTGCTGTGTGTCCGCCGTTTTACCTCTGAGGCAGAAGCCATCGCCCTGGCCAACGACAGCGATTTCGGCCTGGTGGCGAGTGTGGTCAGCAGCCATGCTGAAACCGCCGAGCGTGTGGCGAATGCCTTGCAGGCCGGGCTGGTGTGGATCAACGCACCGCAAGTGATCTTCCCGCAGACCGCGTGGGGCGGTTACAAGCAGAGCAGCATCGGCCGCGAGCTGGGACCGTGGGGGCTGGCGGCTTTCCAGGAGATCAAGCATGTGATCCGGTCTATATAATGTGGAAGGCGCCTGCCCCCTCTCACATTTTGACCAGCGCAATTTTTAGATAGACCTAGCGACTTTCTCATTTGCCCCCTGCTCCCGCCCATGGCCTGATTCGCCCTTGTTCACTCAAGGGCCTCCCATGGAAACCGTTCACGCAAAACCCACCACCGCCCTCTGGCTGATGATCAGCGTCGTGCTGGTCGCCCTCAATCTGCGCCCGTCAATGGCGGCGGTCGGCCCGTTGTTGTCATCGATTCGCGGCGATGTGCCGCTGAGTTTCAGCAGCGCGGCGTTGCTGACCATGTTGCCGGTGATGGCCATGGGCTTGGCGATGTTTTTCGGCATGGGCCTGGCCAAACGCTTTGGCGAGCACCGCAGCATCGTGGTGTCCCTGTTGGTGATTGGCGTGGCCACGTGGTCGCGGCTGTTCCTCGATTCGGCGCTGGAGCTGATCGTCAGCGCCATCGCGGCCGGCGTGGGGATCGCGATGATCCAGGCGTTGATGCCGGCGCTGATCAAGTCGCGGTTCAGTGACAATGTTTCGCTGTTCATGGGGTTGTACGTCACCGCGATCATGGGCGGCGCGGCGCTGGCGGCGTCGTTCTCGCCGTACGTGCAAGTGCAGACCGGCAGCTGGCGCATCGGCCTGGCGATCTGGGCCGTGCTGGCGGTGCTGGCGTGGGTGTTCTGGTACGCGCAACGCTCGGTGCTGCCGCCGTTGCCGCAAGCCGGTGCGGGCCCGCAGGAGTCGTTTTTCGGCAATGGCCGGGCCTGGTTGCTCGCAGTATTTTTCGGCCTGGGCACCGCGTCATACACCTGCGTACTGGCGTGGCTGGCACCGTACTACGTAGAGCAAGGCTGGAGCGAGCAGAACGCCGGCCTGCTGCTGGGCTTCTTGACGGCCATGGAAGTGGTCTCCGGCCTGGTCACCCCCGCCATCGCCAACCGTCGCCAGGATAAACGCGGTGTGGTGGCGGTGCTGCTGGTGCTGATCATCCTGGGTTTCTGCGGCCTGATCCTCAGCCCGCAACACCTGAGCCTGTTGTGGCCGTGCCTGCTGGGCCTGGGCATCGGCGGTCTGTTCCCGATGAGCCTGATCCTGTCCCTCGACCACTTGGACAACCCGCGCCGCGCCGGTGGCCTCACCGCCTTTGTGCAGGGCATCGGCTACCTGATCGCCGGGCTTCCGCCGCTGATCGCCGGGATGATCCGCGATCAGCTGGGCAGTTTCGAATGGGCCTGGTGGGCGCTGACGGCAGTGATCGTGCTGATGCTGGTGATCGTCACGCGCTTCAATCCAAGGCACTACGCACGACATATCCGCTGAGGTCGTGTTGCAAACAGTATTTGTCTCACACCAAACATAGAAACGCCCTACAGAGCTTTCTAATGGCACGCTCGTTCCGTTAAGCTTTTGCGCTGTCTTGTACTGAGTTCGGTACAACAGGTTTACGGACGAAACCGATGCTAAACAGTAACTTGCTCAGAAAGCTCGATATGCAGGACTTGATGGTGTTTATCGCCGTCTACGACCAGAGCAGCGTTACCGAGGTGTCCGAAACACTGTTTGTCAGCCAGTCCACCGTGAGCTACAGCCTGAAGAAGCTGCGCACCAGTTTTGAAGACGAGTTGTTCATCAACACACGGGCGGGCATGCGGCCAACGTACAAGGCCACCACCATGTACGGGCATGTGCAGAAGATCCTCGAAAGCATCAACCTGTGCCACGCCGGTGGCCAGGCCTTCGACCCGACCCAGAAGGCCGTGACGTTCAACGTGTGCGCGCCGGAATACTTCGAACAGTTGATCCTGCCGCGCCTGTTGAAGCACTTCGACCGTGCCGACCTGCCAGTGATCGTCAATGTGCAAAAGCTGGAAACCGACATCCCCGCCGACGACCTGCGTGAAGGCCGCCTCGACCTGGTGATCTGCTTCGGCCCCAATTTCCACCGCGCCCATAAGGACTTCCGCACCCAGATGCTGCTCGAAGACGACCTGGTGTGCGTGTTCGATAAACGCTCGGCGCCACGGGAGCCGGCCTTCAGCCTGCAATCTTTCGTCGAACGGCGCCACGTGTTCCCCACGCCGTGGACCTCCGACACCAACATGATCGACGGCTGGCTGGCGCGCCAGGCCCACAAGCGCCAGGTGATTGCCCGCGCCAACAGCTACAGCGCAGCGTTGAAGATGATCACCGGCACCGACTTCATCGTCACCCTGCCGCGTCGCGTACAAAAGTTGCTGGCCCCCGCCACCACGTTCGGCCACTGCGAAGTGCCCAACGGGTTGCCGGGGTTCACCCTGGAGATGCAGTGGAACGAAACCAGCGAACAGGACAGCGCCAATACCTGGTTTCGTGAGCAGGTGGTGAAGGTGTGTGCGGATCAGGGTTTGTTGTAAACCTTAGCCGACGGCGACCTTGCTGTAGCAGTCGCGGTCCATATCGACCAACAGGACACTCAGTTGAACCTGAATCTCCTCCGGCCAATCACCCAAATCCTGCAAGGCTGCCAGCAGGCTTTCCGACAGCTGCTTCTTGACCTGCGGTGAGCGCCCGCTGAGCAGCGACAGCTTCACCGCGATAAACCCACGCGGGTCGAGGGAGGTGCCCACCTGGAACGTCTCCACCTTGACCGCACGGCTTTTGATATCGAACTCGGACCCGAACTGCCCGGACGCCATCAGCACGTTGTTGAGCCGCAACAGAGTCTTCTCGACAGCGAGGCCTGTCAGGTTGGCGGTGTATTCCAGGTGCAGGTGTGGCATGGATGACTCCGAGTCTTTGGTAGGAAGATTCCTAGATATACCACGGATAAAAGCATCAGGCTTTGGCCGCCAGCCCTCTGTCGCTCATAAACGCTTCGAGCCGCGAACGTACCCAGCGCTCAGCCGGGTCGGTGTCCACGTGGCTGAGCCACACCATCGACAAATCCAGGGTCGGCGTTTCGAACGGGAACGGCTCACAGAACAGGTGGCCCGACACTGCCATGGCCTCGGCGGTGTAGTCCGGCAGGCTGGCGATCAGGTCAGTGCCGGCGAGCAAGGCCGGCAGCGCGCTGTATTGCGGCACCGACAGCACCACATGGCGTTTGCGGCCGATCTCCGCCAGCCACTCATCGGCAAACCCGGACACGTTGGCGGTGTGGGACACCAGCACATGGGGCCGTGAGCAATATTCATCCAGGGTCAGCGGTGTTTCAGACGCATCGGCACGCAGGATGCGCGGGCGGATATGGCGCAGCAGCTTGCGCTTGGCATTCGCCGGCAGGCCACGGGTCTGGGTGATGCCGACGGTGATATCGCCGGAGGCCAGCAGGTCGGGAATGCGCCAGTAGTCCACATGCTGCACCACGAACACCACTTGCGGCGCTTCCTGGCGCAGGGAACGCAGCAACGGTGGCAACAGGCCGAACTCCACATCATCGGAGAGGCCGATGCGAAAGGTCATGGTGCTGATCGACGGGTCGAAATCGTGGGTCAGGCTCAAGGCCGATGACAACGAATCCAGCGCCGGCGACAGGTGCTGGATGATCTCCTCGGCCCGCGCGGTGGGCTCCATGCGGTGGCCGACGCGGATGAACAACGGGTCGTTGAACAAGGTACGCAAACGGTTGAGGGCCGAGCTGATGGTCGGTTGGCCGAGAAACAGCTTCTCCGCCACCCGCGTCACGTTGCGCTCCAGCATCAGCGCCTCGAACACCACCATCAGGTTGATGTCGGCTTTGCGTAGTTCATTGCGATTCATCGGCGCCTGCCCTTTCCCCAAGACAAGCCGCAGTTTAGAAAGGCCCGTTGCTGGCGTCTACGTGTAGGACGCTTCGCTGGCCTGCGCACCACGCACAGGCTCGTGCCCCATGCGTAAACGCAGGGCCGCCACGGCCGCCACCACCAGCACCAACGCAATGACTTTCAGGCCGTTCATGGCATTGCCGGTGCTTTGCTCGATTACGCCCATCACCGACGGCCCGACAAACCCGCCCAAAAGCCCGCACGCGTTGACGAACCCGAGCCCGCCCGCCAGCGCAACGCCTTTGAGGCGCGAAGCCGGGTACAGAAAGATGATCGACTGCACCACAAAGAACACCACCGCCGACAGGCAAAAACCGAGCAGGCTGAACACCGGCCCCGACACCGAGGCAATGCCCAGGCCCAACGCCATGGTCAACAGGCCCGTGACCAGCAAGCGGCGGCAACGCCCTGGGGTGGTGGCGAAACGCGGAATCAGCAGCGCGCCGAGTGCGGCCGCGATCCACGGCAAGGAGGTCAGCAGGCCGACGCTCATGGTGCTCAGTTCACCGTATTTGCTGATGATGCTCGGCAGGAAAAAGATCACCGTGTAGATGGTGATCTGATGGCAGAAGTACACAAAGATCGCCAGCAGGATCTGCGGGGTCAGCCAGTTCTTCAGCGAGTGACCGCCCGCGCCTGCGCCTTCTTCGCTTTCCCGGGCAATGCGCTGTTCGATCCCGCGCGCTTCCTCGACCGACAGCCACGGCGCCTTGCTCGGGCGGTCTGGCAGCTTGCACCACACCACCCAGGCAAACGCCACGGCCGGCAGGCCTTCAAGCAGGAACATCCACTGCCAGCCGTGCCAGCCGAGCAGGCCGTCCATGCGCATCAAGGCCGCGCCCACCGGGCCGCCGATGATGTTGGCGAAGCACACGCCGAGCAGGAAGTAACCGGTGGCCCGCGCCCGTTGTTCACGGTTGAACCAGTAGGTCAGGTACAGCATGACGCCGGGAAACAGCCCCGCTTCGGCGATGCCCAGCAACAGGCGCAGCACGTAGAACGACGTCTCGCCCTGCACAAAGGCCATGGCCGCCGAGATCAGGCCCCAGGTCACCATGATCCGCGCGATCCAGAAGCGCGCGCCGACCTTGTGCATGATCAGGTTGCTGGGGATTTCCGACAGCGCATATGTCAGGAAAAACAGCCCCGCGCCCAGCCCGTAGGCGGCGGCGGAAATGCCCAGGTCGACGTCCAGGTGATGCTTGGCCAGGGCAATGTTGGTGCGGTCCAGGAAGCTCAGGATGTAGGCGATGATCAGCAAGGGCATCAGCTTGACGAACATCAGTTTGTTCAACGCCTGCGGGGTGCGGGCGGCGGTGGCGGTAGTCATCGGCAGTTCCTCTTGGCGCCCCGCCAGCCGGGCTGGGGGGCGCATCGGTGTTGTTCTAGGAGTCGAGTTGCAGGGCCAACGCCTGGGGGCGATGGGAAAACAGTTGCAGCAGCGCGCCGCCGAGGGCACAGCCGGCCATCACGAAGAAACACACGGTGTAGCCATGCAGTGTGGTCCAGCCGCCGCCCATGGCGATCAGACTGCCCATCAGCACCGGCGCCAGGCCGCCGCCGATAAACATCGCGGTGGTGATGATGCCGTTGGCGGTGGACGTCGCCGACGGCTCGGCCGAGTCGCAGGCCACCGCGTAGTAGATCGGCCACACCGCGTTGGCCACCAGGCCGAACAGCAGTTGCACGACGATGATCAGGGTCAGGGTGTTGGCGAAGTAGAACGCGCCGACACTCGCCGCCATCCACACCCCGCAGATGATCAGGGTGGTACGCCGACCGATGATGTCCGACAGCGACGGCCACACCAGTTGCCCGAGAATGCCGGTGAGGGTGAACACCACGCTCATCCCCGCCGACTCGGCCAGCGACAGCCCGGCGATGTTGTAGAGGTAGGCCGGCAGCACGATGTTCACGCCCATGTACACCACCTGCGTAAGCATGGTATTGCCCGCCGTGAGGGCGATATTGCGGTTGCGCAAGGTGGCGACAAAGGTGCGCCACGCGTCGCCCTTCACCGAACTGGCCGGAGCATTGTCCGGTGGCGTCATGCCCTTGGCGGCGATGTCGACGTACAACGCGGTGATGCGCTCGGCGGTGGAATAACGCGCCCAGAAGATCATCAGCGGCAGCGCCACCACGAAGGCGAAGAAGAACACGTAGCGCCAGTTGTCCTCGCCGAACACGGTGATGACGAAACTCGCGACGATACCGCTGAGCATCGCGCCAATCGGGTAACCCGTGTGGTGCGCCCCCAGGGCAAAGCCGCGCCGCTCCACCGGCCACCATTCGGCGGTGTTGCTCACCCCCACCGGCTCACCCCAACCGGCGCCGAGGTTTACCCCGACGCGCAGGGCAATGAAGGTAGCCAGGTTGCCGCTCAGGGCCTTGAAGCCGGACAGAAACGAGATCGCCGTGTAGCCCAGCACCAGCGGCACCTGGAAGCGCGCACGTTTCCAGCCGCCGCCGTAACGGTCGCTCCACATGGAGCCGGGTATATCCAGCAATGCCAGGGCCAGCATGACCACCGTGGCCACGGTGCCCCATTGGTCGGCGGACAAATCGAAGTGCTTGGAGATGGTCGGCCCCAGGCGCAACACGATCTCACGGTCGTAGGCGTTGAGGATCCAGATCATCCAACAGACCAGCAGCGACACCCAGGAATGCCGGTGAATGCTGCGCAGCGACGCTTTTTTGATAGTTGCCATGGGCCTCTCCAGGCGCGCGAGGGCGCGCACTGACACAAGGTTGCGAAGGAATATGCCTTGTCACACACACGCGCTAGCTGGCGAACCGTCGCTCGGCTATTCCTTGCACGCCCAACCCGGTAATGGCGAACAGCGCTCCGCGCTGCTGGCCGTCTGCCGGAAAACGCGGCAGCGGCGGCTTGGCCATGGAGGTCACAAACAGGGTGTCCAGGTTCGGCCCGCCAAAGGTCAGGCTGGTGACCTTCTTCACCGGCATCGGGATGATGCGGTCGACGTGGCCGTCGGGGGTGTAGCGCACCAGTTTTCCGGCGTAGACCAAGGCTTGCCACAGGCAGCCCTCGGCATCCACGGTGCAACCGTCGGCAGCACCGCCGCCCGAGGTGTCGACCTTGGCGAAGGTGCGGCGATTGCACACATTGCCGGTGGCCAGGTCATAGTCGTAGGCCCAGATCTCGCCGGACCAGGTGTCGCAGAAGTAGAAGGTCTCGCCCGACGGGCTCCAGCACGGGCCGTTGGACACGATGATGCCTTCGTCCAGGGCGTGCAGGCTCAGGTCGGCGTCCAGGCGGTAAAGCTTGGCGCTGGCGTTGTCTTCCTGGGTGTCCATGGAGCCGAAGATGAAGCGGCCCTGGCGGTCGACCTTGCCGTCGTTGAGGCGGTTATCCGGCAGGTGCGGTTCCGGGTCGATGACCAGGTTGAGCCCGCCGCTTTTAAGGTCGAGGGTGTGCACGCCGTTTTGCAGCGCGACAATCGCCGACTTACCGTTATGGCGCAGGGCCATGGAGCCGATTTTCTGGCCGACCTCCCAGGCACGCAGTTCGCGGCCATCGTCGGTGCAGCGCAGGATGCGGCCGTCGGCGCTGTCGATCCAATACAAGCGTTGTTGCTCGACGTCCCACACCGGGCCTTCGCCCAGGGTGGTCTTGACGTCGACAAGCACTTCGATACGCATGGTGTGATCCCCTTATTGTTGTTGTGCGGGATGCAGGCCGCGCCATGACGCGGCGGTTTTTCGAATTAAAAATTGACCTGGTCGCGCCCCTTGAGCCCGAGGATTTCCCGCGCTTCATCCGGCGTGGCGACCCGATGCCCAAGTGCCTCGATCACCGTACGGATACGTCGCACCTGATCGGCGTTGGACGCGGCCAATTTGCCCGGGCCGTCCCACAGCGAATCCTCAAGGCCGACACGCGCATTGCTGCCCATGGACAGGCCCATGGTCGCCAGCGGAATCTGCCCACGCCCGGCGCCGAGGATCGACCACACATAGTCGTCGCCAAACAGGCGGTCGGCGGTACGCCGCATGTGGGCCAGGTCTTCCGGATGCCCGCCGATGCCACCGCGCAAACCGAACACGGATTGGATAAACAATGGCGGCTTGAGCAGGCCGCGTTCCAGGAAATGCGCGGCGGTGTAGAGGTGGCCGATGTCGTAGCACTCGATCTCGAACCGCGTGCGGTTCTCGGCACAGGAATTAAGGATATGGGTGATGTCACGGAAGGTGTTGCGGAAGATCCGATCGTCACTTTCTTCCAGGTACGGCCGCTCCCAGTCGTGCTTGAAGTCGGTAAAGCGGTTGAGCATTTCGTACAGGCCGAAGTTCATCGAGCCCATGTTCAACGAGGCCAGTTCCGGCTTGAACTGCATCACCGGTTGCAGGCGCTCCTCCACACCCATGGTCGGCGCGCCGCCGGTGGTGATGTTGATTACCACGTCGCTGGCGGCCTTGATCTGCGGCAGGAATTCGGCGAACAGCGCCGGGTCCTGGCTTGGGCGGCCATCGTTGGGATCGCGGGCATGCAGGTGGACAATCGCGGCGCCGGCTGCGGCGGCACCGATGGCGGCGTCGGCAATTTCCTGCGCAGTGATCGGCAAATGCGGCGACATCGACGGCGTATGAATCGCACCGGTAACGGCGCAGGTGATGATGACAGGACGTATTTTGGGCATGACGACTCTCCGACTTTTATTCTTATGAAAAAAATCCTGGGTGCAGCGCGATGTGTTCTTCCGTGGCTTACAGGTACTCGACGTTACCGTCGACGCTGATCGCCTGGCCGGTCACGTTGCGTGCGGCGGGCGAACAGAGGAACAAGGCCATGGCGGCCACGTCTTCGGCGCTGACCATGCGTTTGAGGGAAATTTTGTTGAGGTATTCCTGGCGCATCTCGGCTTCGGGCACGCCGACCTGCTCGGCACGGGCGCGGATCACGCCGTCCATGCGCGGGCCTTCGACGATGCCGGGCAGCAAGGCGTTGACGCGGATATCGCTCTCGCCCAGCTCCGAGGCCAGGGATTTCATCAGGCCGACGATGGCCCATTTGGTCGCCGCATAGGGCGTACGCCACGCGTAGCCCAGGCGCCCCGCCACCGAGGCGATATGCAGCAGGTGGCCGTGGGAAGAGGCCTTGAGCATCGGCACCGCATGATGGGCAAAGCGGTATTGCGCAGTGAGATTGATGTTGATGGTGGCTTGCCACTCGGCGTCGCTGATCGCATCGATACCGCCGGTAGGCCCGGCTATTCCGGCGTTGTTGACCAGCACATCGAGGCCGCCGAAATGCTCGCGCTGCACCGTGAACACCGCTTCGATCTGCGCGGCATCGCTGACGTCGGCGCGGGTGGCGACGGTGCCGGGGTACTTGTCGCGAAACGCGGCCAGGGCCGGCTCGCTCACGTCACACACATGCACCTGGGCACCGGCTTCCAGATACGCCGCCGCCAGCACTTCACCAATGCCGGCAGCCCCGCCGGAAATCAACACACGTAACCCAGGATAAGGCTGCAGCCGCTGTAGGACACTCATGCACGTTTACCTCCTGAAGCAGACGACCGCGAACGGTCGTTCTTGACGAGCAGGCGCGCCAGGGAGTCGGCGGCCTGCATGATGTCATCGGTCACCGCCGCACGGGCGCCGGCACCATCGCGGGCCGCCAGCGCCTCGACGATGCGCGTGTGCGCCTCCATCGAGCGTTGCAGGTGAGCTTTATCCGGGGCGACCAGCGCAAAGCACGGGCCCATGTGCAGCCAGAAGTTTTCCACGGCGGCCATGGTCAACTCGGCCTGGGCCACGGCGTAGATGCGCCGGTGAAACGCAAAGTTGGTCCACAGGTAGCGCGACACGTCGACTTCGTCGGCGGCGTGCTGCATTTGCTGGCAGAGGTCGGTGATTTCGTCGAGGTCGGCCTTTTGCAGGCGCAGCACGGCTTTTTCCGCCAGCAGCCCTTCGAGGGCGACACGTGCATCACGAATTTCACGCAGGCGTTCGACCGTCATCAAGCGCACGCGCAGACGAGAGGTCTCGGTGACTTCAAAGGCGTTTTCGGCACTGAGGCGTTGCAGGGCTTCGCGCACCGGCATCGGGCTGGAACCGAGGGCTTCGGCGAGGCCGCGGATAGTGAGTTTCTGGCCAGGCTGGAAACGGCCACTCATCAACGCTTCGCGGATCTGGCGGTAGACCTGGTCTTGCAAGGTATCACGGGACACCTGGCGCAGGGTGGGCAGGAGGAGCGGACCATCTGTCATGAGGCAAAACCTGTGTTGTCGTTCTTATGGCCTCAATATGTGATCACAAATCAAATATGTCAAATAGTTTCCCATTCAAGAATGCGCAGACGAATGTGTGCTTGCTCGCGAAAGCGGTTGATCAGTCACAGCATTGTTGACTGACACTCCGTCTTCGCGGGCAAGCCCACTCCCACATTTTGACCGCGCTTATCCTGATATTACGGTTTCAGCGGACGCTCCTGGTCGCGCTCTGAAAGTTCGGTGCCATCATCGGGATGTTTCCAGGTCTGCGGTTTTTCTTCCTCATGCCGCCGGGGTTGCTCACGCTCCGGCTCGTCCCGCCGTTTCTGTTGGTCCGTCATTACCACCTCCCGTCCTTAAGAATTGGTCACGTCTTAAGCATAGAACAGCCAATGCATTTTTGGCTTATAGCCGATTAATAGCCAATGAACATCAATCCATCCAAATTTGTCACTTATCATTTCTAAATGTGTCAGCCACTATTCGAGGTCTTAAGCGAAACAAGCACTTTAAAAAGAACGCTGGAGACACAAAACCATGACTAGCCCTACCCGACCCGACTCTGCCCGCTCGAAAGTGGGTGCGGTATTCCGCGTTACTTCGGGCAACTTCCTCGAACAGTTCGACTTCTTTCTGTTCGGCTTCTACGCCACCTACATCGCTGCCGCGTTCTTCCCTGCCGCTAATGAGTTTGCGTCATTAATGATGACCTTCGCCGTGTTCGGCGCAGGCTTCCTCATGCGTCCGTTGGGCGCGATCATCCTGGGTGCCTATATCGATGACGTCGGTCGCCGCAAAGGCCTGATCGTGACCTTGTCGATCATGGCCAGCGGCACGCTGCTCATCGTGCTGGTGCCTGGCTATCACACCATTGGCCTGTGGGCACCGCTGCTGGTGCTGGTCGGTCGTTTACTGCAAGGCTTCTCGGCCGGTGCGGAACTGGGCGGTGTGTCGGTGTACCTTTCCGAAATGGCCACCCCAGGCCGCAAAGGCTTCTACACCAGCTGGCAATCGGGCAGCCAACAGATCTCCATCGTGGTCGCCGCTGCTCTGGGTTATGGCCTGAACGTGTGGATGGAACCGTCGGTGGTTGCCGACTGGGGCTGGCGCATTCCGTTCGCTATCGGCTGCGTGATCATCCCGTTCATCTTCGTGCTGCGTCGCAACCTGCAGGAAACCGAAGAGTTCGCCAACCGCAAGCATCGCCCGACCATGCGCGAAGTGATGGCGACCCTGGTGAAAAACTGGACCGTGGTCATCGGCGGCATGCTGATGGTGGCCATGACCACTACCGCGTTCTACCTGATCACCGTGTACGCGCCGACTTTCGGCAAGACCGTGCTGCAACTGAGCACGTCCGATGCGCTGCTGGTGACCCTGCTGGTGGCGGTGTCGAACTTTGTCTGGCTGCCGATCGGCGGTACGTTGAGCGACCGTTTCGGCCGTAAGCCGGTGCTGATCGCCATGACTGCGATGACCGTTCTCACGGCCTACCCAGCACTGTCCTACGTGGTGAACGCACCGAGCTTCGCCCACATGCTGGAAACCCTGCTGTGGTTCTCGTTCCTGTACGGCATGTACAACGGCGCCATGATCCCGGCCCTCACCGAAATCATGCCGGTGGAAGTGCGCGTGGCGGGCTTCTCCCTGGCCTATAGCCTGGCAACCGCGATCTTCGGCGGTTTCACGCCGGCGATCTCCACCTGGTTCATCCACATCACCGAAGACAAGGCCTCGCCGGCCTACTGGATGATGTTCGCCGCCCTGTGCGCGTTGTGCTCGACCCTGGCGCTGTATCGTCGCGCCAATGCCCGTGGCCAAGTGATGCAGGGGGCCGCGTGATGAAGCTTCTGTTCAAGACCCTGACAGCACTGGCCCTCGGCGCCCTGGCGCTGTCGGCCCAGGCCGAACAGCTCAAGGTGATGACCTCGGGCGGTTTCACCGCCGCGTATAAATTGCTCGGCCCACAATACGCCAAGCACAGCGGCGACACCCTCGACACCATCCTCGGCCCGTCGATGGGCAAGGCACCGGAAGCGATTCCCAACCGCCTGGCCCGAGGCGAACACGCCGACGTGGTGATCATGGTCGGCTACGCCCTGGACGACTTGATCAAGCAGGGCAAGGTCGACCCGGCCTCCCGCGTGGAGCTGGCGGATTCGCGCATCGGCCTGGTGGTGAAGGCCGGCGCCGTCAAACCGGCGATCGGCACCGATGCCGAATTGAAAGCGGCCCTCAGCAAAGCCAAGTCGGTAGCCTATTCGGACAGCGCCAGCGGTGTGTATGTCGAGAAAGAGCTGTTCAAGAAGCTCGGCATGCCCGCCAAGGGCACCATGATCGAACGCCTGCCGGTGGCCGAACAGGTGGCCAAGGGTGACTACGAAGTGGGCTTGCAGCAGGTCGCGGAATTGTTGCCGGTGCCCGGTGTGACCTACGTCGGCAAGATCCCGGAAGACGTGCAATCGGTGACGCGCTTTGCGGCGGGCATACCTGTCAACGCCGAACACCCGGAGCAGGCCAAGGCGTTGTTGCAATTCCTGGCCTCGCCCGAGGTGCAACCGGTGGTGCAATCCACCGGGCTGGATTCGGTGTCACGCTGACCGGAACGGCATCTCCCGCACCAACCGCTCCAACTCCAGCGCCGCTGGCGGCAAGGTCCGCCCGCGGCGTTTTATCAAGCCCACATTGCGCATCACCTGCGGCTCCACCAGCGGCACGCTCACCAGAATCGGATGCTCGACCGCCGGCATCGCAATCGACGGCACCATCGCCACCCCCAGCCCCGCCTCCACCAGCCCGATCATGGTAGTCACGTGGTGCGTCTCGCAGATGCTCGGTTTTTTCACCCGCACGCCGCGCAAGGCCTGGTCGAGCAGGAAACGGTTGCCGGAGGTCTTGTCCACGGTGATGTAGTCGTGCTCATAGGCTTCGGCCCAGGCCACGCTTTCACGCTGGGCCAGCGGGTGGTCACGACGACAGGCCAGCACGTAACGCTCCTGCAGCAACAGCTCGAACTCCACCTCATCGGCCAGGCTGCCGCTGAAACTCACGCCGAAATCCGCCTCGCCACTCTCCACCGCATTGCACACTTCACCGGCACTGGCATCCAGTACGCGCAGGCGAATCTTCGGGTACAGCTTGTGGAACTCGGAGATCACGTGAGGCATGAAGTAGTAGGCGGTGGACGGCACGCAGGCGATGGTGACATTGCCCATGCGCGTGGACGCGACGTTGCTGATGCCCATCAGCGCCACATCGAGGTCATCGAGCATGCGCTCCACCTGCGGCAGGAAGGCGCGGCCGACCATGGTCAGGCTGACACGCCGGGTGGTGCGTTCGAACAGTTTTACATCGAGGGCGGTTTCGAGCTTTTCAATGCGTCGGCTGAGGGCCGGTTGCGAGATCCGGATAGCCTCGGCGGCGCCACGGAAACTGCCCTTGTCTACCACGGCGCGGAAAGCCTGGAGGTCGTTGAGGTCGAAGTTGATGATCACGGGAGTGAGGCCAGAGTGGTCGAGGTGGTGGGCATTATCGTATGGGAGCGGGTGGGGCGCCATGTGTGCCAGGACCGGTTTGCCGTAATAACCCTGCTACAAATATGAAGTCATACATATCAGCGAGTTATTGGCTGCCCGCGACCACGCAATCGTCGAAATGGGTCAATACTTGCGGCCTGACCTACACAACGGGAGATGGACTCACTCATGGAAACCTATCACTTCTGGATGGACGACGAGACGCCGGATATCGGCTTTGACCAGATGCTTCTTGCATCACGCCAATGGTCAAGTAGGATTGAATCCTACCCACCCCTGGCGGACGTCCAAATGCGCTCAACCCAGCAAATGAGCATCACCTTGCCCATCGAAATGGCTGCCTTGGTCAAGGCCAAGGTCGCTGCCGGTGAATACGCCACCGAAAGCGAAGTGATCCGCGACGGCCTGCGGGCCTTGCTGGCACGGGATCGCGCCATGGATGAATGGCTGCGCGACCAGGTCATCCCCGCCGCCGTTGAGCTCGAAGACGACCCCGGCCGGGCGTTATCGGTCGAGCAGGTTCGCGAGCACCTGGCCACCAAACGCCAGCGCAAAGGCCACGATAGAACGTGAAGTATTCAGTGACCTTTTCGCCCGAGGCACTGACCCAACTTGACGCCCTTGAAGACTACATCAGCAATACCGGCTCCCCGCTGGTCGCTGCACGCTTCGTCGACAACCTCCTGGAATGCTGCGAAAACCTGGCCTTGTTTCCTTTGCGAGGCGCCCGCCGGGACGACGTACTGCCCGGCCTGCGCATTACGCATTATCGGCATTCCACCGTCATCGCATTCAGGGTGGATGCCCGTGCGCGGAGGGTGTCGATTCTGGGAGTTTTCTACGGCGGCCAGGATTACGCCGTGCTGTCACAGCAAGAGGGGCCCACCGCCGATTAATGTCGCAGTGCCACCAGTGAACGATTCCACCGGAAACAATTCTAAACAGTTCGTTTTAGTATAAATTGCGCGATTCCCATCGATGGCATTCAAGGAGGTTCCCCGTGGCAACTCTGCAAACGCACACAATCCAGGCCCTGCAGGACAATCGCAGCGCCCTCCTTGCTGAATGGAATGCCAGCCTCGATACCTCAGGGGCGACGCGCAACATCAAAGGCGATGACGTCAAACAGCAAACCCAGGAGTTCCTGAACCTGCTGACAACAGCCCTGCAACAAGGCAACTCGCAGAACACCGACCATGAAAACTGGGCAGAAACCCGCGTATTCCTGGAAAAGTTGTCCCACAGTCGCGCCCTCGCCGGCCAGGACTCGCAACAGACCGCCAGCTTTATCTTCGCCCTCAAGGGTCCGCTGTTCGTCCTGCTGCAGCGAGAATATGCCGACCAACCGGCACAACTGGCCGAACAACTGCTGAAGATCTCCGAACTGCTCGATGCGCTGGGCATGCACACCATCCGCACCTTCCAGAAATCCCGGGAGTCGGTGATCAAGCGCCAGCAGGAAGAGTTGCTGGAGCTGTCCACCCCGGTGGTCAAACTGTGGGACGGCGTCCTGGCCCTGCCGATGATCGGCACCCTGGATTCGCAACGCACCCAGGTGGTGATGGAGTCGCTGCTGCAACGCATCGTCGACACCGGCGCGGAAATCGCGATCATCGACATTACCGGCGTACCGACCGTCGACACCCTGGTGGCCCAGCACCTGCTGAAAACCGTCACGGCCATCCGCCTCATGGGCGCCGATTGCATCATCAGCGGCGTACGCCCGCAAATCGCGCAGACCATCGTGCACCTGGGCCTTGACCTGCAAGGCGTGGTCACCAAGGCCAACCTGGCCGACGCGCTGGCACTCTCCCTCAAACGCCTAGGCGTCACCGTCACCAAGGCCGTTTAAGCATGGAACGCATCCCTATTTTGCAGATGGGCGAGTTCTTGCTCGTGACCATCCAGGTGGACATGCACGATCAACTCGCGCTGACGTTGCAGGACGACTTGTCCGAGCGCATCAGCCGCACCTCCGCCCGCGGCGTTCTGATCGATATCTCGGCGCTGGACATGGTCGACTCGTTCATCGGACGCATGATCGGTACCATCTCCGGCCTGTCACGCATCATGGATGCCCAGACCGTATTGGTGGGCATGCAACCGGCCGTGGCCATTACGCTGGTGGAACTGGGCATGAACCTGCCTGGCGTGGCGACGGCGCTGAATGTCGAGCGCGGCATGAAACTGCTGCGTGACCGGGTAGAACACTCATGACCCAAGCCAGCAATGGCACCCACCCGGTGCTGATCGAACAGGACGTCGTGCTGGCTCGACAACTCGTACGCAAACTGGCCCAGGACTGCGGCATGCGCCTGATCGACCTGACCAAGCTGGTCACGGCGGTCAGCGAGCTGGCGCGCAACACGGTGGTCTATGGCAAGGGCGGCTACATGGACTGGGCAATGGTCGAAAAAGACCACCGACCCGGCGTGCGCCTGACTTTTCGCGATGAAGGGCCGGGCATTCCCGATCTCAAGCTTGCAATGACCGATGGCTGGACCTCCGGCAGCGGCCTGGGCCTGGGGCTCACCGGGGCCAAGCGCCTGGTGGATGAATTTGAACTGGAGACCGCGCCAGGCCAGGGCACCCGCGTGACGATCACCCGATGGGCCTGAACATTCCCAGCGCCCTGACGCATGTACTGCTGATTGAGGACACCAGCCAGATCGGCCATGCGCGTCGCACGGCGCAGCAGCTCGCCGAGCAATTGGGTTTCGACGACACCGATGCCGGGCGCGTGGCCCTGGTGGCAACCGAACTGGCCAGCAATATCCTCAAGCATGCCGAGCATGGCCAACTGCACTTGCGCACCACCGGTAATGGCGGCCTCGAACTGGTCGCCATCGACCGGGGCCAAGGCTTCGACCTGAACAGCTGCCTGGTGGACGGCTACTCCACCGGAGGTACCCAAGGCATTGGCCTGGGCGCGATTTCGCGCCTGGCCCAGGTATTCGATGCCTACGCCGATCAACGCGGCACGGCGATCCTGGCCAGGTTGTATTCGCGCGGTTCAGTTGCAAAAGACATTCGCTACGGGGTCAGCCAGCACTCACTGCATGATGACCCGCACTGCGGGGACGCCTGGCACCTGGCAATCGAACCCGGTCGTTTCAGTGTGATGGTGGCCGATGGACTCGGCCATGGCGAATATGCCGAGCACGCCGCGCGGGCAGGAGAGGTGGTATTTGCCCAGGATGCCTTCCTGGATTCAACGGTGCTGATGAACGATCTGCACATTGCCATGAACGGCACTCGCGGCGGCGCCCTCGCTGTGGCCCAGTACGATGCCGAGGCCGATCACCTGAGGTTTACCGGCGTGGGCAATATTGGCGCCAGCCTGATCGGGCCGGGCAAGTCCCGTGGCCTGGCGTCCCATCCTGGGATCGTCGGTGTGCAGTTTCGCAAGGCGCATGCCTTCGACTACGCTCAAGTCGGCGGCCAGTTGCTGATCCTCTACAGCGACGGCCTGCAATCACGCTGGAACCTTTCGGACTACCCCGGGCTCGTCCACCGCCACCCTGCCCTGATCGCCGCCGTCCTGCACCGTGACTTCTGTCGCGGCCGGGATGACGTCACGGTCTTCGTGATTGCCCTGGAGGCCATTGATGGCTGACACCCCTGCCTCGCTCGCCGCTGAAATCGAACGCCTTCGCCTGGAGGCGGACGCCTTGCGTGCCGAGTTGGACGAAACCAACCAAGGCGTGCTCGCGCTGTATGCCGAACTGGACACCCAGGCCGATCAACTGCGCCAGGCATCGGACCTCAAAAGCCGCTTCCTGTCCTACATGAGCCATGAGTTCCGCACACCGCTGGGCTCGATCCTGAGCATCACCAGCCTGCTGGCCGATGAGCTGGACGGCCCGTTGAGCGAGGAACAGCACACCCAGGTCGGCTTCATTCGCAACTCGGCCCGCGAACTGCGCGAGATGGTCGATGACCTGTTGGACCTGGCCAAGATCGAGGCCGGGCGTATCAGCATTTCCCCGGCCTGGTTCGACATGTTCGACCTGTTCTCGGCATTGCGCGGCATGTTCCGGCCGATTGTCGATGCGTCCTCGGTGGACCTGATCTTCGAAGAGCCGTCCGGCTTGCCCAAGCTCTACACCGATGACAAGAAACTGGCGCAGATCCTGCGCAACTTTATCTCCAACGCGCTGAAGTTCACCACGCAGGGCGAAGTGCGGGTGTCGGCGCGCATGGAGAATGAACACGAGATACGCTTTGCGGTGCAGGACACCGGCCTGGGTATACCCGCCGAATTGCACAGCAACCTGTTCGAAGACTTTTCCCAGATCGATTCGCCTTTGCAAAAACGTCTGCGCGGCACCGGTCTGGGGCTGTCCTTGTGCAAGCGTTTCGCCGAACTGCTCGGTGGCCGGGTGGGCGTGGAAAGCACACCTGGGGTGGGCTCGCTGTTTTTTGTGATCATTCCCTTTTCCATCGCTAGCGAGACCGTCGATGAAACGTGACATCCAGCTGCTGATCGTCGACGACAACGCCGCCACGCGCTACGCCTTGCGCCGACGTCTTGAGCGTCATCACTACCGGGTACTGGAAGCCGGCACGGGCCAGGAAGGACTCGACCTGATCGCAAGGGGCAAGATCGACGCACTGATCCTGGACGTCAACCTGCCCGACATGAGCGGCTTCGATATCGTGCGCGGTTTGCGCGCCAACCCGGCCACGGCCTTGCTGCCGGTGGTGCACGTTTCGGCGGCGTCCATCGAGACCGGCGACATCATCACCGGCCTGGACGCAGGCGCCGATGCCTACCTGATCCACCCGGTAGACCCCGAGGTCCTGCTGGCGACCTTGCGCACCTTGCTGCGGGTACGCGACACCGAATACGCCCTGCGCGAAAGCGAGGCGCGCTTTCGGGAAATCTTCTTCAATATCAGCGCACCGATTGCGGTGATGGACGCGCAGTTGAAGGTTCACGAGTGCAACCACGCCTTCGCCCAACTGATCCACGACAACCTCAACCCGGATGCCCTGCTCGAATGCTTCGCCAGCGATCAATACAGCGTTATCCAGGAGCTGTGCCTGCGCCTGGCGGCAGGCGAGCGCTGGAAGGGCACGCTGCAGATGAAGGTCGATGGCCAACTGCGCGAAACCGAATGGCAGATTTCGCCCTATGACCGCGCCGAGCTGAGCCTGGTGTTTGTCGAGGACGTAACCGAACACCGCCATCGTGAGCGTCACCAGCAGGCCGAACTGGCCAACGCCGCCAGCCAGCTGGCACGTACGGAGGCACAACTGCTCCAGGCCCAGAAAATGGATGCCCTGGGCAAGCTTACCGGCGGTATCGCCCACGACTTCAACAACCTGCTGACGGGCATCATCACCAGCCTTGAACTGATCAAGAAGCGTATCGAAAGCCAGCGCACCGACAAGGTCCTGGGTTATGCCGACGCGGCGCTCAGTTCAGCCCTGAGCGCCGCCGGCTTGACCAACCGCCTGCTCGCCTTCGCCCGCCAGCAGCCACTGGACACCCGTCCGACCGATATCAACGCACACATCCGCTCCCTGGAAGAACTGCTGGTGCGCACCATCGGCGAACACATTGCCCTGAAGCTGGAGTTGACCAGCAACCCCGCCGTGGCGCTGGTGGACCCTATCCAACTGGAAAGTGCGGTATTGAACCTGGTGATCAATGCGCGGGATGCACTGCCCCAGGGCGGGATTATCTGGGTGACGACTTACCCATCGTACTCCAACGGCAACCTCAAGCTTGAAGACGGACCGTACGTTGCACTGTCGGTACGGGACAACGGTGTGGGCATCGAGCACAGCGTGATCGATAAGGTGTTCGACCCATTCTTCACCACCAAACCCGTGGGCCAGGGCACCGGCCTGGGCCTGTCGACCATCTATGGCTTTGCCCGCCAGTCCGGCGGTGATGCGCAGATCCGCAGCGTCACCCGCCAGGGCACCGAGGTGACCCTCATGCTCCCCGCCGCCGACGGCCCCGCCACCCTTGCTACCAAGACCGTGGCGGTGCCGGGTAACAGCAAGGGTGAACACATACTGATCGTAGAAGACATGCCCTCGGTCCGCAGTTTTGTCGCCGAGGTCCTGACGGACGTCGGCTACCGCTGCAGCCTGGCGGCCGATGGTGACGAAGCCATCGTCATCCTGAAGGCTGATGCGGGCATCAACCTGCTGCTGACGGATGTCGGCCTGCCGTACATGACGGGCCGAGAGCTGGCCGACCACGCGCGCGCCCTGCATCCCAACCTGCCGATTCTGTTCATGACCGGCTACGCCGAGAATGCGGCCAACCGCCAGAACTTCCTGGGCGAACGCATGGACCTGATCACCAAGCCCTTTCATATCGATGAGTTGCTGGAAAAAATCAGACAGGGCGTGGGTGAGCAGGACTAGGCACCGGTAAGCGGGGCAACGGGTTTCCCACGCGTGAAGTTCAGCGACAAGCTTGGTAGGGTGGTCGACGATCTTTCCCCCGACGGCTGGCAACTCTCGATGACCAACGCTCCAAAAAAATACCCGGCGCTCCGATTTGGCATGCGCGCAGCAGGCCTGCTGTGCGTGGCAACCCTGGGCTTTTTTGCCTGGCAGAGTTACTACCCCGTCAGTGCCGCCAAGGGGTGGAGTGTCCAAGTGGCGCACCGCGACGTGCCCAAGGCCGCCTCACTGATGCCCCTGGCGGACGGCTCGCTGATGGTCAGCCAGGAACTCGACAACGCCAAAGGCAGCATCGTACGCATCCACCCCGACGGCAGCCGCGACGTGGTGGTGGCCAGCCTGTCCAAACCCGACGGCCTGTTCGCCACCCGAGGCGGCTGGGTGTTCAGCCAGGAATCGGCCGACCTGCCCGTGAGTTTCTTCAAGGACGGCGTCGTCACCGAACTGTTCAAAGGCGAGAACGTGCAAGGCTTGTGGGATGACGGCGACGATCTCTATGCCATCGAAGACCGTAAACCCGTCGGGCGATTGCTGCGTTATCGCTGGAGCGACCAGACCCTGACCGTGGTGCGCGACCAACTGCAGGAAGGCGAGTCCATCGTGCGTTGTACTGACGGTCGGATGCTCTACACCGAGAAGAAAAAAGGTGTGGTACGTGAGCTGACCGAAGACGGCAGCGACCCGGTGGTATTGAGCAAGCTGAACAAGCCGACGTTTTTGATGTGCGATGAGCGCGGGCTGTGGATCAATGAAGACTCCACACACCGAGCGCGGCTGTTGCTGATCGATAAGCAAGGGCACCAGCGGACAATTTTGTCGTTCCTGAAGGCGCCGCAGTCGATTGTGCGGACCGGTCCGGGTGCCTATTTAGTGGCCGAAGGCGGAAGAGATCGGGTGTTGGAACTGCTGTCCGATTGGCTCACGCCTTCACCCTAGTCCCGTTACAGCTGAAAACGTGCCACCGCCTCGTTCAGCGCGACGGCCAACTGCGCCAGCTCTCGGCTCGATCCATTAATCTGCCCGGCGCCGGAAGCGGACTGAGCAGACAAGTCGCGGATGTTGACGATGTTGCGATCAACTTCCTTGGCCACCTGCGCCTGCTCCTCTGCGGCACTGGCAATGACAAGGTTGCGCTGGTGAATCTGGTCGATGGAGTCGGTGATCTGGCTCAGTGCACCACCCGCGCCCTCAGCCAAGGCCAAGGTATCGGTGGCACGCTGGGTACTCGATTGCATTGATGTGAGTGCATGGTCAGACCCCGAGCGCATCGCGGTCACCATTTGATCGATTTCCAGGGTTGATTGCTGGGTACGGTGCGCCAATGCGCGCACTTCATCAGCCACGACCGCAAAGCCACGCCCGGACTCGCCGGCCCGCGCAGCCTCAATAGCCGCATTGAGGGCCAGCAGGTTGGTCTGTTCGGCAATGGAGCGAATCACGTCGAGTACCTTGCCGATATCGCGCGATTGCTCGGCGAGGTTCTGCACCAGCGTCGACGTTTCACCGATGTTAGAACTAAGGGCCTGGATAGCGCTGACGGTTTCGCCGACACGATGCTGGCCTTCGCGCGCCGTTTCATTAGAGAGGCGAGTGGACTCGGAGGTGGAAACGGCATTGCGCGCCACCTCATCCGCCGCTGAAGTCATCTCGTTTACAGCGGTGGCGGCCTGTTCAATTTCAGCGGTCTGCTTTTGCAGGCTGCGGCTGCTTTGATCGGTGATGCCATTCAGGTCGGTGGCGGATGACGCCATCTGCCCCGCCGACTGGCGGATCAGTTGCAGGGTCCCGCGCAGATTGGACTGCATGGTCTTGAGCGCCACGAGCAAGCGGGTTACTTCGTCATCGCCGGTCACGTCTACCGTTTGAGTCAGATCACCGTGGGCCACGTTTTCGGCGGCCCGCACCGCATGGCCCAACGGACCGACAATGCTGCGAGTCAACAACCACGCCAGCGCCACCGTACTCAAGGCGGCAAGCAGCACGAAACCGACCACCATGGTGCGCGAACGGCTGTATTGCGATTCGGCCTCCTGACCCTGCTGATTGATCTGCGCGTTGTAATAGTCAGCCAGGGCATTGAGTTGCGCACCCGAACCATCAACCACGGTTTTCATGTCCACCAGCAGCAGCTTGTTAAGCTCGGCGCCCTGCTGCTTATCGGCAAGGATGAAAGACTGTGCCAGACCTTGCTGGTACAGGCGCAGCGAAACCTGAAACTGGTCATAAAGCGAGCGCACTTCAGGGGTGTCGATGACCGCATCAAGCTCGACCAACCTTTTCGTCAGGTCCTGGCTACGGGTGTCCATCTGGCTGCGGTACTGTGCAAGGCTGGCGGGGTTTGGGTCCAACGCCATGCGCAAAGAGATCGTACGAATGCGCAACATGATTTCGCGAATATCCGCCACCAGCCGCATCTTGGGCACCAGCCCACTTTCAACCTGCACCGCGTTGGCGCGGATACTTGCCATGTTCGATAGCGCAAAAAAACCCAGTAGGGCCACCAGCAAAGCAATCAAGGCGAAACCCAGACCCGCACGGCGGGCGATGGACAGGCTGCGAAGGGACATTTTCAGGGGACTCTCATATTGGGGATACGACGTCGTATGAGAGCGTTTCGGCCCGCCGGGGCAGGACTTTAGCGATGTCGATGGAAGTACTACTTAATATTTCTGCTGCTGAGAAAGAAGGGGAAAATAAAGCAACAAAAAAAGGTTGCCCGGGGTATCGCAACGCGCTGCCTGTAGGCAAGGCTTTGGAAGTATGTGCGTAAGATGTACTGGTCATGCAGTGCGGGCTAGAGCGTCGCATCGATAGCACTGATGATTACTATCGAATCGAGCGCCTGCCCGATTTTCAGCATCGGTTCCTATAATCGCCTCCCAATTCCCTCCCCTTCGCCTGGCTTCAGGCGACCTTCACCCTGGAACCCAACACCATGCCAAGTGCCAGCCAGGCCCCCAGCGGCCTTCCCGAACATAATCAACAGAGCGTCAAACAGCAGTGGCTGGCGATTCTCTCGGTCGCCGTCGGTGCCTTCGCCCTGGTGACCAGTGAATTTCTCCCAGTGGGCGTGCTCAACGACGTCGCCGCCGACCTCGGCATCAGTGCCGGCCACGCCGGCCTGATGGTGACCCTGCCCGGCATCATGGCCGCCCTCGCCGCGCCGTTGCTGTCGGTGATCATTGGCACCATGGACCGCCGCTACCTGCTGATCGGCCTGACGCTGATCATGATCATCGCCAACATGGTCGTGGCGTTCGCCAGTGACTTCAGCCTGCTGCTGTTCGGCCGCGTCTTGCTGGGCATCAGTATCGGCGGTTTCTGGGCCACAGCTATCGCCCTCAGCGGCCGCCTGGCACCCAAGGGTGTGGACGTCGCCAAGGCCACCTCGATCATCATGATGGGCGTGACCCTGGCCACCGTACTGGGCGTGCCGGTCGGCACCTGGCTCAGTGGCCTGATGGGCTGGCGCATGACATTCCTGGTGACCGCGCTGGTGGGCATACCGGTGCTGTTGGCGCAGGTTCTCCTGCTGCCCCGGCTGGATCCTGAGAAAGCCATTCTCGTGCGCGACCTGCCCGCCTTGTTCATCAACCCACGGGCTCGGGTCGGGTTGATCGCGGTATTGCTGATCGGCCTGGCGCACTTTGCTGCGTACACCTATGTCGCGCCGTTCTTCAAGAACAGTTCCGGCTTCGACGGCCCGACCATCGGTTCGCTGCTGCTGATGTTTGGCGTGGCAGGGGTCGCGGGTAACATCTTTGCCGGATTCGCCGCCAACCGCAGCGTGCGCTACACCCTGCTGCTGGTCGCACTGATGATCGGCACCAGCACCGCCTTGTTCCCCTATTTCGCCACCGGCTTGACCGGCGCAGCGATGCTGATCGCACTCTGGGGCTTTGCCTTTGGTGCGTTTCCGGCCTGTGCAAGTATCTGGATGTTCGTGGTCGCGCCCAAGGATGTCGAACGCGGCATGCCGCTGTTCGTCGCCCTGTTCCAGGTGATTATTGCCTTGGGTTCATTCTTCGGCGGGCGAATCGTCGACCAGATGGGCACCTCGGTGTTGTTGAGCCTGGCCACGGCGCTGGTGGGCGTAGGCTTTGTGACGGTGCTGGTGCTGGGGCGTAATGTAAGCAATCGCTTGGCGGCCCAACCCGCCTAAGCAAACAGTACCCACTCCAAAAGCCTGCTGAGCCTTGAGCCCGGCAGGCTTTTTTATTTTCAGTGTGTCGCAGGCACCGTCACAGCGATGGAAAAGCTTGGTAACGAGAATTCGCACAATGAATATTGTGCACCCAGACCTCTGGGCTAGGCTGAAAACGTCGCCGGTGTGGCGACATACTGCCAAGGAGTTTGTATGCCAGCCAAGTATCGTGATGCGGTCACAGGGGAGTACGTGACAGAGGCTGAGGCAAGAAAAAGACCGAGGGAAACGGTGAAGGAGACGGATAAAAAGCCGCCGTCAAAGCCGAAGGACAAGAAGTAGGGTCAAGCTTTAAAGCTTGCTGGCTACAGCAAAGGAACGCTTGCATTCCAAAACGAAAAAGCCCCGTAGCTTATTCAGCTACGGGGCTTTTTCTATGTAATGGCGGAGAGATAGGGATTCGAACCCTAGGTACCGGTGAAGGTACAACGGATTTCGAATCCGTCCCATTCGGCCACTCTGGCATCTCTCCAACGGCGCGCATCATAACAGCATGATTCGTGGATGCAAAGCGCCGAAGCGATTTTTTCCGTGCTATCAGATGCTTGCGTCGATTAAAGCGGTACGCCGAGACGATTGGCGACTTCTTCGTAGGCTTCGATGACGTCACCGAGGCCCTGGCGGAAGCGGTCTTTGTCCATCTTCTTCTTGGTGTCCTTGTCCCACAGGCGGCAGCCGTCCGGGCTGAATTCGTCGCCCAGGACGATGGAGCCGTCGTGGAACACGCCGAACTCGAGCTTGAAGTCCACCAGCAGCAGGCCTGCGTCGTCGAACAGCTTGCTCAGCACGTCGTTGACCTTGAGGGACAACTCCTTCATGCGCGCCAGTTGCTCAGCGGTGCCCCAGCCGAATGCCACGACGTGGGATTCATTGATGAACGGGTCGCCCTTGGCGTCGTCCTTCAGGAACAATTCGAAGGTGTACGGGTTGAGCTTGAGGCCCTCTTCCACGCCCAGGCGCTTGACCAGGCTGCCGGCGGCGTAGTTACGCACGACACATTCAACCGGGATCATGTCGAGCTTCTTGACCAGGCACTCGTTATCGCCCAGCAGTTTGTCGAATTGGGTCGGGATGCCGGCCGCTTCGAGCTTCTGCATGATGAAGGCGTTGAACTTGTTGTTCACCATGCCTTTGCGATCCAGTTGTTCGATGCGCTTGCCGTCGAACGCCGAAGTGTCGTTGCGAAACAGCAGGATCAGGCGGTTGGCGTCGTCGGTCTTGTACACCGACTTGGCTTTGCCGCGGTAGAGTTCTTCACGTTTTTCCATGATGGGCTCCGCTTGCTAAATGGTGGGCTAGGCGATGTGTCGCCAGTCGAGCCCTGAATCTTGATCGGCCAGTTGCAGCCAGTCCGGGTCGCACCCGAGGGTGTCGACAAAACATTGCCGGGCCAGCTGCGGCAGGTTGTTCTTGCTGCTCAGGTGGGCCAGGACCAGGTGTTGCAAGTCTTGCCAGCCCAACTCATACACCAGGTACGCCGCCTGGTGGTTGTTCAAATGTCCCAGTTCGCCGCCCACCCGCTGCTTGAGGAAGTAGGGGTAATGACCACGAGCCAGCAGGTCTCGGCAGTGGTTGGACTCGATCATCAAGGCATCGAGGTTCCGGTAGCCGTCCAGCACCTTGGTGCAGTAGGAGCCCAGGTCGGTCAGCACACCAAAGCGCCGCTCACCATCACTGAAGACATACTGCGTCGGCTCCTGGGCGTCGTGCGCCACGGCAATCACATCGATGCTCAAGGCACCGATTTTCAGCTGCTCGCCACCGGCCAGGAAACCTGCGGGTTCAATGGGCTTGCGCATCCCGCGCAGGGTGCCGCGACTGAGGTACACCGGAAGATTGTAGCGCCGAGACAGCAAACCCACGCCATGCACGTGGTCGGCATGTTCGTGGGTCACCAGAATCGCGCTCAGCTGCGCGGGGTGAACCCCCAGGCGCAGCAGGCGCCGCTCGGTTTCTTTTAACGAGAAACCACAATCCACCAGCACATACGTGTCGTCATGTGCGACCAGCGTGCCGTTCCCTTGGCTACCGCTGCCGAGAACGGCAAAACGCATCGGATCAGCCCAGGTTGTCCTGAATAACGCCCAATACTTTGCGCGCTGTTTCAGCTGGCGCAACGGTATTGATGTTCTTCTCGACGGTGACCTGTACGCTGTCGCCCACCTTGCTCAAACGAACCTGGTAACGCTCGGCGCGGGTCTCGATCTCTTCCTTGGTCGGCTTGCTGCCGAACAGTTTGCCGAAGAAACCAGGCTCGTCGTCTTTACGCTCGGCCTTTTCCGCCACGTTGATGTAGTACAGGCCCAGGCTGCGGTTGATGTCTTCAACGCGCCAAGGGCCCTGCTCCAACGCGCGGCCAACACTGGCCCAGGCACGATCGAGGTCTTCACCCAGGTTGAGCACCACGTTGCCGCTGCCGTCCTCGGTGAGGCTGACGCGGCTCGGGGTGTCGTAATCACGGGCGGCGAGCAGGGAAACCGAACCACCCTTCTCGGAGATACGGCTCATGCTGGCCAGCATCTCGTCGACCAGCGCCGAGTCGACACCGGTGTTGACCGAACGGTTGGTGAAGTCAACGTTGGCGGTGCTGCCGGCCGGACGCTCGGCGCTGACCACGTAGACTTCACTGGTGTTACGCTGCACGCCTGGCTCGATGCGCACACGCACACGGGCTTCGCTGTCGGCGGCTACCCCACCGGCCTGCAGGCGCTTGGCCATGGTGGCGGACAGCTCGCTGCCCTGCTGCCATGCGGTGGTGAACTCACCGGTCTGCGGGCGCTGCTCGTCCAGGCGGAAACCGTTATCCTGGAAGAACTGCACGGCCACTGGCCAGACTTCGGCTGGTGGGCGTTGCGCCACGATCCAGCGCGAGTCGCCGCTCTTCTGCAGGCTGTAGTCGCTGGCATCCGCCACCGCCGAGATCGGCTGTGGACGCGGCACGACGTACTCGCCCTTGGTGGTGTCGTCGGCGACGTTGCGTGGGATCGGCAGCAACGGGTCAAGGCGCTTGGCGACGTTGACGCCCGGCGGCAATTCCATCGGTTTGGTAGGTTGAGCTTCCAGGTAATCGCTGCCGCGGTCACGGAAGTAGCCTTCCGGGCCCCAGATCCAACCGCAGCCACTGGTGCTGGAGATAATCAAGGCAAGTGCGGAAAGTCCGGCCAATCGCTTCATGCGTAGTGCTTCCTCAATTAAACCAGGACGCCGGACTGGCGCAGGGCCTGTCGCAGCGGTTCGTGAAAGGCTTCGCTGAGATGGGTGAGCGGCAGACGGATACCGTCCGGCATCATGCCCATTTCAGTCAGCGCCCACTTCACGGGAATAGGGTTGGATTCGATAAACAGTGTCTTGTTGAGCGGCATCAGCTTCTCGTGGATCGCGCGGGCGGTCACGGCGTCGCCGGCGATGGCGGCGGCGCACATTTCGCTCATGGCACGCGGGGCCACGTTGGCGGTCACGGAGATGTTGCCCTTGCCGCCCAGCAGGATCAGCTCGACAGCGGTGGCGTCGTCACCGGAATACACCAGGAAATCGCTGTTCACGCCGGCCAGGATGTCCTTGGCGCGCTGCAGGTCACCGGTGGCTTCCTTGATACCGATGATGTTCGGCACGGTGGACAGGCGGATCACGGTCTCGGCCTTCATGTCGCACGCGGTGCGACCCGGTACGTTATAGAGGATCTGCGGGATGTCGACCGCTTCGGCAATGGCGCGGAAATGCTGATACAGGCCTTCCTGGGTCGGCTTGTTGTAGTACGGGGTCACCAGCAGGCAGGCGTCGGCGCCGGCCTTCTTGGCGTTTTTGGTCAGCTCGATGGCTTCACGCGTCGAGTTGGCGCCCGTACCGGCGATCACGGCAATACGGCCGGCAACACGCTTGACCACGAATTCGATGACCTGGATGTGTTCTTCCACATCGAGGGTGGCCGATTCACCGGTGGTGCCGACCGCCACGATGGCGTTGGTGCCTTCTTGCAGGTGGAAGTCCACCAGTTTGCCCAGGCTGTCCCAGTCGAGATGACCTTGTGCATCCATGGGTGTGACCAGTGCCACCATACTGCCCGCAATCATGCAACCGCTCCTGCCGGAAAAAGAGAGCCGTAATGGTACTGGCGCCAAGATGCTTGCACAAGCGAAGTACCGCCTGAGGATGCGTTCTGGCGCAACTAAACGACGGGCAATGCCATCATTGGGCAAAAGCACGCCCTGAAGCACGATGAAATCAGACTGGTCACGCAATGAAAACGCCACCTCCTATCCCTTGGCGACGGTTTTCGCTACCCTTCATCCTTTGATCGATACAGCCCACACGGTATCGACCGCTCATCGTTTTAGGAAGGCTGCATGTCCACCCCCACAGTTCGCGAACAATTCCTTGTTATCAGTGCCCTCGGCGCCAACCCCATGGAGCTGACCAACGTCCTGTGCCGCGCCAGCCATGAAAACCGCTGCGCCGTCGTGACCTCCCGCCTGACCCGCCACGGCGAGTGCAGCGCGCTGGTCCTGCAGATCTCCGGCACCTGGGATGCCCTGGCGCGCCTGGAAACCGGCCTGCCAGGCCTGGCCAAGAAGCATGACTTCACCGTCAATGTGGTGCGCAGCGCTGCCCTGGAGAATCGCCCCCAGGCCCTGCCGTATGTGGCTTACGTCAGCTCCGCCTATCGCTCGGACATCGTCAATGAGCTGTGCCAGTTCTTCATCGACCACAACGTCGAGCTGGAAAACCTGACCTGCGACACCTACCAGGCCCCGCAAACCGGCGGCACCATGCTCAACGCTACATTTACCGTAACGTTGCCGGCTGGCGTGCAGATCAGCTGGTTGCGCGACCAGTTCCTGGATTTCGCCGATGCCCTGAACCTCGACGCCTTGATCGAGCCATGGCGCCCACAGAACCCAATGTAAGGAAGTTTTCATGGCGGTAGTCATCGACAAACCCGTAGCCGATTTCGAAGCCCAGGCCACCAGCGGCCAGACCTTCAGCCTCGCCGCCCTCAAGGGCAGGCAAGTGGTGATCTACTTCTATCCGAAGGACAGCACGCCGGGCTGCACCACTGAAGGCCAGGGCTTTCGTGACCAGTACGCAGCGTTCAAGGCGGCCAACACCGAGGTGTTTGGCGTATCGCGTGACAGCGTGAAATCCCACGAGAACTTCAAGGGCAAGCAGGCGTTTCCCTTCGAGCTGATCAGCGACAAGGATGAAGCGGTTTGCCAGCTGTTTGATGTGATCAAGTTGAAGAAGCTGTACGGCAAGGAATACCTGGGCGTGGACCGCAGCACCTTCCTGATCGACAAGGATGGCGTGCTGCGCCAGGAATGGCGTGGTGTGAAGGTGCCGGGGCATGTGGATGCCGTGCTGGCGGCGGCGCAGGCCTTGAACAAAGCCTGAGACTCAGCAGACTGTTGTATGAGCGGGCTTGTCCCGCTCACTACAGAAGCGGCGCCACGACAGGCTCCTGCCGCGGCCACGCATCCAGCACCGCCTTGAACAGCGTCGCCAGTGGGATCGCAAAGAACACGCCCCAGAATCCCCACAACCCACCGAACAACAGCACCGCACAGATGATCGCGACCGGGTGCAGGTTGACGGCCTCCGAGAACAACAGCGGCACCAGCACGTTGCCATCCAGGGTCTGGATGATCCCGTAAACCGCCATCAGGTAGATGAACTGGTCGCTCCAGCCCCACTGGAACAAGGCGATCAAGGTCACAGGCACGGTCACAACCACCGCACCGACGTAGGGCACCACCACGGAAATCCCCACCAGCAAGGCCAACAAGGCCGCGTAGTTCAAGTCCAGGGCGATGAAGGCGATGTAGGTCACGCCCCCGCAGATAATGATCTCGATGACCTTGCCGCGAATGTAGTTGGCGATCTGCCGGTTCATTTCTTCCGCCACCCGGGTAATCAACGCACGCTCACGTGGGAGGTAACCTCGCACCCAGCGACCGATCATGGCGCGGTCCTTGAGGAAGAAGAACACCAGGATCGGCACCAGCACCAGGTAGATCATGATGTTGACCAGCAGCGGCAGGCTGGACAGGGAAAAGGTCAGCGCCCATTGCCCGAATTTTCCGATCTCGCCGCGCGCCACTTCGATGGCTTGCAGCACCTGTTCGTCCGACACCAAATGCGGGTAGCGCTCCGGCAACAACAGCAACAGCGACTGCCACTTGGCGAGCATGCCGGGCAGTTCATTGAACAGGGTGATCAACTGATGCCATAGCAGCGGCAATACCACCACGATAAACAGCACCAACAAGCTCATAAACAAGGCGAACACCAGCCCTACCGCCGCACCACCCGGCAGGCGCAGGCGCTCCAGCGTAGTGACCAGGCCCTGCATCAGGTAAGCCAGCACCATCCCCGCCAATACCGGCGCCAGCATGCCGCCCAAGGTAAGTACGGCCGTAAAGGCCAGAAACAGCAGGACCGCCAGCACCACGGCTTCTTCATCGGAGAAGTAGCGCTGGATCCAGTCTCGTAACACTTTGAACATCAATCAACCTCGGGTGATGGGGCAAACGGTTCAGGCCTTGCGCAACCAGTAACGGTACACACCGGCGGCGTCTTCTTCGTGCAACAGCGTGTGGCCGGCCAACTTGGCAAACGTACGGAAATCACGCTGGGAGCCAGCGTCCGTGGCGATCACCTTGAGCACTGCGCCACTGGCCAGACGATTGAGTTCCAGCTTGGCCTTGAGCAAGGGCAGCGGGCAATTGAGGCCGCTGGCATCGAGTTCGGCATCAAAGGCTACAGCGTCGGTCATGGTTTTACTCCGGGCACACGTTTGGGTTGCTTAGAATATCTGGTCCGAAGCTCAGTGTCCGGCTACAGTAAGCTCTTTGTCGAAAGGCTCTGTGCATGACTTTTTTGCGCCCTACCCTGCTGACGCTGGCTTGCCTGCTGGCCTCCCCAGGCTTCGCTGACGACCTGCCGTCACTTGGCGACGCCAGTTCTGCAATTGTCTCGCCACAACAGGAATACCAACTGGGTCGCGCCTGGCTGGCCTACCTGCGGGGCCAGGTCTCGCAACTCAACGATCCGCAACTCAAGGACTACGTCGAAACCAGCGTGTACAAGCTGGTGGAGACCAGCCAGGTCAATGACCGGCGCCTGGAATTCATCCTGATCAACAGCCCGCAACTGAACGCCTTTGCCGCACCGGGTGGCATCGTCGGGGTCAACGGCGGCCTGTTCCTCAACGCCCAGACCGAAGGGGAATATGCCTCGGTACTGGCTCACGAACTGGCGCATTTGTCCCAACGCCACTTCGCCCGTGGCGTTGAAGCGCAACAGCGCATGCAGATTCCGATGATGGCCGCCTTGCTCGGCGGCATCATTGCTGCTGCGGCGGGTGCAGGCGATGCGGGTATTGCCGCGATTGCCGGCACCCAGGCCGCGGCGATCCAGGAACAACGTCGGTTCTCTCGCCAGAACGAACAAGAGGCTGACCGTATCGGCATCCTCAACCTGGAAAAGGCCGGTTATGACCCGCGCTCGATGCCGACCATGTTCGAACGCCTGATGCGCCAATACCGCTTCGACGCCAAACCGCCGGAGTTCCTGTTGACGCACCCGGTGACCGAATCGCGGATCGCCGACACCCGCAACCGCGCCGAGCAATCCAAGCCTGGCGGTAAAGAAGACAGCCTGCGCTATCAACTGATTCGTGCACGGGTACAGTTGCAATACGAGGACACGCCAGGCCTTGCCGCCAAGCGCTTCCAGGCGCAACTGGACGAAAACCCGAAGAACGATGTGGCGCGCTATGGCCTGGCTATCGCCCAGGTCAAAGGTTCCCAGTTCAAGCAGGCTCGGGAAAACCTTGCGCAGCTGCTGGCCAAGGAGCCCAACGACATCACTTACAACCTGGCGCAGATCCAACTGGACATGGACAACAGCCGTCTGCCGGATGCCCAGCAACGTACGGATCGGATGCTCACCCAGTATCCGGGTAACTATCCGTTGAATCAGGTGCGCGTGGACCTGCTGCTCAAGCAGAACCGTACCGCCGATGCGGAAAAGGCGCTGGACGGTTTGCTCAAGTCTCGCCCGGATGACCCGGACGTGTGGTATCAGGTCGCTGAGACCCGCGGCTTGTCGGGCAACATCATCGGTTTGCATCAGGCCCGCGCCGAGTACTTTGCGCTGGTCGGTGATTTCCAGCAGGCCATTCAGCAATTGGATTTCGCCAAGCGTCGCGCCGGCAGCAATTTCCCGCTGTCGTCGCGCATCGATGCACGCCAGCGTGAGTTGATCGAACAGGAACGCCTGGTCAAAGGGATGATGAGCTAAAACTGCCAGGCACAAAAAAGCCCCGCCTTCGTTAAACGAAAGCGGGGCTTTTTGTTTTTACCGACTTACTCAGCCAGTTTGAAGGTAATGAAGCTGGCGCGGCCCTGACGCAACACACGCATCGAGACCGAGCGGTTCTTCGGCAACGCCTTGGCGATGTCAGTGAACTGCTTGGTGGTCTCGATCGCCTGATTGTTCAGGTGGGTGATGACGTCACCCGGCTGCAGGCCGATAAGGGAAGCAGGACCGTCCTGCACTTCCTTGATCACGACGCCGCTCTTGAGATCGAAGCTCTTTTTCTGCTCAGCGGTCAGCTCGGCCACGGCGATGCCCAGGCGATTGCTGCTGCGCTCGGCGCCCGGCTTGGTGTTGCCCAGGGCATCCAGGGTTGCGCCTTCTTCAGGGATAGCACCCACGGTCAGCTCAACGGTCTGGCGCTTGCCTTCGCGGATCACTTCCAGCTTGGCTTTGCTACCGGCCTTGAGCGCACCTACCAGGTGCGGCAGGTCGGCCGACATGACGATCGGCTGGCCGTTCATGCTCAGGATCACGTCGCCAACTTGCAGGCCGCCTTTGGCCGCCGGGCCGTCGTCCTGGATCTGCGCGACCAGCGCACCGGCCGGCTTGTCGAGACCGAAGGATTCAGCCAAATCTTTGTTCACTTCCTGAATTACCACGCCCAACCAACCACGGCTGACCTTGCCACCGCTTTTCAGCTGGTTGGAGACGTCCATGGCCACGTCGATCGGGATCGCGAACGACACCCCCATGAAGCCGCCGGAGCGTGTGTAGATCTGCGAATTGATGCCGACCACTTCGCCCGCCAGGTTGAACAGCGGACCACCGGAGTTACCCGGGTTGATCGGCACGTCAGTCTGGATGAAGGGCACGTAGTTTTCGTTCGGCAGGCTGCGGCCAATGGCACTGACGATGCCTTGGGTAACAGTGTGGTCAAAACCAAACGGCGAACCGATGGCGACTACCCATTGCCCGGCTTTCAGGTCCTGGGATTTGCCCAGTTTCAGCACGGGCAGGTCCTTGCCGTCGATCTTCAGCAAGGCCACGTCGGAGCGTGGGTCGGTACCGACGAGCTTGGCTTTCAGCTCACTGCGATCGGCCAGGCGCACGAGAATCTCGTCAGCGTCGGCAATCACGTGGTTGTTGGTAAGAATGTAGCCGTCCGGCGAGATGATGAAGCCCGAGCCCAGGGACTGAGCCTCTCGCTGACCGCCACCACCGCCACGAGGTGCGCGCTGTTGTGGCATGCCACGCTCAAAGAACTCGCGCAGCATCGGCGGCAGGCCTTCCAGGTCCGGCATCTGCTGGTTGGAGACTTTGCGATCCGGCAGTTTTTGCGTGGTACTGATGTTCACCACGGCAGGTGAGGCTTGCTCGACCAATTGGGTGAAGTCAGGCAGCTCGACTGCTTGCGCAGGCAACGCCTGACCCAGCACCAACACCGTGGCGATTATGGATAGGTAAGACTTCAAACGTGGTATCGACATACAGCTCCCGTTACGACGAGCAGGGTTGAGCGACAGGGTTCAAGAAACGCCGGAAACCGCGACCGACATCTTTGTTCCGCGAACAAAACAAGGCCAGAGCCGACAAGCCCTGACCTATAAAAAACATGAGGGATTTTTGCAAGTGAAAATGCTGATCCAGACATTTCATGCTCTCGGCAACCAACCTGGCATGGAAGTACAGTGAAACGTCAGGATGAACATAGGATTAACGACTCACGGCTGGACGGCTGGTTTTTTTTCACCACGCACCGATAGCGCGATACGCTCTGCGGTGCCGATGGGTATTTCACCTACCACCGTCACCATCATTTCACCGTCCACCGTGTTCAGCCGACGCGATACCGCCACTGTAGGGCCCAGCTGAGTGCGGGTCTCCGTGACGCTTGCATCGCTGATCGGCTCCAGGAATACCGAGAACCGCGCCAACCCGTCTTCATACATCAGGCTGTCGACGGTCGCTTTGGTCTGAGTGTCTTTGCGGGCACTGGTGTTGGTCAGCTGAAAACCCGGCGGCAACCATTCCAGATGCCAAGTCTCGGTAGATTGCACCTCTGGCGCCTTGCTATTTGCGACGGCGATAAGTGTACAGTCGCTGCTGGGTTGCAGATCCCGGTCATCAGGCACGACAGAAGTATTCAATCGCGTGAACTGAAAGCGCTCCAGCAATTGCCCTTGATCATTCAGCAGCAGGGATTTGAGCGGGAGTGCGGTCTCCCGATCCAGGTGCAGCTCAAAACCATAACGGTACTGGTCACGCGGTGTGATCGATACGATGACCGCATTTCGACCGGCCACGCGCGATTTGCCAATGACGGCCAGTTCGTAGAATTGATTGAGTTTTTGCGGATCGAGCGCACGTGACGGCGCATCACGGGAATTGCCAAGGCCTGCGACGAGAGTGCCGCTGACGCATTGGGTACGGCCATCCAACCGCACGACTTCCTGGGCAGAACCATCGAGCTGCAAGAGCCGCTCACGGACCTGACCGTCCTGGACACGATGCCAGATGTCATGGGTAGAAAAACTGCCGTTACGTTCATAAACGAACGTACCTTGAAAGCTTTGCTGTTGCTCTGCACGCCCAAGTCGAGTCAGCCAGTCTTGGGCTTCATCGGCGTGGGCGGGGAGTGCAAACCAACCACTGAGCAAAAGCGTAAGGAGCGGTATGGCTCGCATAGAGCTCCTTACGGATTAGCGGTTTTCCAGGCTTGCTGCACGAGCATAAGGCAGAGCGCTTTCAGTGCCCTTCAGAGCCGATTCCTGTGCGTGTTGGCGCAGGTAGCCTGGAAGACGCTGGTCTTGCCAGCCGGATTGCCCTTGCAGTACACCGTTGGCCATCGGGCCGGTGGTGTCAGAGCTTTCCTTGTAGCCGGCCAATACCGCTGGGCCTTTGACTTGCGGACCGGCCATGACCGGTTGCTGAGTCTGTTGGGCCAGTTCGGCACCAGCGATTTCGTCCTGGTTATACAGGCGAACACCAGCAAGCACGGCAACAGTTACCGAGGCAGCAACTGCCAGGCGACCCAGGCTACGCCATGGACCACGAGCAGCTTTTGCCGGAACGGCTTCATCAGCCAGCGCAGCAGAAACGGCCGCAGCAATATCCAGACGAGGGATTAGAAGATCCTTGTGCATCACCGCCCGAGCGACTTGGTAACGAGACCAGGTATCACGGGTTTCGGCATCATCAAATGCGTTGAGCACTCGACGAAGTTCCAGTTCATCCGCTTCGTTATCCATCACTGCGGACAGCGATTCCTGCAGGGCATCACGACTCATGGCGGTTCCTCTCTTGGCTGTCGCCGCTGTCTTTAGTTCTCTTGCAACAACGGTTGCAAGGCTTTATCGATGGCTTCCCGGGCCCGGAAAATCCGTGACCTTACAGTCCCCACCGGACACTGCATGACGCTCGCAATGTCTTCGTAACTCAGACCATCGAATTCACGTAAAGTTAACGCCGTACGCAAATCTTCTGGCAGTTGCTGAATTGTGCGATGAACGGTGCCTTCGATCTCGTCGCGCAGCAATGCACGCTCCGGCGACTCGAGATCCTTGAGGCCGTGATCACCATCGTAAAATTCCGCATCTTCTGAACTTACATCGCTATCCGGTGGGCGGCGCCCGCGAGACACCAGATAGTTCTTCGCCGTGTTAATGGCGATTCGGTATAGCCACGTGTAAAACGCACTATCACCGCGAAAGTTACCAAGTGCACGGTACGCCTTGATAAAGGCTTCCTGTGCAACGTCCTGCGCTTCATGGGTGTCGTGCACAAACCGCACGATCAACCCGAGAATTTTGTGCTGGTATTTCAGCACTAGCAGATCAAAAGCTCGCTTGTCGCCGCGTTGAACGCGCTCGACCAGCTGCTGATCCTCTTCCTGGGTTAGCATGAACACTCCTCGTAGTACTTGAAGGAGGCTTGCATAACTAAACGATCAGGCTTGCAAACATAGACTCGGTCTTTTCGCAAAAGTTCTCCCCCTTCAAGCAAGTTTCCGGTACGCACTGATTTGGCACACACGAAAAACGCAGCACGGGCAACGCCGACTGCGCGAATAATCTTGTCGTCGGTTTTCTGACGCGTCCGATGCTCCCGACGGGCCAACAAACTCAACGTTTTCCCAGCTTTCGGGCAACCTGCTATTGAGTCGGGGCCTATGCAAAAAGTTCCCGCTTCAATAACCAGCTGATTCTACCCGAGCCGTGCACCGTAATCTCACATTGCCACGAATGCCCGGCTATTGTGCCGCTCCACCCCTCTATATACTAGTAGCCCGTGTGACCCTTTGATTCGCCGATCCAGGCGTCCTGTTTGCGCCACCTCTTCGGATCGCTTTTTGCGGAATCCTTCCAATGAGCCAACAGTTTCAACACGATGTCCTGGTGATCGGCAGCGGCGCGGCAGGTTTGAGCCTGGCGCTGACCCTCCCCAGCCACCTGCGCATTGCGGTACTGAGCAAAGGCGACCTGGCCAACGGCTCGACATTCTGGGCCCAAGGCGGCGTCGCCGCCGTGCTGGACGACACCGACACGGTGCAATCCCATGTCGAAGACACCCTCAACGCCGGCGGCGGCCTGTGCAATGAAGAAGCGGTGCGTTTCACCGTCGAGCATAGCCGCGAGGCCATCCAATGGCTGATAGACCAGGGCGTTCCCTTTACCCGCGATGAACACGCAGGCAGCGACGACGGTGGTTTCGAGTTCCACCTGACCCGCGAAGGCGGCCACAGCCACCGTCGCATCATCCACGCCGCCGACGCCACCGGTGCGGCTATTTTCAGGACATTGCTCGACCAGGCGCGCCAACGCCCCAACATCGAATTGCTGGAGCAACGCGTCGCCGTCGACCTGATCACCGAAAAACGCCTGGGCCTGGACGGCGAGCGCTGCCTCGGCGCCTACGTGCTCAACCGTGGCAGCGGCGAAGTCGACACCTACGGTGCGCGCTTCACCATCCTCGCTTCCGGTGGCGCGGCCAAGGTCTACCTCTACACCAGCAACCCCGACGGCGCCTGCGGTGATGGCATCGCCATGGCCTGGCGCTCGGGCTGCCGGGTGGCCAACCTGGAATTCAACCAGTTCCACCCCACCTGCCTGTATCACCCACAGGCCAAGAGCTTTCTGATCACTGAAGCCCTGCGTGGCGAAGGCGCCCACCTGAAACTGCCAAATGGCGAACGTTTCATGCAGCGCTTCGACCCGCGCGCCGAACTGGCCCCACGCGATATCGTCGCCCGCGCCATCGACCATGAGATGAAGCGCCTGGGTATCGACTGCGTGTATCTCGACATCAGCCACAAACCCGAAGCCTTCATCAAGACCCACTTCCCCACCGTCTATGAGCGCTGCCTGGCGTTCAACATCGACATCACCAAAGGCCCGATCCCGGTGGTGCCGGCCGCGCACTACACCTGCGGCGGCGTAATGGTCGACCAGCACGGTCGCACCGACGTGCCCGGCCTGTATGCGATTGGCGAAACCAGCTTCACCGGCCTGCACGGTGCCAACCGCATGGCCAGCAACTCGCTGCTCGAATGCTTCGTCTATGCGCGCTCTGCAGCGGCGGACATCCTTGAACAACTGCCGCGCATTCCGGTGCCGGCCGCCCTGCCCCGCTGGGATGCCAGCCAGGTGACCGACTCGGACGAAGACGTGATCATCGCGCACAACTGGGACGAGCTGCGCCGCTTCATGTGGGACTACGTAGGGATCGTGCGCACCAACAAGCGCCTGCAACGGGCGCAACATCGCGTACGGCTGCTGCTGGACGAGATCGACGAGTTCTACAGCAACTACCGAGTAAGCAGAGACCTGATTGAATTGAGGAACCTTGCTCAAGTAGCGGAACTGATGATCAGGTCTGCCATGGAACGTAAGGAATCTCGGGGTCTGCACTACACGCTGGACTATCCAGGGATGCTGCCAGAGGCGAAGGATACGATCCTTACACCGACCTGATGAGGCACGTTAGGAGACCTTAGCGTAGCACCATAGGACCCCGTTTTGTAACAGCTTTGGCGCACATTTGTCCCAACGCTGGGGTCCTTATCGCCTGCCCGCAAGGGTCCCTATCGTGCGCCTGAGCGAGCGTGCGGGGGCCTACGGGGGTAAGCGCGCAGGTTAGTAGTTACAGGTGGTCACTCAGAAATTTCTGTCAGATCCTTAAAGGGCTCCCGACACGTCCGCTATAACCTCTCCGACCAGCCCAGCGATTAGCTCGCCATGAGCGCAGCCATAAAGAACCGCTACGGTGCCGACCAGCTTCCATGTGGCTTTCGACACGACGATAGCCTTTAGGACGGCCAACCATTGTTTCTTGGCGGCCATAGCGGTCTCCTACGTGAAGTCTGATAAAGAACGTGGGTCATTGCCCTGCACATTTTGCATAGCAACGCATTTCACATGGGCTCACCTGAAGGTCCATCAGTTTAGATAGGCACTCAGGCCAGCCCACGAGGCCCGTTACGGACCTCATGGATACAGCGGGTGTTACGGCTTGGCGACTACACGGGTGATCAACGGGAAGTCTACGGTCTCGACCTGAAGTTTCTCAGTAGGGTCCGCTGGGTTTGCCAACTTGATCCTGACCTTGGCCTGAGCCATTACGTCAGCCACACCGCTCACCTCAAAGTCCCAGCCCTGTACGCCAGCGTTACGGCTCGCCAGGATCTTCCATACGTCGCCCTCTTGGTTATGGCGGAACGACAGCGAGGCAAAGCCCTTAGGCAGCATGAAGACGCCACGGTCAGCCCCAGAATAGAACTGGGTGCTGCAACCCAACAGGTCCTCAATGGACTCGACACCGGCGCGCTGGCCCGCACGTTCAAGCATTGCCTGCTCAGTCATGTGCATCAGCAACACGAAGTCGCTCAGAGAGTTACCTACCGACTGGTTAATGCTCATGGTCAAAGCGTCGATCCAGTCCTCAGCACGATCACGCGGAGTGGTGCCCGCAATGGTGACCTCCTTGGCTTCGGTGCTTGGGGACTTAATGAGGATGTCCACAACGGTAGAACCACAGGCCTTCTCGAAGTCGGCCAGCATCTTGTCCATCATCTGCTCCATGCCGTTGCCAGTGAAGCCAGCAACAACGTGGGCATCCAGAAGGGTGAAGCGGTGCGAGAAGAACGCAGCGGTATTGGTCGGCTCAGTGAAGATGAAGTCACCGGCAACCGCTTCGCCCTTGGCGATGGTCGAGGTGTCGTAGATCGACTGGCGAGGATCGAACTCAAGGTTACGATTGACCATGTTGACCAATTGCACAGGGGTCGGCTCGGTTCCTTTCGGGCGGAACTCACAGGGAATAGCATCGGCAGCGTTATCCTGCCACTCGCCACCATTGAAGAATTCGTCCATGGCTTGGGTGATGACCTGAGCCAGGACACTTGAGTCAGTCGCCTGGGCGCCCATAGAGGCCTGGGTGGTGAACTGAAGGTTACCGCCATTGCCCCATACGGCGGTCTCATAGGAAGTCGGCGCGGTGTAGCGGTCGCGTTGGTCGCGGTGATCTGTAGATTTGGATGGGTTGGACATGAGATGGGTCTCCTGAAATAAGTTGAGAAAGGACAGGCTTAGTTGTTGTCGAGCCAGTTGCCAGACGAGAAGTCGCTACGACCATTGGCACTGCGGATAGCGCGGCCCATGTCTTGATACTTGCGCTCACGGTCTTCACGCTTGGCACGGCGACGCGCTTCGTCCAAAGGGGTGGACTCGTAGGACTTGAAGCGCTCTGCATGCTCACGAGCTTCTTTGAGGCGCTCTGCATGTTCACGCTCAGCGGCCAACTTGCGGGTCTCGATGGACCTCACGATGGCCGGGAAGGTAGCAGCGCTCAGACCAGCGTCCAGGTATTGGCTTACGATTGCCTCTTGGGCTGGCTTGCTGCTCCCAGCGGTGGCAATCAGAGTCGCCAGCATGACGCCCTCGGCATACGCACGGGATACGACCTGACCTTGTACTTCAACGGTTTCAGGGGTGACTTTCTGGATATTCAGTTGCATGGTGTTGGGTCTCCTACATCGAGACATTGATTCATGGCCTTGCCGCATAGAGGCAACGTGACCAGATGGCAAGGAGTAGCCGCACGGGCCTCTCAAGGTCATGATCAATATCTTCTGGGTTTTGGTTAGTTAGTGCGATCACGGGTCTGTAGCTTGGCGGGTGTGATCCGGGTGCCGATGGCGGACGGCGGTAAGTTAAAGCGGGGAAGTGATCGGTTGGCGGGTCAGTGGGATTCGCATAGGGGCGCGCATTACTGCATCGAGGTTCATGCTGGTTGTTGTAGTGATGGACTCAACGAATGAGACCATGACCGGATTGGTGGACTTCAAGTGCCCGATAAGTTTCTGGTAGTCCACACCATGTTCATCGCTGGTGACGACCTGTTCGCGAACATGCCAATCACGCCAGATTGTGCGCAGGGTGATCAGCTTGGTTCGACTTGAAGGGGACACAAAGAATGCGTTGAGCTGGTCAGCAAAAGTCATAGGCGTTGCTCCCGCTGGTGATACGGGTAGCGCTGACGCTTGCGAGCCTCACGGTAGTAATGAAGCCTTCGCTCGATGATGGCGCGGCGTTCGTCTTCAGGGACCCCGGCCAGCATTAGCTTCAGACCCAAACAAAGTAGGTGACGCTGGCGGTTGCTCATTGGGCGGCTGCTCATTGGGTCACCTCCTTCGGCAGGTGGGCAGTCGTCATGCGAGCAGCGCCTTCGCCCTTTATGTCGATCACATAGCCGTCATTGTCGACCACAGGTCGGGGCTTGCGGTGTTCGATCAGAGCCTTGGCGATGTTCTCAGCATTCGGTCGCAGCCATTCATCGACACCTTTGAGGGTGACCTTGAAGAGGTGGCCGGTCAGTTGAATAGCCTTGTTGGCCTTGCTCACGCGCTTGGCATCACCGCGCTCAATGAACTTCGGAGCGAGAGAGGTCAGCCCGTTAGAGCGCCGTGCAAGCCCCTTATCGACCAGCATGGCGAGAACCTTATCGGGGTTCTCTACGCCAGCCAAACGGCAAGCTTCACGCCACGTATAGCCAGATGTACGACCCTTACGGACATGTTCATCGTAAGCAGGCGCCATAGCATCGACTCGGGTTTGTAGGTCATTCAGTGTGGCTGTGATTGCCTGCGAAGCGAACGCCGGGTTAGCTGACTGCTCAAGCTCGATCCATCGACCGACTACAGTGTGCCGCAGCCCAGTGTCATAACCGGTGATAAGAGTGAATACCATATGCTTTTTCAAGACCAGCATTCGGAGAACTTTACCTTGGGCAGTGGCATAGCTCGATTCGGTGGCCCCAGATTTGGGGGCTCCTACTTGTGCTATTACCCGGTCAACATCTCGAAGCACATGGTCGTGACGCTTGCCAGTCATCGCAGCAATCTCGATGGTGGTCATGGTGATTTCTTTGATACCGTTAAACATAGTAGTGGTGTCCTTTTTGAATGCTCCCTGAGTTCGCTCCCACAGGCCGACCGTCAAGGCCCCACTACGGGCATCGACTATGGCTCAAGGAGCATTCAGAAAGACTTGACGTTGATGTAAGCCCAGCGACGGGCGTAGGGGAATCCAGGCAGACCAATTAGCGGAGCGGTCTGTCTCTGTTATTGTGAGGGTTTTTAATCTGGTCATATCGGAGACTCAATGAGCCGTTACGGTCACGCTTCCATCACCACGACATCGACGGTAGACCCAAGGCCTTAACGATCAACCTTAAGGTAACTTTTAGACCATTCTCTTTAAGTATTATTTCTTATTAGTTTAATCTATAAAGAATAATAACTTTAAGTTCTCTTTAAGCTCTTAGAGGTCTTTAAGTTAAAAGGCCCCTGTGCTGTGCGATCAGAGATAGGAGGCCCAAACCTATCAAGGGTCTACTCACACGAAGTGAACAGACAGAATCGCTACAGTGGACCTGATGCTGGTCCCGCAGATCCCGTTAAGGCTGCACTTGGTGGTCGTGGCGTCTTGGATATTGGACTACCTTAAGAGGTAGCGTTGGTCACTGGACGTACACGCCTTGCCCGCAGAGGGCCACCTTGGAGGTGACCTTACGGCATCTTGGATGGGAAACCACGTTGGTGTGATCTGTCCCTGTTATTGTGAGGGTTTTTAAATCCGGCAATGAGCATTCATTAAGTCAAAAGCGAGGTTCGTCCCCACCGGGAACAGTCTTCAGATATTTGATTAGAGCGTCAATCATCAGCACCACACAGGGCTCTCCATCCTTCCATACCCAGTCGTAGAATCTATCAACCTGAGAGTTATCGGACCCTGTAATCTCTTGAAGCAGCGCAGCACCTTCAATCAATGAAATGGGTCTATCATCTCTATCCCAGATATGAGCAGCATGCCGACTCCGGAAAACGTCAATCTTTCTCCTTTTAATTTCCTTCGCGCAGTCATATAGCGGCTGCACCATATTTTTATCCAGAGAATTAAGGTGTCGCGAATAATTAACACGCACCTCATTCAATTTGAAAAGAGAAAGAATCACACTGTGATTACATACCCGTAATCTGCCGACCACTTGTTCCAGCGTATAAGTGCCATCTCGATACTTTCCCAGAACTTCCCGGCCCATTGCAACAGCAGAGGTCAAATCAACCATCTGGTCGATCAACAACCACTTGATCTCATTCGTCTCATTTCGCGAATTCAAGAATCCATCCTCGTAATAGTAATTTAAACTCTCAAATCAGAACTTTCTATGCATCAAAATCGCCAAACTATCTCACATTCCGCAAAGTTTTCAGCATTGGCACCATTGAGGCGCTCGCATTGCCGCCGTGGGGATCGAACGCCAGCAATCCAGAGCTATGCCCTAAGATTGCCTGAGAGATGCCTGCCGACGCACCAGCGAGCTTCAGATCAGCCTTCTGATAATGCCTCAATCAGAGCCTCGGCCATTCGCCTCACCTCAACGGCACTCCCAGCCCCGTACAGGTCATAGCTGATCGACCCTGAAGCATGGCCCAGAATCGACTCGGCTGTCCCCACAGGGACCTCAGCGGCCTTCAAGGCACCGGCCAGCGAGTGACGTAACGAGTGGAAGGTCTGGGTCCGATCAGCGTTCAAGATCAGAACATCCCTAAGGGCTCCATTAAGCACGTTCGAGAACTGACCAGCGCCCAACGTGAACAGCCGGGAGTCGGAGCTATCGACAAACTCACGGAACGCCTGAAGGTCGAACCCATAGGCACCGTCAGTCAGCGGCACTACACGCAGAGCATTCTTGGTCTTCGCTGTCTTGCCATCGTTCCTATTGATGTCGATGACCCACACGGTCCCCACCTGCTTAACGTCAGCCTTGGTCAACTGCCTCAGTTCCTCAATACGGGCCCCGGTGATGACCCCAAGGGACAACGCCCAACGCTGCCATGCGTCCACCGGTAGTGAGTTAGCGTGAGCCATCAAGGCCTTTACCTGAGCCTGAGAGAGCGCCTCACGGGAACTGTCAGCGCCTTTAGTTGGCTTCAGACCCTTGTCGAAACTCTTGTCGAGGTAACCGTTATTCACAGCCCAATCCATGACCGTTGATAGCCGGGTCAGCAGCTTCTTAACTGTCGAAGGTCTGCGGTCCTCAAGGAGCTTATCCCGAAGGTTCTTCATGTCCTCCCGTGAGTGGCTCTTCATGTCCAAGTCGCCAAGGATCACGCTGATAGCCTCACACGATGACTTCACGTCCCGCATGGTGCTGGCCTGAATGCTGTCTTTGCGTTCCTCCATGTACAGAGCAGAAAGGGACTTGAAGGTAAGACTTGGGGAAGCGTTTACAGATATAGGCAGGGAGAGGGCCAAAGGCGTGCCACAAGGTTCACCATTGAGGTCCTTCACGATCTCGACCAGCTTCCCTGAACGCCCCCGCATACGCTCCTGTGAGGCCTCAAGGATCTCAAGGGCCTTACTGACTGCTCGTTGCTGATTGATGCTCAGGGGCAGCTTTGCGGATGCCTTACGCAACGCCAAGTGATGCTCATCGTTGATCATCTCGTAAGCGACCAGTGAGCTGTCACCGTGTGCCATCGTCAGGTTGTACTCAGCGAACTCAATCAAGCGCTCACGGAGTTCGTCCCATGACGCCTCGGGGTTGTCCAAGTGGTAAGCCTTGAGGGTCGAGAGGATGTCGTCGGAGATGGTCATTGCGGTGGCCTTGTCGGTGGTCCTGAGTGACAGCGTGAAGAAGCCCTTAACGGTTCCTTGAGGGCGAAGGCGAAGGTAATAGCGACCAGACCGGCGATAGTGGTACGGCTTGGCGAGCGCAGTTTGTAACAGGTTTGTCCCACTTGGGGAGCGGTGGTTGACGATCATCGGCTGAAACCCCTGTATCCATTGGGTTTAGCCTCAAAGGGTCGAGTTCTACAGCAACTACAAAGTCAGCCGCGACCTCATCGAACTGCGCAACCTGGCCCAGGTCGCCGAACTGATGATCCGCTCGGCCATGGAGCGCAAGGAGAGCCGTGGCCTGCATTACACCCTCGACTACCCGCAGATGCTGCCCGAGGCCCGCGACACTATCCTGGTGCCAACCACCTACGGCGGCTGAACTTCAGGCGTACACGCAGGCGCCGGTGCACATCGGCAGCCTGCGAATCCCTCGGCACACAGACCGAACGCACTTGCCATTCGCCCTGCACCCGATAACGCAGCACCACGATCAACGGCAACGCCAGGCTGTCGGGACGCAACTGCACGCTGTGCCAGCCCCGCGCGTCGCTCCACAGCTGCCAGCCGTTTTCATCGCGGCGCAGGCCGGCAATCGACGAACGGTGGGTCAACAAGATAGAGCGCGGCAAAACCCAAGCGGCGTGCGCCAGGCACACCAGCATGCCAAGGCTCGCATAAGGAAGTTGCACGAACATCAAGGCGCCCAGCGCAAACAGCTGGGCAAGGAGATACGCCGCCAGCAACAGCCGCGAGGCCTGCCAGCGGCATTCAAAGCGATTACTTGGGCTGGACACGATCCAGGATCATCCGGACCATGCGCTGCAGCTCCGGGTCTTCCGACTCGGCGCGTTCCATGAACCAGCCGAACATGTCCTGGTCTTCGCACGTCAGCAGGCGGACATAGAGGTCGCGATCCACTTGATTGAGCGTCGCGTAGACCTCCTTGGTGAAAGGTACCAGCAACACATCCAACTCCAGCATGCCGCGACGGCTGTGCCAGTAGAGGCGATTGATTTCTACATCTTCGACCATGGAGCGCTCCTCAAATAGGCGGCAAGTATACAGACCCGACGGCACCGGAACAGTCGGCTTTGGTCGCCCCATACGGAAACTATCCATTTGCCGGGCGCCCCTCTATGATGCACCCATGACTTTTTGACCTGCGATGACCCATGGCTGACTCTGCTTTCTTCTGCCCCCTGTCCCACGAAGGCGTTCTCGCCGTCCGCGGCGCCGACGCTGCCAAATTCCTTCAGGGCCAACTGACCTGCAACCTCAATTACCTGAGCGAGACCCAGGCCAGCCTGGGCGCGCGCTGCACGCAAAAAGGGCGCATGCAGTCGAGCTTCCGCATCCTGCTGCAAGGTGACGGCGTGTTGCTGGCCATGGCCAGCGAGCTGCTGGAGCCGCAACTGGCCGACCTGAAGAAGTACGCCGTGTTCTCCAAATCCAAACTCACCGACGAAAGTGCCGCCTGGGTCCGCTTCGGCCTGGTGAACGCGGACCAAGCCCTGACCAGCCTTGGCCTTGAGCTACCGACAGAGACCGACAGCGTTGCCCGCACCGACACCTTGATCGCCGTTCGCGTGTCCCCTGGCCGTGCCGAACTCTGGGTGCCGGCCGAGCAAGCCGACGCTATACGCGATCAATTGACCGCAACCCTTGAACAAGCCGACCTGAATGAATGGCTGCTGGGCCAGATCCGCGCCGGCATCGGCCAGGTCATGCCCCAGACCCGCGAACTGTTCATCCCGCAGATGCTCAACCTGCAGGCCGTGGGCGGCGTCAGCTTCAAGAAAGGCTGCTACACCGGCCAGGAAATCGTCGCGCGCATGCAGTACCTGGGCAAACTCAAACGTCGCCTGTACCGTTTGAGCCTCGATGCGCCGCAAATGCCCGAGCCAGGCACTCCGCTGTTTTCTCCCAGCCATAACAGCTCGATCGGCGAAGTGGTCATCGCCGCAAAAGCTGACCAGAGCGTTGAACTTCTGGCCGTGTTGCAAGCCGAAGCTGCCGATAGTGGCGATGTGCGCCTAGGCGCACTGGAAGGTCCAGGCTTGCAACTGCTCGACCTGCCCTACACGCTCGACCGTGATCGAGAGATCCAGCGTTAATCGCCGTACCTTTTTGCAACACCCTAGAGAGCATGAATGAACAAGCTGGCGGAAAAAGTCCAACAGGCTTTGGTGAGGGCCATCGATAACGATGACCTGGTTCTGCCGACATTGCCGGAAGTGGCCCTGAATATTCGTCAGGCCGCAGAAGACCCGGAAATCAGCATCAGCCACTTGAGCAAAGTGATCGGTCGCGACACCGCGCTGTCGGCGCGCCTGATCAAAGTGGTCAACAGCCCGTTGCTGCGCGCGACCCAGGAAGTCACCGACCTGCACACCGCCATCACCCGGCTGGGCACCAACTACAGCAGCAACCTGGCGATCGGCCTGGTCATGGAGCAGATCTTCCACGCACGTTCCGACGTGGTCGAACAAAAGATGCGCGATGTGTGGCGCCGCAGCCTGGAAGTCGCGGGCGTGAGCTACGCCCTGTGCCGCAGCCACACCCAACTCAAGCCGGACCAGGCGGCACTTGGCGGCCTGGTGCACCAGATCGGTGTGCTGCCAATCCTGACGTACGCCGAAGACCACTACGAGCTGCTCGCCGACCCGGTCAGCCTCAACCACGTCATCGAGAGCATCCACCCACTGCTGGGCGACAAACTGCTGAGCGGCTGGGACTTTCCGGAGATGCTGGCGAAGCTGCCTGGCCAATACCTGGACCTGGAACGCGATTCAGCCCGCCTCGACTACATCGACCTGGTGCAGGTCGCCGTGTTGTATTGCCATCGCGGCACCGATCATCCCTTGGCCAGCATTGCAGTCTCCAGCTTGCCGGCCATCAGGAAACTGCGGGTCGACCCTTACAGCGACGCCTTGCGCGCCGAGTTGGATGAAGCCCGCTCGATGTTCTATTGATCAACCCGCGATAAAACTCACCCGCACCTTCAGCCCGGCCTGCTCGCCATCGTGCAGGCTGATCTGCGCCAGGTGCGCCCGGCAGATTTCGCCGACGATCGCCAGCCCCAGGCCCGAGCCCATGCCCTGCTGGCTGCGCCGGTAGAAACGCTCGAACACCCGGTCCCGCTCATCCAGCGGGATGCCCGGCCCATCATCTTCCACTTCCAGTATCGCCGGCGCCGTGACCCGCAGGATCACATTGCCGCCAGGCGGGGTGTGGGCCAGGGCGTTGTCCACCAGGTTGCTCAACAGTTCGTTCAACAGGGTTGGCTCTCCGCGCAGCCACACCGGCTCATCGGCTTCCAGCGCCAATGCCACGCCGCGTGCGTGGGCCAGCGGTGCCATGGCCATGCCCAACTCGCGGGCCAACTGGCTGAGGTCGAGCAACTGCGCACCGCCTTCGGCAATGGCGCGGGCACCATTTTCGATGCGCGCCAGGGACAACAGTTGATTGGCCAGATGGGTCAGGCGGTCAGTGCCCTGGGCCGCAGTTTCGAGGGTGCTGCGCCAGGTGGCGGGGTCTTCGGCGCGCAAGCCCAGTTCCAGCCGGGCCTTGAGCGCGGCCAGTGGCGTACGCAACTCATGGGCCGCATCGGCAATAAACTGCGCCTGGCGCTCGAACTGGCCGCGCAGGCGTTCGGTGAAGTGGTTGAGGGAACGCACCAACGGGCCGAACTCATGCTGCACTTCCACCAACGGCAAGGGCCGCAGGTCGTCAGGCTGACGCTCTTCCACCGCCGTGCGCAGGCGCTCCAGCGGCCGCAACGCCGCACTCACGGCAAACCACACCAGCAACAACGCGCCCACGGCGAGCATGCCCAGGCGCAGCAAGGTGTCGGCCATCAGGCTGCGGGCCATGCTCACGCGTGCTTCATCGGTTTCAGCGACGCGGATTTCGGCCATGCCGTTCATGTTCGGCTCGGAGACAGCCTTGAGCAGACTGACCACGCGCACCTGCTGGCCCTGGTAGATCGCGTCATAGAAGCGCGCCAGTGCCGGATAGTCATCGGTGCGTGGCGTACCCGGCGGTGGGCCGGGGAGGTTTTCGTAGCCGGAGATCAGTTTCTGGTCGATGTCATTGACCTGGTAGTAAATGCGCCCGGCACTGTCGTAGGCAAAGGTGTCCAGGGCCACGTAGGGCACGTTGGCGCTCAGGGTGCCATCCACCTGGGTCAAGCCGGCGGCGATGGTACGCGCCGAGGCCAGCAGCGTGCGGTCGTAGGCGGTGTCGGCGGCCTCGCGACCGTTCCAGTAGGCGCTCATGCCACTGGCCAGCATCAACAGCACCAGCAACAGCGCCAGGTTCCACAGCAGGCGCCAGCGCAGGCTGCTGGGCTTATGCATCACGGGCTTCCAACAGGTAGCCGAGGCCGCGGAAGGTGACGATGGCGATGGGCTGGCCGTCGAGTTTCTTGCGCAGGCGGTGCACGTAGATTTCGATGGCGTCGGGGCTGGCCTCTTCGTCCAGGCCGAACACCTGGGAAGCCAACTGCTCCTTGCTCATCACCCGGCCCGGACGGGCAATCAGCGCCTCAAGCACGGCTTGCTCGCGGGAGGTGAGCGTCATCAACTCGCCCCCGACCGTGAAACGCCGCGTATCAAGGTCGTACACCAGCACGCCGCAGGCCTGCTGACGCTCCCCGCCCAACACGCTGCGGCGCAGCAGGGCCTTGACCCGCGCCTCCAACTCCGTCAGCTCGAACGGTTTGGCAAGGTAGTCGTCCGCCCCCAGGTTGAGGCCGTGCACGCGGTCTTTCACATCGCTGCGCGCGGTCAGCATCAGCACCGGCAGGTTTTTCCCACGGGCGCGTAACCGCGCAAGCACCTCGAAACCATCCATGCGCGGCAGCCCCACATCGAGGATCGCCGCCGCGTACTCCTCGCTGCTCAGGGCCAGGTCCGCGGCCACGCCGTCGTGCAGCACGTCAACGGTCAAACCCGTGCTCTTGAGCGCTTGCGCGACACTTTCGGCGAGTTGCAGATGGTCTTCAACCAGCAAGACACGCATGGATTGCTACCTCATTCAGGGGTGGTCGGCGCCACGCTTTGGCGGGCAGTTTACAGGCGCCGACCGGCCTGTGAAGCCCGAAAACATTGAAAGCCGACTGAAAGGTTAGTGAAAGCTTCGCCCTTTAGCATCCAGTCACGGTGGTCTATGCCCGCCGAGCTGCCTTAACCACAGCGCCCGAAAAACGCCTCGAAGCGTTTTCGCCAAAATAAGAACAATAACGGAGTACACAACGATGCTGTCGACACAGCCCCAGGCCCCCTCGCCTGTTCGTTTTTCTCGCCTGACCCAGACCGCCCTCGCCAGTGCTGCTACCCTTGCCGGCTTTTCGCCGCTTAGCCAGGCTGCCTTCTTCGAAGACAGTAGCGCGACCCTGGAAACCCGCAACATGTACTTCAACCGCGACTTCCGCGACGGCACCAGCGCCCAGCAATCCAAGCGCGACGAATGGGCCCAGGGCTTCATGCTCAACCTGCAATCGGGCTACACCGACGGCACCGTCGGCTTCGGCGTGGATGCGCTGGGCATGCTCGGGGTCAAGCTCGACTCCAGCCCCGACCGCACCGGCACCGGCCTGCTGCCTACCCATGATGATGGCCGCGCCGCCAATGAATACTCCAAGCTGGGCCTGACCGGCAAAGTGAAGATCTCGGCCACCGAGCTGAAGATCGGCTCGCTGATCCCCGAGCTGCCGATCCTCAAGCCCAACGACGGGCGCATCCTGCCGCAAACCTTCAACGGCGGCCTGATCACCTCCAAGGAGTTCAAGAACCTGGTGTTCACCGGCGGGCGCCTGGACAAAGCCAAGGACCGCGACGACACCAACTACGAAGACATCGCCCTCAACAACAAGAACAGCCGCTTCGTCAGCGGCGCCACCGGCAAGCACTTCAACTTTGGCGGGGCCGACTACAAGTTCGCTGACAAGATCACCGGCAGCTACCACTTCGCCCAACTCGATGATGTGTACCGCCAGCACTTCCTCGGCCTGGTCGCCTCGCGCCCGATGGGCCCCGGCACGTTCGGCACCGACCTGCGCCTGGCTATCAGCGATGACACCGGCGCCGCCCGTGGCGGCAAGATCGACAACACCTCCCTCAACGGCCTGTTCAGCTATGCCCTCAACGGCCACAAGCTCAGCGCCGGTTACCAGCACATGTCCGGCGACAGCGCCTTCCCCTATGTGGATGGCAGCGACCCGTACCTGGTCAACTTCGTGCAGATCAACGACTTTGCCGGCGCCGAAGAGCGTTCCTGGCAGGCGCGCTACGACTACGACTTCGCCAAGCTGGGCATTCCCGGCCTGAGCTTCATGAGCCGTTACCTGTCGGGTGACAACATCAAGCTCAAGAACGGCGAGACCGGCAAGGAGTGGGAGCGCAACACCGAGATCAAGTATGTGGTGCAAGCCGGCACGTTCAAGGATGTGGCCGTGCGCCTGCGCAACGCCACGTACCGCTCCAACTACTCGGCCCGTGACGCGGATGAAGTGCGTGTGTTGGTCAGCTATAGCGTTGCGCTCTGGTAGTAACCCCTCATAACAACAAAGACGGAGATAACCATGACCCTTTCACTGCGTAAACTGGCCCTCGCCGCCGGCTGCATGCTGTTCGCCGGTCAACTGCTGGCCGCTGACGAACCCAAGCGCCCGGAGTGCATCGCCCCGGCCTCGCCGGGCGGTGGTTTTGACCTGACCTGCAAACTGGCGCAAAGCGCGCTGGTCAACGAGAAGCTGTTGAGCAAGCCGATGCGCGTGACCTACATGCCCGGTGGCGTGGGTGCGGTGGCCTACAACGCCGTGGTCGCCCAGCGCCCCGCAGACGGCGGCACGCTGGTGGCCTGGTCCAGCGGTTCGCTGTTGAACCTGGCCCAGGGCAAGTTCGGTCGCTTCGATGAAAGCGCCGTGCGCTGGCTGGCGGCGGTCGGCACCAGCTACGGGGCTATCGCGGTGAAAGCTGATTCGCCCTACAAGACCCTCGACGATCTGGTCAAAGCCTTGAAGAAAGATCCGGGCAGCGTGGTGATCGGTTCCGGCGGCACCGTTGGCAGCCAGGACTGGATGCAAACCGCGCTGATTGCCAAGGCCGCCGGGATCAACCCGCGCGAACTGCGTTATGTCGCCCTTGAAGGCGGCGGTGAAATCGCCACCGCCCTGCTCGGCGGCCATATCCAGGTGGGCAGTACCGACATCTCCGACTCCATGCCGCACATTCTGAGCGGCGACATGCGCCTGCTGGCGGTGTTCTCCGAGCAACGCCTGGACGAGCCGGAAATGAAGAATATTCCGACCGCCAAAGAGCAAGGCTACGACATCGTCTGGCCAGTGGTGCGTGGCTTCTACCTCGGGCCAAAAGTCAGCGATGCCGACTACGCCTGGTGGAAAGACGCCTTCGACAAACTGCTGGCCTCCGAGGAGTTCGCCAAGCTGCGTGACCAGCGTGAGCTGTTCCCGTTCGCCATGACCGGCCCGGAGCTGGACACCTACGTGAAGAAACAAGTGGCTGACTACAAAGTGCTGGCCAAAGAGTTCGGCCTGATCCAGTAATCGCCCCTCTTTTGTGTGGCCACGCCCTTTAGCCAAGCGGCGTGGCCCAGGAGTTCCACATGCTCTTACAACGCATTTTCGCCGCCGCGCTGCTGCTGGCCTGCGCCGGCCTCGCGCTGATGGCCTGGCCGTACCAAGCGTCGTTTTCCTACGAGCCAGTGGGGCCGCGCGCCTACCCGCTGCTGATGCTCGGGCTGATGAGCCTGGCACTGATCTACATGCTGTTTCGTCCACAGCCCACCAAGCACACCGAAGAAGAACCCGCGCTGGACCGCGAAACCCTGATCAAGATCGGCGTGTGCGTCGCGCTGTTGATCGTGTTCGCCGGCACCTTCGAACCCCTGGGTTTCATCCTCAGCAGCATGCTGATCGGCATCCCGATGGCGCGCCTGTATGGCGGCCGCTGGTTGCCCAGCGTGGTGATCGTCAGCCTGATGGCGATCGGTCTTTACCTGCTGTTCGATAAAGCCATGGATGTGCCGCTGCCCCTCGGCCTGCTCGACGTTCTGGAGAACTGATATGGATACTTTCGGCTACTTGGGCCAGGGCTTCGGCGTTGCACTGTCCCCTTACAACCTGGTGACCGCGCTGTGCGGCACCCTGATCGGCACCGTGGTCGGCCTGTTGCCGGGCCTGGGCCCGATCAACGGCGTGGCGCTGTTGATCCCCATCGCCTTCGCCCTGGGCCTGCCGCCGGAATCGGCGCTGATCCTGCTGGCAGCCGTGTACCTGGGCTGCGAATACGGCGGGCGCATCAGCTCGATCCTGCTGAACATCCCGGGCGAAGCGTCCACCGTGATGACCACCCTCGACGGCTACCCGATGGCCCGCAAAGGCCTGGCGGGCGTGGCGCTGTCGTTGTCGGCGTGGAGTTCGTTCATCGGCGCGTTTATCGCCACCTGCGGCATGGTGCTGTTCGCGCCGCTGCTGGCCAAATGGGCGATTGCCTTCGGCCCGGCGGAATATTTCGTACTGATGGTGTTCGCGATTGTCTGCCTCGGCGGCATGGCCGGTGACAAACCGCTGAAGACGTTTGTAGCGGCGCTGATCGGCCTGTTCCTCTCGGCGGTCGGCATCGACGCCAACAGCGGTGTGTATCGCTTCACCGGCGACAACATCCACCTCACCGACGGCATCCAGTTCGTCGTGCTGGTACTGGGTCTGTTCTCCATCAGCGAGATCCTGTTGCTGCTGGAAAAAACCCACCGTGGCCAGGAAGCAGTCAAAGCCACTGGTCGGATGATGTTCAACCTGAAGGAAGCCGGCGCGGTGTTCGTGGTGAATATCCGTTGCGGCCTGCTCGGTTTCATCATGGGCGTACTGCCCGGTGCAGGTGCCACGTTGGCGTCGGCCGTTGCCTACATGACCGAAAAACGCCTGGCCGGTGCCAGCGGTAAATTCGGCCAGGGCGACATGCGCGGCCTCGCCGCTCCGGAAACCGCGATTGGCGCGTCCGCCTGCGGCGCCCTGGTGCCAATGCTGACCCTCGGCGTTCCCGGCTCGGGCACCACGGCGGTGATGATCGGCGCACTGTCGCTGTACAACATCACGCCGGGTCCGCTGCTGTTCCAACAGCAACCGGACATCGTCTGGGGCCTGATCGCCTCGTTGTTCATCGCCAACATCATGCTGGTGATCCTCAACATCCCGATGATCCGCATCTTCACGCGTATCCTCGCCGTGCCGAACTGGGCGCTGGTGCCGGTGATCGCGATCATCACCGCCATCGGGGTATACGCGGTACACGCCACCACCTTCGACCTGTTCCTGATGGTGGGTATCGGCATCTTCGGCTATATCCTGCGCAAGCTCGACTTCCCGCTGTCGCCGGTGCTGCTGGGTTTTATCCTTGGCGGCCTGATGGAGCAGAACCTGCGCCGTGCGCTGTCGATCTCCAACGGTGCGCTGGAGATCCTGTGGTCGAGCCCGATCACCTTTGGTGTGTGGGTACTGACCGCGCTGATGCTGGCCTTCCCGCTGCTGCGTATCTACCGCAAGCGCGCCCTGCAGCGTCGTGCCGTGGCCGATGTCTGAGGCCACCTTCAAACATTGGTGGGGAACACCGCTGGTCGGCCTGGCCGGCGGTTACCTGGCCAGCCTGGTTGGCTGGCCGTTGCCGTACATGGTCGGTTCGCTGCTGGCGATCATCCTGGTGCGTTGCCTCACGCCGTGGCAGTTGGCGGAGATTCCCGGCGGGCGCAAATGCGGTCAATGGGTGGTGGGCATCGGCATTGGCCTGCACTTCACGCCAGTGGTGATCGAACAGGTGATGAGCCACTTCGGGCTGATCTTCTTCGGCGCGCTGGTCACCAGCCTGTCGAGCGTGGTCGGTGTGTGGCTGATGCGCCGCAGCGGTGAAGACCGCGCCACGGCGTTTTTCTCGAGCATGCCGGGTGGTTCCGGTGAGATGGTCAACCTCGGCGCACGCAATGGTGCCGTGTTGAGCCGTGTCGCGGCGGGCCAGAGCCTGCGGGTGCTGGTGGTGGTGCTGTGTGTGCCGGCGATTTTCAAGTACTTGCTCGAAGGCGGTACACCGCAGTTTCATCCGGCACCTGTGAGCTGGCCGTGGCTGCTGGCGCTGTTTCCGCTGGGCGCCTTGGTCGCCTGGGGTTGGCAGCGCTTGCGTCAGCCAAACCCTTGGTTGTTCGGGCCGTTGCTGGTGAGTGCCACAGCCAGCGTGGTCTGGGACCTGCATATCGGCCTGCCCGATGGCGGCAGCCAGATTGGCCAGTGGTTGATCGGCAGTGGCCTGGGTTGCCACTTCAACCGGCAGTTCTTTCGTCGAGCGCCGTCGTTCATGGGGCGTACCTTGATCGGCACGGCGTTGACCATGGCACTGGCGACGCTGGCGGCGGTGGGTCTGAGTGCCCTGACCCACCTGGACCTGCGCTCATTGACCCTGGGCATGATGCCCGGTGGCATTGCCGAGATGAGCCTGACCGCAGAGACCCTGCAGCTGTCGGTGCCACTGGTGACGGCGATGCAGGTGATGCGGTTGTTATTTGTGTTGTTTCTGGCGGAACCGTTGTTTCGGCATTGGAACCGTCAACCCTGACCGAGGCGAGCGTGGCTGACAACGCGCCACGGCCGCTGGTCTGAACTGTCAAATCTCACAGTTGTTGCGCTCCCCTCCTACGTGCTCTAACTCATCTCGCGCCCTCTAGCCCGAGATAATCATCATGCGCCCAGCACGAAATGTCCGCCCTTCTGTCGCTCAACTGGCACCGTATATTCCCGGGTTGAAAGTCCCGGTGGTCGGCTTTAGCGGCGGCGTCAACAAAGCCTTGCTCGAGTCCCATGGCAACGACGGGCTTATTTGCATCTTGAGAAGCTATGCCAGCCAGGCCGAAGGCGACTTCATCGCGCTGATCTGCGCCAACCCCGACATACCGGTCGATACCCATACGGTCACGGCACAGGAAGCCCGTGAGGAGAAAGCGATTGTCTTGCGTATCCCCTTGGCACGCCTGTCGGATGGAACAGTAGGGCCTGTTTACATTGTTGTCACACACCTGGATTCACGCCGTGAGGAAACCCAACGCCTGAGCCTCAAGGTCGACCGGGTGGCACCGACCGGTAACGAGCCCATCGTGGCACCGCCCTGGGTCAACGAGCACCTGCCGCGCCCACAACCCGCCCAGACCCTCATTGATTCGACGGCAGCCCAGCGTGGTGTTGCGGTCAGCATCGGTTTTTACCCGGTCGACACCACCTTGCCCGCCAATACCCACCGCGCAGTGCGCGACCGGATCCGGCTGATCATCGGCAGTGAAGTCGTCGAGCACCCTGTCACCGAAGGCCAGGCCAGCCATCGCAACCCGATCACGCTGACGGTGAATTACGGCACCTGGCTGAAGATTGGCAGCGGCCGCCATGCCTGCGCTTATGACGTACTGGACGAAGTGGGTAACTACGCGCCCGGTCGCTCGCCGACACAAATGCTCGAGGTACGTCTTAATCCAAACGAAAAACTACTGGACTCAGGGCATATCGTCGAGGCGCCCAGCGGCACACTGGATGCGGACAAGCTCGCAGGTAAGAGCGCAACCTTGCGATTCCCCATAGCCGGTAAAGGCTGGGCCAGCGGCGACACGCTTCGGGCCAGCCTCAGGGGGCGTACCTTGACCGGGGTGGAAGTGGAGCAAATCTACAGCACCCCTGTTGGTTCAACCGCTATCCAGTACCTCGATATTGCATGGCCAAACGCAGACTTGAGTTTACTGATAGGCGCCTTGATTCAACTCAGTTATGAGCGCCTTCGCCCAGGTCAACCTGGCGTGCCTTCGGAGAACGCCTTCATCCAGATAACCGGTACGCCGGTTGATACCGAGCTGGACGCGCCCCAAGTGCCGGCAGCCAACGATGGCGTCCTCAACCCGCTGACCGATCCCGTCAGCGTCATAGTCCGTTCTTACATGGGCCAACACCCCGACGATTGCGTGACCCTGGTACTGGACGGCAAGTATGCCAACGGCCATGGGTTTTATGAGGAACATCGCCTGCCAGCGGGCACAGGGGACATCAGTTTCGATCTTGCCAACGGCCAGGACGGTAAGATTCGCCAGTTGGAAAGCGGCACGCTGCGCCTCTATTACTACATCAACTTGCTCGGAGATCGCCCCGCCTCAAAGGACCTGAACCTGCTGGTCGGCGAGCCGATGGTGGCGTTGCCCAAGGTCCAGGTGCTCCAGGCGCCGGAACCCGACCCGACCTTTGACCCAGACATCTCCCGCGCCAATGCCAATGTCACTGTCAGGTGGCACGCGGCATTTGTACGGGGCACAACGGTGGTGCTGTACTTCGAAGGCAGCGCACTGGGCGGCAGTGCGCCCCCCATGCGGCGGCTGATCACCGACGCCTGGCTCGGCGAGGATTTGATGTTTGTAGTCCCGCGCATCTACGTACTTGCCAACCTCAACCGTTCTGCCCGGATCTACTACACCCTCGAACGCCCCGGGCTGCGCACGCTGTATTCACAACCGCTGGTGATGAAGGTCGGGAGCGTGTTGCAACTGGACGTGCCATTGATCCTGCAAAGCACTGTCACCGGCCCCGCGACAGCAACGTTGAACCCCCTGCATGTGCTGCCGCCCTTGGCACCGATAGCCACCCTGCGCGTACGCTACCCGATGTTGCCGGGAGACGATATCCAGCCGATCTTCAAGGGTACATTCGGCCTGGGCACGCCGGTGATCGCGCCAAAACCTGCCGACCCAGCGCTCGGTCATGTCGACTTCTCACTGTCCAACCAAGTGATTGCCGCCAACCTCGGTCGGCAGGCCAGCGTGTCCTATATCGTCACCCGAGGTGGTGCGAGCACTTCATCGCAAATCTTGGGCCTCACGGTAGAAACACTGCCGGCTCAACACCTCGACCGGGTCAGCGTGCCGCAGGCACTGGCGGGTGCGATTGATGTCAGCAAAGCCCACAGCGTGCGGGTGCTGGAGTGGCCCTTCATGCGCAGCGGGCAGCCGGTGTGGATAGACATCAATGGCGTCGCCAACCTGCCTTTACGGGAGGGCACGCCACTGAGTGCGCCAGAGTTCGCGGCCAAGCGCGTGGAACATAGCTTGCCTGCAGCCTATCTGCGCTCGCTCCCCAACCGCAGTACGCTGACAGTGGAGACCCGCGTTTCACTCAACGGCAGCGCGCATAAAGATTTCGCGGTCAAGCTGGGAACCGTCAGCTACCGCATCGAAAATACCAAGGGGGTCATGGCCAATATCCGCGCAGCCGGAACGCCCACAAACCTGGCACTCAGTGCCGACGGCACGCGACTTTACGTGACCCAAACCACCACACCCAAATCCGTGGCGGTGATCGATACACAGAACTACCGGGTCATCCACACGATTACAAACATAGGCTCACCGCTCTGGCTGGCCCTGCACCCCAACGGCAGCCGCTTGTACGTATCGGATAACAGCAGTGCCGCCAATACACCGGTTCGCGTGATCAGCACGCAGGACTATTCAACCCTTCACACGCTCACAGGCTTCACCACTGTGCACGGGCTCACGCTGAACAAGACGGGCACACGCCTGTATGTAGCGGACAACGGCGCCTCAGAGATGGTGATTTTCGATACGACCCACCACAACGTGGTAAGCCGCGTGACAACCACCCGGCCCAGCGCCATCGCCATCAGCCCGGATGGCACCCGCGCGCATATCGCCGGCGCGTTTGACTGGCGGGCCATCAACCTGGCGAACAACGCCCAGCTCAGCCAAGTGAACATCGTCTCGCAGCCCCAGCAAATCGCCCACAGCCCCCTGCTGCAACGCATCTACATCACCCAGCCCGACCGAGGCACAGTGTTGATCGGCAATACCGCAACGCTGCAAATCAGCCAGACCTTGAGCGGTCTGCAACGCCCATATGGCGTAGCCTTTCACCCGAAACTGGAGCGCGCCTACATCACACAAAGCGGCGCCGACTTGCTGACCCTCATGGATACGCGGACTCAGAACGTGATCGGCGCCTATGCGGGGTTCAGTCAGCCACGAGACGTGGTGGTGTCACCGGACGGCACCTATGCCTATGTGGCCAATGCGCGTAATAACACGGTGTCGGTGGTGGTGCTGTGAGCCGAGAATACCGCTGGTCGGTACTGTCATTTCTCACAGCTAGGCACTGAATGAGAGGGAGCGTTGAATCGAGGCAGCGACTTTATCCAACAGTGGATCACGGTCGCACCCTTGATTGAAAACCAGACAGGTATCCCGTCATGACCCATGATCACAATCCCCCGTCGTCCCTCCCCTGTCACTGCCTGCCTACAGGAGACGGTCATAACCCTCCCCCCGCCTTACCCTACGGCTGCGTGGCGACGGTACCGCGTAAAAAACCCAACAAAACACCTGTAGGACGCCTACCTGACCGCCGCCCGATGGGCGGCTGCCCTCCCGGGACTCAAAGGCTACCTTCAACTCAGCTGCGATTCGCGGATCTGACCCCCTATATTCCCAACCTCACCCCCATACCTGGCACCGACGGCGCCCTTAACAAAGCCGCCTTGACGGTCAGCGCACTCGGCGTCATCTACATCCTCTATGCCTGGTTCGAACAGGCAGAGAATGACTTTGTCACGGTTAAGCTCAATGGTGAGATCGTCGCCCACTACACCGTCACCGATGATGATGCAAAAATCGGCAAGGACATTACCCTGAGGATTGCTTCCGCTCGGTTTATCGACCAGGCTAACAACACATTGCAAGGCTTCGTCAAACGCTTGAGCGGCGTCACGGACGAGACCAAAGTCTTGAGCATCTGGGTAGACCAAAAAGAGCCGGGGGGCGTTGACCCACAGGTCAGCACCCCCCTCATCAATGAAAACCTGGCGCGTCCCCGCTTCGAAGACCCCAACATCGAAGCCTTCGGCATCATCACCGCGGCCGCCGCTCAACAAGGCATCAAAATACTCATTGAGAAATACCCGGTGAATTCGCTGGTGGATTCGGTGCACCACCGCAAAGAGGGTGATGTGATCTACGTGAGTATCGGCGGTGTGCTCGTCCCCCATACAGTCACTCACTTTGAAGCCACCGGCGACGCGCCCATCTCTATCACTATCAACTACGGCACTTGGTTGCTGGTAACGCTCGGTGTAAACATTCTTGAATGGTTTGTAAGAGACAAGGCAGGCAATCAATCCATCGGCTTTTCAGTTCCACGGTACATAGATAACACCATAGACGGGAACTCCGGCCAGTTGCTGCCTGAGGGATATGTACCTCAATCCGAACTCGACGAGGATCTAAACGAATACTTCATTGATATAGGTGCACAATCGAAAAACTTGGACTTGGAAATACCGATCAAAAATTACAATTGGCTTAAGGACGACAAGATAGTTGTCACCTATCTCGGGCTGACCGCAACAGGTGAGACCCTCAAACATACTGAAACAGCTGACGTGCTACAGCCCAACGTGGTGCGCATTTACGTTCCCCTGCCATTGGAGTTTGCCAAAAAACTTACGGGCGGCCGCTTGTTCATTACCTACGCCCGGCTGCGGATGGGTGTAGTGAACGCTCGCTCCAATGCCGTCATATACAGCATGCGAGGCACACCGGTCGACAACAGTCTGCCAGCCCCCCTCGTCCACGGGCTCGTGGGCGGAGTCCTGCCGCTAGGTACCGATCCAGTAGAAATAACTGTGCCCTCCTCCGGACAGAAGCCCGGGGGCAAGCTCGACCTGGTCGTCGAAGGCGTGGACCTCAGCGGCGACCCTGTGTATGCGACATTCACTGAGATCGTGGCTGATGGACCAGTCGATTTCTTTCTGGACTACCAAAGCACATTCGCCCCTCTGGAGGGTTCCTATTTCAAGACGTATTACGTGATCAATAACGACACCAAGAACCCCTCGAAATCAGCGACCGTCTCCGTGGGTGATATTACGGTGGCACAGCCCCCTCCCACATCAAACCAAGTACCACCGCCTGAACATGTGTTTGACGAGCTCGTCAGCAAAGGCAACCTGCAGGCGCTTGTCCATCCACATTCAAGCATTGCCCTGAACGACGAGGTGCGATGTGTTGCCATTGGCAGCAACCCCGGTGGCAGTTTCACCACCCCGTGGCTGTTAGTAACGTCCATCTGGTTTGGCTCTGTGCTGTACTTCACGATTCCACGCGCTATTGTGCTGGCAAACAAAAACGGCACCATGAAAATTCACTGGGAAGTCAGGACACTGCCTACCGATACTCCGCTCAAATCCCTGCCATTGATCGTCAATGTAGGCGCGAAATTAAAACTCACCGAGTGCCCGAGTCTGCTCGAAGGCACCTACGTGTCACCTTGCTTCACACAACTTAACCCGCTGCACGTCTGGACGCCTTCCCCTCGTACGGTCACGTTCAGGATCAAATACGCGATGCTGGCCACAGACCTTGTGACACTGGTGATACAGGGCAAGACAGGCCTGGGTACGCCCGCTATAACACCTAAGCCTGGTGTTCCAGATGCGGGGCATGACTACATCACGTTTGCCTGGCTCAGTAACTTTGTCGCGGCTTATGTGGGTGAGTTCTTCACGGCGTATGTTGAAGTGCTGCGTAACGGCGAGGTTTTTAAGTCGCCTGCACTGACCGTTAACGTGGATGCGCTGCCTGCGCAAACCCTTGATCTGGCCAGCGTACCGGAAGCAACCGGGGGCGTGATCGATACCAGCCAGTCGAACTCTGTGGAGGTCAAGGCGTGGCCCTTCTTCAATCGGCAACAAGCGGTTTTCATTCACCTGAAAAGTTCTACCGACTTGTTCCTGCGCCAAGGCATCAAGGTGAGCGCCGCCGAGTTTACGGCACAGCGTACGCATGACTTGATACATGACTCCTATTTGAAAGGGCTAGCCAACGGCGCTACTGTGACCGTCGACGCGAGTGTTTCACTTGACGAAACGGGGAATGAACACAGTGCGATCAAGCTGAAGTCGGTTGCTTACAGGATTAATCGCCAGCCTGTGGTGTCAACACACATCACTGTGGGTGCCGGCGAGCACCATACTGTAATAACTAAAGACAGCAAAACTGCGTTTGTATTCAATTACATCTCAAAAACAGTGAGTGTTATTGATATAGAAAAAGCACGGGTCGTAAATACAATACAAGCGCCGAATTGCTGGGGAATCTCCTTAAACAATGACGGCACTAAGCTTTTAATAACAGAAAATGCAGGCATCGCATCAAACTATAATTACGTTAAGGCTTACGACACCGCCTCCTACGCTCTTCTTCAACGCGTTTGGCTAAACTACAGAACGCCATATGGTATTACCAGAATCAACGGCACAGGCACTTATGCTTACGTTTCAACCTACTACAACAATGGCGGTTATATTCTTTATGAAATAACAAAAATCAATACACAAACCGGCAACGTTGAAAAATACATTACTACGAACACCTCGTCGATAGTTGACCGGCTCTGGATATCGCCCGAAAATATCGTTTACACCAGGCAAAGCTCTTGGGGGATACGTCGATTCGATACAAACGCAGACGTATTCATTTCCAATGCACCTTTCTCCCTTCCTGTCAGCGACATTGCCTTCTCCAACACCGACAATAAAGGCTACTACGCGTCGGGCTCTAACGTGGGCACCTTTGATCGCCTGCTCAACACTATAATAAATATAGATCAAGGCTTTAACAACGCTGTAGGAGTAGCCACTCACCCTTTTGAGGCGCGACTTTATTTAACAGAGCACGGCACTGATAAAGTACACATCTTCGACACCTCAGAAGACCAACCGAAACTTGTGAACACACTAAGCGGCTTCAACGGCCCCCAATATTTACAAGTAACGCCCGACGGCAAGCGTCTGCTAGTCTCAAACCTCCGATCAAGTACCATTGCGTTGGTCGACCTGTGACCCTCTCTATGACTGTACTCTACAATTCCAGCCCGCCCAGGACGGGACACCGCAAATAAAAAAGCCCCGTATCAAAAGATACGGGGCTTTTTTACAGATGGTGAGTCTATACGATCTTAGAAGTCATACCGCACCCCCACATTCACCCCCCACGGCTGGTCGACGCTCTTGCCCATGCTGCGCTCTACATCGGCGTGGACCTTCCAGTTCTTCGACACGGCCATGGCCAGCCCAGCTGCTATTTCAACCCGAGTACCCGACAAGTCGTTGTTGAAGCTGTTGCCGTTCACCGACACCTTGTTGCTCTGGTTGAACTCATGGGCAACGGCAGTCCGCAAGTACGGCTGCAGCACACTGCCACCGTCCAGTTGGATATCACGCCCGGCGGTCACACCGGCCTTGCCCACCACCGAAGCAGTACGCGCGCCCTTGGCTTGCAGGCCGTTATCCAGCTCGTAGCTCTGGCGCTGGATGATCGCCGTGGCCAACTGGCCGTAAGGTTCCACGAAGAAGCCGTCGTCCAGCTTGATGTGGCGGCCCACCTCTGCCGAAGCAGTCACTGCGTTTTGCGTGTAGTTGCCCTTGGCTTTCCTGCCGTCGCTCATCGCCACGTTGGACTCATTGTGCAAGCGGTTGAACTTGAGCACGCCGTCGAAGTAGAAGCCGCTCTCAGCGTCCAGCCAAGTGGCGTAACCACCGGCGTAGTAGCTGTTGACGGTGGCTTTGCTGCCACGGTTCAGGTCCAGGTCGGAGGTGCTGTGACCGGCCAGGAAGCCTGCCAGCCATTGGCCGTCGCCACCGGACAACGGTACATCGGCACCCAGGGTGAAACCACGCTGTACCTGGTTGTACTGCACACCTTTATCGCGGTTGTTCACTTCAAACTTGTTGCCGTACGTTCGGCTCCACAAGCCGCTGGACTTGCCATCGCTGTGACGCAACTCACCCATACGGGTACGCAGGTTGGTCATTTCACCGTAGAGCACGCTCGGCGCCGCGTTGGCCAGAGCCAGTACAGAGTGGGTGCTCGGGCTGATGACTTTATTGTCCGGGTCCAGGTACCAATCGTGGTCGCGGTTGTCACTGACCAGTCCGTAGGAATAGGTACCGACGTCCACACGACCACCGACCAGGCTGAAGCTCGCACCGCCATCGGCAGTGCGCACGACATGCAAACGATCATCGGACAACGGGTCAGCACCGGTGCTGGCGATCAACAACTGGTGCGCGCCGGAGGAAGTACCGGTGACGTTGAGGAAATCGCCGGTCAACGTCGAGAAATCCGCCTTCATGATGAAGGTACCGCCGGTGCCATTCAGGTTCGTCACGTTCAGTTGGTAAAACGCATCCGAATCGCCGAACTTGACGTTACCGCCATTCATCGACAGTTCCTTGAGCTCATCCTGACCATCCACCAACACCCAGGTGGCGTCACTGTTGACCGACAGCTTGTCGACGTTTTCCAGGCGACCGGTCAGGATCGCACCGTTGTTCAGGCCCACGTTGGCAGTGCCGCCGTTGTTGATGATGTCGCCTTTCATGGCGGCGAAATCCAGGTTCAGGTCCAGGGCACTGCCGCTGCCTACCTGGATATTGCCGGCCAGGTTGCTGTTGTTGACCGACATGTTGGCCGAGCCACCATTGGTCAGTTCCAACATATTACCGTTGCCGCCCACAAGGGTTGAGCCATTGGTGACATTGATTTGGGCAGTGATGGGCACCCCCACCACAATCGCCGCACCGGTTTCTCCCACAACCTCGGTTTGATCGAGGTTCAGCGCAGCTGGGTCACGGAACCCATCGCGAGCGACAAAAATGCCGTTGGTGCCGCCCTTTATGGAGCTTGCGTGAGTCGTCAGTTGACCACCGTACGCCAGAAGGCCGAAGTTCCCACCCTCCACTTGAGTACCATTGAGCGTCAAGTCGCTGAGCGCACTCAACGTGACGCCTTGGGTCGCACCTTTGATAGTGCTGTCATTAACCACAACAACCGAGCCTTTGCTATCACTGAACCCAACGACCAGGCCCACCGCTCCCGAGCTGGAAATATCAGCGTTGTTGATGGTCGCCCGAGTGTTATAGAGCGCCAAACCATTTTGAGTGCTGGCCACAACATGGCCGCCGTTCATCGTGAATTCAGCATCACGGGCCTCGGCATAGACCATCGTCGCCCCGTTAGCAGTCAAATGGGCACCGGGTTTGATAACGTAAAAATCATTGGCCGTAGTCGAATCGATTGTTTCGTTGCCGTAGACATCACGGGCAATGGCATCGGTTGCTGCCAGCGAGATTGGCAACAGAGCAAGCACCTTGATAGTGGCGGCTAAACGGGAATAGCGAAAGCGTTTGGTAATCACGGAATGTCCTCTCGTCAAATAGACTGAAAAAGCCAGGCGATTTACAAAACGTATCGACTCAGGCTTTCAGAGGCGCAAAGACTACCGACGACCGAGGGAGGATCATGTAGGCTAAATCCACACCCCTGTAGGACTTTCCTTATAAAAGATGCTGTCTCCACTCCATTACGCAGCGCTGATGGACTTGGCGAAACACAGCGAGTCCCGTTATAGGCAGAATATTAAAAAGCCGCCCATGCTTCAGAAACATGGGCGGCTGCGCACGGAACCTTGATTACTTGCGTTTTTTCTTGGCTTTACCCGCTCCTTTCTCCAGATCGTCTTTCCAGAGAACCGGCCCACAGAGTGTTGAGTCGCCTTGATACCTCGTCAACAAACAATGAGACACGTCGGACTCACCTTTGGTAATACCGTCAGGTTTGAAGAGCTCGTAATAGACCTCGATGCTGCCCTTCCTCACAGGCTGGATATAGGTGGGAAAGGGCACGCGTAACGTCTCGCCAGGATGCCCAGGATTACTATGATCCGCTGTAACATCAATATCAAAATCGCCGGCTGTTTCCGGAAGGGGCGTCGTAGAGAAGTAGTCATCCGGCCCATAAGCAAGCCAATAAATCGTTATCTTATCACCAGCCTTAATATTAACTGGATCCTTGAGATCAAGCAGAATACCGGTTTGAGGTTTTTGCAGACAACTGATCGAACGATAAGGGCCTAAAGCCACAGACTCTGTAAAGTTTATAACGCTCAAATCTTCAATAGAAAACAGCGCAACTGTTACGGTGGTTGCGGGCGAGCGAATAATCGTATCATTCGAGCCATTATTCAACTCATAAAACACCGTCTTGTCGCCATTTTTACCAGCATCAATGAACGACCACAAAAGTGTAAGTTCAAAGCTACCCCGATCAATATCTTCTTGCACAACCGTATAAGCTGGCATCAGCACGGGAACCCCGTCATAATACACTTGAACCCGATGACCGAGCGCAACGTTACTGTAAGTATCAAATGTAAGCGTCGCATCTTCGCCCACGTTGTCAGGATCGATAATTTCATCAATCTCACCTTGAGAGGACTCAAGTTGTAGAGGATCCAGGTTATCATTGACCGGTCCTGGACCGCCGGGATCACCGCCAGCAGAGGTAAGATCAACCTCAACACTGACGGTATTTGAGTACGGCGTAGGAATATTATCGCGCACTATCCTATACCTGACATCGGCAGTATAAGGTACAGTATCACCACCAAAAAACAGCACTTCCCATGGAATCCTAACAACCTTATTAAATACGGTATCCATCAACTTATGGGTAATTAGCCGGCCATTGAACAGTGTCTGAATCTCATCATCAACCTGTGCATTGTCGTAACTACGAATCGTGATAGTCGCATTATCCTCCTGCGCATGCTTCCTGGTCAGTGGGTCTGCCGAAACAATAGGATCCTGCAATGCTCCAGGTGCTGGCACGAGCGACACTCGTACGGGTAGCAAGGTAGCCTTAGGTGAGGTAAAACCCGCACGATTCCCATACGCATAGGTAAAATAATAATTCCCACCACCTCTCACTTCAAGCTCAGCCGTTGTAATAAACATACTCACAGGCCCACCGATCGAAATCGGCGCTGACTTAAATGGATCCGCGTCAAAGTAGTCCAGAAAAAAATCACAGAAGTCGCCGATATTACGATCAATCGGGGGCGTGAACACCATGCTGACCATATTCCCATTAGCACCCAAGCCTTCCCTGGAGATCGTATTATTGTTTGAAGTTACCCAGGTTGGAAGCATGAGTTGGGCCGGAGCAACGTTGGCATTCGGATCTGTGCGAACCACGGTAAATTGCAAGCTTTTCGCGGAACTGTCCATACCAGCAGTCGCGTAAGTCACTTCATATCTAACCGTCTTGACACCTGCTGCACCGAGTTCATTTTCAGGGATAACGATTTCATAGGGCCAGGTGTATCTCGATTCAATCGGGCCTTCGAGCAGAATAGGATCACGCGGCACGTTATTGATATAGACAACCAACCTGTCAAAAGTCGTCGGAATTTCAGCGGCATTGTCCCATAGCGGCACCTCTAACTTTGCGCCCTCAGCATAAAGCGTCTCACGAGACAGCAAGTTAACTTGCCCCCCCGCGACAGGCGGCATTGCATTTGTAATTGCCGCCGGCATAAGAATAGGCGCCCTGCGAGGCGAATAGGTCTTTGCCCTGCGCGAAGCAAAAACACTTTTTGCCTTGAGCTTTTTCGGTTGGGCATCCGTTTTTTCTTCATTGCCAGTTTTTTTCTTTTTAGCGTTTTTTTTCGATGAAGTCAGCATGGCTGTTCACTCTCTACGCAAATAGGGTTAACTGAATTCGACCATTAAACAATGCCGGTCAGTCCATCCACCCTGGGCCTTTAAACCCAAAGAGAACAGTGTAATTAAACACCCGAAAACACCTATGCACAGCCTGTCAACCTTGACAGGTAGCAAAAACACCAAAGTGTGCTTACCCCTAAAACAAGTACCTTCCATAGCCGAAAACACTTAAAAAAATAACCAACATATAAAAACAATATAAAACCTCACTCACCTGCTCTTGCCTTCCCAGCCACCTGCAAACGTAAAATCACTACTTGTCGAAAAAAAATGCCAGTCACTCATACTGACTGGCATTAAACAATCGACCCACTAAAGCCCAATAAGCCCTCTCTATTCCCCCATGGGCACAAGGCATGTCCCCCCGGTCGGCCGGTAAAGATCAATACGCGTCCACTCAGTATCAGATTCCCCCTGTGCGCCAGTCGTTTTGCGTAATTCATAGTAGAAAACTGCAGAGGCTCCCTTTGGGCTGACAAGACCTGGCCTTGTAATCAAAGGGTTGAACGGACCGACAGTAAATTCCACACCTGTGTGCTGATGACCATCGATCAGTTCTATATCAAAGTATTTTACTGTCTCGGGGAAAGCTGTCCCGGCCCCCGTTAAGGTGGGATAGGCTGCCCAGTGCAGCCTCAGCGTGTCCCCAACATCAAAGTGGTCCTCATCCCAATCAACGCCCACAAGCACTGCGTCGGCTGGTGCCGGATCACTCGCGCAACTAATGAATCCTGGCTGTGGATTGGTATTAAGTACTTTGGGGTTTTTCAAACCGATAATTTTCACAATGGAAACACGGACTGGCGTTGCCAGGCTGCGTTGCTGATTTATGCCATTATCCGCCCAGTAATACACTGGCAGGGCTAAGTTGGACCCCGCTGCCAGGATCGTATTCCACTTCACGTGGAAAATGTGGTCTTGCCCTGGCTCACCGACTTGTACCACGTGATCATCGGCAAACGCAGCGTCTCCTCCCCAGAACAGGCTCAGACGTTCACCGGGCTCAAAGTCGGCAGAGAGCCGCACTCTCACAGGAACCGGGCCAGGGGCATCATCCAGCGTCACAATATTGTTACCCCCCCCCCCAGCACAGTGACACTCTCAAGTGCAGGATTGATCGGGTTAGGGGCAGGGTCTGGCCCGGCCACCGTCAAGTCAGCTTCAAAGAAATTGTCCGGCGAGGGTTTGCTCGAAGAACAACGGGTAAATACGTAGCGTACCCGCACAGGGTGGCGCGCCTGAAAGCCACCCGATGAAACAATGTCCCAAGGGACTGAAGTTGTAAGGGGCCAGACTTGGCCCGCGCCAATGGTGATGGGTGGTAAAGACAATGTGTTCCAGAAAATTCGAAGCCTGTCGTCAGGTTGCGCATCAATGATTCGGGGTATGCTGATGATCGTGGGTGCCCATGCATCGTTCAATAGAATCACACCATCAACATCCGCCAGTGGCACATCTGGGCGAGGCAGGTTCGGGAGGGGGGTCAAGTCGACTGCGACCGTCTCAACCTCAGAAAACTCTCCCACATTGCCAGCACGGTCCGTGCGTTGATGCGAAACATAGACCGGGTTTGCTCCAAGATTCTGCACAAGGTCTTTATCAAAGGTAAAAAGCAGCGGGGCACCCGCAACGTGGGCATCGTTGACCGTCAGTTTCCCGGCCGGGGTGAGATTAGGTAGATGCCCCCAGAAAAACCTGTAGACCTCATCGATACGTAGATCAGCGGGGCGTACCACTTCCACCGGGACCCCATTATGCAGATCGAGGTAATCCTGGGTCAGCCCGCCTGAGAGCACATCCGCATCAACAAGCAACTTGGATTCAGGGTTACCGGAATTTGGGCGGGTTTTATCAACGTTTACAAATGAGCCGAACGAGTTAATAGGCGCGATGAGTTGGCTCGACACGCGATAGTGCACGCGATGCACCCCACCGCTTGTTGTCAGGAAGCTCGGCAGTGACCAAGTATGGGGGAAATACGTATCGGGGTCGTAAGGGCTGTTAATAGTAACGCTGAGAACTGCTGTTGGCCCGTTGTCCCAGAGAAACTCGACCAGCGTCACTTGCCCAGGAAAATTGGCCTCGTTGAAGGGCCACACACTAGGGATCGTTACTCGCAACGGCGCTTCGTGAAACTCCAGCGGCAAGGTGTGCGACGTCTCGTCCGGGTTCAGAGTCAAAGTATCAGCGAACTCAGGCATCACCAGAACGCGAGGCGCATTTTGCAGCGCACTCGGCGAGTACCATTTCAAGGCTCGCGGCTCAGAGCATTCCGCAGGAGTCTCGGGCAATTGGCTATCAGACATATCCACTCTCCTTGAGCAAAAATGAGCGGCACCGACTACCCCGAAAGGAAGCACCTAGCGGGCAGGCCATACCTTCATTAAATGCTCAACAGTGAATGATGGATACTGTAGAACTTGACAGGTACCTCGTCGCCCCTCAGCTCACGTTCACTTGGAAGGCACTACCCAATCAATTGCCGTTTCGCCATTCTGCTCAAGAAACTTGTTGGTACGGCTGAAATGCCCGCAACCCAAAAACCCGCGATACGCCGACAACGGCGACGGGTGCACCGAGGTCAGCACCAGGTGCTTGGTGGCGTCGATCAGCTTCTGCTTGCCCTGGGCATGGGCACCCCACAGCAGGAACACCAGGTGCGGCTGATGCTCGCTGACCACTTCAATGATCCGATCGGTAAAGAACTGCCAGCCCTTGCCCGCATGGGCGTTGGCATTGGCGCGCTCGACGGTCATGGTGGTGTTGAGCATCAGCACGCCCTGGTCGGCCCAGCTTTGCAGGCAGCCGTGGTTGGGGATATCGATGTTGAGGTCGCGCTTGAGCTCTTTATAGATATTGAGCAGCGATGGCGGCGTCGGGATGCCCGGTTGCACCGAGAAGCACAAGCCGTGGGCCTGGCCAGGGCCGTGGTACGGGTCCTGGCCGAGGATCACCACCTTGACCTTGTCCAGCGGCGTGGAGTTGAGCGCGTTGAAAATCAGCGGGCCGGGCGGGTAGATCTCTTTGCCGGCGGCATGTTCCTGGCGCAGGAACTCGCGCAACTGGGCCATGTACGGCAGCTCGAACTGATCCCGCAGGGCGTGTTTCCAGCTGGGTTCGAGTTTGATACGGTCGTCTTCGGTCATGGTTGAAGGGTCTTGTCAAAAAGAATGAGGCGAACCCTAGGAAAGCCGACCCCGCTTGTCAATTGATCTGACACACCACCCGCACTTTCCTGCGAAGCGATCATACTCATCCTTCACCTTCTCGATTGAGGTCAAGATGAACCTGCACTTCGAAGAGCTGACCGGCAGCGACGGTGCCCGCATCGGCATCGCCAGCCTCGACGCTGAAAAGTCCCTCAATGCCCTTTCCCACCCGATGATCCTCGCGTTGAGCGAACGCCTGGACACCTGGGCCAAAGACCCGAACATCGTCTGTGTGCTGCTGCGCGGCAACGGCCCCAAGGCGTTTTGCGCCGGTGGCGAAGTGCGCAGCCTGGCGCAGGCTTGCCGCGAGCAGCCAGGCGTGGTGCCGGCGCTGGCGGCACAGTTTTTTGCGGCGGAATATCGCCTGGATTATCGCCTGCACACCTACCCGAAACCGGTGATTTGCTGGGGCCACGGCTACGTGCTGGGCGGCGGCATGGGCCTGTTGCAAAGTGCGGCGGTGCGTATTGTCACGCCGAGCAGCCGGTTGGCCATGCCGGAGATCAGTATCGGCCTGTACCCGGACGTCGGCGCCAGTGGGTTCCTATCGCGCCTGCCGGGCAAGCTCGGGTTGTTCCTCGGCCTGACCGGTGCGCATATCAACGGGCGTGACGCGTTGGACCTGGGCCTGGCCGACCGCTTCCTGCGGGACGACCAGCAGGACGAACTGCTTGATGGCCTGTTGCAGCTGAACTGGCAGGAACAGACCTCGATGCAGCTCAACAGCCTGCTCAAGGCGCTGGCCCAGGAAGCCGCCGGTCAGCAACCCGAAGCACAGTGGTTACCGCGCCGGACGCAGATCGACGAATGGCTGGATGTAGGCGATGTGCGGTGTGCCTGGCGCGCCTTGAGCCTGCTGAGTGAGCATGCCGACCCCCTGTTCAGCCGTGCCGGCAAGACGCTGAGCGAAGGCTGCCCACTGACCGCCCATCTGGTGTGGGAACAGATCCAGCGCGCCCGGCACCTGTCCCTGGCCGAGGTGTTCCAGATGGAATACACCCTGAGCCTCAATTGCTGCCGTCATCCTGAATTCAGCGAAGGGGTGCGTGCGCGGTTGATCGACAAGGACCAGGCGCCCCATTGGCATTGGCCGGATATCAACGCCATTCCTGAGGCGGTGGTGCAGGCTCACTTCGACAAGGCGTGGGAAGGTCGCCACCCGCTGGCGGACCTGTCCGATTACTGACGGCTGCGCCCATAAAAAAAGCGGCGCTTCATGCGCCGCTTGCCGTACAGGCCCGTCAACGGTGACCGCCGCGGCCACCTCCATGGTCGGAACCGCGACCGTGCCCACCCCCATTACCCCAATGCCCTCCGCCCCAGCCCTGGTTCGGGTACGCCCGATAACCGGCACGCGGCCCGTAGTAGCGTGGCGCCGGCTGGTAATAACGCGGGGCCGAGTAGTAACGCGGTTGTGGTGCGTAGTAGCGCGGCGCGGGGTAGTAGTCACGGCGGTATGGATACACCGAGCCGCCCCCGTAGTAATACACCGGCGCCGGTGAGGTGTAGACCTCGGATCGATAGTAGCTCTGGCCTCCATCGTAGTAGGGCACACAAGCGGAAAGGGTCAGACCGAGTAAAGCGCTGAGCAGCAGTCGTCGATACATGGCGGCCTCCTGGACCGCGGAAGAGCGCCTCCAGCGACGCTGGAGGGCGGCATTCAACTTTCATTGAATGACGAAATATCTGACATCAAAAAGCGAATCTGGTGCGTTTTCGTAATAGGTTGATACATCTGCGCAAGCTTTATCGATTCAGTAAATTTATCTGGCTCGCAACTTTGTCAATTGCGATGATGTCACAATGACATCGCCAAGAGCCAGGGAGGCTCTAGCGTGCACCCTTCGCTACCCTGCCTGGACCTGACTCATGAAAATATCAACCAAACTGCTGCTCTCATTCCTCCTGTGCGCGCTGGTCACCCTGGGGGTCGGCCTGCTGGGCATCAAAGGCGTGGTTCGCCTGTCCACGGCGTTGGAATCGACGTTCTCCAACAACCTGGTCTCGGTGAGCACCACAGCCGCCACCCTCAACGGTCTGGTGGCCCATAACCGCGGCCTGTACCGCTTGCTGGACGCCAGCAACGGTGACGTTTCCGCCCAGGATCGCGACCGTGTGCGCCAGGATATCGCCCAGGAACTCAAGCGCAGCCAGACCGCGTACGCCACCTACCGCGCAACGCCGCTGGAAGACGACGAACGGGCAGCCGGCGACAAACTCGACCAACTCTGGCCCACCTACATCAGCAGCTCTGACCGCATCATGGCGCTGCTCGACGGTGGCCAGCTCGATCAGGCCCGCACCCAGCTCAATACCACCAACAATGAACTCTTCCGCCAGGCGCGCGAGCTGATCCGCGTGATGGTCGAATCCAACAACCGCCAGATCAAGGAAGGCGCCGCCGCCGCCGATGAACTGCGCAGCAGCGCATTGACCTGGATGATCAGCGGCATTGTGCTGGCCTTCGTCATCGCCCTGACCATTGGCGTGTTGATCACCCGCCTGATTACCCGTCCCATCGCCCAGGCCGTGGCCAGCGCACAACGTATCGCCCAGGGTGACCTGACCCAAGCCATCATCACCGAACGCACCGACGAGGCCGGGCAACTGCTGATGGCGCTCTCGGATATGCAAGGCGGCTTGAAAAGCACTTTAGTGGAAATCGCCAACGCGTCTGACCAGCTTGCGTCGGCCGCCGAAGAACTGAGTGCGGTCACCGATGAAAGCAGCCGTGGCCTGACCCGCCAGAACGATGAAATCCAACAAGCGGCCACCGCCGTCAACCAGATGACCGCCGCCGTGGACGAAGTGGCCAGCAACGCCGTCTCGACCTCTGAAGCCTCGCGCCAGGCCACCACCGAAGCCGAAGAGGGTCGCCAGCAAGTGGAACAGGCGGTGTCCGGCATGAGCTCGATGGTGGTTGAGATCAACGACTCCACGCAGTCGGTGGCAGACCTTGCCGGGCAGGTGCGGGAGATCGGCAAGGTGATCGATGTGATCCGTGGCATCGCCGACCAGACCAACCTGCTGGCGCTTAACGCGGCCATTGAAGCGGCGCGTGCGGGTGAACAAGGTCGCGGTTTTGCGGTGGTTGCCGATGAAGTCCGCGCCCTGGCCCATCGCACCCAGACGTCCACGGTCGATATCGAAAAGATGATTGGTGAAGTGCAGACCGGCGCCGATGATGCCGTCGCGGCGATGAACAAGAGCCTGACCTGGGCCAACAACACCCAGACCCTGGCACAGAACGCCGGCGAAGCCCTGCAACGGATCACCACCAGCGTGGCGAAGATCAATGAACGCAACCTGGTGATCGCCTCGGCCTCGGAAGAACAGGCCCAGGTGGCTAGAGAAGTGGACCGCAACCTGCTGAATATCCAGGACCTGTCTACCCAGACGGCGGCCGGCGCCCATCAGACCAACGCCTCCAGCCAGGACCTGTCGCGCCTGGCCACTTCGTTCAACGTGCTGGTCAGCAAGTTCCAGCTCTAAGTAGCCTGGGCGGGGATGGCCCTGTATCGTACAGGGCCTACCGGGATTATCCGCAACTTTGCCCGAACCTGCCCATGACCACACCCACCCTTTGTCCCGCCTGCGGTGCACGCAACGACTGCAGCCTGGCTGACCCGCGTACGGTCGACCAGGCCTGCTGGTGCTACAGCGTCACCATCGACCCGGCCGTGCTCCAGGCCCTGCCCGATGAACTGCGCAACCAGGCCTGCCTGTGCCCGCGTTGTGCCCAGGTCGAAAAGCAGTTGCGTAGGGTTGAGCCGACGTAATGCGGGTGGATCGTTTCCTCAGTAACCTGCCGCGTTTCAATCGCAAGCAAGTGCGCCTGCTGTTGGTTGAGCGGCGTGTGGCGGTGGATGGCGTGGCCGTCAGCGATCCCCATCATGAGGTGCGGGAATTCAGCCGCGTGTGTGTTGACGATGAAGTGCTGCAAGCAGGCAAACCGGCGCGTTACTTCATGCTGCACAAGCCCCGGGGGTGCGTGAGCGCCACCTCTGATCCGCAACATCCGACGGTTCTGGATTTACTCGATGAGCCGGACAAAGGCGAATTGCACATTGCCGGCCGTCTGGACTTCAACACCACCGGCCTGATGCTGATCACCAACGACGGCCAATGGTCGCGGCGCCTGACGCAACCACAGACCAAGTTGCCCAAGGTCTACCTCGTTGAGACCGAACAGGCTATCGGCCCTGAGTACGCAACCACCTTTGCCGAAGGTATTTACTTCGCCTTCGAAGACCTGACCACCCAACCCGCCGAGCTGGAATTGCTCGGGCCGAGAAGCGCATGCTTGAGCATCATCGAAGGGCGTTATCACCAGGTGAAACGCATGTTCGGGCATTTTGATAACAAGGTGATCGGCCTGCACCGCGAGCGCATGGGTTCCCTGGTGCTGGATGCGGCCCTTGCGCCGGGCGAGTATCGGGCGCTGACTCACGACGAAATCCGACAGGTCTGACGACCGTTCAGCCGGTGATAGCAAAAAACCGCCAGGTCACCTTGCGAGGTACCGCCTCGACTGCTTGAATCAGGATCACCAGTTCAATTATGACTGGCGAGTCGCCTATAACCTCCAAGAAACACCTTGCCCCGCCCGCGCTTGATCTACGGGCCGTCCAGGCAAACAGCCCGCCACAACAACAGCCGTCGGCCAGCCGTCATCGGATCGACATGGGCCCTCCTTTTCCAGGCGTATGCCTACCTGTCACAAAGCTCGTGCAGAGTGATCTGCGCGCCCTACCCGCTTGCCAGGAGTCTTACGACATGAGGCCAGAAATCGCTGTGTTGGATATACAGGGTCAGTATCGGGTTTACACGGAGTTCTATCGCGCGGACGTTGCTGCAAAGACCATCATCCTGGTCAACGGCTCCATGGCCACCACGGCATCCTTCGCCCAAACCGTGAAAAGCCTGTACCCGCAGTTCAATGTGGTTTTGTACGACCAGCCCTACGCCGGTCGCTCCAAAATCCATAACCGCCATGAGCAGATGCTGACGAAGGAAGTCGAAGGCCAGATCCTGCTGGAACTCATCGACCATTTTGCCGCTGAACATGTACTGTCGTTTTCCTGGGGCGGTGCCGCCACCCTGGTCGCCCTCGCCCACCGGCCACGTCGCGTGGAAAAAGCCGTAATCAGTTCGTTCTCCCCAGTGATCAACGCGCCCATGCGCGACTACCTGGAGCGCGGCGTCGACTACCTCGGCAACCTCGACCGCGACCGCGTCGGCCACCTGGTCAACAGCACCATCGGCAAACACCTGCCGTCGCTGTTCAAGCGCTTCAACTACAAGCACGTGAGCAGCCTGGCCGAGCACGAGTATGGGCAGATGCACTTTCACATCAGCCATGTGCTCAACAGTGATCGCCTGTGCTACCTCAAGGCCGCCAAGCAGATCGACATTCCAGTGCTGTTTTTGAACGGAGAATGGGACGAGTACACCAGCGCCCAGGATGCCAAGCTGTTTGGCCAGCATGTGGCGAAGAGCAGCTTCAGCACGATCCAGGCCACGGGGCATTTCCTGGACATGGAGCACAAGGCAGCCTGCCGGGACAGCCGGGACGCAGTGGTGGGCTTCTTGAAACCGGAGCGCCAGGTCAGCCGATTGCGCTATCAAACCGGCCCGGCACACCATGCCTTCGCACTCTGAAACACGACCCCTTGTAGGAGCGGGCTTGCCCGCGAAGAACGTCAACGTAACGCTAGCGTCCTGACTGACCGTGGCGCTCTTGAGTCCTTCGCGAGCAAGCCCGCTCCTGCAATGGGTTCGCTTGTCGATGTGTGGGACATCTGTAACCCACACATTTTTTTGAAGAAAAACTTCAAATCCCGGCGAACTTCTGGTACAAAGTCAGCCGCTCTGAGCGGGTATAGTTTAATGGTAGAACAGTAGCTTCCCAAGCTTCCGACGAGGGTTCTTATAGGACACCCCGTTTTGTGAGCAAAGAAATATGTGTAATGCGGGTATAGTTTAGTGGCAAAACGAAAGCTTCCCAAGCTTTAGTTGAGGGTTCGATTCCCTCTACCCGCTCCATAAAATTGACTCCTTCCCCAGTAAAAACGGGCTCCCCGCCCACCCCTTCTCTGATCAGCACTCTCGCTCATCTTGACTCGCTCCCCAATCAAGCAGCTCTTTCCCCATGTAAATCAGCGACCACCTGCGCTCGCATCAGATTGTGAATAAAGAAAACCGAGCATCGAAGCCAAACGGTCATCAACTGTCAGACGCAGTCAATAGGTCTCAGGCACGCAGGAAGGTAGGTAAGCACTCAGCCGCAAATCACAGAGAACGTCTGCTGCGACAAACCTAGCCAGTCTCTGATGCTGCATTGGAAGCTCCTAGCCGAACTCAGCATTCGCACTGCAGCATGTGCGAAGGGTGCCTTGCTGGTCGCGCGGAGGAATCGGACAAGAGACTTGAAGAATGGCGCGGGACTTATCGCGGAGCAACCTGAGGTCATAGGTATCCGCCCTGAACGCTACGGACAAGGGAAAACCACCCAGCATATTCCTGAAAAACATCACTGGATGACTTTTAATTCCTAAATGGAATTACACAACGCAAATTCTAGACGTGTAGAATCCGGCACGATTTTATACATCATTTGGTAAAGAGTGTCAATACATGATTAAAGTTTTAACCAAGAATTGTCAGTCTTCTCTATCCCTAAAGACAGATGCTCGACTGCCAGCTTGGGGCTCCCAGGCGAGAAGGAAATGCCTGTGAAGCATGTTTATCTCATTCAGATGGATACACCTCGCCTCTTCGAGACCGCCACAGGGCGTCCGATTGACGCCTTCAACAGGTATGCGGGATACAAGACGAAAGAGGTGGGCCATGCGTTTGGTGAGTCAGTGCCCGACCAGTATTGCCGCTCGGTAGCGCATTTCTTCGACTACTGCTACGAAACAGGTCTGATGGGAGGTACACCCATGCCGCCCGAGGTTGCCCAAAAGACCATCAACCTGTACTGGGAGTTTTTGACCAAAGCGATTAACAGCACTGACTTCATCGTACGCCGAGCAGCTAAAGCCCTGGGAAAGACGCCAGTAAAATCTGGGAGTGCCCAGACATATTTGGCCGGGGTCAATGACTTCCTTCGCACGAGCCAAATGAAGCTCAATGACTTGGCATCCCTCATGCGGATCCTGACCAAGAGTGACGCATTTGCCAATGTAATGTCCCTGCCCCAAACGAAGGACAGACGGCGTACCAAAGCCGAAATGGACAACATTCACAACAATACGTTGACGTTCGGAAACACCCCCAAGGATGCCCACGCTTACGCCCCAGGTGGCATTCCTGGCGGTAAGGTCAAATGCTCTCAGGTAAGTCGAAGCTTTCCCACTGAACATGTTCTGACACTACTCAATGACATTGAAGATCCTGAAAGCCGATGCGCCGCCGTCATGATTGCCGGAGGCGGATTGCGCCACTCCGAAGTTTGGGGGATCCGAAGGTCAGACATCGATATTGATGCGAGGACAATCAAAATTGAAGACCCCAACTACCATCGCAACCCTGCGGCGGAGAAAGCAGCGCGAAAGCTGCCATTCAAAGGCAGGACACTTGCGTCCATTGTCATGTTCGAGCCTTTCAAAAACATGTTTTTTGAAGCCCTGGCTGACTATCTTGATGTCCGGCCAACAACTGACAGTGACTATTTATTCGTTTCGAGCGAAAAGCATACATACGGTGAGCCCCTGCTTTTCTTGAGGAATATGAATTCGCTCAACAGAAGCCTGAATAGGGCCTTGAGGAAGGCGCAGGTGGATCTCGGCACTATGTCTCCTGCGACTGGGGCGCCCTATACCTCTCACAGCCTGAGACATTTTTACGGGGTATGGGCAAGAAACTTCGTTTACATCCCCGGTCGTAATCAGATGGGTCTTACATTACCCGAGATAAAGCTTTTGATGGGCCACAAGGACATCAGATCAACGGAAAAGTACGCTCGACTCAGCGAAGAGACTGTGATTGCCGAAATCGAGTCAGCAGAACGCATGAAAGCTCTCTGGGGTAGAAACCCTAACATTGATCAGATCAGATCCGCTGTATATGCAGAGCTTGCCTATGACCTTTCGGAGCGAATTGCCGCATGATTAACACCTCCGAAAAAGTAAACCTAACACCGAATGTAAACATCCAGAAAGAAGTGCGAGAGGCCTTCGAAACACTTTGCAAACAAATGCGAACGGAGTTTGGCCATAAAGTTGACCAAGCCTTGGCCAGCTCTAGCCGCCAGGATCGGAGTAGGTTTTCGCTTTTCATCCTTAAAAGTTTAACTGGATTCAAAAAAATTAACAGAACTCACCTTGACCTAATGTATGACCTGACACTACTCAAACCAGAAGACAATGCCAGTGCGAGTTCGCTTTATGAGAAGATAACCGGATGCCTACCGGTCTTCTTAGAAGACGCTATGGGATTACGGGTATCGTTTAGGGCAATGTTTATCATCTTGTGGTCGAAAGGCCTAGCGACCTTGCCTCACACATTTGAGCTCCAAGGTGTCTGGTCGAAATTCCCTCTGCTTGAATCATTGAGCAAAGGTTTTATCTATGAGCTTTCAAAAGGCTTTCCAGAGACCACCAGAGCTTCAAGAGTTTTCCAATACAGAACTCGCTGGCTAAAGGCTGAAGACGTAAGCCTTGAAGAACTTTGGGAAGCGGCACCAAGTGTTTGCGACAATAGGGTGCACGACCCGAAGGTTTTCCGCTATCTACCATGGATCCAAACTTTTGCAGCCAGGCACCCTAATATCATATCTCCTGGAGATGCCTATCATTTAGAGAAGTACCACCAGTACCTACAGGCAAAATCAACTTCGTCGTCGACAGCCCACGACTTTAAGATGACAATTGAGGAGTTCAAGGACTATTTCGCAGTTCCCTTCGAGAATGCCTTGGAGATGACTCCAAAGCAGCGCGAGCGTGCCAGACGACACTACAAGTCTAATTGGTCGAGAGAAAAGACTGCGCTCAAAAAGCGGGCTAGGGATAACGAGATTGCTAAACAGCTCGCCAATAAGTCAGAGCTAAGCATCGGACAACGCTCAATACTCGCACCCAAACCTGAACGCGACACAAAAAATTTTTCTTGGCTGAAGAACAACTTTTATCCTGGCAGCGAGCACATAAACATCGACAACCTCTCGAGGTTTTGGCTAGCAGCGGCAAACTATTACCTTGCATATCTTGAGCGACAAAGTCACTCGACCCGCTACCGCTCCAAAAAAATACAGGCAATCAATTTTCTTTTAGATTATGTATTCTGTTACCTGCCAATGTGGTTTGAAGACAATCCTCGTTCGATTGTTCGCTTCCCCGAAAGACCATCCGATTTTGAAAGAGTGATTTTCTGGAATAACACGATTTCCAAAGAGGATCTGGAAGCCAATCTTTTTGGGGTAGGAAAAACGCTCGACGGGATCACCCTCCCTGATACACTAAGCCAGCATTATGATGCCGCATATTCCGCCAAAACAAAGGCAGCATTCGTAGCCAATATTCACGAGTTTTTCGAAGTAATTATTGTTGACAAGGCAGTCATAAAGACCGGAGCAGAGTTTGCCGTTGAGGCAGGATTTGACAATCCAGTTAGCTTGAAGGTTGATCGCTCTGGAAGCGGCGCACGCGGAAGTACGGACAAGGTGGTTCTTCCTCTTGACTCAACCGTAATCGCTAAAGCATACGTCCAAGCCGTTGATAAAATCGGTCTATCTCTTCAACAGCAGATCCTCACGGGCAGACTCAGAGGCGACCAACTGGATGAAGTCCGACGAGCAGAGTGGATCGACCTACATGAACTTGGTTTGAGTCACGACATCCAGATTAGCAATCCTGACGACGAAGATGACGCGCTAGTTATTTCACTCACGCGTATCATTAACGTCTACTCCTGGTATCCTGGCTTGTATGGAGCCGCTACTACCGAGGTATATATGCCTTGGATCAGCGTTCCGAGGATGCTCTCCGTTGCCCTGCATGGTGGTTTGCGCCTTCAAAACTGCCAGTGGCTCGATATCAATACCTTTGACAACCTACTTGGCAAGCCTGAGCATCGAATACTCAACTCCTGTATTCTTTATGTAAATACAGATAAAGATGGCCAAGATCGTCCAGTAGTAATTCCTGATGACGTCATGAACTCCTTAATCGCCGAACGACATTTTCAGCGCGAGGTGTTCCAACGCCCCCTCCCTCCGACATACTATGAAAATGACCCTACAGACCCTAAAGAGTACGGAGAAATCTACTCCCTATTCCGCAGCCCTTGGAATAGTCCTGGGCTTCCCTTTTCTGATTCCAATTACTCCGAAAAGTGGGCGCTATTACTTTACGGTGTGCAGGATGTTTATAACACTCTAGTTCCCTCAGAGCGCCACCACCAATTCGTCACGTATAACAAACATGGGCAAATTAGGTCTGTCCATACTCCGCACTCACTTAGAGCTACCTGGCTCACACACGCCCGGATTTATGGCCACCTTGACATTCGAGTTGCTCAGCAGCAAGTCGCCCATAAAAACGCTCACACCACAGATTACTACACCGTCCCGAATATCTCCGAGTCGATTAAGGCGATATCAGAATCTAATAAACTGATAATGCGTAGTGCTTGGGCGCAAATGACTCCTGCCGCAAGCAACGCCTATATGACGCCCAATGCAATTAGTGTCGGCTGGCGTACAAACCGAACCAAACTATCCCAAGATCAAAACTTCATTAGCGTAAGCTCAGCAGTTATCGAGCATGAAAAGACCGGCATGCAGATTATCGCTACCGACAAAGATCCGGATGTAGGCTTTTACACGAACTGTATTTGCCTTAAAAACGGTAATTGTCCTAAAAGCCTCATCGCCTTCACTGGCCGATCAAGAGTATGTGGATTGTGCCCAATTGCAGTGTTCGGTATCGATCACCTGCCGGCGATAAACTGTTTGATCAGAAAACTGACCGGCGAATCGGAAAGCCTTGTGGGCAAATTAAAAACCCTTAAGGCGAGCAAAGCCAACAGACATGAAATCGAGGCTATCCATCACGAACTGACCGTGGCGAAGCTTGAATTGGCGAGTTACCATTTGGTGAAGCAGGCTTTAAAAGATCGCCTCGACAAGGACGCTTCTGAACCACAATTGATTACCAGAATGCGCGACCTTAAAGACTTCCAGTCTCATGAGATTGATATGAATAATCCTGCACAACGAGTGATAGCTCAGCTGCTTGACAGTCAGGACTACCCTCAATTCGCCTCACATAACTATCCATACATGATTGAAAAAATCGCAAAGAATCCCGACTTACTTAAGATGGCCATTGCTCAAGGCCCTGACCGAGACAAGTATGTTGGGCAAGTCCTTTCGATCATGAGAACTATGAACCTGTCCGTGGCTGACATTGCTGAACGCATCGACTCTAACTCTCTCTCAATCGGTAGCCAGCTTCAATGAAGCGGAAACCAAACTGCGCCGCCTACCAGGCAAACCAGCTTGCCAACACCCTCCGAAGTATCGAGAGCTGTTTAATACTTCTTAAGAAGGGGAAGCCGTTCCCCTCGATTAACCGGCTCACGCTAGAGGTTGGCAGGCAGTTGGACATTGATCCGTCTATCTTTCGAAAGCCTACAAGCGAACATCGAAAGCTACTAAACAAATACATTAAGGATTTAGTTTCAAGAGCCACAAAGGAAACCGACGAGCCTTCAGTCGATGCGCTTAAGATTCGGAATATTGAGCTCACCCGAAAGGTATCCATTTTAGAAAAAGAGCTGAAAAGCCCGCACAACAAACTAGCATTGGTGGCACCCACAATCGCAAAGTCCGACCCACGGTTATTCGACCTAGATAGCCTTTGCATGCTTATTGATGACATCTTGAAATGCCAGAGAAACCTACAATTCAAAGGTGGCGCTCTATATAACTTAGAGACATTTTCGGAGGAGCATGAGCTAGTATCACCCAACAATAATTGCAAAGTCTACCTTGAGTGGAAAAATGGACGTTAACACGCTTATCGAAACCATATTGAAAATGCCAGTTGGCAACACAAAGGCTATAAAGCTCCAGAAGGCCGTAGTTGATATATTACTCAGCGGCCAGAGCCTGACGCTGCATCATGGCGAAGTCAATCTTTCGTCCCTAGCCGTGCTGGTGGGTTGTACGCGCCAATGTTTTTATCCAGGTCGAGGACATGATGATATGCGAGCGATTGTTAGTCTTCTAAACACTCATGCTTCGGTGTTGGCAAATTGCGTGTCATCCTCCACACCGTCAAAACTTGGAAAACTCAACGTTTCGCTCCACAAGGTTTTATCCGATAATGAAAAACTCAAGAGGGAACTACTGAAAAGCCAAGCGCGCTGGAAGGATCTTTACAACCAGCGATTGATAGTGGACTAACTAATGGCGACGTATTTGATCGTTAAAGTGATACACCGCCTTGACGGCACTTTAGTCGTCAAAGGTGTATTACCTTGGAATCAACGGCGCGTGGTTCTCAGGGTTGAACGCGCACCAACGACTGCAATCCTACTAGGCAAAACATACAGCGTGCGCCGTTCTCAAGGAAGGATAGATTTTACGCTTACGTCGACCTCCGCCGCTCATTGGCACCTGCTGGTCAAGCACCACTTCTACTTGCCAGAACTGTACTTACCAAGGCGCGAGCAAGTTAGGCTCTTAGCTTTGAGTACCCAGGGTATCTCAGCCGCATTATTGGCGTTGGAACAGCAGGATCACAGAGCTCTGTGCATGTACTTCTCTGAGCCGTATGCAAGTCAGCTGGCCCATCATTTTCATCGTCAATCTTGCCTCGTCGATGCAGCCACCTTCATGCTTGAATCCGGCTTTTGTCACTATCAAGCGCTTAATATATGCCACCTCCATGGCCCCGAAGGCACTCGTGCACTATTTGAGACACCCACCAAAGCGTTTCCATTCCTGGGTATTAGACATGTGCAGGACAACTCCTCGACTGCCAGCCAGCTCGCGAGCACTCCCAGTTATCAGCTAATCGCCAAGATGCTCACCGACGCCAAGCGGGGGGCAACGGTTTTGAATGCCTTAGATCTCCCGGCGTCTCTCAGGTCGGCGCTACCTGATTGCCTGGACAAGCATCTGGTTGTTGGACACCATGATAATTTTCAACTCATGGGCCATCACCTGATCCAGAGTTCAATACGCTCGCAACTCCAGAAGCTAACTCATGCCTTTTTTCCTACGTACTCCGACCGCGAGATCGAGTATGCCTACGTCCGGTATTCCAGTTTATACGGAGCCCTCAATAACTCTGACCACGGCCAGCTTGTTGGCGACGCAATTAATTCGCGGTTTTCCATATTTACTTACTCAGGTAACGAATCGGCTGCGTCGTTTTGTGACGAGTTTTCTTCCATTCTGCAAATTCTAGGAGGCTCTGAACCGGGTATTGTTCATCAGGGTCTAGCTGGGCGGTATGGCTCCGAAGCCCATCTGGTACATTGGGAATCTATACCTGCGGGACGAGGCGAGTACCGAACCTTTATTGTCTGGGACTTTCAATGGTACAGCGCGGTTGAAGTATCCCTGCTTCTAGGCCACTTCACCCACCGTGACCGGGTCGTCTTTCTTTGCAACCAAAAAACTGCAGTCGACGGCAGCTTGAATAGCCGCATCGTCAATCAGCTCCAAGACTACTTCCCCAATCATCACATTGACCCGCCTCCTGGCGCTATCTCGAGCCCACCTTCAGATCATTCGTTTCTGGATCGAGCGGTCGCTGGACTGAAGGCTGATCCCACCCTTGTCGCCATATGCGACAGCTACCAGCTGTGTGAGGTGATCAACGAGTTAGTGCGCAAGCGTGGTGAGCCTGCGGCCTTGGAAACGCAATGGGACACCTACTCGAAGGGAGATCGACTGCTCCTTAAACAGACGCTCCCCAAACGGGTTACTTATGCCAGGTTGGTCTCGACCGATGACCGTGGCTTGCGTGTCGAGACTCAGGGGATGCACTGGAGGATCGACACGGAGACGGTGAGGGAATCTGTATGCGCCCTTGGAGCAGCCATGACTATCGATGATGCGCTGCACGCTGGGGTAAGGCGCGCTATGGTGGTTGCCGGCATGGCCAGAATGACGGGACTTGCTCAGGCTGTCGAAGAGTACGGTGTAGACTTGGTGGGGGCCTTCGCTCATAACTTTCCAGAAGCCGGCGCTTTAGTACCGGGCGTCTCAATGCAACGCATCACGCCAACTGTTGAGTAGGATGCGGCCCAACCTTGGGAGACTACCAAAGTAGCGCTCCCAGGGCTTTTCAAAGCGACAATTCGGCAAGCTTGAGCGACTATCTTAACCCTGCGCACGGTTGTTTCTAAAAGTTCAGCAAAGCTACCAAATCTTGGCATATCCCTCGCACCGATTGCCGAGCACGCATCGTAGGAGCAATAAATTCAGTGAAAGAATTCACCAACCTGGTATCAAATATTGCCGTATTTCACGATGAGGAAAGACATTTCCTGGAGGCCTTGACACGTTGGAATTATTTTCCAAATCAAAAAGACTCCGCAACCGAATTACCCCCATGCTTTTCAACAAGTAGATTCACTCCAGAAATTGCTGAAGAGCTAGCAGCCATTAATTTGAGCCGAGAGAGAAAAACCTACTGGTTCGACCTTGTGGAATACAAGGCCACACGATTTAACAATGTTCCACGGGTGCTCAGCCTTATACATCCCCTCGCCTACGCAAGGATATATTCGAACCTGAAGAAAAACAGACTAGAAATATTCGAATCGATGAAAGATGAAAACAGCGTCATCACTGCCGAACAGCATAATGATGGCCGCATGTTTATCATGAATTATGAAGACCATGAAACAAAAACAAAAAACACTTTGGAAATTAGTTTTGGTGCGAGTTTTCGAGCTCATGCTGACGTAGCCAACTGCTTTGGCTCTATCTACACACATTCTCTAGAATGGGCCATTCAAGGTTATGAAAAGGCCAAAGAGCGTCTACAAGAACGTGGAGGAGAAAAGCACTGGAGCTCGACCCTCGACATATCGCTGCGCAACGCAAAACGCAACGAGACTTCCGGCCTACCTGTTGGCCCTAGCTCCTCAAGCATAGCGGTGGAAATAGTTCTGGCTGCGGTTGATAGAGAGCTCGCGGGAAAGTTTCGCTTTGTACGTTACATTGATGATTATACGGCCTATTGCGAAACACATATTCAGGCTCAGGAATTCATTCGTGCCCTGAGCATCGCCCTGTCTCGATACCGTTTAACGCTCAATCTCAGCAAAACAAAAATAACCGAGCTACCGGAACCGCTAGTGGACTCCTGGGTTACCAAATTAGCTAATGCCACCCCGTGGAGAACCGATTCCAACGGAGTCTTGACCCTCTTCACTCATGAGGCCATAAATTTTCTTGACTATGCCGTACATTTAAACCGGGCAGTGCCTGATGGTAGTGTATTGAAGCTAGCTGCAGGACTAATTTGCCATAGAGCTCAGGGTGATACAGCCGCCACAGTATTTCAATACATTCTTAGCCTAAGCTGGCACTACCCAATACTCCTGCCACTTCTTGAAAAGATCGACGCCACTTCGGACTACTATGACAAAGAGGCCGTCACTGCAAAGCTCAATGGAATCCTCGAAACCAATGCGTTACATCGCCGTTCGGACGGCATGTGCTGGGCGCTATATTATTTGAAGCAGCTAAGCTCACGCCCAACTGCTGAAAACATCGACTTGGTTATTCAGACGAGTGATGCAACAGCGATTGCTCTGCTCAGTATTTTCGAATCCGCTACAGATGCTGTAGTTGCGCATGCTCGCCAGGTGATTGAAAACTGCACCCTGTACGAACTTGATCAAAATTGGATTCTGCTTTATCAGCTTTTCCTCCATGAAAAGATAGAGAATCCCTACATGGATGATCCTACATTCGAAATCCTTAAAAAGCATGACGTCCAGTTCCTCAACCCACCTAAGAAAGCTTCCAAGGCTGAAGACTACTGCTTTTATTACTCGAACCCATTTAGAGAAGAAAATGAATTACCGGTAGGGTTCCAGGATTACCTAGACGGGAAGTATTGACCGTTGGCTTTTTTCACAACCAAGGCACGCTAGCCGTGCCCCCTCTGGCGTCAGGCTTTGGCCCGAAGAGGCCTTAACCCTCAGGGCTCCTGCCAATGTGAGAAGCGCCCTCCCCTGTCGCTTCTCGCCCGACGTTGCAGAGCTGTTCGAGAACTCATCCAATATGGCTAATATTCAAGCTGTCACTCCTCCTCCTGATGACTCAGAAAATCAAAGGTGGTAAGCGAGTCGCAGTTTAGGCAGTGGTACATACTCGACGCGTCTTGAAAGTGCATGCCGCAGAAGCTTCCGCAGAAAGGGCAGCACTCGTTCCATTCCAGGTTGCCCCAACTCCAGACGCCGAGATACTCGGGCACGCCATCCCGATCATTACCGATGACTTCGAAAGAATCGTCGGTCGTACCGACAAAACCATCGATGCCGAAATGCTCGAGGATCGGCAAGATGTCCGAAGGATCCAGATCGAACCATTCGCCCGTACGACGAAGGTGAGAGAAGTTCTGATGGATCTCCTTCTCCAGTCGCACGTCATCATCTGTACGAATCCACCCCAGAAGTAAAAGCTTCCTCGGATTCCCGGTTTGAAGGCCTTTTCTGCGGCGCTCGATGTCCTTGGCCCGACCTATCTTGACCTTCTCATTACTGTCTTCAATGAAAAAGTAGATCATTTCCACTCCTTTCTTGCGCCTGCGATTCCCTGTCTTTCAGCATCGGCAAAGAGATCTTCTGCCCTGGTGATGTATTAGTGCATGCAGGGGTCATCGTCATTATTGGCCGCGTTATTCGCTCAGTTTAATGTCCCCAAATAGGGCCATTAAGCCCAAAAATCATGGTTAATGTGCCGTATTGGGGACATTAACATTGGTCATCACCCGGGACATATCTGCAGCACTAGGCGTCCAGACGGCAGTTAATTTTCTGAGTCGCTAGTGGTCTGAGTGGGTAGTTCGTTAACTTAAAACCTCCGTAAACACTGGCCAGGGCAATTTAAATAGATAAATAAACTAACCGCTCAGGACACTAGGCTCATGGCGAGCCCAGCGCAACGCAGCTATCGACATGAATTGCCTAATCGCCAGCGCTCCCCGTTCATTTCTGGCTTTCGAGCCAGGCAAGGTCAATGCTACCTCTACCTTGGCACGACTCGCTTCGTACATTGCAAATGCGTTGAACTCAGAATCAAGCAGCACCAAGAGCACAGTATCGAAGGGTTGTCGTAGATCAATTGCGCCCATACGGCCCGTAATCTTTTGCGGGTTCAGGATACAGCGCCCCTTGATCTGGATTCTCGCGACGCCATCTTCCAGCGTCTCTGTTGCGTCGTAACCTGCCTGCCTTGCAGGATGTAGTAACAGGCCGAGTCGAGTAGCAGCTTCGTACTCTGCCACCTCGCCGGTCACGCCCAGCGGCTTGCCGGTCAGGCGATAGAATCTACGCGCGAGCACCTTGGCTTCTTTCAGAATCTCTAGAATTTCATCCTGAATCACCGCAGCCTGCTGGGGTTCGTTGCTATGACTGAGTTCAGTCATCTGCAAAAGCCTCGAGCGCACCGAGCAGCTTGGCTAGCTCAGTCAGGTTGCCTGCCGTGACGATGTCGTATTCCCCTCGACTGCTCAGCCGATATACCTCTCGAGCCTTTTTGACCCGTTCCAGTAGAGGAACAACAATGCCTGACGCCCTTTCAAGAAATTCGTTAATGTCTGCCCGTGTTTGAGGGATCTTGTAGCCTTTGGCCGCGCTTGTGATGATCACGTTCGAATCGCGAAGCTTGGCGATGCCGCTGGAGCGGATTCTCTGGTCGTTGATATCTCCGAAACTGCTATCTTTTAGGTGGGCGACTATTTCTGCGGTTGGCACGTAGTCTTTAGTGACGAATTCACTTTGGAATCTTAAGAACCGCAAGATGCTTAGCTGCAGTCGCTCATCTTCATCGGGGTGCTTACCAACGCGTTCGCTAAAACGGTCGGCCTGGCGGAGAGCTTCTTGGTGTACCTGGTAGTCTGCATACCCACATTCATCCGCCGGCGGAGGCAGAAGAGACTGGTACTTGGATGGCCACTCAAGCATTCCAAGAGTCAGGCTGCGGAGGATTTTTTTGTAGGCAAGAACAGCTTCTTCCGAAGCTTTCTCTTCGTAGATCTGAGCGACTTAGCCAGCGAAGAAATCTGCAACCTGAACCAGAACGTTGTCCTTACTGGCCATCGTCTGGAAGGCATCCTTATCGCCAAATAGGTCGTCCACGAATCGTTCTGCAACGTAGCTTTTGAGGCTCGCCTGAAATTCCTGGCCACCATGCTCGTCTACGATCATCTGGAGGTCAGGGTATGCGCGGAACAAACGTTCATAGAGCAACCCGTTCACGTATTTTATGAACGAGGTCTTGATACGGAGGCCGCCGTCTTTGTGAATTCGGGACTTATCAACGACGGTGAAATAGAGCTTGGATGGCAGCTCAGCTAGCTCGTTGAGGATTCGGGCACGGCGATCTGAATCTTTGGGCTTCAGATTGCTGGATTTGATCTCGCCTGTTTGAAAATGACGCATGCGGAGTGCTTCAGCTTGGGCATAAGCAGCTTCCAGGTCTTTCTCTGCCACCAGAATGGAGCACACGACGAAAAAGCCCGAGCTCCCTCCTTTTGACATATCAAGGTCAGAGTTCCCGGACTCATCCACAAAGGCATATGTTCTGTCCATGAGCTTGCTCCATCAACAACGTACTGAGCGCAGTGGTCGCTCAATGCCAAGGGCGAACTCAGTTCGTCGCAGTGGTACTGCCTGGAGCGGGGCCCTCGCTGAACGTGTAGTTGATGACCACGTCATTTCGGATCAGGACGTCGAGCGTTTTCTGAGTCCCCGTAGTCGTCACCTTCATGGTGACCACGTAGCTTTGGGCATGGGCTGAGCCATTGGTGTAGATGTAGATCCACTTCTCGTCAGTCTCGCTGACTGCGCTCTTAGCGTAGGGCTCACCAAACAGCGACTTCAACTCAGCAGTCGTGGTTTTGCCTTTGGTGATACTCGCTACACTAGCCGCCACTCCCTTCGTGATCATCGCCTCGAGCGGCAGAGCCGAAGAGTTTGGGCTCGGTGAAGCCATAGGTTTCGATGAGGCGCCGAGTCTCCCCTTCCTTTCCTCGTATCGCGTCAGTGGGCCTCATATCTCCTCTTCGCCCTGATTAACTAAGTGGAGGAATCCCAAGGCGAACGTTCCCTAGCCCCATAGGGCCCTGACTGTCGGGATCACCCGGCCACGCCTCCACGATGGTTCCATGCGGCGAGACCATGTACACGGCTTCCAGAGTGAGACCTTCGCCTTGCAGCATCGACGGCATCATTCTGATGATGGGCGGAGGAACCCAGAAATGATCGTGGGTCGCATATATCATGAGAATGACGTCGCCCCCATAACGTTTTTGATTTTTCTTCCTCACGAGTTTCTTAAAGAGCTCGGCCATTTCACTGCCGCTCCAAGCCCCGGTGGACTCTTTATAGTGTCCGACCTCTTGTATAGGGGCAAACTCGGCAAGCTCTAGCCACTTCACACCAAAGTCAGTTTCTACTGTGAAGTCGAGATCGTTTTCCTTCTGAGGGAGCAGATTATCAAAGCGCCCAAACCGCTTAAAATGAGGCCGCATGCCTTGGTTATCTGTACAGAACATCTCAGCAAAGTGCTGTTCAATTTCGGGCTTCCCCGCAGGTAGCTCTTTCTCTACACATACAGCACCCTCCGGGCCGACCTGCAACGTTAATGCAGTGCCTCGGGGCTTCTTTCGCTCACGCTTAGGCTGATCCATTCTTCCTCCAATGCCTTTGTGAAATGTGCCCCTCGCATGCTCGCTTGTGCGTGAGCATAGATGATTAGGGTGTATTCCCGATCCCTCGACAGCGGATCCTCTGCAGCCGTTGCCGAAACTCCGAGTTTAGCTCCACCATGGATTCAGATCGACTCACCTTTAGCCTGAATTTCGTGTTCCTCCCTACCCACCCGAGACATTGAACGGTCGATAAGCACAAGGTCACCTGATAAATCCCGGCACCGATCATGCTGTAGTCTTCGACCCTGTCGAGGTAAATGTGACGTGCTCGAATGTCGTCAGCAGCAAGCGAAGGAAAGCCGACAGGCACCTTAAAAGAGTAGAGAGGAAGGTCGGTTGTGCTAGGGTCAGTAGCGTTTTCTGATGGGTATCGTAGAGGTCGTAGTCCGCTCCAAGAGCGATGGGAAGGAGGAGCCACTTGCTCGATAAAGATGCAAGCGGAGCGCGCAGGTCATGGATGGCCGCAGGCTTGAGGATGAAAGCCCGCTAGGGGCCAAGATCCGCCGTAGCGGAGCTTGGTTCACGACAGCTGCCCCCGAAACGGGGCAAGCCCAAACAACAATGCGACGGCTATTGCAGACGACTAGGTGTTGAGATGTACCGATCACCTGCAATGCGCAGGAATTCACGCAAGCTTCGTCGCCCTACATCACGACGGAAGGTCGCAATGACGTACTTGGAGTTGACAGTGGTGATCACCCAAAAGCGGCCCTCCTTTTTCACGCTCTGAATGTCCGAAGTCCGGAGTAGTCGACCATCCGAGAATCGCGGATCCGCCAAGGCAAGGATATTGCCAAATACAACACCAACGGCGCTGCACGCATGGATATGCACATTCACGAGGTAAGCAGTGATCAAGCTCTCGTACTCTTGACTGACAGCTTTTGCGATGCGAACGAGGTCAAAGTCTGAGTAACGCTTCACATGCAGGTCGACTGCAACAGTGTTGATCTCGACCATGGCTACATAGCCTCCGCTGCTGAAGCCAAATCAGTGGTCGCAGCACTGCGCCGGTAGAACTCCTTCACATCGGTCAAGGAGTTAACGTCAAGGTCACGCTGATGCGTATTCACGTACACCTGACCGCCCTCGACCTGCAGAACACAGATTGGCACTTCTGCCTGGTTGAACCCCATGGAAAGTGATTTCAGCTTTTCCATCTTCCAACCTGACCCTTTGTTCATCCATGCCGGGGTAACGACCTGGACGTCTTGAATGACCATGCTCTCGTCTTGGGAGACCAGCAGCTCTACCAAGCGAGGCTCATCGTTCAGCATCTCTTCATAAGCTACGAACCGTCCCTCATGCCGGCGCTTGAGGCTTACGTGATACCAATGGGTCGCGAGGGTTCGTGACATCGCGTGAAAATGAGCGAGGCCGTCGCCGAACATTCCAACAGGGCCAGCTTGGTCTTGCATGCAAATCCGGAACATCGTGTATCTCGTATAGAGCAAGCCCGCATAGCGCACCTGCGATTAACATAAGCCGAATATTGTCTTCAGTGACGCAGTCATTTCGCGCCCCTCACCCACCAATACGTAGACCGTGTTACGCGTCTCGAACAAGCAAACGCCATCGAATGATTTGCACAGGGTCGAGCGCACCCACCCTCCAGGCGGAAACCGTCCATGCCCGTCATAGATAACGCAGTGGGCATACATGAACATTGGCTCCAGACCGGACGCTCGTACTTTCGCAAGTGACTCGGGGGATTCGTCTACGTGAAAGATGAGCCAGTCCTCGACGGTGCAATACGCCTTGCCAGGGAAGCGTTCGGCTACTAATGCCTCTACCTCGGCGTGAGACAGCGACGTGCCTGCTGAGGAGATCCGCCCGTTCTGGAGCAACTCGTGCTCAGGAGAATTAGGCATAAATTGATGATCCTGTTGGCGACAAAGAAAATAAGGTTATACGCACGCACAGATGGCTAAGTGGTACACCAAAAGTCCCATCGCAATGACTATATACATTTGTGTGGGACACATCAAACGCGGCATACCGTCTCCTTTTGGGAGAGGTGAGCTGGATGTCCTTGCGGAAGGCATATGCGGCAACGCTACAGTGGCTGAGGGTTCGACGTGGCTTATCGCAAGCAGACCTCCAGCATCAGACTGACCAAGGTCACATAAGCCGGCTGGAGGCATCGACGACGTCAGTAAGCGTCGACCTCAGTGCCGACATCGCTAAAGCGCTAGGCTTAATGCCACTGTCCTTTCTCACGCTCGTGGCCGCTGCCGATGAGGGCAAGACCGCGCGCTCAGTTTTGGATGACACAATGAAAGAACTCATGCAGCTTGGAGTTCTAGATGAAAAGCTACCTGCCGAACCTCAAAAACTCACAACACCACAAAGAACAGCTGCCGCAGGAAGGCTCAAAGCGGTACGCGAACTCAAGGCAGCAGGCCTTTCTCAAGCGGAGGTTTGCCGGCAATTAGAACTGCCCAAGAGCACAGTTAACCGGCTGTGGTACGTTGGCGGTTGACCGCGTTCAGGTCTCAAACTCAAGAATATCAGCGGCCTGCCTTGCAACGAGAACAACGTTCCGATCAATAGGTTCTGATCCCTGATCGGGTCGCTCAAGATATGGAGACTCAGGAATCTCCTGTCGGTAATGCTTTAGGACGTAAATCGCCCGCTTTCGCTTGCCACGAAGGGAAATGAAACCTTGATCCTTGGAAACCGCCTCCGCGACCTTTTTCATCTCACTATTCAGTCTTGCCTGGTCTAGAGATGACGCCATTTCCTCAGCCTCATCCGCAGCCTGCTCAAATCTGTCGAGTGCCTCTGTGAAGTCCTGGTAGTCACCTACCTCAATGACTACTGGGCTGCCGCGATAACGTACCCTCTGAAGCTCAATTAAGCGCCGAAACCGTGCCCAGCATAGATCAGAGCCATTTTTCGATGTCCCCGCAAAAAGGACACTATGACCTCAACCTGAGATCACGCTTTCTCGCGCAGTAGCCCAAGCCAGAAAACCACCTACTGGTTGCCGATAGTCCACCCAGACTCGTAAAGTTCTACACCATGGACTGGCCAACGTGAGGAGACGATATGGATGAGGAATCGCTACCGATGCTCGAACCGGAGCTTGAGGCCATCCAGTGGCCGGCAGACTTCTCCGGCCAGCAGCTGTTTATCCAGGGTGAGGATTGGCAGTACAACGCGATGCTGAACTGGTCTCACTTTCGTGCCGACCTCTATGCTTTTGCATACAAAGATGCCGCCGACGGTCTTGTGGAGGCGATGGCGAATCGTCAGGTGCCATTGGACAGCGGCATTTATCCTTTGCTTTTTCTGTACCGCCATTCCTTGGAGCTGCAGTTCAAGCTGATGCTAAAGAGTGCTCGCGCTCTGACAGGCAAAGAGCCCAAGAACTACGATAAGCATCCCTTGATGCCTCTGTGGTCGGAGTTGCGGCATCTGCTCAAGGACTTGGGGCTAGAGCGCTCTGACGTCAACGCTACTGCTGTTCACGAATTCATTCGCCAGTTGGACAACATCGACCCAGACTCGATGGCGTTTCGGTATGCGACGACCAACAGTGGTAAAGACCATCTCCCAGACGTTACGCATATCAACATCCGGCACTTGCGCGAGGTGCTCAACAGCGTCTTCGTTTGGCTAAACGGCACATACAGCTGGATTGGGGAGATGGAGCAGGGCCAGTCTTTCGACTGATCACGCTAGGTGTCATGCCCAGCGGTTCCCCTTCATACTGAGCATACTTTCTGGACAAGGTCTTACGCCAGACATCACCACCCATGGCTACGACCTAGTCCGTTTTAAATGGTTTGAAAAGTTTTTCGGGCGCTAGGTACAGCCTTCCGCGAGTCCGTGAGAACGCAACATAAAGCTTGTTTTTTGTCTGTGGGGGGAGCGCGGCGAGCGAGGACGTCTGATAGATCTTCCAGTGAGTAGTACCTAGCACAACGCACACATCGTTGTAGTGATCCAAACCCTTACTGGCGCCCCAGTTGTTAGACAGGCACCCGTACTTGTAATGCTCCTGATAGAACAGCTTCACCACGTTGCCATCGGCGTGTACGGCGTTAGCATCCACTTGATTGGACAGAGGAATGATTTCGGTTTCGTAGGTATGCTGTGACTGCATATCAATCTGCAGATGTGTTCGAATAAAATCACATACGGTGACACCGCACCTCCAGCTTCGGCTCAGTGTTTCCTTGTCGACAGTCACACCCGCCTTTTGAAAAAGCTTTTCGTATTTCCCGATGTCGGCGTGTAGCGAGCTGTTCACGTTTCCATCACGACTGGTGTCGAACGTATGCTGGTAGAAGTCACCTACAAATAGCATTTCAACCTTGGCTTTCGCTAATGCCATTAGCAGGTTGAAATCATGACCTGCTAGGTCTTGAACTTCGTCGACATAAAACTCATCGTAAAAGCGCTCCATTCGCGCCATCACGCCAGGAATTGCATTAACGGTCTCTAGGAGCTTTGCGAGGCGATTGTGGTAAACGCTGCCGCTTGTAGTGGCGTAATACGCCATATTGTCCCGTTTGAGCTTTAACGTACGGGCGTGCGGAGCTCGAAAGCTGATTCCCCGCGTCTGCATATGCACTTGCAGCAGAGGGCGATAGCAGAAGCTATAAAGGAACGTGAAATAACTCAGCAGGTTGATGTTTTTTGGGACATGGCCAAACCGTTTGATGATGCTATCGCGCAAATGGCGATAGTTGTTCTCCGTGTAGGTGATTATCAGTGCGCGCTTTTCTAGGCTCAGACGCTTCACTAACAGGGTGGTCTTCCCTGACCCTGCCACGGCGAACATCACTCGTTTATCCATTGGATTGCCTCCGCGATGTAGGCAGGAACGGTGAGCTCGCCTGGCTTTCCCTTGAGCAGCTCAAACGCGGCTTCTGCCTTGTTTGCCAGCATGTATTCCAAGGGGGAGAGAGTTTTTCGTCCTGGGCCGAAGACGGCCTTGCAGGTTTCCTCGTTGTCGTTGTGCAACCCTATTTCGAAGGTTGAACGGTCATTGTCTTTGTCGGCAAAGACTTTGGCATTATCCGAAGCGAAGTCGACGTAGTTTTCTACGCAGTTTTTCTGATAATCCTTGTCATTGTCTCGTATGGCTGCGACTCGAATTCCGAGCAGGTTAGCGAGCTCCATGTACCTTTTGAAGCTGGTGCCCCCAATAGAGATTATGTGAACGTCATCGACATGCGGTAGACGCCCATTTGTACATTGCTTATAGAACTCTTCCACCAGGATGAATTCAGCATCACCTTCAACCAATATCACCTTCTTCGAGAGCGCGAACTCCAGGACGTTGTTGTCCGGGGCCTTCATGAAGAATTCTGCGGTGTCAGGTGATAGGGCTTTAAGTGAGCCAGCAGCTGCATTCGGGCCGATCAAAAGGGCATGCCGAAGATCAAGCCTTGAGCAGATATGGCTGCTGTGGGTTGCAATGAAAAGCTGGGTACTCTCGTTCTCCGCTAGCTTGGCGACAAGTGCTTTCATGGAGGAATGGCTGAGGTGGTTCTCAGGCTCCTCCAAGAGCATTACATCCAAGCCGCCTTGCTTGTGCTTGCTCAGCGCAAATTCAGTCTTGATGAAGCACTGCCTTCCTTTGCCGTGGTTCTCAAGCGGAATATTGTCTTCCGTGATGATTAGGTCAGTTTCCAGGTTCGACCGGACGCTACTCCGTACGTCAAACTGATACGCGGGTAGGTCAGCGTTGAGCGCTGCGAGATGTTGTCCTGTAAAAGCCTGCTTGCCTTGGCGGTACAGGTTTTCAAGTTTATAGCGGTCTTCAACGGGGGCGTTGAAAGCGTAAACGGCTCGGGTGTATTCACGAGACGCGTGATCGCCATCAATACGTGAACCGTCTAGCATCATGTGCTTAATGGGGCGGTTGAATGCTGCGTAGGGCCTGCCGGCGAACGTTTCAAACCGCACCGCATAATATTCGAATGGGAAGTTTGGTTGATCATCAGCCAAGATGGCTTGCACCGCTTCGCCATACTCGGCCATCACCGCAAGGATCATGCGCACGCCGTCAGTCTGGCGCTGGTGGGAGTTGTTGGTTCCATACAGGCCTTCGTCGTCACCTTCCTCTAGGAACACGTCGACTATCAGCTCAGGTAGTTTCTCCAGGCTCTTCTCCCCAGCAAGGAAAGTGTCAACCGAATCCTTGTTGAGCAGAGCTTCTGCACCCAGAGCTTCAATGCGGTTGCGACTCCCGCCGAGCGCGAGGTCTAGCGCGAGCAAAATGCTGCTTTTTCCTGCCTCATTGTTGCCAATCAGCACATTCTTCCCAGACTCAAAATCGAGCGTGAGCGTTTTGAATTTTTTGAAATTCTGAATTACCACTTTCCGTATGGTGTGCATGTTTAGCCCTGAGCTGGAAAATCAAAAAATGAAGTTGAACCACATGGTTGTTGAGTCAGGTGGCTACGGATTTATAGCCAATAGATATCCGTCTGCAACGAAACCTCGTCAAGAGATCGGCTCGTTTACCGGCTAAAGCGCCTGCGAGAGTGTAATCCCCGGTAAGACGTCATCAGATAATCGCTCAAACGCCGTACCGTTTGTTACCGCCAGAGGTAATGCAGTATCGACCACCCCTAGGCCCTATACACACGTTTCCAGAGGAACAGGGGCACGAGGAACCGTAAGCTGGAGTCTGTTGGCGAGCGGGCAGTGGAAGCTGGGCCGACGGTCTGGGCTTCGGAACAACGTAGCAGCCAGGCCCACTGCATAGACTCTTGGACGAAAGCCATTTCGAAGATTGACCATCAATGCTGATGCGCGCCCATTCATTCCTAGTTTCGAAGACCTGAACCTTTTCCCCGCGCTTCAGTTTGGAGATGACCTTTCCACCTGGTTGATCCCTGACATTGAGATTATCAGCACTCACAAAGTGCTCAGTTGCGGAAGCAGGAGCCGGGGTTGGCGGTGAGGCCGGGGAAATCGACGCTTGCGTATTCGACGAGCTAAGAGCGTGTGGCTGTACCGGGGCTGGAGGCGTGTCTTTCTTCCCCATTGCCCACAGAACGGCAAAAAGAATCAGGAGCGGGACAAACCATGACTGGGACTTCTTGCGCATATCCATTGCTCTCATTCGGCACGTATTGCAACGGCTGTCTTTCTGACCAACCTGACGTCATTTACCTATTGCGAGCTTAGCCAAGCTTCCACTTTATGCAGCTAACCTTGCTAGAAAAGCTTCGCGCCTCCTGTGACGCACCAGATTGGCGATGGCGAAGGGATGATCCTGGCTGCAGTTGCCAGTGTGAGACTGTGCCAGATGCCTCGTTGTTTGTTCAGAGAAGACATCGAAGCAGGCAGGTTGGTGGAGGTGCTGGGAAACTACGAACCCGAGCCGGTAGATGTTCATGCTGTATGGCCGAAGGTTTCTCACCTGCGGCCAAAGGCTCGATACGTGGTGGATGAGCTGGTCAAGGTTTGCGAGCACTGGCAGTGAGATTCATACCTGGTGACAATGGAGACCTGAGGTGCATCACCAATCGTTAGTTGATCCCAGCTGAAATGGTGTGTCACCGCACTATCTACCCGCTGAATAACCTTATGCGAAAAGCCCGTGACCGGGGCCGTCCACCTGACTCGATAACCGGGTTTTCATCTGATCGACCTAGCGCTCCCTAGGAACGTAGTAACCGTCGGGATACGGCAGCCGACCGTTTATGAATCTCACAAATTCGAGAAACGTAGCCAATGCAGCATGTAGCTCTTCTTCGGTTCCGATGGAGTTCTCCTTAAACGCATGGATCGCGTTTCTTCGACGCTGCACCATACGCACCCATGGCTCCCAATCTTCTTCCGGCGACCATATTTTTCGCTTGAAGAAGATGATCAGTGGTTCTAGGCTCACCCCGTCTGGATCGAGAGTATTTCCGGTTCTACTGCTCTTGATAGCTTGGGTATCTGCTAAATAGTCTTTGTAGTAGACCGACAACAGCAGCTTCATCTGCCCCTCAACTAACGCGCCAAGGTTTGCCCAAGCTAGGATTAGCTGGCCATCGCTCAATGTGCCGCACCATGAACTCAGCTGTTCCGCTAGCGAGCTTTGCCATTCAAGCATGGACTTGTTCAACAACTCGGCGGCTTCAATTGGCGCCCACCCATGAGCACCCTTCCAAAAGTCCATCATGCGCCGGATCAAGGTTGCGATGCGTTCTACTGTCTCGGGGAGGGGAAAGGTGCCAGCGTTCCTATGAATCATATGAATAAAAATCCTGAGTTCAGACCGAGAGGTGGGAGGCCCGCTCGTTGCCTTCTTGGGCGAATCGGCGTCTTCGACCTACTGCGAGCTTTGCCATGCTTCCATTTTTTTCAGCTTACCCTGTTCAAGCAGCTTGGGTTTCGCCAAGTAAAGCATCGCGAGTAATAACTGTCGTTCTGCTTGGGATGGAAACCATTCAGCCACCTCGACGTTGCAGTGCTTGGAGTCGCTCAGTACCCATTTCACTATCATGTCGGCAGCAGCCCTGTAATGGTCAGCCATGTAGAGCCGCCGTCCTTCAACACGAAATTTACGATCAGCTAGCTGATCAGTTACGTCAGTGATGCCCGCATCACCGAAGAACGCATCGGTATCTGGGTAGTGAATCCCTGCAAGCGATACTTTGGCGACCCCTGCCTCTCGGTCAAAGTACGACAGGAAGTGCCACCCACCAGTGGTGCACCCTGGGTGAGGAAAATTGATTGCGGCCTTGCCAGTTATGTAGTGCCGGCGAGAAACGCGTTTGAGGTCAAAATCGAAGAGCGGTTGCACCATGTGACATGCCTCTGTGCACCTGTGCTACTGATTGCCAGGACACACCCTGAAGACGGAAGACTGAGGCGCAGCAAGTTTCCATCGGGCTCAGCCTCTGACGCGACTTAGAATCACCCCCATCTGAACTTTGCTAGGCACAGCCCCATGGACGAAGACCTGATCTGCCACCAATGCTTGAACGAAGCCTATCTCATTAGGTTGATCAGGCGAAGCGGCGTGACTGCTGAGTGCTCGTTCTGCCTAAAAAAGCGTAAGGCTATCCCATTCGAAGACCTGATCAACATGGTCGACAATGTCCTCCAGAAGTATTGCCACCCTGGAGCGATATACGATCAGTACGATGACAATGGTAAGCGCTCTGAGACCGAGCAGACCGGGGATCCCCTTGTCTTCCATGTCGCAGAATTGCTTGGCTTGAATGAGGATGACCCGGTCGTAGAGCGTGTGCTCTGTGACCTGAACGAAGGCTCCCATTACGACATCATGCAAGGAGGCGAAGCGAGGTACAGCGATGATGAAAACTATGAGTGGAGAGTGATTCGACCAAGAGATGCAGAAGCTCGATGGCTGAATTTTCAGAACGAAATGAAGCATGGAAATCGGTTTTTTAGTCAGCATGCCAAGGGTTTTCTGGACTGGCTGTTTCGAGGAGTTTCATCCTTCAAAAGCCCTGATGGCTCGATGTCCGTTGTCAGAGAGATTGTCGATGACCAGATCTTTCGTGCTAGACGCTGTGATTCCGCTTCAGAGTACGACTCGATCATTAGTAAGCCTGCCGCAGAACTCGGCCCTCCACCCAAGGAGGCCGCAGGTGCTGGCCGAATGAACCCTAAAGGGTTGGCCGCTTTTTATGGAGCTTTTGACCGAAAGACCTGTGTCGCCGAGCTTCGCCCGCCAGTCGGAGGACGAGTCGTAAGCGGCGAATTCAAACTCACAAGACCCGTTCGCGTCCTGGATTTCATCGCACTGGATGAAGCCTACGAAGCGAGGCCGTTGAGTGCGTTTGAAGCCAACTACGAAGAGCAAATGGGTAGGCGCATTTTCTTGAAAACGCTCCACGCAAAAATTACCGTTCCTGTGCTTCCGAACCAGGAACACGAATACCTGGCTACCCAAGTCATGGCAGAGTTCCTAGCTACACAATTCGACCCGCCGCTCGACGGTGTACTGTTCGAATCCGCTCAAGTGCGGAAAGGCACTAACCTGACCCTTTTTAATCATGCGGTGGTGGCTTCACTCGAACCTCGAACTGCTTTCACGAACCTAGATGACTTGCTTAGCACCAACTCATCGCAGACGCCTGCGATTGAGTACGTGCCTGACACGTTGGTAAGGCATAAGGTTTGTCGTGTCAAATTCATAACTGAAGACCTGCAGCGCGATGATGGTCAGCCAGAGTCCGACGAGCATTACGACGACTGGGATGATTACTAAAGGCTATGTACGCAGACGTAGGTATTAGAAGATGCGCGGCTGCGGCAGTCGTCGTTTTGGCTGACTTATGCCTTTCGCCACCGTTTGCATTGGATTGAGTTCAGCGAGTCGTGGAGCTCATGTGCACTGGTCACGTGCGATGCAAATGGGTGGCCTAGTCCATGCAATTACCCACCTCTCTTGCGGAGTGCTCAGCCGCAGTGTTTTCGCTAACGCTACCTACCTGGGATGAACGCGCTGCCGCTCTGGCCTCTTTCAGCCTTCGCTCAGCGTACATAGCAGGGTCATCAACTGGCAGCGGGTAGCCGGCAGCGGATAGAGCTTCGGCGCGTTCTTCGATGAGTAGGCGCTCGGGATCGCGAACCTTTTGGTAGGCTCTGCCTGGTACACGTCGAGTTGTGTCCATTCCCGGTTCCCCAGAAGGCTGATGACTAAGAGCGACTAAATTATTTTTAGAACGATAACAGAACGCTCTAAATAGAGATGCTGCGCTGCGAATCAGTGGAGCGGGATGCGTTACGATCTATGCTTCCTAGACACGTAAACCCAGAGCAAGCGGAGCGCGCAGGCGTGAGGGATGTGAGCCCGTAGGGTCGAGACACGCCTTGGCGGGGCTCGATTCACGGCAGCCTGACGCCGCAGGCGGCACGCCATCAACGCCAACAAGAGGTGACTCAAATGCCCGACGATGAACTCCGCGAACTGGAGGCCAAGAGACGAAAGGCTTTGTGGATGCTTGCGAACATATCTCCAGGCGATTCGAAGGCGTTCGATGCTTTATCCATACTCGATGACCTTGACCTTCAAGAACGAAAAGACTCCCCTCATGCTGACAAGGCACTCGAGCTCAACCAGCTTCGGGATTGTGTCACGCTGCAGCATCACCACTCCGGCATCGACATCATCCTGGAGCAGACTATTCCGCAGCCATGGAGGGAGCGCTTCAATCAAGCAAGTGTCGGTTCGACCAGGTTTTTTGACGGGCCATACGCCTCAGACTGGGATAAATTTCTGGTTGAATGGGAGCGTGAGATGCAGCATCTGCAAGAGCATCGACTTGCAAAGGCTGCTAACAGCTAGAACGGCTGGTTCGAGCGATGTAAAGCGTATGCATAAGCAGCAGGTGTAGCCGCAAATAGTCACAACCCTCAGACAGGAGGCACACTGTGGAAGTCCAGCTTTCTTCATTGGTTTGACGCCTCTGGGATAGCTCCTGATAGCTATCCTAAACCACCAGTGTGAAAGCTCCCGATGCCAGAGAGTAGAACTCTTGCCAGCACCTCTGCTTCCGTCTCTCTAGGTACAATACGAGCGTGACGCCTGCACCGTTCGGAGGCTCATTTTCAGAAGATGTTTAATGAGTGCGCCTACCAACATCAATTAGTAAAGGAATACGATCTTGCATATTAAAAGCTTTGGTCTGCTGGGGCTTCGAACACTCTGCCTCAACAACATCATGCAGACCAACTCCCTCAATCCGCGTGATGTTCCACAAGTCGAAGCCTCACAGGTTAATATTTTTGTCGGCCCAAACGGCGGCGGCAAGTCAACTGTGCTAGATATGGTGCGCGCACTCAAGGATGTTGAGATTATAAAAACGATTGCTCGTGAAAACATGCGATCAACTACCGTGGCGGCTTCCATCATCTACTTTGACAATGGAACTCGGGCAGCTTCAGTATTCAACAAACTAGATATTGATGAATTTGGCACATACATAGCCGTTACTACACGAGACGACACGCACTTATTCAAGGGAAGCATTTACAGTAAATCATCGAAACCTCCAAAGGAACTTTTAAAGGTTTTAGATAAACTGGAAGCAGTAATTAGTTTTCGCTCATCACACGACGAACGCGGAGTTTGTATTAATAAAATCATCAACGCGCTCAATAATGATGGCAAGCATCTAGTGGGACTCGCGCCGCACCCATTGCAGCCCGACCAAGTAGACTATAAAAGGCCTCCGAATTCAGATGACGCCTACAAGCATGCCAACCCAGTTAGCTTTCTTGACAAGAACACATTAGGTGTCTACCTCAACGATGATTTAGGTCAGTACAACCATATCCCAATAAAGATGCTGCCGTCTGGATGGCGGGCGTTTGCTGGGCTAATAGGATGGCTGAACTCTGTTAATGATAACCAGATATGTGTCATCGAGGAGCCTGAAGTCCACCTGCATCCAACACTTCAGAGACTCATGATGGCTAGGGTTTCTGAAATCGTCACCCGCAAGAACCTTCAGCTTTTCATCTCTACGCACTCGTCTGTGCTTCTAGACATATCAAGCTGGTCTGTACCAGACACAAAGCTATTTGAAGTCAATGGATACGCATTATCAGAATTAACATCACCTGCAAGGGCTCTGTCAGGGCTCGGCATAAAGCCAAGCGATGTTTTCCAAGCCAACGGCGTGATATGGGTCGAAGGGGCGTCTGATCGAATCTACATTTTGCACTGGCTTTCGCTCTGGTGCTCGACACATGGTAAATCCATGCCCATGGAAAACCTTAATTTCTCCTTCGTTCTTTACGGCGGGTCTATGCTCGGCCATTTCACATCAAATGCTACGCCAGGATTAATAGACATATTCAGTATAAATAGGAACTCCATAGTAGTTATGGATCGAGATCTGGACTTTCATCGCGCAGCTGACGGCACTGATGAATGCATTAACCAAAGCTGCGTGAAATATCAGGTTTGGACAGACATTGCTGAACATGAGTCGAAGACAGGATATTGCTGGGTGACTGAGGGCTATACGATTGAAAGTTATTTGCCAGCAGCTTTTCGAGACAAGCATTATCAGATTTTCGGCGCTAGACTAAAGCAGATTACCAGCTATTCAAAAGTTACTGTCGCCGACAAATTCGTAACTGGGGCCAGCACTTTCAACCATAGCCATGATCCACAAACCGACTTGCCAACTCAGATTGAAAGGCTTTTCAACACTATTGAGGCATGGCAGTTGTAGGCCTAAGCCTCGCCTAGAAAGGAAATCATAGGTCTGCATCCCAAGCATCCATTGCCTCGCTCACAGTAGCCAACCAGCGGAGATGATCGTTCTGTATGGCAATGGCGACGTGCCTGGCTGTGTTGGCTTCGACCCAAGTCGGGAGACTCTCTATGGTTTCTGTGAACAGACTGGCTGTAGCAACAGCGAATCGCCCCGTACTTGTACACTGAAGGCACACGTAGCGCACAGCAGCGCCACTAGAGAGCCGACGCCAAGCCACTACCTCAATACCGTCCTGCAGCTCTACAGTGGCCTCAGCAGAGGTATCAGCCTCCTGCCCCACCTCAACGGCTGCCACTGCTTGGCATAGCCCACTAGACGCTACGGGTTTGTGGACAAGATGCTTCAACTGCTCACGGGAGGCGACAATTTGTTCACGGAGCTCTTCTGGATCGATGAAAATCCCTCCCTCTTGAGTCACCCGGAGGGTCTTGAAGCTGTTCGCTGCCCGGATGAACTCACGCTCACGCGCTTTCTCCCGCTCGGGGCGGCGGTCAGGAAACAGCCTGCTAGTTAAGCGATAGAGGTTGATCATGTAGGGCTCCGGTGACTAGGTGGTAGCTAAGGCACACCGGTAGGCTATCACCCAAAGCCTCCCTGCACGAAACGCTGGCATGGAACAGCCCATGGGTTGTCGGTCGGGAGGGTGATGCGGCGGGGTTGAGCGCACTCCACAACTGGGGGGCATAGGCTAAAAGATTGCGCTTGCGCCCAGAGTAGTGACACCTTCCGCGCTCACTCATCCTTAGTACCGTTACAGCGATCCTCCTTCCATGATTCCATTTTTGGCCTCCCTCGCTCGAACCAAACTACACCCTCAGACCTTCTCGATGCTGCATGAGAGTTCCCTCCGCCTGGCCACACGCCTCGCTCCGCGACAAACGTCCAAACACACGCCAATCCTTTCTCTTTCAACATCCGCTCAAATATGTCCTGTCGTATGAAGGCGTGTGAACCATCGTCAGGGCCCATGCGGCTGATCAATTGGGGCTTCCCTAGCGCATCTACATAGACACGTGGATCTGAGAGCATCGAGGTAATGGACAGCTGATTTGCCAACCAAGGGGCTGGTAAATGCGCAGAGGCTCCCTCTGGAAGAGAGGCATCCAAATGGGACTCCCAATGATATTTAACGCAGGGAAATGCTACCTCGAGCTCACCTTGGTTATGAAAGCTGGCAGGTGTCCACATCAGCTGATCCCAGGTAAAGCGCCACGGGGCCTCAAGCAGATAGCCGTCGTCCGTGCAACTGCGTCCCGACCACCTCGAAACATCCAGAGAACGCTGATTACTCAGAAAGCGAATCAACTGTTTTTGATCTTTTTTCCTGACAACGACAGGCATGAGGAAACGCCATTCCTGCTGACGTAGCCCGTGCTCTCGGCTCTCCCCATCGTCGTAACGATTCGTCACGGAGCGATGCTCGTAAAGGGCTAGCCACTTTTCCCCAGCCTTGTCGGTTCGGCCTACGAGACTAGGCATCCCGAGGCTAGGGTCAAGCTTAAACGGCCATTGCTGTAGGCAGTCTTCGGATATTTCCTCGAGAACAATTGGTGAGATATCTACAGAGTCAGAACCCGCATCGGACAACCCTTGAAGAACTGTAGGGTCGATGTCTCGATGGAAACCTAGATCGATGGATGAACGGTAATCACGTGTTCCATCGACTCTCGCTTCGGAGAGCCAATTACTATCCGCTAGCCGGCAAAGGAGTTCATCGAGCGCAAGCCACTCATATTTGGCACCAATGCGCTCATAGAGTGGCCTCTCGCGGGAATAGCTGTGACGGTGAGAGCTATCCGATGGGAAGCGTTCTTCTGTCCATCCGAAGTCATAGGCCCGCTTGGCCACCCACCGTTTGGCCGCCTCCATGTCGACGCCTTCCAACGTGCGCGGGTACTTTTCCGAGCGGACGATGCACCATCTGAACTCGTCGGGAAATCTTCTTTTTTCGTCAACATCCAGTAGATCAACAAGCCTTTTCTCTAGCTGCTGAAGCTCCTCGGAGTGGTCATGCGCCTCCAGTTCCTCGAACTCTTCAACCGCCTCCACCCCCTCGACTTCCTCAAACTCCTCAACCGCCTCTACCCCCTCGGCTTCCTCAAGCTCATCAAGCTCATCAAGCTCATCAAGCTCATCGAGTATTTCGAATGGGCGGAGCAAGAATCGGAACGGATTAAATTGGAGAACACTGATCGCATCGACGATTTCTTGCCTGTCTGGGTAAGGGGCAATTACCTCTGTATCGAATCGCTCGTTCATCTCGGATTGCGTGTGAGGCATTTGAGAAGTCAAAGCAACGCTCGAAAATGAGCTGACACGATGCTTGATCTCATCAGCGAACTCACTTATTCCGCCAGTGCAAGAGCGCTTGATTTCGTCACCTCCGGCTTTTGTGGCGACATCATCGAGAAGAGCCTGTGAAACAGTTAATTGAACAGGCTGAGATTTATAAGGTGGCCTACAGGCGCCGAGATCGACCTCGGTAGGCAGGCAACGATAGTGGGCAGCCAGCTCAATAATCCCGGATGCATAGTCCCTCAGCATGATCGATAGCGGAGCGCACTGCTCAGAGAAAACCATCCGGTAAGCTACCGGGGCGTAATGCTCCAACCGCATTGGAGATGGATCGATACAACATGCGCCATAAGCAGCCCCGTGCAACCGTTCCATTACGTAGAGATCATCAAGGCCAGCGAACCTCTTACACAGTTCACCGTAGAGCTTGACCTTCGAAAACAGCAATGCGGATAGCGCCTTGGTCGCTTTGTCTCTGATTTCTCTATGCGATGACGCCGTCAGCCACGTGACCGCGAGCCCGCAAAGAAGCTGTACGTGCCGATCCGTTTTCTCGGTCTGACTGGTCAAGCACCAGTCCAGGAGGCGGCGGATCGTGCTGCCATCCGCCATATCGAAGTCGTTGATTTTCACCGTCCAGGAAGCATCACGCTCTGGCATCATTTTATTAATCAGAATGTCGTGGAGTAGTTCAGCGTTCCAAGGATGATCAACGTTGGCACAGAGTTCGATCAGCACGTAGAGCTGGCTATCATCGACATCCAAGATCGCCTGGTAAATTTGCCAAGTGCGCTCCGTGAAAGCATTCGCCCCCCGCCAACGCAAGCTCTCCAGGAAGGCGCCTCTGACCGAGTCTTCGTTGATCCAGATATCGATATCTCTCGGAAGTGCATCCAAAAGCTCTGAGCCGAAACGCTCAGGAATTTGGATAGACAAGGCTTCAGCCAGACCAGCCCACTCCCATTTGAATCTGTCGCCGTCAAGAATGAAGCTCAAAACCCCGTTCTCCAGTTCGAGCTCTGGATCCGTCACCCCCTTGAGCAGAGCGTCCGCCATGAGGTGGTCTTGGAGTCGCTGGAAACTGAACCTCACGATATCCTCGACCGGAGCAAATGGATCAATTTCAAGCCGGCGCGGTGGTGGGTCGAGTCGGAAAATTCCGTTCTTCTGCAGGACGTCAAACCAGGTTTTGGAAGGTGGTGAAGAAAAATTCGAAAACACCTCCGCTGAAATTCGCACAGCATCGGCCAAAACCACGTAATCGCGCCTCTCTGTGGCCATCAGCCTGGCGATGGCCGAGATTGCCGCTGTAGTAGGAGCGACCAGATCTTCGCTGCCGTCTCTTCCGACACCTAAATTTCGTGCAACGCTGCGGATGTAGAATGCAAAAACCTGCTTCGTGCCATGCAGCCCCTTGGGGAATTGCTTACAACCGTCTCGGGCAAGGGCAACGCACGCACTGCGAAGAAACAGCGGATTCACAAACTCAGCTGAGAGCCAAGGCGTATCCGGCTGGGAAATGCCTCTCTTGTGCAGGTAGATCTTCGCGGCCCTCGATTGCTCTTCATTCGTCACGAAGCCACGAATGGTGAAGGCAACTGTCGTCTCCATCACCTTAGGCGGAACTACATACGGCGTGTACTCAGTACGACAGGTGACGACAAGAACGAGGTTCTCGTAAGCGTTGACTCGGGCAATCAGAGCGGGAAGTTCATTCCTCCATAGCTGCGCACCCGCACCTTCGTTGATGGCATCGATGAGAATGAGTCCGCGCCTTTGAGCGGCCTCAGCGGCAGAACTCATAGCCTGCAAGAATATCTCTGGCTCAACAGTCCCCAGCCCGAGTATTTCTGTCGCTTGCCTCCAAAACCCCTGAGAGCCTAATTGCTGCCCCAAAAGTAAAACCACCGGATGCCCATCTGAAATCGCTTTTTGAGCAACGGAACCGAGTGTGTGCGACTTGCCTGTGCCAGCCTTCCCTGTCAGAAGGGCAAAACGGTTTTGCTCAGCGGAATAGAATTTCCCTTCCAGCTTTGAACTCAATCCGTAGAGGGCATTTGAAAGCTCGTCCAGCTTATGGCTAAGGTAGTTCATGTCCGAAGAGGAGTATTCCCTTCTGGATTCAGACTTTGGCATATTTTGCCAAGCCCAGGCTTTCAATTCATGGACGCTATTAGAGGCGTCTGACAAAGCAGCGACGCAATCAACAATGGGCCAAGCCCCCCAAGAGTCAGAGCCAAACCTGCTGCCGAATGCCGCAACCTTGGATGCCTCCTGCTCGACACGCTGGATACCAGCGATGAGGCTGGCGTCGGAATCATTTTTTATGAAGTGGTTAAACCTAGCGGTCTTTGCGATAGCGAAAAAAGCAGACTTCAGCTCGGTTATGACCTCTTCGTCCCGGAGGAGCACTTTGAAGAGGCTCTCGATTCCAACCTCTACGTGATCTTCTGGGTGATATCGCTCATCGAGTGAATCTACGGCGAGTTCCACATTCTTGTGGAACCATTGCCCAGACATTTCCAGCTCGCCAAACCAGAACTTCCGTAGGCCCTCAGCTGTAGGGTGTAACAATTTGTCGGTCAGGTCAGACGCCGTCCAGGCCACGAACTCAACCGTGGGGATACTGCTTTGGGCACAAAGCGCTTCCCAGGCAAGCTTGTGCGTATTCCAGTGCTCCCACCCTTTCTTCCCTGCGCCCTGCGCTCCGCTACGATCAGTAAGGTCGCAGGGAATGGCAATCACGTACTGTTTCAGGTCAGGGTGAGATTTCAAAGCCTGCTTTACCGACTCGTCGATTTTGCTCCAATCGACATCCCGTGATCTGAGGTAATACTTGGCTTGATAGCCGACCTCAGAACCGTCCTGAAGCAGCCAATAGCTCTCGATCCCTCCGTCGCCTCCCGAGCCTTCGATTCGCCTGAACTCTTTGGCGCTCTCGGGGCGACTGCGCCTGGCAAGTTGGCAGACGAGTTCCTCGAAGGACAATCTTTGCCCATCGTCCTTTCCGATGATTTTTGAATAGTCCATTAAACGTCCATCTGTAAGCCGGATTTTAAGCGCCAGGGCACTGTTCCCATTTGGGCTAGGTGCTCAGCGGCAAGCGATAGGATTCAGGTCTACCCCATGGCTCTGATACATACCTGTGAACACTTCACGAAACGTTTGCATCAAGCATCGTGTCGCCGATGAGCCATTACGTTAACATCATGCCTTATTCGAATATTTTCGTGGGCAGAGACAACTTGGCTGCGATTATGCGCTGGAAAGATTTGACGATAAATGGAAGAAAAGTCTGCATGGCACACCTTCTGCCAACCGTGGGGACATTCCAGATAGGAAGTCGCGGCGTCAGTGTTGAATTCACCTTTGGATTCCATTGCTTCAAGGGCAACGTAATCGTCCGGCAGAGTCACCTTCGCTGGCTACAAAGCCGGCTTTGAGAAAGGCCTATCTACCCATGAGATCCTTCTTCTCTACACAGGTACTACACCACAAATTAGCTAGATCCTGGGTGACGGAGTTGTCGGTCGGTGACAGGAGATGCAGCATCGGCGGCTGGTTGGTGTAGTGGCCAATGTGAGAGATTTTTTCCACGCCAAAAAGCTCTTGTATCAGGCCTAGAGGATCAGGAGGGGCGATGGCAGGTTTCCTCTTCAAGAGTCACATTGTGAGTCAAAGACCGATTGGAGGAGTCACAACTTTATAACCAACGATTCCAAGGGCGAAAGCCGCTCGCGCATATACACACCTACACAACATTCGTACCTCCGTGTCCATTAAGGGTTCGATTCCCTCTACCCGCTCCACTCAGACTCTCGTTCCGCGTCAGGTTGTTTCTGACGAGGGATGCAAAAAACCGGTCCTTGGTGGCCGGTTTTTTATGCGCCGAATTTGATGGCTCGGGAGGGTGGCAACTGCACGCAGGCGAGTGAACCGGGTAGCTTTCGGGATACCGGCGCACTCCAGGGTGCCCTGGGTGCAGTTGCCATTGAACATGTAGCAGCTGACAAACCATAAATAGCCTCCCCATGGCGCACAACCCAACGCGTTCCGACGATTGTGTAGGCAACTTCGCAAGATCAGGCTTCAGCGGTCACCGCGTTGATGCGCGTTGCGTTTTTCGGCTCTGCTCCCCCTTGGCATGGACGGCCTGGAGTGAATCCCCCGCTGCACCACCCACGCCAACGGCAACGTCATCCCCAACACCCCGGCCAGCAGCATCACCGCCACCGGCACCCCCAGCGCATCCCCCACCCCGCCGAACACCACCGGCGCCAGCGCCCCGCCGCCAATCGTGCCGGTGTAGAACACGGCGAACGCCTGTTCGCGTTTCTCGGCTGGCGCCAGATCGGGCACCGCGCCGTACAGCACTGAAGATGTGCCATTGAGCACCAGCCCCAGCACCGGCAACATCACCATCAACCCGCTCAACGGCAGGTACACCGCCGCCACGATCAGCAGCGCCGTGCTGCCTTCCGTCAACCACACCGTCTTCAGCATGCCGATGCGCGCGCCCAGGTAACCGCAGAGTAATTTGCCGAACGCACCGCCGATAAACAGCAGGGTCAGGGCCAGGCCAATACCGGCGGTGCCCGCCCCCTTGCCTTGCAGCAGAAACGGCAGGAAGGTGAGAAAGCCCATGCGCACGGCACTGTCGAGGGTGCCGGTGAGGATCAGTGCGCGCAGGCCGGTGACGGAGCCTGTTCCAGTAAAGGGCTTGGCTTTTTTGGTCGAGGACGATTCAGATGTTTGCGCTGGAATAAGCCACCACAGCAACCCCGCCGCCGCCAAACCCAGCAACCCCAGCAACGTGGCACTGGCGCGCCAACTGATCACCGTGAGCAACAGGCCGACCAGGCCGGGGATCAGGGTTTTGCCGATGTCACCGCAGAAGTTGTACTGGGACAACGCCTGTTTGATTCCGCCACCGTCCTCATAGGCATCGCTGATCATCGAAGACGCCAGCGGGTGTTGGCTACTGGCCCCCAGCCCACCGAGCAGCAGCGCCAGCAACAGCATCAGCAGCCCGGTGGCCTGGCCCACCAACAGGTAAGCCGCGCCGGCGAGCGCGGTTCCGCCGACCAGCATCGGCACTCGGCCCCAGCGTTTCGCCGCGCGGCTGGCCATGAGCTGGAACACCGCCATCATCCCGGAATAGGCACCGCGCAACAGCCCGACCTGGGCGTAGGAGAAGGCGAATTGTGTTTGCCAGATCGGCAGTAACACGTAGATGACATCGGTCAGGCCATCATGCACGGCGTGGGCGCTGCAGCCGGCGATCAGCGTGCGACGGCGGGTTGCGATGGTGTTCATGGCGTCGGGATCAGTTGAGGTTTGGCGGGCTTCCAGCCGGTCAGGGCGATCAGCAAGGTCAACACCTGGAAGGTAATAATCAGCGCCACACACCCGGCCCAGCCCCAGCGTTCCCAGATCAATGCCGGGACAATGGCACCGCAACTGCCGCCCAGGTAGTAACACGTGAGATAAACACCCACAGCACCCGTTTTGTTGTCGCGGGCCGTAGCGGTGGTGAACGCGTTGGCCGCCGACTGCGCGAGGAATACGCCGGTAGAACTGAGGGCCAGGCCCACCACGATGCACCACAAGGAAGGCACCAGCGTCAGCGCCGAGCCGCTGATGCCCAGCAGCGCGGCCACACTCAGCAGTTCGGCGTGAGGCCGGGATTTGCTGAGGCGCCCGGCGATGGGAATCACGATCAGCGCCAGCAAAAACACCATATACAACGCACCCAACGCCGCAGGCCCCAGGTTGAACGGCGGTAATCCGAGGTACAAACCTGCGTAGGTAAACGATGCGACCTGGGAAAACAGCACGCAAAATCCTACGGCGTAGGCAGCCAGCAAGGGCTTGCTAAAAACCGCCGAGAACGAGGGTTGAACCTGCTCTGATCGCACCCGACTCATCGGCAACAGAAACTGGATAAACCCACCCACCATCAGGCTCAGCACCGCCAGCCATTCAAAGGCTTCGCGCCAGCCGACATATTCAGTCACGACGCCAGTGACGAAACGCCCGGCGAACCCACCGAGTACGGTCCCTGCCACATACAGGCTGGTGACTTCCGTCACCGTGCCGCCACGCCAGCGGTCGCCGATGTACGCCACGCTGGTGGCGAACACCACCGGGATCAACATCCCCGCCACAAACCGCCACACCAACACTTCGGCAAAGCTGTCGGCCCAGGCAGTCATCAGCGCCGGCAGCGCCAGCAGCAAGGCCGCCGCGCTGATCACCGTGCGTGGTTCGAAGCGCCCGGTCAGGCGGCTGACAAACGGCGCAGTGATCGCCACCGCCAACGTGGTCACGGTGATGCTCCACCCCGCCGCCTTGGCGCTGATGTGAAACTGCGCGGCAAAGGTCTGGAGAATGCTCTGGGTGGCATACAGGTTGAGGAACGCCGCGCAGCCACACAGGAACAGGGCAAGACGGGCACAATGCAGGCGCGGTTTCATGAAACCTCTCGTTTTATTTTGTGAGGTCTTTATAGAATGGCCGGCAGGTCTTGAACCAATACCGATTTCGGACCGATCGATACCCAAGGACCAGGATGCTCGACCTACGCAAGCTGCGTTACTTTCTGACCGTCGCCGAAGAATTGCACTTCGGCCGCGCCGCCATTCGCCTGCACCTGGCGCAGCCGCCGCTGACGCGACAGATCTCGGCGCTGGAGACCGAGCTAGGCTTCAAGCTGTTCGACCGCACCAGCCGCACGGTCACCCTCACCGCGCAAGGCCGCTCATTCCTGCCCTATGCACGCGGCGTACTGGAGCAGGTGGAATTGGCACAGGTGATCGCCGGCAAACTCGCGGCAGGTACGGCCGGGCAACTGGCGTTGGGCTATGTCAGTTCGATCGCACTGTCAGACCTGTTCAGCCAGGCGATCCAGGCGTTTGCCCAACGCTTTCCCGATGTGCAATTGACCCTGGTGGAATGCGCCTCGGGCAGCCTGGGTGCGCAAGTGGCAGATGGGCGGCTGGATATCGGCCTGAGTCGCCTGTTGCCGCAAGACGAAGCGGTGCAAGCGCTGTCCCTGGGCGAAGAACCCTTGGTGGCCGCCGTGTCCGGCGACAGCCCGCTGGCCAATCAACCCGACGTCAGCCTCGCGCAGCTCAGTGCCTACCCGTTGATTCTGTTTCCAGCGGATTATGGCTCGGGGCTCAACCAGTCCATCGAACAGCTGTATCGCCACCACGGCCAGCCGCTACGCCCCGGCCCGACCGGGCGCCAGATCACCTCTATCATTGCGCTGGTGGCCGCCGGCCAAGGCGTGGCGTTGGTGCCGGCATGTACGCAGAGCCTGATGAATAAAGGCGTGACGTACAGGCCGCTGGTGGAAGCGGATGCGTGTGCGCAGTTGTTGGTGCTGACCCGTGCAGAAACAAAAAGTGTACTGGTTGATGCGTTTCTTGCGGTCATTGCACAGACGCTACCGGCCCGGTAACGCCGCTGCAAAACCTCGCAATACCTCTGTGCAGCGCCATTCCGTCGCGCTCATACACTCCATTGACCACCTGCCGAATTGCCGGTCATCGACCACTGGTAGGTAGAGTGTTGATAATTTCAATTCAGTGGTTATATTCACCACCGTCACAACACCACAAGGAGGTGTTGTGGATAGCCGATATTTGATAGATCACATCGTCGCGGACGGTTGGTATCTGGTACACATCAGAGGCAGCCACCACCCCTTCAAGCACCCGACAAAACCGGGGCTGGTGACGATTCCCCATCCAAAGAAGGACCTGTTGGACAAGACCGCCAAGAGCATTTTGAAACAGGCTCTGCTGAGTTAACCGTCCGCGGAGGACAACAGACATGCTTTACCCGATTGCAATTTCAACCGGCGACGACGACCACGCCTGGGGCGTAGAAGTCCCGGATATTCCCGGCTGCTATTCCGCCGGCGATGACCTGGACGACGCCATGGCCATGGCCCGCGAAGCCATTGAAGGACATTTCGAAATCCTGGCGGAAGACGGTGCACCGATTCCCAGCGCGCAAAAGGTCACCTTGCACGCCGCCAACCCTCACTATGCAGGTTGCACCTGGGCGGTGGTGGACATTGATGTCACCAAGTACCTGGGCAAGGCGCAGAAGCTCAACATCACGCTGCCCGGTTATCTGTTGAACCGCATCGATGAATATGTGCTGCACCACCCGGAAGAAAAAAGCCGTTCCGGCTTTCTGGCCTCAGCGGCGCTTAAAGTGTTGCAGCAGGACCACTGAACAAATCGAATTCAATCGCAAGAAACGTAGTTTCCAGCTGGGCGGCGTGTTCTAGATTCAACGCTACCCCGCCCACCCAGGAGCCCGCTCATGTCCTACGAATACAAGCTCATGCCTTCGCCTGTCGGCGTACTCACCCTCGTGGCGCGCGATGGCAAGCTCGGTGCCATCCTCTGGGAAGAGGAACGCGCCAACCGTGTGCGCCTGGGTGAGCTGCACGAGGCCAATGACAGCCCGGTGTTGCTGGAAACCGAACGTCAGTTGCACGAGTACTTTGCCGGCACCCGCAACCAGTTCGACCTGGAGCTGGAGTTTACCGGCACCGATTTTCAGAAGCAGGTCTGGCAGGCGCTGCTCACCATTCCCTTTGGCGAAACCCGCAGCTACAGCCAAATTGCCCAGCAGATCGGCAACCCGAAGGCCGTCCGTGCAGTGGGCGCGGCCAATGGGCGTAACCCGATTTCGATCATTGCGCCCTGCCATCGGGTCATTGGTGCGTCAGGCGGCTTGACGGGCTTTGCGGGAGGTTTGGAAGCCAAGCAATACTTGCTCGCACTCGAAGGCACCGGCCAGACGGAAATGGCGTTCTAGCAAAGCCTGTAAAAAACGGCGGTTGGAGATGATCCAACCGCCGTTTTTCAATTCAAGTAACAGGTTCAGCCGTCGCCTTGATGGCCTTTGCCATAGGTCGACGCCAACGCGCGGGCTTTTTGCAGACGCTCTTCCAGCTTGGGCAGCGTCTCATCGACCAGGGCTTTTATCTCCGGCACATCCGATGCGGCACCTTCCTGCTTGAACAAGGCGATGGCGTCTTCATTTTCCTTCACCTGCTGTGCGGTGTAGGCCGCATCGAAGGAGTCGCCGTCCTTGAGTTCGGGCATCAGGGTTTCGGCTTTATCGACGATCTTCTCGCGCGGCGCCACGGGCAGGTCGAGCTTCTTGGCGATGGCCGCCAGGTGCTGGTTGGCCAGGGTGCGCTCGTTGATCACCTCGATGGTGTAGTCCTTGATTTCCTGGGACGAGGTCTTGGCGTGGGCCATGCGACTGGTTTCGATATCGGCCATGCCTTTGGCCGAAGCCTGCTCGATGAATTCAGCAGGCGACTGGGCGAAAGCATTGCTGGCGCCGAGGCCCAGCAGCATCGCGAAACTGGCGGTGCGTAACCGGATAGCCATGCGGCTCATGATGGGTTCCTCCAGGGCAAAAATAGGGGCGAGGGAATACACCTCGCCCTCATTTCGAATTTTGAGGGCGGTAAAGGTTTAGAAAAAACTCGCCGGTGCGACGAACGGTCCTCCTCCAATCAGCGGGGTTGCGGCCAGGATCAACCTTTATCGAGGGTGCGCAACTTCTGCGGCAGTCCCCACAGCAACAGCGCCGCCGCCAACAGCGCACACACTCCGATCACGTAAAGCGCCGGGGTGGTGCTGCCGGTGAGGTCCTTGATCCGCCCCACCATCACCGGGCTGACAATGCCGCCGAACTGCCCGAGGGTATTGATCACCGCAATGCCTCCCGCCGCGCCGGCACCGGCGCCGGCCAGCAGCTTGGGCGGCAAGGTCCAGAAGGTCGGGATCGAGGCGATGATACCCGCGCCCAACATGCCCAGGGCAATGATCAGGAAGGTGGTGTGGTCGGCAAAAATCCCGGCACTGAAGAAGCCTACCGCCCCCAGCACCACCAGGCCGCAGACAAACTTGCGCCGCTCGCCAGTGGCATCCGACAGCCGCCCGATCACCACCATGCTGATGGCGCCGCACACATAGGGAATCGCCGTGAGCAGGCCGATCATCACCGGGCTCTGGGTGCCGGCGCTGCGGATCAGTTGCGGCGCCCAGAAGTTGAGCCCGTAGGACGCCACCTGGATCAGGAAGTAGATAAAACCGAGCATCAGGAACCCAGGGATGCGGATCGCCGACAGCAACGAACCGCCGTGCTGGTTCGGCTCATGCTTGGCGATACGGCTTGCCAGCAACGTCTTCTCCGCCGGCGTCAGCCAATGGGCGTCTTCAATGCGATCCTTGAGCAACGTCAACACCAGGAACCCCAGGCCGATACAGGGCAAGCCGCCGAGCAGGAACAACCAGTGCCAGCCGCGCATTTGCAATACGCCGTCGAGGTGTTCCAGCACCAGCCCGGAAAACGGCGCGCCTACCAGGCCGGCAAACGCCGACGCGAGGAACAGCATCGACGTGATGCGCCCACGGAAGTGCTGCGGAAACCACAACGTCAGGTAATACAGCACCCCCGGCGCGAACCCCGCCTCCATCGCACCGATGATGAAACGCAGCCCGTAGAACTGCCATTCGGCCGTGACAAACACCATCGCCGCCGTCGCCAGGCCCCACGACATCATGATCCGTGCAATCCAGCGCCGGGCGCCGACCTTGTACAGCATCATGTTGCTCGGCACTTCGAAGATCACATACCCCACCACGAACAATCCGGCACCCAGGCCATAGGCGGTGTCGCTCAGGCTCAGGTCGGCTTGCAGCTGGAACTTGGCAAAGCTGATGTTGATCCGGTCAAAAAACGCGAACAGGTAGCACACCATGATCAGCGGCATCAGGCGCCAGGCGACCTTGCTGACCAGGGCTTTTTCGGCATCGATTTCAGCGGCCGGGCGCACGCCGGCCTCCAACGTGTTAGTGCTCATGGTTTCTCTCCAGCGGGCTGCTCAGCGGCGCCCGATTGTTTTTGTTGTCTGGTACGGCGTTACAGCGTGGCGATGTAGGCCGGCGGCGCATGCAGGTCGCCATTGCGCCCGGCCTTGGCCACCTGGCCAGGCAGTTCGTGGCCCAACAGGGCTGGCAAGCGGCGGGACAGGTGCAGCAGGTGCGGCAGGTCGATCCCGGTGTGAATCCCGACTTCTTCGCACAGGTTCACCAGGTCTTCCGTACAGATATTGCCCGACGCCCCCGGCGCAAACGGGCAGCCGCCCAAACCACCTAGCGCCGCATCAAAACGACGGGCACCGGCCTCATAAGCAGCCAGCACATTGCACAAACCCAAGCCGCGAGTGTTGTGGAAATGCAGGGTCAGGTCACGGGCGGATACGCGCTGCAGCACGCGCTTGACCAGGCGCTCCACCTGACGCGGATTAGCCATGCCTGTGGTGTCAGCCAGGCTGATGCCCTGGATGCCCAGTTCAAGATAGGCGTCAACGATCTGCAGCACGCGGTCTTCGTCGATCCGGCCCTCGAACGGGCAACCGAAGGTAGTGGCGATGCTGCCGTTGAGCGTTACCGGATGCTCGGCGGCAAACCGTGTGATATCGCCAAACGCTGCCAACGACGCTTCACAACGCATACGCAGATTGGCCAGGTTATGAGTCTGGCTGGCGGACATCACCAGGTTCAACTCATCGGCGCGGGACTCGATGGCACGCTGGGCGCCCTTGAGGTTGGGGATCAGCGCGACGTAGATCACGCCCGGCTTGCGATCGATGCCCTGGAACACCGGCTCGCCATCGCGCAACGCCGGGATGGCCTTGGGCGACACGAATGAGCCGGCCTCGATCCGCGAAAAACCGGCGTGGGACAGTTGGTCGATCAAGGCGATCTTGTCCGCTGTTTCGACCCAGGTCGGCTCGATTTGCAGGCCGTCGCGCGGGGAGACTTCCTGCACGATCAGTGGGTCGCAATAGTCTGTGATCATTGCACCACTCCCGAGGTTTTCAGGCGTTGGATATCGACACCGGCCAGGCCCAGGCTGCCAAGAATTTCGTCGGTGTGCTGGCCCAGGGTCGGGCCTTGCCAGTTGACGCCGCCGGGGGTCTCCGAGAGTTTGGGCACGATGCCCGGCATCTTCACCGACACACCGCCGGGCAGCTCGGCATTGAGCAACATCTCACGCGCCTGGTAGTGCGGGTCGCTGACGATATCCGCCACGGAGTAGATGCGTCCGGCCGGCACTTCGGCGGCTTCCAGGGCGCCGAGCACCTGCTCGATGGGCAGGCTGCTGGTCCAGTGGGTGATCGCGGCGTCGAGCAGACCACTCTTGGCGGCGCGGCCATCGTTATGGGCAAACTCGGGGGCTTCGGCCAGGTCGGCGCGGCCGATGGTGTGCATCAGGCGCTTGTAGATCGGGTCGCTGTTGCCGGCGATCACCACGTAGGCCCCGTCGGCGGTCAGGTAGGTGTTGGACGGCGCAATGCCCGGCAAGGCGCCGCCGCTGCGTTCACGCACATGGCCGAGCATGTCGTATTCCGGCACCAGGCTTTCCATCAGGTTGAACACGCTTTCGGCCAGCGACACGTCGACAATCTGCCCATCGCCCTGCCCGGTCTTGACCCGCAGCAGCGACATCAGCGCGCCGATCACGCCATGCAGTGACGCCAACGAATCCCCCAGGCTTACGCCGACCCGCGCCGGTGGCGAGTCCGGGTTGCCGGTGGTGTAGCGGATGCCGCCCATCGCCTCGCCGATGGCGCCGAAACCAGGACGGTCGCGATACGGGCCGGTCTGCCCATAGCCAGAGATACGCACCAGGGTCAGCTTGGGGTTGAGCGCATGCAGCACGTCCCAGCCGAGGCCGAGCTTTTCCAGGCCGCCGGGGCGCAGGTTTTCGATAAGCACGTCGGCGTCGCCGAGCAATTGCTTGATCAGGTCCAGGCCTTCCGGCGACTTGAGGTCCAGGGCCAGGGACTTCTTGTTGCGCGATTGCAGGTACCACCACAGCGACGTGCCTTCGTGCAGCTTTCGCCATTTGCGAAGTGGGTCACCCTGGCCCATGGCTTCGATCTTGATCACCTCGGCGCCAAACTCGGCCATCAGCCGGGCGGCGAACGGCGCGGCAATCAGGGTGCCGATCTCGATCACCTTGATACCGCTCAGGGGAGCCGTCATGGGGTGCACCTCTTATTCTTGGAATGTGGCGCCAAGACTAGAGGCCAGGTGCAGGAGAAATCCAACCGTCAGTTGGCAAGCAGCGTTCGCTAAACGCGAACGCTCAAATAATCGAACAACAATCGACTGACCGGTGACAGCTGGGTTTCATCGCGTACCACCAGGATCAGGCTGCGATCCGACCAATCGTCCGTGAGCGGTACGGCATGCAAACCCAGTGCGCGACCAAACAATTCGTACGCCTTCTGCGGCAGGATGCCGATGCCCATATTCGCCTGCACCATCCGGCACATCGCATCAAACCCCGGCACATGAATGCGCAGGCGCAGCAGCTTGCCCGCCTCGCGTGCAGCAGCGTGGGTGCGCATGTTGATGGAGCTGGCAGCGTGCAGGCCGACGTAATCGCTGTCGAGGGTGTCGACGAACGCCAGGCTTTCACGGGTGGCCAACGAATGATCCTTCGGCATCAGCACCACCAGTTTGTCGTGGCGATAGGTTACGCCGGGCAGTCCTTTGGTGTCGGTGTCACTGGAGCAGATCCCCAGGTCCGCGACGCCATCCAATACGCCCTGCACCACGCCTTTGCTGGGGCGTTCTTCCAGGTCGGTTTTGACTTCGGGGTGCAGTCTGGAAAAGTCCCGCAGGTCTTCCGGCAGGAACTGAATGATCGCCGACAGATTGGCCAGCATCCGCACGTAGCCGCGCACACCGTGGATATGTTCGCCCAGTTCCAGGCCCATCTTTTCGACGTTGAACAGCATCTGCCGCGCATGGTGCAACAGGGTCTCGCCGGCGGCCGTCAGGTCCATGCCCTTGGCCCGCCGCACAAACAGGCTCACGCCCAGCACCTGCTCCAACTCCATCAAGCGCTTGCTGGCGGCGGACACGGCGATGGCTTCGCGGTTGGCGGCGCGGGTCAGTGTGCCTTCCTCGAACACCGCGACGAACAACTGCAGCGTGATCAAGTCCAGCCGACGCACCAGGCTCTTGTGCAGCATCAGCGACGCTCGCTGGCCAGCCGGTTGATCTCGGCTTGTTCCACCACCGGCTGCGGCGCGCCGTGACTGGCCGCCTGCAACATCGCCCGGCCCACCGTCTCGGTACTCACCACCCAACCCGGTTTCAGCCGCCGTACACACGACAACAGGGGGCCAAGCACCGAGTAGAAGGATTGGTAAAGCGGCGTCTTCGAACGCACGCCATGCAAGGGTTGGATGACGCCCGGACGGAACAGGTACACCGCCTTGAACGGCAGGCGCAGCAAGGCGTTCTCGGTCTTGCCCTTGACCCTTGCCCACATCGACTTGCCCGCCTCGGAACTGTCGGTTCCGGCGCCGGATACATAGATAAAGGTCATCTGCGGATTGAGCCGCGCCAGGGTGCTGGCGGCGACCAGGGTGAGGTCGTAGGTGAGGTGGGTGTACCTGGTTTCATTCATGCCCGCCGATGAAACGCCGAGGCAGAAGAAACACGCATCAAAGCCTTGCAGCAGGTTTTCCAGGGGTTGGAAATCCAGCATGTCGCTGTGCAACACCTGGTGCAGCTTGCCGTGTTCCTGGGTCAGGGGCGTGCGACCGACGGCGACCACTTCCTGCACGTCGGCGGCCAGCAGGCACTCGCGTAGCACGCCCTGGCCGACCATGCCGGTGGCGCCGAATAACAGAATCCTCATCCACTACTCCCTTCATCCCGCTGGTTTTGACTACCTGAGAGACAGGTCTTCGGAGGCTATCGTCACATTAGGCCCTTGCACTACCACCTTACTCAATAGGGTGACAGGTGACTTCATCAAATCGTACGACGCCTCTTGGTATAGCTCAAAACACCACGATAAAAAACGCCTTGATCTGGTTACCAAGTCAGTGCAGATGAATACACACCATTGAAGATTGTAGGAAGTTACACACATAAAAATATCTTCCGACTGTCACCTCAAAAAGAAAGCCCTGACTTAACCTTCAAAAAATACCCATTAATGTTATTTCTCTCCATCGCCAAGGACAGAAAAATGGAAACCTCCAGGTCAACCAACAAATTCTCAAACTATAAAAAAATCATCCAAACCTCCAACGAAGACTGGGAATCGGCCAAAGAAGGACTAACCTGCGAACTTAATGCAACCATCAAAAGCAACAACTGCTTTGTCGACCAATACGGCCGTGAACTTCAACATTTCTGCACCACCTCCTACCTCGGACTTGATTACAACCAGCAAATACTGGATGGCGCTATCCAAGGGATACTCAAAGCCAAGACCCTGCGAGTAGCGAACTCAAAAAAATAGATGCAAGCTGGACATGCTCGAACAATATGAAACAGCGCTTTCAACGCTTTTCAACTCAATCTGCCTGAGCACCTTATCTTGCAGCGCGGCCAGCGCTGGATTACTGCCCTTACTTGCCAGCGGAGCGTTTACCAAAAACGTCCCCCCTACGATGATATTCGACAGACATTCTCACTATTCAATGAACTATATGAAGGCCTCCTGCGCGGATGAAACAGAAGTAATAACCGCGCCGCATAATGACATAGACTTTATTGAAGAGTTATGTAAGAAACACAAGAAAGTCGCCTACGTAGCCGATGGCATCTACAGCATGGGTGGAAAGGCGGATATTGACGGTTTGATCTACCTTAAATCCCGCTATGGTCTATTTTTATATCTGGACGACTCGCATGCGCTGTCAGCTATTGGAGAGAAAGGAAAAGGCTTCATCCGCCCTAATTTTCAAACGCTAGACGATCAAACCTTAATCGTTGCATCGCTCGGCAAATCATTCGGCGCTAGTGGAGGACTGGTTATGTTTGGCACCGAAAAACAAAAAAGCCTCATGCATCGATACGGTGGGCCCAGCAACTGGTCCCAGAGTCTAAATTCTGCCGCTATTGGTGCTGGCCTTGCCTCTGTAAAAATTCACCAAACGAAGGAACTGACTCTTCTTCAAGATAAACTCCTCACCAACATCCAATTATTTGACAGACTCATCGAAACTGCGCAGTACGGCACGAGTACTGCAATCCGTCTGGTGACCTGCGGCGAGGCGGAAAAAGCGAACACAATCGCAGCACAACTCGCCAACAGTGGCTTCTTCACGTCAGCTGTATTTTTCCCTGTTGTTCCCAGAGGAAAAGCCGCAATTCGTATAACGCTTCGAGCAGATATGACCCATGAAACAATACGTTTATTTTGCTCAAGGCTCCTGAGTCTGATAGAAGAAAATAAAAGTAATCGCTGAATTACACACTTTTCAAAAATGAAGAGTTTCAAACGACACGATTCATATAACTCGACTTCCGACGATTTGTTCAGAACTCACGCAGGCGGTTTCCTCGTCTTGAAAAATACCACCACCCTTGTCATAGCCTGCAGCGCCGCCTTCCTCGCCCAAGTCGGCATCAGCAGCTACCTGCCCGCCGTCCCCGCCATTGCCCACGCCCTCCCCGCGGCCGAGGAACACGTCGCGCTGGCCCTGGCGATCTACTTGGTCGGCATGGCATCACCGATGTTGCTGTGGGGCAGCCTGGGCGAACGTTTCGGACGTAAGCCGGTGCTATTGGCGGCGCTCTGCGTGTATGCGCTAGCGAGTGCGGCGATTGCCTCGGCGTCCAGCGTTGAAGTCTTCCTGTCATTGCGGCTGGTTCAAGGGTTGGGGGCAGGCGGTGTTTCGGTGATGGCGCGGGTGTTGGTGCGCGACAGCTTCAGCGGTGCATTGCTGGCAAAAGGGTTGTCGTGGCTGGGCATGACTTTCGTGATTGCTTTGGGCATCGGTCAATTCGTTGGGTCGTTGTTGCAGGTGGTCTTCGGCTGGGAGGCGATCTTCTACGGATTGGCGATTGGCGCAGTCGGTTTGATGCTGGTGTTGAACCGGGTGATATTCCCTGCACGGGTAAAGGTCGATACATCGGCATCTGCCTGGCGTATCTACGCCATGATCATGCGGCATCCGCCGTTTCTGCACGCGGCGTTGGTCGGTGGCCTGGGTTATGGGGTGATCATCGCCTTCAACACCTGTGCACCGTTGATTCTGCAAGGGCGTTTCGAGTGGAGCGCGGCGCAATATGGCTGGCTGGGTTGGCCAATCAGCGTGGCGTATCTGGCGGGGGCATTAATGGTCAATCGCTTCGTTGCTCGCACGGGGCGGCTGAAAATGATGGGCTGGGGCATGACCCTGCTTCTAACGGGAACGGCTGTGATGTTGCTGGGCAGTGTGTTTGCTGTCGGAATCGCTGTCTTGCTGTGGCTGCCTTACTGCGTGGCGGTGCTGGGGCAATCGATGAGTTACCCGATCAGTTTGTCCCTGGCCAACGATGCCTCACCGGTGAGCGGCTCCTACGCCATGGCGTTGAGCGGCTTTATGCATCAGTTGATGGCCGCGTTGATCGGCGGCGTGGCGAGCCTGCTGGTGAGTCAACAGGCGTGGCCGTTGGCGATTTTATGTGTGGTGTTGGCGGGCGCCGCATCGATATGCGTCGCCCGTTATCGGACGGATTAAAACGCGCTGCGAAAGATCTCCTCGATCTGCCGCTGGTCCGCGCGCCGTGGGTTGGTCAGGCCGCACGCATCCTTCAATGCGTTGGTCGCCAGCAGGGGAATGTCCTGCAACTTGGCGCCCAGTTCGCGCAACCCGGCCGGGATGTCGACGTCGTGGGCCAGGCTGCGAATCGCGGCGATGGCGGCCTGGGCGCCCTCTTCATCGGTGATGCCCTTGATGTCCGCGCCCAACGCTCGGCCCACGTCGCTCAGGCGTTTGGCGCTGACGCTGGCGTTGAAGCTTTGTACGTGGGGCAACAACACCGCGTTGCACACGCCGTGGGGCAGGTCGTAGAAACCGCCCAACTGATGGGCCATGGCGTGTACGAAACCCAGGGACGCATTGTTGAACGCCATCCCGGCGAGGAACTGCGCATAGGCCATGTTTTCCCGTGCGGCCTTGTCGGTGCCGTCGCGAACGGCCAGGCGCAGGTTGGCGCTGATCAGTTCGATGGCCTTGATCGCACAGGCGTCGGTGATCGGTGTGGCGGCGGTGGACACGTAGGCTTCGATGGCGTGGGTCAGCGCATCCATGCCGGTGGCAGCGGTGAGGCCCTTGGGCATGCCGACCATCAGCGACGGATCGTTGACCGACAGCAGCGGCGTGACGTTGCGGTCGACGATGGCCATTTTCACGTGGCGGCTTTCGTCGGTGATGATGCAGAAGCGGGTCATCTCGCTGGCGGTGCCGGCGGTGGTGTTGATGGCCACCAGCGGCAGTTGCGGCTTGCTCGATTGGTCGACGCCTTCGTAGTCGCCGATATGCCCGCCGTTGGTGGCGCATAGGGCAATACCCTTGGCGCAGTCATGGGGCGAGCCACCGCCCAGGGACACCACGAAATCGCAGGCGCTCTGCTGCAACAGCGCCAGGCCTTTCTCGACGTTTTCCACATTGGGGTTGGGCTTGGCGCCGTCGTAGATCACCGAATCGATGTCCTGCATCGCCAGTTTCTCGGCGATCATGCTGGCTACGCCGGCCTTGGCCAGACCGGCATCGGTGACGATCAACGCCTTGCGAAAACCATAGTTGCGGATGGCGATCATGGCTTCGTCGAGGCAGTCGGTGCCCATGATGTTGACGGCGGGGATGAAGAAGGTGCTGCTCATGGTCAATCCTCAGAGGCTTTATGCCTACAGAATCAACCGGTGACGCGTTCTGCATCTTGATCAGGATCAACGCCCGCTCGTGATAAAGTCACCGTCCAGCCGATTTCGAGTAGACCCGCCCCGATGAAGGATTTCCAGGATATAGACGCCCACCTTGAAGACTGGAGCGTACTGCGCGCGAGCCGCGACTTCAGTGGGATTCTGATCGGCAACGGCGCCAGCCGCACGATTTGGGAAGACTTTGCCTACGACTCATTGTTCGAAAACGCCCGCACCGTCGAAGAAAAGCCCCTCAGCCAATCCGAACTCAGCGTGTTCGACGCCCTGCAAACCCGCAGCTTCGAGCAGGCGCTGGGCGCGTTGAAAACCACCAGCCGGGTCAACAAGGCGCTGGCGGTCAGCTCGGCGGCGCCGCGCAACCGCTATTACGCGATCAAGGAAGCGTTGATCAATACCATCCACGCCGTGCATATCCCGTGGCGCCTGGTACAACCGTCGACGCTGGCGACCCTCAACACTGAACTGAAACAGTACGCCACGGTGTTCACCAGCAACTACGACTTGCTCAACTATTGGGCGATCCTGCACGCGCCGGGCATCGACGACCTGTTCCGCAGCACCGATGCCAGCTTCGACCTGCGCAACACCCGCACCGACGCCACGCGTATTTTGTACCTGCACGGCGGCCTGCACCTGGTGCGCAACCTCGACGGCACTGCGCGCAAACTGCCGACCACCGACAGCACCTTGCTCAGTAGTTTTGCGATCAACAACACCATCAAGACCCTGGATGATGTGCCGCTGTTCGTCAGCGAGGGCAAGGTGCAAGAGAAGCTCAAGACCATCCGCAGTTCGGATTACCTGTCGTTCTGCTATGAGCAGTTGCTGAGCCACGAGGGCGCGCTGTGCATCTTTGGCCACGAGCTGGGGGCGCAGGATCAGCATTTGGTGGACGCGATTCGCCAGGCCAACGTGACGACGCTGGCGATCTCGGTGTCGGGGCGCAGCGATGGGTTTATTCGCCAGCAGAAGCGGCGGTATTCGCAGTTGTTCGACGGGGCTGGAGTGGAGCTGAAGTTCTTTGCGGCGCGTACCCATCCACTGGGTAATCCGGCGCTGTCAGTCCCTGTCGAACGCTGATCACTCTTCGCCGCTGTGCACCACCACCAATAGCTGCGCCTGCACCGGCCCCACCGAGCGCAACCGATGGGGCTTCTGCGCATTGAAGTGCAACGCGTCGCCCCGCTCCAGGATCACCCGTTCATTCATGAAGTCCACCTCCACCTGGCCTTCATGCACGAACAGAAACTCTTCACCCAGATGCTCCTTGAAGGTCTTGTCGGTGAACTCCGCCGGCGGGTAGATGATGAACGGCAGCAGGCTGCGCTCACTGACCTGATGGGCCAGCACCGCATAACCGGGCGAGGTGTCGGGCCGTTCATGGCTGCGCACCAGGCTGTAGCTGTCCAGGCTGACGCTGTCTTCGCTGAACAGTTCCTCGACTTTCACGTTCAATGCCTTGGCCAGTTTCAGCGCGGCGGCAATCGATGGCGTGTTGAGCCCGCGCTCGACCTTGGACAGGTAACTCTTGGTCATCCCGGACTTTTCGGCCAGGGCCTCCAAGGTGACGCCAAGTTTTTTTCTCAATAATTTCAAACGGATAGACATGCGCTGCGGTTAATCCATGCAGTAAGCGATGAGCTGTGCTTGCCAATGACACAAAGTGTCATATAGCATCTTTAGTGTCATTTGCCTTCACCCAACGACCTTGCGAGCAGCGGGAGACAGCAAATCCGACGTCCATTGAACCACCCAAAGGACACCGATATGGCCAAGACATTAGCACTCCCGAAAGACCAACTGGTCAAGCAAGCGCTGATCCAGATGCAAAACACCCTGGCGGATAATACGTGGACCGACCGGCAAAAGCTGGCGCTCACGTGTCGCATCCTGTTCGAGAACGGCCATGACTCCGGCCTGGCCGGGCAGATCACCGCGCGTGGGCCGGAACAGGGCACCTATTACACCCAGCAACTGGGCCTGGGGTTTGATGAGATCACCGCGAGCAACCTGTTGCTGGTGAACGAAGATCTTGAGGTGTTGGAAGGCCACGGCATTCCCAACCCGGCCAACCGTTTTCACAGCTGGGTGTACCGTGGGCGGCCGGATGTGAATTGCATCATCCACACGCACCCCACGCACATCGCCGCGCTGTCGATGCTGGAAGTGCCGCTGCAGGTGTCCCATATGGACCTCTGCCCGCTGTACGAAGACTGCGCGTTCCTGGAGGCCTGGCCGGGTGTACCGGTGGGCAATGAAGAAGGCGAAATCATCACCACGGCACTGGGTGACAAACGCGCCATCCTCCTCTCGCACCACGGCCAGTTGTCCACCGGGGCGAGCATCGAGGAAGCCTGCGTGATCGCGCAATTGATCGAACGCGCGGCCAAGTTGCAGTTGCTGGCGATGGCGGCCGGCACCATCAAGCCGATCCTGCCGGCGCTGGGTCGTGAGGCCCATGACTGGATCTCCCGGCCCAAGCGCCACGGCGCCGCGTTCAACTACTACGCCCGGCAGAACCTGCGCCAACACGCCGATTGCCTGAACTGACGTGCCCTTTTTCGACCGGAGACTTTCCATGTCCAGCCCAACCATTCACGGCATCATCGGCTACACCATCACCCCATTCAGCGCCGACGGCCAACGCATCGACCTCGACGCTTTGGGCCGCTCCATCGACCGCCTGATCGCCAGCGGCGTACACGCTATCGCGCCTCTGGGCAGCACCGGCGAAGGCGCGTATTTGAGCGATGCCGAGTGGGATGAAGTCAGCGCCTTCAGCCTGGCCAAGATTGCCCGGCGCGTACCGACCATCGTCAGCGTTTCCGACCTGACCACTGCCAAAGCCGTACGCCGCGCGCGCTACGCCGAGGCCAATGGCGCCGATGCGGTGATGGTGCTGCCAACGTCTTACTGGAAGCTCAGCGAAGCGGAAATCCTCGCCCACTATGCCGCGATCGGCGACAGCATCGGCGTGCCGATCATGCTCTACAACAACCCGGCCACCAGCGGCACGGACATGTCGGTGCAGCTGATCCTGCGCATCATCAAGCAGGTGGCCAACGTGACCATGGTCAAGGAGAGCACCGGGGATATCCAGCGCATGCACCAGTTGCATCGCCACAGCGATGTGCCGTTCTACAACGGCTGCAACCCGCTGGCGCTGGAGGCCTTCGTGGCGGGCGCCAAGGGTTGGTGCACGGCGGCGCCGAACCTGATCCCACAGCTGAACCTGGATTTGTACGACGCGGTATTGAGCAATGATCTGACCCAGGCCCAGGCGCTGTTTTACCGCCAGTTGCCATTGCTGGAGTTCATCCTCAAAGGGGGATTGCCGGCGACGATCAAGGCCGGGTTGCGGTTGACCGGTTTGGAGGTGGGTGACCCACGGTTGCCGGTGTTCCCATTGGGTGAAACGGCACGCAATCAATTGAAGGCGCTGCTGGACGCCGCCTGAAAAAACGCCCCGGTTCTTGCGAGCCGGGGCGTTTGTCTTTTTGCGACACCTTCAAGTCTTGTCTTTGATCGTGGTCGTCGGGCCATTGGCCTTTACGCTTGCAATGCCATTGTCCCGTGCCGCTGTCGAGGAATACTGCTCGCTGCTGCCGATCACCTGGTGATTGGCAGCCTTGAGGTTAAAAAACGGCTGGCCATTGCTGGCCACTTTTTTCTCATAGCGCTCGTCATGCGGGCTGTTGGTCTGCACGGAAGCAATACCGTTTTCGGCTGCGCTGCGGGTGACGTAAAGCTCGCTCGTCAAAATGGTTTCTGCGTTCGCCGCCTTCAACACAAAACGGAATTGCCCGTTGCTGCTTTTACTCAACTCATACCATCCAGCCATGACTCTCTCCTTATCAAGTGGGATTTTGTTCACTTGCTTGTAGGATTAAAGGTCATACCCGGCTGATTACCAGCCATGGACTCAGTGACTGTCATTTATCCGAATGACAAATGACAATAGTTCTCGATATCATTCACGACTTTTCCACGTCGTGCTTCGTCAAGAAGGATATCCATGTCTCGTCCCAAGCCCGACCCGCTGTCGGCCGATGCCTTTCGCGGGTTTTATACAGATATCCTGTATTTCCTGCGCAAACGCACGGACAACGCCAGCGACGCGGCGGACATGACCCAGGATGTCTTTACTCAGTGGCTGGACTATCGCGACCGGGCCAAGGTCGAGCAGCCACGGGCATTTCTGTTCCAGATGGCGCGCAACCTGCTGCGTGATCACTGGCGCAAACAGAAGGTACGGCACACCGTTTACTCTGATCAGGCCGAAATGGACGCGGAGCCTGTCACCGACGAGCAAAACGATCCCATGGCCGCCGCGCAACGCTTGCAACGCCTGGAACAGTTGAAAGAAGTCCTCGCCGAACTCTCGCCCCGCAGGCGAGAAGCCCTTATGCTGCATCGCTTCGAAGGCCTGAGCCAGGCGCAGATCGCCGAGCGCATGGGCATTTCGACCAGCATGGTGGAAAAGCACATCGCCTTTGCCCTGCTGCATTGCAAGCGACGCCTTCAACACGAACCCGGCACGGAGCAGCCAGAATGAACCGCCTGAGCGACACCGACGTGCTGGACATCGAAGACAGCAACGCCATCGATGCCCAAGCCGCCAGCTGGTTTGCGCGCAACCGCAGTGAAACCGGGCGCGCCGACCGCAAGGCCTTTGCCGCCTGGCAGGCCGAGCCCGCGCATGCCCGCGCCTACGCTGAATTCGAACAGCTGTGGGCAGACCTGGCCCAGTTGCAACAACTGAACAAACCCATGGCGCTGCCCCAGCGCAAACCGTCGGTATGGCGCCCTGCCCTGGCCGTGGCCGCTGCTTTGCTGTGCGCGGTGTTGGCCACCCATATCGGCGCGCCCCGCGAGCTGTATCACACCCAGGTCGCGGCCCATGCCAAAGGCATGCGCACCCTCAACCTGCCCGACGGCAGCACTTTGTATGTGAATGCCAACACCCGCGTACGCGTGGATTTCACCGCGTACCAGCGCATCCTGCACCTGGACAAGGGCCAACTGTATATTGAAGTGGCCGCCGACAAGGAACGGCCGCTGTTCGTGCAAGCCGGTGAGGCCAATGTGCGCGTGGTCGGCACCGGTTTCGACGTGCGCCGCAGCCAGCAACAGTTGGTGGTCAGCGTCGCCCATGGCCAGGTTGCCTTCGAGCCGGATGCAAAGAGCGCCGTGACCTTGCTGGGCGCCCGGCAACGTGCGATCTACAGCTACGCCAAGGGGACATTGCAGCAGCAGACCCTCACCGCCGAAGAGGTCGCCGACTGGCGCAGCGGTCACCTGTCATTTCGCAACCGCGAGCTGGCCAGCCTGATCGATGAGTTGAGCCTGTATCGCCCCCAGGCGCCGCTGCAGGTCAGCAGCGCCGTGGCGCACCTGAAAGTCTCGGGCAACCTGGATGTGAATGATCCGGACGCCCTGCTCAACGCCCTGCCCGCCTTGCTGCCGGTAAAAACCGTGGCTTCCGCCGACGGCATCATGCGCATCGAACCGAGCAAATAAACTCACAAGATTCTTATTTGAGAATATTTTGCATTCGCAGGTGTGGTTTTTTATACCAGCCCCGTCTTCCTCCGGTCTGCACCTGATACGCACACCTTTTCGGCCATTTGGCCACACCGGGGGATTTCATGTTTCGCGCGCCTTGCCACGCTTCGCACCTGTTTCTTCGACCGACCCTGATCGCCACCTGCCTGGCATACAGCCTCAGCGCCCAGGCCGAAACATTCACGCTGCCTGCCCAGGCGCTGGCCACGTCTCTGAGCCAGGTGGCGCAGCAGGCACAGATCCAGTTGCTGTTCGATGAAGAGTTGCTCAAGAACGTGCATGCACCCGCGCTCAACGGCGACTTCACCCCGGAAGTGGCGATTCGTACCCTGCTTAAAAACGGCGAGTTCACCCTGATCAAGGTCGGCAGCACCTATGTGGTAAGGCCCGAAGAGGCCAAGACCACCAACAGCGGCGTGGTTCAACTGGATGCACTGAGCGTGATTGGCACCGGTAGCCAGGTCGACTCCATCACCGTGGGCCGCTCCACCCTGACCCAGGCGGATATCGACCGCTACCAGCCCGATAACATTCCTTCGCTGCTGCAAACCCTGCCCGGGGTGTCCATGGGTGGCTCACCCAAGCCGGGCGGCCAGACCATGAACATTCGCGGCATGGGCGATGCCGAAGATGTACCGATGACCGTGGATGGCGCGGCAAAAAGCGGTTTCGAGCGTTATCAACAAGGCACTATCTTCATTGAGCCCGAGTTGATCAAAAGCATTGAGGTGGAGAAAGGCCCTTACTCGCCATTTACCGGTAACGGCGGTTTTGGCGGCACGGTCAACATGGTCACCAAGGACGCACCCGACCTGCTCAAGGACGGGCAAAATGCCGGGGCGATGGTCAAATACGGCTACGCCAGCAACAACCACGAGCAGGTCTACACCGGCGCAGTGTATGGCCGCACCGACGACGGCCGCATGGATGGCCTGGCCTACCTGACCAAGCGCGACGGCGGCGACCTCAAGCTCGCCGGCACACCGCCCGACCCGCGCAATGAATACCCGATCAACCCCAAACGATTGCCCAACAGCGCGCAGGATGTCGAAGGCCAACTGTTCAAGTTCAACGCGTACTTCACCGACGAACACAGCATGGGTCTGTCTTACTCACGCGCCCAAAGCCAGCGTATGACGCCGTTCTCGGCAAAGTCCTACCCATCACCGCCGACACAATCGACCATCGACCGCTACGGCTACGCCACGGCCGTATCACGCTTCCTGGCCGACCGCGACACGGTGGACACCACCTGGTCGAGCAAGTACGAGTACCACCCCCTGAACAACCCACTGATCGACCTGAAGCTGAGCTACTCGGAGTCCAATACCGACCAGACCGATGAGCGCGCCGAGAATGCCGTCATTAGCCTGGCGACCGGTGGACGCAAGATGGATACGTCCTACAAAGACCGCATCCTCGAACTGCGCAATACCAGCCTGCTGACCACCGGCCCGTTGGAACACGCGGTGACCACGGGCGTGCAGATCCGCAAGCACAAGCGCGAAACCGAAAGCTGGATGCCAGGTGCGACCTACAACACGGCCAGGTACAACTATGGGCATTTTCAGCCGTATTTCATGCCCCACGGCAAGGTCGATAGCAACGCGTTCTACATCCAGGACGCGATTACCCTGGGCGACGTGACCCTCACGCCGTCGCTGCGCTACGACCACGTGCGCAACCGCGGCGAAGCCAACGATGCGCCGTACTACAGCAACCCGGACCCGAAAGTGGGCCACGACTACAGCGACCGCACCTACACCGGTTGGTCGCCACGCCTCGCCGCGTTCTGGAACGTGACCCCGGATGTGGCTTTCTTCGCCAGTTGGAACCGCACCTGGCGTGCGCCAGTGATCGATGAACAGTACGAAGTCCAGGGCGCCCTCAGCACCCGCAGCGCCACCAGTCTGAACCTCGACCCGGAGCGCATCACGGCGATTACAGCGGGCAACGTCACTAACTTCTCGGGGCTCTTCACCCGCGAGGACAACCTGCAACTGCGCACCACGCTGTTCCACAACCGCATCGAAGACGAGATCATGAAGGCCACCGGCGTCGGCTGCGAACGGCAATTGACGGTGTCGGGCAGTATCGATGGGGTATGCAGTGACGCAGCGTCCAGGACCAACTATCGCAATGTGGGTGGCATGACCATCAAGGGCTTTGAGCTGGAAAGCTACTACGACTCGGCCTACCTGTTCGGCTCGCTGACTTATTCCTGGGCCACAGGCAAACGCGACAACCCCTACACCAACCCCTGGGCGACCAACCTGCACGTATGGGCGCGGGATATCCCACCGGCCAAATGGGTGGTGGTGCTGGGTACCAAGATCCCGAGCTGGGACGCGCAGGTGGGCTGGCAGGGCCAGTTCGTACGCAAGACCGATCGCGTGCCCACCGATGTTTACGCGGGCGGTTTGAACTCCAGCATCGGCGACTTCATCTACGACCAGACGGAGAACGCCAGCTACGACACACAAGGCCTGTTCGCCAATTGGAAACCACAGCAGGCCGGTCTCAAGGGCACCGAGATCAACTTCACCGTCGACAACCTGTTCAACCGCTTCTACCAACCGGCACTCAGCGGTGAAGGTGTCTACAGCCAAGGCCGCAACGCCAAAATCAGCATCACCCGCTTCTTCTGAAAAACTGTACGGATAAATCCGCACCCAGCTGTAGGCCCGCAACCGACGGGGGATGTGGCTAGATGGGCTTCCCTTGAAGCCCTCTCGTTTTGGTTGCCCCATGAGCTCGCGCGAAAACACCGGCATGACCCTCGGCCTGCTGGGCGTCATCATCTTCAGCCTGACCCTGCCCTTCACCCGCATCGTGGTGCAGGAAATCCACCCGTTGCTCAACGGCCTGGGCCGAGCGTTGTTTGCGGCGATCCCGGCGGCGGCGTTGTTGCTGTGGCGTCGAGAACGCTGGCCCACCTGGCGCCAGGTGCGCGGGCTGTGCCTGGTGATCGCGGGGGTGATTCTCGGTTTCCCGGTGCTGTCGGCCTGGGCCATGCAAACCTTGCCAGCGTCCCACGGCGCGCTGGTCAACGGCTTGCAACCGTTGTGCGTGGCGCTGTATGCGGCGTGGTTGTCCCATGAACGGCCATCGAAAGCCTTCTGGGCCTGCGCGGCACTGGGCAGTGGGTTGGTGTTGAGTTACGCGTTGATCACCGGGGCCGGCAGTATCCAGGCCGGTGATTTGCTGATGCTCGGTGCAATTGCGGTGGGCGGCCTGGGGTATGCCGAAGGCGGTCGGCTGGCCAAGGAAATGGGCGGCTGGCAGGTGATCTGCTGGGCGCTGGTGCTGTCGACACCGGTGCTGATCGGCCCGGTGTGGTACCTGGCGGCGCAGCATCAAGGCGCGATTTCGATGCGCGCGTGGTGGGCGTTTGGTTATGTGTCGCTGTTCTCGCAGTTCCTGGGGTTCTTTGCCTGGTACGCCGGGTTGGCTATGGGCGGGATTGCGCGGGTCAGCCAGATCCAGCTGTTGCAGATTTTCTTCACCATCGCATTTTCGGCGCTGTTTTTTGGTGAACACATCGAACCGATTACCTGGGTGTTCGCGTGCGGGGTAATCGTGACGGTGATGCTGGGGCGCAAGACGGCGGTGCAGCCAGCCCCAGCCCCCAAGCCAAGCAGAGTCTAATGTGGGAGCAACTGTCTTGATGGCTTTCATCAAGCCATATTTGCAGAGACGGTAATGCTCCCACAGCTGTACGCCGTGTAATTTTTGAAATAGCTACCACGCGGGTTTAGGCGGGCTGCTCTCTCCATTCAGTTCCATCACGGATCATCGCGTTTAGGCGTACTAACAAAACACGCATACAAGCGATGAGTGCCACTTTGGGGCACTTGCCTTTCTCGCGCAGCGCTTTATATCGCACGGCAAACTCAGGCTGAAACCGGATCACTGACCAACAGGCCATGTACAGTGAGCGCCTGGCAGCGAACCTGCCGCCGCTGATGTGGCGCTTACCTTTGTGCTTGCCGCTATCGTCGTTGTAGGGCGCGGTACCGCTTAACGCAGCAATCTGATGCCTACCTATCTCGCCGAGTTCGGGAAGATAGGACATCAAACTGGCCGCCGTAACGAGTCCTATGCCTTTGACCGAGCACAGAAGAGATACCTTTTTACTATCCAGACGTTCAGCGCTTTGGCGAATCAGGTTTTCCAACTGCTTCAACACCCCTTGCAAATAGTCGATATGACTCTGTAATGCAGGTTTGATCACTTCAGAGGAAGCCGTTTTAAGCCGCCGTTTATCGTCATCTCTCTGCTGAACAAAGTGCTCCCGCTGTTGAACCAGCGCGCGCAGATCATCCTGCTCGGCGCTTGTAACGCGACTATCGGGTGATTTGATGACCGCTGCAAACTGCGCAAGAAGGCGTGCGTCTATCGGGTCGGTCTTGGCTTGTTGTCCCATCGCTTTGGCGAAACTTTTGGCTCGGCAAGGGTTAATCCGTATGACTTCAAGGCCGGCAGCTTGAAGCGCTTTCATGACTTTGCGCTCGTAACCGCCAGTAGCCTCAAGCAACACACGGCCTACACGATGCAGAGCGAGCCATCCAATCAGTCTGGGAAAATCACTTTCGCAATTGGGACAACTCATCGCCACATCTAGTTGATCAACCAGGATTTCTAGGCTGTCGCTGGAAACATCAATACCTGCTGGATAGGAAAACATGGCCAAACCCTCTTACACTCAAGGTGAGAGCGCTCTGGCTTGGCCCACGCTTGTAACTGTTCGAGGTGGGCTCGTTCAACTGTTCGGGCTCAATGACCAGAGTGGAGAGGTGAGTGGCAGCATGGGCTCCCACACGTGCTTTATGCACTTCGGGCATTCAGCTTGCCACTCACCGCTCTCAACCTCAGTTTAATCCTGGCTCAAGACACAAGCGGGCTTGCTCGCGAAAGCGATGTGTCAGTCACCTCTATTCAGACTGATCTGACGCTTTCGCGAGCAAGCCCGCTCCCACAGGGGTGGTGTGGTCAACTTAGGAAGCCATCCGCGCGCAGCAGGGTTTCCAGGCAGTGTTCGGTGATGTGGTAGAACGCCTTCAGGTCCTGGATTTTATCCAGCAACTGCGCGTTGTCCAGCGGCTCTGCGCGCTTCACGGCCAGGATCATCTTGTTCTTGTTGGTGTGCTCCAACGAGATGAACTCGAACACCTTGGTCTCATAACCGCAGGCCTCCAGGAACAACGCACGCAAACTGTCGGTGACCATTTCGGCCTGCTGGCCCAGGTGCAGGCCGTATTGCAGCATCGGCTTGAGCAGTACCGGGCTCTGGATCTGCAGGCGGATCTGCTTGTGGCAGCACGGCGAGCACATGATGATCGACGCGCCGGAGCGAATGCCGGTGTGGATCGCGTAGTCAGTGGCAATGTCGCAGGCATGCAAGGCGATCATCACATCCAGCTCACTGGGTGCCACGCTGCGCACGTCGCCACATTTGAACACCAGCCCGGGGTGCTCCAGGCGGGCGGCGGCGGTGTTGCACAGGCTCACCATGTCTTCGCGCAACTCAACGCCGGTCACTTCGCCCTCGGCCTTGAGGGTGTTGCGCAGGTAGTCGTGGATGGCGAACGTCAGGTAGCCCTTGCCCGAGCCGAAGTCGGCGACGCGCACCGGCTGGTCCAGCTTCAGCGGTGACGAGGTCAGCGCATGGCTGAACACTTCAATGAACTTGTTGATCTGCTTCCATTTGCGCGACATCGACGGGATCAAGGCCTGCTTGGCGTCGGTCACGCCCAGGTCGGCAAGGAACGGCCGGCTCAGGTCGAGGAAGCGGTTTTTCTCGCGGTTATGCTCAGCCGAAGGCGCTTCGCGCAGTTGCTGCGGCTTGCTTTTGAACAGCGAGCTTTTGTTCTTCTTGCTGTATTCCAGCTGGGCTTCGTCGGTCAGCGCCAGCAGGTGGGCGTTCTTGAAAGACGCCGGCAGCAGCTCGGCAATCGTTGCCACACCCTCGGCCACCGGGAAGTTCTTGGTGATATCGCGGGTCTTGTAGCGATAGACGAAGGACAGGCACGGCTGCTCCTTGACCGTTACCGGCTTGATAATCAGCCGCTGCAACTCGGCTTCATCGCCGACGTACTTGGCCAGCACCAGCTTGATAAACGCATTCTGCGCGAGGCTTGCGCTCAGCAGTTCGATGAACTGGGCATGATGATCCGGTTGAGCAGTGACAGACATGAACAAAAACGCCTGGGGCAGGGAATGCCGGGCATTTTAGGGGGGATGGGCCGGGAGGGCACGGGGTTATTTGATCAGCGGTCGTTTGATGGAACACCACAGAACCCAATGTGGGAGGGGGCTTGCCCCCGATGGCGGTGTGTCAGTACTTGATTTATTGGCTGATCCACCGCTATCGGGGGCAAGCCCCCTCCCACATTTTTAGCCCAGTGTTGAGTCTTTTATTCGAGTACGACCAGGCGATTGGGCAGTTCATTGCGGGTTTGCGTCACCGGCACATGCACCTTGAGCAACTCGCCACAGGCCTCGATGCACGCAACAAACCCCGCCAACGTCTGCCCCTGCTTCACCTGCTGGGTAAACGCCTTGACGATCCCATCCCAGTTGCTGTCATCCAGGCGACTGGAGATGCCGTCATCCACCAGGATCTCCACATACCGCTCGGCCTCGCTGACGAAAATCAGCACACCGGTGCTGCCCAGGGTGTGGTGCAGGTTCTGCTCCAGGAACTGGCGTCGCGCCAGGTTGGACGCGCGCCAGTGGCGCACCGAACGCGGGATCAACCGTGTCGTCACCTTGGGCAGGCGAAACACCAGGCACAGCACGATGAAGGTCGCCCATTGCGCCAGCAGCAAGGTGTACATGGTCAGGTAGCCCGACAGGTAATGCACCACTCCCGGCACCACCAACGCGATCAGGCTGGCCCACAACAGCGGGATATAGGCGTAATCATCGGCGCGGGCGGCCAGCACGGTCACCAGTTCCGCGTCGGTGGTCTTTTCCACGCGGGCGATCGCTTCGGCGACTTGGCGCTGCTCGTGTTCAGTCAGTAATGCCATGGTTGTGCTTGCTCTCTCATTATTATCATCACCAGCCGCCTGAAGCCCCGCCACCGCCAAAGCCGCCACCGCCGCCACGGAAACCACCGCCGCCGCCCCCGCCACCACCGCCGCGTCCGCTGCTGCTGAGAATCGCCAGCAGGATCGCGCCCACCGGCAGGCCCAGGCGATTGCACAGCCACAACACGCCGATCAGCAGGATAAACAGGCCGATGGAAAACCCGGGATTATCCTTGGCAAAGTTGGCGTCCGCCACATGGGCCGGCACGGCCAGCGGTTCGCCGCCCACCACCTGAATCATCGCCGCCACGCCGTCGCTGATGCCCTGGCTGAAGTTGCCGGCCTTGAACTTGGGTGCAATCACCTGGTTGATGATCACCCACGACTGCGCATCGGTGAGCACACCTTCCAGGCCGTAGCCGACTTCGATGCGCAATTTGCGCTCATCGCGGGCGACGATCAACAGTGCGCCGTTGTCCTTGCCCTTCTGGCCGATGCCCCACTGGCGGCCCAATTGATAACCGAAGTCCTCAATCGGCACGCCTTGCAGGTCGGGCACGGTGACCACCACGATCTGGTCGCCGGAGGTCTGCTCCAGCACCTGCAACTGCTGAGTGAGTTGCTGGCGCGTGGTCGGGTCGAGCATCTGGGCGTTGTCCACCACCCGCCCGGTCAGCGCCGGGAAAGTCAGCGCCGCCTGGGCCACGCCCACGCAGGCCAACAGCCACAGTGCCAGGCCTATCCGTAATAAACGCATCGACACCTCAGCGCGGCCTTATTTGAACTTCACTTGCGGCGCTTTATCGGCATCGGCACTGGTGGCTTCAAACGTGGCGCGAACCGGCAAGTCGCTGTACATCACGCTGTGCCACAGGCGGCCCGGGAAGGTACGGATCTCGGTGTTGTAGGCCTGCACCGCCTGGATAAAGTCGCGACGGGCCACGGCGATGCGGTTTTCGGTGCCTTCCAGCTGGGATTGCAGGGCCAGGAAGTTCTGGTTGGCTTTCAGGTCCGGGTAGCGCTCGGACACCACCATCAAACGGCTGAGTGCGCCGCTCAAGCCGTCCTGGGCTTGCTGGAATTGCTTGAGTTTTTCCGGATTGTCGAGGGTGCTGGCATCCACCTGGATCGAGGTGGCCTTGGCCCGCGCTTCGATCACGGCGGTGAGGGTGTCCTGCTCATGGGCGGCATAGCCCTTGACCACTTCCACCAGGTTGGGGATCAGGTCGGCGCGGCGCTGGTACTGGTTCTGCACCTGGCCCCAGGCGGCCTTGGCCTGTTCGTCCAGGGTCGGGATGTTGTTGATGCCGCAACCGCTGAGCACCGTACCGATCAATAGCAGAACCGCGGCTTTCAAGCCCCAGCGGTAACCTTGTGCTGCTTGCATGGTGTTTCTCCTGGCGAACCTTGATGGAATTGGGCACCGGTAAGGCATAATCCGTTGCCACGACTGGATTGCATCGAATCAATCAGCTAAAAAGATGCCCACCGCTAATAAGAGTTCCGAAGTGTGCGGCATTTGTCGGTATAACACTCGAACAACAACATACGTTCCCCACATTTTGGCAGAACAGCGCATTTTCGCTGTGCAGTGAGCCGAAAAAGGATATTCATGAAGAAGCTGTGTTTGCTCGGCCTTGTTGCCACGCTGGCCACCCACCCCGTCTGGGCAGAAACAAAGCCTGCTGCGCTCAAGGACAAGGACGCCTTCGTCAGCGACCTGCTCAAGCAGATGACCCTCGATGAGAAGATCGGCCAGTTGCGCCTGATCAGCATCGGCCCTGAAATGCCCCGCGAGCTGATCCGCAAGGAAATCGCCGCCGGCCGCATCGGTGGCACGTTCAACTCCATCACCCGCCCGGAAAACCGTCCGATGCAGGACGCGGCCATGCGCAGCCGCTTGAAGATCCCGATGTTCTTCGCCTATGACGTAATCCACGGCCACCGCACGATTTTCCCGATCAGCCTGGCCCTGGCCTCCAGCTGGGACATGGACGCCATCGGCCGCTCCGGGCGCATCGCCGCCGAGGAAGCCGCCGCCGACAGCCTCGACATCACCTTCGCGCCGATGGTCGACATCTCCCGCGACCCGCGCTGGGGCCGCACCTCCGAAGGCTTCGGCGAAGACACCTACCTGGTCTCGCGCATTGCCGAAGTGATGGTCAAGGCCTTCCAGGGCGTAAGCCCGGCGAACGCCGACAGCATCATGGCCAGCGTCAAGCACTTCGCCCTGTATGGCGCAGTGGAAGGCGGCCGCGACTACAACGTGGTCGACATGAGCCCGGTCAAGATGTACCAGGACTACCTGCCGCCGTACCACGCGGCGATCAAGGCCGGGTCAGGCGGCGTGATGGTGGCGCTGAACTCGATCAACGGCGTGCCCGCCACCGCCAACACCTGGCTGATGAACGACCTGCTGCGCAAGGACTGGGGCTTCAAGGGCCTGGCCGTGAGCGACCATGGCGCGATCTTCGAACTGATCAAGCACGGCGTGGCCAAGGACGGGCGTGAAGCCGCCAAGCTGGCGATCAAGGCCGGCATCGACATGAGCATGAACGACTCGCTGTACGGTAAGGAATTGCCCGGCCTGCTCAAGTCCGGCGAAATCGAACAGAGCGACATCGACAACGCCGTGCGCGAAGTGCTCGGCGCCAAGTACGACATGGGCCTGTTCAAGGACCCATACCTGCGCATCGGCAAGGCCGAGGATGACCCGGCCGACACCTACGCCGAAAGCCGCCTGCACCGCAGCGACGCGCGCGATATCGCACGTCGCAGCCTGGTCTTGCTGAAAAACCGGGACAACACCCTGCCGCTGAAAAAATCCGCGACCATCGCCCTGGTCGGGCCGTTGGCCAAGGCGCCGATCGACATGATGGGCAGCTGGGCCGCCGCCGGCAAACCCGAGCAATCGGTGACCCTGCTCGACGGCATGAACGCGGTGATCGGCGAAAAAGGCAAGATCATCTATGCCCGTGGCGCTAACATCACCAACGACAAGGCGGTGGTGGACTACCTGAACTTCCTCAACTTCGATGCGCCGGAAGTGGTGGATGACACCCGCCCTGCCCAAGTGATGATCGACGAAGCGGTGAAAGCCGCGAAGGATGCCGATGTGGTGGTGGCTGCCGTGGGCGAGTCCCGTGGCATGTCCCACGAATCGTCCAGCCGCACCGACCTGAACATCCCGCAAAGCCAGCGCGACCTGATCAAGGCCCTCAAAGCCACCGGCAAGCCGCTGGTATTGGTGCTGATGAACGGTCGCCCGCTGTCGATTCTGGAAGAGAACCAACAGGCCGACGCGATCCTGGAAACCTGGTTTGCCGGCACCGAAGGCGGCAACGCCATCGCCGACGTGCTATTCGGTGACTACAACCCGTCGGGCAAGCTGCCGATCACCTTCCCACGTTCGGTGGGGCAGATTCCCACTTATTACAACCACCTGACCATTGGCCGGCCATTCACCCCAGGCAAGCCGGGCAACTACACCTCGCAGTACTTCGATGACACCACCGGTCCCCTGTTCCCGTTTGGCTATGGTTTGAGCTACACCACGTTCGGCCTGTCGGACATGGCGCTGTCATCCACCACCCTGAACAAGACCGGCAAGCTCGACGCCAGCGTGACAGTGAAGAACACCGGCAAGGTGGATGGCGAAACCGTGGTGCAGCTGTATATCCAGGACGTTGCCGGTTCGATGATCCGCCCGATCAAGGAGCTGAAGAACTTTCAGAAGGTCATGCTCAAGGCGGGAGAAGAACGCACCTTGCACTTCACCATCACCGAGGAAGACTTGAAGTTCTACAACACTCAGCTCAAGTATGCGGCGGAGCCTGGCGAGTTCAATGTGCAGATCGGGTTGGATTCCCAGGACGTACAACAGCAAACCTTCGAACTGCTGTAAACATGTGGGAGGGGGCTTGCCCCCGATAGCGGTGGTTCAGTCAATATTTTCAGTGACTGACACCCTGCAATCGGGGGCAAGCCCCCTCCCACATTTGCCTCACAGTGGACTGGCTAGCCGCGTCTATCCAGCACGTTCACCACCAACCGATCAATCCACCCCCACACCCGCTGCTTCACCCGCCGCCACAACGGCCGCGACTTCCACGCCTCCAGGCTCACCGCCAGGCTTTGCGCGAAATCCCGTTCGAAACTGCCCGCCACCGCCCGCGTCAATTCAGGGTCCAACGCTTCCAGGTTGGCATCCAGGTTGAAGCGCAGGTTCCAGTGGTCGAAGTTGCACGAGCCCACACTGACCCAATCATCCACCAGCACCATCTTGAGGTGCAGGAAGCACGGCTGATACTCAAAAATCTGCACGCCCGAGCGCAGCAAGCGCGGGTAATAGCGGTGGCCGGCATAGCGCACGGACGGGTGATCGGTGCGCGGGCCGGTGAGCAGCAAACGCACGTCTACGCCACGCCCTGCGGCCCGACGTAACGCACGGCGAACGCCCCATGTGGGAAGAAAATACGGAGTCGCCAACCAGATCCGCTGTTTGCTGCTGTTCAAAGCACGTATCAGCGATTGCAGGATATCGCGGTGTTGGCGGGCGTCGGCGTAGGCGACACGACCTAGCCCCGGCCCGGTGGCCGGCATCCTGGGCAAGCGTGGCAAACCGAAATGGGTGGCCGGCTTCCACGCACGGCGCGCGTTGTTGGCGTGCCATTGGCGGTCGAACAGGGCTTGCCAGTCGAGCACCAGGGGGCCGCTGATGTGCACCATCACTTCGTGCCAGTCGGCGCTGTCGTTGCCTGGCGTCCAGAATTCATCGGTCACGCCGGTGCCGCCGACAAACGCGATGTCCTGGTCGATCAACAGCAGTTTGCGATGGTCGCGGTACAGGTTGCGCATCCACCGGCGCCAGCGCAGGCGATTGTAGAAGCGCAGTTCCACACCGGCATCGGTCAAGCGCCTGCGCAGCCCGAGGGTAAACGCCAGGCTGCCGTAATCATCGAACAGGCAGCGCACCTGAACACCGCGTTCGGCGGCCAGCACCAGCGCCTGCACCATCGCTTCGGCGCAGGCGCCGGCTTCCACCAGGTACAACTCCAGCTCCACTTGCCGCTCGGCACGGGCAATACCCACCAGCATCTGCGGAAAAAAATTCGGCCCGTCGATCAACAACTCGAAACGGTTGGCGCTGCGCCACGGGAACACCGCGCCACTCACGTCAGCGCGCCGTAAAGATCAGCACCGCACCCACCGGCACCGACAGACTGATCGACTTGAGCCCCGCCGCTTTACGCAGCACGGCCACACCCGGCGCCAGGTCGAAGTCCTCGGCATGCACCACCAGCGGCTCCAGGGTGACCACCTGGAAACGCCGGTCATCCAGGCGCGTGGCCAGCAGCTCGGCGCTGTAGGTCTGGGTCTTGCCGTGCAGCGTCACGGTTAACGGCAGGCGTAACTCAAGCTGCGCACCGGGGGCCAGGTCGTTGATGGGTTGCAGGTTGATCTGCGCGTTGATCAGCGCCTCGGGGAACGTCTTGATCTCGAACAGCTGATTGCGCATGCGCTCATCGCGCAGCGGGACGCCACTGTTGACCGACTCCAGCTCCACTTCCAGTTGCGCCGCACCTTTGCTGTCGACCTTGCCGTGCAGCACCAGGAAGCGCTGTACCTCGGCAATCTCGGTGTTCTTGGTGGTAACGAAAGAGAGGCGCGAGGACTCGTTGTCCAGGTACCAGTCAGCATGGGCAGGCACAGCGGCACAGGTCAACAGTGTGAAGGCCAGTGGTTTGACATTGAACATAAAGACTCATGAGGCAAAAAACCTGCACGAACCTTAACTGCGCCGTGTGCCGGGCGCAATGGAATGGGTCGGTGGCGTGTCAAGGATTGAGACGACACCCCTGCCGATCCCCCAACCACCTCGCCGTGTGCGTTCTCCCCAACCCACTCGCCGTCACCTCACTGCGCTCCGGGTTATCGCTGAACGCACTCGTCGGCACGTACTGCTTCACATACCCCCGGCAATACGCCGCCGGATTGTTCTCTACATACCGGCACGAACAATATTCCTTGGCCGTGTACGCCGCGATGATGTCGGGAAAGGCTTGCAGGTTCACGCGCTCGTGCCAGATCCACCCCAGCAGGGCGAGCAACAGTAGCAGAAACAGGCTGGTAAACGGCCGACGGCGGATCATGGTTGCACCGCCGCCAGCACGCGCTTGAGCAGTTCGTTATGGCGATAGCTGCCGTCGCGGTCATCGCCGTAGCGCACGATCACCAGGTGTTCATCGGGCATCACGTACAACGCCTGGCCCCAGTGGCCGAGGGCGGCGAAGGTGTCGGCGGGCGCATCGGGCCAGGGGCGCGGTTCGCCTTTGTTAAGCCACCAATGCCCACCCGGCACCGCTTCGTCCTGGCCGACCTTGTATTTGTCGAAAGGCTGGCGGTTGAAGGCAACCCAGTCTTTAGGCAGCAACTGCTGATCGCCCCATCGCCCGTCCCGCGCCATCAACAGGCCAACCCGTGCCAGGTCGCGGGTGGTGAGGTAGGCGTAGGACGAGGCGACGAAGGTTTCGTCGGCGTCGGTTTCCCAGCTGGCATTGCGAATACCCAGCGGTTTGAACAGCGCATCCCACGGGTAACTCATATAGGCCTTGTGGCCGAGCATGCCTTTGAGGGCCGCGGACAGGATGTTGGTGTCGCCGCTGGAATACCGAAACACCTGACCCGGCGCAGCAGCAGCCTCGGTGTCGGCGGCAAAGTCAGCCATATCGCCACGGCCTCGGGTGTAGAGCATCGCGACCACCGAGGATTTCAGCGGGGCGTATTCGTAGTTTTCCTGCCAGTCCAGGCCCGAGGCCCAGTGCAGCAAGTCAGCCATGGTCACCTTGGGGTGCTGTTTCATCGGCGGGTAAAAGCGTGCGGCGGGGTCGGTGAGCTTGAAGCGGTTTTCGCCATAGGCCACGCCAAGCACCGTGGCCATCAGGCTTTTGCTGACCGACCAGGTCAGGTGCGGCGTGCTGGCCGTGGTGGGCGCGCCGTAGCGTTCATAGATGATCACGCCATCGCGGATCACCAACAGCGCGTCGGTGCGGATGCCTTTGCGCGTAGCGTCGTCCCGTGGAGGGAACGCGTAGGCATTGAGGGCGTCGACAGCCGGGCCTTCGAGTGGAGTGCCCTTGGCCCAGTCCTTGTCAGGCCAGGTTTCGGCGTGGGCGATGACGGTAACGAACAGCAGGGCAACGCACAACAAGCCTCTGACCATGGACGCAGACTCAAGGGGGCATTCAAGCCCGCGAGCCTAGCCGAGGGTGATGACAGATTTGCTACACAAGGCCTGTCATCCAAGCGTCACCATAACTTCATGGAGATGACACCGAGCCTACATAGCCTGAGTTTGGACAAACAAGTCGACCGGCCGAAAGGTGGCTGGCACTCGGAGATTCGCCATGACTCAGATCGCCCGCATCAGCGACACCGGCAATGAACGCCGTCTGCAAGCCGAACGCCTGGTTGGCGCGCAGGCGTTGCAGGAAGCCCAGGCCCTGCGGTTCAACGTGTTCAGCGGCGAGTTCAACGCCAAGCTGAAAGGCGCGGAACTGGGCCTGGACATGGATGACTATGATGTTCACTGCAGCCATATCGGTGTGCGGGACTTGAACAGCGGTCGACTGGTGGCTACCACCCGTTTGCTGGACCACCAGGCCGCCAGCACCCTGGGCCGGTTCTACAGCGAAGAAGAATTCAGCCTGCATGGTTTGCTACACCTGCAAGGCCCGATCTTGGAAATCGGCCGTACCTGCGTCGACCCGGCCTACCGCAACGGCGGCACCATCGCGGTGTTGTGGGGCGAATTGGCTGAAGTGCTCAACCAGGGTGGCTACAGCTACTTGATGGGCTGCGCGAGCATCCCGATGCACGACGGCGGCATCCAGGCCCACGCGATCATGCAGCGCCTGCGCGAGCGCTACCTGTGCAATGAACACCTGCGCGCCGAACCGAAAAAACCGCTGCCCGCGCTGGACCTGCCATCCAACGTGATCGCCGAGATGCCGCCATTGCTCAAGGCCTACATGCGCCTGGGTGCGAAGATCTGCGGCGAGCCGTGCTGGGATGAAGATTTCCAGGTGGCCGATGTGTTCATCCTGCTCAAGCGCGATGAACTGTGCCCGCGTTACGCGCGCCACTTCAAGGCTGCAATGTGATGAGCCGCCTGCGCGTGTACGGGCGCATTGCCCGGGTGCTGCTGGTGGTGGCGTTGGGTTTGAGCATGGCCAGTGTGTTTGGCGTGTTCGAGCGTTTGGGCATCGCCAATTCGATGGTGCGGCGCCAGCGTTGGTCGCGGTTTTTCATGGCGCGCCTGACCAACGCCCTGCCCTTTCGCGTGACGGTGCACGGTGAGTTGCCGACGCAGCCGATGCTGTGGGTGAGCAATCACGTGTCCTGGACCGATATTCCGCTGCTCGGCGCCGTGGCGCCGATGTCATTCCTGTCCAAGGCCGAAGTGCGCACCTGGCCGGTGGCAGGTTGGTTGGCGGCCAAGGCCGGTAGCCTGTTTATCCGCCGTGGTTCGGGCGACAGCCAGTTGATCCGCAAGCAGATGACTCGCCACTTGGAGCAACAGCACCCGCTGCTGATGTTCCCCGAAGGCACCACCACCGACGGGCGCAGCCTGCGCACCTTCCACGGGCGCCTGCTGGCCAGTGCGATCGATGCGGATGTGTCGCTGCAACCGGTGGCGATCCGTTACCTGCGTGAGGGGCAAGTGGACCCGCTGGCACCGTTTATTGGCGATGATGATTTGCTCTCGCACCTGATGCGCTTGTTTGCCAATGACCAGGGCGATGTGGAAATCCATGTGCTCGCGCCGATTGCCTGTGCCGGGCAGGAGCGTGCGGCGCTGGCGTATCAGGCGCAGCAGGCGGTGCAGAAGGCGTTGTTTGGGCCGGTGCCGGAAGCGGAGCAAGTGGATGCTCGACCAGCATTCGCTGCCTGAACTCAAGTGAACACCGTTCAAATGTGGGAGGGGGCTTGCCCCCGATTGGGGTGTGTCAGTCACTGCATGCTTTGACTGAACCATTGCTATCGGGGGCAAGCCCCCTCCCACATTCAGCTTTACCTTGTCAGTTGGATCTGTGCGAATGCTTGCAGCTCGGGGTAGAACCGTCGGAAATCTTCACTCAGCGGCTCGTACAACTCTCGCAACTCGTGCATGGCATACCCCAGTTCCTGGGGCTGTGTCAGCCGCCGCGAAATCCCCCGCAACACCTGCTCCATCACTGCAAACTCTCGGTACGAACCCAGCCAATCATCCGCCGCCATATACGGCGCAATCTGCGCCAGTCGCCCCGGCAATTGCGGTTCGGCCGCCAGCACGCTGTACACCTGCGAGGTGAAGTGCTCCAGCGGCTGGTCGGCATACAGCGCCCAGTCCCGCGCCAGACAGTGGTCGAAAAACACATCGAGGACGATCCCGGCGTAGCGCCTGCGGGTCAGGCTGAAGCGTGACAACGCCTCCCCCACCAGCGGATGGCTGTCGGTGAAGCGGTCGATGGAACGATGCAACTGGATCGCCGATTCGATTTGCGGGCTGAACTGGCCCTGCAGGCGACCTTTGACGAAATCGCCATAGAGGCTGCCCAGCAGTTGCGCAGGAAGTTGGCCGCCCAGGTGCAGATGTGCGAGATAATTCATGGTGCGCAGTCTACCACTGCCCTCAACGTATCGTTATAACCCGATATACCGATTGAGCCTAGGCTCAGACCAAAATCATATTGGTTTATCGGGATAGACCGATATAAAGTTCGCCTCATCGCGATATAACGCTGCAAGACACCGAGCACCTGCCATGTCCATCGACCTCGACGAAATAATAAAAGCCCTGGCACACCCAGTACGACGAGACATCCTCACCTGGCTGAAAGACCCGAAAGTGCAATTCCCCGAGCAATTGCACAACCACGAATACGGCATCTGCGCCGGGCAGATCGACCAGCGCTGCGGCCTGTCCCAGTCGACGGTATCGGCCCACCTGGCCACCCTGCAACGCGCCGGGTTGATCAGCAGCCAGAAGGCCGGCCAATGGCACTTTTTCAAACGCAACGAGGACACCATCCAGGCCTTCCTCGCGGCGCTCACCACCGAACTCAGCGCGCAGGACAGCGCAGCGCTGTAACAAGGAAACACGAATGCCTCTCTCGCTACTCATACTGGCCCTCAGCGCCTTCGCCATCGGCACCACCGAGTTCGTCATCATGGGCTTGCTGCCCGATGTGGCGGCGGACCTGGGCGTGTCGATTCCTGGCGCCGGCTGGCTGGTCACCGGCTACGCCCTGGGCGTGGCGATCGGTGCGCCGTTCATGGCACTGGCCACCGCCAAGCTGCCACGCAAGGCGGCCCTGGTAGCGTTGATGGGGATCTTCATTGTCGGCAACCTTTTGTGCGCCCTGGCCAGTGACTACAACGTGCTGATGTTTGCCCGTGTGGTCACCGCGCTGTGCCACGGCGCGTTCTTTGGGATCGGTTCAGTAGTGGCGGCCAACCTGGTGCCGGCCAACAAGCGTGCTTCGGCCGTGGCCCTGATGTTCACCGGCCTGACCCTGGCCAACGTGCTCGGCGTGCCGCTGGGCACCGCACTGGGCCAGGCAGCCGGCTGGCGCTCGACATTCTGGGCAGTGACGGTGATTGGGGTAGTGGCGCTGATCGGCCTGATCCGCTTCCTGCCGGCCAAGCGTGATGAAGAAAAACTCGACATGCGCGCCGAACTGGCCGCCCTCAAGGGCGCCGGCATCTGGCTGTCGCTGAGCATGACCGCGCTGTTCGCCGCGTCCATGTTCACCCTCTTTACCTACGTCGCGCCGCTGCTGGGCGATGTCACCGGCGTGTCGCCCAAGGGCGTGACCTGGACCCTGCTGCTGATCGGCCTCGGCCTCACCGTGGGCAACATCATCGGCGGCAAGCTGGCGGACAAACGCCTGGCCGCGACCCTGGTTGGCGTGTTCATCAGCATGGCGGTGGTCTCCACGGCGCTGAGCTGGACCAGCATCGCGGTGATCCCGACGGAAATCACCCTGTTCCTCTGGGCCACCGCCTCGTTTGCCGCCGTACCGGCGTTGCAGATCAACGTGGTGACCTTCGGCAAGGCTGCACCGAACCTGGTGTCGACCCTGAACATCGGCGCTTTCAACATCGGCAACGCCCTGGGTGCCTGGGTCGGCGGCAGTGTGATTGCCCACGGTTTCGGCCTGACCAGCGTGCCCTTGGCCGCAGCGGCCCTGGCGATTCTCGCACTGTTGGTGACCCTGATTACTTTCCGCCAGGGCGGCGATGCCGACCTGGCCCTCGCTACCCACTGATCAACCACTTAATAGAGAAAGGTGTTATCCCATGACGACTATTTTCGATCCGATCAAACTGGGCGACCTGGAACTGTCGAACCGCATCATCATGGCGCCGCTGACCCGCTGCCGTGCCGATGAAGGTCGCGTGCCCAACGCGCTGATGGCCGAGTACTACGTGCAACGCGCTTCCGCCGGGCTCATCCTCAGCGAAGCCACTTCCGTGACGCCAATGGGCGTGGGCTACCCGGACACCCCAGGCATCTGGTCCAACGACCAGGTGCGCGGCTGGGCCAACGTGACCAAGGCCGTGCACGGCGCGGGCGGCAAGATCTTCCTGCAACTGTGGCACGTGGGGCGTATTTCCCATGAGTCGTACCTGAACGGCGAAAGCCCGGTGGCCCCGAGCGCGATCCAGCCTAAGGGCCACGTCAGCCTGGTGCGTCCACTGGCGGACTACCCGACCCCACGCGCCCTGGAAACCGCGGAAATCGCCGACATCGTCGATGCCTACCGCACCGGTGCCGAGAACGCCAAGGCCGCCGGCTTCGACGGCGTGGAAATCCACGGCGCCAACGGCTACCTGCTCGACCAGTTCCTGCAAAGCAGCACCAATAAACGCACCGATCAGTATGGGGGTTCCCTGGAAAACCGTGCACGCCTGCTGCTGGAAGTGACCGACGCGGCCATCGACGTCTGGGGCGCAGGCCGTGTGGGCGTGCACCTGGCACCGCGCGCCGACTCCCATGACATGGGCGATGACAATCTTGCGGAAACCTTCACCTACGTTGCCAGCGAACTGGGCAAGCGTGGCATCGCGTTTATCTGCTCCCGTGAGAAAGAAGCCGGCGACAGCCTCGGTCCACAACTCAAGAAGGCTTTCGGCGGCGTGTACATCGCCAACGAACGCTTCACCAAGGACAGCGCCAACGCCTGGCTGGCCTCGGGCAAGGCAGACGCGGTGGCCTTTGGTGTGCCATTCATTGCCAACCCGGACCTGCCGGCGCGCTTGAAAGCCGATGCGCCGCTGAACGAAGCGCATCCGGAAACCTTCTATGGCAAAGGCCCGGTCGGCTACATCGACTACCCGACCCTGGCGCTGTAATCGTTATTCCGAAGTAGTACGACCACCCAATGTGGGAGGGGGCTTGCCCCCGATAGCGGCGTGTCAGCCAATGAATCGGGTGACTGACACTGTGCTATCGGGGGCAAGCCCCCTCCCACATTTTTGATGTGTAGCGTCCACGAGGAAACACTCCTTCACAGCCCTGCAACAAAATCGCTACAAAATACTTAGGCGGCTACCTATCAACCGCCCGCCAGCCCGTATATAAAGTCACCCCACTAATCAGGCGTAAGGACGATTGACGGTCCTTAGGCTTTACTGTTGACACAACCTGATGCAATTACGCATTTTGTCTTAATTGCGCAGGCTTGGGCTCCAGCGCAGCATGTCCAGCCCGGCGTCCACCCAACGTTCGGCTTCCTGATGCAGTTGGAAGCTGTCGGGTACCAGCAGCCACTGGCCGATCAGCCCGTTGATGTAGGCGTGGATGCACACCGCGCCACGGGTGGTATCGAGGTTTTCCGGAAGTTGCCCGCGATGGACCGCGTTACGCAATGTCAGGCCGATGCGCAGGTTGCATTCCAGGCTGTGGGTCTGGCGCTGGCGACGCATGTCGCACATTTCATCGGTGAATTCGCACTTATGGAACAAGATCTCGTTGATGCGCCGGGTTTTCGGGTCCAGGGCTACTTGATGGAACAAATGAATCAACAATTTGCGCATACAGCCCAGCGGGTCGAGTTCATCCTCGCTTTCACTGGCCCTGGCCAACTCGTCCAGCGGCTCATGCAGCGTGTCGAGCAGCGCCTGCAGCAAATCGGATTTATTGCTGAAATGCCAGTAGATAGCACCCCGCGTCACACCGGCCAGCGCGGCGATATCCGCCAGCGTGGTCCGCGCAACGCCACGCTCATAGAAGGCTTGTTCGGCGGCTTGGAGAATCTGGCTGCGCGTTTCCTGAGCTTCCTCTTTGGTGCGACGAACCATGGCAGTAAAACCTCAATCGGGACACGGTGGGTTGTGGTTGGCCACCGTCTGAATACTTGTGGGACGACACCGTCATGGGCGCCGAACGTACTAAAATCGAGGCTTTGGACGTTGCTTTGTCAACATTCCGCGAAGCCTGTCAAGAGTTTACAAACAACCATGAACGTAAGTATATTGCGTAGCAAGCTACTTATCCACTCACAGCTTGTTTTTTACCCTTCCACACTTCTTGTGCGCACCCTGCGCGCCTGACCCGAGGATCTTCATGCAACTTAAGCCAGCTGTTACCGCTCTGGTCACTGCCGTCGCCCTGGCATCGCTGCTCAGCGGATGTAAAAAGGAAGAAGCGGCTCCGCCCGCCCAAACCCCTCAGGTCGGCGTGGTCACCATTCAACCGCAAGCCTATACCCTGACGACCGAGCTGCCAGGCCGCACCACCGCCTACCGCATTGCGGAAGTTCGCCCACAGGTCAACGGCATCATTCTCAAGCGCCTGTTCAAGGAAGGCGGCGACGTGAAGGAAGGGCAACAGCTCTACCAGATCGACCCGTCGGTGTATGACGCCACCCTGAAAAGCGCACAGGCCAGCCTGACCCAGACCAAGTCGATCTCCGACCGCTACAAGCAGTTGGTCGATGAGCAGGCCGTCAGCCGTCAGGAATACGACACCGCCGTCGCCAACCGCATGACCGCGGAAGCAAACGTTCAAACCGCCCAGATCAACGTGCGCTACACCAAAGTGTTCGCGCCGATCTCCGGGCGTATCGGCCGTTCTTCGGTCACCGAAGGCGCGCTGGTCAGCAACGGCCAGGCCGATGCCATGGCCGTCATCCAGCAACTGGACCCGATCTACGTCGACGTCACGCAGTCTTCGGCCGAAATGCTGAAACTGCGCCGTGACCTGGAAAGCGGCCAGCTGGAAAAAGCCGGCGCCAACGCGGCCAAGGTCAAGCTGACCCTGGAAGACGGCACTGCCTATGGCCAGGACGGCAAGCTGGAGTTCTCCGAAGTATCGGTCGACCAGACCACCGGCTCCGTGACCCTGCGCGCCGTGTTCCCCAACCCTGACCACACCCTGCTGCCGGGCATGTTCGTGCACGCCCAGTTGCAAGCCGGCGTGAACAGCAAGGCCATCCTGGCACCGCAACAAGGCGTGACCCGTGATATCAAAGGTATCCCGACCGCCATGGTGGTGAACAAGGACAACAAGGTCGAGCAGCGTCAACTGGTGGCCAACCGCACTGCCGGCGCCTACTGGCTGGTGGAAAAAGGCCTCGACGCCGGTGACCGCGTGATCACCGAAGGCCTGCAATTCATCAAGCCGGGCATCGAAGTCAAGGTCAAGGACGCCGACAACGCCAAGCCTGCCGGTTCTGCTCCAGCTCCTGCCGCCGCTGCTGGCCAGGGGGAGTAACCCATGTCGAAATTTTTTATCGACCGTCCCATTTTCGCCTGGGTTATTGCCCTGGTGATCATGCTGGTCGGGGCATTGTCGATCCTGAAGTTGCCCATCAACCAATACCCGGCCATCGCGCCAACCGCCATCGACATCCAGGTGACCTACCCAGGCGCGTCCGCACAAACCGTGCAGGACACCGTGGTGCAGGTCATCGAGCAGCAGCTCAACGGTATCGACAACTTGCGTTATGTCGCCTCGGACAGTAACTCCGACGGCAGCATGACCATCACCGCGACGTTCAACCAGGGTACCAACCCGGACATCGCCCAGGTTCAGGTGCAGAACAAGCTGAACCTGGCGACCCCACTGCTGCCGCAAGAGGTGCAGCAGCAGGGTATCCGCGTGACCAAGTCGGTGAAGAACTTCCTGATGGTGATCGGTCTGGTGTCGGAAGACGGCAGCATGACCAAGGACGACCTGTCCAACTACATCGTGTCCAACATCCAGGACCCGATCTCGCGGACGTCAGGTGTAGGTGACTTCCAGGTGTTCGGTTCGCAGTACGCCATGCGTATCTGGCTCGACCCGGCCAAGCTGAACAACTACCAGTTGACCCCGGTCGACGTCAGCACTGCCATTGCGGCGCAGAACGTCCAGGTGGCCACCGGCCAATTGGGCGGCCTGCCTGCCCTGCCCGGCACCCAGCTGAACGCGACCATCATCGGCAAGACCCGCCTGCAGACCGCCGAAGAGTTCGGCAAGATCCTGATGAAGGTCAATACCGACGGCTCGCAGGTTCGCCTGCGTGACATCGCGCGGATCGAACTGGGCGGCCAGAACTACAGCATCAGTGCGCAGTTCAACGGCAAGCCGGCGTCGGGTATGGCGATCAAGCTCGCGTCGGGCGCCAACGCCCTGGACACCGCCAAGGCCATCCGTGCCACCGTGGCGTCCCTGGAACCGTTCTTCCCGCCAGGCATGAAGGCGGTGGTGCCGTATGACACCACGCCGGTGGTGACCGAATCGATCTCCGGTGTAGTCCACACCCTGGTCGAAGCGATCGTGCTGGTGTTCCTGGTGATGTTCCTGTTCCTGCAGAACTTCCGCGCCACCATCATCACCACCATGACCGTACCGGTGGTATTGCTGGGTACCTTCGGGATCCTGGCCGCGTTCGGCTTCACCATCAACACCCTGACCATGTTCGGCATGATCCTGGCCATCGGCCTGCTGGTGGACGATGCCATCGTCGTGGTGGAAAACGTCGAGCGGGTCATGGCCGAGGAACACTTGTCGCCCAAAGAGGCGACGGTCAAGTCCATGGGCCAGATCCAGGGAGCCCTGGTGGGTATTGCCCTGGTGCTGTCGGCGGTACTGTTGCCGATGGCATTCTTCGGCGGCTCCACCGGTGTGATCTACAAACAGTTCTCCATCACCATCGTTTCGGCCATGGCGTTGTCGGTACTGGTTGCCCTGATCTTCACCCCGGCCTTGTGCGCCACCATGCTCAAGCCGATCGACCCTGAGAAGCACGGCCAACCCAAGCGTGGTTTCTTCGGCTGGTTCAACCGCACCTTCGACCGTGGCGTACTGAGCTACGAGCGCGGCGTGGGCAACATGATCAAGCACAAGTTTCCTGCATTCTTCGTGTACCTGATCATCTTCGCCGGCATGATCTGGCTGTTCACCCGCATTCCGAGCGCGTTCCTGCCGGAAGAAGACCAGGGCGTGATCTTTGCCCAGGTGCAGACCCCGGTCGGTTCTTCGGCCGAACGTACGCAGAAAGTCATCGACGACATGCGTGCCTTCCTGCTCAACGACAAGGAAGGCGAGCCGGGCGAAGGCAAGGCGGTGAAATCGGTATTTACCGTCAACGGCTTCAACTTCGCCGGCCGTGGCCAGAGTTCGGGCCTGGCGTTCGTGATGCTCAAGCCGTGGGATGAACGGGATGCGTCCACCTCGGTATTCGAAGTGGCCAAGCGCGCCCAGGGTTACTTCTTCGGTGCCTTCAAGGACGCCATGGTGTTCGCCATCGTGCCGCCTTCGGTACTGGAATTGGGTAACGCCACCGGTTTCGACGTGTTCCTGCAAGACCAGGGCGGCGTTGGCCACCAGAAGCTGATGGACGCACGCAACCAGTTCCTCGGGGCCGCCGCGCAAAGCAAGATCCTGGCGGGTGTGCGCCCCAACGGCGTGAACGATGAGCCGCAGTACGAGCTCACCGTCGACGACGAGAAGGCCAGTGCCCAGGGTATTTCGCTGTCGAGCATCAACCAGACCCTGGCGATCGCCCTGGGTGGCAGCTACGTCAACGACTTCATTGACCGTGGTCGGGTGAAAAAGGTGTACGTGCAAGGTGAAGCCGCTGGCCGCATGTCCCCAGAAGACCTGGACAAATGGTACGTGCGCAGCGACTCCGGGAAGATGGTGCCGATGTCGGCCATTTCCTCGGGCAAATGGATCTACGGTTCGCCCAAGCTCTCGCGCTACAACGGTGTAGCGGCAATGGAAATCCTCGGTACCCCGGCCCCGGGCTACAGTACCGGTGACGCCATGGCCGAAGTCGAACGTATCGCCAAGGAACTGCCGGCCGGTATCGGCTACGCGTGGACCGGGCTGTCGTACGAAGAACGTCTGTCCGGCTCCCAGGCGCCTGCGCTGTATGCATTGTCGCTGCTGGTGGTGTTCCTGTGCCTCGCGGCCCTGTACGAAAGCTGGTCTATCCCGATTGCGGTGGTGCTGGTCGTGCCGCTGGGTGTGGTGGGTGCGTTGATCGCCACCAGCATGCGCGGGTTGTCCAACGACGTGTTCTTCCAGGTGGGCCTGTTGGTGACGGTGGGCCTGGCAGCGAAAAACGCCATCCTGATCGTGGAGTTCGCCAAAGAACTTCACGAACAAGGCAAGGGCATTGTCGAGTCGGCCATCGAGGCCTCGCGGATGCGTCTGCGCCCGATCATCATGACCTCCATGGCGTTCATCCTCGGCGTACTGCCGCTGGCGATCTCCTCGGGTGCAGGTTCGGGCAGCCAACACGCGATCGGTACCGGTGTAATCGGCGGTATGATCACGGCAACCGTGCTGGCGATCTTCTGGGTGCCCCTGTTCTTCGCAACCGTATCCGCCGCTGGCGAACGTAAAAAGACTGACACAACTGAAACCCCTAAAGAGGCTGGCCAATGAGCAAGTCGCTACTTTCCCTAGCCGTCACCGCATTCGTGCTCAGTGGCTGCTCGCTGATACCTGACTATCAGCGCCCCGAAGCGCCGGTGGCCGCACAGTTCCCGCAGGGGCCGGCGTATTCGTCGGCCCAGGCGCCGAGCCAGGCCGCTGTCGAGCAGGGCTGGAAGCAGTTTTTCCATGATCCGGCCCTGCAACAGCTGATCCAGACCGCGCTGGTGAACAACCGTGACCTGCGTGTCGCGGCCCTGAACATCGACGCGTATGCCGCGCAGTACCAGATCCAGCGCGCCGATCTGTTCCCGGCCGTGTCGGCCACGGGCAGCGGCAGCCGTTCGCGTACCCCGGCCCGCTTGTCGCAGACCGGCGAATCGACCATCAGCAGCCAATACTCGGCCGGTCTCGGGATCAGCTCGTATGAGCTGGACCTGTTCGGTCGCGTACGCAGCCTGAGTGAAGAAGCCCTGCAAAAGTACTTCGCCACCGAAGAAGCACGGCGCAGTACCCAGATCAGCCTGGTGGCCAGCGTGGCCAACGCCTACCTGACCTGGCAGGCCGACAAGGAACTGCTCAAGCTGACCCAGGACACCCTGGACGCGTACGAGCAAAGCTTCAAGCTCACCTCGCGCAGCAACGAAGTCGGCGTGGCCTCGGCCCTCGACCTGAGCCAATCGCGTACCTCGGTGGAAAACGCCCGGGTTGCCCTGGCGCGTTACACCCGCCAGGTGGCTCAGGACGAAAACAGCCTGACCCTGCTGCTGGGCACCGGCCTGCCGGCGAATATCGCCAGCAAGCCGCTGTCGGATAACCTGCTCAGCGAAGTGCCGGCCGGCTTGCCATCGGACCTGCTGCAACGTCGTCCCGACATCATGCAAGCCGAGTACAACCTCAAGGCCGCCAACGCCAACATCGGTGCAGCCCGCGCAGCGTTCTTCCCGAGCATCAGCCTGACCGCCAGCGCCGGTACCGCCAGCCCTAACCTGGGCGGCCTGTTCAAAGGCGGTTCGGGCACCTGGTCGTTCGCCCCGCAGATCAACATCCCGATCTTCAACGCCGGTAGCCTGCGCGCCAGCCTGGACTACTCGAAGATCCAGAAAGAGATCAACGTGGCCAACTATGAGAAGGCGATCCAGACCGGCTTCCAGGAAGTCTCCGACGGCCTTGCCGCACGTGAGACCTACAAGCAGCAACTGGACGCCCAGCGTGGCTTCGTCGCGGCCAACCAGGATTACTACCGCCTGGCCGAGCGTCGCTACCGCATCGGTGTCGACAGCAACCTGACGTTCCTCGATGCCCAGCGCCAACTGTTCAGTGCCCAGCAATCGCTGATCACCGACCGCCTGGCGCAGCTCACCAGCGAGGTCAACCTGTACAAGGCCCTCGGCGGTGGCTGGAGCGAGCAGACCGCGAAGAACGAGCCGTTGAAAGAAGAAGCACCGGCGCTGAAGCTGTTCTGATCGCACCGCTGTGAACAAACCGCTTCCCTCACCGGAAGCGGTTTTTTTATGCCCTGAATGTGGCACATGTAGGCGCTGGCTTGTGTAGCCTCGCTTTTGTGGGAGCTGGCGTGCCTGCGATAGCATCGCCGCGGTGCAACTGACACACCGAGGTGCCTGCATCGCAGGCAAGCCAGCTCCCACATTGGTCTAGCGGCGCTTGGTCAAACCCCATCAGCCCCCCCAAAACCCGCCGCCTTGCATTTCGTTTAACCTTTCAGGATAAAATTGGTCACAGATTCTTACAGACCACAGAGGGAGCTTGTCGTAATGATCGTAGGAATCGACCTGGGGACCACCAACAGTCTCGCCGCTGTCTGGCGCGGTGATGCCGCCGAAATGGTGCCCAACGCCCTTGGCGAGTTGCTGACCCCAAGCGTGGTCGGCCTGGATGACCAAGGCCGCATCCTGGTAGGCCAGGCCGCCAAGGAACGCCTGCACACCCACCCGCACCTGACGACCTCACTGTTCAAGCGCTACATGGGTAGCGCCACTGAAGTGCGCCTGGGCGACCGTTCGTTCCGTCCCGAAGAACTCTCGGCACTGGTGCTCAAAAGCCTCAAGGAAGACATCGAACGCACCTACGGCCACACCGTCACCGACGCCGTGATCAGCGTGCCCGCGTATTTCAGCGACGGCCAGCGCAAAGCCACGCGCATCGCCGGTGAACTGGCCGGGCTCAACGTCGACAAACTGATCAACGAACCGACTGCCGCGGCCCTCGCCTACGGCCTGCACCAGCGCGACAAGGAAACCTCGTTCCTGGTCTTCGACCTCGGCGGCGGCACCTTCGACGTGTCGATCATCGAGCTGTTCGACGGGGTCATGGAAGTGCGCGCCAGCGCCGGCGACAACTTCCTCGGCGGCGAAGACTTCGACACCCTGCTGCTCGAACACTTCGTCGACAGCCAGCGCAACGCCGCCGACTTCCCGCCCACCAGCAGCGTGTTGCACGCCCTGCGCCGCGAAGCCGAGCGCGTGCGCAAAGCCCTGGGCCAGGACGACAGCGCCGAGTTCGCCCTGCGCGTCGACGGCCGCCAATGGGTCAAAACCATCACCCAGCAGGAGCTCGCCAAGCTCTACACGCCGCTGCTCGAACGCCTGCGGGCGCCGATCGAACGGGCCCTGCGCGATGCGCGGATCCGCGTGGGCGACCTCGATGAAATCCTGCTGGTGGGCGGCACCACGCGCATGCCGCTGGTGCGTAAACTCGCCGCCGGTTTGTTCGGGCGCTTCCCCTCCATCAGCCTCGACCCGGACCAGGTGGTTGCTCACGGCGCCGCGATCCAGGCGGCACTCAAGGCACGTTCGGCGGCGCTGGAAGAAGTGGTGCTGACCGACGTCTGCCCCTACACCCTCGGCATCGAAACCTCGCACCAATACGGTGGCCATATCGAAAGCGGCCACTACCTGCCGCTGATCGAACGCAACAGCAGCGTGCCGGTGAGCCGGGTCAAGACCGTCGTCACCCTGCACGACAACCAGAGCCAGGTGCTGCTGAAGATCTACCAGGGCGAAAGCCGGCTGGTCAAAGACAACATCGAACTGGGCCAACTGGACATTGCCGTGCCCAAGCGCAAAGCCGGTGAAGTGTCCCTGGACGTGCGCTTCACCTACGACAACAACGGCCTGCTCGAAGCCCAGGTGAAGATCCCGCTGACCGGCGAGCAGCACTCGCTGGTGATCGAGAACAACCCTGGCGTATTGAGCCCGGACGAGATCCAGCAACGCCTGCAAGCCTTGGCGCTGCTCAAGGTCCACCCACGCGACCAGCAGGTCAACACCGTACTCAGCGCCCGCCTCGAACGCCTTTACCAGGAAAACCTCGGCGAGCTGCGCGAACAACTCGGCCATTGGGCCGCGCAGTTCCAGCAGGTGCTCGACACCCAGGACGAACGCCGCATCCGCGAGGCCCGCAGCGAACTGACCCGTCAACTTGAGCAACTCGACAACGGGTTCTGGCGCTAAGGGAACAACCACATGGATTGTTGGACCGTACTGCAACTGCCGCAAGAGAGCGACGAACGCAGCATCAAACGCACCTACGCGCGGCTGCTCAAAAACTGCCGCCCGGACGATGACGCCGAAGGCTTCCAGCGCCTGCGCGAAGCCTACGAAGAAGCCCTGGCCTACGCACGCTGGCGGGCAGACTGGGAAGAAGAGGCCGAGACCGCACCGGCCGCCGTGGCCGAATCGGCCTACGGCAACCTCAACGACCTCGCCGAACTGATGAACGTCAACGCCCGCCCCCCTGCCCCGCTTGCAACACCCCGGCCCGACCCGGCCCAGGCGCTGATCAACGGCCTCACCCTGCACAACCTGGACGAACGCTGGGCCCAGGCCCAACAACAGGGTTGCACCGAGGCGTTCCAGGCCGGCCTGTTGCGCCACTGCTTCGAAAGCCCAGGCGAGCGCGCCGCGATTACCCGTTGGGCAGTGCAGCATCTTGAATGGCTGACACCCTGGCAACAGGTGGCCATGACCCCGTGGCAGCACGACGCGCTGAGCGGCGAGTTGTTGCAGGAGTACCGGCGCACCTTGCAGGAGCTGCTGGAGCAGAAGGCCGAACGCGAGTTCATCACCCAACTCACGCAATTGACCAGCCAACCCTGGCTGCGGGTGTTCGACCTGCAACAACAGTGGCAACGCATCGTCCTGCACCTGCTGCATGACACCACCTGGAGCGTGCCGCTGTTCGAGCGCGTGTGCCAGGCGTTCGGCTGGGACGACAAGGCCGGCGTGTTCCCGGAACCGGCCTGGATGTGGCGCGAACTGGTCACGCGCTGTGAACAGGAGAGCTTTTTCGAACACTTGCAGGCCAAGGCCGAGGACCGCACCTGGAAATCCGCCGATGCCATGGCGGCGCGCCTGCTGCTGACGCCGATGTCCAAGACCCAGCAAAACTGGATGACGGCGCAGTTCAGCGACAACGACTGGCACGCCTGCCAACAGCTGGCCCAAACCCTCAACTGGCGTTACCCGCAGTTGTTGGAACGCCTGCCCCAGGCCGACGTGTTTTTCTGGCGTAAATTCCTGCCACGCCCGGTGTCCCATCGCAGTTGGATAAGGGTGTGGGGCGGTTTGGCCCTGGCCACGGCACTGGCCGTCGTGCCCGAGACCAAATCGGCGATGACCACCGAAGCGGTGATGGTGGTGCTGCTGACGCTCATTCCAGCGTTCATCGCTATCCGCTCCACACAGCTATGGGCCGCCCTGACCTCTCGCTTGATCATCCCCGACCTGTGGCTGACAGAACGCCTGCTGCCCGAACGGTTCAACCCGCATCAGCAGTGGCTGGTATTGCGCCACGGCATCCCGCAATTGGGCATGTTGTGGATGTTTGGCCTGCTGCTGGGGGTGATGGGCATGCTGGGCTACCTGGGAATGATCCTGATCCACCTGCTTCACCGCAGGCGCATCGGCCAACCCAGCGAGAACTTCGAGCAGCTCTACCCGTGGATCAGCGGCCTGCACTGGGCCCACTGGAGTCCGTTGCAGGTGGCATTCCTGGCGGTGATGGTGCCCGCTACGCTGCTGTGCCAGCGCTATTTGCCCGAGATCCCCTGGACCAGCCTGATGCACGTGCTTTAGGCGCATAAACGCCGGGCGCCACTGCCCGGCAACTTGCGTGCGATCACCGCCCACAACCCGCCTCCCCCCGATTGAACCGCCCGCACACCGCCGCGCACCATGGCCGCCACCTGCATAAACCCAATAACAACAGGTCCTTACGCCATGAGCACTTTCCACCCGCGCCAGCTCTTGCTGGCAACCGCTGTAGCCAGTCTTGCCATGCCCATCCTCGCCGAGGAACACGGCTTCCTCGAAGACGCCAGCGCCAACCTCAACCTGCGCAATTTCTTCTTCAACCGCAATTACACCAACCCGACCAAGACCCAGGGCGGCGCGCAGGAGTGGACGCAGAGTTTCATCCTCGACGCCAAGTCCGGCTTTACCCAGGGCACGGTGGGCTTCGGCGTGGATGTGCTGGGGCTGTACTCGTTGAAGCTCGATGGCGGACGTGGCACCGGCGGCACCCAGTTGCTGCCGTTGGATCACGACGGCCGCCCGGCGGATGAGTTCGGGCGTCTGGGCGTGGCGTTCAAGGCGCGTATTTCCAAGACGGAAGTGAAGGTTGGTGAATGGATGCCGGTGCTGCCGATCCTGCGTTCGGACGATGGCCGCTCCTTGCCGCAAACCCTGCGCGGCGGGCAGATCACCTCCAAGGAGATCGACGGCCTGACCCTCTACGGTGGCCAGTTCCGCGCCAACAGCCCGCGTGACGACAGCAGCATGAGCGACCTGTCGATGTTCGGCAAAGCCGCGTTCACCTCGGACCGCTTCAACTTCCAGGGCGGCGAATACCTGTTCAACGACAAACGCACCCAGATCGGCCTGTGGAACGCCCAACTCAAGGACATCTACAGCCAGCAGTTCGTCAACCTGACCCACAGCCAGCCGTTGGGCGACTGGACCCTGGGCGCCAACCTGGGCTTTTTCTATGGCAAGGACGATGGCAGCGCCCGCGCCGGCGAGCTGGACAACAAAACCTGGTCCGGCCTGTTCTCCGCCAAATACGGCGGCAACACCTTCTACGTCGGCTTGCAAAAACTCACCGGCAACAGTGCCTGGATGCGCGTCAACGGCACCAGCGGCGGCACCCTGGCCAACGACAGCTACAACTCCAGCTACGACAATGCCCAGGAGAAGTCCTGGCAAGTGCGCCACGACTACAACTTCGCCGCCCTCGGCGTGCCCGGCCTGACCCTGATGAACCGCTATATCAGCGGCAGCAACGTACACACCGGCACCATCACTGACGGCAAGGAATGGGGCCGCGAAACCGAAGTGGGCTATACAGTGCAAAGCGGCGTGGCCAAAAACCTCAATGTGCGCCTGCGCAATTCCAGCATGCGTCGCGACTACAGCAACAACGAGTTCGATGAGAACCGGTTGATCGTCAGTTACCCGATCAGCCTGCTGTAAACCAGCGCCACACTTGCGGTATGGTGCGCGCCTGCCGCTGCTGATCCACCCAGCAGCGGCCTTCATCCGAGCCCGCGCCCACCATGAAACCCTTCGCCATCGCCTCCGCCGTGCTTGCCCTGGCCCTGAGCCTCAGCGGCTGCATTGGCGCGCCCATTGCCCTGACACCGAAGACCGAACAACGCCTGCAAACCCAGGCACCGATCCGCTTTCTGCTGACCTTCGATGACGGCCCCAGCGCGTCAGGCTATAACAACCCGAGCCGCTCAGTGGTGGCTGACCTGGCGCACAACCCGGTACTGCCGGGGATCAAGGCGGTATTCTTCCTGCAAACCGAAGCCTCGCGCTCCGGCGGCAGTTCACGGGGCCGCAAAACCATGGAGCGCGAGTATGCAGCAGGCCACATCCTCGCCTTCCACACCGCCACGGCGTTTCACACCAACCATCGCTGGCTGAATGACGCCGAACTGGAACGCACCCTCACCCAGGGTGCCGCTGACATTGCGGCGATCACCGGCAACCCGCCGGTACTGGTCCGCCCGCCGTTCTGGAATTACGACCGCCGCACCTTCGCCGCCTACCAGCGTCACGGCATGCAGGTGCTGCTCACGGATTTGAGTGCCAATGACGGCAAGATCTGGGGCTTCAACGGCAGCCCACGGCGCCGGGCCAATTTGTATCGGCAACTGTCGGTAGTGCGCGAACACATTGCGTTGGGCGAGTTGCCGACAGTGGATGGGGTGATCCCTGTGGTGGTGACCTTCCACGACATCAATCGCTACACCGCACGGCATATGCAGGAGTACTTGCAGATCCTGCTGGACAGCGCACGGATCAACGGCATGAAGACCGCCGCTGAGCCGTTCTACACCGACACGGCCGCCCTGCAACGTGCGGCACTGTCACGCACGGTGAAGGATGTGAGTGAGCCGGTGCATCTGCCGGGCGTGTGGAATTGGGTGTGGGACGCCGACTCCCACTGACGCCTATTCGCGCGATTCAACACCCAACTCATCCCACACCGACTCGGCCAGGTGAAACGTCGCATTCGCCGCCGGAATCCCGCAGTAGATCGCGCTCTGCATCAGCACTTCCTTGATCTCGGCACGGGTCACGCCGTTGCTGGCGGCGGCGCGCAGGTGCAGCTTGAGTTCTTCGCTGCGGTTCATGCCGATCAGCATGGCGATGGTGATCAGGCTGCGGGTGTGCCGCGGCAGTCCCGGCCGGGTCCAGATGTCACCCCAGGCGTGACGGGTGATCATTTCCTGGAATTCGCTGTTGAACTCGGTCAGGGCATTGAGACTGCGGTCGACATGGGCATCGCCCAGTACTTCGCGGCGCACTTGCAGGCCTTCGGCGTAACGTTGTTTCTCGTCCACAAACAGCTCCTCAGTGGGCCAGCAGGAATTCAATGACGCAGTCGCTGAACGCAGCGCCGGCCTGCACATTGGACAGGTGCGCCGCGTAGAACTCGGCGTACTCGGCGCCCTGCACATGGTTCTGGATAAAGTGGCTGCCGGCCGGTGGGGTGACCGCATCGTCGGTGCCGGCAATCACTAACGTCGGCACCTTGATCAGGGCCAGTTGCTCACGAAAATCCGCATCGCGCACCGCCGCGCAATTGGCGGCGTAACCTTCAGGCGAAGTCGCCGCGAGCATGTCGGTAATCTGCTTGGCCTGATGCGGGTTGGCCGCTGCGAAATCAGGCGTGAACCAGCGTGCAATCGATGCGTCACGCAGCGCCACCATCGCGTCGGCGCCGTCACGCAGAACCATCTCGATGCGTGGGTTCCACACCTCGGGCGTGCCGATCTTGGCGGCGGTGTTGCACACCACCAGGCGGTTCAGGCGCTCGCCCGCGTTGATCCCCAGCCATTGGCCGATCAGGCCGCCCATGGACAAGCCGCAGAAATGCGCGCGTTGGATCTCCAGCGCATCCAGCAGCGCGATCACGTCGCGGCCGAGCTGCTCGATACTATACGGCCCCGAAGTGACCAGGGATTTGCCATGGCCACGGGTATCGAAACGCAGCACGCGAAAGTGCTGGGTGAAGGCCGGGATCTGGATGTCCCACATATGCAGGTCGGTACCCAGTGAGTTGGACAGCACCAGCACAGGCGCATCCACAGGCCCGTCCAGTTGGTAATGCAGGTCGCCTTCGGCGAGGTGTAAAAATGCCACGGTGGTCTCCTCAAGCAAAATGTTCAGCTACCGCACGAGTGACCCAGGTGCGGGCCTGGCCCAGGTAGTGGGCCGGGTCGAGCAGGCGGTCCAGCTCGGCCGCCGACAGCTCGGCGGTGACTTGCGGCTCATCCGCCAGGACCGCACGCAGATGCCGTTGCTCGGCAACCGCGCGTTTGCAGCAGTGTTCCAGCAGGTGATGTGCGGTTTCCCGGCCCAGGCGTTGGGCGAGCACGCTGCTGACGGCTTCAGCCAGCACCAGGCCTTGGGTCAGGTCGAGGTTTTTGCCCATGCGCTCGGGGTCGACTTCCAACCCTTCGCTCACCAGCAGCGCCTGTTGCAGCGCGCCGGAAACCAGGCGGCAAATCTCGGGCAGGGTTTCCCATTCGGCATGCCACAGACCCAGGCTGCGCTCGTGCTCCTGGGGCATGGCGCTGAACATCGTCGATACCAGGCCCGGTACACGGGTGGCGGCGCCGATCAGCACGGCAGCGCCCACCGGGTTGCGCTTGTGCGGCATGGTGGACGAGCCGCCCTTGCCCGGTGCCGACGGCTCGAACACCTCCGCCGCTTCGGTCTGCATCAACAGGCTGATATCGCGGCCCAGTTTGCCGAGACTACCGGCGATCAAACCGAGGACGCTGGCAAACTCCACCAAACGATCACGCTGGGTGTGCCAGGGTTGTTCGGGCAGGGTCAGTTGCAACTCGTTTGCCAAGGCTTCAGCCACCGGAATGGCCTGTTCGCCCAGCGCGGCCAAGGTGCCGGACGCGCCGCCGAACTGCAGCACCAGCAAGCGCGGCTTAAGCTCCGCCAGCCGTTGCCGACTGCGCGTGACCGCCCCCAGCCAACCGGCGATTTTCATCCCCAGGGTGACCGGCGTCGCGTGTTGCAACCAAGTACGTCCGGCCAAAGGCACGGCGGCGTAACGCTGGGCCTGGGCGGCCAGAATATCCCCCAGGCGCGCCAAGTCGGTTTCGATCAGCGCCAGCGCCCGGCGCAGTTGCAACACCAGGCCGGTGTCCATCACATCCTGGCTGGTCGCGCCCAAATGCACATAGCGCTCAGCCCCGGCATCTTCACTGGCAATCAACTTGCCCAGCGCCTTCACCAACGGAATCGCCGAATTCCCCGCCGTGGCAATCGCCACGCCGAGGGCATCCACGTCGTACAGCGAGGCCAGGCAGGCCTGGGCAATCGGTGCGACAGCGGCCTCAGGGATCAGCCCGACTCGGGCCTGCGCCCTGGCCAATCCCGCTTCGAAATCCAGCATGCCCTGCAAGCGTCCGCTGTCGCAGAACACCTCGGCCATGCTGTCGGCCGTGAAGTAAGCGTCGAACAATTGATTGCTCGTGCGCAGTGTCATAACGCGCCCCTTATAGATCGTGGTGCAAGTACTCCGCCTGTTTCGGCAGGCGCAAACTGAACAGGAAGGCCACCGCCATCATGCCGGTGACGTACCAGTAGAAGGTGTTTTCCATGCCCATGGACTTGAGGCCCAGGGCCACGTATTCCGCCGAGCCACCGAAGATCGCATTGGCCACCGCATAGGCCAGGCCCACCCCCAGGGCGCGCACGTGAGGCGGGAACATTTCCGCTTTCACCAGGCCGCTGATGGAGGTGTAGAAGCTGACGATGGCCAGGGCCAGGGAGATCAGCACGAACGCCAGGAACGGGCTGGTCACGGTTTTCAGGGTCAGCAGGATCGGTACGGTGCACAGGGTGCCGAGGGCGCCGAACCAGAGCATCGAGTTACGACGGCCGATCTTGTCCGAGAGCATGCCGAACAGCGGCTGCATGCACATGTACACGAACAGTGCGCCAGTCATGATGTAACTGGCCGTCTTGGCGTGCATCCCGGCGGTGTTCACCAGGTACTTCTGCATGTAGGTGGTAAAGGTGTAGAAAATCAACGAGCCGCCGGCGGTGTAGCCGAGCACGGTGATAAACGCCGCCTTGTGGTTGCGAAACAGCGCGGCGATGCTGCCGGCGTCCTTGTCCTGGCGCATTTCCTTGCTGGTGGTTTCCTTGAGGGTGCGCCGCAGCAGCAGGGAGATCACCGCCGCGATGGCGCCGATCACGAAGGGAATCCGCCAGCCCCAGGCGCGCAGTTCTTCTTCGGTCAGGATCTGTTGCAGGATCACCACCACCAGCACCGCCAGCAGTTGCCCGCCGATCAGGGTCACGTACTGGAACGAGGCGAAGAAACCTCGCTGGCCCTTGAGCGCGACTTCACTCATGTAGGTCGCGGTGGTGCCGTATTCGCCGCCCACCGACAAGCCCTGGAACAATCGGGCGACCAGCAACAATGCCGGCGCCCAGGCGCCGATGTCCTTGTAGGTGGGCAGGAAGGCGATGACCAGGGAACCGGCGCACATCATCAGCACCGAGATCATCATCGAGTTCTTGCGCCCGTGCTTGTCAGCGACCCGGCCAAACAGCCAGCCGCCGATGGGGCGCATCAGGAAGCCGGCGGCGAACACGCCAGCGGTGTTGAGCAGTTGGACCGTGGGGTCGTCCGACGGGAAAAACGCCGGGGCAAAGTAAATGGCGCAGAAGGCATAGACGTAGAAGTCGAACCATTCGACGAGGTTGCCAGAGGATGCCCCGACAATCGCAAAAATCCTTTTGCTGCGTTCTTCTCCGGTGTAGTGACTGGTTGTTGTTGTCATGTTTTTTCACTCAGTGGGAACGGTTATAGCCTAGACATACTTTGCAACAACCGTGTTCCGCAAGAAGACTTTTGGGTAGGTGGTGTCTGAACCGGCCCCATCGGGGGCAAGCCCCCTCCCACATGTTGACCGCACCGCCTATCAAATGTGGGAGGGGGCTTGCCCCCGATGGGGCCCTGAAAAACCACTCAATAATCGAAGAACACCGTTTCCTTATCCGTCCCCTGCAGAATCACATTCCACTGATACACCCCCGTCGCATCCTGCCGGGCGATCAAGGTGCCACGACGCTCCGAGGGCACACACGCCAGCAACGGGTCATCCCCATTCAGCGCCTCGCCCTCGAAATAAATCCGCGTCAGCAAGTGCTTCACCAACCCGCGGGCAAACACCAGCACCACCAGGTGCGGCGCCTGGGTGGTGCCCTTCAGCCCCGGTACGGCGCCCGGCTTGATGGTGGTAAAGCGGAACCGCCCTTCGGCATCCACCGGCACCCGGCCGAACCCTTCAAAGTTCGGGTCCAGTGCCTTGTCCTGCTCATCTTCCGGGTGGTCGTACTTGCCGGCGGCATTGGCCTGCCAGACTTCGAGCATGGCGTCGTTGACGACATCGCCGTTGCCATCCACCACTTGCCCGCTGATCGCTACGCGTTCGCCAAGGGTGGCAGCCACGGTGAGGTCTTCGCGGTTCAGCCAGGTCAGGCCGATGTGGTAATACGGCCCGACGGTGTGGGACGTGGTCGCGTTGAGTGTCATCTCATTTCTCCATCGGCGTGGCGTCACGGCCGCGCAGGACGATGTCCCAGCGGTAGCCGAGGGCATAGGAAGGAATGGTTTTTTCCAGGTCGAAACGGGCGATCAAGCGTTCCTTGGCCGAAGTGTCCGGTACGCAGTTGTAGATCGGGTCGTACGCCAGCAGCGGGTCGCCGGGGAAGTACATCTGCGTGACCAGGCGCGTCAGCACGCTCGGGCCGAACAGCGAAAAGTGGATATGCGCCGGGCGCCACGCGTTGTGGTGGTTGCCCCACGGGTAGGCACCGGGCTTGATGGTCTGGAACTGGTACCAGCCATCAGCGTCGGTGACCGTGCGGCCGGTGCCGGTGAAGTTCGGGTCCAGCGGTGCGTCGTGCAGATCGCGCTTGTGGTTGTAGCGCCCGGCAGCGTTGGCTTGCCAGATCTCTACAAGAATGCCCGGCACCGGCAGACCGTTTTCATCGAGCACACGACCATGAATGATGATGCGTTCGCCCTGGGGCTCGCCTTCATGCTGGGCGGTGAGGTCGTTGTCCTTCTCGTTGACGCGCTCGGCACCGATGGTCGGGCCGGTGATTTCCGATAAGGAATGGGGCAGGAACACCAAAGGCTGCGACGGCGAACGCAGGTTCGTCGACTGGTAGGCCGGGTGCAGGTAATCCGGTTGAGTGCCCGCTTGCGGGCGCCGGTATCCGGGCTTGTCACTCATGGAGCAATCCTCTCTTGTTAGATGCGTTCAATCGCCAGGGCCAGGCCTTGGCCAACGCCCACGCACATGGTCGCCAGGCCTTTGCGGCCGCCGTTTTTTTCAAGCTGGTGCAGCGCGGTCAGTACCAGCCGCGCGCCGCTCATGCCCAGCGGATGGCCGAGGGCGATGGCGCCGCCGTTCGGGTTGACCTGGGGTGCGTCGTCGGCAATGCCCAGCTCGCGCAACACCGCCAGGCCTTGGCTGGCGAAGGCTTCGTTGAGTTCGATGACGTCAAAGTCAGTGACCGCCAAGCCAAGGCGCTCGACCAATTTGCGCACAGCCGGCACCGGGCCGATGCCCATGACCCGTGGCGCAACACCGGCACTGGCCATGCCCAATACGCGGGCGCGGGCGGTCAGGCCATGTTTCTTGACGGCTTCGGCGGAGGCCAGGATCAGCGCCGCCGCGCCGTCGTTCACACCCGAGGCGTTGCCGGCGGTGACGGTTTTGTCCGGTCCGTTGACCGGCTTGAGTTTGGCCAGGGCTTCCAGGGTGGTGTCGCGGGGATGCTCGTCCTGCTCTACCACGGTTTCGCCTTTTTTATGGGCGACTCGCACCGGCACGATTTCTTCGGCGAAGAAACCGGCGGCTTGCGCGGCGGCAGTGCGTTGCTGGCTGCGCAGGGCAAAGGCGTCCTGGTCGGCACGGGACACGTGATAATCGTCGGCGACGTTATCGGCGGTCTGTGGCATCGCATCCACGCCGTACTGCTCTTTCATCAACGGGTTGATAAAACGCCAGCCGATGGTGGTGTCTTCCAGCTTCATGTTACGCGAGAACGCCGCGTCGGCCTTGCCCATCACGAACGGCGCGCGGGACATCGACTCGACGCCGCCGGCAATCGCCAGCTCCATTTCGCCGCTGGCAATCGCACGGAAAGCGGTGCCGATCGCGTCCATCCCGGAGGCGCACAAGCGGTTGAGGGTCACCCCCGGAATGCTCTCCGGCAGGCCCGCCAGCAACAGTGCCATGCGCGCCACGTTGCGGTTGTCTTCACCGGCCTGGTTGGCGCAACCGAGGAACACCTCGTCGACTGCCGTCCAATCCACCGACGGGTTGCGTTCGATCAATGCCTTGATCGGCAGCGCCGCCAGATCATCCGCCCGCACGGTGGACAAGCCACCGCCAAAACGGCCGATGGGGGTACGAATGGCGTCACAGATATATACATCGCGCATCAGGCTTCTCCCGGTGCTTGGCCATGGGCGGCCGCAGTGCGTGCTTCAAGGTCACGCAGGGCGGTCAGCTCTACATCAGTGGGTTCGGCGGTGGTGTCGACCTGCTCGGCAAACCGAATCGCCCAACCGGTGGCGGCCACCACTTGCTCACGGGTCACGCCCGGGTGCAGCGCGGTGACCACAAATTCGTTCGTATCAGCTTCCGGTTCCATGATGCACAGGTCGGTAATAATCCCTACCGGCCCCGCGCCCGGCAGGCCCAGGCGCTTGCGCGAGTCGCCGCCTTCGCCGTGACCGACCGAGGTGATGAAGTCCAGCTTGTCGACAAACGATCGCGCCGACTGCTTGAGGATGATCAGCACGCTCTTGGCGGAACCGGCGATCTCCGGCGCGCCACCGGCACCCGGCAGGCGCACTTTGGGCTGGTGATAGTCACCCACCACGGTAGTGTTGATGTTGCCGAAGCGGTCGACCTGGGCGGCGCCGAGGAAGCCCACGTCGATGCGCCCGCCCTGCAGCCAGTAGCGGAAGATCTCGCCGGTCGGCACCACGGTGTCAGCGGTTTCCGCCAGTTCGCCATCACCGATGGACAGTGGCAGTACCGAGGGCTTGGCGCCAATCGGGCCGGACTCGTAGATCAGCACCACATCCGGCGACGACGTCAGGCGTGCCAGGTTGGCCGCCTTGGACGGCAGGCCGATGCCAACGAAGCACACGGAGCCGTTCTTGAGGCGGCGCGCGGCGGCGACGGTCATCATTTCATTGGTCGAGTAAGCCATTACTTGGCCTCCTGCGCGGTGGCCAGTTTGGCCTGGAATTCGGTGAAGTCGGCGGTGCCGTGGATGTATTCGTTGATCCAGGCGGTAAAGGTCCCACGGTCGCGGGCGATCGGGTCCCACGCCTGGTAGAAGCGGTTGTCACGCTCGTTGTAGCCGTGGGCGTAGGACGGGTGCGCGCCACCGGGCACATGGCACACCGCCGTCAGGGCCCAGGTCGGCAAGACGCAGCTGTTCATCGGCGCATTCAGGTCATCGACGATTTCTTCGACAGTGACAATGCAGCGCTTGGCCGCCAGGGCCGCTTCCTTCTGCACACCGAGGATGCCCCACAGCAACACGTTGCCCTTGCGGTCGGCTTTTTGCGCGTGGATCACGGTGACGTCCGGACGCACCGAAGGCACCGCCGCCAGCACTTCGCCGGTGAATGGGCAGGTGACGGTCTTGATCAACGGGTTGACCTTGGGCAGGTCGGAGCCGGCGTAGGCACGCAGCACCGCGAACGGCAGGCCCGATGCGCCGGCGACGTAGGCATTGGCCAGGTCGGCGTGGCTGTGTTCTTCGATTTCCAGCGGTTGCGGCCATTGCTTTTCGACCGCGTCACGCAGGCGATGCAGGGAGCCCACGCCGGGGTTGCCGCCCCAGGAGAAAATCAGCTTGCGGGCGCAACCGGCACCGATCAACTGGTCGTAGATCAGGTCAGGCGTCATACGCACCAGCGTCAGGTCTTTCTTGCCCTGACGAATGATTTCATGACCCGCTGCCGTAGGGATCAGATGGGTAAAGCCTTCGAGGGCGACGGTGTCGCCGTCGTGCACAAATTGCTTCACCGCGTCACGCAGCGCGAGGATTTCAGCCATGGGGTTCGGGCTCCCGGTGTGGATCGAAAAAGACGCTGAGGTGGCGCCGTAGTGCTTGAAGATTAAGCCGGGGAAATAGGCCAAACAATCCGATAATCGACTCAGCGTTCGATTATCGAACGGATTGTTACCTCGCTAATCATTCAGACAACGCTCAATCAATGTGGGAGGGGGCTTGCCCCCTCCCACAGGCGTCAGGTGGCGTCGGCATGGCTGACCATGCCCTTGATCACCACGGCCGTGGTGGCCAATGCAGCCGGGATCACCAGAGCGGTGAGCACCTGCTCGAAGTTCCAGCCCAGGCCCAGCAAGGTGGCGCCCATCCACGCGCCGAGGATCGCGCCGAAACGACCGATACCCAGCATCCAAGACACGCCTGTGGCGCGGCCCTGGGTCGGATAGAAACGTGCGGCCAGGGACGGCATTGCCGATTGCGCACCGTTGACGCACATGCCGGCAATCAGCACCAGGGTCGCAAGCAAGGTGATATTGCCCAGGCTTTGCCCTACCGCGTAGGCGAACACCCCGGCCAGCAGGTAGAACGTGCCGATGACCTTGTGCGGATTGAAGCGATCCATCGCCCAACCCACGCCCACCGCGCTCAACACGCCACCGAACTGGAACAACGCGCCGATAAACGCCGCCTGCTCCATGCTCGCACCGCTGTCGCGCATCAGGGTCGGCAGCCAACTGGTGAGCAGGTACACGATCACCAGGCCCATGAAGTAGGTCAGCCACAGCAACAACGTGCCAGCGCTGTAGGTACCGGAGAAGATCACCGCAAACACGTTGCGCGCCTTCACGGTTTTTTGCTCGGGCACACTGAAACTGCTGGCCTGGGCGACGATGTTCGGCTCAATGGGCGACAAGGTTTTGCGCACCTTGTCGGTACCCAGATTGCGCACCACCAGGTAGCGCGCCGATTCCGGCAGCCACACCAGCAACACCAGCGCCAGGATCAACGGCAGGATGCCGCCGATCAGCAGCAGGCTGTGCCAGCCGAATGCAGGGATCAGTTTGGCCGAGATAAATCCGCCACCGGCCATGCCCAGGTTGAAACCGCAGAACATGCTGGTCACCAACAACGACTTGTGGCGTTCAGGGGTGTATTCGGACAGCAGCGTGGTGGCATTCGGCATGCCGGCACCCAGGCCGAGCCCGGTCAGAAAACGCAGCACCAGCAATTGATCGACGTTGCTGCTGTAGGCGGACGCCAGGCTAAATGCGCCAAACACCAGTACCGCACCCACCAGCACCACTTTGCGACCAAAGCGATCCGCCAGCGGACCGGAACCGAGTGCGCCGAAGACCATGCCGATCAACGCGGCACTCATCACCGGGCCGAGGCTGGCGCGATCGATCCCCCAATCCTGGGACAGCGCCGGCGCGATAAAGCCCATGGCGGCGGTGTCGAGGCCGTCGAGGAAAACAATCAGGAAACACAGGATCACCACGCGCCACTGGTAGCGCGACAGTGGCTGGGTGTTGATGAAGGACTGCACGTCCAAGGGGGTACCGACAGAGGGCTGATTCATTGTTTTTATTTCCACACCGATGGCGGGCTGACGACCTTGGGCCGTCGTTATTATTGCGCGCTCCCTAGAGCGCTGCCGCACAGTAATAAGCCAGGGGAAACAGCGCAATTGACCAAACCGGGATCTGTGCGGTCACCGAACAGCTTAGGCAAACAGTTGCGCACTCAACTCGCGGCTGGCATTGAGCATGCTCGGCAGGAAGCGCTGCTCCAGCTCGCTGCGGCTGACCCGGCCGGCGTGGGTGCTGACGTTCAGCGCAGCCAGCACCTGGCCCGAGGCGTCATACACCGGCACCGCGATGGAGCGCAGGCCCTGCTCCAGTTCCTGGTCGACAATGCACCAGCCTTGCTGGCGTACCTGTTGCAGGCAGTCGAACAGGGCGGCGGGCGTGGTCAGGGTGCGGCTGGTCTTGGTCTGCAGGTCGGCGTGGTCGAGGTAATCCTGCAGCGAGGCGTCATCCAGCGCCGCGAGCAAGATGCGGCCCATGGAGGTGCAGTAGGCCGGCAGCCGTCCGCCCACCGACAGGTCCACCGAAATCAGACGCTGGGTCGTGGCCGAACGGGCGATGTAGAGAATGTCGTCACCTTCGAGGGTCGCCATGTTGCAGGCTTCGTGGAGTTGCTCGCTCATGCGGTCCAGATAAGGCTGGGCCGACACCGCCAGTGGCGTGGAGGACAGGTAGGCATGGCCCAGGGTCAGGACCTTGGGCAACAGCGAATAGGTACGCCCATCGGTAGTGGCGTAGCCGAGCTTGATCAAGGTGTGCAGGCAACGGCGCACGGCAGCGCGGGGGATTTCCGTGCGGTGGCTGATCTGGGCAATTGTGAGGTGGCGCTTGCGTTCCTGGAACGCCTGCACCACGGCGAGGCCACGGGCCAGGGAGGTCATGAAGTCCGGATCACCGGTAAACGCCTGGATACGCTTGGCCGGGGACGCAACGATCGGCGGCGCCACTGACGCGAAAGAGTTGCGCAATTGATCGTTCATGTCGGGATCCTTTGTCTTATTGTCAACCGCGGGGGAGGTTTGGCCACTATTACAAGCCGCGTCAGCCGAGATGCACAAGGCAGGGCCGACAACATTGTGCGATTATCGGACGATCATTCGATTATCGCAATTTGCTCGCGACCTCCACCTTCACCCACGGCGGATTGAAAAAAACCAGAGGCCTCTTATTAACGTCTGAAGTTTGGATGGATTCATGGCACCCGAATGTGTGCAATTACCAACCGGCGCGTGTAACAAAACACTCATACAACGTTGACGGTTTTTAACTTTATACCGATAGTGTTATTCAAATGCGCCGCTATAATGCACCCTGTGTACTGGTCCGCCCGGCTTCATTATCGGCAACGGAGCTGGCCACGTGATGCACAGGCCGTGCATCGTCGATAGCAACTACCTGCCTTGAATGAAGGCACTAACAAGTGTTCACCCATGTCTGTTTCAAACTTGAACGCTATGGCGGTTCGACTTGAAACACCCTGAGGGTGCATTCCGGCATAACGCTGCACGTATTTACACTCAACTCAATTAGGTAACGATGTGACGAAAGATGAACTGCGCGCGGAACTTGAGCGCCAGGAGCAACGTTACAAGGACGTTTACGGCGGGGAAGTCACCACCTACGCCGCCCAGCCTGAACCTGAACGCAAACCATGGCGCAAGCGCGCCAGCCTGCTCGACCAGGCATTTGCCCAGGAAATCCAAAAGATTGAACAGGAACTCAAAACCGAAGAGTCCTAAGCGATTCGGTTCGAGCCTCAAGATTTTGGCCCAGGTTGCTGGCACTTAGCTAGCAGCCAGAAAATCTTGCACCCTACCAAGAACGGTAAAATTTCATACAAATGTTTCAGCCGTGACGTTTTTGTGACAATCCCCCGCTTCCGGCACCCTCTGCTATATAAATCAAAGACTTGCCCAAGCCCCGAAAACCCTGGGATGTACGCCTTTTCCGGGATTTTTTTCAGGGAAGATTGTTACCGATGAGCAGCTAGTGCATCGATTACTGAGGTTTTCTGGCATAATCGCGCCCCCTTACGACCGGGTCAGAAAACCTTCATGATCGATTTATTCAGCGGACTGGATGCTTGGGTTCTCGTGAGCCTGTTGCTCGCCCTGGCCTTTGTCCTCGCCTTCGAGTTCATCAATGGCTTTCATGACACCGCTAACGCGGTGGCCACAGTCATCTATACCAAAGCCATGCCGCCACACCTGGCCGTGTTCTTCTCCGGGGTGTTCAACTTCCTCGGCGTGTTGCTCGGCGGTGTGGGTGTCGCCTACGCCATCGTGCACTTGCTGCCGGTGGAGTTGCTGATCAATGTGAACACCGGCCATGGCCTGGCGATGGTCTTCTCTTTATTGGCAGCGGCGATCACCTGGAACCTGGGCACCTGGTACTTCGGTATCCCGGCCTCCAGCTCTCACACGCTGATCGGCTCGATCCTCGGTGTCGGCCTGGCCAACGCCCTGATCAACGACATTCCCCTGGCTGACGGTGTGAACTGGCAGAAAGCAGTGGATATCGGTGCCTCCCTGGTGTTCTCGCCGATGGCCGGTTTCCTGGTCGCAGCCCTGGTGCTGATCGGCCTGAAGTGGTGGCGTCCGCTGTCGAAGATGCACAAGACCCCGGACCAGCGCCGCAAGCTCGATGACAAGAAACACCCGCCGTTCTGGAACCGCCTGGTGCTGGTGATTTCCGCCATGGCCGTGAGTTTCGTGCACGGCTCCAACGATGGCCAGAAAGGCATCGGCCTGATCATGCTGGTGCTGATCGGTATCGTGCCGGCGCAGTTCGTGCTCGACCTGGGCAGCACCACCTACCAGATCGAACGGACCCGCGACGCCACCGTGCATTTGAGCCAGTTCTACCAGCGTAACAACGCCACGCTCGGCGAGTTCCTGGCCCTGGGCAAAAGCGTGCAGAACGATCTGCCGGGCAAGTTCCAGTGCAACCCGCAACAGACCGAGCCGACCATCAACGCGCTGGTCGACACGCTCAAAGGCGTGTCGGACTATCACTCGCTGACGGCTGACCAGCGTATTGAAGTGCGTCGTTATCTGCTCTGCCTGGACGACACCGCGAAGAAAGTCGGCAAGCTGCCAGGCCTGGATGCCCGTGAGAAATCCGATCTCGACAAACTGCGCAAAGACCTGACCGCCACCACCGAATACGCCCCATTCTGGGTGATCCTTGCCGTCGCACTGGCCTTGGGCCTGGGCACCATGGTGGGCTGGAAGCGTGTGGTACTGACCATCGGCGAGAAGATCGGCAAGCAAGGCATGACCTATGCCCAGGGCATGTCGGCACAGATCACCACCGCGACCATGATTGGCTTTGCCAACATCTTCGCGCTGCCGGTGTCGACTACTCACGTGCTGTCGTCGGGCGTGGCCGGCACCATGGTCGCCAACAAAAGCGGCCTGCAGGGCGGCACCGTGAAGACCATCCTGATGGCCTGGGTACTGACCCTGCCAGCAACCGTGGCCCTGTCGGCCGGGTTGTTCTGGTTGGCTTCCAAGGCGCTGGGCAGTTGATAAGCCGCCTGCGATAAAAAAGGTGCGATCCGCGAGGGTCGCACCTTTTTTTATGCCGATAACTACTGCGTTAATTCAGGCGCACAAAAAAAGGGCGACCGAAGTCGCCCAAAATGCCTTGCGTGCTCATGTAACCTGGAAAAACTAGGGTTTTTTCCGCTTGTTCGCGTCTTTCCAGATAAAAATTCCAAACCCTACAAAAAACATCACCATGAGGCTTACGGTCAGCACTCCGGCGAACACTACATTATCGATAAACATGACCGGCCTCCTGCACTTGCCCTGTTGCGATAGGGCTAAGTTAATGGAGAAGGCGGATTGGAAAATTGACGGGGATCAATGTCGCCCGCGACGGGGCGTAAAGAAGGGCAATAACTGACCTGCATCAATGGATGCAGGCTGTTTCAACGCTTTTTGGGCTTGTTCTTCGGTTTTTTCTTCACTTTGCCGAGTGGCATTGCCTGTTCAAATGCCTGGCGGACTTCATTCAGGCGTTTGTCATTGAGGTCGTGCACGCGCTTGGCGCGCTCGGCATTCAGGTCGATCAGCTTGTCGTCTTCACTCATGGCTTGGCTTACGTCGTGGAGGGAATGGTCCAATAATGCGGCCTCCCCCGCTCAACGGCAAATCAGCGGGCGACAAAAGGCAGGTCATCACACAAAATCGCTGTTTTCCCGAACCAGGAGAGTCACCAGGTGGCACTGCACAAGGACCTTCCGCCGCTGCTGGCGCTGCGCGCCTTCGAAGCCGTGGCGCGGCACTTGAGTTTTATCAAGGCTGCCAGCGAGTTGTCAGTGACCCAGAGCGCGCTGAGCCATCAGGTGCAAAAGCTCGAGCAGCACCTGGGCAAACCCTTGTTTATCCGACGCACCCGTGCGATCGATCTGACCACAGACGGCCAACGGTACTACGACGAAATCCGCCCAGCCCTCGACGCCATCGCCGCCGCCACTCGTGCCCAACGGGTCACGCCCAGTGCCACCGTGCTGCGCATCGGTTTGCTGGCCTCCTTTGCCACCCTGTGGCTGGCGCCCCGCCTGGCCGGGTTCCTCAATCGCTACCCACATATTCAGGTGGAATTGTTGCCGGCCATTCAACTGGCGGACGTGGCAGGCGCCGAGGTCGACCTGGCCATCCGTTATGGCAAGGGCGACTGGCCCGATGTGCAGGCCACGCGACTGATGCCGGAAATCATCTCGCCGGTGTGCAGCCCGACGTTCAAGGCAGCGCAAGACAGTCCGTTGCTGATGGCCACTTCGCACCGCCCCTTTGAATGGACCGACTGGTCCGAGCACTATCAGGTCGACCTCGGTCACCACCCCCGCGTGATGCTGCACGACTACAACATCGTGGTCGAAGCCGCCGTGGCCGGCCAGGGCATCGCCATGGGTCGTCATCGCCTGATCGAGCGCAGGCTGCAGGACGGCAGCCTGGTGCAAGCCTTCGATTGGCCGCCCTATCACAGTGACATAGGCTACTGGTTGATCGCACCTCAAGGCACCCCCAGCGAAGCCGCCGCGTGTTTCAGCCAGTGGCTGAAGGAAACCTGCACTGACACGTGAGTTTTTTCGATACATCGCGTGAGATCTATCCGTTTGTCGCCCTTCAATACAGCCAACATGCTGAAGCCTCCCGACCCAAGAGGATTCATCATGAGCGACTCCCTCCGCCAACGCGTGCAAGCCCTCGGCCTCACGCTGCCCACCCCCAGCCAGCCGATCGCCAACTACATCAACCACGTGGTCAGCCAGAATCACCTGTTCGTCTCCGGGCAAATCCCGCTGGTGGAGGGTAAACCCGCCTATGTAGGCCGGCTGGGGGAATCCATCAGCGATGCAGAAGGTGCACAAGCGGCGGAACTCGCTGCGCTGGGCCTGCTGGGGCAGTTGAGCGATGCCCTCGGCGATGACCTGTCGCGCCTGGTGCGTACCGTGCGCCTGGGTGTATTCATCGCCAGCAGCGGCGACTTCACGCAACAGAGCGTGGTGGCCAACGGTGCCTCCAACCTGCTGGTCAACGCCCTTGGCGAAAAAGGCCGGCATGTGCGAACCGCCGTCGGCGTGTCCAGCCTGCCGGCCGGTGTGGCGGTGGAGGTTGATGCGATTTTCGAGCTGCGCCCATGAGCCCGCTTGAAGTCCAGCACTTGCGGGATGACACGCCCGGCTGCCAGTCCGGCATCGTGCATTTCAACCACGCCGGTGCTTCCCTGCCCAGCCAGGCAACCCTGGATGCGATCATCGAGCAGCTGCAACGGGAGGCTCGCGACGGCCCGATGGAAGCCGGCGAACATGGCGCCGTGCTGGTGGAAAGAGCCCGCCGCGCCGCCGCGCAACTGCTCAACGCCCCCACCTCGTCCATCGCGTTTGCCAGCAGTGGCTCGACCGCCTGGAGCCTGGCGTTCCAGGCCCTGGGCCCCTGGCAACCCGGCGACCGTATTCTGGTAGGCCGTCACGAATGGGGCGGCAACCTGGCCAGCATGGAACTGGCGGTGCAAGCGGGTGCCCGCGTGGAAGTCATCCCCTGCGATGCAAGCGGCGCAGTCTGCCCGGTGGCGTTGGAGTCGATGCTCGATGCCAAGGTGAAGCTGATCGACCTCACCTGGCTCCCGGCCAACGGCGGCCTGATCAACCCCGCCCAGGCCATCGGTGAACTGGCCAGGCGTCACGCCATCCCCTACTTCATCGACGCCGGCCAGGCCGTCGGCCAGGTGCCGGTGGACGTACAAGCGTTGCAGTGCGATGTACTCAAGTCCGCCGGAAGAAAGCATCTGCGCGGTCCACGCGGGACGGCGCTGTTGTATGTGCGGCCGGATTTCCTCGGGCGCTTGAACCCGGCCCAGCGGGACGTGTTTTCGGCGCCCTGGACCGCCCAGGGTTTCGACCTGCGCAATGACGCACGGCGCTTTGAAACCAGCGAGGCATCCTTCGCCTTGCTGGCCGGGCTGGGCAATGCGCTGCAGGAGATGAATCGGCTGGGCATCGAGCGCGCGTGGGAGAGGGTTTCGCAGACCAGCGCGCGAATCCGCGAAGCGTTACGTGGGATCGCGGGCATTACCCTGCATGACCTGGGCACTCTCCAGTCCGGCTTGATCGCCTTCAACCTGGCCGGGTGGGATGCGTTTGAACTCAAGCGGCGCCTGGGCTTGAAGCGCATCAACATCGGCGCCAACGGCGTGGCCTACACCCCGCTGGATATGCAGGCCCGTGGCCTGGACAGCGTGGCGCGGATCTCGGTCAGTCCGCTCAACAACGAGGACGATATCGAGTTGCTGCTAGCGGCTCTGCGCGAGTTGCGCGACTAAACCTCGACGTCCACCCACAGGCCCTGGCGCGGTGCATCTTCGATCAGCGGCGCCACTGGCACGGTGTTGTCGGCATTCAACACATCGCCCGGAATGGCCAGGTGCTGCTCCGGGTCTTCATCGGCTTCACGCCGGCGTCTCTGCTGTTCCTGCTGGCGGCGCTGTTCTTCACGCAGCAAAAAGGTCGACGTCTCGGCATCGCCTTTTTTCAGGTCGATGGTGCTCTCGTTGGAGCCCGGCTGGACCGGCACCACGGGCGGGATGTCCGGCTTCTGGCGCACCGGATCGAGTTGCGACGTGACCGGCACAACGCTGACGGGCAGCATGGGTGGAAGCATAGTGATTATTCTCCTGATCAACAGGCTGTCGGCGGGTTGCAGGGTGACTTGAGCACAGGCTCGCCAACCTGTGACCCAGTCGACACTCCCAAGTGCCCGCCACCCGTCGATTCGGCTTCCGGCCCCCCACGCAAACGGAGTAGTTTTTGTCAGAGTCCTTGGGCGTGGGGGCTTGTTCCGTTAAGATAGTCGGCTTTTTCACGGCGGGAGTCAGGCAGCATGGCGCAGCAGTATCAACCGGGGCAACGCTGGATTAGTGACAGCGAAGCAGAGCTGGGGTTAGGCACCGTTCTGGCACAGGACGGGCGCTTGTTGACCGTGCTCTATCCGGCCACTGGCGACACTCGTCAGTACGCGCTACGGAATGCGCCCCTCACCCGCGTGAGGTTCTCGCCGGGTGACAGCATCACCCATTTCGAAGGCTGGAAAATGACCGTGCAGGAAGTCGACGACGTCGACGGCCTGCTGGTGTACCACGGCCTCAATGGGCAGAACGAGCAGGTCACCCTGCCGGAAACCCAACTCTCCAACTTCATCCAGTTCCGCCTCGCCAGCGATCGTCTGTTCGCCGGGCAGATCGATCCGCTGGCCTGGTTCTCGCTGCGTTATCACACCCTGGAGCACACCAGCCGCCAATTGCAGTCCTCGTTGTGGGGCCTGGGTGGCGTGCGTGCGCAACCTATTGCGCACCAACTGCACATCGCCCGTGAAGTCGCCGACCGTATCGCGCCACGGGTCTTGCTGGCGGACGAAGTGGGCCTGGGCAAGACCATCGAAGCCGGCCTGGTGATCCATCGCCAACTGTTGTCGGGCCGCGCCAACCGCGTGTTGATCCTGGTTCCGGAAAACCTGCAGCACCAATGGCTGGTTGAAATGCGCCGCCGTTTCAACCTGCAGGTGGCGCTGTTCGACGAAGAACGTTTTATCGAAAGCGATGCCACCAACCCGTTCGAAGACACCCAGTTGGCCCTGGTGGCCCTGGAGTGGCTGGTGGACGACGAGAAGGCCCAGGACGCGCTGTTTGCCGCCGGTTGGGACCTGCTGGTGGTCGACGAAGCCCACCACCTGGTGTGGCACGAAGAAAAGGCCAGCCCTGAATACGCACTGGTCGAGCAACTGGCCGAAGTGATTCCCGGCGTGCTGCTGCTCACCGCCACCCCGGAACAACTGGGCCAGGACAGCCACTTCGCGCGCCTGCGCCTGCTGGACCCGAACCGCTTCCATGACCTCGCCGCCTTCCGCGCCGAGAGCGAGAACTATCGCCCGGTGGCCGAAGCCGTGCAGGAACTGCTGGACAAGGGTCGCCTGTCCCCTGCCGCACACAAGACCATCCAGGGTTTCCTCGGCGACGAAGGTGAAGCCCTGCTCACCGCCGTCAACGATGGCGACACCGAAGCCAGCGCGCGCCTGGTGCGTGAGCTGCTTGACCGCCACGGCACCGGCCGCGTGCTGTTCCGCAACACCCGTGCCGCCGTGCAGGGCTTCCCCGAGCGCAAGCTGCACGCCTACCCGCTGCCGAACCCGGACGAGTACCTGGAGTTGCCGCTGGGCGAACACGCCGAGCTGTACCCGGAAGTCAGCTTCCAGTCGCAGCCGGATGTCGAAGAAGAAAACCGCTGGTGGCGCTTCGACCCACGGGTCGAATGGCTGATCGACCAGTTGAAAATGCTCAAGCGCACCAAAGTCCTGGTGATCTGCGCCCACGCCGAAACCGCCATGGACCTGGAAGACGCCCTGCGCGTACGCTCGGGCATTCCGGCCACGGTGTTCCACGAGGGCATGAACATCCTCGAGCGTGACCGCGCCGCTGCCTACTTCGCCGATGAAGAGTTTGGCGCCCAGGTATTGATCTGCTCGGAAATCGGCAGTGAAGGCCGCAACTTCCAGTTTTCCCACCACCTGGTGCTGTTCGACCTGCCGTCCCACCCCGACCTGTTGGAACAGCGCATCGGCCGTCTGGACCGGATCGGCCAGAAACACGTGATCGAACTGCACGTGCCGTATCTGGAAACCAGCCCGCAAGAGCGCCTGTTCCAGTGGTACCACGAAGCGCTGAACGCGTTCCTCAACACCTGCCCGACCGGCAACGCCTTGCAGCATCAGTTCGGCCCGCGCCTGCTGCCGCTGCTGGAAAACGCCGACGACGGCGAGTGGCAAGCGCTGATCGACGAGGCCCGTGCCGAGCGCGAGCGCCTGGAAGAAGAGCTGCACACCGGTCGCGACCGCCTGCTGGAGCTCAATTCCGGCGGCGCGGGTGAAGGCGATGCCCTGGTCGAAGACATCCTCGAGCAAGACGACCAGTTCGCCCTGCCGATCTACATGGAAACCCTGTTCGATGCGTTCGGTATCGACAGCGAAGACCATTCGGAAAACGCGCTGATCCTCAAGCCCAGCGAAAAAATGCTCGACGCCAGCTTCCCCCTGGGCGACGACGAAGGCGTGACCATCACCTACGACCGCAACCAGGCGCTGTCCCGTGAAGACATGCAATTCATCACCTGGGAACATCCGATGGTGCAGGGCGGCATGGACCTGGTGCTGTCCGGCTCCATGGGCAACACCGCCGTAGCGCTGATCAAGAACAAGGCGCTCAAGCCGGGCACCGTGTTGCTGGAACTGCTCTACGTCAGCGAAGTGGTTGCACCGCGTTCACTGCAATTGGGGCGCTACTTGCCGCCGGCCGCCCTGCGCTGCCTGCTGGATGCCAATGGCAACGACCTGTCGAGCCGTGTGTCATTCGTGACCCTCAACGACCAGCTGGAAAGCGTGCCACGGGCCAGCGCCAACAAGTTCGTGCAGGCCCAGCGCGACCAGCTAACGCCACGGATCAACGCCGGCGAAGAGAAGATCACTCCGCAACATGCCGAACGCGTGGCCGAGGCCAAGCGCCGCCTGGCGGCGGACACCGACGAAGAACTGGCGCGGCTGACGGCGTTGCAAGCGGTCAACCCGACCGTGCGTGACAGTGAGCTGGTCGCTCTGCGCAATCAGCGCGAGCAAGGTCTGGCCATGCTGGACAAGGCGGCGCTGCGCTTGGAAGCGATCCGGGTGTTGGTGGCGGGTTGATCACTGCCCTGCCCTGCTAAATGAAAAAGGCCCGCGCAATGCGGGCCTTTTTCATTGGCCTTGGAGGCCCCATCGGGGGCAAGCCCCCTCCCACAATTGATCGGTGATCGATATGACAACCCAGTCAAATGTGGGAGGGGGCTTGCCCCCGATGGCGTCACCTCAATATCAAGCGGTCACCGCCGAAGCAGGCACCTCAACCACCCCCAACCCATCCTTCATCCGCTTGGCATCGCGCACAAAACTGCGCGACGCCTGGAACAGGAACAGCATGGTCAGGAACAACGCCACCGGAATCAGGTACATGGCGTCGTGCAATCCCACCGCCTTGTAAGCCTCGGTCATCTGCTGCGCCCCCGCCGCATACATCGCCGAATGGGCAAAGTGATCAGACAAGCCACCCACCACGATCGGCCCCATGCCACCGCCCAGCAAGTACAGGCCGGCGAAGAACAGCGCCATCGCCGTGGCCCGCAGGCGCGGCTCGACCACGTCCTGGATCGCTGTGTACACGCAGGTGTAGAAGTTGTAGGCAAACAACCAGCCCACGCTGAACAGCGCCACAAACACACCAATCTCGATGCGCCCGGCGTGCAACGCCCACGCGGTGGTCACCGTGGAAATGATCAGGCTGAACGCGGCGAACAACAGGCGACCGTTGGCCACCCGCTGATGGATCTTGTCGGCAATCCAGCCGCCCAGGGTCAGGCCCACCAGGCCGGTCAGGCCGACGATCACGCCGGTGGCGACCGCAGCATCCTGCAATGGCATCAGGAAGTAACGCTGCAACATCGGCACCAGGAACGAGTTGCAGGCATACGTCGCGAAGTTGAAGCACAACCCGGCCAGCACCAGCCACAGGAAGGTCGGCACCGCCAGCACGCGGCGGATCGGGCGGTCGACGCGCTCCTGGGAAACTTGCACGGTTTCTGCCGCGCCGCGCTTTGGCTCCTTGATATAGAACATGAACACCGCCAGGATCAGCCCCGGCACCGCAGCGATAAAGAACGGTGCACGCCAGCTGTCGAACGCCTTGACCATCCAGCCGATGGTGAAGAACGCCAGCAACAGGCCCAACGGCAGGCCCAGCATGAAGATCCCCATGGCCCGCGCACGGCGGTGTGCCGGGAACAGGTCGCCAATCAGCGAGTTGGCGGCCGGCGCATAGCTGGCTTCGCCAATGCCGATGCCCATGCGCACCAGTAGAAAGGTCCAGAAGCTGCCGACCAGGCCATTGATCGCCGTCAGCCCGCTCCAGGCGAACAGGCCCCAGCCCATCAGTTTGCTGCGCGAGCCGGTGTCGGCCAGACGCCCGAGCGGCAGCCCGGCAATCGCGTAGACGATGGTGAAGGCGGTGCCGATGATGCCGAGCTGGAAGTCGCTCAGGTGCCATTCCATGCGGATTGGCTCGATGATGATCGCCGGGATGGTGCGGTCGAAGAAGTTGAACAGGTTGGCCAGGAACAGCAGGAACAGAATGCGCCAGGCATTCGCCGCTTGGGTCGAGTTCTGCATGGGTCCGTCTCTTTTATTGTTATGAGAGCTGCGATGCCCGATGCATCCTGCCCGGTACCTGCAACATAGTCAGGCAGGGCCCGGTTGTCTGTAATGATTCGTAAAGCTGATAGGGCATGATTTTGCCCGGCAACACGGGACTTTCCCCACAAAAATATAAGTGCGCGCCCCCCTTCCCAATGGCCATGGCACGGATAGAATGGCGAGCCTTCCGTAGCATCCCCAACCTACTTTTCTTATCGATGACGCCCATGTCCGAAGCCAGTCCGTGTCTGAATTGCGGTGCCTGCTGTTCACACTTTCGTGTGTCTTTCTTCTGGGGTGAGTGCGCCTCGTCGGGGGGCACGGTGCCCGATGACCTGGTGGTGCAGATCAACCCGACCCGCGTGGCCATGATCGGCACCGACCAAAAACCCGCGCGCTGCTGCAGCCTGGAGGGTGAAGTGGGCCAGGGCACCCGTTGCACGATCTACGAGCAACGCTCCAGCGTGTGCCGTGAGTTCGAGTCCTCGTGGTACCAGGGCGTGCACAACGCCGATTGCGATGCAGCCCGCGCCGCCTTTGGCCTGGCACCGCTGGAAGAGCCTTTCGAACTGGCGTTGCCGATCAGCGCTTAGCATCAAACGCTATGGACGGCATGCCAAAATCGTAGAGAAGCAAAGTGCCATTACGACTTGCGAAATCTCCTACGCTTCTATACTCGACCTCATAGGTCATCGCCTCAGGCAGTGACGTGACTCTATGACGGGACATGCTATGGAATGGCTAGGTCTGCATTTTTTTACCGAGCTTCCAGAGAGCGGGCACTTATTACTCAATTGCAGTCATAACCCCTTTCTGGTGCTGCTCGCCTATCTGGTCGCTTGCGCGGCGGGCTTCGGCACGCTGGACATGGCCGAACGTGTCGGCCATGTCGAGGACCCTACCGCCAGACGCCACTGGCGCTGGCTCGGCGCCGGTTGCCTGGCAGGCGGGATCTGGTCCACCCACTTCATCAGCATGCTGGCGTTCCAGGCACCCATCGCAATCCACTACGAATTGTTGATGACGTTTGCTTCGCTGTTGATTGCGTTGGTCGCCTCGTTGTTCGCCATGCAGACCCTCAGTCATTCCAACCTGCGTTTCCACCAGTACCTGCTGGCGTCGGTGTGGATGGGCATTGGCATCGCCCTGATGCACTACGTCGGTATGTCAGCCATGCGCTCGCAGGCCAAAGTCTATTTCGAGTCGGGACTGTTCATGGCCTCGGTGGGTATCGCTATCGGCGCCAGCCTGGCTGCGCTGTTGCTGTCGAGCTACCTGCGTACCGGCGCCGGTGTGTTCCATCAGCTGCTCAAGTATGCCGCCAGCCTGGTACTCGGCGCCGGGATCCTGAGCATGCACTTTACCGGCATGGCGGCCATGCAACTCATCGTTCCCAACGGGGCCGACCTTTCGTTGCCACTGGATAACAACCCCATTCAACTGGGCTTGTCGGTGGCCGTCATCACCCTGCTGGTGATCGGCAGCAGCATCAGCGCCGCCCTGGCCGACAAAAAACTGCAGCACAAGGAACGCGACCTGCGGCGGGTCAACGCCCTGCTCAGCGAACTCGACCAGGCCCGCGCATCGCTGCAACAGGTGGCGCATTACGACGCCCTCACCAGCCTGCTCAATCGTCGCGGCTTCAATCAGATCTTTGCCGAGAAGCTCGCCGAAAAAACCGCGTCAAACGGCATGATGGCGGTGATCTTCCTCGATATCGACCACTTCAAACGCATCAACGACAGCCTCGGGCATGACGCCGGCGACCAGTTGCTCACCGTGCTGGCCGGGCATATCAAGGGCTCAGTGCGCAGCCACGCGGATGTGGTGGCACGCTTTGGCGGCGATGAGTTCTGCATCCTGATCAGCATCCACCACCGCGACGAAGCGCGGCACCTGGCCCAGCGCATCATGCAGCAGATGAAAGAACCCATCGAGCTGGCCGGCCGGCGCATGGTGATGACCACCAGTATTGGCATCAGCCTTTTCCCCGATGACGGCCTGACCTGCGAAGAACTGCTGAAAACCGCCGACCTGGCGCTGTACCAGTCCAAGGACGCCGGGCGTAACAACTTGAATTTCTTCAGCTCCAACCTGAAGACCCGTGCCTTCCTCGAACTGCAATTGGAGGAAGAACTGCGCAGCGCCCTGCGCACCCGCAACCAACTGGTGTTGTTCTATCAACCGATCTTTGACATGAAACTGGACAAGGTCACGCGGCTGGAAGCCTTGGTGCGCTGGCAGCATCCCCAGCACGGGTTGCTGGCGCCGGACCGGTTTATCGGCATCGCCGAAAGCAACGGGCTGATTGCCGAACTGGACCACTGGGTACTGCGCCAGGCCTGTCATGACCTGAGCCTGCTGTCTGACCGGGGCTACACCGATCTGACCATGGCGGTGAATTGCTCAGCCCTGAACCTGGCCCGTGATGAGTTGGCGGATGAAATTGAAGACGCCTTGCGCTTCAGCGGGATCGGCGCGAACCGCCTGGAACTGGAAGTCACCGAAAATGCGCTGATGGGCAACATCAGCAGCACCCTGGCGTTGCTGCGGCAAATCCGCGCGCTGGGTGTGTCGCTGGCCATCGATGACTTTGGCACCGGCTACTCCTCCCTCGCCTACCTCAAGCGGCTGCCACTCAACACGTTGAAGATTGATCGCTCGTTTATCCAGGATATTCCCAAGTCCACCGCCGATATCGAGATCGTCCAGGCGATTATCGGCATGGCCCACACCCTGCACTTGGAAGTCGTGACCGAAGGCGTGGAAACCCAGGCCCAGTTCGAGCTGCTGCTCAAGCATGGCTGCGACTTCGTCCAGGGCTACCTGCTGAGCCCGGCGGTGCCGGCCAGTGACATTATTGGCGTGATGCAGGGCATCAAACTGCGTAACCCGCTGTACCCGCATAGCACCCTGGGCGCCAAGGACAGCAGCGTCCCCAAAGAGCCGTCCCCTGGCCGGGGAGGTTCCACGTCCATCGTCAGGCCAATTCGCTGACGCCCAATCTTTGGCATTTCGCCATCATTTGCCTAAAGAACCCCGACGAACGGCCGATTCATCAGAGTCCGGCCGTGTTTTCCCTGAAATCATCGGGGTAAAACCCAATCGTCCAGGACAAGGACGCACTGTAAAGTCGCGAACACCCATTCCGTGATGGCCCCTTGACATGTTTCAGCCATCCGCCCAGGCACATGGCGCACAATGACTTCTAAAAATAACTCTGCCACCGTGGTATCCGACGTGTTGCTCCCAGCTCCTGCGGACACACCCTCAGATTCAAAGTCATTGAGCACCGCCCGCCCGCTGGCCACCCAGCAATACCTGTACTTCACCGAGACCAATACCGACCGCATCCTCGACAACCTCGACGGCCTGCGCGACATGGTGTTCCCGCGCCCGCCCCACCTGGAAGGCGACAGCGATCCGCGCAACGAACAGGAATTCCCCTCGGTGTGCCTGATCGGCCTGGGCCGCTGCGGTTCGAACATCGCGCTGGACGTGGCGGAACTGGTGTACAACGCGCGCAAGTTCTACCTGAACGAATTCAGCAACGAAGACAAGTCACAGGACAAGGGCTACAGCCCGGCCCAGTGGATCCGCAACAACCTGCGACTGGGCAGCGGCAAGGCCAGCAAACCGGTGTTCCTGGTGGAGCCGCTGGTGATGCTGGGTGACTTGGACAAGGACATCGCCGGGCGTATCCGCTTCTCGCGCAAAGGCGAGAAAAGCGGCTTCCTGCGCGACTACAGCAAGATGAAAATCATGGACCTGTCGGAGGTCCATGCCGGCGGCGCCGGTAACGCGCCGATCCTCGGCCAGTACCTGGCCAAGATCATCCTGAACAAAGACACCCAGCGTTTTTCCAGCCCCGACTGGAAGATGATCCACTCGTACCTGATCGACTCCTGCGGCATCAAGGCCAACCAGTCGCGCCTGTACTTTTCGATCTTCAGCGCTGGCGGCGGCACGGGTTCAGGCATGGCCTCGGAGTTCGGCCTGGCCCAGCAACACTCGTACATGAACAAGACCTTCGACACCAAGCCCGCCGACGAGCACGACAGCAAGAGCGGCCACGCCTTTGTGTTCGAGCCGATCTTCACCAGCGGCATCTGCGTGCTGCCGAACATTTCCGACCACCGCAGCGAAATGTCCGAGGCGCTGCACATCAACGCCGGGCGACTGCTGTGCAAATACCTGTCGGAAGAATGGGATTTTTCGTACAACTTCGCCAATGAAGACAGCAGCGAAGCCAGCGTGAAGGGGCGGATCCGGCCGTGGAACGCGATGATGCTGATCTCCAACGACATCATGCGTTATGCCGAAGAAAGCGATGACGGCAATATCCAGAACATTGACGTCAATGCCATGGAAAAACACGCCAACCAGTACATTTCCCAGCAGATCTTCAACATCCTCACCGCCCAGGCCGTGACCACCGACTACGACCAGAACTACTTCCGGCGCGCCGGCATCGACATCGGCGAAACCATTCGCCTGGATGCCAACGACCTGTTCATGAGCCTGGCCGGCCCGGTGGCGATTGCCTACGCCGAGTCCGTGGTCCCGGAAACCCCGGCGCCGTCGAACGACAAGTTCAAGGTGTTCGAGAAAGAGCCGCAGCGCCTGAACATCGACGACCTGTTCTTCCGTTCCATCGACCTGCCGCACTTCAACAAGGTCACCCAGGCCATCGAAGGCATCAGCCTGTTGCCAATCGAATCCAAGCGCTACAAGGCGTCCCTGGAACAGTACAAGAACTCTGGCTACGACGCCGCCGCGCTGCATGACCTGCACTTCTTCAAGAACTGCTCGTCGGTGGTGTCGATTGTGTCGCTGCCCAAGGACTACAAGTTGTCCTACATGGACTTGAACCGGCTCAAGACCCACCTCAACAGCCTGTTCCCCAACACCACGCTCAAGCGCTACGCCCTGGTGATCGGCGCCTCGGCCAACCTGTCGCTGACCACCCTGATCGCCAAGAGCCCGTGCCTGTCGGATGACTTCCTCACGTTGATCGTGGCCTTCATCAAACGCTGCTTCGCGCGTAACCCGTACCGCTTCGATGACACCCTGGACAACTCGATCCTGGACTTCATCATCCACGAGGACTTCGACGAAGACCGTATCGACGAGTTGCTCAACGAGTTCGAAAACCCGGCGAAGATCCTCGACACCAACTGGTACGCGATCAAGCCGATGTATGAGAAGAAGTACCGCGAGTTGATCAACGACAAAGAGAAGTTCGTGTCAATCAATGACATTCGCCTGTCACGGGATTGCGTGAAGAAGGCGATCAAGTACTTGCGTGAGATCTACCGCCACCGGATTGGCAAGACCAAGGTGATCTCGCTGAACAACCACACGGGCAAGACCGCCTGACCTGCCTGCAGGAGCCGGACCGCCGGCTCCTGCAATGCAATGCGAACATACCGGGAAACAATTTTACGGCGCTTGTGCCACGGGGATAACTGTTCCCGTGACGTTTACGTCACCCTCACCTGTGACCTTTCTCTACGGCAAGGTGCCATCACGGTGCCGGCGGTTACTCCGCTACACACTTCTGACAGCCTGAATTGCGCACCTTTTTAGTGCGCTCATTCTTTACGCCGCCCTTTCCTGGATCAGTATCCAGGGCGAAACCACCACCGCCCACAAGCTTGGATCACGCTCAACCAGGTCCAATGCCCGCGTCGCAGACACTTCGCCAAGGCTCCCCGCAGCCAGCCACGCGGCGACTTTGTCGCGGTTATCCTCGGCCATGCCTTCGGCTGCCTCGATCAAATCCAGGCCAGCGTCGACCCACAATAGGGCACCCTTGGCAAAGAACGGCTCAAGCTCCTTCCAGGAAATTTCGGCAGTTTCACCGAGCAGCTTGGCATAGAGGGTGCTAGGTTCTTGCGTCATGGGAGTTCACCTGAATAAAAAATCGGCGCAATCATAACGTCGAGCGTCAGGCAGAAAAACCCAGTTGCAAATGCGTCATCGATTGAAAGTGTCAGGAAAGCCAAGGATTGCCCGAAACTCTGGCATCACCCCGCCGCAATTCTGTCTTTTTCTTTCATTTAAGCGACACACCCGGGTTTTGCCCCCAGCAGCCAGCTTTTCAAGCGATCAACCGGCGCTCTACACTGTACCGGTACAGTTGCCAGGGCACTGCCGGGGGGATATCCGAGATATCTGATCCGGTTCTGCAGCTCACAAGGCCGCTAGAACTATAAAAAATACAACAGTAAGAGTGGAGCACTATGAATAAGGCTACTAAGCAGATTTCCAAACTGTTTGCCGCTATGGTCCTGGCTGGGGTTGCCGGCCATTCGTTCGCAGCCGACACCATCAAGATCGGTATCGCAGGTCCTAAAACCGGTCCTGTGACGCAATACGGCGACATGCAATTCATGGGTGCCAAGCAAGCCATCGCCGACATCAACGCCAAGGGCGGCGTCGACGGCAAAATGCTTGAAGCCAAGGAGTACGACGACGCTTGCGATCCTAAACAAGCCGTTGCCGTGGCCAACAAAGTGGTCAACGACGGCGTCAAGTTCGTGGTCGGCCACCTCTGCTCCAGCTCCACTCAGCCAGCCTCCGACATCTATGAAGACGAAGGCGTGATCATGATCACCCCGGCTGCCACCAGCCCGGAAATCACTTCCCGTGGCTACAAACTGGTCTTCCGCACCATCGGCCTGGACAGCGCTCAAGGCCCTGCGGCCGGTAACTACATTGCCGACCACGTGAAACCAAAAGTCGTTGCAGTCATTCACGACAAGCAGCAGTACGGTGAAGGCATCGCCACCGCCGTCAAACAGACCCTCGAGAAGAAAGGCGTGAAAGTTGCCCTATTCGAAGGCATCAACGCTGGCGACAAAGACTTCGGTTCGCTCATTCAGAAGCTCAAACAAGCCAACGTCGACTTCGTCTACTACGGCGGCTACCACCCTGAGCTGGGCCTGATCCTGCGCCAAGCCAAGGAAAAAGGCGTGAACGCCAAGTTCATGGGCCCGGAAGGTGTCGGCAACGACTCCATCTCGCAAATCGCCCAGAACGCTTCCGAAGGCCTGCTGGTGACCCTGCCGAAGTCGTTCGACACCGATCCGGCCAACAAGGCGATCGTTGAAGAGTTCACCAAGAACAAGCAGGACCCAACCGGTCCATTCGTGTTCCCGGCCTACTCGGCAGTTGAAGTCATCGCCGGCGGTATCGCTGCCGCGAAGTCCGAAGACACCGCCAAAGTGGCAGCCGCCATCCACGCAGGCACCTTCAAGACCCCAACCGGCGACCTGAGCTTCGACGCCAAGGGCGACCTGAAGGACTTCAAGTTCGTGGTCTACGAATGGCACTTCGGTAAACCAAAAACCGAAGTTTCCCCTCAGTAAGCCAGGCATTACTGGTCCAGCAAGCCCACTGTGAAAGCAGTGGGCTTTGTTTTACGAGGTTTATGGGCCTGACACCCGCGATCCGGGCGCTGGCTCACCTGAAAATCTTAAAACCGTCACCAGCGGTTCGCTGGCAAACGCTTTGTGCAAATGTGCTCACAGAACACAGCACGGGGCCGGAACATGACTCCACCAGTGAAATGCGTATCGGGTTTTTAGGAGCGCTGTAATGCCTGAGATCTATCATTTTTTCCAAACGCTGGTTAACGGCATGACCGTTGGCAGCACCTATGCCTTGATAGCCATTGGCTACACAATGGTTTACGGCATCATTGGAATGATTAACTTCGCCCATGGCGAGGTGTACATGATTGGCTCCTACGTGGCCTTCATCGCCCTTGCCGGGCTGGCCATGCTGGGTATCCACTCCCTGCCGCTGTTGATGACCGCTGCGTTCCTTGCATCGATCGTCGTGACCAGTGCCTATGGCTACAGTATCGAGCGCGTTGCCTACCGTCCCTTGCGTGGCAGCAACCGTTTGATCCCGCTGATTTCCGCCATCGGCATGTCGATTTTCCTGCAGAACACTGTACTGCTGTCCCAGGACTCCAAGGACAAGTCCATTCCCAACCTGATTCCGGGGAGCTTCTCCTTCGGCCCAGGTGGCGCACAAGAAGTGCTGATTTCTTACATGCAGGTCCTGGTCTTCGTCGTCACCCTGGTGGCGATGCTGGGCCTGACCCTGTTCATCTCCCGCTCCCGTCTGGGGCGCGCCTGCCGGGCCTGCGCCGAAGACATCAAGATGGCCAACCTGTTGGGCATCAACACCAACAACATCATCGCCCTGACCTTCGTGATCGGTGCTGCGCTGGCCGCCGTCGCGGCGGTGCTGCTGAGCATGCAGTACGGCGTGATCAACCCCAACGCCGGTTTCCTGGTAGGCCTCAAGGCTTTCACCGCGGCGGTATTGGGCGGCATCGGCAGTATCCCGGGCGCAATGCTCGGTGGCCTGGTGCTGGGTGTGGCTGAAGCCTTTGGCGCCGATATCTTCGGTGACCAATACAAGGACGTCGTGGCGTTCGGCCTGTTGGTTCTGGTGCTGTTGTTCCGTCCGACCGGCATCCTGGGCCGTCCGGAGGTTGAGAAAGTATGAGCAGATATCTTAAATCGGCGTTTTTCAGCGCCTTGCTGGTATGGGCCGTGGCCTTCCCGGTACTCGGCCTCAAGCTGAGCATTGTCGGCATCAACCTTGAAGTGCATGGCACAGGTCCCGTGACCCTGACCGTCATCGCCCTGTGTTCGGTGCTGATGTTCCTGCGCGTGTTGTTCAGCGATCAGTTCAATGCCTTGCTCAAGAGCAACCGTGGCCCGTTGGTATCGCCCAAGGTCAGCCAATTCCTGACCCTGCCGCGCACCCAGCGCTACATCATCATTGCCCTGATCATCGCCGCGTTGATCTGGCCGTTCTTCGGCTCGCGCGGTGCGGTCGACATCGCCACCCTGATCCTGATCTACGTGTTGCTGGGCCTGGGCCTGAACATCGTGGTGGGCCTGGCCGGCCTGCTCGACCTGGGTTACGTGGGCTTCTATGCCGTGGGTGCCTACACCTATGCGCTGCTCTCGCATTACCTGGGCTGGAGCTTCTGGATCTGCCTGCCGCTGGCGGGCATGGCGGCGGCGACGTTCGGCTTCCTGCTGGGCTTTCCGGTGCTGCGCCTGCGCGGCGACTACCTGGCGATCGTGACCCTGGGCTTCGGTGAAATCATCCGCCTGTTCCTGCGTAACCTCACCGATATCACCGGTGGCCCCAACGGCATCAGCAGCATCCCCAAGCCGACGTTCTTCGGGCTGTCGTTCGACCGTTCCGCCGCTGAAGGCATGCAGACGTTCCACGAGTACTTCGGGATCGACTACAACCCGGTGAGCAAAGTGGTGTTCCTGTACCTGGTGGCGCTGCTGCTGGCATTGGCCGCGCTGTTCGTGATCAACCGCCTGCTGCGCATGCCCATCGGCCGTGCGTGGGAAGCGCTGCGCGAAGATGAGATCGCCTGCCGCGCACTGGGCCTGAACCCGACCATCATCAAGCTCTCCGCCTTTACCCTGGGTGCTGCGTTCGCCGGTTTCGCCGGCAGCTTCTTCGCCGCGCGCCAAGGCCTGGTGACCCCGGAGTCGTTCACCTTTATCGAGTCGGCGATCATCCTCGCCATCGTGGTGCTGGGTGGCATGGGCTCGCAACTGGGCGTGATCCTGGCGGCGATCGTGATGATCCTGCTGCCGGAGATGATGCGTGAGTTCAGCGAATACCGCATGTTGATGTTCGGCGCCATGATGGTGCTGATGATGATCTGGCGTCCTCAAGGTTTGCTCCCGATGCAACGCCCACACATGGAGCTGCGCAAATGAGCCGCGAGATCCTGAAAGTCGAAAACTTGAGCATGCGCTTCGGCGGCTTGCTGGCGGTCAACGGCGTGGCCCTGACCGTGAAAGAGAAACAGGTTGTAGCGCTGATCGGCCCCAACGGTGCCGGCAAGACCACGGTGTTCAACTGCCTCACCGGCTTCTACAAGCCGAGCGGTGGCAGCATCCTGCTGGACGGCCAGCCGATCCAGGGCCTGGCCGGTCACGAGATCGCCCGCAAGGGCGTGGTGCGGACCTTTCAGAACGTGCGGTTGTTCAAGGATATGACGGCGGTCGAGAACCTGTTGATCGCCCAGCACCGTCACCTGAACACCAACTTCTTCGCAGGCCTGTTCAAGACCCCTTCGTTCCGCAAGAGCGAGCGCGAGGCCATGGAATACGCCGAGTACTGGCTGGACAAGGTCAACCTCACCGAGTTTGCCAACCGCCCTGCTGGCACCCTGGCCTACGGTCAGCAACGTCGCCTGGAAATCGCCCGCTGCATGATGACCCGCCCGCGGATCCTGATGCTCGACGAACCGGCTGCCGGCCTGAACCCCAAGGAAACCGAAGACCTCAAGGCACTGATCAGCGTGTTGCGTGAAGAAAACAACGCCACGGTGCTGTTGATCGAACACGACATGAAGCTGGTCATGAGCATTTCCGACCACATCGTGGTGATCAACCAGGGCACGCCTTTGGCCGACGGGACGCCGGAGCAGATCCGCGACAATCCTGAAGTGATCAAAGCCTATTTGGGGGAAGCGTAAAATGCTGCAATTCGAAAACGTTTCCACTTTCTACGGCAAGATCCAGGCTCTGCACAGCGTCAACGTGGAAGTGCGCCAAGGTGAAATCGTCACGCTGATCGGCGCCAACGGTGCCGGCAAATCGACCCTGCTGATGACCTTGTGCGGGTCGCCCCAGGCCCACAGCGGCAGCATCCGCTACATGGGTGAAGAGCTGGTGGGGCAGCAGTCGTCCCACATCATGCGCAAGAGCATTGCGGTCGTGCCGGAAGGCCGCCGCGTGTTCTCGCGCCTGACGGTCGAAGAAAACCTCGCCATGGGCGGCTTCTTCACCGACAAGGGCGACTATCAGGAGCAGATGGACAAGGTGCTGCACCTGTTCCCTCGGCTCAAGGAACGCTTCAGCCAGCGCGGCGGCACCATGTCCGGCGGCGAGCAGCAAATGCTCGCCATCGGCCGGGCGCTGATGAGCAAGCCCAAGTTGTTGCTGCTGGACGAACCTTCCCTGGGCCTGGCGCCGATCATCATCCAGCAGATCTTCGACATCATCGAACAACTGCGCAAGGACGGTGTGACGGTGTTCCTGGTGGAGCAGAACGCCAACCAGGCCTTGAAGATTGCTGACCGCGCCTACGTGCTGGAAAACGGCCGGGTGGTGATGCAGGGCACGGGCGAGCAGTTGCTGACCGATCCGAAGGTACGTGAGGCGTACTTGGGCGGGTAATCGCTCCACTCTTGAAAACGGCCTTTACAGGCCGTTTTTTTATGGCTGATAGAACGCTCATCTCGACACGACAGCTCAATATCCTACAAAAATAAAAGAAATTTCAGATCCGTCTGTAACGTACGAATCTCGACGTTCTCTAGTAGGTTAAGCAAGCATCATCGCTTCCTTGACTGACCTTATTAAATTGGAGAAACACCATGAAAACTTCGAACCGTTCCCTGTCTGCTGCTTCCCTGATCCTGGCCTTGGGTTCTGCCCTGAGCCTGTCCACTCTGACCACCACCGCCCACGCTGCCGACGACATGCAGAAATGCTTCGGCGTCGCTGAAGCTGGCAAGAACGATTGCGCCGCAGGCGCCGGCACTTCCTGCGCCGGCACCTCGAAAGTCAAAGACCAGGCCAACGCCTGGAAGCTGGTCCCTGCCGGCACCTGCCTCAAAACCCCAAGCTCCACCTCGCCGACCGGTTTCGGCCAGGAAGCGGCCTTCACCGCTAAATCCTGATCCCTCGCAAAACCTGAGTACTGATGATGACTCTTTCATCCCTGCAAGCCGTCTCCCAGGCTCAGGCGCCCGGCCTTCCCGGTCGGGCCGGACTGGGTCTCAAGCATGAGCACTTCATTGAAGTACTTGAGACCTCACCCGATATCGGTTTTTTTGAAGTGCACGCCGAAAACTACATGGTGGCCGGCGGCCCTTTTCATCATTACTTGGGGTTGATCCGCGCGCAGTACCCGCTGTCCTTGCACGGTGTGGGCTTGTCCATCGGTGGCGAAGCCCCGCCGGACCGTGAGCACCTGGCACGGTTGGCGGCACTGATCGAGCGCTATCAACCTCACTCCTTTTCCGAACATTTGGCCTGGTCCAGCCACGGCCCGGTGTTCCTTAACGACCTGCTGCCCCTGGCCTACGACCACGCCACCCTGCAACGGGTGTGCGAGCACGTCGACCAGGTGCAAAGCACGCTCAGGCGGCCGATGCTGCTGGAAAACCCGTCGACCTACCTGCAATTCCAGTGCTCCACCCTGGACGAAACCGACTTCATCAGCGAAATCATCCGCCGTACCGGCTGTGGCTTGCTGCTGGACGTGAATAACGTCTACGTGTCGTGCATCAATCATCAACGTGATCCGCAGTCCTACATCGATGCCTTGCCGTTGCACGCGGTGGCAGAGATTCATCTGGCCGGGTTTGCCGAAGACACCGACAGCCTGGGTGATCGCTTGTTGATCGATGACCACGGCGCCCCTGTCGATAACGCCGTGTGGCAACTCTACGAGTCGGTACTGGCGCGCATCGGCCCAGTGGCGACGCTGATCGAGCGGGATAACCACCTGCCCGCGTTCAGCGTGCTGCAAGCCGAGGCCCGGCAAGCCGACAGGTATCTTTCACAGGTGACCCCATGAGCCGGCATGACGCCTTCACCGCGGCCTTGTTGGCACCGGACCTGCGTTGCCCCGACGGTCTGTACAGCAGTAATGGCGCCGAGCCAGCCAGCCGCTTCGCGGTGTACCGCAACAATGTGCACAGCTCATTGGTCAACGCGTTGGCTGCGGCTTTTCCCGTGACGTTGCAGCTGGTGGGCGATGCGTTTTTCCGCGCGATGGCCGGCCTTTATGCACAAGCGCACCCGCCCACCAGCCCATTGATGAGCGAGTACGGTAGCGCGTTCGCCTGCTTCATCGAGGGATTCGAACCGGCAGCCAGCGTGCCTTATCTCGCCGACATGGCCCGGCTGGAGCGTTTGCGGGTACAGGCCTACCACGCGGCAGACAGCCAACCCCTGGATCAACAGACCGTACTGCAAGCACTGCAAGGTCAGACGGACCTGGGTGGACTGCGCGTACGATGGCATCCCTCCCTGGCCACGCTGGACTCAACCTATGCCGTCGTAGCGCTGTGGGCGGCACACCAGACCGAGCGGGGCCTGGAAAACCTGGATCCCTGGCAGCCACAGAGTGCCCTGGTGTTGCGCCAGGGTCTGGAGGTCAAGGTATTCGCCGTCAACCCTGATGCTGTCGCGTTCATCAACAGCCTGGCCCAGGGCGCGACCTTGGAAAACGCCGTGGAGCACGCGCTTGAGGCTGGCGCCGAGTTTGACCTGCACCAATGCCTGGCGCTGCTGATCAGCCACAACGCCATTACTCATTTGCATCCAGAACAAAAGGTATCGCCATGAACACTCGCCCTTCGGGCCTGATCAATCAGGTCATCGCGCTTTTCGAGCAAATTCCCTACAGCCTGATCGCCTTTCTCGCACGCTTTTCGATTGCCGCAGTGTTCTGGAAATCCGGGCAAACCAAAGTCGAAGGCTTTGCCATAGACTTGGTCAACGGCACCTTCCAATTCGGTGAACCGCGCCTGGCAGCCTCGACGCTACCGCTGTTTCGCAGCGAATACCATGTGCCGCTGCTATCGCCGGAAGTCGCAGCGCACTTGGCTGCGTTTGCCGAGCACTTTTTCCCGGTGCTGATCCTCGTCGGGTTCGCCACGCGCTTCTCGGCCCTGGCCCTGATCGGCATGACCTTGACCATTCAATTGTTTGTCTACCCGGACGCCTACCCAACCCACGGCACCTGGCTTGCGTTATTGCTGTTGCTGGTCGCCAAGGGCCCGGGGCGCTTGTCGATCGATCACCTGATCGCTCGCCGCTACCGTTAAAGGCGGTCCAGGGCTTCGCCGCTGCGCTTGAACCAATCCACCAGGTAGTCGGCCAACACCTGGGTGCGACGCGGCAAGCCGCCCTGATACGGATGCACCAGGTACATCGGCATGCTGCGCGTCTGATAGTCGCGCAGGAGCCAACGCAGTCGGCCATCCGCCAATTCCACCGGCAGCACGTAGGACGGCAACCGTGCAATACCCGCCCCCACCAGCGCGGCTTTTTTGAGCAGGTTGTAGTGGTTGGAGGCAAAGGTGCCGCTGACTCGTACCCGTAATAACTCGTGCTGCTGGTGGTACAACCACTCTTCACGGCCGCTGTAGTGGCTATTGAGCAGGCAAGCATGGCTGGCCAGGTCGGCCGGCGTCGCCGGTTCGCCGTGTTGCTCAAGATAAGCCGGGCTGGCACAGGTCATCTCACGCCAGGCCAGCAACGGCTTGACCACCAGGCGCTCGTTCTCAATGGAGCCTGAGCGCACCCCCAGGTCGAACCCATCTCGCGCCAGGTCTCGATAGTTGTTATTGAGCTCCAGCTCGATCTGCACCTGGGGGTATTGCTTGGAAAACTCCAGCAGCAACCCATCAAAAAAGGTTTCCCCCAAGGACACCGGCACCGTCATACGCACCGGCCCGGCAAGGTCGTCCTTGAGCCGGGCCAATGCCTGACGGGCGCGATCCACCTGCACCACCAGCGCCTGGGCCTGGGGTAGCAAGGCCGCACCGGCTGCGGTCAGGCTGAGCTTGCGCGTGGTGCGGTGCAGTAACACCACGGAGAACCGCGCTTCCAGCTGGCTGATACGCTTGGACAATTGCCCTTTGCTGCACCCCAGTTGCTCGGCGGCGACGGTAAAACTGCCGGCTTCGATCAGCACGGCGAAGGCTGCCAAGTCGTCCATCTCACTCATGGATTGTTTCCAAAAGAAAACCAAAGGTTGCCTATTAGTGCGTTTATCCAGATAAAAAGCCACTCTAGACTGAACCTTCACTTACCCTTGGAGGAACAGCACCATGAAAATCCTATTGATTGGCGCCAGCGGCACCGTCGGCTCGGCAGTCAAGGCGGAACTGGCTCAGCGTCACGAGGTGATCAGCATCGGCCGCAGCAGCGGTGACTTCCAGGTGGATATCAGCGACAGCGCGTCGATCCGCAAGCTGTTCAAGCAGACCGGTAAGTTCGACGCGCTGGTCTGTGCGGCGGGCAGCGTAAACTTTGTGGCATTGGGCGAAATGAGCGAGAGCGATTTCGAGCTGGGCTTGCGTGACAAGCTGATGGGCCAGGTCAATCTGCTGCTGATCGGTCGTGAGTTCGCCAACGATGGTGCCTCGTTCACCTTCACCAGTGGCATTCTCAACCGCGACCCGATCCGCACCGGCGCCTCGGCTGCATTGGTCAATGGCGCCATCGATGCCTTCGTCAAAGCGGCCGCCATCGAGCTGCCACGAGGCCTGCGCGTAAATGCTGTCAGTCCGACTGTGCTGGTGGAAGCCATGGGCAGCTACGCACCGTATTTTCGTGGTTTCAAACCCGCGGCAGGTGCTGACGTGGCGTTGGCCTACGCGAAGAGTGTCGAGGGTTTGCAGACCGGGCAGACCTACATCGTCGGTTGAGCGGCAACGGTCTCAGATGAGAACTGAGACATCCACTCAACCACCAGCGCACGCGGGGCTAAAAACCTGAACGCCCCGCCCAGTTGGCTGTGAACCCTGGACGTACTCAATTGATACCCGTCTACATAAAGTGTTACGTACTTTTGATAGGCCAGCAACGTGATGGATTTTGTCCTAGCTGTCGCCTCTGGGCTCAGTGACACATTCACTTCAACATGGTCCGCAGGGTTCTCAGCCCCCTTGAGTGTCACCGAAATATGCGTGAAGTCAGTGGCTGACGAGTAGGAGAGCTGGGCCGATTCGTCTGAAAAGGCTGCATTCGCCCAGAGCATAAGAACGCAGATACACCCTTTGATATTCATTGCTGCTCCCGATCAAAAGAGGTCGACACTCTCACGCCTCTCCAAATCCAAGTGTAGGAAACGTCCAATCGGCAGTGCTACTTTTCCCATCAGTTCCGTACCGACGCTTCAAACTATGTCACGGGCTTGTGATGCAGCGCTGGCGTGCGTAACGTGGCGGCACTTGCCAGGAGACCCGATAATGCGTGCCGCCCATACCCTGTTCCTGTTTGCCCTGCTTCCCTTGTTCGCTGCCTGCCAGATGTTCGAGAGTGATCCTGCCAAGCCGTCGCTCGCCGGGATGACGCGCATGCAGGGTGAACTCACCGCAGTCGGCGGCAAACTGCTGTTCCAGCCGTGCAACGACAAACGCAATTACGTGGTCAATGACACCGGCGGTACCAGCATCCTGCAGGAAGCGGCCTCACTGGCCGGCCAGCAAGGCGCGTTGTTTGCCGACCTGCGCGGCAAGTTCTCCGGGGTTGCCAGCGGCACCGAGGGCAGCGTCGACCTGCAACAACTCTACCGCGTCGAGCGCTCCACCTCGGCCTGCGGCGACCCGGACTTCAAGCGCATGATCCTGCGCGCCAACGGCCACAAGCCGACCTGGGTGATGAACGTCACCGCCAAGGGCCTGGTGCTGGATCGCGATGGCCAGCCGCCACTGGCGGTGCCTTATGTGGAAGAGCAAATCGGTGACGGCCGCTTCAACCTGATGACCGAGGCCAACAACCAACACGTGGAATTGTGGGTAGCGCCGCAGCGTTGTGTCGACCCGGTCAGCGGCAGTTTGCAGCACATGACCGCCGAGTTGCGCGTCAATGGCCAGGTACAGCGCGGTTGCGCATCGTTCGGCGGCTCGCGCGACGACTGACGCGACGCCATGCTGTTTTAACATGACGGGAAACGGTCATTGGGGCTTATAATCGCCGGTTTGCAAAACAGCCGGCCTCTCTGCCCGCCGCCTACCGGATCCCGTCATGTTACGAATCACCGAACTCAAGCTGCCCATCGACCATCCCGAAGAAGACCTGCGGCCTGCCATCGTGCAGCGCCTGGGCATCGCCAGTGATGACCTGCTCGATTTCACCCTGTTCAAACGCAGCTACGATGCGCGCAAGAAGTCGTCGGAGCTGTGCTTCATCTACACCATCGACCTGAACGTAAAGAGCGAAGCCGCCCTGCTGCTCAAGTTTGCCGATGACCGCAACGTCAACCCGGCGCCGGATGTCAGCTACAAGGTCGTAGGCCAGGCACCGCAAGGCCTGACCGAACGCCCGATCGTCGTCGGCTTCGGCCCGTGCGGGATCTTCGCCGGGCTGTTGCTGGCCCAGATGGGCTTCAAGCCGATCATCCTCGAGCGCGGCAAGGAAGTGCGTCAGCGCACCAAGGACACTTGGGGCCTGTGGCGCAAAAGCGTGCTCAACCCCGAGTCCAACGTGCAATTCGGTGAAGGCGGCGCCGGGACCTTTTCCGACGGCAAGCTGTACAGCCAGATCAAGGACCCGAAATTCCACGGCCGCAAAGTGCTGCACGAGTTCGTCAAGGCGGGTGCGCCGGAAGAAATCCTCTACGTCAGCAAACCGCATATCGGTACGTTCCGCCTGACCGGCGTGGTGGAAAACATGCGCGAGCAGATCATCGCCCTGGGCGGTGAGGTGCGCTTCGAGCAACGAGTGACCGATGTGCTGATCGAAGACGGCCAGTTGAACGGCGTCGTCATCGATGGCGGCGAGCAGATCCTCTCCAAACACGTGATCCTGGCCCTGGGGCACAGCGCCCGCGATACGTTCCGCATGCTCCATTCCCGTGGCGTGTACATGGAAGCCAAACCGTTCTCGGTAGGTTTCCGTATCGAACACCCGCAGTCGCTGATCGACGCCGCGCGCCTGGGCAAATACGCCGGCCACCCGAAACTCGGTGCCGCCGACTACAAGTTGGTGCACCACGCCAAGAACGGCCGCTCGGTCTACAGCTTCTGCATGTGCCCGGGCGGCACCGTGGTGGCGGCGACTTCCGAGCCGAACCGCGTGGTCACCAACGGCATGAGCCAGTACTCGCGCAACGAGCGCAACGCCAACTCCGGCATCGTGGTCGGCATCACCCCAGAGGTGGATTACCCAGGCGGCCCGTTGGCGGGTATCGAGTTGCAGGAACGCCTGGAGTCCCACGCCTATATCCTCGGCGGCAGCAACTACGAAGCCCCGGCACAGTTGGTGGGCGATTTCATCGCCGGCAAGCCGTCCACCGTGATGGGTAGCGTGGAGCCTTCCTACAAACCAGGCGTGTCTCTTGGCGATTTGGCCCTGGCCTTGCCGGACTTCGCCATCGAAGCGATCCGTGAAGCGTTGCCAGCGTTCGAGAAGCAGATCAAGGGCTACTCGTTGCACGATGCGGTGTTGACGGGCATCGAGACGCGCACCTCATCACCGTTGCGGATCACCCGGAACGAATCGATGCAGAGTTTGAACGTGAAAGGGCTGTTCCCTGCCGGTGAAGGTGCTGGTTATGCCGGTGGGATTCTGTCGGCAGGCGTGGACGGGATTCGGATTGCCGAAGCGTTGGCGCGGGATATGTTGGGCCTGGAAGCCTGACGCATTGCCCTGCCGGCGATAGCGTCTTCAAGATCGCCATCGCCGGCAAGCCGGGCTCCTACAAGGTTAAATGTTTGCCCGCAGGATGCTGTCCGGCAATGGCTCGCCCCGCTCGACACTGTCCGCAACAGCCGTAATCAAACCGTCCAACGCATAGCCCTGCCCCGCCAGCCAGGCCTGGTCGTAATAGGTTGTGGCATACCGCTCCCCCCCGTCGCACAAGATCGCCACGATCGAGCCGGACTCCCCTGCCGCTTTCATCTGTTGCGCCGCGACCAGGGCGCCAATCAGATTGGTCCCGCTGGAACCACCGACTCGTCGTCCCAGCCGTTCAGCCAGGTAGTGCATGGCCGCCAACGACAGCGCGTCCGGCACCTTGACCATCGCATCGATGACCTTGGGCAAAAACGACGCCTCGACCCGTGGCCGGCCAATGCCTTCGATGCGCGAACCGCAGTCCAGGCGCAAGCTGGCATCACCACTCTGGTAGAAATCAAAGAACACCGAACGTTCGGCATCAGCACACAACACACGGGTGCAGTGCTGGCGGTAGCGCACATAACGACCGAGGGTGGCGGTGGTACCGCCGGTGCCGGGGCTGGAGATCAACCAACTCGGCTCCGGATGCTGCTCGAAACGCATCTGCTGGAAGATCGACTCGGCAATGTTGTTGTTCGCCCGCCAGTCGGTGGCACGTTCGGCGTAGGTGAACTGGTCCATGAAATGACCACCGCTTTCCCGCGCCAGGCGTTCGGATTCGGCGTAGATTTGCGTCGGATCCTGTACCAGGTGGCTCTTGCCTCCGTAGAAGGCAATCTGTGCGATTTTTTCCTGGGACGTGGTGGCCGGCATTACCGCAATAAACGGCAAACCCAGCAGACGAGCAAAGTAGGCCTCGGAAATCGCCGTCGAGCCGCTGGACGCTTCGATCACCGGCGCACCAGGTTTAAGCCAGCCATTACACAATGCGTACAGGAACAACGAGCGGGCCAGCCGATGCTTCAGGCTGCCGGTGGGATGGCTGGACTCGTCCTTGAAGTACAACTCGATGCCTGGCAAGCCTGGTAGCGGCAAGGGAATCAGGTGCGTGTCGGCGCTGCGCTGGAAGTCTGCTTCAATGATACGAATGGCTTCGCGGGCCCAGGGACGGTGGTCGCTCATGGAGAGTTTCTCTGAAGGTGTCAGCCCTGATTTTAGGGGGTTTCCTACAGACCACACAGATACAGTACCGACGCAATCGGACACACAATTGCTAGGCTGGGCTCCAACATCACCCCAGCCAATCTCTTATAACAAATAAGAATATAACTTTTGTTTTAACAACTAACGGTACGGGTTAGGGTACCCACCTATTGAACCTGGATTGGAGAGCATCCCTTGCCTCTGCGTAGCACTTTCACCCGTTTCTTCCAGCTGGAAGCCGCCAGCGGTCTGTTGTTGATCGCGGCTGCGGCCTTGGCGCTGATCATCAACAATTCACCTTTGTCGCACCTGTACAGCGCGTTTCTCGATGTGCCGGTGGTGGCGCAGATTGGCGCGTTGAAAATCGCCAAGCCCGCCCTGCTGTGGATCAATGATGGCCTGATGGCTCTGTTCTTCCTGCTGATCGGCCTGGAGGTCAAGCGCGAGTTGCTCGACGGCCACCTGTCCAAGCCCTCGCAAGTGGTGCTGCCTGGCGCTGCCGCCATCGGCGGCATGGTGGTGCCGGCGCTGATCTACTGGGCGATCAACAAGGACTACCCTGCCGCGCTTTCCGGCTGGGCGATTCCCATGGCCACCGACATTGCCTTCGCCCTCGGCGTGCTGGCCCTGCTGGGCAAGCGCGTGCCAGTGTCGTTGAAGCTGTTCCTGATGACCCTGGCGATCATTGACGACCTCGGTGCGATCATCGTGATCGCCGTGTTCTATTCCGCCGATCTGTCCGGTGCCGCCCTGGCGGGTGCGGGCGCCTGCCTGATTGCCTTGATCGCGATGAACCGCCTGGGCGTGATCAAGCTCGGGCCGTACCTGATCGTCGGGCTGATCCTGTGGGTGTGCGTGCTCAAGAGCGGCGTGCATGCGACGCTGGCCGGTGTGACATTGGCGTTCTGCATCCCGATGCGCACCAAAAACGCCGAGCCCTCGCCGCTGCTCACGCTGGAGCATGCCCTGCACCCGTGGGTGGCCTACGGCATCCTGCCGCTGTTCGCCTTTGCCAACGCTGGCGTGTCCCTGACCGGCGTGAGCCTGGAAAGCTTCACCCACCACGTGCCCATGGGCATTGCCGCGGGGCTGCTGATCGGCAAGACCATCGGTGTGTTCGGCCTTACCTGGCTAGCCATCAAGACCGGCCTGGCCGCCCTGCCCAGCGGCGCGAACTGGGGCCAGGTGTTTGGCGTGGCGATCCTGTGCGGTATCGGCTTTACCATGAGCCTGTTCGTTGGCTCGCTGGCATTTGTGCCGGGTGCCAGTGAATTTGCCGGGGAAGACCGGATGGGGATTTTGACCGGGTCGATTCTGGCGGCGTGTATCGGGTATGCGGTGACGGCAATGGCGAGTCGTAAAAAGGCCTGAAACACCTGACGAAGCACAATCATTGTGGCGAGGGAGCTTGCTCCCGTTGGGTCGCGAAGCGGCCCTTCTCAGGTGATCACGATATTGCATCAGGCGCTAGGCAAGTACTTTGGGGCTGCTACGCAGCCCAACGGGAGCAAGCTCCCTCGCCACAGGCAAACTTAGACATACTCGGCCCTCCTAACGTTGAGCCGTACCTCCAGCACACTTACCGGAACATGTGAGCCTTCGGATGCAGGTCGATGCATCCTTGAGGTTGCAGCCCCAGCCACTAACTGGGCTTGTAATAAAAAGCCGCCCTATCGAGGCGGTTTTTTATTGCCTGCCATTTATGCACTTGCAAGTAGCCGCTGCAGGAGTTTCCCTCCCATAAAACCAAAAACCCCAACCAGTCACCCGGTTGGGGTTTTGTATTTCTACACCCGACGTTTAGCGAGTAACGCGGCTGGTACCGTCAACGGTCATGATGCGTACGCGGTCGCCGATGCGGAAGATTTCATTTTCCTGCACAGCCTGAACGTAGGCACGCATGCTGCCGTCGTCTTCGCGGACGGTGATTTCCACACCCTGGGTGCGGGTCAGGCCTTCTTCGGTGGCCGAACCCAGCAGGCCGCCAGCAACCGCGCCAATCACCGCGGTCACGATACTGCCACGGCCACCGCCAATGGCACTGCCGCCAACACCGCCGATGACTGCACCGGCAGCGCCGCCGATTGGGGTCTTGGTGCCTTCGATTTTCACCGGACGCAAGGATTCGATGGTACCCATGCGCACGGTCTGAACACGACGCGCCTCATCACGGGAGTACGAGTCGCCGGTCAGACTCGAGGCGCAGCCACCCAGCAACAAGGACAGGGTGGTAAAGCAGGCAACCAGTAAAACAGACTTACGCATAGCATCAACTCCAAAGGACAGGTGGTCATTAAACGCTGCAGCTTGACGCCTGTCACGGCAAGCCCCGCAGAAAATTGCTTTCATTCAGCCTTAGTACAGACTGCCCACACTAGAAAAACAGACGAACGGTAGCGCTGTTCTCTCAACCGGGATCTTCATGGATTACTTCATCATTGTAGTCACAACCCTAGCGGGACTGTATTTCCATGGCTGGTTGTACCTGCGCATCAGGCGCTGGATCGACCGCGACCTGGCACTGTCCATGGCGGGCAATGATCTGGAGAAGCGTGACTTCATGCTCAACCAACTGGAGCATGCCCGAGCATTGAAGATCAAACGGTCCGACTTGCCGAACTGGCTGAAGATTGCGGCACAGCAGTACACGCCCGAAGTCTCTGTTCAAAAGACTTCGGGATGATGGGCAACATTCAAGCGAAGTGACGAAAGGTGCAGCTCAGGGGGCCAGGCGTTCGCGGGTCCAGTCGGCCCCTTGCAGGCGATAGTTCAGGCGGTCATGCAACCGACTGGCACGGCCTTGCCAGAACTCGATGCGCTCGGGTAACAGGCGATAGCCACCCCAGTGCTCCGGGCAGTCAGGCTGCGTATCGCTGAAACGCTGCTCGGTAGCCTTGAGCAGGTCCTGCAGCTCTTCCCGGTCACGGATGACCTGACTTTGCGGAGACGCCCATGCCCCCAGGCGGCTGCCCAAGGGACGAACCTGGTAATAAGCGTCCGACTCTTCAGGCGTGACCTTCACCACGCGACCCTCAATACGCACTTGGCGCTCCAGGGTCGGCCAGAAAAACGTCATGGCTGCAAACGGCTGCGCCGCAAGCTGTTGGCCCTTGGCGCTCTGATAATTGGTGAAGAAGGTAAAGCCCTGCGCATCCAGGCCCTTGAGCAACAGGATGCGGCAGTGCGGGCGACCGTCCTGGTCGACCGTGGCCAAGGTCATGGCATTGGCCTCCACCGGTGGCTGCTCGGTTTTCACCGCGTCGGCAAACCACTGGTGGAACAAGGCAAACGGCTCGCTCGGGGCCTGGGCCTCGCTCAAGCCATCCCGTGTGTAGTCACGGCGCATATCGGCCAGTGCCTGGGTCATGCGGCTTTATCCTTCTGGTTCAGCGGATCAGTTTTTCGCCTGGTCGTTTGCCGGTGCGGCGGCCTTGGCTTTGGCGGGTGCCGCTTTTTTCGCCGCTGGCTTGGCCGGGGCTTTCTTGGCCGCTGGCTTGGCAGCCGCTTTCTTGGCGGTCGAAGCTTTCTTGGCCGGGGCCTTGGCGGCTGGAGCCGGGGCTGGAACGTCCTGCACCGCCACCATTTCGGCTACAGGCGGGGTTTTACCCGACTGATACTTGCTCAGCAGCGCCAGCATGGTGGTGCGCTGGGTGAACATGATTTCCATGCGACGGTTCAGGGCGCGGCCCTGGCTGCTGTCGTTGGCCGCACGTGGCATCAGGTCGCCCATACCGCGCAGCATCAGGCGGTCCTGCTTCAAGCCACTGAGGCTGAAGATCGAGGCGATGGACTGTGCACGCTCCTTGGTCAGCGCCTGGCTGGCCGGGGCGGTGCCGGTGGCATCGACGTGGCCCAGTACCAGCACGGCAGTCTTCGGATCGGCTTCAACCGCCTTGGCAACCCGGGTGAACGGGCCGAGGGTGACCGGCAGCAACATGGCCGGGCGTTTCGGGTTGTAGGAACCATCAACCGGGGCAATCACCACAAGCACGTTGTCGCGACGCTCGAGTTGCAGGTTGCTGTCCTTGATGGCCGCGCGCAGACGCGGCTCATAGTCGTCCAGCCAGGCTTGGGTGATTTTCGGGTCAGGCATCGGCACGTTGGTCACGTCGACCTTGGCCAATGGCTTGGGTTTGCTTTCGAACGGCCACCACCAGTGGGTTTCGGTGTCGGTCTTGGCAACCGCTGGGGCAGGTTCTGCCGCCTTGAGGTCGGCTTTCAGGTCGGCCTTGGCATCGGCAGCCTTTTCGTCGGCGGTCTTGGCAGAGAATGGCCACCAGCTGGAACCGGTGTCAGCCTTGGCGGCTGGAGCCGGGGCTGGCGCAGCAGCCGCAGCGGCTACCGGTGCGACAGGCTTGGCGCCGGCAGCCGGCTTGGCGTCCGGTTTAGCCTCCGGCTTGGCATCGGCTTGCGTCACTGCGTCCTTGGTCGTGGCCTTATCGGATCCAAATGACCACCAATGCCCGCCCTCGGCATCATTTTGTGGAGTTTGTGCGCAACCGGTAATAGTGAGGCATAGCGCAAGAGCCAAGGACTTGTTCGATAACATGAGATATCCACAAAATGAGAAAAAACCAGGGATCTAAATGATCCGTTAAACAGACGCTTGCAGATGAATAAAGTTACAACTATTCCTACAGCGTCTTCTTATAGTTGCCTTTGTAACAAAAAAACGTGAAACAGCAAGGGGTTTACAGACAACCGGCCAATATTCTGACCAACTTCTGTGCCCGCGGGTCCATAAGTACATAAGGTCCGAGTGTATTAGTCACGAAACCGAACGCTACATCATGTTCAGGATCGGCAAACCCCACCGAACCACCAGCCCCCGGATGCCCGAATGCACGAGGGCCAAGGCCGAAGGTGGCATTGGGCAACTGCGGCTGATCCAACATGCAGCCAAGGCCGAAACGGGTTTGTGTCAATAATGTTTTATCCGGGCCGATGCTGTGCTCGCGGGTCAATTGTTCGAGCATGTCGGCCTCCAGCAAACTACCGTCCAACAATCCACTATAAAAACCCGCCAGGCTGCGCGCATTGCCGTGACCATTTGCCGCCGGCTGCTGCATACGACGCCATTCGGGTTTATTAGTGCTGGTCAGAATAGACGGCGGATTGGCAAATGCACGCGTGGTCATGGCGGTCGGTTCGCGCATCATTACTTGCAGTAAACGTTGCGCGGCTTCATCGCCCATATTGCCTTTGCTGCGCGCTATATGGGCCACGCGATAAAACTCTTCGTCCGCCAGGCCCACATGGAAGTCCAAGCCCAATGGCCGTGCGACCCGCGCCACGATGGACTCCCCCGGCCCGCGCCCATCGGCACGCCGCAGCAACTCACCGACCAGCCAGCCGTAGGTGATCGCCTCGTAGCCATGGCCCTGGCCCGGCGTCCACCACGGGGCTTCGGCCGCCAGGGTGTCGACCATCAATTGCCAGTCGTACAGGGCTTCGGTGGGCAGCATTTCGCGGATCGCCGGCAACCCGGCCTGGTGGCACAGCAACTGGCGCAGGGTAATGGCTTCTTTCCCGGCAGCGGCGAATTCCGGCCAGACGTTGGCGACCGGCGCATCCAGTTGCAACTTGCCTTCGGCCACCAATTGCAGGGCCGTGACGGCGGTAAAGGTCTTGGTACAGGAGAACAGGTTGACGATGGTGTCGCTGTGCCAGGCCTCGGCGCCGTCCTTGTCGGCGGTGCCGGCCCACAGGTCGACGACCGTTTCGCCGCCGATCTGGATGCAGAGCCCGGCACCACGCTCCTGCGGGTCATCGAACAACGCGGCGAACGCTTCCCGTACCGCTTCGAACTGGAGTTCGTAATGACCCTGGATCTGCACCTGAGCGCCCTCGGAAAACATCGAAAAAAGTGGCCGACATTGTTCCAGCCCTGGTGGGTTTTGTGAACCCGTCAGCACTCAATCAATGACCGTTCCCGGAGTGACCGCCTGCATGCCCGGCGCCCTGCCCCGGGCCTTTGCCTTCATGCCCGGCCCTGCCACCTTCGCTTTCACGCGTGGCGCCTGCCGCCTTGGCCTTTTGCGCTTCCTTGCCCAGTTGGTCGACCGCCGCCAGGTTGCTTTTGCGCACACTCTCCACAAAACCCTGGAACGGTACGTCGGTAATACCGACCAGGCCAAAGTGACCGTTTTCACCGTCCAGCAGACGCCCGGTCACCGGCTGGTCCAGGTACTGGAACCAATGCACGCCGACAATCGACGGCTCGGCCATGGCCTGCTTGAGGAAGTTGCCATACGCCGCGCCACGATCTTCTTCCCTGGCCAACTGCGTCACGCCGCCCCAGAACGGCCCACGGTCGGCCGAGCCGAAGTTGAATTCGGTGATCAGCACCGGCTTGTCCAACGCCCGCAACGCGGCGAAGTCGTACCCGTCCTGGGGTTTGAGGGTGTACATATTGAAACTCAACACATCGCAATATTGCGCACAGGAGGCCACGGCTTCCGGCGTGCTGACCGCATAACGGCCGCCCAGCAGCAGTTGATGGGGCGCATGCCATTTCAACGAGTCGGAAATGGTCTTGAAGTAGGCATCGGCGAAGGTCTTCTGGAAATATTTGAAGTCCGCCTCGATTTCCGGATGTTCGGGATTCGGCATCGGCGGTTCGAAGCCCGGGTCCTCCATCAGCTCCCAACCCTTCAACTCGATGCCCCAGGCTTTCGACAAGCCCTCTTCGTTGCGGTACTTGTCGCGCAGTTGCTTGAGGAACGCGCGCTTGGCCGGCACGTCGGTGGTCATGCGCAGCGTGCCGTACGCCAAGGCGTAGCGGGATTTCGGATCATCGCCGGGGCCGGCCCAGGCCAGCTCGTTGTCGGCAAAGAAGCCGATCAACCAGGGGTCATCACGGTGATCACGGGCGGCAATGGCCACGGCGCGCTCGGTGGCCATGGCGAAGCGCGGGTCGAACGGGTCGGGCATACCGCCCCACCAGTCGGTGCCGGTGCTGATGCTGGCGTAATCGCCGACGATCGACAGCGGCAAGGTGTAGGGAACCCGGTCAGCGGTGGCCAGACTCTCGTCACTCCAATTGCCGACGGTATTGAAACCCCAGGCCTGCAAGCGATCGAGGGTGTGAGTGACCCAGCGTCTCTGGTCAAAGCCATCACCGCCATAGGTGCGCTGTAAGTTGGCGCCGTAAAAGTCATACCAACGCCCGGCACCAAAGCCACGGCCTTCCCCCGCGCCGTTACCGCTGCGGTTGTCGCCGCTGCCGTAGTACTTGTCGAACGGTTCGCCGCCCTTGGGCAGCGCAGCGAACATCCACTCACGGCCGGCCACATAGGTCTGGCTGTTGTCCGGGGCCACGGTATTGACGCCCAGGGAGTAGAACGGATGCCCTTCCGGCGTCACCAGGTACCAGCGCCCATCGCGCTTCTCGGTACGGAAAAACCCGCTGGCGTCGAATGCAGGGCCTTTGTTCCAGCCGCCGTATTGGTCCAGAGCGGATTTATCCCGCGTGGCCAGCCAGCCCTGGAGCTGCTGTTGCTCCTTGGCGGCGGCGGCCTTGAGTTGTTCGTCACTGCTGACCTTTTCCGGCCACCGCGCACGGGTGGATTGACCATAGGCATCCACCAGCTCGCCGTAGGTCGCCTTCAGCACCGGCTCGCTGTCCTGCACGCCAAAGCGCTCCAGCAGGATGCTTTGGGCGGCATTGGGCTTGAGCATCGACACCGTCACCGACACCACCTGGCTACGGTCGATTTCACCCGCGCTGCTGGCCAGCAACACGCGCTGGCCGTCCACGGTGATCGGCATCGGGGGGCCGGCCTTCATGCCCTGGCTCAGCGGCGAATTGGCCTGCAGCGGCACCAGCAAGGTCTGGGCCGGGCCGGCGGGCAGGTCGATGCGGCTGACCAGGGTCTTGCCATCCGCGCTCTGCACCTTGACGTAGAGGGTCAACGCCCAGTCCATCGCACTCTGGATACGCAGGCTCATGGCACCCGACTCGGACCAGTCCCAGGTGCCGGCCTGCGGGCTGAGCACCAGGCTCGGTTCGGCGGCCGGGTTGAACGTGATGCGACGCAGCACTTCCCCCTCAGGCGTTTGTTCGGCGTTGTATTGCGGCAGGCTGGCGTCCTGGGTCGCCACCTTGACCACATCGGCAGGCCGGACGAAGTTGAACAGAGTCTGTTGCCCAGCGGGCGCGGCCATCAGGGGCGCGGCGAACAGCAGGGCAAAAAGAGCGGGCAGCGTGCGAATCATACGAACAAGGTTCTCCCAGACGGCCGATGAATGGCCTGATGAAATACAGTGAGATAGACCACGAAGTGGGCGAAAACGCCCACAGTGGCTTAAGAAATTTCGCGCCTGAACGGCGGCAAGGCATTCAGGATCGCCTTGCCATAGCGCTGGGTGACCAAACGGCGGTCGAGCAAGGTGATGGTGCCCCGGTCCTCTTCGGTACGCAGCAAGCGACCGCAAGCCTGGACCAGCTTCAAGGAAGCATCCGGCACCGAGATCTCCATGAACGGGTTACCGCCCCGCGCCTCGATCCACTCGGCCAGGGCCGCCTCGACCGGATCGTCCGGCACCGAGAACGGAATCTTGGCAATCACCACGTGTTCGCAGTAGGCACCCGGCAAGTCCACCCCTTCGGCGAAGCTGGCCAGGCCGAACAGCACGCTGGAGTCGCCGCCGTCTACACGCGCCTTGTGCTTGTTCAGGGTCTCCTGCTTGGACAGGTTGCCCTGGATAAACACTTGCTTGCGCCAGTCACGGTCGAGGCCGTCGAACACGTCCTGCATCTGTTTGCGTGACGAGAACAGCACCAGGGTACCGCGCGAACCTTCGACCAACTCCGGCAGGTCACGGATGATCGCGGCGGTGTGCGCCGCTGCGTCCCGTGGGTCGGCCTTGAGGTCCGGCACCCGCAGCACGCCCGCATCGGCGTGATGGAACGGACTTGGCACCACGGCGGTGACGGCCTTTTTCGGCAGGCCGGCGCGCATGCGGAAGCGGTCGAAGGTGCCCAGTGCGGTCAGCGTGGCGGAGGTCACCAGGCAGCCATAGGCCACGTTCCACAGGTTGCGGCGCAGCATTTCGGCGGCCAGGATCGGGCTGGCGTTGACCTCGATATCAAACAGCGCACCGCTTTCCGACAGGGTCAGCCAGCGCGCCATGGGCGGGTTGTCTTCCGGGTCTTCGACGGTGAAGGCGGTCCACAGCTCCCAGTTGCCCTGGGAACGGGACAGCAGGCTGCCGAACAGCGGGTACCATTCCTCGGCCTGGTTACTGGCGATGCCGATGTTGACCTCGCCGTCCATGCCTTCTTTAAGCAAATCGGTAAGACGTGTGAACAGGTCGGTCAGGCGTGAAAAGCCTTTCTTCAGCTCGATGCCCATTTCGCGCATGTGCTCGGGGATCAGACCGCCGACAAAACGATGGCGGGGACGCTCACGCCCCTCCACATCTTCACCCGGCTTGAAATCGGCGACCTGTTCGCAGGCACTGAACATGAACTGCTGCTGGGTCTTGATCTCGCGCGCCAGCTCCGGTACCTGTTCGATCAGCTTGCCCAGGTCGCCCGGCAGCGGGTGCTGGGCCAGCAATTTGGTGAGGTTCTTCGCGGTGGTTTCAAGCCAGTCGGCGGTGGAACGCAGGCGCGTGTAATGGGCGAAGTGGCCGATGGCCTTGTCGGGCAGGTGGTGGCCTTCGTCAAACACATAGAGGGTGTCGCGCGGGTCCGGCAACACCGCACCGCCGCCCAGGGCCAGGTCGGCCAGCACCATGTCGTGGTTGGTGACGATCACATCGACCTTGCCCATGCCTTCGCGGGCCTTGTAGAAGGCGCACTGGCCAAAGTTGGGGCAATGACGGTTGGTGCATTGGCTGTGGTCGGTGGTCAGGCGTGCCCAGTCGGAATCTTCCAGAGCGGTGGGCCAGCTGTCGCGGTCACCGTCCCATTTATTGCCGGCCAGTTTTTCGATCATGCTGGTAAACAGCTTCTGGCTGGCCTCATCGACTTCGATCTTGAAGCCTTCTTCTTCGAATAGCTGGGCAGTGGCAGTTTGCGCGTGACCTTCCTGCAGCAGCACGTCGAGCTTGGACAGGCACATGTAGCGCCCACGTCCCTTGGCCAGGGCGAAGGTGAAGTTCAGGCCGCTGTTGCGCATCAGGTCGGGCAGGTCTTTGTAGACGATCTGCTCCTGCAGGGCGACGGTGGCGGTGGCGATCACCAGGCGCTTGCCGGCGGCCTTGGCGGTGGGGATCGCGGCCAGGCTGTAGGCCACGGTCTTGCCGGTACCGGTGCCCGCCTCGACGGCCACGACCGCGGGCTCACCCTCGCGGCGGCCTTCGTCGTCGGTGTCGATATCCCCGAGGACCTTGGCCACTTCGGCGATCATCAGGCGTTGGCCGTAGCGCGGTTTCAAGCTCTTGGCTTCGAGAAAACGCGAATAGGCACCCTGGATCGTGGTTTTGAGTTCAGTGCTGATCATGGATAGTCGGGCGCAAAAAACGCTGGATAAATTTTCAGTGGTTCGGATCGGCGGCTATCATACCCCGCTAATGAATCCCGCGCAGAACGGAGTACCACAATGACCGCGTTTAGCCTCGCTTACACCCTGCATGTATTGGCCGCCCTGGTATGGGTCGGCGGTATGTTTTTCGCCTGGATGATCCTGCGCCCCGCCGCTGTGGCGGCACTTGAAGGCCCTGCCCGGCTCAAGCTGTGGGCAAATGTGTTTCAACGTTTTTTCGTATGGGTGTGGGTTGCCGTGGCGGTTTTGCCGATCAGCGGCATTGGCCTGCTGCACTTGCGCTTCAACGGGTTTGAGACGGCACCGCGTTATGTGCAGGTGATGATGGGCTTGTATCTGGTGATGACGGCGCTGTTTATCCGCATCCAGGCGCTGAAGTTCCCGGAACTGCGCAAGGCCGTGGCGGCTGAGGACTGGCCGGCGGGCGCGGCGGTGCTGGGGCAGATTCGTCGGTTGGTGGGGATCAACCTGATTGTGGGGTTGGTGGTGGTGGCGATTGCTTCGGCTCGGCCGATGTTCTAAGGCGGGCTTTAGTCCGCCATCGGGGGCAAGCCCCCTCCCACAGTTGGAATGCATTCCGATTGTGGGAGGGGGCTTGCCCCCGATGGCGTCAGACCAGGCAATTCAAAGCCGCTGGATGGTCACAGTCCCCGCAGGCCCTGCCGGCCCCGGCTGCCCTTCCAAGCCTGGACGACCTTTCTCGCCACCATCGGCGCGGTACACCAGGCAGCCTTTGGACTGGCCGCCCTTGCCCGGTTTGCCTGCCGTGCCGGCCAACCCACCGGGACCGCCATCGACCCAGACCTTGATATGGTCAGCCGGGAAATCCTGCGGCAACTCGACCCGTACCTGCGCGCCCGACGCACCCGGCAAGCCATCGCCGCCATTATCACCATTGGCGCCACGACCGGCCGAGCCCCAGGTGCAACCCGGATCCACGCCATTGGCACCGTCCAGCCCGGCATAACCCTGGGCACCGGCACCGCCACGGGCGTCCACCGAAAGTTCTTCTGCCGCCAGGGAATTGATGCGCAGGGTCAGGTCACGCCCGGCCTTGGCCGGTTTTTCGTGAGTACCGGGAGCACCGCGGGAGGTGATCTGGCTGCCGTGCTCCAACTGCGCATGGCGCACCTGCAATTGCAGCGCGGTGCTGCCGGGCACAATGGCGATACGGGCGTCACGGCCCAGGCGCAACTCATCCACGCTGACCTGGCTGATGTTGGCGGGGATCAGCAAGGTGCCGTAGTCCGCCACCTCCAGGCGCTCCAGTTGCAGCACGCTGGTGCTGTTCGGCAGGCGCATCAACGAGTTGGGTTCAACACTGACGCTCTGGGCCAGGGCAACGGGGCTGACCAACAGGGCCAACAGAAAAACCTTACGCATCATGGAGCTCCCCTGATTTTTTTCAAAAAATATTTCTAGTTTTTCTTTGGACGCACAGTAACGACTTCCGCAGGCGCTTTGCCAGTGAAGGATCAAAAAAGTTGATAAAGGGGAGGATTGGCAGCATTGCCCCTGTGGGATTCCACAGGGGCAAGGGTCGTCAGCGGTTGATCTGGATTTCCGTACGACGGTTCAAGGCACGGCCTTCAGCGGTTTTGTTGTCGGCTACCGGATGGCTCTCGCCTGCGCCGGTCACCGATACAAAGCTGCTGCGCGGCACACCGGACTTGATCAGGTACTCGACCACCGAATGCGCGCGTTTTTCCGAGAGTTTCTGGTTGTAGGCGTCTTTGCCAACGCTGTCGGTGTGACCGCTGACCCGTAGTTGAGCGCCTGGGGCTTCCTGTTTCAGGCGGGTGGCGACGGTGTCGAGCTTGGTTTTATCCGCCGCCGTCAACTTCGCCGAGTCGAACTGGAAGTGCACGTCACGGATCACAATGGTTTCTTCCTTGACCACGACCACTTCCTCAACCACAGCCGGTGGCGGCGCGGGTGGGCAGCCATTGGCATCCACCTGCACGCCTTTCGGCGTGCCTGGGCACTTGTCACGGCTGTCAGGCACACCGTCGCCGTCCTCGTCACCGTCGCCATGCACCCAGCAATAGGCGCCGGCCATACCGCCGACCAATAACGCGCCGTAGCCCGCATAGGCCGAGCTTTCAGTGGCACCGATCGCCGCACCGGTCACACCACCAACGGCGGCGCAGGTGGGCCAGTCGGTTTTTTGCAAACCTGCGCAACCTGTCAATACTCCGGTTAGCAGAACCAAGGGTAGAGCTGTCCGCATGATGCTCATTGAATTTCTCCTGAGGGGATCGGCGGGGGCCGATGAGTGGAGTAAAGACGGCTCTTTTCATCTGCGCCACTACGCCACGCCCCCGTATTCATTGAGGATCGTCGCCCTCGTAGGACTTTTCGCCACCGCCCGCTCTAGGCCCGCACGCTCAGCCGCGCTAGTCTCTACGGTCCTGATGTGAGGATCTCTGATGACCGCCGGTATTTCTGACCGTACACCCCAGCAGGCCCTGGCCGCCTTGCTCGACTTGCACCAGCCCAAACGCCTGTTGCTGTTGGGCGCCAGTCAGTTCCCGGCGCTGGAAGCTTTTCAAGCAGCACACCCTGACACCCAGGTTGCTCTTGCCCCACCCGGCCCACTGCCGGCGGAGCTGGCGGCGCAGCGTTTTGACCTGGCGCTGGTGGTGGACTGCCTGGAGCACCTGTCAAAACCACAAGGCCTTACCCTGCTCGGCGGCATCCGCAACCTCAACGCCAGCCGTATTGCGGTGCTGGTGGACCTGGGTGCCTGCGACTGGAAGGACACCGACTTCTTCTCCCTGGCCCTGCAGGCCGGCGAGCGTTTCCAGCGCGACGAGCAGGTGCTGACACTGTTTACCTATGATCTGCTTGACTATAAACAGGTGCCGGACTGGCTCAATGCCCGCTTCTGGGCCAACCCGGAAAACTTCGGAAAGTATTGGTGGTAACCCGATGAGTACATCCATTTGCCCCTGCGGCAGTGGCAACCTGCTGGATGCCTGCTGCGGCCATTATCACGCCGGGCACCCGGCGCCCTGCGCGACCGCGTTGATGCGCTCGCGCTACAGCGCCTACGTGCTGGGCCTGGTGGACTACCTGGTGGCCACCACCCTGCCCGCGCAACAGCCCGGCCTGGACCGTGCCGCCATCGCCGCCTGGAGCGCCCAGAGCACCTGGCTCGGCCTTGAAGTGGAAAGCTCCGAGGTATTCGGCGGCCAGCCGGAACACGCGTTCGTGACCTTCACCGCGCGCTGGCATGACAGCACCGGCGAACATAGCCACCGCGAGCAGTCTTCTTTCGTACAGAATGACGGGCGCTGGTACTTCATCGACCCGACCGTGGAAGTGAAGACCGGACGCAACGATGCCTGCCTGTGCGGCAGTGGGCAAAAATTCAAGAAGTGTTGTTCCAGCTATCTCTAACCACCACAGGACTCACGCCATGCTCCGGATCTACAGCTTGATGCTGGCGTTAACCCTTGGCCTGACCGGCTGCGCGTCGTGGTTCGAAGACGACGCGCCGCCGCCCCACGTCTCCCTGGTGAAGGTCGAAGTGGTGCGGGCCAAGCTGCTGGAGCAGAAATTCAAGCTGTACTTTCGCGTGGACAACCGCGACGACGCCGACCTGACCGTGCGTGGCCTGATCTACAAGGTGACGCTGGATGACTTTGTGCTGACCGAAGGCGAGTCCAACGAATGGCTCACTGTGCCGCCGCGAGGCCATGCCTTTTTCAAGGTGTCGGTGCGCACCAACCTCTGGCCGCAGATCCGCGACGTGGTGCAGATGCTGAAAAAACCCGACCGCCCCGTGCCCTATCGCCTCGAAGGCGAGCTGAAAACCGGATTATTCATCGGTTATGACGTGCAGGTGAACCACAATGGCGAGATAATCCCCGGCGATTTTATTCCGGAGCGACATCGATGACTCAGCAACCCCATGTCCATGGTCCTGACTGCAACCACGATCACGATCACCATGATCATGATCACGACCACGGCCATGTCCACGGCCCGAACTGCGGCCACGCTCACCAGGAGCCGGTGCGTAATGCCCTGAAGGACGTGGGTCGCAACGATCCTTGCCCGTGCGGCAGCGAGAAGAAATTCAAGAAGTGCCACGGGGCGTAAAGCCACGCTGAAGATTTAAATGTGGGAGGGGGCTTGCCCCCGATAGCGGTATACCAGTCTCCTATTCAGCGCCTGACAGCCAGCAATCGGGGGCAAGTCGAATCGTCGCACCGCCCCTCCCACATTCAGTTGCGTTCCACATTCAGGATTTGCGTTGAAACACCAGTTCCACCTCAAGGCCTCCGCCTTCCCGATTGCGCAATTCCAAACGCCCGCCATGCGCCTTGGCGATGCTGTGGGCAATGCTCAATCCCAAGCCATACCCGCCGGTCTCGGCATTACGCGAACCTTCCACCCGATAGAACGGTTCCATTACTTGCTCCAACTGTTCCTGGGGAATCCCCGGCCCTCGGTCGCAGATGACGATCTTCAAGCTGTCCGCCTTGTCCTCGACCCGCACCACCACATCACGGCCATACCGCACGGCGTTCTCCAGCAGGTTCTGCACGCAACGTTTAAGGCTGCGGGCATACCCGGGCAATGGCTGCTTCGCTCGGCCCTCAATCACCACCTGTTCGCCAACGTCCTGTAGGTCCGCCTGCAAGCTTTGCAGCAAGGCGTTGATATCGATGTTCTGTCGCGTCTCGTTGATTTCGCCGCTGCTGACAAAATCCAGCGTGCTGGACACCATGTGCTCCATTTCTTCCAGATCGCTGCGAAAACGCTCCTTGGTGCGATTGTCCTCAAGCATCTCGGTGCGCAGGCGCAGCCGTGTGATCGGTGAACGCAAGTCGTGGGAAATGGCCGCAAGGAAACGCGTGCGCTCGGCGATGTTGGCGATCAGCCGCTGTTGCATCGCATTAAATGCCTGGGCGGCGCGGCGAACTTCGGTGGGGCCATCCACCGACAGCGGCGGACGCTGGATATCCCGGCCCAGTGCCTCGGCGGCCTTGGCCAGCGCGTTGAGCGGGCGAATCGCCAGGCGCACCGCAACTAGGGCGATCACCACCAACACCAGCACCCGCAACAGGTAGATGCGCATCACGTAATCGAACAACAGGTCCAGCGGCGAGGTACTGGTCCAGCCCTGCTCTTCACTGGCATCCACCTGCAACCAGCGCCCGTCGGGCAGGCGCAGGTCGATCAGAAACTGCCCCACCACCGGCTTGGAGCCGAGCAAGGTCGATAGCCCGGCGGTTTGCCCATCGCCATCGACCAAAGCCAAGCGCAACAGGATCAGGCTCTGGGCATAACCGGTTTTTTCCGACAGCACCTTCTTGATCAATCGCTCGGTGGGCCGGTCGCTGTCGTGCAGGGTGCTCGGGGTGTTGCTGGCCTGGTCGCTGAGGGTCAGGCGGAAGTTTGGCGTGTCGAGCAGCTTGATCAGCGCATCCGCCTGCTGCGGATCGCTGTGCACCAGGCGCACCACGTCCGCCAGGCGCGTGGCGATCAACCGCGCGGGAATTTCCAGCACCTGCCCATGGCGTCGGTCGTACCAGATGCTGCTGGTCAGGGCCTGCGCCGCAAGCATGCCGCTGACCAGAATCAGCACCAACCGCCCGAACAGCGAACGCGGCAGCAGTCTCACGACTCCAGCACCACGTCATCGGCGGTGAGCATGTAGCCCTCGTTGCGCACGGTCTTGATCAACCCCGCTGGCAGTTGCGAGCGCAGACGGCTGACGCACACATCGATGGAGCGGTCGAACGGTGTGCTGTCCTTGTCGAACACATGGTTGAGCAGAAAGTCGCGGTTCAACGGCCGGTTGGGGTGCTGCAACAACAGGCGCAGCACGCGGTAATCCGAATTGCCCAGGCTGACCACCACGCCCTGCGGCGACAGCAATTGCCGCGCCCGTGTGTCGAGTTGCCAGCCGGCAAAACGAATGCTCGGCGCTTCATCCAGGCGCGCGCGGTCGGGAAAACTCTGCACCCGGCGCAGCACCACCTTGATCCGTACCAGCAGCTCGCGCGGGTCGAAGGGTTTGGGCAGGTAGTCGTCGGCGCCGATTTCCAGGCCGACGATACGGTCGATCAACGAGCCCTTGGCGGTGAGCATCACCACCGGCGTATTGGAGTTCACCCGCAGTTCGCGGCACAAGCTCAGGCCGTCTTCGCCGGGCAGCATCAGGTCGAGCACAATCAGGTCGATGACATTCAGCGCCAGGCGGCGGCGCATTTCCTTGCCATCGGCGGCGGTGGATACCTGGAAGCCGGCGTCGCTCAGGTAGTCGCAGAGCAGTTGGCGGATTTGCGGGTCGTCATCAACGATCAGCAGGTGGTCTTGCTTGGCCATGGGCAGTCAATCCGAAAAACGATGAAACGCAGCAAATAGCCGAAAGTTCAGCCAGCAGCGCAGGCAAATGTAATGGAATGTTGTAGGAAACCCTAATCACGCATCAGCGATACAAACCTGGGGTATGGCAGGCGAAATCGCTCTTTAGACTACCGAACCTAAATGAGAGTAATTGTAATTTAGACTCGGACACTACCATGTCATTGCCCCTATCATTGCCCCTATCATTGCCCACGCCTCACCGCCACACGCTGCACACCACCCTGGCCCCGATGTTCGGTTTGCTGGCTGCCGGCAGCGTCGCACCGGTTGCCCTGGCTGACGCCCCAACCGCCACGTCCAGCGATTCGGTGTTGAACCTGCCGGAAATCAAGGTCGACGGCGAAGCCACTTCCACCTTCAAGGTGGATCGCGTCACCTCGGCCAAAATCAGCCAGCCGCTGCTGGACGCACCGCAAAGCGTAACCATCGTGCCGCAACAGGTGCTCAAGGAGCAGAACGCGCAGACCTTGCAGGAAGTGTTGCGCAATGTGCCGGGTATTACCTTTATGTCCGGCGAGGGCAACCTGGGCTGGGGCGATCTGTTTTCGATCCGTGGGTTTTCCTCCGAGCAGAGCCTGACTGTCGACGGTGTGCGCGATGCCGGCATGTCCACGCGTACCGACACCTTCAACCTGCAACAGGCCGAAGTGTTCAAGGGCACCGGTTCCATCGAGTCCGGGGTCTCGGCCGTGGGTGGCAGCGTCAACCTGGTCAGCAAGGAAGCGCACCTGGGCGATGCCAACAAAGTCTCGGCCGGGATCGGCACCGACAGCTACCGCCGCCTCACTGCCGACCTGAATAAACAGCTGAACGACACCACCGCCGTACGCATCAACCTGATGAAGCACTACAACCAGGTGGCCGAGCGCGACGACGTGGACTACGACCGCTGGGGCATCGCCACCTCGTTCGGCTTCGGCCTGGGCACCGATACACGCTTCTTCGTCGACACCGTCTACCAGAAAGACACCAACACCCCGGACGGCGGTGTGCCGATCCAGCGTGGGACAAATGGCGACCGCATGCCAGGGGTGAAACGCTCGAATTGGTACGGCGACTCCCGCCTCTACACCCAAGAGAACAAAACCACCTCGCTCACGGCGCGCTTCGAGCATGACTTCGCCTGGAACGACGCCAACCTGCGCAACCAGACGCGCTGGGAACGCAGCGACAACTTCGCCGTGCTGTCGCCGGCGCGTTTCTTCGCCGCCAATGCCAACGGCCAGAAGACCTGCACCGGCACCCGCTGTGCGACGCTGGGCTACACCGGCGCAGGCCCGATCAGCCAAGTGCCCGGCAGCACGGTGAATGCCTACACCGACTACGTGAACAACAGCAACACCGCCTACGGCATCCTGCGCGGCAGCGACTTTGGTTTGTCCAAGCGCTACACCATCCTGGACAACCAGACCGACTTCAATTTCAACCTCACCACCGGCAGCCTGCAGCACGCGGTGGTCAGTGGCGTGGAGTTCTATCACGAGACCTACGGCGGTCTGAAACGCAACGCCGAAGTGCCGGCCGGCAACATGCTGTTTGACATGCACGACCCCAGCCAGAGCTTCGCCAGCACCTACGTGACCAAAGGCGAAGGCGACCCGCGCTCGGTGATCGACAACGCCGGTCTCTACGTGGGCGACACCATCACCCTCAACGAGCAATGGCAAGTACTCGGCTCGCTACGCTACGACAACTGGCGTGCCGAAACCCGCCAACGCGGCCAGGCGACGATCAGCAGCACCGATGGTGCCGTCAGCGGTCGGGTCGGCGCGGTGTTCAAGCCGTTGCCCAACGGCAGCATCTACGTGTCCTACAGCGAGGCGGCGCAACCGTCGGCGCTGGGCGCGTCCACCAACAACCAGATCTACGGCGCGGCCAGCACCAGCAATTACAGCCCGGCCAAATCCAAGACCTATGAACTGGGCACCAAGTGGGACATTGCCCACGACAGGCTCAACGTCACGGCGGCGATCTTCCGCACCGAACTGGACAACGCCTGGGAATACCAGGACGGCGAATCCGCCCCGGTGCGCGCCCTGCCCGCCAAACGCGTCGACGGCATCGAGCTGGGCCTGCAAGGCAATATCACCCCGCGCTGGACCGCCTACAGCGGTTTCTCGGCGCTCAAGAGCACCCAGACCAAAGGCATCAACAAAGGCGCCGAAGCCAAGAACGTCCCGGACCTGACCGCCAACCTGTGGACCACCTACGCCGTCACCGACACCCTGAGCCTCAGCTACGGCGAGCAATACGTGGGCCGGCGCCGCTACACCGACAACAAGTACGTCGGCGGTTTGAACAACAACAGCAGCTACGCCAACGGCCCGTCCGGGGTCTACGCGATCTACACCCGCGACCACGAGAAAGCCCCTGGCTACTGGGTGAGCAACCTGGCCGCGCAATACAAGGTGAACAAGGACACCACGGTCAACCTCAACCTCAACAACGTGTTCAACACGTTCTATTACAGCCAGGTCGGCGCGTCCCTCGATGGCTTCCAGCTCTACGGCATTCCGGGCGCCGGGCGCACCCTCACCGCCAGCGTCGACTACGAGTTCTGAACCGTGCTGATCGAGATCCCTGCCTCACAACCCTTTGCGGCGCTGGAGCAATACCTGATGCGCCGCCTTCACCTGGAGTCCCTGCCATGCTGAAACCCCGTAATGTGTTCAAGCTGGGCGTACTGTTCGCCGCGTTGGTTCTTGGCCATGCCGAGACCGCTGCCGCCCATGAAGTCACCGATGTGCTGGGCCGCAAGGTCGAGGTGGCGGACAACGTCAAGCGCGTGGTCCTCGGTGAAGGCCGCTTGATTTCGGCGTTTGCCCTGCTGGACCGCGATGCGCCGTTCCAGCGCATCGTCGGTTGGCAGAACGATTTGAAGCTGCTCGACCAGCACACCTATAACGCCTACGTGGCGAAATTTCCGACGGTCAAAGACATCCCCCTGATCGGCCAGGCGTCGGAACAAAGCGTCAGCGCCGAGGAAATCCTCTCGCTCAAACCCGACCTGGCCGTGTTCAGCATTTCCGGCCACGGCCCCACCGAACACAGCCCGGTGGCCGATGTGCTGGCCAAGGCGGGCATCCCGGTGCTGTTCGTCGACTTTCGCATCAACCCGGTGCAAGGCACCCACACCAGCATGAACGCGCTGGGCCAGGCGCTGGGGCGCGAAGCCCAGGCCAAGGCTTTCCTGGACGTCTATGACCAGCACCTCAAGGTCATCACCGATGCCGTCGCCACCTTGCCGGCCGGCCCGCGTCCGAGCGTGTTCCTCGAACTGCTGGCCGGTGCCTGGCAAACGCCGGGGCACACCACCGGCAAGAGCGGCATGGGGGAAGTGATCAAGCTGGTGGGCGGGCGCAACATCGCCGCCGATGTGGTGCCGGGGGCACTGGGGGATATCAGTGTGGAGTACGCGTTGAAAGCCGATCCGGATGTGTATGTCGCCACCGGTAACCACAAACCGGGGCTGGTCCTGGGTGCCGGCGTGAGCCATAACGAGGCGCGTGAAGCCTTTGATCGCGTATTGGCGCGTCCCGAGTTCGCCAACCTGCGTGCCATCCGCGCAGGCAATGCCCACGGCCTGTGGCATGACTTCTACAACTCGCCGTACAACCTGCTGGCGATTGAGTCGCTGGCCAAGTGGGTGCACCCAGAGCTGTTCGCCAAGCTGGACCCGCAGGCGACCATGGAACAGATCAACCAGCAGTTCCTGGGGATGCCGTTGCAGGGCGCCTATTGGATCGACACCTCTAAATGACCACGCAAACCCTCGACCTCGCGTCCGCCACCCACGGCTATCGCCGCCTGCTGGCGCGGCGTGCCTGGCTATTGGCGCTGCTCGGCACGGCGCTGGTCTGCGCCCTGCTGGTGGACCTGGCCAGCGGCCCGTCCGGCATGGGCCTGCCGGCCTTGCTTGACGGGATTGTGCACCCGTCCCACCTCAGCGCCACCGACCAGGTGATCATCTGGAACGTGCGCCTACCCTACGCGTTGATGGCGATACTGGTGGGCTGTACGTTGTCGCTGGCCGGGGCGGAGATGCAGGCGATCTTGAACAACCCGCTGGCCAGCCCGTTTACCTTGGGCGTGTCGTCGGCGGCGGCGCTGGGGGCATCCCTGGTGATTGTGTTTCCGGTGACGACCCTGTGGGTGTCGGCCAATACGGCGATTTCCATTTCGGCGTTCATCTTCGCCGCCGCCTCGGTGTTTTTGCTGCAAGCCATGTCGCGCCTGCGGGGCGCCGGCGTAGAGAGCCTGGTGCTGTTCGGCATCGCCCTGGTGTTCAGTTGCAACGCGGTGGTGGCTTTGTTGCAACTGGTGGCCACCGAAGATGTGCTGCAACAACTGGTGTTCTGGACCCTGGGCAGCGTGACCCGGGCCAACTGGGACAAGCTCGGCCTCCTGGCGCTGGTGGTCGTGGTGGTGCTGCCGTTTTCCTTCGCCGCCGCACCGCGCCTGACCCTGCTGCGCATGGGCGAAGACCGCGCGCAAAGCTTCGGCGTGGACGTGAAACGCCTGCGGTTTTTCTCGTTGTTGCGCATCAGCCTGTTGTCAGCCACCGCCGTGGCCTTCGTCGGCACCATCGGCTTTATTGGCCTGGTGGGTCCGCATATCGCGCGGATCCTGGTGGGCGAAGATCAACGTTTCCTGCTGCCGGCCAGCGCCCTGACCGGCGCGCTGCTGCTGGCGCTTTCGTCGATTGCCAGCAAGCTGATCATGCCGGGTGTGATCGTGCCGGTGGGCATCGTCACCGCATTGGTGGGGGTGCCGATTTTCGTGGTGCTGGTGTTCAAGCGTGGGAGGCAGTTATGAGCCAAGGGTTGAGCGTACACAACGCCAATGTGAGTTATGGCCGCCGGCAGATCGTGCATGACCTGAGCCTGCCGACCTTGCCGCCCGGCAGCCTGACTGCCCTGATCGGCCCCAACGGCGCCGGCAAGTCCACCTTGCTGCGCGCCGTGGCCGGGCTGGAAAAGATGCATGGCGTCGTAAGCCTGGGTGACCTCGACCTGTCGGCCATGTCCGTGGCCGAACGCGCCCGGCGCGTGACCTACATGCCGCAGAACCTGCCACCGGGCCTGAGCCTCAGCGTAATGGAGAGCGTGATTGCCGCCTTGCGCGTAGCGAGTGTGGACGGCATCCCATTGTCCAACGACGCCTGCCTGCGCGAAGCCTTTGCAGCGTTGCAACGCATTGGCATCGCCCATCTGGCCGATCAGTGGTTAAGCACGCTGTCGGGCGGCCAACGCCAATTGGTCAGCCTCGCGCAGCTGATTGCACGGCGCCCCCAAGTGATGCTGCTGGACGAACCCACCAGCGCCCTCGACCTCAACTACCAATTGAAAGTCATGGAGTGCGTGCGTGGGCTGGTGCGCGAACACAACCTGATCGCCGTGGTGGTGTTACACGACATCAACCTTGCCGCACGTTTCGCCGACCATATCGCCGTGCTGCGCCAAGGTCGCTTGTACGCCAGCGGCGCGGCTAAAGACGTGCTCAACCCGCTGTTGTTTGCCGAGGTGTATCGCGTGCGGGCGCGCATCGAGCGCTGTTCAGAGCAGTCGCTGCAGGTGTTGGTGGATGGCGCTTTCTGATTGGCTTCTAAGGGTATGCGCAAATGTTTAATTGAATTTTCGCACGCCCAACATTACCTATACCTACAGGCATCCGTTCAAGCATCACCACTTTTGGAGAGCTTCATGATCGACCTGTATTACTGGACCACCCCCAACGGCCACAAAATATCGTTGTTCCTGGAAGAAGCCGGCCTGCCCTACAAGGTGCACCCGATCAACATTGGCCAGGGTGAACAGTTCAAACCTGACTTCCTGAAGATCGCTCCCAACAACCGCATCCCGGCCATCGTCGACCAGACCCCGACCGACGGCGGCGCACCGATTTCGCTGTTTGAATCCGGCGCGATCCTGTTGTACCTCGCGGAAAAAACCGGCCAGTTCATTGCAAAAGACCTGCGTGGCCGCCAGGAAGTGCTGCAATGGCTGTTCTGGCAGATGGGCGGCTTGGGCCCGATGGCGGGGCAGAATCATCACTTCAGCCAGTTCGCCCCGGAAAAAATCCCCTACGCGATCAAACGCTACGTGGATGAAACCGCACGCCTTTACGGGGTGCTCGACCGACGTTTGGCAGATCGTGCATTCGTCGCGGGTGAGGCCTACAGCATTGCCGACATGGCGATCTACCCCTGGATTGTTTCCCACAAATGGCAGAGCCAGCGCCTGGAAGATTTCCCACACCTGCATCGCTGGTTCAACAGCATCAAGGAACGGCCGGCGACGGTCCGGGCGTATGAACTGGTGCAGAAAGTGAACCCGCCCAAATCCTGAATTGAAGCCTTACTCGCTCCCACACTGATTCGTGCAAGACTCAAGATCTAACGCTTAACCCAAACTCCCGCTTGCGTCGTTTCGCCGCGCTCACTAACGTAGCGCCTTTACTGACGCTACCCCCCGCAGGAGCTTTGCCATGGCCTCGCCAGCCCTCTCACATTTTCTTCCCCGGTTCGGCGTTGCCGCGGCAGTGGCCAGTGCGTTAAGCCTGGCCGGTTGCCAGCTCCAGAGCACCCAGGACACCCTGCCGCCGGTTGCCGGTGTACAGCCGATCAAAGGCCTCGCGCAGAATGTATCGGTACGCCGCAATGCCCAGGGCATGCCGTTGATCGAAAGCAACACCTTCCACGACGCGCTGTTCAGCCTCGGTTATGTGCACGCCAGTGATCGCATCACCCAGATGGTCACCCTGCGCCTGCTCGCCCAGGGCCGCCTGGCGGAGATGTCCGGGCCCGAGGTGCTGGATGCCGACCGTTTCATGCGCGCGGTCAACCTGAAGAAAAGCGCCGGCGAGCTCTACAATGCCTCCAGCCCGCGCCTCAAGCGCTTCTTTGAAGTGTATGCGCGCGGCGTCAACGCCTACCTGTTCCGCTACCGCGACAAGCTGCCGCCGGACCTGGCCCAGACCGGCTACAAGCCCGAGTACTGGAAGCCGGAAGATTCGGCGCTGCTGTTCTGCCTGCTGAATTTCAGCGAGTCGGCCAACCTGCAGGAAGAGATTTCGTCGTTGGTGCTGGCGCAGAAAGTTGGCATCGACAAACTCGCCTGGCTCACCCCCAGCGCGCCGGACGAAGCGATCCCGCTGGCCGAGGCCGAAAAACTCAAGGGTGTGAACCTGGGCCAGATCACCGGCCTGGCCGGGCTGGACGCGGTCAGCCAGCAACTGAGCAGCCTCAACGCCCTGGCAGTCACCACCTCAAGCAACTGGGCCATCGCCCCGCAGCGCAGCCGCAGCGGTAAAAGCCTGCTGGCAGGCGACCTCGCCGCCCAGCCGCAGGCACCGTCGCCGTGGAGCTACGTACAGATCCGTGCACCGAAATACCAGGCCGCCGGCGCTTCGATTGCCGGCCTGCCGACACTGTTGTCCGGCTTCAACGGCAAAGTCGCGTGGAGCATGAGCACGGTCAAGGGCGACACCCAGGACCTGTTCCTGGAGAAGGTCAAGCGCCAGGGCAACGCGCTGTACTACGAGAACAACGGAAAATGGCTGCCGGCGGGCGTGCGTAACGAAACCTTCTTCGTCAAGGGCCAACGCTCGATCCGCGAGGTGGTGTACGAAACCCGTCACGGCGCCCTGCTCAACAGTAGTCAGGCGTTGACTACCGGTCTGGGCCTGGCCCTGCAAACCGCCGACTTCAAGGACGACAAGAGCCTGGACGCGTTCTTCGACCTGTCCCGCGCACAATCCATCGGCAAAGCGTCGGACGCGACCCGGGAAATCCGCGCCATCGCCCTGAACATGATCTTCGCCGACGCCGGCAGCATTGGCTGGCAAGTCACCGGCCGCTTTCCCAACCGTCGCGAAGGCGAAGGCTTGCTGCCGTCGCCGGGCTGGGACACGCGGTTTGACTGGGATGGCTACGCCGACGCGATGCTGCATCCCTATGACCAGGACCCGGCCCAAGGCTGGATCGGCACCGCCAACCAGCGCACCGCGCCGCGTGGCTATGGCATGCAACTGTCCAACTCCTGGGACGCCCCGGAGCGCAGCGAGCGTCTGGCGCAACTGGCCAACGCTGGCAAGCACGACAGCCGCAGCATGATCGCCATGCAGTACGACCAGACCACCACCTTCGCCGCCAAGCTCAAGAGCATGTTCCAGGCGCCGGGCATGGCCCAGCCGCTGAAACAGGCGATTGACGCACTGCCGGCGGCGGAACAGGTCAAGGCCCGTGAAGCGTTGAATCGCCTGATGGCGTTCGATGGTCGCCTGGTGTCCACCTCTGCCGATGCGGCGCTCTACGAACTGTTCCTGCAGGAGAGCACCAAACAGATCTTCCTCGACGAGCTGGGTCCGGAAAACAGCGCCAGCTGGAAAGCCTTTGTCAGCAACGCCGGCTTGTCCTACGCAGCCCAGGCCGATCATCTACTGGGCCGCGAAGACAGCCCGTTCTGGGATGACGTGCGTACGCCACAGAAGGAAGACAAACCGGCGATCCTCGCCCGCAGCCTGGCCGCTGCGATCAGCGCCGGCGACAGCCAGTTGGGTGCCGACCACAAGGCCTGGCAGTGGGGCAAGCTGCACACCACTACCTGGAAAAACACCAGTGGCCAAGTCATTCGCGGCCCGCTGGCCTCCGGTGGCGACCACAACACCTTGAACCCGGCGCCCTACAACTGGGGCCAGGACTTCGCCACCACCCAGGTGCCCGCGCTGCGCCTGATCGTCGACTTCGGCCAGGTGGAGCCAATGATGGGCCAGGGTGGCATCGGCCAGTCCGGCAACCCGGCCAGCCCGAACTATGCCAATGGCATCGACCCGTCGCTCAAGGCGCAATACCTGAGCTTCCCGATGCAACCGCAGAACTTCGAGAAGGTGTATGGGAAGGCCCGGTTGACCCTGACACCCGGTAAATAACCCGGCTTTTCATGAAAAACCTGGATCTAATGTGGGAGGGGGCTTGCCCCCGATAGCGGTGTATCAGCCAGCCAAGGTGCAACTGACCCACCGCAATCGGGGGCAAGTCGAATCGTCGCACCGCCCCTCCCACATTTGGACTGCATGCACTCCGATAGAACTTCTCAGCTCAGCCCCGCCTCATAAGTAACAAGCCCACCTCCCCAGGTCACCCCATGGACCTTGTCATCGCCCGCCCCGAAGGCCTCTACTGCCCCGTCGGAGATTTCTACATCGACCCCTGGCGCCCGGTAGAACGGTCGGTCATCACCCACGCCCACGGCGACCACGCCCGCACCGGCAACCAGCACTACCTGGCGGCCGCCCCCGGCGAAGGCATCCTGCGCTCCAGGCTGGGCCAGGACATCAACCTGCAGACCCTGGCCTACGGCGAGCCACTGGTGCACCACGGCGTCACCCTGAGCTTTCACCCGGCCGGGCATGTGCTCGGCTCGGCCCAGGTGCGCCTGGAGTACCAGGGCGAAGTCTGGGTCGCGTCCGGCGACTACAAGGTCGAGCCCGATGGCACCTGCGCGCCGTTCGAGCCGGTGCGTTGCCACACTTTTATCACCGAATCCACCTTCGGCCTGCCCATCTACCGCTGGCAGCCCCAGGCGCAGATCTTCGCCGGGATCAATGACTGGTGGCAGGCGAACATCGCCGTCGGCAAAGCCAGCGCGTTGTTTTGTTACTCCTTCGGCAAGGCCCAGCGCATCCTGCATGGCATCGACGCCAGCATCGGCCCGATCCTCAGCCACGGCGCGGTCGAGCCATTGAACCGGGTATATCGCGAGGCCGGCATTTATATCCCTGAAACCCTCTACGCCGGCGACTTCAACAAGACCGACCCATTGCTGCGCCAAGCGCTGATCATCGCCCCGCCATCCGCCGGCGGTAGTAGCTGGATCAAGCGCTTCGGCGACTACAGCGACGCCTTCGCCAGCGGTTGGATGCGCCTGCGTGGCACCCGTCGACGACGCGGGGTCGACCGGGGCTTTGTGCTCTCGGACCACGCCGACTGGCCCGGGCTGTTGTGGGCCATCGAGCAGACCGGCGCCGAGCGGGTGATGGTCACCCACGGTTCCGTCGGCGTATTGGTGCGCCATCTACGGGAAAAAGGCCTGGATGCCCAGGGCTTTACCACCGAATACGGCGATGACGAAGAAGAGGCTGGCGCATGAAGGCCTTTGCCGAGCTGTACGCCAACCTCGATGCCACCACCTCCAGCAATGCCAAGCTGGCTGCGTTGCAAGCCTACTTCCGGGATGCCGCGCCGGAAGATGCCGCCTGGGCCGTGTATTTCCTGTCCGGCGGACGGCCACGGCAACTGGTGCCGACGCGCCTGCTGCGGGACATGGCCACAGAAGCGTCCGGCATCGAGCCGTGGCTGTTCGAGGAAAGCTACCAGTCAGTGGGCGATCTGGCAGAAACGATTTCTCTGCTGCTACCGGAATCTACCTACACCTCGGAGGACGGCCTGGCCGTGTGGCTGGAGGAAAAACTCCTGCCGTTGCGCGGCTTGCCTCCCCTGGAATTGGCTGAGCGCCTGCCGGCGTTGTGGGCGCAACTGGATCAACCGAGCCTGATGGTGTGCATCAAATTGATCACCGGCAGCTTCCGCGTGGGCGTGTCCAAGCTGCTGGTCACCCGTGCCCTCGCCGCCATGGCCGAGCTCGACAGCAAGCGTGTGGCGCAGCGGTTGGTGGGCTACACCGACCTGTCCAATCGTCCGACCGCTGAGGGCTACCTCAAGCTGATCGCCGCCGAATCGTCCGACGAGCATGCACAACGGGGCGGCCAGCCTTATCCGTTTTTTCTGGCTCATGGCTTGGCGCAACCGGTGGAGCAATTCGACGCGCTGCTCGGTGCCCCCGCCGACTGGCAGGTGGAATGGAAGTGGGACGGCATCCGTGCGCAACTGGTCAAGCGCGACGGCCGCCTGTGGATCTGGTCCCGTGGCGAAGAGCTGGTCACCGAACGTTTTCCCGAACTTCATAGCCTGGTGAGCGGCTTGCCCGATGGCACAGTGATCGACGGTGAAATCGTGGTGTGGAAGGGGGCAGTACAACCCTTCGCCCTGCTGCAACAGCGAATAGGCCGCAAGACCTTGAGCAAAAAAGTGCTGGAGGATGCGCCGGTGGCGGTACTGGCCTACGACCTGCTGGAACATCGGGGTGAGGACTGGCGCAACCACACCCAGGCCGAACGCCGCGCCCAGCTTGAGCAGGTGGTCAACCAGTGCGACCAACCGGCACTGCTCGCCTCACCACTGCTGACCGCAACCACCTGGGAAGCACTGGCCGAACAGCGTGAAGCCTCTCGCAGCCTCGGAGTAGAAGGCATGATGCTCAAGGCTCGCGATGGCCTGTACGGCGTCGGCCGTACCAAGGACATGGGCGTGTGGTGGAAGTGGAAAGTCGATCCGTTCAGCGTCGACGCAGTATTGATCTACGCCCAGCGCGGCCATGGCCGGCGCGCCAGCCTCTACAGCGACTACACCTTCGCGGTGTGGGACGGCCCGCCCGGCAGTGAACGCTCACTGGTGCCGTTTGCCAAGGCCTATTCCGGGCTGACCGATGAAGAAATGCGCAAGGTCGACGCGATTGTGCGCAAGACCACCGTGGAGAAATTCGGCCCGGTGAGCAGTGTCACGCCGAGCCTGGTGTTTGAGCTGGGGTTCGAGGGCATTGCCCTGTCCAAACGGCATAAGAGCGGGATTGCGGTGCGGTTTCCAAGAATGTTGCGCTGGCGGCAGGATAAAACGGTGGATGAGGCCGACAGCCTTGCCACCTTGCAAGACCTGCTGGCCTGACGCCGATCAACAGGTGGGAAGGGGCTTGCTCCCGATAGCGGTGGGTCAGTAACAGATGAGTCGGCAGGTCCATTGCTATCGGGGGCAAGCCCCCTCCCACATTTGAATTTCTTTATGACTCGAAATGGTGCGCTCATTTTTCTGCGCCCATTTTCGGGCATCTCCTACACTCAGATCTCCCTTGTCCCACCTTTTAAAACGCTCATTCGGAACTACATCCGGAACTATGGTGCAGAAATTGCTACTTGTGATCCGTCTGACACCGTTCAGTAACAGTCCTAAACGCGCCACAAGCGCTTATCTTGGTTTCCAGGGATTACATAATGAAAAAAGCATTGCTGACCCTTTCTGCACTGGCTCTGTGCATGGCCGCGGGTGTAGCCACGGCCAAGGAATACAAGGAACTGCGTTTTGGTGTCGATCCGTCCTACGCGCCCTTCGAATCCAAGGCCGCCGACGGCAGCCTGGTGGGCTTCGATATCGACCTGGGCAATGCGATCTGCGCCGAGCTGAAAGTGAAGTGCAAGTGGGTCGAAAGCGATTTCGACGGCATGATTCCGGGCCTCAAGGCCAACAAGTTCGACGGCGTGATTTCGTCCATGACCGTGACCCCGGTGCGTGAAAAGGCCATCGACTTCTCCAGCGAACTGTTCTCCGGCCCGACCTCGCTGGTGTTCAAGAAAGGCGCGGGCTACTCGACACCTGAGTCTCTCAAGGGCAAGTCCGTAGGCTACGAGCAGGGCACCATCCAGGAAGCCTACGCCAAGGCCGTGCTGGATAAAGCCGGTGTGACCACCAAGGCCTACGCCAACCAGGACCAGGTGTACGCCGACCTGACCTCCGGCCGTCTCGACGCCTCCGTGCAGGACATGCTGCAAGCCGAACTGGGCTTCCTGAAGTCGCCGGCCGGTGCTGGTTATGAAGTCAGCGCGGCCATCGACGACCCATTGCTGCCATCGAAAACCGCCGTCGGTATCAAAAAAGGTAACACTGAACTGAAGGCGCTTTTGGATAAAGGTATCAAAGCGTTACACGATGATGGCACCTACGCCACCATCCAGAAGAAACACTTTGGCGATCTGAACCTGTACAGCGGCAAATAATGCCTGGAGCGCCCTTCCCTGGAGGGGCGCTTTTTTATCGCCATAGGTCCTGATTTATGTTCGAAGAATTGTTGCAAACCCTCGGGTTGAGCGCGCTCAGCCTGAAGGGTTTCGGCCCGCTGTTGCTGCAAGGCACCTGGATGACCATCAAGTTGTCGGTGCTGTCCCTGGCCGTCAGCGTGTTGCTGGGCCTGCTCGGCGCCAGCGCCAAACTCTCCAGCCTGCCCTTCCTGCGCATCCCCGCGCAGCTCTACACCACGCTGATTCGCGGTGTACCCGACCTGGTGCTGATGCTGCTGATTTTCTACAGCCTGCAAACCTGGCTCACCGGCCTGACCGACTTCATGGAATGGGAATACATCGAGATCGACCCGTTCAGCGCGGGAGTGATCACCCTGGGCTTTATCTACGGGGCGTATTTCACCGAGACCTTTCGCGGGGCGATCCTCGCGGTACCGCGCGGACAACTGGAAGCCGCCACGGCCTATGGGCTCAAGCGCGGGCAGCGGTTTCGCTACGTGACCTTCCCGCAAATGATGCGCTTTGCCCTGCCGGGTATCGGCAATAACTGGATGGTGATGCTCAAGGCCACGGCCCTGGTGTCGATCATCGGCCTGGCCGACCTGGTCAAGGCCGCCCAGGATGCCGGCAAGAGCACTTATCAACTGTTCTACTTCCTGGTCCTCGCCGCGTTGATCTACCTGTTGATCACCAGCGCATCCAACTTCGTCCTGCGCCGCCTTGAACGTCGCTACTCCGCCGGCGCCCGGGAGGCCGTACGATGATCGAACTCTTGCAGGAATACTGGCGCCCCTTCCTTTATAGCGACGGCCAGCACATCACCGGCCTGGCCATGACGATGTGGCTGCTCAGCGCCGCCCTGGTCATCGGCTTTCTGGTGTCGATCCCGCTGTCCATCGCCCGCGTGTCGCGCAAGCGCCTGGTGCGCTGGCCGGTGCAGTTCTACACCTACCTGTTCCGGGGCACGCCGCTCTATATCCAGCTGCTGATCTGCTACACCGGTATCTACAGCCTCGCCGCCGTGCGCGAGCAACCGCTGCTGGATGCGTTCTTTCGCGATGCGATGAACTGCACCATCCTGGCCTTCGCCCTCAACACCTGCGCCTACACCACAGAGATTTTCGCCGGCGCGATCCGCAGCATGGCCCACGGCGAAGTCGAGGCGGCCAAGGCCTACGGCTTGAGCGGCTGGAAGCTCTACGCCTACGTGATCATGCCGTCGGCGCTGCGTCGCTCGCTGCCCTACTACAGTAATGAAGTGATTTTGATGCTGCACTCGACCACGGTGGCCTTCACCGCGACGATTCCCGACATCCTCAAAGTGGCGCGGGATGCCAACTCGGCCACCTTCATGACCTTTCAATCATTCGGTATCGCTGCGCTGATCTACCTGACCGTGACCTTTGCCCTGGTCGGTCTGTTTCGTCTGGCGGAGCGCCGTTGGCTGGCCTTTCTCGGGCCGAGCCATTAAGGAGCGTTCATGCGGCATCAGATTCATGAGTTGATCGCGCCGGTGCCCGGCACGGCGCGGCAGATCCACAGTTTTCACTTCGGCCCGGAACAGGCCGAAGGCAAGATCTACATCCAGTCGTCGCTGCATGCCGACGAACTGCCCGGCATGCTGGTGGCCTGGCACCTCAAGGTGCAGTTGACGAAGTTGGCAGCGGCCGGGCGCCTGCGCAGCGAGATCGTGCTGGTGCCCATCGCCAACCCGGTGGGCCTGGAACAGGTGTTGATGGATATCCCGCTGGGCCGCTACGAATTGGAAAGCGGGCAGAACTTCAATCGCCTGTTTGTCGACCTCAGTGAAGCGGTAGGTGACCAGGTCGAGGCGTTGCTCGGGGACGATCCGCAGCGCAATGTCGAACTGATCCGCGCCGCGTTGTCCCGCGCCCTTGCCATGCAAAGCGCCGACACCCAACTGCAGTCCCAGCGCCTGGTCCTGCAACGTCTGGCCTGCGACGCCGATATGGTGCTGGACCTGCATTGCGACTTCGAAGCCGTGGCGCATCTGTACACCACGCCCGAAGCCTGGCCACAGGTGGAACCGTTGGCGCGGTACATCGGTTCGGAGGCGAATTTGCTCGCCACCGACTCCGGCGGGCAATCCTTCGATGAGTGTTTCACCCTGGTGTGGTGGCAGTTGCAGCAACGCTTCGGCGAGCGCTTCCCAATCCCCATGGGCAGCTTTTCGGTGACCGTCGAGTTGCGCGGCCAAGGTGACGTCAACCATGGCCTGGCGGCGCTGGACTGCCAGGCGATCATCGATTACCTGATTCACTTCGGCGCCATTGCCGGCGACGTCGCACCACTGCCGGACCTGCCCTACCCCGCCACGCCGCTGGCCGGCGTTGAACCGGTGGCGACGCCGGTAGGCGGCCTGCTGGTGTTCAGCGCCCTGCCCGGCGAATACCTGGAAGCCGGGCAACTGATCGCCGAAATCATCGACCCCATTACCGACCGCGTAACGCCCGTGCACTGCCAGAAGGCCGGCCTGCTTTACGCCCGTTCGCTACGCCGCATGGCCACTGCCGGGATGGTCATCGGCCATGTCGCAGGCACCGAGGCCTATCGCAGCGGCTATCTACTTTCGCCTTGAGGATGCACGCCCCATGTACAAATTGACCGTTGAAGGCCTGCATAAAAGCTATGGCGACAATGAGGTGCTCAAAGGTGTTTCGCTCAAGGCCAGGACCGGCGACGTGATCAGCCTGATCGGCGCCAGCGGCTCGGGCAAGAGCACCTTCTTGCGCTGCATCAACTTCCTCGAAACCCCCAACGACGGCGCCATGACCCTCGATGGCCAGCCGATCCGCATGGTCAGCGACCGCCACGGCATGCGCGTGGCCGATGACGCCGAATTGCAGCGCCTGCGCACACGCCTGGCCATGGTGTTCCAGCACTTCAACCTGTGGAGCCACATGAGCGTGCTGGAAAACATCACCATGGCTCCGCGCCGGGTGCTGGGTTGCAGCAAGAAGGACGCCGAAGACCGTGCCCGTCGCTACCTCGACAAGGTCGGCCTGCCGGCGCGCGTGGCCGATCAATACCCGGCGTTCCTGTCCGGCGGCCAGCAGCAACGCGTCGCCATCGCCCGCGCCCTGGCGATGGAGCCGGAGGTGATGCTGTTCGACGAGCCTACCTCGGCCCTAGACCCGGAGCTGGTGGGCGAAGTGTTGAAGGTGATCCAGGGCCTGGCCGAGGAAGGTCGCACCATGATCATGGTGACCCACGAGATGAGCTTTGCGCGCAAGGTGTCGAGCCAGGTGCTGTTCCTGCACAAGGGCCTGGTGGAAGAGCAAGGCGCGCCGGAGGATGTGCTGGGCAATCCGAAGAGCGAGCGTTTGCAGCAGTTCCTGAGTGGCAATTTGAAGTAAACCTTTGCGCGCGCTGGAAGGTCTGTGGAATAGACCTTCCAGAGTTGCGCCGCCCCATGGCAAAACCCATCGACTTCGCCAAACAGTGGTTTGCCGCCAAAGGCTGGAAGCCGTTCGCTTTTCAGAAAGAGGTGTGGGCGGCGGTCAAGGGCGGCCAGTCGGGATTGCTGCACGCCAGCACCGGCGCCGGCAAGACCTACGCGCTGTGGTTCGCGGCGCTCAATCGCTTTGCCATCACTCGCCCGCCCGTGACGGGTAAACGCAAACCGCCCGCTGAACCGCTGACGGTGCTGTGGATCACGCCCATGCGTGCCCTGGCGGCCGACACCGCACGCGCCCTCGAAGCACCGCTGGAAGCCCTGCAGATTCCCTGGAGCGTCGGCCTGCGCACCGGCGACACCAGCAGCAGCGAGCGCGCCCGCCAGACACGGCGCCAGCCCACCGCCTTGGTGACCACCCCGGAAAGCCTGACCCTGATGCTGGCCCGCGCCGACAGCGAGGTGAGCCTGGCGCACGTGCGCATGGTGATCGTCGATGAATGGCATGAATTGATCGGCAACAAACGCGGCGTGCAGTTGCAACTGGCGCTGGCGCGGCTGCGGCGCTGGCATCCGGGGTTGATGGTGTGGGGCATTTCAGCGACCTTGGGTAATCAATCCCACGCCTTGGAGGTGTTGGTCCCACAAGGCGACGGGATCAATGTACAGGGGCAAACGGCCAAAGAGCTGAAGGTCGACACCTTGCTGCCGCCGCTTACCGAGCGCTTTCCCTGGGCCGGGCATATCGGCTTGAAGATGTTGCCCCAGGTGGTGGCCGAGGTCGAAAGCAGCAGCAGTTGCCTGGTGTTTACCAATACCCGGGCGCAGTCGGAAATCTGGTACCAGGCGTTGCTGGACGCCCGGCCCGACTGGGCTGGGGTGATTGCCCTGCATCACGGTTCATTGTCCAGAGAGACCCGCGACTGGGTGGAACGGGCGTTGAAGGACGGCCAACTCAAGGCCGTGGTGTGCACCTCCAGCCTGGACCTGGGGGTGGACTTCCTGCCGGTGGAGCGCGTGTTGCAGATTGGCTCGGCCAAAGGTGTTGCACGCCTGATGCAACGCGCCGGGCGCTCGGGGCATGCGCCGGGGCGGCCCTCGCGGGTGACGCTGGTGCCGACCCACAGCCTGGAACTGGTGGAAGCGGCGGCGGCCCAGGATGCAATTGCCCAGCGACGCATCGAAGCGCGGGAATCGCCGTACAAACCGCTGGATGTACTCGTACAACATTTGGTGAGCATGGCGCTGGGCGGTGGGTTTACGCCGGATGCGCTGCTGGCGGAAGTGCGCGGAGCCTGGGCGTACCGCGACCTCACGGACGCAGACTGGGCCTGGGCCCTGGGGTTTGTGCGCCATGGCGGACTGTCGCTGACCGCCTATCCGGATTACCGCCGCGTGGAGCCGGACGAACAGGGCATCTGGCGCGTCCCCGATGCCCGCCTGGCGCGCCGACACCGCATGAGCGTGGGCACCATCGTCAGTGACGCGAGCATCCATTTGAAGTACTGGAGCAAGGGCGGTGGCGGCAAGAACCTGGGCAGTGTCGAGGAAGGTTTTATCGCACGACTCAAGCCCGGTGATGGCTTCTTGTTCGCCGGGCGCCTGCTGGAGCTGGTGCGCGTGGAAAACATGACCGCCTACGTGCGTCGCAGCACCGCCAAAAAAGCCGCCGTGCCGCGCTGGAATGGCGGGCGCATGCCGCTTTCCAACGAGCTGGCCCAGGCGGTGGTGGAGCGTTTTGATGCAGCGGCGCACGGGCACTTTAAAGGCCCGGAGATGCGCGCGGTGCAACCCCTCTTGCAGACGCAGTTGCGCTGGTCCGGCCTGCCGACACACGAGCATCTGCTGGCCGAAGCGCTGAAATCACGGGAGGGCTGGCACCTGTTTCTTTATCCGTTTGCCGGGCGCCAGGTGCACCTGGGGCTGGCGAGCCTGTTGGCGTGGCGGGTGAGCCAGGGGCAGGCAGTGACGTTCTCGATTGCCGTGAATGATTACGGGCTGGAGTTGTTGAGCGCCACGCCTGTGGATTGGCCGGTGTTGTTGAATGACGCGCTACTGAGTCCTGAGAACTTGCTGAAAGACGTGGCCGCCAGCCTGAATGCCGGGGAACTGGCCCTGCGCCGCTTTCGTGAGATCGCACGCATCGCCGGGCTGGTGTTCGCCGGCTACCCCGGCGCACCGAAAAGTACGCGGCAGGTGCAGGCGTCCAGTGGTCTGTTCTTCGAGGTGTTCAAGCAGTATGACCCACAGAACCTGTTACTGGCCCAGGCCGGGGAAGAAGTCCTGCGCGATGAGTTGGATATTCGTCGGCTGGAAGCGACGTTGCGTCATCTGTCGGCGCTGAAGCTGGACCTGCACCGGATCGAACGGCCGACTCCCCTGGCTTTTCCGCTGCTGGTCGAGCGGATGCGCGAAAGCATGAGTTCGGAAAAACTCTCGGAGCGCATTGCGCGAATGGTCAAGGACCTGGAAAAGGTCGCGGATAACGGGAAGCGCTGATGGTCTGTTCGATAACGCTGGAAGGTGAGCAATTGTGGTTGCTGGCAGACAAGGCGATCTACTGGCCTGCGCGCGGGTGCCTGTTGATTGCCGATGCGCACTTTGGCAAGGCCTCGGCGTACCGCAGCCTGGGGCAGCCGGTGCCGCAAGGAACCACCACTGCCAATCTGGAGCGGCTGGACCGGCTGCTCGCGTCGCATGGGTGCGCGCAGGTGATCTTTCTTGGCGACTTCCTGCATGGCCCCGGCTCCCACGCCAGCGGCACACTGGGCGCGTTGCGGGCTTGGCGCGAGCGTCATCCCTCGTTGCCCATGACCCTGGTGCGCGGTAATCACGATAAACGCGCCGGTGACCCACCGCCGGACCTGAAGATTGAAGTGGTGCCGGAACCGCTGCTGATGGGCCCCTTTGCCTTGCAGCATGAACCGGATGCCCATCCCAGCCACCACGTGCTGGCGGGGCATGTGCATCCGGTGTATCGCTTGCGTGGCAAGGGCCGGCAAAGCCTGCGGCTGCCGTGCTTTCAGATCGGGACGCGGGTCAGTTTGTTGCCGGCGTTTGGCGCGTTTACCGGTGGCTTTGCGGTGGAGCAGGCCGATGACCACCGACTCTTTGTGGTCGGCGATCAGCAGGTGTGGCCGGTGGGCTAGGTTTCAAGCCACAGGTGCGGGTGGTGGCTCGTCCGGCAAAGTCGGCTCACCAGGTTCTGTGGGTTGCGGGTAGTCCGGCTCGGGTTGGCCGGGGATGCCGCCCCCGTATGCGGGGTCGGCCATCAGGGACCAGGCCAGAACGCCAATCTGGTTGGGTTCAAGCCGGGCAAGTTCTGCGCTGATTCGCGGGTCGAGCTTCATAAGGTACTCCTCAAGCGTGGCCCGGCGCGCTTTAGACGCGCCGAGGCAGTACACCTAGATAGAGTCACTTTCCGCAGACTAATTCCCTTTACGTGTAAGACCTTTCGATCAAGCGCGTGGGAGGGTGACGCCGCGCTGGCCCTGATACTTGCCGGCACGGTCTTTGTAGGACACTTCACAGGCCTCGTCGGACTGCAGGAACAGCATCTGTGCCACGCCTTCGTTGGCGTAGATCTTCGCCGGCAAGGTGGTGGTGTTGGAGAACTCGAGGGTCACGTGGCCTTCCCACTCCGGCTCAAGTGGCGTCACGTTAACGATAATGCCGCAACGCGCGTAGGTGCTTTTACCCAGGCAGATGGTCAGCACGTCACGTGGGATACGGAAGAATTCCACGGTGCGCGCCAGGGCGAAGGAGTTGGGCGGGATGATGCACACGTCGCTCTTGACGTCGACGAAGCTCTTTTCGTCGAAGTTCTTCGGATCGACGATCGCCGAGTTGATGTTGGTGAACACCTTGAACTCATCGGCGCAGCGCACATCGTAGCCGTAGCTGGAAACGCCGTAGGAAATCACCGGGGCATCGCCTTGGCCACGGATCTGGCGCTCGACGAACGGTTCGATCATGCCGTGTTCTTGCGCCATGCGGCGAATCCACTTGTCCGATTTGATGCTCATGGCGGGTGTCCTGAATAGCGAGGTGGAAAAATTCTGTGGGGCATCTTACCGGGGCCGGCGTTGGGGTTCAAAGGCCACGCGGCTTTTCTTGATGAACGCACCTGCTGCTATAAGCCACAGCCAGCGGGGCCGGGACCCATATTGCCGTGCAAGGTGACCGCAAACACCACCGCCAGTCACGAAAATGGAGAAACCTTCGGAAATACCATTGGCACGTTCCGGAAAAAGGGTTAAGGTGGCGCCACTGTGCTGCTTGTGTCACTGAGAATCTCTACACGATATGTTGAATTTCGATCCAACCATCTCCAAGAATTTTTCCTGCTCTTTGCACTCAGTCTCGGCCAGGGCTTTTCCTGAGTCGCAGTTAACTTTGTCCAAGGAGATACACCATGTCTAATCGCCAAACTGGTACCGTTAAGTGGTTCAACGATGAAAAAGGCTTCGGCTTCATCACTCCACAATCCGGTGACGACCTGTTCGTTCACTTCAAAGCTATCCAATCCGACGGCTTCAAAAGCCTGAAAGAAGGCCAACAGGTTTCTTTCATCGCTACCCGCGGTCAGAAAGGCATGCAAGCTGAAGAAGTTCAAGTTATCTAACTTGTACTGACTTAGTCGAAAAGACCCCGCCCTTAAAAGCGGGGTTTTTTTATGCCTGGGATTTGGCCCTCTGCCTCCTATAAGACTTTGCATAAAACCAATGTGGGAGGGGGCTTGCCCCCTCCCACATTCAAGCATTAAAGCTGGGTCGTTACTGAAACAACGACTCACTCGACAAGCCATTCTTCTCCAGGATCTCGCGCAGGCGCTTGAGCCCTTCTACCTGGATCTGCCGCACCCGCTCACGGGTCAAGCCGATCTCCAGGCCTACATCCTCCAGGGTGCTGCTCTCATGGCCGCGCAGGCCGAAGCGGCGAATCACCACCTCACGCTGCTTGTCCGTGAGCTCAGACAGCCACTGATCAATGCTTTGGGACAGATCATCGTCCTGCAATAGCTCGCAAGGATCCGTAGGACGATCATCGGTCAGGGTGTCCAGCAGGGTTTTATCCGAGTCCGGACCCAGCGAGACGTCGACCGAAGACACACGCTCGTTAAGGCCCAGCATGCGCTTGACCTCCCCTACCGGTTTTTCCAGCAGGTTGGCGATTTCTTCGGGCGAAGGTTCATGATCGAGTTTTTGGGTAAGCTCACGCGCTGCCCGCAGGTAGACGTTGAGCTCCTTGACCACATGGATCGGCAACCGGATCGTACGGGTCTGATTCATGATCGCCCGTTCGATTGTCTGGCGAATCCACCAGGTGGCATAGGTCGAAAAGCGGAAGCCCCGCTCAGGGTCGAACTTCTCCACCGCCCGGATCAGGCCCAGGTTGCCTTCCTCGATCAAGTCCAACAGGGACAGCCCACGATTGACATAGCGTCGGGCGATTTTCACCACCAGGCGCAGGTTGCTTTCAATCATGCGCTTGCGCCCAGCCGGATCGCCCTTCTGCGACAAGCGTGCAAAATGGACTTCTTCTTCGGGGGTCAGCAGAGGGGAAAAGCCGATTTCATTGAGGTACAACTGGGTCGCATCGAGCGCCCGAGTGTAGTCAATGTACTTGTGTTGCTTTAACGCGGTGGAGTTCTTGGATTTGGTGCGAACTGAAGGTACAGCAGGTCCCTCATTCGACATCGATTCCGTAGCGATACCGGTCTCCATCAGGAGAACCTCATCGTCGATGTCAAACTCCGGCGCTTCTTTACTGAGAGCCATTGTTATAGTCCTTTGGTGAGTTCGACCTCAAGCTCAAGCGGCGCCTTTATCCTTGGCAACGCTGGAGCCTGTTCCTTCTACGTGAGGGAACAGGCTGTGCAACACATCAACGACGGGGTAGGAATTGCAGTGGATCTACAGGCTTCCCTTGACGGCGAATCTCAAAGTGCAGTTTCACCCGGTCTGTACCAGTTGACCCCATTTCGGCAATTGTCTGTCCGACTTTGACCTGCTGCCCCTCCCGAACCAACAGCCTGCGGTTGTGACCGTAAGCACTGACGTAGGTGTCGCTGTGCTTGATGATGACCAGCTCGCCGTAGCCCCGTAAACCACTCCCGGCGTACACCACTGTCCCATCAGACGCAGCTAAAACAGGCTGTCCCAAATCTCCGGCGATATCAATGCCTTTATTCAAACTACCGTTTGAAGAGAATTTTCCAATCAGCACTCCGTTTGAGGGCCATCCCCAACCGGTCGGCGCAGGCCCGGCAGGTGGCAACGGCGCGGGTGCCGGCTTGTTCGCAGGGGCCGGTGTGGCGGTACCTGCAGGCCGGGTGATGATGGTCGTTTTGCTCGAAGACGACGGGGAGGATCCGGTGTTTGTCACAACTGTCGTAGGCGTTGAACCGGTACGACCGTCGAAGCGAATCGTCTGGCCTGGATGTATCGTGTAGGGCACAGGAATATTGTTACGGGCTGCGAGCGCCTTGTAGTCCCAGCCATACCGGAAGGCAATCGAGAACAAGGTGTCGCCCTTGCGCACCACGTATTGCCCGGTGGTCACCGTCGGCTTTTGCGGTACGGCATTGTTACGGTCAACCACCCGTGCGCCGCTGCTTGGCGAGCTGGAGCAGCCGACCAGCACGGAACTGAAGACGAGGCCAAGCACCAGTCGATGAAAGCTTGTTTTACTCATACGCTGCGCAAGACCTGTGAGACTCACCCGCCGCTCCCTTTGTGGTGGCTGAACATGAACGCCTGTATCAGGCTAGAAATATGACGCAAGTATAACTGGGCATTGGAGTTTTACCGTCACACGCCGGAAACGAAACATTCATCGCGTTTAATTCCGACTCCCGATCATGTTGACTCGATAGACCCCGCCGTAAGACACATCCCCGCCAACAGAATTCACTGCCCGCGAACAAATGATCAGGCCAGCGGCCCATTGAGCAACGGCACAAAACGCACGGCCCCCAGCACATGCCGGGAAAAGCCTTCATCCTCACGGATAATGAGCATCAATTGTTGCACTTCGCCGGAGCCTACCGGGATCACCAGGCGTCCGCCGGGGGCAAGTTGATCGAGCAACGCTTGCGGAACATCGGTGGCCACGGCGGTCACGATGATGCCGTTGTAAGGCGCCAGCGCCGGCCAGCCTTCCCATCCATCGCCCCAACGGAATACCACGTTGCGCAAGTTCAACTCCACCAGGCGCTCCTTGGCCCGGTCTTGCAGCACCTTGATGCGCTCGACCGAGAACACCCGCTCCACCAGTTGCGCCAGCACGGCAGTCTGGTAGCCGGAGCCGGTGCCGATTTCCAGCACCTTGTCCAACGGCCCCGCCGCCAGCAGCAACTCGCTCATGCGCGCCACCATGTACGGCTGGGAGATGGTCTGGTTGTGGCCGATGGGCAGCGCCGTATCTTCATAGGCACGGTGGGCCAGGGCTTCATCGACAAACAGATGGCGAGGCGTGCGCCGGATCACTTCCAGCACCTGGGCGTTGGACAAACCTTCTTCGTACAGGCGTTGGATCAGGCGTTCGCGGGTTCGCTGGGACGTCATTCCGATGCCCCGGCGCAGCAAGTCGTCTTGTTCACGGCCCATCAGCGCAGCCCCTCCAGCCAGCCATCGAGACCACTGAAGGCGTCGCTGAAGGTGCGATCAAATTGCAATGGGGTAATCGACACATAGCCTTGCATCACCGCATGAAAGTCCGTGCCTTCACCGCCATCTTCAGCATCACCTGCCGCTGCGATCCAATAGCCTTCCTTGCCACGCGGGTCGACAACCTTCAGCGGCGCCGCCGCACGGGCACGATGGCCCAGGCGCGTCAGCTTGATGCCGCGAATATGGTCGAGGGGCAGGTTGGGAATATTGACGTTTAGCACCGTACGCGGTGGCAGGTCCAGAGAGCCATGGGCCTCCACCAGCTTGCGCGCGAAATGCGCGGCGGTTGCCAGGTTATCCAGTTGCCGCGAGGCAAACGAAAAGGCGAACCCGGTACGGCCCAGGAAGCGCCCCTCAAGGGCCGCCGCCACGGTCCCGGAATACAGCACATCGTCCCCCAGGTTTGCACCGAGGTTGATGCCCGACACCACCAGGTCCGGCGCCTTGTCCAGCAGGCTGTTGATTGCCAGGTGGACACAGTCGGTAGGCGTGCCGTTCACACTGATAAAGCCATTGGCCAGGACTTGCGGGTGCAGCGGACGGTCGAGCGTCAGCGAACTGCTGGCGCCACTCTTGTCCTGGTCGGGGGCAACCACCACGCACTCGGCATAATCCTGCAGCGCAGCATAGAGCGCGGCAAGACCGGGTGCGGTGGCACCGTCATCGTTTGATATCAGAATACGCATGGGTTGTCCGTCTGCCCCACCGGCACCAGATCAACAAGCTCGCGCACCAACACAGTGGCGAAGCATCCGGCCGGCAGGACGAATTCCAATTGCAGAATGTCCAGCGAGGGATAATGCCACGTCAAACCGCCAATGGGCAGTCGAAGAATGCGACGTTCCTGGCTCAGGCCGGCATTCACCAGCCAATCACGCAAGTCGGCTTCACCGGCGGCAACCGCCTGTTCCAGCTCGAAGCTTGCACCACTGGCAGGCGAGTCGCCCTCGCCCCACTGCGGCCCGGTCGGGTGCAGGTCTAGAATAGCCAGGCGCGGGTCGCTACATTCCGCTTCGCCAGCCGGGAAAAAACTGCGGCTGTCGGTAAACGCCAGCAGGTCGCCGACCTGGGCACGTTGCCACGAACCATCGGCCACCCGCGCGGCCAGCACTTTGTTGAACAAAAAGCTGCGGGCGGTGGACAGCAACCGCGAACGCACATTGCGCTGCTCCGGCAAGGCTTTGCGGGCGGCCCACTCGCGAGCGTCCACGACATTGCCGCCATTGTGGCCAAAGCGCTGGGCACCGAAATAGTTGGGAATGCCGTGTTGGGCAATCTGTTGCAACCGAGCATCGATGGCGGCGGTATCACCGGCCAACTGCGTCAGGCGCAAAGTGAACCCATTGGCCGAATGCGCACCGCGCTGCAGCTTGCGCTTGTGGCGACCGGTCTTGAGAATCTTGAGCGTGTCGTTTTCTGCCGCGCTCATGTCCGGGTCGGCCTTGCCCGGCAGTTGCACGCTGAACCATTGGCGGGTCAACGCCTGGCGATCCTTGAGCCCGGCATAACTGACGGTACGCAACGGCACGCCGGCCGCCTTGGCGATACGCCGCGCAGCTTCTTCGGTATTGAGGCCGCGTTTTTCCACCCACAACCACAGGTGTTCGCCTTCACCGGTCAGCGGAATGTCCAGCACCTCGTCGACCTGGAAGTCTTCAGCCGTCGCCTTCAGTACCGCGCTGCCCAAGGCATCGCCATAGGCTCGCGGGCCCAGCAGTTGCAGGTCATTCATGCGCGCAGCAACAAGGCAACGGAGTGCACGGCAATGCCCTCTTCACGGCCGGTGAACCCGAGCTTTTCGGTGGTGGTGGCTTTCACGTTGACTTGATCCAATTCAATTTGCAGGTCGGCGGCAATCAGCGCGCGCATCGACTCGATATGCGGGGCCATTTTTGGCGCCTGGGCCACGATGGTGTTGTCGACGTTGCCGACCTTCCAGCCCTTGCCGTGGATCAGGCCGACCACATGGCGCAGCAGTACGCGGCTGTCCGCGCCCTTGAAGGTCGGGTCAGTGTCCGGAAAGTGCTTGCCGATATCGCCCAACGCCGCCGCGCCGAGCAAGGCGTCGCTCAAGGCGTGCAACACGACGTCGCCGTCGGAATGAGCCAGCAAACCATGGTGGTGCGCAATGCGCACGCCGCCCAGGGTGATGAAATCGCCTTCAGCGAAACGGTGCACATCGTAGCCGTGGCCAATACGCATAAAAAAACGCCCCGATTTAATTCAGGGCGTGATTCTACCTACTTTTGCCTCACATTAACCGAGCAAAGCACGGCCATGGTGTCGCAAATGGTCTTCGATGAAGCTGGCGATAAAGAAGTAGCTGTGGTCGTAGCCGGGTTGCAGGCGCAGTTCCAGCGGATGGTTGGCTGCCTTGGCCGCTTGTTGAAGGGCTTCAGGCTTGAGTTGCACGGCGAGGAAATCGTCGCGGTCGCCCTGGTCCACCAGCAGTGGCAGCTTTTCCGAGGCTTCGCCGATCAGTACACAGGTGTCCCATTCGCGCCACTTGGAACGCTCTTCCCCCAAGTAGCGGGAGAAGGCTTTCTGGCCCCATGGGCAATCCATCGGGTTGTTGATCGGCGAAAACGCCGACACCGACAGGTAACGTCCAGGGTTACGCAAGGCACACACCAGCGCACCGTGGCCGCCCATGGAGTGGCCGCTGATGCCGCGCTTATCCGATGCCGGGAAATGCGCTTCGATCAACCCCGGCAATTCCTGCACGACGTAGTCATACATCCGATAGTGCTTGGCCCAGGGTTCCTGGGTGGCATTCAGATAGAAGCCGGCGCCGAGGCCGAAATCCCACGCGTTATCCGGGTCGCCCGGCACACCCGGACCACGCGGGCTGGTATCCGGCGCGACGATGATCAGCCCCAACTCGGCAGCCATGCGCTGGGCGCCGGCCTTCTGCATGAAGTTCTCATCGGTGCAGGTGAGACCGGACAGCCAGTACAACACTGGCAATTTACCGCCCTGCTCCGCTTGCGGCGGCAGGTAGACAGCGAAGGCCATGTCACAACCGAGCACATCGGAATGATGCTTGTAGCGTTTATGCCAGCCGCCGAAGCTCTTCTGGCACGACAGGTTTTCCAGACTCATGGCCGACCTCAGAAGTGGATGACGGTACGAATGCTCTTGCCTTCATGCATCAGGTCAAACGCCTTGTTGATGTCTTCCAGGCCCATGGTGTGGGTGATGAAGGTGTCCAGCGGGATCTCGCCGGTCTGGGCCATTTCCACGTAGCTTGGCAGCTCGGAGCGGCCACGTACGCCACCGAAGGCCGAACCGCGCCAGACGCGACCGGTCACCAACTGGAATGGACGGGTGGCGATTTCCTGGCCGGCACCGGCCACGCCGATGATCACCGACTCGCCCCAGCCTTTGTGGCAGCACTCGAGGGCGGCGCGCATCAGTTGCACGTTGCCGATACATTCGAAGGAGAAGTCCACGCCGCCGTCGGTGAGGTCGACGATCACGTCCTGGATCGGGCGGTCATAGTCTTTCGGATTGATGCAATCGGTCGCACCCAGTTGCTTGGCGATTTCGAACTTGGCCGGGTTGATGTCGATGGCAATGATGCGACCTGCCTTGGCTTTAACCGCACCGATCACTGCCGACAGGCCAATACCGCCGAGGCCGAAGATGGCTACGGTATCGCCTGGCTTGACCTTGGCGGTGTTGATGACCGCGCCGATGCCAGTGGTGACGCCGCAACCGAGCAGGCAGACCTTTTCCAGCGGCGCCTCTTTAGGAATCTTGGCCACGGAAATTTCCGGCAGCACGGTGTACTCGGAGAAGGTCGAGGTGCCCATGTAGTGGAAAATCGGCTGGCCCTTGTAGGAGAAACGCGTGGTGCCGTCCGGCATCAGGCCTTTGCCCTGGGTGGAACGGATGGCCTGGCACAGGTTGGTCTTGCCCGACAGGCAGAACTTGCACTTGCCGCATTCCGGGGTGTAAAGCGGGATGACGTGATCGCCCACGGCCACCGAGGTCACACCCTCACCGATCGCTTCAACCACCGCTCCGCCCTCATGGCCGAGGATCGACGGGAAGATGCCTTCCGGGTCGGCGCCCGACAGGGTGTAGGCGTCGGTATGACATACGCCGGACGCGACCACGCGCAACAGCACTTCACCGGCCTTGGGCATGGCGACATCCACTTCGACGATCTCGAGGGGCTTCTTGGCTTCGAAGGCTACGGCGGCACGGGACTTGATCATCCGGGTTTCTCCAGGGAGTTGAAAACTGAGACAGCGAGTGTAAAACATAGCTGACTGATGAATAATCCAGGCAAAAGCAAAACTTTATTGCTGTACAGGGATAATCGCCGTGCTTGAGAACCGCTGGGAAGGTATCGATGAGTTTGTCGCGGTAGCCGAATGCAGCCAGTTCACGGCGGCGGCGGAACGGCTTGGGGTGTCGTCCTCCCATATCAGCCGGCAGGTGGCGCGCCTGGAAGAACGCCTGCAAACCCGGTTGCTGTACCGCAGTACGCGCAAGGTGACGCTGACCGAGGCCGGCCAGACGTTCCTGCAACACTGCCAACGCCTGCAGGACGGGCGTGAAGAAGCGCTGCGTGCGGTGGGCGATCTCACCAGCGAGCCCAAGGGCATGTTGCGCATGACCTGTGCCGTGGCATATGGCGAGCGCTTTATCGTGCCGCTGGTCACCCGGTTCATGGGGCTGTATCCGCAGTTGCGGGTGGATATCGAGCTGAGCAACCGCCAGTTGGACCTGGTGCACGAAGGCCTCGACCTGGCGATCCGCCTGGGGCGTTTACAGGATTCGCGCATGGTCGCCAGCCGACTGGCGCCGAGGCGCATGTACCTGTGTGCGTCGCCGTCTTACCTCGCTCGGTATGGTCGGCCACATAGCCTGTCGGAATTGAGCCGGCATAACTGCCTGATCGGCAGCTCGGATATCTGGCAACTGGCCCAGGATGGGCGGGAGTTTTCCCAGCGCGTGCAGGGAAACTGGCGCTGCAACAGTGGGCAAGCGGTGTTGGATGCGGCGCTACAGGGCGTCGGGTTGTGCCAGTTGCCGGACTATTACGTGCTGGAGCATCTGCACAGTGGGGCACTGGTGTCGCTGCTGGAGGCGCATCAGCCGCCGAATACGGCGGTGTGGGCGTTGTATCCACAGCAGAGGCATTTGTCGCCGAAGGTCAGGAAGTTGGTGGACTTCTTGAAGGAGGGGCTGGCTGAAAGGCCGGAGTACAGCAGTTGACTGTGGGTTGTTTGGACGGGCCTCATCGGGGGCAAGCCCCCTCCCACACTTGGAACGCCTTTCAATGTGGGACGGGGCTTGCCCCCGATGAGGTCGACACGGTATCGCGGATTACCTGCGGTTGACCCACCGCAAGCGTAGCCATTCCAGATCTTCGGGTCGGGTCACTTTGATATTGTCCGAGCGCCCTTCGATCAGGCGCGGCGCCTGGCCGGACCATTCCATCGCCGACGCCTCGTCGGTAATGACGGCATCCGCCACCAGGCTGTCGGCCAAGGCACGATGCAAAGCCCCCAGGCGGAACATCTGCGGCGTATAAGCCTGCCAGATCAAGCTGCGATCGACGGTCTCGACCACGCGGCCATGCTTGTCGACGCGCTTGAGGGTGTCGCGGGCCGGTACGGCCAACAGACCACCCACAGGATCGTTCGCCAGCTCGCTTAATAACTTGTCGAGATCATCACGACTCAGGTTCGGCCGTGCCGCATCGTGCACTAACACCCAATCGTCATCGCTGGCGCCCAGGGCATTGAGTTGCAGCAGCGCATTGAGCACAGACCCCGAACGCTCGTCACCGCCATCCGCACGCACGATGCGTGGGTCGTTGGCGCATGACAGGTTGGGCCAGTAAGGATCATCAACAGCAAGACTGACCACCAACCCTTTAAGGTCTGGATGGTCAAGAAAACAGCCAAGGCTGTGTTCGAGAATAGTGCGCCCGCCCAGTTGCAGATATTGCTTGGGACGGTCCGCAGCCATACGGGCACCGACGCCCGCGGCAGGAATCACGGCCCAGAAGGCCGGCAAACGGCTACTCATTGGGCCAACTGGTAGAGGGTTTCACCCTCCTTGACCATGCCCAATTCATGACGAGCCCGCTCTTCCACGGTCTCCGTACCTTTTTTCAGCTCAAGCACTTCGGCATCGAGGACGCGGTTGCGCTCCAGCAGGCGTTCGTTTTCGGCGTGCTGGTCGGCAATTTGCTGGGTCAGGTCTTTTACCTGCGCAAAGCTGCCATTACCCACCCATAGGCGGTACTGCAGGCCAGCCAGCAACAAGAGCAAGACGAGGAACAACCAATTGGGACTGCGCATCGAATATCGGGTATCCAGTGAAAAAAGACCGCCATGCAAAACTTTTGCAGCAACTGATAGCACGAAGCCTGGAAAAACCAGGCTTGTGCTTGATAGCCATCAGATTAGCGTCGAAATCCACACTGTCGTGAGTTTTCCGACGCAATCCGCCGACTTTTTACCATGTTTCACCATCAACTAGCGATCAGCCGCGAAACTCGCCGCGACCGTTGTACTTGGCCTTGCCAGCCAGTTGCTCTTCGATACGCAGCAATTGGTTGTACTTGGAAACACGGTCGGAACGGCACAGGGAACCGGTCTTGATCTGGCCAGCCGAGGTGCCCACGGCCAGGTCAGCAATGGTCGAGTCTTCGGTTTCGCCGGAGCGGTGCGAGATCACGGCGGTGTAGCCCGCAGCCTTGGCCATCTGGATGGCTTCCAGGGTTTCGGTCAGGGTGCCGATCTGGTTGAACTTGATCAGGATCGAGTTGGCGATCTTTTTATCGATGCCTTCTTTCAGGATCTTGGTGTTGGTCACGAACAGGTCGTCGCCCACCAGTTGGATTTTCTCGCCGATCTTGTCGGTGAGGATTTTCCAGCCGTCCCAATCGGACTCGTCCAGGCCGTCTTCGATCGAGATGATCGGATAGCGCTGGGTCAGGCCTTTCAGGTATTCGGCAAAACCTTCGGAGTTGAACACCTGGCCTTCGCCGGACAGGTTGTACTTACCGTCCTCGTAAAACTCGCTTGCCGCGCAGTCCAGGGCCAGGGTCACGTCGGTGCCCAGCTTGTAGCCAGCATTGGCCACGGCTTCGGAGATCACTTTCAGTGCATCTTCGTTAGACGCCAGGTTCGGTGCAAAACCGCCTTCGTCACCCACCGCAGTGCTCAGGCCACGGGCCTTCAGCACAGCCTTGAGGTGATGGAAAATCTCGGTGCCCATGCGCAGGCCTTCGGAGAAGGACTTGGCGCCGACCGGCTGCACCATGAATTCCTGGATGTCGACGTTGTTATCGGCGTGCTCGCCGCCGTTGATGATGTTCATCATCGGCACCGGCATCGAGTAGACACCCGGGGTGCCGTTCAGGTTGGCAATGTGCGCGTACAGCGGCAGGTCCTGGTCCTGTGCGGCGGCCTTGGCAGCGGCCAGGGACACGGCGAGGATGGCGTTGGCGCCCAGGCTGCCTTTGTTGTCGGTGCCGTCGAGCTTGATCATCGCGTGGTCCAGGGCTTTCTGGTCCAGCGGGTCCTTGCCCAGCAACAGGTCACGGATCGGGCCGTTGATGTTGGCTACGGCTTTCAGTACACCTTTGCCCAGGTAACGGCTCTTGTCGCCATCACGCAGTTCCAGCGCTTCGCGCGAACCGGTAGAAGCACCGGACGGCGCGCAGGCGCTGCCGATGATGCCGTTATCGAGAAGCACGTCGGCTTCGACGGTGGGGTTGCCACGGGAGTCGAGAACTTCACGACCTTTGATGTCGACGATTTTTGCCATTGTTGTAAACACTCCAAAGTTGACGAAAACGACGCAGCTGAAGGGAATCTTTTGACCGACCGCAAGGGTGGAACAACGGGGCAGGCTTGCAGGCGACAAGGCCCAGGCCCGCAGGCCTGAGCGTAAAGCGTGGGAAAGTCTACCGGAGAAACGACGCTTACGCGGTCTCTACCGTCGGAAAACTCTTGACCAGTTCGTCCAACTGCTTGAGCTGGACCAGGAACGGCTCCAGCTTGTCCAGGCGCAGGGCGCAGGGGCCGTCGCATTTGGCGTTGTCCGGGTCCGGGTGGGCTTCCAGGAACAGGCCGGCCAGGGACTGGCTGATGCCCGCCTTCGCCAGGTCCAGCACCTGGGCACGGCGCCCGCCCGCGGAATCGGCGCGACCACCCGGCATTTGCAGCGCGTGGGTCACGTCGAAGAACACCGGGTATTCGAACTGTTTCATGATGCCAAAACCGAGCATGTCCACCACGAGGTTGTTGTAGCCGAAGCTCGAACCCCGCTCGCAGAGGATCAACTGGTCGTTACCCGCTTCCACGCACTTGTTCAGGATGTGTTTCATCTCCTGGGGTGCGAGGAACTGGGCTTTCTTGATATTGATCACAGCGCCGGTCCTGGCCATCGCGACGACCAGGTCGGTCTGGCGCGACAGGAAGGCCGGCAACTGGATGATGTCGCACACCTCGGCGACCACGGCAGCCTGTTCAGGCTCGTGGACGTCGGTGATGATCGGCACGCCGAAGGCTTGCTTGATGTCCTGGAAGATCCGCATGCCTTCTTCAAGACCCGGCCCGCGATAGGAGGTCACGGACGAACGGTTGGCCTTGTCGAAGCTGGCCTTGAACACGTAGGGGATACCGAGTTTCTCGGTGACCTTGACGTACTCTTCACAGACCTGCATCGCCATGTCGCGGCTTTCCAGCACGTTCATGCCGCCGAACAGCACCATGGGCTTATCGTTGGCAATTTCGATGTCGCCTACGCGAATGATCTTCTGGGCCATCAGGGTTACGCCTTCTTCTGGTGTTGCGTCAGGGCTGCCTTGACGAAACCGCTGAACAACGGGTGACCGTCGCGCGGCGTCGAGGTGAACTCAGGGTGGAACTGGCACGCCACGAACCACGGATGATCCGGCGCCTCGACCACTTCAACCAGCGCGCCGTCACCGGAGCGACCGGAGATTTTCAGGCCGGCCTCTTTGATCTGCGGCAGCAGGTTGTTGTTCACTTCATAGCGGTGACGGTGACGCTCGACGATCACGTCCTTGCCGTAGCAATCGTGAACCAGCGAGCCCGGCTCCAGCAGGCAGTCCTGCGCGCCAAGGCGCATGGTGCCGCCCAGGTCGGAGGCTTCGGTGCGGACTTCGACGGCGCCGGTGGCATCTTCCCACTCGGTGATCAGGCCCACGACAGGGTGGCCGCTCTTGCTGTCGAACTCGGTGGAGTTGGCGTCTTTCCAGCCCAGCACGTTACGGGCGAACTCGATAACGGCCACTTGCATGCCCAGGCAGATACCCAGGTAAGGCACCTTGTTTTCACGAGCGTACTGAACCGCGGTGATCTTGCCTTCCACGCCACGCAGGCCGAAACCGCCTGGCACGAGGATCGCGTCGACACCTTCGAGCAGCGCGGTGCCCTGGTTCTCGATGTCTTCAGAGTCGATGTAGCGCAGGTTGACCTTGGTACGGTTGCTGATACCGGCGTGGCTCATCGCTTCGATCAGCGACTTGTACGCGTCCAGCAGTTCCATGTACTTGCCGACCATGGCGATGGTGACTTCGTGCTCAGGGTTGAGCTTGGCGTCGACCACGGCTTCCCACTCGGACAGGTCCGCACCACCGCATTGCAGGCCGAAACGCTCGACCACAAAATCGTCCAGGCCTTGCGAATGCAGGATGCCCGGGATCTTGTAGATGGTGTCGGCGTCTTCCAGCGCGATCACCGCACGTTCTTCAACGTTGGTGAACTGCGCGATCTTGCGACGCGAGGAAATGTCGATCGGGTGATCGGAGCGGCAGACCAGCACGTCCGGCTGCAGGCCGATGGAACGCAGTTCCTTGACCGAGTGCTGGGTTGGCTTGGTTTTGGTCTCGCCGGCGGTGGCGATGTACGGCACCAGGGTCAGGTGCATCAGCATCGCGCGCTTGGCGCCGACTTCGAAACGCAACTGGCGGATGGCTTCGAGGAACGGTTGGGATTCGATGTCACCCACGGTGCCGCCAATCTCGACCATCGCCACGTCGGCATCGCCAGCGCCCTTGATGATGCGGCGCTTGATTTCGTCGGTGATGTGCGGGATCACCTGGATGGTTGCACCCAGGTAGTCACCACGGCGCTCCTTGCGCAGCACGTGCTCGTAGACACGGCCGGTGGTGAAGTTGTTGTTCTGGGTCATGGTCGTGCGGATGAACCGCTCGTAGTGGCCCAGGTCCAGGTCGGTTTCGGCGCCGTCGTGGGTGACGAACACTTCACCGTGCTGGAACGGGCTCATGGTGCCCGGGTCAACGTTGATGTACGGGTCCAGCTTGAGCATGGTGACCTTAAGTCCCCGCGCCTCCAGGATGGCCGCCAATGAAGCGGAGGCAATGCCTTTCCCCAATGAAGAAACAACACCGCCCGTGACGAATATGTAGCGCGTCATGAAAAACCCTAGAAGTCTGCGTTAAAGCGGTCCGAGCCGCCGGGGAAAGCGAAGGAAGGCCGAAGCCCCCGATCACCTGCATTAATCACAGTGCACCTTTCAAAAAAACCGCCGCGTGGTGACAGACCAGCAATGAAACACCGGTACGTTGATCGCTACACATTTTTTGGAATCGCCCAGCAAAGACTGCTTGGTAATCGGCAACTGCTGCGATTCAGTCGAATCCACAGAAGTTGTATCAAGAAGGGAGCGTAGTCTACCGGAAAGGCGCTATCAGCTCAAACCTTGATCGCAGGTCTGTGGCATCCAATGTAATTGCCAGTCATCACTCGGTGCCGGCCACAGTCCCGCAAGGCTGGGCGCACCCAGCAATCGCGGGCCTCGATACAGCAGCGGCAATCTGCCACGGACGAAGCCCGGCAGGCCACTTTCGTTAAGCAGGCGCTTCAAGTCACGCCGGCCGCGACCGGGTACTTCAATGATTTCGCCGCCCTGGCGGTAGCGGATCTCCAGCGGCCCTTCGGGCACCTTGCCGGTGAACGTCAACTGGCCATTGCCGGGTAACTCTAGTGGGTTTTGCGGATCGGGCCAGCTCAGCGATGCGTCGGAAAATTCCGAACATGCGATGGGCAGCCACCAGATGCGTTCGCCGCTACGATGCAACTCGCCGTCGGCCAGGCGCCATAGAGGTTGTGCGTCACCCTTGGCATCGCGCAGGGAATACCAGCCCGCCCAGTGATCGCTGTCGGGCAGGCGCGTCAGCGGCGTCAGCCAATGACGTAGGGCGTTGCGCTGACGGGCATCGGAAAGCTTGCGCAAAGGGGTAAGCGCCAAGGATGGCAACGGCAGCCAAGGAAACTGTGAAGGTTGATCGGCAGCCAGCAGGTCCATGTGCGCCAGCTCATCCAGCAGCTCTTGGGCCTCGCCGAGGTGATCGGCGGTCCGGGCCAGACTCGAAACGGCTTGGGGCCAACGCTCGGTGAGGACTGGGAGTACGCGATGGCGCAAGTAATTGCGCGAGAACCGTGGATCGGCATTGGACGGATCTTCGATCCACTTCAATTGATGCGCGTGGGCGTAGGCCTCCAGTTCCGCACGGGAGACATCCAGCAACGGGCGCACCAGATGACCACCCGCCAACGGGCGATGCACCGGCATGGCCGCCAAACCGCGCACCCCGGCCCCGCGCAAGAGGCGAAACAGCAGGGTTTCAGCCTGATCATCACGATGCTGGCCCGTCAGCACGACCTCCCCTGCCCCGGCCACCTCGGCAAACGCCTGGTAACGCGCCTCACGAGCAGCACGTTCAAGGCTGGCGCCGGGTTGGATCTGCACGCGCATGACGTGCAGAGGCACGCCCAGGCTGTCGCAGATCGACTGGCAATGAGCGGGCCACGCGTCGGCGGCAACCTGCAGACCATGGTGGACATGGACAGCGCTGAGGGGGGGCAAGGTCTCGGTTTTGGCCAGGTTGGCCAAGAGGTGCAGCAGGACGGTGGAATCAAGGCCGCCGGAGAACGCAATGTGCCAGGCCGGGGCGCTGCGCCAGGGGGCAAGGGTTTGCAAGAGTCTGGCGGGCAGAGCCGGTTTCATGACAAGTTACCGCCTCTGATCTGGAATACGCCCACCAAGCATACACAAAGCAAATGTGGGAGGGGACTTGCCCCCGATCGCGGTGGATCAGCCCTGGATACATTGACTGACACTCAGCAATCGGGGGCAAGCCCCCTCCCACATTTGGGTATTGCGTGGGTCTTAGAGACCGTAGCTCATCAGACGCTCGTAACGACGGGCCAGCAGCGCTTCGTTATCCAGCTTCTTGAGCATCGCCAATTGCGAGCCCAGTTCCGCGCGAATGGTCGCAGCGGCGGCAGCCGGGTCACGGTGGGCGCCGCCCAATGGCTCGGCGATCACTTTGTCCACGATACCCAGGCCTTTGAGGCGATCGGCGGTGATGCCCATGGCTTCGGCAGCGTCCGGTGCCTTTTCGGCGGTTTTCCACAGGATCGAGGCGCAACCTTCCGGCGAGATCACCGCGTAGGTCGAGTATTGCAGCATGTTCAATTGATCGCAGACACCAATGGCCAGCGCACCACCGGAACCACCCTCACCAATGACGGTGGCGATGATCGGGGTTTTCAGGCGGGCCATGACGCGCAGATTCCAGGCGATAGCCTCGCTCTGGTTACGCTCTTCGGCGTCGATCCCCGGATAAGCGCCCGGGGTGTCGATGAAGGTCAGGATCGGCATCTTGAATCGCTCAGCCATTTCCATCAGGCGGCACGCCTTGCGGTAGCCCTCTGGACGCGGCATGCCGAAGTTGCGACGGACTTTCTCGCGCACTTCACGGCCTTTCTGGTGACCGATCACCATCACCGGCTGGTCGTCCAGGCGGGCGATACCGCCGACGATGGCGGCGTCGTCGGAGAAGTGGCGGTCGCCATGCAGCTCGTCGAACTCGGTGAAGATGTGCTGAATGTAGTCCAGGGTGTACGGACGGCGCGGGTGGCGAGCCAGGCGCGCGATCTGCCAGCTGGTCAGCTTGCCGAAGATGTCTTCGGTGAGCGTTTTGCTCTTGTCTTGCAGGCGGGAGATTTCATCGCCGATATTCAGCGAATTGTCATTGCCGACCAGGCGCAGCTCTTCGATCTTGGCTTGCAGGTCAGCGATCGGCTGTTCGAAATCAAGAAAATTCGGGTTCATAAGCGTCCGTCTTGGGTCGACGGCCAGGGCGTGCCTGGCCAGCCGGTTGTCTATTCGCGCCCTACCTTAAGGGAGAGGCGCGTTTAGGTCGAGATTAAATGTTTAGTCGAAGTCAGACATATCTGACCGTCAACGGTATTGGAGGAAGACGTTGTCTCGCCCGAACTGGTCACGCAAAGCTTGAATCAAGCCATCAGCGGGATCGATTCGCCAGGTCTCGCCAAACTGCAACATGGCCTTGGCGTCATTGCCGGTGTACTCCATGGTCACCGGGCATGCACCACGGTGGCGTTTGAGCAGGTCGCCCAACCAGCGTAGCTGATCACCCTTGAGCGCTTCGGTTTTCACCTTCAAGCGCAGGCTTTCGGCCAGATTGGTGCGCGCATCTTCCATACTCATCACCCGCTTGATCCGCAGGCGCAGGCCACCAGAGAAGTCATCGTTGCTGACCTCCCCTTCCACGACCACCATGGCATCGGTCTGCAACAACGACTGGGCGGAGTGGAACGCGTCGGCAAACAGCGACGCTTCGATGCGGCCCGAGCGGTCGTCGAGGGTGATAAAACCCATCTTGTCGCCCTTCTTGTTCTTCATCACCCGCAGGGCAATGATCATACCGGCGACGGTCTGGGTGTCCCGCGCCGGTTTCAGGTCGATGATGCGCTGACGGGCGAAGCGGCGGATTTCACCTTCGTATTCGTCAATCGGATGGCCGGTCAGGTACAAGCCCAGGGTATCTTTCTCACCCTTGAGGCGTTCCTTGAGGGTCAGTTCCTTGGCCTTGCGGTGGTTACCGTAGACATCCGCATCTTCTTCGACGAACAACCCGCCAAACAGGTCGGCATGGCCGCTGTCATGGGTACGTGCAGTCTGTTCGGCCGCCTTGATCGCTTCTTCCATGGCGGCGAGCAGCACCGCACGGTTACGGTCGATATTGGCCTGGTAGGCCTTGGGCTCATCATGGAAATACGGGCCGAGACGGTCGAGCGCGCCGCTGCGGATCAGGCCGTCGAGGGTTCGTTTGTTGATGCGCTTGAGGTCAACCCGTGCGCAGAAGTCGAACAGGTCCGTGAACGGACCGTCCTGGCGCGCTTCGGTGATGGCCTCCACCGGCCCCTCGCCGACGCCCTTGATCGCGCCCAGGCCATAGATGATGCGGCCTTCATCGTTCACCGTGAACTTGAACTCCGAGGCGTTCACGTCCGGTGCGTCGAGGCGCAGCTTCATGGTGCGCACTTCCTCGATCAAGGTCACGACCTTGTCGGTGTTGTGCATATCCGCCGAAAGTACCGCCGCCATGAACGGCGCCGGGTAGTGGGCTTTCAGCCACGCGGTCTGGTACGACACCAGGCCGTAGGCGGCGGAGTGGGATTTGTTGAAGCCGTAACCGGCGAATTTCTCCACCAGGTCGAAGATGTTACCCGCAAGGTCGGCGTCGATATTGTTGGTAGCACAACCTTCAATGAAACCGCCGCGCTGCTTGGCCATTTCCTCGGGTTTTTTCTTACCCATGGCTCGACGCAGCATGTCCGCGCCACCCAGGGTGTAACCGGCCATCACCTGGGCAATCTGCATCACCTGTTCCTGATACAGGATGATGCCGTAGGTCGGTGCCAATACCGGCTTGAGGCCCTCGTACTGGTAGTCCGAGTGCGGGTAGGCCAGCTCGGCGCGCCCGTGTTTACGGTTGATAAAGTCGTCCACCATGCCCGATTGCAGCGGGCCCGGACGGAACAGGGCCACCAGTGCGATCAAGTCTTCCAGGCAGTCGGGCTTGAGCTTTTTGATCAGCTCTTTCATGCCGCGGGATTCAAGCTGGAACACCGCCGTGGTTTCGGCTTTTTGCAGCAGCGTGTAGGTCGGCTTGTCATCCAGCGGGATAAAGGCGATATCCAGCGGTTCTTCGTTGACCTTGGCGCGGTCGCGGTTGATGGTCTTGAGCGCCCAGTCGATGATCGTCAGGGTCCGCAGGCCGAGGAAGTCGAACTTCACCAGGCCGGCCGCCTCCACGTCATCCTTGTCGAACTGGGTGACCAGGCCGTCGCCTTCTTCATCGCAATAGATCGGCGAAAAGTCAGTCAACTTGGTCGGCGCGATGACCACGCCACCGGCGTGCTTACCGACGTTACGCACCACGCCTTCCAGCTTGCGGGCCATCTCCCAGATCTCGGCCGCTTCTTCATCGACCTTGATGAAGTCGCGCAGGATTTCTTCCTGCTCATAGGCCTTTTCCAGGGTCATGCCGACTTCGAACGGGATCATCTTCGACAGGCGATCCGCCAGGCCGTAGGACTTGCCCTGCACCCGAGCCACGTCGCGGATTACCGCTTTGGCCGCCATGGAGCCGAAGGTGATGATCTGGCTGACCGCGTTGCGGCCGTATTTCTCGGCCACGTATTCGATCACACGGTCACGGCCATCCATGCAGAAGTCGACGTCGAAGTCGGGCATGGAAACCCGTTCCGGGTTCAGGAACCGTTCGAACAGCAGGTCATATTCCAACGGATCAAGGTCGGTGATCTTCTGCACATAGGCCACCAGCGAACCGGCACCTGACCCCCGGCCCGGGCCAACCGGCACGCCGTTGTTCTTGGCCCACTGGATAAAGTCCATCACGATCAGGAAGTAACCGGGGAAGCCCATCTGGATGATGATATCCAGCTCGAAATTCAGCCGGTCCACATAGACCTGGCGCTTGGCCTCGTAATCTTCGGTGGTGTCCTTGGGCAGCAGAACGCTGAGGCGCTCTTCCAGCCCGTCGAAGGACACCTTGCGAAAATATTCATCGATGGTCATGCCATCCGGAATCGGGAAGTTGGGCAGGAAGTGCTTGCCCAGCTTCACTTCGATATTGCAGCGCTTGGCGATCTCGACGGAGTTTTCCAGGGCCTCGGGCAGGTCGCTGAACAGCTCGGCCATTTCATCGGCGCTTTTGAGGTACTGCTCTTCGCTGTAGTTCTTCGAGCGACGCGGGTCATCCAGGGCCCGGCCTTCGCCGATGCAAACACGGGTTTCGTGGGCCTCGAAGTCTTCCTTCTTGATGAAGCGCACGTCGTTGGTCGCCACCAGCGGCGCGCCCAGTTTGTCGGCCAGGGCCACGGCGGCGTGCAGGTGCTCTTCATCGTTGGGGCGGTTGGTGCGCTGGACTTCCAGGTAGAAACGGTCGGGGAAGACCTGCATCCATTCCTTGGCCAGCACTTCGGCTTCTTGAGGGTTGCCGCCCAACAATGCAATGCCGATCTCGCCCTCTTTGGCGGCCGACAGCATGATCAGGCCTTCGCTGGCCTCGGCGACCCATTCGCGCTCGATGATAATCGAGCCATTGCGTTGGCCGTCGATAAAACCACGGGAAATCAGTTCGGTGAGGTTGCGGTAACCCACGCCGTTCATCGCCAGCAGGCTGATGCGGCTCAGGGGGTTATCCGGGTCTTTGTTGGACAGCCACAGGTCGGCGCCGCAGATCGGCTTGATGCCGGCGCCCATGGCGTTCTTGTAGAACTTGACCAGGGAACACATGTTGTTCTGATCGGTGACCGCGACCGCAGGCATGTTCATGCCCACCAGGGTTTTGACCAGCGGTTTGATCCGTACCAGGCCGTCGACCAGGGAGTATTCAGTGTGCAGGCGTAGGTGAACGAATGAAGCCGGCATAGTGATCTCTTATACGTGGAAGCAACAAGGCCCGGATTGTACCGGGCCTTGGCAAAAACATCAGCCTCGCGACTACACCTCGCTGAGACTCTCCCGCGCCTCGTAAGCCTGACGCACCGGGGCGAACGAGCGGCGGTGGATCGGTGTCGGGCCAAGACGTGCCAGGGCTTCCAGATGAACGGGCGTCGGGTAGCCTTTATGACCGCCGATGCCATAGCCCGGGTAGATCAATTCGAAAGCCGCCATTTCACGATCACGACTGACCTTTGCCAGAATGGAGGCCGCCGCAATCGCCGGCACCTTGCTATCGCCCTTCACCACCGCCTCCGATGGCATGGCAAGTCTGGGGCAGCGGTTGCCATCGATCATCGCCAGTTTGGGCGTGATGTGCAGGCCCTCCACGGCACGCTGCATGGCGAGCATGGTGGCGTGGAGGATGTTCAATTCGTCGATTTCTTCAACTTCGGCCCGGGCGATGTGCCAACTCAGGGCTTTCTCGCAAATCTCGTCGTAGAGCTTTTCGCGCCGCGCTTCGGTGAGTTTTTTCGAGTCGTTGAGGCCGAGGATCGGACGGTTTGGATCGAGGATCACTGCCGCCGTGACCACGGCGCCACACAAAGGCCCGCGCCCGACTTCGTCAACACCGGCCACCAGTTCGTGGGCTTCGGCAACCAGGCTGAAATCCAGGCCCATTTGCGTACTCATATCGCCTCCTGTTTCTGGCCGATCAACGTCAATACAGCGTCTGCCGCCTGGTTAGAGGCATCACGGCGCAGTATGCGATGGATAGCGTCGAAACCACGGGTCTGTTCTTCGCCACCCTCGATCAAGGGGAGCAGGGTCTGCGCGAGCGCCTCAGGCGTCGCATCGTCCTGCAACAACTCCGGCACCAACAGGCGTTGGGCCAGCAGATTGGGCAGGGAGATGTAAGGGCTTTTGACCATGCGCTTGAGAATCCAGAACGTCAGCGGCGCCAGGCGGTAGGCCACGACCATCGGGCGCTTGTACAGCAAGGCCTCCAGCGTGGCCGTCCCCGAAGCGATCAGCACCGCATCACAGGCCGCCAGGGCCAGGTGCGATTGACCATCGAGCAGGGTCAACGGCAGGTTGCGCCCTTCCAGCAGCGTTTCGATCTGCGCGCGACGCTGCGGGCTCGCGCAAGGCAGCACGAAACGTACCCCTGGTTTCAACGCTTGCAGACGCTCGGCGGCATCGAAGAATACAGAGGCCAGGCGACCGACTTCGCCGCCACGGCTGCCCGGCATCAACGCAACCAAGGGGCCGTCGGGCAAACCCAGTTCGGCACGCGCGGCGGCGCGATCCGCCTGCAAGGGAATAGTGTCGGCCAGAGTGTGCCCGACAAACCGCACCGGCACGCCCTTTTCTTCATAGAACCGCGCTTCGAACGGCAGCAACGTCAGCATCAGGTCGCAGCCTTCACGGATCTTGAGCACGCGCTTCTGCCGCCATGCCCAAACGGACGGGCTGACATAGTGCACCGTCTTGATACCGGCCTGGCGCAACTTGAGTTCGATATTGAGGGTGAAGTCCGGCGCGTCGATTCCGATGAACACGTCGGGCTTTTCTTCGATCAGGGTCTGGATCAGCAGCTTGCGACGGGCCAGCAGCTCGCGCAGGCGACCCAGCACCTCGACCAGCCCCATGACCGACAAACGCTCCATGGGGAAGTAGGACGTAAGCCCCTCAGCCTGCATCAGCGGGCCGCCAACGCCGATGAACTCTACCGCTGGATGCTGGGCCTTGAGGGCTCGCATAAGACCTGCGCCCAGAATGTCGCCGGAAGCTTCCCCGGCCACCAGCGCGATACGCAGATTAGCCATGATCAGCGGGTGATGCCGCGAGTCGACGCCTGGATCGAGTCACGGAACACCGCGACTTCCGGGAACAACGCTGCCGGCTCGGTCAGTTGGGTCAACGCCTGTTCCACCGTGAGCCCCTGGCGGTAAACCACCTTGTAGGCGCGGCGCAGGGCGTGGATGGCTTCTTCGCTGAAACCCCGACGGCGCATGCCTTCGAAGTTCATGCTGCGGGCTTCGGCGGGGTTGCCGAATACCGTGACGAATGCCGGAACATCCTTGCCAATGGCGGTGCCCATGCCGGAAAAGCTATGAGCACCGATATGGCAGTACTGATGCACCAGGGTGAAACCGGACAGGATCGCCCAATCGTCAACATGCACATGGCCGGCCAACGCGGTGTTGTTGACCAGGATGCAATGGTTGCCGATCACGCTGTCGTGGCCGATATGGGCATAGGCCATGACCAGGTTGTGGTCACCCAGGGTGGTTTCAGCCCGATCCTGCACGGTGCCACGGTGAATGGTCACGCCTTCACGGATGATGTTGTGATCACCGATTACCAGGCGGGTCTCTTCACCCTTGTACTTCATGTCCGGGGTGTCTTCGCCTACCGAGGAGAACTGGTAGATGCGGTTGTGTTTGCCAATGCGGGTCGGACCTTTGAGGATCACGTGCGGCCCGATGACAGTCCCCTCGCCGATTTCCACACCTGCGCCGATGATCGACCAGGGGCCGACCTCAACGTCGGCGGCCAGAACGGCCGACGGATCGATGATTGCGCGAGGGTCAATCAAACTCATAGTTTGCGTTCCGCACAGATGATCTCGGCAGAGCACACCGGCTTGCCATCCACCGAGGCCTGGCATTCGAACTTCCAGATCTGGCGCTTGCAGCTGATGAACTTGGCTTCCAGGATCAACTGGTCACCCGGGGTAACCGGGTTGCGGAAACGCAACTTGTCGGAGCCCACGAAATAGTAAAGCGTGCCATCGGCAGGCTTGAGGTCGAGCATTTTGAAACCAAGGATACCGGCAGCCTGGGCCATCGCCTCGATGATCAACACACCCGGCATGATCGGATGCGCAGGAAAGTGACCATTGAAGAACGGTTCGTTGATGCTGACATTCTTGTAGGCACGAATGCGCTTTTCCTCGACATTGAGGTCCACTACGCGATCCACCAACAGGAACGGGTAACGGTGAGGCAGGTATTCGCGAATCTCGTTGATGTCCATCATTTCGGGGGGAAGCCTGTAATAAAGATTGGGGGCGGGCGAACTAAAAGCACGCCCCGCTAGCAAATCAAGGAGGCAGTCTAGCGGCTGTGCACACTTGATATGGAAATGGTATCAGCCTTCTGATGAAGCATTACCGCCAGGGGTCACGTCCCCAACACGCTTTTCCAGCTGTTTGAGACGTCGAGCCATGTCGTCGAGCTGCCTCAACCGTGCTGCACTCTTGCGCCATTCAGCCGCAGGCTGCATGGCGGTACCGGAAGAATAAGCACCCGGTTCGGTAATCGAGTGGGTGACCATGGTCATGCCGGTGATGAAGACGTTGTCGCAAATATCGATGTGCCCCACCAGCCCGACGCCACCGGCCAGCATGCAATGCTTGCCGATCCGGGTGCTGCCGGAGATACCCACACAGGCTGCCATGGCGGTGTGATCGCCAATCTGCACGTTGTGGGCGATCTGGATCTGGTTGTCGAGCTTTACGCCGTTGCCGATCACGGTATCGGCCAGGGCCCCGCGATCAACAGCTGTGTTCACGCCAATTTCCACGTCGTCGCCGATCAATACGCCGCCGACCTGGGCAATCTTGTTCCAGATGCCCTTGGAATTGGCAAAGCCAAAGCCTTCACCACCGATCACGGCACCTGACTGGATGACCACACGCTCACCGATACGCACGTCGTGGTACAGGGTTACGCGGGGTGCCAGCCAACCGCCTGCGCCGATTTCGCAGCGCGCACCGATAAAACAATGGGCACCAATGGTCACGCCCGCCGCAATGCGTGCACCGCTCTCGATCACCGCAAAGGCACCGACGCTGGCAGCAGGGTCAACCTGGGCATCATCGGCGATCACAGCAGACGGGTGAATACCGCCAGCGGCCTTGGGTTTGGGATCGAACAGATGCGACACCCGCGCATACGCCAGGTACGGGTCGGCCACCACCAGCGCATCCCCGACAAACCCTTCGGCATCAGCGGCCTTCAGCAACACGGCTGCGGCTTGGCTGTCGACCAGGTATTTACGGTATTGGGGGTTTGCGAGGAAGCTCAACTGAGCTGGGCCAGCCTCCTGCAAGGTGGCTAGCCCAGTAATTTCCTTCTCCGGGGAGCCACGTAAGGCGGCCCCCAGGAACTCGGCCAACTCGCCGAGTTTGATAGTCGCGGTCATGGCTTACTTCAGCTGGTTCATGCGCTCGATCACCTGACGGGTGATGTCGTATTGAGGCTTGACGTCGATCACAGCGCCACGCTCGAACACCAGGTCAAAGGCACCTTTCTTGATGACTTCTTCCACAGCGCTGTCGAGTTTCGGCTTCAGCTGTTTCAGCATTTCGCGGTCAGCAACAGCTTTGGCTTCGTTCAGTTCTTTGGACTGGAACTGGTAGTCACGGGCCTTTTGCTTGAATTCAAGCTCCAGACGCTCGCGCTCGCCTTGCTGCATCTTGTCACCACCGGCGACCAGACGATCCTGGATGCCCTTGGCGCTGCTTTCCAGGGTCTTGAGCTTGGTCAGTTGCGGACCGAATTTCTTCTCGGCATCCACGGCGTATTTCTTGGCCGCATCGGATTCCAACAGGGCCATCTGATAGTTCAGGACGGCGATTTTCATTTCGGCGAAGGCCGGGGTTGCTACCAGCACGGTTGCCAGCAGCACCAATTGAGTCAACTTACGCACGATGTACTCCTACAGAATCCGTTGTCGTTATCTTGGGTCAGACGCTTAGAACGTCTGGCCGAGGGAGAATTGGAAAATCTGGGTTTCAGCGTTATCCGGTTTCTTGATCGGCATGGCCAGAGCAAAGCTCAATGGGCCAAGCGCAGTCACCCAGGTCACACCCACGCCCACGGAGCTTGCCAGGTTACTCAGGCTCACGTCGTTACACTGAGTGTTGGACTTCACGCCGCTCGGGTTACGGATCTGCTCGCATTTGGAGTCGAACACGTTACCCACGTCCCAGAATACCGAAGTACGCAGGGAGCGCTGATCTTTCACGAACGGCAGCGGGAACAGGATTTCCGCACCACCCTGGATCAGGACGTTACCACCGAACGGCAGTGGGTCGTTGTCGGAGTCCGCTACGGTGCCCTGGTTACCGGTTACACCAACACCACGGCTCGGAGTACCACGCGGGCCCAGGGTGCTGTCCTTGAAACCACGTACGGAGTTGAAGCCACCCGCATAGTAGTTCTCGTAGAACGGTAGACCATTGGTGGAACCATAACCATCGCCGTAGCCCAACTCAGTGTGCAGGCGCATGGTGTAGTTGTCGCTCAACGGCTGGAACAGCTGGCCGCGGTAGTCGAGCTTGAAGAACGACAGGTCGCTGCCCGGGGTGGTGGTTTCCAGGGTCAGGCTCTGGGAATGACCACGGGTCGCCAGTACACCTTTGTTCAGCGTCGACTCGGACCAGCCGGCGGACGCCTTGAAGTTCAGGAACTTGTCACCTTCACGACGGGTGAAGTCGAAGATTTCGTCCACGGTGTAGACACCGGTCTTGATCTCATCCTGCTGCGCGGTCAAGCCGAACGTCAGGCGCGAGGTCTCGCTGATCGGGTAACCCACGTTCACGCCAGCACCAAGGCTGTCGATTGCATAGCTGGCTACGTCAACGTCGAGGTCTTTGTAGTCAGTGGTGCGATAGAAGGCGTTGTAGCCCAGGCTCACACCGTCAGCAGTCCAGTAGGGATCGGTATAACCGAAGTTATATCGGCTCTGGTATTCGCTTCGGGTCAGGCCGATGGAAACTCGGTTACCAGTACCCAGGAAGTTGTTCTGGGTGATCGAACCGCCGAGGATCAGGCCGGCGCTCTGTGCGAAACCGACGCTGGCGGTGATGGAACCCGATGCTTGTTCTTCAACGGCGTAGTTCACGTCAACCTGGTCATCCACACCCGGTACGGCCGGGGTTTCGACGTTGACTTCCTTGAAGAAGCCGAGGCGCTCAAGACGGGTCTTGGACTGGTCGATCAGGTAAGTCGAGGCCCAGCCGCCTTCCATCTGACGCATTTCACGACGCAGCACTTCGTCCGCAGACTTGGTGTTGCCGCGGAAGTTGATACGGTTTACGTAGGCACGCTTGCCTGGATCGACCACGAAGGTGATGTCCACGGTGTGGTCATCATCATGGGGCGTCGGCACACCGTTGACGTTGGCGAAGGTATAGCCTTCGTTGCCCAGGCGACGGGTGATCAGTTCGGATGTGGTGGTCATCAGCTTGCGCGAGAACACCTGGTCTTTCTGCACCAGCAACAGCGCCTTGACCTGGTCTTCAGGCACTTTCAGGTCGCCGCTCAGCTTGACGTCGCGAACCTTGTACTTCTCGCCTTCGTTGACGTTGACGGTGATGTAGACGTGCTTCTTGTCCGGGGTGATCGACACCTGGGTCGAAGCGATATCCATATTGATGTAGCCACGGTCCAGGTAGTAGGAGCGTAGGCGCTCCAGGTCACCGGACAGTTTTTCGCGGGCGTACTTGTCATCGTTCTTGAAGAACGACAGCCAGTTGGTGGTCTTGAGTTCGAACAGGTCGATCAGGTCGTCATCAGAGAACTTGGTATTGCCTACCACGTTGATGTGCTGGATCGCCGCCACAGTGCCTTCGTTGATGTTGACCTTGAGGCCGACACGGTTGCGCGGCTGCGGTACCACTTCCGTTTCCACGGTCGCGGAGTAGCGGCCCTGGGCAACGTACTGGCGTTGCAGCTCGTTACGCACACCTTCGAGGGTGGCGCGCTGGAAGATCTCGCCTTCGGCCAGGCCGGATTGCTTCAGACCCTTCATCAAGTCTTCAGTCGAGATCGCCTTGTTGCCTTCGATCTCGATACTGGCGACGGAAGGTCGCTCGACCACGGTGATGACCAGGACGTTGCCTTCGCGACCCAGTTGGATGTCTTGAAAGAAACCGGTTTTGAACAGCGCACGAGTGGATTCCACCAGGCGACGGTCATCAGCCTGTTCCCCAACGTTCAACGGCAAGGCGCCAAAGACGCTACCCGCGGAAACCCGCTGGAGGCCGTTGACGCGAATATCGGAGATGGTGAAGGACTCGGCGTGAACTTCGGCGATCATCAATACGGTGAGAACCGCAGTTAGCAGCAGACGTTTCATGAAGTCCTTTCTTATTCCAACTGGCAATAAACAAACTGCCGCAAAATGCGGCAGATTCGCAATTCAGCGAAGCGTTACAGTCGACCCAGATCGTTGACCAGGGCTAACAACATCACCCCGACCACCAAACTGATACCGATCTGTATCCCCCAACCCTGCACCCGATCCGACAAGGGGCGACCACGCACCCACTCGACCAGATAAAACAACAGATGCCCCCCATCCAATACTGGAATGGGCAGCAAATTCAGGACCCCCAGGCTAATACTTAGATAAGCCAGGAAATTCAGGAAATCCGCGACACCCGACTGGGCAGAAGCGCCCGCCACTTTAGCAATGGTTATCGGTCCACTCAAGTTTTTTACCGAGAGCTCGCCGAACAACATTTTCTTGAGGGATTCGAGCGTCAGCACACTCATGGTCCAGGTGCGTTTCGCACCCTCGCCAATTGCCGCCAACGGCCCGAAACTCACCTCACGCACCATCGATGGCGGCCAATCGACACCTTTGACTCCGGCACCCAGGTAACCCCCGGCCGCCTTGGCCTCCCCGCGAACCGACAAGGTCACAGGGACGTCGATTTGAGCACCGTCGCGTTCAACTTTCAGCACAATTTTGGTATCAGGGCGTACACGAACCAGATCGACCACCTGTTGCCAGTCACCCAGTGGCTGACCATCGAGGGCCAACAGGCGATCGCCGGTTTTCAGGCCCGCAGCTTGGGCCGGACCTTTCGGATCCAGCTCGGCAAGCACCGGCGGCAAGGCCGGACGCCATGGACGTATGCCCAGGGATTTGATCGGATCAGGCTCATCAGCGCCCTTGAGCCAATGGTCTAGAGCCAGCTCACGCGGGCTCTCGGCCGTGGAGTCCTGCTCGCGTACCACTACATTCACGGTGCCGCTTTCACCCAGGCGACGCACCAACTGCAAATTGACTGCACCCCAACCTGTGGTGGGTTCGCCATCAATGGAAACAATTTCTTGTCCAGCAACCAGTCCTGCCTTGCCGGCAATGCTGTCCGCCTCAACTGCACCGATGACCGGACGCACCTGCTGGCTGCCCAGCATGGCCAACACCCAGAAGAACACCATCGCCAACAGGAAATTGGCGATCGGACCTGCAGCAACAATAGCGATACGCTGACGAACGGTCTTGCGATTGAAGGATTGATCCAACTGATCTACCGGTACCTCGCCTTCACGCTCATCGAGCATCTTGACGTAGCCACCCAATGGGATGGCCGCGATCACGAACTCCGTGCCACGGCGGTCGTGCCAGCGCAACAGCGGCATGCCGAAGCCGACGGAAAAACGCAATACCTTGACGCCGCAACGACGTGCCACCCAGAAGTGACCGAATTCGTGGAAGGTAACCAGCACACCCAGAGCAACCAGGGTGCCGACAATCATGTAAAGCGCACTCATCTAATTTCTCCGCATTCCAATCCAGTGCCTGAAGGCTCGAACCCGCCCACAGACTAACGCGCGTTGCGGCTCAACCATTGCTCTGCCAGGGCGCGAGCCTTGGTATCGGCTTCGAATACCGCCGCCAGGTCATTCACCGCCACGACAGGCTCAAGCGCCAGGACGTCCTCGATGATACTCGCGATCTGCGGAAAGCGGATGCGCCGTTCGAGAAACGCCGCCACAGCCACTTCGTTGGCCGCATTCAGCATTGCCGGCGCACTATTACCCACTTCGGCCGCTTGCCGGGCCAGGCGCAGGCAAGGAAAGCGCTGCTCGTCCGGCGCTTCAAAGTCCAGGCGGGCCACTGCAAACAGATCCAGCGGGGCGACACCGGAATCAATCCGCTCCGGCCAGGCCAAGGCATTGGCGATCGGCGTGCGCATATCGGGGTTGCCCAACTGGGCCAGGACCGAACCGTCTACATAGTCGACCAGGGAATGGATCACACTTTGCGGGTGAATGACCACTTCGACCTGATCCGGCCGTGCATCGAACAACCAGCACGCCTCGATCAGTTCCAGGCCCTTGTTCATCATGCTCGCCGAATCCACCGAGATCTTACGCCCCATGGACCAGTTCGGATGAGCGCACGCCTGGTCGGGCGAAACATGCTCAAGCTCGGCCCGAGGAGTTTGCCGGAACGGACCACCGGAGGCGGTCAGCAGGATCCGACGCACACCAACCTGGCTCAAGCCACGCGCATAGTCGCCGGGCATGCACTGGAAGATCGCGTTGTGCTCGCTGTCGAGCGGCAGCAGCACGGCGCCGCTTTTGCGCACCGCCTGCATGAAGAGCGCGCCAGACATGACCAGCGCTTCTTTGTTGGCCAGCAGGATCTTCTTGCCGGCATCTACAGCGGCGAGGGTTGGACGCAGGCCGGCGGCACCGACGATAGCGGCAACCACGGTATCCACCTCGGCGTCAGCCGAGACCTGACACAACCCCTCCTCGCCCACCAACACTCGAGTCGCGAGCCCAGCAGCCCGCAGATCATCCTGCAAGCCACGCGCCGCTCCTGTCTCAGGCACTACGACGAAACGCGGTGCGTGGCGCACGCACAAGGCCAACAGCTCGCTCAGACGGCTAAACCCAGTAAGGGCAAAGACCTGATAGCGATCAGGATGACGCGCAATCACATCCAGGGTGCTCAGCCCAACCGAGCCGGTTGCACCCAGCACGGTCACTTGTTGAAGGCGGCTCACGAAACAGTCATCCATAGCAGCACTGCGAAGATCGGGATGGCCGCCGTCAGGCTGTCGATACGATCCAATACACCACCGTGCCCGGGTAGCAGGTTACTGCTGTCCTTGATGCCCGCCTGACGCTTGAACATGCTTTCAGTGAGGTCACCCACCACCGAAACAAACACGACAATGGCCGTGGCCAGCAGCGCCAGGAAGATTTCCTTCGCCGCCCAACCACGCACCACCCCGACGACCAGCGCGATCACCAGCGTCAACGCCAAACCGCCATAGACACCTTCCCAGCTCTTGCCCGGACTGACCGCCGGCGCCAACTTGCGCTTGCCGAAAGCCCGACCGGAGAAGTAGGCACCAATATCAGCCCCCCACACCAGCACCATGACTGCCAGGATCAACCAGTTACCCATTGGATAACGCTTGATCTCCACCAGCCCTTGCCAAGCCGGCAGCAGGATCAGCAAGCCAATCACCAGCTTGCAGGCAACGCTGGACCATTGGCCGCTGGTGCGCGGATAGGTCAGCACCAGGAACGTCGCCAGTGCCCACCACAACACTGCCGCCCCCAACACCCAGGGCGCGAGGTCCGGCAGGATGTACAAGAGAAACGCCAAGGCAGCCACGACAGCGGCATACACCACTCGTGGCAGCTGCGCACTGAACCCCGCCAGGCGCGCCCATTCCCAGGCACCCAGGGTGACAACCAGGCCGATAAACAGCGCAAAGCCGGAGCCGTCGAGCAGGAAAAACCCGCACAAGGCAATCGGCAACAGGATCAGTGCCGTGATGATTCGTTGTTTAAGCATTTAAACCCGGGCTCCAGCTTCGATCTGCTCGCTCGTTTTACCGAAGCGACGCTGACGGGAAGCGAAATCGGCCAGTGCATTACGCATGGCATCGTGTTTGAAGTCCGGCCAGAACAGGTCGGAGAAGTACAGCTCGGTATAGGCCAGCTGCCACAGCAGGAAATTACTGATGCGGTGCTCACCACCGGTGCGGATGCACAGGTCCGGCAACGGCAGGTCACCGGTCACCAGGCAGGTTTGCAACAGTTCGGGCGTGATGTCGTCGGGCCGCAGATGGCCGGCCTGTACTTCACGAGCCAGCCGCTGCGCTGCCTGGGCGATATCCCACTGGCCGCCATAGTTGGCTGCGATCTGTAGCACAAAACGGTTGGCGCCAGCCGTGATTGCCTCAGCCTCACGCATGGCAGCTTGAAGTTCCGGGTGGAAGCGCGAGCGGTCGCCAATGATGCGCAAGCTGATGTTGTTGTCGTTAAGGCGCTTGGCCTCACGACGCAGGGCCTTGAAGAACAGATCCATCAAGGCACTGACTTCTTCGGCGGGCCGCTGCCAGTTCTCACTGGAGAACGCAAACAGGGTCAACACTTCGACCTTGGCCTCGGCACACACCTCGATCACAGCCCTTACCGCATCGACACCCGCTTTATGCCCGGCAACACCCGGCATAAAGCGCTTCTTCGCCCAGCGATTATTCCCATCCATGATGATCGCGACATGGCGCGGCACCACGGAGGGCACAGTCTGCTTGGTCTTTTCCATGAAGGCGTCCTGACCCCTTATACGGCCATCAGGTCCTTTTCTTTTTCTTCCGTGGCCTTGGTGATCTGGGCCTCGGCATCCTTGGTCAACTTGTCGATATCGGCGGTGGCACGACGCTCTTCGTCTTCGCTGATTTCCTTGTCCTTGACCAGCTTCTTCAGGTCACCCAAGGCATCGCGACGGATGTTGCGCACGGCAACACGCGCGTCTTCTGCTGCGCTGCGAGCTTGCTTGGTGAAGCCCTTGCGGGTCTCTTCAGTCAAGGCCGGCATGGAGATCAGCAGCAACTCACCCAGGTTGGTCGGGTTGAGGTTCAAACCGGCGCTCTGGATGGCCTTGTCGACAGCCCCCAGCATGTTGCGCTCAAAGGCTACGACTTGCAGGGTGCGCGAGTCCTTAACGGTAATGTTGGCAACGCTGCTGATAGGTGTATCGGAGCCGTAGTAAGGCACCATCACGCTGCCCAGGATGCTCGGATGCGCCTTGCCGGTACGAATCTGGCCGAATGCATGGCTCAGAGACTCCAGGGATTTCTGCATACGCGCTTGGGCGTCTTTCTTGATTTCGTTGATCATTGTTGGCCTTCCTCGATCAGAGTCCCTTCTGCGCCGCCGTGTACGATATTCAGCAGGGCGCCGGGCTTGTTCATGTTAAATACGCGCAGTGGCATCTTGTGGTCGCGGCACAGGCAAATAGCCGTCAGGTCCATCACGCCCAGCTTGCGATCCAGCACTTCATCGTAGGTCAGATGATCGAACTTCTCGGCATGCGGGTCTTTGAACGGGTCTGCGGTGTACACGCCATCCACCTTGGTCGCCTTGAGCACCACGTCCGCATCGATCTCGATGGCACGCAGGCAGGCTGCCGAATCGGTGGTAAAGAAAGGGTTACCCGTGCCGGCCGCGAAGATCACCACTTCCTTGGAGTTCAGGTGGCGCATGGCTTTGCGGCGATCATAGTGATCGGTCACGCCGACCATGGAAATAGCCGACATCACGATAGCCGAGATATTGGCACGCTCCAGGGCGTCGCGCATGGCCAGGGCGTTCATCACAGTGGCCAGCATGCCCATGTGGTCGCCGGTGACCCGATCCATGCCTGCAGCACTCAGTGCCGCGCCGCGGAACAGGTTGCCACCACCGATCACCAGGCCGACCTGCACGCCGATGCCGACCAACTGGCCGACTTCCAGCGCCATGCGGTCAAGCACCTTGGGATCGATCCCGAACTCTTCCGAGCCCATCAGGGCCTCGCCGCTAAGCTTGAGTAGAATGCGTTTATAGCGAGCCTGATAACCACTGCCCTGCTGAGCCATTGCGAATCTCTCCTGCGGCGTATTTTAAAAATTCTTGGCGAGCCGTTTACGGCTTGCGTTCACTCTAGCTGGACGCTGTCACAGCGCCATCGGAACACGGCTTTGTAAGCCAGTTCCGAAAGGAAGCCAATTAAAATCAGCCTTCCCATTTGAAAAGAGGCTGCGCGCGTGAGCGGGCAGCCTCTTTCGGGCGACAGTTGAAAACTGTCTTATTGCTTGGCGGCAGCCAGCTGGGCAGCAACTTCTTCAGCGAAGTTGTCGACCGGCTTCTCGATGCCTTCGCCTACTTTGTAGTAGGTGAAGGAAACGATTTCAGCGCCGGCTTTCTTGGCCAGTTCGCCAACCTTGATTTCAGGGTTCTTGACGAACGCCTGCTCAACCAGGCTCGCCTCAGCCAGGAACTTGCTGATACGGCCTTTGATCATGTTTTCAACGATATTCTCTGGCTTGCCGGCGATCTTGTCGGCGTTCAGGCTCAGGAACACAGCTTTTTCACGCTCGATCGCTTCGGCAGACACTTCCGAAGGCAGCAGGAACTCAGGGTTGCTGGCAGCAACGTGCATAGCGATGTCTTTGGCCAGCTCAACGTCGCCGCCCTTCAGAACAACAGCTACACCGATCTTGTTGCCGTGCAGGTAACCACCGACAACATCACCTTCAACGCGAGTCAGGCGACGGATGTTGACGTTTTCGCCAACCTTGCCAACCAGAACCAGGCGATCAGCTTCTTGGGCTTCGATCAGAGGCTCAACGGTAGTCAGCTTCTCATCGAATGCTTTCTTGACGCTGGCAGCAACGAATGCCTTGAAGTCATCTTGCAGGGCCAGGAAGTCGGTCTGCGAGTTCACTTCCAGCAGAACGGCGGCTTTACCGTCTTCAACCAGAGCGATAGCGCCTTCAGCAGCGACGTTACCAGCTTTCTTGGCGGCCTTGATCGCGCCGGAAGCACGCATGTCGTCGATGGCTTTTTCGATGTCGCCGCCGGCCTTGGTCAAGGCCTTTTTGCAATCCATCATGCCTTCGCCGGTACGCTCACGCAGTTCTTTAACCAACGCTGCAGTAATCTCTGCCATTTCAAAATCCTCTTGGATAGGTTTTCAACCATTCCACCCGATCAAACGGGCGATCAATTCTTCCCGAATCTCCCTTGTAGGCTGCTGCACGTTACAGATGATGTAGCTGCGCTGCCGACAAATGGTTTTCGAGGTGGCAAAAAGGGGGCCAAGCCCCCTTTTTGCTTACTGAGTCAACGCCAGGGCGCTAATTACTCAGCGGCAGCTACCGGAGCTTCTTCAACGAACTGCTCGGTACCGCCAGCAACGTGGTTGCGACCACGGATTACAGCGTCAGCCATCGAACCCATGTACAGCTGGATAGCGCGGATTGCGTCATCGTTGCCTGGGATGATGTAGTCAACGCCTTCCGGGCTGCTGTTGGTATCGACTACGCCGATAACAGGGATGCCCAGCTTGTTGGCTTCGGTGATCGCGATGCGCTCGTGATCAACGTCGATAACGAACAGTGCGTCAGGCAGACCACCCATGTCCTTGATACCACCCAGGGAACGATCGAGCTTTTCCAGGTCACGGGAGCGCATCAGCGCTTCTTTCTTGGTCAGCTTGGCGAAAGTACCGTCTTCGGCCTGCACTTCAAGGTCACGCAGACGCTTGATGGAAGCACGGATGGTTTTGAAGTTGGTCAGCATGCCGCCCAACCAGCGGTGATCGACGTACGGCGAACCGCAACGTGCTGCTTCTTCAGCAACGATCTTGCCAGCGGAACGCTTGGTGCCGACGAACAGAATCTTGTTTTTGCCCTGGGCCAGACGCTCTACGAAAGTCAGCGCTTCGTTGAACATTGGCAGGGTTTTTTCAAGGTTGATGATGTGGATCTTGTTACGCGCGCCGAAAATGTACTTACCCATTTTCGGGTTCCAGTAACGGGTCTGGTGACCGAAGTGCACACCGGCCTTCAGCATATCGCGCATGTTGACTTGGGACATGATAGTTCCTTAAGTAAGTCGGGTTTGGCCTCCACGTATCCCAATGACCAACCAGCGGCATCAAGGCCTCCGGCACCCAGGTCATCGTGTCGACACGTGTGTGGATTTAAGCTTTGCGGGGTATCCCCGGAAAGCGGCGCATTTTATACCACAGCATCGGCAAAAACGGAACACGCGATCACATTTACCTTAGCGCGCCTTCATGTAACCCCTTGAATAGAGCCGACATACCCCTACCTTATAGACAGAAGCGATCATCAGAGGCTCATGATTTGACGCCATGGTCTGTTAGAATCGCGTTTTCTGTGGCTTGTGCGAATTCTGCAACCTTTTGTCGCACGCCCGTAAACCGTATTGATTTCAGCGCGTCGCGCTAGAGAGAGCCTGTATGACCGTTAGCTTGAAAACCGCCGAAGACATCGCTGGCATGCGCATCGCCGGCAAACTGGCTGCCGACGTGCTGGAAATGATTGCCGAACACGTCAAGCCCGGCGTCACCACCGAGACCCTCAACCAGATCTGCCACGACTATATCGTCAATGTGCAGGGCGCCATCCCTGCGCCGCTGAACTACAAGGGCTTCCCCAAGTCGATCTGCACCTCGGTCAACCACGTGGTCTGCCACGGGATTCCGGGTGACAAGCCGCTGAAGGACGGCGACACCCTGAACATCGACGTCACCGTGATCAAGGACCGCTACTTCGGCGACACCAGCCGCATGTTCCACGTCGGCAACGTACCGGTCTGGGCCGAGCGCCTGTCCCAGGTCACCCAGGAATGCATGTACAAGGCCATCGAGATCGTCAAGCCCGGCTGCCGCCTGGGCGACATCGGCGAAGTGATCCAGAAGCACGCTGAAAAGAACGGCTTCTCGGTGGTACGCGAGTTCTGTGGCCACGGTATCGGCACGGTCTTCCACGAAGAGCCACAGATCCTGCACTACGGCCGCGCCGGCACCGGCATGGAGCTCAAAGCAGGCATGACCTTCACCATCGAGCCGATGATCAACCAGGGCAAGGCCGACACCAAGGTGCTGGGCGACGGCTGGACCGCCATCACCAAGGACCGCAAGCTCTCTGCCCAGTGGGAACACACCTTGCTGGTCACCGAAACCGGCTACGAGATCTTCACGCTGCGCGCCGATGACACGATCCCGCGTACGTCGGGAACAACATCGGCATAAACGTTGCTCAGGTTTTCCCCCACTGTGTTGTGACTGACTGAATAGATAGAAAGGAAAGCCGATCGATGCCCCAGGTGGATCCCGAACTCTTCGACCGTGGCCAGTTCCAGGCCGAACTGGCCCTGAAGGCGAGCCCCATCGCCGCGTTCAAGAAGGCTATCCGCCAGGCCCGCGAGGTACTCGACGCGCGCTTTCGCAGTGGTCGGGACATCCGCCGGCTGATTGAGGACCGAGCCTGGTTCGTCGATAACATCCTGCAAAAAGCCTGGGAACAGTTCAGTTGGAGCTTCGAGGCCGACATCGCCCTGGTGGCGGTCGGCGGCTACGGTCGCGGCGAGCTGCACCCTTACTCCGACATCGACCTGCTGATCCTGCTGGACAGCGCCGACCATGAGATCTTTCGCGATTCCATCGAGCGCTTTCTCACATTGTTGTGGGACATCGGCCTGGAAGTCGGTCAAAGCGTGCGCTCGGTGGATGAATGCGCCGAAGAGGCGCGCGCCGACCTCACCGTGATCACCAACCTCATGGAAAGCCGCACCATCGCCGGCCCCGAGCGCCTGCGCCAGCGCATGCTCGAAGTCACCAGCACCGCGCACATGTGGCCGAGCAAGGACTTTTTCCTGGCCAAGCGCGCCGAGCAAAAGGCCCGGCACCACAAGTACAACGATACTGAATACAACCTGGAACCCAACGTAAAAGGCTCGCCGGGCGGGCTGCGGGATATCCAGACGATCCTGTGGGTTGCGCGTCGCCAGTACGGCACCCTGAACCTGCGCGCCCTGGCCGGCGAAGGCTTCCTGGTGGAAAGCGAAAACGCCCTGCTGGCCTCCTCCCAGGAATTCCTCTGGAAAGTGCGCTACGCCTTGCACATGCTGGCCGGGCGCTCCGAAGACCGCCTGCTGTTCGACCACCAGCGCTCCATCGCCACTCTGCTGGGCTTTGAAGGCGAAGACGCGAAGACCAGCATCGAAAGCTTCATGCAGCAGTATTACCGGGTGGTCATGAGCATTGCCCAGCTCAGCGACCTGATCATCCAGCACTTCGAAGAAGTGATCCTGGCCCCTGAAGACGAAGCGCCGCCGCAACCGATCAATGCGCGCTTCCAACTGCACGATGGCTATATCGAGGCGCGCAACGACAACGTGTTCCGCCGCACGCCGTTTGCCATGCTGGAAATCTTCGTGCTGATGGCCCAACAGCCGGAAATCAAAGGCGTGCGCGCCGATACCATTCGCCTGCTGCGGGAAAACCGGCACCTGATCGACGACGATTTCCGCAACGATATCCGCAACACCAGCCTGTTCATCGAGCTGTTCAAGTGCAAGATCGGCATCCACCGCAACCTGCGGCGCATGAACCGTTACGGCATCCTCGGGCGCTACCTGCCGGAATTCGGTTTTATCGTCGGGCAGATGCAGCACGACCTGTTCCACATCTATACCGTGGACGCCCACACCCTGAACCTGATCAAGCACCTGCGTAAGCTGCAGTACACCCAGGTGTCGGAGAAATTCCCGCTGGCCAGTAAGTTAATGGCCAAGCTGCCCAAGCCCGAGCTGATCTACCTGGCCGGCCTGTACCACGACATCGGCAAGGGCCGGCATGGCGATCACTCCGAGGTCGGTGCGGTTGATGCCGAAGCCTTCTGCCAGCGCCACCAGTTGCCGCTGTGGGACAGCCGCCTGATCGTCTGGCTGGTGCAGAACCACCTGGTGATGTCGACCACCGCCCAACGCAAGGACTTGTCCGACCCGCAGGTGATCCACGACTTTGCGCAGATCGTCGGCGATGAAACCCGCCTCGACTACCTGTACGTGCTGACCGTCTCGGATATCAACGCGACCAACCCGACGCTGTGGAACTCGTGGCGCGCCAGCCTGCTGCGCCAGCTGTACACCGAGACCAAGCGTGCCCTGCGCCGCGGCCTGGAAAACCCGGTGGACCGCGAAGAGCAGATCCGCCGCACCCAAAGTGCCGCCCTGGATATCCTGGTGCGCGGCGGCAACGACCCGGACGATGTGGAACAACTGTGGTCGCAACTGGGCGACGATTACTTCCTGCGTCACACCGCCGGTGATGTGGCCTGGCACACTGACGCGATCCTGCAGCAACCCGCCGACGGCGGCCCGTTGGTGCTGATCAAGGAAACCACCCAGCGCGAATTCGAAGGCGGCACGCAGATCTTCATCTACGCCCCGGACCAGCATGACTTCTTCGCCGTGACCGTGGCCGCCATGGACCAGCTCAACCTGAACATCCATGACGCCCGGGTGATCACCTCCAGCAGCCAGTTCACCCTAGACACCTATATCGTGCTCGACACCGAAGGCGAGTCCATCGGCGACAACCCGGCGCGAGTGAAGAAGATCCGCGAAGGCCTGACCGAGGCGCTGCGCAACCCTGATGACTACCCGACTATCATCCAGCGCCGGGTGCCGCGCCAGCTCAAGCATTTTGCATTTGCGCCCCAGGTCACCATTTCCAACGACGCCCAACGGCCGGTCACGGTACTGGAACTCAGCGCTCCGGATCGCCCAGGCCTGCTGGCACGCATCGGCGGGATCTTCCTGGAGTTCGACCTGTCGTTGCAGAACGCCAAGATTGCGACCCTCGGCGAGCGCGTGGAAGACGTGTTCTTCATTACCGATGCCGACAATCAGCCGCTGTCCGACCCTGAGCTGTGCCTGCGCTTGCAGGAAGCCATCGTCCAGCAGTTGAGCGTGACCCAGGAACCCGGCGTCGAACTCACGCGCCTGACTATTTGAATACGCGGATTAATCTGTGAAGCAGGGCTTGTGTGGGAGGGGGCTTGCCCCCGATAGCGGTGGGTCAGCTACAAATATATCAACTGACAGTCAGCAATCGGGGGGCAAGCCCCCTCCCACATAAGAATCGCTGCGCCCAGCAGACCCCAGGCTTTCAACCGAATTGAACGAGACTTCCATGAACAACGCCCTGAACCAGCTACAGCCCTACCCGTTCGAGAAACTGCGCGCCCTGCTCGGCAGCGTCACGCCAAACCCGGACAAGCGCCCGATTGCGCTGTCCATCGGCGAACCAAAGCACAAATCCCCGGAATTCGTGGCCAAGGCCTTGGCCGACAATCTCGACCAGATGGCCGTGTACCCAACCACCCTGGGTATCCCAGCGCTGCGTGAGGCCATCGGCGCCTGGTGCGAACGCCGTTTCAACGTGCCCAAGGGCTGGCTCGACCCGGCGCGTAATATCCTGCCGGTCAATGGCACCCGTGAAGCGCTGTTCGCCTTTACCCAGACCGTGGTCAACCGTGGCGACGATGCGCTGGTGGTGAGCCCAAACCCGTTCTACCAGATCTACGAAGGTGCGGCGTTCCTGGCCGGGGCCAAGCCGCATTACCTGCCATGCCTGGATGCCAATGGCTTCAACCCGGACTTCGACGCCGTGACGCCGGACATCTGGAAACGTTGCCAGATCCTGTTCCTGTGCTCCCCCGGCAACCCGACCGGCGCACTGATCCCGGTCGAAACGCTGAAAAAACTCATCGCCCTGGCCGACGAATATGACTTCGTGATCGCCGCCGACGAGTGCTACAGCGAGCTGTACTTCGACGAACAAACCCCGCCGCCAGGCCTGCTGAGCGCCTGCGTCGAACTGGGGCGCCAGGACTTCAAGCGTTGCGTGGTGTTCCACAGCCTGTCCAAGCGCTCCAACCTGCCAGGCCTGCGCTCAGGCTTTGTGGCCGGCGACGCTGACATCCTCAAGGCGTTCCTGCTGTACCGCACCTACCACGGCTGCGCGATGCCGGTGCAGACCCAGCTGGCGAGCATTGCCGCCTGGCAGGATGAAGCCCACGTGCTGGCCAACCGTGACCTGTATCGCGAGAAGTTCGACGCGGTACTGGCGACCCTCAAGCCGGTGCTGGATGTGCAGAACCCGGACGGCGGCTTCTACCTGTGGCCGAATGTGAATGGCGACGATGCCGCGTTCTGCCGCGACTTGTTCGTGGAAGAACATGTAACCGTGGTGCCGGGCTCGTATCTGTCGCGGGAAGTGGATGGTTTCAACCCCGGTGCCGGGCGCGTGCGCATGGCGCTGGTTGCGCCGCTGGCGGAATGTGTGGAAGCGGCTGAACGCATTCGCGATTTTATTCAGCGTCGCCGCTAAAGGGCTTGGTGGTCATTTCACCTGACCCAGATTCGCCTCACTCATGTCCAGATCCGCCAACACCTCCCTCAAAACGTCATCACCAATCTGGTGATGACGACTCAGGCTGTACAACTCCAGGCGCTGTGCCCGCAGCGCCTTGAGCCGCAGTTTGCGCTCAAGCAGGTCCATCTGCTGCGCCAGCGCCTGGGCCTCGGCCGAGTCGTTGAACACCTCCAATTGATGGCGATATTCCGACATCAGCCGTGCCTTGAGCTCAGTGGCAAGTGCCGCCTGGGCGGCGTCCTGGCTTTCGGGCTCAGCGGGTTCTTCTGCTTCCAGCGCATGGATCGCAGCCACAGCCGTTTTTTTCCAGGCCTCGCGGACCTCTTTGTGACGTTTCTCGTCCGGGCTCTTTTCAATGCCGCGTAACAACAACGGCAAGGCAATACAGGCGGCGATCAGCGACAGGAGGATCACGCCTGCCGCGATGAAGATCAGCAGGTCGCGCTCGGGAAAGTCCCGGCCCGGCGCCAGCAGCAAAGGCACCGACATGACACCGGCCAACGTCACCGCACCGCGCACACCACCGACGGTCAACAACCAGCAGGAACGGGCGGTCGGCACCAGCGTCAGCTCGCTTTTCCCACGAATTCGGCGTAACAGGCCTGACAGACGCCAGATGCTCTGCACCCAGATAAAACGCAGCACCACCAACACCAGGAAGATCGCGATCACATCCAGGCAGCGATAAAACAGGGTCGGCCATAGCGTTGTCTCGTGACTGACCACGGCCTTGATGATGTCCGGCAGTTGCAGGCCCAGCAGCAGGAAGATCAGGCCGTTGAAGGCAAACTCCAGCAACGACCAGACGCTGCGGTTGAGCAAGCGTGTACTGGTCTGGCGTGGCAGCAGGTCGAGCCAGCTTTGCATCATGCCTGCCGCGACCGCCGACAAGATGCCCGAGGCGCCCAGGCGCTCGGCCAGCACGTAGGCGGCGAATGGCAGCAACAACATGAACACCACATGGGTTGCCGGGTCATCCCAACCACGGGCGATCATCCAGGCGCGCAGCCGGCCGACCAGCCAGCTCAGGGCTACGCCAACAGCCAAGCCACCGACAGCGACCAACACAAAGGTCAGGCTGGCATCCGCCAGGGAAAACACCCCGGTCAACGCCGCCGCCAAGGCAAACTTGAACGTCACCAGGCCCGACGCATCGTTCATCAGGGCCTCACCCTGCAGCATGTGCATCAAGGGCGTAGGCAGACGGTTCTGGGAAATCGCCGACACCGCCACGGCATCCGTCGGCGACAAAACGGCTGCCAAGGCGAAGGCCACCGGCAGCGGGATCTTAGGCAATATCCAGTGGATGAAATAACCCGCACCGACCACCGTGAACAACACCAACCCCACCGCCAACGTCAGGATCGGCCCGCGCAACCGCCACAGTTCACGCTTGGGCATGCGCCAACCATCCGAGAACAGCAGCGGCGGCAGGAACAGAAACAGGAACAACTCCGGGTCCAACGCCACATGCAGCCCCAGCGTCGGCCAGGCCAGCAAGGCACCAGCGGCGATCTGCACCAGGGGCAACGGCAGAGGAATGACACGCCCAACCAGACGCGAAACGCTGACCAGCATCAGCAGGATAAGAACGGTGTAGGCGGTTTGCATAAAGCGGGTTTCCCGGACAATCGACTTGCAACGACACACATGAGGCAACAACTGGCCGTTGAAGTGCCATATTACCCGGCTATGTTAACCGCCTATGCTGCCGACCGGCCTTTGCACATAAGTCGCACGCCAGCATGACGAGGGGCACGGTCCCGCCGGTCATGGCATAATCCGTGACCTTTAATTTTCACTTGGTCCAAAGGGGGGCAATTCCTTGACCGCTTCAAGCAAAACGTTGCACCTTTTCGGCATCAAAGCCTGCGACACCATGAAAAAAGCGCGCACCTGGCTCGATGAGCACGGCGTGGGCTATGAGTTCCACGACTACAAAACGGCCGGTATCGACCGCGAACACTTGACCCAATGGTGCAACGAGCACGGTTGGCAGGTGGTTTTGAACCGTGCGGGCACCACCTTTCGCAAACTCGAAGACGAACGCAAAGCCGATCTCGATCAGTCGAAAGCCATTGAATTGATGCTCGCACAACCTTCGATGATCAAGCGCCCGGTGCTTGATCTCGGTGACAGAACCCTGATTGGCTTCAAGCCAGATAGTTATTCGGCGGCCCTCAAGTAGGCCAGCCCTTTCCATTTTTGTAGAGGTAACAGCATGTCCAATTCCCTGTTCAGCCTGGGCTTCGGCGTCGGCACTCAGAACCGCCAAGGTGCTTGGCTGGAAGTGTTTTACGCACAGCCGCTGCTCAACCCATCGGCTGAAATCGTCGCGGCCATCGCGCCGATCCTCGGTTACACCGAAGGCAACCAAGCCATCACCTTCACCATCAGCCAAGCGCTGCAACTGGCCGATGCCCTCAAGAATGTCGACGCCACCCAAGCCGCGCTGCTCAACCGCCTGGCTGAAAGCCACACCCCGCTGGTCGCCACCCTGCTGGCCGAAGACGCCGCACTGACCTCCACGCCCGAGGCCTACCTCAAGCTGCACCTGCTGTCCCACCGCCTGGTCAAGCCCCACGGCCTGAGCCTGGCCGGTGTGTTCCCGCAGTTGCCGAACGTGGCCTGGACCAGCCAGGGCGCGATCGACATCAACGAACTGGCCGAACGCCAGCTGGAAGCCCGCCTGCGTGGCGAGCTGCTGGAAGTGTTCTCGGTGGACAAGTTCCCGAAAATGACCGACTACGTAGTGCCGAGCGGCGTGCGTATCGCGGATGCCGCGCGTCTGCGCCTGGGTGCCTACGTGGGCGAAGGCACCACCGTGATGCACGAAGGTTTCGTCAACTTCAACGCCGGCACCGAAGGCCCGGGCATGATCGAAGGCCGTGTATCGGCCGGCGTATTCGTCGGCAAGGGCTCGGACCTGGGTGGCGGTTGCTCCACCATGGGCACCCTGTCGGGTGGCGGCAACATTGTGATCAAGGTCGGCGAAGGCTGCCTGATCGGCGCCAACGCCGGTATCGGTATCCCGTTGGGCGACCGCAACACCGTGGAATCTGGCCTGTACGTCACCGCCGGCACCAAGGTCGCGCTGCTGGACGAAAAGAACCAACTGGTCAAAGTGGTCAAGGCGCGTGAACTGGCCGGCCAGCCGGACCTGTTGTTCCGTCGCAACTCCGAAACCGGTGCCGTGGAGTGCAAAACCCACAAATCGGCCATCGAACTGAACGAAGCGCTGCACGCTCACAACTAAGCAGCCACTCGATGCCACTAGCGGGCCCCGACCCCGGGGCTCGCTTATACGAGTCTTGAACACCATGCTAGTGCCCTCCCCCTGGCGCGCCGATTTCCCGGCCATCGCCACCCTGCAACGGCAAGACCAGACGTATCTGGACAATGCCGCCACCACCCAAAAGCCCCAGGCCCTGTTGGATGCCATCAGCCATTACTACGCCAATGGCGCAGCCAATGTGCACCGTGCCCAGCACTTGCCCGGCGCCCATGCGACCCAGGCGTTCGAAGACAGCCGCAGCAAGGTCGCGCAGTGGTTGAGTGCAGGCGACAGTGGGCAGATCGTGTTCACCCACGGCGCGACTTCTGCGCTGAACCTCTTGGCCTACGGCCTTGAGCACTTATTCAATGCGGGCGATGAGATTGTGGTCAGCGCCCTGGAACACCACGCCAACCTCCTGCCCTGGCAGCAACTGGCCAAACGCCGCGCCGCCACGCTGGTGGTGCTGCCGTTGAACGATGACGGCGTGATCGACCTGCAAGCAGCCGCCGAACTGATCGGCCCGCGCACACGCCTGTTGGCGGTGAGCCAGTTATCCAACGTGCTCGGCGCCTGGCAGCCTCTGGAAGCGCTGATCACAGCGGCCAAGGCCCACGGTGCACTGACCGTGGTCGATGGCGCCCAAGGCATCGTCCATGGCCGCCATGACGTGCAGGCCCTGGGCTGCGACTTCTATGTGTTTTCCAGCCACAAGTTGTACGGGCCGGACGGCGTCGGCGTGCTGTTTGGGCGCAACGCAGCCCTGCACCACCTGCGCCACTGGCAGTTTGGCGGCGAGATGGTGCAACAGGCCGACTACCACAGCGCCAGCTTTCGCCCGGCACCGCTGGGTTTCGAGGCCGGCACACCACCGATTGCCAGCGTCATCGGCCTGGGGGCCAGCCTGGATTACCTGAGTTCGCTGGACCAACAAGCGGTCGTCGCCCATGAAGCGGCGCTGCATGACTACCTGTTGCGTGGGCTCAAAGCGCGTAATGGCGTGCAGGTGCTGGGCTCGCCGCAGGTGGCGTTGGTCAGTTTCGTCGTCGATGGCGTGCATAACGCTGATCTTGCGCACTTGCTCACCGAGCAAGGGATTGCCGTACGTGCAGGACACCATTGCGCAATGCCGCTGCTCAAGGCGATGGACTTGTCAGGGGCGATCCGTGTGTCTTTGGCGATGTACAACGATTCGGATGATCTGGAACGCTTCTTTGAAGCACTGGACCAGGCGCTGGATATGCTGCGATGAGCCTGCCGATGGAGGCGGTTGCTGCGCTGGAAGCCTTTCAGTCCGTCGGCAGTTGGGAACAACGCGCGCGGATGCTGATGCAGTGGGGCGAGCGGCTGCCTGCCCTGGCGGCCGAGGACAAAGTCGACGCAAATCTGGTACAGGGCTGTGAAAGCCTGGTGTGGTTGGTGGGGCGTTTGCAGGACGGCCACTGGCAGTTCACCGCCAGCAGCGATGCACGGATGATTCGTGGGTTGGTGGCGTTGTTGCTGGCGCGGGTCAATGGATTATCCGCCACAGAATTGCAGGCAGTTGACCTTCCCGACTGGTTCGATCAGTTGGGCCTCTCTCGCCAACTGTCACCGTCACGCAGTAATGGTCTGAATGCCGTGCTGCAGCGTATGCGGGCATTAAGTCTTACACAAAACTAAATGTGGGAGGGGGCTTGCCCCCGATTGCAGGGTGTCAGTCACTGAACAAGTTGGCTGATCCACCGCTATCGGGGGCAAGCCCCCTCCCACATTTGAATTGTGTAGGGTTCCGAGATTTAACTGGGCTTGACCCGCTCCGACGGCCTGCGCACCCCGGCCACGATCTTGTCCACCGCCTTGGTGGCCGCCACCATGCCGAACGTGGCGGTCACCATCATCACCGCGCCAAACCCGCCCGCGCAGTCCAGCTTCACGCCATCCCCGACAAAACTCTTCTGCAGGCAAATGCTGCCGTCCGGCTTGGGATAACGCAGTTGCTCAGTGGAAAACACGCACGGCACGCTGTAATGGCGGGTCACGGTACGCGAGAAACCATAGTCACGGCGCAGGGTCGAGCGCACTTTCGACGCCAACGGGTCGTTGAAGGTGCGGTTCAAGTCGCACACCTGGATCAATGTCGGGTCGATCTGCCCACCGGCGCCGCCGGTGGTGATGATCTGGATCTTGCGGCGTTTGCACCAGGCAATCAGCGCAGCTTTGGCATTGACCGCGTCGATGCAGTCGATCACACAATCGATGTTGGGGGTGATGTACTCGGCCATGGTGTCGCGGGTCACGAAGTCGGCCACCGCATGCACCGTGCAATCCGGGTTGATGCCGCGCAGGCGCTCGGCCATCACCTCGACCTTGGGTTTGCCTACGGTGCTGTCCAGGGCATGCAACTGGCGGTTGCTGTTGCTGACGCAGACATCGTCCAGGTCAAACAGCGAAATCTCGCCCACCCCGCAACGGGCCACGGCTTCCGCCGCCCAGGAGCCCACACCGCCGACGCCGACGATCGCCACATGGGCCGCCTTCAAGCGTTCCAGGCCTTCAATGCCATACAAGCGGGCGACGCCTGCAAACCGCGGATCTTCTGTACTCATGACCATTACCCCAAAAACCGGCGCGCATTATAGGGCTACGCCGCGACAAGTTCGAAGCTTCAAGCTACAAGTTAAGAACTAAGATGGCCTTTCGCTGACTAATGTCCGGTTTTTCTCTGCTTGCTGTACGGTCAGGGAAGCGCCGGTGTAGGATGCGCGCCGTTCGGCGCAGGCCGACACCTCTTTTCGTTCCACACCTTTTGGAACCCGAAATAGCCATGGCATCGCGTAAATTTGGACTCAACCTGGTGATCGTGCTGGCAATCGCCGCGCTGTTCACCGGCTTCTGGGCGCTGATCAACCGCCCCGTCACCACCCCCAACTGGCCTGAACAGATTTCCGGTTTTTCTTACTCGCCATTCCAGCAAGGCCAGTTCCCACAGAAAGACCAGTACCCGACCGACGACCAGATGCGTCAAGACCTTGCGATCATGAGCAAGCTGACGGACAACATCCGTACCTACTCGGTCGACGGCACCCTGGGGGACATCCCCAAGCTGGCGGAAGAGTTCGGCCTGCGCGTGACGCTGGGGATCTGGATCAGCCCGGACCTGGAACGCAACGAGCGGGAAATCCAGCGCGCCATCGAAATCGCCAACAGCTCGCGCAGTGTAGTGCGGGTAGTGGTGGGTAACGAAGCGCTGTTCCGGGAAGAAATCACCCCTGAGGCGCTGATTGTGCTGCTGGACCGGGTGCGCGCCGCCGTGAAAGTGCCGGTGACGACCTCCGAGCAGTGGCACATCTGGGAAAAGAACCCGCAACTGGCCAAGCACGTCGACCTGATTGCCGCGCACATCCTGCCATTCTGGGAATACATCCCGATGGACAAGGCCGGCCAGTACGTACTCGACCGTGCCAGGGACTTGAAGAAACTGTTCCCGAAAAAGCCGCTGCTGCTGTCGGAAGTGGGCTGGCCGAGCAACGGCCGCATGCGCGGCGGCAATGAGACCTCCCCGGCCGACCAGGCGATTTACCTGCGCACGCTGGTGAACAAGCTGAACCGCCAGGGCTACAACTACTTCGTGATCGAGGCCTTCGATCAGCCATGGAAAGTCAGCGACGAAGGCTCGGCCGGCGCTTACTGGGGCGTATACAACGCCGCGCGCCAGCAGAAATTCAACTTTGAAGGCCCAGTTGTCGCGATCCCGCAATGGCGCGTATTGGCGATCGGCTCAGTGGTGCTCGCGCTGCTGTCCCTGACCCTGCTGATGATCGACGGCTCGGCCCTGCGCCAGCGTGGCCGCACCTTCCTGACCTTTATCGCGTTCCTGTGCGGTTCGGTGCTGGTGTGGATCGGCTACGACTACAGCCAGCAATACAGCACCTGGTTCAGCGTCACCGTGGGCATTCTCCTGGCCCTCGGTGCCCTGGGCGTGTTTATCGTGTTGCTGACTGAAGCTCATGAACTGGCGGAAGCGGTTTGGACCCACAAGCGCCGGCGCGAATTCCTGCCGGTCGAGGGGGATTCGGACTACCGCCCGAAAGTGTCGATCCATGTGCCGTGCTACAACGAGCCGCCGGAGATGGTCAAACAGACCCTCGACGCCCTGGCCGCCCTTGATTACCCGGACTACGAAGTCCTGATCATCGACAACAACACCAAGGACCCGGCCGTGTGGGAGCCGGTGCGCGACTACTGCGAAACCCTGGGGCCGCGCTTCAAGTTCTTCCATGTCGCGCCCCTGGCCGGTTTCAAGGGTGGCGCACTGAACTACCTGATCCCGCACACTGCCAAGGATGCCGAAGTGATCGCGGTGATCGACTCCGATTACTGCGTATCGCCGAATTGGCTCAAGCACATGGTGCCGCACTTCGCCGACCCGAAAATTGCCGTGGTGCAGTCGCCGCAGGACTACCGCGATCAGAACGAAAGCACCTTCAAGAAGCTCTGCTACGCGGAATACAAGGGCTTCTTCCATATCGGCATGGTCACCCGCAACGACCGCGACGCGATCATCCAGCATGGCACCATGACCATGACCCGTCGCTCGGTGCTCGAAGAGCTGGGCTGGGCTGACTGGTGCATCTGCGAAGACGCCGAACTGGGCCTGCGGGTGTTCGAGAAAGGCTTGTCGGCGGCGTATTACCACGACAGCTACGGCAAGGGCCTGATGCCGGATACCTTTATCGACTTCAAGAAACAGCGTTTCCGCTGGGCCTACGGCGCGATCCAGATCATCAAGCGCCACACCGCGAGCCTGTTGCGCGGCAAGGACACCGAGCTGACCCGTGGCCAGCGCTACCACTTCCTGGCGGGCTGGCTGCCGTGGGTGGCGGACGGCATGAACATCTTCTTTACCGTGGGCGCGCTGCTGTGGTCGGCGGCGATGATCATCGTGCCGACGCGGGTCGACCCGCCGCTGCTGATTTTTGCGATCCCGCCGTTGGCGTTGTTCGTGTTCAAGGTGGGCAAGATCATTTTCCTCTACCGGCGTGCGGTAGGCGTGAACTTGAAGGATGCATTCTGCGCGGCCCTGGCCGGTCTGGCGTTGTCCCACACCATCGCCAAGGCGGTGCTGTATGGCTTCTTCACCACCAGCATCCCGTTCTTCCGCACCCCGAAAAACGCGGATAACCACGGCTTCTGGGTGGCGATTTCCGAAGCCCGCGAAGAAATGTTCATCATGCTGCTGTTGTGGGGCGCGGCGCTGGGGATCTACCTGGTGCAGGGCCTGCCGAGCAATGACATCCGCTTCTGGGTAGTGATGTTGCTGGTGCAGTCGCTGCCGTATGTGGCGGCGCTGGTCATGGCGTTCCTGTCTTCGCTGCCGAAACCGGCGGCGGCAGCAGAACCCGCACCGGCGGCGTAAAAACTTGCGCAATGCACTAAACGGCGGCCTCTGGCCGCCGTTTTGCTATAAGATAACGGCCGTTTTATGAGTCTTGGCCCAGGCCAATGCTTTGTGTGGGAGGGGGCAAGTCGAATCGTCGCACCGCCCCTCCCACACTGAATCTGCGCCCTTTACGTCCTGCGCCCATCACATGCTTCCGGAGTTTCCCATGACGGCCCATGCCGACCTTTCGCCGACCCTTCAACTTGCCATCGACCTGATCCGTCGCCCCTCGGTGACGCCGATCGACGCCGATTGCCAGAAGCTGATGATGCAGCGCCTGGGCGACGCCGGTTTTGCGCTCGAGCCGATGCGCATTGAAGACGTGGACAACTTCTGGGCCACCCATGGCAAGCACGATGGCCCGGTGCTGTGCTTTGCCGGCCACACCGACGTGGTACCGACCGGCCCGGTGCAGGCGTGGCAGAACGACCCGTTCGACGCGTTGATCGATGAACACGGCATGCTCTGCGGCCGTGGTGCGGCAGACATGAAAGGCAGCCTGGCGGCCATGCTGGTGGCGTCGGAGCGTTTTGTCGCCGACTACCCGGACCACAAGGGTTCGGTGGCTTTCCTGATCACCAGCGATGAAGAAGGCCCGGCGCACCACGGCACCAAGGCTGTGATCGAACGCCTGGCGGCACGCAAGGAACGCCTGGACTGGTGCATCGTCGGCGAACCGTCTAGCACCACGCTGGTGGGCGACGTGGTCAAGAACGGTCGTCGCGGCTCCCTCGGCGCCACCCTGACCGTGCGTGGCGTGCAAGGCCACGTAGCCTACCCGCACCTGGCGAAGAACCCGATCCACCTGGCCGCGCCGGCCCTGGCCGAACTGGCCGCCGAGCACTGGGATGACGGCAATACCTTCTTCCCGCCGACCAGCTTCCAGATCTCCAACCTCAATTCCGGCACCGGCGCGACCAACGTGATCCCCGGTGACCTGACGGCGGTGTTCAACTTCCGTTTCTCCACCGAGTCCACCGTCGAAGGTCTACAGCAGCGCGTTGCACAGATTCTCGACAAGCACGGCCTGGACTGGCACGTGGAGTGGGCGCTGTCGGGCCTGCCGTTCCTCACCGAACCGGGCGCGCTGCTGGATGCGGTATCCGCCAGCATCAAGGCGATCACCGGGCGTGAGACCCAGGCGTCCACCAGCGGTGGCACCTCCGATGGACGGTTCATCGCCACCCTCGGCACCCAGGTGGTTGAGCTGGGTCCGGTCAACGCAACGATCCACCAGGTCAATGAGCGCATCCTCGCCAGCGACCTCGACGTGCTGACCGAAATCTACTACCAGACCCTGATCAAGTTGCTCGCCTGATGCTCGCTTGCCCCCTTTGCAACGCCCCGCTCAACGCGGTGGACAATGGCGTGGCGTGCCCGGCCGGGCATCGTTTCGACCGTGCGCGCCAGGGTTACCTGAACCTGCTGCCGGTGCAGCACAAGAACAGCCGCGACCCGGGCGATAACCTGGCGATGGTCGAAGCGCGCCGCGACTTCCTCAACGCCGGGCACTACGCCCCGGTGGCCAGGCGCCTGGCCGAACTCGCCGCTGAGCGCGCGCCGCAGCGCTGGGTCGATATCGGCTGTGGAGAGGGTTACTACACCGCACAGATCGCTGAAGCCCTGCCCCACGCCGATGGCTACGCATTGGATATTTCCAAGGAAGCGGTGAAGCGTGCGTGCAAGCGCAACCCGGCGCTGACCTGGTTGATTGCCAGCATGGCCCGCGTGCCGTTGGCGTCAGGCAGCTGCCAGTTTCTCGCCAGCGTGTTCAGCCCGCTGGACTGGGAGGAGGCCAAGCGCCTGCTCAGCCCCGGCGGCGGTTTGATGAAGGTCGGCCCGACCAGCGGCCACCTGATGGAACTGCGTGAGCGCCTGTACGACGAAGTGCGTGAATACACCGACGACAAGCACCTGGCCCTGGTGCCGGACGGCATGAGCCTGGCCCACAGCGAAACATTGGAATTCACGCTGAGCCTGGCCGCCCCCCAGGACCGCGCCAACCTGCTGGCGATGACACCTCACGGCTGGCGTGCCAGTGCCGAGCGCCGTGCACACGTGATCGAGGCGGCCGAGCCGTTGGTGGTCACCGTGTCGATGCGCTACGACTATTTCGTGCTTCAATAAACACCTTTCCAATACCCGCGAATGGATTTTCGAATCCCGCAACGAGGAACATCCATGCGCCAACCCGATATCGAGATTTACCTGAAGGACGCCGACGTCGACCACAAGGCCATTGCCGCCTGGCTGGGCGCCGCCCTGGGCCCGTGCACCGACTGGGTCCAGAAAGGCCAGACCTACAAGTGCAAGGCTGGCAACGTGCCGGTCACCTGGCTGCCCAAAGCCGTTGGCAAATGGAACAGCCTGTACCTGGAAAGTGACCAGACGCCGTGGGACGACGACATTGCGTGTGCCCGTGCTGCGTTTGCTGCGCTGAACGTCGAAGTGCGTTGTGCACCGGGGACCTGGGTCGAGGAAGAAGGCGAAGAAAGCGCCGATACCTGGATTCGGATCAGCGTGGACGGTGAAGAGCAGATTACCTGGAAAACCGCATAACCCTTGATGTGCGAACCCAATCACAATGTGGGAGGGGCGGTGAGACGATTCGACTTGCTCCCGATAGCGGTATATCAGCAACAGATTAGCTGACTGACACACTGCAATCGGGGGCAAGTCGAATCGTCGCACCGCCCCTCCCACATTGGTTTTGCGTGGTCCTAAAGCCCCACCACATCCTCCGCCTGCAACCCCTTATCGCCGCTCACCACGGCGTATTCCACCTGCTGGCCCTCGGCCAGGGAGCGGTGGCCTTCACCGCGAATGGCACGGTAATGCACAAACACATCCTTGCCGTCTTCGCGTTGAATGAAGCCATAGCCCTTTGCATCGTTGAACCACTTCACATTGCCGGTTTCACGCGTTGCCATTCTGTTTTTGCTCCCACTGTTTTTTATTGTTGAGTCAGTCGCATTGAACTGCCGAGTATAAGACAGGCTCAAAAACGATCAACTCAAGTTTACTTCGCTGCTTTTTTGCCGATTTTCGGCGAATACGGCACACTACTCGCCCGAGCGCCTGCTCGGTTTTTTCCACTTGAAGCAGCACGCCTATGACCCGCTCCCCGTTCCGCCGTCTAGTGTTTGGCACCTTGCGCCGACTGTTGTACCTCTGGGTTCGCTCGGAGACGATCAACCAGTCGTCCCTAACCCTTAACCTGGACCGCAGCCGGCCGGTGTTCTACGTCCTGCAATCGCCCTCCCTCACCGAATTGGCCGTGGTCGATGCCGAGTGCACCAAGGCCGGCCTGCCGCGTCCGGTGCTGCCGGTGTCGGTCGGCCCGCTGATGGAACCGGCGGCGTTCTTCTACCTCACCCCGGAGCCAGACTGGCTCGGCCGCCAGGACAAGCGCGGCGCACCGCCCACGCTGACCCGCCTGGTGGATACCCTCAGCGAACACGCCGAAGAGAATGCACAAATCATTCCGGTCAGCGTGTTCTGGGGCCAGTCCCCCGAGAGCGAGTCCAGCCCGTGGAAGCTGTTGTTTGCCGACAGCTGGGCGGTCACCGGGCGTCTACGTCGCTTGTTGAGCATCCTGATCCTGGGTCGCAAGACCCGTGTGCAATTCTCTGCGCCAATCAACCTGCGTGAATTGATCGAGCACAATAAAGGGCACGAACGCACGGTGCGCATGGCCCAGCGCATCCTGCGTGTGCACTTTCGTAACCTGAAGACGGCGGTGATCGGTCCCGATCTGTCCCACCGGCGCAATCTGGTGAAGGGCCTGGTCAACATGCCGCTGGTGCGTCAGGCCATCATCGACGAGGCTGAACGGGAAAAGATCAGCCCGGAAAAAGCCAAGGCCCAGGCGTTGCGCTACGGCAACGAAATCGCCTCGGACTACACCTACACCGCGATACGCTTTCTCGAAGTGGTGCTGAGCTGGTTCTGGAACAAGATCTACGACGGCATCAAGGTCAACAACATCGAAGGTGTGCAGAAGGTTGCCCAGGGCTACGAGGTGATCTACGTGCCTTGCCATCGCAGCCATATCGATTACCTGCTGCTGTCCTATTTGCTGTTCAAGAATGGCCTGACCCCACCGCACATCGCCGCCGGGATCAACCTGAACATGCCGGTGATCGGCAGCCTGCTGCGCCGTGGCGGTGCGTTTTTCATGCGCCGCACCTTCAAGGGCAACCCGTTGTACACCTCGGTGTTCAACGAATACCTGCACACCCTGTTCACCAAGGGCTTCCCGGTGGAGTACTTCGTCGAAGGCGGGCGCTCGCGCACCGGGCGCATGTTGCAGCCGAAGACCGGGATGCTGGCGATCACCCTGCGCAGCTTCCTGCGCTCCTCGCGCATGCCTATCGTGTTCGTGCCTGTGTACATCGGCTATGAGCGCGTGCTCGAAGGTCGCACCTACCTCGGCGAGCTGCGCGGTGCGAGCAAGAAGAAAGAGTCGATCTTCGATATTTTCAAAGTGGTCGGCGCGCTCAAGCAGCGCTTTGGCCAGGTCGCGGTCAACTTTGGCGAGCCGATCAAACTGGCCGAATTCCTCGACAGCGAACAGCCGGACTGGCGCGCCCAGGAACTGGGGCCGAACTACAAGCCGGCCTGGCTCAACGAAACCACCAACCGCCTCGGCGAACAGGTGGCGCGCCATCTGAACGAAGCCGCTGCCGTGAACCCGGTCAACCTGGTCGCCCTGGCGCTGCTGTCCACCACGCGCCTGGCCCTGGACGAACAAGCCATGGCGCGCCAGTTGGACCTGTACCTGGCATTGCTGCGCCGTGTGCCCTACTCGCCCCACACCACCTTGCCCGAGGGCGATGGCCTGGCGCTGATCAAGCATGTGAAAGACATGGATTTGCTGTCAGAACAGAGCGATGCCTTGGGCAAGATTCTGTACCTGGGCGAGCAGAACGCCGTCCTGATGACCTACTACCGCAACAATGTGCTGCACATCTTTGCCCTGCCGGCGCTGCTGGCGAGCTTCTTCCAGAGCAGCTCGCGGATGAGCCGCGAGCAGATCCTGCGCTACACCCACGCGCTGTACCCGTACCTGCAGTCGGAGCTGTTTATCCGCTGGTCGCTGGACGAACTCGACAGCGTGATCGACCAATGGCTGGAAGCCTTCGTCGAGCAAGGCCTGCTGCGTTTCGAAAACAACGTGTACCTGCGCCCGGCGCCGAGTTCACGGCACTTTGTGTTGCTGACGCTGCTGTCCAAGAGCATCGCCCAGACCCTGCAACGCTTCTACATGGCGATTTCGCTGCTGCTCAACAGCGGCCAGAACAGCATCAGCGCCGAAGAGCTGGAAGACCTGTGCACGATCATGGCCCAGCGCCTGTCGATCCTGCATGGCCTCAACGCCCCGGAATTCTTCGACAAGAGCCTTTTCCGACATTTCATCCAGACCTTGCTGGAGCAAGATGTGCTGCGCCGCGATGAAGCTGGCAAGTTGAGCTACCACGACCTGCTCGGTGAACTGGCCGAGGGCGCAGCCAAGCGCGTGCTGCCGGCGGAGATTCGCCTGTCGATCCGCCAGGTGGCCCTGCACCGTGTCGATGGCGCAGCGGATGCACCTGTCGAACCTGAAGAAAGCCGCTAGATTTAAGAAGGCACCGGTTGGATGCCGGCGCCGCTGAAAAGGAGCTGTACCATGAAAAAAATCATCCTCCTGGGCCTCACCGCCCTGCTCGGAGCCTGCCAGTCCATGAGCCCCACGCCCAAGGCCAGCCTCGATGGCGAAGTGTTCTACCTGCAACGCATCGCCCTGCCGCCAACCGCAACCTTGAGTGTCAGCCTGCAAGACGTTTCCCTGGCAGATGCACCGGCCGTGACCCTGGCCGAGCAGAAAGGCCCGGTCAGAGGCCAGGTGCCGCTGCCGTTTCACCTGAACTACGACCCGGCGCACGTCAAACCCGGCCACACCTACTCGGTGAGCGCTCGCATCGAAGTGGATGGCAAGCTACTGTTTATCACCACCGAGCGGCACGCTGTGCAGCTCAATGGCCAGGATCCTCAACCACTGCGTCTGCGCGTTGACGCGGTGGCCCACTGAATTCGATAAAAAGGAAGCGTCCATGCTCCGTAATTCCCTTCGCCTGACTGCCCTGTGTGCCGGCCTGCTGCTCGGTGCCAACGCCATGGCCCTGGACCTCAGCAGCCTGTCCCAGGGCGATGCCAGCGGCGGCCTCAAGGACGCCCTGACCCAAGGCGCGCAGATCGCCGTGAAGCAACTGGGTGTACCCGGTGGTTTCAGCAACAACCCGGAAGTGAAGATCGGCCTGCCTGGCAAGCTGGGCAAAGTCGCCGACAAACTGAAAATGTTCGGCATGGGAGACCAGGTCACGCAGCTGGAAACCAGCATGAACAAGGCCGCTGAAACCGCCGTGACCCAGGCCCAGCCGATCCTGGTCAACGCCGTGAAAAACATGAGTGTGACCGACGCCAAAGGCATCCTCAGCGGCGGCCAGGATTCCGCCACCCAGTACCTGAACAAAAGCAGCCGTGAACAGATCCGCGCCAAGTTCCTGCCCATTGTCAAGGCCGCTACCGACAAGGTCGGCGTGGCGCAGCAGTACAATGCCCTGGCCGGCAAGGCTGCGGCTTTCGGTGCGGTGGACGCCAAGAGCGCCAACGTCGAGAACTACGTGACCGAGCAGGCACTGGACGGGTTGTTCAAGATGATTGCCAAGCAGGAAGAAACCATTCGCGAGAACCCGGCGGCAGCGGCCACCAGCCTGGCGAAGAAGGTGTTCGGCGCATTGTAATGCCCTGAAAGGATCGTTCCCTGCAATGGGGAGCGATCCTAATGCATCACTGAATCCGCCAGTCGCCCCACCATGATCGCCGTAAAACAGCCAATCGCGATGGAGGTTGCCCGATTGATCTTCAGCGGGGTCAGCCAGTTTCCTCGAATGCCCGCGAACCGACTGCCGAACAGAATCCACGCAGACCCCACGGGTACGATGACCAACGCCAGCGTACTCATGAAAGCCACATAACCCGGTAGCGTCACGAAAGCATCCATCGGCGCGATAAACGAAACAATCAGCAAGCCTTTGGGATTCATCACCGTCAGCAAAAAGAAATAGGGCCCTGAAAAACGGTCACGGGTCGGGCTGGCCACGCTGTTCTTGCGCTGCCACAGCGTGCAGGAGAGATACAGCAGGTAAGCGGCGGCGACCAGTTGCGTGGCTTTGACAGCCCATGGCGACCAAGCGGCAATATAGAGCAGCGCACCGCCCCATACCGACACTTGAAGCAGATAGGCCAGGCACTCGACGAGTGCCAGGCGCCAGGAGGCTGCGAAGCCAAACAACACCCCTGCGCGCAGTAACAGGGTGTTGGTAGGGCCGGGCACTACCAGCAGCAACACCAATGCAGAAACGGTCCCTAACATGGGTTTATCCTCGGTCGGAAATGATCAAACGTCTTTCCACCGATAGCGCTACTGCGTCAGCGTGAATGACCAGGCGACCGTCGCTATCATCAAAAGCGCGAAGCTTACGTTAAGTACACGACTCCAAGTGGGATGGATAAACAACTTGCGCAACTTGCTGCCCGCCAATAGCCACAAGAAGTCAAACACCACACAGACCAACAGGCAGATCGATGCCTTGGCAGCTTGCTCCCAGGCTGGCGCAGTGCCCAGGGTGAAGCTGCCCAACAACGCCGCAAACGCCGCATACGCCTTGATGTTAGCGGCCCCCAGTACGAACCCCGCGCCCCAGCCAGGCGAAACGACAGCCTGTTCATCCTTGACGGGTGGCGCCGTGCCAATGCGATAGGCCAGCGACAAAATATACAGAATGGAAATACCAGTCAGTACCGTCGCCACTACCGGAAAGCTGTGCAGCACCACATACAGGCCCGTGCCCACCACTGTCATGGCAACCACCAGGCCCAACGTAATGCCCAGGAAAAACTCAACCGAACGCTTCATGCCATAAGCGGCACCGCTCGCCGCGAGCGCCAGCGTGGCCGGACCTGGGCTGGCCAGCAGGGCGATGGCAGCGACCGCGAATGTCAGCGTCGCCTGGTAAATGGAAACGACCGTGTCGGGCATACAAGTGTCCTGAGTCAATGGCTTAGCGTGGCAGCCCATTTTCATGGCAGAAATAGACCGTCCTGTGGTTCTTCATGAAATCGATCACACCGTTGGCGACCGCCATCGGGTCCTCCTTATGCAACAGCACCTTGGCAATCTGTTCGGCTATCCACGCCATCTCCCGCTCTTTCATCCCTAGCCGGGTGACTTCTACAGTGCCCAATCGAATGCCCGTTTCCTTGTAGGGATTGGCGTCCCAAGGCAGCGGCATTTCATTGGCGATGATGTTCGCCGCCTCCAGGCGCTGCACCGCCTCGCGGCCGCTGGCGAAGGGTTTTGAATCGATCACGATCTGATGGGTTCGGGTGTAGCCCTGGTCACGATAAAAGGCCGTCACGCCCCGCAGGTCCAACTGCCGGGCCAACGCCTGTGCGTTGCTCACCACTTGCTTCATATAGACCGGCCCATACGCCAGCATCTCGGTCGCCGCCACCGCGAGCGCCGCAACCCGGTTGATCTGATGGCTGCCGGTCAGGGTGGGGAAAATCGCCTCATGCACCGGTGCAGTCAACCCGTCATCGTTCCACACCATCACGCCGCCCTGAGGGCCACTGAAAGTCTTTCCGGAAGAGCCGGTCATCAGGTCCGCGCCTTCGGCCAGTGGGTCCTGGAACAACCCGGCGCTGATCAAGCCCAGTTGATGGGCGGCGTCAAAATAGACCTTGCCTCCCCAGGGCGAGACGATGCCCTTGATATCTGCCACGGGCAGGGGGAACAGCGTCAACGTCATGCCCAGCCCGATGACGGCAGGTTTCAACGCCTGGGCAACCTCGCTGAAGCGGTTGAGATCGATGTCCGCAGTCTTGTGTACGAAGGGAATATCCCAGACCTTGAGCCCGCGCACCCCGGGCGGTCCATTGGTTCGGTTGCTGGTATCACCGCCCCTGATCACCGGAACGGTCATGACATTGTCGCCGGGACGGGCCAATGCCGTGTAAGCCGCCAGCACAGCGGCCATGCCGCCCAGCAATCGATGATCGGCATGCCGGACGCGCAAGGTGGTTTTCAACAGCTCCACACACAGCGATTCCAGTTCGTCGATATTCTTCATGCCAGAAAAAAACCGGTTGTCACGCCCAATGTGCCCACCTGAGGCGCGCGTGCCGACTTCACTGGACAGCAACGCGCGCACAGAGGGACTGGTTGGAGACTCGGCAGCCACGAGATTGATGCACTGTTGCCCGCGCCACTGGTCATTTCGAGCCACGGCCGCCCGGACCAGGTCAGCCATGGCTGCATGAGAGTGCGCCTGTGCAAGCAAGGCATTGGCGCGTTGGAGACATTGGATATCGTGCATGATCGTGCATCCCATGGGTTCAACTGACAACCAGGCAGACGTGTCCTACGTCAGGCTTTTTGCGGCCTCGGCGTGCTGGTTTTCCCACCAGCGGTCATTGCCTTGAAGGTTACGGGCAAGATCCTTTTCTGCCGCCCACGTCATATTGAGGATGATCCGCCTGGCATCTTCATTCAGCGGAATGGTGCGGTGCAGGGTGGTGTCGGTGCGCAGGAAATAGATATCTCCCGTCTTGAAGCCGTAGGTCTTAATCGGGTTACTGCAAAGCAGTTCGTGGATCCGCGGGTTGGATTTGTCCCAAGAGGTGTGAGGCACACATTGCAGCATCCCGCCCTTGGCAATCGGAGGCGTTTCGATAATCCAGATCAGGGCAAAACTGTAATCGCCCCAGTGCCAGCCATGGGTATCCCCCTTGCGTTCCTGTTTGGTGATCAGGAATTCCTCGTCCTTGGAGACGGATGCCACGATTGGCGTGCCTGCAATCAGGGACAAAGTACCCAGCAGTACTTCGGACTTCGACAGCGCGTTGATCAACGGACTGTTTTCAGCAATGAACTCGCTGCGCACCACGCTCATGTAGCGCGGTGTGTTATCGGTAGTTGCCAGATGCAAGTCGCGACGTTCAAGTTGACGTTCAATCAAACCGTTGACTTCTGACGTGATGAAGTCGCGCAGCTCATCATCGACGATATTACGCAGTTTTATAAAGCCGTCGCGAGAAAACTCATGACGCAAAGCAAACAGTTTCTCCTCGGTAAAATTATTATGGTGATGTTGTTGCAGGCGGGCCTCATCAAGTACGTAGTTCATTTCAATCCCTCGACAAATAGATCACGTTGAAATAGCCGCGCAGTACTACGCATCACTGCACGCAAAAACAATAGGCAGAGCGATTGAAAAAATCCATTCTTTTTTTATAGATCTATGGTATGTAAGATTTTCATGCTGTTTCATCAATGTTCGTAAGGTCCATCTAATGAAAAAGCTTACAAAGAGCGGCCACAAACTAGACCCGGTTGACCGCGCGCTGATTGCTGCCCTTCACCAGAATTCCCGCACGTCTATCCGCGCGCTGAGTCGAGAGGTAGGTTTGTCTGCGCCGGGTTGCAGCGAACGCCTTAAGCGCCTGGAGATGGCGGGTGTTATATGCGGGTTTAGTGTAGAACTGGGCGCCGAGGCGCTGGGCTATACGCTTCAGGCATTAGTCAGAGTCAAACCACTGACCGGTCAATTCCAAGAGGTGGAACTGTTACTCGCCACGATGGCGGAGTGTGTGGTTTGTTATAAAATTACCGGAGACGACAGTTTCGTCTGTCATCTATATACCGACTCCGTCAGCCACCTGGATTTGACATTACAAAAAATCGCGCCCCTGGCCGACACCAATACGTCAATTATAAAAACTGTCGACAAGAAACTACCTGCCCTTTAAGTAAACCCGTGGGAGATATTCAGGCTTTAACAGCAGTTATCGGATCTCAGGCTTTTCCCACTTTATCCAGTCGTTATCGGGCGCGGCGATAACACACACGCCCGACAATACGTTAATGCACTGGCTTCCTGACCCTGAACCAGGCCGCGTACAGTGCGGGCAAAAACAGCAACGTCAACGCCGTCGCCACAATCAACCCGCCCATGATCGCCACGGCCATTGGCCCGAAGAACACACTGCGCGACAGCGGGATCATCGCCAGTACCGCCGCGAGGGCTGTCAGCACAATCGGACGGAAGCGCCGGACGGTGGCTTCAATGATTGCTTGCCATGGCGCCAGGCCGGCCTTGATGTCCTGCTCGATCTGGTCCACCAGGATCACCGAGTTACGCATGATCATCCCCGACAGGGCGATGGTGCCGAGCATGGCAACGAAACCGAAGGGCTGGCGGAATACCAGCAGGAACAAGGTCACCCCGATCAAGCCCAGCGGTGCCGTCAGAAACACCATCGCGGTGCGTGAGAAACTGCGCAACTGCAGCATCAACAAGGTCAGCACCACCACGATAAACAGCGGCACCCCGGCTTTCACCGAGTTCTGTCCTCGAGCGGAATCCTCCACGGTCCCGCCCACGTCGAGCAGGTAGCCATCCGGCAGTTCGGCACGCACGCCTTCCAGGGTCGGCAGGATCTGTTGGACCAATGTCGCGGGCTGTTCCTTGCCATAGATATCGGCGCGTACGGTCACCGTAGGCAGGCGGTTGCGGTGCCAGATGATGCCTTCTTCGAAGCCGTATTCGAGGGTGGCGATCTGCGACAGCGCGACGCTTTTGCCGTTGTCCGTCGGCACTGCCAGGCTCGGCAGCAACGAGAGTTCGGTGCGTTCGTGGACGGTGCCGCGCAGCAGGATTTCGATCAACTCGTTGTCCTCGCGGTACTGGCTGACGCTGGAGCCGGTCAACGAGCTCTGCAGGAATTTCGACAGGTTGGCCGTGCTCACGCCGAGGGCACGGGCGCGGTCCTGGTCGATATTGAGGTAGACGATCTTGCTCGGTTCTTCCCAGTCCAGGTGCACGTTGACCACGTGAGGGTTTTCGCGAACCTTGGCCGCCACTTTACGGGCAAGCGCGCGAACCTCTTCGATATGTTCACCGGTCACACGGAACTGCACCGGGTAGCCCACGGGCGGGCCGTTTTCCAGGCGGGTGACCCGTGAACGCAGGTCGGGGAATTGTTCGTTGAGGGTTTCGATCAGCCAGGTGCGCAGGCTTTCGCGCTCTTCGATGGTTTTGGCCAGCACCACGAACTGGGCAAAACTGGCGGCCGGCAGTTGTTGATCCAGCGGCAGGTAGAAACGCGGCGATCCAGTACCGACATAGGCCACGTAGTTATCGATGCCGGCGTGTTCCTTGAGCAGCGTTTCCAGGCGCTTGACCTGGTCGGCGGTGTTGCTCAGCGAGGCCCCCTCGGCAAGTTTGAGATCGACCATCAGCTCCAGGCGGCCGGATGCAGGGAAGAACTGCTGCGGCACAAAACGGAACAGCGCGACCGAGCCAATAAACAGCAACAGGGTCAGCACGATCACGGTTTTGCGGCGACGCACACACCACTCCACCAAACGTCTTACGCGCTGGTAGAAAGGTGTGCCGTAGGGATCAGGACCATCGGTGCCATGTTTGGCTGCGTGAATTTTCGCCAGGTCCGGCAGGAGCTTTTCCCCCAGGTAAGGCACAAACACCACGGCGGCCACCCACGAGGCGAGCAACGCAATGGTCACCACCTGGAAAATCGAACGGGTGTACTCGCCAGTACTCGACTGCGCGGTGGCAATCGGCAGGAAGCCGGCGGCGGTGATCAACGTACCGGTGAGCATCGGGAACGCGGTGCTGGTCCAGGCAAAGCTGGCGGCCTTGAGCCGGTCGTAGCCCTGCTCCATTTTGATCGCCATCATCTCCACGGCGATGATCGCGTCGTCCACCAGCAGGCCCAACGCCAACACCAGTGCGCCAAGGGAAATCTTATGCAAGCCGATGCCGAGGTAATACATGGTGGCAAACGTCATCGCCAGCACCAGCGGAATCGCCAGGGCCACCACCATGCCGGTGCGCACGCCTAGAGAGAAGAAACTCACCAGCAACACGATGGCCAGCGCCTCGGCCAGTACCTGCACGAATTCGCCGACGCTGGTTTTCACCGCCGCCGGTTGGTCCGACACCTTGCGCAACTCCATACCCGCAGGGAGGTTCTTCTGCAGGCGTGCGAATTCACCTTCCAGGGCTTTACCCAACACCAGGATGTCGCCGCCGTCGCGCATCGCCACAGCCAGGCCAATCGCGTCTGCGCCCATGTAGCGCATACGTGGTGCCGGTGGGTCGTTGAAACCGCGGTGGATGTCGGCCACATCGCCGATGCGGAAGGTGCGGTCACCCACGCGAATCGGGAAATTGCGGATCTCTTCCACGCTCTTGAAGTTGCCCGATACCCGCAGTTGCACACGTTCACTCGAGGTTTCAAAGAAGCCCGCAGTGGAGACCGCGTTTTGCTCCTGCAACGCCTGTTGCACCGCCGCCAAAGGCAAGCCGAGGGTGGCCAGCTTGAGGTTGGACAGCTCGATCCAGATTTTTTCGTCTTGCAGGCCGAGCAGCTCGACCTTGCCCACATCCGCCACGCGCTGCAATTGGATCTGGATGCGGTCGGCGTAGTCCTTGAGCACGGCGTAGTCGAAACCGTCGCCGGTCAGGGCGTAGATATTGCCGAAGGTGGTGCCGAATTCGTCGTTGAAAAACGGCCCCTGAATGTCCGGCGGCAAGGTCTGGCGGATGTCGCTGATCTTCTTGCGCACCTGGTACCACAGCTCGGGGATCTGCGCCGAATGCATGGAGTCGCGGGCCATGAAGGTGACCTGTGATTCGCCGGGGCGCGAGAAGGAGACGATGCGTTCGTACTCCCCAGTCTCCATGAGTTTTTTCTCGATGCGTTCGGTGACCTGCCGCGAGACTTCCTGCGCCGTTGCGCCAGGCCAGTTGGTCTTGATCACCATGGCCTTGAAGGTGAACGGCGGGTCTTCACTTTGCCCCAGCTTGGAGTAGGACAAGGTGCCGACCACTGCCAGCAGGATCATCAGGAACAGTACGATCTGGCGATTGCGCAACGCCCATTCGGAAAGATTGAAACCCATCGGGGACTACTCCTTGGCCGCCAGATTCACCACACGGTTGGAGCGGTCCACCGGGCGCACTTGCTGGCCCTCGTGAAGCACGTGCACACCAGCAGCGATCACCCAATCCGTCGGGGCCAGGCCTTCCAGGACCGGGACAGTTTTTTCACCGAAGGCACCAATGCGCACCGGCGTGCGCTTGAGCGTGTTGTCGGGCTGGACGCGCCATACGTAGGACGCACCGTTCTCCGCACTGAGGGCAGACAGCGGCACCGACAACGGAACATCGCCGTCGACCTGTATGAATACCCGTGCGCTCTGGCCCAGTTCAGCCGGGACCTTGCCGCCGGTAAATGCCACGCGAGCTGCAAACGTGCGCGACTTGGGGTCGGCCGCCGGTGACAGCTCACGAATACGCCCGGTAAAACGCTGATCCGGCTGGCTCCACAGCTCTACCGACACCGGCTGGCCGATCTTGAAGCGGCCAAAACCTTGTTCCGGCAGGCTGATCAGCACTTCGCGCTCGCCATCGGTGGCCAGGGTGAACACGGTTTGCCCGGCGGACACCACCTGACCAACTTCCACCGCACGCTTGGCCACCACGCCGTCCTGGGGCGCGCGCAATACGGCATAGCCGGCCTGGTTGCTGGCCACGTCGAACTCGGCCTTGATCTGCTTGAGGCGTGCTTCACCGGATCGATAGAGGTTTTCGGAATTGTCGTACTGGGAACGGCTGACCATCTGACGGTCCATCAGGGTCTTGTAGCGGTCGCGCTCGGCACGCACCAGGCTCAGGTTGGCCTCGGCGGCGGCGACTTGGGCACGGGTCGCTTCCAGCTGCAGGCGCACGTCCTGAGGGTCCAGCTCCGCCAGCGGCTGGTTGGCCTTGACCCGTTCGCCCTCCTCCACCCAGCGCTTGCTGACTTTGCCACCGATGCGAAAGGCCAGGTCCGGTTCGTAGCGCGCACGCACTTCGCCGGGGTAGCTGTCCATCGACTGCGAAGAAGGCTGTGGCTGCACCACCATGGCCGGGCGGATGGTAATCTGGGCCGCTTCTTCATGGCCGCAGGCGGCCAACAGCACGACCAAACTGACAGGCAAAGCAAAGGGCAGGAAAGTACTGCGCATGCTGTAGGACCTTTCGCAAGTAGAGCTAGGAATAATTATACTGACGGGTATGGTATTAATACCAAACTCGCCAGTCCAGTATTAAAGGTGAAAATGTCCGACAATCCTCTGAACACCAATAGCCCCGGGCGCCCCAAGGACATGGCAAAACGCCAGGCAATCCTCGAAGCAGCGAAAATCCTGTTTTTGAACAATGGCTACGCCAGTACCAGCATGGACGCGGTGGCACTGGAAGCCGGCGTGTCGAAACTGACCGTCTATAGCCACTTCAACGATAAAGAGACCTTGTTCACCGCCGCCGTGGTGGCCAAGTGCGAAGAACAACTGCCGGTGATGTACTTCGAGTTGCCCGAGGGCATACCCGTACAAACTGTGCTGTTGAATATCGCGCGAGGGTTCCATCGGCTGATCAACAGTGAAGAATCGGTCAACCTGCATCGCTTGATGATGACCACCGGCAACCAGGACGTGAAACTCTCGCAGATCTTCTTCGAGGCCGGCCCAATGCGCATGCTGCAGGGCATGGAGCGCCTGCTCGGTAAGATCGACCAGAGCGGTGCGCTGAGCATCGACAAACCCTTTACGGCGGCCGAGCATTTCTTCTGCCTGCTCAAGGGCACGGCGAATTTTTGCTTGCTGTATGGCTGCGGCGGGCAACTGAGTGAAGAAGCCGCCGAAGCCCATGTGCAAGAGGTGGTGGGGTTGTTTATGAGGGCATACAGGCCGTAACCCATTGTCTGTGGCGAGCGGGCTTGCCACAGGGCATTTTCAATCTTAGGGTTTGAGCGCTTTCTTCGGATAAATATCATAGCGACTGGATTTACCATCCAGCGCATGGCTCGGCTTTGGCCCGTCAATGCACGGCGCCTTGCGTGGGCGCTTGACCACCACGCGGTGGCTGGCCAGGGCCAGGGCTGCAGCCAGCAGCGCCGGCGCATCGGGATCATCCCCCACCAATGGCCGGAACAGGCGCATTTCCTTCTTCACCAGGGCAGTTTTCTCACGGTGCGGGAACATCGGGTCGAGGTAGATCACCTGGGGAGGCTCGCCTTCCCAGTTGCTCATCACGTCGATGGAGTTGCCCTTGAGCAGCTTCATGCGCGCCACAATCGGCGCCACTTCAAAATCATCCGCGCCGCGTGCCAGACCATCTTCGAGCAAGGCGCCGATCAGCGGCTGGCGCTCGATCAAGCTCATGTCGCACCCCAGGCTGGCCAGTACGAAGGCGTCCTTGCCCAGGCCGGCCGTGGCATCCAGTACCCGTGGGCGTACGCCCTGGGCGATGCCCACGGCCTTGGCGATCATCTGCCCGCTACCGCCACCATAGAGGCGCCGATGCGCCGCGCCGCCTTCGACAAAATCCACGCGTACCGGCCCTGGCGCGTCAGCCCCGAGCTGTTGCAATTGCAGGCCATGCTCCCCCACTTGTAGGGAAAAGTCCGCATCTGCCTGCTGCAAAGGCAAGCCAAGCCGCTGCGCCCATTGCTCGGCGCGGGCCTGGAAAACCTCGCCCAAGGCCTCGACCTGGATGCGGCTGGCCGCTGGTTGTTCGCTCATCAATCGCTACGCTCAAAAATATTAAGGATCGGCAAACAGCGGCCGATAAAAACAACAGTCAGGTATTTTGCCAGAGCTGAGCGTCGACCGAGAAAAATGTCAGACATTCTTCCCCTAACCATCGGTGTACTGCCGACCCACAACCACTACGGCCTGCGCAATACTCAAGCGCTGGCCGGGGTGAGTCATGTGTGGCAGGACTTCTTCGCCCGGGCACTGGCCGAGCAGCTTGGCGAAGGGCCCGACGCGCTCGTCGTGCAGTCGCCAGCACCGGCGGACCCGACGGTAGAACCCAGTGAAGGCGCCGATCTGCTGTCGCAGATCCTCACCCAGCGTGAGTGCGACGTGAAGGATACCGAGATTGCTCCACCGGAGCCGCTGTTCCTGCCAATCGCCGAGTTCGAAACCGACCTGTTGCCGCCCGCCACCACACCGTTCCCGGAAGAAGAAATCGTCGCCCAGCAACGCCAGCAGAATTTCGAAAGCGGCTGGGTCCGCCCCATCGTGCTGACGGCCGGCCAGCCGCTGCCGGAACCGGGCCCAGCCCCGGAGCCGCGCCCTCTGCACCTGCCCATCGCAGAATTCGAACTGGACCTGCTGCCTCCAGCCGCCACGCCGTACCCCACCGAAGAACTGGTTGCGCAACAAAAAGCCCTGGACTTCGACTACTACTGGGCTCGCCCACTGGTCACCCAGAACCTGCGCCTGGCTGCCTGATCCTCAGCGACACACCCACCAACGCCCCATATCCAGATGGAAATGGTTACGGTGCGCGGCGTTGTAGTCCGGGCTCAGCACGACATTGAAATCATCACAGGCACTGTCGCGGACCTGACGCAGGAACCGCGCCTTATCGCCCTCCCCCGGCCAGTCCTTGAGCACGCTGATGCTGCGCCCATCCGCCAGGCGAAAGCCGGCAATATCCAGTGCATTGGCCGACGCATGCTGGCTGAGTCGCCCTTCGGCACGGTTATACATATTGCGACAGGCAAAGCTGCCCAGGTGATCGACCCGCGTCACTGCCTGGCCGAATACCGCCTGGGCCGCCGGTTGCAAGCTGTGACGCTCAAACAGGGCGAACGCCACCGCCAATGGGCAGCTGGCGAGAAAACTACTGCTCAGCCCAACCGCCGCACTCTGTACGCGCAAGGTATTGCGCAAGGGGCAAGCGGCATCTGCCGGCGAGTCCGCCTGATGACTGACCCGCAGGCCCGAGGTTTGCAGCACCTGGTCGCACAATGCCGGGTCATCCTGCAAACGACCCAATTTGTAGCGGGTCAGCACGTTGGGGGTGGCCCGCACGTCCAGCGGCGCCCACGGATTCCAATCGGCCGGTAGTGCCACCCATCCACGCCAGACACTCATGGCAACGGCACCCGCCAGGATCAGCAGCGTGCCCAGCACTTTGAAAAAACGCACCGCTTAGGCTTTGAAAAACTGATTGGCCTGACTGAACGGCATCTTGCGCTCCGTGAAGGTAAACGTGCCCAACTCATACACTTCCTGCGCGGCGCGGTAGAACTCGCCGTAGGCCGCCAACGCCAGCGCCGAGCCGACGCTGATCCGCCGCACGCCCATCTCGCTCAACTGCGCCATGCTCAGGTTCAAGCCGCCGGACATCAACACATTCACCGGCTTGGGCGCCACGGCCTTGACCACCGCCAGCACTTCCTCGGCACTGCGCAGGGCCGGCGCATAAAGCACGTCGGCACCGGCTTCGGCGTAGGCTTGCAGACGGCGGATGGTGTCGGGCAAATCCAGGCGGCCATGCAGGAGGTTTTCCGCACGGGCCGTCAGCGTGAAGGGAAAAGGCAGGCTGCGGGCGGCGGCGACGGCGGCTTCCACACGCTCGACCGAAAGATCGAAGGGATAGATCGGGTCGGCGGCAATGCCCGTGGCGTCCTCAATGGAGCCACCAACAATGCCGACTTGCGCCGCACGCAGGATGGTCTGGGCACAGCCTTCAGGGGTGTCGCTGAAGCCGTTTTCCAGGTCGGCGGCCACCGGCAACGCGGTAGCCTTGGCGATCATGCCGGCATTGACCAACGTGTCCTCCAGGGACAACGCGCCTTCGGCATCCGGGCGCCCCAGGCTGAACGCGTAGCCTGCACTGGTGGTGGCCAGTGCTTCAAAACCCAGGCTGGCCAGCATCACCGCGGAGCCCGCGTCCCACGGGTTAGGCATCACGAACGCACGGTCGCGCTCATGCAAGGCCTTAAAGGTTTCGGCGCGAAGGGTTTGGGCATCCATGTCGGGCTCCTGGCGGAAAAAGGAATCCTAGAGTAACCCCAGTTGCTCCACGGCGGGAGCGCGATCCAACACCTGCAAGGGCGGCAGGCCTGGCAGGCGTGCCATCAGTTGATCATGGAAACGCAGGGCCAGTTGTGCGGCGAGGCGGTTATCCGAGGTGTGCAGGAACACGTAGGGGGTGCGCCCTTCTTCGATCCAGCCAGCGACTTTTTCCACCCATGGCATCAGGAACGGATCGTTGGCCTCCAGTTCGGGATGGCCGATAAAGCGCACCTGGGGAAACTGCGTCAGCGCCGCCGGCCGGGGTGGCACCTTGGGCTTTTTCGATTGGGCGTGCAGCACGGCGGCCGAGGTGGACGTGCAACTGAACAACGCGCGCGGATCCAGGCAGATGCGCTCCACGCCGCGGTCACGCAACAAACGGTTAAGCGTGCGCTCGGCGTCCCCCTTGGCGAAGAATTCCAGGTGGCGCACTTCTACCGCCATCGGCCGCTCCAGACCATCGATGAAACCTGCCAACTCCCCCAGGCGCTGCGGGGTGAACGACGCGGGCAGTTGCAACCACAGCGGCGATACCCGCTCACCCAACGGACTCATCAGGCCCACGAAGCTTTCCGCTGCCGGCAACTGCTCGATCAGGTTGCCGCTGTGGCTGATGTCACCGGGAAATTTGGCCGTGAAGCGGAAGTCGTCGGGCATGATTTCGGCCCAGCGCTGCACGGTGGCGGCTGAGGGGCGGGCATAAAACGTGGTGTTGCCTTCGACGGCGTTGAAGACTTGGGAGTAGAGCGCGAGGTAGTCGCTGGAACGGGCATCGGCGGGGTACAGGTATTCACGCCAGGCGTTTTCACTCCAGGACGGGCAACCGAGGTAGTAAGGCAGACGCATCAGATGTGGATGTCGAGGCCCAGCACTTCCATATCCCATTCGACAAAGCCGGCGGTGGTCAGGTAGCTGGCCAGGGCGGTGGCTACGCTTTTGCTCATGGAGCGCGGGAAGACCATATCTTGCTGACGGGCGGGAAGACCGCTGATACGCGCTTGGGCGTTGGCTTGCGCATCGGCTTGGACTTCGATGAAGTCCGGCGAGTCCTCGACGGACTCATCCACCGTGACGTTCGCCTTACGCGGCTTGCGCTTGATTGGGTAAGACTGTGAGGAAAAGCCATCAATACGCATGGGCGCGAACTCGCTATCAGTAATGGCATTTTGGCAGCACTGTCCGTAGTGCGCAAATGCTCTGGTGATAACTAGAACACATAATTTGAAAAAGGTTTAAAACCGGGGGCAAATTCTGACGATTGGTGAATTTAGCCCCAAATTGCCATCATTTTTCGCGTCAAATAATCCCGCGCTCTGCCTTGGTCTGCGCCACTTTATCGCGCAGGTAGACCGGCGCCGCCTGGTCCGCCGGGATGGCCTCACCACGTTCAAACGCAAAACGTGCCAATGTCAGCAAGTCCTCGGCGTGAGGCAACATCGTCGCGTCCTGGCCCACCAGCGGCACAGCGATGCGCTCGCCATACCCCCAGCCGGTGCCAGCACCGAACCAATCGCCGCTGGCGTCAGCAGGCAGTTGCGATGACTCCGGTGGCTGCACGGCTTCTACGCCGACCAGACGCATCTCGCCCGCCGTTTCGCGGTAGCAACCCCAATACACTTCATCCATGCGCGCATCGATAGCCGCCGCCACCTGATGAGCGCCCTGTTCACGCAACGCGCGCTGGGCCAGCACGGCCAGGTTGGACACCGGCAACACCGGACGCTCCAGCGCAAACGCCAGGCCCTGCACCACGCCGATGGCGATACGTACACCCGTGAATGCACCCGGGCCGCGACCGAAGGCGATGGCATCGACCTCAGCCAGAGTGGTGCCGGCGTCTTCCAGCAGTTGCTTGATCATCGGCAACAGCTTCTGCGCGTGCAGGCGCGGGATCACCTCGTAGTGGCTCGTTACCTTGCCATCGTGCAGCAAGGCAACGGAGCAAGCTTCAGTCGCGGTGTCCAGGGCCAGCAGGGTGCTCATCGGTGTAGGTGTCCAAGTCGAAAAAAAGTGCGCCAGTATAAACAACAACGGCCCGCAAGCGGGCCGTTATCCGTGAAGCCGGTCGAGGGATCAGCTCAGGGCTTGCAGCACTTTGGCGGTGATCGCTTCAACCGAGCCGACGCCAGGAATGTGGCTGTACTTCGGCTTGCCCTGGGCGGCGGACAGCTTCTGGTAGAAGTCCACCAACGGCTTGGTCTGGGAGTGGTAGACCGACAGGCGATGACGCACGGTTTCTTCGGTGTCGTCTTTACGCTGCACCAGGTCCTCACCGGTGACGTCGTCCTTGCCTTCAACCTTTGGCGGGTTGTAGACGGTGTGGTACACGCGGCCCGAGGCTTCGTGGACGCGACGACCGGCAATACGCTGAACGATTTCTTCGTCTTCAACCGCGATTTCGACCACCGCGTCCAGCTCGACGCCCGCCTTCACCAGGGCTTCAGCCTGGGGAATGGTGCGCGGGAAGCCGTCGAACAGGAAACCGTTCTTGCAGTCTTCCTGGCTGATGCGTTCCTTGACCAGGTTGATGATCAAGTCATCGGAAACCAGGCCACCGCTGTCCATCACGCTCTTGGCGATCAGGCCCAGCTCGGTGCCGGCCTTGACGGCCGCACGCAGCATGTCGCCAGTGGAGATTTGTGGAATGCCGAATTTTTCAGTGATGAACTTTGCCTGAGTACCTTTACCGGCCCCGGGAGCTCCCAGCAGAATGACGCGCATTGATGTGCTCCTCAATTTTTTATAGAGATGACGCTCGGATTCGCCGCGGCGGGCCAATCGCGTAAAAATAGAATTCGGGCCGCCCAAACGGCCAAAGGCTGATCAAGATACACAGCAGGCCTTAAGCACACAAGCCGCCAAAAGTCGCAGGAACCCGTGCAGCGCTTACGTCATAGGTAGGGTGTGCCTGGGTGCAACCCGGCGCCATAAACGCCGACCGCCCTTTTCAGGGCGGCCGCCGTGGTTTACCTGCAAGCCGTTGAGAACACGCAAAAAACCTTAGCCGGTATTACGCAAACCGGCGGCAATACCGGCCACGGAGACCAGCAGCGCCTGTTCCAGAGGGCTGTCCTGTGCCGCTTCCTGCTGGCGCGAGCGCGCCAGCAACTCCGCCTGCAACAGGTGCAGCGGGTCGAGGTAGGTGTTGCGCAGGCGGATGAACTCCAGGGTGTCCGGGCTATGGGCCAGCAGCTGCGACTGGCCAGTCAGGCCAAGCACCACCCTGCAGGCCTGCGACAATAGGTCGCGCAAATGCGCACCCAGTGGCAACAGGTCCGGCTGCACCAGACGCTCGTCATACAGGCGGGCGATATCGGCATCGGCCTTGGCCAGCACCATTTCCAGCATGTCGATGCGGGTGCGGAAGAACGGCCACTGCTCGCGCATCTGCCCCAGCAAGTCGCCTTCGCCACGTTCCAGGGCCTTGCTCAGCGCCGCTTCCCAACCCAGCCAGGCGGGCAGCATCAGGCGGGTCTGGGTCCAGCCGAAGATCCACGGAATCGCACGCAGGCTTTCAATCCCGCCCGCACGGCGCTTGGCCGGGCGGCTGCCCAACGGCAAGCGGCCCAATTCCTGTTCCGGCGTGGACTGGCGGAAATACTCGACGAACTGCGGATTCTCGCGCACCACGGCGCGATAAGCGCTGACACCGTCTGCCGCCAATTCGTCCATCAAATGGCGCCAGGCCGGTTCGGGCGGCGGCGGTGGCAACAGGGTCGCCTCCAACACGGCGGCCAGGTAAAGGTTGAGGTTCTGCTCGGCAATATCCGGCAGGCCGAACTTGAAGCGGATCATCTCGCCCTGTTCGGTGGTACGGAAGCGCCCCGCCACCGACCCCGGTGGCTGCGACAGGATCGCCGCGTGGGCTGGGCCGCCGCCACGGCCAACGGTGCCACCACGGCCGTGGAACAACAGCAGTTCCACTTGCTGTTCACGGCAGATATCCACCAGGCGTTCCTGCGCCCGGTATTGCGCCCAGGCAGCGGCGGTGGTGCCGGCGTCCTTGGCCGAGTCCGAGTAGCCGATCATCACTTCCTGCGGGCCTTGCAGCCGCGCGCGGTAACCGGGCAGCAGCAACAGTTGCTCGATCACAGGGCCTGCGTTATCCAGGTCGGCCAGGGTTTCGAACAGCGGCACCACACGCATCGGCCGTTGCACGCCCGACTCTTTAAGCAACAACTGCACCGCCAGCACGTCCGACGCAGCGCCGGCCATGGAGATGACATACGAACCCAGGGACGCCGCAGGCGCGGCGGCAATTTCCTTACAGGTGTTGAGCACTTCGGCGGTATCCGCCGATGGTTTGAAATAGCCCGGCAGCAACGGTCGACGGTTGGCCAGCTCCTTCATCAAGAAGCTGATGCGCATCTCTTCGTTCCAGTCTTCGTAACGACCCAGACCGAGATAATCGGTGATTTCGGTCATGGCTGCGCAATGGCGACTGGAATCCTGGCGTACATCCAACCGCACCAGGAACAGGCCGAAAGTCACCGCCCGCCGCAGGCAGTCGAGCAACGGCCCATCGGCGATCACGCCCATGCCGCATTCGTGCAGCGACTGGTAGCACAACTCCAGCGGTTCAAGCAGATCGCGGTTGTTCTGCAACACCTCGGCAGGCGCCGGCGTACTACTGCTCAACGCCGTATGCGCCCATTGGCGCGTGGCACGCAGGCGTTCACGCAATTGCTTGAGCAGGGCGCGATAGGGTTCGACGCTGTCGCCAACCTTGGCCTGCAACGCCGGGCTGGCGCGCTGCATCGACAGTTCGGAGGCCAGGTGATCGATATCGCGCAGGTACAGATCGGCAGCCATCCAGCGCGCCAGCAGCAAGACTTCGCGGGTGACCGGCGCAGTGACATTCGGGTTGCCGTCACGGTCGCCGCCCATCCACGACGCAAAGCGGATCGGCGCCGCCTCCAGCGGCAAGCGCAGGCCGGTGGCGGCGTGCAGGGCCTGGTCAGCCTTGCGCAGGTAATTGGGAATGGCGTGCCACAGCGAATGTTCGATCACCGCAAAGCCCCACTTGGCTTCGTCTACCGGCGTGGGCCGGGTGCGGCGGATTTCTTCAGTGTGCCAGGCCTCGGCGATCAAGCGTTGCAGGCGTTGGCGGATCTGCTGGCGCTCGGCCGTGGTGAGGTCGCGGTGATCCTGCAGCGCCAGTTGGGCGGCGATGGCGTCGTACTTCTGGATCAGGGTGCGGCGCGCCACTTCGGTGGGGTGGGCGGTGAGGACCAGTTCGATCTCCAGGCGCCCCAATTGGCGGGCCAGGGATTCGTTACTGTGGCCTTCGGCTTGCAGCCGCGCCAGCAACTCAGGCAATACACGGGCTTCGAAAGGCGCCGGTTGCGACTCGTCGCGGCGGTGAATCAGTTGGTATTGCTCGGCTATGTTGGCCAGGTTGAGGAACTGGTTGAAAGCACGGGCCACCGGCAGCAGTTCATCTTCCTGCAACTGGTTGAGGCTGGTGCTCAGTTCATCGCCTGCGCCACGGCGGTCGGCCTTGGCGCCCTTGCGGATCTGCTCGATCTTTTCGAGGAAATCATCGCCGTACTGCTCTCGAATGGTGTTGCCCAACAGCTCACCCAGCAGGTGAACATCCTCACGCAAGCGTGCATCGATATCACTCATCAGCCAATCTCCAGCCAGAAATCCGGGACGCGCAGGTTTGCCAGAGTGCCGCCAGCGCTCATTTATGACAAGACTTTAAACCTTGTGAGTTGCAGCTAGTCTCAACACTAAGTCGCCGCGTTTATCCGCGCGGGCGGCGGGTCACTCATCACCGCCTGCTATCGCGGGCTTTATTGAGGTTGCCATGAAAATCCGAGAACTGGCCCAGCATTGGGAAGAGAACGCCAAGGGTCGCCTGACCAAGACCGAGTACGCCATCCACTTGGATGTGGAAGCTGCCGCACGCCTGGCAGCGATCGCCGAGATGTACCCCAAGCGCAGCACCGAAGAACTGCTCGGCGAACTGATCGGCGCCGCGCTGGAAGAGCTGGAAGCCAGCTTTCCGTATATCAAGGGGCAGCAGGTGATCGCGACTGATGAAGAGGGCGACCCGCTGTACGAAGATGTCGGCCCTACCCCGCGTTTTCTGACGCTGTCGCGTCGCTATCTGCATGACTTATCAGCGAGCGGCGACAAACCGAAACACTGAAACCCTAGCGCAAACCCCTTGTACGCCGGGCTCTTTACGAGCCCGGCGTACCGCTGCGCAACGCAGAAGTTCCAAGTTTTTCTGCTGACCGAACAGTCAGATATTTTTTTAGGCAAATCGCCATCTTCTCTGAACTTTTGAAAAAAGCCTCCGGTCACAGCCAGTAAGCCATCACTTGGAACGGCCGTTTTAAAGGGCATTTTGCGCATCACCGCCAAGCCCCCCGGCCGCAGACCAGTGACATGGATTTTGATGTTTTTCAGGAGTTATCCAATGGAGTTGAAGACGATGAAGACCAGCACTGCCAAATCCTCGTTTAACCATCTGCGCGGGCTCAAATTGGCCGCGCTGGCAATCGGCACCAGCTTCGTTCTGGCGGGCTGCGCCGGCAACCCTCCGACCGAGCAGTACGCCGTGACCCAATCTGCGGTGAACAGCGCTGTCAGCGCCGGCGGCACCGAGTACGCAGCGGTAGAAATGAAGTCGGCTCAGGACAAGCTCAAGCAAGCCGAGATTGCCATGCACGACAAGAACTACGACGAAGCCCGTCGCCTGGCCGAACAAGCCGAATGGGACGCTCGCGTCGCTGAGCGCAAATCCCAGGCCGCCAAGGCCGAACAGGCTGTGAAGGACTCCCAGAAAGCTGTTCAGGAGCTGCGTCAGGAAGGCATGCGCCCGGCTGCTATCCAGCAGAAATAAGCCGCCGCCCCTGATTGCATTGCACCCGATATCGAATTGAAAGGACGACACGACTATGCGTAAACAATTGATGATCCCTGCCCTGCTGGCGATGAGCGTTGCCCTGGCGGCCTGCTCCACCCCGCCTAACGCAAACCTGGAAAACGCACGGACCAACTTCTCGTCCCTGCAGACCAACCCGCAGGCCACCAAGCTCGCGGCGCTGGAAACCAAGGACGCCAGCGACTGGCTGGACAAGGCTGACAAAGCCTACCGCGACAAGGAAGACCAGAAGAAGGTCGACCAACTGGCCTACCTGACCAACCAGCGCGTTGAAGTGGCCAAAGACACCATCGTGCTGCGCGAATCCGAAGCCAAGCTGAAAAACGCCGGTGACGAACGCGCCCGCGCCCTGCTGGACGCCCGCGATGCGCAGATCAAGCAACTGCAAGACAGCTTGAACGCCAAGCAGACCGATCGCGGCACCCTGGTGACCTTCGGTGACGTGCTGTTCGCCACCAACAAGTCCGACTTGAAGTCCAGCGGCCTGGTGAACATCACCAAGCTGGCGCAGTTCCTGCGCGATAACCCGGACCGTAAAGTGATCGTCGAAGGCTACACCGATAGCACCGGTTCCGACTCGTACAACCAGAGTCTGTCTGAGCGTCGTGCGGCCTCCGTACAACGTGCACTGGCGCAACAGGGTGTGGATATCTCGCGCATCGTGACCCAGGGCTATGGCAAGGAATACCCGGTTGCCGACAACGGCAGCGTTTCCGGTCGTGCCATGAACCGTCGCGTTGAAGTAACCATCTCCAATGACAACCAGCCGGTCAAGCCACGGTCTTCCGTCGCTAACTGATCGATTGGATAGAAAAAAACCCACCAGAAACGGTGGGTTTTTTTACACCTAGAATTTGATCGGACACTTGTCGCTCTCGAAGCCTGCATACCCAGGTTTCTCTTGGCACTGCTCCCCCTGCTCCTTGTGCGCGATATCGTCGACCCCTCCACGGAGCGCTTCAACGAGCTCCTGCATCCTGGACATCTCCAACCACCTGTCTATCGCACTTATCTCACCCAACTTGACCATGACACTCCCCTGGCTGGCGGTTCGCAAATCTCATCATGAACGCTGACAAGCCAGTGAGTGGTCTGTTACGCAAAACGGTTCCAGATATTTCAGGCGCGGTACATCCGGCTTACTGCTGGAGTTGTGGTGTTTCCTGCCCCATGCATCGCACGGCCTGTTTCTTGTTATTCACCAGCACACCGCTCAGGCCTTTCTGCTCAGTGTCGAACATCACCAGCACGCCATCCACGCATTGCGCCACCTGGGCGGCTGGCGTCAGGGAGATCTTGTAGTCCTCGCCAGGTACGGTCTTGAGCATGGTGAAGTCGCTGAGCAACAACGCATCTTCCGGCTTGGCGAAGTGCAGGTAGCCGTAGTACCACAGGCAACCGACAGTACCGATGATGGTGCCGATACCGGTGAGGATCAGCGGGATCATATTGCGTTCTTCGCTCATTGCGGGCTCTCTGATGAGTCAACTTTAGGAATCGGGTAATTCGGGATTTCGCCCAGGCGACGTAGGCCGTTGAAGTGCTGGGGATCATCCAGGTAACGCAACATCACGGTTTGCCAAGTCTTGTCGGCAAACGTCTGCACATGCCCGCCGCGGGTCAGCTGCAACACCCTGGGTGGCGGGGCGGCCTGGTACAGGCGGATCCCGTTGGCCACCGGCACAATCGGGTCATCCAGGCTGTGGAACAGCAGCTTGGGTACACCTGTCAGCTGGGGCATGGCGTAGATGGCACTGTCGGCATCCGGGACCAGCCAGGACAACGGCACCTGAAACGGCCATGTTAACCAGGAGGTGCTCAGGGCGAATTGTCCTACGTCACGATAACTGGCGGGCACGCCGTCCAACACCAGCGCCTTGAGACGGGGTTGGCGCTCCGGGTGGGCGGCGAGGTAGTGCACCGCCAATGCGCCGCCCAGGCTCTGACCCAGCACGATTAAAGGCTGGCCCTGGGTTTCGGGAGCCTTGTCGATCCATTGGAACGCCGCGTCCACATCCTGATAGATCGCCGGTAATGACGGCTTCCCCTCCGACAAGCCATAACCGCGATAGTCCACCAACAGCACTTGGTAGCCCTGCTCGGGCAACCACCAACTGCCGCCCAAGTGCCAGGCCAGGTTGCCGCCGTTGCCATGCAGGTGCAGCACCGTACCCTTGAGTGGCACTCCGGGTTTGGCCGGTAGCCACCAGGCGTGGAGCTTTACGCCGTCGGCAGTGGTGAGGGTGACGTCACGGTATTGAAGATGAGCTTTTTCCGGCGTGAACGGCAGGCCGGGCTCGGGGTAGAACAGCAGGGAGCTGCAGCCGTTCAATGTGAGTAGCAGGCACAGAATGCCGAGGATTCTCATCCGTTGAAGCCTCGCGAATACCACGGTTTAAAGGATATTGGAGTAATCCGCCTCGATCCGATCCAGGCTCAGGTGGTTGAGGAAGTTGGAGAAGCACATCCAGGCCGCCAGCGCGTTCATGTCGCGGAATTGCTCCGGCAGGTACTTGGGCGGCACCACCAGGCCTTCGTCGACCAGTTGGCGCAGAGTACGCATGTCTTCCAGGGTGGTCTTGCCGCAGAACAGCAGCGGCACTTGTTCCAGCTTGCCTTTGCGCACGGCCAGCTGGATGTAGTTGTAGACCATGATAAAGCCCTTGAGGTAGGACAGGTCCTTGGTGAACGGCAGACCGGTCGGCACCGAACCACGGAAAACACGACTGGCGTTGCCGTAGCTTTCAGCCATCTCAAAGCCTTGCTCACGGAAGAACTCGAACACCTGCAGGAAGTCGGCGCCCTCCTCCACCATATGGATGGCACGGGTGCGGTTGGTCAGCTTGCGCAGGCGACTCGGGTAGGAGGCGAAGGTGATGATCTCCATCAAAATCGCCAGGCCCTCCTGGGTCACGGTGGACGAGGGCGGGCCCTTGGACAGAAAGGTGCAGATCGGCTGGTTCTGGCCATTGAGAGTAGTGCCCACATGCACCAGGCCTTCATGTACTTCCAGGGCGCGCACGTCACGGTCGTTGAACATCGCGTCGGCGCGGATCTTGATGTAGTCAGCGCCCGCTGCGGCGTCAGCGACAATACCGTCGGACTCGAATACGCGGATAGTCTCTTCGGCCTCGCCGAACACCTTGTTCAGGCGGGTTTGCAGCAGGGCGACAGCGTCCTTGGCGGTGAGGGTCTTGGCCTCATCCTTCAGGTCACCACGGCCGTCGATATTGTTCAGGTAATCGGACAGCATCAGGCCCAAGTCAGCCAGAGTCGGGTCGCCCGCATGGAACGCATCGGAAGCGGCGCCGTAGAGTTCCTGGGAAATCAGGCCGAAATCCTCGGTGCCGCGCGCTTCGAGCATCCGCACTACCATGCGGTATTCCTTGCACATGCGGCGCATGATCTGCCCCACCGGGCTGAACTGGCCGAGGCGGCGGGTGATGTCGCGCTCGATGTTCTGGAACTCCAGCTTCACCGCGCTGGAGTCGAACGACAGTGGCCGATTGAGGTAGTAGTCGCGGCTCACCGCCGGCATTTCCTTGCCCTTGGCCTTGAGGAATCCCTGGCGAATGTTTTCGTCCCACTTCACGGCGTCGAGGACGCGAATCGGTGTTTGCGCCAGCACAATGCGATCAGACAAGGTGCGTATCGTCTGCTGGTAATCGTCCACCCGGTGCTTCCTCTTTAAACGTTATTGGCCCGCGCGCTGGTAGCGCACGGCTTCCACGAATACATCGGCATTGGCCGGGTCATCCAGGTAGGCAAACACCTGGTCCAAGGGGCTGTCCACCAGTACCCCGGCGCCCTCGACCGTGTCCACGGTGCTGCCGCGCAACGCCTGCTGGCCTATCGCTTGGTGGATCTGCTCAAGGTCGAGGGTGTAGACCACCAATTCGTGCTTTTCGTTGATCTCAAACCCCGCCAGGATGAAATGCCCACCCAGCTTGGCCGGCAGCGGCGCCGACAAATACCAGCGGCTGCCATGGCGCGAAACGGTAAACAGGTATTCGTCACGCTGGCCGGGCTTGGCTGTAGGGTAGCTCACGGCTTTATAGCGGTGTTCACCGACGGCGCTGATATGCAGGTTGAGCGGCTCGCCCCAGGCGTTTTTGCTCGACCATTGGCCCAGCAGGGCCGGCGGAGCGGCCTCATGGGCCGGCAGCGGGTCCTTGAAGGTCACCAGGCAACCGCTGAGCAGCAGGAACGACAAGGCGATTGCAACCACACGCCAGGCTTTCATTGGACATCCCCCGGTGTCAGACCGAGGCCAACACCAAATGCATATAGCGCTTGAGGATTTCAAGCATCTCTTCACCGGTCAGAGGCTCTGCGCTGCCCAGCAGGCCCTGATATTCCATCCGACTGATTATCGCCGTCAACACTTTGGCATCCTGTTGCGGCTCGCGGGAGCCCAATACCTGGAAAAACTGCCCGGTGCCCTGCAACAGAATCTGTTGATGGGAACGCACCAACTCCGCCAGGCGCGGATTGAGCAAGGCTTCCTGGCGAAACGCCTGCTCGGCCATCAAGTGTTCACGGCGGTTGGTCAATTGGCGCAAGACGTAATCAGCGGTCAGCCGTGCAATGTCATCGGCCAGTTGTGAACGGGATTCGGGGCTGCCATCACCATAGGCGACCATTTCACGCAACAGGCCTTCATTACGCACCCACAGCTTGCCCATGAATGCAGCGCTGCGCTCGACGTATTGGGCGAAGGTATCAGTGAGCAGGTCATCGATATCCTTGAAGTAGTAGGTGGTGGCCGACAGTGGCACCCCCGCCTCCGCCGCCACCGCACGATGGCGCACGGCCCGTACGCCGTCACGTACCACGATGCGCATGGCCGCATCGAGAATGTCCTGCCTGCGTTGCTCGCTGCCCCGACGACTGGCCTTGCGGCCCTGGTACTGGACGCTTTCAGCCACGGCAGCGGCAATGCCGGCGGCGCCTTCTTGAGCGGTTACGCGGTTCACGACAGATTTCCTTATTAGGTGACGCGGAGCGTCACGGTATGCGTTACCACGCCGAGCGTGGGAACGATCTCCTGGCGCTGTTTGCTTGACGCTTATTAACGCCACATAAAAAAGCCGCCTTATAAAAGGCGGCTTCGGATTTCGCTACGGTTACGCTTGTGGCCGCATGTGCGGGAACAGGATCACGTCGCGGATCGACGGCGAGTTGGTCAACAGCATCACCAGGCGGTCGATGCCGATCCCTTCACCGGCGGTCGGCGGCATGCCGTATTCCAGGGCGCGGACGAAGTCGGCGTCGTAGTGCATGGCTTCGTCGTCGCCGGCGTCTTTATCGGCCACCTGGGCCATGAAGCGCTCGGCCTGGTCTTCCGCGTCGTTCAACTCGGAGTAGGCGTTGGCGATTTCACGGCCGCCGATGAACAGTTCGAAACGGTCAGTGACGTTCGGGTTGTCGTCGTTGCGACGGGCCAGCGGCGACACTTCGAACGGGTACTGGGTAATGAAGTGCGGCTGTTCCAGCTTGTGCTCGACCAGCTCTTCGAAAATCATCACCTGCAATTTGCCCAGGCCTTCGAAGCCCAGCACCTTGGCGCCGGCTTTCTTGGCGATGGCGCGGGCCTTGTCGATGTCGTTCAGGTCGTCGGCAGTCAGCTCAGGGTTGTACTTGAGGATCGAATCGAACACCGACAGGCGCACGAACGGCTCGCCGAAGTGGAACACCTTGTCGCCGTACGGCACGTCGGTGCTGCCGAGGACCAGCTGCGCCAGTTCGCGGAACAGTTCTTCGGTCAGGTCCATGTTGTCTTCGTAGTCGGCGTAGGCCTGGTAGAACTCCAACATGGTGAATTCTGGGTTGTGACGGGTCGAAACGCCTTCGTTACGGAAGTTGCGGTTGATCTCGAAGACTTTTTCGAAGCCGCCAACCACCAGGCGCTTGAGGTACAGCTCCGGCGCGATACGCAGGAACATTTCCATGTCCAGGGCATTGTGGTGGGTTTCGAACGGCTTGGCCGCGGCGCCGCCAGGAATGGTCTGCAGCATCGGCGTTTCGACTTCCAGGAAGTCGCGCTTCATCAGGAAGCTGCGGATGTGCGCGATCACTTGCGAACGCACGCGGAAGGTCTGGCGTACTTCTTCGTTGACGATCAGGTCAACGTAGCGCTGGCGGTAGCGCTGTTCGGTGTCGGTCAGGCCGTGGTGCTTGTCCGGCAGTGGGCGCAGCGACTTGGTCAGCAGGCGCACGTTGGTCATTTCGACGTACAGGTCGCCCTTGCCGGAACGGGCCAGGGTGCCTTCGGCGGCGATGATGTCGCCCATGTCCCAGGTTTTCACCGAGGCCAGGGTTTCTTCCGACAAGGTCTTGCGGTTGACGTAGACCTGGATACGCCCGGTCATGTCCTGGATCACCATGAACGAGCCACGGTTGAGCATGATGCGACCCGCCACCTTGACCGGGATCGCAGCCTCTGCCAGCTCTTCCTTGGTCTTGTCCGCGTACTGTTTCTGCAAGGCATCGCAGTAGTTTTCGCGGCGGAAGTCGTTGGGGAAGGCATTGCCCTTGGCGCGCTCGGCAGCAAGCTTTTCCTTGCGCAGGGCGATCAGGGAGTTTTCTTCCTGTTGCAGGGCTTGCGGGTCGAGTTGTTGGTCGCTCATGTCTTTAGATTTTCCATCAGGTTCGTTGCCCCAGCCTGCGGCTGGGGATCGCGGGCAAGCCCGCTCCCACAGGGATCGAGGGGTGCCAGGCAATCCCGCATTGCATGTGTTACAGGCCAGATTTCAGGCTGGCTTCCAGGTATTCGTCGATATCGCCGTCGAGCACCTTGTCACAGTCGCTGCGTTCGATGTTAGTGCGCAGATCCTTGATCCGCGACGCATCGAGCACATAAGAGCGGATCTGGTGACCCCAGCCGATGTCCGACTTGGTATCTTCCAGCGCCTGGGAAGCGGCGTTGCGCTTCTGCATTTCCTGCTCGTACAACTTGGCCCGCAGCATTTTCATGGCGGTGTCCTTGTTGGCATGCTGGGAACGTTCGTTCTGGCAACTGACCACGGTGTTGGTCGGTACGTGGGTGATACGTACGGCCGAGTCGGTGGTGTTTACGTGCTGACCGCCGGCACCGGAGGAGCGGTAGGTGTCGATGCGCAGGTCGGCCGGGTTGATCTCGATCTCGACCTTGTCGTCGATCTCTGGCGAGACAAACACCGCGGAGAACGAAGTGTGGCGACGGTTGCCGGAGTCGAACGGGCTCTTGCGCACCAGGCGGTGCACGCCGATTTCGGTACGCAGCCAGCCAAAGGCGTACTCACCCTTGATGTGCACGGTCGCGCCCTTGATACCGGCGACTTCACCGGCAGACAGTTCCATGATCGTCGCTTCGAAACCGCGCTTGTCCGCCCAACGCAGGTACATGCGCAGCAGGATGTTGGCCCAGTCCTGGGCCTCGGTGCCACCGGAACCGGCCTGGATGTCCAGGTAGGCGTTGTTCGGGTCCATTTCATGGCTGAACATGCGGCGGAATTCGAGCTTGGCGAGGTTTTCCTCGAGACGGGCCAGCTCGGCGACGACATCGCCCACTGCGCCTTCGTCGTTTTCTTCGACGGCCATGTCCAGCAGGTCACGGCAATCGGCCAGACCGGTATTCAGTTCGTCGAGGGTGTCGACGATCTGCGCCAGCGCAGCGCGCTCGCGCCCCAGTTCCTGGGCGTATTCAGGTTTGTTCCAGACAGCAGGATCTTCAAGCTCGCGATTGACTTCGGTCAGACGCTCATGCTTTTGATCGTAGTCAAAGATACCCCCGAATAGTTTCGGAGCGCTCGGACAGGTCCTTGATGGTGTTAAGGATCGGGTTGATTTCCATGGCGGGCAGCACTCGTTGGCGAACTTTTGAAAGCCGGCGAGTATAACGGCAAATGGGGGGGAGCGGCAGTCCGCTGGGCGAAAAGGCGTGGGGTTGGTGGTGGGCATATCCGTTATTTGGGTAACGGCCACCTATGGTTCCGCCCTTACGGCGGCTCACTTTTGAAAAGCGCAAAAGTAAGCAAAACGCTCTTGCCCCAACACTCGGCACCTCGCCTAGGCTCGGTGTGCCCGTAATTCGACAGTGATTTGGGGGGCCGCCTTAGATCAAAATCAAAAGCATATCTAAAGCCAGAGCCAGAGCCAGAGCAAGCCACCCTTCAACTGATACATGAAGATCAAACTGTGGGAGGGGGCTTGCCCCCGATGGCGGTGTGTCAGCCAACTCATCAGTGACTGACCCACTGCTATCGGGGGCAAGCCCCCTCCCACACTTTGACCGAGTACCGGCCATACAATCCGGGGTCGGCTCTAAGGCCGCCGCGCTCTTGCTTTTGATCTGGGATCGCCCCGTCAAACACGCTGGCCGAACGCAGGCTTGAATCCGTGGGTAACCCGGCAGGACGCCGGGTTAGCCGCCCCGCGCCATGGATGGCGCGTGGCGGCGGCCCACGGATTCAAGCCGGAGTGAGGGCACACCGAGCCTAGGCGAGGTGCCGAGTGTTGGGGCGAAGCGTTTTTGGTTACTTTTTGCGCTCTTCAAAAAGTGACCCGCTGTAAGAGCGGAACCAATAGCCGCCATGACCCAAAAAACGGATATGTACACAGCAATGCAAAGCCCTACTCAATCCCCACCTGATTGCGCCCATTATGCTTGGCCGTATACAACCCCTTATCCGCCGCCACAATCACCTGCCGACAATCCGTCCCCTGCTGCGGCGTCATCGTGGACAGACCAATGCTAATCGTAAGGCTGGACCCCTCGGTCGGCGCAATATGCGGAATCTTCAGCGCAGCCACCGCCATCCGCAGCTTCTCGGCCACCAACCGCGCCCCACCCGGCGAGGTATTAGGCAGCACCAGGGCAAACTCCTCCCCCCCATAGCGCGCCGGCAGATCCGAAGGCCGACTGCTGGCCTCACGGATGGTCGCCGCAACCTTGCGCAACGCCTCGTCACCTTCGACATGCCCGAAGCTATCGTTGTAGGTCTTGAAGAAATCCACATCAATCATCAACAACGACAACTGGGTCTGGTCACGCATGGCACGCCGCCATTCCAGCTCCAGGTATTCATCAAAGTGGCGACGATTGGACAACCCGGTCAGGCCATCGGAGTTCATCAACCGCTGCAGCACCAGGTTGGTGTCCAACAGTTGTTGCTGACTGACCCGCAACGCGCGATAGGCGGCATCCCGTTGCAACAAGGTCATGTACGAGCGCGAGTGATAGCGAATGCGTGCCACCAGCTCGATGTTATCCGGCAACTTGACCAAGTAATCGTTGGCCCCGGCCGAAAACGCCGCGCTCTTGATCAGCGGGTCTTCCTTGGTCGAAAGCACGATGATCGGGATGTTCTGCGTGGCCGGGTGGTTGCGGTATTCGCGCACCAACGTCAGGCCGTCGAGGCCGGGCATGACCAGGTCTTGCAGGATAACGGTCGGCTTGATACGGATCGCTTGGGCAATCGCCTGGTGCGGATCGGCGCAGAAGTGGAAGTCGATGTTTTCTTCATGGGCCAGGCCACGCCGCACGGCTTCGCCGATCATGGCCTGGTCGTCGACCAGCAACACCATGGCGGCATTTTCGTCGGTCTTGATGTCGTCGATCTGTAAATCATTCATGTGCAGTCACCTGAATTACTACCTGCAAGCCAGCACCGCGAGAGGCCTTGTTCATTTGGCAAAGACCTCCAGCAATCGGGGCGCAATTCTATCCAGTGGGCGAATTTCAACAGCAGCATCAATCGCCGCCGCCGCTTTGGGCATGCCGTACACCGCCGAGCTCTGCTGATCCTGGGCGATGGTCAAATAACCTTGTTCACGCAGCAATTTGAGGCCCTGGGCCCCGTCGCGCCCCATGCCGGTCAGCAGTACGCCGACGGCATCGCCATTCCAGTGGCTGGCCACGCTTTCGAAAAACACGTCGATCGAAGGCCGGTAAATCTCGTTCACCGGCTCTGCGGTATAGGCTAGCGTGCCATTCTTCAATAAACGAATGTGGTGGTTGGTGCCGGCCAGTAGGACCACGCCGCTTTGTGGCGGCTCACCTTCACGGGCCAGGCGTACCGGCAGGCCGGAGGCGCTGCTCAACCATTCGGCCATGCCGGCGGCAAACACCTGGTCCACATGCTGCACCAGCACGATGGCGGCGGGAAAGTCCCGGGGCAAGCCCTTGAGCAGGATTTCCAGGGCAGCCGGGCCACCCGCCGAAGACCCGATGGCCACCAGGCTCTGGCGCTTGCCGGTCATGCGCGGCGCGACGGTTTCGGCACGTACACGGCTGCCACGCTGGCCGATCAGCCAGCCGATATTGAGGATCTTGCGCAGCAGCGGCGCCGCTGCATCCTTGGGGTTGCCCACGCCCAGGGTCGGCGTGTCCACCACGTCCAGGGCGCCATGGCCCATGGCTTCGAACACCCGACTGACGTTGGCCTGGCGGTCGACGGTCACGATGACGATGGCGCACGGGGTCTCGGCCATGATCTGGCGGGTAGCCTCCACGCCATCCATCACCGGCATGATCAGGTCCATCAGGATCAGGTCCGGGGTCAGTTCTGCACAGCGTTGCACCGCTTCAAGACCATTGCTGGCGACCCACACCACTTCGTGCGCGGGCTCGAAACTCAAGGCGCGGCGCAAGGCCTCTACCGCCAGGGGCATGTCATTGACGATCGCAATCCTCATGCCCGCGCGCCTCCGATCAGTTCCACTACGGCGTCCAGCAGGGCGTCATCGTGGAAACTGGCTTTGGCTAAATAATAGTCGGCGCCGGCGTCCAGTCCACGACGTCGGTCTTCTTCGCGATCCTTGTACGACACCACCATCACCGGCAACGATTGCAGGCGACTGTCACGGCGCAAGAGTGTGACCAATTCAATACCGTCCATACGAGGCATATCAATATCAGTGATCAACAGGTCAAAGTCTTCGGAGCGCAAGGCGTTCCAGCCGTCCATGCCATCGACCGCCACGGCCACTTCATAACCACGATTCAGCAGCAATTTGCGTTGCAGTTCGCGCACGGTCAGCGAGTCATCCACCACCAGCACCCGCTTGCGCGGTGCCTCGGTGGTTTGCTGGCTGCGCCTGGCAATGCGTTCCAATCGGCCGGTGTTGAGCAACTTGTCCACCGAACGCAGCATATCTTCGACGTCGACGATCAACACCACCGAGCCGTCGTCCAGCAAGGCACCGGCAGAAATATCCTGGACCTTGCCCAGGCGATCATCCAGCGGCAGCACCACCAGCGTACGCTCGCCGATAAAGCGCTCCACGGCAATCCCGTACACCGCATCACGCTCGCGGATCACCACCACTTTCAGGGTGTCCGACTGACTCTGTCCCGCCGGGCGTTGCAACAACTGGCTGGCGGCGACCAGCCCGACATGCCGGCCCTCGTGCCAGAAATGCTGGCGGCCTTCCAGTTGCACGATGTCGTCAGGCGCCAGGTCGCACATGCGTTCGATATGGGCCAGCGGGAACGCATAGGCTTCTTCGCCGACTTCCACCACCAGGCTGCGCACCACAGACAGGGTCAGTGGCACTTCCAGGTGGAAACGACTGCCCTGCCCCGCCGTCTGCTCCAGCACCACCGCACCGCGCAGTTGGCGGACCATATGCTGCACCGCATCCAGGCCGACGCCGCGCCCGGACACTTCGGTGACCTTGTCGCGCAGGCTGAACCCCGGCAGGAACAGGAATGTCAGCAGCTCTTCTTCACTCAGGCGCAGGGCGGTTTCCAGCGGCGACAGGTGCCGGTCGACGATGGTACCGCGCAGGCGCTCCAGGTCGACGCCATTGCCATCATCGCTCAATTCCAGCACCAGCAACCCGGCTTGATGAGAGGCACGCAGGCGGATCACACCTTCTGCCGGCTTGCCCGCCAGCAGGCGTTGCTCAGGCATTTCGATGCCGTGGTCGACAGCGTTGCGCAATAAATGGGTGAGCGGTGCTTCAAGCTTTTCCAGCACGTCGCGGTCGACCTGGGTCTTTTCGCCTTCGATCTCCAGGCGCACTTGCTTGCCGAGGCTGCGACCGAGGTCGCGCACCATGCGCACTTGCCCGGCCAACACATCGGCAAACGGGCGCATGCGGCAGGCCAGCGCGGTGTCGTACAGCACTTGGGCGCGCTGGCCGGCCTGCCAGCCGAACTCGTCCAGCTCGGCGGTTTTTTCCGCGAGCAGGGCCTGGGCTTCGCTGAGCAGGCGGCGGGTGTCGGCCAGGGCTTCCTGGGCTTCGAGGGGCAGTTGTTGAGTCTTGAGTTGCCCGTCCAGCGTATCCAGCGCGCGCACGCTCTGGCTCTGAATGCGCTTGAGGCGTTGCAGGCTGGCCAGATACGGTTTGAGCCGCTGGGTTTCCACCAGGGATTTGCTCGACAGGTCCAGCAGGCTGTTCAAGCGCTCGGCGGTCACCCGCAGTACGCGCTCGCCGCCTTCGGTCATGCGTTTGTTCTGGCGTGGCGGCTCGGTGGCCACCGGCGGTGCGGGCTCTGGCTCCGGCGGGAGCTCTTCAATAACAGGGACAGGTTCCGACTGAGACGGCGCCACTTTGACAGGCGCCTGGGACGGGTCCAGCAGGCGTTCCATCAACGCCACATAGGCTTCGATATCCGCCGGCCCCACATCATTGCCCGGCGTGGCGATGCGCATCAGCAGGTCGGTGCCTTGCAACAGCGCATCAATATGTTCGGGTTGCAAATACAGGCGGCTTTCCTGGGCGCTGACCAGGCAATCCTCCATGACGTGGGACACACTGACCCCGGCGTCCACTCCAACAATGCGCGCCGCGCCTTTGAGCGAGTGCGCGGCGCGCATGCACGCTTCCAGCTGGTCGGCCTGGGTCGGCTTGCGTTCCAGGGCCAGCAGGCCCGCGCTCAATACCTGGGTCTGCGCATCGGCTTCCAGGCTGAACAGTTCCAGCAGCGAGGCATCGCGCATCTGGTCGGGGGTCATGTGAGGCTCCGGGTCACGGCAGACAACAATTGCGCCTCGTCCAGCCAACGCAGGCTGCGGCCTTTCCACTGCAACACGCCTTGGGTGTAGCGCGCACTGGCCTGGGTGCCCGAGACCGAGGCGGCCTTCAAGGTGCGCTCATCGATGGCATGGATGCCGTCGACTTCATCCACCGGCACCACCACCGGACCATCCTGCGCGGCGATGATCAACATGCGCGGCATGATGCGCCCACCGCTGGCGCCGTTGCCGGTGGCATCCAGGCCCAGCAGTTCCACCAGCGACAGGCACGCCACCAGCGCACCACGAACATTGGCCACGCCGAGCAAGGCGCGGGAACGTTGGTGCGGCAGCGAGTGAATCGGTTGCAGCGGCGCGACTTCCACCAGGCAGCGGGTGGCGATGCCCAGCCATTCCTCACCGAGGCGGAACATCAGCAGGGAGCGGGTGACCACGTCTTCGCCCAGTTCCACGACGGCATGCGGACGATGCTCGTCCTGCTGCAAGGCATAGCGGTCCAGCAAACGTGTGGCCGCTGCGGAGTACACCGAGCAGTTGCGGCAGTGAATATGGTCCGCCAGCAGCGGGCAGGACTTGTCGCCGTGGATGCCGATGCGGTTCCAGCAGTCGTCGATGGCCTGGGTGTCGGCCAGGGTCAGGTCCAGCCCTGCGGTATCGAGCGCGTCGGTGTTACTCATCGTTTGGACTCACTGTCAGCTCGCTCACTGCGCGCGGCCCGCGCCTGCAAGCGGCGCGCCCCCGCACTGTCGCCCTGGGACTCGAGCAACGCGGCTAGGTGCATCAAGGCCTGCGGGTGCTGGGGCTCCAGGTACAAGGCTTTTCGATAATAACCCTGGGCTTCCAGGGCACTGCCAGCCACGTCGCTGAGCAGCCCCAGCCAGTAGAACACCTGGGCGGCCGGCGGATGGTGACTCAAATACTGTTCGCATGCAGCGCGGGCGTCGGCGCTTTTGCCTTCGTTGGCCAGGGTGGCGATGCGGCTCAGCAAGTCGCCCGCATCGGTTTGCGGCGCGTTGATCGGCACCACCTTGGCACTGACACCGCTGAACGGCCTCGGCCTGGCCGGGATCGGTGCGGCACTGCGCTGTGGAACCGGCGCCGGTATGGGCACAAACACCGGCTCGGGCTTGACCGGCTCGGCATGCCGACTGAACGCAAAGGACTGCGGCACACCGATCGAACGCATGCCATGGCGCCCCAACAGGCTGCCCTCGGCAGGACCGATAAACAGCACGCCGTCCACATGGGTCAGCCCCTTGAGCACATCGAACACTTGTTTCTGGGTCGGCTGGTCGAAATAGATCAGCAAGTTGCGGCAGAACACGAAGTCGTAGCTCGCCTCATTGGCCAGCAGTGCTGGGTCGAGCAGGTTGCCGACTTGCAGACGCACCTGTTCACGCACGCGGTCGGCGATGTGATAACCGTCGCCGCATTCAGTGAAGTGGCGGTCACGGAAGGCGATATCGCCGCCGCGAAAGGAGTTTTTGCCATACACCCCACGCCGTGCGCGCTCCACCGACAACGGGCTGACATCCATGCCCTGCACCTTGAACTGATGCGGCGCTAACCCGGCATCCAGCAAGGCCATGGCGATCGAATAAGGTTCTTCACCGGTGGAGCAAGGCAGGCTGAGGATGCGCAGTGCACGCATCTGCTTGATCTCGGCCAGGCGCGCCTTGGCCAGGCGGGCCAGGGTCGCAAAGGATTCGGGATAACGGAAAAACCAGGTTTCCGGGACAATCACCGCTTCGATCAGCGCTTGCTGTTCATCCTGGGAGCTTTGCAGGTGCTGCCAATATTCGCCGGGGGTCTGCGCGTTGACCGCCTGAGTGCGTTGGCGCACCGCGCGCTCGATAATGGCTTCGCCGACCGAGGCAACGTCCAGGCCGATGCGCTCTTTCAGGAAGGCAAAGAAACGCGGGTCGTGGCTCATAGGCTCAACTCGGGGCAAAACAGCACGGCGCGAACGTCGTCGGTCAACAGGTCATTCACACCGATCCATTGCATCAGGCCCAGCGCATCTTCACGCACCGGCCCCAGGTAAGGCGCCTGGCGGTTGTCCAGGCCATAGGGCTGGAACTGGGCCGGATCGCAGCGCAGGGTGTCGGTGGCCTGTTCCAGGATCAACCCCAGCCAACGTGGCTCGCGCCAAGGCTCGGGCTGGTAATTGACCAGCACCAGCCGCGTGCTGGTGCGCGCCTGGGCGGCGGTGCCGAAGGTCAGGGCACTGAGGTCGATCACCGGCACCAGCGCGCCGCGATGGGCAAAGATGCCCGCCACCCACAGCGGCGCATGGGCAATCGGCTTCAATGGCAGGCGCGGCAATACCTCCGCCACTTCCGTGGCCTTGAGGGCATAACGTTCGTTGCCGATGTGGAACACCAGGAACAACGCCTTTTTCGCTGCCGGGACGGCGCCGCGTTTAGCCGCGAGGTCGCTCATCAGACTTTGAAACGCGACACGCCGCTGCGCAGACCGACCGCCACCTGGCTCAGCTCATCGATGGCAAAGCTGGCCTGGCGCAGGGACTCGACGGTCTGGCTGCTGGCATCGCCCAGTTGCACCAGGGCGTGGTTGATCTGCTCGGCGCCGGTGGCCTGGGCCTGCATGCCTTCATTGACCATCAACACCCGCGGCGCCAGCGCCTGGACCTGGTGGATGATCTGCGACAGTTGCTCGCCCACTTGCTGCACTTCGAACATGCCACGGCGTACTTCTTCGGAGAACTTGTCCATGCCCATTACACCCGCCGACACCGCCGACTGGATCTCGCGCACCATCTGCTCGATGTCGTAGGTGGCCACGGCAGTCTGGTCGGCAAGGCGACGGACCTCGGTGGCAACCACGGCAAAACCGCGGCCGTATTCACCGGCCTTCTCGGCTTCGATGGCGGCATTCAGCGACAGCAGGTTGGTCTGGTCGGCGACCTTGACGATGGTCACCACCACCTGGTTGATGTTGCCGGCCTTCTCATTGAGGATCGCCAGCTTGGCGTTGACCAGGTCGGCGGCGCCCATCACCGAGTGCATGGTTTCTTCCATGCGCGCCAGGCCTTGCTGGCCGGAACCGGCGGCAACCGAGGCCTGATCGGCGGCGGTGGACACTTCGGTCATGGTGCGCACCAGGTCCTTGGAGGTGGCCGCGATCTCGCGGGACGTGGCGCCGATCTCGGTGGTGGTGGCGGCCGTTTCAGTTGCGGTGGCCTGTTGCTGCTTGGAGGTGGCAGCAATCTCGGTCACCGAGGTGGTCACCTGCACCGACGAGCGCTGGGCCTGGGACACCAGGGCCGTGAGCTCGGTCATCATGTCGTTGAAGCCGGTCTCGACCGCGCCGAACTCGTCCTTGCGTTCCAGGTTCAAGCGCTTGCTCAGGTCGCCGTCGCGCATGGTTTCGAGGATATCGACGATGCGCTGCATCGGCGCCATGATCGCGCGCATCAGCAGCAGGCCGCACAAACCGGCGGCGAGGATGGCCAGGGCCAGCGATACAAACATGCTGATTTTCGCGGCGGATACTGCATCATCGATCGCGTTGGTCGCACGGTCGGCGACGTTCTTGTTCTCGGTGATGATGTCGTTGAGCTTCATGCGGCCTGCGACCCAGCTGGGCGTCATCTGCGTATCGAACAGTTTGCGTGCGCCAGCTATGTCCTTGTTCTGCAGGCGCTCTACGACGGCAGCCAGCGCCTTGTTGTAGGCCTGGTGCTGGATTTCGAATTTATCGAACTCGGCCTGGTCCTCGCCTCCACTGATGGTCGCCTGGTAGTTGGCCATCTGCTGCAGGATGCGCGCTTCATAGGACTTGAAGTCGGCTTTGTCGGTGTCGGTGAACCCCTTGTCTTCACGCAGGCCGATCAACTCCAGGGTCTGCAGGTAACTGTCGACCCACGCGCTACGGATCATGGAGCTGAGGTAGACCCCGGGCACCGCGTCGTCGCGCACCGCGACTTCACTGGTTTCGATCTTCAGCAACCGTGAATAGGAGACCACGACCATTAACAGCATGATGGCGATAATGACCGCAAAACTTGCCAGGATGCGTTGGCGCAAGGTCCAGTTCTTCACAGTAATTCCTCGGAGGGCCATTCAAATGGAGGGGAGTATAGCTGAGCAGAAGGCCTCATTTATCAACGGGTTTTTATGAAGCGTCCACAGAATGCAAATGTGCGAGGGGGCTTGCCCCCGATGGCGGTGTGCCAGCCAACTGTAAATAGACTGAAACACCGCTATCGGGGGCAAGCCCCCTCCCACATTCTTATCGCTACACGAGCCTTTTTACGAGGTCAAGCGCACCTGTTTTTCCAGCTCCAGCTTCAAGCCAGGCTCGAGCTTGAGTTGCCGTGCCAGCTCGTCGAGGTAGGCCTTCTCCATGAAGTTCTCCTCATCCACCAGCATCACGCTGGCGATATACATCTCGGCCGCCATTTCCGGGGTGCCGGCAGCTCGTGCCACGTCGGCCGGGTCCAGGGGCTTGTTCAGTTCGGCGTGCAGCCAGCTTTGCAGCTCGCGGTCGTTGTCCAGCTTGGTGAATTCGCCTTCGATCAGCGCACGCTCGCGCTCGTCCACATGGCCATCGGCCTTGGCCGCCGCGACCAGCGCCTTGAGGATGCCCTGGCTGTGTTGCTCGACCTGGGCCGGTGGCAGGCGGTCGATGGTCTGTGGCTCGCCCTGGGGGGCGTTGGCCTGATTGGCCTGCCAGTTGCCGTAGGCCTTGTAGGCGATGACGCCCAAGGCTGTCAAACCGCCGTAGGTCAGCGCCTTGCCGCCGAATTTGCGCGCCTTCTTGTTGCCCAGCAGCAGGCCCATGGCCCCCGCCGCCAGCGCGCCGCCGCCAGCACCACCGAGCAGGCTGCCCAGGCCGCCACCGCCGAGCAGACCGCCCAGAGCACCTTTGTCGTCCTGTCTACGCTGGCCGCCAGCCTTGTTGTGCAGCATGTCCTGGCCAGACTTGAGCAACTGATCGAGCAATCCACGGGTATTCATTCGCAGCCTCCAGACACTTGGGTTCATAGGACCAATAGGCCCCCAGCGTAAAACTAAGTGCCAAAAAGCCCTGATCTAGAGTGCTTCCAGATGTAACGCGACCGCCCTTCACTTAAATCGATATACACTCGAACAAATCTATAAAAACACCCCACTGGTAATTCCAGCATGATGACCTTGCGTCAAATCCGGCACTTTATTGCCGTGGCCGAGACCGGTTCGATCTCCGCCGCCGCGCAGACGGCGTTTATCTCCCAGTCGACCCTGACCCTGGCGATCCAGCAACTGGAGCAGGAAATCGGCGTCACCCTGTTCAATCGTCACGCCAAGGGCATGACCCTGACCCACCAGGGCCATCAGTTCCTGCGCCAGGCGCACCTGATCCTCGCCACCGTCGACAACGCCAAGCGCAGCCTGCAACAAAGCACCGACCAGGTCGCCGGGCAGTTGATCATCGGCGTGACCAGCCTGGTGGCGGGTTACTACCTCGCGGACTTGCTCACCCGTTTCCAGCGTGCCTACCCCAACGTGGAAATCCGCGTGATGGAGGATGAACGCCCGTATATCGAGCACTTGCTGGTCAGCGGCGAGATCGACGTGGGCGTACTGATCCTCTCCAACCTCGAAGACCGCCACGCCCTGCAGACCGAAGTGCTCACCCACTCCCCGCACCGGCTTTGGCTGCCGGCACAGCATCCGTTGCTGGAGCACGACAGCATCAACCTGGCCGATGTGGCGCGCGAGCCGTTGATCCAGCTGAACGTCGATGAAATGGGCCACAACGCCCAACGCCTGTGGACCAGCGCGGGGCTGCAACCGCACGTCACCCTGCGCACCGCCTCCACCGAAGCGGTGCGCAGCCTGGTGGCAGCGGGCCTCGGGGTATCGATACAGCCGGACATGACCTACCGCCCCTGGTCACTGGAGGGTGACATTATCGAAGCGCGGCCCATTGCCGACCTCAGCCAGACCCTCGACGTCGGCCTGGCCTGGCGCCGTGGCACGGCGCGTCCGGCGCTGGTGGACCCGTTCCTGACGGTCGCCCGCGAACAGCCGCACCCACGCAAGCCATCTATTTAATCGAATGCTGCATTCAGTATTTAGTATTTGTTGACCTCGCGCCTGGCCTCTAGTCTCTGCTTATCCCCTAAGAGAAAGGTCAGGCCCTCGTAAGAGAACGCCCATGGCCACACAAGAAAAGAGATCGCGAAAAATGTCCGGCGCGCCCACCCCGCTGCTCACTGCATTGCTGATCAACGGCGAACTGGTCCAGGGCCAGGGTTTTGCCGAGCCGATCCTCAACCCGGCCACCGGTGCAGTCCTCACCCAGATCGCCGAAGCCAGCACCGAGCAGGCCGAGACCGCGATCCTTGCCGCCCACCGCGCCTTTGCCGGTTGGTCGCGCACCACGCCGCAACAACGCTCGAATATCTTGCTGGGCATTGCCGACGCCATCGAAAAACAAGCCGACTACCTGGCCCGCCTGGAATCCCTGAACTGCGGCAAGCCGCTACACCTGGCGCGCCAGGACGACTTGAGCGCCACCGTCGATGTGTTCCGCTTTTTTGCCGGGGCGGTGCGTTGCCAGACCGGGCAACTGAGCGGCGAATACCTGCCGGGCTACACCAGCATGGTGCGTCGCGATCCGATTGGCGTGGTGGCCTCGATTGCGCCGTGGAACTACCCGCTGATGATGGCCGCGTGGAAAATCGCCCCGGCCCTCGCCGCCGGTAATACCTTGGTGTTCAAACCCTCGGAACATACGCCGCTGTCGATCCTCGCCCTTGCCCCGGTCCTCAAAGACCTGTTGCCACGCGGCGTGATCAACATTCTATGTGGCGGCGGTGAAGGCGTCGGCAGCCATCTGGTCAGCCACCCCAAGGTGCGCATGGTTTCGCTGACCGGCGATATCGTCACCGGGCAGAAGATTCTGCAGGCCGCCTCCAAGACCCTGAAACGCACGCACCTGGAACTGGGCGGCAAGGCGCCGGTGATCGTGTGCAACGACGCCGACCTGCAAGCCGTGGTCGAGGGCGTACGCGCCTACGGTTACTACAACGCCGGCCAGGACTGCACCGCCGCGTGCCGCATCTACGCCCAGGCCGGTATCCACGACAAACTGGTCGCCGAGCTTGGCGCCGCCGTGAGCAGCCTGCGCTTTGCCGGCAAGCGCGACGCCGACAACGAACTCGGCCCGCTGATCAGCACACGCCAGCGCGACCGCGTGGCCAGCTTTGTCGAACGCGCCCTCGGCCAGCCGCATATCGAACGCATCACCGGCGCCGCCGTGCATTCCGGCGCGGGCTTCTATTACCAGCCGACGCTGCTGGCCGGCTGCAAACAGAACGATGAAATCGTGCAGCGCGAAGTCTTCGGCCCGGTGGTCACGGTGACGCGCTTCGATGAGCTGGAACAGGCGGTGGACTGGGCCAACGACTCTGAGTATGGCCTGGCCTCGTCGGTGTGGACCCAGAACCTGGACAAGGCCATGCAAGTGGCCTCGCGCCTGCAATATGGCTGCACCTGGATCAACAGCCATTTCATGCTGGTCAGCGAAATGCCCCATGGCGGGTTGAAGCGCTCGGGGTATGGGAAGGATCTGTCCAGCGATTCGCTGCAGGACTACAGCGTGGTACGGCACATCATGGCGCGCCACGGCCAGCATCTTTAAAACAACAACTAAGCTCTTGCGTTACCGGTTCAAACAACTGCCCCGACCATAATTAAAGAAGAGGGAACCCCCATGTCTGCGCACAAGACCGCACTGCTCAGTGCTTTGACTACCGCGCTGCTGGCCAGCGCCAGCCTCCAGGCCGCCGAACCGCTCAAGGCGGTGGGTGCCGGTGAAGGCCAACTGGATATCGTCGCCTGGCCTGGCTATATCGAACGTGGCGAAAGCGACAAGGCCTACGATTGGGTCAGCGGTTTCGAGAAGGAAACCGGCTGCAAGGTCAACGTGAAAACCGCCGCCACCTCGGACGAAATGGTCAGCCTGATGGCCAAGGGCGGCTATGACCTGGTGACCGCGTCCGGCGATGCCTCGCTGCGGCTGATCGTCGGCAAGCGCGTGCAACCGATCAATACCGCGCTGATCCCCAACTGGAAGAACATCGACCCGCGCCTGAAAGACGCGCCGTGGTACGTGGTCGGCCAGCAAACCTACGGCACCCCGTACCAGTGGGGCCCGAACGTGTTGATGTACAACACCAACGTATTCAAGACCGCGCCCACCAGCTGGAATGTGCTGTTCGACCCGCAGAACCTGCCGGACGGCAAGCCGAACAAAGGTCGCGTGCAGGCGTACGACGGCCCGATCTACATCGCCGACGCGGCGCTCTACCTCAAGTCGGCCAAGCCGGAATTAGGCATCCAGAACCCCTACGAACTGACCGAAACCCAGTACAAGGCCGTGCTCGAATTGCTGCGCGCCCAGCAACCGCTGATCCACCGCTACTGGCACGACACCACCGTGCAAATGAGTGACTTCAAGAACGAAGGCGTGGTGGCCTCCAGCGCCTGGCCGTATCAGGTCAACGGCCTGCAGAACGAGAAGCAGCCGATTGCTTCGACCATTCCGAAGGAAGGCGCCACCGGCTGGGCCGACACCACCATGTTGCACAGCGAGGCCAAGCACCCGAACTGTGCCTACAAATGGATGGACTGGTCGCTGCAACCGAAGGTCCAGGGCGATGTGGCCGCCTGGTTCGGCTCCCTGCCGGCGGTGCCGGCGGCGTGCAAGGAAAGCGAATTGCTCGGCGCCGAAGGCTGCAAGACCAATGGGTTCGACCAATTCGACAAGATCGCCTTCTGGAAAACCCCGCAGGCGGAAGGCGGCAAGTTCGTGCCGTACAGCCGCTGGACCCAGGATTACATCGCGATCATGGGTGGCCGCTAAGGTCTCCCAGACAACAGAGGTCTCCTGTGGGAGGGGGCTTGCCCCCGATAGCGGTACATCAGACACACTTGTGTCGACTGGTGCACAGTCATCGGGGGCAAGCCCCCTCCCACATTGACCGCATTCACAGATGTTTTGTTTTTTCAGAAGTCCAGGCCGGGCCGCTGCGACGACCCGTGCCTTTTTGGAGCACCGCACCATGACGCTTGCAGTCCAATTCACCCACGTTTCCCGTCAGTTCGGCGAAGTGAAAGCCGTTGACCGGGTTTCCATCGATATCCAGGACGGCGAGTTCTTTTCCATGCTCGGCCCTTCCGGCTCGGGCAAGACCACCTGCCTGCGCCTGATCGCCGGGTTCGAGCAGCCGAGCGCAGGCTCGATCCGCATCCATGGCGAGGAAGCCGCCGGCTTGCCGCCGTACCAGCGCGACGTTAACACCGTGTTCCAGGATTACGCGCTGTTCCCCCATATGAATGTGCGCGACAACGTCGCCTACGGCCTCAAGGTCAAGGGCGTGGGCAAGGCCGAGCGCCTGAACTGCGCCGAAGAAGCCCTGGCCATGGTCGCCCTCGGCGGCTACGGCGAGCGCAAGCCGGTGCAGCTCTCCGGTGGTCAACGCCAACGCGTGGCCCTGGCCCGCGCCCTGGTCAATCGCCCGCGTGTGTTGCTGCTGGATGAACCCCTGGGCGCCCTCGACCTCAAGCTGCGCGAACAGATGCAAAGCGAGCTGAAAAAGCTGCAACGCCAACTGGGCATCACCTTTATCTTCGTGACCCACGACCAGACCGAAGCGTTGTCGATGTCCGACCGCGTGGCCGTATTCAACAAAGGTCGCATCGAGCAGGTCGACACCCCGCGCAACCTCTACATGAAACCCGCCACCGCGTTCGTCGCCGAGTTCGTCGGCACCTCCAACGTGATTCGTGGCGAGTTGGCCCAGCGCCTCAGCGGCAGCGCGCAGCCGTTTTCGATCCGTCCGGAACACGTGCGCTTTGCCGATGGCCCGCTGGGCGCCGGCGAAGTGGAAATCAGCGGCCTGCTCCACGACATCCAGTACCAGGGCAGCGCCACCCGCTATGAACTGAAACTGGAAAACGGCCAGGCGTTGAACATCAGCCAGGCCAACAACCAGTGGCTGGACATCAGCAGCGGCCACCAGATCGGCCAGTCCATCACCGCGCGTTGGGCGCGGGAAGCCATGACGCCACTGACCGACAGCGCAAACGAGGTGTGACATGAGCCTGGCTATTTCCCACCCGCCGATGCGCAGGTTTTCCAACCTGCTCTACCGCAAGCCCAACCTGTACCTGGCGATGCTGCTGGTGCCGCCGTTGATCTGGTTCGGCGCGATCTACCTGGGTTCGTTGCTGACCCTGCTGTGGCAAGGTTTCTACGCCTTCGACGACTTCACCATGGCGGTCACGCCAGACCTGACCCTGGCCAACTTCGCCGCGCTGTTCCAGCCGTCGAACTTCGACATCATCGTGCGCACCTTGAGCATGGCGATCGTGGTGTCGATCGCCAGCGCCATCGTGGCCTTCCCCATCGCCTACTACATGGCGCGCTACACCACGGGCAAGACCAAGGCGTTCTTCTACATCGCGGTGATGATGCCGATGTGGGCCAGCTATATCGTCAAGGCCTATGCCTGGACCTTGCTGCTGGCAAAGGGCGGCGTGGCGCAGTGGTTCGTGCAGCACCTGGGCCTGGAGCCGGTGTTGCAGTTCGTGCTGGGCATTCCCGGCGTGGGCGGCAGTACCTTGAGCACCTCGCACCTGGGGCGGTTCATGGTGTTCGTCTATATCTGGCTGCCGTTCATGATCCTGCCGATCCAGGCGTCCCTGGAACGCTTGCCACCCTCGCTGCTGCAAGCCTCGGCCGACCTCGGCGCCAAACCGCGCCAGACCTTCATGCAGGTGATATTGCCGCTGTCGGTGCCAGGGATTGCCGCCGGTTCCATCTTCACCTTCTCGCTGACCCTGGGCGATTTCATCGTGCCGCAACTGGTCGGCCCGCCCGGCTACTTCGTCGGCGGCATGGTGTACGCCCAGCAGGGCGCCATCGGCAACATGCCCATGGCCGCAGCGTTCACCCTGGTACCCATCGTGCTGATCGCGGTTTACCTGTCCATCGTCAAACGCCTGGGGGCCTTCGATGCACTCTGAAAAATCCTCACTAGGCCTGAAGATCGCCGCCTGGGGCGGGTTGGTGTTTCTGCACTTCCCGATCCTGATCATCTTCCTCTACGCCTTCAACACCGAAGAAGCCGCGTTCAGCTTTCCGCCCCAGGGCTTCACCTTGAAGTGGTTCAGCGTGGCGTTCGCACGGCCGGACGTGCTGGAAGCGATCAAACTGTCGCTGCAGATCGCCGCCATCGCCACGCTGATCGCCATGGTGCTCGGCACACTGGCCTCGGCGGCGCTGTATCGCCGTGAGTTCTTCGGCAAGCAAGGCGTGTCGCTGATGTTGATCCTGCCGATTGCCCTGCCGGGGATCATCACCGGTATCGCGCTGCTGGCGACGTTCAAGACGCTGGGCATCGAGCCGGGGATGTTCACCATCATCGTCGGCCACGCGACCTTCTGCGTGGTGATCGTCTACAACAACGTCATCGCCCGCCTGCGCCGTACCTCCCACAGCCTGATCGAGGCTTCGATGGACCTGGGCGCCGACGGCTGGCAGACCTTCCGCTACATCATCATGCCCAACCTGGGCTCGGCGCTGCTGGCCGGCGGCATGCTCGCCTTTGCGCTGTCGTTCGACGAAATCATCGTCACCACCTTCACCGCCGGCCACGAACGCACCTTGCCGCTGTGGCTGCTTAACCAGTTGAGCCGCCCACGGGATGTGCCGGTGACCAACGTGGTGGCGATGCTGGTGATGCTGGTGACGATGTTCCCGATTCTCGGTGCCTATTACCTGACCCGCGGCGGTGAAAGCGTGGCCGGGAGTGGCGGTAAATAACGATGCTATTGAAGGAACACGGTTCAAATGTGGGAGGGGGCTTGCCCCCGATGGCAGTGGGTCAGTTGTAGAGGGTGTGACTGGAAGAATGCTATCGGGGGCAAGCCCCCTCCCACATTTAGAGCCAGTTTATTCAAGGAAATAACGATAGTTGGTGGAGAGCTGAACCATGCAAACCAAATTACTGATCAACGGCCAACTGGTCGAAGGCGAAGGCCCGGCGCAGGCTGTATTCAACCCGGCGCTCGGCCGCGTACTGGTAGAAATCAAGGAAGCCAGCGAAGCCCAGGTCGACGCCGCCGTGCGCGCCGCCGATGCGGCCTTCGAAGGCTGGTCGCAAACCGCGCCCAAGGATCGTTCGCTGCTGCTGCTGAAACTGGCGGACGTGATCGAGGCCCACGGTGAAGAGCTGGCCAAGCTGGAATCGGACAACTGCGGCAAGCCCTACAGCGCCGCGCTCAATGATGAAATCCCGGCGATTGCCGACGTGTTCCGCTTCTTTGCCGGCGCCAGCCGATGCATGAGCGGCTCGGCCGGCGGTGAATACCTGCCCGGCCATACCTCGATGATTCGCCGCGACCCGGTGGGCGTGATCGCGTCCATCGCGCCGTGGAACTACCCGCTGATGATGGTCGCCTGGAAAATCGCCCCGGCCCTCGCCGCCGGTAATACCGTGGTGCTCAAGCCGTCGGAGCAAACCCCGCTGACTGCATTGCGCATGGTCGAACTGGCCGCTGAAATCTTCCCGGCCGGCGTGCTCAACCTGGTGTTCGGCCGTGGGCCCACCGTGGGCAGCCCGCTGGTGAGCCACCCTAAAGTGCGCATGGTGTCGCTGACCGGTTCCATCGCCACCGGTGCAAACATCATCTCCAGCACCGCCGACAGCGTGAAGCGCATGCACATGGAGTTGGGTGGCAAGGCGCCGGTGATCATTTTCAACGACGCCGATATCGACGCCGCCGTAGAAGGCATCCGCACCTTCGGCTTCTATAACGCTGGGCAGGATTGCACCGCGGCCTGCCGTATTTATGCACAGGCCGATATCTACGATGCGTTTGTCGAGAAGCTCGGCGCGGCGGTCGCCAGCATCAAGTATGGATTGCAGGATGACCCGGCCACCGAGTTGGGTCCGCTGATTACCGCGCAACATCGCGACCGTGTCGCCGGGTTTGTCGAGCGGGCCGTGGCACAACCGCATATTCGCCTGGTGACCGGCGGCAAGGCGGTGGAAGGCAATGGCTTCTTCTTCGAACCCACCGTGCTGGCCGACGCGCAACAAGACGACGAGATCGTGCGCCGCGAAGTCTTCGGGCCGGTGGTATCAGTGACCAAGTTCAACGATGAAGCTCAGGTGCTGGGCTGGGCCAACGATTCGGACTACGGGCTGGCCTCGTCCGTGTGGACCGCCGATGTAGGACGCGCCCATCGCTTGGCCGCACGTCTGCAGTACGGCTGCACCTGGGTGAACACCCACTTCATGCTGGTCAGCGAAATGCCTCACGGCGGTCAGAAACTGTCTGGCTATGGCAAGGATATGTCCATGTACGGGCTGGAGGACTACACCACCGTCCGGCATGTGATGTTCAAGCACTGACGATTCAACCCGGCATCCTCGGTGGATACCGGCGGCAGAGCGCCAAGCCCTGATCGAGTTGCACACCGCGCCCAAGGCCGACTACCTGGCAGGCGCCAGAGCTGTGGGTGAAGTCGCCTGAAATGCAGTCTAAATGTGGGAGGGGGCTTGCCCCCGATAGCGGTGGACCAGCGCAGTATTCAGTGACTGGCACACCGCTATCGGGGGCAAGTCCCCTCCCACATTTGGATCTTCATATTTCTTAAGTAAAGTGTTCGGCCACAGAATTGGAAATGTCTTGTCGCATTTGCAACGCCATCACCCAGCTATCAATCAATTTTCCTACGTCATCGAACCGCTTAAGCTATCCGGCGTCTGTTTAATGTCCGTTGCGTTTGGTCGAAGGCATGTCCGAACCGTAATTTCTGATCCGCTACGCGCCAGGAACGGCGCGGGATTTGCTCACGACAGGTTGTCTCTATGCACCGCAGGAATTTGCTCAAAGCGTCCATGGCCATTGCGGCTTACACCGGTTTGTCGGCCAGCGGCCTGCTCGCCGCCCAGGCCTGGGCCGGGAACCGTGCTGCCGATGGCAAGGCCGTGGCGTTCGACTTCGACACGCTCAAGGCCCAGGCCAAACAACTCGCCGGGACCGCTTACAAGGACACCAAACAGGTGCTGCCGCCCACGCTCGCGACCATGACCCCGCAGAATTTCAACGCCATCGGCTACGACGGCAACCATTCGCTGTGGAAGGAATTGAACGGCCAACTGGACGTGCAGTTCTTCCACGTCGGCATGGGCTTCAAGACGCCGGTGCGCATGCACAGCGTCGACCCCAAGACCCGCGAAGCCCGTGAGGTGCATTTCCGTCCTTCGCTGTTCAACTACGAAAAAACCACGGTCGACACCAAACAGCTGACCGGCGACCTGGGCTTCTCCGGCTTCAAGCTGTTCAAGGCGCCGGAGTTGGACCGCCATGACGTGCTGTCATTCCTCGGTGCCAGCTACTTCCGTGCGGTGGATTCCACCGGCCAGTACGGCCTTTCCGCCCGTGGCCTGGCCATCGACACCTACGCGAAAAAACGCGAGGAGTTCCCCGACTTCACGCAGTTCTGGTTCGAAACCCCGGACAAGAACGCCACCCGCTTCGTGGTCTACGCCCTGCTCGACTCGCCGAGCGCCACCGGCGCGTACCGCTTTGATATCGACTGCCAGGCCAACCAGGTGGTGATGGCCATCGACGCGCATATCAATGCGCGTACCACCATCGAACAACTGGGCATCGCGCCAATGACCAGCATGTTCAGTTGCGGCACCCACGAGCGCCGCATGTGCGACACCATCCACCCGCAGATCCACGACTCAGACCGCCTGGCCATGTGGCGCGGCAACGGCGAGTGGATCTGCCGCCCGCTGAACAATCCGGCCAAGCTGCAATTCAACGCGTTTGCCGATAAAGACCCGAAAGGCTTCGGCCTGGTGCAGACCGACCATGAGTTCGCCAGTTACCAGGACACCGTGGACTGGTACAGCAAGCGCCCGAGCCTGTGGGTCGAACCGACCACCGCCTGGGGCGAAGGCTCGATCGACCTGCTGGAAATCCCTACCACCGGCGAGACGCTCGATAACATCGTGGCCTTCTGGACTCCGAAAAAACCCGTGGCCGCCGGCGATTCACTCAACTATGGCTACAAGCTGTACTGGAGCGCGCTGCCGCCGGTGAGCACGCCGTTGGCGCAAGTCGATGCAACCCGCTCGGGCATGGGCGGTTTCACCGAAGGCTGGGCACCGGGTGAGCACTACCCGCAAGTCTGGGCGCGCCGCTTTGCCGTGGACTTCAAGGGCGGCGGCCTGGATCGCCTGCCGCCGGGCACCGGCATCGAGCCGGTGGTGACCTGTTCCCATGGCCAGGTGAAGGACTTCAGCGTGCTGGTACTGGATAACATCAAGGGCTACCGCATCCTGTTCGACTGGTACCCGACCAGCGACAGCGTGGAGCCGGTGGAACTGCGCCTGTTCATTCGCACCCAGGACCGCACCTTGAGCGAAACCTGGCTGTACCAGTACTTCCCGCCGGCACCGGACCAGCGCAAGTACACCTGATGCACCGCGTTCCCACGCTTGCGTGGGAACGCCCCCTCCTCGTTTCAGAACCGCGACACACTCTTCATCGCACCAATCAAATAACGCATCGCCACCTGATCGTTCTCGGTCAGTGCGCGGTACTGCGCCAGCAACTCCTCTTCATCCGAGCTCAACCTTCGCCCGCGCAAAGACACCCTGCGGGTCAGAAAAGACGCTACCGCACCCGCTACACCATAGGACTTGGCCATGGACTGCTTCTCCTGATATCCATCAAATACTCCTGGTGCCCATTACCCTTCTCCCTAAAGCGCAACGTCTGTGTGGGAAAACCGACTGACTTCCTGGGCCAGAAATCAGGCTTACCCTAAGCGTAGAAACGATCTCGCCGAGCGTGCGATTTTTTTAGAGTAATCACTTAAATAATTACATCGGTAACAAATACCTACAGCGTGATCCCACGCTATGAACGCAAAAAAACCCACCGGGTGAGGGTGGGTTTCGGCGGAGCGTGTCAGGGCTCAATCTCTCAAATCTGATTCATGAATGGGCTGGTCACGATGGGTTGCGCGCTGGTACTGCGCCGGCCAGATTGCCTTGCGCCCACCCAGGTCATCATCGGCGTGCAACGGCCAGTACGGGTCGCGCAACAGCTCACGGGCAAGGAAGATGATATCCGCCTGGCAGGTGCGCAGGATGTGCTCGGCCTGGGCCGGCTCGGTGATCATGCCTACGGTGCCGGTGGCGATGCCCGACTCCTTGCGCACGCGCTCGGCGAAGCGGGTCTGGTAGCCAGGGCCGGTGGGGATCTCGGCGTTGGCGGCGGTGCCACCAGACGAAACGTCGATCAGGTCCACGCCCAGGTCTTTCAGGCGACGTGCCAACTCCACGGTTTCATCCGGGTTCCAGCCGTCTTCCACCCAGTCGGTGGCCGATACCCGCACAAACAGCGGCAGTTCCTGGGGCCAGACCTCACGCACTGCCTGGGTCACCTCAAGCACCAGGCGGATGCGGTTTTCAAACGAGCCTCCGTACTGGTCCTGACGCTGGTTGCTGATGGGTGAAAGGAATTGATGCAGCAGGTAACCATGGGCTGCGTGAATTTCCACCACTTCGAAACCGGCGGTCAGCGCGCGTTTGGCAGCGGCGACGAAATCGGCGATCACCTGCTGGATCTGCCTTTCGTCCAACTGCCTGGGTTGGGTGTGCTGAGGGTCGAAGGCAATCGGTGACGGCCCCACCGGCACCCAGCCGCCGTCCTCCGGCTTGACGCTGCCATGCTTGCCGATCCACGGCCGGTGGGTGCTGGCCTTGCGCCCGGCGTGGGCCAGTTGAATGCCGGCCACCGCGCCCTGGGCGGCAATGAAGCGTGTGATGCGTTGCAGCGGTTCGATCTGGGCATCGTTCCACAGGCCCAGGTCCTGGGCGGTGATGCGGCCATCGGCGGTCACGGCGGTGGCTTCGGTGAAAATCAGCCCGGCGCCACCGACGGCGCGGCTGCCAAGGTGCACCAGGTGCCAGTCATTGGCCAGGCCGTCATCGCTTGAGTATTGGCACATCGGTGAGACCGCGATGCGGTTGAGCAGGGTCAATTGACGCAGGGTATAGGGTTCGAGCAGCTGACTCATGGCGCACCTCTTCTGGGTTCTGTGGGCACTATTCAAACGGTGCTTAGAGCCTAGTCGACAACGCTGGATTGCACAGGGTTCAGAAGGAAAAGCGGGAGCCGATTGCCGGCTCCCGTGTGACTGCCGCTTACATTTCGACCTGGGTGCCCAGCTCGATCACGCGGTTGACCGGCAGCTTGAAGAAGCGCAGGTTGCCGTTGGCGTTCTTCAACATGAAGGCGAACAACCCTTCGCGCCAACGGGCCATGCCCTTGATGCGCGAGGCGATCACGGTTTCGCGGCTGAGGAAGTAGGTGGTGCGCATCGGGCTGAAATCCAGGTCATCCAGGTGACAAAGTTTCAGCGCTTCAGGCACGTCCGGCTCATCGGTGAAACCAAAGTGCAGGATCACGCGGAAGAAGCCTTCGCCGTAGGAGTCCACCTCGAAGCGCCGTGCGGCGGGTACGCGGGGAATATCCTCGTAGACCACCGTCAGCAGCACCACTTGCTCATGCAACACCTGGTTATGCAGCAGGTTGTGCAACAGCGCGTGGGGCACGGCGTCCGGGCGGGCAGTGAGGAACACGGCGGTACCCTGCACGCGATGGGGCGGCTGCACGCGGATACTGCCGATAAAGATCGGCAACGGCAGGCCGCCCTCGTCGAGGCGCTCCACCAGCAGTTGCTTGCCGCGCTTCCAGGTGGTCATCAGCACGAACAGCACAATCCCCGCCAGCACCGGGAAGGCGCCACCCTGGATGATCTTCGGCACGTTGGCGGCGAAGTACAGCCCGTCGACCAACAGGCAGCAGACCAACACCGGCACGGCCAGGATCGGTGGCCATTTCCACAGCAGCAGCATCACCGCCGACACCAGGATGGTGGTCATCAGCATGGTGCCGGTCACCGCCACGCCGTAGGCCGATGCCAGTGCGTTGGAGGACTCGAAGCCGAGCACCAGCAGGATCACGCCGACCATCAGCGACCAGTTCACCGCGCCGATGTAGATCTGGCCCTGTTCGGCGCTGGAGGTGTGCTGGATATGCATACGCGGGATGTAACCCAACTGGATCGCCTGGCGCGTCAACGAGAACGCACCGGAAATCACTGCCTGGGACGCGATCACCGTGGCCAGGGTGGACAACACCACCAGCGGGATCAGTGCCCAACTCGGGGCCAACAGGTAGAACGGGTTGCGCGCGGCTTCCGGATCGCCCAGCAGCATGGCGCCCTGACCGAAATAATTGAGCACCAGCGCCGGCAGCACCAGCATGAACCACGCCCGGGCGATGGGTTTGCGCCCGAAGTGGCCCATGTCGGCATACAGCGCTTCGGCACCGGTCAGCGCCAGCACCACCGCGCCGAGGATGGCTACGCCAATGCCGGGGTGAGCCTCGAAGAAGCGTATGGCCCACATCGGATTCATGGCACTGAGCACTTCAGGGTGCAGGGTGATGCCATACACTCCGAGGCCGCCCAGCACCAGGAACCAGGTCACCATCACCGGCCCGAACAGCTTGCCGATGTGGTCGGTGCCATGCTTCTGGATCAGGAACAGCGCCACCAGCACCACCAGGGCGATGGGCACGACCCATTTCTCCAGGCCGTCGAACGCCAGTTCCAGGCCCTCAACCGCGGACAATACGGAAATCGCCGGGGTGATCATGCTGTCGCCATAGAACAGCGCCGCGCCGCACAGGCCGCACACCACGAGGAAACTGCGCAGTTTCTTACGCTCCCCCGCCGCCCGCCGTGCCAGTGCCGTGAGCGCCATGATGCCGCCCTCGCCCTGGTTGTCGGCGCGTAGCACGAACAGCATGTACTTGATCGAAACCACCCAGATCAGCGACCAGAAGATCAGCGCCAGGATCCCCAGCACGCCATCATGGTTGACCTGAACCCCATAACCGCCGTTGAACACCTCTTTAAGGGTGTAGAGCGGGCTGGTCCCGATATCGCCGTAAACCACCCCGACCGCTGCCACCAGCATGCCAATCGGCTTGGCGTTTGACTGCTCGGCACCTGCTGCCTGACTACTCGCGTGACCCATCAACCACTCCTGCCCTTTGACCTGCGGTCTTTTATTAACAACGCGTCTAAGCTGACCCTAGCATGCGCCGTTTTACTTCTCGTAACAGACGTTTTGTTGACCTTAGGGTTTTACCTACGCACAACGGCGCGAAGCATAGCGCAGCACTCGTCGCATTTCGCTGTTCAAGTGATTTGGGTGGGGTTTTGTGCAACCGGTCATAGGTAACAGGGCATTTTGAATAAATGTAGTAAAGGTTAAAAAGCAATCTGTGGCGAGCGGGCTTGCCCCGCGTTGGGTTGCGAAGCAGCCCCAAAAAAGCTGGGAGCGCTACGCACTCCAACGCGGGGCAAGCCCGCTCGCCACAGCAAGCCCGCTCGCCACAGGGTATTTATCGCCTGTTCTACCTAAAGACCTGAAAGGGTTGGGTCTAATAATGTGACAACGGCAGCTTGAATAGCGCAAAGAAGCACTCGTCGCATTTCCCTGCATAAAGCTGGTCAAGTGCGCTGCCCGCCGCTAGAATTGCGCACTTTTTGATCAGAGGCGCGCCAAGCGCCCGTCCGCAGCCCTGTCGTGCCCGACTGGCGGCGTCATTCAATACCGAGGTTAGACATGTCCACCACCATCGCAAAAGCCAACCCCAAGGTTGGCTTTGTTTCCCTGGGTTGCCCGAAGGCTCTGGTCGACTCCGAGCGCATCCTCACGCAACTGCGTATGGAAGGCTACGACGTTGTGTCCACCTACCAGGACGCTGACGTGGTGGTGGTCAACACCTGCGGCTTCATCGACTCGGCCAAGGCTGAGTCCCTGGAAGTGATCGGCGAGGCCATCAAGGAAAACGGCAAGGTCATCGTGACCGGCTGCATGGGCGTGGAAGAAGGCAATATCCGCAACGTGCACCCGAGCGTGCTGGCCGTGACCGGCCCGCAGCAGTACGAGCAGGTGGTCAACGCCGTGCACGAGGTGGTGCCACCGCGCCAGGACCACAACCCGCTGATCGACCTGGTGCCGCCGCAAGGCATCAAGCTGACCCCGCGCCACTACGCGTACCTGAAGATTTCCGAAGGCTGCAACCACAGCTGCAGCTTCTGCATCATCCCGTCGATGCGCGGCAAGCTGGTCAGCCGTCCGGTCGGTGACGTGCTGGACGAGGCCCAACGCCTGGTCAAATCCGGCGTCAAAGAGCTGCTGGTGATCTCCCAGGACACCAGCGCCTACGGCGTCGACGTGAAATACCGCACCGGTTTCTGGAACGGCGCGCCGGTGAAGACCCGCATGACCGAACTCTGCGAAGCCTTGAGCAGCCTGGGCGTGTGGGTACGCTTGCACTACGTTTACCCGTACCCGCATGTGGACGAACTGATCCCGTTGATGGCCGCCGGCAAGATCCTGCCGTACCTGGACATCCCGTTCCAGCACGCCAGCCCGAAAGTGCTCAAGGCCATGAAACGCCCGGCCTTCGAAGACAAGACCCTGGCGCGCATCAAGAATTGGCGCGAGATCTGCCCGGAGCTGATCATCCGCTCGACCTTCATCGTCGGCTTCCCCGGCGAAACCGAAGAAGATTTCCAGTACCTGCTGGACTGGCTGACCGAAGCCCAATTGGACCGCGTCGGCTGCTTCCAGTACTCGCCGGTGGAAGGCGCCCCGGCCAACCTGCTGGACCTGGCCGTGGTGCCAGACGACGTCAAGCAGGACCGTTGGGAGCGTTTCATGGCGCACCAGCAGGCCATCAGCTCGGCGCGCCTGCAACTGCGTATCGGCAAGGAGATCGAAGTGCTGATTGACGAAGTCGACGAGCAAGGCGCAGTCGGCCGTTGCTTCTTCGATGCGCCGGAGATCGACGGTAACGTGTTTATCGACGATGCCAGCGGTTTGAAACCAGGCGACAAGGTCTGGTGCACCGTGACCGATGCCGATGAATACGACCTGTGGGCTGAAAAGCGCGACTGATCGGTGTAAAAAAATCAAAAAGCCCTGCTTCTGGACAAGATGCGGGGCTTTTTTAGGTCTATCGTTTTGCCCATCAGCGCCGATCATCGGCAAGGGGCAGCGGGCATGCGTCAGCATTCGGTTATCCACACACCTAAAACCAGCGACTACCCCGAGTTGGCGCGGATCTGGGAGGCATCGGTACGCGCCACCCATGACTTTCTGCCAGACACTTACATCGAGTTGTTGAAAAACCTGGTGCTGTCCCGCTACCTGGATACCGTGATGCTGATCTGCACCAAGGACGCCCGCCAACGCATCACCGGGTTTGCCGGGGTAGCGGCCGGCAAGGTCGAGATGCTGTTTATCGACCCGCAACACCGGGCTGGTGGCCTGGGCCGGCAGTTGCTGCGGTATGCAATCGAGCACTTGAACGCCGAAGCGCTGGACGTCAACGAACAGAACCACCAGGCGCTGGGCTTTTACTTCAAACAAGGTTTCGAGGTGATCGGACGCACGGAGCATGATGGGCTCGGCCAGCCTTATCCGTTACTGCATATGCGCCTGGCAACACCTGACACAAGGGTCAACAACTGTGGGAGGGGGCTCGCCCCCGATAGCCGATCACCAGCCACTGGATTGTTTGCTGATACACCGCCATCGGGGGCAAGCCCCCTCCCACATTCAGACCCGGTTGTGCCAAATAAGACCGCCCCCTGAAATGGGGCCGGGATTAACCGCGCCCACACAGGTACAATAGCCGCCCCCTTTTGTTACGGCCCTTGTCATGACTGACCCCATACGCCTCTCCAAACGCCTTATCGAACTGGTCGGTTGCTCCCGTCGGGAGGCTGAGCTGTTCATCGAAGGCGGCTGGGTCTCGGTGGACGGTGAAGTGATCGACGAACCGCAGTTCAAGGTCACCACCCAGAAGGTCGAACTCGACCCGCAGGCCAAGGCCACTGCGCCGGAGCCGGTGACCATCCTGCTGCACGCCCCGGCCGGCGTGGATGCTGAAACGGCCATGGCGTCGATCAGCGCCGAAACACTCTCCGAAGAACACCGCTTCGGCAAGCGCCCGCTCAAGGGCCACTTCCTGCGCCTGACCGCCAGCGCCGACCTGCAAGCCAAGGCCAGCGGCCTGCTGGTGTTCACCCAGGACTGGAAGATCCTGCGCAAGTTGACTGCCGATGCGGCCAAGATCGAGCAGGAATACGTGGTGGAGGTCGAAGGCGACATGGTTGCCCACGGCCTCAACCGCCTGAACCACGGCCTGACCTACAAAGGCAAGGAGCTGCCGGCCGTCAAAGCCAGTTGGCAGAACGAAAACCGCCTGCGCTTTGCGATGAAAAACCCGCAGCCGGGCGTGATCGCACTGTTCTGCGAAGCAGTTGGACTGAAAGTCATCGCCATTCGCCGTATCCGCATCGGTGGCGTGTCCATCGGCAAAGTGCCGGTCGGCCAGTGGCGTTACCTGAGCGGCAAAGAGAAGTTCTAAGCCGCCGCCCTTTTCCGACACCGCCTGACGGGCGGTGTCCTCAGTTGAATACCAGGATTGCCCACCATGATTCACAACGACGTACTGCGCAGCGTGCGCTACATGCTCGACATCAGCGACAACAAGATGGTCGAGATCATCAAGCTCGGCGGCATGGACGTGACCAAGGATGACCTGCTCACCTACCTCAAGAAGGACGAGGAAGAAGGCTTCGTGTTCTGCCCGGACGAAGTCATGGCGCATTTCCTCGATGGCCTGGTGATCTTCAAGCGCGGCAAGGACGAAAGCCGTCCGCCGCAACCGATCGAGACGCCGGTGACCAACAACATCATCCTCAAGAAGCTGCGTGTGGCCTTTGAACTGAAGGAAGACGACATGCATGCCATCCTCAAGGCCGCCGAGTTCCCGGTATCCAAGCCGGAACTGAGCGCGCTGTTTCGCAAGTTCGGCCACACCAACTACCGTCCGTGCGGCGACCAGTTGCTGCGTAATTTCCTCAAGGGCCTGACCCTGCGGGTTCGTGCGTAAGCCATGAGTTACCACGTCTCGCCCGTCGGCTTCGTGCGCTCCTGTTTCAAGGAGAAGTTCGCCATCCCGCGCCAACCGCAGTTGGCGCCGGCCGCCCGTGGGGTACTGGAGCTAGTGGCGCCGTTCGATGGAGGTGAAGCGGTGCAAGGCCTGGAGCAGGTCAGCCATGTGTGGTTGCTGTTCCTGTTTCACCAGGCACTGGAAGACAAGCCGCGCCTGAAAGTGCGCCCGCCGCGCCTGGGCGGCAACACATCCATGGGCGTGTTTGCCACCCGCGCAACCCATCGCCCCAACGGCATCGGCCAGTCGGTGGTCAAGCTGGACAAGGTGGAACCGGGGCGCCTGTGGGTTTCCGGGATCGACTTGCTGGATGGCACGCCGATCCTGGATATCAAGCCGTATGTGCCGTATGCCGACAGTGTCGACAGGGCCACCAACAGCATCGCCAGCGCAGCGCCGCAGCTGATCCCCGTGCAGTGGCTGAAGACTGCGCTGCAACAGGCACAAGAGCATGCTCAGCGTCTTGGCGAGCCTCTGGTTGAGCTGGTTGATCAGTGCCTGGCGCAGGATCCGCGGCCGGCGTATCAGGTGCCAGGGCCGGAACGGGAATACGGGGCGCAGTTCTGGGATGTGGATGTGCGTTGGCACTATCCCGAGGCAGGAGTGATTTGTGTGTTGGAAGTGCTACCGGCTGGATAAGCCGAAAACCCAAAGTGAGAGGGGGCTTGCCCCCGATAGCGGTGTGTCAGCTACCGATGTATCAACTGACACGCCCTCATCGGGGGCAAGCCCCCTCCCACATTTGGATCTTCTGTATGGCCCAGTCAGCATATGGCCTGACTGTCTTACTTCTCGACGAACGCACGCTCGATCAGGTAATCACCCGGCTCACGCATGCGTGGCGAAACCTTCAGGCCGAAGCTGTTCAGCACTTCACTGGTTTCGTCCAACATACTTGGGCTGCCGCACAGCATGGCACGGTCGTCCTCGGGGTTGATCGGTGGCAGGCCGATATCGCTGAACAGCTTGCCGCTGCGCATCAGGTCGGTCAGGCGGCCTTCGTTTTCGAACGGCTCGCGGGTCACGGTCGGGTAGTAGATCAGCTTGTCACGCAGGGCCTCGCCGAAAAATTCGTTCTGCGGCAGGTGCTCGGTGATGAATTCACGGTAGGCGACTTCGTTGACGTAACGCACGCCGTGGCACAGGATCACCTTTTCGAAACGCTCGTAGGTTTCCGGGTCCTGGATCACGCTCATGAACGGCGCCAGGCCGGTACCGGTGCTGAGCAGGTACAGGTGTTTGCCCGGCTTCAAATCGTCAAGCACCAGGGTGCCTGTCGGCTTTTTGCTGATGATGATCTCGTCGCCTTCCTTCAAGTGCTGCAATTGGGAAGTCAGCGGGCCATCGGGCACCTTGATGCTGAAGAACTCCAGATGCTCTTCCCAGTTCGGGCTGGCAATGGAGTAAGCGCGCATGAGCGGGCGGCCGTTGGGTTGTTGCAGGCCGATCATCACGAACTGACCGTTCTCGAAGCGCAGGCCCGGATCGCGGGTGCACTTGAAGCTGAACAGAGTGTCGTTCCAGTGATGAACACTGAGGACACGCTCGTGGTTCATGTTGCTCATGTACGGGGGACTCCTGGAAATGGGTCTGCGCCAAATGTAGTTGCGCAATTGCACAGCATTCTAATGGCGGCGACAATATCTGTTAACTGGATTATTAAGATAAGGGTTATCGGTTATATCGATATGCGATTTACTCTCCGTCAACTGCAAGTCTTCGTCGCCGTCGCCCAGCAGGAAAGCGTCTCCCGCGCTGCTGGCCTTCTGGCCTTATCTCAATCCGCCGCCAGCACCTCGATCACCGAGCTGGAGCGTCAATCCAGCTGCCAATTGTTCGACCGCGCGGGCAAACGCCTGAGCCTCAACGCGCTCGGTCATCAACTGTTGCCCCAGGCGGTAGCGCTGCTGGACCAGGCCAAGGAGATCGAAGACCTGCTCAACGGCAAGTCCGGCTTCGGCTCACTGGCGGTCGGCGCCACACTGACCATCGGCAACTACCTGGCCACCCTGCTGATCGGCAGCTTCATGCAGCAGCACCCCGAGAGCCAGGTGAAACTGCATGTGCAGAACACTGCACATATCGTGCACCAGGTTGCGCATTACGAAATTGACCTGGGTCTAATCGAAGGCGACTGCAGCCACCCGGATATCGAGGTGCAAACCTGGGTAGAAGATGAACTGGTGGTGTTTTGCGCGCCGCAGCATCACCTGGCCAAGCGTGGCGTGGCGAGCATGGATGAGTTGACCCACGAGGCCTGGATCCTGCGGGAACAGGGTTCAGGCACGCGCCTGACCTTCGACCAAGCCATGCGCCATCACCGTAGCGCGCTGAATATCCGCCTGGAGCTGGAACACACCGAGGCGATCAAACGTGCGGTGGAATCGGGACTGGGGATTGGCTGCATTTCGCGGCTGGCGCTGCGCGACGCGTTCCGTCGTGGCAGCCTGGTGCCGGTGGAAACCCCGGACCTGGACCTGGCTCGGCAGTTCTACTTCATCTGGCATAAACAGAAGTACCAGACCTCGGCGATGCGCGAGTTCCTCGAACTGTGCCGCGCCTTCACCGCCGGGGTGCAGCGCAGCGACGAGATCGTGTTGCCAAGTATTGCCTGAGGCTTAGATCAGGATCACGGCCCACACCAGGGTGATCATGGTCAGCGCGACAAATTGCGCGGCGCTGCCCATGTCCTTGGCGTTTTTCGACAGCGGGTGGCGGTCCAGGGAAATGCGGTCGATCGCAGCCTCTACCGCTGAGTTGAGCAACTCGACGATCAACGCCAGTAAACATACGGCGATAAGCAACGCGCGCTCGACCCGGCTGACATTCAGAAAGAAACTCACCGGGATCAGGATCACGTTGAGCAACACCAACTGGCGGAAGGCCGCCTCGCCGGTAAACGCCGCGCGCAGACCATCCAGGGAATATCCCCCAGCATTGAAGATACGTTTGATACCGGTTTGACCCTTGAAAGGCGACATAGATGTAGGCAACTGAACCAAAGAAGTGGGGAAACTAGATCACGCAAAGTCAAAAAAGCGTGAATCGGTAACACGTTAGTGCTGCGAAATTGACTCAAGTTGTTGCAAGAGCAGCGCCGCCTGGGTGCGCGTGCGTACGCCCAGCTTGCGGAAGATCGCCGTCACATGGGCCTTGATCGTCGCTTCCGACACACTCAGCTCATAGGCTATCTGCTTGTTCAACAGGCCTTCGCACACCATGGTGAGCACCCGGAACTGCTGGGGCGTCAGGCTGGCAAGGCCATCACGGGCAGCCTTGGCTTCGTCGGACACGTTGATTTCTTCAAAAGCCTGCGGCGGCCAGGACACGTCGCCATCCAGCACAGTGCGCACGGCTTTCTGGATATCTTCCATCGCACTGGACTTGGGAATGAAACCACTGGCGCCGAACTCCTTGGAGCGCACCACCACGTCGGCCTCTTCCTGGGCCGAGACCATCACCACGGGGATCTGCGGGTACTGGCCGCGCAACAGCACCAGCCCGGAGAAACCGTAGGCGCCCGGCATGTTCAGGTCGAGCAGCACCAAGTCCCAGTCAGATTTTTCGGTGAGGCGGGCTTCCAATTCAGCAATGCTGGCCACTTCAACCAAGCGCACGTCCGGGCCAAGGCCAAGGGTCACGGCCTGATGCAACGCACTGCGAAACAGCGGGTGGTCATCGGCTATCAGGATTTCGTATGTGGCCATTGTTTAAATGATCCTGTTTTCAGGGGCGCCCTGATCGGCGCCCAGCATGCCCAGCGTAGCCTGGAGGGTCAAGCACTACGCCCGTGGGCATTTTAGCGGGTTGCGGGTGCGTGGTGCCATCATGCAAACGTCGTCTGGTTACGCCGTCGGAATATAGAGCGCAAGGCGCGTATGCGCAGTATCCGTCGGATCCAGCGGCATCTGGAACTTGGCGGCCAGGTAATGGGTGCTGAAGACATCCAGGTAGGCGTCCAGGACTTCACTGGCGACTGGATCATCGGCCAGTTCCAGACACAGGGCGGCGACTTCAGCGGTGCAGAAGTGGTCATCACGCTTTGAACGGCGCAGTTTGTAGCGTGACAGCTGTTCCGGCGCCAGGCTGAGCACCGGCAAATGTTCCAGGTAGGGGCTTTTGCGGAACATCTTGCGCGCTTCACTCCAAGTGCCATCCAGCAGGATGAACAGCGGGCGCTTGCCCTCCTCCACCTTGACTTGACTGACGACGCGCTCGGGCACGACGAATTCGCCGGGGAACACGATATAGGGTTGCCACTGCGAATCAGCCAGCAAGGTGAGCAGTTCAGGGTCGACCTCAGTGCGCGACCAGGCGAATGCCGTGGTGTCCTTGATGACATCGGCGATCAACCAACCAGTGTTGCTGGGCTTCATCGGCTCAACGTCATGCATCAGCAGGCACATGGCGGAGCGCGCTTCGACCTTGGGTCGCCAGGCGCATAGGCAGTATTCGGGGATGACCCGGCAGCCGGGGCAACGTTCGGCGCGCGAGCCACGATTGAGGAACGGCCGCACGGCACGGGCCAGGCGCTGGGTGCGCAGGCGGGAAACGGCGTGGCTCATCGGCTATGCCGTTGGGACGGGTAAATCGACACGGTGAAAACTCGTGGAAGGCGGAAGTGGCCGCAGTTTACCAGCGATACGCCTGGCTGTAGTGGCAAGGGCTCACCTATAATTGCGCGCCACTGAACGCACAGCGCAGTGGCTGGTCTATGCACCAGTAACCGAATCAGGAGAGTTTCATGCTGCGTTCCATGCTGCGTTTTGTCGCCCCATCCGTCGCCCTCGCGCTGGTATTGCCCGTGTGCGCCCAGGCGGCCTCGCTGCTGGAGGCCCAAATGAACCGGAAGCTGCAAAGCGTCGCGGCCGAAAGTAACAAGGACCTGCCCCGGGAAATCGACGAAAAGACCCTGGAAGTGGCCTACACCGTGGAAGGCATGCAACTGATCGATCACCTGAGCGTCCTGCCTGACCGCGCCGAACAGATGCGCGCCAACCCCAAGGCGGTGTATTTCCAGCTGGGCCAGAGCGTGTGCCTGAACAAGGGCTACCGCGAGCTGATGGCCAAGGGCGCAGTGATGCGCTACGAAATCACCGAGAACAAGACCAACCGTCCTGTGGCCTCGGTGAAGTTCATCGAAGCGGATTGCCCGGCACCGGCTGCGGCAAAAAAGAAAAAGTAACAGCGTGACCTTCGCGCGCTGCCGCCCGGTGGCGCGCACTCCCCCGCTTCAACATCCTGCCAACAGCTAAACTCCCTGAAGAGTGACCAATAAGCGGTTGCCAGCCAAGGGTTTTGCGGCCCATGATCAAGTCATCCCGACCATTCATTCACAGCACTTTTCATGCTGTTCTGTAACATTTTCAGGGCAAAAGAAGGTTGCCCCCTGCGGCAAGCAACGACACATGCAGTGTCGTAGCCTCCGGCGAACGGCTCGTCGGCCACCCGGGCCCTGCAATAAGGAGAAGTTGAATGCCTTACGAACCGAATGACCGCCTGCTTCGGCACTTTGAAGAAAACGGTGCTGACCTTACGCAGCAGGTCGACGCCCAACTCCAGCTGATCGCTCCCAACAGCCCGAATATTCCCTTGTATCGCGACATGATCCTCACCGTGCTGCGCATGGCCCAGGACGACCGCAATCGCTGGAACGCCAAGATCACCCTGCAAGCCATCCGTGAACTGGACAATGCCTTCCGCGTGCTCGAACAGTTCAAGGGCCGCCGCAAAGTAACGGTATTCGGCTCAGCGCGCACTCCGGTGGAAAGCCCGCTGTACGCCCTGGCCCGCGAAGTCGGCGCTGCACTGGCACGTTCTGATTTGATGGTGATCACCGGCGGTGGCGGCGGCATCATGGCGGCCGCCCACGAAGGCGCGGGCCTGGAACACAGCCTGGGGTTCAATATCACCCTGCCGTTTGAACAGCACGCCAACCCGACCATTGATGGCACCGAGAACCTGCTGTCCTTCCACTTCTTCTTTACCCGCAAGCTGTTCTTCGTCAAGGAAGCCGATGCGCTGGTACTGTGCCCAGGCGGTTTCGGCACCCTGGATGAAGCACTGGAAGTACTGACCCTGATCCAGACAGGCAAGAGCCCATTGGTGCCGGTGGTGTTACTGGACGCGCCAGGCGGCGGGTTCTGGCAAGGCGCCCTGGACTTTATCCGCTGTCAGCTGGAAGCCAACCGCTACATCCTGCCCACCGATCTCAAGCTGATACGCCTGGTGTACAGCGCCGAAGAGGCGGTGGAAGAGATCAACCAGTTTTATGCTAACTTCCACTCCACCCGCTGGTTGAAGCGTGAGTTTGTGGTGCGCATGCATCACCCGCTCAGCGATGGGGCATTGGCCCATTTGCAGACTGAATTTGCCAGCCTGCGGTTGAGCGGAGAGTTTCAACAGCTCGCGTACACCGGCGAGGAACATGATGAGCCACGGTTCAGCCATTTGACGCGGCTGGTGTTCAACTTCAATGGTCGCGATCAGGGCCGGCTACGGGAGTTGGTGGATTACATCAACCTGCCGGAGAACTGGGCGCAGGCTCAGGGGAAGGCGCAGCAGCGGGTTGCGCCGGAGCCGGCGTGATTTTTTGAGGGCAAAAAAAAAGACCCACTATTTTCATAGTGGGTCTTTTTGGTGGTGTTTCAGGTGGAGTGGAGGCGAGGCATTTGGGGCTGCTGCGCAGCCCAACGCGGGGCAAGCCCGCTCGCCACAGCAAGCCCGCTCACCACAACAAGCCAGCTCGCCACAGAATGCTCGCTCGCCATAGAAAGTCTGTTCAACAATGCGGCTAGCACAGCAAGGTGTTTAGTCGTCCATATCCCGACCGCTCAATAAGCGGCTGATCATTTCCATCGAAAACCCGCGATAACTCAGGAAGCGACCTTGCTTCGCACGCTCCCTGGCATCAATCGGAAGATGGCCCGCGAACTTGCGTCGCCAGGTGTCTTCCAACTGCGCCTGCCAACTGATGCCACACTCACGCAGGGCAAGGTCGATATCAGCTCGCTGCAGGCCGCGCTGGCTCAGCTCTTCGCGAATACGCGCCGGGCCGTAGCCTGATCGGGCTCGATAGGAGACAAAACTTTCAAGGTAACGGGATTCGGAAAGCAGCCCCTCTTCCGTCAAACGGTCGAGGGCGGTTTCGATCATCTCGGGCTCCGCGCCGCGCTGACGCAGTTTACGCGTCAGCTCGACTCGACCATGCTCGCGGCGAGCGAGCAGGTCCATTGCGGTGCGCCGAACGGCGACGAGTGTATCCAGTACAACAGTCATCGTTTGCTTCAGATGTCAGTGTCAGCTTCTTCCACTTCTTCAACCGGCTCGCGGTTGGCGGCAGCTTTCACGTCTGGCGCTGCGGTCAGCAGCTTGTCGCGAATCTGCTTTTCAAGCGTGGCGGCGATGTCCGGATTATCCGCCAGGAACTTGGCCGAGTTGGCCTTGCCTTGGCCGATCTTGCTGCCGTTGTAGGCATACCAGGCACCGGATTTCTCGACGAAACCGTGCAGCACGCCCAGGTCGATCATCTCGCCATTCAGGTAGATACCCTTGCCGTAGAGAATCTGGAACTCGGCCTGACGGAAAGGCGGGGCCACTTTGTTCTTCACGACTTTGACGCGGGTTTCGCTACCAACAACCTCGTCACCTTCTTTCACCGCGCCGGTACGGCGGATATCCAGACGGACCGAAGCGTAGAACTTCAGCGCATTACCACCGGTGGTGGTTTCCGGGCTGCCGAACATCACGCCGATCTTCATGCGGATCTGGTTGATGAAGATCACCAGGCAGTTGGCGTTCTTGATGTTACCGGTGATTTTACGCAGCGCCTGGGACATCAGACGGGCTTGCAGGCCCACGTGCATGTCACCCATCTCGCCTTCGATTTCAGCCTTGGGGACCAGGGCTGCCACGGAGTCGACCACGATCACGTCGATGGCGTTGGAGCGCACCAGCATGTCGGTGATTTCCAGGGCCTGCTCACCGGTGTCCGGCTGGGAGACCAGCAGGTCGTCGACGTTGACGCCCAGCTTGCCGGCGTATTCAGGGTCCAGGGCGTGCTCGGCATCGACGAACGCGCAGGTAGCGCCCATTTTCTGCGCCTGGGCAATCACCGACAGGGTCAGGGTGGTTTTACCGGAAGATTCAGGACCGTAGATTTCAACGATACGGCCTTTTGGCAGGCCGCCAATGCCGAGTGCGATGTCCAGACCCAGAGAGCCAGTGGAAATAGCCGGGATCGCCTGACGGTCGTGATCGCCCATACGCATTACGGCACCCTTGCCGAATTGACGTTCGATCTGACCCAGGGCCGCAGCCAAGGCTTTCTTCTTGTTGTCGTCCATTAAAGTCCTCACGTAATCAATAAGGCCTGGTCGGCCAACACCTGTATAAGTAGACAGTATTGTTCCACAAAGATCAGGGATCGCCTACCCCTGATTTTCTAATTCTGCTGCAGCTCGTCGCAACAAGCCCTCTAGCGCGGCCTTTACCGTTTGTCGGCGGACCTCGTCGCGGTTGCCGGTGAAGTGCTCAAGCTCGGTGGTGACCTCTTCCCCCACGCCAAACGCCAGCCATACCGTGCCGACCGGCTTATCCGGCGAACCGCCGTCTGGCCCCGCTACACCGCTAACCGCAACAGCAAACCGCGCCAGGCTTTTTTCCTGGGCGCCACGGACCATTGCTTCCACCACTTCCTGGCTGACCGCCCCGACTTTTGCGAACAATGTCTCCGGCACATTCAATTGCCGGGTCTTCTGCCGATTGGAGTAGGTGACATAGCCCGCCTCGAACCAGGCCGAGCTCCCCGGAATCCGCGTGATGGCCTCCGCGATACCGCCGCCGGTGCACGACTCGGCCGTGGTGACGTGAGCGTTGAGCACCTGCAGGCGGCGCCCCAGTTCGGCAGCCAGTTGAGTGATTTCCTTCACGGTCGTCTCCAGTCGTAGGCGGGGGTTCGCCTACCCTACAGGAGCCAATCGCCCGCGCAAGTGACGGACTGTCTCAAGACACTAACGAGCGACGGCTCGCACATACGCCTGGCAGGCACGCAAGGCAATCAGGGCGCTGTCACCGTCGTCGGTGATGCGGATAATTCGCTGAGCATGCGCCGGGTCAAGTCGGGCTCGCGGGACTGCATGAACCACGCTGCCGGCGGCGGTGGCGGCTGGCATGGGGCAGCCACTGGAAGCGTCGAGAAGGACTGACAGCCGCACATCAGCAGTGGCCAGGCGATCACGCAAAGCCGTTTGAGTACGTTGGGCATCGCTCAACTCCCGGGCATGTTGCTGGTCGCTGGCACTGAGTTGTTGCTCAAGGGCCAGCCGCTTGTCTTGTTCGGCCTGCTGTTGCTGCTGGGCTGCCCGGGTCTGTGTCGCCGACAGACGTTCAATCTGCGCCCCGTATCGCCACGCCTGCACCTGCCAGACAACAGTCACCAGCACGCATACGCAAAGCACACTTAGGAAACGCATAGCACCGCCTTCGCCCGCGCCCACAACTGCAAACGATCCTCCAGGCCATTGAGCCCGCCATTGATGCGACGGGTGATGGTGGTGAACTGGTCCTTGTCGGCGAGTTCATTCAGGCCATTGCTTTGCCAGAACCAGGCGGCGGATTCACAGGCCCATTGCGGTTGCTCCAGCAGCTCGGGTTGTTGCAGCAAGCGTTCGTCGCCAAACAGGGCCTGGCTGCAGGCCAGGTAGTTGCGGCGACCGGTGATCTGGATCAGACCCCGGCCCCGGTACTTCTGGCCGTCGCCGTCCGCTTCGGGGGTATTGCCCAGGCGCGCAGCCAGTGTGCCGGTGTCGTACTTGCTCAAATAAGTATCGCTGCCGAGTTCGCGCACGTAGTGCAGTTCGCCGGACTCGTGGCCGATCTGCGCGAGAAAAGCAGCAGCGCGCAATACGCTGTTGATTTCGTACCGAGCAAAAGTCGCATTCAGCGCGGTTGAAAAAAGGCCCGCCATACGGCGAGCGCCTGGCATGATTTGAATCAATTGAGGCTGCGTTATCAACACCACAGTCACCTTGAAAGCCCCCCTAGGTAGACAAACCAACGTCCGTGTTGGAACTGCGATAGGCACTGACCATCCCAGTCAGGTGCAACGAACTCGCGCCCCCCCTGTGATTAAGAAGATCACCCAGGCATGCCAATCCGCCAGGTAGTCCTTGTGCCACCAACTGGCGATCACCGCCCCAACGAGGCCCGCGATCAATAATTCGAACCTGTCGATCTTGTCGAGCAGGCGCTGTAGATACTCCATGCGCTCGACTCCGTGGGGCATGTTTGAAATAGGTCAGCCCCAGCAGCACTCCCAGCTCGGAACGATGTGTGTGGAGGAGCCGAAAACGGAAAGGCCCCGCACGATGGCGAGGCCTTGGATAGTTGCGCGGCCTATGCCGCGCGGTATTGCCTAAAAGCCCAGTACGAGATCAGGGCTATGTCCTTCAGCGCGGCCTATGCAACGGTACCGTCTGCGTTCAGGGTGTCCCACGACAGTTTGGTTGGCAGAACGTAGTTCTGAATGTTGTAGATATAGACACCAAGCCCAGCCGGTACGGCCAAATCGTTGTAGGCGAGGACGTTTGGGGCAACTTCCTGCAGAACACTATCGTCCCGATCTTTGACGGTAGGAACCTTTGGCCCAAAAGCCATGGTGCCGGCACCGTAGAAAGATCGAAGGATGACGCCATTCACATTATCTGCTGGAGAGATCAGCACCGTGATGGGATTAGTCATCCCGTTGATGGTCTGGTTTTTGAATTTTTTACCAAGTTCGCGTACAGGCATTTCTGTTCACCTATTAAGTCGAATGAATTGTCGCGGAGGATTCCGCTTTCATGTCGCTCAAAGGCGATGGGAGAGGTTCATGACCTTCTGGTTGGTGGGCCCGAGAAACTACTACTTACGGCAGCAGGTCGTAGGTCACATAAGCAGTACCGCCGCCATTCTGAGTCATTGCTACCCACAGGCCCTGACCGGCAGGGATGGTCACAGAGAACGGGAGAGTGGAAGAACCGCCAACGGCGGACAAGATAACGGGCACGTTTGTCACCCAGCGCCCTTCCGGAATGGTCGTGCCTGTACTAATAAATCCATTCCCGACGGGGCTGATCATCGTAGCTGTTCGAACTACCGCGCCATTGACGTTCTGCGCCGGAGTGAAAACTGCCTCTGCGTAGCTTGTTGCGATCGATTTGAAACGGCTGCCGATTTGTACTGGTTCCATATCTTCACCTATTGAGTCGACTGATTGTTCGCGGAAGATTCCGCATTCATGTCGCTCAAAGGCGATTGCTCGAGGCTCATGGCCTTCACATGATTCAACGTGCCGCATCGGGGACACTTGATCTGGAGCTGTGTAAACCCACCCGTACGGGCGAGAAGTCGGTTGCAGTTACCGCATCTGAATTCTTTCAACATCTGCAAATTCCTTTTACTGAACCACCTTTTCCGTGTGATTGAGTAGGAAGCGGCGTTACATTCGCCGCCCTCTCACACCCACCTACATACAGGTCCGTAGACGGCGGCATGCCTGCGGGATTTTTAAGCAGAGACCGTCCGAGGTAGAAGTTCTGGGTAAAGGATACAAACCAAATGTCGTAATCCGTTTCCGCACCGTTGAGCACGGAAGGTGCCGCGACAATCGCAGTGGGCAGGTCGCATTGTTCGGGCGGCAGGCCCCAACGGTTATCCAGGGCCAGGTCCATCAGTTGGCTGGCCAGGTCGCAGGCATCAAACGGTGCCGAGCCGCCGGCGACCATGACCTTGAGTGAAACCGACAAGGCGTGCGCCTTGCGTCCTGCAAGCGAGCGAATGCCAGGGCCGTTGCGATCCACGCTGATCAAAATGCCCGTTTTATCGCCCGCTCCAGAAAAGTCATGATGATTACCAACCCGCAGCTGTGGGAACGCACTCATCAGTGTGTCCCCAATCGCCATGGGCAGTTGGGAAGGTTTTTCGAGAAGTGTCATCTGCTTGCATCCTTGCAGCGATTACTGCTGGTCCGGGCGAGAGGTCGGGGCCTGGTTGACCCCGATGCGCTTGGCCGCCCAGCGTTCATAAAGGCCAATGGCCACGTCCGCACCGGCCATGGCGGTGAGGCAACCAATGGCGCCGGCGGTCCAGATCGACATGCCGGCGGCGTAGCACAGCATCAAGGCCGAGACCCCGCAGACCATGCACGCCCCGGATCGCAATGCCAGGCGCCGTACCAGCGACCAACCGCGGGCGCCCTCCTTGTCGGCGCGCCACATTTCTCCGGAGACCCCGCCGATCAGGGCCAGTACGATCACCAGCCAGATAGGCATTTCCGCTAACGCTTGCTGCTCGTTTGTCATGTCACGCCTCCTGGCTGAGCACTACCGGCGCCGGGCCGGCTCTTGGGTAAATCCATTTCGTAGGTAGGCATTCCAAAAAGCCCGGTTGCCCGGGCTTTTCAGTAATGCGGTCCATATTCGATCTTTCGGCGCTACTGGCGCGGTACGGATCTTTCCTCGATGTTTTTCCGACCACGATCCCTGTCTGCCGGATAACTGCTTCTGGTGCTTTACGCTGCACACCCGGGTCAGTTGCCAACCCTCTGAACCGTTAAGGCCGGTTCATCGCTGCCTGTTCTTGAAGCGGTAAAACTAAAGAGCGTCGGCATCCTTGCCGGTGTTGCCTGGCCTCCCTGCCATCGCTCGGATGGCGTCCTTGCCGATGTTGCGTGCCTTCCTTGTCTTTCCTGGCAGCATCCTTGCCGCCTCCACCAGGCCTTGTTTGGCTGGCTTGAAATGAAGAATAGATATGTATGCATATACAGTCAATGCACAAATGCATTTATTTTATCGAATAAATGCATTTACGCATTCACAGCCATATAGGACGGGGGGTTGGCGATTTTCTGCAGACGAAAAAAAGCCCGCTCGTTGGCGGGCTTTGTCTTACGCAAGAAGGTTAACGGGCGTACATACCCCACCAGAACACATGCCCGAGGATGCTGATCTGCTCATCCTGGATATCCTGGAAGCTGTAGTCCTCATCCGGGTGCTCGTCGCGGTTGAAACTGCGCAGGCGAATCCCGGAAGGCAGGCGATAGAGCTGTTTCACGCGCAATTGGCCGTTGTGATTGATGGCATACAAGTCACCATCGACGATATCGCCAATGCCGCTTTTGCCCGCGTTCACCCCGACGGTCGCGCCATCGCGCAGCACCGGCAGCATGCTGTTGCCGCGCACCGTCACGCACTTGGCCTGGTCGAACTGCACACCGTTGTGCCGCAGGCTGCGCTTGCCGAACCGCAGGCTGGCCTTCTCGCTTTCCTCGATGACGAATCTTCCTGATCCAGCAGCCAATTCAACCTCGCGCAGAAAAGGGATCGACACCTCGTCATCATTAACGGGGGTGTCGTCGTCCCACAGGCTTATGTCCTTGAGTTCCGAATGCATCGGGTCGCGCACGTCATCGCGCAAAGTGCCCATCGCCGCACGCCCGCGCAGGTGATCGGTGCTGACGCGGAAATACTCGGCGATACGGGAAATGTGCTTGTCCGACGGATCAACGATCTTGCCGCTGAGGATCCGAGAGAGAGTGGATTGAGGCACGCCAGTACGCCGGTGAAGCTCTGTGGGGGAGATCCGGTCGCGGTCCAGCAGTTCTCTTAAGACGATAGAAACGTTGCGTTTTTGCATAACTGGGATAGTGACGGGAGTTTTTTGGCTTGGCAAATGCTAATTTGCATTTTTTGTGCATACTACCACGCACTATGACAACCAAAATCTCCGCCCACGCATCCCGCGCCGAGTACGCCCGGCGTATGAACCGCGTACTCAACTACATCGATGCCCACCTGGACACCCCCTTGGATGGCGCCCAGTTGGCCGATATCGCCAACTTTTCGCGCTTCCATTTTCATCGGATTTTCGCGGCGTGGATGGGCGAGACATTAGGCAGCTACGTCCGGCGGCGACGACTGGAGAAGGCAGCGTTCCGCCTGTCCTGCGGCAGCCATGAAAGCGTGCTTGAAACGGCATTGGCCAGCGGTTTCAACTCGGGCGAAGCATTCGCACGGGCCTTCAAACTACAGTTTGGCTGCACGCCATCCGAGTGGCGCACCAACACACCGCAGCGACTGGCAGCACAGGCGGCTGCCATCGGCCCGTGGCCGGGTGCGCAGCAGAGCAATCCTGATCAGGTCTTCGGCAATGCCCATCAGGCACATGAGCGTACGTTCGAAGACGCTGGGCTCTCTTCTCCTTCAACGAAAGAGCCCACCATGGACGTACGCATCATTGATTTACCCAAGGTACGCGTTGCCTACCAACGCCTGATCGGCCCCTATGGCCCCGCAATCGGCCACTTCTGGCGCGGGACCATGGCGCCGTGGATGCACTCCAATGGCCTCGGCGATGAACGGTGTTACGGCATAGGGTATGACGATCCATCCATCACGCCCCCGAACAAGTGCCGCTACGATGCTTGCGTTGAAGTGCCAGCCTCTTTTGTGACCAGCGCCCAGGCAGACATCCAAACCCTGCCGGGCGGCCGCTATGCCGTAGCGAGCTTCAAAGGGAAAACAGAAAAAATAGCCGATGCCTGGATGTGGCTGACGCGAGAATGGATGCCTTCCAGCGGTCTGCAATGCGATGACCGACCATGTTTCGAGATGTTCTTTGCGGCAACCGCAACCGATTCGGACACCGGTGAGTTCATCTGCGACATCTGCATCCCTGTGCGGTCGCTGTAATACAAAGGCATGAAAGATACCGGCGGCGCGTTTACTTGCAGTTAAGTAAATGCACCGCCGGCTTTTGCGTTTTACCTATCCGTTTGCAACCTGCGAAGCTCCGACCTCGCATGTTAACCTTGCGCCCACCGCAAAATCGCAGGGCGGAATGCCCCACATTTGCCCCACTCCTTTCAACGAATTTGCCTACGACCAATGAGTAAAACCACTTCAGACCTGTCCTCCCACACCCCGATGATGCAGCAGTACTGGCGCCTCAAGAACCAGCACCCTGATCAGTTGATGTTCTACCGCATGGGCGACTTCTACGAGATCTTCTACGAAGACGCGAAGAAGGCCGCCAAGCTGCTGGACATCACCCTGACCGCGCGTGGGCAGTCGGCGGGGCAGTCGATTCCGATGTGTGGGATTCCTTACCATTCGTTGGAAGGTTACCTGGTCAAGCTGGTGAAGCTGGGCGAGTCGGTGGTGATCTGCGAGCAGATCGGCGACCCGGCAACCAGCAAGGGGCCGGTTGAACGCCAGGTGGTGCGCATTATTACGCCGGGGACGGTGAGTGATGAGGCGCTGCTGGATGAGCGTCGCGATAACCTGATTGCCGCGGTGTTGGGCGATGAGCGTCTGTTTGGCCTGTCGGTACTGGATATCACCAGCGGCAACTTCAGCGTGCTGGAGATCAAGGGCTGGGAGAACCTGCTGGCGGAGCTGGAGCGCATCAATCCGGTAGAGCTGTTGATCCCGGATGATTGGCCGAAGGATCTGCCGGCAGAAAAACGTCGTGGGGCCAAGCGCCGTGCGCCGTGGGATTTCGAGCGTGATTCGGCGCTGAAAAGTCTGTGCCAGCAGTTCTCGGTGCAGGACCTCAAAGGCTTCGGTTGCGAAACCCTGACCCTGGCCATCGGCGCCGCCGGTTGCCTGCTTGGCTACGCCAAGGAAACCCAGCGCACCGCCCTGCCGCACTTGCGCAGCCTGCGTCATGAGCGTCTGGACGATACCGTGGTGCTCGATGGCGCCAGCCGTCGCAACCTGGAGCTGGATACGAACCTGGCCGGTGGTCGCGATAACACCCTGCAATCGGTGGTCGACCGCTGCCAGACTGCCATGGGCAGCCGCCTGCTGACCCGCTGGTTGAACCGTCCGCTGCGGGACCTGACAGTATTGCAAGCGCGCCAGACGTCCATCACCTGCCTGCTGGACGGCTATCGCTTTGAAAAGCTGCAGCCACAGTTGAAGGAAATCGGTGATATCGAGCGTATCCTGGCGCGGATCGGCCTGCGTAACGCACGGCCCCGCGACCTGGCGCGCCTGCGCGATGCCCTCGGCGCCCTGCCGCAACTGCAAGTGGCGATGACCGAGCTGGATACGCCGCACCTGCAACAACTCGCCGTCACAGCCGGGACCTACCCGGAACTGGCGGCGTTGCTGGAAAAAGCCATCATCGACAACCCGCCAGCGATCATCCGTGACGGGGGCGTACTCAAGACCGGTTACGACAGCGAGCTGGACGAACTGCAGTCCCTGAGCGAAAACGCCGGGCAGTTCCTGATCGACCTGGAAGCCCGCGAAAAAGCCCGCACCGGTCTGGCCAACCTGAAAGTCGGCTACAACCGCGTGCATGGCTACTTTATTGAGTTGCCCAGCAAGCAGGCAGAATCGGCGCCGATCGACTATCAACGTCGCCAGACCCTCAAAGGTGCCGAGCGCTTTATCACCCCGGAGCTCAAAGAATTCGAAGACAAGGCACTGTCGGCCAAGAGCCGTGCCCTGGCTCGGGAAAAGATGCTCTACGAGAACCTGCTCGAAGATTTGATCAGCCAATTGGCTCCGCTGCAGGACACTGCCGCAGCGCTGGCCGAACTGGACGTGCTGAGTAACCTGGCCGAACGTGCGCTGAACCTTGACCTGAACTGCCCACGTTTTGTCAGCGAGCCGTGCATGCGCATCGTGCAAGGTCGCCACCCGGTTGTAGAACAGGTGCTGACCACGCCGTTCGTCGCCAACGACCTGTCGCTGGACGACGATACCCGCATGTTGGTAATCACCGGTCCGAACATGGGCGGTAAATCCACCTACATGCGCCAGACTGCGCTTATCGTGCTGCTGGCGCATATCGGCAGCTTTGTGCCGGCGGCCAGTTGCGAACTGTCCCTGGTGGACCGCATTTTCACCCGGATCGGCTCCAGCGATGACCTGGCCGGTGGGCGCTCGACCTTTATGGTGGAGATGAGCGAAACCGCCAACATCCTGCACAATGCCACCGAACGCAGCCTGGTGCTGATGGACGAAGTGGGTCGCGGCACCAGCACCTTCGACGGCTTGTCCCTGGCCTGGGCGGCTGCCGAGCGCCTGGCGCACCTGCGCGCCTATACGCTGTTTGCCACGCACTATTTCGAGCTGACGGTGTTGCCGGAAAGCGAGCCGCTGGTAGCCAACGTGCACCTGAACGCCACCGAACACAACGAGCGTATCGTGTTCCTGCACCACGTGCTGCCTGGGCCGGCCAGCCAGAGCTATGGCCTGGCCGTGGCGCAATTGGCCGGGGTGCCGAACGATGTGATCACCCGCGCCCGCGAGCACCTCAGTCGCCTGGAAACCACGGCCCTGCCCCATGAGACGGTGGTCGCCAGCCCAGCCAAAGCCGCCAGCAAACCGGCTGCGCCGCACCAGAGCGACATGTTTGCCAGCCTGCCCCATCCGGTGCTGGATGAATTGGCTAAGCTTGACTTGGACGGCTTGACGCCGCGAAAAGCGCTCGAAATGTTATATGCACTGCAGGTTCGGATATAACGCAGACGCTTGCAAGCTGGTAGACTCTCGCGCGGTTTGGGATGCTGGAGGCTTTTAGCCTGGCCTGCAGACTATCGCTCCCGAACCTCGCGAGCCCTGCCACAAAGGGTTTCGCTGCCGCCGCCTGAGGAGAAAATTAGAAATGACCTTCGTCGTTACCGACAACTGCATCAAGTGCAAGTACACCGACTGCGTCGAAGTGTGTCCGGTGGACTGCTTCTACGAAGGCCCGAATTTCCTGGTTATCCACCCGGATGAGTGCATCGATTGCGCCCTGTGTGAACCTGAATGCCCGGCCGTCGCCATTTTCTCCGAGGATGAAGTCCCGGCGGAGATGCAGGAATTCATTCAGTTGAACGTCGAGCTGGCGGAAATCTGGCCGAACATCACTGAACGCAAAGACCCGATGCCGGACGCAGCGGAGTGGGATGGCAAAAAAGGTAAGATTGCAGACCTCGAACGCTGATAGCGTCGCCCCCCTCCAAAAGGCCCCTTGCGGGCCTTTTTGCGTTTCTGGAAGGTCGGTTGTACTTTCCTGCAGGCAAAAAAAAGGGGCGGTATGACCCGCCCACATTTTTTCCCTAGTCCCTGTATTCCTTTTCATCATCCTGATGAATCGCATCCTGCGACGTTCCTTCAACCATCATTCCTTGATGGCTGTGCCAATCCGTGGACACAGGACTGATCTTAAAGAGTTCCAAGGGAAGTTCAACGGGATACAACCCGTGAACTGACATGCAGCCGGCCTGAACACTGAATAATTAATTGTTAAATTTCAATTGGTTAGAAAAAGCTCTCGCAGAAAACAGACATCTGTGGAAGGTAAAAAACCCAAACACTTACGAAAAAGTAAGCAAATGCTTACACGACCAGCTGTGTAATTGCGAAACAAACGCACCTTGACCATCTTCCAGGCATGAAAAAGCCCCGACACAGTCGAGGCTTTTTCCCTTCAACCGCCTCAGTCGTCGCTGACGGTGATGGTCGGCATGGCAGGCGTGGCCGCTTCCTGCAGGACGATCCGCGCACCTACATGACGCGCCAGCTCCTGATAGATCATGGCGATCTGGCTATCCGGTTCAGCCACAACAGTAGGCTTGCCACCATCCGCCTGCTCGCGGATGAGCATCGACAGCGGCAGCGAGGCCAACAGTTCCACGCCGTACTGAGTGGCCAGCTTCTCGCCGCCGCCTTCGCCGAACAGATGCTCGGCATGGCCACAGTTGGAGCAGATGTGCACCGCCATGTTCTCTACGACGCCCAGCACCGGGATGTTGACCTTGCGGAACATCTCTACACCTTTCTTCGCGTCGAGCAGCGCCAGGTCCTGAGGCGTAGTGACAATCACCGAGCCGGCCACCGGGACTTTTTGCGCCAGGGTCAGCTGGATGTCGCCGGTGCCTGGCGGCATATCGATCACCAGGTAGTCCAGGTCGCCCCAGGCGGTCTGGGTGACCAGTTGCAGCAAAGCGCCTGAGACCATCGGGCCGCGCCAGACCATCGGCGTGTTGTCATCGGTGAGGAATGCCATGGACATCACTTCCACGCCCAGGGACTCGATCGGCACGAACCACTTCTGGTCCTTGACCTTCGGCCGTGTACCTTCGGCGATGCCGAACATCACGCCCTGGCTCGGCCCATAGATATCCGCATCAAGAATCCCCACGCGCGCGCCTTCACGAGCCAGGGCCAGGGCCAGGTTGGCCGCCGTGGTGGATTTACCCACGCCGCCCTTGCCGGACGCCACGGCCACTACGTTCTTGACGTTGGCCAGGCCAGGGATCTGCGCCTGGGCCTTGTGCGCGGCGATCACGCATCGGATGTCGACCTTGGCCGAGCGCACGCCGTCGAGACCTTCGATGGCCATTTGCAGCATCTGCGCCCAACCGCTCTTGAACAGACCGGCTGCATAGCCCAGTTCCAACTGGACCGACACCTGGTCGCCCTGGACGTCGATGGCGCGTACGCAGCCGGCACTGACCGGGTCCTGGTTCAAATAAGGGTCGGTGTACTGGCGAAGCACGGCTTCCACCGCTGCGCGATTGACGGCGCTCATGGGCTACTCCCGAAAAAGACTGACTGAAACAGGCGGCTATCCTAACCGTTCCAGCGGCGTTACGGCATGCTTTCGCAGGTTGGGAAGATTCTGAAACAGCGCCACGGGGTGAAATATATTTCCCGGCGCTTTATAGTGGCCGACCTCCGTTTCATCAAGTAGCCGAGCCCCATGTCCGAGCCACGCAAGATCCTCGTCACCAGCGCCCTGCCCTATGCCAATGGTTCCATCCATCTTGGCCATATGCTTGAGTACATCCAGACCGATATGTGGGTGCGCTTCCAGAAGCATCGCGGCAACCAATGCATTTATGTCTGCGCGGACGACGCCCACGGTTCGGCCATCATGCTGCGCGCCGAAAAGGAAGGCATCACCCCGGAACAACTGATCGCCAACGTGCAGGCTGAACACAGCGCCGACTTTGCCGAGTTCCTGGTGGATTTCGACAATTTCCACTCGACCCACTCCGAAGAAAACCGCGAACTGTCGAGCCAGATCTACCTGCGGCTCAAGGAAGCCGGGCACATCGACCAGCGTTCGGTGACCCAGTATTTCGACCCGGAAAAGAAAATGTTCCTGGCCGACCGCTTCATCAAGGGCACCTGCCCGAAATGCGGCACCGAAGACCAGTACGGCGACAACTGCGAAAAGTGCGGCGCAACCTATGCACCCACTGACCTGAAGGATCCGAAATCGGCAATCTCCGGCGCCACCCCGGTGCTCAAGGATTCCCAGCACTTCTTCTTCAAGCTTCCGGATTTCCAGCAGATGCTGCAAACCTGGACCCGCAGCGGCACCCTGCAGGATGCCGTGGCCAACAAACTCTCCGAATGGCTCGACAGCGGCCTGCAGCAATGGGACATCTCCCGCGATGCGCCGTACTTCGGCTTCGAGATCCCGGGCGAGCCGGGCAAGTATTTCTATGTATGGCTGGATGCGCCGATCGGTTACATGGCCAGCTTCAAGAACCTCTGCGACCGCACGCCGGAGTTGGACTTCGACACGTTCTGGAGCAAGGACTCCACCGCCGAGCTGTACCACTTCATCGGCAAGGACATCGTCAACTTCCACGCCCTGTTCTGGCCGGCGATGCTCGAAGGTTCGGGCTACCGCAAGCCAACCGGTATTGCCGTGCACGGCTACCTGACGGTCAACGGCCAGAAAATGTCCAAGTCCCGTGGCACCTTTATCAAGGCGCGCACCTACCTGGACCACCTGTCACCGGAATACCTGCGCTACTACTACGCGTCCAAGCTGGGCCGTGGCGTCGATGACCTGGACCTGAACCTGGAAGACTTCGTACAGAAGGTCAACTCGGACCTGGTCGGTAAAGTCGTCAACATCGCCAGCCGTTGCGCCGGGTTTATCCACAAGGGCAACGCCGGCGTACTGGTAGCCGAGAACGCTGCGCCGGAACTGACCGACGCCTTCCTGGCCGCCGCGCCGAGCATTGCCGACGCCTATGAAGCCCGCGACTTCGCCCGTGCCATGCGCGAGATCATGGGCCTGGCCGACCGCGCCAACGCCTGGATCGCCGACAAGGCACCATGGTCGCTGAACAAACAGGAAGGCAAGCAGGCAGAAGTCCAGGCGATCTGCGCAACGGGCGTCAACCTGTTCCGCCAGTTGGTGATCTTCCTCAAACCCGTGCTGCCACTGCTGGCCGCCGACGCCGAGGCGTTCCTCAACGTGGCGCCGCTGACCTGGAATGATCACGCCAGCCTGCTCAGCAATCATCAGTTGAACGAGTTCAAGCCGCTGATGACCCGTATCGACCCGGTGAAAGTCCAGGCCATGACAGACGCTTCGAAAGAAGACCTGGTCGCCAGCCAGACCGACACTGGCGAATCGACGCCGGCGGGTAATGGCGAACTGGCCAAGGATCCGATTTCCACAGAAATCGACTTCGACGCGTTTGCTGCGGTAGACCTGCGTGTCGCGCTGATCGTCAAGGCCGAAGCCGTGGAAGGTGCCGACAAGTTGCTGCGCCTGACACTGGACCTCGGCGGTGAGCAACGCAACGTGTTCTCCGGGATCAAGAGCGCTTACCCGGACCCATCCAAACTCGATGGCCGCCTGACCATGATGATCGCCAACCTCAAGCCTCGGAAAATGAAGTTCGGCGTGTCTGAAGGCATGGTGATGGCGGCCGGCCCTGGTGGCGAAGAGATCTACCTGCTCAGCCCTGACAGTGGTGCCAAGCCGGGTCAACGTATCAAGTAAGCCACCTTGTAGTGAGCGGGCTTGCTGTGGTGAAGGAGCTTGTTGTGGTGAAGGAGCTTGTTGTGGTGAGCGGGCTTGCCCCGCTCACCACAAGAAAGCCCCAGCCTCCTATTAAACCCGGTTTGCTATGCCCATGATCACAGCATGAACCTCATTCAACGCATCGACGCACTCCTGCCGCAGACCCAATGCGGCAAGTGCGGGCACCCAGGTTGCAAGCCTTACGCCGCGGGTATCGCGCGAGGCGAGGCGATCAACAAGTGCCCGCCCGGCGGAGAGGAAACCATCGCCGGCCTTGCGCTGTTGCTGCACGTACCGGTGCTGGATCTGGACACCAGTCGCGGGGAAGCGCCCGCCCAGGTTGCCTACATCCGCGAGGCCGAGTGCATCGGCTGCACCAAGTGCATCCAGGCATGCCCAGTGGACGCAATTGTCGGCGCCGCCAAGCTGATGCACACCGTCATCATGGACGAGTGCACCGGCTGCGACCTGTGCGTTGCGCCCTGCCCTGTCGATTGCATTGAGATGCGCCCAGCGACCCGTGTGCTGCCCTTGGTGGGTGGACTGACGATCAACGATCATCAACACCATGAACGCGGTCTGAAACGCGACAGGGCGCGTCGACGCTTTGAGCAGCGCAATGCACGCCTGCAACGCGAAGAAGCAAAAAGACTCGCCGAACGCCAGGCTCGGGCCAAGCGTTCCACGTCGGTTCTGCAGGTGCAGGCCGATGTTGCCGAGGATGCGGCGACCAAAAAAGCCAAAATCGCTGTCGCAATGAGCCGCGCCCAACTGCACAAATCCTTGAAGGCGTTTGGTCACCCGCCGACCTTTCAACAGCAGTCGCAGCTGATCATTCTGCAACAGCAGTTCGAAGCGGCGGAACAAGCGCTGGCTGCCTTGGAGATGGGGATCGTACCGAAAACAGCGACGTCATCCAGCAACACTGTTGATCTGAAACGGGCCAAAATCCAGCTGGCGATGCGTCGAGCGGAACTGAAGAAAGCCCAAGACCTGAACGTCGAACCGCAGCAACTGGCCGAGGCGCAACTGAAGCTGGACGATGCGCAGCGCCATATGGATACCCTCAGCAACACCTGACCCGCAAACCTGCGGTGTGTGTTGATACAATCCCGCCGACCGTCTGCAAGGAACCCGCTACCCGATGAACGCCGCAAAACGCCTGGAAATATTCCGCAGGCTTCACGAAGACAATCCGGAACCCAAGACCGAACTGGCCTACACCTCGCCGTTCGAGTTGCTGATTGCGGTGATCCTGTCGGCCCAATCCACCGACGTCGGCGTCAATAAGGCCACGGCCAAGCTGTATCCCGTGGCGAACACACCAGAGGCGATCTATGCCCTGGGTGTGGAAGGACTGTCTGAGTACATCAAGACCATCGGCCTCTATAACAGCAAAGCCAAAAACGTTATCGAGACCTGCCGCCTGCTGGTGGAACTGCATGGTAGTGAAGTGCCACAAACCCGTGAAGCCTTGGAAGCCCTGCCAGGGGTTGGTCGTAAAACAGCCAATGTGGTGCTCAACACCGCGTTCCGGCAACTGACGATGGCGGTGGACACCCATATCTTCCGGGTCAGCAACAGAACCGGCATCGCCCGTGGGAAGAACGTGGTTGAGGTCGAAAAGCAGTTGATGAAGTTTGTACCCAAGCCCTATCTGCTGGATTCGCACCACTGGCTGATCCTTCATGGGCGCTACGTTTGCCAGGCCCGCAGGCCGCGCTGCGGCAGCTGTCGTATCGAAGACCTGTGCGAATACAAGGACAAGACATCCGACGATTGAGGGATCATTGGTTTTCTTGATCAGGCGATTGAAAAAATCTTTTTTACCCGATCATGGATTATCGTTATAAGGAGCGCCAACGGCAGTCTTAGCCCGGAGTGAACCTTATGAGCACTGGCAAAGAACAACTGGAAGTGGAAGACGACCTCGTTGAGTCGGATGATGATGTGGCAGAGGCACCCGTCGCTGAGGTAGCCAAGACCAATTTGAGCAAACGCCGCACCATCGACAATCTTCTGGAAGAACGACGCTTGCAAAAACAGCTGGCCGATTACGACTTCGATCTGTGATCGAATGGTCGACGGCCGGAAGCCTCCCTCACGGAGGCTTTTTTCTGCCGGTTACCCAGATAATGCGCGCTGCAGCGCCCTCCTTTATACCAAGCCGTTACGCTGGGCCAGTTCGATCAGGTCCACAAGGGAGCGGGCGTTGAGCTTGAGCAGCAAACGTGTCTTGTAGGTGCTGACGGTCTTGTTGCTGAGGAACATACCGTCTGCAATCTCCTTGTTGGTCCGGCCCCGGGCCAACTGCTGCAATACCATCATTTCCCGACCCGACAGACGCTCGACCATATCGGCCTCGCTGGCATTGCCCATGGTGGAGCGTACCGAGTTGAGCGCCTGGTTGGGGAAATAGCTGTAGCCCGACAACACCGCCTTGATCGCACTCAGCAACTCGGTCAGGTCCTGTTGCTTGCACACGTAGCCGGCAGCCCCCGCCTGCATGCAACGCATGGAAAAATGGCCAGGGGCCTGGGACGTCAGCACCAGCACCTTGAAGGGCACGGATTGCTTGGTAGAAGACAGCCGGCAAATAACTTCCAGGCCGTCAAGTTTGGGAATCCCAATATCCAGTATGACAATGTCCGGCATATGCTCCCGTGCAAGTTGCAATGCATCGACACCGTTATCGGTCTCGGCAACGACCTCATAACCATGACGCTCCATCAGCATACGCACAGCAAGACGAATGACGGGATGATCATCCACGATCAGCACTTTATTCATGAGAAAGTCCAATTTCGCTGTTCGAATTATTTAGAGCAAGCACAATAGCCTAGTCGTTTCCCGGTTGGCATAGCGTTCCCCCCCAAGCAACAGCAAGCAGAGACCCACCCCACAGAGATAAAGGAATTGCCCTACAAAAAAACGCCAACTCAGATGTATCCAGTTTTATAGATCCTTTCAGACCTTTCTGGGGACTTACATATTTTGAGTGAAATATCCTTGGAGTATCAGGGGTTGGGTAAACGTGCCGCACACAACTCTCAGGAAATGCCCCTTGCCTCTGTCCTACGCTCAGGAATCCTGGCAGGAAGTGTCCGACTGTTTTAGTTCCATTTAACATATTCTCTTACATCCTTATTTCCTACAGAATATTCCGTGTTTTATACGTATACATCACTTTCATGAGTGAATCTTCTGTAAGACTAGTTCCTAAGCAGGTGTAAAAAAATCATTCGCCCTACAAACTTTCAACAACAGCACCATCGAAGGCGCATTTGAAAATGCGTCGACTGAAGAACATCAACAAATGTTTAACCATTTATAAACATTGCAACTCCACACAAAATCCATAGGCAAAAAAAATGGCCCCTGAATAAGGGGCCATTCTTAAAAGCGGCTAAGACTTAGAACAACGAGCGACCTTTGTTGGCCGCAATGCGCATGCGCAGTGCGTTCAACTTGATAAAGCCTGCTGCGTCCGCCTGGTTGTAGGCGCCGCCATCTTCTTCGAAGGTAGCGATGTTGGCGTCGAACAGCGACTCATCGGACTTGCGACCGGTAACGATCACGTTGCCCTTGTACAGCTTCAGGCGCACAACGCCGTTCACGTGCACCTGGGAAGCATCGATCATCTGTTGCAGCATCAGACGCTCAGGGCTCCACCAGTAGCCGGTGTAGATCAGGCTGGCGTACTTGGGCATCAGCTCGTCTTTGAGGTGAGCCACTTCGCGGTCCAGGGTGATGGATTCGATGGCGCGGTGGGCGCGCAGCATGATGGTGCCGCCTGGGGTTTCGTAGCAACCGCGGGACTTCATGCCCACGTAGCGGTTTTCGACGATGTCGAGACGGCCGATACCGTGTTCGCCACCGATACGGTTCAAGGTCGCCAGCACAGTGGCCGGGGTCATTTCGACGCCGTCCAGCGCGACGATGTCGCCGTTGCGGTAGGTCAGTTCCAGGTACTGAGGCTTGTCTGGAGCGTTCTCCGGGGAGACGGTCCATTTCCACATATCTTCTTCGTGCTCGGTCCAGGTGTCTTCCAGCACGCCGCCTTCATAGGAGATGTGCAGCAGGTTGGCGTCCATCGAGTACGGGGACTTCTTCTTGCCATGACGCTCGATCGGGATCGCGTGCTTTTCAGCGTAATCCATCAGCTTTTCACGGGACAACAGGTCCCATTCACGCCAAGGGGCAATCACTTTCACGCCTGGCTTGAGTGCATAGGCACCCAGTTCGAAACGCACCTGGTCGTTGCCCTTGCCGGTAGCGCCATGGGAAATGGCGTCGGCGCCGGTTTCGTTGGCGATTTCGATCAGACGCTTGGCGATCAGCGGACGTGCGATGGAGGTACCCAGCAGGTACTCGCCTTCGTAGACGGTGTTGGCGCGAAACATCGGGAAGACGAAATCGCGGACGAACTCTTCGCGCAGGTCGTCAATGTAGATCTCTTTCACGCCCATGGCTTGCGCCTTGGCGCGTGCAGGTTCGACCTCTTCGCCCTGACCCAGGTCAGCGGTGAAGGTCACCACTTCACAGTTATAAGTATCCTGCAGCCACTTGAGGATCACCGAAGTGTCCAGGCCGCCGGAATACGCGAGAACGACCTTGTTTACGTCGGCCATGCCATCACTCCACGGGGTTGTACGGAAAGGCGTCGATTCTACCGACCAAAACCGTGAATTTACAGAGGCGCGACAGCAAATGAAGATAAAGCGACAGATTATGTCGAACGGGCGACCGATGGTCGCACCTTAGGACGTGTGTGCAGGGTTGCTTGCGCCAGTGGCTTGGGGCGCCGGTTTCTCGGGGGCTGCCACGCGCTCAAGCTGGATATTCACACGACGATTGCGTGCCCGGTTGGCCGCATTGGTGTTAGGCGCAAGGGGGTAGCTTTCGCCATGGAAGCGCAGGGTGATCTGCGACTCCTGGATACCGTTGGCCTTGAAGTAGTCCATCACCGCCAAGCCGCGGCGGCGCGAGACGTCGCGATTGGTCAGGCGGTTGCCGCTGTTGTCCGAATGGCCATTCAACTCGATATGGTTGACCGTCGGGTCGGCTTTCATGAACGCAAGAATCACGTCGAGTTTCTTCTTGGCAGCCGCATCCAACTCGATACCGCCACCGGGGAATCCGACTTCGGTCTGTTTGACCTGATCGTAATTCATCGGCAACAGCTTGGCGGTGCACAGCTGGTAGTCGTTATAAGCCTTGTTGAATTTCACCGGCAACAAGCGGATTTCGGAGTAGCCGCCTTCACGGCCGTAGTGGCGGACCGTCGGGCTACGCCCTTCCAGCAGTCCGGTGAACAGGCGACCGGCCTGGGCCTGTGAGCTGTTGAACAACACATCGCCACTGCCGGCACGCACGGCGCCGAGGTTGATATCGCCTCGGCCTGGCTGCCAAGGGGCGGCGGCGGCCAACAAGGTGGCCGAGCCTGCGCCCAGCGTACCGTTATAGGCTTTCAGACGAAATGTTGCCTGCTCACCCGCCCGGCGCACGAACTCACCCGAACCGAAGTCGGTGATCGGTTGGGTCAGGCGGCACTCGAACTGGTCGCCCTCTACCTTCCACTCAATATTCTCCAGACGTGTCTGGAACGTGAGGGCCATCGCAGGCAGGCTGGCGAACACACTGAGCAGGGCTAGATAATGCTGGCGCACGGGAGGCTCCACTGGTTTCTACAACACTTCAAAGCGTCATACATCGATAAGGCATACAAAAGGCTATCGGTTGCATCCTGCAAAACTTGATAGCGAGTGCCTGATAGAGTCTTTTCCGGTAGCATTCCCCCCCAGATTGACCCGCCTGGAATCCCCAATGTCCGACCGCCTGACCCTGCTGCGTCCCGACGACTGGCATATTCATCTTCGCGATGGTGCTGCGTTACCCCACACCGTGGCCGATGTAGCGCGTACCTTTGGCCGCGCCATCATCATGCCGAACCTGGTTCCTCCGGTGCGTAACGCCGAGCAAGCCGATGCCTACCGCCAGCGTATCCTCGCTGCACGGCCGGCCGGCAGCCGGTTCGAACCGCTGATGGTGCTGTATCTTACCGACCGCACCCAGCCCGAAGAAATTCGTGAGGCCAAGGCCAGTGGGTTTGTGCACGCCGCCAAACTGTACCCGGCCGGTGCGACCACCAACTCCGATTCCGGCGTGACCAGTATCGATAAGATCCTGCCGGCCATCGAAGCCATGGCCGACGTCGGCATGCCGCTGCTGATCCACGGTGAAGTCACGCGTGGCGATGTGGACGTGTTCGATCGCGAGAAGATCTTCATCGACGAACACATGCGCCGCGTGGTGGAGCTGTTCCCGACCCTCAAGGTCGTGTTCGAGCACATCACCACTGCCGATGCCGTGCAGTTCGTCACCGAAGCCTCGGCCAACGTTGCTGCGACCATCACCGCGCATCACCTGCTGTACAACCGCAACCACATGCTGGTGGGCGGGATTCGGCCGCACTTCTATTGCTTGCCGATCCTCAAGCGCAACACCCACCAGGTGGCCTTGCTGGATGCGGCGACCAGCGGCAATCCGAAGTTTTTCCTCGGCACCGACTCCGCGCCTCACGCCCAGCACGCCAAAGAAGCCGCGTGCGGTTGTGCCGGCTGCTACACCGCCTATGCCGCCATCGAGCTGTACGCTGAAGCGTTCGAACAGCGCAACGCCCTGGACAAGCTCGAAGGGTTCGCCAGCCTCAATGGCCCGCGTTTCTACGGCCTGCCCGCGAATACCGATCGCATTACCCTGGTTCGTGAAGACTGGACCGCCCCTGCCAGCCTGCCGTTTGGCGAGCTGACTGTCATCCCGCTGCGCGCCGGTGAAACACTGCGCTGGCGCCTGCTGGAGGAAAGCAAGTGAGTGAAGACCATTACGATGACGAACACGAGCACAGCGGTGGCGGTTCCCGTCACCCGATGGCCGAGCGTTTTCGCGGCTATCTGCCGGTTGTCATCGACGTAGAAACCGGTGGTTTCAACTGCGCCACCGATGCGCTGCTGGAAATCGCCGCGACGACTATCGGCATGGACGAACAGGGTTTTGTGTTCCCGGAGCACACCCACTTCTTCCGCGTCGAGCCGTTCGAAGGCGCCAACATCGAGGCGGCCGCCCTGGAGTTCACCGGGATCAAGCTCGATCACCCATTGCGCATGGCAGTGAGTGAAGAAGCTGCACTGACCGATATTTTCCGTGGCGTGCGCAAGGCGTTGAAGGCCAATGGCTGCAAACGCGCGATCCTGGTCGGCCACAACAGCAGCTTCGACCTGGGCTTCCTGAATGCCGCCGTGGCGCGGCTGGACATGAAGCGCAACCCGTTTCACCCGTTCTCCAGCTTTGACACCGCGACCCTGGCCGGGCTGGCGTATGGCCAGACGGTGTTGGCGAAAGCCTGTCAGGCGGCCGGTATCGACTTTGACGGTCGTGAGGCTCATTCGGCCCGCTACGACACGGAGAAGACGGCTGAGCTGTTCTGCGGCATCGTGAACCGCTGGAAGCAGATGGGCGGCTGGGAAGACTTCAACGATTGAGCAAAGCTTGTGTGGTGAGTGGACTTGTTGTGGTGAGCGGGCTTGTCCCGCGCTGGGGCGCGTAGCGGCCCCAACTCAGGCACTGCATTTCTCCAACTAGAACTCACTGACAGGTTTTAGGGCGGCTCCGCCACCCAGCGCGGGGCAAGCCCGCTCACCACAGAGGTCATATCCCACGCATAAAAAAACCGGCCCTTTCACAGGCCGGTTTTTTTGTACCAAGATTCTGGCTTACAGCTTGCCAGCGTTCTCGGTCAGGTATGCCGCAACACCTTCCGGCGAAGCGTTCATGCCTTTGTCGCCTTTTTTCCAGTTGGCAGGGCAGACTTCGCCGTGCTCTTCGTGGAATTGCAGGGCGTCGACCAGACGGATCAGCTCTTCCATGTTACGACCCAGTGGCAGGTCGTTGATGATCTGGGAGCGAACCACGCCTTTGTCGTCGATCAGGAACGCGCCACGGAAGGCCACGCCGCCTTCGGACTCAACGTCGTAGGCCTTGGCGATGTCGTGCTTCATGTCGGCAGCCATGGTGTATTTGACTTTGCCGATGCCGCCATCATTGATGGCGGTGTTGCGCCAGGCGTTGTGAGTGAAATGGGAGTCGATGGAAACGGCTACCACTTCAACGTTGCGCGCCTTGAAATCGTCCATGCGGTGGTCCAGAGCGATCAGCTCCGAAGGGCAGACGAAGGTGAAGTCCAGCGGGTAGAAGAACACCAGGCCGTATTTGCCTTTGATGGCTTCAGACAGTTTGAAGCTGTCTACGATTTCGCCATTGCCGAGGACGGCAGGTACGTCGAAATCCGGGGCTTGTTTGCCGACGAGTACGCTCATTGGTTATCTCCTGATGTGAGGGTGACGATTGAAGTAAAAGGACCGGCCCTGAGTCTGCCGTTAATAAGCGACAGCCCTGTGACGCAGTCACGCTTCGTGAAGACCGACCATCATACACTGAAAAAACCGTTCGTCAGTGCGGGCACGGTACCAACGAATACCCTACGATTCTACTTTGACAATCATTCTCGTTAACATTAAGATCCACCGCACTTAAGCCTTAAACCCGCGACGGTTCTCCCTTATGTATGTGTGCCTGTGTACTGGCGTCACCGACGGAAAAATCCGCGAAGCAATCTATGAAGGTTGCTGCAGCTACAAGGAAGTGCGTGAAGCTACCGGCGTTGCCAGCCAGTGTGGCAAATGTGCTTGCCTGGCCAAGCAAGTGGTACGGGAAACCCTGACACAGCTGCAGACCGCTCAGGCCGCGCTCCCCTATTCAGCAGAATTTACACACGCCTGATTGGCATGTTTTAAAGAACCGGACTTAGTGTCCGGTTTTTTTATGCCCGCAATTCAATAAGTTAGCGCTAAGACGCGGAACACAAACATTCTTATTCCGATTAATTTTCATTTATTATTCAATAACTTAGGTTTGACACTAGGGGTTCTGCCGCTCAAACTCCGCCTTATACACAGCTATTACAGGGCAGGACCCCAGTCATGAAAGGCGACATCTCAGTCATCCAGCAACTCAACAAAATCCTTGCCAATGAACTGGTCGCGATCAATCAGTACTTTCTGCATGCACGCATGTATGACGATTGGGGCCTGGAAAAGCTGGGCAAGCGCGAATACAAAGAATCGATCAAAGCCATGAAGGACGCGGACGCGTTGATCAAGCGCATCCTGTTCCTGGAAGGCCTGCCGAACGTGCAGGACCTGGGCAAGCTGAACATCGGCGAGGACACCAAGGAGATGCTTGGGAGTGACCTGGGCTTTGAGCGCAAGAGCCACAGCGACCTCAAGGCCGCTATTGCTCACTGCGAAATCAAGAGCGACTTCGGCAGCCGTGAACTGCTGGAAGACATCCTGGAAGACCAGGAAGAGCACATCGACTGGCTGGAAACCCAACTGGGCCTGATCGACAAGGTCAGCCTGGAAAACTACCTGCAATCGCAGATGGGCGAAGAATAAGCCCGCAGCTCGCAGGAACAAAAAAGCCCCGCTCTCTCTCGAGAAGCGGGGCTTTTTATTGCCAGCGAATCACGCGTCGGTCTTGGCCGCCGCATTTGCCGCTGCTTCTTTGATCAGCGTTTGCAGCGAACCATCAGCCGCCATCTCGACGATGATGTCGCTGCCGCCGACCAGTTCACCGGAAACCCACAGTTGTGGGAAGGTCGGCCAGTTGGCGTACTTCGGCAGGTTGGCGCGGATTTCAGGGTTTTGCAGGATATCCACGTAAGCGAACTTCTCGCCGCACGCCATGATGGCCTGGGAAGCCTTCGCGGAGAAACCGCACTGAGGAGCGTTTGGCGCGCCCTTCATGTAAAGCAGAATGGTGTTGTTGGCAATCTGCTCTTTGATCGTTTCGATGATATCCATGGAACACCTCGGCTGGAACTTTGCGACTCACAGGTCGGCACGGTGGCGCATTGTAACGCAAATTTCCAGCGCGGTGCTCAGGCGGCTGCTACCTGCACCGGAACGCCATTGAGTGCGGCATTACCCGACAGCTCATCCAACTGCCGCTCGTCGGTCAAGTCATTGGCACTGGCCCCCGGCTGTCCGCTGGCAATCGTCATCTGCACGCCGGGGCGGCCATGGCCCCAGCCATGCGGCAGGCTGACGACACCGGGCATCATGTCCAGGCTGGCCAAGACTTCCACTTCAATCATGCCGATACGCGAGCTCACACGCACCCGCTGGCCATCGTTCAATTGTCGACTGGCCAGGTCATCGGGGTGCATAAGCAATTGATGACGCGGCTTGCCCTTCACCAGCCGATGGTAGTTATGCATCCAGGAATTATTGCTGCGCACGTGGCGGCGGCCGATCAGCAACAGTTCGTCGGCCACCGGCACCGGCTGCCCGGCAAAACGCGCCAGGTCGGCAAGGATCACCGCCGGCGCCGCCTGTACCCTGCGATCAACGGTTTTCAAGCGTGCGGCGAGATTGGGCAGCAGCGGCCCCAGGTCCACACCATGGGGATGGTCCACCAGCATGGCCACCGACAACTTGTGGCTGGACGCATCACCGTACACTCCCGCACGTAGCCCGAAATCGATCATCTGCGCAGGTGGCATGGTCGGCTTGAGCACCGCGCGGGTGTGTGCGGCAAACGCCTTGGCCAGACCGACAAAAATCTCCCAGTCATGCAGTGCGCCCGCAGGCTTGGGCAGAATTGCGCGATTGAAGCGGGTAACGTTGCGCACCGCAAACATGTTGAAGGTGGTGTCGTAGTGATCATTCTCCAGCGCCGAAGTGGACGGCAGGATCAGGTCGGCATAGCGCGTGGTTTCGTTGATATAGAGGTCGATGCTGACCATGAACTCCAAGCCGTCGAGGGCTTGTTCCAACTGCCGGCCGTTGGGTGTCGACAACACCGGGTTGCCCGCCACCGTCACCAAGGCGCGGATTTGTCCTTCACCTTCGGTGAGCATTTCTTCGGCCAATGCTGACACCGGAAGCTCGCCGCCGTACTCCGGGCGCCCAGACACCCGACTCTGCCAACGATTGAAATGCCCACCACCAGTCGATGCCACCAGGTCCACCGCCGGCGTGGTGCACAGCGCACCACCTACGCGGTCCAGGTTGCCGGTCACCAGGTTGATCAGTTGCACCAGCCAATGGCACAGGGTGCCGAACGCCTGGGTCGATACCCCCATGCGCCCGTAGCACACCGCTTTGTCGGCGGCAGCAAAGTCCCGCGCCAGTTGGCGAATCTGTTCGGCAGGCACCGCACACTGACGGCTCATGGCCTCGGCGGTAAACCCTGCGATGGCGCGACGCACATCCTCAAGACCTTCAACCGGCAAATGGCTGTCGCGGGTCAGGTTCTCTGTAAACAAGGTGTTGAGCACCCCGAACAACAACGCCGCATCACCGCCCGGGCGCACGAACAGATGCTGGTCGGCCATCGCCGCCGTCTCGCTGCGCCGTGGGTCGACCACCACCACTTTGCCGCCCCGGGTCTGGATCGCCTTGAGGCGCTTCTCCACATCAGGCACGGTCATGATGCTGCCGTTGGACGCCAGTGGGTTGCCGCCCAGGATCAGCATGAAGTCGGTGTGATCAATGTCGGGGATCGGCAACAACAGGCCATGGCCGTACATGAGGTAACTGGTGAGGTGATGCGGTAATTGGTCCACCGAGGTGGCGGAAAACCGATTGCGCGTCTTCAACTGGCCCAGGAAGTAATTGCTGTGGGTCATCAACCCGTAGTTGTGCACGCTGGGATTGCCCTGATACACCGCCACTGCATTCTGCCCGTGCCGCGCCTGAATACCTGAAAGCCGCTCAGCTACAAGCGCAAAGGCGTCTTCCCACGCGATCGGCTGCCATTCACTGCCCACCCGCAGCATCGGCTGGTGCAGGCGGTCGGGGTCATTCTGGATATCCTGCAGCGCCACGGCCTTGGGGCAGATATGCCCGCGACTGAATGTATCCAGCGGATCCCCCTTGATCGAGGTGATCGCCAGGCTACCGTCGTCGGCCTGGGTGGTTTCCAGGGTCAGGCCACAAATGGCTTCACACAGATGGCAGGCACGGTGGTGGAGAGTCTTGGTCATGGCCAGTCTCTTTTATAGGGGCTTTGATCCCACTATGGGCCGGGAGCGGCAGGGGCGCCACCAACGTTCGCCCTGTGAATCGACCAGCATCAGGCCAAGCCATAGGCAAGCGTGAGCAAATGTTTCAAAGCCCGGCATACAGCCTCTGAAACCGACGCTGCCTGGTCTGCGCCCGTCTCCGCGCATTGCAAAAGGTCTCGGCGCCAGTGTACAAATGGCCCGCTGCTGTCTGGAAATCGTCTTCAAAAGCGCTTCGGCGCCCTGCTTGAACACCCTTAAAAACCGTAGCCCTATTGGTAAGACGCGACATTTAATTATAAGATCGCGCCTTCCCCTATTTCGTCGCCCCGTGCGGCTTTCGCCGCAGGTCTCGCCCGTTGTCACAATAAACAAGGCTTTGAGTATCTGCGGTCTGTTGCAAAAAGGTAGTTAATGATGAGCGCAAGGCACTTTCTCTCCCTGATGGATTGCACGCCCGAAGAGCTGGTCAGCGTGATCCGTCGAGGCATTGAGCTTAAAGACCTGCGTAACCGCGGCGTACTGTTCGAGCCTTTGAAAAACCGCGTGCTCGGCATGATCTTCGAGAAGTCGTCGACCCGCACCCGTGTGTCGTTCGAAGCCGGCATGATCCAACTGGGTGGCCAGGCCATCTTCCTGTCCTCGCGCGACACCCAACTGGGCCGTGGCGAGCCGATCGCCGACAGCGCGAAGGTGATGTCGAGCATGCTCGACGCCGTGATGATCCGTACCTTCGCCCACAGCACCGTCACCGAATTTTCCGCCAACTCCCGTGTACCAGTGATCAACGGCCTGTCCGATGACCTGCACCCGTGCCAGTTGCTGGCTGACATGCAAACCTTCCTCGAACACCGTGGTTCGATCCAGGGCAAGAGCGTGGCCTGGATCGGCGATGGCAACAACATGTGCAACAGCTATATAGAAGCCGCCATCCAATTCGACTTCCAACTGCGCGTGGCCTGCCCGGAAGGCTACGAGCCTGATGCGCGCTTCCTGGCTCAAGCCGGCGACCGCGTGACCCTGGTCCGCGACCCGCGTGACGCGGTGATCGGTGCGCATCTGGTAAGCACCGACGTCTGGACCTCCATGGGCCAGGAAGACGAAACCGCCAAGCGCCTGGCCCTGTTCGCCCCGTATCAGGTGACCCGCGCCCTGCTCGACCTGGCCGCGCCCGACGTGCTGTTCATGCACTGCCTGCCGGCCCACCGTGGCGAAGAGATCAGCACCGACCTGCTCGACGACCCACGCTCGGTCGCCTGGGACCAGGCCGAAAACCGCCTGCACGCTCAAAAGGCCCTGCTCGAATTCCTCGTCCCGCCGTCGTACCACCACGCATGAGCCATTCATTACTGCTGAACCTGCGCAACCTGGCATGCGGTTATCAAGATCAACGGGTGGTACAGAACCTCAACCTGCACCTCAATGCGGGCGACATCGGTTGCCTGCTGGGCTCCTCGGGCTGCGGCAAGACCACCACCCTACGAGCGATTGCCGGGTTTGAGCCGGTGCACGAAGGTGAAATCAGCCTGGCCGGCGAAGTGATCTCCAGTGCCGGGTTCACCTTGGCCCCTGAGAAACGTCGCATCGGCATGGTGTTCCAGGACTACGCATTGTTTCCTCACCTGAGCGTGGCCGATAACATCGCCTTCGGCATTCGCAAGCACCCGCAAAAAGACCGCGTAGTCGCTGAGTTGCTGGAGCTGGTGAACCTGAAAAACCTGGGCAAGCGCTTCCCCCATGAGCTATCCGGCGGCCAGCAACAACGCGTCGCCCTCGCCCGTGCCTTGGCGCCAGAACCGGCCTTGCTGTTGCTGGATGAGCCTTTCTCCAACCTGGATGGTGAGTTGCGACGCAAGCTCAGCCACGAGGTGCGTGACATCCTCAAGGCCCGCGGCACCAGCGCAATCCTGGTGACCCACGACCAGGAAGAGGCCTTCGCCGTCAGCGACCAGGTCGGTGTGTTCAAAGAGGGCCGCCTTGAGCAGTGGGACACGCCCTACAACCTCTATCACGAACCGCAGACACCTTACGTCGCCAGCTTTATCGGCCAGGGCTACTTCATTCGCGGCCAGTTGAGCTCGCCGGAATCGGTCAGCACCGAGCTGGGTGAGTTGCGCGGCAACCGCGCCTACACCTGGCCTACCGGCGGTGCGGTGGATGTGTTGCTGCGTCCGGATGACATCGTCTACGCGCCGGACAGCGGGTTGAAAGCGAGGATCGTCGGCAAGACGTTCCTCGGCGCATCGACCCTGTACCGCCTGCAACTGCCGACCGGTGCACAGCTGGAGTCGATTTTCCCGAGTCACGCCGATCATCAAGTGGGGGCGGATGTCGGCATTCGGGTGGCCGCCGAACACCTGGTATTGTTCCAGGCGTCCGGCAGCACGGCCGCACACATCCCTCCAGTCGAATCCGGCGTACGACGCTACAGCCCGGTATAAAACCTCGTCATGCCCGGCCAATTTCCGCGAACTTGGCCTGGGTATGCTCAGCCAGCACCGCCGCTGGCAATTCAACCTCCAAGCCCCTCCTCCCCGCACTCACAAAAATCGTCGCAAACGGCTGCGCTGTCACATCAATGAACGTGCGCAAACGCTTCTTCTGCCCCAACGGGCTGATGCCGCCTAATAGATAGCCAGTGGAACGTTGCGCGGCCGCCGGGTCGGCCATTTCGACTTTCTTGACGCCTGCCGCATGCGCCAGGGCTTTCAGATCCAGACTTCCGACGACCGGCACCACCGCCACCAGCAATTCGCCCTTCTCGCTGCTGGCCAGCAAGGTCTTGAACACCTGCGCAGGGTCCAGGCCCAATTTTTCCGCGGCCTCCAGCCCATATGAAGCCGCCTTGGGATCATGTTCGTAACTGTGAATTCGATGTTCGGCGCGAACTTTTTTCAACAGGTCCAATGCAGGCGTCATGGGGTCTCCGAGGCGTGGCAAACAGATGGCCAATTCTAGGCCAAACCCACGTAAAACGCTCTAGTCCGCCCACTCTTGCCGTACACACGCAATGTGACAAGCGTGATCATTCACCAGACCAATAGTTTGAAAGTGACTGACAGTTCACTTTCGACCTTTGACAGCCGTCATTCTTGTCTATATTTTTTCGTTTCCGAATACTGTAGGAATACACCCGCAGCGTTCAAAGCAGTAAGCCATGGTCGGGATGGGGATCCCTGCCACGGTGAAAATCGCGCAACAACCCGTTGAGGTTGTGCGCCAGACAAGAACAACAACTGAGGCTTTCCATGACAACTGCTCTTCAACAGCCTTCACTTTCGAGCCAATGCATGGCCGAATTCCTGGGGACTGCGCTTCTGATCTTCTTCGGTACTGGATGTGTCGCTGCGCTCAAGGTCGCGGGTGCCAGCTTTGGCTTGTGGGAGATCAGTATCATCTGGGGGGTCGGCGTCAGCATGGCGATCTACCTGAGCGCCGGTATTTCCGGAGCCCACCTCAACCCGGCCGTCAGCATCGCGCTGTGCATTTTCGCCGACTTCGACAAGCGCAAACTGCCCTTCTACATTCTTGCTCAGATCGCCGGCGCCTTCTGCTCGGCGGCCTTGGTGTACACGCTCTACAGCAACCTGTTTTTCGATTACGAACAAACCCACCATATGGTGCGCGGCTCCCAGGCCAGCCTGGAATTGGCGTCGGTGTTCTCTACCTATCCCCATGCGCTGCTGAGCACCGCCCAGGCGTTCCTGGTGGAAATGGTCATCACTGCCATCCTGATGGGCGTGATCATGGCGCTCACCGATGACAACAACGGCCTGCCACGCGGCCCGTTGGCGCCCCTGCTGATCGGCCTGCTGATCGCGGTGATCGGCAGCGCCATGGGCCCGTTGACCGGCTTTGCGATGAACCCGGCGCGGGATTTCGGCCCCAAGCTGATGACCTTTTTCGCCGGTTGGGGTGAAATGGCCTTCACTGGCGGCCGCGATATTCCTTACTTCCTCGTACCGATTTTCGCGCCGATTGTCGGCGCATGCCTCGGCGCCGCGGCCTATCGCGGGCTGATTGCCCGCCACCTGCCGAGCGCCGCACCTGCTATAGCTGAAGAAACACCTGACACGGCAGTCAACGGCAAGACCCGTATTTCCTGATAGCGCCAGCCTGGACGCACCTGCCCTTCTTGCGGCCCAGGCTGATTACCGACTTTCTTATTTTCCAAGGCATTCGACATGACCGATATTCAGAATAAGAACTACATCATTGCCCTAGACCAAGGCACCACCAGTTCCCGCGCGATCATCTTCGATCGTGACGCCAACGTGGTCTGCACCGCCCAGCGCGAATTCACTCAGCATTACCCACAAGCCGGTTGGGTCGAGCATGACCCGATGGAAATCTTCGCCACCCAGAGTGCGGTGATGGTCGAAGCGCTGGCACAGGCCGGCCTGCACCATGACCAAGTCGCTGCCATCGGCATCACCAACCAGCGTGAAACCACCGTGGTGTGGGACAAAGTCACCGGTCGCCCGATCTACAACGCGATCGTCTGGCAGTGCCGCCGCAGCACCGAGATCTGCCAGCAGCTAAAGCGCGGTGGCCACGAGCAATACATCAATGACACCACTGGCCTGGTCACCGACCCGTACTTCTCCGGCACCAAGCTCAAGTGGATCCTCGACAACGTCGAAGGCAGCCGCGAGCGTGCGCGCAACGGCGAACTGCTGTTCGGCACCATCGACAGCTGGCTGATCTGGAAATTTACCGGTGGCAAGACCCACGTCACCGACTACACCAACGCCTCGCGCACCATGCTCTTCAACATCCACACCCTGGAGTGGGATGCGAAGATGCTGGAGATCCTCGACGTGCCGCGCGAAATGCTGCCGCAAGTGAAGTCCTCCTCGGAAATCTACGGCCGTACCAAAAGCGGCATCGCCATCGGCGGTATCGCCGGCGACCAACAGGCTGCGCTGTTTGGCCAGATGTGCGTCGAAGCCGGCCAGGCCAAGAACACCTACGGCACCGGCTGCTTCCTGCTGATGAACACCGGCGACAAGGCGGTGAAATCCAAGCACGGCATGCTCACCACCATCGCCTGCGGCCCGCGTGGCGAAGTGGCTTACGCCCTGGAAGGCGCCGTGTTCAATGGCGGCTCCACCGTACAATGGCTGCGAGATGAGCTGAAAATCATCAACGACGCCCACGACACCGAATACTTCGCCGGCAAGGTCAAGGACAGCAACGGTGTGTACCTGGTGCCCGCGTTTACCGGTCTGGGCGCACCGTACTGGGACCCGTATGCCCGTGGCGCACTGTTCGGCCTGACCCGTGGCGTACGCGTGGATCACATCATTCGTGCCGCCCTGGAGTCGATTGCCTACCAGACCCGCGACGTACTCGACGCCATGCAGCAGGATTCGGGCGAGCGCCTCAAGGCGCTGCGCGTGGACGGCGGCGCGGTCGCCAACAACTTCCTGATGCAATTCCAGGCCGATATCCTCGGCACCCAGGTCGAGCGCCCGCAAATGCGCGAGACCACCGCATTGGGCGCGGCCTACCTGGCTGGCCTGGCGTGCGGTTTCTGGGGCAGCCTGGACGAGCTGCGCGGCAAGGCGGTGATCGAGCGCGAATTCGAACCGCAACTGGACGAAGCCGCAAAGGAAAAACTCTACGCTGGCTGGCAAAAAGCGGTCAGCCGCACCCGTGACTGGGAGCCGCACGAAGGCGCTGAATAAGCCAACGTCGGGTTGTAACTGGCAGGGAGCGGATTCCTGCGTCATCATGGGCCACTTTTGTATGGCAGCCCAAAGGACGCCCCATGAATCTGCCTCCCCGCCAACAACAAATCCTCGAACTGGTCCGCGAACGCGGCTACGTCAGTATCGAGGAGATGGCGCAGCTATTCGTTGTCACCCCGCAAACCATCCGCCGCGATATCAACCAGCTGGCGGACGCCAATCTGCTGCGCCGCTACCACGGCGGCGCGGCCTATGACTCCAGCGTCGAAAACACCGCCTACGCCATGCGGGCCGACCAGATGCGCGACGAGAAACAGCGCATCGGCGAAGCCATCGCCGCGCAGATCCCCGATCACGCCTCGTTGTTCATCAATATCGGCACCACCACCGAATCCATCGCCCGTGCGCTGCTCAACCACAACCACCTGAAAATCATCACCAACAACCTCAACGTCGCCACCATGCTCAGTGCCAAGGACGACTTTGATGTGTTGCTCACGGGTGGCAATGTGCGGCGTGACGGAGGTGTGGTGGGCCAGGCCAGTGTCGACTTCATCAACCAGTTCAAGGTCGACTTTGCTCTGGTGGGCATCAGCGGTATCGATGAAGACGGCAGCCTGCTGGACTTTGATTACCAGGAAGTACGGGTTTCCCAGGCGATCATTGCCAACGCCCGCCAGGTGATCCTGGCGGCGGACTCCAGCAAGTTCGGGCGCAATGCCATGATTCGTCTGGGGCCGATCAGCCTGGTGGATTGCCTGGTGACGGATCAACAGCCGGTGCCGGCGTTGGTGCAGTTGCTCAATGACCACAAGGTTCGTCTGGAAGTGGTGTAGCGCCTGCACTGACGCCATCGGGGGGCAAGCCCCCTCCCACATTGGAATGCGATCAACCTGTGGGAGGGGGCTCGCCCCCGATGGCTATTTACCTGCCCCCCCCATTTCTCCAGCCAGCACTGGCTCATGTTCACAAATTTTCCTTTCCCGCCGGTTCGATGAGTTTTTTCAATCGAACTCAGGTGGCTGCGCGCGCGTTTATCAGCTACCATTTTCGCAAATGAACATTAATGTTCGAATTCCAATACGAAAAAGATCGCGAGGCCAGCCGATGAACCCTTCTACCTTGCCTGCTCCACCGCTCGCCGAAGTCTATGACGTTGCCGTTATCGGTGGCGGGATCAATGGCGTCGGCATTGCAGCAGACGCAGCCGGGCGCGGTTTGTCGGTATTCCTTTGCGAAAAGGACGACCTGGCCAGCCACACCTCCTCCGCCAGCAGCAAGCTGATCCACGGCGGCCTGCGTTACCTCGAACATTACGAATTCCGCCTGGTGCGCGAAGCCCTGGCCGAACGTGAGGTGCTGCTGGCCAAGGCCCCGCACATCGTCAAGCAGATGCGCTTCGTGCTGCCGCACCGTCCGCATCTGCGTCCGGCGTGGATGATCCGCGCCGGCCTGTTCCTGTACGACCACCTGGGCAAGCGCGAAAAGCTGGCCGGCTCGAAAAGCCTCAAGTTCGGCGCCGACAGCCCACTGAAAAGCGAAATCACCCGAGGCTTCGAATACTCCGACTGCTGGGTCGATGACGCTCGCCTCGTGGTGCTCAACGCCATGGCCGCCCGCGAAAAAGGCGCGCACATTCACACCCAGACCCGTTGCATCAGCGCACACCGCAGCAACGGCATGTGGGACATGAACATGGAACGCGCCGACGGCAGCCTGTTCTCGATCCGTGCCCGCGCCCTGGTGAATGCTGCCGGCCCGTGGGTGGCCAAGTTCATCAAGGACGACCTGAAGCTGGATTCGCCCTACGGCATCCGCCTGATCCAGGGCAGCCACCTGATCGTGCCGAAACTGTACGAAGGTGCCCACGCGCACATCCTGCAGAACGAAGACCAGCGCATCGTCTTCACGATTCCGTACCTGAACCACCTGACCATCATCGGCACCACCGACCGCGAATACACCGGCGACCCGGCTGCTGTTGCGATCACCGAAGGTGAAACTGACTACATGCTGAAAGTGGTCAACGCACATTTCAAAAAACAACTGAGCCGCGATGACATCGTGCACACCTACTCCGGCGTACGCCCGCTGTGCAACGACGAGTCGGACAACCCGTCGGCCATCACCCGCGACTACACCCTGGCACTGTCCGGTGGCACGGGCGAGGCACCGATCCTGTCGGTGTTCGGCGGCAAGTTGACCACCTATCGCAAACTCGCTGAGTCGGCGATGGCGCAACTGGCACCGTACTTCACCCAGATGCGCCCAAGCTGGACCGCCACCGCCAGCCTGCCGGGCGGTGAAAACATGACGACGCCAGACGCCCTGGCCGAAGCGATTCGCAGCAAGTTCGACTGGATACCGAGCGAGATCGCACGGCGCTGGTCCACCACCTACGGTAGCCGCACCTGGCGACTGCTCGAAGGCGTGCAGTCGCTGGCCGACCTGGGTGACCACCTGGGTGGCGGCCTGTACACCCGCGAAGTCGATTACCTGTGCGCCGAAGAGTGGGCGACCCACCCCCACGACGTGCTGTGGCGCCGCACCAAGCTCGGCTTGTTCACCACCCCGGAAGAACAGGACAACGTGCAACGTTACCTGTCCAAGGTCGAGCAAACCCGCGCAAAGATTGAAGCGGCCTGATCAGGTCGCCTTGAAAAGCCCCTGCACCGAAAGGGCCAGGGGCTTTTTTATGCAAGATAAATCCCACATCCCCTATTCGGTTTTCCGAACGCCATACCACAGCCTATTCGGATTGCCGGATCACGGCGTGACAAAGTCTTCGAAACAAAAATTTAATACCCTTATAAATCAGATAGATGACCTTTTATTCGAGGTATGGCACGACTCATGCTCTACACTCCCTGACGATTGCCTGAGACGCCTCAGGAGCCGTCACGGGCATTCGCTGTACAAGAGAGCCGTTTAGCCGGCTTCATAAAAAAAACAAATGTCGAGGAAGTATTGATGCGCATCGTTCCCCATATCCTGGGCGCAGCTATCGCTGCTGCTCTGATCAGCACTCCAGTTTTCGCCGCCGAACTCACCGGCACACTGAAGAAAATCAACGACTCCGGCACCATCACCCTCGCTCACCGCGACAGCTCCATTCCGTTTTCCTACATCGCGGATGGTTCGGGCAAACCTGTGGGCTACTCCCACGACATTCAGTTGGCTATCGTTGAAGCCCTGAAAAAAGACCTGAACAAACCCGACCTGAAGGCCAAGTACAACCTGGTGACCTCGCAAACCCGCATTCCGCTGATCCAGAACGGCACCGCGGACCTCGAGTGCGGCTCCACCACCAACAACGCCGAACGCGCCCAGCAAGTTGATTTCACCGTCAACATCTTCGAAATCGGCACCCGCCTGCTGGTCAAGAAAGACAAGGATGGCAAGCCGTCCTACGCTGACTTCGCCGACCTGAAAGGCAAGAACGTCGTGACCACCGCTGGCACAACGTCCGAGCGCATCATCAAGGCGATGAACGCCGACAAGCAGATGGGCATGAACGTCATCTCCGCCAAAGACCACGGCGAATCCTTCCAGATGCTGGAAAGCGGCCGTGCCGTCGCGTTCATGATGGACGACGCCCTGCTGGCCGGTGAAGAAGCCAAGGCCAAGAAGCCGGACGACTGGGTCATCACCGGTACTCCGCAGTCCTTTGAGGCCTACGCCTGCATGGTTCGCAAAGGCGATCCTGACTTCAAGAAAGCTGTCGATGACGCCATCGTTGCCCTGTACAAATCCGGCGAAATCAACAAGATCTACAGCAAATGGTTCGAGAGCCCGATCCCACCAAAAGGCCTGAACCTGAACTTCCCGATGAGCGACAAGGTGAAGGAGCTGATCGCTAACCCAAGCGACAAACCAGCCCCTGACGTAAAAATCTGATACCTGACTAAGCTTATCTCCTGAGGGAGCCAACCTCCCTCAGGCGTCTGTTACTACCTGCTGGCTTTATTGTGGAACACTCGACCTGGCGGTTTTCGAGCCGATCGCGTGTGCCTGGCGTTCACCGCCGGGCGGGAAAGGATCTTCCCCAAGCGGGTGCTTGTACATCGATCGATTTCGAGGGGAGACCCTAATGAACTACAACTGGGACTGGGGCGTGTTCTTCAAGTCCACTGGCGTGGGCAGCGAGACTTATCTCGACTGGTACATCGCCGGCTTGGGCTGGACCATCGCCATCGCTGTCGTGGCATGGATTATCGCCTTGCTGCTGGGGTCCATTCTGGGCGTCATGCGCACCGTGCCAAACCGCATCGTATCGGGCATCGCGACCTGCTACGTGGAACTGTTTCGTAACGTGCCGCTGCTGGTTCAGCTGTTCATCTGGTACTTCCTGGTACCCGACATGCTGCCGCAGAACCTGCAGGACTGGTACAAACAGGACCTCAACCCGACCACCTCGGCCTACCTGAGCGTTGTCGTGTGCCTGGGCCTGTTCACCGCGGCCCGTGTGTGCGAACAAGTGCGTACCGGCATCCAGGCGCTGCCACGTGGCCAGGAATCCGCTGCACGCGCCATGGGCTTCAAGCTGCCGCAGATCTACTGGAACGTGCTGCTGCCCCAGGCCTACCGGATCATCATTCCGCCGCTTACCTCGGAATTCCTCAACGTCTTCAAGAACTCCTCCGTGGCGTCCTTGATCGGCCTGATGGAACTGCTGGCGCAAACCAAACAGACCGCCGAGTTCTCGGCCAACCTGTTTGAAGCCTTCACCCTGGCCACGCTGATCTACTTCACCCTGAACATGAGCCTGATGTTGCTGATGCGCGTGGTCGAGAAGAAAGTCGCAGTGCCCGGCCTGATCTCCGTGGGGGGTAAATAATGGACTTCGATTTCAGCGGCATCATCCCCGCCATCCCGGGCCTGTGGAACGGCATGGTCATGACCCTGCAGTTGATGGTCATGGGCGTGGTCGGCGGTATCGCGCTGGGTACGGTCCTGGCGCTGATGCGCCTGTCGTCCAGCAAACTGCTGTCGCGCGTTGCCGGCGCTTATGTGAACTACTTCCGCTCGATCCCGCTGCTGCTGGTGATCACCTGGTTCTACCTGGCGGTGCCGTTCGTATTGCGCTGGATCACCGGCGAAGACACCCCGATCGGTGCGTTCACCTCCTGCGTCGTGGCCTTCATGATGTTCGAAGCCGCGTACTTCTGTGAAATCGTGCGGGCCGGCGTGCAGTCGATCCCCAAGGGCCAGATGGCGGCGGCACAGGCCATGGGCATGACCTACGGCCAGACCATGCGCCTGATCATCCTGCCCCAGGCGTTCCGCAAGATGACCCCGTTGCTGCTGCAGCAGTCGATCATCCTGTTCCAGGACACCTCGCTGGTCTACACCGTGGGCCTGGTGGACTTCCTCAACTCCGCCCGCTCCAACGGCGACATCATCGGCCGCTCCAATGAGTTCCTGATCTTCGCCGGTGTCGTCTACTTCATCATCAGCTTTTCCGCCTCGCTGCTGGTCAAGCGTCTGCAAAAAAGGTTTGCCGTATGATCTCTATCAAGAACATCAACAAGTGGTATGGCGACTTCCAGGTGCTGACCGATTGCAGCACCGAGGTTAAAAAAGGCGAAGTGATCGTGGTGTGCGGGCCGTCCGGCTCGGGTAAGTCCACCCTGATCAAGTGCGTCAACGCGCTGGAACCGTTCCAGAAGGGCGACATCGTGGTCGACGGCACCTCCATCGCCGACCCTAAGACCAACCTGCCGCAACTGCGCTCGCGCGTCGGCATGGTGTTCCAGCACTTCGAGCTGTTCCCGCACCTGACCATCACCGAAAACCTGACCATCGCGCAGATCAAGGTGCTCGGCCGCAGCAAGGAAGAAGCCACCAAGAAAGGCCTGCAACTGCTCGAGCGCGTAGGCCTGTCGGCGCATGCCCACAAGCACCCGGGCCAGCTCTCCGGCGGCCAGCAACAACGTGTGGCGATTGCCCGCGCCCTGGCCATGGACCCGATCGTCATGCTGTTCGACGAACCGACCTCGGCGCTGGACCCGGAAATGGTCAACGAAGTGCTCGACGTGATGGTGCAACTGGCCCACGAAGGCATGACCATGATGTGCGTGACCCACGAAATGGGCTTCGCCCGCAAAGTGGCCGACCGCGTGATCTTCATGGACGCTGGCAAGATCATCGAAGACTGCCCGAAAGAAGAGTTCTTCGGCGACATCAGCGCCCGCTCCGAACGCGCGCAGCACTTCCTTGAGAAAATCCTGCAGCACTAAGCACTACATAGCTTCCACTGTAGAAACCGGGCCCATGTGACACTGGGCTTGTGTGGGAGCGGGCTTGCTCGCGAAGGCGTAGTGTCAGTCGATAGATTCTTCATTGACCCACCGCCTTCGCGAGCAAGCCCGCTCCCACATTGGTCCGTGCAGGCCGGTAAGCTCTGGTTGACCCAAGGCATCTGTGATGAAATGCGACCCCAACCAATTTCGCGCCGCACCGCCATCACTTGCCGTGAAACCACGTATGATCCGCCAACTGTTCCTGCCGCCACTGATCATCGCCCTGATGATCGGCCTGGGTTTCATCGGCTTCTGGGTCAGTGAGTACTACGGCATCCGCACCCTCAGCGATACCGGCGAACGCCAGTTGGAGTTGCATGCCCGCACCGTCGAAAGCGAGCTGAGCAAATACACCTACCTGCCCAGCCTGCTGGAACTGGAGTCCAGCGTCTCCACGCTGCTGGCCGACCCGAACCAGGAAACCCGCAAGACCGTCAACGATTACCTCGAAGGCCTGAACCGACGCAGTCGCAGTCGGGCCATCTACGTGATGGACACCACCGGCCGCGTGCTGGCCACCAGTAACTGGCGCGATGCCGACAGTTACCAGGGTGAAGACCTGTCCTTCCGCGCCTATTTCCAGAACGCCGTGCGGGGCCAGCCTGGCCGTTTCTACGGCATCGGCAGCACCAACGGCGAACCCGGCTACTACCTGGCCCACGGCCTGGAAGAGCATGGCAAGATCATCGGCGTCGCGGTGGTCAAGGTACGCCTCGAAGCCCTCGAAGAGCGCTGGCAACGCGCACGCCTCGAAGCGTTCGTGAGCGACGAAAACGGCATCATCATCCTCTCCAGTGACCCGGCCCGCCGCCTCAAGGCCGTGCGCCCGCTGAGCGATGACACCAAGGACCGCCTGGCCCACAGCCTGCAATATTACTGGGCGACGCTGAACGAGCTGGAACCCCTGGCCCGCGAGCGCCTCAACGAAGGCACCGAGAAGCTGACCTTCCCGGCCAACAGCGAAGTGGTCAATGACGCCCACGAAGTCAGCTACCTGGCGCAAACCCGCCCGCTCAATGACACGCCGTGGAATTTCACCCTGCTCACCCCGCTCAACGACCTGCGCCGCGCCGCGATCAACCAGGGCATCCTGGTGGCCGTTGCGTTTGGCCTGGTGGCATTTTTGCTGATTGCCTGGAACGAACGGCGCAAAGTCATCGCCACCCGCCTCGCGGCACGGGAAGCCCTGCAGGAAGCCAACAGCCAGCTGGAACGGCGGATTGCCGAACGCACCGCCGACCTGCGCGCCAGCAACGAACGGCTCAAGGGCCAGATCCGCGAACGGCGCCAGGCCGAAGAAACCCTGCGCCGTGCCCAGGATGAACTGGTGCAGGCCGGCAAACTGGCGGCCATCGGCCAGATGTCCACCAGCATCGCCCACGAATTGAACCAGCCACTGGCCGCACTGCGCACCTTGTCCGGCAACACCGTGCGTTTCCTGGAACGCGGTGCACTGGACACTGCCAGTGCCAACCTCAAGACCATCAACGAACTGATCGACCGCATGGGCCGTATCACCGCCAGCCTGCGCTCCTTCGCCCGGCGCGGTGACGACCAGGGCGAAGCCAGCCTGGCCAAAGCGGTAGACGCCGCGTTCCAGGTGCTCGGCGCACGCCTGGACAGCCTTCCACTGACGCTGCACCGCGACTTTTCCCACGCCCAATTGCAAATCGACCAGACGCGCCTGGAACAGATCCTGGTCAACCTGATCGGCAATGCCCTCGACGCCATGCAAGCCCAACCGGCCCCGCAATTGTGGCTGGAAGGCAGCAGCAGCGAGGGCAAATACCGCCTGCAAGTGCGCGACAATGGCCACGGCATCGACCCCGAGGCGCGCAAGCATTTGTTCGAACCGTTCTTCACCACCAAGCCTGGCGAGCAAGGCCTGGGCCTGGGCCTGACGCTGTCCGCCAGCCTGGCGGCGGCCACCGGTGGCACCCTCGCCGTGGAACACCCGGCCAGTGGTGGAACGGCCTTTGTCTTGTGCCTGCCGCTGGCGGGCACTCAACAAGCTGAGTCGACATGAATACAGACGCTACAGCCCTTAAAGATGACCTCACCGTGCTGATCGTCGAAGACGACCCCCACGTGCTCCTCGGCTGCCAGCAAGCCCTGGCCCTGGAAGATATTCCCAGCGTCGGCGTGGGCAGTGCCGAAGAAGCCTTGAAGCGCATCGGCGAAAACTTCGCCGGCATCGTGATCAGCGATATCCGTTTGCCGGGCATCGATGGCCTGGAGCTGCTCACCCGTCTCAAGGCCCTGGATAAAAGCCTGCCGGTGGTGCTGATCACCGGGCACGGCGATATTTCCATGGCGGTCGGCGCGATGCGCAACGGAGCCTATGACTTCATGGAAAAACCCTTCTCCCCCGAACGCCTGGTCGACGTAGCGCGCCGCGCCCTGGAGCAGCGCGGGCTGGCGCGGGAAGTCTGGTCGCTGCGTCGGCAATTGGCCGAGCGCGATTCGTTGGAAGGTCGCATCATCGGCCGTTCGCCGGCCATGCAGAACCTGCGCGAGTTGATCGCCAACGTCGCTGATACCTCGGCCAACGTGCTGATCGAAGGCGAGACCGGCACCGGCAAGGAATTGGTCGCGCGTTGCCTGCATGATTTCAGCCGGCGTCACGCCCACCAGTTCGTCGCCCTGAACTGCGGCGGCCTGCCGGAGAACCTCTTCGAAAGCGAGATTTTCGGCCACGAAGCCAACGCCTTCACCGGTGCCGGCAAGCGCCGCATCGGCAAGATCGAACACGCCCACGAAGGCACGCTGTTCCTCGATGAAGTGGAAAGCATGCCGATCAACCTGCAGATCAAGCTGTTGCGGGTATTGCAGGAACGCACCCTGGAACGCCTGGGGTCGAACCAGAGCGTCGCGGTGGATTGCCGGGTGATCGCCGCCACCAAGTCCGACCTCGACGAACTGAGCCGCGCCAACCAGTTCCGCAGCGACCTGTATTACCGCCTCAACGTGGTCACCCTGGAACTGCCACCCCTGCGCGAGCGTCGCGAAGACATCCTGCAACTGTTCGAACACTTCCTGCAGCAGTCATCCCTGCGTTTCGACCGCACCGCACCGGAGCTGGACAACCAGACCCTGTCGAGCCTGATGAGCCACGACTGGCCGGGCAACGTACGTGAACTGCGCAACGTCGCCGAACGCTTCGCCCTCGGCCTGCCCGCCTTCAAGAAAAGCGGCGCCAGCAGCGGCGGCCAAGGCCTGGCCTTCACCGAAGCAGTGGAAGCCTTCGAACGCAACCTGCTCAACGATGCACTGCAACGCAGCGGCGGCAACCTGACCCAGGCCAGCCAGGAACTGGGAATGGCCAAGACCACGCTGTTCGACAAGGTCAAGAAATACGGGTTGAGCCACTGATGGACTTACTCTTGAAGGCCGCCCTCGGCGCGGCGGTGGTGCTGATCCTGGCGGCGCTGGCCAAGACCAGGAACTATTACATCGCAGGCCTGGTGCCGCTGTTTCCGACCTTTGCGTTGATCGCCCACTACATCGTCGGCAAAGGGCGCTCGGTGGACGATTTGAAGACCACGATCCTGTTCGGGATGTGGTCGATCATTCCGTACTTCGTGTACCTGGCGACCTTGTATGTGATGGTCGATCGGATGCGGTTGGAGGCGTCACTGGCCGTGGCCGCCGTGGCGTGGTTGATGGCCGCGACGGTGCTGGTGAGCATCTGGGTACGCGTCCACACCTGACCCAACACGGTCAAAACTGTGGGAGGGGGCTTGCCCCCGATGGCGGTGTATCAGAGACAGAAAAGCTGTCTGACCCACTGCAATCGGGGGCAAGCCCCCTCCCACATTTGAACCTCGGTGTGTCAGCGGACGATCTTGTCGACCTGGATCCCCAGCTTCTTCAGGCGATACCAGAAGCTGCGCTCGGAAATCCCGATCTTCGCCGCTGCCGCCGCCTGCACCCCATTGCTCTCCTGCAACGCCGCCAGAATATAGGCCTTCTCCACCTCCGCCAGCGCCGCATCCAGGTCCTGGGGAATGCCCGGCCCGTCGCTGAGGATGGCGGTCACACCGCCCTCGCTTGGCTTGGACGCAAACAGATAACCGGGCAGGTCGATATCCTCGATCACCGACGATGCCGCTACGATGGTCGCGCGCTCCACGCAGTTCTGCAGCTCACGGATATTGCCCGGCCAGTGATACGCCGCCATGGCCTGCAAGGCCTCCGGGCTGAAGCCGGTGATACGTTTGCCGGCGGTGGCGCTCAGGGTCTGGGCAAAGTGACGGGCCAGCGGCGCGATGTCTTCCACCCGCTCACGCAAGGCCGGCAACGGGATCGGGAACACGTTGAGGCGGTAATACAGGTCTTCGCGAAACTCTTTGCTGGCCACCGCATCCAGCAGATTCTTGTTGGTGGCGGCAATCACCCGCACGTCCACCTTGCGCTCGCGCGGGTCGCCCACCGGCTCGATCACCCGTTCCTGCAACGCCCGCAGGATCTTCGCCTGCAGCGCCAACGGCATGTCGCCCACTTCGTCGAGAAACAACGTGCCCTTGTCAGCCTGCTGGAAGCGCCCTACTCGGTCAGCCACAGCACCGGTAAACGCACCCTTGCGATGGCCGAACATTTCGCTTTCCAGCAGCCCTTCCGGGATCGCCGCACAGTTGACCGCCACGAACGGTTGGTCGGCACGGCTGCCGTGTTTGTGGATGGCGCGGGCCACCATTTCCTTGCCGGTTCCGCTTTCGCCGGTGAGCAGAATGGTGGCGCTGCTGTCGCGCACCGAGTCCACCGCTTGCAGCACTTTGCGAAACGCCGGGCTGTCGCCCACCAGGCTGTCGAACTGTGCGTGTTCGTCCAGTTCGGCGCGCAGGCGCGCGTTGTCGCGCATGATGTCGCGAAACTGCAGGGCCTTGGCCACGGTGATGTCCAGCTCGTCGATATCGAACGGCTTGGCGATGTAGTCGTAGGCGCCATTGCGCATCGACTGCACGGCGTTTTTCACGGTGCTGTAGGCAGTCATCACGATCACCGGCACGTGGGGGTAACGCACCTTGATCTCGGCCAGCAGCGCCGGCCCGTCCATGCCCGGCATACGCCAGTCGCTGATCACCAGGTCGATGTCTTCCTGCTCCAGCACCTTGAGCGCGTGCAGGCCGTTACCGGCGATGAACACCTGCACGCCGTTCTGGCCCAGGGCCGACGCCAGCAGATCGCAGAGCTTGGGTTCGTCATCGACGACCAGAATGTTATGCGTCATGACTGTCCTCGTCGTCTTCGCCCATCGCCGGAATGTACAGGCTGAAGGTGGCACCGGCATCTTTCTCACTGGCGCATTCGATGCTGCCGTCGTGACTTTCCATGATCGAATAGACTTTGGCCAGGCCCAGGCCGGTGCCCGAGGCCTTGGTGGTGACGAACGGGGTGAAGATGCGCTCGATCATGTCCGCCGGGATACCCTGGCCGGTGTCGGCGATGCTGATCACAGTGTTGTCTTCCACCGTACGAATGCCCAGGGTCAGGCGCCCGCCCTCAGGCATGGCGTCGATGGCGTTGAGAATCAGGTTGAGGCACGCCTGCTTGAGCTGCTTGGCGTCGGCGTAGAGGGTCGCTCCCGGCGCCTGGTCATCGACATGGGCATCGATCGCATGGGTGGCCAGTTCCGGCGCGCAGAAGCCGAGGATCTCGTCCACCAGCGCGCGCGCCGGTTGCAACACCCGCAGCGGCGGGTTGGGCTTGGCGAAGTCGAGGAACTCGGTGATCAGGTCGTTGATGCGGCTGACCTCGCTGACCACGTATTCCAGGTGGCGCTTGTCGGTTTCCGCCAGGTCGGCACGCCTGTGCAACAGCTGCGTGGCCGTCTTGATGATGCCCAGCGGGTTGCGGATCTCGTGGGCCAGGCCCATGGCGACTTCGCCCAGGGCGTGCAGGCGATCGCGTCGGCGCAGCTGGGCCTCCAGGTGATGCAGCTCGCCCAGGCGCTCGGTCATATGGTTGAACGTGCTGCTCAACTGCGCCAGCTCATCGCCGCCGCTGACCAGTACACGGTGTTCGTAGTCACCTGAAATCACTGCGTCAACGCCTTGGGACAGGTCGCGCAGCGGCTTGGTCAGGCGCCGCGACACCAGCAACCCCGCCGCCAGCGATAGCGCCGAGCTGAGCAGGAAGATCAGCACGAACAGGTTGCTCTGGTTGACCAGCCCGACCAGGCTGGTATGGCGCAACAGGCCGCTGAAAATCACGCCCTGCAAATCCCCCGCATCATTGAAGATCGGCCAGTACAGCCCGCTGTAGTTGTTGGTGAACTGCTCGCTGGGCTGGCGGGTGCTGCGCATCGCTGTTTCGACGCTCTTGGGGATGCGCGAGGGGTGATCCACGAAACGCTGGGTCGAAAATATCTCGGAGAAACCGTCGGGGTTGGCCAGGTACAGGCGCAGGTCGAGGGAATGCACATCGGCCACGCTGGTGAGGAAACTGCTGTCCAGGTAGGTAGCGACCAGCAAAATGTAATCGATACCGTCACGGCTGGTCTCGAAGGTCGATACCACCAGGCCGGTACTCACACCGGCCACCTGCACGGTCTGCAACACCGCATTGTTGGTCAGGTTGATCTGTTTGACGATGTCATCGGAGGCGGTGCTGAATTCCACTTTGTGGTCGCTGGTGCGAATCAGCGCCACCACGTCGATGTCGGTCGCGTCGGCAATGTCGGCGGTCAGCCTGTCGTGCTTGACGGCTCGCCGGCTTGAAGGCGGGCTGGTGTAGCGCAGGAACAGCTTGGCCATGCGCGCGTTGTCGTGAAGGATGTCGCCGATCTCGTCCTTGACGATCTTGGTCGACTCCTGCAGCCAGATGCGCACGTTGCTGTCGAAGATCTGCGACAGCGTGGTCGCGGCCAGCTCGGCCGCGATCATGGTAGGAATCACGCTGACCAACCAGAACGCCAGCACCAGCTTGCGCTGGACGCTCCAGCGCGAAATGGCAAAGGGGCGGGCTTTCTGGCGGGTCTTGGAGATCATCAGGTTTCGCTTATCGCAGCAGCCATGGCAGGGTCGGAACGGTCCGGTCGAATAAACAGTTTTACAAGCTTGAGCAGGCCGTTGACCAGCCGGTTGCGGTGACGGAAAAACACACTGTTGCCCTGGAACTCGCAGCCCAGGCGCAGCTTACTGGCATACCCGGCCTGCCCGCACTCATACACTGCAATATTGTGTTGAATACAGTAGTCGACATTGGTCAGCCAGCTGCGGAAGTACAGGTTGTAGTCGCGGGTGAACGCCACGTCATGCCCGAAAAACTTGTCCACCAGCCGGTGTTGGTCGACCAGCACCAGGTTGAACGCCACCAGTTGCTCGTCCACCCAGTAAAGAACACAGACCGCGCGCTCATCCAGGCGTTCGAGCACAGCGGTGAAGTAACCGGCGGGCAGCCGTTCGAACTGCAACTCGGCACGCGTGAGCGTGGCTTCGTACAGGCGCATGACCTCAGGCAGCACGTCGTCGATATTGCGCCGCCACTCCACCCGCGGCCCCGGCGCACGCAGCTTGCGGCGCAGGTCCTTGCGCGTGGACTTGCCCAGCGACCCCAGGTAGGCATCCACCGAGCCGTACGGCAGCGGCAATACACCCGTGGGCAAGCTCGGCATGCTCTGGAACCCCGCCGCGCGGCAGCTCTGGAGCCAGTGCGGGTCTTTGCTCGGCGCATCCTTGACCGCCAGCAGGCCGATGCCGAAGTCATCGGCATCCTGGCGTGCGGCCTCCAGCAAGTGCTTGAGCAACAGCGGACGCTGCGCATCCGCCACGCTGCTGGCGAAACCCACGTCGCAGCGTTCGGCCACGGGCGATCCGAGGGCATACAGCCCCAGTTGCAAAAGCCCCGGCCACAGCCGCTCGACACGCTCGGTCAGGCGCTTGCCGGCGCCCGACACCGTGGTGTCGAGGCGATAATGCGTGATGAACGCGGCAGCTACGGCCACCAGCGTTCCATCTTGATAAACCGCCAGGTAACGCCACTGAAAATCATCAATGGCGGCGTTCTCCACGGCGACGTAATAGTCCCAGTCCTCCAGGGCACCCGGGAAACAATCGTTCCAGGCACTACGCTGGATAGCCCGGATGGTCGGAAAAGCCTGGGCGGTGATCACATCGTGTCCTTAAGGCTTACGCCCGCTGTCGATAATCTTGAGGGGCCGGGATGGCCTGGGCATGCTGCTCGACGAACTCCGCACTCAACTCGATCACCCGGCGGTATTGCAGGTCGACGGTGATCATGTGGTAGCAGTTGTCCAGCAGGATCTTGGTCACCGGCCCGCCCAGGTGGCGTTCCACGTAGTCCGCGTTCCAGCGGCTGGTGATGTCGTCCTCGATGGAGTGCAACACCAGCGCCGGTACGTTGATCTTCGGCATGCGCTTCTTGACCACGGCGTTCATCCGGTGCAGTTCGCGCACAGTGATGCCCTCCATGGTCAGCAAGCCCGCTTCGCTGCTCTCGCCTTCCTTCATCTGCCGCTCGACAATGCCCCGCAGGCGTTCGTTCTTGATGCCGTACGGCGGCTTTTCTTCGAAGCGGCAGATATACACGCCAAACGGGATTTTCATCAGCAACGGCGTAAGGAACGCCAGCTTGTTGATGCTCCAGCCGTCGTACTTCAAGGTGGTGGAATACATCAGCAGCCCGGCGACTTGCCCCGGGTGTTCGGCGGCGACATACATCGACATTACCGCGCCCATCGACAAGCCACCGACAAACACCTGCTCGTGACGCTGGCGGACCTGCACGAAGGTCTTGCGCACCCCTTCGTACCAGTCCATCCAGCCCGTGGCCTGCAGGTCGCTGTTGTCACCGCAGTGCCCGGCCAGGGTGGGCACGTACACCGTGCAATTGCCCACCTTGGCCAGGCCCTTGGCGACCTGGCGCAACTCCGTCGGGGTGCCGGTCAGGCCGTGGATCAACAGGATCCCGACCGGACCGTCACCGAGAACGAAACCGGCATCACCTTCACCGAGGTCGATCCCGACGCTGTTCACCGGTTGGTCGCCCGCACCAGCAGTTGCTCCAGCAGCTTCAGGCCCAGCTCGATTTCCGGGTAGCTGATTTCCAGGGACGGTGCCAGGGTGATCACGTTTTTGTAGTAACCGCCCACGTCGAGGATCAGCCCGAGTTTCTGGCCGTCCACCACCATGTCGCCCTTCATGCCTTCTTCGACCATGTAGTCCAGGGTCGCCTTGTCCGGGGTGAAACCATCCGGGCCGCAGATTTCGCAGCGCAGCGCCAGGCCCAGGCCGTCGACGTCGCCGATGATCGGGAAACGCTTCTGCAGGTCCTGCAGGCCTTCGAGGAAGAACTTGCCCTTGGCCATGACCATCGCGCCGTAGTCGACTTCGTTGGTCATCTTGAACATTTCCAGGCCTACCGCCGTACCCAATGGATTGGAGGCGAAGGTGGAGTGGGTCGAACCTGGCGGGAAGATCTTCGGGTTGATCAACTCTTCACGGGCCCAGATGCCGCCCAGTGGGTTGAGGCCGTTGGTCAGCGCCTTGCCGAACACGATCACGTCCGGCTGTACGTCGAAGTGTTCGATCGACCACAGTTTGCCGGTGCGGTAGAAGCCCATCTGGATCTCGTCGGAGACCATCAGGATGCCGTGCTGATCCAGCACGTGCTTCAATTCGCGATAGAAGTTCATCGGCGGGATCACGTAGCCGCCGGTGCCCTGGATCGGCTCGACGTAGAACGCGGCGTATTCGCTGGAGCCGACTTTCGGGTCCCACACACCGTTGTATTCAGTCTCGAACAGGCGGGCGAATTGCTGCACGCAGTGGCTGCCGTATTCTTCCTTGGTCATGCCTTTGGGGCCACGGAAGTGGTACGGGAACGGGATGAACTGCGCGCGCTCGCCGAAGTGGCCATAGCGACGACGGTAGCGGTAGCTGGAGGTAATCGACGAAGCACCCAGGGTGCGCCCGTGGTAGCCGCCCTCGAAGGCGAACATCAGGCTCTTGCCGTTGGTGGCGTTACGCACCACTTTCAGGGAGTCTTCGATGGACTGCGAACCGCCGACGTTGAAGTGCACGCGACCGTCGAGGCCGAATTTCTTCTTGGCGTCGACCGCGATCATTTCCGACAGCTCGATCTTGCCCTTGTGCAGGTACTGGCTGGCGATTTGCGGCAGCGTGTCGATCTGCTGTTTCAACGCGTTGTTCAGGCGCGGGTTGGCGTAGCCGAAGTTGACCGCCGAGTACCACATTTGCAGGTCGAGGTAGGCCTGGTCTTCGGTGTCCCACACGTAGGAGCCTTCGCAACGGCTGAAAATACGCGGCGGCTCGATGTAGTGAACGGTGTCGCCGTAGGAGCAATACTTGGCTTCTTTGTCCAGAAGGATCTGGTCTTCGGCGGTAGCGATACGGATATCAGACATGATGGAAGAGTTCCTGGTTGTCAGCAGCAGTAAAGGTGGTGGCGTTGGCGGCGATGCCCTGAGGCAGTCGGGCCAGCAATGCAGGCAGCTCGGCAAAGGTGTCGAAGCGTGCGTGAGGAATGTTGTTGGCTTCGCAGTACTTGGCGAGGCTGCCCTTGGCGAACACGAAGTCGGCGGTGGAGGCCACGCACATATCGGACTTGCCGTCGCCGATCACCAGCACACGCTTGTTGCGCGGGGTGGACTTGCACTTGCAGTTGCCGGAAGCGGCACGGCACGCGTCGCTGGCATACGGGAAGTCGATGCGCCAGCTGTTCTGGTCGACCTGACGCAAGCGGTTGGCAAGGATCGGCAGCAAGGTCACGTAGTTGCGCGACAGGATGCGGGCGATGCCCTGCTCGATGCCATCGCTGACCACTTCGATGGTCGCGCCCAGTCCCATGACGTGGTCGACGAAGTCGGGGAAGTCCGGGTCGATCTCGACGCTGTCGAAGTACGCGAGCAATTCGGAAGGTGTGGCCTTGATCAGCGCCAGTTGGCGGCTCAGGCATTCGCGTGAACCGATATGCCCATCCAGCCATTCCTGTTCGATGGTTTCCCATTCGGGGCCGGCGAAGCGTTGGAGGACGTTGTCGATGACATCGGTGGGGGTAATGGTCCCGTCGAAGTCACACACGATATGCCACTGGATCATCGTTGTTTACCTTGGAGGAGCGCGCTGTGTGCGCTTGCACCAGAGGTAGAGCAGGGACTGTGCCAACTGGCCATCACCCAGCAGGGCCGGGGCTTTGGCGCGTATCGAAGGCGAAATGTGTCTTCCAAGCTACAATTTTTGTAGCTTGCTACAAACAAGATGAGTGCTTGCGTGAAGCTGGCCCTTCGCGCGTTCATGCGCACGTAATCAATCAAGGAACCGTGACCATGTACAGGATCACATGCGCTGCATTCGCCGGTTTGCTTGGCCTGTGGAGCTTTTCAAATGCTGCCCTGGCCGAAGGCATCACCGGTGAAGTGGGTGCGGGCCTCAGTTATCAGCCCCATGACCCCACCGCCAGTCGCTACGAAACCCGCCCCGTGCCCTACCTGGACCTGGATTGGGGCAACGTCAGCCTGAGTACCGATGATGGTTTGACCTGGAGTGCGCTCAACACACACGGCTTTACCGCCGGCCCCTATATCAATTACCTGTCAGGGCGCACGTCCAATGGCGATCTGCAGGGCCTGCGCAATGTGTCGGACATGGCCGAGGTGGGTGGCTTCGTCCAGTACGCCCCGGCTGATTTCTGGCGGGTCTACGCGCAATTGGGGCAAGCCGTGGGCGGTGGGCATTCGCAGAGTGGCGCCCTCGGCAAACTGGGTGGCGAGCTGGGCTACCCGCTGGGTGGAGGGATCATCGGCAGCAGCGGCCTGGTCGCGCATTTTGCCGATGCGCGCCAGACCAACACGTTTTTTGGCGTGGATGACAACGAGGCCGCCGCCACTGGCTTTCGTCCCTACAACGCCAGCGGCGGTTTCCAGAACGTGACGCTGACGCAGAGCTTCGAGTTTCCCCTGGCTGCCAAATGGTCGTTGCTGACCAGTGCGAGCTGGGTGCATCTGGTGGGTTCGGCGGCGGATAGCAGCATCGTCCGGCAGACCGGCGAAGTGAACCAGGGCCAGGTGCAAACAGCGATCAGCTACAAGTTCGATTAGGTTGGTCTGGGGTTTGCAATGAGGTGCTGGAATCCATTTTTCCAGGACACTTTTCATGGCTCGCCCCGCTTACCGCCTGCTGCACCACTCGCTCTGGGACCTGGTGCCCATCGCCCTGGGCCTGGCACATTTCGCCTTTGTCGTCTGGCTGGTTGCCGCCTTCCATCATCTGAGCTGGTGGGCCCTGGTACCGCTGGCGCTGCTTTACGCAGTGAGCCTGTCGTGGAGCATCAACAGCATCTCCCACAACCAGATCCACAATGCCTACTTCACCCATCGCGCCATGAACCGGGCCTTCGACCTGCTGCTGTCGGTGACCATCGGTTTTTCCCAGACGCTCTACCGCGACATCCACAACCGCCACCACCGTGGCAACGCCGACCTGCCGGGGCCGGATGGCAAGACCATCGACCCGCTGTCGATCTACCAGCGTGGCCACAACGGCCAGCCGGAAAACCCGTGGGCCTATACCTTCCTGAGTTTTTTCCGCGACGACCCCAAGCCGTTCTACGCCGAAATGAAGCGCAAACGCCCGGCCGATGCGCGCTGGGTCAAGGTCGAGATCGGCGTGACCGTGGCGTTCTACATCGCGCTGGCGTTCTACAACTGGCAGGCGGTGCTGTGGCTGCTGCCGTTCTGGTACCTGGGCCAGTGCCTGTCATCGCTCAATGGCTACTACGAGCATTTCGGCGGCAACCCGGACCTGCCGATCGCCTGGGGCGTGAGTTCCTACAGTGTGTTGTACAACCTGATCTGGATGAACAACGGCTACCACGCCGAGCATCACTACCGGCCGAAGATGCACTGGACCCAGGTGAAGGCGTTCCATCGGGAGATTGCCGGGCAGCAGCGGGAGGCAGGGGTCAAAACACTTCCGGTGTCCCATGGTCTAGGGTTTTTGGTGGCACACCGCAAACCCTAGACACTCAGTTTTCTTCGCCCTCTGCCAGGAGGGCGATACCACCGATAATCACCGCCACCCCCACCCAGTGCAGCGGGCTGATATGCTCCCCCAGCCCCAGCCACGAACCCAGCAACACCACCACAAACACCAGTGAACTCAGCGGAAACGCCAGGGACAGGCTGCTGCGCCGCAGGATCAGCATCCATACGAAAAATGCGCCGATGTAGCTGGCAATCGCCGCCAGGATCCCAGGGTTGCGCACCACCTCACCCAACCACTGCCAGTTGAAATCCATCTGCCCCAACTGGTCGCCAGCGACTTTGGTAAACAGCTGGCCGGCGCTTTCGGTGCAGATCAGCAAGGCCCACAGCACCACCGTGCCCAAACGCCCATGCAACCATCCGGTATTCATCGTTTGCGTACTCATGCCTGACTCCCTGCAATTGCTACCAACATCACGCCTAAGGTAATCACCAGCGTACCGAGCCAACGGCGCCGGCTGACGGTTTCGCCCAGCACCACCTTACCCGCCAGCACCACGCCGCAATACGCGAGCGCGGCCGCCGGAAACAGCAGGCTCAACGGCGCGCGCGAGAGGGCTTCGAGCCACACGAAAAACTCGACGGCATAGGCGCCGATGCCCGCCCACAGCAAAGGCGCATTGAACACCTGGCCCCAGAACGCATTCAGGCGAAAACCACCGTCCAGTTCAGGCAAGCGGTCCAGGCCGATCTTGAAACACAGCTGGCCAATCACATCGAGCACGATGGAAAACGCCACCAGCAACACCACGGTCAACGTCACGGGAACAGCTCCTCAAACAGATCGATCAGGGCTTCATTGGTCGCGGCATTGCGCTGCAAGTCTTCCACACTCCAGCGCTCGGGCGGCGGCTGGTCGGACTTGGCTTCCCAACGCTTGAAGGCATTGCTGAACGCCGGCGTGGCGAACTCGCCGCACACGTCGATGCCGATGATGCGCTTGCGCGCCGCCAACGCGCGCAAGGCTTGCAGCAGGTGAGTCAGGCGCATGCCGCCCTGATCCCAGTTGGTGGCGGCGTCTTCGCTGGCGAGTACGTCTTTGTCGATGGTGATCCAGATCGCCTCGGTGGGCAGGCTGCTGATCATCTGCTCAAGGAATGCCGCCCAGTCCAGCTCGGCCAGATTGCGCCAATGCAGGTGGTTTTCCTGCTGCTGGTGGCCGGCACCGTCCCCTACCCGCCCCCAGACTTTGGAGGGCGCATGCTGCCAGGGAAACAGCTGCAATTGCCCGCGCTTGAGAGCCCCGAGGTTGCCGCCGCGCAGTTGCGGGTTGTGCAGGTCGTCGCTGCACGGGCCGAGGGTGACGATGCGTTTGATCGCCGGCATCTTCAACGCGCGGTTGACCCACGAACCACAGTGACGCTTGGGCGCAAAGCGCACCCAGTCGGGGTGGTTGTCGAAGTGGATCAGGCTGATGGGCTCTTTCAAATCAGCCAGGAATGCCGGTGTGAGGTGATGATAATCGCCGGAGCCGACAAACAGGATTTCCGGCCGTGCGTCGATGGGCCTGGGCCGTTGGGCCAGGCGTTCGGCGAAGCGCTTCCAGGTTTTTTCGGTGGACCACAGGCGCAGCTTGGGGCCCAGGTCCAGCAGGTCGATACGGTGGGCGCGGCCACTGGCCAGGCGCCGGGCAATCGGTGCCTGGCCGGTGAGGCTGTGGTCGAGGTCAAGAATGTTCAAGGCAGTGTCCCTTAAGGCTTTAAGGGGTCAATGCAAGGGACGGGCCAGCACCGGTCTCAAGACCAATGGAGAACAATGTGGGAGGGGGCTTGCCCCCGATAGCAGAGTGTCAGTCAACACATGTCTTGACTGAACCACCGCTATCGGGGGCAAGCCCCCTCCCACATTTTGACCTGCGTTCGGCGTTAGTTCTTGGATTCGCTGATGATCTGCCGGATCGCGCCTACAAAAGCTTCCGCCGGCTGCCCACCGCTCACAGCGTACTGATCGTTGAACACGATGGTCGGCACCGAGGTCACGCCACGGGAGATCCACAGCTGTTCCTGTTCACGGACTTCGGCGGCGTACTCGTCGCTGGCCAGAATCTCGGCCGCGCGCTGGATATCCAGCCCGACGCTTTCGGCGATGATTGCCAGAGTGGCGTGGTCGGACGGGTCCTGCCCATCACTGAAGTATGCCTTGAACAGCGCTTCCTTGAGGTTGTACTGCAAACCTTCCAGCCCGGCCCAATGCAGCAGGCGATGCGCGTCGAAGGTGTTGTAGATGCGGCTCTGGCCGTCGGTGCGGAACGCAAAGCCCAACCCGGCGCCCATGTCGCGGATGCGTTCGCGGTTGGCCTGGGATTGCTCGGCGGTGGAGCCATATTTCTCGGTGATGTGCTCGACGATGTTCTGCCCCTCGGCGGGCATGTTCGGGTTCAGTTCGAACGGCTGGAAGTGGATCTCGGCCTGCACGTCGGCGCCAAGCTGGTCGAGGGCTTCGGTCAGGCCGCGCAGGCCGATGATGCACCAGGGGCAGGACACATCGCTGACGAAATCGATTTTCAGGGGAGTACTCATGGCAGGCAACCTCGCTGGCAGTAATGCGCCGTAAAGGTTGCACGATACACCAATGTCACAACACCTTCGAAGGCTCGCCCAGGTCAATCTGCGCCCAGTGCGCCGCATCTTCGCGATGGGCTTGCAGGTACGGCAACACCGCCGTCAACAGGGGCGCCTTGAACGCCTCCTGGAACCGATGGGCCATGCCGGGAATCAGCTTCAACTGGCTGCCCTGGATATGCGCCGCCAGGTGCACGCCGTGCATCACCGGCAACAACGGGTCGGCGGTGCCATGCACCACCAGGGTCGGCACGCGCAGTTGGTTGAGCAACGGCACGCGGCTCGGTTCGGCGAGGATCGCCATGATCTGGCGCTTCACCCCCTCGGGGTTGAAGGCGCGGTCGTAGGACAGCGCCGCCTGGTGCAACAGCGCCTGGCGATCATCCTTCACGTTCGGGCTGCCCAGTGCGGCGAGCAAGTCGGCCTGCTGCTCCAGGGCCACTTCACGATTCGGCGCGCTGCGTCGCGACAACAGTTGCACCAGCGCGGCATTCGGTGCGGGCAGGCCTTCGGCGCCGGAGCTGGTCATAATCAGCGTGAGGCTCTCGACCCGTTGCGGCGCCATGGCGGCCAGGTGCTGGGCGATCATCCCGCCCATGCTCGCGCCGAGTACGTGGAATTGCTGGATCTGCAACGCGTCCATCAGGCCGATGGCGTCATCGGCCATGTCGGTCAGCGTGTAAGGCGCCGACACCGGCAGGCCGAGCTTGTAGCGCAGCACCTCGAAGGTCAGGTTGGCATTGGCCGGGGCCTGCCGCCAGGTGGACAGGCCGACGTCTCGATTGTCATAGCGAATCACCCGGAAACCTTGCTGGCACAGGGCGACGACCACCTCGTCGGGCCAGTGGATCAACTGCCCGCCCAGGCCCATCACCAGCAGCAAGGCAGGGTCGGACGCACGACCGATGCTCTGGTAGGCGATGCTCACCTGAGCCAGGTCGACCGTTTGGGTCGGGACATTGACATCACATCGAGAAGCCGCAAAAGACGGCAGGCCGAACACTAAGGCGGCCAGTAAAAACAACACGCGCATGAAAAACACCGAAACGCAGAACCCCAGTAGAGCGCGAGTCTGATGAAGTTTGTTCAAGCGCGCTGCCACAGTTGCGTGACAGTTTGATGAAGAGTGCTCAACGGTCATGGTCGACACGGCTTGCAACATGAGACAAACTCACGCCATTCCGATTCGTCACAAATTGTATTCATGGAGAGCCTGTGCTCGAGATCCGTCACCTCAAGACCTTGCACGCCCTGCGCGAAGCCGACAGCCTGGTGGAAGCCGCCGAACGCCTGCACCTGACGCAATCAGCGCTGTCCCACCAGTTCAAGGAACTGGAAGAACGCCTGGGCATGCCGCTGTTCGTGCGCAAGACCAAACCGTTGCGCTTCACCAGCGCCGGTCTGCGCCTGCTGCAACTGGCCGATGCCACCCTGCCGCTGCTGCGCGGCGCCGAACGCGACATCGCGCGGTTGGCCGGCGGCACCGCCGGGCGCCTGCACATGGCGATCGAGTGCCACAGCTGCTTCCAGTGGCTGATGCCGACCATCGACCAGTTCCGCGATGCCTGGCCGGAAGTCGAACTGGACCTGGCCTCGGGCTTCGCCTTCGCCCCACTGCCGGCCCTGGCCCGTGGTGACCTGGACCTGGTGGTGACCTCCGACCCGCTTGAGTTGCCCGGCATCACCTATGTGCCGCTGTTCACTTATGAAGCCATGCTCGCGGTGGCCAACCAACACCCGCTGGCGAACAAGGCGTACATCGTGCCGCAGGACCTGCTGACCGAAACCCTCATCACCTACCCGGTGGAGCGCGACCGCCTGGACATCTTCACCCGCTTCCTGGAGCCGGCGGATGTGGAACCCGCCCAGGTGCGCACCTCGGAACTGACGGTGATGATGATGCAACTGGTGGCCAGCGGCCGTGGCGTATGCGGCATGCCCCATTGGGCGTTGCATGAGTACAGCTCGCGCGGCTACGTGAAGGCCAAGCGCCTGGGCGAAAAGGGCCTGTTTGCGACCCTGTACGCCGGTATCCGCGCCGACATGCTGGATGCGCCGTACATGCGCGACTTCCTGCTGACGGCCAAGGACACCTCGTTCTCCACCCTGGATGGGGTCAGCGCGGTGCGCTGAGCGCAGATCACCGGGTTTTCAACTCTCGGTAGAACGGCAGGATCACGTCGCGCGTCAGCGGTGCGAGGTGCAGGCCGCCATCGCCCATCGGATCGATCCAGCGTACTTCTTCGATTTCCCCGGCGGGAGTCACCGGCACGTCGATGTGTACCTGGAACAACTCGGCCTGCACGGTAAAGCCTGGTTCGTTGACCGCCGGTGCCGAGAACTGGCCGAGGTACTGCGCGGCACTGGGCTCAATGCGCAGGTTCAGTTCTTCGTGAAGCTCACGGGCCAAGGCTTGCGCGGGTTGCTCGCCTGCATCGATCTTGCCGCCAGGCTGCATGAAGGCCTGGGTGCCGCGCTTGCGCACCAGCAGGGTCTGGCCGTCGTTGCCGATCAGGAGGGCAGCGGCGATGCGGATAGTCATGGGCATGGAATAAACACCTGAGGAGAAAAGCCGGCAAGGATTACACGCGCCTGCGCGCCAGGCAATTGATCGCTCCCGGTCGCCGCCGCACCGACACACATGCACCGCAACGCCCTTGAGCGCCAACCCTAGACTCCGAACTCAGATTCAGCCGTGCGCGGCACGCGCCCTTCATATGAGTTCATACATGCACAGTTCATTGCCTCCCTCCCCTGTCGACAGCATACCCGTCGACCCCTTGCAGCCCGTGACCATGCCGGTGGTGACGGGGGCCCATCAACCCGTCGACCAACAGCAGACGCAGCTCATCCAGGCCCTCGCCAGGCTCAATGCCCAGACCGACGCGCTACTCCAGGAACAGCCGAGCCTGGAGACGGTGTATCAGCAGCAATTGGCCGCGGTGTTTCCCGAGTTGCCTCGGCCTATCCATCCAGATCGGATTTTCTACAGCCGCTACCGTGAAGACGCCGACGGCCAAAAACAACTGCTGGGCAGCGAGTCCCTTGGCTCACTCCTGACCCGATTGAGAAGCCCCGACGCAGATGCCTATCTGGCACAAGAAAGCGGGGCCTTCTACCGGGAAAGCGATACGGTGGAGGAAGACAAACGCCTGTCCCCCGCCAGCCCGACCGCGACACTGGCCGGCGTGCTGGAAATAGCCTTGACGATCAAGCTCAATGAGTTCTGGACATTCCGCGAAAGCGCTCAACCCACCACCGAGGCACAGTTGGTCGCCTTGCGTCGCCAGGTACTGGCCCATGAATTAGCCTTGCGCACGCTGGACGGCACCTTGTCGGCGGCGGCGCGGGCGCTGGCGGACAGCGTATTGAAATACCCGACGGCGGCGGCACGGGAAACGCTGTTCCCCGCCGGCCAGCGACCCGGTGCCTGCAGGCTGGCACTGGAGAATGGCAGCGTATTCGCCGGCGCGTTCATCCTCAATGCCACGGGCGACACGCCGCCACAGGGGCCGGTGATGCTCTATAGCCCAAGCGAAGGGTTCGAGGAATTCGAGCACCTGGGGCAGTTGAATGAAACCGTGGCGGCACGCGTGCGTGTCGGCGAATCGGCCGGCCAGAAGCTGGTGGCAAGCCTGTCATTGGCCGATCAGGCCACCGTTGGCAGCCTGCCCATCCTGACCACCAACCCGCCGCTGATCGAGGCGGATGTGATTGCAGACCAGGTCCACTCACTGCGTGTGCGGCAGTACTTCAATACCCAAGCAACCCTGCGCAAGGACCCATTGCCGCTGGCCGGCGACCTCGACAGGGCCGCAGACCTGGCGCCCCAACTCGATGTATCCGCGGCCCTGGCGAGCCGCAACCTGCGCCTGGTGGAGCCGCGTGACCCCGACTGGCTCAAAACGGCCAGCGCGGCCGAGCAGCAACAGTACCGGCAACTTGAAACCGCCCTGATTGACAGCCATGAGGTGCTCGCCCCGCTGCTGGAGAAGATTGCGACATTCCCCGCCTTTGCCGAACAGGAAACGGACAAGGTGCTGAAACTGCAAAAACCGGAATATGCCCCCGTGGACCTGGCGCCCTACAAAAGCCTGGTCAGGCTGCGCGTGACCACCTCGATGCCGGTCAAGGTCACGGGCTACCGTGATGCAGCCTCCGACATCGTGTATATCAGCGAAGACCCGCAAATCGACATCCCGCAGGTGCTGTCAGAGCGCACACTGACCTTCGGCACCTGGAACGCAAAAGTCGTGGTGGACCTGCGCACGCTGGGCAGTTATGCCCGGCGCAATGTCGACCCGTGGTCCGCCCATGACCTGCACCGGACGATCAGCGCCAGCGCCGATATTGTCGATGCCTCGGGGCAAAAGCGCGGCAGGCTTGAGGATGCCGATCTACGTGCGCTCGCCCGGCAGGCGGACGTGGGCAAACAGTACGAGGCGTACCTCAGGTCGGCCTTCTTGCCCCATGGCGAAGGGCGCGCCTTTGCCGGCGCCTGGCAGCGGGCAAGCGCGGCGGCATTGCGCAAGGATGCCCTGGAGAGCCGATTAAACCCGGCGGTCTATGACCTGTTCAGCTTCAAGACGCCCGGCGGTGGAATGGACTGGATAAAAGCGATCACCGAGTATCCCGACTCGACCACCCGCCCGCCTGTCGGCCGATCCGATATCGAGGTCAACTCACTGGTCATGGGGGGCGGATTGGAAGGCGGCCAGGGCGGCCAGGTCATCAATGGCGTGCTGGTCATCCAACGCATAGGCACCAAGCCGGGAGGCGTCTGTGTGCTTTACACCCCGCAGGCTCCCGACAACGCGCCCTTCCGGGAACTGGTGCTGGGGCTGGTGGAGCTCGACGCACTGAAGGCCAAACCTGAATGGCGCGCCTATTTCACCCAGCGCATGGCCACTGGCGATGCTCGGGAACTGGCGCGGATTTTCAGCGATACCCGTAGCGTGCACCGCTATGCCGTGACGCCAATTACCGGTGATCTGCATGCGTACCTGTATTCAGCGCAACTGGGCTTTCAGCTCGCCCATGCCGACTACCGCTCGCGGACCAACGCGGAAATTGCCCTTGAATCAGCCGTGAATGGCTTTCTGTTTTCCGTCGAAGTGGCCGACTTCCTGCTGGGGCTGTCACTGTTCAAAACCCTGCGGCGCCTGGCCCATCGCTACATTGTCAGGGGGGTCAATCACGCACAGAAAGTGGGCCGTGCGATCCCGGGGTTGATCCGGAAAATCGGTGCGGACAATACACCCTACATTGCCATCGCCAAGCCCTCGATCCGGCCGTTGGACCCAGGATGGGTCGATGTGGCGAGCTACCGACTGCCGAAACAGATCGATGCGCTCTTCGACGTCGACGACTTTGCCCAGGCCCATCAGTACAGGCTGTCGCGCACACTGGGCGCACCCAGCTTCATTGACAGTCGCAACCAGCACTTTATCGCCATGCGGGCTGAGGATGGTCGCTACCATTTGTACGCGTCCTATGTGGAGGACGGTGCCCGGTACGTCAAAGACCCAGCGGGGAATAAAGCGGACTTCATGGTGGTTCCAGGCGATGCAAAAAGCTGGAAGCCACGCTTTGAACGAACCACGCGAGGCGGCGGAGCGGTATTGGGTGTGCTGAGAGCGCGTACGCCTGAACAGCAAGTGGAGGATGACCTGCTCGCCGCATTGCGCATGTTTTCACCCGCCGGGCACGGCGAAGCGCTGCTCAAGGAACTGACGGTCCTTCAGAAACGTCGGCTTTGGGATAACGCACTGCAACAGTTGAATGTCGATGAAAGCACCTTTCGCCGCATCGTCTGGGGGCAGCAAGGATCTGCACGTCCGCCCCAACTACGCCAAGCCTTGTTAATGATTGAATTCGACGCGCACGTTTACACGCACCTGAACAAGACCACTCATTTTTTATCCGAGCACCTGACGCTCTCGCCTATCGAACTGGATAATCTGTTTATTAAAATAAAACGACTCATTGGGAAGAATGATGACTTCGCCAAACATATCAGGGCGTCAATCAGTATTGCTGACCACGATACGGGCGCAAAGCTCGTCGGCTACGCCTTCACCTACAAGCAAGTTAAAAGCCTTGATAAATTCGACAGGAAATACCACCTGTCGACGTGGAGCAACGACACTATCGAGGCGTTCTTGAGAGAAAAAGGACGACGAGAGATCGTCGAGAAAATAGCCGCCAATCACAAAATAACTTTCAATGACGCGCTGCAACAATTGCTGTCCAGCCCCAAAAGTAAAGAAGCGCTGGAAGCGTTCAGAATCGAAAAACGCCACGCGCTTCTCAATACACTCGGCGTCGACTCTATTTCCGATGACTTCAAGAAATATGGAGTTCCTTACATTGCATTGTCTTACGGTGAACGCACCGGAACAGCCTCCGGCTTAAAAGTCATCGACAGTGTCACCGTCGCTGAATTTGAAAAAACCATTCCGAAGTTTTCAACACCTTTGGAATTGACCCCGCCACGCCCCCGCACGCACAAAGTTGAAAAGCCATCGGGACGACCCGGCATGTCGTCGCTTCCGGTCCCTGCAGCACCGAGCGAGGCGATCACCAACATCGTCAAGCTGGATGAACTGGCAGAAACTCAACTATCCCTGTTACCCGACAGTGCCAAAAGCAAACTCGACGAGATCATCCAGGATATCCAGGGCGGCCGTGTCAGCCGGAAAAAAATTGGCAGTAATACCTATGTCGACTTACCGCAGCTGGATCCGGGTACGGGCCGCGGTCGCTGGCGCGTGGCGTTTGAAAAGACCGCCAAGGAAGGTGAGAAAGATGTCTACCGCCTCAAAGGCATCTTTGACTATCACGCCAATCGGCGAAGAGTCTGGGGCGTGTAGCAAAACCGGCCCCGCTGACGCTAGGTCAATAACGGCGCCTCATCGGGCACCTTGATAAACACGCTGTACTTGGCCCCTTCCATCGCCTCGAACGCGATCAGCTTGTCCACCAGCGGCAGGTTCAGCACCTTGCCGGCGTTGAGCAGCAGCATGCCGTTGTCGGCGTTGAGGTTGCGGGCCAGGACCATCCCTGCCTCCAGCTCGCGGGTGGTTAACACCTTGACCGTTGGATCGCCCAGCGTCACGTCACTGAGGAATTTTGCGCAGGCCAGGATGAAATCTTCGACCAGATCCGGATCATAAAGGCGCCCGGCGTACTTGCGAATAAACAGCAGGGCTTCGTCGCTGTTCAAGTTGCGCTCAAGGATCAAGCCTTTTTGCAATTCGATGAAGTCCACCGCCAATTTCAACAGCCGCGAACCGGGAGGGATCGACTCGCCCTTGAGGTGGTCGGGAAAGCCCGTGCCGTCCCAGCGCTCCTGATGATGGCGAATGATCCGCGCCGCGTCTTTCATCGGCTCAAGAGTCATCAACAGCGATTCACTCTGGGCCGGGTACTCGCGATAGAGCGTGCGGTCGGTGCTATGCAATTTGTCCGAGGGCGACACCATCATGCTGTCGCTCCAGCTCAGCTTGCCGATGTTGTACAGCGCCGCAGCCATGGTCAGGTCGCGCGTGCTGGCTTCATCCATGGCCTGTGCGGCGCAGTACACGCGGATCAGTTCGATCAGCGCGCGGTTGGTCTGTTTGTCCCTGGGCAGGCGCAGGTTGGCCAGCAGCGAAAACACTTCGGTGCCGGTCACGTAGCTGCGCTTGAGTTCTTCGTAGGCCAGGTCGAGCATGTCGGCGGTTTGCTGCAACTCGGCGGTACGCGACGAGACGCGCTTTTCCAGGGTGGCATTGAGCGCCTTGAGCTGATCGTTCTGCTCGTGGGTCAGTTGTTCAAGTCGCTGGTGCTCAAGCGCCTGCTGCAAGGTCAGCTTGAGTTCGTCGTCATTCCACGGCTTGGCGATATAACGGTGGATCTGCCCTTCGTTGATCGCCTTGATGATGGTCGGCAGGTCAGCGTAGCCGGTCAGCAGGATGCGACTGGTGGCCGGGTACAGCCGGTGGACTTCGGCCAGTAACTGCGCCCCATCCATGCCGGGCATACGCGCATCGCTCATGATCAGATCGATACGCTGCCCTGCCATGATCTCCAGGGCCTCGGCGCCGCTGCCGGCCAGCACCACATCGAAGGGTTGACCGCGCAACAGCCGGCGCAGGCTGTTGAGAATCGACTCTTCATCATCGACCAGCAAAACCTTAGGTGTTACAGCGACTTGTTCTTCCATGGTGACCGCGCCTTCAAATTGAATAAAATTGAGCTAAATTGAACCCTTGTGCCCAGCCAGCTTCCTTCGCGCGAGGCGCGGGGTTGATTTGACGCCAACTGGCCGTCGATATCAAGGGACCTCGACTATGCTGATACAGCAGTGTTGGCGCCCCGCTCCGAGGCGAAATCAGGGAAGGAATCGTTATGCAGTCGAACCTTTTGTTGTCACGGAGCAGGCCATGACTGCTGACTCCGTCAGGGCCAACCGGCGCATTCTGATCGTCGATGACACGGCCTCGATCCACCAGGACTTCCGCAAGATTCTCTGCGCCGATGCCAATGGCGAGCCTTCGTTGGAGAACCTTGAGGAAACGCTGTTCGGCACCGCCCCTAAAGTACGCCAGGCCTTCAAGCTGGACTCCGCCTACCAGGGTGAGGAAGCCCTGGACCTGGTCAACCGGGCCCTGACCGCCAACGCGCCCTATGCCATGGCGTTCATCGACATGCGCATGCCGCCGGGCTGGGATGGCCTGCAGACCATCGAACAGCTGTGGAACGCCGACCCCAACCTGCAGATCGCCCTGTGCACGGCTTATTCCGACTATTCCTTCGAAGCCATCGAGGCCCGGCTGAAGTACAACGACCAGTTGCTGATCCTGAAAAAGCCGTTCGATCACTTGGAAATCCGCCAGATGGCCAGTGCCCTGACCTGGAAGTGGCAGCTTGCACAGGACATGGCGCTGAAAGTCGTTGGCCTGGAGCGCACTATCGAAGAGCGTGTGCAGGAGCTGCTCAAGGTTTCCCACTTGCTGCAATACGACGTCCTCACCGAGCTTCCCAACAGTACGCTGCTGGGCGACCGGCTGACGCAGGCGATTGCGTTGGCCCACCGGCATGACACGCAACTGGCAGTGATGTTTATCGGGCTGGACCGCTTCAAGCGTATCAACAATGCCTTGGGCTACCCGGTGGGCGATGAGGTACTGCAACAGGTCAGCCACAGCCTGGTAGCGACCGTGCGTGCATCGGATTCGGTGTTTCGCTACGGCGCGGACGAATTTGTGGTTGTGCTCAGCGATATAGAGCATCCGCAGCAAACCCAGCATATCGCACAAAAAATCCTCACGGCCGTGAGTGCCACCCGACATGTCGCAGGGCACGACCTGAGCGTCACCGCCAGCCTGGGCATCGCCATCTACCCCGATGACAGCGGCAATGCCGTGGAACTGATCAAACACGCCGAGACCGCCATGCGCACCCGCAAGGAACAGGGCCCGGATGGCTTCAGCTTTTACACCGAAGACATGAACCGGCGCGCCCGACACCAGCAAAACCTGGAAAGCGCGATTCGCCAGGCGCTGGACCGTGAAGAGTTTGTGCTGCACTACCAGCCGAAGCTGGACCTGAAATCCGGCAAGATCGTCGGCGCCGAAGCGCTGATCCGCTGGTTCCAGCCACGCTCGGGCTGGGTCAACCCCGGCGATTTCATCCCCGTGGCCGAAGACAGCGGGCTGATCGTGCCCCTGACCCAATGGGTGCTGCGCCAGGCCTGCGAGCAAGTGCAGGCCTGGCGTGCGATGGGCCTGCCACCGCTGTGCATCTCGGTGAACATCTCGGCCATCGACTTCCGTCAACGCGACTTCGTCGACAACCTCGTCGCAATCTTGAAGCAGACCGATATGCAGCCACATCTGCTTGAACTGGAAATCACCGAAAGCGTGCTGATGCAGAATGTCGACGAAACCGTCAAGACCCTGCACACCATCAAGGCCATGGGCGTGCGCCTGGCCCTGGACGACTTCGGCACCGGTTACTCCAGCCTCAGCTACCTGAGACGCTTCCCCATCGACGTGTTGAAGATCGACCAGTCCTTCGTGCGCGGCCTGAACGTAAATAACCAGGACGAGCAACTGATCAGCGCTATCATCGGCATGGGCAGGAGCCTGGAACTGACTATCATCGCCGAAGGGGTCGAAACCCTCGATCAGCTGAGTTTCCTGCAAGCCCAGCTGTGTGAAGAAGGCCAGGGCTTTTTATTCAGCAAGGCCGTGCCTGCCAAAGACTTCGCCCAGTTGCTGCAAGTGGGCTGCGCGACATTGATGCCCACCCCATAGCCCTATGCTTGCAAGGAGTGCTCGCTTGAGCGATGTCTCAACTTACCGTCTTGGCCTGATGCTCACCCTGTGCCTGTCGACGCCACTGATGGCGGCACCACTGGATGAAGCGCTCAAACCGCTGCCTGCGGTTCCGGCGCTGGACCCGGCCAGGGTCGAGCTGGGTCGCCAGCTGTTCAACGAACCGCGCCTGTCGGTCAACGGCACCCTCTCCTGCGCCAGTTGCCATCGACTGGCGTCCGGCGGTGCCGACGACAAGCCGTTTTCCCTTGGCTTCGACGGCAAGCCGGTCGCGATCAACACGCCGTCGGTATTCAACGCCAGCCTGAACTTCAAGCAGTTCTGGAATGGCCGGGTGGATACCCTGGAAGCCCAGGTCGAACAGGTGGTGATCAGCCCGGTGGAAATGGGCAGTGACTGGAAAACCGTGGTGCAGAACCTGTCCGCCATGCCTGCCTACCAGACCGCGTTCAGCCAGGCCTACCCCGACGGCGTCACCGCCGCCAATGTGCAAAACGCACTGGCCACCTATGAACGCACCCTGCTGACACCCAACTCGCGATTCGACCAGTACCTGCTGGGCAATACCGAAATCCTCACGCTCCAGGAAAAGTACGGCTACCAGCGCTTCAAGGACTACGGCTGCATTGCCTGCCACCAGGGGGTCAATATCGGCGGCAACATGTTCCAGAAGTTCGGCGTGATGGGCGATTACTTCAAGGCCCGTGGCAATCCAGTGGAATCGGACCTTGGCCGCTACCTGCTGACCAAGGACGAAGAGGACCGCCATGTGTTCAAGGTGCCCAGCCTGCGCAATGTGGCCGTCACCGCACCGTATTTCCACGACGCTAGCGCCAAGACCCTGGAAGAAGCAGTCGATGTGATGTTCAAGTATCAACTGGGGCGCAACCCATCCCAGGAAGACAAAGACCTGATCATTCAATTTCTCAAGACCCTGACGGGCGAATGGGCAGGTAAACCGCTATGACCCTGTCCACCCGCCGCACCAGCCAGCTCCTGCTCGGCCTGATCACCGTGCTGCTGGCCTCGACGCTGGTCTTTCTGTACCTCAAGTCGGCCCGTGACCAGACCGCCACCTACACCCAGTCGCGGGACCTGATCCGGCAACTCCAGCAGCTCAATGCGCAATGGGACAGCGAGGTGCTCAAGGCCCGGATCTCCATTACCCATAACTACGACCCCCTGGTCGCTCCCCTGTTGGAAATGACCCGGCTGTGGGCCGACCTGAAAGGCCGCGGCTCCTATCACGAGGCCAACGACCTGCCGCGCTGGCAAGCCGATCAGCAAGCCTACGAGGCGGCCATCGAGGAAAAGGCTCGGTTGGTCGACCAGTTCAAATCCCATAACGCAGTGCTGCGCAACTCGCTGGCCTTCCTGCCAACGGCCGAAGACGATATCCAGGCGCAGTTCAATCAGGTTGACGATGAGGGTAAGCAGCAACTGCAAAGCGTGGCCACCGACACCTACGACCTGTTGCTCAGCAGCCTGGAGTTCGCCCAGGTCACCAGTGATGATCGAGCCGCCGACATTCTCGTCGGCCTGGGCAAGCTGGCGGTCAACAAGGAACTGCTGCCCAGTCAGTTCCAGGCGCCGGTCGATATTCTCAGCAATCACATTTCGCTGATCCTGCGCGAGCAGCCATTGGTTAACAACCTGCTGGAACGGATCGCGGCGGTGCCCGTGGCCGAACGCCTGGATGACCTGACCACCCACCTCAACCAGGACCAGCAGACGGCCGACCTGATCGACCATCAATACCATCGCTACTTGCTGATTTTCTCCACCTTGCTGGTGTTGCTGTTGCTCTACCTTGCCGTACGCCTGTTGCGCAGTTTCACGGAGATCAACCGGGTCAACCGCGCCTTGCAGGCGGCCAATGAAACCCTGGAGCAACGTGTTGAGCGGCGCACCCAGCAGCTCAAGGATGCCCAGAGCGAACTGATGGACAGCGCCCGCCAGGCCGGCATGGCCGAGATCGCCACCAACGTGCTGCACAACGTGGGCAACGTACTCAACAGCGTGAACATCTCCGCCGATCTGGTCAGCCGCAAATTGCGCAGCAGCAAGGCCCTGGGACTGGGCAAAGCCATGCAGTTGATCAACGAACGCCAGGCTGACCTGGGCACGTTTCTCACCGAAGATCAAAAAGGCAAATTGCTGCCCGGCTACTTGAATCAGTTGGTGGAGGCCATCGCCGTGGAGCAACAGGGCATGACCGAGGAACTGACGCAACTGAGCAAAAGCGTCGACCACATCAAGGACATCGTCGCCACCCAACAATCCTACGCCGGTGTGTCCACGCTACTGGAGCCGGTCAATATCAGCGCGTTGATGGAGGATGCTCTGCGCATGAACGCCGGTGCCCTCAGCCGCCACCACGTCACGGTGGTCAAGGAGTACGCGCAAGTGCCGGAAATCCTCGGGGATAAACACCGGTTGTTGCTGATCATGGTCAACCTGATCAGCAACGCCAAGTACGCCATGTCCAACCTCACCGACCGGCCACGACAAATGACCCTGGTCGTGCAGCCGGGTGCCGATGACACCTTGCAGATCAGCGTTAAAGACGAGGGTGAAGGCATTCCGGCGGAAAACATGACACGGATCTTCACCCACGGCTTCACCACCCGCAAGGAAGGCCACGGCTTCGGCCTGCACAGCTGCGCCCTGGCCGCCGTGGAAATGAACGGCCAGCTCAGCGCACACAGCGATGGGCCTGGCCTCGGTGCGGTGTTTACCTTGACGATTCCTCTCACTCTTGCCGGAAGCACCCCATGAACCAGCCCCCCAACCGGCGCATTTTGTTGGTCGACGACACGCCATCGATTCATGATGACTTTCGCAAAATCCTGATGCCTGCCGTCGAATCCAACCAGGCGCTGGATGACATGGAGTCGGCCCTGTTCGGCGACACAGCCAAAGCCCACGCCCAGGTGTTCGAGTTGCATTCGGCATACGGTGGAGAGGAAGGCCTGCAACTACTCGTCACGGCCATGGCAAACAAACAACCCTACGCCCTGGCCTTTGTCGATATGCGCATGCCCCAGGGCTGGGATGGCGCAAAAACCATCGAGGAACTCTGGAAAATCGCCCCCGACCTGCAGGTGGTGGTGTGCACCGCGTACTCGGACTATTCCTGGGAAGACCTGCTGGAACGCCTGCACGCCCATGATCGCCTGCTGATCCTGAAAAAGCCTTTCGACAATATCGAAGTCCAGCAAATGGCCAACACCCTGGCCAACAAATGGGACATGGCCCGGCGCGCCTCCCTGCAAACCGCACACCTGGAACAACTGGTGGAACAGCGCACCCAAGCGCTGCAACTGGAGATCGACGAGCGCAAGCACCTGGAAAGCCAACTGGTGCAGTCGGAAAAGCTCGCATCCCTGGGGCAACTGGCGGCTGGCGTGGCCCATGAAATCAATAACCCGGTGGGTTTCATCTCCTCCAACCTCAGCACCCTGGACGGCTACTTCAAGCAGTTGCAACAGATGCTGGATGCCTACCGACAGGCCGAAGACGCCCTTGTACCCGCAGAGCAGCGCGATCAACTCAAGGCAATGCGTGATGACATGGAACTGGATTTTCTCAAGGAAGATATTCCGATCCTGATCCACGAATCCAAGGAAGGCATCGGCCGCGTGGTACAGATCGTCAAGGACCTGAAGAACTTCTCGCGGGTGGACAATGACCAGACCTGGCAATTCGCCAACTTGCTACAGGGCATCGATTCGACGCTGAACATTGTTGCCAGCGAACTCAAATACAAGGCCGATGTGGTCAAGCGCTATGGCCCGTTACCGGAAATCGAGTGCCTGGCGTCTCAGCTCAACCAGGTGGTGATGAACCTGGTGATCAATGCCGCGCAGTCCATGGGACCCGAGCGCGGCACCATTACCATCAGCAATGGCGTGGAAGGCGAGCATGTGTGGCTGGAAGTGGCCGACAATGGCTGTGGGATAGCACCTGAGACCGTGCAGAAAATCTTCGATCCGTTCTTCACCACCAAGCCGGTGGGTGAAGGCACGGGGCTGGGACTGTCGCTGTCCTACGGCATCGTCAAAAAACACGGGGGGAATATTTCCGTGATCAGTGAACTGGGCAAGGGCACCACGTTTCGAGTGGTGTTGCCGATCCGGCAGACGGCGGCGTAGGCACGCCGCCTCCTGTTGCTCATGCCTCGGTTTTTTTCGGGCTCGAACCAAACGACGCGAAACGCTTGTTGAACCCGGCGATCCGCCCTTCGGCCTGGGTCTTGCGCTGTTGGCCGGTGTAGATCGGGTGCGACGCGCTGGATACGTCCAACGGGATGTACGGGTAGGTGTTGCCGTCGCTGTGTTTATGGGTGCGGTCGCTGTCGGCCGTGGAACCGATCAGGAAGAACACGTCGGCGGCGGTATCGTGGAACAGCACGGTGCGGTAGTCGGGGTGGATACCAGCTTTCATAAGGCCTCCGGGGCATTTGGGTGCGAATATGCGTTATACAGTAACATAAATGATACACCCAAACGAGAACGGATTGCAATAAGCACAGACCTGTCAGAACTCACAGTAGACGTTGTTGGCTGTTAACCAGACACTCCATCCAAGCCCGTTGCCTTGGAACGCACGTATGGAGCGTCGACTGCTGATCCTGCTGCTCACTTACCTACCATTGGTGGCGATGGCCCAGGATGATGGGGTCGAGCACTTACTGGCGCAGATGACCCTTGAAGAAAAAGTGGGCCAACTGACGCTGTTACAAATAGTGGACACCCCTGACGGGGCTATCATTGATCTGCTAGGCCAGAAACACCTGGCGATGACTGATGTTGGCGCAGTGCTAAGCGCCAGCGGTGCAGAAAAAACCCGTCAATTGCAGCGTCTGGTGGTGGAAGGCTCGCGACTGCATATTCCTTTGCTCTTTTCTCAAGACGTCATTCACGGTTTTTGCACGATGTTCCCGGTACCACTTGCCGAAGCCAGCGCCTGGGAGCCTGAACTCACCCAGCGCACCGCGCATGCCACCGCAGTGGAGGCGACGGCCAATGGCGTGCACTGGACGTTCGCGCCGATGATCGATATCACTCGCGACCCACGCTGGGGACGCGTGGTGGAGGGCTCGGGAGAAGACCCGTTTTTGGGCTCGGCTATGGCGACGGCGCGAATCAAGGGTTTCCATGGGGACGGGCCGACCAGTACGGCGTTCATGTTAACCACCGCCAAACATTTCGTGGCATACGGCGCTGCCGAAGCAGGACGCGACTACAACACCGTAGACCTGTCGCAACGCACGCTGTGGGAAGTCTACCTGCCCCCCTTTCAAGCCGCCGTTCAGGCAAGCGTCGATGCCATCATGCCGGCTTTCAACGAACTTGATGGGCTGCCGATGGCCAGCAACCAGGCACTGCTTGACGGTGTGCTGCGTCGGCGATGGGGATTTTCGGGAATGATCGTCTCGGACCATGACGCACTGTCGGAATTGATCACCCATGGCATTGCAGCGACGCCCCTGGACGCGTCACGTCAAGCGATAGGCGCAGGCCTGGAGATAGAAATGGCCAACCAGTTTTTCAGGCAGAACCTGCCCTACCTGGTGAGTAACGGCCAAGTGCCCATGGCGACCGTGGACAACGCCGTACGCCGCGTACTCAAGGCCAAGCAACGGCTGGGCCTGTTCGATGATCCTTATCGCTACAGTGATACAACCCGGCAACGCTTGCTGTCCCAAACCCCGGAAGCCCGCGCACTAGCCCGAGAAGCCGCACAAAAGTCCATCGTGCTGCTGAAAAATGCCGATTCATTGCTGCCCTTGTCGAAAGAGCTACACAATATTCTGGTCGTCGGCAGCCTCGCAACGGATACCGCTACGAGCCTGGCCCCCTGTATGACTGCGGGGCAACCCATTGGGACGACCTCAATTCTGCAAGGCATACAGAACGCCACCTCCCCCACCAGTCGAGTAGTCTACGTACCCGGTGCATCACCTTCGAGCCAGGACACCCAGGGTATTGCAGCGGCACAAAACGCTGCCCAAGACGCCGATGTGATCGTCGCGGTATTGGGTGAAACCTCAAACATGAGCGGCGAAGCCAACAGCCGCGCCAGCCTGGATCTGCCCGGTGCCCAGAATGCCCTGTTGCGGGCTCTCCTGAAAACCGGGAAGCCCGTGGTCGTTATCCTGATGAATGGGCGCCCACTGGTATTGACCGGCACTGTCAAGCGGGCACCGGCTATCATCGAATCCTGGTTTCTGGGTACTGAAGCAGGTAACGCCGTAGCCGATGTGCTATTCGGCGACATAAACCCCAGCGGCAAACTGCCCATGACCTTCCCCCGCAGCGTGGGGCAGGTTCCCATCTACTACGCGCACAAAAACACCGGACGCCCGATTGTTGGCAAGGACGACACTTGGAGATCGCGTTACATCGATCAACCCTCGACCCCGTTATACCCTTTCGGTTTCGGCCTGAGTTACACCACGTTCAGCTACGGCACTCCTCAATTGAGCAGCTCGCGCCTCAGCTCCAGCCAAACCTTGACTGTACGGACCAACGTCACCAATACCGGCCCACGCGCAGGCGATGAAATTGTTCAGTTGTACCTGCGGGACAATGTCGCCAGCGTCACCCGCCCTGTGCGCCAGTTACGCGGCTTTCGCAAAGTGCATTTAAGACCCGGCCAAACCCAGCAGGTGGTTTTCACCCTCGATGAAAATGACTTTGCAGTGCTGGATGCGGGTTTTGAGCCAAGGGTGGAAGCCGGCACCTTCACCCTGTTCGTTGGGGGTGATTCAACCACCGACAACCGGGCCCACTTCGAAGTCACTGATAGCCGCAAGCTCTCTATATCGGGCCAGTCCGTCTCACCCAACATGTCAAATTGAACATTCCCACAGGTTGTCTAGGGTTTCCTTACAGGCGCAGAATGCCGTACCGACCAAAAGAGTCTGAACCCAAGGAAACCGTATGAGCCTGTCCTTGCTAAGCCGTTACGCCTTCTTTGCCGTGTGCGTCATGTTCACCCTTGCCAGCCTCCCCTTTATCGAACACGAATGGCTGTGGCCGATCACGGTGGTCACCGGCGTGTTGAGCCTGATCGGTCTCTTCGATCTGCTGCAAAGCCCCCACGCCGTGCGCCGCAACTACCCGATCCTGGGCAATATCCGCTACCTGGTGGAAGCCATCCGCCCGGAGATCCGCCAGTACCTGCTCGAATCCGACAGCGACGCCCTGCCCTTCTCCCGCGCCCAGCGCTCGCTGGTCTACTCGCGGGCGAAGAACGAAAGCGCCGACAAACCCTTCGGCACCCTGATCGACGTGTACCAGTCGGGCTTCGAATTCATCGGCCACTCCATGCGCCCGGCACCGCTCAGCGACCCCAGCGCATTTCGCGTGATGGTCGGCGGCCCGCAGTGCACGCAGCCGTACTCGGCCTCGGTGTTCAATATCTCGGCGATGAGCTTTGGTTCATTGAGCGCCAACGCGATTCGTGCGCTGAACCAGGGCGCCAAGCTCGGTAACTTCGCCCACGACACCGGCGAAGGCAGCATCAGCCCCTACCACCGCGAAAACGGCGGCGACCTGACCTGGGAACTGGGCAGCGGTTATTTCGGCTGCCGCACCAGCGATGGCCGTTTCGACCCGGAGCGCTTCGCCGTGCAGGCGCAGAACCCGCAAGTGCGCATGATCGAAATCAAGATGAGCCAGGGCGCCAAACCCGGCCACGGCGGGATCCTGCCCAAGCACAAGGTCACCCAGGAAATCGCCGACACACGCGGCATCCTGATGGGCGAAGACTGCATCTCACCGTCGCGTCACAGCGCGTTTTCCACGCCGATCGAACTGATGCAGTTCATCGCCCAACTGCGTGAACTGTCCGGCGGCAAACCGGTAGGCTTCAAGTTCTGCCTGGGCCACCCGTGGGAATTCATGGGCATCGCCAAGGCCATGCTCGAAACCGGCATCCTCCCGGACTTTATCGTGGTCGACGGCAAGGAAGGCGGCACCGGCGCCGCGCCGGTGGAGTTCACCGACCATATCGGCGTGCCGCTGCGTGAAGGCCTGCTGTTCGTGCATAACACCCTGGTGGGGCTGAACCTGCGCGACAAGATCAAGCTCGGCGCCAGCGGCAAGATCGTCAGCGCGTTCGATATCGCCAGCGTACTGGCCATCGGCGCCGACTGGGCCAACTCGGCGCGCGGCTTCATGTTTGCCATTGGCTGCATCCAGTCGCAAAGCTGCCACACCAACAAATGCCCGACCGGCGTGGCGACTCAAGACCCGCTGCGCCAGCGTGCCCTGGTGGTGCCGGACAAGGCCCAGCGCGTGTTCAACTTCCACCGCAACACCCTCAAGGCCCTGGCGGAAATGCTCGCGGCGGCGGGCCTGGAGCATCCGTCGCAACTGTCGGCCAAGCATTTGGTGCGGCGTATGTCGGCGACCGAGATCAAGCTGTTCTCGCAATTGCATGTGTTCCTCAAGCCCGGCGAACTGCTCACAGGGGAAGTGAACGGCGAGTTCTATTCGCGGATGTGGCAGATGGCGCGGGCGGATAGCTTCGAACCCCACGAAGCCAGCGCCGCGTAACATCAAGATAGCGACCCTCACCGCTGAACCGGACCATCGACGGCATCGTTGAAACAAGGAGATTCACATGCCGTTACTAGACTTCGCTGCCATCGCCGGGCAACTGCCGGACAGTTGGAGATCGACGCAGCTGGGCCGGGCGGAAGCCGGTATCGCCCACGCATGCTCGCCGGCAGCCATGGCACGCTGGTCATCATTGATGTCTAGAGACATTCAGTAATATCCAACCTTTGCAATTGCTTACAAATACCGCCAACCTGCGCCCGCCCGGCGTGCGGCGTACGACAACGCCCACGCTCACCTGTCCTTGTTAAACCTGATATTCAAGAGCCCGTAGCCATGCCTGACGGACGCGACCCACGCATCGATTTTTTTCGGGGCCTGGCGTTGATCTTCATTTTCTGGGATCACGTCCCCCACAACCCTCTCGGCCAGATCACCTTGCGCAACGTCGGTTTCAGCGACGCGGCGGAGGTGTTCGTGTTCCTCGCCGGCTTTGCCGCCGTGCTCGCCTACGGCAAGATCCTGCTGCGCGACGGCTACTGGCTGGCCAGCTTGAAAATCCTGCGACGCACCTGGGTGCTGTACGTGGTGCATATCTTTTTGCTGGCGCTGCTGATGGGCATCGTGTTCTTTGCCAACAGCCATGTGGAAACCCGCGACCTGGTCGAGGAGATGGGCCTGACGCACTTCGTCACCCACCCGCAGCAGGCGCTGACCGACGAACTGCTGCTGCGCTTCAAACCCAACCTGATGGACCCGCTGCCGCTGTATATCGTGCTGTTGGGCGGCCTGCCGCTGGTGCTGCCGATGATGATGCGCAAGGTCGAGGCCGTGGTGGCCGTGTCGCTGGCGATCTACTTGATGGCGCCGTGGATGGGCTGGAACCTGCGCGCGATTGCTGACGGCGTGTGGTATTTCAACCCGGTCACCTGGCAGTTGCTGTTCGTGCTTGGCGGCGCGGCAGCGGTGTACAGCCAGCGGCCAAAACCGGTGCAGGTACGCCCCTTGTCGCGCCAGCCGCTGTTTGTCGCGTGCGCCCTGTATGTGTTGCTGGCAGCGGTGATCACCCTGTCGTGGCGCTGGCCCGAAGTGCACGACGCATGGATGCCGGCGTGGCTCAGTGAGTGGCTGTACCCGATCAGCAAGACCGATTTGTCACCGGTACGGCTCTTGCACTTCCTCGCCCTGGCCTACGTCACGGCGAAGCTGTTGCCCCACCACGGCTGGACGCAGAACCGTGTTGCCACTGAGGTCTGCCGCATGGGCCGCTATTCCCTGGAAGTGTTCTGCCTGGGGGTGGTGCTGGCGCCCTTGGCAGACATGCTCAACGCCTTGGCCAACGATGCAGTGGCCATGCAACTGACCACCGCCGTGGCCGGTGCGCTGTTGATGGCGGGCCTCGCCGTCTGGCTGGACATGCTCAAGCGCCTGGACTCGGCCCCCAAGCCCGCGCTACATAGGTAGCGCCCGGTAAAACCGGCAGGGTGATTCCATTTCCTTCCACTTCAACGGTGAAAGGAAATGGTCCATGCCAACCCATCAACTGCTCAACGGTCTGTCGGGCAACCTGCAATCGAGCGACGCCTGGGGCCAACAACAAGCCCTGGAACAGATCCGGCGCACCCTCACGCGCACACTCGACAGCCTCACCCCGGACCAACAGCGCACTTATGTAAGGCTGCAACGCGAAGCGCTCCAGGCGCTTACCGCAGTGGAGTCCGAAAACCGCAACCTGATCAACACGTTCAAGACCCAGGGGCTGGCCCGATTGCGCGAGCGCATCGGCAATCAGGACCCTCTGCACGTGTTCCTGCACACCCGCTATCTGGAGGAAGTGCAGGCGCCACTGCCCTGGGAACCGCGCACCAGCACCACCAGTCTCTCGCCGAACCTGCGGCGCTTTCGCCGCGCCTACGACGAGTGGAAGTATCGCTCCCACGTGTCCAGCCTGTCGTTGTGGGAGGCGGCCTGCCTGAATTTCGACTTCGCCACCAGCACACCGCAGCGCTCGGGGACCACCTTCATCGATGCCGCCTACCTGACGGGCAATGAAAACCCCAAGCTGACCGTCAAAGCCTTTGTCGACATCGCCCGCGACCTGGACCTCGGCGGGCAGCTGGATACCACCCTCAGGGCGACCTTGGGCAAGGACGGAAAACTGCAACGGCTGCTGCACGAGAGCACCCTCGCAAACCTCAGGTTCGAAGCCTTGGAAGCTTACCGAAACCGTGCCGTCACCGGGCTCACCCGGGAACTCTACGACCGCCTGACCCAGGCCATCGACGGCAGTGGCCCGGCACTGGAATTTGAAACACTGGGGATGAGCACCGGCGTCACGCTACTGCCAGCGGTGCCGTTCGTGCCGTCCGGTGAGACCATCCCGGTGCCCCTGTTGCTGATTCGCGTGGGCAGCCTCGGGGTGGTGTCTTATTTCCCGTTTCGTCCCGGTGGCGCAATGCACTATCACGCGGACGCCAACGCTGCCAACGCCCACTTCATGCAACAACTCAAGGACGGCCATCGCAGGCACGACCTGGGCTGGTTTTCACGGCAACTGCCGATGACCGAAATGCAGGGGTTCAAACGCCTGGACGCCAGTGAGCAGCGCCCGGAAAACCTGAGTGCCGCCGCGGGCTTCCTGTACGACACCTTCCACCGCTTGTTCCCGGCCAAGACCCTGGACGGCCTGCGCTTCACGCCAGACCCGAAACACGGGCGCACCGAAAGCCTGGCGCAAGCCCTCACCTACCGCCACGTCCAGCATTACCAAGCCAACCTCGCCACCTTGGCGACCGGTCGCTCAACCCGTGACCTGCAAGCCGTGATGGCGGGCGCCGCAGCGATTGCCGACGAAATCCTGCAGCTGCTGCTGACACCCATGCCCGGTGGTGTCACCGGTTTGAACCGGGTGATGCAGGCGGTGGTATTTGGCAGCCTGACCTACAGCGTCATCATCGGCTTCAACGAAATCGCCAGAGGCCAGGCCAACGACTTGGCCGCCGCCATGGTGGATGTGGCGGACCTGGCGATCAACGGCCTGCTGATCTCCACGGCCGGCCGGGTGCACCGGCAGCGCATCCAGGGTTTGTTGCAACGCTTGGGCAACCCGCAGAAGCTGACCCGCAGCGACGGTACCGATGTTCTATGGAAACCGGACATCGGCACGTACGCGATCCTTGATCAAAACCTGCTCAACGGGCAGACGCCAAACGCGCAGGGCGTCTACCAGATCAATGGCAGGCAGTACGCGTGGTTGAAACATGGCGAACAGCAACGGGTCGTTGAAGTCGACCATGACCCGAAGGCCCTGGGGTTTGTGCTCAAACAGGAAAACGGCAGCAATGCCGCCCCGCCAATCGTGTTCAACCCGGCCCTGCAAGCCTGGACCCTGGACCTGAAGAATGCCCACACCCTGTCGGACATCCAACTGATCGAGCGCATGCTGCCCAATGGTTCAAGCCCGGTGCCCAGGGTCGACATGGACCACATGTTGCGCAGCATTGCGCCCAGCCGCAGCACCCTGGACAGCGTATGGGCCGGGGAGCCTGCGCCCATCAACCTGATCGAAGGGGTCAGGCGCTTGCAGGTCGACCGGGTGATCGACCAGTTGATCAGCGACTTCCACCGACGCGGCTACATGCCGCCCCATGCCGATGGCGCCGTGCTGTGCCTGTTGACGCAAGTGCCTGGGTGGCCCAGCGAGGTATCCATCCAGGTGTATGACGCCCAAGGCGCCCTCATCGAAACCTATGCCACTACGGACACCCCACCGGCCACAGGCAGCATCACCCAACTCAAACGCCGTGACGATGGCACCTATATCGCCCTCGACGGCGCCGACACGACGGTCACCTCCCAAGAGCAACTGTTCGAGCTGATCATCAATCAACAGCCTGCAAATTCGCTACTGGGCAGGGAAGGCAGCCCGAACCTGACCCCTGCTCAACGCATCGCCCGGGTGCGCCTGCAAATCAGCGAGTTGGCCCAGACCCACCGACTGGCACTGTTCAGTGCGTTGTACCGGCATGCCGGATACGCCCGGCACGAAGTACCCGCCGGGGATGCCGCGCGCGCCTTTACCCCGCTGAAGGTCGCCCCACCGCTGGTGCCCATCACGCCCGTGCTGCGCAAACTGCGCGACAGGTTCACCCCACTGACCCCGGCCAACCTGGCACAGCTGCTGGAGGAAGTGCCTTTGAACGCGAACCAGCAGGCGACCTTCGAGCAAAATGGTTCGTTGCCGCAGCCGGTACGTGACCACCTGGAACATCACCGCGCCGCGCTGCGTATCGATGTGGCCCTCGACAGCCTGTACCACCCGCGCGTGTTCCATGCCGACAACGATCAATGGGCCCGGGAGTTCGCCGCCAACCTGCTGCGCGACCTCCTGGATCGGCACTTCGTCGTCACTGAAATGGCCACCGACCAGGCCGCCCCACGCTATGTATCCACAGGCCCCGACGACACCACGGTCGAGCTGCTGCATTACGGCCAGGGCCGCTATGAAGCGTACGACATGCGCAACGGCGGGCCGATCCCGGTGTCGCCGGCCGTCGACAGTTTCTACCTGGCGATCGGCTCGGTGCTGCAACCCCACGAGCGGCTGAAACTGGGCATGCAATCAGCCTCTGATGCACGGGGGCTGCGTAACACACTCGGCAATCTGATGAGTGCCCAACGCAGCCCGCGCGGCTATGTCAGCCTGCTCGACCTTTCGCTGCGCCAGTACGAATACGATGGGGTACTGCCAACGGGTGCGCAGCCCAACGCCAAGGGTCTCTACGATCTGGACGGGCAGCACCTGTTGCCGCTCTACGGCTCGCTGTACCCGATCGAGTTTGACACCCGCGTGTTGAAGTGGCGGCTCAAGCACCCCAGCAAGGTCGGCGTCGATACGCCGCTGCTGGAACACAACGGGCGTGGCGCCTGGCGGCTGTCCAGCGAAAACCCGATGACCTGGAGCGACCATCGCCTGCTCTATCGCCTGGGCGCCCAGGAGTACAACGTCGACGAGCGCACCGCCACGCGCATCCTAAGAATCACGGGCACGCCTGCTCGCGCGCTGCGCGAGGTGCACAGCACCCACCAGGCACCGCCGCCGTTATTGGAAGACACGTGCAAACGCTTTCGCATCGAGCGCGACATCCTGCACTTTATCCAGGCCATGAGCACCTACTCCGCCACGCAGAATGCCCGACCTTCCCTGCAGTTGCTGCTCGCCAGCCGCCTGCCCAATTGGCCTGGCAGCCACCGCCTGGAGATCGTCGACAGCAATGGCACGGTGATTCGCCAATACCCCGCAACGCGCAACCCTTCGGCCGAGACCATACGCCTTACCGAGGCCGAAAGCCGCAGCCGCGAACCATTGAAAAAGCTGGTACGCAACGATGCGCTGATCCGCGCACTGCTCGGTGAACGGCCGGCCTCCGAGCAAGAGCGTCTGTTCAAACTGGCGAAGAAAATTGCCGAGCATGCCTACCATGAACGCGCGCAATTGTTCGACAACCTGTATGCCCAAAGCGAGCAAGGCGGCAACGTGCTGGAACAGCGCTTCAAATCGCGTTTTCCACACATGCCCCGCAGTGCGGTCACGGCCATCCTCGAACAGGCCAGCCCACAGGAGCTCAAGCAACTGCGGGATCACAGCCAAGTCGGCCTGCGCCTGGCCGAACAGGCTCGGCTCACCACCCATGACGTGCGCCTGAATCGCGCCTTCGAGGGCCTCTACCTCAAGACCCTGGCCAACCCCGACAGCGAAAAAATCACCCTGCACCTGCTCAAGGATCTGCCTGGCTGGCCGCCGCAACTGCGCCTGGACATTCACGACGGCAACGCCAACGGTCGCCTGCTGGAAAGCGCGGGCCAGCCTGCCGGCATCGACCGGCGCACACTCGCCCGGTTCAACGGTGGGTTCCACGCCTACGACAAGCAGGGCCGCTTGCTCAATGAGCCTGCCGAGGTCGGCAGCGACTTGCTCAATGCCATCAGCCTGTTGCTGTCGGACGCCGAGTGCAAGGCATTGGGGATCGTCGATGGCGGCGACCTGTCCCCGGTGCAACACACCATCGCCGAACTGGCGCTGAACCAGCGCATCGCTATCAAGGAACTGCTCGGCCTGCCCCATATCCCGTATTGGCTGCAACCGCCGATGCGGGTCGACAGTTCATTCATCGCCTATCCGTTCTCGCTACGGGGGCTCTGGCCGTTCAGTGGGAACCAACCGGTGGACCTGGTGAGCAAGGTGCGCGAACTCTATCCCAGCTTCAGCCAGTTCCGCGCACGGGAACTGATTGACAGCCTGGACATGAGCGAGCCGGCGGCCTTGATCGAACTGCAACGGCGCAAGGCCGAGTATCAGTCCCTGCAATTCGAATTGCAGCGCTGGATCGAAACAGCCCAGGCCGTCGATAACCCGGCCACCGACCCGGTGGGTTGGAACTACGGTGTACGCCGCCAGCTCGCCGATCGCATACTGCGCGCCTGGCGCCAGGAAAGCCGTGTGGCATACGAGAGTGACTCAGGCTTGTTCGACACGCATCAACTGCTGCTGCGCCTGAACGGCAACAGCCTGCCCGACCCTGACTTCATCTTGAGTACCCAAGGTTTCGAGCATATTGAATACCTGCGGATCGACGGCGACACCTTCCCGCCGACAGGCAACGCGTTCCTCGGCAAATTCACCGGGCTGACCCACTTGAAGATCGACTGCATGCTCAGTGAGCTGCCCACCAGTCTGACCCAGATGACCCAGCTTGAGCACCTGGACTTGCGCGACAACGCGATCGTACTGACAGGCGAATCCCGCCAGCGGCTGGCCAGCATGACCCGACTGAACGAGCTCCATCTGGATGGCAACCCCCTGGGGCTGACGCCGGACATCTCGCGCATGAGCCGCCTGCGAGTACTGGCGCTGCGCCAGACCAACATTGAACACTGGCCCATCGGCGCCGAAAGCCGCAGCAGTCTGCGCCACCTGCTGTTGCAGGAAAACCGCTTGACCACGATTCCCGACGCCGTATTTTCCGATGTGCGCATGGGGCCGACCAACCGCAACACCGTCCTGCATGACAATCCCTTGAGCGAGACCACCCTGGCCAGGATCCGCGACTATCGCCATCGCACCGGGATTGTCATAGGTGGAACGTTGCCGGGCATCTTGCACCAGCAGGCCATGTCGATTGACTTCAGCCGCTGGCTGGCCGGCGTGCCTGTCGAGCAGCACGCCTCACGACAGACCTTGTGGGAGCAGTTGCGCAACAACGAGGGTGCCAGCCCGGATGACACGTTCCGGGTGCTGCGCGATCTGCCCCAGTCGTATGCCTACACCCACAGCCCGGCCAGCCAGCAGGCCCTGACCGCACGGGTCTGGCACCTGCTCGATGCCATGGGGCAATCCACCGAACTGCGCGAGCGGGTGTTTCTCAACACCTACCTCGACGGCACCTGCGGCGACGGCGCCATCCTGGCGTTTATCAATATGGAAATCGAACACATCGTTCACCAGGCCCGGTCCCAGGCCGGCAGCAACCAGGCCGACCGTGAACTGCTGAACCTGGCCAGACAGCTGTTCTACCTGCGCCAGGTGGATCAATTGGCCGAGAGACACATCCAAAACCTGCGCGAAGCAGGGGTGGAACCGGACGATGCGGAAGTGAAGCTGTACTACCGGCTACGTTTTCGCGCGCAATTCCAACTGCCGATCCGTCGCGAAGAAATGCTGTATGCGGTGGAGGAATGGGTCGATGAACAGGACATCGCTGCTGCCCGTCGTACCCTGGAGGCCCTGAGCAACACCCAGGCGGCGCAGAACTCGTTATTGATGGAGGAATTCTGGATCGAATACCTGGCCCGCAGTTACCCGGAGCCCTTCTCGACCATTGAGAACGTAGTCAGTCACCAGTTGAACAGCCTGAACCAGGAGATCCCGGACAGGCGCTCGGAGGCCTACCTGGACCGTCGGCAATCCCTGGTGGAGCTGGAGATTGCCGAACGTAATCGCCTGGTACGCCAGTTGACCGAAGCGGCGCAACTGGCACAACAGCAGGTCAATTGAGCATCACGCCGAGCGCGTGGCACCCTGGGCGGTGTTCAACGGCTGCAGCTTGAACACGTAGAACAACACGGTCAGCAGCACCAGGAACGCCGGGCCCACATACAGCGCCACGCGGGTATCCGGGAAGTACGCCATCAGGCCCACCACCAGCACCAGGAACGCCAGGGCCAGGTAGGAACTGACCGGATAAAGCCACATGCGGTACTTGAGCCCTGCCCGTTCGGCGGGGCTCAGGCCTTTGCGGAACTTGAGCTGGGCCAGCAGGATCATCAGCCAGGTCCAGATCGCGCCGAACGTGGCGATGGAGGTGACCCACACAAAGACTTTTTCCGGCACCAGGTAGTTGAGCAATACGCCCAGCAGCAAGGCGAAGATCGACAACAACAGCGCCTTGCGCGGCACGCCGTTGCTGGAGGTCTCCCCGAACGTGGCCGGCGCCTGGCCGTTCTGCGCCAGGCTGTAGAGCATGCGCCCGGTACTGAAGATGCCGCCGTTGCACGATGACAGCGCGGCGGTGATCACCACGAAGTTGATGATGCCGGCGGCGGTCTTGATGCCCAGGCGTTCAAAGGTCATCACGAACGGGCTACCCTGGGTGCCGATCTCGTTCCACGGGTAGATCGACAGGATCACGAACAGCGCGCCCACGTAGAACAACAGGATGCGCCAGAACACCGAGCCGATGGCGCTGGGAATGGTCTTCTGCGGGTTCTTCGCTTCACCGGCGGTGAGGCCGATCATCTCCACGCCCAGGTAGGCGAACATCACCATCTGCAACGACATCAACACGCCCTGCACGCCATTGGGCATGAAGCCGCCGTGGGCCCATAGGTTGGAAATCCCCAGGGCCACGCCGTCATTGCCGAAGCCGAAGGCGATGATGCCGACGCCACCGATGACCATGGCAATGATGGTGACGATCTTGATCAAGGCGAACCAGAACTCGAACTCACCGAACGCCTTGACCGCAATCAGGTTGATGGTGCCCATGCTGATCAGTGCAGCCAAGGCCCAGATCCAGCGCGGCGTATCCGGGAACCAGACGCCCATGTACACCGCCACGGCGGTAATTTCCGCGACGCAGGTCACCAACCACAAAAACCAGTAGTTCCAACCGGTGAGAAAGCCCGCCAATGGGCCGAGATAGTCTTGGGCATAACGGCTGAACGAACCGGCGACCGGGTTGTGCACGGCCATCTCGCCGAGGGCGCGCATGATCACCAGGATCGCCAGGCCACCGATGATGTACGACAGCATGATCGCCGGGCCGGCCATTTCGATGGCCTTGGCCGAGCCAAGGAACAGGCCGACGCCGATACAGGCGCCCAGCGCCATCAGGCGGATATGCCGTTCACCGAGTTCGCGTTTGAGCGGGCCGCCTTGAGCGGTCTCGCCATGGGGCAGTGGGTTGCCGACTGGCATAGGGGTACAACCTCATTTTGTTATTGGATTGTCCGTCGAGTCTCCAGGGCGCGGGCCGGTAAGCCTGCGTCCTTGCCGAGACCGGAGCCGCCTCATGGACGGGCCCTTCTTGCCAGGCAAGATCAGCGGGGCGTGCAGTATAAAAAGCCCGGAGCAGGGTCTTTCACTATAAAAGCGAGGCAATTTAGTGGAAGTACCCGCCGGATTGCAATTTAACAGGAGCATCTGACCTACTCTGAGCGACAAAACGTCGCGTCGGGCACCGTACTACGCAAGCGTCAGATGATTCTCACTCGAAAAGCACATTTCCCTCACAAACAGCGCCCAGCGACTACGCTTCAAGCAAGTCCGATCAATCTGCGTGAATGGATCAATCGACTATGGGCGCACTGTGGCAAACCGAATCGACCAAGGCTGCGAAACTACAAGGCAGTTCGGACACAGCGCCTTTACCCGAAAGCAAACCCAGGCCGCGCCATGGGCGTCGCCTGTTCGGCTTGATCGTATTGATGGCGCTGATCGCCCTGGGGTTTGCCGCCGCCAAAGAGATGCGCACTTCGCGCCTGCAGGCCCAGGAACTGAGCCGCCTGGCCCGCGACCTGACCTACGAGGTCAGGTCCGGCCCCAGCGATGCAATCGTCTATCCCGGTGCCGGCCCGTTCGATCGTCGCCTGGGCTACAGCGACCTTGATGCCTTCCTGCCGCGCTTGCTCAAGCGTGGCTATGTGATCGAGGCCCAGGCACGGTTTTCCCCTGCCCTGATGGACTACAGCGCCAAGGGCCTGTTTGTGCCCTACGCCGAGAAAATCCAGGCCGGGCTGTCCATCACCGATTGCCGCGCCGTTCCGTTGTACCAATACGACTACCCGCAACAGTTGTATTCAAGCTTCGCCGCCATCCCGCCTCTGGTCGTGAACAGCCTGCTGTTCATCGAAAACCGTGAGCTGCTTGACCCCGCCCAACCCCAGGCCAACCCCGCCGTGGACTGGCCGCGCTTCGCCAAGGCAGCCTGGTCGCAAGTCGCCAAGCTGTTGCACCTGCCCGGCCAGAGCGCAGGTGGCAGCACCTTGGCCACTCAACTGGAGAAATATCGTCACTCGCCGGATGGGCTGACCCTGTCCGGCGGGGAGAAACTGCGACAGATGTTTTCCGCCGCCGTGCGCGCGTACCACGACGGGCCCGAGACCCTGCCGGCGCGGCAGAACATTGTGCGTGACTACCTCAACAGCGTGCCGCTGTCGGCGGTGCCGGGGCATGGTGAAGTGCACGGCATGGCCGAGGGATTGCGGGTGTGGTACGGCGCGGATTTCAACCAGGTCAACCAGGCGCTGGTCGGCCCCGTCAGCGCCGAGCAGGGCCTGGCCCTGCGTGAGGTGTTGTCACTGATCATTGCCCAGCGGCGACCGTCGCATTACCTGGCCAAGGGGCGCGAGGAACTGGCACAACTCACCGACAGCCACCTGCGCCTGCTGGCCCAGAACGGTGTGATCGAGCCGGCGTTGTTGCGGGCAGCGCTCACTGCAAAAGTCACTTACCGCGACTGGCAGCAACATCCCACAGTACAACCCATCGAGACCAACAAAGGCATCAGCGTCGCCCGTGGCCGTCTGGCCGCCCTGCTCGACCGGCCGCTGTACGACCTCGATCGCCTCGACCTCTCGGCCACCAGCACCCTGCAAGCGCAGTTGCAAAGCCAGGTCAGCGATTATCTCCGGCACTTGGCCGACCCCGAGTATGCCCGCCAGATCGGCCTGCTCGGCGAGCGTCTGCTCACCCCCGCCAGTACTGCCCAGGTGCGCTACAGTTTCACCCTGTTCGAACTGACTCCGGACGGTTCACGAGTGCGGGTACAGACCGACAACACCGACCAACCCTTCGACATCAACGAAGGCAGCAAGCTGGAGCTGGGCTCCACCGCCAAGCTGCGGGTGCTCACCACCTACCTGCAAATCATCGCCGAGCTGCACGCCAAGTACGCCGCACAAACCCCCGCCGCGCTGAAAAAAGTCACGGTCGACGACCAGGACCGCCTGAGCCGCTGGGCCCTCGATTACCTGATCCAGGCCCCGGACAAGTCCCTGGCCGTGATGCTCGACGCGGCACTGGATCGCACCTACTCGGCCAGCCCCGGCGAGCGCTTTTTTACCGGCGGCGGCTTGCACAGCTTCCACAACTTTCGCAGCCAGGACAACGGCCGCAGCCCGACCCTGCGCGACGCCTTGCGCGAGTCGATCAACCTGCCGTTCATTCGGCTGATGCGTGATGTGGTGCGCTATGTCACTTATTCAGGGGAGAACAACAGCGCCGAACTGCTCAAGGACGACAGCGACCCGCGCCGTCAGGAATACCTCGCTGGGTTCGCTGACCGCGAAGGCACCACGTTCCTGCGCAAGTTCTGGAAGAAGTACCAGAAGAAAGACACCCAGGCCCGCCTCGACACCTTCCTCGACAGCCTGCGCCCCACGCCGATCCGCCTGGCCGCCGTGCACCGCTATCTGCTGCCCGCCGCCAGCCAGGAGAGCTTCAACCTGTTTGTGCGCTCACACCTGACCGGCGTCAAAACCAACGAAAAGCTCACCGACGAACGCCTGCAAAAACTCTACAAGGACTACGGCCCGGGCACCTACGATTTGCCCGACCAAGGCTACATCGCCAAGGTGCACCCGCTGGACCTGTGGTTGCTCGGCTACCTGCTCAACCATCCCGAGGCGACGTTCAGCGAGGTGGTCAAGGCCAGTCAGTTCGAACGCCAGGAGGTCTACAGCTGGCTGTTCAAGAGCCGCCACCAGAGTGCGCGCGACAGCCGCATTCGCACCATGCTGGAGATCGAGGCCTTCCTCGATATCCATCAGCGCTGGCAGGCCCTGGGTTACCCCTTCGATCATTTGGTGCCGTCCCTGGCGACCGCCATCGGCAGCTCCGGGGATCGCCCGGCCGCCCTGGCGGAGCTGATGGGGATCATCCTTAACGATGGCGTGCGCCCCAAGGTGCTGCGCATCGATAGCCTGCTGTTTGCCGCTGGCACCCCGTACGAAACGCACCTGGTCAACGACCCGGCCCCCGGCAAGCAGGTGATCCCGGTCGAGGTCGCCAGAGCCCTGCGCGCCGCTTTGTCCCAAGTGGTGGATGCCGGCACCGCCAAACGCGTCGCCGGCAGTTTCAAGCTGGCCGACGGCACGCCGCTGGCCATGGGTGGCAAGACCGGCACCGGCGATAACCGCATCGAAGCCATCGGCGCTGGTGGGCGGATCCTGAGTTCCAAGTCGATCAACCGCACCGCCACGTTTGTGTTCTACCTGGGCGAGCACCACTTCGGCACCTTGACCGCGTTTGTCCCCGGCCAATCCGCCGAGCATTTCACCTTCACCTCGGCACTGCCGGTGCAAGTGCTCAAGGGTATGGCGCCGTTGCTCCTGCCTTACTTGCAGCCCGGCAGCCAGACCTTATGCCTGGCAAGCACGGGGCTCAGTCAAGGCTGAAAAACAGGCGTCGGGCCATGGCCAGCGAAATTCCCGGTCGCTCGATTTCCGGTATGGGTTTCACCTTGCCGGTCTGCCCCCGGCGAATCCGTGTGAACATCTCGGCTTCCACTTCGGCCTGGTCCTGACGCCCCAGGTGTTCCTGCTCGGGGCTCTTGAAATGAGCAGCGCTGAAATGCTCGTCCAGCGCCCTCTCTGCCCGGTAGTGGAAATGCGCAAAACACAGTGGTTTGCCGGTGGTGCTATCGGCGATCTGGTAGACCTGCAGGTAGTCATTCTTGTGCCCTTTGAGGGCTACCCGTGCCCCTTGCCGGGTAATCCGCACCTCATGCTGGCGATGCAGGAATTCCAGGGTGTCCGGGATATCCCGGTTCATCCGCATCAATTTGCTCGCACGTATTCGAGCGTCCAGCCCTGCGGCCTCCAGGCTCGCCACGGCGGCGTGCAGTCGACCGATCATGGCCTGGGCCTGGGCGCGCTGCACCACCGCCAACCGCGTGGTGTCGAGTACGTTGAGCTTCTTGCCGATGTCCTCGGCCATCCAGCGCCGACTGTTGGCCTGGGACTCCAGCAGGTGTTGCAAGCTGGATGGCTGATTGACTGTACTCACCATACTGTCCACCTGCTCGATAGCTCGCTCGACACTGCCCAGCAACGCTTCGCCCTTGGCCATCAAGCTGCTCAATTCCCGGTTGGGCCGCCGTACCGCTGGCCTTGGCTTGGCATCCCACACGCCATCCTCGGCTTCGGTGAACGAGGCAATGACCTGGCCCGAGTCCTCCCGTAACTCGGCAGTTTCGCTGCCTGGCAATCCAGGCGCCTCGCTCAGTTGTGCCACATACAGGTCGCGATTACGTGTGCGGATGAGTTTCTTGCGCCGCGCACCAGGCACCGGCAGCGCCGGCTTGGCCTTGGGCTTCGCATGGGGTTCAGCCGGCAATTGCAGTTCGGTCAATTGGCGTTCGATGTGCCGGTGCAAGCGGCTCAACAGCTCCTGGAGTCTTTGCAGGTACGGCACATTGAACTTGTCCGGTTCCATGGCTCGCCAGAACTCGATCTGATCATCGGTTTGCGCATAGACCTGATCCACGTTTTCCAGCACTTCGATGCGCTCCTGGGTGGTGGCCGACAGGTTGTGCAAGTCAGCCAGGGAGCGATTGGCGCGACGTGCACGGTCAATGGTCTCGCTCAAGCTGGCAAAAAAGTCATCCTCCAGGGGCGGCCCCGCAACGTCGATGGCGATGCTCCACAACGTGGTGAATTGCAGGGCCAGCAGCTCTTGGACCGATGGCCGTGCGGGCAAGCCCCCCGTCAACGCCTCTGCCTTGTCGCGACCCAGCCGGGGAACCTGCTGGAGCTCGTCCAGGTAACGGTCCTCCAGGGTTCGCCACTCGATCGCGTGGTCGTGCACGTCCGCCAGTTCACGCAGGCCCTGCCCCAGCGCCCCATGGGCCTCGCAGTTGATAGCCGATTGGGCTTGCTCTTCGGTTTCATCTTCCAGCTGTTTGAAGACCGGTTCGAGCCGTGCATTGACGGCCACGATCTGCTCGCGCGCCAGCGAGCCGAGCAGTTGGGTGCTCAGCACTACCGATTCCAGGGCACCGCACAGCTCTTCTTCATAGCGAGGACGCGGGGCCAGTTCGCGCAGTGCCCGCAGGGTCAGCAATTCCTGCCGGGCAAAGCCGAGCGCTTGCCGGGCTTCCTGGTGGTAGCGCTGCCGGGCTTCGGCGCGACGCTGCGCATCGATGGCACCCGTCGGTTGTTCGAAGACCGTACGGGCCACGGCCATCGCCCGGCGTGCCCGGGTCTGGTCTGCCTGCGCTTGCTGGTAAGCGAGTGTCAGGCTTTCGCGTTGCGTGCTCGCAGTTTGCCGCGCTTGCTGCAAGGCCGAGTCGGCCGCGCCGCCCCGCAGGCGCAGGCCGAGGTCGATGTCCCATTGACCGTGACCCACCTGCTTGAGCCAGGGCCCGAAGGTATCGCCCGAGGCACTGACCACCCGCACCTGGCGCTGCTGTATCCGCACGCGGTATAGATGCCCGCGCACCAGCGCTTGCCACTGCACCCCGTCGGGTAACACCACCCGCAAAAGACCTTGCCACGGTCCGCTGGCCTCGGCGTGTGGCAAGCCAGTCGGCCAGGGCCTGGGCAAGGCCTTCAGGCTCAAGGCCGTAAGCCGTGCCTGCATCGCCGGCGTCAATGTATCCCGCGCGTTGGCCCACCCCAGGGGTGCGCTGAACATCGCGGGCGGCGGGATACGTGTCGGCGCAGGCCGCCCTGGCACCGGTTCGACAAGCGCCAAGGGCGCAAAGGCCGCAGACTCCAGGTCCAGATGCCGCTGGACGTCATGGGGCGTGGCCTGGTGCGCCAGGATCGCCACCAGGTTGACCAGCATATCCATGACCGCTGCAGCCCGCGCCTGGGGATCGTCGTGGTGCTGGCCATGGATATCCTGTTGCGTGGTGTCCACCAGTTGCAACAGCCAACCGGATAACATCGCCGGCCCCCGCAGGAAGGGCAGCAGGTTGGCGAACAGCAGCCAGCCGAGCTGCTTCAAGTTGGCCCACCGCTGCTCGGCATTGGACTGCGACTGGCGGTCGGCCAGGGCCACCAGTGCGTGGGCCGTCGCGGCGAATACCTGCTGCGCCGGGTCGCTGGTCGCCACCTGTTTGCTCAATTGCGCAGGGCTCGGCTTGCGGTAAACCGTGAACTCATCCGTGGGCAGGAAATGCCGGATGTGCGGTTCGTCAAAGCCGCCATTGGCATACACCGCCTGGCGCCGAGGCGCCATCCAGGTCAGTGCCTGGTCATGCAGCAACCCGGGGGTCTTTATCGCCGTGAACAGCGCGGCCAGGGACTCAAACTCCTGCACCACCGGGCTCAGCAACGGCCGGTACAACAGGTGCGGCCCGTCGTGCCCGACCTGCGGCCCGATGATGAACTGGTTGGCGACCGGGTCCGCCGCCTGATCGGGCGCCGCCTGGAATGCCAGCGGCCACAGGGCCATGCCTTGCCCATCCACCAGGCGCTGGGCGGGGGTGGCCTGCAACGCGGCCTGCAAGCGCAGCACACCGTTGCGGGTGAGGCCGTGCAACCCCTTGATCTTGTATTCCAGCGCGAGCATCGGCAGTTGGCTGCGCAACTGCCGGCTGAACACGCGTTGACGACGGGCGGCTTCACGGGCGTCGTCCACCAGGGTGCGTTTGATCAGTTGCGGGTAAGCCTGGCCTATATCAACCTGCTCGACGCAGGCCTTGAGCAGACTGTAGGTCAACCATGCCGGGGCACTTTCCCCCTTGAGAGTGATCGACTTGGACGTATGGGGGAAACCGGCGAGGTTTTCCAGGGCGAGTTGCACCAGAGTCACAGTGACCGGTTCGACTTCACCCGCGATGAACCCGCCCGGCACCGGCACGGCGGCGGCAATCACACGTTCGAACGTGAGGTGGATATCCTGCGGCTTGATGTTTGCCGTCAGCGCCTGTTGCTTCAAGCACACCTGCAATTGGTCGGCGGCGTACTGCTCAATCGGCGCAATGCCTTGCAGGAAATCTTGGGCGGCGTCGTCATGCTCGTCCAGCACCCAGCCCCGCAGCAACTGCGCGAAGGCGATGCTGTCGGCGGCGTCGGCCTGGCTCAGCCACAGTGGCAAACCTGCGCGCAATTGCTGCTGGCGCGGGCTCAGGCGAGTGATAAACCAGGCAAGCGGATCGGTGATGTCGTCCAGCAATTGTTGCCACGCTTGGGGTGTACGTGGGACCCGGCGGTCGATGCGGTCGAGGTCACGCAACTGGCGCTCCAGATACGTGGCAGCCAAGGCATCAAAGGGATCACCTTCCACCGGCCGGCTGAACCACTGCGCAACCTGCCCTTGCGGCGGCGGATCGACATCTGCCAGCAGCAGCGCGCCGACATCGTCCAGGTGCTCGACAGGCGTGATGCCCACGGCCGGGTTGTAGAGCAGCAACGACGAGCCTCCCTCCGGCAAGGCCCGGTCGAGGATCAGCCAAGGCAATGTGCAAACCTGGTCGCGCTGTTGCAGGTGCACGGTGTGCACCTGCAACACGGCGCTGTCGAGGCTCCACTGCCGGTCGGGTCGCGTCGGGCGCAACAGCGTCTTGGGGAATAGTTCGGCAAGACGTACTCGACTGAAGCCCGGCGGTGTTTGCGCATCATAGAACAACCCCAGCAGCTCATCGGACAAGTACCCCCAACGCAGGCTCTGCACCGGCAGTGGCGCGCGCCACCACGCTTGCAAGCGTTGGGCAAAGGCTTCCAGCAACAAGCCCCCGCATTCATTGATCAACCGTTCCAGCTCGGCAAGGCTCGGCCTGGCGGGTTCAAACACTTCGCGCACGCGCCGAACCCCCCTGTGGTAGGCCTCGACCAACAGCAGCGGCCGGGCGGATGCCAGGCGCTGCACCAGCAACTGCGGCAGCGAGGCGTAGCGCCAAGTGCCAGGCTCGGATGCATCCTCAGGTGTCGCGATGTACAACAACCCGGCGCGCTCATTGAGCGCGGCCAGATAGCGGTCCAGATAGGCCTGGGCACTGTCCTGGGCCACCGTCAGCAATGACGGTGGGTCGTTGAACAAGGTTTGGATCTGTTCGATATGGGCTTGGCGCAGGGCGCTTGCAGTCTGGGCGGTCATCAGGACGCTCCGTCAGGTGAAGCCGACCACGCTAGCCCCTCACGCCGGGTCGCCAGCCGTAGACAGTTACTACGGTAGTGCTGCATGAAACCTTCCGTGGAATACCGTTGGTCTGCTGTGCTTGCCCGGCTTATAAGATATATCTTAAGTTGTATCTTAGTAAGACAGGAGAACACAGAAATGAGAGAACATCACCCTCGCCACGAACGCCACGAAGGCTTCGAAAAACACGGCGGCCGCGAACGCGGTGGCCGTGGCCCGCGGGTCTTTGCCCCCGGGGACCTCAAATTGCTGCTGCCGGCACTGATCGCCGAGCAGCCATGCCATGGCTATGACCTGATCCGCCAGATCGAAAGCCTGTTCGACGGCGCCTACACCCCGAGCCCCGGCGTGATCTACCCCACGTTGACCTTTCTCGAAGAAAGCGAGTTGATCAGCGGCGACACCGAAGGCGGAAAAAAACGCTACACAATCACCGACGCCGGTCGTCTCTTCTTAAGCGAGCAGACGGTTGCCCTCGACGGTATTCGCCTGCGCATGGATGTGAGCAAGCGCGCGCTGCGCGGCCATGACCGCCCGCCGGAAATCCACGAGGCGGTGCACAACCTGCGCCATGCCTTGCATTCGCACCACGGGCGCTGGAGCCCGGAAGAAATCGTGCGTGTCGCGACGCTGCTCAACGGCACCGCCCAAGCCATTGTCGACGGGAAAAACCCATGAATACACAAACCATCCATCGCGTTAACCACGAAATCAAACGTCGCCGCCTGCAAGTGCTGCGGGTGGTGGACATCACCCCACGCATGCGCCGCATCACCCTGGGTGGGCCAGAACTGGCCGGGTTTGTCAGCCTGGGTAGCGATGACCATATCAAGCTGCTGTTTCCACAAAACGCTGCCGAACAGGCCGCGCTGGAAAGCCCGACGTTCACTATCAAGGGCGACGGGCCGCAACCGGCCATGCGCGACTACACGCCGCGGCGTTTCGACCTGAGCATCGGTGAGCTGGATATCGACTTCGTGTTGCACGGCGACGGCCCTGCCTCGACCTGGGCCGAGCAGGCGCAGATCGGCCAACACCTGTACATCGGCGGGCCACGGGGCTCGATGATCGTGCCGGATATCTTCGACAGCTACCTGTTGATCGGCGATGAAACCGCCATCCCGGCCATCGCTCGCCGCCTGGAAGAGCTGCCGGCCGGGCGCACGGTGCTGGCGGTGATCGAGATCGCCAATGCGGCCGAAAAACAGACACTGCAAAGCGCTGCCGACGTCGAGGTGATCTGGGTGATTCGCGGCCAGGATGACCTGCTCGACACCGTGCGCAAACTGACGCTGCCCAGTGGCTCGCTGTACAGCTTCGTGGCCACCGAAACCAAGCTATCACGCCAGGTGCGCCGCGTGCTGCTGGACACGCACCAGGTCAATGAGGCGTTCCTCAAGGCCGTCGGTTACTGGCGTGCCGAAGGCAGCGAAGAAGAATGAATCAGGGCTGGGGCTTGATAAGTTTGTCCAGCCCCACCACTGCCAGTGCAATCGCGACAAACCCCGCCAGAATGCCCCCCGCATTCACGAACACCTGTGGATAACCAAGAGTGCCCACATCAATGAACGGGTACTGATACTGCCCGAGCAAATCCCCCCGCAGCAGCACATAGGCGAAGTACACCAGCGGGTAAATCACCCAGCCGCCGATGTGCTTGAGGTGCAGGTTGCCCTTGGGCACACACCGCCACCAGTAGATAAAAAACAGCACGGGCATCACGTCGTGCAGCAACTCGTCGGCGATGAACTGGAAGCCTTCGGGTTGCCACAAATGCCGCAGCAACAGGTTGTACGCCAGGCTCACCAGCACGATGCTCACGGTGATCCCACTGCTGATGCCAGGCGCAAGAAAAAACCGCTTCGCGGGTGAATCGCGCTTCACCAGCGCATAGCTCAACACCACCACCGCGAGGGTGTTGGTGAGCACGGTGAAGAAACTGAAAAAGTTGACCAGCCCACCCAGCAGGCTGGCGCCGGACACCCAGCGCGAATAGAAAATCAGGTATTGCTGAATCACCAACCCGACCCAACCGGCCAGCGCCGCCGCTGCAACGAACCGCTTCATGGGATCAATCCAGCGGGCGTTTGGTGCGCATCAGTTTCACGTACAACCCTTCGACTTTTTCCCGCGCCCACGGGGTTTTGCGCAAGAACGTGAGGCTCGACTTGATGCTCGGGTCGCTCTTGAAGCAGCGCACATCAATGCGTTCGGCCAGGCCTGCCCATTCGTAATGTTCCACCAGGGTGGTGAGGACGTGTTGCAGGGTCACGCCGTGTAGAGGGTCGTTGCTTGTCGCGGTCATGCCGGGCCTTTAAAAAGAGATCACACAGCCGCGCACTTTAGCACGATCAAAAAAGTTCCCGTTCCCAGCGAAAAGGAGATGTTATATTGTAACTATAAATCTCTAATCATTTTGCCGTTTTACCAAGGAATGTCCGATGCCCCGCTCTTCTCTGTGGCGCTTGACCCCGCTTGCCGCCGCCCTGCTGATCTGCTCCGAAGCCCATGCCCTTGAACTGCAACCCCAAGTCATTACCGGCAACCCGCTGGGCAGCGAGCAACTCGCCTCGCCGACCACCGTACTGGAAGGCGATGACCTGACCCTGCAACAAAAAGGCAGCCTCGGCGAAACCCTGAACAAGCAGCCAGGCGTGTCGTCATCGTACTTTGGCCCAGGCGCCAGCCGGCCGATCATCCGTGGGCAGGATGGCGACCGCATTCGCATCCTGCGCAATGGCGTGGGCGCGCTGGATGCGTCGTCGTTGTCCTACGACCACGCGGTGCCGCTGGACCCGGTCAACGTGGATCGCGTTGAAATCGTGCGCGGCCCGGCAGCGCTGTTGTATGGCGGCAGTGCCATCGGTGGCGTGGTCAACACCTTCGACAACCGCATACCCACCGAAGCCATCGAAGGTATCCACGGTGCCGGTGAATTGCGCTACGGCGGCGCCGACACCACGCGCAGCAGCGCCGGCAAACTGGAAGCCGGCAACGGCACGTTCGCCTTGCACCTGGACGCCAATGCGCGGGAATTCAACGACCTGAAAATTCCCGGCCAGGCGCGCAGCCGCCACGCCCCGGCAACTGACGATGCCCCTGGCAAGAATGGCCGCCTGGGCAACAGCGACGGACGCCAGGACGGCGGTGCCGTGGGCAGCTCCTACACCTGGGACGATGGTTATGCCGGGTTGTCCTACAGCAACTACGACGCCAACTACGGCTCCCCTGCCGAACAGGATGTGCGTATCCGCATGAAGCAGGATCACTACGCCTTCGCCTCGGAGATCCGCAACCTGCAGGGCCCGTTCACCTCGGTGAAACTCGACGCGGGCTACACCGACTACGAGCACCGCGAAATCGAAGGCGGCCAGACCGGTACGATCTTCAAGAACAAAGGGTATGAAGCCCGCGTGGAAGCGCGCCACCAGCCGATCGGCCCGCTCGATGGCGTGGTGGGCGCGCAAGTGACTCGTAATGAGTTCTCGGCCCTCGGCGAAGAAGCCTTCGTGCCGCAGACCGACACCAACGCCGGCGCGCTGTTTATCCTCGAAGAAATGCAGGCCACCGAGCGCCTCAAACTCAGCCTCGGCGGACGCCTGGAACACACCAGCGTCGATCCGGATGCCAAGGGCAATGCGCGTTTTGCCAATGCCGATAAGTCCAATGACTTCACCGCCGGCAGCGTGTCTTCGGGTGCGGTCTACACCCTCACACCCGTGTGGTCCGTGGCCGCGACCCTGGGCTACACCGAACGTGCACCGACCTTCTACGAGCTGTATGCCAACGGCGCCCACGTCGCCACTGGCACCTATGAGCTGGGCGATGCCAACCTGAAAAAAGAAAAAGCCGTGTCCAGCGACCTGGCGCTGCGCTTTGACAATGGCACCCACAAGGGCAGCTTCGGTGTGTTCTACAGCCGCTTCTCCAACTACATCGGGCTGTTGGGCAGCGGTCGTACGCTGAACGATGAAGGCGAAGAAGACGCGGGCGGCATCCCCGAGTACAAATACTCCGGCGTGCGTGCACGTTTCGCCGGCTTTGAAGCCCAGGATCATTGGAAGCTTGGCGAAGGCGCCTACGGCAAGTTCGCGCTGGAGCTGTCGGGCGACTACACCCGCGCAACCAACCTGGACACCGGCGAAGCCCTCCCGCGTATCGCCCCCTTGCGCTTGAACAGCGGCTTACTGTGGGAACTGGACTGCTGGCAGGCACGTATCGATGTGCAACACGCGGCGGGCCAGGGTCGCGTGCCGGATAACGAAAGCGGCACCGATGGCTACACCACCCTCGGCGCCAGCATGGGTTATCACTTCAACATGGGGGGCAGCCAGTGGCTGGCGTTCGTGAACGGCGAGAACCTCACCAACCAGACCGTGCGCTATGCCAGCTCGATCCTGCGCGATATTGCGCCGGCACCGGGGCGCAGCGTGCAGTTCGGCGTACGCACCACCTTCTAAAAACCCTGCAAATCCAATCTGTTGGTCTGCTGTGGCGAGCGGGCTTGCCCCGCGTTGGGCTGCGAAGCAGCCCCAAAACATAGCCCCGGAGCTGTCTGGCACACTGCAGTGCTCTTATTGGGGCTGCTGCGCAGCCCAACGCGGGGCAAGCCCGCTCGCCACAGGGCAGGGTTTCATGAAGCCAACGTTGCAGCGACGTTCTGTCACTGTTACCAAATCTGAAATGATGCATCTTGCGATTTACGCTTTCTCTCGACGCCCTCTCCCTTTATCCTTGCCGCAACAAACTGAAACGTTTCACGCCCCCGGTCGACCTCATCTTGCTGATTATTCCCACCTGCAAAGACAGCGCTGTCTTATCCCGACCTGCGCCTGGGGATAAATCGCCCGCCTGTGGATAGCTCCACTTATCCCCAGAAAAACCGAATTAACGCTGAACCAAGCCCGTGCCGAATCGTCATCTACAGTGAAGCACGGGGTTACATAATTCCAACGTCACGGAGAAACACACTATGAGCACTGATGGTGCTTCGAGCCCAAGCCGCCTGCTGCCCAGGTTGCTAGGCGTCTTGCTGCTGATCATGGGCCTGGCCTTGCTGGCCGGGGGTATCAAGCTGACGATGCTCGGCGGGTCGCTGTACTACCTGCTGGCCGGTATCGGCATCACCCTCACCGGCCTCTTGCTGCTGGCCACCCGCCGCGCTGCGCTGGGCCTTTACGCGCTGGTGCTGTTCGCCAGTACCGTGTGGGCCCTGTGGGAAGTCGGCCTGGACTGGTGGCAGTTGGTGCCGCGCCTGGCGCTGCTGTTCGCCCTGGGTATCGTCATGCTGCTCCCGTGGTTTCGCCGTCCGTTGCTGCGTGGCCAGCCTGCCCCGCTGGGCATTGGCGCGCTGAGCGTGGCTGTGGTGCTGGCGGGTGCTACCGCCCTGGCCAGCCAGTTCACCAACCCGGGTGAAATGGTCAAGACCGGCCAACTGGACCGCGACGCGGTACCCGGCATGGCCAGCGCTGCACCGTCCCAGGCCGATGGCGACTGGAACTCCTACGGCCGTTCGGCCTACGGTGACCGTTACTCGCCGCTGGCGCAGATCACCCCGGAAAACGCGCACAAGCTGGTGCCGGCGTGGACCTACCGCACCGGTGACATCCCTGGCCCGAATGATCCAGGCGAGACCACCGCGGAAAACACCCCGCTGAAAGTCAACGGCATGCTCTACGTGTGCACCCCGCACAGCCAGGTGATTGCCCTCGACCCGGACACCGGCAAGGAAATCTGGCGCTTCGATCCGAAGATCAGCAGCCAGGGTGCCGAGAACTTCAAGGGCTGGGCGCACATGACTTGCCGTGGCGTGTCGTATCACGATGACGCCGCCTACGCTTCCGAGCAGAGCCCGACCGGCAGCGCCAGCCCGGCTGCCGCACCGAACGCCTGCCCGAAACGCATCTTCGTGCCGACCGCCGACACCCGTCTGATCGCCCTCAACGCCGACACCGGCAAGATGTGCGAAGACTTCGGCGACAAGGGCCAGGTCGACCTGCGCGCCAACATCGGTAGCTTCGCCCCAGGCGGTTACTACTCCACCTCGCCACCGGCCGTCACCAAGAACCTGGTGGTGATCGGCGGTCACGTGACCGACAACGTCTCCACCGACGAGCCAAGCGGCGTGATCCGCGCGTTCGACGTGCACACCGGCAAGCTGGTGTGGAACTGGGACAGCGGCAACCCGGACGACACCACCCCGTTGGCCGAGGGCAAGACCTACACCCGCAACTCGCCGAACATGTGGTCCATGTTCGCCGTGGATGAAAAACTCGGCATGCTCTACCTGCCGATGGGCAACCAGATGCCCGACCAATACGGCGGCGACCGTACCGAAGACTCGGAAAAATACAGCGCCGGCCTCACCGCCCTGGACATCGACAGCGGCCACGTGAAGTGGACCTTCCAGTTCACTCACCATGACCTGTGGGACATGGACGTAGGCGGCCAGCCATCGCTGATCGACATCAAGACCGAAGCTGGCGTGAAGCAAGCGGTGATGGCGTCGACCAAGCAAGGCAGCATCTACGTGCTGGACCGCGCCACCGGTCAGCCGGTAGTGCCGATACACGAAGTGGCCGTGCCGCAAGGCGCCGTCGCGGGCGACCACACCTCGCCAACCCAGCCGAAGTCGGACCTGAACTTCATGCCGCCGCCGCTCAAAGAGCGTGACATGTGGGGCGTGACGCCGTTCGACCAACTGTTGTGCCGCATCGATTTCAAATCCATGCGCTACGACGGTGCGTTCACCCCGCCATCGCTGCAAGGTTCGATCGTTTACCCGGGCAACTTCGGCGTGTTCGACTGGGGTGGCATTTCTGTCGACCCGGTGCGTCAGATTGCCTTCGTCAACCCGAGCTACATGGCGTTCAAGTCCAAGCTGATCCCGGCCGCCGACATCGCCAAGCAAGGCCCGCGCGTCAGCGAAACAGAAGGCGTGCAGCCGAACAAAGGCGCGCCGTACGGCGTGATCCTCGAAGCCATGCTGTCGCCAATGGGGCTGCCGTGCCAGGCACCGGCATGGGGTTATGTGGCCGCGGTCGACCTGACCACCCACAAAACCATCTGGATGCACAAGAACGGCACCGTGCGCGACAGCTCACCGGTTCCGGTCCCGCTGACCATGGGCGTGCCTAGCCTGGGCGGCACCTTCACCACCGCCGGTGGAGTCGCGTTCCTCAGCGGCACCCTCGACCAGTACCTGCGTGCCTACGACGTGAAAAACGGCAAGCAACTGTGGGAAGGCCGCCTGCCAGCCGGTGCGCAGACCACCCCGATGACCTACACCGGCAAGGACGGCAAGCAGTACGTGCTGGTCATGGCCGGCGGTCACGGTTCCCTGGGCACCAAGCAGGGTGACTATGTGATGGCGTTCAAACTGCCGGAATAAGCGACACCGGCATGAGGACTGTAAGTGTGGGAGGGGGCTTGCCCCCGATTGCTGAGTGTCAGTCAATGCATTTGTGACTGAACCACCGCTATCGGGGGCAAGCCCCCTCCCACATTTTTATCTGGGTAGTTTTGGGGATCAGTGTTCGATCACATCCCCGCGCATCACGGCCAACCGTGCAATCAAGCGGTTTTGCACCGGTACCGAGATCCCCTCGCTGTCCATCGCCTTGATCAAGTCCTCCACCAACGCATTGAAATCACTGCGGCTGACGTTCTGGCCCTTGTGACTCTCGGCCATGCTGTCGCCGGTGTAGGTGCACGGCCCGCCCGCTTCCACACAAAACTGTTCGATCAGCTTGTTGCGCAGGCGCTGGATATGAATGCGCCGGAAGCGTTCGACGATGCGCTCATCCCGGGCGATGTTGAGCAACATGCCCTCCACGATCCGCGTAATGCCCGGCAGGGCACCGAGGTCGCGATAGAGGCTGTCGTCCTTGAGCGGTTGCTGGGCGCAGGCGCTGAGCAGCAGGACGAAAACCAGCGGTAAACAGCGCATCAGAAACTCCCCTGCACGGACAAATACGTGCCGTTCTGGTGGTCCAGCGTGGCGATTTCGCCAAGCCGTGCGTAAGCCAATACAAACGACACATGCTTGTTGGGGAAGTACCCCACGAACAGATCCGCCCAATCACTTTCGCCGGCAAACGACAGGTTGTCGGGCTTCTCGCGGTATTCCACCCCCACCGCCCAGCGCGGGTTGAGCAGCAACGCCAGCGAGCCTTCCTTGAGCAGGCTGCGGCTGTCGCGACGGTCGCCGCCAAAGCCGAGCAAGCCGGTTTCATTGGCGCGGCTGTAGCGCAGGCTGCCGTTGACCAGCACGTTGTAGCCAAACGCGGCGCCCATGAACAGGCGGCTGGCCGCCAGGTAGCCTTCGACGTCGCTGTCGCGCTTGGCGCCCACCAGGCTGGGGATATCAAAGTTCGTCTGGTGCTTGTATTCCAGGCCCAGGGAGACCTGGGGCAACGCATCGTAGATCACATCACCGAACAGGCGCACTTTGAGGCCGAGTACGTCCTGGCCCAGGTTGTCCTCGGGCAGATTGAGCTTATGCACCAGGCTGCCGAGGTCGAAGCGCTGGCGGGCGAAAGACACCTCGACGCGGTTGTCGTAGGCCAGCGCCAGCCCGGCCACGTCCAGCCGAAAATCCGGCAGGTTGACCGTGGTCACGAACGCCGTGGCGCCCCACTCGTGCTGTTCGCCGTACCCGGCCAGTAACGCCCAGGGTGTGATCCCACCGCCCGCCGCGCCTTCGATACTACTGGCGCCGCCGGTAGCGATCAGGCGGCCGTTATCGGCCAGTGCCGTTTGCAGGGTCAGTGCGCCAAGGCAACTGATCAGGAAAGAAAAACGCACGGTCATGCCACTCAATGAACCAGGGAAGTTTGCGCACTGAGCGGCAAGGCCACCCAGGCTTCGAAGGCGTCGGCACTCAAGGGCCGGCTGATCAGGTACCCCTGGGCCGTGTCGCACTGCCAGCGCTCCAGCAGGCGCAGGCTGTGGGCGTATTCGACGCCTTCGGCGACGACCTTGAGGCCCAGGTTGTGGCTCATCTCGATGGTGGAGCGCACGATTACCGCGTCTTCACTGGTTTCATCGAGGTTGCGCACAAAGGACTGGTCGATCTTCAATTCTTGCACCGGCAGGCGCTTGAGGTGCGCCAGTGACGAATAGCCGGTGCCGAAATCGTCCACTGACAGGCCGATACCGCAGTCGCGCAGCAGGTTGAGCACCTTGAGGGCTTTTTCCGGCTCGCGCATCACCGCGCTTTCGGTGATTTCGAACAACAGTTGTTCCGCCGGCAGACCATAACGACGCAGCAATGCCGAGACCCGATGGGCCAGCTCATCGCCAAGCAGATCGTCCGCCGAGATGTTCAGCGACAGTTGCAGCGACAGGCCACGGCGGTTCCATTCGCACAACTGGCGAATGCCCTCCTCGATCACCCATTGAGTCAGCAACTGGATACTGCCCGAGCGTTCGGCCAGCGGGATGAATTCCCCCGGCGAGACCATGCCGAACTGCGGATGCTGCCAGCGCAACAGCGCTTCGGCCTGGCGCACATGGCCCTGGCGGATATCCAGCTTGGGCTGGTAGTGCAGCAACAGTTGGCCCTGGTTGGCCGCGTGGCGCAGGTCACGGATCAGGGTGATCTGGCGGCGGTGCGCCAGGTCGCGGCCTTGCTCGTAGATTTGCAGGCGGCCGGGCATTTGCGCGGCGTCCTTCATGGCGATGGCCGCGCGCTCCAGCAAGGTGTGCGGGCTTTCGCCGTCGGCCGGGTACGCCGCGATGCCCAGGCGACAATCCAGCGCCAGGTCATGGCCGTTGATCCGCTGGGGACGCAGCAACAGCTGTTGCAGCTTGTCGGCCATGCCCACCGCTTCGTCGCTGCCCGCGCCTTCGAGCAGCAGCAGGAATTCATCGGCGATCAGGTGCGCCAGGGTATCGCCAGGGCGCAACGCCGCTTGCAGGCGTTGGCTCACGGTCATCAGCAGTTGGTCTACCGCTTCGGGGCCGGCGGTTTCGCTGGCGACGCGCAGGTTGTCGATGCCCAGGTAGATCAAGGCCACCGGGCGCTGCAGGGCAATCGAACTGCCCAGGCGTTCCATGGCCAGCGCACGGTTCGGCAGGCCGGTGAGGCGATCATGCAAGGCATTGTGCGCCAGCTGTTGTTCGCGCTCGGCAATGCCGCTTTGCATCGCATTGACCGCCAGAGCCAGGCGCCCCAGTTCATCACTGCGCGCCAGCAGCACCGGGGTCTGATAGTCGCCGCTGCCGATGCGCTCGGCCGCCTGCGCCAGGGCCCGCACTGGCCGCGACACCGTGCGTGCCAGCAGCAACGCACCGATCAACGAAGCGATCAGCGCGACCAGGGCGATCCCGAGGATCTTTTCATCCAGCGGCACAAAGGCCTGCATCGCCGCATCCAGCGGGCTTTGCAGCAGGGCCAGGACTTTGCCGTTTTCATCACTGGCCAACACCAGCGATTGGCTGAGGAAGCTGTGTTCAAGGTGATCAGTGGTGGACACGCCACGGCGGGTCGAGTCGCCCTGCATCAGCGCACTAATGCTTTGGCGCAGTGCCTGTGGCTGGGTGCTGACCAGCTCGCCGGGGCGGTCATGGTCAATTGCCAGGAACGAGACTTCCAGGTTGCTCAACGAGCGCAACTCATCGGCAAACGCCGCGTCCATGCTGAACCCCATCACCACCCGCGCTATCGGCAGCGGCGCCAGCACTGAGGCTTCCACCAACAGATGTGGCTCGCCCTGCAACGGCACCATCAGCATCGCCTGGCGATTGCGCCGGGCTTCGCGCAGGGCCTGGTCGTAGCGAAAGGTCGAGCCTTCGGGGACTTCCGCCAGGGTGCTGGCCAGGACTTTGCCGTCCATGCCCAGCAGGATCATGTCGCTGGCGTTGATGCGCTTGCCGTGGTTGAGCAGCACCGAGCGCAGGGTTGCCGAATCGCCACTGGCCACCGCATCGCGAAAACCGAAGTCGGCCGCCAGCAACTGCACACCATCGGCCAGGCGCCGACCGCGCGTGTCGAGCAAGCGCTCGAACACTCGCGTGCCCACCTCCAACTGGGCCAGGGCCTGGCCGTGGACCGCCGAGCGGGTCGCGGCCTTGACGCTGAAATACAGCGCGCCGATCACCACCAGTGACAGCACGATCAGCACGCAGGCGACCCGCGCCTGAAAACTATTGCGCAGTTTCACGGGAGGCTCGATTGAAGGCATCGCCAAAGGCGCTGGGCGGCGGCGGCAAATCCGCCGGTGCGGGTTCCAGACTCAACGTCACACGGTGGCTCAGGCCGGCAGCAGGAATGTGCAAGGTGCCGCCATCCAGCGGTTGCATATCGGCCAGTTGCGGGTGCCACAAGGTGAGGTGGTAGTCACCGGCCGGCAGCTGTTCCAGGCGCACCCGGCCCTGGCCATCGCTGACGCCGAAGCGCGGGTCGTCGGTGACGTAGATATAGCCGAGCATCCAGTCATGGATATTGCAGCCGAGCACCACCACGCCGGGCTTGTCGAACAGCAGCGGGTCAGTGGGCGTACCTTCGTAAAGTCGCAGTTCGAAGCGCTTGGCGGCGGAGAACGAATACACCTGATGACGAATATTGTCGCTGTTGGGGAAGCGCACCTGCGTACCGGTATGCACCGCCAGCACATGGGGCGCGAAGCGCTGACCGCGCTGGTCCATATCCGCCTTGAGCACGCCTTGCGGCGCCTGCGCCGGGCCGCGCAAGGTGACCACTGCATCGGCAACCGGTTGACCGTCGACCTGCTGGGCCAACACCTCAAGCGTCGCCGCTGATGCGGGGCCGCCCACAGCCAGCAACAGTGCCGTACGAAGTAATGAGTGAAAAATCCAAGCCATGGTCGATCCGCAGGAAATGAGCTGAAAGAGCAGCCTGCCTTGGCACAGAAACATTGAAGTGCATGCATGATGACGCAAACAAGGCCAATTGCCATCATCGGTTTTACATCAATACATAACCGCCTGTCGGCAAAAAACTATGCATTCGGTCAAGCCTTGTAGAGGTTATCGACGCCGTCTTAAAAATCTGTAGTCGACGAGAAAGGCTTTTCTAGATAGGGACCCGCTCGCGCCGCATCCACATCTCGAACGCCATCGCGTTCAGCGGACGGCTGATCAGGTAGCCCTGGGCAGTGTCGCAATTCCACTGCTTGAGCAGCTTGAGGCTGGGGGCGAATTCCACGCCCTCGGCCACCACTTTGAGCCCGAGGTTGTGGCTCATCTCAATAGTGGAGCGCACGATGACGCCATCGCCGCTGGTGCCGTTGAGGTTGCGTATGAACGACTGGTCGATCTTCAGCTCCTGCACCGGCAAACGCTGCAGTTGCGCGAGGGACGAGTAGCCGGTGCCAAAGTCATCCACCGACAGGCTGATACCGCAACCGCGCAGTTGCTCCAGCACGCTGAGGGCCTGTTGCGGGTTGTGCATGATCGCGCTTTCGGTGATTTCGAAGATCAGTTGCTCGGCGTCCACCTGGTACTGCATCAACAGCGCGGTGACGCGAATCGCCAGGTCATCATCGGCCAGGTCGTCCACCGAGATATTCACCGACAGCTGGATCAGCAGGCCACGCTGCGCCCATTCGGCGATCTGGCGCACCGCTTCTTCGATTACCCACAGCGTCAGGCTGCTCATGCTGCCAGTGCGTTCGGCCAGGGGGATGAACTCGGCGGGAGACACCTGGCCCAGGGTCGGGTGCTGCCAGCGCAACAAGGCTTCGGCCTGGCGTACATGGCCGTGCTTGAGGTCGAGTTTGGGCTGGTAGCACAGGAACAACTCGCCCTCGATGGCCGCACGCCGCAGGTCGCGGATCAGGGTGATTTGGCGTTGATGGGCCAGGTCGCGGTCCTGCTGGTAGATCTGCAAATGCCCCGGCAGGCTCGCGGCGTCATGCCGGGCGATGGCGGCGCGGCTGATCAACTCTTCCACTTGCTGGCCGTCGGCGGGGTAAGCGGCGATACCAATGCTCACTTCGTGGCGCAGTTCGTCATTGCCGATGCGCTGCGGCTCGGTGAGCAACGCATAGAGGCGGTCGGCACGGGCCACGGCGCGGTCGACCTCGGTGTTTTCCAGCAACAGCAGGAATTCACTGCCGGCGATGCGTGCTGCGGTGTCACTGGCTAACAGGCTCATGGCCAGGCAGCGGCTGGCTTCGCGCAGCATTTCCTCGACGCCTTCGGGGCCGAAACCTTCGTTGATCAGCCGATAATTTTCGATCCCCACGTACAGCAACACCACCGGCCGGCCTGCACTGATTGCACTGCCCAGGCGTTCCATCGCCAGGGCGCGATTGGGCAGGCCGGTGAGCGGATCATGCAACGCGTTATGCGCCAGTTGCCGCTCACGCACAGCGATGCCACTTTGCATGGCGTTGAACGCACGGGCCAACAGGCCGAACTCATCATGACTGCGCACGCGCACCGGCGTGCGGTAATCACCCGCGCCAATGCGTTCGGCCGCCTGCACCAGCGCATTGAGCGGACGCGACACCCGCCGCGCCAAAAACAACGCGCCGGCCAATGACACCACCAGCATCGCCAGGGCTATCCCGAGGAACTGCCGGTCCAGCGGCGCGAAAGATTCCAGGGCGTGATCCAGCGGGCTTTGCAACAGCACCCGCACTTCATCACCGTCGCCCGTATTGGCGAGTGGCAACACCTGGCTGAGCACGCGCTGGCCGTAGAACAAATGGATCTGCGGTTCGGGGTCGACGTGCCCTTCGCGCAACAGGCTGAGGGTGCCGGCCTGGTAGGCGTCCGGCTGCGTGCTGAACAACGGGCCGGGCTGGCCGTCCTGCACGCTGAGGAACGACACCTCCAGGTTGCTCATGGAGCGCAGTTCATTGGCGAACAGCTTGTCCATGGGGAACCCCATGACGATGCGTGCGATGGGCAGCTCGTCGATCACTTCATCCTGCACCAACAAGTACGGCCGCCCATCCATGGCCACGATCAACATCTGCAGCCCCGTGCGCCGCGCGTGACGCAGGGCATCGTCGTAGGGAAAAAACTGGCCACGGGTGAAGATCGGCAAGGTGCTGACCATGACCTTGCCATCCAGGCCCAGCACAAACACCTCGCTGGAGCGGATACCCGTGCCGTGACGGCGCAGCGCAGCCAAAATCGGCACGGTCTTGCCGTCGGCCACGGCTTGCTTGAACGGCAGGTCGACGGTCAGCCAGTCCAGGCCGTATTGCAGGCGACGCCCGCGCAGATCGAGCAGGCGTTCGAACACCTGGCTGCCGGTTTTCAGCTGGACTTGCGCCTGGTTTTCCACGGCACGGGCGGTGGCGGTCTTCACAAAGAAATAGGTGGCGGCTACCACCACCAGCAGCAACAGCGCGAGCACCCCGGCGATGCGGGTTTGGAACGTGTGGCGCCACCTCATTGCAGTGCCCTCTGGCAGCGTTCGCCGCTCTCTGCCATTACGTCCCTTTGTCATGTGCATTCCCTGCGACTGCTGACCTGGCGTCAAAAAAATATCCATTTGGATTGAATATTCGGTTTGAGGAGATTAGCTGGGAGTGGGGTTATGTGCATCCAGTAAAACAGGGGGATTTAGTGGCGGTTTTTTGGCGACAATGGGTTGGCTGGGGGGGGGTGGGTTGGGTTGGGTTGAGTACATATCCGTTATTTAGGTAACGGCTACTTAGGGTTCCGCTCTTACAGCGGCTCACTTTTGAAAAGCGCAAAAGTAAGCAAAACGCTCTTGCCCCAACACTCGGCACCTCGCCTAGGCTCGGTGTGCCCGTAATTCGACAGTGATTTGGGGGGCCGCCGCCACGCGCCATCCATGGCGCGGGGCGGCTAAACCGGCATCCCTGCCGGTTTACCCCCCAAATCCCTGCCGAATTCCGGCCAGCGTGTTTGACGGGGCGCCTAACATCAAAATCAAAAGCAGATCAAAAGCCAGAGCCAGAGCCAGAGCCAGAGCCAGAGCCAGAGCCAGAGCCAGAGCAAACCACCCTTCAACTGATACATGAAGATCAAACTGTGGGAGGGGGCTTGCCCCCGATGGCGGTGTGTCAGCCAACTCATCAGTGACTGACCCACTGCCATCGGGGGCAAGCCCCCTCCCACACTTTGACCGAGTACCGGCCATACAATCCGGTCGGCTCTAAGGCCGCCGCGCTCTTGCTTTTGATCTGGGATCGCCCCGTCAAACACGCTGGCCGAACGCAGGCTTGAATCCGTGGCCCACGGATTCAAGCCGGAGTGAGGGCACACCGAGCCTAGGCGAGGTGCCGAGTGTTGGGGCAAGAGCGTTTTTGGTTACTTTTTGCGCTCTTCAAAAAGTGACCCGCTGTAAGAGCGGAACCAATAGTAGCCGTTACCGCAGCAATGGATATGTACCCGGTCACCCACCCCGAGCCCGCATAAAATCCCCCCACCGCCGCACCAGATAATTATGCTCATCCATCACCGAGTTCCACACCGCAATATGCCCCATGCGCTGCTCATAAGACCCCCCATCCCGCACTTCCCCCACATCGATCAGCGGCAACCCATCACTGCCCAGCAACTCCTCCCGCGCCGGCAGCCCCGCATACCAGTAATCCCACTCCGCACTGCTCAAATGATCACGACTACGCGCCGGGTTACCGATGTAGTACCCCTGCCGCGCCATCACCGCCCCAGGCCAACCGGACAACCACCAGTTCAAATACGCATACGCCGCGTCCAGCACCGCCCCCTTGGCATGCCGCGACAACGACAACCCACCAAACCACGCGCGATACCCTTCGCGCGGCACGGCAAGGCGGTATTTCACCCCGGCGCGATGCAGGCGCATCAAGGTCGGCGACCACAGGCTCTGGATATCGATACTCGGGCTGAGCATCAACTGCGCAGCCTCTTCATCATCGGACCAGAACGCCGCGAAGTGCCCTTCTTTCTGTTTGCGCACGAGGATGTCCGCGAGCACGTCGATCTCTTCGATGCTCATATTGCCGATGTCCCTGAAGCTGGCCAGCCCCGCGCCCTGCACCGCCAGCGCGGCATCCAAGGCGCCGATGGCGGCGTCGCTTTGCAGCGCGGTGCGTGCGCGCCAAGCCGGGTCCAGCAGCCAGCCCCAGCTCTCGTTACCGTGGCAAAAACCGTCGGGCAAGCGCTCGGGGCGGTAGGCGAAACTGTCGGCGTTGTGGGTCAACGGCAGCATGCTGATGCGCTCGGTGACGGTGCTGCCGAGGCTACCGTCGTGCTGCACGAACAGCCGCTCACTGGGCACGCTGCCACTGCCCAGGCGGTCGTCGGCCGACAGGCGCCCGCGCTTGGGCAGGTCGTTGATCTCATGCCACAAGGCGATGCGCCGCGTATCGATGGGTTGGATCGCCTGGGCCGGCCACACAAAGTCGACATTGTGGAACCACTGGTCGTACAGGTCGTAGCTGTCGGGTTGCATCACCGCGATACGCTGCGCCTGCTCGACGTCGTGCACTTGGTACACCAGGCGAATGCCAAGCTCCTGTTCGGCGCGCACGCGCAGGCATTCAAGCAGGGTGACGGAGGTGCCAAGGACGCGCAGTGTGATCATACGGCGAACCGCCGCGAGAACACGTCGAAGGAGCGCCGCAGCAGCGCAGGGTCGAGGCCACGCAGGATAAACACCAGGCGCGATTGGCGATCACTGCCCGGCCACGCCGGCAAATGCACCGGCGCGTGCAGGCAGTGCTGCACGCCATGAATGACGATGGGAGCGTTACTGGCGTTCACGTTAAGCAGCCCTTTGACCCGTAGGATTCGTTCGCCGTGGCATCTTAACAGCATCGACAACCACACCCCGAAACCCACCCAATCCAGCGGCTGGTCGAAGGTCAGGCTGCACACTTGCGCGGCGCCGTGGGTGGCGGTGGTGGTGCGATGCAACTGCCAACGGCTGACTTCAATCGCAGGCTCGGCGCTGCGCAGGCCTTCGCCGAGCAGAAACTGGTCGCCGCTGTGAATGTCCTGGGTATTGAAGATCGGCGTGCCGGCATTGAGTGCCTGCAAGTGGCTACGCAAGACCATGCAGTCACCGGCCAGATCGGTCTTGCTCAACAGCAGGCGATCCGCCGCCGCCACCTGCGCCAGCCATTCCGGGTGCAGGCGTTCTTGCAGGGCGGCGTGGCTGGCGTCGACCAGGGTGATCACCAGGCCGATATGGAAACGCCCGCGCAGTTGCACATCGTTGTTCAAGGTCGCGAGGATCGGCGCCGGGTCGGCCAGGCCGGTGGTCTCCAGGATCACCCGCTTGAACGCCGGGATTTCACCGCGCTCGCGGCGCTGCAGCAGGCCAAGCAGCGCGTCTTTCAACTCGCCCCGGATCGAGCAACACACACAGCCGCTGGGCAGCAGCACAGTGTCCGGCGCCACCTCCTCCACCAGCAGGTGGTCGATGCCGACATCCCCGAATTCGTTGATCAGCAACGCGGTGTCGCCCAGGCTTTCGCCTTGCAGCAAGCGCTTGAGCAAGGTGGTCTTGCCGCTGCCGAGAAAGCCGGTAATGACGTTGAGAGCGATGCTCATACGCAGGCCTCCAGATGATCGAGCAAGCGTGGATCGAGGGGGTCCAACGGGCGGCCAAGCATGGTCTCGGCGACTTGCCAGAGTTGATCCAGGCCGCTGGCCAGTTCCTGTTTCCCGGTAGCGCCCAACAGCAGATAGGACGCGCCCTGGAAGTCCTCGACCTTGAGCCGGAACACCGCCAGCACCTGGTTGATCGCCGCAATCCGACGCAGGCGTTCGCGACGCCGGGGCAGTTCATCACCCAGGGGATCGCTCCAGTGCAGGTCTTCGCCAAGCAATCCACAGAGTCCACACATGGCTACACCTCACTCATGGCATGACATCGCCGGAGTTCGGGCCCAGGGTCTGGCCGACGAACAGGTTGCCGCCCGGCTCGCTGGCCAGCAGCACCGCGACCGGCGCCACTTCATCCGCCAGGCCGAAACGGCCCAGGGGCAGTTCCCTGGCCTTGGCGCGTTTCCAGTCGTCGCTGATGCCGCCCACCAACGGCGTCTCGATCGGGCCGGGGGCGATGGCGTTGACCAGCACATTGTCCTTGGCCACTTCCAGGGCCAGGGACTTGGTAAAACCGATTACCCCGGCCTTGGCCGCTGCGTAATGGGTCAGCTCGGCGCCGCCCTTGATGCCCAGTTGCGAAGCCACATTGATGATCCGCCCCCAGCGCTGCGCAAGCATGTGCGGCAACGCACGCTGGCTGGCGACGAACACACTGGTAAGGTCGACGCGCAGCATGTCGTTCCACATTTCAAGGGTCAGGTCCACGCAACGGGCCTGGGTGAGCATGCCGGCGTTGTTGACCAGGATGTCGATGCCGCCAAAGTGCTCGACGCAGCGGTCGACACTGGCCTGGGCGCCTTCGACAGTGCCCACGTCGGCCAGGCATTCGAACACCTCGGCGCCGAGGTTGCGGCAGGTGATCGCGGTTTCCGCGAGGCTGGCCGGGTTGCGGTCAGCCAGCACCAGGCGTGCGCCTTCCGCGGCGTAGGCCCGGGCGATGGCGGCACCGATGCCGCTGCCGGCGCCGGTGATCACGGCGCGGCGGTTAAGAAGTTGAGGCATACACACATCTCCTACAGAAAACGCAGTTCCAATGTGGGAGGGGGCTTGCCCCCGATTGCAGAGTGTCAGCTACAGATAAGCTGGCTGAGAAACTCTCATCGGGGGCAAGCCCCCTCCCACATTTGGATCGGGTACATCAGTCGGGCCAGCGCACGGTCAGGCCACCGTCGATGACGATGCTTTGCCCGGTCAAATAACTCGACGACTCACTGGTCAAGAACTGCACCAGCGACGCCACTTCATCCGCCCGCCCTACCCGCCCCAGCGGGATCGCCCGCGCGGCTTTCGCCAAGCCTTCCGGCCCCAGCGAGTTCTTCGCATCCAGTGACTGCGGCGTCTCGATCAACCCCGGGATCACCGCATTGCAACGAATCCCCCGCGGCGCCAACTCCACCGCCAGCGACCGGCACAACCCCGGCACACCAGCCTTGGCCGCCGCGTAATGGCTGTGTTCCTGCCAGCCATACACGCCACCGGCAATCGACGAAATCGCCACCAGCGCGCCGCCTTCGGTCATATGGCGGGTGGCCGCACGGAAGGTGCGCATCACCCCCGTGAGGTCGACATTGAGCATCTCGTCCCACAGCGCGTCGGTCATCTCCAGCAACGGTGCGCGGCGCAGCAGGCCGGCGTTGGCCACGGCGTAGTCCAGCCGGCCGAAATGCGCCACCGCCTGTTCGGCCAGGGCGTCCACCGAGGCGGTATTGCCCACGTCCAACGGCAGCATCAGGCATTCGCCGCCGGCTTCTTCCACCAGGCTGACGGTGGCCTGCGGGTCATGGGGGTCGGCCGGGTAATACCCGCCGACCACCGCCACACCCACGCGGGCATAGGCCACCGCGAGGGCTTGGCCGATGCCGCTGGCGGCACCGGTAATCAAGGCAACTTTACGGCTCATCGATCACTCCTTACTGAACGGTTTCCGGACGCACATGCCGTGCGGCGAACATCAGCGCTCCGGAGAGGAAGCACGGCAGTGCGCCAAACCACAGCGCGGCGGTCTGCCAGTCGCTGCCGGCAGACAACACTTGGGTCGCGCCAAAGCCTGCGACTACAGCGCCGATCGGCCCCATGGCATGGATGATCGCGCCACCGGTGGCGCGGATGCTGGTGGGGAAACTCTCGCTGATAAAGAACAGCGCCGCCGAGTACGGCCCGATCAGGAAAAACAGGCCCAGGCTGTACAGCCCGACCACCATCGGCATATTGCTCGGGCCAAACAGCATCCCGGCAAACGACAGCCCGCCGAGCATCCAGCCCAGGCCGATCACATTGCGACGGCCGATCTTGTCGCCCATCCAGCCATGACTGAGGTAACCGCAGTAGCCCACCAGGTTCGACAGTACAAGGATGATCAGCGAGTTCTCGAACGAGATGTGGTGCACGCTGACGATCACCGAGGTGCCGAGCACGCTGAACACCTGGATCGCCGCCCAGTTGAGCAACAGCGCGGCACCGATCACCAGGGTGGCGCGGCGCGCCGGGCCACGAAAGGCGGACTTGAGGCCGGCCTTGCTGTGTTCGTCGTAGTCGACGCCGTAGGTCACGGCGACGTTCTGCGCTTCTTTCACCGCACCGCTTTTACGCAGTTCGCTGATGCGCTGGTGGATCTGGAACTGCGGGCTCTCCTTGAGCTTGCGCGCCATGATCGCGATGACGATGGCCGGGATCGCGGCGAAGATGAAGCAGCCCTGCCAGCCGATGATCGGCAGCAACAGCGCGGTCAACCCGGCGGCGATCAACGCTCCGACCGGCCAGCCGCCTTGCACCAGGCTGTAGATAAAGCCACGGCGTTTGGTCAGGCGCGGGTCTTCCGAAGCGCCGTACAGCTCGCTCAGGTAGGTGGCGTTGACGGTCTCCTCGGCATAGCCCAGGCCGCCCAACGAACGGATCAAAATCAGCGGCGACTTGCCCCACGCACCACCGATTGCGGTCAGCGCCGAACACAGCGCGGAACCCGCCACGGTGAAGATAATGCCTTTGCGCCGGCCCAACTTGTCGACCACCGGCCCAATGGCAAACGCCACCACCGCCGTGCCCACCGCGACCCAGGTCGCGATTTCCGCTTGCTCCACTTCACCCCAGCCGAAGTGCCGGCCAATCTCCGGCAGCAAGGTGCCGAACAGGATGAAGTCATACACCGCAAACACCCAGGCGAAAAACGCGATCCAGGTGGCGAAGCGCACTTCCTGGGACGTCAGTTGCCGGGGTTTCCAGCCAGTCAGGTCAAGCTTGTTGTAGATGGACATGGGTCGCGCCTCAGGGGTGGTTGCAAAGGTTCAGGTACGCGGTTGGCGGCGGATGAAGTCGTCGGCGATTTCGTCGAAGGTAACGAAGCGCACGCCGGCATGGCTCTGGATGTGTTCGATCAGGCGCTCCAGCATCAGCAGCACTTGCGGGCGACCGGACACGTCCGGGTGGATGGTCATGGTGAACACCGCATGTTCGTGTTCGCGGTAGACCCAATCGAACTGGTCGCGCCACATTTCTTCGAGGTGGCGCGGGTTGACGAAGCCGTGGCTGTTGGGGGCTTTCTTGATGAACATCATCGGCGGCAGGTCGTCGAGGTACCAGTTGGCCGGGATCTCCACCAGGTCGGTTTCTTCGCCGCGCACCAGGGGTTTCATCCAGGTGTCGGGGTGCTGGCGGTAGTCGATCTTGGTCCAGCTGTCGCCCTTGCGCACGTAGTAGGGGTGGAAGTCGTTGTGCATCAGGCTGTGGTCGTACTTGATGCCTTTTTTCAGCAGCAGTTCGTTGGTGACCTTGCTGAACTCCCACCACGGTGCGACGTAGCCGGTGGGGCGCTTGCCGGTGACCTGGGTGATCAGTTCGATGGATTTATCCAGGACGATTTCTTCCTGCTCGGCCGTCATCGCGATGGGGTTTTCGTGGCTGTAGCCGTGCACCCCGATTTCGTGACCGGCGTCGGCCACGGCCTTCATCTGCTCGGGGAAAGTTTCCATCGAGTGGCCGGGAATGAACCAGGTGGTACGCAGGCCATAGCGCTCGAACAATTTCAGCAGACGCGGCGCGCCGACTTCACCGGCGAACAGGCCGCGGGAGATGTCATCCGGCGAGTCTTCGCCGCCGTAGGAACCGAGCCAGCCGGCGACGGCGTCAACGTCGACGCCAAATGCACAGAGGATGTCTTTAGCCATGGTGTGTCTCCTTAAACATTAAGTACGGTTTCGACGGACAACGCCGCGCGCAACAGGCGCGCGTCTTCTCCGGTCGGAGCGCTGAGCAGCAGCCCGGTGGGCAGGCCCTGGGCATCGCGGCCGCTGGGCAGGGTCACGCCGGGCATGTCGAGCAAGCTGCCGGGCATGGTCAGGCGCAGGGTGGCGAGATTGGTGTTGACGAACAGGTCATCGTCGGCCTCCAGCGCTGCCAGGGCTGGCGCGACATGGGCGACGGTGGGGGTGATCAGGAGGGCGCCGTCGAGGTCGTCGATCAGTTGCTGTTGCAGGCGGCGACGTGCGTCGACCAGGTACAGCAGTTGACTGGCGGGCAGCGCGCGCGCGGCTTCGAGACGGCGACGCACGCGGGGGTCGAGTTGCTCGGCATCGGCGCTGTCGAGCAGCGCTTCATGCAGGGCAAAGGCTTCGAAGGAACCGAGCCAGCCGTGCTGCTTGATCAGGTCCAGGGTGGCCTGGAAGGTCGCGCATTCACGTTCTTCAACCAGTGCGCCCCGGGCCTTGAATTGCTCCACGGCGCGCAGCAGGTTGTTGCGCACGGCGGGTTCAGCGTCCTGCTGCGCCAACACAAAACGCTGGCCCTTGAGGTTGCGGGCAGTGTGGGTCTGGGTACGGCCATGTAGCAGGTCGTCGATGGCCAGCGCATCCCGCACGCTGCGGGTCAGCGGGCCGAGGCTGTCGAGGGTATGGGCCAGGGGGAACACGCCGTCGCGGCTGTAGCGTCGGCTGCTGCTGCGGTAGCCCACCAGCCCATTGAACGCCGACGGGATACGGATGGAACCGGCGGTGTCAGTGCCCATGGCGATGGGCACGATCCCGGCCGCCACCGCCACCGCCGAGCCGGACGACGAGCCGCCAGGAATGCGCGGCTGGTCCGTGCCATGGGGATTATGCGGCGTGCCGAAATGCGGGTTCAGGCCCAGGCCGGAATAGGCCAGTTCGCTGAGGTTGGTCTTGCCGACACTGACCATGCCGGCGCGGCACAACAGGCCAACCGTAGGCGCATCAAGCAACGCGGCAGGCGCGTTGCGGCGATAGGCAGCGCCTGCGGTGGTGACGCTGCCGGCCACGTCGAACAGGTCTTTCCAGGCCAGCGGTACACCATCGAACCCGCTCAATGGCTGGCCGGCGCGCCAACGGGCAGCCGAGGCTTCGGCTTCACGGCGGGCACGCTCGGCGGTCAGGCTGATGAACACGGCCGGGACCTGGCTGGCCTTATCAAGTGCCTGTTCGAGGGCTTGCACCGGGTCGCTGCGACCGCTGGCGAAATCCTCGGCCATGGAAGTGGCGTCTGACATCGGCTTGATCCTCACAAAACGTACATATTAATAAAATGTACATTTTATAAAGGCAGATTCCGTGCCAGTCTGTATTGTGACTTTTGTGCGCGGCGAGGGATATTTGCCCAGAGCAGCGGGATAGATGCTTTTAGATGACAGGAAAAATCTTGCCAGAACACGGAAGAGCGCCCTCAATGAAATAATGTATCTTTTATTAATAAGTACATTTTGGTGCAGAAAAGTAACATCCTCACTTTCAAGGCCCCAAAAAAGTGCCACCAACGTGGCGCAGAGTGACAGGCACGACTTATGAGAGAATCCCCGGCCCCAGACTCTTCAGCCCAGAGAATGCAATGAAAGCAGTGTCCGCCTCGGCCTCCCGTTACGCGATGATTCACAAGGTGATGCGTGATGCGATCGTCAACGGCACTGCGCGCCATGGCCTGGTCTTGCTGGAAGCGCCGCTGGCCGAATTGTTCGGCACCAGTCGCGTGCCGGTGCGCAAGGCCCTGGACCTGTTGCATGAAGAAGGCCTGATCTGTCGCTTCAACGGCCGGGGTTACCTGATCAACCCCGAAGGCCTGGCGATGGAACCGCTGCGCCTGCCCCTGAGCCATGCACACCTGGGGCTCAACGGTGAGGATGAACTGGTGGACACGCGGCCGTTGGGCGAACGCATCGTCGAAGAGATCGGCGCGGCGCTGTCCACCTGTATCGCCTTCGGCCATTACCGCCTCGACGAGCAAGCCGCCGCCGACCACTACGGCGTCAGCCGCGCGGTGGTGCGCGAAGCACTGATGCGCCTGCGCGACCGTGGCCTGGTGGAAAAGGAGCCCTACTCCCAATGGCTGGCGGGGCCTTTGACCGCGCGGGAAGTCACCGAAGACTACGAACTGCGCGCCTGCCTGGAACCCGAAGCGCTGCGCCAGAGCGCGCCCCACCTCGACCGCGAGTTGCTCGAAACCATGCTGCAGCGTGTGCTGGCCGCCCAGGACAGCCCCCACTGCAGCCTGGAGGCCATCGAACAGATCGAGGAAGACTTGCACCAACGCTGCCTCGCCGGCCTGCAGAACCGCAAGATCGCTGCGTTGATCCGCCAGGGCCAGAGCCCGATGATCATCAGCCGGATTTTCTACCGTTTGCTGGGGATCGGCGCTGATCCAGCCATGCTGGCCGAACATCGGTTGATATTGGAGTTGCTGCTGCATGGCGCGTTTGATGCGGCGGCGTTGAACCTGCGCGAGCATTTGCAACGGGCCAGGCAACGTATGTTGCAGCGGTTGAAGGTGCTGTCGGTGTTGCCAGAGCAGCCGTTGCCCGGCTACCTCCACAAAATTAGCTGACGCCACGCGATAAAAATGTGGGAGGGGGCTTGCACCCGATGGCGGTGTGCCAGACATCAATTTTTATCTGACTAACCGCTATCGGGAGCAAGCCCCCTCCCACACTGAGCGAGTCTCTCCAGTTATTTCATGCAATATGTTGCTATCTCGCCGCGACCATTGAAACCACCACTGCCCCGCCCCATCTAAGCACCATACTTCCTTATGCAGGTGCCCCATGAGCGACCAGCAAGATTTCCCTGATTACGACCTCAACGACTACGCCGACCCCGAAAACGCTGAATCCGCCTCGTCCAATACCGGCCTGGCCCTGCCTGGGCAAAACCTGCCGGACAAGGTCTACATCATCCCGATCCACAATCGGCCGTTCTTCCCGGCGCAAGTGCTGCCGGTAATCGTCAATGAAGAACCATGGGCCGAAACCCTGGAGCTGGTAAGCAAGTCCGATCACCACTCCCTGGCCCTGTTCTTCATGGACACGCCGCCGGAAGACCCGCGCCACTTCGACACCTCCAGCCTGCCGCTGTACGGCACCCTGGTGAAGGTGCACCACGCCAGCCGCGAGAACGGCAAGCTGCAGTTCGTCGCCCAGGGCCTGACCCGCGTGCGCATCAAGACCTGGCTCAAGCATCACCGCCCACCGTATCTGGTGGAAGTCGAATACCCGCACCAGCCCAGCGATCCGACCGACGAGGTCAAGGCCTACGGCATGGCGCTGATCAATGCGATCAAGGAGCTGCTGCCGCTCAACCCGCTGTACAGCGAAGAACTGAAGAACTACCTCAACCGCTTCAGCCCCAACGACCCGTCGCCGCTCACCGACTTCGCCGCCGCGCTGACCTCGGCCACCGGTAACGAGCTGCAGGAAGTGCTGGACTGCGTGCCCATGCTCAAGCGCATGGAAAAAGTGCTGCCGATGCTGCGCAAGGAAGTCGAAGTCGCACGCCTGCAAAAAGAGCTCTCCGCCGAGGTGAACCGCAAGATCGGCGAGCACCAGCGCGAGTTCTTCCTCAAGGAACAGCTCAAGGTCATCCAGCAGGAGCTGGGCCTGACCAAGGACGACCGCAGCGCGGACGTCGAACAGTTCGAGCAACGCCTGGAAGGCAAAGTGCTGCCGGCCCAGGCGAAGAAACGTATTGAGGAAGAGCTGAACAAGCTGTCGATCCTCGAGACCGGTTCGCCGGAGTACGCGGTGACGCGCAACTACCTGGACTGGGCCACCTCGGTACCGTGGGGCGTGTACGGCGAGGACAAGCTCGACCTGAAACATGCGCGCAAGGTGCTGGACAAGCACCATGCGGGCCTGGACGACATCAAGAGCCGCATCCTCGAGTTCCTCGCGGTGGGCGCCTATAAAGGCGAAGTCGCCGGCTCCATCGTGCTGCTGGTCGGCCCACCGGGTGTGGGCAAGACCAGCGTGGGCAAATCCATCGCCGAGTCTCTGGGGCGGCCGTTCTATCGCTTCAGCGTCGGCGGCATGCGCGACGAGGCCGAGATCAAGGGCCATCGCCGCACCTACATCGGCGCCTTGCCCGGCAAGCTGGTGCAGGCGCTCAAGGACGTCGAAGTGATGAACCCGGTGATCATGCTCGACGAGATCGACAAGATGGGCCAGAGCTTCCAGGGCGACCCGGCGTCGGCGCTGCTGGAAACCCTCGACCCGGAGCAGAACGTCGAATTCCTCGATCACTACCTGGACCTGCGCCTGGACCTGTCCAAGGTGCTGTTCGTGTGCACCGCCAACACCCTGGATTCCATCCCCGGTCCGTTGCTGGACCGCATGGAAGTGATTCGCCTGTCGGGCTATATCACCGAAGAAAAGGTCGCCATCGCCAAGCGCCACCTGTGGCCGAAACAATTGGAAAAAGCCGGCGTGGCGAAAACCAGCCTGACCATCAGCGACGGCGCCCTGCGCGCACTCATCGACGGATACGCCCGCGAAGCCGGGGTACGCCAGTTGGAGAAACAACTGGGCAAGCTGGTGCGCAAGGCAGTGGTCAAGCTGCTGGATGAGCCGGACTCGGTGATCAAGATCGGCAACAAGGACCTGGAAAGCTCCCTGGGCATGCCGGTGTTCCGCAATGAGCAAGTGCTGTCCGGCACCGGCGTGATCACCGGCCTGGCCTGGACCAGCATGGGCGGCGCGACCTTGCCGATCGAGGCCACGCGCATCCATACGCTCAACCGCGGCTTCAAGCTCACCGGGCAATTGGGTGAAGTGATGAAGGAATCCGCCGAAATCGCCTACAGCTACATCAGTTCGAACCTGAAGTCGTTTGGCGGCGATCCGAAGTTCTTCGATGAAGCCTTCGTGCACTTGCATGTGCCGGAAGGCGCCACGCCCAAAGACGGCCCGAGCGCCGGGGTGACCATGGCCAGTGCGTTGTTGTCGCTGGCGCGTAACCAGCCGCCGAAAAAAGGCGTGGCCATGACCGGCGAACTGACGTTGACCGGGCATGTGCTGCCGATTGGCGGGGTGCGTGAGAAGGTGATCGCGGCGCGGCGCCAGAAGATCCATGAGCTGATCTTGCCGGAGCCGAACCGTGGCAGTTTTGAAGAGTTGCCGGAGTACCTGAAGGAAGGCATGACGGTGCACTTTGCCAAGCGCTTTGCGGATGTGGCGAAGGTGCTCTTCTGACAGTTATGTAGCGTTTGGTAGGACGCCATCGCGGGCAAGCCCACTCCCACATTTGAATGTGTTCACAAATCAAAATGTGGGAGGGGGCTTGCCCGCGATGGGGCCAGAACATTCATCACAAAATCCCCTCTTGTCACACCTTGTCTCATCTTCGGTTATGCTCGCCCTTCGTCGTGAATGAACGGAGCCCCCATGACCGCTGCCCGCCTGCTTCTCCCCTTGAGCCTTGCCCTGCTGGCCGCGTGCGCCAGTGCACCGAAGCAAAACGTCACCGTGGACAACCAGAGCGCCTGCCCGCTTCAGCTTAAAAGCGGACAAAACCTGACCCTCACCCTCCCGAGCAACCCCACTACCGGTTACCGCTGGGCCATCCAGGATTCCGCCGGCGGCGTACTGCGCGCGTTGAGCCCTGAGGTCTACAGTAGCAGCGAGTCGGGCGTGATCGGCGGCGGCGGCCAATCGACCTGGCGCTTCCAGGCCTTCGCCGCCGGCCAGGGCCGTTTGCGCCTGACCTCCCAGCAACCCTGGGAGCCGGAGGCCGAACCTGTCGAAACCTTTGACTGCGCCATTACGGTGAACTGATATGCCTTGGCTGATTCTTGCGTTGATGGGCGCCGGCACGTTCATCTACGGCCTGAGCACCCATGCCACCTTGCTGTGTCTATTGGTCAAGCCGCTGCCGGTACTTGCGCTGCTGGGCTGGCTGCATGATGCACCGCCCACCGACTATCGACGCTGGATCAGCCTTGGGCTGATTTTTTCGCTGGTGGGGGATGTGCTGCTTGCCTGGCCCGGCGACCTGTTTATCTTTGGCCTGGGGGCGTTCCTGTTTGCGCACCTGGCGTATCTCAAGGCCTATTTCAGTGATTGCCGCCGCCTGGCGCTGCTGCCGCTGCTACTGGCGCTGGGGGTGGGCGCGATCCTGCTGAGCATCCTGATTTCCCACGGCCTGGGCGATCTGCTGATTCCGGTGGTGGTGTATGCGCTGGTGATCAGCGCCATGCTCTGGCGCGCATTGGCACGCTTGGGCAGTGAGGTGCCGCAGCGCTCGGCACTGCTGGCGGCGGCAGGCGCGGCGTCGTTTGTGTTTTCCGACACGCTGATCGGGATCAATCGGTTTGTGGTGGCGTTCGAGGCGGCGCCGTACTTGCTGATCACCACGTATTGGCTCGGCCAGTGGGGCATCACCGCCTCGGCTTTCCATCAGACAACCCGCGCATCCGTGCGCCAACTTGGCTAAAATGCCGGCCTTTCCCCAATCGTCGCCGGAACAGCCGTGAGCAAAGAACCCGATCGCCTATTCGCCCAGCCCCTGCCCCAGGTACCGGACTTTGCCTTCAACGAAGACGTGGTGCGGGTGTTCCCGGACATGATCAAGCGCTCGGTGCCCGGTTACCCGACCATCGTCGAGAACCTCGGCGTACTCGCGGCGCAATTTGCCCAACCCAATAGCGTGCTCTATGACCTGGGCTCGTCCCTCGGCGCGGTCACCCAGGCCCTGCGTCGCCATGTGCGCACTGACGGTTGCCGGGTGATCGCGGTGGATAACTCGGTCGCCATGGTCGAGCGCTGCCGTGAATACCTCAATGGCCAGGACTCGATGTTCCAGGAGTTGCTGCCGGTCGAGGTGATCGAGGGCGATATCCTCGCGCTGCAATTTGCCCCGGCCTCGGTGGTGGCGCTGAACTTCACGCTGCAATTCATTGCTCCCGATGAGCGCCTGGCGTTGCTCTCGCGCATCCGCCAGTCGCTGTTGCCGGGTGGTGCGTTGATCCTCTCGGAGAAGCTGCGCTTCAACGATGCCGAAGAACACGCGCTGCTCACCGACCTGCACATCGCGTTCAAACGCGCCAACGGCTACAGCGAACTGGAAATCGCCCAGAAGCGCAGCGCCATCGAAAACGTCATGAAGCCCGACAGCCTCGAAGAACACCGCGAACGCCTGCTGGCAGCCGGGTTTTCGAAAGTCGTGCCGTGGTTCCAGTGTCTTAACTTTGCCTCGTTGATTGCCTTGCCATGATTGATCTTTCCCCCCTCGCCCGCCATCTGGTCGGCACTCCCCTGGCCGTGTGGGCCCAGGGCCTGCAAGCGCAGCTCGACAGCAAGATGGAAAAGGGCCATGGCGACCTGGAGCGTTGGCAGAGTGCGTTGGATGCGCTGCCAAAGATCCAGCCCAGTGACGTGGATTTGCTCAACGGCCTGACACTCGATACCGACTGCGACGATGACACCCGCGCGCAGATGCACACTGCATTGATGGGCCTGAGCCCGTGGCGCAAAGGGCCGTTCAACCTGTTCGGCGTGCATGTGGACACCGAATGGCGCTCGGACTGGAAGTGGTCGCGGGTTGCGCCGCACCTGAACTTGAAGGGCAAACGTATCCTCGACGTAGGCTGCGGCAACGGTTACTACATGTGGCGCATGCTTGGCGCCGGCGCTGACAGCGTGATTGGCGTGGACCCGAACTGGTTGTTCTTCTGCCAGTTCCAGGCGGTACAGCGCTACCTGTCCGAGCCCAGGGCCTGGCACCTGCCGTTCCCGTTCGAAGACCTGCCGGCAAACCTGGAAGGCTTCGACACCGTGTTTTCCATGGGCGTGTTCTACCACCGTCGTTCGCCGATCGAACACCTGCTGGCGCTGAAAGACACCCTGGTCAAAGGTGGCGAACTGGTGCTGGAAACATTGGTGGTCGAAGGCGATCAGCAACAAGTGCTGGTGCCGGAAGATCGCTACGCGCAGATGCGTAACGTGTGGTTCCTGCCCTCAGTGCCGGCGCTGATGCTATGGCTACGCCGTGCAGGCTTCAGTGATGTGCGCTGCGTGGATGTGAGCGTGACCACCGTCGAGGAACAGCGCGGGACGGAGTGGATGAAGTACCAGTCGCTGAGTGACTTCCTCGACCCCGAAGACCACAGCAAGACTATAGAAGGGCTGCCGGCGCCGATGCGGGCGGTGATCATCGCCAGGAAATAACTTCCGGTCTCCTTGAATGAATGGAGATCAGAAATGTGGGAGGGGGCTTGCCCCCGATGGCGGTGTATCAGTCATAAATATGCTTACTGACACACTGCTATCGGGGGCAAGCCCCCTCCCACATTTTGATCTCCAGCGTCGTTTAGAGAGCAGGTTTGGCCCGGCGCGCCCTGAAGAACTCGCTCAAGACCGTCCCGCACTCTTCAGCCAGCACCCCGCCTTCAAACAACACTCGATGATTCAAAAAGCCCTGGGTAAAAAACTGCCCCTGGCTTTGCACGATCCCAGCCTTGGGCTCCAGCGCGCCATACACCACCCGCGCAATCCGTGAATGCACGATCAGGCCCGCGCACATGCTGCACGGCTCCAGGGTCACGTACAGGGTGCTGCCCACCAGGCGGTAATTGCTGATGGCTTGCGCGGCGGCGCGGATCGCGACCATCTCGGCATGGGCACTGGGGTCGTTGCCGCTGATCGGGCAGTTGAAGCCTCGGCCGATGATCTGACCGTCCTGCACCAGCACCGCGCCGACGGGCACTTCACCCAGCGCAGCACCCTGGGCGGCGAGGGCCAGGGCTTCGCGCATGAAGTCCTGGTCGCGGCTGCGGTCGATGATTGCTGTGGGGCGGATCTGGCGCATCACGCCACCTCGATGGCGGCCATCAGGCCGGTTTCCATGTGGTCGATCACGTGGCAGTGGAACATCCAGACACCCGGGTTATCCGCCACCAATGCCACGCGGGCACGCTCGTTCTTGCCCAGCAGGTAGGTGTCGGTGAAATACGGGATCACCTTGTGGCGGTTCGAGGCAATCACCTTGAAGCTCATGCCGTGCAGGTGAATCGGGTGTTGGTACTGGGTCATGTTCTTCAATTCAAAAATGTAGCTCTTGCCCTTTTCCAGCTTGGCAATCGGGCGATCGGCGCAGGTCTTGTCGGTGATGTCCCAGGCCTTGCCGTTGATCTGCCACAGGCTGGGTGGCTTGCCGTTGTCGGTGTCGACCGAGACCGAACCCACCCACTCGAAATTGAAGTTGAGTTTCTCTGCATTGGCCAGGTCCGGCTCGCTGATCGGGTTGGCGGGCAATGCAGGCGGCCATTCGCCGGGCGCATCAATGCTGGCGACCGAACGGAAGGTGCCGAGGCGTACCGGGCCGTTGCGGATCGACAGTTCCTCGCCCGCCGGCGGTGCCTTGATCGCCAGGCAGATGCGCATGCCAGGGCCCAGCCAGTATTCCTTGCCCAGTGGGCGCGGCTCGATGGGGTTGCCGTCCAGCGCGTAGATCTGCGCTTCGACGTCAGGGATGTTGATGCGATAGGTCAGGGTGTTGTCGAGGTTTAGCAACCGCACGCGGGTGATCTGCCCGGCGGGCAAATCGATCACCGCCTGGGACACACCGTTGATAGTCGACAAGCGCCCTGCCGTACCGCCCCGAGCGGCCTCACGCGGGATACTGAACGCGACGAAAGCGCCCTCCTCATCCACATGCCAGCTTTTCAGGCTGAGGGTGCGCTCATGTTTGAATCCGGTAGGTTCGCGCTCTTCGATGATCAACGGGCCGACCAGGCCACGGCCGAGCTCTTCGCTGCTGTTCACGTGGGGGTGGTACCAGTAGCTGCCGGCGTCGGGTACGCGGAATTTGTAATCGAAGTATTCGCCGGGCAGTACCGGCAATTGTGAGACGTAGGGCACGCCGTCCATTTCCAGCGGCAGGCGGATGCCATGCCAGTGAATGGTGGTGGCGACCGGCAGGTGGTTGATAAAGCGTACCCGCAGCCATTCGCCCTGGCGCACCCGCAACTCGGTGCCCGGCGCCGAAGGGCCGAACGCCCAGGCTTCGGTCTTGTGCCCTGGCACCAACTCCACGTCCAGCGGCGCGGCGATCAGTTCGTAATCGTGTCCCGCCTCGGCTTCGGCGACTTTCCCCAGCCAGTAGCGATAGGCGCCACCGGCACCGACGCCCACTACGGCCAGGCCTGCAAGACCACCCAGGATTTGTCGACGGGAAAAGGATCGGGACACAACAACCTCGCGTATCGGCCGCAGGCCCAGGGCCTGCAAAGGGCAGATACGATACACCTGCAACGGCTAAACAGTAAGGCTTCGCATTGCCGCATGGCTGAAACGCGGGGGAAACACCAGAGATCAAAAGATGGAATACGCCTATGTGGGAGCGGGCTTGCTCGCGAATGCAGTGGGTCAGCCATACATGAATCGACTGACACACCGTATTCGCGAGCAAGCCCGCTCCCACACAAGCCCATTTCCACAGGGGGATTGCGGTGTTATTTAGTGCTTGGCGGCGGCCAGGATCAAGGCTTTCATCTCGGCGACGGCGCCCTTGAAGCCGACGAACAGCGCATGGGCCACCAACGCATGGCCGATGTTCAGCTCGTTGATGCCCTTGATCGCGGCCACGGCTTCGACGTTGTGGTAATGCAGGCCATGGCCGGCGTTGACGATCAGGCCTTCCTTGAGGCCGCAGCTCACACCATCGATGATGCGTTGCAGTTCGTCAGCCACTTCGGTGGGGGTGGTGGCGTCGGCGTAACGACCGGTGTGCAGTTCGATGGCCGGTGCACCGACACGGCGCGAGGCTTCGATCTGGCGCTCGTCGGCGTCGATGAACAGCGAGACTTCACTGCCGATCTTCGACAGGCGCTCCACGGCGGCCTTGATCCGCGCTTCCTGGCCGGCCACGTCGAGGCCGCCTTCGGTGGTCAGTTCCTGGCGGGTTTCCGGCACCAGGCAGATGTGCGCCGGGCGGATGCGTTCGGCGAACTGCATCATTTCCTCGGTGACGCCCATTTCGAAGTTCATGCGGGTTTGCAGCACATCCTTGAGCAGCAGCACATCGCGCTCCTGGATGTGGCGGCGGTCTTCACGCAGGTGCACGGTGATGCCGTCGGCGCCCGCTTCTTCGGCGTCCAGCGCAGCCTTGACCGGGTCAGGGTAACGGGTGCCCCGAGCCTGGCGCAGGGTAGCGACGTGGTCGATGTTGACGCCAAGAAGAATGCGATTGCTGGTGGTCACGGAAGCGCTCCTGAAAAGGGAAAGAAACGCCGCACAGCATACACGGGGTTGTCAGGGCTTTCGAAACAACTCGCGACTGACCAGCGGTCGCCCGCCCAAATGCACAGCCAGGGCCTGGCGCATCAGGCGCTTGGCGGCGGACAAGGCGCCGGGGGCGGTCCAGTCCGCTTCGCTCATGGCCAGCAGCTCGGTGCCCTGGAACAAGCCGGGTTGCAGCAGGTAGACGCGCTCCAGGCCGGCGTCCACTTGCAGGCGATACATGCCATCCGCGGCGATGGGCTCGCCGTGCAGGTCGTTGGCCAGTTCGAAGCCGTAGCCCAGGTCGTCAAGCAGGCGCCATTCGAACGCACGCAGCAACGGTTCCAGGGGGCGGCCTTCAGCCAGGGCGAGCAAGGTGGCGGCGTAGTGATCGAACACAGCCGGGTGCGGGTCTTCAGCGGGGAGCAGACGGATTAGCAGTTCATTGAGGTAGAGGCCACTGAACAGCGCATCGCCGTTGAGCCAGGCCGAGGTGCCGACGCTTTCCATGCGGCCGACGTTTTTCAGCTCACCCTTGCCGCGAAACTCCACGTCCAGGGCCACGAACGGCCGCGCCAGGGTGCCCGCCTTGCCCCGCGCACTGCGCAAGACGGCGCGCAGGCGGCCTTGGGGCGTGAGGAAGTCCACCAGGGCGCTGGTCTCGCGGTAGGCGCGGCTGTGCAGGACGTAGGCGAGTTGGCTGGGGGGTGGGGATTGGGACATGGCTGCTCACTGCTGGAATGCACTTTTGAAAACGACACAAACCTAATGTGGGAAGGGGCTTGCCCCCGATGGCAGTGTGTCAGTCACTTATTTGTCAACTGACCCACCGCTATCGGGGGCAAGCCCCCTCCCACATTTTCAGCCCCGCGGTGCATTCAGGACCTTACAGGTCGCCATAGCCCAGGGAGCGCAGTGCACGCTCGTCATCGGACCAGCCGCCCTTCACCTTCACCCACAGGTTGAGCATGATCTTGGAATCGAACAGCAACTCCATGTCCTTGCGCGCCTCGGTGCCGATGCGCTTGATGCGCTCGCCCTTGTCGCCAATGATGATTTTCTTCTGGCCGTCACGTTCGACGAGGATCAGCGCATGGATGTGCAAGGTCTTGCCCTGCTGCTTGAACTCTTCGATTTCGACGGTGATCTGGTACGGCAGCTCCGCGCCCATCTGGCGCATGATTTTCTCGCGCACCAGCTCAGCGGCGAGGAAGCGGCTACTGCGGTCGGTGATCTGGTCTTCCGGGAAGAAGTGCTCGTTCTCGGGCAGGTGCTCGGCGATCACGCGCTCCAGGGCATCGAGGTTGTGGCCGTGCTGGGCCGAAATCGGGATGATCTGGGCGTTCGGCAGTTGTTCCTGCAGCCAGCTCAGGTGCGGCATCAGCTCGGCTTTGTCTTCGATACGGTCGGTCTTGTTCAGCGCGACGATCAACGGCCCGGTGACGTACTGCACACGCTCGAGGACCATCTGGTCTTCGTCGGTCCACTTGGTGCGGTCGACCACGAAGATCACCACGTCGACGTCTTTCAACGCCGCCGAAGCGGTCTTGTTCATGTAGCGGTTAAGCGCCTTCTCGCCACCCTTGTGCATGCCCGGGGTATCGACATAGACCGCTTGCACATTGCCTTCGGTCTTGATGCCCAGCATGTTGTGGCGAGTGGTCTGCGGCTTGCGCGAGGTGATCGCCAGCTTCTGGCCGAGGATGTGGTTGAGCAGCGTGGACTTGCCCACGTTTGGGCGGCCGACGATGGCAACATAGCCACAGCGTGTTGCGGTTGAATCAGTCATGGCCATTCTCCACGCCCAGGGCAATCAGTGCTGCGGCAGCCGCTACCTGTTCGGCAATACGACGACTCACACCCTGACCTCGGCTTTTTTCGTTCAGTAAGGTGATTTCACATTCCACGAAAAACACGCGGCAATGGGGCTCACCCTGGATATCCACCACTTCGTAGCGTGGCAGTTCGCACCCGCGCGACTGCAAAAATTCCTGCAGGCGGGTCTTGGGATCTTTATTGGTGTCGACCAGCGTGAGGCTTTCGATCTCGGAGGTCAGCCAGGCGGTGACGCGCTCCTTGGCGGCTTCCATACCGGCATCGAGGTAGATGGCGCCGATCAGCGCTTCAAGGGCATCGGCCAGGATCGACTCGCGACGAAAACCGCCACTTTTCAACTCGCCGGACCCCAGGCGCAGGTACTCACCCAGGCCAAAGCCACGGGCCAGCACGGCCAGGGTCTCGCCCTTCACCAGGCGCGCACGCAGGCGCGACAACTGGCCTTCACGGGCTTGGGGGAAGCGCTCGAACAGCGCCTCACCGGCGACGAAGTTGAGGATGGCATCACCGAGGAATTCCAGGCGCTCGTTGTTGCGCCCGGCAAAGCTGCGGTGTGTGAGGGCAAGGACCATCAATTCCTGGTCCTTGAAGGTGTAGCCGAGCTGGCGCTCGAGACGTGCTAGAGAAACGGTCACGGTTTATCCATATCTAGTTGGTGGCACCGGCGGCCATCGACGATTGACGCAGTGTTCAAATTCAAATCCTGGTTGGTGCTGCATGAGGCAGGACCGATTTGTCCCCACCCCAGAAAAGCATTCGGCGCTGTGTTCACAGCGCCGCCTGTATTACTTGATCAGCCCGACCCGCGAGAAGTTCGGCAGGTGGCTGAGTTTGGGTTCCGGCCAGCTCATCCAGACCGCAAAGGCCTTGCCGACGATGTTCTGGTCGGGAACCATGCCCAGCAGGTCCTTGGGAATGCTGGGATCATCCCAGTACCGGCTGTCATTGGAGTTGTCACGGTTGTCGCCCATCATGAAGTAGTGCCCGGCCGGAACCTTCCACTGCCCATCAGGCTGGGCACGGTAGCGACTCATTTCCTTGCGAATTTCGTGCTCTACCGCACCAAGTTTTTCCTGGTACAGCTCGGCGCTGCCCAGGCTGTTCGGCTCGGAACCCAGCAGCTTCTCGGCCACCGACTCACCGTTGATGAACAGGCGCTTGTCACTGGTGTAGCGAATCACGTCGCCCGGCAGGCCGACCACACGCTTGATGTAGTTGACGTTCGGGTCGCTCGGGTAACGGAACACCATCACATCGCCGCGCTGCGGGTCACCGACTTCAATGACCTTCTTGTCGATCACCGGCAGGCGGATCCCGTAGGAAAACTTGTTCACCAAGATGAAGTCGCCCACGTCCAGGGTAGGTTTCATCGACCCCGAAGGGATCTGAAACGGCTCGACCAGGAACGAGCGCAGCACCAGCACGATGAACAACACCGGGAAGAACGACTTGCCGTATTCAACCAGCAAAGGCTCTTTGTTCAGTTTCTCGATCACTACGCCATCGGGCTGGCTGACGCTGCCCTGATAGGACGCGATAGCCGCCCGCCGACGCGGGGCGAAGAACACCAGATCGAGCAACGCCAGGAGACCGCAAACGGCAACGGCGATGACCAGCAACAGCGGGAAATTTAGTGACATAGGACCTAACTATCCAACCTGAGCACCGCAAGGAAGGCTTCTTGTGGAACTTCCACGTTACCTACTTGCTTCATGCGTTTTTTACCGGCCTTTTGCTTCTCAAGCAGCTTGCGCTTACGGCTTACGTCACCACCGTAGCATTTGGCCAGTACGTTCTTTCTGAGTGCCTTGACGGAGGTCCGCGCAATGATCTGCCCGCCAATGGCGGCCTGGATCGCGACGTCGAACATCTGGCGCGGAATCAGTTCTTTCATCTTCTCGGTCAACTGGCGACCTTTGTAGTGCGCGTTGTCCTTGTGCACGATCAGTGCCAGGGCATCGACCTTGTCGCCGTTGATCAGCACATCCAGTTTCACCAGATTAGCCGATTGGTAACGGTCGAAATGGTAATCCAGCGAAGCATAGCCGCGGCTGGTGGATTTGAGACGGTCGAAGAAGTCCAGCACCACCTCGTTCATCGGCATGTCGTAGGTCACCTGGACCTGAGTGCCGAGGAACAGCATGTCGCGCTGTACGCCTCGTTTTTCGATGCACAGGGTGATGACGTTGCCCAAATGCTCTTGCGGAACCAGGATATTGGCCCGCACGATAGGTTCGCGCATGTCTTCGATGGCCGACAGATCCGGGAGCTTGGACGGGTTGTCGACGTAAATCGTTTCACCGGTTTTCAGCAACAACTCAAAAATAACGGTGGGAGCGGTGGTGATCAGGTCCAGGTCGTACTCGCGCTCAAGGCGCTCCTGGATGATTTCCATGTGCAGCATGCCCAAGAATCCGCAACGGAAGCCGAAACCCAGGGCATCGGAGCTTTCCGGGGTGTACTGCAACGACGAGTCGTTGAGGGTCAGCTTTTGCAGGGCTTCGCGGAAGTCTTCGAAATCGTCGGAGCTGACAGGGAACAGGCCCGCGTAGACCTGCGGCTGGATGCGCTTGAAACCTGGCAGCACGTCGACATCCGGCGTGGAGCTCAGGGTCAGGGTGTCACCCACCGGCGCGCCGTGGATGTCCTTGATGCCGGCGATGATGAAGCCCACTTCTCCGGCCTTCAGATCAACGGTCGCGGTGTGCTTGGGGTTGAATACGCCGACGCTGTCCACCAGGTGGATCTTGCCGGTGGACTTGACCAGGATCTTGTCGCCCTTCTTCACACGGCCATGGCGCACGCGCACCAGGGAGACAACGCCCAGGTAGTTGTCGAACCAGGAGTCGATGATCAACGCTTGCAGCGGATCTTCGTAGTTGCCGGTCGGCGCAGGGATGGTGTGCACCAGGCGCTCGAGCACTTCGTCGACACCCAGGCCTGTCTTGGCGCTGCAGGTGACGGCGTCGGTGGCGTCAATCCCGATGATCTTCTCGATCTCTTCCTTGACGCGCTCAGGCTCGGCCTGGGGCAGGTCGATCTTGTTCAGCACGGGCATGACTTCCAGGCCCTGCTCGATCGCGGTGTAGCAGTTGGCAACCGACTGCGCTTCCACGCCCTGGCCGGCGTCCACCACCAGCAAGGCACCTTCACAGGCCGCCAGGGAACGGCTGACTTCATAGGTGAAGTCGACGTGACCCGGGGTGTCAATGAAGTTCAGCTGGTAGGTGATACCGTCTTTGGCCTTGTAATACAGAGTAACGCTGTGGGCCTTGATGGTGATGCCGCGCTCGCGTTCGAGGTCCATGGAGTCCAGGACCTGGGCTTCCATTTCGCGCTCGGCAAGGCCACCGCACATTTGGATGAACCGGTCGGCCAGCGTCGACTTGCCATGGTCAATGTGGGCGATGATGGAGAAATTGCGGATATGACTCAAATCACTCACGGATCAACACTCAAAAAGGCTGCAGGCAGATTGCCCGCTGAAAAATAGCCGGGAATTGTACCTGATGCTCAGGCCAGACGTCATCTTTGCTGACCAGAACAAAAATGCCCCGATCTCTCGACCAGGGCATTTTTTGATCATAAGCGCGATGTCAGCCGGCTCGACGCAACAGCCAGAACCCGGCCAGGGCGCAGATGGCCGTCGGCACCAGCACCGCAAACAGCGGCGAGAAGCCGAACACCAGGCTCGACGGACCCAGCAGGTCCTGGGCGATGCGGAAGGTGAAACCCACCAGCACCCCCGTAAACACGCGCTGGCCAAGGGTCACCGAACGCAGCGGGCCGAAGATGAAGGAAATCGCCATCAGCACCAACGCGGCGGTCACCACCGGTTGCAACACCTTGACCCAGAACGCCAGCCAGTAGCGGCCGTTGTTCAGGCCCTGGTCCTTCAGATAATGGATATAGCCCCACAATCCGGAAATCGGCAGGCTTTCCGGGATCATCACCACGGTATTGAGCAGTTCCGGCTTGAGGGCGATATCCCACTCCTCGCTCGGCACGTTGATCACTTCAGTACTGGCCTTGGTGCCTTGGCCGACATTACGGAAGTAGGTCGTGGTGACGTCGCTGAGTTGCCACTTTTCGCCACCATACTGCGCACGTTTGGCGAAGCTGGACTCCAGCAGGTGACGTTCTTTGTCGAACGTGTAGCGCGTTACGCCAATCAACAGGCCACCGGGCTGCACCGCGTTGATATGGATGAACTCATCGCCCTGGCGGTGCCACAGGCCGTGCTTGGAGCTTTGTGCATCGCCCGACCCCTGGGCCAGGGCGCGATTGGCCTGGGCAGTGGTTTCGGCCGGTGGCGCGACGTATTCGCCGATCAGCACGCTGCAGGCCATCAGCAGCAGCATGGGCTTCATCACCGCCCAGACGATACGACCGATGGACACGCCGGCAGCGCGCATGATGGTCAGTTCGCTGTTGCTGGCCAGGCTGCCCAGGCCGATCAGGCAGCCGATCAGCGCGGCCATCGGCATCATGTCGTAGAGGCGACGCGGCGCGGTGAGGGCCACATAGCTCAGCACGTCCCACACGGTGTAGGTGTCGCTGACGTTGCCCACTTCATCGATGAAGGCGAACAACGATGCCAGCCCGAGGATGATGCCCAATACCGCCAGGATGGCGATCAGTACGCTGCTACCAATGTAGCGATCGAGCTTAGCCACGAGCCAACTCCTTCTGGCCGCGACGGCTCATCATTTTCAAACGGATCGGTTCCCAGTAGAGCAGCCCCAGGCCGATCACCAGGAAGACCCCGTGCACCCACCACAGGCCGAGGGTCGGCGAAAGCTTGCCCTTCTCCAGGGAGCCGCGGGCGGAAATCAGGATGGTCAGGTAAGCCATGTACAGCAGGATCGCCGGCAACAGCTTGAGGAAACGGCCCTGGCGCGGGTTGACGCGCGACAGCGGCACCGCCATCAAGGTGACGATGAACACCAGCAGCGGCAGGGAGAGTCGCCATTGCAGCTCGGCGATGGAACGCAGTTCCTTGCTGCCCCACAGATCAGTCGTCGGAATGGCATCACGGTCAGTGACTTCGTCGCTGATGTCCGGGCGAGCCAGCATCACGCCATAGGTGTCGTACTTGATCGCACGGTAATCGGCCATGCCCGGACTGCCATCATAGCGGTAGCCATTTTCCAGGATCAGGTAGCGACTGCCGTCAGGACGCACTTCCTGGCGCCCCGAATCGGCCACCAGCACGGAAATGCCACGGTCTTTCTTGTCCTGGCCCAGGCGCTTCTCGGAGATGAACACACCCCCCAGGTTGGCGCGGTCGTCGGTCAGGGTTTCGGTGTAGGTCACCCGGGAACCGTCATTGAGCGCCTGGAAGCGACCGGGCTCGAGGGTGTCGAACTCGGTCATCGCATCCTGTTTGTTCAGCACCAACTGGAACTGCAAGGCGCCCTGGGGCGCCAGGCCCAGGCTCAGCCAGGCCACGATCAGCGCGATGCCAGTGGCCGGGATCATGGTCATGCCCAGCAGGCGCTGCTGGCTCATGCCGGTGGCCGAGAGCACGGTCATTTCGCTTTCGAGGTACAGGCGGCCATAAGCCAGCAGGATCCCGAGGAACAGACCCAACGGCAGAATCAACTGCAGGAAGCCCGGCAGGCGAAAGCCCATGATAAGGAACAGCGAACCCGGGTCCAGGGCGCCGGAGGCAGCCTGGGCCAGGTATTTGACGAAACGACCACTCATGATGATGACCAGCAGCACCGCACTCACGGCACTCAAGGTCAACAGGACTTCGCGGGACAGATAACGGAAGACAATCAAACCAGACACTCCAGGGTTGTCAGGCTAAGGCGGCCAAACAAGCAAGCATACCGAGACAGCCCGTTTATACAGGGCCGGCTAAAAAGATGGCGCATTATCCTGTGATTGACCGCGCCTGTCACGGAGCTTGCTCGTGCGCACGCACAAAGCATGCACCAAGGGTTGTCAGGCTCCGTCGGCGAGGTTCAAACTGCGGCCTTTGTCGCCGGCGGTTTACACAGCTGCCTGGTATTAAAGCCGGAGTACAGACTCCTGGCTAACCGACCTTTATAAGGGACCCGAAAATGGAACTGGTTGTAAAAAGCGTTAGCCCCGAAACGTTGAAAACCGCCACCCTCGTGGTCGCCATCGGCGAAGGCCGCAAGCTCGGCGTGGCCGCCAAGCAACTCGACGAACTCAGCGGCGGCGCCATCAGTGCAGTGCTCAAGCGCGGCGACCTGGCCGGCAAAGTCGGCCAGAGCCTGCTGCTGCAAAGCCTGCCCAACCTGAAAGCCGATCGCGTATTACTGGTAGGCGTGGGCAAAGATGCCGAACTGGCTGACCGTCCGTTCCGCAAGATCATCAGCGGTATCCTCAACACCCTCAAGGGCCTGGGCGGCACCGATGCCGCGCTGGCCCTCGATGAAATCGTGGTCAAAGGCCGTGACAGCTACGGCAAGACCCGCCTGCTGGCCGAGAGCCTGGTGGACGGCGGCTATATCTTCGACCAGTTCAAGAGCACCAAGGCCGAACCGCGTGCCCTGAAGAAAATCACCTTGCTGACCATCAAGGCCGCCCAGGCTGAAGTCGAGCGCGCCGTGAGCCACGCGACTGCAATCGCCAAAGGCATGTCATTCACCCGCGACCTGGGCAACCTGCCACCGAACATCTGCCACCCGACCTTCCTCGGCGAACAGGCCAAGGCACTGGGCAAGGAGTTCAAGGGCCTGAAAGTCGAAGTGCTCGACGAGAAGAAGATCAAGGAACTGGGCATGGGCTCGTTCTATGCCGTGGGCCAGGGCAGCGACCAGCCGCCACGCCTGATCGTGATGCAATACAACGGCGGCAAGAAGTCCGAGAAGCCTTACGCCCTGGTGGGTAAAGGCATCACCTTCGACACCGGCGGCATCAGCCTCAAGCCGGGCCTGGGCATGGACGAGATGAAGTACGACATGGGCGGCGCCGCCAGCGTGTTCGGCACCCTGCGTGCCGTGCTGGAACTCAAGCTGCCGATCAACCTGGTGTGCATCCTGGCCTGCGCCGAGAACATGCCGAGCGGTGGCGCGACCCGTCCGGGCGACATCGTCACCACCCTGAGCGGCCAGACCGTGGAAATCCTCAACACCGACGCCGAAGGCCGCCTGGTGCTGTGCGATGCCCTGACCTACGCCGAGCGCTTTAAGCCGCAGGCCGTGATCGACATCGCCACCCTGACCGGCGCGTGCATCGTCGCCCTGGGCTCCCACACTTCCGGCCTGCTGGGCAACAACGACGAACTGATCGAGCAACTGCTCAGCGCCGGTAAAGCCGCCGACGACCGCGCCTGGCAACTGCCACTGTTCGACGAGTACCAGGAACAGCTGGACAGCCCGTTCGCCGACATCGCCAACATCGGTGGCCCGAAAGCCGGCACCATCACCGCGGCCTGCTTCCTGTCGCGCTTTGCCAAGAACTTCAACTGGGCGCACCTGGACATCGCCGGCACAGCCTGGACCAGCGGCGGCAAGGACAAGGGCGCCACTGGCCGTCCGGTGCCATTGTTGACCCAGTACCTGCTGGATCGCGCCAAGGCCTGAAACTGAAGATTCCGGGGCGACTCTTACGTCGCCTCGGTCTCAGGAACCGCAATGACCCAAGTCGACTTCTATATATTGCCCAGCGCCGACCCGCTCGCGCGCCTGGACTTTGCCTGCAAACTCACCGAAAAAGCCTGGCGCATGGGCCACCGCATCTACCTGCATTGCAGCGATGCGGCCCAACGCGATGAGCTGGATGCCCGCCTGTGGCGCTTCAAGGGCGAAAGCTTCGTACCCCACGGCCCCGCCGAGTCCGAACCTGAAGGCCTGGTGGTGCTGGGTCTGGGCGACAGTTGCGGCGATCACCATGACCTGCTGGTCAACCTGGACCTGAAAGTACCGCCGTTCGCCAAGGCTTTTGCCCGTGTGGCAGAGGTGGTGGTGGAAGATCCGGCTATTCGTCAGGCCGCGCGGGAGAGTTTCCGTTTCTACCGCGAACAGGGCTATCCTCTCCAGGATCACCGGCTACAACGACTTTGAGTAAATGATGGACACGCCAAACCCTCTAAAAAAAGACGACCACCTGCTGGACGACCTGGAGTCGATCCGCCAGCTGCTGGGTGATGATGACTTGCAACCGCCGCTGTTGACCGAAACGGTCGAGGGCGAGGTACAGATTCCGCTGCTGTTCGATATGGTCGGCGGCAAACCTGTCGCGCCGGAGCCGGTTGTCGAAGCTCCCGCCGTCGAACCTGCCCCCACTGAAAAAGGGCCCGACGCCCTTCTGCTGCACCTTGACAACGAACTGCGCGCCGCCGCGCAACTGATCATGCAAGACGTGATCGACGATTTTTCCCCGCACATCGAAACGGAGATCAAGCGTCGTCTGGATGCGCGGATGGAGCGGCTCCTCAGCCAATACCAGTCCTGAGCCTTGCAAGGCTCCCTGTGGGAAGGGGCTTGCCCCCGATAGCGATGGGTCAACGAATGCTGAGTTGACTGACACGCCGCCATCGGGGGCAAGCCCCCTCCCACATTTGATTTGCACAAGTCTTCAACTCGCCCTCAGCTCCCAGCCCCGTTATACTTGCCGGCTTTCCTGAATAAATGCCAACTAGGGTCCCGCCGCGCATGGATAAGACCTACCAGCCGCACGCCATCGAAACTTCCTGGTACAACACCTGGGAATCCGAGAATTATTTCGCCCCGCAAGGCGCGGGCGATTCCTACACCATCATGATTCCGCCACCGAACGTCACTGGCAGCCTGCACATGGGCCATGGCTTCAACAATGCGATCATGGATGCCTTGATCCGTTTCCGCCGCATGCAGGGCCGCAACACCCTGTGGCAACCGGGCACCGACCACGCCGGTATCGCCACCCAGATGCTGGTGGAACGCCAACTCGAAGCCACCGGCCAGAATCGTCATGACTTGGGCCGCGAGAAATTCCTGGAAAAGATCTGGGAATGGAAGGACCAGTCCGGCGGCAATATCAGCCGTCAGATCCGTCGCCTCGGCTCGTCCGTAGACTGGAGCCGCGAGCGCTTCACCATGGACGACGGCCTGTCGGAATCCGTGAAAGAAGCCTTCGTGCGCCTGCATGAAGACGGCCTGATCTACCGCGGCAAGCGCCTGGTCAACTGGGACACCAAGTTGCACACGGCGATTTCCGACCTCGAAGTGGAAAACCACGACGAGAAAGGTTTCCTGTGGAACCTCAAGTACCCGCTGGCCGACGGCGCCAAGACCGCTGAAGGCAAAGATTACCTGATCGTTGCCACCACGCGTCCAGAAACCATGCTCGGCGACGCCGCCGTGGCGGTTAACCCGAACGATGAACGCTACCAGGCGCTGATCGGCAAGTTTGTCGAACTGCCGCTGGTTGGCCGCCGTATCCCGATCATCGCGGACGACTACTGCGACCCTGAATTCGGCACCGGCTGCGTGAAAATCACCCCGGCCCACGATTTCAACGACTACGAAGTCGGCAAGCGCCACAACCTGCCGCTGCTGAACATCTTCGACAAGAACGCCGCCGTACTGCCGGCCTGTCAGGTGTTCAACCTGGACGGCACGCTGAACGAGAGCATCGACGGCAAGATCCCGGCCGAATACGCCGGCCTCGACCGCTTCGAAGCACGCAAGCAGATCGTTGCCGCCTTCGACGCCGCCGGCCTGCTGGTGAGTGTTGACGACCACAGCCTGAAAGTGCCGAAAGGCGACCGCTCCGGTAGCGTGATCGAGCCGTGGCTGACCGACCAATGGTACGTCTCCACCAAGCCGCTGGCCGAACCGGCCATTGCCGCCGTGGAAGATGGCCGTATCCAGTTCGTACCCAAGCAGTACGAAAACATGTATTTCTCGTGGATGCGCGACATCCAGGATTGGTGCATCAGCCGTCAACTGTGGTGGGGCCACCGCATTCCGGCCTGGTACGACGAGTCGGGCAAGGTCTATGTAGGCCGCGACGAAGCCGAAGTGCGTGCCAAGCACAACCTGGGTGCCGACGTTGCGCTGCAACAGGACAACGACGTACTGGACACCTGGTTCAGCTCTGGCCTATGGACCTTCTCCACCCTCGGCTGGCCGCAGCAGACCGAATTCCTGAAGAAATTCCACTCCACCGACGTACTGGTCACTGGCTTCGACATCATTTTCTTCTGGGTTGCCCGGATGATCATGCTGACCATGCACCTGGTGAAAAACGAGGACGGCACGCCGCAGGTACCCTTCAAGACCGTGTACGTGCACGGCCTGGTACGTGATGGCCAAGGCCAGAAGATGTCCAAGTCCAAGGGTAACGTGCTGGACCCGCTGGACATCATCGACGGCATCGACCTGGAAACCCTGGTGCAGAAACGCACCTCGGGCCTGATGCAGCCGAAACTGGCGAAGAAGATCGAGAAGCAGACCCGCGACGAATTCGCCGACGGCATCGCCAGCTACGGCACCGACGCCCTGCGCTTCACCTTCTGCTCGCTGGCATCCACCGGTCGCGACATCAAGTTCGACATGGGCCGCGTCGAAGGCTATCGCAACTTCTGCAACAAGATCTGGAACGCGGCGCGCTACGTGCTGGATAAAGGCGAAGACTGCGGCCAGAACGGCGAAGCCGTCGAACTGAGCCTGGCCGATCGCTGGATCATCTCGCAGTTGCAGCGCACCGAAGCCGAAGTGACTCGCCAGCTCGACCAGTTCCGCTTCGACCTGGCCGCACAGGCCTTGTACGAGTTCATCTGGAACCAGTATTGCGACTGGTACCTGGAACTGTCCAAGCCGGTCCTGTGGGACGAGAACGCACCGATCGAACGTCAGCGCGGTACCCGTCGCACCCTGGTGCGCGTACTCGAAGTGGCGTTGCGTCTGGCGCACCCATTCATGCCGTTCATCACCGAAGAAATCTGGCAGCGCCTGGCGCCACTGGCCGGTATCGAAGGCAAGACCATCATGCTGCAACCTTGGCCGGTGGCCAACGAAGCGCGCATCGATGAGGCGGCCGAAAGCGATATCGAATGGCTCAAGACCCTGATGATGGGCACGCGTAACATCCGTGCCGAGATGAACATCGGGCCGGGCAAGCCATTGGCGGTGTTCGTGAAGAACGCCAGCGCCGAGGATCTGCGTCGCCTCGCCGAGAACGATGCGCTGCTCAAGAAGCTGGCCAAGCTGGAGTCGATCACCGTATTGGCAGCCGGCGAAGAAGCGCCTCTGTCCGCGACCGCACTGGTTGGCGAGATGGAAGTGCTGGTGCCAATGGCCGGCCTGATCGACAAGGGTGCCGAACTGGCCCGTCTCGACAAGGAGATCGCACGCCTGCAAGGCGAAGTGCAGCGGGTGGGTGGCAAGCTGTCCAACGCAGCGTTCGTCGACAAGGCGCCAGCTGAAGTGATCGAGAAGGAACGCGCCAAGTTGGCCGAGGCCGAACAGGCCCTGGGCAAGCTGGCGGAGCAGCATGCGCGGATTTCCAGCCTGTAAGGTCGAACCTGTGTAAAAAAAGAGGCCTTCTGGCCTCTTTTTTTGTGTGGAACTCGCCAATACCTGACTGGCAATACGGTCAATGTGGGAGGGGGCTTGCCCCCGATGGCGGTGTATCAGTCTCATTGTTTTTGACTGTCACATCGCCATCGGGGGCAAGCCCCTTCCCACATTTGACCGGGACAGGCTCAGGATGTGTGACAATGCCCACCACTTTGAGCCAACACCAGAATCAACATGACCGCCCCCAGCACGCCAAAACCTCCGCGCAAGAAGCCTAAAACCGCAGCCACGGCCAAACCCGTCGCGCCGCGCAAAGAGGCCTCCCTGCACCCGCGCAACCGCCACACAGGCCGCTACGACTTCCCGGCGCTGATCAAGACCACGCCGGAACTGGCGCAGTTCGTGATCATCAACCCGTACGGCAAGGAAAGTATCGACTTCGCCAGCCCGGATGCGGTGCGCGTGTTCAACCGTGCGCTGCTCAAAGCCTTCTACGGCATTCAGCACTGGGACATCCCGGCCGACTACCTTTGCCCACCAGTGCCGGGGCGTGCGGACTACGTACATTTCCTCGCCGACCTGCTGGCCAGCACCCATGACGGCAAGATCCCGCGCGGTTCGATCGTCAAGGTGCTGGACATCGGCATGGGCGCCAACTGCGTCTACCCACTGATTGGCTATATGGAGTACCGCTGGAACTTCCTCGGCTCCGAGGTCGACCCTATCGCCGTGGCCGCGGCCAAGGCCATCGTGCAGTCCAACGACCTGAGCAAGGTCATCCAGTTGCGCCAGCAAACCAACCCCAAGCAGATCCTGCTGGGCTTGCTGGAGCCGGGTGAGCGCTTCGACCTGACCATGTGCAACCCGCCGTTCCATGCCTCCATGGACGAAGCGACCAAGGGCAGCGAGCGCAAGTGGCGCGCCCTGGGCAAGGCCGATCCCAAGCGCAAGTTGCCGGTGCTGAACTTCGGTGGCCAATCGGCTGAACTGTGGTGCGAAGGCGGTGAAGCGCGCTTTGTGACGCAGCTCATCGCTGAAAGTGCGCATTTTGCCCACAAGGTGTTGTGGTTCAGTTGCCTGGTGTCAAAAGCGTCGAACTTGCCCGCGATCGAGACGGCGTTGAAAAAAGCCGGCGTGCTGGAAAGCCAGGTGGTGGAGATGTCCCAGGGACAGAAGCAGAGTCGCTTCGTGGCCTGGACCTTCCAGACCAAGAACGAGCAGCAGATCTGGCGCCAGCGCTGGGTGCGCTAGGCACAAATTGCAGGCAACAAAAAACCGTGCCCGGATCGCTCCGAAGCACGGTTTTTTTGCTGCGTCTTACTTGTTAACAGCGTCGGTCAGGCCTTTGGCCACAACCAGCTTGATAACTTTCTTGGCAGCGATTTCGATGGCAGCGCCAGTCGAAGGGTTACGGCCAGTACGGGCAGGACGCTCGGTCACTTTCAGTTTGCCAACGCCTGGCAGAGTGATTTCGCCGCCGTTTTCCAGCTGGTCAGCAACAACTTGGCTCAGTTGGTCCAGCAGAGCACGCACGGTAGTTTTCGGTGCGTCTACTGCTTCAGCCAGGTCAGCGATCAGTTGGTCTTTAGTAATAGCCATTGTGGTGTTCCTTCCCTATCAAATTCATATGGATTGCAGAGTGCAGTGTCAGCCGTCGAGCCCGACCGTCATGGCCTGGCACCCCAGGCTTATAACCACGGAGATCGGGGTTATAGATGCTTGAAACGGGGATTGGTTCGACCTGACAGATGCTGAATGCACGCTTATCGCCGAGACTTGGCGTAAGACGGGGCAAAACTAGCACAGAGACGGGGAAATATCCGCCTCTACCTACCCATTTGGTCAGCTTTATCGCTCTAAACCGTGAAAAAAAGGCATATGCCCCGTCGGAAGGTGCCCAAAACACCCTTCCAAGCACGTCTTGGCCAATGGTGCGGTACACTTGGCGACTTTTCGGGGAGACCCACCGCTCCCCTCTCAACCAGCCGAGAAGCCTATGCCGATCCGTCATTGCATCGTCCACCTGATCGACAAAAAACCCGACGGCACACCTGCAGTTCTCCACGCCCGCGACTCCGAGCTTGCCGAGTCGGCCGCCATCGAGAACATGCTTGCCGACCTCAACGAGAGCTACAACGCCAAACAAGGCAAGGCCTGGGGTTTCTTCCATGCCGAGTCCGGCGCGCACCCGTTCAGCGGCTGGTTGAAGGAGTATTTCGACGGCGGGCAGGATTTCACCACCTTCAGCCGCACGGCGGTCGAGCACCTGCAGAAGCTGATGGAAGAGTCCAACCTTTCCACCGGCGGGCATGTGCTGTTCGCCCACTACCAACAGGGCATGACCGACTACCTGGCCATTGCCCTGCTGCACCACAGCGAAGGCGTGGCGGTGACCGACGAGCTGGACGTGACCCCGTCCCGTCACCTGGACCTGGGCCAACTGCACCTGGCGGCGCGGATCAACGTGTCCGAGTGGCAGAACAACAAGCAGTCCAAGCAGTACATCTCGTTTATCAAGGGCAAGAACGGCAAGAAGGTGTCGGAATACTTCCGCGACTTTATCGGTTGCCAGGAAGGCGTCGACGGCCCGGGCGAGACCCGCACCCTGCTCAAGGCCTTCAGCGACTTCGTTGAAAGCGAAGACCTGCCCGACGAATCCGCCCGCGAAAAGACCAAGACCCTGGTGGACTACGCCAGCAGCCAGGCCAAGCTTGGCGAACCCATGGGCCTGGAAGAACTCTCGGGGCTGATCGATGAAGATCGGCCAAAGGCGTTCTACGACCATATCCGCAACAAGGATTACGGCCTGTCGCCGGAGATCCCGGCGGATAAACGCACCCTCAACCAGTTCCGCCGCTTCACCGGCCGCGCCGAAGGTTTGTCCATCAGCTTTGAAGCACACCTGCTGGGCGACAAGATCGAGTACGACGAAGCCGCCGGCACCTTGATCATCAAGGGCCTGCCGACCCAACTGACCGACCAGCTCAAGCGCCGTAACTGATGCTGGGCGGGGTCTTCAAGAAAGTCCTGCTGGTACTGCTGGTGGTGGTGGTGATCCAGAACTGGGGCAAGATCGAGCGGGTGTTCAACCCCTCGCAGGTGGTGCCAGAGCAGACACGGGCGAAGGCGCGCGTGGTGCTCTACGCCACCGAATGGTGCGGGTACTGCAAGCAGATCCGCCGTTTCCTGGACCAGAAAGGCATCCCCTACCAGGCGTTCGATATCGAGAAGGACGCCCAGGCGCGCAAGGCGTATGAGGCGTTGGGCGGCGGCGGGATTCCGTTTGTGGACGTGAACGGCACGCTGATTCGCGAGTACAGCCCCGAGAAGATCATGGCGGCGCTGAAGTAATCAGCGCACCACGATCATGCGCCCCAGCACCTGGTGCTGTTCAAAACCGAGAACCGCCTGCAAGGCATTCAGCACAGCCTGTGGGTCTTTGCTCGGGAAGCTGCCGCTGACGCGCTTGGCGCCCATCTCGTCGTTGAGCAACAGGATGCGACCGGGGTAGTAACGGCCCAGATCCTTCACCACGTCCGCCAGCGGCGCCTTGTAGTAGTTGAGCCAGCCGTCGCGCCAGGCCAGGCGTGATTCGCTGTCGACCCCATGCATCGGCTCAGCAATGCCATCGGCGTAGGCCACTTGCTGGCCGGCGGTAAGAATCTGCTGTTGCCCCTGCTTTGACAGCGTCACCCCAACCCGCCCGGACAACACCGTCACCTGGGCGCCTGCCGGTTGCAGGCGCACTTCGAATTGCGTACCCAGCACCCGCGCTTCACCGCTGCCCGCCTCCACCACGAAGGATTGCCCAGTGTGAGTCACGCTGAAAAAACCGGCGCCGCGACGCAACTGGATATGTCGCTCGCCATGGCTGAAATCCACGGCGATGGCGCTGTCAGCGTCCAGGGTGACTTGGGAGTTGTCAGCCAGCGTGACGGTTTTGATTTCCCCGGGGGCCGTCACATAGTCCGCACCAAAGTCATCGACCCAGCGCGACGGCTGCCACCCGGCGCCCATGGACACCATCACTAACAGGCACGCAGCCATGGCCAACGCCCCGGACCAACGCACCACCCGCGAACGCTTCGGGGTGTTCATCGCATTGAGGTAGCCCTGCAAGGCCATGGCCTCTTCATCCGCCAGCCTGCGCGCCGGAACTTCGCTCAACTCCCACAGCACCTGAGCCTGGGAATAGGCCTCGACATGCGCAGGATCGGCCCGCAGCCAGCGGCTGAACGTGGCCTGGTCTCCGCTGCTCGGCTGGTCATGCAACAGGCTCAGCCAGGCCAGTGCGGCTTGTTCCTGGGCGGGCGTGGGGGTGACGTTCACGGTGCTTTCCCTGGCGTGCGTGGGGATGAGGGGTCGCGAAGGCTGGCTTTGCAGGCTTCGAGGGCACGCATCATATGTTTTTCCACGGCACTTTGGGACAGGCCCATGGCCTTGGCGATTTCTGCGTACTTGCGGCCGTGGATGCGGTTGAGCAGGAAAATCTGCCGCGTACGCTCGGGCAAGCTACGCAGGGCCGCTTCGACATGGCGCAGATCATTGCCCGCTTCCAGCGCCGCCTGGGGCTCGGAGCCCTGGTTGTCATGCTGTTCGGGCAGCCAGCCTTCGCTGCTGCGCACCCTTGCGCCTTCGCTGCGCAGGTGATCGATGGCGATATTACCGGCGCAGCGCAGCAGGTAGGTGCTGAGTTCTTCGACCTGCACCAGTGGCCGGCGCCAGAAGCGCAGGAACAGGTCCTGTACCAGGTCGGCCGCCGTGGCGCGGCACCCCACGCGGCGACTCACCAACGCTTCCATCTGCGAGCGCTGGGACAGGAACACTTGCAGGAAATGCGCACGCCCACCGGCCGCGTCAGCGTGCTGGCTGTCCTGGGGTTCCGGTGGGGTGCTGATCATCGTGGGCGGGCTCAAAGGGTGGCGAAGGCTGCAACGGGGCTGGCGAGCAGGCCGACACCCGCCAGGATCAGGGCCAGCCTTGGCCGATACGGCAACAGCAGCACCAACAGCAGTGCGCTGAGCATCAACACGGCGCACCACTCCACCAGGCCCTGGCCCCAACCGGCGATGGCCACGGCGGGCCAGATCGACACGGTCAGCAGCAACCACCCGGCCACACGTAACCCCGTACGCCGACGGGACGAGAGTTTGCTGTGCAGCAACTCACCGTGATGACGGTCGGTGGATAAGCACAATGCGGTGAACCCGACGTAGCACATCAGCAGCGCCAGTAGCATTCAGTTCGCCTCCTGCTTGAGCGTCAACTCGCGTGTGCGTTCAACCTTGGGCGCAGGCGCGGCGCGATGCTGCATCTTCCAGGCGGCCCAGCCGAGGAACACACCGCTGGCCAGGCACGTCAGGTCGAAGCCGGCCATCGCCCAGTCGCCGGAGGCCAATGAAACGCCGAGGTGGTGCGAGGTGGTCAACGCGTTGAGCAATGGAATGGCGATAAACAGCAACGCGCCGACGCTCAACTGCTCGACCCAGCCCTGGCGGCCACGCCGCAGGATCGCGTGCAGCAGGCTCAGGCCCCAGGCGATAAAGAAGGTCTGCACTTCCCAGTCGGAACGCTCGGCGAAGTTCACCGGCAGCAGGCGGTTGGCCCAGAAAAACACCGCGATGGCGATCATCAGGCCGGACATGCTGGCGATGTTCAGCACTTCCACCAGTCGCAATTCAAAGGGCATCACACCGGTCTTGGCGTGCTTGAGCTGGCGCTTGCCAAGCCAGATGACCAGCCCGGTGCCGATCATCGCCGTGCCCGCCAGCCCACAGATAAAGTACAACCAGCGCAGCACCGGGCCGGCGAAATGCCCCATGTGCAGGCCATAGAAACTGCCGCCGATGGCAGCCGGCAGCGACTGCCCGCCACTCACTCGCAACAGTTCACCGGTGCTGCCATTGAAGGACACAGTGCTGCCGAAATCGTGCACCACGCTGTCGGAACCTGCGCGAAATACATTGACCGAGGCGTTCACATCGCCGGGGTTATTCACCGCCACGCGCCCCACATGCCCACCCGCCCACTGCGCCCGTGCCTGCTCGTACATCGGCACCAGCGGCAGCAATGTCCCCGGCTGGCCCAATGCAGGGGCGTTGTTGGTATTCGGGAACACCTCGCTGAAAAAGGCGCGGGTGTCGTTGCCATAGGAAGCCAGGATCGGCGCCGGCATCACCATGCTCATGAAGATCACCAGGCTGCTGTAGGTGATCATCAGATGGAAAGGCAGCATCAGCACACCCACCGCGTTGTGCCCGTCGAGCCAGGAACGCTGGCCTTTGCGGGGGCGGAAGGTGAAGAAGTCCTTGAAGATTTTCTTGTGGGTGATGATGCCGGTAATCAGCGCGATGAACATCACCATCGCGGCGATGGTCGACAGCCAGCGGCCCCACGGGTGAGGCATTTGCAGCTGGAAATGGAAACGATAGAAGAACTCGCCGCCCATGCTTTCACGAGCCTGCACGGCCTGGCCGGTGACGGGGTCAAGGGTTTTCTGGATGAAGTTGCCACGCTTGCCGGGGTCGACCTTGTCCTGCCACATCACCGACAGGCCGGGGTCGCGGCTGTCCGGCAAGGTGATGAACCAGCGTGCGGCGGTGGGTGCGACCTGCTGCAGATAGGTTTGCGCCACGGTGAGGCTGCGCGCATCGTCCAGGGGACGGGCCTGCACTTCGGGCTGCATCCAGTGGCTGATCTCGTCCTTGAAATACGACAGGGTGCCTGTCAGGAAAATTGCAAACAGCAGCCAGCCGAAGATCAACCCGGCCCAGGTGTGCAACCAGGCCATGGCCTGACGGAAACCCTCTTTCATACTCGTGTCATCCACAAACCCACGCCCGCCAGGGTGGCGAACGCCGCACTTGGCAGCAGCACACCGAACCAGGCGCGTGCGGCACTGCGGCAGGCGAAACACCAGAGCACAGCGAGCAGGTAAAACACGAAGGAACTCATCATCCCGGTGATCACCGCATCGGCGCGAGAGGTAGGCAGCCACAGCGCCAGACAGATGCTGGCCAGGGACGCCATCAGGTAACCGCCCACCACGGCAGCCAGCACACGCGAGGTCACGGCGAGACGATAGGAGACAGGCAGCGAGGTTTTGCTTTTCATGCGGGAGGCGCCAGGTTCATCAGCGCGCAATATTAATGATAAATATTCTCATAAGCAAAACAGAACGGATGAATCACCTGTGCGGATGGATTGCCGAAGCCACTCACGCGCCCTACAATGCGAACAATTCTTGTTCTCTAAAGCATGACAATGCTTGTGGAGTGTCCCCGTTGAGCCCGTCCAACACCGTCGAAGTTTTGTACACCGACCATCACCACTGGCTCACCGGCTGGTTGCGACGCAAGCTAGGCTGCCCGGAAAGCGCCGCCGACCTGGCGCAGGACACCTTCATGCGCGTGCTCACCGCGCGGGAAACCCCCACTCTGGTCGAGCCCCGGGCGTTTCTCACCACCGTCGCCAAGCGCGTGCTGTTCAACTTCTACCGCCGCCTGGACCTGGAACGCGCCTACCTCGATGCCCTGGCACAGATGCCCGAACACGTGGCGCCATCCGAAGAAGAACGCGCAATCATCCTGCAAACCCTGGTCGAGCTGGACCAACTGCTCGATGGCCTGCCCGTGCAGGTCAAGCGCGCCTTCCTGCTGGCGCAACTGGATGGGCTGACCTACGCGCAAATCGGCGCGGAGCTTGGGATTTCCATCGCCACCGTCAAACGTCACCTGACCAAAGCGGCCATGCGCTGCTATTTCGCCCTATGAACTTCTCCACTCAAGTCGCCGAACAGGCCGTGCATTGGCTGATGGAAATGCAGCAAGGCGGACTCAACCCTCGCCAGCAGGCTGCCTGGCAACACTGGCTGAACGCCCACAGCGAACACCAGCGCGCCTGGGACCACATGCAACGCGTCAACCAGCGCCTGCGCGGCATGCCCTCGCCCCTTGCCCATGCGGCGTTGAACGCGCCAACCTCCACCAGCCGCCGCCAGGCGCTCAAGTTGCTGTTGATCCTCGGTGCCGGTTCGGCGGCTGCCTGGGGCCTGCGCCAGCAACATATCCTGCCGCCGCTGACCGCCGATTACCGCAGCCCGGTCGGCCAGCGCCGCAAAGTGCAACTGGCGGACGGCAGTCAGTTGCAGCTCAATACCGGCAGCGCAGTGGACGTGCACTTCGATGGCCAGCAAAGACTGATCCGCCTGCTTGAAGGCGAAATCCTGCTGACCGGTATCGCCGGCAACACACCGCTGAACGTGTTGACCGGCCAGGGTCTGCTCACCAGCCACGCGGCACGCATGAACGTGCGTCAGTTCAACGACCACACCCAGTTGGCGGTATTCGATGGCCGCGTCGAAGTAATGCCCAACACCTACAGCTGCCTGCCGCTGACGGTCGAGGCCGCGCACCAGGTCAACTTCACCCGCAAAGGCTGGGATACCCCGCGCCCTACCGACGCCAACAGCGGCGCCTGGGCCGACGGTATGCTGGTCGCCGCCCACATGCGGCTGGAAGATTTCCTCGGCGAACTCGGCCGTTATCGTCGTGGCCAGCTCAATTGCGACCCGCAGGTGGCCAACCTGTTGATCTCCGGCAGCTACCCGCTGGACGACAGTGAACGGATTCTGGACCTGCTGGAAGTGAGCCTGCCGGTGAAAGTACGGCGATTCACGCGGTATTGGGTGACGGTGCAGGCACGCGCCTGAAATTAATTCAAAACACTGTGAGCCGTTTTCCACACCTCGCGTGACAGAGAAGGAAAGCCCCCTTGATCCTTCCTTCTCAGGACCGCTCTTCATGCCCCAGCAACCCACGCTTCTCGCCCGCACCCTGCGCCAACTCCTGCTTGGCGCCAGCCTGAGTCTTACGGTACTGCCACACGCCATGGCGGCTGAGGCCAAGCCTTATCACATCGCACCGAGTTCGCTGGAAGCGGCGCTGAATCAATTCGGACGTGAAGCGGGTGTGCTGATTTCCTTCGGCTCGCAAGTCACCGCGGGCATGCAGAGCCGTGGCTTGTCCGGTAACTATGGCGCCGCGGACGGCCTGCAGAAACTGCTGGAAGGCACCGGCCTGCAAGCCCGCGCCGAAGGCGACAATGCCTACAGCCTGCAACCGGCCAGTGCGCCGGCGACTATCGAGTTGGGCACCTCCAGTGTGGTCGGCGACTGGCTCGGCGACGCAGCACAGACCAACGTGTTCGAACACCCTGGCGCCCGTGACGTGATCCGCCGCGAAGAATTCGAACGCCAGGGCGCCACCCAGGCCAAGGACGTTCTCAATCGCATCCCCGGCGTCAACGCCCCGGACAATAACGGCACCGGCAGCCACGACATGGCGCTGAACTTCGGTATTCGCGGCCTCAACCCGCGCCTGGCCTCGCGTTCCACCGTACTGATGGACGGCATCCCGGTGCCGTTTGCGCCGTACGGCCAACCCCAACTGTCGTTCGCGCCGATCAGCATGGGCAACATGGACGCCGTTGACGTGGTGCGTGGCGGCGGCGCCGTACGCTACGGCCCGCAGAACGTCGGTGGCGTGGTCAACTTCGTGACCCGGGCGATCCCGGATGCGCCCACGGTCAAAGGCGGCCTGCAGACCGAAACCAGCCCGTCCTCCAGCCATGACGGCTTCAAGACCACCGGCAATCTGCTGGCCGGCGGCACAGCCGACAATGGTCTGGGCGGTGCGCTGCTGTACTCCGGCACCCGTGGCGGCGACTGGCGCGAGAACAGCAACACGCGCATCGACGACCTGATCCTCAAGGGCAAATACCAGCTCGATGACGCCAACAGCTTCAACGCCATGGCGCAGTACTACGAAGGCCAGGCCGATATGCCTGGGGGGTTGAACGTTGCGGACTACAAGGCAGATCCGTACCAGTCCACCCGTCCCTACGATAAATTCTGGGGCCGCCGCACGATGTTCAATGTCGGCTATCGCTATGAGCAGGACCGTCGCGAATTCACCGTAAACAGCTTCTTCACCAAGACCCTGCGCAGCGGTTACCTGGACCAGGGCACCTTCCTCTCGCTATCCCCTCGCGAGTACTGGGTACGCGGCCTGGAAACCCGCTTCGCCCAAGGCTTCGACCTGGGCCCGACCAGCCACGAAGTGGGCGTGGGCTACCGCTACATCAACGAAGCCGGCCACGAACTGCGCTACCGCACGCCGATTGCCGCCAACCAGCAGATCCCCACCACCAACAGCCGCAACGACCGCGACACCCGTGGCGGCACCGAAGCCAATGCATTCTTCATCGACGACCGGATTGATATCGGCAAGTGGACCATCACCCCGGGCGTGCGCTACGAGATGATCGAGTCCCAGCAAACCAACAACCTCACCCACGTCAAGTACAAAGGCGACTACAACACCGCGCTGCCCGCACTGAACGTGCTTTATCACCTCACCGACAGCTGGAACCTCTATGCCAATACCGAAGGTTCGTTCGGCAGCGTGCAGTACAGCCAGATGCCCAACCGCGTGACCAGCGGCGAAGTGAAACCGGAAAAAGCCCGCACCTGGGAACTGGGCACCCGCTACGACGACGGCACCTTGCGTGCCGAGATCGGCGCGTTCCTGATCAACTTCGACAACCAGTACGAAAGCAACCAGACCAACGACTCGGTGATTGCCCGTGGCGAAACCCGCCACCAGGGCATCGAGACCAGCGTCAACTACGCGCTCGATGGCTTGAGCCCGGCACTGGCCGGCTTTGATGTGTACGCCACTTACGCCTATGTCGACGCCACCATCCGCGAAGACGGCCCGAACAAAGGCAACCGCGTGCCCTTCTCGTCCAAGCACAAAGGCACCCTGGGCGTGGGTTACACCGAAGGTCGCTGGAAGCTCAACCTGGACAGCAGCTACCAGAGCAGCCAGTTCGCGGACAACGCCAACACCCAGGCCGAAAGCGCCGACGGCGCGAATGGCCGCATTCCCGGCTACATGCTGTTCAGCAGCCGCGCCGCGTATGACTTCGGCCCGCAGCTGTCGGATCTGAATGTGGCGGTGGGGGTGAAAAACATCTTCAACAAGCAGTACTACACGCGCTCGTTCGACGACAACAACAAGGGCAAGTACGTCGGCGAACCGCGCACGGTGTACGTGCAGACCTCGATCGCGTTCTAACTGCGCGAGAAGCACTCTCTGTGGTGAGCAGGTTTGTCGTGGTTACCGGGCCTGTTGTGGCGAGCGGGCTTGCCTCGCGTTGGGCTGCGAAGCAGCCCCAAAACATAGCCCCGGAGCTGTCTGGCACACTGCAGTGCTCTTATTGGGGCTGCTGCGCAGCCCAACGCGGGGCAAGCCCGCTCACCACAATGGACACAGCTCATCCCCCGCCAGCCGCTTCTAACTGCCCGCCAGGCAACTGGGGGTAGCTGCGACCAAAGCGTCGATGGCACAGCGGGTTTTGGCCGGCATATGCGCGGCGGTTGGCCAGATCACGTGGATTGGCGAGGGTTGCTCACGGTAGGCGGGTAACACCGCTTCCAACTGCCCTCGCAGCACATAGTGTGCAATCAACCAACTGGGCAGCCAGGCCAGGCCGACGCCCGCGATAGCAGCGTCCGCCACGGCCTGGAGGTCATCCAGCACCAACGGTGATACGACCCGCGAGCGGTGCGGCGTATTGCTGCGGTAGGCAATGCCGCGATGGCCGGCAAGGTCGTCGGCCGATTCAATCCGCCCTACCCGCTGCAAGTACGCCGGTGAAGCAGCCAGCCCCACGGACTGTTCGCCCAGGCGCCGTGCGCTCAAGCGGTCGGTGTCGGGCAAAGGGCCGATTCGCACGGCGATATCAAAGCCTTCCTGCACCAGGTCGGTCATGCGATCAGCAAAACAAACCTCGATCTCCAGCGCCGGATAACGGTCCATCAACCCCCACAACGCGGGCGCCGCATAGTGATGCCCGAAAGCCAGCGGCACGCTTGCGCGCAGTCGGCCGCGTGGCTGCTGCCGGCCGCTTTCCAGCACAGATTCAGCAGCGTCGAGTTCGGCCAGTGCGCGCAGGCAATGCTCGTAGTACGCCTGCCCGTCTTCCGTCAGCCGCTGGCGGCGAGTGGAGCGCTGCAACAGGCAAGTCCCCAGCCGCGCCTCCAGCCGTGCCAGGCCCTTGCCCACCGCCGAACGCGTCAGGTTCAGGCGTTCGGCAGCCTCCGTCAGGTTGCCGCTCTCGACGATCTGCAGAAACAGTTCAACGCCATCAAAACGCGCAGTGGTCATGATTATATTGTCGCCCATGATTCCCTTATTGCTGGAAAACTTATCACGAATAAAGAAACAGATTCCCCTGAAAATCTAACGGTCCCTCAACCTCAGGAGAGTCCCATGCCACCCGCCGCCACGTTATCGGCCGCCAACCCACCCCGCTCAGCCAGAAATGGCCTCGCCCTCACCGCCGTATGCCTTGTCGCCCTGATGTTCGGCCTGGAGATCTCCAGCGTGCCGGTGATCCTGCCCACGCTGGAACAGCAACTGGGCACGGGTTTCCAGGATGCCCAATGGATCATGAATGCCTATACCCTGGCCTGCACCAGCGTGTTGATGGCAGCCGGCACCCTGGCGGACCGTTTTGGCCGCAAGCGCATGCTGGTGCTGTGCCTGTGGTTGTTCGGGCTGGCTTCGCTGGCGTGCGGGCTGGCGAACGATGCACCGACGCTGATTGCCGCGCGCTTCGTCCAGGGCGTGGGCGCCGGGGCGATGATGATTTGCCAGTTCGCGATTCTGTCGCACCTGTTTCGCGAACCGGCGGCGCGGGCACGGGCGTTCGCGATCTGGGGCGTGATCGCCGGCGTGGGCCTGGGCTTCGGGCCGATGGTGGGCGCATTGATCCTGGCGGTAGCGGACTGGCGCTGGGTGTTCCTGGTGCATGTGCCGCTCACCCTGTTCACCCTGGTGCTGCTGCACGTGAGCGTGCAGGAATCCCGCGACCCGGCCGGCCATCGCCTGGACATCGCCGGCATGCTCACCTTGACGCTGTCGGTGTTCGCGCTGGTCTACTTCATCACCCAGGGCACCGAGAACGGTTTTGGCACACTGGCCATGCTCGGCTGGGCGGGACTGGCAGTGGCCGGGTTGCTGCTGTTCATCGTCGTTGAGCGACGCAGCGCCCACCCGATGTTTGACTTCTCGGTATTCCGCATCCAGCGCTTCAATGGCGCCTTGATGGGTTCCATTGGCATGAACTTCAGCTTCTGGCCGTTCATGATCTACCTGCCGTTGTATTTCCAGGCGGGCCTGGGCTATGACACGCTGACCAGCGGTGGCGCCCTGCTCGCCTACACCCTGCCCACGCTGCTGGTGCCGCCGCTGGCGGAGCGCCTGGCCCTGCGCTATGGCGCCGAGCGCATCATTCCGTTGGGCCTGGGGTTGATGGGTGCGGGTTTCCTGGCCATGGCCGCCGCCAATCGGGCGGCGCAACCCAGCATCCTGCTGATCCTGGCCAGTTGCATCATTGCCGGCATGGGCCTGGCGCTGACCAACTCCCCCACCACCAACACCACCACCGGCTCGGTGTCGGCAGACCGCGCCGGCATGGCATCGGGCATCGACCTGAGCGCACGGCTGATTACCCTGGCGCTCAACATCGCGTTGATGGGGCTGGTGCTGTTGCTGGGGATCAGCGCTCAACTGGCCAATGTGCTGCCAGGCGCCACGGCGCTGGATTGGCCGGGCATCAGCCAGAATATCGCGGCCGGCAAGCTCGGTGTACCGGGGATGAACGCCACGCAGGCCCAGGGCGCACTGCGCCATGGTGCCGGCTGGACGATGCTGTTTGCAGGGTTGGGTGCCTGTGGGCTGGCGCTATCGAGCCGGTACTTTTTCCGACGCGGGCAGTAAATGAAAACGGGCCTGCAAATGCAGGCCCGTTCTTAGTGGAGCGTGGGAAAGTTATCAGCCGTTGAACACGGCACGTTCTTTTTCCAGGAACTCCTGCTCAAGCTCATCTTCATTGACTTTGGTGGTTGGCTGGTTTTTCCCGGCAGCGCGCGGCTTGCCTTGCAGTTTGCCAAACAGATGTTCCAACGCATGGTCCAGCTTGGTCGCCGCACCGTCGATCGCCTGTTCCAGGGTATCGGCCTTGTGCAGTACCGACAGCGGTTGATGGCCTTTTGGCCGCGCTTCCAGGCGGCAACTCAAATCGTGGGGACCGGGCTTGTCGCCGTTCTCATCCCGCAGATAGACCTCCACTCGGGTCAGGTCTTCTTCGTAGCGTTCGAGCGTGCTCTCAATGGTAGTACGTACCCACTCCTCCAGTCGGATGCTGCTTTCAATATGGTTATCGCTATTGACTTGGATTTGCATAGTTCTTCCCTTATTTCAGCTAGCTCGCGAGAGGTCACAACTGCGACACCGGGGTGGTGAAACCATGACCTCTTGATTACACAATTGAGCACTCAGCAGAACAATTCAACCCCTTTGCAAAGATAAATCCTACATTACAAATTAAGCCTGACGACGAGCAAAAACGCTGTTAGGGTGGGGAGTTAGTTACATCTTCTTACGTGCAATCAACCTCACAATTGCCCCTCTCCCAACGGGTGCAATGCGCGAAAAATCTCCGCTTCCTCCACCAGCCAATCGTGCACCGCACGCACGCCCGGATGGCTCAGCGCACCCGGCGCATACAGCAACACGTAGCGTTTATGGTTAGGCACAGCCAGGCCGAAGGGCACGATCAAGGTACCGCGTTCCAACTCATCATTAAGCAACGTACGCCGTGCGATGGCCACGCCCATGCCGGCGATGGCGGCCTCGATGGTCAGGTGGTTACGGTTGAAGGTATGGCCACGGCGCACATCGGCGTCGTGATAGCCGATGGCATTCAGGTAAAACTCCCACTCCGCATACTCATAGCTCCCACGCCAGGCGGTGATGTCATGCAGCAGCGGGAAATGCACCAGGTCGGCCGGGCCATGCAACGGTGGACGACCGCGCAGCAGGCTCGGCGCGCACACCGGGAAAATCTGCTCGTCGAGCAAGGCTGTGGATAACAGGCCGGGGTAACTGCCGTCATTCAAGTCGATGGCCAGGTCGAAGTCGCCCTCGTGCAGGGCGATGCTGCTGTCCTCGGCGACCATGCGCAATTGGATATCCGGAAAGCGCTGCTGCAGGCGCGGCAAACGCGGGGTCAACCATTTGCCGAGAAACGACGGGATCGAGCGCAGGCGCAGGGTGCCACTGATCATGCCCGCGTCCAACCGCTGCAATTCGGCATCGATGCTGCCGTAGGCCTCACCCACCGTGGCGGCCAGGCGCTGGCCCTCGGCACTCAGCTCCACCCCACGGGCACGCCGATGAAACAAGCGGAAACCCAAACGCTCCTCCAACTGGCGGATTTGCTGGCTCACCGCGCCCGGCGTGATGTGCAGTTCTTCGGCGCAGCGGGTAAACGACAAATGCCGTGCCGCACAGGAAAAAACGTGCAGCCAGACATACGTCTGGCCATGAAGGGGCCGGGTCATAGCGTTTAGTCCTGCTAAAGGGTGTCTTAGGATAATTCGTTGGTCAGTGCCGTGCCAGAGGCTCAGTATCGCGCCAATTGCGCTCGTCCTACAAAACATGGCAGCGATTCCTACTCCATTGCTTGTAAGGCTTTAGCATGGCTATCAGTGTGTTTGATCTATTCAAGGTGGGCATCGGCCCTTCCAGCTCCCATACCGTCGGCCCCATGCGCGCGGCGGCGACCTTCGTCCAGGCCCTGATCGACCAACAACTGCTGAACCACACTCACCGTGTGGAGGTGCGCTTGTATGGCTCGCTGTCCGCCACCGGTGTCGGCCATGCCACCGACCGCGCCTGCGTAATGGGCTTGATGGGCGAGTGGCCAGACACCGTCGATCCCACGTCGATCAATGCCCGTATCCAGCAACTGCGCGAATCCGGCCGCTTATTGCTCGCAGGCCAACAGGAGATTGCCTTCAACTGGCACACCGACCTCCTGCTGTTGGACGAAAGCCTGCCTTACCATCCCAACGCCATGTCCCTGCATGCCTACGGTGAAAACGGCCTGCTGAGCGAGCAAACCTACTACTCGGTGGGCGGTGGTTTCATTATCGAAGCAGCCGAGGCAGCCTCGGGCATTGCGCCGACCAGCGATGTGCAATTGCCCTACGACTTCTCCAGCGCCGTCGAGCTGCTGGCCTTGTGCAACAAGCACGGCCTGCGGGTTTCCGAACTGATGATGGCCAACGAACGTGCGTGGCGCAGCGACGCCGATATCCGCAACGGCCTGCTGCATATCTGGTCGGTGATGCGCGAATGCGTGGAGCAAGGCCTGCGCGATGAAGGCATCCTGCCGGGTGGCCTGGACGTGCCGCGCCGCGCCGCGAAACTGCACCGCAGCCTGTTGGAAATCGGCAAGCCGAATGTCATCACCTCCACCTTGTCGGCGATGGAGTGGGTCAACCTGTTCGCCCTCGCTGTCAACGAAGAAAACGCCGCCGGCGGGCGCATGGTCACCGCCCCGACCAACGGCGCCGCCGGGATCATCCCGGCCGTGCTGCATTACTACATGAAGTTCAATGCCGACGCGTCCGACGACGATGTGGTCAATTTCTTCCTGGCTGCCGCCGCCGTCGGCATCCTGTGCAAGAAAAACGCCTCGATCTCCGGCGCCGAAGTCGGCTGCCAGGGCGAAGTCGGCTCGGCCTGTGCCATGGCCGCCGCCGGTTTGGCGGACGTGCTCGGTGCAACCCCCGAGCAACTGGAAAACGCCGCCGAAATCGGCCTGGAACATAACCTGGGCCTCACCTGCGACCCGGTCGGCGGCCTGGTGCAAGTGCCATGCATCGAGCGCAACGCCATCGCCGCCGTCAAGGCGATCAACGCCACGCAAATGGCCCTGCGCGGTGACGGCAAGCACTTCATTTCCCTCGACCGGGTAATCCGCACCATGCGCGATACCGGCGCCGATATGCATGACAAATACAAAGAAACTTCACGGGGCGGCCTGGCGGTCAGCTGGGTGGAGTGCTGATCGGAGCACTGCTACCTGCCCCAACGTGAGCCCGCGCAAAAATAATAACGAGGCAATAACGATGACCGATGTACGTACACCTGCCGTAGAAAACCCTGCTGTAGAAGCAACCGTGACCACCGGCTGGACCCAACATGACACCACCTGGATGCTCGGCCTGTATGGCACAGCCATCGGCGCCGGCACCCTGTTCCTGCCGATCAATGCCGGCGTCGGCGGTTTCTGGCCGCTGATCGTGCTGGCAATGCTGGCCTTCCCGATGACCTTCTTCGCACACTGTGGGCTGACGCGCTTTGTGTTGTCAGGCAAATCCGGCGACATCACCGAGGTGGTCGAAGAACACTTCGGCGTCGGCGCGGGCAAGCTGATCACCCTGCTGTATTTCTTCGCCATCTTCCCGATCCTGCTGGTGTACAGCGTGGCGCTGACCAACACCCTCGGCAGCTTCATGGAACATCAACTGCACATGACCCCACCGCCTAGGGCGATCCTGTCGCTGGTGCTGATCCTCGCCCTGATGGCCATCGTGCGTTGTGGCCAGGGCGTGATCGTCAAGGCCATGAGCGTGCTGGTGTACCCGTTCGTCGCCGCCCTGTTGTTGCTGGCGTTCAGCCTGATTCCCAACTGGAACGGCGCGTTCTTCGCTTCCGCCAGCGAGGGCATGCCGTTGCCGATCTTCTTCAAGACCCTGTGGCTGGCGATCCCGGTGATGGTGTTTTCGTTCAACCATTCGCCGATCATCTCCGCCTTCGCCGTCGACCAGAAACGCGTGTACGGCGCGCAGGCCGAGCGCAAAAGCAGCGGCATCCTGGCCACCGCCCACGGCATGATGGTGCTGACCGTGATGTTCTTCTGTTTCAGTTGCGTACTGGCGCTGTCGCCGGCCGACCTGGCAGCGGCCAAGGCGCAGAACATCTCGATCCTGTCGTACCTGGCCAACCACTTCCAGACGCCGGTGATCGCCTACGCCGCGCCACTGATCGCGCTGGTGGCCATCACCAAGTCCTTCCTCGGCCATTACATCGGCGCCAGCGAAGGCTTCCAGGGCATGATCGTCAAATCCCTGCGCGGGCGTAACCGTTCGATGTCGGCCAAATGGCTGGAACGCTGCACCGCGCTGTTCATGGTACTCACCTGCTGGGCCGTGGCCACCTTCAACCCGAGCATCCTGGGCATGATCGAGACCATGGGCGGGCCGATCATCGCGTGCCTGCTGTTCCTGATGCCGATGTATGCAATCCGCCGCGTGCCAGCTCTGCGCCAGTATTCGGGCCAGCTGTCGAACGTGTTCGTGGTGGTGATCGGCTTGATTGCGCTGTCAGCGATCGTTTTCTCGGTACTGCCCTGAAACAGGTCACCCACCTCAAGCACAACCCGAAACAGCGGTGGGAGGGGGCTTGCCCCCGATAGCGGTCTTTCAGCCGAGCATTCATTGGCTGACACACTGCTATCGGGGGCAAGCCCCCTCCCACATTGGGATACGAGCGCTGCACGGCACGGCCTTTGCTGTACAGCTCATGAGGCAAACGGACCTTGTGAAACCTCAGCGACGGAGTGGCCGGTGGTCAGGCAACGCGAACTAATCCCGATACCGGTCGTCAATGACTGCATGTTCTTATCAGGCGGTAACGCACCATGGACAATCCTTTTCAGATCATCACCGACACCTTCACGCCCGAATACCGTGTCAACCTGAGCATCCAACGGTTGGACGGCAGCATCATGCTGACCCTCTCCAACGAACAAGGCGTGGTCGCTAAACGCATGATCAGCGCCGAACAACGCAATGATCCAAAGCGACTCAAGCGTCTGGTGCAAAGCATCCAGTTCGGCATCGCCATCGAGCAGGGCCACAGCGCCTTGGACATCCTCACGGTAATGACGGATGGCGACCACAAAGTGCTACAGCGGCCGCCTACCCGCACCCTGCCCTTCAGCGTCGGGCTTTAAAGCTCGCCCTTCTCGGTTTCCAGGCTCGCCTCGCCTTTGCGACGCGGGCCTTCGACCTTCACCGACGGGAACGCCGACGAGGCATAGCGCACCACCAGGATCGAGAACGCCAACAACAGAATCCCACCGCACAAGTAGATGATGCCTACATCCGGCGGGTTGTGATGGGACACGTTGGAGATCAGCAGCCGCGTCAGCGCGGTGATCGCCACGTAGATCAGGAAGCGTACCGGCATGTGGTTGGTCTTGAAGTAAATCCCCACCATCGCGCCCAATTCCAGGTAGATGAACAGCAGCAAGATGTCATCGATCTTGATATGCCCGTTCTCGAGCATCCCCAAAAACTCCATCACCGCCGCCCACGCCGTCACCGCACCGATAGCGAACAGCGCCAGGTAGTGGAACGACTCGACGAACAGGTTACCCAGGGACTCGGCCAGCCCGTGTACTTGCTGGCGCAGCCTTTCGGCCCAGTTGATTTTCACGATGATGCTTCCTTAGGTCGACTCGACCGGATAATGCGGGTTGGACGTGACGGTTGTTCTGCATGCAGAAAAAAGGCCAGGGCTAGGGAATGAGATGATGGCCAAGTAATACGAGGCACTTAATCGGGTTGATGGGTTGAAAGCTTGGCCTGAATCAGCGCGTTCATTTCGCTCATGACTTGTTCATGTGGGATTGCTGGACGAGGGTCATCCAAAGCCTGTTGTACCTTGGTCCGAAACCAAAGATCATAGGACGTTTTGGAGTCAGTGCTTTGCGGCATATCAGAAGCTTCACTACTCATAAGATGTAAACACCAATTCTGGGCGAGCGAGCTTGCTCGCGTTGGGGTGCGATGCGCCCCGCAAACCTGTCACCTGGATTTATCCGGAACAACGTCTTGGCCTGAATGGGGCTGCTTCGCAGCCCAACGCGAGCAAGCTCGCTCGCCACAACAAGCTCACTCGACAAACGTGGTCGGGCTGCCTCAGGCCGGTGCGACTTGGTCCAATGCGCGATCAACCAACAAACCACCTACTTCAACCAACTGGGAAATTGCCAATACCAGGCTTCGGTGGGAACCATCAAGGTCGAATGCCAGCGCATTTGCCATTTCACGGGCGCTGCTCAAGGTTTCACTGGCGTTAGCCAGCAAGGTTTCTGTGTCAGCGTTGGGCGTTACGTTGAAGAGCGTGACAGGTGTTTCTGCATTGAATTGCTCGGCGCACCTGTTGCATGGTTTTTTTGACATGAGACGACTCCAGTATTTATCAGATGGATACTCCTTCGTAATCGAGCCGCCAAACTCGGTCCCGCATAGACAGGGATTGAAAAAGGTAATTCACCGTAGGATTACCCGGCAACCTCGCCGTATCGTCAGAAATTTCCGTTGTAGCAAACCCCCATTTCCCGACTACATTAAAAAACTGCTACCCAAACCCCACGGTTTGGCTTACCCTTTTAGCTGTATATAAATACAGTAGTCGCAAAAGACAATTATCGTGAAGGCATGTGAGGTGGTGAATGGCCGTCGAAGTGGTATACCGCAGCAGCCGAGATCTGGAGCGTTTGTTCATGGATAAAGCCGAAGCTGACCGTCATGACAAGATGCTGGAACTCGCTGAGTTGCTCGCAGAAGTGTTGCAAAAAGCCGTGCCGTCCCTGAGCGAGCAGCAGGTGGAAGAAGCCGGGATCTACATGGCGAAGAACCGCGATGTGTTTGCCAAGGCGTTCAAGAGCCAGCCGGACGCGTTGTCCGAGTTGCTGAACGCAGCGGCGGAATAAAGCCCGAATTGAACAGGCCCTGAATCTTTGGTTCAGGGCCTTTTTAATACCCGGCTATTGGTAAAGCAGGCGCTCGGCGAGTTCGTCGGCCACGCGGGCGGGTGAGCGTTTTTCGGCCTGGGCGTGGGCGAAGATCTCGGTGAGGCGCGTGCCGATGTTGGACAGGTGCGCGGTGATAGACGCCAGCTCCGCGCCGCGGTGCTTGAGGGCGACGTAGATCAGGCCGCCCGAGTTGATCACGTAGTCCGGTGCGTAGAGGATGCCACGCGCCTCAAGTTGATCCGCATTGTCGAGGTGGGTCAGTTGTGCACTGGCGGAACCGGCCACGGCAGCGCAGCGCAGTTGGCCTACGCTTTGGCGGTTGAACACGGCACCGAGGCCGCACGGTGCGAGGATGTCGCACGGCGTGCTGAGCAAGGCGTCGTTGGCGATGGGGTGCGCACCCAACTGCTCCATGGCCAGTTGCACCTTGCCTTGGTCGATGTCGCTCACCAGCAGTTCGGCGCCGGCCGCGTGCAGCTGTTCGGCCAGGGCGAAGCCGACGTTGCCCAGGCCCTGAATGGCGACGCGCAAGCCTTCGAGGTTATCACTGCCCAGGCGCGCCATGGCGGTGGTGCGGATGCCGGCGAATACGCCCATGGCGGCGTGGGGCGAAGGGTCGCCCGCAGCGGTGGTGCTGGTGACGTAGCGGGTGTGCTGGGCGATGCAGTCCATGTCGGCCACCGACGTGCCGCTGTCGATGGCCGTGATATAGCGGCCGTCGAGTTGTTCGACGCAACGGCCGAAGGCTTCAAACAAGGCAGCACGGCTTTCCACATGAGCGGGACGCAGGATCACGGCGGTGCCACCGCCCACCGGCAAACCGGCCAGGGCAGCCTTGTAGCTCATGCCCTGGGCCAGGCGCGCGGCATCCGCCACGGCACTTTCGTCGTCGGGATAGGAGAGGTAGCGACAGCCGCCGAGGGCGGGCCCCAGGCGGCTGTTGTGGATGGCAATGACCGCCTTCAGCCCGGTGACCGGGTCGACGCTCAAGTGCAGCGATTCAAGGCGGGTGCTGTGCATGAGAGCAAACATCGTCAAGCTCCCGAGTCACTTCTGGTAGTGGGCCAAGTATAGGCTTGCGGTAGAAAACTGCCGGAATACGCTGGAATAAGCCGTTCAATTTCGTAGGAATTGCGACATAAGCGCGCAGGATACTTCCCAAGCTACTGGACGAAAATTCCCAGCAAGGCTAAAACGGGGGCATCCGCCGGAGAATGCAATGAACCCCCGCAAAGCCTTTTTCGCCTGCCTGGAACGCTCCCCGCCCGCGCTGTTTGAAGCGGCGCTGTGGATTGCTGCCGAGCATGACCCGGCGGTGCAGCCGTCAGTGGTCCTGCAAGAACTGACGCTGCTGCACCAACAGGTGAGCATCGGCATGCCCATGCTGCCGGCGGATGAACTCGGTCAACCGCTGCTGCGGCGCCTGAATGACCTGGGGTTTGCCCAGGATGAATTCACCCCGCTGCGCCCCGCCGCTGCCTTGCTGGACAAGGTGTTGCAACGCAAGCGCGGACAACCCCTGGCGATGGGGCTGATCGCCATGGAGCTGGCGCGACGGATGGACATTCCCATGGTCGGCGTGAACTTCCCCGGGCATTTCCTGCTGCGCGTACCCGGTGCCGATCACCTGTTGGACCCGTGCGGCGGCCGGCGCCTGTACCCCAATGATTGCCGCGACCTGCTGCAACGCCAGTACGGCCCCAACCTCAAGCTGCAGGCCGACCACCTGCACACCGCCGACCCGCGTTCGATCCTGCAGCGGCTGTCACGTAACCTGCGGCAATTGCACCTGTCCAACGACGACGCGCTCGAGGCCCTGGTCGACGCCGAACGTGTGCTGGAACTGGGCAATGCCAACGCCGCCGATTACCTGGCACGGGCCAGCCTGTACCAGCGCCTGGACTGCCCCAACGCCGAGCGTTTCGACCTGGAACACGCGCTGATGCTCAGCGAAGACCCGATCCAGCGCCTGCGCCTGACCGAGCGGCTGGGGCATTTGCCGCCCAACTCAGTGGTGCACTGAACACCTGACTTGCAGGATCACCTCTGTCCTGTGGTGAGCGGGCTTGTCCCGCGTTGGACTGCGTAGCAGGCCCAATTCAGGGGCCGCTTCGCGACCCAACGCGGGGCAAGCCCGCTCGCCACAACAAGGTCGCTCGCCGTGAAGCCCGCGTCAGTGATTGGCTGGTGTCTTGAAAATGTCGCCGGGCAACGGGCTCTTCGCCCCCCCAACCCCAGGCAATCGCACCTGAATGATCAACAACGCCGCCACCACCGCCGGGATCGCGCAAAAAAAGAAAATCTGCTCCACCGGGATATGCATCGCCAGCAACATGCTGCCCAACAACGGCCCCAGGATTGAACCAAACCGCCCCACCCCCAACGCCCAGCCCGTCCCCGTGGCGCGCACATGTGCCGGGTAGAAATTGCTGGCAAAGGCATTGAGGGTCAATTGCCCACCGATGATGCAAAACCCGGCCGCAAACACACAGGCCACCAGATAACGCGGGTTGTCATGGTTCACACCGAGCAGGAGGGTGCACACCGCCGCAGCCGCCAGCACGCCTGACAACAGACGCACTTTGTTTTTCAAACGGTCGGCGAACCAGGCCATGCCGATAGCGCCCAAGGTGCCGGCGAACAGGAACATCGAAGTCACCAGGTTGGCTTCTTTCAATGCCAGCCCACTTTCCAGCAGCAGTGATGGCAACCAGCTGATCATGAAATACAGCAGGATCAGGCTGACAAAAAAAGTCGCCCAGATCAGCACCGTCGGTCGTGCGTAGCCGTTGCGGAACAGTTCCACCACCGTCAGTTTGCTGCCCTGCTCCTGTTGGTTTTCCGCCTCAGTGGCCAGCGGCGGTTGCCAGCCCGGCAACATCCGCAACGTCACGCTTTGCAGCCGCGCATAAGGCGGTGCGTCTCGTAGCAGACGCGGCAATGATTCCGGCAACAGCCACACCAGAAACGGGAACAGCAGCAGCGGCGTCACGCCACCGGCGAGGAACACCGCCTGCCACCCAAAGCCTTCGATAAACCCCGCCGCCACAAACCCACCCGCCGCCCCGCCGAACGAAAAACCACAGGCCGCCAAGGTCACCATCAAGGTGCGCAGGCGCGGCGGGGAATAGTCCGACATCAACGCCATAGCACTTGGCATGGCGCCGCCCATGCCGATGCCACAGATAAAGCGTGCGGCCATCAACGTGGTCAGCGAGTTGGCGAACACCATCAGCACGGTGAGGGTGGCGTAGATCAGCACACAGCCGAGCAAGATGCGGCGTACACCGAAACGATCCGCCAGCGGCGTGACCAGCAACGAGCCCAAGGTCAGCCCGAGCAGGTTGGCACTGAACACCGGACCGAAGGCAGCCTTCTCCAACCCCCAATCCTGCGCCAGTGCCGGCACCACATAACCCAGGACCTGGGCGTCGTAGCCATCGGTCACCAGCAGCAGCGCCAGTAACAGGAGAATCAACCACTGATAGCGCGACACCGGACGGGCGTCGAGTGCCGCACGAAAGCTGGCAATCTGATTGTGCATCGCAAGGTACCTATTATTTTTATAAGGGTGGCGCAGGTCAAAATGTGGGAGGGGGCTTGCCCCCGAATACGGTGGACCCGTCGATGCATTCATTGCCGATAGACTGCAATCGGGAGCAAGCCCCCTCCCACATTGGGTCCTAAGGCGTATCAGGTTGATTGGCAGGGTGTGCTTTCACGAACGCCGGATGCTGCGCCGCCAACGCCGCCACCCGACCAATGCGCGGGTACGCCGCCAATGGCACCTTGAAGCGCTCCGCCGCGTACAACTGGGGAATCAGGAACGTATCGGCCAGCCCCGGCTGCTCGCCGAAGCAAAACCCTGTGTCGCCGATCAACTGCTCTACCGCACCCAACCCCTGGCTGATCCAATGGCCGATCCATTCCAGCAGTTGCGTCTCGTCATGCCCCCACTGGCGCAGCAGGTTCTGGGTACTGGAATTGTGCAGCGGATGAATATCGCAGCCGATGATCGACGCCACCGCCCGTTCATGGGCTCGGGTCGGCAGGTCGCTTGAGAGCAGCGGTGCTTGTGGATAACGTTCTTCCAGGTATTCGATAATCGCCGGAGACTGAATCAACAGCTCACCCTCATCGGTGCGCAACGCCGGCACACGGCCCTGCGGGTTGATCGCCAGGTACTCCGGCTGGCGATTGGCACCGCCCGCCGGTACCAGCAGGTTGACCGGCACCGCAGTGAAATCCAGGCCCTTGAGCGCCAAGGCAATACGCACGCGGTACGAAGAGGTGGAACGGTAGTAGGTGTAGAGTTCCATTACCCTGCCCTCCTAGCGCGCCGCGACCACGGTGCCACGGCATTCACCGAAGCCGATGGAGGCAAAACCTTCGCGGCTGCAGCGGGCGCGCAGGATGATCTCGTCGCCATCCTCGAGGAACTTGCGCACCTCGCCAGACGGCAACTCAACCGCCTTTTTGCCACCTTCAGTCATTTCCAACAAGCTGCCGAACTGGCCCGCCTGCGGCCCGGACAAGGTGCCCGAACCAAACAGGTCACCGGCCTGCAACTGGCAGCCGTTGACGCTGTGGTGCGCCACCAACTGCGCGACGGTCCAGTACATGTGCAGGCTGTTGCTCAGGGCCAGGCGAAACGCCGGCAGGTTCTGTTCGCGCATGGCGGCGGTGGTCAGCAGCACTTCCAATTCGATATCCAGGGCGCCCGCTGCCTGGTCACGTTTATCCAGCAGGTACGACAGCGGTTGCGGATCGCCATCAGGGCGTGGCGGTTGCGCTTTGCGGAACGGCTCAAGTGCTTCCACCGTGACGACCCACGGTGAGATCGTGGTGATGAAGCTTTTCGACAGGAACGGCCCCAACGGCTGGTATTCCCAGGCCTGGATATCCCGCGCCGACCAGTCATTGAGCAAGCAGAAACCGGCGATGTGGTCCGCCGCATCACCGATGGCAATCGAATCGCCCATCGCATTGCCCTGGCCGATCCAGATACCCAGTTCCAGCTCGTAGTCCAGGCGTGCACACGGGCCGAAGGCCGGCTCGGTCTGACCGGCCGGCAGGGTCTGGCCCTTGGGGCGGCGCACATCGGTGCCCGAGGTACGAATGGTCGAGGCGCGGCCGTGGTAACCAATCGGCACGTATTTGTAGTTGGGCAGCAGCGGGTTGTCGGGACGGAACAGTTTGCCGACGTTCTGCGCATGTTCGATGCCGACGTAGAAGTCGGTGTAGTCGTTGATCCGTGCCGGTACGTGCATCTGGCAATCGGCGGCGCGGTGCAGTACCTGCGCCTCGCGGGTTTGCAGCTGGCTGCCTTCGGCCAGCAGCTCCAGCACACGCTCGCGCAGGGCCACACGCGGGCCACGGCCCAGTTCGAACAAGGCGTTCAGTTGACCACCGGCGGTAGCCTCGACGGCGCGGAGGGCATCGCCACTGAACGCGTCGATGGCGGCATGCAGATCCAGGATCGAGTCACCAATCGCCACACCGACGCGTGGTGCCGCGCCGTTGATGCTGAACACACCCAGCGGCAGGTTCTGCAAGGGGAAATCGGTGTGACCATTGGCGGAGGCCACCCAGCTGCGGGTAAGTGTGGGCTGAGTCATGGGTTATCTCCGGTTCGGGTTGAAGGTGGCAGGCAGCGAGGCCCAGCACGCGTCATAGGAAGGTTGCAGTTGCGGGCACGCCAGGGCGAATTGGGTCGGGCGCAGCACTTGGCTGGTCTCGAACATGAAGGCCATGGTGTTATCGATCTTGTGCGGCGCCAGTTCCACGTTAATGGCCTTGGTGCAGGTCTCGCCATCCGGACCGTGGGCGCTCATGCAGCTGTGCAAGGATGCGCCACCCGGCAGGAAGCCTTCGGCCTTGGCGTCGTAGGCACCCTGGATCAGACCCATGTATTCGTTCATCAGGTTGCGGTGGAACCACGGTGGGCGGAAGGTGTTCTCGGCCACCATCCAGCGCGGCGGGAAGATCACGAAGTCGAGGTTGGCCAGGCCGTGGGTGCTGGTGGGCGAGGTCAATACGGTGAAGATCGACGGGTCCGGGTGATCGAAACTCACGGTGCCAATCGTGTTGAAGCGGCGCAGGTCGTATTTGTACGGCACGTTGTTGCCGTGCCAGGCGACCACGTTGAGTGGCGAATGGTCCAGCTCGCAGGCCCAGAGTTCGCCGAGGAACTTCTGCACCAGCGTTGTCGGTTGTTTCAGATCTTCGTAGTGCGCAACCGGCGTCAGGAAATCACGCGGATTGGCCAGGCCGTTGCTGCCGATAGGGCCCAGGTCCGGCAGGCGCAGTGGCGCGCCATGGTTCTCGGCGACGTAACCGCGCGCTTGTGCATCCAGCAGTTCGACGCGGAATTTCAGGCCACGGGGCAACACAACGATTTCCAGGGGCTCCACTTCCAACACGCCAAGCTCGGTGGCGATGCGCAGGCGGCCTTGCTCGGGAACAATCAACAACTCGCCATCGGCGTTGAAAAACACACGCTCCATGGAGCGGTTGGCGCGGTAGTGATGGATGCTGATGCCTGAGGGTTTTTCTGACCCGGAATTAGCCACCATCCCGACCAGCCCGTCGATAAAGTCCGTCGCCTCGCTCGGCATATCCAACGGGTTCCAGCGCAGGCGATTGGGCGTCACTGCGCCCAACGGCCCACCGGCCAATTGCCGCTCCAGCTTGATAAATGCAGGGTGATTGGCCGACGGCTGAATGCGGTACAGCCAGGTGCGCCGGGCTTCACTGCGCACCATGGTGAACGCGGTGCCGGAGAACAGTTCGGTGTACAGCCCGTAGGGCGCTTTTTGCGGGGAGTTCTGGCCGACCGGCAGTGCGCCGGGCAAGGCTTCGCTGGCGAATTCATTGCCGAAGCCCGACAGGTATTCGAGGTTCATGGATCATCCTCTGTACGCAAGTTGTTTTTATCGTAATCCAGTTACGCATAACGTAATTTGATCACTATCGACCGTCAAGCTATAAAGACGCCCATTCATCTCTCGGATTCTCGCCCCTCCATGGAAAAGCCCCGCGACACCGGTAAACAGAAAGTCCGCTCGGCCGAAGTGGGCACCGATATCCTCAAGGCCCTGGCCGAGTTGTCCCCGGCAACGTCACTGTCACGCCTGGCCGAACATGTCCAGATGCCGGCCAGCAAGGTGCACCGTTATCTGCAGGCGCTGATCGCCTCGGGTTTCGCCGAACAAAACACCGCCACCAACCACTATGGCCTGGGCCGTGAAGCGTTACGGGTTGGCCTGGCGGCGCTGGGCAGCATGGACGTGTTGAAAGTCGGCGCCATGCCCCTGGCGGAGTTGCGCGATGAGTTGAATGAAACCTGCTTTTTGGCGGTGTGGGGCAACCAGGGTGCGACCGTGGTGCAGATCGAACCGGCGGTGCGCGCGGTGACGGTGGTGACGCAACTGGGTTCGGTGCTGCCGCTGCTCAGCTCGTCCACCGGGCTGGTGTTCAGCGCCTTCCTGCCGTCGCGGGAAACCGTGGAGCTGCGCGAGCGTGAGATCCAGGCCGGCATCGCCCACGCCCTGGCGGACGATCAGGCCTACGCCACCACCTGCGAACAGATCCGCGGCCGTGGCCTGCACTTTGTGCACGGCTTGTTGATGCCCGGCGTCGATGCGTTGTCGGCGCCGGTGTTCAACGCTATCGGCCAGGTGGCGGCGGTGATGACCGTGGTCGGCCCCACCTCGTTGTTCCATGCCGACGAGGACGGCCCGGCGGCGCAGCGTTTGCTGGCAGCGACCCGGGCTGTGAGTTGGCGTATGGGTTTTCAACCCTGAGTTAGTCGTGCCACTGCACCAGGGCCAACGCCACGCGGTTTTCCAGGGCGCGGATCGGTGCGGCGGTGCTCAGGTAGTTATTGCTGATCATTGAAAACACCAGGCGCCGGCCCTTGGCGTCGGTGATGTAGCCGCTCAACGATGACACGCCGGCCATGGAGCCGGTCTTGGCGTGCAGGTTGTTTAGCGCAGCCGTGCCGCGCAGGCGGTAGCGCAGGCTGCCACCGGTCATGCGGTCCGCGCTGCCGGCAATCGGCAAGGCGTTGTACCAGGCGTCGAACCACGGCTGTTTGGCCGTCGCCAGCAGCAAATCAGTCAGCCCCTGAGAAGACACCAGGTTGCGCCGCGACAAGCCCGAACCGTCGACCTGGCTCAGCGTCATCGGGTCCAAACCTTGGCGGCGCATGAAGTCCGCCACCGCGGCAACCCCCGCCTGTGCCGTGCCTGCGTTGGACGTCTTGCGCCCCATGGCCTTGAGCAAGGCTTCGGACATGTTGTTGTTCGAAAGCTTGAGCAGCGGCGTGATCAGTTCCTGCAACGGCGCCGACTGATGTTCCGCCACGACCTTGGCCGCCGCAGGACTGGCACCGCCGATCACACGGCGCCCGAGCACCTGGATGCCCTGCTGTGCCAATGCCTGTTCAAACAGATTCGCCACCAGTTGCGTCGGCTCCCACACACTCACCCACTGCCGGTTTTGCTTGCCCGGCGCCAGCGCACCGGTAAGTTGCAGCAGGTTGGTACCGTGCTGGCGGGTGATGCCGTAATTGTTGCCCGGGCCGCTGACAGCACGGTTGTCCAGTTGCACGTAGTCGGTGGACGGACTCACCAACACGCTGACCGGCTGACCCAACACGGCGGGGGCTTTGGCGGTGACCAGCAACGTGCCCGCGTCAAAATCAGAATTAGGTGACACGGTCAGCGCCGAAATCTGCGCGCCGTAGTAGGTGCTTTCGTCGTCCTGGGCCCAATCCACGCCCAGGCGTTCGGCGTCGAAAAAGGTGTCGTCGAACACCAGGTCACCCTGGACCTGACGCACGCCCAGGGCGGCAAGCTGTGCCGCCAATGCCTGGTAGTCGGCGAACTGCGTGGTCGGATCGCCCAGGCCCTTGAGGTACAGGTTGCCGCTGAGACGCTCGCCTTGCTGCGTGCCGTTGCTCAGCAGTTGCGTGGAAAAACGATACTGCGGCCCCAGCACATCCATCGCCGCTGCGGTGGTGAGCAGCTTGAGATTGGATGCGGGAATCAGGCGGGTTCGCGGGTTGTGTTGATAGAGGGTGCTGCCGCTGCGGGCATCACGCACCATCAGGGACACAGTGGCGCCGTTGAGGGCCGGGTCGGCCATCAACTGGTCGATGATGGTTGGGGTGGACGTCTGGGAAACACTCGCGCAGCCACCCAGCAATAAGCTCAAGCCCACCAGCATTCCGCTGGTGGATATCCATTTTCCAAAGTACATCAGTAGCGTTTTCCTAAAGCGGTCAGTGACAGCAACGCTAACAGCTCCCTCCCCCTGTGGCGAGCAGGCTTGCCCTGCGTTGGGTTGCGCAGCAGCCCCCATCAGAACACCGCGCTATACCAGTTATTTCTCACCGATCAGGTTTGGGGCCGCTGCGCGGCCCAACGCGGGGCAAGCCCGCTCGCTACACGATAGGCGTGTCAGAACTCCAGGGTGCTCGACACCGACACCTGACGCGCATCCCCCATGGACACAAACAACCGGCTGGCCGCCGAGGTGTAGTAGACGCGGTCGAACAGGTTCTTCACGTTGAGCTGGAACTTGACCTTCTGCCCGTCAATCCTGGTGTCATACGTGGCAAACGCATCCGCCACGGTGTACCCCGGCAGGGTGAAATCGTTGGCGGCATCGCCTGCACGCTCGCCGACATACCGCGCGCCGGTCCCTACCCGCAACTGATCGCCCCCGAACACGTTGCCGAAGTCATAGGCCACCGACAGCGAACCGGTGTGCTTGGGCACGTTCTGCAGGCGGTTGCCTTCCAGGGTCGGGTCCTTGTCCTTGGTGTCTTGCGCGTCGGTGTAGGCATAGCTGCCGATCACGCTCCACTTGTCGGTCAGTTGCCCGGTGGCGTCCAGTTCCAGGCCACGGGAGCGCACCTGGCCAGCCAGGCTATAGATGGTGCTTCCAGCCACTTCCGACGATACCAGCACATTGCGTTTGTCGATGTTGAATAACGCAGCACTGGCGGTGATACGCCCAGGGATGTCGAGCTTGGCGCCCAGCTCCCAGGACTTGGATTTCTCGGGCGTCAGGTCGCCAGTCAGCGTGCTGCCATCGGCCAAGGCGGCGATGGTGGAGTTGGGCTTGAACGATTCGGTGTAGCTGCCGTAGAACGACAACTCATCGGTGTAGCGGTACACCAGCCCCGCACGCGGCACCCAGGCCTGGCCGTTGCCGTTGGTGTTGGCCTTGAACGGGATGCCCTTGCCGGCGTATTGGTCATACATCTGGTAGCGCGCACCGGCGACAAAAATCCATTGATCGTTGAGGTGAATCGCATCCTGGAAGAACAGCGAGTCGCTGCGCAGCAGGTCGGTCTGGGCGCTGTCGGCGGGGCTGACGGTAGTGCCCGCCACTTCGTTGCCATACACCGGGTTGTTGTAGTTGAAGGTGCCACGGGAGTTCTGGCGAATCAGGTCAGCCCGGTAGATCTTGCGGTACTCATCATCCAGGCCAAACACCAGATCGTTCTGCAGGCCGAACACATTGACCTTGCCTTCAAGGCTCGCGGTGGTAAAGCGGTCAGTGGTGATCGCACCTTTGGTGCCGTCCATCCTGCGGGTCAGGGCGCCATTGTTACCCACCGCACTGACGCGGACCTGGCTGGCGTCGTAGGTTTCGCGGTTCCAGCTGTAGCCGAAATGGGCTTTCCAGTCGTCGTTCAGGTCGTGGTCGGCTTCGAAGCGATACAGGTCGGAACGGCCTTCCATGTTGTTGAACGGTTCATCCAAACGACGTGTGGCCGGGATGTCCAGCGGGTGGTTGGACTTGTCGATGGCGGTGCCACGGTCAAACGGGGTGAGGAATTCGCGGTGCTCGTAGGCGAACAGCAGTTTGGTGCTGTCGCCATACCAGGCCAGCGACGGCGCGATCAAGCTCTCGCGGTGGGTGCCGAAGTTGCGCCAGTAATCCTCATCTTCATGATCGACGATCAGCCGATAGGCCAGGCCGCTGTCGCCAATCGGGCCGGTGGTGTCGAGGCTGCCGCCGCTGCCGTTCTTGCCGTCGCCGAAGGTAGAGCCGCGTACGGTCAGGGCGGTGGACTGGACCAGCTCCGGCTTTTTACTGACGATGTTAACCACGCCGCCCGGGTCCTGGATGCCGTACAGCAACGACGCGGGGCCCTTGAGTACTTCGACCCGCTCCGCCGTGGCGTTCAGCGCGCGGCCCTGCACGATGGGCATACCGTCGCGCATGATCGAGCCGTTACGGTTGTCGCCAAAGCCACGCAGCATCACCGCGTCCTGGGTGCTGGCGAGGGTATTGGCCTGGGTAATGCCGCTGATATTGCCCAGGGCGTCATCCAGGTTGCGCGGGGTCTGGTCGCGCAACACCTGGGCCGGCACCACGTTGACAGTCTGCGGGGTTTCCAGCAGCAGGCCATGGGAGCGCATCACTGAGCTGGTGGGCGGTGGCTGGTAGCTGGTGCTGTCCTGGGCCTGGTTGGCACCGCTGATGGTGGTGGCGCCAAGGTTGACCGCGCCTTCGGTAGGCGCCGGCTCAAGGGCCAGGGTGCGGGCGTCGATCTGGCGGAAGGTCAGGCCGGAACTGCCCAGCAGGCGTTGCAGGGCCTGGGTGGCGCTCATCTGGCCGCTGACCGCCGGGGCCTTGATGCCGTACGGCGCTTCGTCGGTGTAGATCACACTGATCCCGGTGACCCGGCTGAAATCGCTCAGGGCCTGGGGCAGCGGCTTGGCTGCCAGGGCAAAGGTGAACTGGGCACTTTGTTGCTCCTGCGCCTGCGCAATGCTCAAGGGCAGCACCGCCAGCCCCGATACCGCCAATACCGAGGCTCCCAACCACTGTTTAACCCAACCGCCCGCCGCTGACTTCATGCTGTGAGAACCCGTGTAGAAAACGCTGTTAATGCGAATAGATCGCAGTTTCAAGCACTACACGGTTGGGCGGTGGATTTACCTCACTTTTATTTGCAAATATTTTTCCCTACTGCGCCTGGATGCGAAAACCGATGCGCGGGAAATGCACATGCACGGTGCCCGCGCGCTCATCGGTGCGGCGCAGGATCAGCTCTTCACGCCCGGCAAACAGCAATTCGCCGGCGACCGGGTCGGTGCCGTAGTCAGTGGCGGAGACGGTCACCTGCTGGCCTGCCTTGAAGCCGTTCAAGTCTTCAAACAGTTCTTCGGGCAAAGCAGCCGGTGTCGCATTGCGCGACACGTCCAGGGCTTGCTCGGCACTCATCTGAGCGGATGTACCGTGGCCGAAACCCAGCACACGATCCAACCAGGCGGCAACGGCGGGATAGGCGTCTACCAAAGGCGACGTCACTGAAGAGCCTTTGAGGAACCACAGCGGATGGGCCAGGGAAAAGTCGGCAATCGATGGCTCGCCGAACAGGAAATCCCCGGCCTGGTGCTGCAGTTGCTGGTCGATGCGACCGACAATCGCCGGCCATTGATGCTTGGCTACATCCAATTGCACCCGAGTCGCCGTGCCACCGCTAAACAGCTTGCTGCGATCCGCCACCAGCACCTGGAGCATTTCCGGCGGCACCTTGGCGAACTTGACCGCCAGGGATTCGGGCTGGAACACCAGCGCCACCGCATGGGAAAACACCACCGAATCGGCCCAGGCGGCGAAGCCTTGGGTAACCAGTTCCAGGCCCTGGGGAAACAGTGCCGGCGCGGCTTTTTCCTGCTCCAAACGCCGGGCGATCAGCGCGGTGTCGCAGTAGATATCGGCACCGATTTGCAGCACGGGGGTCTTGCGATAGCCGCCGGTCAGAGCGGTGAGGTCTGGCTTGGGCATCACCGGCGAAATATGCACCGAGCGCCAGGACAACCCCTTGAAGCCCAGCAACAGCCGGGCTTTTTCAGCGAAGGGGGACTGCGGGTAGTGGTGGAGGATCAACTCAGACATGCCAGGCTCCGCTAGAGAAGTGAATCGCTAGCTTAGCCTGCAAACCCTGGCGCGGGCATGATGGGAACCCATCAGTCAAATCAATGAGCCACTTGCCGCCAGACACTCCTTGGCACTCTTCTTCAACTTCTTGATCAAGCGTTCCTGGCGCAGGGCCTCGCCCTTGCTTGCGCATTGCTCGGTATACACCAGCGCCACCGCCGGGCTGGACAGGAAAAACCGTGCACCCTTGCCGCTCTGGTGCGAGGCGAACCGGCGCACCGGGTCATTGCTGATGCCGCAATACAGCGCGCCATTGGCGGCGCGCACCAGGTAGACGAACCAGGGTTTGGGGTCAGGCGTATTCACGGATCGATTCGGCAAGGCATAGGAATTGCCAAGCTTATCAACGACTGGCCTGGAATGCCTTCAAGCCTTTGCGTGCCTGGGCGCGCACGGCGTTTTTCACCAGCGGCGTCCACCCCAGCAACAACCCCTTGGTGCCCAGGGCCTGGCGCGACCAGCGCCACAGGTCGAAGTGATCGTGGTGTTCACAGATCTTGCCGTCGCGAAACACAAAGCGCGCCTGGATATCGTTGACCACCGTGTTGCCGGTGGCGCTGAACAGGTAAGTCGCCACCCAGTGAGCGCCACCGCTACGGTCGTCGCTGCGCACATTGTCGAAGGTCAGGGAGAAATCCTTGGCGCGGGTGGTGAGCATGCGCCACATGTCACCGGCATCCCGGCCGCGCAGTTCGCCGAAGGCCGGGTCGCTGAAGACCACATCGTCGGTGTAGCAGGCCGACATGGCTTCAGCGTCCAGGCGCTGGAACGCGCTGTAGAACTCGGTGATCAAGGCGTTGTGGGCATCACTCATGGGCAGGCTCCGCAGTTATCGGCATAAGGCCAGCACGATAATCCGCGGCGCCCGGAAACACCATGCTCATTCACCCGGTGGATAAGCGAGGGTGCGTCAGAGGTAGACGATATCCAGGGTGGCGCTGCCATCCAGCGGGACTTCTTCGGTGATGGCGCCCCGTGGTTTCCGGACCCGAGTCTGGATCGTCAGGTCCATCGCCAGGTTCTGGACCGGCACCGGTATCGCGTCCGCTTCACCAACGGCCCCGACCGACCGCATCCAGCGTGGTTGCCAGGCTTGATCTTCAGTGGCAGGGAACCAGAGTTTCCCGTCCACGGACTCAATCGAAGGGGCCGGGGCGCCATCCACCTGGACGTTCTTCACAAGTAGCCGATACCCGCCCAACCGCCAATTCTCGCCGTGAAAGCCCAAGCCAAATGCCGACTCTGTATCGTACTCATACCAGGCACTGCCGGAGCGATTGTCGGTGGACTTGACCGCCATCAACGTCGACGCCTCACAGTTGACACTCAACGCCAACGTAGCCAGAGGCAGGTAAGCATCGTAAGAAAGATCGCTCATGGAAATCTTGCCGTGGTCCACCATACCGCCGCCGGACAAAGCAGGCGTGCAGGCGGAAGGCGTCAAGACACCCACGACGCTCAGGTCAATGCTGGAGGCCGCAAACAAGTTCGACGCGCCCATCAATAAAAACGCGCTGGTAACAAGGGAAAGTGATTGTTTCATCAATTCAAGTGCTCGTATTCAAGACTAAACAAAAACGCTCGCCTTGTCGGATAACAAGACGCCCGCCTCTGCCTGACTCAGTGTGGGATATAGGTAGTTATGCCGCCGACTTATCGCTGCCGGGTACATAGGCACACACTAACCCGCCCCACACTATTGCCCCATACAAGTAATACGAATCGCGCTCTTGAACCGCGCAATAAGACTGCAACTTTCTCGCGCTGCATAACAACTAAGGCACCATACCGCTTTGCCGCGCATAGGTGAAAAGATCCACATCGGTGGAAATGCATAGCCGCTGCATGGCCGTGCTCTTTTGCTTACTGATGGTCGAGATGCTGCGGTTGACCCGTGCGGCGATCTGGCTGACGGTCATGCCGCTGGCGAGCATTCTCACCACCTCTCGCTCTTTGCCAGACAATTGTGGCTGGGACGGATGCGCCAGTTCGGTCTGCTCCATCTGCAGGCGCAGGCACTCACTGACAAAAGTACGCCCCTCGACCACCGCCCGCAGCGCCAGGGGCAGCTCCCTGGCAGAGGCGCTCTTGGCCACGATCGCCCGCGCGCCATGGGCGAATGCCTCGCGCAACGTGACCACATTGGCGAACATGGTCACCAGGATCACCGGCAACCTCGGGTATTGCCGGTTCAACAAACCCAGCAGTCCGTAGCCATCCGCCTGTTGATCGCCCGGCATGGCAAAGTCGGTCACGATGGCGTCGCAAGCGGTACTGTTCACCAGCGCCAGCAATTCATCCGGACCATTGGCCTCCCCTACGACTTTGCACTTACCACTGGCTTCGATTACCACTTTTTGCCCAATACGGACGATGGGGTGATCGTCAGCAATAATTATGCGAATCATCGTCGTTACCCATGATGGCAATTTGAATACATGCAAAATAGCTCGCCCAGCCCTATGCAACAACCTGAAATAACTGGACGGTTTTTCCTACTCCCCCTAGTTACTGGAGAGCAACACTTAGCCCACACAATAAAAAGAAATTACATACAGACTATTCCTACGCCTCATACATGAAAACTCTTACAAATCCCTGGATTCAGAGTTGATGCAAACGCTGCAGGTAACATTCGACGTCACGATGAAACCGCTCGAGTGCCCGCCGATTCAACTCCACCCCGCTGGCCTGCACGCGGTCAATCAACACGGCGGCGTGCTGCTCCAATCGCGTTGCCCCCAGAAACGCCACGCTGCCCGCCAGGCGATGCAAGCGTTGCGAGGTCAACAGGGCGTCCCCGCTGATGCGCGCCTGCTCCAGCACTGCCAGGTCGTCCCGGGCCTCGAGCACCAGGCTCGCCAACATCGCCTCCACCACTGCCCAGGAACCAAAGGTCGCAATCAGGCGGGCACGCGAAGGCAACGCTTCGCGTCGACGCGGTAGCGCCTGCTTGCGCTGCTGCGCATGCAACGGCCTTGGCGCCAACCATTCGGTGAGCAACTCGCGCAACTGCCTCAGGCTGACCGGTTTGACCAGCCACCCATCCATGCCGCAATCCAGGCAACGGCGAATCTCTTCCCGGCCCAGGCGACCGGTCATGGCGATGACGGGAACACACGGTCTGCCCGCAGCCCGTTCACGTCGGCGTAATTCGCGCGTCATGGCATAACCATCCATGACCGGCATTCGGCAATCGCTGATGACCAGATCAAAGTGACGCGCAGCCAAGGCCTGCAACGCCATGCGCCCGTCGCTGCAGGTTTCGTGGCCGACACCCAGCACCTGGAGCAACGACCCCACCAGCAACCGGTAGGTGGCATGGTCGTCGGCCACCAGGACTCTGGCTTGCTGCCAATGAGAGGGCGCGGCAGTCGAGTGCGAGGCCTTGCGTGGATGACGACGTGGATCACTGCCCGGCATAACAACCTCATGCGGAGCGATCAGCTCACCAGGCGTGCACCTGGCGCAGGGAGACGCCTGAAAGGTTGATGACCTGCCGGACGATTTCACTCGAACTTTTCGCGCAACTACATTCAGACCTGTTCAAAAAACAGACTGTGCGGATTAAGAGAGCGCGAAAAATATCCGAATGGATGTAATAGGGCGATACAACAACTACGACTAAGCAATTTTTCTTACAAGCGCATGAGCCGTTTCCATCGACGCTGCAGAGGTTCATCCGACGGCATCACTATCGTAATTGTTGCATTCCGCCTCCGTCGGGAACGGGCGTTAAATGCGTCCCGGCTCAACACAACCAGAAGGCGCGTCGTCGCCCATAAAACCAATCCAACCCTCGACGCCAGCGCCTCACCCGAGCCACCCACTGCCCTTCGTGCCAACACTTTGCTCAGGAATATGTTGTTCAAATGAAAGTCCCACATTCCCTGCTTCTCACCACCTTACTGATGGCCGCTGCCACCCCTGCGCTGGCCGCCAGCAGTACCGACCTGAACGTCACGGGTGTGATCACCCCAAACGCTTGCACGCCTACCCTCAGCTCAGGCGGGGTTGTCGACTACGGCAAGATTGCTTTCGCCGACCTCTACGTGGAAAGCGCCACGGTCTTGCCGACCGCCAACCTGCAACTGAGCGTGGAATGCGACGCCGCGACGTTGTATGCATTCCACGCCGTGGAGAACAGTGAAGGCGGCGGCGATACCTCCTTCGGCCTGGGGGTTATCAATCGGACCCGATCCATAGGGGCTTACCACTTGGGGCTGAACAGCTCCACCGCCGAAGGTCTGCCGATCTCCACCCTCTCCTCACGAGACAACGGTGTCACCTGGATCCAGAGCTCGCCAAACGCGCTGTGGATGCGTGGCCGACTTGCCGGTTTCGGCGATGACTCAGGCGGGGCCTGGGCACCGGTTCCGATCCGCAACTTGACCAGCAACCTGCTCATCTACGGCTACATCGCCGCCACCCGCGGCCTGACCCTGACCGAGGAGTATCTACTCAACGGCTCGGCCACCCTGGAAATGCGCTACCTGTAATTCCCTCTTTTCTCTTCACACAAGGACCCGTGCCGATGGACAGAAGAACCTGCGCCACACTTGCCCTCCTGCTGGCCGCCTGCGCCCCCGCAACCTTCGCGGCCAGCAATACCGACCTGAGCGTCAAGGGCACCATTACGCCCAGCTCATGCACCCCAAGCCTGTCCAATGACGGTGTCGTCGATCATGGCAAGTTGACCGGCCGGGACCTGGACATCGACCTGCCCACCCGCCTGCAACCGGGCGAGATGCGGTTGCAGGTGCAGTGCGAAGGCGCCACCCACTTCACGCTCACCACGGTGGATAACCGCAGCGGCACGTCAGCGATCAACCCGGTGTTCCACGGGTTGGGGATGGTCAACGATGACCAGAAGTTGGGCAGCGTCGCACTCGGGCTGTTCGAGCCGGTGGCCGACACGGTGCCGGTGCAGACCATCATGTCCCGTGACGGCGGTGCAAGCTGGGGACCGTCTTCCTACCTGGGGCACGCGGCATTGACCGCCTTTTCGGCAGCGGGAGCGCCCTACACCCCCATTGCCATCACCGAACTCAGTGCGCGCCTGCGCGCCTTCACCATCATCGCCCCCGCCAGCGGCCTGACCCTGCTCGACGAGTTGCCCATCGATGGGCACGCAACATTGCAGCTCAAGTACTGGTAACCCTTTTTTTACCTTCTTTTTTTGGAGACTGACCATGAATGTATCCCTCAACACTCTGCTCGCTGCCACCCTGCTGATCGGCAGCACCAGCGCCTTCGCCGCCTCCAGCGTCGACCTGACCGTCAAGGGCATGATCACGCCCAGCGCGTGCACACCCGCCCTGTCCAACAGTGGGTCGGTGGACTACGGCAAGATTTCCGCCAAAGACTTGAATGTCGACCAGGTCACTCCGCTCACCGAGCAGACCGTGCAACTGACGGTCACCTGCGATGCGGCCACCCTCATGGCCCTGGACGCCGACGACAACCGACCCGGCTCGAACTACGGCGACGACATCACGGAGTTCGGCCTGGGCCTGATCAACGGCACGCAAAAGCTCGGCGCCATGACCCTCAGCCTGAACACGCCGGTTGCCGATGGCGTGGCGGGCCGGCCGATCACCTCAGTCGACGGCGGTGTCACCTGGGTCGTTGCGCGCAACTTGACGCCCGACAACCTGATCTCGGTGGCCGACACCGCCGTCGACGCGCCCATCCCGGTGCAGGTGCTGACCTCGGACCTGACCGTCAGCCCGAAAATCGCTCCGGCCAGCCAGTTGACGCTGACCAACGAGGTGGCCATCGACGGCTCGGTGACCGTCACGGTGCGCTACCTGTAAGCCCACTTTGAAACGCACAGCGGCAGGTCATCGCACCTGCCGCTGCCCTGTTGAAACGATGAACCAGGCAACCGGTGAACCTCCCCCATGAAGCACACCTCTTCACGCCTTCTTGCCCTGTTTTGCCTGCTGAGTGGCGGCTCCGCTGCACTGGCGGCATCCAGCACCGAACTGAATGTGACCGGGCTGATCACGCCCAGCGCGTGCACACCGACGTTATCGGCCAACGGCATCGTCGACCACGGCAGGGTGCCGGCACACACGCTCAACCAATTCGAGTTCAGTGTCTTGCCCACCCAGGCCCTGGACCTGAACGTGAGCTGCAACGATTCGGTGCTGTTTGTATTGGTGGGTTTGGACAACCGCGCCGACTCATCCCTGGGCCCTGGTTTCTACTACGGCCTGGGCCACAACGTCCACGCGCCCACCGAACGACTCGGCACCGTGGCCATTGCCTTTCGCGACGTGATGGGCGACGGCGAGCGCGTACTGGTGCTGGCCTCCAGCAACCAGGGACAGACCTGGTTCCCGGAAACCAACGCCTACCCGAACAATTACATGGGGTTCGCCCACCCCGGCACGTTGGTGCCGGAACCCCACCGCCAGATCACGGCCACCTTGCAAGTCAACACATCGATCAATGCGGCCGCCTATTTAACCCTCAAGCAGGAAGTACCCCTGGACGGTTCCATCGTGCTTGACCTGAGGTATTTGTAGCCATGTCCCCTCTGCCCTTTTCAACCCGAGCCTTCACGGCGATCCGCTACGCCGGTCTCTACCTCGGTGCGCTGGCCCTGACATTCGGCGCCCCCACATGGGTGCTGGCCGACGGTATGGTGCCCGATACTTCGGTGGTCATCGTCAACGAAGCCGACGGCGAAGCGTCGGTGTCAGTGACCAACACCGACTCGCGGCTCGCCCTGCTGCACGTCACCCTGGAAGACATCCCCGAAGACAAGGCCACCCTGCTGTTCGTCACGCCGCCGTTGGCCAGGGTCGAGCCGTCCAAGAGCCAATTGATCCGGTTCATCCTGCAATTGCCCGAGCCGCTGAAGACCCAACGCCTCAAACGGGTGATTTTCGAGGGCATGCCGCAAGGACGCTCGCCAGCCCAGGCCGGGCACGCACGGGTCGGCGTGACGGTGCGCCAGAACCTGCCGGTGATCCTGCACCCCAAGGGCCTGGCCACCAACCGTACGCCCTGGACCGGACTGGAGTGGCGCTTGCAGAACAATCAATTGAGCGTCAGCAACCCCACGCCTTATGTGGTGCGCCTGGCTCAGGAACTGCGCCTGTTGCCCGGCGACGGTTCGGCCCTGTTGCCCAGAACCTACGTGCTGCCCGGTGAAACCCTGCGGGTAACCGCCAGCGGCAGCGGTGCAAGCCGTGTGCAGCTGCAACCGGCTACCGTGTACGGCTTTGCCGTGGCGCCCTACGAAGCACCGATCACCCTATAAAAAAGAGTGGCCTGCTAACGCCACCGAAGGGCCTGACTGCACCGCAGAGTCAGCAGGCTCCCAACAACTGAGAACGACCTTGTGAGCACAGCATTGACTGATCGCGACGGCCAAACCGTGCGCGCCGTTTCACCACCACGCGTGCATAACCTATTGGCGGGGCTGGCACTGGCCCTGGGCGGCGCAGTGCCGTCCGGGACAGCGCTGGCAAGTGAAAACCTGATGGCAGGCGCCTTCGACCCCCAGACCCTGTCACACCGCGGTATCGACCCGGAACTCGCCAACCTGCTTCTGCAAGCGCCCCGTTTTGCCTCGGGGCGCCATGCCGTCAACCTGAGCGTCAATGGCCAGCATCGGGGCCGGGTGGACGTGGAGTTCGATCGCCAGGGCGGGCTCTGTTTCAACCAGGCGCTGCTGGATGCAGGCAACCTGACAGTGCCCGATGACACCGAATACCCAGGCTGCCATGGTTTCATCGAGCGTTATCCGCAAACCGTCATCGAGCAAGACCCCGCCAGCCTGAACCTGGCACTGGTGGTACCGACCGACGCGCTGCGCCCTGTGCAGCAGGATATCTCCGGCTATCAGACCGGTGGTTTTGCCGGCCTGCTCAACTATGACCTCACGGGCCTGTATAACGAGTTTGGTGACGACACCAGCCGCTTCGGTTCAGCCAACACTGAAGTCGGCTTCAACGCCGGCGATTGGATCGTGCGTAGCCGCCAGGTCAAGACGTGGCAAGACAGCCGCTCACGCACCACGCACCTGGACGCCTACGCCCAGCGCACCTTCGCCGAGCAACAGGCGGTGTTGCAGGCTGGACAGATCAGCCTCTACAACCCGGTGTTGGCCGGCACTCAAATCACCGGCGCCCAAGTGCTGACCGAAACCGCCCTGCAAGACCAGAACCAGGGCGCCACCATCACCGGCATCGCCAACAACCCAGCCCAGGTGGAAGTCCGCCAGAACGGCGCGCTGATTCACTCCACGGTGGTCCCCGCCGGGCCATTTGCGCTGACGGATGTGCGCCGCTTGAACAGCCGCTCCGACGTGGAAGTCACAATCAAGGAAACCACCGGCGAAGAGCGCCGCTTCACGGTGCCCGCAGCCATGCTCGGCCTGGGCTTGCCGGCGCCGGGTTATTCCGTGGCGGCGGGGCGCGTGCGGCAGATTGGCGACAGTGACGGCACCGAGCCCTGGGTGGTCAGCGCAGGCTGGAGCGGTGCGCTACACCCGCAAGTCAGCCTGGGTGGCGGCGCATTGGTCGCCGATGACTATCACTCGGCGGGCATCAGCCTGGGATGGCTGCCCTGGCAGGACAGCCAATTGCAGTTCTCGGCGCAAACCGCCCAGGCCAGCCACGAGGGGCGTGAACGGGGCGTCCAGACGGACGTGTCCTGGTCCCAGCGTTTCAGTGAGAACTGGTCGATGACCACTGCCGGCTCATGGCGCTCCCAGGGCTATCGCGACCTCGAGGACTCAACCTTCGTCGGCAACAGCCGCGACCAACAGCGCTCGCGCTATCGCGACCAGCAGAGTTTCACCGCATCCTGGGCGCATCCGGCGCTGGGAGCGTTCAGTGCCGGGGTGTCGCGCACTGCGGCCTACAACGGTGAAAGCAGCAGCCGCGCGCTGGCGTCCTGGGGCACCAGTTTTGGCCGGGTGTCGGTGTCCGCCAGTGCCGAGTGGCAGGTGGGCGGCCGCCAGCAAAACGATGACAGCGTTTACCTGAACATCAGCCTGCCGCTGGGTGAAAACCGCCGGGCCCGCGCCTGGGCGCGCAAGGCCGGCGGCGAGCATCGCCTCGGCGTGGGGGTGAACGAGCAGCTCAACGACCAATTGGGTTATCGCGTGGGCGTGGAGCATGACAGTCGCGACCGCGAAGTGGAGTCGTCGATCGGCGTGTCAGCCCTGCCGTGGTACAGCCAACTGGACTTCAACTACACCCGCAGCAACGACGAGCGCACCAGCTACCAGGGCGGTGCCCGCGGTGGCGTGGTGCTGCATGGCGACGGCGTCACCTTCTCGCCCTACCCGGTACGCGACACCTTTGCCGTGATGTCGGTGGGCGAGATGGCCGGGATCAAGGTGAGCACCCCAAGCGGCCCGGTGTGGACCGACTGGCAAGGCCAGGCCGTGGTGCCGCAGCTCAGTGCCTATGGGCGCAGCCCGGTGGAAGTGCAGACACGCTCCCTGCCGCGCAATGCCGACATCCAGAACGGCCTGTCAGTGATTTCCGCCGGACGCGGCGCGGTGGACAAGGTGCAATTCGGCGTGACCCTCACCCGACGCGCACTGTTGAACGTGACCACCGACAACGGCCAGCCGTTGCCACGCGGCGCGACTGTCAGCACCGCCGACGGAGAGTTCGTCACCCTGGTGCAGGAAGGCAGCCAAGTGTTCCTGCCGGACGTGCTCGATCCGCGCCCGCTCTGGATCAAGAGCCCAGGTCAGGCGCGTTGCCGCCTGAGCTACGAACTGGCGCAAGACGCCGACCCTGAGGTGTATTACGAAACCGCACCGGCCCGGTGCCATCAGCCATGAGGACTTTGACCATGGGCCTGAACCCTGCCTTGTACGTCCTGGGCGTGCTACTCAGCACCCACGCCCTGGCCGCCGAAGAATGCCAGCTCAACCTCAGCCAGACGCAGTTGGATTTTGGCTTGATGAACCGCGCCGTGGCCTTGGTGCCCGCGCCCGAGCGATTGCTGGGGGAGCGACGGCTGAGCCTCACCTTGAACTGCGCGCAGCCCACCGACATGAGTGTGTTTTATCGCGGGCTGGCTGCGGGACCCGGGCGGTTCCGCTTTACCGAGCTCGGTAGTTACGGCCTGCAAGTGAGTGATGCGATGCTGGACGGCCAGGCGGTCGAACTTGGTTTGATCACGGGGCCGGGGCAAGCGCCTTCCGCAGTCAGCACTCGGCTGACCTGGCAGCCCGACCACGGCGTGGTGCCGATGCGCAGTGGCGTGGCGGTAACCGGGCGTAACCTGTCACTGCAACTGGAGGCCAGTGCCTGGGCCCGTGAAGACGCCGTCCGGGTACGCGACGCGGTCAACTGGGACACCGCGGGGTTGTTCGAGGCCCTCGCCACCAACCGTTCGCGGGAACTGCGTTGGCAGGCACGTTTTGCACCGGCGGCGTGCACACCCAGCCTGTCCAACGGCGGCCATGTGGAACTGGGCAAGTTGTCGGTCAGCGACCTGTCCAACCACAAGGACACGCCCCTGGCGCCACGCGCGTTGTCCCTGAGCGTGACTTGCGATGCCCCGACAGCCTTCGCCGTACGCATGCAGGACAACCGCCAGGGTTCTGCAACCGGTGCCGGTGATGAAACCACTTACGGACTGGGCCTGGACGCTGGCCAGCAGAAAATCGGGCGCTACCGCCTGCTGTTCGACCCGGCCCTGATCACCGCCGACAACTTCGCCCAGGTCTTCAGCACCGACTCCAGTACCGGCGGCCTGCCCTGGAGCAGCGCCAGCGCGCGTATCACGGCGGTGGGGGCCGGTCGTTACCTGGGCTTCAGCAGCACATCGGGCAGTACCGGTGGGCCCAGTGCCATTCAGCACCTCAATGCCACGCTGAGCCTGGAGGCGACAGTCGCCCCTCTGGAGTCGCTGGACCTGGGCAATGAGGTTCGCCTCGACGGCTCGGGCACCCTCGAAATTCACTACTTATAGGAACTCAACCATGAACACGATATTGATCCGACTGGCCGCCTGCGTGTGGCTGGCCCACACGCTGCAGGCCCAGGCCGCCTCAACCGTCGAGCTGAACGTCAGCGGCCGCATCACGCCCAGCGCCTGCGCACCCAGTCTGTCCGATGGCGGCGTGTATGACTTGGGCAAGATTGCAGCCAAGGACCTGAACATCGATCGCCCCACCCCACTGCCCACCTCCAGCCTGCAACTGGCAATCACCTGTGAAGCCAGGACGCTATTGGCCCTGCAGCCCAGGGACAATCGCCTCGGTTCCAGTTACCACGACTCTCCCAACACATTCGGCCTGGGGCAGGCCGGTAATAACGCCAAGCTCGGCTACCTGCTGCTGACCCTTGAGGCGGTGCTGGCCGATGGTGTCGCGATGACGCCGATCGGCTCGACAGAATCCTCCTCCTGGTCCCGGACCGACATTCTGTCGCACCAGTTCCTGACCGCATTCGCCCAAGACACCTCGGTGACTCCGGCACCTGTGCAACAACTGACCGCCCAACTGCAGATCGTGCCAGCCCTCGCCCCTGCCAACACCCTGCCACTGAGCGAAGAAGTGCCCTTCGAAGGCTCGGTGACCCTGACCATCAAGTACTTATAGGAGCTGAACCATGAACGCCTCACTGATTCGCGTGGCCGCCCTTGCCTGGCTGGCCAGTATTTCAACCGCCCAGGCCGCGTCCACGGTGGAACTGACCGTGGGTGGCCTGATCACCCCCATGGCCTGCACCCCAGCGTTATCCGGCGGCGGATTGATCGACTTCGGCAAGATCTCCCAGCAGGACCTCAACCAGGCCACAGGCACCCGGTTGCCGCTCAAATCACTGACCTTGACCGTCAGTTGCAACGCACCGGGCCGCTATGCCCTGCGCATGCGCGACAACCGCGATGGGTCGGCCCACGTCAACAGCGAGATTTACTACGGCCTGGGCCTGGACAGCGCAGGCAACAAGATTGGCGTGTACTCGGTGAAATTCGACCCCAAGCAAACGGTGGCCGATGCCTTGCCGGTGACTTACGGCACCGAGTCCATCACGAACGGCGTGGCGTGGCGTACATCCAACAGCAACCCCATCGACATCGGCTCCAGAAGCCTGCTGGGCTTCACTGACGTGGCCGGCAGCACCGCCGGCCCTTCGGCAATCCAGAACCTGACCAGCACCCTGACCCTGGAAGCCGTGATCAACGCCAAGCAGAACCTTGACCTGAGTGTAGAGACGCCGATGGATGGCTCCGCGACGCTGGAAGTGGTGTACCTGTAGGTCGTTGTGAGGCTGACCGTCCGCTACTTTTCGGCCCGAGGATCAACCCGCTCGCTGAGCACGCTCACATAGCGTGCTCGGCCGGCGCCGAGGCCTGTGATGATGGCCCCCAGGCCGATCACAGCGAATACCCAGCCCGTGGCGCCCCAGCCGCCGGTCCAGTCATGCAGCACACCCACCGCCAATGGCCCCATGGACGCCAGTGTGTAGCCAAAGCCTTGCGCCATGCTCGACAGGTTGGCGGCCACGTGGGAATCGCGCGAGCGCAACACGATCAAGGTCAGCGCCAGGCTGAAGGTGCCGCCCTGCCCCAGGCCCAGCAGAATCGCCCAACCCCACAGGCCGTCGAGCGGCGCGTACAGGCAACCAAACAGACCGCCGAGGGTCAGCAGCATCACCACCACGATGGCCAACCGTTGATCCTTGCCCCGGGTCGCCAACCACGGGGCCGCCAACGAGCTGAGCAACTGCACGATGATCGAACCCGAGAGCGCCAGCCCGGCTTCAGTGGCGCTCAGGCCGCGGCCGATCAGGATCGATGGCAACCAGCCAAACACGATATATGCCAAGGACGACTGCAAGCCCATGTACAACGTCACCCGCCAGGCCAGCCGATCGCGCAGCAAGCCCTTCACGCGATAAGCCACCTGATGGGCACCGTGCTTGTGCCCCACTTGCGGCAACCAAAACAGCGCCGCCACCAATGCCGGCAACACCCAGAACCCCAGGCCGAGGCTCCAGCTGTCACCGAAGGCGTGGCTCAGGGGCACCGACGCGCCGGCTGCCAGCGCCGCTCCCAGGCACAGGGCCATGGTGTAGACGCCAGTCATGGTGCCCGCCTGCCGGGGAAAATCACGCTTGACGATCCCCGGCAGCAGTACACCTATGATGCCGATGCTCGCCCCGGCAACCAGGCTGCCGGCGAACAACCCGGCTTCGCCGAATGAGCTGCGCAGGATGATGCCGGCAGCCAGGGTCAATAGGATGCCCAGCACCACCCGTTCGGCGCCAAAGCGACGTGCCAGCAGCGGCGCGGTCGGCGCGAACAGGCCCAGGCACAACACCGGCAACGTGGTCAGCAAACCGGCCCTGGCTGCCGACAGCCCCAGGCTGGCAGAGACGTCGGCCAGCAACGGCGCCATGCTCGACAGTGCCGGGCGCAGGTTCAGTGCCACCAGGACCAGGCCCAGCAGCAACAGCCATGGGCGGCTCACCGGCGGTGGCGTGTGCTGCACCACCTCGTCGTCGGCTTCGGCGTCGATCAACAGTTCTTCGAATTCGGTTTTACGCTGGGCTTCAAGGCTCATTGATCAACTGCCGGCAGAGGGATTTGGCGCGTTCCGGGTTTTGCTGTTCCACGGCGTCGAGCAAGGCGGTGTGCAGGTCGAACACCGCTTGGCGACGGGGTGAAATGTTCAGGGTCTGGCGCAACTGGGCGGCAACGATGCGCGAAAAATACTGGTACAGCTCGCTGAGTGCCGGGTTGTGCGCGGCGTCCACCAAGTGTTTGTGGAACACCAGGTCAGCGCTGATATATGCCTCGAGGTCGCCGTGATACAACTCGGCACTGGTGTCGAGGGCCTCGCGCAAGGTGATGAGGTCTTGCTCGGTACGGCGCATTGCCGCCAACCCAATGGCCTCCACTTCAAGAATCTGCCGCGTCTCCTGCGCCTGCTCCAGGGTGCAGTGGGACAACGCCCGCATCGCGCCCAGCGGGTCGGTCATCGAGCGCAGGTAACTGCCGTCGCCCTGGCGGATTTCAATCAAGCCGGAGAACGCCAATACACGCATGGCCTCGCGCACGGTATTGCGGCTGATACCCAGCTCGGCAGACAGCTCGGGCTCGGTGGGCAGGCGTTCACCGATGGCCCACCGGCCTTCGGTAATGCGCAGGCGCAACTGCTCCAGGGCCTGGTCGACCAGGGAGCGTTTGATCAAAGGGGCAATGTCTGTCATGGGCTCAGCGCTTTCGTCCAATCATAGGATGAATCTTCCTACAGCCTATTCGGACTTGCCTACAAAGGCAACGCACTACGGTTCTTAGGCAGGTAAAGGAGCAGTATTTTCGATTGGTAAAATTACCCTCTGAGGGTAATTATGGACTCAGGTGTCTTATGGAAAAGTACACACCTCATTACGATTTGGCGGTGATAAAGGCGGATGTGAAGCGGCTTGGGAGAAAAGCCTTTACCCAGTCCGCACAAAAGTGCGGCTGGGAACTGTGCCTCAGCATCGAGCAAATGCAGGAAGTCATTTATGAGTTACAAAACTGGATGTTGTACAAATCGATGACCACTTATGGAGACCATCGAATCTGGCAGGACGTGTACCACATCCACTCGAAAGGAAGGGAGATTTACATCAAAGTGACTTACCGCGCAGACGGCAGGCCACCAGTAATCTCCTTCAAGGAGAACAACCAATGAAAGAACCCGAGTTGTGCTACATCTGCGGCGCACCTGATGCACTGCACTATTTTGAGGGCCGCAGTGAAACCATTCGTGTCAAAGGCATGGAGCGTCGGGTGGATAATCTCTCTGGCTGGGAATGTCACGTATGCGCAGACGGCTTTTGGGACCCGGATACGGATAGCGCCGAACGTTATGGAGAAGCGGGTGATGAACTTGTCGTTGCCGTCCGGCAAATGATCGGCACCGAGATAAAACGCATCCGACGCAAGTTGCATCTTACGCAAAAAGAGGCCGTCGACCTGCTGTCGGGAGGCGGCCACAACGCATTTTCACGCTACGAACGCGGCGAACTGCTTGCCCCCAAACCCCTGGTATTACTGATGCGCTTGCTGGATCGTCACCCGCATTTGCTGGCTGACGCAAAAACCCTGGCCGAGGGTGCAGACATGCGCGGCGCGTTCACCTACATCAAACACGATAACGCTGAAACGCTCAAAGCGTCCTAGCCCCAAAAATAAACCCGGCGCCAGGCCGGGTTTATCGTTTCAAGCATCGATCAATGCAAGATCTGGCTCAGGAACAACTTGGTCCGATCATTCTGCGGGTTGTCGAAGAAGTCATTCGGCGCCGCCTGTTCCACGATCTCGCCCTTGTCCATGAAGATCACCCGGTTGGCCACGGTGCGCGCAAAGCCCATTTCGTGGGTCACGCACAGCATGGTCATGCCGTCTTCGGCCAGACCGATCATGGTGTCGAGTACTTCCTTGACCATTTCCGGATCGAGCGCCGAAGTCGGCTCGTCGAACAGCATGATCTTCGGTTTCATGCACAGTGCACGGGCGATGGCCACGCGCTGCTGCTGGCCGCCGGACAGTTGCCCCGGAAACTTGTGAGCCTGCTCCGGGATGCGCACGCGCTCCAGGTAGTGCATGGCAATTTCCTCGGCCTTGCGCTTGGGCATCTTGCGCACCCACATCGGCGCCAGCGTGCAGTTCTGCAGGATGGTGAGGTGTGGGAACAGGTTGAAGTGCTGGAACACCATGCCGACTTCACGGCGGATCGCTTCGATCTGCTTGAGGTCGTTGGTCAGCTCCACGCCATCGACCACGATGCGGCCCTGCTGGTGCTCTTCCAGGCGGTTCAGGCAGCGGATGGTGGTGGACTTGCCCGAACCCGACGGGCCGCACAGCACGATACGCTCGCCCTGCTTGACGTTGAGGTTGATGTCTTTCAACACGTGGAACTGGCCGTACCACTTGTTGACGCCCTGCATCTGGATAATGCCTTCAGGGCTCACAGGCTGTTTGATCGCTTCGCTCATAACATCAACTCCTAACGCTTGTGGCCTGTGTCGAGCTTGTGTTCCAAATGAATGGAATAGCGCGACATACCAAAACAGAAAATCCAGAACACCAGGGCCGCAAACACGTAGCCTTCGGTGGCCATGCCCAACCATTTAGGATCGGCGGCGGCTTGCTTGACGCTGTTGAGCAGGTCGAACAGGCCGATGATGATCACAAGGCTCGTGTCCTTGAACAGCGCGATGAACGTGTTGACGATGCCGGGAATCACCAGCTTCAGGGCTTGCGGCAGAATCACCAGGCCCATGCTGCGCCAGTAACCCAGGCCCATCGCTGCGGCGGCTTCGTACTGACCTTTGGGAATCGCCTGCAAGCCACCACGCACCACCTCGGCCACGTAGGCCGACTGGAACAGGATCACGCCGATCAACGCCCGCAGCAGCTTGTCGATGCCCATGCCTTCGGGCAGGAACAACGGCAGCATCACCGAGGACATGAACAACACGGTGATCAACGGCACGCCGCGCCAGAATTCGATGAAGGTCACGCAGACCACTCGAATCGCCGGCATGTTCGAGCGCCGCCCCAGTGCCAGCATGATGCCCAGCGGCAAGGCGCCGGCGATGCCGACAGTGGCGATCACCAGGGTCAGCATCAGGCCGCCCCATTGGCTGGTCGCCACGTTGGTCAGGCCAAAGATGCCGCCGTGCAGCAGGAAGTAGGCAATGATCGGGTACAGCACCAAAAAGCTCAGGCCATAGATCGCCTTGCGTTGGAAACGCGAGATGAACAGCGGTGCCACACCAACGATGGCCAGCCACACGGTCAGGTCTACGCGCCAGCGCAGGTCGCCAGGGTAGTAGCCGTACATGAACTGCCCGAAGCGCTGTTGGATAAACACCCAGCAGGCGCCCTCCTTGGTGCAATCGGCCCGCGTGGTGCCAACCCAGTTGGCATCCAGGATCGCCCAATGCAGGATCGGCGGTACCACCAGGTAGATCAGGTAAAACGCCAACAGGGTCAGCAGGGTGTTGAGCCAGCTGGAAAACAGGTTGGCGCGCATCCATGCCATCGGCCCGAACACTTTGTTCGGCGGTGGCATATCCGGTTTGAATGTATGCGTAGTCATGCTGGTTTCCTCACCGCTCGATCAGCGCAATGCGCTTGTTGTACCAGTTCATCAGCAGGGAAATGCTGATGCTGATCGCCAGGTACACGCTCATGGTGATGGCAATGACTTCGATGGCCTGGCCGGTCTGGTTGAGCACCGTGCCGGCAAACAGCGAGACCATTTCCGGGTAACCGATACCGGCGGCCAGGGACGAGTTTTTCGCCAGGTTCAGGTATTGGCTGGTCAGCGGCGGGATGATCACCCGCAGCGCCTGCGGGATGATGACCTTGCGCAGCGTCGGCCCGGGGCGCAGGCCCAGGGAGCGCGCGGCTTCGGTCTGGCCGTGGCTGACGGACTTGATGCCCGAGCGCACGATCTCGGCAATAAACGCCGCGGTGTACACGGTCAGCGCCAGGGTAAGTGCCAGCAGTTCGGGGATGAGTACCCAGCCACCAACAAAGTTGAAACCCTGCAACTTGGGCATTTCCCAATGCAGCGGTGCACCGAAGATCAAGGCGCACAACGCCGGGATCACGATGAACAGCGCCAGGCCCGCCCAGAACTTGTGGAACGGTACGCCGGTGGCTTCAAAACGCTTGTTGGCCCAACGCGCCATCAGCACGATTGCCACGATGGCGACGACGATGCTGACCACAAACGGCCAGAACCCGTCAGCGGCAATCGCTGCCGGCATGTTCAGGCCACGGCTGCTGACAAAGAAGGTGTCGCCAAAGTTATGGCTGTTACGCGGCCCCGGCATGGTCAGGAAAACCGCGAAGTACCAGAACAGGATTTGCAACAGCGGCGGAATATTGCGGAACACTTCCACATACACGGTCGCCAGTTTGTTGATCATCCAGTTCGGTGACAGCCGCGCCACGCCAATGATGAACCCCAGCAAGGTCGCCAGGATCACGCCGATAAACGTGACCAGCAAGGTGTTGAGCAAACCGATCACGAAGACTCGGGCATAGCTGTCCGATTCGGTGTAGTCGATCAAATGCTGCGCGATGCCGAAGCCGGCACTGCGTTCAAGAAAGTCGAAACCCGAGGTAATGCCTCGGTGCTGAAGGTTGGTCTGGGTATTGTTGAAGAGGTACCAGCCCAGCGAGACCACCGCCACTATCGTGATGATCTGGAAGAGCCACGCACGCACTTTAGGGTCGCTGAAGCTGAGCTTCTGCTTGGGTGCGCCGATTTGATTTTGCATGAAGTGCCCCGGAAATAATGGAACAGAACATCACCCGGCGGTTGGCCCACCGGGTGACAGAACCATCAGCGATCAGCGCACAGGTGGTGCGTATTGAATGCCGCCGGCGTTCCACAGCGCGTTCAGGCCACGGTCGATTTCCAGCGGGGTACTCTTGCCCAGGTTGCGCTCGAACACTTCACCGTAGTTACCGACTTGCTTGACGATCTGTACCACCCAGTCTTTCTTCACTTTCAGGTCTTTGCCGTATTCGCCGTCGGCACCGAGCAGACGCGCGACGTCCGGGTTCTTGGTGGACTTGGCTTCAGCTTCGACGTTTTTAGAGGTGATGCCGGCTTCTTCAGCATTGAGCATGGCGTAGCCAACCCAGCGCACGATGGCCAGCCACTCGTCGTCGCCATTACGCACGACCGGGCCCAGTGGTTCCTTGGAAATGGTTTCCGGCAGCACCACGTAGTCCTTCGGCGAGGCCAGCTTGCTGCGCTGGGCGAACAGCTGGGACTTGTCGGAGGTCAGTACGTCGCAACGCCCGGATTCCAGCGACTTGGCGCTTTCGTCAGAGGTATCGAAGGTGATCGGGGTGTATTTCAGGCCGTTGCCGCGGAAGTAGTCGGAAACGTTCAGCTCGGTGGTGGTACCGGCCTGGATGCAGATGGTTGCACCGTCCAGTTCCTTGGCACTTTTCACGCCCAGCTTGTTGTTTACCAGGAAGCCGATGCCGTCGTAGTAGGTGATGAAGCCAGGGAATTTCAGGCCCATGCCGGCGTCGCGGGAGCTGGTCATGGTGGTGTTACGGGACAGAATATCGACTTCGCCGGATTGAAGCGCGGTGAAACGCTCCTTGGCATTCAACTGGCTGAATTTGACCTTGGTCGCGTCGCCGAAAACAGCAGCAGCCACAGCACGGCAAACGTCAGCATCGATCCCGAGGATCTTGCCGCTGGCATCCGGTACCGAGAAACCCGGCAGGCCGTCACTCACGCCACACTGCACAAAGCCTTTCTTCTGCACGGCGTCCAGCGTGGCACCCGCTTGGGCGAAACCACTGACACCCAATACAGCCGCCGCAGTCACGATGGCCAGGGTGGATTTCAATACCTTCATTCAAACCTCCAGTTTGCTCTTGTTGTGTCGGAGCTCGAACCTCAGCGCACCCTTATGAGGCGATATCGACCCGTGTTGGCTTTTTTTAGGGTCAAGCGGCATGAAGTTGTCGCGGTAATTCCAGTTGCTATCCCACAAGCGGCAGTCACTGATAGTGTTACCGTCCCGGGATAGCGCTGACATCGTTCAACACATAGCAAGCCCCGTACCAGAGTGATGGCTGAGTCGTTTCAGCCCATGGTCAATAGAAAAAGATTCAACCGTGCGACATCTTCTTAACAGATCAACCCATCGCGCACCGTTCCGTCGCACTCAATCGGAGCGCACGCACATTAATGGAGCAGACATGACCGAACCCTTGATTCTTCAGCCCGCCAAGCCCGCAGACGCCTGCGTTATCTGGTTGCATGGCCTGGGTGCCGATCGCTACGACTTCCTGCCGGTGGCCGAGGCGCTGCAGGAAAGCCTGCTGACCACGCGTTTCGTTTTGCCCCAGGCGCCGACCCGCCCGGTGACGATCAATGGTGGCTACGAGATGCCAAGCTGGTACGACATCAAGGCCATGAGCCCGGCCCGTTCCATCAGCCTGGAAGAGCTGGAAGTGTCGGCAAAAATGGTCACGGATTTGATCGAGACCCAGAAGAGGACCGGAATAGACGCTTCGCGGATTTTCCTCGCGGGTTTTTCCCAAGGTGGCGCCGTGGTGTTCCACACCGCCTTTCTGAATTGGGAAGGCCCCTTGGGCGGCGTGATTGCCCTCTCCACCTACGCGCCCACGTTCAGCGAAGAGCTGGAATTGTCCGCCAGCCAACAGCGCATTCCCGCCCTGTGCCTGCACGGCCAGTACGACGACGTGGTGCAGAACGCCATGGGCCGCAGCGCCTACGAGCATCTGAAGAGCCGTGGTGTCACCGTGACATGGCAGGAATACCCAATGGGCCACGAAGTGTTACCCGAGGAGATACGCGATATCGGCGCCTGGTTGGCCGCTCGCCTGGGCTGAAAACCAGCGTTTATGTAGCTGTATGACAGACGCACTACGCCGCGCCCGATTCTTGCATTACACTGGCCGGCGTACATTCCTTAACCAATTAATGAGATCACCGTGCTCAAAGCACTCAAGAAGATGTTCGGCAAAAGCGAGGCTGAGCCGCTCGCGCCTGATTCCAGTGCTCCTGCCCCGACAGCCGGCAGCCGCAATGACGGCAGACAGCCCGACCGGACCGCACCTGCCGCCCAGCCGAAGAAGCCGACGGTGACCCCACCCGAACAGGCCAAACCGGTCGAGCCCGTTGCCACACCGGTGGCACCAAAGCCGCGCCGTGAACGCGCACCAAAACCGCCGGTGATTGCGTGGAAACTCGAAGACTTCGTCGTCGAGCCCCAGGAAGGCAAGACCCGTTTCCATGATTTCAAACTGGCCCCGGAACTGATGCACGCCATCCAGGACCTGGGTTTCCCGTACTGCACGCCGATCCAGGCGCAGGTGCTGGGCTTTACACTGGCCGGCAAAGACGCCATCGGCCGCGCCCAGACCGGTACCGGCAAGACCGCCGCGTTCCTGATCTCGATCATCACCCAACTGCTGCAGACGCCGCCGCCCAAAGAGCGCTACATGGGTGAACCGCGCGCACTGATCATCGCCCCGACCCGGGAGCTGGTGGTACAGATCGCCAAGGACGCTGCCGACCTGACCAAGTACACCGGCCTCAACGTCATGACGTTCGTGGGCGGCATGGACTTCGACAAGCAGCTCAAGCACCTCGAAGCCCGTCACTGCGACATCCTGGTGGCCACCCCTGGCCGTCTGCTGGACTTCAACCAGCGCGGCGACGTGCACCTGGACATGGTCGAAGTGATGGTGCTGGACGAAGCCGACCGCATGCTCGACATGGGCTTTATCCCACAAGTGCGCCAGATCATTCGCCAGACCCCGCCGAAATCCGAGCGTCAGACCCTGCTGTTCTCCGCGACCTTCACCGAAGACGTGATGAACCTCGCCAAGCAGTGGACTACCGACCCGTCCATCGTCGAGATCGAAGCGGAAAACGTCGCCAGCGAAAACGTCGAGCAACACATCTACGCCGTGGCCGGCGCCGACAAGTACAAGCTGCTCTACAACCTGGTCAACGACAACGGCTGGGAGCGCGTGATGGTCTTTGCCAACCGCAAGGATGAGGTGCGCCGCATCGAAGAACGCCTGGTGCGTGATGGTGTGAACGCTGCGCAACTGTCGGGCGATGTGCCGCAGCACAAGCGCATCAAGACCCTGGAAGGCTTCCGCGAAGGCAAGATTCGTGTACTGGTGGCCACCGACGTGGCCGGGCGTGGGATTCACATCGACGGCATCAGCCACGTGATCAACTTCACCCTGCCGGAAGTGCCGGATGACTACGTGCACCGAATTGGCCGTACCGGCCGTGCCGGGGCGGCGGGTGTGTCGATCAGCTTTGCCGGGGAAGATGACTCGTATCAGCTGCCGTCCATCGAAGCGCTGCTGGGGCGCAAGATCAGCTGTGAAACGCCGCCGACGCACTTGCTGCGGGCTGTGGAACGCAAGCGTCCGTAAGCTGGAATGCAGTAAAAACTGTGGGAGGGGGCTTGCCCCCGATAGCTATGGCACATCTAACATCTCTGTTGGCTGACCCACTGCAATCGGGGGCAAGCCCCCTCCCACATTTGGTGTTGTGTTTGGCCTAAGACTTCCAGCGCTCCGCGGCGGCGTGATCGCTGTGGCGCCCTTCAACCCAGCGCGGGCCTTCACTGGTGTTCTCCTTCTTCCAGAACGGCGCCCGCGTCTTCAGGTAATCCATCACAAACGCACAGGCATCAAACGCCGCCTGGCGATGGGCACTGGCTGCCGCAACAAACACAATCGGCTCCCCCGGCTCCAGCGCGCCGATGCGGTGCAACACCTCCAGCTTGAGCAACGGCCAGCGCTGTTCGGCCTCGACGGCGATCTTGGCCAGGGCCTTCTCGGTCATGCCGGGGTAGTGTTCAAGGAACATCCCCGACACCTCACGGCCGTCGTTGAAGTCGCGTACATACCCCACGAAACTCACCACCGCGCCCACGCCAACGTTGGCCGCATGCATGGCATTCACCTCGCTGCCCGGATCAAAGGCCTGGGCCTGTACACGAATGGCCATGATCAGCCTCCGGTCACGGGAGGGAAGAATGCGACTTCGTCGCCGGGTTGCAGCGGCTCGTCGAGCCCGCACATTTCTTCGTTACGGGCGCACATCAGGCTGGTTTCGTTGAGCACTTCAAAACCCGGATCACCAGCCAACGCCAGGCGCACCGCATCGACGGTCGCGAAGTCGCCTTCCATCTCCAGTGAGTCCAGGCCCACCGCTTCGGCGTAACGCGCAAAAAACAATACGTTGATGCTCATGCCTGGTCCGCCTTGAAGTGCCCGCTTTTGCCGCCCAGTTTTTCCAGCAGGCGAATGTTTTCGATGGTCATGCCACGGTCCACGGCCTTGCACATGTCATAGATCGTCAGCGCCGCGACGCTGGCGGCGGTGAGGGCTTCCATCTCCACGCCGGTCTGGCCGGAGAGTTTGCAGCGCGCCACGATATGCACCGAGTCTGCACCCTCGGCGCTCAGTTCGACCTTGACGCCCGTCAACATCAGCGGGTGGCACAAGGGAATCAAATCACTGGTTTTTTTCGCGGCCTGGATTCCGGCAATGCGGGCCACGGCAAACACATCGCCCTTGGGGTGGGCGCCGTCGACAATCATTTGCAGGGTCTCGGGCAGCATGCGCACGTGCGCTTCGGCCACGGCCTCACGGAACGTCACGGACTTGTCGGTGACATCGACCATATGGGCGCGACCTTGGGAATCGAGATGAGTCAGCACAGGGATACTCCTGATCAGGAGCAGCGATTGTAAACCCGTCGGTCAAGATTGCGCACACCTGATTACAACCGTAGCCCGCCGCTGAATCACGAGTAGCCAAATGCCCGATCAGCGCGACGAATACTCCTCATCAGAACAAAGAATTGGCGCCAACAATCCAAGCACCGTAAAACTTGAAAAAAAACGGAATGCCTACTTCATGACCTTACTGTATTTCATCCTGCTCAGTTTATTCGCCGGTTTTGCAGTGCCCTTGCAGGCAGGCACCAACGCGAAACTGGGTAATCTGCTGGGCCATCCTTTATGGGCAACTGCAGTATCCCTATTAGTCAGCCTGGTTGTACTCATTGTTGTCATTATTGCAGTCAAGGCGCCGCGCCCTAATCTTACCGCCGTGCAAGACGGGCCCTGGTGGATTTGGATGGGCGGTGTTGCCGGCGTTTTTTACATTACCGTAGCGTTATTGATGGCGCCTCGACTGGGCGCCCTCAACTTCATCATGGCGGTATTGATCGGACAACTTATCGTTTCAATTGCGATCGACTATTTCGGCCTGCTGGGTTTTCCCAAACAGTCTCTCAACATTAACAAACTGGTCGGCGTACTTGTCGTCATAGGAGGGTTCCTTATTACCACTCGCACTTGATTCAGCCATAACCGGGTCACCGAAAACAGAAGAACTCTTCATGTTCCCAGTCAGGGATTGACGACAGCTATTAACTTTAAAAAGGTGAGGTAATGACCACTCAAACTGCAACGGCAACTTACGACGCCATCGGCGAACGCTTCGAAGCTTTCACGGACAGCGCCTCGCAGCGCTCGGTGGAAACCGCGACCTTCTTCAGTATGGTCGGTAACCCCAAGGGCAAATCAGTACTGGACCTGGCCTGCGGTTTCGGTTTCTTCGGACGCGAGCTGTACCGCCAAGGCGCCAGCAAAGTGGTTGGCGTGGATATTTCCGCCTCCATGATCGAACTGGCCCGACAAGAGTCGGCCCGCAACCAGGAGCCGATTGAGTACCACGTCAGCGATATCTGCGATCTGGGCATTCTCGGCAAATTCGACCTGATCACCGCCGCCTGGCTGTTCAACTATGCCGATTCTCCAGAGAAACTGGACAAGATGTTCCAGGTCGTCGCCAAGAACCTCGCCCCAGGCGGACGGGTCGTGGCTTACACGGTAGAGCCGACCTTTCAATTGCAACGTGGCAACTTCACCAAATACGGCGTGCACGTACTCACCGAAGAAGCCCACGAAGGCGGCTTCCGCCACCACGCCGAATTCGTCACCACACCACCCAGCGCCTTCACCTTCCATCGCTGGAGCCGCGAGCGCTATGAGCTGGCAATCATGAAAGCCGGCTTCTCGCGCCTGCAGTGGCAAAAACCGATCATTTCCGAGGCCGAGCGGGCCAAGCACCCCAAGGGCTACTGGGATGACTTCGAACGCAACTGCCTGCAAACCGGACTGATCTGCACCCTCTGAAGGCCGGGCACGTACGCCTGGGTGTACGTGCCTTTTCTCCCACGCAGTAGGAAAACGAGCGTTATGACTTCCAAGGGTTTCAACCATTGGCCCGTGTTCGACGGCCCCCTGACCGCCGAAATGACAGACCGTTTCTTGATGGGCCTGCCTGAGCACTTTCACGAAGCCGTCAACCTCAAGTTGCCGCTGGCAGCCTGGCGCCTGGTTTCGGAAGAGACCAGCGAACAGTTGGCCAACCGCGTCGAAAACCCTGTCTCGCCGCTGGCCTGGCGCTATGCCGCCGCCCAACTGCTGGCACTGACCAACGACCCCAGGCTCGATGTACTCAACCCTACGATGATTCAAATCAGCGCAGGCAACATCGAGATCGGTTTGGCCGAATCGGCGGTCGACCAGGTGATGCACGACATGCGCGGCCTGGGCCTGGATCGGGACTGGATCGCCAAGGAAGTCCCGCGTCACCGCGTACACCTGCGGCCCTACGCCATCGGTAAATACCCGGTGACCAACCTCGAATACCGAGCCTTTCTCGAAGCCAACACGCAGGCACGGATTCCCGAAAGCTGGGCCTTCGGACAGTACCCTCACGAACGCGCCAACCATCCGGTCTACGGGGTCACTGCCGAAGACGCCGACGCCTACGCTGCCTGGCTCAGCGAAGCCAGTGGCCGCACCTTCCGCCTGCCCACTGAGGCGGAATGGGAATACGCCGCCGCCGGCCCGGAAAACCTCGAATATCCCTGGGGGGATACCTTCCTGCCCGAGCGTGCCAATACCGCTGAACTGGGCCTGTTCGACACCACCCCGGTCGGCCTGTTGGTCGAGGGTGCATCGCCATTTGGCTGCCTGGACATGGCCGGCAATGTCGAAGAATTCGTCGCTGACGACTACGCCCCTTACCCCGGCGGCACCGCCATCACCGACGACCTTGTCACTGTGGTCGGCACCCACCGTATCGCCCGTGGTGGCAGCTTCACGCGGTTTCGCGACCTGACCCGCAATTGCCGGCGTCACGGCAAGTATCCGCGACAGATTTACGTAATGGGCTTTCGCCTCGCACAAACCCTGTAACCCCTCCCTGTACCAAAACAATAACGCGTTGACCATTCAAGCACGGAAGGAACCGCCATGAACCGCCTAAGCGTACGCAACCATGTTGATATCCCCCTGGACGACCATTCCAACCCTGGAACTTTCTACACGTTCAGTGGCCTGGACACGGCACACGAACATATAGTGATAAAGCTTGGCCCCGCCAATCCCATCAGCCCGTTAGTGCGCATTCACTCCGAATGTCTGACCGGCGATGTATTCAGTTCGCAACGCTGTGATTGCGGCCCACAATTAAACGAGTCGATCCAGCGCATGCAGGAAGTGGGTGGCTATCTGATTTACCTGCGACAAGAAGGCCGTGGCATCGGCTTATATGCAAAGTTGGACGCCTACCGCCTGCAAGATTCTGGCATGGACACGTTCGAAGCCAATACCCACCTGAACTTTCCTGAAGATGACCGCGACTTTTCCATGGCCGCAGGCATGTTGAAAGCGCTGAACATCAAACAGTGCCAATTGATCACCAATAACCCGGACAAAGTTCAGGCTCTGGTGGATAACGGCATTGTAGTGGACAACGTTATTCCGACCGGTGTGTTTGTCACCCGACATAACACTCATTACCTGCAAGCGAAAGTCGATAAGAAAAATCACGTGATCAACCTGATGAAACAACCGAAGCGCGCCTGACACTTTCTTCCGCCCACACTACATTAAGGATGATGACGCATGAGACACTTTGGCCCTATTAGTGGTATTGCAACATTCAACGATACGTACGTTGCGACCGCCGGTTATGACAACCAGGTTATTTTGTGGGATGCAAAAACCAAGACGCCGATCCAGCGCGTGCTCCACGACCACCTGGCCAACCAATGCGCGTTCAACGCCAGCGGCACCCTGCTGGTCAGTGCCAGCAGCGACTACACCGCCCGCGTCTGGGAAATTCCCTCGCTGCGCTTGAAAAGCGTGCTGGTGGGTCACGATGACGACATCGAAATGGCCGCCTTCTCGCCGGATGGCCAGACCATCGCCACCTGCTCGCGGGACCACAGCATCCGCCTGTTCGACCTCAGCGGGCGAACCCTGCGGATCCTCAGCGGTCACGATGCCGACGTGATTTCGGTGTGCTGGGCCGCCGATGGCAAGACCCTGGTTTCCAGCAGCGATGACGGTTCGATCCGCCGTTGGGACGCTGCCAGCGGCGAACAACTGGACCTGATCGACCTGGGCGGCGTCGAAACCGACACCGTGGCCCTGTCCCGTGAGGGCATCATTTTCGCCGGCGACGACGAAGGCAAAATCTCCGTGATCAGCAGCAGCGGCACCTACCTGCAAGCTGCCCATGCCGCCGGCATCAAGCGCATCGTATGGAACGACGCGCAGCGCCTGCTGGTCAGCCTCAGCTACGACCGTTGCGTCATGCTGTGGGCGTTGACACCCGATAATCAACTGGTAAAAACCGCCCAGACTTCACTGCCAAGCATCATCTGGCCACGCAGCTGTGCATTGCTGGGCAACCATCGCATCGCCTTCGTGACCTTCGGCTCCACCTACGCCACCTGGGATTTCACCACTCAGGAATGGGACGTGGGCGGCATCGAGCCGGCCATCAGTTTGAACGCCGTCACCGTGGTCGGCGACGACATCTACAGCATCGGTGATGCCGGCATCCTGCAGATCAATGGCCAACCCAGCACCAAGGCCGGCAGTCTGTGCAACTTCCTGCTGCCCTTCGGCGACAGCGTGTTGACCGGCGGCCAGATGGGCACGGTGTTCGACGCCAAGACCGGCGACGTCATCTACCAGCACCGCTCACCGCTCAACTGCGGCACCACCTTTGAAAAAGATGGCCAGTTGCACGCCGCAATCGGTACGTACACTGGCGAAGCCTTGATCTTCAACCTGGAAAACCAGCAGCCGCGCTTCCTGCGCGAAGTGCGCATGCACGAGAACGCCATCAAGGGCATCGCCGCCGATGAACAGTACCTGTTCAGCGTATGCGCGACTGCGGCTGCGGCGTTCTTCCGGATCGCAGACTTCGAGCTGGAAACCTACCTGGACAAGGCCCACGACCGTATTTCCAACGGCTGCACGCAGATCCAGGGCGGCTTTGCCAGTATCGGGCGCGACCTCAAGCTGCGCCTGTGGCAAGCCGGCAACAGCGAGGTGTATGACACCCCTCACAGCCACTCGATCAAGTGCATTGCCATCTCCAAGGACCGCCAGATGATCGCCACCGGCAGCTACGGCGGCACCGTTGCGGTGTTCGACCTGGCCAAGCGCAAATGGGCAAAGGTGGAGAAGATCACCGCCAGCGGTATTTCATGCCTGACCCATGACGCCGAAGGCAGTGGCTTCCTGGCCAGCGCCTACGACGGGCGTATCTACCCGATCACCGCCCACGCTGTGGCAGGGCAACGCCGCCCATGACCCACTTCAGCGAAATCGACTTTCAACATATGCACCATGCATTGTCGTTGGCCGAGCGCGGCAGTCACTCCACCTGGCCCAATCCACGGGTCGGGTGCGTCATCGCCCACGGTGCACACATCGTGGGCGAGGGCTGGCATCGGCGTGCGGGCGGTCCGCACGCCGAGGTCTTCGCCCTGCGCCAGGCCGGTGCCCTGGCCAAGGGCGCCACGGCCTATGTGACGCTGGAACCCTGCAGCCATGTCGGGCGCACCGGCGCCTGTCACCTGGCGCTGATCGAGGCTGGCGTGGCATGTGTGGTCGTCGCCCATGAAGATCCGTTCGAGCAGGTCGACGGTCGTGGGATCGCCGAACTGCGCGACGCCGGGATCGAGGTGCGTGTGGGCTTGCTCAATGCGGTCGCCCGCGAGTTGAACCGTGGCTTCTTGTCCTCGGTCAAGCGCCAGCGGCCGTGGGTGCAGTTGAAGATGGGCATGAGCCTGGATGGCCGCACCGCGCTGAACAACGGGCGCTCGCAATGGATCACCGGCGCCAGGGCGCGCGCCGATGTGCAGTATTGGCGAGCGCGCAGTGCAGCGATCCTCACCGGCAGCGGCACGGTGCTGGCCGACAACCCCTCATTGACCGTACGTGAGATGGCGTCTGCCGAAGCCATCGCGCCGCTGCGGGTGATCCTCGACAGCCAGGCGCGGGTGCCCGGTACCGCAAAGGTGTTCAACGACCAGGCGCCAAGCCTGCATGTGGTGCACGAGCAACATGTGCCAGAAGGCGCCAATGCCGAGCGTTTGCTTGGCCTGCCGGGCAACCAGAATGGCCTCGATCTACATGCCTTGATGGTCCATCTGAGCCAGCGCGGTTTGCATGATGTGATGGTCGAAGCAGGGCCGACCCTGGCCGGCAACCTGCTGCGCGCCGGGCTGGTGGATGAGCTGTTGCTGTACGTCGCGCCGCGCCTGCTCGGTGACCTCGCACGGCCGCTGGTGCATTTGCCGGAGCTGGAAAACCTCATCCATTCCCTGGACTTCACCCTGTACGAAGTGACCCAGTTGGGCCAGGACTTGCGGTTACGCCTGCGCCCCGATCAGTCGACCTGCACGGTATGAGCCACCACTTGCTTGACCTGTTCGCGCAACCACGCATGTGCCGGATCGTCACAGAATCGCTGGTGCCAGATCTGCACAAAGGGAAAGCGCGGAATGCTGAACGGTGGCGGCAACTGCACCAGGTCCGGGTTGAGCAACGTGTCTTCCAGCGTGCGGGTGGCGACGGTAAGGATCAGGTCGGTGTTGTGCAACAGGCTCGGCGCCGTACGCCAGTGCGGCACACTGACGGCGATACGACGGCGCAAGCCTTCGGCACGCAACAGGCTGTCTACTTCACCATTGGCACCACCATCCATGGACACCTGGATATGCGGACGATCCAGGTAGCTCTCCAGATCGAGCATGCCGTCCTTGGACAGGGTCCGCCGGTCGAGCAGGCAGGAAAACGTTTCCTCGAACAACACCTCCATCGACACATCGGGCGTCAGGCTGGGGAACACCCCCAGGGCCAAGTCAATCTTGCCCTGCGCCACTTGCTCGAACATCGCATGCCGGCTGCCCTGGGTCACCACCAGCGTGGTGTTCGGCGCCTCGCTGCGCAGTCGCACCAGCAACTTGGGCAGGATAATCGCCGCACCGTAGTCCGACATCGCCAATTGAAAGGTGCGTTGGGAACTGGCCGCGTCGAAGTCGATGGACTTGCCGAACAGTGTTTCGATCTGGCTGAGGATGTCGCGCAACGGCACCTGGATATTCTGCGCCAGGGCGCTGAGCACCACTTCATTGCCCTCGCGGATCAGGATCGGATCGTCGAGCAGCACCCGCAATTTACTCAAGGAATGACTGATGGCCGGCTGGCTCAAATGCAGTCGCGCACCGGTGCGGGTGACGTGTTTTTCAGTCAGCAGTGCATCGAGCACCACCAACAGATTCAAATCGATATTGCGCAGTAGGACCGTGACCATGCTGTGAATTCCATCTCAGGGAGCAACCTTCAACAAGGAGCAAAACCATGCCTCAACTCAAACGAATCATTGAGACCGCGCTGTACGTAGACGACCTCGACCGCGCCAAAGCGTTTTACGCCCGGCACCTGGAGCTTGAGACGATGGTCGAGAGCAACGTGCTCGTCGCGTTAAACGTCGGTCAGCAGAATACTCTCTTGCTCTTCAAACGGGGCGCCTCTCTTCAAACCAAATACTTGAGCGGCGGCGAGATCCCGCCCCATGACGCCAACGGGCGCATTCATATCTGCTTTGCCATCGACGCCGACGACCTGCCGACCTGGGAGGCGCGCCTGGACAACGCAAACATTGCCATCGAGGGACGCACCCACTGGCCCAAGGGTGGATCGAGCATCTATTTCCGCGATCCGGATGAAAATCTCGTCGAGCTACTGACGCCGGGCTGCTGGCCCATTTACTGACTGCCCCTCAAGGAATGAAGCTTATGTCACACGTCAGTCGATCCGGACGTGCCGTCTCACGAACCACCGTGGCGTTGTTGATCGCCGTGGTCATCCTTATTGCATTGGCGTGGGCATTGTGGCGCTGGAGCCATCCGGCTGCCGCTGCCTACGCGCCCGCGCCGATCAAAGTGGCGGTGGCGCCGGTCAGCGACGCCCCCTTCACCCGCTACCTGGAAGCCATCGGTGAGCTGGAAGCCGTGCAGCAGGTGAGCGTACCGGCTGAAGTCGGCGGGCGCGTGGTGCAGTTGCCAGTGGAATCCGGCCAGCGCGTCGAGCGCGACCAAGTGCTGGTCAGGCTCAACGATGCGCCCCAACGCGGCAACCTGATGCGCCTGCAGGGTGAGTTGGAAAATGCCAAGGTCAAGCTGGAACGCTCGCGCACCCTGGTCAAGGTGAACGCCACGTCCCGAGAAGCCTTCGACAATGCCCAGACCGAATACACCACCGCTCAAGGCGCCCTGCAGGAGCTGAAGGCGCAGATCGACCAATTGACCATTCGTGCACCGTTCGCCGGCACCCTCGGGATTCGCAAGGTTCACCTGGGCCAATTTGTGAACCCCGGCGACAGCCTGATCAACCTGGTCGGCGACAAGGGCCTGTACGTGAACTTCAGCGTGCCGGAGCAAGCCCTGGCACAACTGAAGGTCGGCAATACCCTGGAGGTGCAACTCGACGCCCTGCCGGGGCAACGCTTCAGCGCACGCATCAGCAGTATCGACCCGTTCCTCGACCGCTCGCGCACCCTGAGTGTCCAGGCGCTACTGCAGGCCCCGACCGACGGCGCCCTGCCGCGCATGTTCGCCAAAGTGCGCCTGCCACAGTCACTGCCCAGCAATACCTTGAGCGTGCCGGAAACCGCCATCACCTATAACGCCTACGGTGAAGACGTATTCGTGGTGCAGCCATCGGCCGATGCCAATACCCCCCCGGTCGCCCGCCGCGTATTGGTCAAGACCAGCGAACGACGCAATGGCCGCGTGGTGATCGATGCGGGCTTGAATCCGGGTGACCAGGTGGTGATTTCCGGGCAGATCAAGCTCAGTGACGGTGCCGCTATCGAGCCCCTCGAACGCACGGTGTTGAGCGACGCCAACTCGCCCTCGGGGATGACCATGGCCGGAGAAAACCCGTGAAATTCACCGACCTGTTCGTACGTCGCCCGGTACTGGCCCTGGTGGTCAGCCTGCTGATCGTACTGGCCGGGCTCAAGGCCTACCTTGACCTGCCTGTGCGTCAATACCCGCTGCTGGAAAGCTCGGTGATCAGCGTGACCACCGACTACCCCGGTGCCCCCGCCGAGCTGATGCAAGGCTTTGTGACCCAACCGATCAACCAGTCCCTGGCCTCGGTGGAAGGCGTGGACTATGTCAGTTCCTCATCGGTGCAGGGCCGCAGCCAGATCACCCTGCGCATGGCACTCAACCAGGACTCGGCCAAGGCGTTGAGCGATGTGATTGCCAAGGTCAACCAGGTCAAATACCGCCTGCCTGAACAGGCCTACGACCCGGTGATCGAACGTTCCGCCGGCGATGCGACAGCGGTGGCGTACGTGGGGTTTTCCAGTGATTCGCTGTCGGCCTCGGCCTTGAGCGATTACCTGAGCCGCGTGGTGCAGCCGTTGTTTTCCACGATCGACGGCGTGGCCAAGGTCGAGACCTTCGGCGGCCAGCGCCTGGCCATGCGCCTGTGGCTCGACCCGCAACGTATGGCAGGCCACGGCATCAGTGCCGCCCAGGTGGAACAGGCGATCCGCAACAACAACTTCCAGGCAGCGCCCGGGCAGATCAAAGGCCACTATGTGATCTCCTCGATTCAGGTCAACACCGACCTGAGCAGCCTCGATGAGTTTCGCAACATGGTCATCAGCAACAACGGCGACCACCTGCTGCGCCTGCGCGATATCGCGACCGTCGAGCTGGGTTCGGCAGCCTACGAAACCAGTGCGCTGATGGACGCCAAGCCCGCGGTACACCTGGGCCTCTATGCAACACCCAAGGGCAACCCGCTGTTGATCGTCGCCGACATCAAGCGCTTGTTGCCGAACATCGAGAAAACCCTGCCGCCAGGGGTCAAGGTGGCGCTGGCGTTCGAGACTGCGCACTTTATCGAAGCCTCGATTATCGAAGTGATCGAAACGCTGATCGAGGCCATCCTGATCGTGGTGGTGATCATCTACCTGTGCCTGGGCTCGGTGCGCAGCGTGATCATCCCCATCGTCAGTATTCCGTTGTCGATGCTGGGCGCCCTGGGTTTGATGACGCTGTTCGGCTTCAGCATCAACCTGCTGACATTGCTCGCGATGGTGTTGGCGATCGGCCTGGTGGTGGATGACGCCATTGTGGTGATGGAGAACATCCACCGGCATGTCAAGGAAGGCCGCAGCGCGCTGCAGGCTGCCTTGTTCGGCGCGCGCGAGATCGCTTCGCCGGTGATCGCCATGACCATCACCCTGGCAGCGGTGTACATGCCCATCGGCCTGATGAACGGCCTGACAGGCGCGCTGTTCAAGGAATTCGCCCTGACCCTGGCCGGCGCCGTGCTGGTCTCCGGGGTGATCGCCCTGACCCTGACCCCGGTCATGTGCGCCAAGCTGCTACCGGGCCAGGAGCACGAAGGCACCATGAGCCGCCTGGCCGAGCGCTTCTTCCACCGCCTGGCACGCCTGTATCAGCGCGCGTTGCTGGGCTCGCTGCGCAAGCGCGGGCTGATCCTGTTGTTCGGCGCCTTGGTGCTGCTCAGCCTGCCCTGGCTGTATGGCCATGCGAGCAAGGAGTTGGCGCCCAACGAAGACCAGGGCAACCTGCTGCTGGCGATCAAGTCACCGCAGCACGCCAACCTCGATTACGTAGAGCGCTACGCCTATCAGTTGAGCGGGATTCTCGGCCATTTGCCGGAGACCGTGAGCACCTGGATCATCAACGGCAATGACGGCGTCGCCGCGAGTTTTGCCGGGGTGAACTTCACCGAATGGTCGCAGCGTCAGCGCAGCGCCGCGACGATCCAGGCCGAGCTGCAACAAAGCGTCGACGCCGTGGAAGGCAACTCGATCTTCGTGTTCCAACTGCCGCCACTGCCCGCCTCCACCGGTGGCTTGCCGGTGCAAATGGTGATGCGCAGCACAGAAGACTACCGCTCGCTATACCAGGCCATGGAAGCGCTGAAAACCCAGGCGCGGGCCAGCGGGCTGTTTGCAGTGGTCGACAGTGACCTGGCGTTCAATAACCCGGTGACCCAAGTGCGCATCGACCGCAGCAAGGCCAACAGCCTGGGGATTCGCATGCAAGACATCGGCAGCACGCTGGCGGTGTTGATCGGTGAGAACTACACCAACCGGTTCGCCCTGCAAGGCCGCTCCTACGATGTGATCCCCCAGAGCCAGGCCTCGCGACGCCTCACGCCCCAGGACCTGAATGGCTTCTACGTCGACACCGACACCGGCCAGCAGGTGCCGCTGTCCACCGTGGTGAGCCTGCACAACGTGATCGAGCCGAACAAGCTCAAGCAGTTCAACCAGCAGAACAGCGCGACCTTCCAGGGTATTCCCGCGCCCGGCGTCAGCCTTGGCCAGGCAGTGGCCTTTTTGCAGGAACGCAGCCGCCAGTTGCCCGCCAGTTTCAGCCATGACTGGCAGGCCGATTCGCGGCAGTTCATCCACGAGGGCAATGCGTTGATGCTGACCTTCCTGTTTGCGCTGATCGTGATCTACATGGTGCTGGCCGCGCAGTATGAAAGCCTGACCGACCCGTTGATCATCCTGATCACGGTGCCGCTGTCGATCTGCGGCGCGTTGATTCCCCTGGCGCTGGGGCTGGCGACCATCAATATCTACACGCAGATCGGCCTCGTCACCCTGATCGGTCTGATCAGCAAGCACGGGATCCTGATGGTCGAGTTCGCCAATGAGCTGCAGGTGCTGTACCGCTGCACCCCGGCCCAGGCGATCATGCGGGCGGCACGCATTCGACTGCGGCCGATCCTGATGACCACGGCGGCCATGGTGGTCGGCCTGGTGCCGATGCTGTTCTCGTCGGGTGCCGGTGCCAGCAGCCGTTTTGGCTTGGGGCTGGTGATCGTGATCGGCATGCTGGTGGGTACGCTGTTTACCTTGTTTGTCCTGCCGTCGGTGTACACCCTGCTGTCCAGGGCACATAAACCGGCGATCGATTGGGCACAGGTCGAGCAATCGGCCTGAACACAAAAAACGGGCGTCCCATGGGACGCCCGTTTTAGCAGGTGCTGACGGTCAGAGATGGGATTCGGCGTATTCGGCCAGGATCGAACGTGGAACACCCTGCAGCGCAATGTGCACGCCGTTCGGGAAGTCTTTGAAGCGTTCAGTCAGGTACGTCAGCCCGGAGCTGGTCGCGGACAGGTAAGGGGTGTCGATCTGTGCCAGGTTACCCAGGCACACCACTTTGGAACCGGCGCCGGCACGGGTGATGATGGTTTTCATCTGGTGCGGCGTAAGGTTCTGGCATTCATCGATCAGGATCAGGCTCTGCTGGAAGCTGCGACCTCGGATGTAGTTGAGGGATTTGAACTGCAACGGCACTTTGCTGAGGATGTAGTCGACGCTGCCATGGGTGTTTTCATCATCCATGTGCAAGGCCTCGAGGTTGTCGGTGATCGCCCCCAGCCACGGCTCCATTTTTTCCGCTTCGGTACCGGGCAGGAAACCGATTTCCTGGTCCAGGCCCTGCACGCTGCGGGTGGCGATGATGCGGCGATAGCGCTTGGTCACCATGGTCTGCTCGATGGCGGCAGCCAGGGCAAGGATGGTTTTCCCCGAGCCCGCGGCGCCGGTCAGGTTGACCAGGTGGATGTCCGGATCGAGCAGCGCGTACAGCGCCAGGCTCTGGTAGATATCACGCGGTTTCAGGCCCCAGGCTTCCTGGTGCAACAGGGGTTCCTGATGCAGGTCGAGGATCAGCAACTTGTCGACCTGGATCTCTTTGATCCAGCCCACGAAACCCTGTTCGTCGACGATGAACTCATTGATATGTACGGCCGGCAGGTTATCGATCAGCTGCACCTGGTGCCAGGTACGGCCATGGTCCTGACGGGTTTCGACCTTGCTGACGCGGTCCCAGAACGAGTCGGTCATCATGTGATAACCACGGGACAGCATCGACACGTCGTCGACCAGTTGGTCGGTACTGTAGTCCTCGGCCGCGATCCCACACGCTCGGGCCTTGAGGCGCATATTGATGTCTTTGGTCACCAGCACCACGCGCAGGTCCTTGTCACGGGCGTGCAGGTCGATCAATTGGTTGATGATTTTGTTGTCGTTCAGGTTTTCCGGCAGCAGGCTGTTGGGCTCGCTGCGCTTGCTCATCAGAATCGACAGCAAGCCCTTGGGTCCGCTTTTGCCACGCTGGATCGGCACGCCGACTTCGACATCTTCTGGCGAAGCTTCGCCCAATGTCTTGTCGATCAGGCGGATGGCCTGGCGGCATTCGGCGGCCACGCTGTGGTGCCCGCTTTTGAGTTTATCGAGCTCCTCAAGCACGATCATCGGGATGGCGACGTGGTGTTCTTCGAAGTTGAGCAGTGCGTTTGGATCGTGGATCAATACGTTGGTATCAAGCACATAAAGGATTGGCTGGTCGGAAGAAGGGTTACGTCCATGATCATCCATACTCGGTCACCTTTGTGGGAGCCAGTCGACGCAATACCTGGGCGGTGCTGCGCCTCGATTCGACCACCGACGCACCTGAGTGACGTCAAGCGCAGTGCCCACATGAGGAGTCTTGGAAGACGCCACCTGTGTTGCAGGTTTCGGCGATCTGACTTCGTAATACCGCAAAACGTGTGACAGGAAAAAGCACTTTGACGCTTTTTTGAAGTTTATTTTTCAGGATGACGAATAGCACTAGCCGAGTGCCACTTACCCCGCTAAAGTCGGAAGTCCGCCTGCATCGAAATGTCGCACAAAATCACCCCAGAATCGCCCCACACCCAACAGGGCCGGGCACTTCAGCGAAACGCTTCCCGGCAGCCCTGCCAACCCAGACCACTCTGTGCCGTTGCCTGTAACAGCATGGGCAAAGCGACCCGTGCCTTGTCCTGGGTGTCGTGAAACACAATCACGCCTTTGCGCCACAACAGCATCAAGGTCAGCACCCGTTGCGCCGACTCATCGGCCTTGAGCTTGCCCGGTTCATCCTGGGAGTCGATATCCCATAACGCCACCTGCAAGCCTTGCGCCTGGAAGAAACCCTGGCTGTCCGCGCGGCGCTGGCCATAGGGCGGACGGAACAGCGGCACGTAGTTTTCCGGCATCAGGTTCTGCGCCAAAGACGCACTGCGGGTGATCGAACTCTGCCAGTCCACCCAATGGCTGTGGGAGCGATACTGCCAACCCTGGGTGCCAACACACTGGCCCTGGTACAGCGCCTGCACATCGGCAACCGAGCTGCGCTCGACCCGGGTTTGCAGGCTGCTGCCGAGGGTGAAGAAAGTCGCGTTCATCTTCTGCTTGCGCAGGTAGTCGGCGAGCCAGTCGGTATTGCCGCTGACCGGCGCGGGGCCGCCGTCAAAGGTGAGCAGGAATAGGCGGTCGTTGAACTCGTCGCCATTGCGCTCATGGTCGCCGAAACGCGCGATTTCGCTGCTGATCTGCGGAAACAGCGCGGCCTTGCGCAGCAATTCATCCAGGTAGCGCTCATGGAAGGTATGGCTCGGAGCGGCCCAGCCTATATAGAAGGAGTCTTCGCTCACCTCGAACTTGCCGGCCTGCTCGCGCAGGTCGTCCATGTTCTCCACCAGATAGCAGAACGAGGCGTCTTCCTCGCAGCTCTGCTGGGCGAAGGTGTAGTTCTCCAGCAGGCGCTGCCAGAGCTGGCGGCGCAGGTCGTCGATGGCGGCCAGGTTGATGATCTTCAGGCCCAGGCGCTGCTTGAGCGCGGTTTCGTCCTGGTTCTCGCTGGCCAGCAGGCTGTGGGCGAACATGAGGATTTCGGCGCGTGACGCCACGTCGAACAGCGCCGGGCTGCCGAGTTTTTCGGGCCAGGTGCCACGGTCAAGGCTGGCCACATCCACGGGTGCTGCCTGGGCATTCAGGCACAGCAGGCATGCCGACAATAAAAGCGCTATTCGCACACAGGGTCTCCCTCTCCAGAGTCACCGGCCATCATAGCGGATCGCGCCTATCGCCATCATAGGTGGAGTCAAAACGCCCCAACCCCTAGAATCCCCCCACGTTTACAGGAGACGACTTCATGCTGATGGTGATTTCCCCCGCCAAGACCCTCGATTTCGAGTCAAAGCCGGTAACCCCGCGCTACACCCAACCGCAATACCTTGACCACTCTCAAGAGCTGATCGAGCAACTGCGCGAGTTGAGCCCGGCGCAAATCAGCGAATTGATGCACGTATCCGACAAGATCGGCGGCCTCAACGCCGCCCGCTTCGGCAGCTGGACGCCTGCGTTCACCCAGGAAAACGCCAAGCAGGCGTTGCTGGCCTTCAAGGGCGACGTGTACACCGGCCTGAATGCAGAGACCTTCAGCGATGCCGACTTCACCTACGCCCAGGACCACCTGCGCATGCTCTCGGGCCTGTACGGCCTGCTGCGACCCCTGGACTTGATGATGCCGTACCGCCTGGAGATGGGCACCAAGCTGCCCAATGCCCGTGGCAAGGACCTGTACGCCTTCTGGGGCACCCGTATCAGTGAATGGCTCAACGAAGCGCTGGCCGAACAGGGCGACGACGTGCTGCTCAACCTGGCCTCCAACGAGTACTTCTCGGCGGTCAAGCGTACGGCCCTTAACGCACGGATCATCAACACCGAGTTCAAGGACCTGAAGAACGGCCAGTACAAGATCATCAGCTTCTACGCCAAAAAAGCCCGGGGGATGATGAGCCGCTTTGTGATCGAGGAGCGCATCAATGACCCGGCCAAGCTGAAGCAGTTTGATGTGCAGGGCTATCGCTTCAATGCCGAACAGTCGAAGCCGGACAACCTGGTGTTTTTGCGCGATCACGCACCGGAATAAAGCGCTCAAGAGCACTGATGAACAACTGCGGGAGGGGGCTTGCCCCCGATGGCAATGGATCAGCCAGCTCATCTTTAGCTGACCCACCGCCTTCGGGGGCAAGCCCCCTCCCACATTTTTGACCGCATTTTAATTCATGATCGTCATATTTTTGACGTCAAAAAATATCCTGACGCATCTCTAACAATTCTTTCACTCGACATTCGTTGATTTTTTTCGTAGTGGCACCACTTTTTTCAAACACTAGTGGCACAAAACTATCCCCGCGCGCCAACTCCCTATAACTACTGGCCCAAATAACCAGTGCTATCAATATAATAGCAGTGCCATCTTTGCCAATATTTCAAGAAATTTCAGGAAACAGGATGAGTGGCCTGGAACTTCGCCTAAACCGACGGCTCATACCACCGGTAACGAAATTCTCTGTTTCTGTAAGAGATGACTTACATGACGACCCAAGGAAGTAGCGAAGTTGCCCCATCAACTTTGACTCACGGGTCATATCATCAACTGATATGAGTTGAGGGCGGCGATAAGGATCCATTGCTATCCCCTATAGGCCAAGGCAGCGCTTACCCAAATGTGTCAGTGATGACACCCAAGACGTTGATAAATAAAGGCTAAAAGCCTCTATCAGGGTCTTGCGGCACTGGCGTCGGCACCTTTCCCCAGAAAGGCCGGCTGCATTTCAGGGCAAGCCCCAATAACAAGGCCAAGTTGCGCACAACTTGAGTGCAATAGTTAGTCACTCACTAATTAACATGCCTGTACGCGGTAAGTCGGCGTCTATTCGCCTAACTTCCGTGGCATCAGTGACGCTTGCAAACATGAACTCCGGCCAATTATTGGCATGATTAATACGGTCTTGAAGACAAAGAGGTAAATGCGATGCGCATCAGCATATTTGGTTTAGGTTACGTTGGCGCAGTCTGTGCCGGTTGCCTGTCTGCCCGTGGCCACGACGTGGTCGGCGTGGACATCTCCAAGGATAAGATTGACCTGATCAATGCAGGCAAATCGCCCATCGTTGAGCCCGGTCTGGGCGAGCTGTTGAGCCAGGGTATCGAAACCGGCCGGCTGCGTGGCACCACCAACTTCGCCGACGCCATCCGCGATACTGACCTGTCGATGATCTGCGTCGGCACGCCGAGCAAGAAAAACGGCGACCTGGAACTCGACTACATCGAAGCCGTGTGCCGCGAGATCGGTTTTGTCCTGCGTGACAAAACCACCCGCCACACCGTGGTCGTGCGCAGCACTGTACTGCCGGGCACCGTGGCCAACGTGGTGATCCCGATCCTCGAAGACTGCTCCGGCAAAAAAGCCGGCGTCGACTTCGGTGTCGCGGTCAACCCGGAATTCCTGCGTGAATCCACCGCCATCGCCGACTACGACCTGCCACCGATGACCGTCATCGGCGAGTTCGACAAAGCCTCCGGCGATGTCCTGCAGTCGCTGTACGAAGAACTCGACGCACCGATCATCCGCAAGGACATCGCCGTTGCCGAGATGATCAAGTACACCTGCAACGTGTGGCACGCCACCAAAGTGACCTTCGCCAACGAAATCGGCAACATCGCCAAGGCCGTCGGCGTCGACGGTCGCGAAGTGATGGACGTGGTCTGCCAGGACAAGACCCTCAACCTGTCCCAGTACTACATGCGCCCAGGCTTCGCCTTCGGTGGTTCGTGCCTGCCTAAAGACGTGCGCGCCCTCACCTACCGCGCCGGTTCCCTGGACGTGGAAGCGCCGCTGCTCAACTCGCTCATGCGCAGCAACGAGTCCCAGGTACAGAACGCCTTCGACATCGTCTCCAGCCACGACAAGCGCAAAGTCGCCCTGCTGGGCCTGAGCTTCAAGGCCGGCACCGATGACCTGCGCGAAAGCCCGCTGGTCGAACTGGCCGAAATGCTGATCGGCAAGGGCTTCGACCTGAGCATCTACGACAGCAACGTCGAGTACGCCCGTGTGCACGGCGCGAACAAGGACTACATCGAAGGCAAGATCCCGCACGTGTCGTCCCTGCTCAACTCGGACTTCGACGAAGTGATCAACAACTCCGACGTGATCATCCTGGGCAACCGCGATGAGAAGTTCCGTGCCCTGGCGCAGAACGCACCGCACGGCAAGCGAGTGATCGACCTGGTGGGCTTCATGTCCAAGGCCACCTGTGCCACAGGTCGCACCGAAGGCATTTGCTGGTAACAGCAACGGCAAGTTCCTGGCTGCAAGCGTACCCATCCCCAGCGCTTGCAGCCGGGAGCCTTCTTCACCTTCGGATGACACTTATGTCCAAGTTAAAACACGTACTGCTCCAATCCGCCGGCTGGCTGTTCTTTTTGAGCCTGCTGATGGGACTCGCCCTGCTCTTGCCGGCGAGTACGTTCGACTCCGAGTCGAAGAATTTTATTTTCCTGATTGGCGCCGTCGGTATCTGGCGCTACTCGATGGGTGCTACGCATTTCTTTCGCGGCATGCTGTTCCTGTACGTGGTCTACCCGCACCTGCGCCGCAAAGTGCGCAAGCTGGGCAAGGCTGCCGACCCGTCCCATGTGTTCCTGATGGTCACCAGCTTCCGTATCGATGCGCTGACCACCGCGCAGGTCTACAGCTCGGTGATCCGTGAAGCCATCGAATGTGGCTTCCCCACCACCGTGGTCTGCTCGCTGGTGGAAATGTCCGATGAGCTGCTGGTGAAGAGCCTGTGGGAACGCATGAACCCACCCGAGCATGTGAAGCTCGACTTCGTGCGTATCGCCGGCACCGGCAAACGCGACGGCCTGGCCTTCGGTTTCCGCGCCATCTCCCGCCACCTGCCGGATGACCGTGCCGTGGTTGCGGTGATCGATGGCGACACCGTGCTCGCCGAAGGCGTGGTTCGCAAGACCGTGCCGTGGTTCCAGCTGTTCGGCAATGTCGGCGGCCTGACCACCAACGAGTTCTGCGAAGTGCGCGGCGGCTACATCATGAGCGAGTGGCACAAACTGCGCTTCGCCCAGCGCCACATCAACATGTGCTCCATGGCCCTGTCCAAGCGCGTGTTGACCATGACCGGCCGCATGTCGGTGTTCCGTGCCAGCGTGGTCACCGACCCGGGCTTTATCGCCGACGTGGAAAGCGACTCGCTGCAACACTGGCGCCTGGGCCGCTTCAAGTTCCTCACCGGTGACGACAAGTCCAGCTGGTTCAGCCTGATGCGCCTGGGCTACGACACCTTCTACGTGCCGGACGCCGCGATCAACACCGTGGAACACCCGCCGGAAAAGAGCTTCATCAAGGCCAGCCGCAAGCTGATGTTCCGCTGGTACGGCAACAACCTGCGCCAGAATTCCCGTGCCCTCGGCCTGGGTGTGCGTCGGTTGGGCCTGTTCACCAGCATCGTGCTGTTCGACCAGCGCGTGTCGATGTGGACGTCCCTGCTCGGCCTGACCGTGGCGATCATCGCCACCTTCAAATACGGCGGCGCCTTCATCCTCGCGTACCTGCTGTGGATCGGCATCACCCGCCTGATTCTCACCCTGCTGCTGTCGTGCTCCGGCCACAAGATCGGCCCCGCGTACCCGGTGATTCTCTATTACAACCAGATCATGGGCGCGCTGGTGAAGATCTACGTGTTCTTCCGCCTCGATCAACAGTCCTGGACCCGCCAGGACACCAAACTGACCCGCGATTTGGCCAGCTTTCAACGTTGGTTCAACACCTGGTCGTCTCGGACCATGACCTTCTCCGCCGGCAGCATCTTCGTTGCCGTGTTGCTGATGATGGTCTGACCCTGCCAAGCCTGAATTAACTAGGAAACCGAACTATGAACAGCCCAGTAAACGCCAACGTTGTCCACGAATCCGAAGCCCAGCGCCAACATGCCCGCGTGAAAATCCCGGCCAAGCTGCGCTTCTTCAACACCGACCGCACCCAGACCGAAGCACGGGTGATCGACCTGTCCGCCGGCGGCCTGGCGTTCACCGCCACCCAGCCGTTGACCGTCGGCGAGGTGCACAAGGGCCGCCTGCAATTTGTCATCGATAACCTCGGCCTGGCCATGGACGTGGAATTGCAGATCCGCTCCTACGACCGCCAGACCGGCCGCACCGGTTGCCAGTTCCAGAACCTCGACGCCCAGGATATTTCCACCCTGCGCCATCTGATCACCTCGCACCTGTCCGGTGACATCGTGACCATGGGCGACGTGCTGGCGACCCTGCAACGTGACAACTTCACCAAGGCACGCAAGGTCAAGGACAGCGGCAGCAACATGAGCGCCGCCGGCCGCCTGCGCGCCGTGGTGTTCAGCGCGGGTATCTTCATCGTCGGCCTGGCGGCTTTCGGTTTCGTCTTCAAGTCGGTGTACGGCATGTACTTCGTCAGCCACGCCCAGGCCGGCCTGGTGAGCGTACCCGGCATGAACGTCACAATGCCACGCGACGGCACCGTGCAGAGCCTGCTCAAGGGTGACGCGGTCGCCGCCAAAGGCGCACCACTGGCCACCTTCAGCACCAGCATGCTCGATGTGCTCAAGGGCCACCTGGACGAAGACCAACTGCAACCGGCCAAGGTTGAAGAGCTGTTCGGCAAGCAAATGACCGGCACCCTGACTTCGCCGTGCGATTGCGTGGTGGCGCAGCAACTGGTGGCTGACGGTCAGTACGCCAGCAAGGGCGACGTGATCTTCCAACTGGTCCCACGCGGCAGCCAGGCCAACGTGGAAGCACGCTTCACCTATCGCCAGTTCGCTGACGTTCGCCCAGGCACCCCGGTGAGCTTCCAGGTGGCCGACGAGGAGCAGATCCGCACCGGCACCATCGTCAGCAGCACCAGCCTGAACAGCGCCGACCTGTCCTCCGACATCCGCGTGCAGATCAAGCCGGACGCACCGCTGGACAGCACCTACGCCGGACGCCCGGTGGAAGTCACCAGCGACCGTGGCCCATCGCTGAACTGGCTGATCGATAAAGCCATGGCTGCGGGTCTTTAATCATGAGCGCCCTTCGAAACCTGCCGGTGCCCCTGGCGCTGGCCATCGCCCTCGCCGGTTGCGCCGGCCTGCCCGACCAACGCCTGGCCAATGAAGCGCTCAAGCGTGGCGACACCGTCACCGCGCAGCAGAATTACCAGCAACTGGCAGACCTGGGCTACAGCGAGGCCCAGGTGGGCCTGGCCGACATCCAGGTAGGCACCCGCGATCCGGCGCAAATCAAACAGGCTGAGGCCACCTACCGTGCGGCAGCGGACACCTCGCCCCGCGCCCAGGCGCGCCTGGGTCGCCTGCTGGTGGCCAAGCCCGGCAGCACCGAGGCCGAACACCATGAAGCCGAAGGCCTGCTGAAAAAAGCCTTTGCCAATGGCGAAGGCAACACCCTGATTCCGCTGGCGATGCTGTACCTGCAATACCCGCACAGCTTCCCGAACGTGAATGCCCAGCGGCAGATCAGCCAATGGCAGGCCGCCGGTTACCCGGAAGCCGGCCTGGCCCAGGTGCTGCTGTATCGCACCCAGGACACCTACGACCAGCATCTGGATGACGTGGAGCGCATCTGCAAGGCCGCGCTGAACACTACCGACATCTGCTACGTCGAACTGGCCACGGTCTACCAGAAAAAAGCCGAGCCGGAAAAACAGGCCGAGCTGCTCAAGCAAATGGAAGCCGGCTACAGCCGTGGCACCGTCACCGCACAACGTGTTGATAGCGTGGCGCGCGTGCTGGGTGACGCCACCCTCGGCCAGCCGGACGAAAAAACCGCCCAGGCCCTGCTGGAAAAAATCGCCCCCGGCTACCCGGCTTCGTGGGTCAGCCTGGCGCAACTGCTCTATGACTTCCCGGAACTCGGCGACGTCGACCAGATGATGAAGTACCTGGACAACGGCCGCGCCGCCGACCAGCCGCGCGCCGAGCTGTTGCTTGGCAAGCTCTACTACGAAGGCAAGTGGGTGCCGGCGGATGCCAAGGCAGCCGAAGCGCACTTCGAAAAAGCCGTGGGCAAGGAAGTGGCCGCCGATTACTACCTCGGCCAGATCTATCGCCGTGGCTACCTGGGCAAGGTCTATCCGCAAAAAGCCCTCGACCACTTGCTGACTGCTGCGCGCAACGGCCAGAACAGCGCCGACTTCGCCATCGCCCAGTTGTTTTCCCAAGGCAAGGGCACCAAGCCCGACCCATTGAACGCCTATGTCTTCAGCCAGTTGGCCAAAGCCCAGGACACCCCGGAAGCCAATGACCTGGCGACCCAGCTCGAAGCGCCCTTGACGCCGGAGCAACGCGCCCAGGGCCAACGCCTGGTGCAACAGGAACTGGCCGCCCGCGGCACCCTGGCCCAGAACACGTTGCAACTGCACGCCCTGGATGAAGAAGACGACGGCGAGGAATCCCTATGAAGCTCAACCCATTCGTCAAGGCCGGCATCGGCCTGACCTTCGCCCTGCTGTGGTCGTGCCCGACCCTGGCCGCGCTGACCGAAGCCAAGAACTTCGGCCTGGAAGTCAAAGCCACCGCGCAGTCCGAAGATGACCGCGACCTCGGCACCCAGAAAGGCGGCGACGTCAACGGCGTCGGCCTCGACCTGCGCCCGTGGATCTACGGTGAAAGCGGCGCGTGGAGCGCCTACGCCATGGGCCAGGCGGTGGTGTCCAGCGACATCATCGAGACTGACCCGCTGCAACAGTCAGCCGATGACGCGAACCAGCAGACCACCAATAACGACCGCAAGGCCAAGAAAAACTACCTGGCCATGCGCGAGTTCTGGGTCGGCTACAGCGGCTTCACGCCCTACCCCGGCGAGATCCTCAAGCTGGGTCGCCAACGCCTGCGCAACGACGACGGCCAATGGCGCGACACCAATATCGAAGCGCTGAACTGGACCTTCGACACCACCCTGCTCAAGGCCAATGTCGGCGTCGCCGAACGTTTCAGCGAATACCGCACCGACCTCAAGGAGCTGTCGCCCAAGGACAAGGACCGTCAGCACCTCTACGCCGACGCCGCCTACCAGTGGACGCCCGGCCAGTGGATCGGCCTGCGCGGTCACCACACCCATGACAACGGCAAGCTCGACTACCCGGAACCGGGCGTGCCCACCGACTCGTTGGACAAGCGCGAAAACGGCGACCTGACCTGGCTCGGTATCGAAGCCAACAGCGACGCCTACAACTGGCGCAATACCAACACCGTCAACTACTGGGCCAGCATCACCGGCATGCAGGGCGACCGCGACACCGTCAACGCGTTGAAAGCCGACGGCAGCCGCCCCGACCAGGCCAAGCGCAGCGATAACGTGAATGGCTGGGCCACCGACCTGGGTATCCGCCTGCGCCTTGACCCGCAGTGGCAAGTGGGCGCGGCTTACTCCCGCGCCAGCGCCGAGTACGAGCAGAACGGCCTGCAAAGCAACCGTTCTAACTGGACCGGCACCCAGTCCCGCGTGCACCGCTTCGGTGAAGCCTTCCGTGGTGAGATGAACAACATGCAAGCCATGAGCCTGTTCGGTTCCTGGCAGCTGCGCGAGGACTACGACGCCAGCCTGGTGTACCACAAGTTCTGGCGTGTCGACGGCAACAAGCCGGTGGGCAGCAACGGTATCGATGCGGTGCAGAACAACACCGACGACGTCACCGGCGCGATCCTGTCCAGTACTTCCCTGCCCCTTGAAGATGGCAAGAAAGACCTGGGCCAGGAGATGGACCTGGTGGTCACCAAGTACTTCAAGACCGGCCTGTTGCCGGCTGCGCTCAGCCAGTCGATTGATGAGCCATCGGCGCTGGTGCGTTTCCGTGCCGGCGTATTCAAACCGGGCGATGCCTATGGCAGCAACGTCGACTCGTACATGCATCGCGCGTTTGTCGACGTGATCTGGAAATTCTGATGGGAGCCCGCCCAATGAATGCTCAAAGCCTACTCGTCGCGGCAATGCTGTTGGCCAGTGCCACAGCGTTTGCCGATACGGCGGCCAAGGCGCCGACCATCGCCAAGGAACTGCAGCAGGCCAAGACCTACACCATCTCCAGCCCGCCGACCGCGCCGCTGGAAATGGCCAAGCCGGCCCTGCCGGACCTGTCGGGCTACACCGCCGCGGCGATGGAAAAGAAGATCGTGCGCGCCAAGCCGGGCAAGATCAGCATCCGCCGCATGATGCAGGAAGACGCCCTCAAGGACTTCATCGGCGGTGACAACAAGATGGCCGAATGGGTGGTGCGCCAGCACGGCATTCCCCAGGCGATCTTTGTGGATGACGGCTACATGAACCTCAAGGACCTGCTGGGCAAGGTGCCCAAGCAGTACCTGAGCGAGACCTCGCCGGGTGTGATCGTGGCCAAGTTGCCGATCGTGGTCGGGCGCAAGGGCATCCTGGAAATCGACAAGAAGACCCAGGAGCTGCGCCTGTCCCAGGAAGCCGGTTCATTCCTGATCAACGACGGCCAGCTGTTTGTGCGTGACACCAAGGTCAGCGGCTGGAGCGAAAAGGCCAACGGCCCGGCGCTGTTCAAGTCGCCCAAGGAATTCCGCCCGTTCCTGCTGGCCTGGGGCGGCACCGAGACCTACATTTCCAACACCAAGATGGCCAGTTTCGGTTACGCCAACAGTAAGTCGTACGGGGTGAGTATTTCCCAGTACACGCCGAACATGGCCAAGGTGCTCAAGCGTCCGGAGCCGACCGGTTGGATCATCGATTCCGAGTTCTCGGACATGTGGTACGGCTTCTACTGCTACGAGACCACCGGCTTTGTGATCAAGGGCAACACCTACAAAGACAACATCGTCTACGGCATTGACCCCCACGACCGTTCCCACGGCCTGATCATCGCGGACAACACCGTCTACGGCACCAAGAAGAAGCACGGCATCATCATTTCCCGTGAAGTGAACGACAGCTTCATCTTCAACAACCGCAGCTACGACAACAAGCTCTCGGGCCTGGTGATCGACCGTAACAGCGTGAACAACCTGATCGCCGACAACGAGATCTACCGCAACCACACCGACGGCATCACCCTCTATGAGAGCGGCGACAACCTGCTGTGGGGCAACAAGGTGATCAGCAACCGTCGTCACGGCATCCGCGTGCGCAACAGCGTGAACATCAAGCTGTATGAGAACACCGCCATGGCCAACGGCCTGACCGGCGTCTACGGCCACATCAAGGATTTGACCGACACCGACCGCGACATCGCCCTCGACCCGTTCGACGCCAAAGTCTCGCTGATCGTGGTCGGCGGTGAACTGGCCGGCAACGGCAGCGGGCCGCTGTCCATCGACTCGCCGTTGAGTATCGAGCTGTACCGCGTGTCGATGCTGGCGCCGACCAAATCCAGCGGCATCAGCTTCTCCGGCGTGCTTGGCGATCGCCAGGAAGAGATTCTCGACCTGCTGGTGCGCCAGCAGAAAGCCGTGCTGATCGACCCTGTCGAACGCCAGACCGAAATGCAGGACTGAGGATGACCCTTATGCACCCACACATGATCAAACTGCTGAGCCTCTCGGGTCTGACCCTCGGCCTGCTCGCGGCCAGCCAGGGCGTGCGCGCCGATGAAGTCAAGGCGCCAACCTTCACCGCCGAACCGTGCTGCAGCCTGTGCCCGGCCGCCCATGATGCGCGCAACTACACCACGCGCTATCAGCAGAACTTCACCACCCTGGTGCAAGCCCAGGGCGACTGGTTGTTCCGGACCCAGGAAGACCTGCGCACCGAATTCGACACCACCCCGTCCGGCTACAAGCGCATGCAACAGCTGCACGACGCGTTCAAGGCCAAGGGCGTGGAACTGGTGGTGGTCTACCAGCCGACCCGTGGCCTGGTGAACCGCAACAAGTTGAACCCCGAGGAAAAAGCCAAGTTCGACTTCGACAAGGCCCTGGGCAACTACAAGACCATGCTCGGTCGTTTCGCCAAGATGGGCTACGTGGTGCCGGACCTGTCGCCGTTGACCAACGAGCAACTGCCGGATGAACTGCCGGCCCACGACTTCTACTTCCGTGGCGACCAGCACTGGACCCCGTACGGCGCCCAGCGCACCGCGAAAATCGTCGGCGCCAAAGTGCGTGCAATGCCTGAGTTCGCGGATATTCCCAAGCGCGAATTCGAGACCAAGCGCTCCGGGCGCATGGGCAAGACCGGCACCCTGCACAACATGGCCGGGCAGCTGTGCGGCACCAGCTACGCGATCCAGTACATGGACCAGTTCACCACCGAGCCCAAGGGCGAAGCGGGCGACGGCGACCTGTTCGGCGATTCGGGCAACCCGCAGATCACCCTGGTGGGCACCAGCCACAGCGGCAAGAACTACAACTTCGCCGGCTTCCTGGAACAGGAAATCGGTGCTGACATCCTCAACGTTGCCTTCCCCGGCGGTGGTCTGGAAGGTTCGATGATCCAGTACCTGGGCAGCGACGAATTCCAGAAGACCCCGCCGAAAATCCTCATCTGGGAGTTCTCGCCGCTGTATCGCCTGGACCAGGAGACCATCTACCGCCAGATGATGGCCCTGCTCGACAACGGCTGCGAAGGCAAGACCGCGCAGATGACCGCGAGCACCACGTTGAAACCCGGCAAGAACGAATTGCTGGTGAACAGTTCGAACAAAGACCTGCGTAATGCCAATCACCAGGTTGATATCCGCTTCGCCGACCCGTCGGTGAAAACCCTGCAAGCCACCCTCTGGTACATGAACGGGCGCCACGAGGACATCAAGATCGAGAAACCCGAAACATCCGATACAGACGGGCGTTTCGCCTTTGAACTGCGTACCGATGAAGACTGGGCCTCGCAGAACCTGCTGGCCGTGGAAGTGCAGGGTCCCGAAGCGGGCGCTGCTGCGCAGAAGGTCGAAGCGAAAATTTGCACACGCAACGTATTCCCAGCCGGTGGTCAGCAGACCGCCTCAACTGGGCAATGAGGTTACCTATGCAGAAGTTACTGATCCCAACGTTACTGGGCCTGGCGATGTTCGCAGGCTCCGTCAACGCCGCCGCACCGCTGCGTCCGCCACAAGGCTATTTCGCACCGATTGAAGCGTTCAAGACCGGCGACTTCAAGGAAAACTGCGACACCATGCCGGCGCCGTACACCGGGCCGTTGCAGTTTCGCAGCAAGTACGAAGGCTCGGACAAAGCCCGTTCCACCCTGAACGTGCAGTCGGAAAAAGCCTTCCGTGACAGCACTGCCGACATCACCAAGCTGGAAAAAGACACCAGCAAGCGCGTGATGCAGTTCATGCGTGACGGTCGCCCCGAACAGCTCGAATGCACCCTGAACTGGCTGGTGTCGTGGGCCAAGGCCGATGCGTTGATGTCCAAGGACTTCAACCACACCGGCAAGTCCATGCGCAAATGGGCACTGGGCAGCATGGCCTCGGCCTATGTGCGCCTCAAGTTCTCCGACTCGCACCCGTTGGCCAATCACCAGCAGGAATCCCAACTGATCGAAGCCTGGTTCAACAAGCTTGCCGATCAAGTGGTCAGCGACTGGGACAACCTGCCGCTGGAAAAAACCAACAACCATTCCTACTGGGCCGCCTGGTCGGTGATGGCAACGTCCGTCGCCACTAACCGTCGCGACCTGTTTGATTGGGCGGTGAAGGAATACAAGGTCGGCGTGAACCAGGTCGACGACCAGGGCTTCTTGCCGAACGAATTGAAGCGTCAGCAACGCGCCCTGTCGTACCACAACTACGCCCTGCCGCCGCTGTCGATGATCGCCAGTTTTGCCCTGGTCAATGGCGTGGACCTGCGCCAGGAAAACAACAGCGCGCTCAAGCGCCTGGGCGACAAAGTGCTGGCCGGGGTCAAGGATCCCGAAATCTTCGAACAGAAGAACGGCAAGGAACAGGACATGAAGGACTTGAAGCAGGACATGAAATTCGCCTGGCTCGAACCCTTCTGCACCCTCTACACCTGCGCGCCGGACGTGATCGAGCGCAAGCATGGGATGCAACCGTTCAAGACCTTCCGCCTCGGGGGCGACCTGACCAAGGTCTACGACCCGACGCATGAGAAAGGTAACAAAGGTTCCTGACAGAACACGGTGAAAAAATGTGGGAGGGGGCTTGCCCCCGATAGCAGGGTGTCATTCAACACAGATGGCAACTGTTAGACCGCCATCGGGGGCAAGCCCCCTCCCACAGTTTGAGTCGGTTTCGTCAGTAGGAATGTAGTACCGCCCTCCTCGTATTTCCGTGGGGGGTTTGGGGGGGCTCTGGCCCTTGACTGTTGGTTAAACATGGAGAGATCGGGATGGTTTTCTCGTCCAATGTGTTCCTGTTTCTGTTCTTGCCGATCTTTCTCGGCTTGTACTACTTGAGCGGGCAACGCTATCGCAACCTGCTGCTGCTGATTGCCAGCTACGTGTTCTACGCCTGGTGGCGAGTGGACTTCCTGGCGCTGTTCGCCGCCGTCACGCTGTGGAACTACTGGATCGGCCTCAAGGTCGGTGCGGCCGGCGTGCGCACCAAGCCGGCCCAGCGCTGGCTGCTGCTCGGCGTGGCGGTCGACCTGTGCATCCTCGGCTACTTCAAGTACGCCAACTTCGGCGTCGACAGCATCAACGTGATGATGAAGTCGGCGGGCCTTGAGCCGTTCATCCTGACCCACGTGCTGTTGCCGATCGGTATCTCGTTCTACATCTTCGAGTCCATCAGCTACATCATCGACGTGTACCGTGGCGATACCCCGGCGACCCGCAACCTGATCGACTTTGCGGCGTTCGTGGCGATCTTCCCGCACCTGATTGCCGGCCCGGTGTTGCGCTTTCGCGACCTGGCCGACCAGTTCAACAACCGCACCCACACCCTCGATAAATTCTCCGAGGGCTGCACGCGGTTCATGCAGGGTTTCATCAAGAAGGTGTTCATTGCCGACACCCTGGCAGTCGTCGCCGACCACTGCTTCGCCCTGCAGAACCCCACCACCGGCGATGCCTGGCTCGGCGCGCTGGCGTACACCGCGCAGCTGTACTTCGACTTCTCCGGCTACAGCGACATGGCCATCGGCCTGGGCTTGATGATGGGTTTCCGCTTCATGGAAAACTTCAAGCAGCCGTATATCAGCCAGTCGATCACCGAGTTCTGGCGGCGCTGGCACATCAGCCTGTCCACCTGGCTGCGTGACTACCTGTACATCACCCTGGGCGGCAACCGTAAAGGCACGCTGACCACCTACCGCAACCTGTTCCTGACCATGCTGCTCGGTGGCCTGTGGCACGGTGCGAACATCACCTACATCGTGTGGGGCGCCTGGCACGGCATGTGGCTGGCGATTGAAAAAGCCATCGGCCTCAACACCGCGCCGCGCAGCTTCAACGTCGTGCGCTGGGCCTTCACCTTCCTGCTGGTGGTAATGGGCTGGGTGATCTTCCGCGCCGAAAACCTGCACGTCGCCGGGCGTATGTACGGTGCGATGTTCAGCTTTGGCGAGTGGTCGCTGTCGGAACTCAACCGCGCCAACCTCACCGGCCTGCAAGTGGCAACCCTGGTGGTGGCCTACGCAACCCTGGCGTTCTTTGGCCTGCGCGACTTCTACACCAATCGCCCTGCCGAGAAGACCAAGCCGGCCGACCCGAGCCTGATCAAGGCCGTACCGGGCGACAACCCCGGCAGCATCCACCAGCCCGGCTTCACCGTGGGCCAGGATGCCGCTGTGCAACCGGCCTACTGGACCGCTGACTGGCCACGCTACGCCATGCGCGCTGCGGTGCTGCTGCTGTTCGTGGCGTCGATTCTCAAACTGTCGGCGCAGAGTTTCTCGCCGTTCCTTTACTTCCAATTCTGAGGGAGCCGACCATGACCCGTTCATTACGCGTCCTCTATATCGGCCTGTTCCTGGTGGTGTTGCTCGCCCTGGGCGCCTGGTCGCTGCGCAGCTTCTTCGGCTTCAGCACCAATGCCGACGCCACCGTGCTCAACGGTCGCTGGACCAAGGCCGTCGAGACCCACTACGACGACCAGTTCCCGATCAAGCGCCTGGGCACCAACCTGTGGGCGGCGCTGGACTACAAGCTGTTCAATGAAGGCCGCCCTGGTGTGGTGTTGGGCCGCGATCACTGGTTGTACAGCGACGAGGAGTTCAACCCCGCCGTCAACGAAGACCAGAACCTGGAAGGCAACTACGCGCTGGTCGAAGGCGTGCGCCAGAAGCTCAAGGCCCAGGGCATCCAACTGGTGATGGCGATCGTGCCGGCCAAGGTGCGCCTGTACCCGGAACACCTGGGTGAAGTCAAACCGGCCAGCATCCACGCCAACCTGTACCAGGACTTCCACGCCCGTGTCGCCGCCGACAAGATCATCGCCCCGGACCTGCTCGGCCCGCTGCAACAGGCCAAGCTCGGCGGCAAGCAGGTGTTCCTGCGCACCGACACCCACTGGACCCCGGACGGCGCTGAAATCGCCGCCAAGCAATTGGCCAAGACCATTGCCGCCAAGACCCCACTGAGCGGCGAACCCCAGCGTTTTGTCACCGAGGCCGAGAGCACCACACCGCACAAAGGCGACCTGCGTCTGTTCCTGCCGCTGGACCCGCTGTTCGAAAACCTGATGCCGCCGCAAGAGCCGCTGCAAAAACGTGTCACGCACCTGGCCGAAACCAAAGGCGACGACGCGCTGTTCAGCGACAGCGAAACCCCGGTGGCCCTGGTGGGCACCAGCTACAGCGCCAACCCCAACTGGAACTTCGTCGGTGCCCTCAAGCAAGCCCTGGGCAGCGACGTGGTCAGCTACGCCGAAGACGGCCACGGCCCGATCCTGCCGATGCTCAGCTACCTGAAAAGCGATGACTTCAAGAACAGCCCGCCCCAGGTGCTGATCTGGGAGTTTCCTGAACGCTATCTGCCCGTAAACAACGAAATCGGTGATGCCGACCCCGCGTGGGTTGCGCAGCTTAAACAAGCCGGTTCGCGCCAACAGAACATGGCTTTGAACACTCAAAAATCCGAGACGCCCGACCGGGCGCAAAACTGAAAGAGAGGTAACTCACATGACTTTCACTACAACTCCTCGTCGTCTCGCTAAAACCCTGGCCATCGCAGCCGGTTTGAGCTTCGTATCGATGTCCGCCTTCGCCGGTGGCGACGCCGCCCTGTACGGCCCTACCGCGCCAAAAGGCTCGAGCTTCGTGCGTATCTACAACGCCAGCAACCAGGAAGTCAGCGCTACCGTCGGCGCCACCAACCTGAGCGACGTGGCCCCACTGGCCAGCAGCGACTTCAGCTTCATGCCCGGCGGTGACTACAGCGCCAAGGTCGGCAGCCAGACCGTACCGGTCAAGCTCGCTCCAGACCACTACTACACCCTGGTCAACAGCGGCAGCGGCCAGCCACAGCTGATCGAAGAACCGCCGTTCAAGAACAAGCAGAAGTCCCTGGTGCGCGTGCAGAACCTCAGCGACAAGGCCCTGACCCTGAAAACCGCCGATGGCAAGACCGATGTTGTCAAGTCGGTGGCAGCCAAGGGCCGTGGCGAGCGTGAGATCAACCCGGTGAAAGTAAGCCTGGCGTTGTATGACGGTGACAAGAAAGTCGGCGATGTGAAGCCAGTGGCCCTGGAGCGTGGTGAGGCAGCCGTGCTGTACGTCACCGGTTCCGGTTCGAGCTTGTCGCCAGTCTGGGTCAAACGCCCAGTGTCGACCCGCTAAAGCATTTTTCCGGGTTGGTTGAAACCAACCCGGACCGAGACAAAAACAAGAGTGAAACGACAAACCTTCGTAGCTCTGACCCAAATCGATTCAAGGAGAAACACCCATGATTCCAGTTATCCTTTCCGGTGGTAGCGGCTCACGTCTTTGGCCGCTTTCCCGTAAACAGTTCCCTAAACAATTCCTGGCCCTGACCGGTGAGCACACGCTGTTCCAGCAAACCCTGGAGCGCCTGGTGTTCGAAGGCATGGACACCCCGATCGTGGTCTGCAACAAGGACCACCGTTTTATCGTCAACGAGCAACTGGCCGCACGCAAGCTGGAAAGCCAGCGCATCCTGATGGAACCGTTCGGCCGCAACACCGCGCCGGCCGTGGCCCTTACCGCGATGATGCTGGTCAATGAAGGCCGTGACGAGCTGATGCTGGTGCTGCCCGCCGACCACGTGATCGACGACCAGAAAGCCCTGCAACGCGCCCTGGCCCTGGCCACCGTGGCCGCCGAGCGTGGCGAGATGGTGCTGTTCGGCGTGCCGGCCACCCGTCCGGAAACCGGTTATGGCTACATCAAGTCCACTAACGATTCGCTGCTGCCCGAGGGCGTGAGCCGCGTCGAGCAGTTCGTGGAAAAACCCAATGAAAAACGCGCCGTCGAGTTCGTCAAAAGCGGCGGTTACTTCTGGAACAGCGGCATGTTCCTGTTCCGCGCCAGCCGCTTCCTCGAAGAGCTGAAAAAGCACGACCCGGACATCTACGACACCTGCCTGCTGACCCTGGAACGCAGCGAACAGGATGCCGATACCGTGTCGTTCGACGAAGCCACCTTCGCCTGCTGCCCGGACAATTCCATCGACTACGCCGTGATGGAAAAAACCCAGCGCGCCTGTGTGGTGCCACTGAGTGCCGGTTGGAGCGACGTGGGTTGCTGGGCCTCGCTGTGGGCCGTAAACGATAAAGACGTCCACGGTAACGTCAGCAAAGGCGACGTGGTGATCCAGGACAGCCGCAACTGCATGATCCACGGCAACGGCAAACTGGTATCGGTGATCGGCCTGGACAACATCGTAGTGGTGGAAACCAAGGACGCGATGATGATTGCCCACAAGGACAAGGTCCAGGGCGTCAAGCAGATGGTCAACACCCTCAACGACCAGGGCCGCAGCGAAACCCAGAACCACTGCGAAGTCTATCGTCCGTGGGGCTCCTACGACTCGGTGGACATGGGCGGGCGCTTCCAGGTCAAGCACATCTCGGTCAAGCCGGGCGCGTGCCTGTCGCTGCAGATGCACCACCACCGTGCAGAACACTGGATCGTGGTCAGCGGCACCGCCGAAGTGACCTGTGACGAGAACGTGTTCCTGCTCACCGAGAACCAGTCCACCTACATCCCGATCGCCTCGGTGCACCGCCTGCGCAACCCGGGCAAGATCCCGCTGGAGATCATCGAAGTGCAATCGGGCAGCTACCTGGGTGAAGACGATATCGAACGCTTCGAAGATATCTACGGTCGCTCCACACCGGTTGAACGTGGCGTGTCGGTGAAAACTATCGCGCAGTAAAACAGTCGTACAAGAAGCCCTCGCCCAGCCCATTGCGTCCCCTATCCGCAGTGGGTTGGGTGGGGGCTTTTTGTTTGGGCTTTTGCGGTGACTGCAAGGGCCTCATCGGGGGCAAGCCCCCTCCCACCCTTGATCTGTGAACACATTCAAATGTGGGAGGGGGCTTGCCCCCGATGAGGCTCTCACAGTCACCACAGCACTCAAGGTCGCCAATCCCACCTACGCTTAAGTTAGGATGCTCGTTCCCTATTCGAGGTGGTCTCCATGTTCTTCGGCGTTCTCCTGATCATGACCTGGCTGATCCTGCTGCTGCGCTACCCCGCCAAGGCCTTGCCCGTCTCCCTCGCCGCCGCCGTGGGCCTGGGTTTCGTGGCGATCTGGGTGGTGTGGCTGGACAACCGCGAAGCCTCGCAACTGGCCCGCCTGGAACTGCGCATCAGCTATGCACCCCAGGAATGCCCCGCCGACCGCCCGCTGAAACTGATCCTCAACAACGGCAACGACGTGCCCCTCACCGAATTACGCTGGCGCGTCGCCGCCTATGCACCGGGCGACACAGTCAACCTGGCCGACAACGTCTACGCCGCGCCCCGCTATCGTGGCCCCGGCGAGTTGCAGGCCGGGGCGACGTGGGATGACTGCTTGCCTACACCGCCGCTTCGCCCCGGCTATCGCCCGCAAACCCTGGAATTTCGTGCCGAGCACCTGCAAGGCAGTTTCTCGGACTGACAAAGGACTGACCCATGCCCAACGTACTCATCACCGGCTGTTCCAGCGGCATCGGCCGCGCCCTGGCAGATGCCTTCAAGGCGGCCGGTTTCCATGTGCTGGCCAGCGCCCGCCGCGAAGAGGACGTGATCGCCCTCAACGACGCCGGCTTCCATGCCGTGCTGCTGGACGTGAATGACGGCGCCGCCCTGCAAACACTGGCCGGGCATCTGGACGAGCTGGATGTGCTGATCAACAACGCCGGCTATGGCGCCATGGGGCCGCTGCTCGATGGCGGCACCGAGGCGATGCAACGGCAATTCGAAACCAATGTGTTCTCCCTCGTCGGCGTGACCCAGGCGCTGTTCCCGGCGCTGCGCAAACGCAAAGGCCTGGTGGTGAATATCGGCAGCGTGTCCGGTGTGCTGGTGACGCCGTTTGCAGGTGCCTACTGCGCATCAAAAGCGGCCGTACATGCCTTGAGCGATGCCCTGCGCATGGAACTCGCGCCGTTTGGCGTGCGGGTCATGGAAGTGCAGCCGGGTGCGATCAATACAAGCTTCGCAAAAAACGCCGGTGTCCAGGCCGAACTGTTGATCAACGAGCAATCCCCTTGGTGGCCATTGCGCGACGGTATCCGCGCACGCAGCCAGGCGTCCCAGGACAAGCCGACACCCGCCAGTGAGTTTGCGGCGGATGTGCTCAAGGCCGTGCAACAGTCCCAACCGCCGCGCCTGTTGCGTTCGGGCAACGGCAGCCGTGCGTTGCCGCTGATGGCGGCGTTGTTGCCCAAGGGGTTGCTGGAGAAGGTGTTGAAGAAACGTTTTGGTTTGAGCGGCACGTTGTAAGCAAGCGTGAAGCCTACCTGCCAAAATCCGGGATGAATGCCATAATCGCCGCCTGCCTCTTGAAACTGACGGGCCCCACAAGGGTAATGCGATGGAAATCAGAAAAATTCGACTGAACAACGTCGGTCGTTTCACCGACTTGGAAGTCGCCTTTGCGCCAACCGAAAAGCATGCGTCCAAGGTGACGGTGTTTGTGGGGAATAATGGGGCGGGGAAGACGACGATTTTAAGAGCGCTCGCTAGCTCTCTCAGTTGGCTAGTTGCCAGAATTCGCTCCGACAGCGGCAACGGTAGCCCGATTGAAGAAGGCACCATCCACAACGGTTCAAATTTTGCCTCAGTCACCGTTGAAACTGACGAACAGTCTGTGGACTTCAACTGGTCACTGGCAAAATCCAGACGTGGTCGGAACACAAAGGTCAGCAGCGACCTTACTGACGCATCCGCTTTGGCTAATGTGTATCGAGAAACTTTAACGCATGACGTAAACGCATCTGTTCCTCTTATTGCCTACTATCCCGTCGAACGTTCAGTACTCGAAATCCCTCTTAAAATAAAAACCAAACACACCTTTAGCCAACTCGACGGTTACGATAATTCGTTGAACCGGGGCGTCGATTTTCGCCGTTTTTTTGAATGGTTTAGAGAGCGCGAGGACAGCGAAAACGAAACGGGTATTTCTGCAAGCGCATTGGCTGAGATACAGAGAATTATTGAAAACCCTGAGAGTCAGTTATGGAAGTTCCTCGTCGATTCACACGCGTCTTCCCGTGATCGACAGCTAACCGCGGTGCGCTCTGCGGTTGGTGCATTCATGCCAGGCTTCGCTAATTTGCGCGTACAGCGCAGGCCAAAATTGCATATGGCCATTGATAAATCCGGCAGCACGCTGGATGTTGCCCAGCTGTCCCAGGGCGAAAAATCAATGATGGCATTAGTCGGCGATATTGCTCGTCGCCTTGCGATGATGAATCCATCCATGGAAAACCCGCTCCATGGCGATGGGGTAATACTGATTGACGAAGTGGATCTGCACCTCCACCCCAAATGGCAGCGCCGCCTGATCCACCAGTTCACCGAAACCTTCCCCAACTGCCAATTCATCCTGACCACCCACTCTCCCCTGGTGATCAGCGACACCAAGGATGTCCTGTGCTACGTCCTTGACGATGGTGAGTTGGAAGAACGCAATGGCCTTTATGGCCTGGATGCCAACCAGGTACTGCTCTGCGTCATGGATACCGACGTGCGCAACAGCGACGTTCAGGACCGACTGGATCGTTTACTGGATCTGCTGCAAGACAAAAAACTCAAAGAAGCCAAAACCCTTTTTGAAGAGCTGTCCCTAGACCTGCCCCCCGGTCATATAGAACTGACCAAAGCTGCCCTCCTCATCCGCAAGCTGGAGTTGCGTAGTGCGTGAGATCACAAAAGGAAAGGAACCCGCAGCACTGACGCAATGGAAACGAACGCATCCTAAAGGCCGCTACCGAGAGCTGACGCACGAAGAACGAAGCGCCATTCGCCAAGCCTGCATAGACGAGCAATACGGATTATGTGCTCACTGCTGTGATGCAATAACGCTGGATAGGGCACACAACGAGCATGTAGAAGCTCAACGAGATGCACAAAATCGTACAGTGGACTTCTCTAACATTGTCGCGAGCTGTAATCGGCCCAAGCAATGCGGAGACTCACACGCCCATCAAGCGTTGCCCCTCACGGCGCTGATGGATGAATGCGAAACCGAGTTGAAGTTTTATCTTTCAGGGCGAGTGGAAGGACTAACCCCAAGAGCTATCACGTCCATTCAGGTACTGAACTTAGGGGATAGCCGAGAGAAAAACCGAGCACTGTTCAATGCTCGGCGAGACATCATCAATACGCTTCTTTTCAACAGTCGAATGGATGGATACGATCTCAAAATCGAAAATATCGACCTCCTGACAATTATTGAAGAAGAACTGCAACAACCCGACGAAAACGGACAACTCAAACCATTCTCGCCCGTGTTAGTCAATGTGATCCGCCAGATCAGCGCCTGACATCACCCCTTCATAAAATCAATAAACGCCCGCACCTTCATCGGTAAATGTCGGGTATCCGGATACATCCCATAGACCCCTTGAGGCGCAAAGCGATGGTCTGGCAAAAGGCGCACCAATCGCCCGGTGTCCAGATCGTCCTGCACCAACCACTGGGGCAACACCGCCACACCCTGGCCACGCACCGCAAAGGCCTGGAGAACTGCCGCACTGTCTGCGACAAGCGCGGTTTGACCGGCGCGGTATTGATGCACCTCCCCAGCAGGGTCGGTCACGCTCAATTCCGTCAAGCGTCCGTGCCCGAGCGCGGGCACCGCCGCCAACTCATCCAGCGTGCATGCCTGGGTTGACCCCGGTGCCGCCACCGCATAAACCTCGTAAGTCGAAAGCTGCACCGCACGGTGAGTGGAGTCCATCAGCCGTCCCAAGCGAATCGCCACGTCAAACCGTTCGGAGATCAAGTCGGCATGGGTGGAGGATGTGGATAAGTGAATATTCAGGTCCGGATGCCGGCGGCGAAAGGCCTCCACCGCCGGAGCGACCACGGCCAATGCGTATTCCATCGTGGTGGTAATTCGCAACGTACCTTTGAGCTGGGCGTGCTCTGAGCGCGCTTCTTCCACTGCCAATCGTGCTTCTTCGAGCATGCGTGTGCAGCGCAAGTAAAAGCGTTCTCCGGCATCGGTCAGCGCCAGTTGGCGAGTGTTGCGGGTCAACAAGGTGACGCCGAGTTCCGCCTCCAGGCGCTTGAGGTTGAAGCTGACCACGGCACGGGTCTGTCCCAGCAGCTCGGCGGCCGCCGTGAGCGAGCCGGCCTCGACCACGGCCTTGAAGGTGTCGAATCGGTCAAGACTAACCATGGGTTGCAGGCCTCTTTGTCAAAATATTTTTGACAAACTAGCAGGCAAACCGGCGTAGCCCAAATGATGCGTGCGGCCTACCCTGCCCGCTTCACTCGCAGGATCGCGTTCATGACCTACCGCTCGAAAGTCGCCTGGATCTTTTTGCTGGGCTTCGCCCTGGACCTGGTAAACATGTTTGTCGCCACCGTCGCCTACCCGGACATTGCCCGCGAACTGCACGCCTCGGTCACGCAACTGGCCTGGATCAGCAATGCCTATCTGCTTGGCTTGACGGCGATCATCTCGTTCAGTGTGTGGCTGGCCGCAGTGGCAGGTGAGCGAACACTGATCGCGGCCAGCCTGCTGCTGTTCGCCGGAGCCTCGGTGATGGTGGGCCAGGCGAGTACGATTGAGACACTGATCGGCTGGCGTGCCTTGCAAGGGCTGGGTGGCGGCTTGCTGATCCCGGTGGGGCAAGCCATGGCTTACCGACACTTCCCTGCGACTGAACGCAGCCAACTGACAGCGCGGGTCATGTCGGTGGCGTTGCTGGTCCCGGCACTCTCCCCGGCGCTGGGCGGGCTGCTGGTCGACAGCGTGTCGTGGCGCTGGATCTTCTACGCCAACCTGCCCTTGGCGTTGATTACCCTGTTGCTGGCCGTGCTGTGGATAAAACCCGAAGCGCCTACGTCTACCCGCCCCACTCTGGACGTGGGCAGTATTTTCAAACAGGCCCACAATCCGATGCTGCGCACTGCGATGCTGATCTACCTGTGCATTCCCGGTGTTTTTATCGGCACCAGCCTGATCGCCATTCTCTACCTGCGTGGCCTCGGCTACGACGCGAGCCAAACCGGCGCGCTGATGCTGCCCTGGGCGCTGGCGTCGGCGCTGGCGATTTTCCTCAGCAAGAAACTGTTCAATCGCTGTGGGCCGAAGCCGTTGCTGCTGGCGGGGATGGCACTGCAATGTGTCGGCATCCTGTTGCTCAACACGCCTGCGTTGATCGTGCCAGCCTATCTGCTGATGGGCTTGGGCGGCAGCCTGTGCAGCAGCACCGCGCAGACCCTGGCCTTTCTCGATACCCCCGCTGACCGCATGGGTCACGCCAGCGCCTTGTGGAATATCAACCGACAAGTCAGCTTCTGCCTGGGCGCGGCCGTACTCAGCGCTCTGCTGTCAGCCTTGGATTCCTTCGCCATAACCTTCACGATGGCGGCAGCCCTGACCCTGCTGCCTCTTTTGGCGGTGCTGCGCCTGGATGCGTCCAGGCTACGTGCACTGCTTCACCCTGCCAGCGAGCCCGACCTATGATTGACTACAGCGATTTTTTTGAAGAAGTGATCCAGACCCACGTCGAGATCGAGCAATGGTTTGCCGGTGTCGCACCCGAGGGCACCTTGCAGACGCTGCTCGCCCGCTTTTCGCCGGCGTTCAGCATGATCGCCCCCGCTACCGGCGCCCGGGTGAATGCGGCCGGGGTCAATGCACTGTTCACGCGTTTGGGCGGCATGCGCCCGGGGTTGAAGATCACCTTGAGCGAGATGGCCGGGATCGACCGGCATGCCCGTGGGGCGACGGTGACTTATCGCGAACATCAGGTGGATGCCAGCGGCACGCAGACGGATCGCCGCGCTACGGTGGTGTTTGAGAAGCAGGCCAGTGGCGCGCTGTTGTGGCGCCATTTGCATGAAACGTTTATCGCGCAATGACATAGCGACTCAGGCCGCGTCCTACAAAAAACAGCGAACGGACTGACATCACTACAAGGAAACAATCCCCAGGCTCTTTCACCTCTGTCGACTCACAGGTGAAAGGATGCCCAGGGATTTTCTGCAAAGCGGTGTGCCGCAAGCGCACACCACCACGCGCCAGCGCCTGACCAGCCTGCTGGACCTACCCAAGCTCTATCGAACCATAGACGCCGACCCGGCCATCGTCGGGGCGGGAGTGGTGCATATCGGCAGTAATTATCAGGTGACGGTGCTGCGTGAGTTTGTACCGCTGTGCAGTATCCGGCCCAAGCGCGTGATGTTGCGGGAAATGACGGGGCCGGTCAGGACGGCCGAAGAATATGCGCAGCTGGCGGCCAGTTCGGCGCGGGAGTCGCAGGTGTGGAAAGAAGCATCGGGGATGGCTCTGTCATGCGGCGGCGCTGTGATCGGAATCATCGTTGCCAAGGCAGGCATCGCGACGGCGCCCCTTAGTGCAGGTTCCAGCCTTGCAGTCAGTTACATTGCTTATACCGCTGCGGCAGCCAGTGGTTTGCAATGTATCAACGGCGTGTGGCGAACATACAGAGAGCTAGCCAACCCGGAACAGAACGATTACTACGACAGCCTGAGTTGGTATCAGGCAATGACGTTAGCACTGGATGGTATTTCGCTGGTCGGCGCGGGAAGTACTTCGTTTGTCACGGTCAAGACCGTTATGACAATAAAGAACACGACGGGTCGTGACCTGTCCGACATATTGAGGCGCATGAGCCGCCAAGAACGCGCAAAGCTGACAAACGAAGTTCTGCGCCTGCAAAACCCTCGTCATCCTCGCGAGCTGATTCGGCTGAAGCAGTTGGCCGGAAAACTCCCCAAGCGCTTCACCAACGCCCAATTACGCCGCGACATTCTCATTCAACTGGCAGACCAAGTGGGTGCCGCTTTTGCAATAGCCGGTAGTGTCCTGTCTGGAAACATCAACCATCTCGTTATCGCTGTCTACGAGGAGTTCGACAGCCATGAGCAATAAAAAAGCCCCTGCGCCAACATCGCGAACATGGTGCAATGACACCAAGCGTTTCGCTTTCACGGTGGGAACTGCGGTGTCCATGAACTTGGTCAGCAGTTCAGGCAACCTGTCACACAGCCTGTCGTATTACGCCCGAATCAACTATCTCCCCAGCGAATACGCGATGGTAGCGAGCCTGATATTGGTGCTGGCGATGTGCATGGGATTAGCTCTGGTGGCACGGGGGTTACGCTCAGGACCACCACTACTTGTGTGCACCGCAGCCCTGAATGCATTGCTTGCGGCGGACTACTTGAGGAGCCACCTCGTTTCTATGCTTGCACTGTTTCCCTTGTTTCAATCCCTGGTGTGCCTGCTGTTGCTCAATACACGAAATCACCGCCGATACGTCAGCATATTGCGGGTCAGACGGCGGCGCGAGGTGAGGGCCAACGCAAGCCGCCAATAGCCGACATCAACCTCCCGACAACTCCCGCGCAAACACCTGGCAACCTGCAATAGCCCCGGCCACCTGTCAGATCTGACAGTAGACGAGGCATTCATTCACCAACAGACTGAGGCCGGTCCTTTCTGACAGCAGATGGAGCGACACGCCAATGAACCTCCCAAGCGCCTCTTCGCAACAACCCGGTAGCCCAGACCCCAATTTCGGTAACAATGGTGTGGCCACGCTGGAGTGGATACTCAAACAACATCCCGACTTCATCGTCACCCATCATTTCAAAGGGCTGACGACCACCTTGGACGGCAAGGTGTTGTTCAGCGCCAACCTCTTTAACAATGGCAACTACGTATTCGGGTTGGGTCGCCTGAATGCAGATGGCAGCCTGGATGACTCATGGGGTAAAAATGGCCTGGTGTCAGGCATGTTCTTGCCCCTGACACAGGCCGGAGGCTCAAGGCTGGTAGCTCAACCCGACGGAAAAATCCTGATGCTGGGTTGGACATGGCACGATCCAGACACGCCATGGGCAGACTTGGTCATCGCTCGTTTCGACAGCCAAGGCACACTCGACCCTCAGTTTGCAGACGCGGGTGTGCGTGTCCTGCTGACCCACCAAAGTGAAGGGCTGACTGAAGACTCGGCAACCGTACACCTGCAAGACGACGGGTACATCCTGGTCACTGCCAACTACTCACAGCGTGCAGCACCGACGATAACAAACGGGACAGTGTTCCGCTTGCAGCCAAATGGGCTGCTGGACCCCAGCCTTAACGGCAATGGAAGGCTGGACTTCAAATTGCCCGCCCCCAACGCGGCTACTGCGGTCAACGCCTGTATCAGCCAGGGCAACCGCCACAAAATTGTTATTGTCGGTCATGCCCGTTTTGCCCCTGCTACCGATACCGCCTTTGTCGCCCGGCTCAACCATAACGGTACACTCGACACTACCTTTGGTCCCCCTCAAACACCTGGCTATCACACCGTTGACATCATCGACGAGCACACGACCTTCAATGCCCTCGTAGAACGCGCAGACAACAGCATCGTGGCTGCGGGCCAGGTTGGAGTGATCGGCGCGGGGATCACGCAGGGCCTCCTGCGGGCCATTACGCCCGACGGCGCGCCACATCTTCTATTCAACAATGGCCAGCCTCTACGGAGTCAATTCGACAACAAACGTGACAATGGTTGGCAGTGCCTGATGTTGACCAACGCCGGGAACATCGTGACCGCTTCTCGGGGTGGATGGATCTATGTGGCCCGTTTCAAAGCAGATGGCACCCTGGACCTGATCTTCAACAGAAAGGGCTATACCGACATGCAGTCCCCCGTGGTGACGGATCCTGTACTGTTGACCGAGCGAGGCGACCAAAGAATCATTGTGGCGGCAAACACCCTCGGGATCACTCCAGAAGGCGTCGGTGTGATTCGCGGGTTTCTCGGCTAACGGGCCTTATCGACAATCACCGTGCACGTAATCCCCGCCGCCAACAACACCCCATCCGGCACTTCATCAATGTGAATCCGCACCGGCACCCGCTGGGCCAGCCGCACCCAGTTGAAGGTCGGGTTCACATCGGCAATCAGCTCGCGGCTCTCGGGGTTGTCGCGGTCGTAGATGCCCCGCGAGATGCTTTCCACATGGCCCTTTAACGTCTCGCCGCTCATCAACTGCATATCGGCTTTGTCACCGACTTTCACATGGGGCAATTTGGTTTCTTCGAAGAAGCCGTAGACCCAGAACGAGTTCATATCCACCACGGCCATCTTGGCTTCGCCGATACGTGCGTAGTCGCCCCGGTGCACGTTGAGGTTGGTGACGTAGCCATCTACCGCCGCCAGCACCTGCGTGCGTTTCAGGTTGAGTTCGGCGGCTTCCAGTTGCGCCAGCGCGTGTTGGTAGTCGGCCAGTGCCGAGTCGGCGATGTTGCTGGCGTCGTCGCGGTTTTCCTTCGAAATCACCAGCGCATCGAGGTCCGCCCGGCGATGGGCGTTGACCTTGCGCATTTCCCAAGTGGCTTTGCGCGACGCGACCAGGGATTGCGCCTGCTTGACCGCAATGCGGTAGTGCTCGGGGTCGATCTGCATCAGCAGGTCACCCTTCTTCACCAACTGGTTGTCACGCACCGGCACGTCGACCACTTCGCCGGTGACGTCGGCCGCCACGTTGATGATGTCGGCGCGCACACGGCCGTCGCGAGTCCATGGAGTCTCCATGTAATGCACCCACAGCGTGCGGCCAATCCAGATCGCCAGGGCCAGTACCAGCAAGGTCGCGAGCAGGCTGAAAAACTTTTTCATCGGGGCATTCTCAACGGTAGACGGTCAGCGCCAGGGCGCCGAACAGGCAGACGAACAGGCTCAGGCGCAGCAACGCCGGGTGCCAGAAAAAACGGTACAGGTCGAACCCGGCCAGGAAGCGATCCACCCCCCAGGCCAGCCCCGCCGCGATCAGAAACATCAGGGTCATGGTCGGCATGTAGATGCCGTGGAAGGCGATTTCACGGGGCATGCGCAGCTCCTTTAAAGGCAGCGAGTGGCGATTGCGGGTCGAGCAACGAGGTGCGGATAAAGTGCAGGTAGCTTTTCACCCGACGCAGGGCCGAGGTGTCGAAGTGCGGGGCGAAGGGTTCGTCGGTGGCCTGCACGCGGCTGATCGCATGGTCGACGGCAATCAGCCCGCGTTCCAGGTTGCTCGCGCTGGGTTGCAGGAACAGCCGCACCAGCGAACGTCCCATCACGCGGATCGCCTGGCGCCACGGCTGGGACTCGGCGTACGCCGGGTGCACCGGCAGGATCGCCTGTTCCTTGCGCAACTCGATGATCGCGTGGCCGACTTCCAGCACCACGAACATCCAGCGCAGCAGGTCGCGTTGCACTTGCGGCTGGCCGACGGCGAGGCCGTAGGCCTGGTGCAGCAGGTCGCGGGTGCGGCTTTCAAAACTCGAGGCCAGGCCCTTGAGCTTGCCGCTGATCGCATACACCACCTGTTCGCGCAGGTCCTGCTCCAGGCGGCGCCACAACCAGCGGCTGTTGGGCGGCAGGATGATCGCCCCCGCCGCCGCGCACACCAGCATGCCGATGACCATGGCGATGTAGTCGTTGATAAAGGTGTAGGGGTTGTAGACCGTGAGGTTATCCGGCACCGAACCGGTGCTGAAGAAGATCAACAGGCCTACCCCGACACCCGCGTATTGCGGACGTGAAGCGAGAAACGCGCCGAAGATGATCACCGGCGCAAGCATCACGCACAGCAGCGGGAAGCCGTCGATCCAGGGGAACACAAAGAACATTTCGACAAAGCCCACCAACGCACCGATCAAGGTGCCGCAGGCCATCTGGAACGCCATGCGTTTCGGGTTCGGCGTGGCGGCGGACAGGCCCACGGTGGCGGCGGCGATCAGGGTCATGGTCGCGCCGCTGGGCCAGGCGGTGGCGACCCAGTAACTGCCGAGAACAATCAAGATAAACGACGCGCGAATCCCCGACGCGGCGCAGGCCAGCCAGTTGGTCTTCGGGATAAAGGTTTCGTCCCACTGCTCACGCGCATGGCTGTGATCGGCCAGGGACGCGTGGGTTTGCGCATAGTTGTGCAGGTCGTCGACGAAGCGGTAGAGCAGTTCGTAGGCGGTGTGGAAATCCAGTTGCTCGGCTTCGGCGGGGTCGCCTTCCTGAAAGGCTGCGCGCAGGCTGCGGACCTTGGCGGGTAAAGCGTCCTTGTAGGCAGTCAGTTGATTGACCAGACGCGCCGCGTCGGGGCTGGTGAGCGCTCGACCAGAGAAACCATCGAGCACTTCAGCCAGGTCTTGCAGGCCGGGTTTGATCGCCGCAAAAACGTGGTCGGCGGCATCGGTGCGCAGCCGTTCAAGCAACTGGTGCAAGGCATTGAAGCGCGTGGTAAGGCTCATGAACTCGCTGTTGAGGCGACTGAGCCGACCATTGCGCCGCCGCATGTGCGGATCTTCAAACACCGTGACACTGCGCAGCCCTTCCAGGCCCACGGCTTCGGCGATGAAACGTACATTGCTGGCCTCGAACCCTTCACGCTGGCTGCGCCCGCGCAGGCCATCGGTGACGAACAGCGCGAACACGCCAAAGCGCTGGTACAAGGCATTGCGCATGGCGGCGCTGGAGGTTTGCGGCAGGATCGCGGCGCTGACCAGCGTGGCGCACAGAATCCCCAGGGAGATTTCCAGCACCCGCCACACCGCTGCCATGAAAGCACCGTCCGGATGCGCCAGCGCAGGCAGGCCGACCATCGCCGCCGTGTAGCCGGCCAGCACGAAACCATAGGCGCGAAAGTTACGATTGCGCGTGGCACCAGCGGTGCACATGCCCACCCAGATCGCCAAGGCACCAAGGAACAACTCGGTGTTCTGCGCAAACAAGGCGATCAGCAGCACCATCACCGCCGACCCCGCCAGAGTGCCGAGGAAGCGATAGAAGCTCTTGGCGAACACCTGGCCGCTTTGCGGTTGCATCACGATAAACACGGTGATCATCGCCGTGCGCGGTTGCGGCAACTCCAGGCGCATGGCCAACCACAGCGTCAGGAACGCGGCGGCCAGCACCTTGAAGATATACACCCAGGTCACGCCGTCGCTGCGTGCCCAGTCGAAAAAACCACGGCGCCACTCAAGGGCATGCAGCCAGCGCAGCGGTGCAGGCAAGGGAGTCATCAAATCCTACTCAGTGATCAAACACGGCCAGTGCCGTCGGGGTCTTGCTCGGGAGGGTCTTGGTGTCTTGCGGTACGTCGCTGCCGGCACGGAGGCCGCCGCCCAGGGCGGTGACCAATTCGGCGTGGGCGCTCAAGCGGGCGGCCTGCACCTGTTGTTGCACCTGCTGCTGGCGGAACAGCAACGTCTGCGCATTCAGCACATTGAGGTAGTCGGTGAGGCCGCGCTGGTAGGCGATCATCGCGATGTCGTAGGTTTTCTGCGCCGAGGCCACCGACTGCGCGGCGAAGGACGCTTGTTTATCCATCGACTCGCGACGGATCAACTGGTCGCTGATGCCTTTGAGCGCGTTGACCAGCGTCTGGTTGTACCTGGCGACCGCGATGTCATAACCGGCGCTGGCTTCACCCAGCTCCGCACGCAGGCGCCCACCGTCGAAGATCGGCAAGGTGATCGCCGGACCGACGTTGTAGTTGAATTTCTTGCCCGCCAGGAATTCCAGCATGCCGCCACCGGTGGCCATGTAGCCGAGGCTGCCGACCAGGTCCACGTTGGGATAAAAACCGGCGTGGGCCACATCGATGCCACGGGCCTGGGCTGCAACCTGCCAACGGCTGGCGACCACGTCCGGGCGCTGGCCGATCAATTGCGCAGGCAGGCTCGATGGCAACTTCAAGGGCGCGGCGAGGGACAGGCCCGGGCGCTGCAACTGCGCGCCCTCACCCGGACCTTTGCCCGCCAGGGCCGCCAACTGGTTACGGCTCAGGGCTATTTCCTCGTCCAGGGCATCCAGTTGGCGGTGGGTTTCCGGCAACGGGGTTTGGGCCTGGCTCACATCGAAGTGGGTGCCGATGCCCGCGTCCAGGCGTTTGTTGGCCAGGTCGAGAATCTGCTGCTGTTGTGCCAGCGTGGCCGCGACGATATCGCGGTTGGCGTACTGCAACGACAGCTGGATATAGGCGCGCACCACGTTGTTCTGCAATTCGAGCTGAGCCTGGCGCGCCTCGGCGACGCTCATGTGGGCAAGGTCGACGGCGCGCTCGGTGGCATTGCTTTCACGGCCCCACAGGTCGAGGGCATAGCTCAGGCCCAGGGACGCATTGTTGTCCCAGGTATTGGCACCGCTCAGCTCACCCGGCCCGTAGAACTGATCCTTCGGCCAGTTGTGGCGCTTGAGGCTGGTGTCGCTGTTGATCTGCAACGACTCGGCAGACTCGGCAACCCCGGCCATGGCCCGTGCTTCACGCACCCGCGCGGCGGCCATGGCCAGGCTCGGGCTGTGTTGGGTAGCGAGGTCGACCCAGCGGTTCAGTTGGGGATCGCCGTAGGCTTGCCACCAGTGTGCGGTGGGCCAGTGGGCGTCCTTGGCGGCGCTCTGGATGGCGTCGTCGGTGGCCAGGTCATTGGCGTTCAGGGACTGGCCCTGTGGGGCGATTCCTCCGGTTCCGATGCAGCCGCTGATTGCTAACGATAAGGCCCAAACACTGAGAGTCTTCAGCTCTCTGCTGATGCGACGCGGCACTGCTGCGAGTTCCTGAGATGGTGTAGCGGGGAGAGGTGGCGCAATTCTAGGGGGCGGCATGGGGAACGATAAGCTGGCATTCCTGTGAATCTTTGTTACCGTTCAGGCGATAATCCGGGCGAGCGCCAAGGACGTTGGGCTATTTATCCCGGCGCAGGGATATTCTCCCTACAGCGCGCAGCGATGCCAGCAAGCAGAATCACGAGCATTCCACCCTCTGGAGTGCCCGTATGTTTTCAGTCCTCAACGCACGTCCTTTCGAAGCGCCCATACCCGCCCCTGCACAAGAAACCGCTGACGTTCTGCGCAGGCAGCTACACCTCTCGCCAGAACCTCTACAACCTGGCATGCGCCCCCTGAAACGTGATGTGTGCTGGATCGCGGACCGCATTCTGGAAAAGCTGGTCCCGCTTGCACACTATCATCGCGATCAAGCATCGATAGAGGCGCTTCACCACAAGCTGTCCAGCCAAGAGCCGAGCCTGGAGGTGTCGGTAGAGGCGTTACCGGACTTTTACGCGTTTTTCAAAAAGGCCGAACACCTGCTTCGTCGGCACCGCACCTCCAGGGCCCCGGACATCGAAGCCGACTATGCACTGTGTCGCGCCCTCAAATGGCAGTTTCGGGCTGCCGTCAGCGCTGGCAAACATCTGCGCCTGACGCAAAAGTTGTTGCCGGCACTCGCCTATGTCCGCAACGGCGGCGAACGCAGCAACCACCGTCATCTCGGCTACAGCTTTGCATTGGAGCCAACGCTACAGACGCGTGCCGGGCCGCAGCTGGCAGCCGACTCGTGCCTGGAGGTCTCCGCCGACGAGCGCATCAGAAGCACGCGCGCCATCAGCCTGCAGGCACACTTAAAGTCATTGATCCAGGAGCAGTTCCAGACCCGCGGCCAACTCGGTATCGGCTATGTTTCGTCTTGCGAATACGCGAACCTGGAACAGTATGCCGATGCGCGCAGCCATTCCGTTCGCACCTCGCTAAGCGAGAGTATCCGTCGCACCGTGAAGAACCTGCCCAGCTTGTTGCGTGATAGCCACAACCTACAGAAACACCTGGCCTACTCAGCGCTGAGCCGACCCTATGTCAGGGCTGCGCTGGCCGGCGCAGGCCTGACCGATGTTGAACTGCCCAGCGTCAGAAACACCTCCCAACCGGTGATCACCGAGCATGGTTTCACGTTGACGGCCCATAACAAGGCGGCGGTGAATGTCTTCAGTGCTCTGCAGGTGAACACCACGATAAAGCCAACCCTGCAACGCACTCACCGCCACATCACCCTGGATATCCTGAGCCTGTATGAAACAGCGCCGGATTTGGCACACCGCCGCCTGGCCTCGCACAAGCACTACAACGACGACCCTTTGGTGCTGTTGGCCGATATGAAAAACCACATAGACGCCACCAGCAAACAATTCACCCAGCAGGTCTGCACATCCGTGCCAGCATCCAAGTTGAACGCCACCCGCCACGCGAGCAACAAACAGGCCCAATCATTGCTGGAGCGCTATGTGCTGCTCAAGGCACAGTCGCGCATCGATAGGCCGTTGGATAGTGAAATGCACACGCTGATCCAGCGCAACCATGCACAGCTGCGCCCCAATGCGCTGAAAGTCTACACGCTGACCGCCATGGCCCAGATACAGAGTTTCTCTGCCGGGGTAACGGCCTCATCGCAGGCCGGGGCGGGCAAAGGTGTGACCATTGAAGTCAGCCACCGCAAGCTCGATGACCCGCACCTGAGCGGTGATTACCTGACAATCGATATTGCCTCTTTAAACTCCCGGCAAGTCGTCAAGAAAATGCTGCACCAAGCACTTCGTACCATTGGCGAGCAGACATTCGACTGGGAACACCTGGTCCGCTCGATCAGCGAATCGTTGCTTGATCCCGCCAGACCGTCATCCACCCAAGTGCTGGTAAAGATAAAGCACGGCCAACCGGTGGTGTTGTATACCCGTCATACGGTGGACAAAGACCGCGATCTGGTACTACCGCAACAGGTTGAACAGTTCAGCGGCATCGAGGCGCAGTCGTTGCGCACACGGCAAACCCTGCGCAAAGAAAGGTTAGGCAGCGACTCGCTGGATCATCTGTTGCCAATCGCCCGCCGCTACCTGGAAAACCCCGATGAGAAGCCGGGCTGGGACGATTACGTAGAGCGGCACGCCGATGACTTTCATGCATTGCTCGACACCCTGGGCCGGCAGGCCCACGGTACGTCGCTGACCGCGGAGATTGACGTGCTAAAACGCATCAGCCCGGTACTCACCCGGGCCGCCGAAACCCTGATACAGCACGCCCACACCGCCCTCGACGTGCCTACCCGTGAAAACCGTGCCTTCGCACAGGCGGCATTCAATCATTTGCTACAGGAATACATGCCGCACTATAGGGCGAAAGTCAGTGAGGCCTGGACGTTGTCCTGACCCTTCGCCACCCATGTCGGGAGGGGACAGCGCCCAGCGGATACACACCTGTGCGCAACTTCATGTCACAATTTGGCATCTCCCTTGAGAACACTCCATGGACACTTTGCAAAACATGCGCGCCTTCAGTTGCGTGGCCGAAGCCGGCAGCTTCACCGCCGCCGCCGTGCAACTGGATACCACCACTGCCAATGTGTCGCGCGCGGTCTCCAACCTTGAGGCCCATCTGCAAACCCGCTTGCTGAACCGCACCACCCGGCGCATTGCACTGACCGAGGCAGGTAAACGCTACCTGCTGCGCTGTGAACAGATCCTGGCCTATGTCGAAGAAGCCGAAGCCGAGGCCAGCGACGCCCACGCCCGTCCCGCCGGGCAGTTGAAAGTGCACACCATGACCGGCATCGGCCAGCATTTCGTCATCGACGCCATCGCTCGCTATCGCCGTACTCACCCGGACGTGACCTTCGACCTGACCCTGGCCAACCGCGTGCCGGACCTGCTCGACGAAGGCTATGACGTGTCCATCGTGCTGGCCAGCGAACTGCCGGACTCGGGCTTCGTGTCCCAGCGCCTGGGCATCACCTACAGCATCGCTTGTGCCTCGCCGGATTACGTCAAGGCCAAGGGCTGCGCCCATCGCCCCAATGACCTGCTCAACCATGCCTGCCTGCGCCTGGTCAGCCCGGTGATTCAGCTCGACAAGTGGACCTTCAACGGCCCGGAAGGCCAGGAAAGCGTGGCGATCAACACTTCGCCGTTCCTGGTGAACTCGGCGGATGCGATGAAAACCGCGATCACCAGCGGCATGGGCATTGGCCTGCTGCCGGTGTACGCGGCCATCGAGGGCCTGCGCAACGGCACCCTGGTGCGCGTCATGCCCAACTACCGTTCCCAGGAATTGAACCTGTACGCCATCTACCCCTCGCGCCAGTACCTGGATGCGAAGATCAAGACCTGGGTGGAATACCTGCGCGGCTCGTTGCCGGAGATTCTGGCGGCGCACCAGGCGGAACTGGTGGCGTATGAGTTGAGTGGCAGCCTGAGCGGTGCGCGCCTGGCGAACTGATCTCTCCCAGGTGATACAGATCAAATGTGGGAGGGGGCTTGCTCCCGATAGCGGTGCGTCAGTCACCCGATGTGTTGACCGGTCCACTGCCATCGGGGGCAAGCCCCCTCCCACATTTTTCTCTGCCCACTTTAGGTCTGCCGTCCCCTGACAACAGTGGCAAGGAATGTTAGCGTGCTTGGCATTCTCCCGTAGTCGATGAGCCCGCCTGCAATGAAAAAGACTGTCCTCGCCTTCAGCCGCGTCACCCCGGCAATGATCGAACGCCTGCAACAGGATTTCGAAGTGATCGCGCCCAACCCCAAGCTGGGCGACATCAATGCTCAATTCAATGAAGCCCTGCCCCACGCCCACGGCCTGATCGGCGTTGGCCGCAAGCTGGGCCGCGAGCAGTTGCAAGGCGCAAGCAAGCTGGAGGTGGTGTCCAGCGTGTCGGTGGGCTACGACAACTACGACGTGGCGTACTTCAACGAACGCGGGATCATGCTCACCAACACCCCGGATGTACTCACCGAAAGCACCGCCGACCTGGCCTTCGCCCTGCTGATGGGCAGCGCTCGCCGGGTGGCCGAACTGGATGCCTGGACCAAGGCCGGCCAGTGGAAAGCCAGCGTCGGCGCGCCGTTGTTCGGTTGCGATGTGCACGGCAAGACCCTGGGCATCGTCGGCATGGGCAATATCGGCGCGGCCGTGGCCCGGCGGGGACGCCTGGGTTTCAACATGCCGATCCTGTACAGCGGCAACAGCCGCAAGCCGGCGCTGGAGCAGGAGTTGGGCGCACAGTTTCGCAGCCTGGACGCGCTACTGGCCGAGGCGGATTTCGTGTGCCTGGTGGTGCCGTTGAGTGAGAAGACCCGGCACCTGATCAGCACCCGCGAGCTGGGGCTGATGAAGTCCAGCGCGATCCTGATCAATATTTCCCGAGGCCCGGTGGTGGATGAACCAGCGCTGATCGAAGCCCTGCAAAACCAACGCATCCGTGGCGCCGGGCTGGATGTGTATGAACAGGAGCCGCTGGCCGAGTCGCCGTTGTTCCAACTGAGCAATGCCGTGACCCTACCGCACATCGGCTCGGCCACCCATGAAACCCGCGAAGCCATGGCCAACCGTGCTCTGGACAACCTGCGCAGCGCGCTGCTGGGCCAACGCCCGCAGGACCTGGTGAACCCGCAAGTCTGGAAACACTGACCGAACATTAATGTAGGAGGGGGCTTGCCCCCGATGAGGGCGAGTCAGTCAGCACATCCGGTGACTGAAATACCGCTATCGGGGGCAAGCCCCCTCCCACATCGACTGCCGTCGGGCACGAAATCCGGTTAAAGCCTGGCTCACTCAAGTCGATAACCTTCCATAGATGTTCGTCATCCCTGATCCACAGAAGGTTTTTATGTCCACCACCAAAGCCCGCGCAGACTCACTCTCGCTTCTGCTCTTTACCTTGCGCAGCGGCAAGCTGATGGCGATCAACCTGCTGAAAGTCAGCGAAATCATCCCGTGCCCGCCGCTGACCAAGCTGCCGGAATCCCATCCGCATGTGAAAGGCATCGCCACCCTGCGCGGCAACTCGCTGGCGGTGATCGACCTGAGCCGCGCGCTGGGGGAGATGCCCCTGGCAGACCCGGACGGCGGCTGCCTGATCGTTACCGATGTGAGCCGCTCCAAGCAGGGCCTGCATGTGCAAGCGGTGAGCAAGATCGTGCATTGCCTGACCACCGACATCCGCCCACCGCCCTACGGCTCCGGCGGTAACCGTGCGTTTATCACCGGGGTGACCCAGGTGGAAGGCGGCCTGGTGCAGGTGCTGGATATCGAAAAAGTCATCCATGGCATCGCACCGGCGCCAATCGAAGCGGCGCCCACCGACTTGACCATGGAAGAGGCCGAAGTGCTGGGCAATGCGCGCATCCTGGTGGTGGACGACAGCCAGGTCGCGCTGCAGCAATCGGTACACACCCTGCGCAACCTCGGCCTCACTTGCCACACCGCGCGCAGCGCCAAGGAAGCCATCGATGTGCTGCTGGAGCTGCAAGGCACGGCGGAGCAAATCAATGTGGTGGTGTCGGACATCGAGATGTCGGAAATGGACGGCTACGCCCTCACCCGCACCCTGCGCGAAACTCCGGATTTCCAGCACCTGTATATCTTGCTGCACACCTCCCTGGACAGCGCGATGAACAGCGAAAAAGCCCGGCTGGCCGGCGCCGACGCGGTGCTCACCAAGTTCTCTTCGCCCGAGTTGACCAAGTGCCTGGTGGTGGCCGCTCAAACCGTGGCGCAAAAAGGCCTGTGAGCGAATACTTCCAACTGCTGCGCCGCGACCTCACCGGCAGCCTGCCCGCCCCGCTGTGGCCGGCGGGTACACAGTTGGATCATTACCGTGACGAGCTTGCACCCGCGATTCATGCGGTATTGCGCATGACCCAGGACCAGGGCGGCGGCCGCGTCCCCCACCTGGAAACCTGGCAACACCAATTCACCTCCGACGCCGAGTTCGACCCCACGCTGTGCCTGGTGGCGAGTAACCACGAAGGCATTCTCGCCGTCGCGCAATGCTGGACCAGCGCGTTCATCAAGAACCTCTCTGTTCACCCTTGCGCCCAGGGCCAGGGCTTGGGCCGGGCGTTGCTGCTGCATAGCTTTCACACCTTCAAGCAGCGCGGCGAGCCCTATGTGGACCTCAAGGTATTGGAAAGCAATCTGCGCGCTCGGCAGCTATATGAGAGCGCAGGCATGAGATTTGTCCTACGCGATGTAGTGACAGAGGACTGACAGGCACTGGCGTGTAACTTGCTTCCACAGAGACAAAACGGTGAACAGAGGTAAAAACCCGTCACCGTTCTTGCGTGCCCTCTGACCTAGCCTGGTGACAGATCTGCCATGAACACTCAATTTTCCTGCGTAGGTTGCGGCAAATGCTGCTCCGATCATCACGTCCCCCTGACCCTCGAAGAAGCCCGCCAGTGGGCGGCCGACGGCGGCAGCGTCATCGTCCTGGTGGAAGGTTTCCTCGGTAATGGCCTGGGCCTGCCCCCGCAACAACGCGAACATGCCGAGCGCCGTTCGGTGGTCGTGCCCAGCGGTAACACCGAGGCGTTTGTGGCAATCACCTTTGCCGCCTACAACGCCGGCCCCTGCCGGAATCTTGACGAAGACAACCGCTGCCGTATCTATGAGCGCCGCCCGCTGGTGTGTCGCATCTACCCGATGGAGATCAACCCGCATATCCCGTTGAACCCCGCCGCCAAGGATTGCCCGCCGGAGTCCTGGGAGCAGGGGCCGGAGCTGATCGTGGGCGGCCAGTTGATGGACCCGGAACTCGCGCAGTTGATCCAGCGCTCACGCCAGGCCGATCGTGATGATGTGCAGACCAAGGAAGCGGTGTGCGCCTTGCTCGGCATTCGCACCACGGCGCTCAAGGGGGATGGGTTTACCGCTTACCTGCCGGACATGGGCGCGTTTGCCCAAGCGATCAAGTTGGCGGCGGGTCAGCCGTCCGTGGCCAATGAATGGGTGTTCCATGTGTCGGGGATGGACATCGCCGAGCAAGTGCTGGATGCCGGGGCACAGATTGCCACCGAAGTACCGGCCAACTATGCGTTTATCTCGTTGCGCGCGGCCTAGCCCAGAACTCCCGCGCCAATTGCTGTAGATCCTCCGCCAGTGCGGCCACATCGCTTGAACTGAGCCGGCTCTGCTGACCGGCACTGACGGTGGCCTCCCCGGCATCACGGATGCCGACGATGTTGCGATTGATGTCCTCGCTCACCGTGCTCTGCTCTTCCACGGCGGTTGCAATCTGCTGGCTCATGGCGGTGATTTGCGTGACGCGCTGGCTGATGCCATCCAGTGCGGCGGCGGCCCGCTGGGCCTGTTTGACGCTGGCGTCGACATGCTCGCCACTGTGAGCCATGGCCTGCACCGCGTCCCGCGCGCCGCCTTGCAGGGTACTGATCATGCGCTGGATTTCGTCGGTCGATTGCTGGGTGCGCTGGGCCAGACCACGCACTTCATCGGCCACCACCGCAAACCCGCGCCCCTGCTCACCGGCCCGTGCCGCTTCGATGGCGGCGTTCAGCGCCAGCAGGTTGGTCTGCTCGGCAATCGTGCGGATCACTTCCAGCACGCCGCTGATTTCGCCGCTGTGGTTTTCCAACTGGTGAATCACCTCCGTGGCCCGCGCCAACTCCTGGGACAAGCGCAACACCGCATCACGACTTTCATCCACACGCAGGTGGCCTTCCCGGGTTTCGCTGCCGGCCCGGTCGGCCGCCTTGGACGCCTGCTGGGCATGGTTGGCCATTTCGGCCACGCTGGCGGCCATCTGGTGAATGGCTGCCGCCACCTGGTCGGTCTGAGTCTGCTGGCCCAGGCTGCTGGCGTGACTGCTGTCGAGGTGCTGCACCAACCGTGCGGCGTGGCCGGAGAGGCGCTGAGAGGCATCACCAATACGCCCGACCACCGAGCCCGCTTGGGCTTCGAGCATGTGCAGGGCGAACTCGATCTGCCCACACTCATCACGGCGCCCGGTGTAGATCGCCTGGCTCAGCGGGTTGTCGGCCACTCGATGCGCCCGCTGTTGCAATTGAGCCAAGGGCCGCAACATCAGCCGCACCCCAGCCGCCCCCACCGCACACCCCGCCACCAACGCCAGTAACTGCCAGACCAGCGCGTAACCCGTCAGGCCCAAGCCCAAGGCCCAGGTCACCGCGCAAGTGGCGATGACCCATGCCGATAATTTCACACCCATACCGACGACCGGCCAGGACAGTCGCTTGCCCGCTCGCAAGCGCGCATACATCCGCTCCGCCACTGCGATCCTGTGCGCATCCGGCTTGGTACGCACCGATTGATACTCCACGGTTGCGCCCTCTCGGGTCACCGGTGTGGCATACGCGCTGACCCAATAGTGGTCACCGTTTTTGCAGCGGTTTTTCACCATGCCCATCCACGACCGGCCGCTCTTGAGGGTTTGCCACATATGGGCGAACGCCTCGGCTGGCATGTCCGGATGCCGCAGGACGTTGTGCGGCACACCCAACAACTCGTCACGGCGGTAGCCGCTGATGTCGATGAAATCCTGGTTGGCGTAGGTAATCGCGCTGGTCAGGTCGGTGGTCGAAAGGATGTTGGCGTCGGGGGCAAAGTCCACATTCCGACCGGTGACCGGCAGATTGATCTTCATGGAGAAGCGCGCTCGTGATTGTTGGGGGAGTCGGCAGGGCGTCGACTCTAAGCGCACCGAGGGGGCAAATACTGATCCAGCTCATGTTCCGCGCAATTAATTAGCCATCACGGCACGTCCAGGCGATAAGGCGCGACGATCCGCTGGTACTCGCCGTTGTACTTGAGCTGTTCAAGCGCACGGTTAAGCTCGACACGCAGCGCCGTGTCGGTATTGCGCAGCGCAATCGCAACACCATTGCCCAACAGCTCCGCACAAACGGCTGGCCCCAGGAAGTCGAAATCCTGGCCGGCAGCCGTGTCGAGCAGAGCCTCGCGAATTTCCACAGTGCCTTGCAGGGTCGCATCGATATCGCCTGCCACCAGGCTGCGGACCAGTTCGTCGTTGAGCCAGAAACTCTTGATGATCACGCCTTCGCGCGCCCATTGCGAACGAACAAAGGCTTCGCGATTACTGCCCAGCAATACACCCACTCGCTTGCCCTTGAGCGACCTTGGTGTCGGCATCAGGCCCGAGGTTCGACGTGCGACCAGGCGTGTGGTGAAGGGGTAGAGGTTCTCGGTGAAACTGACCCAGCGCCGACGGAGTGGTGTAGGGGCAATGCCCATGATTGCATCGAATTGCCGCGCTTCAAGACGTTCGAAGTCTTCGACCAGCACCTGGTCAACCCAGGTACAGCGCACATTCAACTGCTGGCAAAGGGCATTGCCCAACTCGATATTCAAGCCGACCAACTGCCCTTGCGGGTTGCGGCTCTGGAAGGGGGGAAATTGCGCGACAACCGCGAAACGGATTTCGCGTCGCGGTTGATCAAGGCCTGCAACGGCATCCACCGCCAGCAACAGGGCAAACGCTACACAGAGGTGTATCAGGGCCACAGGAAACGTCCTTTTCCGGAAAGAGCGCCCTCCGCTGCTCCCTGTGGAAAAACCAGGGGTGCAGCGGAAGCTGTGCAAGCTTTCAAGAAACGGTCGCGGGCCTACAAGTAGAAATAGCGACTGGAGCTGTAGGCAACATCCCGCAAATATTACAACGGATTGATCTTAACGTTTACCCATGGAACGACGAGTGCCCGGTGGCGCCATGCCCGGGGTCTTGGTATGACCGTTCTTGGCGCCGTTCTTGTACCAGGGCTGGGCGGCATTCTTGGCCCCGGCCAGCTCACCCGGCTTGAAGGGGAATTTGAACGCCGGGATCTCGGCTTTTTCAACGCCTTCGGCGCTGGCCGGATCGACGAGGTCGGCCGCTTCAACAGGGGGTTGTGTCGGGGAAGTCATGGAAGCTCCGGAGCGTGCAAGAAATGACGCGGGGCCGGCTTGCGGGCCACGCTGGCGCGCAGTATACCTGCCCGCCTCGGATCTTTAACCACCACCTGTACGAATGGTCTGCCTTTACTGACAGCGCCGTCAGTTAGCAGTCACCTTGCTGACCGGGTTGGCAGGCTATAAAGGCCTCACACACTTCCAATCCTTTGCCCTGGCGCCTCACCCCATGCACATTCAACGCAAAACCGCCCTGATCGTGGTTGTCCTCGTGGTGTTGGCCGTTGCAGCCTGGGCCTTGACCCGTCCAGCCAAAGCCAAACTGGCGGCGCCCACGGCGATTCCGGTGCGGGTGGTGAGCGTGGCGCAACAGGATGTTCCGCGTTTTGTCAGCGGGATCGGTTCGGTGCTGTCACTGCACAGCGTGGTGATTCGCCCGCAAGTGGACGGCATCCTCACTAAATTGCTGGTCAAGGAAGGCCAACGGGTCAAGGCCGGCGACCTGCTGGCGACCATCGATGACCGCTCGATCCGCGCTAGTCTCGACCAGGCCAAGGCGCAACTGGGCGAAAGCCAGGCTCAGTTGCAGGTAGCGCTGGTCAACCTCAAGCGCTACAAGGAGCTGAGCGTCGACGACGGCGTGTCCAAGCAAACCTATGACCAGCAACAAGCGTTGGTCAACCAGCTCAAGGCCACCGCCCAGGGCAACCAGGCCGCCATCGATTCGGCCCAGGTGCAACTTTCCTACACCCAGATTCGCTCACCGGTCAGCGGCCGCGTGGGTATTCGCACCGTGGATGAGGGCAATTTCCTACGTACCGCCGACACCCAGGGCCTGTTTTCCGTCACCCAGATCGACCCGATTGCCGTCGAATTTTCCCTGCCGCAACAGATGCTGCCCACCCTGCAAGGCCTGATCGCAGCGCCCACCCCGGCCAGCGTCGACGCCTACCTGGGCGCGGATACCGACGGCCAGACCGGCGACTTGCTCGGCGAAGGCCACTTGAGCCTGATCGACAACCAGATCAGCTCCACCACCGGCACCCTGCGCGCCAAAGCCGAGTTCAACAACGCCTCACAACGCCTGTGGCCGGGGCAACTGGTGACCATCAAGATCCAGACCGCCCTCGACAAAAATGCGCTGGTGGTGCCGCCGACCGTGGTGCAGCGCGGCCTGGATTCGCACTTCGTGTACCGGGTCAACGGTGACAAGGTCGAGGTAGTGCCGGTGCAGGTGACGTACCAGGACAGCGACCTCAACATCATCAAGGGCGTGCAGGCCGGGGATGTGCTGGTCAGTGACGGCCAGTCGCGGCTCAAGGCCGGGGCGCAGGTGGAGGTACTCAAGGACCCGCCGCAGGTCATCCAGACCGTTGATGCCAAGGTGCAGCCATGAGCCGTTCGCCATCAGCCTGGTGCGTCGACCACCCGGTCGCCACCCTGCTGCTGACCTTCGCCCTGGTGCTGCTCGGGCTGATTGCCTTCCCACGCCTGGCCATCGCCCCACTGCCGGAAGCGGAGTTTCCGACGATCCAGGTCACCGCCACCCTGCCCGGCGCCAGCCCGGACACCATGGCCTCGTCCGTGGCCACGCCATTGGAGGTGCAATTCAGCGCCATCCCCGGCATGACCCAGATGACCTCCAGCAGTGCCTTGGGCTCCAGCCTGCTGACCCTGCAATTCACCCTGAACAAGAGCATCGACACCGCCGCCCAGGAAGTGCAGGCCGCGATCAACACCGCGTCCGGCAAACTGCCCAGCGATATGCCGAGCCTGCCGACCTGGAAAAAGGTCAACCCGGCAGACAGCCCGGTACTGATCCTCAGCGTCAGTTCCAACAGCATGCCCAGCACCGAGCTGAGCGACTACGTGGAAACCCTGCTGGCCCGGCAGATCAGCCAGATCGACGGCGTGGGCCAGATCAACATCACCGGCCAGCAACGCCCGGCGATCCGCGTGCAGGCCTCGCCGGACAAACTCGCCGCCATTGGCCTGACCCTCGCCGATATCCGCCTGGCCATCCAGCAATCGAGCCTCAACCTGGCCAAGGGCGCGATATACGGCGAGAACAGCGTGTCGACCTTGTCGACCAACGACCAGTTGTTCCACCCGGAGGACTACGCGCAGTTGATCGTGTCCTACAAGGACGGCGCACCGGTTCAACTGCGCGATATCGCCAAAGTCATCAACGGATCAGAAAACGCCTACGTGCAGGCCTGGTCCGGCGACACGCCCGGGGTCAACCTGGTGATCTCACGCCAACCCGGCGCGAACATCGTCGAGACTGTCGACCGTATTCAAGCCGAGCTGCCGCGCCTGCAAGCGATGTTGCCGGCGTCAGTGCAGGTTAGCGTGTTGACCGACCGCACCAAGACCATCCGCGCGTCCCTGCATGAAGTGGAAGTCACCCTGCTGATTGCCATCCTGCTGGTGGTGGCGGTGATGGCGCTGTTCCTGCGGCAGTTGTCGGCGACAATGATTGTGTCCAGTGTGCTGGGCGTGTCGCTGGTCGCCAGTTTTGCGCTGATGTACCTGATGGGTTTCAGCCTGAACAACCTCACGCTGGTGGCAATCGTGATTGCCGTGGGCTTTGTAGTGGACGATGCCATCGTGGTGGTGGAGAACATTCACCGTCATCTGGAGGCGGGCCTCGACAAGCGCGAAGCGGCGATCAAGGGCGCCGGTGAAATCGGCTTTACCGTGGTGTCCATCAGCTTCTCGCTGGTGGCCGCATTCATTCCGCTGCTGTTCATGGGCGGCGTGGTCGGGCGGTTGTTCAAGGAGTTCGCGCTGACAGCCACCTCGACCATCCTGATTTCGGTGGTGGTGTCGCTGACCCTGGCGCCGACCCTGGCCGCGCTGTTCATGCGCGCCCCCACTCATCACGCCCACGACAAACCTGGGTTCAGCGAGCGCCTGTTGGCCGGCTATGCGCGCACCCTGCGCCGCGCCCTGGCCCATCAACGCAGTATGGCGGCGATCTTCGTGGTCACTCTGGCCCTGGCCGTGGTCGGCTATGTGTTTATCCCCAAGGGCTTCTTCCCGGTGCAGGACACCGGCTTTGTACTCGGCACCAGCGAAGCGGCGGCCGACGTGTCGTACCCGGACATGGTCGCCAAGCACAAGGCCCTGGCCGAGATCGTCAAGGCCGATCCCGCAGTGGAAGCGTTCTCGCATTCGGTGGGGGTGACTGGCAGCAACCAGACCATCGCCAACGGCCGTTTCTGGATCGCCTTGAAAGACCGGGGTGATCGCGATGTGTCCGCCAGCCAGTTCATCGACCGCATTCGGCCGAAACTGGCCAAGGTGCCGGGCATCGTGCTGTATCTGCGTGCCGGCCAGGACATCAACTTGAGTTCCGGCCCCAGCCGCGCCCAGTACCAGTACGTGCTCAAGAGCAATGACGGCCCGACGCTGAATACCTGGACCCAGCGCCTCACCGAAAAACTGCGTGCCAACCCGGCCTTCCGCGACCTGTCCAACGACCTGCAACTGGGCGGCAGCATCACCCACATCAGCATCGACCGCCAGGCCGCCGCACGCTTCGGCCTGACCGCCACCGATGTGGACCAGGCGCTGTACGACGCGTTCGGCCAACGCCAGATCAACGAGTTCCAGACCGAGATCAACCAGTACCAGGTGGTGCTGGAACTGGACACGCAACAACGCGGCAAGGCCGAGAGCCTGAACTACTTCTACCTGCGCTCGCCGTTGACCAACGAGATGGTGCCGCTGTCGGCGCTGGCCAAAGTCGACCCGCCGACCGTGGGGCCGCTTTCGATCAGCCATGACGGCATGTTCCCGGCCGCCAACCTGTCGTTCAACCTGGCGCCGGGCGTGGCGTTGGGCGACGCGGTGATCATGCTCAACCAGGCCAAGAATGAAATCGGCATGCCGACTACCCTCATCGGCAACTTCCAGGGCGCGGCCCAGGCGTTCCAGAGCTCCCTGGCCAGCCAACCGTGGCTGATCCTGGCGGCGCTGGTGGCGGTCTACATTATCCTCGGCGTGCTGTATGAGAGTTTCGTGCACCCGCTGACGATTATCTCGACCTTGCCATCAGCCGGGTTGGGGGCGCTGATCATGCTGTCGCTGATGGGCCAGGACTTTTCGATCATGGCCTTGATCGGCCTGGTGCTGTTGATCGGCATTGTGAAGAAGAACGGCATCCTGATGATCGACTTCGCCCTCGACGCCCAGCGTGTGCGCGGGTTGCCGCCCGAAGAGGCGATCTATGAAGCCTGCGTCACGCGGTTCCGGCCGATCATCATGACCACCCTAGCCGCCCTGCTCGGCGCGGTGCCGCTGATGCTCGGCGCGGGCCCCGGTGCGGAAATGCGCCAGCCGCTGGGGATCGCGGTGGTCGGCGGCTTGCTGGTGAGCCAGGCGCTGACGCTGTTCACCACGCCGGTCATATACTTGTACCTCGAGAAGTTTTTCCACCGGCCTAAACCAACGCCTGCGCTGGCGAGCACACACTGAGGCCCGCCCCTGGAGCACAACACTCATGCGCGTCCTGATTATTGAAGATGAAGAAAAAACCGCGGACTACCTGCATCGCGGTCTGACCGAGCAAGGCTATACGGTCGATGTCGCCCGCGAAGGTGTCGAAGGCCTGCACCTGGCGCTGGAGAACGACTACGCGGTGATCGTGCTCGACGTGATGCTGCCCGGCCTCGACGGCTTCGGCGTGTTGCGCGCCTTGCGTGCACGCAAACAGACGCCGGTGATCATGTTGACCGCCCGCGAGCGCGTGGAAGACCGCATTCGCGGCCTGCGCGAAGGCGCCGACGATTACCTGGGCAAGCCGTTTTCGTTCCTGGAACTGGTGGCGCGCCTGCAAGCCCTGACCCGCCGCAGTGGCGGGCACGAGCCGGTGCAAGTCACGGTCGCCGACCTGTGGATCGACCTGATCAGCCGCAAGGCCAGCCGCAACGGACAGCGCCTGGACCTGACTGCGAAGGAGTTCTCGCTGCTCAGTGTGTTGGCACGACGCCAGGGCGAAATCCTGTCCAAGACGGCGATTGCAGAAATGGTCTGGGACATCAATTTCGACAGCGATGCCAACGTGGTGGAAGTCGCGATCAAGCGCCTGCGCGCCAAGCTCGACGGGCCGTTCGATACCAAGCTGCTGCACACCATTCGCGGCATGGGCTATGTGCTGGAGAGTCGCAGTGTCGGCTAACTCGATTGCCTTGCGCCTGAGCGGCATGTTCAGCCTGGTGGCGCTGCTGATCTTCCTGTTGATCGGCGGCGCGCTGTATCAGCAAGTGGATCGCAGCCTGGGCCTGCTGCCGGGCGCCGAGTTGGACGCGCGCTACAGCGTGCTCGAATCGTCGGTGAATCGCTTTGGTACGCCGGACCATTGGCAAAAGATCAAGGCCAAGCTCAAGTTACTGGGCGAGGAAGACAAACGCATCCGTTTCTGGGTGGTGAGCAGTGACCCGAACTATGAGTATGGCAACCCCGATGCGCAGATCCGCGCCTTCGCCGAAGGGCGCACAGGTAAGCGCGACTTGCGCCTGGCCGGCCACAAACACCCGTTCAAGGTACTGGTGAGCCAGTTCCCGGCCAAGGATCAACGCCCGCCGCTGCGCTTCATGATCGCCATCGACACCGAGAACTTCCGCGCCACCCAGCATCACCTGCTGGTGGCGTTGATCAGCCTGGCTCTGGTAGGCGTGGTGCTGGCATCGTTGCTAGGGTTCTGGGTGGCGCGCATCGGCCTCAAACCACTGGGCAAACTCTCGGACGAAGCGCAGAAACTCGCGCCGCCGAAGCTCTCCGGGCGCCTGCAACTGTTGCCGTTGCCTCCCGAGTTGAGCCAGTTCGTCAACTCGTTCAACGCCACCCTCGACCGCGTCGAGCAAGCCTATTCACGCCTGGAGTCGTTCAACGCCGATGTGGCCCATGAACTGCGCTCGCCGCTGACCAACCTGATCGGCCAGACCCAGGTGGCGCTGACCCGAGGGCGCTCGGCCGAGCATTATTTCGAGGTACTGCAATCGAACCTCGAAGAGCTGGAGCGCCTGCGTTCGATCATCAACGACATGCTGTTCCTCGCCAGCGCCGACCAAGGCAGCAAGGCCACCAAGCTGATCGAAAGCTCCCTGGCCGACGAAGTGGCCACGACCCTGGACTACCTGGACTTCATCCTCGAAGACGCCCAGGTCCAGGTGCAGGTCCACGGGGATGCCGTGGTGCAGATCGAGAAAGCCCACCTGCGCCGCGCACTGATCAACCTGCTGAGCAATGCGGTGCAGCACACCGCGCCCGGGCAGGTGATTGCAGTGAACATCGAGGTGCTGGCGCATCAGGTTTCTATCGGTGTGACCAACCCCGGCGACGCAATTGCCAGCGAGCACCTGCCGCGCCTGTTCGAACGTTTTTATCGGGTAGATGCGTCGCGCAGCAACAGTGGGGCAAATCACGGGCTGGGGCTGGCAATCGTCAAGGCGATTGCGTTGATGCATGGCGGGGATGTGTTCGTACGCAGCGACGGCGGTGGCAATACCTTTGGCATTACCCTGCCCCTCTGAATCTCCTGAGACGCGGCAGTCTAACTGAGGGAGGGGGCTACACCCCCGATAGCGGAGCGTCAGTTACCCATGAACTGGCTGACACACTGCCATCGGGGGCAAGCCCCCTCCCACATTGCCCTTCACACCATCACTGTTGCGATTTGGGCAACAGTCATTATCTTGTTACACTCTGTATTCCACCGCTCGCCTGCGTTAATTTGACGCATCGATGAGCGCGACGGCAAAGACAGCTTTCCCGCTTACCCGAATTTCCCTCGACTTATTTCCAGGGCTCTACACTGGGAATCTGTCTTAAAGCCGCTGACCTTCAGCGGCTTTTTTTTGCCGTAAAAAAGGCCAGGCACACCCCCACGACATTGGCCGTTTCCGATTGACCAAAGGAGCTCCACCGGTGAAGAACTCGCTGACGTTCACCCCGTTATTCCTCGCAGTAGCCGCAACGATTACCTCCCTTGCCCACGCGGCAGACACCACCCCCGCCGACGGTTTCGTCGAAGGCGCCCACCTCAAAATCAACACCCGCAACTACTACATGAACCGCGACCGGCGCGACATCCACACCGATGACAGCAAGGAGTGGGGCCAGGGTTTCATCGGCATCTTCGAATCCGGCTACACCCAAGGCACCGTCGGCTTCGGCCTGGATGCCCATGCCATGCTCGGCCTCAAGCTCGACGGCGGTGGCGGCACCGATGGTTCCAGCATCCTTCCGTATGGCGGTGGCAACGGCAAGGCACCCGGCTCGTTCTCCACGGCAGGCGGCACCTTGAAAATGCGCGCATTCGATACCGAGCTGAAGGCCGGCGACCTGTTCCTCAATAACCCGGTGATCGCTGGCGGCGCGACACGCATGCTGCCGCAGACCTTCCGTGGCGTGAGCGTGACCAACCACAGTCTCGACGGCTGGATGTTCGAAGGCGGCCAGGCCAGTTTCACCAAGCTCTACAACCAGAGCGGCCATCGCCGCATCGGCACCAGCTACGGCGCGCTGCCCAACACGGCGGACAGCCAGCACATGAACTGGGCCGGCGTATCGTTCAGCGGCATCGACGGGCTGACCAGCAACCTCTACGCGTCGGAACTCAAGGACGTGTGGAACCAGTACTACTACGACCTGGACTACACCTACGCGCTGAATGACCTGGTCAGCCTCAACCCAGGCCTGCACTACTACCACACCCAGGACACCGGCCAGTCGCTGCTCGGCAGCATCGACAACAACACCTACAGCCTGCATTTCACCGTGGGCGTGGGCAACCACAGCGTCACCGCCACCTACCAGCGGGTCAACGGCAACACGCCGTTCGACTACATCGCCCAAGGTGACAGCGTCTACCTAGACAACTCCCAGCAGTACTCCGACTTCAACGGCCCCAACGAACGTTCATGGAAGCTCAAGTACGCCTATGACTTCGTCGGCCTCGGCCTGCCAGGCCTGACCTCGGCGGTGTCCTATATCAGCGGCAAGACCGACCTGACCAAGGTTGACCCGCAAAGCCGTGGCTACAGCGCCTGGTACAGCGCCGATGGCAAAGATGCCAAGCACTGGGAACGCGACATCGACGTGAAATACGTGGTGCAGGGCGGCAAGGCCAAGGACTTGGCGGTGCGCCTGCAATGGGCGACCAACCGCGGTGGCAATGGCTACGCGGCGGTGGATCGGGATGTGGACGAGTACCGCGTGATCGTCGACTATCCGATCAACGTGTTCTGAGGGGTGATTTTTTCTTTTTAACCAAGTAATTAATTTTCATCGGGTAGAACTAAACTGCCAGCATCCTCACCGCTGAAGTCTGCCCGATGAGTCCACGCCCTGTTCGTACCTCACCCGCACACCCTGAGTTGTTACTGATCCTGGGCAGCGGGCTCAGCGTCGCCCTGATTGTGATCATTGTCGCGGTGCTGTTGATGCGCGAACACGCCAGCACGCTCGAAGCGGCCAAGCGGTCTACCACCAACATCGCCCAATTGATCAATGCCGACGTGCTGCGTAACGTCGAACTGTATGACATGGCGCTCAACGGTCTGATTGCGGCCACGCAACGCGAAGACTTGTCCCAAGTTGCCGCCAATATCCAGCACCTGGTGCAGTTTGATTTGTCCACGGCGGCGCCTTTCAAAGGCGAGGTCCTGCTGCTGGACACCACCGGTACGGTTATCGCCGACTCCTCCACGCTGCGGCCCACGCCACGTAATTTTGCCAGCCGCGATTATTTCCAGGTGCATGCCAAGGACGCCAACGCCGGCTTGTTTATCAGTCGGCCGTTCAAGGTCCGTTGCGACTGCGACCAGGTCTGGCGCATGGCATTCAGTCGACGTGTGTCAGGCTCCAAGGGAGAGTTTGCCGGCGTGGCGGTTGCGACCATGCGCCTGGCGTATTTCGATCAGCTCTTCAACACCCTGACCATCGGCAACGGCAGCAGCGTCAACCTGCTGAGCAGGAATGGCATTCTCCTGGCCCAGCAGCCGCTGCTCGAACGCGACATGATCGACAAGGACCTCAGTGACCGACCCAACTTCAAGCGAATACTGCGTGACGGAAGCGGCAGCTTTCAGGCGATCTCTGCCATCAGTGGCAAAGAACGCCTGTATACCTTTACCAATGTCGGTGAACTGCCGCTGATCGTGGTCGTGGCGCTGTCCAGCGAGGACGTATTCGCGCCCTGGAGTCGCGTGGCACTGCTGACCAGTAGTGCAACCGGAGTGCTCTGTGCCGGTTTGTTGTGGCTGACCTGGATGCTACGCCGGGAACTGCGACGGCGGCGGCGCGCTGAACGGGTACTGTCAGAACTGGCAGCCACCGATGCGTTGACGGGCCTGGCCAACCGCCGCGTGCTGGACGAACGCCTGCGCCTGGAGTGGGACCGCGCCCAACGCTCGACCGAGCCGCTCACGGTGCTGATGATCGATGTGGACCACTTCAAGGCGTTCAACGACCGTCATGGTCATCATGGCGGCGATGAGGCACTACGTAACGTGGCCCAAGTGATCGGTACCAACATCCGCCGCCCGGCCGACTTGGCGGCACGCTATGGCGGTGAAGAGTTTGCAGTGGTGCTGCCGGTGACCGATGCCAAGGGTGCTTCGGTGATCGCCGAGCATATCCGCAGCGGTGTCGAGCACTTGCCGCGAGTGGAGGGTGATGAGCAGCCGATTACGGTGAGTATTGGCATGAGTACGTGGGACAAGCGCAGTCGCCAGTCGCTGGAGGCGTTGCTGCTGAGTGCGGACCAGGCGCTGTATGAGGCCAAGCACAGCGGAAGAAACCGCATTGTCGATTCCGCAACCCTCTAAATAATAAACCCGACCTAATGTGGGAGGGGGCTTGCCCCCGATGGCGGTGCATCAGTGACAAATGCCTGGCCTGACCCGCTGCAATCGGGGGCAAGCCCCCTCCCACCCCTGAACCGAGGCAGAGTCAGAAAAAGTGGGCATAAAAAAAGGCCACCCGAAGGCAGCCTTTAAAACTAAAGAAAGAGAGTTGTTACTTACACCGCCGCAACGGGACGCATGTAAGAGATCGGTGCGGTGCTGGCATCTTCGAAGGTCACGACTTCCCAAGCGTCTGTCTGCTCAATCAACTTGCGCAGCAGCTGGTTGTTAAGGGCGTGGCCCGACTTGAAGCCTTTGAACTCGCCTATCAGGCTATTGCCCAGCAGGTAGAGGTCACCGATTGCATCGAGGATCTTGTGCTTCACGAATTCGTCTTCGTAGCGAAGGCCGTCTTCGTTCAGGACACCATCCGCGTCGACCACAATGGCGTTTTCAACGCTGCCGCCGAGTGCGAGGTTGTGCTTGCGCAGGTACTCGATGTCACTCATGAAACCAAATGTACGGGCGCGGCTGACTTCTTTTACGAACGAAGTGCTGGAAAAATCCACGCTTGCACTTTGGGTGCGGTCACGGAATACCGGGTGATCGAAATCGATCTCAAAGCTCACTTTAAAGCCTTCGAACGGGACGAAGGTGGCGCGCTTGTCGCCGTCTTCTACTGTCACTTCCCGCAGAATGCGAATGAACTTCTTGGCTGCGTCCTGTTCTTCCAGGCCGGCAGATTGAATCAAGAATACGAAGGGTCCAGCGCTGCCATCCATGATCGGGACTTCGGACGCGGAGAGCTCGACGTAGGCGTTATCGATGCCCAGGCCAGCCATGGCCGAGAGCAAGTGCTCCACCGTGTCCACTTTGACGTCACCGTTGACCAATGTGGTCGACATAGTGGTTTCGCCAACGTTTTCCGCGCGAGCAGGAATCTGCACCACAGGGTCCAGGTCGGCACGCACAAACACGATGCCGGTGTCGACAGGTGCAGGCTTGAGGGTCAGGTATACCTTCTCCCCGGAGTGCAGACCTACACCTGTGGCACGAATAATATTCTTCAGGGTGCGTTGTTTAATCATGGCTTGGACCGCTTCAGCGCAAATTGCGAACTGGTATCAACAAAGGCTGGCGATAATAGCAGACCAGACCTTTGCTGAACACCAATCACCTTCATAGCCCTGATACATTCCATTAATCGGCCTGACGACGCAGGAATGCCGGGATGTCCAGGTAGTCCAGGTCATCTTGCGGATTCGGGCTACGGGACGCCGCAGCACCGGCCTGAGCCTGGTTGCGCATCACGGTCGGACGGTCCAGGTCACGGTAGTTCACCGACGGCAGTTCCTGGCGCGAAGGCGCTGGAGCAGCAGCCGCTTGGCTGGCGTGGCTGGCCTGGCTGTTGTGCAGGGTGTTGTCGATGACCTTCACAGGCTTCTCGATTTTCGCGCCCAGGCCGGTCGCAACCACGGTCACGTGCAGCTCGTCGCGCATGTCCGGATCGATAACGGTACCGACCTTGACCATGGCGTGCTCGGAAGCGAAGGCTTCGATGATGCTACCCACGTCGGAGTACTCACCCAGGGACAGGTCAGGACCGGCGGTGATGTTCACCAGGATGCCGCGTGCGCCTTGCAGGTTCACGTCTTCCAGCAACGGGTTGCGGATGGCCGCTTCAGTGGCTTCACGTGCACGGTTCGGACCGCTGGCGCAGCCAGTGCCCATCATCGCCATGCCCATTTCGCTCATCACGGTACGCACGTCGGCAAAGTCGACGTTGATCATGCCTGGGCGCTTGATGATGTCGGAGATACCGCGAACGGCACCGGCCAGTACATCGTCAGCCTTGGCGAAAGCGGACAGCAGGCTTGCGTCCTTGCCCAGGATGGTCAGCAGCTTCTCGTTGGGGATGGTGATCAACGAGTCGACGCTTTCAGACAGCAGGCGGATGCCTTCGTCGGCGATCTGCATGCGCTTGCGACCTTCGAACGGGAACGGACGGGTCACGACAGCAACCGTCAGAATGCCCATTTCCTTGGCCACTTCGGCAATGATCGGCGCAGCACCGGTACCAGTACCGCCGCCCATGCCGGTGGTGATGAACACCATGTTGGTGCCTTGCAGCACTTCAGCGATACGCTCGCGGTCTTCCAGCGCGGCTTGACGGCCGACTTCCGGGTTGGCGCCAGCGCCGAGGCCCTTGGTCACCGCAGTGCCCAATTGCAGGATGGTCCGCGCGCCGATGCTTTTCAGCGCCTGGGCATCAGTGTTGGCGCAGATGAATTCAACGCCTTCAATGTTGCTCTTGACCATATGGTTGACAGCGTTGCCGCCGCCACCGCCGACACCGATCACTTTGATGACCGGGCTTGCGGGGATGTTGTCTACGAGTTCGAACATGTTCCCTCTCCTTTCATTTCTCTAGTTTTTTCGCCTACTGCTTACAACGGTGTTGCGGTGTCGCGGTAAATCGTTAGAAGTTGCCCTTGACCCATGCCTGCAAGCGCTCGAACAACGGCGCCTTGGCCTCGTCGTCGCTGCGGTAGCTGTCACGGTTGCTCGGGCCCGACAGGGAAATGCCGTCGGTCTGCTTTTGCAGCCCGTACAACAGCAAGCCCACGCCGGTGGAATAAATCGGGTTGCGTACCACGTCGCCCAGGCCCTTCACGCCATGGGGCACACCCAGACGGACCGGCATGTGGAAGATTTCCTCGGCCAGTTCGACCGCGCCTTCCATTTTCGAGGTACCACCGGTCAGCACGATGCCGGCCGGGATCAAATCTTCGTAGCCGCTGCGACGCAGTTCAGCCTGGATCAGGGTGAACAGCTCGTCGTAGCGTGGCTCGACCACTTCGGCCAGGGCCTGGCGCGACAGTTCGCGCGGTGGACGATCGCCCACGCTCGGCACCTTGATGGTCTCGCCGGCACCGGCCAGCTTGGCCAGGGCGCAGGCGTAGCGGATCTTGATTTCTTCGGCGTACTGGGTCGGTGTACGCAACGCCATGGCGATGTCGTTGGTCACCTGGTCACCGGCAATCGGGATCACGGCGGTGTGACGGATCGCACCCTCGGTGAAGATCGCGATGTCGGTGGTGCCGCCGCCGATATCGACCAGGCACACGCCCAGCTCTTTTTCGTCGTCGGTCAGTACCGAGTAGGCCGAGGCCAACTGCTCGAGAATGATGTCGTCGATTTCCAGGCCGCAGCGACGCACGCATTTTTCGATGTTCTGTGCAGCGTTGACGGCGCAGGTCACTACGTGGACCTTGGCTTCCAGGCGTACGCCCGACATGCCCAGGGGCTCGCGCACGCCTTCCTGGTTGTCGATCACGTAGTCCTGCGGCAGGGTATGCAGCACGCGCTGGTCAGCCGGGATCGCCACAGCCTGGGCGGCGTCGAGCACGCGCTCGAGGTCGGCCGAGCTGACTTCGCGGTCGCGGATCGCCACGATGCCGTGGGAGTTCAGGCTGCGGATATGGTTACCCGCCACGCCGACGAACGCCGAGTGGATCCGGCAACCGGCCATCAGCTGCGCTTCTTCGATGGCGCGCTGGATCGATTGCACGGTGGACTCGATGTTCACCACCACGCCCTTCTTCAGGCCCCGGGACGGATGCGTGCCAATACCGACGATTTCGATGACACCGTCTTCCCCGACCTCGCCCACCAGCGCCACCACCTTGGAGGTGCCGATATCGAGACCGACGATCATTTTGCCGCTTTGCACGTTTGCCATGGGTCCTGCCTCTTCTTAATTCTTCGCGACAGCGGGTTGCGCTGCCGTGGGCGCTGCCGGTTCACGCCAGCCGACGGCAAGGCCGTTGGCGTAACGCAGGTCGACGCTCGCAATGTTCGTAATCTGTTCTTTCAAGGTCTTGTCGTAGATGGCAATGAAACGGCGCATCTTTTCCACCAAGCGGTCGCGTCCCAGCAACAACTGGATGCCCGGGCCGGAACTGCCTGCCCCGGTCGTCAAAAACCAGCTGCCCCGTTCACGCAGTTCCAGGCGTGCAATGGAGAAGCCCAATGGCCGCAGCATCTGGCTCAAGGCCTGGTACTGCTGCATCACTTGCTGCTGCGCCCGCTGCGGCCCGAAGAGCTGCGGCAGGTGCTCGTAGTTGGCCAGCTCACGCGGGGTGAACGCCTGGCCCTGGTTGTTCAACAGCGCTTCGTCACCCCAACGGGCCACGGGCAGTTGCTCTTCCAGGCGGATCGTCACCTGGTCCGGCCATACGCGGCGGACTTCGGCGTGGGCGATCCACGGCATCTGTTCCAGCTCCGAGCGCATGCCGGCCAGGTCGATGGTAAAGAAGCTCGCCGCCAGGTACGGGCCGATGCGCTGCTGTACCGCTTGCTGGCTGATGTAGCTCAAGTCGCCCTGCACGCTGATCTTGGTGATCGGCCGGTCGGCATACGGCAACAGACGCTGTGCGCCCTCGTAGGTTCCGAAGCCCAGCACCACTAGCAGTACCGGCCAGTACAGCGCCTTGAGGAAACCAAAGTTGGCTTTCGGCAGGCGCGCCGACATCGGCTCTTTAGCCACCATTCGGCTGGCACCCCGTGGCACCGGCTTGCGGCTCGGTGCTTGTGGGGGCTGATGACGAAGCGATGCGCCTTTCATGTCCTTAGCCTCGTTGCTCAATGCTTGCAGCCAGGATCGCCAGCACCAGTTGCTGGAAATCCAGGCCCGCAGCGCGAGCGGCCATAGGTACCAGGCTGTGGTCGGTCATGCCCGGTGCGGTATTGACTTCCAGGAACCAGAAACTCCCTTGGTCATCCTGCATCACGTCTGCCCGCGCCCAACCGGCGATACCCAGCGCCTCACAGGCTTTCGCCGTGAGGTCCATCAATTCCTGTTCCTTGGCTGCGTCGAGGCCGCACGGGATCCGGTACTGGGTATCGGAAGCCAGGTACTTGGCGTCGTAGTCGTAAAAGGTGTGGGGCGTGCCCAATGCGATAGGCGGCAATACCTGGCCACGCAGGGTGGCGATGGTGTACTCGGGACCCTGGATCCACTGTTCCACCAACACTTGCGAATCGTAGGTACTTGCCGCTTTCCATGCGTCGATCAATTCGGCGGCCGAGTTCACTTTGGCCATGCCGATACTGGAGCCTTCATGGGCAGGTTTGACGATCAAAGGCAGGCCCAGTTCCTTGGCTGCAGAAATACAATCGTCTTCGCTGCACAGCACACTATGACGCGGGGTCGGAATGCCCAGGCTGTGCCACACCTGCTTGGTGCGCAACTTGTCCATCGCCAGCGCCGAAGCCAGGATGCCGCTGCCGGTATAAGGGATGCCGGCACACTCCAGCAGGCCTTGCATGCTGCCGTCTTCACCGCCACGGCCGTGGAGGATGATGAAGGCGCGGTCGATCTTCTCGGCCTGCAGGCGGGCGAGGAAGTCATCGCCCACGTCGATACCGAACGCGTTCACGCCGGCACTTTGCAACGCTTCGAGCACGGCGTTGCCGGACTTGAGCGACACTTCGCGCTCGGCGCTCTTGCCGCCGAACAATACGGCTACGCGACCGAAGTCGGCAGGCGTGATCGTGGAAAACAGGGAGGCGTAGTCAGTGATCATTTCGCCGCTCCCTTTTTTGCCGCAAACAGCGGGCTCGCCAGCAATTTCGGCGCAAGGCCACCAATGTCACCGGCGCCCTGGCACAGCAGGATGTCGCCGGCACGCAGCAGCGGCTTGACGATTGGCGCCAGGTCCACGCCACGCTCGATGTAGATCGGGTCCAACTGGCCACGCTGACGGATGCTGTTGCACAGCTTGCGGCTGTCGGCGCCCGGGATCGGTTCTTCACCGGCCGGGTAGACTTCCATCAACAACAGCACGTTGGCATCGGCCAGTACATTGACGAAATCGTCGTACAGGTCGCGGGTACGGCTGTAGCGGTGCGGCTGGTACACCATCACCAGGCGACGCTCCGGCCAGCCGCCACGCACGGCCTTGATCACGGCGGCGACTTCGGTCGGGTGGTGCCCGTAGTCGTCCACCAGCATCACGTTGCCGCCATCCACCGGCAGTTCGCCGTAGACCTGGAAGCGACGGCCCACGCCGGCAAAGCGCGACAGGCCTTCGACGATGGCTTCATCGCTGACGCCCTCGTCGGTGGCGATGCAGATGGTCGCCAAGGAATTGAGTACGTTGTGGTTGCCCGGCATGTTCACCGAGACGTCCAGCGGTTCACGGTCCGGACGCAGCACAGTGAAGAAGGTTTGCATGCCTTCCTGGCGCACATTGATCGCGCGCACGTCGGCGTCTTCGCTGAAGCCGTAGGTCACGGTCGGGCGCTTGACCAGCGGCAGGATTTCGCGCACCACCGGATCGTCCAGGCACACCACCGCCAGACCGTAGAACGGCAGGTTGTGCAGGAACTCGACGAAGGTTTTCTTCAGCTTGTTGAAGTCACCGCCGTAGGTCGCCATGTGATCGGCGTCGATGTTGGTGACCACGGCCACCAGCGGTTGCAAATGCAGGAAGCTCGCATCGCTTTCATCGGCTTCGGCGATCAGGTAGCGGCTGGTGCCGAGCTGGGCATTGGTGCCGGCCGCATTCAGGCGGCCACCGATGACGAACGTCGGGTCCAGGCCACCGGCGGCGAACACCGAGGCGATCAGACTGGTGGTGGTGGTTTTGCCGTGGGTACCGGCGACGGCGATACCATGGCGATAGCGCATCAGCTCGGCCAGCATCTCGGCGCGAGGCACCACGGGAATGCGGCGCTCAAGGGCAGTGGCCACTTCCGGGTTGGAGGTGTTCACGGCGCTGGACACCACCAGCACATCGGCCTCGGCGGCGTTCTCGGCACGGTGGCCGATAAAGATCTGCGCGCCGAACGACTTCAGGCGGTCGGTGACCGGCGACTCTTTCAAGTCGGAGCCGGACACCTGGTAGCCCAGGTTCAGCAGTACTTCGGCAATGCCGCACATGCCCACGCCGCCGATACCGACGAAGTGGATGCGACGGATGCGGCGCATTTCCGGTTGCGGCATGGCTTTCTGATTCTCAACCATGGGCCACCTCCAGGCAGATATCGACCACGGTGCGGGTTGCGTCAGGTTTGGCCAGGCGGCTTGCGGTGCTCGCCATGCTGTTGAGTCGTTCCGGTTGCATCAATACCTCGGTCAGGCGTGCGGCCAAGTCGGCGGCGCCAGTCGTTCTTTGCGGCAGCAGGACGGCAGCGCCCTCCCCGGCCAAATATTCAGCGTTGCGGGTCTGGTGATCGTCGATCGCATGGGGCAAAGGCACCAGCAAGGACGGCAGACCGGCGGCGGCCAGTTCACTGACGGTCAGCGCACCGGAGCGGCAGACCACCAGGTCGGCCCAGCCATAGGCATGGGCCATGTCTTTGATGAAGGGCTGTACGTTCGCCTCCACACCGGCCTCGCGATAGCGCGTGGCGGTGACTTCACCGTGGCTCTTGCCAGCCTGGTGGAAGATCTCTGGACGCATCTCCACAGGCAGTTGTGCCAGGGCTTCCGGCAGCAGTTTGTTCAAAGGCTCGGAGCCCAGGCTGCCGCCCATGACCAGCAGGTGCGCCTTGCGCCCGGCCAACGCTTCACGGGCGATGCCCATGAACAGTTCGGTACGCACCGGGTTGCCGGTGGTGCGCAACTTGTCCGATGCACTAAAGGTCTTCGGAAAGGCCTCGCACACCCGCGCCGCCAAGGGCACCAGCAGGCGGTTGGCCGTGCCGGCGACGGCGTTCTGTTCGTGCACGATCACCGGCACACCGGCGAGCTTGGCGGCGACGCCACCCGGGCCGGTCACATACCCACCAAAACCGAGCACACACACCGGCTTCAGTTCACGAATGATCTTGCGCGCCTGCCACACCGCCTTGAGCAACACGAACGGCGCCTTGAGCAGGGACAACTTGCCCTTGCCACGCAGCCCGGTGACGTTGATCAGGTGCAGCGGCACACCAGCATTCGGCACCAGCTCGTTTTCGATACCGCGCGGCGTACCCAGCCAGTGCACGGTGTAGCCACGGTTCTGGAATTCCCGCGCACAGGCCAGGGCCGGGAACACGTGGCCCCCGGTGCCGCCCGCCATGATCAGCACGTTAGCGCCCATGGGTCGGCTCCTCGGCGAAGTCGCTTTCGCTGAACTCCATCTCTTCGCTGCCCAGGTGAGTTCGACTCTCCCACTCGATGCGCAGCAACAAACCCAGGCACGCGCAGCAGATCACCAACGAACTGCCGCCATAACTGAGGAACGGCAAGGTCAGGCCCTTGGTCGGCAACAGGCCGACGTTCACACCGATATTGATCAGGAACTGGCCGATCCACAGGAACGACAAGCCGTACGCCACATAGGCGGCGAAATACTGTTTGGCCTTCTCGGCCCACAGGCCGATGTACATGCCGCGTACACACACGAACACAAACAGCGCGACCGTGCACAGCGAACCCACCACGCCGAGTTCTTCGGCGAGTACCGAGAATACGAAGTCGGTGTGCGCTTCCGGCAGGTAGAACTGCTTCTGCACACTGTTGCCCAGGCCTACACCCAGCCACTCGCCGCGACCGAAGGCGATCAGCGCCTGGGTCAACTGGTAGCCGGAGCCGAACTGGTCGGACCAGGGGTCGGTAAAGGTGATCAGACGGGCCATCCGATAGGGTTGTGCCTGCACCAGGACGGTCACGGCCGCCACGGCCAGCACCACCATCAAGGTGAAGCGGAACAGCCCCACACCGCCGAGGAACAGCATCGCCGCAGCAGCGCCCATCATCACGACGGTGGCACCGAAGTCGGGCTCCATCAGCAGCAGGCCAGCCATGGGCAGCAGCACGATGAACGGCTTGAAGAAACCCATCCAGCTCTCGCGCACTTCTTTCTGGCGGCGTACGAGGTAGCCGGCCAGGTAGATCACCACGAACACCTTGGCGATTTCCGACGGCTGCACGTTGAAGGCACCGAAGCCGATCCAGCGCATCGAACCGTTCACCTCGCGGCCGATGCCGGGCAGGATCACCATGATCAGCAAGCCGAACGCTCCGATCAGCATCAGCCAGCCCAGGCGTTGCCAGGTGGCGATGGGGATCATCATGGTGACGATGCACGCGCCGAGGCCGATCACCAGATACACCAGGTGACGGATCATCATGTACAGGGTATTGCCCGACTGCACGGCGGCCACTTCGGACGACGCCGAGGTGATCATCACCAGGCCCAGGCCCAGCAGCGCCAGGCAACCTGCCAGCATCGGGAAATCGAGGTCGATACCGCGCCCGGTGATGATCGGCGAGGGGTACGGCTTGATAATGTTTCTAAAGTTGATGCTCATGCCAAGGCCTCCACGGCGCGGGCGAACAGCTGGCCGCGCTCTTCGTAGTTCTTGAACATGTCGAAACTGGCGCAGGCTGGCGACAGCAGCACCGCATCGCCCGGCTGGGCCAGGGCTTTACATTGCGCAATGGCGTCGTCCAGGGACGTAGCGCGCACTTGCGGTACAGCGTCACCGAGGGCGACGGCAATCAGATCGGAATCACGGCCCATCAGCACCACGGCGCGGCAATGTTCAGCCACCGGGCCTTTAAGGTCCTTGAAGTCGGCACCCTTGCCGTCGCCACCGGCGATCAGCACCAGCTTGCCGTCGATATCGGCGCCAAGGCCCTCGATGGCTGCCAGGGCTGCACCGACGTTGGTGGCCTTGGAATCGTTGTAATAGCTGACGCCATCAAGGTCGCGCACCCACTGGCAGCGATGCTCGAGGCCGCCAAAGCTGCGCAGCGCCGAGAGCATGGCGTCAAATGGCAGGCCGACGGCATGCCCCAGCGCCAAAGCCGCCAGGGCGTTGGACTGGTTATGGGCGCCACGAATTTTCAGCTCGCGCACCGGCATCAGGTTCTGGAATTCGAAGGCGAGGTATTTCTCGCCGCTCTCTTCGCGGATGCCGAAGGCTTTGAAATCGGGTTTGCCGAGGCCGAAGGTCCAGCAGGGCAGGCCCTCGCCCATCAGCGGACGGCTCAGGGCATCCTGGCGGTTGACCACCACTTGCCGTGCGCCACGGAAGATCCGGTGCTTGGCCAGGTGGTACGCCGGCAGGCCGCTGTAGCGGTCCATGTGGTCCTCACTCACGTTCAACACGGTTGCCACTTCGGCACCCAGGTCGTGGGTGGTTTCCAACTGGAAGCTCGACAGCTCCATCACGTACAGCTCGATGTCGTCGCTGAGCAAGTCCAGCGCGGGTGTACCGAGGTTGCCGCCCACGGCCACACGCTTGCCGGCCGCAGCCGCCATCTCGCCGACCAGGGTGGTCACGGTGCTTTTCGCGTTGGAGCCGCTGATGGCCACGATCGGCGCCTTGGCATTACGGGCGAACAGGTCGATATCGCCGGACAGCTTCACGCCACGGGCAGCGGCGGCTTGCAGGGCCGGCGTCGCCAGGGCCAGGCCAGGGCTCACGTAGAGCTCATCGGCACGGCACAGAAACTCGACATCCAGCTCGCCACAACGCACTTCCACGTGCGGGTAGTCACGGCGCAGCGTGACCAGCTCCGGTGGATTTTCCCGCGTATCGGCCACGGCAAACGACGTGCCCCGGTTCGCCAGGAAGCGAACCAGGGACATGCCGCTCTTGCCGAGGCCGACAACGATGCGGAAGTGGTCTGAAGCGATCAGGGACACTCGTTTCTACCTCAGTTTCAGGGTGGCAAGGCCAATCAGCACCAGAATCACGGTGATGATCCAGAAGCGGACAATCACGCGTGGCTCGGGCCAGCCCTTGAGTTCAAAGTGGTGGTGAATCGGCGCCATGCGGAACACACGACGCCCGGTCAATTTGAAGGACGCCACCTGGATGACCACCGACAGGGTTTCCATCACGAACACACCGCCCATGATGAACAGCACGATTTCCTGGCGAACGATCACCGCGATGGTGCCCAGGGCCGCGCCCAGCGCCAGTGCGCCGACGTCGCCCATGAACACTTGCGCTGGGTACGTGTTGAACCACAGGAAGCCCAGGCCGGCACCGATCAGCGCACCGCAGAACACAATCAATTCACCCGCGCCCGGTACATAGGGGATCAGCAGGTATTCAGCGAATTTCACGTTACCCGACAAGTAGCAGAAGATGCCGAGCGCGCCGCCCACCATCACCGTCGGCATGATCGCCAGGCCGTCGAGGCCGTCGGTGAGGTTGACCGCGTTGCTGGAGCCGACGATCACGAAGTAGGTCAGCACCACGAAGCCGATGCCCAGGGGAATGCTGGCGTCCTTGAGCATCGGGATGATCAGGGTCGTTTCCACTGCGCTTGGCGCAGTGGTGTAGAGGAAGATCGCCGCAGCGAGGCCAAACACCGACTGCCAGAAATACTTCCAGCGGCTTGGCAGGCCCTTGGAGTTCTTCTCGATCACCTTGCGGTAGTCGTCGACCCAGCCGATGGCGCCGAACAGCAACGTCACCAACAACACAGTCCACACGTAGCGGTTGTGCAGGTCGGCCCACAGCAGAGTACTGACACCGATGGATGACAGGATCAGCGCACCGCCCATGGTCGGGGTGCCGGACTTGGACAGGTGCGACTGCGGGCCGTCATTACGAACCGATTGACCAATTTGCAGGTTCTGCAGGGTGCGGATCATCCACGGCCCCAGGAACAGCGACAAACACAACGCGGTCAGCACACCCAGAATCCCGCGCAGGGTCAGGTACTGAAAGACCGCGAAGCCTTTGTGGAACTGTTGCAGATACTCAGCCAGCAGCAGCAGCATTAATGTTTCTCCGTACTTGAGCCACACAAGGCCGCGACGACGTTTTCCATCACCGCGCTGCGCGATCCCTTGATCAAAATGGTTGTGTGTTTGTCGTGTTCAGCCGCCGCCAGCGCCTGGATCAGCTCGGCCTGGGTCGCGAAATGCAGCGCGCCGGGGCCGAACGCGTTGACAGCGTGAGCCATGTTCGGGCCGACGGCGTACAGCGCGTCGACTTTGCCGGCCGCGTAGGCACCGACTTCACGGTGGGACTGTTCGGCCCAGTCGCCCAGCTCGGCGATATCGCCCAGCACCAGTACCTTGCGGCCGTCGAAGCCTTTAAGCAGGTCGATGGCGGCGCAAACCGAGGACTGGTTGGCGTTGTAAGTGTCATCGATCACGCGCATGCCATTGGTTGCCAGCTGCGCCACGGTACGGCCCTTGACCGGCTGCACCGCGCCAAGCCCGGTGGCGATACCGAACAGCGACACGCCCAGGGCGTAGGCGGCAGCGGCCGCGGCCAGGGCATTGGCGACGTTATGGTTGCCCAGCAGGTTCAACTGCACGTGTTCATTGCCTTGCGGGGTGTGCAAGGTAAAGGAAGGGCAACCACGGGCATCAACGGTGATGCTGGATGCGTGGAAATCAGCCGCAGCATTGAGCACGGCAAACGTCAGGACCTTGCGCCCGGCGGCGCGTACACGCCAGGTTTCGAAGGCCTTGTCGTCAAGATTCAGTACAGCAGTGCCCGATGCATCGAGGCCCTCAAGGATTTCACCCTTGGCTTCGACGATCTTTTCCGGGCCACCGAACTCACCGACGTGGGCGGTTCCGGCATTGTTGATGATCGCCACGTGGGGCTTGGTCAGCGCCACGGTGTAGGCGATTTCGCCGATACGCGATGCGCCCAGCTCGATCACCGCCGCGGTGTGTTCCGGGGCCAGTTCGAGCAGGGTCAGCGGTGCGCCAAAATCATTATTCAGGTTGCCACGGGTGGCGAGCACCGGGCCGCGGGTGCGCAACACACCAGCGAGCAGCTCCTTGACCGTGGTCTTGCCGCTGGATCCCGTGATGGCCGCAACGGGGTTGGTGAACGCGGCACGGTTCAACGCACCCAATTGGCCAAGGGCCAGGCGGGTGTCGGCGACCAGCAGTTGCGGCAGTGTGGAATCCGCGACTTCGCGCTGCACCAAGGCACCCACGGCACCTTTGGCGGCGACTTCATTAAGGTAGTCGTGCCCATCAAAGCGCGGCCCAGCCAGGGCGACAAACAGTTGCCCCGGCTTGATGTTGCGGCTGTCGATACTCACGCCGTCGAAGCGGCAATCGCTGGACAGTACACGGGCCGACAGGGCCTGGGTCAGTTCGCTGAATGTCATCGGTTTAAGCATGGGCAACCTCCCAGGCGGTCAAGGCGTGATCGGCCTCGACCAGATCGGAGAAGGCATGGCGCTCGCCGTTGATTTCCTGATAGTCCTCGTGACCTTTACCGGCCAGCACCACCACGTCGTCAGCACTGGCGCTGGCGATCAATTGGGCAATGGCTGCGCCACGGCCGGCAACGAACGTAGCCTTGGACACATCTTTGAAGCCGACGCGGATGTCGTCGAAAATCTGGCTCGGGTCTTCGCTGCGTGGGTTGTCATCGGTGACGAGCACGCCATCGGCCAGACGCTCGACAATCTCAGCCATCAACGGGCGCTTGCCGCGATCACGATCACCACCGCAACCAAACAGGCACAGCAATTTGCCCTTGGCGTGGGGGCGCAGGGCCACCAGGACTTTTTCCAGGGCGTCCGGGGTGTGGGCGTAATCGACCACCACCAACGGCTGATTGCCGCCACCCAGGCGCTGCATGCGACCGACCGGGCCTTCCAGCTTGGGCAGCACACGCAGGATTTCGTCGAGGGCGTAATCCAGGCCGAGCAATGCGCCGACGGCCGCCAGGGTATTGCTCAGGTTGAAACGACCGAGCAAGGTGCTGCGCAAATGATGTTCGCCCTGGGGCGTCACCAGCGTCGCGCGCACGCCTTCGTCATTGAATTGGGCATCGCGGCAATACAGGTACGCGCTGGAATCTTCCAGGCTGTAGCTGATCAGGCGTGATTCACGGTCTTCGGCGGCCAGTTGGCGACCGAACTCGTCGTCCAGGTTCACCACGCGGCACTTCAAGTCGTTCCAGGCGAACAGCTTGGCCTTCTCGGCCGCGTAGGCTTCCATGGTGCCGTGGTAGTCGAGGTGATCGCGGGACAGGTTGGTCATCACCGCCACATCAAACGCCAGGGCAGCAACCCGACCCTGGTGCAAACCGTGGGACGACACTTCCATGGCAACCGCCTTGGCGCCGGCCTTTTTCAGGTCGGCCAGGGTCGCTTGCACGGCAATCGGGTTCGGCGTGGTGTGCAGGCCGCTGTGCAGCGCGCCGTAGAAACCCGTGCCCAGGGTGCCGACGATGCCGCAGTGTTGCCCCAGCAGGTCAAGGGCCTGGGCAATCAATTGGGTGACGCTGGTCTTGCCGTTGGTGCCGGTAACGCCAACCAGGTTGAGATGTCGACTTGGCTCGCCATAGAAACGCCCGGCGATGTCCGAGAGCTGTTTGGCCAACCCCTTGACCGGAATCAGCGGGACATCGGTGATCGGCAGCACGGTGGCGCCTTCCACTTCGTAGGCCACGGCAGCCGCGCCGCGTTGCAGGGCGTCGGCGATATGTGCACGCCCATCGAATTTGCCGCCAGGCACCGCCAGGAACAGGTCACCGGCGCGTACATTGCGGCTGTCCAGGCTCAACTCGCGGATCAACAGATCGCGACCGGCGTGGGCAAAAATCTTGTTCAGGCTAAGAGACATCAGCCGCGCCCTCCATTGGCTTTTACAGCAGCGGCCGGTGGACCGGCGTTCGCTTGTTGAGTCGGCGGCAGGTTGTCCGGCGTGATGTTCATCAGACGCAGGGTGCCGGACATCACTTTGCTGAACACCGGCGCCGAGACCAGGCCACCGAAGTAACCGGCTTTGCTTGGCTCATCGATCACCACCACGATGGCGTAGCGTGGGTCGCTCATCGGGCCGAAACCGGCAAACAGCGAACGGTAGGAGTTTTCCGCGTAGCCCTTGGTGCCCACCGACGTCTTACGCGCAGTACCCGACTTGCCGGCCACGTGATACGCCGGCACCTGGGCACGGAACACACCGCGTGGCGCTTCGATCACTTGTTGCAGCATGCCTTGCATGGTCTTGGCGACGTTTTCCGGGATCACCTGGGTGGCTTTCGGCGCTTCGTCGACATGGATCAGGCTCAGCGGAACCATGCGGCCGTTATTTGCCAATACAGAGAAGGCATGGGCCAGTTGGATCGCCGTCACCGACAGGCCGTAACCATAGGAAAGCGTGGCGGTCTCGGCCTTTTTCCAGTCGCGGTAGTTCGGCAGGTTGCCCACGCGCTCGCCTGGGAAATCCAGACCGGTGGGCTGGCCCAAACCGATCTTCTGCGCCAGGTGATAAATGGTTTCGCCGCCGATATCGAAGGCGACCTTACTCATGCCCACGTTACTGGAGTTGATCAGGATACCTGTCAGATCCAGCACCGGACCTTCGGTACGGGACACGTCACGAATGGTGTATTTGCCCAACTGCAACGTACCCGGATACACCTCGACCTTGTCGCTGGGTTTCCAGCGTCCGGTTTCGAGGGCGGCACTCATGGAAATGGCTTTCATGGTCGAACCCGGCTCGAACACGTCGATCATGGCGCGGTTGCGCATCATCGCCGGCTGCAGGTTGCGACGGTTGTTGGGGTTGTAGGTCGGCTGGTTGACCATGGCGAGGATCTCGCCGGTCTTGACGTCCATGATCACCAGGCTGCCGGCCTTGGCACCGTTCTCGATGATCGCGTTACGCAGCTCGCGGTTGGCCAGGTATTGCAGGCGCAGGTCAATCGACAACGCCAAGGGCTTACCGGCCTTGGCGTTTTTGGTGACTTGGACATCCTTGATCAGTCTGCCGCGCCGATCCTTGATGACTTGTCGTTTGCCGGGAACCCCGGCGAGCCATTCATCGTAGGCGAGTTCCACCCCTTCGCGGCCGTGGTCGTCGATGTCGGTAAAGCCGACCATGTGCGCGGTGGTTTCACCGGCCGGGTAGAAACGACGGAATTCCTCGATGCCGTAGACACCGGGGACTTTAAGGTCGAGCACTTGCTGGCCTTGTTCGGGGGTAAGGCCGCGAACCAGGTAGATGAATTCTTTGTTGGCCTGGGCTTCCAGGCGCTCGGCCAAGGCTTTCGGGTCTTGCCCCAGCGCGGCGGCAAGCGCCGGCCAGCGATCCTTGGCGACCTGCAACTCCTTGGCGTTGGCCCACAGGGTGGTGACCGGGGTACTGACGGCCAGCGGTTCGCCGTTACGGTCGGTGATCAGGCCGCGGTGCGCAGGAATCGGGATGTGACGCAGGCTGCGGGCATCACCCTGGCCGATCAGGAAGTCACGGTCGACCACTTGCAGGTCGATGATCCGCCAGGCGATCGCCCCCACCATCAATGCCAGCAAGCCGAGCATCAGGCGGAAGCGCCAGGGGTAGAGTGCGCCTTCGAGTTTCATCATGGCGCCACCATGCGGACTTCGGCCGCGCCCGGGATGTGCATTTTCAACTGTTCAGTCGCCAGCACTTCGATGCGGCTGTGGGCTGTCCAAGTGCTTTGCTCCAGGATCAACCGGCCCCATTCCGCCTGGGCTTTGTCGCGCACACTCAGTTCCCCGTACAGGGTATTGAGCAGCTGGCGGTTGTAGTGGGCGCTGTAGGACACCGCAATCGCGGATATCAGCACGCCAACAAACAGCAGCAACATAAAGAAGCTGCCGCCCGGGAGGGGCTTGGCGAAAAGCTTGCTCACCGCAACTTCTCCGCGACACGCATGACGGCGCTACGGGAACGTGGGTTGGCCTTGAGCTCGGCTTCGGAGGCGAACTGCGCTTTGCCATGGATTTTGATTTTCGGCACAAAGGCTTCGAAACGTACCGGCAGGTTGCGCGGCAGGTTGTCGGATTCGCCCTTGACCAGGCGACGCATGAACAGTTTGACGATACGGTCTTCCAGGGAGTGGAAGCTGATCACCACCAGGCGACCGCCCACTTCCAGCGCCTCGAGAGCAGCCTCGAGGCCGGCCTCCAGGTCGCCCAATTCGTTATTGACGTGAATACGCAGGCCCTGGAACGCACGGGTCGCCGGGTTCTTGCCCTTTTCCCACGCAGGGTTGGCGACCTTCAGCACTTCGGCCAGGTCGGCAGTGCGTTCGAACGGCTGGATTTCGCGACGCTCGACCACGGCACGCGCCATGCGGCCGGCGAAGCGTTCTTCACCGTATTCCTTGAACACACGGGCGATTTCTTCCACCGGCGCGGTGGCAATGAACTGTGCGGCGCTGACGCCACGGGTCGGGTCCATGCGCATATCGAGCGGACCGTCGTTCATGAAACTGAAGCCGCGCTCCGGGTCATCGAGTTGCGGCGAGGACACGCCCAGGTCGAGCAAAACCCCGGCCACCTTGCCCGCCATACCGCGCTCGGCGACTTCGGCACCCAGCTCGGCAAAGCTGCGCTGCACAACGACAAAGCGGCCGTCTTCGGCCGCTAGCGCTTGCCCGGTGGCAATCGCTTGGGGGTCTTTGTCGAACCCGAGGAGTTTGCCGTCGGACCCGAGCTGGCTGAGTATCAACCGGCTATGCCCGCCCCTGCCGAACGTGCCGTCCAGATAGCAGCCATCCGCGCGTACGGCGAGAGCCTCAACGGCTTCGTCAAGCAGTACGGTGATGTGGTTAAAGCCGCTATCAATAGTCACAGGATCAAATCACGCAGTTCATCAGGCATGGCGCCCGGTTGTTGAATAGCAGCCAGGTCAGCTGCAGAAACAGCATCCCAGGCATCTTCGTCCCACAATTGGAACTTGTTCAGTTGGCCGACCAGCATTGCGCGCTTGTCCAGCTTGGCGTACTCGCGCAAGCGCGGCGGCACCAGGAAACGACCACTGCCATCGAGTTCAAGGTCGACGGCGTTACCAATCAGCAAACGCTGCAGGCGGCGGTTCTCTTCACGCAATGAAGGCAGGGCGCGCAATTTGGTTTCAATCAACTCCCACTCATCGAGCGGGTAAACACATAAACAAGGGTCAACGGCATCGATAGTGATGATCAACTGTCCGGAACTTCGCGAAATGAGCTCGTCACGATACCGGCTCGGCATGGCGAGACGGCCTTTTGCATCGAGACTGATAGCGTTAGCTCCGCGAAACACAGATGCGTTTCTCCAAATTTTAGCGTTTTACGTTCAAAAAACCCACTTTGTGCCACTTTCCGCCACTTGCGCACACTATAGGAATGCGCCCACCACACCGTCAAGGCGCGGATTCAAGGAAAAGCCTTACAGAACGGAGATTTAGGAGCGTAAAAGGAGGAGAAACCAGAGTTCGGCGATGTTTTTGGCTCATCAAGCACAAATAGCTCAAAGAGCTATGGCCTAAAGTTAAAGTGATTTATTAAGAGTAAGATTTTTTTGGTATTACGAAGATGCATCTGCCAATGATTTGGCAGGGAGGGATTCTTGCGTTACTACCGGCTTTCTGCCCGAGATTCGGACAGAAGGAAAAAGGTGGAGAGTCGATCTATAAGCCGGGTTCTGTCTTGAACAGTCATTCGTCTACGATGGCCATCACTGGACATCTTTAGCAACCTACCCGGTCCCAGCGCGGGCCACGCCTTGGGACCCTATTTGGTCTTGCTCCAAGTGGGGTTTACCTAGCCACGAACTGTTGCCAGTCGTGCGGTGCGCTCTTACCGCACCTTTTCACCCTTACCGGCACCGAAGTGCTTAGGCGGTTATTTTCTGTGGCACTTTCCGTAGGCTCACGCCTCCCAGGCATTACCTGGCACTTCGCCCTATGGAGCCCGGACTTTCCTCCCCCCCCTAATTTTCATAGAGGGCAGCGACTGTCCAATCGACTCTCCGCCGCGCAGGTTAACGGCACGGCGGACTTAGGACAAGTAATAAAAGTTCAGAATTGCCATCACGTTCAGACGGAATACCGGTTCAACCCCGGAACTATTCGTCTTTTTGTTTATCCAGCGCCGCTTGATACAACAGGTTCTTGCGCACCCCGGTGATTTCCGCCGCCAGGGCGGCCGCACGCTTGAGGGGCATCTCCTTGAGCAGCAGGTCCAGGATGCGCATGGCCTCGCTGCCCACCGCATCTTCGTCCTCAGGCGCGGTCCAGCCTGCGACCAGCACCACACACTCGCCGCGCTGCTGATTGCTGTCGCCTTCGACAAACGCACGCAGCTCTTCCAGCGGCAAGCCCTTGAGGGTTTCGAAGGTCTTGGTCAGCTCACGGGCCAGCAGTGCCAGGCGCGCGCCGCCAAACACCAGCTCCATGTCCTGCAGGCATTCGAGGATGCGATGGGGGGCTTCATAGAAGATCAAGGTGCGCGGTTCTTCCTTTAACGCTTGCAGCCGCGCGCGCCGTCCTATGGCCTTGGCCGGCAGGAAACCCTCGAAAATAAAACGATCCGACGGCAGGCCCGCCGCCGACAATGCCGCAATCAGCGCGCACGCTCCCGGAACAGGCACTACATTGATACCAGCGGCCCGCGCCTGGCGCACCAGATGGTAGCCAGGGTCGGAGATCAGTGGCGTGCCCGCGTCGGAGATCAGCGCCACATCGTCGCCGGCCAACAGGCGCACGATAAAACGGCTGCCTTCTTCGCGCTCGTTGTGTTCGTGGCAGGCGGCTAATGGCGTGCTGATACCAAAATGCTGCATCAAACGCTGGGAGTGCCGCGTGTCTTCAGCCGCGATCAATTTAACCTCGCGCAACACTTTCAGTGCCCGGGCACTGATGTCGTCCAGGTTGCCAATGGGCGTCGCCACGACAAAAAGCGAGCCTGCAGTGGAATTCAAAGGACCTGGAGCAGTCAAAACGCACACCTCGATGGTTGGCAAAAGCGACATTGTAGCGCGTAGGCGCCTTGAAAATATGCCATCACGGCCGATGCCTTTTCAGCCGTTTGGTGCCAGTTGCAACATTTGCACGACCTAAATCGACGGTTTCACGCCAGTAACATCGCGCCTGGGCCAGTGCTTGGGTACAATTCCACGCTAATTTGATCGGTATCAGGAACACTTACATGATCGCTTGCCTGCGGCTGCTCTCCGCCCTCTGCCTCGCTGCCTTGTTGGCCGCGTGCGCCAGCTCGCCCTCGTCCAGCCTTGGCGACCTTCCACGGACCCCGGACGCCAGTATCGAGCAACTGCTCGAACAGGCCACCACCGCCAAGACGCCAGAAAAGGCCGCGTTGCTGCGCCTGAGTGCGGCAGACATGGCCTACAAGCAGAACAACCCCGGGCGCTCGTCGCAGATTCTTGCGCAAGTGCCCCTGGATGTCCTCAAGCCCGCCGCGCAAGTGTTTGCCAGCACCCTGGCCGCCGAACTGGCCATGGCGCGCAACCAGCCCAAGGCTGCGCTGACCGCCTTGAACCACCCGAGCCTGCAAAGCCTGAAGGAGCTGCCGCCTGAACAGCAGATCCGTACCGGCAGCGTGCACGCCCGCGCTTATGAAGCCGACGGCCAGACCCTGGCTGCCGCCCGTGAACGTGTCGCCATGGCCCCACTGCTCACGGGTGATGCCGCCAAAAGCAACCACGAAGCCATCTGGGCCCTGATTGCCGCTGTGCCGGCCGAACAGCTGCAAGCCAGCGGCAATCCGGTGCTGGACGGTTGGATCACCCTGGCCCAGTCGGTCAAGGGCGCCGGTACGCTGGAGCAGCAACAGGCGGCCATCGACACCTGGCGGGCACAGAACCCTGGGCACCCGGCTGCCGTGCAACTGCCGACGCCGCTGACCAAGCTAAAGGAACTGGCCAGCCAGCCCCTGAACAAGATCGCCCTGCTGCTGCCACAGGACGGCCCGCTGGCCTCCGTCGGCAAAGCGCTGCGTGAAGGTTTCATGGCGGCGCACTACCAGGCCGAACAGGCCGGGCAGAAGCCACCGGTCATCGAGTTCTATGACAGCTCGCGCCTGACCTCCCTCGACGACTTCTACGCCAAGGCCCAGGCCGCCGGCGTGCAATTGGTGGTCGGCCCGTTGGAGAAGCCGTTGGTCAAACAGCTCAGTGCCCGCCCGCAGTTGCCGATCACCACCCTGGCGTTGAACTACAGCGAGACTGATCGCAGCCCGGCGCAACTGTTCCAGTTCGGCCTGGCCGCTGAAGACGAAGCCCGCGAAGTGTCGCGCCGCGCCCGTGCCGACGGCCTGCATCGCGCCGCTGCCATGGTTCCGCGTGGCGAATGGGGTGAGCGTGTCTACAAAGCCTTCCGCCAGGACTGGGAAGCCAATGGCGGCCAGGTCATGGGGGTTGAGTATGTCGATCAGCCCGTCGCCCTCGCCCAGCAAATTGCCGATCTGTTCCAGCTGCGCAAAAGCGAAGGCCGCGCCAAGAGCCTGCAAAGCACCGTCGGCACCGATGTCGCCGCGCAGCCGTCGCGTCGCCAGGACATCGAGTTCATCTTCATGGCCGTGCCCCCGCAATTGGCCCAGCAGATCAAGCCGACCTTGAACTTCCAATACGCAGGCGACGTGCCGGTGTACGCCACGTCCCACGTGTTCAGCGCGAGCGGCGACAAGAACCAGTACCTGGACATGACCAACGTGATGTTCTGCGAAACGCCTTGGTTGCTCAACACCACCGACCCGCTGCGCAACCAGGTGGCTGCACAATGGCCACAAGCCAATGGCAGCCTCGGCCGCCTGTACGCGATGGGCGTCGACGCCTACCGCCTGGCGCCGCGCCTGGGGCAACTCAAGGCGCTGCCAGACACCCGTGTCGATGGCCTGTCGGGCAACCTGGGGATCAGCGCCAACCAGCGCGTTGATCGCCAGATGCCTTGGGCCAAGTTTGTCGGTGGCGAGATCCAGCGCCTGCCGGACACGCCGCGCTGATGCCCGAGCGGTCCAGCGCACAAAGCGGCAAGGACGCCGAACTGCAAGCCCTGAAGTACTTGCAACAACAAGGTCTGCGCCTGTTGGCGCAGAACTGGTTATGTAAACGCGGTGAGCTTGATCTGGTCATGCTTGACGGCGATACAGTAGTATTCGTCGAAGTCCGCTACAGAAAACACGCACAATGGGGTGGCGCGCTCGCCAGTATCGACGGGCGCAAGCGTCAGAAGCTGATACTCGCCGCGCAGTGCTTCCTGCAAAAAGAGCATCGCTGGGCCGACGCCCCCTGCCGTTTCGATGTGGTTGCCATAGAAAGCACACCGTCTGGTCAGGCTGATCTGAACTGGCTCAAGAATGCCTTCGACAGCTGATTCGCCGGACATCTTCACCACACACTTTTGCTCTTTGCTTTGCGGGCTGCACATTCCTGTGCCAAACAGCCGCGCTACTTAAGGTCACACAGATGGACATGCAATCCCGAATTCGCCAGCTTTTCCAGGCCAGTATCGACACCAAGCAACAGGCGATGGACGTACTTGCACCGCACATCGAGCAAGCCAGTCAGGTCATGGTCAACGCCTTGCTCAACGAGGGCAAAATGCTTTCGTGCGGCAACGGCGGTTCGGCCGGCGATGCCCAGCATTTTTCGTCCGAGCTGCTCAACCGCTTCGAGCGTGAGCGCCCGAGCTTGCCGGCCATTGCCTTGACCACCGATTCGTCGACGATCACCTCGATTGCCAACGACTACAGCTACAACGAAATCTTCTCCAAGCAGATCCGCGCCCTGGGCCAACCGGGTGACGTGCTGCTGGCGATTTCCACCAGCGGCAACTCGGCGAATATTATTCAAGCGATCCAGGCCGCACATGATCGCGAAATGATTGTCGTAGCATTGACCGGGCGCGATGGCGGCGGCATGGCCTCACTGCTGTTGCCTGAAGACGTGGAAATTCGTGTCCCGGCCAATGTCACCGCACGTATCCAGGAAGTCCACCTGCTGGCGATCCATTGCCTGTGCGATCTGATCGACAGCCAACTGTTTGGGAGTGAAGAATGACCGTTAACCGCCTCAGCCTTTTGGCCATCACCCTGTGCCTCGCTATCAGCGGCTGCAGCACGGCCATCACCGCGACACGTGACACCCCTATTCAGGATGACAAGGGCACCCGCACTTTCGGCAGCAAGATCGATGACTCGCTGATCGAAACCAAGGTCGAGGTCAACGTTGCCAAGGCCGCGCCAGACCTGGGCAATGGCGCTTCGCGCATCGTCGTGACCAGCTTCAACGGCGTCGTACTGCTCGCTGGCCAGACGCCACGCGCCGACCTCAAGGCCCAGGCCGAGCAAGCCGCCGCTGCCGTGCAGCGCGTAAAGAAAGTGCATAACGAATTGCAGGTGATGGACCCGATCACCCTGCTGGCCATCAGCAACGACGCCCTGCTGACCACCAAGATCAAGGCGCAGATGCTCACCGATAACGCGATCCCTGGTTCGCGCATCAAGGTCGTGACCGACAACGGTATCGTCTACCTGATGGGCCTGCTGACCCAGGCCGAAGCCACTCGCGCAGCCAACCTGGTGCAAGGTGTGTCCGGCGTGCAGAAAATCGTGAAGGTGTTCGAATACATCGATTGATGTAATCACGCAGCCACAAAAAAGGGCGCCTTACACAGGCGCCCTCTTTTATCAGCGAATGTTTACTGGTACTGCGAGTACGGGTTGCCCTGGAACTGATTGTTCTGCTGTGGCGCCTGCTGCTGAGTACCTTGCTGACCGTACTGCTGGCCTGGGATCGGGCCGAGGTTGACTTCTACGCGACGGTTCTGGGCGCGGCCGTTGACGTCGGCGTTGCTGGCAATCGGGTTATCCGGGCCGGCACCGCGTGCGCTCAGGTTGGCCCCGTTGACGCCCTGGGACGTCAGGTAGTTGGCCACGCTCTGCGCACGACGCTGGGACAGGTCCATGTTCAACTGACGGCTGCCCGTACTGTCGGTATAACCGACGATCTGGATCGTGTTCTGGTTGAACTGCTTGAGCGAGTTGGCCAGGTTGTTCAACGGCTGGTAGAAGCTGCTGGAGATCGCGTCCGAGTTGGTGGCGAAGGTAATGTTGCCCGGCATGATCAGCTTGATCTGGTCGCCCTGGCGCTGAACTTCAACCCCGGTATTGGCCATGCTCTCGCGCAGTTTCTTTTCCTGCTGATCGGCGTAGTAGCCGTAACCTGCTGCGCCGGCACCTGCAACCACGGCACCGATCAGCGCGCCCTTGCCACGGTTGTTATGGTCGATGGCCGCACCCGCCAGTGCACCGGCCAGGGCACCCAGGCCGCCGTACTTGGCGGTCTTGCTCATACCGCCGGATTCATTACTCGCCTGTCCCTGGCTGCTGCCGTCATAAGGATTAGGGGATGCGCAGCCGGACAACAGGGCTACGGCGGTAGCAACAACAAGCAGACGACGCGAAGTGAACATGAAGGAAGCTCCTACTTTTGCATTCTATGGTGCAAAGGACATTGCAATGGACCTGTGCCGAGTTTGGAACACGACAAACGGCAAAAATTCCGTCGCTACAGAAACCGTAGCAGACGCACGCTGAACACGACCTGAGTTTTTGCTGCAACGCTTGCCTCTGACAGAACAGCCCTACCCGGCAATTATTCCGTCACGCCCGTACAAAAGGGTTCTCACGCATTTCATCACCCAATCGGGTATCCGGGCCGTGCCCGGTCACCACGGTCGCCCCCTCATCCAGCGTGTATAGCCGCTGCTTGATCGAACGCACGATAGTCGCCTGGTCGCCGCCCCACAAATCCGTACGCCCGATACCACGTCGGAACAGGGTGTCGCCAGCAATCAGCAGCTTGGCATCGGCAAACCAGAAGCTCATCGAGCCCGGCGTATGCCCCGGGGTGTGCAATGCCACGCCACACCCGCAGGCCAACTCTTCATCATGCTCCAGCCAGCGATCTGGCGAAGGCACCGGGGTATAGGGCACGCGAAACATCTGGCATTGCATTTCCAGATTGTCCCAAAGGAATTGATCTTCTTTGTGCAAGTGCAAGGTGGCGCCGGTCTTCTCCTTCAACTGGCCGGACGCCAGGAAGTGATCGAGATGGGCATGTGTGTGGATGATACTGACCACCTTCAGGCCCAGGGCATCGAGCCGCGCCAGGATGAGCTCATGGTTGCCGCCAGGGTCGACCACGATGGCCTTTTTGCTGAGGGGGTCGCCGATGATGGTGCAGTTGCACTGCAAGGGGCCTACGGGGAAGGTTTCGCGAATCAGCGTGGAAGCCGTGAGCGTCATGGGTGATCCTCTGAATCTTGGTCAATGCAATTAAACTATAACTTCGCGCGCTGTATCGCCAGAATAATTGCACTTTATAAAAAAGCATAAGTGCTATTATTCTTTCACTTAGTGCCAAAAAGTGCAGGAATAACAGCATGGCTAAAAAGATCGCCCCCTTGCTGCCCCCTACAGAGCGCCTGCTTTCGGACCTCGGCGAGCGGATCAAGCTTGCGCGCCTGCGCCGAAAAATCACCGCCAAGCAAGCAGCTGAGCGCGCCGGCATGTCCCAGATGACACTTCGCGCACTGGAGCGTGGTTCTTCGGGGAGTACCATGGGCGCTTACCTGGCGATATTGCAGGTGCTGGGCCTCGAAAAAGACCTGAACGCCGTGGCAGCGGACGATGAGCTGGGCCGGCATCTGCAGGATGCAACACTGCTGACAGGCAAGGCATCAACCCCGCGCCCGAATAAGCCGATGGCGTCAGAGAAAGTTACAAGAAACAACGCCATCGTTCGCAAGAAGCCACTACCTTCAAAGCCTATGCCCCCTCCCGACACGGGCACGATCAGCAGCGACGCACTGGCCGCACTGATCCCACCACGGCAAAGGACAGACACGTAATGACCATGATTGGGGTTTATGCCGACTGGGAAGGTATCGACGGCCCCCGGCGTCTTGGTTGGCTGCACGCGAGAAAAACCCGGATGACCGAAAAGTTCGAGTACGAAAGCGACCCTCTGGCATTGCAAGACCGGGTGCTGAGCGCCGTTCGGATCGATCCAGGCATCGGCCCCTATGCAGGCGCCCAGTTCCCCGTTGAGGGGCGAAACATGTTTGGTGTCTTCAGCGACTCCTGCCCGGATCGCTGGGGGCGATTGCTGATGAAACGACGCCTGGAACGCGACATCCGCGACGGGCTATACGAGGCGAATACTCGGCTCGGCGAGTCGGACTATCTGCTTGGCGTACACGATCTCTTTCGCGCCGGTGCCCTACGCTACCGGCTGAACGATACCGGCAGTTTTCTCGATGATCAGGACGCCATTGCCGCGCCGCCCTTTGTCGAACTGCATACGCTGGAAAGAGCCAGTCGCGAGCTGGAGAACGACCCGGATAATCGGGCCCCTGAAGGCCGGCAATGGCTACGCATGTTGATTGCACCCGGCGGTTCACTGGGCGGCGCACGTCCAAAAGCCAGCGTCGCCGACCACGACAACCATCTATGGATCGCCAAGTTTCCCTCGACCCGCGACACCTACGATGTGGGCGGCTGGGAGCTGGTCGTCAACGCACTGGCCAAGGGCTGCGGCCTGAACGTCGCCTCGGCGATCGGCAAGCGCTATGCCAGCGACTTTCATTGCTTCATGGTCAAACGTTTCGACCGGACGGCTGCGGGGAGCCGCCTGCACTTTGCATCCGCCATGACGCTCACAGGCCGAGTCGATGGTGACGACGCCAGCTCAGGCGCAAGTTACCTGGAGCTGGCTGAAGTGCTGATGCGCAGCGGCTCGAATACCGATCAGGATCTGCAAGAGCTGTGGACGCGCATCGTTTTCAATATTCTGGTTTCAAACACCGACGACCACTTGCGCAATCATGGATTTATCCTGGAGCCAGGCAACGGATGGCGCCTTTCGGATGCGTATGACTTGAATCCCACGCCACTGGGAGACGGCCTGAAACTCAATATCACCGAATACGACAATGCGCTGGATCTGGAACTGGCGAGAGAAGTCGCCGGTTTCTTCCGTGTAAACCTTGGGAAGGCGGATGAAATCATCGCTGACTGCATCAACTCAGTCAGCCATTGGAGGACCGTGGCTCAAGCGGTTGGTCTTTCACAGCGAGAACAAGACTACATGGCTGCGGCTTTCGCAAAAGCCCAGGCCTAGCCAATCAACCTCAGCTCCTGCGCCCGCGCCACCGCCTGCGTGCGCCGCTCGACGCCCAGCTTGCTGTTGATGTGGCTGGCGTGAGTCTTGACCGTATGCAGTGAGATAAACAGCCGATTGCTGATTTCCTGATTGGAACAGCCCTCAGCAATCAGTTGCAGCACGGCCAGTTCCCGTGCGCTCAAGGTTTCGTGGGGCGACACTGTCTCCACCACCGAGGCGACGGGTAACAGCGCCAGCAGGCTCTCGTTCAAAAGGCCATGGGGATCTCTGGCGAGTTGCTCACGCATCCAGTCCGGGTGGTTTTCCAGCAGACGCTGGAAGGGTTGCAACGCGCCACCCGCCCCCGCCTCCAGCGCCTGGGCCAGCACCGGACGCGCCTTGGCCTCCTGGCCGCTCTCCAGCAGCAACTGCGCCTGCTGGGTCAGCGCCATGAGGGCGATCATCTGGCGCCCACTGTGATGCGCCTGCTGCGCCAGTTCATCAAGGCGTTGCAGCGCCGCAGCCGGTTGGTGTCGCGTGGCATCCAGCGCAGCCTGTTGCAGGCCGATATGCTGTGGCAGGTGCGGGTGGAATTCCGGGGCGGCCGCAGCGTGTTGGCCGTTGTAGGTCTGCCCCAGGCGGGTCAGCCAGGCGTCGGCCAGGTCGGTGCGGCCCTGGGCCAGCCACAGCTCGCATTTGATCAGGGTGATCATCGCCAGGTAGTAGATCGGCGGCACGTCCCAGATATGCATCAGGCGCTCCGCCTCGGCAAGTTCGGCGAAGGCCTTGGCGAAGTCACCCCGACGCCCTTCGAAACTGGCGATCACGCAATGACCGATCAACACGCTGATATCGCGGCAAGCACGGGCTTCGGCGAGGCCGGCGCGCAAGCGAGCGAGACCGGCTTCAGGCTGGAGGCGCACCAGCAGCAAGAAACCTTCGTAGAGCGATAACCGCGCACGTACTGCGTACAAGCGTTGCGGCGCCAGGCCATGCAGGCGCTGCAAGCCCTGGCGCACCTCATCGAGGGAACGCAGGATTTCGCCGCGTGCCTGCAACACCCGCGCACGGTCGTAATGGGCCAGGGCCTCGAATAACGGGTTGCCGACCCGCTGCGCCAGCTCCAGGGATTCACGATTCAAACCACGGGCGCGCCACAGGTCGGCATCGACGATGGCCAGGTTGGAGAGCGTCGACAGGCACATCAAGCGCTGGCCGTAACGCCGTTGCGGCAAGCTTTCCAACGCTTCGCTGCAATAGCGTTGGGTCAACTCACGATCCCCCCTGCCTCGGGCGATGATCCCACTCAGTGCCAGCCACTGCGCCAACATCGATTTTTGCGCGGTGGCCGACGGTGCCGGCAGGAAGCGGCTGAGGTAGCTGGACAGCTCCTCCGCCGCGTCCAATTGGCAAGCCAAGCCCAACGCCCAGCTGTACAGCACGATCAAGCGCGGTGTGCTGATCAGCAGGCTGTCGGGCAGGTCCATTTTCCAGCGCAGCAACATGCCCACATTCTGCTCGGCCAGCAGCTGTTCTTCTGACAGGTTCTGCACCAGGTTGGCCGCCACATCCAGGTGCCCGGCACGCAACGCTTGCTCCACCGCTTCATCGATCAAGCCCTGGACATTGAACCAGCGGCACGCACGCAGGTGCAGGCTGGCGGTCGGCAGCACATGGCTGCTGGCGCGTCGGGTGCGCAGCAGGTCGGAAAACAGATGGTGATAACGGTACCAGTGCCCCTGTTCGTCCAGAGGCACCAGAAAGACTTGATGGGCTTGCAGGTAACGCAGGATTTCGGCGCTGTCATGGGCTTCACGCACGGCATCACAGAGTTCGCTGCAAAAACGATCCTGCGGGGCTGTATCGTACAAAAACGCCTGTACTTCAGCCGGTAGACAGTCGATCACTTCTTCAAGCAGATAATCGCGGATCAGCCCTTCCCCGCCGTGCAGGTTCTGCGGCAAGGCGCCATCGCTGCCGGCCTCGGAGGCGGCCAGCAACCAGAAGCGCAGGCCGGCGACCCAGCCTTCGCTGCGGCGAATCAGGTTGTCGAGGGCTTCGCCGCGCAGGGAGTTGCTGTGGCGATCCAGCACCGCCAGGGATTCGTCGTGCGTCAGGCGCAGGTCCTGTTCATTCAACTCCAGCAGGTGGCGCGACAGGCGCAGCCGCGCCAGATGCCAGTCCGGGCGCTGGCGACTGGTGACCAGCACCACCAGGCCATCGGGCAGATGATTAAGGAAAAACTGCAGGCAGCGGTCAAGCACCGGCCCCTGTGCCAGATGATAGTCATCCAGTACCAGCAACAGCGGCGCACGGGTGGACAGGTGCACGGCCAGCTCGTCGAGCAGGCCATCCAGCCATTCCTCAAAGGCAAAGGGCTGGTGACGCTGACGCATTTTCAGCAGGCCCAGTGACTGGGCGCCGAGTTGCGGGAAGAATTGCTGCAGACCGTCGAGCAGGCGCTCGAGGAAACGACCGGGGTCGTTGTCCCGTGGACTCAGGCCCAGCCACAGGCTTTGCCAATGGGCCGGCAGGCTCTGGCAGAACTCCACCGCCAACGAACTCTTGCCGAACCCGGCCGGCGCGCTGACCAGCAACAGGCGCCCGTCCAGCCCGGCGCTCAGGCGCTCGCACAGGCGCGGCCGCAGCACATAGCCGTCAGGCAGCGGTGGCCTGTAGAAGCGACCTTCCAGGGTCGGGATTACCGCACTGGCAGGCCCTTGGATTCGGGACAGATCAGTCATCGCCGGGCTCTTGTAGAAGGCTGTTATCGGCATTGCAGATGTCCGCAGACTAGCGGTAAAAGCGGCGGGTTTGTAGATCTTTGCTACAAATGACTGAAAAAGAACTGCGACAAAAAATGTGGGAGGGGGCTGCTTGCCCCCGATGGCGGCGGATCAGTCAATGTACTTTTTGACTGTCACACCGCTATCGGGGGCAAGTCGAATCGTCGCACCGCCCCTCCCACATTTGCAATGTCAACTCGGTTTAGCGGACACCATCCTGGCGCAGCGCTGCCGGGGTGAAGTCGCTGGTGGTAGCAGTGAAGCCGAAGTCATACGCCTGCTTCTCTTCGTTCTTCATGCCCAGCGCCAGGTAGCGGCCGGACTGCAGGTCGTAGAGGGTTTCCAGGGCGTACCACGGCACTTGCTTGTCGTAGTAGTTCTCGGCATGGGCTTCGGCGACGCGCCACAGTTGGCCACGGCCGTCGTAGTGGTCAATGACCGCTGCTTGCCAGGTGTCTTCGTCGATGAAGAAGTCACGCTTGGCGTAAATGTGGCGCTGGCCTTCCTTCAAGGTCGCGACCACGTGCCAGACACGGCGCAGCTCGTAGCGAGCCAGGTCCTGGTTGATGTGGCCGGCCTTGATGATGTCGGCGTACTTGAGCTTGGGATCGTCGATCTTGTAGCTGTTGGAGGCGATGTAGATCTCTTTCTTGCCTTCCAGCTTCCAGTCGTAACGATCCGGCGCACCGTTGTACATGTCGAGGTTGTCGGAGGTACGCAGGCCGTCGGCCGCAGTACCCGGGCCGTCATAGGACACTTGCGGCGCCCGGCGCACACGGCGCTGGCCGGCGTTGTAGACCCACGCCGAACGCGGTTCCTTCACCTGGTCCAGGGTTTCGTGCACCAGCAGCACACCACCGGCCAGACGCGCCGGCGCGGTCACTTGCTGCTTGAAGTAGAACAGCACGTTGCCCGGGTTTTTCGGGTCAAAGTCTTTCATCTTGTCGCGGAACACGAATTGGTCGCGGAAGTACACCAGGCTGTAGGAACCGTTGGTTTGCGGCGTGGCCTGGGTCACCAGACGGGTCACGCTGCCACCGCGATAGCGGGTGATGTGGTTCCAGATCACCTCGACGCCGCTTTTGGGAATCGGGAACGGCACGGCGGTTTCAAAGTTTTCCAGGCCGTTGCCGCCGGACACCAGATTGGTGGTGGTGGCGTTCTTCTTGATGGCCGCAAACACATCCGCCGGCACTGTGGCGCCGCGATGGGTCGGGTACACCGGCATCTTGAAGGTTTCCGGGTAGCGCTTGAACATCGCGTACTGCCCCGGCGCCAGCTTGTCCTTGTATTGCTCGACGTTCGCTGCAGTGATGGTGAATTGCGGTTGCTCACTGGCGTACGGGTTAGCCAGGAACCCACGGGCGTCGACGGCGCCGGCGTTGGTGGGCAGTGGCGACCACTTTGGAATGGTGCCGGCAGCGTTGCCGGCCATTTCGGCACCCATCGGGGTCAGGGTCGTGCCCAGCTTGGCGGCTTCATCCGCCGAGACTGCCGCCATGACGTTGCTCGCCAGGATCGACAGCCCAAGCACACCCACGTGCAACAGACTTTTGGTTATTTTCATGTTCTGGTCTTCCTGAAATGCAGTGTGCTTAGAAGTTGGCGCCGAAGCTCAAAGCGACAAAGTCGCGGTCATCCACCGTACTGAACTTGCCACCAAAGAAGTTGGTGTAGGCCAGGCTGGCGGTGTAGGTGTTCTGATACTCGGCATCCAGGCCCAGGCTGACCGCCTTGCGACCTTCTTCGAAGTTACCGCCAGGGCCTGGCGAGTAACCTTTGACGTCGTGGGACCACGCCACGTTGGGCTTGAGGTTGACGCCTGCGAACACGTCCGGGTATTCCCAGATGGCGCGGGCGCGGTAGCCCCAGGATGTGGCAGTGGTGTAACCGTCGTTGTTGCAGTTGGTGTTCAGGCTCGCGGCGTTAGGCAAACCACCCCCTTGCGCCGTGGAGTTGTTGAGCGTGTTGCAGAAACCACCTGGCAACGAACCCGGGCCAAAGACCGGGTCACGGCCATAACGTGCCTCGGACTTGCTTTCCAGGCCACCGACGTGAGTCACGCCGATTTCACCGACAGTGGTCAAGCGGCTGGCGCCCATGACTTGATCGAAGAAGTGCGTGAAGGTGGTCTGGAACTGGGTGACTTCCTTGCGACGGTAGCCATGCAGGTCCTGGCCCGGCGTACCCTTCAACACAGACGCATTGTTGAAGGGGGGAAGTGGCGTCACACCGGCAAAAAGAATGTCTGTCGTGCTCAGTTGTACCGGCGCATTAGGGCGATAGCTCAACTCGCCGCTCCATGCGGTGCCCGTGGGCAAGGTGGTGGAGAAACTCAAGCCATACAGGCGGATATCTTCCGGGTATTCAACGAAATAATTGGAATTGCCCGCCACGATCAACGGGCGCACCGTAGCTGGAAGCCCTGGAGTCGGCCTGGTATAGGCTGACAGAGGTGCTCCCTGAGCACTGAAAATCGGCGCACGGCTGTGATAGTTCATGAAGTAAGCGCCGAACTCGGTATCCAGCGGCTCGTAGTTATAGTGGAACGCGACACCGAACTGACCGCTGTCACGGGCATCACGGTCTGGTCCACGACGCACCAGTACACCTTCGTTGTTCACATCCACACCGTAGCCGGCAAGTGCGTTAGGAAGGCCAGCAGGAAGGAAACGGCGACTATTGAGCACTCGCAGATTATCGCTGCAACCGTCGGATATCACGTCTGGTTGCGAGAAGAACGTACCGCAGTTATCGGTAACGGTCTGGTCCCATTCCAGCTGGTAAAACGCCTCGGCCGACAGGTTATCGGTCAGGGTTTGCGAGACATAGAACATGTTGACCGGAATCAAGCCTTCCTTGATTTCGGCGCCCGGACGCCGGAATGCCGACACGTCGATCGGGTTGATGGAGTTGATGCCGCCGCCGATGAAGGTACTTTCACCCCAGCTCACCACCTGCTTGCCGAAGCGCACGTTGCCCGGCAAATCGGCAATGTTGTAGTTGTGGTAGATGAAGGCATCAAGGATCTGCCCGCCAGAAGACTTGGCGCCTTCCTTGCGGTTGTTGTCGCTGATGTCCTTGAACTCACGGCTTTCGTCTTTCAACTCAAAGTCATACCAGTACTTGCCACGCACAAACACGCCGGTATCGCCGTACTTCAGCTCCAGGTCATGAATACCCTTGAAGATCTTCGAGAAGGTCTCGCCACGCTTGAAGTTGAGGTGACCGTCATCGGAGGTCTGGGAAAGACCACGACCACCGTTATTGACGCCAATAAGGTCTTTGTTGGGCTTGGCCGTCGACCAACTCGCCCCCACGGAAAGCGACGAGTCAAAACTCCCTTCGATTTCACCGATATTGAAACTGACGCCGAATGCGGGCCCGGCGAGCGTAGAAGCGAGACTGACGGCCAGGGGCAGTCTTGCCCGGCGCCAGAACTGGTTTACTGAGGTCATCGACGCTACTCCATGTGCATTTTATTGTTATGGCAGTGAGTTCTTTCTGTGATGCGTGTAACGGCCGGAATACAACGATTCCAATGCCGCTCGGCAGCCGAGCCCCCATGGCCCGAAGCGGAACATCCGTGAAAAACTCTGGAAGGGACTATAGCCAGCAGGGGGTAGTGCTTGATCCCTCTAAAGTGTGATTTGCATCACCGACCCGTCTGCCACGACCCTTTCGCCACGTCGGCGAAGGCCGACGCGGCAAGGATGGCTGAAAATCGGCAAATCACAAGTCAAGGCGCGAGATAGAGCGTTGCCGTGCCACAAGGGCACGGCGAGTCAGCTCACAGGGTGGACAGGAACGTGCTGTTGTTGGCCTGCCATTCGATGATGTCGATACGGATACGTTTTTTGTCGAGTTTTCCTACACTCGTCTTGGGAATTTCAGTAACAACGGCGATCTGGCTCGGAATCGCCCACTTGCTCAGATGGCCCAGTTCCACGAACGGTTTGAGGTGTTCCTTGAGCTCGCGAGCGCCTATCACATGGCCATCACGCACTACCAGCAAGGCAAACGGACGCTCGCCCCACTGCGGGTCGGCAATGCCCACCACCGCTACTTCGCGTACCGCCGGGTGACGGCTGACCAGGTCTTCGAGGGCCAGGGACGAGATCCATTCGCCGCCGGTCTTGATCACGTCCTTGATGCGGTCGCGAATGTCGATTACGCCAAACGCATCCAGGGTCGCCACGTCGCCGGTGTGCATCCAACCGCCAGCCCACAGCTCGGCGCCCTTCTGGGGTTCGTTGAAATAACCTTCGCTGAGCCACGGCGCACGCAACACCAGCTCGCCCTGGGACTCGCCATCGGCGGGCAGGAAGTTGCCGTCGCCGTCGATGATCGCCGCCTCCACCAACGGGCCAGGCACGCCGGCCTTGATGCGGTAAGTGGTGCGCTCATCCTCGGTGCCGGCCATCAGTTCTTCGTTGAGGTGCGCGCAGGACACCAGCGGCCCGGTCTCGGACATCCCATACGCCGCAGTCAACTGAATGCCACGGGCCTTGGACGCTTCGTACAGCGAACGGTTGAGCGCACTGCCGCCGATGACGATTTTCCAGCCACCGAAATCCACGTCCTGGGCGGCCTTGGCGTTGAGCACCATCTGCAGGATGGTCGGCACGCAGTGGGAGAAGGTGACCTTTTCCTTGCGCCACAGCTCCACCAGGTATTCCGGGTCGTATCGACCGGGGTAGACCTGTTTCAGGCCGAGCATGGTTGCCACATACGGCAGGCCCCAGGCGTGCACATGGAACATCGGCGTGATTGGCATGTACACATCGTTGGTGCCCAGCAGGCGCACGCTGTCGACGCTGCCCATGATGGTCGCCACACCCATGGTGTGCAGCACCAGTTGGCGATGGGTGAAGTACACCCCCTTGGGATTGCCGGTGGTGCCGGTGGTATAGAAAGTGGTGGCGACGGAATTTTCGTCGAAATCCTGGAAGTCGTACTTCGGGCTGGCGGCGGCCAGCAGGCTTTCGTACTCGCCCACCAGGTTGGGCAGCTCGGCAGTCTTGGCCTCGCCATCGGTGAGCAGCAAGGTCTTGTCGACGGTGGTGAGGTGCCCGGCAATCGCCTGGTAGAGCCCCACGAACTCACTGTTGACCAGCACGAAGCGGTCCTCGGCGTGGTTCATGGTGTACAGGATCTGCTCCGGCGAGAGGCGCACGTTGATGGTGTGGATCACCGCGCCGATCATCGGGATGGCGAACATGCATTCCAGGTAACGATGGCTGTCCCAATCCATCACCGCCACCGTGTCACCGGCCTTGACCCCGGCCTCGGTCAGCACATTGGCCAGGCGGGCGACGCGCTCGATCAGGGTCGGGTAGGTGTAGCGCAGTTGGTCGCGGTAGACGATTTCCCGGGTCTTTTCATAGCGGGTGCCGGACATCAACAGGCGTTTGATCAACAGCGGGTATTGGTACGCACCTTCGGCGGGCGGGATAACACGGGTCTGCAACATACGAATCCCTTTTCTGACTGCACGGTCTTGGCTTGAAGACCTGCACTTTAGAGACCTTATGTTTCAGCCAAATCAGCCAAAGGAATGATTTGCAGACCCCAGCGAATGCTAGCTTTGCGCCAGCATCCAGCTTATTTCATGCTGGTGAAGGCCAGCTTGACCCCAATGGCGATCAGCACCGCGCCCATGGTGCGGTCGAACCAATGCCCCATCCGCGCAAACCCCGCACGCACGCGCTGCTGGCTGAACAACATCGCCACCAGGCAGAACCACAGCGCCGTCGCCACCGCCAGGTACACACCATAACCGGCCTGGATCGCCAGCGGCGTGTGCGGGTTGATCACCACGGTGAACAACGACAGGAAGAACAGCGTGGCCTTGGGGTTCAAGCCGTTGGTCACAAAACCGGCAGTGAACGCCCCACGCGGGGTGCGTTCGCCCGCTTCGCGATGCAACTCACCTTCAACGGGTGGCTTGGCCGGTTGCGCGCGCAGGGCCTTGAAGCCGATGTACAGCAGGTAGGCCGCCGCCGCCCACTTGAGTGCGTTGAACAGCACGATGGACTGGGACACGATCAAGCCGATGCCGAGCAACGAGTAGCCCACGTGCAGGAAAATCGCCGAGCCCACGCCCAGTGCGGTCCAGGTGCCGGCGCGGCGGCCGTGGGTCACGCTTTCACGCACCACCACCGCGAAATCCGGGCCGGGGCTGGCCACCGCCAACAAGTGAATCAGAGCTACGGTCAAGAACTCGGCGGCGTACATACTCACTCCATTAAGTAACGGATTATTTCATCTGATAGGCTCGGCAGATTACGCCTTCGAACCCTGTCGCAAAAGGTACAGTTGATGACGAACAATCGCCGCGCCGTCTTCCTTGATCACCCGTCCCTGGACCTGGGGGACCTTGACCTCAGCGAATTGCGCAACAGCTTCAGCGAGTTGCAGTTGTTTACCGACACCACACCGCAGAACGTGGTTGAACGCGTGCAAGGCGCCCACGTGGTGATCAGTAACAAAATCGCCCTCAATACCGCGACCCTGGCGGCCTGCCCGGAGCTCAAGCTGATCCTGGTTTCAGCCACCGGCACCAACAACGTCGACCTCGACGCCGCCCGCGCCCACGGCATCACCGTGAGCAACTGCCAGGGCTACGGCACGCCGTCGGTGGCCCAGCACACGATCATGCTGTTGCTCAACCTGGCGACGCGCTTGAAGGATTATCAACGGGATGTGAGCGCCGGCAAATGGCAACAGGCCAGGCAGTTCTGCCTGCTGGACCACCCGATTGTCGAACTCGAAGGCAAGACCCTCGGCCTGCTCGGCCACGGTGAACTGGGCGGCGCCGTGGCGCGCCTGGCCGAAGCCTTCGGCATGCGTGTGGTGCTGGGTGCGATTCCGGGGCGGCCTGCCCGCGCCGACCGCGTGCCACTGGATGAACTGCTGGCGCAGGTCGACGCGCTCACCCTGCACTGCCCGCTCAACGAACACACCCGCGACTTTATCGGCGCCCGCGAACTGGCGCTGCTCAAGCCCGGCGCGTTTGTGGTCAACACCGCGCGCGGTGGCTTGATCAATGAGCAGGCCCTGGCGGACGCCTTGCGCAGCGGCCATCTGGGCGGCGCGGCCACCGATGTACTGAGCGTGGAACCGCCGGTGGATGGCAATCCGCTGTTGGCCGGTGACATCCCTCGGCTGATCGTCACCCCGCACAACGCCTGGGGCAGTCGCGAAGCGCGGCAGCGCATCGTCGGCCAACTGGCGGAAAACGCCCGGGGCTTTTTCAGCGGCGCCCCGCTGCGCGTCGTCAGTTGATAAACTGCGCCCCTTTTCAAGGAGCAGACCATGGATCCGCGCAGTGAAGTACTGCTTCGCCAGGCCGAACTTTTTCAAGGCAACCTGCTGTTGGTGGGCTTGCCCGCCGACGACCTGCTCGGTCGCCTGCCCAACGCCCACGGCTGGAGCTGGCACGCCGGCGACCAGGCGGCGCTCGATGCACGTTTTGCCGAGCGCAGCCAGTTCGGTGTGAATGTGCCCGAGCGGGCGTTCGATGCGGCGGTGATCTTCCTGCCCAAATCCAAAGACCTCACCGACTACCTGCTCAACGCCGTGGCTGCACGCCTGCCCGGCGCCGAGCTGTTCCTGGTCGGCGAGAAAAAGGCCGGTATCGAAAGCGCGGCCAAGCAGATGATCCCCTTTGGCAAGCCGCGCAAGCTCGACAACGCACGGCATTGCCAGCTGTGGCAGGTCACCGTGGCCAATGCGCCGCAAGCGGTCGAGCTGGAGAGCCTGGCGCAGGTTTTCGAGGTGCCATTGGCCGAAGGCCCGCTGAAGGTGGTGAGCCTGCCGGGGGTGTTCAGCCACGGTCGCCTGGATCGCGGCACTGAGCTGTTGCTGGAGCACCTGGACAAACTGCCGAGCGGGCATCTGCTGGATTTTGGCTGCGGCGCCGGGGTGCTGGGTGCTGCGGTAAAACGTCGCTACCCGCACAACAGCGTGACGATGCTGGATGTGGACGCCTTTGCCGCCGCCAGCAGTCGCCTGACCCTGGCTGCCAACGGTCTGGAAGCCGAGGTGCTGACCGGTGACGGCATTGATGCGGCGCCGATGGGTTTGAACGCGATTCTGAGCAACCCGCCGTTCCATGTCGGGGTGCACACCGACTATTTCGCCACAGAAAACTTGCTGCGAAAAGCAGCGAAACACCTGGCAAAAGGCGGCGAACTGCGCCTGGTCGCCAACAGTTTCCTGAAGTACCAGCCGCTGATCGAAGAGCACCTGGGCGTGTGCGCAGTGAAGGCTGAAGGCAACGGTTTTCGCATCTACCGCGCCAAGCGCGGCTGACGGGCGTTTGAAAAAGAAGGCTTGCCGAATGGGTTTTGCCTAGGCAGAATCCGCTCCGTCCTAGGGGAGTAGTCTCCCACGAGCGCCACGCTCGTCCGGCATACGTCAACATACTTGGTCAGCAGACCATGGCGTATGCGACCCAGGAGTCCGCACAGACGGACCGGGGTTTGACAAGACCTATGACACGCACACCTTACCCGGGGCGGGAAGGCTGTACGTGTCATAGCCGTGTCGACCCGCCCCTGGAAACCTACCTGATGCTGGATTCATTGCTCGTACCTACCGCAATCGTTGCCTTGGCCGAAATCGGCGACAAGACGCAACTGCTCGCGCTCATCCTTGCCGCACGTTTTCGCAAACCCTGGCCGATCATCGCCGGCATCGTAGCCGCGACCCTGGCCAACCATGCGGCCGCCGGTGCCGTGGGTGCCTGGTTCGGAAGCTTCTTCTCGGACGCGGTGTTGCACTGGATTCTTGCGGCAAGCTTCTGCGCCACGGCGCTGTGGACCCTGGTGCCGGACAAGCTCGACGATGACGAAGCCAGCACCACACGCAAGTTCGGGCCGTTCCTGACCACGCTGATCGCGTTCTTCCTGGCGGAAATCGGTGACAAGACGCAAATCGCCACGGTGATGCTGGCGGCGCAGTACCCGGAGTTGTGGCTGGTGATTATCGGCACCACCTTGGGCATGCTGATTGCCAACGTGCCGGTGGTATTGGCGGGGAATTTTGCGGCGGAGAAACTGCCGTTGACGTTGATTCGTCGGTTGGCGGCTACGGCATTTTTCATCCTGGCTATCGTGGCCGTGTACAAAGCCATGCAAAGCAGCGGTTGGATCTAAAGGGGCCCTGTGGGAGGGGGCTTGCCCCCGATGGCGGAGTGTCAGTAGGCATCTAATGGGCTGACCCAGCGCATCGGGGGCAAGCCCCCTCCCACACTTAGACCCTCACAACGTCAGGACTTCTTGGCTTGCTGGTACAACGGCATCACCTTCGGAATCGCCGCCTGCAACGAGGCGATTCGGCTGTCGGAGGCCGGGTGAGTACTCATGAACTCCGGCGGCGCACCTTCCGAGGCCTTGGCCATCTTGTTCCACAGCGTAATGGCCGCGTTCGGGTTGTAGCCGGCACGAGCTGACAGCTCCAGGCCGATCAGGTCCGCTTCGTTTTCATTGCTGCGGCTGTTGGGCAAGGTCATGCCGTAGTTGGCCACGGTATCGGCCAGTGCCAGGCTGTCCTGGCCGAGGCCGAACAACGCACCGGCGCCCTGCTTGGCCATCTCGATCCCGTAGGCCTTGGACATGGCTTCGCGGCCATGCTCACGCAAAGCGTGGGCGATTTCATGGCCCATCACGGCAGCCAGCTCGTCGTCGGTGAGCTTGAGGTTGTCGATCAACGCGCTGTACACGAAGATCTTGCCGCCAGGCCCGCAGTTGGCGTTCATCTCGTCGCTCTTGATCAGGTTCACTTCCCACTTCCACTGCGCCGCATCCGCACGGAACGTCGGTGCCTGGGCAATCAAGCGGTTGGCAATCGCCTGCACACGCTTGGCGTTAGCACTGGTCTTGTCCAACTGGCCTTTGCTGCTGGCCTCACCCAGGGTCTGCTGGTAGGACTGGGCATACATCTGGTCGACTTCCTGGCTCGACAGCATGCTGAACATGTACTGCTTGCGTTCCACTCCAACGGCACCGCCGCTGGTGGTGTTGACCGACTGACACCCGGCCAGTAGCAACGCTGCAACCAAACCGCTTACCACCAATGACTTCTTCATCAACACTCTCCCTGAAAAAACGCCCTTAAAACATGGCGCGTATCGTAGGCGCACATTTGTATCGGCGCCAGATACACCAGACGTGTAACCACTCATTTTCAGATACATCCCACCTGCCCCGACAACGGCGGCGGGCATTCCATTCGCGACATACCGAACAATTTTGCAGGGCAACCCCTAATGCCCCGCGCGCCCATGGCCGATACAAAAAGGCGGACTCTCTCCCCTGCGCCCGGAGTTTTCATGAAATTCAAGTCGATTCAATTTTCTGTCGCGGCACTGGCCGGGGCCATTGTCCTCAGCGTAGTGGCGGTGCTGGTGCTCTACGCCTTGTTTGCCGGCGCGCGCACTCAGCAGATGGTGCAGGAGCGCACCCAGGCGCAGTTCGAACAGATTATCGAACAGCGCCTCACCGCCCTGGCGCAAACCCAGGCCACCTTGATCCAGCGCGAACTGGAAGCGCCGCTGGTGACCGCCAAGAGCCTGGCCACCGCCAACGCCCTGCTCGGCATGAAAGACGCCAAGGGTGAACCCGCCCTGCAGCTGGGCCGCGAGCAACTGATCAACCTGTTGCACGAAACCGTGGTGCGCAACCCCAAAATCCTCGGTGCCTACATCGGCTGGGAACCCAACGCCATCGATCACAACGACGCGGCCTACGTGAACAGCCCGATTGTCGGCATGGGCGCTGACGGACGTTTCCTGCCGTGGTGGTACCGCAACGCGGACGGCAGCCTGGGCATTGATAAGCTGGCGGACGTGGCCGACCAGAAAATCCTCTCTACGGGCGTGCGCGCCAGCGAGTACTACCTGTGCTCCAGGGAAAGCAAAAAGGCCTGCGCCATCGATCCGGCCCCTTACAAGGTGGGCAACGCGATGGTGATGCTGGCGTCGTTTATCGAGCCGATCATGATCGACGGCACGTTCCAGGGCATCGTCGGTGCGGACCTGTCGGTGAACTTCATCCAGGACATGCTCACCAGCGCTGATCAAAAACTCTACAACGGTGCCGGAGAACTGGCGCTGATCTCCAGCAACGGGCGTTTGGTGGCTTATACCAAGGACCCCAGCAAGCTCGGCGAAAAGGCCAGCGACCTGCTCGATGGCAACGAACTGGCCAACCTGGGCCAACTGAAAATCGGCGAAGTGCGCTACGACATCGACGAGGAACACGGGCATATCGAGTTGTTCCTGCCGTTCAACATCGGCCAGACCGATGCACGTTGGACCCTGATGATGCAGCTGCCTTTGAGCGCGGTGATGGCTGACTCGCAGAAATTGCAAAGTGACCTGGAAACCCAGCGCAAGACCGACATTTTCGGCATGACTATCGCCGGCCTGTTGATCGCCGGTATCGGTCTGCTGGTGATCTGGCTGGTGGGCCACGGCATCGCCCGGCCACTCAAGCAAATGGTCGCGATGCTCAATGACATCGCCCAGGGCGAAGGTGACCTGACACGGCGCCTGACCAGTGATCGCGCCGACGAACTGGGCGCGATTGCCAGCGGCTTCAACACCTTCCTGATCAAGCTGCAAGGCATGATCACCCAGGTGGTGAGTTCGGTGCAGAAGGTCAGCGACTCGTCGGAACACACGGCCGACATAGCAATCCGCACCAACCAGGGCGTGCACAAACAGATGGTGGAGATCGACCAGGTCGCCACCGCCGTGCATGAGATGACCGCCACCGCGCAAGACGTTGCACGCAACGCCACCCAGGCCGCGCAGGCTGCAAGCCATGCCGACCAGGCCGCGAGCCAGGGCATGCGCATCGTGCGTGACACCTCCACCTCCATCGGCGCGCTCGCCGAGGAAATCGGCAAGGCCGTCGGTGTGGTGCAAACCCTGGCCAAGGACAGCGAAAACATCAACGCCATCCTCACGGCGATTCGCGGGATTGCCGAGCAGACCAACCTGCTGGCACTCAACGCCGCCATCGAAGCTGCGCGGGCCGGCGAGCAAGGCCGTGGTTTTGCCGTGGTCGCCGACGAAGTGCGCAACCTGGCGCAGAAGACGCAAAAGGCCACCGAAGAAATCCAGACCATGATCCAGCAGTTGCAACAAGGCACGCGGGAGGTGGTGCGGGTGATGGAAGACAGCCAGAACCGCACTGATGAAAGCGTGCAACACGCGGCCAAGGCGGCCGAAGCACTGGAAACAATTACTCAGGCAGTGTCGGTGATCAATGACATGAACACCCAGATTGCCAGCGCTGCCGAGGAACAAAGCGCGGTGGCCGAGGACATCAACCGCAACGTGATCAATATCGGCCAGGTGGCCAATGAAGTGGCGGGCGGCGCGGATGAATCCAGCGCAGCCAGTGCGGACTTGACCAAGTTGGCCGAGCAGCAGCGCCGATTGATCAATCAGTTCAAAGTTTAAAGAGCTGCGGCGTTCATCAGGCCGCCTTCGCGAGCAAGCCCGCTCCCACATTTTGATCTGTGAATGCCTTCAAAATGTGGGAGCGGGCTTGCTCGCGAAGAGGCCGGAACAGACAACAGAGAGATTCAAGCCGGGGTCAGGCACTCCGGCCCATTGAGCTTGGGATCATTGACCATGCTGGCCAGGACCCGCTCGCGCAACGCGCTCGGCTCACTGGCCAGCAGGCCTTGCAACACATGCAACGGCGTCTCGGGGTCGAGCCAGGCTGCCTGCCCGGCCTCATCCAGAATAAGTGGCCGACGCTGGGCCTGCGCGGCCTGGGTCACCACCGCCGTGCTCAGCCACACCTGTTCCTGCACCGGGTAGGCTTCCCAGATCGCGGCAAAAAACAACGTGGAGCCCTCCCCCGGTGTCAGCCAGTACGGGCGCTTGCGCTGGGTGCCGCGCCATTCGTAGAACCCATTGGCCGGTAGCAGGCAGCGGCGCTGACGGAATGCTTCGCGGAACATCGGCTGTTCGGCCAGGGTTTCGGCACGGGCGTGGGCGGGAGTGCGGGAAAGATCAGTCAGCCAGGGCGGTGTGAGGCCCCAGCGAGCGCGGGCCAGGGTGCGCTGGCCGTCGGCGGCGCGCTGGATCAGCACCGAATCATTCGGGGAGATGTTCCACTGGGCCTGCTGATCGGCCGGGAAGCCCGGCAGGGCAGCAAAAGCGGGGGTCCAGCGAAACAGGGCATAACGTCCACACATGGGGCAACACGACTCTTGGGTAAACCGACCGACAGCCTAACAGACCAGCACGTCGGGAAAGCTGTCGGGTTCGTCGCCCGGCAGCGGTTGCGCGCCGATATAGGCGGTAATCAACTCGCGGGCGTCGAGGGCGCGGTCATTGTCCACCTCCAGCCCCAGCAGGCCGAAGATGGGCAACTCGCCGGTACCACCGAGCAAATGCCGCCCCACCAGGTGCGCCTCGATGCCTTCACTGGCGAGCATCTGTTGCAGCAACTCGCCTTCCATCAGGTTTTCCGGTTCGTAGATTCGTTGCATCAGCGCCCCCGCTATTCGTTTTCACTACGGGTTTCAAGCATCCATTCTTCGCCATGCACCTGCAGATCAAAAGTGATCGGTCGGCAGCACACCTGGCAGTCCTCTATATAAACCTGATCGCCCCCGGACAAATCCACCGTTGTCTCGACCACTTCACCGCAATAAGGACAATCGTACGTCGCGTTTTCCAGCATCGCAGCCTCCAAGGTGACTTGTGCGTATAATCGCCGGTCTATTTACAGGGCTATTTTTGGCCGAGCCCATTACTCGGGCCGCACCCTGGTATTTCCTTTACTTACCCTAGCCGTTTCTAACAAGAGAGCATGATGGGCGAATTCGATACCATCCGACCTTACAACGACAGCGAAGTCCCGGCAGTGCTGGCACGTCTGTTCAGTGACAAGGCCTTTCTGGACATCCTGACCCACTTCCGCTTCCCGCGCTTCGCCGGCGCCCTGGGCTGGCTGCTCAAGCCGATGATCGCCCGCAAACTGCGCCGTGAATTCGCCGGCGTCACCACCGTGGCCACGCTGCAGGACAAAGTCGAGTACTACGTCGACCACACCATTGACCGGGCGACCGACGGCGTGACCTACACCGGGGTCGAGCAGCTCAAGTCCGGCACCGCCTACCTGTTCCTGGCCAACCACCGCGATATCGTGATGGACCCGGCCTTCGTCAACTATGCGGTGTACCACGCCGGCCTGCCGACACCTCGCATCGCCATTGGCGACAACCTGCTGCAAAAGCCGTTTGTCAGCGACCTGATGCGCCTGAACAAGAGTTTCATCGTGCACCGCTCGATCACCGGGCGCAAAGAGAAGATGGCGGCCTATCAATTGCTGTCGGCCTACATCAACCATTCGATCCGCAACGACGGTGCGTCGATCTGGATCGCCCAGGCCGAAGGACGCGCCAAGGATGGAGATGACCGTACCGAGTCGGCGATCCTCAAGATGTTCCATGTCAGCCGCAAGGACGAGCCGTTTGCCGAGGTGATCCAGTCGCTGAACCTGACGCCGGTGTCCATCAGCTACGAATACGACCCGTGTGATTCAGCCAAGGCCCGCGAGCTGTACATCCGCGCGACCACCGGCACCTACGTCAAGGCGCAGGGCGAAGATGATGTGAGCATTGCCCTGGGCATCACCGGCTACAAGGGGCGCGTGCACATTAACTTCGCGCCGCCGATAACCGAGCGTTTCGAAGACACCAAGTTGCTGGCCGCAGAAATGGACCGGCAGATTCTGGGGGGCTATCGGTTGTTCCCGGTGCATTACCTGGCCTACGCCCAGTGGAGCGACGCCGACCCGCAATTGCAGGTGCCGACGGCGGCCGAAGTGTTCCCGGCCGATGAACTGGCCAAGGCGAAGGTGGAGTGGGAGCGGCGCCTGAACGAATGCCCGGCTGAGCACCGGCCGTTCCTGGTGGTGCAATATGCGACGCCGGTGCGTAATCAGTATCGGGTCAAGGCTGGAATACCCCTCTAAACACCGATTCAAAAATGTGGGAGGGGGCTTGCCCCCGATAGCGGTGTATCAGTCAATCAGCTGTCGACTGAAGCTCCGTCATCGGGGGCAAGCCCCCCTCCCACATTTGTTTTGTGGTGTTCTTAAAGGCGGGTGCTGAGCCAGGAAATGGCCAGCGCCAACCCCAGGCAGGCGAAACCGACGCGGTAAGCCAGACGATGCGCCCGTTCGGTGCGCACATCCAGAAACAACATCGGCTGATCAATTGCGCGATCTTCGCTCTGCGCGGTCAGGTCAGCCATTGCGCGCTGTTCGCGCAGGCGGGTAATGAACAGCAGCGCCGCACCCGGACAGGCCACGGCCAAAGCGACAACATTGGTCAAAAGTGCGGGCAGCGCCATCGCAAACCTCGGCAAAACAGTGTTTTGGTATCGGTTCAGATACAAACCTGAACGATAGTGGCCTCCGGCGCCTGAAATGCTCCCTCCCCCATTGACGGCTAATGTATCCAGTAATTTACAACGTCACCTGAACGTCACCTTAACAAGCCACTCTGTTGCCCTTCGACGCTTTAGGAGCTTGTCATGCTGCATGCACAAAACCAGGATCGGCTGTATCTGATCGCCCAGAGCGATGAGCAGGAAGCGCTGATCGGCGGCCTGGCCTTCAACGTCCAGGACCGCCACTGGCTGGTGTATTGCGCCCTTGGCGGACACCAGCATGCCGACCTGCCGGAGGCCGACCTGTTGACCGGGGTGAGCCTGCTGGATTTCTGTATCGACACGGCTGCATGAAACTGAAGACGAAAAAAAGCCGGGCTCAGTGATGAGCCCGGCTTTTTTGAGGACCGGTTATTGCGCGCTGAGCAACGAACCGATGCTTGGGTCCTTGAACAGACGGGTCAAGGCGTCGCTCAGGACGTCGCTGACCAGCTTGGTGTTGGTTTCCTGGTTCGGCGACATGCCGAAGCGCTGGTTCAGGGACGCACCGTAGCGGCCGCTGTAGCGACGCGTGCCAGCGGTGACGTCGGACTTGAAGGTGGCGCCGATGGATGCTTCGGTTACGTACAGGCCGTCTTTAGGCGACTGGTACTTCAATTCGGCCAGGGTGATCGTCAACTGCGGAGCGCCCGGCGCGTTGGCGCTCGGGGTGAAACCCAGCAGGCGCACGGCAGCTTCGGCCTGGGCCTGCAGCTTGGGCAGTACGTCTTGCGCATTCACCGAGACCAGGGCGGTTTCCGGATACAGGCCGCCGCGCGAACCGAGCGTAGGCGACGGACGACCATCCACCACACGCACCGACACCGGCTGGCCGTGACCCACGGGAGCCAGCTGCGTGGTGATTTTTGGTTCCGGGGTCAGTTGTTGCGGGCTGTTGGCGCAGCCAACCAGGGTCAAACTGGTCACAGTGATCAAACCGAACAACAGGCGTTGCAACATGCTCTTCTCTCCAGAAATCGGGTACCGACAGGCGGGCAGTATAGCGGTGCGCCAGTGCCGGGAACTAGCGCCAGTTACAACCTGAGACCTGCACAGACTGTAGCGGTTCGATGTCACTGATATGTCACGGCTGATACACAGAGCCGTCATGCCCGACAGGCAAGCTTGACCCCAATCCCAAGAGGTCTGTCGCCATGCAATTTCTCTGGTCACTGTTCACGCGCAAACCCGCCCTTCGCCAGTTCGCCCTGCTCGATGTGCAAGGCCGTTGCCAGGCCTTCAAAGAGTGCTGCCAGCCTCCTGTAGGCGACGGCTGGGTGGAAATCGATGAAATCCGCCTGAGCTGGATGCACCACCCGCTGCCGGCCAGCGCCCGTGTCAGCCCACGTGCAGCGCAGCCGTCGCGTCACCAACCGTTGGCCGCCTGACCGAACGCCTAATAAAAGTCATAAAACACGCCCATTTCCCTGGCGTTCTTCGCTACAATCTCCCCCCGATTATAAGGACGTCTCCTGATCGGGCCTCGCAGCATCGTTAATGCCTCGGCATTAGCTCCAAGAATCGCCCACAGAGAGCCGCCCACACAGATCGAGTGAAGCTGGCGCGCTTGCTGTTTTCTTTGCAAACCACCCGCCTTTGCCGAATCTGCCAGAGCTGCCATTGCGCTCGGCCACTTGAGTTGTTTGCCCGTTTTGCCGCGTGTCGGCTAGGGGCCAGGTGCCAGGCTGGGGCAGCCCTTTTTTGAGGTTCACGTCTTCAAAAGAGCGTGAAAAAACGGGTTTTCACAACTTCACAAGAGTGTGGCGAGCAAATGAATAGTTTGGCGTTTGTACAAGCACCATCAGCGTCTGGAACAGCCCAACCACACAGGACCGAGCACGCCTTAAAAACCGGAGCTTGAGCCTGTCCGCTACGGATTGGTTGCACGAATCGCACGCTTTGACCATAAGTCGAATTGCCACAGGCGCCCATGAATGCGTTCATAGGCAGATTAGCCCGGCAGGAAGCGTGCGCTGAACATGCAAAGAATTGCGAATCGGACATGGCGATCCTGGCCATGGGTAACCTGGGGCAACACGTGAACCGCCCCGTCACTCCTGGCAGCCATGCCGTCAATTTGGTGCTGCAGATTTTGGAGACGCGTTAAATGGCGCATAACGAAGCAGTCGACGTAGTACTGGTAGGGGCCGGCATCATGAGTGCCACCCTGGCCGTGCTGCTCAAAGAGCTCGACCCCGGCCTGAAGCTGGAAGTCGTTGAGCTGATGGATTCGGGTGCCGCGGAAAGTTCCAACCCGTGGAACAACGCCGGTACCGGCCACGCCGGGCTGTGTGAGCTGAACTACACGCCGCAGGCCGCCGATGGCTCCATCGACATCAAGAAAGCCGTGCACATCAACACCCAGTTCGAGGTGTCGAAGCAGTTCTGGGCGTACCTGACCAAAAAGGGCACCTTCGGCTCGTCCAAGTCCTTTATCAGCCCGGTGCCGCACCTGAGCTTCGTGCAGGGCGAAAAAGGCGTGTCCTTCCTCAAGAAGCGCTTTGAAAGCCTCAGCCAGCACCATGCGTTTTCGGACATGCACTACACCGAAGACCGCAGTGAGATGGCCGAATGGATGCCGCTGATGATGCCGGGCCGTCCACTCGACGAAAAGATCGCGGCCACCCGTGTGATGAACGGCACGGACGTGAACTTCGGCGCGCTGACCAATCAACTGCTCAGCCACTTGACCAGCTCGGCAGACGCCCAGGTCAAGTACAGCAAGCGCGTTACCGGCCTCAAGCGCAACGGCGCGGGCTGGACCGTGAGCATCAAGGATGTCAACAGCGGCAACAGCCGTGAAGTCGATGCCAAGTTCGTGTTCCTCGGCGCCGGCGGCGCGGCGCTGCCGCTGCTGCAAGCCTCGGGCATCGAAGAAAGCAAAGGCTTTGGTGGCTTCCCGGTCAGCGGCCAGTGGCTGCGTTGCGACAACCCGGGAGTGGTCAAGCACCACCAGGCCAAGGTCTACAGCCAGGCCGCGGTGGGTTCGCCGCCGATGTCCGTGCCGCACCTGGACACCCGCGTGGTCGATGGCAAGAAGTCCCTGCTGTTCGGGCCTTACGCCGGCTTCACCACCAAGTTCCTCAAGCATGGCTCGTTCCTCGACCTGCCGCTGTCGGTTCGCGCCGGCAACATCGGCCCGATGCTGGCCGTGGCCCGCGACAACATGGACCTGACCAAGTACCTGGTCAGCGAAGTGATGCAGTCCATGGAGCAGCGCCTGGAATCCCTGCGCCGCTTCTACCCTGAGGCGAAAGCCGAGGACTGGCGCCTGGAAGTGGCCGGCCAACGGGTGCAGATCATCAAGAAAGACCCTAAAAAAGGCGGCGTGCTGCAATTCGGCACCGAGCTGGTCGCGGCCAAAGACGGCACGCTCGCAGCACTGCTGGGCGCGTCTCCGGGTGCTTCGGTGACCGTTTCGATCATGCTGGAACTGATCGAGAAGTGCTTCCCGGAAAAAGCCGCCGGTGAGTGGGCTGCCAAACTGCACGAGATCTTCCCGGCCCGTGAAAAGGTCCTGGAAACGGATGCCGAGTTGTATCGCAAGATCAACGCGCAGAACAACATCAGCCTGGAACTGGTTGAACCTGCCGCCGAGACCGAAAGCTACGCTTGAGGCGCCATGAAAAACGCCCCGCTCTCAACCTGGGAGCGGGGCGTTTTTTTGTGTCTAGGAATCAGCCGCGAGCGTTTTCGATCAGTTCGATGTACTCGTCCGCGTTGCGCTGGTCCTTGATCAGGTCGACGAAGGTCTGGCCATGCTCATCCTTGCCGTCGAGGTCCAGGCCGGCTTCCTTGAAGAAGCCCAGGAACCGCTCGAAATCGTCGATACGCAGGCCACGGTAGGCCTTGATCAGTTTGTGCAGGGACGGGGAAGTCGCGTCGACCGGCTCGAAGTCCAGGAACAACTTGATCTGATCGTCGCCGATCTCGTCACCAATCACCTGTTTCTTATCTTTACGCATTACCGACTCCAGCCTGCAGACATTTACACGGGGTTTGAAGTCTACCTGTGCGACGCAGGCTTCGAAAGCGCTGGAGATTCAATGTGGGAGGGGGCTTGCCCCGATGGCGGAGTGTCAGGCGACATCTAGTTGACCGACCCACCGTAACCGGGAGCAAGCCCCCTCCCTCATTCGCTTTTCAGTGTTCTTGCTATTGGGTACGCACCGCCCCAGTGTGCAAATCCGCCCAGATATGCCCATTGGCATAACTGAGGAACTGCACATACACCTTGTCATTGCGCAACAGGTCAACAATCACACGGTATTGGGCCACCGGGTAGGACAAGGTCAAAGTCTTGCTCTTGTCATCGTAGGCCGGCTTTTTCAGGCTTTTGCTTTCGGCGTCGAAATTGAGCACCACCTGGGCGATGGTCGCGCCTTTGTTCAGCGACTTGCCCTTCAGGCGAATCATCAACGGCGCAGTCACCGGGATGGGTTGTTGGCTGGACTGGCGCTGGTTCCCCACCACCACCGCGTACTCGGTGACTTGCAGCAATTGCTGCTGGTCCGGCGCTTCAGCGCGCAGAGTCAGGTCGTCCGAAGGCAGGAATTGGCTGTGCATCGGCGCAGGCGCGGCAGCCAGGGGCAAACTGAGGGTCAGCGCCAGGGCGGCGCAGGTGCGTATCAACAGGCTCATGGGCCGCTCCGGCAAGGTGGGCCCAGCACTGTAGCTCAATCGAACTGGGCAAGCATCCAGCGTTGGTACTCGGCCACACCGGCCTCGCCTTCGCGGGGTGCCCAGTCGGGCTGTTCGCCCTCGCCCACCGGACGATAAGGCCCGGCCTTGCACTCGAACATCACCGTGTCAGGCGCCAGCACCACCAGGCCATGGAAGACACCGGGCGGCAGATCGACACCGGCGCATTCACCGCCAGCCTGCATGACACGCTTGGCAATGACCTCACCGGTTTCGCTGAAGACCAGCAAGCCCAAGCAGCCCTGCAGCACCAGCAAGGTTTCTGCCTTGTCCGCGCTCAGGTGCCGATGCGGCGGTACATAGGTGCCAGGTTGCAAGCCCACCGCCAGGCGATGGCAGGGTTCTTCCATCTGGTGGAAGTTATGGTGGTGCCGGCCACGGGGGTTGGTGGCCGCTTTCTCGGCCAGTTCGGCAAACAGCGTCTGATCAAGAAAGCGGGCCATGGCTTACATCCCTTTGACGGCGAAGATGCCATTGGCGTTGCGCCAGTAGCCTTTGTAGTCCATGCCGTAACCGAAGATGTAGCGGTCAATGCACGGCAGGCCGACGTAATCGGCTTTCAGGTCCGGACGCGCCTTACGGTCGTGGTCCTTGTCGATCAGCACGGCGGTGTGCACTTTGCGCGCGCCGGCATGTTTGCAGAAGTCGATGATCGCGCCCAGGGTATGACCTTCGTCGAGGATGTCATCGATGATCAGCACGTCGCGGTCGATGAACGAGACTTCCGGCTTGGCCTTCCAGAACAGGTCGCCGCCGCTGGTTTCGTTGCGATAACGGGTGGCGTGCAGATAGGACGCCTCCAGCGGGAATTGCAGGTGGGTCAGCAATTTGCCGGCGAAGATCAGGCCACCGTTCATCACGCAGAAGACCACCGGGTTGGTGTCGGCCATTTCGCGGCTGATGTGTGCGCCGACCTTGGCGATCGCTTCTTCGACTTGCGCTTCGGTGTACAGGCAGTCAGCCTCGCGCATGATTTGACGGATATGCTCGAGATCAGCGGACATGGCGCTCTCCAAGGGGGTGCTGTGGCAAGAAAAGCGGGCGAAGGTACGCTTCTCGTGCGCTCCGAGCAAGCCTTAATGGACTAACGTACTAGATGTCTATAGGACAACACCCTCGGATAGATTAATCTAGGCCGGTTTTTTTGCCCGCCGCCGGAGCCTTTCCCATGCCCACTCGCGAGATCCGCCACCCGCTGATCCGACACAAGCTCGGCCTTATGCGCCGCGCCGACATTAGCACGAAGAACTTCCGTGAGCTCGCTCAGGAAGTCGGAGCGTTGCTCACCTACGAAGCGACCAAGGATTTACCCTTGGAGAGCTACGAAATCCCTGGTTGGGCCGGTCCCGTCCAGGTCGAGAAAATCGCCGGTAAGAAAATCACCGTGGTGCCGATCCTGCGCGCCGGTATCGGCATGCTCGAAGGCGTGCTCAGCCTGATCCCGGGCGCCAAGGTCAGCGCCGTAGGCGTGGCCCGCAACGAAGAAACCTTGCAGGCCCACACCTACCTGGAAAAACTCGTCCCGGAAATCAACGAGCGCCTGGCGATGATCATCGATCCGATGCTCGCCACCGGCAGCTCCATGGTTGCCACCATCGACCTGCTGAAAAAAGCCGGCTGCAAGGACATCCGCGCCATGGTGCTGGTGGCTGCACCCGAAGGCATCGCTGCCGTCGAGAAAGCCCACCCGGACGTGCAGATCTACACCGCCTCCATCGACGAGCGCCTCAACGAACACGGCTACATCATCCCAGGCCTGGGCGATGCCGGTGACAAGATCTTCGGCACCAAGCAGAAGGACGCGTGAGCATGCAGGATGAATTCAACGACCCGCTTTGGCGCCAGATCCTGTCTGGCGCACAAATGCTCTTCGTAGCATTTGGCGCGCTGGTGTTGATGCCGCTGATCACAGGTCTTGATCCAAACGTCGCACTGTTCACCGCGGGCCTGGGCACGCTGCTGTTCCAGGTGGTGACAGGGCGGCAGGTGCCGGTCTTCCTGGCGTCGAGCTTTGCCTTCATTACCCCGATCATTCTCGCCAAGGGCCAGTTCGGCCTCGCGGCGACCATGGGCGGGGTGATGGCGGCGGGTTTCGTGTACACCTTCCTGGGCCTGGCGGTGAAGATCAAAGGCACCGGGTTTATCGACCGGTTGCTGCCGCCCGTGGTGATCGGGCCGGTGATTATTTCCATCGGCCTGGCCATGGCGCCGATTGCCGCGAACATGGCGATGGGTAAAGCCGGTGATGGCGCTGAGCTGATTCATTACCAGACCGCGATGATGATCTCGATGCCGGCGTTGCTGACCACCTTGATCGTGGCGGTGTTCGGCAAGGGCATTTTCCGCCTGGTGCCGATTATCTCCGGCGTGCTGGTGGGTTTTGCCATGTCGTTCTACTTTGGTGTGGTCGACACGGCGAAGATTGCGGCGGCCCCCTGGTTCGCCCTGCCCCACTTCACCGCGCCGGAGTTCAACTGGCAGGCGATCCTGTTCATCGTCCCGGTGGCCCTGGCCCCGGCGATCGAACATATCGGCGGTGTAATTGCGGTGGGCAGCGTGACCGGTCGCGACTACTTGAAGAAGCCCGGCCTGCACCGCACCCTGCTGGGTGACGGTATTGCCACCACGGCTGCCGGCCTGTTCGGCGGCCCACCCAACACCACCTACGCCGAAGTGACCGGCGCGGTGATGCTGACCAAGAACTACAACCCGAAGATCATGACCTGGGCAGCGGTGTTTGCCATCAGCCTGGCGTTCATCGGCAAGTTCGGCGCGTTGTTGCAAAGCATTCCGGTGCCGGTGATGGGCGGGATTCTGTGCCTGCTGTTCGGCTCGATTGCCGCGGTGGGGATGAACACGCTGATCCGCCACAAAATCGACCTGGGCGAAGCGCGCAACCTGGTGATTGTGTCGGTGACGTTGGTGTTCGGGATTGGCGGTGTGCTGGTCGGTACCGGCACCGGCCCGGATGACTTCGGCCTCAAGGGCATCGCCCTGTGTGCGGTGGTAGCGATTGGGTTGAACCTGCTGCTGCCGGGCAATGATGGCTGGAAGAACAAGAAGTCTGACGAGCCGTTGATCTAACCCACACCGTAGAACCCAATGTGGGAGGGGGCTTGCCCCCGATAGCAGTGTGTCAGTCAACGCATTAGCTGGCTGATACACCGCAATCGGGGGCAAGCCCCCTCCCACATTTGATTTCAGCGCTTGTTAGAGCTGGCCTAGACCATCGATCAACGCCTGGTTCTGCTCCGGCGTGCCGATGCTGATCCGCAGGAACTGGGCAATCCGCTCCTGCTTGAAGTGCCGCACAATCACCCCCTGCTCACGCAACTTGGCCGCCAGGCCCGCAGCGTCGTGCCGTGGGTGACGGGCAAAGATGAAGTTGGCAGCCGACGGCAGCACTTCAAAGCCTTTCTCTTCCAGTTGCGCAACCAGCGTGTCGCGACTGTCGATCACCAACCGGCAAGTCTTCTCGAAGTACTCACGGTCCTCGAACGCCGCCGCCGCGCCGACAATCGCCAGGCGATCCAGCGGGTAGGAGTTGAAGCTGTTCTTGACCCGCTCCAGCGCCTCGATCAGGTCCGGGTGCCCCACGGCCAGGCCCACACGCAAACCGGCCAGTGAGCGCGATTTGGACAGGGTCTGGGTCACCAGCAGGTTCGGGTAGCGATCCACCAGGCTGATCGCGGTTTCACCGCCGAAGTCGATATAGGCTTCATCGACCACCACCACCGAATCCGGGCTGGCCTTGAGCATCTGCTCCACCGCGTTCAGCGCCAGCAAGCAACCGGTCGGCGCGTTCGGGTTGGGGAAAATGATCCCGCCGTTGGGTTTGGCGTAATCCGCCACGCGGATCTGGAACTGCTCGTCCAGCGGCACTGGGTCGCACTTGATGCCATAAAGGCCGCAGTACACCGGATAGAAGCTGTAGCTGATGTCCGGGAACAGCAGCGGCAGGTCGTGCTGGAACAAACCGTGGAAGATGTGCGCCAGCACTTCGTCGGAACCGTTGCCGAGGAACACTTTGCCAGCGTCGATTCCGTAGTACTTGGCCACAGCCTGCTTGAGCAGGTCGCTGTTGGGGTCTGGGTACAAACGTAGATTGTCGTTCAACTCGGCCTGCATCGCCGCCAAGGCTTTGGGCGATGGGCCGTAGGGGTTTTCGTTGGTGTTGAGCTTGACCAGTTTGGTCAGCTTTGGCTGCTCGCCGGGCACGTAAGGCACGAGGTCCTTGACGAAAGGGCTCCAGAATTTGCTCATGTCTCAGTTCCCCTTCTCTTCAAGGATACGGTATTCGGCGCTGCGGGCATGCGCGCTCAGGGATTCACCACGGGCCAGCACGGAGGCAGTCTTTCCCAGATCGGAAGCGCCCTGCGGCGAGCAGAAAATGATCGACGAGCGCTTCTGGAAGTCATACACCCCCAGCGGCGACGAGAAACGCGCAGTACCGGAAGTCGGCAGCACGTGGTTCGGGCCTGCGCAATAGTCGCCCAGGGCCTCACTGGTGTGGCGCCCCATGAAGATCGCACCGGCGTGGCGAATCGATGGCAGCCAGGCTTGTGGGTCGGCCACGGACAACTCCAGGTGCTCCGGCGCGATGCGGTTGGCCACCTCGATAGCCTGCTCCATGTCGCGCACCAGGATCAACGCACCACGGCCATTGATCGACTTCTCGATGATCTCGGCGCGGTCCATAGTCGGCAGCAGTTTATTGATGCTGGCGGCGACTTTGTCGAGGAACTCGGCGTCCGGGCTGACCAGGATCGCCTGGGCGTCTTCGTCGTGCTCGGCCTGGGAGAACAGGTCCATGGCGATCCAGTCCGGGTCGGTCTGGCCGTCGCACACCACGAGGATTTCCGAAGGGCCGGCGATCATGTCGATACCGACCTGCCCGAACACATGGCGCTTGGCAGTGGCGACGTAGATGTTGCCGGGGCCGACCACTTTGTCGACCTTCGGTACACTTTCAGTGCCATAGGCCAGGGCGGCAACGGCTTGGGCACCACCGATGGTGAACACGCGATCGACCCCGGCAATACAGGCAGCGGCCAGCACCAGCTCGTTGATTTCACCACGCGGCGTCGGCACCACCATGACTACCTCGGTCACGCCCGCCACTTTGGCCGGGATCGCGTTCATCAGCACGGACGAAGGGTACGAAGCCTTGCCCCCCGGCACGTACAAACCGGCGCGGTCCAGCGGCGTGACCTTCTGCCCCAGCACGGTGCCGTCGGCCTCGGTGTAGCTCCAGGAGTCCTGCTTCTGTTTTTCGTGGTAGCTGCGCACACGCGCGGCCGCCACTTCCAGGGCTTCGCGTTGCGGCGCGGTGATGCGCGTCAGGGCCAGCTCCAGGCGTTCGCGGGGCAGGATCAGGTCGGCCATGGATTTGACGTCCAGACCGTCGAACTGGCGGGTGAAGTCCACCAGCGCCGCGTCACCGCGCTCACGCACGGCCTTGATGATGTCGAGCACCCGCTGGTTGACCGAATCGTCGGACACGCTTTCCCAGCTCAGCAGATGATCCAGATGATGGGCGAAATCCGGGTCGGCAGCGTTGAGTCGGGCAATTGCAGTGGACGTGGTCATAGCGAGGGCCTCAATAGAATTGGCAAAAACTCAGGCGCCCGAAGGTGCGCTGACGTTCAATAACGAAGCGCGTTGGTACTGTGGTTGTGCCAGGCAAGGCGCGGGACGCTGGTAAGGGTTGTTTCCTTAGCAAGTCCCGCAACGCAGCATGGCGCAACTACAGTGCCAACCCGCAGGGCCTTATCTCAAAAGGCAGGCTGCTACGCGTCGCTAATTATTGAAAAAGAATCTTCTACTAACATAAGTTGCCTTTTGAGGTAAGGCGCGCTTCGTTATTGAACGTCAGCGGACCTTCCCAGCAGTCGATCCGCTTGGGCACCTGAGAATTCTGGCTATGAGGCGGATAGACGGGCGCGACTTGGGACCGCGCGGGTAGGTCAACCGCGGTGTCGCGACTCCACTGCCTTGCGCAGGGTGTCGATCAACGCCTGGATACGGGCGTGCTGCATCTTCATCGATGCCTTGTTGACGATCAGGCGCGAGCTGATGTCGGCAATGAATTCTTGCGGCTCAAGACCGTTGGCGCGCAGGGTGTTGCCGGTGTCGACCACGTCGATGATCTTGTCAGCCAGGCCGATCAGCGGCGCCAGCTCCATCGAGCCGTAGAGCTTGATGATGTCGACCTGGCGGCCTTGCTCGGCGTAGTAACGCTTGGCGACGTTGACGAACTTGGTTGCAACGCGCAGACGGCCCTTCGGCTCCACATCACCGACACGGCCGGCGGTCATCAACTTGCACAGGGCGATACGCAGGTCCAACGGCTCGTACAGGCCCTGGCCACCGTATTCCATCAGCACGTCTTTACCGGCGACGCCGAGGTCGGCCGCGCCATGTTCAACGTAGGTAGGCACGTCGGTAGCCCGCACGATCAACAGGCGCACGTCGTCCTGGGTCGTGGGGATGATCAGCTTGCGGCTCTTGTCCGGATTCTCGGTCGGCACGATGCCCGCTTCAGCCAGAAGCGGCAAAGTGTCGTCAAGGATGCGGCCCTTGGACAGTGCGATGGTCAACATGGGAAACGTCAATCCTTCATCAGGCTATTGCGGTCCGGTCGCAAACGGCGCCGGACACAGATCGAGGCCGTTACAGCCTCGATTTGAAACAAATTCACAGCAAGTCTCTGTAGTGAGCGGGCTTGCCCCGCGCTGGAGTGCGCAGCGCTCCCGACGGTTAGGGCCGCTTCGCAGCCCAGCGCGGGGCAAGCCCGCTCACCACAAGAAGCCCGCCCACTACAGTGACAGCGTTTGTAGCAGAGGGACTAGCCCGGTACGCGGCGGATTTTCGCGCCGAGCATCTGCAGTTTTTCTTCGATGCACTCGTAACCGCGGTCTATGTGGTAGATGCGGTCGATCAGGGTGTCGCCTTCGGCGATCAGCGCCGAGATCACCAGGCTGGCCGAAGCCCGCAGGTCGGTGGCCATGACTGGCGCGCCCTTGAGTTTCTCGGTGCCGGTGACAATGGCGGTGTTGCCTTCAACCTGGATCTTCGCGCCCATGCGGTGCAGTTCGTACACGTGCATGAAGCGGTTTTCGAAGATGGTCTCGATCACGGCACCGGTGCCTTCGGCAATCGCGTTCAGGGAGATGAACTGCGCCTGCATGTCGGTCGGGAACGCCGGGTAAGGAGCGGTACGCACGTTGACGGCCTTGGGACGCTTGCCGTGCATGTTCAACTCGATCCAGTCTTCACCGGTGGTGATTTCCGCACCGGCTTCGCGCAGTTTTTCCAGGACCGCTTCCAGGATGGTCGGATCGGTGTCCTTGACCTTGACGCGGCCACCGGTGACAGCAGCGGCAACCAGGTAGGTGCCGGTCTCGATGCGGTCAGGCATGACTTTGTAGGTGGCGGTATGCAGACGCTCTACGCCATCGATGGTGATGGTGTCGGTGCCAGCACCGGAAACCTTCGCGCCCATGGCGTTCAGGAAGTTGGCCAGGTCGACCACTTCCGGTTCGCGCGCGGCGTTTTGCAGGACGCTGCGACCTTTGGCCAGGGCAGCGGCCATCATGATGTTCTCGGTACCGGTCACGCTGACGGTATCGAAGAAGAAGTTGGCACCACGCAGGCCGCCTTCCGGCGCCTTGGCCTTGATGTAGCCGCCTTCGACGTCGATAACGGCGCCCATGGCTTCGAGGCCACGGATGTGCAGGTCAACCGGACGCGAGCCAATGGCGCAACCGCCAGGCAGGGCAACTTCGGCTTCGCCGAAACGGGCAACCATCGGGCCGAGCACCAGGATCGACGCACGCATGGTTTTCACCAGCTCGTACGGGGCGATCAGGGTTTTGATGGTGCGCGGGTCGATTTCGACGGCCAGTTTCTCGTCGATCACCGGCTCGATACCCATGCGACCGAACAGTTCGATCATGGTGGTGATGTCGTGCAGGTGCGGCAGGTTGGCCACGGTAACCGGGCCATCGCACAGCAGGGTCGCTGCCAGGATCGGCAAGGCGGAGTTTTTTGCACCGGAGATGCGAATCTCGCCATCAAGGCGGGCACCGCCGGTAATAATCAATTTATCCATAAGAATCTCGACGCCTTGGGGGCTCAGGTGCGCTCGGCCCAGGCCGCGCGGCTGAAAAATTTCATAGTGACCGCATGGATGCTGCCATCGGTGATCCACGGGTTCAAATGGGCATAGATCTGCTGCTGACGCTTGACCGGGCTGAGTGCCGCCAGTTCATCGCTAATCACGTTCAGCTGGAAGTTGCAGCCTTCGCCTTCAACTTCAACGGTCGTTTCCGGCAGCTTTCCTTCAAGAAAGCTCTTAACTTCTAGGGCCTGCATGCTCAACCTCTATCGGCGCCCAGTGCGCGCGGGTCGCACATCATACAAAAAAGCCCCGCGCCTGCGAACCCCGCATAGCAGGACTCTGACGGGGGGCTTCTTTAATAATGTGTATTAAGGATGCGCCAGCAGCTCGGTCAGGCCGGAAACTTCGGCGATTTCGCGCATGTCTTCGGGCAATGCCCGAATGCTGACCGGTTTTTTTGCCGCTTCGGCGTCACGCATGAAGCACAGCAGCAGCGACAAGCCGACGCTGCTGGACTTGGTCACGGCCGAACAATCCAGCACCAGCGCAGGCGCAGTGCTGGTCTTGATAAGCGCCTGGCCCTGCTTGCGCAGCTCAGGCCCGGTGCGGTAATCCAGCACGCCGCTGAGGAACAACTCACCGGCGTCGCCAAGACGAACAGCCGACTCGGTCATTGCGCAGACTTCCCGGCTTCTTTATCGGATGTTTCCTTGGCTTTGGCGACTTCACCGGCCCAACCGTTGATGGTTTTGTCCAGGTCGTTGCCATTACGCTGCATCGCATCAGCGAACTGGTCACGGAACAGCTTGCCGATGTTGATGCCGTTGATGATCACGTTGCGCAGCTTCCACTCGCCATTGACCTTCTCCAGCGTGTACTGCACAGGGTAGACGGCACCGTTATTACCCTTGACGCTCATGTTGACGCTGGTGCGATCGCCCGACTCATCACCGGCAGGCGCAACGGTAATGCCCTGGTTGTTGTACTCGAGCAGCGCGTTACCGTAGAACTGGAACAGGCCTTTCTTGAAGTTTTCCTGGAAGGTCTGCATCTGCGCAGGGGTCGCCTTGCGCGAATACTTGACCGTCATGATGCTGCGGGAGATGCCTTCAGCATCGACCACCGGGCCGACAATGGTGTTGAGCGCGTTGTAAAACTTACTCGGATCTTGCTTGTACTGCTCTTTATTGGCAGTCAGGTCAGCCAGCATTTTGCTGGTCGTGTCCTGCACCAGATCGTGCGCAGAACCTGCCGCGTTAGCCATCAGCGGCAGCGCTGCCAACAGCACCAGCAGGCCACGTCGCAAGGTAGAGATCATGAACAGATTCCTCATTTGGCGTCTTTATTGACCGTATTAAGCAGGAATTTACCGATCAGGTCCTCAAGTACCAGCGACGACTGTGTGTCGTGGATTGTCGAGCCATCCTTGAGCAGGGCTGTTTCCCCACCCACGCTGACACCGATGTATTTCTCGCCCAGCAGACCCGCAGTGAGGATAGATGCAGTTGAGTCAGTCGGCAGATTATCTACCTTCTTGTCCAGCTGCATCGTCACTCGGCCGGTGAAACTGTCGCGATCCAGATCGATTGCCGTGACCTTGCCGATGGTCACACCGGCCATGGTCACTTTAGCTCTGACAGTCAAACCGGCGATATTGTCGAAGTACGCGTAAAGTTTATAAGTGTCGGCAGTGGGGCTGGCCGACAGGCCGCTGACGCGCAGGGCCAACAAGAGTAAAGCCAGGATGCCAGCCAGCAAGAAAAGGCCGACACCGATTTCCACAGTGCGGTTTTGCATCAGAAATCTCCAAACATCAAGGCGGTCAAAATGAAGTCAAGGCCCAGTACCGCCAACGAGGCGTACACAACGGTCTTGGTGGTGGCGCGACTGATCCCTTCTGAAGTGGGCTCACAGTCGTAGCCTTGGAATACGGCGATCCAGGTCACCACAAAGGCGAAGACGATGCTCTTTATGATGCCGTTGAGCACGTCACCGCTGAAGGTCACGCTGTTTTGCATGTTGGCCCAGTAGGAGCCGTCGTAGACGCCCAGCCAGTCCACCGCCACCCACGAACCGCCCCAGATCCCGACCACACTGAAGATCATCGCCAGCAGTGGAAGGGAAATGAAGCCGGCCCACAGGCGCGGGGCAACAATGTACTTGAGCGGGTCCACGCCGATCATTTCCAGGCTGGACAGCTGCTCGGTGGACTTCATGTTGCCGATTTCGGCGGTCAACGCGGAACCCGCGCGCCCGGCGAACAGCAAGGCGGTCACCACCGGCCCCAGTTCACGCAACAGCGTCAGGGCGACCATCTGCCCCACTGCCTGCTCCGAACCGTAGCTGGAAAGAATATTGAAGCCCTGCAACGCCAACACCATGCCGATGAACACCCCGGAGACCACGATGATCACCAGGGACATCACGCCCACCGAATGCAGCTGCTTGACCAGCAGGCCGAACCCGCCGCCAATACCGCCGCGGCCGAGCAAGGCGTGGAACAGGAAAATCGTCGAACGACCCAGCACTTCGACGATGTCGATGCCCGAGCGACCGAAAAGGCGAACCTTCTCGATAAGAGATGTCTTGCGCATCAGCGCTTCCCCAGAAGATCTGAGCGGTAATCCGCTGCCGGAAAGTGAAAAGGCACCGGGCCATCAGGATCGCCGGTCATGAATTGGCGAATGCGCGGGTTGTCGGCGTTCATCAGCTCTTCGGGCGTGCCCTGCCCAAGCACCTGGCCATCGCCCACTACATAGAGGTAATCGGCAATGCTCGCGGTTTCTGCAAGATCGTGGGAGACCACGATGCTGGTGATGCCCAGTGCATCGTTGAGCAGGCGGATCAGACGCACCAGCACGCCCATGGCGATGGGGTCCTGGCCGACGAAGGGCTCGTCGTACATAAGAATCTGCGGGTCGAGGGCGATGGCACGCGCCAGCGCCACACGGCGCTTCATCCCACCAGACAATTCATCGGGCATCAGGTCGATGGCGCCGCGAAGGCCTACGGCCTGCAGTTTCAGCAACACAATGTCACGAATCATCTCATCGGACAGCTGGGTATGCACCCGCAGCGGAAAGGCCACGTTCTCGAAAACATCAAGGTCGGTGAACAGCGCACCGCTCTGGAACAGCACACCCATGTGCTTGCGTGCATCGAACAGATCGCTGCGCGACAGCGTCGGCAGGTTCTGGCCGTTGACCCACACCTCTCCCGCACTGGGGCGCAATTGCATGCCCATCAGGCGCAACAGGGTAGTCTTGCCGCAACCGGAAGGCCCCATGATGCCCGTGACCTTGCCGCGCGGAATGCGGATATCGACGTTATTGAAGATGCTGCGCGTCCCGCGCTTGAAGGTCAGTCCCTTCAGCTCGACCGCGTAGGCGTTATCGGCACTCATCTAAACTCCTTGGGATGCAGCCTCTCACTCAGACACCACGCTTGCGACAAACGTTTGCAACCGTTGCGCAATAGTTGGCCACGTGGGCTGGGCGGACCGAACTGGCGGCGAACTATATCACTGCTGGTACAAGGCGCCCAAGGCCGGAACAGCGCTTGTTCAGATTGAGGACAGGGAAAAATCGTTGCTGGGGTTGAATCTCAGGCACATTGCGAACAAACCCTGACGAACTTGCGTGAGGGAATCGATCATTACCGCTATAATCGCCGACTTTTCGTCAGGCTATACGATTTCAGACATGAGCCAATCCAGCGACCTTATTCAATCCGCACAACGCACCATCCGCCTCGAGCTTGAAGCCGTAGAAGGCTTGCTGGCCCATATTGACGCGGACTTCGTACGCGCCTGCGAGATGATTCTGGCCAGCAAGGGCCGCGTTGTGGTGGTCGGCATGGGCAAGTCGGGCCACGTCGGCAACAAGATCGCCGCCACCCTGGCAAGTACCGGAACCACCGCGTTTTTCGTGCATCCGGCCGAAGCCAGCCACGGCGACATGGGCATGATCACCAAGGATGACATCATCCTTGCGCTGTCCAACTCCGGCACGACCAACGAAATCGTGACCTTGCTGCCGCTGATCAAACGCCTGGGTATCCAGATGATCAGCATCACCGGCAACCCGGAGTCGACGCTGGCCAAGGCCGCAGAAGTGAACCTGAACGTCCACGTGGACCACGAGGCCTGCCCGCTGAACCTGGCACCGACCTCCTCCACCACGGCGGCGCTGGTCATGGGCGATGCCTTGTCGGTAGCATTGCTGGAAGCCCGTGGGTTTACCGCTGAAGACTTCGCGTTTTCCCATCCGGGTGGCGCCCTTGGCCGCCGCCTGCTGCTGAAAGTGGAAAACGTCATGCACTCCGGCGAGGAGTTGCCCCATGTCCAGCGCGGCACCTTGTTGAAGGATGCGCTGATGGAAATGACCCGCAAGGGCCTGGGCATGACGGTGATCCTGGAGGCCGATGGCCGCCTGGCCGGGGTCTTCACCGACGGCGACCTGCGCCGCACCCTGGACCGCACGATTGATATCCACACCGCCACCATCGACGCGGTAATGACACCTCACGGCAAGACCGCACGCCCAGAGATGCTGGCAGCCGAAGCCTTGAAAATCATGGAAGACCACAAGATCGGCGCGCTGGTGGTGGTTGATGGCGACGACCGCCCGATTGGCGCCCTGAACATGCACGACTTGCTGCGTGCAGGAGTGATGTAGATGACCAGCGACCTGCTGCAACGCGGCAAAAATATCAAACTCGCGATTTTCGACGTTGACGGTGTGCTGACCGACGGCCGCCTGTACTTCCTCGAAGACGGCAGCGAATTCAAGACATTCAACACGCTGGATGGCCAGGGCATCAAAATGCTGATGGCGGCGGGTGTGCAAACGGCAATTATCAGCGGCCGAAAAACGCCCGTTGTGGAACGTCGCGCACAAAACCTGGGGATTCCTCACCTGTATCAGGGCCGCGAGGATAAACTGGTGGTTCTGGACGAGCTTCTTGGCCAACTCAACCTAAGCTATGAGCAGGTCGCCTACTTGGGTGATGACTTGCCAGACCTGCCGGTGATTCGCCGAGTAGGCCTGGGCATGGCCGTCGCCAATGCGGCGGCGTTTGTTCGCGAACACGCCCACGGCATCACCAGCGCCCGCGGTGGCGAAGGTGCCGCCCGCGAGTTCTGCGAGCTGATCCTGCGTGCCCAGGGCAGCCTTGAAGCGGCACACGCCGCCTACTTATAGAGCGTTTTATGCTGAGCAAAAAGATTCGCAACTTCCTGTTATTCGGAGTCATCGCCGCGCTGTTCCTGGCGGTGGGCTACTGGAATATCAGCCCGGAGCGCTTTCTCGACCAGCCTGCTGCGCAGGTTGACGAAGGCGCTATCGACTATTACGCCATCAATGCCAAGAGCGTGCAGTTCCTGCCTGACGGCAAGGTGCAATACGAAATGACCTCGGACAAGGTCGAGCATGTGAAGGCCACCGAGGTCACCCTGCTGACCAACCCGGACATGAACATTTACCGCGGTACCGAGTTCCCATGGCACGTCACCAGCAAGCGTGGCGAGGTCAACCCGGACGGCACCGAGGTGGAACTGATCGACACGGTGCGCATTGCGCGCACTGACGATAAAAGCCGTGAGACCGTGATTACCAGCAGTCGCATGACTGTATTCCCGCAGAAGCAATATGCGCAGACCGAGCAAGACGTTAGAATCGACGGCGCTGGCGGTGTATCGACTGGCAAGGGAATGAAAGCGTATTTGAAAGAAAGCAGGATACACCTGCTATCGAACGTAAGAGGACAGTATGAGGCTCGTTAAAACTCTCCCTATTTTGCTCGGCCTGGGCGCAGCACTGGGAAGCGTGAGCGCCTGGGCTCTGCCGAACGATAGCCAGCAGCCGATCCACATCTCGGCTGACGATGCACAGCTCGATGACAAGCAAGGCGTCGCAACCTACACAGGCGGCGTGATCATCACGCAGGGCTCGATGAAAATCACCGGTAATACCGTGACGCTAACGCGCACCAAAACCGGCGACATCGATGTCGTGACCTCGGTGGGCAACCTGGCTTACTTCGAACAGAAGCAGTCCGCGACCGACACCGGCCCGATGAAGGGCTACGGCAAGACCATCCAGTACCACGCCCAGCAGAACCGCATTGTACTGATCGACCAGGCCAAGGTGCTCAGCCCCGATGGCAACTCCACGGAAGGTGAGAAGATCACCTATGACACCGTGAAACAGATCGCTAATGCCGGTCGTGCCAATGGCAACAAGGTCACCGCGCCTCGTCCACGCATCGACATGGTTATCCAGCCGAAGAAGAAGGCCGAGTAATGGCAACCCTGAAAGCCCAGCATCTGGCCAAGGCCTATAAAAGCCGTCAGGTCGTGCGCGACGTCAGCCTGTCGATCGACAGCGGCCAGATCGTCGGCTTGCTCGGCCCCAACGGCGCCGGCAAGACCACTTGCTTCTACATGATCGTCGGCCTGGTCCAGGCGGATCAGGGCCGTGTCCTGATCGATGACCTGGACGTGAGCCACCAGCCAATGCACGGCCGCGCACGGGCCGGTATCGGCTATCTCCCGCAGGAAGCGTCGATCTTCCGCAAACTGTCGGTGTCGGACAACATCATGGCGATCCTCGAGACCCGCAAGGAACTCGACCGTGACGGCCGTCGCAAGGAGCTGGAAAGCCTGTTGCAGGAGTTCCATATCAACCATATCCGCGACAACCTCGGCATGAGTCTGTCCGGTGGTGAGCGTCGCCGTGTGGAAATCGCCCGCGCCCTGGCCACTGCCCCCAAGTTCATCCTGCTGGACGAACCGTTTGCCGGCGTCGACCCGATCTCGGTCGGCGACATCAAGCAGATCATCCATCACCTCAAGGCCAAGGGCATTGGCGTGCTGATCACCGACCACAACGTCCGTGAGACGCTCGATATCTGCGAAACCGCCTATATCGTCAATGACGGCCAACTGATTGCCGAAGGTGATTCCGCTACCATCCTGGCCAATGAACTGGTCAAGGAAGTGTACCTGGGTCACGAGTTCCGCCTGTAAACACCGTGGTGTCACGGCGTTCGCCAAGGTGCGCGGGAGTCAATGAAAACCTCCGGATTTTTATTGTTACCGCGCTCTAGGCAAAGCACCCGACATCAGGCATATAATTTGCTTATGTTTGGCGCTCACGCGCCCTGTCGTGGATGGCGCATTGCGCCGGCGAATAAGGTGTTAAGCCCCTGCCATGAAACCATCGCTAGTCCTGAGAATGGGCCAGCAGCTGACGATGACACCGCAGCTGCAACAGGCCATCCGCCTGCTCCAATTGTCGACCCTGGACCTGCAACAGGAAATCCAGGAGGCCCTGGAGTCCAATCCGATGCTCGAACGCCAGGAAGAAGGCGACGACTTCGATAATGCAGACCCGCTGGCCGATAACATCGAGCAAAAACCCAATTCCGACGTGCAGGAACCCTCCTACCAGGAAACCGCCCCCACGGTGGATAACCTTGAGGAAGGCGAATGGAACGAACGCATTCCCAACGAGCTTCCGGTCGACACCGCCTGGGAAGATGTCTACCAGACCAGCGCCAGCAGCCTGCCCAGCAATGACGATGACGAGTGGGATTTCACCACCCGCACCTCCGCCGGCGAGAGCCTGCAGAGCCATCTGCTGTGGCAACTGAACCTGGCACCGATGTCGGATACCGATCGCCTGATCGCCGTAACCCTGATCGACTGCATCAACAATCAGGGTTATCTAGACGAGACGCTTGAAGAAATTCTTGAAGCCTTCGACCCCGAACTGGATATCGAACTGGACGAGATCGAAGCCGTCCTGCACCGCATCCAGCAGTTCGAGCCTGCCGGTATCGGCGCGCGCACCCTCAGCGAATGCCTGCTGCTGCAACTGCGCCAGTTGCCGGCCAAGACCCCATGGCTCTCCGAGGCCCAGCGCCTGGTCACCGACTACATCGACCTGCTGGGCAGCCGCGACTACAGCCAGTTGATGCGCCGCATGAAGCTCAAGGAAGACGACCTGCGCCAGGTCATCGAGTTGGTACAGAGCCTTAACCCGCGCCCCGGCTCGCAAATCGAGTCCAGCGAAGCCGAATACGTCGTCCCCGACGTGATCGTGCGCAAGGATAACGAGCGTTGGCTGGTGGAGTTGAACCAGGAGTCGGTGCCACGCCTGCGGGTCAACCCACAATACGCCGGTTTCGTCCGCCGCGCCGACACCAGCGCCGATAACACCTTCATGCGCAACCAGTTGCAGGAAGCCCGCTGGTTCATCAAGAGCCTGCAAAGCCGCAACGAAACCCTGATGAAAGTCGCCACCCAGATCGTCGAGCACCAGCGCGGCTTCCTGGAATACGGCGACGAGGCGATGAAACCGCTGGTACTGCATGACATCGCCGAAGCGGTGGGCATGCATGAATCGACTATTTCACGCGTGACCACGCAGAAATTCATGCATACCCCACGGGGTATTTATGAACTGAAATACTTTTTCTCCAGCCACGTAAGCACCTCCGAAGGCGGCGAATGCTCGTCCACGGCGATCCGCGCGATCATCAAAAAACTGGTTGCGGCGGAAAATCAGAAAAAGCCATTGAGTGACAGTAAGATCGCTGGTTTACTGGAGGCACAAGGCATTCAGGTCGCCCGTCGAACCGTCGCCAAGTACCGCGAGTCCCTTGGGATCGCGCCTTCCAGCGAGCGTAAGCGTTTGATGTGACGGGCGGGCCACAGCGTTCCAGTGGCAGGCGCCTTTGCCTGCCGCTTTATGCACTGGCAACGAAGGAGAAGCTGTATGCAAGTCAACATCAGTGGACACCAACTGGAAGTGACCAAGCCCCTGCGTGAGTACACCGAAAGCAAGTTGAACAAGCTTGCGGGGCATTTTGACAAGATCACCAACGTGCAGGTCATCATGGAGGTCGATAAGCTCAAGCAGAAAATCGAGGCCACCCTGCACGTACCGAATGCCAAGCTCGTCGCCAATGCGGAACATGAAGACATGTACGCGGCGATCGACTCGCTCTACGACAAGCTGGACCGCCAACTCATAAAGCATAAGGAAAAGAATCTGCACCTGATGCAAGGTACAGGTCGTTAACTCTCCCCCCATGATCCGACTTGAAACCATCCTGACCCCCGGCCGTTCCCTCGTGAACGTGCCGGGTGGCAGCAAGAAGAAAGCCCTCGAACAAATTGCCAACCTGATCGCGCGCGAAGTGCCGGATCTGGAGATGCAGGATGTCTTCGATGCGCTGATTGCCCGTGAAAAACTCGGTTCCACCGGTTTTGGCAACGGCATCGCCATTCCTCACTGCCGCCTCAAAGGCTGCGAAACACCTGTCAGCGCCCTGCTGCACTTGGAAGCCCCCATCGATTTCGACGCCATCGACGGCGCCCCGGTTGATCTGCTGTTCGTTCTGCTGGTCCCGCAAGCCGCCACCGATGCGCACCTGGAACTGCTCCGGCAGATCGCCAGCATGCTCGACCGCAAGGAAGTACGCGACAAACTGCGCAGCGCCAGCAGCAATCAGGCGCTGTACCAGGTTGTCCTGGATGAACAGAACGGGCAGTAACCATGCGCTTGATCATCGTCAGCGGCCGCTCCGGCTCGGGTAAAAGCACCGCCCTCAACGTTCTTGAGGACAACGGTTTCTATTGCATCGACAACCTGCCCGCCGGCCTGCTGCCGGAGTTGGCGGAACGCGCCTTGATCCATACCGAACTGGCCCAACCGCTGGTCGCCGTTTCGATTGATGCCCGTAACCTGCCCAGCCACCTTGAGCGATTCCCGCAATTGCTTGAGGAAGTGCGGGGCAAGCACATTCATTGCGACGTGCTGTACCTGGACGCCGACGAAGAGACCCTGCTCAAACGCTTCTCCGAGACCCGCCGGCGCCACCCCCTAAGCAGCCCCCATCGCTCTCTGGCCGAAGCCATCGAAGACGAAACCAAGCTGCTGGGGCCGATCATTGACCTCGCCGACCTCAAGATAAACACCACCAGCCTCAACCTGTACCAGTTGCGCGATGCTATCAAGCTGCGCCTGCTGAACCAGCCAGAGCCGGGTACGGCGTTCCTCGTGGAGTCGTTTGGGTTCAAGCGAGGCATGCCGGTCGACGCCGACCTGGTGTTCGATGTGCGCTGCCTGCCCAACCCGTACTGGAAACCAGAGCTGCGTGACCAGTCCGGGCTGGATCAGCCCGTGGCTGATTACCTGGCGGCGCAACCGGATGTGGAGGAGATGTTCCAGGATATCTCCACCTACTTGCTCAAATGGCTGCCACGCTTTGCTGCAAGCAACCGCGCCTATGTCACCATTGCCATCGGCTGCACTGGCGGCCATCACCGCTCCGTCTACCTGACCGAGCGCCTGGGCCAGGTGCTGCAACAAACCCTCAAGAACGTCCAGGTCCGCCACCGCGACCTTAGCTGAAAGGAACACCCCCGCGATGCCCGCTCTGGAAATTGAAATCATCAACAAGCTGGGTTTGCACGCCCGCGCCTCGGCCAAGTTCGTGGGCGTAGCAGGGCAGTTCCCCTGCCAGATCCGCGCCGGGCGTACACCGGAATCCATGGTCGACGGCAAGAGCATCATGGCCATGATGATGTTGGCGGCCGGCAAAGGCACCAGGATTCACTTGAAGACGGAGGGCGAGCAGGAAGACGAAGCGATGGCAGCGCTGGTGGCGCTGATCAACAATTACTTCGACGAAGGTGAATAACCCCCTGTAGGAGCGAGCTTGCTCCTACAGTAGACGTTACCTACCCCAGAGCGGTGTCCATCACCATCATCAAGCAAAAACCGATGCACAGGCCCAGGCTGGCGAGTTTTTCGTGACCATTGCGTCGCGACTCGGGGATGACTTCGTGGGTCACCACCAACAGCATCGCGCCAGCAGCCAGGGCCAACCCCAAAGGCAACAACACTTCGGCCAGGCTGACCAGCCAGGCGCAGAGCACAGCAAATACGGGCTCCACCAGGCCTGAGGCAGCGCCGATCAGGAACGCCTTGGCCCGCGACATCCCCGCCCCGGCCAACACCAACGCGATCACCAAGCCTTCGGGTACGTCCTGCAACGCAATGCCCATGGCCAAGCTGTCAGCATCGGGCATGCCGCCACCGGCGGAAACGCCTACCGCCATGCCTTCGGGGATGTTGTGGGCGATGATGGCAAACACAAACAGCCAGATACGCGGCGGGATCACCGGTTTATCTGGCGTCCCCATCAGCATTTCCGGGCTCGCACCGGAGACCTTGCGGTCAACCAGGTACAACCCGAATGCGCCCAGCATGATGCCAAAGCTGATCAAACCACTGGCACCCCACGGCGAGAGCCCCAGGCTTTCAGCCGCGGCAATGCCCGGGACGATCAGCGAAAACGCCGTCGCCGCCAGCATCACCCCAGCACCAAAACCCAACAATGTGTCGCTCAGCGCCACCGGCATGCGTCGGATCACCAGTACCGGGACCGCGCCCAGCGCCGTACCCAGCGCGCAAATGGAGCCGCCTTGCAGGGCGCGCAGGATGCGCGGTTCCAGGTTCAGCCAGGCCAGCCCGTGGGCCACCAGCAATGCAGTACCTGCCAATAGCAGCAGCGAGCCAAACGCATAACGAAACATTCGTCCGCTGCTGATCGCCAGTGTTTCAGTGCCCATAGTCGGCCTTAGATCTTGTTATGAAGGTGAATGTCAGGCCACCGCAGCCTGATAGCGGGCGGCAACTTCCGGCCAGTTAATGACGCTGTAGAAAGCGTTGATGTATTCCGGGCGACGGTTCTGGTACAGCAGGTAGTAGGCGTGCTCCCAGACGTCCAGGCCGAGGATCGGGGTATTGCCGTTCATCAATGGGCTGTCCTGGTTACCACTGCTCTCCACCACCAGAGTCTTTTGCGGGGTGACGCTCAACCAGGCCCAGCCACTGCCAAACCGCGTCAGTGCGGCTTTGGTGAAGGCTTCCTTGAAGCTGTCGAAGCCACCCAGTTGTTCGTCGATGGCTTTGCCCAACGCACCTTCGGGCTTGCCGCCTCCTTTGGGGGACATCACCGCCCAGAACAATGAGTGGTTGGCATGGCCGCCGCCCTGGTTGATCACCGCTGCGCGCAGTTTTTCCGGCAGTTGCTGCACGCTGGACACCAGTTTCTCGACCGGCCACCCCGCGAACTCGGTGCCCTCGACGGCGGCATTGAGGTTGTTGATGTAGGTCTGGTGGTGCTTGGTGTAGTGAATCTCCATGGTTTGCGCATCGATATGCGGTTCCAGGGCGTCATACGCATAAGGCAAGGCAGGCAGGGTGTAAGTCATATCAATGGGCTCCGTAGTGGGGCGTGGCGGGCTGCACTGCAGTACTGCCCAGCAAGCGATGAGTGCGAGGGTATTCGCCGTGATCGCTGATGAAGTTCAACAGTTCGACGTAGGTTTTGCTGCTCTGGCGCAGCGCCGCTTCCCGCAACTGCGGGCTCAGGCGCGGGTCCTGCATGGTCTGCAAAAGACGCTGGTGGATAGCGCAGAGGTATTCCGCGCTTTCTTCCGGCTGGTTCAGCCGCAGGTGCAGGTCCGCCAGGTTGTGATGGGAAATGACGCAAGCCGCCACTGCTTCGTCGGCATCCGCCCAGCGCTCGAACAGTACTTGGGCCAGGGCCAGGGCTTGCAAGTAAGCCTCGCGAGCGTCAACCAATTCACCCGCCATAAAGCAGCGATTGGCCCGTTCGATCGTGCGTTTCCAGTGCTCCATGGTGAGCCTCCAAAGCAGAGTCGTGATTACACGCCGCCGGCCGTGAGCTTTTCCGGATCCAGCAGGATTTCCAGTTGGCTGCGCGGCAAGTCAGTGTGCTCAAGGGCGACATCAATCACCGGACGGCCCTGCTGATAGGCTTTCTTGGCAATTTCAGCGGCCTTTTGGTAACCGATGATCGGGTTGAGTGCGGTGACCAGGATCGGGTTGCGCGACAGCGCTTCCTTGAGCTTGGCCTCATTGACCTTGAAGCTGGCAATGGCCTTGTCCGCCAGCAAACGACTGGAGTTGGCCAGCAACTCGAGGCTGCTGAGCAGGTTATTGGCGATAATCGGCAGCATCACATTCAGTTCGAAGTTGCCCGACTGACCGGCGACCGTAATGACCGTGTCGTTGCCGATAACTTGTGCGGCCACCATCGCAGTCGCTTCAGGGATCACCGGGTTGACCTTGCCGGGCATGATCGACGAACCAGGCTGCAAGCCTTCCAGCTCGATTTCCCCCAGGCCTGCGAGTGGGCCGGAGTTCATCCAGCGCAGGTCGTTGGCGATTTTCATCAGCGACACGGCGGTGGCTTTCAACTGCCCGGAGACAGCAACGGCCGTGTCCTGGGAGCCAATCAGGGCGAAGAGGTTCTTGCCCGGGGTGAATTTCACACCGGTCAGGCTGCTCAACTGCTGACTGAAACGCACCGCGAATTCCGCGTGTGCGTTGATTCCGGTGCCGACCGCAGTACCGCCCTGAGCCAACGCCTGCAAACTCGGCAGAACGTCCTGCAAATGCCCGATATTGGCCTTGAGCTGCTGCGCCCAACCGTTGAGCACCTGGCTCATGCGCACCGGCATGGCGTCCATCAGATGCGTGCGGCCGGTCTTGATGAACGGGTGGACCTCCTGCGCCTTCTGCTCGATGACTTGCACCAGATGCAGCAGGGCCGGCAGTGTTTGCTCATGCAGGACCAACGCGGCACTGACGTGAATGGTGGTCGGGATGATGTCGTTGCTGCTCTGACCGCAGTTCACGTGATCGTTGGGGTTGACCGGTTCGCCAAGCAAGCGGGTGGCCAGGGTGGCAATCACTTCGTTGGCGTTCATGTTGGAACTGGTGCCGGAACCGGTCTGGAAGATATCCACCGGGAAGTGCTGCATGAAATCACCTTCCAGCAAACCTTGGGCGGCGTCGACAATCGCCTTGCCCTGCCCTTCGCTGATTTGCTTGAGGTCGACGTTGACCTTGGCCGCCGCAGCTTTGGCCAGGATCAGGGCACGAATGAATTGCGCCGGCATGCGTTGGTTGCTGATCGGGAAGTTGTTCACCGCGCGCTGGGTTTGTGCGCCATACAAGGCCTCGGCAGGCACTTGCAGTTCGCCCATGCTGTCGTGTTCGATACGGGTGTTACTCATCGGAAGATCCTTGCACCAGGTCAGAAACAGAAATGGAAGGCAGCAATTCGCAGGTCGCCAATTGCCAGGCAAAGCTCTGCCAGCGCTTGAGGCGGCAGGCACAGTGGGAGAGTTTTTCCAAGTCGCGCAGCGGGCGCCAGGCCTGGTCCAGGCACAGGGAGCGCCAATGCCAGGGCAGTGCAATATCGCTGGCCGTGTCGAGTAAAAGACGGAATGAGGTTTCAGCGATCGTCCACGGATGGGTCGCGGTGCAGCACGCCAGGTATCGCCCCTCGTTGAGGTAGTGTTCGATCAGGCGCGGCTCGTTGGGGTCGAGGGCGCAGCGAATCTGGCGACTCATCCAACGCCAGCTCTCCAGGTAAGGATCCTCATGCAGGACAGAACTCATGATCCACACTCATCCGGTAATGATATTTATTATTAAATGATATTGAGAATCAAAACAAGAGTGGCAGGACAATCCTCCTGAAACGCCGCCACAAAAAAAGACGCGCCATCTATAAAGATGGCGCGCCTTCTTGTTGAACCGCGTCTGAAGGATCAGCTGCCGGCGACGGTCATCCGCTCGATCAACACCGAACCCGTGCGGATATTGCTACGCAACTCCAAGTCGTTTCCGACGGCAACGATCTGCTTGAACATATCGCGCATGTTGCCAGCAATCGTCACCTCTTGAACGGCGAACTGAATCTCGCCGTTTTCCACCCAGAAACCCGCTGCGCCACGGGAGTAGTCGCCCGTAACCATATTCAGGCCATGGCCCATCAACTCGGTCACCAGCAGGCCACGCCCCATGCGCCGCAGCAGCGCCGCCTGGTCTTCATCACCATGGGTAACGAACAAGTTGTGCACGCCGCCGGAGTTTGCGGTGCTTGGCAGGCCCAATTTACGACCGGCGTAAGTACCCAAGACGTAGGACACCAACTCACCCTTCTCGACAAACGGCTTGGCATATGTGGCCAGGCCGTCACCGTCGAACGCCGAACTCCCCATGGCGCGCATCAGGTGCGGACGCTCGTCGATGGTCAGCCATTCGGGGAACAGCTTCTGGCCGATCGCACCTTCAAGGAACGACGACTTGCGGTACAGGTTGCCGCCGGAAATCGCCCCCAGGAAACTGCCGAACAAGCCGCCGGCTAACTCCGCCGAAAACAACACCGGCACCTCGCAGGTTGGCACCGGGCGCGCGCCCAGGCGGCTAGCCGCACGCTGCGCAGCGCGCTGGCCAATGCTGACCGGGTCGGCCAGCAAATCGCCCTGGCGGTTCACGTCATACCAGTAATCGCGCTGCATCTGGCCGTTGGCCTCGGCGATCATCACGCAGCTCAGGCTATGGCGAGTGGACGCATAACCACCGATGAAACCATGGCTGTTGCCATATACGCGGCAGCCCTGATGAGTACTCAACGTGGTGCCATCCGCGTTCTTGATGCGGGCATCAGCGTCAAACGCGGCGGCTTCGCAGGTCAGCGCCTGCTCGATAGCCTGTTCGGGTGTGATGTCCCAGGCATGGAACAGATCAAAGTCTTTCAAGTCCTTGGCCATCAACGCTTTGTCGGCCAGGCCCGAGCTTTCATCCTCGGACGTATGCTTGGCAATCGCCAGCGCAGCCGCGACCGTCTCGCGAATCGCTTCCGGGCCACTGGCCGAGGTACTGGCCGAACCTTTGCGCTGCCCCACATACAGGGTGATACCAAAGCCCTGGTCGCGATTGAACTCAACGGTTTCCACTTCCCGCTGGCGCACCGACGTCGACAGCCCCTGCTCCAGCGACACCGCTACCTCACAGGCACTGGCCCCCTGACGCTTGGCCTCGGCAAGGATCTGCTCGACTTGTTCCTGCAGTGCCGGTAACGCTTGCGGACCGACGCTTTGGGCTGCACTCATGGTTTTCTCCACTCAAATTCTGCTTTCGGTTAAGGCCATCGAGCGACCGGGCCGGACAAGCGGCCCCCGACTGGTTATCATGGCGGCGTTTCTTTGCGGACTGCCACCATGGTTGATTCTTACGACGACTCCCTCGATGGGGAGAAAAGCAAAACCCAGGTCAAACGCGAGCTGCATGCGCTGGTTGACCTCGGCGAGCGCCTTACAACGCTCAAAAAAGATTTGATTGCAAAACTGCCTTTGACCGACGAAATGCGCCGGGCCCTGGCCGATGCGCCCAAGCACACCGCGAATATCGCGCGCAAACGGCACATCATGTTTATCGGCAAATTGATGCGCGATCAGGACATCGACGCCATTCTGACTTTGCTCAATCAAACCGATGCCTCCACTCGCCAGTACAACGAACGTTTCCATAATCTGGAACGTTGGCGTGACCGCCTGATCTCGGGCGATGACGCGGTGCTGGAGAAATTCGTGCTGGACTACCCGGACGCGGACCGCCAGCAACTGCGCTCCCTGATCCGTCAGGCCCAGCACGAGCTGGCGCATAACAAGGCGCCGGCCACCAGCCGTAAAATCTTCAAGTACATCCGTGAGCTGGACGAGACTCAACGCGGCCTGCGTTGATGCCCTTCCCCGGGTGGCGGCCTTCGCCACCCGAAGCTCCACCGCTTACGACCCCGTGCCACCCACGGTGATCGCATCAATCTTCAGCGTTGGCTGGCCGACACCCACCGGCACCGACTGCCCATCTTTCCCGCATGTGCCAACGCCGCTGTCCAGCGACAGGTCGTTACCGACCATCGACACCTTGCTCATGGCTTCCGGACCGTTACCGATCAAGGTTGCGCCTTTGACCGGCGCAGTGATCTTGCCGTCTTCGATCAGGTACGCCTCGCTGGTAGAGAACACGAACTTGCCGCTGGTGATATCCACCTGGCCCCCACCGAGGTTGGCGCAGTAGATACCGCGTTTCACCGAGGCGATGATTTCTGCCGGGTCGCTTTCGCCACCCAGCATGTAGGTGTTGGTCATGCGCGGCATCGGCAGGTGCGCATAGGATTCGCGACGGCCGTTACCGGTGCGGGCCACGCCCATCAGGCGGGCGTTGAGCTTGTCCTGCATGTAGCCCTTGAGCACGCCGTTTTCGATCAGCGTGGTGCACTCGGTCGGCGTGCCTTCGTCATCGACGCTCAAGGAGCCACGGCGACCGGCCAGGGTGCCGTCATCGACGATGGTGCACAGCTTGGACGCGACCATCTCACCCATGCGCCCGCTGTAGGCCGAACTGCCCTTGCGGTTGAAATCACCTTCCAGACCATGGCCGACCGCCTCGTGCAGCAGCACGCCGGACCAGCCCGAGCCCAGCACCACCGGCAATGTACCCGCCGGTGCCGGAATGGCTTCCAGGTTCACCAGCGCCTGGCGCAACGCTTCACGCGCATAGCCCATGGCACGGTCGTCGGTGAGGAAATAGCGGTAGTCGGTACGCCCGCCGCCGCCATGGCCACCACGCTCGCGACGGCCGTTCTGCTCGACGATCACGCTGACATTGAAACGCACTAACGGCCGCACATCCGCCGCCAGGCCGCCGTCGGTGGACGCCACCAGGATGCGCTCCCACACGCCAGCCATGCTTACGGTGACCTGCTGGATACGCGGGTCCAATGCACGGGTCGCGGCATCGACACGCTTGAGCAAGTCGACTTTCTCGGCACGGGTCATCACTTCCAACGGGTTGTCCGGCCCGTACAACTGGGTCACGTCCTGCGTGCTGAACGCCTGCACCGTGCCGTTCTGCCCGGCGCGGGAAATCGAGCGTGCGGCACGTGCGGCCAGGCCCAAAGCCTCCAGGGTTATCGCGTTGCTGTAGGCAAAACCGGTTTTCTCACCGGATTGCGCCCGCACGCCCACACCCTGGTCGAGGTTGAAACTGCCTTCCTTGACGATGCCGTCTTCCAGTGCCCAGGACTCGGAAATCTGGCCCTGGAAATACAGGTCGGCCGCGTCGATGCCCGGCCCGGCGAGATCGCCCAGCACGGTTTGCAAGCTTTCGATGGTCACGCCACCGGGCGCCAGGAGGTGATCACTGACTGAGGACAACAACTCGCTCATAGGTATGGCCTTAAATTCATCGTTCCGAAGCAGGCCGCTGTGCGCCCTGCGAGAAAAAGCGCCGATGGTTGACCACCGGCATGCGCGCCCGTATCGACGCCTGTTCACTGCTATCGCGCTCGGCCAGCAACACCGCTTCGCCTTGATCCTGTTGTGCCAGCACGCGCCCCCAGGGGTCGACAATAGCCGCGTGACCAAAAGTTTCCCGTGGTCCCGGATGCACACCCCCCTGGGCGGCCGCCAGCAGGTAGCACTGGGTCTCGATGGCCCGCGCGCGGATCAGCACGTCCCAGTGCGCGGCGCCGGTCACAGCCGTAAACGCCGACGGCGCCGTAATCAATTCAGCCCCCGCTGCACGCAGCTCGCTGTAAAGCTCAGGGAAGCGCAGGTCGTAGCACACCGTGAGGCCCAAGCGGCCGACCGGCGTGTCCGCCACCACCACATTGCCCCCGAAAGCATAGTCGTCGGATTCGCGATAACGACCGCGAGCATCGGCGACATCCACATCGAACAGGTGCAACTTGTCGTAACGGGCAACGACTTCGCCGCGATCATCGACCAGCAGCGAGCAGGCGTTGGACTTGGCGTGCGGCTGGCCCTTGGGCGGCAATGGCAAAGTACCAGCCACTATCCATAAGGTGAGGTCGCGAGCGGTCTGTTTCAACCATGGCAGGATCGGGCCTTCGCCCAGCGCCTCGGCGCGGCCGATATCGGCCACGTCACGACGGCCCATGGCGGCGAAATTTTCCGGCAGCACCGCCAGCTTCGCACCACCGGCAGCTGCTGCTTCCAGCAAGCGACGGGCCTGGGCCAGGTTGGCCAGCACGTCGCTCTGGCTGACCATTTGAATTACCGCAAAGGACATGGGCCAACACTCCACAAAGGGCATGGGGCCATGCTACTCCACAGCCTCTCAGTTTGGCTTTTCAAATGGCTTGTCGAAGGTGATTTTCGGGTCTTTCCACGGGCCTTCGACCTTGTACTGGACACTCGCGAAGCGTGAAACACGGTCACCGATCAACTTGTCGATCAGGAACAACGCGCCACCAATGGCCGGCGCACCTACGATCAAAGCCGCGATAGGCAGGTTGTTGGTCACCGGCAGCGTCACCAGCAGCTTGGCATCGACACGGTCAGCCACCAGGTCCAGGGTGCCGTTGAGTTCGAGGTTGCTCGACGGCCCCGTCATGGTGATCGGCTCACGGGTCACGAACACGCCATTGCTGGCGGCCAGCAGGCCTTTGACCCGGTCATAGCTCAAGCCCTTGCCGAGCAGGTCGGAGAAGTCCAGGCGCAACCGGCGCCCGATGGAGTTGAAGTTCAGCAGGCCGAACACCCGCAGGGCCTGGGCTCCGCCTTCCACTTCGACGAACTGGCCGTTGCGGAACGCCGCATCCAGGCTGCCGGAGAAACGCTTGGGCCCGACATAGGCCGGAGAACCAGGCCAACGTCCGTCCACATCCAGATGGAAATCCTGGCTGGTAACGGTCGGCGCATACCCCCACCCCTTGAGTACATCGCCAATATTCTTGCCGTCCAGGCGCCCCTTGTACCAGCTGCTGCTGTCTCCCGCCGCGCCCTCCCAGCCACCCGCACCCTTGAGCTGCATACCCTTGAGGCCCAGGTCCAGGTTGTTGAAGGCCAGGCCCTTGGCGGTCGGGCGGATTTTCAGCGACCAGGCGCCGATCAGGTCCGGGCCCTGGAACAATTGGTCAATGGCGATATCCAGCGCCGGAATATCCTTGGGGTCGATGTTCGCCAAGGGGTCCGGCGCGTTTTCATCCGCCTGCACCGAAGGGTCTACCGCCGGCAGCCTCACGTATTGCAGGTTGATCGCAATCGGCGCGCCCTTGGCGTCCGGCAGGTTGACCGTACCCTTGGCCTGCTGGCTGTCGAACTGCAAGCCCCATGCCGCTGGCTTGCGGTCCAGTTGCAAATTGACTTGATCGAACTGGGTGCCAAAACCGGTCAGCTTGCCCACCTTGAAGTCGGCACCGCTGAGCAATTGCTTGGCACTGCCGCCCGGGTCATTGCCCGCATAGCGATCCACCAGTTTTTTCCACGGATCGATATCCAGCTCCGACAACACCCCCCGAATGCGCAAGCCCTTGGCACCCGGCAACACGGCATCACCATCACCGAGGAACAACTCACCACGGCCATCATTGAACTTGTCCGGGGGCGCGGCAAAAGTGAAGTTGGCCAGCTCGCCATAATCAAACCAGTACCTGCGCTCGGCACCCTGCAAGGTCATGCGGAACACACTGTCACGCCCCTGGCTGGCGGGCATGCCGAATGGCGCCGGCAGGTCAACGGCCACGCCCTTGAGGTTGGAACTGACCATCAGTTGGCTGTCGGCGCCATCCAGGGTCAGTTGCAATTGGTACGGAATATCGCCGGACACCGGTAAAGGCTGGCTGATTTTCAACCAGTCCGTCAACCGCTTGACCGTAACCTGGCCCTTGGCATTCACACGGGTGCTGATATTGCCTGGTTTGCCATCGGCAACGATCTGCGCGGTGATCGGCCGATCAAACGCCTGGGCGGTGATGTTCTGGCCACTGAGGCCCTTGGTGCTGTCGAAACGGAACTCGCCCTTGAGCTGGGTCAGGTCCAGGGGCGGCTCGGCCAATTGCAGGCGCGCTTTGTCGGTTTTGAAGTCCACCACGATTTTTGGTTCGGTGCCCTTGGCCAACGGAATATCCAGGTCAAGGCTGCCTTGCAGGTCACCCTCGCCCTTCCAGCCGGCAAAAGTCGATGCAGTGCCGATCGGCGCGTCCTGGAGGATTTTCAAGCCGTCGCCCAAGCCACCGGCAAAACCGCCCGTGAGCATCAGATGACTGTCCTTGCCTGCAGGCGCGTGGGGAATATTGACGTAGATGTCCTTGACCTTGGTGTCGAGCAACTGGCCCTTGCTGGCCAGGATGCGCACGCCACTCTCCTCGACAAACACTTCACCGTTGACCTTGCTCACATGAGGCCAGCCCGGCTGGAACGCCAACTCGGCATCGTGCACCTTGAAGAACAGGCTGATATTGCGCGAAGCCGGCAGTGCATCGTGGTTCAACGAACCCTGATACTGGAAGAAGCCTTGATCCACCGCGCCCTTGAGAATCGCAGTACGCAGCCACTCATCCAGGGCGGGGCTCAACACCGCCGGCAGGTACTTGGGGGTGAAGCGCCCGTCGCCATCGACCATGCCGACCCGCAGGTCCATGTAGTCTTCCTGGTTGTGGTCAAAATGCAGGCGAATCAGGAAGTCGGCGGCAATCTTGCCCTCCTCGCCCAGCACCTTGATATACGGGGCGATCAGGGTGAAACCGTCTTTGTCCAACTTCCACGTCAGGCGTGCATTGGCCTGGAGGTACTGCCAGGGCTTGGCGAAGATCGGGTCGAGGTGCAGGGAAAAGTCCTTGCTGTCCATGCGCAACTCGCCCTGGCCCAGGTCGCCGCTGATACTGCCGGAAACGTTCCGCGCAGCCGGTGCGCCAAAATAGGCATCGAAGCCGATACGCTCGAGGTTGGCGGCGAAGCTGACTTTTTTATCGGTCGTGTCTTGAGGACGGAAATCCACCAGCACATTGCGCAGCAAGCCAGTGGCCTTGAGGTGCTCGACAGTCTTGGCAAAACCTTCCGGCAACGGCGCCAGGGCGTTGAGCAATGGCGTGATCGGCGTCAGGTCCAGGCGGTCGGCCTGGAGTTTCCAGGCTTCCAGGTCCTTGTCGGTCGCCAGGGTCTGCTGCAATTGCAGGCGTGATTCCCAGCGGGTCTCGCCCAGGTTCATCGCCAGCGAGTCGAAGAGCACATCGAGGCCGGTGTCACTGCGTTGCAGGTAGGCCGTAAGCGCGAGGTTTTCGATATGCACCGGTTTGCGCTCGGCGTAGTGGCCCTTCACTTGTGGCGAGTTGAGGCGCACTACTGCGCTTTGCACAGTGCCTTTGGCCCAGGTCAGCCAGAACTCACCGCCCGCCTTGAACTGCGTGAGCTTCCACTGTTTAGTCAGTTTTGCGGGGATCCACTTGGCCCAATCACTCTGAGGCAGGCTCAGATAAGCCAGGACCTCGCCGTCCTTCCACTGGCTGGCGCGGATGCGGGTGCGCAGGCTCATGGCAAGGGGCTGGCCGTCGGGCAGGGTCAAGCGTGCATCCAGGCGTTGGCGGGTGACGCCGGTGTGCAGGCTCAGACCGACATACGTCAAGGTCACCGGCGCCTGGTCAAACGGTTGCAGCGTCACCTGGCTGTCGAGCAGCGACACGCGCTTGACCTTCTGCATGTTCGTGAGCAACTGCTCCGGGTCCAGCGGCTGGTCGTCCTGCACCGGCAGGCCTTGCAAGGCCCATTTGCCGTCCTTGTCTTCCTTGACGCTGAGTTGCAGGCCACTGACTTGCAGGTGGGCAATGCGCACTTCGCGGGCCATCAGGCTGGCCCAGACATCGGGCACCACTTCAACCTGGTCCAGGCGCAAGGCACTGCTACCCTCGCCGACCATCACATCATGGGCCAGCAATACCGGCGCGAAGCCGCTCCAGCGGCCTTCGAGGCTGCCGATATGCAAAGGCATGTCCACGGCAGCCTGAGCCTTGGCCTCGACTTCGGCACGGTACTCAGCCACCAACGGCGTCAATTCACGCCCCAGGCTCACGTACACCGCCGCCAATACCAGCGACAAGGCGCAGAGGCCCAGCCCCCAACGGGTCAAAGCGGCAAAAAAGCGTATCAGACGCTCCATGTCAGGCGACCCTCAAGGCAGTAGTCAAACGGCAGATCAAGGCCTGCCTGTCTCATAAAAGGAAAGCGAATGGGGATCAGAGCAGCACCACGTCGTATTGTTCCTGGGAATACATGGTTTCAACCTGGAAGCGTATCGTGCGCCCGATAAAGCCTTCCAGTTCGGCAACGTTGCCAGACTCTTCGTCCAGCAGCCGGTCGACCACTTTCTGGTTGGCGAGCACTCTATAACCTACGGCCTGGTAGGCACGCGCCTCGCGCAGGATTTCGCGGAAAATCTCGTAGCAAACCGTTTCCGGGGTCTTCAACTTACCGCGGCCCTGGCAACTGCTGCACGGCTCGCACAGCACTTGCTCAAGGCTTTCGCGGGTGCGCTTGCGAGTCATCTGCACCAGGCCCAACTCGGTAATGCCGATGATGTTGGTCTTGGCGTGATCACGCTCCAGCTGTTTCTCGAGGGTCCGCAGCACTTGGCGCTGGTGCTCTTCGTCCTCCATGTCGATGAAGTCGATGATGATGATGCCACCCAGGTTGCGCAGGCGCAGTTGGCGAGCAATCGCGGTCGCCGCTTCGAGGTTGGTCTTGAAAATGGTTTCTTCGAGGTTGCGATGGCCCACGAACGCGCCGGTGTTGACGTCGATGGTGGTCATGGCTTCCGCCGGGTCCACCACCAGGTAGCCGCCGGACTTGAGCGGCACCTTGCGTTCCAGGGCTTTCTGGATTTCATCTTCGACGCCATACAGGTCGAAGATCGGCCGCTCGCCGGGGTAGTGCTCCAGGCGGTCGGCAATTTCCGGCATCAGTTCGGCAACAAATTGTGTGGTGCGCTGGAAGGTTTCCCGCGAGTCGATGCGAATTTTCTCAATCTTCGGGCTGACCAGGTCGCGCAGTGTGCGCAAGGCCAGGCCCAGGTCTTCATAGATGACGCTGGGCGCACCGATGGTCTTGATCTGGGCACCGATCTGATCCCACAGACGCCGCAGATAGCGGATGTCCATGAGGATTTCATCGGCGCCGGCGCCTTCAGCGGCGGTTCGCAGGATAAAACCGCCCGCTTCCTTGATGCCTTCGGCGGCCACGCAGTCGCTGACCACCTTCTTCAGGCGCTCGCGCTCGGCTTCGTCTTCGATCTTCAAGGAAATGCCGACATGCGCGGTCCGCGGCATGTACACCAAGTAACGCGATGGTATCGATAGCTGAGTGGTCAGGCGCGCGCCCTTGGAACCGATGGGGTCCTTGGTGACTTGCACCACCAGGCTCTGCCCTTCATGCACCAGCGCGCTGATGCTTTCCACAGCCGGGCCTTCACGCAGGGAAATTTCCGAAGCATGGATAAATGCCGCACGATCCAGGCCGATATCGACGAATGCCGCTTGCATCCCCGGCAATACGCGCACCACCTTGCCCTTGTAGATATTGCCGACGATCCCACGCTTCTGGGTGCGCTCAACGTGCACTTCTTGCAGAACACCGTTCTCTACCACCGCCACGCGCGATTCCATCGGCGTGATATTGATCAGAATCTCTTCACTCATGGCTGGGTCTCGTTCAGGCGTTTTCACAATAGTGACCAATCGCTTAAGGCTGGGCGCTGGGGAACGGCGATCAGCGCGCGGTAAGATTTTGCCAACAGGGTATGCCGAATTGATGGAGCAGTTGTGCGGTTTCGCACACCGGCAGGCCGACGACCGCCGAATAACTGCCATTGAGCCCGGCCACAAACACCGAGCCCAAGCCTTGGATAGCATAGCCGCCCGCTTTGTCCTGGGGTTCGCCACTGTGCCAGTAGGTTGTAGCCTCCTCGACAGAAATGTCGCGAAAACGTACACGACTGCTTACACAAACAATTTCGCAGCGCTGGCCGTCGGTGAGGGCAATGGCGGTGAGCACCTCGTGCTCACGCCCCGCCAGGGCCATCAACATCGCCAAGGCGTCAGCCTGGTCAACGGGCTTACCGAGGATCTGACCATCAACGATCACAGCCGTATCAGCCCCCAGCACACAGGCGCCAGACGTATTTGGGAGCACAGCAAAACCCGCCGCTGCCTTGCCGCGCGCCAGGCGCTCGACGTAGGAAACGGCGGATTCATTTGTAAGAGGGGTTTCATCAATAGCGGCGCTGACCACGGTGAAGGGCACACCGATCTGGGTCAACAGTTCACGCCGCCTCGGAGAGCCCGAGGCCAGGTAAAGCGAATTCATTGCAGACTCTCCCTGTGGGGCTCGATAACCAGGCAGAGCCTCGCAATCCATTCAATTGATTTTATAGCGACGACGCAACCCACGCAGACCAAAGCTGATCCATGGCCACAGCAACGCGCTGACCAGGGCCGGCAGCACCAGCGCGAGGGTCGGCTGACGGTTGCCGGTCAACGCGCTGAGCCAGAGTTGAACCAACTGCGCCAGGCCGAAGATCACCAGGATCACCAGGCACTGTTGCCACATCGGGAACATGCGCAAACGCTGCTGCAACGACAGCACCAGGAAAGTGATCAACGTCAGGATCAACGCGTTCTGGCCCAGCAAGGTGCCATAGAGCACATCTTCCGCCAAGCCCAGGAACATCGCCGTGACCATGCCGACTTTGTGCGGCAGGTTCAGCGCCCAGAAGGCCAACAGCAGCGCCAGCCAGAGCGGGCGCAGGATTTCCATGAACTGCGGCAGCGGCGAAACACTGAGCAACAAACCGATGGCAAAGGTCAGCCAGACGATCCAACCGTTACGCGAATGAGTACCGGCCATTATTCTTCCCTCTGCCGCGTGGTGGCCGCAGCGGCCGCTGGAGGCTTGGCAGCAGGCGTGGCGACCGGTGGTTTAGTCGCCGCCGGTTTGGCCGGACGAGCGTTGTGGGCGGCCGGCTTGACCGGTGTGGCCACGGGCGCGGCCGGGGTAGCGGCGGGTGCGGGCGGCCCTACGAATGCAGGCTTGGGCACCGTTGCAGGAACGATCGGCGCTGTACCGTTGCGCTTGTCTTCCGCTTCCTGGGCCTGGGCGGCGTCGTTGGCACGCTCTTCCGGGGTGCGGTTGTCACTGAATACCAGCAGCAGGTAGCGGCTGCGGTTCAGGGCGGCGGTCGGCACGGCACGTACAATAGCGAACGGCTGGCCGGAATCGTGGATCACTTCCTTGACCGTCGCCACCGGGTAACCCGCCGGGAAACGCTGGCCCAGGCCGGAGCTGACCAACAGGTCGCCTTCCTTGATATCCGCCGTGTCGGCGACGTGGCGCAGTTCCAGGCGTTCCGGGTTGCCGGTGCCGCTGGCAATCGCGCGCAGGCCGTTGCGGTTTACCTGCACCGGGATGCTGTGGGTGGTGTCCGTCAGCAACAACACCCGCGAGGTGTAGGGCATCAGCTCGACCACTTGGCCCATCAGGCCACGGGCGTCGAGCACCGGCTGGCCGAGGACCACACCGTCGCGTTCACCCTTGTTGATGATGATGCGATGAGTGAAGGGGTTGGGGTCCATGCCGATCAACTCGGCTACTTCGACCTTTTCATTGACCAATGCGGAAGAGTTGAGCAACTCGCGCAGCCGAACGTTCTGCTCGGTCAGGGCCGCAAGCTTCTGCATGCGCCCCTGCAACAGCAGGTTCTCAGTCTTGAGTTTTTCGTTCTCGGCGACCAGCTCGGTGCGGCTGCCGAACTGGCTGGCCACGCCCTGGAACAGACGTTGCGGCAGGTCGGTGATCCAGTAGGTCTGCATCAACACCAGCGACATCTGGCTGCGCACGGGCTTGAGCAGTGCAAAGCGGGCATCGACCACCATCAGCGCGACCGAAAGCACGACCAGCACCAACAGGCGTACGCCCAATGAGGGGCCTTTGGCGAAAAGCGGTTTAATAAGCCGCTCCTCCCAGGCAAATGTTCTCTTTATTCATACGGCATCTAACCGGCCTGGATGCAGATTGAAGAAGATAAACGCCAACAGGCAGCACTGCAAAGTGCTGCCTGCGGGCGAAACATGGGCTCATCAGCAAAGGCTTATTCGCTGGAAAGCAGGTCCATGGTGTGTTTATCCATCATTTCCAGTGCACGACCACCGCCACGGGCAACGCAGGTCAGCGGGTCTTCGGCGACGATCACCGGCAGGCCAGTCTCTTGGGCCAGCAGCTTGTCAAGGTCACGCAGCAAGGCGCCACCACCGGTCAGCACCAGGCCACGCTCGGCGATGTCGGAAGCCAGTTCCGGCGGCGATTGCTCCAGGGCACTCTTCACGGCCTGAACGATGGTGGCCAGGGACTCTTGCAGAGCTTCAAGCACTTCATTGGAGTTCAGGGTGAAGGCACGTGGCACGCCTTCGGCCAGGTTGCGACCGCGCACATCGACTTCGCGCACTTCGCCGCCCGGGTAGGCGGTGCCGATTTCCTGCTTGATGCGCTCGGCGGTGGATTCACCGATCAGGCTGCCGTAGTTACGGCGTACATAAGTGATGATCGCTTCGTCGAAGCGGTCGCCGCCGACGCGGACGGATTCGGCATACACCACACCGTTCAGGGAAATCAGGGCGATTTCAGTGGTACCACCACCGATGTCCACCACCATCGAACCGCGCGCTTCTTCAACCGGCAGGCCGGCACCGATCGCAGCCGCCATTGGCTCTTCGATCAGGAACACTTCACGAGCACCGGCACCGAGTGCCGATTCACGGATGGCGCGACGCTCAACCTGGGTGGATTTGCATGGAACACAGATCAGCACACGAGGGCTGGGCTGCAGAAAACTGTTTTCGTGAACCTTGTTGATGAAGTACTGCAGCATCTTCTCGCAGACACTGAAGTCGGCGATCACGCCGTCTTTCATCGGACGAATGGCAGCAATATTGCCTGGTGTACGGCCGAGCATGCGCTTGGCCTCGGTGCCGACGGCAACGACACTTTTCTGATTACCATGGGTCCGAATGGCCACAACCGATGGCTCATTCAGGACGATACCGCGCTCGCGCACGTAAATAAGGGTGTTGGCAGTGCCCAGGTCAATGGAAAGATCGCTGGAAAACATGCCACGCAGTTTCTTGAACATGGGAAAGGGACCCTAGGCAACGCGTGGGTAAAAAAGTGCGGCAAACTCTAACAACGACAGGGATTTTGGGCAAGGCGCCAATGTGCTAAATTGGCCGACTTTCTGTGCACCTAACCCCACAATCGCGGCCGTAAGACCGTAGAAATGCGGTAGTGTTCCGACAATCTAACACACGGACAGCCTCCGTTCTGTTTTCCACTGGAGATTCCCATGACGCTTGAACGCTCCGACGTGGAAAAAATCGCTCATTTGGCCTGCCTGGGCCTCAATGAAGTCGATCTTCCACAGACCACCGCCGCCCTGAACAGCATTCTCGGGCTGGTCGACCAAATGCAGACCGTGAATACCGACGGCATCGAGCCCCTGGCTCACCCACTGGAAGCCAGCCAGCGCCTGCGCGCTGACGTCGTGACCGAGAGTAATAATCGCGAGGCCTACCAGTCCATCGCGCCAGCGGTCGAAAACGGCCTGTACCTGGTTCCGAAAGTCATCGACTAAAGGGAAAGAGCCTGCAATGCATCACATGACTCTGGCCGAGATCGCCCGCGGTCTCGCCGACAAAAAGTTTTCTTCCGAAGAGCTGACCAAGACCCTGCTGGCGCGTATCGCCGAGCACGACACGAAGGTCAACAGCTTCATCAGCCTCACCGAAGAACTGGCCTTGAGCCAGGCCAAGGCCGCCGACGCACGTCGCGCCAACGGTGAAAATGGCCCACTGCTGGGCGCGCCGATTGCCCACAAAGACCTGTTCTGCACCCAGGGCATTCGCACCAGCTGCGGCTCGAAGATGCTCGACAACTTCAAGGCACCCTACGACGCCACCGTGGTGTCCAAGCTGGCTGCCGCCGGGGCCGTGACCCTGGGTAAGACCAACATGGACGAATTCGCCATGGGTTCGGCCAACGAGTCGAGCTACTACGGCGCGGTGAAAAACCCGTGGAACCTGGAGCACGTGCCCGGCGGTTCGTCCGGTGGCTCGGCTGCAGCCGTGGCTGCGCGCTTCCTGCCGGCGGCCACGGCCACCGACACCGGTGGTTCGATCCGCCAGCCTGCCGCATTCACCAACCTCACCGGCCTGAAGCCGACCTACGGTCGCGTTTCCCGCTGGGGCATGATCGCCTACGCGTCCAGCCTTGATCAGGGCGGCCCCCTGGCCCGCACCGCCGAAGACTGCGCGATTTTGTTACAAGGCATGGCCGGTTTCGATAAACAGGACTCCACCAGCATCGATGAGCCCGTGCCGGACTACAGCGCCAGCCTGAACACCTCGCTCAAGGGCCTGCGCATCGGCGTGCCGAAGGAATACTTCAGCGCCGGCCTCGACCCGCGTATCGCCGAACTGGTGCACAACAGCGTCAAGACGCTGGAAGGCCTCGGCGCGGTAATCAAGGAAATCAGCCTGCCGAACAACCAGCACGCGATTCCTGCGTACTACGTGATCGCGCCGGCAGAGGCCTCCTCCAACCTGTCGCGTTTCGACGGCGTGCGCTTCGGCTACCGCTGCGAAAACCCGAAAGACCTCACCGACCTGTACAAACGTTCCCGTGGCGAAGGCTTCGGCGCCGAAGTGCAGCGCCGCATCATGGTCGGCGCCTACGCCCTGTCGGCCGGTTACTACGACGCGTACTACCTGAAGGCGCAGAAAATCCGTCGCCTGGTGAAGAACGACTTCATGGCCGCCTTTGAACACGTCGACGTGATCCTCGGCCCAACCACGCCGAACCCGGCCTGGAAACTCGGCGCCAAGAACGGCGACCCGGTGGCTGCGTACCTCGAAGACCTGTACACCATCACCGCCAACCTCGCGGGCCTGCCGGGCTTGTCCATGCCCGCCGGTTTCGTCGATGGCCTGCCGGTCGGTGTGCAATTGCTCGCCCCGTATTTCCAGGAAGGCCGCCTGCTCAATGTGGCGCACCAGTACCAGTTGAACACTGACTGGCACACTCGCACCCCTACCGGCTTCTGAGGAGAACACTATGCAATGGGAAGTCGTGATCGGGCTGGAGATTCATACCCAGCTCGCCACCCAATCGAAGATTTTCTCCGGTAGCGCCACCACGTTCGGCTCCGAGCCCAACACCCAGGCCAGCCTGGTCGACCTGGGCATGCCCGGCGTATTGCCGGTGCTGAACCAGGAAGCGGTGCGCATGGCGGTGATGTTCGGCCTGGCGATTGACGCCGAAATCGGCCAGCACAACGTGTTCGCGCGCAAGAACTACTTCTACCCGGACCTGCCCAAAGGCTACCAGATCAGCCAGATGGAACTGCCGATCGTCGGCAAGGGCCACCTGGACATCCCTCTGGAAGACGGCACCATCAAGCGCGTCGGCGTAACCCGTGCGCACCTGGAAGAAGACGCCGGCAAGAGCCTGCACGAAGAATTCCCGGGCGCGACCGGTATCGACCTGAACCGTGCCGGCACACCGCTGCTGGAAATCGTCTCCGAACCGGACATGCGCAGCGCCAAGGAAGCCGTAGCCTACGTCAAGACCATTCACGCGCTGGTGCGCTACCTGGGTATTTGCGACGGCAACATGGCCGAAGGCTCGCTGCGTTGTGACTGCAACGTATCGATCCGTCCAAAAGGCCAGGTCGAGTTCGGCACCCGCTGCGAGATCAAGAACGTCAACTCGTTCCGCTTCATCGAGAAGGCGATCAACAGCGAAGTGCGTCGCCAGATCGAGCTGATCGAAGACGGCGGCAAGGTCATCCAGCAAACCCGCCTGTACGACCCGAACAAAGACGAAACCCGCGCCATGCGCAGCAAGGAGGAAGCCAACGACTACCGTTACTTCCCCGATCCGGACCTGCTGCCGGTGGTGTTGGAGGACTCGTTCCTCAACGACATTCGCGCCACCCTGCCGGAATTGCCGCAGCAGAAACGCGAGCGCTTCCAGGAACAGTTCGGCCTGTCGGTCTACGATGCCAGCGTCCTGGCCTCCAGCCGCGAGCAAGCCAACTACTTCGAAAAAGTCGTGAGCATTGCCGGTGACGCCAAGCTGGCGGCCAACTGGGTCATGGTCGAGCTGGGCAGCCTGTTGAACAAGCAGGGCCTGGAAATCGACGAAGCCCCGGTCAGCGCCGAGCAGTTGGGCGGCATGCTGCTGCGCATCAAGGACAACACCATCTCCGGCAAAATCGCCAAGACCGTGTTCGAAGCCATGGCCAGTGGTGAAGGCAGTGCCGACGAAATCATCGAGAAACGTGGCCTCAAGCAAGTCACCGACAGCGGCGCGATCTCGGCCGTACTGGATGAAATGCTCGCGGCCAACGCCGAGCAGGTCGAGCAATACCGCGCGGCAGACGAAGCGAAGCGCGGCAAGATGTTCGGCTTCTTTGTGGGCCAGGCGATGAAAGCCTCCAAAGGCAAGGCCAACCCGCAACAGGTGAACGAACTGCTGAAAAGCAAGCTCGAAGGCTGATAGCGATGAAGGGGCCGAGTCAGGTTTCATGCTCGGCTCGGACCAATGTGGGAGGGGGCTTGCCACCGATTGCAGAGTGTCAGCTGACGAATGTCTGGCTGATGCACCGCTGTCGGGGGCAAGCCCCCTCCCACATAAGTCCCTTCCACATTTGATAGGGGGATAACCTGGAAATGAAGCGTCTACTCGGCCTCCTGGCCCTGTTCTCCCTGTTGGCCGGCTGCGCCAGCGGCCTCATCGACCCCAACGGCTACGACGAAACCGGCACCGCGTCCTATTACGGCGCCAAGCACCACGGCAAGAAGACTGCCAGTGGTGAACCCTTCAACCAGAACGCCCTGACCGCTGCCCACCGGCGCCTGCCCTTCGGCACCCAGGTCAAGGTTACCAATCTCGACAATGACAGATCCGTGGTTGTCCGCATCAATGATCGCGGCCCGCATACCCGTGGGCGCTTGATCGATCTTTCACGCAAGGCCGCCGAACAGCTGGGTATGATCGGCAGCGGTACGGCGCGAGTTCGCGTGCAAGCCCTGAGTAATTGAAGACGGAGCCCTGGCCATTTTCGGATTAACCGCCCTCTCGCCCTGGAGCCTGCTGGAATTGGTCAGCGGCCTGGTGCTGCTGATCCTCGGTGCCGAAATCCTGGTGCGTGCCGCCGTGCGCCTGGCCGCCAGCCTCAAGGTGCGGCCACTGATCATCGGCCTGACCATCGTCGCCTTCGGCAGCAGCGCGCCGCAGATGACCGTCAGCCTGCAAGCCACCCTGGCCGGCAATACCGATATCGCCGTGGGCAGCGTGATCGGCAGCAGCATCTTCAACATCCTGGTGACCCTGGGCCTGTCGGCGTTGATTGTTCCCCTGCGGGTCTCACGCCAATTGGTGCGCCTGGACATCCCCGTGATGATCCTGGCCGGGCTGCTGGTGTTCACCCTGGCGGCCAACGAAGAACTCACGCCCATCGACGGCCTGATGCTGCTCGTTGCCCTGCTCGCTTACCTCGGCGTATTGCACTACCAGACGCGCCACTCCCGCCGCCCGCGCACCCTGGACACGGTGGCCAGCGCGCCCTGGCTGAGGAGCGTGCTGCTGATGCTCGGTGGTTTTCTGATCCTGGTGCTGGCCGGGCATCTGCTATTGGGTGCAGCGGTGGATGTGGCGAGCGACCTGGGCCTGTCGGAGCGTGTGATCGGCCTGACCCTGATCGGTGTCGGCACCTCCCTGCCCTGCCTGGCCACGTCGCTGATCGCCGCCTTGCGCGGCGAGCGGGACATTGCCGTGGGCAACGTGATCGGCAGCAACCTGTTCAATCTGCTCGGCGTGTTGGGGCTGACTGCCCTGCTTGCCCCTTCTCCGCTGTCGGTATCGCCCAATGCCCTGGATTTCGACCTGCCGGTGATGCTCGGCGTGGTGGTGCTGTGCCTGCCGGTGTTCTACACCGGTTACCGCGTAACCCGCGCCGAAGGCCTGGTGCTGCTGGGCCTGTACCTGGCGTATGGGCTGCACGTGATGGCGTTCACCACGGGCATGCCGCTGGCCACCAAGCTTGAACACCTGATGCTGTACTACGTCCTGCCAGTGCTGGTGGCTTTCCTGTTGTTCAGCACGCTGCGAGCCTGGCGCCGCCAACACAAGAGGGAACCGCAATGACCGATCAGAAGAAGCCCGGGGTGGAAATGCGTCGTCAGGTCATGGGCGACGCGTTCGTCGACCGCGCCCTGGGCAATGCGACCGAGTTCAGCCAGCCGTTGCAGGACTTCGTCAACGAACATGCCTGGGGCAGCGTGTGGAACCGCGAAGGGTTGCCGCTGAAGACCCGCAGCCTCATCACCCTCGCCGCCCTGACCGCGCTCAAGTGCCCACAGGAACTGAAGGGCCACGTGCGCGGCGCACTGAACAACGGTTGCACCGTGGAGGAAATCCGCGAAGCACTGCTGCATTGCGCGGTGTATGCCGGCGTGCCGGCGGCGATTGATGCGTTCCGTGCCGCCCAGGAAGTGATCGACGCGTATCAGACAGATCAGCAGTGACGGTCAGATAGCTATCGGGGGCAAGCCCCCTCCCACTTTGACTGTGCTCGCCCGTCCAATGTGGGAGGGGGCTTGCCCCCGATTGGCCCTCACAGGCACCCGAGCGTTCAGATCCAACCCCCCGCCTGCAACACAAAGATCCCGATATTCGTGGTCACCGCCGCCATCAAGGTGGTGATCACGATAATCGCCGCCGCCAGTTCATGATTGCCCTCGGCCGCCCTGGCCATCACGAAGCTCGCCGCGGCCGTCGGTGCGCCGAAGTACAGGAACAGAATCCCCAACTCCGGCCCGCGAAAGCCCAGCAGCCACGCGCCCAGGGTGGCGATCACCGGCAGCCAGACCATCTTCATCAGGCTCGCGCTCAACGCCATGTTGCCGCTCTTGCGCAAAGCCGCCAGTGACAAGGTGCCGCCGATGCAGATCAACGCCAGCGGCAATGTGGTGTCCGCCAGGTACTGCGCGGACTTTTCCAGCCAACCGGGCAGGCCGATCTGGAAAAAGGCGAATGGCGCCGCCGCGATCACGCTGATGATCAATGGGTTGGCCAGCACACTCTTGCAGATGCTCCATGGGTCGGACTTGATCACCGGGCTGTACACCGCCAGCACGATGGTCGACAGCGTGTTGTAGAACAGGATCACCAGCGCCGCGAGGATCGCGCCGAGGGAGATGCCGTAGTCGCCGTACATGCTGGCGGCCAGCGCCAGGCCGATTACACCGTTATTACCGCGAAACGCCCCCTGGGTGTAGATGCCCCGGTCTTCACGCGGGCAACGAAAGATCGCCCAACCCCAGGCCAGGGCAAAGCTGAGCAAGGTGGCGACGGCAAAATAGATCAGCAAGCCCGGCTTGAGCGCCGAGTGCAGGTCGGCATGCAGGATGCCGAGGAACAGCAGCGCCGGCATGGTGACGTTGAACACCAGGGACGAGGCCGTGTGGATAAAGTTATCGTTGATCCAGTGGATGCGCTTGAGCAACACACCGAGGAACAGCATGGCAAACACCGGCGCGGTGATGGTGAGGGTGGAGAGGAAAATTGCCAGCATGCCGGGGAGAACCTTGGTGAGCGTCGTTAGGTGGCTAATGATAAGCCAGTGTAGGCCGCTTCGTCTGGTCTACCGCTATCGGGGGCAAGCCCCCTCCCACCTCTGACGGTGCTCACCGTTCAAAATGTGGGAGGGGGCTTGCCCCCGATGCAGGCGACTCGGTCTCAGGTAATAGGCGCCGGGTTGAACAAGGTGATGTCGTTGTGCAACTTGTGGTGTTCCGCCCACGTCTGCTTCTTGCCGCTGGCCACATCCAGATAGAAGTGGAACAACTCCCACCCCAGCTCCTCGATAGTCGCACGCCCGGTGGCAATGCGCCCGGCGTCGATATCGATCAGGTCCGGCCAGCGCTGCGCCAGCTCCGTGCGCGTCGACACCTTCACTACCGGCGCCATCGCCAGGCCGTAAGGCGTGCCACGCCCGGTGGTGAACACATGCAGGTTCATCCCCGCCGCCAGTTGCAAGGTGCCACACACAAAGTCACTGGCCGGCGTCGCGCAAAAAATCAGGCCTTTGCTCTTGAAGCGCTCACCCGGCCCAAGCACGCCGTTGATCGCGCTGCTGCCTGACTTGACGATCGAGCCCAGGGACTTCTCGACAATATTCGACAACCCGCCCTTCTTGTTGCCCGGCGTGGTGTTGGCACTGCGATCCGCCTCGCCCTTGGCCAGGTAACGGTCGTACCAGTCCATTTCCCGGACCAGCTCCTGGGCAACTTCCTTCGTCTCTGCACGCGAAGTCAGCAAATAGATGGCATCCCGTACTTCAGTGACCTCGGAAAACATCACCGTCGCCCCGGCCCGCAGCAACAAGTCCGAGGCATAGCCCAACGCCGGGTTGGCGGTGATGCCGGAAAACGCATCACTGCCGCCGCACTGCATGCCCAGGATCAACTCGGACGCCGGCACGGTTTCGCGGCGGCGCTGGTCGAGTTTCTTCAAGCGCGTCTCGGCCAGTTCCATGATCTGCTCGATCATTTCGGTAAACCCGTGGCTGGAGTCCTGCAGGCGATACAGCCAGGGCTCACTCAGGTCGACCGAGCTGTCGTTGTCGTGCATCACCTGCCCGGCCTGCAATTTCTCACAGCCCAGGCTGATCACCAGGGCTTCACCGCCCAGATTCGGGTTGCGCGCCAGGTTGCGCACGGTGCGGATCGGAATGTAGGCGTCCGTCGCGGTGATCGCCACGCCGCAGCCATAGCTGTGGGTCAGCGCCACCACGTCATCGACGTGCGGGTACTTGGGCAGCAACTCGTCCTTGATGCGCTTGACCGCATGGTCCAGCACGCCCGTGACGCACTGCACCGTGGTGGTGATCCCAAGGATATTGCGCGTGCCCACGGTGCCGTCGGCGTTGCGATAACCCTCGAAAGTAAAGCCCTCCAGCGGTGCCTGGGTCTCAGGCACCTCGGTGGACAGCGGCAAGCTGTCCAGTGGCGGCGCGGTGGGCATGCGCAGTTGATCTTCCTGCACCCAGCTGCCGCGTGGAATCGGCGCCAGGGCGTAACCGATGGTCTGGCCGTAGCGAATAATCTGGCCGCCTTCGGGGATATCTTCCAGGGTCACCTTGTGGCTCTGGGGGATGAAATCCACGGTCACCAGGCCGTCCGGGAACTCGGTCCCGGCCGGGACGCCCTGGTCATTGACCACGATCACCACGTTGTCGCGCTCGTGCAAACGAATCGAGCGCGGCGAGTCGGCATGTTCAATCAACTGCATTACATCGCCCCTCAGGAATGCGCTTCGGTTAGGTTGGTCAACTCAGGCCCCTTGCTTGGCGGCTCTTTGAGTACTACGCGCTTGATCGGGCCGACGATGACCAGGTAGCTGAACACCGCTACCAGTGCGTTGGCGCCGACGAACACCAGGGCCCACTTGAAGGAGCCGGTGGTGCTGATGATGTAGCCGATGACAATTGGGGTAGTAATCGAAGCCAGGTTACCGAAGGTGTTGAACAAGCCGCCACTGAGGCCGGCGATTTGTTTCGGCGAGGTGTCGGACACTACCGCCCAACCCAGTGCGCCAACGCCCTTGCCAAAGAAAGCCAAGGCCATGAAGCCCACCACCATCCATTCGATATCCACGTAGTTGCACGCCACGATGCTGCTGGAGATCAGCAGGCCACCGATGATCGGCGCCTTGCGGGCGAAGGTCAGGGAATGGCCCTTGCGCAGCAGGTAATCGGAAATCACCCCGCCGAGCACGCCACCGATAAACCCGCAGATTGCCGGCAACGAGGCAATGAAACCGGCCTTGAGGATGGTCATGCCACGGTCCTGCACCAGGTACACCGGGAACCAGGTGAGGAAGAAGTAGGTGATGCCGTTGATGCAGTATTGGCCCAGGTACACGCCGAGCATCATGCGGTTGGTCAGCAACTGGCGAATGTAATCCCACTTCGGCCCGTCGGTTTTCTTGCCCTTGCCTTTGTCCTGGTCCATATCGACCATGGCGCCGTTGGCCGCGATGTGGTTGAACTCGGCTTCGTTGATCATCGGGTGCTGGCGCGGGCTGTGGATAACTTTCAGCCAGATCAGCGAGAAAATGATGCCGATCACGCCCATCACGATAAACACGTGCTGCCAGCCGAAGCTGTAGACGATCCAGCCCATCAGCGGCGCAAACAACACGGTGGCAAAGTATTGCGCCGAGTTGAAGATCGCCGACGCCGTACCGCGCTCGGCGGTCGGGAACCAGGCGGCCACAATCCGAGCGTTGCCGGGGAAGGATGGCGCTTCGGCCAGGCCCACCATGAAGCGCAGCATGAACAGTGCAACCACGGCGGTGGAGACCCCGAACTCACCGACATAGCCTTGCAGCACAGTGAACAGGGACCAGGTGAAGATGCTCAGGGCATAGACTTTTTTCGAGCCGAACCGGTCCAGTAGCCAGCCACCGGGAATTTGCCCGGCCACGTAGGCCCAACCGAATGCGGAGAAGATATAACCGAGGGTGACCGCGTCGATGCCGAGGTCTTTTTGCAGGCTGGAGCCTGCGATGGCGATGGTAGCCCGGTCGGCGTAGTTGATCGTGGTCACCAGGAACAGCATGAGCAGGATCAAATAGCGGACGTGGGTCGGCTTGGTCGCTTGCATGTAGAAGTACTCCCACTAATTATTTTTTTTGCGGGTAATGGTTTTCTGTTTTTAGTGTGGGAGCCGGCAGGCATCCGGCTCCCACAAGGTGATGCGTGTTACGAACCGATGTAGCTGGTTTTCACCACGGTGTAGAACTCTTGCGCATAGCGACCTTGCTCACGCGAACCATAGGATGAGCCTTTACGGCCACCGAAAGGAACGTGGTAATCCACACCGGCAGTCGGCAGGTTGACCATCACCATCCCGGCCTGTGAATGACGCTTGAAGTGGTTGGCGTACTTGAGCGAGGTGGTGGCAATGCCCGCCGACAGGCCGAACTCGGTGTCGTTGGCCATGGCCAGCGCCGCTTCGTAGTCCGCCACGCGCACCACGTTGGCCACCGGGCCGAATATCTCTTCACGGCTGATACGCATCGCAGCTTCGCTGTCGGCAAACAGCGTCGGTGCCAGGTAGTAGCCTTCGGTGTCGCAGGTTACCAGGCCGCCACCGCTGACCAGCCGTGCACCTTCGCTCTGGCCGATGTCGATGTACTTGAGGTCCTGGTCCAGTTGGGCCTGGGAAACCACCGGGCCGATGTCCGTACCGCTCTTGAGGGCATGGCCGACCTTGATCGACTTCATGCGCTCCGCCATGGCCGCAACGAACTGGTCGTGGATGCCGGCGGTCACGATCAAGCGGCTGGAAGCGGTGCAGCGCTGGCCCGTGGAGTAGAACGCGCTCTGCACCGACAGCTCGACGGCCTGCTTGAGGTCGGCATCGTCGAGGATAATCTGCGGGTTCTTGCCGCCCATCTCCAACTGGACTTTGGCCTGGCGTGAGACGCAGCTGACGGCGATCTGGCGCCCAACACCCACAGAACCGGTGAAACTGATGCCATCGACCTTCGTGCTGTTGACCAGCACATCGCCAACCACGCGACCGCTGCCCATCACCAGGTTGAATACACCGGCGGGGAAACCGGCGCGGGAAATGATTTCGGCCAAGGCCCAGGCACAGCCCGGCACCAACTCGGCGGGCTTGATCACCACGCAGTTGCCGTAGGCCAGGGCCGGGGCGATCTTCCAGGCGGGGATGGCGATCGGGAAGTTCCACGGCGTGATCAGGCCGACCACACCCAGGGCTTCGCGGGTCACTTCAACGTTGACACCCGGACGTACCGACGGCACGTAGTCGCCGGACAGGCGCAGGCATTCACCGGCGAAGAATTTGAAGATGTTACCGGCGCGGGTCACTTCGCCGATGGCTTCGGGCAAGGTTTTGCCTTCTTCACGGGCCAGCAGGGTGCCGAGTTCTTCGCGGCGGGCGAGGATTTCGCTGCCGACTTTATCCAGGGCGTCATGACGCGCCTGAATGCCGGACGTCGACCAGGCCGGAAATGCAGCACGGGCAGCATCGATGGCAGCGTTGACCTGGGCAACATCAGCCTTGGCGTATTCGCCAATGACATCGGACAACTCCGACGGGTTGAGGTTGACGCAATAGTCGGCACCGGCCACCCACTGGCCATTGATGTAGTTATCGAAACGTTGGGCTTGGGACACAAATCTTCTCCTGACGCAAAAGGCCGCTGATTGCTCAGCGGCCTTGTAGATAGGTTATTGCGCGCCTTGCTTGTCGATCAGCGCGGCCAGGGCTTCGTATTCTTCCGGCAGCAGGTCGGTCAGCGGCGTGCGCACCGGGCCTGCGTCGTAGCCGGCGATTTTTGCACCGGCCTTGACGATGCTTACCGCGTAACCGGCCTTGCGGTTACGGATGTCGAGGTACGGCAGGAAGAAGTCGTCGATGATCTTGGAAACAGTGGCGTGATCGTCCTTGGCAATCGCGTGGTAGAAGTCCATCGCGGTTTTCGGGATGAAGTTGAACACCGCCGAGGAGTACACCGGCACGCCCAGGGCCTTGTAGGCAGCGGCGTAAACCTCTGCCGTCGGCAGGCCGCCGAGGTAGCTGAAACGGTCACCCAGGCGACGGCGGATCGACACCATCAACTCGATGTCACCCAGGCCATCCTTGTAGCCGATCAGGTTCGGGCAGCGCTCGGCCAGGCGTTCCAGCAGCGGCGCAGTCAGGCGGCAGACGTTGCGGTTGTAGACCACCACGCCGATCTTGACCGACTTGCACACCGCTTCAACGTGGGCGGCAACGCCGTCCTGGCTGGCTTCGGTGAGGTAATGCGGCAGCAGCAGCAGGCCTTTTGCGCCGAGGCGTTCGGCTTCCTGGGCGTACTCGATGGCCTGGCGGGTCGAACCGCCGACACCGGCGAGGATCGGCACGCTGGTAGCGCAAGTATCAACGGCGGTTTTCACCACCTGGGAATATTCGCTGGCGGCGAGGGAGAAAAACTCACCGGTGCCGCCGGCAGCGAACAAGGCAGTGGCGCCGTAAGGGGCGAGCCATTCCAGGCGCTTGATGTAGCCCGCCTGGTGGAAGTCACCCTGGGCGTTGAAATCGGTCACCGGGAAAGACAGCAGACCGTGGGAGAGGATGGACTTCAGTTCTTGTGGATTCATTATTCGAACACCCTGGGCGAAGACTTTCTATCGAAAGGTTGTTGTTGGTTTTGGTGATGTCGTACGTCATCGTACAACTATAAAAAGATTCGTCAACTGCAATTCATCAGACTTCATTCGGTCACCTGTTTAGAAGTGCGTTCTTGACGTAGGAAGTTTTTCCTCTATGCTCGCCACAACTGTATATACATACAGTTATTAAGGAAGATTCCTACGACATAGCAAGGAGCTAACATGTCAGATCTTGATCTCGCAGTATCCGAAAAAAAACCAACTGTCCTGCGTTTCGAAGGGGGTGAACACACCGCCATCGGCGACGACAACCTGCTGCGCTTCGCCAAGGACGCCCCGGCAATTCCCGCCCGCCAAGTCGAGCTGCACTTGCCCAACGGACTGGCGCTGACCTATGGCCAGGTCATTGCCTTGGGCGGCGACTTCTATGGCATTCCCGGCCAGCCCATCAGCGATGGCGCCTCCCCGGTCGAACGCGTGCAACGCTTTACCGCTGCGTTCAACACGCTCGCCGTACTGCCTGCTTCGCGGGAAGAAGCGCACAAGATCCTCGCGGTGATGCAAAAGGAGATCAATGCGGTCAAGCAGGCGATCAAGGAGGGCAAGCAAGCCCATGAAGCCTACGACGCCTTGGGTGATACGTTGTCCGAGGAATGGAACCGCATCACCGGCGGTGGCAGCGCGGTGTCGGCACTAATCCCACTGGGCCGCTACCTGAAGCTGGCGGCAGACAATGCCGACCACTTCGGCGAATGGGCGCTGTCTGCGTACCTGGCGGGGCACACGGCGGCGTTGCAGCAAGCTGTCGTGGCCCATCAGACCGGCACCGACCAGGCATTGGAACTGGCCTATGCCATGAACAGTTTTGCCGATCATTTTTTGACCGATCTGTTTTCCGCAGGCCACTTGCGTGTACCGCGCAAACAGTTGGCAGCGGTGGTGACACCCGGCGAACTGGGCTCGCTGATCAGCCGTTTCATGCACGATGAAGACAGCAAATTCGGGCTGAAAGTGCGCAATGCCATAGGCGATCAATGGCACGCGTATGGCGATAAACGCTATTTCGACGCTATCGATGCGGACAATCGAGTGCAAGTCAAACGTGCGGTGCAAGCCTCAGCCGATGAGATCTTCGATACGTTTATCAATGGTGCCGCGCCCTCCCCGGCCAACTTCAAGGCACCGCTGTATGTGCCCGACCTGAATGCGGCACAGAACCCGGCGAATAACTTCTCGCCGCTGTTCAAGATGGAGGGAGACAAGGTGCTGCGCCGCAAGGATGTGAATGACCTTAACGACAAGCACTGGACCAATGATTGGTGGGGGTGGAGTACGTATTTGTTGCTTAAGGACTATAAGCCCAACACACCAGCTTGATCACCGCCGACCGTCGCAACTGTGATTTCTGACAGTTACGCCCAAGTCGGCAAAAACTCATAAATAGCCTCAAGAGCCCCAGGGTGGATTCTTGGGGCTTTTTAACGCAACCCGCTTGTTCGTGCATTTGACGTTTTTATCTCCCTCACGCCACGAGGTTCATATGCGTATCTACTGCCATATCCAATCAACATCCTCAGGTCGCGCCAACAAACCCAATTATTTCGAGCTGGAAAGGGAGGCTCAGGTAGGCGATTTTGTATATTTCAAGCTGGCGGACTTTTGGGTGGTTATAAGAGCCAAATACATTTTCATGGATGAGGGGGTCGAAGGCAGCACTATGTTGCTCGATGCCCTGCCCACTGATCCGCCAACGACCATTCGCCCACCGGCGGCTTGATCAACCTGCCCGCTCCGCCTCTTCATGGGCATGGCGCAGCCGCTCCCGGCTATTGGTCAGGTGCAAGCGCATCGCCGCCCGCGCCGCATCCGAATCCTGGCGGGCAATCGCCTCATAGATCTCTTCGTGTTCACGACTCAGACGACTCATGTAGTGCTGCTGGTCATCATGAGCCAGGCGCGCCGAATTCAGGCGAGTACGTGGAATGATGCTGGTGCCCAGGTGGGTCATGATATCGGTGAAGTAGCGGTTGCCGGTGGACAGCGCGATTTCCAGGTGGAAGGCAAAGTCAGAAGCCACCGCATCGCCGGCGTGGGCCGCGCTTTCATTCAGGGCATCGAGCGCAGCGCGCATGGCGGCCAGTTGTTCATCGCTGCGGCGCAAGGCGGCCAGGCCGGCGGATTCCACTTCCAGGCTGATCCGCAATTCCAGAATCGCCAGCACGTCACGCAGGGTCACCACGGTAGCCGGGTCGATACGGAAGCCACTCGGACTCGGCGTGTCCAGCACAAAGGTGCCGATACCGTGGCGGGTTTCCACCTGCCCTGCCGCCTGCAAGCGTGAGATGGCTTCACGCACCACCGTGCGGCTGACGCCATGGGCGTCCATGATCGCCGACTCGGTGGGCAGTTTGTCGCCCCGCTTGAGCTGGCCGTCGCGGATCTGCTCGGACAACACCGTGACCAATTCCTGGGCAAGGCTGCGGCGCTTGCGGGGAAGACGAGGGGCGGTGTTGGCGTTTTCCATGATGAATCATCTTTCTCGGTGAACTTGAACACGCATCATAGCCCATGGTGGTTGTACGATCACCGTCCGGGCGCGACTTTCATCCACATCCTTCGCGCAAAAAAATGCCCCGACACAGGTCGAGGCTTTTTTTCGGCTACCCCGAGGGGAATGCCGGTTATTTCACCACTTTCAGGCTCGGCCGGCCGCTGGGACGCGGTGGCTCGGAGTCCGGTGGCGGCTGATCATCGCCCTCTACGCTTTCGATCGATTCGTCGTCCTCGAAAGGAGACTCCAGATCGAACACCATGCCTTGGCCGTTCTCACGGGCGTAGATGCCGAGGATGGCACCAATCGGCACGAACAGCGTATGCGGCACACCACCGAAACGCCCTTCGAAGCTGACCGCTTCGTTGTCCATGTGCAGGTGGCGCACGGCACTGGGTGATACGTTCAGCACAATCTGCCCGTCGCTGGCAAAACCCTGCGGTACCTGAACCGCAGGAAATTCGGAATTGACCAGCATGTGCGGGGTGCAATCGTTGTCCACAATCCACTCATAGAGCGCGCGGACCAGGTAGGGTCGACTGGAGTTCATCAGCGGCTCCTTAAGCCTTAGCGCATATCGCGTTCGACACCAGACAGACTCGCCTGGAAAGCCTCACGCGCAAACTGGCGCTCCATGTAATCAAGCAGCGGCTTGGCTGGCCGCGGCAGTTCAATACCAAGAATCGGCAAACGCCAGAGTATCGGTAATAGGCAGCAATCCACCAAACTTTGTTCCTCACTGAGGAAAAAAGGCTTATCGGCGAACAGCGGCGAAACGCCGGTCAGGCTCTCGCGCAATTCCTTACGCGCCTGTACACGTGCCGCTTCTTTACTGCGGGTATCCAGGATCACATCCACCAGCCCGCACCAGTCACGCTGGATCCGATGGATCAGCAGGCGGCTGTTGGCACGCGCCACCGGATACACCGGCAGCAAGGGTGGATGCGGGTAACGCTCATCCAGGTATTCCATCACGACGGTCGACTCCCACAACGCCAGGTCACGATCGACCAGGGTGGGCAAGCTGCCGTAGGGGTTCACTTCGATCAGCTTCGGCGGCTGACGGCCCGCCTCCACACTGATGATCTCGGCGCTGACACCCTTCTCTGCGAGCACGATGCGTACTCGGTGGGAATAGTGGTCGGCGGGGTCGGAGTAACAGGCCAACCGGTTGGTCACGCCCATGGCGGTCCTCCTCGCTTGTTGAAATTATCGAAAGCTCAAAAACGAGCGCGCCCAGAGAGCATCTCTGTAACGCCTGGTACAACCAGACCGCTACGTATTCAGAGATGCCGCTGGGCGCGCAAGATTAACAGCAATTGCTTACGGTTGGATCAATGCACATCCTTCCAGTATTCGCGTTTGAGCAGATAGGCGAATACGAAGAAGAACGCCAGGTACAGCAACACATAGGTACCGATGCGCTGATGCTGCAGTTTGACCGGGTTGGCCGAGTAGGCCAGGAAGGTCACGAGGTTCTTGACCTTCTCGTCGAACTGCTCGTCTGTCAACGAACCTGGGGTTTCTATCTTCAGTTGATCGCACGCTTCATGGGTCAAAGGTGTGCCGGTCAACGGATCGTATTGCTTCTTGCCGTCTTCAACGACCTGAATCTGCTTGCATCCTACCACTTGCTTGCCTTGCAGGCCGACCAGAACGTTAGGCATGCCGACGTTCGGGAACACACGGTTGTTCACGCCATAAGGGCGCGCCGGGTCTTCATAGAAGGATTTCAGGTAGCCGTAGAGCCAGTCGGTGCCGCGTACACGTGCCACCAGGGTCAGGTCGGGCGGTGCCGCGCCGAACCAGGTCTTGGCATCAGCAGGTTTCATGCCGATGGTCATGTGGTCGCCGATCTTGGCGCCGGTGAACACCAGCTTCTCCAGCATCATTTCATGGGGGATACCGAGATCATCGGCCACCCGCTCGTAACGCTGGAACTTGGCGCTGTGACAGCCCATGCAATAGTTGGCGAACGTGCGCGCGCCGTCTTGCATGGCGGCCTTGTCAGACACGTCGATATCGACTTTTTCCAGTTCCGGGCCGCCGTGCTCGGCAGCGAAGGACAGGAGCGGCAGGGCCGCAAGCATTAAAGCAACAAATAACTTTTTCATCAGCCAGTCACCCTTTCCGGAACCGGTTTGGTCTTCTCGAGCCGGGTGTAGAACGGCATCAGAATGAAGTAGGCGAAGTACAGGAAGGTGCAGACCTGCGACAGCAACGTACGCTCAGGGGTTGGCGCCAATACGCCCAGTACACCCAGGATCACGAACGCAATGCAGAACACCCACAGCCAGATCTTGCTCAGCCAGCCCTTGTAGCGCATGGACTTGACCGGGCTACGGTCGAGCCAGGGCAACACGAACAGCACCGCGATGGCCGCCCCCATGGCGATCACGCCCATGAGTTTGTCGGGGATCGCGCGCAAGATCGCGTAGAACGGCGTGAAGTACCAGACCGGGGCAATATGCTCAGGCGTCTTGAAGGCGTTGGCCTGTTCGAAGTTGGGCTTCTCCAGGAAATAACCGCCCATCTCCGGGAAAAAGAACACTATCGAGCAGAACACGAACAGGAACACCACCACGCCGACAATGTCTTTCACGGTGTAGTAAGGGTGGAACGGAATGCCATCCAGCGGGATGCCGTTCTCGTCCTTGTGCTTCTTGATGTCCACGCCATCCGGGTTGTTGGAGCCGACTTCGTGCAGTGCCAGGATGTGCAGGACCACCAGGCCCAGGATCACGATCGGCAAGGCCACCACGTGCAGGGCGAAGAAGCGGTTCAGGGTGATGCCGGATATCAGGTAGTCACCCCGGATCCACTGGGTCAGGTCGTTGCCGATCACCGGGATCGCACCGAACAGCGAGATGATCACCTGGGCGCCCCAGTACGACATCTGGCCCCACGGCAGCAGGTAACCCATGAAGGCTTCGGCCATCAACGCCAGGTAGATCAGCATGCCGAACACCCACACCAGCTCGCGAGGCTTCTGGTACGAGCCGTAGAGCAGGCCACGGAACATGTGCAGGTAGACGACGATGAAGAACGCCGAGGCGCCGGTGGAGTGCAGCAGGCGCAGGATCGAGCCGTACTCGACGTCACGCATGATGTACTCGACGGAGGCGAACGCCTCTTCCGCCGACGGGGTGTAGCTCATCGTCAGCCACACACCGGTGACGATCTGGTTGACCAGCACCAGCAGCGCCAGGGAACCGAAGAAGTAGAAGAAGTTGAAGTTTTTCGGTGCGTAATACTTGCTGAGATGGTCTTCCCACATTTTAGTGGCGGGGAAGCGCGCATCCACCCAATCCATGAACTTGCTCATCACGCGTTCTCCTTATCGAGGCCAATGACAATGATGTCGTCAGATTCGTAGTTGTGCGGAGGAACCGGCAGGTTCAGGGGAGCAGGCTGGGATTTGTAGACGCGGCCAGCGAGGTCGTAGTGGGAGCCGTGGCAGGGGCAGAAATAACCGCCGACCCAATCCTTGCCCAGGTCGACCGGGGCCACTTCCGGGCGGAAGGTCGGCGAGCAACCCAGGTGGGTACAGAGACCGACCAGCAGCAGGATCTCTGGCTTGATCGAACGCACTTCGTTCTTGGCGTAGGCGGGTTGGTCGGATTTCTCGGATTTGGGGTCAGACAACTGGCCTTCGATCTTCTTGAGATTCCCCAGGATTTCCTCGGTACGACGAACAATGAAAACCGGCTGGCCGCGCCACTCAGCAATCATCTGCTGGCCTGGCTCGATCTTGCTGATATTCACCTTCACCGGTGCACCTGCGGCTTTCGCCTTGGCACTGGGAAACCATGACCCCACGAACGGGACCGCAGCCCCCACCGCTCCTGCAGCACCCACCACGGATGTGGCTGCTACCAAGAAGCGACGCCGGCCTGCATTCACGCCGTCATTGCTCATTCAGTCCTCTCCCATCAGCTTTTTGGCCTGTTAAATCAGGCGTCTACTAAGTGTTGAATCTTTACTTATAAAAATTTTGCCGAATGGTAATGAAAAGCCCCACGTCTGACAAGGGAATTGCCCGGGGCTCCGCCTCCAGGCCTTGTAGTATAGGGGGTCTACGGATGTGGCAAGTTGTCACGGCGATTTTTCTGCATAAATCGCAGGCAATAAAAAACGCCCAGCTCCGTGAGGAGGCTGGGCGTTTTTGTGGAACGTAAAGCGAATTAACGCTTCGAGTACTGCGGACGCTTACGCGCTTTACGCAGACCGACTTTCTTACGTTCAACTTCACGAGCATCGCGAGTCACGAAGCCAGCTTTGCGCAGAGCGCCACGCAGGGTTTCGTCGTACTGCATCAGAGCGCGAGTGATACCGTGGCGGATTGCGCCAGCTTGACCACTTACACCGCCACCGATAACGGTGACGTAGATGTCGAACTTTTCAACGGTCTCGGTCAGTTCCAGCGGCTGACGAACTACCATGCGGGCAGTTTCGCGGCCGAAGAAGTTGTCCAGGGAGCGGTTGTTGATCGAGATGTTACCAGTACCCGGACGCAGGAAAACGCGAGCGGTTGCGGTTTTGCGACGGCCAGTGCCGTAATTTTGAGTCGCCGACATAATGAACTATTCCGTTAAAACTTCAGTTCTTGGGGCTGCTGAGCAGCATGAGGGTGTACAGCGCCCGCATAGACTTTCAGCTTGCGAAACATATCGCGACCCAGTGGGCCCTTAGGCAGCATGCCTTTGACCGCGATTTCGATCGGGGCTTCAGGCTTCTTGGCAATCAGGCCTTCGAAGTTGGAAGACTTGATACCGCCTGGGAAACCGGAGTGACGGTAGTACATTTTGTCGCTTGCTTTGTTGCCGGTTACACGAACCTGCTCAGCGTTGATGATCACGATGTAGTCACCGGTGTCAACGTGAGGGGTGTACTCAGGCTTGTGCTTGCCACGCAGACGGCTGGCGACTTCAGTGGCCAGACGACCCAGGGTCTGACCAGCGGCGTCGACGACAAACCAGTCGCGCTGAACTGTTTCCGGTTTTGCAGTAAAAGTTGTCATTCTTTAATAGCCTCAGGGGCCGCCCTGTAAATTAGACGGCGGATCTTACTGAATAGTGCGTACTTTGACAAGTCAAAGGCAGCCGGATACAGACGCTATCGGGGGCTCGGGTCGGCGCGTCCGTTCAACGGCAAGATTCTTCGGCAGGCGGCGCATCACTTCCACTGCAGAAAGAGGTGGGCAATTATGCAGATTGCGAAAAAAAATTCAACCTGCTTTTATGATTGTTTTCCCTGAAGGAGTACCCGATGGATTATCGACAGCTGGGCCGTACGGATCTGAACGTGAGCGCGATAGCCCTGGGCACCATGACATGGGGCGAGCAGAACAGCGAGGCAGAGGCCTTCGCGCAGATCGAGCGGGCCAAGGACGCGGGGATCAACTTCCTCGACACCGCTGAAATGTACCCGGTGCCGCCCAAGGCCGACACCTATGCCACCACCGAACGCTACATCGGTAATTACTTCAAGAGCCGTGGCGACCGTGCCGACTGGATCCTCGCCAGTAAGATCGCCGGCCCCGGCAACACCATCGATTACATCCGCGATGGCCACCTGCGCCACAACCGCAAGCACATCGTCGAAGCCCTGGACGCCAGCCTCAAGCGCCTGCAGACCGACTGGATCGACCTCTACCAGTTGCATTGGCCGGAACGCAGCACCAACTTCTTCGGCCAACTGAGCTACAAGCACAAGGACGAAGACAACCTCATCCCGCTGGAGGAAACCCTCGAAGCGCTGGACGAGCAAGTGAAGGCCGGCAAGATCCGCCACATCGGGCTGTCCAATGAAACGCCGTGGGGCACCATGAAATTTCTGGCCCTGGCCGAAGCCCGTGGCTGGCCGCGCGCGGTGTCGATCCAGAACCCCTACAACCTGCTCAACCGCAGTTTTGAAGTGGGCCTGGCGGAAGTCGCGATTCGCGAGCAATGCGGCCTGCTGGCGTATTCGCCCCTGGCGTTCGGCATGCTCAGCGGCAAATATGAGAATGGCGCCCGCCCAGCGAAAGCGCGACTGACGGAATACAGCCGCTTCAGCCGTTACTTCAACCCGCAGTCGGAAGCGGCGTGCAGCCGCTACGTTGCACTGGCGCGGGAGCATGGGCTGGACCCGGCGCAGATGGCGCTGGCGTTTGTGACGCAGCAACCGTTTGTGACCAGCAATATCATTGGTGCCACGTCGCTGGAGCAACTGGATAGCAACATTGCCAGTGCGGATCTGAAACTGTCGAAAGAGGTATTGGAAGGGATTGAGGCGATTCAGAAGGATCACCCGAACCCAGCGCCTTGATTGATCTTAAGACCGCTATCGGGGGCAAGCCCCCTCCCACATTTTGATCTGTGAATACATTCAAGTGTGGGAGGGGGCTTGCCCCCGATTTGGCCATCAGCAGAACCGCCCAATCAAAGCGCCCGCGCAATGATCTCCTTCATGATCTCGTTGGTCCCCGCATAAATCCGCTGCACCCGCGCATCCGCCCACGCCCGGGCAATCGTGTATTCCCACATGAAGCCGTAGCCACCGTGCAACTGTACGCATTCATCCAGCACCTTGCATTGCAGGTCGGTGGCCCAATACTTGGCCATTGCCGCCGTGGGCACATCCAGCTTGCCTTCCAGGTGCAACGCCATGCACTTGTCGACAAACACACGGCCGATCTGAATCTCGGTGGCCATCTCCGCCAACTTGAAGCGAGTGTTCTGGAAATCCGCAATCGCTTTACCAAACGCCTTCCGCTCGCGGGTGTATTCAAGGGTCCACTCCAACGCCGCCTCGGCTGACGACAAAGCGCCAATCGCCACGGTCAGCCGTTCCTGAGGCAACTCCTGCATCAGGTAGGCGAAGCCCATGCCGGCCTGGCCCAGCAGGTTTTCCTTGGGCACCCGCACATCCTGGAAGAACAGCTCCGAGGTGTCCTGGGCCTTCATGCCGACCTTCTCCAGGCGCTTGCCCTTGTCGAAGCCCGGCGTATCGGCCTCCACCAGGAACAGGCTGATGCCCTTGGCGCCGGCCTTGGGATCGGTCTTGGCGACCACGATCACCAGCTCGGCCAGGTAACCATTGGTGATAAAGGTCTTGGAGCCGTTGATCACATACTCATCGCCGTCCAGCACCGCGGTGGTCTTCACGCCTTGCAGGTCGGAACCAGCCCCCGGCTCGGTCATGGCAATCGCCGTGACCATCTCGCCGGAGATCAACTTGGGCAGGTATTTGTGTTTCAGCGCTTCACTGCCGTAATGCAGGATGTACGGCGCCACAATGTCCGAATGCAGGGAAAACCCGATGCCGGTCAGGCCCAGCCGGCTGATCTCTTCGATCACCACCGCGCTGTATAGAAAGTCCGCACCCAGCCCGCCATATTCCTCCGGCAAGTGAGAACACAACATGCCCGCCTCCCCCGCCTTGCTCCACAGATTGCGGTCGATGTAGCCCTGTTTCTCCCATTGCCCATGGAACGGCGCGGCGTCTTTTTCGAGGAAGGTGCGCACGCTCTCGCGGAAGAGTTCGTGTTCCGAGCTGAACAAGGTTCTGGGAATCATGGGTCACCTGCATGGATTGTCGGACAAGAGCGAGCCCACAGAGACTATGCCGCGAAAGCAGCACGGGACACTGGACACATGCGACAAAAAATAAGACGATCCAGCCGTCTGGTGACCACTTTCCCCTATAAGAATAAATGAAATTATGTCTAACCAAATCTCCACGCCCTTGCGGCGAGTCAGCATTTTGGCCATTGATCGGGTATTCGCTTCCACCCTCATGCAAGCCAAGGATTTCTTCCACCTCGCCAGCCTGCGTTACGGCAAGCAACAAGGCCTGGGCCTGACGCCCGGGTTTGAAACACGCCTGGTCAGCCCCAATGGGCAGTCGGTGTGCAGTTTCAGTGATGTGATCATGCCGGTGGACGGCGGCCTCGAAGACGCCGACATCATCGTGCTGCCGGCCTTCTGGGATGACTTCGACACCTTGTGCGCCCGCTACCCGCAAGTGCTGCCGTGGCTGCGTGAACAGCATGCACGCGGCGCGGTGCTCTGCGGCGAAGCCACCGGGGTGTTCTGGCTGGCCGAAGCCGGCCTGCTCGATGGCAAGGAAGCGACCACCTACTGGCGCTTCTTCAACGCTTTCAGCGAACGCTTCCCCAAGGTCCAGCTCAACCAGGACAAGCACCTCACCGACGCCGACAACCTGTATTGCGCCGGCGGCACCACTTCGGCGTGCGACCTCTACATCTACCTGATCGAACGCTTCTGTGGCGCCAACATCGCCCAGGCCGTGGCCCGCGACATTCTCTACGAAGTGCAGCGCAGCTATTCGCCGGGACGTATCGGGTTTGGCGGGCAGAAGCTGCACCAGGACGTGATCATCCTGCAGATCCAGCACTGGCTCGAAGAACACTTCGCCGACAAATTCCGCTTCGAAGACGTCGCCCGGGAACACGGCATGAGCATCCGCAACTTCATGCGCCGCTTCCAGACCGCCACTGGCGACAAGCCGCTGCATTATCTGCAACGCCTGCGTATCGAGACGGCCAAGGGCCTGCTCTCGGGCAGCCGCAAGAGCATCAAGACCATCAGTTATGAGGTGGGGTATGACGATGCGAGTTTCTTTGCGCGGTTGTTCAGGCAGCACACTGAGTTATCGCCGAACCAGTATCGCCAGCAATTCCAGCAGGCAGCCTGAGTCAGAGCGTACACAAGGCAAATGTGGGAGGGGGCTTGCCCCCGATGGCAGAGTGTCAGTCACTGTAGATATGGACTGATGTACCGCTATCGGGGGCAAGCCCCCTCCCACAGTTTGATCTACATCGATCTTAGGGTTTGTGTCCGCGCGACAGGAATTCGTGGGACTGCATTTCCAGCAACCGGCTCAAGGTGCGCTGGAACTCGAAGTTCAGGCGCCCGCCGGTGTAAAGGTCCTTGAGCTCAACTTCCGCCGAGATGATCAGCTTCACGTTACGGTCGTAGAACTCGTCGACCATATTGATGAAACGGCGCGCGATGTCGTCGGTGGTGACGCTCATCTGCTCCACGCCGCTCAGGATCACGGCGTGGAAGATCTTGCCCAGTTCGATGTAGTCGTTCTGGCTGCGCGGGCCGTCGCACAATTGGCGGAACTCGAACCAGGCCACGTCATCGCAGGTACGCAGGGCGATGATTTCGCGGTTCTCGATCATCAGCTTGTCGTTTTCCACCGCCTGGGTGCATTCCGGCGTGAGGGCGCGGAAGCTCTTTTTCAGGCTGTCGTGGGCCGCTTCATTGAGCGGGAAGTGGAACAGCTCCGCTTGCTCCAGGTGACGCAGGCGGTAGTCGACGCCGCTGTCGACGTTAACGATTTCAGTGTGCTGTTTGATCAACGCAATGGCCGGCAGGAAGCGCGCGCGTTGCAGGCCGTCCTTGTACAAACCGTCGGGCACGATGTTCGAGGTGGCAACCAGGGTCACGCCGTTCTTGAACAGCTCTTCCATCAGCGTGCCGAGGATCATGGCGTCGGTGATGTCGGAGACGAAGAACTCATCGAAGCAGATCACCCGCGCTTCTTCGGAGAAACGCTTGGCGATGATGGTCAGCGGGTTTTTCTCGCCCGGCAGGGTCTTCATCTCTTCGTGCACACGCTTCATGAAGCGGTGGAAGTGCGTGCGTACCTTTTCCTTGAACGGCAGCGCTTCGAAAAAGGTGTCCACCAGGTAGGTCTTGCCCCGGCCCACGCCACCCCAGAAGTAGAGGCCCTTGACCGGCGTGTGGTCTTTCTTGCCAAACAGCTTGCTGAACATCCCTGGCTTGCTTTGCGAGGCCGCGAGCAGGTCGTCGTACAGGCGCTGCAAATGACGCACCGCCGTTTCCTGGGCCGCGTCATGGAAGAATTCAGGGCGTTTCAGATCAGCTTGATATCGTTCTAGGGGCGTCATAATTTCGTTAGCAAGGCAACAAAAACGGGCCGTTACTGTAACGACGGCCCTGGATAATGGCAATCAACCCTTGGTCGGGTTAATCCTCGAGGGGGGTCAACGCAACGCGCAAGGCAGCGATGGCAGCATCGCGCGACGCCTCGTCGGCGAACTCGTCGCTATCGGCCACGGCGGCACCGTCCAGCCATACGCTGAAACCCAGGGCCTCGGTGCGCAGGTCCAGCGCGTCGCCGCTCTGCAGTTGCTTGGTCACCGCGCCCGCCGCCTTGCCGTCGGCAAAGTTGCGCGACAGCAGCAGTTGCTCGCCATCGGCCGATAACAGGCGGAAGCGGAAACTGCCATCGTCTTCGCGAAAGCTCACGAAGCGTGCGGCCTTCGCCGCTTTCTTCTTGGTCGCGACCGGCGCCGCAGCCTGGTTGACGAACGAACGCAGGCCCACCGCCTCACGCAGCTCGGCCAGGAACGGTGCCGCCACGGCACGGGCCTTGTTGGCGCCGACCAGCAGCAGCTCTTCCATGTCCGATGGGCGCGACATCAGTTGATGGTAGCGCTCGCGGGCTTCACCCAACTGGCCGTCCAGCAGTTGGAACAGGCGGTTCTTCGCCTCGCCCCAACCCAGGCCTTGCAGCAATTCGGCACGGAACTCTTCTTCCTGCGCCTTGGTCGCAAACGCCTGGTACAGGGTGAACAGGTGCGAATTGTCCGGGTCCTTGGCTTCGCCGGGGGCGCGGGAGTCGGTGACGATCCGCGAGATGGCGTCCTTCATGTCCTTGGCGCTGGTGAACAACGGGATGGTGTTGTCGTAGCTTTTCGACATCTTGCGGCCATCCAGACCCGGCAAGGTGGCGACGCTTTCTTCGATCAACGCCTCGGGCATGGTGAAGAATTCTTTACCGTTACCGAACAGGTGGTTGAAGCGTTGGCCGATATCACGGGCCATTTCCACGTGCTGGATCTGGTCGCGCCCCACCGGCACTTTGTGTGCGTTGAACATCAGGATGTCCGCCGCCATCAGTACCGGGTAGCTGTAGAGGCCCATGCTGATGCCCGCATCCGGGTCTTCACCGGCTTCCACGTTTTTGTCCACCGAGGCCTTGTACGCGTGGGCGCGGTTGAGCAGGCCCTTGGCGGCCACGCAGGTCAGCAGCCAGGTCAGCTCGGGGATTTCCGGGATGTCCGACTGGCGGTAGAACGTCACCCGGTTCACATCCAGGCCACCGGCCAGCCAGGTCGCGGCAATTTCCATGCGCGAGCGCTGGATGCGCTGCGGGTCATCGCATTTGATCAGGGCGTGGTAGTCGGCCAGGAAGTAAAAGGAGTCGGCATTGGCGTCCTGGCTGGCGAGGATCGCCGGGCGGATCGCACCGGCGTAGTTGCCCAGGTGCGGCGTGCCGGTGGTGGTGATGCCGGTGAGGATACGGGTACGAGTCGTCATGGGTAATCGCTTATCAGACTGCTATCAATTCGAGAGTCGCGGCAGCACCAGATCCTTCAGATCGGTGAGCTTACCGTGAAAAAAGTGTCCGCATTCTGCCACTTTCAGCAGCTCATGGGGGCGATTCAAGGCGGCGGACCAGTCGTAGACGGTCTGCGGGTCGACCACTTCGTCGGTTTCCGGCTGGATCAGGGTCAATGGGCAACCCTGGGGCAACAGGTCGGTGTCACGCAGGCGCATCACCGCCGCAGCGACCATGAACAGGTGCGAGAGTTTTTCGCCCTTGGCCTCAAGGCGCCCACCCAGGCTGGCGGCCACGTAGCCACCGAAGGAAAACCCGAGCAAGGTGATCGGCAGGTCGGGGTGTTTTTCCCGCAGCCAGGTGGCAGCCGCTTCGGCATCGTCCACTTCACCGGTGCTCATGTCGTGGGTGCCGGCACTCGCGCCGACGCCACGGTAATTGAAACGCAAGGTGATCAAACCGGCATCGCGGGCGGTGCGTTGCAGGGTCGATACAACTTTATTGAGCATGGTCCCGCCCTGCACCGGGTTAGGGTGACAGATCAGCGCCAGGCCACGTGGCTCGGGGTGATCCAGGTACAGGGCTTCCAATTGCCCTACCGGGCCATCGATCAAAACGGGGGTTTCACGCATGAGCAAGGAATGAACTCCGTGACCTCTCAAAGGGTCGACTCGTCTAGCTAAAAGTCTGTGCATGGCATCATTGCGAGCTTAATCGCGGTATACAGCGCAGGTTTGAGCCGTTAACGTAAAGCAAAGCCGTTTATAGAGGAAGGACTCGTGGAACACTCGCTCTTAGTTTGGTTGTTGCCGACTCTTGCCCTGGTTGCCGGTGTCGCCATTGGTTTCCTGGTTGCTCGCTTGCTGCCGAATGCCGCGCCTAACCGCACGCAGCGTCAGCTGGATGATATCCAGGAACGTTTTGACAGTTATCAGAACGAGGTTGTTACCCACTTCAACAGCACCGCGACCCTGGTCAAGAAGCTCACCCAGAGCTACCAGGAAGTACAGGATCATCTCGCCGATGGCGCCAACCGCCTCGCCCTCGACGACATCACCCGTCAGCGCCTGCTGGCCGCGCTGCATTCCGATGCACCGCAAACCCCAAGGGAGCGCCTGACCCCACCGCGGGAAAACCAGGAGCCACCACGGGACTACGCGCCAAAAACGCCGAACGCCCCCGGCATGCTGGATGAGCATTACGGTTTGAAGAAGTAACTTTAATCTTCAAACACTAAAAAGCCCGGCTGATCGATGATCAGCCGGGCTTTTTAGTGGGTGCTCACTCTCAAGCACACCAGAGATCCACTGTGGGAGGGGGCTTGCCCCCGATAGCGGTCTATCAATTACAGATGCTGTGACTGACCCACAGCCATCGGGGGCAAGCCCCCTCCCACACTGACCGAGTACGACCTTAAGCCGGCTGTTGTTCCTGTAGTTGACCACCCTCGATCCGCACATGCCGCCCATGGAAACGCTTGAGGCTACTGCGATGCCCGACGCTGACAATACTCAGCCCCGGCAATTCATCGATCAACGCCTGATACAAGGTCGCCTCATCCTCTTCGTCCATGGCCGACGTCGCTTCGTCCATGTACAGCCATTGCGGTGCAAACAGCAACGCACGGGCAAAGGCCAGGCGTTGCTGTTCGCCCGGCGAGAGCATGCGCTGCCAGTGGTTGGCTTCGTCCAGTCGCCCGATCAGATGGGGCAGGCGGCAGGTTTCCAGGACTTGTGCATAACGTTCTGCCGGATAGGCGCTGTCGTCCTGTGGATAACTCAACACCGCCTTCAACGTGCCAATCGGCAAGTACGGTTTCTGCGGCAGGAACAGATAACGCTCGGCCGGCAGGCGGATATTGCCGTGACCGTTGGGCCACAGGTTGCCCATGGCCCGCAACAACGTCGACTTGCCGCTGCCGGAGCGCCCGCTGAGCATCAGGCGCTCGCCCTCGGCAACGGTCAGGTCGGCGCCTTGCAACAGGTGACGACCGTCCGCCAGGTCCAGGCTCAGGTCCTTGACCTGCAACCCCGCGCCCTGATGCTGCAGGCCAATGCCCATGGTGCGCGTTTCGTTGTCTTGCATGGCCTGGCCGAAACTCAGCAGACGATCACAGGTGGCGCGCCAACTGGCCAGCAGCGTATAGGCGTCGACAAACCAACTGAGGCTGCCCTGCACGCTGCCAAACGCCTGGGCCACCTGCATCAGCACGCCCAGTTCGATCTTGCCGGCAAAGTAACGCGGGGCCGCGACGACAAAGGGAAAGATGATCGCGATCTGCGAGTAACCGCTGGTAAAGAAATTCAGGCGCTTCTTGAGCTGCATGATGCTCCAGAAGTTGCTCCACACCCGTCCGAAACGCGCGCTTAACTGCTGGCGTTCGTTGGGCTCGCCGTTGAACAGCGCGATGCTTTCCGCGTTCTCCCGTACCCGCACCAGGCTGAAACGCAAGTCCGCCTCAAAGCGTTGTTGACGGTTGCTCAGGCCGATCAGTTTTCGACCAATCAAGTGCGTCAGCCAACTGCCGATCACCGCGTACACCAGCGCGGCCCAGAACATATAGCCGGGAATCGTGATGCCCCACACCTCGATGCTGCCGGACACGCCCCACAGGATCACCGAGAACGACACCAGGCTCACCAGGTTGCTGATAAAGCCCAGCCCCAGGGTCAGGGTGCTGGCGGTAAAGGCGTTTAGGTCTTCGGAGATACGCTGGTCAGGGTTATCGGTGTAGCCGCCGTATTCCAGGTGGTAATAATTTTTGTGGCCCAGCCATTGGGCGAAGTAGCTTTCCGTCAGCCAGCGACGCCAGCGGATGGTGAGCATCTGTTGCAGATAAGAGGTGAACACGCCGGTCACAATCGCCACCACCGCAATCACGCTGAAGTACATCAGCAGGTGGGTAAAGGCGTCGTAGTCCTTGTGCTCCAACGCGTTGTAGAAATCGCGGTTCCAACTGTTGAACCACACCGACACGGCGACACTGAACAGCGACAGCCCCAGCACCACCAACAGCAGCAGCCAGGCCATGCCCTTCTCTTCACTGCGCCAGTAAGGCGTGATCAACCCCCACACCCGCCGTAAAAATTGCCCACGCACCGCGTCGTTGACCGCGGAATACTCAGCGTTCTGATTCATTGTCCAGGCTCGGTAGGGAAAAAGATGACAGGCTTTCGAACCGATCATAGTTGATCGGTTCGAGGCTCCGTGCGGCCTGAAGCAGATTGTTCAGCTGTTGTTCAGATCAGGCTCAGCGCCGTACCGGACGCTTCTGCAACTTGCGCTGCAAGGTACGGCGGTGCATACCCAGGGCGCGGGCGGTGGCGGAGATATTGCCTTCGTGCTCGGTCAGCACGCGCTGGATGTGCTCCCATTGCAGGCGGTCCACCGACATCGGGTTTTCCGGCACCAGGGTGTCGAGGTCGGCGTGTTCGGAGAGCAGGGCGGCCAGCACATCATCGGCGTCCGCCGGTTTGCACAGGTAGTTGCAGGCGCCGCGCTTGATCGCCTCGACAGCCGTGGCAATGCTGGAGTAACCGGTGAGGATCACTACGCGCATTTCCGGGTCGAGCTCCAGCAACTTGGGCAGCAGCACCAGGCCGGAGTCGCCGTCCATCTTCAGGTCGAGCGCGGCGTAGTCCGGCAGGTCGGCCTGGGCGATGGTCAGGCCTTCTTCGGCGGAGCCAGCGGTACTGACGCGGAAACCGCGCCGGCTCATGGCGCGCGCCATCACGCGGGTAAAGGTGGCGTCGTCATCTACCAGCAACAGGTGCGGCAGTTCTTCGCCTTCGACTTGGATCTCGTCACTCATCGATATCTCCTCGTGCGACACGGGGCAGGCGCAGCTCGGTGAGCGTGCCACCTTCCTCATGACTATAGAGCTTCACTGAGCCGCCCGCGCGGGTCACGCTGGCCTTGCTCAAAAACAGGCCCAGGCCGAAGCCTTTGCCCTTGGTGGTAAAGAACGGCTTGCCGATCTGTTCGGCAATGGCCAGCGGCACGCCCGCGCCGTGGTCGCGAATGCTGATGGTCACGTCTTCGGCATCCCAGTCCAACTGTACGCCCAGGCCTTCGGGGCAGGCATCGGCGGCATTGTTCAACAGGTTGAGCAGCGCCTGGGTCAGATCCGGCGGCGGCGCCATGCGCGGCACCGTGCCCTGCCCTAATAGATGAAAACGGTAACTGGCTTCGGGACGCATCAGGTGCCAGCGGTTCAGGGCTTCGTCGAGCCACTGGGTCACATCCTGCATCTCCACCGCCAGGCGGCGATTGGCCTCGGCGGCGCGTACCAGTTGCTGCAAGGTCTGCTTGCATTGCTTGACCTGTTCGCGCAGCACGCCAAGGTCTTCCTGCAACGCCGGGTCGTGATGGTCTTGAGTCATCTCATTGAGCAGCACGCTCATGGTGGCCAACGGCGTACCCAGTTCATGGGCAGCGCCGGCGGCCTGGGTGGCGACAGCCAGCAGTTGCTGATCGCGCAAGCCTTCTTCACGGCGAATGGCGCGCAGTTCTTCCTGGCGGCGCAGTTCTTCGGCCATGCGTGCGGCGAAGAAGGTGATGACGGCGGCGGACAGCGCAAAACTCAACCACATCCCGTAAATCTGCAGGTTTTCCCGGGCGATGGGGAAGGTTTGCAGCGGGTAGAAGCGCGCCAGCAACAGGGTGTAGAGGGTCAGTGCGATGCCCGACAGCACCACCGAATACCGCCACGGCAAGGTCACGGCGGCGATGGTCAAGGGCACCAGGTAATAAGAAACGAACGGATTGGTGGAACCGCCGGAGAAATACAGCAACACACTGTGGATAAACAGGTCGCAAGCCAATTGCAGGGCATATTCCAGCTCGGTCACCGGCCACGTGGTGCGCAGCCGGATGGCGGTGAACACACATAACACGATGGAGAAACCCAGGGTCACGCCCAGTTGCAGCCACGGCAGCGGCAGCAGGTCGAACCAATAGGCGAGCCCGACGGAGCCAGCCTGTGCGGCCAGCACCAGCGTGCGGATGAACGTCAGGCGCCAGAGGTTCTGGCGGGTGGCGGAAGTCAGTTTTACGGCGGCGAGCATGAGCTCTCCCGATGAGCGCTGCAGGCGGATCGGCAGGAGTATAAACGAAGCAGACCCGCTGGCACGGCGCGTGTGGCTCTTTGCCGCAGGCCGAGTAAATGACCGTTCGTCGGCACCGCCACAACTTGTAGGTAATGTGTAAACCCGAAGAACCCGCTGCCACCGTCTACAGTCATACCGAACACGACCACCCCAAGGAGCTTTCATGCCTCGTTTCACTCGCAGTGCCGCTGTTATCACCCTCGGCCTCGCCACCCTGGCCAGCCTTCCGGCCGTGGCCGCCGAAGGGCTGAACTACAACCAGATTTCCCTGCGCGCCGAGGTCAGCCAGGAGGTGGCCCGCGACAAGATGATCGTCACGCTGTACACCGAGTCCCAGAACAGCGACCCGGCCAAGCTCGCCGCCGAAATCACCACCACCATGAACAAGGCGCTGGGCCAGGCCCGCGAAGTCAAAGGCGTGACTCTGCGCCAGGGCAGCCGCAACAGCTACCCGATCTACGACAACAAGAACCAGAAGATCACCGGCTGGCGCGAGCGCGCCGAGCTGCGCCTGGAAAGTGCGGACTTCCCGGCGCTGTCCAAGCTCACTGGTGAACTGCAGAGCACCCTCAAGATGGAAAACATGGAGTTCTCCATCGCCGACACCACGCGCAAGTCCAGCGAAGATGCGCTGCTCAAAGATGCAGTCGCCGCATTCAAGGCTCGCGCCCAACTGGCCACCGATGCGTTGGGCGGCAAGGGCTACAAGATCGTCAACCTGAACTTCAACACCAATGGCTACCCGATGCCTTACGCCCGTGGCGGGATGATGATGAAAGCCGCGATGGCTGATTCAGCCCCCACACCTGAAGTGGAAGCCGGCACCAGCCAAGTCAACATGAGCGCCGATGGCGTGATTGAAGTGCAGATGCCGTGACCCCTACCTGATAAACCTGAACGGCGTTACCCTCGGTGGCGCCGTTTTCGTTTGGGCAGCTTTTGTATGCCTGCCACTTCAGGGGTCTCCATGGAAAGAATCGCCTTAAAACCGCTCCTCCTCGCCGCAGGCCTGCTCGGGTTCATGCCCATGGCCCACGCGGCCAGCACCCTGGTCTACTGCTCCGAAGCCAGCCCTGCCGGCTTCGACCCCAGCCAGTACACCAGCGGCACCGATTTCGATGCGTCGGCCGAGACCGTGTTCAACCGCCTCACGCAGTTCAAGCGTGGCGGCACCGAAGTCGAACCTGGCCTGGCGACAAGCTGGGACATCTCCAAAGACGGCCTGACCTACACCTTCCATCTGCGCGATGGCGTCAAGTTCCACACCACCGATTTCTTCACGCCTACCCGCGATTTCAACGCGGATGATGTGTTGTTTACCTTCAATCGCCTGCTGGATGCCGACAGTCCATTCCGCAAGGCGTACCCATCCGAGTCGCCGTACTTTACCGACATGGGTTTGAACACCACGATCAAGAGCGTCGACAAACTCGACGACCACACCGTGCGCTTCAACCTGAACAACGTCGATGCGTCGTTTGTGCAAAACCTGGCCATGAGCTTTGCCTCGGTGCAATCGGCCGAGTACGCCGCGCAACTGCTCAAGCAGGGCAAGGCCGAAGAGATCAACCAGAAACCCGTAGGCACCGGGCCGTTTGTGTTCAAGCGCTACCAGAAGGATTCGCAGATCCGCTACGTGGCCAATAAACAGTACTGGAAACCCGAGGATGTGAAACTCGACAACCTGGTGTTCGCCATCACCCCGGATGCCGCGTCACGCCTACAGAAGCTCAAGGCCGGCGAATGCCAGGTCAGCGGTTATCCGCGTCCTGCCGACATCGAAGTGATGAAGCAGGACCCGAACCTGCGTGTACTGCAACAAGCCGGTTTCAACCTGGGCTTCCTGGCCTACAACGTGACCCACCCGCCGCTGGACCAGCTCAAGGTGCGCCGGGCCCTGGACATGGCCATCGACAAGCCGGCGATTATCAAGGCGGTGTACCAGAGTGCCGGACAATTGGCGCAGAACGCCCTGCCTCCAGCGCAGTGGTCTTATGACCCCACCATCAAGGACGCGCCCTACGATCCGACCAAAGCCAAGGCGCTACTAAAAGAAGCAGGGGTTGCACCAGGTACCACCATCAACCTGTGGGCAATGACCGTGCAACGCGCCTCCAACCCGAACGCGCGCATGTCGGCACAAATGATCCAGCAAGATTGGGAAAAGATCGGGATCAAGGCCAATATCGTCAGCTATGAATGGGGCGAATACATCAAGCGCGCCAAAAACGGCGAGCATGACGCCATGATTTATGGCTGGACCGGCGACAACGGCGACCCGGATAACTGGCTGGGCGTGCTCTACAGTTGTGCCGCAGTCAAGGGCAGCAACTACGCCAAATGGTGTAACCCGGCCTACGACAAACTGGTGCAGCAGGCCAAGGTCAGCAACGACCGCGAACAGCGCATCAAGTGGTATCAACAGGCACAAAAAATCCTTAAGGAACAAATACCTATAACGCCTATTGCAAACTCGACGGTTTTCCAGCCCATGCGCAAGGAAGTGCGCGACTTCAAGATCAGTCCCTTTGGCCTGACACCGTTCTACGGCGTGAGTCTAGATAAGTAACAGCAGCGCCCCAACCGAGTGCGCCAGACGCCTCGGCTGGGCTTTTTTGGTGCGATGAATGCACCGAAAAAACCCTCGAAATATGCGCAAATATGTCGAAACTTTCATAATTGCGACATTCCTGTACGTTCGTACCACTGTTTCACCCTCGCAACGGTTCAGCATCTTGCAATGGGTATGGCGCCTGCATAAGTATCCGCAGGCCGACTCACGAGGTCGCCCTCACCACCAAAAATGACAACAAATCATGAGGCCAACATGCTTAAACACGCAGTCATTCCGTTAATTGTTAGCGCTGGCCTTATGGCCGCAGCTCCTTTCGCCCAAGCGGCGACTAACCTGGTGTTCTGCTCCGAAGGGAGCCCGGCCGGTTTCGACCCAGGCCAGTACACCACCGGAACAGACTTCGATGCCTCGGCCGAAACCATGTTCAACCGCCTGACCCAGTTCGAACGCGGCGGCACCGCTGTGATTCCTGGGCTGGCCACCAGCTGGGACGTGTCCCCGGATGGCTTGACCTACACCTTCCACCTGCGGGATGGCGTCAAGTTCCACACCACCTCGTACTTCAAGCCGACCCGTACCTTCAATGCCGATGACGTGCTGTTCACGTTCAACCGCATGATCAACAAGGACGATCCGTTCCGTAAGGCCTACCCCACCGAGTTCCCGTACTTCACGGACATGGGGATGGACACCAACATCAAGAACATCGAAAAAGTCGATGACCATACTGTCAAGTTCACCCTTGGCACTGTGGACGCCGCCTTCATCCAGAACCTGGCGATGAGCTTTGCTTCGATCCAGTCGGCCGAATACGCCGCCCAACTGTTGAAAGACGGCAAGGCCCCGGACATCAACCAGAAGCCAATCGGCACTGGCCCGTTCGTGTTCAAGAGCTACCAGAAAGACTCGAACATCCGTTACACCGGCAACAAGGACTACTGGAAACCTGAAGACGTGAAGATCGACAACCTGATCTTCGCCATCACCACCGACCCGTCGGTGCGCATCCAGAAGCTCAAGAAAAACGAATGCCAGATCACCCTGTTCCCACGTCCGGCCGACCTCAAGGCGCTGGGCGATGACAAGGACCTGAAACTGCCGCATCAAGCCGGTTTCAACCTAGGCTATATCGCTTACAACGTGATGCCGGTCCTCAAGGGCCAGACCGCCGCCAACCCGCTGTCCGACCTGCGCGTACGTGAAGCGCTGGACATGTCGGTGAACAAGCAGCAGATCATCGACTCCGTGTACCAGGGCGCCGGCCAACTGGCCGTCAACGCCATGCCACCGACCCAATGGTCCTACGACACCACCATCAAGGATGCACCGTACGACGTGGCCAAGGCCAAGGACCTGCTCAAGCAGGCCGGCGTCAAAGACGGCACCGAGATCACCCTGTGGGCCATGCCGGTCCAGCGTCCGTACAACCCGAACGCCAAACTGATGGCCGAGATGCTGCAGAACGACTGGAAACAGATCGGCCTGAAGGTCAACATCGTCAGCTACGAATGGGGCGAGTACATCAAGCGTTCCAAAGGTGGCGAGAACCAGGCCATGATCATTGGCTGGAGCGGTGACAATGGTGACCCGGACAACTGGTTGAACGTGCTGTTCGGCTGCGACTCGCTGGCCGGCAACAACTTCTCGAAGTGGTGCGACAAGAAATTCGACGGCATCGTGAAAGAAGCCAAGGCAACGTCGGACGTCGCCAAACGCACCGAGCTGTACAAGCAGGCGCAACATATCCTCAAAGATGCAGTCCCGATGACACCTATCGCGCACTCGACGGTGTATCAACCCATGCGCAACACCGTGCAGGACTTCAAGATCAGCCCGTTTGGCTTGAACTCCTTCTACGGCGTGAGCGTCAGCGGCAAGTAAGGATCACTGGCGGCGACGTTGCATAAACGTCGCCGTTATTGCATCCGCCTTGGCCGTAGGACATGGACCACACTCGAAACCGTTGCTTCCTACAGCAATGAACTGCGCAGTGCGACTCCATTGCCTACAAGGTCAATCCGATTTGGCGTATTTACTGCGAAGTCCGCGACCCATAACGTCGTAGGACAGCAGAGGCTCCAAACTCGGAAAGGCACTTGCTGCGTGTGGGATCAGTGATGTCCCCCTGGCTGAATGCCGGGGTGATTGCTCGCTGATGACAACTACAAACAAGGATCGGGATCGTCATGCGCCATACCACCGTTCTATCCGCAATTTTTGGCACCGGCCTGCTGGCTGCGGCCACAATGGGCCACGCCGCCGACAAGCGCAGCCTGGTGTTCTGCTCGGAAGGCAGCCCGGCCGGCTTTGACACCGCGCAGTACACCACCGCCACCGATAACGATGCGGCCGAGCCGCTGTACAACCGCCTGGTTGAGTTTGAAAAGGGCGAGACGGGTGTCGTGCCTGCGTTGGCAACCAAGTGGGATATTTCGCCGGACGGCCTGACCTACACCTTTCACTTGCGTGAAGGGGTGAAATTCCACAGCAACAAGGAATTCAAGCCGACTCGGGACTTCAACGCCGACGACGTGCTGTTCACCTTCAACCGCATGCTTGACCCCGACCATCCGTTTCGCAAGGCCTACCCCACCGAGTTTCCGTACTTCAACGGGATGAGCCTGAACAAGAACATTGCCAAGGTCGCCAAAACCGATCCGCACACCGTAGTGATGACCCTGAACACGGTCGACGCCGCGTTCATCCAGAACATCGCCATGAGCTTCGCCGCGATCCTGTCGGCCGAATATGCCGAGCAACTGCTCAAGGCCGGCAAGCCCAGCGACATCAACCAGAAGCCGATCGGCACTGGCCCCTTCGTGTTCCAGCGTTACCAGAAAGATTCGCAGATCCGCTATGTGGCCAACAAACAGTACTGGGACCCGAGCAAGGTCAAGCTCGACCAGCTGATTTTCGCCATCAACACCGACGCCTCGGTGCGCGTGCAAAAACTCAAGGCCGGCGAATGCCAGGTGACCCTGCATCCGCGTCCGGCTGACGTCGACGCCCTCAAGGCCGACTCAAACCTGAAACTGCTGACCAAGCCGGGGTTCAACCTCGGCTACATCGCCTACAACGTGCGCCACAAGCCGTTCGACCAGCTTGAAGTGCGCCAGGCGCTGGACATGGCGGTGAACAAGCAGAGCATCCTGAACGCCGTGTACCAGGGCGCGGGGCAACTGGCGGTCAACGCCATGCCGCCGACGCAATGGTCCTACGACGAGACGATCAAGGACGCCACCTACAACCCGGAGAAAGCCAAGGAACTGCTCAAGGCTGCCGGCGTGAAGGAAGGCACTGAAATCACCCTGTGGGCGATGCCGGTGCAACGGCCGTACAACCCCAACGCCAAGCTGATGGCCGAGATGCTGCAAAGCGACTGGGCCAGGATCGGCCTCAAGGTCAAGATCGTCAGCTACGAGTGGGGCGAATACATCAAGCGCACCAAGAACGGTGAGCACGATGTGAGCCTGATCGGCTGGACCGGCGATAACGGTGACCCGGACAACTGGCTGGGCACCCTCTACAGCTGCGACGCCATCGGCGGGAACAACTACTCCATGTGGTGTGACCCGGCGTACGACAAGCTGATCAAGCAAGCCAAGGTCGTGACCGACCGCGAACAACGGACTGTTCTGTACAAACAGGCGCAGCAACTGCTTAAAGCGCAGGTGCCGATCACGCCCGTCGCCCACTCGACGGTCAACCAGCCGTTAAGCGCCAAAGTCGAAGGGTTCAAGGTCAGCCCCTTCGGCCGCAACGTGTTCTCGGGCGTCAGTATCACCCCATAAGAAAATAACCGGATTGCGCAGGGCGGCCCCCGCCTTGCTGCAAACGCGCGGCCTTTTGTTGGGATTTTTCCTACGCCAAACGTTTGCAATGGCTTGAACGAGTTACACACCCAATAGCCGGATCACCAAAAAAGACCGGCATTAAAAAGAGAACCAAAGGAGCTTCATCCATGAAACTGAGCAGCAAAGCGCTTCTGGCCCTGGCCATCAGCAGCATCACGGCAACCGCCTACGCTGAATCCGTCAGCCAGGACTTCGTGCCGACCACACTGGCCGGCACCAGCGCGCAAAGCGAGGCCAAGGGCTTTATCGACGGTCAGAGCCTGGGCGGTACCACGCGTAACTGGTACGCGAACGAAATGAAGTTTCGCAATGACCGCTTCAGCTACCGCAAAGACGGTGTGAAGACCCCGATCTCGCGCCGTATCAACTGGGCCCAGGGCACCATCCTCAACTACACCTCGGGCTTCACCCAAGGCACTGTTGGGGTCAGCACCGAAGTCGCTGCCTACAACTTCATCGCCCTTGATCGCGACCGCAAAGATATCGCTGGTGGCTCCAACCGTACCCTGGCGGATTCCGGCGGCGACGCTGTAGGCCAGTGGAGCAAACTGGGCCTGGCCAACGTCAAGTTCCGTGTCTCCAACACCACCTTGACCGCCGGTCGCCAGAACTTCAGCACCGGTATCGTCGACACCATCGGCAACCGTGCCCTGCCGTCGAGCTTTGAAGGTGTGAGCTTCAACAGCGAAGAGTTCAGCAACCTGTCGTTCCAGGGCGGTATCTTCGATCGCGTTTCGCCGCGTACCGAGCAGAGCCTGTCGAAATTCCGTTCCGAATACGGCAATGGCCAGGAAACCGACAAGGTCAAAACCCTGGGCTTCAACTACCAGCCATTCAAGAGCCTGAAAACCAGCGTGTTCGCCGCCAACGTCGAAGACTTCTGGAACCAGTACTACTTCGGCGCTACCCACGAACTGGGTGATGCACAGACCCTGGCGCTGACCACCGGCCTGAACTACTACAAGACCACCGACACCGGCAGCAAGAAGATGGGCAACATCGACAACGACACTTACTCGTTGTCCCTGGGCTTGACCCACCAGGCTCACACCCTGACCTTCTCGTACCAGGAAGTGAACGGTGACGAGTACTTCGACTACCTGCACGAAACCAACGGCATCTACCTGGCCAACTCCCTGACTTCGGACTTCAACAGCCCGAACGAGAAGTCCTTCCAGGTCGCCTACGCCATCAACATGGCCGAATACGGCGTGCCAGGCCTGAAGTTCAACATCTACTCCGCTCGCGGCTGGGGCATCGACGGTACTCACTACAACGGCACCGCCTACGGTGAAGCCGGCGCATCGCGCAGTGACCTGCGCCTGATGGATGGCGAGAAGCACCAGGAATACGGTATCGGTTCGTCCTACGCAATCCAGAGCGGCCCGCTCAAGGCCACTACGATCCGTGGCACCTACGTGACTCACCGCGCCAGCGCCCAACAAGCTGACGGCAACATCAAAGAGTTCCGCCTGGTCACCACCATCCCGTTCAACATTCTTTAATCAGCGCCAAGTAAGCGGCGGGCTCAGGACGAGCCCGCCGTCTACGCTTGTCTGGTCCCATCGATTGCAGAGGGCTCCGAATGAAATTGCTCCCACTACAAGCCGCCATGGCTGCCGCGCTGTTGAGCGTGGCCATCGGCGTTTCGGCCAAACCACTGGTGGTCTGCACCGAAGCCAGCCCGGAAGGTTTCGACCCGGTCCTGTACACCACGGCCGTGACCGCTGATGCCGCCGCCGAAACCATGTTCAACCGTTTGGTGGACTTCAAGCCAGGCACCACTGAAATCGTTCCCGCGCTCGCCAAGAGCTGGGAAATCAGTGACGACGGCCTGACCTATACGTTCCACCTGCGCGATGACGTCAAGTTCCACACCACCGACTATTTCAAACCCACGCGTAACTTGAATGCCGATGACGTGCTCTGGAGCTTCCAGCGCCAGTTGGACCCGAAACACCCTTGGCATAACAAATCCACCACGGGTTTCCCCTATTTCGAAAGCATGGGCTTCAAGGAACTGCTCAAAAGTGTCGAGAAGACTGATGACCACACGGTGGTCTTCACCCTGACGCGCCCTGAAGCACCGTTCCTGGCCGATGTCGCGATGCCGTTTACCGCCATCCACTCCGCTGAATACGCCGACAAACTGCTCGCCGCCGGTAAGACCGATGAGCTCAATAGCAAGCCGATCGGTACCGGCCCGTTCATCTTCATCCGCTACCAGAAAGATGCCCAGGTGCGCTTCAAGGCCAACCCGGAGTACTTCCGTGGCAAGCCGCCGGCCGATCCCTTGATTCTGGCCATTGCGGTCGATAACAACGTGCGCCTGCAGAAGCTCAAGGCCAACGAATGCCAAGTCGCGCTATATCCCAAGCCCGATGACCTGCCCAGCATCAAGAAAGACCCGAACCTGAAGGTCGATGAACTGGCGGCGATGACGACCGCCTACACCGCACTGAACACCACCCACAAGTACATGAGCGACGCGCGGGTGCGTCACGCTATCAACATCGCGTTCGACAAAAAAGGCTACAACGAATCGCTGTACGGCAAAGGCAACGCTGTCGATGCCACCGGCCCGTTTCCCCCCACGCTGCTGGGCTTCAACGACAAGCTGAAAAACCCACCGCGCGACCTCGACAAGGCCCGTGCCCTGCTCAAGGAAGCGGGTGTGCCGGAAGGCACCGAGTTCACCCTGTTCACCCGTAACGGCGGCGGCCCGACCAACCCTAACCCGATGCTCGGCGCCCAGCGCATGCAGGCGGATCTGGCGCAGATTGGCCTGAAGGTGAATATCAAAGTCATGGAATGGGGCGAAATGCTCAAGCGTGCTAAAAACGGTGAGCACGACATGGTGTCCGCCGGCTGGGCGGGGGATAACGGCGACCCGGATAACTTCCTCACGCCGAACCTGAGTTGCGATGCGGCCAAAAACGGCGAAAACTACGCCCGCTGGTGTAACAAAGAGTTTCAAGACTTGATCGACAAGGCCCGCGCTGATGCTGAACCGACCCAGCGCGCAGCACTCTATGAACAAGCACTGGACGTTTTCGACAAGGACCAACCGTGGATTCCCATGGCTTACCCGAAAATGTTCACCGCCATGCGCAAAAACGTCGAGGGTTATACCCAAAGTCCTCTGACGACCAATAACTTCGCCACCACCCAGGTGAAGTAAATAAGAAAAACGCTCGGCGCCGTCGACATTGACGGCGCCGGACCTGCCTAACCGGCTGATTGAGGTACACGACAAGATGTTTAGTTTTATTGCCCGCCGACTGGGGTTATTGATCCCCACGTTCTTCGGCATCACGTTGCTCACGTTTGCGTTGATACGCATGATCCCTGGCGACCCCGTCGAAGTCATGATGGGCGAGCGGCGCGTCGACCCCGAGATGCACGCACAGGCAATGGAACGCCTTGGCCTTAACAAGCCGCTGTATGCGCAATACCTGGATTACGTCGGCAAGCTTGCCCAGGGTGACCTTGGCGAATCGCTGCGGACCCGCACCAGCGTGTGGACCGAGTTCACCGCGCTCTTCCCCGCGACCCTGGAACTGTCCATGGCCGCCCTGTTGTTCGCCGGCATCCTGGGCCTGTTGGCCGGGGTGATCGCGGCATTGAAGCGAGGATCCCTGTTCGACCATGGGGTGATGGGCATCTCCCTGGCGGGATATTCGATGCCGATCTTCTGGTGGGGCCTGATCCTGATCATGTTCTTCTCGGTCAGCCTGGGCTGGACCCCGGTTTCCGGGCGGATCGACCTGCTCTACGACATCGAGCCGCGCACCGGCTTCATGCTCATCGACACGCTGCTGGCTGACGAGCCGGACGCGTTCTTCGACGCCCTGCACCACCTGATCCTGCCGGCCATCGTGCTCGGCACCATTCCGCTGGCCGTGATCGCGCGGATGACCCGTTCGTCGATGCTCGAAGTGCTGCGCGAAGACTACATCCGTACCGCCAAGGCCAAGGGCCTGTCGCCGGCGCGCGTGGTGTTCGTGCACGGCCTGCGTAACGCGCTGATCCCGGTACTGACCGTGGTCGGCCTGCAAGTCGGCACGCTGCTGGCCGGTGCGGTTCTGACCGAAACCATCTTCTCGTGGCCCGGCATCGGCAAATGGCTGATCGAAGCCATTGGCGCGCGGGACTACCCGGTGGTGCAGAACGGCATCCTGCTGATCGCCTGCCTGGTGATCCTGGTGAATTTCGTGGTGGATATCCTCTACGGCTTCGCCAACCCACGCATCCGTCACCAGCGCTGAGATCATGACCATGACCACACCTACTCCAGTGTCAGCAGTCGATCAAAGCCTGCTGTACCCGTCTCCGTACAAAGAATTCTGGCAAGCCTTCTCCAAGAACAAAGGCGCGGTCGCCGGCCTGCTGTTCATGTTGCTGATCGTGTTCTGCGCGATCTTTGCCCCGTGGGTGGCGCCGCATAACCCGAGCGAGCAATACCGCGACTTCCTGCTGACCCCGCCAGCCTGGCTGGAAGGTGGGCAGATGCAATTCCTGCTCGGCACCGACGAACTGGGCCGTGACCTGCTGTCGCGCCTGATCCAGGGCTCGCGCCTGTCGTTGCTGATCGGTTTGTCGTCGGTGGTGATGTCGCTGATTCCGGGGATCCTGCTGGGTCTGTTCGCCGGGTTCTTCCCGCGTCTGCTCGGCCCGACCATCATGCGTCTGATGGACATCATGCTGGCCCTGCCGTCGCTGCTGCTGGCCGTCGCCATTGTGGCAATCCTCGGCCCTGGCCTGATCAACACCGTGATCGCCATCGCGATCGTGTCGCTGCCGTCCTACGTGCGTCTGACCCGTGCTGCGGTGATGGGCGAACTGAACCGCGACTACGTGACCGCCGCGCGCCTCGCCGGTGCCGGCCTGCCGCGCCTGATGTTCATTACTGTGCTGCCCAACTGCATGGCACCGCTGATCGTCCAGGCCACCCTGAGTTTCTCTTCGGCGATCCTCGATGCCGCGGCCCTCGGCTTCCTCGGCCTTGGCGTACAACCGCCAACCCCGGAGTGGGGCACCATGCTGGCTTCGGCCCGTGACTACATCGAACGCGCCTGGTGGGTGGTGAGCCTGCCTGGTTTGACCATTTTGCTCAGCGTGCTGGCAATCAACTTGATGGGCGACGGCCTGCGCGATGCGCTGGACCCGAAACTCAAGAACGCCGCCTGAGGAGATTCCCATGTCACTGTTAGAAATCAAGAATCTCAACGTGCGCTTCGGCGACAAGACCGCCGTACCGGTGGTCGATGGCCTCGACATTTCGGTCGACAAAGGCGAAGTACTGGCCATCGTTGGCGAGTCGGGCTCGGGTAAATCCGTGACCATGATGGCGCTGATGGGCCTCATCGAGCACCCCGGCATCGTCACCGCCGACGCCCTGAACTTCGACGGCAAGGACATGCTCAAGTTGAGCAACCGCCAGCGCCGCCAGATCGTCGGCAAAGACCTGGCGATGGTGTTCCAGGACCCGATGACCGCGCTGAACCCCAGCTACACCGTGGGTTTCCAGATTGAAGAAGTGCTGCGCCTGCACCTGAAAATGTCCGGCAAGCAAGCGCGCAAACGCGCCATCGAGCTGTTGGAAAAGGTTGAAATCCCGGGCGCTGCCAGCCGTATGGATGCGTACCCGCACCAACTGTCCGGCGGTATGAGCCAGCGTGTGGCCATCGCCATGGCGATTGCCGGCGAGCCGAAACTGCTGATCGCGGACGAACCGACCACGGCGTTGGACGTGACCATCCAGGCGCAGATCATGGACCTGCTGCTGGCCCTGCAGAAAGAACAGAACATGGGCCTGGTGCTGATCACTCACGACCTCGCTGTCGTGGCGGAAACCGCCCAGCGCGTGTGCGTGATGTATGCCGGCCAAGCCGTGGAAGTCGGCCAGGTGCCGCAGTTGTTCGACATTCCGGCGCACCCGTACAGCGAAGCCCTGCTCAAAGCGATTCCGGAGCACAGCCTGGGCGCTACGCGCCTGGCTACGTTGCCGGGTATCGTGCCCGGTCGCTATGACCGCCCGCAGGGCTGCCTGCTGTCACCACGCTGTCCGTATGTGCAGGAAAGCTGCCGCGCCCAGCGTCCCGGCCTTGATCCGAAAACCAACAGCCTTGCGCGCTGCTTCTACCCCTTGAACCAGGAGGTGGCGTAATGGCCGTCGTTCTTACTGCCCGCGACCTGACCCGTCACTACGAAGTGTCCCGTGGCCTGTTCAAGGGCCACGCCACTGTGCGCGCCCTCAATGGCGTGTCCTTCGAGTTGGAAGCCGGCAAGACCCTCGCCGTCGTGGGCGAGTCGGGTTGCGGCAAATCCACCCTGGCCCGTGCGCTCACTCTGATTGAAGAGCCGTCGTCGGGCTCCTTGAAAATCGCCGGCCAGGAAGTCGCCGGTGCCGACAAGGCCCAGCGCAAGCAATTGCGCAAAGACGTGCAGATGGTGTTCCAGAGCCCCTACGCGTCGTTGAACCCGCGCCAGAAGGTCGGTGATCAACTGGGCGAGCCGCTGCTGATCAACACCAACCTGTCCGCCGCCGAACGCCGCGAAAAAGTGCAGGCGATGATGAAGCAAGTGGGCCTGCGCCCCGAGCATTATCAGCGCTACCCGCACATGTTCTCCGGTGGTCAGCGCCAGCGCATCGCCCTGGCCCGCGCAATGATGCTGCAACCGAAAGTGCTGGTGGCGGATGAACCGACCTCGGCACTCGACGTGTCCATCCAGGCCCAGGTGCTCAACCTGTTCATGGACCTGCAGCAGGAGTTCAACACCGCCTACGTGTTCATCTCCCACAACCTGGCGGTGGTGCAGCACGTTGCCGATGACGTGATGGTGATGTACCTCGGCCGCCCGGTAGAAGTCGGCCCCAAGGAAGACATCTACGCACGCCCGCTGCACCCGTACACCCAGGCGCTGCTGTCGGCCACCCCGACCATCCACCCGGACCCGAACAAGCCGAAGATCAAGATCGTCGGCGAGTTGCCCAACCCGCTGAACCCGCCGCCTGGCTGCGCGTTCCACAAGCGCTGCCCGTACGCGACGGCGCGGTGCAGCACCGAGGAGCCGCAGTTGCGCGCCCTGGATAACCGCCAGGTGGCTTGCCACTACGCGGAGCAATTCGTGGCTTGAGGCAGGCGCCGCTCCTACTAAGGTACGCGGCGTAATGAGTTTCACAGCCCTTCCCACCCGGTTGCGCATCAGCTGGGTGGGAGGGGCTTTCTTTTGGCTGAGACCTACGTTTGGCTGTCGCCTTCATCGCCGTCCGGGTCGTCGGTGTCTGGCTCGTTTGTGGTGGAATCATCATCGTCCTTGCTGCCGCCCTGGTCCTGGTCCCCCGGCTCGGCTTCCGACTTGGCCAGCAGCAGCCCTTTGTCATGCGACGCCGAAAAGCCCGCCTGACCGCTGTGCACCGGGTTATGCGCCCAGGCAGCCGACATACCCAAAGACATCAGCACCAGCACTTTTATCAACAGCACGACTCGTTGAAAAATACTCATGGTCGATTTCCGTCCAGTCAGTAGATGAATCCGTACGACAGCGATTTACCGTCGCCAGTCCTTGAAGCTAGTTGTGATAGAGGGTTTGCGCCAGCTATCAGGTGTCACCGTCATCATAGGTTTCGCTGTCTTCCCCTTCGTTATAGGGGTTTTCCGCATCCTCCTTGGGCGCAGGCTGGGCCTGGGGTTGCCAACTGCCGGAGTTGACCTCCTGCTGCTTCTTCTTGGTGACAGGGCCTGTGTCCTTCCATTGGGGCGTTCCGGCGCCTGCAAGCGTCAATGAGGCGGACAACCCCAAAGCCCCCAGCAGCACCAATTGAATGGCGCGTTGAGTTATACGCACGGTGGCCTCCTATTCCGTCGATGGGTGAGTGAAATACCTGAAACGCTAGACGGGATGTGGGTTTCTCGCCAATGGCCCTGATCGATGAAGATCAAAATGTGTGTTTGGCCAATAAAAAGGGTGAAGCCATCACAGCTTCACCCTTCTATTTACCGCTCAGACCTTAATGATGCTCACGCGTCGCGCGGAATTTCACATCCGGCCAGCGCTCTTCCATCAGCGCCAGGTTCACTCGGGTCGGCGCCAGGTAGGTCAAGTGACCACCACCATCCACCGCGAGGTTTTCCACGGCCTTGTTGGAGAACTCTTCCAACTTCTTCTTATCGCTGCACTCGATCCACCGCGCGGAGTACACGGTGATCGGCTCATACGAGCACTCCACCTTGTATTCCTCTTTCAAGCGGCTGGCGACCACATCGAACTGCAGCACACCGACGGCGCCGAGGATGATGTCGTTGCTGCGCTCGGGGAAGAACACCTGGGTGGCGCCCTCTTCCGCGAGTTGTTGCAGGCCCTGGCGCAGTTGCTTGGATTTGAGCGGGTCACGCAGGCGCACGCGGCGGAACAGTTCCGGGGCGAAGTGCGGGATGCCGGTGAAGCCCAGGGTTTCGCCTTCGGTGAAGGTGTCGCCGATCTGGATGGTGCCGTGGTTGTGCAGGCCGATGATGTCGCCGGCGAACGCCTCTTCCAGCTGTTCACGCTCGGAGGAGAAGAAGGTCAGGGCGTCGCCGATGCGCACGTCCTTGCCGGTGCGCACGTGGCGCATCTTCATGCCTTTTTCGTATTTGCCGGAGCAGATGCGCATGAAGGCGATACGGTCGCGGTGCTTGGGGTCCATGTTCGCCTGGATCTTGAACACGAAGCCCGAGAACTTCTCTTCTACTGGCTCCACGGTGCGCTCGTTGGCCACCCGTGCCAGTGGGCGCGGCGCCCAGTCGACGACCGCGTCGAGTACGTGGTCGACACCGAAGTTGCCCAGGGCGGTCCCGAAAAACACCGGGGTCAGTTGGCCGTCGAGGAATTCCTGCTGGTTGAACTCGTGGCAGGCGCCCTGCACCAGTTCGAGCTGGTCGACAAAACGGTCGTACTCGTCACCCAGGTGGGCGCGGGCTTCGTCCGAGTCGAGTTTCTCGATGATCTTGGTTTCGGTGCGCTCGTGACCGTGGCCGGCGGTGTAGACAATGATGTAGTCGTCGGCCAGGTGGTACACGCCCTTGAAGTCGCGGTAGCAACCGATCGGCCAGGTGATCGGCGCAGCCTTGATCTTCAGGACGGCTTCGATTTCATCCAGCAGCTCGATGGGGTCGCGGATATCGCGGTCGAGTTTGTTGATGAAGCTGACGATGGGCGTGTCACGCAGACGGCACACGTCCATCAGGGCGATGGTACGTGGCTCGACGCCTTTACCGCCGTCGAGGACCATCAACGCCGAGTCCACCGCGGTCAGGGTGCGGTAGGTGTCTTCAGAGAAGTCTTCGTGGCCCGGGGTATCGAGCAGGTTGACCATGTGGTCGCGATACGGGAACTGCATGACCGACGTGGTAATCGAGATACCCCGTTGTTTTTCCATTTCCATCCAGTCGGAGGTGGCATGGCGGTCGGATTTGCGGGATTTCACCGTGCCGGCCACTGCGATTGCCTTGCCCATCAGCAAGAGCTTCTCGGTGATGGTGGTTTTACCGGCATCGGGGTGGGAAATAATGGCGAAAGTGCGGCGTTTCGCGACTTCGGCGGCCTGGTGGGTCATGGGAAATCGCCTGGCAGGTGAGTCAAAAAAGGGCGGCGAGTATAGCGCAAACCCCAGGTGCCGGACCACCGTTCACCCGATTGGGGGTGGCTAAATGCTGCCAAGTGTGGAACCTTTTAAAAGGTCGAGACGTCCACTCCCCTGCTACCGCACTCGGAACAGGGGCTGATAAATCAGCAAGTTAGCCTGACGAGGCTGCGCTCATGGCTCGGATTTTTACCGCGTTGCCGGTATCGACGAGCTGCATTTCGCGACCACATTCAGAGGCAGCCAGGAATGGCATTGCCGCTCGGAAATGTGTTCGCCGACAAAAGAAAAAAGGAGTCCGCCTGTGGCTATTCGCTATGGCAAAGGGCTGATAGGAGGTGCGGTTGTCGTCGCGCTCCTGGCCCTGCTGGTCCACTGGATCGGCATCAACACGATCGAACTGTACCGCGACGATTTGTTGTTTTACCTGCAAGCTCACCTGATCCTCGTTCTTGTCTCCATGCTGGCCGCCCTCGTTGTGGGTATCCCCGCCGGCATCCTGCTCAGCCGACCGCACATGGTCGGGCGCGCAGAACGCTTCATGCAGATCTTCAACATCGGCAACACCGTCCCTCCCCTGGCCGTACTGGCCATCGCCCTCGGCGTTCTTGGCATCGGCAGCGGCCCGGCCATCTTCGCGCTGTTCCTCGCCTCCCTCCTGCCCATCGTGCGCAACACCTACGAAGGCCTGAAAAACGTCCAGGGTTCCCTGAAAGAAGCCGCCACCGGCATCGGCATGACGCCGCGCCAAGTGCTGTTTCGCGTGGAATTGCCCAACGCCGTGCCAATCATCATTGGCGGTGTGCGTGTGGCCCTGGCGATCAATGTCGGCACCGCGCCGCTGGCGTTCCTGATCGGTGCCAACAGCCTGGGCAGCCTGATCTTCCCCGGCATCGCCCTGAACAATCAGCCGCAATTGCTGCTCGGCGCTGCGTGCACCGCGCTGTTGGCGTTGTTGCTCGACGGTCTGGTGACCCTGGCCAGCCGCCTCTGGCTGGAACGCGGGTTGCGTGCGTCTTAAGGAACCGACATGAAAAAACTGACATTGATAGTGAGCTGCGTCCTGCTCTTTACAGGCATTGCGCAAGCCGCCGAAAAACCGGTAATCCGCATCGGCGCCCGGGTGTTCACCGAACAGACCCTGCTCGCCGAAATCACTTCCCAGTACCTGCGCACCAAGGGCTATGACACCCGCGTGACCGGCGGATTGGGTAGCAACCTGGCGCGCAGCGCCCAGGAAAGCGGGCAACTGGACCTGATCTGGGAGTACACCGGCGTGTCGCTGGTGGCCTACAACCATGTCGACGAGAAGCTCGACAGCGAACAGTCCTACGCACGGGTGAAAGAACTCGACGCGAAAAAGGGCCTGGTCTGGCTCTCCCCGTCGCGCTTCAGCAACACCTACGCCCTGGCGCTGCCAGAGAAAGTTGCCGCTGAGCATCCCGAGATCAGCACGATCAGCGACCTGACCAAGGCCGTGGCGCAAGACGCCAAGAGCAACCGCCTGGTCGCCCTGGACACCGAGTTCGCCAACCGTTCCGACGGCCTGGCCGGCATGGTCAAGCTGTACGACATGAACCTGACCCGCAAGAACACCCGGCAGATGGACGCTGGCCTGGTCTATACCGCGTTGCGTAATGGCCAGGTGTTTGCCGGTTTGGTCTACACCACCGACGGTCGCCTGAACGCCTTCAAGCTCAAGCTGCTGGAAGACGACAAGCACTACTTCCCGGACTACACCGCCGCGCCGGTGGTCCGCCAGGAATACCTCGACCAGCACCCAACCCTCGCATCTGAACTCAAACCGTTGGCTGACCTGTTCGACGACGAAACCATGCGCCAACTGAACGCGCGCGTCGACGTCGACCATGAAAGCCCTTCCGCTGTTGCCGCCGATTTCCTGCGCCAGCATCCGATCAATCAATAAGAGGAGAAGACATGGAATTCCTGAACGCCTTTTCCCATCTTGATTGGGCCCAAGTCCTGCACCTGACCGGGCAGCACATTACCCTGGTCGGCATCGCCGTGATCCTTGCAATCCTGATCGGCGTGCCCCTGGGCATCCTGATGACGCGTTTCCCGACGCTTGCAGGCCCGCTGCAAGCCAGCGCCACGGTATTGCTGACCGTACCGTCCATCGCCCTGTTCGGCCTACTGCTGCCGTTCTACTCCAAATTCGGCCAGGGCCTGGGGCCGATGCCGGCGATCACCGCCGTGTTCCTCTACTCCCTGTTGCCGATCATGCGTAACACCTACCTCGCCCTCACTGGCGTGGAACCGGGTATTCGCGAAGCCGCCAAAGGCATCGGCATGACCTTCGGCCAGCGCCTGCGCATGGTCGAACTGCCCATCGCCGTGCCGGTGATCCTCGCCGGTGTGCGCACCGCCGTGGTGATGAACATTGGTGTGATGACCATCGCCGCCACCATCGGCGCCGGTGGCCTGGGTGTACTTATTCTGGCTTCCATCAGCCGCAGCGACATGTCGATGCTGATCGTCGGCGCCGTGCTGGTCAGTCTCCTGGCCATCTTCGCCGACCTGCTACTGCAATGGCTGCAACGCTCGCTGACTCCAAAAGGACTGCTCAAATGATCGAACTTCAAAACCTGTCCAAGACCTTCCAAAGCAACGGCAAGACTGTAACGGCCGTGAACGATGTAAGCCTGACCGTCAACGAAGGTGAGATTTGCGTATTCCTCGGCCCCTCGGGTTGCGGCAAAAGCACCACGCTGAAAATGATCAACCGCCTGATCAAGCCTACCTCGGGCAAGATCCTGATCAACGGCGAAGACACCACCGACCTCGACGAAGTGACCCTGCGCCGCAACATCGGCTATGTGATCCAGCAGATCGGCCTGTTTCCCAACATGACCATCGAGGAAAACATCGTGGTCGTGCCGAAATTGCTCGGCTGGGACAAGCAGAAATGCCACGACCGTGCCCGCGAATTGATGAGCATGATCAAGCTGGAGCCCAAGCAGTACCTGCATCGCTATCCGCGTGAGCTGTCGGGTGGCCAGCAACAGCGCATCGGCGTAATCCGCGCACTGGCGGCCGATGCGCCGCTGCTGCTGATGGATGAACCGTTCGGCGCAGTCGACCCGATCAACCGCGAGATGATCCAGAACGAGTTCTTCGAGATGCAGCGCGCGCTGAACAAGACCGTGATCATGGTCAGCCACGACATCGACGAGGCCATCAAGCTGGGTGACAAGATCGCCATCTTCCGCGCTGGCAAGCTGCTGCAGATCGACCACCCGGACACGCTGCTGGCACACCCGGCCGACGAGTTCGTCAGCAACTTCGTGGGCCAGGACAGCACCCTCAAGCGTCTGCTGCTGGTGAAGGCCGAAGACGCGGCGGACAACGCGCCGTCGGTGAGCCCGGAAACGCCGGTGGCCGATGCCCTGGAGCTGATGGATGAGCATGACCGCCGCTATGTGGTGGTCACCTGCTCCGAGAACAAGGCGCTGGGTTATGTACGCCGTCGCGACCTGCACCGTCAGACCGGTACGTGCGGCCAGTACCTGCGCGAGTTCAACGCCACGGCGGCGTACGACGAGCATTTGCGCATCCTGCTGTCGCGCATGTACGAGTTCAATCGCTCGTGGTTGCCGGTAATGGACGCGGAGCGGGTGTTCCTGGGGGAAGTGACCCAGGAGTCGATTGCCGAGTACTTGAGTTCTGGTAAGTCCCGTGGGGGCAAGACCAGTATCGTCTCGCCGGCTGAAACCGCGTTGGCTTGATCTGACGCTGCTCGGTTAAAAATGTGGGAGGGGCCTTGCCCCCGATAGCAGGGTGTCAGTCAGCGTATGTATGGCTGACACTCCGACATCGGGGGCAAGCCCCCTCCCACATTTGCCCTCTGGTGTGTCAGGGAAATCCCGCCAATTTGCCCTATCCGGGGAACATCATTCCGTCACACCGGTCGGTTACATAAGTAGCTGCACGCGGCTGTGCGACGAGCGCGTGCAAAAACGCGACATTTTTAGTTGATCTATGGCCCCTCACGTCCTAAAGTTCGCGCCGAACGTCCATGCTGGAAACGATCCATCCGGCTCAAGTACTGACGACGAGACAGCAAGGCCAAGGGAAGCGGTTGATCCCATGGCCTTTTTGCTTTCGGCGACATGCCTTGGGAAGTAGGCGAACCAAAGTGGGGATACGGAGGACGTTCAGTTGCACCCATTGATTACTACAGTTTGCCCTTAGGAGTTCCCAGCATGTCGATCAACGTCGAAGATTATTTCGCGCGCGCCACTTTTGACAAAATGAAGGCGTTCGCCGACAAGCAAGAAACCCCGTTCGTGGTGATCGACACCGCGATGATCAGCCAGGCCTACGATGACCTGCGCGCCGGTTTCGAATTCGCCAAGGTCTATTACGCCGTCAAGGCCAACCCGGCCGTCGAGATCATCGACCTGCTCAAGGACAAGGGCTCGAGCTTCGACATCGCCTCGATCTACGAGCTGGACAAGGTACTGGGCCGTGGCGTCAGCCCTGACCGTATCAGCTACGGCAACACCATCAAGAAGTCCAAGGACATCCGCTACTTCTACGAGAAAGGCGTGCGCCTGTTCTCCACCGACTCCGAAGCCGACCTGCGCAACATCGCCAAGGCCGCACCGGGTTCGAAAGTGTATGTGCGTATTCTCACCGAAGGCTCGACCACGGCTGACTGGCCGCTGTCGCGCAAATTCGGCTGCCAGACCGACATGGCCATGGACCTGCTGATCCTCGCCCGTGACCTGGGCCTGGTGCCATACGGCATCTCGTTCCACGTGGGTTCACAGCAGCGCGACATCAGCGTGTGGGACGCGGCGATCGCCAAGGTCAAAGTGATCTTCGAACGCCTGAAAGAAGAAGACGGTATTCACCTGAAGCTGATCAACATGGGCGGCGGCTTCCCGGCCAACTACATCACCCGCACCAACAGCCTGGAAACCTACGCCGAAGAAATCATCCGCTTCCTCAAGGAAGACTTCGGCGACGACTTGCCGGAAATCATCCTGGAGCCGGGCCGTTCGTTGATCGCCAACGCCGGTATCCTGGTCAGTGAAGTGGTATTGGTTGCCCGTAAATCCCGTACCGCCGTCGAGCGTTGGGTGTACACGGACGTGGGCAAGTTCTCCGGCCTGATCGAAACCATGGACGAAGCCATCAAGTTCCCGATCTGGACCGAGAAGAAAGGCGAGATGGAAGAAGTGGTCATCGCCGGCCCCACCTGCGACAGCGCGGATATCATGTACGAGAACTACAAGTACGGCCTGCCGCTGAACCTGGCGATTGGTGACCGCTTGTACTGGCTGTCGACCGGTGCGTACACCACCAGCTACAGCGCGGTTGAGTTCAATGGCTTTCCGCCACTGAAATCGTTCTATGTCTAAGGGCAGTCGTTAGTTTTCAGCCGCAAGCTGCAAGAAAAAGCCCGTGACGTGTCATGGGCTTTTTTACGCCTCAAGAAAGGCTGATGGCACGTTGTTTATAGGCATCGGCCATCGCCCGGATCTGCGGATCATTCGCCGCTACCAGGGCCTTGTGCGCCACCCGCAAGAACTTCAGGTTCCCGCCCGCCAACGCCTTGCGCAACCACTCCAGCGCCGCGTCGATCTGACCTCTGTCGGCCAGCACCGCCGCATAGCTGAACTGCCCGCGAAAATCACCGGCCTCGGCTGAGCGTCGATACCAGTCGACGGCGGCGTCCAGGTCCTGTGGGCAGAACCGGCCATCCTCCAGATAACGCCCCAGCAGGTTCATCGACTTGGCATGCCCCTGTTCGGCCGCGTGGCGATAACAGGCCAATGCTTGTGGTTGGTCCTCGGCAACGCCGCGCCCCGTGGCCAGCAGATTGGCGTAGTTGTAATGACCCCAATCCAACCCTGCCTCGGCTGCCACCCGGTATTCCCGCGCCGCCGCCGCCTCATCGACATCACATCCCCAGCCATGCTCGCGGCAACGCCCAACCATGTTGCGGGCCATCAAATGCCCGCTGTGCGCAGCGATCTGGAACCAGCGCAAGGCCAGTGTCTCATCGCGTGCGATGCCACGCCCTTCGAGCAGGATTTGCCCGAGCAACGCCTGGGCATCGACCACTCCTTCCTTCGCCGCCATCAGGATTGCCTGAGCAGCGCGCACGGGGGAATCGTCGAGCATCGCTTGCAGTTGCTCGACGTTGAGCACTTCTTCCCGGCGTAATAAAAAGCCCATGTCAGACCTCGACCCAGCGGCGCAGCAGGTTGTGATACGTACCGGTGAGTTGAATCAGCGCGGGGTGGTCAGGCACATCGGCGGTCAGTTGCTGGATCGCACCGTCCATTTCAAACAGCAGGGTGCGCTGGCTGTCTTCACGTACCAGGCTCTGGGTCCAGAAGAACGAGGCATAGCGTGCGCCACGGGTCACGGCGTTGACTTTGTGCAGGCTGGAGCCGGGGTACAGCACCATGTCGCCGGCCGGCAGCTTCACGCGCTGCAGGCCGAAGGTGTCCTGGATTTCCAGTTCGCCGCCGTCGTATTCGTCCGGGTCGCTGAAGAACAGCGTCGATGACAGGTCGGTGCGCACCCGCTCGTGGCTGCCCTTGGGTTGGCGCACGGCGTTGTCGATATGAAAGTCGAAACTGCCACCCGCCGTGTAGCAATTGAGCAGCGGCGGAAACACTTTGTGCGGTAACGCCGCTGACATAAACAACGGGTTCTGCCACAGCCGTTCAAGCATCGCCGCGCCAATTTCCTTGGCCAGCGGGTGACCCTCTGGCAATTGCAGGTTGTGCTTGGCCTTGGCGGACTGGTGCCCGGCGGTGATTTTACCGTCGGCCCAATCGGCGTTTTCCAAGGCTTGGCGAATGCGCTGCACCTCCTCACGAGAGAACAGGCCGGGGATGTGCAGCAGCATGGGGCAGTACCTGAAAACGGGGAGGAGCCAATGGTATTGATTCTTATCCACTCTGTAAAACGCTGGACGAACGAGTTCGTAAAAACCGTAAGCCATAAGTGTAAAGAATGTAAATTCAGCGCAATTAGCAATGTATCGCAATTGATAGAAAGTCTTGTTCGCCCTATATTCCGCGGCCTCACATCCTTGGGGAAAGGACACGTCATGTCGCGCACCACTACAAAAATACCTGCCGGTTCACCACGCATGCTGGCTTCAGCCATCGGCGTTGCCCTCAGCGCCAGCTCTGTCGCCCATCTGGCACAGGCCGCCGACGACACTGAACAAAAAGGCCAGCGCAACAGCATTTCCCTGGGGGCCACCAGCATCACCGGGGAAGCGCAGGACAACACCTCCTACCAGGTCGAAAAAGCCTCGTCGCAGAAATACACCGCACCGCTGGTGGATACCCCGCGCTCGGTCACCGTGGTGCCGCAACAAGTCCTCAAGGACACCGCCGCCACCTCGTTGCAGGATGCCTTGCGCACCGTACCGGGTATTACCTTTGGCGCAGGCGAAGGCGGCAACCCCCAGGGCGACCGGCCGTTCATCCGAGGTTTTGACGCCCAGGGCGACACCTACCTGGACGGCGTGCGCGACACCGGCGGCCAGAGCCGTGAGATCTTCGACATCGAATCGATTGAAGTCAGCAAAGGCCCGAACTCTTCGTTCGGCGGTCGTGGTTCTGCCGGTGGCAGCCTCAACCTAGTGAGCAAGACCCCACAAGCGCGGGACTTCACCAACGGCGGCTTCACCTACGGTTCCGACCAGACCCGCCGCTACGTGCTCGACGTGAACCGCCAGTTCCTCGACGACAGCGCCGCGTTCCGCCTGAACCTGATGAGCCACGAACAGAACGTGGCCGGCCGCGACGCGGTCAATTACGACCGTTGGGGCGTCGCGCCGTCGCTGACCTTTGGCCTGGGCACCCCGACCCGCGTCAACCTCAGCTACTACCACATGGAAAGCGATGACCTGCCGGATTCGGGGATTCCCTACGGCTATGGTTCGTCGACCGCCACCGCCCATGTGCATGACAAACCCAACAATGGCGGCGACAGCAACAACTTCTACGGCCTCAAGGATCGCGACTTCCGCAAGACTCGCGCCGACATCAGCACGTTCTCCATCGAGCACGACCTGAACGACACCATGACGCTGAAAAACACCCTGCGCCATGGCAGCACTGGCCAGGACTACATTCTCACCCAGCCGGACGACAGCAAATTCAACGTCAACCGCTATGGCACCGTGTGGCGTCGCGCCAACAGCCGGGTGTCGACCACGACCACCACCACCAACCAGACCGACCTGTTCGGCAGCTTCCAGGCCCTGGGCTTCAAGCACAGCTACTCCACCGGCCTGGAGTTCACCGGTGAAGAAACCCGCGTCAGCAGCTACACCATCAGCCCCAACGCCAACCCAGTCTGCACCGTGGCCAAGGGCAGCCTGGGCGGCCAGTGCACCTCGCTGAGCAATCCGAACCCGGATGATGCCTGGACCGGCAGCATCGCCCGCAACTACTACGGCACCGCCACCAAGGCCACCAGCCGTGGCGCTTATGTGTTCGACACCATCGAACTGGACCCGAAGTGGTTGCTGAACGTAGGCCTGCGCTACGACACCTTCGACACCGTGGCCAACACCGACTCCGCGACCGGCCGCAGCAAAATCAAGGAAGACAGCCAGTTCTTCAACTGGCAAGCCGGCCTGGTCTGGAAGCCGGTGGAAAACGCCAGCATCTATGCTTCCTACGCGACATCGGCGACGCCTGCCGGGGGGCTGGTCGGTGAAGGTTCAGACGGCAACCCTCTGTCTGCCGGCGCCGCCAGCAGCGACTTGCAGCCGGAAGAAACCGTCAACTACGAACTGGGCACCAAGTGGGACCTGTTCCACGACCGCCTGTCCCTGACTGCCGCGGTGTTCCGTACCGAGAAGAAAAATACGCGCATCCTGGTCGACGCCCTGACCTATCAGAATGCGGGTGAGTCCCAGGTCGACGGCCTGGAACTGTCCGCCAGCGGCAAGATCACCGACCAATGGCAGGTGTTCGCCGGCTACAGCTACCTCGACAGCGAACTGGTCAAATCCGGCCTGAACGGGCGTAACGGTGTGGTCAGCGCGGGCTCCAACAAAGGCAACCAAATGCCCAACACGCCGAAGAACACCTTCAGCCTGTGGACCACCTACGACGTCACCTCCAAGCTCACGATTGGTGGCGGCGCGTTCTACGTCGACCAGGTTTATGGCGATGCGGGCAACACCGTTTACGTACCGTCTTACACCCGCTACGACGCCATGGCCAGTTACAAGCTGACCAAGAACGTCGACCTGCAATTGAACGTGCAGAACCTGACGGACAAGCTGTATTACGACAAAGCCTTCTCCACCCACTTCGCCAATCAGGCGGCCGGTCGTACGGCCTTGTTGACCACCAGCTTCCACTTCTAAACAGCAGCACCACGCAGCAAAGAGCCTCACGCATCGGATGCGTGGGGCTTTTGCGTGTAAAACAGAATGTTTCTCGACAAGCCACGGCATAATGCGCGCCGTGCCCTACATATCCGGATAGACGAGGCGGTCAGACGTGTTGAAGAAAACCCTGTTCCAGTTGCACTGGTTCTTCGGCATTACAGCCGGGCTGGTGCTGGCCTTGATGGGGATCAGCGGGGCTGCGGTCTCGTTTCAGGATGAAATACTGCGGGCGCTCAACCCCAACGTACTGACCGTAGAAAAACGCGAAGCCGGCGTACTGCCGCCCGCCGAGCTGGTGCGCAAGCTGGAGGCCACCGAAGGCCAGACGGTAGCCATGCTGTTTGTCGAGAGCGACAGCGGCAACGCCGCCCGCGTGTTCTTCACGCCGCCACCCGGCGAGCGCCGTGGCCAGTTGCGCTATTTCGATCCCTACACCGGCGCCTACATGGGTGATGTGGTCGGTCAGGATCTCTTTGGCTTCCTGCTGCAGTTCCACCGTTTCCTGGTGATGGGCGATACCGGGCGCAACATCACCGGCGCGTGCACGCTGATCCTGGTGTTCTTCTGCCTCTCCGGCCTGTACCTGCGCTGGCCGCGCCAGGTGGCGAGCTGGCGGGCCTGGCTGACGCTGGACTGGCGCAAAAAAGGCCGTGCCTTCAACTGGGACCTGCACTCGGTGTTCGGCACCTGGTGCCTGCTGGCTTACCTGCTGTCGGCGTTGACCGGCTTGTATTGGTCCTACGACTGGTACAGCCAGGGCCTGACCAAGCTGTTGTCCGACGCCCCGCAAAACGAACGGGTGCGCAAGCGCGGCCCGGCGCCCGAGGGTGCGGCGCCGGTGGCCAACTACGATGCGATCTGGAGCAGCATCTACAGCAACGCCGGCCCAGGCTTGAGCGCCTATAACATCCGCATGCCAGCGGTCGCCGGGCAACCGGCCATCGTCTACTACCTGTTGAAAAACTCGCCCCATGACCGGGCGCTGAACCAGATCAACCTCGACCCGGCCACCGGCGAGGTCAAGTCCCACGACCAGTACGCCAGCAAAAGCCTCGGTTCCAGACTGCTGACCAGCGTCTATGCGCTGCACACCGGCAGCTACTTCGGCTTGATCGGGCGGATTGCCCTCACGCTCAGCTCGGTGCTGATGCCGCTGTTCTTCGTCACCGGCTGGCTGCTGTACCTGGACCGCCGGCGCAAAAAACGCCAGGTGCGTGACGCGCGCAACGGCCTCACCGCCAACCACAGCGATGCCCCGGCGTGGCTGATCGGCTTCGCCAGCCAGAGCGGTTTTGCCGAACAGCTGGCCTGGCAAACGGCGGGGCAATTACAGGCGGCCGGCCTGCCGGTGAAGGTACAGCCCCTGGGCAGCGTCAGCCAGGACGACCTGCGCCAGTCGGAAAACGCGCTGTTTGTGGTCAGCACCTTCGGCGACGGCGAAGCCCCCGACAGTGCCCGTGGTTTCGAGCGCAGTTTGCTCGGCCAGGACCTGCCCCTCAAGGGCCTGAACTACTCGGTGCTGGCCCTGGGTGATCGCCAGTACGAACATTTCTGCGGCTTCGCGCGGCGTCTGCACTTTTGGCTGACCCAGCAGGGCGGCAACCCACTGTTTGCGCCCGTGGAAGTGGACAGCGGCGACACCACCGCCCTGCTCCACTGGCAGCAGCAACTCGGCCAACTGACCGGCCATGCCCCTGCATCTGCCTGGCCGAGCGCCCAGTATGAAAACTGGACGCTCAGCCAGCGCTCATTGCTCAACCGTGACGGCAGCGGCTCGAACGTCTATCTGCTGGGCCTCACCTCGCCGTCGCCACAAAGCTGGCAAGCCGGCGACCTGGTGGAAGTGCTGCCGCGCAATTGCCCCTGGGCGATCGAGCACTTCCTCGAAGGCCTGGGCCTGGCCGGCAGCGACGGCGTGTTGATCGACGGCATGGCGCACAGCCTCGACCAGGCCCTGGCTACTCGTCAGTTGCCGACCCATCGCGCGCACCTGGTCGGCCTGCACGCCCAGGCGCTGGTGGATGCGCTGGTGCCGCTGGGCATGCGCGAATATTCCATCGCCTCGATTGCCAGCGATGGCGTGCTGGAACTGATCGTGCGCCAGGAACGCCACCCCGACGGCAGCCTGGGCCTGGGCTCAGGCTGGCTGACCGAGTACGCCGCCCTCGGCTCGAACATCAGCCTGCGCCTGCGCCGCAACAGCGCGTTCCACCTGCCGCAGGCGCCGGTGCCACTGATCCTGCTGGGCAACGGCACCGGCCTGGCGGGCCTGCGCAGTTTGCTCAAGGCCCGTATCGCCGACGGCCAGCAACGCAACTGGCTGCTGTTTGGCGAACGCAATATCAAGCATGACTTCCTCTGCCAGGAAGAGCTGCAAGGTTGGCTGGCCAGCGGTGATCTCGCGCTGCTGGATTTGGCGTTTTCCCGCGATCAAGAGGAGAAGATCTACGTGCAGGACCGCCTGCGCGAGTCAGCGGATGTGCTGCGCAAATGGCTGGCCGACGGCGCGGCGATTTATGTGTGCGGGAGTCTGCAGGGGATGGCCACGGGGGTGGATCAGGCGCTGTTGGATATACTCGGCAGTGAGGCCGTGGAGCGGTTGATCGAGCAAGGTCGCTACCGCCGCGACGTCTACTGAATACAACAATCAAACTGTGGGAGGGGGCTTGCCCCCGATGAGGGCGTGTCAGTCAAGTAATGAGCCACTGATACACCGCTATCGGGGGCAAGCCCCCTCCCACAGTTTTTAATGCATTCCAAGTCAGGTGGGCTGGAGTTTTTGTTCAAATACCGAGACGCCATCCAGGTCGCGCAGGATGACCGTCAACTCCGCCGTCTGCCCATCAATGTTCACCTCGCCAAAAAACTGAAACCCCGCCAGCGGCGAGGTGTTCTGCGCCGGCGGTGCCTTCTCGAACACCACCTCAGGCCCAAAGGTCTTGTCCAGCGGATTAGGCCCGAAACTGCCGGCGTTCAACGGCCCGGCGACAAACTCCCAGAACGGTTCGAAGTCCTGGAACGCCGCACGATCCGGGTGGTAGTGGTGCGCCGCGCAGTAGTGCACATCAGCAGTCAGCCACACATGGTTGCGTAAATTCTGCGCCCGTAGAAAACCCAGCAGCTCGGCGATTTCCAATTCGCGGCCTTGCGGCGCACCGGGGTCGTTGTTGGCGATGGCTTCCCAGCGCGGCACGCCGGGGCTGACTTCACCGTCGGGCACGCCGAGGCCGATGGGCATGTCGGCAGCGATGACTTTCCACTGCGCCTGGGAGCCCTTGAGTTCACGCTTGAGCCAGTCCAATTGCGCACGCCCGAGGAAGGGTTTTGCGCCGCCCAGGTTGTCATCGTTGGGCCCGCGATAACTGCGCATGTCCAGCACGAATACATCCAGCAGCGGACCATAGCTGAGCTTGCGATAGATCCGCCCGCCGCCGTCCGCCGCCTGCCGGCGCATCGGTGAGTATTCCAGCCAGGCCTGGCGCGCACGGCCGACCAGGGTATTGATGTCCTTGACCCGGTAACGCTCATCCAACTGCTTGCTCGGCGACCAGTTGTTCACCACTTCATGGTCGTCCCACTGCCAGATCTGCGGCACCTCGGCGTTGAAACGGCGTACGTTTTCATCCATCAGGTTGTAGCGGTAATTACCACGATACTCGTCGAGGGTTTCGGCGACTTTGCTCTTGGCCTCAGTGGTGATATTGCGCCAGATGCGCCCGTCTTCCACGGTGAGCTGCGCGGGCACCGGGCCGTCGGCGTAGATGGTGTCACCGCTGTGGATAAAGAAGTCCGGCAGGCGCAGGCGCATGGCTTCGTAGATGCGCATGCCGCCGATATCCGGGTTGATGCCGAAGCCTTGGCCGACGGTGTCGCCGCTCCACACAAAACGAATGTCGCGGCGCTGTTGCGGCACGCTGCGCAGATGGCCGAACCAGGGTTCGCTGGCGATGCCGGTCTGGGCGTCCTCGAAGTGCACGCGGTAGAAGATCGCCTGGTCGACAGGGAGACCGGTGAGTTCGACGCGGGCGGTGAAGTCGCTGCGCTGGTCGGCCAGCGGCGAAACAAAACGACGAGGGTTGTTGAACACGCTGCGGGTATCCCACTCCACCACCATCTTGGCCGGGCGGTCGCTGCGGCTCCAGATCATGGCGCGGTCGCCGAGCAGGTCGCCGGACTGCACGCCATCGGTAAGCTGCGGCCGGTCCTTGACCGAAGCGATCACCGCCGGCGCCAGGCCCGGCAACAACAGGCCGGCGCCGACGGCTTGCATCACGCGGCGACGGCCGAGGTCGAAGTGGCTCATGCAGGTGCCCTCTTGAGTATCAAAAGGGCCACTAAAGCACGCCCCGATGAAGCAGAGATGACACCGATACAGCGATCAACGGTGGGAGGGGCTTGCCCCCGATGGCAGAGTGTCAGCCCGCATATTTATGGCTGACCCACCGCTATCGGGGGCAAGCCCCCTCCCACATTTTCTACGCCGCGTCAGACGGTCACGGTCAGTTCTTGCGCTTCGGGGCGTTTGATCAACGCGTAGACCAGGCCGGTCAGCAGGCTGCCGGCGACAATTGCCAGCAGGTACAGCAGCGCATGGTTCATCGCATTCGGGATCACCAGCACAAACAGGCCACCATGGGGTGCCGCCAGCACGCAGCCGAAGTACATGGACAGGGCACCGGTCAATGCACCGCCGGCGATACTGGCCGGAATCACGCGCAACGGGTCCTTCGCGGCAAACGGGATCGCGCCTTCAGAGATGAAGCACAAGCCGAGGATCATCGCCGCCTTGCCCGCTTCGCGTTCGGTCTGGGCGAACTTGCGGCGCGCCAGGAACGTGGCGATGCCCATGCCGATCGGCGGCACCATGCCGGCCGCCATGGTCGCGGCCATCGGCGCGCCGCTGTGGGCCGCCAGCAGGCCGACGGAAAATGCGTAGGCCGCCTTGTTGATCGGCCCGCCCAGGTCGACACACATCATGCCGCCCAGCAGGATGCCCAGCAGTACCGCATTGGTCGTGCCCATGGTGCTGAGAAAATCAGTCAGCCCCACCAGCATGCGCGCGACCGGCGGCCCCACCAGGTAGATCATCGCCAGGCCGGTGAACAGACTCGCTAGCAACGGGATGATCAGGATCGGCTTGAGCGCCTCCAGGCTCTGCGGCAATTTCACTGCGCGGGTGATCAACTTGACGCAATAACCGGCGAGGAAACCGGCGAAGATGCCACCGATAAATCCAGCACCCAGGGTGCCGGCCAGCAGGCCGCCAATCATGCCCGGCGCGATGCCCGGACGGTCGGCAATCGAGTAGGCGATGTAGCCCGCCAGCAGCGGCACCATCAGCATGAAGGCGCGGTCGCCGACGGTTTTCAGCGCAGCCGCCAGGGTGCCTTCCTGTTCAAAGGCGTGAATGCCGAACACGAACGACAAGGCGATCAACAACCCGCCCGCCACCACCATCGGCAACATGAACGACACACCGGTAAGCAGGTGTTTGTACACGCCGGTTTTTTCCGGCTTGGTCACCGCGCCGCTGGCCGCGCTTTCCACCGCACCTTCGGCAAGGGCCTTGTTGAGGGTGGCTTCGGATTGCTTGAGGGCAATGCCGGTGCCGCACCGGTAGATCTTCTTGCCGGCGAAGCGCTCGGTGGCGACTTCGATATCAGCGGCCAGCAACACCACGTCGGCATTGGCGATCGCTTCGGCGCTCAATGGCGTACGTGCGCCGACCGAGCCCTGGGTTTCGACCTGCAAGTCATAGCCCAGGCGCTTGGCCGTCTGCTGCAACGCTTCGGCGGCCATGAAGGTGTGGGCGACGCCAGTCGGGCAGGCGGTGATCGCGACGATGCGCGGCGCGTTCGTGGCCGGGGCCTCAGCCGCGACATACACCTGCGCCTCTTCGGCGCCACGGCGCAATACGGCGTCGACATCCGCCAACGCCTGGGCCGGTGTGCTCTGGAACACGCGCTTGCCGACAAAGCGCTGCATGTCCACCGGGGTGCTGCTGACCAGCAACACCCATTCGGCATCGTCGATGATCGCCTGGGACAATTGGCGCTCCGGGCGCTGCACATCCACCACTTCGACACTGGTGCTCCAGCCCTGGCGCTGCGCGGCCGCGTCCAACAAGCGGGCGCACAGCACACTGGTGACCATGCCGTTCGGGCAGGCAGTAACAATGGCTAACTTCATCACAAACCCTCTTATTGTTCTGTCAGCGTGCGCACGTGGACGCCGCTTTCGAGGCGCGCCAACTGCGCGTCATCGCTGATGCCAAAACCGATCTGCGTCACCGCCATGGCGGCAATCGCCGTGGCACGGCGCAAGGTCTGCTCCGGGGTATCGCCGCTGAGCAGACCGTGCAGCATGCCGGCCAGCAGCGAGTCGCCGGCGCCGACGGTACTGGCCACCGTCACCTTTGGCGGCGTGGCTTGCAGCGCCGCGCCTGGGCGATACCAACTGACGCCCGCAGCGCCATCGGAAACCACCACATGTTCCACGCCGTGCTGATGCAGTTGGCTGATTGCATCCGGGGCATGCCCCAGGGCATCGGCCAGTTCTTCGGTGTTGGGCTTGACCATCCACGGCCCCGCTTTCAAACCGGCGCGCAGCGCTTCGCCGCTGGTGTCCAGGGCGACTTTCAACCCGAGGTTTTTCAGTTGCTGCAACAGCCCCTGGAACCACTGCGGGCTGATGCCTTGCGGCAAACTGCCGGCGACCACCACCGCATCGAATTGCGCGCCGATGTCGGCGATGCGCTTGAGCAGCGCGGCTTGCGCCGCATCACTGACCAGCGGCCCGGGCGCATTGATATCGGTGACCCGGCCGTTCTGTTCGGCAATCTTGATATTGCTGCGGGTTTCGCCCGGCACGCGAATGAACGCGTCGCCAAACCCACGGCAGGCGATCAGTGCCTCGAAGGCCTGGGGGTTCGCCTCACCGAGGAAACCACCCACGCTCACCTGATGGCCCAAATCCGCCAGCACCTGCGCCACATTCACGCCCTTGCCGGCGGCATGGATCAGCAGGGTTTCGCTGCGGTTCACTTCACCCGGTTCCAGGTGCTCCAGGCGCACCGTCAGGTCCAACGCCGGGTTCAGCGTCAGGGTCAGAATCCTTGCCATCTACACGGCCTCCACTAGGGCACGCACTTCGGCGGGCGAGCCCACCGCCAGTGCTTGTTGCGCCAGGCCCTGGGCCTCGCTCAGACTGAATTCACGCACCCGCGCCTTCACTTCGGGAATGCTGCGGGCCGATACGCTCAACTCATCCACACCCAGGCCGATCAGCACCGGTACTGCCAGCGGGTCCGCCGCCAGCTCGCCGCACACCCCGACCCATTTGCCATGGGCATGGGCGGCGCGCACGGTGATGTCGATCAGTTGCAGTACCGCCGGGTGCAGGCCATCGGCCTGGGCGGACAAGGTAGGGTGACCACGGTCGATGGCCAGGGTGTACTGGGTCAGGTCGTTGGTGCCGACGCTGAAGAAGTCCACTTCCTTGGCCAGCACCGGCGCAAGCAAGGCCGCCGACGGCACTTCGATCATGATGCCCAGTTGCAGGTCCGCCACCGGGATTTCCAGGCGCAGGCGCTCGGTCATATCACGGGCGGCACGCCATTCGTCGACGCTGCCGACCATGGGGAACATGATGCGCAGCGGGCGGCTATCGGCGGACCGTAACAGCGCGCGCAATTGTGCTTCCATGATCTGCGGGCGTTGCAGGGTAAGACGGATACCGCGCACGCCGAGGAAGGGGTTTTCTTCCTCGGCAATCGGCCAATACGGCAGCGGTTTGTCGCCGCCCACATCGAGGGTGCGCACCACCAGCGGGCGACCGTCGAGGCCGTCGAGCACGCGGCGGTATTCGGCTTCCTGGGTGGCTTCGTCCGGCGCTTGCGGGTGGGCCATGAAGATCAATTCGGTGCGCAGCAGGCCGATGCCTTCGGCGCCCTGCTCCACCGCGCTGGCCACACCGGCGCTTTCGCCGATGTTGGCGAACACTTCCACGGCATGGCCGTCGCGGGTCAGCGCCGGTTCGTGGCGTTGCGCCGAAGCGGCTTGCAGGCGTTGTTCGCGGGTGTCGCGCTCGACCGTGGCGCGTTGCAGGGTGGCGGCGTCGGGGTCGACATGCAGGCGACCGCGCTGGCCATCCAGCAACAGGGGGGTGCCGGAGGCCAGCAGCAATACCGCCGGGCCAGCGCCGACCAGCGCCGGGATACCCAGGGCACGGGCGACGATGGCGCTGTGGGCCGTCGCGCCGCCACGGGCGGTGAGGATGCCGGCGACGCGCGCGGGATCAAGACGCGCCACATCCGACGGACCGACCTCGTCCATCACCAGAATGTAGGGCTCGCTCGGCTCCTGGGCGGTTTCGACGCCGCACAGTTGCGCCAATACACGGCGGCCGATGTCACGCAGGTCGGCGGCGCGCTCGGCGAGCAAGGCGTCCTGCAACGATTCCTGCTGCCTGGCGGCCGCTTCGATCACACTCATCCACGCGGCTTCGGCGCTCTCGCCTTGCTTGAGGCGGGTGTCGACTTCGTCGGTGAGTTCCGGGTCGTCGAGCATTTCCTGGTGGGTGATGAAAATCTCGCGGATCGCCTTGGAAGGGTTGCGCTCAATCAGGCCCTGGATGTCACGGCGTACATCGGCCAGGGCGCTGTGCAGGCGCTGACGCTCAATAGCGGAGGACTCGCCGCGCAGCGGGTAATCGAAGGTTTGCTGAACCTGGATATGCGCGGGGCCAATGGCGATGCCCGGTGCGGCCGCAATGGCCTGGATCTGGCTGCCGCTGGTCGGCGCACTGACAACCGGCTCGATATCCAGGGCTGCCGGTTGGACGCTGACCGTCGGTAGCGGCTCGACCTCTTCACCGAGGCCTTCCTCCACAGCGGCGAGCAACGCGGGTAGCGCATCGCCGGCAATCGTCGGCTCGGCGACGAACTCCAGCACCTGGCCACGCCGTGCGCCGAGGCTCAGCAGTTTGCTCAGGCTTTTCACCGACACGGCGCCGACCGGGCCATCGACGATGCGTACGCGGATGTCGCCGTCAAAACTTTTCGCCAACTGCGCGAGGATCTTCGCCGGGCGCGCATGCAAACCGTGGGCGTTGGCCAGGGTGATGCGAGCGCTGGGCCAGTCCGGGGGCAGTTCGCCGCCAAGGACTTCGAGCACCGCACGGCTGCTGGTGGCACGGCCCAGTTCCTGGCCGCGACCTTCGATAAGCAAGGCGCACAGGCGCTCCAACAGCGTTTGGTGGGCTTCACCGAGGCTGGCCAGACAGAACAGGCCATGGAGCGGCTGGCCGAGGTAACGCATGGGTTTGTCCGGGGTGACGAACGCCAGGCCTGGGCGCTTGACGGTCTGTTCACTGTGCAACCACCACAGGCCATCGCCCAAGGGCAGCGCGTCGACCTGCTGCAACACAGCGGCGAAGCCATTGCTCACACAATCGGCTTGGCGCAACAGGCGTGCGCCGCGCCAGACCAACTCTTCGAAATCGTCGGCGGACACACCCAGGCTGATCATCTGCGCGTCCAGCGCCAGTTCCTGCGGCGCACCTTGCAGCAGTTTCAGCAGGGCTTCGGCGCTGCCGGCACGGCGCAACGCCTGGCCCAGGTCGGTTTCGCCGAGGGCACGGGTGAGCAGTTGCAACAGGCGCAGGTGTTCGTCGGATTTGGCGGCAATGCCGATGGCCAGGTACACGATCTGGCCGTCGCCCCAGTCCACCCCTTCGGGGAACTGCAGCAGGCGCACGCCGGTCGAGAACACTTGGTCGCGGGTTTCCGGGGTGCCGTGGGGGATGGCAATACCTTGGCCTAGAAAGGTCGAGCCCTGGGCTTCACGGGCCTGCAAGCCACTGAGATAACCCTCGGCGACCAGGCCATCAGCCACCAGTTTGTCAGCGAGCAGGTGCAAGGCAGCAGATTTATCCACAGCCACCTGGCCCATGGAAATCTGCTCTACAGTGAGCTCAAGCATGCCGTTCTCCTAGTTAGTGCGGTGGCCGCACTAGGTATTGTTTTAAACAAACAGTGTAATGGGTGTACATCAATAGCTGACTGAGCAGTCAATTGGCAGTAGCTACTCAGTCGCGAACGTCGTAAAAATACGCTGGCTGAAACGTTTAATCTAGAATTTATGGCAGATTACGCGTTAATTGCGCATCCTTGAACAACCACTCGGCACTTGAGCTGAGACATTAGTCGAGTGCTGGAATCGGTTACGATTGGACAAAATGTCGGGGCAAGCTCCAGAAAACAAGGAAATCCCGGTTTGAAACTCAGTGATATCGCCCGCCTGGCCGGTGTGTCCGTGACCACCGCCAGCTACGTCATCAACGGCAAGGCCGAACAGCAACGCATCAGCAACGCCACCGTCGAACGGGTGCGGGCTGTCGTCGAAGCCCATGGCTTTACTCCTAACCCACAGGCCGCCGGGCTGCGCAGTCGGCACACGCGCACCTTGGGTTTCATCCTGCCTGATCTGGAAAACCCCAGTTACGCACGCATCGCCAAGCTCCTGGAGCAAGGCGCACGGGCGCGCGGCTATCAGCTGCTGATCGCCAGCTCCGACGACGATGCCGACAGCGAACGCCAGTTGCTGCAACTGTTCCGCGCACGACGTTGTGATGCGCTGTTCGTCGCCAGCTGCCTGCCGGCCAGCGATAACAGTTATCGCGAACTGCAAGCCAAGGGGTTGCCGGTGATTGCCATCGACCGGGTGATGGGCGCGGATCAGTTCTGCTCGGTGGTCAGCGATGACCGCCAAGCGTGCCAGCAGTTGACCAGCAGCCTGCTGCAACCGCTGCCCAAGCAGATTGTGCTGATCGGCGCACGGCCCGAGTTGAGCATCAGCCAGGAACGCGCCGCCGGTTTCCGTGAAGCCCTTGCCGGGTTCAGCGGCGAGGTGATCGTCGAACACGCTGAAGCGTTCAGTCGCGACGGCGGTCGACAGCTGATGGAGCAACTTCTACAGCAACTGGGGCATTTGCCTGACGCGCTGGTGACCACGTCCTACGTGCTGCTGCAAGGCGTGTTCGACGCACTGCATGACTTCCCGCTCAAGTCGCGCCCGCTGCGCCTGGGTACCTTTGGTGATACCCAGTTGCTGGACTTCCTGCCGCTGCCGGTCAACGCCATGGCCCAGCAACACCAGTTGATCGCCGATACCGCCCTGCGCCTGGCGCTGGCCGCGATCGAAGAAGAACAGTACCAACCTGGCGTGCACGCCATCGGCCGGACGTTCAAGCAGCGTATTCACGAGGCTTGAGCGTGGAGCTGATCGACACCCATACGCACCTGGACTTCCCGGATTTCGATGATGATCGCCGGGAAGTCCTCACCCTTAGCCGAGCGCTGGGCGTGCGGCGCATGGTGGTGTTGGGGGTGTATCAGCAGAATTGGCAAAGGCTGTGGGACTTGGTGCAAGCGGACGAAGGTTTGTTCGCCGCCTTTGGCCTGCACCCGGTGTACCTCGACAACCATCGCCCCGCTGACCTGACGGCGTTGGGCGACTGGTTGACGCGCCTGCACGGCCACCGCCAACTGTGTGCAGTGGGCGAGATCGGCCTGGATTACTTTCTCGAACAGCTGGACCGCGAACGCCAGCAAAGCCTGTTTGAAGCCCAGCTCAAACTGGCCGTGGACTTCCAACTGCCGGCGTTGCTGCACGTGCGCCGCAGCCACGCCGCCGTGATCGCCACCCTCAAGCGCATCCGCCTGCCCCGCGGCGGCATCATCCATGCGTTTGCCGGCAGCCAAGAAGAGGCTCGGGAGTACATCAAGCTCGGCTTCAAACTGGGGTTGGGCGGCGCCCCCACCTGGCCCCAAGCCTTGCGCATGCACAAGGTGCTGGCGCAACTTCCGCTGGACGCGGTGGTGCTGGAAACCGACTCACCCGATATGGCGCCCGCCATGTTCCCCGGCCAACGCAACAGTCCCGAGCACCTGCCGGCCATCTGCACCGCCCTGGCCGAGCGCATGGACATCAGCCCGCTATCGTTGGCTGAGGCGAGCACACGCAATGCGTGCGAGCTGTTCAATTGGTAAGACTGGCGTGACCACTTGCAGGTCCAACGTGATCCGCTGCCGGTAACGGGCATAGCGCAGCGCCAGGAAATGCACCAGCAGCACCACCAGTGACACGTTGAACTGCCCGACTACCGTGATCAACCCCACCCATTCTGTGACCAGTGCCACGATCAGCACCATGCAGGTGAACACCGCCATGCTCGGCTGCACCAGCGCCCAGTGACCCAACACCTTGAGCGCCCTTAATTGCCGAGGGCAATTCAATTGCAAGAACTGCTGGCAATAGGGGCAATCGAAGGGCTCTTCGATGGCGATGGCATTCAGCTGCCAGGGCTTGAGTTCAAACCTGATATCACAATGGCCGCAATGCCCTTTGATGCCGACTGCAATGGTCATCGTCGTGCTCCCCTGAACTTGAATTTATCCGAAACAAATTCTCACCCATTCACGCTGCCAGAAAAGGCATGCGGGGAAATCAGGACAAACGCTACACCCGTAAGCAATACGCCCTACCTACAATTCCTACACTCGAAACGCGCCGATCAATTGCTTCAACTCAATCACCTGCATCGACAGTTGCCGGCTGGCCGCTTCGGTCTGGTGGGCGCCCTGGGCCGCATGCTCGCCGGCGCGGTTGATTTCGACAATGTTCTGGTCGATGTCATGGGCGACGGCGGTCTGTTGCTCCACGGCGGCAGCGATCTGCTGGTTCTGGTCGACGATCATTCCCACGGCGCCAAGAATGTTTTCCAGTGCCTGCTGGACCTTTTCCGATTGCCCTACCGTGCCATTTGCCATGGCATGGCTGGTACCCATGGCCTTCACGGCGGCGGCCACACCGCTGTGCAAACGGCTGATCATCTGTTCGATTTCTTCGGTGGAATGCTGAGTACGCCTGGCCAGGGTGCGCACCTCATCGGCCACCACTGCAAAACCACGCCCCTGTTCACCGGCCCGCGCGGCTTCGATGGCGGCATTGAGTGCCAGCAGGTTGGTTTGCTCAGCGATGCTTTTGATCACCTCCAGGACGCTGCTGATGGACTGGCTGTCGGTGGCCAATTGGTTGATAACCTGCACCGACTGATCGATTTCCGAAGCGAGCCGCGCAATGCTGCCCTGCTGGGATTGCACCAGGCCACGGCCGCTGACGGTTTCGTCATTGACGCTGTGGGCACTGCTGACGGCCGCCGCCGCGCTGCGCGCAACTTCCTGGGCGGTGGACGACATCTGGTTCATCGCCGTCGCCACCTGCTCGATCTGGCTACGCTGCCCGGACACCGCCTGGTTGCTTCGGGCCGAGACTGTTTCCACCTGGCCAGCCTGGAGTTCGACCTGGCTGACGGTGTGCCCGACGCGCTCGATCAAGTCATGGATCTTCGCCACGGTGCCGTTGAACACTTGGCCCAAGTCACCCAACTCGTCACGGCTATGGGCAACAAAGGTGACGGTCATGTCACCGGCCGCCACCTTGTCCATCATCGCACCCAGGCGTCGCAGCGTGGTGCGGGTGGACGCGTAGAAACCGGCGTACAAATAGAAGATCAGCATAAACACCGCGCTCAGGGCCGAGACCAGTACCACCATGTGCGTGCGGTTTTGCGCCAGGCGTTGCTCCAACTGCTGTCCGAGGAACGCCAGGGTCGCTTCATCCAACTGATAGGTCTGGGCCATCAACTGGCTGACGCTGTCGTAGAAACCCTGCCAGGGCGCGTCGAGGGTCTCGGCCATCACCACCTGCTCCTCAAACAACTCGCTGCCATGCTTGAGGCTGGCGTTGCTGGCTTTGGCCAGGTTGTCGAGTGCCGCGTGGGCTGCGGTACTGGAGCCCAGGGCATCCTGCAACTTCAGGCCATATTCGGCCTGGAGTTTTTCCAGTTGCTGCAACAGTTCGTCAAACCGCGTGCTGGACGAAGAATTGAGAAAACCCTGGCCCAGGGAATACGCGCCCATCGCGCGGCCTTCGCCCAGGGCCTGGGTAACTTGTGGGGTGACGCTGGTGATCAGCTCGCTGAGTTGGCGCAGGTCGCTCTGGGAGTCGCGGCTCAGCCCGGATTGGCTGGCGATGATCTGGCTGAGCATCTGCGATTTGTTGAGCAACTTGCCGATCAGTGCGCTTTTGCTCAGCAGCGACGTTTCCTGTTGCTGCGTCTTGAAGGCCGTAATCAACTCGTCGCGCTTGGCATTGAAAGCCGCAATCTGCTCGGGCTCGGTGGCCATGGCATTGAGGCCTTGCAAGCGGTTGAGCACGCTTTGTTCCAGGGCGCCGATCTTGCCTTCAAGATCGCCGGCCTTGCCGGACTGGCCGAGGGTGGCGTTGATCTGCACCTGATTGTTGAGGGTTTCCAGGTCGCGGCGCAGGGTCAGGCTGCTGCCGAGTAAATCGAGGCTTTGCAGTTCCACGCGGGTGCCTTGGAATTCACGCCACGAGTCACGCACCAGGTAATAGTTGGTCGCCAGCATTGGCAGCAGGAACAACACGCTGATCAGGCTGAACTTCATGCCGAAGCTCAGGCGATTCATCAGGGCGACGGCGGGATAGAGCAAGCTCTTCACAGGTGAACTCCCTTTCTTTTATTTTTATTGAGGTGCAGGGCGGCAGTTAGCCAGCATCTGTATAGCTCAATTTGAAAGGGAGTTTTGTAACTTAAGGTTAATGGTTGGGGGGGCTGCTTCGCAGCCCAGCGCGGGGCAAGCCCGCTCGCCACAGGCAAGCTTGCTCACTACAGCGAGACGGCTTCTACAGGGTCAGGGTAGGACGGTCCAGATGGCGAAGCCGGCGTACCACAGCACCGCTGCGCGTAGCAGCAGTTCCCAGAGTCGGTCCAGGCTGTTGATGCCATCGGGGCCGACCGCAGGGGGTGGGATTTCGGCGGCGACCAGGCCGACTTTTTCCATCAGTTGGGCGGCGCTGATGTCCCAGCTCAGCAGTTCATGGAGCATCACACGGCTGACGGCAACGAAATTGCCCACCAAGGCAAAGCTGGCAGCCAGCAGGCGCACCGGCAGCCAATCGAACGCGTGACGCAGTTGCCCAGCCCGCTCGGCTACCAAAGGGTTTTTGCTGTGCTCGCTGGCCAGTGCGAGCAGGCGATAAGCCAGGGCCGCAACCGGGCCCAGCAGGAAGTACCAGAAAATCACCGCAAAGAAGCTCTGGTAGGCCTGCCACAACAAATGGCCCTGGACGCGTTCGAGCAATTGCTCGCCACTGTCGGCGCTCAGGCTTAGGTCACGTTCGGCCACGTGCTCGGCGGCCTGTAGGTCACCCCGTCGCCAGGCATCGCGGAACGGACCCAGCCCGGCGAGCAGGTCACCACGGCCCAGGCTGTAGATCACCACCAGCAGGTGCACCGGTAGCGCCAGCAGTCCGTACGCCACCGGTTCCAGCACCAGCAGCAACAGCGCCAGCAAGGCCACCGGCAACAACACCAGCAACGCCAGAATCAGCCAGGGCTGCTTGCCCATGCGTGGGCTCGATTCCAGCTTGGCCAGTTCGCGCAACCAGCCGCCATCTCGCTGCAACCGCTGGCGCAGGGCCGAGAATTTCTCGATCCATACGGCGAGTACCAATACCAGGAAACTCATCGTGCGTGTCCTCCATCCTGCAGGGCGCTGCGAAAGCGCGTCCAATCAAAAGCGGGGCCGGGGTCGGTCTTGCGTCCCGGAGCGATATCGCTGTGGCCACAAATGCGCTGGGGGGTGATGCCCGGGTAAGCCACCAGCAACTGGCGGGTCAGGTCGATCAATGCTGCATATTGAGCGTCGGTGAACGGCAGGTCATCCGTGCCCTCCAGCTCTATCCCAAGGGAAAAATCATTGCAGGTGTCCCGCCCCTCGAAATACGACACCCCGGCGTGCCAGGCACGGTCGATGCAGGATACAAACTGCGTCACCGCGCCATCACGCTCAATCAGAAAATGCGCAGATACCCGTAGGTCCGCAATCCCTTCAAAGTAGGGATGTTCCGTGACATCCAGGCGATTCTGGAAAAATTCCTGCACTTTGCCGGTAGCGAACTGCGCTGGTGGCAGGCTGATGTTATGCACCACCAACAGTGAGATTTCGCCGGCGGGGCGCTCGTTGAAGTTGGGCGACGGGCAATGACGGATGCCCTGGCACCAACCGCTGGTGGGGTCCAACTGCATACAGGTTCCTTGAACAATACAAAGTGTGACCAGTATGCCGCGTTAGCCCCCCCGGTTGCGATCACTTGCCGCGATTGAGTTGACGCAGCTTGTCCACCACCGCAGTCAAGGCGCGCTCGAACAGGGGCCCGTCTTCCAGCGTGTGCAGTGCGCCACGCTTGAACGCCATTGCCAGTTGGCCCGCGCTCTTTTCCAACACCTTGAGCCCCGTGCGGCTGATGAACACATAAGTGTTGGCCGGCGCCATGATCGCTGTCAGCTTGCAGCGCAGCGTGCTGGCTTGGCCTTCCTGGAATACTACCCAGTCGCCCACCTTGAGTTGGAGAGCCTTGTACAGGTCAGGATCGTTGCCCGGCAGCTCGGGGACCGTGTCGAGTGATGCCGTACTCAGCACAAATGGCTCACGCACCTCGATCAGCTCATCAACACCTTCAGGTGCCTGGATATGCAACGCCTGCAAGCGCACAAAGAATTCGCGGGTACTGAAGGGGTCGAACGCGGCGCTGGTCAAGCCATCGCGCAAGGCCTTGAGCAAGCCCGGTAGCTGGTCCAGCAAACGCCGCACTGCCTCGGTGTCCTGCTGCAAACCGACGCTCCAGATCAGTTCGTCCATGGTGCGCAGCCCCGCTTGCCATTGCACTGACTGCTCGCCGTACTTGAGGCTCGCCAGCAGCAACACCTGGCTCCAGGCCTGTTGCAGGAACTGCACCACAGGACGCGGCAGGACCTTGCCCAATAGCCGTTTATTCAGCACATCGGCCACGCGCTGGCGGGCGGCTTCCGTGCGCACGCGCCCAGCTTCGGCATCCCGGGTGTGTTGTTCGAGCAAGTCGCTGCGCCGCCGCTCATCAGCGGTAAACGCGCTGAACTCGGCGAGCAACTGGGAAAAGATCACCGGATCTTCGACATATTCGTTGAGCAAGCGCTGCACCACCTGCTCGATGCGCAGGTAAAGATGGTCGCGTTGGTAGTCATCCAGTGGGCTGCAGCCCATGGCAGCGGCCGAGATTTCGTTGAGCAGACCTCGCGCCGGGTGGCCACTGCGACTGAAAAGGCTCTTATCCAGCAACGCCACTTTCAGCAGAGGAATCTGCAAGCGGCCGATCAAGGCCTTGAAGGCATCGGGCACGCTCCGGTCATTGAGGATGAACTCAAACAGCAGCGCGATCAGATTGATCACGTCTTCGTCCGCGTCCTCCACCACCCGCGACTTACCACTCTTGACGCTGACACGGGTGAGCAACTGTTCAAGCTGGCTGCGTAGGTCGAAATCATCTTCCGACTCAGGCTCCGGCACGTACTGCTGCAAATGGGAGAGCAGGCGCAGCAGGTCCTGGGTGGAAATGGGCAACGGCTCGGCGCTGGCTTCAAGCGTCGGCGCCACGCTGCCACGCACCGCCGTCAGCAACGACTGCAGCGCGGCGAAGGCTTCCTGGCCATTTTCGTCACCGGACCGGTCGGCGACTGGCGAAGTTGATTCGCGCGGATGCTCAGGTGCCGCACGCCCATCGATGCGTCGGGACGGTATGGCCTTGAGTTCAGGCAAGACGCCGGTTGCGACCAGCAGTTGATTGGCTTCGCCGTATAGCTGGTCGGCGTCACTGAGCACGTATTTTTCAAAGAGCTTGAGCATGACCAGTTTGACGCGGATCTCCACGCCCAGGCTGCGCCCCGCCCGCAGGAAAAACTCACACAGCAGCGCCGGCCCCAGCGGGTTCTCACGATCATCCAGGCGGTTGCCCAGTAAAGCGCTCAAGCGTGCCGTAAGTTGCGCGAGAGCCAGGCCATCACGGTGGCGCACGCGACCCAGCATGGCTTCAAGCGCCACGGCTTTTTCCAGGTCGTCCCTGGTTGAACCCGGCACCCCGTCGTAGGAAACCACCGGCACCAGTTGCAGCTCGCCCCGCCCTGCCTGGCCCAGACTGGCAAAGGCGTCGAAAAGACGCTCCATGAACACACGCTCGAAATTCTTGCGCTTGAGGCGCAGATCACGCATGGCTTCAAAGAAAATGTGGTGGTCAAGATTGTTGCGCGCCTTGTCGGCCATTTCGAACAGCGTGTCGTCGGCGTTATCGAACAGTTCCTGCAACCCTTGCTGCAACTGTTGCGCCGCTTTGTCGCGAACCTGCAGCAATACCACCGGCAGTCGGGCGAGCGGCGATGGCGTGGCATGCGCCTTCTTGATTGGCACCACCTTTCCGTCATTGTGCATCCTGGCCTCCTGAAACGGCGGTATTGGGCGAGACGTCAAAGCTATGACGCCAATTGCAAGGCGCGAGATTATCTTGCAAACAAGGGGGTTTGCGCCAGCACACTCTGTCATTTGGCGGTAAATGAGCAGGTCGCTGGGTTCAGACGCGCACTGCCCCTATAATCGGGGCACTTTGTCTGTGGAGCCTGTTATGCCGAATCTCCGTCTTGCCGACCTCACCGCCGAAATCGAAGCCAACGTGCGCCGCGCACTGCTGGAAGACATCGGCAGCGGCGACATCACTGCGCAGTTGATCCCGGCCGAACGGCTGGCTACGGCCACCATCATTACCCGCGATGCAGCAGTGATCGCCGGCACCGCCTGGGTGGATGCGGTGTTCCGTCAGCTGGACCCACGGGTCGCCGTGCATTGGCAGGTGGCCGATGGTGAACGTGTCAGCCCCAACCAAGTGCTATTTCACCTTGAAGGCCCGGCGCGCTCGCTGCTCAGCGGCGAACGCTGCGCACTGAATTTCCTGCAATTGCTGTCCGGCGTCGCCACGCGTGCCCAATTTCTGGCGGACTTCGTTTCCAGCACCCAGGTCAAGCTGCTGGATACCCGCAAAACCCTGCCAGGCCTGCGCCTGGCGCAGAAGTACGCAGTGACCTGCGGCGGCTGCCACAACCACCGCATTGGTTTGTATGACGCTTTTTTGATCAAGGAAAACCATATCGCGGCCAGCGGCGGCATTGCCCAGGCGATTGCGGCCACGCACCGGATCGCACCCGGCAAGCCGGTGGAAATCGAAGTGGAAAGCCTGGATGAACTGCGCGAAGCCCTGGCCGCAGGTGCGGACATCATCATGCTGGATGAATTGAGCCTGGAAGACATGCGTGAAGCCGTGCGCCTGAACGGCGGCCAGGCCAAGCTGGAAGCCAGCGGCGGGATCAATGAACACACCCTGCTGCCCATCGCTGAGACCGGGGTGGACTACATCTCGATTGGCGCGATGACCAAGGATGTGAAGGCGGTGGATTTGTCGATGCGCCTGAGTATCTAGACCGTTGCAAGCAATAGTGAGCGGGCTTGCCCCGCGCTGGGTAGCGAAGCCGCCCCAATAAGGCCACAGCGTTATATCAATTAGAACGCGGCGGTAGATTTTTGGGCGGCTTCGCCACCCAGCGCGGGGCAAGCCCGCTCACTACAAACGTCAGACTACCAAGTCATTCATCTCGCAGTACTCTTCCCATTCGACACCCAGCACTTCGGCCGCCTCTTTGTGCAAGGCCAGTCGTGCCGCTTCGAATTCTTCCGGTGTCGAGGTGTACTTGAGGGTCAGCTCCCAAGGCTGATAGCCCTGGCTCTCGGCTTCGTCCTCGAATGCCCACTGAATCTGGTCGCGCTGATCATCGGCGCTCAGGTCCTTGATCTCTTCTTTAAGCTGCGGCGATTCCTCGAGGTATTTTTCGAGGGCTGCTTGATGGCGAACTTCCTGGGTCATTTCAGTCGTGGTCATGTTGTTCTCTTAGATCGAGGAATGGGGATGCATCTGGGTCATCAAGGTTGCGCAGATACAAAAGAGCAGGCTCAAATGCCGGCTCGTCTGGCCTTCAGAACCATTCTGGGATCATCTGAAAACAGTGCTGCCTTTGTTGCCTTTTTGCCCGAGACAGGAATCGAACCTGCGACCTTCGCGTTACGAGTGCGCTGCTCTACCGGCTGAGCTACACGGGCGGTGGACTAAAGCTAGCACTGCATTGGGAGTCCGGCAACTTGCGGCCTTCAGCGCGCAATCACGCCCTGGGCCCAGAAGCGGGGTTGCAGCAGGCCGACATGGGTGGCCAGGTACTGCTGCTGGGCTTGCTTGATGTGAGGCACATCGCGAACTGCGATAAATACCAGCAGACCGACGGCCAGTACACTCAGCACTTTCCAGGCTGCCCAGGCCAATGGCAACGCGGCGGTCTCCGGTTTTTTCCAAACATGCAACGCCATCAGCCAGCCCACCACCAGCGCCAGCCAGACCTGGGAATTGGGCATCACCATCACGCCGTCGACCATGGACTGCACCAACGCCCCTACCAAGGCCGCAAACAGGCATAGCCGCAACAGATCAGCGCGAGTGTTCGAGAGCGCTCGTTCACGCAACACACCGAACGTCGCCCAGCCGCCTCGCCACGCCACAGCCACCACGCACAAGGCGGATGGCACACCCCATTCACTGGCCCATTGCAGGATGGCCTGGTGCGGATGAGCGGCGATTTCATTGGCAATATCGGCAAAATGCATCGGCCCGAAGCCCAACCATGGACACTCGACGATCATATGCCAAGCCTGCCACCAGATCGGACCGCGACCCGACAGGGTAGTGGTGAGGCGGTCACCGGCGCTCTTGGAGACCTCGACCCCCAGGTAATCCGCCACTACCGCAAACAACAGCCAGTACAGCAGCAACCCGCCAAACATCGCGGCCAGTTGCCAACCCAGCCATCGGCGCCCCCAGGGACCAAGTACCGCCAGCACACCCCCGGCCACACACATGCCAAGCCAGGTACCGCGCGTACCGCCGGCGATCGCGATCATCCACCACACGCACAGCAACGCAAACACCGCGCCTTTGAGCGAGCGAGAGGTAACAGTAATTAACAAAGGAAGTGCCAGCAACGGCAGCGTGAATGTCTGAAACTGACCGTAGAAGCGCTTGTTGGAAAAACCGGACAGCAACAGGTCAGGGTCCAGCACACGTTCAGCGCTGATAAACACAAGTGTGCCTGCATACACGTATTGAATCGACTTGATCAGGCACAGCAGCACCACCACCATGACCAAGGCGCGATCCAAAGGCTCACCGCCCTGACGACGCAGCAAGGCAAACGCCACGGCAATCGACCCGCAACTGACAAACAGCGCCATTTCGGCCAGTGCCCAGAGCGGCTGACGGGCCAACGTGGATGACACCAGGCCAAGCACGATAATCAGCATCAGGCCCAGGGCGGTTGGCCTGTCCAACAATTGGCCGACAGGGACGACAGATAACCCATACAGCACCGCACACGCCCCGATGGCAATCTGCATAGCCCGCTGCAAATCATGCCCACTGAAGGGTGCACATATTCCGACCACCAGCAGGCACACCACTGTCACCAGGAAAACACTGCCACGCTGCTGTATGGATAACGCCATCGGCCACCTCAAGTTCCCTGTGGATGGTTTAGCAACTATGCCCCGTCGGCGCCGCAGCCTTTGGCAACATATTTCGCTTCAGCGGTGGTGCTGCATTTCCAACCGGTGGTGGCGTTGCGCGTCAGGCTGATGGTCTTGCCCAGCACCGGCGCAGGGGCGTCGAGTATTTCGCAACTGATGGTGCCCGCGCCGGTGGCCACATCCCCTGTCACGTTGATCGTGCAATTGGCGGTGGGGCTGGTGCCGCCGATCAATGCCACAGTCGGCACGGTGCCCTGGTTGAGGATGTCTTCATACCCGGGCTTCAACGCGGTGATTTCAGCCAGGCCGGCGGTGAACTTGGCCTTGGCCTGGTGGGTGGTGTACATGGGCAGGCCGATGGTAGCCAAAATGCCGATGATTGCCACGACAATCAGCAGCTCGATCAGGGTAAAACCTTTTTGACGTCTCACATTCACTCTCCAGGATAGAACTCATGACAAGGCGCTTCCTGCGCCCCGTGTTGTGCCGCGGCGCCAGTGTACTCATCCGCAGGCGGTCAATCGCGCACAGGACGCACATTCTGACATTTTATCCACCCCCGCCCGCCTGCCCGAATCCGTCACCTGACTAAGCTATAAATCTTCAACGACCTCTGTGCGGAACGGTGACATGGACAACGCTTCAACGATCTACGCCTGGGAAGGCATCAACCGCAAAGGGCGCAAGGTGTCCGGGCACAGCACCGGGCACAACCCTGCCCTGGTCAAAGCGCAGCTGCGCCGGCAAGGCATCAGCCCTGGGCTTGTACGCAAGCATTCTCCAGTTCTAGCGGGCCTCAAGCCATCTATCAAATCAGCGGATATCACCCTGCTCACGCGCCAACTGGCCACCTTGCTGAAGGCCGGGATTCCTCTGCTGCAAGCCTTCGACATCATCGGCGAAGGCTTCGACAACCGCACGCTGCGTGAACTGATAGAGGGGTTGAAACAGTCCATCGCCGCAGGCGCCAGCCTTGCCGACACGTTGCGCAAGCATCCACGCTATTTCGATGAGTTGTATTGCAACCTGGTAGCGGCCGGCGAACAGGCCGGTGCTCTTGAAACATTGCTGGAGCGGGTAGCGATTCATCGGGAAAAGAGCGAGCAGTTAAAGGCCAGGATCAAAAAAGCCATGACCTATCCGATCACCGTGCTGATGGTCGCCAGCCTGGTCACCGGCGTACTGCTGGTCCACGTAGTACCGCAGTTCCAAAGCCTGTTCGCCGGGGTCGACGGCAAACTGCCCGGTTTCACCTTGCAGGTGATCGCTTTGTCCGAGTTCATGCAGCGAGCCTGGTGGGGCGTGGCACTGGGCCTGCTTGTCGCAGGCTTGGGGTTGCGCCACGCCTACCATGCCTTACCGGCTTTTCGGCTGTGGCTGGATGCCGGTTTGTTGAAAGCGCCCGTGGCAGGCAAACTGCTGAGAAAATCAGCCGTGGCCCGCTACGCCCGCACGCTGTCCACTACCTTCGCCGCCGGTGTTCCGTTGGTGCAGGCGCTGGACTCGGTGGCTGGGGCCGCCGGTTCTGGGCCGTTCAGACAGGCAATCGAGCATATGCGACACGATGTATCCACTGGCATGCAACTGAATCAATCCATGGTCGTCAGCGGCCTGTTTCCCGGCATGGCCATCCAGATGACGGCCATCGGCGAAGAGTCGGGCACGCTTGACCGCATGCTGGAGAAGGTCGCCAACCATTACGAGGCCGATGTGGACAACCTGGTCGATCACCTCACCAGCCTGATGGAGCCTCTGATCATGGTGGTACTGGGGGGCATCGTCGGCGCGCTGGTGATTGCCATGTACCTGCCGGTATTCCAACTGGGAAGCGCATTTTGAGCCTGCTGCTGGGGGAGCATCCCTGGGCGTTTGTGGCGATGGCGGCGATGCTGGGGCTGATCGTCGGCAGTTTTCTCAACGTGCTGGTGTGGCGCCTGCCGAAAATGCTCGAGCGGGAATGGCGCGCCCAGGCCCATGAAGTGCTGGGCTTGCCCGCAACACCCGCCGGGCCGACCTACAACCTGATGCAGCCCAACTCTTGCTGCCCGCACTGCAACCATCCCATACGCCCATGGGAAAATATCCCGCTGCTCAGCTACCTGTTTCTGCGCGGCCGCTGCGCGCATTGCCAAGGGGCGATCAGCATCCGCTACCCCCTCACGGAACTGGCGTGCGGTTTGATCTCGGCCTGGGTGGCCTGGCATTTCGGCTTTGGCTGGCAGGCGGGAACAGTGATGGTGCTGAGTTGGGGGTTGTTGGCGATGAGCCTGATCGACGCCGACCATCAACTGCTACCGGATGTGCTGGTAATGCCGCTGCTGTGGCTGGGACTGATCGTCAACAGCTTCGGCCTGCTGACGACATTGGCCGAGGCCCTGTGGGGCGCCGTGATTGGCTACATGAGCCTGTGGAGCGTGTTCTGGCTGTTCAAGCTGGTCACCGGCAAGGACGGCATGGGCCACGGCGACTTCAAGTTGCTGGCGCTGCTCGGTGCCTGGGGTGGCTGGCAGATCCTGCCGATGACGCTGTTGATGTCGTCACTGGTCGGGGTATTCGTCGGCTTGATCCTGATGCGCCTGCGCAAGTCCCAGGCGTCGGCACCGATGCCATTTGGTCCGTATCTGGCGATTGCCGGCTGGATTGCATTGCTCTGGGGTGGTCAAATAACCGACTTCTATTTGCAGTCTGTCGGTTTCAGATGACCACTCGTGTCGCAACACCCTGGATTCTTGGCCTTACCGGCGGCATCGGCAGCGGCAAAAGCGCGGCGGCCCAGCACTTTATCGACCTGGGTGTCGACTTGGTGGACGCCGATCACGCCGCCCGCTGGGTGGTAGAACCTGGTCGGCCAGCATTGGCGCGCATCGCCGAGCATTTCGGTGCCGGCGTGCTGCAACCTGACGGCCAGTTGGACCGCGCCGCATTGCGCAAGCTGATCTTTGAAGTCCCCGAAGAGCGCCGCTGGCTCGAAGCCCTGCTGCATCCGTTGATTGGCGAAGAGATACGCAGCCACCTGGCGCGCGCGACGTCACCTTACGCGATCCTGGTGTCGCCACTGCTGATCGAGTCCGGCCAGCACAGCATGACCCAGCGCATCCTGGTGATCGACGTGCCGCAATCGCTGCAGATTCAGCGTACCCTGCAGCGCGACGGCATCAACGAGCAACAGGTGCAGGCGATCCTCAAGGCCCAATCCAGCCGCGAAGACCGCCTGAAACATGCCGATGACGTACTGGTCAATGACCAGGACCTTGCCTGGCTACACAGCGAGGTCGAGCGACTGCACCACTTTTACCTTACTTTGCGTGGAGGCCGATCATGAGCCAACCCTTGACCGTCGACTGCCCAACCTGCGGCGCACCCGTGGAATGGAAAGCGACCAACCTCAACCGGCCGTTCTGCTCGGACCGCTGCAAACTCATCGACCTGGGCGCCTGGGCCGCTGAAGAACACAAGATCCCCGTAGCGCCGGATGCTGAAGACGAGCTGTTTTCTGAAGACCTGCCGCCTCGCCACTAAGGGCGCATAAAGGCGTATTCCTGCTGGTCGTCGAGGTTTTCTGCGAGGTATTGCAGCTCGTCGGCCAGGTCTTCGAAACTGCGCACGCCTTTGCTCTGCTGCACCACCGCGCTGAGCATGGCGCGCAAGGTCAGTCCTGGGTCAAAACCGATCTCCTGTGCCGCATCCTGGCTTCTGCGTAACTCCTGTCGTGCCCATTCGTACACACTCATGATCCGCGCTCCTGGAAAAATTTCGCAGAGCATGGGCCTGCTCGTCGACACTGGATTTGATCCAGGTCAACGCTGCGAATCGTCGTCCTTCCAGGGCGCCGAGAGGTAGCGCGTGCGGTTGAAGGTCTCCAGCCATTCGGGGCAAAACACCACCAGGGCACTGATGACCATGCCGTTGATAAAGGCCTCGGGGAAGATAATCAGCCACAGGTAGCCGACGAAATCCTCCAGCCATTCCGGCATGGCGAATCGCCCGTCGAACCACAACAGCCCCAGCCCACACAGCAGGCACAACAGTGCCGACAGGGCTGCCGCGAAAAAACCGGAACAGAAGATATACACAAAGGGATTGCGTGGTTGCGCACGCTCGACCAGCAGCGCGCAGGCTTCAGTGACCAGCACCGGTAGCCCGATCAGCAACAGGCCATTGAGGCCAAGGGCAGCGAGATCCTGGCGCCCCAACAGCAGCAAGCCCAACTGGGCGGCAAAACCGCCGACGATTGCCAGGGGCCAATCCAGCAACAGGGTTACGGCCGTCATGCCGATGAAGTGGTAGGACACGCCGGTATCAAAATCCCGCCGCACCAGCCACAGCATGAACAACGCGAACACCGTGCCGAACAACAAATGCTGACGGCGCCGGTCGGCGAACAGCTCGACCCACGGCGAACGCAGGATCGCCCACAGTACCAGCGGCGCATACAGCAACCAGCCGAGACCCATGGTTGTCGGCGCCAACAGGGCGGCACTGATCACGGCGATACTCCCCGGGTCGAATAAGAGTCGGATGATCAGTCTACACCGACGTTTCACCGGGGTACTTCCTGCGGTCATCATTTGGGCGCTAAGCTGCTAGCTATGGATGACTCAGATTACTTGCGCCTGCTCACCGTAGCGGCCGAACAAGCCAATGCGTTCTTGTCCAATGCCCGCAAATGGGAGCGTGAGCGTTGGGTCTGCCAGCGTCTGCTGCAAGGCTTGAACGTGCCCTACCGTGCCGAAGAATTCCACGCCGCCGGGCAAGAGCCGCCGGACGTACTGTTTCGCGACGCCAGCTTCGAGGTGTTTTTCGTGCTGGACGAGGGCCGTCGCCTGAATGACGAGTGGCGCGACGAGTTGCTGCGCCGGCGCAGTGCGTTCTCCCTCAGTCAACTGGTACGACGCGAAGCCAAGCCGCGACGCATCCCGGCCCACGAGTTTCTGATGCGCCTGGCGCCTACGCTGCGCAAGAAGGCGCATAACTATAAAGAGCGCGGGATGGACCTGGGTGAGCTGGATATCGTCGCCTTCACTAGCCTCAAGCGCGAAGTGCTCGACCTCAACAGCCATTTTCCGCCGCCGACGGAATATCTGCGCCAGGGCTGGCGCTCGCTGTCCCTGGTAGGGCCGACCTTTGCACGGGTGCTGTTCGCCCACCCGGACGCACCGGATTTCTTGCGCAACAACCTGGGCCGCAGCATAGTGTTCGACGTGGGTATCAGCCTCTGAGCCCCAGGACTGTAACGTGGCGCCCTTTTGCAACGTCTACCTGACGAGGCCTTTATGACCAGCCGCCTGAACCCCGATGACCAACAGCATGTCGAAGAGTACCTGCAACTCTCCCAGAACCGAGTCGAGCGCAAGCCTTTCCGGCCGTGGCTGCTCCTCGGCGTGGTGCTTGCCGTGGTGATCGGCCTCGGCTTGCTGAGTCGCCTTTTGAGTTACCTGACGCTATGAGCTGCCTGGCGCTCGCGGGGGTAACTGCTCCGATTTCTTTTAGCCTTGCGAGATATCCCCATGACCCATCGTATTATTATCGTCGGCGGCGGCGCCGGCGGCCTGGAGTTGGCTACCCGCCTGGGTAAGACTCTGGGCAAGCGCGGCACCGCCAGCATCACGCTGGTGGACGCCAACCTGACCCATATCTGGAAGCCATTGCTGCACGAAGTAGCGGCCGGCTCGCTGAACTCTTCGGAAGACGAACTCAATTATGTCGCCCAGGCCAAATGGAACCACTTCGAGTTCCAACTCGGGCGCATGAGCGGGCTCGACCGTGAACAGAAGAAGATCCAGCTGGCCGCCACCCTCGACGAAGAAGGCCGTGAACTGGTGCCCGCGCGCGTGCTGGGCTATGACAGCCTGGTGATTGCGGTCGGCAGCACCACCAACGACTTCGGCACTGAGGGTGCAGCGCAGCACTGCCTGTTCCTTGATACCCGCAAGCAGGCCGAACGCTTCCACCAGCAGTTGCTCAACCACTACCTGCGCGCCCATGCCGGGCAGACCGATGTGGTGGAAAAGATCAGCGTCGCCATCGTCGGTGCCGGTGCTACCGGGGTCGAGCTGGCCGCCGAGCTGCATAACGCCGCCCACGAGCTGGCGGCCTATGGCCTGGACCGTATCAAGCCGGAAAACATGCACATCACCCTGATTGAAGCCGGCCCACGGGTACTGCCGGCACTGCCGGAGCGTATCGGCGGGCCAGTGCATAAAACCTTGGAGAAGCTCGGGGTGACGGTGCTGACCAACTCGGCAGTCAGCGAAGTGACGGCCGATGCGCTGATCACCAGCAGTGGCCAAGTAATCCCGGCCAGCCTCAAGGTATGGGCCGCCGGCATTCGCGCGCCGGGCTTCCTCAAGGACATCGATGGTCTGGAAACCAACCGCATCAACCAGTTGCAGGTTTTGCCGACGCTGCAAACCACCCGCGACGAGAACATCTTCGCCTTCGGCGACTGCGCCGCGTGCCCACAACCGGGCACCGACCGCAACGTCCCCCCACGGGCCCAGGCGGCTCACCAGCAGGCCTCGTTGCTGGCCAAGTCGCTGAAACTGCGTATCGAGGGCAAGGACCTGCCTTCCTACAAATACACCGACTACGGCTCGTTGATCTCGCTGTCGCGATTCTCGGCGGTGGGTAACTTGATGGGCAACCTCACCGGCAGCGTGATGCTGGAGGGCTGGCTGGCGCGGATGTTCTATGTGTCGCTGTACCGCATGCACCAGATGGCGCTGTATGGGTTCTTCCGCACGGCGATGCTGATGCTGGGCAGCCGGATCGGACGTGGGACTGAGCCACGCCTCAAATTGCATTAACAACCGGGTCTAGAATGTGACCTGATAAATGTGGGAGCGGGCTTGCTCGCGAATTCGGGGGTTCAGTGCCAGATGTACTGACTGACACACCGCATTCGCGAGCAAGCCCGCTCCCACATTTGCTTAGCGGTGAATTCAGGTTTTTTGCAGACAAAAAAAATCCCCGTATCTTTCGATACGAGGATTTTTAATATGGTCGGGGTAAGGGGATTCGAACTCCTGACATCCTGCTCCCAAAGCAGGCGCGCTACCGGACTGCGCTATACCCCGGTAAAAAAAAGGCGACCTTTCAGTCGCCTTCTTCGATCAGCGCTTTTGGCCTCTGATCTTAAGATTTGATTCCAGTGTTAACTGGTCTCAAAAATGGTGGGTCGTGTGGGATTCGAACCTACGACCAATTGGTTAAAAGCCAACTGCTCTACCAACTGAGCTAACGACCCAAATATGGTCGGGGTAGGGGGATTCGAACTCCCGACATCCTGCTCCCAAAGCAGGCGCGCTACCGGACTGCGCTATACCCCGATATTGAAATTGGCTCCGTGACCAGGACTCGAACCTGGGACCCAATGATTAACAGTCATTTGCTCTACCGACTGAGCTATCACGGAACTACATATTTCAAAGTACTACGTTGTTGCTTACTACCTTCTCTTCGACTTGTCCGTATCGCTACGTTCATGTCTCTGAGGCGCGCTATTCTACAATCTTAAAAACCCCTGTCAACCCTTTAAATTGCTTTTAAGACAATGATTTGCGCTTGTTTCTGATTTCTTCTTGGGGAGAAGAAACCCGTGGGCTGACGTTGCTGCGGGGCGCACTTTACAAGCCTTTGCCTTACAGTTCAACGCCCTATCGAAAAAAAAGGCCCCGCAATGCGGGGCCTTCCATTTTTGCTTTGCCCTTTGGGCTTAGTGGAAGACGATCTCGTCGTTTTCCACGGTCGCCTCGACGCTGGTACCCGGCATGAAGCTGCCGGACAGGATGAGCTGGGCCAGCGGGTTCTCGATCCAGCGCTGGATCGCACGCTTCAAAGGCCGTGCGCCATATACCGGGTCGTAACCTACCGCGATCAGCTTGTCCAACGCCTCCTGGCTCAGGTCCAGGGACAACTCGCGCTCCGCCAGACGGCCACGCAGGCGACCCAGCTGAATCTCGGTAATGCCCGCGATCTGATCCCGCGCCAGAGGCTCAAAGATCACCACTTCGTCGACCCGGTTGATGAATTCCGGGCGGAAGTGCGAAGTCAGTGCATCCATGACAGCCGCACGTTGCGCTTCACGATCACCCACCAGCTCCTGGATCTGCGCCGAGCCCAGGTTGGAGGTCATCACGATCACCGTGTTGCGGAAATCCACGGTACGCCCGTGACTGTCCGTCAGGCGGCCGTCTTCCAGCACCTGCAACAGGATGTTGAACACATCCGGATGCGCCTTCTCGACCTCATCCAGCAGGATCACCGAGTAAGGCTTGCGTCGGACGGCTTCGGTCAGGTAACCGCCCTCTTCATAGCCCACGTAGCCTGGTGGCGCACCGATCAAGCGAGCCACCGAGTGTTTCTCCATGAATTCGGACATATCGATCCGCACCATGGCCTCTTCGGTATCAAAGAGGAACTCGGCCAGGGCCTTGCACAGCTCGGTCTTACCCACGCCGGTCGGGCCGAGGAACATGAACGAGCCGCTCGGCCGGTTCGGGTCGGACAACCCGGCCCGCGAACGCCGCACCGCGTTGGACACCGCCACCACAGCCTCTTCCTGGCCAATCACGCGTTGGTGCAACAGGCTTTCCATCTTCAGCAGCTTGTCGCGCTCGCCTTCGAGCATTTTCGACACGGGAATCCCGGTCCACTTCGAGACGACTTCGGCAATTTCTTCCTCGGTCACCTTGCTGCGCAGCAGTTGGTTCTCAGGCTTGCCGTGCTGGTCGACCATCTGCAGGCTGCGCTCCAGGTCCGGGATCACCCCGTACTGCAACTCGGCCATGCGGTTCAGGTCGCCTTTACGACGTGCCGCTTCCAACTCCTGACGGGACTGTTCGATTTTCTGCTGGATCTGCGCAGAGCCCTGCACTTCGGCTTTTTCCGAGGTCCAGATTTCTTCCAGGTCCGAATACTCGCGTTCCAGGCGGACGATTTCTTCCTGGAGTTTTTCCAGGCGTTTCTTCGCCGCGTCGTCTTCTTCTTTCTTCAGGGCCTGGGACTCGACTTTCAGTTGAATCAGGCGCCGGTCCAGGCGGTCGAGCACTTCAGGCTTGGAGTCGATCTCCATGCGGATACGGCTGGCCGCCTCGTCGATCAGGTCGATGGCCTTGTCAGGCAACTGACGGTCGGTGATATAGCGATGGCTCAGCTTGGCCGCGGCAATGATCGCTCCGTCCGTGATCGCCACCTTGTGGTGGACCTCATAACGCTCTTTCAGGCCACGCAGGATCGCGATGGTGTCTTCTTCGCTCGGCTCTTCCACCAATACTTTCTGGAAGCGACGCTCAAGGGCCGCGTCCTTTTCAATGTACTGGCGGTATTCGTTGAGCGTGGTGGCACCGACGCAGTGCAGCTCACCCCGCGCCAGGGCCGGCTTGAGCATATTGCCTGCATCCATGGAGCCTTCGCCTTTACCGGCGCCGACCATGGTGTGCAGTTCGTCGATAAACAGAATGATCTGACCTTCCTGCTTCGACAGCTCATTAAGCAGGGATTTCAGGCGCTCTTCGAACTCGCCACGGAACTTGGCACCGGCGATCAAAGACCCCATGTCCAGGGACAACAGGCGCTTGCCTTTGAGGCCGTCCGGCACTTCACCATTGATGATGCGCTGGGCCAAACCTTCGGCAATCGCGGTTTTACCCACGCCAGGCTCACCGATCAGCACCGGGTTGTTCTTGGTACGACGCTGCAGCACCTGGATGGTGCGACGGATTTCATCGTCACGACCGATCACCGGGTCAAGCTTGCCTTCTTCGGCGCGCTTGGTCAGGTCGACGGTGTATTTATCCAGGGCCTGGCGTGACTCCTCATGGTTGGGGTCGTTCACCGCGTCGCCGCCACGCAGATTGTTGATGGCATTTTCCAGGGCTTTCTTGCTAACGCCCTGACCGAGCAACAACTTGCCGAGCTTGCTGTTCTCGTCCATGGCGGCGAGCAGCACCAACTCACTGGAGATGAACTGGTCGCCCTTCTGCTGGGCCAGACGGTCCGCCTGGTTGAGCAGGCGCGCCAGGTCCTGGGACATATTCACGTCGCCGGTCGGGTTCTGGATTTTCGGCAGTTGGTCGAGCTCTTTGCTCAACTCCTTGCGCAGGCTGTTGACGTCAAAGCCCACCTGCATCAGCAAGGGCTTGATAGAACCACCTTGCTGTTCCAGGAGCGCCTGCATCAAGTGCGCAGGCTCGATGGCCGGGTGGTCGAGGCCCACCGCCAAGGATTGAGAGTCAGACAGTGCCAACTGCAATTTGCTGGTTAAACGATCAATACGCATTAGTCACCTTCCTTTTGAGCAGGCCGGAGCTATAAAACATCCTGAATGAAGAAACCTGCCAGATACCCTTATAGATGGGGTGGATTCTGGAAGATTCAAGCACGCGCTGGCGGATATGGACCGGGTTTGACCCAGATCAAGGGAGTCTAGCGTTCAAGCCAGACAAGGGAGGCAAAACGTCCGGTACGGGGGCTGCGCCGGTAGGAAAAGAAGCGCGGGTCGGTCACGGTGCAGAACCCTCCACCATAGACAGCAGTAACGCCACGCGCGGCAAGGCGCAGGCGCGCGAGCTTATAGATGTCGGCCATGAACTTGCCTGGGTTGTGGCTGGGCACGAACGCTTCGGCAGTGATCGGCAACGGCTGCATGAAGGCTTCGCGTACTTCCGGGCCGACTTCGAAGGCTTGTGGGCCAATTGCCGGGCCAAGCCACACCAGTACGTCTTCAGGTTCGGCGCCGAGGCTTTCGAAAGCCGCTTCCAGTACCCCTGCCGCCAGGCCGCGCCAGCCAGCATGGGCTGCTGCCACGCGGGTGCCGGCGCGGTTGCAGAACAACGCGGGCAGGCAATCGGCGGTCATTGAGGTGCAGGCGATGCCAGGGGTGCTGGTCCAGCTGCCATCGGCTTCGGCAATGCGCGACGGGTCAGCCTCGACCACACTTATACCGTGGACTTGGCGCAACCAGGCAGGCTGAATATTAAATGCGTCGGTAAGACGGCGGCGGTTTTCGAGGACCGCTTCGAGGTTATCCTCAACATGATCGCCCAAGTTGAGGCTGTCGAACGGCGCCAGACTGACGCCGCCCGCTCGAGTGGTGACGCAGGCTTTCACCTGAGCCGGCGCGGGCCAGTCAGGTATCAGCCAGTCACTCATCCGACAAACGCCTCGCGATCCTGCTTGAGCAGCGTCAACAACCAGACCAAATCGTCCGGCAGAGGCGATTCCCAGCTCATCCGCTTACCGCTCGTCGGATGATCCAATTCCAGGAAGCGTGCATGCAACGCCTGGCGCGGGAAGTTTTTCAGCGATTCAACCATAGTCTGGCTCGCCGCCGGTGGAATGCGGAAGCGACCACCGTAGGCCGGATCACCGACCAACGGGAAGTTGATGTGTGCCATGTGCACGCGAATCTGGTGGGTACGGCCGGTTTCGAGCTTGACCCGCACGTGGGTGTGGGAGCGGAAACGTTCGAGTACTCGGTAATGGCTGACGGCCTGCTTGCCACCTTCCATCACCGCCATACGCTGGCGTTGCTGGCCGTGACGACCGATCGGGGCGTTGATCTTGCCGCCGGCTACCACCACACCAATCACGATGCATTCGTAGATCCGGCTGACACTGCGGCTCTGCAACTGTGTAACCAGTTGCGTCTGCGCCTGAATGGTCTTGGCCACCACCATCAGACCGGTGGTGTCCTTGTCCAGGCGGTGCACGATGCCGCAGCGTGGCACATTGATGATGTCCGGCACATGGTGCAACAAGGCATTGAGCAGGGTGCCATCAGCGTGCCCGGCTGCCGGGTGAACCACCAGGCCTGCGGGTTTGTTGATGACCAGGATGTCGTCGTCTTCGTAGACGATATCCAGCTCGATGTCCTGGGCGACCCATTCTCCCTGGGCTTCCTGCTCGGCAGTCAGCTCAAGAATCGCACCGCCATGGACTATGTCTCGCGGGCGGATAACCGCTCCATCCACAGTCAGGCGGCCGTCTTTGATCCAGGCGGAAAGGCGCGAGCGCGAGTGCTCAGCGAATAATTGTGCGGCGACTTGATCGAGGCGTTGGCCGCCCAATTCGGACGGCACCTCTGCGCGAAGTTCAATTTTATCGGACATGCTCAGACTAGGCGTGGCACAGCCTTTGGTTTCGGCTGCGCGCTTGTGGTTAAATACGGCGTCTTTTGCCCCGAGGCTTTCAACGGGGCGCTCATCATAACAGGACGGCCCCGCCCAAGACAGCGGCCGTCATAGGGACGCAAGCCGCCATGCAAGTGAAACACCTGCTGCTGATCGCCATCCTCGCCATGACTGCTGCTTGCTCGTCAACAAAGGAAGTCGTCGACGAAAACCTGAGCGAAGTCGAGTTGTACCAACTGGCTCAGAAAGACTTGGACAATAATAGCTACACCAGCGCCACAGCGAAGCTGAAGGCCCTGGAGTCGCGCTATCCGTTCGGGCGCTATGCCGACCAGGCCCAGCTCGAGCTGATCTACGCCAACTACAAGAACGCCGAGCCGGAAGCCGCCAAGTCCGCCGCCGAGCGTTTTATCCGCCTGCACCCGCAGCACCCGAACGTCGACTACGCCTACTACATGAAGGGCCTGACCTCGTTCGACCAGGACGTTGGCCTGCTGGCGCGATTCCTGCCGCTGGACATGACCAAGCGCGACCCGGGCGCGGCCCGCGATTCCTACAACGAGTTCGCCCAGCTGACCAGCCGCTACCCCAACAGCCGCTACGCGCCGGACGCCAAGCAGCGCATGATCTACCTGCGCAACCTGCTGGCTTCCTACGAGATCCACGTGGCCCACTACTACCTGACCCGTCAGGCATACGTGGCCGCCGCTAACCGTGGCCGCTACGTTGTGGAAAACTTCCAGGAAACCCCTTCCGTAGGTGACGGCCTTGCCGTGATGACCGAGGCCTACCAGCGCCTGCACCTGGACGAACTGGCCAGCACCAGCCTGGAAACCCTGAAGCTCAACTACCCGGACCACCCAAGCCTGAAAGACGGCCAGTTCGTGCCTCAGGTGGCCGAAGCCGACAACCGTTCGTGGCTGAGCAAGTACACCCTGGGCCTGATCGAATCCCGTCCACCGCTGCCGCCGGGCGAAACCCGTGCCAACCAGGACGTGATCAAGCAGTACCAGGACGCCAAGGACGCCATCCCTTCGGAACTCAAGCCGCATGATGAAAACGGCGACGTGATCGAAGAGGAAGCGCCGCAGGCCCTGGGCAATAACCAGGACCGTTCGTGGTTCAGCTACATGACCTTTGGTGTGTTCGACTGATTGCACCCGGCGTCATCAAGAAGGAGCCTTGCGAGGCTCCTTTTTTGTGGGCGGTATTATTGCGCTGTGCGCCTGGCACGTCCTTGGCTAAACTGGCGCATTCCTTGTCGAGAAACTGCCCATCATGCTTCGTCTACTGTTCTGGATTGCCGTCATTGCCGCCGCAGTATGGTTCTGGCGCAAATTCAAAAGCCCGGCCGCCAGGCAGCAGCGTGCCAGCGAGCCCGACGCGGCCCTGATGGTGCGCTGCGCCCACTGCGGCGTGCATCTGCCGCAGGATCGTGCCTTGAGCTCACGCCAGGAGTGGTATTGCACCCAGGCGCACCTGGAGCAAGGGCCGAAATCTATCCAGCGTTGAGCCGACCTTCCGGCGCATACGGCGCCGGGTCGATGATCGGTGCACGCGCCAGTAGCAAGTCAGCAAACAATTGGCAGGACGCCGGCGCAAGCACCAGGCCGTTGCGGTAATGCCCGCAGTTGAGCCACAGGCCATTGAAGCCCGGCACACGACCGATGTAGGGAATGCCTTCGGGCGAACCGGGGCGCAGACCGGCCCAATGGCCGACCACCTCGGCGTCCGCCAGGGCGGGAATCAACTCCACCGCTGACGCTTTGAGGCTTTCCAGCGCGGTCAGGGTGGGGGTCTTGTCGAAGCCTTCATGTTCCAGGGTGCTGCCGATCAGAATGTGCCCGTCCCGCCGAGGAATCGCATAGCGGCCCTTGGCTAAGACCATGCTCGACAGGAAGTCCGAGGCACATTTGTACAGAATCATCTGGCCTTTGACCGGCTCGACCGGCAGCGACAGGCCCAACGTGCCGAGCAGCTCACCGCTCCATGCGCCGGCCGCCAGTACGACCTGATCACCGAAGATCGGCCCATCAGCGGTGTTCACGCCCACGACATTACCCGCATCCAGGACAAAACCTGTCACTTCGCACTGTTCATGAATGGTCACGCCAGGGAGCGCCAGCAGCGCAGCCTTGAGGGATTTGACCAGGCGCGGATTGCGCACGTTGGCAACGTTGGCCATGTAGATCGCCTGGGAATAACCGCCGCCCAGCACCGGAACGGCGTCATGGGCGGCCGACACGTCCACTTTGCTCAAGGGCCGGCCTTCACGCGTGGCCCAAGCCAGGGCCTCGGCTTCGTCATCCAGATCGAGCCAGTACAAGCCCGTGGTGTGAACCTCCGGATCAACGCCCGTCGCAGCGAACAGACGCTGCGCCAGCTGTGGATAAAAATCCTGGGACCAATGAGCCAGGGCCGTGACCGCCGGGCTGTAGCGCCACGGATACAGAGGCGAAACGATACCGCCGCCGGCCCAGGAGGATTCCTGTCCCAATCCAGCACGCTCCAGCAACACCACCGCCTGCCCTTGGGTCGCGAGGTTGAACGCCGTCAACAAACCGATGACTCCGCCACCGACAATCACTACCTGCTGTTGCTCTGCCATCATTTGATCCAGCCGATAAATAGGAACAAGCGCACCCGGCGCCCAATCATCCAGCACCCTCATCATTGCCCCCAGCACAGCTTGCGCGACATCTGCGGCGCGGCGCCCGGGTTGGTCCGCGTGCCCGTGCCGGTCAGGCCGAAATCACCGCAAGGATCGCCAGCCATCACCGAGTCGGCGACCGGTGTGGCCACCAGTTGGAAGTCCTGAGGGTTCAATGCAGCAGTGATTCTATAGCGATCATTGCCTGCACTGACGCCGCCTGCATCAATAAAACTGCCGTTCCTCGCATAAAAACGCTCCAGATGCTGGGCTTGCTCGGTCAACAGCGCGACGATTTCAGCGCGATAGACTTTTTTCAGATGGCCGGTGTATCCGGGGTAAGCAATCCCGGCCAGAACCGCAATGATCACCACGGCGATCAGTAACTCGATCAGGGTAAAACCCTGGCTGTCCATGCCCATTCCACTACTCCTTATTGAAGTTGTCGCCATGCCACTCGCCGAAACCGCGAGCCACCCTCCTCTTCTACCCGCGCATAGGTACTCTCCAGCACCGTGCGCAATTGCCCGTGCAGCCCGACTGCCGTCACTCGATACACCGCTGCAGGGATTTGCGCTGGCAAATGCGCGAGCCCTACCGCAGGCCCGAGGGATTGAACCCCGTATAAGCCGCCTTTCAGTGCCACCCAACTGATGCCTGAAACAGGGTCCACTCCAGGCCCGACCACCAAAAATGCCGCCTCCGGTGGTGCACAGTCGACGATCGATTGGCATAGCGGCAACGCTGCAAATGAGCGCTGTACGGCAGATTCCCCGCGTCTCAGGCCACTCTCGGCACTTTGCAGCGACTGATTACGGTGCCAGAAACTACCGGCAATCTTTTGCTGAGTGAGCGCAGCCTGCATCGAGGACAAGCCGATCAGCGATAACAGCAGCAGCAACACCAGGCTGACCAGCAGCACCATGCCTGCCTGTCGTAGACGAAAACCTTCTGCAAGTGTCATGGCAGCCCTACCCCAGCCGGTTCCGCAGCGCCGCCACGACGCTGTAGGTTTGATCTTTCACCCGGGCGGTAGGGTCTTGCAGCGTCATCACAATGCGCACACTGCGTATCAAGGATTCGTCGGCAGGGCTGGTGTCGTAGCGCACCACCTCCGTTGACGCAGGCTTGGCAGACACGCCAAAACTGATATCGAACGCCTTCACGTTATCCACCAATACCGCCTTGGCGGGTGATGCAGGCGTACTGACTTTCAACTGCCCTGCTTCGAAGGTGTAGGTAACTTGGCGTAACGCAAACCGGATTTGCCCGGGCGCCGATGCAGGGGCGCTTCCAGCGTAGGCGTGGGCAGTGCCTGTGCAATCGGACAATACAGTCCAGTCAGGCGTGCCGCTCCCCACGGTGACATCCGCGGTCACCAGCGTCAGCGAGATTGATCCACCTCCGACACGCCAAGCGACAGGCCGGTCAAAAGCAGGTGGAGCGTTGTCGATAAACGCTGTCGCCAGACAACCGAACATACCCGCCTGACGGATATCCTGGAGCAGCTTGCCCAGCACAAACCGCGCATCATCCTGCATCAACAAAGCGGCCTGCTGGCTGGCGTTGGTGGCCCTGGCGTTGATTGTCACCTGGCTGGCCCAGAGCACCAGCACCAACCCCATCGCCAAGGCCAGCAGCAACTCCACCAGGCTGAAACCTCGAACAAGACACCTCACTGCGCCACTCCCGGTTCATCGCGGATGCGACTGGTCAGGGTGAAGGTTTCCCAGGCGCCCGGCCTGCCAGTACCTCGACTGTCATCCCAACTGATGCTGACGGTCACCTCGCCGCCACTGATCGACACCGCGCCTTTGGCGCTCTCCCCGGCAAAACCGAGAATGTTGGCCTCAAAATCATGCAAATCCAGGTCGCGCACGCTGGCGGTAACGTTGCTGACCAAGGCACGCTCGGCCCGCCCCCACGTGTAGTCGGCGCCGGAATTGGCACGGATCCGGTCGAGCATGTCGTAGGCAATGAAACTGGCCTGGTTGGTCATCCTGGAACTGTCGGTATACCTGAGCGCGTTGAGTTGGATCACCGCCGCACCCAGCAGGCCAATGGTGAGAATCAACACTGCGACCAGCACTTCGATCAGTGTCGTACCGGCTTGGTAGCGGGATAAGGCGTTGGGCAAACAGGTGTTCGTGCAGGCAAGCATTACCGTCGTCATCCGTGTCGAGGTCCGAAAAAGAGCAGGTAAACCCTGCTGTGCGGCCCAAGACTAGCGCCGGTTTTTCACCTGCGCTGCAACCGGAACAAAGGGAAATACTTTGGACATGAAGGCCATCATCCGCACCACAGACGGGACGCTATACCTAGGACTGCACCCAAATCCACGGAGGGATGGCACATGCAACAACGAGGGTTCACCTTGATCGAACTGCTGCTGGGGCTGATCGTAAGCGGCATCCTGGCCAACCTGGCGGTGCCGAGCTTCAAGAGCCTGCTGGAGTCACAGCAGCGACAGAGCGCAGCACAGTCCTTGGCGCAAGGCCTGCGTTATGCACGCACCGAAGCCATTGCACGCAACCGGGCGGTGGTCATTCACGCATTGAAGGATAATTGGGGCCTGGGCTGGCGGGTCATCGTGGACATCAGCGGGCGTGGCCCCCTGGACGATGACAACCCGGTACTGCTGGAGCACCAGGCCAGCAGGCAAGTGCTGATCGTGGGCAATGGGCCGCTCAAGAACCAGGTGCGCTTCAGCGGGCTGGGTGAGCCCATCTTTTCAGGGGGAGGCTTCCGTGCCGGCACCGTGCATGTATGTGCCACGGACCAGGCGCAGAGCCTGCATCAGGTAGTGCTGGCACCCAGCGGGCGCATCAGCCTGCGCAGCGAGCGTGCCGAGCAGGCATTGTGCCGGAGTTGATCCGGCACACCGGGTTTTCACAGCAGCGAGCGAACCCGCAGCTCCTTGGGCATGGAGAATGTGATGTTCTCTTCGCGGCCAGCCAGTTCATCGGCACCGGTGGCGCCCCAGGCGTGCAACTGCTGGATAACACCGCGCACCAGCACTTCCGGGGCCGAAGCACCCGCCGTGATGCCAATGCGCTCGACGCCATCGAACCAGCGGCGCTGCATGTCTTCGGCACCGTCGATCAGGTACGCCGGCGTCGCCATGCGCTCAGCCAGCTCACGCAAGCGGTTGGAGTTGGAACTGTTGGGGCTGCCGACCACCAGGACCACATCGCATTCGTCTGCCAGTTGCTTGACCGCGTCCTGGCGGTTCTGGGTGGCGTAGCAGATGTCGTCCTTGCGCGGGCCGCCAATGGCCGGGAAGCGACTGCGCAGCGCGTCGATCACGCGGCTGGTGTCGTCCATGGACAGGGTTGTCTGAGTCACGAATGCCAGGCGCTCGGGGTTCTGTACCTGCAGGCTGGCGACGTCTTTTTCGTCTTCCACCAGGTAAATGGCCCCGCCATTGCTGGCGTCGTACTGACCCATGGTGCCTTCGACTTCCGGGTGGCCGGCGTGGCCGATCAGGATGCACTCGCGACCATCACGGCTGTAGCGCGCGACTTCGATGTGCACCTTGGTGACCAGTGGGCAGGTAGCATCGAAGACTTTCAGGCCGCGGCCTGCCGCTTCGGTACGCACCGCCTGGGAAACACCGTGGGCGCTGAAGATGACGATCACATCGTCCGGTACCTGATCCAGCTCTTCGACAAAGATGGCGCCGCGGGCGCGCAGGTCTTCGACCACGAATTTGTTGTGGACGACTTCATGACGCACGTAAATCGGCGGCCCGAAGACTTCCAGGGCGCGGTTGACGATTTCGATCGCCCGGTCCACACCGGCGCAGAAGCCACGGGGGTTGGCGAGTTTGATTTGCATGCTGTGCCTCGTGTCTTGCAGCTATTTGGGTCTGGTGTGACGCTAACCCAACCGAAAATGAAGATCAAAGGAGGGAGGGACGGTGCGACGATTCGACTTGCCCCCGATGGCGGTGGGTCAGTAAACAAACCCCTGACTATTCCACCGCTATCGGGGGCAAGTCGAATCGTCGCACCGCCCCTCCCACACAAGCCCACTTCACACATTTAATTGTGCGTCGTTGATCAGAGCGCTTTAACGTCGATGATTTCAACGTCAAAGGTCAAGGTTTTACCGGCCAACGGGTGGTTGAAGTCGATGGTCACTTGCGCGTCATCGAAGGTTTTCACCACACCCGGCAGCTCGGTATTCGCCGCATCGTTGAAGATCACCAGCAGGCCTTCCGACAGGTCCATGTCCTGGAACTGCGAACGCGGGATGATCTGTACGTTTTGCGGGTTGGGCTGGCCAAAGGCGTTTTCCGGCAGGATCTGCAGGGTTCGCTTGTCGCCGGCCTTGAAGCCGAACAGGGCCGCTTCGAAACCCGGCAGCAGGTTGCCGTCGCCGACCTTGAAGGTGGCCGGGGCTTTGTCGAACGTGCTGTCGACCGTGTCGCCATTCTCCAGGCGCAGTGCAAAGTGCAAAGTGACTTCCGTGTTCTGGCCGATGCGTTGCTCAGCCAATACCTGATCAGTCATTGACGGTCTCTCCGGTTTTCTTGCTTTTGAACATATCCAGCGCCAGCATGATTGCACCGACGGTGATGGCGCTGTCGGCGAAGTTGAACGCCGGGAAGTAATGGCGGTTCTGCCAATGCACCAGGATGAAGTCGATCACATGGCCCAGGGCGATGCGGTCATACAGGTTGCCGAGCGCGCCGCCCAAGACCAGGGCCAACGCGATGGCCAACCAGGTGTCATCGCGCCCCAGGCGCTTGAGCCACACCACCAGCACTGCGCTGACCACCACGGCGATGAGGGCGAATAGCCAGCGCTGCCAGCCACCGCTGTCAGCCAGGAAGCTGAAGGCGGCGCCGGTGTTGTAGGCCAGGGTCCAGCTGAAGTAATCCGGGATCACCACAATTTGCTGGAACATCTGCAGGGAGCCTTCGAAATGAGCCTTGCTGACCTGGTCGATGACCAGGACCAGCACACTCAATACGAGCCAGCCCAAACGTCCGAAACGGCTGGCGTTAGGCATAGTGGCGAACCTCGCCAGCACCCGAGATGTTGTCGACGCAACGACCGCAGATTTCCGGATGCTCGGGGTTCACGCCAACGTCTTCACGACAGTGCCAGCAACGGGCGCACTTAGGGAAGGCCGACTTGACCACTTTGAGCTTGAGGCCCGGCACTTCGGTGGCAACCGCGTCCGCCGGGGCCTGGGCGAATGGCGCCAGGCTTGCAGTGGAGGTGATCAGCACGAAGCGCAGTTCGTTGCTCAGCTTGGCCAGGTCGGCGGTGAGACCGTCCTCGGCGAACAGGGTGACTTCGGCTTGCAGGTTGCCACCTACGGCCTTGGCCGCACGTTGCACTTCCAGCTCCTTGTTCACCGCAACCTTCACGGCCATCACGCCTTCCCAGTACTCGCGGCCCAGTTCGAAGTCGGCCGGCAGTTCGGTCAGGCCCTCGTACCAGGTGTTGAGCATCACCGACTCGTTGCGCTCGCCCGGCAGGTATTCCCACAGCTCGTCGGCGGTGAACGCCAGGATCGGTGCGATCCAGCGCACCAGCGCTTCGCTGATGTGGTACAGCGCGGTCTGCGCCGAACGGCGCGCCTTGCTGTTGGCGCCGGTGGTGTACTGGCGGTCCTTGATGATGTCGAGGTAGAAACCACCCAACTCCTGCACGCAGAAGTTGTGGATCTTCGAGTAGACGTTCCAGAAACGGTATTCGCCGTAGTTTTCCTGCAACTCGCGTTGCAGCAACAGGGTACGGTCCACGGCCCAACGGTCCAGCGCGAGCATGTCCTCGGCCGGCAGGATGTCGGTGGCCGGGTTGAAACCGGTCAGGTTCGACAGCAGGAAGCGCGCGGTATTACGGATACGTCGGTAGGCATCGGCGCTGCGGGCCAGGATCTGGTCCGATACGGCGATTTCGCCCGAGTAGTCAGTCGACGCGACCCACAGACGCATGATGTCGGCGCCCAGGGTGTCGTTGATCTTCTTCGGCTCGATCACGTTCTTCAGCGACTTGGACATCTTGCGGCCTGTCTCGTCGACGGTGAAGCCGTGAGTCAGCAGTTCGCGGTACGGCGCGTGGTTGTCGATGGCGCAACCGGTCAGCAACGACGAGTGGAACCAGCCACGGTGTTGGTCCGAGCCTTCCAGATACAGGTCGGCACGCGGGCCGGTTTCGTGACCCATCGGGTGCGAGCCGCGCAGCACGTGCCAGTGCGTAGTGCCGGAGTCAAACCACACGTCGAGGGTGTCGCTGATCTTGTCGTACTGCGGCGCTTCATCGCCCAGCAACTCGGCAGCGTCCAGCTTGAACCAGGCTTCGATGCCTTCCTGTTCGACACGCTGGGCCACTTGTTCCATCAGTTCGACGGTACGTGGGTGCAACTCGCCGCTTTCCTTGTTCAGGAAGAACGGGATCGGCACACCCCAGTTACGCTGGCGCGAGATGCACCAGTCAGGGCGGTTGGCGATCATGGAGTGCAGGCGCGCCTGGCCCCAGGCCGGGACGAACTTGGTGTCTTCGATGGCTTTGAGCGAGCGGACACGCAGGGTGTCGCCGCTGGTCGGTTCTTTGTCCATGCCGATGAACCACTGCGCGGTGGCGCGATAGATCAGCGGGGTCTTGTGGCGCCAGCAGTGCATGTAGCTGTGCTGGATGGTCGCGGTCTGCATCAGCGCACCGACTTCGCGCAACTTGTCGATGATCGGCTGGTCGGCCTTGAAGATGAACTGACCGCCGAAGAACTCCAGCGAAGACACATAGACGCCGTTGCTTTGCACCGGGTTGATGATGTCGTCGTTGACCAGGCCGTACTTCTTGCAGATGACGAAGTCGTCCACGCCGTAGGCCGGCGAGCAGTGCACGATGCCGGTACCCGAACCCAGTTCGACGTAGTCAGCCAGGTATACCGGCGACAGGCGGTCATAGAACGGGTGGCGGAAATTGATCAGTTCCAGCGCGGAGCCGGTGGTGGTGGCGATCACCGAACCTTGCAGCTCGTAGCGGGCCAGGCAGGCTTCGACCATTTCTTCGGCCAGCACCAGCAGGCGGTCACCGACGTCCACCAGGGCGTAGGTGAATTCCGGGTGCACGTTCAGCGCCTGGTTGGCCGGGATGGTCCACGGGGTGGTGGTCCAGATCACGATGGCGGCCGGCTTGCCCAGGCTTGCCAGGCCGAAGGCCTCGGCCAGCTTGGCGTCATCGGCGACCGGGAAGGCCACGTCGATGGTCGAGGACTTCTTGTCTTCGTACTCGACTTCCGCTTCAGCCAGGGCCGAACCGCAGTCGAAGCACCAGTTCACGGGCTTGAGGCCCTTGAACACGAAACCGCCCTTGACGATTTCGGCCAAGGCGCGGATTTCACCGGCCTCGTTCTTGAAGTTCATGGTCTTGTACGGGTTGTCCCACTCGCCCAGCACGCCCAGGCGGATGAACTCGGACTTCTGCCCTTCGATCTGCTCGGAGGCGTAGGCACGGCACAGTTCGCGGGTTTTATCCGCGCCCAGGTTCTTGCCGTAGGTCACTTCGACTTTGTGTTCGATCGGCAGGCCGTGGCAGTCCCAACCCGGGACATAAGGCGCGTCGAAGCCCGACAGGGTTTTCGAGCGCAGGATCATGTCCTTGAGAATCTTGTTCAGCGCATGACCGATGTGAATCGTACCGTTGGCGTAAGGAGGGCCGTCGTGCAGGACGAATTTCGGACGATCCTTGCCAATCTCGCGCAACTTTCCGTACAGGCCAATACTGTCCCAGCGCTGCAGGATCTGCGGTTCGCGCTGTGGCAGGCCGGCCTTCATTGGGAAGGCGGTGTCCGGAAGGTTTAACGTGGCTTTATAGTCGGTCATTTAAGGCTCTTCGGTTAGCGATGGGCGCTAGGTGCGGCTAGTGCACGGGCGGCGGCGACATCCGCATTGATCGCCGTTTTCAACGCCTCGAGGGAGGCGAAACGCTGCTCTTCACGCAGCTTCTGGTGGAAAACCACCGTCAAACGCCGGTCATACAGATCACCGGCAAAATCCAGCAGGTGTACTTCCAGGTGGGCCTTGCCATCACCTGCAACCGTGGGCCTGACGCCTATGTTGGCGACTCCCGGCCACGATTGGCCGTCGATGTCGACGCTCACCAGGTAAACCCCGGTCAGCGGCACACGACGGCGCTTGAGTTGCACGTTGGCGGTTGGCGTGCCCAGTTGGCGCGCCAGCTTCTGGCCGTGCAGGACCCGCCCGGCAATGCGGAACGGGCGACCGAGCAAACGCTCGGCCAAGGCGAAGTCGGCAGCGGCCAGTGCGTTACGCACCTGGGTACTGCTCACGCGCAGGCCGTCCAGTTCGACGGTTTGCGCGGCTTCGACGGTAAACCCCTGGTTGACGCCGGCCTGTTGCAGGAAATCGAAATCCCCGACCCGGTCACAACCGAAACGGAAGTCGTCGCCGACCTCCAGATGCTGTACGCCCAGGCCATCGACCAGGATGCGGTCGACGAACTCGGCCGCACTGAGGCTTTGCAAACGCTGGTTGAAAGCCAGGCAGAGGACGCGGTCCACACCTTCTTCCGCCAGCAGTTGCAACTTGTCACGCAGACGGGCCAGGCGTGCCGGCGCAGTCTCGGGCGTGAAGTATTCCCGTGGCTGCGGCTCGAAAATCACCACGCAGCTGGGCACGCCCAACTCGACCGCACGTTCGCGCAGCCGAGCCAGGATAGCCTGGTGGCCACGGTGAACACCGTCAAAGTTGCCAATAGTGGCGACGCAGCCCCGATGCTCGGGGCGCAGGTTGTGGAGACCTCGAACCAGCTGCATAACGCGCTTCTTGCTCATAAAGTGGTCGATTATAACCACACCCGGCCCCGGACGACAGGCAACTGAACAGGCCAAATGGGTCGAATCGATAAAACAACCGTTTTATCGCGGCAAACTCTCTAACCCAGGGACTTGCGATTGAAATCCCGCAGGCGGAAGCCCTGCAGCAGCAACATCCCGAAGTACACCACCACACCCGCAACGACCAGAACGCCCAGGCGCAGGAAGCGCTCGAGCATATGGCCCTCATCCCAAGCCGGCATGAAGTGCATCAACCCCAGCAACACCGCCGACATCGCCCCAACCGCTACCAGCAGCTTGAGGGTAAACAGGCCCCAGCCGGCCTGTGGCTGGAACATCTGCTGCTTGCGCAACTGGTAAAACAAAAGCCCTGCGTTGATGCACGCGCCCGCACTGATGGCCAGGGCCAGGCCGGCATGGGCCAGCGGGCCAATGAACACTAGGTTGAGCAGTTGCGTGACGATCAGCGTGAAAATCGCGATTTTTACCGGTGTACGGATGTTTTGCTGGGCATAGAAGCCTGGCGCAAGCACCTTGATCACGATGATGCCGAGCAGACCGACGGAATAGGCGACCAGCGCGTGCTGCGTCATCAAGGCGTCATGGGCATCGAACTGGCCGTATTGGAACAGCGACAAGGTCAGCGGCTCGGCCAGAATTCCCAGGGCCAGGGCGCACGGCAACACCAGCACGAAGCACAGGCGCAGGCCCCAATCGAGGATGCGCGAGTATTCCTGGCGGTCCTTGCTGGCGTATGTGCGTGACAGGGTCGGCAACAAAATCGTGCCCAGGGCCACGCCGAGCACGCCGGATGGCAGCTCCATCAGGCGGTCGGCGTAGTACATCCACGACACCGAGCCCGATACCAGCAGCGAGGCGAATGCGGTGTTGATGATCAGCGAAATCTGGCTGACCGACACGCCGAGGATCGCCGGCAACATGTTGCGCATCACGCGCCACACGCCAGTGTCCTTGAGGTTCAGGCGCGGCAACACGAGCATGCCGATTTTTTTCAGGTGCGGCAGTTGGTAGAGCAGTTGCGCCAGGCCACCGGCCAATACGGCCCAGCCGAGCGCCATCACCGGCGGGTCGAAGTACGGCGTGAGAAACAGCGCGAAGATGATCATGCTGACGTTCAGCAGGGTCGGCACGAAGGCCGGCACCGAGAAGCGGTTCCAGGTATTGAGGATGGCTCCGGCCAGGGACGACAGGGAGATCAGCAATATATAAGGAAAGGTCACTCGCAGCAGATCGGTGGTGAGTGCGAATTTTTCCGGGGTATTGGCAAAACCGGGGGCCGTGGCCCAGATCACCCAGGGCGCCGCGAGCATGCCCAGGATCGTCACCAGCATCAGCACCAGGGTCAGCAAGCCAGAAACGTAGGCAATAAAGGTGCGGGTCGCCTCCTCGCCCTGCTGGGTCTTGTACTCGGCCAGGATCGGCACGAAGGCTTGGGAGAACGCGCCTTCGGCGAAGATCCGCCGCAGCAGGTTGGGCAATTTAAACGCAATAAAGAAGGCATCCGTGGCCATGCTGGCGCCAAAAATGCGCGCCAGCAGGGTGTCACGCACAAACCCCAGAACCCGGGAGATCATCGTGATAGAGCTGACGGCGGCCAACGATTTGAGCAGATTCATTGAAAGAGTTTGCGCCTTTAGATAAAGAGCAGGCGTACAAAGCGCCCACTTATGCGATACTGCGCGCCTGCAACAGCACAGAGCCAAAGCTCGCGAGTTTACAGGTCAAGCGCCGGAAATAAATCACCCGCCTCTTCAGATCGACCACTCAGCAGTTCGCATCAGCCGCCCTTGACAACCCATCAAGTCATCGGCATGATTCGCGGCCTATTTTGTTTGCTATTTCCTAAAAAGTCTTTCGAGGAGCTCGACGGTGGCCAACACACCTTCCGCCAAAAAACGTGCAAAACAGGCTGAGAAGCGTCGCAGCCACAACGCCAGCCTGCGTTCCATGGTTCGTACCTACATCAAGAATGTAGTTAAAGCCATCGACACCAAAGACGCTGAAAAAGCCCAAGCTGCTTACGTTCTGGCTGTGCCAGTTATCGACCGTATGGCCGATAAAGGCATCATCCACAAGAACAAGGCCGCTCGCCATAAGAGCCGCCTGAATGGCCACATCAAGGCTCTGAGCGTTGCTGCTGCAGCCTAAGTGGTAACAACTGCTACGCAGCCCCGGTTGCGAAACAGTTAAGAAATGCCCCGTACCGAAAGGTCCGGGGCATTTTTGTTGTGGGAGGGGGCAAGCCCCCTCCCACATTTTTTCAAGCGCAAAAAAACGCCCCGAACCAGTCGGGGCGTTTTTGCTACCGATTGATCAAACCACAATCAATGGTGGTGACCGCCTTCACCGTGAACGTGGCCGTGAGCCACTTCTTCCTGGGAAGCGTCGCGGATGGCAACGATCTTCACTTGGAAGTTCAGGCGCTGACCAGCCAGCGGGTGGTTGCCGTCGACGGTGACGTCGTCGCCGTCCAGATCACGGATGGTGACGATCTGCATTTGGCCGTCCGGCGCGGAAGCGTGGAACTGCATGCCCACTTCCAGCTCGTCGACACCTTCGAACATGCTGCGGCTCAGGGTGCTGACCAGTTCGGCCGAGTACTCGCCGTAGGCATCTTCAGGTTCTACGGCAACGGTCAGCTCATCACCGACGCTCTTGCCTTCCAGGGCCTTTTCCAGGCCTGGGATGATGTTACCTGCGCCTTGCAGGTAGACCAGCGGCGCGCCGCCGGCTGAGCTGTCGATGACCTCACCAGCGTCGTTGGTCAGGGTATAGTCGATGGAGACAGCCTTGTTAGCGGCGATCGTCATGGGGCGAGACCTTTTGCATAAGAATGAAGAACGGACAAGTCTAAACAAGGATTTGCCCGAAAGCGAACAGAACCCGGACAGACGGGACCGATCAACGGCATCCTTCATCATCGGGTTCCACCAGGACGACGACCAGCACTGGGTCGCCGAGCTGTCCTGCGGCCACACCCAGCACCTGCGCCACCAGCCACCCTGGCAGTCACGCGCCTGGGTGCTGGACCCCGCGCAACGTATTGAAAAATTAGGCCAGCCCTTTGCCTGCGGCTGGTGTGCGCAGGAGCGCGATTAACGATAACCTTGGCGCCTGATTCGCGGTAGACGCTCAGCCATAGAGCGTCACCCTAGCCATGCACCTCCAGAGAATCCGCATGCAGACTTTTTTTATCGCGCCCACCGATTTTGGTGTGGGTCTGACCTCCATCAGCCTTGGGCTGGTGCGTACCCTTGAGCGAGCCGGACTGAAAGTCGGCTTTTTCAAGCCGATTGCCCAGCCGCACCCCGGCGACACCGGCCCCGAGCGCTCCACCGAACTGGTGGCGCGCACCCACGGCCTCAAGCCGCCACAGCCTCTGGGCCTGGCCCACGTAGAGCGCATGCTCGGCGACGGCCAGCTCGACGAGTTGCTCGAAGAGATCATCACCCTTTACCAGCAAGCCGCGGTGGGCAAGGACGTATTGATCGTCGAAGGCATGGTGCCCACCCGCAGCGCCAGCTATGCGGCACGGGTCAACCTGCACCTGGCCAAGAGCCTGGATGCGGAGGTAATCCTGGTGTCCGCCCCGGAAAACGAGGTGCTCACCGAGCTCTCCGGTCGCGTGGAATTGCAGGCCCAGCTGTTCGGCGGCCCGAAAGACCCGAAAGTGCTCGGCGTGATCCTCAACAAGGTGCGCACCGACGAAAGCATGGAAGCCTTCTCGGCACGCCTCAAGGAACATTCGCCACTGTTGCGCAGCGGTGATTTCCGCCTGCTCGGCTGCATTCCCTATCAGCCGGAACTCAACGCACCGCGTACCCGCGACGTGGCCGACCTGATGGGCGCCCAGATCCTCAACGCCGGCGACTACGAAACCCGGCGCATGACCAAGATCATCATTTGCGCGCGCACCATGCGCAACACCGTGGAGCTGCTCAAGCCCGGTGTGCTGGTGGTGACCCCCGGCGACCGCGACGACATCATCCTCGCCGTCAGCCTGGCCGCGATCAACGGCGTGCCCCTGGCCGGCCTGCTGCTGACCAGCGACACCCTGCCCGACCCGCGCATCATGGAGCTGTGCCGTGGCGCGTTCCAGGCCGGGCTACCGGTGCTGTCGGTGAGCACCGGCTCCTACGACACCGCCAACCAGCTCAACAGCCTCAACAAGGAAATCCCGATTGATGACCGCGAGCGCGCGGAAATCATCACCGATTTCGTCGCCAGCCACCTCGACGCGCGCTGGCTGCACCAACGTTGCGGCACGCCACGGGAGATGCGTCTGTCACCGGCGGTGTTCCGCTACCAATTGATCCAGCGCGCCCAGGCCGCCAACAAGCGCATCGTGCTGCCCGAAGGCAGCGAGCCGCTGACCGTGCAAGCCGCCGCGATCTGCCAGGCACGGGGCATTGCCCGCTGCGTGCTGCTGGCCAAGCCGGCTGATGTGGAAGCGGTTGCCCGCGCCCAGGGCATCGAATTGCCCGAAGGCCTGGAGATTCTCGACCCGGACCTGATCCGCCAACGCTATGTCGAGCCGATGGTGGCGCTGCGCAAGAGCAAAAGCCTCAACGCCCCCATGGCTGAGCAACAGCTGGAAGACACCGTGGTGATCGCCACCATGATGCTCGCACTGGATGAGGTGGACGGCCTGGTGTCCGGCGTCATTCACTCCACCGCCAACACCATCCGCCCTGCCCTGCAGCTGATCAAGACCGCACCGGGCTGCACCCTGGTGTCATCGGTATTCTTCATGCTGTTCCCCGAGCAGGTGCTGGTGTACGGCGACTGCGTGATGAACCCGCACCCGAGCGCCGCCGAACTGGCAGAGATTGCCCTGCAAAGCGCCGACTCGGCAGCCGCGTTCGGCATCACCCCGCGCGTGGCGATGATCAGCTATTCCAGCGGCGATTCGGCCAGCGGCGAAGAAGTGGAGAAAGTCCGCGAAGCCACCCTGCTCGCCCACGAACAGCAAAGCTCGCTGCTGATCGACGGCCCGCTGCAATACGACGCCGCCGCCAACGAAAACGTGGCCCGGCAACTGGCGCCCAACAGCCAGGTCGCCGGCAAGGCCACGGTGTTCGTGTTCCCCGATCTGAACACCGGCAACACCACGCACAAGGCCGTGCAGCGCAGTGCCGATTGCGTGAGCTTGGGGCCGATGCTCCAGGGCCTGCGCAAACCGGTCAACGACCTGCCGCGCGGCGCCCAGGTGGACGATATCGTGTACACCATCGCACTCACTGCGATCCAAGCCGCCAACCGACCTATGGATATCTAAATGCTGGATTTTCTACCTGCCGCCGTACGCGGGGTGATCGCGTCGCTGTTGCTGGCGCTGAACACGATCCTGTTGTGTTCGTTCCTGTTCATCGTGGCGTTGTTCAAGGCCCTGCCGTTTGCCAAGCGCTTCAGCGAATGGCTGATGAACCACACCCATGAGGCCTGGGTGACCAACAACAAGGGCTGGATGAACCTGGTGCGACGCACGCGCTGGCACCTCACCGGGCTGGAAGGGCTGGACTACCAGCACTCGTACCTGGTCACCAGCAACCACCAGAGCTGGGTCGACATCATGGTGCTGCAATACGTGCTGAACCGGCGGATTCGCCCACTGAAGTTCTTCCTCAAGCAGGAGCTGATCTGGGTGCCGGTGATTGGCCTGGCGTGGTGGGCGCTGGGCTTTCCGTTCATGAAGCGCTACACCAAGGCCTACCTGGAGAAGCACCCGGAAAAGAAAGGCAAGGACCTGGAAACCACTCGCAAGACCTGCGCGAAGTTTCGCGACAACCCAGTGGGCATTTTCAACTTTGCCGAGGGCACGCGGTTTACTGCCGGTAAACATGCCCAGCAGAAATCACCGTTCCGCTACCTGCTCAAGCCCAAGGCCGGTGGTATCGCGTTTGTGCTGGATGCCATGGGGGAGCAGTTGAAGTCACTGGTGAACGTGACCATTCACTACCCGGCTGGGCGCCCAGGGTATTGGGATTTGCTGTGCGGGAATGTGCAGGACGTGGTGGTGCAGTTTGAAGAGGTGCAGATCCCGGCCGAATTCATTGGCAAGAATTATGAGCAGGATGGGGAGTATCGGTTGGCGTTCCAGGGGTGGATCAACCAACTCTGGGAACAGAAGGATCAGCTACTGGAGCAACTGCACAAAGAATTCCCAGGCAAACAATGATCAAAAATGTGGGAGGGGGCTTGCCCCCGATGGCGGCGGATCAGTAACAGATGTACTGACTGACACTCCGCTATCGGGGGCAAGCCCCCTCCCACATTTGATTGCAACAGGCTTTAGATCGCGCCGCGCTGACGCAACAGCTCCAGCACTTGCTTGACGCTGTCTTCCAGCGACAGGGCCTGGGTGTCGATCACCAGATCGGCATTCAACGGCACGTCGTACGGGAAGGATTCGCCCGGGATGTTATCCCCACCGGCCGCGTATAAGCCTTGCGGATCACGCTCGGCGCACACCAGTGGCGAGGCCTGCACATAGACGGTCAGCAGGCGATCGCCGCCGATCAACGCCTTGGCCTGTTCACGGCCTTCGGCATCCGGCGCAACGAACGCAGCCAGGGTCAGCAGGCCCGCTTCGTTGAACTGACGCGCCACATGCGCGGCACGACGCCAGTTCTCGGTACGGCCGGCACGGTCCTGCGGCAAGCCCTTGTTCAGGTCGTGGCGCAGGTTCTGGCCATCCAGCACGAACACCGCACGGCCCATGTCGAACAGCTTGCGTTCAACGGCGTAGGCCAGGGTGCTCTTGCCAGCGCCGGACAGGCCGCTGAACAACACGGTGGCCGGTTGCTGGCCGAAGCGCTGGGCACGTTCTTCGGTGGACACATGGGCCAACTTGCCGTGCTTCGCCGCGCTGCTGTGACCGACCGGCGGGGAGATAATCATGCCCGCAGCCACTGTGCCATTGGTCAAACGGTCGATGACGATAAACGCACCGGTGGTGCGGTTGCTGTCGTAACCGTCCAACGCGATAGCGGCGTCGAGGCTGACCTTGACGCGACCGATCTCGTTCAGTTGCAGCGAGCTCGCCGGGCCTTCGGCAAGGGTGTTCACGTCCACGCGATGCACGATGCTGGTGATGGAACCCGGCACGTAGCTGGTGGCGCGCTTGATGTCGTATTTCTTGCCCGGCAGCATTGGTTCTTCGGCCATCCACACCAGCATGGCGTCGAAGGCGTCGGTCACTTGCGGCACGTTGTCGGCATGCACCAGCAGGTCGCCACGGGAGATGTCGATCTCGTCTTCCATGGTCAGGGTCACGGCCTGACCGGGACCTGCTTGTTCCAGCTCACCTTCGAAGGTGACGATGGATTTGACGCGGCTGCTCTTGCCCGACGGCAGCACCACGACTTCGTCGCCCTTGTGCACGATGCCGCTGGCCAGAGTGCCGGCGAAACCACGGAAATTCAGGTTCGGACGATTGACGTACTGCACCGGGAAACGCAGGTCGGTGTAGTTGCGATCGTTGGCGATCTCGACGGTTTCGAGGATCTCCATCAGCGACTGGCCGGTGTACCAGGGCGAACGCTCACTCTTGTTCACCACGTTGTCGCCCTTGAGCGCCGACATCGGCACGAAGGCCAGAGTGCTCGGCTTGAAGGCGATACCGTCGGCGAACTTCAGGTAATCGGCCTTGATCTGCTCGAATACGCCTTGGTCGAAACCGTTGATGTCCATCTTGTTGACGGCCACCACGATGTGCTTGATGCCCAGCAACGAGGCGATGAAGCTGTGGCGACGGGTCTGGGTCTGCACGCCGTAGCGCGCGTCAATCAGGATGATCGCCAGGTCACAGGTGGACGCACCGGTGGCCATGTTGCGGGTGTACTGCTCATGGCCGGGGGTGTCGGCGATGATGAATTTGCGCTTGGCGGTGGAGAAGTAGCGGTAGGCGACATCGATGGTGATGCCCTGCTCCCGCTCGGCCTGCAGGCCGTCGACCAGCAAGGCCAGGTCGATGTCGTCACCGGTGGTGCCGGACTTCTTCGAATCGCGGGTGATGGCTTCCAGGTGATCTTCGTAGATCATCTTGGAGTCGTGCAGCAGGCGCCCGATCAAGGTGCTCTTGCCGTCGTCGACGTTGCCACAGGTCAGGAAGCGCAACATTTCCTTGCGCTCGTGCTGGCCCAGGTAGGCGAGGATGTCCTCGCTGATCAAATCAGATACATGCGACATGACAGCCCCTTAGAAATAGCCTTGACGTTTTTTATCTTCCATCGAGCCTGCGCCATCGTGGTCGATGACACGGCCCTGGCGCTCGGAAGTTCGCGTCAGGAGCATTTCCTGAATGATGTCCGTCAGCGTCTCGGCTTCGGACTCCACCGCGCCCGTCAACGGGTAGCAGCCAAGGGTACGGAAACGTACTTTCTTTTTGACGATTCGGGCTTTGTCTTCGTCGGACAGGTGCTCGAGGATGCGGTCGTCGTCGATCATGATCAACGTACCGTTCTTCTCGATCACTTCACGCTCGGCGGCGAAGTACAGCGGTACGATCGGGATGCCTTCCAGGTAGATGTACTGCCAGATGTCCAGCTCGGTCCAGTTGGACAGCGGGAACACGCGGATCGACTCGCCCTTGTTGACGTTGCCGTTGTAGACATTCCACAGCTCGGGGCGCTGGTTTTTCGGGTCCCAGCGGTGCTTGCTGTCGCGGAACGAGTACACGCGCTCTTTGGCACGGGATTTCTCTTCATCGCGACGGGCACCGCCAAAGGCTGCGTCGAAACCATGCTTGTCCAGGGCCTGCTTGAGGCCTTCGGTCTTCATGATGTCGGTGTGCTTGGCGCTGCCGTGGGTGAACGGGTTGATGTTCTGCGCCACGCCGTCCGGGTTGATGTGGGTGATCAGGTCCAGGCCCAGCTCTTTGACCATCTTGTCGCGGAACGTGTACATCTCCTGGAATTTCCAGCGGGTGTCGACGTGCATCACCGGGAACGGCAGCTTGCCCGGGAAGAAGGCCTTGCGTGCCAGGTGCAGCATCACGGCGGAGTCTTTACCGATCGAGTAGAGCATCACCGGGTTGTCGAACTCGGCGGCGACCTCGCGGATGATGTGGATGCTTTCCGCCTCCAGCTGTTTCAGATGCGTCAGTTTGTCGACCATGGTTACTCACGGAAAAACGATCTTATGGACGGCCAGCGGGCCGTGTTCGAGCGGGGCATGCTAGCACAGCACCTGCTTCTATTCAGGCGGCCTACTAGACCGAAACGGTATATGAATATACCCCGGAGTTTGGGGTCAATCGCGGTCAAGTGTGGGAGGGGGCTTGCCCCCGATAGCGATGTGTCAGTCACTGCATGAGTAGCTGATCCACCGCCATCGGGGGCAAGCCCCCTCCCACATTTGTTCGGTGGTGTTTGTTAGATTGGGTTGGGGCAGTCGATGAACAAATGCTCCAACGCGAAGCGCCGCGCCAGGTAATCGCCCAGCGCCTGCACGCCGTAGCGCTCAGTGGCATGGTGACCGGCGGCGATGAAGCTGATGTCGTTTTCGCGGGCGCTGTGGAAGGTCTGCTCGGAGGCTTCGCCGCTGAGGAACAGGTCGACACCGGCCGCAATCGCGTCGTCGATGTAGCCCTGGCCACCGCCGGTGCACCAGCCGACGCGGCGGATCATCTCGCTGCCTTCGATCAGCAACGGCTCACGGCCCATGACTTCCTGTACACGGCGTGCAAAGTCGCGAGGCGACAGCGGCTCGGCGAGTGAGCCGACCAGCCCGACGATTTTGGGATTGCTCGGGTCCAGCGGGCCTTCGACGGTGATGTCCAGTTGACGGGCCAACTGCACGTTGTTGCCGACCTCCGGGTGCAGGTCCAACGGCAGGTGGTAGGCCAGCAGGCTGATGTCGTGCTTGAGCAGCGTCTTCAGGCGGCGCTGCTTCATGCCGGTGATGCACGGGTTTTCGCCTTTCCAGAAATACCCATGGTGCACCAGGATCAGATCCGCCTGGGCTTCGACGGCCGCGTCCAACAGAGCCTGGCTGGCGGTCACGCCGCTGACGATGCGCATCACCTGTGGCCGGCCCTCGACCTGCAGGCCATTGGGGCAGTAATCGGCAATTTTTGCGCTGCCGAGGTAGCGGTCTGCTTCTTCGACGAGGGTGGTAAGGGGGACGGCCATAAAAGACTCCTAAATATCCGGTTCGCAGGCGTCACAGCCTCGTATAATGCGCGACATTATGGGCGCTCTCCCGCCCCCTGCAACCTGTCAGGACTTACTTGATGCTCAAGGCGCTGCGTTTTTTTGGATGGCCATTGCTGGCTGGCGTGCTGATCGCGATGCTGATTATTCAGCGTTACCCCGAGCTGGTGGGTCTGCCCAGCCTGGATGTGAACCTGCAACAGGCGCCGCAAAGCAACTCGGTGGTGCAAGGCCCGGTGACCTACGCCGATGCCGTGGTGATCGCCGCCCCTGCCGTGGTCAACCTGTACACCACCAAGGTCATCAACAAACCGGCCCATCCACTGTTTGAAGACCCGCAGTTCCGCCGTTACTTCGGTGACAACGGGCCCAAGCAGCGTCGCATGGAGTCCAGCCTGGGTTCCGGGGTGATCATGAGCCCCGAAGGTTACATCCTTACCAACAACCACGTGACCACCGGCGCCGACCAGATCGTGGTGGCCCTGCGTGACGGTCGCGAAACCCTGGCCCGTGTGGTGGGCAGCGACCCGGAAACCGACCTTGCGGTATTGAAGATCGACTTGAAGAGCCTGCCGTCTATCACCCTGGGCCGTTCCGACGGTTTGCGCGTGGGTGACGTGGCGCTGGCCATCGGCAACCCGTTCGGCGTGGGCCAGACCGTGACCATGGGCATTATCAGTGCCACCGGGCGCAACCAGCTGGGCCTTAACAGCTACGAAGACTTCATCCAGACCGACGCGGCGATCAACCCGGGCAACTCCGGCGGCGCATTGGTGGACGCCAATGGCAACCTGACCGGCATCAACACGGCGATCTTCTCCAAGTCCGGCGGCTCGCAGGGCATCGGGTTTGCGATCCCGGTGAAGCTGGCGATGGAGGTGATGAAGTCGATCATCGAGCACGGCCAGGTGATTCGCGGCTGGCTGGGGATCGAGGTACAGCCGTTGACCAAGGAGCTGGCCGAGTCGTTTGGCTTGACCGGGCGCCCTGGCATCGTGGTCGCCGGGATCTTCCGCGATGGACCGGCGCAGAAAGCCGGCCTGCAACTGGGGGATGTGATCCTCAGCATCAACGGCGAACCGGCCGGTGATGGCCGCAAGTCGATGAACCAGGTGGCGCGGATCAAGCCGACCGACAAGGTGGCGATCCAGGTGATGCGCAACGGCAAGGAGATCAAGCTGCTGGCGGAAATCGGGCTGCGTCCGCCGCCTGCGCCGGTCAAAGAAGAGGAATAGGTCGCCGCTTGCAGGTGCCCCTTCCCGGGCACCTGTAAACGGATGTTTCGAAGCAATTCATTCTCATTAGGCATGTTATATTGTTTCAATATCGCTATTGGAACGCTCTATCATGCCGTCTCGAAGAATCGCCCCCATGGCTGGCCTGGCCTTGGGTTTGCTGCTCGACCCCGCCTTCGCCGAAGAAAACACCCTGGAACTCGACACCATCAGCGTCACCACCGACGCCTATGAGTCCGCCACCGGCCCGGTCAAAGGCTACCGCGCCACCCGCTCCGCCAGCGCGACAAAAACCGACACCGCCATTCGCGACATCCCGCAATCCATCAGCGTGATTCCCGCCACAGTGCTCAAGGACCTGGGCAGTACCAACGTGGAACGCGCCCTGGAATTTGCCGGCGGCGTGTCCAAGCAAAACAACTTCGGCGGCCTGACTCTGTACGAATACAGCGTGCGTGGCTTCACCACGTCCGAGTTCTACCAAGACGGTTTCAGCGCCAACCGTGGCTACCCGAGCACACCGGACGCGGCCAATATCGAGCGCATCGAAGTACTCAAGGGCCCCGCCGCCAACCTGTATGGGCGCGGCGATCCGGGTGGCACCGTGAATATCGTCACCAAGAAGCCCCAGCCAGAAGCCTTTACCACCGTGCAGACCAGCGCCGGCAGTTGGGACCGCTATCGCACCGCCGTGGACGTGAACACTCCGCTGGACAGCGAAGGCAACGTGCTGTCGCGGGTCAACCTGGCGGTGGAAGACAACCACAGCTTCCGCGATCACGTGCAGAGCAAGCGGGTATTCGTCGCGCCTTCGTTCAGTTGGCAACTGGACCCGGACACCAGCCTGTTGGTAGAAAGCGAATTCGTCCGCCACAGCTCGACCTTCGACCGTGGCATCGTCGACGCCCCCGGCGTATCTCGCTCCACCTTCCTGGGCGAACCCAACGACGGCGATATCGACAACCACAACAACCGTCTCCAGGCCACCCTTGAGCATCACCTCAACGATGCCTGGAAACTGCGCCTGGCCAGCCACTACAAACAAGGCAGCCTGTGGGGCGACGCCTCGGAAAACCGTGCGCTGAACATCGACGGTCATACCGTTAACCGCCGCTACCGCGAACGCTCAACCGGTTGGCACGACAGCATTACCCAACTCGAACTGCGCGGCCTGTTCGACATCGGCAGTTGGCAGCACGAACTGCTGGTCGGCACCGAATACGAGGACTACCGCAAGAAGGAGCGCGTGACCACTATCGCCGGCAGCCCCTACGCCATCGACATCTACAACCCGGTCTACGGCCAACCCAAGCCCAACGGCCAGCGCTCCGGCACCGACTTCTTCGAACAGACCAAGAGCCACGCGCTGAACCTGCAAGACCAGATCGTCTTCACCGACCGCCTGCGCGGCATGGTTGGCGCACGCTTCGAGCATTTCGAGCAGCGTATCGACGACTTCACCCGCAACCACGCCAAAGCCGAGCAAACCCACGATGCCTTTACCCAGCGCGCCGGCCTGCTCTATCAGCTCACGCCGCAAGTCGGCGTATTCGCCAATGCCTCTACTTCGTTCAAGCCCAATAGCGGGTTGGGCGCCGACAACAAGTCCTTCAAGCCTGAGGAAGGCGTGGGCTACGAAGTGGGGATCAAGAGCGAACTGTTCGACGACCGCCTAAGCGCCACCCTCGCCGCCTTCCATATCGAGAAGGAAAACGTGCTCACCCTCGACCCCGCCACCAACCTGAACCGCGCCGTGGGCAAGGCCCGCAGCCAGGGCCTCGACCTGCAACTGACCGGGCAAGTGACCGACGCCGTACGGGTGATTGGCGCGTTTGCCTACATTGATGCTGAAGTGACCAAGGGCGACAAAGTCATTCCCGCCGGCAGCCGGATTCTCGGCGTGGCCAAGCGCAGCGGCAGCCTGTTGGGGGTGTATGAGTTCCAGGATGGCGCGTTGCGGGGTTCAGACCTGGGGGCGGCGTTCACCTATGTAGGGGATCGCTCCGGCGAGGCTGGCACGGGTTTCGAGCTGCCGGCCTACCACACGGTTGATCTGCTGGCCCATTACAAGGCCACCGACAACATTACCGTGGGCTTGAACCTCAACAACCTGTTTGATGAGAAGTATTACGAGCGGTCGTACAGCAACTACTGGATCAGCCCGGGCGAACCGCGCAATTTCACGGTCAGCCTGACCCTCAACCTGTAACAAAACCAAATGTGGGAGGGGGCAAGCCCCTCCCACGCCTTGATCTTCACTTTATTCGGTTACAGCGCCTTCGGTGCGCGCTCGCAAAGGGTATTGAGCGCCTTCGCCCACTGCGGATCATCATTCAGGCACGGCACCAGCACCAGCTCCTCGCCTCCGGCCTCGCGGAACTGCTCCAGCCCGCGATCGCCGATTTCTTCCAGCGTCTCGATGCAATCGGCGACGAACGCCGGGCACATTACCAACAGCTTTTTCACGCCCTGCTGGGCCAATGCTTCAAGGCGAGCCTCGGTGTAGGGTTCGATCCACTTGGCGCGGCCCAGGCGCGATTGGAAGGCCACCGACCACTTGTCTTCGGGCAAGCCCAGGCGTGCGGCAAAGTCGCGGGCGACGCTGAAGCACTGCGCGCGATAGCAGGTCTTGAGCACCTCGGCGGACGCATTCTTGCAGCAGTCGGCATCCTTGAAGCAGTGCTGGCCGGTAGGATCGAGCTTGGTCAGGTGGCGCTCAGGCAAGCCGTGGAAACTCAACAGCAGGTGGTCATAATCCTGTTCCACGTAGGGCCGTACGCTGGCGGCCAGAGCGTCGAGATATTCGGGCTGGTCGTAGAACGGCTGCAGGATCGAGAATTGCACGTCGAGCTTTTTGTCGCGCACCACGCGCTTGGCTTCCTCGATCACCGTGGTCACGGTGCTGTCGGCAAATTGCGGGTACAACGGCGCCAGGGTGACCTGACGGATGCCTTGGGCTGCGAGGCGGGTCAGCACGCTTTCAATCGATGGCTCGCCATAGCGCATTGCCAATTCCACCGGGCCCTGGGTCCACTGCGCGGTCATCTGCTGTTGCAGGCGACGACTGAGTACCACCAGCGGCGAACCCTCGTCCCACCAGATGGAGGCGTAGGCATGCGCCGACTGCTCAGGGCGCTTGATCAGGATCAGCGACACCAGCAAGCGCCGCACCGGCCACGGCAGGTCGATCACATAAGGGTCCATCAGGAACTGATTGAGGTAGCTGCGCACATCCGCCACCGAAGTGGACGCCGGCGAGCCCAGGTTGACCAGTAACAACGCGTGATCCGTCATGCAACATCCTATCTTTAGAGGCGGCTGGACAAGTCATCCAAAGCCGCACGCAACTCAGTGAACTGGAAAGTGAAACCGGCAGCCAGCAAGCGCTCGGGCAGCGCCTTCTGCCCGCCCAGCAACAGGCCGGACAACTCGCCCAGGCCCACCTTCAATGCAAAGGCCGGCATCGGCATGAACGCCGGGCGGTGCAGCACCTGGCCCAGGGTTTTCGCAAACTCGCGATTGCGCACCGGGTGTGGCGCGCAGGCATTATAAGGACCGCTGGCGTCAGGCTGGTGCAGAAGAAAATCAATCAGGGCGATTTGATCCTCGATATGCACCCACGGCATCCACTGCCGACCACTGCCGATAGGCCCGCCCAGCGCCAGTTTGAACGGCAGCAACAGCCGCGACAAAAAGCCGCCCTGCGCCGCCAGCACCAGGCCGGTACGTACCAGCACCACACGCATCCCCAGAGCTTCGGCGCGCTGGGCGGTTTCTTCCCAGGCGATGCACAGCTGGCTGGGGAAATCGTCCTGCACCGGGCCGTTGGCTTCGGTCAGTTCGCGCTCGCCGCCATCGCCATACCAGCCCACTGCCGAACCGGAAATCAACACCGCCGGTTTTTGTTCCAGGCCCTCAAGCCACGTCAGCAAGGTCTCGGTAAGACTGATTCGGCTGCTCCACAACAGCGCCTTGCGCTTGTGGGTCCAGGGGCGGTCGGCAATGGGCGCGCCCGCCAGGTTAATGACCGCGTCGACCGGGCCGATAACCTCTTGCAGGCGGCTGACTCCCGACACCTGGGCGCCGCACACCTTGGCAACCTGATCCGCGTGGCGACTCCACACGGTCAGGCGATGGCCTTGGGTGAGCCAGTGTTGGCAGAGTTGGCGGCCAATCAAACCAGTACCGCCGGTCAGCAAAATATGCATGGGACGCTCCTCATGTAACGTTCGCCGCCGATCACTGGTCTATTTTATAAACAGGGATCATTTGTTAGCAGGCGTAACGCTGGCTTAAGCCTCAGCTTTAACCATAGGTTACGCCGTTAGAACAGGTACGCCAAAACTTATACCAAAAAACAATATTGTACAGCTATTGGTGTCCGCGTAGTCTGTGCACAACGGTAAAACGAGGCCTCCCATGACTGTTCCCATCGCGATCATCGGCACCGGCATCGCCGGTCTCTCCGCCGCCCGAGCGTTACGAGACGCGGGGCACGCTGTACAACTCTTCGATAAAAGCCGCGGCAGTGGTGGGCGCATGTCCAGCAAGCGCAGCGATGCCGGCTCCCTGGACATGGGCGCGCAATACTTCACCGCCCGCGACCGGCGCTTCGTCAACGAAGTGCAACGCTGGCAAAGCCACGGTTGGGCCGAGCAATGGAAGCCCCAGTTGTACAACTTCAAGTCCGGTCAGCTCACTCCCTCCCCCGATGAACAGATCCGCTGGGTCGGCACGCCGCGCATGAGCGCGATCACCCGCGCCCTGCTCGATGACCTGCCGGTGGTGTTCGGTTGCCGCATCACCGAGGTGTTCCAGGGCAAACACCACTGGAACCTGCTGGACGCCGACGGCGAAAACCATGGCCCCTTCAGCCACGTAATCATCGCCACGCCTGCGCCCCAGGCCACCGCCCTGCTGGCCGCCGCGCCCAAGCTGGCGAGCGCCGCCGCCGGGGTGAAAATGGACCCGACCTGGGCCATCGCCCTGGCCTTCGATAAACCCCTGGATACCGCCATGGAGGGCTGCTTTGTGCAAGACAGCCCCCTCGACTGGCTCGCGCGCAACCGCAGCAAACCTGGGCGCGATACCACCCTCGACACCTGGGTACTGCACGCCACCAGCGCATGGAGCAAGGCACACCTGGACCTGCCCAAAGAGGCGGTGATCGAGCACCTGCACGGCGCCTTCGCCGAACTGCTGCACAGCGCCATGCCGGCGCCGTCATTCAGCCTGGCGCACCGCTGGCTCTATGCTCGACCATCCAGCAGCCACGAATTCGGCGTACTGGCCGATGCCGACCTGGGCCTTTACGTGTGTGGCGACTGGTGCCTGTCGGGCCGCGTGGAAGGTGCCTGGCTCAGCGGCCAGGAAGCCGCACGACGCTTGATCGAGCACCAGCAATGAACCGCATCAATCCCGCCAAATTGCTGCTGTCAAAATGGACGGCAGCCCACCCTCGCAACAAAGAAAAACACTTCCTGGTCACCGAGCTGTTTCGTGATGAGGAAGGCACGGTGTTGGACATTGAACTACAAGCCGTGATGACGCACCGCAGCGAACGCCTGCCCTGGCAAACCCTGCAAGATATCGACGCCTGGAAAATCGGCTGGAAATAGCGCACTCGCAAAACTTGTACAAATAATTTGACTTGTACAGCATCGAACCTATGATGAGATTTAGTTGTACAGGATTTATATCTTGTACAGGAATCTCGCAGAGGGTTCGTGTATGTCCAGCACCACCAAACCGAAGATCGCCATCAGCGCCTGCCTGTTGGGCGAGAACGTGCGCTTCAACGGCGGCCATAAACAATCCCCGTTGTGCAGCCAGACCCTCGCCGACTATTTCGACTTCGTGCCACTGTGCCCCGAGGTCGCCATCGGCCTGGGCATTCCACGCGAACCGATCCGCCTGGTAGGCGACCCCGCCCACCCGCAAGCCGTCGGCACCGTGAACCGCGAGTTGAACGTCACCCAGCCGCTGGACGATTACGGCCAGCAGATGGCTGCGGAACATACCGATCTGTGCGGCTACATCTTCATGCAGAAATCGCCGTCATGCGGCCTGGAGCGGGTCAAGGTCTATCGTGACAATGGAACGCCGGTGGACGGCGGCGGGCGCGGCATTTACGCCCAGGCCTTCTGTGCGCGCCATCCCAACCTGCCGGTGGAAGAAGACGGTCGGCTGAACGACCCGGTGCTGCGGGAAAACTTCCTGACCCGCGTATTCGTCTACGCCAGCTGGCAGAAACTGTTGGCCGAAGGCCTGACCCGCCACCGCCTGCTGGCCTTTCATTCGCGCTACAAATACTTGTTGATGGCCCACAGCCCGGCACACTACAAAAGCCTTGGCCACCTGCTGGGCAGCATGAACAAGGGCACCCAGCTCGATGAATTGGCGACCCGTTATTTCAGCGACTTGATGACCGGCCTCACCCAATGCGCCACCCGTGGCACCCACACCAACGTGCTGCAACACATCAGCGGTTACCTCAAGCAGGTCATCAGCGCCGATGACAAGCAGGAAATGCAGACCGTCATCGGCCAGTACCGCCACGGCATCGTGCCGCTGGTGGTGCCGCTGACCCTCCTCAAACACCACTTTCGCCAACACCCGGACCGCTACATCGCGCAGCAGGCCTACCTGCAACCGCACCCGGAAAACCTCAGCCTGCGAAATGCGATCTAGACCATGAAAGCTGCCCTGCTAGACGAACCCGGTGAAGACATCGCCCAAGCCCTGGAAGATGGCTGGCTGCCGATCCGCGAAGTGGCGCGCCAGACCGGCGTCAACGCCGTGACCCTGCGCGCCTGGGAACGCCGTTACGGCCTGATCGTGCCCCAGCGCACGCCCAAGGGCCATCGGCTGTTCAGTGCCGAGCATGTGCAGCGCATCCACACCATCCTCACCTGGCTCAATCGCGGCGTGCCGGTGAGCCAGGTCAAAGGCCTGATCGACTCCGCCCAGTCCGTTCCCGAGGCGGTGGAAAACGAGTGGCACAGCCTGCGCCAGAACCTGGTGCAGGCCATCAGCGAATTGAGCGAACGCCGGGTCGATGACGCCTTCAACCAGGCCATGGCGCTGTACCCGCCGCGCACGTTGAGCGAGCAATTGATGCTGCCTCTGCTGCGAGAGCTGGAACAGCGTTGGCAAGGCCAGTTCGGCGCGCAGATGGAGCGGGTGTTTTTCCTCTCATGGCTGCGCAGCAAATTCGGCGCACGCATCTACCACAACAATCGCCAGCTGCACGGCGCGCCATTGTTGCTGGTCAATCAGTCCGACCTGCCCCTGGAGCCACACCTGTGGCTCAGCGCCTGGCTCGCCAGCAGCGCCGATTGCCCGGTGGAGGTGTTCGACTGGCCGTTGCCCGCCGGTGAACTGGCCCTGGCGGTGGAGCACCTGCAACCGCGGGCCGTGCTGCTGTATTCGAGCAGAGCGCTGCATGTGTCGGTGCTGGCAAAACTTTTGGTCGGCGTCCGTTGCCCAAAGTTGATCGTCGGACCAACGGTATGCATCCACCAGGCCGAGTTGGCCGTATTAACCCATGACATCCCTGAATTGTTCGTCGCCGAAGAGTTGTTGTCGGCCCACCAGCTACTGATCCAGCGTGGACTCGTTTAAATGCATTTGATCTGGCTGCGCACCGACCTGCGCCTACACGACAACACCGCCCTGACCGCCGCAAGCCAGCGGGGGCCGATCGCCGCCGTGTACCTGATCACGCCCGAACAATGGCTGGCCCATGACGATGCACCGTGCAAAGTGGATTTCTGGCTGCGCAATCTGGATGAGCTGAGCAAGACCCTCGGCAAGCTGAACATTCCCCTGCTGATCCGTACCGCAACCACCTGGGACCAGGTGCCCGACGTGCTGGGCACGCTGTGCCGTGAACTGGCGGTGGAGTCGGTGCACGTCAATGAGGAATACGGCATCCATGAAAGCCGTCGTGATGCGGCCGTGTCCAAGGCATTGGAGTCGGCGGGCATCAGCTTCCACAGCTACCTGGACCAGCTGTTCTTCCAGCCCGGTAGCGTGTTGACCAAGACCGGTACTTACTTCCAGGTGTTCAGCCAGTTCCGCAAGGTCTGCTACAGCCGCCTGCACAGCGCCCTGCCCCGGATAGTCGCGGCCCCCAAGGCCCAGGCTGCGCTCACGCTAAAAAGCGACCCGGTCCCGAAGACAGTCGACGGTTTCGAGCCGCCCAGCGAGACTCTGCGTGCCCTCTGGCCTGCTGGTGAAGACGAAGCCCGGCGCCGCCTCGACGCGTTCGCCGACCAGCAGATCAGCTACTACAAGGACGAACGCGACTTCCCCGCCAAGCCCGGCACCAGCCAGCTGTCGGCGTACCTCGCCGCCGGCGTGATATCGCCGCGCCAGTGCCTGCACGCCGCGCTGCAAACCAACGGCGGCGAGTTTGAAAGCGGCGACATGGGCGCCATCACCTGGATCAACGAACTGCTGTGGCGTGAGTTCTACAAACACATCCTGGTGGGTTACCCACGGGTATCGCGCCACCGGGCGTTCCGCCCCGAGACCGAAGCCGTCGCCTGGCGCAATGCGCCCAAGGACCTGGCCGCCTGGCAGCAAGCGCGCACCGGCCTGCCGATCATCGACGCCGCCATGCGCCAACTGCTCGAAACCGGCTGGATGCACAACCGCCTGCGCATGGTGGTGGCGATGTTCCTGACCAAGAACCTGCTGATCGACTGGCGCGAGGGCGAGCGTTTCTTCATGCGCCATCTGATCGACGGCGACCTGGCGGCCAATAACGGCGGCTGGCAGTGGAGTTCGTCCACCGGCACCGACTCGGCGCCATACTTCCGGATTTTCAGCCCCTTGAGCCAGTCGGAAAAATTCGACAGCGAAGGGCTGTTCATCAAGCACTGGCTGCCGGAACTGGCCGCGTTGAATAAAAAGGAAGTACACAACCCCGAAGCCGCCGGTGGTTTGTTCGGCGTAGCCGATTACCCGCGCTCGATTGTCGACCTGAAAAAGTCCCGTGAACGCGCCCTGGCCGCCTTCCGCAGCCTGCCCTCGCGACAAGCCGCAGGGGGCGAGTATGAGTGACTTCCTGCGCCGCTTCGCCCAGGCCTTTTCCACGCTGGACAAGCACAACCTGCACCTGCTCGACAGCCTGTACAGCCAGGACATCCGCTTTACCGACCCGCTGCACGAAGTGCAGGGCCTGCCCGCCCTGCACCGCTACTTCGTCGAGCTGTACAGCAACGTCAGCCAGCTACGCTTCGACTTCCATGGTTTCGACCAGGTAGCTGAAGGTGAAGGTTACCTGCGCTGGAAAATGAGTTTCTGCCACCCACGCCTGGCCAACGGCAAGGTGATCCGGGTGGAAGGCTGTTCGCACTTGATGTGGCGCGACAAGGTATACCGCCACCGCGATTATTTCGATGCCGGCGCCATGCTCTACGAACACTTGCCCGTGTTGGGCAACGTCGTTGGCTGGCTGAAAAGGAGAATGGGATGAGCCGTACATTGCCTCGCCGTTATTGGCTGACCGGCGCCAGCAGTGGCATCGGTGCCGCGCTGGCCGTGGAGTTGCTCAACAGCGGCGCCCACGTCGCCTTGAGCTCACGCTCGAAAGGCCCACTGGAAGCCCTCGCCCAACGTTACCCTGGCCAGGTGCTGGTGGTGGCCGGCGACCTGACCAACAGCCAGACCGTGCGCGAGATTGGTGAACGCATTGGCGTGGCCTGGGGCGCCCTGGACACGGTCATCCTCAATGCCGGCACCTGTGAATACGTGGATGCCCGGCAGTTTGACTCATCGATCATCGAGCACGTGGTGCGTACCAACCTGTTGGCCAGCAGTTATTGCATCGAAGCCGCCCTGCCGCTGCTGCGCGCCGGGCACACGCCGCACCTGGTGGGTGTCGCCAGCGCCGTGACCTACCTGCCGATGCCCCGCGCCGAGGCCTATGGCGCGTCCAAGGCTGGTCTGCGCTACCTGTTCGAATCCTTGCGCATCAGCCTGTCGCCGGAAAATATCGATGTCACCGTGATCAGCCCGGGCTTTGTCGACACACCACTGACCGAGCGCAATGACTTCCCCATGCCGCTTAGTTGGCCGGCGGATAAAGCCGCACGGCACATTTTCGCCAAGCTGGAAAAGCGCCCGCTGGAAATCGCCTTTCCTGCACTGTTCATCGCCACGTTGTGGCCCCTGTCGAAACTGCCGAACCGTGCGCAACTGATCATCGGCAAGCGCATGTTGCGCAGCCCGCCGCCGAAAAAGGACGACCTGTGAAGATCGCCATTATCGGCAGCGGCATCGCCGGGCTGACCAGCGCCTATCTGCTCAGCCGCCGTCACGACATCACCCTGTTCGAAGCGGGCGACCGCATCGGCGGGCATACCCACACGGTCAACGTCACCGTCGAGGGTAAACGCTACGCGGTCGACACCGGCTTCATTGTGTTCAACGACTGGACCTACCCCAACTTCATCCGCCTGCTGGGGCAGATCGGGGTGGCGTTCAAACCGACCGAGATGAGCTTTTCGGTGTGCGACGAGCACACCCGGTTCGAGTACAACGGCAACAACCTCAACAGCCTGTTTGCCCAACGTCGCAACATCCTGTCGCCGGGGTTCTGGGGCATGTTGCGCGATATCCTGCGCTTTAATCGCCAGGCGCCGCTGGACCTGCAGGAGCAGCGCATCAGCGCCGACATGACCCTGGGCGACTACCTCAGCGCCGGAGGTTACGGCGAGCGGTTTGTGCGGCACTACATCGTGCCGATGGGCGCGGCGATCTGGTCGATGTCCCTGGCCGATATGCTGGGGTTCCCGTTGCAGTTCTTTGTACGTTTTTTCAAGAACCACGGGTTGCTCTCGGTGAACAACCGTCCGCAGTGGTGTGTGATCGAAGGTGGTTCAAGCAACTACATCGAACCCTTGACCCGCAGTTTTCGCGAACAGATCCGCCTCAATTGCCCTGTGCATAAAGTGGCGCGCACCGACGACGGTGTGGTTATCCACAGCCCGGCCGGCAGTGAAGTCTTTGATCGCGTGGTGTTCGCCTGCCACAGCGACCAGGCCCTGGCGTTGCTGGCCGACCCGAGCCAGGCCGAACAGGAGATCCTCGGCGCCATGCCCTACGCCGATAACGACGTGGTGCTGCACACCGACACGCGCCTGTTGCCCGACCGCAAACTCGCCTGGGCCAGCTGGAATTACCGGCTGACCGGCAATCGCCAGGCACAGGCGGCGGTGACCTATGACATGAACATCCTGCAAGGCATCGACAGCGCCACCACGTTTTGCGTCAGCCTCAACCAGACGCCAATGATCAACCCGCTGAAGGTGCTGGCCCGCTACACCTACGCCCACCCGCAATACAGCCTGGCGGCGGTGGCGGCACAAGCGCGTCGCGAGGAAATATCCGGTGTGCGCCAGACGTTTTACTGCGGCGCGTACTGGGCCAACGGTTTTCACGAAGACGGCGTGGTCAGTGCATTGCGCGTGGCCGAAGCCTTTGGGGAAACCCTGTGAACAGCGCCCTTTACAGCGGCTGGATCGCCCATCGGCGGTTTGCGCCCAAGGCCCATGCCTTTCGCTACCGCATCGGCCTGCTGTACCTGGATTTGAGCGAAGAACACCAAGTGCTCGGGCTCTCGCCCCTGGCCGGTCGCAGTCGCCTGGCCCCCTTCGGTTTTCGCCAGCAGGATTACCTGCGTGAATGGACGCGCACCGGCATGAACTTGAGCGATGCCGTGCGCCAGGAAGTCGGCAAGGCACTGGGGCATAAACCCCAGGGCGTTATCTGCCTACTGACCCAGGCCCGCAGTTGGGGCCTGGCTTTTAACCCCGTGAGTTTCTTCTACTGCTTCGAGGCCGACGGACTTCTGGCCGCGATCCTGTGTGAAGTGACCAACACCCCATGGCGCGAACGCTATCACTACGTGCTACCGGCCCAGGCCCTGGGCGCCGATGAGCACCAGCATTTCGCCGTGGCCAAGGCCTTTCATGTGTCGCCGTTTCTACCTCGCGACCTGGAATACCGCATGAGCTTCAGCCCTCCTGCCGCCAGGCTCGGCGTGCACATGGCCGATTGGCAGGGCACGCAGAAAATCTTCGACGCCACGTTGAGCCTGGAGAAAGAAACGCTGGATCGCAACAGCCTGCATCGCTACCTGTGGCGCTTCCCCTGGATGACCGCCAAGACCTGTCTCGCCATTTATTGGCAGGCTCTGCGCCTGTTGCTCAAACGCACGCCGATTTTTTCCCACCGGGCCGCCGATGGCCCCTCTCGCACCGCAGTCGGGTACACCAAGGATCGCCGCCATGAAATCCCCTAGCTTATCGGTCAAGACTCACCGCCTGAACGTCAACGGCATGACCGCCGCGCTGCTGCGCAAGGCGGTGTTGCGCCAGCTCAGCCAACTGCGCCATGGCCAGCTAGTGGTGATCGAGGACGGCGAGCGGCAAGTGTTCGGCGCACGGGAAGCGCACTTGCTGGGAGAAATCCAGATTCTGGATTCTGCCGTATGGGGCCTGGTGGCCGCCAACGGATCCATCGGCGCCGGCGAAGCGTTTATCCACGGTTACTGGACCAGCCCGGACCTGACCGCCGTGGTGCGCGTGATGGTCAGCAACCTGGACGTGCTCGATGCAATGGAAGGCGGCCTGGCACGCCTGGCGCGGCCATTCACCCAGGGCCTGCACTGGCTCAACCGCAACACGCGCAAGGGCTCGCAGAAGAACATCGCCGCCCACTACGACCTGGGCAACGACCTGTTCGAAGAATTCCTCGACCCGACCATGATGTACTCGGCGGCGCAGTTCCTGACGCCCGACGACACCCTTGAACAGGCGCAGTTGAACAAGCTGGAGCGCATCTGCCAGAAGCTTGCCCTCAAACGCACCGACCACCTGCTGGAAATCGGCACCGGTTGGGGCAGCATGGCATTGTACGCGGCGCAGCATTACGGCTGCCAGGTCACCACCACGACCTTGTCCAAGGAACAGTTCGCCTACACCCAACAGCGCATCGAAGCCCAGGGGTTGCAAGGCCAGGTCACGCTGCTGCTGCAGGACTACCGCGACCTCACCGGCCAATACGACAAGCTGGTGTCCATCGAGATGATCGAGGCGGTGGGCCATCGCTTCCTGCCGACCTACTTCAAACAGTGCGCGCATTTGCTCAAGAATGATGGGCTGATGTTGCTGCAAGCCATCACCATTCGTGAGCAACGCTTTGAACAGGCCAAGCGCAGCGTGGATTTTATCCAGCGCTATATCTTCCCGGGCGGCGCCCTACCCTGTGTGCAGAACATGCTGCACATCGTCAGCCGCGACACCGACATGAACCTGCTGCACATGGAAGATTTCGGCCTGCACTACGCACGAACCCTGCGCCTGTGGCATGAGAACTTCCGCCGCGCCCACGGTCGCCTCGCAGAGTTGGGCTACGACGAATACTTCCTGCGCCTGTGGGAGTTTTACCTGTGCTACTGCGAAGGCGGCTTCATGGAGCGCACCATTGGCACCGCGCAATTGCTGCTGGCCAAGCCGTCGGCGATCAACCCGCCGCTGCTCGGGCGCTTCAATGCTTAAGACGCTGGCCAATGCCGTGCTGTTTCAGTGCGGTTGGTTTGCTTGTGTGCTGGGTGGGGACAGCGCGTGGTTAATGGTGGGGCTTGCCGTGCTGGCAATTCACCTGCTGTGGATAAGTTCGTGGGCTCAGGACGGCAGGTTGATCCTGGGCGTAACGTTGTTGGGCACGTTGGTGGATACGGTGTTGCGCACCGTTGGTTTCTTTCAATTCATCGAACCTGGGCCTTTGATTCCGCTCTGGTTGATACTGCTATGGGCGCTACTGGCAACCACATTGCGTCACTGCCTGGCCTGGAGTACACAACCTTGGTGGCGCGCAGCCTTACTGGGCGCCGTGGGTGGACCAATGTCCTACTACGCCGGCAGTCAATTGGCAGGCGTGAGTTTCGGGTACGCCCTGGGGCCGAGCCTGTTCGGATTGGCGCTGCTGTGGGCTTTGCTTTTCGTACTGCTGGCACGCGCCGCCACAAAAAACTGAAACCGGTCGGCTTTTACTTGCAGCTTGCCGCTCAAAGCTTGAAGCTGCCGCCATGCCCAACATCCCCCACACCCAAATCGTCGAACCCGCCGTCACCTGCTCGACGTGCGCGGCCTGCTGCTGCCAGCTGGAAGTCATGCTGATCACCGACACCGGCGTGCCGGAACGCTATATCGATACCGATGAGTGGGGCGGTGAAGTGATGCTGCGCCTGGACGACGGCTGGTGCGCGGCGCTGGACCGGGACACGATGATGTGCACGATCTACGAGCGGCGGCCACTGATTTGTCGGGAGTTCGAGATGGGCGCGCCGGAGTGCCTGGAAGAGCGACAGGGCATCGCTACCGCCTATCGCTGATGCTGAAGATTGTGGCAATCAACTGTGGGAGGGGGCTTGCCCCCGGAAAGCGATATATCAGTACCGATGTGCTGGCTGATCCACTGCTATCGGGGTGAGCCCCCTCCCACATGTTTTTTTCAGTGTCCTGAAGGGTTACAACGGCAAGGTGTAGTGCAACGAGTAGCTCTCTACCCCATCGTTATTGCTGCTGATGCCCGCGTTGGAGTAATGCGTGGCACGAATGCCCACCTCATGCCCACCCGCGAAACGCAGGCCGAAACCCAGGCGGTCTTCGAACTGAAAGGCCTGGCCGATGTTGTTGTCTTCCAGCTTGGTGCGGGAAAACACCGCCACCCCGATCCCGGCCTCGATATAAGGCTTCACCGATTCCCCGGCAAATTCATACACAAACACCGGCGAGAACGACAGGCTGCTGGCGCTGGCCCGCTTATCCCCATCCCAATAGGTGTAGGCGCCGCTCCAGTAGCCGGTCAACCGGCCGGTATCGCTCTGCCACCAGCTTTTGTCCCAGTCCGATGTCAGCCCCAGCCGGTAGGTCATGGTCGAATCGCTGGTGCTCCCCACCCCCAGTTCCAGGCCAGCGGCCTGCGCCGAAACAGAGTGCCCCACTACAGCGGCCGCAATCGCAGCCAAACAGAACAAGCGCTTCATAAGAAACATCCTTTCCGAACGAAGTTATATGGTTTTCTACAGGCTATCTCGCTATAGGAAGCTGGCGTGTAGCCAGAAGTTCCAGCTAATAACGCGGGTATTTCACGAAATTTTCACGAGTCGAAGCTTCTCACAAAGCCCGGATATTTCCATAGTGTCGGTAGGATATTTCTTAGGTGATGCACATCGCCACTGGTCCAGAACTGTGCCGGTGCTGGATTGCCGACGGCCAGCAGGTCGCGCTCGCCCAGTAAACGCTTGAGCTGGCGGGCCACGGCAGCGCCGGTGTCGATGAGGATAATGCTGGGGGGCAGCATCTGCGCCAGGAGCGGCCTGAGGAAGGGATAGTGGGTGCAGCCGAGGATGATGGTGTCGCAACCGGTGCTGAGCAGCGGGTCGATATAGCCCTGCAACAACTGGCGCAAGGCCGGGCTGGTCAGGTCACCGCTTTCGATCAGTTCCACCAGGCCCGGGCATGGCTGGGTGATGACCTTCACATCGGTGGCGAAACGGTCGAGTAATGCGGCGAACTTGGCGCTTTGCAGCGTGCCGGTGGTGGCAAGCACCCCAACCACGCCGCTGCGGGTGGCTGCCGCCGCCGGTTTGACAGCAGGCTCCATGCCCACCAACGGCCAATAGGGAAAATCCCGACGCAGATCAGCCACGGCGGCAACCGTAGCGGTATTACAGGCAATCACGAAGGCTTTGGCGCCCTGCGCCTGGAAAAATGCCGCCACCTGCCGGGAGCGCTCAAGGATAAACGCCGGGCTTTTCTCGCCGTAGGGGATGTGTCCGCAATCGGCCACGTACAGCAGTGATTCCTGGGGCAATAGCTGCTGGATTTCGTCCAGCACGGTCAAGCCACCGATACCGGAATCGAACACACCGATCGGCGCGCCCTTAACCATGTGGCGTCCCGCACACGCTGCAACCGGGGTCACGCTTGACGCGCAGCTCGCGAAAACGTGTGGCCAAGGCGTCGATCAGCAGCAAGCGGCCTACCAACGGTTCACCGAAACCGGCCAGCAGTTTCAAGGCTTCCAGGGCTTGCAGGCTACCGACCACACCGACCAGTGGGCCGACCACGCCGGCTTCGCTGCAGGTGAGTTCGGTGTCACTGCCGTGCCCATATAGACAGTGGTAGCACGGGCTGTCGGCGCGACGCGGGTCGAACACCGACAGCTGCCCTTCAAGACGGATCGCCGCGCCGCTGATCAAGGGCTTGCCGGCGGCGACGCAGGCCGCGTTGACGGCTTCGCGGGTGGAGAAGTTGTCGCTGCAATCAAGCACTACGTCGACCGCCGCGACCGCCGCCGCCAGGGAGTCGGCATCCAGCGCGGTGCGGTGGGCGACCAGTTGAATCTCGGGATTGATCGCCGCCAGGCGACGCAGGGCCGAGTCGACCTTGGTCTGCCCGACGCTGTCAGTGTCATGGATGACCTGGCGTTGCAGGTTGGTCAGGTCGACCGTGTCGAAGTCCGCCAAATGCAACTCGCCGACGCCGGCGGCTGCGAGGTACAACGCGACGGGCGCACCCAGGCCACCGAGGCCGACGATCAAGGCACGGCCGTTTTTCAAGCGCAATTGGCCGTCGATGTCGACATGCTGCAACAGAATCTGTCGGCTATAGCGCAACAGCTCCTGATCGGTCAGCACGGCCGGCGCCCCAGGGTGATGCGCTCATGGCCGCCGAGGTCGATGCGGCTGTGCACCGCTTCAAAACCTTCACTCAACAGCAGGTCGCGCACGGCCGGGGCCTGGTCGTAACCGTGCTCCAGCAACAGCCGGCCGCCGGCATTCAGGTGGGCCGGGGCCTCCTTGATGATCAAGCGCAGGTCGTCCAAGCCATCATGGCCGGCCACCAGTGCGCTGGCCGGCTCGAAACGCACGTCGCCCGCCACCAGGTGCGGATCGTTGGCGGCAATGTACGGCGGGTTGCTGATGATCAAGTCATAGGTATGACCTTGCAGCGCGCTGAACCAATCACTGTTCAGCACCGTGGCGTTATTGAGGTGCAGCCGCTGGCGGTTGCGCTCGGCCAGGGCCACGGCTTCCAGTACACGGTCGACGGCGGTGACCTGCCAGGCCGGGCGCTCACTGGCCAGGGCCAGGGCGATGGCGCCGCTGCCGGTGCCCAGGTCGAGGACCTTGGCGGGCGTGGCGGGCAACAATTCCAGGGCGGTTTCCACCAACAATTCGGTATCCGGACGCGGGATCAGCGTGTGGGGCGCGACCTCCAGGTCCAGCTTCCAGAAGCCTTGCTGGCCGAGGATATAGGCCACCGGCTCACCGCCGCGACGGCGCTGCAGGTAGCCGGCAAAGGTCAGCGCGTGCTCGCTGCTGACGATTTTCTCGGGCCAGGTGTGCAGGTAGCTGCGCGACTTGCCCAGGGCAGCCGCCAGCAACAGTTCGGCATCCAGGCGCGCCGTGGGCGAGTCGGGCAAGTCGGCGGCACGCAGCAGGCTGGCGATGATGGTCATTTATTCACCTATCGCGGCCAGTTGATCGGCCTGGTATTCGGCGAGCAACGGCTCGATCACCGCGTCCACGCCACCAGCAAGTATCTCGTCCAGGGAGTAAAGGGTGAGGTTGACTCGGTGGTCGGTGACCCGGCCCTGGGCAAAGTTGTAGGTACGAATGCGCTCGGAGCGGTCGCCCGAGCCCACCAGCAATTTGCGCTCGCTGGCAATCGCGTTGGCAGCGGCGCTGGTCTGCTGGTCATTGAGTTTGGCCGACAGCCAGGACATGGCCCGCGCACGGTTCTTGTGCTGGGAGCGCTCTTCCTGGCACTCCACCACGATGCCCGACGGCAAGTGCGTGATGCGGATCGCCGAGTCGGTCTTGTTGACGTGCTGACCACCAGCGCCCGAGGAGCGGTAGGTGTCGATGCGCAGGTCGGCCGGGTTGATCTCGATGGCTTCCTGCTCGTCCGGTTCTGGCAACACGGCCACCGTGCAGGCAGACGTGTGAATACGGCCTTGGGATTCAGTCGCTGGAACCCGCTGCACGCGATGGGCGCCGGACTCGAATTTGAGCTTGCCGTAGACGTTGTCGCCCTCGACCCGCGCGATGACTTCTTTATAGCCGCCGTGCTCGCCTTCGTTCTCGGACAGGATTTCTACGCGCCAGCCGCGACGCTCGGCATACCGCGAATACATACGGAACAGGTCGCCGGAGAAGATCGCCGCCTCGTCGCCGCCGGTACCGGCGCGGATTTCGAGGAACACGTTGCGCCCGTCATTCGGGTCCTTGGGCAGCAGCATGCGTTGCAGGTCGCCTTCCAGCTCGGCGAGTTTTTCCTTGGCTTCGCGGACTTCTTCCACGGCCATTTCGCGCATGTCCGGGTCGCTGTCCTTGAGCAGTGCCTGGGCACCTTCAAGGTCGGCCTGCACCTTCAGCAGATGCTTGTAAGTGGCCACAACGGGCTCAACTTCGGCGTATTCCTTGGAATAGGTACGGAACTTGGTCTGATCGGAAATGACCTCGCCATCGCCGAGCAAGGCGGTCAGTTCTTCGAAACGGTCCTGGAGCACGTCCAGTTTATTGAGCAGTGACGCTTTCATTGCGGTTTTTTATCCGAAGAGCTATCTGACGCGCCCTCACCGAGGGCAAAGAGTTCCTGGGCCATGGCCAGCGCATCGAGGCGGCCTTCGGCGGTAAGCTTTTTCAGTTGCACGCTGGGTGCATGCAGCAATTTGTTGGTAAGGCCACGGGCCAGTTGCATCAGCACCTCCTCGGCGCTGCTGCCGTTGGCCAGCAAGCGCTGGGCCTTTATCAATTCCTCGTCGCGCAGGCGTTCGCCTTGCTGACGATACGCCTTGAGGACGTCCACCGCCGCCAGTTCACGCAGGCGCACCATGAAGTCTTCGGCGCCGGTGCTGACCATCTCCTCGGCGGCCTGGGCAGCACCCTGGCGGCTCTTGAGGTTTTCGGCGACCACTTCGTGTAGATCGTCGACGCTATAGAGATAAACGTCGTCTAACTCGCCGACTTCGGGCTCGATATCCCGGGGAACGGCAATATCCACCATGAAGATCGGCTTGTGCTTGCGCAGCTTCAGCGCGCTCTCCACCGCGCCCTTGCCCAGGATCGGCAATTGGCTGGCGGTGGAGCTGATGACGATATCGCTGCGCACCAGTTCGGCCGGAATGTCCGCCAGCAACACCGCATGGGCGCCGAACTGCTCGGCGAGGATGCTGGCGCGTTCCAGTGTGCGGTTGGCGACCACGATACGCTTCACGCCCAGGTCATGCAGGTGACGGGCAACCAGGGTGATGGTCTCGCCAGCGCCGATCAGCAGCGCCTGGCTGCGCTGCAAGTCACTGAAAATCTGTTTGGCCAGGCTGACGGCGGCAAACGCCACGGACACCGGGTTTTCGCCGATCGCGGTGTCGGTGCGCACCTGCTTGGCAGAATTGAAGGTGGCCTGGAACAGCCGCCCCAGCAGCGGACCGACGGTGCCGGCTTCACGCGCCACGGCGTAGGCGGACTTCATCTGGCCCAGAATCTGCGGCTCGCCCAACACCAGCGAATCGAGACCGGCCGCCACACGCATCATGTGACGAACTGCCGCATCCTCTTCGTGCACATAAGCGCTGGCGCGAAGGTCATCGAGGTCCAAATGATGGTAATCGGCCAGCCAGCGCAGTACGACATCCGCTGAAAGATGCTCCTGCTCTATATAAAGCTCGCTGCGATTGCAGGTCGAAAGGATCGCAGCTTCGCGACTGTCGGTGAGCCGGCAGAGCTGCTGCAGGGCCTCAACCAACTGCTCCGGCGTAAACGCCACGCGCTCGCGCACGTCTACGGAGGCAGTCTTGTGGTTAATACCGAGTGCGAGGAAGGCCATTCAATATCGCTGATGATGTCGGGAAGCCGACAATTGTCCTACTTCGAAAGATTCAGAACAACCACCGTCGTCTATTGTCCTAATGCCTTGTGTCTATAAAGGCATCAACTGAGACTCGGTTATGTTTGGCCGAAGGCTTGTGTCATGATGATCCGACCGCAGGTTAGTCGTCCTCTTCCTATATGAATAGATCTTCCGCGTTGCTCCTCGCCTTTGTCTTTCTCAGCGGCTGCCAGGCCATGGCCCCCGTGTCGCCGGACGGTACGCCACCGGTGGAAGACAGCACCCCCGCCCCTGAAAAGCCCAAGGTTTACTCTTCGTTCAGCGAAGAAACGGTGTACAGCCTGCTGACCGCGGAACTGGCCGGCCAACGCAATCGCTTCGACATTGCGCTGGATAACTACGTGACCCAGGCCATCAACACCCAGGATCCGGGGATTTCCGAGCGGGCCTTCCGCATCGCCGAGTACCTGGGGGCCGATCAGGCTGCGCTAGACTCCTCGCTGATCTGGGCGAAAAACGCCCCGGACGACCTGGAAGCACAGCGGGCGGCAGCCATTCAATTGGCACGCGCCGGGCGCTATGACGACTCCATGGTCTATATGGAGAAAGTCCTGCAGGGCAAGGGCGACACCCATTTCGACTTCCTCGCGCTGTCGGCCGCCGACACCGACCAGGACACGCGCAATGGCCTGATGAAGAGTTTCGACCGCCTACTGCAAAAGCACCCGAAGAACAGCCAGCTGATTTTCGGCAAGGCGTTGCTGCTGCAACAGGATGATGAAGCCGACGCCGCACTGAAGCTGCTGGAGCAGAATCCGCCGGAAGAAGGCGAAATTGCGCCGATCCTGCTGCGCGCACGCCTGTTGCAGAATCTCAATCGCGGCAAGGAAGCGATTCCACTGCTGGAAAAAAGCCTCAAGAAGTATCCGGACGACAAGCGCCTGCGCCTGACTTACGCACGCATGCTGGTGGAACAGGACCGCATGGGGGACGCCAAAGTGCAGTTCGCCAACCTGGTCCAGCAATACCCGGACGACGATGAATTGCGTTACTCCCTGGCACTGGTCTGCCTGGAAGCCAAGGCCTGGGACGAGGCCAAGGGCTACCTGGAAGAGTTGATCCAGCGTGAAAGTCACGTGGACTCGGCGCATCTGAACCTCGGCCGTATCGCCGAAGAGCGCAACGATCCGCAAGCCGCCCTGCTCGAGTACGCCCAGGTCGGCCCCGGTAACGACTACCTGCCCGCCCAATTGCGCCAGGCCGATATCCTGATGAGCAACGGCCGCACCGACGAGGCGGAGAAACGCCTGGCCGCCGCGCGGGATGCCGAGCCGGACTACGCGATCCAGCTCTACCTGATCCAGGCCGAAACCCTGTCGGCCAACAACCAGGGCGAGCGCGCCTGGAAGTTGCTGCAACAAGCGTTGCTGCAATTCCCGGACGATTTGAACTTGCTATACACCCGCGCCATGCAGGCGGAAAAACGCAATGACCTGGCACAGATGGAAAAAGACCTGCGCCTGATCATCAAGCGCGATCCGGACAACGCCATGGCCCTCAACGCCCTGGGCTACACCTTGTCCGACCGCACCACGCGCTACGATGAAGCCAAGGTGCTGATCGAACAAGCCCACAAGCTCAACCCGGAAGACCCGGCCGTGCTCGACAGCCTGGGCTGGGTGAATTACCGCCTGGGCAACCTGGACGAAGCCGAACGCTTGTTGCGCCTGGCACTGGAACGCTTCCCCGACCAGGAAGTAGCCGCGCACCTGGGCGAAGTGCTGTGGGCCAATGGCAAACAGCGTGAAGCACGGCAGATCTGGGAGAAATTCCTCAAGGAACAACCCGAAAGCCCCATCCTGCGCGGCACCATCAAGCGCCTGACCGGATCCGAGACCCTTTAAGCTTATGTTTTTGCGCCATGTTGTTATTTTCAGTTTCATCGCCCTGCTCGCCGGTTGCGCGGGCATCGGCAGCCGTGAATCCGTTGAGGGCCAGGGCAACCCGGCGCAATGGAAGCAGCACAAGAACCAGCTCAGCAGCATCGATGGCTGGCAGATCGAAGGCAAAGTAGGGGTTCGCGCGCCAAAGGATTCCGGCAGCGGAACGCTGTTCTGGCTGCAACGCCAGGATTACTACGATATTCGCCTGTCGGGTCCGCTGGGCCGTGGCGCCGCACGCCTGACCGGCCGGCCGGGGCAAGTCAGCCTTGAAGTGGCCAACCAGGGCCGCTACGAAGCGGCTTCTCCGGAAGAATTGCTGGAACAACAGATCGGCTGGAAGTTGCCGGTGTCCCACCTGGTGTGGTGGGTACGCGGCTTGCCCGCACCTGACAGCAAGAGTCGCCTGAGCCTTAACGGCGACAGCCGCCTGGCCAGCCTGGAGCAGGATGGTTGGCAGGTCGAGTATTTGAGCTATGTAGAGCAAAGCGGTTATTGGCTGCCCGAGCGCATCAAGCTGCATGGCACCGACCTTGACGTCACCTTGGTGATCAAGGACTGGCAACCACGCAAACTGGGGCAATAACGTGTCCGTACAAACATTGACCCTGCCCTCCCCGGCCAAGCTCAACCTGATGCTGCACATCCTGGGTCGCCGTGAAGACGGCTATCACGAACTGCAGACGCTGTTTCAATTCCTCGACTACGGCGACGAGCTGACCTTCGCCGTACGCGACGATGGCGTGATCAAGCTGCATACCGAATTCGAAGGCGTGCCTCACGACAGCAACCTGATCGTGAAGGCCGCAAAAAAACTTCAGGAGCAATCCGGTTGCGTGCTCGGCATCGATATCTGGATCGATAAAATCCTGCCCATGGGCGGTGGCATCGGCGGTGGCAGCTCGAATGCCGCGACGACTTTGCTGGGCCTGAATCACTTGTGGCAACTGGGTTGGGACCATGATCGCCTGGCTGCGCTGGGCCTGACACTGGGCGCCGACGTCCCGGTTTTCGTGCGTGGGCACGCGGCTTTCGCCGAGGGCGTGGGGGAGAAACTCACCCCGGAATACCCCGAAGAGCCGTGGTATGTCGTGCTTGTGCCGCAAGTATCTGTAAGTACAGCAGAAATTTTTTCAGATCCGTTGTTGACACGTAACTCTTCTCCCATTAAAGTGCGCCCCGTTCCCAAGGGAAACAGTCGAAATGACTGCTTACCGGTTGTAGCAAGGCGTTATCCAGAGGTACGTAACGCTTTGAATTTGTTAGGTAAATTTACCGAAGCAAAATTAACCGGAACTGGAAGTTGTGTGTTTGGGGGCTTCCCAAGCAAAGCTGAAGCTGATAAAGTCTCGGCCCTTCTTACAGAGACCCTTACAGGGTTTGTAGCAAAGGGAAGCAACGTTTCGATGTTGCATCGCAAGTTGCAAAGTCTGCTCTAAAGGAACCGAGTGTTAGGCACTCGTTGCAACAGATACAGGGGCGTCGCCAAGCGGTAAGGCAGCAGGTTTTGATCCTGCCATGCGTTGGTTCGAATCCAGCCGCCCCTGCCATTTTCCTATACTCATCCAGGTTACCCTCAGCCTCTAGGTACTGCGCGTGTCCAAGATGATGGTCTTTACGGGGAACGCCAACCCCGATCTGGCTCGACGTGTCGTACGTCAGCTGCATATCCCTCTCGGTGACATCTCTGTCGGTAAATTCTCCGACGGCGAAATTACAGCCGAGATCAATGAAAACGTTCGCGGTAAAGACGTCTTCATTATTCAGCCGACCTGCGCTCCGACCAACGATAACCTGATGGAACTCGTCGTGATGGCTGATGCCTTCCGCCGCTCCTCAGCGACTCGAATCACAGCTGTAATCCCTTACTTTGGTTATGCCCGTCAGGATCGCCGTCCGCGTTCCGCACGTGTGGCCATCAGCGCGAAAGTCGTTGCTGACATGCTGACCGTGGTAGGTATCGACCGTGTGCTCACGGTTGACCTGCACGCTGACCAAATCCAGGGGTTCTTCGATATTCCGGTAGATAACATCTACGGCTCCCCTGTATTGGTGGATGACATCGAAGACCAGCGCTTTGAAAACCTGATGATCGTGTCCCCGGACATTGGTGGCGTCGTGCGTGCACGGGCCGTTGCCAAATCCCTGGGCGTGGACCTCGGGATCATCGACAAACGCCGCGAGAAAGCCAATCACTCTGAAGTGATGCATATCATCGGTGATGTCGAAGGGCGTACCTGTATTCTGGTTGATGACATGGTCGACACCGCCGGCACCCTGTGCCACGCGGCGAAAGCCTTGAAAGAGCACGGTGCGGCTAAAGTCTTCGCCTACTGCACGCACCCTGTGCTGTCGGGCCGAGCGATCGAGAACATCGAGAATTCCATGCTGGACGAGCTGGTGGTGACCAACACCATCCCGTTGTCCGCAGCTGCTCAAGCCTGTTCGCGTATCCGTCAACTGGATATCGCACCGGTTGTTGCCGAGGCGGTTCGCCGTATCAGCAATGAAGAATCGATCAGCGCGATGTTCCGCTAAGGGTCAAACCTTCGGTACATTCCACTGACGAAAAGCGCCCCGCCCCGACATTCTGTTGGGGCGGGGCTTTTTTGCCCATGTCGAGGCCGGCGCTGGTCGCAAACGCCGCTCGATGATGGCTATTTTGGAGATACAAAATGACTGACTTTACTCTGAACGCCCAAGCGCGTACTGACCTGGGGAAAGGTGCGAGCCGCCGCCTGCGTCACGCCGCCAACATCCCTGCCGTTGTATACGGTGGTGACAAAGCTGCTGAATCCGTAACCATCCTGGCCAAGGAAATCGCCAAACTGTTCGAAAACGAAGCTGCCTACAGCCACGTTATCGAGCTGAACGTCGATGGCAAAAAGCAGAACGTCATCGTTAAAGCGATGCAGCGTCACCCGTCCAAGCAGTTCATCATGCACGCTGACTTCATTCGCGTTGTAGCTGGCCAGAAACTGACCGCTATCGTGCCTGTTCACTTCATCGGTGAAGAAGCGCCGGTCAAGAAAGGCGGCGAAATTTCGCACGTTCTGAACGAAGTCGAAGTGACTTGCCTGCCGAAAGACCTGCCTGAGTTCATCGAAGTCGACCTGTCGGCTGCTGAAATCGGCACCATCGTTCACCTGTCCGACCTCAAAGCCCCTAAAGGCGTTGAGTTCGTTGCACTGGCTCACAACGATGACAAAGCTGTTGCCAACGTTCACGCTCCACGCGTTGCTCCAGAAGCTGAAGAAGGCGCTGCAGAGTAATTCACTCTGTATTGCCGGAGCTTGAGGAAACATCGCGGACCGAAACGTAGCGAGAAAGCGGGCGATAACGCGACGTTTACTCTTGAGTAAATGATGTAGTGTCGTCCACTTTCGCCGCACTCAGGTCTGGCGATGTTATCCACAACTCCAAAGGAAGGGCCCCTGTCGTGACTGCCATTAAACTGATCGTTGGCCTGGGAAATCCAGGCGCCGAATACGAACAGACCCGGCATAACGCGGGGGCCCTTTTTGTTGAGCGCATCGCCCACGCACAAGGTGTGAACCTTGCGGCCGATCGCAAATATTTCGGCCTGACCGGGCGCTTCTCGCACCAGGGTCAGGATGTTCGTCTACTGATTCCCACCACCTACATGAACCGCAGCGGCCAGGCTGTCGCGGCGCTTGCGGGTTTCTTCCGGATCAAACCCGAGGAAATCCTGGTGGCCCATGACGAACTGGACCTGCCACCCGGTGTTGCCAAGCTCAAGCTGGGCGGCGGGCATGGCGGGCACAACGGCCTGCGCGACATCATTGCGCAGTTGGGTAATCAGAATAATTTCTACCGCCTGCGGCTTGGCATTGGCCACCCAGGCGTTGCCAGTATGGTTTCAAATTTCGTCCTGGGTCGTGCGCCACGCGCCGAACAGGAAAAACTCGATGCCAGCATCGACTTTGCCCTCGGCGTGCTGCCGGATATCTTCGCCGGTGAATGGAACCGCGCGATGAAAAACCTGCACAGCCAGAAGGCCTGACTCTTACCGAGGGGAAACACCATGGGATTCAATTGCGGCATCGTCGGCCTGCCCAACGTCGGCAAATCCACCCTGTTCAACGCCCTGACCAAGTCCGGTATTGCGGCGGAGAACTTCCCCTTCTGCACCATCGAGCCCAACAGCGGTATCGTGCCGATGCCGGATCCACGCCTGGACGCCCTGGCGGCCATCGTCAACCCCAAGCGCATCCTGCCGACCACCATGGAATTCGTCGACATCGCCGGCCTGGTCGCCGGTGCGTCGAAGGGTGAAGGCCTGGGCAACAAGTTCCTGGCCAACATCCGCGAGACCGATGCCATCGCTCACGTGGTCCGCTGCTTTGAAGACGAGAACGTGATCCACGTCTCCAACAGCGTCGACCCGAAACGCGACATCGAGATCATCGACCTGGAACTGATCTTCGCCGACCTCGACAGCTGCGAGAAGCAACTGCAGAAAGTCGCACGCAACGCCAAGGGCGGCGACAAGGACGCAGTCGTCCAGAAAGGCCTGCTGGAGCAGTTGATTGCTCACTTCACCGAAGGCAAGCCGGCACGCAGCTTGATGAAGAACATGGGCGCCGACGAGAAGGCCGTGATCAAGGGCTTCCACCTGCTGACCACCAAGCCGGTGATGTACATCGCCAACGTCGCAGAAGACGGTTTCGAGAACAACCCGTTGCTGGACGTGGTCAAGGCCATCGCTGACGAAGAAGGCGCCATCGTGGTGCCGGTGTGCAACAAGATCGAAGCGGAAATCGCCGAGCTGGATGACGGCGAAGAAAAAGACATGTTCCTCGAGGCCCTTGGCCTGGAAGAACCTGGCCTGAACCGCGTGATCCGCGCCGGTTACGAAATGCTCAACCTGCAGACCTACTTCACTGCCGGCGTCGAAGAAGTCCGCGCGTGGACCGTCAAGGTCGGCGCCACCGCACCACAGGCTGCCGGCGTGATCCACACCGACTTCGAAAAAGGCTTTATCCGCGCCGAAGTGATCGCCTACAACGACTTCATCCAGTTCAAGGGTGAAGCCGGTGCCAAGGAAGCGGGTAAGTGGCGCTTGGAAGGCAAGGAATACATCGTGAAAGATGGCGATGTGATGCACTTCCGTTTCAACGTGTAAGTGCTGGCAGCGATTTACACGGCAACTAAAAAGCCGATGCATTGCATCGGCTTTTTTGTGCACGCTTTTCAAGCGTTAAACACATATGTTTACTCTGAGCGTTTACCCTGTGCACGAGAAAATCGGTGAATAAACGTCATATGAGCCTTCACGTTCGTTCAAGCTTTAACTTCTCGCTCACCACTGACAGCCTTTTCCTGCATCTGGCCTCGGCAAATTAAGCTCTACTGAGCAGTACTGCATTGCAGCACTGCTAAGCAATAGTGGAGTGACTAACAGCATGTCTGCCTCTGACCATCAGGAAAGTGAAGTACCTATACCGTTCATTGAGAACCCCGATGTTTACGCCGCGCTCCAGACTACGGCAGCCTTGAATATTGACGTTCTTCTACTGGGTGAGACCGGCACAGGCAAAGACACTCTGGCACAGCGAATTCATCGTTTATCCGGGCGGCGCGGTCACTTTATCGCGGTGAACTGCGCAGCCATCCCGGAAACCCTGGCGGAGAGTCAGTTGTTCGGCGTCAACAGTGGTGCTTATACCGGTGCTATTCAGTCAAGGGCCGGATTTATCGAGGCGGCACACCTGGGCACCCTGTATCTGGATGAAATCGACAGCATGCCGCTCACCCTGCAAGCCAAACTTCTGCGTGCACTGGAATCACGTGGCGTCGAGCGCCTGGGGTCGACCCGTTTCATCCCGGTAGACATGCGCGTCATAGCATCCGCCCAGCAATCACTGAATGATATGGTCGAGCAAGGCACCTTTCGACGCGACCTGTACTTCCGCCTGAATGTCGTGAACATCAACCTCGCCCCGCTGCGAAGCCGACAGGAATACATCATTCCACTGTTTAAGGACATGGTTGCCCAAGAAGCCAAGCTCTTCGACTGCCCAACCCCCGCGCCGCCTGAAACACTGCTCCAGCAATTGCTGTGTCACCACTGGCTTGGCAACGTAAGAGAATTGCGCTCTGCCGCCAAGCGGTTTGTACTGGGCATGCCACCCCTTGGTTCATCGGAGGCGAATGCACAGATAATGCCCCTGAAGATTCGGTTGCAGCAGTTCGAAAAATCATTGATCGAAGAATCGCTCAAACGTCATGCCGACTGTGTGGAGCATGTCGCCGCTGAGTTAGGCGTTGCCAAACGTACGCTTTACTACCGTTTGAAGCACTTGAACATACTTATATGACGCGATTGCTCGGCACCTGCATTTGCGACACATCTCGAAATAACAACTCATTTTTCGCGCTGGAACCACCACCATGTCCTCCACCACCCACGTTGCGAGCGAAGGCTCTGTAGAGAAGGCCAGAGACTCGGGCCTGACCTCGACACTCTATCAATATTAAAGGAAGGTACTTTATGCCTATTGCACCTAACTCTCCGGGCATTGGCGCTAATTATGGCGGCGTCGACAACGAACAAGCAAAAGCGATTCAGGATCAATTGCAGAGAGAAAAGAACGCGCAAAACATCAAGCAAACCGTCGACAGCATGCTGCTCGACTACAGCACCAAAGTGATGCAGCAAATCGGCGCTGCACGGGCCTAAGCATCAAAACACTTGCCTCCTCTGTTTCGTTTACAGAGGGGGCGCTTTATCGCTTTTGCCTGGGGAGCCTCAGATGCTTTCGAAAACCGAATGGGGCGCACAGCCTCAGACGCTTGTGCAAAAAAACCAAACGACAATGCCTGTTGATGACTCCATCGATAGTCATTTTTTTGCGTCGGCGCTGATCGGGGAGAACCGCTACCCCCCTTCGACACCGGCCATCGGCACGCACTTTCTCGCCGAGCAATCGGAGTACCTCAAATCCAGGAACGAGAAACTTTCCAGAGGATTGAAGGATCTGGCGCAAAGCAAGCACTCGATAAAATCGGTGGAAGTCCCCATGGCCCTGGTCGAGAGCAAAGAGCGCCTGACCGTTTCGGTGAAAATCATAAAACACTGCATTTCGATGGTAGAAAAAACCACCAACCTGCAGTAGGAAAGTTATGCGCAAACCTCTCGTCACCTGCCTGCTACTCACACTGGCACTGCTCCTGGCCGGCTGCGGTGAGCGAATTGAACTGCACCGCCAACTGTCCGAACAGGAAGCCAACGATGTCATCGCCGAACTGGCAGACAAGCAGATCCGCGCCCAGAAAGCGCTGGAAAAGGACGGCGTAGTCGTTCGGGTAAAGACCCGTGATATTGCCCGCGCGGTGCGAACACTGGAAGCTGCGGGCCTGCCGAAAACCACGCGCTCGACCCTGGGAGATATATTCCGCAAGGAAGGCGTCATCTCTACACCGTTGGAGGAAAGAGCCCGTTACATCTACGCGTTGTCCCAAGAACTGGAAGCAACCCTATCGAACATCGACGGGGTCATCGTAGCCCGCGTCCATGTGGTGTTGCCGGAACGGGTGGCACCCGGCGAACCCGTACAGCCGGCATCAGCCTCGGTATTCATCAAGCACGATCCCCGGCTGGACCCCGACAACATCAGGCCACGTGTGCGCAGAATGGTGGCCAGTAGCATTCCCGGTATGACCACCACGGTGGATAACCCGCAAAAACTCACCGTTACCTTTGTACCTGCAGCCGCCTATATTGAACGGGAGCGTCTGGTCTATCTCGGGGCTTTTCTGGTCCCCGAAAACGACCTGATGTTCTGGCAAACAACCCTGACATTACTGTTTGTAGTCTTGTTGCTTGCGGTCGCGGCTACCGTAGTCTGGCTTCGAAAGAAGCGCCACCCGGCCCACGCTTCACCGAGCTTAGAACCCAATGGATGACCTGTTCAGGTGGGTCAATTGGTGGACCCGCCCATGGGAGCAGGCACAACATGGCTGGGCGCCATTCGACCTCGCCTCACCCGCCGGCACTGCGATCTGCCGTAGCCGGCATGAGCGGGTCAGCCGGGCACTGGGCATCTCCCCTTGCCTGCCCGTTGAGCCATCACCTGCCCTGCTTCGCCTGGTACTGGCGCCACCCGCAAAACGTGAACTGATGTTGGCCCTGGTCGATGGGATCTACCATCCTCAGCACGAACTATCGTTGAGCCCCGACCAACGCCAGTGGTGCGCCCGCCTGTCCCGGGCATTGCCTGCCGTGCCCCACGAACCCGGCAACGACCCTCTGCACCATCTGCGCACCTGGGTCGATCAGCCGATATGGCAGCGCCTGCGGCTCAGCTTCGCCCCGCAACGCGTTGATGCGCTGGAAAGCATCCCTGCGCCGCCTCCCGGAAGCAAACTCGACACTGTCTGGCAGGCCGTCATATGGCGCGCTACCGCCCCGACCAACGATGCCCCCACTGCTGGCGAGACCCTGTCCAATGTTGTGCCGACGCAAGATTAAACTGTCGACCCCCGCTACAAGCTTGCCAAACGCTCTGATCCCCAGAGAGCTGCTTGCCGACAGCCAGCGTGCACAGCATTTGCTGAGCGACGCCCAGGCACAGGCTGAAGCGATCCTGCAACAAGCGCGTGAACAGAGTGAGCAGTTGCTGAAGCACGCACAGGACGAGTTTTGGCAGCGCGCCAACCGCCAACTTGAATGCTGGGAGATCGAGCGGCAGAACATGTGCGAGCAGCTTGAAAAAATCGCTACGTCAGTAACCCATCAGGTGGTGGGCAATCTGCTGGAGCTGACGCCTCCCGCGGAGCGAATCAGCGCCCTGCTCAAAAAACTGCTAACCGCAGAAATACCCGCCATTGAAGCCACGCTGGTCTGTCATCCACAGGATCAGCCGGAGGTGGTGCAATGGCTGCAAATGAACAGCAATGCCCCCTGGAGCCTGCGTCTGGATGACCTCCTCAGCGTCCAGTCGCTGGTTCTGGAAACAGACGAAGGCAGCTTTCATATTGATTGGAAGTCGACCGTTGACAGCTTGTTCCTGTTGGAAATGCCACAGAGCCGCAAGTAGGGAATTTCCGACAATGTTCACACGCAGTCTTTCATGACGCCGTGTGTGGAACTGTTGCCAGGCATGAACCACATACAAGGGCAATTCACTGGAGGATGCCCCATGACCTTTGATTATCGGCTGAGCCAACAGCAGTACAGAGAGCTGGACACTGTCAAAAAACACATGGACCAAATGGATAAGGCCGCCTACGAGGCGACCGATAATGAAACGTTCGCGGCACTGATGGATCAAGCGCTGGAGATGAAAATGACGTCGAACCAGCTTTTGACCTCTATACAGGCCATGACCAACTACAAGGCCGATCAGGGAAAGATCATCTTCGATGGCATCCCCTGATGGTGTGAGGCCGGGTGATGCGGGTACTCGTGAATCGACAGACCCGGGTCGGTCACTACGCGCCGACCATCCCCCGTCTCACACGCTGCACCCAAGACACGCGCCCGACATCGCAGCATCCGCTCTCGTACCAATCAGAGAACCACTTATGAAGAACAAGACCTACAAGCCTGGCTGCTTGCGCTATGTCTCGTCCGGACTTTCGCAAAGACGCCCTGCCTGGCGCTACCTGCTCGCGCTGCCATGGCTGCTGACGCTTTCGCAAGCCACATTGGCCGCCATCCCCAACGAATGGAAAAACACGGCCTACGCCTATGAAGCCGAGCACAAGCCCGTGCGGGACGTACTTGAAGACTTCGCCCAGACATTCGGTACACAGCTTCAGATCGAAGGCCTGCTTGAGGGTTCGGTCAATGGAAAAATCCGCGCCAACACCCCTCAGTCCCTACTCGACAGACTGGGTGTGGAGCATCGCTTCCAGTGGTACCTGTACAACAACACGCTCTATATCAGTACGCTGGATCAGCAGCAATCCGCGCGCCTGGAAGTGTCTTCGGAATCCATCTCGGACTTGAAACAGGCACTGACCGATATCGGCCTGTTGGAAAGCCGCTTTGGCTGGGGCGAGTTGCCAGAGGACGGCGTCGTTCTGGTCTCTGGCCCCAGGGGTTACATAGAGCAGATCAAGCAGTTCAGCAGCCGGCGCAAGTCGGCAGATGAAAAGCAGAGCGTGTTGACCTACCCGCTGAAGTTCGCCAACGCAGCAGATCGCGTAATCGATTACCGGGGGGAAAAACTCACCATCCCAGGGGTTGCCGCTATGCTGCGCGGGTTGTTGGAACCACGCCCGACGTCCGTCATGGCGACACGCTCCACACCCGTGACGCAACCCTCGCCACTGGCCACCACAACCGGCGCCCGGTTGAGCAATCCGCTGCTTGGGCAAATGCTGGGAACACCCGCGGGCGCGGACTCATTGGGCAGTGGCGCGTCGCTCACTCCCCGCGCGCCGGTGAACGCCAGCAAAATCCGGGTCGAGGCGGATGTGCGCAATAACGCGGTACTGATTTATGACCTGCCCGAGCGCCAGACCCTGTACAGAGAGCTGATCACGCAACTCGACGTGGCCCGCAAGCTGGTGGAAATCGACGCAATCATCCTGGATATCGAGCGCAGTCAATTGCGCGAATTCGGGGTCAACTGGGGGTTTCAGAACAGCCGTTTTCGAGGCGAATCGATCATGGCACCTGGCAGCTCTTCACAAATCAATATCCGCAATCGCGACCGTTTCTATGCTGAAATCCGCGCCCTGGAAAGCCGTGGCCTGGCCACTATCGTGTCGAACCCATCGGTGCTGACGCTGGAAAACCAACCGGCGGTGATTGATTTCAACCGTACCCAATACCTGATAGGCGGCACAGAGAACGCGACTATTCTGCCCGTCACCGCAGGTACCAGCTTTCAAGTAGTACCCAGGGTCATCACCAGCAAAGGCAGCCACCAAGTCCATTTGGTCGTGGATATTGAAGATGGCAGTTTTGACGATTCCAACGCCTCAATCGGTGGACTGGATGTGCGCCGAGGCAAGGTGAGTACCCAGGCCGTAATGGCAGAAAAAAGCTCACTGGTGGTGGGTGGGTTTCACGTCACGGAAAACACCGACACCCAGAGAAAGGTGCCTCTGTTGGGAGACATTCCATTGCTGGGCAAGGCGTTGTTCTCCTCCACGAAACACGAGAACAACCGACGGGAACGCCTGTTCATCCTGACGCCCCGAGTGATCGGAGACCAGGCCGACCCTTCACGTTACCTGCCACAAGCCGATCAGGCCGAATTACAGGCTGCACTAGCCCCCTTGGCCCGACGCAATGCACCCTACCCGCCAGTGATCCAGCGAAGCGAAATCACCAGCACGCTGGCGCATCTAGTGAGTGGCGAGGTGCCCAAGGCGTTCAAGGCGGCCGCAATGCCCCTGGGGTTGGATACATTGTGCTCGACACGTGAGCTGCTGGCTCTCAATACCCAGCGCAGCCAGTGGTATACAGGGCCACACTTCAACGTAGCAATCATCGTGTTGCGCAATCAGTTCAAACGCAATGTGCGCATTGATGAAAAGGAGTGCAGCAACGCTCAGACCCTGGCAGTAACCGTGTGGCCACGAGCCTGGCTCAAGCCGGGTGAAGAGGCTGAGGTTTTTATCGCCATGCGCCCAGTAGTGAAAGATGAACACATCGGCGTGCCCCGCCCCTCCCTTCTCACCCCAGCCCGGAAAGACATGCGATGAAACGCACCCTGTTCAGCGTCACTCTCATCATTACGGTATTGCTCAGCGTGGGCTGTACTGCAACGTGCAAAGGTGATTCATGCTCTCGTCCACAATCGAGCGAGGCTAAAATGGTGGTCTGGTGGCCGTCGCACATGCGTGCCGAGCCTGGCCCCGCAGGAGAACGGTCGGATTATCAAACCATCTCGCTGGAACGATGAGCCAATGCAGCTGGCCAGCCTTCAGGCCCTGGTCAGCTGCACCTGACGTCGATTACCGCTGCGCAAGCTCGGGCAGTTCCAGGGTTTCGCGCTTGGCTTCATCGTCCAGTTCACGCAGAGTCCGGTAGATCAGCGCCACAGCTTGCAGGGTTTCACGCGGGATGCCGGCACCCAGTTTCTTTTCGTAGAGCGTACGCGCCAGCCACACGCATTGGATCACCGGCACATCAGCCGCTTTCGCCCGAACGATCAATGCGCGCGCCTGGTCGTCGGTGCCCTTGTCCACCAGCAGCGGCAAAGGCGTTTCACCGGGTCGGTAATACAAGGCGACGGCAAAGTGTGTTGGGTTGACCACCAACATGTCGGACTCTTCCAGCTTGGGCAGCTTGACCTTCGGTTCTTCCTGGGCGAGTTGGTAAGCCAGTGAACGCCGTTGCCCCTTGACGTGAGGATCACCCTCCGCGTCCTTGTACTCCTTCATCACCTCGACTTGCGTCATCCGCATGCGCTTGGCAAAAAAGTGTTTCTGCAACGCAAAGTCGATCAGCGCCAGCACCAGCAACAAGCCCAGACAGGCATGCAGCAGGTGGCGAAATAAAATGATCAGGGCTTTGACATAGCTCTGCAAGTCGCTGTTGGCCAGGTTGATCAACACGCCCAGTGACGGGCTGATCACCCCATAGAGGACCAATGCCAAAAGCACGGCCTTGGCCAGACTCATCAGCAGGTTCATTACCTGCCGAGCGGAGAACATCTGTTTGATCTGGCTGAGCGGGTTGAGACGGCTGAAGTCCAGCTTCAAGCTTTCGGGCGCAAACAGAACACCGAACTGCATCCAACCACTGATCAATTTCACGGTGATCGCCACGGCGGCCATCATCAGGGCAAACGCAAAGAACGTCAGCAGCGCTTCCTGCAGCACTTCTTCCAGCGCCCGCGCAAAGGGTTGGCCAATGCGGGACATGGGCAAGACCAACAGTTGCTGGAAACGCTGCATGCTGGGCTCGGCCGTGAACAAGGCTATCTCGCTCAAGGCGGTCAATACCAACAGCTTGCCGACATCCTGGCTCTGCGCGACCTGGCCCTTCTGGCGCTGATCACGCAGTTTCTTGGGGGTGGCCGCGTGTTTTTTCTCACCTGAATCACTCATGGTGCCGAGACCTGGAACATTGCAAGCAGGGAATGCTTGAGATCAACCAACAGGCTCATGCGCCCGACGATCAAATCCTGCAACAACGGCATGTACAGAATCAGAATCATCAGGCCGGCCAGGCATTTGATCGGTGGTGCCAGAGTCGAGACTTGCAACTGCGGGCTATAAAGCCCCAGCAGCGCGACGCCAAACTCCAGCAGCAGCAACACGGCTATAAATGGCGCGGCGTAGAGCATCATATGGGTGAACGTATCCGCCAGCAGACTGGTAAACACACTGAAACCGTTCACTCCAACGAAGGGTAGCCAAGCGGTCGGGGGCCAGATTACATAACTGTCCCAGATCACTTGGGTCATCGCACCGAGCCCGAGGGTGGCGATCAACAGGTAGATTGCCAACTGTTTGAACAGATGCCCCACCGGCGTTGCGTCCGGTCCCAGCGACGGGTTGAGTTGGCCACCGGCGAGCGCGCCGCGCTGATTGTCGAGTAATGCCCCCACCGACTCGAACATCCAGAACGGCATGCTCAATAAGACCCCGAGCAAAAGGCCCAGAGCCACCTCCTTGAAAATCAGGGCACCGATCATCAGCGACGAGTAGTCGTGTGCTTTTAGCACCGTGTAAATGCCGGGAGCCGGAATCAGCCCCAGCACCATCACGATGATGTGCCGAGGCAGACCACGCAGGTGTTGAAAACAGAAGGCAGGCACCAGGAATACACAGGGATAGATTCGCGCCATAGCGACCAGAAGGCTGGGCAGGTAATCAATGAGTTGCAGCACGCGGGTTACCTCAGCTCAGCGCCGAACGGGCAATCATGTCGAACATCAGGTTGATCAATTGCACCAGCTCCACACCAATCCAGCGCCCGGTCAGGATCAAGGTGACGCCCACAGCTACCAACTTCACACCAAAGGGCAGGGTCTGGTCTTGTATCTGCATCAGTGCCTGCAGGAGGGAAGTCAGTACACCGACAACCACGGCCACGATAAGCGGGGGCGCCGACAGCACCACCACCAGCAACATGCCTTGCTTGAACAGCACGATCGGCTCCATAAGCTACTCAGAGATAAGAAAGGAACAGGCTGTCGAGCAAGCGTGACCAGCCCGAGACGAGTACGAACAACAACATTTTGAGCGGCAGCGAAATCGTCATCGGCGAGACCATTTGCATGCCCAGCGCCAACAGCAGGTTGGAGACGATCAAGTCGATGACGATGAACGGAATGTAGATCAGGAACCCTATCTCAAAACCGGCCTGCAATTGCGACAGGACGAAGGCTGGCATCAGCAGGATCAAGTCTTCGCGCTGAACCTCATGGGCCATTTCAGGCGGCCACATTCGGACGGTGTTTTCCTTCAGGTGCGTCAGAATGTCCGGGTCGGTGTTGCGACTCATGAACGTGCGCAACGGTTGTATGGCGACCAGGCCGGTGGTTTGCATCGCGTGCACACTGCTGAGGTCCAGCGGTGCCGTCTTCAGCGTCGCGGAGATCTCGTAGCCCACGGGCGCCATAATGAATAGCGTTGCCGCCAGGGCAATGCCATTGATTGCCATGCTCGGCGGTACTTGCTGCACACCGATGGCGTTTCGGGTGATCATCAGCACAATGACAATCTTCAGGAACGCCGTGCACACGATCAGCAACATCGGCATCAGCGACAGCCCACCGAGGAACAGCGCGAGTACGAGCGGGTCCACTCCCTGGAAAGTCATTGGGAAAACGTCATGCGGGACAGTTGCAAGCCGAGGCACCCGTCAACCTCGACCAATTGCCCCACACCAATCGGGCGATCGCCGTAGTAAAGCCCGGCCATGCCGGGTGCATAGCCGGAGACACCCAGCACGGCTCCTGGGGACAAGTTGCGCAACTCCCCCAGCGTCAGGTTCAAGGTTCCACACCGCACGTTGAGCGCCATGCTCAATTCATCGAACGGCTCATGGCCAAATACGTCCGCTACCGGGTGTTCATCCCCGGATTGCGGGAAGTCGTGTACTGCAAAGTCCTCGTCCACAGAGGTTTCCTCAAGAGATGCAAGTGTCAAACACAAATGCCCGGATGCATCGTCAATATGCCCATGCAGGCGGCGCTCACCCACCTGCAGGTACCCGACACCCCGCGCGTTGAAAAAGGTCTGTTCGAATACCACGACATCGCCCGCCCGAGCGGTGCGCAAATGCGCAATGGACAGCTGCAGCCGCCCCAGGGTTACGGCGATTGCCACCTGAAAACGCTCAGGCAGCGGAGCAGCGATCGAGCGCCATGGGCCGGCATCACACAACGCCAGAAAGCTCTCGTGAGTCAGCCACAGGTATGCCGAAACCTGGGATATCCCCAAGGTCACAGTAAGCTGGCAGCCAAATTTCAATGTGTGACTACCACCCAGCAATCGCAGGTGCCCCAGCAGCTCCCTGACCTGCGGGCTGAGGTGGTACAGGAACAGATCCCAGAACCACGAATCCGGATCGTTTTCGGCCAGGGCCAGTGTCACAGGGCACTCTCCCAGCAAGCTCAACAGCGGGCCGGGCTCACTGAAACCCAGCACGCCGCGGGCCGTTTCGAAGCAGGTGGGTGTAGCACTTCCTGGCGGTCGCCCAGGCACCAGCAAGAGTTCACCCTGCTGGCTTGAGACCTGAAACGACATACGTATGCCACAGCCCAACCGGCGCCGGGCTGCGACGGCCTCAGCCTTGACCTGACGTAACGCCAACAGCGGCATCATCATGCCGAGGCCATATGAACCAACGTGAGATCGACCGGCTGCCCCAACGTGTTGGCGATGCGCTCCTGACAACGCTGGCGTATGCCGCAGAGCCAGCTCGTCGTGCGATCGCACTCAGCGTCCAGTTCGACGCTCCAGACTCCCGGCTCGCGCCGGATACTGGCTTTGATGCGCCCTAGACGAGGTACGTACAGCACCACCTGCAGTGGCCACTGCGATGATCCTTGAAAGTGAGGGGCCAATTGTTCGGTCAACGATTCGAGCAGGGGGCTATCGTTCGCCAATTTCGTGCTCGTCGCAGAGCTGCCAACGTCGGTGGTGACCAGCAACGCAAACCGCAGCGCCTGCTCCACGGGCACCACGGTGCTCATTCCCATCTCACGTGTATCACCGAGTTCACGCATGCGCTCAGTCTTGCCAATTGAAACCTGGGTCATGCTTGCTCCTGAGCCAATAAACCGGATAACGCTTGAAGTTTTTCCACCTCGAGCAAACAGCGCGTGACGTGCTTCTGGGCATCTCCTACCTCCAGCGTCTGCTGGTCTTTTTGCACGTGCAACGCTTGCAATTGGCTCGCCTCTCGTCGGGTGCTGGCAGACAGGTTGTGCTCTTGGGTGCTCCAGGCTTTGAGTGCCTGCAGTGTCATGACTTGGCCCTGATTCTCCTTGAGCAACTGCGCACACTGCTGCGCCTCTTCGCGTCGGCTCTGCTCGAGCGCCTCTTCAGCCTGTTCGATCTGTCGAAGCACAGTACGCTGGGCTTTCTTGGCGGCACTCAGTGCTCGCTCGGCACGGTCCGCCCGATGCCTGCGCAAGCGTCGCAATATCTCGATTTCAGCGATGAGCGATTCAGAAGGGCACATAAGCCGTCAGCTCCTTCAGTTGCTCCAGGGTCGTCGCGATGGGTGACGGCTCACGCAGGTCCTGACGCAAAAAGCTGTCGACCGCCTGGCGGCTGTCTACCGCCAGATCAGTCAGGGCATCACTGCCGGCTTGATACTCACCCAGCTTGAGCATCAGCTCGATCTGTTGATACGCCGACAACAGGCGTCGTAATGCCGTACCGGCCTGGATATCTGCAGAATCGGCCACGTTGCTCAATATTCGCGACAGGCTGGCCAGCACATCGACCGCCGGATAGTGTCCCCGCTCGGCCAATTTGCGTGACAGCACGATATGTCCATCCAGCAGCGACCGAACTTCATCCGCCACCGGATCGTTCATGGAGTCCTGTTCGATAAGCACCGTGTAAATCGCGGTAATCACGCCGTTGCGTGTCAGCCCGGCGCGCTCCACCAAACGCGGCAACAGGCTGTACACCGACGGAGGCAAACCACCGCGGCCCAGTGGTTCCCCGGCCGCCAAGCCAATTTCGCGCTGGGCCCGGGCAAACCGGGTCAGGGAGTCGATCAGCAACAAAACCCGTTGGCCCTTGCTTCGGAAGCCTTCGGCCAGGGCGGTGGCGGTAAAAGCGGCACGGGCACGCTCCATACTGGACCGATCCGAGGTAGCGCACACCAGCACCGCCTTGGCACGCAGTTGTTCATCCAACTCATGATCGAGGAACTCACGCAGCTCACGACCTCGCTCCCCGATCAGGCCGAACACAATGACATCGCATTCCACATTGCGCGCGATCTCGGCCAACAACGTGGTTTTTCCGCAACCGGCACCGGCAAACAATCCCACACGCTGGCCCTCGCCCAGGGTCATCAAGCCATCAATCGAACGCACTCCGGTGGCCAGCGCCCGACTGATCCGAGGCCGCTCCGTGGGCAACGGCGCTTCGCACAATACGGTTGTTGCATCGGGCGTATCGACGCCAGCGAAGGCACTCGGGCCGTCGCCGGCAATGGGTCGACCAAAGCCATCCAGCACCTGACCCAGCAGCTCATCGCTGACCCGTACCCGATGGGGGACGCCGAGCCGCTCCACACTGGCCCCCACACGCACACCTTCAAGGTTGCCCAGCGCACTGAGCACTGCGTCCTGCTGGTCAAAGCCGATGATCTCGGCAAGCATGTTCTCACCTGGATTTTTCTCCACCTGGCACAGATCTCCAATCCGCGCATGGGGCAAACGACACTGCAACAGCATGCCGTTGACGCGCTGGACCCGCCCCCGCATCGAAACAGGCGCGAAACGCGCCAGCGCCTCTGACTGCCCTGACTGCCAAGCCTCCAGGCGCTCGCGCAGCAGGTCGCTCACCAGCGCACCTCGTAGCGTTGCTCGCCATCGAATACCACTTTGCTGTTATCGATCAACACCAGGCGCAAGCCGTCAATCTCATCGCCTACAAACAATCTATCCCCGGTTTCCAGCACAACGTGACCATTGGGTCCGCTGACAATCTGCAAAATCTTGAACGGAATCGCGCTGTCACGTACCCGTACACGGCTCATGACGGGCACTGCGGTTTCGAACTGCTCGCCAAAACGGATGAGCATGCGTGCGACCAGCTCCACATCGTCTTGAGTGACTAAGCCGTCGAGCGCAATCTGGCCGTTGATCACTTGCAAACTGATGTGCTGGCTCAGCTCACGCTCGTTAAGCATCTTCAGCAGTATCTGGCGCACTTCGAACGGTGACGCGAGCTCGGGCTTGCTCGGCGCTGTCGGCATCAGCGAAGCCTGGGCCGTGCGCTCCCCGGAAGAGACCATGCCGACAACCATGATGACGACCGCACACACCAGCACCAGGCTAAGCAAACGCTTTTGCTGGACCAAAGAGATAGAAGACAGCATCAGTGGCCGCGGCGGTTCAATGCTGGATGCAGGCGGCAGGGCGCGGGGAACCGATGGTTGAGGCCAGGGCTGTTCGGCCAGGCTTACACACAAGCACACCCCACCCACCGAGAATGAGGCATTGAGTGGCAAGTGACCGATTTGCGCCAGCACCTGCCCGTTGCTATCCGACAACAGCCCTGCCTTGGCTTGCACCGACCAGCAGGCGTCGATCAGATGCAGGTGCGCATGGTGCTCGGCGATTCCCGGATCGCTGAGTACAAGGTCCGCATCTGCGTGGGCACCGATGCTCCACTGTTCACCGAACAGTGGCAGTGCCGCGCCCTGGTGCAAGCCGTCCAGAACTCGTAGCTCGTACATCATCGCGCCTCTCCCCGTGCGCACTGCAACGACCGACTCATGCCACTGTCCCACGCATCAACTCTTCCTGACCAAGATCAAAGCGCCCCAGTACCCTGACCTTGGATGTACTTCCAAGCTCAGCAAAGGACAGCACCGGCACGTGGTTGAATTCGTCCAGCAACAGAGTGCGCAAAGGGCTGCGCAGGTCCTGCGCCACCAACATCACGCTCTTGGTCTTGGAGCGCTGGCTGAACGCCTGATTGAGCAGGTTGACCAGCGATGCACTGCTGTCGTTATCGAGGGCAAAGAACACTCCGGTCTGAGTCTGACGCAGTGCGTCACGCAGGATGTTTTCAGTCTGGGGCGACAGCAGCCAGGCATGCAGACCGTCAGCTTCGCTGTATTGGTGGAAAATCTGCGCTTTAAGGGCGATGCGCGCATAGTCGGCCAGCGCTTCCGGCTCACGTTCATGCTGGCCGTACTCGATCAGCGACTCGACAATCAAGCGCACCGCACGCAGCGGAACGCCTTCGCTGGCCAGACGCTGCAGCACCGATGAAAACCTCGATAGCGGCATGATCCGCTGCAGCTCCTGCACCAGTTCGGGCTGGTTCTGTTCAAGCCAACTAAGGATTGCCTTGCTCTCCTGGATCCCAAGAAATCGGGGCCCACTGAGCATCATTGCGCTAGTCATGCGCTCGATGATCAGGCTTTGGGCGCTGAAGCGTTCAACCGCAGGGTCGTCCAGCAATGGATCATCCGGAGCGAACCACAGCCAGTCCTGTTCATCCCGCTCGGCCATGCCCCGCTCAGCATGTTCCGCAGGCTCGGCCAGCTTCACCCTCTCGACGGCGACTCGTTCACTGAAGGTGGCCCTCACTACCGGTACTTCGTGGACGCAAAAACGCATTTCGTCGAGGGCCAGTGAATCGCTGAATTCCGCTTCGAAGGGGGGTAATGTCAAACCAATATTGGCTACCAGCGCATTTCGCGCCTTGCGCACGCTCTGCACGATTTCAATGACCTGTGGCGTGCCATACAGCGCCGGGTTGAATTGAAGCAAGTAAGGCCGGGAAGGATCAAAGCCGCGCAGGTCTGCATCGCCATTATCTTCCGGGCGAACCGCGGTGCCCGGTTCGGCCGATGGGGCCTCTTGCCGCTGGCGCTGGCGCACAAGGTAATAGCCCAAGGCTCCGGTCATCATTGAGATAAGAATAAACACCCCGGTGGGCATGCCCGGCACCCCCGCGAACGCGAGCATACCCACCGAAGCAATCATCCAGCTCTTGGGCTCGCTGGTCATTTGCCGGGCGATTTCGGCGCCCATATTACTCACGCCCTTGCTCCCGTCCGGCGCTACGCGGGTGATGATCATGCCGGCCGTCAAGGAGATCAGCAGGGCGGGAATCTGAGCAATCAGGCCGTCGCCGATGGTCAGTACCGAATACAGCGCCATGGAGTCGGCCGCACTCAAACCGTGCTGAAACATACCCGTCGAAAAACCACCGAGCAGATTGACCACCACAATGATCAGGCCTGCTACAGCATCACCCTTGACGAACTTCATGGCCCCGTCCATAGCGCCGAATAACTGGCTCTCGCGAGACAATTGCTCGCGCTTGTCCCGTGCTTGCCCACCGTCGATCAAGCCGGCACGCAGGTCACTGTCAATGGACATCTGCTTACCAGGCATCGCGTCCAGGCTGAAGCGCGCTGCCACCTCGGCCACACGCTCGGACCCCTTTGTGATCACCAGAAAGTTCACCAGCGTCAGGATCAGGAAAATCACCATCCCCACGGCGAGGTTGCCGCCTACCACAAAATTGCCAAACGCCTCAACGATGTCGCCAGCGTCCTGCTCCAGCAGGATCAGGCGTGTAGTCGCAATCGAAAGCGCCAGGCGGAACATGGTGGTCAACAGCAGAATCGACGGGAAGGAGGAAAACGCCAGCGGGCCCGGCAGATAAAGCGCCAACACGATCAACAGGCACGAGATGCAGATGTTGAGCGCGATCAGAATGTCCACCAACCAAGTGGGCAGCGGCACGATAAAGATAAACACGATGGCCAACACCACCACGGCACCCAGCACTTCCGCTCGCTGTGCAACCTTGAGCAGGACTCCATTTATGCTCGCCAGCACAGTCACACATGGGTCCTCACGCCCATGAAGCGTGCCGGGCCGCGCTCCGCCCGAGCGAATTCATCCATGACCAGGAGGAAATTGTGCAGGGCTTCCTGACGCACACGCGAATCAGGCCAAAGGGCCAATGGCAACTGCTGCATCACCGGGTAAAGGGCATTGAGTGACACCAGGTGACGAGGAGGTTGTCCCAACCATAACTCGTCCACCAAACGCTGGATTTCAGGCGCTGCGATACCCGTGCTGGCATAACCCAGCAGGCGTTGCAGAAGGCCCACTGGGTCCTGTTCGATGTTCAAGCGCCGGGATAGCGCCTGACAGTTGCACAGTGCAGCACTCAATTGCCCACAGCTTTGTAGCCCACGCAACAATGTGCGCAACAAAGACGTGGGTATCGAAGATGTCTGCGCGGCAACATCATCTGCCAAGGCGCCACGCATTAACTTGAGCCCGATAGCAAAGCGCTCGCCACCGTACAGCCCCAACAGCTCTTTCATCATGATCGCCAGGGACTGGCGCGTGACCACGCTGGCGTAATAAAGCGTCCGCATCGCCTGACGCTCTTGCGTGTCGGCACTGGAGGCTTGCAAGACCTTGGCGATGTTAAGCCCGGCCTGGATTTCTCGTTGATAACGCATCTCCAGCCTGGCTATGGCATCACGCGCCAACGCTGCCTCGGTACTGCGTGCCTCGGCTTGCGCCTGGGCCGCTACCTGCTGAAGTACCACAAAGGTGCGTGCCGGATCGCCGCCGGTGAGTTCAAGCAATGTGCCGACCACGGGCTTGTGCAACAACTCCTGCCTGATCCTGCGAGCAACAGAAGCCAGCCTCGCTTGGGCGGGGTGCCCCAACTGATCGTAGAGATGTGCAAGTTGCTCCGTAGGCCCAATGCGCACCCCCCTCGAGCGCCGGCCCTGAGCCTTGGTGTCAAGCGCGACTTCCTGACTGAACACGTTAGCAAGCTCATCGCCCCCCGTGACTGCCCCCGACACTTGTGCGGTGCTGCTAGAGGGTTGATTCGGATGAGGGAGCGGTTTTACCTCGTTAAGCGATTCGACTTTCATGACGATGTCAGGGCCGGAGGAGTGTGTCCTTGTGTGGCAGGCCAGCGCTGAACAGTTCCATGAAATTTCACCGATGCGATGTTTTTGAGAAAACAAGCACAGCAGTTCAAACACTTTTGCAATTTTTTGCGCAAAAACGCCATATCACAAAATATATATCTATATAAATCATGTAGTTATAACTTTTTTCCGCTTGGCACAGCCAGTGCTAAAGGGGGGTTATGCCGAACCTATTTCGGTAGTTCTTCCCAGAGGAAAATCAACATGAATATCCCTATTGAAGCTTTAGCGCACCTCGTTGGCAGCTCGCCTCAATTCATGCTTCACCTGACGGACGATCAGCAAAAAAAACTTCGACGCTTCATTCACAAGCGCGTACTCAACCCGGAAGATGCAGATGACCTTCTGCAATTGACGTACCTGGAGGCCTGGCGCAACCGTGAACGTTTCAGCGGCAATGCCACGCTCAGTACCTGGATGTGTGGTATCGCGCAGAACCTGATTCGCAACCACTTCAGGCGCTTATATGCCAAGCCCGTGCATTGCGAATTCGATGAGTCGTTATGGCATGGCCAGGAAGACAACCACAACCTGGATTGGGAGTTTGAGATCAACCGGCGCCTGGAAAAAACCCTGAACGCCATCGACCACCTGCCGACTGAAATGCGCAAGACGTTGTACGCCTCACTGGAAACCGACGGCAGCTACCAGGACACCGCCACTGTATTGGACATTCCTATCGGCACCGTGCGCTCGCGCCTCTCGCGAGCCCGTGAACAGCTGAAACGCGCCACTCACAACGCGCAATATCCTTAAAGTCGGACCACACGCTGGGCGGCAGGGATATCTGCCCAACCTGATCTGACTTTCAAGGAATGCCGCAGGGTGAATCGTGAACCACTCGTCGCCCGAAACGACGATTCCGCTTAAACAGTTGAAAGCGTAGATAAAAATTCAAAATAAATGCTTGACGCATTCTCGTTCTGCGCGAATAATGCGCGCCACTTGGCTACATAGCTCAGTTGGTTAGAGCATAGCATTCATAATGCTGGGGTCCGGGGTTCAAGTCCCTGTGTAGCCACCAAGTACTAAAAACGGCTTACCGAAAGGTAGGCCGTTTTTTTATGCCTGGAGAAAAGTGCCGCGACGATGGATTGCGGTTACGAGCGGTGCACTTGCGCGCAAAAAAAGCCGCCATCTGTATTTTGACGCTCCCTTGACCCACTGTTAGTGTCCAGCCTCCCTTCTATGCACGGAGTGCTCCACGGTGAAACTGGACATCTACCAAGTCGACGCTTTCAGCCAGTTCCCCTTCGGCGGCAACCCGGCGGCGGTCTGCCCGCTTACCGAATGGCTCAGCGATGAGCAACTGCAAGCCATCGCCGCCGAAAACAACCTCTCTGAAACCGCCTATTTTGTACCTCGCGGCGAACTCTATGAATTGCGCTGGTTTACCCCCGAAGTCGAAGTGGACCTGTGCGGCCATGCCACGCTGGCAGCAGCGTGGGTGTTGATAAACCAACTGGCGGACGCGCCGCAGGTATTGCGCTTTGCCACACGCAGCGGCGAACTGCGGGTGACGCGCAATGGTGATGAACTGGCGATGGACTTCCCTGCCAAGCAACCTCACCGCTGCGAACCGCCCGCTGGCATGTTGACCGCACTCGGCATTGAACATGCCGATGTGTTCAGCACCGATGACTACATCGTACTGCTGGAAGACGAGGCGCAGGTCGCCGCACTGACACCGGACTTCGCCCGCCTCAAGGGCCTCCCCAAACGCGGCATCGCCGTGACAGCCAAGAGCGCGCGGTTTGATTTTATCTCCCGCTGGTTCGGGCCGAATGTGGGCGTGAATGAGGACCCGGTGACCGGCTCGGCCCACACGTCGTTGGCGCCATTCTGGGCTGAGCGCCTGGGCAAGAACCTGTTGACCGCCGAACAGGGCGGCAAGCGCCGTGGCCAACTGCGCTGCGAACTCAAGGGTGATCGCGTGATCATTTCCGGCCACGCGGTGCTCTACCTGCAAGGCACGATTTACCTGTAAACAGCAGTACCCCAAGGACAACAGATCATTCTCAAAATGAACGGAGTTCAGCGCGTGTTTTCGATTTCCCGCCTTCAACTGTCGGTGATTGCCGCAGCCCTTGCCCTGGCTGCCTGCCATACCCCTGTCAACGAACAGCCACAGGCACCGGAGTTGGGCTCCGGCTATCGCACCGACCTCACCACCCAACACGCCGAGCGCCATATGGCCGCGGCGGCCAACCCGCTGGCGGCAGAGGCCGGGCGCGAGATGTTGCGCATGGGTGGTACGGCGATCGATGCGGCGATCGCGATGCAGGCGGTATTGACCCTGGTGGAGCCGCAGTCGTCCGGCATCGGCGGCGGCGCGTTCATCATGGTGTGGGACGGAAAAAACGTACACGCCTATGACGGCCGTGAAACCGCGCCGGCCGGGGCTACCGAGCGCTTGTTCCTGCGCAGCGACGGTACGCCGATGGCATTTCCAGAGGCGCAGATTGGCGGACGCTCAGTCGGTACGCCAGGGGTATTACGTGCACTCGAAATGGCGCACGAGAAGACTGGCCGGTTGCAATGGGCCAAGCTGTTCGAGCCGGCGATCCGCCTGGCGGAGCAGGGCTTTGCGATTTCGCCACGCCTGCACAGCCTGATCGCGGCTGACCGGTACATTGTGCAGTCACCCGACATGGCGGCGTATTTCCTGAACGCGGATGGCACACCAAAAGCCACCGGTACCGTGTTGAAAAACCCGGCGCTGGCCAATGTGTTCAAACGCATCGCCAAGGAAGGGCCGGACGCGCTGTACCAAGGGCCGATTGCCGATGAGATTGCACGCAAGGTGCAGGGCCATGGCAACGCGGGCAGCCTGTCCCAGGTCGACCTCAAGGGCTACACCGCCAAGGAGCGTACGCCGCTGTGCACCGATTACAAGCAGTGGAAAGTCTGCGGCATGCCACCGCCATCGTCGGGCGGAATCGCCGTCGCGCAAATCCTGGGCACCTTGCAGGCGCTGCAAACCCACGACATCGCAGCGATGCCGCCGGTAAAAAGCGCATCGCCTGCCGGCCTTGAACCAACGCCCGAAGCCGTGCACCTGCTGGCCGAAGGCGGTCGCCTAGCCTTTGCTGATCGCGGGCTCTACGTCGCCGATACGGACTTCGTGCCCGTGCCGGTCGCGGGCCTCGTCGCACCGGAGTACCTGGCCAAGCGCGCCGCCTTGATCGGCGAGCGCAGCATGGGTATCGCCAAGCCGGGCGTACCAGCGGGTATCCAGGTGGCCTATGCGCCGGACCGCTCGCCGTTGCGCATCTCCACCTCACAAGTGGTGGCGGTGGATGACCTGGGTGGCGCCGTGTCGATGACCACCACGGTTGAGGCGGCATTTGGCTCCCATCTGATGGTCCAGGGTTTCTTGCTCAACAACCAGATGACCGACTTCTCGTTTATCCCCGAGGAAAATGGCCAGCCGGTGGCCAACCGCGTCGAGCCCGGTAAGCGCCCACGCTCGGCCATGGCGCCGACGCTGGTGTTCGACCGCAAGAGCGGCGAGTTGCTGGCCACGGTCGGCTCGCCCGGCGGCTCGCAAATCATCGAGTACGTGAGCAAGTCCCTGGTGGCGATGCTTGACTGGAAACTTGACCCGCAAGCGGCTATCAGCCTGCCGAATTTCGGCAGCCGTAACGGCGCGACCGAGCTGGAAAGCGGCCTGTTCAGCCCGGCACTGAAACAGGCCCTCAAGGACAAGGGCCATGCCCTGAGCGAGATCGATATGACCAGCGGCATCCAGGCCATCGTTCGTACGCGGGATGCCCAGGGCAAGGTGACGCTGAGCGGCGGCGCCGACCCTCGGCGTGAAGGCGAAGCGGTGGGCGACTGAACACCTCAAACATCGGAGAAAGCGCTCGTGCAACAGGCAGACAATCTCGGCGCCATCCCAGGCGTCGACCACGGTTTTTGTTCGATCAATGATCCGCTGCGCCCGGATGACGTATTCATCTGCAAGCAGGTGCACAGCGCTTCGGTGATCGAGTGGCAAGCCGACCAGGTGCCCAACACCGTTGAGGCGGACGGGGTGTGCACAGGTGAGCATCAGCCCATCGCGGTGATCACCGCTGACTGCCTGCCCCTTCTCATTGCCGCGCAGAACGGTGAAAAGGTCGCTGCGGTGCATGGAGGATGGAAGGGGCTGCAAAGCGGGATCATCGCCAATGCAATCAAGCGTTTTACCGACGCAGGGCTTGCAGTCGACCAGTTGCGCGTGGCGATCGGACCGTCGATCAAACCGTGCTGCTATGAGGTGAGCGAGGGCTTTGTTGCGCAGTTCCAGGCTGACCAGGGGCACCTGTGGTCAACCGGGCGGGCGCCGTGGAGCGCAGCGCAACCCGCACCGTTATTGCCCCCGCAAATTGCACCGCCCCACGCCAGGCAAGCAGCAAGCGCGTGGTTTGACTTGAGCGGGTATGGCGTGATGTTGCTGCAAGCGACCGGCATCCGGCGTGAGCAAATCGAGGTGAGTGAGGTGTGCACTTACTGCACCTCCCCCACCTTTGCCAGCTACCGCCGAAGGACGCATCACCCGGAGGAAGTAAAGACACTGATTTATTCGTGGATTGCTCGTACGCAACGGTGAGAGAAAGCTTACCAAGCACGGTCCCAGGCCCTACTCATATCGCCGATACGCAAAGTGCCATGTCATTTTTTGCGATAAAACGCACCTTGAGCAGTACTCGTTATCCTGCGATTTTCTGGCCCGCCCGTTCTTGCCAGAGGCTACGTCAAAGACGTAGAGTTCCGCGTGTTAACGATAATAGAATCCCCTCTGTTCAGCAGGTTATGGCCTGACTATTGGACCGAAATGGCAAGGGCGCAACCGACAGTATTCCAGCGCACACCCTGCACAAAATCGCGAAGGAAATGAACCATGCCACTCACTGAGAAACAGCTGAAAGAACGGGATGCCAAACGCAACATCGGCGAAGAGCTCCTGGCCGCTGTTCAGGATGTTAAAGCGGGACGATACGGCTCGGTGAAGCAGGTCGAAATCACTCAAGCCGCCGAAGCAAGAAGCAAGACCGGGTTGTCGCAACCCAAATTTGCTGAGTTTCTGGGCGTTTCGGTAAGAACCCTTCAAGAGTGGGAGCAAGGGCGTCGCTCCCCTTCTGGCGCAGCACGCTCCTTGCTGCATATCGCTGCAATCAGACCGGACGTCTTTCGGGAAGTCCTCAGTAACGCGTAATGGCGTTACTGAGCCACTGATGAACGACTACCGACTGATCTTCAACCCCTTGCGCCCCGCATGCCGCTCCAGCGCCAGCTCGATCAGCCGGCTCACCAGCTCGCTGTAGCTCATCCCCGCCGCCTGCCACAGCTTGGGGTACATGCTGATGCGGGTGAAGCCGGGCAGTGAGTTGATTTCGTTGATCAACACCTCGCCATCGTCGGTCAGGAACACATCGACCCGTGCCAGGCCGGAACAGCCCAGCACCTCGAAAGCCTCAATGGCCAACCGGCGAATACGCTCACTGGCGTCATGGCTGATATCGGCCGGCACCACCACCTGGGCGGCCTGGTCGTCGATGTACTTGCTGTCGTAGGAATAGAAACCGCTACTCACCACAATCTCGCCGCAACCACTGGCGATGGGGTGTTCATTGCCCAGCACGGCGCATTCGATTTCGCGGCCTTTTACAGCCGATTCGAGCAGTACTTTTTCATCGAAACCCAGAGCCAGTTCGACGGCTGCATGGTACTCGGCTTCGTCGCCGACTTTGCTCACGCCTACCGAGGAACCCTGGTTGGCAGGTTTGACGAACATCGGCAGGCCGAGCTTGTTCACCGCAGCCTCAAACGAAGTACGCGCCGCATTGCTGCGGGTAAGGGTGATGAATGGCGTAACGGCAATCCCGGCATCGCGCAGCAGGCGCTTGCTGATGTCCTTGTCCATGCACACCGCCGAGCCGAGCACGTCGGAACCCACAAAAGGCAGGTCGGCCATGCGTAACAGGCCTTGCAGGCAGCCGTCTTCGCCGAGGGTGCCGTGGACAATGGGGAAGATCACGTCGACATGTTCCAGCAGGCCGCTACCGGAAGTGTCTACCAGTTGCTGGCTGGACTTGCCGGGCACCACCGCCAGTTCGCGGTTGGACTGGTTGAGGGCGATCAAGGCCGGATTTTCCTGGTTGAGCAGGAAGTTCGAGGTGTCGTTGAGGTGCCAATGGCCGGCCTTGTCGATACCGATCAACACCGGCTCGAAGCGCGACCGGTCCAGCGCATCGACGATATTGCGCGCCGATTGCAACGACACTTCGTGCTCAGCCGAACGGCCACCAAAAATAATACCTACCCGCACCTTGCTCATGACCCGACCTCACTGTTGAACGTAAGGCTTCTTACCACGGGCCGTCAGCGATTCGCTACCAGATGTGCACCGAACAACACATAGCAGCCACCGGCAAAGCGGTCGAGCCACTTGCGCGATCGGCTGTAGAGCGTGGCCATGCGCTCGCTGGAAAACACCAGGGCCACACAGGAATACCAACTGAACGACAAGGTGGCCATGGTGATCACCGCCAGGGTCAGCAGCATCGGCGACGGCGAAGGTGGCATGGTTGACGCAAAGATGGTGGCAACAAACAAGGCGGCCTTGGGGTTGGACAAATTACCCAGCAACCCCAAGCGCCACGCGGAAAACAGCGAACGCCGGGCTTCGTCCGGCAGCACGTTCTGGCTCATGCTCGGTGAAGAGCGCTTGAACAGTTTCAACCCGAGGTAGATCAGGTAGCAGCCGCCGACGATCTTGAACGCCAGGTACAGCATCGGCGCCGCCGTAAACAGCGACTTGATGCCCAGGCCACCCGCCAGGCCCCACATGATCGTACCCGTGGCCACTCCGGCCGATGCCACCACACCATGGCGGCGCGAACAACTGGCGGCCAGTTGCGCCGTGTTGAAGAAGTTGGGGCCGGGCGTGACCACCGCGACCGTCCACAGCAAGGCCAGCGAAACCAGGGGCGTCACATAGGCCGGGTTGAGAAAATCCATGGTAGGCAGCTCCATCAGCGCGAGGCTCGAGCGACGATCATAGGCCGCTGCCCTGCCCTGCACAATCGTACAAGACCCCGGCAGACAAGGGATGCAGACTGGGTTAACGTATTTCCCTCTCTTTTTTGTGACCCTTCACCATGGGCAAACCCACCGCCACCCTCGACTGGCTGCACCGCGCGCCCCACGCCAGTGGCCTGGACCGTATCGAGGCGTACTTTGCCGGCTTCGCCTTCGACCCGCATCGCCACGACACTTATGCCATCGGGCGCACGTTGACGGGCGTACAGAGCTTTCACTATCGCGGCGACATGATCCACAGCGTGCCCGGCACCACCATGGTGCTTCACCCCGATGAAACCCACGACGGCCACGCCGGCAGCGAAGAGGGCTTCAAATACCGGATGATCTACGTCGAGCCCTCGCTGATCCAGCAGATCCTCGGCGGCAAGCCGTTGCCGTTTATCCAGGGCGGCCTGTCCACCGATCCCAGGCTGTTCCGCGCCAGTGAGGTGTTGCTGCAGAACCTGGACAACCCCATCGACCCATTGCAGGAACAGGACGCCCTGTTCGACCTGGCCCATGCGCTGAACAACGTCTCGGGCGGGATCATCAGCCGTAAGACTTTCGACTACGTGGCCGCCGAGCGCGCCCGCGAATTTATCCACAGTGCCCTGGGCCGCAGCATCACCCTGGATGAAATGGCCGACCACGCCGGCCGCGACCGCTGGGCCTTGTCACGGGATTTTCGCCTGCTGTTCGGCACCAGCCCCTATCGCTACCTGACCATGCGCCGCCTGGACCTGGTGCGCAGCCTGCTGGCCCAGGGCCAATCGCTGGTGGACGCGGCGATGACGGCCGGCTTCACCGACCAGAGCCACATGACCCGGCAATTTCGCAGCACCTACGGTATGCCGCCGTCGCGCTGGGTGAAGATGCTCGGGCGCTGACAAGGCTTAGAGCGTGTGCCCATCAATCGGCTGGCCGATGCTGAGAAAATGCCCGCCCGCCACATGGTGCAAAGTACGCAATTCATCATGCCCCTCGAAATGCCAGTGCCCTTCGCTGAACACGCGCTCGTCGGCATAGGCCGCGATCACTTCGCCGAGGAACAGGTCGTAGGTCTGCTGATTATGCGGCTCGGGCAGCAGGCGGCACTCCAGCCAGGCCACGCAACCTTCCAGCAGCGGCGCCTGAGTGTATTCGCCATTGAATGTTTGCAGGCCGTAAGCGGCAAACTTGTCGGTGTCGGCACCGCTGACGTTACCGACGGTTTGCACCAGATCGGCCTGCGCCACGCAAGGCACCTGCAACACAAACGTGCCGGCGCCTTCCAGCAGTTGGCGGGTCCAGGTGGCCTTGTCCAGCACCACAGCCACTTTCGGCGGTTCGAAATCCAGCGGCATGGCCCAGGCCGCTGCCATGATATTGCGCTGGCCGTTGTGGGCAGCGCTCACCAGCACCGTAGGGCCGTGGTTGAGCAAGCGGTAGGCCTTGGACAGCGGGACGGGGCGACGGTGGGTAGGGCTCATGGACAGTCGACTCTTCATACCAGAAAGCCCCTACGATACCTGAAGCCCTACGCTTAACTCGATAGTTGGTTGGCGAACTGCCCCACCGCGCTGACCACCTTCTGCGCACCGTCTTGGATTTCCACGATCACCGTGCCCGCTTCGGCCGCCAGCGCCAGGCCTTGTTCGGCCTGCAGGCGACCGTCGGTCATCAGGGCAACCGCATCGCGGGCCATGTCCTGGTTCTGACGCACCACGCCGACAATCTCCTCCGTGGCCTTGCTGGTGCGCGAGGCCAACTGCCGCACTTCATCGGCGACCACCGCAAAACCTCGTCCCTGTTCACCGGCACGCGCCGCTTCGATGGCGGCGTTGAGCGCCAGCAGGTTGGTCTGTTCGGCAATGCCGCTGATGGTCTTGACGATGGTGCCGATCACCTGGGACTGGGCGTTCAGCGCCTCGATGCCGTCACCGGCTTGCTGCATGTGCTTGGCCAGGTCGCGCATCACATCCACCGCCTGGGTCACCACGGTGGTGCCGCGCTGGGCGCTGTTGTCGGTTTGCAGCGAGGTGCTGTAGGCAATGTTCGCCGCTTCGGCGACCGCCTGCTCCTGGTTGACCTGATCAGTGATCACCGTGGCGAACTTGACCACTTTGTACAACCGGTCATTGGCGTCCAGCACCGGGTTGTAGGTCGCTTCCAGCCACACCGCGCGGCCATGGCTGTCGACCCGTTTGAAGCGGGCCGCGACGAACTCACCGGCGTTCAAACGTTTCCAGAAGTCCTGGTATTCGGTGCTGTTGTATTCCTCCGGCTCGCAGAATATCCGGTGATGTTTGCCCTGGATCTGCGCCAGGCTGTAACCCATGCCTCCAAGGAAACGATCATTGGCCGTCAGCACGTGGCCACCGAGGTCGAACTCGATCACGGCGGTAGAGCGCACCAGCGCGTTCATGAGGTTTTCATGCTCGCGGGAGGCTTCGATGGTGCGGGTGAGGTCGCTGGAATAGATCGAAAAATGCTTGATGCGCCCATCGGAGCTGCGCACCGGCTGCAGAATCGAGCGCAGCCAGGCTTCCTGGCCATTGCCCCGCATCAGGCGCACGGTGCCGGCGAAATGCTCGCCGCGCACCAGGGCGTTCTTGAAGCGTTGCTGGAACTCATCCCTGCGCACGTGGGCCGGCTCCAGGTCTTCGATAGCACGCCCCAGCAGTTGGCCACTCTGGTAGGCCAGCTCCTGCAGGAAGTTGGCGTTGGCCCATTCCACCCGGCCTTCGGCGTCCAGCGTCAGGCACAGCATTTCACTTTCCAGGCTCTCCTTGACCTGATTCAAGCTGGACAACTCTTCGCGAAGAGCCGACAGCTCCTGCTTCAAACGGGTGTTGAACATGGGGCACCAAGGATCAAATCACAGACACGAATCTGACCTGCATCGGCGCTGCCGGCATTTTCTTAAGCGGGCTTCAGGCCCTGGCCAAACTATTTTTTTGGATCCATCAGCCACCGTTATTTCGGCACACGCCCATCACTTGATACTCAAGGGTATTGAGCTTGCCGCTGGAGTCTTCATAGGTCATGCGCGACGGCACCGGGTTGCACGAGCGGATCGGCGGAGTCACGTTGACCACCTTGGCAATGTCCAGCTTCATGCCATAGCGATACGCCTGCACCTCGGGCGCCGGCTTGCCCTTTTTGGCGGCGTAGTCGGCCATGGCTTTTTCATTGCGCTCCATCATCAGCGCGAACGTACGGTCCCCCCCACCTTCAGCCAACACACCGAACGACACTATTGCAGTTAATACACCCAGTGCGACTTTATAAAACTTCATGATTAGTTCCTCGACTGAAAAATTCAGTGCCCAGACTAATCAACTGACCCTGACGCCATCTTCACCAGAACATTACTTATTTGTTAGATAAGTGTGAGCTTCCAGAATTGTAATCTTCGCGCCACTTCTTCGTTATCTGCGGTTTGCAACTATCAGCCTGGGCCAAATCAATAAGAACACCCACTCTCATAAGAAGCTGAAACTGCCAAGTACCAGGAGCGAATCATGCGTATCCGTCATTACAGCCTTCCCCTTTCACTGTGTGCTGCATTCCCGCTGGCCGCCGTGGCCGTAGAGGACCCGCCCGAGGGCTTTATCGAAGGCAGCCGCTTCAATGTGCTGGCGCGTAATTTTTACTTCAACCGCGATGATCGCAAAGGCCAGTCCAGCCCCACCGACAATGGCTATTCAGAGGCCTGGGCGCAGGGCTTGATCGGCCGCTTCGAATCAGGCTTTACCCAGGGCACCGTGGGCTTTGGCGTGGATGCGTTCGCCATGGTCGGCATAAAGCTGGACTCGGGCACCGGCCGCAGCGGCGGCAAAGGCTCGTTCGGCGTGCTGCCGGTGGACAGCGAAAACCACCCCGAGCACACCTACAGTAAAGTCGGCGGTGCCGCGAAACTGCGCGTGCTGGATACCGTGATCAAGGCCGGCGACGTATTCCCGCTGACGCCGGTCGTGGCCTACGGCGATTCACGCGTGTTGCCGGAAAGCTTTCGCGGCGTGACCGCACAAAACACCAGCCTCGAGGGCCTGACCCTGCAAGGCGGGCGCTTGAGCGGCATGAGCCAGCCAAGCGAAAGCGGTATGGACAAAGGCTTCGCGACCTTCTACGCCGGGCCCGTCGACTCACCCTGGATCGGCTATTTCGGCGGTGATTACACCGTCAACCAACACCTCAGCGTCAGCCTCTACAGCAGCCGCTTGAAAGACGCCTGGGACCAATACTACGTCGGCAGCGCTGCCAGCTATCCGCTGGCTGAAGACGTTTCGCTGTTCGGCGACGTCAACTATTACAAGGCGGTGGACGAAGGCCGGAAAAAACTCGGTGAATTCGATAACAACATCTGGAGCGCCCGGCTCGGGGTAAAGGTCGGCGCCCACAGCCTGGCCCTGTCCCACCAGCGCAACAACGGCGATGACGACTTCGATTACCTGCGTCAGTCAGACTCGATCTTCCTCAACAACTCGATCCAGTACAGCGACTTCAACTCGCCCAAGGAGCGCTCGTGGATGGTGCGCTACGACCTGGACATGCAGGCGTTCGGCATTCCCGGCCTGTCGTTCATGACCCGTTATGGCAAAGGCACCGGCGCCGATTACAGCAATGCCAACTCGGTGTACATGCGTCGCGATGCAGCCGGCAACCCACTGACCGACCAACGTCGCTGGGAGCGGGATATCGAGGCCAAATATGTGGTGCAAAGTGGAAACTTGAAGGACTTATCACTGCGTCTGCGCCAGGCGACCGTGCGTTCAAGTGCATTCGAGTCAGACTTGGAAGAAGTTCGGCTGATTATCGAGTATCCAATGGCAGTGCTTTAAGGGAGGCCAATTACATTCACTTGCCGATGCACTACATCTCTTCACAGGTTGAAGTCTGTCAGAACTGTAATATGCGTCTCACCTTCTTGTTAAGTTGCACTTTCTACACTGCACACCGAACACATCTCATCTCTGCAGCTTTTGTGTAGCTCCTTTGGAACAGAGATGAATTTTTGCGCCCCGCTCGGGGCGTTTTTTTTGTGTGCAGGCGCAGTGACGAATCGTCGCACCTGCCTGACATGGCTTGACCCTAAAGCTACTTCACGGTTCAGAGTTTTCCTACAGCCTCCCCCGCCTCGCCATGAGGCCATGCCCCTTTTCGTTTTCTATGAAGGTAACTCCCCATGCGTATCCTTGTGGTTGAGGACGAGCAAAAAACCGCCGATTACCTGCAGCAAGGCCTGACCGAAAGCGGTTATGTCGTCGATTGCGCCGCCAGCGGCATCGATGGCCTGCACCTGGCCCGGCAGCACAGCTACGAATTGGTGATCCTTGATGTGAACCTGCCCAACACCGACGGTTGGGAAGTGCTGGAGCAACTGCGCCGCGACGGCAACCAACGCGTGATGATGCTGACCGCACGCGGCCGGCTGGCCGACAAGATCAAGGGCCTGGACATGGGCGCCGATGATTACCTGGTCAAACCCTTCGAGTTTCCCGAACTGCTCGCTCGCGTGCGTACGTTGCTACGGCGCAGCGAGCACATCCCGGTGCCGGACGTGCTGCGCGTCTCGGACCTGGAACTGGACCCGCGCCGGCATCGCGCCTACCGCGGCAACCGCCGGATCGACCTGACCACCAAGGAGTTCGCCCTGTTGCACGTGCTGATGCGCCAGGCCGGCGAGGTGATGACCCGCACGCAAATCATCTCGCTGGTGTGGGACATGAACTTCGACTGCGACACCAATGTGGTGGAGGTCTCCATCAGCCGCCTGCGGGCCAAGGTCGATGATCAGAGCGAGGTGAAGTTGATCCACACCATTCGCGGCGTGGGTTATGTGCTGGAGGCGCGGCCATGAAGACCAGCAGCCTGTCAATGCGCCTGGGGTTGACCGTCAGCCTGATGGGCGCCGGGTTGGTTGTGCTGCTGGCGACCCTGGCGTACCTGGCCCTGACCCACGAGTTGGACAAGCTCGCACGCAAGGGCCTGGAAAACAAAATGGAGCAACTGGCCCATACCCTCGGCCAGGGCCTCGATGAACACCGCATCACCAACCGCCCCCATTCACTGCTGGACCTGGTGATGGGCCACGACAACATCTACCTGACCATCATCGGCGCACGGCCCGATGCACCGGTACTCCTCAGCGTCGGCGCCAAGCCCCAGCAACCGTTGCTGCTCGACGTGCCCACCGGCAAGAACCTGGCCTATTTGAACTGGGTCGACGGCCAGGGCAACCGTATTCTCAGCGCTACGCGCCTGATGCCGTTGCAAGGGGGTGAGTACGTACGCGTGCTGCTGTCGCTGGACCGTTCCGATGATGAAGCGTTGCTCAGTGCCTACCTGCGCTCCACGGTGATCGCCCTGCCGATGCTGCTGATCCTGATCGGCATGGGCGCCTGGTGGCTGGTGCAACGCGGGCTTGCACCCTTGCAGCAGTTCAGCCGGGTGGCGGCCAAGGTCAGCACCCAGGACCTGACCCATCGCCTGGCCCTGGACAACCTGCCCAAGGAACTCGGCGAGTTGGCCCAGGGCATCAATTTCATGCTGCATCGCCTGGACGCCGGGGTGCAGCAGCTGTCGCAGTTCTCCGACGACCTGGCCCACGAACTGCGCGCACCGCTGACCAACCTGATGGGCAAGGCCCAGGTGACCCTGTCCCGCGAGCGGCCCTCGGCGGAGTACAAGGCCGGCCTGGAATCCTGTACCGAGGAAATGGAGCGCCTGTCGCGCATCGTCTCCGACATGTTGTTCCTGGCCCAGGTCAGCCACCCGGCGGCACGGGCCGGGTTTGCCCCGGTGTCGCTGGCCGAGGAAGCGCAACGGGTGATGGCACTGTTCGCCCTCAGCGCCGAAGACAAGCACGTGACCCTGAGCCTGCGCGGTGATGCCTGGGTGACCGGGGACCGCTTGATGATCCAGCGTGCCATTTCCAACCTGCTGTCCAATGCCATCCGCCACACCCCCTGCGACTCCAGCGTGTTATTGCTGGTAGAGAGCTACGACCAGAACGTGTCGCTGTCGGTCGGCAACCCGGGGCGTGGAATCGAAGCCCATCACTTGCCCCACCTGTTCGAACGTTTCTACCGCGCCGACAGCAGCCGTACCCGTGCCGAAGGCGGCACCGGCCTCGGCCTGGCGATTGTGCAGTCGATCATGCACCTGCATCAGGGGCACGCCGAGGTCAGCAGCCAGCCGGGTCGTTTCACACGGTTCAGCCTGGTGTTTCCTCTTCCTTGCGATGCGCCCATTGATACAGCGCCGGCAACACCAGCAGGGTCAGCAATGTTGAGGAAATGATCCCGCCGATCACCACCGTCGCCAGCGGCCGCTGCACTTCGGCGCCGGTGCCGGTGGCGAGCGCCATGGGGATAAACCCGAGGGACGCCACCAATGCTGTCATCAACACCGGGCGCAGTCGGGTCAGCGCGCCTTCGTGAATCGCCATCGATAACGAGCGCCCTTCCTCACGCAGGTTGCGGATAAAGGCGATCATCACCAGGCCGTTGAGCACCGCCACGCCGGACAAGGCGATAAAGCCTACCCCCGCCGAGATCGACAGCGGAATATCCCGTAGCCACAGCGCCATGATCCCACCGGTCAAGGCGAACGGAATCCCGGTGAACACCAGCAGGCCGTCCTTGAGGTTGTTGAACATCATGAACAGCAGGCCGAACACCAGCAGCAACGCCACCGGCACCACGATGCGCAGGCGCTCGGAGGCTTCCTTCAGCTGTTCGAACTGGCCGCCCCAGGTGGTCCAGTAGCCCGCCGGCACTTTCACCTGGGCGATCAGCGCGGCCTCGGCCTCCTCGACAAACGAGCCGATATCCCGCCCCCGCACATTGGCACTGACGATGACCACGCGCTTGCCATTCTCGCGACTGATCTGGTTCGGGCCGAGCACTAGGTCCAGGCTGGCGACCTGGGACAACGCGATAAACCCCAACTGGCCAGACGCATTACCCGGCACCGGAATCAACAGGCGTGACAACCCGTCGATATCGGTACGCAGCGCGTCGGACAAACGCACGACCATGTCGAAACGCCGGTCGCCTTCGTACAACGTACCGGCCTGGCGCCCACCCACGGCGACGGCAATGGTGTCCTGCACATCGCCCACATTCAGGCCAAAGCGCGCAGCCTTGTCGCGGTCGATATTGATGGTCAGCACCGGCAAGCCGGAGGTCTGCTCAACCTTCACTTCCGAAGCACCATCAAGTTTCTTCAGGGCCTCGGCGATTTCTCCGGCGGTGGCGTTGAGTACGTCCATGTCATCGCCGAACACCTTCACCGCCACATCACTGCGCACGCCGGAAATCAATTCGTTGAAGCGCAGTTGGATCGGTTGCGACAACTCGTACGCACTGCCCGGCACAATCGCACTGGCACGTTGGATATCGGCGATCAGGGTTTCCCGAGACTTCTTGGGATCCGGCCATTGGTCCTTGGGTTTAAGCATCACGTAGCTGTCAGAAATGTTCGGTGGCATCGGATCCGAAGCAATTTCCGCAGTGCCGGTGCGCGCAAATACCCGCTGGATTTCCGGCACCTGGGCCATCAAGGTTTTTTCCAGCTGCTGCTGCATCTGCACCGATTGCGTCAGGCTGGTGCCGGGCACACGCAAGGCCTGCTGGGCAAAATCACCTTCGCTGAGGCTGGGAATAAATTCGCTGCCCATGCGGCTGGCGACAACGCCGGAGGCGACGATAATCAGCACGGCCAAGCCGAACACCAGCGGTCGGCGCGCCATCACCCAGTCCAGCAGCGGTGCATAGACTCGGCGTGCACTGCGCATGACGATATTTTCTTCTTCCTTGACCTTGCCGGTGACGAACAACGCAATCGCCGCCGGCACGAAGGTCACCGATAGGATCATCGCGCCCAGCAGGGCAATCACCACGGTAAACGCCATCGGGTGGAACATCTTCCCGGCCACCCCGGTGAGGGCGAAGATCGGCAGGTACACCACCATGATGATCAGTTGCCCGAAGATCAGCGCCCGCCGCGCTTCCTTGGCTGCGGCGAAGACTTCATGCAGGCGTTCGCTGCGGGTCAGCAGGCGGCCATGCCGCTGTTGCGCGTGCGCCAGGCGACGGATAGCGTTCTCGACGATCACCACCGCGCCGTCGACGATAATGCCAAAGTCCAGCGCGCCGAGGCTCATCAAGTTGGCGCTGACCTTGTTGGTGAACATCCCGGTAAAGGTGAACAGCATCGCCAGGGGAATCACCATCGCAGTGATCAGCGCGGCGCGGATGTTACCGAGGAACAGGAACAGCACCGCCACCACCAGCAACGCCCCTTCGAAGAGGTTTTTCTTCACGGTGGCGATGGCTTTTTCGACCAGGTGGGTGCGGTCATAGACCGTGACCACCACCACGCCTTCGGGCAGCGAGCGGTTGATCTCTTCGAGCTTTTTCGCCACGGACTGGGACACGCTGCGGCTGTTTTCGCCGATCAACATGAACACCGTGCCCAGTACGACTTCACGGCCGTTTTCCGTGGCGGCGCCGGTGCGCAGTTCGCGGCCGATCTCGACCTGGGCCACATTGCGCACGCGAATCGGCGTGCCGTCCGAGCTGGTGATGACGATATTGGCAATGTCATCGATGGACGCCAACTGGCCCGGCGCACGGATCAGCAGTTGCTCGCCGCTGCGCTCGATATAACCGGCGCCGACGTTGGCGTTGTTGCGCTCCAGCGCCGTGACCAGGTCATTGAGGGTCAGGTTGTAGGCGGCCAGGCGCTTGGGGTCGGGGGCAATCTGGTACTCCTTGGCGAAGCCACCAATGGTGTTGATCTCGGCCACGCCCTGCACGTTGCGCAGTTGTGGCTTGATGATCCAGTCCTGGATGACCCGCAGGTCGGTCGGCGTGTACGGCGTGCCATCGTCTTTGCGTGCGCCGTCCTCGGCCTCGACGGTCCACAGGAAAATTTCCCCGAGCCCGGTGGAGATAGGCCCCATGACAGTTTCGATGCCGGAAGGTAATTGTTCGCGAGCCACTTGCAGGCGCTCGTTGACCAGTTGGCGGGCGAAGAACAGGTCGGTGCCGTCCTTGAAGATCACCGTCACCTGGGACAAACCGGAACGCGACAATGAGCGGGTCTGCTGCAAGCCAGGCAAACCGGCCATGGCGGTTTCGATGGGAAAAGTAATGCGCTGTTCGGTTTCCAGCGGCGAATACCCGGCCGCCGCGGAGTTGATCTGCACCTGCACGTTGGTGATGTCGGGCACCGCGTCGATGGGCAACTTCTGGTAGCTGGCGATGCCGACACCGGCCATCAACAGCACCGCCAGCAACACGATGATGCGCTGCTCGATGGCAAATTGGATAAGGCGCTCAAACATGGGGAATCACTCGCAGGATCAATGGGCGTGCTCGGCCGAGCCTTTGCCCAGTTCGGACTTGAGGATGAAGCTGCCGACCGCGGCCACCTGCGCCCCGGCGTCGAGGCCCTGGCGCACTTCGACGTAGCCGTTTTCGCTGGCGCCGAGTTCCAGGTGGCGGGTGACAAAACCCTCTGCAGTGCGGACGAACACCGAGGGTTTGTCCTCGACGGTCTGGATCGCGGCCTGCGGGACGGTGACCTTGGCCTGGTAGGCATCCGTCGCCAATTGCACGCTGACAAACAGCCCAGGGCGCCAGGCGTCGTCGGGGTTGGGCACACTGATGCGCACGGTGGCCGTGCGCGTCTGTTCACCGAGCAGGTTGCCGACATACGCCACAGTGCCCTGCACTTGGGTGCCCATTTCGCTGGAGCTGACGGTGACCGGTTTGCCGACCCGGACCTTGTTCAAGTCCTTGGGAAACACACCGAAGGTCACCCACACTTGGGACAAATCGGAGAGGGTGAAAGCGTTGCTGGTCTCGCTCACGACTTCACCAACGCCCAGGTGTTTTTCCACCACCACGCCGGCGAACGGGGCGCGCAGTTCGTAGCGATTACCACCGACCAGCACCGCGCTGCCGCTCAACGCGGTCATCTTTTGGCGAGCGTTGTTGAGGGCAATCTCGGCTTCCTGCAAAGCCTGGCGCGCCAGCAGGTAATCCTGTTCGGCGGAGATCTTGTCCTGCCACAACTGGCGTTCACGCTGGAAGGTGGTGCGCGCCAACTCAACCCGGCGCTCGCTGGCGGCCAGCTCACTGCGCTGGTCGGAGATCTGCTGGCTGGCAATCACCGCCAACAACTCGCCCTTCTTCACCGACTGGCCGAGGTTGGCCTTGACCGCCTCCACCACACCCGCCACACGCGGGATGATGTGGGAGGTGCGGTCTTCGTCGAAACGCACTTCGCCCGGCAATGTCAGCAGCGTGCTGATCGTGCGGGGTTGGGCTTGCGCCAGTTGAATACCGGCGGCCTGGATCTGCTGCTCGGTGAGTTCAAGTGCGCCTTCTTCCTCGTCGGCCCTGGTAACGCCGGACAGCATCAGGCCCAGGGCAACGGCAAGTGCCACACCGTGTCGGTTGTTCATAAAAGACTCCAAAGACAATCAAAACCGGGCGAGGTCGCCGTAGATCCGTTCGATACGCACCCAGGCGTCAGTGGCCTGGGCGGTGGCGGTGAGGTACTGGGTGCGCGCAGCGATCAGAGTGCGCTGCGCATCGAGCACGTCGAGGAAGCTGAACTTGCCCATTTCGAAGCCGCGGGTGGCACTGTCCACGGCACTTTGCGCGGCGGGCAGGATCTGCTGGTTGAACGCGCGTACCTCGGTGTTGGCGGTTTGCCAGAGGTCCAGCGCCTGGCGGGTTTCGGTGCGCAGGCGCAGTTCGGTGGCGTTGCGCAGGTCGCGGGCCTGGTCAGCGCGGCGGGTGGCGGCGAGCACGTTGCCTTGGTTGCGGTTGAACAGCGGGATCGGCATCGATACGCCCACCAGGTTCACACGCTCGCGCACGCTGGCGTCGTACTGGCTGCCGATGGACACATCGAGGTCGGGAATGCGCTGAGCTTTTTCCAGGCCGACGCTGGCTTCGGTTTGCAGGATGTTCAGCTCGGCCAGGCGCAGTTCCGTGGTCTGCTCAAGGCGCGTCAACAACTGCGCAAGCGGCGGCAGGGGCGGTGTGGATTGGGACGGTGTAGCGACGGCCTGGGAATCTGCGCCGGCACTGCCGGTGCTGGCGGCCAGGCGGCGATAGGCGTCGGTGAGGCCGACCTGAGCGCGGTTCAATTCCAGGCGCATTTCCGATAGCTGCACCTGCGCACGGGTTGCCTCCACCGGCGACGCTTTGCCCGCCGTGACGCGACCGCTGGCCACGCCCAGGCCGCGCTCGGCCACAGCCATGGAACGCTGCGCCAGGTCGAGGCGTTCCTGGGCACGCAGGGCGCCGTAGTAGTTGTCGATGACGTCGGCGCGCAAGGCGTTGCGGCGCTGCTCCAAGGTCAGCGAGGCGGCGTCCTGGGCACGGCTGGCCACGTCAATGCGCGCACCACGCTTGCCGCCCAACTCCAAGGTCTGGCTGAGCTTGATGGAGGTGGTGCGAGAGTTGCGACGGGTGTCTTCGGCATCCAGGGAGAGCACCGGGTTGGGGAGCAACCCGGCCTGCTGGCGGTCGCCCTGGGCGATGTCGATGTCCCATTGTGCAGCCGCCAGGTCAGGGTTGTTGGCGAAGGCGGTTTGCAGGGCTGAATCGAGGGTGAGGGTCTGTGCCTGGGCCGCGCCGGCAACCAGCCACACCACACCCGCCCCCAGAAGTTTTCTAACGAAAATTGCCATATCGAGAGTTCCACGCCCATGAAGTGCAAGCGCAGGCAATGTAGCGAGCGCGACTTATCAGGGCGGTGGAGCAAAGATTACAAATCCGACAGTAATGGCTCTGCGGCGGGCATTTCGGCGGCCTGCCGCTGATCGCACCAAAACGGCACATAAGCACTTGGCCATCGCGGTATCAGGTATGCTTTTCGAGCAGGAAACAAAAAGAAACAATTTCCCCAACCTGTTCGATAAGGAGTCCCGCCTTGGAGTTATCGACTGCCGCGTGGATGGTTCACGACACTCGCCTTATGTTTTGTGTACTGCTGGCCATCGCCAGCATCATCGTGCTGATCAGCGCAACCAAGTTGCCGCCGTTCCTGTCGATCCTGATCGGCACCTTTATCGCCGGTGTCGGCGCCGGCCTGCCGCCGGAAGAAGTGGCCAAGGCCTTCAGCAAAGGCGCCGGGGCGATCCTCGGTGAGGCCGGGATCATCATTGCCCTGGGCTCGATGCTCGGCGCATTGATGGCCGAATCCGGCGCGGCCGACCGCATTGCCACCACCCTGCTCGGGCTGGGCAAGGGCAAGTCATTGCCGTGGGTGATGGCGCTGGTGGCGATGGTGATCGGCCTGCCGTTGTTCTTCGAAGTGGGCCTGGTGATGATGGTGCCGATCATCTTTGTGATGGCCAAGCGTTCAAACCAGCCGCTGCTGAAAATCGCCATCCCGGCACTGGCCGGCATGACCACCCTGCACGCCCTGATGCCACCGCATCCGGGGCCGCTGATTGCGGTAGGCGCCTTGCACGCCGACCTCGGCCTGACCATGTTGCTGGGTTTCTGCCTGGCGGTGCCGGCGGTGATCCTGGCCGGCCCGATCTACGGCAATTGGCTGTCCAAGCGCCTGCAGGTGGATGCACCGGCGGACATCGGCGCCCTGTTCAGCGCACCGCCCAAGGCGCCGCGCCAGCCGAGCTTCGGCGTGTCGTTGCTGATCATTCTGTTGCCGGTGATCCTGATGCTCGGCAGCACCTTGGCCAAGGTCGCGCTGCCGGCGGAAAGCACCCTCGGCCTGACGTTGAAGTTCCTCGGCGAACCGCTGATCGCCCTCGGCCTGGCCGTGATCGCCGCCGTGATCTGCCTGGGCTGGGCCGCCGGCATGCCGCGTGCCGACGTGGGCAACACCCTGCGCAAAGCGCTCGCCCCCATCGCCGTATTGCTGCTGACCATCGGCGCTGGCGGCGGCCTCAAGCAAACCCTGCTGGATGCCGGCGTGAGCCAGACCATCAGCAAGGTCGCCGAAGGCGCACACATGCCCTACCTGCTGCTGGCGTGGTTGATCGCGGTTGCGCTGCGCCAGGCAACGGGTTCGGCGACAGTCGCCACCACCACGACGGCGGGCATTCTCGCGCCGATGATGGCCGGGTTGGCGGTGACGCAAAGCTCGTTGGTCGCGCTGGCTATCGGCGCCGGCTCGGTGTTCTTCTGCCACGTCAACGACGCCGGGTTCTGGATGGTGCGTGAGTACTTCGGCTTGCAGCTGAAGCAGACGATCTGGGTGTGGTCGGTGTTGCAGACGATTGTCTCAGTCGTCGGTCTGGTGGGGACGCTGGTGCTTTGGCACTTCTTGACTTAATCCGACGCAGCCAACGTGTGGCGCTTTCCAAACAACGCCACACTCCCCACCCCCACCGCCCCCATTACCACGCAATACCCCACGCAGATCCACGGGCTGGTCGGCATCAGTGCAATCAGCAGCAGCGGCGTGGTACTCGCCCACAGCGCGTAGGCAATGTTGTAGGTGAAGGAAATCCCCGACACCCGCACCTGCGCCGGAAACAGGCCCACCATCACCGACGGCACCGCGCCGACCACGCCGCAACTGAGGCCCGCCACGGCATACGCCGCGCCCAGCCAGATTCCGCCGTTGATCAGGCTGGCGTACAGCACCGCGATTCCCAGCGGCAGCAACAGGCTGTAGACCAGCACCGCGCGCCAGGCGCCGATGCGGTCCACCAGCAGGCCGGCCAGTACGCAACCGATGTTGAGGAACACGATGCCCAAGGCGCTCAAGGCGAAGGTGTGGCTGGGGCTCATGCCGAAGGTTTTCTGCATCATGGTCGGGGTGATGACCACCAGCACGACGACGGCAGAGGTAAGCACGCAGGTGAGGATCATCGCCGGCAGCAACACCGCGCGATGGTCACGCAGCACGCTACGCAGCGGGAGTTCGGCGGCGGCCTGGCGGCGGGCCTGCATTTCGAGGAACACCGGGGTTTCGCTGAGCCAGCGGCGCAGCCACACGCCGATCACGCCGAACACACCGCCGAGCAGGAACGGGAAGCGCCAGGCGTAGTCGAGGATTTCTGCGGGGGTGAAGACTTGCGCCAGCAGCGTGGCGGTGAGGGCGCCGAGCAGGTAGCCGAAGGTCAGGCCAGCTTGCAGGAAGCCCAGGGCGTAGCCGCGATGATGGGGCGGCGCGTGTTCGGCGACGAAGGTCCAGGCGCTGGGCACTTCACCGCCGACCGCCGCACCTTGCAGCACGCGCAACGCCAGCAGGATCAGCGGGGCGAAGTAACCGATTTGCGCATAGGTGGGCATGACCCCGATCAGCAGGCAGGGCAAGGCCATCATCAGGATGCTCAGGCTGAACACGCGCTTGCGTCCCAGGTGATCGGCGAAGTGCGCCATCAGGATGCCGCCCAGCGGGCGCGCCAGGTAGCCGGTGACAAAGATGCCGAAGCTTTGCAGCAGGCGCAGCCACTCAGGCATTTCCGGCGGGAAGAACAGCTGGCTCAAGGTCAGCGCGAAAAACACGAAGATGATGAAATCGTAGATTTCCAGGGCACCGCCGAGGGCGGCCAGGCCCAGGGTTTTGTAGTCGGAGCGGGAAAAACGCTGCGCCTGCGTAGGAAAGGTGGCAGTCATGTGGAGGCTCGGCAGACAAACAAAATGGCGTGCAGGTTATGAGCTGAGCCCAATGATGGCAATCGCGGCAGATATATTTGTTTTCCTCATGGATCGATGAAGATAACTGCATTCCCATATCAATGGCCGTAGCGGAACATGCCGGAAAAATCGCCTGCCCCCTAATAACTATAAGAGGAAAGACTCATGGCCGATGCTATCGAAGAAAGCCGCTATGCCCGATTTGCCCTGCGTTGTTCCAATTTCGCCGAGCGCTGGTTTCCAGACTCCTGGGTATTCGCCGCCCTTGCGGTGATCATCGTTGCCGTGGCGACCCTGGGTATGGGCGCCGCACCGACCGAGGCCGCCAAGGCCTTTGGTGATGGGTTCTGGAGCCTGATCCCGTTCACCATGCAGATGGCCTTCGTGGTGATCGGAGGTTATGTCGTCGCCAGCTCGCCGCCCGCCGTGAAACTGATCGACCGCCTGGCGCGTATCCCGAAGAACGGGCGCTCGGCGGTGGCCTGGGTGGCGTTGATCTCGATGGTCGCCTCGTTGCTGAACTGGGGCTTATCGCTGGTGTTTGGCGGTTTGCTGGTACGGGCGCTGGCACGGCGCACGGATCTGCGTATGGATTACCGTGCTGCCGGTGCCGCGGCGTATCTGGGGCTCGGTGCCGTGTGGGCGTTAGGGTTGTCGTCCTCGGCGGCTCAGTTGCAGGCCAACCCGGCGAGCCTGCCGCCGTCGATTCTGTCGATCACGGGGGTGATCCCGTTCACCGACACCATCTTCCTCTGGCAATCCGGCGTGCTGTTGCTGGCGTTGATCGTGGTATCACTGATCATCGCCTACGCCACCGCGCCCGGCCCGAACAGCGCCCGTGATGCCAAGGCCTGTGGGGTCGACCCGGCGTTCAACCTGCCAAAACTGCAAGCCCCGACCCGCCCGGGCGAGTGGCTGGAACATAGTCCATTGCTGACTATTCTGCTGGCGCTGCTGGCGGCCGGTTGGCTGTTCCATGAGTTCTCGACCAAACCGGCGATCAGTGCCATTTCAGGGCTGAACACCTATAACTTCCTGTTCATCATGACCGGCGCCCTGCTGCACTGGCGCCCGCGCAGCTTCCTCGATGCGGTGGCGCGTGCGGTGCCGACCACCACCGGCGTGCTGATCCAGTTCCCGCTGTACGGCTCGATCGCCGCGCTGATGACCGTGGTCAAGGGTGGCGACGGCCAGACCCTGGCGCACCATATCTCCACCTTCTTCACCTCCATCGCCTCCCACGACACCTACGCGTTGTTGATGGGTGTGTACTCGGCGGTGCTGGGCTTCTTCATCCCGTCGGGCGGTGGCAAGTGGATAATCGAAGCGCCGTACGTGATGCAAGTGGCCAATGACCTGCAATACCACCTGGGCTGGGCCGTGCAGATCTACAACGCCGCCGAGGCGCTGCCGAACCTGATCAACCCGTTCTATATGCTGCCGCTACTGGGAGTATTGGGGCTGAAGGCACGGGACTTGATCGGATTCTCGTTCGTGCAGTTGCTGGTACATACGCCGCTGGTATTGTTCCTGCTGTGGGCGCTGGGGACGACGTTGAAGTATTTGCCGCCGGTAATGCCCTAATCAATGGATGAAGCACCTGTTGCTGCAACAGGTGCTTCATTCAGGCGCAACAGGAAGACATTCCAATAGATCAGGCAGGGCGCTCTGGATCGTGTCCCAAACCACATCAAGGTTGATATCGAAATAACCGTGGGCGATTCGGTTGCGCATTCCGCGCATGCTACGCCATGGGACTTGCGGGTGACGTGACGCAAAATCCGGATGCTGGTCCATGATTTTCGTCGAGGCTTCACCAATGATGATCAGGCTCATGATCACCGCTTGCTGAGTACGCCGGTCTTCCAAAACCTTCTTTACCCAAGCCATCAACAAAGGTGATCGCATCAGTGGACGCTCTGCGGATGTGACTCAGATAATCTTCAAGACGGTTCATTGTCATACCGGCCGCGCCTCAGCCAAGACTTTTGCGCGAAACGTCAAAGGCAAATCGGCCGGCGTCAGCAAGTCCACATTTACGCCAAGCAGATCCTCGAGTTCTACCTGCAGCCCACCAAGATCAAAAAGAGTGGTTCCCGGCGGGGCATCGACCAGCAAATCCAGATCGCTGCCCTCTTGGTCGGTACCTAGTAATACAGACCCAAATACTCTCGGATTTGAGATGCGAAAACGGCCTACCACTTCTCTGACGGCTGCTCGCTGTAGGTCAAGGGCGGTTGAAGGTTTCACGGTTCACCTCAGTGGTATCCATTACTGATCCAGTCTAGCAGCGCTGACCGTCTGTAGACGCACGCATACGGCCCAGAGGGAGTACTTGCGCGCCAGCAGCGAATTGACACTGTGCCTGCTGTGATCCGTTGATTCAAATCACTGTCTTCGTTCCGTCACATTGCATTGCTACCGTCCTGCGAAATATCTTGCAACACCTCGCCAAGGACTCCCCGCAATGAGCGACGAGCACGAAGACCGCCCTTCCCCCGATTCCGCAGCCCAACCGCCAGTCGACACCAGCCGTCGGCGTTTCCTGGGGGGCGCGGCGGTGCTGGGGGTTGGCGCAACCTTGAGTGCCTGCGGCAATACCAGCGAAGCACCGGGTAAACCGGTGGCGCGGCCGCTGACGCCGCAAGAGTTGGACAAGGCCTTGCGTGAGCAGGTGAAAACCGTGGTGGTGATCTACGCCGAAAACCGCAGTTTCAACAACTTGTTTGCGGACTTCCCAGGTGTTGAGAAACCGCTGTCGGCGCTATCCGCCGCCGACACGCAGCAGCGTGACCGCGATGGCAGCCTGTTGACCACCCTGCCCCCAACCTGGGGTGGCGTGCTGCAAGTCGGCCCGCAAACGGTGGACGGTGTGACCTACCCCAGCGAAGTGCAATTCCAGGAAAACCTGCCCAACGCGCCCTTCGCCCTCAAGGGCCCGAATGCCGAAGACCTGCCCCTGAGCCTGGTCACCCGTGACCTGTGGCACGTGTTCTACCAGAACCAGATGCAGATCAACGGCGGCAAGAATGACAACTTCGTCGCCTGGGCCGACTCCGGCGGCCTGGTGATGGGCCATTACGCCCAGAGTCGTTATGCCCTGCGCCTGTGGGACGTGGCCAAGGAGTTTGTGCTCTGCGATAACTTCTTCCAGGGTGCGTTTGGCGGCTCGTTCCTCAACCACCAATACCTGATCAGCGCCACCGCGCCGTTTTACCCGAATGCCGCACAATCGGTGGCCAAGGCGCAGATCGCCACGCTGCAAAGCGATGACCCCACCGACCCGCGCCTCAAGCCCCTGGACAAGTCCCCCGCCAGCGCGATGAGCGGCCCGCCGCAGTTCGGCCCCAGCGCGCTGACCCCGGATGGCTACGGCGTGAACACCCTGGCCCCGCCCTACTGGCCGACCTGGATCCGCGACCCGGAAAACCCGGACTACTCCAAGCCTGACCTGCCCAACGTGCTGGTGCCACAAACCCACGAACACATCGGCGACAAGCTGTCGAAGAAGAACGTCGATTGGGCGTGGTACGCCGGCGCGTGGCAAGCGACGCTGGACCAGTTCAAGGATTCGGGCGGTATTCCGAAAATCCCGAACTTCCAGTATCACCACCAGCCGTTCAACTACTTCAAGCAGCAGGGTCCCGAGAACCGTGCTGAACGCAACAAACGCCTGCGCGATGGCGGTTTGGGGGACGAGTCGAGCACCAACAAGTTCTTTGCCGACGCCCAGGCTGGCAAGCTGCCCGCCGTGACCTTCTACAAACCCCAGGGCAACCTGAACATGCACGCGGGCTATGCCGACGTCGCCTCGGGCGACCGCCATATCGCCCGTGCCTTGAAGGTGCTGCAAGAGAGCCCGCAGTGGAAAAACATGGTGGTGGTGGTGACGGTCGACGAAAACGGCGGTTGGTGGGACCACGTGGCACCGCCCAAGGGCGACCGCTGGGGCCCTGGCACGCGGATTCCGGCGCTGGTGGTGTCGCCGTTCGCCCGAAAAGGCACGGTGGACCATACGGTGTACGACACCGCGTCGATCCTGCGCCTGATCACCCGGGTGTTCCAGTTGGAAACCCTGGACGGCCTCAAGCAACGCGACGATGCGATGATCGCCCGCGGCCAGAAACCCATGGGCGACTTGAGCAACGCGTTGCAGTTCAGCGTGTAGGTTTTCTTATCCAATAGCGACACGCCCGATGATTTAGCACGCGGTTTTCCTGGTCAGCCGCTACTGTGTTGGGGTGGGCTTTCACCCCGCGCAGACGGGCTTTCGCTGACAAGGAAACAACCATGTTCAAACCAACCAGGCTGTCCTTCACCCTGGCCGTACTGATGGCGAGTGCGGCGGTACAGGCCGACATCGAGGTGCCGCTGGGGAGCACGCAGCGCGTGACTCAGCTGTTCGCCTTCCCCAACAACTGCAATGTGATCTGCTTTCGGCCCTGGACGCTGGAACAGACTGCCGAGCATTACTTGAACCAGAGCCTGCAACGGGATGGGTACAGCCGGGCGAAAGTCAGCGTCAAGACCCATGACGGTCAGGTTTCGGCGACTTTCAGCGGCGTACCGTACAGTTATGGCCAACCGCTGACCACCCTGCTCAATACCGCCGACCTGGCCTATCAAGGCGCCAGCAAGCTCAACAGCGATGGCAAATGGGCCTACAACTGGTACCTGTTCCTGCCGCTGGGCATGGCCCTGGAAAATCGCAAAAGCATCGAGCTGCTGCACTTCCCGCCGGACTACTCGCTGACCCAGGCGCAGGACTACCTGGAATCGGCCACCACCGACCGCTGGGCTACCCTGTTGACCGACAACGGCATCCCGGCCACCGAAACGCCGGCCTACCAGACCATCATCGATATCGCGCCCATCGCCGCGCCGTCCAATGCGGGCAAGGACCTGGAAACCGTCTACAGCTACTTCACCGATTACCAGACGCACATGGTCCGGGAGTTGAGCCTGCCGGCCAAAGGGGCGTTGCCCATGGTGGCGTTCGGCGCACCGGTGCGCAGCTGGATCAAGCAACAATACGGGCAGACGGTTGGCGTGCTGGGCCTGGCGCAGATCAGCCCGGCCCCCGGCAAGACCGTTTCGGTGCTGGGTTCCAACCACCCCAGTTACATCTGGTATGCCGCGAGCCCCGACACCTACGGCGGTAACGAGCAGAAAGCCGACGAAGCCGGCTTGAAGGTCATGGGCCAGGACCTGAGCGCCGCCTGCTGGCAGGCCGGGATGGGCCAGAAACCGGCGAGCGATCCGAATGTATTACTCAAGGCCTGCATGAATACCTGGCAAGTCACGCGCAAGGAACAGACGTGCGAGCTGTTCTACACCTCGGTGCGCAATCTTTCCCCGGAAGACGCGAACGCCAAATGCGCCACAGCCGCCATCAAGACCCAGCTGAAACAGCTTCGCAATGCGGCGCCAACCCCTACGGTCAGTGCGCCGGCGCTGTAAGTTGCACAAAAAACAACCGATTTCTACTGTCAACATTCACAGTAGAAATCGGATCCATGTTCAGCGAGTCTTGAGCCGCGCCCATCCGCTGCAAGACTGGTAGTCAGCCACCACCCGCAGGTCGATGCAGCCTAAACCAGGAGAGTTATGAAAACTCAGGCCATGGATAAGGCTAAAACCGCTGCGAGTGACTGCCTTTATCCTTTCGCGAGCACGTCTTTTACGCGTGGTTACCCTTCGAGCCGTGAATTTCAGGTGGTCCACAACCCAGAGGGGGAGCCCACGGGAATAAAGGCTCGTATCAATTTTGGCAACCGGACATGCATCGCCAAGGTATCAGGCTATGCGTTGAGCGAGAGGTGTCAGCATACCTTTCAGATTTCTTCGCGCATTTACCTGTATGACCGATGGTTCTGCGGCCAATTGCGCCACTCCTGCAGCCCAAACGCCTTTCTCGATACTCAATATTTGGAGCTTTGGGCAGTGGCTCCGATCTGCGCAGGAACCTGGATCACGCTCGACTACGCCAGCACCTGCGACATCCTGGACGTTCAATTCGCTTGCACCTGCGGCGCGCCCTGTTGCAAGGAGTGGATCAAAGGCTGGAATGAACAGATCAATGCAGAGGGGCTGCGCTTCCTCGAAGAGAAGCGCAGCCTGGGCGCCCCTTAGGCCTCACCCAATGGACGCAAGCGATACTGCGGCGGCAACTGTTCGAAACCACTGATGGTGGTGTTCAAGCTCTTCCAGCGGCCATCCTTGATGCCGTAGATGCAACCGTGGATCGACAGGCTCTGCCCACGGTGCCAAGCGTTCTGCACGATGCTGGTGTGACCGACGTTGGCCACTTGCTGAATCACGTTCAACTCGCAAAGACGGTCGACGCGCTCTTCTTCAGTCGGCAACTGGGCCAGCAGGTCGCGGTTCTCATAGTAGAGGTCGCGAATCGTGCGCAACCAGCCGTCGATCAGGCCGAACTGGCGGTCCTGCATCGAGGCGCGCACGCCGCCGCAGCCATAGTGGCCGGTGACCAGGATGTGTTTGACCTTGAGCACGTCCACCGCGTACTGGATCACCGACAGGCAATTGAGGTCGGTGTGCAGCACCACGTTGGCGACGTTACGGTGCACGAACAGATCACCCGGCAGCATGCCGACGATCTCGTTGGCCGGTACGCGGGCATCGGAACAGCCGATCCACAGATATTCCGGGGTTTGCTGGCGGGCGAGCTTGGCGAAGAATTCGGGATCTTCCTGTTTGATCGCGTCCGCCCAGCGTTCATTGTTATCAAGCAGGTCTTGTAGTTCGTTCATCAGGGAAAGCCTCAGGAATGATGCGCAGTTTTGTGACTGACAACCCCGCGTCCAGGTCACGCTCAGCACGAATCAGCTTGAATCTTTAGCCCTCCGTGCCTGTCCACACACTATAAGCCCCACAGTATGAGGATTGGCCATGACTGAATCACGACGTCCCTACGGCGCTACACAGCCCGAACCGATTGATGATAATGAAGATCGCATGGGCTCGATGCGTGAGCTGGATTTTGACGAAGACGCGCCCACCACGCATATCGGTGACGAACGGGTGCGGGAGGCCGGGCTGACCGGGGCTTCAACCGAAGACCATGAAGCGACGGACGATGACATGAGCCCTGAAACGCTGATCCATGAAGATGGAGCACGGGATGCTAAGGAAGCGGGCGAAAGCGAACCGGCGGACTGGGACCTGAGTATCGTCGATGAGGATGAGATCGGTGGGGGCAATGGCCTGGATGAGGCCGAATTGGCAGATATTGATCCAATAGACGGTAACCGCTGACAAACCGTGTCCTACAGGTGGGAGGGGGCTTGCCCACGATAGCGGCATGTCAGACTGATAAGGTGCCTGGTACACCGCCATCGGGGGCAAGCCCCCTCCCACAATGGCCTATGTATTTAGTCGACCAGGGTGCAGGCCATGACGACCGCATCTTCGCGGCCACCGACAGCCGGGTAATAGTCCCGGCGACGGCCGATCTCGTTGAAGCCATAGCGCTCATACAGGCGAAACGCGCCGGTATTGCTGTCGCGCACTTCCAGGAAACACTCCCGTGCACTGGCGGCATAGGCGCGGGACATCAGGTGTTCCAGCAACGCCAGGCCAAGGCCGCGTCCCTGGTTTTCCGGTTTGACGGTGATGTTCAGCAGATGCGCCTCGTCGAGGATGATCTGCACCACGCCGTGTCCCACCTGCTGCTCACCTTCGAACATCAGCCAGATCTGGTATTTGCCCAGCCCGTCGAGAAAGATCCCACGGGTCCAGGGATGGCTGAACGCCGCGTATTCGATTTTCAGCACGGCGTCGAGGTCGGCCTCGGTCATCGGGCGGAAGGATAAAGCCTCACTCATCGGTTGTTTTCCAGCGCGCCATCAGCCGGCGCATGGCTTGCCAGACATCAGCCTTACGCTGTGGCTCTTCCATTAATAATTCCAGGCCCGGGAGGGCCCACACCAAACCCAGGCTTTCGACCTGCAGTTCGCGGTACCAGGCTTCGGCATTGGCTTCGCCAGCAAAGCGCACGGCGGGCAAGCCGATCAGCCACAGGCACGCGCAAGGTTCGTCTTCCAGGCGCGCCGACACAAAACCTTGCACGAAATCCCGTGCGGCCTCGGGGCCTTGATCCATGTTGCCACGCACCAGCAGCGGCCAGCGCACCGGGTCGCCGACGATTTGCGGGCTGTCGGGCAGGCCGGCGGCGCGCAGCATGTCCTTGAGCAGCATGTAGGCGGGGTCGCGGGTCTGGAAACGTTCGCCGGTGGGCAACTCCACCAGCAGCAGGCAGCGCCCGGCGCGCAGCAATTGCAGGGCAAAGCGCGGTGGTGGCACCACCGGGGCCTTGACCACCGGGGCCGCCTCGTCGACCACCTTGGCGGCCTTGGTCACCGGCGCGGGGCGCGGCACTTCGATCTTCGCCCGCTCCACCACCGGTCGCGTCTCCGGCGTGGGCTTGACCACCGCCACTGGCGCAGCCGCTTCCTCGCCCGAAGACTCGAACGCCTCATAGGGCTCAAGCGCCTGCAACAGCTCGGGCCGCGACGGCGCGGCAAACGGCAGTTCGGTGCGGGGCAGCCAGTTGACCACCTGCATGGCGCTCAAGTAAGCGCGACGTCGGGACTCGATAAGCACAGCTCGGCCACTTGTGGATAACTAAAGAGCGGGGATTCTACCGCTGTTCGGCAACAATCGCCCACTGCGTACTGACCGGCTGTGGATAAATCCCGCGTCCGATGCAGTACAATCGCGACTTTTAATCGCCAACCAGCCGGCCATTCCGATGATCGAACCCAAGCGCGTCTTGCGCGCCCTCGCCGAACACTGGGCCCTGCTTGAGCCACTGTGCGAACACTTCGACCAAGGCACCCTGAGCCTGGGCGAACTGCGCGCACAACTGGCCGCCCAACAACTGGACAGCACGCCACAGGACATCACCAGCCTGCTGGACGTGTGGATTCGCCTGGACATCCTGGTGCCTGTCGCCAAAAGCCCGAACCGTTTCGAGCTCAATGCACAGATCCACGACTTCCTGGCCTATCTTCGCAAGGAGCACCGGCTTGGCCTGTGCCTGGAAATCGAAGCCTACCTGCGCCACCTCGAGCGCCTGGCCGGTTACATCCAGGACGCCTTCGACATCCGTGACGGCCACGACCTGGCCCGTCAACTGCGTCTGCTCGACATGCGCGTGCGCGATGTGCTGAAAAAACTCGCCAACGACGAACAGGCCCTCGCCGCCGTGGCCGACCGCGCCAAGACCAGCGACCGCCAGATCCCGTTACGCCAGCGTTATGCCGAGGTCCTCGCGACCTGGGACGAATACGTCGAACCGATGATCCAACTGGTGAACGCCGACGGCGCCTTCGAACAAGGCGTGCGCAAGGTGGAAAATGTGCTGTTGCGCATGCTCACCGAACAGCAGCGCCTCGGCCACCTGGTGGACGACGACATGCTGCTGCGCACCCACGCGCGCATCCTGGAGATGCAGACCAGCGCCCAGTTGACCTTGCGTCATGCCCGCGAACTGCTGCTGCCGCTGCGTGAAGAAGCGCGTCGGCACAACGCCGTGACCCGTGGTGCGGCGCTGGCCTTGTCGGCCATTCGCCGCAAAGGCCTGGACGCAGTGCCGCAGGCGGCGATGCCGATGTTCACCCGGCCGCAGAGCACCTTCCTCGGCAGTGCCAGCCAGGTGGAAGCCTATGTGTACGCCCTGGCGAATTTCGAGCCGAAACCGGCGCGTTTTCCCAAGGCGCACAAGTCCCCCAAGGGCGACGCCCAGCGCGCACCGCGCACGGTCAAGGAGATGCTCGAACGCTGCGAAGACGCCCTGCCGATGCCGGACCTGATGACCTGGCTGCTGGAGCAGGAACCGGACGGCGCCACCGACGAACTGCTGTACTGGTTCTCGCGCCTCTCGCGGGAAAAACGCTTCAAGCGCGAACGCCTGGAACGCCGCGATTACCACACACACGAGCACCAGGTCAGCCTGCGCTCATTCGCCCTGCTCCCGGCCGGATCCGACGCCGCCGAGCACCCTGCGAGTACACCTCATGCATCTTGATCTATCCGAACTGTCCCAGCTGGCGCCGATCTTTCGCGAGCTGTTCAAGGGTTACCACGTCAGCCGCCGCGACCCGGAGCTGTACGCACAACTGTCGAACTTCCAGGACCAGTACCGCACGCTGTTCAAGGCCCTGGGCTTTGAGCTGGTGTGCGACACGCGGGGCTTCTACTACTTCGTGCCGGACACCGCCGTGGCCGCCGCGCAGGTCAACAAGACCGCCCAGCGCCTGGCGTTGTTCACCTTCATCATCGTCGAGCACCTGGCCGACCAGGGCCGCGACCCGATCGCCGTGCTCGACGGTGGCAGCCTCGGCCGTGATGAGTTGCCGTCTCTGCTGGAGAAGTACCGCGACCTGTTTATCCAGGCCGAAGTGCAGACCCAGGAAGAACTCGAAGAAAAAATCATGCGCCGCATGACCCAGCTGGGTTTTGCCAGCGAAGACAACGGCATCTATCGCTTCCTGCCGCCGATGCACCGCTTCCTCGATGTGTGCCTGTCGGTGCAGCAAGACCGCGACCTGGCAGCCAGCGTGCACAGCGTGTTGCCGCTGCCGGCACCGGTGATCATCGACGAAGACAGCGATGAGAAATTGCTGAAAACCGATGACCCACTCGACTTGAGCGACTTCGCCGATGAAAGCGAAGAAGACGCACTGGCCCGCGCGATTGCCGAAGAACAGGAGACCGATGCATGAGCAAGGAACGCTACGGCATCCGCCGCTTCGCCCTATTGAACACCGCCGGCTACAGCCTGGGTTTGTTCCCGCTGGAAGAGCCGCTGTCGGTGTATGGCGCTAACAACCTGGGTAAATCCGCCTCGATCAACGCCTTGCAGTTCCCGATCCTGGCGCGCATGTCGGACATGAGTTTCGGCAAGTACACCCTGGAACAATCACGACGCTTCTACTTTGCCACCGATACCAGCTACATCCTCGTGGAAGTCTCGCTGCCCCACGGCCCCCATGTAATCGGCGTGGTTGGGCGCGGCCCGGGCGGTGGTTTCGGTCACCAGTTCTTTGCCTATGCCGGCAAGCTGGACCTGGCGCACTACCAGAAGAATGACACCTGCCTGCGTCAGAAAGAGCTGTTCACCAACCTCGAGCGCGAAGGCCTGAAAGCCTACGAACTCAAGCCGGATGAACTGCGTCGCTTGCTGGTAGGCGGGCATACGTCGATCCCGCTGGACCTGACGTTGATTCCACTGCGCTCCACCAGCGAGCAGAGCCTGAAGACCTTCCGCGCACTGTTTATCAACCTGCTGCACATGCGTGAAATCACCGCGGCCAAGCTCAAGCAATTGTTCCTGGATGCGTTTGAGCACAGCCTGCGTTCGGGTAGCGTGGACTACATCGCGGCGTGCGAAGAAGCCTTCCGCGATGTGCGACGCATGGAGCAGGACTACAACTCCCTGGTCGCGGCCGGCCCTCTGGTTGAAGCGCTGTCCAATGGTGTTCGTCAGCGCGACGTGCTGCGTGGCAAATTGCATCGCCTGTCGCCATTGCTCGACTCGTTGCTGGGCACCTGGTCGGACTACGCCAGTGCACGCAAGGAAGAACTGACGATTCAGGCCGAACACTACCGCAACGAGCAGGACGCGCTGCAGAACGATCAGCGTGGCGGCACCCAGGAGCTGATGCGCCTGGAGCGGGAAATCAGCGGTATCCAGCGTTGGTTGGGCGAGTTGTCGGTGCTCAAGCATCGCTTTGCGCTGGTGGATGACGTGAAGGTGCTGGAGCAGCAGTTGCTGGCGGCCAAGGATGCCCACGATGAGTTGGCGGGTGCCCTTGCGCAGTCGCGGCAGTTCAGCGCCGAGGATCTGGATGAGCGTCTGCGCGACTTGGAAAAACGCTTGAAGTCGGTCAAGCAGCAGCTCGACCACGCGGACAACAACAGCTACGCCAAACTGCGCGAAGAATTCTCACAGCAGGATGTCGAGCGTCTGATGCGCCTGTTCAACAGTTCGTTGTTCAGCCTGCCGTTGGGCGAGCATGGCATCACCCTGGATGAGGAAGGTCAGTGGGTCAAATCCCTGGAGCAAATCCTCGACGGCTTCAAGGGTGAGCGTTTTGAAGTGCCGGGGCTGTCCATCGACATCTCCCACATCGAACCGCCGGCATTGCAGGCCTTGGCGGATCGCGCGGCGTTGCGCGATCAGAAAGAGCGCCTGGAAAAAGAACTCAAGCAACTGAAAACCCAGCAGGCTGTCGCCTCCGACCGTGCCGCGAGCAAGACGCAGACCGAAGCGCTGTACCAGCAGGTGCTCGATGCGCAGAAAGCCCTGGAAGACTTCCGCCGTGCGCAAACCCTGAGCGCCGAAGAAGGCGAGAAGCTGGAAAACCTCGCGCAGATGGAAGCCGCACAAGACGAATTGAAGCGCTCCAGCGATGCGTTCACCGAGCGCGTTCAGCAACTGTCGGCCAAGCTGCAATTGGTCGGCCGCCAGATTGGTGACATGGAAGCCAAGCAACGCACGCTGGACGACGCGTTGCGTCGCCGTCAGTTGTTGCCGGCGGACTTGCCCTTCGGCACACCGTTCATGGAACCGGTCGACGATTCCATGGACAACCTGCTGCCGCTGCTCAATGACTATCAGGACAGCTGGCAAGGTTTGCTGCGCGCCGACGGGCAGATCGAAGCGCTGTACGCCCAGGTTCGCCTCAAGGGCGTGGCCAAGTTCGACAGCGAGGATGATGTCGAGCGTCGCCTGCAATTGCTGATCAACGCTTATGCGCACCGCACGGATGAAGCGCTGACACTCGGCAAGGCCCGCCGTGCGGCGGTCACCGATATCGCACGGACCCTGCGCAACATCCGCAGCGACTACGACAGCCTTGAGCATCAACTGGCGTTGTTCAACCGTGAGATCAACAAACGCCAGGTCTCCAACCTGCAAAGCTTCCGCATCGTGCTGGCGCCGAACAAGGAAGCGCTCAAGCATATCGACCAGATCATCCACAGTGCCGGTCAGTATGAAGAAGGCGAAACCCTCTCGGTGTTCGACCTGAGCCAGAGCGCCGAGCAGGACAACAAGAACGAAGAAGCCAAAGAGTACCTGGCGCGACTGGTGGCGGCCAACCATAACCAACTGGGCCTCAAGGACTTGTTTGAGCTGGCGTTCGAGATCACCAAGGTGCATGGCCAGCCGGTGATCCACACCGATATCGACGGCGCGGCGTCCAACGGCACCACCATGACCATCAAGGCGCTGACCAACATGTACTTGTTGCTGCACTTGATGGACCGTGACCAGGCCGGGCGTGTGCGCTTGCCGTACTACCTCGACGAGGCGGCGGACATCGATGAGAAGAACCAGGCTGCCCTGTTGGAGACCAGCTTGCAGCTGGGCTTCGTGCCGATCCTGGCCAGTGTGAAGCCGCAGGTGTCCGCCCAGGTGGCGATCGACCTGGAAGGCGGCAGCGGGCCGAATGGGATCTACATCGATGAGGCGGACTGGAAGTACATCCGTCGTCATGATGTGGTGAAGGCGACGATGAATGTGCAGGCAGACGAGCCGGAGCTGGATGAAGTCTGACGTCCTGCGCTGAAATGCAAAAAGGCCGCGATCTATGGATCGCGGCCTTTTTTGTGGCGCTTATTTGCCGAGCGGGATTTTAGGTGCCCAGGTCAGCCACTCATCTTCAAACTTGTCGAACAGCGGGAAGGTTTGCTGTGGCCGGGCGGCATTGCCCATGCGCTCGCCATCGGGTGTGGCGAAGGCGATACCGCCGGCGACCAGGGTTTCCAAGGATTCCGTGCGTACGGTTGCGCCTTTGAACAGGCCGAAGTCGAGGCCAAAGCCACTGGTGTTCCAGAACCGGCTCCCGCCACGCACCAGCGGGGCATATTTAGGCTCAATCAGAATATGGATCAACACACGGTCGGCGGTTTGGCCCAGCTCGTAGCCGGTGACTTTGCCCACGGTGACTTCGCGGTAGGTGACCGGCACGCCCTCCTTCAGCGAACCACGGCGGGCGGCGCTGAGGGTCAGGCTCAGGCCGGCTTCCTGATGGGCGGCTTCAGGGGGTTGGTCCAGCGCGACGAAACTCTTCTGCGGGCCGGCGCTTTTCGCAGCCGGTTGCACTTCGATGTATTGACCGGTGACCAGGGTTTCCAGGTTAGCGGTTTTCATCAGCCCCAGCTCAGGCTTGACCACCCAGAACTGGCTGCCGACGCGGGCGATACGATCTGCTACCTGGGTGATACGCGCACTGAGCAGCACCGACTGCATGTCGGCACTGAGGTCGACACTTTCAATCTTGCCCACGTCCAGGCCTTTGAAACGTACAGGTGTACCAGGGCGCATGCCGTCGGCGCGGTCGACCTTGATGGTCACTAGGGTACCGTGCTGGTTGGCGGCATCGCGGTCGGCAAACAGCCGGAAACGCGGAATGCGCTTTTTCAGCGGAACGTTCTGCTCGGGTGTTTCGAAGGCGATTCCGCCGGCCATCAAGCTGGCCAGGGATTCACTCTTCACCTGGATGCCGCCCGTGAGACCACCGGTCAGGGTGACGCCGCTGGCATTCCAGAAACGCGTCGAGCCATTGACCAGGTTTTCGTATTCCTTCTCGATGTGGACGCCGATCACCAACTGTTTGTTCTTGCGCGAGAACTGATAACTCTGCACCGAGCCGACCTTGACCTGCTTGTAGAGGATCGGACTGCCGACATCCAGGGAGCCGAGGCTGTCAGTGAACAGCACCATGTGTAGCCCCGGCGAACGCAGGTCCAACGGGGGAGCCTTGGCCCTTGCGACATACTCGCGTTGTGGAGGCGTCCCTTTGTCACCCGGGCGGATGGCGATGTAGTTACCTTTGACCAAGGCCTCAAGCCCGGTGATACCCGCCAGGGAAATTGACGGTTTGACGACCCAGAACTGGGTGTCCTGTACCAGGTAATCTTCAGCCAGGGGATCAAGGGTCAGTTCGGCGTTAGCACTGGAAAGGTCTGGGTTGATCTTCAGCGTTTTCAGGCTGCCGACCTGGATACCTTTGTACATCACCGGTGTACGGCCGGCCTGCAGGCCTTCGAAGTCGGAGAGTGTGACCTTGACCTTGATACCGGCCGCAGCGGCGTCGAAATCTTCGTACAGGCGGAATGGCAGGCTTGGATCCGTAGGCGGACTGTCCTTGCGGTTCTCCGGCGTGGCGAAGGCAATACCGCCGGCAACGATGCTGGAGAGGGATTCGCTGCGAACTTTCACGCCGGAGAGGTTGGCATCGATGCTGATGCCGCTGGCGTTCCAGAAACGTGTGTGTTTGCGCACGAGGCTGGCGTAGGTCGGTTCGATATAGACCTTGATCTCGACGGTGCTCTGGTCTTCGGAGAGCAGGTAGCTTTTGACCTGGCCTACCTGGATCTGCTTGTAGAACACCGGGCTGCCACGGTTGAGCGAACCGAGACGGTCAGCCTTGATGGTCAGGTGCAAACCGGGCTTGGCGTCGGACAAGGGTGGCTCTTCGGAGAGCGCCTTGAACTTGCGCGTGGGCTCACCGTCACCCGGGCTCGCGGCGATATAGTTGCCCGACACCAGGGTTTCCAGGCCGGTGATGCCGGCGAGGCTGACACTCGGTTTGACCAGCCAGAAACGGGTGTTGGTCTTCAGGTATTGTTCGACGTCCTTGTTCATCTCGATGGTGGCAATCACACCGCGATTGTTACCTTCGTCATCCAGCGCCAAGGCCTTGACCTTGCCCACTGGCATGCCTTTGTAGACCACTTCGGTTTTGTTGACCTGGATACCTTCGCCACTCTCAAAGCGCACCTGGATATCGATGCCCTGTTGAGAATAGGCACGCCACCCCAGCCATCCACCGATGATCAGGGCGATCAGGGGCAACACCCAAATGGCCGACCAGTTGGAGGCTGGGCGGGTTTTAGCTTTTGGCAAATCACTCATGGTCGTCGTCCGACTCCGTGTTATCCCAAATCAGTCGGGGATCAAAAGTTACTGCGGCAAGCATCGTCAAGATCACCACACTGGCGAACGCCGCCGCGCCGAGATTGGCCTCGACACTGGCGAGTCGTCCAAAGTTTACAACCGCCACCAGGATGGCGATCACGAAGATATCCAGCATGGACCAGCGGCCAATGAATTCGATAAAGCGGTACATCACAATGCGTTGTTGCGCGGACAGCGGTTGGTGACGCTGCACCGAGAACAGTAGCAGACCTATGCCGACCAGCTTGAACGTCGGCACCAGGATGCTGGCGATGAACACCACGGCCGCGATAGGGTACATGCCATGCTGCACCAGTTGAATCACCCCAGCCATGATAGTGCTGGGGTCGCCCTGGCCAAGCGAATTGATGGTCATGATAGGTAACAGGTTGGCGGGAATGTACAAGATCGCCGCGGTGATCAGCAGCGCCCAGGTACGGGTAAGGCTGTTGGGGCGACGGGCATGGATCAGCGCTCCACAACGGGTGCAGGTTTGCTCATCGCTATCAGCGTCTTGTTTGTTCAACTCGTGGCATTCGGTACAAATCAGAATGCCCGCATCAATCGCCCGCATGATCATCCTCTCCTGATAGCGCTTGCCATATCTGGTGGGGCGACATCACCACCTCAAGCAACACCTGAACCACCAATAGGCTGATAAAACAGACCAGCCCCAGGCCTATCGTGATGGAGGCCATGTCGGCGAGTTTTACGATCGCCACCAATACGCCCATCAAATAGACCTCCAGCATTCCCCAGTCTTTCATGTGATGGTAAATGCGGTACAGCAGCAGCCCATAACTGCGCCCGACATTCCAGCGGATGCTGAGCAACACTGCCAATTGGCAAAGCAGCTTGAGCAAGGGGATGCCCATGCTGCACAGGAAAACGACAGCGGCGACACCTTGCATGCCGGTGTCGAACAAACCAACGACGCCACTCCACACGGTGTCCTCGGAGGACTGCCCAAGTAGATTGAGCTGCATGATGGGTAGAAAGTTCGCGGGTATATACAGCAACAGTGCAGCCAGCACCAAGGCGATGCTTCGCTCAACGACATTGTGGCGGTGAGCGTACAGCTCGTAACCGCAACGCGGGCATTGGGCTTTTTCGCCGAGGGCGAGCACCGGTTTGCGCATCAGCAAGTCGCACTCATGGCATGCCACCAGGTCGTCCAGTGGTAAATCCGATAGCTCGAGGGCATCAGCCGGATCGGGCATAGATAGGGCTCTGACTCTAAAAATGGTTAGGTGCCTATTCTAGTGCTCTGGTTCAGAAATAACTGTGCAAATTTGTCGGGGGATAAGTAGCGCTCGAGTTTTCTACCGCCCAAAACAAAACCCCTGACTGCGTTAGCAATCAGGGGTTCTGGAATTTAATCTTGACGATGACCTACTCTCACATGGGGAAACCCCACACTACCATCGGCGATGCATCGTTTCACTACTGAGTTCGGGATGGGATCAGGTGGTTCCAATGCTCTATGGTCGTCAAGAAATTCGGGTACTGAGTCGCGGCCTAAGCCTCGCTTCAGCAAATTGGGTATGTGACAGCTTTCGGTGCTTTGTGAGCGTCGAACTTTCGGTTCATTTTCGTCTTCACACACCGCAATCTGATGCTCGTTAGAGTGGTCAAATTGCTTGGGTGTTATATGGTCAAGCCTCACGGGCAATTAGTATTGGTTAGCTCAACGCCTCACAGCGCTTACACACCCAACCTATCAACGTCGTAGTCTTCGACGGCCCTTCAGGGAACTCAAGGTTCCAGTGAGATCTCATCTTGAGGCTAGTTTCCCGCTTAGATGCTTTCAGCGGTTATCTATTCCGAACATAGCTACCCGGCAATGCCACTGGCGTGACAACCGGAACACCAGAGGTTCGTCCACTCCGGTCCTCTCGTACTAGGAGCAGCCCCTCTCAAATCTCAAACGTCCACGGCAGATAGGGACCGAACTGTCTCACGACGTTCTAAACCCAGCTCGCGTACCACTTTAAATGGCGAACAGCCATACCCTTGGGACCGGCTTCAGCCCCAGGATGTGATGAGCCGACATCGAGGTGCCAAACACCGCCGTCGATATGAACTCTTGGGCGGTATCAGCCTGTTATCCCCGGAGTACCTTTTATCCGTTGAGCGATGGCCCTTCCATACAGAACCACCGGATCACTAAGACCTACTTTCGTACCTGCTCGACGTGTCTGTCTCGCAGTCAAGCGCGCTTTTGCCTTTATACTCTACGACCGATTTCCGACCGGTCTGAGCGCACCTTCGTACTCCTCCGTTACTCTTTAGGAGGAGACCGCCCCAGTCAAACTACCCACCATACACTGTCCTCGATCCGGATAACGGACCTGAGTTAGAACCTCAAAGTTGCCAGGGTGGTATTTCAAGGATGGCTCCACGCGAACTGGCGTCCACGCTTCAAAGCCTCCCACCTATCCTACACAAGCAAATTCAAAGTCCAGTGCAAAGCTATAGTAAAGGTTCACGGGGTCTTTCCGTCTAGCCGCGGATACACTGCATCTTCACAGCGATTTCAATTTCACTGAGTCTCGGGTGGAGACAGCGCCGCCATCGTTACGCCATTCGTGCAGGTCGGAACTTACCCGACAAGGAATTTCGCTACCTTAGGACCGTTATAGTTACGGCCGCCGTTTACCGGGGCTTCGATCAAGAGCTTCGCGTTAGCTAACCCCATCAATTAACCTTCCGGCACCGGGCAGGCGTCACACCCTATACGTCCACTTTCGTGTTTGCAGAGTGCTGTGTTTTTAATAAACAGTCGCAGCGGCCTGGTATCTTCGACCGGCATGAGCTTACGGAGCAAGTCCTTCACCCTCACCGGCGCACCTTCTCCCGAAGTTACGGTGCCATTTTGCCTAGTTCCTTCACCCGAGTTCTCTCAAGCGCCTTGGTATTCTCTACCCAACCACCTGTGTCGGTTTGGGGTACGGTTCCTGGTTACCTGAAGCTTAGAAGCTTTTCTTGGAAGCATGGCATCAACCACTTCGTTAACTAAAAGTTAACTCGTCATCAGCTCTCGGCCTTAAGATCCCGGATTTACCTAAGATCTCAGCCTACCACCTTAAACTTGGACAACCAACGCCAAGCTGGCCTAGCCTTCTCCGTCCCTCCATCGCAATAACCAGAAGTACAGGAATATTAACCTGTTTTCCATCGACTACGCTTTTCAGCCTCGCCTTAGGGACCGACTAACCCTGCGTCGATTAACGTTGCGCAGGAAACCTTGGTCTTTCGGCGTGGGTGTTTTTCACACCCATTGTCGTTACTCATGTCAGCATTCGCACTTCTGATACCTCCAGCAAGCTTCTCAACTCACCTTCACAGGCTTACAGAACGCTCCTCTACCGCATCACTTACGTGATACCCGTAGCTTCGGTGTATGGTTTGAGCCCCGTTACATCTTCCGCGCAGGCCGACTCGACTAGTGAGCTATTACGCTTTCTTTAAAGGGTGGCTGCTTCTAAGCCAACCTCCTAGCTGTCTAAGCCTTCCCACATCGTTTCCCACTTAACCATAACTTTGGGACCTTAGCTGACGGTCTGGGTTGTTTCCCTTTTCACGACGGACGTTAGCACCCGCCGTGTGTCTCCCATGCTCGGCACTTGTAGGTATTCGGAGTTTGCATCGGTTTGGTAAGTCGGGATGACCCCCTAGCCGAAACAGTGCTCTACCCCCTACAGTGATACATGAGGCGCTACCTAAATAGCTTTCGAGGAGAACCAGCTATCTCCGAGCTTGATTAGCCTTTCACTCCGATCCACAGGTCATCCGCTAACTTTTCAACGGTAGTCGGTTCGGTCCTCCAGTTAGTGTTACCCAACCTTCAACCTGCCCATGGATAGATCGCCCGGTTTCGGGTCTATTCCCAGCGACTAGACGCCCTATTAAGACTCGCTTTCGCTACGCCTCCCCTATTCGGTTAAGCTCGCCACTGAAAATAAGTCGCTGACCCATTATACAAAAGGTACGCAGTCACAGAACAAAGTCTGCTCCCACTGCTTGTACGCATACGGTTTCAGGATCTATTTCACTCCCCTCTCCGGGGTTCTTTTCGCCTTTCCCTCACGGTACTAGTTCACTATCGGTCAGTCAGTAGTATTTAGCCTTGGAGGATGGTCCCCCCATATTCAGACAAAGTTTCTCGTGCTCCGTCCTACTCGATTTCATGACTAAGAGATTTTCGCGTACAGGGCTATCACCCACTATGGCCGCACTTTCCAGAGCGTTCCGCTAATCTCAAAGCCACTTAAGGGCTAGTCCCCGTTCGCTCGCCACTACTAAGGGAATCTCGGTTGATTTCTTTTCCTCAGGGTACTTAGATGTTTCAGTTCCCCTGGTTCGCCTCTTGCACCTATGTATTCAGTACAAGATAACCATCTTATGATGGCTGGGTTCCCCCATTCAGACATCTCCGGATCAAAGTCTGTTTGCCGACTCCCCGAAGCTTTTCGCAGGCTACCACGTCTTTCATCGCCTCTGACTGCCAAGGCATCCACCGTATGCGCTTCTTCACTTGACCATATAACCCCAAGCAATCTGGTTATACTGTGAAGACGACATTCGCCGAAAATTCGAATTTCTCAACTAAGAGAACTCACAAATTTTACCTTAGCCTGATCCGTTACCAGTGAAAGTAACGTTCAGTCTATCTTTCTATCACATACCCAAATTTTTAAAGAACGATCTAATCAAAGACTAGAAATCAACATTCACCATCGCCTTGATGGAATGCTCATTTCTAAGCTTTCAAAACTTTCAGAAGCAGTAGTGGTGGAGCCAAACGGGATCGAACCGTTGACCTCCTGCGTGCAAGGCAGGCGCTCTCCCAGCTGAGCTATGGCCCCGTATTTCTACAGGCGTTTCCCACACAAAATTGGTGGGTCTGGGCAGATTCGAACTGCCGACCTCACCCTTATCAGGGGTGCGCTCTAACCAACTGAGCTACAGACCCAATTTCGGGCTGCTTCTTTATCGTCTTCTTCAATGAATCAAGCAATTCGTGTGGGAACTTATGGAGCAGCTGATGTCGTCGATTAAGGAGGTGATCCAGCCGCAGGTTCCCCTACGGCTACCTTGTTACGACTTCACCCCAGTCATGAATCACACCGTGGTAACCGTCCTCCCGAAGGTTAGACTAGCTACTTCTGGTGCAACCCACTCCCATGGTGTGACGGGCGGTGTGTACAAGGCCCGGGAACGTATTCACCGCGACATTCTGATTCGCGATTACTAGCGATTCCGACTTCACGCAGTCGAGTTGCAGACTGCGATCCGGACTACGATCGGTTTTATGGGATTAGCTCCACCTCGCGGCTTGGCAACCCTCTGTACCGACCATTGTAGCACGTGTGTAGCCCAGGCCGTAAGGGCCATGATGACTTGACGTCATCCCCACCTTCCTCCGGTTTGTCACCGGCAGTCTCCTTAGAGTGCCCACCATTACGTGCTGGTAACTAAGGACAAGGGTTGCGCTCGTTACGGGACTTAACCCAACATCTCACGACACGAGCTGACGACAGCCATGCAGCACCTGTCTCAATGTTCCCGAAGGCACCAATCTATCTCTAGAAAGTTCATTGGATGTCAAGGCCTGGTAAGGTTCTTCGCGTTGCTTCGAATTAAACCACATGCTCCACCGCTTGTGCGGGCCCCCGTCAATTCATTTGAGTTTTAACCTTGCGGCCGTACTCCCCAGGCGGTCAACTTAATGCGTTAGCTGCGCCACTAAAAGCTCAAGGCTTCCAACGGCTAGTTGACATCGTTTACGGCGTGGACTACCAGGGTATCTAATCCTGTTTGCTCCCCACGCTTTCGCACCTCAGTGTCAGTATTAGTCCAGGTGGTCGCCTTCGCCACTGGTGTTCCTTCCTATATCTACGCATTTCACCGCTACACAGGAAATTCCACCACCCTCTACCATACTCTAGTCAGTCAGTTTTGAATGCAGTTCCCAGGTTGAGCCCGGGGATTTCACATCCAACTTAACAAACCACCTACGCGCGCTTTACGCCCAGTAATTCCGATTAACGCTTGCACCCTCTGTATTACCGCGGCTGCTGGCACAGAGTTAGCCGGTGCTTATTCTGTCGGTAACGTCAAAACAATCACGTATTAGGTAACTGCCCTTCCTCCCAACTTAAAGTGCTTTACAATCCGAAGACCTTCTTCACACACGCGGCATGGCTGGATCAGGCTTTCGCCCATTGTCCAATATTCCCCACTGCTGCCTCCCGTAGGAGTCTGGACCGTGTCTCAGTTCCAGTGTGACTGATCATCCTCTCAGACCAGTTACGGATCGTCGCCTTGGTGAGCCATTACCTCACCAACTAGCTAATCCGACCTAGGCTCATCTGATAGCGCAAGGCCCGAAGGTCCCCTGCTTTCTCCCGTAGGACGTATGCGGTATTAGCGTTCGTTTCCGAACGTTATCCCCCACTACCAGGCAGATTCCTAGGCATTACTCACCCGTCCGCCGCTCTCAAGAGAAGCAAGCTTCTCTCTACCGCTCGACTTGCATGTGTTAGGCCTGCCGCCAGCGTTCAATCTGAGCCATGATCAAACTCTTCAGTTCAAACATCTTTGGGTTTTTAAGAAACCCTAAACTTGGCTCAGCAATCGTTGGTTACATCTTTGATTTCTCGCGGAGCAACTTGTGATGCTGATAATCTTGTTGACTATCAGTCTGACTCCACAAGCACCCACACGAATTGCTTGATTCAGTTGTTAAAGAGCGGTTGGTTAAGATCTTTCGTCTCAACCGAGGCGCGCATTCTACAGCAGCCTCATTTGCTGTCAAGTGATTATTTTCAGAAGTTTTCGAAGATTTCTTCAACAACTTCAACCACTTGCGCTTCCGATCTCTCGTTAGCGGGAGGCGAATTCTACAGCGTTACACGCTGCTGTCAACACCTCTTTTTCTCCGCTTTCGACCGAGAGGATCGAAACGTTAATAGAGCCAAACCACTTTGCTCTACCAACTCCTTCTGGGCTTCGATGAACTGAAGCAAGCCGCTGTCGAATTCTGCGTAACTCTTTGTTTACCAAGGAGTTTTCCGTTTCGACTGCGCCGGAAGTGGGGCGAATTATAGACTTCCAGAATCTGCCGTCAACACCTTTTTTTCATATTTCTGTCACATGGGTCAAAAAAGCCCCAGAAACGCGAAAGCCGGCCCCAAGGGGCCGGCTTTCAGCACTGCTTACAAGCTAGGGAAAGCAAATTGCGAGGCTTCATGGCTGGCCCGTTGCGGCCAGCGCTGGGTAATCGCCTTGCGACGAGTATAGAAACGCACCCCATCCGGCCCGTAGGCATGCAGGTCGCCAAACAGCGAGCGCTTCCAGCCACCAAAGCTGTGATACGCCACCGGCACCGGCAATGGAACGTTCACGCCCACCATACCCACTTCAATCTCGTCACAGAACAGACGCGCCGCTTCACCGTCACGGGTGAAGATACACGTACCGTTACCGTATTCATGATCGTTGATCAGTTGCATGGCCGCTTCCAGGCTATCCACCCGCACCACACACAACACCGGCCCAAAGATCTCTTCTTTGTAGATACGCATTTCAGGCGTCACATGATCAAACAGACTACCGCCCAGGAAGAAGCCTTCTTCATGGCCCGCAACACTCAGCCCACGCCCATCAACCACCAACTTGGCGCCCGCTGAGACACCGTCTTCTATATAGCCACTGACTTTATCCCGCGCCTGACCGGTCACCAGCGGCCCCATATCCAGGCCACAAGACGTCCCCGCCCCAATCTTCAGCGCCTTGACCTGCGGCACCAGCTTGGCGATCAACGCATCCGCCACCTGGTCGCCCACGCACACCGCCACTGAGATCGCCATGCAACGCTCGCCGCAGGAACCGTATGCCGCCCCCATCAGAGCACTGACGGCGTTATCCAGATCTGCATCCGGCATCAGCACCGCGTGGTTCTTCGCCCCACCCAATGCCTGTACGCGCTTGCCACGCTTGGTGGCCTCGGAGTAGATGTACTCGGCAATCGGCGTCGAGCCCACGAAACTCAGCGCTTTCACTTCCGGCGCTTCGATCAGCGCATCCACCGCGCCCTTGTCGCCGTGCACCACGCTGAGCACGCCTTTGGGCAGCCCGGCTTCCTGCAGCAGTTGTGCAATCAGCAATGTCGAGCTCGGATCACGCTCCGATGGTTTCAGGATGAAACAGTTGCCGCAAACGATCGCCAGCGGGTACATCCACAGCGGCACCATCGCCGGAAAGTTGAACGGCGTGATACCGGCCACCACGCCCAGCGGCTGGAAATCCGACCAGGCATCAATATTCGGTCCTACGTTACGGCTGTACTCACCCTTCAGAATCTCCGGTGCCGAGCACGCATACTCGACGTTCTCGATACCGCGCTTCAATTCACCGGCGGCATCTTCCAGCGTCTTGCCATGCTCTTCGCTGATCAATTGCGAGATACGCGCTTCGTTCTGCTCCAGCAATTGCTTGAAACGAAACATAACCTGGGCACGCTTGGCCGGCGGCGTATTACGCCAGGCCGGGAACGCGGCCTTGGCGGAGTCGATCGCCTGTTGGATGGTTTCACGGCTGGCCAACGGCACTTGATGAATCACCCGGCCGGTCGACGGGTTGTACACGTCGGCACTACGGCCGGAATCATTGACCAACTCACCGTTGATCAAATGCTGGATAAGGCTCATGCGGGGCTCCTGAAAAGTTGTTCTATATAGAAGGAGAAATCAGTCGATCTTGTTCAGCACTTCGCCGACCGCATCGAACAGGCGATCCAGGTCCTGCGGCTTGCTGTTGAAGGTTGGCCCGAACTGCAGGGTGTCGCCGCCAAAGCGCACGTAGAAACCGGCTTTCCACAAGGCCATGCCAGCCTCGAATGGACGCACGATGGCATCACCGTCACGCGGGGCAATCTGGATCGCGCCGGCCAGGCCGTAGTTGCGGATGTCGATCACGTTCTTGCTGCCCTTCAAGCCATGCAGCGCATTCTCAAAGTGCGGCGCGACTTCGGCGACGCTTTGCACCAGGTTTTCCTTCTGCAACAGGTCCAATGCCGCCAGGCCAGCCGCGCAGGCCACCGGGTGCGCCGAGTAGGTGTAGCCGTGGGGGAATTCCACCGCGTACTCCGGCGTCGCCTGGTTCATGAAGGTCTGGTAAATCTCACTGCTGGCAATCACCGCGCCCATCGGGATCGCGCCGTTGGTGACTTGCTTGGCGATGCACATCAGGTCCGGGGTCACGCCGAAGCTGTCGGCGCCGAACATCGAGCCGGTGCGGCCGAAACCGGTGATCACTTCATCGAACACCAGCAGGATGTTGTGCTGATCACAGATCTCACGCAGACGCTTGAGATAACCCTGTGGCGGCACCAGCACACCCGCGGAGCCGGCCATTGGCTCGACAAAAACAGCGGCGATGTTCGACGCGTCGTGCAATTCGATCAGTTTGAGCAGTTCGTCTGCCAGCGCGATACCGCCCTGCTCCGGCATGCCACGGGAGAAGGCATTGCTTGCCAGCAAGGTGTGCGGCAAATGGTCAACGTCCATCAAGCCCTGGCCAAACAGCTTACGGTTGCCGTTGACGCCCCCCAGGCTGGTACCGGCAATGTTCACACCGTGGTAACCGCGGGCGCGGCCGATCATCTTGGTCTTGGTGGCCTGGCCCTTCAGGCGCCAGTACGCACGCACCATCTTCACCGCGGTATCGGCGCACTCGGAGCCGGAGTCGGTGAAGAACACATGGTTCAGGTTGCCAGGGGTCAGGTCGGTGATCTTTTCCGCCAATTGGAAGGACAATGGATGACCGTATTGGAAGCCCGGCGAGTAGTCCAACGTCCCCAGTTGCTTGGCGACTGCGTCCTGAATCTCCATGCGGGTATGCCCGGCACCACAGGTCCACAGGCCCGACAATGAGTCATACACCTTGCGGCCTTTGTCGTCGGTCAACCAGCTTCCTTCGGCGGCCACGATCAGGCGCGGATCACGCTGGAAGTTACGGTTGGCGGTGTACGGCATCCAGTGCGCGTCCAGCTTCAATTGGCTGGCCAGAGACGATGGGGCGTTTTCGGGCATGTTCATCAGCAAAACCTCGCAGGGCAAAAGGCAGCGTCGGGATTGAAAAGCGTTGTTGCAGCTAAATTGCCACGGCGATAAAGTCGGTGAAATTCAACTCTTCTAACCTTCAGTCAGGCCTTCACTAAACTATGAGCAGCCGTCGACCCGATCCCCTGGCCCAAGTCAGCGACTTCGATATCCGCCTGCTGCGCATCTTTCGCAGCGTGGTGGAGTGCGGCGGCTTTTCAGCGGCAGAAACCGTGCTGGGCATCGGGCGCTCGGCGATCAGCCAGCAAATGAGCGACCTGGAGCAACGGCTCGGATTGAGACTGTGCCAACGCGGCCGCGCCGGTTTTTCCCTGACCGAAGAGGGCCGCGAGGTCTACCAGTCGGCCCTGCAACTGCTAAGTGCCCTGGAAAGTTTTCGCACCGAGGTCAATGGCCTGCACCAGCACTTGCGCGGCGAGCTGATCATCGGCCTTACCGATAACCTGGTCACCCTGCCCCACATGCGCATCACCCACGCACTTGCGCAGTTGAAGGAACGCGGGCCGGACGTGCAGATCCAGATCCGTATGATTGCCCCCAACGAAGTCGAACAAGGCGTGCTCGACGGTCGCCTGCATGTCGGCGTAGTCCCCCAGGCCAGCGCCCTATCAGGGTTGGAATACCAGCCGCTGTACAGCGAGCGCTCACTGCTCTACTGCGCAGTCGGCCACCCGTTGTTCTACGCCGACAACAAGCAACTCGACGATGCACGCATCGACGCCCAGGACGCGATTGCCCCGACCTTCCGCCTGCCCGCCGAAATCCAGGCCCATTACCAGGCGCTCAACTGCACCGCCAGCGCCTCCGACCGCGAAGGCATGGCGTTCCTGATCCTCACCGGCCGCTACATCGGCTACCTGCCCGACCACTACGCGAGCCTGTGGGTACAACAAGGCCGACTGCGTGCGCTGAAACCGGCCACGCGTTTTTACGATTTAAGCCTCGCATCGGTCACGCGCAAAGGCCGGCGCCCCCATTTGGTGCTGGAAAGCTTCCTGGAAAGTCTCGCGGCAACCCGCTAACTCGGCCCCGCAGCTAAAAGCTGAGCAATTGGACAGCTTTTTGCAACAACCCAAGGACATAGACCTTGAGTTTGCCCGCCATGCCACCAGAAACGTCCAACAGCAGCGATCTTATCTACGGGCTCAACGACCGCCCGAAACCCGGACCTGCCTTACTCGCCGCCCTGCAGCATGTACTTGCTGCATTTGTCGGCATCATCACCCCGCCGCTGATCATCGGCTCCACCCTGGGCCTCACCGCCCATTTGCCCTACCTGATCAGCATGGCGCTGATGGTTTCCGGTGTCGGCACCTTTATCCAGGCGCGTAGGCCATTTGGCATCGGCGCCGGGATGATCTGCCTGCAAGGCACCAGCTTTGCATTTCTCGGCGCGGTGCTGTCGGCGGGTTTTCTGGTGAAACAACGCGGCGGCAGCCCGGAAGACATCATGGCGATGATCTTCGGCGTGTGCTTTTTCGGCGCCGTGGTGCAAATCCTGTTGAGCCGGTTTATCGGGCAACTGCGCCGGGTCATCACGCCTCTGGTCACCGGAATCGTCATCACCCTGATCGGCATCAGCTTGATCAAGGTCGGTATCACCGACCTTGGCGGCGGCTTCAACGCCCCCGACTTCGGCGCCCCCACCAACCTGGCGCTGGGCCTGTTCGTGGTGTTGACGATCATTCTGCTCAACCGCTCGAATACACCGTGGGTGCGCCTCTCGGCCATCATCATCGGCCTCGCCCTCGGCAGCCTGGCTGCCTGGTTCAGCGGCAAGCTGGTGCCTCAAGCGTTGCCCGTTCTGCCGCTGGTCAGCCTGCCGATCCCGCTCCGCTTTGGTTTCAACTTCGACTGGAGCGCTTTCCTGCCGATCGCGCTGATTTATCTGATCAGCAGCATCGAAACCGTCGGCGACCTCACCGCCAACTGCATGATCGCTCGCCAACCCATCAGTGGCCCTTCCTATATAAGCCGACTCAAGGGCGGCGTACTCGGTGATGGCGTGAGCTGCATGATCGCCGCCACCTTCAGCGCCTTTCCCAACACCACCTTCGCGCAGAACAATGGCGTGATCCAACTCACTGGCGTGGCCAGCCGTTACGTTGGCCTCTACATCGGCGTGGTGCTGTTTTGTCTCGGTTTGTTTCCACTGATTGGCGCAGTGCTGCAGCAAATCCCCAAGCCGGTATTGGGCGGCGCGACGCTGGTGATGTTCGGCAGTGTCGCCGCCGCGGGCGTACGCATCCTCGCCCAGGCGCCGCTGGACCGGCGCAGCATGCTGATCATCGCCACTTCGTTTGGTGTCGGCCTGGGCATCGCCGCCCAGCCGAACCTGCTGCATCTGATGCCGACGCTCATACAAAACCTGTTTGACTCCGCTATCACCAGCGGCGGGCTGACGGCCATCGTATTGTGCCTGTTCCTGCCGGAAAGCACGGCCCCCAGCGCTGCCGCAAACAAAGCGCCGGAAAGCGACAGCCTGGAACCGCTTTGACGGTTTTATTGCATCAGGACTTGTCTGAGGCTTGAGGGTGGGTTATCTGTGCACACGTCGTCTCAATCGATCAGCACGGAAACCTCCATGAGCCTCGAAGTTCCTGCCCACAGTACCCACGCCGGTAAGCCCGCCAGCCGCATTCGGCAAAAGAACGAACAAGCGATTCTGCAGGCGGCTGAAGACGAGTTCGCGCGCCATGGCTACAAAGGCACCAGCATGAACACCATCGCAGCCAGTGCCGGGCTGCCCAAGGCCAACTTGCATTACTACTTCACCAACAAGCTGGGCCTGTATATCGCGGTGCTCAGCAATATCCTCGAGCTGTGGGACAGCACTTTCAACACGCTGACCGCCGAAGATGACCCGGCCGTGGCGCTCACCCGCTACATCCGCACCAAGATGGAGTTCTCGCGTCGCCAGCCCCAGGCTTCGCGAATCTTCGCGATGGAGATCATCAGCGGCGGCGAATGCCTCACCGAATATTTCAGCCAGGACTACCGCGCCTGGTTCAGCGGCCGGGCAGCCGTGTTCCAGGCCTGGATCGACGCTGGCAAGATGGACCCGATAGACCCCGTGCACCTGATCTTCCTGCTGTGGGGCAGCACCCAGCACTACGCCGACTTCGCCACCCAGATCTGCCGCGTCACCGGTCGCACCAAGCTGACCAAGCAGGACATGGAAGACGCCGGCACTAACCTGATCCATATCATCCTCAAGGGCTGCGGCATCAAGCCCGTCCATTAAACGAAGCGACTTATGCCTTTCACGCTCACCGGCCTTTGCGAGTTTCGCGAAGAAATACGCAAAAGCCGCTTTATCACCCTCGCCGCACCGATCACCAGCCCGCAAGACGCCCAGGCGTTTTTCGAGCAACACAGCGACTTGAACGCCACGCACAATTGCTGGGCCTGGAAGCTGGCCGATCAATACCGCAGCAACGACGACGGCGAACCCGGCGGCACCGCCGGACGGCCGATCCTGGCGGCCATCGAGGCACAGGGCTTTGATCAGGTAGCGGTGCTGGTTATTCGCTGGTACGGCGGCATCCAGTTGGGCACCGGCGGCCTCGCACGCGCCTACGGCGGTGGCGCGAATAAGTGCCTGCAAACGGCTGACCGCATCGAACTGATCAGTCGTGTCCCCTTGAGTTGCGCCTGTGGCTTCGCCGAACTGAACCTGGTGAAATTGCGTGTGGCTGAGCTGGGTGGACTGGTGGTCGAAGAAACCTTCACCGCCAACGGCGTCGAGCTGCAACTGGCCTTGGGCGAAGCACATATCGACACCCTGCAAATTCAACTCGCCGACCTCAGCCGTGGGCGTATCCTGCTACAACGTTGAACTCCGTGAACCGCGACGCTAAAGGAAGCTTTTCATGTCTACGCCAAAAACCGCACTGATCATCGGCGCATCCCGCGGCCTGGGCCTCGGCCTGGTCAAGCAACTGCTTCAGGACGGCTGGGACGTGACCGCCACCGTGCGTGACCCGAGCAAGGCCGATGCGCTGAAAGCCGTTGGGCCGGTACAGATCGAGAAGCTCGACATGGACGATCAGCAAGCCGTGATCGCCCTGAGCCAACGCCTCAAGGCCAGCACCTTCGACCTGCTGTTCGTCAATGCGGGCGTCAAGGGCCCCGCCAACCAGGAGCCGGGCCACGCAACCCTGGCCGAAGTCGGCCAACTGTTTTTCACCAATGCCGTAGCGCCGATCAACCTGGCTCAGCGTTTCGTCGGGCAGATCCGCAAGGACACTGGCGTGCTGGCGTTCATGAGTTCGGTGCTGGGCAGCGTGGCCATCCCCGACGGCTCGGACCTGGCGCTGTACAAAGCCAGCAAGGCGGCACTCAACTCCATGACCAACAGCTTCATCACTCAGTTGGGTGATCACAAGCTGACCGTATTGTCGCTGCATCCGGGCTGGGTGAAGACCGACATGGGCGGTGAAAACGCGCACATCGATGTCGACACCAGCGTGCGCGGCCTGGTCGACCAGGTGAACGCCTACACCGGCAAAGGTGGCCATCACTTCATCGACTACAAAGGCGACGCCATCGCCTGGTAAGCGGTGCGGGATTGTTATCGACCGATTGCCGTCGATAACAATCCGTGCGTAGACTGCCCCCTCGCCTTCACCGGCGACCCTGGATCAGCAGACAGGGCAACACTGAGCTGGCAAACCTGAACCCATCATTCAGAGGAGCCGGCCAATGCCTGCGACCCGTATCTGGTTAAAAAAACCCCTCGCGATTTTCACGGCCAATGGCCTCGATGCCCGTGGCGGCCTGGTGCTGCAAGACGGTGTGATCACCGAAGTACTGGCCCAGGGCCAAGAACCCGCGCAGCCCTGCGCGCAGGTGTTCGACGCCCGTGAACATGTGGTCCTGCCCGGGCTGATCAACACCCACCATCATTTCTATCAAACCCTCACCCGCGCCTGGGCGCCGGTGGTCAATCAGCCCTTGTTTCCCTGGTTGAAGACCCTGTACCCGGTCTGGGCACGGCTCACCCCGGAAAAACTCGCACTGGCCAGTAAAGTTGCATTGGCCGAACTGCTGCTCTCGGGCTGCACCACAGCGGCAGACCACCACTACCTGTTCCCCGAAGGCCTGGAAAACGCCATCGACGTACAAGTGCAAAGCGTCCGCGAGTTGGGCATGCGCGCCATGCTCACCCGCGGTTCCATGAGCCTGGGCGAGGCCGACGGCGGCCTGCCGCCGCAACAGACAGTGCAACAGGGCCAGGTCATCCTCGAAGACAGCCAGCGCCTGATCCGTGAATACCACGAGCGTGGCGACGGCGCGCAGATCCAGATTGCCCTGGCACCCTGCTCGCCGTTTTCCGTCACCCCGCAAATCATGGAAGCCAGCGCTGAACTGGCCAATCGCCTGGATGTACGCCTGCACACCCACCTGGCGGAAACCCTCGACGAGGAAGACTTCTGCCTGCAACGTTTCGGCCTTCGCACCGTGGATTTCCTGGACAGCGTCGGCTGGCTCGGTCCGCGCACGTGGCTGGCCCATGGCATTCACTTCAACCCGGATGAAATCGCGCGCCTGGGCGCCGCCGGCACCGGCATCTGCCATTGCCCTAGCTCGAACATGCGCCTGGCCTCCGGCATCTGCCCGACCCTGGACCTGCTCGCAGCGGGCGCGCCTATCGGTCTGGGTGTGGACGGTTCAGCCTCCAACGATGCGTCGAACATGATCCTCGAAGCCCGCCAGGCCCTGTACATCCAGCGGCTGCGTTATGGTGCAGAAAAAATCACCCCGGAAGGTGTGCTGGGTTGGGCGACCAAGGGGTCGGCGCAGTTGCTGGGGCGTACGGATATCGGCGAATTGGCCGTAGGCAAGCAGGCCGATCTGGCGCTGTTCAAGCTCGATGAGCTGCGTTTCTCTGGCAGCCATGATCCGATTTCGGCGTTGCTGCTGTGCGGTGCAGACCGTGCAGATCGGGTGATGATCGGCGGCAAATGGCGCGTGATCGACGGCCAGGTCGAAGGCCTGGACCTCAAGGGTCTGATCGCCGATCACACCCAGGCCGCACGCCAGTTGATCGCCGGAGCCTAGACTAGACGCCGATTAAAAATGTGGCAGGGGGCTTGCCCCCGATAGCGGTGGTTCAGCCAATACATGCACTAGCTGACACTCCATCATCGGGGGCAAGCCCCCTCCCCCATTGTTTCTCGGTGATTTAGAGCCCCAACAGCGACAGCATGATAAAGGTCGCAAACAACACAAAATGGGTCATCCCTTCGATGGCGTTGGTTTCGCCATCGTTGAGGTTGATCGCGCTGACGATCAGCGTGATAAACACCATCACCGTTTGCACCGGCGTCATTGCCATCTGGAACGGCTGGCCGGTGTAGAGCGCCATCGCCTCCATCACCGGCACCGTCAGGATCACCGTCGACAGCGAAGCCCCCAGCGCGATATTCACCACCGACTGCATGCGGTTCGCCAACGCAGCACGCAACGCGGTCAGAATCTCCGGTGCCGCAGAAATGGCCGCGACCACGATCGCCGTGATCACCGGCGGCGCGCCTGTGCCTTCCAGGCCCAGGTCCAAGGTCTTGGACATCACCTCGGCCAGTGCGCCGATCACAATCACCCCAAACACCAGGGTGCCGATGGAAAATGCCAGGTTGACCGGCGGCGCTTCCTGTTCTTCCGGCAGTTTCTTGCGGCGTTTTTCCGGGTAGCTGTAGCTGAAGAAGTAACTGTGCGGCCCCACCTGCATACGCAGGAACAGGGTGTACAACACCACCATCGCGCCGATGGTGAAGGCTGAGTAAATTTTCCAGTCGGCTTCGGGGATAAATTCCGGCACCACCATCGACACGCCCATGGCGGTGAGGATCATCACGCTGTAGGTGCGTGCCGAATCATCGTTGTAGGACTGTTCACCATGCTTGATGCCGCCCATCAGCGCGGCCAGGCCGAGAATGCCGTTGATATCGAGCATTACCGCCGAATAGATGGTGTCGCGCACCAGGGTGGGCGACGGCTCGTTGCTCATCATGATCGCCAGGATCACCACTTCCACCAGCACGGCGGCGAGGGTTAGGATCATGGTGCCGTAGGGGTCACCGACTTTTTCCGCCAGTTGCTCGGCGTGATGGGCCACGCGCATCGACGCCACCACGATGAAGCCGATCAGCGCCACGCCGGCCAGCAGCGCCGTGATTTGCCCGCTATTGAGCATCCAGTGCTCCAACGGGTAGGCGGCGATGGCGGCAATCAGCGCCAGCAGCATGAATTTTTCTTGCTTGAGGGATGTGAGCATTCCGGGCCTTTTAGTACGGCAAATCAGTCATTGATGGGGTACAGACTGCGCCAAGCCGCTAACGTTTCGTTACACCTTAGTTCACACACACCTTGCGCGAATGCGACAAAAACAATCCTGCTGGTCAGGTTTTGCCAATTATTTCAGCCATGGCCTGTAGAATGCCGCCATTGCACCTGATGAGAATTTAGAAAATGTACGATTGGCTCAACGCCCTGCCCAAGGCTGAACTGCACCTGCACCTGGAAGGCTCGCTGGAGCCGGAGCTGCTGTTCGCCCTGGCCGAGCGCAACAAGATTGCGCTGCCATGGAACGACGTCGAAACCCTGCGCAAGGCCTACGCCTTCAACAACCTGCAGGAATTCCTCGACCTGTATTACAAGGGCGCCGACGTGCTGCGCACTTCCCAGGATTTCTACGACCTGACCTGGGCCTACCTGCTGCGCTGCAAAGCACAGAACGTGATCCATACCGAACCCTTCTTCGACCCGCAAACCCACACCGACCGTGGCATACCCTTCGAAGTCGTGCTCAACGGCATCGCCGCTGCGCTGAAAGATGGCGAGCAGCAACTGGGCATCACCAGCGGCTTGATCCTCAGCTTCCTGCGCCACCTGAGCGAAGCCGAAGCCGAGAAAACCCTCGACCAGGCCCTGCCGTTCCGCGACGCGTTCGTCGCCGTTGGCCTGGACAGCTCGGAGATGGGTCACCCACCGAGCAAGTTCCAGCGTGTGTTCGACCGTGCCCGCCACGAAGGCTTCCTCACCGTGGCCCACGCCGGTGAAGAAGGCCCGCCGGAGTACATCTGGGAAGCCATCGACCTGCTGAAAATCCAGCGTATCGACCATGGCGTACGCGCCATCGAAGACGAGCGCCTGATGCAGCGCATCATCGACGAGCAGATCCCACTGACCGTGTGCCCGCTGTCCAACACCAAGCTGTGCGTGTTCGACGACATGGCCCAGCACAACATCCTCGACATGCTCGAGCGTGGCGTGAAGGTGACCGTGAACTCGGATGACCCGGCGTACTTCGGCGGTTATGTCACCGAGAACTTCCACGCGTTGTACACCTCACTGGGCATGACCCAGGACCAGGCCAAACGCCTGGCGCAAAACAGCCTGGATGCGCGACTGGTCAAACCGTAATCCCGTTGAGCCGGCTTGCCGGCTCCTACACGGTCAGCTCCTTGCTGGCACGGCCAATCGGGTGATTTCCTTTCGCCCGATGGCATGAACCTGCAAGGCCTGGGACTCATTGATCACGCTGATCCAGTTCGACTGCAAAAACAGTTGCAACAACCCCGCGCCCAACGCACCCCCCAGGTGCGGCTGCTGCTGGCTCCAGTCAAAGCAGCTGCACACCAGCGGCGATGCCAATGCCTGGGTAAAAATCCCCAGTTTCGCCAAGCGCTTCGCGCCCTTCACCGTGACATCGGTACGCTGTTCGTAGCGCTCGATCCAGCCTGCCTCCAGCAGATGTTGATATAACTGCGCCCCCAACTCGCCACCAAGGTGCCCATGGCACAAACGGGCATGACGTAACGACGGCGGAGCAAGCAGGGTCGGCGGCAAAGCATCCGGCGCGCTGCGCGCTGCGCAGGCCATGGTGGTTCTGGCCAGGGCATCGATGGCTGCACTGACATCCGGCGCCGCCACGCGAAACAGGCGCTTGCCACGCCGGGCTTCCACACGCAGCAAACCGCCTGCGGTCAGTCGCGCCAGGTGTGCATGGGCGGAGGTCGCGGACAACCCGGCGAGCGTGGCCAGTTCTATCGGCGACTTGGCTGAACCATCCATCAAGGCCCACAGCATGGCGGTGCGTTTAGGCTCGGCAAGCAAGCTGGCGATCTGACTGATGCAAGGTGCTGCTTCCATCTTTTCACTCCCTGTTGGCTTATTTTTCTATTGAGGTTGGAGCCAAAGTATAGGGGCGCAAATCGCCGGTTCCACGGCGTCTGACAGCGTGGATAGGGACAGGCCCTGAATGAAATTTCCTGCTGTGATGGAGGGCGTTACATCGCGTTCAATCGCTCCGGCAATTGAGCGGTCAACGTCGTACAGCGAGACACGAGCATTTCCCGCAACAGGTTGATGGGTTTGCTCAGTTGCGCACGATGGGCACACAGCAGATTGAGCGGCGTGCGCTCACCACGCAGCTCCGGCAGGATCAGGCGCAAGCGCCCCGCGAGCACATCGGTGCTGACATCCAGCCAGGATTTGTAGGCAATCCCCACGCCCGCCACCGCCCAACGGCGGACCACGTCGGCATCGTCACTGAAGCGGTCGCCGGTCACCGTCAGGCTGACCTCGCGTTTACCATCGTGAAAGGTCCAGTGGTCGTGGACCCGGCTGCCGAGCATATAGAGCAGGCAATTATGCTGGGCCAACTGCTCCAGGTGCCGAGGCTGACCATAACGTGCGAGGTAGCTGGGGGAGGCGCACAGCACCCGTACGTTATCGGGCGCAACGGGCAGTGCGATAAGGCTCGAGTCTTCGGGCTCACCGTAACGCAGGGCAATATCCACCGGCTGGCGAAACAGATCGGCAATCCGATCGCCCAACAGCAGGCGCACGGTGAGTTGTGGGTACTCACGCTGAAATTCATCCAGCCACGGCAGCAACTGGTTACGCCCAAAATCCGACGGGGCCGACAGTTGCAGCACACCGCTGACATGGTCCTGGCCGCTGGCCAATAAACGGCGGCCTTCGTCCAGCGAGCTCAGCGCTGCGCGGGCATATTCCAGGAAGCCCTCGCCTTCGGCGGTCAGGCGCAGGCTGCGGGTGGAACGCGCCAGCAAGCGCGTGCCCAGTTGCTGTTCGATACGCTTAAGCGCGGCGCTGGCCACGGCGGGCGACAAATCCATCACCCGCGCGGCGGCGGACAGGCTCCCCAGGTCTGCCGCCCGTACAAACAATTGCAAATCATCAAAGCGCAGCATGCATTCCCACCCATTATCAAAATTTTATTGAAACAGCCTGCTGTTTTAGCCGCTTTTATCTGCGCGGGAAATAGCCAATCATCTGTGCATCCCGTTCATCACGTGTCTGGAGTTGAATATGTCCACTGCCTTTAACGTCATTGCCACGCTGATCGCCAAACCCGGCCAACAGGCCACCCTGGAACCCTTGCTGCGCGACCTGCTGGAACCCACGCGCCTGGAAGCCGGTTGCGAACAGTACGACCTGCACCAGGACCTGCAACATCCCGAGACCTTCTACATGCTCGAACGCTGGAGCGACGACGCGGCGCTCGCCGACCACGACCAGAGCGCGCATATCCAAAACTTTCGCGCCAAGGCCGCTGATGTGATCGAACACTTCGAACTCAAGCGCCTGAAATTTCTTGCCTGATCGCCACCTTTTTTTCCGGAGCCTCCATGAAAGCCATTGCCTACTACGCCTCACTGCCGATCAACGATCCAAACGCCTTGCAAGACATCGAGTTGCCAGCCCCCGTCGCCGGCCCGCGTGACCTGCTGGTGGAAGTCAAAGCCATCTCGGTCAACCCGGTGGATACCAAGGTGCGCCAGAACGTCGCCCCGGAAAACGGCGCCGCCAAGGTGCTGGGCTGGGATGTGGCCGGTGTGGTCAAGGCCGTCGGCAGCGACGTGACGCTGTTCAAGGCCGGTGACAAGGTGTTCTACGCCGGGTCCCTGGTGCGCCCGGGTGGCAACAGCGAACTGCACACCGTGGATGAGCGCATCGTCGGACATATGCCGAAAAGCCTGGGCTTTGCTGAAGCCGCCGCGCTGCCGCTGACGGCAATCACCGCCTGGGAGTTGCTGTTCGAACGCCTGCAAGTGCGTGAGGGTAAACAGGATGAAGGCCAGAGCCTGCTGATCGTCGGTGCCGCCGGTGGTGTGGGCTCGATCCTGACCCAATTGGCCAGCCAGCTCACCGCCTTGAAAGTGATCGGCACCGCTTCGCGCCCGGAAACCCAGGCGTGGGCCAGGGACCTGGGCGCCGACCTGGTGATCGACCACAGCCAGCCCCTGAGCGAAGCGCTGAAAACCGCCGGCCACCCGCACGTGACCCACGTCGCCAGCCTGACCCAGACCGATCATCACCTGGACCAACTGGTCGAGGCTCTGCAACCCCAGGGCAAGCTGGCGCTGATCGACGATCCCAAGGCGCTGGACGTCAGCAAGCTCAAGCGCAAGAGCCTGTCGTTGCACTGGGAGTTCATGTACACCCGCTCGATGTTCGAGACGCCCGACATGATCGAGCAGCACAACCTGCTCAACCGCGTGGCCGAACTGATCGACGCCGGCACCCTGAAAACCACGGTAGGCGAACACTTCGGCGTGATCAATGCGGCCAACCTGCGCCGTGCCCATGCGCTGCTGGAAAGCGGCAAGGCCAAGGGCAAGATCGTTCTCGAAGGGTTCTGAAAAAAAGGCTGTCAGTGTCGTCCATTATTCATGTGAGTAATGGACGACACCGCTAGTCAGAGAGTTGATCTTTGTCATATGTGTGAGCGTATTCGGGTTTATATTGGCGGCCTTTGCCACGATTCTTTTACGTGAGGAAGTCAGCAATGAAAATCCTGATAAAAGCGTTAGCAAAATCCGCAGGCAATAAATGGCAGGTGCGTCTCGACCAGGACGCCTTCACCTTCCGCACCGAGGCCGAGGCCCGTGCCTTTGCCGACACCCTGCAAGCCCGTATCCAGGCGCCCCACCGTTTCCCCATCAGCCAGCACCGTTCTGCCGCTGGCTGACCCGCTCTTCAGACCTGCGCCTGCAAGGCCCGTTTGCGTTGCAGGCGCTGGGTCGACATCGCAATCGTCACCGCCAGTACACCGCACAAGCTGATGACCATGGCCATCGGCATTGCCGTACCGTCGTGCAACACGCCAACCAACGAAGCGGCACCCGCCGCCACGCCAAACTGAATGCAGCCAAGCAACGCCGAAGCGCTACCGGCCCGTGCGCCCTGCCCGCTCATGGCGCAGGCCGAGGTATTGGGCAAAATGCAGCCCAGGCTGGCGATGCAGATAAACAGCGGCACCAGCAATGGCCACAGCGCATCGGAACGCAACGCCGCGATGCCCAGCAACGTCAACGCCGCCAACAGGTAAACCCACACACTGCGCGACAGCAGAAAGGCCGGCCCGCGTTTGGACAGCAGCCGCGCATTCACCTGGGCCACCAGGATAAAGCCCGCAGCGTTGGAGCCAAACAGCCAGCCGTAATGCTCGGCAGGCACGCCGTAAAGTTGGATAAACACGAAAGGTGAACCGGCGATGTAGGCAAACATCCCGGCAATCGAGATACCCCCGGTGAGGGCGTAGCCCAAGTAGACACGGTCCGACAACAAGGCCGCATAGCGACGCAACGAGCCGGACAAAGGCTGGCGCGGCTGATGGGCCGGAAAGGTTTCCGGCAGCCCGACGGCGACCGCGATGGCCGCCATTACGCTGAATATCGACAGCGCCAGGAAAATCGACTGCCAGCCCCACAGCCCCACCATCAACCCACCGGCCAGCGGTGCGAGGATCGGCGCCAGGCCAGTGACCAGCATCAGTTGGGAAAACACCTTGGCCGAGCCGACAGCGTCACACTTGTCGCTGACGACGGCGCGGGAAATCACCATGCCCGCGCAGCCACCCAGGGCTTGCACGAAACGCGCGCCAATCAGCCATTCCAGTGAAGGCGCAAAGGCACAGGCGAAGGAAGCCAAGGTGAACAAGGTGACGCCGCTGAGCAGCGGGCCGCGCCGACCGAAGCGATCAGCCAGTGGGCCGTAGATCAATTGGCCGATGGCCAGGCCGCCGAAGTACACCGCCAGGGTCAGCTGGATGTGTTTTTCATCGGTAGCGAAGGCCTTGGCCATGGCCGGGAAACCCGGCAGGTAAAAGTCGATGGCCAGCGGCGCGAAGGCGCTCAAGGCACCCAGGATCAGGATTATGCGGAGGTTCATCGGGCACCCAAGTGAGTCGGCAGCCCGATAGTCTAGCCGCGCTTGGGTGCATTGAACACGATAGCTCGCTAACTATTTGTCCACGTCAGGCGAGCTTGGCGCTATAGCCCTCTTCTTTGATCGCCTCGATCACTTGCTCGGCAGACAAGCGGCTTTCAACGCCCACCTCCTTTGCCGCCAGGTCGACCTTCACGCTGGCCGCCGGGTCCTGGCTCTGCACTGCCTGGGTCACCGCGCGAACGCAATGGCCGCAGGTCATTCCTTCAACGCTGAATACTTGCATGACATGACTCCTTTGATGAGATTGAGCCGAGTCTCGACCTTGCCACCATGGCAAGGTCAAGTTCTGGAAATATCTGCCGGGCTGGTATTTAGCCGCTTCAAAGGCCAAGCTTCACCCATCGTCGATTCACACCACGGAGCATTCGCCATGCGCTGGTCGTTTTTTGCCCTTGCCGGCCTGATGAGCCTGTCGGCCGCTGCGCCCCAAGCCCTCGCCGCAGAAGACTATGCGGTGCTGATCATTTCCCGCGAGCGCCTGGAAGTGCCGACCAACTGCGAGATCGGCCTGTACCTGAATGACCAGTTGGCGGGCCGGCTGTTCCAGGAGCAGGCCACTTCGTTCAACCTGCCGGCGGGCAACCTGTCCCTGCGTTTGAAGCTGCTGCCGGGCCAGGCCCCGGGTTGCCTGCCGGGCCTGCTGGCGCCGCCTGCGCAGAACATCACGCTCAAGGTCGGTGATGTGCGCAAGTTGCGCATTGCCCAGGGCCCGGACGGCATGTACCTCAAGCCCGCCGCATTGGAATACTGAAGGCGCTTGACCTTCCCCACAGGTCAAGGTTGATGCTAGGGGCAACTTCTCCTGGAGGACTGCCCCATGAATGGATACACCACCTTTGACCTGCCCATCGGCGGCATGACCTGCGCCAGCTGTGCCGGCCGGGTCGAGCGCGCGCTGGGCAAGGTGCCGGGGGTGCAAAGCGTCAGCGTCAACCTGGCCAACGAACGCGCCCATGTTGAAGTGCTCGGCCAGATGGACCCCGGCGTGCTGATCGCTGCCGTCGACAAAGCCGGCTACACCGCCAGCCTGCCCCAAAGCGAAACCGCCACCGATGCCGATCAGGCCCGGCGCCTGCACCGCGAGCGGTGGTCGTTGCTGCTGGCGATCCTGCTGGCACTGCCGTTGGTGTTGCCGATGCTGGTGGAGCCCTTCGGCCTGCACTGGATGCTGCCGGCCTGGGCGCAGTTCGCCCTGGCCACGCCGGTGCAATTCATCTTCGGCGCACGCTTTTACATTGCCGCCTGGAAAGCCGTGCGCGCTGGTGCCGGCAATATGGACCTGCTGGTCGCCATCGGCACCAGCGCCGGTTACGGCCTGAGTATTTACGAATGGCTCACCGCTCACCCTGGCATGGCGCCGCACCTGTACTTCGAAGCCTCGGCGGTGGTGATCGCTCTGGTGCTGCTGGGCAAATACCTGGAGAGCCGCGCCAAACGCCAGACCGCCAGTGCCATCCGCGCCCTCGAAGCCCTGCGCCCCGAGCGGGCGATTCGAGTGCTCGACGGTCGCGAAGAGGATGTCGCCATCAACGCTCTGAAACTCAATGATCTGGTGCTGGTAAAACCCGGCGAACGCTTCCCGGTGGACGGTGAAGTGGTCGAAGGCCAAAGCCACGCCGACGAAGCGTTGATCAGCGGCGAAAGCCTGCCGGTGCCGAAGCAACCTGGCGACAAAGTCACCGGTGGCGCCATCAACGGCGAAGGTCGCCTGCTGGTGCGCACCCTGGCCCTAGGCGCCGAAAGCGTACTGGCGCGGATCATCCGTCTGGTGGAAGACGCCCAGGCCGCCAAGGCACCGATCCAGAAGCTGGTGGACAAAGTCAGCCAGGTGTTTGTCCCGGCCGTGCTGGTGCTGGCGTTGATCACCCTGGTGGGCTGGTGGCTGTACGGTGCTTCCCTGGAGACCGCGATCATCAATGCCGTGGCTGTGCTGGTGATCGCCTGCCCCTGTGCCTTGGGCCTGGCCACACCCACCGCAATCATGGCCGGCACCGGGGTTGCCGCCCGCCACGGCATCCTGATCAAGGACGCCGAAGCCCTGGAGCGCGCCCATGAAGTGAGCGCCGTGGTCTTCGACAAGACCGGCACCCTCACCTCCGGCGCACCGAAAATCGCCCATCTGGCCGCCGTGGACGGCAATGAAGCGCTGCTGCTGCAACACGCCGGCGCGCTGCAACGCGGCAGTGAACACCCTTTGGCCAAAGCCGTACTGGATGCCTGTAGCGAGCAAGGGTTGGAGGTAGCCGATGTGACGGCCAGCCAATCCCTGGCCGGCCGCGGCATCGCTGGCACGCTGAATGGCCAGCAGTTGGCCCTGGGCAATCGCCGCCTGCTTGAAGAAAACGGCTTGAACGCGGGGGGCCTGGCGGACTCGGCCAAGGCTTGGGAGGCCGAAGGCCGCACCTTGTCCTGGCTGATCGCGCAAGGCGCCCAACCGCGAGTGCTGGGGCTGTTCGCTTTTGGCGATACGCTCAAGCCCGGCGCGCTGGAGGCGGTACAGCAACTCAAGGCCCGGCACATCAGCAGTCATTTACTCACCGGCGATAATCGCGGCAGCGCCCGCGTGGTCGCCGAGGCCTTGGGCATAGAGGATGTGCACGCCGAGGTGCTGCCCGCCGACAAAGCCGCTACGGTCGCCGAGCTGAAAAAAACCGGCGTGGTGGCCATGGTCGGCGACGGCATCAACGACGCCCCGGCCCTGGCCGCCGCCGATATCGGCATCGCCATGGGCGGTGGCACCGACGTGGCCATGCACGCGGCCGGTATCACCCTGATGCGCGGCGACCCGCGCCTGGTTCCGGCAGCCCTGGAGATCAGCCGCAAGACCTACGCCAAGATCCGTCAGAACCTGTTCTGGGCCTTTGTGTATAACTTGATCGGCATTCCACTGGCCGCATTCGGCCTGCTCAACCCGGTATTGGCCGGTGCTGCGATGGCCTTGTCGAGTGTCAGCGTGGTCAGCAATGCCTTACTGTTGAAGACTTGGAAACCCAAGGATTTGGAGGATCAACGCCCATGAATATCGGCCAAGCCGCACGCCAGAGCGGGCTCAGCGCCAAAATGATTCGTTACTACGAATCCATCGGCCTGCTCAAGGCCGCCCACCGCACCGACAGTGGCTATCGCGTGTACGGCGCGGATGACTTGCACACCCTGGCGTTTATCAAACGCTCGCGTGACCTGGGGTTTTCATTGGAGGAAGTCGGCAAGCTGCTGACCCTGTGGCAGGACCGGCAACGGGCCAGCGCCGATGTAAAAGCCTTGGCGCGCCAGCATATCGATGAGCTGAACCAGAAGATCCTGGAACTGGGGCAGTTGCGCGATACCTTGCAGGACCTGGTGGAACACTGCCAGGGCGATCATCGGCCGGATTGTCCGATTCTCAAGGAGTTGGCTTCCGGAAGCTGCTGCGCCTGACCGAATGTACAAAAATCCAATGTGGGAGGGGGCTTGCCCCCGATAGCGGTGGATCAGCCGGCTTATCTGTAGCTGACCCACTGCAATCGGGGGCAAGCCCCCTCCCACATTGTGATTTCCAGTTATCTGGAAATCACTGCATCCACGGCGGCGGCGGCGGTTCGTCCGGCACCTTGCTCGGCGGCGCATCGTCCGCCGCGCGAATCGCCTGGCGACGCTCTTCATCCAGCCGCGCCGCTTCGATCTCGCGAATCACACCGCCGACGTCCGCCAGTTCTTCCGGCTCGTCGAACTCGCCGGTCAAGACGCTGGCCGGGTGCAGGGTGCCGGCTTCGTACAGCGCCCACATCTCCTTGGCGTACTTGGTCTTCTTCAATTCCGGGGCAAAACGCCCGAAATAGGAAGCCATGTTGCCCACGTCACGCTCCAGCATGCTGAACGCGTGGTTGTTGCCCGCCGCATCCACCGCCTGGGGCAGGTCGATAATCACCGGACCGGTGGGCGTGAGCAGTACGTTGAACTCAGACAGGTCACCGTGCACCAGGCCGGTACACAGCATCAGCACGATCTGGGAAATCAGGAAGGCATGGTATTCGCGCGCCTGGTCCGGTTCCAGCACCACGTCGTTCAGACGCGGCGCCGCATCGCCGTACTCGTCGGCCACCAGTTCCATCAGCAGCACGCCTTCAAGGAAGTCGAACGGCTGGGGCACGCGGACGCCCGCACCGGCCAGGCGGAACAACGCCGCTACTTCGGCGTTCTGCCAGGCATCTTCGGTTTCTTTCTTGCCGAACTTGGAGCCCTTGGCCATGGCCCGGGCCTGCCGGCTGTTACGGACCTTACGGCCTTCCTGGTATTCGGACGCTTGACGAAAACTTCGTTTGTTCGCCTCCTTGTAAACCTTGGCGCAACGCAATTCGTTGCCGCAGCGCACCACATAAACAGCTGCTTCTTTACCACTCATGAGTGGGCGCAGCACTTCGTCGACCAGACCGTCTTCGATCAGGGGTTCAATGCGTTTAGGAGTCTTCATCAGCTTTTATTGTGGGTCCTGTATTACCAAACACGCGTATGGCACTCGTTATACGGCAATCAGCTCGCCGGTGGGAGAGGCTAGCGACCGTTGATCACTTAAGAATGCATCCAATATGCCAGTTTCATCGCTCAATGATCGCCGTAACCCCCTGACCGCCCGCCGCGCAGATCGAAATCAGCCCACGCCCCTTGCCCGCCGCATCCAGCAACTTGGCCAGACTGGCGACGATACGCCCACCGGTGGCGGCAAACGGATGGCCGGCGGCCAGGGAACTGCCTTTAACGTTCAAGCGGCTACGGTCGATGGAACCCAAGGGGGCGTCAAGTCCCAGGCGCGTCTTGCAGTAGTCCGCATCTTCCCAGGCCTTGAGCGTGCACAACACTTGGGCAGCGAAGGCTTCGTGGATCTCGTAGTAATCGAAGTCCTGCAGCGTCAGACCATTCCTCGCCAGCAAGCGCGGTACCGCATACACAGGCGCCATCAGCAGGCCTTCGGCGCCGTTGACGAAGTCCACCGCCGCCGCTTCGCCATCGCGCAGATACGCGAGGATCGGCAGGCCGCGCTCTTTGGCCCACGCTTCGCTGCCCAAGAGCACCAGCGATGCGCCATCGGTGAGCGGCGTGGAGTTGCCGGCGGTAAGCGTGCCCTTTGCGCTGCGTTCGAAGGCGGGTTTAAGGGCGGCGAGTTTTTCCAGGGTCAGGTCGGGACGCAGGTTGTTGTCGCGGGTCAGGCCCAGGAAGGGCGTGAGCAGATCGTTGTGCCAGCCCTCGGCATAGGCGGCGGCCATTTTCTGGTGGCTTTCCAGGGCCAACTGGTCCTGCTCGGCGCGGGGAATCTGCCAGGTCTGCGCCATCAATTCACAATGTTGCCCCATGGACAAACCGGTACGCGGTTCGCCGTTGCGCGGCAGTTCCGGCTTGAGGTGATGGGGACGAAGTTGTAACAGGACTTTTAATTTATCCGTCATGGACTTGCTGCGGTTGGCTTGCAGCAAAATCTTGCGCAGCCCTTCATTCACCCCGATCGGCGCGTCGGAGGTGGTGTCGACGCCGCCAGCAATCCCGCACTCGATCTGGCCCAGGGCAATCTTGTTGGCCACCAGCAACGCCGCTTCCAGGCCGGTGCCGCAGGCCTGTTGAATGTCATAGGCAGGGGTTTGCGGCGACAGGCGCGAGCCCAGTACGCATTCGCGGGTCAGGTTGAAATCCCGCGAATGCTTGAGCACCGCGCCGGCAGCCACTTCGCCCAGGCGCAGGCCGTGCAGGTTGTAGCGTTCGATCAGGCCTTCGAGGGCCGCGGTCAGCATTGCCTGGTTGCTCGCCGTGGCATAGGGGCCATTGGAGCGGGCGAAAGGAATGCGGTTACCGCCAATGATCGCTACACGGCGCAATTGAGTCATGGAAAGCTCCCTCTGTCTGTTGTGGGCTGGATTACTGAGCCTAGTCGAACGACTGCTACCCTGGGATGGTCAACCCTTTGAACCCCAGCCTTCGGAGAGCGTTCCATGTCTGACCGTTATATCGACTTCGCCAACTCAAGCCTCGGCCATCGCCTGGTCGCCGCCATTGGCCTGCCGTCGCCGGTACGCCTGGAACGCTGGCAGGCCGGGCGCCTGCGCCCGGTGGAAGGCGCATTGCTGCTGGGCGGCGGTGCACTGGTCAGCAAGGTGCAGGCGTTTGCCAACAGACTCACCGATGCCATTTACACCTACGGGACTGAAACGACGACGTGGATTCCCGGGCACGGTCCCAAACTCAAGGCCGTGGTGTTCGACGCCAGCGATTTGCAACACACCGACCAGCTCAAGCAACTGCGCGAGTTCTTCCAGCCGCTGCTGAAAAACCTGGATAACAGCGCACACCTGGTGATCCTCGGTCGTGCGCCGGAAAGCCTCGGCGATCCGTTCGCCGCCAGTGCCCAGCGCGCCCTGGAAGGTTTCAGCCGCTCGCTGGCCAAGGAGTTGCGCAACGGTGGCGTGCTGCAATTGCTGTATGTCGGTGACGGTGCCGAAGACCAGTTGGAAGGCGCCCTGCGCTTCTTCCTCTCGCCGAAAAGCGCTTATATCTCCGGCCAGGTGATCCGCCTGGAGGCTTGCACTACACCGGTGGAAGATTGGACACGGCCGCTGGCCGGGCGCAAGGCGCTGGTCACCGGCGCCGCCCGTGGCATTGGCGCATCCATTGCTGAAACCCTCGCCCGCGACGGCGCCGAGGTGATCCTGCTCGACGTGCCCCAGGCCAAGGCCGACCTCGATGCCCTGGCCGCACGCCTGGGTGCACGTACCGTGGCGCTGGATATCTGCGCCGAAGACGCCGCCACCCAATTGATCGAACACCTGCCCGATGGCCTGGATATCCTGGTGCACAACGCGGGTATCACCCGTGACAAAACCCTGGCGAACATGACCCCGGAATACTGGGACGCGGTGCTGGCGGTCAACCTCAATGCACCGCAGGTCCTGACCAAGGCGCTGCTCGACAGCGGCACCCTGCATGACAACGCCCGCGTGGTGCTGCTGGCGTCGATCAGCGGCATCGCCGGCAACCGTGGGCAAACCAACTACGCGGCGAGCAAGGCCGGCTTGATCGGCCTCGCACAGGCCTGGGCGCCGCTGCTCAAGGCGCGCGGCATCAGTATCAACGCCGTGGCGCCGGGGTTTATCGAAACCCAGATGACCGCGCATATCCCGTTCGCCTTGCGTGAGGCCGGGCGACGCATGAGTTCGTTGGGCCAGGGCGGCCTGCCGCAGGACGTCGCCGAAGCGGTGGCCTGGCTGGGCCAACCGGGTTCCGGTGCGGTCAGCGGGCAAGCGCTGCGGGTGTGTGGGCAAAGTCTGCTGGGGGCGTAACCATGCAATGGAAGACGTTAGACAGTGCACCGTCTCTGCCGCCGCTGTATTGGCGTGCGGCCCTCAAGCGCAAGATCACCGGCCGCACGCTGCCCGAGCACGGGTTGCGCTGCCGGGTCAGCATCGACCCCAAGCGGGTAGCGGCCTATCGCAAGGTCTGCGGCTTTGCCGACAGTCCGATCCTGCCGGCGACGTATCCGCATATCCTTGCGTTCGGTTTGCAGATGCAGTTGCTCACCGATAAGAGTTTTCCGTTCCCGCTGCTGGGGCTGATTCACCTGAGTAACCGCATCCGCATTCATCGCCCCCTGGGGGGTGTGAGCGACCTGTCTGTGGCTGTACACGCGCAGAACCTCAAGCCCCACCCCAAGGGCGCGACCTTTGACCTGATCACCACGGTTGAAGATTCCCTCGGCCTGTTGTGGGAAGCCGAAAGCCGCATGCTGTGCCGGGGCGTGAAGCTGGAAGGCGAGACAGAAGCTATCACCCAGCCGTCTCCCGCTCAGGTCAGCGAACTGACCCGCTGGAAGGCCCCCCCCGATATCGGCCGTCGTTATGCGCGAGTCTCCGGTGATTACAACCCGATCCACCTCAGCACCCTGACCGCCAAGCTGTTCGGCTTCCCCCAGGCCATCGCCCATGGGCTGTGGAACAAGGCGCGTACCCTTGCCGCCCTCGGCGAGCACCTACCCGCTGCCAATATCGAGATCGACATCGAGTTCAGGAAACCCGTGCGCCTGCCCGGTGAAGTGACGTTATTGGCCAGCACCGCCGGTTCCAGCGGAGCGTTGTGGTTGAAAGGCCCGGGCGATATTGAACATATGGTAGGCAAGTGGCGGCCGATCGCCTGAAACAAAAAGATTAATTGTATATATACACCCTAAGTAATAGCGGACTTTATGAAGTCCGCTTTTTTATTTAACTAATTGATTTATAAAATATATACATCTTGATACATCCTTCCCTTATACCCTTGGCATTAGTCGCTTAACCGGTACACCGCTGCTGTATATAAATCGTTAATACCAAGTAGAGCATTGAGAGAACGCACTGCCGGGGCTGTTATAGCCACACGGACAAACGCATCGCTATCCCCAGAAGTAGCGAGCGCTTGAAGACAACCAAGGTTGTACAGGTGCAAGGAACTCAATCATGAAAACTCAAGTCGTGTTTTGGAAAGCAAGTACCGCGCTGGCCCTGGCAGTAGCACTGGCACTCGGCGGCTGCAGCAGCGGTGGTGGCGGGCATCACAGTGGTGGATCCTCCTCGGGTGCGGGTGCAAGTGCGGGTGGCGGGACAGGCGGCACCGACCCAGGAACCAACCCAGGGACCAACCCCGGCACCGATCCTGGCACCGATCCTGGCACCAACCCAGGCGGCGGCACGACCCCCTTGGTCACCGCCACCGTGGTCGACACCCTCGGTAATACCGTGACCGACCTCGGCGGCACCGTCAGAAGCCTGGGCACCACCCTTGGCAGCCTGCCAATCGTTGGCGCCACTGCAGGCGGCCTGGTGAATGCCACCGGCAACGCGGTCGGCAGCATCGGCACCGGCCTGTCCGATGGCCTGGGCTCGCTTGGCACGGACAGCAATGCCTTGGGCAAAACCGTCGCCGGCGTGGCCAACGGGGTTTCCGACCTGGGCGATGGCGTGACCGTGACCGGTAGCAACGTCGCCACCCTGCTGGGTAAAGTGCCGGTCGTCAGCGGCGCGGCCCCGGTAGTCGGCAACGTCGTCGGCAAGGTCGGTAATGCCGTGACCATGCTGGGCGACACCCTGAGCACCGCCAGCACCACCGGCCCATTGGGATCGGTGACCAACACCGTCGGCGCGAAAGTGCTGGTGCCGGTGGTATCCCTGGTGGAAAACACCACCGGCAAAGTCGGCACCGCGACCGGTCTTGATAAGCCTGTGGGTGGGCTGCTGCAAAAAGTCGGCGATACCGTCGACGGCCTGGGCGATAAGGTCACCGGCGCAGGTGGCACTGGCAACCCTGTGACGGGTGCGGTGGGCAATGTGCTCAATGGCGTCGGCACCGTGGTGAGCAAGGCGGGCGGTTATGTCGACCCGAATGACGGCAACAACGGTGGCAACAGCGGCGGCGGTACAGGCGGCAGCATCAACCGGTTGGGCCTGCCTGAACTGATCGGTGGCGTGATTGCCGGTGCCGGTAGCGGCCTGGATACAGGCAGCAGCAATGGCGTGGTCAGCGCGACCGGCGTCACCGGTGTCAAAGCCGGCACCACCGTGGCCTCCCTGGGTACCCTCCTCGGCGGCAGCGGCGCTCCAAACATGGCAGCCGGCGCCCCCATTGCAGGGCTGACCAGCCAGATCGGCGGCGCACTGAACCCCGTCACCAGCGGTGTGCAAAGCTTGACGCAAAACGTCGGCAACGCCACCGGCCTGGGTGGCCCGGTGAACGGCCTGGTCGCTAATGTCGGTGGCGCCGTCAGCAGCCTGGGCGGGCAAATCAGCGCCACCCACGCCAACCCGGTCACCAACGCCCTGGGCGGTACCGTGACCGCAGTGGGTGGCACCGTGGCGTCGATCGGCGGCCTGGTCACCGGCGGCACCAGCACCGGTGGTGGCTTGCTCGGCGGTGGCCTCAATGTGGGTGCCGGTGCCTCGGCGGGCGCAGGGGCCGGCGCCAATGCAAACGGTGGTGTTCTCGGCGGGCTGTTGGGTGGCCTGAGCGGCACAAAATAGAATTGCACCTGGCCGATTAGACGGCCTCACCTACAGCGCCTACGCTTGGTTGAGACGAGAGACCCCACTAAGTCTCTCGTCTTTTTTTGGGTCAATGATCGACCCTTGGAAACACCCGAACCGCGCCCCCAGAGCCCGGCGGGAATCTGCGAAACGCTGCTGCAGTTTTGACCATGGAGTGTCCTATGCGCGCTTTGACGCCGTTGCTATTGCTCACCCTCAGTGCTTACGCCCACGCCGATACCCTACCCACTTTCCTCAATAGCAACGACACCATCCGCAACCTGCCCGTGCCCAACCTGCCCGTCGACGCCTACCGGCCCGCCGCCACGCCCACCCAGGTGCCAACGCCGGCACCCACCGCCGGGCAGCCGTTGATGATGGACACCAAGGTCACCATTCGCAAACTGCAGATCGACGGCGGCACCGTCTACCCACTCAAGGACGTCGCCCAGGCATTCGCGCCCTTGATTGGCCATGAAACCAACCTGGCGCAATTGATCGAAGCCACCCGCAGCATCACCCGGCGCTACCAGGAGGACGGCTACTTGCTGTCTTATGCCTTCCTGCCGGAACAACACTTCGAAGGCGGCCTGGTGCAGGTGGTGCTGGTGGAGGGCTACATCCGCGATTACCAACTGCAAGGCGACATCGGATCAGTCTCCTCCTATGTCGACAAACTGGCGGGGAAACTCCAGGCCGAACGCCCGCTCACGCGCAAGACCTTCGAGCGCTACACCACGCTGATGAGTGCGATCCCAGGCCTGACCGTGCAGGCTCAAGTGCCACCCCCCAGCACCACCGATGGCGGCACTCATATGCAAGTCACCGCCAGCCGCAAGCCCGTCACCACCAGCATGAGCCTCAACCAGGCCAGCCGTGGCGGCACCCAGGCGCTGCTGACCGGCACCAGCAATTCGTGGACCTCCATGGGCGAGCAACTGAGCATCAGTGGCCTGTTTCCGCCGGGCCAGGATAAAGAGCACTACTACCGCGCGACCTATAGCCAGTTCCTCAATGCCGAAGGCACCCAACTTGCTCTCTCGGGCGAACGCTACCGCGCCGACCCAAGCACCAGCCTGCAACTGGGCGATGGCCTGGAACTCAAGCCGCACCAGGAAATCGACCGTTACTCCATTGGCCTCAGCCACCCCTTCATCGCCTCACCCGGCGAATCGCTGAACGTCGGCGCCCGCCTCTACGCCGTCGACCAGACCACCCGGTACAAGCTCAGCGGTTTCCCTCAGCGTTTCGAGCTGGAAACCAACCTGCGCGCCCTGGCCTTCGAGGGCGACTGGCGCAAAGCCGACAGCACGCAGTTGCGCATCATCAGCGGCGGCCTCTACCAAGGCATCAACGGCATGGGTGCCAAGACGCGCACCGACTTCGGCGGCCTCAAGCCCGACCTCGACTTCTTCCGCCTGCGCCTGTCCGGCGTGCAGAGCAACAAGCTGTTCGGCAATTGGCAAGGCGTGCTGTCCGGCGCGCTCTACTGGAGCAACGACTACCTGCCGGACAGCGAGCGCGCCACGTTCGGCGGGCAGAGTTTCGGCCGCGGCTACCCCGATGACCAAGGCTCGGGCGACAAAGGCTGGGGCGTGGCTTACGAGGTCAACTACAGCTACAACCGCGCCGGTGATTGGGTGAGGATCCTGCAACCCTATGTGGTGTTCGACCGCGCCAAGACCTGGTTCAACGACCTGCCGGTCAAGGGCAATGACCTGTCATCGGCGGCGCTGGGCCTGCGCTTTGGCGACACCAAGTACTACAACATCGCGCTGGAAGCCGCCAAGCCGATGTCGGACGAAGCCCTGGACAGCTTCGATCGGCGACCGCGCTATTCGCTGAACTTCAGCTACCAGCTCTGACTTGTGATGAGCGGGCCACAGTGGTGAGCCCGCTTGCTGTGGCGAGCGGGCTTGTCCCGCGTTGGAGTGCGCAGCACTCCCGCTTTTACCAGGCCAGCTCACTACACCGTTTTGGGAAGGGGAAAGAGGTTGTTCAACGTATCGATCAACCGCACCAGGTAGATCGGCTTGCGAAACAGGTCCAGCACCTGCAGACGCAGCATGTCGCTCACATCATCCATTTCGGCATGACCCGACATCACAATCACCGGCAAGTGCGAGCGTGAGGTGTGTTCGCGCAGGCGCTTGATCAAGGAAATGCCACTTTCCTCGGGCATGCGCAGGTCGGTGATCACCAGGGCAATGTCGGGGTGAAGTGTCAATTCTTGCAGGGCGAACGTGACGGAGTTGGCGGTGAAACACACAAACCCTTCGTTTTCGAGGGATTCGGCGAGTTCGATCAGGGCATCCTCTTCATCGTCCACCAATAGAATTTGCTGGCGCGGAGAAGACCATTCGCTCATAGCCATACCTGAAGAGAGTGGGCCGCCGCAACGACAGCCGCAAGTTGAGTGAACTCAGGTCGCAGTCGTCATCTTGTTAGCAATCGAGTTGAACACGGAGGCAACTTTAGCGCCAAGTCCAGAGCCGGCGCCGACAATAACAAGTGCGACCAGCGCGACGATAATTGCGTACTCAATACCGGAGGCACCCTCTTTGCGCCTAAGAAATAGTTGCGTTTGCACATAAAATTTCAACATCAGGTCGAGGAACATAAGACTTCTCCCTAAAACGCCACTGAAAGCCGGAAGGGCTCTACCACCAGATGATCGCGGCGTGCCACTAGAGCATTGTCAACAAACCCCGGCCTCACAACTGTAAGAACGCATTAATCACAAAGTATTAGTCGTAAGGTTGACGCCACAGAAGCGCAATTCAAAAGGACCACTTTTTAGTTCAGATAATTTTTTCCAGCGGTAATGGCATTTCGTCCTAGCTGAGCTACCTTCAAATAGCCAAATCGTTAGATGTTCATCACAGCCAGGTTGCGGATTAACCCGTTTGGATTAACAGGGTGTGCAGTGCAACGGGAAAGGGAGAGCCGTCATGAACAGTCGCATCAGCATGGTCCTGGCCGGCTTGTTGCTGATCGGGGCATTGATTGCCGGGTACTGGGGCCTTGTGTTGAGCCGCGCACCCGACCCCGTCGCAGTGCCTGCCGCACCTGTCGTTTCCGTTGAAAAAACCCTCGCCGCCGCTGAAGACCAAACGCGCCAGCCGGTAGTCGTCTTGCGGCATGACGTGCCTGCCTTTACGCCACTGACCGCCGCCGACCTGTCCGTCGAGAAACTGCGCACCGCGCCCGCCGGCAGCCTGACCCAGCTCGACCAGGCCATCGGCCGCATCCCCCTGAGAGCCCTCGGCGCCGGTACCTGGCTCAACGAGGACAGTTTCAACGCCGGCGGCCCCCTCTCGCGCATGATCCGCCCCAACGAGCGCGCGCTGGCCGTGGCCGTGGACGAGGTGGTCGGCGCCGCAGGCCAATTGAGCCCCGGTGATTACGTGGATGTGCTGCTGTTCCTGCGCCAGGATGCCGGCAACGCCGAACAGTCGGCCCAGATCGTCCTGCCGGCCATGCGTCTGCTCAGCGTCGGCGATCAATTGGGCCTGGCCAACGATGGCCAGCCGGCAGTACTACCGCCAGCGACTGCCGAAGAACGCGCCCAGGCCATACAGCGCCGACTCGCCGCACGCACCGTGGTGCTGGCCGTGCCGGAGCCTTTATTAAGCCGCCTGATGCTCGCGGCGCAAGCCGGGACCTTGCGCCTGGCCGTGCGCAGTGCCGAGGAGCAACTGCTCAGCCGCTACTGGGCCGGTGAAGATGACACCGCGCAGAAGCTGGAAACTGCCAACCGCGACCTTTACCAATACACTCAGCTGGCATTGACCGGCCCGCCCAAACGCATCGCGCCGGTTGGCGGCGGGCCTGGTGTGCGCCGTGGCATCGAAGTGATTCGCGGCGCCCAAGCGGCCCCACAAACCCCGTGATCGAGCAAGGATGCCTTGAATGAGCCGTCGCTACGCACCCATGTTCACGCAGTTGGCCTGCGCCTTGACGCTGTCGAGCCTGCCGATCGGCATGGCTCTGGCAGCGCCGGGTAATTGCAGCGCCCTGGGCCAATTGCCCGCCGTGGTCGAGGTGGGAGAAGGCCTGCAACAGGAACTGCAATCCCCCGTGGCAATCACGCGCCTGGCCATCGGCGACCCGAAGATCGCCGATGTGCGGGTCAACGGTGACCGTAACTTCCTGCTCACCGGTGTCAGCAGCGGCGCCACCAGCCTGCTGGTGTGGACCGCCTGCGCCAGCGCGCCGCGCCAGAGCATGGTGTTCGTCAAGGGCAAGGCCACCTCGGCGCTGACCAGCGTGTCGCTGTCGCCCTCGCAAGACCCGTTGCTGCCCAGCCAGGTGCAAACCGATATCCGCTTTGTGGAAGTCAGCCGCAGCAAGCTCAAGGAAGCCAGCACCAAGCTGTTGGGCACGGGTGCAAACTTTTTCCTCGGCAGCCCCAACATCCTGTCCCCCTCGGAAGGCGTGTTCAAACTGCCGGTGAGCACGGACAGTTTCAACGTCGGCTTCGGCGGAGGCCGGGTCAAGGCCATGATCAACGCCCTGGAGCGCAGCGGCTTTGCCTACACCCTGGCACGCCCAAGCCTGGTGGCCATGAGCGGGCAAAGCGCGTCCTTCCTGGCCGGCGGTGAAGTACCGATCCCGGTGCCCAGTTCCGGCAGCGACACCATTTCTATCGAGTACAAGGAGTTCGGCATCCGCCTGACGCTGACACCCACGGTGATCGACCGCAACCGCATCACCCTCAAGGTAGCGCCGGAAGTCAGCGAGCTGGACTACAGCAACGCGGTGCAGATCCAAGGCATCCAGGTGCCGGCCCTGACCGTACGCCGCACCGACACCAGCGTGTCCCTGGCCGATGGCGAAAGCTTTGTGATCAGCGGCCTGATCAGCACCAACAACCGCTCGACCATCGACAAATTCCCGGGGCTGGGCGATATCCCGATCCTCGGCGCGTTCTTCCGCGACTCCACAATCAGTCGCGAAGAAAAAGAACTGCTGATGATCGTCACCCCGCACCTGGTGCAGCCGTTGGCCGCCAACGCCCAATTGCCGTCCTTGCCGGGTGAAAAACTGCGCAACTACGACCCGAACTGGTACCGGCTGTTCTTCCTGGAAAACGGCAACTTCGACCGTCGCAGTGGACTTTCCCAATGAGCGATAGCCTGAGCCAGACCTTCCTCGCCATCACCCGCAACACCACCGACCTTGAGTGGCTGCAGGGAGCCCTTGCACCGCTTGGCCAAGTGGTAAGCGCCGGCACCGGCAGCCTGGACGAACTGCTGGCACTGGCCGACGTGACCTTCGCCAACCTGGTGTTCATCGGCCTGGACCGCGAAAACCTGGTGGCCCAGAGCGCACTGATCGAAGGGGCGCTGGAAGCCAAGCCGATGCTCGCCGTGGTTGCCCTCGGCGATGGCATGGACAACCAGCTTGTGCTGAATGCCATGCGTGCCGGCGCTCGGGATTTTGTCGCCTACGGCTCACGCTCCAGCGAAGTGGCCGGCCTGGTGCGGCGCCTGAGCAAGCGCCTGCCGACCGTGACATCCAACGCCCAACTGGGTGGCCTGACCGTACTGTTCGGCACCCAGAGCAACGCCGATGGAGCGATGCTGGCCACCCACCTGGCGCTGGTGGTGCAGAAGAGCGGGCAGCAGACCCTGCTGCTCGACCTGGGCCTGCCACGCAGCGACAGCCTGGCGCTGCTGGGCCTGGAGAGCACGTTCAATTTCGGCGATGCGCTGCGGCATCTGCGCCGCCTCGACACCACCATGATCAACAGCGCGTTCACCACCGCCCTGGATGGCCTGCGCATCCTGGCGTACGCCACCGGTGACGAACCGCTCAAACTCACCAGCGCCGCCGAGCTGTACATGTTGCTCAGCGCCTTGCGCCAACACTTCCAGCACATCGTCGTGAACATTACCGGTCAGCCCGACAGCGAAGCCCTGCGCACCTTTGTCGGCCATTGCGACAAACTGCTGTGGTGTACCGATCAGAACGTGCTGGACTGCCGCCGCAACCTGGCAGTGATCAACCGCTGGCGCGAGAAAGGCATGAAGCTCGATCACGCCAAGCTGGTGGTGGACCGCTATATCAAAGCCTGCGCGCCGGACACCGAAGCCCTGGAAAAGAGCTTCGGCCTCGAATGCGTCGCCGTGCTGCCGCTGAGCGCCGAATTGCGCCTGAATGTGAAAAACCAGGGTCAGACCCTGTTCGCCCTGGCGCCACGCGAACCCTTGACCCAGGCCGTACGTGCCTTGGGCGAGCGCCTGGCAAAACGCTCCGAGGGTTTGGCAAAGCCCTCGATGCGCTGGTTTGAACGCTTCCTGGGGTCCGGACGATGAGCGGCGAAAAACTGTTTGGCGGCCCCGCCCGCGCTGCCGGTGGCAACACCGATCACGATGGCCTGAAACTGGTGCTGCATCGCTACATCATCGACGCCATCGAGGAGTCGGGTAAGAACCTGCTCGAAGGCACGCGCCAGTCCCTGGCGCAATTCGTCGTCGACAAAGTCTCCGAGTACATCACGCGCATGCGCCTGGCGATCTCGCGCTATGAAACGGAGCGCCTGGCCGAAGAGATCGTCGACGAACTCACCGGTTTCGGCCCGCTGGAGGTGCTGCTGCGTGACACTTCGGTGACCGAGATCCTGGTCAACGGGCCGCATCGGGTATTCATCGAGCGTGATGGTTTGCTGCACCAGAGCGACCTGCGCTTCATCGACGACCACCACGTGGAGCGCGTGATGCAACGCATCCTCGCACCGCTGGGCCGGCGCCTGGACGAGTCTTCGCCGATGGTGGATGCGCGCCTGCCCGATGGCAGCCGGGTCAATGCGATCATCCCGCCGATCGCCCTGGACGGACCGTGCCTGTCGATTCGAAAATTCCGCAAGGACATGCTCAAGAGCAGCGATCTGGTCGCCATGCAGACCATCGACCAGAGCATTTTCGAGTTCTTCCAGGAGGCCGTGGGCAAGCGCTGCAATATCCTGATCAGCGGCGGTACCGGCACCGGCAAAACCACGCTGCTGAATATCCTCAGCCAGTTGATCAACCCCCACGAGCGCCTGGTGACCATCGAAGACGTCGCCGAATTGCAATTGGGCCACCCCCACGTGGTACGCCTGGAAACCCGGCCGCCCAACGCCGAGGGCCACGGCGAAGTCAAGTCCAGCGACCTGATCCGCAACGCCCTGCGGATGCGCCCGGACCGCATCATCCTTGGCGAGATCCGTGGTGTCGAAGTGCTCGACGTGATGACGGCGATGAACACCGGCCACGACGGTTCCATGAGCACCGTGCACGCCAACAACGCCCAGGATGCGTTGCTGCGCCTGGAAACCCTGGTGGGCCTGACCGGCCGGGCAATCGCCGAAAAAACCCTGCGCCAGATGATCTGCGCCGCACTGGACGTGATCATCCAACTGACGCGCATGCCCGATGGGCGTCGCTGCGTGAGCGAAGTGGTGGAAGTGGTCGGTGTGCGTGATGACGTGTACGTCACCAACACTCTGTTCCGCCTGGACCGGCGCACCGGCTTTGGCTTCCTGCGCGAAGCCCTCAACCCGGCCGGCGACAAACTGCGCCGAGAATCGGCGTTGCAGTCCTAGGGAGCGGGTGATGACAGGACCGGTATTGTTGCTTGTCTGCCTGCTGTTGATCGGCCTGTCGTTCTGGCAGTTTCAGCATGGCCTGCGCAAAGCCCAGACAGACCGCGTGCTGGAGCGCCTGGGTGACGGCCAGCCGCAAGCACAGGAACCGAACACCAAGTGGACCGCTCTTGAGCGCATGTTCCAGCGTGCCGGGCTGGGCAAACCCACCGACCGCCTGGGCCTGTGGCTGAGCGCCTGGGTGATCGGCGCGTTGTTCGGCTGGCTGCTGGCCGACGGGCTTGGGTTGATCGCAATGGTCGTGGCGCCGCCCCTGGTACTGCGCATGTACATCAGCTGGCGTTATCAACGGCGCGTGCAGCGCATGGTCGAGCAACTGCCGCAGTTGCTCGACCATAGCGTACGCAGCCTCAAGTCCGGCCGGACCCTGGCGGACGCGGTACTGGGCGGCGTCGAGGGCGTTGAAAACCCACTCAAGGACGCCATGGCCCGCGTGCAGCGCAACGTGCGCATGGGGGTCAGCCTGCCGGACTCGGTGAGCGACTTTGCCGAGTTCTACGAGCAGGACGAATTCCGCCTGTTCGCCCTCGGCCTGAAGGTCAACCACCGCTACGGCGGCAACGCCAGCGAACTGCTGGAAAACCTGATCAAGATGATTCGCGAGCGCGAACAAGGCGCGAGGCAACTCAAGGCCATGACCGGTGAAACGCGCATGACCGCCTATGTACTGGGCGGGCTGCCCATCCTGATCGTGGGCTACTTCATGATGGTCAACCCGCAATACTTGATGACCATGTGGAACGACGGCACCGGGCGCATCATGCTATTCGCCGCGCTGGGGATGGACCTGACGGGTACCTTCGTCATGTGGCGCATGTTGAGGAGTGTCTGAAATGGTGCTGCTGGCCTGCGCCCTGTTGTTGCTATCCGCCGCGGTACTGGTGGGAGGCCAGGTGCTTGAACATCGCCGGCGTGATCGACGGGTCGTCGAGCGCTTGCAAGGGCGGACGGCCAGCGACCACAAACTCGGTAGCTTCATGCGCCAACTGGGGGGAAGCGCCCTGGCCCAGCGCTCGGTCAGCCTGGACAACGAGACTCAGGTTCTCCTCAACCGGATCGGTTGGCGCAAGGCCAGCCAGCGCTCGCTGTTCGCCGCCTTCCAGGTCGGTACACCAATTGTGCTGCTGGGCCTCACCCTGCTCGGCCAGCAGCTATTGTTTCCGCACGCGGCCCCCGCATGGATTGCGCCGATGTTTGCCGTGGGCATCGGCTACCTGCTGCCCAAACGCGTACTCGCCGCTGCGGCCAAGTATCGCCAGCAGACCATCGCCAAGGAAATTTCAACCTTCATTCCACTGCTGCGCATCCTGTTCGAATCCGGCATGGCGATTGAACAGTCGCTGCGGGTAGTAGGCAACGAAGCGCAACGCCTGCTCCCCGCGTTGACGCATGAACTGCGCCTGATCCTGGCACGGGTCGATTCGGGGCTGGAGCTGGGCGAAGAACTGGGCAAGACCGCGCGCCTGCTTGAGGTGGATGAGTTCACCGACACCTGCATCATCCTCCAGCAATTGATCCAGCAGGGCGGCGGCGCGATGAAGTCCCTGCTGGCCCTCAAGCAACTGCTCGACGACCGACGCCTGACCCGTTTGCAGGAATACATCTCGAAGATGTCGGCAAAAATGTCGGTAGTGATGATGGTGTTTCTGTTCCCCGCTTTGTTGATCGTGCTCGGCGGCCCGGCCTTTATCGGCATCGCCCGCGCGTTGAGCCACTTTTGAGGAGACCTTGATGAAAGCACTGATTGCCGGCCTGACGCTGTTGATGCTCGGCGGCTGCGCCACCAACGGCCAATCGCCCTGGGCGGCACTGACCTCACCCGGCAGTTGCACCAAGCCGAGCGCGGACCAGGAGCTGGCGCTGAACCTGTCCGATGACCTGGCCAACGAAGGCAAGCTGCACGCCAGCCTGGCCAACCTGCAAAACCTGCCCGAGGCCCTGCCCCAGGTGCGCCAGCGCAAGGCCCGCACTTATCGCCTGCTCGGGCGCAGCGAAGCCGAGCCGTTGTACCGCAGCCTGCTCGGCACCTGCATGACGGCCGAAGGCGAGCACGGCCTCGGGCAATTGGCGGCCGCCAGGGGCGACAACGGCCTGGCCATGACCCACTTGCAACGCGCTGCGCAGCTGGCACCCACTGATGAAAAGATCCGCAATGACCTGGGTGTGGTGTACCTCAACCAACTACGGGTGGAAGACGCCCGCTTTGAATTCATGACCGCCATCGAACTCAAGCAAGGCGACCCGCTGGCGGCCGTCAACCTGGTCACGCTGTTGATCTACCAGAACGACTGGGGGCAAGCGGCCAAGGTCGTCAGCCAGTTGGGCCTGAGCCGCGAACAGTTCACCGAGGCCCAGGCCCGCGCGGAGAAACTCAAGGCCACCGGCGTGGCGACACGCAAAGTCGCGGCGGTCAGCGAGACCCTGCCGGTGACCCTCAAGTAAGGAGAGCAAGATGAAAGCACACTACTTCATCGCACTGGCGCTGCTACCACTGAGCGCACTGGCCATCGAACCTGGCCCATCGTCCCCCTACCAGGCGGAGACCGAAAACTGGATGGCCTTGCAGGTCGATGGGCGCGCAGCTTCCGCCACGCCACAACGGACCACGCCCGCAGAGCGGGAGCAGGCCTTGCAGCGTTGGCTGGACAGCAACAAGCATCCAATTCCGGAGTTCTTCGAGTCGCAATCCGGGGGGGCTTCCAAGGGCGGGAAAAGTCAGTAACCGTCAGTGCGCCGTCACCCTTTGCCGCAGCGCCGAATTACTCGGCGACAAGGCCAGTGCCAGTTGGGTGCGGTTATGCATATGGGTGAGGCGCAACACCTGGGACACGTAGAGCTTGACGGTGTTTTCGGTGATCCCCAGTTCACAGGCGATCTGGTAGTTGGTCTGGCCCTTGCCCACCAGGCGCGCAACATCGAGCTGACGCGGCGACAGCTGGTTGAAGATGGTCGGGATTTCGATCGGCCCGGTCTCTTCGGCAGCCAACTCGCCCTCATCGGCCAAGCCAGCGCCAGGGCTGCGCCGCACTTTGTCGAGGTCCTGGTACAAATCGTTGATGGATTCGGAGAGGTATTGCAGCTTCTGGTTCAGGTGCCCCAGGTGCAGCTCTTTTTGCCGCTCCTCCAGCGCCGCTTCCTGGCGTTGCAGGCCTTCGAGCAATTCATCGAGGTTGATCGGCTTCTGGTAGTAATCCGAGATCCCTGCGCGCAGGGCCTTGATCACATCCTGCTTGTCGGCACGCCCGGTGAGCATGATCGCCTCGAACGCACGCTGCTTGTCCGCCACTTTCTGCATGGCCTGCACCAGTTCGATGCCATCCATGTCCGGCATATGCAGGTCGCACAGCACCAGGCCGATCTCGGGGTCTTCGCTGAAGCGCTGCAAGGCGTGTCGGCTGGACTCACAGGGGACGCAGCGGTAACCGCTGGCTTCAAGAAATTCGCAGAGTTCTTCCACGATCAACGGCTGATCGTCGACCACGAGCACTTTTACCGCCGAGGTAAGCTTGTTCACGCGCTACTCCATGCCTGGCAAGCCAAAGGGCGACCCATCCATTTGGACAAAAAATAACTTACGGATACTTCATAAACGTAGACGCACTTTCCGACTATGTACATAGCGGCAGAGCGGTTGTTCGACTAATGGATCCAAAGCCAGTACAGCACAAATCCTGTCAAAACAAAGGGGGCAAAGGGCTGTTTGGTTGATACCTGCGCATCTGCCCTCCCTCGACGTGCCCTAAGCCTTTGACTCACAAGCACCCAGCACGCCTGAAGGAGCGCCGCACCGATCAACGACCACAGCAAATAGTCCAACGTACTGGCCAGGGCCAGGGCAGCCAGCAGCTTCACATCCCCCGCGCCAAAGCGGCCCAGCGCATAGCCGGGCAAGGTCAGCAGCAAGGCCAGAGCGAAGGCCCAGCCGCCCTCGCTGGCGGGCGCTCCGAGCCAGGTCGTGCCCGTCCATAACAAGAAGATCAGCGCCAGCAGTGCCGCCCCCAGGGTCAGGCCATTGGCAATTTGCCGCTGACGCATATCCTGCAACGCACACAGTCCCAGCCAGAGCAGAATCACCACGCCATGGATCATGTAAAAAACATCCCTTTTCGCTGAATGATTCTATGCTGATATCAAGTAGTAGCCGTCAGGGTAGACGCAGTCATGAAAACAGGCCTGCCTGGAAAGCAAAAAGGTGCGGCGGCGATTGAGTTCGCCTTGGTCTTCGCGATCTTTTTTGCCGTGTTCTACGGGTTGATCAGCTATAGCTTGCCGTTGCTGTTGATGCAGTCGTTCAACCAGGCGGCGGCGGAGGCCGTGCGCCAGGCCCTGTCGGTGGACCCGATAGCCGCCGGCACCGCTTACGGCACGCAGGTGACCGACCGCGCCAAAACCACCGTGATCGCCCAGTTGAGCTGGATCCCTTCCAGCTTCCAGTTCTCCCCCAGTTATATCAGCAGCACCTACAACGGCACCACGTTGACCGTGGCGATCAACTACCCCACTACCAACCTGTATTCCGTGTTCCCGGCACTGGTGCTGCCGGGGATTGGCACCGTCCCGAACCTGCCGGCCAACCTCTCCGCCAGTTCGAGTCTGCAGTTTTGACGTCGGGGGACAAACTCTTCGGGCGCCTGCTCGGTCGCGCCAGCGCGCCGCCCCTCGACATGCCGGGTGTGCCCCTGCCAGGGCTGCAGGTGCAATTGGATGCTCTAGGCCACGTGCTGAGCATCAGTGGCAGCCTGCGCCCACAGCTTGCGATGCACGCCATCGGCGAGCGCCGGCCACCACTGCATGAACTGCTGTGCGCCAGCAGCGCCTTGACTATCGAAGGCAGCCCCGCCGACTGGCAACACCAGAGCCTGGACCTGGACTTCCAGGCCGCAACCGGCCAGGTGCTGCATACCCGCGGCTGGATCGAACCCGACGGTGATGCCTGGAGCCTGCGCCTGCAGGACGTTGGCGATTTGCTCGCCGGCCGGCAACTGGCCCAGCACCGCGAACAGAACCATCAACTCGCCTGCCAGATGAGCGAGCAGCTGCGCGTGTGCAGCCTGGCCCGCTTGCCCGAGGTGTTCAACGAGCACCTGCGCAGCCTGGCCCAGCGCTGGCACATCCCCTGCGTTGCCCTGGCCTTGCTCGATGACGAAGACTACGGCTGGCGGATCTACAGCCAGTACGCCGCCCACGACGCCCCCGCCTTGTGGCAGGCCGGCCAACACCTGGGGATCAGCCTGGACAGCGTCAATGGCAACGCACCGTTGAGCCTGGCCCAGGAGCGCAGCGATAACCCGCGCCTGCACAGTATCTTCGGCGATGCCGACGGTTTCCTGGTGCCCTACCGCGACAGTCAGGGCCTCGCCGCCTGGTTGCTCTGTGGCCAGTACAACGGCCAGCAACACACCCGCGAACGCGACTGGCTCAACCTTACCGCCGCCCTCGCCGCGCCCCTGCTGAGCCGGCTGCGCGAGCAGCGCTATCACCAGCAGCTCGACCGTATGGAGGCGTTGCAGGGCCTGCTCGGCACCGGCTGGTGGGAGCTGCTGCCGGCCACCCAGGAAATCCAGCTGGCCCCGCAGTTGCTGCACAGCCTCAGCCTGGAAGACGGTCCTACCCGCCAACCCCTGAGCCAGTGGTTGGAACTGATCCACCCGGCCGATCGCCAGGCCCTCGACAGCCGTCTGCACGACCTGCAGGCCCTGGGCAAACCCTTGCTGACCAGCGTGCGCCTGCAACGCACCGACGCCGAGCACCACCCGCTCTGGTATCGCGTGCAGGGCCAGGTGCTGGGCGTGGGCGACAGCCGCCGCTGGATCGGTTTCATGCTCGATATCAGCGACATCAAAAACCAGCAACTGCAGGCCGCCGCCGCCCATGCGCGCCTGGACAACCTGATCGCCAGCTCACCGGCCGTGATCTATGTGCAGCGCTATGTCGACGGCGCCCTGCATCCGGCCTTTTTCAGCGACAGCCTGCTACCGCTGCTGGGCTGGACGTTGGCCGAGTGCAGCCACGACAGCCTGGCGTCCTTGATCCACCCCGAAGACCGCGAGCTGTACTTCGAGCGCAGCCGCCAATTACTACGTGACGGCAGCGTACGCAGTCGCTACCGCCTGCGCGACAAACAGGGCCACTACCACTGGTTGCTGGACGAAGCCAAGTTGCTGCGCGATGACCTCGGCCTGCCGGTGGAAGCCGTCGGCCTGTGGCTGGATGTCACCGAGGCAACCCTGGCCGCCGAGCAAATCAGGCAGAGCGAAGAACGCTACCGCATCCTGGTCGAAGACTCCCCGGCGATGATCTGCCGCTATCGCCCCGACCTGACCCTGACCTTCGGCAACACACCGCTGGCCAACTACCTGGAATGCCTGCCCGCGCAATTGCCGGGGCTGAACCTGGGGCGCTGGCTGTCGGACGAACAACGCCAGGCCTTTGTGCAACGCATCGAACAGTTAACCCCGGAATTCCCGGTCAGCACAGCCGAAATCAGCTTGGAATTGCCGGGACGCGAACATGCCTGGTGGGTCTGGTCGGACCGTGGTGTGTTCGATGAACAGGGCACGCTGGTGGAAGTGCAGGCGGTGGGCCGTGACAACACCGAAGTGCGCCGCTCCCAGCAGCAACTGACGCAAAGCGCCAAGATGGCCACCCTGGGTGAAATGGCCACCGGCCTGGCCCATGAAATCAACCAGCCGCTGAACGTGATGCGCATGGCCATCGTCAATGTGCTCAAGCGCCTGGGCAATGGCGATGCGCAGATCGACTACCTCATCGAAAAACTCCAGCGCATCGATGCCCAGGTGCAGCGCGCCACGCGGGTGGTGGACCATATGCGCGTGTTCGGCCGCCGCTCGGAAATCGAACAACTGCCCTTCGACCCGTCGCAGGCGTTGGACGGCACGCTGTCACTGCTCGGCGAGGGTCTGCGCGGCAAGGGGGTGGAGGTGCGGATCACCCCGGCGGACTTCCAGGTGCAGGTCAAAGGCTATGTCGACCAGCTTGAACAGGTGTTGATCAACCTGATGGTCAATGCCCGTGACGCGCTGTTGAGCAAGCGGGAAAAACACCCTGAATTTCGTCCCTGGATCGCGGTGCATTGCGAGCACGACAGCCGCCATGTACGGATCTGGGTGGAAGACAACGGCGGCGGGATTGACCCGCGGCTGCTGGAGCGGATTTTCGAACCATTCTTCACCACCAAGCCGATTGGCGTGGGCACCGGGCTGGGGTTGTCGGTGAGCTACGGGATTGTGGAAAACATGGGCGGACGCCTGAGCGTCGCCAATGGCGAGCACGGCGCGAAGTTTTGTGTGGAGTTGCCGATCAGCTAGATCACCAGGTAGGCGCGGCCCATGTGACAACTGAGGTTGGCGCCGACTTCGGCATTGCCGAGGTTGACACCCAGTGCTGCGAGCAGCGTGTTGACGATAGGGTCGAGGATCGGCGCCAGGACGTTCTGGACCAGGCTGACCACCGAGTTGACGATGGTCGCCAGTGCACTGGTGACTGTGCTGTTCGGCGCACCGGGCGTGCTTCCGGTAGGTGGGACATAGGTCACCTGCAAGCCGCTCAAGGTAGCGCCCAGGCTGTTAACGATATTGGCGGTGCCGGGTGGGCTTTTGTAGATCGTCGCCGCATTGATGTCATTCACCGGTGAAAACAACACCGTATTGGTTTGCGCCCCCACAGTGGACAACGCCCTCAGGTTCAAGCCACCGCCAACACCGGCGGTGCGTGTCCCGCACACCAGGGTCAGCAGGCAAAAGCGTTGGCCAAAGTCGATCAGCCGCACCGGCTGCACATTGACAGGCAAGGACGATGAAAACGCCGACACCGGGTCAACGTAGCCGACGCCCAAGGTTGCGAGTGAGGTGGTGGCCTGCACCGTCAACGACTTGGTGGCCGGGGTGGCGCAACTGAAGTCTGTCACGTGGCTCTCTGCACTGGCCGCCTCGATATAGATGGACAGGGTCGTGGTGATATCCACATCAGCCACATTGCACCCGACTATGCACACGACACCGGCCACCACATCGAGCAGGTTCAGGTTCAACAAACCGCCAACCACCTTCGACACAGGCGTCGCCAGCCCGGTCAGTATCGATGAAACCCCCGAGACCACCTTGATGATCGGCGCATCGATGGTGACCAACGTGCGTACCTGGGCCGTTCGTACAAAAATCTGATCTGTCGGGGGATTATTCAACAGCCCCGCCTTGGCCTTGGCCGGATTGCCAAACGCAGACAGTTGCGGCGGTTCGATGACTTTGGTCTGGACCGAGACGGTGCCAACCAGAGGAATATTCACCTGCGCTGCCGCACTGACCGCACTTTTGCTACTGGATAGCTGCGCCACGGTCTCCAGCAACTGAAACAACTGCACACTGGTATTCAAGGCCGCAGCCGGCGTTCCGGTGGCGACTTTCAGCAAGTCCCCCACCTTCAGAAGCTGGGTATTCGGCGCGATGGCTTTTAATGTAATCACGTCGTTGATCACCGCCGTGGCGACCGCGCCATTTTTTTGCAGGACCTTCACTGCCGCGTCGATCAACTGGCTGGCGGATACGGCGGTACTCAGCAACGCATCGTAGTCCCCCGCCTTGACGTTCAATTGGATCGCCAACTGGTCCAGGTAGCCGAGCAGGTTCACGTTCGTCGCCAACAAGCCATTCCAGCCCGCAGCGGTCAGGGACAGGCTACCGCCCAACAGATTGCCGATGACCATGTTCAATAGCGGGGAGTTGCCGGAGTTCACCGAGGCCAGGCTGCTGCGAATCGTCAGTTGCGCCACCGGCGGTGCATAGGCGGCCACGGCGGTGGCACTCAGCGTCATCTGGGTGGAGACCGGCGCGCCATTGAACATGCCCCACAGCCCACTGGCGACACTGGTCATCACGCTGCGCGTGGCAACCACGCGGACGGCATCGCTTTTGGTGGCGTCGGCAGTAAATACACGGACATTGCTGGCATTGGTGGTCAGTGTGCCGCAGGTGACGGCCAGGCCACGGCTGTTGTCGCCGGCGACCACGGTGAAGCCGTTGCGTGTGGCGTTCTGCACGGCGTAGTCATTGGCGGTGGTGGTGGGTGTGCACAGGCCGCCACGGCTGGCGGCTTCCAGCGCAGCGCTGTCGGCGACGGACTGCAGTTTGCGCTTTTCCAGGTAGAGGCGGCCGCTGTCTACCGCCAGCAGCAGGAACACCATGGCCATCGCCAGGGTAGCCGCCGCCATCAGGCCAATTGCACCATGCTGCCTGTAACCAAGTCGGGGAGACATCAGGCACTCCTTAGCGCTTACTCTCCGTAGATGGTTTTGAGTGTAGACAAGGGCTGGCCCGTTGCCATAAATCGGTTTTAGGGTTTTAGGGTTTTAGGGGGCTGCTTCGCAGCCCAACGCAGGGCAAGCCTGCTCGCCACAGCAAACCTGCTCGCCACAGCAAGCGTGCTGGCCAAAGCAAGCTTGCTCACCACGGCGAGCCTGCGCCTACAGAGGTTAGTGAGGGGGGTAGCTGGAGAGGACGCGGGTGACGGTGGTGCGGATGGCTTTGTCACGGTCCTGAGGGTTGGGCGAGGTGGCCATCATCTGTTCGTCACTGCCGCGCCAGACCAGTTTGCCATCCTTGCCATCGAGCAGGTCGATCTGGATGGTCGCGACTTTGTAGGTGATGTTGCGCGTTTCGTTGTACATCGGCGCGCCCCAATAGCCATTCCACGGGCCGCCCCAGGCGCCACCGTAGTTGGTGGTGACCTGTTGCTGGCGGTCTTCGACGATCAGGTAGGCCTGCACGTTCAGGTCAGCCCTGGTGCCCGGCGCCGCAGGGCGCAGGCCGCGTTGGTCGAGTTGTTCACCCACGGCCTGGCGGATGCGTTGCTCGGTGAGGTCGCTTTTGATGCGCGGGTCATCCGGGCGGTATTGCAGGGCCGGTTCTTTCCAGGCCCAGCTGCGGTAGGCGCCGAAATCCCGGCTGGCGTCAAAATCGTGGTTGACCTGGCTGGTCTGGCAACCGCCTAGCAGCACAACAAAAGCGAGCGTAGCGATACGACGAAACATGGTTGTTCTCCAAAGAGCGACCCGCGCCAAAGATGAGAATAGCGGTTAACTGGGAGGATACGCCGTCATTGCCTTCTGCACCGCCTGGCGCAAGGCATCTCCCCGTTGACTGAGGCTGCCCTGGCTGCCCGTCTCTGCGCTGGCACTCCACACCGGTTGGCCAGTGCGGGCATCGAACAGGTTGACGCGCACCACCACGACCTGCACTTCATAGGTGCGCACGATCGGCACCGAGTTGTACATGCCATACCCATTGCCATAGCGGTTGTAACCACCATAACCGTAGCCATAGTCATCCTGGACTTGCTTGAGACGCTTCTCCAGGCGCACATCGGCGCTGACGAAGAGGTCCGCCGGGCGATTGTCATGCAAGGGGCGCAGGCCGCGCTGGTCGAGGGCGCCGCTGACCGCTTCGGCGATCTGCGCCGAATCCGCCCAGGCCGTGCCCGCGGGAAGCTGACCGTTGCGCCAGGCCCAATTGCGGTAGGCACCGTAGTCGCGCACTGGCGCCGGGTAGGCACTGGCATCAAAGGTGCGGGCGGCCTGGGGCGGTGCCGGTGGGATCGGCGCGGACGCGGCAACATAAGGGTTGGGGCTGGAGCAGGCGCCCAACCCCAGGGACAACAGGATCAAACAGAGACGACGCATTTCGACCTCCGCAGACTGGGCCGCTTAAACCGGACGGCAGATCCAGTGCAAATAACGCCCAAGTCCGGCAAAGCTTGGGTGACGACGGTGAGCGAGTTCCATCTCTACAAGGTCCTGCAAATCGGCACGGGCCTGGAATTCCACCGGCATATAGTCGTGGAACACCCGCACGCCACTTTGGCTTTCGACCTGCCAAAGGCCTTCGAGTTGCGCCGCCAATTCTCGTGGGTCCAACGGTTGTTGCGGCGTGAGGCTCTGCTTTTCGCCGGCCATGTCATTCTTGCGCATTTTGCGGAAATGGCCTTTGAGCAGGTTGCGATAAATCAGCGCATCGCGGTTGTAGAACGCCAGGGACAACCACCCACCCGGCGCCGTGAGTTGGTGCAGCACCGGCAGGATTGCATGGGGCTCGGCCAGCCATTCCAGCACCGCATGGCACAGCACCAGGTCGTAGGGTTCGGTGAGCTGGCCGAGCAGGTCTTGCCAGGGCGCATGGATAAACGTCGCGGTCTGCCCCGCCTCGGCGAAACGTTGGCGGGCGCCTTCGAGCATCGGTTCGGCCGGTTCGGCCAGGGTCACTTGGTGGCCTTGTTCGGCCAGCCAAAGCGACATATGGCCCAGGCCCGCGCCGATATCCAGCACACGCAGCGGACGCTTTGGCAAAGCCTCGGTAAGGTCGGCCTGGAGCACTGCCAGGCGGATCGCGCCTTTGGCACCACCGTAGATTTTCTCGGCGAAGCGCGTGGCCAACTGGTCGAAATGACGGTCACTCATGGGCAAACCGCCGTTCGCTGTCGGCCAGTTTGGCGCGCACCACTTCGTTCATGTCCAGGCCCAGCTCACTGCACAGCAACAGCAGGTAAAGCACGATATCGCCGACTTCTTGCCCGGCATGGGCGAGTTTATCGGCCGGCAACTGGCGCGACTGGTCTTCGGTCAGCCATTGGAAGATTTCCACCAGTTCGGCCATTTCCACACTGGCGGCCATGGCCAGGTTTTTCGGGCTGTGGAACGGCTTCCAGTCGTTGGTATCGCGGATGCGGTGCAGGCGTTCGGTGAGGTGTTCGAGGTTCATGCGGCAGGCTCCTGAAGGTGGATAGCTTCGGGGGGAATGGCCTTGAAGGCAAGTGAACCTTCAGACCGTCTTCGGGGGCAGGCCCCCTCCCACCTTTGGCAGGTGAACACATCCGAGTGTGGGAGGGGGCTTGCCCCCGATAGCGATCTAATCAACGACGCTGAACTCGATGCGCGCCGTCTGCCCGGCTTCGTCGAGGACACTGAGTTGATAACGCCCAAGTTGTTCGAAACTGGCGTTGATAAAGTCCTGGTTGGCGCTGTCGCCCAGGGGCGCGCCGTTAAGGAACCACCAACGCCGGCCACTGCCGCCCAGGGCGGAGATTTTCAGGCGCAGCGCCTGTTGGCTGGCGGCGGGCAGGCGCAGTTGGTCGCCTTCACGCACGCCAACGATGGATAAAGGTGAGGACGCGGCCAGTGCCGGTGGCGGGCAACCAGGGTCGGCCGCGGGGATGCGTGCTTCGCGGCGTTCGGCCCTGGGCAGCCAAGGCTCCAGGGGCGCGGGCCACAGGGCGATACTCCTGGGCTCGGCGCCAGGGCAATGAGCGTCCACCCGCAAGCCCTTGGAATTGACCCACACACTTTCCATCAAGCCCACGCTCAACGGCTGGTCCAACGCCTGCAAAGTGGGTGGCACGGTGTTGTCCAGCGTCCAGGCAAAGCGCTGGCGGCGGCAGTTGGGATCGCTGCGGCTCATCGGCTGGCCCAGCGGCCAACAGATCGCGGCCACACCGACATTTGCCGGCACCGGCTTGACCGGTGCAGTGATACCGCGCTGGCTGTCGCGGTTGGTCAGCACATCGTGCACCTGTAACATCAACGGTGCGGCGGAGGCCAGGCCGTACTGGCCCGGCACCGGCGTGCCGTCCGGGCGTCCGATCCACACGCCGATCAAGTAACGCGGCCCCACACCGATCGCCCAGGCATCGCGAAAGCCATAGCTGGTGCCGGTCTTCCAGGCCAGCACCGGGCGCTGCACCAACTCGGCACGCGGGTCGCGGTCGGGTCGCGCCTGGCCGCTGAGGATGCGCCGCACAATCCAGGCGGAGCCTGGCGACAGCAACGGCCGCTCTCTGAGGGTGTCGTCCGGTTGCAATCGAAGGGTGGCGCTTTTGCCGTCTCGAGCGAAGGCACTGTAGCCGCTCACCAGGTCTTCCAGACGACTGCCCGCACCGCCCAGGATCAGCGCCAGGTTCGGCTCGGCCAACGCCGGCAAGGCCAGCGGCACGCCGCCGATGCGCATTTCGGCGGCGAAGCGCTTCGGCCCGTAGGCTTCCAGCAACTGCACCGCCGGGAGGTTGAGCGAGCTGGACAGCGCCGTACTCGCCGGCACTGCACCGGTAAAGCCCATGGAGAAGTTGCCCGGCCGGTAATCGCCATACCGCCGGGGCACATCCTGCAGCAGGGATTCGGAGTGGATCAGCCCCTCATCCAGCGCCATCCCATAAAGGAAGGGCTTCAAGGTGGAGCCCGGCGAACGCAGGGCGCTGATCATGTCCACATGGCCGAAGCGCTTGGCGTCGTTGATATCCACCGAGCCGAGGTAGGCCCGCACGGCCATGGTTTCCTCTTCCACCACCAGGATCGCGGCGGAGGTATGCTCCGGCAAACGTGCGCGCCAGCCCAACAGCAAATCCTCCAGGCGGCGTTGCAGGGTGGCGTCCAGGGTGGTGCGGATCAGCGGCGGACTGTCCGGCCGGTTCAGGCGCCGTGCGAGCAAGGGCGCCAGGCTCGGTTCCAGCCGTGGGGCAAGCAACAGCGGCTCTTCCAGGGCCTCATCGACGGCAGCTTGCGGCCACACCTGGAATTCGGCGAGGCGGCGCAGCACTTTGTCACGGGCGTCCTGGGCGCGTTGGGGGTGGCGGTCCGGACGCAAGCGGCTGGGCGCCTGGGGCAGCACGGCGAGCAAGGCCGCTTCGGCGTGGGTCAGCTGTGACGGCGACTTGCCCAGGTATGCCCAACTGGCGGCAGCTACGCCCTGCAACGTACCGCCAAACGGGGCGCGATTGAGGTAGAGGTTGAGGATTTCTTCCTTGGACAGGTGCCATTCCAGCTGTGCCGTGCGCCACAACTGGCGCAATTTGCCATGGAAGGTGCGCGAATGCGGGTCCAGCAAGCGCGCCACCTGCATCGACAAGGTGCTGCCGCCCGACACCACGCGTGCGCCGGTCAGGTTCTGCCATGTCGCCCGCACCAGTGCCAGCGGATTCACGCCGGGGTGCTGGTAGAACCAGCGGTCCTCATAGGTGAGCAGCGCATCCAGGTAATACGGCGACACCTCGCGGGTCTGCACGGGGTAGCGCCACACACCGTTGGCATCGGCAAACCGCCACAACGGCGTGCCATCCTCGGCCAGCACCACCCGCGCCAGGTCATCCTTGGGCAGGGGCAACGGCCAGATGCGGTCGGCCAGCCACAGCAGGGCGATCACCAACAAAAGGCTGGCCAGGGTCCAGCGGGCAACTAAACGCAAACTCAAACGGGCAAACCTCTATGCTGGTAGGGAACTAGCCTGTTGCAATAACAACCAAAGGCACAGATACGCCCACCTTCTCATCAGGACACACACATGCAGGTAGAAAGCTTTTTCGAATGGTTGGGCCAGGCGCTCGGTTCGATCATCCGCTTTATCGTCGACGGACTCAGCGGCCTGTTCGGTGCGCTCACCCACGCCGGTGGCAACTTCATCGATGGCCTGTCCCGCACCTTGGGCATGGACACCTCGATCATCAGCATCCTCACCCTGATTGTCGGCCTGATGCTGCTGTACTCGGCGGTGCGCGCGTTCATGCGGGCGTCGATCATCATGGGCATCATCTGGCTGCTGCTGGGCCTGTGGCTTCTGAGCTGGGTCGTCCACTGACCCAAAAACACAGCAAATCTCCTGTGGGAGGGGGCTTGCCCCCTCCCACATTGAGGTCCCCTTTCAAATTGAGCTATCAGCGCCCCTTGATCACCAGATCCGCCGGCGTCTCCCCCACCGCCTGCCAGTTCGGCCGGTACATCGACTCCACCTGCGGCGGCGGCACGCGGTAAGTGCCCGGCGTCACGGCACGCGCCAGGTACAGCAGGTGCGTGGTGCCGGAACCTTCCAGGTTGATCGCCGCCACGTAGCGGTCGTCACGGAACTCCTGGTGCTTGAGCGACGCGTTCTGCATCGACTCCCGCCACTCCTTCACCTGGCTGCTGGCGTTTTCCAGGCTGGCGGCGCTTTGTGCCAGGTTCTGGTTTTCCAGTTCCAGGCCGGCCGGCAGCAAATCCACCACCAGGGCATCCGGCACACGCTGCTTGGCGTTGACCGCCAGATGCACCAGTACCAGCTCACCGCTGTTGAGGTTGCGCAGGTTCAGCGGCTGGCCGTTCATGCCCAGGTATTCGCGGCGAATGCTCAAGTTGTCGCCGCCGGCCGCCGGTGGCACCTGTGGATAACCCGAGAGGGTCAGTTGCTGGTACACCGGCGCGTCGCCCTGATTGCTCAAGGTCAGGTCGCTGGACAGCAGCTTGCCCTCCAGTTCCAGCGTCGAGTGCTGGTTATTCAATGCCTGCACGCCGCCACTGCCGGTCAGCGACACCTGCCAGTTCGCCTCTGGCTTGGCAAACCCGAGGCGCCCGGCCAGGAACAGCGAGTTACGCTCCTGGGTCGACAGGTACGGGCTGGCCGCCAACTGATCCGACAGGGTAAACAAGCGCTCCTCACGCTTGCCCTTGGCCAGGTCGTTCTCTTCCAGCAGGGCCAGGATCATTGCCTGGTCCCGCAGCGGGCTGCCGTAGTCGGCCAGCCACTCATTGGCGTTACGCTGCGCCGCCAGCCCAGCAAGCAAGGCCTGGTCCGCACGCGGCTGGTCGCCCATGTTCTGCAGCGCGATAGCCAACTGCACCAGCGGCAAACCGGAGCGCGCATCGCTGCGTCGTTCGAAAATACTGCGCAGCGCCCCCAATGGCGCCTGCTGACTGCGCGCCAGCACCATGCCGGCGTAGGCCTGTACGGCGAAGCGCGTGTGGTCGGCGTTGTCACTGTAGTCGACGTCGATCAGGTTGCGTTCCTGCACATAACGCAGCAGGCGCTCGCTGGCCTTCTTCAAGGCTTGCGGCGGGACGGCAAAGCCCTGGTCGCGGGCACGCAGCAGGAAGTCGGTGACGTAGGCCGTCAGCCAGTATTCTTCTTCGCCATCGGCGCCCCACAGACCGAAGCTGCCGTTGTAGCGCTGCATGCCCAGCAGGCGTTCGATGCCCAGCTCGATCTTGCGTTTACGTTCGCTGTCCGACTCGCCCTTGATCGACAAGCGCTTGAGCAGCGCGTCGTCGGCATACAGCGACGGGTACAGGCCGCTCGCGGTCTGCTCCAGGCAACCATAAGGGTAGGCCTTGAGTGCACTGATCTGCGCGCCGAGGTTAAGCGGCGGCCGGCTCGACAGGCTCAACAGCGCCTGGCGCCCTGATGAGTCGAACTGATCGAGCGTGCCCGCCGGCAGGCTCCACGGCTGATCCTTGAGCACCGCGCGGTAATGCTTGAGCAGTGCCGGGTACGCCGGGCGTACGCCCAACGTCCATTCACGGGTGAACGGCGGCAGGTTTTCACCCGGCAGGTCCAGCCCGTTCACGGTGACCTTGACCTTGCCCTGCCCCAGACCGCCCCAGGCTTTCACCGGGATGCGCAGGGTGGTGCGCTGGCCTTGTTTCAACTCGACGGTTTGCGCGCCAGCGTTGACCAACTCCAGCTGCCCTTCGGCGCTCAGTTGCACATCCAGCTGCTGGGCCTTGCCCGACAGGTTGGACAGGTCCAGCGCCAACGTGGTCTGGTCACCACCGGCCAGGAAACGCGGCGTCGACAGCTCCGCAATCAAAGGTGCGGCGATCACCGTCTTGGCTTCGGCCATGCCGTAGCGGTCGTCGGTCCAGGCCTGGGCCATCAGGCGCAGTTCGCCGTTGAAGTCCGGGATATTGACGCTGACTTCGCCCTCGCCCTGCTCGTTCAGGGTCACCGGCGCACTTTGCAAGGCGACGATGGTCACGCTGGTGTCCGGGCGCTTGCCGCCCTTGGCCAGCGCGGCGTCACCGCCGAATGCCAGGCTGGCCAAGCGCCCCTGCCCGGCTTCGATCAACTGGCCGTAGATATCGAACTGGTCCACGCCATAAGCCTTGCGGCCGAACAGGCTGGAGTAAGGGTCCGGCGTCGGGTATTCGGTAATGTTCAAGATGCCCACGTCCACCGCTGCCACCAGCACGTGCACCTGTTTCGGCACGCTGCCATCGGCGTTTTTCGCAGCGACTTTCACCGTCAGCGGCTGTTTGGGACGCATTTTTTCCGGCGCGGTGAGGGTCACGCCGAGTTTGCGCTGGGTGCGATCCAACGGCAGATGCAGCAGGCCCACGGCACGCTTGGGCGTGATGTTGGCTTTGCGCTCGCCCGGGCGAATCACCAGGGCACTGACGTACAAATCATGCCGCGACCATTTTGGGTCGAGCTTCACGGCAAAGCTTTTGCCTTCGGCCGGCACATCGATTTCCTGCCACCACAGCGGCCCTTCGGCGGACTCCACCAGCAGGTAGCCTTTGCCGGCCGCGGGCGGGGTGACGGTGACGTTGGCGGTATCGCCGTCGCCATACGCGGGTTTGTCCAGCGCCAGCTTGACCTGGTCGGGGCGTACGGCGCCGCCTTCGGTGTTGTCCTGGGCCTGGTAGCCGGCCCAGAAGCGCAGGCTGCTGACCAGGCCGGTCTGCGGGTCTTCCACTTCGACGCGGTACGGGCCCCACTCCACCTGGAAGCTGACCTTGGCCGTGTCACCGGCCTTGATGTTCAGGGTCTGTTCGTCGAGGTTGAGGAATTTCTCGTTGAAGTGGTAGCTCCAGCCATCGCTCTCGGAGTAGTTCCAGTAGTAATCGCGGCGCTCGCGCACCAGGCGCACCTTGAGGTTTGGCGCGGCGAGCTTCTGCCCGTCCTGGTTGGCCAGCAGCACTTCGAATTCCGCCGGACCATCGCCATTGGTTTCCTTGCCGTCAAACAAGCCGCGCAGGCCCGGCAGTTGCTCGGCCGGCCAGATAGGCTGCACCAGGCGCCGGGTAATCGGTCGCCCGCCCGACTCGTGCAGGCTGGCCTGCACGATCAGTTGCAGCGGCGACTTGGCCTCGGCCCACTTGCTTTCCAGGGTCAGCGCTTCCTGGCCCTTGGCGTCGAGCACGCTTTCGTCCAGTTCGAAATCCTGGCTCAGCTCTTCTTCGGTGACAGAGCCGAACTGATAGCCCGGCAGCGACTTGACCGCTTCGCGCAACGGCCGCACATAAATCTGTCCGCTGACCCGGTTGCCCGATGCCGGCGCGCCATACAGGTAACGGCCGGTGACTTGAATCACCGGGTTATCCGCCGGGCTCAGTGCGGTATCGCTGCCCTTGAGTTCCAGCGCCAGGCGCTCGGGCAGGAAGTCTTCAACGAGGAACTCATACAGTTGCGGCTTGCCGTCCCCCAGGTCGAACACCAGCTGCCAGCGCCCGGTTGGCGCTTCACCGGCCAATTGCAGTTGATATTGATAGAGGCCGGAGGCGTCGGCATCCCACACGAATTTGCGGCTCACCTGTTCATCCGGGCGACGTACTTCGACGCTCACCGGCTGCGGCTTGACGGCATTGCCATCCTTGTCCCGTAGCAGGGCGTTGAGCAGCACGGTTTCACCGGGGCGGTACAGGTCACGCGGGCCGAAAACGAAGAACTGCAAGGGATGGGACGGTTGGCCGCCGATGTCGAACTCGGCCAGGTCCAATGCGGCGCTGTCCAGACGCAGCATGCTGGTCTGTTCACCCTGCTTGGCCAACAACACCTGGGCCTTTTTCGGCAACGGCAACTCGGCATGGCCGCCCTTCTCGGTCTTGCCCTGGCCGACCACACGCCCCTCGGCGTCGAGCACCTCGAGGTCGACGCCATCCAGCGCCTTGCCGCCATCCAACGCCTGGGTAAACACATCCAGGCGATTGGCGTAACGGTGCACCGACAGGCCGATATCACTCAAGGTGAACAGCGTGGCCGGTTGGGAATAGTTGTAAGTGCCGGAGGCGCGCATTACCGCCAGGTACACACCCGGCTGCTGCAACTGCTTGAGGCCGGCGATCGGCAGCAACAGGGTTTCGCGGGTGTTGCGCGCCGGGTTCAGGTCGAAGCGACCGCCGTAGACCAGGTCGGCCAGCGGCAGCAGTTCGCGGGATTCATAACTCTGCAGGCTGGTGTTGCGCCCCCACTGCGCGAGAAAAGTCGGCAGGGATTCGGGTTTGATGCGGAAGAATTCGACGTCGATTTTGTCGACGTTCAGTGCGATCACCGGCAGGCCTTCGGCCAAACGGGTGGGCAACAGGGTGCCCCGACTGGCGAAGCCGACGGTGGCTTGCAGGTCGCGGGTTTCCAGGCGGGCGCTGTACTCGGCGGCAAGCGTGTTGCCGTTGACCGCCTTCACCCCGGCATCGATGGTGAGCACCAATTTGCGCTGTGGCTCCAGGTGACGCAGGCGCAGCTCCATCAGATTGTCGGAGATTTCCCAGGCGCCATCGACCTTGCCGGACTTGCTGTCCACCAAGTGGAGTTTGTCGGCGAATTTCTGATCGGGGTCCAGCGGAATGGAAAAGCTCACGGACAGGGTGCTGGCCCCATCGAGCTGCACTTCGGACACATCCACCACGCTCAACTCACGCCCGGCGTAGCGCTGCTTCAGCGCGGCCACGTCGACCGCCGCCTTGGCCGGCTGGGGTGCAACCGTCGTCGCCGCGGGAGCGGTCGGGGCTGCCGGTTTATCGGAGGAATCGCAGGCGCTCAACAGGGCCAGCGCACAGGCCAGGAACAATCCTTTGTTAAACATGGGGCACTCGTTGTGAGAGGGGTCCGAGGGGTGAACTATATATCAGCCCGCACCGGGCCGATGTGGTGCTGGTCACATTGACCGACGGAGGGTGGTTTGGTTCTGCGGGCCTTCCAGACCCAGCCCAATCCTACACACGCTGAAGATCCAAATGTGGGAGGGGGCTTGCCCCCGATGGCAGTATGTCAGCCGATACATTTCTAGCTGACAGACCGCTATCGGGGGCAAGCCCCCTTCCACATTGGTTCTGCAGTGAGATTAAGGCCCCGTTACAATGCCGCTCCCCCAAGGAGCCCTCATGCCCACCCTACTCACCGACTGGCGCCACCGCCCTACCCACCGCCGCGTCTGGGCCCTGGCCGCGCCGATGATCCTGTCGAATATCTCGGTGCCTCTCGTGGCCCTGGTCGACAGCATGGTCATCGGCCACCTGCCCCACGCCCATCAACTGGGTGCGGTGGCAGTCGGGGCCAGTCTGTATACCTTCCTGGCCTGGGCCATGGGCTTTTTGCGCATGGGCTCCACCGGTTTTGCCGCACAGGCTGCCGGGCGCAACGATGGGGCCGCGCTGCGACAAATCCTCCTGCAAGGCCTGCTGCTGGCGCTGGGCCTGGCCATGCTGCTGGGCACCGTGGGTATTCCGCTGAGCCATCTGGCATTGGAATGGATGCAACCCTCCCCCGAACTCAATCAACTGACCCAAGACTTCTTCCACACGCGCCTGTTCGGCCTGCCTGCCGCCCTTGCCAGCTATGCGCTGGTCGGCTGGTTCCTCGGCACGCAGAACGCCCGCGCGCCGTTGGCGATCCTGCTGACCACCAATCTGGTCAACATCGCCCTGAACCTGTGGTTTGTGCTGGGTCTGGATTGGGGGGTGGTCGGTTCGGCGCGGGCGTCCGTGATTGCCGAATGGACCGGCGCCCTGCTGGGCCTGGCGATGACGCAAAAAGCCCTGCGCGCCTACCCCGGCCATATCGCCTGGGCTGCACTGAAACTATGGGAGAGCTGGCGCCCGCTGCTGGCGGTGAACCGCGACATCTTCATCCGCAGCCTGGCACTGCAATCGGTGTTTTTCATGATCACGGTGCAAGGCGCACGCCTGGGCGATGCCACCGTGGCGGCCAATGCACTGCTGCTCAACGGCCTGTTGCTGACGGCCCATGCGCTGGACGGTTTGGCTCATGCGGTGGAAGCACTTTGCGGCCACGCCATCGGTGCCCACGACCGCCAGGCCTTGCGCCGTTCATTGGTGGTCGCCTGCGGTTGGTCACTGATCGCCAGCGTCGGCTTTGCGCTGTTGTTCACCTTCGCCGGCCATTTGTTTATTGCCATGCAGACCGATATCCCCAGCGTGCGCGAGACCGCCGATATCTACCTGCCCTACCTGGCCGTGTTGCCCTTGATTGCGGTGTGGAGCTACCTGCTGGACGGGCTTTTCATCGGCGCCACCCGTGCACGGGAAATGCGCAATGGCATGTTGCTGACCGTGGTGATCCTGCTGCCATTTGCCTGGGCGTTGCAGGGGCTCGGCAACCACGGGTTGTGGATAAGCTTCCTGCTGTTCATGGCCCTGCGCAGCCTTACTTTGTGGGCAATTGCCTGGCGCTTGAACCGACAGGATCAGTGGCTTGGATAAACGCGGTGACCCGATCCAGCACCGGCGCCAACCAACGCAACGGCCTGGACAGGGAGGCCACCAGCGTCTGGTGGTTGGTCCTGCCGAAGTAGAACACCTCTACCGGCACGCCGGCCGCACGCAACTTATTAGCCAAGCCGCCAGTATTGCGCGTGGGGTTGACCAGATTGTCGTCCGTTGACGCCATTACCAGGCTCGGCGGCGCATCGGCACTGACGTGGTTGATCGGCTGAGACTCAGGCGGCGAGTCAGGGAAGAAGAACACCGGCCGTACGTCCTTATTTTCAATGGGCAGAAAATCATACGGCCCGGCCAGACCGATCCAGCCTTTGAAAATGGCAGGCGATAAGCCCACCGCATTCAACCAGCGCGCATCCAGCGCCAACATCGACGCGTTATAGGCACCGGAGCTGTGGCCCATCACATAGAGCCGCTGCGGGTCAGCGCCGTATTCGGCGATGTGCTGGTGGGTCCAGGCAACCGCTTGAGCGCCATCCTGGAGAAACGCGGGGTAACGCACTTGGGGATAAAGCCGGTAGTCGGCAATCACCACGACAATGCCACGTGACGCCAGGGCTTCGCCGACGAAACCGTAGTCGTCCCTGGAGCCGCTATTCCAGCTGCCACCGTAGAAAAACACAACGACGGGCGCGTTGGCGATTGCAGGGGCGGGGCGGTAGATATCGAGTTCCTGGCGGGGATCAGCGCCGTAGGCGATGGCCGCAGTCTTGGTGAAGGTGCTGGAAGGGGTGAGTGCGTTAAGGACTTTGATGGGGGAGCAGGCGGCCAAGAATGCAGCCATTGCCAGGGTGAACACTTGCGGCCATTTGCTCAACATTGCTCAGCCCTCAGACAATTTCAGGATCAGCACTGCGTCAAATGTGAGAGGGGGCTTGCCCCCGATGGCGGTGGGTCAGGCAACTTAAGTGTTGCTGATGTACCGCTATCGGGGGCAAGCCCCCTCCCACATTTTTTACGAGGACAGGTAGGAAGACCGGGTCAAGCCAAGACGCAACGCATCCAGGAACTGCGTACGCTCACTGGCGCTGATCTTCGCGCTCGCACACTTGTCACGGTAGTGCGTCATCAACTCCTCCGGCGACAAGTGCACGTAGCGCAGCATGTCTTCGATGGTGTCGTGGGTCTCGATACCGGCGCTGTACACCGAACCGTCTTCACGCTGGTAGATGTTCACCGAGTCGGTGTCACCGAACAGGTTGTGCATGTCGCCGAGAATTTCCTGGTAAGCGCCCACCAGGAAGATCCCCAGCAAGTAGTCTTCACCTTCGTTCAAGCCGTGCACCGGCAGGCTGGTCTCGATGCTCTGCTCATCGACGTACTGCTTGATCTTGCCGTCGGAGTCGCAGGTCAAATCCTGCAATACCGCGCGGCGCAGCGGCTCTTCGTCGAGGCGGTGCAGCGGCAGGATCGGCAATACCTGGCCGATGGCCCAGGTGTCCGGCAGGCTCTGGAACACCGAGAAGTTGCAGATGTACTTGTCGGCCAGCTTGTCGTTGAGTTCATCCAGCACTTGGCGGTGCGAGCGCTGGCGGGCCTTGAGCGAGTTGTGCAGGCGGCGGCACACGGCGAAGTAGCACTGCTCGGCCAGGGCTTTTTCGGCCAGGGTCAGCTTGCCGTCGGCGTACTGGGTGGCCACGTCGCTCATGTAGTGGGTGGCGCGCCAGTAGGTTTCGGTGACCATCTCGATGTCGGTCGGGCCGAGCAGGTCCACCAGCCACTGCACGGTTTCCGGCAGGGCTTCCTTGTTTTCGATGGTCGGGATTTCGTCGTTGTGTTTCTCGACGTCGGTAACCTGCACCACCAGCATGGCGTGGTGGGCGGTCAGGGAACGGCCGCTTTCGGAGAAGATGTTCGGGTGCGGCAGGCTCTGCGCGTCGCAGAATTCCTTGAGCATGCCCACGACCACGCCGGCGTAGTCGTCCATGTCGTAGTTGATGGAGCTGGCGTTACGCGAGTGCGTACCGTCGTAGTCCACACCCAGGCCGCCACCGACGTCGATATGATCCACTGGCAGGCCGAGGTTGCGCAGTTCGCCGTAGTAACGAATGGCTTCCTTGAAGCCGTGCTGGTAGTCGGCCAGGTTGGCGATCTGCGAGCCCATGTGGAAGTGCAGCAGGCGGATGCCCTGGTCCAGGCCAGCCGCGCGGAAGCGCTCGACCACGGACAGCAGTTGCGCCGCCGACAGACCGAACTTGGATTTCTCGCCACCGGTGTCCGCCCACTTGCTCGACGCCAGGGAAGACAAACGCACACGCAGGCCAACCTGTGGCTTGACCTTGAGGCTGGCGGCTTCTTCGATCACCAGCTCAACTTCGGATTCTTTCTCGATCACGATGAACACGTTGTGGCCGAGCTTCTGGCCCATCAGCGCGAGGCGGATGAATTCGCGGTCCTTGTAACCGTTGCAGACGATGGTGCCACCCTTCGGCGCCAGGGCCAGCACGGCCAGCAGCTCGGGCTTGGAGCCGGCTTCCAGGCCGATGGACACGTTCTGGGTGGCGATGATGTTCTCGATCACCGCCTCTTGCTGGTTCACCTTGATCGGGTACAGCGCGGTGTACTTGCTCTGGTATTCCAGGCGCTCGATGTTCGAATCGAAAGCGCCGGTCAACTGGCGTACACGGTCTTGCAGGATATCGGGGAAGCGCACCAGCAGCGGCAACGACAGGCCGCTCTTGCGCAGTTCGTCGACTTGCTCGTAGAGGTCGACGGGTGTGCTGTTCGGGCCGTTCGGACGGACTTCAACGCGACCGGCATCATTGATCGCGAAATACCCGGCCCCCCAATGGCGGATCCCGTAAACACTGCGGCTGTCCGCAACTGTCCATTGGCTGCCATCGTCTTTGCGTGTGCGTCGTACGGACATCGAAGTCCCCTATAAATGAAGGCGAAAGCGCCGCCCCTGGTTGAGGCTGGCGCAGTCTAAAGAATGAAAATGACGATTTGCCTGCGTGCAAGGTAGGACCCCACGCGCAGGACAGAGTTTAGACACAGGTCGGGAAGAGGCTTTCAGCCGCCGGACTTCTTGGCCTTGTACCCGAGCTTGATCAGCTCGGCCAACAGCAACTCGACGTGATCGCCCTGGATCTCGATGACACCGTCTTTCAACGCGCCACCGGTGCCACAGCGCTTTTTCAGCGTAGTGGCGAGCTCCTTCAGCGCGTCTTCGGCCAGCGGCACACCGGTGATGGTGGTCACCGTCTTGCCGCCACGGCCTTTGCTCTCGCGGCGCACGCGGGCAATACCATCGCCTTCGGGAATCAGGGTCTGTTTGCAGGTGCAAGCGTCCACGGGCTGACGACAGTCCGGGCAGTGTCGACCTGCGTCGGTGGAAAATACCAGGCCACCAAGGGCGGCGAAGGATGCGGCTTTTTTGGCCACCGGCAATCCTCTTGGGAGGATGAAGACTGATCGATCAGGATGACCGACCGCGAAGCCCCACTCAGGCAGGGGCAGCGCTACCGAACCGCCAAGGCGGTTCGGGTGAAAAGTCGCGCAGTGTAACCACAAAAAGCCGACTTGCTAAGAGCCAAATGGCGCCAATTTATACAACTTTAGCGACGTGAGGCCAGATAGCGGCGCAAGCCTTCCTGGGCGTCCGGGCAGTAGGGCTTTTGTTCAGCCTCCTGCAGGACGGTATCGATAGGTAAAAAGCGCGCTTCCATCACCTCTTCCGACTGCAGGCGCAGCGGCCCGTCCCACACGGCTGAGTAGGATTTGCACCAGAGCCGGCTGTCGCCGTCTTCGAAATAGAAGTGGTCATGTTCGACCAGTTTCACCCCACTGACACCCAACTCCTCTTCCAGCTCACGGGCGGCCGACAGGGCATAGGACTCACCCGCCGCGACCATCCCACCTGCCGCTGTGTCCCAGAAACCGGGATACAGGGCTTTGCTCAGGGTGCGTCGATGCACACACAGCTCACCGGCCGAATTGAACAGGAAGATAAAGGTGCAACGGCCAATCAGGCCGCGCTGGCGCAGGTCGGACCTGACCAGGTGCCCGAGCAGGTTGTCCTGCTCGTCGACCCAGCAGATCAGTTCAGCATCGGAAGCCGCGCGGTGGGCGGCCTCCTTTTGAGTAGCGTCCATCATCAACCCTGGTTGAGGAGCTGACGCAAGTCGATCACTGCAGCGTTTGCCCGGGAAATATAGTTGGCCATCACCAGCGAATGGTTCGCCAGTACACCGAAGCCACTGCCGTTAAGAATCATAGGACTCCACACCGGTTCCTGCGAGGCCTCCAGCTCACGGATGATCTGGCGCACGCTGACGGTGGCGTTTTTCTTGGCCAGTACGTCGGCAAAGTCCACTTCGATGGCGCGCAGCAGGTGGGACAAGGCCCAGGCCTGGCCACGGGCTTCGTAGAACACATTGTCGATCTGCATCCATGGGGTTTCCACCACTTCTTCATCGACCTGCGGCACTTCACCCGGCGCCAGCGCTTCGGTTTTCAGCGCGGTGTTCAACTTCACGCGGCCCACACTGGCCGACAGGCGCTGCGACAGCGAGCCCAGGCGGGTGGCGACGTCGCCCAGCCAGTTGTTCAGGTTGTCGGCGCGCGCATAGAACAGCGCGCCCTTCTGGTTCGGGTCGGACAGGCGCGCTTCATAGCGGCTCAGGGAGTTGATGCCTTCCTGGTATTCCGACTCGCTGGACGGCAGCACCCAGCTCTTGTTGTCGAAGTTGAAGCGCGGCTCGGCCTTGGCCAGATCGGCGTCTTCCGCCGATTGCGATTGGGAACGGGCGAAGTCTTTGCGCAGGGCGCGGGTCAGGTCGCGCACCTGCACCAGCACGCCGTATTCCCAGCTCGGCATGTTGTCCATCCACAGGCCAGGCGGGAAGCGGTCGTTGGAAATGTAGCCACCCGGCTTGTTCAGCAAGGTGCCGACCACCGTCTTGAGGGTTTCGACGGTGGTAAAGCCCACCACCATCTGCTTGCCGTCTTTTTCGGCGGCAATCTGCGCATTCTGCTGGACCGGGAACAGCGCCGGCTCTTCGCTCCAGTACCAGCCCAGGGCGCCCGTGACCAAGAGGTACAGGCCGAGCACACTGAGCACGGCACGGCTCATCAGCAGGGTACGAAAATAGCTGCGGTTGGCCGACTTGGGCTCAGGGGCGGGGCCTTTGGCACTGCCTGCACGGTTTTTCCAGTCCAGCATGGCGATATCCTTTCAATCACTTGAGTTCATGCACTTGAATTGATGGCGTGCGTTCAAACACTCCGACCACAACCCTACCCCATCGTGCCCGCCCGTGCGGGGCTTTTCGCCAAACTGGCGCATAGAGGGGGTTCGACTATAAAGGATGCACGCTTTTTACGCCGTGCGACCAGTGGGTCAGCAACTGAATACTCTGCACGCGCAGTTTATTGACGTATGACACTCATCCCATGGGAAAGAGGTGCTAGCATAGAGCCATCAGTCGACCTCAGCATGCACCCTCACTAGTAGTCAGGATATGACCGAGCCAGAAGACCCCAGCCGTGAGCGCCTCAAGCAGCATTTTGCCCAGCGGGTAATTCATCAGGCACGTCAAATTCTTGAGATCTGGCAGCGCCTGCAACGCAGCGAGTGGTCAGGCACCGACCTTTCCGAACTCAGCGAGGCCAATCTGCGCCTGCTGCGCTTTGCCGAGCGTTTCGAACAGCCGGAACACAGCCAGCTCGCGCAGCACATCGGCGAGTCCCTCAAGGCCGTGGGCGAAAACCGCGGGCGCCTGAGCAGCCAACTGATCACCGAACTCAACCGCCTGATGCAACGTCTGTCCCGCACCGGCCTGCGCCAGGGCGACCAGCTTGAGCAAACCTTCCTGCCGCCGATGCGCAAGCCGATCTACGTGATGCTGGCCGATCACGACCGTGCCGAGCGCCTGGCCAAGCAGCTGGAGTTCTTTGGCATGAGCGCCCAATCCCTGGACAGCGTGGCGGCGTTTCGTGCGTCGATGGCCGAGCGCCTGCCTTCGGCGATTGTGATGGACGTGGATTTCTGCGGTGCCGGCCTGGGCCTCAAGCTCGCCGCCGAAGCCCAGGAAGGCCTGGAACAGAAGCTGCCGCTGCTGTTCTTCAGCCTGCACGAAACCGACACCCCGACCCGCCTGGCCGCCGTGCGCGCCGGGGGCCAGGAATTCCTCACCGGTACGCTGGAAGCGTCCAGCCTGCTGGAAAAGATCGAAGTACTGACCTGCGTTGCCCAGTACGAACCGTATAAAGTGCTGATCATCGACGATTCGCGGGCCCAGGCACTGCACACCGAACGCCTGCTCAACAGTGCCGGCATCGTCACCCGCACCTTGATCGAGCCGATCCAGGCCATGGCCGAGCTGGCGGACTTCCAGCCCGACCTGATCATCCTCGACATGTACATGCCCGCCTGTACCGGCACCGAACTGGCCAAGGTCATCCGCCATAACGACCGTTACGTCAGCGTGCCGATCATCTACCTGTCGGCCGAAGACGACCTGGATAAGCAACTGGACGCCATGAGCGAAGGCGGTGACGACTTCCTCACCAAGCCGATCAAGCCGCGCCACCTGATCACCACCGTGCGCAACCGCGCGGCGCGGGCGCGCAACCTCAAGGCGCGGATGGTGCGCGATAGCCTGACCGGCCTGTACAACCACACCCATATATTGCAATTGCTCGAAGACTGCAGCTTCCGCGCACGCCGCGAGAACAAGCCGCTGAGCTTTGCCATGCTCGACATTGACCACTTCAAGCGGGTCAACGACAGCCACGGCCACCCCATGGGCGACCGCGTGATCAAGAGCCTGGCGCTGTTTCTCAAGCAGCGCCTGCGCAAGACCGACTACATCGGGCGCTATGGTGGTGAGGAATTCGCCATCGTGATGCCCGACACCGATCTGGAATCGGCCTGCAGAGTGCTGGATGAAATCCGTGGACGCTTTGCCGAGATCCATTACCCGGCCCAACCCCAGGATTTGTGGTGCACCTTCAGCGCCGGGCTGGTGGAGCTGTGCGACGGTTCCGATAGCCTGATGATGGCCGCCCAGGCCGACGAGGCGCTGTACCGTGCCAAGGACGCTGGGCGCAATCGTGTGCAAGCCGCACGCACATCAAAGCAAAGTGCCATCTTTTCACCGGAATCCACTGATTCGGTCATAACTTTGTAATGGAAACGCAATAACTTCAGGCACTTATCTTTTGCTGTCGGTTGAAACCACGCATGCGCCTGAAGCTGCTGACCAATCTCAATACCCTTCTTCTGGTGGCCGTGTGCCTGGCGCTGGGGGCGACGTTGTGGTGGTCGCAACGGGCGCTGGAGCGGCCCTATTTGCTGATGGAGCGCTACCTGGGCCTGTCGCAGAGTTTCCAGAACGAAGCCGCGCGCAATATCGACGACTACCTGGCCAGCGGCGACGCCCTGCGTTTGAGCAGCGCGGGCCAGAGCCTGGAAAGCCTGGTACAGCATCTGGATGAACTGCCGGCGGACTTGGCGCAGAACCTGCGCCCGAGCCTGGTGGACCTGGATGCGTTCAGCAAGACCGACCTGCTGGCGGCCGGCAAGCTGGCAGGCGACCCACAAGCCTTGCTGTTGCAGGCCGAACGAGAATTGGGCGCCAACCTGGAGCAACTGAGCCAGTACGCCACCGGCGTGAATGCTCCCGAAGCCGCCCGCTATCTGCCGCCGTTGCTGGCCGCCTCCCAGCACCTGGGCAAGTTGTCGCTGGCCCGTGACAAACTAGTGAGCAGCGGGCGTGCGGAACTGGCCGACGATGTGGAACGCGAAGTCGGCAACATTCGCAGCCAGGCCGACCTGCTGGAGCAACTGCCGTTGCTGGGCGTGAAGGCCAGCGCCGAGTCCAGCGCCGATGACTTCTCCGCGCTGATGGGCCTGGAAAACACCGAAAAAACCGAAGCCCAGGACACCGGTGTCGACCTCAAGCGTGAACTCAACAGCCTGCTGACCCGCTACCCCGCCGAACTCAAGCGCACCCGCGATCAGATCCAGCAACGCACCGACCTGGCCGCCAAAACCCACCAGAAAATCAACACCGTGCAACAAGCCATCGCCGGCCTGGAGCCGGTGGTGCGTGCGCAACACGCCAAGATCCAGGGCGAAGTGCGCCTGATGCAAGGGCTGATGATTGGCCTGATCCTGTTGATCGCGCTATTGATCGACACCCTGCAACGCAAGCTGGCGCGGGTGCTGACCAACCTGGCGCCAGCCCTGTCGACTTGGGCCGAAGGCGACTTCAGCCAGCCGATTACCCTGGGCAAGACCAACCGCGAACTGCACGATATCGAAGCGTCTCTGAACCGCCTGCGCGCCTACCTGGTGGACTTGGTCGGCACCATTCGCGGCAACGCCGAGGAAGTCGCCGGCAGCAGCCGTACCCTTGCCGAACTGAGCAGCGGCCTGCACGACGGCGCCGAGCGCCAGGCCGGGGATACCGCGCAGATCCGTGATTCGCTGGGCGAACTGGAGGCGACGATCCAGCAAGTCGCCGGTGATGCCAGCCAGGCTGCCGGTGCCAGTCGCAGCGCCGGCCAGGCCGTAGAGCAAGGCCAGCGCGTGATCGGCCTGAGCCTGACCGGGCTGCATGCCCTGGTGGGCGAAGTGCAGCAAAACGCGCAGATGATCGAAAAACTGGCCGAAGAGTCCGCCACCATCGGCGGTGTTCTCACGGTGATCCGCTCGATTGCCGACCAGACCAACCTGCTGGCCCTCAACGCCGCAATCGAGGCCGCCCGTGCCGGTGAAGCCGGACGCGGTTTTGCCGTGGTGGCCGATGAGGTGCGCTCGCTGGCCCAACGCACCGCGGGCGCCACCGCCGAAATCCAGACCTTGATCGCCGGGCTGCAAAGCGCCGCCCACCAATCGGTGCAAGGCATGCGCGCCCAGGTCGAACACGCCGAAGCCACCGCCCAGCAGGCCCAGGCGGCAGATGGGGCGCTGGATGAGATCGTCGGCGCAATCCAGACCATCTCCGACACCGCCGTGCGCATCGCCGACGTGACCGCGCAGCAGAGTGGTGCCGTCAGCGAGATTCGCGACAACAGTGAGCGGATTCATCAGTTGGGTGAGGATAACTTGCTGCGAATCGGACAGGGTCGCCGGCAGGGTGAGCAGTTGCTGGTGCTGGGTGGGCAGCTCAACACTGCCGTTCAAGCCTTCCGCGTCTGACACGATCTTCAACCTTATAGAGATCAAATGTGGGAGGGGGCTTGCCCCCGATTGCAGTGTGTCAGCCTCAGTGTCTGTAACTGACCCTCCGCTATCGGGGGCAAGCCCCCTCCCACATTTGATCTCCACAGGATTCGAGACGGTGTTGCCAATGACCGGATCCAGCCTCACAGTCACAAATTTCGCGCTATCCTCGGTAATCGTGCTGCCTACTGCATAGAACTGGACAGTCACAAAGGCTTTGCGGCATAGTCGCTGGGTTCTGCCGTACCCACATCAATAACAAGGAACAGCCGATGGCGACCTTACTGGTTCTTCACGGACCCAACCTGAACCTGCTCGGCACCCGTGAACCGGGCGTCTACGGGGCAGTCACCCTGGAGCAGATCAACCTCGATCTCGAACGCAGGGCGCGTGAAGCCGGCCACCATCTGCTGTATCTGCAAAGCAATGCCGAGTACGAATTGATTGATCGCATCCATGCCGCGCGCGGCGAAGGCGTGGACTTTATCCTGATCAATCCCGCCGCTTTTACGCATACAAGTGTTGCATTACGTGACGCGCTGCTGGCGGTGAGCATCCCATTCATCGAAGTGCATTTGTCGAACGTGCACAAACGCGAAGCTTTCCGCCATCACTCCTACTTCTCCGATGTAGCGGTAGGTGTGATCTGCGGCCTTGGCGCCAGCGGTTACCGACTGGCCCTGGAGGCCGCCCTGGAACAACTTGAACAACCGGCCAAGCGCCCCTGACCGACCCTTGGGAGTTGATGATTCATGGATATCCGTAAAGTTAAGAAACTGATCGAACTGCTGGAAGAATCCGGTATCGACGAGCTGGAAATCAAGGAAGGCGAAGAATCCGTACGGATCAGCCGCCACAGCAAGACCCCGGCCCAGCAGTTCTACGCGCCACAGATGCAAGCGCCGGCTCCGGCCGCTGCTGCACCTGCCGCTGCAGCTGCCGCTGCTCCAGCTGCCCCGGCCGCGCCTGCGCTGAACGGCTTCGTGGTCAAGTCGCCAATGGTCGGTACGTTCTACCGCACCCCGGCACCGACTTCGCCAGCTTTCGTTGAAGTCGGCGCTACCGTGAAAGTGGGCGACACCATCTGCATCGTTGAAGCGATGAAGATGATGAACCACATCACCGCTGAAAAAGCCGGCGTCATCGAATCCATCCTGGTAGAAAACGGTCAGCCGGTTGAGTACGACCAGCCGCTGTTCACCATCGTTTGAACCGCGGAGTGCCTTCGATGTTGAAACCTGCGAAGAAACTGGAAAAAGTCCTGATCGCCAACCGTGGTGAGATCGCCCTGCGAATCCTGCGCGCCTGTAAGGAACAAGGCATCAAGACCGTCGCTGTTTACTCGACGGCCGATACTGAATTGATGCACGTGAAACTGGCGGACGAAAGCATCTGCATCGGCCCACCAGTGGCTACAAGCTCGTACCTGAAAGTCTCAAGCATCATCGCTGCAGCAGAAGTGACGGGCGCTACCGCCATCCACCCAGGCTACGGTTTCCTCGCGGAAAACGCCGACTTTGTCGACCAGGTGGAAAAATCCGGTTTTACCTTCATCGGCCCGAAAGCCGAGACCATTCGCCTGATGGGCGACAAGGTCTCCGCCAAGGAAGCCATGATCGCCGCCGGCGTGCCAACCGTTCCAGGCTCCGACGGCCCGCTGCCTGAAGACGAGGAAACCGCTCTGCGCATTGGTCGCGAAGTCGGCTACCCGGTGATCATCAAGGCCGCCGGTGGCGGTGGTGGTCGCGGCATGCGCGTGGTGCACAAGGAAGAAGACCTGATCGAAGCTGCCAAGCAGACCCGCTCCGAAGCAGGCGCCTGGTTCAACAACCCGATGGTCTACCTGGAAAAGTACCTGACCAACCCACGTCACGTGGAAGTCCAGGTACTGTCCGACGGCCAGGGCCACGCCATTCACCTGGGTGACCGCGATTGCTCGCTGCAGCGCCGTCACCAGAAGGTACTGGAAGAAGCCCCGGCACCGGGCCTCGACGAAAAAGCCCGTCAGGAAGTACTGGCTCGCTGCGTCAAGGCGTGCATCGATATCAACTACCGTGGCGCGGGTACTTTCGAGTTCCTGTACGAAAACGGTCGTTTCTACTTCATCGAGATGAACACTCGAGTGCAGGTAGAGCACCCGGTCTCGGAGATGGTCACCGGTATTGATATCGTCAAGGAGATGCTGAGCATCGCCGCCGGTAACGTGCTGTCCTTTACCCAGGACGACGTGAAGATCCACGGCCACTCCCTGGAGTGCCGGATCAACGCCGAAGACCCGAAAACCTTTATCCCGAGCCCAGGCCTGGTCAAGCATTTCCATGCTCCAGGTGGCAACGGCGTACGTGTGGATTCGCACCTGTACAGCGGCTACAAGGTTCCTTCCAACTACGACTCGCTGATCGGCAAGCTGATCACCTGGGGCGCCACCCGCGACGAGGCCATGGCCCGTATGCGCAACGCCCTGGACGAAATCGTGGTGGATGGCATCAAGACCAATGTCCCGCTGCATCGGGAACTGGTGCGTGATGAAGGCTTCTGCGAAGGTGGTGTGAACATTCACTACCTGGAACATAAGCTGGCTAACCAGTAAATGTTCCAAACAACACAGCCGCCTCCGGGCGGCTTTGTTGTCTCTGGGCCCTGGAATTTCTGGATGTACACAATCCAATGTGGGAGGGGGCTTGCCCCCGATGAGAGAGTGTCAGTTGATGCATCTGTGTCTGATCCAGCGCCATCGGGGGCAAGCCCCCTCCCACATTTGATCGGTGTATGTCGTCTTCTTCTGTGCGCTCGCGTAAACTTGCGCCCTTTCGCAGCCCCACCCCGCTGCACACTCATTTTTTCAAAGGTGCCCGCCATGCCTTGGCTGCAAGTCCGTCTCGCCATCAGCCCAGAACAAGCCGAAACCTATGAAGACGCTTTCCTCGAAGTAGGCGCTGTCTCCGTAACGTTCATGGACGCCGAAGACCAACCGATCTTCGAACCGGAACTCAACACCACGCCACTGTGGTCCCACACCCATTTGCTGGCCCTCTTCGAAGACGGCACCGACGCCAACGCCGTGCTGGCCCATATGGAGCTGCTCACCGGCGGCCCGCTGCCAGAGCACCACAGCGAAGTGATTGAAGACCAGGACTGGGAACGCAGCTGGATGGACAACTTCCAGCCGATGCGTTTCGGCCAGCGCCTGTGGATTGTACCGAGCTGGCATGCCGCGCCCGAGCCCGACGCAGTCAACCTGCTGCTGGATCCGGGCCTGGCGTTCGGCACCGGCACCCACCCGACCACCGCGTTGTGCCTGGAATGGCTGGACGGCCAGGACCTGACCGACAGCCACGTGCTGGACTTCGGCTGCGGCTCGGGGATCCTGGCGATTGCCGCCCTGTTGCTGGGTGCCAAGGAAGCCGTGGGCACCGACATCGACGTGCAAGCCCTGGAAGCCTCCCGCGACAACGCCGGGCGCAACAACATTCCTGAAGGTAAATTCCCACTCTACCTGCCGGAGCAACTGCCCCAGGTACAGGCCGACGTGCTGGTGGCCAACATCCTCGCCGGACCGCTGGTGTCGCTGGCGCCGCAACTGTCGAGCCTGGTCAAGCCGGGCGGCCGCCTGGCGCTGTCGGGCATCCTGGCCGAGCAAGGCGAAGATGTCGCCGCCGCCTACGCCAAGGATTTCGAGCTGGATCCGATCGCCAACCGCGATGGCTGGGTACGCATCAGCGGTCGTCGGCGCTAGAATGAGCGCTTGCCTGAATCGGATGGCCGCATGACCGACAGTTTCGTCACCCAGTGCCCGCATTGCCAAGCACGCTTTCGCGTCAACCACGCTCAATTGAGCGTGGCCCGTGGCGTGGTGCGCTGCGGTTCGTGCCTGCAAGTGTTCAATGCGGCCCGCCAGCTGTTGGAGCAACGCGGCCAGGCGCCGGCGCCGCAGCCCGAGACCACTCCCGAGGCGCCGCGCGCCATCAGCCAGAAGCAGTGGAGCGCCGAAGAGCTGGACCTGGACAACCTGGACCTGGACGAAGAACTGGCCAAGCTGGAACGCCGCGAGATTCAGCACACGCAGCCTGTTGGCGCAGATCGTCGCCAGCCCGGCACCGACCGCCGCCAAAAGGAAGAGTCCTTCAGCGCCAGCCGCGACACGGTCAAGGCCGAAGAAGAAAAATGGGCGGCAAGCCTGTTCAGCGAGCCGCCTGAAGAGCGCCTCCACGTCGACGAAGACGAACCAGAACCTGCGACCAGGCAGCGCACCGAACCGTCCATGTCATTTCACACCGACGATCTCGACGATGAGCCGCCACTGCGTTCAACGCCAGACGATGACGACATCGACCCACCGTTCACGCCGCTGACAAAAGCGGCCGAACCCGAAGATCGCCTACCACCCCGCCGCAAGCGCCCACGCGCTGAAACCGGCGCCCATGACGATCTACTGCAGGACCTGGAAGACGATCCGCTGCACCTCTACGCACACAAACGCCCGACGGGCCTGGGCCGTCGCCTGGTCTGGCTGCTGCTGGTCCTGATCGCCGCCGCCGGCCTCGCAGGCCAGTACATCGCCTACCAGTTCGACGACCTGGCCCGCCAGGACGCCTATCGCCCGTGGTTCCAGCAACTGTGCCCCACCCTGGGTTGCACAGTGCCATCGCGGGTCGATATCGCCCATATCAAAAGCAGTAACCTGGTGGTGCGCAGCCACCCCGATTTCGCCGGGGCGCTGGTGGTGGATGCGATCATCTATAACCGTGCAACCTTCTCCCAGCCCTTCCCGCTGCTGGAGCTGCGTTTTGCCGACCTGAACGGCAACCTGATTGCCAGCCGTCGCTTCAAACCCGCCGAATACCTCAGCGGTGAGTTGGCCGGCGTTAGCGAAATGCCATCGCAAACCCCGATCCATATCTCCCTGGATATCCTCGATCCGGGCAACAAAGCCGTGAATTACAGCCTGAGCTTCCACTCGCCCGAGTGAATCGGTTCATGCATTGAGGTTTGACGGCAGGTTATTGACTTTCCCCTGCTCAACCAAACCGCTGGCGATAAAGAAATAACTGTTCAGATTTTATCCAATTCAGCCTTTATCCAGTCATCGAGAGCGGGTATCATGCCAACCCTTTTTCGAACTCTAATGATCCGGCCCCACAACAGGGAAGTCCTATGTCGGCGGTACGCATCGGCCCATACACATTGCAGAACGGCTTGATCCTCGCCCCGATGGCGGGCGTCACCGACCAGCCCTTTCGTCAGCTGTGCAAGCGTTTGGGCGCGGGTCTAGTAGTCTCGGAAATGGTCACCAGCGACATGAGCTTGTGGAACACCCGCAAATCGCGGATGCGCATGATCCACGAAGGTGATCCCGAGCCGCGCTCGGTACAGATCGCCGGTGGAGATGCACAGATGCTGGCGGATGCGGCCCGGGCCAACGTGGAGTTGGGGGCGCAGATCATCGACATCAACATGGGCTGCCCGGCCAAGAAGGTCTGCAACAAGGCCGCCGGTTCCGCCCTGTTGAAAGATGAGCAGTTGGTCGCCGAGATCCTGCAGGCCGTTGTCGCCGCAGTGGATGTGCCGGTTACCCTGAAGATCCGTACCGGTTGGGACCGGGACAACAAGAACGGCCTGACAGTGGCGAAGATCGCTGAACAGGCAGGCATTACAGCGCTGGCGGTGCATGGCCGCACCCGCGCCGACCTTTACACCGGTGAAGCCGAGTACGACACCATTGCCGCGATCAAACAGGCCGTGTCGATGCCGGTATTTGCCAATGGCGACATCGACTCCGCCGAGAAGGCCCGGCGCGTGCTGCACGCCACCGGTGCCGATGGCTTGTTGATTGGCCGGGCCGCCCAGGGGCGTCCGTGGATTTTTCGTGAGATCGAGCATTTTCTGCGTACCGGTGAAGTGTTGCCGGCACCGGAGCTGACCGAGGTGGAACGTATTCTGCTAGAGCATCTGGCCGCCCTGCACGCCTTCTATGGAGACGTGATGGGAGTACGCATTGCTCGCAAGCATGTCGGCTGGTATCTCGCAACCCTGCCGGGCGCCAGGGAGTTTCGCGCCCACTTCAATCGTTTGGATGATACGCAAGCACAGGTCGCCACCGTTCGAGAGTACTTCAGCGAGCGTGAAAAGAGCCTGGGGACAGGGGACGGAGAGGGGGTGGCCGCATGACGATGATGACCGAGACTTTAGTGAGTGGAACAACACCCGTGAGCGACAACGTCAATTTGAAACAGCACCTCAACACGCCGAGTGAAGAAGGCCAGACCCTTCGCGGGAGTGTCGAGAAGGCGCTGCACAATTATTTCGCCCACCTTGAGGGCGCTTCCGTCACGGACGTGTACAACCTGGTGCTCTCCGAAGTCGAGGCGCCCTTGCTCGAAAGCGTGATGAACTACGTCAAGGGCAACCAGACCAAAGCCAGTGAGCTGCTGGGCCTCAACCGTGGCACCTTGCGCAAAAAGCTCAAGCAATACGATTTGCTGTAAGCATTCAATCAAACCAGAAAGGCGCCCGCGTAAAACCGGTCGCCTTTTTTGCTGACTCCTTTGCTTTTGATGGAAATTGAAATGACCGACCAGACTACCCGCCTGCCGATCCGCCGCGCCTTGATCAGTGTCTCCGACAAGACCGGGATCCTCGAATTTGCCCGGAGCTTGCAGCTCCTTGGCGTGGAAATCCTCTCCACGGGCGGGACCTTCAAACTGCTGCAGGACAACGGCGTGGCCGCAGTGGAAGTGGCGGACTACACCGGTTTCGCAGAAATGATGGACGGTCGGGTCAAGACCCTGCACCCGAAAATCCACGGCGGTATCCTTGGCCGTCGCGGCACCGACGACGCCATCATGGCCGAGCACGGTATCAAGCCGATCGACCTGGTGGCCGTTAACCTCTATCCGTTCGAAGCCACCATCAACAAGCCAGGCTGCGACCTGCCGACCGCCATCGAAAACATCGATATCGGCGGCCCGACCATGGTGCGTTCGGCGGCCAAGAACCACAAAGACGTGGCCATCGTGGTCAACGCCAGTGATTACGCCAACGTATTGGAAAGCCTGAAAGCCGGTGGCCTGACCTACGCCCAGCGTTTCGACCTGATGCTCAAGGCGTTCGAACACACGGCCGCCTACGACGGCATGATCGCCAACTACATGGGCACCGTGAACCAGGCCGCTGAAACCCTCAGTACAGAAGGCCGCAGCCAGTTCCCGCGCACCTTCAACAGCCAGTTCATCAAGGCCCAGGAAATGCGCTACGGCGAGAACCCGCACCAGAGCGCGGCGTTCTACGTGGAAGCCAAGCCTGCCGAAGTGGGCATCGCCACCGCGACCCAATTGCAAGGCAAAGAGCTGTCCTACAACAACGTGGCCGACACCGACGCCGCGCTGGAATGTGTGAAGAGCTTCGTCAAGCCAGCCTGTGTGATCGTCAAGCACGCCAACCCGTGCGGCGTGGCCGTGAGCCCGGACGCTGAAGGCGGCATCCGCCAGGCGTACGAACTGGCCTACGCCACCGATACCGAGTCGGCCTTTGGCGGCATCATTGCCTTCAACCGCGAACTGGATGCCGAGACCGCCAAGGCGATCGTCGAGCGTCAGTTCGTTGAAGTGATCATCGCCCCAAGCGTCAGCGAAGAAGCCCGCGCCATCGTGGCGGCCAAAGCCAACGTGCGCCTGCTGGCCTGCGGCGAGTGGTCGGCTGACCGTGCGGCGGCCTGGGACTACAAGCGCGTCAACGGCGGCTTGCTGGTACAGAGCCGTGACATCGGCATGATCGGCAGCGAAGACCTGAAAGTGGTCACCAAGCGCGCCCCGACCGAGCAAGAGATCAACGACCTGATCTTCGCCTGGAAAGTGGCCAAGTACGTTAAATCCAACGCCATCGTCTACGCCAAGAACCGCCAGACCATCGGTGTCGGCGCCGGCCAGATGAGCCGGGTGAACTCGGCGCGTATCGCCGCGATCAAGGCTGAGCACGCTGGTTTGCAGGTGGTGGGTTCGGTAATGGCTTCCGATGCGTTCTTCCCGTTCCGTGACGGCCTGGACAACGCCGCGAAAGCCGGTGTGACCGCCGTGATCCAACCGGGTGGTTCGATGCGCGATGCCGAAGTGATCGCCGCCGCGGATGAAGCGGGCATCGCCATGGTCTTCACCGGCATGCGCCACTTCCGTCACTGATTCAACTCGATCGAAATGTGGGAGCGGGCTTGTGTGGCGAGCGGGCTTGCCCCGCGTTGGGCTGCGCAGCAGCCCCAATCAAGAAGAACGCGGTAGATCGGGTAATCTGCGGCGTTTGGTTTTGGGGCCGCTTCGCAGCCCAACGCGGGGCAAGCCCGCTCGCCACATGAGTTCGGCTCCACATTGAAGCGCACCCTGAGCGCCTACAGAATTTGAGGTTTTTGACATGAATGTTTTGATCATTGGCAGCGGTGGCCGTGAACACGCCCTGGCCTGGAAAGTTGCCCAGGACCCGCGTGTCCAGAAAGTCTTCGTCGCTCCCGGTAACGCTGGCACCGCCATTGAAGCCAAGTGCGAAAACGTTGCTATCGACGTCCTCGCCCTTGAGCAACTGGCAGACTTTGCCGAAAAGAATGTGTCCCTGACCATCGTCGGTCCGGAAGTGCCGCTGGTGGCCGGCGTCGTGGACCTGTTCCGCAGCCGTGGCCTGGACTGCTTCGGCCCTACCGCCGGTGCGGCCCAGTTGGAAGGTTCCAAGGCGTTCACCAAGGATTTCCTGGCCCGCCACAAGATCCCGACTGCCGACTACCAGAACTTCACCGAGATCGAGCCGGCCCTGGCTTACCTGCGTGAAAAAGGTGCGCCAATCGTGATCAAGGCCGATGGCCTCGCTGCTGGTAAAGGCGTGATCGTGGCAATGACCCTGCAGGAAGCCGAAGACGCGGTGCGCGATATGCTCGCCGGCAACGCGTTCGGTGACGCCGGTTCCCGCGTGGTCATCGAGGAGTTCCTCGACGGCGAAGAAGCCAGCTTCATCGTGATGGTCGACGGCAAGAACGTCTTGCCGATGGCCACCAGCCAGGACCACAAGCGCGTCGGCGACGGCGATACCGGCCCGAACACCGGTGGCATGGGGGCCTACTCCCCTGCCCCGGTGGTCACGCCCGACGTACACCAGCGCGTCATGGACCTGGTGATCTGGCCGACCGTGCGCGGCATGGCCGACGAGGGCAATGTGTACACCGGTTTCCTGTATGCCGGCCTGATGATCGACAAAGCCGGTAACCCGAAAGTCATCGAGTTCAACTGCCGCTTCGGCGACCCGGAAACCCAACCGGTGATGCTGCGCCTGCAATCGAGCCTGGTGCTGTTGGTGGAAGCCGCATTGGCCCAGGCCCTGGACAAGGTTGAAGCGCAGTGGGACCCACGTCCGAGCGTCGGCATTGTGCTGGCGGCCGGTGGTTACCCTGCTGACTACGCCAAGGGCGATGTGATTGAAGGCCTGGACGCGGCTGCTACGCTGGAAGGCAAGGTGTTCCATGCGGGCACCGCGCTCAAGGATGGCCAGGTCGTGACGGCCGGTGGCCGTGTGCTATGCGCCACCGCCATGGGCGCCAGCGTCGACGCCGCGCAGCAACAGGCTTACAAGCTGGCCGCGAAGATCGACTGGAAAGGCTGCTTCTACCGCAAGGACATCGGCTATCGCGCCATTGCGCGGGAGCGTGGCGAGACCCAGTAAGCAGCTATCCGTTCGGCTAGGCAGGGGCTTCTGGCCCTTGCCGTATGCAGGCCTACCCGCGCATAGTTAACCGTGCATCAACCTACGAAGGGATTTCGCCGTGCGCTGGCTCAGGATCGCCATAGGTTTCACTGTCAGTCTGCTGACACTGCTCTGTTTGTTCCCGGCCCAGGCCGCCGCGCAAGGCAGTGGCTGGGCAGTATTGCTTGATGAACAGGCCGACCTGCAACTGAGCGACATCCGTTCCTCGCGCTACACCAACCAATTCAGCCCCATCGAACTGGACCGCATTACCGCCGCGGAACCGGACGGTGCGTTGTGGGTACGTTTCAAGCTGCAACCCGGCAAGCACGAACAAGTGCTGCGGGTATTCGCCCCGGACCTGTCGCACCTGAGCCTCTACGTGCTGGACGGCGACACCCTGGTGGAACAACAGAGCACCGGCACACGCCAGCCCCAGGCTGAACGGCCGTTGCCCAGCAGTGACTTCATGCTGCCGATGCCCCAGAGCCAGAAGCCCCTCGAGGTTTACCTGCGCCTGGTCTCGGAACACGAACTGCGCCCCTACATCACCCTGGAACCGGCCGTACTCGCCGCCGCCGACCAGACCCAGACGCTGATCTACGGCCTGCTGTTTGGCTGCCTGTTGATGCTGATCCTGCACAACCTCACGCGCTTCGCCTACCACCGCTCGCGCAGCAGCCTGTGGCTGGCGGCCTGCGAAGTGCTGCTGATGCTCAGCCTGGCGCTGCTGCTCAACCTGGTAGGGCCATGGCTGCCAAACTGGCATGCGATCCAGACACCCGGCGCCTACCTGGCGCTATTGCTCACCGCACCCTGCGGCTTGATGTTTGCCTACCGGTTCTTCATGCCCCTGGGCCCGCACCCGCTGAACAAGCTTTTGATGGCGGACATCCTGTTCATCGTGCTGTGCGGCCTGCTGTTGTTGTTCGTCAACACCCTGCCGCTGAACATCATCACCTACGCCCTGGTGGCCCTGGCCGGCTTGAGCATGCTGTTTGTCTCGGCCTATCACTGGCAGAAAGGCTACCGCCCGGCACGCCTGTTCGTGGCGGCGATGGTGGTGTTCAACATCGGTACGCTGATCATCCTGCCGGCGTTGCTGGGCCTGACGATGGTCTCGCCCCAGGGCCTGATCGTCACGCTGCTGGCGTTCATCTGCTTGAGCGGTCTGCTGATGAGCCTGGCGTTGGGCGAACGCCAGCGTGCGATTGTCGAGGCGCGTTTCAGCCTCAGCCGCGACCTGGCGGCGAGCAATGCCGAAATCGCGGCCAAGGCCGAGTTCCTGGCCAAGATCAGCCACGAGATACGCACCCCCATGAACGGCGTGCTGGGCATGACCGAACTGCTGCTGGGCACACCGCTGTCGGTGAAGCAGCGCGACTATGTGCAGACCATCCACAGCGCCGGCAACGAACTGCTCACGCTGATCAATGAAATCCTCGATATCTCCAAGCTCGAATCCGGCCAGATCGAACTGGACGATGTGCAATTTGACCTCAACGCACTGATCGAAGACTGCCTGAGTATCTTCCGCGCCAAGGCCGAGCAGCAGAACGTCGAACTGATCAGCTTTATCCAGCCCCAGGTGCCCCGCGTGATCAGCGGCGACCCGACGCGCCTGCGCCAGGCCATGTTGAGCCTGCTGGAAAATGCCCTGCAAAAGACCGACGAAGGCGAAGTGCTGATCGTGGTGGCTCTGGACGACCGCAGCACCAAACCACGCCTGCGCATTGCCGTGCAGGACAGCGGCCTGCCGATGGAAGCCTCCGAGCGCGACGCCCTGCTGCACAGCGAACTGCACAGCAAGAATTTCTTCTCGGCCACCCGCCTCAATGGCCACCTCGGCCTGGTTATCGCCCGCCAGTTGATCCTGTTGATGAACGGCGAATTCGGCATCAAGAGCGGCAGCCATCAGGGCAGCACCCTGTGGCTGACCCTGCCGCTGGACCCGGAGCGCCTGGAACACCCGACCTCCGACCTCGACGGCCCGCTCAAAGGCGCGCGCGTACTGGTGGTGGACGACAACGACACCTGCCGCAAAGTGCTGGTGCAACAATGTTCCGCCTGGGGCCTCAACGTCAGTGCCGTGCCCTCGGGCAAGGAAGCCCTGGCGTTGCTGCGCACCAAGGCGCACCTGCGCGATTACTTCGATGTGGTGCTGCTGGACCAGAACATGCCCGGCATGACCGGCATGCAACTGGCGGCGAAGATCAAGGAAGACCCGAGCCTGAACCACGACATCCTGCTGATCATGCTCACCGGCATCAGCAATGCGCCGAGCAAGATCATCGCGCGCAACTGCGGGATCAAGCGCATCCTCGCCAAACCAGTGGCCGGCTACACGCTCAAGACCACCCTGGCCGATGAACTGACCCAACGCAGCAAAGGCAGCGTGGCGCCACGTCCGGTCCTCAGCGCTCCGGCCGCCATCACCGTGCCAACGGATTTCCGCATCCTGGTGGCCGAGGACAACAGCATCTCCACCAAGGTGATCCGCGGCATGCTCGGCAAGCTCAACCTCAACCCGGACACGGCCAGCAACGGCGAGGAAGCGCTGGAGGCGATGAAGGCCCAGCGCTATGACCTGGTGTTGATGGACTGTGAAATGCCGATCCTCGATGGTTTCTCGGCGACCCAGCAACTGCGCGCATGGGAAGTCAGCCACCAGCGCATCCGCACGCCGGTAGTGGCGTTGACCGCGCACATTCTGTCGGAACACAAGGAACGGGCGCGCCAGGCCGGGATGGATGGGCATATGGCCAAGCCAGTGGAGTTGTCGCAGTTGCGTGAGTTGGTGGAATTCTGGGTGGCGCAGCGTCAACAACGACCCGAGCACGCCCCGTCTTAACTTGAAACGCTGCCCTCCTGTAGGAACTGGTTTTTGTGGTGAGCGGGCTTGCCCGCTCACCACAAAAGCCCCCTCCCACATTTGATCTCTGGCGCCTGATAGACTCGACAAACTTCTCCCATCGCGAGCCACTCACATGCTCCACGTGTTATTCAGCGTCTACCTGAAAATGCTGGTGCTCTACAGCCCGTTCTTCGTGCTGTCCTGCTTTATCAGCCTGACCCGTGGCTATTCCAGCAAAGAGCGGCGGCGCCTGGCGTGGAAAGTGGCGTTGGCGACCCTGGTCTCCAGCGTGTTGCTGTACCTGTTCGGTCGGGTGATTTTCAGTGTGTTCGGCATCACCGTCGACGCCTTCCGCATCGGTGCCGGCAGTGTGCTGTTCATTTCCGCCCTGGGCATGGCCCAGGGCAAGTCGGCGGTGCAGACCGACAACGTGCAGCAGGATGTGACCATCGTGCCGCTGACCATCCCGCTCACCGTCGGCCCCGGCACCATCGGTGCGCTGCTGGTGATGGGCGTGAGCCAACCGCACTGGGATGACAAGCTCACCGCCATCCTCAGCATCGCCCTGGCCAGCCTCACGGTGGGCGTGGTGCTGTACCTGTCCAACCGTATCGAACGCATCCTCGGTGACCAGGGCTTGCAGATTGTCAGCCGGTTGATGGGCCTGTTCGTCTGCGCCCTGGCCGCGCAGATCATCTTCACCGGGGTACGCGGCTACCTGGTGCCTTAGATCCGGTATTTGGCAATCGCCAGTTGTACTTTGTCTCCCGCGCTCTCGCGCATCAGTTGGATCGTCTTTTCGTTGACCACCGAGGTATTCAGCACCAGGCACGTCTGCCCGCTGAAGGCCTCGCACGAGGAACTGTCCCACTCCAGGAAGGGCAGCCCTACCTGTTTGCTCACGCCGTGAGTGCTGTAGGTCACCAGCACCATCGTCAATTCGCCATCGGTTTCGGCACAGGATGCCAGGCCGAAATCACCGCCCTGGTGCACCGAGCTGTTGCGCTTGAACAATTCAAAAGACGCCGGCGCCTGCTTCAACGCCTCCAATGCATCGGCCGCCAGTTTCGGCAGCACAGCAAGCAGCGGCGCGGACAAGGACGTGGAAGCCAACAGCGTGGCAATAAAGTTCAACGCCGCCAACTGCACGGTCAGCCCCTTGCCCGAACGTGAGACCCGTTCGAAGCTGCTACGCACCGGGAGCCACCCCAGGCTGACCATCACCTTGATGAATTCGTCGTACCAGTCCTCGGTACCGCGGTGCACATTCAACACATCGCTGACGTAGCTGCTGGCCAGCAGATAACTTTTACGCACGTACTCTCGGTTCAGACCCGACAGGCCTTCGGCAAACGAAATCACACTGTTATTGACCACCGCTGCATTAAAGTCATCTTCGGTGTCCAGCGGTACAGACGCGTGCTTGCCTGACGCGCCCGGTAATTTGTAGGCGGCAATCAACTTGCGCCTTTTTGTACTGTTGATCCGTCTGTGATGTCGCTCCATTTTGATTCTCCACAAGCACCCCAACGTGGGGCTTGTGTCCACCCTAGTTCACTGGCCGATGGGCTTTCCAGACGATAAAAATCCCTTGGCGCAACCCGTTGAACCACAACGTCCAGCAATAACGCGGCATCACGGGTGAGTTTCCATATTTCGTCGCAAAAAAAAGAAAAAGCGCCGAACAACGCCAGGAAAATCCCTGGGCTATTCGGCGCTTTCAGGCAGACGACAGGCCGTTTTCAGGAGGCGGGTTTTTCACCGTACCAGCGCGGTGTGTAGACCCATTCACCCCCACCGGCACGGGGGAATGTGCAGGTGGTGGACGAGCCGATCAGCACCATGGTGCGCATGTCCACCTGCTCCGGCGTCAGTTGCCCCAACGTAGTGACACGCAGGGTCTGCCCCGGGCGACCGATATCACGGCCCAGCACCACCGGCGTTTGCGGCGTGCGATGCAGGGCGACGATTTCCAGGGCGCGCCCCAGTTGCCACGGCCGCGAACGCGAGATCGGGTTGTAGAACGCCAGGGCCAGGTCGGCCTGGGACGCCAGCTCCAGGCGCTTTTCGATGATCGACCAGGGCTTGAGGTTGTCCGACAGCGACATCACGCAGAAGTCATGGCCCAACGGTGCGCCGGCCTGGGCGGCGGTGGCAAGCGAAGCCGAGACGCCCGGCAGGATCTCCAGATCGACCTGATGCCAGGTCGGGTCGCTGGATTCGTGCAACGCCTCAATCACGGCGGCAGCCATGGCAAACACACCCGGGTCGCCGGATGACACCACCACCACCGAGCGCCCTTGGGCCGCCAGCTCGAAGGCGTGGCGGGCACGCTGCATTTCTTCGCGGTTATCGGTGCAGTGCTGCACTTGATCATCGCGGAACGGGCCGGCCATGCGCACGTAGGTTTCGTAGCCGAGCACGTCGGTGCAACGCGCCAGTTCAGCTTTCACCGCAGGCACCATCAACTCGGCGGCACCGGGGCCAAGGCCGATCACGGCAAGGCGACCACGAACACGACCGATCTGCGACAAGTCCAGCGGCTGTTCAGCCACGCTGACCACGATATCGGCGTCCTGGGAAACGCCGGTAAAACGCAGCGGCACCCCCAGTTCCAACGCCGCGTCATGCAACGACGCTTCGGCCATCTGTGTGTCGCTGGCTAGCAGGCACGCCAGGGACTGGATGGCGATGCCCGCTTCATGCAATGCCGTGCGCACACGCTCGGCCAATTGCGCGCCGGGCTTGCAGGTCACGCTGACGTTCTTCGGGTAGATCAGCAATTCATTGGCGGTGGGTTGGCGCTCGGCACTGCCGACATGAATCGCCAGGCGCGCTTGCGGGTCCTGCGGCAAGTTGGCCTGATCCAGCCACGGCGCTGCGCCCTCGATGCGCACGTGTTCACCGGCCAACAGGTCGGAAACGAACCGCTTGCCCAACTCGAGGTCGGCCAGCTCATAGCCCTGCGGCGGGTTGAGCAGGCAGGTGCCAAACCGCAGTTCGCCACTGGTGGTGATCGCCGCCGCCACGTTCAACGCGGCAGCAATCTCGCGCGCCATGACGTTCACACCGCCAAGGCCACCGAGCAGCGGCACCACGGCGCTGCCGTCTTCCGCCACGGCCAGCACGGCTGGCTCTTCGCCTTTTTCCAGCAGCAGCGGCGCCAGGGTGCGGATCACGATACCGGCGGCGCACAGCGCAATCAGCGGCGTGCCTTGTTGATAGAGCTGACGCAGGGTCGCGCCGAACTCACTGTAAGCCCGGTCCGCACCTTCAACACGTCCGGCCAGACCATGAATCAGCGCCTCGGGATAAACCTGCTGGATCCTGCGCGCGGTGGCCAGGCTGCCCTGGCCCAGAATGACAATCGCCGGGTTCATCAACCTTGCCACCTTTCACCCGGCACGATGATCAGCGAGAAGTACGGCGAAGACGCCGGATCCACCTGATCCAACGGCACAATCTTCTGGTTGGCCATGGTCGCCCGCTCCACGTACAACGCACGCTCGGCCAGGCCGAGTTCTTCAAGCACCTGGCGCACTTTCGGGAAGTTGCGGCCCAGCTTCATGATCACCGCCGCGTCGGCGTCTGCCAGGCGGCGCTTCAGATCTTCATGGGGCAACACGCCCGAGAGCACCGACAGGCTCTGGTTGCGGTACACCAACGGCGCACCCAGCACCGAGGCGCCGCCGAGCATCGAGCACACGCCGGGGATGACTTGCGCTTCGTAGCGTTCGGCGAGGCGGTCATGCAGGTACATGTAGGAGCCGTAGAAGAACGGGTCGCCTTCACAGATCACCGCCACATCACGACCGGCATCCAGGTGCGCGGCGACGTCGACGCTGGCAGCGTCGTAGAAATCGCTGATCACCTGCTCATAGGACATCGGCGCCGGCAGCACCTCGGTGGTCACCGGGTACACCAGCGGCATCAGGGTCTGTTGGGGCACCAGGTGATCTTCGATGATGCCGAAGGCATTGCCCTTCTTGCCCTTGGCCACGAAGTACGCCACCACCGGCGATTCGCGCAGCAGGCGCAGGGCCTTGAGGGTGATCAGTTCCGGATCGCCAGGGCCTACGCCCAGGCCGATCAAACGTCCGCGTGCCGGCATTATTCGACCTCCGTGGCCAGGGCATTCACTGCCGCGGCGGCCATCGCACTGCCGCCCAGGCGACCCTGCATGATCACGAACGGCACGCCACGGCTGTCCGCCGCCAGCATCGCTTTGGATTCGGCAGCACCGACAAACCCGACCGGGAAACCAAGGATCAAGGCAGGTTTAGGCGCACCGGCATCGAGCATTTCCAGCAGGTAGAACAACGCGGTCGGCGCATTGCCGATCACCACCACGCTGCCTTCCAGGTGCGGGCGCCACAGTTCCAGCGCGGCGGCGGAACGGGTGTTGCCCAGTTCACGCGCCAGCTGCGGCACGCTGTCGTCGCGCAGGGTACAGATCACTGGGTTATTGGCCGGCAAGCGCGCACGGGTCACGCCCTCGGAGACCATCCGCGCATCACACAGGATCGGCGCGCCGGCGGCCAACGCATCCCGCCCGGCCTTGCCAGCGCCTTCGGAAAACTGCAGCCCGTCAATGGCGTCGACCATGCCGCACGCATGAATCACCCGCACCGCGAGTTTTTCCAGGTCGGCCGGAATGCGCTCCAACTTGGCTTCCGCGCGAATAATGGCGAAGGAGTTGCGATAGATCTCCTGACCGTCGCGGATGTAATCAATCATCGGTGTTGCTCCGTGGACAAGCGCGCAACAGGGCGCCCGCCGCTTCAATGGAAAGGGTGCGCGCGTGCAGCCGGCCGAAACCGGGTTGGGCTGCGTCGCGGAAATAGAGGTCGTAGTGGCCGGGGCTCACCGCCAGCAAAGTGACCGGCGCGACGTGCGCAGCCGCGCAGGAACGGGGGCAGCCGGACAGGTGCACGTCATGGCCGGGGTTCAGCGCAGCCAGTTGCACGGCGTCGGCCTTGGTGTCGGCCAGGGCCTTGCCGCACCCGGTGGAGCCAGTGCAGGCGGTCATGCGCGCCAGCGGTTGGTCGATGGAGCAAAGGAAGCCCAGTTGCGCCAGGCGCTCGGTCACCGCGTGCGGTTTTTCGATATTGGGCAACAGCACGCCTTGCCAAGGGGTGAAGCGCAGGGTGCCGTCGCCGTACTCGCTGGCCAGGTGTGCGGCGCCTTTGAGCATCGTCGCATTCAGGCGGCCCAAGGGTGCGATGGCGGCAACGTAGAACTGATTCTTTTGATCCTGTGGATAAGTGCCGAGGTGCAGCAAAGCCCCGCTGGACGGACGCTTGAAGCTTTCAGCCGACAGCAATGGCAGGCTCAGATGGCTCAACACGTTATCCACAGCCAAATGCCGCATGCGGGTTTGCGCAGGGGTCGCCAGGTCGAGGAACGCTTCCAGCACGGCCACCACCAGCGCATGCCCCTGCTCCAGCGGTACGGCGGCCAGCGGTGCATCCAGCCCCGGGCAACCGGCCAGGCCGAACGCGAGGAGCGTCTGGCCATTGCGGATGAAGGCCGACAGCCACAGGTCGTGGTGATGCTCAAGCATCGCCAGGGCTTCGCCGCCATCCAGCTGTATGGCGAACTTGGCTGACAGTTCATGGAAACGTGGGTGGTTTTGCAGGGTGGCGAGGATCTCATCGGCCAGCGGGCGGGCGTCGAACAGCATCTGCGGGTCGATCCCGGCGCTGGGGCTGAGCATCAGGTTGCGGACATCGTCGCCGGCGGCATTGCTGGGACCCAGGCCTGCGGCCAGTAGCAGGGCGATCAATGCCTGCTCTTGGGCACCAATCCCGCGAATCTGCAGGTTGGCGCGGTTGGTCGCCTCGATCACCCCGCCCGCATAGGCCTGGGCCGCATCTGCCACCACTTGGGCTTGCTTGCTGGTGATCGAACCACCGGCCAATTTGATCCGGCAAATACCGCCGTCCAACGCCTGGACAATGCGCAGCAACCCCGGACAGGCCGAGGGGCGCAAGGTATTCACAGAAGGCGTTGGGTTCACGGGGCTACCGGTTGGTGGGTAAAGGCGCGGTATTATGCCTGCTTTGTCCGGCGGCATGAAAAGCCTGCCCGTCGGATGTCGTTCAAGGAATTCATATGTCGCCCTGGCTGACGGTTGTAGGCATCGGAGAAGACGGCTTCAAGGGGCTGGGCAGGAGCGCCCGGCATGCCCTGTTGCACGCCACGCGGATTATAGGTGCTCAGCGCCAGTTGGACCTGTTGCCGGTGTGTATCCGTGGCGAGCGCCAGGTGTGGCCGAGCCCGTTTTCGCTTGAGCCGGTGCTGGCGCAGCGCGGCGAACCTGTGTGCGTGCTGGCCAGCGGCGATCCGATGTTCTATGGCGTGGGGGCCAGTCTGGCCCGGCAGGTGCCCGCTGAAGAGTTGCTGATTTTACCGGCGCCCTCGTCGGTGTCCCTGGCGGCGGCGCGGTTGGGCTGGCCGTTGCAGGACGTGGTGACATTGTCCGTGGTGGCCCGACCGTTGGCAGCGATCAATGCGCACCTGGCCAGTGGCGTGCGCTTGTTGGTGCTGAGCAATGACGGTCACAGTCCTGCCTTGATTGCCTCGCTGCTGGCTGAGTCCGGGTTTGGGCCGAGCCGGTTGAGTGTGTTCGAGCACTTGGGCGGCGCAGATGAGCGGCGTATCGACGGTTTGGCGAGGGATTGGCAACAGACTTCGGTCGCCGATTTGAATCTGGTCGCCATCGACTGCGTGGCCTCTGGCGCAACACCGTACCTGTCGCGTCTGGCGGGCCTGCCGGATTCAGCCTTCAAGCACGACGGCCAACTGACCAAACGCGATGTGCGCGCCATGACCCTCGCCCGCCTCGCGCCGATGCCCGGGGAATTGCTGTGGGATGTGGGCGCGGGCAGCGGCTCCATCGGTATCGAATGGATGCGCACGCACCCGAGCTGCCGTGCGTTGGCGATTGAAGCCGATGAAGGCCGCCAAGGCCTGATCGAACACAACCGCGACGCCCTTGGCGTGCCCGGGCTGCAACTGGTTCGCGGCAAGGCGCCCGAGGCGTTGAGCGGCCTGGAAGCACCAAACGCCATCTTCATCGGCGGCGGCGTCACCCGTGACGGCGTGCTCGATACCTGCTGGCAGCACCTGCGGCCGGGCGGACGCTTGGTCGCCAATGCCGTGACGCTGCAAAGTGAAATGACCTTGATGAACTGGCGTGCGCAACATGGCGGCGAGCTGACCCGCGTCCACGTGGCGCAGGCGCAGCCGTTGGGGGAATTCGATACCTGGCGCCAGGCGCTGCCGATTACCTTGCTGGAAGTGGTCAAGCCGCTATGAAACGCATCCTGCTGTTGGGCGGTGTGACCGAAGCGCTGGCCATTGCTCGTACATTGGGCCCGGAACATATCTACAGCCTGGCCGGGGTTGGGCGCGTACCCACCGACCTGACCTGCCAGGTGCGGGTCGGCGGTTATGGTGGGGCTGAGGGGTTGGCGCAGTTTGTACGGTATGAGGGGATTAGTCTGATTCTCGACGCGACCCATCCGTATGCGGCGCAGATCAGCCGCAATGCCGCCGAGGCTGCGCGCGCGTGCGGCGTGCCCTGCTGGGCATTGCGCCGACCGGCGTGGCAGCCGCAAGCGGGGGATGATTGGCGTGAGGTCAGTGACTGGGCGTCGTTGATTGAAGCGCTTAAACCCTTCAAGCGCCCGCTGTTCACCTTGGGCCGCGAGCCGTTGAAGCATCTTGATGAGATCCCGCCGGAGCAGTTCTGGACGCTGCGCGCGCTGGATGTGTATCCGGGGAATGCGCGGTGTGAAGTGATTGGCGCGCGCGGGCCGTTTTTGATCGAGGATGAGCGTGCGTTGTTCGAGCGGCGCGGCATTGATGTGCTGATCAGCAAGAACAGCGGGAGCACGGCAACGGAGCCGAAGCTGGAGGTGGCACGGGAGCGTGGGGTGCCGGTGTTGGTGTTGAAGCGGCCGGTGTTGGCGCAAGTAGATCGGGAACTCTTGTCGCCTGAAGAAACACTCATCGCGTTGGCAAATTTCATTCGATAAGTCAGGATCGCTCGCTTGCTTGATTAGTAACCTATTTGTTACCTTCAGGACGGCTAATGATTGAGATTGAAGAATACCGACGCGATAACCAGTCCAGCCCGTTCGATGAGTGGTTTTCATCTTTGAGTGTGCCGGCAGCCACCCGAGTTTCCACCGCTTTGGTTCGACTTGAAATGGGCAACACCAGCAACATCAAGTGGTTCGATGGGCTGGGCGAGTACCGCATCGACTGGGGACCGGGCCTGCGAATTTATCTGATACAAGAAGCCCACCGACTCATCATTCTGTTCGGTGGTGGCGACAAATCCAGTCAAAAGCGCGATATCAAAGTCGTGAAGTCGCTGATCAATGAACATCAGCGTGACAAGAAATTGAAACAACAGAGGTAACCAGCATGGCGCTTACCCGCAGCTACAAACACACCATTGCCGAACGCGCTCAGCGCGACCCTGAATTTGCCCAGGCTCTCCTAGATGAGGCTGCCACGTTGTTTCTCAATGGTGAGCCAGAAGTTTCACGTGTCATTCTGCGTGATCTGGTCAACGCCACAGTAGGCTTTGAGGGCCTTGCTAAAGAAACGTCAAAACCGAGTAAGAGCTTGCACCGGATGCTGTCAGCCAGTGGTAACCCAAGCATGGATAATCTAGCGGCGATTTTTGCGGTGATTAGAAAAGCCCTGGGTGTTGATATGCAGGTCCACGGAGTTCCCACGGCATAACAAACGCAAGAGCGCCGCTCCTTGAAAGGAAACGATGACGCTTCTGCGTGTGGAGAGATCCGGGCCGCGACGCCCGGCCGCTGCGTTTGCAGCGGTGTACGGAGACTAAAAATCGAGCTTCCTAGGGACAGCCTCCAATCCTTGTCGGAAATTTCTGTTTACCCCATTCATTGCCGAACACCGGCCAAATGTGGGAGGGGCGGTGCAGCGTTGAAGATCGGCATCCAGTCAAATCCCGTCTATCCTCAAACCCGTCACTGCGACACCAAACCACACCGCCCCTTTTTACTTATCCCCTACGATCAGGCTAAATACCCGCCTGATCGTTTAACCCTACGGATTGTCCGCCATGGCCCGTCAACGCTTTGCAATTGCCTGGATCGCCTGCCTTGCAGTGCTGTTCAACGCCTTTGCCATGCCGATGGCCAGCGCGATGCAGCAGTCCAGCGACCCGGCCCAGCAATTGCTGTGGGGCAGTTTCTGTTCCTCCAATGGCGCGAGCCTCAAGACCATCGCCCTGGGCAAGCTGGAGATTCCGGCGCCGCAGCAGGACGATCATTCCACCATGCAGCATTGCTGGTGTTGCTCGGGCTCGGCACCGTGGGTGGCGTTGCCAGGGCATGTACCGCAGTTGTATTTCGCGCATTTCAACACCTCACAGAGCTTGCCGCCGCCCCAACTGCGAAGCCCCACCCCGCGCCAGCAATGGCCAAGCCTCAACCCCCGCGCCTCTCCAACGGTCTGATCTTCTTCGCAAGTGAACTGCGTTTAGAACCGTTCTGGAGAACTGTCATGCTCAAATCTTCCCTGCTTCTGGCCGCGTTGTTGCTGCCGGTGTTCAGTGCTGCCAATGCCGATGACTACAAGGCCGGCGACCTGCTGGTCAGCGATCCCTGGTCCCAGGAGTTGCCGCCGAATGCGCCAACCGTCGCGGCGTACTTTGTGATTCACAACACCGGAGAAAGCCCGGACCGCCTGCTCAGCGTCGACACGCCTGTGGCGGACAAGGCCGAGCTGCACGAGCATGTGATGCAGGGCGACCTGATGAAGATGCAGCAGGTGCCCAGCGTCGCCGTACCGGCCAAGGGCGAGCTGACCTTCGCACCGATGGCGTATCACGTGATGCTGCTGGGCCTCAAGGACCGCAGCCTGTTGGCCGACGGCAAGCAATTCCCGCTGACGCTCACCTTCGAAAAGGCCGGCAAGGTCGAGGTGGAAGTGTCGGTGCAGAAAGTGCCGCCGATGGCCGCCCACGAACACAAGCACGCGCAATAGGCTGACACGCGATGGGCGCCCCTCGCGCCAGGTTGTCTCCACACTCGCGTGTGAAACGCGGCAGTTGGATCAGCCTGTTCGCCATGCTGATGATTTTTATCGGTCCGCTGATTTCCCAAGCGATGCCGATGGATCATCACGCCGGTATGTCGATGAACATGTCCATGGACATGCCGATGGATCATGGCGCCTCCCATCACCCCAAAGCCCCTGACGACCACCACGCCCTCTGGTCCAAGTGCGGCTACTGCGACCTGCTCTATAGCTGCCCAGCCCTGCCCGGCGGTGTTTCAACCTTCACCCTGAGCAGCCCGCCGCCGGCCAACGCCCTCACCCCCGCTACACGCCTGGGCCATGCCCGGCAGAGCATTTTCCCCGGCGCCCGCAGCCGTGCGCCGCCCATCGCTTCGTAAGCACTTAACACCGTTACTTCACCCCGGCCGACTTTAGACAGACAGCCGCAGGCTGCTGGCCGTGTTGTTTACGACTGATAGATGGAATGTGTCATGTCCAGGTTTCCTGCTGACTCCCGTATGGGATATACCCCCGTGCTCGCCGCCCTGTGCGGTGCGCTCCTGGCACCTCACGCTCAGGCCGATGACCACGCCGAGCATGAGCTGACGCCCACCGTGATCACGGCGATTGCCCCCAGCTCACCGCTGACCGTTATCACCAACCCGAAAGACCCACGCCAACCGGTGCCCGCCAGCGACGGCGGCGACTACCTCAAGACCATTCCCGGCTTCGCCCTGGTGCGCAACGGCGGCACCAATGGCGACCCGGTGCTGCGCGGCATGTTCGGCTCGCGCCTGAACATCCTCACCAATGGCAGCATGATGCTCGGCGCCTGCCCCGGCCGCATGGACGCCCCCACCTCGTACATCTCGCCGGAGACCTACGACAAGCTCACTGTGATCAAAGGCCCGCAAACCGTGCTCTGGGGCCCGGGCGCGTCGGCCGGCACCATCCTGTTCGAGCGTGAACCGGAACACTTCGGTGAATTGGGCACCCGCCTCAACGCCAGTGTGCTGGCCGGCTCCAACGGGCGCTTCGACAAGGTCATCGATGCCGCCGCCGGCGGGCCGCTGGGCTACGTACGGGTAATCGGCAACCAGGCCCACGCCGATGACTACAAGGACGGCAACAACGACACCGTCGCCTCGCGCTATGACAAATGGAACGGTGATGTGGCGGTCGGCTTCACCCCCGACGCCGACACCCTGCTGGAACTCACCGCCGGCCGTGGCGATGGCGAAGCGCGTTACGCCGGGCGCGGTATGGACGGTTCGCAGTTCCTGCGTGAAAGCCTCGGGCTGCGCTTTGAAAAGTCCAACATCGGCGAGGTGCTGGACAAGGTCGAGGCCCAGGTCTACTACAACTACGCCGACCATGTGATGGACAACTACAGCCTGCGCACACCGTCCGGCACCGGGATGATGGCTGGGCCGATGGCCTCCAACGTCGACCGGCGCACCCTCGGTGCACGCATCAAGGCCACCTGGCGCTGGGCCGATGTGCAACTGATCAGCGGCCTGGACGCGCAGACCAACGAACACCGCCAACGCAGCAGCATGGGCATCGACACCTACAAGGATTTGCCACGGGTCAAGGACGCCAACTTCCACAACTACGGCGTGTTCGGCGAACTGACCTGGTACGCCGCCGACCGCGACCGCCTGATCACCGGTGCGCGCGTGGACCGCGCCTCGGCCAAGGATTTCCGCCAAACCAGTGGCTCGGGGATGATGACCCGCCCCAACCCGACCGCCGACGACACCCGCGCCGACACCCTGCCCTCGGGCTTCGTGCGGTATGAACACGACCTGGCCGACAGCCCCACTACCGTCTATGCGGGCCTGGGCCACTCGGAACGCTTCCCGGATTACTGGGAGCTGTTTTCGCCCAACACCGGCGCGGTCGGTTCGGTGAATGCCTTCGACGGCGTGAAGCCGGAGAAAACCACCCAGCTCGACTTCGGCGCGCAATACAAAGCCGACGACCTGGAGGCCTGGGCCTCGGGTTACATCGGCCGGGTGCAGGACTTCATCCTGTTCGACTACAGGCCCGGGATGATGGGCACCACCTCCCAGGCGCGTAACGTCGACGCCCGCATCATGGGCGGCGAATTGGGCGCGGCGTACAAGCTGACGCGCAACTGGAAAGCCGACGCGACCCTCGCCTACGCCTGGGGCAAGAACAGCAGTGACGGCAAGGCGCTGCCGCAGATGCCACCGCTGGATGCACGCCTGGGCCTCACCTACAGCGAAGACGACTGGAGCGCCGGCGCGTTGTGGCGCGTGGTCGCGGCGCAACACCGCATCGACCCCAACAAGGGCAACGTGGTCGGTAAGGACTACGACAAGAGCGGCGGTTTTGGCGTGTTCTCGCTGAACGCGGCGTACCGCATCAACAAGCACTTCAAGGTCAGCACCGGCGTCGACAACCTGTTCGGCAAGGCCTACGCCGAGCACCTGAACCTGGCCGGCAACGCCGGGTTCGGCTACCCGGCCACCGACCCGCAAGCCATCAAGGAGCCAGGGCGAACGCTCTGGACCAAAGTCGACATGAGCTTCTAAGAGCATCGGGGGCAAGCCCCCTCCCACACTTTTGATTCTGTGAACACCATCAAATGTGGGAGGGGGCTTGCCCCCGATGACGGCCAACCAGACACAAAAAATTCAAAGCCTTGCGGAGCCCAATGATGAGCACTCAAAAAATATCCTTCTACAACCTGGCCTGGCGCTGGCACTTCTACGCCGGCCTCTTCGTCGCCCCTTTCATGGTGCTGCTGGCCCTGACCGGCATCATCTACCTGTTCAAACCCCAGCTCGATCCGCTGATGTACGGCGACCTGCTCAAGGTGCAAAGCGCCGAGCACGCCCTGAACGCCGACGAACAACTGCAACGCGCCCAGGCGGCCTACCCCAAGGGCGCGATCAGCAAATACCTGCCCCCCGCCGACGCCACCAGCAGCGCGCAGTTCGTGATGCATAACGATGGCCGCGAAGTGACGGTCTTTGTCGACCCGTATCGCGGCACGGTCCTCGGCGAACAGGATGCCCAATACAACCTGCAAGCCATCGCCCGCGCCCTGCACGGTGAGCTGATGATCGGCACGGTCGGCGACCGCCTGGTGGAGCTCGCCGCCGGTTGGGGCGTGATGCTGGTGGTGTCGGGCCTGTACCTGTGGTGGCCGCGTGGCAAGTCATCGGCCGGCGTGTTGTGGCCGCGCTTCACTGCCCGTGGCCGGGTGCTCTGGCGCGATCTGCATGCGGTCACCGGTTTCTGGGGCGCCTCGCTGTTGCTGGTGATGCTGCTCAGCGGCATGACCTGGACCGGCTTCTGGGGCAAGCAATACGCCGAGCTGTGGAATCGCTTCCCAGCGGCGATGTGGAACAACGTGCCGCAGTCCGACCAACAGGCGCGCAGCCTCAATACCGCCAGCCAACAGACCGTGCCGTGGGCCATGGAGAACACGCCGATGCCGATGTCCGGCGACCACGCCGAGCACATGAACCACGGCGCCCTGCACGCCGGCCCCGCTGCACCCACGGTGCGCCTGCAACAGGTGGTCGACCTGGCCAACGCGCGCCATGTCGAGCCCGGCTACAGCATCACCTTTCCCACCACCGCCGAAGGTGTGTTCACCATCGCCGTGTTCGCCAACGACCCACGCAACGACGCTACCTTGCATGTGGACCAGTACACCGGCAAGGTCCTCGCCGATGTGCGCTGGGAGCATTACAACCTGGTGGCGCGCGCCACCGAGACCGGCGTGATGCTGCACGAAGGCAAGATGTTCGGCTGGGTCAACCAGCTGATCGTGCTGCTGATCTGCCTGATGATCCTGCTCAGCGCAGTCAGCGGCGTGGTGATCTGGTGGAAGCGCCGACCGGCAGGTGGATTGGGGGTGCCGCCGCTGCGCCACGACCTGCCGAAATGGAAAACCGCAATGGTGATCATGCTCGGGCTGGCGATCATTTTCCCGCTGGTGGGCGCGTCGCTGATCGTGGTGTGGGTGTTGGATCGCCTGGTGCTGTCGCGGCTGTTCGCACAACGTGAATCTGTCTCAGGTTCGACATGAAATAGGCGAGATGCCCCACATAGAGGCGTTATGTAGTCTTACGCGGGCTTTCGCCCTCGACGTAGGAAGTGTTAACTTATAACACTTAATGCATGCCTCAGCTCGCCGCGCCCAGCGGCGAGCACTGCCGCCAAGAAGATTTTCCACACGATGAACAAGTACCTCGCGTCCGGCCTGTGCCTGCTCGCCCTGCATACCAGCGCCCAGGCCCTGACCTTGCCCGCCAGCCCTGTCACCGCACCTGCAGTGGACGATGACCGCGTCGACCTCAAGACCCCGACCACCGCCGGTTCGCGCTTGAAGCTCACCGCCCTGCAAACCCCCGGCAGCGTCGAGAGCCAGACCGGCACGCAGATCCGCGAACGCGGCGACGCCAGTGTGCAGGACGCAATCTCCCGCGCCACCGGCATCAGCCGCACCGGCACGCCGGGCGACGGCGGCACCTCGCTGTCGGCCCGGGGTTTTACCGGGCAGGGCTCGGTGATGCAGCTGTATGACGGCACCCGCATGTACATGGGCATGGGCACCTCGACCTTCCCGGTGGACACCTGGTCGGTGGAGCGCGTTGACGTGCTGCGCGGCCCAGCCTCGGTGCTGTACGGCGAAGGCGCCACCGGTGCGGTGATCAACACCGTGCCGAAAAAACCGTTCGACGGCGAGATCGAAAACCACATCCGTCTCGGCTACGGTTCCTACGACCGCCAGCAACAAGCCCTGGACAGCGGCGGCTCGCTGACCGACACCCTGAGCTATCGCCTGAACCTCAATCGCCTGCGCAGCAACGGCTTCATCGACCACGGCGACTCCAGCAGCGACTTCGTCAGCGGTGCCCTGCGCTGGCAGGCGGCAGACAACCTGTGCTTCACCTTCGCCAGCGACTACGGCGACCAGCGCCCGCAGAACTACTTCGGCACACCGCTGATCAACGGCCAGTTGCACAAAGGCCTGCGCGACAAGAACTACAACATCAGCAACGACACCCAGCACTACAACGACCAGTGGACGCGCCTGACCAGCGAGTGGCAGATCAACGACAACGTCAGCGCCACAAACGAGCTGTATTACCTGAAAAACCAGCGTCGCTGGCAGAACGCGGAGAACTACAACTTCACCGACGGCCAGCTCACCCGCAGCGGCAACTACGGCATCAAGCACAACCAGGAACAGGTGGGCGACCGCCAGACCTTCACCTTCAAGCACAGCCTGTTCGGCCTCGACAGCCAGACCGTGACCGGCGTGGAATACAACCGTATCCGCTTCCGCCTGGCCAGCAACTCGCCGTTTACCGACACCTTTGCCAGCGGCCAACCCATCGACGTTAACCACCCCGCACCGGGCCAGTTCGCCAGCAACGACCCGTTCAAGCCGCTGTTCGCCACCACCACCAAAACCGTTGCCGGCTTTGCGGAAAACCGCCTGCAACTCACCGACCAACTGTCGCTGATCACCGGCCTGCGCCGCGACTACGCGCACATCGACCGCGAAGAACTGCGCACCGGCAGTCAGTCCGACAAAACCCTTACCGGCAATAACTGGAAGGCCGGCCTGGTCTACGCGATCACGCCGGACACCTCGGTCTACGGCCAGTATGCCACCAGCACCGACGGCGTCGGCGGCCTGATTTCCCTGAGCCAGGGTCAACAGCAATTCGACCTGTCCACCGCCAAGCAGACTGAAATCGGCATCAAGCAAGCCTTCTGGGACCAGCGCGGCGAATGGACGTTGGCGGCGTATCACATCGTCAAAAAGAAACTGCTCACCGACGTGCCGGGCAACCCGAGCCTGCAGCAGCAAGTCGGCCAGCAATCCTCCCGTGGCCTGGAAGCCAGCCTCGACCTGCAACTGCCACACGCCTGGCAGTTGCAAGCCAACGCGGCCATCGTGCATGCGCAGTACGACGACTTCAAACAGGACGTCAATGGCGTGCAAGTCTCCCGTGACGGCAACCGCCCGGTGGACGTACCGCGCCGCACCGCCAACCTGTGGCTGAGCAAGGCGGTGACCGACGATATCCGCGCCGGTGCCGGTGTGCGTTATGTGGATGCACGCTATGCCGACATGGCCAACCAGAACGAGCTGCCGAGCTATACCGTGGTCGATGCCACCGTGTCGTGGAAAGCCCTGCGCAACACCACCCTGGGCCTGCAGTTGAACAACCTGTTCGACCGCACCTACACCGTCAGCCAATACAACGACGGCCAGCAGTGGATCCTCGGCGAACCGCGGTCCTTCTTCGTGACGGCGGACTACACCTTTTAACTGATACAACACCGGCCAAAAGTGTGGGAGCGGGCTTGCTCGCGAATGCAGTGTGTCAGCCAATGCATCTGTCACTGACCCACCGCATTCGCGAGCAAGCCCGCTCCCACATTTGGACCTGGTTTGACCTGAGAGTATTGATGACTTCGCTAACCCTCACCGACCTCAACTGGTCCCCAACCAGCCACTGCCATCACCAGTTCCAACTGCGTGACGCCAGCCTGCAGGTCGGTGCGGGGGAGTTCGTCGGTCTGATCGGACCTAACGGCAGCGGCAAGACCAGCCTGTTGCGCTGCGCCTACCGGTTCAGCAAACCGGCGCAGGGCGATGTGTTACTCGAGCATCAGAACGTGTGGAAGCAGAGTTCGAAGTGGTGCGCGCAACGCATCGCCGTGGTGTTGCAGGAGTTTCCGGATGCCTTCGGCCTGCGCGTCGATGAAGTGGTCGCCATGGGCCGTACGCCGCACAAGGGCCTGTTCGACGGCGACACGCTGCACGACCGGCAGTTGATCCAGCAAGTGCTGGCATCCGTCGGTATGCAAGGCTTCGAGGACCACGCTTTCGCCACCCTCTCCGGCGGCGAAAAGCAACGCGTGATCCTGGCCCGCGCCCTGGCCCAGCAGCCGCAGTTGCTGATCCTCGACGAACCGACCAATCACCTCGACCCGCGCTACCAGCTGGAGCTGTTGCGGCTGGTCAAGCGCCTGCACATCGGTACCCTGGCGAGCATTCACGACCTCAACCTGGCCGCCGCCTTCTGCGATCGCCTGTACGTGATCAACCACGGGCGCATCGTCGCCAACGGCACGCCCCATGAGGTGCTGACCCGCGAACTGCTGCGCGATGTGTTTGGCGTCGAGGCGTTGATCGATACCCACCCGCTGTCCGGCTACCCCCGAATCACCTGGATAACCCAACCATGATCCTGCGTTCGCTGCTTGCCGTTACCTTGCTGTTCAATGCCGCCGGGGCACTCGCCGAAGCGACCCACTACCCGGTTACCATCAAGAGTTGCAACCGCGACGTGACCTTCCAGGAAGCGCCGAAACACGCGGTGAGCCACGACATCAACATGACCCAGATGATGCTCGCCCTCGGCCTCAAGCCGCGCATGGCCGGTTACAGCGGCGTCACCGGCTGGAAGTCGGTCACGCCGGAAATGGCCGGGTTGCTCGACGGCTTGCCAGAGCTGGCGAGCAAATACCCTTCGGTGGAAACCCTGCTCAACGCCAACGTGGATTTCTTCTTCGCCGGCTGGGATTACGGCATGCGTGTGGGCGGCGATCTCACGCCGAGCACGCTGCAACCCTTGGGCATCAACGTGTATGAGCTGACTGAATCCTGCGCCTTCGTGATGAAGCGCCCGGCCGCGACGTTGGACGATACCTATAACGACCTGCGCAACCTGGGCAAGATCTTCGATGTGCAGGACCGCGCCAATGCCTTGATCGCGCAGATGCAGGCGCAGGTCGCCGCGGTGCGAGAAGACCTGCCCGCCGACAAGCCCCGGGTGTTCCTCTACGACAGCGGTGAAGACCGCGCCATGACCTCCGGCCGCCTGGGCACGCCCCAGGCGCTGATCGACGCGGCGGGCGGGCGCAACATTCTCGATGACATCGAGGCCAGTTGGACTCGCGTCAACTGGGAGACCGTGGTGGAGCGCAACCCGCAGGTGATCGTGATCGTCGACTACAGCGAAGTCACGGCCGAACAGAAAGAGCAATTCCTGCTCAACAACCCGGCGCTGCAAGCGGTGGATGCGATCCGCAACCAGCGCTTTATCGTGATCCCTTACGTGCAGGCCACGCCGGGTATCGACAACGTGCTGGCGGTGGAAACCCTGGCCAAGGGGTTCCACGGCGAATGATCACCCGTCGCTATGGGTTGCTGCTCGCCGCGCTTGGCGCGGTGCTGCTGGTCTCCTGCGTGCTCTCGCTGGGCTTCGGCCCGGCACGGGTGCCGGTGGACGTCGTGTGGCGAATCCTGCTGTACAAGGCGCTCGGTGTCGGCGAGGTCAATTGGCCGGCCGGGCAGGAACATATCGTGTGGCTGATCCGCGTGCCACGCATGTTGCTCGGCGCGCTGGTGGGCGCCGGGCTGGCGTTGATCGGCGCGGTGTTGCAGGCGGTCACGCGCAACCCATTGGCCGATCCGCACTTGCTCGGCGTCACGTCCGGTGCCACCCTGGGCGCGGTGATCGTGGTGCTGCATGTGGGCGAAGTCATCGGGCTGCTGACCTTGCCCATCGCCGCGTTCATCGGGGCATTGGCGAGCATGCTGGTGGTGTTGGCCGTGGCCAGTCGCAACGGCCGGCTGGAGAGTGATCGCCTGTTGCTGTGCGGTGTGGCGGTGTCGTTTGTGATGATGGCGGCGGCCAATCTGCTGCTGTTCATGGGCGACCACCGCGCTGCGTCAGCGGTGATGTTCTGGATGCTCGGCGGCCTTGGCCTGGCCCGCTGGGAGCTGCTGGCGATTCCGGCGCTGACGGTACTGCTGGGGTTGCTGGTGCTGCTGGGCATGGCTCGCCCGTTGAACGCGCTGATGGCTGGCGAACAGACCGCCGTAACCCTCGGCCTGAACGCCCGTACCGTGCGGCTGAAGGTGTTCCTGGTGGCCTCATTGATGACCGGTGTGCTGGTGTCCATCAGCGGCTCCATCGGTTTTGTCGGGCTGATGGTGCCGCACATCGCCCGGCGTCTTGTCGGTGCCGAGCATCGCCGCCTGCTGCCGGTGTGCGCGCTGCTGGGCAGCCTGTTCCTGGTCTGGGTCGACGTGGCCGCTCGCACCCTTATCGCCCCCGAGGACCTGCCCATCGGCGTGGCCACCGCGGCGATTGGCGGGCTGTTCTTCATCGGCCTGATGCGCCGGCGCTGACCGCCTCAGAGTTCGTCCCTGGACGGTCGCCCGCCGGGGCTGCCGGGCAGTTTCAGGTCCACGCGCAGCACGCCGCGCAGGGTCCAGAACTCACCAGTGTGCAGAACCCGCAACCGGCCGGTGCGCGCCAGTTCGGCCAACACGTGTGAGGGGTCCGGTGCGAACATCGTGTAACCGCTTTCGCCGCTCCATTTGCCGGTGGTTGCCAGCAGGTTGTACTCGGCCTGGTCGAAGCGCGGCTCATAACCGAGCAAGGCACCGTCCCGGGCGGTGAGGTAAAACCCGTTGATCGCCAAGCCCTGCTGTTTGAGCGAATGAATGTAGTACGCCAGTTCACGAAAGCTCACGAAGTGCTCGCCATACAAGCGCTCGACGCCCATCTGCGGCTGATCCAGCCCGGCATGGAACAGCAGATGCGCCGCCCGCACTTGCAAGCCTGCAGGCCACGGCCCCGTCACAAATAACCGCGCAGCCGTCGCCGAAGGGAAACCATTGTCCGGCAGCGCCAGCACCGGTACATGCTTGCCCATCACCCCGCCGCCCTCCAGCAACGCACTGATCGCCTGTTGCCCCGTGAAACGCCCGGCGCGAGCGTGGACGAACCCCGCCGCGTCATCTTGATGCGCATGGACCGGTCCCAATGCGCGGCAGTTGTCGCCCGCCGGTTCGACCCCACGGGAGCGTCCCGGCTGCCAGTCTGCGCCGACGATACCGGTCCCCGGCCAATGCTCGCTGGGCACCAGGATCCGCAGCTCGCCGGCCGCCGCCATGCGCCGGATGAAGTCGCGTGGGGTGAGCAGCCGCAGGCGCAGCTTCACATCATCGCCATACCCGATAAACCGTGGGTCGCGCACCACGAACCGCAGCAGTGCCCCATCCGCGCACGACAGGTAAAGAGGCAAGGCTGGGCGCTCCTGTGTGCTCGTTACCTGGTACATCGCCTCAATCAACCGTGACGGCAAAAACAGCCCTTGATAGACGCCGTCGCCTGCCTGTGCGGGCGCGCTCGGCACCACCTCGGACACCTGCGGTGCACACAGGTACAGGCCGCCCAAGGCATAGCGATGAGGGTAACCGGCATCGCTGAATACCCGTCGATGCGCCAGGTTGGCCCCGGCGTCAGTGATCGGCAGCGTGGCGATGAAACGCCCGGTGCTGGTCGACTCCAGCACGTAGCCAAACTGCAGTTCGCTCCTCGTGCCAGCAAGTTCATGGGCGTAGCGCACAGCGTCATCGGCCTGCACATGCACCGGGCTGCACACCGGATCGTGGTAGGCCTGCACATAAGCATCGTGGGTCGGCAGCACAGGCATAAAGGGTTGCCAGGCGCGTACCGGGCCTGGGCTGCCCCACAGCGCGCTGCCTTTGACCACGTGCAAGGCGAAGGCCTGGGCAACGCGGTTGACGTACTCGGTGGGCGTCAACTCGCCCTCGCGCAGCATGCGTTCGAGCCGGCCGTTGAGCCAGTCATGATGATTGCGTGGGCGTGTCACCAGGTCGACGCTGGTCACAAGCGGCGCTTTTTCCTCGGGACGCGCGTTCAAACGAAGCAACGCGCCATCGGCGGGCAGCCAGTAATGAGACATACGCGTCCGCTCGGTCAAGAACACCTGCGCCAGCGCACGGGTGGAAAACAGGTTGCCGTACACCTGCGACTGCGCGGGCGACAGAATGAACGGCCACTGCTGCGCCGGCCTCGCGTAGTAACTGGCAACCGGCACCGTGCGCGGCGGATGCTCGCCCCGTGTGGCCAATTCGTCGGGGAAGATCCATTTCAGGTCGAAGCTGTCATCGGGGACCCGCAAAGGTTCGGTGGCAAAAAACCAACCGTCTTCGCGCCGCAGGACCAGCCCGCCGTAGGGGTATTCGATGTTCGTCGGCACACGACGACGCACGTACAGCGCGGCATCGTCCATCGACACAAACGCCGGGCTCAGCCGGCGCCGCAGCAGGTGCGCGTAGGGCATCCACAGCCCCGTGACCGTGCCTTCGCGGTCCCAGCAGGGGCTGGTCTGGACGACCTCCAGGCGACCGGAAATCGCCACATTGCGCACAAACTGCAACGGCGTCAGGGTGCCAATATTGAGCTTCGCGCGCACCGTCGCCGCGCTGTCCCCGATGCTGTTGGTTTCGAACAGGCCTTGGGTGGACGGTGACTGATAACGCAGCAGCGCACCGTCCGGCACCGCGATGTACAGCGGCTTGCCGAGGGGCGACAACAGCGCATTGACGCGTGCCTGAAACAGCGCCTCGCTCAAGTCTTCCGGCTCGATGAAAAACCGTTGCAGCCAGCCGCGGGTGCCGTTGCCGACCCAGGGTTTGCTGTAGTACAGGCTGTGGCAGTCAAAGCCCTCGGGCAAGGCATTGCCATACAGCCGGGACAGGGCCAGCAACGCCGACTGCCGCGTCACCGGGACCAGCTCACTGGCGACGTACTCTTCGCGCTGGCGATGCTTGAGGACGAACGCAAAATAACGGCTGACATGATCGTCACCGTAGTAATGGGCTGCGTGTCGGTGCCGTTCGCGCGCGGCCGCATCGGCGCTTTCGAAGATCGGCCCGTGGCTGACGGTCGCGGGGCGCTGGAACGTCAGCGCCCGCACCCAAGGGCCCCAGTCCACCTCGACGAAACCGGCCGGCCCCCACAACGCATTGCCGAGCACGATACGCAGCGTGCCCGCTTCGGCCAGGGTACGCACAACATCGGCGGGCTTGACCTTGCCCTCTTCCAGGCGCTGATTGATTGCACTGCGCATGCCCGCCGTCTCGCGGGACCATTGCTTGCGCCACGCCAGGGTGGTGGTCGAAGGGGCGAGGGCCAGCAGGCAGTCCTCGGTGCCCGACAGGTAGCCGACTTGCCCGGTTGCCAACAGATCGGCAACGTCGTCTGCGAGGAACATCTGCGCATTCAGTTCGGTGTCCTGGCGGGTCCATTTGCGCTCGACCGCCTGGGCCGGGTCGGTCAGCGACAGCGCCGTGCGCGAAGCGTAGCGCCCATGCAAATGGTGGTCGGGATGCAGAATGATCGGCTGTTTCTGCCGGTCCACCGGGTACCCACCGGCGAAGGCAAATGGGCGTGGCCCGGCCGGCAGCGGCTCGGTCACCACGAAGCGACCATCGCCGCGCTTGAGGATCAGCCCGCCGAGCCCCTGCTCGCGGCGCCTGCCGATACGCCGGTGGGCATGGAGCGCCGCATCGTCGGCGGTGAGAAATGCCGCGCTCAATGCCGGCAAGGCAACCTGCGAATAAGGCGTCCACGTGTCGTCCACTAAACCGCTGCGGTCCCACAACGCGCTGGTTTTCTCCACCGTCAACTCACCGGCCCTGGCCACTTGCCGGACAAAATCGCGCGTCAGCAACACGCCCGAGTGCAGTTTGGACTGGAGCTCATCGGCCTCTACCGTGCCGTCGGCGGCCTGGGTGAACAACCGGGATTCGGCGGCTGAGCCGGAGAAGCGATAACGCAGGATCGCTTCATCGCGCACACGGATATACAGCGATGCGCCGAGGGTGGACTGCACACCACGGCTGTACTGGCGAAATTGCGCGATGCGCTGTGCCAACTCCAAGGGGCTGACGAAATGCTTGAACAGCCAGGCTTCTTGATCAGGGTACAGGCCCGGCAAGGGTCGGGAGTGAAAGTAGATGCCGTGCAGGTGGCAACCTGCGGGCAGTAAAGGCAGTTGCCCGCCGACAGAGGCCTCCCGTTCTGGCTCCCCAGCCAGGTAATGCTCGTGGCCATCACGCTGCAGGATCAATACGTGCTGCCTGGCGGTTGGCCTGCGCTGGATGCGCGACCACGCATGGGAGAGCGCTTGCTGCTTGTCCATGAAGACCGGGCTGCAAGGCAACGCCAGCGCTGGAGCCTTGAAGGGTTTGCGTGGTTGCCAATCAGCGGGCACCGCGCCCACCGAATCGCCCCAGGCGGGAATAGACGCCAGGAAGGTCAAGCGCCCGAGCGACGCCAGCTTCTGGTAATACCCCGCGAGGGTGCCGCTGTGGGCATGGGGCGAATCAAAGCCGCCGCGGTTGCGTAGCCAACGCGCGTAGTCCGCGCCGGCGGTGGAATCATCGGGCTCGAACTTAAGCAGCGTGCCATCGGGGCCGGACAGGTAGACGACCTTGAATTGATGGCGGTCCTGGAAAATGATGATGATGTCCGGCTCGGAATAAAACCCCTGGAACGCGGTGACTTCGTCCGCCGTCCACGAGGGGTTTTCTCGCTTGACCCAATCGGTCATGTTCGTGTGTGCATGCCAGCCACCGACAATTCGAAAACCTTCAGGGTCCATAAAGTCCTGGCTGACCGGATCGACATCCAGCAACAGGTTCCAGTTGAACACCGTGGGCCGGTCGGGAATCGGTTCATTGGCCAGATACAGGCCGTCGGACAAGCGTTGCAGCAGCACGCTGGCATGTTCCAGCTGCAACCGTGGGGCCATGCGTTCATGAAGGTAGCGCACCAGATCGTCGGTGCTGATGAACGCCGGGGTCAGCTTGCCCAGCTTGGCGTGGCCTCGTGCAAGTGCAGCGCGTTGCGGGCGCGTGGGTTGGTCGTCCATGTGAACAGCTCCTGGCAGAATCGAAGTGCCCACCATCCTCCCGCGCCCCATTCGCCGGGCGCTAAATAGTTCAGCGGCGCCGCGCACCAAAACAATGCCCGCCCCGCACCACCCAGCTGCTGCGGCGCCGTTTCAGTGCGCCCTGCGTGGCGCGCCCGCCCCGATACAGCCCTGGACAGCACTCCCGGCAAAGCGGGCACAGCCTTTGCAATCGCCCTTGCATCTGTCCAACAACAACACTTGGGTACACGGAGATCGCACCATGAAGCGTCGCAGCTTGATCAAGGCTTTCACACTGTCGGCATCCATTGCCGCCATGGGCATGAGCTGGACCCTCCAGGCCGCCGAGACCATCAAGGTCGGCATCCTGCACTCGCTGTCCGGGACCATGGCCATTTCCGAAACGTCCCTCAAGGACATGGCGCTGATGACCATCGACGAGATCAACGCCAAGGGCGGCGTGAACGGCAAGATGCTCGAGCCGGTGGTGGTCGACCCGGCGTCCAACTGGCCGCTGTTCGCCGAGAAAGGCCGCCAGTTGCTGACCCAGGACAAGGTCGCCGTGGTGTTCGGCTGCTGGACCTCGGTGTCGCGCAAATCGGTGTTGCCGGTGTTCGAGGAACTCAATGGCCTGCTGTTCTACCCAGTGCAATATGAAGGCGAAGAAATGTCGCCGAACGTGTTCTACACCGGTGCGGCACCCAACCAGCAGGCGATCCCGGCGGTGGAGTACCTGATGAGCGAAGAAGGCGGCGCGGCCAAGCGCTTCTTCCTGCTGGGCACCGACTACGTGTACCCGCGCACCACCAACAAGATCCTGCGCTCGTTCCTGCATTCCAAGGGCGTCGCGGATAAAGACATCGAAGAGGTCTACACCCCGTTCGGGCACAGCGACTACCAGACCATCGTTGCCAACATCAAGAAGTTCTCCGCCGGCGGCAAGACCGCGGTGATCTCCACCGTGAACGGCGACTCCAACGTGCCGTTCTACAAAGAGCTGGCCAACCAGGGCTTGAAGGCTACTGATGTACCGGTGGTGGCGTTCTCCGTGGGTGAAGAAGAATTGCGCGGCATCGACACCAAGCCACTGGTGGGCAACCTGGCGGCCTGGAACTACTTCCAGTCGGTGGAGAACCCGGTCAACCAGAAATTCGTCGCCGACTGGAAAGCCTACGCCAAGAAACACAACCTGCCGGGCGCGGACAAAGCCGTGACCAACGACCCGATGGAAGCCACCTACGTGGGCATCCACATGTGGGCACAGGCCGCCGAGAAAGCCAAGTCCACCGATGTCGACAAAGTACGCGAAGCCCTGGCCGGCCAGACCTTCGCCGCGCCGTCGGGCTTCACTTTGACCATGGACAAGACCAACCACCACCTGCACAAGCCGGTGATGATCGGCGAGATCCAGGCCGATGGGCAGTTCTCGGTGGTGTGGCAGACCCAGGAGCCGATCCGCGCACAACCGTGGAGCCCGTACATTCCTGGCAATGACAAGAAGCCGGATTACGCCGTGAAAAGTAACTAAGCCCCAAGCGCAGATAAAAATGTGGGAGGGGGCTTGCCCCCGATAGCTGAGTGTCAGGCTCTGCATGTGCTGACTGACCCACCGCCATCGGGGGCAAGCCCCCTCCCACATCAAGCTTGTCCGCGCGTGATCAGGACATTTGTTTATGCCCACTGCCCTCTACCGCTGCTTACTGGCTTTGCTGCTGTTGCTGCCTTTGGCCGCACACGCCAGCGACGCCGAAGACTTCCTGTCCGCCAACCCCACCCAACAAGCCAAACTGCTCCAGGACTGGGCTGCCCAGCCCGACCCGGCGCGCATCGAGCTGGTGGACGCCCTGCAACAAGGTCAACTCACCGTCAACGGTGAGACCAAAACCGTACGCCTGAACAACCGCCTGCGCGGCCTGATCGATAACGTGCAGGCCAGCCAGCAACTGCTCGCCGCCGACCCCAAGGTGCGTCTGGCAGCCGCGAAGACCTTGCAGAAAAGCGCACAACCCGCGCAGTTGAAATTCCTCGACCAGCAGGTCGCCACGGAAACCAATGAGGAGGTCCACACCGCCCTCAGCCTGGCCCTGGCCAACCTGCAACTGGTCGACACCGATCCAGCCATTCGCCTGAATGCGGTGCGCTTGTTGGGCAATACCGGCGACCCGCTGGCCCGTACGCGCCTGGAAGCCCTGCTTGCGCCGGGTGTCGAAAGCGATGCCGCCGTGCACACCGCCGCCGAAACCAGCCTGGCCCAGGTCAAGCGCAAATTGATGATCGGCGAGCTGCTCGGGCAAGCCTTCAGCGGCATGTCCCTGGGTTCGATCCTGCTGCTCGCGGCCCTGGGCCTGGCGATCACCTTCGGCCTGCTTGGCGTGATCAACATGGCCCACGGCGAGATGCTGATGCTCGGTGCCTACTCCACCTATGTGGTGCAACTGCTGATGCAACGCTACGTACCGGCGGCCATCGAGTTCTACCCGCTGGTCGCGCTGCCGGTGGCGTTTTTCGTCACCGCCGCCATCGGCATGGCTCTGGAGCGCACAGTAATCCGTCACCTCTACGGCCGCCCCCTGGAAACCCTGCTCGCTACCTGGGGCATCAGCCTGATGCTGATCCAACTGGTACGCCTGGTGTTCGGCGCGCAGAACGTCGAGGTGTCCAACCCGGCATGGCTGTCCGGCGGGATCCAGGTGCTGCCCAACCTGGTCCTGCCGTACAACCGCATCGTGATCATCGCCTTTGCGCTGTGCGTGGTGCTGCTGACCTGGCTGCTGCTGAACAAGACCCGCCTGGGCCTCAACGTGCGCGCCGTGACCCAGAACCGCAACATGGCCGCCTGCTGCGGCGTACCCACCGGGCGTGTGGATATGCTCGCGTTTGGCCTGGGTTCGGGTATCGCAGGTTTGGGCGGGGTCGCCTTGAGCCAGATCGGCAACGTCGGCCCTGACCTGGGCCAGAGCTACATCATCGACTCGTTCCTGGTGGTGGTGCTCGGCGGTGTCGGCCAGTTGGCCGGCAGCGTCACGGCGGCGTTCGGCCTGGGCATCGCCAACAAGATTCTCGAACCGCAGATCGGTGCCGTGCTCGGCAAGATCCTGATCCTCGCGCTGATCATTCTGTTTATCCAGAAACGCCCGCAGGGACTCTTCGCACTGAAAGGACGGGTGATCGACTGATGAACCAGCCATTGATGCTCACGGCCACGCAAAAGGCCGGCCCCAAACTGACGATTGCCGTCGGCGTGGTGATCCTTGCGGTACTGCTCGCACTGCCGTTGCTGTCGCTGTTGCCGCCGGACAATCTGTTTCATGTCTCGGCCTACACCTTGACCCTGGTGGGCAAGATCCTCTGCTACGCCATCGTCGCCCTCGCCCTCGACCTGGTATGGGGCTACGCGGGCATGCTGTCCCTCGGCCATGGCCTGTTCTTTGCGCTGGGCGGTTATGCCATGGGCATGTACCTGATGCGCCAGGCCTCGGGCGATGAGTTACCGGCGTTCATGACCTTCCTGTCGTGGACCGAACTGCCGTGGTACTGGGTGGGCACCGAGCACTTCCTCTGGGCCTTGTGCCTGGTGGTGCTCGCGCCGGGGCTGCTGGCGCTGGTGTTCGGCTTCTTCGCCTTCCGTTCGCGGATCAAGGGCGTGTACTTCTCGATCATGACCCAGGCCCTGACCTTTGCCGGCATGCTGCTGTTTTTCCGCAACGAGACCGGCTTTGGCGGCAACAACGGCTTCACCAACTTCCGCAGCATCCTCGGGTTTGGCATTACCGAGCCGGGCACGCGGGCGGTGCTGTTTGTCGCCACCGTCGCCTTGCTGGTGGCAAGCCTGTATATCGGCTGGCGCCTGGCGCAGAGCAAGTTCGGCCGGGTACTGACCGCGCTGCGCGATGCCGAGAACCGCCTGATGTTCTGCGGCTACGACCCGCGTGGTTTCAAGCTGTTCGTGTGGGTGTTGAGCGCGGTGTTGTGTGGTTTGGCCGGGGCGCTGTATGTGCCGCAGGTGGGCATTATCAACCCCAGCGAAATGTCCCCGACCAACTCCATCGAAGCCGCCGTGTGGGTGGCCCTGGGCGGGCGCGGCACGCTGATCGGCCCGTTGCTCGGCGCCGGCGTAGTCAACGGCATGAAGAGCTGGTTCACCGTGGCCTTCCCGGAATACTGGCTGTTCTTTCTCGGGGCGTTGTTCATCCTCGTCACCCTGTACCTGCCCAAGGGCGTTATCGGCCTGTTGAAGAAATGAGGAACGTCATGCTGGAACCCATTTTCGATGCGGGCAGCGGCCGCGATGCCATCGGCCTTGGCCAGGCGGCCGGCAAGGGCCTGAACACCCGCCACGGCACCATCCTGACCCTGGAAGACATCAGCGTGAGCTTTGATGGCTTCAAGGCCCTCAACGACTTGAACCTGTACATCGGCGTCGGCGAACTGCGCTGCATCATCGGCCCCAACGGCGCGGGCAAGACCACGCTGATGGACGTGATCACCGGCAAGACCCGCCCCAGCCACGGCACCGCCTGGTTTGGCGAAAATCTGGACCTGACCGGCATGAGCGAAGTGCAGATCGCCCAGGCTGGCATCGGCCGCAAGTTCCAGAAGCCCACGGTGTTCGAGGCCCTGAGCGTGTTCGAGAACCTGGAGCTGGCGCAGAAGACCGACAAATCGGTGTGGGCCAGCCTGCGCGCACGCCTGAGTGGCGAACAGAAAGACCGCATCGATGAAGTGCTCGACACCATCCGCCTGACTGCCTCGGCACAGCGCCAGGCCGGGTTGCTGTCCCACGGCCAGAAGCAGTTCCTGGAAATCGGCATGCTGCTGATGCAGGACCCGCAACTGTTGCTGCTGGACGAACCGGTGGCGGGCATGACCGACGCCGAGACCGAGTTCACCGCCGAACTGTTCAAGCGCCTGGCGGGCAAACATTCGCTGATGGTGGTGGAGCACGACATGGGGTTTGTCGGCTCGATTGCCGACCACGTGACCGTGCTGCACCAGGGCAGCGTGCTGGCCGAAGGGTCGCTGGAGCAGGTGCAGGAAAACGAGCGGGTGATCGAGGTTTACCTCGGTCGCTGACCAGGACACTGGCTTGCTTTATGTGGGCTCTAAGGAGGTTTGAGAATGCTGCAAGTCGACAAGCTGCACCAATACTACGGCGGTAGCCACATCCTGCGCGGGCTGTCCTTTGACGTGAAGATCGGCGAAGTCACCTGCCTGCTCGGGCGCAATGGCGTGGGCAAGACCACCCTGCTCAAGTGCCTGATGGGCCTGTTGCCGGCCAAGGAAGGTGCGGTGACCTGGGAAGGCCAGGCCATCACCGCGTTCAAGCCGCACCAGCGGGTGCATGCCGGCATCGCGTACGTACCCCAGGGCCGGGAAATCTTCGGTCGGCTGACCGTGGAAGAAAACCTGCTGATGGGGCTCTCGCGCTTTGGCGCGAAGGAGGCCAAGGAGGTCCCGGCCTTTATCTACGAATTGTTCCCGGTGTTACTGCAGATGAAACACCGACGCGGCGGCGACCTGTCCGGCGGCCAGCAGCAACAGCTCGCCATCGGCCGGGCCCTGGCCAGCCGCCCGCGCTTGCTGATCCTGGACGAGCCCACCGAAGGCATCCAGCCTTCGGTGATCAAGGAAATCGGCGCGGTGATCCAGAAGCTCGCCGCTCGCGGCGACATGGCGATCCTGCTGGTGGAGCAGTTCTACGATTTCGCCGCCGAACTGGCCGACCAGTACTTGGTGATGTCCCGGGGCGAGATCGTGCAGCAGGGCCGTGGCGAGCACATGGAAAGCGAGGGTGTGCGTGGCCTCGTCACGATCTGAGTGGAGCCAGCTGCGCTTTGCGCAACGCCATCAGAAAACGCGAGGCGACATGCCCCTTGGGTTGCCAGAACCGGTCGGGCTCCAACACATGCAACCGACCGGAATTGAACAGGACCGTGAGGGCTTCGCTGGTCTTGAGCCGGGGCTTGTCCGATTCGGGGTCGATCCAGCCAAACAGCAACAGGTCGTGCTCGGCGCGCTCGAAACTGGGCGCGTAGACCAACAGGGCGCCCTGCCTGGGGGTGAAGTAGTAACGGGCACCGGTCACCTTGTCCTGCCGCAACAGGTCGACCACAAACCGGAATTCCTTCTGCGAGATAAAGTTTTCGGTGATGGCCTGTTCATGTCGGTCAGTCAGCCGCTCCAGGCTGGCGTCCCACTTGTGCAGTTGCTGCACGCCCATGACGTGATAGCCCGCAGGGTATTTGGGACGCGGTTGAGTGCGTTCATCCAGGTTCATCACCCCGCCAAACAGGCGTCGATAAGCACTTGTATTCATGCGTAGCCCCACGTGGACACTCGGACCGCTGTCGTCTACCGGTTCACTGACGAGATAACTGTTGCCCGCTGCATTTGTCAGCACAGCCCCCATCGCGGCCTTGCCTGGCACCGCCGTCGAGCGGCGCCACATGTAACGCGCGGCATCATCCGGATGAGAGAACAATGGCCCGAGGGCGCCCCGTGCATCCGGGTCTTCAGCCGCGCTGGCACCTTCACTCCAGGTGTGTGACACCCGCCCTTTTCCGGTCCAGATCTCTCCCGTGACCAGCACCTCGAGCGGCCCCGAAAGGGCGACCTGGCGTATGTAGTCGCGAGGGTTGATGTTTCCATTCAACAGGCGGATATAGGCCTGCATCTGCGCTTCGCCGTCCCAGTCACTGTCCAGGCGTGAGGCACGGTAGTTGAGCAAGGCGCCGTCGGCACACGACAGATACAACGGCAGATAAGGCGCAGCCCCGGCATTTGTTTTCGTACGCACCACCGCCAACGCAGCACGCAACAGGCTCGGCGGGATGAAGGCGTGGTAGACCGCTGATGCGCGCAATTCTTCAGGCTGGCGGGCCGGGGCGCACAGGTAGAGTGCCGCTATCGTGCAGCCCACCGGCAAACGCCCGCCCAGCACCACCCTGTCGTAGGGGAAGCGTCGGTCTTCACCGTCCACCGGCAGGCTGGCCATCCAGTGACCGTTGGCCAACTTGAAGATAAAACCATAGGTCAGCCGGTCTCGCTCCCCGGCGCGTTCATGGGCGTCGCGCGCGGCGTCATCGATATGACTGAACACCGGCCCCAAGGCGCGATCGGCCGTGGCATGGATGAACCGGTCAGGTGCGGTAAAACCACGCGCAGGCAGCCATCCGCTGCCCAGCACCTGAGCATTGCCCCATAGCGCACTGCCTTGCACCACGGTCATCGAGGCGACCTTGAGCAGCCGATTGACGAACGCCACAGGCGTGAGGCTACCGTCGCGCATCTGTTTCTCGAGCGCGTTGCTCAGCGGGTCATGAGGCGTTCGCTCAGCCGGTGCCAGCGCTTGGCGGAGCGCTTCAAGGTCGTTGGAAAGCGGGCCTTGCTGGGCCGCATCCATTGCGCTCCTGCAACTGAAACCGATCACCGAGCCATCCAGCCCGAACAGGTACTCATGGCTCCACAGGTGCTGGCACGTGAGCGCCGTGCCCAGCACATCGGTGGACAACATCGCTCGATAGACCGCCTCGCCGTCCTCGTCCAGCACAAAGGCAGGCAGTACGTCCCGCCGCGAACGATAGCGCGCCACCAGTGTCATGCCCGGGGCCAACCAGTCCGCACGCACGTCTTCATCCGGCAGGATCCATTTGGGATCGAAGTTCTCTGTCGCGACAGGCAGCGGCTCGGTGGCGACAAATAAACCGTCGACGCGCTTGAGCAGCAAGCCGCCGTAAATGCGGTCGCGACGATTGCCCAGGCGCTGGTGGGCGTAGCGCAGCGCATCCGCCTGGTGAAAGAACGCCGGGCTCAACGCCCTGCGACTGAAATCGGCATAAGGCAGCCAATCGGCGCCCAGCCTGCTGCTCTCCTCGTCCCAGCATTCGCTGGGCACCAGCACACCGAGCCAGCTCATGCCGATGACTTTTCTAACGAATGCCTGGGGTGATAACTGCCCCCCGCTCAGTTGGGTATGCACGTCTTCAAAGGTGCCGGACGGCTGCTTTACCGGGTCGAACAACGGCGTCGAGACATCCGCCTGATACTCGAGCACGGCGTCGTCCAGGGTTGAAATAAACACGGGCAAGGTGACGCCGCTGCCCGTCTCACGCCAACGCCGGGCGAACAGGAAGGCGCTGTACAGGTCGGCCGAAGACAGGAAATGCCGAGCCAGCCAACGCTGCGGATTCTGCAGGTTGTCGGGCATCCACAGGCGCGCGTAATACAACCCGTGCAGCTCAAATGCCGGCGGAAAAATGAACGCACCGTCATCACGGTTACCAAACAGACTCGCCAGGTTGAACAACGGATTGGCGCCATCCGCAGGGACAAGCTGGCTCAGCACGTACTGGTCCTTTTGCGCGTGCTTGAGCAAAAAAGCAAAACCCGTCTGGGCCGCGTGATAACCCCGTCGCAATCGCTTGTGAGCGTCTGCGACCGCTTCCCTGGCAGTGGAAAACACTGCGCCAAACGCCACCTGCTGCGGTTTTTCAAAGGTCGCCGCCGGCGCATAGGCACGCCAGGTTGGCGAGACACTGCCAGGCAATCCCCACAACGGACTGCCGAGCACAATGCGCAAGCCGCTGGCCGACAAGTGCCGCACCCGGGCCTGCGGTTCGCGGGGCGCCGAGGAGGTGTCCGGGTTCAATTCATCCAATTGATCCTTGGCGCCCGTAAGGTCAAAGGCAATCAGGGCGTGCTCGTCGCAGGAGAGGTAGCCTGTCGAGACCCAATGCCGATTACCGATAAGGTTGCGCAGATCGGCATCGTTGAACAGTTGCCAATCAACGCTGGCCTCCTCCCGCGACCAGCCGTTGTGCTGCATGCGGGCCTTGTCCAGCCGGGCAACCGACCGACATGACGCGTATTGCCCGTAGAGCACGTAGGGCTCGTGGACCAGCAACACACCGCTGTGGTCCGCCGGAAACACCGTGCCGATGGCAAACCGCTGCGCCTCCAGGCAGGCCACCGGCAGTGTGGCGACAAAACGCTGGTCGGGGGTCTTGAGGATGCAACCGCAGTATTCAGCGTAACGATCGGCACCCACCTGTTCATGGGCAAACCGTGCGGCATCATCGGCCTGCAGAAACGGCGCACTGAACTCAGGCATGCGGTAGCGCGCGAAGGGCCGCCAGGTTTGTTCCACGCGGCCTTGGACGTCCCACAGCCTGCCGGCCACCAACACCGACAGCTCGCCCGCCGCCGCCACCCGCAGTACATACTCCGTAGGCGTCACGGCCCCGGAGCGCAAGCTCGCCTGATGGCCATTATCGTTGACCTCCCCGGTGGGCGTGACGCCATACAGCTGGCTCTCCAGCCCCGTCCCGCTGAAGCGGTATTGCAGTTGCGCGCCGTCACGCGTACTCACGTAAAGCGCACGCAGCGTACGGTTCGAACGGGCCTGTGCGATGACAGCCGCCAGGTCCCGGGGCGCGACAAAGCTTTCGTACAACCAGTGTTGAAGGGTTTTCATCCCGATTTCAGGCAGCGACTGATAGCAAATCCCGTGGACCTCATAGCCTTCGGGTATCACTGGATCACCGTTGGCGTCCTGGGTAAAAACCGTCGACGGTGAAAACAGACGGCTGCCGACGGGCGCAGGCTGTGTCGAGAAGTACGCATCGGCTCCGGTAGCTTTCAAAATAAACGCGACTTGTCGCTGGTCCGGCGTGAGGCCGAACTGCCCGTGCGCCACTTCAGCGGCCAGTTCCGGGACAGTCACTATCCAGTTGTACGGCGGTTCGACGGGAGGCACGGAGGCAAAAGGCTCAAAGGCAGTCCATGCCACAGGCAGCCGGCCACGGGAGTTGCCGAAGACCGCGTTCGTCTCGATGACATGGAATTCGCCCAGGCTTGCCATTTTGCTGACGACTTGCAACGGCGTACCACGGAACCCATCCACGCGGGGCTTGAAGGTACCGGTGTCGATAATCGCTGTCAGCGCCGTATGAAACTCGCGCTCTTGTGGACTGCCGCTGCGCACGTATTTGACCAGCGAACCCGTGGTGCCTGAATAGTAGAGGCAAGGAATGGGCTGCCCATCCGCGGTCAGGCTGGCGACGTAGTTTCGATAGGGAATCGTCAGCGTCAGCAGCAAACGCTCATCCAGCGAGCGCCTGCCCTCAACGTCCGGCTGGGTGGCGAGCATCCGCTTCAGCTCTTCTGGGTTGCTGCCCACGGCAACGAAAAAACCGTAATAGCGATAATCTGCCGGCAAGCTCAGGACGTCGAGAACACGACCTTTTGTCAGCCCCATACTCACCATTCGGTTGATGTCGGTGATCAGCCCGGTAGCCACAAACCTGCCGTCGTTGCGCTGCAGGATGTAGCCAAAATGGGAGATATCACGCCGCGACACTTGCTCACTGAGGTATCGGGCAGCGTCATCGGGCCTGAGAAAATCCGGGCTGAAATGGGGCTGTAGCTCTTCAAACCACGGATGTATTTTTCCAGGGCGTTGCCAAATCACCCCCGCCTTCAGGACTGACATCTCGCCCATGCTCGCCAAACGGTCAAAGTAACGGAACACCGTGAGCGCGCCGGTCTCGATCTGCCGCTGTGCGACCGCCCCTCTCTTGCCCAGCAACAACGACTCGGCATCCGTGCCCGAGAGCCTGTAACTGTTCAGGCCTCCATCGGGGAGCCGCTGCAACAGGGTCGGCGGGCGCAGAGGGGCAAATAGATTCGGCGCGTAGGCCAACAACTCGACCAGACTTGCCAGGTGCGAGGGTAAAAAGGGGGGCTTGGTTTTATCGACCAGACGCATCAAGACGCCTTCGATCAGAAAGCCTGGCGGCAGTTGCGTCTGACCGTCGGCGCCAGGCGGGAATAGTGTGTGCGGCGGGCCCCATTCATCCACGGTGCCCGCGCCAGGCACATAGACGTATTCATCGCGGTCTGCCGCCTTGAGCAGATACCCCCAGAACGGCTGGTCAAATGCCTGGTCCGTGAAAGCAATCAGCGCTGACAGTTGTGAGAACGCAAAGACAGCGGAAGAGAACGGTTGCATCCGCTCGCCGCCCTTCAAGGGTGTGTTCTTCACCCATTCCTTGAGCACCCAGTCTTTGCTGACCCGCCCGCGCACACCACCCCAGGCAGCGTTGGCCACCAGCACCCACAAGGCACCGGCCTCGGCCACCTGCGGCACATAGTCCGTGAAAAAGTCGATCTCGGGGTGGCTGGTGGGGTCCAGCCGGGTCAGAAACGCCTGCAGTTTTGCCGAGGTGCGCACGACGAATTTCAACAAAGTACCATCTGGACCAGACAGGTAATGCGCCGGAACGTGGCCGCTCAAGCGGAAAATGACCTGCATGTCGGGGTATGAAAACAAGCCGCGCAGCATTGAACGCTGCCTGGCCGGGAACATCCTTGAGGGAAAATCATCATCGGTATCAGGGTGGGAGTGGTAAAACCCGGAGCAGGTGTAATCCGCCGGCAGAACCGGCTTGCCATCGCTGATCGGGAGCACACTGTCGAGCGCTATCTGCTTGGTGGCGCCGGGCTTGGGCACTGTCGCGAAGTACCGGCCTGCGTGCTTGAGAATCGCACCGCCGTACTCGCGATCGCGCTTGCTGCCTATTTGGGTATGGGCCCAATACGCCGCATCATCGGCGCTGATAAAGGGTGGGCTGAGGGCGGGCAGGTGCCCACCTGAGACGGGGTTTTGCCGAACACCGTCGGGTTGTGGCGTGTCATGAATGTCCATCGTGCAGCACCTTCGGGAAGGGTCGAGGAAGAAACGCCCATCTAACGCTCCCGCCCTTCCCGAAGGGGCCTAACTATATCTGGCCGGACGCACCACAACAGCGCATTGAATAAATCGCTCAAGACGGTACGGCACCACAACAGTGCACACCTCCACCAGGACCGACCTCTAATCCGCGTTCCACCCCGGCACGTCCTTTGCTACACCTGAGGAAAAGCTGTTCAAAAAAGACCTCAAGCACTCACCATGAACCTGCCCGTCTCCACCGCCCTGTTCACCCCCAGCTGGCATGCCGAGCTGGAACTCGGCTATGCGCGTTTCGGTGACACCACGCGCCCGGTGATGCGCCGTCATATGGGCCCGCTGCGGGTGCAAAAGCACCTGTACGCCGAAGGCCCCGAGGTGTGCCAGCACATCATCGTGCACCCGCCCGGCGGAATTGCCGGTGGCGATCGCCTGGACATCCGCGCCCATGTCGCCGAAGGCGCCTGGGCCCAACTGACCAGCCCCGGCGCCGCCAAGTGGTATCGCGCCAAGGGCCCAGCGTTCCAGCAACTCGAATTGAAGGTTGAGGCCGGTGCCACGCTGGAGTGGCTGCCCCAGGAAACCATCGTGTTCAGCGCAGCCCAGGCCGAACTCACCACGCGCATCGACCTGCGGGGCGATGCCCGCCTGTTTTACTGGGACGTGGTTGCCCTGGGTCGACCGGCCAGTGGTGAACGCTTCGATCTGGGGCATTTTCAAGCACAGCTGGATATTCGCCGCGACGGCCAGTTGCTCTGGCATGAACGCCAGCGCATTGTGGGCGCCGACGGCTTGCTGGAGTCGCCCATCGGGCTGGATGGCCAGCCGGTGTTCGCGACGCTGCTGCTCACCGGCGATATCGAACCCGAACTGCTGGAAACCTGCCGCGCCCTGCCCCACGCCGTGCGCGGCGACCTGACCCAATTGCCGGGCTTGCTGGTCGCCCGCTGCCTGGCCAGTGAAGCGCTGCTGGCGCGGGCATGGCTGATCGATTTATGGCGCCTGTTGCGCCCGGCGGTGCTGGGCCGGGAAGCCGTTTCACCACGAATCTGGAGCACCTGAACCATGGACCTGACCCCACGGGAAAAAGACAAACTGCTGATCTTCACCGCAGGCCTGGTGGCCGAACGCCGGCTGGCGCGCGGAGTGAAGCTCAACTACCCGGAAACCATCGCCTACATCTCCGCCGCGCTGATGGAAGGCGCCCGTGACGGCCGCACCGTGGCCGACCTGATGCACTACGGCACCACCCTGCTCAGCCGCGAACAGGTGATGGAAGGCATCCCGGAAATGATCCCGGATATCCAGGTGGAAGCCACCTTTCCCGACGGCACCAAACTGGTCACCGTTCACCAACCCATCGCGTGAGGCCTGCTCATGATTCGTGATGCAACCCAAAACGACCTGCCAGCGATCCGCGATATCTACAACGATGCGGTGCTGAACACCACGGCGATCTGGAACGAACAGCCGGTGGACCTGGGCAACCGCCAGGCCTGGTTAAGCGCGCGGCATGCCCAGGGTTATCCGATCCTGGTCTCGGTGGAAAACGATGAGGTCACCGGCTACGCCTCGTTCGGCGACTGGCGTCCCTTCGAAGGCTTCCGCTACAGCGTCGAGCACTCGGTGTACGTGCGTAACGACCAGCGCGGCAAAGGCCTCGGCCCACGGCTGATGCAAGCGTTGATCGAACGTGCGCGTGAGTGCGGCAAACATGTGATGGTCGCCGCCATCGAAAGCGGCAACCAGGCCTCGGTCCACCTGCATGAGCGCCTGGGCTTCGTCACCACCGGGCAAATGCCGCAGGTGGGCATCAAGTTCGGCCGCTGGCTGGACCTGACCTTCATGCAACTGGCCTTGAACCCGGGCGCCGAACCGCCCAAGGAGTGAGATCGATGAACGCCGCGCAGTTGCGTCGAGTCAATGCTGAAAGTTTTGCCCACTACCGCCTGGGCTTGATCGAGCTGTTGCTGGACGCGGTCAAGCATGGCGCTTCGGTCGGCTTCATGGCGGACTTCGATGAGGCCCAGGCGCGGGCTTATCTCGGCACCGTGCAGGCGAGCATCGAAGACGCGAGCCTGCTGCTGTGGGTAGTGGTGCGCGACGAACAGGTGATCGCCAGTGTGCAGTTAGCGCTGTGCCAGAAAGCCAACGGCCTCAACCGCGCCGAAGTGCAAAAGCTGCTGGTGCACAGCAGCGCGCGGCGCCATGGCCTGGGCCAGCAACTGATGCACACCCTGGAGCTCGCCGCACGCCAGCACAAGCGCGGCCTGCTGTACCTGGACACCGAAGCCGGCTCCCCGGCCGAAGCCTTCTACCAGTCATTGCGCTACACCAAGATCGGCGAACTGCCCGACTACTGCCAAAGCCCGGACGGGCGCTACAGCCCGACCGCCATCTACTTCAAGACCCTGGGGCAACCTGCATGATTCCTGGCGAATACCGGATCCAGCCTGGCGACATCGAACTCAACGTCGGCCGGCGCACCGTCACCCTCAGCGTGGCCAACAGTGGCGACCGACCGATCCAGGTGGGCTCGCACTACCATTTTTTCGAGACCAATGACGCGCTGACGTTTGACCGTGCTGCGAGCCGTGGCATGCGCCTGAATATTCCGGCGGGCACGGCAGTGCGCTTTGAGCCGGGGCAGAGCCGCGAGGTCGAGTTGGTGGATCTGAGTGGTGGCAGGCGGGTATTCGGGTTTGCAGGTCGGATCATGGGTGATCTTTAGGGCCTTATCGGGGGCAAGCCCCCTCCCACACTTTGACCGTAGGTGGGCGGGGGCTTGCCCCCGATAGCGATCTCACATTCAACACATATCTTCAGGGCAACCACATGAAAATCAGCCGCCAAGCCTACGCCGACATGTACGGCCCCACCGTCGGTGACAAGGTCCGCCTGGCCGACACCGAGCTGTTCATCGAAGTCGAGCAGGACTTCACCGTCTACGGCGAAGAAGTGAAATTTGGTGGCGGCAAAGTCATCCGCGACGGCCAGGGCCAGAGCCAGTTGCTCGCCCATGAAGTGGTCGACACGCTGATCACCAACGCCCTGATCATCGACCACTGGGGCATCGTCAAGGCCGACGTCGGCTTGAAGAATGGCCGCATCCACGCCATCGGCAAGGCTGGCAACCCGGATATCCAGCCCGGCGTGACCATGGCCATCGGCGCCAGCACCGAAGTGATCGCCGGTGAAGGCATGATCCTCACCGCCGGCGGCATCGACACGCACATTCACTTCATTTGCCCGCAACAAATCGAAGAGGCGCTGGACAGCGGCATCACCAGCATGATCGGCGGCGGCACGGGACCGGCCACCGGCACCAACGCCACCACCTGCACCTCAGGCCCGTGGCACCTGGCGCGCATGCTGCAAGCCAGCGATTCGTTCCCGATGAACATCGGCTTTACCGGCAAGGGCAACGCCAGCCTGCCGGAACCCTTGATCGAGCAGGTCAAGGCCGGTGCCATCGGCTTGAAGCTGCACGAAGACTGGGGCACCACCCCCGCCAGTATCGACAACTGCCTGAGCGTGGCCGACGAGTACGACGTGCAGGTGGCGATCCACAGCGACACCCTCAACGAATCCGGCTTCGTCGAGGCCACACTCGCCGCGTTCAAAGGCCGCACCATTCACACCTACCACACCGAAGGCGCCGGGGGCGGCCATGCGCCGGACATCATCAAGGCCTGCGGCTTTGCGAATGTGCTGCCCAGCTCCACCAACCCGACGCGGCCGTTCACCCGCAACACCATCGACGAACACCTGGACATGTTGATGGTCTGCCATCACCTGGACCCGAGCATCGCCGAAGACGTGGCGTTCGCCGAAAGCCGCATCCGCCGCGAAACCATTGCCGCCGAAGACATCCTGCATGACCTGGGTGCGTTCTCCATGATCAGTTCCGACAGCCAGGCCATGGGCCGTGTCGGCGAAGTGATCACGCGCACCTGGCAGACCGCCGACAAGATGAAAAAACAACGCGGCGCCCTACCGGGCGACGGTGCGGGCAACGATAACTTCCGCGTCAAACGCTACATCGCCAAGTACACCATCAACCCGGCGATCACCCACGGCGTCAGCCATATCGTCGGCTCCATCGAGGTCGGCAAATGGGCCGACCTGGTGCTGTGGCGCCCGGCGTTCTTCGGCGTCAAGCCGACGCTGATCCTCAAGGGCGGGGCAATTGCCGCCAGCCTGATGGGCGACGCCAATGCGTCGATCCCAACACCGCAACCGGTGCACTACCGCCCCATGTTCGCCAGCTTCGGCAGCAGCCTGCACGCCACCAGCCTGACCTTTATCAGCCAGGCCGCGCAGGACGCCGGCTTACCCGAAGCCCTGGGTTTGAAAAAGCAGATCGCCGTGGTCAAGGGCTGTCGCGACGTGCAGAAAACCGACCTGATCCACAACGACTACCTGCCCCACATCGAAGTCGACCCACAGACCTACCAGGTCAAGGCCGACGGCGTACTGCTGTGGTGCGAACCGGCGGATGTGCTGCCGATGGCGCAGCGCTATTTCCTGTTCTAGGCCACGAACGGCGCGCCGATGAGCGGCAACCGCGCACGGTCCAGGGCCTGGCCGGTCAGCTTGGCGACCAGGGCCTTGTCTTGTGTCGCCAGGTTCGCCATTTCAGCCTCGAACCGCGCCGGGTCCGAGGTGGCGTACCGATCGAACGCCGCCTCGGCCTCGGCCTGCATCGCCTGGAACGGCCCAGGATTGGACTGCTTGAGAAAGCCCAGCCAAAACGGCTGCTCACCAATCGACTTGCGCAACAGGTCGCCCTCTTCCAGGGCAAGTACTCGCACGCGTGCCTGCTCGATCATGGCAGGGGTCACATCCGGCTCCTTGAACATCATGCGCGCCGATTGCCAAGGCAAGTCCAGTTTGTCCTCGGAAGCCAACTCGGTGGCGTAAATCAGGTAGATCTCTACCTCGTCGATGTCCCGCATCACGTTGCCTTCGGCATCACGATGCGTGACGCGGTGGCCGTCGGCATCGTACTCGGGGAATGTGCGCCCCTGAGCCACCAGTTCACTGACCCTGCCGTGGGCGATCCGGCCCAGTTCGTCCAAGCGCGACTTGCCGCGCGCCAGCTCGAGCAATTGGCGCTCCACCAGGTCCTCGGCCACCAACTCGTAGGCTTGGGCGACCAATACTTCCACACCCATGGCGTTGAACAGTTGAGCGCCGGCATCCACACAGGTGGTGGGTGCCGCGGCCATGATGAACAGCTTTTCACGCAAGGCACGGTGCGCAGCTGCAGCCTCGATCATGGTCCACACTTTGCGCGTCAGGTCGGCTTTGGCGGCGCCCTCCTCAAGGGTATCTGCGGACTCGGACAGTTTGCGCAACTCGTTAAAAAAAGGCTCGGAGCCGTGCTCGTGTTCGAGGCTGTCCCACACGGGCTGTTTGGCGAGCCACTGCTCGTCACTCAAGCCCGTGCGCCAATGGATGCTGTCGAGCACGCCCCTGGGTGGATAGGGTCGATCAGGCTCCAGCCCTACCGATTGCCGATAGCCCCTGATCACATCCAGGTTCTGCGCGGAAATGTACTGCGGTTCCGAGCTGATACGGGTGCGCGCCACGATGTTCGCCTGGCTTGAACCTGCGTCGACCTGCGGCACGCTGTCCAACCGATTGGCACTCAGGTCCAGTACGAAAGAGCGCGCACGGGGTTGATCAAACAGGCCTGGTGGCCAGGTATGGAGCCCGGTATCGCCGAGCAGCAGCATGCTCAAGTCCGGCATGCGGCCGATATCCGGTGCCAGCAGAAGCGGATTGCTCTCCAGTCCCAGGTAGTTCAGTTGCGTCAGCCCTTTAAGGTGATCGACGGCGTGCGCGTCCAGGACGATCTGGTTTTCGGACAAGTCCAACGCAGTCAAACGCAACATCTGCCCGATTGCCTCGGGCAGCACCGTCAGCTCGTTGCTCTCCAGGCCGAGACGGCGCAGGCGCTTGAAGTGGCGCAGGAACGGGGTGGGATCGGTCTCGATGCCGGCGCCCGAGAGTTCAAGGGCCGAGACGTGATCGAAGTTGACCGTCAGCAGGGGCAGTTCTTCCAATTGGTCGAACAGGTCCTCTCCAGACAGGTCAATGACCTGGCCATGGGAATACCCGCTGATATCCAGGTCCTCGCTTCCGGTGCGACGCCATGCTTCGCGCAAGGCCCTGACGATCCTCAAGCGCGCACGCCGCTGGTGCAGGAACGCGCCAGAGCGGCGAGCCTCTGCGGACACTTGCCGGACGTGCTCGCGCAGCCAGTTCTGCAACGCGTTGTCGAAGGTTTTATATTCCAGTTCCAGGGTCTTGAGCTTCGCGTGCTGCTCCACGCCTAACCCATCGACAAACGCGCTCACCTGTTCGCTGGTCAACGTGGGGTAGAGGCTGCGCACGCGCTCCTCGACGATGCGCCCCCAGGCAGTGTCCTGGCCATGATTGCTCCATCGATACCCCAGCCGCCCGCCGGGCAGGCGCATCGAGGGGCGGTCGGCAAAGCGGTAGCGGCGTTGCTGCATCTTGAGCAATGGCCGCAGTTGATCCCGTGGCAGCGCGCCTTCAACGATCTTTGCCTTCAGTTGTGGACCTTGTTTGATGCTCGGCAAGCCGATGGCCCGACGGTGCGCATCGGTCAGGGCATGTTGCAGGGCCGCATACAGGTCTTCGGTTTCGTGCAGGGTTTCATCGCGTATATTGCGCGCCTGATAACGGCCCTCGCCGACCCGCACCAGCACCTTGCGCTCGGAGGCGTCTTCGGCGCCGAAGCTGGCCCGCAACTCCCCTTCCAGCTCGCCGTCGCGCACTTCCAGGCGCAGGTCGTCCTTCCACCCCGGCAGGGACTGAAGTGTGTTGAGCGCCAGGACCTCGGTATCCTTGTCCGCCAGCGCTTCCAGGTATAGCCCTTCATAGGCGTGGGCCAGGCGCATTTGCTGCTGCGCCTGGCGTGCGGCCTCGGCAATGCGCAACGGCACGCGCTGGTCAGTGTTGAGGGTGCGCAATTCCTGCCGCGTAGCGCCGACCAATAGCTCCTCGGCCATCAGCGCCGGCACGCGTGGAAACTGGCGTGTAATCAATTGGGTGGCGGGCTGCGCAGTGGGTTGCTGCTCGGCGTACAGGCTGCGCATCAACCGGGCGCGCTGGCTCACCGCGAAGTCCTGCAGGCGTTTGCGCAAGGCGCCAATGCGTAGTTCCGGGGTCCTTGGGGTGTAGCCGGGCAGTAACGCGTGGGTTTGTGCTTCACTCAAAAAGCCGATGACAGCCGCGGGCAACTCCCCTCTCATCAACGCCATGCGGCTGATGCGCAGTGTGTCCCGCGCAATGGCCTTTGAGTAACCGTACTTGGCCGACACGCTGCGCGGTTCGGCGTCCGAGTAGGCTTCGAGCGCCAAGTGCTCCGGCCATCCGCTCAGCTCAGTGACCAGCGAGGCCGGGAAGCTGCACAGGGCACTGGAGAGCCTGCCCTGGCCGATCCCTTCGGCCACCGCCACCGCATCGTGATAGGCCCGGAACTGGCGCACGGTGTCCAGCAGGATCGCCGGCACGGGCTCGCCTTCGGCATGCACACGACGCAGCCGGTCTGCCTCAACCCCGCTGACCCGACGGATCTGCTCCAGTTCGACGTCGCTGAAGCCTTCCATCACGGGCCCCAGGCGTCGCATCAGGGTTGCCCCGCGCCATCGCAACGGCTGTTCCAGTTCATGGTTCCAGGCACCGCTGCCGTTGGCGGTCAGCCGGGGCTGGTAGACGTCACTGCGCGTTGGATGCACCACGTGGTAGCCCTCGGTCTCGGCGTCCTGCTGCACGGCATAGCGCCTGCCTTCCAGTTCCAGCACCTGTTTGCCACCGACCCGGTGGAGCCCGCGCACATCCGCGACCGAGCCTTGGGGCAACGGCGACGGGTGTTCGTAGGCCGACAGGTCCGGCTTCCACAGCCGGGTCTTGCCGCCGGGTAATTGCACCGCTTTGAGCTGTTCGATAAAGGGTGAAAGTGTGAGATGGCTGACGGTCGCACCGATCGCCAGCAGCGCCAGGTTTTCAATGACATCGGTGATATGCGCCCAGCCGGCTTCACGGTCGCCCTGCGCCCAATCGATAGCACCGTCCAGCACTTCGTACAACAACTGCCCGGCCGTCACCAATGACATCACCACACCCAACGGTGGGATTACCATGCCCAGCAGGTTCACGCCAAACAAACCGATATTCAGATAGTGCTCCAGGCGCCGAGACCGTTCAGCTTTGTCGGCATCCGCCGTGCTCACGGCCTGGGCGCGTGCATCAGCGTACAGCCGGGTACGCAGGTTTTCGTAGCGATGGGGCCACAGGTCCACTTCCTCCCAGAGGCCCTTGATCGAAGCTGCATTGACATCGAATTCAGGGGCGGTGATCGGTACGTGCACCTGGGGTTCGGGGTCGCCGAAGATCGAGGCGATCCCTGTGATGGCCGGTGGGCTGAAGAGCTCGGTGATGTACTGGCCCCACTCCGAGCGTATCCATTGCAAAGCGAAGGGCTGCGGCGGCGCATCCAGCACCAGCTCGGTGAGCCGGCGAAAGTAGTAGGGCCGGTGCTGGTAGGCGACGAACTGGCTGATGAAGCGCTGGTAGTCCGTGGCCGGTGCGACTTGAGAGCGATCGGCACCGCTCCCCGGTCCGGCCTTGAGACGGTCGGTCATGGCGTTGCTGAAGGCATCGTAAGAGGCGTAGCGCTTGATCGGGTGGTCAGGGTCGTCCGGGATATAAACGATCACCCATGTGGAGTAGCGGTATTTGACGCAGGGGTCGATCACCAGGCAATCCTGCAGGCGCAGGTTCATCAGGCACGGCACGCGGTACCACACCTGCTTGTCGCCCAGCATGATCTGCGGCTCGCCGGCCAGCACGCGCATCAACAGGGCATGGTCGCTGTCATCGATATCGCCCTTGAGCAGGGCCAGGCAGGCTGCCGCTTCGAACGCTGCCTTCTGATGCTTCAGGTAGCGCTCGCGCAGCACGCCTTCGGCGACCGCATCCTGTGGCTGCAGGAAAGACTTGAGGTGTGCCTGGTACTTCGCGCCCAGGTCCAGGCCACGGCAAAGCCGGGCAAACGTCTCGATCTTCAGTGTCGTGGGGTGCCGCTCGAAGTGCCCGCGGGCATCGGGCGTGGTGATGAACCCGGAAAATGCATTGAAAAATCCGACCTCGGCCTCCCGCGCCTCGAAGTTGTTCAAGGCTGCCTGCAACAACGAAAAGGTCTTGGTCTTGAACCCGCCGGTCGCCACACCAAAAGCATCTTCGACCGGGCTGTATAGCCGCAGCCAGGTTTGATTGACGTCCAGTTCGAAACCGGCCTGCTTGAGCGCCGCTTCCAGCAACGGCTGTGCGAAGGCTGTCACCGACTGCAGCTTCGCCAGGGACTTTTCCAACTCATTGAGCGACGAGCAACGCGCGTCCAGCAACGCCTTGATTTGGTCTTTACGCGGCTGGGCGGCGGCGGCGTACCAATCGGGAATCTGTGCCGGGGTTTGCTTGAGCGCCAGGCGACGCGAGGGCGAGGCCTGGCTCAGGCACGGCGCAATCGCCTGTTTGATCAGAGCGTAATGTTGGCCTTGTTCAATGGGTGCAGGTGGAGAGGTTGGCGCGGACATAAGGTGACTACCGTGTGATCTGACAATCGCGCAATCCTAGGTCGCCCCTGCCGGCCGTCGGCCCTACCTATCTACCGCTGCCCGCGCCTGAACGCGTGATGTGCTGTCGGCTCCCCCATTCATTGCAGGAGCGACACCATGCCTGAGTCTCCATCCGTCACTGACAGCCACCACCATGACTTGCTCAAAGACGCCATACCGGCCTGGCTGACAGACGTGCCTCCGTCCTACCGCAGCGCACTCAAACACTCGGATGCCGTGCTGCCCGCCTGGTATCAACAGGCCTCGGCGGCGCAACGCAAGACGCTGGAAGACAGCGTCGTCGCCAGCTTCACCGCGCAAGGTAAGCTGGACAAGGCGATGTCGACGCTGCAAGACATCGACACCTTCGCCAGGCCCCTGCTGGTCAAGGCGCTGAGCGATCAGTTCAAGGTGCAGCTGGATGTCGATAAAACCTTTCTGAGGCTCAGAAAATCCATCACCGTCGGCATCTTCTCGATCACCGCCGGCTGGTTCGAAGCCTTGAAGCTGCCGCTGTTGCAAGCCGCCCTGCACAACTTCGAAGAGGCTGAATGTGAGGCGGACGCCTTTCATCCGTCGTCGGGGTTCGTGATCAAGGCCGGGGACGATTTTGAGCCGATCACCACGACGCTGACCGTGGCGCAGTTCACCGGTTTGTGCCGCTCGCTGGATATCGGCGCGAAATACCAGGCTTACCTCAAGGACTATCTGGAGCCCAAAGACGCAGTCACACAGGCCGTATTACGCGACAAATTCATCGCCGCCCACAAGGCCGCCCTGCGCGTTGCAGCTGAACAGGCATTGCTGAAAAAAGACATCACCGACGCTGACTACCGCATGGTGCTCTCGGTGGTCGGCGGCGAAACCGAACCGATGCTGAACGGCGAGCGCATCTGGTTTCGTGACTTGAGTTTGATGAAGCACCGCCTGACCGGCGTGGTGGTGTTCCTGGTCAGTGGAGAACTGCACAGCGCAAGCCAGTTACTGCTGTACATCCCTGACGATCCGCAATCGCCGCTCAAGCGCTACACCGTGGCGCAACTCAAGCCCATGTTCAAACAACGCCTCACCGCCCGCGACACGCCACCAGCCTCGGCCGGCAGCCCCACCGCCTACCAGCGCTTTTTCAGCCAGTTCGTCGACTACGCCGACCGCGCGGACTACTTCAGCCAGTTCACCCAGGACACCTCGGAAACCACTGTTGCCCAGGACCTGGCCCCCTATGCGCCCCTGCTGAACCAGATACGCCAAGGACTCGACCCGTATTCCCTGTTCAGCCGGGTCAACACCCTGCCACCGCCCAACCCGATCCAGCAGGTGGCCAACGACGATCCCTACCTGAACCCTGTCGTTATCGCGCCCGTGCACAGTGGCATCTTCTGGGTCGATAACTTTGACCTGTGGACCTACCTCTACGAGCAACACCGCGCCAAAGTCTACGCCGACGCCCGCAGCCACGCCGTGCCCACCGCGCAGGTGGATGCCACCGTGCGTTCGCGCAAACTGGCGGCGCTGCTCAATATCGGCATGTTGCTGTTGACCGGGGTGTCGATATTCGTGCCAGGGCTGGGCGAAGTCATGATTGCGGTGATGGCCGGTCAACTGCTGTACGAAACCTTCGAAGGGGTGAAAGAGTGGACCGAAGGTGATCGCAAGGCTGCCAAGGCCCACCTGATCGATGTGGCGGAAAACCTGGTGCTGCTCGCCGCTCAAGTCGGCGTGGGAAGCGGCTTGGCCAAACTGACAGCGGTCCCGGCCGAGCCAGTGGTCGAGGGGTTGCAGCCGGTTACCCTGCCCAGTGGGAAAACCCGCCTGTGGAAGCCCGACCTGAAAGCCTATGAAAGTGACGTGGCCCTGGCAGCCGATGCCAGCCCCGATCCCCAGGGACGCTATGCGGTCAACGGCAAAACCTATATCCGCCAGGACGGTAAACACTACGAAATCAGCCAAGGTACAAAACCTGGCGAATGGCGCATCCAGCACCCCAGCGATCCCGATGCGTATCAGCCGCTGCTACGGCACAACGGCCAAGGCGCCTGGCGCCACACCCTGGAACGCCCACTGGCCTGGGACCGGCTGACCCTGCTACGCCGGCTGGGCCACGCGACCGAGCAATACTCCGACGAGCAACTGTTGAAGATCGCTGAAGTCAGCGGCGTCAGCGATAACACCCTGCGCAAGGCACACCTGGACAACCAGCCGCCGCCGCCCGAGTTGACGGATGCCATGCGCCTGTTTGAGGCCGACAGGGGCGTCGAAGACGTGATCAGCCAGGTGCAGAGCGGCACGGCGGTGGATGAACGTTATCTGTATATCCTGCCGCTGGTCACTGAGTTGCCCCGCTGGCCGACGGGTCGGGTGCTGGAGGTCTTTGACGGTCCGGGCCTGACGGGAAAATCCGTGCAGTACGGCGTTGAGCGCTTGTATGCCGGTGTGCGCGCCAAGGCGCCCATCCGCATGAGCCGCGCGGAGGTGCTGGGCAGCGGGTTGCCGGCACGTATCCTGGCGGCGCTGGACGAGGATGAGATCACCGACCTGCTCGGCGCCGAGGCGGCACGGGTGCGGGAGGCCTGGCCGGTGGAGTTCAGAAAACAGATCACCGACTTTGCGCAGACCCGTCGCCCGGCGATTTTCGAGAGCCTCTATGAAGGCCCCAAGCCTACTGACCTGCGTATCACACAATTGCGCAAGGCCTGCCCGGGGCTGAGCCAACCCGCAGCGCAAGACATCCTGGCCCACGCCAGCACCGAAGCCCTCGTGCGCCTGGAAAGCGCCGGCAAAGTGCCGCTGGCCTTGCTCGAAGAAGGCCGCTGGTATGCGCGACAGGGGCGCCAGGCTCGCGCCTATGCCGGGCTGCACACGGATCACATCGCAACCACCGACAGCAAGCGCCTGGCCCTGCATGCATTGCAGAAACTGCCTGGCTGGTCGGACGCGGTGCGCCTGGAAATCCGCGATGAACACGTGGGGGGCCGGCTGATCGACGCCATCGGCAACCAGGACGCGATGCAGCGCAAATTCCTGGTCAAAAAAGGTCCGGTCTACCAGGCATTCGACGAACGTGGTGAGGCCCTCAACAGCCTGCCCAGGTATGGCGACAACTTCTACGCGTCGGTGCTGCATGCCCTGCCCGACGAAGCGCGCCAGGCGTTGGGCGTGCCCCATGTGGGCCAACAGGCCGAGTTGCAGCGCAGCATCATTCGCAGCGCGGTCGAGCACAGTCATCTGGCGCCGCAGTGGCTGGGCCAGCCACGTGGTGAGTCGATGCGGTTCAAGCCACCGGCGCGCATCGGCGTGAATCAGGCCGGCTACTATGCCAGCGGCCGTGGCGCCGGCATGGACCCGTCCCTGGTGACACGCGTGCAGGACCTGTACCCCGACTTGAGCGACGAGCAGGCCAACGGCTTTATCCTCCAGCAACGCCGCGCCGGGCAAACCGACGCGCAGATCTACGGGCTGTTGCAGGCACGCGGGCGTGAATGGGAAACCCTGGAAGCCACGCTGACGCAATGGGTTGAAACGCAGCCGCCCACCTCGCCTGAAGCCATGCAGCGCAGCGCCACCGCCGAAAACCTCAGGGCCAGTTGGCGAAATGCGCCCCTCGCCAATGACGTGCAGACAGCCGCTCGACTTGAACTCACCACCGACGCCCCATTGCCGCCGTTGACTGCGGACTTTTCCCATGTGCGCGCGTTGGTCACGCACGGCCAACCGCTGGAACAACTTTCAGGCCTGTTCCCCCGCGTGGAAAGCCTGCATATCTTCGTCACCGGCCCTCGGAGCATCAACCAGTTCGAGACGTTGACGCGGTGGCCAAGGCTGACGAGGCTACAGCTCTTCTCGCCCCTCTCGGCCGAAAACATCAACACCCTGGGCAGCCTCAGCCAGCTGGAAGAATTAAGCATTGCCAACAACAACGTGTTCCCACCGATGAGCCAGCCCCTGCTGGACGTCAGCCGCCTGACGCGGCTGCGCCAGCTGGAAATATTTGGCTCCCAGGTAACTGACTGGCCGGTTGGCGTGCTGGAACTGCCCCACCTTGAGCGCCTGAATCTGCGCGGCACCAGCATCGACAGCATTCCGGCCGAACTGCTGGAGGGCCACGAACGCTTGCTGGCCGGTCTTTCGCTAAGCTGGTCGAGACTGTCGCGCGACAGCTTCAGGGCGCTCTATACACGGCTGAACGACCGACCAGTTCACTTGATCGACCTTGAGGAAATGGTCCGGGAATACTGTGCCGGGGAACTGTCGCGCCTGACGGAACCGGCGCGGGACTCGCAGGTGTTGATCAACACCTTTGCCGAACGCTGGGTCGGTCACCATGCCCGCTTTGTAGCGATTGAGGCGCTGAGCGAGCAGTACAGCGGAATCGACCGCAGGTTGAATGAGTGGTTGCGCCCTCCCCACGAGGTTGAACATGCGAACCAACGCTGGATGGGCGGTTACTTGCGGGTGCAATGGAGTCGCGGGCTGCTCAACCACTACGCGGCGGCTGACCCGCTGCGCGTGCGGCCGAGTTCATTTCTGGAGGTGGATCTACGTGGCTTCAGCCCCTCGAGCCTGCCCGACTTGCCAGCCAACAGTTTCCCCCACACCACTGCATTGCGCCTGATGAACCTGCGCGTGCCCATGGAGCAGGTAAGCCGTTTCATACGGGCCTTCACTCAGGCACGCACCCTCGAACTGAACTACTGCGACCTGGCCGCCGCACCCGCCGAGCTCCAGGAATTCCCCGTGCTGGAACACCTCTCGCTGCAAGGCAACCCCTTGACGAGGCTGGAAGTCGCTCACTTGCACCGGCTCAGGACCCTGAACCTGCGAGAAACAAACTTGCTGCAAGTGCCGACCGGTCTCGAGGACTTGCCGCAACTGGCCTCGCTGAACCTGCGCAATACCCGCATCACCGCGTTGCCCGAGGCAATCCTGACCAGAGACGAGCTGCTGCTCAGTACCAACGTGGTCGGTACGCCGTTGAGCCAGGTTTCCGAAGGCGCGCTGGCTGTGGCCCGACAGCGGGTTGAAACCGCCCGGGGCCTGCCCGCCGGAGCCCTGGAGCGTTTTGCCTATGAGGAACCGCCCACCAACGTATTCCCCGAGACCGAAAGCGGAGCCTCATTGACCCGCCACCTGCTCGACCTGCCCAGCGCCGAACCCGGCCTGCCCCTGCCGCAACGCCTGCAGCGCTTGCAGCCCGCCATGGACGAGCAGGCGCTGCAGCAATGGCTGGCACGTCTGCGCGCGGGAGGTGCCAGCGAAGCGCATTTGAACGCACTGATCGACGTCTGGAATGAGGCCCTGCACGCGCTGACACGCCAGCTCAATGGCTGGCTGTACACGCGGGGCTCACAAGCCACAGACTGGACCGTGGCAAGCCGTCGCAACCAGGCCGCGCAACGCATCATCACGTGCTGGCGCCAGGGACTGGCGGCAGATACGGCGGGCCAGACCCTGAGTTTCAACGGCTTGCAACTGGACAATCTGCCCATGCTGGCGGCGGACTTCACCCACGTGCAACACCTGGACCTGAGCGGCATCCAGTTCGCCGAGCAAGGCTCCAACGGTTTCCTCGCAGGGCTTTCCGGTGTGCGCTCATTGCGATTGACGGGTAACGAGCTGCAGGGCCTGCCCGCAGCGCTCACAGAAATGCCTGAGTTGCGGGAGCTGGATCTGTCCTCCAACCGATTCGACGATGAATTGGCCATCGGCCTGGATGAATGGCCACACCTGCAACAGCTGAACCTGAGCGACAACCTGATGGAGTTCTTCAGTATTGAGCCTGGCTCGCCCCTCGAGGTGCTGAACCTGAGCGGTAACCGCCTCACGGATTGGCCGGCCGGCACATTGGAAGCCGGTCATCTGCGCACACTCAACCTGAGCGCCAATGACATCAGCTCAATCCCTTCCGAGGCACTGAATGGCAGCCATGATGCCTTGATGGAGGGTACCGACATCTCCGAAAACCCATTGTCCCACGACAGCCTGACAGCGCTTATCGAGTATCTGGACCGCACGGGACGCGACTCGGCGCTGGGCCTGTCACGACGGGAAATCCAGACAATGATGGGCGACGCGCTGCCATCATCGCCTGAACCCGACGAGCTCTTTCCTGAACAACCTGACGAAGACCTCCCCGGGCAACCCGCCCCGGTTGAACAACCCGTGCCCTGGATAGACGACCTGCCTCTCACCGAGCAAGGCAGGCTACGGGAGATCTGGGCACAACTGCAGGCCGAACCGGATCACCAGGCGTTTTTTCACTTGCTCGAACGCTTGCAGGACACCATGGAGTTCGGTGCTGGTCGCGCCGATCTTTCGCAACGCGTGCGCAACGTGCTGGAAGCGGCCGCCGACAATACTGAGTTGCGCCAGACGCTGTTCGCCATGTCACATACCCACGGCACTTGCGTCGATGGGCGCATCCTCACCTTCAGCGGGCTGGAAGTCCGGGTCTACGAGCACAATGCGTTGCTCAACGTCGATACGGCGCGGCTGGATCTGAGAGGTGCGGCCCTGTTGAACTTGTCCCGGCAGTTGTTCCGGCTGGGCAGAGCCGAAGTCGAGGCCGACAGAGCGCTGGTTCCACTCTCGGACGTGGCGGAAGTGCGCTTGTCATACCGCATCGGCCTGGCCAGGGGTTGGCCGGACCAGTTGGAGTTGCCCGGGCAACCACGGTACATGCGCTTCAGTCGGCCCATCAGTGGCACTGAACTGGCTGAAGCCCGCCGCAATATTCTCGACGCGGAACGCAGTGAGATGTTTTACGAGGACCTGATCAGCCGAGACTACTGGGTCGACTACCTCAAGCAGCGGTACGCCGATGAGTTCGCCACCCTCAAAAGCAATGCCGATGCGCGGCAGAACGCTCTGGAAGATGCGCACGAAGCCTTTGATGACGCCTACCTCGAAGCCTTGAGCCGGCTGGAAATCGAGCAGGCCACCGAACGTAACCTCAAGCTGCTGGAGCTGTCACGCCGGGAGGTGGCCGAGCTGACACCGCCCAGCGGTGATCAACAGCAACCCGGCCCTTCCCGGGACGTGACGGGGCGCCGTTCGCATTAACCGGCGCCCAGGCGTTCACGCCCTCAGAAGTTTTCGCGGGGATTGAACGCCGCCTTTTGCGCCAGCTCCTGCCACAAGGCCTTGACCTCATCGCTGCTGTCTTTGGGCATTACCGCCTTGAGCTGCACGAACAGGAAGCCGCGCTGCCCGGCCTTGTTCAGCAGGCCATGGCCCTTGGCGCGCATGCGCTGGCCGTTCTGGCTGCCAGCAGGCACCTTGAGGTTGATCTTACCGGTCAGCGTCGGCACCTGTACTTCAGCACCCAGCGCCAGTTCCCACGGCGCCAGGGGCAGGTTGATGATCAGGTTTTCGCCATCCACTTCGAATTTTGGATGCGGCGCGAACTTGATGATCAGGTACAGATCGCCATTCGCACCACCGCCAATGCCCGGCGCGCCCTGGGCCTTGAGGCGAATGCGCTCGCCGTCGGTGACGCCGGCGGGGATCTTGACGTTCAGGCTCTTGGTGGTGTTGCTCACATGCCGGCCCGACGCGTCGTACTGCGGCACCTGGAAGGTGACCTGCTTGGACTCGGTGGACAGCGTCTCTTCAAGGAACACCGACAGCTGCATCTCCACGTCCTGGCCTTTGCGCCCGGCAGGCCGACGCTGGCCGCCACCAAAGGCGTCGCCACGGGAGCCGAAGATCGAACTGAAGAAGTCCGAGAAGTCCTCGCCACCGCCGCCACCGCCAAAGCCGCCACGGCTCTGCCAGCCCGGTGGTCCCTGGAACGGTTGGCCATGCTGGCCATATTTGCGCAGTTCGTCGTATTCGGCGCGCTTGTCGGCGCTTTTGAGCGCCTCATAGGCTTCGGACGCGTCCTTGAACTTGGCTTCGGCGTCTTTTTCCTTGCTCACGTCGGGGTGATATTTGCGCGCGAGCTTGCGATAGGCCGCCTTGATTTCCTTGTCATCGGCGGTCGGCTCGACACCCAATATCTTGTAGTAGTCTTTGAAATCCATCGGCGGTTCACCATCCTTAATCGAGATCGCACAGCCCGGGGCACAACGTGCGCTGCATTGCACTTGTTGAGTGATGTGGCCTGGGGGTGCGTCAAAGTGTTATCGGCACTTGCCGTATGCAAGAGATGTGGGGGCAAATACCCAACTTTCAAGCGCGATTTAGCGGATAGTCGGCCTACGCATCCGCCTTCGACTGGCATACACTGCGCGGCCGTTTTTCAACCGGAACCCGATAGACATGAAAAACCCATCCCCAGCCCGTGCCTGCGGCATCGACTTTGGCACGTCCAACTCCACCGTCGGCTGGATCCGCCCCGGCGAGGAGACGCTCATCGCGCTGGAGGACGACAAGATCACGTTGCCGTCGGTGGTGTTCTTCAACTTCGAGGAGCGCCGCCCGGTGTACGGTCGCCTGGCCCTGCACGAATACCTGGAAAACTACGAAGGCCGGCTGATGCGCTCGCTCAAGAGCCTGCTGGGTTCCAAGCTGATCAAGCACGACACCAGCGTGCTCGGCACCGCGATGCCGTTCACCGACCTGCTGGCGCTGTTTATCGGCCAACTCAAGAGCCGCGCCGAAGCCAACGCCGGGCGAGAGTTCGAAGAAGTGGTACTGGGCCGCCCGGTGTTCTTCGTCGATGACGACCCGATGGCCGACCAGGAAGCCGAGAACACCCTGGTCGACGTGGCGCGCAAGATCGGCTTCAAGGACATCTCGTTCCAGTACGAGCCGATTGCGGCGGCGTTCGACTACGAGTCCACCATCGAGCAAGAAGAGCTGGTGCTGATCGTCGACATCGGCGGTGGTACGTCCGACTTTTCGCTGGTGCGCCTGTCGCCGGACCGTCGCCACAACGACAACCGCCAGAGCGACATCCTCGCCACCGGCGGCGTGCACATCGGCGGTACCGACTTCGACAAACAGCTCTCGCTGAACGGCATGATGCCGTTGTTCGGCTACGGCAGCCGCATGAAAAGCGGTGCCTACATGCCCACCAGCCACCACATGAACCTGGCGACCTGGCACACCATCAACTCGGTGTACTCGCAAAAGTCCCAGCTGGCGTTGGGCAGCATGCGCTACGACATCGAAGACACCGGCGGCATCGACCGCCTGTTCAAGCTGATCGAACAGCGCGCCGGACACTGGCTGGCGATGGAAGTGGAAGAAACCAAGATCCAACTGACCCACGAAGACAGCCGCCATGTGCTGCTGGATCGGGTTGAGCCAGGGTTGAGCGTGGAGCTGAGCCGGACGCTATTTGAATCGGCCATCGACGGTTTGCTGGAGCGCGTGCGCAACAGCGTCACGCAGTTGCTCAACGATGCCTCGGTGAGCGTGGCCCAGGTGGACACGGTGTTCTTTACCGGCGGTTCCAGCGGGATTCCGGCACTGCGCCACAGCATCTCGGCGATGCTGCCGAATGCGCGGCATGTGGAAGGCAATATCTTTGGCAGTATCGGCAGCGGCTTGGCGATTGAGGCCAGCAAGCGCTACGGCAGCTGAGTTTTATCTGAAGGACCGCGTCGTGCCCATCGGGGGCAAGCCCCCTCCCACTTTTGAATGTGTTCACAGATCAAAATGTGGGAGGGGGCTTGCCCCCGATGAGGCCAGACCGGCCGATACCAGGCTTAAACCATCCCGCCGAGCTTCAGCTCACTCTTCAGGTACGCGTAGTAAATCGGCCCTGCCACCACGCCGGGCAAGCCAAACGCGGCCTCAAACACCAGCATCGCCAACAGCAACTCCCACGACTTGGCACTGATCTGTCCGCCCACGATCCGCGCGTTGAGGAAGTACTCGACCTTGTGGATCACGATCAGGTAACCCAACGCCGCCACCGCCACCCAGATCGACAGCGACAGCGCGACGATGGTGATCAGGGTGTTGGACATCAGGTTGCCGATCACCGGCAGCAGGCCGAGCAGGAAGGTCAGGACGATCAGGGTCTTGGTCAGCGGCAGGTGGATCCCGCACAGCGGTAGCACCACGGCGAGAAACACGGCGGTGAAGGCGGTGTTGAGCGCGGCGATCTTGATTTGGGCGAAGACGATGTTGCGAAACGCCTGGACCAGCAGGTGCAGGCGATCGAACAGCGCGGCGGCCAGGGGTTTGCGTTTGGTCAGGTCGGGCACGCGCTGCAGGGCGATGATCGCGCCGAGCACCATGCCGATCAGCAAGGTGACGAACATGTGGGCAGCATCTTTGCCCACCAGTTGCAGCTCGCTGAGGTGCTTGCTCAGCCAGTCGCCGATGGCCACGCGGAACTCGGCGGCGCTTGCGGGCAGGTAGGCGTCGAGGAACGGCGGCAACTGTCCGCGCGCGCGGTCGACCACGCCCATGAATTTGTCGAGGGACGCCCCGGGGTTTTCCGCTTCGTGGAGCAGGAAGCTGATGGCGCCGGCAAAGATCAGCGCCAGCACGCTGACGATCAACGTGCCGAGCAAGGCTACCGCCAGCCAGCGCGCGCGCCGGCCTTCGATCAGCCGTTGCAGTTGGGGGGTGAGCATGTTGACCAGTTCATAGACCAACAGGCCGGCCAGCAGGCTGGGCAGCAGTTTGAGCGGCAGCACCAGCAGCAACCCGCCAAAAATGATGATGTAGCTGGCCAGCAATAGCACGTGACGCTGAGAAAACGTTGGCATACAGCCTCAAAACGAACGGCGTTAAAGGATGGGCAGTCTGCCAGCCTTGAGGGAATCAAGCGAGTGGGTCGGTTGTGAATGCGATCAAGTGTGGGAGCCGGGCTTGGCCGCGATGGCCTCGCCGCGGTGTACCAGACAGAGCAAGGCGCCTGTATCGCGGGCAAGCCCGGCTCCCACTGTTGATCTGCGGCGCTCGCTAAAGAGTGATCAGCCTTTGAGGCAGGTGCTCATAAAGGTTTTACGCGCATCGCCGGTCAGCGCCTTGGTTTTCGCCGACGCATTGCAATCCTTCATCTTCTGTTGCTGCGGTGTCAGGGTCTTGGCGTCATTGGCCGCCGGGGCTGACAGGCAGGTCTTCATGAACGCCTTGCGCTCGTCGCCCTTGAGCGTCTTGGTGGTGGCTTCGGCGTTGCAGGTGGTCATTTTGTTTTGCTGGGCGGTGGCGGCGAAGCCTTGGGAACACAGCAGCAAGCCCATCATCAACAGCGGAATTCGCAGCATCTTCATGGAGTTTTCTCCCTGTTACCGCACCGAAGGGCACGGCCTACCCAGCAGTGTAGTCAAAGCCTGTTACATCTTCACCGACTACGAATATGCGCCCGCCGATACTGCTCGGGGGTACATCCCGCCTGGCGCTGGAACATGGCGATAAACGCCGAAGCAGTGCTGTAGCCCAGGTCAAACGCCACATGTTGCACGCTGCGCTCGCTGTCGAGGGCCTCGATGGCGGCCAGGTAACGCAGGCGTTGGCGCCATTCGCCGAAGCTCATGCCCAGTTCCCGCACGAACTGACGCGCCAGGGTGCGCTCGCTCACGTGCACCTGCTCGGCCCAGTGCGCCAGCGGCCGGTTATCGCCAGGGTCGGCCTGCATGCCTTCCAGCACGCCGAGCAGGCCGGGGTGACGGGCGTAGGGCAAGAAACACTCGTGGATCGGCGCCTGCTTGAGTTGGTCCACCAGCACCTGGGCCAGGCGGATGTCGGACTCAGTCTGCGGCATGTTCACATCGCGCTGGGCGAAGTCACTGAGGATGGCCTTGAGGATATCGCTGATGGCCAGGGTGCACGGCTGCCGGGGCAATTGCTCGCAGAGTTCCGGGGCCAGCCCCACCGAGTGGTAGACAATTGCCTCGGCATTGTAGGAGCTGTGTTCGGTATGCGGCGGCACCCACACGGCGTACTGCGGCGGTGACATGAAGCGGCTGCCGGCCACCTCCATGCGCATCACGCCACTGGCCGAGTAATCCAGCGAACCCCAGAAATGCTGGTGCGGCGTGCACTCGGTGTCAGGGGCGAAATCCGAATAGCGGAAATACACCGGGCTCGGCAGTTGGGGGAAATCCTGGAGGCGTACGTTGTGCTTGGCCATGTTGTCTGGATACAGCGGCGGGTTGTCTGGATCGCAGTATAGGCTTCGATCCAGACAATGGATAATCCTGCCTCATCTACACACCGGGTTCCTTTCGATGCAATACGCTTATCCCTTGCTGGCCATTTTTATCTGGGCCGGCAATACCGTCGTCAACAAACTGGCCGTGGGCGCGCTCTTCCCGGCGGAGATCGGCTTTTACCGCTGGCTGCTGGCGGCACTGCTGTTTACGCCATTCATGCTCAAGCCGGTGATTGCCCACTGGGCGCAGATCCGCCCGAACCTGGGCAAAGTGTTCATCCTCGGCGTGCTGGGCATGGCGGTGTACCAGAGCCTGGCGTACTACGCCGCGTCGCTGACCACGGCGACCAACATGGGCATCATCCTGTCACTGATGCCATTGATGGCGCTGGCGGCGGCGATTATCAGCCTCGGCCAACGCCTGACCTACGGCGCGCTGACCGGGGCGGTGCTGTCATTCGCCGGCGTGGTGGTGGTGGTGTCCGCCGGCAGCCTCGGCGCGCTGTTGCAACACGGGGTCAACCTGGGTGACGGCATGATGCTGGTCGCGACCCTGGCCTATGCGGTCTACAGCACCCTGCTGAAAAAATGGCAACTGCGCCTGCCGCCGCTGGTGCTGCTGTATCTGCAGGTGCTGGTGGCGGTGGTGGTGCTGTTTCCGCTGTTCCTGTTCTCGGCGAAGGCCGGCCTGGGCTGGGCCAATATTCCGCTGGTGTTGTATGCGTGCCTGTTGGCGTCGATGCTGGCACCGCTGGCCTGGATGCATTCGGTGAAGACCTTGGGGCCGAGCCGCACCACGCTGTTTTTCAACCTGCTGCCGTTGATCACTGCGTTGATTGCTGCCGTGGTGCTGAAGGAAGAGCTGGCGCTGTATCACTTGGTGGGTGGCCTGCTGACCTTGGGCGGGGTGATCTTGTCGGAGCGCTGGACCACGCCGGTGCGCTAAACACCGGCCGCCTTCAAGCGCCGTGCGTGCTCGACAAACAGCCGGATCGGTTCCGCGCCCTTGCCCACCAGGCCCATGGACTGGTTGACGATGTCGAAATGGTCCAGTGCGTAGTCATCGCCGATCACCAACCCCAGGTGTGAGCTGTAGCGCCCGACCATGCCGTCGCACTGGCCCTTCTCCCGCACGAAGCTGCGGGCGAACAAGCGGCAACTGCGGTTCGTGCCGTCGAACAGGTTGCGGCCACGGTCGGTGATGCCCGGCTGCAAGGTGCCGGACCACGAGTAATAACGCACGCCGTTGACCTCTTCGGCACCCTGCCCGCCCCAGGTCTGCGGCAACCCCTGTGGGTATCGCTGGTTGAACAACGCCACGCCGGCACTGGTCAGGGAGTGATGGGACGCCTGCAAGTCCGCCTTGAAGCGCGGCCCGCGACAACCGGTTTCCAGCACGCCCATCAGCCAGGCGGCCAGGTGAAACAGCGCGCTCATGATCCGGCCCTTCACACCGTCAGCGGGGTAATGCAGGTGGATATGGTCCGCCAGCTCCGAACCATGATTGGGGCCAGCCACGGAGGTCACCGAGGCGACCCACTCGGGGCGCTTGGCTGCGGCATACCGCGCGGTGAGCGAGCCCTGGCTGTGGCCGATCAGGTTGACCTTGTCGGCACCGGTTTCACGGCGAATGCGCTCGATCTGCACCAGCAGTTGCTCGCCACGCACCTCGCTGGAATCCAGCGGCGCCACCTGCACGGGAAACACCTGCGCGCCACCCGCCCGCAATGCCGGGACGATGCCGTACCAATACGGGAACCAGCCCAGGCGCACGAAGCCGAGCATGCCGGGTACCAGCACCAGGGGGTAACGCGTGGCTAATGACTGCGGCATGGGCCGAACGTCCTTGATCAGGAATGGATGCCAACAGGCTAGCCCAGCCCCACGACGAGGTTGTGACATAAATCCAATAAAACTTTTTGCTTCACCCGGGACTCACAACTTGGAGCGATCACGCCAACAGAGCGTGGCGCAAACCCGGATTAGCCCCAGGAGATTGAAATGACTGAAGCAAACTTGACTGACGTTGCGACCCTGCGCAGCCGCGCCCGCCAGAACGTCGAAAACGGTGCCGTGACCGAGGGCTATGACGCCGACCGCGAAGAAATCATCCGCCTGCTCAACGCATCGCTGGCCACCGAGCTGGTCTGCGTGTTGCGCTACAAGCGTCACTACTTCATGGCCAGCGGCATCAAGGCCGCCGTCGCCGCGCAGGAGTTCCTCGAACACGCCACCCAGGAAGCCGAACACGCCGACAAACTCGCCGAACGCATCGTGCAGTTGGGCGGCGAGCCGGAGTTCAACCCGGACCTGCTGTCGAAGAACTCCCACGCGCAATACGTGGCCGGCAAGGACCTCAAGGAAATGGTCTACGAAGACCTGGTCGCCGAGCGGATTGCCGTGGACAGCTACCGCGAAATCATCCAGTACATCGGTGATAAAGACCCGACCACGCGCCGCCTGTTCGAAGAGATCCTGGCGCAGGAAGAAGAGCATGCCGACGACATGGCGGATATTCTCGAAAGCCTGTAACCCCATGTGGGAGGGGGCTTGCCCCCGATAGCGGTGGATCAGTCAATTGAGATATCGACTGGTCTACCGCCATCGGGGGCAAGCCCCCTCCCACATTTGCAGTTAACCTTTCACGGTTTTCGGCGCCTTGCCTTCCTTCATCTGCTGCAGCAACGGCGCGCACTCATTCGGTTCACCGCCACTCGGCGCGACCAATGCCAGCAACCCTGCCGCCGGCCCGGCAATCACTCCCAGCGCCACCATGCCGGCACCACGCAATGCCAACGGAATGGCCTTCACACCCGCATTCGGCTTGATGAACGGCCCGTTGACGTACAGCGGTGAACGCAGGGAGAACAGGCGGAAACCTTTCGATTCCGGGGTAATGGTCAGGTCCAGTTGCTCGGTGGCCATGTTCGCCGTGCCATCGATATAGATGATCGCGTTCTCGGTATCGAACACAAACAGGCGAGTGGTCGCCAGGCCGGTCTTGATACCGAAGTTCGCCGCCGCACAGTTGATCTTCACTTCCTTATCGCCGAACAGGCGACCCACCACGTAGTTGCCCACGTTGAGCCCGGCAATTTCCATCAGGCCACGGCTGATCGCGCCGTCGTTGATCAGCATCTTCAGGTCACCGTTGGAGGTGCCCAGCAAGGCCGCCACCGAGTTGCCACGCCCGGAAATATCGGCGTCGCCATTGAGCTCACCGAAACTGGTCTTCATCGGTTCGAAAGTCGGGAACAGCTGCTTGAGCTTGAAATTCCGCGCGGTAAGTTTGGCGCGGCCCTCCATCGGCGTGGTACGGCCATTCAGGCGAATCTGCGCATCCAGCTTGCCGCCGGCCACGCCGAAACGCAGGGGCTCGAGACTCAGTTCGCCGTCGTTGAGCACTAGGTGGGTGTAGAGGTCGGTGAACGGCAGATCGGCACTGTGCACGATGCGTTTGCCAGTGAATTCCACATCGGCATCCATCACGCGCCAGCGCTCGGTGCGGAACTCCTCCACCGGCAGCACCTTGGTCGCTGGCTGCTTGCTGTCGCCGCCACGGGCTTTTTGCTTGGCGTTGGAGTCGGCGCCGATCAGGGGCGCGAGGTCGGTCATCAGCAGTTGGTTGGACACCAGCGTACCGCTGAGCTTGGGCCGTGGCTGGCTGGCGACGTAGGCGAGGCTGCCGTGGATGTCGCTGTTGCCGATCTTGCCGTTGAAGTTTTCATAGCTGAACGAGGCACCGGCTGGCTCGTGCAGCTTGGCGATCAGGTGGCCATCGGTGGAATAAGCCGGCGAATCCGGCAGGGTCACGCCGGTCAGCGGATACAGGTTGCCCAGGCTGGAACCGGCGAGTTTCAGGCGCAGGTCGAGGGCGCCCAGATTCAGTGGGTCCGTGAGGGTGCCGGCCAGGGCGATGCTGGTGTCGGCAATCTTGACCTGGGCTTGCAGCGGGAACGGCTTGGCCGCGTCCTGCAGGGCCAGCAGGCCGCCGATCTTGCCGCTGCCGTCGAGTTTCTGGCCGTGGTACTGGCCTTTGACCTTGAGGCCGAATGCATAATCCTGTGGCGCGGAGCCTTTTTCCAGCGCCTTCTTGGCATCGGCGTCGCCGACGATTTCGCCGAAGGGAATGGGTTTGCCCAGCGGATCGATGATCACATCCAGTTGGGTCTTGAGGGTCTGGTCGTCGAGGGTCACGTGGCCTTTGTCGAAACCGATGGCGCCGATGTCCACCACCCAATTGGAGGGCTCGGCGTTGGGATCCTTGGGGTCGAACGTGAAGGTCCAGTTGGCGCGACCGTCGGCCAGGCGCTGCAATTGCGCGCTGGGCTCGGTGAGGTCGATGCGCGGGATCACCACGCGTTGCACCAGCAGCGCCAGCGGCGAAATGCGCAGTTCCACCTTCTTGAGAGTGACCATCTGCGGGTTTTTCGACCAGTCGGGATTGCCCAGGGTCAGGTCTTCGGCAATCACGTGCGGCCACGGCACCCAGGCGCGCCAACCACCTTCATCGGGCTCGCGCGCCCACACCACCGCCAGGTTGCCATTGATGGCAAAGGGTCGATGCAGTTCTTCGGAGACCTTGGCATTGAGGGGCGGCTTGATGCGGTTCCAGTCAAAGAACACCAGGACCACTACCACGATGGCGATTAACAGAGCGAAGCTGGCGCAGCTCCAAGTGGCGATTTTTCGCGTGCGCGTCATTGCACAGGACTCCTGAATACGACTGGCTGGGTGACAGCCTTTAAGGACAGCTTATAGGACTACGACTGGTAAACCGCATGGGGGTTTAACCCAATCCCGGATTTGCCTGGAAAAACCTCACTTCCTGACCACTTCGACAGATTTCCCGCCGTGACACCGCACCATTGTTACCCACTTGCGTGTCGAAAATACCCACACCGGTGCAAAACCGCGTGCTTGAGAGGCCCGTTCTAGAGCCTCCGGCCAGAACAATCAATTCTGTTGATTATTACCATTGTGTTTATGAACTTTTATATCGACTTATCGAGAGTAGCATTAACCCTGTACCCACTTTATCGCCCTCCCAAGGAGCAACCCATCATGAAACGCCAAGTACTCGCTACCGTCCTGTTATCCATTCTGGCTTCCAGTGCCTTTGCCCTGCCAGCTGCCGAACAGGCCACTCCACAAGTCAAAGCCGACGCTGCACATTTCAGCCAGACCGTCGCTCGCAGCGGTTCGCAAGAAGAAGAGAACCGTGACTACGCCAAAGGCGCTGTGGCTGAAAATGGCTCGGAACAGGCCAACAAACGCGCTTACACCGAAGGCCTGACCGAAAACGGTCGCAACCGCCTGGAACAGAAAGGTCTGGTTGAAGGTGGCGCTGATCGCCTGCTGGAACGCAATGCTGTTGCCGAAGGTGGCCGTGATCGCCTTGAACAGAAAGGCCTGGTTGAAGGTGGCGCTGAACAAGCCAACGATCGTGCCTACACCCAAGGTATTGCCGAAGGCGGCGCTGACCGTCTGCAAGAACTGCATCAAGCACAGAGCTAACCCCGTGGTGGCCGAGAAAAAAGCCCGATCTGTCGATCGGGCTTTTGCTTTCCTGTAGATCGCATCACGCCCCTCCCCTGCCAAGTTCGACGCCAACAGAACTGTTTTGCTAGAGTGCGTCGCTGTACTTGCCGACAAAGCCCGCCCGCCCATGCTGCCCCGCGCCGAACAGAAGCAACAGACCCGCCTCGCCCTGATGGACGCAGCCCGCCATCTGATGGAGTGTGGCCGTGGGTTTGGCAGCCTGAGCCTGCGCGAAGTGGCGAAGACGGCCGGCATCGTGCCCACCGGTTTCTACCGCCATTTTGCCGATATGGACCAGCTTGGGCTCGTCCTGGTCAGCGAAGTGGGCCAGACCTTCCGCGCCACGATCCGCCTGGTGCGCCACAACGAGTTCGTGATGGGCGGCATTATCGATGCCTCCGTGCGGATCTTTCTGGATGTGGTCTCGGCCAACCGTTCGCAATTCCTGTTCCTGGCCCGTGAACAATACGGTGGGTGCCTGGCCGTGCGCCAAGCGATCGGCGCCTTGCGCGAAGACATCACCCGCGACCTGGCAGCCGACCTGACCCTGATGCCCAAGCTGCAGCACCTGGATGCCGAAGGTTTGCACGTGATGGCTGACCTGATCGTTAAAAGTGTGTTCGCCACCCTGCCCGACATCATCGACCCGCCGGCCCAGGCCCTGCCTGACCACCTCACGCCCCAGGCGAAAATCACCCAGCAACTGCGCTTCATCTTTATCGGTTTGAAGCACTGGCAAGGCCTGGGCAGCACCGAGTAACGCCATCATCCCGCCGAGTGGAAGCGCTTGGCCGTGGTGTAGTTCCTGTTCCAGTAGCTGTTGCTCAACGAATCGATGCGGATGCTCTTGCCGGTACGCGGCGAATGAATAAATTTGCCCTCGCCGATGTAAAGGCCCACATGGCTGACCTGGCCGCGCCCATTCCCCTTGAAAAACACCGCATCGCCGGGCTTGAGCGCGTTGCGTTTGATGGTCGGGGCCGTGGAGCGGTGCATCGCGACCGTCGTGCGGGGTATCTGGATATTGGCTTGGGTCTTGAACAGATACACCAGGAAACTGCTGCAATCGAAGCCCTGATCCGCCGAGGTGCCACCCCATTTGTAGGGCGTTCCCAGCAGTTCGTGGGCGCGGTCGATCACATCATCGATGGACGCCTCTTTCAGTGCAGTGGAGAAAGAAGCGTGGTGTTGCAGGTTGGCGGAGGCCGGAGAAAGCACAAACGTCAGGCTGACAATAAACAGATAACAAATTGACTTGAACATGATGAACATCGCTGTGGATAAAACACGGCGCACAGACTAAAGATCTCGCAGGTAACCTGATGAACGCCGATTCCTTAGACCCTGTAGGGAAAATCCGAAAACACCCATCACAGTGCAACAAGCAATACCTCGCACCACTTTGGCGCATCGACGCCATGTCCTTACGCCCTATTTAGTGGCGCTACCCACACACCTACAGGCATTTCCTACGCCCAGGTGAGGTTGGCAAGCCCCTTGCTCTAGCTGTTTCATCGCTCATAGCTGGAAGCTTCCTGATGCTGGTGATCCACCGCCGAATCGCCCCCCAAGCCCTCTGGGCCGCCGAGTTGCTACTGAACTTCGAAGCCCGCAGCAAAAGCCGCCTGCGCTGTTTCAGTGCCGACGGTGAAGACGTCGGCCTTTTCCTGGAGCGCGGCCAGCCACCGCTGCACGATGGTGAATGCCTGCAGGCTGAAGACGGACGCGTCGTACGCGTGTGCGCCCGGCCTGAACAACTCTTACACGTGACCTGCAGCAGTGCATTCGAACTGACCCGTGCGGCTTATCACCTGGGCAATCGCCACGTGGCGTTGCAGGTCGGTGACGGCTGGTTGCGCCTGCTCGACGACTACGTGCTCAAGGCCATGCTCGAACAGTTGGGCGCACAGACGGAAACCATCGAAGCACCGTTTCAACCGGAGCATGGTGCCTACGGCGGCGGCCATCATCATTCGCGCCATGGTGATGAAGACTTCAACTACCCACCCAAGCTGCACCAGTTCGGCGTGCGTCTATGAACCCAGCCTGGGCGCTGCTGCGTCTGGCCAGTCCGCAATTGCCGATTGGCGGCTACAGCTATTCACAAGGCCTGGAAATGGCCGTCGAGAACGGCCGCGTCAACGATGCGGCCACTGCGCGCCGCTGGATCAGCGACCAGTTGCTGCTCAACCTCGCACGTTTCGAGGCGCCGTTGCTGCTCGCCCATTGTCAGGCCGCCCAGGCGGCGGATTGGTCGCGCCTGGCGCAGTTGTGTGAAGAACACCGCGCCAGCCGTGAGACCCGCGAGCTGTATCAGGAAAGCCGGCAGATGGGCTACTCCCTGCAACAACTGCTCAATGGCCTGCCGGAACTGGATGACGCTGCCCGCAACTTTCTCGAACAGCGTGCCGAACCGCATCTGGCGCTGGGCTGGGCCCTGGCCGCCCGCGCCTGGAATATCAGCCCCGCCGACGCCCTCGCCGCGTGGCTGTGGAGCTGGCTGGAGAACCAATTGGCGGTGCTGATGAAAACCCTGCCCCTGGGCCAGCAAGCCGCCCAACGCCTGACCAGCGAACTGCTGCCGCTGTTGCAACAAGCCCAGCAGGACGCCAGCCGCATCGACCCTGATCAACTCGGCAGCGCCGCCTTTGGCCTGTCCCTGGCGTGCATGGCCCACGAGCGCCAATACAGCCGCCTGTTCCGTTCCTAGGAGACAACACACATGAACGCACAACCTCTACGCGTCGGCATCGGCGGCCCGGTGGGCTCCGGCAAGACCGCCCTGACCCTGGCCCTGTGCCTGGCGCTGCGCGATCGCTACAACCTGGCGGTGGTCACCAACGACATCTATACCCGCGAAGACGCCGATTTCCTGGTGCGCAACCAGGCCCTGGCGCCGGAACGCATCATCGGCGTGGAAACCGGCGGCTGCCCGCACACGGCAATCCGCGAAGACGCCTCGATCAACCTGGAGGCCGTGGACCAACTCAACCGCCGCTTCCCCGGCCTGGACCTGATCCTGGTGGAGTCAGGCGGCGACAACCTGTCGGCAACTTTCAGCCCGGAACTGTCGGACCTGACCATCTACGTGATCGACGTGTCCGCTGGCGACAAGCTGCCGCGCAAGGGCGGGCCGGGCATCTGCAAATCCGACCTGCTGGTGATCAACAAGATCGACCTGGCCCCGCTGGTCGGCGCCTCGCTGGAGCTGATGAACAGCGACACCACCCGCATGCGCAACGGTAAACCCTTTGTGTTCAGCAACCAGAAAACCGGCGTCGGCCTGGATGACATCGTCGCCTTCATCGAACGCCAAGGCCTGCTGACCGCCGCCTGATCAACCCATAAGGAACCTGTCCATGAACCTCAAGAAACTGCTGACCGCCGCCGCACTGCTGCTGGCCCCTGCCCTGGCCTTTGCTCACCCGGGCCACGGCGACAACGGCCTGGTGGCCGGCATCAGCCACCCCCTGAGCGGCATCGATCACTTGTTGGCCATGGTCGCCGTCGGCTTGTGGGCCGCCCAACAAAAAGGCGCCGCGCGATGGGCACTGCCGTGCACCTTCGTGGGCACCATGCTGATCGGCGGCGTGCTGGGTTTTGAAGGCCTGGATTTGCCGGCGCTGGAAAGCGGGATTGCCGCGTCGGTGCTGGCCCTGGGCCTGGCAGTCGCGCTGGCGGTGCGTCCGCCGCTGTTCGTGGCGGTCGGCGCGACAGCCTTGTTCGCGCTGTTCCACGGCGTGGCGCATGGCTTGGAGCTGCCGGACATGTCCAGCCCTTGGGCGTATTCGGCCGGGTTTGTGGCTGCAACCGCTGTGCTGCACGCTGCCGGTTACGCGGTGGTGCGCTTCCTGCCGGCTGCGGCGGCGCCGTTGGTGCGGGTTGCGGGGGCGGCTTCGGCGGCGACCGGGGTCTGGTTGTTGGCAGGCTGATTTGCGGCGTGTTTGACGGCCTCATCGGGGGCAAGCCCCCTCCCACCTTGTGGGAGGGGGCTTGCCCCCGATAGCGCTAGACCAGACAACACAGAACCCAAGCCTGCTACCATGCGCGCCTACACCCCTGCCGTGACGACGCCAGCCAATGCCCAGCGCTTCCCAACCCTCCTTGAACACCGTGCTCACGCACTTCCACAGCCTGATCGTGCCGCTCTGGCAAGGCCCTGGCTGGAATGCCGACCTGGCATTGCCCTACGAGGCGCTGGACGCCGACCACCGGCCATTACCCCCGCAACGCTACCGCGCCATGGCCTGCGCCCGGCAGTTGTACCTGTTCGCCAGCCTGATCGGCGAGCCCGGCGCGGCCTTTGCCGAAGAGCGTGCGGCGGCGTTGTTTCGCTCGCTGCAACGGCACTTCCACGACGCCGAACATGGCGGCTGGTTCTACAGCATCGACCCCGCCGGCCGGCCGCTGGACAAGCGCAAAGACCTGTACACCCACGCGTTCATCATCTTCGCCTGCGCCCATTACTGGGCCAAGGTGCGCGAGCCGCTGGTGGAATCGGTGCTCAATGCCGCCCTGGCCGTGGTCGCCGAACGGTTTTCCACAGGCGACGGCCTGTACGAAGCGGTGCTGGAGCGCAATTGGTCGTCCCTCAAATCCGGCCCCTTGCAAAACCCACTGATGCACCTCGCCGAAGGCTTCCTCGCCACGCTGGCCGTGCGCGAAGACGCGATCACGCAGGACGCCCTGCTGGACCTGGCCCACGCCCTGCAGCAACGCTTCATCGACCGACAGCACGGCGTGATGATGGAAAAACCGCTGGGTGCTGTGGATAACTGGTTCGAGCCGGGGCACCAGTTCGAATGGTTCTTCTTGCTGGAGTCGTCCGAGGTACTGCGCGGTACGCCGTTGCATGCCTCCCTGACACGGGCCTTCGCCTACGCCGAACTCAAGGGTGTGGATAACGAGAGTGGCGCCGTCAGCGGCATGTTGGCGCTGGATGGCACAGTGCGCGACGGCACCCAACGTATCTGGGCCCAGGCCGAGTACCTGCGGGCACTGACCTTGCGGCCCAACAGCGAAGCGCGGTTGCAGCGCCAGTTGCTGGCGCTGCAACAACATTTTCTGCATGCAAAAGGCTGGAATGAATGCCTGGATGCCCAAGGTGTGGTGAGTCGGTGGGATATGCCTTCGACTACCCCATATCATTTGGCGACTTGCTACCAGGGTCTGATCCAGCATCTTGGGTGAATGCCAGGGCCTCCTCGCGAGCAAGCCCGCTCCCACAGTTTGACCGAGTACATCCTTGAAACACGGTCGAAATGTGGGAGCGGGCTTGCTCGCGAAGGCGTCAACTCGGTCTCACTGACCTCACGCAATCCACTTACGATCTCCGGTAAAGCTGATCGTCAACCAGCGTGCCGCATCCGGCGTGCCGAGCCCTGTGGATATCTCTTCGCGCAACCCATCCAGGGTCGCGACGTTGTCCACCGGGTAATCCGCCGGCAACACCACATGAATCTCGATAAACCGTGCGCGCCCGTGCTTCTGCACGTAGGACACGTAGTCGTCGAAACCATGTTTGGCCTGTGCCGCGTCCATGACCTCGCGCACCTTGTCGTCCAGGTGGTCCGGCGCAATCCCCAGCACCTCGCGCAACGCCGGGCGCAAAATCTTGAACGCCGGCGCCAGCATGCTCAAGGCCAGCAGGATCAGGATCAACGGGTCAACATACACCGCCCACTCGCCATAGCCCTGGGACTTGAGCAGCAGCGCCGCCAGAAAGCTGATCAGCAGGCCCACCGAGAGCATCGCGTCCACCAGCCAACTGATGTTGTCGAACTGAATCAGCGATGACTTCAGGGTGCGATTGCGGTAGCGCACGTAGAAGAAATAGGCGAACTCGACGACGGTAAACACCGCCGCATAAATGATCACCAGCCCCAGCTCGATCTCACGCCCGCCATTGATAATGCCGAACACACCGTTGAGGAACGCGTAGATGGCGATCAACAACAGGAAACTGCCTTCGATCAGCAGCACCATGGGCTCCAGGTGCCAATAGCCGAACTGGAAACGCTCGTTGCTTTTCTTGGCGATCAGCTTGGCCGTGATCAGCATCAGCACCTTGATGGCGGTGGCGATCAGCGAGAAAAAGCCGTCGAACAGAATGGATTGGGCGCCGGATACCACACCCGTGACAATCCCGGCGATCGCTACGGCGAACATCAGGATGGTCGATTGTTTGAGCAGTGCCTGCTCACCTCGGTTACTCACATTTCCTCCCGTCAAAACCTTTAAACCGCAGAGTGCGGAGGGGTTTCAGGCGTGGAGTGTACCTTATGGCCTGTTTTGGCCGATCTGACGCTATCGGGGGCAAGTCGAATCGTCGCACCGCCCCTCCCACACTTGACCGAGTTTCAGCATGTGAATGCGGTCGAAGGTGGGAGGGGGCTTGCCCCGGTACAAACCGGGGACATCGTTTACATTTCTAACCGGGGACATGGTTTACAGGTTAATACGCATGATCAGGAGGTAACTGATCATGCCCTGGAACCAAGAGTCCCCCATGAACCAACGAATCAAGCTGGTTGCTGACTGGCTTTCGGGTAACTTCACGAAAAGCCAACTGGCCCGCCGCTTCGGTGTCAGTCGACCTACCGTAGACAAATGGATTGCTCGGCATAACGGCGATTTGAAGTCGTTAGCCGAGGTTTCTCGTCGACCCCACAACAGCCCCAACAAGACCGACGATAAGATCCTCGCTCGCGTAGTGGCCATGAAGGAAGCCCACGATAAATGGGGGCCAAAGAAGCTCATTGAGCTATTGCGAATTGAAGATCCCTCTATCGATTGGCCGTCTCCCAGTACAGCCGGCCAATGGCTTGACCGACTTGGGCTGGTCAGCAAACGGCGGTTCAAGCGTCGGCACGGTACCTCGCATATTGAAATGCGAGAGGCCAATGACCCCAACAAAACCTGGTGCGTGGACTACAAAGGGCAATTCAAGATGCTCAACGCCCAGATGTGCTTCCCGCTGACGGTTACAGACCATGCATCCCGTTTGATTCTGGCGTGCAGGGCTCATCCTAAAATCATGACCCAGCCTGTAAAACAAACCTTTGAGCGGCTTTTTCAGGATTACGGCATGCCGGAAGTCATTCGTTCTGACAACGGAGTCCCTTTCGCCTCTCCTGGCCTGGCGAGGATATCCACACTGGCCGTCTGGTGGATCCGTTTAGGTATCTATCCCGAGCGAACCATGCCGGGAAGACCTGCCCAGAATGGTCGACACGAACGAATGCATCGCAGCCTGAAACTTGAGCTACCGCTAGGGAGCAACTTGGTGGAGCAGCAGCTTTTGCTGGAGCACTTCCGGCATGAGTTCAATTACGTACGCCCTCATGAAGCGCTTGGTATGAAACGTCCGGGAGATGTGTACGTGCCGTCTACTCGGCTTTACCCAGGGTGCTTGCCCGATGTGGAGTATCCGGCAGAAATGCGGGTGCGAAGCGTCAGGCAGGATGGATCGATCAAGTGGAACGGCAAGTTGGTATTTGTCAGCGAGGCCCTATCCGGAGAAAGGATAGGGCTTAAAGAAGCTGAGGATGATGTCTGGGATTTGTACCTGTGTGATTATCCCTTGGGGAGGCTTGGACGAGGTATGACCCGCGTCCAAGCCTCAAATGTGTAAACGATGTCCCCGGTTTCAGATGTAAACGATGTCTACGGTTCTACACCCCGATGGCAGCGAAGCGGTTTAAAGCCTTACTTGGCCCCACGCTCAATCGCAAACCCCGCCCAGGTCTGGCTCACCGGCATCAGCTCCAACCGGTTGATGTTCACGTGCGCCGGGGTGTTCATCACCCAAAAGATCGTGTCAGCAATATCCTGCGGCTGGATCGGCTCAGCCCCCGCATAAGTCGCGTCATACCGCGCCTGGTCACCGCCAAAACGCACCAGCGAGAACTCGCTCTCGCACAGGCCCGGCTCAATGTTGGTCACACGCACGCCGGTGCCCTGCAGGTCGCAACGCAGGTTCAACGAGAACTGCTTCACGAACGCCTTGGAGCCGCCATACACGTGGCTACCCGGATACGGGTAGCTGCCGGCGATGGAGCCAAGGTTGATGATGCCGGCGCCACGGCCGTGGGCGATCAAGCGCGGCAGCAGCAGGCTGGTGGTGGTCAGCAGGCCCTTGATGTTGGTGTCGACCATGGTTTCCCAATCGTCGAGATTGCACTTGGGCGCAGGGTCGGTGCCCACGGCCAGGCCGGCGTTGTTGATCAGCCCGCGCAGCGTGGCGAATGACGGCGGCAGGTTGGCAATGGCGTCTTCCATGCCCTTGCGGTCACGCACGTCCACGACCAGGCCATGCACTTCGGTCTGCTTGGAAAGCTCTTCGACCAACGCATTCAGGCGGTCGGCGCGACGACCGGTGAGCACCAGTTTCCAGCCGGCTTCGGCAAAACGACGAGCGCAGGCTTCGCCGAAACCTGAGGTTGCGCCAGTAATAAACAGCGTGTCGGACATGGTGTTCTCCTTGCGGGCATCGGGAAAAAAACAGCCAGCAGAATGCCCGTACGCCGCGATGTCGGCAACCACTGGGCACACAACTCGAAACATGCCTGATCACTTTTTAACCACTTCACGCAAAGCCTTACAGAGCGTGGCTCGCAGCCATATGCACGCAGGTTATCCACAACTGCGCCCACAGTCTTTGGGGGCAAGTGCAAAATGGCTCAGGCCTTTATACACAAGGGCTACAGACGGTTTTGCAAAGTTTTTTGCTTGACCTTGGCCGGGGCGTATGTAGGCCCAGCGGCACACCGAAAATCAGAACGATGGCTCCAGGCCAGTCATTCCGGCCTCTGCGGCGGTCTTTCCAGAGTTTAGTCACAGACTTATCCACAGGCTGGCGGGACATATTCCGGTCATATACCTGTGTCTTTAAACAGGTTGACAACGGGCTCGACCAGTCGTCAAAAAGCCGCTGATCAAAAAACAGGCATCGCGCTACAGGCCGCGTGTTTGTTGGCTTTCAGCCAGCTACTCCCACGTTACCCACAGCCGGTTCCACAGCAGATGGGGACAAGTCAAAACTGTGACAAAACAGGGATTTGCGGCGGCTATATGTCGCGCTTTGGAGGGTGGCTGGATTTGTTTTCCACAATTTGGTGGCAACCCTCTTCACACCACAAAAAAACATGTGGATCTGCTTAATGTGGGAGGGGGCTTGCCCCCGATGGCGGTATGTCAGTCGACAGATGTACTGCTGATCCACCGCTATCGGGGGCAAGCCCCCTCCCACAGGGGGACCGCGTCGTTATTTAGATCAGTGACCGCCGAGGTAGGCGTTGCGCACTTCCTCGTTGACCAGCAGCTCCTTGCCAGTGCCGGTCAGGCGGATCTCGCCGTTGACCATTACGTACGCCCGATCCGACAAGCGCAGCGCATGGTTGGCGTTCTGCTCCACCAGGAAAATAGTCATCCCGGTGGCCGCCAGCTCGCGCAGGGTCGAGAAGATCTGCTTCACCACAATCGGCGCCAGGCCCAGGCTCGGCTCGTCGAGCAGCAACAACTTCGGACGACTCATCAGTGCCCGCGCAATGGCGAGCATCTGCTGCTCGCCACCGGACATGGTCATGGCACGCTGGGTACGCCGTTCCTTGAGCCGTGGGAACAGCTCGAACATGCGCTGCATGTCTTCCTGAGCGTACTTGTCGCCAATCGGGATGGTGCCCATCAGCAGGTTTTCCTCGACGGTCATGTCGGGGAACACCCGCCGCCCTTCCGGCGACTGCGCAATGCCGTTGGAGGCGATGTAGTGGGACGACTTGTGGGTAATGTCGACACCGTTGTAGAGGATCTGCCCCGACTCGGCCCGTGGCTGGCCGAAGATCGACATCAGCAGCGTGGACTTGCCCGCGCCGTTGGAGCCGATCAGGCTGACGGTTTCGCCTTCGTTGATGTGCAGCGAGACTTTCTTCAGGGCCTGGATCGGACCGTAATACACATCCAGGTCCTTCATTTCGAGGATAGGTGCACTCATACCAGCTCCTCTTCGTCAGCGCCCAGGTAGGCGGCAATCACTTTCGGGTCGTTGCGGATCGCGTCCGGGCCGCCCTCGGCGATCACGTTGCCGTGGTCCAGCACCACGATGTGGTCGGAAATACTCATCACCATGCCCATGTCGTGTTCGATCAGCACCACCGTGAGGTCGTGTTCGTCGCGCAACAGGCGAATCATCGCGCTGAGGGCTTCGGTTTCCTGGGGGTTGAGGCCCGCAGCGGGTTCGTCCAGGCAGATGATCTGCGGCCGGGTGCACATGGCGCGGGCGATTTCCAGGCGGCGCTGCTGGCCGTAGGAGAGTTCACCGGCCAGGCGGTTGGCGCAGTCCACCAGGTCCACCACTTCCAGCCAGTAAAAGGCGTGGTCGAGGGCGTCGCTTTCGGCCTTGCGGTAGCCCTTGGTGTTGAGGATGCCCGCCAGCATGTTGCGATTGACCCACATGTGCTGGGCCACCAGCAGGTTTTCCAGTACCGACATTTCCTTGAACAGGCGGATGTTCTGGAACGTCCGGGCCAGACCGGCACGGTTCACCAGATGGGTGCCGCCGAACATCTTGTAGTACAGGCGGCTGAAGAAGCTTTTCGGTGACACGAAGTCGGTCGGCTGGAAGCGCTCGCCAAGCAACTGGATCACGTTGGTCTGCTTGCCGCGGATGTTCAGTTCGATCTTGCCGCCGCTGGCTTTGTAAAAGCCGGTGAGGCAGTTGAACACCGTGGTCTTGCCGGCGCCGTTAGGGCCGATCAAAGCGAAGATCGAGTTGCGTTCGACCTTGAGGCTCACATCGCTCAAGGCCTTGATGCCACCGAAGTGCATCATCAGGTGTTCCACGGAGAGGACGACTTCCTTGCTCATGGCGCTACCCCCTTGCGTGGTGTCACACCGGTACGGCTGATGCGGATCAGACCTCGCGGTCGCCAGATCATCATCACCACCATCAACACGCCAAACAGCAGCACGCGGTATTCGGAGAAGCTGCGCAGCAACTCAGGTGCGACGGTCAGCACAAAGGCCGCAATCACCACGCCCACCGTCGAGCCCATGCCGCCCAACACCACGATGGCCAGGATCAGCGCCGACTCGAAGAAGGTGAACGACGACGGGTTGACGAAGCCCTGGTAACTGGCAAAGAACACCCCGGCCAGACCGGCCGTCGATGCACCGATAGTGAACGCCGAGAGCTTGACCAGCACGTGGTTCAGGCCCATGGAACGGCAGGCGATTTCATCTTCGCGCAGGGCTTCCCAGGCGCGGCCCACTGGCATGCGGGTCAGGCGGTGCTTGATATACAGCACGGCCAGCACCACCAGGAACAGCACGATGTAGATGAACAGGAATTTGATGTTGGGGTTGTAGTCGATGCCGAAGAACTCATGAAACGGAACCCCGCCATCCTTCGCGCGCTTGCCGAACTCCAGACCGAGGAAGGTCGGCGACGGCACCGGCATGCCATTCGGCCCACCGGTAAACGACAGCCAGTTATTGAGCACCAACCGGATGATTTCACCAAAGCCCAGGGTCACAATGGCCAGATAGTCACCGTGCATTCGCAACACCGGGAACCCGAGTATGCATCCCGCCAACGCCGCCGCGATGGCCGCCAGTGGCAGCACGGTCCAGAAGCCCAGGCCCAGGTATTGATACCCCAATGCCAAGCCGTAGGCGCCGATGGCGTAGAACGCCACGTAACCCAGGTCGAGCAAGCCGGCCAGACCTACCACGATGTTGAGGCCCAGGCCCAGCAACACGTAGATCAGGCCGAGGATCACCACGGTGAGCAGGTACTTGTTAGCGAAGATCGGGAACACGATGGCGATCACGATCAGCGCCGGGATGATCCAGCGCAGCCGCGACTTGTAGTCCGGCGCCAGCACGTGCACGCCGGAGCCACTGCTCTCGAAGCCCTGCAAAATCTTCAGGCCCTTGGGGGTTTGCAGGAACAGGCTCATGGCAAAGCGGCCGACCATCACGATGGCCACCAGCAGGCCGACGCGGGCCGGTTCCAGGTTGAAGCTGTAGCCGTCGAGTACCACGCCGACGATCGGACCGAACACGATCAGCGAAATCAGCCCGGCAAGGATCGTATCGACCACACTTTTCTTGATATCGATTGATTTGGCAGCAGACATGTTTACACCTTCGCCACGAGTGGGCGACCAAGCAGGCCCTGGGGACGGAAAATCAGAATCACCACCAGCAGGGAGAAACTGAACACGTCTTTGTAGTCAGAGTTGATCAACCCCGAGAACAGCGACTCGGAGATACCGAGGATGATCCCGCCCAACATCGCTCCAGGCAGGGAGCCGATGCCGCCGAGTACCGCCGCGGTGAACGCCTTGATACCGATGATGAAACCAGCATAGAAGTCGAAGGTGCCGTAGTTGAGGGTGATGAGCACGCCGGCCAATGCCGCCATGGCGGCGCCGATGACGAACACGTAGGAGATCACCCGGTCGGTGTTGATGCCGAGGATCGACGCCATCTTGCGGTCTTGCTGGGTGGCACGGCACATGCGGCCGAGCTTGGTGTACTTGATCACGTAGGTGAGCAACGCCATGCCGGCGAACGCCGCCACGAGGATGAAGACCTTGGTGTAGGTGAGCTGGACGAACCCTGTGCCGAAATCGACGCGCCAGGCGCCTGCCAGCAGGGTGGGAATGCCTTGTTGCTTCGCTCCCTGAGCGATCTGCGCATAGTTCTGCAGGATCAGGGAGATACCGATGGCGCTAATCAGCGGTGCCAGTCGGGTGGAGTTGCGCAGCGGTTTGTAGGCGACACGCTCGATGACCCAACCGTACACGCCAGTGACGACCACGGTGAAGATCAAGGTGCCGAGAATGAGCAGCGGGAAGGATTCGATGCCGAAGTAAGCCAGCAGTGCCAGACTGATCGCCGCGAGGTAAGCGGAAATCATATAAACCTCGCCGTGGGCGAAGTTGATCATGCCAATGATGCCATAGACCATTGTGTAGCCGATGGCGATCAGGCCATAGACCGACCCGAGGGTCAGACCGTTGACCAGTTGCTGCAGGAAAATACCATCCATAACGCAATCTCACGCGGTGAGCACCTGCACACCGGGAGGTGTGCGGCGCTTCTGGAGGAAAAAACAGATATTGATAACAGCACGATCTCCTGTGGGAGGGGGCTTGCCCCCGATGGCGGTGTACCGGTCAACAGATCTGAACCTGATCCACCGCTATCGGGGGCAAGCCCCCTCCCACATTGGAGCTGTGGTGTTCTGGATTACTTCTGTTTTTCCAGCTGGTGGTATTTGCCGTCTTTATCCCACTGGTAAACCACGTAGTCGGAGATTTTCAGGTCGCCCTTGGAATCCCAGGCTTTCTCGCCCATGACGGTTTTCACCGGGTGAGCCTTGAGCCACTTGGCAGCGTCTTCGCCCTTGTTGGACTTGGCGCCGTTGAAGCCGGCGGCCAGGGCCTGGACCGACGCGTAGGCGTACAGGGTGTAGCCTTCAGGCTCGGTGCCATTCTTGCGGAACTCTTCCACCACCGCCTTGCTGTCCGGCAGCAGGCGCGGGTCGGCGCCGAAGGTCATGTACACGCCGTCGACATATTGCTTACCGCCAGCGGTGGCAACCAGTTCGTCGGTGACCACGCCGTCATCGGACATGAACTTCACGTCTTTCAGACCCGCTTCACGGATCTGGCGAACCAGTGGGCCGGCTTCGGGGTGCAGGCCGCCGAAGTACACGACGTCGGCACCGGTGGAGCGGATCTTGGTAACCAGGGCGCTGAAGTCTTTCTCGCCACGGGTCAGGCCTTCTTCCAGCACCGGCTTGACGCCGCGCTTGGTCAACTGGGCAGCGGTGGCGTCGGCCAGGCCTTTGCCGTAGGTGTCCTTGTCGTTGATGACCGCGACTTTCTTGCCCTTGAGCACATCGACAATGTAGTCGCCGGCCACGATGCCTTGCTGGTCGTCACGCCCGCACATCCGGAACATGGCGCCCAGGCCGCGCTCGGTCACCTGTGGGTTGGTGGAGCCTGGGGTGATTGCGATGATGCCGGCTTCGTCGTACACCTCGGACGCCGGGATGGTGTTGGAGGAACAGAAGTGCCCGACCACGCCGATCACTTTGTCCTGGTCCGCCAGGCGGTTGGCCACGGCCACGGCTTGCTTGGGTTCGCAAGCGTCGTCGCCAGCCACCAGCACAATTTTCTCGCCGTTGATGCCACCGGCCTTGTTGATCACATCGGCTGCCGCCTGGGCACCTTTCATGTACTGCTCACCGAAAGCAGCGTTGGCACCCGTCATCGGGCCCGCCACGCCAATTTTCACATCAGCTTGAACAAACGTAGAAACACCCAGCGCCGTTGCAACGGCGAGGGCCAGAAAACCTTTCTTGTAAAACGTCTGGGACATGAGTGGTGCTCCGATATTTTTGATTTTTGGCACGACAACTTGCATTCAAACTTTTCACCGAAAGCTCAGAGCAAAGCGCGTGCCATTAGGTTTTTATTCTTCAAAAAGACACGGTGTCATTGTTATTGCAGGCGTTTCGGCTCCGTTCGCCAGGACGTGCAACCCTCTAGCGTCAAGAGGTGCAACCAATGGATCGAAAAAGTACAACCTCGGCAGGTCGCACCTGCAACCAAACCTATAAACGACAGTTCCTACAGCTGTAACAGCCTGCGTAACGGAACTGCACATTTACAGTGCGCGACTGCTACGACTTGCACCAATACAGATTAGTAGCCTGCTAAGAAAATGCAGGCTTTTGAGCGGTATTTCGCTGATCAGATCACGATCCTCAGGCATTGGCCGGCGTGATACAGCGAGAAACCCGCCTCATAAAGACAGCTGCGTAACCCAACCCCCGACAACGGTTGCATGGGTGCAAAGGGAATCGGTAATGCCTGGAGATTCTGGTGACACAAATAGTCGGCAAACGCCTTGCCGACCACGCTGCCGGTGGTCACGCCACGACCGTTATAGCCCGTTACGGCCACAAGGCCCGGGGCGGGCTCGAACAGGCGCATCAAGTGGTCGGGGGTGAAGGCGATGCAGCCGGTCCAGGTGTACTCCCACTGCACCGATTTGAGGTACGGGAAGTAATGCTGCTGCACCCGATCGGCCCACGCCTTGAGGAACCAGGCGGGTTTCTGGTTGCCATTGCCCAGGCTGCCGAGCAACAGGCGGCCGTCGGCATCGCGGCGAATGCTGCTCAAGACCTGGCGTGTATCCCAGGAGCCCTGGCCACCGGGCAAAATCTGTTCGGCGGCGGCGTCCGTCAGCGGGGCCGATGCGAGCTGGTAGTAGTAACCGGGGAAAAAATTGCGCCGCAGTTCAGTCCATTCGCCTTCTGTGTAGGCGTTGGAGGCGATGACCACCTGTGCAGCCTGCACTGAGCCCTGGGCGGTCTGCACCGACCACTGCGCACCTTGGCGCTCAAGTCGAGTGACCGGTGAATGATCGAACAACTGCCCGCCCAGCCCGGCGGCAGCATTGGCCAGACCACTGGTGTAAGCCATCGGGTTCAGGGTGCCGGCACGCCGGTCCAGCAAGGCGGCGGCGATTTTTTTAGTGCCAGTGGCCTGCTCGCAGGCCTGGCCGGTGAGCAGTTCCACCGGTGCGCCACGGCGCTTCCACTGTTCTTCACGACTGCGCAGGTCCGCCTCGCCACGGGCGTTGTGCGCCATGTGCAAGGTGCCCTCACGGCGCAACTGGCAATCGATGTTGTATTTGTCGATCAGGCTGAACACCAGCGACGGTGCCGCGCCCAACATGCGGTTGAGCTGGCTGCCCACCGCCTCGCCGAAACCGGCTTCGATCTCGTCCGGCGGGATCCACATCCCGGCGTTGACCAGCCCCACGTTGCGCCCCGAACCACCATGGCCGGTGCGATGCGCCTCCAGCACGGCCACGCTTTTACCCTGTTCCAGCAAATGAATGGCCGCCGACAGACCGGTGATCCCGGCGCCGATCACACACACATCCACCTTGACCTCGCCGTTGAGCGCAGCGCGATCCGGCCGGCTGGGGGTGAGGTGTTCCCACAAACATGTTTCGCGTAATGGCATTGCCAGACTCCGTGATGAAACCTAACAAACAGCTCGGTCAATGTGGGAGGGGGCTTGCCCCCCGATGGCGATGTGTCAGCCAACAGATGTACAGCTGATCTACCGCTATCGGGGGCAAGCCCCCTCCCACATTTTGATCTCATTCCAGCCAGCAGAATCAGTCGAATGTAATGCCTTGTGCCAATGGCAGCTCAAGCGAGTAATTGACAGTATTGGTCTGCCGACGCATGTACCCGCGCCACGCATCCGAACCCGACTCGCGCCCGCCGCCGGTCTCTTTCTCCCCACCGAACGCGCCGCCGATTTCCGCGCCGCTCGGGCCGATGTTGACGTTGGCGATACCGCAGTCGCTGCCGACCGCCGACATGAACTGCTCGGCTTCACGCACGTCAGTGGTGAAGATGCACGAAGACAAGCCTTGCGGCACGGCGTTGTTCAGGCGCAGGGCCTCGGCGAAGTCGGTGTAGCCGACCACGTAGAGAATCGGCGCGAAGGTCTCGGTGCACACCACATCGCTTTGCTCGGGCATTTCCACAATCGCCGGTGACACGTAGTAGGCATTCGGGAACTTGTCTTCCAACTGGCGCTTGCCGCCAAACACCTTGCCGCCTTCGCTCAGGGCCTGCTCCAGCGCGTCCTGCATAGCGTCGAAGCCGTGCTTGTCGATCAGCGGGCCGATCAGGTTGCCTTCCAGCGGGTGGCCGATGCGCACCTTGGAATAAGCCGCCTTGAGGCGAGTGACGATTTCTTCCTTGACCGATTCATGGGCGATCAGGCGGCGCAGTGTGGTGCAGCGTTGGCCGGCAGTGCCAACGGCGCTGAACAGGATGGCGCGCACGGCCATGTCCAGGTCGGCGCTTGGGCCGAGGATCATCGCGTTGTTGCCGCCCAGCTCCAGGATGCTGCGGGCGAAACGCGCGGCGACTTTCGGCGCCACTTCGCGGCCCATGCGGGTGCTGCCGGTGGCGCTGATCAGGGCGACGCGCGGGTCGTCCACCAGTGCGGCACCGGCGTCGCGGCCGCCGATGATCACTTGGCTCAAGTACTGCGGGGCGCCGTCGAACTTTTTCAGCACGCGCTCGAACAGCGCCTGGCAGGCCAGGGCGGTGAGCGGGGTTTTTTCCGACGGTTTCCAGATCACCGCGTTGCCGCATACCAGCGCCAGGGCGGTGTTCCACGCCCACACCGCCACCGGGAAGTTGAAGGCGCTGATCACGCCGACCACGCCCAGCGGGTGCCAGGTTTCACGCATGTGGTGGCCAGGACGCTCGGAGGCGATGGTCAAACCGTACAACTGGCGCGACAGGCCGACCGCGAAGTCGCAGATGTCGATCATTTCCTGCACTTCGCCCAGGCCTTCCTGGGTGATCTTGCCGGCTTCCCAGGACACCAGCTCACCCAGGTCGGCCTTGTATTCGCGCAACACATCGCCAAATTGGCGCACCAGTTCGCCACGGCGCGGCGCCGGCACTTTGCGCCAGGCCTCGAATGCATGCTCGGCGCGACTGACCTGTTGCTCCACCTCGGCGGCACCTTCCCAGTGCACACTGCCGATACGGCTGCCATCAATCGGCGAATGCACAGGTTGTTTACCCGACTGGTACAACGCCGGGTTTACCCCGAGACGATCAAGCAATGCGGCAACCATGGGTCACTCCTTCAATTTCAAACAGAAAATTCGCACCGTCACACACACGGCGATCCAGGCCTTATTTGTAGCTGGCCCAAGACTTGCCAACAAACGACGATTAGGCGAGATATCATTCCGTTTATTCATGCAAAGAATAAAAAGAGGCGTGCCGTGCTGAACAAAAGACATTTGCCCTCGATCACTGCCCTGCAGTGTTTCGAAGCCGCCACCCGCCACCTGAGCTTTACCCGCGCCGCCGAGGAGCTGAACCTCACCCAGAGCGCCGTGAGCAAACAGGTGGCGCAGTTGGAAGAACTGCTACAACACCTGCTGTTTCGCCGGGTGCGCCGCCGTTTGCAGATGACCCCGGCGGGCGACCTGTATCTGGTGGAAGTGCGCAAGATCCTCACCCAAGTGGAGATGTCCACGCACTACCTGCGCTCCTACGGCGGCGAGACCGAAGTACTGCGCGTGTCCACGCCCTACACCTTCGGCGCGCGCTGGCTGGTGCCGCGCCTCAAGGGCTGGCGGCTGCGTCACCCGCAGATCCACCTGGACCTGTGCAACGAGCAGGAGCCGGACGAGCTGCTGCAAGGCAAGGCCGACATGGCCTTCTATTTCGGCCAGGGTTCACGCCCCGGCACCGAGAGCCTGAAGCTGTTCAGCGAAGAATTGGTGCCGGTATGCGCACCGGAAAGCCTGCCGGCGCGGCCCTTCACCGACCCCACGCAACTCAGCGACCTGGTGCTGCTGCAAAACGCCTCGCGGCCCCAGGGCTGGCATGACTGGTTCGCCAGCCAGGGTTACCAGACCGAACACAGCTACCACGGGCCACGTTTCGATACCTTCTATATGTGCATTCGGGCGGCGCAGGTGGGGTGTGGCGTGGCGTTGCTGCCGCGCTTCCTGGTGGAAGAAGAACTGGCCGACGGCAAGTTGGTGATCCCCTGGCAGCATGCGATGCCGAGCCAGGATGCGTATTACCTGGCTTACCCGGAGCATTCGGCGGAGGTGCCCAAGGTGCGTGATTTTGTGAAGTGGATGATGGAGCAGGTTATTTAGTGCCTGGAGTACCGCCATCGGGGACAAGTCGAATCGTCGCACCGCCCCTCCCACATTTGAATGCATCCACAAATCAAAATGTGTGAACCCGGTAAAGTGTGGGAGGGGGCTTGCCCCCGATGAGGCCAGTGGCCCAACTGAAAAAATCACTGGCAAAACCCCACAGGTCTATGCGCCACTAGCCCCCTTCATTAATTGTGCGTAAAGGTCGGCGCCCATCGCCGTCCCGTCTGGAGATTCCCGTTATGAGCGAGAGTGTGTTTGCCGATCGCATCGTGCAGAACTTGCTCGACACCGACTTCTACAAGCTGACCATGATGCAGGCGGTGCTGCACAACTACCCCAATGTGGAAGTTGAATGGGAGTTCCGTTGCCGTAATAGCGAAGACCTGCGCCCGTACCTGGCGGAGATCCGCTACCAGATCGAGCGCCTTGCCGAATTGAGCCTGAGCCCCGACCAACTGGGTTTCCTGGAGCGCATCAGCTTCATGAAGCCGGATTTTTTGCGCTTTCTCGGACTGTTCCGCTTCAACCTGCGCTACGTGCAGACCGGCATCGAGAACGGCGAGCTGTTCATCCGCCTGCGCGGGCCCTGGCTGCATGTGATTCTGTTTGAAGTGCCGATGCTGGCCATCGTCAGCGAAGTGCGTAACCGCTACCGCTACCAGACCGTGATCCTCGAACAGGCCCGCGAGCAGCTGTACCGCAAGTTCGACTGGCTGACCGCCAACGCCAGCAGCGACGAGCTGTCCGAGCTGCAAGTGGCCGACTTCGGCACGCGCCGGCGCTTCTCGTACCGCGTGCAGGAAGAAGTGGTCAGCGTGCTCAAGCATGACTTCCCCGGACGTTTTGTCGGCACCAGCAACGTGCACCTGGCCCGCGAGTTCGACATGAAGCCGCTGGGCACCATGGCCCACGAATGGATCATGGCCCACCAGCAACTCGGCCCACGCCTGATCGACAGCCAGATCGCCGCGCTGGACTGCTGGGTCCGCGAATACCGTGGCCTGCTGGGCATCGCCCTGACCGACTGCATCACCACCGACGCGTTCCTCGGCGACTTCGACTTGTACTTCGCCAAGCTCTTCGACGGCCTGCGCCATGACTCCGGCGACCCGGTGCAGTGGGCGGAAAAAGCCATCGCCCACTACCACAAGCTCGGCATCGAGCCGATGAGCAAGACCCTGGTGTTCTCCGACAGCCTGTCGCTGCCCAAAGCCCTGGAAATATTCCGTGCGCTGCGGGGTCGGATCAATGTGAGCTTTGGCATCGGCACCAACCTGACCTGTGACATCCCGGGTGTCGAGCCGATGAGCATCGTGCTTAAAATGACCGCCTGCAATGGCCAGCCCGTCGCGAAAATCTCCGATGAAGCGGGCAAGACCCACTGCACCGACCCGAATTTCGTCGCCTATTTGCGTCACGTTTTCAAAGTACCTGCCCTACCAAGCAAGGAGTGAATCATGCAAGCCGTACAGCGTGAGATTGCGCAGCAGCTCAAGGTCCAAGCGCCGTTCAACGACCAGGCCGCCCTTGAGGCCGAGGTTGCCCGCCGCGTGGGGTTTATCCAGGATTGCCTGCGCAAGTCAGGGCTCAAGGCGCTGGTGCTGGGCATCAGCGGTGGCGTCGACTCCCTGACCGCCGGCCTCCTGGCCCAACGCGCAATAAAAGAACTGCGTGAAAACAGCGGTGATGAGGCCTACCGCTTTATCGCGGTGCGCCTGCCTTACGAAACCCAGTTCGACGAAATCGACGCCACGGCCTCGGTGGACTTTATCGAGCCGGACGAGCGCCACACCGTGAACATCGGCCCGGCGGTCAAGGCCCTGGCCAATGAAGTCGCGGCATTTGAGGGCAAGGCGGCGGTGTCCCGCGATTTCGTACTGGGCAATACCAAGGCGCGCATGCGCATGGTGGCGCAGTACACCATCGCCGGCGCGGCCGGTGGCCTGGTGATCGGCACCGACCATGCGGCGGAAGCGGTGATGGGCTTTTTCACCAAGTTCGGTGACGGCGCCTGCGACCTGGCACCGTTGAGCGGGCTGGTGAAGAACCAGGTGCGTGCGATTGCGCGGTACTTCGGGGCGCCGGAGTCGTTGGTGGAGAAAGTGCCGACAGCCGACCTGGAAGACTTGTCGCCGGGCAAGCCGGACGAAGCGTCACATGGCGTGACCTACGCGGAGATCGATGCGTTCCTGCACGGCGAGCCGGTGCGTGAGGAAGCGTTCAGGATTATCTGCGAAACGTATCGCAAGACCGAGCACAAGCGGGTCATGCCATTCGCGCCGTGAGGTAGGACGCCATCGGGGGCAAGCCCCCTCCTACACTTTGATTTGTGAACACATCCAAATGTGGGAGGGGGCTTGCCCCCGATGAACGGTGATGCGGTATTACTTGACGGTCACAGTGCCTTTCATCATCGAGATGTGGCCTGGGAACGAGCAGAAGAACGCGTAGTCAGTCCCGGCGGCCAGCTTCGACACATCGAAGGTCACCGAGTCTTTCTCGCCGGCACCGATGATCTTGGTGTGGGCGATGATGCGGTCATCACCTGGTTTCAGGTAGTCCTTGTCGATACCGGCGGCCATGCCGTCAGTGGCAACCGGCTGCATGTTGGCGGCGCTGGTCAGCACCCAGTTATGGCCCATGACGTTTTTCGGCAGGTTGCCCGAATGAGTCAGCTCGACGGTGAATGTCTTGCAGCTCTTGTCGATTTCGATGGCTTTGGTGTTGAAGGACATTTGGTCGGTGGAGTCGACAGTGACCTTGCACTCTGCAGCAAGCAACTGGCCGCTCGCCAGAGTCAGCAGGGAAACAGCAACGAGTTTGGCAAACATGTGAATCTCCAAGGCAGGGTTTAAAAAACGCGTATTGCGACAAGGGTGCCTGAAGCAGGCAGAAATTCTTATGACCTGAATCAACAGATTGTATACAACTTTAGGCTATCAGACTTATCGACACAATCAACCAGCCAAAGTGCCGCACGCTGATTATGATCGGCCCATCACCCCCTGGAGTCCGAGCCATGCACCTCAATCAACTGTTCAACGGCCTGCTGGCCGCCTACGCCTGCGGTAAGTGAAGGCCAAGCGCACCTTGAAGCTGCTACCATGTCGTCCCAAGGCAGCTGCGCGCCGCCACCCTCACCTTCGACCTTAGAGGATCGCCCATGGCCAAACCTAATTACTCCTTCGCCAAACGTCAGAGAGACTTGGCCAAGGAACAGAAGAAAGAGGAAAAACTGCAACGCAAGAAAGCCGCTGCAGACGAAGAAGCTGGCGCACTGAACCCGGACGCTGATGCTGAAGTAACGAGCGACGAGACCGAAACACCAAAAGATCCGGCTGAATAATTTCCTTTGTGCTGAGCCGGCTGTTCCGGCTCGGCACAATCAACCATCATTCCAGCGGCATCACCGTCACCCGCACCTCCGGGTCATGGCTCCCTCCCCCCAGAATCACCCCCCGCAACGGCGACACATCGGAAAAGTCCCGGCCCCAGGCCAGGGTGATGTGCTCCAGCGCCGGCTGCACATTGTTCGTCGGATCAAAGTCCACCCAGCCTGAAACCGGGCAATACACCGAGACCCACGCATGGGACGCATCGGCGCCGATCAGCCGTGGCTGGCCGGGCGGTGGCTGGGTGAGCAGATAGCCGCTGATATAGCGCGCTGCCAGGCCGCGGGAGCGCAGGCAGGCGAGCATCAGGTGAGCGAAGTCCTGGCACACGCCGCGACGGCGCTCCAGCACTTCCACCAGCGGCGTGGCGACCTGGGTGGCTTCGGCATCGAAGGTGAATTCGCTGAAGATTTTTTCCATCAACGCCTGCGCGCCCAGCAGTAAAGGCGCGCGAGGCGGGAAACAGCTTTCGGAGAACTCGACGAAGGTTTTCTTCAGGTGCACATAGGGCGATTCGAAACGATAGCGGCAGGCTTCGATCAACTCACCGGACATCGGCTGGCTGCTGTAGGTCAGGCGGTCGCGGGTCTGATCCCAGGCCGGCGATTGCTGGAAATCCAGCACCGGCCGCGCCAGCACTTCCACGGTCAGCCCGGCATTCACCAACAGTTCGTCGTGGGGCCGCTCGAATGCCAGGCGCGTGATCGGGTTGCCGAACACGTCCAGCTCATCGCGGCGCGAGGTCGGTTCCGGGCTGATATCCAGTTGCTGCGAGCTGCAGCGCTGCCAGGCGCACGGCCGTGGCCACAGGTGCGCCAGCTGCTGAGCCAGGGACACCGGGCTGTCGTAGTGGTAATGGGTATCGTGGAATATCTGGTAGCGCGCACTCATCACACCGACACCGTTTGCTGGCTGACATCATCCACATGGGCAAAATGGCGCAAGGCCAGGCGATCCGACACCTGCCCGCTCTCATCGGCCACCGCTTGCAGCAAGTCGGCCAGGCCGTCCAGCGCGGCACGTACGCTGGACTCGCCGAACAACGGGTTTTCCAGGCAGCCCAGGTCGAAGCGCGCCAGGCGCTCCACCAACGGGCCGAGGCCGGTTTCCCGTGGCACACCAAAGTCATCGTTGAGACGGCGCAAGGTGCGACTCACCAGTTTGAGCTGGAACAGCACCGCATGGGGGTTCTGCTCATCCAGCAGCAACAGATCGAGCACCGGGATCAACTGCGGCACCGCCAGGTAGCGCGAGCGATAGGTGATGCTGCTGTTGCCCAATTCCAGCAACCACTCCAGGCCGGCCTGGTCGAACACCGCCACACCGCGCAGGAATGCCGCCAGGCTGCTGCTGAGGAATTGCAGGCGCTCGATGCGCCGGCCCATCATCAAAAAGCGCCAGCCTTCGTCGCGGGTCATGTCGTCCAGGGCAAACCCGGACAGCGCCGCCAGGGACATCACCAGGCGGTTAAGAAAGTCCAGCAACTCGCCGAAATCCGCTGACTCGCGTTCCAGCTCCAGGGCTTCGCGTTGCAGCTCCACCAGGGCCTGCCAGTTTTCCCGGGACAGCTTGCCGCGCACCTGGGACGCCGCCCACTGCAAGCGTTGCAAGTTGGCGCGCAGGCTTGAGGGCCAGTCATCACCGAGCAACGCCGCGAGCAAGCGCTCGGGCAACTCGCCCTCTTCTGGCAGCAAGCGCAGGTTTTCGCCCAGCTCGACGGCGGCCTGCAAGGCCAGCGGATCATCACCGTCCACATAACGCGCCAGCACGATGCGCAGCCAACGCGCGCTGTCGTCACAGCGTTCGCAATAACGGCCGAACCAGAACAGGTTTTCCACTACGCGGGACGGCAGATAAGGATCGCGGCGCACCAGGTCATGGGCGCCGATTGCGCGCTGTGCACGCCAATGTTCGCCACCGGAAGCGCGCTCACCGAGCACCCAAGTGTCCTTGCTGGCGCCGCCGCGTTGCATCGACACCACTTCGGCATCCGCTTCGGCGGCGACCCGAGTCAGGCCGCCGGGCAACACGCGATAGCCGTCATCGCTGGCCACGGCGTACACACGCATGCCGATGGCGCGGTGTTGCAGATGGTCATCCACGGTGTGCCACACCGGCGCCTGGGACAGCTGCGCCAGCTCCTGGGCGACGTACGCGTAGGGCCGCGCACGCATGCGCTCGGCCAGGGCCTGGCGCTGTGCGACATTCAGGTCGCGGCCGAACACCGGCGTGAAACTCTGCGACGGAAACGCAGGTTTGATCAGCAGCTCTGGCAGTTTCTCGAGGGCCTCGGCCAGTACCGGCGCTTCACCGCACCACCAAGTGGCGATGGACGGCAGGATCAGTGCTTCGCCAAACAGGAATTCGTTGATCTTCGGCAAAAAACCGAGCAGTCCGGGAGATTCCAACACACCGCTGCCCAGGGCATTGGCCACCAGCACATTGCCTTGGCGCACCGCATCGAGCAGGCCTGGCACGCCGAGGGCCGAATCGGTACGCAGTTCCAGCGGGTCGCAGAAGTCATCATCCAGGCGGCGCATGATCGCGTGCACCCGGCGCAGGCCGCTGAGGGTTTTCAGGAATACCGTGCTGTCACGCACAGTGAGGTCGCCGCCCTCCACCAGCGGGTAGCCGAGCTGGCGAGCGAGATAGAGGTGTTCGAAATAGCTTTCGTTGAACCGGCCCGGAGTGAGCAGCACGATCAGCGGCGGCTGGTCATCACCGGGCGCCTGGCGGGCCAGGGTTTCCTGCAAGGTGCGGAAGAAACCGGTGAGGTGCTGCACCTGCAAATCGCGGTACAGATCCGGAAAGGCGCGGGACACGATGGTGCGGTTTTCCAACGCGTAACCGGCGCCAGACGGCGCCTGGGTACGGTCGGCGGTGACCCACCAGCGGCCATCCGGCGTGCGCGCCAGGTCCACGGCGTACAGATGCAAAAAGGCACCGTCCGGCGGTTGGATACCCTGGCACGGCCACAGAAAATTGTTGTGTCCGAACACCAGCTCGGCCGGCAGCAGGCCTTCCTTGATCAGGCGTTGCGGGCCATACAGGTCGGCAAGCACAGCATTGAGCAAGCGCGCACGCTGGGCGATACCGGCGGACAGGTGCTGCCATTCATCGGCGGCCAGCACATGGGGCAGCAGGTCCAATTCCCAGGGGCGGTCGGCGCCCTTGGGGTCGGCGTAGACGTTGTAGGTCACGCCGTTTTCCTGGATCTGCCGGGTCAGCAGCGCCTGGCGCTGGGCCAGTTGTGCAGGCGTGCTGCGTTGCAGGTGGTCGAGCAGGCGCTGCCAATGGGCACGCACTGCGCCGCTGTCGTCCAGCAGTTCGTGATAAGTGCCCGCGGTCAGCGGGTAACGGTCGAGCAAGTCGGACATGGAACGCTCGGCAGGGGCAAGGGGGCTCAGATTAACTCAAATTCACTGCAATCTACTGTGGGAGGGGGCTTGCCCCCGATGGCGGACTGTCAGGCAACAGATGGACAGCAGACACACCGCAATCGGGGGCAAGCCCCCTCCCACATTTAAACAGCGTTCAGTCATTGTTATGGGGGAAACACCGTAGATCCAAGGTCATCGGTAACTCATCGTTGATGGCCATCTTCGGTACGGGAAGCTTGCCGGGGCTATGCCCAAGCCGGAAAAACCGCGCCATCCGCCGGCTCTCCGCCTCATTGGCATTCACCGGCAAGCTGTCGTAATTGCGCCCGCCCGGATGGGCCACATGGTACTGGCAGCCGCCTAGCGAACGCTGCATCCAGGTATCCAGCAGATCGAACACCAAGGGCGCATGCACCGGGATGGTCGGTTGCAGACAGTTGGCCGGTTGCCAGGCGCGATAACGCACGCCGGCGACGAACTCACCAACGCGCCCGGTCGCCTGCAGCGGCACCGGGATGCCGTTGCAGGTCAGCAGGTAGCGCTGCGGTGGCAGCCCGGTCAACTTGACTTGCAGGCGCTCCAGCGACGAATCCACATAGCGCACCGTACCGCCCACCGCGCCCTCCTCGCCCAGCACATGCCAGGGCTCCAGGGCCTGGCGCAGTTCCAGCTCGATACCGCTGACGGCGTAGTCGCCGACCTTGGGAAAACGGAACTCCAGGTGCGCGGCAAACCATTCGGCGCGCAGCGGGTAGCCGGCGGCGTTGAGCTCAACGATCACGTCAGCGAAGTCCTGCTCGATGAAGTGCGGCAACAGGAAACGGTCGTGCAACTCGGTGCCCCAGCGCGCCAGCTTCGGCGGTGCGTAGGGCTCGCGCCAAAAGCGCGCGACCAAGGCGCGCAACAGCAGTTGCTGGGTCAGGCTCATGCGCGCATGGGGCGGCATTTCAAACGCGCGCAGTTCCAGCAGGCCCAGGCGGCCCGTGGCGCCATCCGGTGAGTAGAGTTTGTCGATGCAGAATTCGGCGCGGTGGGTATTGCCGGTCACGTCGATCAGCAGGTTGCGCAGCAGGCGGTCGACCATCCAGGGCGGGCATTCTTCGCCGGGAGCAGGCATTTGCGCGAAGGCGATTTCCAGCTCGTACAGTGCATCGTTGCGCGCCTCGTCGACCCGTGGCGCCTGGGAGGTCGGGCCGATGAACAGGCCGGAAAACAGGTAGGACAACGACGGGTGGTTGTGCCAGTAGCTGATCAGGCTGCGCAGTAGATCGGGGCGACGCAGGAACGGCGAGTCCTTGGGCGTGGCGCCACCGAGCACGAAATGGTTACCGCCACCGGTGCCGGTATGGCGCCCATCGATCATGAATTTCTCGGTGGTCAGGCGGGTTTGCCGCGCCTCTTCGTAGAGGAACTCGGTGCGCTCCACCAACTCGTCCCAAGTGGCGGACGGCTGCACGTTGACCTCGATCACACCCGGGTCCGGCGTGACGCGGAAGTTGCTCAGGCGCGTATCGGCCGGTGGCTCGTAGCCTTCGAGCAACACCGGACAGTGCAGTTCTTCGGCGGTGGCTTCGATGGCCGCCACCAGTTCCAGATAGTCCTCGACGCGCTCCAGCGGCGGCATGAACAGATAGAGCCGCCCTTCCCGCGCTTCGGCGCACAGGGCGGTGCGGGTCAGCCAGTCGGCGGACTCGTCCAACTTGGGCACGCGCTCATCACTCGGCGCAGGTTCGCCATGGCTTTGCAGTTGTGCGGTGGACGGCAGCTCGGGCTGATCCTGGTTAGGGTCCGTCGGGTGCACAAACGGATACTCGGCCGCCGTCACCCAAGGCTGCGAAGCCAACGGCAGGCGATAGCCCAGGGGAGAATCTCCCGGCACCAAACGGCAGTGGTTATCGCGCAGGTACCAGCGCCCACTCTGCCAGCGATCATTGGCGGGCGTGCGCGCCAGCGGCAATACCTGCCCGATGATTTTATCCAGGCCCTGGGCGAACACCTTGCGCAGGCGTTCGCGCTCCAGCTCATCGCTCAGGCGCGGGTCCTGGGCGGTGACGTTCTGCGGCAGCGCGCCTTCGCGCCACAGGTAGTAGAAATTGTCTTCGAAGGCCGGGAACACAAAGCGTGCCGGCAGCTTAAGGCGTTCGGCGACGCTGGCCAGGAAACGCCCGGCCATCACCCCGTCGGCACCGTAATCTGCTTGCTCATCGGCGATCAACGCGCTGTTGTGCCAGATCGGCACGCCGTCGCGGCGCCAGTAGCAGTTGAGCGACCAGCGCGGCAGCTGTTCGCCGGGGTACCACTTGCCCTGGCCAAAGTGCACCAGCCCTTTGGGCGCGTAGTGCTTGCGCATGCGCTGGAACAGTTCGGCAGACAGGCGCCGCTTGTCCGGGCCGAGGGCGGCGGTGTTCCATTCGGCGCCGTCGGGGTCGTCGATGGACACGAAGGTCGGCTCGCCGCCCATGGTCAGGCGGACATCGTCCTTGAGCAGGTCGCCGTCAATCTGCCGGCCCAGTGCCTGGATCGCCAGCCATTGTTCTTCGGTGTAGGGCTTGGTGACCCGTGGGGCCTCCCAAATCCGCTCCACCGACATTTCGTGGGTGAATTCACACTCGCAGGGCTCCACCAACCCACTGATCGGCGCAGCAGACGAGGGATCGGGACTGCAGGCCAGCGGGATATGCCCTTCACCGGCGAACAGCCCCGAGGTGGCATCCAGGCCGATCCAGCCCGCGCCGGGCAAATACACTTCGCACCAGGCGTGCAGGTCGGTGAAGTCCACTTCGGTGCCGGACGGGCCGTCGAGGGCTTTGACGTCGGCGGTCAACTGGATCAGATAGCCAGACACAAACCGCGCCGCCAAGCCCAGGTTGCGCAGCAATTGCACCAACAACCACGCCGAATCGCGGCAGGAACCGGAGGCGTTTTCCAGGGTGAATTCCGGCGTCTGCACGCCCGGTTCCATACGGATCAGGTAGCCGATATCGGCGGCCAGGCGCTGGTTGAGACCGACCAGAAAATCCACGGCCGGCAACGGCGTGCGGTCGATACCCGCCAGGTACGCGGCGAACTTCGGCGTCAGCGGCAGGGTTTCCAGGTACGGCGCCAGCTCGCGCTGTTCATCGGCGGCGTAGCTGAAGGGGATTTTTTCGGCGTAGGGCTCAAGGAAAAAGTCGAACGGATTGAACACCGCCATTTCGGCGACCAGGTCGACCTCGATGCGCAGCTCATCGGTTTTTTCCGGAAACACTAACCGCGCCAGGTAATTGCCCTGGGGGTCTTGCTGCCAATTGATGAAGTGCTGCTCGGGCAATACTTTCAGCGCGTAGGACAGAATCCGCGTGCGGCTATGGGCGGCCGGACGCAACCGTACGATCTGCGGGCCGAGTTCGACAGCGCGGTCGTAGCGGTAATGCGTAACGTGGTGCAACGCGACATGAATCGACACGGCGGCCTCCTGCGAGCCAGGGCATGGACACAAAGCGCGCAAGACTTATGCCAGAGCGGCGGTCATTGCGCTTTATCGTGGGACCCGGTGCAGTACAGCACCAAAACGGCGCCAACGGCGATGCTCTGGTGCAAGTGACGCACATATTTGTGGCGCGGGTGTGAAGGCGGGTGGGGAATCTACCCAATCAACCGGTTTTGCGCCGGGCAATCGCGGCTTGGCGCAGGTGACGTATTTCCAGCAGCTTCTGGCGCATTTCGCGATGGCGCTTGCTGTTGAGCAGCAACAACCCCAACAGCGGGAAGAGCACAGCCGAGCCATAGACCAGCGTGTGCAGGTCGTATTGGATCATTGGCAATACGAACAACAGGCAAGCGCCCAGATAGCCCGCCACCAGCTTCGTCGCCCACGGATAGCCGCGCGCGATCATGACGTTGCCAAACACCAGCACCGCCACCAGCACCAGGATCGCAGCACCGGAATAGCTGGATTTGAGCGCGGGATCAATGCCACGCAAATAGGTCACGCCCGCCGTGGAAACCGCGGCAGAGCCAGAAAAGATCGCCATGAAAATCGTGCCCATGAACACGGGGAAATAGCGCGCGAGAAAACCGGTTATCGACGGCGACTCCTTCACATGCGGCTACTCGACCCAACGGTTGATTTGACAGATTGCCGAATGCGACGGATCCCCACCAGTTTTGCACGCATCTCTCGTTGAACCTTGCTGTTAAGTATCAACAATCCAAGGAACGGGAATAACAGCGCCAACCCATAGAGAACTTTATGAGGCTGGTACTGAAGCATTGGGACGACAAACAGTAGACAGGCGACGTAGATGCCGACCATCACCCAGACCCAGGAGGGGCGGCCGCGCAAAATCATAAAGTTGCTGTGGACAGTCAACAGAATGAGCAGCGCCCCGGCAGACATGATCTTGAGCCCCACTTGAGCAATGGGTGCATCACGAAAATAGGTGATGAACGCCAGCGCCACAGCCAACGCCAAAGAAAAACACGCAGCAAATACGCCGCCCATAAACGTCAGAAAGTATTGCCTGAAAAAGTCGCGTAGCGTCATCAATTCGCTCATTCGCTTACCTCCTCGTAGAGTCCAATCGCGATGGTGTTGACGTTTCCGGAGTAGGCACTCCCGCCAAATCCTATGGTTGCGCCCAGGACGTCTTTGATCTGGGTAGTGGTGCTGTGCTTGAGCTGCGTAGGGGTGAAACGCTTGGTGAGTTCGCCCGACGCCTGCCTCAACTTGAGCATCTTCGCGGTCAAGCTGGGATGGTTGATGCTGAGCAGCTCTTTCGTCAGCTTGGCTCTTTCCTGGCGATTCAAACCGCGAAGCACGTCACGCAGGCTCTTGCCCGTCGATGCTTTGGCAGCCCTGACCAGCTTGACCGTCGTCAGGGCCGAACCGCCTACGCCGGCCAGTGATACGGCGTCCAACACAACGGATGCATTCTGGTACCAGCCCTCACTGTCGAGCCAATCGTTTACCTCCGGTTTGGCGACCTCCAGCGCTGTTCGAGCAATGCCGTTGAAACACTGGAGCGAACTTGCACCGGCAGCCGCATATCCCACCACAACGATGACGGAACTGGCGCCGGCACTGAAAGGCACCAGAATGGTTCCACTGGCGATCGCAGCCCAGCTGATGACAGCCCCCAGGCAGGAGATTCCGGTATTGACGGCTTCGCCAATCAGTCGGGACTCTCGAGGATTGCTCACGACATGTTGAGCAAACTGCGTCGGCGCAATGTACTTCTGTGCTTCACGCAAAATGATGCGCTTAGGCTTGATGCTGCAGATGGGCTTGAATTCGCGCAGGGTGATGACGTTGAAATCGGCGTCGATGTATACGACGCCTGCACCGACAATACCGGGGTCGGCATCGATGGCCGCGAACAGGCGCGGCAGGTTGATCTGGCTTTCGATGCGCTGGCGCGCCATGAACTGCGAGCGGTTGGAGTCCATGCCGATGCCGGCCAGGGGGTTGCCCATGGGGTGTTCGTCCTTGAAATGGGTGGTGACTGAACTGACGCTATCGGGGGCAAGCCCCCTCCCACACATTGATTTGTGAATACATTCAACATGTGGGAGGGGGCTTGCCCGCGATAGCGATTTAATGGGCGCCACCTTAGCAAACAGGTTACCCAACAGCTAGAAAGCAAAACGCCAGCACGAGGCTGGCGTCTGGCATGTTCAGGCTGTGATCAACGCGGCACGACCGGCTTGCGCGCAGGCTTGCCGCCCTTGCCCTTGGCCGCATCCGCGCGTTCCTTGGCGGCCTGCTTGTTGCGCGCCTGGGCCGCGGCCTTGGCTTGTTCGCGCTTGTCCCACGGGTTGCTGCCGTCACTGCCACGCGGCGGCAGGCCGGTGTGCTGGGTGAGGATCCTGGTGGTGGTTTCCTTGGCGACCTTGTGGCTGCCGGCCGGCGTCGAGTTCTTGCGACGGGCGCTCTGGTAGCTGTCGGTGCTCGGTTGGTGCAGCGGGATCAGTTGGTCCTTGCCCGGCCCGATCAGGTCGGCGCGGCCCATGCGGGTCAGTGCTTCACGCAGCATCGGCCAGCCTTTCGGGTCGTGGTAGCGCAGAAACGCCTTATGCAGTCGGCGCTGTTCCTCGCTCTTGACGATGGTCACCGCGTCGCTCTTGTAGGTCACCTTGCGCAGCGGGTTCTTACCCGAGTGGTACATGGCCGTGGCGGTGGCCATCGGCGACGGGTAGAACGCCTGCACCTGGTCGGCGCGGAAGCCGTTGCCCTTGAGCCACAGGGCCAGGTTCATCATGTCTTCATCGGTGGTGCCGGGGTGGGCGGCGATGAAGTAAGGAATCAGGTACTGCTCCTTGCCCGCTTCCTTGGTGTACTTCTCGAACATGCGCTTGAACTTGTCATAGCTGCCAATGCCCGGCTTCATCATCTGGTTGAGCGGACCTTCCTCGGTGTGTTCCGGGGCGATCTTGAGGTAGCCACCGACGTGGTGGGTGACCAGCTCTTTGACGTACTCGGGCGACTCGACAGCCAGGTCGTAGCGCAGGCCGGAGGCGATCAGGATCTTCTTCACACCCGGCAACGCACGGGCGCTGCGGTACAGCTGGATCAACGACGAGTGGTCGGTGTTCAGGTTCGGGCAGATACCAGGGAACACGCACGATGGCTTGCGGCACGCGGATTCGATCTCCGGGCTCTTGCAGGCGATGCGGTACATGTTCGCGGTCGGGCCGCCGAGGTCAGAGATCACGCCGGTAAAGCCCGGCACCTTGTCGCGGATCTCTTCGATCTCGCGGATGATCGACTCTTCGGAACGGTTCTGGATGATGCGGCCTTCGTGCTCGGTGATCGAGCAGAAGGTGCAGCCGCCGAAGCAGCCACGCATGATGTTCACCGAGAAGCGGATCATGTCGTAGGCCGGGATTTTTTCCTTGCCATACACCGGATGCGGGACGCGGGCGTAAGGCATGCCGAACACGTAGTCCATTTCTTCGGTGGTCATGGGAATGGGCGGCGGGTTGAACCACACGTCCACTTCGCCGTGCTTCTGCACCAGGGCGCGGGCGTTGCCTGGGTTGGTCTCCAGGTGCAACACGCGGTTGGCGTGGGCGTAGAGCACCGCATCGCCACGGACTTTCTCCACCGAGGGCAGGCGGATCACGGTCTTTTCGCGGGTCATCTTCGGGCTGGCCAGGATCTGCACGACCTTGGCTTCTTCCGGGTCTTCAACCGGGCCTTTTTCCTGCTCGATGGCGCAGGCCTGGGTGTCCTGGGTGTTGACGTACGGGTTGATGATCTTGTCGATCTTGCCCGGACGGTCGATACGCGTGGAGTCCACTTCGTACCAGCCGGCCGGCGTGTCGCGACGGATGAACGCGGTACCGCGCACATCGGTGATGTCTTCGATCTTGTGGCCCCACGACAGGCGCTGGGCGACTTCGACGATGGCGCGCTCGGCGTTGCCGTACAGCAGGATATCGGCCGTGGCGTCGATCAGGATCGAGTTGCGCACCCGGTCCTGCCAGTAGTCGTAGTGGGCGATGCGACGCAGGGAGGCTTCGATGCCGCCGAGTACGATCGGCACGTTCTTGTAGGCTTCCTTGCACCGCTGGCTGTACACCAGGCTGGCGCGGTCCGGGCGTTTACCGGCCATGCCGCCTGGGGTGTAGGCGTCGTCGGAGCGGATTTTCTTGTCGGCGGTGTAGCGGTTGATCATGGAGTCCATGTTGCCGGCCGCGACGCCGAAGAACAGGTTCGGCTCGCCGAGCTTCATGAAGTCGTCTTTGGACTGCCAGTTCGGCTGCGCAATGATCCCGACGCGGAAGCCCTGGGACTCCAGCAGCCGGCCGATGATCGCCATGCCGAACGACGGATGGTCAACGTACGCATCACCGGTGACGATGATGATGTCGCAGGAATCCCAGCCAAGCTGATCCATCTCCTCCCTGCTCATCGGCAGGAATGGCGCTGGACCGAAACATTCGGCCCAGTACTTGGGATAATCAAATAAAGGCTTGGCTGTTTGCATGACGGTGACCGGTGTTGAGATGGAAAATCGCGGGCGCGGAATATAGCACAAATTTTGACCAATTCCGACGGCAATGGTCGGCTTTTGCCGCACCGGCATTTCAACCCAAGCCGCTACAGGGTTTCGCCTATCGTCGCGCACTACCCCGTTAGCCATTGCGGGCAATCTTCGTGGGTAACCTGAGGCAAACCAACCCGCCCTAGGACACGCCATGAGCGCCCTGACGCCAAAACCTGTCACGCCCCCCGCACTGCCGGCCCACACTGAATTCATTCGGAAAAACCTGCCCTCCTGGCTCACCCGGGCCAACAAGATACGGCGCGATGACTTGCGCCGCAGCCTGATCGACAGCAACCAGGCCCGGCATGACCTCAAGGCGCTGCTCAGCCAGCTCAAAAGCCCTTCGGAGTACGCCCGGCCGTATTTCGAACTTGCGCTCCACAACACCTTCTTCGGCCTGCTCGACAGTGAGCGTGGGGTTGTGTTGCGCGAATGGAAAAACCATCACCTGCTGGGCCTGATCAAGACCCACGCCAGGACCACCCAACAACCCCTGTTGGAAGCCGCACTGCAGAACTTTGAAGCGGATGAAGCCGAGGATGGCGGGATGGAAGCCGGATCGGCCATTTACAATGTGTATGGCGCCGCGATAACCCGGCAGCCCATCTCACCGATCATGTTCGCCGGTTTCTGTCGCAGCCTCGACCTGGGGAAGCATTACCTCCAACACCTTGAGACGCTGCTTGCGCCCAAGGACACACCCCAGGCAGCCGTGCAGGTACGCCAGCTTTTTTCCCGAAGCGAACAGACTCGGTTCGAAACCGCCTTGCATATCGCTCATTTGAGGGGCTGGATTGATCAAAGACTGTACAGCGCCCTATTGGGCCTGGCCCGCAATGGCAGCCATCCGGACCTGCAATGCAACCACCTGACCCTGGGCGGCGTGGTGCTGCCGAGCGTGCTGGTCATCCACGATACGCAAGTGGATCGACAGCAACTGCTCTATATACCCGACGATCCCGTCGGCTCGTTCCGCAAGCATGAGTCAATGGAGTCCCTGGAACACTCGCTGGTACAACGCCTGGCCCAGCCCGCCTACTTCGGTTTTTTCCAGCGACTGGTACCGCTTCGACACCAGGGCACGCTGCTCACGGTGCTGCCCGCCAGGACCGTCGCGCCACGCATTGACTCTCCTGCCAGGGTGATTGAGGCACACCTTGAAGCCAAAGTCAGCGGTACCCTGATCCAGGGCGACGCGTTCCAGGCAGTCGCCATACAACGTATCCAACAGATCCGCGACGACGCCCGCACCCTGGCGGTGCCGACCGCGGATGCCGACGCCCTGAGCCGGCAGAAACGCCTGCATTACTTTGCAGAGGCCGGTAAGTCGCTGCTGTTCTTCGCGGCGTCATTCATTCCCATCGTGGGCGAAGTGCTGCTGGTGGTAACAGCCGCACAGCTGGTCGACAGCCTGTACAACGGGTTTGCCGCCTGGAGCCGAGGGGACAGCGACCAAGCCCTGAATGACATGATGGACGTGGTGGACACCGTCGCCCAGGGCGTCGCTACCGCAGGCGCGGTGAAAGCCGGAGGGTTCGGCGCACGGTTGATCGCGGTCAAGGTGCAGGAACAGGGCATGCGCCTGTGGAACCCGGACATGGTGCCGTACCGCCAACTCAAGACACTGCCAGCGCAAGTGCCGGTCGACGCCCAGGGGCTGCAGCACTACGAGGGGCAGCATTACGTGTCTCTTGATGACCACCTGCACGCCCTGGCCCGCGACCCGCGCACCTCGCAATGGCGCCTGCAACACCCCAGCGACCCGCGCGCCTATCAGCCGCAGATGCTCAGCAATGACGTCGGCGGGTGGCGCCAGGAACACGAAACTTCCCGCGATTGGGACGACTTCAAACTGATCAAGCGGCTGGGCCCCGATGCGTCGAACATCAAGACATCGGCGGTGGAGCCGATCCTGCGGGTCAGTGGTGCCGACGCCAGCCTGCTGCGCCAGGCGCACCAGGAAGTCGTGCGCCCGCCGCCGGGCCTGCGCGACACAGTCAGGCGCTTCAACCTGGCGCAGGAAATCGAAGACTTCAACTTCGCCCGTGCCGAAGGCAGCGAGGTGAGCCGACACTCTCCGCTTATCCAGTTTCACCTGCTGGTGTCCCTGCCAAAATGGCCGACGAACCGCGTGCTGAAGGTGGTCGATGAACAGCAACGGGTCCTGCTCAGCCACGGCAACCAAGGGCCGGAAATCACGGTCCCCGAAGCACGCTTTCGCAAAGGCGAGTTGCTGGACTGCCTGGAAGAACAACTGACCCAAGCGCAGTTCAATGAACTGCCCGCCAGACGGGTCGGACGCTCCAGCAACGTCGAAAACCTCGCATTCACCCTGGCAGCCGAGGCCCATGAGCACGCACACCGCGTGTTTACCTGGCTCAACGACCGCGCCGAACAACCCGCGTCCCCGCTGGAGCAGGCGATCCGTGACATCCTGCCCGGCCTATCGAAATGTCATCTGGAAGAGGCGACCTGCGGGCTAAGCTTCGCAGACCAGCAGCGATTACAGCTGGAATACTCCCTCACCGCACAGCAGCATTGGGAGTTCGGCCAATACCTGAACCAATCCAGCGTCCATCGTGCCTACGAAAGCCTCTACCTGAAGACAACCCGCAGCCCTGACTACCCTGTGCTGGTGCTGACCGCACTGGAGTCTTTGCCCGGCTGGCCGACCTCCAGTCGACTGGAGATCCGCGAGCATACGCTCACCGGCCCCTTGCTCTATAGCAACGGAGCCGGCGATACCGACACCGGGCACTTGCTGGTGCGTGAGCAAGAGCAGTTCACCTGCCATGCGGCTCAAGGCCAAGCGCTGGGCGCACCGGCCGACCTGCTCACGGCTATCGATCAAAGCCTTTCAGACCGCGAGCGCAGTCACGTGCTGCGCCAGTCGGGGGTTGCGGACCTGCCCAGCGCCTTGCGCAAGGCCAGCCTCGAACTGCTGGCCACCCCCCCGCCGCCCAGGCGTGCGCCAACACCGTGGGCAGACGCCCCTCCTGTACCGGGGTTGCCTTTCGACCCGCTTTTCGCCAGCCCGACGCCCCCCGAAGGGCTGACCTTGCGCGCAGACGGCGTCTACCAAGCCCCGCCCCTGCCGGATGGCAGCTACCGCTATTACGTACTGGAGTCCGGCAACTACTATCTGGTCAAAGCTGACGCGCTGGGGTGGCGTTTGCTTGACGCCCGCAGCCGCTTCAGGGCCTACCAACCGTATATCGGCAAGAACGCAGAGGGCGGCTGGCAGATTGATCCGCAGAAGGGTGCGCTACTGGGCGGGATGCCGACACCCCCAAGGAGGCGCTCGGGCTCCACGTCCAGCGAGCTGTTTGAATCGGCCGATTCGAACGTCGACTATGAGTCAGCAATGGAAAGTTTACCGTCGCCCCTCCCCAACCCGCCTCATCCATACGGGCCCAGCGAGCTGCGCAGCATGCGCTCCCACGCCTCGTACCAGTTCAGCCAGAATTACCGAGGCCTCTACGACCGCGCCAACAATGGCCGCTATCCCCTGCGTGACGTGGACGGCCTACCGATGCGCATCAAAGCCATGCAAAGCCAGGGCAAATCCCCCACGACCGGAGCGATGTTCGCCAAGCAGCCCGTGTTGCCGTACATCCAGTGGGAAGGCTACGAAAAAGTTGCGCAGTTGTATGACGAAAAAATCGAAGTGGTGCCCTTTACTCAAGCCCAGTGCCGCTTCGCCGAAGAGTCGGTACTGATAGGGCAGTCCTGTGTGGTGAGCACGAGAGACTTGACGAGGGGGGAAGTGCTGGGGGTATATGGCGGCGGCTTACTGCCCAATCACATCGCCGGGTTTCGCCGGGACCCGTACCTGATCGACGTGCGCCCCTATCAGACCCCACACGAGACGACCGCGAGCCCCATCAACCGCGAAGTCGTGCTCTCAGGCGATAACGTGCTGTCGCGCATGAACACTATCTTTGACTACGAAGCCGGTTACCCGGTGCGCCAGGCAAGCGGTGGCTACAACGTCGAAGCAGTGTATTTCAATGTGGAGACCCAGAAAGGCGAGCAACCTCGGGAATCACTGAGACTGACAGCATTCTTTACCCGTGAGGATATTTGCGCCGGCACCGAGCTGCGCTGGAACTACCAGTACAACGAACCGACCATCCGCGCGTTGTTCGGCCCGCTCCCCGAGGCGCGCCCTTGAGCCTGGGTTTTACTCGTCGTCGTCGAAGTTGTAACTGCCCGGTGCGAGGTTCTCGAAGCGTGTGTACTTACCGATGAACGCCAGGCGGATAAAGCCGATCGGGCCGTTCCGCTGCTTGCCGATGATGATCTCGGCAATGCCCTTGTGCTCGGTCTCGGGGTGGTACACCTCGTCGCGATACACGAACATGATCACGTCGGCGTCCTGCTCGATCGCGCCGGATTCGCGCAAGTCGGAGTTCACCGGGCGCTTGTTGGGGCGTTGTTCCAGGGAACGGTTGAGCTGGGACAGCGCCACCACCGGGCAGTTGAATTCCTTGGCCAGAGCTTTCAAGGACCGGGAGATTTCGGAAATCTCGTTGGTCCGGCTGTCGCCGCTGGAACCAGGGATCTGCATCAACTGCAGGTAGTCGATCATGATCAGGGCGATGTCGCCGTGCTCACGCACCAGGCGGCGGGTACGGGCGCGCATCTCGGATGGGCTGATGCCTGCGGTGTCATCGATGAACAGCTTGCGGTCGTTGAGCAGGTTGACCGCCGAGGTCAGGCGCGGCCAATCGTCGTCTTCCAGTTGGCCGGAACGCACCTTGGTCTGGTCGATACGCCCGAGCGACGAGAGCATCCGCATGATCAGCGATTCGCCGGGCATCTCCAGGGAGTACACCAGCACGGTCTTGTCGCTGCGCAATACGGCGTTTTCCACCAGGTTCATCGCGAAGGTGGTCTTACCCATGGACGGACGACCGGCGACGATGATCAAGTCGGAAGGCTGCAGGCCGCTGGTCTTCTCGTCGAGGTCGGCATAACCGGTGGAAATACCGGTGATGGCGGCGTCGGTGTTGAACAGGGTGTCAATGCGGTCGATGGCCTTGGTCAACAGCTCGTTGACGCCCACCGGGCCACCGGTTTTCGGGCGGGCCTCGGCGATCTGGAAGATCTGGCGCTCGGCTTCGTCGAGGATCTCTTCGGCGGTGCGCCCTTCGGGGTTGAAGGCGCTGTCGGCGATCTCGGTGCTGATGCCGATCAGTTGGCGCAGCGTGGCGCGCTGGCGAACGATCTGGGCATAGGCCTTGATGTTGGCGACGGACGGCGTGTTTTTCGCCAGTTCGCCCAGGTAGCCCAGGCCGCCGACTTGGGAGGTCTGGCCTTCCTTGTCCAGTTGTTCGGCCAGGGTCACCACGTCGATCGGCGAGTTCTGGTCAGCCAGCTTGGCGATGGCACGGAAGATCAGGCGGTGGTCATGGCGATAGAAATCACCGTCCGAGACTTGATCCAGCACGCGTTCCCAGGCGTTGTTGTCCAGCATCAAACCACCGAGCACGGCCTGTTCGGCCTCGATGGAATGCGGCGGCACCTTCAGGGCAGCGGTTTGCAGATCGTATTGCTCAGGAGCTGAAATATCGTTCATGGCCACTTGGAATTTGGGGGTGTGTAAAAAAACAAAAGGCACGACCTGTAAACAGGATCGTGCCCGATGTTAACCGCCTGGCACGCGAGGTGCCAGTCAGTTAGGTGCGGCTTAAGCTGCTACCACGACAACGCGTACGGTGGCTTCAACTTCGGCGTGCAGGTGCACGGCTACGTCGAATTCGCCTACGTTGCGGATGGTGCCGTTCGGCAGACGAACTTCGCTCTTCTGCACTTCAACGCCGGAGGCGGTCAGTGCATCAGCGATGTCGTGGGTGCCGATCGAACCGAACAGCTTGCCTTCGTCACCGGCGGTGGCAGTGATAGTCACTTCCAGCTCAGCCAGTTGGGCAGCGCGAGTTTCGGCCGAAGCTTTTTTGTCTGCTGCGGCTTTTTCCAGCTCGGCACGACGCTCTTCAAACGCAGCCAGGTTGGCAGCGGTTGCGGCGGTGGCTTTGCCGTATGGCAGCAGGTAGTTACGACCGTAGCCGGCCTTAACGTTCACTTTGTCGCCCAGGTTGCCCAGGTTGGCGACTTTTTCCAGAAGGATCAGTTGCATGTGAAAATCCTCTAACTTTTAACCTTCACCGTTCGCGTTATCGGCGTCTTTCGGCGCCAGACGACCGCGAAAATCAATCAGGCCGTCGACAATGGCCAGAACCACGAGTAACGGATAGATCAGCTGCATGAACAGCAGCATTGTTACGTACATCCCCACCAGCCAGAACTTGGCCAGGCGCTTCTGCGCGACCAGCCCGTGAATCAGAGCCAGTCCGGCGAACACCAGCGGTACGCTGCAAAACAGCACCAGCAAGGTGGCTTGTGAACCGAAGTACGGTCCGACCACCATGAGTGCCAGCAGCAACATCGCCGGGCCCACGGGAATTCTGATACTGCGAAATTCGCGACCAAAACCACCCGGGTTGTACAACAACGCTTGCCAATATCGCCCAAGCATCAGGCTCAGCACGCTGACGATCTGCATCATTACCGCCATCAGGCCGATCAGGGCCGGTGCAATCAGTGTCGCAAGACGCGCTCGCTCATCTACCGAAAGCTGCTGGTAGAGTTCCCCGAGGGCCATCGGCAGGATCTTGACGATCTCTTGCGACAGCGCCTCGATCTGCGGGCGGAAAGCCGCGTCGATCAACACCGAAAACACCAACCCCACTGCCACGCTGACCAGCAGCGTGCGGGCCCAGGACTCACTTGCGCGCAAAACCAACGCAAGGCTCGACGACCCCAGCAGTACCAGAAGTACCTTGGGTTCGCCCAGTTGCAGCCACCAGATCAAGGCGGCCAGCACTCCCAGGGCCAGGACGCCAAGGGCATCCTGCAAACCGCGCCGCAGCAGCACAAGGCAACCTGCGGCAGCACCCAACCAATACAACAACGGCAATGCTGCACATCCAGCCACTACCAGAGTGGCCTGCACACGACCGCGCATGATGAACTCAGCTAAGGCGCGCATGCATTCAATCCCTTACTACTTGTCGACTGCCCGGTCTCAGCGGCCGTGGCTGTCGGTGTAGGCCAGCAGGGCCAGGAAGCGGGCGCGCTTGATAGCGGTGGCCAGCTGACGCTGATAACGTGCTTTGGTACCGGTGATACGGCTTGGAACGATTTTGCCGGTCTCGGATACGTAGGCTTTCAGAGTGTTGAGATCTTTGTAATCGATCTCTTTCACGTCTTCAGCGGTGAAGCGGCAGAATTTACGACGACGGAAGAAACGTGCCATTTGATAGGCTCCTTAAAAGGTCCGTGGATTACTCGTCAGCGTTATCGCTGTTGTCGCTGTCATCACTATCAACGCTATCAGCGCCTTCGTGCTCAGGACGGTCGCGACGCTCACGGCGCTCACTGCGGTTTTCTTCAGCCTTGAGCATCTCGGATTGGCCGGTAACGGCTTCTTCGCGACGGATGACCAGGTTACGGATCACAGCATCGTTGTAGCGGAAGTTGTCTTCCAGCTCGGCCAGGGCCTTGCCAGTGCACTCAACGTTCAGCATCACGTAGTGAGCCTTGTGAACATTGTTGATTGCGTAGGCCAGTTGACGACGGCCCCAATCTTCCAGACGGTGGATTTTGCCGCCGTCTTCTTCGATCAGCTTGGTGTAACGCTCAACCATGCCGCCGACTTGCTCGCTTTGATCCGGGTGGACCAAAAAGATGATTTCGTAATGACGCATGAATGCTCCTTACGGGTTGTAGCCTGCCGCTCAAAAACGGTCAGACAAGGAGTGAATGACACTTATGGATCTTGCCGCAGGGAGGCACATCGGTGCCCGCCAGGAAGGCAAGGGGCGCAATTGTAGAGAAGGGGGAGGATGCGCGCAAGGTGATTGGTGATTATTTGAACAATCTTCCAAGCACCCCAACACGACTGTGGGAGGGGGGCTTGCCCCCGATTACGGAGGATCAGCCACATCATCTGCAACTGACACACCGCTATCGGGGGCAAGCCCCCTCCCACATTTTGATCACTTCTTCGGTTTGGCCTTGGCCCTCGCGCCACGCTGGCGCTGGGCCTCGAACAGGCAGACACCGGTGGCCACCGACACGTTGAGACTGCTGACGCTACCGGCCATCGGCAGGTGCACTAGGTAATCGCAATGCTCACGGGTCAGGCGACGCATACCCTTGCCTTCGGCGCCCATGATCAGGATGGTCGGGCCGGTGAGGTCCTGGTCATAAATGCTGACCTCGGCCTCCCCCGCCGTACCCACGACCCACAGGCCACGCTGCTGGAGTTTCTCCAGGGTACGAGCCAGGTTGGTCACGGCCACCAGCGGAATCACTTCCGCCGCGCCACACGCAACTTTACGCACCACCGGCGTCAGGGTCGCCGACTTGTCTTTGGGCACAATCACCGCCAGCGCACCGGCAGCATCCGCCGAGCGCAAGCAGGCGCCGAGGTTGTGCGGGTCGGTCACGCCGTCGAGCACCAGCAGTAGCGGCGCACCTTCGGTGCGGTCGAGCAGCTCATCGAGCATCGCCTCGCCCCAGACCTGGCTCGGACTGACGTCTGCCACCACGCCCTGGTGAACGCCCTCTACCCACACGTCCATTTCACGACGCTCGGCCTGGCCGATGGCAACCTTGTTTTGCGTTGCCAGTTCAACCAGCGCTTGTACGCGCGGCTCGCTGCGGCCTTCCGCCAGCCAGACTTGTTTGACGCGCTTGGGGTGGTGACGCAGCAGTGCTTCTACGGCGTGGACGCCGTAGATTTTTTCCAGACTCATGACTTGGCCTTAGGTTTGCGCGACCCGCCGCTTTTCGCGGGAGCCGAACCCGCTTTTGGCGGGCCTTTACGGTGTTTACTCGGCTTGCTCGACGGCTTTTCCGCCCCGTGGGACTTTCCCCCAGACGCCGCTTTACCACCGCTTTTGGCTTCGTTGAGCAACTGCTGCTTCAATTCACGGCTCTTGCGCAGTTCGGCATTTTTCGCCGCTGCGTCGCTTGGGCGGTAGGCTTCGGGAGCCTTTTCCTTGGTCGATGGGCGGCGACCGGCCTTGGCAGGCGCTGGCTCCACGGCGGCCGCTTTAGCTGGCGCGCCCTTGCCTTTGCTGGTCGGTTCGCTGCCACGCTTTTTACGGCTGCCCGGCGATTCAGCCGGCTTATCAGGCATACCGAAGTCAATCTTGCGTTCGTCGAGGTCGACGCGCATGACCTGCACTTCCACGGTATCGCCCAGACGGAAGCTACGACCGCTGCGCTCGCCCGCCAGGCGGTGGTGCACAGGGTCAAAGTGATAGTAGTCGCCCGGCAAGGCGGTGACGTGCACCAGGCCCTCGACGTAGATATCGGTCAGTTCCACGAACAGACCAAAGCCGGTCACGGCCGTGATCACACCCGGGAACGACTCGCCTACACGATCTTTCATGAACTCGCACTTGAGCCAGTTCACCACGTCGCGGGTGGCTTCGTCGGCGCGGCGTTCGCTCATCGAGCACTGCTCGCCCAGCTGTTCCAGGGCCGCTTCGTCGTACGGATAGATCCGTGCCTTCGGAATGGTCATGGCACCGGCGCGCTTGACATGCGGGGTGTTCTGCTTGGAGTGGATCACGCTGCGGATGGCGCGGTGCGTGAGCAGGTCCGGGTAACGACGGATCGGCGAGGTGAAGTGGGTGTACGCCTCGTAATTCAGGCCGAAGTGGCCCTGGTTGTCGGCGCTGTACACCGCCTGGCTAAGGGAGCGCAGCATGACAGTCTGGATCACGTGGTAATCCGGACGGTCCTTGATGCTGGCCAGCAGAGCCTGGTAATCCTTCGGCGTCGGGCCGTCCTTGCCTTTGTGCAGGGACAGGCCGAGTTCACCGAGGAACGCGCGCAGTTTTTCCAGGCGTTCCGGCGGCGGGCCGTCGTGCACCCGGTACAACGCAGGGATCTCATGCTTCTTCAGGAATTCAGCGGTGGCCACGTTGGCCGCCAGCATGCATTCCTCGATCAGCTTGTGCGCATCGTTGCGGGTGGTCGGGGTGATCGCGGCGATCTTGCGCTCGGAGCCGAAAACAATCCGGGTTTCCTGGGTTTCAAAATCGATCGCGCCACGGGTATGACGTGCGCCCAGCAACACCTTGTACAGCGCATAGAGCTGCTTGAGGTGCGGCACGACATGGCCGTACTCGCCACGCAGGGCTTTGGCTTCGCTGGTTTTCGGCTGTTCCAGGATGGTGCTGACCTTGTTGTAGGTCAGGCGCGCCTGGGAGTGGATCACCGCTTCGTAGAACTGGTAGTCCGTCATTTCGCCGGTTTTCGAGATAGTCATCTCGCACACCATGGCCAAACGGTCGACTTTCGGGTTCAGCGAGCACAGGCCGTTGGACAACTCCTCGGGCAGCATCGGAATCACGCGCTCGGGGAAGTACACCGAGTTGCCACGCACCTGCGCCTCGGCATCCAGGGCCGAACCGATCTTCACGTAGCTGGAGACGTCGGCAATCGCCACGTACAACTTCCAGCCGCCGGAAAACAGGCGCAGCTTGCCTGGCTTGGCTTCGCAGTAGACCGCATCGTCGAAGTCGCGGGCGTCTTCGCCATCGATGGTGACGAACGGCAGATCGCGCAGGTCAATACGCTTCTCTTTGTCCTTCTCTTCGACTTCCGGCTTGAGCTTGCGCGCCTCTTTTACGACGGCTTCAGGCCAGACGTGAGGAATATCGTAGGTGCGCAGCGCGACATCGATTTCCATGCCCGGCGCCATGTAGTTGCCGACCACTTCAATCACATCACCTTGCGGCTGGAAGCGCGGCGTCGGCCAGTGGGTGATCTTCACCTCGACGAACTGGCCGATCTTGGCGTTGGCGTTGCGGCCCGGGGTGATCAGCACTTCCTGCTGGACCTTGGGGTTATCCGGCACGACAAAACCGATGCCGCCTTCTTCGAAGTAGCGACCAACGATGGTCTCGTGACCACGGGACACCACTTCGACGATCACGCCTTCGCGGCGACCGCGACGGTCGAGGCCGGAAACGCGCGCCAGGGCACGGTCGCCATCGAACACCAGGCGCATTTGCGCCGGGCTCATGAACAGATCGTCGCTGCCGTCGTCCGGGATCAGAAAGCCGAAGCCGTCACGGTGGCCGGCGATGCGGCCGAGGATCAGGTCGAGCTTGTCCACAGGCGCATAGGTGCCACGGCGGGTGTAGATCAGTTGTGCGTCGCGCTCCATGGCGCGCAGGCGGCGGCGCAGGGCTTCGAGTTGGTCTTCGGTGGTCAGACCGAATTCTTCGACCAACTGCTCGCGGCTAGCAGGCGAACCCCGATCGGCGAGATGCGCCAGGATCAGTTCGCGGCTAGGAATAGGGTTTTCATATTTTTCCGCTTCACGAGCGGCCTCGGGATCGAGGGACTGCCAATCGGCCATTAGAGAGTTTTCACCTTGTCTATATGCGGGTTAGTTTGGCATACGCGTATTGAAACGGGAAATTTCAGACGTCAACAAGCCTTTTAAAGCCCTTTGCAGCCCGCAACGGGCACCTTGCACGACCACTGGCGAAATTTTCCAGGCTTTTTTCGTGGCGGGGGTTTACAGCTTAAAATCCCCTCCGTATAGTGCGCGCCATCGACGACGGCAACGTTGTTTGATAATGCCCAGGTGGTGAAATTGGTAGACACGCCAGCTTCAGGTGCTGGTGACCTTACGGTCGTGGAAGTTCGAGTCTTCTCCTGGGCACCAAATTCAGATAAAACCCGCGAAAGCGGGTTTTTTCGTTTCAAGGCTTTGATTTTTAACGGAAAACTTGATTTATTTTTTTGAATCAGGGGTTTACAGATCAAAAAGCCCTCCGTATAGTTCGCTCCATCAACGGCGCAAGCGTTGTTGATAATGCCCAGGTGGTGAAATTGGTAGACACGCCAGCTTCAGGTGCTGGTGATCGCAAGGTCGTGGAAGTTCGAGTCTTCTCCTGGGCACCAAATTCAGATCAAACCCGCGAAAGCGGGTTTTTTCGTTTCCGTGGTTTGAAAACTTCCCTGTCGATTTCCGCCTGCATCCGCACCTGAGAAACTTTATCGTTTATCCTTGCAATGATTTGTTGCACACAAGCGAGGAAAACTTCGGATGACCATCCGCGATACCCGTCTCAAGACATCCCTTCTGCGTGGCCTGACCCTCACCCTGCTCGGCCTGACCTTGCTCTCCCCCACCGCCTATTCCGCCGACAAGGTCTCCCTGACCCTGTACAACGGCCAGCACAAAGAAGTCGGCGACGAACTCGCCAAGGCATTCGAAGCCAAGACCGGCATCCACGTCAACGTGCGCAAAGGCAGCAGTAACCAGCTGGCCAGCCAGGTCGTCGAAGAAGGCGACCGCTCCCCCGCCGACGTGATCTACACCGAAGAATCGCCGCCGCTGAACAAACTCGGCGAGCAAGGGCTGCTGGCCAAGATCGACGCCAACACCCTCGACGTATTGCCCAAGGATTATGTTGGCGCCCATGGCGACTGGATGGGTGTGACCGCGCGCACCCGTGTCGTGGCCTTCAACCCGAAGCTGATTGCTGAAAAAGACCTGCCCAAATCGGTACTCGACTTTGCCGGCCCCGAGTGGCAAGGCAAGGTCGGCTTCGTGCCAACCAGCGGCGCATTCCAGGAACAGGCTGTGGCGATCATCAAGCTGCACGGTCGTGAAGCCGCCGAAGAATGGCTGACCGGCCTGCGCGCCTTCGGCAAGGTGTACAGCAACAACATGGTTGCGCTGAAAGCCGTCGAAAACGGCGAAGTGGCCACCGTTCTGGTGAACAACTACTACTGGTTCGCCCTGAAGAAAGAAAAGACCCATCTGGATTCCCAACTGCACTACTTCACCAATGGCGACGCCGGTGGCTTGATCACCGTGTCTTCGGCCGCCGCGCTGAAATCCAGCAAGCACCCCAAGGAAGCCCAGCAACTGTTGGCATTCATGGCCAGTGAAGAAGGCCAGCGCGTGATCACCAATACCTCGGCCGAATACCCGCTGCGCAAGGGTATGGAATCCAATCGCGGTCTCAAGCCTTTCAGCGAACTGCAACCGCCGAAAGTCACCCCGGCAGACCTGGGCAATGCCGAAGAAGCCCTGGACCTGGAACGTGACGTTGGCTTGAACTGATGAACCCATCGCTACCCGCCCTGCGCACAGGGTTCAGCCCACGGCGCAAGCGCCCGTCAATCTGGCTGTTGCTGCCGGTGCTGTTTCTGGTTGGCTTGAGCCTGCTGCCGCTGGCGTACGTCGGCACCAAGGCCTGGCAAGCAGGCTGGGCGGAGGCGGTGCATCTGCTGTGGCGCCCCTATGTGTTTGGGTTGCTGCGCAACACCCTGGCGCTGATGATCGGGGTAACGGTAGCGTGCGGCGTGATCGGCCTGTCCCTGGCTTGGTTGCTGGAGCGCAGCAACCTGCCAGGGCGGCGCATCTGGGGTGTGATCCTGTGCCTGCCGTTTGCGGTGCCGGCGTTTGTCAGCAGCTTTACCTGGGTGTCGTTGAGCGCCAGTTTCGAAGGGCTCGGCGGCGCCATCCTGGTGATGAGCCTGTCCAAATACCCGTTGGTGTTCTTGCCGGTGGCGGCGACCCTGCGCAATCTTGATCCGTCCCTGGAAGAATCGGCCCGCACCCTGGGACTGAACCGCTGGGGCATCTTCTTTCACGTGACATTGCCGCTACTGTGGCCCTCGCTGCTGGCCGGGGCACTGCTGATCGCGCTGCACATGCTGGTGGAGTTCGGTGCACTGTCGATCATCGGCTTGCAGACCTTCACCACCGCGATCTACCAGCAGTTCGAGCTGGAGTTCAGCAACGCGAATGCCGCGATGCTCTCGGCCGTGCTGCTGGTGATGTGCCTGACGCTGCTGTGGCTGGAGCTGCGCGTGCGCGGCAAGGGCAGGCACGTGCGCATTGGCCAGGGCGCAGCGCGACATGCGGAGCAGGTTCGATTGGGTAAGTGGGCGCCACTGGGCCAGGTGTATTGCCTGGCGCTGGCGATCATCGGCAGCGGCATTCCGCTGGGGATGCTCGGTTATTGGCTGGCGGTGGGCTCTTCTGCCGCGTTCCCGGTAGTAGAGATCGGTGAAGCGTTGCTGTCCTCATTGGCACTGTCCCTCGGAGGCGCCGCGTTGTGCCTGGTACTGGCGGTGCCGGTCGGGTTACTGGTAGTGCGCTACAAAGGCCAACTGGCGGTATGGGCCGAGCGCCTGCCGTACCTGCTGCACGCCCTGCCCGGCCTGGTGATTGCGCTGACCCTGGTGTATTTCGCCCTGCACTACGTGCCGGCGCTGTATCAGACGTCAGCGTTGCTGTTGATTGCTTATGCGTTGCTGTTTTTGCCGCTGGCCCAGGCGCCGATTCGTACGGCTCTGAACAAGGCTGCGCCGCAGCTGGAAGAGGCTGCACGCACGCTGGGCGCCTCGCCGTTCAGTGCGTTTTGCAGAGTGACGTTGCCGATTATTTTCCCGGCATTGGGGGCGGCGTTTGCGCTGGTGTTCCTGGATGCGATGAAGGAATTGACGGCGACGTTGCTGCTCAGTCCGACGGGGCTGAATACCTTGGCGACTGCTGTGTGGGCGCATACCTCGAATATTGAGTTCGCGGCAGCAGCGCCATATGCGGCGCTGTTGATTTTGGTGTCGGGGTTGCCGGTTTATCTGCTGACAACCCGGATGTACCTGAGTCGCTAAGCCCTCAAACGCGCATATTCCCTAGTAACAAATTACAATGGATTTCAGCCATCCGAACGACTATTGTTCCTTCATTTTTTGAAGGTTAGAGATAGATGCCTTACGCCCCAGACATGAGAGCAGCAGCGAGACGACATCTGGAAGCAGCTGACATTCTAGACCCTACTAACCGCAGAGATGTTGCTGGTTACTTGTACGGAATTGCTGCCGAATGCGGAGTAAAGGCATTGATGCTTGAAATCGGGTTCAGGCCACTCGCGAGCCGTGAAAATGACCCCTTTTTCGCACACTTTCCAACGCTGAAAACGCTACTCAGAAACAAGCTTGAAGGCAGAAATGCCACTGTTTTACGCAGACACGTTCTGAACGACAACTTTTTTTCAGATTGGGATATAACGATGCGCTACAGCAAAGGAAACCAAATCCCAACCAGACTGTTGGATCAGTGGAAAGCGCAGGCCGTTAGTGTAATTGGCTCTATTGGTACCTGAGGATTTATTGATGCGCGTTCACTTCGATGACAGCCTTAGAATACTTGCCACAACAGTGGCTAGACAGCTTGGAGATGAGGCACTTTCTGACGGTGTCGTATTACGCGACACCACCGGCAGATTGGCATTTTTTAGTAACTCGATTTTGTCTCCAGCGACTATCGAGCAACTATCGACATCACTGCGGTCGTCCCTTAAGCACTACGCCCGAGACGATCAACTGGTAGCTGACATTTCGGAATATGGAGTCAGTGATTTATTAATCGAAAACACGATAACTTCCCTTATCATAGAAGGGCGGAAAATTCGCCTAATAGATAGACGTCTGGTTGGAGCGGATTGGCTACGCGCCCCAGCCCCACCTAACTCAGCGCCACCGCGCTTCGTCTTTTCAAGCATTAAAGGCGGAGTTGGGCGATCGACAGCGCTTGCAGTTGTAGCGGCGGATTTGGCTGCTCGCGGCTTAAAAGTTTTAGCTATAGATTTGGACATTGAGGCTCCAGGGCTCGGCGCTATTCTTCTGAACGATGACACGCTCCCTGAGTTTGGCTTGCTAGATGCCTTAGTTGAAAATGGACTTACAGCACTGGACGAAACTTTCTTGGCCGACTTAGTCAGCCCGTCACCATTGACTGGTAATAACGGCCGAATAGACGTTATACCTGTCTTGGGTCGGCGCTCAATAAATAATCCGTCTGAAGTCCTAGCAAAAATTGCTCGGGCTTACGCCGAGGACATTACCCCCGAAGGACAAGTAATTACGGTTCTTGACCAAATTTCATCACTAATCGACCAGTTTTCTGATCCGCGTCGGTATGACGTTATCCTGGTCGATGCTCGTGCCGGCCTTCACGAAACCACTGCTTCTGCGTTATTAGGTTTAGGGGCGGAAGTATTCCTTTTCGGACTAGATGAGCCACAAACCTTTCAAGGCTTTAGAATTCTACTATCCCATATGGCTAAGTTCACTAACGCCGAGCAATTGCCTGGCTGGCTAAGCCGATTCACAATTATCCAAGGCAAAGCTCCCGCAGAATCGGAGCTTCGCAAAGACTTTGCAGAACGTTGCGAAAGCTTGTTTACTACTATCGGACTAGGGCCTCACCAGAAAAGCCCAATTAACGAGATCAACCATGAGATCAGCGACTTTGATCAGTTGGAGTGGGACGATGAGATTTCCGACGCAGATGTGCTACCAGCTGAAGACCCTAATTATTTCACCCCTTTAGCAATCATCGACGACTCACGATACAAAAGCTTCAATCCTTTAATAAAACGCGACCTAATCGAAAACAGCATCTACAGCTCCTCCTATCAGGAACTACTAGACAAGATAAACAATAGCATCCCTCAGCTCCTGGAATAAAAATGAATCTTTCCCAAGACGACTTTCGAGCACTTCGTAACGCCGTCGCTCAATTCCCAGGCGACGTATCTAATGATGCGGTTGGCGCCCATGTGGCAAAAATTGAGGACCTCTATGCACCAGAAAAACACGCTGTTGCGCTAGATCCAATGATTCCAATTGTTGTGGGATCGCGCGGCAGCGGCAAAAGTTTTTGGTCAAGTGTTCTTGGTCAGACTGAAACACTGAAGGAAGCAGCTATTGCTTATCCCAAGCTAGGCCTCTCTGAACTGATTGTTCGGTTTGGATACACTGGCGTCGGAGGCCCTGATGGCATATCTCATGAAGCGATTGATAAATATGTACCTGCTACCGCTGCGCTCGATGAAGCTAAAGCTTTTTGGTGGGCAACTATTTTAAGTGCAGCGGCTCAGTCAGCAGGAAAGCTTAGTAGCAGACCGGGGAAATTTATCAGTGCTGGAATGGATTGGGAGCTTCGAGAAGATCTGCTCATTGATCATGAGCACCGGCTTCGTGACGAAGGAAAAACTTTACTGATTGTCTATGACGCGCTCGATACCGTAGCACGCACATGGCCGCGGCGACGGCTGCTGACAGAGGCCCTTTTGGAAGTGGTATGGGCTATGCGCGCCTACCGCTCTATTCGCGTCAAACTTTTTTTACGTCCTGACCAGATTGAGGATGATGCACTACGATTCGTAGAACTTCCGAAACTCCGAACTGGGGCAGTCCGCTTGGCGTGGTCTTGGACAGACCTCTATGGCCTTCTGTATTCGCGACTAGCCTCATCAAGTAAGGAAGACACTCGTAAAGCGTTTAACAAGCTACTGACAGCTAATAATCTACCTAAACCCAGCAGGAAATCCATCTTGACTCGGCGGTGGTCTCTGATCCATGACGAGGAAGATCAGAAGAACTTGATGATTGAATTCTCCGGCCCATATATGGGAACTGGTAGCTATGCATTCAAAAAAGGCAGCACCTACGAATGGCCGTTGAGACATACTGCTGACGCCCATGCGGAAGTTACACCAAGAAGCTTCCTGGGACTGATGAATGCGGCAGCGAAATATGGTGTTGCGCCCCTAGACAAGGTTTTAACTCCTGATGGCATCAGACATGGCCTCCGTGAAGCCTCTAAGACACGTGTCGACCAACTGCATCAAGAATTCCCATGGATCAAGGGGGTCCTAGCGCCTCTAGCAGGCCTACTCTTGCCGCAAGATGATCATGCAGTATTTGACGTATGGAGAAAGGCAGGAACTATAAAGACATTAGTTGCAGACGCAAAACGTCACAGCTACCTTCTGCCCTTTAAAAACCAAGAGGCACATAAGGAGGAAGAACTCTCGAAGATGCTTGAAGAGATAGGTGTAATGTATCGGCGGAATGACGGTCGCTTAGATATGCCCGACCTTTTTCGAGTTGCGGCAAAACTATTGAAAAAAGGCGCATTGGCACCATCGCAGCATCGCTAACCCCATAATACTGAGACGATGCCCCCCAGCGCCAATATGCTTCCCTGGAGAACATTTGAATGAGTATGTAGCCAAATTCAAGACTAATTAGCCTGCCCGTCCATCTGGCTATCCACCTAGGCCCTGAACTGCCCCAGGCTCGCCTTCAACTGCGCCGCCAACCCATCCAGCACCTTGCCACTGGCGGTAGTCTCCACCACCGCCTGAGCAGCACGCTCGGCCTGGGCATGGATCACCTCGACCCGGCCGCGCACCGCATGGGCGCCCTGGGCCTGGTGCTCGGCTGCACGCGTCGCCAAACCAATCGCGGCATGCACCTGCTCCACCGAGGCCTGCACCGTCTGCTGCAAGCGCACGCTGTCACGCAGCACCAGCAAGCCCTCATTCGCCTGACGCCCAGCCTTGCCGATGGTTTCCACCGCCTCCCGCGCGCCTTGCTGCAACGCCACGATATGCGCCTGGATATCGCCGGTGGAGCTTTGGGTCTTGCTCGCCAGTGCCCGTACTTCGTCTGCCACCACCGCGAAGCCGCGCCCGGTCTCGCCGGCACGCGCCGCTTCGATCGCCGCGTTGAGTGCCAACAGGTTGGTTTGCTCGGCAATGCCGTGAATGACAGTCAACACCACCTCGATCTGCTCGCTTTGCTGGGCCAGGCGCTCGATGACCGTGGAACCGGCCTGGACTTGCCCCGCCAGCGCCTCGATCAAACTGCCGACTTCAGCCGAGGTGCGCGAGTTCTCGTCCGTGGCCTGACGGATATCCACCACCTGCTGCAACGCCGCCTGCATCGCATGACTTTCGGCCTGCGCCTCATCGGCCATTTGCGACAGTGCGCGCAAGCTCTCGGCCACTTCATCGCGCTGCAAGCCGGCGGCCGCATCGGCACCTGCGTTGCGCAGGGTCATGGCACCAATTTCCACACCGGTACGCTGGGCCACATCCCCCGCCTCACGCACGATGGGCTGCAACTTATCCACAAAGCGATTGACCGCCGAAGCCATGTCGCCGATTTCATCTTTGCTGCTGATCTGCACGCGCTTGGTGAGATCACCCTCGCCCGCCGCCAAATCGTCCATGGCCGCGATCAGCAGCTTCAAGCGGTTGACCACACGGCGACCCAGCACCACAGCGATCAACAGCAATACGCCAAGACCGACCAGCGCGAGCCCCATGCCGATACGCCAGCGCAGGGTGCCAGCAGCGTCCTGCACGGCGCTGGTGGTGTTGGCCGTCATCTGGGTGGCCGTGGCTTGCGCAGATTGCAAGCGGGCGCCCATGGCAGCAGCGCTATCAGCCGCCGCGCCCTTGAGGCTATCGCCGACCAGTTGATCGCCGCTGGCGATCAGCGCCGCAAAACGCTTGTCGAGCGCTTGCAGATCAGCCTCGACCGCAGCCGTCGAAACCCCCATGCGCACCTTGCCGATCTCTACGCCATTGGGGCTGATGGACGCCTCCACGTAAAACACCGAAGGATCATCCTTGGCCGCATCCAACACTTTATCCAGGGCACGATCCCCCTTGCCCTTATCCAACAGCGCCTGGTTGATCGGGTTTTCACGGTTCAGGTAGCGAGTCAGGTGCTCGCCCGCCGCGTCGTCATAGACCACGAACAGCACGTTGGGATTGCGCTGGGCGCGCCGGGCGAACTCCGACAGCGTCGGCACGTCGCTGTCCCACATGGCGCGGGGCGCCACCGAGGCCAGCAGTTGCGCCATGTCATTGGCAGAGTCTTTCAGGTCTTTTTCCAGGGTCGCACGCAGTTGCTTCTGCTCTTCCTGCAAACGGGTCGATAACCCTGCGGTCAGACGCTGACGGGTGCTTGTAGACAAGCTATCGAGACTGGACGTGACTTCCTTGCCAGCCTGGGTCAATTCGCCGGACAGCTTCTGGCTGTCGACACCCAGGCGATTGCCCAGATCAGCCTCCAGTGCAGTGACCGTGCTTCGCGTCAGGGCGACCGCCACCAGCACTTGCACCAAAAGAGCGATACCTAGGGTAACGAACACCGGCCGCAACAGACGGCTTTGTAACAATGAGAGAACGGCAGACATCGGGAATCCCTCCACCACGGGTGCCATTAATTTGATAGCACCGCGAAAGAAAGAACCAAAGCAAGGGTCGTGCCGCTCGGGCGATAGAAACGACAAAGGGCTCCCTAAGGAGCCCTTTGCTTTTTACATCAACAGCTTATTAAGCGAACGGATGACGCAGAACGATGGTTTCGTTGCGGTCCGGACCTGTCGAAATAATGTCGATCGGCGCGCCGATCAGTGCTTCAACACGCTTGATGTAGGCACGGGCGTTAGCCGGCAGTTCTTCCAGGGTCTTGGCGCCCACGGTCGATTCGGTCCAGCCCGGCACTTCTTCGTACACAGGCTGCAGGCCCACGTAGCTGTCGGCGTCGGTCGGAGCAACGTCCTTGCCTTCGGCATCTTTGTAGCCGATGCAGATGTTGATGGTTTCCAGGCCATCGAGCACGTCCAGCTTGGTCAGGCAGATGCCCGAGATACTGTTCACATCGATAGCGCGACGCAGGATAACGGCGTCAAACCAGCCGCAACGACGGGCACGGCCGGTGGTCGCACCAAACTCGTGACCTTGCTTGGCCAGGTGAGCGCCGACTTCGTCGAACAGCTCAGTCGGGAACGGACCCGAACCGACACGGGTGGTGTAGGCCTTGGTGATGCCCAGGATGTAGTCCAGGAACATCGGGCCAACGCCCGAACCAGTGGCAACGCCGCCAGCAGTAGTGTTCGAGCTGGTCACGTACGGGTAGGTGCCGTGGTCGATGTCCAGCAGGGAGCCTTGGGCGCCTTCGAACATGATGTCTTTGCCGGCGCGGCGCAGGTCGTGCAACTCGGCGGTCACGTCGAGCATCAGCGGCTTGAGCAGCTCAGCGTATTCCTTGCACTCGGCCAGGGTCTTTTCGAACTCGATGGCCGGTTCTTTGTAGTAACCCACCAGCATGAAGTTGTGGTAATCCACCAATTCACGCAGCTTGTCTTCAAAGCGCGGCATGTTGAGCAGGTCGCCCACACGCAGGCCACGACGTGCAACCTTGTCTTCGTAGGCTGGGCCGATGCCACGACCGGTGGTGCCGATCTTCAGCTCGCCACGGGCCTTTTCACGGGCCTGGTCCAGCGCAACGTGGAAGGACAGGATCAGCGGGCAAGACGGGCTGATACGCAGGCGCTCGCGCACCGGTACGCCTTTTTCTTCCAGCTTGGTGATCTCACGCAGCAGGGCATCCGGTGCAACCACCACGCCGTTGCCGATCAGGCACTGCACGCCTTCGCGCAGTACGCCCGACGGGATCAGGTGCAAAACGGTTTTTTCGCCATCGATGACCAGGGTATGGCCAGCGTTGTGGCCACCTTGGTAGCGCACTACGGCGGCAGCATGTTCGGTCAGCAGATCAACGATCTTGCCTTTGCCCTCATCACCCCATTGGGTGCCCAGGACTACGACATTCTTACCCATAACACTTGTCCTCATTCGCGCAAACTTGGTGCCGGCGATGGCCGGCAGGAAAACTCAAGAAGCCAGTGGCGATACTTGCCAAAGCCCGTTCTGCAGAATCAATTGCCGGTCGCAGTCCGCTGCACGGGCGGCGGCCAATGGCTGGCCAGGCAGGGCCTGGACAACACGCTGACCCTCACTGCGCAACTGGCAAACCTGCTGCCAGAGTGCTGCGTCCGTACTGTCGGGCATCCAGATGCCACCAGACGGCAGCTCGACCTCAGCACGCCCCAGGGTCACCAGGGTTTTCAAATCGGTGGAAAAACCGGTGGCCGGACGCGCACGACCGAAGTCGGCGCCGATATCGTCATAACGACCGCCTTGGGCGATGGCCTGGCCAACACCCGGTACAAACACCGCGAACACCACGCCGGTGTGGTAGTGGTAACCGCGCAACTCACCCAGATCAAAGTACAGCGGCAGCTCCGGGAAGCGCGCCGACAACTGCTCGGCAATTGCCAACACGTCATCCATTGCCGCCCGTACTGGCGCCGGCGCATTGGCCAGGCGCTCACGCGCAGCCACCAGCACTTCACGGCCGCCGCACAGGTTGACCAGTGCACGCAGCATGTCAGCCAGGTCGGCAGGCACGCCGGCCGTGAGGTCGATCACTTCATCGATGGCCTTGCGTTGCAGGGCATCGAACAGCTGTTGTTCCACTTCACCGGACAAACCGGCGGCACGGGCCAAGCCACGGTAGATACCCACGTGACCCAGGTCCATGTGGACATCCGGTACGTCAGCCAGTTGCAGCATGGCCAGCATCAAGCTGATTACTTCAACGTCGCTGCTCGGGCTGGCATCGCCGTACAACTCGGCGCCCAACTGGATCGGGCTACGGGACGACGACAACGCACGCGGCTGCGCATGCAACACGCTGCCCGCGTAGCACAGGCGGCTCGGACCTTCGCGGCGCAGGGTGTGCGCATCGATGCGCGCCACTTGCGGCGTGATATCGGCACGGAAGCCCATCTGACGGCCCGACTGCGGGTCGATGACCTTGAAGGTGCGCAGATCCAGGTCCTGGCCCGCGCCGGTCAGCAGGGATTCCAGGTACTCGATATGGGGGGTCACGACAAACTCGTAACCCCAGCTCTGGAACAGATCCAACACCTGGCGACGCGCTATTTCGATGCGCGCAGCTTCCGGTGGCAGTACTTCTTCGATGCCATCTGGCAGCAGCCAGCGGTCTACCGTTGCCATTACGCCATTCCCCTTTGATCCGGGCGGCCAGCCCTCGGCCGAGCCTTGAGTGAAGCAGAAAATGCACGCCGCCTGCATAAACCACGCGCAAGAGCGACGTGACGAACGGCCTGTAATCGGCCTCGTCGGGCACTTTCCTCGAAAAACCTGTCACGCCTGCCGAATCAAACATGCAGACGCAAAAAAGCCGGGAATTTCCCGGCTGCCGCATCATACACCCGTTTTCTGAAAGGATCACCCCGCCAGGCGTTTTAGCCGCCCGACGGAGTGCTTCCTACACAGTGACGAGCTGATTACTTGGCTTTTTCCAGGTAGCGGAAGAAATCGCTACTTGGGTCCAGCACCATGACGTCGGTTTTGTTCGCGAAGCTTTCACGGTAGGCACGCAGGCTACGGTAGAACGCGTAGAACTCCTGGTCCTGGCCGTAAGCCTTGGCGTAGATCGCCGCAGCTTGAGCGTCGCCATCACCACGGGCCTCTTCAGACTCGCGATAGGCTTCGGCCAACAGTACACGACGCTGACGGTCAGCATCCGCACGGATACCCTCGGCCAGTTCGTTACCCTTGGCGCGGTGCTCACGGGCTTCACGCTCACGCTCGGTGCTCATGCGCTCGAACACGCTGCGGTTCACTTCCTTCGGCAGGTCGATGGCCTTGACCCGAACATCGACCACTTCGATGCCCAGCTCTTTTTCCGCCATCGTATTCAGCGAACGGGTGATGTCAGCCATCAGCGCGTCACGCTCACCGGAGACCACCTCGTGCAGGGTGCGCTTACCAAACTGGTCACGCAGGCCCGATTCCAGACGGCGCGACAAACGCTCATCGGCAATCTGCTTGAGGCCGGAGGTCGCGGTGTAGAAGCGCTCGGCATCCTTGACGCGCCACTTGGCGTAGGCGTCAACCATCACGGCTTTCTTTTCCAGGGTCAGGAAGCGCTGTGTCGGTGCATCCAGCGTCATCAAGCGGGCATCGAACTTGCGCACCTGGTTGACGTAGGGGACTTTCACATGCAGGCCCGGCTGGACATCCGCCTGGACCACGCGACCGAATTGCAGCAGCACCGCACGCTCGGTCTGAGCCACGATGTAGAAGCAGTTCCAGGCAGCGATGACCACGACGACGCCCACAATCAGGGCGGTCAGCGATTTATTGCTCATCAACGACTCTCCCTGGTACGTGTTTGCTGTTGCAGCAAGTCAGCGGCCGCACGGGCGCTCGCTTCGTTGGCAGCGGCATTGGAACCGGTGGACGGTGCGCTGGTGCTGCTACGACCACCTTCGATCATCTTGTCCAGCGGCAGGTACAGCAGGTTGTTCTGCCCACCCTTGCTGCCGGTCACGAGAACCTTGCTGGTGTTGCTGAAGACTTCCTGCATGGTGTCCAGGTACAGACGCTCACGCGTGACTTCCGGCGCCTTGCGGTACTCGGCAACCAGCTTGGTAAAGCGATCCGCCTCACCCTTGGCGCGGGAGACCACTTCGTCGCGGTAACCGTTGGCATCCTCGAGGATGCGCTGGGCCTGACCACGGGCTTCCGGCACGACGCCGTTGGCGTAGGTTTCAGCCTGGTTGCGCGAACGCTGCTCGTCTTCACGGGCGCGGATCACGTCGTCGAAGGCTTCCTGTACTTCACGCGGTGCGGCTGCGCTCTGTACGTTCACCTGGGTGACGGTGATACCGGTACGGTAGGTATCGAGGAACCGTTGCAGGCGCTCCTTGATCTCGCTGGCCATCAATTCACGACCTTCGGTCAGCACCTGGTCCATCGCGGTCGAACCGACGACGTGGCGCAGGGCACTTTCGGTGGCGTGTTGCAGGCTGATTTCCGGCTGATCTACGTTCAGCACGAAGTCCTGCAGGTTGCTGATCTTGTACTGCACGGTCAGCGGCACTTCGACGATGTTCTCGTCTTCGGTCAGCATCTGGCCCTGCTTGGTGTAGGCACGCTCACGCGTGACGTTCTCCATGTACTTCTTGTCGATCGGCGGGAAGTAGATGTTCAGGCCAGGGCCGACAGTCTCGTAGTACTTGCCGAAGCGCAGCACCACGGCTTGCTCCTGTTCGTCCACTACGTAGACAGCGCTGTACAGCCATACGGCCGCCAGCACGACAAGACCCAGGCCCAGCAGGCCATAGCCACCGCCCTTGCTTGTGCGACCGCCGTCGTCACCACCACGTTTTTTTCCACCACCGAACAACCCATTCAGGCTTTCCTGCAGCTTTCGGAAGGCCTCGTCGAGATCTGGTGGCCCCTTGCGGTCGCCATTATTGCGGCGTTTACCACCCCAAGGATCCTGATTATTCGAGTTGCCACCCGGCTCATTCCAAGCCATAGCGCTCTCCATCTGATAAAGCAAAGACGCACCCACGGCGCGCCGACCAATGCTACAGAATGCCTGCCACTGCGGCACAACCGCTTTAGGAGGCTTTTATTGCAAAGTGTGTTGTTCGATGAACTCCGCCGGTACCACGCCTTCACGGCTGACCAGCCGATTCAGCTCCGAGCGCGGCAATCGAACGGCCAGCAAGCTGACACCCTCTTCGTCGTGTTCTTCTTTCTGTACCGCGCCCAACTCGAAAAACTGTGCACGCAGTCGAGCAAAACGCTGGGGCAAGCGCAAGGTGCCAACGAACAAATCGCTGCCGAGCAACTCGGCAATGGCTTGTTCAAGCAACTCGAGACCGCTGCCATCACGCGCCGACAGCCAGACCCGTTGGGGCTTGCCGTTCTCATCGCGCTGGATTTGTGGCTCAACGCCTTCAAGCAAATCGAGTTTGTTATAGACCTCGAGGATCGGCAAGTCCTGGGCGCCAATCTCGCCCAGCACCAGCATCACCTGTTCAATCTGCAACATGCGATCCGGTTCGGCCGCATCGATCACGTGCAGCAGCAAGTCGGAATTGCTCGACTCTTCGAGCGTAGACCGAAATGCCTCGACCAGCTTGTGCGGCAAGTGACGAATGAAACCCACGGTATCGGCCAGGACAATCGGCCCCAGGTCGTCAAGATCCAGGCGGCGCAGGGTCGGGTCGAGGGTGGCGAACAGTTGGTCGGCCGCGTATACGTCCGATTTCGTCACGTTGTTGAACAGTGTGGATTTGCCGGCGTTGGTATAACCCACCAGGGACACGGTCGGAATATCCGCGCGGGAACGGCCACGCCGCGATTGCTCGCGCTGGCTGCGCACTTTCTCGAGGCGGCCCTTGATCTGGCGCAGGCGAACCCGCAGCAGGCGTCGGTCGGTTTCGAGCTGGGTTTCACCCGGGCCACGCATACCGATACCGCCACCCTGGCGCTCAAGGTGAGTCCAGCCGCGGACCAGCCGGGTGCTCATGTGGTCAAGCTGGGCCAGTTCGACCTGGAGCTTGCCTTCATGGGTACGTGCGCGCTGGGCAAAAATATCGAGAATCAGACCGGTACGGTCGATCACGCGACACTCGAAGACACGTTCGAGGTTGCGTTCCTGACTGGGCGTGAGGATGTGATTGAAGATCACCAGATCGGCTTCTTCGGCGTGGACCAGGTCGCGCAGTTCCTCGACCTTGCCGCTGCCAATCAGGAATTTGGCGGTTGGCCGATGACGCGGCACGTTAAAAAACGCAACGGTCTCGGCGCCGGCCGAATTTGCCAACTCCTGAAACTCCTGCGGATCTTCGCGCGCCTCAGGGTCCTGTCCATCCAAGTGAACGAGGATCACTCGCTCACCACCACCGTGGCGCTCAAAGAACAAAGGAGACTCCTATCAGGCGTTACCTGCCTCAACGTCACCCTGTTCATCACCCGCTGCGCTAGGCAGACGGATTGGACGAACTGGAACGACTGTCGAGATAGCGTGCTTGTAGACCATCTGGCTGACGGTGTTTTTCAGCAGGATCACGAACTGGTCGAACGACTCGATCGTGCCTTGCAGCTTGATACCGTTGACCAGATAGATGGAAACCCCCACTTTCTCTTTACGTAAAGTATTCAAGTAAGGGTCTTGTAGCGAATGCCCTTTTGACATGTGCCGCACTCCTTTAAGGATCAATAATAAAAAATCGGAAAATAGATAGCTTATGGCCGTCACACCCCCAAGGATAGACGGCAATTGCAAGGACTCAGCTCAATATGGAGACCGTTCCCAAGTATTTCAAGGCGCGTGACAGATTGTCGCTGTCCAGGCTGTCCAGCCAGTGCAAATCGCTCCAGCTGCGCAACCAGGTGAACTGGCGTTTCGCCAATTGGCGCGTGGCAATGATGCCGCGTTCCTGCATTTCGGCTGACGTCAGCTTGCCATCCAGATGATCCCAGACTTGGCGGTAGCCTACAGCACGTATCGAAGGTAACCCTGGATGCAGGTCACCTCTGGAACGCAGAGCTACGACCTCGTCCACAAACCCCTGTTCCAACATAATTGTGAATCTTTGTGCAATTCGTTCATGCAGCACCTGGCGATTTGCCGGAGCGATGGCCAGATTCGCCACAGTATAGGGCAATTGTGACTGTCCCGAAGCGCCTGCGTCAGCACTTTGCGCACTTTGTTTCAGGCGGTGTTCAGTCATGGTCTGCCCACTCACACGCCAGACTTCCAGGGCACGGGTGAGGCGCTGGGGGTCATTGGGGTGAATGCGTGCGGCGGATACCGGGTCGACTGCCGCCAACTGGTCGTGCAGGGCTTGCCAGCCAAGGCGTGCCGCTTCTTCTTCGAGCTCGGCGCGCACCTGGGCGTCGGCCGGGGGCATATCCGCCAGGCCTTCCTGCAAAGCCTTGTAGTAGAGCATCGTCCCCCCTACCAGCAGCGGAATATTGCCCCTTGCGGTGATGTCGGCCATGGCGGCGAGTGCATCGGTGCGAAAATCTGCAGCCGAATAGCTCTCGGACGGGTCGATGATGTCGATCAACCGGTGCGGATACTGGGCCAGAAGCTGTTTCGAAGGCTTGGCGGTGCCGATGTCCATGTCCCGGTAAACCAGGGCAGAGTCGACACTGATCAGCTCGCACGGCAGCACCTTGGTCAGCTCGATGGCCAGGTCGGTCTTGCCGGCGGCCGTGGGGCCCATCAGGAAGATCGCGGGGGGCAAGGCACTCATCAACGGCCGCGCAGGAACAGTTTGTCCAGATCGTCCAGGCCCATCTGGGTCCAGGTCGGTCGGCCATGGTTGCATTGCCCGCTGCGCTCGGTGTTTTCCATATCGCGCAGCAAGCCGTTCATTTCCGGCAGGGCCAGGCGGCGATTGGCGCGGATGGCGCCGTGACAGGCCATGGTGCCGAGCAGCTCGTTGATGTGCGCCTGGATGCGGTCACTGGTGCCGTACTCCATCAGGTCTGCCAGCACGTCAGCCACCAGCCGGTTTGCCTCAGCCTGCTTGAGCAGCGCGGGAATCTGGCGGATGGCCAGGGTTTCCGGGCCCAGGCGTTGCAATTCAAAGCCCAGCTTCTGGAACACGCTGTGGTGCTCTTCGGCGCAATCGGCCTCACGCTGGCTGACTGCCAGGGATTCCGGCACCAGCAGCGGCTGCCCGCTGAGGCCTTCGCTGGCCATCGCGATCTTGAGGCGCTCGTACATGATCCGCTCGTGGGCGGCGTGCATGTCCACCAGCACCAGGCCGTGGGCGTTCTCCGCCAGGATGTAGATGCCCTTGAGCTGCGCCAAGGCGTAACCCAGCGGCGGAATATCACCACCGCCCTCCGGCAAGGCGACCGAGGCACCCGGCTCAGCCCCCGGCAGCGGTGCAAAAAACTCGCGGTACGCGGCCTGGGCCTCGGCCACCGGCACCGCCGATTGCGGGCGCGGCGTATATTGAGACTGATAACCCGAGCCGGAGCCGGAGTTCGGCGCGGTATACGAAGGTTGCGACTGCGGCGATTGCAACAGGTTCGCCGCCAGGCTCATTTCACCCTGAGGGCCGAACTCACCGGCTTGCGGACCACTCGGTCGGACCACTGCCGTCACAATCGGTGCGGACAATTGATCATCCGGGCGCACATCACCCAGGGTGCGGTGCAAGGTGCCATAGAGGAAGTCATGCACCATGCGTCCATCACGGAAGCGCACTTCGTGCTTGGTGGGGTGCACGTTGACGTCCACCACCGACGGGTCGACCTCAAAGAACAGTACAAACGTAGGGTGGCGCCCGTTGAACAGCACGTCGCGATAAGCCTGGCGCACTGCGTGGGCCACCAGCTTGTCGCGCACCGCACGACCGTTCACAAAGAAGTACTGCAAGTCCGCCTGGCTGCGGGAAAAAGTCGGCAGCCCCACCCAACCCCACAGGCGCAGGCCATTGCGCTCGATTTCAATCGGCAGCGCCTGCTCCAGGAAGCCCGCACCACAAATCGCCGACACTCGACGCGCACGCGCAGCGTCATCGTTGGCTTCATGCAGGCTGAGGATGGTCTTGCCGTTATGGCGCAGGTGGAACGCTACATCGAAGCGAGCCAGGGCCAGGCGCTTGATGACTTCCTGCAGGTGATCGAATTCGGTTTTTTCAGCCTTTAGAAACTTGCGCCTCGCCGGGGTGTTGAAGAACAGATCGCGCACCTCCACCGAAGTGCCGACCGGATGCGCCGCTGGCTGGACCCGAGGTGCCATGTCGCGACCTTCGGTTTCCACCTGCCAGGCCTGTTCGGCGCTGCGGGTACGGGAGGTCAGGGTCAGGCGGGCGACGGAGCTGATGGAGGCCAGCGCCTCACCGCGAAAGCCCAGGCTCATCACCCGCTCAAGGTCTTCCAGGTCGCGAATCTTGCTGGTGGCGTGGCGCGCCAGGGCCAGCGGCAGGTCATCGGAGGAAATACCGCTGCCATCGTCACGCACACGCAACAGCTTGACGCCGCCCTGCTCCACATCGACATCAATGCGCTTGGCGCCGGAGTCGATGCTGTTTTCCAGCAGCTCCTTGATCACCGATGCGGGGCGCTCGACCACCTCGCCTGCCGCAATCTGGTTGGCAAGGCGCGGGCTCAGCAGCTCAATGCGCGATCCGCTGTTCAGGAGTGATTCGCTCATTACTGTGCCGCCAATTCAGTGCCGGGGATGGTCAACACCTGACCGACTTTCAACTCATCGGTTTTCAGGTTGTTGGCACTGCGCAAGGTCGCGGCCGACACCTGGAAACGCACCGCCAGCATGGCGAGGGTGTCGCCCGGCTGCACACGATGGTCACGCGGGCCCTGGGCGATTTTCCCCGAGTCACGCAGCCAGGCGATGTAGGTGCCCGGCGGCGGGTTCTGCTGGAAGAACTGGCGGATACCGGCACTGATCGAACGCGCCAGCGCCTGCTGGTGACTGGCGCTTGCCAGTTTCGAGGCCTCGTTGGAGTTGGAGATAAACCCGGTTTCCACCAGGATCGAGGGGATATCCGGCGATTTCAGCACCATGAACCCGGCCTGTTCCACACGCTGCTTGTGCAGCGAGGTGACTCGGCCGATGTTGCTCAGGACCTTCTGGCCCACGTTCAAGCTGGACGTCAGCGAAGCGGTCATCGACAGGTCGAGCAGCACGCCGGCGAGCATTTTGTCCTTGTCATCGAGGGACACGTTGCCGGCGCCGCCGATCAGGTCGGAACGGTTTTCACTGTCGGCCAGCCAGCGCGCGGTCTCGGACGTAGCACCGCGATCCGACAGGGCAAACACCGAGGCGCCAAACGCGGCGGCCGAAGGCGCGGCGTCGGCGTGGATCGACACAAACAGGTCGGCGCCTTTCTTGCGGGCGATTTCGGTACGGCCGCGCAGCGGAATGAAGTAGTCGCCGGTACGCGTCAGCTCGGCGCGGTAGCCCTTCATGCCATTGACCTGGCGCTGCAGCTCGCGGGCGATGGCGAGTACCACGTCTTTTTCGTGCTGGCCGCGTGAGCCAGAAGCACCCGGATCTTCACCACCGTGACCGGCGTCGATGACCACGATGATATCGCGCTTGCCGGCCGGAGCCGGTGGCGGCGGTGGCAGCTTGACCTGCGGTTGCGACGGGTTCACCGGCACTGCCGGCACCGTAGCCACGCTCGGGGTGGGCGCAGGCGGCGGCGCGGCATCGGCGGCGTTGTCGAACAGGTCGACCACCAGCCGGTTGCCGTATTGGGCGTTGGGCGCCAGGGAGAAGCTTTTCGGGGTCACGACTTTTTTCAGGTCGATGACCACGCGCAGGTCGGTCGGCGTGCGTTGGGCCGAACGCATGGCGGTAATCGGGGTGTTGGCGGTGGAGACTTTCAACGGCGCGGCCAGGGTCGCACCGTTGATGTCGATCACCAGGCGATCAGGCGCCGTCAGGGTAAAGACGCTGTGCTGGACCGGGCCAGACAGGTCGAACACCAGTCGCGTGTTATCCGGCGCTCGCCACAGGCGAACACTCTTCACCTGTGAAGCAGCCAGAGCATTGACAGTCATTGCCGCAAGCAACACCCCCACGACAGCAACCAACGCGCGAAAGCGCATACCTAACCCCACCAATTATTTGAATTCCAATGCCAAAGCCGCGCACCACGACTGGCCGCGCACGCTCTGGGGCAACAACTTCAACTGACGTCCATGCTCATGCGGCGTAATGGTAATGGTCAGGTCAGGCTTTGGCAAAAAGCCTGTGCCTTTATCTGGCCACTCGATCAGGCACAGCGTATCTTCGTCGAAGTAATCCCGGATACCCATGTATTCCAGTTCTTCGGGATCGACCAGGCGATAGAGGTCGAAATGGAACGCTCGCACGTCGCCGATTTCGTAGGGTTCGACCAAGGTGAACGTCGGGCTTTTTACCGCCCCCGTGTGGCCCAGCCCGCGAATGATCCCCCGCGACAGCGTGGTCTTGCCCGCCCCCAGGTCACCTTCCAGAAAGATCAGCCCCGCTCCCGCCGTGACCTGGGCAATGCGCTGACCGAAGGCAACCATGGCTTCTTCATCGGCCAGGAAAAAAATTACTTCAGACACGGTGACTGCTCCTCCAGCAATTGACGAATGGCAGGGATCAGGTCACTGGCCGCCAAACCGCGACCGAACGTCCCCTGGCGATCTCCCGCCGTTGCGTGCAACCACACGGCCAGGCAGCTTGCTTCATAGGCCGGCATGCCTTGGGCCAGCAGCGCGCCCACCAGACCGGCCAGTACATCGCCCAGCCCTGCCGTTGCCATCGCCGGGTGGCCTTGGTCACAGCGCGAAACACGCCCGTCCGGGTTGGCAATCAAGCTGCCTGCGCCCTTGAGAATAGCCACTGCATTGAATTTCTGGCTCAACGCGCGCGCCACCTTAAGACGATCGGCCTGAACCTCGGCTGTCGACACGCCCAACAAGCGCGCAGCCTCCCCAGGATGCGGGGTGATCACGCAATCGGCCGGCAGCCTGACACTGCCGGTGGCGAGCTGATTCAACGCGTCGGCGTCCCACACCTGCGGCAGGCTGGCATTGGCGGCGACCGAAAGCAGGCTTCTGCCCCAAGACGCATCACCGAGCCCTGGCCCGATCACAATGACTGAGATCTTTTCCAGCAGGCCCATCAATTGATTGGCCGAACTCACCCCAACGGTCATGACTTCCGGCAAGCGGGCCAGGGCCGCTGGCACATGCTCCAGGCGCGTCGCCAGGGACACCATGCCCGCGCCGCTGCGCAGGGCGCTTTCGGCACTCAGCAGCGCGGCGCCGCCAAAGCCGCGGTCACCGCCGATGACCAGCAGGTGGCCGAACTGGCCTTTATGGGCGTCCGGGGAACGCGCAGCGAGTTGCGGCAAATGGCCGTGCAACAGCGGTTGTACGTCGGTTATTGCGTGTTTTGTCTGCGGCATGCGTCTTCAAGCTCCGATGTCTGGCAGAATTATACCTATCTAACCTGCGGTTTCCCTTGTCTCATGCCTGCCATCACCACCGATCTGCCTGCCCTCGCCGAATCGATCAAAGACTGGGGCCGCGAGCTGGGCTTTCAGCAAGTCGGCATCAGCGGCCTGGACCTGGCCGAGCATGAACAGCACCTGCAACGCTGGCTCGACGCGGGTTACCACGGCGAAATGGACTACATGGGCGCCCATGGCAGCAAACGCTCCCATCCGGAGGAGCTGGTGCCCGGCACCTTGCGCGTGGTCTCGCTGCGCATGGACTACCTGCCCGGCGACACACAGATGGCGCAACTGCTGGCCAAGCCGGAAAAAGCCTATATCTCGCGTTACGCCCTGGGCCGCGACTACCACAAGCTGATCCGCAAGCGCGTGCAGCAACTGGCTGACCGTATCCAGGCGCAGATCGGCCCCTTCGGCTTCCGCGCCTTCGTCGACAGCGCACCGGTGCTGGAAAAAGCTATCGCCGAAAAAGCCGGGCTGGGCTGGATCGGCAAAAACACCCTGGTGCTCAATCGCAAGGCGGGCAGCTACTTCTTCCTGAGCGAGCTGTTTATCGACCTGCCGCTGCCGGTGGACGAACCTCATAGCACCGAACATTGCGGGCGCTGCACCGCCTGCCTGGACATCTGCCCCACCAATGCCTTTGTCGGCCCCTACGTGCTGGACGCCCGGCGCTGCATTTCCTACCTGACCATCGAGCTCAAGAACGCGATCCCCGAAGACCTGCGCCCGTTGATCGGCAACCGCGTGTTCGGTTGTGATGACTGTCAGATCGTTTGCCCGTGGAATCGTTTCGCCCGCGCTACGGCCGAAGGCGATTTCAAGCCACGCCACAACCTGGATAACGCCGAACTGGCCGAGTTGTTTATGTGGGATGAGGATAAATTCCTCAGCAGCACCGAAGGTTCCCCCCTGCGCCGCGCCGGCTATGAGCGCTGGTTGCGCAACCTGGCGGTCGGCCTGGGCAACGCACCATCAAGCATTCCGGTGCTGGAAGCCTTGAAGGCGCGGCGGGAGTATCCCTCGGAGCTGGTGCGCGAACATGTGGAATGGGCGCTGAACCAGCACGCCAACCGCTAGTGCACGTCGTCGTTGTAGACGAACTTGGGCATTTCCCAGTGGAAACGGATCGCCAGCAAGCGCAGTAGAAAGCCGCTGAATAGCGTCAGCAAAATCGATTGCTCACTGGGCAGTTCCAGGTAGAGGCACAGCATGTAGAACCAGGCGGCCAGGAACGACACGCTGGCGTACAGCTCACGGCGGAAGATCAGCGGGATGTCGTTGCAGAAGATATCCCGCAGGATGCCACCGAAGACTCCGGTGATCACGCCGCTGACCGATGCCACCAGCATGCCGTGCCCCATTTCCAGGGCGGTCATGCAACCGATCAGGGTGAAGGCCACCAGGCCCAGGGCGTCCAATGCCAGGAACAACGAACGCAGGCGGCGCATCAGCGGCGCGATAAAGATCGTCACCAGCGCGGCGACGGAGGTGAGCACCAGGTATTCGGGGTGCTTGACCCAGGTCAGCGGGTAATGCCCCAGCAGCACATCGCGCACCGAACCGCCCCCCAGCGCCGTCACGCAGGCGATCAGCACGACGCCAAACCAGTCCATGCCCCGCCGCCCGGCCGACAGCGCGCCAGTCATGGCTTCGGCAGTGATGGCGATGAGGTAGAGCATCAGCAGCATGAGGACGATCCTTGCAAAACTGTGGCGAGCGGGCTAGCCCCGCGTTGGGCTGCGCAGCAGCCCCAAAGCCGGCAATGATATCTGTTTGGAGAGGTGTGTTGGCAGTATTAGGGCTGCTGCGCAGCCCAACGCGGGCGGTGCGACGATTCGACTAGCCCGCTCGCCACAAAAAGCCGGCTCACCATTGAGGGAACTCAGGCCTTGATGAAATGCTTGCGGTAATGCTGCAACTCCGCAATCGACTCACGAATATCATCCAGCGCCAGGTGCGTGCTGCCTTTATGGAAGCTGTCCTTTACTTCCGGCGCCCAGCGCGCAGCCAGTTCTTTCAAGGTAGATACATCCAGGTTGCGGTAATGGAAGTAGCTTTCCAGCGCTTTCATATGCGTATAAAGGAAGCGGCGATCCTGGCAGATGCTGTTGCCGCAGATCGGCGACTTGCCCTTGGGCACCCATTTTTCCAGGAAGGCGATGGTTTCGGCTTCGGCTTCGGCCATGCTGATGCGGCTGTCACGCACGCGCTGGGTCAGGCCGGAGTTGCCGTGGGTGCGGGTGTTCCACTCGTCCATGGTGGCGAGCACCGCATCGCTGTGGTGGATGGCGATCACCGGACCTTCGGCCAAGGTGTTGAGGTTGCTGTCGGTGACGATGGTCGCCATCTCGATGATGACGTCGGTGTCGGGGTTCAGACCGGTCATTTCCAGATCGATCCAAATCAGGTTCTGTGGGTTTTGCATGGTTTGATTCTCTTGGCACCTTGGCGTAGCTGCGCAGTTTAGCAGGCGGGGCCGTGCTAGACTCGCGACCGTTTTACCCAACCTTTGCATTATCGACACGGAACACCAATGGCCAAACGCCAGCTCAACCGTCGCCAAAACTGGCGCATCGAAAAGATTCAGGGCGAACGCGCCGCGCGCGCCGCCAAACGTGAATCCTCCGCCGTGGAAGCGCTCGAGGGCGGCGACCTCGGCCCTGAACAAACAGGCCTAGTCATCGCGCACTTCGGCGTGCAGGTCGAAGTCGAGGCGCTCGAAGGCGAACTCGCAGGCCAGGTGTTCCGCTGCCACTTGCGCGCCAACCTGCCGGCGCTGGTGACGGGCGACCAGGTTGTGTGGCGTGCAGGCAACCAGGGCATCGGCGTGATCGTCGCCCAATTGCCGCGCACCACCGAGCTGCGCCGCCCGGACAGCCGTGGCCAGCTCAAGCCCGTAGCGGCCAACGTCGACATGATCGTGATCGTGTTTGCGCCACTGCCCGAGCCCCATGCCAACCTGATCGACCGCTACCTGGTGGCGGCTGAGCATGCCGGCATCCGCCCACTGTTGCTGCTGAACAAATTCGACCTGATCGACGAGCAGAATGCCCCGGCACTCAACGCCTTGCTGGCGGTGTACCGCACCCTCGGCTACCCGGTGCTGGAGGTTTCGGCGCATCACGGTAATGGCATGGAACAGTTGCAACAGCAACTGGACGGACGCATCAGCGTGTTTGTAGGCCAGTCCGGCGTGGGTAAATCCTCGCTGGTCAACAGCCTGCTGCCGGAAGTCGACACCCGCGTAGGCCCACTGTCGGAACTGTCCGGCCAGGGCACCCACACCACCACCACCGCGCGGTTGTTCCACTTCCCCGGCGGCGGTGAGCTGATCGACTCCCCCGGCATCCGTGAATTCGGCCTCGGCCACGTCAGCCGCAGCGATGTAGAAGCGGGCTTTATCGAATTCAACGACCTGATCGGCACCTGCCGCTTCCGCGATTGCAAACACGACCGCGAACCGGGCTGTGCGTTGCTCAAGGCCCTGGAAGATGGCCGCGTGCAGCAACAGCGGATGAACAGCTATCGGTCGATTATTGCGAGCTTGCCCGAAAGCAGTTATTGAGCCGCACAGACAACATTGTGGCGAGCGGGCTTGTCCCGCGTAGGGCTGCGCAGCAGCCCCAAAGCCTGATGACGCGTTTTACCTGGAAGGAATGCGTCGTTCGGGTCAGGGCTGCTTTGCAGCCCTACGCGGGACAAGCCCGCTCACCACAAAAAGACCTTAGTTGCCTAAGAACCCGTCTTAGGCACCGTAGGATCCTTCACCCCACCGTCATCAAACAGGTTCAGCTTCTGGCGCAGCTCATGCGCCGGCAACGGCTCCTGCCCTGGCGGAATCGCGTTCGGGTCGGCCGGTACTTCACCCGGCGCGCCGGCCCCCGGAGTGGGTTGCGGCGCTGGCGGCTGGTCACCTTCAATCGCACGCTGGGCCTTTTTGGTCAGCACCACAATATCGATCCGGCGGTTGACCGGGTTGAACGGGTCTTGATGATCAAACAGCTGTGACGAAGCAAAACCCACCACCCGCGCCACTTGCGCATCCGGATAGCTGCCAGCCACCAGCGCACGACGTGCGGCGTTGGCGCGGTTGGCTGAAAGCTCCCAGTTGCCGAAATCACCCTGCCCGGCGTACGGCTTGGCGTCGGTGTGGCCACTGATGCTGATCTTGTTCGGCACTGCCTTGATGGTGTCGGCCATGGCCAGCAGGATGTCTTCGAAGTACGGTTTCAATCGGGCGCTGCCGGAGTCGAACATCGGCCGGTTGGCGGCGTCGGTGATCTGGATGCGCAGGCCTTCAGGCGTGATTTCGAAGGAGATCTGGTCCTTGAACTTCAGCAGTTGCGGGTTTTCCTCGACCTTGGTCTGCAGCTCCTGCAGCAACAATTCGAGGCGCTCCTGCTCGACCTGTTCGGCCATCGACTCGACGGTATCGCGCTCGATCGGGATTTTTTCCTGAGGCGCTTCGGTCTTGACCTCCGGGTTGATGGTGCGCTCAGGGGCCAACTGCGGCGAGCCCCCCAGGTCGATCACAAAGGGCGTGCCGCTTTCCGAAAAGCCAATCGGGTCCTTGAAGTAGCCGGCAATGGCGATCTTCTGTTCCGGCGTGGCGGTGGACATCAGCCACAGCACCAGGAAGAACGCCATCATCGCCGTCGCAAAGTCGGCGAAGGCGATTTTCCAGGCGCCACCATGGTGCCCCGCAGCGAAGCGCTTGACGCGCTTGATGATTATCGGCTGGTTGTTTTCCATGGCTTAGCGACCGCGAACCGCTTGTTCCAGCTCGGCGAAGCTTGGGCGATGCTTGGGGTACAGGACCTTGCGACCGAACTCTACCGCCAGCGACGGCGGCATGCCGGAAGCGGAAGCAACAAGGCTGGCCTTGATCGATTCGTACAGGTTCACTTCTTCCTTGGCGTCATGGGCCAGGGAAGTCGCCAGCGGGCCGAAGAAACCATAGGCCGCGAGAATACCGAAGAAGGTACCGACCAGCGCTGCACCCACGTGCATGCCAATAGCGGCCTGGTCGCCCTCACCCAGGGACGCCATGGTCACCACGATACCGAGTACCGCCGCGACGATACCGAAACCCGGCATACCGTCAGCGATGCCGGTCACAGCGTGGGACGGGTGCTCCAGCTCTTCTTTAAGGCTGAACAATTCCATGTCGAACAGGCCTTCCAGCTCATGGGGGGCCATGTTGCCGGAGGACATGATGCGCAGGTAGTCACAGATGTAGGCGGTCATGCGCTCATCTTTGAGCACGGCCGGGTACTTGGCGAAAATCGGGCTGGCGGCGGCGTCTTCGATGTCGGCCTCGATGGCCATCATGCCTTCGCGGCGGCTCTTGTTGAGGATCTCGTAGACCAGGCCCAACACCTCCAGGTAGAAGGTGTGGGTGAAGCGCGAACCGAACATGCCCAGCGACTTCTTGATCACGTGCATGGTCATGTAGCCGGGGTTCGCCTGCAGGAATGCACCCAGTGCCGCACCGCCAATGATCATCACCTCGAAAGGCTGGATCAACGCAGCGATTTTACCGTGGGACAGGACGTACCCGCCGAGCACGCTTGCGAAGACGACGATGATGCCGATAATTTTAGCCATAGGAGATGAGTACTTGCGCCGTCGGGTTCATGGACATATTGGGTGTAGCAGAAAACTCTTGTTCTACTTATCGGCAAAACTGCGCCAGACTATAGCCCGTTAAGGCGAAAAGCCAGTTCGGCCCGCTCCGGGCGTGTAGACCGCAAGTGATGATCGCGCCCCAATCATGGCTAATGAAACGACAGTCCCAACTGCAAAACCCAACTCTCTCGCCGCTTGGATCAAGCGCCTGGACGAAGTGCTGCTGCCCGTTCCCCAGGCCAGTCACGACCGTGTGTGCAAAGGCATCCGCGATAACCGCAGTTCATTGCGGGATATTGCCGAACTGATGCAAAGCAGCCCGGCCCTGGTGCTCAGCGTGATGCGCGAGGCCAACAGCCACACCCATGGCAGCCTGGCGGAACCGGCGGAAAACCTCGAAGTGGCACTCAACCGCCTGGGCCTCAAGCGCGCCGAAGAACTGCTGGCACGCCTGCCCTCGGTGCCGGCCAACGAGATCCCCGTGGCGTTGCGCCAACTGTTGCTGGTCAGCCAGCACGCGTCGCAGCAGGCCAACGGTTTGTTCGGCAGCCGCCTGGCGCGGCTGTGGCAGGACATCCACTGGGGCAGCCTGCTGTTTCTGTCGCCGCTGTGGCCGATGGCGGTGGCCTACCCCAAACTCCTGGAGGAATGGGAGCTGCGGGTTATCCACAAGGGCCAGTCCGCCCGCGCGGTCGAGCAGGAATTGTTCGGCATACGCCTGCTGGACCTGTGCGTCGGCCTGACCGAAGCCTGGCACCTGCCGATCTGGGTATCCCAAGGCTATAAGTTGCTGATGAGCGAGCAGCGCCTGCTGGTCAAGGCCCTGCATATCGCTCGCGAAGACGACCCACTGCGCCATCAGCAATTGCTCGACGCCGAACCCAACCTGCGGCGCTGGCTGAACCAGCCGGCCAATACCGTGTTGCTGGCCAACGGCCTGGCGATGTCGGCCCAGGAATCCTGGACCTGCCCGCACACCGAACGCTGGCAGTTGCTCACAGCGCTGTACCTGCAACAACCGTTGGGCGAGGTGCAGCAACTGGTCCACCAACAAGCTGTCACCAGTGCCCGTACCACCTTGATGCCCGACCTCTGGCACCCGGCGCTGTCACTGATCTGGCCGTGGCATGTGGCGAAGATCCATCGCGGCCTGCTGCCGGCACCACCGCCCACCGCCGAGGCCCTGGCCGTGTGGCGCAAGCGCTGCACAGAACTGCTGGTGGAACCGAGCCGCTTTGCCAACGCGATGCACCTGACCACTTGCGCCAAGGAGGCCTTGGTCGCAAGTGGCATGCAGCGGGTCATGCTGCTGATGGCCGATCGCGCCTTGAGTACCTTGCGCGTGCACCAGGCCGATGGCCTGCCCAAAGACGCCGCCAACCTGAGCCTGGACGTGGTCAACAGCACCCTGCTGCAACGCCTGCTGGAAAAGTCCGCCCAGGTGCGCCTCAACCCCGAAAACCATGCCCAGTTCTCGGCCTTGCTGCCGCCGATCCTGCGCCGCCTGTTCACCGGCGAACACCTGCTGCTGCGTTCCCTGAGCTGCAATGGCAAGGTGGTGATGCTGATGGTGGCCGACCAGGGTGGCGGGCCGTTCTCGGAAACCACCGTGCAGGCTTTCGGCAAAACCGCCCAATGCATCGAAAAAGCCCTGCACTGCTTTACCAACCGCAGCGCCTGATGCTTGCGCTACAATCGCCCTCTTTTATCGCCAACATTTGTGCCCAGGAGACCTCACATGCTTGACTTCTCTGGCTTGCCGCTGGTGATCGAGTCCAGCGACCTGATTGTTCGCCTCGGTGCCGAACACCTGATTCTGGTGGACCTCACCAGTGCAGCCCGCTACGCCGAAGGGCATATCCCCGGCGCGCATTTCGTTGACCCCAAGCGCACCCAACTGGGCCAGCCGCCGGCGCCCGGCCTGCTGCCCAGCAAGGCGGACCTGGAAAAACTGTTCGGCGAACTGGGCCACACCCCGGATGCAACCTACGTGGTCTATGACGACGAAGGCGGCGGCTGGGCCGGGCGCTTTATCTGGATGCTCGACGTGATCGGCCACCAGAAATACCACTACCTGGATGGCGGCCTGCTGGCCTGGCTGGAAGAACAACGCCCAGTCTCCACCGACATGCCCGCACCTGTCGGTGGCCCGGTCAGCCTCACGCTGCACGACGGCCCCACCGCCACCCGTGAATACCTGCAAAGCCGCCTGGGCGCTGCCGACCTGGGCATCTGGGATGCACGTGGCCCGCTGGAGTACTCCGGCGAGAAGGTCCTCGCCGCCAAAAGCGGACACATTCCCGGCGCGGTGAACTTCGAATGGACGGCCGGCATGGACAAGGCGCGCAACCTGCGTATCCGCCGTGACATGCCACAGATTCTCGAAGACCTCGGATTGACCAAAGATAAAGAAATCATCACTCACTGCCAGACTCACCACCGCTCTGGCTTCACCTACCTGGTGGCCAAGGCGCTCGGTTATCCGCGAGTCAAAGGTTATGCCGGTTCCTGGGGCGAATGGGGCAACCACCCCGACACCCCCGTCGAGATTTAAGGTTTAAGGACAGTTATGAAAAAGCAGTTGTTTATCCTCAGCCAGTACTTGCTGCCGCACCACTTGCTGTCGCGCCTGGCTGGCTGCATTGCCGAATGCCGCGTGCGTTGGTTCAAGAACGCCTTCACCAGCTGGTTTGCCAAGCGCTATCAAGTGGACATGTCCCAGGCCCTGGTAGAAGACGTCACCGCTTACGAGCACTTCAACGCCTTCTTCACCCGTGCCCTGAAAGACGGCGCCCGCCCGCTGGATCAAACCCCAGGCGCGGTGCTGAGCCCAGCCGATGGTGCGGTCAGCCAGTTGGGTCCGATCGAGCATGGCCGCGTGTTCCAGGCCAAAGGCCACAGCTTCAGCGTGCTGGAACTGCTGGGTGGCGATGCAGCCGTAGCGGCGCCGTTCATGGGCGGTAATTTCGCCACCATCTACCTCTCGCCGAAGGACTACCACCGCGTGCACATGCCGTTGGCCGGCACGCTGCGCGAGATGGTCTACATTCCAGGGCGCATCTTTTCGGTCAACCAGACCACTGCTGAGAACGTACCCGAGTTGTTTGCACGTAACGAGCGCGTTGCCTGCATCTTCGACACCGAACGCGGCCCGATGGCCGTGGTATTGGTGGGCGCGATGATTGTGGCGTCGATTGAAACCGTGTGGGCCGGGCTGGTGACACCGCCGAAGCGTGAGCTGAAAACCTTCCGTTATGACGAGGCAGCTCGGGCGCCGATCCACCTGGAAAAAGGTGCCGAGTTGGGTCGCTTCAAGCTGGGTTCGACGGCGATTGTGCTGTTCGGGCCGGATCAGGTGAAGTGGGCTGAAGAATTGGCAGCGGGTACGCCAGTGCAAATGGGCCAGGGTATTGCACTGCCAAAAGCCTGATTTGAACTCAGTGAAGGTCAAATGTGGGAGGGGGCTTGCCCCCGATAGCAGAGTGTCAGCAAGCACATGCATGAGCTGATCCACCGCAATCGGGGGCAAGCCCCCTCCCACATTTTTGAACTGCGCTTCTTCAGTTACAGCTGACCATCGCGGTCGCGAAAGCCCAACAGATACAACACCCCGTCCAGCCCCAATGTCGAAATCGCCTGCTTGGCCGACTGCTTCACCAACGGCTTGGCCCGGAACGCCACGCCCAACCCCGCGATTGCCAACATCGGCAAGTCATTCGCCCCGTCGCCGACCGCAATGGTCTGCTCCAGACGCAACCCTTCCTTGTGGGCCAATTCCTTCAGCAGATCCGCTTTGCGCTGTGCGTCGACAATCGGCTCCACCGCCACGCCGGTCACCTTGCCATCCACCACTTCCAGCTCGTTGGCGTACACATAGTCGATGCCCAACTTGGCCTGCAATTGCTTGGCGAAGTAGGTGAAGCCGCCCGACAGGATGGCGGTCTTGTAGCCCAGGCGCTTGAGCTCGGCGAACAGAGTCTCTGCACCTTCGGTCAGGCGCAGGGAAGCGCCGATGGAGTCCAGCACGCTCACGTCCAGCCCCTTGAGCAGCGCCAGGCGCTCCTTGAAGCTGGCGCGGAAGTCGAGCTCACCGGCCATGGCACGCTCGGTAATTTCCGAGACCTGCTCGCCAACACCCGCAGCCTTGGCCAGTTCGTCGATCACTTCGGCTTCGATCAGGGTGGAGTCCATGTCGAACACTGCCAGGCGGCGGTTGCGGCGGAACAGCGAGTCTTCCTGGAAGGCGATATCGACGTTCAGCTCCTGGGCCACGCTGAGAAACTCGGCGCGCAGGGCCTGCGGATCGGCCGGTTCACCGCGCACGGAGAACTCGATGCAGCCCTTGCCCTTGTCGGCCGGCGTGTCCAATGGCATACGACCCGACAAACGGTCGATATGGTCGATATTCAGGCCATATTGCGCGGTGATGGAGCTGACGCGCTGCAGTTGCTCGGCGGTGACCTTGCGGGTCAGCAGCGTGACGATATGGCGTTTCTTGCCCTGGCCGGCCACCCATTGCTGGTAATCGGCTTCGGACACCGGAGTGAAACGCACCTGTTGGTCCAGCTTGTACGCCGTAAACAGGATGTCCTTGAGCACCGAAGACGCCTGCTCGGTGCTCGGGATTTCGACCAGGATGCCGAACGACAAGGTGTCGTGGATCACCGCCTGGCCGATGTCGAGAATGTTCACACCACCCTGGGCCAGAACGCCGGTAATGGCTGCGGTCAGACCCGGGCGGTCTTCCCCAGTGATGTTAATCAGGACAATTTCGCGCAAGGCGCACCCCCAGGCTGGAAAAAAACCGCATTCTACCCACTTTCAGTGACCATCGGGCACAGCCAGCGCTTTGCCGGTCCTAGGGCTGTCGCTATACTGCGCGTCAACTTCACGGACCAAGAGCCGAGCGCAAGTGAACCGGCCCACGCCAGTAAAAACCGATAATTTCTTCTTGCTGATCTTCCGGGCACTGCGCCATCGCCGTGTACCGATCGCATTACGCATCGCCAGCCATAACGTGATCCTGGTCGCCCTGGCCCTGGTGATCTACGCCTGCGTGATGGGTTTGCAGTTCAAGCAGGCCATGCACGAGCAAGCCGACGCCCTGGGCGAGAGCCTGACCACCCAGACCGCCACCTCGGCGACTGAGTTGCTGGTGTCCAACGACATCCTCAGCCTCAACGTGCTGCTCAACAACCTGACCAAGAACCCGCTGGTGGCGCACGCCGCCATCTACAGCGTAGACAACCGGATCATGGCCGAAGCCGGGCAACGCCCGAAAAACGGCCTGTTGGGTGAAGCAGAAGGCCTGTATTCGAGCAATATCACCTTTCAGGATGTGAAGGCCGGGCAACTGCGCATCAGTCTCGACATGCAGCAATTCCAGCAGCCGATGACCATCAGCCTGCAGAGCATGGGCATTCTCAGCGCGATCCTGCTGGCATTGGCCCTGGCCCTGAGCCTGCGCCTGGGACGGCATATCTCTACGCCCTTGATGCAACTGCGCATCTGGCTGCGGGACATCGACGAACATACCCCGGCCACTGATCGCCAGGACGAAATAGGCGACCTCGCTCGCCAGCTGCACGCCAGCTTCGCCCCGGAACCGGTGGTGCGCGAGATTGAGCCCGAGCCTGAGTTCGACGATGAGCCTGAGTTTGAAGTGGAAGACGCGCCGGTGGCGGGCCTCAAACCTGCCACCCGCCAGGCCTTCAAAGCCGAAGAAGATGAGCTGGACGACGAGGACCCGTTCGCCGACCTGCGCGACACCTCGGCCAGCGCCCCGGCCGTCGCCGCCAAACCGGCTCCGGTAAAGAGTGCAGAACCCCAGTACAGCGCCGTGCTGGCGGTGCAACTGGGAGCACAGGATCAACTCCGTCGCCTGCCACGCGCACGCCTGACCGAGTTGCTGGAACGCTACCGTGACTGCCTCGACCAGGCCGCTTCGCTGTACCAGAGCGAATTGCACACCCTGAACGATGGCAGCACGCTGATGCTGTTCCACAGTGAAGACAGCGGTGAAGACTACCTGACCAACGCCATCTGCTGCGGCGAGTTGCTGCGCGCCCTGGGTCATGAACTGCAGATCGAAGTGGCAGACAGCGGCATTACCCTGCAACTGCAGCTTGGCCTGACAGTAGGCGACGATCTGTTCGGCATAAGCCAGATCGACCTGTTGCTCACCGAGAACGCCCAGGATGCCCTGGCCTTGTCCCAACACAGCCGCAACCTGCTGCTGGTGGAGCGCAAGATCAGTGAAGACACGCTGATCCGCCAACGCGCACGTATCCGCCCGATTGCCAGCCCTGAAGGTGCCAGTTGTGTGGAGCGGTTGATGGAGCCGTATCCGTCGATGCTGGAGCGGCAGTTGGCGCGGATGCATGAGACCCGCACCAAATAAAACGGTAGGACTCATGTGGGAGGGGGCTTGCCCCCGATAGCCGAGTATCAGTTAACACATCATTAACTGAACTACCGCTATCGGGGGCAAGCCCCCTCCCACATTGGGTCCGCAGCCTGGCTCAAATTGCGCACAAACAAAAAGGCCCGCTTACTCAGCGGGCCTTTTGTTTGTGCGCGATTCAGATCAGAACCTGAACACTTCCATATCCGTACGGATCGGCGTCGCCATTGGCATCTTCGGCTTTTCCGGAGCGGCCGGCTTGGCCTGCGCCGGGGCGCTCTGCTTGCGCGGCGCTTCGGCAATCGGCGGCTGGTTGGCCAATGGCTTGAGCGCCACCGACAACTGCTGCGCCAGATGCTGCAACAGCACGCCCTGGGCCTGGACCTGGGACGCAGTGGAGCCGGTGTGCTGTTCCTGCAAATGCACGATGCGGTTATCGCGCACCTGACCACGACGGTCGATCAAACGCCATTGCGCGTCGAGGATTGCCGGTTGCGACGTACCGGAGTCGAGCCGGGTAATGGTCAGCAACACCTGCACATCCGGGGTAAAACCGGTGGGCGCAGGCGCGAGGACCACACGCTGGCTGTCCAACTGACCCGCCACCTGGCGCAACATCAACTGGTTGATGTCGGAGGACAAACTGCCCGCCCAACGGCCATCGGTGGAACCTTGCAGGCTTCCATCGTTCTGACGTTGCAGAAGGGTTTCGCGTTGCAGGTAGTCGGCTACGACCACCGGGCCGAGCAAGACCGCCATGCCGGCGGTCTGTGCAGGTTGAGCCGGACTTCCGCTGTCCAGCTGGTACAGCGACACCGGTTGATGGGTGCTGCAACCCGCCAACCCCAAAAGGCCAGCGAGCATGAAAATAAAAGGAAGGCGTGGAGCAGTCATCATCCCATCCAGGTGGCTGCCACAAGGCAAACCACAATGTAATACTAAAAATAACCTAAACACGCTCGGCCACGCCGGCGCTGGAAAGGCCATATCATCCGTGAATATGCGCCATGACTCCAGCGCCAAAGCGTCGATCTACGCGTTAAATCGTAGATCGAGAGCTCTAAAACGCGTTAAACCGGCGCTTCTACCAGCAGGGCATCCACTCGCTGGAAGCCTCGAGGCAGTTTGTTCCCACGCCGACCACGTTCGCCCTTGTAATGTTCAAGGTCGTCAGGGCGTAGAGACAGCGTGCGCTTACCCGCCTGCAGCACTAGGGTTGCACCTTCCGGGATCACCGCGATATCGGTCACATACTCTTCGCGACTGGCCACACGCTCGCCGGGAATACCGATGATCTTGTTGCCTTTACCTTTACCCAACTGCGGCAGGTCGCTGATCTTGAACACCAGCAGCCGACCTTCGGTGGTCACCGACGCCAGCCAGTTGCTTTCACGATCATCCACTGGCCGCGGCAGAATAACCTTGGCGTTGTTCGGCAAGCTCAGCAACGCCTTGCCCGCCTTGTTCTTGGCCTGCAGGTCTTCACCCTTGACCACGAACCCATAACCCGCGTCGGAAGCAATCACGTACAGCGCATCATCGTCCGGCAGCAGCACACATTCAAAATTCGCCCCTGGCGGCGGCGTCAGGCGCCCGGTCAACGGCTCGCCCTGCCCCCGTGCGGATGGCAAGGTGTGGGCCGGCACCGAATAACTGCGCCCGGTGGAATCGATAAACACTGCAAACTGGTTGGAACGCCCGGCCGCAGCGGTCTTGAACCCATCACCGGCCTTGTACGACAGACCGGTGGCGTCAATATCATGCCCCTTGGCGGATCGAACCCAACCCTTTTCCGACAGAACGACAGTAATTTTCTCGTTTGGCAGCAGCTCGGTTTCTGTCAGGGCTTTCGCCTCGGCACGCTGCACAATTGGCGAGCGACGGTCGTCGCCGTAGGTTTCGGCGTCTTTGATCAGCTCGCTGCGCACCAGCTTTTTCAGCTTGGCTTCGCTGCCCAGCAGGGCTTGCAGCTTGGCTTGTTCCTTGAGCAGCGCGTCCTGTTCGTCGCGCAGCTTCATTTCTTCCAGTCGCGCCAATTGACGCAAGCGGGTGTCGAGGATGTAGTCCGCCTGGATCTCGCTCAGCTCGAAACGCGCGATCAACTCGGCTTTCGGGTGCTCGGCGGTACGGATGATGTGGATCACTTCATCCAGGTTGAGGTAGGCGATCAGCAAGCCGTCCAACAGGTGCAGGCGGCGCTCGACCTTATCGAGGCGGAATTGCAGGCGGCGACGCACGGTCTGCACCCGGAATTCCAGCCACTCCACCAGCAGGTTGCGCAGGTTCTTCAACTGCGGCTTGCCGTCCAGGCCAATGATGTTGACGTTGACCCGGTAACTGGACTCCAGGTCCGTGCTGGCGAACAGATGCTGCATCAGCACTTCGTGGTCGACCCGGCTGTTGGTCGGGATGATCACGATGCGGCATGGGTTCTCGTGGTCGGACTCGTCACGCAGGTCGGCCACCTGCGGCAGTTTCGACGGTTTGGCCTGCATCAGCGCGGCGATCTGCTCCAGCACCTTGGCGCCCGACACCTGGTGCGGCAGTGCGGTGACGATAATGTCGCCATCCTCGATGTGGTACACGGCGCGCATGCGCACCGAGCCCTTGCCGGTTTCGTACATTTTCAGCAGGTCGGCGCGCGGTGTGATGATTTCCGCTTCGGTCGGATAGTCCGGGCCCTGGATATGCTCGCAGAGCTGCTCCACCGTGGCTTTGGGCTCATCCAGCAAACGCACGCAGGCCGTGGCGACCTCACGCAGGTTGTGCGGTGGCACGTCAGTGGCCATACCCACCGCAATACCGGTGGTGCCGTTAAGCAGGATATTCGGCAAACGTGCCGGCAACACCAGCGGTTCGTCGAGGGTGCCGTCGAAATTCGGCCCCCAGTCGGCGGTGCCCTGCCCCAGTTCGCTCAACAGCACTTCCGAGTAACGCGACAGGCGCGCTTCGGTGTATCGCATGGCCGCAAAGGACTTGGGATCATCCGGCGCACCCCAGTTGCCCTGACCGTCCACCAACGTGTAGCGATAGCTGAACGGTTGCGCCATCAGCACCATGGCTTCGTAGCACGCCGAGTCGCCATGGGGGTGGAACTTACCGAGTACGTCACCGACGGTACGCGCCGATTTCTTGTGCTTGGAATCGGCGTCCAGGCCCAACTCACTCATGGCGTAGATGATGCGCCGTTGTACGGGCTTCAGGCCGTCGCCGATATGCGGCAAGGCACGGTCCATGATCACGTACATGGAGTAGTTGAGGTAGGCATTTTCGGTGAAGTCAGCCAGCGACCGGCGTTCTACGCCGTCTAAGCTGTCTGCGAGGATGTCACTCATGCGGGCCTCATCATGCTTGGGTATGGCGCAGCGGAAATGCCACGGCGCCGGGTCAATTCAAAAAAATATCGGCTCATGGCTTGGCGCTCCAGCCACCGGCAGGGGCGGCAAAACGATAGACCATGGGGCGTTTTTCACCATCGGCGCGGGGGCCGAAATTGTTGTCCAGACCGATCCAGGCGCCATCGGCATCCACCACCAGCGCTTCGGCCAGGCCGTAAGGCTGATCATATCGGCGTTGTGGCATAAGCATCTCGGAAGCAAATGACCAGCACTGCTCGACCGCCGCCGTGACGGCATCGCGGCGGCACAGCTGGTATCGGCTGCTTTCGAGCGTGAACAATTTGCCCTGAAACAGCGCCACATCCGAAAAATTCCTGGCGACGGCCTTGGCCTTGGGCACCTGGGCAGGCTGCATCTCGGTACCCGCCTCACTTAACAACACGCACGGACCATCGCAGTCCCACAGGCTTTGCGGACGCTTGATGGAAATCAGGCCACGCCGTTCACGCTCAGCCGCCAGCCAGATCTGGTTGCCTTCGGGGTTTATCGCCAGGCCTTCAAACAATGCATTGAAGTGCAGCAACAGGCCACTGGCACGGGCCTCACGCACCATGCCCGGCGCGATCTTCAACCAATCCGGCGCCCCCGTTACCGGCACTTGCAGCACCGCCGCATGGGCTTCGCTGACAATGTAGCGATTACCGACGGCATCGCAGGTGATCCCTTCAAAATCCAGGTCGCCACCGCGAATGAAAGACGCGGCCTTGGTACGTGAACGCAACCCCCAGGGCAAGCCGGACTCGGGCACCGGTGGCACGTCGATCTTCACGGTTTCGGCCTTCCAGGTCGGCGCGCTTATATCCAGGCGGTAGATCTGATCGTCATCACGATCGGAAACCGTCCACAACTCGTTGCCGCACAGCGCCAGGCCCGACAGGTTGCCGCCGCGCATGCCATCCACCGGGTGTTCGGACACTAGATTGAGCTCGGCCGCAGGCGCGGCAGCCACCTGGGTGGCCGCCAAACTGCTCAACATCAGGATCGCCAGGGCGAAACCTGTGCGCATCAGCCCAGAACCTCGGCCAGGTTGCCTTTGGATTCCAGCCAGGACTTGCGGTCCGGCGCGCGTTTCTTCGCCAGCAGCATGTCCATCATTTCCGAGGTGGCGGCGAAGTCGTCCAAGGTCAGCTGCACCAGGCGCCGGGTGTTCGGGTCCATGGTGGTTTCGCGCAGTTGTGGCGGGTTCATTTCACCCAGGCCTTTGAATCGCGTGACCTGGGGTTTGCCGCGTTTTTTCTCGGCTACCAGGCGGTCGAGAATGCCATCGCGCTCGGCTTCGTCCAGGGCGTAGTAAATCTCTTTGCCCAGGTCGATCCGGTACAGCGGCGGCATGGCGACGTAGACGTGGCCGGCATCCACCAGCGGGCGGAAGTGCTGCACGAACAACGCGCATAGCAAGGTGGCAATGTGCAAACCATCAGAGTCGGCGTCGGCGAGGATGCAGATCTTGCCGTAGCGCAGCTGGCTCATGTCCGCCGCGCCCGGGTCTACACCAATGGCCACGGCGATGTTGTGCACTTCCTGGCTGGCCAGGACTTCGCTGCCATCGACTTCCCAGGTGTTGAGGATCTTGCCGCGCAACGGCAGGATCGCCTGGAACTCCTTGTCCCGCGCTTGCTTGGCGGAACCGCCGGCGGAGTCACCTTCCACCAGGAACAGCTCGGAGCGCATCGGGTCCTGCCCGGCGCAATCGGCCAGCTTGCCTGGAAGTGCCGGGCCCTGGGTGATGCGCTTGCGCTCGACCTTCTTGCTGGCCTTCAAGCGACGGCCGGCGTTGTTGATCGCCAGTTCAGCCAGGGCCAGGCCCAGTTCAGGGTGTTCGTTGAGCCACAGGCTGAATGCATCCTTGACCACACCGGAGACAAACGCCGCCGCTTCACGGGAGGACAGGCGTTCTTTGGTCTGGCCGGAGAATTGCGGCTCCTGCATCTTCATCGACAGCACGAACGCAATGCGCTCCCACACGTCTTCCGGCGCCAGCTTCACGCCGCGTGGCAGCAGGCTGCGGTATTCGCAGAATTCGCGCATGGCATCCAGCAGGCCCTGACGCAAACCGTTCACGTGGGTGCCGCCCTGGGCCGTGGGGATCAGGTTGACGTAGCTTTCCTGCACGCTGTCGCCGCCTTCGGGCAACCACAGCAGCGCCCAGTCCACGGCTTCTTTATTACCGGCCAGGCTGCCGCAGAACGGCTCGTTGGGCAGGCGCTCGAAGTCGCTGACGGAATCTTCCAGGTACGAACGCAGGCCGTCTTCGTAATGCCACTCGACCTTCTCGCCAGTGCCTTTGTCTTCAAAGGTCACCAGCAGGCCCGGGCACAGCACGGCCTTGGCCTTGAGCACATGCTTGAGGCGGCTGATGGAGAATTTCGGCGAATCGAAGTATTTCGGGTCCGGGGCGAAGTACACGCTGGTGCCGGTGTTGCGCTTGCCAACGGTGCCGATCACTTCCAGGTCGGTGGCTTTATAGCCATCGGCAAAAGTCATCTGGTACTCGTTGCCGTCGCGCTTGACCTTGACCCGCACCAGCGTAGACAGGGCGTTGACCACGGAAATACCCACACCGTGCAGGCCACCGGAGAACTGGTAGTTCTTGTTGGAGAACTTGCCACCCGCATGGAGCTTGGTGAGGATCAGCTCGACGCCCGGCACGCCCTCTTCCGGGTGGATATCCACCGGCATGCCGCGACCATCGTCGGACACTTCCAGGGAGTGGTCAGCGTGAAGAATGACATGCACCGACTTGGCGTGACCGGCCAAGGCTTCGTCGACGCTGTTGTCGATGACTTCCTGGGCAAGGTGGTTCGGCCGACTGGTGTCGGTGTACATGCCGGGGCGTTTGCGCACCGGGTCGAGGCCCGAGAGGACTTCGATGGCGTCGGCGTTATAAGAGCTAGCGCTGGGAGTGGCCATGGGGTCTCGTCGTGAGTCGTTCGATTAAAAAATGACCTGCGACTTTACAGTGCAGCAAAGTCGAAGGATTGATACTGATCTGCGCCAATGCCGGCAAAGCTCAACATGGCCGGTAATTGCCGGGCGAACCCCTGGTAACCATGGTCGCCGCCGGCCTGGATGCGCAAGGCACAGGCTCGGTAATACTGCTGGGCAAGGCGATAGTCCAGGGTTTCATCCCCGGTCTGCAACCACACCTGATACCGCGCGGCATCCTGGGGCGCCGGGACTTCCAGCTCGGCCAGGGCCGTCACGTGGTCGTGGGTCAGTTCCCAGGTTTCATCGGTGTAGAGGTTCTTCTGGGTGCCCAGGTAACCGTCGAACATCCGATGGGGGCTGACCGCCGGGTTTACCAGCAATGCCTTGAGGCCATGGCGTTCGGCAAGATGGGTTGCATAGTAGCCGCCGAGTGAGCTGCCGACCAGCAGTGGCCGACCCAGTTCGGCAATCGCGGCTTCCAGTTGAGGAATCGCCTGACGGGGATGGTGATGCAGGGCCGGTACACGCAGTTGGTCAGCCAGGCCGATGGCGCCCATCACGGTGATCAACTGAGTGGCCTTGTTGGACGCGGGCGCACTGTTGAAACCGTGGATATACAGGATCGAAGCGGACATGCCGGGCTCTCCATGACTCAGCCAAAGAGCCGCAGTTTACAGGGATCGGGGCCATGTGTGATGACCTCGGCCCTCAATACACCGAAGATCCAATGTGGGAGGGGGCTTACCCCCGATAGCGGAGTGTCAGGCACGGTTAGATGTGACTGATCCACCGCCGTCGGGGGCAAGCCCCCTGCCACAGTCAATAGCCGTTGCTGCCGTAGTCCACGGTAAATTCGAAGCCCTGGACCCGCTCCACGCCGGTCTCCAACCGTCCGTCGGCATGCAGGCGTAGCCAGCGGTAGCCCGGTGCTTGCTCACTGACTTTGAAATCCTCGCTGCCCGGCGCGAACTGGATGCAGGTGGACGGCGACGCCAGCAGGCGCACGCCGTTGCGCTCGTGGTCGATCTCCTGGTGCACATGCCCCCACAGTACCGCCCTCACCTGCGGGAAACGGTCGAGCACCGCAAACAGGGCCTCCGGGTTGCGCAGGCCAATGGGTTCCATCCAGGCGCAACCGATGGACACCGGATGATGGTGGAAGCACACCAGGTGGTGACGGTTTGGCGCCTCGCTCAGGGCCTGGGCGAGCAGTTGCAATTGACTGTCCTGCAGGTAACCGGGCACCGAACCGGGTACGGCGGAGTCCAGCAGGGTGATGCGCCACTGGCCGACATCGACCACCGGCTCCAGCAAATCACTGTGCACCGCGGCGTGGGCCATGATCTGCGGCTCGTCGTGATTGCCGGGAATCCAGCGCGTCGGGGCGCCGATGGGCGCCGTCATATCGCGAAACTGCTGATACGACTCCAATGTGCCGTCCTGGGAAAGATCCCCGGTGACCAACACCAGATCAATGCGTGGCTGCTGCGCACGCACCAACTCGATCACCCTGTGCAGGCTGTCACGGGTGTTCATGCCCAACAGCGTGCCATCGGCCTCGGCAAACAGGTGGCTGTCAGACAGTTGCACCAGCAAGGCCGGTGCATCAGGGCTCACGGTGGATACGCTCGACAAGGCGCTCTCCCAAGGCAATCGCAGGAATGGACGTTTGGCGTGATTATGCTGGGGCAGGACACAAAGAGGAAACCCAGGAAGCGGACGCAGTTCACATCTACCGCACAGCTTCGAACTCGTGGCCCAGGGCCAGACAGTGGCTCAACCATTCACCGAGGAACACATTGAGCTGTGCCTTCTCATCGGGCTGGTGCATGAACACGTTGGGGTAAGGATAGATGCTGCGAAAGCGCCGCGCATGTTCGGCGCTGATCACTTCGGCCATGCGCGCGTCGTGGTACACCTGCACTTCCAACTGCGGCACCGGCAGCCAAGGCAGGCTGTGTTCCTGGCGCACGCGCAGGGTGGTGGTGTACGGGCAGTTGACGATGACCTCCAGGGCCAGCACGCCGAGCATCTGGTCGCCATGGGTCACGCCGATACGCCGCGCCTCGGGGGCGTGGCGCATGTCGGGGAGCAGGCGCATCAGCCGCGCATAGTTGGCCTCGCAGGCGGCTTGCAGCCCGATCAGGTCGACTCGATAACGTTCCCGTGCCTTTACTGCCATAACCCCCTCACTTCCGCGCGATTAAGCGCAAGCCACTGCAGGGCGATAATGCTGGCTGCGTTGGAAATTTTGCCGTCGCGCACCGCTTGCAGGGCATCTTCGAAGGCCCACACGGTGACGCGGATATCTTCAGCTTCTTCTTCCAATCCATGGACGCCGCCCGCGCCCGAGCTGTCGCAACGGCCCAGGTACAAGTGGACAAATTCGGTACTGCCGCCGGGCGACGGGAAATACTTGGTGATCGGCCACAGCGCGGAGAATGTCAGCCCAGCTTCCTCCTCGGCTTCGCGGTGTGCAACCTCCTCCGGCTCTTCGTCCTTGTCGATCAGGCCGGCGACCATCTCCACCAGCCACGGGTTGTCGGTACGGCCCATGGCGCCGACGCGGAACTGCTCGATCAGCACCACTTCATCACGCTGCGGGTCGTAGGGCAGCACGCACACGGCATCATGACGAACAAAGACTTCGCGGTTGATCACCCGGCTCATGCCGCCATCGAACTTCTCGTGGCGCAGTTGCACGCGATCAAGCTTGTAGAAGCCCTGGTAGGCATTGTCGCGCTGAACAATCTCGATTGTGCTCGGCGTCGATTTTGCAAAATCCGTCATATCCCTTCCTCGTTGAGCCTGCGCAATTGGCGCCATCCTAACGCGCTCATGCCTCTGGATGCAGCCCCTTTCCAGTTGCCGGGATAGACGGCGGGCGTCAAACACACTCTAATCAGCTTAGTGGCGAACTGACTGCCGTGCTGGCAGTCGAAGCTGCACAAATTTCGCTCTTATCGATAGACGAAGGACTTACATGTCGCTTTTAAAAATCGCCTCCGTGGCCTGTATCGCATTGACCCTCGGCGCGTGCCAGAGCCTGTTCCAGCCAAGCTACAAAGCCCCGCTGGAAGCCACCCGCGACGCCACCGAGCAGAGCAAGCCGGGCTGCGCCAGCGCCGATTGCCCACTGGTGAATATCGACACCGTGCACTTTGCCAAGGACCCCAAGCTGGACGCATTGATTGAACAGCGCCTGCTGGAAATGACCCAAAGCGATCCCCTGCCGACCAGCCTGGAGACCTATCGCGAGCAATTCCTCAAAACCGCCGCCCCACGCAACAGCATGTACTTGCAGGCCAAGGTACGTGAACAGCATGACGGCTTGGTGATCATCGAATTGTCCAGCTACCTGGACCAGGGCGCCACCCACGGCGAGCCCGGCCGCGCATTCATCAACTATTCGCGCCAGCGGCAAAAGGCCCTGACCCTGACCGACATGCTGCTGCCCGGCAAGGAAGACGCGTTCTGGAAAGCCGCCCAGGTGGCCCACAACAGCTGGTTGATCAGCACCCGCCTGAGCCTGGAGCCAGAGTATGTGAAGACCTACCCCTTCCAGAAAACCCCGAACGTGGCGCTGACTTATGGTGGCGTGATCCTCAAGTACCCCACCAAAACCATCGCGCCGTACGCCCTGGGCCACGTCGAATTGCAGATTCCCTACTCACGCCTGGACGGCATCATCCAGCCTGAGCTGGTGCCTGCACGCCGCTGAAGGCCCGCCCCAGGATCAACTGCAACAGCCCTGCCAGCACCAGCGCCGGCAGGGTCGCGCCGATGTCCGGATACAGATTGGCCAGCAGGTGATACGTCACGACGCCACCCAACCACGCCAGCAGCGCCGACCAACGCAGATTGGCGACAGCACCCTGACCACGGCGACGCAGGATAAAGTGATCCACCAGCACCACGCCGAACAGCGGCGCGAACACCGAGCCGATCAGCAACAGGAAGTTCTGGTACTGGGCCAATGGCGCAAAGCAGGCGATGAGCGTGCAGATCACACCAATGGCCAACGCCAGGTGCTCGACCTTCAAGCGCAACAACATGCCGCTGGAAACCGCCGCCGAGTGAATATCGGCAAAGGCGTTTTCCGACTCATCCAGCAGGATCAGCAGCAGCGGAATCCCCAGGCCAGCCCCGGCCAACGCCAGCAACAGCGCATTCACCTCACCGCTCGGCGCAAACGCCAGGGTGTAGGCCACGCCCAGGCTCATCAGCCAGAAATTACCGATAAAGAACCCCAGCGCCGTGCCGCCGAACACGCTTTTGGCGCGTTTACCGAAGCGCGAGTAATCGGCGATCAGCGGCAGCCATGACAACGGCATGGCGATGGCGATATCAAAGCCCACCGCGAACGACATCGAACCGTCACCGGCCTGGGCCCAGAGCGCGGCGAGGTCGGCTTTGGCGAACAGGTTCCAGGTCAGCCACAGGCAGGCGGCGAGCAGCAGCCAGATGCCCCACTTGCGCAGGACCTGGCGCACAAACGTCAGCGGGCCACTGACCGCCAGCAAGGTCGCCAGGCCACCAAAGAACAGCGTCCACAATAATGGACTGGCCAACAGGCTACCGCCGCTGAACGCGCGCGCGCCCAACAGGCTGGCGGCGTCACGCATCACGATGATTTCAAACGAGCCCCAGCCGATCAGTTGCAGCAGGTTGAGCAGCGCCGGCAGGCTGGCGCCCCTGGCACCCAGGCTGAGCTTGAGCGCGGCCATGGCGGACAGGCCCGTATCGCTGCCGATCACGCCGACAGCGGCCAGCAGCAGGACGCCGACCAGGGTGCCGAGGAAAATCGCCAGCAACGAACCGGACAAGCCCAGGCCCGGCGCCAGCAACGCGCCGGTCTGCAGGACCATCAGGCCGATGCCGAGGGAGAACCACAGGGAGAACAGGTCGCGGGCGCCGAAGACTCTTTTGTCGCTCGGCACTGCGATATCGGGGGAGTAAGTACTCGGTTGAATGCTCAAGGGGGCTATCTCTGAGGGGCATTTGTTGTTTGCTGGATCGCTATCGGGGGCAAGCCCCCTCCCACAGTTTGAGTCATGTGGGAGGGGGCTTGCCCCCGATAAGGCCGGTACAGACGCCTACGATCTTGAATCAGACTTTCTTGTAGAGCTGGCTGCCTTCCTGCTTGAACCGCTCCGCCTGCTCCGCCAAGCCCTTGGCCACGTCCACATCCACCGCTTCAATGCGCTGGTTGGCCGCGTACTCACGCACTTCCTGGGTGATCTTCATCGAACAGAACTTCGGCCCGCACATGGAGCAGAAGTGCGCGACCTTGGCCGAATCCTTCGGCAGGGTTTCGTCGTGATAGGAACGCGCGGTGTCCGGATCCAGGCCGAGGTTGAACTGGTCCTCCCAGCGGAACTCGAAACGCGCCTTGCTCAAGGCGTTATCGCGGATCTGCGCGCCCGGATGGCCTTTGGCGAGGTCCGCCGCGTGGGCGGCGATCTTGTAGGTGATGATCCCGGTCTTCACGTCATCCTTGTTCGGCAGGCCCAGATGCTCCTTGGGCGTGACGTAGCAGAGCATGGCGCAACCGAACCAGCCGATCATCGCCGCGCCGATGCCGGAGGTGATGTGGTCGTAACCTGGCGCGATGTCGGTGGTCAGCGGGCCGAGGGTGTAGAACGGCGCCTCGTCGCAGCACTCGAGCTGCTTGTCCATGTTCTCCTTGATCAACTGCATCGGCACGTGGCCGGGGCCTTCGATCATGGTTTGCACGTCGTGCTTCCAGGCGGTCTTGGTCAGTTCGCCGAGGGTTTCCAGCTCGCCGAACTGCGCGGCGTCGTTGGCGTCGGCAATCGAACCCGGGCGCAGGCCATCGCCGAGGGAGAAGCTGACGTCGTAGGCCTTCATGATTTCGCAGATTTCGTCGAAATGCGTGTAGGTGAAGTTCTCTTTGTGGTGCGCCAGGCACCACTTGGCCATGATCGAGCCGCCACGGGACACAATGCCGGTCACGCGCTTGGCGGTCAGCGGCACATAGCGCAGCAACACGCCGGCGTGGATGGTGAAGTAGTCGACGCCCTGCTCGGCCTGTTCGATCAGGGTGTCGCGGAACAGCTCCCAGGTCAGGTCCTCGGCGGCGCCGCCGACTTTTTCCAGGGCCTGGTAGATCGGCACGGTGCCGATCGGTACCGGCGAGTTGCGGATGATCCACTCACGGGTTTCGTGGATGTGCTTGCCGGTGGACAGGTCCATCACCGTGTCCGACCCCCAACGAATGCCCCAGGTGAGTTTGGCCACTTCTTCTTCGATGGACGAACCCAGGGCGCTGTTGCCGATGTTGCCGTTGATCTTCACCAGGAAGTTACGGCCGATGATCATCGGTTCCAGTTCGGTGTGGTTGATGTTGGCGGGGATAATCGCGCGGCCGCGGGCGATTTCTTCGCGCACGAATTCGGGGGTGATGATCTTCGGCACGCTGGCGCCAAAGCTGTGGCCCGCGTGCTGCTGGTCGAGCAGGCCGCTGGCGCGGGCTTCTTCGAGCTTCATGTTCTCGCGGATGGCGACGTATTCCATCTCGGCGGTGATGATGCCTTTGCGCGCGTAGTGCATCTGGGTGACGTTGGCGCCGGCCTTGGCACGACGCGGGTTCTTCACGTGGGCGAAGCGCAACGCGGTCAGTTCAGCATCGCTGAGGCGCTGTTGGCCGAAGTGCGAGCTGAGGCCCGACAGGCGCTCGGTGTCGCCACGCGCTTCGATCCACGGCGAGCGCACATCGCCCAGGCCTTTGCGCACATCGATGATCACGTTGGGGTCGGTGTAGGGGCCGGAGGTGTCATACACAGTAACCGGCGCGTTGATTTCACCGCCGAAATCGGTGGGGGTGACGTCCAGGCTGATTTGTCGCATCGGTACACGAATGTCCGGGCGGGTGCCTTCTACGTAGATCTTCTGCGAGCGGGTAAAGGGCTGCACGGAGCCGGAGTCGACCTTGGCCGATTCACTCAAATGCACGGTGTTTTTTAATGTTGTAGTCATCACGGGCTCTCCAACTTATCCAGGCGGTGGATTTTTGTCGGAGCGAACCTGTGACGGACGGACGCACTGGAACCAGTGCTGTGCTTGGCGCACGAGGCTGTTCGATTGTCGAACAACATCCCGGACGAAGCACAAGAGGACTCGCCGGGTGACGAGAAATCTTGTTCCCTACGCAGGCGCTAACCTGATCAGGTTCAACGGGATCCGGTATTTACCGATCTCAGCCTTCCAACAAGGCACCCCGACAAGAACGCGGCCAGTCTAGACCATGCCGTGGGCAAATTGCCAATGGCGGTGCATTCAGCGTGATGAATGGCGTGATTGCGGGATTGTTGCGCCGAGTCAGCACCACTACACTCGGTTGCCGCCACAATGCTTGACGCCAGGAATGGCCGGCCTTAGCCTTGGGCGCTAAATTATCACCGTAATATTCAAACTAGGGATCGCCTCATGCTGCGCAAACTTTCACTGGCTTTTGCCGTGTCTTGTGCGACCAACGGAATGGTCTGGGCAGCTGAAGCGCCCTTGTCCGCCAAAACCGACCTGGTCAGCGTCTACCAGGAAGCGGTGGACAACAACGCCGACCTGGCCGCCGCCCGTGCCCAGTACGGCGCGCAAAAGGAAGTGGTGCCCCAGGCCCGTGCCGGCTTGCTGCCGAACCTGACCGGCGGTGCCGACATCAATAACGTGCGCACCCAGATCGACACGCCGGCCGCCACCGCCAACCGCGATGCCCACTCCTGGCGCGCCACCTTGAGCCAGCCGTTGTTCCGTGCCGACCGCTGGTTCCAGCTGCAAGCCGCCGAGGCCACCAATGAGCAGGCGGCATTGCAACTGTCGGCCACCGAACAGAACCTGATCCTGCAAAGCGCCGAAAGCTATTTTGCCGTGCTGCGCGCCCAGGACAACCTGGCCTCGACCAAGGCCGAAGAAAACGCGTTCAAGCGCCAGCTGGACCAGTCCAACGAGCGCTTTGACGTGGGCCTGTCGGACAAGACCGACGTGCTGCAATCCCAGGCCAGCTACGACACCGCCCGCGCCAACCGCATCCTGGCCCAGCGCCAGGTCGAAGACGCCTTTGAAGCGCTGATCACCCTGACCAACCGCCAGTACAACTCGATCCAGGGCATCGTCCACACGCTGCCGGTGTTGCCGCCGCTGCCGAATGACGCCAAGGCCTGGGTCGAAACCGCCGGCCGCCAGAACCTGAACCTGCTGGCCAGCAACTACGCGGTCACGGCCGCCGAGGAAACCCTCAAGCAACGCAAAGCCGGCCACGCACCGACCCTGGACGCCGTGGCGCAATATGAAAAAGGCGATAACGACGCCCTCGGTTTCAGCAACCCGAATGCCTTCGGCACCCCGTACCGGGGCGATGTGGAACAGCGCACCATCGGCCTGCGCCTGAGCATCCCGATCTACAGCGGTGGGCTGACCAGCTCGCAGGTGCGTGAGTCCTACTCGCGCCTGGGCCAGACCGAGCAGCAGCGCGAAGGCCTGCGCCGCCAGGTGGTAGAAAACACGCGCAACCTGCACCGCGCGGTGAACACCGATGTGGAGCAGGTACAGGCGCGCCGCCAGTCGATCATCTCCAACCAGAGCGCGGTGGAAGCCACGGAAATCGGCTATCAGGTGGGGACGCGCAATATCGTCGATGTGCTCGACTCCCAGCGCCAGCTCTATGCGTCGGTACGCAACTACAACAACAGCCGCTACGACTACATCCTCGACAACCTGCGCTTGAAGCAGGCGGCGGGCACCCTGAACCCAGGCGACCTGCAGGACCTGGCGCGCTACCTCAAGGCTGACTACAACCCGGACCGCGACTTTCTGCCGCCGGACCTGGCCAAGGCCGCCGCCGAACAACTCAAGGCCCGCCCCGCCAACTGAATCCACCGCAAACCCATGTGGGAGGGGGCTTGCCCCCGATAGCAGAGTGTCAGGCACCGTATAGGTGACTGATCGACCGCCAACGGGGGCAAGCCCCCTCCCACATTGAGTCAGGTGGTGATTCAGTCAGCCAGCAGTCGACCTAACCCATCCAGTAAACGCTTCAACGCGCCCTGGTTGGCCTGCATCACCTTGAGCCCCGCCTGCGCCATCTTGCGCGCATCCTGCGGCAGTTCGAACAACTGGCGGACGGCTTCGGCCAACCCTTCTGCGTCATCCACCGCGCGCAACGCGCCGGCTTCGCGCATCATCGCGGTGATTTCGAGGAAGTTGAACACGTGCGGTCCCATGATCACCGGCAAGCCCAGCGCCGCCGGTTCCAGTGGATTGTGCCCACCGGTCGCCACCAGGCTGCCGCCTACGAAGGCGCTGTCGGCCAAGGCGTAGAGAAACAGCAACTCGCCCATGGTGTCGCCGAGCAGTACCGATGTGTTCGCGCTGACGGGTTCGCCACTGGAGCGACGCACCGTGGCAAAACCCTGCTGCTCGCACAATTCGAACATCGGGCCGAAGCGCTCCTGATGGCGTGGCACCAGAATCAGCAAGGCGTTGGGGTAGCTGTCGAGCAGTTGGCGATGGGCCGCCAGCACCACCTCATCTTCACCCTCATGGGTACTCGCGGCGATCCACACCGGACGCTCGCTGGCGCCCCATTGCGCGCGCAACGCGGCGGCGCGTACCGGCAACTGGGGATCGATGGTCAGGTCGAACTTGATCGAGCCGGTGACTTCGACGGTTTCCGGCCGAGCGCCCAAATCCAGGAAGCGCTGGGCTTCGGTTTGCGTCTGCACTGCGAAAAGGCTCATCTCGGCCAACATCGGCGCCGTCAACTTGGCGAAGCGCGCATAGCCCTTGCCGGAACGCGCCGACAACCGCGCATTGGCCAATGCCACCGGAATCCCGCGCTGGGCGCAGGCGTGGATATGATTGGGCCACAACTCGGTTTCCATGATCACCGCGAGCTTGGGCTGTACGCGATCCAGGAAACGCTTGGCCGCGCACGGCAAGTCATACGGCAAGTAGCAGTGCTGGATTCGCGGTTCATTGGCGAACAACGCCTGGATGCGCTCGGACCCGGTCGGCGTCATGCAGGTGACGGTAATCGGCAGCGTCGGATAACGCTCGAGCAAGCCGCGCACCATCGGCGCGGCGGCAATGCTTTCGCCCACCGACACGGCATGCACCCAGATCCCGCCCGGCTGCATCACCGGCAAGCCATAGGAAAAGCGCTCACTGACGCGCTTGGCATAGGCCGGCGCCTTGCGCGCACGCAACCACAGACGTAAAGCCACCAAGGGCAGCGCCAGGTAAAACAGACAGCTGTAGAGAGTTCTATTCATGGCGGCGGAGTTTATCGGCTTTTTCAGTCGATCGCCTGCAAGCACTCGGCAAATCGTTTGGCCAGGAAACGCGCCGCCGGCCCCAGATGCTCGTCGCGCCGCCAGACCAACTCGACCACCAGCGCCGGCGGCGTCCATTCGCTGTCCAGTTCGACCATCTGTTGCTGGTAGGTCGGGTATTGCACGATATGCCGCGGCAGCCAGGCCCAGCCCAGGCCACTCATCAGCCATTCGGCCAGCACGTAGAAACTGTCGGCGCGCCACACCAGCGGGCTGGCGGCTTCGCTGCCGGGGTAGACGCTGGTCTGGGTCGACATCAGCAACTGGCGGAACTGCGCCAGGTGCTGGCAGGTTACATAGGTTTCCTTGGCCAGCGGGTGGTTTACGCCGCACACCGTGACCATCTCCACGCTGCCGACCACGCGCCGCTCCAGGGCTTCGGGGATCTGGTCGTGATAGAACAACAGACCCAGGTCAGCCTTGCGCTCCACCAGCTTGCGCGCCACATCACCCTGGGCCGCACTGGACAACTGCACTTCCAGCAAGGGGTATTGGCCCGCCAGCGCCTCCAGGCTGTCGAGCACCGGCTGGAACAGCATGGCTTCATCCTGGGCCAGGCGCAGGCAAGCCTCTTCACCACGGGTCAATGACAGTGCCCGACCATTGAGTCGCTCGCACTGGCGCAATACTTCGCGTGCTTCCTCCAGCAACACGCTGCCGGCTTCGGTCAGCCGGGGCTGGCGGCCGCTGCTGCGCTCGAACAGGCTGACGCCCAGGTCCGCCTCCAGCATGGCAATCCCATTGCTGACCGCCGATTGAGCCTTGCGCTGCTGGCGCGCCACCGCCGAAAACGAACGCTGCTCGGCGACGCTGACAAACAGGCGCATCTGTTCCAGATCCCACTGCACGCTCATGGCTCAACCCATCTCTGATTCGGATAGGTAATGACTTTACCCCATCTGACAAGACTCTAGAATGCCAGCCTCAACTGATCGCCTTACCCGAGGACTGCCCCATGAACGCCGCTTACTACTACCTGGCCATCGCCATCTGCTCGGAAGTGATCGCCACCGTTTCCATGAAAGCCATCAAGGGCTGGAGCACGCCCATCCCCCTGCTGCTGGTGATCGTCGGCTACGGCGTGGCGTTCTGGATGCTGACGCTGGTGGTGCGCACCGTACCGGTGGGCGTGGCCTACGCGGTGTGGGCTGGAATGGGCATTGTGATGGTCAGCATCGCGGCGTTGTTTATCTACGGGCAGAAGCTGGATATTCCGGCGATGCTGGGGATGGGCCTGATTGTGCTGGGCGTGGTGGTGATTCAGCTGTTCTCGAAAACCGCCGGGCACTGACCACTCCTCAACAGCCTGTATACTGCGCCCCTTGTCTTGAACACTGAGGTCGCCCATGCCATCCGTTATTTCCACCGACGTTCTGATAGTCGGCGCCGGGGTTGCCGGCCTCTGGCTGAATGCGCGCCTGCGCCGCCAGGGGTTTTCCACGGTGGTGGTGGAAAACGCCACCTTGGGTGGCGGGCAAAGCGTGAAGTCCCAAGGGATCATTCACGGCGGCGCGAAATACGCCCTGCACGGCGCCATCACCGGCGCGTCCGAAGCCATTGCCGACATGCCGCGCCGTTGGCGCGAAGCACTGGCGGGTAACGGCGAGTTGGACCTGCGCAGCGTGCGCTTGTTATCCGAGGCGCATTACCTGTGGTCCCCCGGCACGCTTGCCGGCAACCTCACCAGTTTCTTCGCCAGCAAGGCCGTGCGTGGCCGTGTCGACCAAGTCAAAGGCGACGACTTGCCGCCGGCGCTGCAAGACCGCCGCTTCAAGGGCAAGGTCTATCGCCTGGCGGAGCTGGTCATCGATGTACCGAGCCTGATCGAACGCCTGGCCCAGCTGGCCGGCGATGGTTTGCTCGCCGGCCAGCACATCGAACCGTTGCTGGAAGGCGACGCTTTGGTGGGCTTGAAGGTGGACGGTCGCGAGATCCGCGCCCAACGCATCGTGTTGAGTGCCGGCGCCGGCACGGCTGATCTGCTGACCACGCTGGGTATCAGCCAGCCAGCCATGCAAAAACGCCCCTTGCACATGATCATTGCCAAGGGCCCCGGCCTCAAGCCGCTGTATGCCCACTGCCTGGGCGGCGGCACCAAGCCACGCATCACCGTCACCACTCACCCGGCCGCCGATGGCAATTGGGTGTGGTACATGGGCGGCGATATTGCCGAGGCCGATGGCGTGGCGCGCACGCCGCAGGAACAGATCGCCACGGCCCAGAAAGAGCTGGCGCAATTGCTGCCGTGGATCGACATGAGCCAGACCCAGTGGGCGACCCTGCGTGTCGACCGTGCCGAGCCCCTGCAATCGGGCCTGACCCGCCCCGACAATGCCTTCATCGCCGAACAAGGCCGCCTGCTGGTGGGCTGGCCCACCAAGTTGGCGTTGGCACCGGACTTCGCCGATCGGGTGATCAACAGCCTGGAACGTGACGGCATCCGCCCAAGTGCCAGCGAGCCGCTGCCCGACCTGCCAAAACCCGCCATCGGCGTGCCTGCCTGGGAGCAACTGTTGCCATGAGCCTGCCCACCCTGCACGACCTGCACCGCCCCCTGGGCAGCACTGGCCTGTTGGTGTCACCGCTGGGCCTGGGCACCGTCAAGCTGGGCCGCGACCAAGGGGTGAAATACCCCAGCGGCTTCCAGATCCCCGGCGACGACGAGGCCCGCATGCTGTTGCGCCAGGCCCGTGAACTGGGCATCAACCTGATCGACACCGCGCCGGCCTATGGCATGAGCGAAGAACGTCTGGGGCCGCTGCTGCGGGGCCAGCGCAAAGACTGGGTGATCGTCAGCAAAGTCGGCGAAGAGTTCGAGAACGGTGCCTCCAGCCACGACTTCAGCGCGGCCCACACCCGGATGTCGATCGAACGCAGTCTGAAACGACTTGAAACCGACTTTATCGACCTGGTGCTGGTGCACTCCGACGGTAACGACCTGCATATCCTCAATGACTGCGAGGTCTACCAGACCCTGGCGACGCTGAAACAGGAAGGCAAGATCCGTGGTTTCGGCTTTTCCGGCAAGACCGTCGAGGGCGGTGTGAAGGCTCTGGAACAGGGTGATTGCGCGATGGTCACCTACAATTTGAACGAACAGGCCGAGAAAGCCGTCATTGAATATGCGGCGGCCCACGGCAAGGGCATCCTGGTGAAAAAGGCCTTGGCCAGCGGCCACGTCTGCCTGGAGCCTGGAATGGATCCAATTCGCGCCAGTTTCATGTTGTTGTTTGCGCAAACAGGCGTTGCCAGTGCTATTGTCGGGACCATTAATCCGCTGCACCTGGCCCATAACGTGGCGACCGCTGCCCAGGTCATTCGTCAACTCTGATGCCGCCGACGCGGCCGACCCCGTCGCAAGAAGGAGCCGACATGCCGCGAACGCTCATAAGAAAAAACCCCAGCAACTTCAAGACACTGCCGCTGCACGTCGAAGCCACCCCCGAAGGCCTGAGCTACCAGAGCGTCGGCATGCCGCTCAACTTTGCCCAAACCCTGCAACGGCGCAAGCCGGTGGAGGTGGCAGACCCTGAGCGTTTCGCCCTGGAACTGGCCAACCTCGGCGTGTCGGTGCGCCTGACCCTGCATTGGCAAAACAAGGATTACTGGGTGCTGGTGCGCCAGCGCCGCCAGGACCGTGGCGACGTGGTACTCAAGCTGATCTCCGGCTACGTGCCCGCCCATGAGCTGAACCTGCCGCTGCACACCGCCATCCAGGAAATTGCCGAAGAATGCCTGCTGGAGACGCCGGAAGGCTGGCTCGGCGGGCGCTTCAACGACACCTGGCTGCCGGCGCCCTACTCCGCCGCCCTGCATTACCGCGAAGCCCTGCCCTTTCGTCTCAGCCCGCTGTCCGGCGCGGCTCGCCCGGTGCGCTGCGCCACCACCCAGTTGATCGAACGCCCGCGCGCTTACGTGCACCTGCCCACGGCATCGCTGCAATTGATCTACGACCTGCGCCTGGAAGTGCCCAAGGAAGCCAAATCCCTGAGCCTGTTCCATGTGGACGAGCGCCTCGAAGGCGACCAACTGGTCGCCCGCCTCGACCGTCAACGCCCGGACCTGTACCTGATGCCATTGAAAGACGGCCAGCCCCGGGCTGAGTTGTACACCGTCAAGAAAGACCAGTTGTACCCGGCGAGCACGCGGGGTTTGTACCTGGCGGAAAGCTTCGCCCAGCAGGAGGGCTGGCTGGTGCGTGAGGAGCGGATTCGCTGGAAAGATTGGCTGCGCCAGCAAGGCCTGGCAGAGCCTGAGAAAGAGTCGAAATTGAAGCGCCTGGCTCAGCGGGTGCTGCGCAAGATCGTGCCCAAGAAAAAAACCAAGGCCTGAATCAGACTGTAGTGAGCGGGCTTGCCCCGCGCACTACACATCACGTCAGCCTTTGAGCAAGTGCTCCAGGCCTACCTTCAAAGGAGTGGGCTCGGGCAGGGTGAAGCTCGCCAGTAACCGCTGGTTGTTCGCTCGCGAATGCCGGATATCCCCGGAGCGCGCCGGCCCGTAAGTCACCTCGGGCAGCTTGCCGACGATGTCTTCCAAGGCTTGCAGCACATCCTTGAGCGTCGTGGTGCGATTCCAGCCGACATTGATTGCCCCCAATGGAGCCTCGGGCGCTTCAATCGCCTGCAACAACAAGTCCACCAGATCACCCACGTACATGAAGTCGCGGGTTTGCTCACCATCGCCAAACACGGCAATCGGTACGCCCTGCTGCGCCCGCTCGCTGAAGATGCTGATCACGCCGGAATACGGCGATGACGGGTCCTGGCGTGGCCCGAAGATATTGAAGAAGCGGAAGATCACCGGCTCCAGGCCATGCTGGCGACGGTAGAAATCGAAGTAGTGCTCGCCGGCCAACTTGTCGGACGCATAGGGCGTCAACGGCGCCTTGGTGGTGGCTTCGTCGATTGAAGCGCCTTCGCCATTGTTGCCGTATACCGCAGCGCTGGAGGCATACACCACGCGCTTGATGCCGGCCTTGCGCATGGCTTCGCACACATTCAAGGTGCCGATGAAGTTGCTCTGGTGCGTGCTGACCGGATCATCCACCGACGCCTGCACCGAGGCCACCGCCGCCAGATGCACCACCGCGGCTGCGCCGACAGCGGCACGGGCGACCAGCTCGGCATCGGCCACATCGCCTTCAAGCAGTTCGACGCGCGGATTGTCCAACGGCAGGTTAGTGCGCTTGCCGGTGGAGAGGTTATCCAGCACCCGCACACCGTAGCCTTTGGCGAGCAGCGCATCGACCAGGTGCGAGCCGATAAAGCCCGCACCGCCGGTGACAAGAACCTGCTTACTCATTGTTGCGGATCTTCTCGACAATGGCGGTGGTCGAGCTGTTCTCGACCAGGCCCAGCACTTTGACTTTGCCGCCGTAGGCGCTGACGATATCGGCCCCCACGACCTGGTCGACAGAATAGTCGCCGCCCTTGACCAGCACATCCGGCTTGACCTGGGCCAACAGGTTCTCAGGGGTCCCTTCAGGGAAACTGATCACCCAGTCCACCGCGCCCAGGCCCGCCAGCACGGCCATGCGACGGTCGACACTGTTGATCGGACGGCCAGGGCCTTTGAGGCGGCTCACCGAGGCATCGTCGTTGACCGCAACGATCAGGCGATCGCCTTGGGCACGCGCTTGCTCGAGGTAAGTCACGTGACCGGCGTGCAGGATGTCGAAGCAGCCGTTGGTGAACACAATGCTTTCGTTGTGGGCGCGGGCATCGTCAATCGCCAGCAGCAATTGCTCGATGGTCAGCACACCCCGCTCCGAGCCTTCGGAACGCTGGATCGCACGGCGTAACTCAGGCGCGCTGATGGCAGCGGTACCCAGCTTGCCCACCACGATGCCCGCCGCCAGGTTGGCCAGGGCCACGGCGTGGGGCAGTTCCTCACCGGCGGCAATCGAGGCGGCCAGGGTGGAAATCACGGTGTCGCCGGCGCCGGTCACGTCGAACACTTCACGGGCACGTGCCGGCAAGTGCATCGCCGGGTGGCCGGGGCGCAACAGGGTCATGCCGTGCTCGCCACGGGTCACCAGCAAGGCGCCGAGGTCGAGGTCGGCCATCAGTGCCGCACCTTTGGTCACCAGGTCGTGCTCATCGGCGCAACCGCCGACGATGGCTTCGAACTCGCTGAGATTGGGCGTGATCAGGCTGGCTCCGCGATAAATCGAGAAGTCCTTGCCCTTGGGATCGGCCAATACCGGGATGCCCCGGGCCTTGGCGGCCTGGATCAGTTCCTGGTGATTCTTCAAGGCGCCTTTGCCGTAGTCGGACAACACCAGCACCTTGATGCCTTCGAGCAACTGATCGACCTGACCGCTAAGGGCCAGGGCGTCGGTGGCGAAGGGTTCTTCGAAATCGATACGCAGCAATTGCTGGTGACGGCTCATCACCCGCAGCTTGACGATGGTCGGCTGGTGGGCAATGCGCTGGAACAACGCACGCACGCCGGCACCGCGCAGGCTGTTGGCCAGGCTTTCGGCAGCTTCGTCGTCGCCGGTCACGCCGACCAGCGAGGCCGGGGCGCCGAGGGCGGCAATGTTAAGGGCAACGTTGGCAGCGCCACCTGGACGGTCTTCGATTTGCTCGACCTTGACGACCGGCACCGGCGCCTCAGGGGAAATCCGTGAGGTACCACCATGCCAGTAACGGTCGAGCATGACATCGCCGACCACCAAGACAGGGGCTTGATCGAATCGCGGCATGGACAACTTCATGGAGCAACCCACATACAAAATGAACAGGGGCGCGATATTAGCACAGGGTTGTGGGAGGTTTGCGGGAGGGTTTTGCAATGTAGGAACCGGCTTGCCGGCTCCTACAGGGAGGGTCAGGTAATGTCGGCGGAAATCGGCGCATCCAGGCCCATGGCATGCAGGCGGGCGTAATAGCCGTTCTGTGCCAGCAGCTCACCGTGCGTGCCACGCTCGACAATTCGACCGTCGTCCATCACCAGGATCAGGTCGGCCTTCTCGATGGTGGACAAACGGTGCGCGATCACCAGGGTGGTACGACCTTGCATGACCTTGTCCAGCGCCGCCTGGATGTGGCGCTCGGATTCGGTGTCGAGGGCCGAGGTGGCCTCGTCGAGAATCAGCAGCGGTGCATTCTTCAGAAGGGCACGGGCAATTGCCAGGCGCTGGCGTTGACCACCGGACAGCAACACACCGTTTTCGCCAACCTGGGTGTCGAAGCCCTTGGGCAACTGGTCGATGAAGTCCTTGGCATTGGCGTCCGCCGCGGCCGCTTCAACGTCTGCCCGAGGCGCACCCGCCAGGTCGCCGTAGGCGATGTTGTTGGTCACGGTGTCGCTGAACAAGGTCACATGCTGGGTCACCTGGGCAATGTGTTTGCGCAGGTTGAGCAGTTTGTAGTCTTCGATCTCGACACCATCCAGCAGGATTTCGCCGCTTGCGTGGTGGTAGAAGCGCGGGATCAGGCTGGCCAGGGTCGACTTCCCGCTGCCCGAGCGCCCGACCAGGGCGATCATCTGCCCAGGCTCGGCGGTGAAGCTGATGTCCTTGAGCACATGGCGCTCGGTGCCCGGGTAGGTAAAGTTCAGGTTGCGTACGTCGAGACGACCGCTGACCTTGTCGCGCTCGATGGTGCCGTTGTCGACTTCGACCTCTTCGTCCAACTGTTCAAAAATGCTTTCGGCACCCGCCACGCCCTTCTGGATGGTCGAGCTGACTTCCGAGAGCTGGCGAATCGGTTTGGGCAGCAGGCCGGCCAGGGTGATGTAGGCCACCATGTCACCGGCCGATGCGTCACCGCGAAGATAAAGGACCAGGAACATCAGCACCGCCATCGCGGTGTAGATCACCAGTTGCAGCGCCGGGGTATAGATCGCCCCGGTGCGGGTCATGCGCAGTTGCTTGTCAGTGTTGCTCTGGCTGGCCTTGAGGAAGCGTTTTTCCTCGTAGACCTCACCGCCGAAGCTGCGCACCACGCGGTAGCCCTGGATGGTTTCGGAGGCCACGTGGGTCACGTCACCCATCGCTACCTGGATCTTCTTGCTCTGCTTGCGGAATTTCTTGCTGGCCGTGCTCACCATCACTGCGATCAACGGCAGGATGGCAATCATCACCAGCGTCAGGCGCCAGTTCATGTACAGCAACGAGGCGAACAGGAAGATCACTGTCATGCCTTCACGAATCACCACTTTGATCGCGTCGGTCGCCGCCCCCGTGACCATGGTCACGTTGAAGGTGATGCGTGAAATCAGGTGCCCGGAGTTATGGTTGTCGAAGTAGCGGTTGGGCAGCGTCAGCAAGTTGTTGAACAACTGCACGCGCAGGTCATGGACCAGGCCCAGGGAAACCTTGGCCAGCAGGTAGTTGCCCAGGAACGATCCCAGGCCCTGCCAGGCGGCGATCAGGATGATCAGCAGCGGCACGGCTTGCAGCAGTTGCAGGTCCCGAAGGAACGGCACGGTAGGGAATAGCACGGCTTCAGGGTTGGAAAGGCCGTCGACGAAGTACTTGAGGATGTACCCCAGCATCGGCTGGGTCGACGCGAAAATCAGAAATCCGACGATACTCAGCGCGAACAAGCCGGCGTAGGGCTTAACGTAACTGAGCAGGCGGAAGTATATTTTCAAGCTCGAAGGGCTTGCGCTCGGACTGGAGTCGGTCATATCACGCGGCGTTTTGAAAAAGGAGGCTGACTTTAGCACAGCTTCTCTGTTGTACTTGCACCCTGCATGACCCTCAAACCGGTTGGCTCCAACCGGCGACATTATATAGCCACTACTTTAAGATGGTCGGCTTTCTCAAATGGAATGGCTTTACTGTATGCACTCCAAGCGCCTGATCTATGGCTCAAATCGCGTTTTTGACTTCCTGGTCCTGTGGATCTTGCCCATTGGCTTGTTGCTGTTGCTGAGTTCGCTGTTCTTCGTATCCAACCGCAACGTGCTGCATCGAATTGTCTACATCCTGTTCAGCGTACCGACCCTGTTCATGTTGTGCATGCGCCCCCGGGAGCTGAAAGAGTTACTGCGCGAGCCCCTGGCGCTCGCCTTCCTGGTCTTCTCCGCCTGGGCCCTGACCAGCCTGCTGTGGAGCCCCGAGCCCACCGCCGACACCGACCTGTTCAAGCGCCCGCTCAATACCTTCATGCTGTTTGGTGGCTGCGGGCTGTTGCTGCATTACCGCAACGATCTGTTCAAGCCGATCTTCTTCAGTGCGGCGGTAATCGCACTGGTGGTGAGCCTGTGCAACCTGGTGGCGTTCGTCAAAGGCTTCGAACCGGGCATGCGCATGATCGGTGGGCGTGGCGCTCTCGACAATCCGCTGCTCAGCTCTCATCTATTCGGTTTCTTCTGCGTCTACTGGCTGTATGTCTGCATGACCACCCAGCGCCTGAAAGTCCTGTGGTTCAGCGCCCCGGCTCTGGCAGTCATGCTCGCGGCGGTTCTGGCCACGGGCTCGCGCACACCGCTGGTAGCCCTGACGCTGACCATCCTGTGGATGACCTTCGTCAGCCGCAACCGCCGCTCGGCCCTGCTGATAGCAGGCCTGGTGCTGGGGGCCGCCGGACTGCTGCTGCTATTCCCGGATGCCATTACCGAACGAGGCAGCTCATTTCGCCTTGAACTGTGGGGCATGTCACTGCAACGCATTGCTGAACATCCATGGATCGGCCACAGCTACGACTCCGAGCTGTACCTGACCCTGTCCGACGGCTATCAACTGCGCGAGCCGCACAGTTTTGCCCTGGGCGTGCTGTATTACGTCGGCATCATCGGCTTTATCCCGTGGATCTTCATGATCGGCTGGGGGCTGTACAAGGGCCTGAAACAACGCGCCCAGCCACTCTTCATCCTGGCTTCGTCGCTGCTGACCTATGGCATCGGCGCCGGGCTGACCGAAGGGGGTGGCATCCTGTCACGCCCGAAAGAGCACTGGTTCGTGCTGTGGATCCCACTGGCGATCATTGCCGGCCTGAGCATCGCCCAGCGCCGTCACAGCCTGTTGCGCATGCCGGTACAAGCGCTCAAGCCCGCGGCTTTCGACCAGTTGTGCAGCAATGCCCATGTGATCGAAGCCGACGGGCTGGGTCCGAAAGTCCTGCGCCTGGCCGACGGCCGCTTCCTGAAGATCTTCCGTGCGCGCCGCTGGTACACCTCGGGCAGCTTCAACCCCTACTCCGAGCGGTTTGCCAGCAACGCCGAGCAATTGCGCACCCTGGGCATCCCTACGCCGCAGATTCTAGGCCTCTATAGTCTGCGCGACGCCAGCACCGCCGTCAGCTACGCGCCACTGCCCGGCCTGACCCTGCGCCAGGCCCTGCAAGGCCTGGACAACAGCCTGCGTGAGTCGCTGATCGAACGTTTCGGTCAGTTCATGGCCAAGCTGCATGAGCGCGGTGTGTACTTCCGTTCGCTGCACCTGGGTAACGTGTTGTTGATGGATGACGGTGAGTTCGCCCTGATCGATATCGCCGACCTGCGCATCTTCCCGTCACCGCTGCGCAACGCGTTGCGCCAGCGCAACCTGCGCCATATGCAGCGCTACCCACAGGACCGCGCCTGGTTGTTCGAGACACACTTCGAACAGTTGGCCAAAGGTTATGCGTCCGTTGCCAGCCAAGGCGCCACGGCGAAGATCCGCGCGCAAGTGCAGGCATTGACCAGCCCCGCCACCTGATAAAAAAGGCGACTATCACTGCTGATAGTCGCCTTTTTCATACCCCCCGCCGCCTCATTTCCTGAGGGGCGCCAGGTACAACCGCACCAAGCCACGCAAGGTCTTGCGCCCCCAGAACTTCAGCGGGATCTGCTTGAGGATCTCCCGCGCCAGTGGCCGGTCACGATCAGCCGTCTTCAGGAACATCGAGTTCAGGAAGTTATAGCGCACCGCGTCATAGGCCGGATGCTCGCTGAAATGGGCATAGGTCTTGAGAATGTTCTGGATCATGTAGCGATGGTTCTTGTAGGTGTTGCTTGCGTGCTGCCGATACTGCGCCATCACCACGCCGAGCGCGTCAATGGTGTAGCCCGCGGCGGTGATCTTCAATTGGATCAGCAGGTCTTCCAGAGGGATGAATGGGTCGAAGCCACCGACTTCTTCCAGGACTTCGCGGCGAATCAACATGGTCGGTGCCGGCGGGAAGGGCTTGCGGTCCATGAACATGTCGTCGAAATCCAGGCTGCGAAACGGTACGTCGCGGCGCTGCTTTTTCTCCGGGTGCAGGTTGCCGTCACCATCGATCAACTCGATATTGCCAGCGCACATGCCCACCTTCGGCTTCCCTTCCATGTAGGCCACTTGGGTGGCGATGCGGTCCGGCAACATAATGTCATCGGAGCCGAAGGGCGCGATCAGGCTGCCCTTGGCGCGGGCGATGGCACCGTTGAGCGTGGCGGTCAGGCCCTGGTTCTGCTGCACCTGGAAATCAAAGCCGTGTTCGGCCTGCAGGCGCTGGATGCGCTCGACACTGTCATCCTTGGAACCGTCATCCACCACCAGCAGCTCGATGTTCGAGTACGTCTGGCCGAGTACGCTGAGGATGCTCTCCTCGATATACCGGCCGTGGTTGTAGGACGCGATGATCACCGAGACCAGGGGTTGTTGCGCTGTCATGCTCTACCTACTTCTTTCAAACCGGTTTCGATGAGGTTCAGATACTTTTGCTGGAACTCGGCCAGGGCGTGGTTTTCTTCCAGGTAACGGAATACCTGTTCACCCTTGGCGCGCAGTTGCTCGTCGCTCATGGCCAGATAAGTGTCCAGGGCCGCTGTCAGTTGCTCGACATTGCCAGGCTCGTGGGACAAACCACCCGCCCCTTCCACCAGCGGCAGCATGGCCGGCCCGTTGGAAGCAATCACCGGCAGGCGTCCACTCATGCCTTCGAGCAGCGCCAGGCCCAGGCCCTCCAGCAAGGAAGGCATGGTCCAGATATCGAAGGCGCGTACATATTTGAGGCCATCCTCGCGAAAGCCCAGCAAATGCGCACGGCCAGTGAGGCCAAGGCGCTCGATGTCCGCGCGCAAGTCGGCTTCGGCACGGCCGGAACCGATGATTCCGACCTGGACATTGGGGTATTTGTCCTTGAGACGGGCAAAGGCCTGCAGCAGGTGCGTATGGCCCTTGATCGGCACCAAGCGCCCCAGCGCGCCGATGATCCGTGCGTCGAGCGGCAGCCCGAGCGCCTGGCGAGCCTGCTCGCGTGGCAACTGCAAGGCTTCGGCCTGGGGAATATCGATGGCATTGGTGACGAAGGTGGTGTTCTCTTGGGTAAAGCCGCAGTTGAGGCCGATCAGGTAGTCCCTGACCGCCGCCGACACCCCGACAAACCGCCAGGCCGGGCTGACCAGCCGGCGCGTCTGGCGCCGGCGATAGGCGCGTTCGTACTCACCGAAACCGTGGGAAATACCGATGCACAACGGGATCTTCAACCAGCGATTGAGCGACAGCATCATGTTCACCGACTTGAAGCGGTTACAGATGACCACATCGAATTTCTGCTCACGGCAGTACTTGTAGATTTCCCACATGGCGCCCAGGCGAATGCCTTTGAGGGCCTTCTCGGGAAACTCGAAATACTTGGAATGATCCGCCACGCTCAACGGCTGGCCCGGCTGCGGCCGACCACTCAGGAAGGCCGACGTCACCTCGAACCGCTCCGTCGGCAGCGCCTTGACGATCTGCTCGCCGAGATCGGCGAAGTCATTCAGTTTGACGTTGTAGTCAGGCTGCAACTGCAAAACCTTGAAACGAGGCTTCATATCACTCCATGAGGCAATCGGGCTGCTACACGCGGGCAGCCCGACGAAAAAAGTCAATTTCAGTCCTGCTTCAGCACCCAAAGCAGCTCGTGGCGGCGTACGGCCTTGCGGAAAAATTCGTTCTCGCCGTAAGGCGATGGACCACGGCCGGCCAGCCATTGCTGCAACAGACGACGCACCCGGCGCTTGAACGGTGCACGGGGCTGCAGATCATGCATCATGCCCAGCGCCATGGCCTTGTCCTGCTGCTGGCTCAGGCTGAGCACCCGGCAATAGGGCTCGAGTACCTGGGCGGCATCGAACTGTGGCGGCAAAGCGATGCCAGCGCCTGAATCACCCATGGGCCAACGGTCGTTATCATGCAGATGGTTGGCATAACCAAGCAACGTGGTCGGTTGCCACTCAAGCCCCTGCAGCGCCTGCACCACCGCGGTGTGCGCGCAGATATGGTCAGGGTGGGGGTCGAGCACTGGCGTCGGCAACACAATCACCTCGGGACGCGCCTTGAGCAACACCGCCCGCAGGTCGGCTATCAGGTTGTTCCAGGTCGGCGCACCGTCCACATCCCCCGGCAACGCCAAGGCATTGAACTGGCGGAACAGCCGCGTATCGTCCAACTGCGCTTCGCGCGATGCCTGGGGTTGATCGGGGGCGTCACGCATCGCCGGCAGTTGCAGGCAGAAGTAGCCCAACTGCACGCAGTGCGCCTCGGGCACGCCGGCCCAGCGCGGCACGGCAATGCTGTCCCAGGCGCGCAGGCGCCCTTTGATCCGCGCCGCTTCAGCCTTGGGCATGCCCATCTGCTGATAGTGTTCGGCTTCGATTTCACCGGCGGTCAGGGTCACGATCCAGCTTTCATCCGCCTGGCTGTACAGGCCGAAGGCAGCCAGTTCAGCATCATCGGCGTGAGGGGCGATCACCATCACCCGCTGGCGGGCAGCATCTGGCTGGCGAAACACCCACAAGACCGGCTGGCCGATCACGCGACAAAAGCGCCCGCGCAGGCGCAGTTCACCGCCGGCCAATGCCGCCGCCGAACCGGTGAGATTGAGGTAACGTTTGCCGGCAACCCCGCGCTCGAACGCCTGGCGATCGTCCAGAAAATCAACTGCAGGATCAAACAAACGCCCCCAGAGGGTGCTCTTGAGCTGCACTTCGACGACCAGCGTTTCATCGCCAGCCAGCTCGAGCGGTGTCTCTGCCAGCAACCTGCCGCCCTCCAGACGCAGCCCGACCTGCTGGCCACTCGACGCAAACCTGTATTGGTAGTCGTCCTTGGGCGAATAAAACAGGTGGTCGGCAAACCAGGCTTCATGGGCCACCCACAGCACGACCACGAGGATCAGCGGCAACCACCAGGCCACCAGCACACCGGTCGCGATCAACAGCAGCAGCCCGATCAGCAGCGCAATGCGTTTATTGCGCCGGTGGCGCTTGAGCAGTTGCTGTTTGCGGCTCATACGCTGAACACCGGCACCGGGTTGCACCAGCGCTCCTTGTACTCGCGGTCGGCACGCCCGAAGGAAAAACGCAGCGGTTTATCCACGGCCCGCGCCTGTTCCCAGGCGCTTTGGGTGTTGAGGAAGCTCAGCACACTGCCGGGGCTGAATGCCCGGGTTTCAGGGTCGACACCGCCATTGACGTACTCGATGCTGATCCACTCCGGCGCCTCGACGCGGTATACCAGTTGTACGGCAATCGGCGCATCGTTGAGAAACAGCACCGAGCCGATCAGGAACTCTTTGAGCAGCGCCAGCACCTCAGCCAGGCGCTCGGCGCCTGTAGCGGCAAAGCCCCAGCGGCGCTGGAACAGATCGCAGTAGATCGCCGACAGCTCCACACTGGAAAACTCGCTCACCGCCCGCACCACGCCGCCCGCCTCTTCCAGCAGACGCAGTTCGCGGCGCTGGTTGTAGCGAAACTTCTTCGACAGCTCTTCGGGGGTACGCGCCATGGCCAACTGCTCGGCCTGGGACTTGAGGGTGCTGATGCGGCCCTCGTTCAGCGCTGACAGGTAGCGCCCGCGATGGCGCACCGGCAACTGCGCATCGGCAGTGATCGGCAGGATGATCTCGGCATTGCCCAGGTCAAACAGGCCTTTCTTGCCGCTGCGCTTGAGTACGTCCTTGGACAGGGCCAGGTCGCGCCCCCAGGTGGCAATCGCCCCTCGGAGTTCACCGTCCTGTTCCCAGCCCAGGTAACGCACCGGAATCTGCGCCAGGCCCGCCAAGCGCTCGACAACCTGCGGATGGGTTGCAACGCTGCCGCCAAACCGCTGCCAGGCCTGGGCGTAAACCTCGGCCTCGACAGGCGCCCAGCCACGCTCACGCCACGCCTGGAAGCGGTTCAGCATTTAGACCACGGCGTCATAAGGGTCCACGCCGTCCTTGACGACCAGGATGTCTTCCATGATCAGGTACTGCAGGTCGGAGCCGAAGAACATGTTCAGTGCGTCGGTCGGCGAGCAGATCATCGCTTCGCCGCGACGGTTGAGCGAGGTGTTCAGGGACACGCCGTTGCCGGTCAGCACTTCGAGCTCTTTCATCATGTCGTAGTAGCGCGGGTTGTACTCGCGCTTGAGCACCTGGGCGCGGGAGGTGCCATCTTCATGGACCACTTCCGGCACGCGGGTTTTCCACTCTTCGGCCACTTCAAAGGTGAAGGTCATGAACGGTGCCGGGTGGTCGACCTTGATCATCTGCGGCGCCACGGTGTCGAGCATCGACGGGCAGAAAGGCCTCCAGCGCTCGCGGAACTTGATCTGGTGGTTGATACGGTCCGCCACGCCGGTGGCGCTTGGGCAACCGATGATCGAACGACCGCCGAGTGCACGCGGACCAAACTCCATGCGCCCCTGGAACCAGGCCACCGGGTTGCCGTCGACCATGATCTTGGCGATGCGCTGGGGCATGTTCTCGATCTTGCGCCAGTTAGGCTTGCTCTCGTGCTTGGCGCACGCAGCGATCACATCTTCGTTGCTGTAGGACGGGCCGAGGTAGACGTGCTCCATCTTCTCCACCGGCACACCACGGGCGTGGGACACGTAGGCCGCCGCACCCACGGCAGTACCGGCATCGCCGGACGCCGGCTGCACGAACAGCTCCTTGACGTCGTCACGGGCAATGATTTTCTGGTTCAGCTTGACGTTCAGCGCGCAGCCGCCGGCGAAGGCCAGCTTGCCGGTGTCCTTGAGGATGTCGCCCAGGTAGTGGTCGATCATCTGCAGGGCCAGCTTCTCGAACAGCGCCTGCATGCTGGCGGCGTAGTGGATGTACGGCTCGTCGGCAATATCGCCTTCGCGCTTGGGACCCAGCCACTCGATCAGTTTTGGCGAGAAGTAGAAACCCTTGCCCTTCTCTTTATAACGGCGCAGGCCGATGACGTTGGCGTAGTCGGTGTTGATCACCAACTCGCCGTTCTCAAAGGAGGCCAGGCGCGAGAAATCGTACTTGCTGGCATCGCCATACGGCGCCATGCCCATGACCTTGAACTCACCGTCGAGCATCTCGAAACCGAGGAACTCGGTGATCGCGCCGTACAGGCCGCCGAGGGAGTCCGGATCGTAGAATTCCTTGATCTTGTGGATCTTGCCGTTTTCGCCGTAGCCGAAGAACGTGGTGGCGTACTCACCTTTACCGTCGATACCGAGGATCGCGGTTTTCTCCTGGAAGCCGGAGCAGTGGTAGGCGCTGGAAGCGTGGGCCAGGTGGTGTTCAACCGGTTCGATCTTGATTTTCTTCGGATCAAAGCCCAGTTGCTCCAGGCACCAGACGATCTTGTTGCGATAACGCTTGTAGCGACGGTTGCCCATCAGGATCGCATCGAGGGCGCGGTCCGGGGCGTACCAGTAACGCTTGGCGTAGTGCCATCGCGCCTCGCCGAACAGGCTGATCGGGGCGAACGGGATCGCGACCACGTCAACGTCGGAGGGCTTGATGCCGGCCTGTTCCAGGCAGAACTTCGCCGACTCGTAGGGCATGCGGTTCTTTGCATGTTTGTCACGTACGAAGCGTTCTTCTTCGGCGGCCGCGATCAGCTTGCCGTCGATATACAAGGCTGCGGAAGGATCATGGCTAAGGGCGCCGGACAGGCCAAGAATCGTCAATGCCACAGGGGTCTAGCCTCTTTTAGTCTGCATGCAGGCGGGTTGCGCCTGAAAAAAGTGTGCCTCCCGCCTGGGCGGGAAACAGCTAAAGGGCGGGATTATAGCGTAAAAGCGGCGGGAAGCTGTTAGCGGCGAGCGTCAAGAGGGATCAGCGGAAGATCTCGATGCTGCCGTCCCGGCTTTGACGGTAAACGGTGTAGGGCAGCACCAGGGTGTCCAGCACGCCGGAGGCGACAAACTCCACCGCGACAATGGGTAGCATGCTCCCGCCATGGTCGATCAGGCTGTTGTCCTTCAGGCTCTTGTCGGGCGCCGGTTCGCCATTGAGCGTGCAGAACCCATAGATCACCCCGCTGTAGATGCGCGGCACGTTTTCGCAGTGACTGCGCGAGTCCTTGAGGTTCTGGCTGGTGACCGCGTCTGGCCGGAAGACGGTATTGATGGTTCCGCAGCCCGCCAGCATCAGCGACAGCACACTGCACAAGACTTTCGACCCCCTCCTCATGACCCTCTCCTTATGGCCCATCAGCCATTGTTATTGCCAAGGCTGACCACGCTAACATCGCAAGGGCGGATGACCCAAAGTGGTAACACTGATTTGCAGCGTAGGACGATTCCCAAATGATAAAAATCGCCCGAGCCACTAAACTCGCGCCCCTTTGCGCGTCTACCGCCTATGCGCGCCATGGATTCCAACTGACCGATGAAAACCCTCGCCCGCTTCACCTTGCTGCTGCCTGGCCTGTTCGCCCTGAGCGATGCCGCTCGGGCTGAAGACGCCCCGCTGGTCCTCGACCCCAGCGTGGTCACCGGCTCACGCAGCGCCAGCCCGACCTTCGACCTGCCGTACTCGGTGGACGGCATCAGCCGCGAACAGATCAGCGATGGCCAATTGGGCATCAACGCCTCCGAGGCCCTGTCCCGCGTGCCCGGCCTGGTGGTACAGAACCGCCAGAACTATGCCCAGGACCTGCAGATTTCCACCCGTGGCTTCGGCGCCCGCTCGGCGTTCGGTGTGCGCGGCATCAAGCTGATTGCCGACGGCATTCCCGCCAGCACCCCGGACGGCCAGGGCCAGGCGGCCACCTTCAACCTCGACACTGCCGAACGCATCGAAGTGCTGCGCGGCCCTGCCGCGACCCTGTATGGCAGCAATGCCGGCGGCGTGATCCAGATGTTCTCCCGCGACGGCGAAGGCCCGCCGCGCATTGGCGCCGAGACCCTGGTGGGCAGCGACGGCCTGAACAAGAACCACCTGAGCGCCGAAGGCGCGGCCAACGGCGCCGGCTTCGTGCTCGACGCTTCGCGCATGGACACCAACGGCTACCGCGACCACAGCAGCGCACGCCGCGACCAGACCTTCGCCAAGCTCAACGTCCAGCCGGATGACGACAGCAAGCTGGCGCTGATCTACAGCAGCCTGGAACAGAACGGCACCCAGGACCCGCTGGGGCAGACCTTGGCAGCGTACAAGGCCGACCCGCGCTCGGTGAGCGCCAACGCGCTGACGTACAACACGCGTAAAAGCATCGATCATCAGCAATTGGGGATGAATTACGAGCGGTACTTCGGCGATGCGACGCTGCAGGTCAATGGGTATACGGGGCGGCGGAGTGTGATTCAGTACTTGTCGATTCCTGACAAATTCCCCAGCGGTGCGACCAACCCCGCCAACGTGCGAGGCGGTGTGGTGGCGTTCGACCGCAAGTTCTACGGTGGCTCCATCCACTGGCTACAACCCGTCACCAGCGCTCCGGGCGAACTGACCTTGATCGCCGGCCTCGACTACGACCGCAGCGAAGATGATCGCCAAGGCTATTCCAACACCGCCAACGGCGTGCACGGCGTCAAGGGCGCACTGGGCCGTGATGAAATCGACACCGCCACCAGCCTCGACCCCTTCGTGCAGGCCAATTGGCTGCTGGGCGACTGGACCCTGCAAGCCGGCCTGCGCCACAGCACCATGAAGATGGACGTGGACGACCATTTTCTCAGCGACGGCAACGACAGCGGCAGCAAGACTTACCAGAAGAACACCCCCTCGGTCAGCGTGATGTACGCGTTTACCCCCGACCTGCACGGCTACGTGAGCGCGGGCAAAGGCTTTGAAACTCCGACACAAGCGGAGTCAGCGTATTCCAGCAGCTCAAACGGCTTTAACTTAGCGCTCAAGCCATCGGTCAGTACACAGTACGAAGTCGGCCTGAAGGCACGCGTTGGCCAGGACACCCGCATCAACGCTGCAGTCTTCCAGATCACCACCGAAGACGAGTTGGTGGTGCAGCAATCCAGCGGCGGTCGCACCACTTACCAAAACGCTGGCCGAACCTTGCGCCGCGGCTTCGAACTGGGCATCGAAAGCCAACTCAGCGAACAGTGGACCGCCAACCTCGCCTACACCCGCCTGCAAGCTACCTACGACAGTGACTTCGTCAGCGGCGGCAACACCGCCATCGACAAGGGCAACTACCTGCCCGGCGTACCGCAAACCACCTTGTTCGCCGAGCTCAACTGGAAGCCCCGCGACTGGGTCAGCACCGCCCTCGAAGGCATGTACCGCAGCCAGGTCTACGTCGAAGACACCAACAGCCAACACGCCGCCCCGGCCTACAGCGTATTCAACTGGCGCGCCCGCTTTGAGCAGAAAGTCGAACACTGGACCTTCCACCAGACCCTGCGCCTGGATAACCTGCTCGACCGCCAGTACGTCGGCTCGGTGATCGTCGGCGACGGAAATTACCGCTATTACGAAGCGGCGCCAGGGCGCTCGTGGTATGCCGGAGCAGGTGCGGAGTACCGATTCTGATCACCCCTCTATTCTGCAAGAGGAGCAGTAATTACTCTGCATTGACACTCAAAAATCGCAAGCATAGAATCTGGCGCAAATGGACTGGGGGATCCCGGTCGGCGTTATAGCCTCGGTGAGTTTCATCGGGGCTTTTCGCTTTCTGCGGTAGGGAAAACTTTAAGTCCCCAGTTCTCAAAACCCTCACCGACCTTGCTTCGTCCTCCGCTGCAGTAAAACTTGCGCTTGAGCACATCAAAGGCACGGTTTTCCTGACCTCGCCGTAGAACACTCATGCCTATCGGCCTTGCAACGAGATCTGCAAGTTGCAACCCCGTGGAGTTAACCTGCTTAGTCGCAAACACGATGTCAAATGGCAGGCGAATACCTAAACGAACGGCGCCGTCGCACATTCGCCGAAACTCCAACTCAAGCTCGTTATCTTCTTTACGCCCTCGTCGTTCGAAAATGACGTGAGTCAACGCTCTCTGCTGATTTTTCTCACTGAGAAACTCATAAAGCGTTTCAAGACAGAATCCAAGCGCCAGATGGTAGGGATTATGTACGGGGCCTTGCTGCTCCCGAAGAGTGGCCTTATCAATAACGCAACTGATCAAAACAAAGTTGCTCGACTCAATGATGCTTGTCAGCTCCTCAAGAAAGGCATGTTTGTGCTGGCGAGAGACAAAAACGTTCGAGAAAGCCCCCTTTTCCTTACGGATTTCCAATTCATGCAGGCCAACAAGATCATGCCCCATATGATTGAACTTAAACTTTTGGAGGGCCGGAATGACTTTTTCACAGTAGTGTCTTTTATGAAAAACACAAAACGCTAGAACAAACATGGGGTAATTCGCATCCAGCGCCTGCATCCCGTGATCACCACTTTCATCCACATACACAATGAAGTCGCTGAACGCACCTTTCGGCGGCGTCACTGCAACAACTTGCGCAGCGCGCTCTGACTCAGTTTCACTTTCAAAGAGCATGAACTGAGGGGGCCTTAGTTGTTCATCTGCCATGGGATGCCTAATCCTGTTGTTTGCGTGTTTTCCGAGTCACGCATCAACATTCATATTGCCCTACGGCTTTGCTACAGGGGGCCACCAGACTGACTCACTTTGGGCAACCGCTGATCAATCAATTGATACAACGCGCTGTCCTGCGGCCAATTGCGCATAAACCGCGCCCTGTCCTTGGCATACGCCGAGGCGAAGCTCGCCTCGGAGCTGTGCTGGCACATGGCGTCCAGGTCGATCAGCGACCAGCGGTCCTTGTCCCAGAACAGGTTGTGCCCCTTGAAATCGCCATGGCTGATGCGCTCGCGGATCAGTTCGGTGAACAGGTGATCCAGCGCCAACAGTTCGTTTTCCGGCGCATCACTGTTTTCAACGTACGGTGCGAAGCGCTCGATGATGTCCGGGCCGGGCAGGTATTCGGTGATCAGGTAAGCGCGACGGCGCAGCCAGAAGAAGCGCTTCTCCAGCACCGCCAGCGGCTTGGGCGTGGCGATGCCGAGGAACGCCAGGCGGTTGCCTTCGCGCCAGGAGTGCCAGGCACGGCTCGGACGCCAGAAGCGTTTGAGCCAGTGGGCGAAGCCCTTGATGTTGTAGCGCTTGATCACCAGCGGCCGACCGGCCACCTCGACCTTGGCCACGCTGGCGGCGCCGCCGGTCTTGTACAAATGGCCCTGGTCCAGCAACGCATCGGCCTGTTCCAGTACCGGCAGCATGGCCGGTTCTTCTTCCCGCCGGATCGCACGCAAGGCGAAGGCGCCGCGCACCACGCTGAACAGCGTGCATTCACGGCCGACCTTGCTCAGGAAGTCCTTGAGGCGCCAGGCACTGACCTTGCGCACCTGTTTCTCCAAGGCTTCCAGCGGCAGGGCGTGCTCGCCGTTGCTCAGCAGGTAGTACACCAGCAGCTCTTCGGTAAACGGCTCGAGATTTTTCGGCAACTGGGCGAAAAACACCCCGAGGTTTTCCAGCACGCGGTTGCGTGACAGCGGTTTGCCCGCCTCTTCGACGCGGATCCCGGCGCCATCGATCAGGTACAGCTTGCCGTCCTGGCGCAGCAGGTTGTCCAGGTGCAGATCTTCCTGCCACAGCCCCTTGGTGTGCATCTGAGCGATCGCACCCAGCGCTTCGGCCAGCACGGCGGTTTGCTCGTCAGCCAGCGGCGGCAGGTCTTCGACGGCCTGCCAGGCATCGGCCAGGCTTTCGGCGCCCTCGATAAACTCGAACAGCAACCAGCCGCCCTCGCCTTCCTGCAAGCCATCGGCCAGCAGCAACGGCGTGGTCAGGCCTTGCTCGGCGAGCAAGCGCACGCCGCCGAGTTCACGCTGGAAGTGCCGCGCCGCCTTGCTGCCCACCAACAATTTGGCCAGTACCGGACGACCACGCCAGACCGCCGCCCCCACATAACGCTCACCCGGCAGCACACGCAACAGGCTCAGCAGTTGCAACTGGCCCGGGCCGGCCGCATCGGCCAGTTCGAGGGTCAGGGGCAGCTCGGGGGTACGGCCGGCGGTTTTCAGCTCGGACAAGCGCATCAACGGTTTTCCTTGTGACTACGGCGCGCGGTCAGTTTCTGCAGCCAGGTGGCGACCAGCGCGCTGTCCTTCGGTTGATCCAGATAGGCGGCCAACAGTTGGCGTACCTGTTCGTCCGACCACTGCGGTGCGCGTCGCAACAACGGCTCCAGGTCCTTGACCCGATCACGCCAGCCGAACAGCAGCGGGCGGGTTTTCTCCAGGTCGATCAACTGCGCGGCATAACCGTCGCCGGTGGCCTGCATAAAAATATGTTTGGGATAAAAACAGCCATGTACCTGGCCGACGCTGTGTAACAGACGAGCAAGCTCACCGCAGGCCCGCAGGATCGCGCGGTGCTGGGCATCGCTCAGTTGGGGCCACTGCTCCAGCAGCGAATCCAAGTCATTCCAGCCGTCCAGGGCACGTGTCAGCAGCATCGCGCGATGCTCGCCGCCCACCTTGCGCTCGCCGTAGAAAGCCGCCTGCAAGGCAGGGATGCCGAGCTTGCGGTAACGACTGATATTGCGGAACTCGCGGGAGAAACTCGGCTCGCCAAAGGGACGGTGCAGGCTGCGCGTCAGGTAGTTGCTCTGACGCTTGAGGTAATAACCGTGGCCATCGAGCTCCAGGCGAAAGACGCTGCTCCAGCCGCCGCGACTGGTGTTGGGTTCATCCACTGCATCCAGTTGTTTGGCCCACAGGGCGTCGAACGTCGCCAAACCGTTGCGCTCCAGCAGCGCCCGGTCCTCAGCCGCCAGGAAATCACTCATTCACGTCCCTCGAAAAACTTCACCACGTGGCGAATTCGCTGTTTGTCCGCTGCACTCAGGTGCCGGCGCTGACGGTATTGCATGTAGAAACGCAGGCGCTGGGTGGCGGACAGGTGATACTTGGCCACCTTGTCCAGGCAGGCCAGGTCTTTGGTGATGCGGTACTTGAGCCAGAACCCGCGCCAGAAATCGCCGTTGGGGCAGTCGATCAGGTACAGGGTCTGCTGGTCATCGATCAACAGGTTGCGCCACTTCAAGTCGTTATGGGTAAAGCGATGATCGTGCATGGTACGTGTGTATTCGGCGAGCTGACGGCTCACCGCGTTGACCCACTTGGGGTCGCGCAGGCGCGCATCGTTGCGCTCGGCCAATACCGAGAGGTCTTCGGTCTTCGGCAGCTCGCGGGTGATCATCGCCCCACGATCATAGGCCAGGCCCTTTCGCTCCAGCCCCCAGGCAACCACATCGGCGGTGGGAATGCCCCATTTGGCGAAACGCTTGAGGTTCTGCCATTCGGACTTGACCCGCGGCTTGCCCAGGTAGCGCCGCAGCCCTTTGCCGGCACCGATGTAGCGCTTGACGTAATAGTTGACGCCGCCACGCTCCACGCGGATCACTTCCGACAGCGGATCGCGGGTCAGGCGCTCACCCTGCAGGGCGAAGACCGCTTCGAGGCTGCCGAAATCATCCGCCAGGCTGGCGTACGCAGGTTCCAGGTTCCAACCCGCCATCAGATCGCATCCCCATAACGCAGCTTGCGCGCATACAGCTTGTCGGCCTTGCGCTGCATCAGGCTCAGGGACGCTGATTGCTCTGCGAGGATCTGGCGCAGCGGCTGGCGGAAGTAGCCCTTGAGGAAACGCAGTTTGTCGCGACGGGTGAGTCCGATATCCAGCGCCGAGTAGTACAGCGCGGACAGGTCCTTGTCGCGCCAGCGCAACGGCAAGTGCGCGCGCAATTGGGCACGGTGCAGGTCGATCACCGACAGCTTGATGTTCTTCGCATCGATGGGCTTGGCAGTGTCCAGCAGGAAATGGCACAGGTAGCAGTCGCGGTGGTTCACACCACCCCGGTGCATATCGCCAACCATGCGCGCCAGCTCGGCCGTGAGGGCATGACGCAACGCGGGTGCCGGCGGTTCGGCGACCCAGTTGATCGTGACGTCTTCGAGGCTGAGGGTCGGCGCCAGCTCTTCGGTGATGATGAACGAGTGCTGGTCCGCCGGGTTGCTGCCCTTTTCGCCGAACGCCACACCGGTCATGGTCGGCACGCCGAGCTCCTGCAGGCGATGAATCGCCGCCCACTCAAGGCCCGCCCCGAGTACCGGCAGCTTGGCGGTGATGAGGTTCTTGAAGATTTCACCCCAGCCGATGCCACGGTGGATCTTCACGAAATACGGACGGCCATCCACCTCGGTACGCAGGGTGCGACGCGCCGCCAGTTCACGGAATACTTCACCTTGCAGTTTCTCGACTTCGGCAAAGGCATCGAGCCCGGCCCATAAAGTCTTGAACGGTTCGGCAAGAATCAACTTCATCGTTTTGGCTCCGCCAGAATCACATCCGCAGCGTGCTGCGGCATGCTGTAAAGGTCGGCCGTCTCGGCGAAGGCCAGGCCATTGCGGCTCCAGGCCGCGCGCTGTGCAGTGTCGGTGAGCATATGCGTCAGGTATTGATTGAGCTGCGCTTGTTCAAACGGCTCATCCAGTACCAGGCCACTGTCGGCCTCGGCGATGTAGTGGGCATACCCACACACGGCCGAGACCAGTACCGGCAGCCCGGCCACCAGGGCTTCGAGCAAGACGGTGCCGGTATTTTCGTTGTACGCCGGGTGGATCAACAGGTCGGCGCCCAGCAGGAAACGCGGGATATCACTGCGACCCTTGAGAAACTGCACATTGTCGCCCAAGCCCAAGGTAGCGCTTTGCAGTTGGAATACCTTGGGGTCGTCCTGGCCGATTACAAACAGGCGCGTACGTTTTTTCAGTTCAGACGGCAACGCGGCCACGGCCTTGAGGCTGCGGTCGACGCCCTTGGTCTTGAAGCCCGAACCAATCTGCACCAACAGCAGCTCGTCGTCGCCGAGGTTGAATTCCTTGCGGAAACCTTCGCGGATTTCGGCGGCATTCGGCGGCGCACGACGGTCCTGGGCAATGCCCGGCGGCAGCAGGTGAAAGCGTTCCACCGGCGTGTCGTAATGCTTGATGAACAGCGGCTGCTGCACTTCGGAAATCATCAGGACTTCGGTCTTGGCGTCCTTGGCGAACACCGCGCGCTCGTACTCGGCGAAATGCTTGTAGCGGCCAAAATAGCGGTACAGCGAGTGGCGCAGGTTTTGCGCCTTGTCTTCAAAGCAACCGTCGGCGGCGTAGTACACGTCCAGGTTGGGCATTTTGTTGAAGCCGATCAGGCGGTCCACCGGGCGCTTGGCCAGGTCGGCGGCCATCCAGGCGCTGAGTTTTTCGTTGCGCCGATGGTTGAAGAACGCCTTGACCGGTGCCACCAGCACCTCGAAGCCGGGCGGGATGTCGCCTTCCCAGATCAGCGTGTACACGCGAATCTGATGGCCGCGCTGCTGGCACTCCAGGGCGATGCGCATGAAGTCGCGCTGCAGGCCACCGAAGGGGAAATATTTGTACAGCACAAAAGCCAGTTGCATCAGTGCAGCTCCTCAGCCAATAACAACGTGCTCAGTCGGCTCGCCACACGCTCAGGGTTCAGGCGCGTGAAGCACAGGGGCGACTCGCGCTTGAGGTCGAACCGACGCAGGTCGTCGGCCGTCGGTTGATAGGTACATTGCTTTTGCAGGCACGGCGCGCAGGGGAAGTCGCTGGCCAAATGAATCTGGCCCTTGCCGTAGGCGCCGGTGAGGCCGGGGTTGGTCGGTCCGAACAGGGAGATGGTCGGCACGTCCAACGCAGCAGCCAGGTGCCCGAGGCCAGTGTCCACCGCTACACAGGCACGGGCGCCGGCCAATACACGGGCCACACCGGCCAGGTTCAGCTTGGGCAGTACCTCGGCGTTTTGCAGGCCCTGGGCCAGGCGTTCGGCACGGGCTTTTTCGGCGGCGTTGCCCCAGGGCAATTTCACGTCGACGCCCAGGCGGCCCATGCGCTCGGCCAGCTCGCGCCAGTAGGCTTCGGGCCAGTGCTTGGTGTCCCAGGTGGTGCCGTGCAGCAGCAGCACAAAGGGTTTTTTCGGCGGCAGGCCCAGGAGTTTTTCAGTGCTCAGGCCGTAGTCGCCCAGGCCCTTGGGCAAGTCATAACCGAGCGCCACGGCGAACAACTGGCGCAGACGCTCCACCGCGTGCTGCCCACGTGCTACGGCGAGCCGTCGGGAATAGAAACGCGCCGCCATCGGCTCGCGGGCGGAGTTTCTGTCGAAACCCGCGACGGGCGCACGCACATAACGGGTCAGCCAGGCGCTTTTCAGCAGGCCCTGCGCATCGATCACCAGATCGTATTTGGTCGACTGGACTTGCTGCTTGAACCGCCGCCACTCGCCACTCTTGATGGTTTGCCAGATATTTTTGCGCCAGCGGCGGATCGCCACCGGGATCACCTTGTCGACCGCCGGGTGCCAGGTGGGAATCTCGGCAAAGCCTTCTTCCACTACCCAATCGAATTGAATGCCGGGGATCGCCCGCGCCGCGTCGGTCAGCGCCGGCAAGGCGTGGATCACGTCGCCCAGGGATGAGGTCTTGATTACCAGTACGCGCAAACTATCGGACCTCGACCACAGAGCCCTGCAACCGCTGCAAGGCTTCGTTCACCGGCTGCGGCAGCAATTGGCGCATACAGTTGTAGTGGCCGAAGCGGCAGGTGCGGTCAAAACACGGGCTGCACTCCAGGCCCAGGCGCACCACTTCGACCTGATCGGCCAAGGGCGGCGTGAAGCCCGGCGAGGTGGAGCCATACACCGCCACCAGCGGACGGTTCAGCGCAGCGGCTACGTGCATCAGGCCGGAGTCGTTGGACACCACCGAATCGGCGCAGGACAGCAGGTCGATGGCCTCGGCCAGGGACGTGTCGCCACTGAGGTTCACCGCCTCTTCGCGCAGGCCGGGGATCAGGCGCTGGCGAATATCTTCACCCACCGGATGGTCCTTCTTTGAACCGAACAGCCACACCTGCCAGCCTTCGCGGATCTTTGCCTCGGCGACCTTGGCGTAGTGCTCCGACGGCCAGCGCTTGGACTCGCCGAACTCGGCGCCGGGGCACAAGGCCAATACCGGGCGGTCCAGGGTCAGGCCGAACTTGGCCAGGGCCGCGTCGCGGCTCGCCGGATCGATTTGCAGGCTCGGGCGCGGATACGGTTTGGGCAACTCGGCACCCGGCTCATACGCCAGGGCCATGAAGCGCTCGATCATCAGCGGATAGCGGGCTTTGTCGAGTGTGCGCACGTCATTGAGCAGCACATAGCGGAACTCGCCACGCCAGCCGGTGCGCTTGGGGATGCCGGCAAAATACGGCACCAGCGCCGACTTGAGCGAGTTGGGCAGCAGGATCGCCTGGTCGTATTTACCCGCCAGGGATTTACCGATGCGACGCCGGGTCGCCAGTTCCAGGGCACCGTGGCCGAGCGGGAAGCTCAAGGCCTTGCGCACCTCGGGCATGCGCTCAAGGATCGGCCGGCTCCACTCGGGGGCGAGCACGTCGATCTGGCAGTCCGGGTAACGCACGCGCAGGCACTGGAACAGTGTCTGCGCCATCACCATGTCACCGACCCAACTGGGCCCAACGATCAGAATATTCATGTAGTTTCCACAAACGATGCGGGGAGGCTTATGCCTCCCCGCCTCGATAATTACTGTAGGTCATGGTTAGCCCGGTACTAGCTGTGTGTGTGGGAGCGGGCTTGCTCGCGAAAGCGGTATATCAGTCGATATTTTCAGTGACTGACACCGCGCTTTCGCGAGCAAGCCCGCTCCCACATTTAATCGAGTTTCAGCTTAACCCCAGTTCTTTCCAGATTCGCATCACCTGGCGCCGTTCGTCGGCGAACTGATCCCCGGCCACCGTACCGGCCTCGTTCTGCAAGGCCTGGCGGTGCGCGGCGGATCGGTAGGCCTTATACACCTCGCGCAGCAGATGGGCATCGGCGGAGGGCATCAAACCCACCTGCTCCAGACCTTCCAGAATGCGGATATTGTCGGTGTAGCGCAGCAACGATGGATGTTGCGCAGACCACGCCAAAGCCGCGTATTGCACCATAAATTCAATATCGACGATACCTCCGGCGTCCTGCTTGAGGTCGAACACCGCCGTGGCTTCGAAGGCATTGGCGCCGGTGCCGGCCGCCGTGCCCTTGGTGCCCAGGTTGTCACGCATCTTGGCGCGCATCTCGCTGACCTCCTGGCGCAGCTTCGCCAGGTCCCGTTCCTGCCCCAATACGTTAGCCCGTACCTGTTCGAACGCCTGGCCCACATCCTGGCTGCCCACCAGCACCCGCGCCCGGATCAGGGCCTGATGCTCCCAGGTCCAGGCTTCATTTTGTTGATAGCGCTCAAACGCGCCCAATGAACTCACCAGCAAACCGGATGCGCCGGAAGGTCGCAGGCGCATGTCCACTTCATACAGTTGGCCCGAGTTGGTCTGGGTGGTCAGCAAGTGAATGATGCGCTGGCCCAGGCGCGTGAAGAACTGCGCACCGTCGATGGGCTTGGCACCGTCGGTCTCGGCCTGGGGGTCACCATCGTGGATAAACACCAGGTCCAGGTCCGACCCATGCCCCAGTTCGATGCCGCCGACTTTCCCATAACCGACAATGATGAACCCAGGATCGCACAGGGTGCCGTCCAACCGCTGTGGCGAGCCGTGGCGCGCCACGGTCTGGCGCCAGGCCAGGGCCAGCACTTGCTCGAGGATGGCTTCGGCGAGCCAGGTGAGGTAGTCGCTGACTTTCATCAGCGGCAGGCTGCCGGCGATCTCCGAAGCGGCCACGCGCAGGCGGTGGGCCAGCTTGAAGTGCCGCAGGGCTTCCATCTGTTGTTCAAGGTCATCTTCGGGGATGCGCGTGAGGCGCTCGCGCAACTCGGCGGCCAGTTCCGGCGCCAACGGCGGCTTGAACAGGCGGCCTTCGTTGAGCAATTCGTCGAGCAACAACGGGAAACGGGTGATCTGCTCGGCGATCCATGGGCTGGCGGCGCACAGGGTCAGCAGGCGGCGCAGAGCATCGGGGTTTTCCGTGAGCAGCACCAGATAGGCGGAACGTCGGGCGACGGCTTCCACCAGCGGCAACACGCGCTCCAGCACAAGGTCCGGGTTGGCATGCTCGACAGCCTGGGCGAGCAGGCGCGGGATAAATGCATCCAGACGCTCACGCCCCAGACGCTGCATGGCGCGCAATTGCGGGCTGTTGCGCAGGCCTGCCAACGTCTTGAGGGCCTTGGCCGCGTCGGTAAAACCACCTTCGGCCAACTGACGGCACGCAGCCTCTTCATCTTGGGACTCTTCCCACAGCGGCAACCACTCACCGCCTACGACCAATTCGCTTTCTTCGCCCTCTTCTTCGTCCGGATCGGCAATCACTTGGCGGAAGTGCCAGTCCACCCGGCCACGCCAGTACATCAGGCGCTCGTGGAAGGCGGCCCAGTCGGCAAACCCCAACATAAAGGCAATGCGCGCCTGGTCTTCGGGGCTGTCCGGGAGCATTTGTGTCTGGCGGTCGGCAATCGCCTGGATCGCGTGCTCGGTGTAACGCAGGAATTCGTAGCCATTGCGCAATTCGGCAATCACCGCCGGCGGCAGGTAACCCTGGCCTTCCAGGGTGCCAAGCACCTTGAGCAGCGGGCGCTGTTGCAGGCTCAGGTCGCGCCCACCGTGAATCAATTGGAACGCCTGGGCGATGAACTCCACTTCGCGGATGCCGCCCGAGCCCAGCTTGATGTTGTCGGCCATGCCTTTGCGCCGCACTTCCTGCTGGATCAGCTGTTTCATGGTGCGCAGCGCTTCGATGGCGGAGAAGTCCAGGTAGCGGCGGTAGACGAACGGCCGCAGCATGTCGAGCAATTGCGCACCGGCCACCTGGTCACCGGCCACGACCCGCGCCTTGATCATGGCATAGCGTTCCCAGTCGCGGCCCTGGTCCTGGTAGTACTGCTCCAGCGCATTGAAGCTAAGCACCAGCGCACCGGCTGAGCCATAGGGACGCAGGCGCATGTCGACGCGGAACACAAAACCGTCGACGGTCATCGGGTCAAGAGCCTTGATCAGTTTTTGACCAAGGCGGATAAAAAACTCCTGGTTATCCAGGGCGCGCTTCACACCGACCGTCTCGCCGCCCTCCGGGTAGGCGAAGATCAGGTCGATATCCGACGACAGGTTCAGCTCCACCGCACCGAGCTTGCCCATGCCGAGGATGACCATATGCTGCGGCTCGCCGCTGCGTCGGCCGGTGGGCGTGCCGAACTGTACGCAGTGGCGTTGGTACAGCCACTGGTAGGCCTGGTCGATGCAGGCGTCGGCCATGTCGGAGAGGTCGCGGCAGGTTTGCACCAGGTCGGCCTGACGGGTGAGGTCGCGCCAGATGATGCGCACTTGCTGGCGCGTGCGCTGGCGACGCAGCACACGGCCGAGTTCATCTTCTGTTTCGACTTGTTGCACGGCGCCAGCAATCTGCCCGCACAGCTCGCCGGGCGCAAAACCCCGGTCCAATTCGCCCCAGGCGGCCAGTTCGAGCAACATCAAAGGGTCACGAACACTCTGTTCAATGACGAAATCACTGGCGGCGCACACGCGGGCGAAGTCGGCCCACCGTTGCGGCGTCCACGCAGAAAGTCCATGATCGTCGTCCAGCGCGGCCACTGCGTCACGAAATGACTGCTCGGCCCGCTGGGCTTTTGGCAAGAGAATGGCCGGGAGTTGGGCCAGTGTTGGAAGGCTCATGGTCTATCCTTGATCGGCGTGTAATTGGCTACGTGTTGTGAACGCAAGGACCACGCTCTATGAAGGACTGTCGAACAAAGGTTAGAAATAGCTGAAATTAATTTCATTTTGGCAGCCAACATCAAACTTTCACCTTTTCTTGTTCGCAAAAGATCAACAATAACGATTATGCTCACCAGCCAGACCGAGCCATACGCTCAGTCTTGTGTAGTTTTACTACTCGTATATACATTCGAAAGGCTGAAATGGCCGACGATTTGTAGTAAAACTACAGGACGCCGAAGCAACCTTCGGCCATCCAAGAATTTATGTCGTCTGCCCACAAGGCCAGTCGCAAACTTCAGGCAACCGATTCTGGTAGCCTTTCCGCCCTGGAGCAAGCCATGCAAGACCTCGATCCCGTCGAAACCCAGGAATGGCTGGACGCCCTGGAATCGGTTCTCGACAAAGAAGGCGAAGACCGTGCTCACTACCTGATGACCCGTATGGGCGAACTCGCGACCCGCAGCGGCTCGCAACTGCCTTACGCCATCACTACGCCATACCGCAACACCATCCCCGTTACCCACGAAGCACGCATGCCTGGCGACCTGTTCATGGAACGCCGCATTCGCTCGCTGGTACGCTGGAACGCCATGGCGATGGTAATGCGCACGAACTTGAAAGATTCGGACCTGGGCGGTCACATCTCCAGCTTCGCTTCCAGCGCAACCCTGTATGACATCGGCTTCAACTACTTCTTCCAGGCCCCGACCGACGAACACGGCGGCGACCTGATCTACTTCCAGGGCCACACCTCGCCAGGCGTCTACGCCCGCGCGTTCATGGAAGGCCGCATCACCGAAGAACACATGAACAACTTCCGCCAGGAAGTGGACGGTAACGGCCTGTCGTCGTACCCGCACCCTTGGCTGATGCCTGAGTTCTGGCAGTTCCCGACCGTTTCCATGGGCCTGGGTCCAATTCAAGCGATCTACCAGGCACGCTTCATGAAGTACCTGGAAGCCCGTGGCTTCATCCCTGAAGGCAAGCAGAAGGTCTGGTGCTTCCTGGGCGACGGCGAGTGCGACGAGCCGGAATCCCTGGGCGCCATCTCCCTGGCCGGCCGCGAGAAGCTGGACAACCTGATCTTCGTCATCAACTGCAACCTGCAGCGCCTCGACGGCCCGGTTCGCGGCAACGGCAAGATCATCCAGGAACTCGAAGGCGTGTTCCGCGGTGCTCAGTGGAACGTGACCAAAGTCATCTGGGGCCGTTTCTGGGACCCACTGCTGGCCAAGGACGTCGACGGTATCCTGCAGCGTCGCATGGACGAAGTCATCGACGGCGAGTACCAGAACTACAAGGCCAAGGACGGCGCGTTCGTCCGCGAACACTTCTTCAACACGCCTGAACTCAAGGCGATGGTTGCCGACCTGTCCGACGACGAAATCTGGAAACTCAACCGTGGCGGCCACGACCCGTACAAGGTCTACGCGGCGTACCACGAAGCGGTCAACCACAAAGAACAACCGACCGTCATCCTGGCCAAGACCATCAAGGGTTATGGCACCGGTGCCGGCGAAGCGAAGAACACTGCGCACAACACCAAGAAAGTCGATGTCGACAGCCTGAAGTTGTTCCGTGATCGCTTCGACATCCCGGTCAAGGATGAAGAGCTGGAAAACCTGCCGTTCTTCAAGCCGGAGCCGAACAGCGCCGAAGCCCGCTACCTGGCCGAGCGCCGCGCCGCACTGGGTGGTTTCGTGCCACAACGCCGCGCGCAGAGCTTCAGCGTACCGACGCCGGACCTGAGCACCCTCAAGGCTATCCTTGACGGTTCGGGCGACCGTGAAATCTCCACCACCATGGCCTTCGTGCGGATCCTGGCGCAGTTGGTCAAGGACAAGGACATCGGCCCGCGCATCGTCCCGATCATCCCGGACGAAGCCCGTACCTTCGGTATGGAAGGCATGTTCCGTCAGTTGGGCATCTACTCCTCCGTCGGCCAGCTCTACGAGCCAGTCGATAAAGACCAGGTGATGTTCTACAAGGAAGACAAGAAGGGCCAGATCCTCGAAGAAGGCATCAACGAAGCGGGCGCCATGAGCTCCTTCATCGCCGCCGGTACTTCGTACTCCAGCCACAACCAGCCGATGCTGCCGTTCTACATCTTCTACTCGATGTTCGGCTTCCAGCGTATCGGCGACCTGGCTTGGGCAGCAGGCGACAGCCGTACCCGTGGCTTCCTGATCGGCGGCACCGCCGGCCGGACCACGCTGAACGGCGAAGGCCTGCAACACGAAGACGGTCACAGCCACATCCTGGCTGCCACCATCCCGAACTGCCGCACCTTTGATCCAACCTACGGCTACGAGCTGGCGGTGATCATCCAGGACGGCATGAAGAAGATGACCGAAGAGCAGCAGGACGTTTTCTACTACATCACCGTGATGAACGAGTCCTACCAGCAGCCAGCCATGCCGGCCGGCGTGGAAGAAGGCATCATCAAGGGCATGTACCTGCTCGAAGAAGACACCAAGGAAGCGGCGCACCACGTACAGCTGATGGGCTCCGGCACCATCCTGCGCGAAGTGCGTGAAGCGGCCAAGATCCTGCGTGACGAATTCAACGTTGGCGCCGATGTGTGGAGCGTGACCAGCTTCAACGAACTGCGTCGCGACGGCCTGGCCGTAGAGCGTCACAACCGCCTGCACCCTGGCCAGAAGCCACAGCGCACCTTCGTTGAAGAGTGCCTGACCGGCCGTAAAGGCCCGGTGATCGCTTCGACCGACTACATGAAACTGTTTGCTGAACAAATTCGCCAGTGGGTCCCGTCCAAGGAATTCAAAGTCCTGGGCACCGACGGTTTCGGCCGCAGTGACAGCCGCAAGAAGCTGCGTCACTTCTTCGAAGTTGACCGTCACTTCGTGGTGTTGGCAGCCCTGGAAGCCTTGGCTGACCGTGGTGAGATCGAACCGAAGGTGGTGGCTGACGCTATCGTCAAGTTCGGGATCAACCCGGAAAAACGCAACCCACTGGACTGCTGAGGAGATTTTTTGTGAGCGAACTCATTCGCGTACCTGACATCGGCAGCGGTGAAGGTGAAGTAATCGAGCTGTTTGTGAAGGTCGGCGACACCGTCGAAGCCGACCAGAGCATCCTGACCCTGGAGTCGGACAAGGCGAGCATGGAAATCCCTGCTCCCAAGGCTGGCGTGGTCAAGAGCCTGAAAGTGAAGCTGGGCGACCGCCTGAAAGAAGGCGACGAACTGCTGGAGCTGGAAATCGAAGGTGCCGCTGATGCGGCCCCTGCGGCGGCTCCTCCTGCCGCTGCTGCACCAGCGCCTGCCGCTGAAAAACCTGCTGCCGAGGCTGCTCCGACCCCGGCGGCTGCACCTGCCGCCGCCAGCGTCCAGGACATTCATGTCCCGGACATCGGCTCGTCGGGCAAGGCCAAGATCATCGAGCTGCTGGTCAAGGTCGGCGACACCGTCGAAGCCGACCAGTCGCTGATCACCCTGGAGTCCGACAAGGCCTCCATGGAAATCCCTTCGCCGGCTGCCGGCGTAGTGGAAAGCATCGCGGTCAAGCTGGAAGACGAAGTCGGCACCGGTGACTTCATCCTCAAGCTGAAAGTACAAGGCGCTGCGCCGGCTGCTGCTCCAGCACCTGCCGCAGCTCCTGCTGCCAAGGCTGAAGCGGCTCCGGCCGCTGCCGCTCCTGCACCTGCTGCAAAAGCCGAGGCCGCTCCAGCCCCTGCTGCTGCCGCACCTGCGCCAAGCGGTGCCAAGGTTCACGCCGGCCCTGCCGTGCGTCAGTTGGCCCGTGAGTTCGGCGTTGAGCTGAGCGCTGTGTCGGCCACCGGCCCTCACGGCCGCGTGCTGAAGGAAGACGTGCAGGTCTACGTCAAGGCCATGATGCAGAAAGCCAAGGAAGCGCCAGCTGCTGGCGGCGCTACCGGTGGTTCGGGCATTCCGCCGATCCGCACCGTCGACTTCAGCCGCTTCGGCGAAGTCGAAGAAGTGCCGATGACCCGCCTGATGCAAATCGGCGCGGCCGGCCTGCACGCCAGCTGGTTGAACATCCCGCACGTGACGCAGTTCGACCAGGCCGACATCACCGACCTGGAAGCTTTCCGCGTTGCGCAGAAAGCCGTGGCCGAGAAGGCCGGCGTGAAACTGACCGTGCTGCCACTGCTGCTCAAGGCCTGTGCCTACCTGCTCAAGGAGCTGCCGGACTTCAACAGTTCGCTGGCGCCAAGCGGCAAGGCGATCATCCGCAAGAAGTACGTGCACATCGGTTTCGCGGTGGACACCCCGGATGGCCTGCTGGTACCGGTCATCAAGAACGTCGACCAGAAGAGCCTGCTGCAACTCGCTGCCGAAGCCGCCGCGCTGGCTGCCAAGGCCCGCGACAAGAAGCTCACCCCGGACGACATGCAGGGCGCATGCTTCACCATCTCCAGTCTCGGTCACATTGGCGGTACCGGCTTCACGCCAATCGTCAACGCGCCGGAAGTGGCGATCCTGGGTGTGTCCAAGGCGACTATCCAGCCGGTTTGGGACGGTAAAGCGTTCCAGCCGAAGCTGATGCTGCCGCTGTCGCTGTCCTACGATCACCGTGTGATCAACGGCGCCGCTGCTGCGCGCTTCACCCAGCGTCTGGGCCAAGTGCTGAACGATATCCGCACTATCCTGCTGTAAGCCGCCACGGCCTCCTCCTCACCGAGGAGGCCTGGCTGCATCGATTTTCGAGCGCCACGCTCGTACCTCAACCCCGCCACTTGGCGGGGCTTTTTTTGCCGGTTTTCAGGCAGGAAGCTGGACGCGCAAAACAGGTTTGTACACCTTCCATCACCTCGATTGCAGAAATCCCTTCCACAGCCGATAACCCCCTTATAGCACTTAGCCTTCATCCTCTCTTGTCAGCCCGCGCCGCATGATGCAACCTTGCCGCAGGCAACAGAAAAGAGGGCGTGAGCCCGGCGCCGTGCGCGTTATTTCAAGTGAGTTTCCCCCATGAAAAGCCAACCCGATGTCGCCCGAATGGCGGCCGAGGTAGTGACGCAGTTACCGGTGCCTTCGCGCCTCGGTATGCTGCGTTTCGAGCGGCTTAATGAGGCAAGCTGGGCCCTCCTTTACCTCGACCCCAATTGCGAGCGCCAATTCGGCCTGCCGGCGGTCGAGCTGTGCGCGCTGATCGGCACTCCGTACGCCAGCCTGATGGAGCCCCAGGCGCGCTATCAACTGCACGACATCATCCAGCAGCAACTGAACCAGAGCCCGCACTACCTGGTGCGCTATACCCTGCACACCAGCGACGGCCCGCTGAGCCTGCTGGAAATGGGCGAAGCCTACAAACAACACAATCGTCACCTGCTGCGCGGCTACCTGATGGTAGTCGATGGCCTGTTCAGTGAAATCCCCACTGCCGTGCCCACGGCAGACCTGGAAAACCAGAACAGCCGCCTGCAGATCGCCCTGGAACTCAACCAACGCGCCCAGCAGGAACAGCTGCAACATCTGGAGCGGGTGCGCGCCCAGCAGGAACTGATCCTGCTGCTGGCCCGCCAGCGCTACACCACCCACAATTCGTTGCAGGAAGCCGCCGAGCTGATCACCCGCAGCGCCTGCGATATCTACCAGATCGACTGCGCCAGCATTTGGAACCTCGAAGGCCAGCGCCTGGTGCCGATCTCTGCCTACCACCGCGCCGACCAGCAGCATCACCTGCCCGAACCCATCGACGCCAGCTGTTTTCCGGACTACCTGGAAGCCTTGCACTCCAGCCGCGCCATCGACGCCACCAACGCACTGCGCGACCCACGCACCCGGGAAATGGCCGACAGCCTGCGCGACAAAGACATCCACGCGATGCTTGACGCGAGCATTCGCGTCGATGGCCATGTGGTGGGCGTGCTGTGCCTGGAGCAAAGCGCCAGCACCCGCGCCTGGCAGGCCGATGAAATTGCCTTTGCCGGCGAGCTGGCCGACCAGTTCGCCCAGGTGATCAACAACCACAATCGCCGCACCGCCACCAGCGCCCTGCACCTGTTCCAGCGTGCAGTGGAACAAAGCGCCAACGCCTTTCTGCTGGTCAACTGCGACGGCGTGGTGGAGTACGTCAACCCAAGCTTTACTGCGATCACCCAGTACAGCGCCGAAGAGGTTCACGGCCACCGCCTGGCCCAATTGCCGGCGCTGGAGAACCTCAGCGAATTGCTGTTCGACGCTCCCTCGAGCCTGGCCAAAAGCAACAGCTGGCAAGGCGAATTCAAGAGCCGGCGCAAAAACCTGGAACCCTACTGGGGCCAGTTGTCGATTTCCAAGGTGTACGGCGACAACCGCGAGTTGACGCACTACATCGGCATCTACGAAGACATCACCCAGACCAAGCTGGCCCAGCAACGCATCGAGCGCCTGGCCTACACAGACAACCTGACCAACCTGGGCAACCGCCCGGCGTTCATCCGCAACCTCGATGAACGCTTTGCCCGTGACAGTGACAGCCCGATCAGCCTGCTGCTGGTGGACATCGACAACTTCAAGCGCATCAACGACAGCCTCGGCCACCAGACCGGTGACAAGCTGCTGATCAGCCTGGCCCGGCGCCTGCGCAACAGCCTGAGCACCGGTGGCAGCCTGGCGCGCTTTGCCAGTAACGAGTTTGCGGTGCTGCTCGACGACACCGACCTGGAAAGTGGCCAGTTGGTGGCCAGCCAATTGCTCGCGACCCTCGACAAGCCGATGTTCGTCGACAACCAGTTGATCAGCGTCACCGGCTCCGTGGGCCTGGCCTGCGCGCCACTGCATGGCCGCGACCCGCAGACCCTGATGCGCAACGCCGGCCTGGCCCTGCACAAGGCCAAGGCCAATGGCAAACACCAGGTGCAGATCTTTACCGAAGCACTGAATGCCGAGGCCAGCTACAAGCTGTTCGTCGAGAACAACCTGCGCCGCGCCCTCACCCAGAACGAACTGGACGTGTTCTACCAGCCCAAGCTGTGCTTGCGCAGTGGCCGTCTGCTCGGGATGGAAGCGTTGCTGCGCTGGAACCATCCGGAAAAGGGCATGATCCGCCCCGACCAATTCATCAGCGTGGCTGAAGAAACCGGCCTGATCATTCCCATCGGCAAATGGATCGCGCGCCAGGCCTGTCGCATGAGCCGACAGTTGACCGCCGCTGGCATGGGTAACTTGCAGGTGGCGATCAACCTGTCACCCAAGCAGTTTTCCGACCCGGACCTGGTGGCCTCGATCGCCACGATCCTCAAGGAAGAAAAACTGCCGGCCAACCTGCTGGAGCTGGAACTGACCGAAGGCCTGCTACTGGAAGCCACCGAAGACACGCGCCTGCAGCTTGATCAACTGAAGAGCTTCGGCCTGACCCTGGCCATGGACGACTTCGGCACCGGTTACTCGTCGCTGAGTTACTTGAAAAAATTCCCCATCGACATCATCAAGATCGACCGCAGCTTCATCCACGAGATCCCGGACAACCAGGACGACATGGAAATCACCTCCGCCGTGATCGCCATGGCCCACAACCTCAAGCTCAAGGTGGTGGCCGAAGGCATCGAAACCGCCGAGCAACTGGCGTTCCTGCGCCGGCACCGTTGCGATGTGGGCCAAGGCTACCTGTTCGACCGGCCGATCCCCGGCGCCGAGCTGCTGGCGATGCTGAAACGCTACCCGCGCGGCCCAATCGCCTGACAGCGCTGTAACACTCGGGCACACTGGCGGTCTCAATCTTTATTGCTAACTCAACCTGACGAGAGGACTGATCATGGTCTTGCGCTCGGAAATTCTGGTGAACAAAAACGTGCTGCCTACTCAAGAACAAGCTCTGCCTGGCCGTGAAACCCCGATGGCGCTGCCAGAGACGCACTTCGTCAACGGCAACCCGCTGCTCGGCCCGTTCCTCGATGACGTCGGCTTTGCAATCTTCGGCCTGGGTTGCTTCTGGGGTGCCGAGCGCCGGTTCTGGCAGCGCGATGGCGTGGTCAGCACCGTGGTCGGTTACGCCGGCGGCTACACGCCGAACCCGACCTATGAAGAAGTCTGCTCGGGCCTGACCGGCCACAGCGAAGTGGTGCTGGTGGTGTATGACCAGGCCAAAGTGAAATACGAAGATTTGTTGAAAATGTTCTGGGAACTGCACAACCCGACCCAGGGCATGCGCCAGGGCAATGACATCGGCAGCCAGTACCGTTCGGTGATCTATGCGACCACACCGGAACAACTGGCGGCGGCGCAGGCCAGTGCCGAAGCCTATCAAGGCGAACTGACCAAGGCGGGGTTGGGTGCGATCACCACGGAAATCGAAGAAGCACCGACGGTGTACTTCGCCGAGGCGTATCACCAGCAGTACCTGGCGAAGAATCCGCAGGGCTATTGCGGGATCGGCGGCACCGGCGTGACCTGCCCGATCTAAAGTCGACACAGGTCAAATGTGGGAGGGGGCTTGCCCCCGATAGCGGTGTGTCAGTCAGTACATCTGTAACTGATAGATCGCTATCGGGGGCAAGCCCCCTCCCACATGGGGTATTCACAAGGCGTGGTTACTCAGCGATCAGCCAATCCATCTGCCACCCGCCCTGGGTCTGCCCAAGCTTCTTGGACAGCCACGGCAGCAGCTCACGCAGCTCCTCTTCCAGTCCCCACGGCGGGTTGGCGATGGCCAAGCCCGAGCCGGTCAGGGTGTTGGGGGTGTCCAGCGGATGCACCAGCAATTCCACCCGCAGCAACTTCGGCGCACCGGTGCCGGCCAGGTCCTGGTAGAAACGGCGCAACAGGCGCTGGTCCTTCACCGGGTACCAGATCGCTGCTACGGTCTGGCGCATACGGCCCACGGCTTCCTTGAGGGAGGCGGCGCAGCGTTGCATCTCGTCGAGCTTTTCGAACGGCGGGTCGATCAGCATCAGCGCGCGTTTTTCCGGCACCGGCAGCAGCGCACGCGGTACGTGCCAACCCTCGCCCAGGTGCACTTTGACGCGGCGGTCACCCTTCATGTTGTCCTTGAGCAATACACCGTCTTCCGGGTGCTTCTCATTGAGCAGCACGCGGTCCTGAGGGCGCGTCAGGCGCCGCGCCAGTTCCGGCGAACCGGGGTAGTAACGCAACTCGCCATCCGGGTTCATCTCATGCAGCACGCGCATGTAATCGGCGGTCAACGGTGGCAGGTCGCTTTCGCCCCACAGGCGAGCGATGCCTTCCAGGTACTCACCGGTGCGGTTGGCCTGGTCGCCCTGCAGGTCGTACAGACCGATCCCGGCATGGGTGTCGAGGTAGGCGAACGGCTGCTCCTTGCGCGACATCAGAGCGATGAGGCGGGTCAAGGTCAGGTGTTTGAAGACATCGGCATGGTTGCCGGCGTGAAAGGCGTGACGATAATTCATGGTTGCTCCTGCGCAGGGGGCGAAGTTTACCTTTTACGCGAGCGTTGGTGCAGGGCAACGTGCCGGGCGGTGCTTATATCGAAAAGACAGGCAATCACTGGAAAAAAGTCTAAATCTCAACGATGACTGGGACTTATTGTGGCGATCCACACTCCAGGGAGGTCCATCACCATCATGAAAGACGCCACTATCGCACTGCACCACGGCTTCTCCTCAGACCCGACTACCAAAGCCGTGGCCGTGCCGATCTACCAGAATGTCGCCTTCGAATTCGACAACGCCCAGCACGGCGCCGACCTGTTCAACCTGGACGTGCCCGGCAATATCTACACACGCATCATGAACCCCACCAATGACGTGCTGGAGCAGCGCATCGCCGCGCTCGAAGGCGGTATCGCAGGCCTGGCGGTGTCGGCCGGCAGCGCGGCGATCCACTATGCGATCCAGACGCTTACCCGCGCCGGGGACAATATAGTCACTACCCCGCAGCTTTACGGCGGCACCTACACCTTGTTTGCACACTTGCTGCCCAGCTTCGGCGTCGATGTACGCTTTGCCCGGGATGACTCTGCCGAGGCCATCGCCGAGCTGATCGACGACAACACCAAGCTGGTTTACTGCGAAAGCATCGGCAACCCGGCGGGCAACATCGTCGACCTGGAAGCCCTGGCCAAGGTCGCCCACGCGCGCGGCGTACCGCTGGTGGTGGATAACACCGTGGCCACGCCAATCCTGTGCAAACCGATCCAGTTCGGTGCCGATATCGTGGTGCACTCGGTGACCAAATACATCGGCGGCCACGGCAACTCCCTGGGCGGCGTGATCGTCGACAGCGGCAACTTCCCCTGGACCGACTACCCGCAGAAATTCCCCGGGCTCAACAACCCCGAGCCCGCCTATCACGGCGTGGTCTACACCGAAAAATTCGGCCCCGCCGCCTTCATCGCCCGCGCTCGCACCGTGCCACTGCGCAACACGGGCGCGGCATTGGCCCCGATGAACGCCTTCCTGCTGCTGCAAGGCCTGGAAACCCTGGCCCTGCGCATGGAACGCCACACGGAAAACGCCTTGAAAGTCGCGCAGTTCCTGCAAGGCCATGCCGAGGTAGAGTGGGTCAGCTACGCAGGCCTGCCGGACCACCCGCACCACGAATTGGCGCAGAAGTACTTGCAAGGCAAACCGTCAGCAATCCTTTCGTTTGGCTTGAAGGGCGGCTATGAGGCCGGCGTGCGCTTCTACGACGCACTGCACATCTTCAAGCGCCTGGTGAACATCGGCGATGCCAAGTCCCTGGCCTGCCACCCCGCCTCCACCACCCATCGGCAGATGAACCAACAGGAACAAGCCAAGGCCGGGGTGAAGCCGGAGATGATTCGCCTGTCGGTGGGCATCGAGGCCATTGAAGACCTGATCGAAGATCTGCAGCAGGCGCTGGGTTCAACTCAGCTCTGAGGCCAGGTAATCAGCCAGCGCCTCATGACTGATATGCGACCGACGCGCAAAGTAGGCGACCTTGTGCTGCAAGGTCGTCGGCGCAAAAGCCGTGTAGAGGTCGGGGCGCTGCTCTTCGAGCCATTGCAACAGGTTACCGACCAGGGTTTGCGGCGATTGCTCCGCCAAGTGCTCCAACAAAGGTGCCGGCACTCGCCACCATGGGCTGGCTTTGGCGGCAGTGACCGGGCCAGATGCCCCCGACAGTGGCTGGCCATTGATCAGGTATCGTTGGAATACCGGCAATATTTCTTCACCCCGTTGTTGAAGGATCGGCAGAAACTGCGCCCCATCCCAAAAGCGCAAGAACACCTCCTGCCCATCGGCCAGATACACCTTGGTCAGGCTTTGCAAGTGTGCGACCACCACGTCCAACGGGCTGGACGATACGGCCAGCCAGCCCCAATCCGTAGCGTCAGTGGCGGCGGCCCATTCCAGGAACGCGCTGCCCGGATCGACGATGCCTACATAGGGCATCACCTCCTCCCAGGTCGCATAGGCCGTACTGGCCCAAACGGGATGCAACGGCGCTCCGCTGGCCAGCGTTCGCCACGCATTCAACGGCTCGGCGTCGCTGGCAGCGCCGAGTACCGCGAAGATCTTTTCACCAGCAAGCAAGGGTTGAAGCATCGACGTAGAGTCCTTCTGGATGGAAGTCAGTTGAGTTCGCACTGGCCGCTCCTGCAACGCTCGCACTCTTCGCAAAACGGTGCGCTGCGTTTCAGGCTGGCAACCTGCACGCGAGACAGCGGAGCGGGGATCACTGCCAACAGTTTTGCCTTCACTCCCGGCATCAACGGCGCGACTACAGCAGCGGGCGCACCGCCAGGCTGGATGGGTACGCTGCTGAAAATGCCGCCGGCAGACAGGGTGATCGACTGCCCACCCGCCTGAATCGTGACGGTCGCGCCCGCATCAATGACGACGCTTTGTCCCGCGCTTATCTGGATGGTCTGCCCGGCCCGCACCTGTTGCGAACCACCCACCACCAGATGGTCGTCCTGCTTGAGCTCGGTCAGGCGGCTGCCATGGTTTATCCGCTGCTCTTCGCCCTGCACTTCATGGTGTGATTCGCCGTCCACCGTCACCCGCTGGTCATGCAGCACATGTTGCGTCCAATCCCGCTGGGCGCGCAGGTAGATTTCCTCGGCGCCCTTGCGATCCTCGATGCGCAGCTCGTTATAGCCACCACCACCGGGGCTGCTCTGGCTGCGCAAGATGCTGCGGGTTTTGTCTGCTGGCAAATCGAGGGGCACCTGTGTTGCCGCATTGGGCAGGCAACCCATCACCAGCGGCATATCCGGGTCGCCATTGACGAAGCCCACCAGGACTTCCATGCCGACCCGCGGGATCAGTACCGAACCATAACGATCATGGGCCCAACCGCTGGCAACCCTCAGCCAGCAACTGGACTGATCGTTGCGCTCACCGGCGCGGTCCCAGGCGAATTGCACCTTGACCCGGCCGTATTCGTCGCAATGGATTTCACTGTCGGCGGGGCCCGTCACCACTGCGTTCTGGTAACCCGACATGGGCGGCCGCGACGTCATGAGTGGTGTTCGAAACAGCACGTCCCAAGGCGTTACGACAAATTCATTGCTGTAGCCTTGAGAGGATTCATCGCCATACCCTTCAGGCATAGATTCCTCAAGCACCTGAGGCTGGCGCCCTACATGGTGCAATTGGGTGACCAGCCACAAGTCATTCCACTCCTGACGAGGGTGCCCAGCCATCTTCAGGAACTGTCCGGTGACCAACGCCGGCTGGTCGCTATGGCCGCTGGCCTGGCGGTAATCGCTGCGATGACGCTCCAACACGCGTTGCGCCAGGTACTTGCCACGCTCACGATCCACGAAGTGCCCTGGGTAACGCTGGTCGTTCAGAGTGGGTTGCTGCTGACTGGAGACTGCGCTTTCCAACGTCAGGTTGGGCTTTTTGAAGTCGTAGTCCCGCAGGTTCACATCACTGGTGCGGGTCTTCAGCCGCAGCATAAAGCGCTTGATCGCAGGCCCATCGGCAACCATCCCGGAGCCGGGTGAATACGGCGTGGTGTGATCCGGCCGCGCAAACACGCTTTGATTGTCGCCAAACACCAACAGGTGGCGCTCGGAGCTGTGCTGGAAGTGATAGTGAATGCCCCATTCGGCACACAAGCGCTGAATGAATTCCAGATCGGTTTCGCCGAACTGAACACAATACTCACACTCGGGGTACTTGCCGCTCAGATGAAACGCAAAGGCATCAGCCTTGATGGCCTGGGCTTCCAATACCTGGGCAATGATCTGGGGCACTGTTTTTTTCTGGAAGATCCGCTGATGAGTGCTGTGCTCCAAATAAGCCAACTGCGGCACCAGGGTGATCTGATAGCGCGTAAGGCGCCTGCCCGAATCGCCTTGGGCCACCCGATACACCTGGCCATGTATGCCATGGCCGTTAGCATCAAACCCCAGGAACGCCTGGCGGTGCAGCAGGCTCTCAAGGTCCACGTCGGGTTGCTCGCTGACCAGTTCCAGGTCAAAGCGAAAAGGCAGGCTGATGAACTCATCCCCCATGAATCCATGGACCTTGAATTCACTGGGCTCCCCATCGAGGGACAGGGTAAAGGCACTTTGATTGGCAGGAGCGAACATCCGGTGTTTCTCTGCGAGGGGTAAGGTGGCCGATTCTGCATCACGACTGCCCTCTACCGAACACGCGCCAGACAAATCAGTAAAACCCTACAAAAACGCGTACGAATCCTTTCTGGATCGGCGTAAAGCACACGCAAAAAAAAGCCCGCTATCCGTAGGAAGCGGGCCTTTCTTTCAACTCATCAGGCGCTTAAGCACCCGAAGAATTACTTGTTGAGGTTGTAGTCTTTTTCCGCCGCATCAAAGCGCTCGACCATACCGGCAGTCGGTGCGCCCAACTTGCTCACGAAGTAGATCGCCAGGCTGGCGAAGATGAAGCCTGGGATGATTTCGTACAGGCCCAGCAGCTCAAAGTGTTTCCACACGATCACGGTGATCGCGCCGACCAGGATACCGGCCAGTGCGCCGTTACGGGTCATGCCTTTCCAGATCACCGAGATCAGCACCACAGGACCGAACGCAGCGCCGAAACCAGCCCAGGCGTAGCTCACCAGGCCCAATACGCGGTTGTTCGGGTTGGCGGCCAGGCCGATAGCGACCAGGGCCACCAGCAGCACCATGGCACGACCGACCCACACCAGCTCAACCTGGGAGGCGGTCTTGCGCAGGAAGGTTTTGTAGAAGTCTTCGGTCAGGGCGCTGGAGCACACCAGCAACTGGCAGCTCAGGGTGCTCATCACGGCAGCCAGAATGGCCGACAGCAGCACACCGGCAATCCATGGGTTGAACAGCAGCTTGGCCAGCTCGATGAATACACGCTCGTGGTTTTCGGTCACGGGACCAGCCACTTCCGGGTGTGCCGAGAAGTAGGCGATACCGAAGAAACCCACTGCCACGGTGCCGCCCAGGCACAGGATCATCCAGGTCATGGAGATACGACGCGCCTTGGCGATCGACTTCACCGAGTCCGCCGCCATGAAGCGCGCCAGGATATGCGGCTGGCCGAAGTAACCCAGGCCCCAGCCCATCAGCGAGATGATGCCGATGAAGCTGGTGTTCTTCAGCATGTTGAAGTTGTCAGGGTTCTTCGCTTCGATCGCCAGGAAGGTGGTGTCGACGCCACCGGTAGCCAGCAGCACGATGATCGGCGTGAGGATCAGCGCGAAGATCATCAGGGTGGCTTGTACGGTATCGGTCCAGCTCACGGCCAGGAAACCACCGACGAAGGTGTAGGCAATGGTCGCTGCGGCACCGGCCCACAGGGCGGTCTCGTAGGACATGCCGAAGGTGCTTTCGAACAGACGGGCGCCGGCGACGATGCCGGAAGCGCAGTAAATGGTGAAGAACACCAGGATCACCACGGCGGAGATGATCCGCAGCAGCCCGCTTTTATCTTCGAAACGGCTGGAGAAGTAATCCGGCAGGGTCAGGGCATCACCGTTGTGCTCGGTCTGGACCCGCAGGCGACCGGCGACGAACAGCCAGTTGAGGTAGGCACCGACGATCAGGCCGATGGCGATCCAGCTTTCCGACAGGCCGGACATGTAGATCGCGCCCGGCAGGCCCATCAGCAACCAGCCGCTCATGTCGGAAGCGCCGGCCGACAAGGCAGTCACTACGCTACCGAGGCTGCGACCGCCCAGGATGTAATCGGAAAGGTTGTTGGTGGAGCGATAGGCCATGAAGCCGATCAGCACCATTGCTGCGATGTAGATCACAAACGTGATCAGGGTTGGATTACTAACGCTCATAAGAGTGACGCCCTGGCTTTGTTTTTATGTAGCGGCGGTCTGTCAGACGACCACCCACTGGAAGTAGGTAGACGTAGCTGCGTGCCGCGCATTTATGACTGACGTTTCCCCAGGAAAGCCGCCAGCCGATGAACCAAACCTCAGAGGTGGTTGCACCTTGGGCGCGAATGCTATTCAACAAAGCAAATAAGGTGCAACCAGTTTCTTGAGAATAAGTTGCACCTTGATGCTAAATGCGCAAAACACCCCGTTTTTGCTCCTTTTCGGAGCAAGAACAGCCGATCTCAGAAGCAAACGCACCAAGTCGAAGCGGATTCCGTCGAAGGCCGGATTTTTTCCCGAACACGATCGAAAAAATCATGAAGAAAATGGGTTGCACCCGGTTGCACCTCTGCATGCGCAAAGCTAATCTTGCCACCAGCTGATGCCACTCGGTAGTGGCACCCATGAGGATAAGAAAATGGCTACGACCACCCTTGGGGTCAAACTTGACGACCCGACCCGCGAGCGCCTCAAGACCGCCGCGACCTCCATTGATCGCACGCCGCACTGGCTGATCAAGCAGGCGATTTTCAATTACCTGGAGAAACTGGAGGGTGGTGCAACCCTGACCGAACTCAATGGTTTGAGCAGCAAGGACGCCGACGATGCAGGCGAGGTGCAGACCGACCACGCCCACCAGTGCTTCCTGGAGTTCGCCGAAAGCATCTTGCCGCAATCCGTGCTGCGCGCGTCGATCACCGCTGCTTACCGTCGCCCGGAACCTGAAGTGGTGCCGATGCTGATCGAGCAGGCCCGCCTGCCGGCGCCAATGGCCGAAGCCACCAACAAGCTGGCCGCCTCGATTGCCGAAAAACTGCGTAACCAGAAGAGTGCCGGCGGCCGTGCCGGAATTGTTCAGGGCCTGCTGCAAGAGTTTTCCCTGTCGTCCCAGGAAGGCGTGGCGCTGATGTGCCTGGCCGAAGCGCTGCTGCGCATCCCGGACAAAGGCACCCGCGACGCACTGATCCGCGACAAGATCAGCACCGGCAACTGGCAGCCGCACTTGGGCAACAGCCCGTCGCTGTTCGTCAATGCTGCGACCTGGGGCCTGCTGCTGACCGGTAAACTGGTCGCCACCCACAATGAAGCGGGCCTGACCTCGTCCCTAAGCCGCATCATCGGCAAGAGCGGCGAGCCGATGATCCGCAAGGGCGTCGACATGGCCATGCGCCTGATGGGCGAGCAGTTCGTCACCGGCGAAACCATCGCCGAAGCCCTGGCCAATGCGAGCAAGTTCGAAGCCAAGGGCTTCCGCTATTCCTACGACATGCTCGGTGAAGCCGCACTCACCGAACACGATGCTCAGAAGTACCTGGCCTCGTACGAACAAGCCATCCACTCCATCGGCAAAGCCTCCCACGGCCGTGGGATTTATGAAGGCCCGGGCATTTCCATCAAGCTGTCGGCGCTGCACCCGCGCTACAGCCGTGCGCAATATGAGCGCGTGATGGACGAGCTGTACCCGCGCCTGCTGTCCCTGACCCTGCTGGCCAAGCAATACGACATCGGCTTGAACATCGATGCCGAAGAAGCCGACCGCCTGGAGCTGTCCCTGGACCTGCTCGAACGCCTGTGCTTCGAGCCACAACTGACCGGCTGGAACGGCATCGGTTTCGTGATCCAGGCCTACCAGAAGCGTTGCCCGTATGTGATCGACTACGTCATCGACCTGGCGCGCCGCAGCCGCCACCGCCTGATGATCCGCCTGGTAAAAGGCGCGTACTGGGACAGCGAAATCAAGCGCGCCCAGGTCGAAGGCCTGGAAGGCTACCCGGTGTACACCCGCAAGGTGTACACCGACGTTTCCTACATTGCCTGCGCACGCAAACTGCTGTCGGTGCCGGAAGTCATCTACCCGCAGTTCGCCACGCACAACGCCCACACACTGTCGGCCATCTACCATATCGCCGGTCAGAACTATTACCCCGGCCAGTACGAGTTCCAGTGCCTGCACGGCATGGGTGAACCGCTGTACGAGCAAGTGGTGGGCAAGGTTGCCGATGGCAAGCTGAACCGCCCGTGCCGTGTGTATGCACCGGTCGGCACCCATGAAACGCTGCTGGCCTACCTGGTTCGTCGCCTGCTGGAAAACGGTGCGAACACCTCGTTCGTCAACCGCATCGCCGACCAATCCATCTCGATCCAGGAGCTGGTGGCCGATCCAGTGGCCAGCATCGAGCAAATGGCCACGCTGGAGGGCGGCTTCGGCTTGCCGCACCCGCGTATTCCATTGCCGCGTGACCTGTACGGCAGCGACCGCGCCAACTCGGCCGGTATCGACCTGGCCAACGAACATCGCCTGGCATCACTGTCCTGCGCGCTGCTGGCCACCGCTCACAACAACTGGAAAGCCGCACCGATGCTCGGTTGCACCTCCAGCGAGCAAGCCGCGGCGCCGGTGCTCAACCCGTCCGACCTGCGCGATGTAGTCGGTCATGTGCAAGAAGCCACTGTCGAAGACGTCGACAACGCGATCCAGTGCGCCATCAGTGCCGGTCCGATCTGGCAGGCCACCCCGCCCGCCGAGCGCGCCGCGATCCTGGAGCGCGCCGCCGACCTGATGGAAGGCGAGATCCAGCCACTGATGGGCCTGCTGGCCCGCGAAGCCGGCAAGACCTTCGCCAACGCCATCGCCGAAGTGCGTGAAGCCGTGGACTTCCTGCGCTACTACGCGGTGCAGGCACGCAACGACTTCACCAACGACGCCCACCGCCCACTGGGCCCTGTGGTCTGCATCAGCCCGTGGAACTTCCCGCTGGCGATTTTCAGCGGTCAGGTTGCGGCTGCCTTGGCCGCCGGTAACCCGGTACTGGCCAAGCCTGCTGAGCAAACGCCGCTGGTCGCCGCACAAGCTGTGCGCATCCTGCTGGAAGCCGGCATTCCCGAAGGCGTGCTGCAACTGCTGCCAGGCCAGGGTGAAACCGTGGGTGCCCGCCTGGTGGGTGATGATCGCGTCAAAGGCGTGATGTTCACCGGCTCCACCGAAGTGGCGCGCCTGCTGCAACGCAACGTCGCCGGCCGCCTGGATGCCCAGGGCCGTCCGATCCCGTTGATCGCCGAAACCGGCGGCCAGAACGCGATGATCGTCGACTCCTCGGCACTGACCGAACAAGTCGTGATCGACGTGGTTTCGTCGGCCTTCGACAGCGCCGGCCAGCGTTGCTCGGCCCTGCGTGTACTGTGCCTGCAAGAAGATTCGGCAGACCGTGTGATCGAAATGCTCAAGGGCGCCATGGCGGAATGCCGCCTGGGCAACCCGGAGCGTCTGTCGGTGGATATCGGCCCGGTGATCGACGCCGAAGCCAAGGCCGGCATCGAGAAACACATCCAGGCCATGCGCGACAAAGGCCGCAATGTGTACCAGGTGGCGATTGCCGATGGTGAGGAGATCAAGCGCGGCACCTTCGTGATGCCTACCCTGATCGAGCTGGAAAGCTTCGACGAGCTGCAACGCGAGATCTTTGGTCCGGTGCTGCACGTGGTGCGCTACAAGCGCAAAGAAATCGACCAGCTCATCGGCCAGATCAACGCTTCCGGCTATGGCCTGACCCTGGGCGTGCACACCCGCATCGACGAGACCATCGCCAAGGTGATCGACAACGTCAATGCCGGTAACGTCTACGTCAACCGCAACATCGTCGGTGCCGTGGTTGGCGTACAACCGTTCGGCGGCGAAGGCCTATCGGGCACTGGCCCGAAAGCTGGTGGCCCGCTGTACCTGTACCGCCTGCTGTCGACACGCCCTACGGATGCCATTGAGCAATCCTTCGTACGCGGCGACGCACTGGCCGCACCGGATGTTCGTTTGCGCGACGCCATGAGCCAACCGCTGACGGCCCTCAAAACCTGGGCCGACAGCAATAAGTCCAGCGACCTGAGCGCCCTGTGCGGCCAGTTCGCCGCGCAATCGCAAAGCGGTATCACCCGCCAACTGGCCGGCCCGACCGGCGAGCGCAACAGTTACGCCATCCTGCCCCGCGAGCACGTTCTGTGCCTGGCGGACGTGGAAGGTGATCTGTTGACGCAACTGGCGGCAGTGCTGGCCGTGGGCGGTTCGGCGGTATGGCCGGAATCTGACCTGACCAAGGCCTTGTTCCCACGCCTGCCGAAGGACATTCAGGCGAAGATCAAGCGCGTGGCCGACTGGACCAAGGACGAAGTGGTATTCGACGCGGTTCTGCACCACGGCGATTCCGACCAGTTGCGTGCGGTGTGCCAGCAAGTGGCGCAGCGTGGTGGCGCGATTGTCGGGGTGCATGGTTTGTCCCAGGGCGAGACGTCGATTGCGCTGGAGCGTTTGGTGATCGAGCGGGCGTTGAGTGTCAATACCGCTGCTGCTGGCGGTAACGCCAGCCTGATGACCATCGGCTAACTGCCTGACGAAATGCGGTAAAAAATGTGGGAGGGGGCTTGCCCCCGATAGCGGTGGATCAGCCAATGCACTTGGTGACTGACACATCGCCATCGGGGGCAAGCCCCCTCCCACATTTGCCTGTGCATCACCCAAATCAATCTTGCTATTCACCCTCTATTCGCGCACTTAGACTCAGGCCAATTCCTCCAAAGGTAATCCGCCATGTCCGAGACGCTGCTCAGTTCCCGCAATCTGGCTTTCGAGCTGTACGAAGTCCTCGATGCCGAGGGCCTGACCCAGCGCGAGCGGTTTGCCGAGCACAATCGCGAAACCTTCGACGCGGCCATCAGCACCGCCCGCAGCATTGCGGAAAAATACTTCGCCCCCCACAACCGCAAGAACGACGAGAACGAACCGCGCTACGAAGACGGTAAGGCCATCCTGATTCCGGAGGTCAAACCGGCGGTGGATGCGTTCCTCGAAGCTGGCTTCCTCAACGCCGCACGCAGTTTCGAAGCCGGCGGCATGCAGTTGCCCACCCTGCTGTCGCAAGCCTGTTTCGCGCACTTCCAGTCAGCGAACGCCGCCTCTACCTCCTACCCGTTCCTGACTATGGGCGCCGCCAACCTGATCGAAAGCTTCGGCACCGACGATCAGAAGCAACGCTTTTTGCAACCGATGATCGATGGCCGTTTCTTCGGCACCATGGCCCTCACGGAACCCCACGCAGGCTCATCGCTGTCGGATATTCGTACCCGCGCAGAACCTGCGGCTGACGGCACCTTCCGCCTCAAAGGCAACAAGATCTTTATCTCCGGCGGCGATCACCCGCTGTCGGAAAACATCGTGCACATGGTACTGGCCAAGCTGCCGGACGCGCCCGCTGGGGTGAAGGGCATTTCGCTGTTTATCGTGCCCAAGTTCGTGGTCAACGACGATGGCAGCCTGGGCGAGCGCAACGATGTGCTGCTGGCCGGGCTGTTCCACAAGATGGGCTGGCGCGGCACTACCTCGACAGCGCTGAATTTCGGCGATAATGGCAACTGTGTCGGCTATCTGGTGGGCAAACCGCACCAGGGCTTGAGCTGCATGTTCCAGATGATGAACGAGGCGCGTATTGGCGTCGGCATGGGGGCGGTGATGCTCGGTTACGCCGGCTACCTCTATTCCCTGGAGTACGCCCGCGAACGCCCTCAAGGTCGCCTGCCGGACAGCAAGGATCCCACAACTGCACCGGTCTCGATCATCCAGCACGCCGACATCAAGCGCATGCTGCTGACGCAAAAAGCCTACGTGGAAGGTGCCTTCGACCTGGGCCTCTACGCCGCACGCCTGTTCGACGACACCACCACTCTGGTAAGCGAAGCCGAGCGCAAGCAAGCCCATGAACTGCTGGACCTGCTGACCCCCATCGTCAAATCCTGGCCGTCGGAGTTCTGCCTCAAGGCCAATGAACTGGCGATCCAGATTCTCGGCGGCCACGGCTACACCCGTGAGTATCCGGTGGAGCAGTACTACCGCGATAACCGCCTGAACCCGATCCATGAAGGCACCCATGGCATTCAGTCCCTGGACTTGCTGGGACGCAAGCTGGCACAGAATGGCGGCGCGGGTTTGAAGCAACTCATCAGGCTGATCGCCGAAACCGGCAGCCGTGCGCAGCAATACCCGAGCCTCACTGCGCTAAGGGAACCGCTGGAGCACTTGGTGAACCGCCTGCAAAGCGTGACCATCGGCCTGCTGACAGACCTCGCCCAGGGCAAGGTCAACAGCAGCCTGGCGAATTCGGCGCTGTACTTGAAGGTGTTCGGGCATACGGTGATTGGCTGGCGCTGGCTGGAACAGGCGACTCGCGCCGAAGAAGGCTTGCTTAAGGGCAATGCGGCCGATGTGGCCTTCTATAAAGGCAAGCTCCAGGCCGCGCGGTACTTCCTGACCTGGGAAGTACCGGGCTGCCATCATGAACTGGCGATTCTGGAGGCACGCGATGATACGTGCCTCGGGATGCAGGATGAGTGGTTCTAAGGCGTTCCGATCGCCTTGGAAATCACATCGACCGTGGCGCTGACTTGCTCTTGGTAACGGTCGAGTTCCTGCTGGTGAGCCTGCTGCATTTCGATCTGCTCGGCGCACAGGTTCAGCGCCGCCAGCACCAGTAATTTGTCACCGATCAGGGTCGGGTACTTTTTCTTGGTGGTGGCCAGGGAAGCCTTGAGCAGGGTCACGGCGTGCATCAGGGTTTTATCTTCCCCAGGCGGGGCCTTGATCGAGTAATCCTCTCCGAGAATCGAAACGACCTTTATGCCTTCACTCATGCGCTGACAGGCCCTGCACTCACACGCTCAACCAGCGCCTGGATACGGGCGGCAGTGGCACCATGTTTCTCTTCCTGTTCCATCAGGTTCAGTTGCAGGCTGTCATTCTCATCCTTGGCGCGGGCCAGTTCGGCCTTGAGGGATTCGTTGCTGCCCAGCAGGTCCTGATTCTGCTGTACGAGGTCGCTGACCAGTTGTTCCAATTGGCTGAGGGATGCTTCTAACATTTTGATTTCTCTGGCTTTTCAAAGGGCGGTGACGATAAAGAAAATTCACCTCGGATGCCAGGGTTATCCCCGGCGCGCGGCCCGTTTTTTAAGGGCCGGGCCGCACTTTCGAGCCTTAGTGACTGCATTTACCGGATCTGGTTCCTGAATCAGTCAAACCCCTCGTCAGGTGCGACAAAACAGCACACGCCCCTTTAGACTTTAGTCGTACGACCGATAGAGAGGCACACCCCGTCTCACGGCCGCACGGATCGCGCTTCTCCCCCAGGATTCCCGCATGTCGCTTCGTAATATGAATATCGCTCCGAGGGCCTTCCTCGGCTTCGCGTTTATTGGTGCGTTGATGTTGTTTCTCGGTGTGTTCGCCCTGAATCAGATGAGCAAGATCCGCGCTGCCACCGAAGACATCACCCTGTCCAGCGTGCCAAGCATTCGTGCCCTGGATGAGTTCACCCAACTGACCCTGCGCCTGCGGGTGCTGTCGTACCGCCTGCTGACCAACCGCGAGCCGGACGTGCAGCAAAAGACCCTGGAAGCCTTCGAGCTGCGCAACCAGCAGATCCGCACCGCACAGGGCATCTACGAAAAACTCATCGAAAGCCCTGAAGAACGCTCGACCTACGACGAATACGTGCGCCTGCTCGGCCAGTACCACCAGATTGAAGAGCGCATGAAGAGCCTGTCGCGGGCCAACCAGGTGGAAGAGCTGCGCAGCCTGCTCAACACCGAACTGCTGAGCAACTCCGAGCAGGTCAACGCCGTGCTCACGCGCCTGCTGGACCTCAACAACAAGATGGCCCTGGAGACCAATAAGGAAGCCGAGGACCAATACAACATGGCCTTCAACTTGGTGGTAAGCCTGTTGGTGGTCGCCACCCTGCTGACCCTGTTGTTCGCCTGGCTGCTGACCCGCAGCATCACCCTGCCCATTTCCCAGGCGTTGGAAGCCGCGGAAGAAGTGGCCGAAGGCAACCTGACCCGCCCGATCAAGGTCGACGGCAACGACGAAGCCGGGCGCCTGCTGGCGGCCATGGCCAAGATGCAGGACAAACTGCGTGACACCCTGCAACGCATCGCCGGTTCCGCCACCCAGCTGGCCTCGGCCGCCGAAGAGTTGAACGCGGTCACCGACGAAAGCGCCCGTGGCCTGACCCAGCAAAACAACGAAATCGAACAAGCCGCCACGGCGGTGAATGAGATGACCAGCGCCGTCGAAGAAGTGGCCCGCAATGCGGTGAGCACCTCCGAAGCGTCGCGCAACGCCACCACTTCCGCCGGTGATGGCCGTGACCTGGTACAGGAAACCGTCAGCGCCATCGAACGCATGAGCGGTGACGTGCAAGCCACCGCGACCCTGATTGGCGACCTGGCCAATGAGTCCCGCGACATCGGCAAGGTGCTCGACGTGATCCGTGGCCTGGCTGACCAGACCAACCTGCTGGCGCTGAACGCGGCGATTGAAGCGGCGCGCGCCGGTGAGGCCGGTCGCGGTTTTGCTGTAGTGGCCGATGAAGTGCGGGCGTTGGCCCATCGCACCCAGCAGTCGACCAGCGAAATCGAGCGGATGATCGGCAGTATCCAGGCTGGCACCGAGCACGCGGTGGATTCGATGCGCAACAGCACCGAACGTGCCGAATCGACGCTGAACATCGCCAAAGGTGCGGGGATGTCGCTGGACACCATCAACACCGCAATCGTCGAGATCAACGAGCGCAACCTGGTGATCGCCAGCGCGGCGGAAGAACAGGCGCAGGTGGCGCGGGAAGTGGACCGCAACCTGGTGAACATCCGCGACTTGTCTGTGCAGTCGGCCACCGGCGCCAGCCAGACCAGTGCGGCGAGCAGCGAGCTGTCGCGACTGGCGGTGGACTTGAACGGCATGGTCGGCCGCTTCCGCCTCTAACTGACGCAACTGGGTCAAAATTGTGGGAGGGGGCTTACCCCCGATTGCGATGGTTCAGCTACAGATAAGTTGGCTGACAGGCCGCCATCGGGGGCAAGCCCCCTCCCACATTTAGATCTACGCCTGTCTTTAAAAGCTTTTTGACAGCGCAGCAATTCAACAGGTTAGAATCGCTGGCACGCAGACTGCATGGTCAGTTTGCGCCCTGTCTTGTTTGCCCACGGAGTACTGCCTTTGAATGCGACGACCATCAACAGCCTGTTCCTGATCGGCGCGTTGCTGGTAAGTGCGAGCATTCTGGTGAGTTCTCTTTCGTCCCGCCTGGGCATCCCGATCCTGGTGATCATCCTGGCCGTGGGCATGGTCGCCGGCGTCGACGGCGGCGGCATCATCTTCGACAACTACCCCACCGCCTACCTGGTGGGCAACCTCGCCCTGGCCGTGATCCTGCTCGATGGCGGTTTACGCACGCGGGTGGCGAGTTTCCGCGTGGCACTCTGGCCGGCGTTGTCGCTGGCCACGGTGGGGGTGTTGATTACCACCGGCCTCACCGGCATGGCCGCGGCCTGGCTGTTTGACCTCAATATCATCCAGGGCTTGCTGATAGGCGCGATTGTCGGCTCAACGGACGCCGCAGCGGTGTTCTCCCTGCTGGGCGGCAAGGGCCTGAACGAACGGGTGACCGCCAGCCTGGAAATCGAATCCGGCAGCAACGACCCGATGGCGGTGTTCCTCACGGTCACCCTGATCGACATGCTCGCCAGCGGCCAGACCGGCCTGCACTGGAGCCTGCTGACCCACCTGGTGCGCGAATTCGGCATCGGCGGCATCGTCGGCCTGGGCGGCGGCTGGCTGATGTTACAAATGGTCAACCGCATCAACCTGGCCACCGGCCTGTACCCGATCCTGGTGATCGCCGGCGGCCTGTTCGTGTTCGCCGTGACCAACGCCCTGCACGGCAGTGGCTTCCTCGCCGTGTACCTGTGCGGCCTGGTGATCGGCAACCGCCCGGTACGCAGCCGTCATGGCATTTTGCATATGCTCGACGGCATGGCCTGGCTGGCGCAGATCGGCATGTTCCTGGTGCTGGGCCTGCTGGTCACGCCCCATGACTTGTTGCCGATTGCCCTGCCGGCCCTGGGCCTGGCGCTGTGGATGATCCTGTTTGCGCGGCCGCTGTCGGTGATGGTCGGCCTGCTGCCCTTCAAGGCGTTCCATGGTCGCGAAAAAGCCTTTATCGCCTGGGTGGGTTTGCGCGGTGCGGTACCGATCATTCTGGCGGTGTTCCCGCTGATGGCCGGGCTGCCCCATGCGCAGCTGTATTTCAACCTGGCGTTCTTTATCGTACTGGTGTCGCTGCTGGTGCAGGGCACGAGCCTGCCGTGGGTGGCCAAGCTGCTCAAGGTCACCGTCCCGCCGGACCCGGCGCCGATTTCACGTGCAGCCCTGGAAGTGCACGTCACCAGCGAGTGGGAGCTGTTCGTCTACCGCCTGGGCGCGGAAAAATGGTGCATCGGCGCCGCCCTGCGCGAGCTGAAAATGCCCGAAGGCACGCGGATTGCCGCGCTGTTCCGTGGCCAGCAACTGCTCCATCCGTCGGGTAGTACTGTGCTGGAAGTCGGCGATTTACTCTGCGTGATCGGCCACGAACACAACCTGCCGGCCCTGGGCAAACTGTTCAGCCAGGCACCGCAACGCGGGCTGGATTTGCGCTTCTTCGGCGACTTCGTGCTGGAAGGCGATGCCCAGCTGGGCGCGGTTTCGGCCTTGTACGGCCTGAAGCTGGAGGGCATCGACCCGGACATGCCGCTGAGCAGCTTCATCACCCAAAAAGTCGGGGGCGCGCCCATCGTCGGCGACCAGGTGGAGTGGAACAACACCATCTGGACCGTCGCGGTCATGGACGGGAACAAGATCGGCAAAGTGGGCGTCAGATTCCCCGAAGGAAGTCGCCCGGGCCCCGGACTCTTCCTCTAAACTGCGGGGCGACGACGCCCCCGATTCTTCACCTTGCACGACCGGTCTCTATGCCAACCTTGCGCACTCTTCTCGCCACTGCCCTGCTGAGCCTGACCCTGTGTGTCGGCGTCGTCCACGCCGCCGACCCGCCCAGCGCCGAGTCTATTCAGCAAACCCTGGACAAGCTGCCCGACCGCAAGCTGCCCGACGCCGACATGAAGGCGTTGCAGACCATCCTGCAGCAGACCCTCACGTATCTGGGCAACAAACAGGATTACGAGCAGCGCCTGGTCGACCTCAAGCGCCAACTGGAAGACGCCCCGCGCGAGACCGCCGACAACCAGCGCGAACTGGCGCGGCTCAAGGCCACCAAAGTCATCCCGGTCGCCCAGCGCTACGCCAGCCTGCCGGTGCCACAGCTTGAACAGTTGCTGGTGCAGCGCAGCACCCAGCAAGGCGACCTGCAAAAAGAACTGGCCGATGCCAACAGCCTGTCCATCGCCGCCCAGACCCGTCCTGAGCGCGCCCAGACCGAAATCAGCAACAGCCAGACGCGCATCCTGCAGATCAATTCGACGCTCAAGGCCGGCAAAGACAACGGCAAGACCCTCAGCGCCGACCAGCGTAACCAGCTCAACGCCGAACTCGCGGCGCTCAACGCGCTGATCCCCCTGCGCCGCCAGGAACTGGCCGGCAACAGCCAGCTGCAAGACCTGGGCAACAGCCAGCATGACCTGGTGATGGAAAAGACCGCACGCCTGGAACAAGAGATCCAGGACCTGCAGACCCTGATCAACCAGAAGCGCCTGGCCCAGTCCCAGCAGACCGTGACCCAGCAGTCCATCGAAGCGCAAAAAGCCGGTGGCAGCAGCCTGCTGGCCACGGAAAGCGCGGCCAACCTGAAGCTGTCCGACTACCTGCTCAAAAGTACCGACCGCCTCAACGACCTGACCCAGAAGAACCTGCAGACCAAGCAGCAACTGGACACCGTGACCCAGAGCGACTCGGCCCTGGACGAACAGATCAACGTGCTCAAGGGCAGCCTGCTGCTGTCCAAGATCCTCTACAAGCAAAAGCAGGCCCTGCCGCGTCTCACCGTGGACCGCGACCTGGCGGACGACATCGCCAACATTCGCCTGTACCAGTTCGAGGTCAACCAGCAGCGCGAGCTGATCAGCTCGCCCAGCGCCTATGTGGATAACCTGCTGGTCAACCAGGCGCCGGAAGACGTCACCCCGCAACTGCGCCGCACCCTGCTGGAACTGGCGATCACCCGCAGCGACCTGCTGGAGCGCCTGAGCCGTGAGCTGAGCGCGCTGCTCAACGAATCCATCACCCTGCAACTGAACCAGAAACAACTGCTCAGCACCGCCACCACCCTGCGGGCGACGCTGGATGAGCAGATGTTCTGGATTCCCAGCAACAAGCCGCTGGATACCGAGTGGCTGGAAACCGTTCCCGCACACCTGAGCAAGCAAGTCGCCACCCTGCCCTGGGCCTCCAGCGTCAGCGAGCTGTATGACGGCCTGACCCAGCGCCCGTTGCTGTTCCTGCCGTTGCTGCTGTTGATCGGCGCGCTGCTGTGGCGGCGTAAAAATCTGTATCAACGCTTGAGCAAGGTGCACCTGGACATCGGCCACTTCAAGCGCGACAGCCAGTGGCATACGCCCCAGGCCATCCTGATCAACATCCTGCTGGCGATGCCGGTGTCCCTCGGCCTCGCGCTGTGCGGGTATGCGCTACAAATCGACGCCCGCGGGCAAAACGCCAACCTCGGTTCGGCCCTGCTGCAGATCGCCCAGGCCTGGCTGGTGTTCTACACCGCCTATCGCATCCTGGCGCCGGGTGGCGTGGCTGAACTGCACTTCCGCTGGGAAAAACCCCAGGTCGAATTCCTGCAAGGCTGGGTGCGCAAACTCGGGCTGGTGGTACTGGCACTGGTGGCCGTGGTGGCGATTGCCGAGCACCAACCGGCGGCGCTGGCTGACGATGTGCTGGGCATCGGCGTGGTGCTGACCTGCTACGCGCTGATGGCCTGGCTGCTGGGCCGCCTGCTGTTGCACAGCCCGACCCATGAAAAAGCCTCGCTGTTCCGCAAAGCCGTGGGCCTGCTATTCACTGCGTTGCCCATCGCATTGTTCATCGCTGTGTGCTTCGGCTACTACTACACCGCGCTCAAGCTCAGCGACCGGCTGATCAACACCCTGTACCTGCTGATGTTCTGGCTGGTGATCGAAGCCACCTTCGTCCGTGGCCTGGGCGTTGCCGCTCGGCGCCTGGCCTATGCGCGAGCCCTGGCCAAACGCCAGGCCGCCAAGGAAGCCGGCGACGGCGAGGCGGTGATCGAAGAACCGACCCTGGACATCGAGCAGGTCAACGAGCAGTCCATGCGCCTGATACGCCTGGCCTTGCTCGGCGGCTTTATCGCCGCGCTGTATTGGGTGTGGTCGGACCTGATCTCGGTATTTTCCTACCTGGATAACGTCACGCTGTACGAATACACCAGCGGCACCGGTGCCAATATCAGCATGGTGCCCATCAGCATCGGCGACTTGCTCGGTGCGCTGATCATCATCGGCATCACCTTCGCCCTGGCGCGCAACCTGCCCGGTTTGCTCGAAGTGCTGGTGCTGTCCAAACTGGACCTGGCCCAGGGCAGCGCCTACGCGACCACCACGCTGCTGTCCTATGTAATTGCCGGCGTCGGTTTCGTCTCCACCCTGTCGACCCTCGGCGTGAGCTGGGACAAGTTGCAATGGCTGGTGGCGGCGCTGTCGGTGGGCTTGGGCTTTGGTATGCAGGAGATCTTCGCCAACTTCATCTCCGGCATCATGATCCTGTTCGAACGCCCGGTGCGCATCGGCGACACCATCACCATCGGCAACCTGTCGGGCACGGTGAGCAAGATCCGCATCCGCGCCACCACGATCACCGACTTTGACCGCAAGGACATCATTGTCCCGAACAAGACCTTCATCACCGGCCAACTGATCAACTGGTCGCTGACCGACACCATCACCCGTGTCACGTTGAAACTGGGCGTGGACTACGGCTCCGACCTGGATCGCGTGAAGGAATTGCTGCTCAAGGCCGCCCGCGACAACCCACGGGTGCTCAAGGAGCCGGAGCCGCACGTGTACTTCCTCAACTTTGGCGAAAGTACCCTGGACCACGAACTGCGCATGCACGTGCGCGACCTGGGCGACCGCAACCCGGTGATCGACGAAGTGAACCGCTTTATCAATCGCGAGTTCAAGAAAGAGCACATCAACATCTCGTTCCGCCAGATGGAGGTCTACCTCAAGAACCTCCACGGCCAGGAGTACAAACTGGTGGAAGTCGACACCCCGTCCAAGCCCGCCAACGACGGCGGCGTGCAGGAACCACCGCCGAGCAAACTCGACTAACCGCGCTATCCCCAGCAGAATGCTCGGACATTCTGCTGGAGATGGCCGGTGAAAGCCCTCGACGAACTGACCTTCGACAACCGCTTCGCACGCCTGGGCGACGCGTTCTCAACCCACGTCTTGCCCGAGCCCCTCGAGGCCCCGCGCCTGGTCGTGGCGAGCGAGGCCGCCATGGCCCTGCTTGATCTTGACCCCGCCATTGCCGAAACACCGGTGTTCGCCGAACTGTTCGGCGGGCACAAACTGTGGGCCGAGGCGGAACCACGGGCGATGGTCTATTCGGGACATCAGTTCGGCGGCTACACCCCGCAACTAGGCGATGGCCGTGGCTTGTTGCTGGGTGAGGTGTACAACGAAGCGGGCGAGCACTGGGACCTGCACCTCAAGGGCGCCGGCATGACGCCTTACTCACGCATGGGCGATGGGCGTGCCGTGCTGCGCTCGTCGATCCGCGAATTCCTGGCGTCCGAAGCGCTGCATGCGCTGGGCATCCCCAGCAGCCGCGCGCTGTGCGTGATCGGTTCCGACACCCCGGTGTGGCGCGAAAAACAGGAACGCGGCGCGATGGTATTGCGCATGGCGCACAGCCATATCCGCTTCGGGCATTTCGAATACTTCTACTACACCAAGAAACCCGAGCAGCAGGCGCAACTGGCCGAACACGTGCTCAACCTGCACTACCCCGAATGCCGCGAACAGCCCGAGCCGTACCTGGCGATGTTCCGCGAAATCGTCGAGCGCAATGCCGAGCTGATCGCGAAATGGCAGGCCTACGGTTTTTGCCACGGGGTGATGAACACCGACAACATGTCGATCCTGGGCATCACGTTCGACTTCGGGCCGTTTGCGTTCCTGGACGACTTTGACGCGCACTTCATCTGCAACCACTCAGACCACGAAGGGCGCTATTCCTTCAGCAATCAGGTGCCGATCGGGCAGTGGAACTTGAGTGCATTGGCCCAGGCGCTGACGCCGTTTATCAGCGTCGATGCATTGAAGGAAGCACTGGGGCTGTATCTGCCGCTGTACCAGGCGAACTACCTGGACCTGATGCGCCGCCGCCTGGGGCTGACCACCGCCGAAGACGATGACCAGCAGTTGGTCGAACGCTTATTGAAGCTGATGCAGAACAGCGGCGTGGATTACACCCTGTTCTTCCGCCGCCTGGGGGATGAGTCGGCGGCGTTGGCCGTGGCACGGCTGCGCGATGATTTTGTCGACCTTGCCGGGTTTGATGCCTGGGCCGAGCAGTACAAGGCGCGTGTTGAGCGGGATGGGGAATACAGTGAAGAACAACGCCGGGATCGCATGCATGCGGTGAACCCGCTGTATATCCTGCGCAACTACCTGGCACAGAACGCCATCGTTGCCGCCGAATCCGGGGATTACAGCGAAGTGCGAAGGTTGCATACGGTGCTTTCCAAGCCGTTTGAGGAGCAAGCGGGGATGGAGCAGTACGCACAGCGGCCGCCGGATTGGGGGAAGCATTTGGAGATTAGTTGTTCCTCATAGGAGACCTATCCAGAAGGTCGCCCACCGCCGTGATCGTAATCAGATGAACATGTCCACAGGGACCTTGAAGAACTCCGCCAGCCAACGAATCTGCCGAACGTTCAGCTGGCGTTTTCCACTCAGGATTTCTGAGACAACCGACTGAGCGCCGACCCCAGGCAGGTCACTTTGCGTCAAGCCATGCTCCTGCATCATTGACCGCAATACATCGACACCGCTCGCCTCAGGTATTGGCCAATGCTCTAAGTCATAGGCCTCAACCCAATCACCGATGATATCGACCAGCCCCATCAGCGGATGGGTTTCATCGTCCCCCACAATATCCAGCAATTCGTCGAGCGCCTCTACCAACACATCGTAATCAGCCTCGGTTTTCGGCTTACGCAACAAGGGGGACACGAACTGCCAATGCTCGGCGACTTGCTCGATCAATACACTCATTTTTCCCATGACTCCTTCCACTTACCCTTGTCGTATTCACGATGGTCCAAAACATGCCGGATGTAGAGACGCTGCATTCGATAACGCACGATGGCAATAAGGCGGAGCTTGTTGCCTCCGATATTGAATACATGCAGCGCCCCCACTTTATCCACAGCAGGGAAAATGGCTCTCAAGGTCGCAAAGTCTTCAGGGTTGATGACTTTGACCTTCCGATGCCACTCATCCAGAGCACTGGCTGAGTGAGGCCATTTTTCCTTGGCATTTCGTATTTGCTTCGCACTGATCACTCGCATGCAACATCCCTATCGCATCTTGCTATGAAGGTTAAACTCGAACGCTGACTATCGCAATTTGCTATAGAGTCAATCGGACCGGTGGTGCTTTGTCGAACGCGCTTTCACAGCCTAGATAGGCACGCGCAATCGACGCGCAGAAATCTGTGAGCATATGCAACGTCGCTTAGAACTTGATAACACCTACGCCCGACTCCACATTGAGCTCCACTGACTGCTTTCGTTGGAGCCCCACCATGTCCGAACCTCTTGTAATCCCCTGCCCCCGCTGCAACGGCCTCAACCGCATCCCCGGTGAACGCCTGGGTGATACGCCAAAGTGCGGGCGCTGCAAGCAGCCGGTTTTGTTGAACAAGCCGTTTGAGCTGAAACAAGGCGATTACGCCAGCCAGATCAAAGGCGACCTGCCGTTGCTGGTGGATGTATGGGCCGACTGGTGTGGGCCGTGCAAGTCGTTCGCGCCGGTGTTTGAACAGGCGGCCGGGCAGTTGGAGGGCAAGTGCCGCTTGGCCAAGCTGGACAGCGAGGCCAATCAACAGTTGTCGGCGCAGTTGGGGATTCGCTCGATTCCCAGTTTGATTCTGTTCAAGAACGGCCGCGAAGTGGCGCGCCAGAGTGGGGCATTTGCGTTGCCGCAGTTGATGGCGTGGTTACGCAGCCAGGGCGTGTAACTCGCCCCTGAGCACAACACAGATCAAAAGTGGGAGGGGGCTTGCTCCCGATCGCGGTGGGTCAGTTGATGAATGGGTTGACTGACACTCTGCTATCGGGAGCAAGCCCCCTCCCACAGGGGTTTTGTGTTGTCTTTTAGATCACGCGTTTTCCAGCAGGTTATGCAACTCCACAAACTGCTGTGTCAGCTTATGCCGTGGGTCCAGGTGGATCAGCGGCTTGCTCTCCTGGTGCGACTCGCGCATGCGCACGGAACTGGCCAGGTACACCGGTAATACCGGCAAGCCTTCTGCAATCAGCTCCTCCAGCATCTGCTGCGGCAGGCTCGCCCGGGCCTGGAACTGGTTGACCACGATGCCTTCCACTTCAAGGCCTTCGTTGTGGTCTTCCTTCAACTCTTCGATTTCCGCCAGCAGGCCATAGAGGGCCTGACGCGAGAAGCTGTCGCAATCGAAGGGGATCAGCACGCGATCAGCGGCAATCAGCGCCGAAACCGCATAAAAATTCAGTGCTGGTGGCGTATCCAGGTAAATCCGGTCGTAATCTTCGCTCAGCTCATCCAGCAACTTTCGCAGCTTGTTGATCTTGTGCTTGGCTTCGAGCTTGGGCTGCAGGTCCGCCAATTCTGCGGTTGCGGTGATCACGTGCAGGTTGTCGAAGGGCGTCTCGTAGATATCCACCCGGTTTTTCTTCGAAAACGGCCCGGAAGACAAGGTTTGCTTGAAGAATTCGGCAATGCCCATGGGTATATCGTCGCCGGTCAGCCCAGTGAGGTATTGGGTTGAATTGGCTTGCGCATCGAGGTCCACCAACAGGGTTCGATAACCTTCGCTGGCGCTGACTGCCGCCAGGTTGCAGGCGATGCTGGACTTGCCAACGCCGCCTTTTTGATTGAACACCACACGCCGCATGGAAAAACCTCCGTGTATCAATGAATGTCCGAGTGTAGAGGGCAAAAGCGCCTGTTAGCTACCTCGTTCATCCATGCACTGCTGCATCACGATGCCATTGGCGCGATGACTGTCATATACAGCCCACAGATTAAAAAGAACGGTCCGACAATCCAGCCAGCCCCTGGGTAAAGGACAATCTGTAAATTCTTTCCACTATTTCGTAATCGACCGTGCACAAATCTTTACCAAAGTTTGCTAGAACCCCACGGCACCGGGATAATGCGCGCCATTCGGCTATTGTTCCCTGTCCCGGTATTCGGGGCCAACAGCCGCACATGGAAGCCCGCAGGGGCGGGATAACTTCTCAGTGATCACTTTCAACATCGCCCAATGGCGCGCCTGGGCCCCCGGGCTCGATAGCGTGGACGACTGGCGCGCCTGGTGTCAGGCACCGGCGTTGCTGCCCGCAAGTGATGCAGCCCCCGACGTCTCGTTCCTGCCAGCCATGCAGCGCCGCCGCCTGAGCAGGCTGGCGCGCATGGCGTTCAGCGTGGGTTGGCCGTTGGCCGAAGGCCTGCAGGACCTGCCGCTGGTGTTTATTTCCCGGCATGGCGAGACCCCGCGCACCCTCGACATCCTCAGCGACCTGGCCAGCGAGCAGCCGCTGTCGCCGACCCAGTTCAGCCTGTCGGTGCACAACGCGGTAATTGGCCTTTGGTCGATCCTGCGCAATGAAACCAGCGAAATGACCGCCCTCGCCGCCGCCGGCGATGGCCTGGAGCACGGCATGCTCGAAGCCGCCGCGCTGCTCAACGAGGGCGCGCCAGCGGTTTTACTGGTGATTACCGAGGAGCAGCCGCCCGAAGCCTATGCCAGCTGGATCGTTGACGTACCCTTCCCCTACGCCCTCGGTCTGCTGCTGACGCCGGGCGACGAGTGGCAGTTGGAACTGAACAGCGGCACTGTCCAACACACTCAAACCCAGTGGCCCCACGCCCTGAACCTGCTGCGCACCCTGCTCACCGAACAGGTCGCCTGCCAACATGCCTGGAAGAACCGCGTATGGAACTGGCAACGCAAGCCCTGAATGACAAACCACGGGACGCCTATTACTGGCGTCTGTTCGCCACCGCCGCCAGCTTTGCGCTGTTCGGCTTCGGCGGGTTGTGCCTGCGTTTGCTGGTGTTTCCATTGCTCAGTTGCCTGCCAGGCAGCGCTGCAAAACACCGCAGCCGCGCCCGCCACACCATCAGTTGGCTGTTCTGGTTCTTTATCCGCCTGATGCAACGCGCCGGCGTGCTGACCTACAGCGTCGAAGGCGCCGGAAAGCTGGGCCGTCCGGGCCAGATGATCATCGCCAACCACCCGTCGCTGATCGACGTGGTGTTCCTGATCGGCCTGGTGCGCCAGGCCAACTGCGTGGTCAAGCAGAGCCTGTGGCAGAACCCGTTCACCCGCGGCCCGGTGCGCGACGCCGGTTATATCAGCAACGACGGCAGTGCCGAGATGCTCGATGCTGCCGCAGACGCCCTGCGCAGCGGCCAGACCCTGATCATCTTTCCCGAGGGCACCCGCACCACACCCGGCGCGGCGCCTGCCTTTCATCGCGGCGGTGCCGCCATTGCACTGCGGGGTGCGACAATCATCACCCCCGTGGTGATCAAGGTCAGCCCGACCACGCTGACCAAAGCCGAACCCTGGTATCGCATCCCTAAATGCCGCGTGCACTTCAGTTTGCGGGTGGGTGCCGATATAGAACCACAGGCGTTCGCAACACTGGGGCCCGCGCCCCAGGCCTCACGCAAGCTCAACGATTACCTGCATCACTATTTTATTAAGGAGCTCGCCGAAGATGAGCGACCAACACCGCCTTGAGCACGACATAAAGGCGCTGATCATCGAGGCCCTGGGCCTGGAAGACATCAGCGTCGACGACATCGGCAGCGAGCAGACCCTGTTCGGCGAAGGCCTCGGCCTGGATTCGGTAGACGCCCTGGAACTGGGCCTGGCGATCCAGAAAAAGTACGGCATCAAGATCGATGCCGACGCCAAGGACACCCGCAATCACTTCACCAACGTGGCCAGCCTTGCGGCGTTCGTCACGGCCAGACAGGCAGCTTGAGACCGGACCATGCAAACTCGTGACGATATTTTCAACACCCTGCGCGATGCCTTGGTGGAACTGTTTGAACTGCCGCCGGAACGCGTCACCCTGGACGCCAATCTGTACCAGGACCTGGAAATCGACAGCATCGATGCCGTCGACTTGATCGACCATATCAAGCGCCAGACCGGCAAGAAGATCGCCGCCGAGGAATTCAAGGCGGTGCGCACCGTGAACGACGTGGTTGAGGCGGTGTACCGTCTGGTCACGCCTGCCGCATGAGCCGGCTGATCGGCCTTGGCCTGTTGCTGGCGGGGCTGCTGTACCCCTTTGCGGTGTATTACGGCACCGAACACTTCGCACCGTGGCAATTCGGCCTGTTGCTGGGTGGCCTGTGGCTGCTGCGCGCGCTGACCGGTGCACGACGTCCCGGCAGCCGCTGGATGGCGCTGGCGGTGATCGTGTTCTGCCTGTTGCTGGCCTGGTTCGACAACCCGCACTTGCTGCGCTGGTACCCGAGCCTGGTCAGCGCGTTCATGCTGGCGTTGTTTGGTTTGAGCCTCAAATACGGCCCGCCGATGGTCGAGCGCCTGGCGCGCATGACCGACCCGGTATTGCCCCCGCATGCCATCGTGTATACCCGCCAGGTCACCGTGGTGTGGAGTGTGTTTTTTCTGTGTAATGGCTTGCTCGCCGCCGCCCTCACCCTGTGGGCGCCGCTGAGCTGGTGGACGTTGTACAACGGCCTGATCGCCTACGGGCTGATGGGGCTGTTGTTTGCCGTGGAATGGCTGGTACGACAAAGGGTTCGAGGCCGCGTATGAATGGGTTGAAACTTGAGCATGTGTTGCTTGAGCCGCTGGAACAGCGTCCGGTCACCACCGAACCTGCCATGAATCACGCCCAGCTGTGGGCATACTCCCTGAGCCTGGCCGCAGGCCTGCAAGCGCGCGGTATCCAGCGCCTGGCCGTGTACCTGGAAGACGCGGGCCTGCTGGCGATTGCTCTGCTGGGTGCCTGGCGGGCCGGGGTCAGCGTGTTGCTGCCGGCCGACCTGCAACCTCAGACCCGCCAACGCTGGGATGAGGCCGTCGATGCCTGGCTGACCGAAGCGGCTGACCTTGAGGCGCTGTATGCGGCGCCACTGAGCGCTACCGTACTCGACCTGGACACTTGCCACCTGAGCCTGTGCACCTCCGGCTCCAGCGGCGAGCCCAAGCGCATCGACAAGACCCTGCGCCAACTGGCCAACGAGATCGAGGCCCTGGAAACCCTGTGGGGCCAGGACCTCAAGGACGCCTGCATCATCGGCAGCGTCGCCACCCAGCACATCTACGGCTTGCTGTTCCGTGTGCTGTGGCCGCTGTGCGCCGGCCGTACCTTTGTGCGCAAGCAACTGGCCTTCCCTGAAGACATGCAGCGCGCCAGCCGCGAACATGCCCAGTTTGCCTGGGTTGCCAGCCCGGCATTGCTCAAGCGCATGGGCGACAACCTCGACTGGCCGGCGCTGAGCCAGGTGTCGCGGGTGTTTTCGTCCGGCGGCGCATTGCCGGTGGACGCCGCCGGCAGCCTGTACGACCGCTTGCAACAGTGGCCGACCGAGATTCTCGGCAGCTCGGAAACCGGCGGCATCGCCTGGCGCCAAGGCGCACAGCCCTGGCAGCCCTTTGCCGACGTGCAACTGAGCCAGAATGCCGACGGCGCCCTGCGCATTGTATCGCCTTACCTGCCTGAGGGGCATGTCGAACAAACCGCCGACGCCGCACGCATCCATGCCGATGGCCGTTTCGAGCTGCTTGGCCGCCTGGATCGCATCGTCAAGCTGGAAGAAAAACGCATCTCCCTGCCCATGCTGGAACACGCGCTGATGGCCCACCCGTGGGTCGCCGAAACCCGTCTGGGCGTAGTCCAGGAAAATCGCGCTTCACTCGGGGCGCTGGTGGTGTTGAGCGCTGAAGGCCTGCATGCGTTGCGCAATCAAGGCCGCCGAACCGTCACCCAAACCTTGCGCCAACACCTCAGCCAGCACTGCGAAGCCCTGGCGCTGCCGCGTCGTTGGCGGTTGCTGAGACAGCTACCGCTGAACAGCCAGGGCAAACTGCCTCAGGCCGACGTCGAGGCACTGCTGCTGGCACCCCGGCCCAAGGCACCGGAAGTCTTGGAGCGCGTCGAAGCCAATGGCGAATGGACCGTGCAACTGAGCGTACCGCCAGATCTGGCCTACTTCAGCGGCCACTTCCCGGTCACGCCGGTGCTGCCGGGCGTGGTGCAGGTCGAGTGGGCGTTCAACCTGGGCCAGCAACTGCTCGATTTGCCACCGAGTTTTGCGGGTATGGAAGTGCTCAAGTTCCAGCAACTGGTGCGCCCAGGCGATGCCATCGAACTGCACCTGCGCTTTGATGCGCAGCGCGGCAAATTGTATTTCGCCTATCGCAATGGTGTTGCGGCCTGCTCCAGCGGCCGGATTTTGCTGGAGAAGCCAAGTGAATAAGCTTTTGTGGCCTACGGGCTTGTTATTTATCAGCCGGTCGGGTGAGCAATGCATAACCCCTGCGCCCTGATCCCGGTCTACAACCACGAAGCCGCCGTGCCGGCCGTAGTCCGCAGCCTGCTGGACAGCGGCCTGCCCTGCCTGCTGGTGGATGACGGCAGCAGCCCGGCGTGCGCGGCGGTATTGGCGCAACTGGCAACCCTGGAAAACGTCATCCTGCTGACCTTGCCCAGCAACCAGGGCAAAGGCGGCGCAGTGATGGCCGGCTTTCGCGAAGCCGCACGCCTGGGTTTCAGCCACGCCCTGCAAGTCGACGCCGACGGCCAGCACGACCTGCGCGAAGTCGAGACCTTTATCGACACCTCGCGCCGGCACCCCGATGCAATCATCTGCGGCTACCCGGAATACGACGACAGCGTGCCCAAGGGCCGTTTGTATGCGCGCTACCTGACCCACGTGTGGGTGTGGATCAACACCCTGTCGTTGCAGATCCGCGACTCGATGTGCGGTTTTCGCGTGTACCCGCTGGCACCGGTGCTGGCGCTGATGGACTCGGCCTACATCGGCACGCACATGGACTTCGACTCCGACATCCTGGTGCGCCTGGCCTGGCGCAACCAGCCGATGCGCTGGCTGCCGACCCAGGTGCATTACCCGGCCGATGGCCTGTCGCACTTCCGCCTGTTCCGCGACAACGTGCGCATCTCGGCCATGCACACCCGTCTGTTCTTCGGCATGCTGATCCGCGCGCCGATGATCCTGTGGCGGCGGTGGCAGGCATGAACGACAGCACTAAACACTGGGCCGACCGCGAGGAGCGCGGCAGCTATTGGCTGATGAAACTCACCGCCTTCGCCGCCAAGGTCCTTGGTCGTCGGCTGCTGAGCCCGGTGTTGTACGGCATCGTCCTGTACTTCTTCCTGTTCGGCCGCACCGCGCGCCAGAGCGCCTGGCAATACCAGCAGCGCCTGGCCGACTGGAGCGGGCGTGACGAACTGCGCCCTACCCACTGGAAAGTCTTCGGCCAGTTCATGGCCTTTGCCGACGCCTTGCTCGACAAGCTCGACGTGTGGAACGGCAAGCTGCGCCTGGAACAGATCGAGATCAATGACCCGGCGCAATTGCGCGGGCAACTGCGAGGCGAGCGCGGACAGATGCTGGTGGGCGCGCACCTGGGCAACCTCGAAGTGTGCCGCGCGCTGGCCGAGATCGGTGAACAGGTCACCATGAACGTGCTGGTGCACACCAAGCACGCCGAACAATTCAACCGCCTGTTGGGCGAGGCCGGGGCTACGCACTTGCGCCTGATCCAGGTCAGCGAGCTGGACCCGGCCACCATGCTGCTGCTCAGCCAGCGCCTGGACGATGGCGAGTGGCTGGCAATCGCCGGCGACCGCGTGCCGCTGCATGGCGGGCGCACGGTACGCGTGGATTTCCTCGGCCATGACGCGGCTTTCCCCCAAGGCCCGTGGCTGCTGGCCGGCCTGCTCAAATGCCCGGTGAACCTGTTGATGTGCCTCAAGCACGGCAGCCGCTATCGCCTGAGCATCGAGCCGTTTACGTCGCTGATCGAATGGAAACGCACCACCCGCGAGCAGGTCATAGCCCTGTGGACCGCACGCTACGCCGCACGCCTGGGCCAGTTCTGCCTGGAAGCGCCCCAACAATGGTTCAACTTTTACCCTTTCTGGAAGACCGATGACCCCGCATCTTGAGCCGGTAACCTTTGGCGAACGCCCTTTGCGCATCGAAGACGTGCTGGCCCTGGCCAACCGTCAGGCGCCTACGCAGTTGCAGGATGACGCCGCCTATCGCCAGCGCATCGCCAAGGGCGCGCAGTTCCTCGACTCGCTGCTGGACAAGGAAGGCGTGATCTACGGCGTGACCACCGGCTACGGCGATTCGTGCGTGGTGGCGGTGCCCTTGCAGCACGTCGAGGCCCTGCCCCGTCACCTCTATACCTTCCACGGTTGCGGCCTGGGCAAGTTGCTCGACGCCCAGGCCACCCGTGCGGTGCTGGCCGCACGTTTGCAGTCGCTGTGCCACGGCGTATCGGGTGTGCGCGTGGAGCTGCTGGAGCGCCTGCACGCGTTCCTCGAACGCGATGTGCTGCCGCTGATCCCGGAAGAAGGTTCGGTGGGCGCCAGCGGTGACCTGACACCGCTGTCCTACGTGGCCGCAACGCTGTCCGGTGAACGCGAAGTGATGTTCCGTGGCGAGCGCCGCCAGGCCGCCGATGTGCACCGCGAACTGGGCTGGGACCCGCTGGTGCTGCGCCCCAAGGAAGCCCTGGCGCTGATGAACGGCACCGCCGTGATGACCGGCCTGGCATGCCTGGCCTTCGCCCGCGCCGACTACCTGCTGCAACTGGCCACGCGCATCACCGCGTTGAACGTGGTGGCGCTGCAAGGCAACCCGGAACACTTCGACGAGCGCCTGTTCGCCGCCAAACCGCACCCGGGGCAGATGCAAGTCGCCGCCTGGCTGCGCAAGGACCTGGCCATCGATGCGCCCACTGCGCCGCTGCATCGCCTGCAAGACCGCTACTCGCTGCGTTGCGCACCCCACGTCCTCGGCGTGCTGGCCGACAGCCTGAACTGGCTGCGCTCGTTCATCGAGATCGAGCTGAACAGCGCCAACGACAACCCGATCATCGACGCCGAAGAAGAACGCGTGCTGCACGGCGGGCACTTCTACGGCGGGCATATCGCTTTTGCCATGGACAGCCTCAAGACCCTGGTGGCCAACGTCGCCGACCTGCTCGACCGCCAGCTCGCGCTGCTGGTGGACGTGCGTTACAACCACGGCCTGCCGAGCAACCTGTCCGGCGCGCCGGCTGATCGCGCCATGATCAACCACGGCTTCAAGGCGGTGCAGATCGGCACCAGCGCCTGGACCGCCGAAGCCTTGAAAAATACGATGCCGGCCAGCGTGTTCTCGCGCTCCACCGAGTGCCACAACCAGGACAAGGTCAGCATGGGCACCATCGCCGCCCGCGATGCGATCCGTGTGTTGGAGCTGACCGAACAAGTCGCCGCCGCGACTTTGCTCGCCGCCAACCAGGGCGTGTGGCTGCGGGCCCAGGCCGAGGATGCGCGACCGCTGCCGCCGGCCTTGGCCGCCATGCACGCGGAACTGGCCCAGGACTTCCCACCGGTGATCGAAGACCGCGCCCTGGAAGGCGAACTGCGCCTGTGCCTGCAACGCATCGCCGAGCAACACTGGAGGCTGCATGCGTAGCCAGGGCGTACTGCATTGCGACACTGAAATCCTCGTGCCGTTTTTTGACGTCGACACCATGAACGTCGTGTGGCACGGGCATTACGTGAAGTACCTGGAAGTGGCGCGTTGCGCGTTGCTGGACAAGCTCGGCCACAACTACACGGCGATGCTCGAATCGGGCTACGCCTGGCCGGTGATCGACCTGCAACTGCGCTACGTGCGCGGCGCCGTGTTCGGCCAGACCATCAACGTGCGCGCCAGCCTGGTGGAGTGGGAGAACCGCTTGAAGGTCAATTACCTGATCACCGATTTAGCCAGCGGCGAGCGTTTGACCCGCGCCAGCACCGTGCAGGTGGCAGTAGAGATTGCCAGCCGCGAGATGCAGTTGGCCTCCCCCAAAGTCTTCACCGACGCCGTCGAAAGGGCCCTGAAATGAAATCCCATGTGGGAGGGGGCTTGCCCCCGATGGACTTCAACGATAACGCGATCCGCCGGACACTACGCAGCGCCCTCAGGCTCATCGCGGGCAAGCCCGCTCCCACATTATTGATAGGGTTGCTCCTGAGCTTTAGTGCACACGCTTTCGACTTGCAGCAACTCAGCGATCAACTGGCCAAACCATCGGTGATCCACGGCAACTTCACCCAGGAAAAACACCTGCGCGCCCTGCCCCAGCCATTGGTCAGCAAAGGCACCTTCGTGCTCGCCAAGGACCATGGTCTGCTGTGGCTGCTGAAAACCCCACTGCAGCAGGACTACCGCATCAGCGCCCAGGGCATTGCCCGTCGCGATGCCAATGGTTGGCAACTGCTGCCGAACAAGAGCGCCGGTGCCGAGCAAAATCGGCTGTTCCTCGCCGTACTGCAGGGCGACAGCAGCGGCTTGCAGCGAGACTTCGAACTGCAATTGAAAGGCGAAGCCAACGACTGGAAGCTGACGCTGATCCCACGCTCGCTGCTGTTAAAACAAGTCTTCACCCAGATCAATATCGACGGGGGCGAGTTGGTGCAAAAAATCGAGCTGCTGGAAACCCAGGGCGACAGCACCCTGCTGCGCATGCAGGACAGCACCGCAGCCCAGCCCTTGAGCGACGCGGAGCAACACGACTTTGCCCAGTGAGCGCCTGCTGCCGCGCCTGTTCCTGATCCTGCTGGTGGCCGTGCTGGCCCTGGCCGGCTGGCAATGGCGTCACGGCGCGCCGCTGTCGGCCAACCTGATGGAACTGGTGCCGGGCAGCACCCCGGATGCGCTGGAACAGCAAGCCGAACAACGCATGCAGGAACCGCTGAACCGCGAAATGCTGGTGCTGGTGGGGCATGCCGACCGCCAGCAAGCCGTGGCCGTGGCGCAACAGTTGGGCGAGCGCTGGCAGGCCAGTGGCTTGTTTGAAAAAGTGCAGTGGAACCTGCAAGCCGATTTGCCGGCGCTGCGTGAACAATTGCTGCGTGGCCGTCTGGCGATGCTGTCAGCCAAGGACCGCGAACAACTGACCGAACACCCTGACGCGTTTATCCAGCAACGCGTACAGGCCCTGTTCGACCCCTTCACCGGGTTCAGCCTGGTGCCGAGCCAGGATGACTGGCTCGGCCTGACCGGACGTATCCAGAACAGCCAACCGCAACACGGCTCGGTGCAGCTGGATATCGGCAGCGGTGCGCTGATCGCCAATGCCGACGGCAAAAGCTGGGTGCTGCTGCGGGCACGCACCACCGGCAATGCCTTCGACATGAAACTGCCGCTGCAGGTGGCGGACCTGCTCCAGGCCAGCCGCGAGCAAGCCGGTCAGCAAGGTGCGCAGTTGCTTGCCGCCAGCGGTTTGCTGTACGCCGCCAATGGCCAGCAGCAGGCCACGCGGGAGATTACCTGGGTCGGTGGCGGTGCTACCGTCGGCATCCTGTTGTTGCTGCTGCTCGCCTTCCGCCGCTGGCGCGTGCTGCTAGCGTTTGTGCCGGTGCTGGTGGGTATGCTGTTTGGCGCGGTGGCCTGCGTGGCGCTGTTCGGCCATATGCATGTGATGACATTGGTGCTGGGCTCCAGCCTGATCGGCGTAGCGGTGGATTACCCGCTGCATTACCTGTCGAAAAGCTGGAGCATGAGCCCGTGGCGTAGTTGGCCGGCGCTGCGCATCACCTTGCCGGGCTTGAGCCTGAGCCTGGCCACCAGTTGCATCGGCTACCTGGCGCTGGCCTGGACGCCGTTCCCGGCACTGACCCAGATTGCGGTGTTCTCGGCGGCGGGTCTGGTCGGTGCGTACCTGTCGGCCGTGTGCCTGCTGCCGGCGCTGCTCAAGGGCGTCGAACTGCGCCCGGCGCAATGGCCGCTGCGTATTGCCGAATGCCTGTGGCTGGTGCGCGAGTCGTTGCTCAAGCGCGTGCCGAGCCCGGCATTGCTGGCGCTACTGCTGCTGTTTTGCGCCGGTGGTCTGTGGCACTTGAACAGCAAGAACGATATCCGCCAGTGGATCGGCGCGCCGCCGCAATTGCTGCAAGAGGCCCAGGCCGTGGCGCGGATCACCGGGTTCCAGCCCACCAGCCAGTTCTTCCTGGTGCGTGCAGACAACCAGCAGCAACTGTTGGAGCGTCAACGCGCGTTGGGCCAACGCCTTGATCAGTTGGTGAACATGGACAAGCTCCAGGGCTACCTGGCGCTCAATCAACTGGTCAGCCTGCCCGCCGAACAGCAACAACTGCGCGACGCGCTAAACGCACTCGCGCAACACTGGCAGCCGCTGCTGGACCTCGGCGTACCCGCCAGTGCCTTGCAAGCCGAAGTCGCCCAGTTGCAAGCACTGCCCACCCAAGACATCGATGCCGCGCTGAAAGGCCCGCTGGCCGAACCTTGGCGCACGCTGTGGCTTGGGCAGGTGGACGGCGGCGTGGCGGCGATGGTCAGCCTGCAAGGCTTGAACAACCCCGCGCTGCTGCGCGTGCAAGCGCTGGATCTGCCCGGCGTGCAGTTGGTCGACCGCCTGGGCGACTTGAACCGGGTGTTTGCCGACACCCAGATCAGCGCCGCTGAATTGAAATTGATGTCCTGCGTCTTGATCGTCCTGCTGCTGATCCTGCCGTTCGGTTTCGGCGGGGCCTTGCGCATCGTCGCCCTGCCATTGCTGGCGGCGCTGTGCAGCCTGGCCAGCCTCGGTTGGCTGGGCCAGCCGCTGACGCTGTTCAGCCTGTTCGGCCTGCTGCTGGTCACGGCCATCAGCGTCGACTACGCGATCCTGATGCGCGAACAGATCGGCGGCCCTGCGGTCAGTCTTCTCGGCACATTGCTGGCGGCGCTGACGACCTGGTTGTCGTTTGGCCTGCTGGCGGTGTCCAGTACACCGGCGGTGAGCAATTTCGGCTTATCGGTCAGCCTGGGCCTGGCCTTCAGCTTGATGCTGGCGCCCTGGGCCGGGCAACAGAAACACGCCTTATGAATGTGATTATCGCCAATGTGGCAAGGAGCCCTCGTGCCCACAGTTGAAATGGAACGTCGCCAGGTGGTGGTGATCGGTGCCGGTCCATCCGGGGCCATCGCCGCCGCGCTGTTAAAGCGCAAAGGGCATGATGTATTGATCATCGAGCGCCAGCATTTCCCACGGTTCTCGATTGGCGAAAGCCTGCTGTCGCACTGCATCGACTTCATTGAAGAAGCCGGCATGCTCGACGCCGTGCAGGCGGCGGGCTTCCAGGTGAAGACCGGCGCCGCGTTCGCCTGGGGCGAGCGCTACAGCGCGTTTGATTTCGGCGACACCTTCAGCAACGGCAAACCGACCACCTTCCAGGTGCAGCGCGGCGAGTTCGACAAGTTGCTGGCCGATCAGGCCGCCAAGCAAGGCGTGGAGATTCGCTACGGCGAAACCATCGTCGGCGTGGACTTCAAGGGCGAGTCGCGCTACCTGCACGTACGCCGCGAGAACGGCAGCGAATACCACCTCAAGGCCAAGTTCGTGCTCGATGCCAGCGGCTACGGCCGGGTATTGCCGCGCCTGCTGGAGCTGGATCTGCCGTCGGACTTTCCGGTGCGCCAGGCGGTGTTCACCCACATCGAAGATCGCATCGAACACCTGGGCTTCGACCGCACCAAGATCCTGGTGACCACACACCCTACGAAACGCGATATCTGGTTCTGGACCATCCCGTTCAGCAACGGCCGCTGCTCGGTGGGCGTGGTCGCCGCCAAGCCGCATTTCGACGGTCGCGATGCTGACCTCGACGCCTGCCTGCGCGGCTTCATCGATGAAACCCCAAGCTTGGCCGGTGTGCTGCAAAACGCCGTCTGGGATACGCCGGCGCGGACCATCGGCGGCTATGCGGCCAACGTCAAAGCCCTGCACGGTCCGGGCTTCGCTTTGCTGGGTAACGCAGCGGAATTCCTCGACCCGGTGTTCTCTTCGGGTGTGACCATCGCCATGCGTTCGGCGAGCATGGCAGCCGGCGTGCTGCATCGTCAGCTCAACGGCGAAACCGTCGACTGGCAGACCGAATTTGCCGAACCGTTAAAGCGCGGTGTCGATACCTTCCGCTGCTACGTCGCAGGCTGGTACGCCGGGACGTTCCAGGATGTGATCTTCCATCCGGGCAGTTCGCCGGAGATTCGCCGGATGATCGCTTCGATCCTCGCCGGTTATGCGTGGGATGAGCGCAACCCGTTTGTGAGTGAGCCCAAGCGACGCTTGCGGATGTTGTCGGAAATTTGTGCAGGGGATGCGGCGTGAGCAGTCAGTATTTGAGTAAGAACTACGTCGAAGAGACCCGGTTCGGCTTCTGGTTCCTGCGCAGTCACACCTGGCAGCACCATGTGTTGCGCGTAGCGATCAATGACCTGCGCGGCCTGTTCACCGAGCCGCTGCCGCAGGCGCCGGTGCTGCTGGACGCCGGTTGCGGCCAGGGCAAATCCTTCAAGCTGTTGCAGCAGGTGTTCGCCCCGAAGCGCCTGATCGGTCTTGACGCGGACCTGCACAGCCTGGAACTGAGCCGTGCAGAAGCGGCGCGCCAGGGCTTGGCCATCGAGCTGATCGGCAGTGACTGCGCCACCCTGCAGGTGCCGGACAACAGCGTGGACATCCTGTTCTGCCACCAGACCTTCCATCACCTGGTTGAGCAGCATCGCGCACTCAAGGAGTTCTACCGCGTGCTCAAGCCGGGCGGTTACCTGCTGTTTGCCGAGTCCACCGAAGCCTATATCGACACCTGGGTGATCCGCTGGCTGTTCCGTCACCCGATGCATGTGCAGAAAAGCGCCGAAGAATACCTGGAGATGCTCCGCGAACAAGGCTTTGAGTTCGGCCCGCAAAACGTTTCGTACCCATACCTGTGGTGGAGCCGCGCCAGTGACTTCGGCCTGCTGGAACGCTGGGGGCTGCGCAAGGCACCGCCGGTGGGCCAGCGTGAAGAAACCCTGGTCAACTGCGTGGCACGCAAACCTTTGGCGAGTACCGCTCCATGATGCGCTGGCTGTTGATCGGTTGCCTGTTGATGCTGAGCGCCTGCGCCAGCCAGGCGCCGTTGCCCGAGAAAATCCCGGCCCTGGCCTTGCCGCTGCAACTGCATGTGCAACGCCTGGCTGACGGCAAGAGCCAGGACTGGCTGTTGGTGATCCAGCGCGAAGGCGGCGGCATTCGCTGGTCGATGATGGACCCGCTGGGCATCCCCCAGGCCCGGCAAAAGCTGATCGATGGCGAATGGCAAGCCGATGGCTTGCTGCCGCCCAATCCCCAGGCGCGCGAGCTGTTCGCCGCGCTGTTGTTTGCACTGACCTCGGCGGATGACGTGCGTGCGCTGTACCCCAGCGCGCAGGCGATGGATTTGACACGCACCCTGCCGGGTCATTGGCAGATTGTGTACCAGTCGTCCGAGGTATTCAGCGTGAACATGACTGGCCAGCCCTTGAGCTACCGCATCACGCCGCTAGGAGCGGCACGATGAGCGCCTACCTCAACGCGCTCGGCGTGATCTGCGCCCTCGGCCGTGGCCAGGCCGAGGTCAGCCGCCGCCTGTTTGCCGGTGACTGCTCCGGCATGCGCGCCGAGAGTGGCTGGGTGCCGGAACGCATGTTGCCGGTGGCCGGGGTGCGCGGCGAGCTGGCAACCATACCCACCGAGTTGGGCCAGCAAAGCAGCCGCAATAACCAGTTGCTGCTGGAAGCGGCGTTGCAGATCGAGGGCGAGCTCCGCCAGGCGATCCGCACCTACGGCGCCTCACGGGTTGGCATTGTGCTCGGCACCAGCACCTCGGGCATCGACGAAGCCAGTCGCGGTATTGCTCATTACTTGCGCGACCACCACTTCCCCAGCGATTACGACTACCAGCAGCAGGAACTCAGCGCCCCGGCGAACTTCCTCGCCGACTGGCTGCAACTGAGCGGCCCGGCCTATGTGATCTCCACCGCCTGCACCTCCAGCGCCCGCGCACTGATGAGCGCCCAGCGCCTGCTGGACCTGGGCATGTGCGACGCGGTGATCTGCGGCGGCGTCGACAGCCTGTGCAAGCTGACACTTAACGGCTTCAGCTCGTTGGAAGCCGTATCGAACGAGCGCTGCAACCCGTTTTCGGTGAACCGCAACGGCATCAACATCGGCGAAGCAGCCGTGCTGTTCCTGATGAGCAAGGCGCCCGCCCCCATCGCCCTGCTGGGCAGCGGCGCCAGTTGCGATGCGCACCATATCTCCGCGCCCGAACCCACCGGCAAAGGTGCGTTGCAGGCGATGCGCAAGGCCCTGGCCAGTGCGAAATTGCAGCCCGAGCAGATCGGCTACCTGAACCTGCACGGCACCGCCACCCAGCATAACGATGCGATGGAAAGCCTGGCCGTCGCCAGCCTGTTCCCCCACGGCGTGCCTTGCTCATCGACCAAACCCATGAGCGGGCATACCCTGGGTGCTGCCGGTGCGCTGGAAGCGGCGTTCTGCTGGTTGAGCCTGGTCCACCACCGGGTGCCACCGCACGTCTGGGACGGCCAGGCCGACCCGGCACTGCCCGCCTTGCACTGGGCGCAAGCCGCAGAGGCCCTGGAAAAACGCTGCCTGATGAGCAACTCGTTTGCCTTCGGCGGTAATAACGTCAGCCTGATTATTGGAGAGGCCCCATGATCGATTGGCCACTCGCTGAACTGCTGCCCCATGCGGGCGACATGATCCTGATCGACCAGGTGCTGTCGTTCGATGAAGAACAGATCCAAACCCGCACCACGGTCAAGCCCGGCGGCCTGTTCAACCGCACTGACGGCAGCCTGCCGGCCTGGGTCGGCATCGAGTTGATGGCGCAGAGCGTCGCCGCCTACGCCGGTTGCCACGCGCGCCAGAAAGGTGAAGCGGTGGCACTGGGCTTCCTGCTTGGCACACGCAAGTTCGAGTGCAACGTGGAGCACTTTCCGGCAGGCGCCGAGCTGAGCATCCACGGCCTGCGTTCCCTGGAAGACGACAATGGCATGGGTGTGTTCGAATGCCACCTGACCAGTGAAGGTATCCAGGCCAGCGCCCGCTTGAATGTATTTCGACCGCCCCAGGCGGCCAATTATTTAGATGAATCGAAGGACGTAACGCCATGACTGAATCCGTACTGGTCACCGGCTCCAGCCGTGGCATCGGCCGCGCCATTGCACTGCGCCTGGCCCAGGCCGGGCATGACCTCGTGCTGCACTGCCGCAGCGGGCGTAGCGACGCCGATGCGGTGCAGGCCGAGGTTGAAGCGCTGGGCCGCAAGGCGCGGGTGCTGCAGTTCGACGTGGCGGATCGTGCGCTGTGCAAGCAAATTCTCGAGGCCGATGTGGAGCAACATGGCGCCTATTACGGCGTGGTGCTCAACGCCGGCCTGACCCGTGACGGCGCGTTCCCGGCCCTGTCGGAGGACGACTGGGACGTGGTGATGCGCACCAACCTCGACGGTTTCTACAACGTGCTGCACCCGGTGATGATGCCAATGATTCGTCGTCGTGCGGCCGGGCGCATCGTGTGCATCACGTCGGTTTCCGGTTTGATCGGCAACCGTGGCCAGGTCAACTACAGCGCGTCCAAAGCCGGTCTGATTGGCGCGGCCAAGGCCCTGGCCATCGAGCTGGGCAAGCGCAAGATCACCGTCAACTGCGTCGCCCCCGGCTTGATCGACACGGCGATGCTGGATGAAAACGTGCCAGTGGAAGAATTGATGAAAATGATCCCGGCGCAGCGCATGGGCACGCCGGAAGAAGTGGCTGGTGCGGTGAACTTTCTGATGTCGGCCGAAGCCGGCTACATCACGCGCCAGGTCCTGGCCGTGAATGGAGGTTTGTGCTGATGAAGCGCGTCGTCGTCACCGGCATGGCCGGCATGACCTCCCTGGGCAGCGATTGGGCGACCATTTCGGCCAACTTCCGCGCCAACCGCAGCGGCATCCGGCGCATGGACGAGTGGGACCGCTTTACCGAACTGAACACGCGCCTGGCCGGGCCGATCGACGATTTCGTCGTGCCTGCCCATTGGACGCGCAAGCAACTGCGCAGCATGGGTCGTGTGTCGCGCCTGGCGGTGTGGGCCGCAGAGCAGGCGTTACAGGACGCCGGTTTGCTCGGCGACGAGTCGATCAAGGACGGGCGCATGGGCGTGGCCTGCGGCTCGTCCACCGGCAGCACCGACGAGATCAAGGCATTCGGCAATATGCTGCTGAACTCGGTGGCCGAGGGACTGAATGCCAACTCCTACGTGCGCATGATGCCGCACACTACGGCGGCGAATATCAGCATCTTCTTTGGCCTGACCGGGCGGCTCATCCCCACTTCCAGCGCCTGCACCAGTGGCAGCCAGGGCATCGGCTATGCCTATGAGGCAATCAAGTTTGGCCGCCTGCCGTTGATGCTCGCCGGCGGCGCCGAAGAACTGTGCCCAACCGAGGCCATGGTGTTCGACGCGCTCTACGCCACCAGCCTGAAGAACGACGCCCCACAAACCAGCCCACGCCCCTATGACAGTGGCCGCGATGGCCTGGTGATCGGTGAAGGCGGCGGCATGCTGGTGCTCGAAGAACTGGAACATGCGCTGGCGCGCGGTGCGCATATCCATGCCGAGATTGTCGGCTTCGGCAGCAACGCCGACGGCCAGCACACCACCCGCCCGGAGCAGAAAACCATGCGCCGCGCCATGGAGCTGGCCCTGGAAGATGCCGGGCTTGAGCCGTCCGCGATCGGCTACGTGAACGGGCATGGCACTGCCACCGACCAAGGCGACATCGCTGAAACCCTGGCCACCAGCAGCCTGTTCGGCAGCCGCATGCCCATCAGTTCGCAGAAGAGTTTCCTCGGCCATACCCTCGGCGCGTGTGGCGCGTTGGAGTCGTGGTTCAGCATCGAGATGATGAACCGCGACCAGTACGTGCACACCTTCAACCTGGATTCGGTAGACCCGCAATGCGGCGAGCTGGATTACCTGCAAGGTGAGTTCCGCGAGATGCACCACGACTACGTGATGAACAACAACTTTGCCTTTGGCGGCGTCAACACCTCGCTGATCTTCCGCCGCTGGTCCTGACTTTTTAATCGATTGGAGAAAACGGAATGTCTTCCTTGTTACGCGTCACCTTGATCACCCTGGCCCTGCTGGTCACCGCCGGTTGCACCAGCAAGCCGATCCTCAACACCCAGCACGACCTGCCGGCCAACGCCCAGGTCAGCGAAGAAAAAATGAAAATGGTGATCGTCAACGCCCTGCAAAAACGCGAATGGACGGTACAACGCCTGAGCCCGCAACTGGTGCAGGCCGAGATCAATGTGCGTAACCAGTACTACGCCGCCATCGACATCCGCTACACCCGCAACAGCTACGCCATCACCTACCGCGACAGCCGCGAACTGGGCTACAAGGATGGGAAGATCCATCGCAACTACAACCGTTGGGTGAACAATCTGGATAGCGACATCATGGCGGGCTTGCGCAGCAATGGCGTGAATGAGGCAGGGTCGGCGGCGCAGTTGTTTGAGCAAACCGGCACCACCAAGTAAAACGAATTCAGGCTCTACAGAAACGACAAAGGGCGCCATTCGGCGCCCTCTTCACAAACAGGTTGGCTTGTCATCGCCGCTTCCTGCCTGGCTCTGCGATGGCTGGTTGCCCAGGATCCTCAGAGTCTCACAAGCCCCTTTCAGGAACTTGGGGCAGTATGCCTGAAAACAGCCTTCCGACAACCCGTGGCAAAGTGCCGATTTGACGACTAACGCAGTACCTGTGGCGAGCGGGCTGTTGTGGTGAGCGGGCTTGCCCCGCGCTGGAGTGCGAAGCGCTCCCAAGATCTTTGGGGCCGCTACGCAGCCCAACGCGAGCAAGCTCGCTCGCCACATCAACTTGCTTGCCGGAGGTTATTGGGCAGCCTTACGCGTCAACAACTCCACAAACGCCCTCGCCATCGGTGTCTGCACACCTCTGCGCTGTACCAGCCACACCGCCGTCATCGCCTCCTGATCCAACAACGTGCGATACACCACCCCATCGATCCTTATCCGCTGGTACGACGCCGGCAGCACCGACACTCCCAGCCCCGCCGCCACCAGGCCGATGATAGTCATCGCCTCGCCCGCCTCCTGGGCGAAGTGCGGGCTGAAACCCGCGTCACGGCACAGGTTCAGCAACTGCGCATAGAGACCACTGCCATAGGTGCGCGGGAAAAACACAAACGGTTCGTCCGCCAACTGCGCCAGGTGCAAGCCACGTTCACTGCCGTGCACCAACGGATGCCCCGCGTTCAACACTGCGACCAGGGGTTCGCGCATCAACTCGACCACGCTCAAGGAATCCGGCAACGGCAGTGGCCGCATCAAGCCCACTTGGATCGACTCATCCACCAGCGACTCGGCCACCTCAGTACTGCTCATCTCCTGCAGGTTCAGATGCACCGCCGGGAACGCCTGACGAAACGCGAAAATCGCCTGGGGAATACTGGAGTTGAACGGTGCCGACGAGGTGAAACCAATCTTCAATTCGCCCAGTTCACCCAACTGCGCCCGGCGCGCCACATCCGCCGCCTTGTCGACCTGCGCCAGTACCAACCGCGCCTCTTGCAGGAACAGCCGCCCGGCCTCGCTCAGCTCGACCCGACGATTGGTGCGCTCAAACAAGCGTGCCCCGACCTCCTGCTCCAGCGCCTGGATCTGCTGGCTCAACGGCGGCTGCGAGATGCCCAACACCTGCGCGGCCCGGCCGAAATGCAGTTCTTCGGCGACGGCGATGAAGTACCGCAAGTGACGCAATTCCATGCAAGCCTCATTAGGTCGTTAAAGCTATCAAACAGGTCGAACAATATATTGGAAAGAATCATTAGGGAGCTATATTCTTTTTTGCATTGCCGGTCCCGGCAGGCTCTTCCTCCCCGAGGTCCCCGTGAAAGCTGCTGTCGCTCCACTCGCTCAAGAAGTCCCGCCCACTGCCTTGGATGAGGTGGTGGCCCAGCTCAACGATGCGTACATCGAAAAAGGCACGCCGATGTTCATGCGTACAGTGCTGGCACTGTTCTCCGGCGGTTTCGCCACTTTTGCGCTGCTGTATTGCGTGCAGCCGATGATGCCAGCGCTGTCCCTCGAATTTTCCATCAACGCGGCGCAAAGCAGCCTGATCCTGTCGGTGGCCACGGCGATGCTGGCGTTCGGCTTGCTGATCACCGGGCCGATTTCCGACCGGCTGGGGCGCAAGCCGGTGATGGTGTCCGCGCTGTTCTGCGCCGCATTGGCCACCATCGCCAGTGGCCTGATGCCGACCTGGGAAGGCATCCTGTTGATGCGCGCGCTGGTGGGCCTGTCGCTAAGCGGCCTGGCCGCCGTGGCCATGACCTACCTGAGCGAAGAGATCCACCCGCAGCACATTGGCCTGGCCATGGGCCTGTACATCGGCGGCAACGCCATCGGCGGTATGAGCGGGCGCCTGATCATCGGCGTGTTGATCGACTTCGTCAGCTGGCACACCGCAATGCTGATCATCGGTGCCCTGGCGCTGATCGCCGCCACGGTATTCTGGAAAATCCTCCCCGAATCGCGCAACTTCCGCGCCACCAGCCTCAAGCCGCGCAGCCTGGTGGACGGCTTTGTCATGCACTTCAAGGACGCAGGCCTGCCCTGGCTGTTCCTCGAAGCCTTCCTGTTGATGGGTGCGTTCGTGACAATGTTCAACTACATCGGCTATCGCCTGCTGGCCGATCCGTACGACCTGAGCCAGGCTGTGGTCGGCCTGCTGTCGCTGGTGTACCTCTCGGGCATCTACAGCTCGGCCAAGATCGGCTCCCTGGCCGACCGCCTCGGCCGCCGCCGCGTGCTCTGGGCCACTATCGTGCTGATGCTCGCCGGCATGGCCCTGACCCTGTTCACCCCGCTGTGGCTGGTGGTACCGGGCATGCTGATCTTCACCTTCGGCTTCTTCGGCGCCCACTCGGTGGCCAGCAGCTGGATCGGCCGTCGCGCGGTCAAGGCCAAGGGGCAGGCGTCATCGCTGTACCTGTTCTGCTACTACGTGGGGTCGAGTATTGCGGGGACGGCGGGCGGATTCTTCTGGCACTTCGCCGGGTGGAACGGGATCGGCGCGTTTATCGTGGCGCTGTTGATTGGCGCGCTGCTGGTGGCGTTGAAGCTGGCGAAGTTGCCGCCGTTGGGGCAAGCGAAGGCCTGAGTTTCTCTGGCTTTTAATGTGGGAGGGGGCTACACCCCGATGAGGGTAGATCAGTCATAGTCGTACTGACTGGTACACCGCCATCGGGGGCAAGCCCCCTCCCACATTTGTTTTGCGTGTTATTCGTGATACTGCGCCGACAACTCATGCACCGCGCGCAGGAATGCGCCAGCGTGCTCCGGGTTCACTTCCGGAGTAATCCCATGACCGAGGTTGAACACATGCCCGGTGCCCTTGCCGTAGCTGGCCAGTATGCGGCCGACTTCGGTGCGGATCGCTTCCGGCTTGGCGTACAGCACGGTCGGGTCCATGTTGCCTTGCAGCGCGACCTGGCCGCCAACGCGACGGCGAGCTTCACCAATATCGCAAGTCCAGTCCAGGCCCAGTGCATCGGCACCGGCATCGGCGATGCTTTCCAGCCACAGGCCGCCACCTTTGGTGAACAGGATCACCGGTACCTTGCGGCCTTCGTGTTCGCGGATCAGGCCGCTGACGATCTTGCGCATGTAGGCCAGGGAGAACTCCTGGTACGCCGCCGCCGAGAGGTTGCCGCCCCAGGTGTCGAAGATCTGCACGGCTTGCGCACCGGCCATGATCTGGCCGTTGAGGTAGGACGTGACCGACTGCGCCAGCTTGTCCAGCAGCAAGTGCATGGCTTGCGGGTTGTCGTAGAGCATGGCTTTGGTCTTGCGGAAGTCTTTCGACGAGCCGCCTTCGACCATGTAGGTGGCCAGGGTCCAGGGGCTGCCGGAGAAGCCGATCAGCGGCACGCGGCCGTTAAGCTCGCGGCGGATGGTGCTGACGGCGTCCATCACGTAACCGAGGTCTTTGTGTGGGTCTGGAATCGGCAGGGCTTCGATATCGGCCAGGGTGCTGACGACTTTCTTGAAACGCGGGCCTTCGCCGGTTTCGAAGTACAGGCCCTGGCCCATGGCATCAGGAATGGTGAGGATGTCGGAAAAAAGGATGGCCGCGTCCAGTTGTGGGTAGCGGTCCAGCGGCTGCAGGGTGACTTCGCAGGCGAACTCCGGGTTCATGCACAGGCTCATGAAATCGCCGGCGTTGGCGCGACTGGCGCGATATTCCGGCAGGTAGCGACCGGCTTGGCGCATCATCCACACAGGGGTGACGTCCACGGGTTGCTTGAGCAGGGCACGAAGGAAACGGTCGTTCTTGAGGGCAGTCATGTCGGCATCCGCAAAAAAAGTGCGGGCATTTTCTCAGAGCCAGACGCAAAAGGCACGGTATGAGCCGTGCCTTTTGTCTATCGGGTCAATTTGTCGCGGTAGCTTGAACACACCGCAAAACAAATGTGGGAGGGGGCTTGCCCCCGATTGCAGTGGTTCAGTCCCAGTATCTTTGACTGATACACCGCTATCGGGGGCAAGCCCCCTCCCACATTTTGATCGCATTTCAACCTGGGATCGGGATTAGACGTTCAGGTAATCCAGGATCCCTTCGGCGGCATTACGCCCTTCGAAGATCGCCGTCACCACCAGGTCAGAACCGCGCACCATGTCGCCACCGGCGAAGACTTTCGGGTTGCTGGTCTGGTGCTTGTACTGGCCTTGTTCCGGGGCCACGACGCGGCCCTGGCTGTCGGTCTGGATCTGGAACTGCTCAAACCACGGCGCCGGGCTTGGGCGGAAGCCGAAGGCGATGACCACGGCGTCGGCCGGGATGATCTCTTCGGAACCCGGGATCGGCTCGGGGCTGCGACGGCCACGGGCGTCCGGTTCGCCGAGACGGGTCTCGACCACCTTCACGCCTTCGACGCGGTCTTCACCGACGATGGCAATCGGCTGGCGGTTGTAGAGGAATTTCACGCCTTCTTCCTTGGCGTTCTTCACCTCTTTGCGCGAGCCCGGCATGTTGGCTTCGTCACGACGATAGGCACAGGTCACCGACTTGGCGCCCTGGCGGATCGAGGTGCGGTTGCAGTCCATCGCGGTGTCACCACCGCCGAGTACCACGACCTTCTTGCCTTTCATGTCGACGAAGTCTTCCGGCGACTTTTCAAAGCCCAGGTTGCGGTTGACGTTGGCGATCAGGAAGTCGAGCGCGTCGTACACGCCCGGCAGGTCCTCACCGGCAAAGCCACCCTTCATGTAGGTGTAGGTGCCCATGCCCATGAACACGGCATCGTATTCTTCGAGCAGTTGCTCCATGGTGATGTCCTTGCCGATTTCGGTATTGAGGCGGAACTCGATACCCATGCCGGTGAACACTTCACGACGGTTGCTCAGGACGGTTTTTTCCAGCTTGAACTCGGGGATGCCGAAGGTCAGCAGGCCGCCGATTTCCGGGTTCTTGTCGAACACCACCGGGGTCACGCCGCCACGCACCAATACGTCGGCACAGCCCAGGCCGGCAGGGCCGGCACCGATGATCGCGACGCGCTTGCCGGTCGGCTTGACCTTGGACATGTCCGGGCGCCAGCCCATGGCGAACGCGGTGTCGGTGATGTACTTCTCCACCGAACCGATGGTCACCGCGCCGAAGCCGTCGTTGAGGGTGCAGGCACCCTCGCACAGACGGTCTTGCGGGCACACCCGACCGCAGACTTCCGGCAGGGTGTTGGTCTGGTGCGACAGCTCGGCGGCGGCGAGGATGTTGCCCTCAGCCACCAATTTGAGCCAGTTGGGAATGAAGTTGTGCACCGGGCACTTCCATTCGCAATACGGGTTACCACACCCCAGGCAACGGTGGGCCTGGTCGGCCGAGTGCTGGGGTTTGAAGGGCTCGTAGATTTCCACGAACTCTTTCTTGCGTTGACGCAACAGTTTCTTCTTCGGATCTTTGCGCCCGACATCGATGAACTGGAAGTCGTTATTCAGACGTTCAGCCATGTTAAAACCTCATCAAACTCTTCAGGCGCATATCACTGCGGGTTGGCACGGATGCTGGAAAGCAACGATTTCAGGTTGGCAGCCTTGGGCTTGACCAGCCAGAAACGACGCAGGTAATCATCGAGGTTTTCGGCGAGGTTACGACCCCATTCGCTGCCGGTTTCCTCGACGTACTCGTCCAGCACGTGCTGCAAGTGGTTCCGGTAGGACTCCATGGCTTCGCCGCTGATCCGCTGGATCTCGACCAACTCGTGGTTGACCTTGTCGACGAAGGTGTTGTCCTGGTCGAGCACGTAGGCGAAACCGCCGGTCATGCCCGAACCGAAGTTGTAACCGGTCTTGCCCAGTACCGCGACAAAGCCCCCGGTCATGTACTCGCAGCAGTGATCGCCAGTGCCTTCCACCACGGTGTGGGCACCGGAGTTGCGCACGGCGAAACGCTCACCGGCGGTACCGGCGGCGAACAGCTTGCCACCGGTGGCGCCGTACAAGCAGGTGTTGCCGATGATGGCGCTGTCCTGGGTCTTGTACACGCTGCCTTTAGGCGGAACGATCACCAGCTTGCCGCCGGTCATGCCCTTGCCCACGTAGTCGTTGGCGTCGCCTTCCAGGTACATGTGCAGCCCGCCGGCGTTCCACACGCCGAAGCTCTGGCCCGCGGTGCCCTTGAAGCGGAAGGTGATGGGCGCTTTGGCCATGCCCTGGTTGCCGTGCTTGCGCGCGATTTCGCCGGAGATGCGTGCACCGATGGAACGGTCGCAGTTGCAGATATCCAGGGCGAATTCGCCACCGCTGGCGTCGTTGATCGAGGAACCGGCCATGTCGACCATCCTCTCGGCCAGCAAGCCCTTGTCGAACGGCGGGTTGCGGTCCACGCCGCAGAACTGCGGTTTGTCGGCCGGGATGTGATCGCTGCCCAACAGCGGCGTCAGGTCCAGGTGATTCTGCTTGGCGGTCTGGCCTTCGAGGATTTCCAGCAGATCGGTACGGCCGATCAACTCTTCCAGCGAACGCACGCCCAGCTTGGCCAGCCACTCACGGGTCTCTTCGGCGACGTAGGTGAAGAAATTCACCACCATGTCGACGGTGCCGATGTAGTGATCCTTGCGCAGCTTCTCGTTCTGAGTGGCGACGCCGGTGGCGCAGTTGTTCAGGTGGCAGATGCGCAGGTATTTGCAGCCCAGGGCGATCATCGGCGCAGTACCGAAGCCGAAGCTTTCGGCGCCAAGGATCGCGGCCTTGATCACGTCGAGGCCGGTTTTCAGGCCGCCGTCGGTCTGCACCCGCACCTTGCCACGCAGGTCGTTGCCGCGCAGGGTCTGGTGGGTTTCGGCCAGGCCGAGTTCCCACGGCGCACCGGCGTACTTGATGGAGGTCAGCGGCGAAGCGCCGGTGCCGCCGTCGTAGCCGGAGATGGTGATCAGGTCGGCATAGGCCTTGGCCACACCAGCGGCGATAGTGCCCACGCCGGCTTCTGCCACCAGCTTCACCGAGACCAGCGCCTGCGGGTTGACTTGTTTCAGGTCGAAAATCAGCTGCGACAAGTCTTCGATCGAATAGATATCGTGGTGCGGCGGCGGCGAGATCAGGGTCACGCCCGGCACTGCGTAACGCAGCTTGGCGATCAAACCGTTGACCTTGCCGCCTGGCAGTTGGCCGCCTTCACCCGGCTTGGCGCCCTGGGCGACCTTGATCTGCAGCACTTCGGCGTTGACCAGGTACTCCGGGGTCACGCCGAAACGGCCGGTGGCCACCTGCTTGATTTTCGAGCTCTTGATGGTGCCGTAGCGCGCCGGGTCTTCACCACCTTCGCCGGAGTTGGAACGCGCACCCAGGCGGTTCATGGCTTCGGCCAGGGCTTCGTGAGCCTCAGGCGACAAGGCGCCCAGGGAAATACCGGCGGAGTCGAAGCGTTTGAGGATCGACTCCAGCGGCTCGACTTCGCTGATGTCCATCGGCGTGTCCAGGGTCTTCACCTTGAACAGGTCGCGGATCATCGACACCGGGCGGTTATCCACCAGCGAGGTGTATTGCTTGAACTTGGCGTAGTCGCCCTGCTGCACGGCGGCTTGCAGGGTGTTGACCACGTCCGGGTTGTACGCGTGGTATTCGCCACCGTGCACGAACTTCAGCAGGCCGCCTTGCTGGATCGGCTTGCGCGCGCTCCAGGCTTCGGCTGCCAGGGCTTTCTGCTCGGCTTCGATGTCGACAAAACGCGCGCCCTTGATACGGCTCGGGACGCCACGGAAGCTCAGCTCGCAAACTTCTTCGGACAGGCCGATGGCTTCGAACAGTTGCGCACCGCGATAGGACGTGACGGTGGAGATGCCCATCTTCGACAGGATCTTCAGCAGGCCCTTGGTGATGCCCTTACGGTAGTTCTTGAACACCTCATAGAGGTCGCCCAGTACTTCACCGGTACGGATCAGGTCACCCAGCACTTCGTACGCAAGGAACGGGTACACCGCCGAGGCGCCGAAGCCGATCAACACCGCAAAGTGGTGCGGGTCGCGGGCGGTGGCGGTTTCCACAAGGATGTTGGAGTCGCAGCGCAGGCCTTTTTCGGTCAGGCGGTGGTGCACTGCGCCAGTCGCCAGCGAGGCGTGGATCGGCAGCTTGCCCGGCGCGATGTGGCGGTCGGTCAGTACGATCTGGGTACGACCGGCGCGCACGGCTTCTTCGGCCTGGTCGGCAACGTTACGCACTGCGGCTTCAAGGCCGAGGCTTTCGTCGTAGTTCAGGTCGATGATCTGGCGGTCGAAGCCTGGACGCTCCAGGGTCATCAACGAGCGCCACTTGGCCGGAGACACGACCGGCGAGCTGAGGATCACACGAGAGGCGTGCTCAGGCGATTCCTGGAAGATGTTGCGCTCGGCACCGAGGCACACTTCCAGGGACATCACGATGGCTTCGCGCAGCGGGTCGATCGGTGGATTGGTCACCTGGGCGAACTGCTGGCGGAAATAGTCGTACGGCGTGCGCACGCGCTGGGACAGCACGGCCATCGGCGTGTCGTCGCCCATGGAGCCGACCGCCTCGTAACCCTGTTCGCCAAGCGGACGCAGCACCTGGTCGCGCTCTTCGAACGTGACCTGGTACATCTTCATGTACTGCTTGAGCTGGTCGACGTCGTAGAACGCCGAACCGTGGTCGTTGTCTTCCATCGTTGCCTGGATGCGCAGGGCGTTCTTGCGCAGCCATTGCTTGTACGGATGACGCGACTTCAAGCGGTTGTCGATGGCGTCGGTGTCGAGGATCTGCCCGGTTTCGGTGTCCACGGCCAGGATCTGGCCCGGGCCCACGCGGCCTTTGGCGATGACGTCTTCGGGTTTGTAGTCCCACACGCCGATTTCCGACGCGAGGGTGATGAAACCGTTGGTGGTAGTGACCCAACGCGCCGGGCGCAGACCGTTACGGTCGAGCAGGCAGACCGCGTAGCGGCCGTCGGTCATCACGACACCGGCCGGGCCGTCCCACGGCTCCATGTGCATCGAGTTGTACTCGTAGAATGCACGCAGGTCCGGGTCCATGGTCTCGACGTTCTGCCACGCTGGCGGAATGATCATGCGCACGCCACGGAACAGGTCGATGCCACCGGTGACCATCAGTTCGAGCATGTTGTCCATGCTGGAGGAGTCGGAACCCACGCGGTTAACCAGCGGGCCGAGCTCTTCCAGGTCCATCAGGTCGTTGGCGAACTTGGTGCGACGGGCCACGGCCCAGTTGCGGTTGCCGGTGATGGTGTTGATCTCGCCGTTGTGGGCGAGGAAGCGGAACGGCTGGGCCAACGGCCATTTCGGCAGGGTGTTGGTGGAGAAGCGCTGGTGGAACACGCAGATTGCGGTTTGCAGGCGCTCATCGCTCAGGTCCGGATAGAAGGCGGTGAGGTCCGCCGGCATCATCAGGCCTTTATAAATGATGGTCTTGTGGGAAAAGCTGCAGATGTAGTGGTCGGTGTCAGCGGCGTTGGCCACGGACGAGCGACGACGCGACGTGAACAGCTTGATCGCCATGTCCTGGTCGCTCAGGCCATCGCCTGCGATAAACACTTGCTCGATCTGTGGCAGACGCTCCAGGGCCAGGCGGCCGAGTACGCTGGTGTCGATCGGCACTTTGCGCCAGCCGACGAGTTGCAGGCCGGCAGCCAGGATCTCGCGGTTCATGTTCTCGCGAGCGGCTTCGGCTTTGACCGGGTCCTGGTTGAAGAACACCATGCCCACGGCGTACTGCTTGGGCAGGTCGACCGCAAATTGCTCTTTTGCGACAGCGCGCAGGAACAGGTCGGGCTTTTGAATCAGCAAGCCGCAACCGTCACCGGTCTTGCCGTCGGCGTTGATCCCACCGCGGTGGGTCATGCAGGTCAGGGCCTCGATGGCCGTTTGCAGAAGGGTATGACTGGGCTCGCCCTGCATATGGGCTATCAGGCCGAAACCGCAGTTATCCTTGAATTCATCGGGTTGGTACAGACCTGCTTTCATAGACACTTTCTCACCAGGCTGCCTCTTATTTCGAGGCAAATTTCTTTTCAATTCAACCGGTTACCTTCCACGCCGAACGTACGCCGGCTTAGCGGGGGCAAAAGGGAGGTCATTGTACACACCGACACAGACGCCCACAAATTTAGCGACGAAATGTCGCAAATCTATGTCGCATTTATGAAAGGTTTAAAGCGATATGCTGTGCTAGTCAAAACTTTTTTAATTCTGACCGCTACGACTCAAAAGCCACTGTGACGCAGACACCACAAAGCGCGCGGCCTTCAGGGCTGCACGCTGTTGTAGTTTTTTGAGGTGCCGGGAGGGCGGCCTGGGTAAGGCCGCCTGATCTTCAGCGAGTTGTTGCGAGTTCTTGTTGAACGCTGGCAACAGTGCGAGGCCAAGGTTTACCAGCCTGAACCTTCGCTGGCAAGGCCTTGATGGCAGAATCAGCCGCTGCACGGCTGGAAAAACTGCCATAGGTGATCACGTAGAGAGGCTTGCCGTTGAGCACTTTCTTGAAATAACGGTACTCGCCGCCCTGCTCTTTCACGAACGCTTGGGCGTTGGCTTCGGAGCTGGTGCCGAGGATCTGCACCACGAAGTTGCCCGAAGGCTGGCTGCCATACCAACCGCTACCCGCGGCACCGGCCTTGGCAACGGTGGCAGCTGGTTTTTCAGCGGGCTTGGCGGCCGGGGCTGGTGCTGGCTTGGCGGCTGGCGCAGGCGCGACCGGCTTGGTCACGGGCGCAGGCTTGGCGGTTGCAACAGTCGGTGCCGGCGTTGGTTTTGCCGCTGGCTGACCGGCTGGCACGCCAGCAGGCGGCGCAGTGGTCGTGACGGTCGGCGGTGTGGCGCTGGAACCTTCCACCGGCACGCCGTCGTCGCCTTCGGAAATGCCACCGGCTTCTTCGGCGAGCGGGCCACGCATGACAGGCTGGCCGACCATCGGCAGGTTGGTCGGCTGGCCGGAATTGGCGAACTCAACATTTGGCGTGGGTTTGCCCAGTGGCAATTGCGCCTGCTCGGTTGGCGCACCGGCGGTGGTCGGCGCCTTGCTGCGACCCGGAATCAACCAGGCGGCGGCAACAGCGACCACAACAACGGCGGAAATAGCCAATACGTGTTTCTTAGGCATAGTGAACCCCATCTTTGGACGCTTGACCGCGGTGCGGCTGGCAATCATGGCTTCGATCATGGCATCGCGGGCAACCTGGTTGATGGTGCCAGGCCAGCCGTCGGAGCTTTCGTGAATATCAGAGATCTGTTGAGCGGAGAAAAGTTCGATACCCGCCCCTGCACCTTCCAGGCGTTGAGCCAGGTATTCGCGGGTTTCCTCCTCTTCGTACGGCTGCAGTTCGATGACGTGGAACAGCTCCTGATCACCGCTGATCTGCTCCAGGTCGGCGATCAGCGACGACTCACCGAACAGGAATACATGCGGACGGCCTTCCGGCGTGCCCGCCGCCAGCGCCAGCAGCGCTTCGAGGGCGGATTCGTCGAGCTGCTCGGCATCATCCACCAGCAGGTAGACTTCCTGGCCGGTCAGGCCCAGCTGCACCACCTGCTTGAGGATCGCGTTAGGCTCGGCAGTGGCCACGTCCAGCGCCTGGGCAACCTGGCGCAGGACACCCGCTGCATCACCGGCACCACGGGCGGATACCACCACACTCTGGACCGACTGCTTGTTGGTGCTGGCCACCAGGGCCTGGCGCAGCAGGGTCTTGCCGCTGCCCAACGGGCCGGTCACGACCAGCAGCAACTGGCTGTAGCGCGCGAGGTGGTGCAGTTGGCCGAGCACTGGCTTGCGCTGGGCCGGGAAAAATTTGAAACCAGGCACCCGTGGAGCAAAAGGGTCGTGGCTTAACTGGTAATGGCCGAGGAACGCCTCGTCGGCATGCAAACTAGTCATCGGGATCTTATTAACCTTTAAGCTGGGCCAGGGCGCGGTAATCCGCTCCCAGCGTGGCCTGTAAAATCTCTTTCGGATAATCGTCGGTCACCACCGCTTCGCCCATGTGGCGCAGCAGCACCAGTCGCAGTCGACCGTCGATCACTTTCTTGTCTATTGCCATATGTTCGAGGAAATCTGCCTCGGTCATCTCTTCAGGCGGAATCACCGGCAAACCGGCGCGCTGGAACAGGCGAATGCCACGGTCACGCTCCTGGGCGCTGATCCAGCCCAGGCGCTGCGACATGTCCAATGCCATCACTGTGCCAGCCGCCACGGCCTCGCCATGCAACCACACACCATAGCCCATGTGGGTTTCGATCGCATGGCCGAAGGTGTGGCCCAGGTTCAAGGTGGCCCGTACGCCGGACTCCCGCTCGTCGGCGTTCACCACCAGCGCCTTGGCGGCGCAAGAGCGGGAAATAGCTTCGGTGAGTGCCGCCTGGTCGAGATTGCGCAGGGCGTCCACATGCTCTTCCAGCCAGGTCAGGAACGGTTCGTCGCAGATCAGCCCGTACTTGATGACTTCCGCCAGGCCCGCCGACAGCTCGCGCGGCGGCAAGGTGTTGAGGGTCGCGGTGTCGATCAGCACGGCTTGCGGCTGGTAGAACGCGCCAACCATGTTCTTGCCCAGCGGGTGGTTGATGCCGGTCTTGCCGCCCACCGACGAATCGACCTGGGACAGCAGGGTGGTTGGCACCTGGATAAAGTCCACGCCACGCTGGTAGCAGGCCGCTGCAAAGCCGGCCATGTCGCCGATCACACCGCCGCCCAGGGCGATCACGGTGGTGCGGCGGTCATGGCGTGCAGTCAGCAGGCCATCAAAGATCAGTTGCAGGGTTTCCCAGTTCTTGTGGGCCTCGCCGTCGGGCAGGATCACAGAAATAACGGAGTACGCCGCGAGGCTGCGGCTCAGACGCTCAAGATACAGCGGCGCGACCGTTTCATTGGAGATGATCGCCACTTGCCGCCCGGCAATATGCGGTGCGAGCAACTCGGGCTGGTCCAGCAGACCTTCGCCAATATGGATCGGGTAGCTGCGCTCGCCTAGATCGACCTTAAGTGTCTGCATGTGTCCCCGCGTTGAAGATGTATTGACGACCGGCAACGTCAAACGCTGACGTCGCCTGATGGCTCTACGCCACACCTTGGGAGGTGTTGGCGCGCCGCCGAGAATAGCGCATTTCGGGCCTGGCTTTAACGGGGTGGCAGCCGTTGCAGGCGCTCAAGAATGTCGAGGACCACCATCCGGGGTGGCCGCTCATCGGTTTCTACCACCAGATCGGCAATTTCCCGATACAGCGGATCTCGCAGCGCCAGCAGATCCCGCAGGGTTTTCTCCGGGTTGGCCGTACGCAGCAACGGGCGATTGCGATCACGGGCGGTGCGACCCACTTGCTGCTCGACCGACGCATGCAGGTAGACCACCCGACCACCGGCATGCAGCGCGCGGCGGTTCTCGTCACGCATCACCGCGCCACCACCTGTCGCCAATACCACGCCATCGCAGCCGCACAGCTCGGCGATCATCGCCTGCTCGCGGTCACGAAAGCCCAGTTCGCCTTCCTTATCGAAGATCCATGGGATATTGGCGCCCGTGCGCAATTCAATTTCCTTGTCGGAATCTTTGAACGGCAGGCGCAGCTCTTTGGCCAGCAAACGGCCGATGGTGCTTTTTCCAGCCCCCATCGGTCCTACAAGAATCAAATTTCGCACAGAATCAACGACTCACAGCAATCGCCTGGTTATTCATAATACGCGGAGTCAGGAATACCAGCAGCTCGGATTTTTTCTCCGCCAGCACATCGCGCCGGAAAAGGCGGCCAAGATACGGCACATCGCCCAAAAATGGCACTTTATCTACCACTTTGCTTTGGGTATTGGAGAAAACCCCGCCGATGACGATGGTCTCGCCATCCTTGACCAGCACCTTGGCGTTGACCTCGTTTTTCTTGATCGGCGGCACATCGTTGAGTTTGTTCAGGTAGTCGGGCTCATCCTTGGTGACTTTCACCTCCATGATCACGCGGTCGTCAGGCGTGATTTGCGGGGTGACCTCCAGCGACAGCGAGGCTTCCTTGAACGACACCGAGGTGGCGCCGCTGGAGCTGGATTCCTGGTAGGGAATCTCGGTGCCCTTGAGGATGCGTGCGGTTTCCTTGTCGGACGTGACCACCTTGGGTTGCGAGACAATTTCGCCGTTGCCGGTTTTCTCCATGGCAGTGAGCTCCAGGTCCAGCAGCAGGTTGTCGGTGATAAAGGCGATGCCCAGGCCCGATGAGCCGGTGAGTGACCCCAAGTCCACAAATGGTGAACTCGGTGGGTTTTCCGGCGGCTCCGCGCCCTCAGCCAGAGGTTTCGGAATGCCACCGGCGCCCCAGTTGCCGCGAGTGAGCCGCCCACCCCAGCGTGCGCCCAGGCTTTTGTCGTAATCGACATTGGCCTCGACAATCCGCGCCTCGATCATGACCTGACGCACCGGCACATCCAGCTGCGCCACGATCCTGCGCAGCTCCTCCAGCCGCTCGCCAGTCTGATAGGCAATGATGTTGTTGGTACGATCATCCACCGCCACCGAGCCCCGCTCATCGATGACGCCCTCAAGGCCCGTGACTGACTGGAACAACTTGGCCAGGTCCGCCGCCTTGGCGTAATTGACCTGCAACAGCTCCCGACGCAACGGCGCCAGTTCGGCCATTTGCTTGCGCGACTCCAGGGTCAGCAGCTCACGCGCGGCCAACTCCTCGGCCGGCGCGACCAGCAATACACCGGCCTTTACCCGCTTATCCAGGCCCTTGGCTTGCAGTACCAAGTCTAACGCTTGATCCCAGGGCACATCCTTGAGGCGCAGGGTAATCGAGCCCTGCACATCGTCGCTGGCAACCAGATTGAGGCCCGCCACATCGGCAATCTGTTGCAGCGCGGTGCGCAGCTCGATGCTCTGGAAGTTGAGGTTCAGCTTGTCACCCGTGTAGGCGCTCGACGTAGTGTTGCCAGGGGGTGGCAACTGGATCAGGTCTACACGATTGGGCACAGCAACAGCCATCGGCGCCGTGAACGCTATCCATAGCGCCACACCGAAGGACGAGAAAATCCTTTTCATTGATTCGATTCCGTTATGAGTTGACGTTTAACACCAGGGTTCGCGGGCGCTCCAGCCATGCCCCCTGACCATCGGGAAACAGCTCGACCAGCTCTAAGTAACGCTCATCGATGGCCGTGACCCGGCCATGGTCCGGCCCCAGGTAGTCACCGACCGCCAGGCGATGCACCGTGGAGGCCGCACGCAACAAGGCGAAGACCTGCGACCCGCGGGACAGCGTGCCGACCATTTCGAACTGGTCCAGCGCAAGGCTTTCCAGGGCTGCGCGTGGCCGGGCGAGATCTGGCGCACGGGCTGGCCGCCCAGGCAGGTGATCGACCTGAACGGCAACCCGCTGAAAAGGGTCGCGCAGCCCGGAAGCCTCGTAGACAAAGGATTGTCGTTGGCGGGCCTGACCACCTCCCCCACCGCCCGGCAGCCAATAGCTCTTGACCAGTAGATCAAGGCGCAGCAGCTTGCCATCCCGTCGCAGGACAACATCATGCACCGTCGCAATTCGCGCCAGCCCCCCCAAGCTACTCAGGAACGTCGCCAGGTCGTGGTAAGCCCCTGCCACGCCGACCTGTACCGGCTGCTCGTGATAGTACGGCTGAGACTGTTCGTCCGATGGCGTGACACTCTCGACCACCAGACCATTGGCCACTGCCAAGTGCGCGATGTCTTCCAGCAAGCCGGGCATTTCGGATTTCCCCGGCAACGCGCGGAAAAGCTCATCCGCTTTCGCCTGCATTAATTGGAACTGCTGCACGCGCGCCTCAAGGCTGGCAGCCAGGGCCGTCTTTTGAGCGACTTGCTGTTGCAGGGCCACTTCCCGCACCTCGACCTGGCTTAGCCGCTGCCGCGACGGGCTCAGGTAAACAAGGTCACCCACCACAAATATCAGGCTCGCCAGCGCACAGCCCAACAGGGCCTTGCCAGGTAGGGGCCATTTTGCAGCGTTGTGAGTGAGTGCAGAAAGATTGAGCCTCAACGGGCTCAAGGTTGCGCCTCGGCGGGCTCGCCCTGTCGCACCATCAACTGGAATTCATTGTTGCCGCGCGCACCTTCGGTTCGCACCTGTTGCAACCGCGTGAAATGGGCGCCTTGTGCGGCCTCCAGGCGACGCATCAGTTGGGCGATATCCTGGCTGGATTCAGCACTGCCGCTGATACTCACCGTATCGCCCTTCGCCACGACTTCATGCAGATGGACACCATCGGGTACTGCGCGCGCCAACTGATCCAACAATTGGGCACCGGACGAGCGGGAGTCGTGCAGGTCCTGCACAACCTTCATGCGCTGTGCCAACTGCTGGCTTTGCTCCTGCAGGTCGTCGATGGTCTTGATGCGCGAATCAAGGCCGGTGATTTGCTTGCCCAGATGGTCATTACGGGTCACTTGCCGGTCAATGGCCTGGTCGATCACCTGGTCCGCCAGCCACACAGCCGCAAGCGCCGCGCAGGCGAACGCCAGCAAACACGCCAGCAGGTACTTGCGTCGCCGCTCCGCCAGCGCCTGGCGCCAAGGCAAAAGGTTGATTCGTGTCTTCAAGCGAAACTCCTCAGGGCCAACCCGCAAGCAATTCCCATCCCGTGGGCGTCCACGGCCCATTGTGCACCATCGACTCGATGGCTCGGCGTGAAGCTGGCGAAATCCTGACTGCAAGCGCGCGCCAATGCAAACGCTTCGACATCGACCACCCTCGGCACCAGCCCGGCCAGCGCCAGAACCGCCTCCCGAGCCTCGACATGCTCCTTCAGGCACGCCGCCAGCAGCACCTCGACACGACCTGGGTCCAGGGCGGTCGGCCCGCGCACTTGAAAGTCGATGGCCACGTCATCCAATGGATAAGGAATGTACTGGTCTGCCTCCATCTGGATCATCCAGGCCATCTCATCGTCACTCAGCCCCGCCTCCATCTCGATCATGCGCGTGATTACCGAAGGCCCGGACACCGCAGCGGCAGCGCAACGGACCGACGACGCCAACCGTGACAATGCACTGCGCAAGGTGCGCCCCACGCCTTCGAGATCCAGGAATGTGCCGTCGACCACCGAGCGTATCGGCAATGCCTGGGTGACGTAGCCGCGAATGTTGTAACCAGAGGTTGAACGGCCCAGCTCCACCAGCCGGATTGCCGTGTCATTGATGTCGACGCCCAGCAAGGTGTCGAGTTTTCCCGTGAAAAATCCTTTTCCCATAAAACTCCCTAAAGCTTTGCCTGTCATACCGCCTGATTGCCGCCGGGCGTCATGCATTCGGTCGACTTGTTGAGCAGGTGCGAATGACGCCCCAAGTCGAAAAATGCTTTAATGCCCAGCGTTTTTTGCCGCTTTTATCTGCAGCTCGGGTCGATCCATCGTTTGCCATGCCAGCCCCGACGCCTAACCCATTCTTTTCTCTGGAAATCCAAAAGCCTTGATTCGTCTGCTGAAGTTTTTCGGGTACTCCATTGTCGCCATCGTTTGCGGGCTGCTGCTCGTGCTCAGCGGGGCCTACCTCTACCTTAGTCCGGGTTTGCCCTCCGTAGAGGCCCTCAGAAGTATCCAGTTGCAGATTCCTTTGCGGGTCTACAGCAGCGATGAAAAACTGATCGCGGAGTTCGGCGAAATGCGCCGCACACCGATCCGTTTTGCCGATATTCCACCCAACTTCATCAGCGCCCTGCTCTCGGCCGAAGACGATAATTTTGCCAACCACTATGGCGTCGACCCCAGCAGCCTGGTGCGTGCGGCCACGCAATTGGTAAAAAGCGGACACATTCAATCCGGCGGCAGCACCATCACCATGCAGGTGGCGAAGAACTTCTTCCTCACCAGCGAGCGCAGCTTTTCGCGCAAGGCCACCGAGATCCTCCTGGCGCTGCAGATCGAACGCCAGTTGACCAAGGATGAGATCCTTGAGCTGTACGTGAACAAGATCTACTTGGGCAACCGCGCCTACGGGATCGAGGCGGCCTCGCAGGTCTACTATGGCAAGTCCATCCGTGACGCCAGCCTGGCGCAGATGGCCATGATCGCCGGCCTGCCCAAGGCGCCGTCACGCTTCAACCCACTGGCCAACCCGGCGCGCAGCAAAGAGCGCCGTGACTGGATCCTGGGGCGCATGTACAAGCTGGGCAAAATCGACCAGGCCGCTTACGAAAGCGCCATCGCCGAGCCGTTAAACGCCAGCTACCACGTACCAACCCCGGAAGTGAATGCGCCGTATATCGCTGAAATGGCGCGTGCCGAGATGGTCGGCCGCTACGGCAGCGAGGCGTATACCGAAGGTTTCCGCGTGACCACCACCGTGCCGAGCGACTTGCAGGACATCGCCAATAATTCGGTGCATTCCGGCCTGATCACCTACGACCAGCGTCACGGCTACCGCGGCCCCGAATCACGCCTGCCGGGCAAGACCCTGAGTGCCTGGACCACCGAACTGGGCAAACAACGTGCGATCAGCGGCCTGGAGCCGGCCATCGTCACCCAGGTGAAGAAAGATGGCGTGCAGGTCCTGACCCGCACCGGCGAAGCCCATGTGGCGTGGGACAGCATGAAATGGGCGCGCCCGTTCCTGAACACCAACAGCATGGGCCCGATGCCCAAGCAACCGTCGGACGTAGCGCAGGTGGGTGACTTGATCCGCGTGCAACGCCAGAAGGACGACAGCCTCAAGTTCAGCCAGGTGCCGTTGGCCCAGGGCGCACTGGTGTCGCTGGACCCACAGAACGGCGCAATCCGCGCCTTGGTCGGTGGTTTCGCGTTCGAGCAGAGCAACTACAACCGCGCGACCCAGGCCAAGCGCCAACCGGGCTCGAGCTTCAAGCCGTTCATCTACAGTGCCGCGCTGGACAACGGCTACACCGCCGCCAGCCTGGTCAACGATGCGCCGATCGTGTTTGTCGACGAGTACCTGGACAAGGTCTGGCGCCCGAAGAACGACACCAACACCTTCCTTGGCCCGATCCGCATCCGTGAAGCGCTGTACAAGTCGCGTAACCTGGTGTCGATCCGCTTGCTGCAGGCAATGGGCGTGGGCAAGACCATCGATTACATGACGCGTTTCGGTTTCGCCAAGTCGGACCTGCCGCCCAACCTGTCCCTGGCGCTAGGCACCGCGACCCTCACGCCGATGGAAATCGCCACCGGCTGGAGCACCTTTGCCAACGGCGGCTACAAGATCACGCCGTACCTGATCGACAAGATCGAAAGCCGCAACGGCGACACCCTGTTCACCGCCAACCCGCCACGCGTGCCAGGCGACGTGGTCAACGGCGTGGCCGCCACCGATGGCCTGGCAGCGCCGAGCAATGGCGGTATCAGCATCGAGCCGACCCCAGGCACGACGCCGGCCGCCAACGGCACCCCGGCTGAGCCACAGGCGCCGGCAGTTGCCGAGCGTATTGTCGACGGCCGTACCACTTATATTCTCAACAGCATCCTGGAAGATGTGATCAAAAAGGGTACCGGCCGCCGCGCCCTGGCGCTGAACCGGCCGGACATCGCCGGCAAGACCGGTACCACCAACGAATCCAAGGACGCCTGGTTCTCCGGCTACAACGCCGACTACGTAACCACCGTGTGGACCGGCTATGACCAGCCGGAAAGCCTGGGCCGCCGCGAGTTCGGTGGCACCGTCGCGCTGCCGATCTGGATGAGCTACATGGGCGCAGCCTTGAAGGACAAGCCGCCGCACACCCAGCCGGAGCCAGAAGGTATCCTCAGCCTGCGCATCGACCCGGTCAGTGGCCGTGCGGCGTCACCAAGCACGCCGAACGCGTACTTCGAACTGTTCAAGAGCGAAGACACGCCGCCATCAGTCAACGAACTGGGCAATGGCGTTGCGCCGGGCAGCCCGCTGCCGGCGGATGAGGCGGCGCCGATCGATCTGTTCTAGTGAGATTTATGGCCTGAAACAGATTCAATGTGGGAGCGGGCTTGCCCGCGATTGTAGTGTGTCAGGCGCCACATGAGCTGATTGATCCATCGCTATCGCGGGCAAGCCCGCTCCCACACTTGGGTCTCCACAAGGCCCAAGTCGCCACAAAAAAGCCCCGACTCGCGAGAGCCGGGGCTTTTTGTGGGTGCGCTACAACGGCTTAGCCGTTGAACACATCATCCACGCTTTGCAGCGGGTAGTGCTTCGGATACGGCAGGGTGGCCACGCCGGTCTCGATGGCGGCTTTGGCCACGGCATCGGAGATCAGGGTGATCAGGCGCTTATCCATTGGTTTCGGGATGATGTACTCACGACCAAATTCCAGCTTGGCGCCACCGTAGGCGTCGCACACGTCCTGAGGCACCGGCAGTTTGGCCAGTTCACGCAGGGCGTTGGCAGCGGCTACTTTCATCTCTTCGTTGATGCGCTTGGCGCGAACGTCCAGGGCACCACGGAAGATGAACGGGAAGCCCAGTACGTTGTTGACCTGGTTCGGGTAGTCCGAACGACCGGTGGCCATGATCACGTCGTTACGGGTGGCGTGCGCCAGTTCCGGCGAGATCTCTGGGTCCGGGTTGGAGCAGGCGAACACGATCGGGTTGGCAGCCATGGACTTGAGGCCTTCGGCGCTCAGCAGGTTCGGGCCGGAGAGGCCGACAAACACGTCTGCACCGTCAAGGGCGTCAGCGAGGGTGCGCTTGTCGGTGGCGTGGGCAAACATCGCCTTGTACTGGTTCAGGTCGGTACGCTCGGACTGGACCACGCCCTTGCTGTCGACCATGAAGATGTTTTCCAGCCTGGCGCCCATGCTCACCAGCAACTTCATGCAGGAGATGGCCGCAGCGCCGGCGCCCAGGCAGACGATCTGCGCGTCAGCCAGGGTCTTGCCAGCAATTTCCAGGGCGTTGATCATGCCGGCAGCAGTTACGATCGCGGTGCCGTGCTGGTCATCGTGGAATACCGGAATGTCGCACTGTTCGATCAGGGCCTTTTCGATCTCGAAGCACTCAGGTGCCTTGATGTCTTCCAGGTTGATGCCACCGAAGGTGATGGAAATGCGCTTGACCGTGTCGATGAAAGCCTGCGGGCTTTCGGAGTCGACTTCGATGTCGAAAACGTCGATGCCGGCAAAGCGCTTGAACAGCACGCCCTTGCCTTCCATGACTGGCTTGGAGGCCAATGGACCGAGGTTGCCCAGGCCGAGAATCGCGGTGCCATCGGAAATCACTGCAACCAGGTTGCCTTTGCCGGTGTACTTGTACGCCAGTTCGGGGTCGCGGGCGATTTCACGTACGGGCTCGGCAACACCAGGGCTGTAGGCCAGCGACAGGTCGCGGGCGGTGGCAGTGGCCTTGGTGAGCTCTACACTCAGCTTTCCTGGACGAGGATGGGCATGATATTCGAGAGCGGCAGTTTTCAAATCAGACATATCGGCATTCCGCTTTTACTGTTGGTCGACGGACCGCCGAGGATACGCGTGTCGCAAAGTCCCTACAAGACTGGGTAGTCACAGGTGTCAAGGCCCCAAAGCGCCGTACTTTGGTCTAAGGCCACGGGATACAAGGGCTTAACTGTTCACAATCGAATAAAAAAATGTCTACAATTTTTTATTAATCAGTCGATTTGAGCATGCTGGGGTCGGTCAGCGGCAGCAACCAACGTGCCTGGCCGTTTTCCTGGCCACCCCGCTTGGATCGATCCTGCACCCAGCCACGGGCTTCGATTGTCCTGCCTGGCAGACCACTGAGCAATGCGGAGTCGAACTGGCGAGTGAGTTCGGGTGCAATGCGTAATACCAGTGAGCCCTGCAATTCGATCCAGATTCCGCCGCGATTGCGTTCGATCTTGCTCACTCGGCCGCTCACCAACGCGAAGCCGGACTGCTTGAGTTGTGCCACGCTTAGCACGGGTGATTTGCGCCACAGGCCCAATCGCGCCTGACGGGCGCTGTTTTCAGCTGCCTGCTGACAGGTGACCAGATCGACGTTGGGCGCGACGCCCACTTGGAACCCCAGACCTTCGGCCAGCAGTTGCGCCTCAAGGTTCTCGCCATCAGCGCCGTAAAGGTGGGCCAAGGTACGGCCGTAACGGTCCTTGCTCTCGCGCCCCAACACCAAGCCAACCCGGCCGCCACTGGCCTCAACCAACGCCTGCAAACGCTGGCGGGCCGCAACGGCATAGGGCTCGTCGGAGCGGCCTTGCTTGCCGGTTTCAGGCGCATTGAGGCCGATCATCCGCACACTGCGGCCATCCTTGAGGCGCACTGTGTCGCCATCCACCACACGCTGCACATCCACCCGGGCCAGGGCGGCCGGCGCGGGGCAAGACACGTCGGCCTGTGCGACTGAAAGCCAAATCCCAGGCACAAAAAAGGCGCCCACAAGGGACGCCTTTTTCAACAGCTGGCAAAAGCCCATAAGGCTTTTGAGCCTTACTCTGCTGGAGTAGCAGCAGGCTTCTTGCCGAAAGCACCAAAGCGATCTGCGAAGCGCTGTACACGGCCGCCGGTGTCCAGAGTTTTCTGCTTACCGGTGTAGAACGGGTGGCACTCGTTGCATACGTCAGTACCCAGTGGCTTGCACAGGTTCGAACGGGTTTCGAACTTGTTGCCGCAGCTGCAGGTGACTTCGATGGTTTCGTACGCTGGATGGATATCGGCTTTCATGGCACTTCCTCGGGCTAGCGTGCCGCCACTCGACACTATTGTCGAATACCGCACGTAATTAGGCCGCGGATTCTACCAGACCTTTTCAATCACGCAAGCTGCACATCTGGCTGAAAACCTCCTTTCATCAGAAAACCGTGGCATACCCAAGCCCTCCCCTGTCTGCTAGGCTCCCGCCCCTGCGCCACCGCCTGCCTTTATATGAGACTCCCCGCGTGCCCGACGCCATTCTGCGCCTAGCCCTGCCCTCGCCCCTGCGCCGCCTGTTCGATTACCGGGCGCCGGCCGGTGTACTGCGTGCGCAGTTGCAACCGGGGATGCGTGTGCGCGTGCCGTTCGGGCGGCGTGAGATGATCGGCATTCTGGTGGAAGTCACCGATCACAGCGAAGTGCCGGCCGAAAAACTCAAGCCCGCGCTGGCCATCCTCGACGCCACCCCTCCGCTGCCACCCGCGCTGTTCAAGCTGTGCCTGTGGACCGCCCAGTATTATCAGCACAGCCTGGGCGACACCTTGAGCTGGGCGTTGCCGGTGCTGCTACGCCAGGGTGAAATGGCCGAAGCGCGCCAGGAACGCTTCTGGTCGATGGTGCCCGGCGCGCGCCTCGACGACCCGCGTATCGCCCGCGCCCCGCGCCAGCGCGAGGCCCTGGCCACGCTGGCACAGCATCCCCATGGCGTGGCGCATCAGCTGCTGAGCAAGCTGATGCTGAGCAAAGACAGCCTCGACCTGCTGCTCGCCAAAGGCCTGGTGCAGGTGGAAATCCGCAAGCACGCCCCCGACGCCCGCCACGAACACTGGCTGGCCCAGCCGGAATTGCCGCTGAACCCCGAGCAACGCGCCGCCTACGAAGCGATTCGCGCAGGCTTCGACAGCTTCCACGCGTTCCTGCTGGCCGGCGTCACGGGCAGCGGCAAGACCGAAGTCTATTTGCAGTTGATCCGCGAGACCCTGCAAGCCGGCAAACAGGCGCTGGTGCTGATCCCCGAGATCAACCTGGGCCCGCAGACCCTGGCGCGCTTCGAGCAACGCTTCAATGCGCGCATCGCGTTGGTGCACTCGGCGGTCAACGACCGCGAGCGCCTTGAGTCGTGGCTGGCAGCGCGGGATGGCGAGGCCGACATTATTATCGGCACCCGTTCAGCGCTGTTCACCCCGATGAAAAACCCCGGGCTGATCATCATCGACGAGGAACACGACGGCTCTTATAAACAGCAGGAAGGCCTGCGCTACCACGCCCGCGACCTGGCCCTGGTGCGCGCTCGCCAGGAAGACATCCCGATTGTGCTGGGCTCGGCCACGCCGTCCCTGGAAAGCCTGCACAACGCCTACACCGGTCGTTACGGCCTCCTACGCCTCAACGAGCGGGCGGGCGGCGCCAAGCAACCACGTTTCCTACGCCTGGATGTCAAAAGCCGCCCGCTGGACAGCGGCATTTCCGGGCCGATGCAACAAGCCATCGGCCAGACCCTCGCCGCTGGCCAACAGGTGCTGGTGTTCCTCAATCGCCGGGGGTTTGCGCCGACACTGCTGTGCCATGACTGCGGCTGGATGTCCGAGTGCGAACGCTGCGACGCGCGCATGACCGTGCACCAGCGCCACGGCGAACTGCGCTGCCACCACTGCGGCCATGTGGAGCGGGTGCCGCGCCATTGCCCGCAGTGCGGCAAAGTCGACCTGCGACCGGTAGGCGCAGGCACCGAGCGCGCCGAAGAGCGCCTGGGCATCCTGTTCCCGGATTACCCGGTGCTGCGGGTCGACCGTGACAGCACATCGCGCAAAGACGCGATGAACCAGCTGTTTGCCACCATCCAGAAAGGCCAGCCGTGCATCCTCATCGGCACGCAGATGCTTGCCAAGGGACATCACTTTCCACGGGTGACCCTGGTGTCGATCCTCGATGCGGACGGCGGGCTGTTCTCCGGGGATTTCCGCGCCAGCGAGCGCATGGCGCAGTTGATCGTACAGGTCGCGGGCCGTGCGGGCCGTGCCGAGGAGCCTGGCCGGGTGATTATCCAGACGCACCTGGCCGACCATCCGCTGCTGATCCAGCTCACCGAGCAAGGCTACTTCGCCTTCGCCGAACAGGCCCTGAGTGAACGTCGCGCCGCCGGCCTGCCGCCGTTTTCCCACCTTGCATTACTGCGCGCCGAGGCGCACAAACCAGGGCAGGCCGAGAGTTTCCTGGATGAAGCGTGCAGCGCCGCCGAACGTTTGCTGGGCGAACTGGGTCTGAGCGGCATCGAACTGCTCGGCCCGGTGCCTGCGCCCATGGAGCGCCGCGCCGGGCGTTATCGAGCTCAGCTACTCTTGCAGGCAACCTCCCGTGCCCCCCTGCATCGGCTATTAAGTAGCTGGTTGCTTGCCCTGGAGCAAATGCCCAGCGGCCGGCAAGTGCGATGGTCGTTGGACGTAGACCCGGTAGATTTGTATTAACCCTGGCCACAGGTCCCGCGAAGGTTGGCAAGCCCGCCCTCGCCACGGATAATGCCCAGTTTTTCCACCTGCGCATCGCGCGCCGCCGCTTGCGGTCGAAAGAGAACACCATGAAAGACACCATTCGCCAGCTGATCCAACAAGCCCTCACCCAACTCGTCAACGAAGGTGTGTTGCCTGAAGGCCTGTCGCCGGCGATCCAGGTGGAAAACACCCGCGACAAGACCCACGGTGACTTCGCCAGCAACATTGCGATGATGCTGTCCAAGCCGGCCGGCATGAAACCGCGCGACCTGGCGGAAAAAATCATCGCCGCGCTGCCGGCCGACGAAAGCGTCACCAAGGCCGAAATCGCCGGCCCCGGTTTTATCAACTTCTTCCAGAATACCCAGGCCCTGGCTTCGCGCCTGGATGCCGCCCTGGCCGACGCCAGGATCGGCGTGCGCAAGGCCGGCCCACTGCAGCGCGTGGTCATCGACCTGTCGGCACCGAACCTGGCCAAAGAGATGCACGTGGGCCACCTGCGCTCCACCATCATCGGCGACGGCGTGGCACGGGTGCTGGAGTTCCTCGGCGACACCGTGGTCCGCCAGAACCACGTGGGCGACTGGGGCACCCAGTTCGGCATGCTGATGGCTTACCTGCAGGAGAACCCGATCACCAGCAACGAGCTGTCGGACCTGGAAAACTTCTACCGCGCCGCCAAGAAGCGCTTCGACGAATCCGAAGAGTTCGCCGACCGCGCCCGTGGCCTGGTGGTCAAACTGCAAGCCGGTGACGAGGAATGCCTGGCGCTGTGGAACCGTTTCCGTGAGATCTCGCTGTCGCACTGCCAGGAAATCTACGAGTTGCTCAACGTCAAGCTGAGCATGGCCGACGTGATGGGCGAAAGCGCCTACAACGACGACCTGATCAACGTGGTCAACGACCTCAAGGCCAAGGGCCTGCTGGTGGAGAGCAACGGCGCGCAATGCGTGTTCCTCGAAGAATTCAAGACCGCCGATGGCGAGCCGCTGCCGGTGATCATCGTCAAGGCCGATGGCGGCTACCTGTATGCCACCACCGACCTGGCGGCCGTGCGCTATCGCAGCGGCGTGCTCAAGGCGGACCGTGCGCTGTATTTCGTCGACCAGCGCCAGGCCCTGCACTTCCAACAAGTCTTCGAAGTGGCGCGTCGCGCAGGTTTTGTCACCCACCCGATGCACATGGAGCACATGGGCTTCGGCACCATGAACGGCGCCGATGGCCGTCCGTTCAAGACCCGTGACGGCGGCACCGTGAAGCTGATCGACCTGCTGACCGAAGCCCAGGAACGTGCCTACAACCTGGTGAAGGAAAAGAACCCGGAGCTGGCCGAAACCGACCTGCGCAACATCGCCCGCGTGGTGGGCATTGGCGCGGTGAAATACGCCGACCTGTCCAAGCACCGCACCAGCGACTACAGCTTCAACTTCGAGCTGATGCTCAACTTCGAAGGCAACACCGCACCGTACCTGCTGTACGCCTACACCCGTGTGGCCGGCGTGTTCCGCAAGCTGGGCAAGGACTTCAGCGAAGTTGAAGGGCACATCGTGCTGGACGCCCCGCACGAGCAGGAACTGGCTGCCAAGCTGGCGCAATTCGGCGAAGTGCTGAACAGCGTCGGCGAGAAAGGTACGCCGCACATCCTGTGCACCTACCTGTATGAAGTCGCCGGCCTGTTCTCCAGCTTCTATGAGAACTGCCCGATCCTGACCGCCGACGACGAAGCCCAGAAGCAAAGCCGCCTGCGCCTCGCCGCCCTGGCCGGACGGACCCTCAAGCAAGGCCTGGAACTGTTGGGCCTGGAAACACTGGAGCGTATGTAAGTTGGCTGCCAAGAAAAAACCTGCACCCAAGCGCGGCGCCAGCCGCTACCAGGCCCCGGCGAAGAAGCCGATCCCGGGCTGGTTGTGGATGGCGATCGGCCTCACCGTCGGCGCGTTTATCGTATTCCTGATGAAACTGGATCCGGGCAAGGGCGATGACGTCAAACGGGTCAAGCAGGAGCAGCAGAAGGCCACAAAAATGGCCGAAGCCAACAAAACTGCGCCGAGCCCGACTGCCCCGGTGAAGCCGAAGTACGACTTCTACACGCTGTTGCCGGAATCGGAAGTGATCGTGCCGCCGGACGCCGTGCCGGAGAAAACCCTGCCGACGCCGCAAGTGCCGACCACCCCGGTCACCCCGGCGGAAGCCGCTAAAATCGACACAGCGCGTGCCCAGGCCGCATTGGCCGGGATCACCCCGCCGCCAGCACCGCCGGTGGCCGAGACCAAGGCCGCGCCGGTAACCAAGTTCTTCCTGCAAGCGGGCTCGTTCCCCAAACAGGCGGATGCGGATCGCGTGCGGGCACAGATCATTTTGCTGGGCCAGTCGGTGACGGTGGAGTCCGGCACGGTGAAGGATGCGACCTGGTATCGCGTACTGGTGGGTCCGTTCAGCAACCGTGAACAACTGACTGTGGCGCAGAAGCAACTGGCTGGCGCGGGCTTTAGCAACCTGTTGTTACAACAACGCCAGAGCCGCTGATTCAAGCTCAACACCGATCAGAATGTGGGAGGGGGCTTGCCCCCGATAGCAGTAGATCAGTCAACATTTTCGGTGACTGACACACTGCAATCGGGGGCAAGCCCCCTCCCACATTTGGTTTTGCAGCGCTCTGGAATGTGTGTCAGACCATTGAGCGCCACTCGTCCGCCATAACCCCCTATGGTTGAAATCCCCCCCGCCACCCCCATATGAGTTTCCATCAGGGCATTTTCGCCCCGCTGCGTGGAGACTCTCCCCTTGACCACCATCGTTTCAGTACGTCGCCACGGCAAAGTCGTCATGGGCGGCGACGGCCAGGTTTCCCTGGGCAATACCGTGATGAAAGGCAACGCCAAGAAAGTGCGTCGCCTGTACCACGGCCAGGTTCTCGCGGGCTTTGCCGGCGCCACCGCCGACGCCTTCACCCTGTTCGAACGTTTCGAAGGCCAGCTGGAGAAACACCAGGGCCACCTCGTGCGCGCCGCCGTCGAACTCGCCAAAGAATGGCGCACCGACCGTTCCCTCAGCCGCCTGGAAGCCATGCTGGCCGTCGCCAACAAAGACGCATCCTTGATCATTACCGGTAACGGCGATGTGGTTGAGCCCGAACATGGCCTGATCGCCATGGGTTCCGGCGGTGGCTATGCCCAGGCGGCCGCCAGCGCACTGTTGAAGAAAACCGACCTGTCGGCCCGCGAAATCGTCGAGACCGCCCTGGGTATCGCCGGCGATATCTGCGTGTTCACCAACCACAACTTCACCATTGAGGAGCAGGACCTCGCCGAGTAAGCCGTAGGCTTATTCCCGCTTGAGGCCGCCAAACATTATGTCCATGACTCCCCGCGAAATCGTCCATGAACTCAACCGCCATATCATCGGCCAGGACGATGCCAAGCGCGCCGTAGCCATCGCGCTGCGCAACCGCTGGCGCCGGATGCAACTGCCCGAAGAATTGCGCGTTGAAGTGACGCCCAAGAACATTCTGATGATCGGTCCTACAGGCGTCGGTAAAACCGAGATCGCCCGTCGCCTGGCCAAGCTGGCCAACGCGCCGTTCATCAAGGTCGAAGCCACCAAGTTCACCGAAGTGGGCTATGTGGGCCGTGACGTCGAGTCGATCATTCGTGACTTGGCCGACGCTGCCTTGAAGATGCTGCGCGAACAGGAAATGACCAAGGTCAGCCATCGCGCCGAAGACGCCGCCGAAGAGCGCATCCTCGACGCCCTGCTGCCACCGGCACGCATGGGCTTCAATGAAGACGCCGCACCGGCCTCGGATTCCAACACCCGCCAGCTGTTCCGCAAGCGCCTGCGTGAGGGCCAGTTGGACGACAAGGAAATCGAGATCGAAGTCGCCGAAGTCTCCGGTGTCGACATCTCTGCCCCGCCTGGCATGGAAGAAATGACCAGCCAATTGCAGAACCTGTTCGCCAACATGGGCAAAGGCAAGAAGAAAAGCCGCAAGCTCAAGGTGAAGGAAGCGCTGAAGCTGGTGCGCGATGAAGAAGCCGGGCGCCTGGTGAATGAGGAAGAACTCAAGGCCAAGGCCCTGGAGGCGGTCGAGCAGCATGGCATCGTGTTTATCGACGAGATCGACAAGGTGGCCAAGCGCGGCAACTCCGGCGGCGTTGATGTGTCCCGTGAAGGCGTCCAGCGCGACCTGCTGCCGCTGATCGAAGGCTGCACCGTGAACACCAAGCTGGGCATGGTCAAGACTGACCACATCCTGTTTATCGCTTCCGGTGCGTTCCACCTGAGCAAGCCAAGCGACCTGGTGCCGGAGCTGCAAGGCCGCCTGCCGATTCGCGTGGAGCTCAAGGCGCTGACCCCTGGCGACTTCGAACGCATCCTCAGCGAGCCGCACGCCTCGCTCACCGAGCAGTACCGTGAACTGCTGAAAACCGAAGGTCTGGGCATCGAGTTCCAGCCAGACGGCATCAAGCGCCTGGCGGAGATCGCCTGGCAGGTCAACGAGAAGACCGAGAATATCGGTGCCCGTCGCCTGCACACCTTGCTGGAGCGTTTGCTGGAGGAAGTGTCCTTCAGTGCCGGCGACCTGGCCGGTGCGCAGAATGGCGAAGTGATCAAGATCGACGTTGATTACGTCAACAGCCACCTGGGTGAGTTGGCGCAGAACGAAGACTTGTCGCGCTATATTCTGTAAGCCTCACACAGAATCGCTTCGCTTCAATGTGGGAGGGGGCTTGCCCCCGATAGCAGTAGATCAGTCAACACTTTCGGCGACTGACACACTGCTATCGGGGGCAAGCCCCCTCCCACATTTTGAAGCCGGTTTCTTCAGGATTATCGCCATGACCAAACTTCCTACTGCTGTAAACCTGCACAAAACCTCCAACACCCTCGGCCTCACCTACGGGCCCGACGAGGTGTACCAGCTCCCTGCCGAACTGCTGCGCACCCACTCGCCTTCCGCCGAGGTCCAGGGCCACGGTAAGCCGATCCTGCAATTCGGCAAGCTCAACGTGAAGCTGATCAAGATCGAACCGGCCGGCCAGTACGCACTGAAATTGACCTTTGACGACGGGCATGACAGCGGACTGTTCACCTGGGACTACCTCTACCAGTTGGCCGTGCGTCAGGACGCGCTGTGGGCCGACTATCTTGCTGAACTCAAAGCCGCTGGCAAAACCCGCGACCCGAGCGAGTCGGTCGTACGGCTGATGCTCTAGCTCAGGCGTCTTGCTCTTTAGAGCGCATTTTCTAATTTCATCTGCTTGAATGCCCTGTCGCGTGGCCAACGATTGGCCCGCTTGCGAAAAAAATTAAACTCGGGTAACCAATGGAACTGGCAAGGTCCCTGCATTTGACGATGCGGTATCAACGGTCACCCGAGTCGCAGTACCAGGCTTGTGTTGTGTATCGAAACTGGGTGCGCAGCGGTCCCCGGTACTCGTCTTTCGGACAATGGAGCGTCGTAGATGAGTAACAAGAACAACGATGACTTGAAACGCCAGGCCTCGGAAAACACTCTGGGGCTCAACCCGATCATCGCGTTACGTAAAAAGGATTTACTCGCCTCGGCGAAGATGGTGCTGACCCAAGCCATCAAGCAACCGTTGCACAGCGTCAAGCACGTCGCCCATTTTGGCGTCGAGCTCAAGAATGTGATGTTCGGCAAATCCGCGCTGGTGCCGGAAAACGATGACCGCCGTTTCAGCGACCCGGCCTGGAGCCAGAACCCGCTCTACAAGCGCTACCTGCAAACCTACCTGGCGTGGCGCAAGGAGCTGCACGACTGGATCGGCGACAGCAACCTGTCGGAACAGGACATCAGCCGCGGCCACTTCGTGATCAACCTGATGACCGAAGCCATGGCGCCTACCAACAGCGCGGCCAACCCGGCGGCGGTCAAACGTTTCTTTGAAACCGGCGGCAAGAGCCTGCTCGACGGCCTGTCCCACCTGGCCAAGGACATGGTGCACAACGGCGGCATGCCCAGCCAGGTCAACATGGGCGCCTTTGAAGTGGGCAAGACCCTGGGCACCACCGAAGGCGCGGTGGTGTTTCGCAATGACGTGCTGGAGTTGATCCAGTACAAGCCGATCACCGAACAGGTGCACGAACGCCCGCTGCTGGTGGTGCCGCCACAGATCAACAAATTCTATGTATTCGACCTGAGCCCGGAGAAGAGCCTGGCGCGCTTTTGCCTGCGCAATGGCCAGCAGACGTTCATCGTCAGCTGGCGCAACCCGACCAAGGCCCAGCGCGAGTGGGGCCTGTCGACCTATATCGAAGCGCTGAAAGAAGCCGTCGATGTGGTCACCGCGATCACCGGCAGCAAAGACGTGAATATGCTCGGCGCCTGCTCCGGCGGCATCACCTGCACCGCCCTCTTGGGGCACTACGCGGCGCTGGGGGAGAAGAAGGTCAACGCCCTGACCCTGCTGGTGAGCGTGCTGGACACCACGCTGGACACCCAGGTGGCGCTGTTCGTCGACGAGCAGACCCTGGAGGCGGCCAAGCGCCATTCCTACCAGGCCGGCGTGCTCGAAGGCCGCGACATGGCCAAGGTGTTCGCCTGGATGCGCCCCAACGACCTGATCTGGAACTACTGGGTGAACAACTACCTGCTGGGCAACGAGCCGCCGGTGTTCGACATCCTGTTCTGGAACAACGACACCACGCGCTTGCCGGCGGCGTTCCATGGCGACCTGATCGAGCTGTTCAAGAACAACCCACTGGTACGCGCCAACGCCCTGGAAGTGTGCGGCACGCCCATCGACCTCAAGCAGGTCACCGCCGATATCTATTCACTGGCCGGCACCAACGACCACATCACGCCGTGGCAGTCCTGCTACAAGTCGGCGCAGCTGTTTGGTGGCAAGGTCGAGTTCGTGCTGTCGAGCAGCGGGCATATCCAGAGCATCCTCAACCCGCCGGGCAACCCCAAGGCGCGCTACCAGACCAGCGACGGCCTGGCGGGCAAGCCGCTTGAGTGGCAGGAGAATGCGACCAAGCATACGGATTCGTGGTGGCTGCATTGGCAGGCATGGCAGGCGGAGCGAGCGGGCAAGTTGAAGAAGGCTCCGACGAGTTTGGGTAACAAAACCTACGCCGCAGCAGAGGCCGCGCCAGGCACCTACGTACACGAACGCTAAATTGAAATGCATTCAAATGTGGGAGGGGGCTTGCCCCCGATGGCTGACTGTCCGTTGATACAACTGTAACTGCCACACCGCTATCGGGGGCAAGCCCCCTCCCACATTGACCGCATTCCGGCTGTAACACTTCACAGGGTTTGAGCATGCCGCAACCGTTCATCTTCCGTACCATCGACCTGGATGGCCAGACCATCCGCACGGCGGTACGCCCGGGCAAGCCTCACTTGACGCCGTTGCTGATCTTCAATGGCATCGGCGCCAACCTTGAGTTGGTGTTTCCGTTCGTCCAGGCACTGGACCCGGACCTGGAAGTGATCGCCTTCGATGTGCCCGGCGTGGGCGGTTCGTCGACGCCCAATCGGCCGTACCGTTTTCCCGGTTTGGCCAAACTCACCGCGCGCATGCTCGACTACCTGGACTATGGCCAGGTGAATGCGGTGGGCGTGTCCTGGGGTGGCGCGTTGGCGCAGCAGTTTGCCTATGACTACCCGGAGCGGTGCAAGAAGTTGATCCTCGCAGCCACGGCGGCGGGTGCGGTGATGGTGCCGGGCAAGCCGAAGGTGCTGTGGCTGATGGCCAGCCCGCGCCGCTACATCCAGCCGTCCCACGTGGTGCGCATCGCGCCGATGATCTACGGTGGCTCGTTCCGCCGCGATTCGAAACTGGCTGCCGAACACGCCAGCAAAGTGCGCTCGGCCGGCAAGCTTGGCTACTACTGGCAACTGTTCGCCGGGTTGGGCTGGACCAGCATCCACTGGCTGCACAAGATCCGTCAGCCCACCCTGGTGCTGGCGGGGGACGACGACCCGCTGATCCCGCTGATCAACATGCGCATGCTCGCCTGGCGTATTCCCAATGCACAGCTGCACATCATCGATGACGGCCACCTGTTCCTGATCACCCGGGCCGAAGCCGTGGCGCCGATCATCATGAAGTTTCTTGAAGAGGAGCGCATGCGCGCGGTGATTCATCCGCGACCGGCCGTGTAAGGACCACACCGCCGCGCAACTTGCCAGGAACCGACTATGGTTCTGAATTGGCGTGCCTGTTTGATGGCTTGACGAAGGAGTGTTGGCTCATGCGAGAAAGACCCGTGACGAACCCGGCGCCCACACCCGCCGCGTTCATCAACGCGCAAAATGCGATCACCGGCCTGCGCGGCCGGGATTTGCTGTCGACGCTGCGCAGCGTGGCGGCCCATGGCTTGCGCAACCCGGTGCATACCGTTCGGCATGCCTGGGCGCTGAGCGGGCAACTGGGCCGCGTGCTGCTCGGTGAAACCGTGCACGAACCCAACCCCAACGACAGCCGCTTCAACGATCCCACCTGGAAGCTAAACCCCCTGTACCGGCGCAGCCTGCAGGCTTATTTGAGCTGGCAGAAGCAGACACGCCACTGGATCGATGACAGTACCCTCAGCGCCGATGACCGGGCCCGCGCGCATTTTGCCTTCTCGTTGCTCAACGATGCGGTCTCGCCATCCAACACCCTGCTCAACCCGTTGGCGATCAAGGAGCTGCTCAACTCCGGCGGCAACAGCGTGGTGCGCGGGGTGACCAACCTGTTCGAGGACCTGCTGCACAACAATGGCCTGCCGCGCCAAGTCAGCAAGCACGCCTTCGAAGTGGGCAGGACGGTCGCCACCACCCCCGGCTCGGTGGTGTTTCGCAATGAGCTGCTGGAGCTGATCCAGTACAAGCCCATGAGCGAAAAACAGTATGCCAAGCCGCTGCTGGTCGTGCCGCCGCAGATCAACAAGTACTACATCTTCGACCTGAGCCCGGCCAACAGCTTTGTGCAATACGCCCTGAAAAACGGCCTGCAGACCTTCATGGTCAGCTGGCGCAACCCGGATGTGCGGCATCGCGAATGGGGCCTCTCCACCTACGTCGCCGCGCTGGAGGAAGCACTCAACGTCTGCCGCGCGATCAGCGGCGCGCGCGAGGTCAACCTGATGGGCGCCTGCGCCGGCGGCCTGACCATCGCCGCGCTGCAAGGCCACCTGCAGGCCAAGCGTCAATTGCGCCGCATCTCCAGCGCAAGCTACCTGGTGAGCCTGCTGGACAGCCAGATCGACAGCCCCGCCACCCTGTTCGCCGACGAGCAGACCCTGGAAGCCGCCAAGCGCCGCTCCTACCAGCAAGGCGTGCTCGACGGCCGCGACATGGCCAAAGTGTTCGCCTGGATGCGCCCCAATGACCTGATCTGGAACTACTGGATCAACAATTACCTGCTGGGCAAGGAACCGCCGGCCTTCGACATCCTGTACTGGAACAATGACAACACGCGCCTGCCCGCCGCCCTGCACGGCGACCTGCTGGACTTCTTCAAGCACAACCCGCTGAGCCATCCCGGCGGCCTGGAAGTCTGTGGCACGCCCATCGATCTGCAGAAGGTCACGGTGGACAGTTTCAGCGTGGCCGGCATCAACGACCACATCACGCCGTGGGATGCGGTGTACCGCTCCACCCAGTTACTGGGCGGTGAGCGGCGCTTCGTGCTGTCCAACAGCGGGCACATCCAAAGCATTCTCAACCCGCCGGGCAACCCCAAGGCCAACTACGTCGAGAACCTCAAGCTGAGCAGCGACCCACGCGCCTGGTACTACGATGCCGACCATATCGAAGGCAGCTGGTGGCCGCGGTGGCTGGAGTGGATCCAGCAGCGTTCCGGCGTGCAACGCGAAACCCTCACCGCCCTGGGCAACCAGAATTACCCACCGATGGAAGCGGCACCGGGCACTTATGTGCGCGTGCGCTGAGCTCAACGATCACATTAAGAAGACTGGATGAAGACCCGCGACCGTATCCTTGAATGTGCCCTGCAGTTGTTCAACCAGAAGGGCGAACCCAACGTGTCGACCATGGAGGTGGCCAATGAAATGGGGATCAGCCCCGGCAACCTCTACTACCACTTCCATGGCAAGGAGCCCTTGGTGCTGGGGCTGTTCGAGCGCTTCCAGAATGAGCTGACGCCCTTGCTCGACCCACCGGCAGACGCGCAACTGGAACCACAGGATTACTGGCTGTTCCTGCACCTGATCGTCGAGCGCATGGCGCATTACCGGTTCCTGTTCCAAGACCTGTCAAACCTGGCAGGACGCCTGCCGAAATTGGCCAAGGGCATCCGCAACCTGCTCACGGCGCTCAAGCGCACACTGGCATCCCTGCTTGCGCGATTGAAGGCCGCCGGCCAGTTGGCCAGCGATACCCAGGCACTGGGGCAACTGGTGGAACAGATCACCATGACCTTGCTGTTCTCCCTGGATTACCAGCGCATTCTCGACCGGGAAGGCGAAGTACGAGTGGCGGTCTACCAAGTCATGATGCTGGTCGCGCCGCACTTGTTGTCGCCGGCGCGACAGGCCATTGAACAATTAGCGCTACATTACCTGGATAATGCGAATTAACTTTCGAGCGCAAGACAACTTTCTTACAGCCCTTTCACTATTCAAGCACACCAAACTGCTGAGTGAACTTGAAAAGTTCACTGTCAGTCTTGATACCCAACTTTCGATAGGCCGATTGCTTCTGCGTGCTGATCGTACTCGCGCTGCGCGAAAACTTCGCCGCAATTGAACTCACGGACATCCCATCCAGAAAACAGCGCAGTACTTCTTGCTCCTTGGGTGTGAGACAGGTGTTCAACCGTAATGAACTTGACGATTCCATTTTCGACTTCATGCTCCCCATCTCGGAAACCGGCTGCATGCCCTGGATGGCCGACAGCATACAAGGCTGCAAGTAGATACGGCCTCGGGCGACCGTTCGGATAGCCGTGATTAATTCCGTCAGTTTCTGGGTCTTGCCCAGGACCCCCCAACTTCCCGCCTTCAACGCCAATGAAACGGTCGCCGGAGTGTAATGCGAGGACACGACAATCGGCCTGCACTGCCCGAAACGTCGGCTCAGCGTCTGGATCAAGCCAAGGCCATCCAGGTCGGAAGGGCCCAGGATGAAGTCCATCACCACCACATCCGCAGGCCGCAGCGCCAGGGCCTCCAGCAATTCCTTACCCGTCCCGAAGGAGCCGATCACCTCAAGGTCCGCCTCATTGCCCAGCCCCAGCTCGATTCCCTGTCGAACCATCTCATGATCATCAAGCAACATGACGGTGTGCACATTGGATGTAGAAGTAGGCATCAAGAAACCCGCTCAAGTGATTACCGCCCATTACGAAAATTCTCTCTTTAGTTCGAGCACGGTATATCCCAGCCACACGTAGGTATCAACACGCAACAATAATAAGTCCTTTTCTTTCAGTTGCTTCCTACATCCCACTCTTACAAAAAAAGTAAATACAACTACTTTGAATCAATCAGGAGTTTTTCGAATAATCACGAGGTAAATCTAGAGACTTCTCTATAGGCAACATGCTCTTTCCACGACACATTATGTGCTCCGCCACTTGGATAAAACCCGGTGCAGTGATCGCTGCCTGTGGCGGATCAAAAAGATAATTCACGAAGTGGGAATACTATGAAATTCAACACGCTCTCTACCCTTGCGGCAGCTATTGCCTTGGCCGCTGCTGTATCGCAAACCGCACACGCTGCCAATGACGGCACCATCAATTTCACTGGATTAGTGAACGATGTGACCTGCACGGTTGAAGGTTCGGCACCGGGCACCGGGGCAGTGGTCAAGGACGTCAACCTAGGTGGCGTTTCGGCAGCACGCCTGGCCAGGCCGGGTGATCGTGCAAACCTGACCGGTTTCACCATTCGCATTGGTGCTCCAGGTGAAGGCAGTTGCACCAACGGCCGCACCGCCATGGTTGCGTTCGACCCCACCAGCCCCGCCATTGACGTGGCGACCGGTCGCTTGAACATCGACGGCTACGATGACCCGAGCGACACCGCCAACGCCAAGAACGTCCAGGTTGAAGTGACCAACCGCGATGGCACGCCAATCCACGTGTACACCGAGAAATCGGAAGGCGTGGTGATCGCCGACAACCAGGCAGTGATTCCACTGGCCGCGCAAATGTACGCCACCGCTCCCGCCACAGAGGGCACGGTCAAGACTCGCGTTGGCTTCATGGTCGTGTACGCCGATTAAGGGACCAATGGGCCTGCGCCAGCAGGCCTCGCATGAAACGGGCCTGCCGCAGTCAGGCAGGTCCATCCCCCCGATTCGAAGAGTTGCGACACTATGAAAAAAATGGCTCGCCTTGCGCTTGCCACCTGTGCCGTTGGGTTGTTGTCGCTCAAAGCGATGCCCGCCCATGCAGGGGTGATTATTTATGGGACCCGCGTGATCTTCCCGGCCGAACATCAAGAGGTCGTCGTGCGGCTGGAGAACAGAGGGGACCGACCCGCCCTGGTGCAAGCCTGGCTGGATACGGGTGACATCCGCTCAACACCCGCGACCGCACAAACACCGTTCACGCTGTCACCACCGATCTTTCGCATTGAGCCTCATCAACAGCAGGCGTTGCGCTTGCGCTACTCCGGCGAGCCCGCCCCCGACGATCGGGAAAGCCTGTACTGGCTGAACGTGTTGGAGGTGCCACCGGTAACAGCGGGCGCCGAGCAAAACAACCAGATCGAGTTGGCGTTTCGGACCCGCTTGCGTGTGTTCCTGCGCCCTCAATCGTTGCCCTACCCGGTGGCCAGCGCCCCTTCGAAACTGCAATGGCGGCTGGTGCCTCACGATAACGGCTACGCACTGCAAGCGACCAACCCGACGCCTTACCATATTTCGCTGACATCGGTTGACCTGCTGAGCCAAGGCAAACGGTTCAGCAAAGCCGCGAACAAGGACCCCAATGACGGTCTGTTGATGCCGTCCGGCGATGTGAAACTGTTTGCGCTGCCGCAGTTGCGCGATCGCCCCAGCGACACGCCCAAAGTCGAATTCACCAGCGTCAGCGACTTCGGCGCCCGCGTTCGCCACTCGGCGAGCCTTAGCCCTTCAACCGTGAGATGAGCACCGCCATGAACGTCATGTCTCTCACACACCTGCCCAGGTTCATCGCAGTCGCCTTCGCGCTGTTCGGCACTGCCGACGCACACGCGAGTGTTGTCATCGGCAGCACCCGCATTGTCTACCCGCAGAACGACAAAGAAGTCACGGTTAGGCTTGAAAGCAAGAATCAGGCGCCGGTGCTGATCCAGGCCTGGCTGGACAATGGCGACGAGTACTCGACGCCGGATCTGGCGGGCGTACCCTTCGTGACCACACCGCCGATCTTCCGCATGGAGCCCGGCAAACAGCAGGTCGTACGCCTGGCGTATACGGGCGAGGCCCTGCCGTCGAAACAGGAAAGCCTGTTCTGGTTCAACGTGCTGGAGGTGCCTTCCCAGGCCCAAGGCGGCCCGCAGGACAATCAGTTGCAGCTGGCTTTTCGCTCGCGGATCAAGCTGTTTTTCCGTCCGCCGAATCTGCCTTATAGCGTGGAAGAGGCGCCAGGCAAACTGCAGTGGCGACGCGAATCCACCGAGCAGGGCCAGGTCCTCGAAGTCTATAACCCCACCCCGTATCACGTGACGTTCGACCAGGTCGATGTGCTGGAGGCACAGCAACGCCATGCCCGCAAGGCTGTGGCGTCCGGCACGGACAACATGGTGGTACCAGGGGGGCGCAACCGCTTTGAGCTGCCCAGCCTCAAGTCACCGCCGGGCCCTTCGCAAACCGTGGAGTTCCAGACGCTCGACGACTTTGGGGTAGCCATCCCTCACCGCGCCAAGCTCGCCAAATGACGGCCTGAATACGCCAGCGGCGACCTCCGTCCAGCCGCTGGCAACGCTATCCACTTCGTTACACACGTTCGGTTGATGCCCCTTTTTTTGGGCAGGGGTTCCCTTTGCCCGAATTCGGACAGTCCTTATTTTTGAGAATGGTAAACATGAGTTCCAACACGCCTGCCAGCGTAAGCGCCGGATCCCTGTCACGTCGTCAATCGATGCTCATGGCGCGCTGCCTGTTGCTGCTCAGTAGCGCCAATGCCATGGCCGTCTACGGTGCCGAGAATGTCGAGTTCAACCCCGCTTTCTTTCCGGATCGTGCTGGCGACCAGCAGGTCGATATTTCAAAGTTCAGCCGCGGCAACATTGTACTGCCTGGCACTTACCGCACCGATGTCTACCTCAATGGCCAGTGGATCGGGCGTGAAACCCTGGTTTTCGTCGCCGTTGAAGGGCAGGACTCGGCGCAGATGTGCCTTGAGCGCGATGCGCTGGTCCGGTTTGGCATCGACCTGGACGCGCCGAAGAATCAACCCACCGAGGCCGGCCAGGCCCCTGCACCGGAGTTTTCCCGCTGCGATGACATCGCGACCTACCTGCCCGGCAGCAGCAGCCAGTTCGACTCGGGCGAGAACCGCCTGGAACTGCAGGTGCCGCAGATCTACCTGCTGCGCCAGGCGCGGGGGTATGTCGACCCCAAGCACTGGGACAGCGGCGTCGATGCCGCCTTCGTGCGCTACAACGCCAACTCCTTCGCGACACAGACCAATGGCCGCACCATCGACTCCCACTACCTGGGCTTGAACACCGGCCTCAACCTGGGTGAATGGCACTGGCGGCACAACGGCAGCTTCAGCCGCAACGATAGCAGTGCCGGCTATCAAAGCAGCAGCACCTACGTGCAGCGTGAATTGGCCCCGCTGCGATCTCAATTGGTGGCGGGTGAGATATTTACCTCGGGCGAACTGTTCGACAGCGTACGCATACGGGGCGCCAGCCTGTTCAGCGATGACCGGATGCTGCCGGACTCCCAGACCGGTTTCGCCCCCGTTGTACGTGGCATCGCCGAAACCAACGCCCGGGTAACCGTGCGCCAGCGGGGTGTGCTGCTCGATGAAGTGTCCGTGGCCCCCGGCCCGTTTGTTCTCAACGACCTGTTTGCCACGGGCTATGGCGGTGACCTGACCGTCACGATTACCGAGGCCGATGGCCGCAAGCGTGAGTTCATTGTTCCCTTTGCCGCCAACGCCAACCTGTTGCGCGCGGGCTACAGCCGCTACTCATTGAGTGTCGGCAAGCTGGATGAGGTCGGGCTGCGCTACCCGCCGACCCTGATGCAAGCCACTTACCAGCACGGCCTCAGCAACCTGCTGACCGGCTACACCGGCCTGGTGATGGGCGAAGACTATCAATCGCAGTTGCTGGGTGCGGCCTTCAACACCCCGTTCGGTGCACTGTCGCTTGACCTGACCAACTCCTCCGCGAAGCTTCCGGGTCACGACTCCCGTGGCGGGCGAAGTGTGCAGTTGCGCTACAGCAAGAACTTCACCGACACCGGCACCCACTTTGCCCTCGGCGCCTACCGCTATTCCACGGAGGGCTTCCTGAGCGTGGCCGACGCCGCACGGGTGCGCGACCTCGCCATCGACGACCGCAGCCTGGACAACGTTTCACGCCTGCGCGACCGGATGGACATCAGCCTCAACCAGAGCCTGGGCAACGGCTCGGTGTACCTGACCGGCTCCTCACAGAACTACTGGAACCGCAGGAGCGGCAACCTGACGTTCACCACGGGCTACACCGGCAGCTGGAACGGCATGCACTACACCCTCAGCGCCCAACGCACCAAAGACTTGCTGAGTGACCGCGTCGACAAGCAAATCGAGCTGAGCCTGAGCTTCCCGTTGGGCAGCAGCCCTCGCTCGCCAACCCTGACCACCACGGCGTATCGCGGCAATCGAAGCAGCGGCGAGCGCGCCAACCTCGGTGGCAGCCTGGGCGAACGCAACGAATTCACCTACGGAGTGGGAGGCAGCCATACCCAGGGCGGTGGCAGCTCCGCCAGTGCCGACATCAAGTACCAAGCCAGTCAGGGGGTGCTGTCCGCCAGTTATGGGCAAAGCAACACCTACCGTACAGCGTCCCTCGGCATGACCGGCGGTGTTGTCGCCCACGCAGGCGGCGTGACCTTCGCCCCGGAACTGGGCGACACCATAGGCCTGGTCCAGGCCCCCGATGCACAGGGCGCACGCATCAACGGCAACCACAGTGCCCAGGTCGGTACAAGCGGGTACGCCGTGGTGCCCCACCTCACGCCTTACCGCCAGAACGTCGTCGAACTGGACCCCAAGGACCTGTCCGTCGATGTCGAGCTCAAGACGGCCGCGCAAAACGTCGCGCCTCGCGCAGGTTCGGTGGTGAAGCTGCAATTCGAGACCGTCAGCGGCCAGGCGATCCTGATCACCGCACGGCGTGAGGATGGCAGCCCGCTACCGTTCGGTTCGGATGTGTTTGATGAAAGCGGCGCCAGCGTCGGCGTGGTCGGCCAGGGCGGCAAAGCCTTTGTGCGGGTTGCACATGATCAAGGGGCGTTGACCGTCAAGTGGGGCCCCAATGCCAATGCCGCCTGCCAACTGAGCTACCGCCTGGAGAAGGAGCCTGGGGCCGAGGGTGGCAAGCGCCTGCGCCAACTGGATGTTGGCCTCTGCAGAGCCGGTACAGACGGTTGATCGAGGGCGAGGGGCGCGTCGCTCCTCGCCCTTAAACACCCTTTCTCATGACGGGACTGAAGATGAAACACTCCATCACATTCATTTCGATACTGCTAGCCATGGGCATGCCGATTGCCGCCCATGCGGCGTGCGATCGGTACCCCAACATGCAACACAGCGTGACCTTCCCCAACACCATCCCGGTACCGGAGAACCTTGGCGTAGGCAAACTGATCACCAGCCAAACATTCGCAGGGCCGTATCCGACGTTCTACATGTGGTGCCCTACCGCGACACCGACGTTTCTTACCGGGCGATTTACGTCAGCCCAGTCGGCGCCGGGCGGGCTGATCTACCACACCAATGTTCCCGGTATCGGCATGCGCGTCATGGTCACGCTGACTTCCGGTGCGCCCTACTCCGCGAAACTCAAGACTGAAAGCCTCGTATCGGCCCCCGGAAGAATTCTCTGGGGGGCGACAAGGCTGGTGGCGGAGTTCTACAAGTTAGGCCCGGTCACCACCGGCACCCTGCCCAGCGGCGAGATCCAACACAACAATTGGGATGGCGGCAAGGGCCATTACCGGATGGTGCTCAACAACTCCATCCGCTTCGTGAACCCGGCCTCCACCTGCGACCTGGCTGCAGGCGACGTCAACCGCACCATCCCACTGCCGACCGTGCAAGTGAGCGCGTTCAACAATGCCAACAGCGCAGGTGCGAGCAACTTCGAGCTGACGGCCACGTGCAGCAATGCGTCCAGCGTCACGTTCCGCTTTACGGGGGCTCCCGCCCCTGGGAACACCTCGCTCTTCAGCAACACCGGCACTGCCGGCGGTGTCGCCCTGTGGCTGTACTCGCGCACCAGTGGAGCAAACCAGACCATCAGTAACAACGGTACGCGTACGGTCGCCGTCTCCGGCAACCGTGCGGTCTTGCCGTTGGGCGCGGCCTATCACAAGAACGGCGCGGTTCGCCAAGGCACGCTCGCCAGCACCACCACCGTCAACATCACCTACAACTGACTGCGCAGACAGGCCGCACCGCCTCCGAAGAGAGCGGGCCTCTATGTCATGGGGAAACCGAGGAAAATGAAATCAAAAAGAAAAGTTGTTTCGCTAATGCTGTTGATTGGGACGCCAATCACCGCCCAAGCGAGTTGCCCCAAGTATCAGAACGACACATTAACCCTCAATCTGCCGGCGACCATCCCTGTACCTGACAGCCTGCCAGTCAACGGCGTCATCATCCGCCAGGCATTCACCGGTGCAGCGCCCGGCTGGAACACCTTCTGCGTACTGGCCACCCGCTGGGTGAACGGGCGCTACCCCAATAATCATAACCAGGGTCTTTACCCCACCGAAGTTCCAGGCGTTGGCGTGGCCGTTCGGATGACAACCTACAGCGGCGCCAACTCACTCTTTACACTTCATAATCTGCCTCGGGAAATCGTTAACGGGCCGGTCTCCAGCTTCACCTCTGCAGAAGCGACCTTCTACAAGATCGGTCCCGTCAACAGCGGGACAGTGCCCCCTGGGTCCTTCTTCGAACAGAAATGGCTTAAATCCTCAAACACGTTCCGCTTGCAACTGGGCAGCGCCGTACGTTTCGTCAGGCCTGCCGCCACCTGCGACCTGGCGACAGGCGACGTCAACCGCACCATCCCATTGCCGACCGTGCGAGTAAGCGCGTTCAACAACGCTAACAGCGCAGGTGCGAGCAACTTCGAGCTGACGGCCACGTGCAGCAATGCGTCCAGCGTCACCTTCCGCTTTACCGGGGCTCCCGCCCCTGGCAACACCTCGCTCTTCAGCAATACCGGCACTGCTGGCGGTATTGCCCTGTGGCTGTACTCGCGCACCAGTGGGGCAAACCAGACCATCAGCAACAACGGCACACGCACCGTCGCTGTTTCGGGTAATCGTGCGGTCTTGCCCCTGGGCGCGGCCTATTACAAAAACGGCACGGTTCGCCAAGGCACGCTCGCCAGCACCACCACCGTCAACATCACCTACAACTGACCCCAAAAGGACCCCCTGATGAAGATCCAAACCTTGCCTATCCTGCTGGCAATCACCGCAAGCCTGGCCACCCATGCGGTGCAGGCCGCTACCACCGGAACACTGAGATTCACCGGACAGGTCAATGCGGGTACGTGCAACCTGGCGGCTGGTGATGTGAGTCGCAGCATCGTATTGCCGACCATCAAGATTTCAGACTTTGACAACATCACCTACGCCGGCGAGCGTCAGTTTGACGTTACCGCCGACTGTGAGTCCGATATCCGCAACGTGCACTTCCTGTTCACAGGCACCCCTTCGGGTGGAAACGCCGGGTTGTTTGCCAACACGGGCACATCGAAGGGCACGGGCTTATGGCTGGTGCATCGCACGCCTTCCGCGGTGACCATCCCGGCCAACGGCACCCCTGCCCAACGTACCCGTACGGTGCCAACCAGCAACCGGAAAGCCGTGCTGCCAATGTCTGGCTACTACGCTGTCAGCCACACTACTCCGGATGTCACTCAAGGGACGCTGGTCACCAACGTGACGGTGTCGATTACCTACAACTGACGCTCTGAGACTCAGGCAAAAAAATGCCCGACCTTCGCAGGCCGGGCATTTTTGTGTGTCCCGGAAAATCAGGACTGACTGGATGGCGTCGGTGTGGCCGGCGTTGCAGTCGGGGTAGCAGGTGCTGGCGTTGGCGCGGACACCGAGTTGGCTGTCGAGGCGACTGGCGCTGTTGCAGGCTTTGCTGCTGGTTTCTTCGCGACCGCAGGCTTCTTCGCGGCGGCAGGTTTGGCCGCAGGTTTGGCAGCGGGTTTGACTGCTGGTTTTGCAGCGGCTGGCTTGGCGGCGGGTTTCGCAGCAGCCGGCTTGGCAGCAGGCTTGGCGGCTGCGGTTTTAGCGGCTGGTTTGGCAGCCGGTTTGGCCACGGCCTTGGCGGCTGGTTTTGCAGCAGGTTTAGCGGCCGGCTTGGCAGCGGCCTTGGCGGCCACTGGTTTAGCGGCAGGCTTGGCGGCCGGTTTTGCGGCGGCGGTCTGGGCGGCTGGTTTGGCAGCGACTTTAGCCGCAGGCTTTGCAGCCGGCTTGGCGGCGGTTTTTACCACAGGCTTGGCCGCAGGTTTCGCAGCGGGTTTGGCCGCAGCAGTTTTAGCAGCCGGTTTTGCAGCGGCAGTTTTCACTGGAGCCACTTTAGCGCCCGTCAGCTTTTCAATTTGCTTGGTCAGGGTATCGACCTTGCTGTGCAGCGTTTTCAGTTCAGCTTTGCTCGGCACGCCCAGTCGCGAAACGGCACTGGCGAGGCGCTTGTCGAAAGTCTGTTCCAACTTCTCCCAAGTGTCAGCAATGCTGGATTTGGCGGAGCCGGCAGTTGCCTTGGCCGCTTCAACTTTCTTTCCAACCGTGGTTTTGGTCAACTTCTCGGCCTTCTCGCCGTCCTTGACCAAAGTCTCGAAGTATTTACCGCCGTCACTGCTAACCTTCGAGTACACGCCTAAACCAGCAAGCCAGATCTTACGGGAATATTTTTCAACTTCCCCGACCCACGAGCTGCCTTCTTTCTGAGTAGTCTTTTTAACAGCCATCCCGATGTCTCCTTAGTGTTTACGCGCGACACGTTCTAGCAATGTCGTCAGCTCTTCGAGCTTAGCAGAGAGTGTCTCAACGTCATGTTTAGACGCAATGCCGATTCGATTCAAGGCACTGGCAACGCGAGTATCAAAAGCTTTTTCAACTTTATCCAGCTGAACTTCTACCAGACCTTTGACCGCGGAGACATTACTCTTTACTTGGTCAATCTGACTGTTGGCGGCTTCAAGTTGTTCAACTGCAACTTTTTTGCCTTTGCTTTCAACATGTTGACCAGTTTTAACCAGCTCTTTGAAGTACTCGCCACCCTCGCTTCCGACCTTGGCGTAAGCACCCAGGCCCGCCAACCAAATCTTGCGGGCATAGGACTTAACCTCGCTCAGGGTGGTGGTCTGGGCGTCGATTTTTTTCTTCAGGATAACTTTGGCCATGGTGCACCTCACGCAGAATAGGGGGGAGGAACGGCCCACAGGAGTTGAGGGCTTGGGCACAAAGTAGGCGGGAAAATTAGAATCGGCACCCTAAGAACAATGGGATCACGCCAATGCCTTGTCCAACGCCTTTTCAATTTCAGACTTGATGGTGCCACTCATGGCCGACATCAACAGGCCCAGCGCCACATCAATACGCAGCGAATCTTGGGCCACTACCACAGTGCCTTTAACCCCCGAACGCTTGAGGTTCAAGGTATCACCGGCCCACGACGGCTCCAGGCCGTATTGCTCCTTGAGTTTGTGCGCCAACTTGTCGGCCTTTGCCCGCGCGCCCTCTTTACCCAGGGAATGTGCACGCTCAACAGTTATACGGGCCATTGCAATGACTCCTCTTTATAGGGACTTGGATACCTTCGATGCGGCAAAAGGTCTCGCTGACCGCCCATCTTACCTTCAGCCTTGCCAAGACAAAGCAGGCCTTGGGGATTATCATGTCCCGCATTCTCTTTTGGTGACAGCGATATGACTGATCAGCGCAAAGGCAGCGATGCCGAACCCACCACTCACTTCGGCTTCAAGAACGTCCCGGAAAGCCAAAAGGCGGAAAAAGTCGCCGAGGTGTTCCACTCCGTCGCGGCCAAGTACGACCTGATGAACGACGTGCTGTCGGGCGGCATGCACCGCCTGTGGAAGCGCTTCACCATCGAGTTGTCGGGCGTGCGCACCGGTAACCGCGTGCTGGACATCGCCGGTGGCACGGGCGACCTGGCAGCCAAGTTCTCCAAGCTCGTCGGCCCCACCGGCCAGGTCGTGCTGGCCGACATCAACAGTTCGATGCTCAAGGTCGGTCGCGATCGCCTGCTGGATAAAGGCGTGGCCGGCAATATCGAGTTCGTCCAGGCGGATGCCGAGAAGCTGCCATTCCCGGACAACCATTTCGACTGCGTGACTATCGCCTTCGGCCTGCGCAACGTGACCCATAAGGAAGACGCGATCCGCTCGATGCTGCGCGTACTCAAGCCGGGTGGCCGCCTGTTGGTGCTGGAGTTCTCCAAGCCGACCAATGCGGTGATGTCCAAGGTCTACGACACCTACTCGTTCGCCTTCATGCCACTGGTGGGCAAGCTGGTGCTCAATGACCCGGACAGCTATCGCTACCTGGCCGAATCGATCCGCATGCACCCCGACCAGGAAACCCTGAAGTCGATGATGGTAGAGGCCGGTTTCGACCGCGTGACCTACCACAACATGACCTCGGGTATCGTCGCCCTGCATCGCGGCATCAAGCCCTGATGCTGATCAAAGGCCTTCTCGCCAGCGTTGAACACGGCCTCAACCGTGTGCTGCGCCTGGACAGCACCGCCCTGGCACGGCTTGCGCACCTCAACGGTAAAGTCATTGCCGTCGATTGCCGCAGCCCCCGCTTGCAGCTGTTTATCCTGCCCAGCGATGAAGGCCTGATGCTTGCGACCCAGTGGGCCGCCGACGCCGACTGCACGCTGCGTGCGCCGGCATCGAGCCTGTTGCACCTGGCCCTGAGCCGCAACAAGACCGCCATCCTGCACAGCGCCGAAGTCGAGCTGGAGGGCGACAGCTCGGTGCTGATGGACCTCGCCGCCATCCTGCAGGACCTGGAACTGGACTGGGAATACGAACTGTCGCGCTGGATCGGCCCCGTCGCCACCCAGTTGATCAGCGGGCACCTGCGCAGCCGTTCGCGCTGGTACCAGCAAGGGTTCGCCAGCCTCAACCAGAACCTCGCCGAATACCTGAGCGAAGAATCGCGCACCCTGGTCGGGGAGCGGGAAGCGCAAGCGCGCTTTCGTGAACTCGACAAGGCCAAAATCGACCTGGAACGCCTTGAGGCGCGCTTCGAGCGCCTGAGCCGTTCCCTTGATCCAAGCGATAACGCATGAAGCTGCTCGCCGTCCGCCGTTTGTTTCGTATCCAGCGCGTCGTAATCCGCTACCGCCTCGATGACCTGCTGTTCGCCCTGCCCCTGCCGTGGTTCCTGCTCGCCGTGCGCTATGTGCTGCCATGGCGCTGGTTCCCGCGCAGACAGCTGGAACTCAGCAGAGGCGCGCGCCTGCGCCTGGCCTTGCAGGACCTGGGGCCGATCTTCATCAAGTTCGGGCAGATCCTCTCGACCCGCCGCGACCTGCTGCCCGAAGACATCGCCGACGAGCTGATGCTGCTGCAGGACCGCGTGCCGCCGTTCGACTCCCAGCAATCGATGAAGCTCATCGAAGCGCAACTGGGCAAGAAGATCAGCGACGTGTTCAGCCGTTTCGACGTCGACCCGCTGGCCTCGGCCTCGGTCGCCCAGGTGCACGCCGCGCAACTCAAGACCGGCGAAGAAGTGGTGGTGAAGGTGATCCGCCCCGGCCTCAAGCCGATCATCGGCCAGGACTTGGCGTGGCTGTTCATCCTCGCCCGCGCTGCCGAGCGTTTCAGCGCCGACGCACGCCTGCTGCACCCGGTGGACGTGGTCGCCGACTACGAAAAAACCATCTACGACGAACTCGACCTGCTGCGCGAAGCGGCCAACGCCAGCCAGCTCAAGCGCAACTTCGAAGGCTCGCCGCTGCTGTACGTGCCGCAAGTGTACTGGGACTGGTGCCGCCCGAAAGTACTGGTGATGGAGCGCATCTATGGCGTGCAGGTCACCGACCTCGCGACCCTGGCCGACCAGCGCACCGACATGAAGATGCTTGCCGAGCGTGGCGTGGAGATCTTCTTCACCCAGGTGTTCCGCGACAGTTTCTTCCACGCCGACATGCACCCGGGCAACATCTTCGTCAGCACCGTCAACCCGTGGAGCCCGCAGTACATCGCGATCGACTGCGGTATCGTCGGCAGCCTGACCCCGGAAGACCAGGATTACCTGGCGCGCAACCTATTCGCCTTCTTCAAGCGCGACTACCGCCGCGTGGCGCAATTGCACATCGACTCAGGTTGGGTACCGGCGGAAACCAAGCTCAATGAATTCGAAGCGGCGATCCGCACGGTGTGCGAGCCGATCTTCGAAAAACCGTTAAAAGATATTTCCTTCGGCCAGGTGCTGATGCGCCTGTTCCAGACTGCGCGGCGCTTCAATATGGAAGTACAGCCGCAGCTGGTACTGCTGCAAAAAACCCTGCTGAACATCGAAGGCCTGGGCCGCCAGCTGTACCCGGACCTCGATCTGTGGAACACCGCCCAGCCGTTCCTCGAACGCTGGATGCGCGAGCGGATGAGCCCGAAAACCGTGCTGGGCAACCTGCACAGCCAGATGGAACAACTGCCGCACCTGGCCAACATGACCCGCGACCTGCTGGAGCGCATGTCCCAGCCCCATGCCAAGGACCCGGCGCCGCCGTGGCACAAGCGCAAGGACGACTGGTTCCTGCGCCTGCTGGGTGCTGCGCACCTGGTCGGCGGCGTGATGCTGGCCATCGGTGGCCCGCTGAACCCACTGGGCCACTGGCCGGCCGGCATCATGGTCGCCGTGGGTGTTTATCTGATCGTGCGTCGGTAGCCAATCCGGTTATACACTGTCGCAAATTGCCGGAGCCGAACATGAAAGACTGGCTGGACGAGATCAAGTGGGACAGTGACGGCCTAGTGCCGGCCATTGCCCAGGACTACAAGACCGGGCGCGTGCTGATGATGGCCTGGATGAACCGCGAGGCCCTGAGCCTCACCGCCACTGAGCAGCGCGCCATCTACTGGTCACGCTCGCGTGGCAAACTGTGGCGCAAGGGTGAAGAGTCCGGGCACGTGCAGACCCTGCACGAGATGCGCATCGACTGCGACGCCGACGTGGTGATCCTGATGGTCGAGCAGATCGGCGACATCGCCTGCCACACCGGGCGTCACAGCTGCTTCTATCGCGTGTTCGAGAACGGCGAATGGAAGGTTGTAGAACCGGTGCTCAAAGACCCGCACGCCATCTACTCGGCAGGACACTAGACATGAGCGATACCCTGAACCGTGTGGCCCAGGTGCTGGAAGACCGCAAAGGCGCGGACGCCGACAGCTCCTACGTCGCCAGCCTGTACCACAAGGGCCTGAACAAGATTCTGGAAAAACTCGGCGAAGAGTCCATCGAGACCATCATCGCCGCCAAGGACGCGCAGCTCAGCGGCGATTACAGCGATGTCATCTACGAGACCGCCGACCTGTGGTTCCATAGCCTGGTCATGCTCGCCCAACTGGGGCAGCACCCACAGGCTGTGCTGGATGAACTGGACCGTCGCTTCGGCTTGTCCGGGCACGCCGAGAAGGCCTCGCGCCCGTCCGCCTGAATAACCAAGACTAGAGGATACGCAGCATGGGCATTTTTGACTGGAAACACTGGATCGTCATTCTGGTGGTCGTGGTACTGGTATTCGGCACCAAGAAACTCAAGAACCTGGGCACCGACGTGGGCGAGTCGATCAAGGGCTTTCGCAAAGCCATGAACGACGACGAAAAGCCGGCCGACCCTGCTGTCAACCCGGTGCCACCGGCGCAGCCTGTGCACCCGCAGGCCACCCAGCCGATCACCGAGCGTCGTACCTTCGACGTACAGGCTGAGAAAGTCGAAGAGCCGACCCGCAAAGACTCGTGAGCACTGACTAATGTTTGGTATCAGCTTCTCTGAACTGCTGCTCGTCGGCCTCGTGGCCCTGCTGGTACTGGGGCCGGAACGCCTGCCCGGTGCCGCGCGCACGGCCGGCCTGTGGATCGGGCGCCTGAAACGCAGTTTCAACGCCATCAAACAGGAAGTTGAACGGGAAATCGGCGCCGATGAAATCCGCCGGCAACTGCACAACGAGCACATCCTCTCGTTGGAACAGGAAGCCCGCAAGATTCTGTCGCCCGTGCAGGAGCCTGCCAAACCGGTGGGGCCTGCGGTTGAAAACAGCATCGCGCCGACCGTTGAAGCCGCCCCCGTGGCACCGACCGCGCCAACCGAGCCTGCGCCGACGCCTGCCGCGTCGCCCGCGCCCCATGACCCTACATTGCCGCCGCGAGCCCCATGAGCGCTGATAAACCGGAAAACGACCAGCACATGCCGCTGGTCTCGCACCTCACCGAGCTGCGTACCCGCCTGCTGCGGTGCGTAGCGGCCATCTTCATCATCTTTGCCGGGCTGTTCGCCTTTACCCAGCAGATCTACACCTTCGTCTCCACGCCGCTGCGCCAGTACCTGCCGGCCGGCGCGACGATGATCGCCACCGATGTGTCGTCGCCGTTCCTCACGCCGCTGAAGCTGACCATGATGGTCTCGCTGTTCCTGGCGATCCCGGTGATCCTGCACCAGATCTGGGGCTTCATCGCGCCGGGCCTGTACAAGCACGAGAAACGCATCGCGGTGCCGCTACTGGTGTCGAGCATCCTGCTGTTCTACACCGGCATGGCGTTCGCCTACTTCCTGGTGTTCCCGCTGATCTTCAAGTTCTTCGCCGCCGCCACCCCGGCCGGTGTGGAAATGATGACCGACATCACCAGCTACCTCGATTTCGTGATGACGCTGTTCTTTGCCTTTGGCGTGGCCTTCGAAATTCCGGTGGCCGTGGTGCTGCTGGTATGGATCGGCGTGGTCAACGTGGCGTACCTGAAGAAGATCCGCCCCTACGTGATCATCGGCTGCTTCGTGGTCGGCATGATCCTCACGCCGCCGGACATCTTCTCCCAGACCCTGCTGGCCGTGCCGATGTGGATGCTGTTCGAGATCGGCATCCTGTTCAGCAGCCTGATCAGCAAGCGCGGCGAACACCCGGATGACCAGCGCGACGACGACCAGCCGCCAGCGACCCAGCCGTGAACCTGCTGCTGCTGGAGGAGGCCGATTTCATCTCGGTCGACCGCGTGGTGTTGCGTGATCGACGCCTGGTGCACATGCAGGAAGTCCACCGCGCCGCCGTCGGCGACAACCTGCGCGTCGGCCGCATGGGTGGCTTGATGGGCAATGCCCAACTGTTGCGCCTGGAGGCTACTGAAGCCGAGCTGCACGTGAGCTTCGATCAGCCGCCGCCGGCCAAACTGCCGCTGACCCTGCTGCTGGCCCTGCCGCGCCCGAAGATGCTGCGCCGTGTGCTGCAGACCGTGGCGGCCATGGGCGTGCCCAAGGTGGTGCTGGTCAACAGTTACCGGGTGGAAAAGAGCTTCTGGCAAACCCCGTTCCTGGAACCCGAGGCGATTCGCGAGCAACTGATCCTCGGTCTGGAACAGGCGCGGGATACGGTACTGCCCGAGATCATTATCGAGAAGCGCTTCAAGCCGTTCGTCGAGGACCGCCTGCCGGCGATGACTGAAGGCACCCTGGGCCTGATCGGTCATCCTGGCGATTACCCAGCGTGCCCCCGCGGATTGGATGAGCCGGTGACCCTGGCCATCGGCCCGGAAGGTGGCTGGATTCCCTACGAGGTGGACCTGCTGGCCAAGGCCGGTTTGCGGCCGGTGCAACTGGGCGCCCGCATCCTGCGCGTCGAAACCGCCGTCACCGCTCTGCTCGCCCGACTCTTCTAACTTCCCTAAGCAACCCGGTGGGAGGGGGCTTGCCCCGATAGCGGTGTGTCATCCAGCATATCCATTGCTGAACCACTGCAATCGGGGCAAGCCCCCTCCCACATGGGTACAGCTTCGCTACAGAATTGCGCGCGCTGGCCGATATCCTCTGGATAAGTCCAAGCCTTGTTCCAGGGGAGTTCGCAGCATGTATCGTTGGTTAGCCGAAAAGCTGGGGAATGTCAGCGTCAAAACCAAACTCGGCGTGGGCTTCGGCCTGGTATTGCTGCTCACGTTGATGATCACCTTCACCGGTTGGACCGGCCTGGGGGACGTCACCAGTCGCGGTGACAAGCTGGGCTATATCTCCAGCCTCAACGGGCTGACCAAGGACTTGCGCCTGGCGCGCCTGGACTTCGAAATGCGTCGCGGCGAACAAGGCACGGACGCGGTCAACGGCCTGATCGCCAAACTGGACAGCGGCCTCAAGACCGCCGCCGACCTGATCGAGCAACCCGACGACAAGGCCCTGGTGGAACAGCAACAGGACGCCCTGAACCAATACAGAAAAGCCTTCGGCGCCATGGTCCAGGCCGGGCTCAAGCGTGAAGGTGCGCGCAGCAAGCTGGGCGACACGGCCGACAACGCCGTGGCCAAGGTCAGCGAGGTGGAAAAGTCCCTGCTGCAAGGCGACAGTGTCACGCAGTTCAACAGCGTGGTCGACCTGAGCAAACTGATCCAGCAGGCACGCTTCCAGGTGCGTGGCTACACCTACAGCGCCAAGGTCGAGGCTGAGCAGCCGGCCCTCGACGCGATTGACAACGCCGTGAAGAAAATCACCGCGCTGGAAGGCCAACTGCCTGAGCAGTACCAGGCCAACCTGCAGGAGGCCAGCACTTCACTGCAAGCCTACCGCGCGGCCGTCAGCCAGTACCGTGACTCTCAGACGGCCGCCGCCGACGCGCTGAAAATCATGAGCGCCCAAGGCGAGACCCTGCAGAACCACAGCGAAAAACTCACCACCTCGCAAACCGTGGTACGCGACGCCGACGCCGCGCGGGCCAAACAACTGTTGCTGCTGGCAACCGTGCTGGCGCTGATCTTCGGCCTGGTGGCCGCCTGGGCCATCACCCGCCAGATCATCATTCCGCTGAACCAGACGCTGCAGGTGGCAGAACGCGTAGCCTCCGGCGACCTGAGCCACAACCTCACTTCCTTGCGCCAGGATGAACTGGGCCAGTTGCAACGCGCCATGCAAAGCATGACCGTCGGCCTGCGTGAGTTGATCGGCGGGATCAGCGACGGCGTCACCCAGATCGCCAGCGCCGCCGAGCAGCTGTCGGCCGTAACCGAACAAACCAGCGCCGGCGTCAACAGCCAGAAGGTCGAGACCGACCAGGTCGCCACCGCCATGAACGAGATGGCGGCTACCGTGCAGGAAGTCGCGCGCAACGCCGAGGAAGCGTCTGAGGCCGCCGTGGCCGCCGATCAACAGGCCCGCGAGGGTGACAAGGTGGTGGGCGAAGCCATCGCCCAGATCGAACGCCTGGCCACCGAGGTAGGCAATTCCACCGTCGCCATGGGCGACCTGAAGCGCGAAAGCGACAAGATCGGCAGTGTGCTTGATGTGATCAAGTCCGTTGCGCAACAAACCAACCTGCTGGCCCTCAACGCCGCGATTGAGGCCGCACGTGCCGGGGAAGCAGGGCGAGGTTTCGCCGTGGTGGCGGATGAGGTGCGCAGCCTGGCCCAGCGCACGCAGAAGTCCACCGAAGAAATCGAAGAACTGATCGTCGGCCTGCAAAACGGTACCCAGCAGGTCGCGACCATCATGGACAACAGCCGTGGCCTCACCGACAGCAGCGTCGAGCTGACCCGTCGCGCCGGCAGCGCGTTGGCGAGCATCACGCGCACGGTCTCGACCATCCAGGCGATGAACTCCCAGATCGCCACCGCCGCCGAACAGCAGAGCGCAGTGGCCGAAGAGATCAACCGCAGCGTGCTGAACGTGCGGGATGTATCGGAGCAGACCTCCGCCGCCAGCGAAGAAACCGCAACGTCCAGTGCTGAACTGGCGCGCCTCGGCATCTACCTGCAAACCCTGGTAGGCCGCTTCAAGGTCTGACCTCCCCTACGGCGGTGGCCTGTCCCGGCCACCGCTGCACCTTGTGAAATTTCCTACGCGTTTATCAGGCGAGCGACTGCGCCACCGACGCTCGATCGCACTAGTGTTCAAGTTGGTTCAAGGTTTTCGGCACCCCGGTGACGAGATTGCGAGCCGACAGTGTTCACCCGTGGGAGATTCACCATGTTTCATCGACTCACTCGCTTGCTGGACAACGCCAGCGTCAGGCTCAAGCTCGCGTTGGGCTTCGGCCAGATCCTGGTCCTCAGCCTGATCATCGCCCTGACCGGCTGGCAGTCCCTGAACGCGGCCCTGTACCGCTCCGAAACCCTCAGCGCACTCGGCCAACTGGCCGTGACCGGCGAAGAGTTGCGCGCCGATCATTTGCTCTATCAAGTGCAGGGCGCCCCCCGGAACCTGAGCAACATCAGCCGGCACCTGGACAAAATCGACACGCATCTGGCGACGCTTTCCAGTCGCCTGAAGGACCCGGCGGACCTTGAGCGCGTAGATCGGGCCCAACGCCTGGCGAATCTGTTCAAGGAGGGCATCATCACCACACCGCCCCAGCCGCAACTGGAGCAACAACTCAACCAACTGCTGGAACAAAGCGACCTGCTCAGCCAGGGGCAGGCGCTCAAGCGTGGCCTTGAAGCCGACCAGAGCCGGGCCCGCTTGCTGGGCATCACGGCTGCCGCGCTATTGCTCGGGGCCTGGGCCGCCTGGATCATCGCGCGCCAGATTGCAGTGCCGCTGCGCCAAGCGCTCGCCACCGCGCATCGCATTGCCGATGGCGACCTGAGTCCTGGTGCAGAAGTCCGTCGCAAGGACGAGCTCGGCCAACTACAACGGAGCATGGGGCGCATGGCCACCCAACTGCGCGCCCTGATCGGAGGCATTGGCGACAGTGCCCGGCAGATCGCCAGCGCGGCGACGCAGTTGTCGGCCGTCACCGAACAAACCCGTGCGGGGGTCAACAACCAGAAAGATGAAACCGACCAGGTCGCCACCGCAATGAACGAAATGCTTGCCACCGCACAGGAGGTGGCCCGGCACGCCGAGCAGGCGTCAATCGCAGCCAATGAAGCGGATCGGCAAACTATCGCGGGTGACAAGGTGGTTGCGCAGGTCGTTGAACAGATCGGCCAGTTGGCGGATGAAATGGCGCTCTCGGGACGCGCAATGCTGGCTTTGCAGCAGGAAAGCCAAAAGATCGGCAGCGTGCTGGACGTGATCAAGTCCGTGTCCCAGCAAACCAACCTGCTGGCGCTGAATGCCGCCATCGAAGCCGCACGCGCGGGCAGCGCCGGCGAAGGCTTTGCGGTGGTGGCCGATGAAGTGCGCAGCCTGGCGCAGCGCACCCAGGAGTCAGCCGAGGAAATCCAGGCACTGATCCAGGGGCTGCATACCGGCACCCAGCACGTCGCCGACATCATGGACAGCAGCCGCAGCCTGACCGACTACAGTGTCGAGCTGACCCGCGACGCAGGTGACGCCCTGGCGGCGATTGCGCGCACGGTCTCGGTGATCCAGGAGATGAACCCGCAGATTGCCGCTGCGGCCGAACAGCAAAGTGCAGTGGCCGAAGAGATCAATCGCAGCGTGTTGAAGGTGCGGGATGTGTCGGAACAGACCGCCGCCGCCAGCGAGGAAACGGCGGCGGCGAGCATCCAACTGACCAAACTGAGCCTGGATTTGCAGACGCTGGTCGGCAAATTCAGGCTCTGAGCCTTACAGGACCTGGCGCAGGAACGCCTGGGCCCGTGGGTCTTTGGGTGCATCGAAGAACTCGGCCGGGGCGGCATCTTCGAGCAACTTGCCATGGTCGAAGAACAGCACGCGATCGGCCACTTCGCGGGCAAAGCCCATTTCGTGGGTGACGCAGACCATGGTCATGCCTTCCAGGGCCAGGGTCTTCATCACGTCCAGCACTTCGCCGACCATTTCCGGGTCCAGCGCCGACGTGGGTTCGTCGAACAGCATCACCTTGGGCTCCATCGCCAGGGCCCGGGCAATCGCAACCCGTTGCTGCTGGCCGCCGGACAGGCGCGACGGAAACTCATTGGCCTTCTGTGCAATGCCGACCTTTTCCAGCAGCGCCAGGGCCTTGGCCTCGCGCTCCTGCTTGCCGCGCTTGCGCACGACTTTTTGCGCCAGGCACAGGTTCTCCAGCACGGTCATGTGGGGGAACAGGTTGAAGTGCTGGAACACCATGCCGACTTCACGGCGATAGGCGTTCACATCGGTCTTCGGATCAGCCAATTGCAGGCCGTCGATGCTCACCGAACCCGAGTCGAATTCTTCCAGGCCATTGAGGCAACGCAGGAACGTGGACTTGCCGGAGCCGGAGGGGCCGATCACCACCAGCACTTCGCCTTTGGCCACCTGGGTGGTCACGTTGTCGACCGCGCGGACCACGTGGCCACGGGTGTCGAAGACTTTTACCAGATCGCGGACTTCAATCACTTTGTGCGAGCCTCCGCTCAAGCCGGCTGGCCATTTTCGACAGCGGCAGGTTGATCAGCAGGTACAGGCCTGCAACACAGAACAGGATTTCAAACGGTGAGAACGAGGTGGTGATGACTTCACGACCGCTCTTGAGCAGTTCGGTAATCGCGATCACCGACACCAGGGACGTGTCCTTCACCAGGCTGATAAATTGCCCCGCCAACGGCGGCAGCACACGCTTGAACGCCTGCGGCAACACCACGTGGCGCATCGACTGACTGGCACTCAGGCCCAGGGAGCGGGCGGCTTCGTTCTGGCCACGGGTGATGGACTGCACGCCGGCGCGGACGATTTCCGCCACGTAGGCACCGGTAAACAACGACAGCGCCGCGATCCCGGCGAACTCCCGGGACAGGTTGAGCACCGTGCCGATAAAGAAATAGAAAATGAAGATCTGCACCAATAGCGGCGTACCGCGCACCAGTTCGACGTAGATCGTCGACAGATCCCGCAGGGTCGGGTTGCTGGACAAGCGACACAAACCCGTCGCCAGCCCGATTGCCAAACCGAGGATGCCGGACACCACCGATAACCACAGCGTGGTCCACAAGCCCCACATCAACGGGCCCAACGCCCACTGCCGGGTCACGCCGACCACATCGCCTTCAGCCACATCGTCGCCACGGGCCACCTGCAGGCTGTTGTCGGCCACGGTCAGCTTTTGCTCGGCGCCCGCGTCGTTGCGCAGGGTCACCTCGGCCACATCGCCTTTGCGTACCAGCTCGACCACGGTGGAGATGTCAGCGGCACGCTGGGACGTTTCGGCCTGGTAGGCGAAGTATTGCGGTACGCGGTTCCAGCGCCACTCGTAGGACATCAACGAGGTGGCGTAGTACAAGGCGCCTGCCATGCCGACCAGCACGACCACGGTCAGCAGGTGCCAGGGCCATTGGGCTTTTTTCTGTTTCATTTCACTTTCCGCGATTTGTGTTGCCTGTGAGGCCGCCATCGCGGGCAAGCCCCCTCCCACATGTTGATGTGTGAACACCGTCAAATGTGGGAGCTGGCTTGCCTGCGATACAGGCAACTCGGTCTGAAGCGTTATTCCATGTCCTTGAGCCACTCGGAGCTCTTGAACCACTTGTCATGGATGCGATCGTAGGTGCCGTCGTTACGGATCTGGTGCAGGAAGTTGTTGATGAAGTTGATGCTGTCGTAGTCGCCCTTCTTCAAACCAAACGCCAGGGGCTCGAAGGTGAAGGGTTCTTCCAGGAACACCAGCTTGCCGTTGCCGACTTTCTTCTCGGCAACCACGTTGTATGGCGCGTCATACACAAAGGCATCGGCCTTGCCGTTGACCACGTCCAGCACACCTTCCTGCTCGTTGTCGTAGCCGTGGTACTTGGCCTTGGAGATCAGCTTCTTGGCGACCATCTCACCCGTGGTGCCCAGCTTGGAAGTCAGGCGGTATTTCTCGTCATTCAGGTCTTTGTAGGACTTGATGGTGCCTTCCAGCTCCTTGCGAATCAGCAGGGTCTGGCCGACCACGATGAACGGTTCGCTGAAATTCAGGCGCAGGTTGCGTTCCTGGGTCAGGGTCATGCCGCTGCCGATCATGTCGAACTTGCCGGTCAGGAAGGCCGGGATGATGCCGTCGTAGCCGGTGGAGACCAGCTCCAGCTTGACGCCCATGGACTTGGCCATGGCCTTGAGGATGTCGACTTCGAAACCGATGATTTCGCCGCGCTTGTCTGTCATTTCGAACGGCATGTAGGTCGGGTCCATGCCGACCTTCAGCGTACCGCGCTTGACGGCATCGTCGATCGCGCCGGCCTGGGCCGCATTGGCCGCGACCAGCGCGGTGACGCCGAGCAGCAGCATCGAAAGATACTTTTTCATCATCAAGTCCCCTGAACCATTCTTATAAGGTCGGCGCGCAAAAGGGCTGCACCATTTCGGGGTGCGATCCTAACCCACTCGCCTGCCGTCACAAAGGTTTCACGGCTATTTGTTGTCGGCGTATGTCGGAAAAGCCTCACAACGCTGCAGCAAACCGCAGGGGTAGACACTTGCCCAGGCAGCTCGGGCAACGGCTTGATGTGTAAGCAGTTATGACTTTCAGTCGATTTCCACCAGCCAGTCGGTGTCTTTAAACCACTTGTCGTGCAAGCGATCATAGGTCCCGTCCTGCGCCACCTGATTGAGGAAATGGTTGATCCAGTTGAGGCTGTCGAAATCACCTTTTTTCAAGCCGAACGCCAGGGGTTCGAAGGTGAAGGGTTGTTCCAGAGCCAACAGCGTGCGGTTTTCCGGGCGGTTCAGGGCGATCAGGTTGTAGGGCGCGTCATGAATAAAGGCGTCAGCCTTGCCCTGCACCACCTGGCGTACGCCTTCCTCCGGCGTGGCAAAACTGCTGAATCGCGCCGCCCCCAGAAAACGTCGGGCCGCTGACTCGCCGGTGGTGCCTTCGGTGGCGGCAATTCGGTAGCCGGGGTCATCGAGGTCTTCGATACTGGTGACCTTGCCCGCAAGGCTTGGGTGTAACAACACCGACTGGCCAACGACGATGAACGAATCGCTGAAATTCAACTTGAGGTTACGTTCCTGGGTGACGGTCATGCCGCTGCCAATCAGGTCGAATTTCTTCGCCAAGAGCCCCGTAACCAGTTCGGTGTAGGGCACCGCCACCAGCTCAAGCTCGACCCCGAGGGCTTGGCTCATGACCTTGAGCAGGTCGATTTCAAACCCGACGATGCGCCCCTGCCTATCGGTCATTTCGAAGGGCACGTAAGTGGGTGTGGTGCCGACTTTCAGCACGCCGCGCCGAACCGCGTCATCAATCGCGCCGGCCTGGGCCAGGCCCATGTGGATGAAAGCGACAGCGCCTATGAGCAGCGCTGAAACATACCGTTTGATCATGAATCCCCCCGTGCCAAGTCAAATCCCGGGGCGATGCTAACGCAGCCACGCGCACAGCAATACGCCTCGATCGAGGGTCTTTTGTTTCGAAAAACCAAGGGGTTGGCACAAGGAAAGAAGAACCGGAAAACGCTGTAGGATCAGCGCTTGAAGCACCCCCGAGGTGAGCCCTCGGGGGTGTTTGAATCAGGCCGGTTGGGCCTGGGACGACAACGGTTGCAGCGGCAGCAACGGTGCGTGCGGATCTGCCTTGATCGAGTCCCGCCAGGCGGCGAGCCACTCGGCATGACCTTCGCTCCAGACCTGCTCATGCAGGCGCGCCAGGGCGACCGGGTCACTGAGCAAGGCCAGGCGCTCGCTGTTGTTGAGGCCGGCAGGGCCGACTTTCAAAGCGTGGCGCACGCGCTCGGTACGCAGGTACTCGATCGGCTCGGCCTGGGCGTGACGCGAGGTTGCCAGGGCGCAAGCCAAAGCGTTCTGCTGCGGGTCGACCACCGAACGCACGAAGCCGTCATTCAGCGCGTGCCAACGGTTTTCGTGGGTGTACTTGTCGGTGGACAGCAGCGCTTGCGGCGGATTGTATTCCTCCGGGATCAGGAACAGGCTCTCGTCGCGGGATTTGAGACCCAGCCCGACACGGCTGGAAATCACCGACACCGGGATCGACAGCATCAGCGAACCGACGATCGGCACCAGCCACCACAGGAAGCTCGGGTTCAACCACACCACCAGCAGCGCCCACAGGAAGCCCAGCACGGTTTGCGGACCGTGGCGCTTCACTGCTTCGCTCCACGGGGTGGAGTCGTCGTCACGCTGCGGCGAGTTCCAGGTGGCGGCCCAGCCGAGGAACGCGGCGAGTACGAAGCGGGTGTGGAAGATCATCCGCACCGGCGCCAGCAGCATGGAGAACAGCATCTCCAGCAGCATCGACAAGGTCACCTTGAACTTGCCACCGAACTCTTTCGCACCCTTGGCCCAGATCAGGATGATGCTCAGCAGTTTCGGCAAGAACAGCAGCACGATGGTGGTGGAGAACAGCGCCACCGCCTTGTCCGGATGCCATTGCGGCCACAGCGGGTACAACTGGCGGGGTGCCATGAAGTACTGCGGTTCCATCAGGGTGTTCACCGCCAGCAAGGCCGTGGACAGCACCAGGAACAGGAACCACAACGGTGCCGACAGGTAGGACATCACGCCGGTCAGGAACACCGCACGGTGCACCGGGTGCATGCCTTTGACCAGGAACAGGCGGAAGTTCATCAGGTTGCCGTGGCACCAGCGACGGTCACGCTTGAGTTCATCCAGCAGGTTCGGCGGCAGCTCTTCATAGCTGCCCGGCAGGTCGTAGGCAATCCACACGCCCCAGCCGGCACGGCGCATCAGCGCAGCTTCAACGAAGTCGTGGGACAGGATGGAACCGGCGAACGCACCTTTGCCTGGCAGTGGCGCCAGGGCGCAATGCTCGATGAACGGCTTCATGCGGATGATCGCGTTGTGACCCCAGTAGTGGGATTCACCCAGCTGCCAGAAGTGCAGGCCGGCGGTGAACAGCGGGCCGTACACACGAGTAGCGAACTGCTGCATGCGCGCATACAGGGTGTCCATGCCCGACGCACGCGGCGCGGTCTGGATAATCCCCGCATCCGGCGTGGCTTCCATCAGGCGCACCAGGCTGGTCAGGCATTCGCCGCTCATCACGCTGTCGGCGTCGAGTACGACCATGTATTTATAGTCACCGCCCCAGCGACGGCAGAAGTCGTCGAGGTTGCCGCTTTTACGTTTGACGCGACGGCGGCGACGGCGATAGAAAATCTTGCCGAAACCACCGGCTTCGCGGCACACATCAAGCCAGGCTTGCTGTTCGGCGATGCAGATGTCGGCCTCGTTACTGTCGCTGAGCACGAAGAAGTCGAAGCGATCCAGGTCACCGGTGGCGGCGACCGACTCGAACGTCGCACGCAAACCGGCAAACACCCGGGGCACGTCTTCGTTGCAGATCGGCATCACCAGCGCGGTGCGAGCGTCTTTCGGGATCGGCTCGTCGCCCGCGCTTTTACCGGAGATGCGGTATTTATCGTGACCGGTGAGCAACTCCAGGAAGCCCATCAACGCGGTCCAGAAACCGGCCGATACCCAGCAGAACAAGATCCCGAACATGATCAGGATGCTGGTTTGCAGGGCGTACGGCAGTACCTGGGTCGCGGTCTGCAGCAGGGTCTGGTTGCGGATCTCGTCGAAGTCGACCAGCGACCAGCCCTGGTACGGCATGATGCCTTTCATGTACCAGCCGGCCACGAGGGTCTGGCCGATCATCAGCACCAGCAGGATGTAGCGGCGGATCGAACCCACGGTACGCCAGCGGGCAGCCGGCAATACGCGCTCATCTTTCGGCGGGGCCGGCGGGTTGCTGCGCCCGGTGATCCGGCGCCAGCCGCGCACCAGGATATTGGTGCGCCACGGCTCCGGGACCACACGAGTGCGACGGATCGGCGGCGTGGCCTTGAGGCACACGCGGCCTTCGGCGTCGAGGGCCAGCATTTCGGCGTCCTGCAGCTCTTCGGCCGTGCTGAGGGTCAACCGCGTGCCAACCGACGCCTGGGCGGCGTCGATGGGCGCGTCGAAGGTCTTCGACGACAAGCGCTCGTGCAGCTCGCTGAAGGATGAGCAGCCCGCCAGCTCGGCGCGCTGCTCAGCGGTCATCGGTAGATGCGCCAGGTACTCGGACAGAGTCTCCGGCTGGAGTTGAGAATTACTCATCGGCAGGCAACTGATAGCTCCAGGTTTCGGTCAGGACTTGTTCGGTCTTGATCGGCTCCGGCGTGGCTGGGGCAGCTTCTGGCTGCTTGGCTTCCTTGTCTTTCGCGTCTTTCTTGGCCTGTTTCTCGTGTTGCTTGGCCAGGACCTTGTCAGCCTTGAGCACATGGCTCGTGTCCTGCTCAGGGGCCGGAGGCGGAACGTCCTGCACCAGCGCCGCACGCATTTCGGTCGGCTTGCCTGCGTCCTTGATCTTCATGCGCAGGGTCAGGCGCCAGCCTTTGGTGTGCTCGTTGTAGCGCACGCTGTTTTCAACCAGTTCGGCGTTGTCGCTGACACTCACCTGGCTGCGTACCGCGGCATCTGACGGCAGGGCCTTGAGGGACGGGCCCTCGAAGTCCACCAGGTAGGCCACGCTGCCATCCGGCTGACGGATCAGGTTGGATTGCTTAACATCACCGGTGGAACGCAGGGTCTGCTTGACCCAGGCGCTGTCGGCCGGGTGCAGCGCTTTTTCGTCCATGGTCCAGTGCAGGCGGTAGGAAACGTCCAGTGGCTGGCCCACTTCCGGCAGTTTTTCCGGGCTCCAGAACGCAACGATGTTGTCGTTGGTTTCATCGGCGGTCGGAATCTCTACCAGGTTGACGGTGCCCTTGCCCCAGTCGCCTTCAGGCTCGATCCAGGCGCTTGGGCGCTTGTCGTAGTTGTCGTCCAGGTCTTCGTAGTGGCTGAAGTCGCGGCCGCGTTGCAGCAGGCCGAAACCTTTCGGGTTCTCGACGGTGAAGTTGCTGACCGACAGGTGTTTAGGGTTGTTCAGTGGGCGCCAGATCCACTCGCCGTTGCCGGCATGGATCGACAGGCCGCTGGAATCGTGCAGTTCACGACGGTAGTTGAGCACCTTGGACGGCTGGTTCGCGCCGAACAGGTACATGCTGGTCAGCGGGGCAACGCCCAGCTTGCTGACCTTGTCGCGCAGGAACATCTGGGATTTCACGTCGACAATGGTGTCGGTGCCCGGACGCAGGATCAGGCGATAAGCACCGGTAGCGCGTGGCGAGTCCAGCAGGGCAAAGATCACCAGTTGTTTCTCACCCGGTTTCGGACGCTCGATCCAGAACTCGGTGAAACGCGGGAATTCTTCGCCCGAAGGCAATGCCGTGTCGATCGCCATGCCACGGGCAGACAGGCCATAGGCCTGGCCCTTGCCCACCACGCGGAAGTAGCTCGCGCCCAGCATGGTCATGATTTCGTCTTGCTTGTCGGCCTTGTTGATCGGGTACAGCACACGGAAGCCGGCATAACCCAGCTGTTCGGTGGCTTTGGGATCAAACTTCACGTCGCCGAAATCGAAGCGCGTCGGGTCGTACTTGATCTCCTGGACGCTGTCGGCGGTGACTTCGTTGATTTTCACCGGTGTATCGAAATGCATACCCTGGTGATAGAAGGACAGCTTGAACGGGGTGTTCTGATCAGCCCACTCGGCTTTTTCGTTGCGGAAACGAATCTTCTGGTAGTCCGCGAATTTCATTTCGCGGAATTCGTTCGGCAGATTGCTGCGCGGAGCTTCGTATTTCTGCCCGGCCAGCTCTTTTGCCTTGGCCGACACATCATCCAGACTGAATGCCCACAGTTGACCCGCGCCGAACAGGCAAAACAGGGCGGAGCCCGTTACCAGTGCGTTTCGTAACCGTTTGGCAGACAATTTTGGTGCATTACAGGGACTAACAATCACGAGCAACCCTCGCCGAAAACAGATCAAAAAACCAACGGCCAGCTATCTATATGCCAGGTTGGCGAGCATTGTTCCGACTCCCCTGGGGCAAAATGATTCCCCATTGGCGATCGGACAAGTCTCTACCTAAGTCAAAAATGGACCAAACAACGCTGATCCCCGTAGCGCGCGATTATCTAGTAGCCCGCGAGACAACGCATCAGGGACAACGAAGTATTTGTAGCGAAACCCTGCGTTTTTAGGCATTAAAAGTCGTTTTTAATACATTCACGTCTGCAAGAGGAAGGTCACAGGGCCATCATTGACCAAATGCACCTGCATATCCGCGCCAAAACGCCCCGACGCCACCTTGCCATGCAATTGTTGCGCTTGTAACAGCAAGTGATCAAAAAGCGCCGCTCCCAGGGCCGGCGGGGCCGCTGTGGAGAAGCTCGGCCGCAGCCCGCTCTTGGTATCCGCCGCCAGGGTGAACTGCGACACCAGCAACAAACCGCCGTCGATATCCTTCAACGACAGGTTCATCTTGCCTTCGTCATCGCTGAACACCCGGTAGTTCAACAGCTTGTGCAGCAGCTTATCGGCACTTTCCGGCGTATCCGCAGGCTCGACGGCCACCAGCACCAGCAAACCCTGGTCGATGGCGCCGACGATTTCGCCCGCCACCTCGACCCGGGCGCCGCGCACCCGTTGCAACAGGCCCTTCATGCTTCTTCGGGCGGCAGATCGAGCAAGCGACGTGCCATTTGGCTGGTCGCACGTACCAAGGCATCGGTGATGCCGGGTTCGGACGCCGCATGGCCGGCTTCGCGAATCACCTGCAGCTCACTGTTGGGCCACGCCTGGTGCAACGCCCAGGCGTTATCCAATGGGCAGATCATATCGTAGCGCCCGTGGATGATTACGCCAGGCAGATGGGCGATCTTGTGCATATCGCGGATCAGCTGGTTCGGCTCCAGGAACGAGTTGTTGGTGAAGTAGTGGCACTCGATCCGCGCGATGGACAGGGCGCGTTGCGGCTCGGAGAAACGCTCAACGTGCGCCGGGCTCGGGCACAGGCCCAACATGCGCCCTTCCCAGCCGGACCAGGCCTTGGCCGCGTGCATCTGGGCGATCTGGTCGTTGCCGGTGAGGCGCTTGTGGTAGGCCGCGATCATGTCGTGGCGCTCTTCTACCGGGATCGGCGCGATGTAGTCCTGCCAGTAATCCGGGAACAGGCGGCTCGCGCCCTCCTGGTAGAACCAATGAATGTCCTGCGGCCGTGCCAGGAAAATGCCGCGCACGATCAGGCCATGCACGCGCTCCGGATGGGTTTGCGCGTAGGCCAGGGACAGGGTCGAGCCCCAGGAACCGCCGAACAGCACCCATTTGTCGATGCCCAGGTGCTCGCGGATGCGCTCAAGGTCGGCGACCAGGTCCCAGGTGGTGTTGTTTTCTAGGCTGGCGCGCGGGGTGGAGCGCCCGCAGCCGCGCTGGTCGAAGGTGACGATGCGGTACAGGTTAGGGTCGAAATAGCAGCGGCTCTGCGCATCACAACCGGAACCAGGGCCACCATGGATGAATACGACGGGCAAGCCTTCGGGGGAGCCACTTTCATCGACGTACAGCGTGTGGATGTCATCGACTGCCAGATCGTGCCGGGCGTAGGGTTTGATCTGCGGGTACCAAGTCTGCATTGCGCGCTCCGTAAGGGGTCGGGTTCATCCCTGGGGGGACGTCTTTTATTTTGCCGTCTGGCACTATAAACCCGAATTGTGCAATGAGCATGTCCTAGAGCGCTTAGACCTGTGTCAGCCCTTCGCTCCCCAGGTAATCCAGCAGGTAATCGTATAGCAGGTCCACCTCCGGCACGTGCCGCCGCGCCCTCAGGCAGCCGTGCACCAGGCCTTTGCCCGGATACAGCACGGTGCTCACACCCGCCGCTTGCAGGCGCTCGGCGTAAAGCATGCCGTCATCACGCAGCGGGTCGAACTGGGCCACGACAATGAATGCCTTGGGCAAACCGCTGAAGTCGTCGGCCAGCAGCGGCATGGCATACGCCGTGGGCTTGCCGCTGCCCTGCAGGTACAGCGCCAGGTAACTGTCAGTGTCGGCGCTGCTGAGCAAGGGTGCATCCGCGCAGTCAAGCCGCGACGGCAGGTCAGGCGGCCCGCCCAGTCCTGGGTAAATCAGCACCTGGGCCAGCGGCAGTGGCTGCCGGTCGTCGCGCAACCCCAGGCACAACGCCGCGGCCAGGTTGCCGCCCGCGCTGTCGCCGATCACCACCAGGCGTTGCAGGTTGATGGCATGCGGCCCCTGCCCCGCCTGGATCGCCTGCCACACGGCGCGGCAATCCTCATAGGCCGCCGGAAACGGATGCTCGGGCGCCAAGCGGTAATCCATGGCGATTACCAGCACCTGCAAGGCCGTGGCCAGTTCGAAGCAGATGAAATCGTGGGAATCCAGCCCGCCAACCACCCAACCACCGCCGTGCATATAAAGGAGGCACGGCCAGCCAGCCAAGGGCGTGGGGGCAGAGGGCAGATAACTGCGCACACTCACGCCAGCCAGGGAAAAATCCGTCATCGCCAGCCCGTCGGGCACCGGCGGGGTAAACGCCTGGCACATGCGGTCGTAGCCGTGGCGCAACCCAGCCAGCGACGCGTCGTCGCTGGTGAAGGACTCCGTCTTCTCCACAAACGCCGCCAGTTCTGGCGAGATCGGGTATCGACTCATTTAAGGCTCGCCTGCACCGCCGCTACACCATCGCCGCCATCAAACGCCTTGACCCCAGCCAACCAGCGCTGCAAATCCTCGGGATGATCACGCAGCCATTGCATGGCCACCTCCTGCGGCGACTGGCGCTCCATGATCGGCACCATCAGCTGGCTTTCCTGGGCGGCGGTGAAGGTGAGGTTTTCCAACAGGCGGTTGGCATTGGGGCAACGCTCGGCGAAGTCCGGCGCGGTAACGGTGGAGACCGTGGCGCGGCCTTCGTCGGGGCCGAACACGTCTTCGCTGCCGGTGAGGTAGGCCATTTTCATGTTGATGTTCATCGGGTGCGGGGTCCAGCCGACGAACACCACGAACTCCTTGCGGTTCACCGCGCGCTGCACGGCGGCCAGCATGCCCGCTTCACCCGAGGCCACCAGTTTGAAGCCGCCCAGGCCGAAGCGGTTGGTGTCGATCATTTTCTGGATATCGGTGTTCGCGCCGCTGCCAGGCTCGATGCCATAGATCTTGCCGCCCAACTTGTCCTTGAAGCGGGCGATGTCGGCAAAGGTCTTCAAGCCTGCGTCGGCTACGTATTGCGGCACGGCCAGGGTGGCTTGGGCGTCGGCGAGGCTCGGGGTGTCGAAGACCTTGACCTGCCTGGCCGCCAGGAACGGTGCGATGTTGTTGTCCATCGCGGGTTTCCAGTACCCGAGGAAGATGTCCAGGCGCTTGTCGCGGATGCCGGCGAAGATGATCTGCTGCACCGCGCTGGTCTGTTTGCTGTCGTAGCCCAGGCCATTGAGCAGCACGTCGGCCATGCCGGAGGTGGCGATCACATCGGTCCAGCTGACCACGCCCATGCGGATGCTTTTGCAGGAGGCCGGTTCGGCGGCCATGGCTTGTGCACTGAGCAGTGCGACACAGGTGAGGGGCAACAACAGTTTTTTCATGGGTGAGCGCTCACTCGGCTGTTTTTATTCAACAACCTTACGCAGTGAGAGTGCATTCAACACGAACTGTGGCGACCGGCAGTTGCACTGGGGCGACGGTGAGACCGCCATCGGGGGCAAGCCCCCTCCCACATTTGACTGGGTTCACCAATCAAAAGGTGGGAGAGGGCTTGCTCCCGATAGCTATTCCAGCAGCACCGCAATTCACCGATAACGCGCTTGCCCCCAGGCCAATACCCCCTCCAGCAATTGCTTCAACACCACCTGCGTCGGCTCGGCCAAATCAGGGCGATACCGGAACGGCTCAACCTCTTCCATATAAGTGCTCTGGCACAACTCCAACTGCACCGCGTGGATATCCTGCGCCGGATCGCCGTAGTGCCGGGTGATATGGCCGCCCTTGAAGCGCCCATTGAGTACATGGGTGTACTGCGGATGCCTGGCGCAGATGGCTTCCAGCTGGCTGGCCAATTCGGGATCACACGCGGCGCCATTGAAAGTGCCAAGGTTGAAGTCCGGCAGCTTGCCGTCGAACAGGTGCGGGATCACCGAGCGGATCGAGTGTGCATCGAACAGCAAGGCGTAGCCAAACTCGGCCTTGAGGCGCGCCAGTTCTTCTTGCAGGGCACGGTGGTACGGCCCCCAGATTTTCTGCAGGTAGCTGACGCGCTCCTCCGGGGACGGTTCCAACCCTTCGAGGAACAACGGCACGCCGTCAAACAGCGTCGCCGGGTACAGCCCGGTGGTCGCACCGGCATACAACGGCTTGTCGTCGGAGGGCCGGTTCAGGTCGATGACAAACCGCGAGTATTCGGCGGCCAGGGTGCTGGCGCCCAGTTCCTCGGCAAAGTCATACAGTGCAGGAATGTGCCAATCGGTATCCGGCAGGCTTTGTGCCTCGGGGATCAACCCGGCTTCGACCGCAGGCGTCAGGCGCAGGCCGGCATGGGGCATGCTGATCAGCAGCGGCACACGGCCTTGTTTGAAGTTCAGAACCTTATCCACAAGCAGTACTCCTCACACAGTGACGTCGACGCCATGGCGCACGACGCGTTTATCCAGCTCGCCACCCAGCCAGTAGGCCAGGTCGGCGGGACGATCAATCTGCCAAGCGACAAAGTCCGCGACCTTCCCTACTTCCAGGGTGCCATGGGTATCGCCCATGCCCAGCGCGGCCGCCGCGTGAGTGGTGGCACCGGCCAGGGCTTCTTCCGGGGTCATGCGGAACAGGGTGCAGGCCATGTTCAGCATCAAGCGCACCGACAGCGCCGGCGAGGTGCCAGGGTTGAGGTCGCTGGCAATGGCGATCTTCACGCCGTGCTTGCGCAGGGCCTCCATCGGCGGCAACTGGGTTTCACGCAGGAAGTAGAACGCGCCCGGCAGCAACACCGCGACAGTGCCGGAGGCGGCCATGGCGATGGCATCTTCTTCGGTCATGAATTCCAGGTGGTCCGCCGACAGCGCCTGGTAACGCGCGGCCAGGCTGGAACCGTGCAGCGAAGAGAGCTGCTCGGCGTGCAGCTTCACCGGCAGACCCAGTTGTTGGGCGACCTTGAACACCCGCTCCACCTGCTCGGTGGAAAACGCCAGGTACTCACAGAACGCATCCACCGCGTCCACCAGCCCTTCCGCCGCCAGGGCTGGCAGCATCTCGGCGCAGATGTGCTCGATGTAATCGTCGGCGCGGTCCTTGTACTCCGGCGGCAACGCGTGGGCCGCCAGGCATGTGGCGCGCACGCTGACCGGCAGGGCTTCACCGAGGCGACGGGCCACACGCAGCATCTTGCGTTCGTTGGCCAGGTCCAGGCCGTAGCCGGACTTGATCTCCACGGTGGTGACGCCGTCCCGCAGCAGACTGCGCAGGCGTTTTTCAGCACTGGCAAACAGCTCATCTTCGGTTGCGGTGCGAGTGGCGCGCACGGTGCTGGCAATACCGCCGCCCTTGGCCGCGATCTCGGCGTAGCTGACGCCTTCGAGGCGCTGCTCGAACTCGCCGCTGCGGTTACCGCCGAACACCGTGTGGGTGTGGCAGTCGATCAGCCCGGGGGTGACCCACGCGCCGTGGAGGTCATGCACCTGGGCGTACTCCGCCCTTGGTGCCTGGCAGCGGGGGCCGATCCACTCGATGAGCGAACCCGCGGTGACCATGGCGGCATCCTCGATGATCGAGTATTTGCCCTGGGCCATGGTTGCGACGTGGCAGTGTTGCCAAAGCGTTTTCATCAACGCCTCCCTAGATTAACGATGAGACAAAGCCGGGTCGTAATGGACCTTGGCCGCTTGCCCGGCAGCGGGTTTGACCCACAGCAGGTAGGCCACCACCAACAGCACGATCCATACGGCACCGACCAGCAAGGCAGCCTGGGTGTCCGGGAAGTAACCCAGCACACCAAACACGAACAGCATGAACACGATGGCGGCCGCCGGCGCATAGGGCCAGAACGGCACCGGGAATTTCAGCTCGGCCACTTGCTCCCTGGTCATCGAGCGGCGCATGGCGACCTGGGTGAACAGAATCATCAGCCACACCCACACGGTGGCGAAGGTGGCAATCGAGGCGATCAGCAGGAATACGTTTTCCGGGATCAGGTAGTTGAGCACCACGCCGCCCAACAAGGCTGCGCCCATCACTACCACAGTCATCCACGGCACACCGTGTTTCGACAGTTGCGCGAAGCCCTTGGGTGCCTGCCCCTGCTGGGCCAGGCCGTACATCATGCGGCCGGCGCCGAAGATGTCGCTGTTGATGGCCGAAACAGCGGCCGAGATCACCACGATATTGAGGATGGTCGCCGCCGAGCCAATGCCCAGGTTGCTGAAGATCTGCACGAACGGGCTGCCCTGGCTGCCAATCTGCGGCCATGGGTAGATGGCCATCAGCACGAACAGGGTCAGCACGTAGAACAACAGGATACGTAGCGGCACTGCGTTGATCGCCTTGGGGATCACGCGCTGCGGGTCCTTGGCTTCGCCGGCGGTGATGCCGATGATTTCGATGCCGCCGAAGGCAAACATCACCACCGCAAACGAAGCGATCAGCCCGCCGATGCCATTGGGCATGAAGCCGCCGTGGGCCCACAGGTTGCCGAGGCCACTGGCCTGGGTCTCACCGGCCGAGTGGATGCCGAACAGCATGATGCCGAAGCCGCCGAGGATCATCGCCACGATGGCGCCGACCTTGAGCAGTGACAGCCAGAACTCCATTTCGCCAAACACTTTGACGTTGCACAGGTTCAGGCCTCCGATCAGAAACACAATGCCGAGCACCCAGACCCAACGCGCGACCTCGGGAAACCAGAAGCCCATGTAGATGCCGAAGGCGGTGACGTCGGCCAGGCACACGATGATCATTTCAAACGCGTAGGTCCAGCCGAGGATAAACCCGGCCATGGGGCCCAGGTAGGTGCTGGCGTACTGGCCGAAGGAGCCGGCCACCGGGTTGTGCACGGCCATTTCGCCGAGGGCACGCATCACCATGAACACGGCGGCGCCGCCGATCAGGTAGGCCAGCAGCACAGCGGGGCCAGCCATCTGGATAGCCGAGGCAGAGCCATAGAACAGCCCGGTGCCGATCGCGGAACCGAGTGCCATGAAGCGAATATGTCGGGCGCTGAGCCCGCGTTTCAAACCTTTTTCTTGCTGGTGCATTTCTCGTCCTTAATTATTTTTATCCTGAGAAAATTTTGCGCTGCGAACGCTCAACTGTGGGAGCTGGCTTGCCTGCGATGGCGGTGTATCAGTCACCAACTTTTTAACTGACAGATAGCTATCGCAGGCAAGCCAGCTCCCACCTGGATCTGCGTAAGCCTTAGAGACTCGGCAGCAGCTTGGCCGGCACCAGTTCATTCAGGCAGCGAGTGGCGAGCAGTTCGCTGGCGGCGTTGATATCCGGGGCGAAGAAGCGGTCCTTGTCGTAGAAGCCGACTTTGGCGCGCAGGATGCCGCGGGCTTTTTCAAGCGCAGGCGAGGTTTTCAGGCCTTCGCGCAGGTCCAGGCCCTGGCACGCGGCCAGCCATTCCACGGCGAGAACGCCACGGGTGTTCTCAGCCATTTCCCACAGGCGTTTGCCCGCAGCCGGGGCCATCGACACGTGGTCTTCCTGGTTGGCGGAGGTCGGCAGGCTGTCGACGCTATGGGGATGAGACAACGCCTTGTTCTCGCTGGCGAGCGCGGCGGCGGTCACCTGGGCAATCATGAAGCCGGAGTTCACACCGCCATTGCCCACCAGGAACGGCGGCAATTGCGACATGTGCTTGTCCATCATCAACGAGATGCGGCGCTCACTCAGGGAGCCGATTTCGGCGATGGCCAGCGCCATGTTGTCGGCCGCCATGGCCACCGGCTCGGCGTGGAAGTTGCCGCCGGAAATCACGTCGCCTTCGGCGGCAAACACCAGTGGGTTGTCCGACACCGCGTTGGCTTCCACCACCAGCACCTCGGCGGCCTGGCGGAACTGGGTCAGGCAGGCGCCCATGACTTGTGGCTGGCAGCGCAGCGAATAAGGGTCTTGCACCTTGTCGCAGTTCTGGTGCGACTGGGACACCTGGCTGCTTTCACCCAGCAGGTGACGATAGGCTGCCGCCGAATCGATCTGCCCGCGCTGGCCGCGTGCCGCATGGATGCGCGCATCGAACGGCGAACGCGAACCCAGCACCGCTTCCACGGTGAGCGCGCCGCACGCCAGAGCGCCGGCGAACAGGTCTTCGCCTTCAAACAGGCCACGCAAGGCATAGGCAGTGGACACTTGGGTGCCGTTGAGCAGCGCCAGACCTTCTTTGGCGGCGAGGGTCAGCGGCGTGAGGCCGGCGACGTTCAGCGCTTCGGTCGCTTCCAGCCACTCGCCTTTGTAGCGTGCCTTGCCTTCGCCCAGCAGCACCAGGGACATGTGCGCCAACGGCGCCAGGTCGCCGGAAGCGCCGACCGAACCTTTCAGCGGAATATGCGGGTACACCTCGGCGTTGATCAGCGCGATCAGCGCGTCGATCACCTGGCGACGAATGCCGGAGAACCCACGGCTCAGGCTATTGACCTTGAGCACCATGACCAGCCGCACCAGCGCATCGCTGATCGGCTCACCGACGCCGGCGGCGTGGGACAGCACCAGGGAACGCTGGAGGTTTTCCAGGTCTTCACTGGCGATGCGGGTCGAGGCCAGCAGGCCGAAACCGGTGTTGATGCCGTAGGCGGTGCGGTTCTCGGCGAGAATCTGCTCCACGCAGGCCACACTGGCTTCGATCTGCGCCGTGGCGCTGTCATCCAGACTGAGGGTTACCGGCTGCTGGTAGATGGCTCGCAGTTGGGCAAGGCTCAGTTGGCCTGGAATCAGGTTTAGCGCAGTCACATTCATACTCCTTCTGAATTGTTCTTTTAAAAGTGCACATTCGGTAAATCGGTGTTTTTCAGCAGCTGAGCGGCGGCGGCAATGTCCGGCGCCAGCCAACGGTCCTGTTCATAGGCCGGTACGACTTCGCGCAGCAGCCGCCAGGCATGGTCGGTGCCGACGCCGAAACGTTGTTCCTTGAGAAATTCGAACGCCTGGGCCGCCAACAAGTACTCGATGGCGAGAATCTGGGTCACGTTGGCCAGCACCTGGTGCAGCTTGAGCGCAGCATTGGTGCCCATGCTCAGGTGGTCTTCCTGCAGGCCCGAGGTGACGAAGTTGTCGAGCACCGCCGGTTGCGCCAATTGGCGGTTTTGCCCGCACAGCGAGGCGGCGACGTACTGCACGATCATCATCCCGGAGTTGACCCCGGGGTTGCTGACCAGGAACGCCGGCAAGCCGCTGACGTGCGGGTTGATCAGGCGGTCCAGGCGACGTTCGGCCACCGCGCCGATTTCGGCCATGGCAATCGCCAGCATGTCGGCCGCCAGCGCGACGGACTGGCCATGCGGGTTGGCCTGGGACACCACGCGGTAGTGCTCCGGCGTGCCGAGCACCAGCGGGTTGTCGGTGGCGCTGTTGAGTTCGGTCTCGATCTGACGCGTGGCGTGCTCCACCTGGTCGCGTGCCGCGCCGTGGATCTGCGGGATCGAGCGGATGCTCAAGGCATCCTGGGTGCGGAGGCCTTTGCTGCTGGCGATCACTTCGCTGCCAGCGAGCAAGGCGCGCAGGTGGGTCCCCACGTGCTGCATGCCCGGATGCGGTTTGAGCGCGATGATTTCTTCGTCGAAGGCATCGATCTGACCGCGCTGGGCCTCAAAGCTCATGGCGCCGATCACGTCGGCCCATTGCAGCAAGTGATGGGCATCGGCCAGGGCCAGGCAGCTCAGGCCGGTCATGCACGGCGTGCCGTTGACCAGGCACAGGCCGTCCTTGGCGCCGAGCACCACCGGCTGCAGACCTTCCGCGCTCAATGCCTCTTGAGCCGAAACGATCCGACCTTGGTAACTCACATTGCCCACACCCAGCAACGCCACGCCAACGTGAGCCATATGGGTCAGGTAACCCACCGAGCCCTGGGACGGCACCTGCGGCGTGATGCGGTGGTTGAGCAGCGCCAGCAGCGAATGCACCACCTGCGGATGCAGGCCGGATTTGCCGTGGCTGTAGTTGATGATGGCGGCGCAGATGATCGCGCGGGTCTGCTCGTCGCTCAGCACCGGGCCGACGCCGCAGGCGTGGCTAAGCAAGGTGTTGCGCGACAGTTGGCTGAGTTGCTCGCCCTTGAGCGACACATTGCACAGCGCGCCCAGGCCGGTGTTCACGCCATAGGCGCGCTCACCGCTGGTGACGATGCGCTGCACGATGGCCTGGGCATTGTCGATGCGCGCCCAGGCCTGGCCCGAGAGTTCGAGCACGGCGCCGTGGCGAGCGACGGCGACCACGTCCTGCCAGCGCAGCGGGGTGTCGGCGATGGTGATTTTTGTTGCCTGGGGCATCTTCATACCTTCTTGAATTTTTTGCAGCTCTACCGGACCTATCGGGGGCAAGCCCCCTCCCACATTTGGAATGCATCCCCCTGTGGGAGGGGGCTTACCCCCGATGAGGCCATCAGCCTCACCAACAATTCCAGCTCAGACCACCGCCGCCCGCCGCTGGACAAACCGATCCACATACTCATCCGCTGGCGAATGCAGGATCTCCCGCGGCGTGCCGACCTGGATCAGCTTGCCGTCCTTGAGGATCGCAATGCGGTTGCCGATGCGCACGGCCTCGTCGAGGTCGTGGGTGATGAACACGATGGTTTTGTGAAGGGTCTTTTGCAGCTCCAGCAACTGGTCCTGCATCTCGGCGCGGATCAGTGGGTCGAGGGCGCTGAAGGCTTCGTCCATCAGGATGATGTCGGTGTCGGCCGCCAAGGCGCGGGCCAGGCCGACACGCTGGCGCATGCCGCCGGAGAGCTGGTGCGGGTACTTGTTTTCGTAGCCCTTGAGGCCCACGGTTTCGATCCACTGCAAGGCGCGCTCGGCGCAGACCTGCTTGGTTTCGCCACGCACCTTCAGGCCGTAGGCGACGTTGTCGAGCACGCTCTTGTGGGGCAACAGGCCGAAGCTCTGGAACACCATGCTGATCTTGTGCCGACGGAATTGGCGCAGGGCTTCCATGTCCAGCTGCAGGATGTCTTCGCCGTCCACCAGGATCGCGCCGCTGGTGGGGTCGATCAGGCGGTTGAAGTGGCGCACCAGGGTGGACTTGCCGGAACCCGACAAGCCCATGATCACGAAGATCTCACCGGTGCCGATGCTCAGGGACAGGTCGTTCACACCGACCACGCAGCCGGTCTCGGCCAGTACCTGGTCCTTGGTCTTGCCCTGACCGATCAACGACAGCGCATCCTTGGAACGCGCGCCGAAGATCTTGAAGACGTTTTTGACTTCGATTTTGCTGACAGTAGTCATTTGCTCGCCTCATGCCGTGGACGACCATAGGCCTGGGTAATGCGGTCAATGACCACTGCGAGAATCACGATTGCCAGGCCGGCCTCAAGGCCACGCCCGACGTTGAGGGTCTGGATGCCGACGAGCACGTCTTCACCCAAGCCACGGGCGCCGATCATCGAGGCGATCACCACCATCGACAGCGCCATCATGGTGGTCTGGTTGATACCGGCCATGATGCTCGGCAACGCCAGCGGCAGTTGCACGCCGAACAGTTGCTGCCAACGGTTGGCACCGAAGGCGTTGATGGCTTCCATGACTTCACCGTCGACCTGGCGGATGCCCAGGTCGGTGAGGCGGATCAGCGGCGGCGCGGCGTAGATCACCGTGGCGAAAATCGCCGGGACCTTGCCCAGGCCGAACAGCATCAGCACCGGGATCAGGTACACGAAACTCGGCATGGTTTGCATGATGTCGAGCAGCGGCATCAGCACCGAACGCAGGCGGTTGCTGCGCGCCGACAGGATGCCCAGCGGAATGCCGATCAGCACCGAGATCACGGTGGCGACCATCATCAAGGCCAGGGTCTGCATCAGCTTGTCCCACAGGCCAACCGCGCCTACCAGGAACAGCAGGCCGACGATCACCGCCGTGGTCACCACCTTGCGGGTCGCGTGCCAGGCGACGGCGCCGACGATAGCCAGCATCAGCCACCAGGGCGCTGCGCGCAGCAACCCTTCCAGGTTGACGATGGCCCACAGCAGGGTGTCGGAAATGTGCCGGAACACATCGCCGTAGTTGGTGACCAGTGAGTCCACCCAACCGTTGACCCAGTCGGCGATGGAAAACGTAAAACTCTCAGGAAACATAGCGTGCTCTCGATCCAGTGGGTTGTGGCCAGGCGCCCGGCTGCCCCTCAGGGTAGCCGGGCACGCTTGACCTACAAGGCCGCGTCGATTTTCTTGGCTGCGTCGTCGCTCACCCAGGCGTGCCAGACTTCAGGATGTTCCTTGAGGAAAATTTTCGCCAGTTTTGGCGACTCAATTCGCTCCTTGGCCATGCGGCCCAGGTTCTGGTTCAGCAGGTCGATGGGCAGGTTGACCTTTTCCAGCACGGCCACCAATTCAGGGGCTTGTTCGTGGAAGGTCTTGGACAGGCCGACCTTGATGCTCACGCTTTTATCCACACCGGGTTTTTCTTCGAGCTTGACCAGGTCGACCTGGCCCATCAGCGGCGTGGGCGACCAGTAGTAGAACAGGATCGGCTCGCCACGCTTGTAGCTCGACAGCACCGCCGCATCCAGCGCCGGACCGGTGCCTGGGCGGAAGTTGGTGTAGGTGCTTTCCAGGCCGTAGCTTTTCAGCATTTCGCTGTTGTCCAGCTCGCAAGTCCAGCCGGCCGGGCAGTTGTAGAAGCGGCCCTTGGAGGGCTCTTCCTGGTCCTTGAACACCGAGGCGTACTTGGCCAGGTCGGCGATGGTTTTCAGGTCCGGGGCCTTGGGCTCCAGCTTGCGCTTGGCATCGCCTTCGATCACATAACGCGGCACGTACCAGCCTTCGATAGCGCCCACAACCGGGGCGCCGACGCCGACGACTTTGCCGGCCTTCTCGGCCTTGTTCCAGACGTCACTGCGGCCGACCCACTCTTCGGCAAACACCTGGATGTCGTTGCTGCTCAGGGCGTTTTCCATGGTGATGGAGTTGCCCGGCAGGCTGTCGGTTTTGCAGTCGTAGCCTTTTTCCAGCACGGTTTGCAGGATGTCGGTGAGCAGCATGCCGCTCTCCCAGTTCAGGCCGGCGAATTTCACCGGCTTGCCGGATTCGCACCAACCGGCTGCCTGGGCGCCAGCGCTGGCCAGCAAGCCTGCAGAGAGCAAGGTAGCCATCAGGGTCTTATGCATTTTCATTGTTGTGACGCTCCCAATCTTGAAATGGATTACGGCAGTCAGTAGGCATCCTGCCCTGTCCACGTCCCATCAGGCCTGTGCAGCCAGCCCGTTTGTTGTGGGTATAGCGCCCTGCTCTGTTGGCAGGATCAGTTGATCGGGCACGGTGCCGTGCCATTTTTTCGCACACAGGTAATACAGCGCTGCGGGCAGTACCAGGCCGATGATCCAGGAGATATCTACATCACCCAGCGCGGCCACCAAGGGACCTGTGTAGAACTTGGTGGAGATGAACGGCAACTGCACCAGCACGCCGAACACATACACGCTGATACCGAGCAGGTTCCAGCGCCCGTAGCGACCGTTCGGGTCGGCCAGCGCCGGTACGTCATAGCGCTCGCGGGTGATGCAGTAGTAGTCCACCAGGTTGATCGCGCTCCAGGGCGTGAAGAACGCCAGCAGGAACAGGATGAACGACTTGAATGCACCCAAGAACGAGTGCTGGCCGAGCAATGCGATCAAGGTCGCCGTGCCGACAATCGCCAGCACGAACACCAGGCGTTGCAGGCGCGTAACCTCGAGGCGACCACGAAAGCCGCTGACGATGGTCGCGATGCACATGAAGCTGCCGTAGGAGTTCAGCGTCGAGATGGTGACTTTGCCGAACGCGATGCTGAAGTACAGCAGCGCAGCGGTCGCACCCGTGCCACTCAAGCCCACGATGTAGGCCACTTCATGCCCGGCGAACTGGCCGTTGGACATGGCCGCGGCAAACACGCCGAGGACCATCGCCACCTGCGCGCCCACGACCGAACCTGCGCCGGCGGCGAAAAAGGTTTTCACCGACGAGGTCTTGCTCGGCAGGTAACGCGAATAGTCCGCCACGTACGGGCCGAATGCGATCTGCCAGGAGGCCGCGAGCGACACCGCGAGCAGGAAACTGCTCCAACTGAAGTGGCGAATTTGCAGGAGCGCACCCACATCGGTCTGGCTCATCAGACGGCTGAACAGGTACACAAAAGCGATCACGCCAATCACGCTGGCGACACGCCCGATGAAATGGATCACCCGGTAGCCGAGCACCGTGACCAGCACGATGACGCTGGCGAAAATCAGGATGCCGACGCTGTCGCTGACCCCGAACAACTGGCCCAGCGCCTGCCCCGAAAGCACGGTGCCAGTGGCGGTGAACCCCAGGTACATCAGGCACACCAGCACAATAGGGATGGCCGCGCCATACACACCGAACTGCACCCGGCTGGAAATCATCTGCGGCAGGCCCAGCTTGGGCCCTTGTGCCGCATGCAACGCCATGACCCCACCGCCGATCAGTTGACCGATCAACAGACCGATCAATGACCAGAACACATCGCCGCCCAGCACCACGGCCAAGGCCCCGGTGACAATCGCGGTGATCTGCAGGTTGGCGCCCATCCACAGGGTGAACTGGCTGAACAGACGACCGTGTCTTTCCGCTTCCGGGATGTAGTCGATCGAACGCCTTTCGATCAACGGGGTGGTGTCATTTGCAGCCATGTCGGTTCAACCTCTGATGGATTGTTTTCTGGTTCACTGCAGATCAAATGTGGGAGCGGGCTTGCTCGCGAAAGCGGACTTTCAGTCAATGCATCTGTAGCTGACCCACCGTATTCGCGAGCAAGCCCGCTCCCACAAAAGCCCGCTCCCACATTGGGTTACTTGATCATGGGCAGATTGAGGCCCTGCTCTTTGGCGCAGTCGATCGCAATCTGGTAACCGGCGTCTGCGTGACGCATCACCCCGGTGGCTGGGTCGTTGTGCAGCACGCGGGCAATCCGCTCAGCCGCTTCATCGGTACCGTCGCAGACGATGACCATGCCGGAGTGCTGGGAGAAGCCCATGCCCACGCCGCCGCCGTGGTGCAGCGAAACCCAGGTCGCGCCGCTGGCGGTGTTGAGCAAGGCGTTGAGCAGTGGCCAGTCGGACACGGCGTCGGAACCGTCCTGCATGGCTTCGGTTTCGCGGTTCGGGCTGGATACCGAGCCGGAATCGAGGTGGTCACGGCCGATCACGACCGGTGCCGACAGCTCGCCGCTGCGTACCATTTCGTTGAACGCCAGGCCGAGCTTGGCACGCTGGCCCAGGCCGACCCAGCAGATACGCGCCGGCAGGCCCTGGAAGCTGATGCGCTCGCGCGCCATGTCCAGCCAGTTGTGCAGGTGAGCGTCGTCCGGGATCAGCTCTTTGACTTTGGCGTCGGTCTTGTAGATGTCTTGCGGGTCGCCCGACAGCGCAGCCCAACGGAACGGGCCGATGCCACGGCAGAACAGCGGGCGGATGTAGGCCGGTACGAAACCTGGGAAGTCGAAGGCGTTTTCCACGCCTTCTTCTTGCGCCATCTGGCGGATGTTGTTGCCGTAGTCGAAGGTCGGGATGCCTTGCTTCTGGAATTCCAGCATGGCTTTGACGTGCACGGCCATCGACTGCTTGGCGGCTTTGATTACGGCGGCGGGCTCGGTCTTGGCGCGGGCGCGGTATTCGTCCCAGGTCCAACCGGCCGGCAGGTAGCCGTTGAGCGGGTCGTGGGCGCTGGTCTGGTCGGTGACCATGTCCGGGCGTACGCCACGCTTGACCAGTTCCGGCAGGATTTCCGCGGCGTTACCCAGCAGGGCGATGGAGATGGCCTTGCCTTCCTTGGTGTACTTGGCGATGCGTGCCAGGGCGTCGTCGAGGTCAGTGGCTTGCTCGTCGACGTAACGGCTGTTCAGGCGGAAGTCGATGCTGACTTGTTGGCATTCAATGTTCAGCGAGCACGCGCCGGCCAGCGTTGCGGCCAAAGGTTGCGCGCCGCCCATGCCGCCGAGGCCGGCGGTGAGGACCCAACGGCCAGTCAGGTCGCTGTTGTAATGCTGGCGACCCGCTTCGACGAAGGTTTCGTAGGTGCCTTGGACGATGCCCTGGCTGCCGATGTAGATCCAGCTGCCGGCGGTCATCTGGCCGTACATGGCCAGGCCCTTGGCATCCAGTTCGTTGAAGTGTTCCCAGCTGGCCCAGTGCGGCACCAGGTTGGAGTTGGCGATCAGTACACGTGGGGCGTTGCTGTGGGTCTTGAATACGCCGACCGGCTTGCCGGATTGCACCAGCAGGGTTTCGTCGTCATTCAGGTTAGTGAGGCTCTCGACGATCTGGTCGTAGCACTCCCAGTTGCGCGCCGCGCGGCCGATACCGCCATACACCACCAGTTCTTTGGGGTTCTCGGCCACTTGCGGGTCGAGGTTGTTCATCAGCATGCGCAACGGCGCTTCAGTCAGCCAGCTTTTGGCAGTGAGCTTGTTACCGTGGGCGGCACGGATTTCGACGTCACGGTATTTTGTAGGCCTGGCTTTAGAAAAATCGGTCACGACTGGACTCCTCGGCATGATGCGCGAACATGGATGGTGCGAAGGAGAGTCTTACGCACACATCTTTACTTGTACATACAAGCATATGCAATCAAGCGGCCAACTTGCTGAGGGTGATGTTGAGATTTTTTTCGAAAGTGGGCGCAAGCCTTGGAAATTAAGGCTTGGAGACTTAATGAAATTTCTTACGGAGGATTTTTACAGCAAGGGAGGTTTGGCGCGATGGCGTGGTTTTGCGCCACGCTGGGGCATTCGGTAACAAATTGGTGCGGACGTTGGAAACAGTTCTGTTGCTCTCCACAAAACAAATGTGGGAGCTGGCTTGCCCGCGAATGCAGTGGGTCAGCCAGTCTCTCTGGTACTGATACACCGCATTCGCGGGCAAGCCCGCTCCCACAGTTTTTAATCGCGAGCAGTCAGTTCGATAATGCAGCTGCGGCCGCTGACGGAGATATCCAGCAGGCCAGTGTTACCGTCCACTTGCAGGCAGTCGTGATGCCCCAGCTTGTGGTCCAGCACCTTCACTTCATCCGCCACGCTGAACACCAGCACCGTCTGCGCCGTGCTGAAAAAGCGCTGCTCGCCATCGATCCATTGCAACCGTGCGTGGTAACGCTGTGGCGAATAGATCAGGTTGAAGTCGCGGATCGGCCCGGTGATCAGGCGACATGACACTTGGCTGTCACCCTTGAACGCGAAGGGTTGGAGCGGTAACAAACCGCGCTGCTCCTCACCGTCCACGGTCAGGACCATGCCCGCGCCCTTGATCACGGTGATCACGCGCTGGTAGCCGGCGAAAGTCGAAAACCCGCCCGACTCGGCAATATCGGCAATCGACAGTCGCCAGCCAAAACCATCCAGGCCGGTACCGGCATCACGGGTGATTTCTTCGGTGCTGCCACCGCCGTTTTTCCATGGCATGCGCACGTAATCGGTGGCGCGCCAGACTTTCACTGCACTCATTTACTGAAACGTCCTTCCAGGCTGTGACGGGAACCGGGGTGGATCAGACGCGCGGCGGTCACCGGCTGGCGGCCTGACCAGGTGCGCCGGCGAATCAGCAGGCACGGCTCGCTGGGTTCGATCTGCAGCAACTTGCACTCGGCTGCATCGGCAAGGATGGCTTCAACCACATGCTCGCCTTCGGTCAGCGGTGCCACCTGGTTCAGGTAGGCATACGGCGTTTGCTGGGTGAAATCCTGCTGCAGGTATTCCGGCGCGACCAGGGCGTTGACGAAACGGTCTTCGATTTGCACGGGAATATCGTTTTCGAAGTGCACGATCAGCGAGTGGAAGACTCGCCCACCTTCGCGCATTTCCAGGGCGACAGCGCGCTCGGAACCGGCAGCCTCCTCGCCCAGGTGGATGACCTGGCAGGTATGCCGATGACCGCGTGAGGCGATCTCATCGGCGATGTTGTGCACTTCGAACAGGGCCGACTGGCTCTTGGGCTCGGCGACAAAGGTGCCGACACCTTGCATGCGCACCAGCAAACCTTCAGCGGTGAGCTCGCGCAACGCACGGTTGATGGTCATGCGGCTGAAACCCAGCTGGCTGACCAGCTCGCTCTCCGACGGCACGCGGTAATGGGGCGGCCAGTTGCCGTTGAGGATCTGCTGGCTGATCATCTGTTTGACGCGGGCATACAAGGGCGCCGGACTTTCGTCCATGTGGGCAGCCAGCGAAGACTTGGCAGGCGGAGTCGGCACAGGGAATCCTTGCAGGGGGAAAAGATGCATAGATTGCCGGAGTTTACCGAGCAGGCAAACGTCTGTATATGTATATACAAATAAACACACGACCGGGGTGCCTTGATCATGTCCGCTTTCTTTGCCGAACGCGCGCTGCTGCCTAATGGATGGGCCAATGATGTACGTCTTGAAGTCAGCGCCGATGGGCTGCTGACTAAAGTTGAGGCCAATGCCAGCGCAGAAGGTGCTGAACGGCTGAGAGGCCCGGTATTGGCGGGTATGCCGAACTTGCACTCCCATGCCTTCCAGCGTGCGATGGCCGGCTTGGCTGAGGTGGCCGGCAACCCGAATGACAGTTTCTGGACCTGGCGCGACCTGATGTACCGCATGGTGGGCAAGATAAACCCGGACCAATTGCAGGTGATCGCGCGCCAGCTGTACATCGAGATGCTCAAGGCCGGCTACACGTCGGTGGCCGAATTTCACTATGTGCACCATGACGTCAGCGGCCAGCCGTATGCGGATCGCACGGAGCTGTCGCGGCAGATCAGCCAGGCGGCGGCCAGCAGTGGTATCGGCCTGACGCTGGTGCCGGTGCTCTATACCCACTCCGGGTTTGGCGGCCAGGCCCCGAATGAAGGCCAGCGGCGGTTTATCAACAGCACCGAGCAATACCTGGACCTGCAGGCGCAGCTCAAACCCATCCTCGCCGCACAAACGGCGCAGCAGTTGGGGCTGTGTTTCCACTCGTTGCGCGCGGTGACGCCACAACAAATCAATGACGTGCTGGCCGCCAGCGACAAGGTGTGCCCGGTGCATATCCACATCGCCGAGCAGCAGAAGGAAGTTGAAGACTGCCTGGCCTGGAGCGGCAAACGCCCGCTGCAATGGCTGTACGACAACATTGAAGTGGATGAACGCTGGTGCCTGGTGCATGCCACCCATGCCGATGCGGACGAGGTGGCGCGCATGGCCAAGAGCCGTGCGATTGCCGGCTTGTGCCTGACCACCGAGGCCAACCTGGGTGACGGGATTTTCCCGGCGGTGGATTTCCTCGCCCAAGGCGGACGCATGGGCATCGGGTCCGACAGCCATGTATCACTGAGCGTGGTGGAAGAGTTGCGTTGGTTGGAATATGGCCAGCGCCTGCGCGATCAGCGGCGTAACCGGTTGTATCGCAGCGATCAGCCGATGGTCGGCCGCACGCTGTTCGATGCCGCGCTGGACGGCGGTGCCCAGGCATTGGGCCAGCCGATTGGTCGACTGGAAGTGGGCAAGCGTGCGGATTGGATTGTGCTGGACGGTAATGATCCGTACTTGGCGACGGCAACGGAGGACGGGATTCTCAATCGCTGGCTGTTCGCGGGCGGTGATCGGCAGGTGCGGGATGTGCTGGTCAACGGAAAGTGGGCGGTGCGCGATGGGCACCACGCCGGTGAAGAAGAAAGCAGCCGGGCCTTCACGCAAGTTTTGAGAGCGCTACTGGGCTAACACGCGACACATAACAAATGTGGGAGCTGGCTTGCCTGCGATACAGGCACCAAGGTGTATCAGTTACACCGTGGTGATGCTATCGCAAGCAAGCCAGCTCCCACATTTTTTGATCGGCGGTGGCCCAGGGTTATTGCGAGGTCTTCGCCATCTGCTTGTCCGACGTGCGCCAGATCAAACGTGTGGTGTCATACCCCTGTTGCCGCGCCCTGCTCAGCAGGTCTTCGCGGGTGTCCGCATTGACCGTCGGCGTGCGCGACAAGATCCACATGTAGCGCCGGCTCGGGCTGCCGACGATCGCGGTCTTGTAGTCATCGCTGACATACAGCACCCAGTAATCGCCCTTGGCGACGCCGGGTAGCAGCGCGGTAAACCAGTTATTGAATTCCACCCAGAGCTTGTCGGTCTTGCCCGGTACTTGCGGGGTGGCGGTGCCCTTCGCTTCTTCCCACTTCCACTCGGTCGTCAGGCAGCGGTTGAACACTGACATATCGCCATCGGGCAGCAACGTGTAGCGAGCTTCGGACTGCGCGCAGTTGCGCTGGAAGTACATCGGCAATCGGGCCAACTCATACCAGGTGCCCTGGTAACGCTTGAGGTTGACGCTGCCAGCGGTCTTGGGTTGCAGATCATCGCCAGAATGGCTGGCACAGCCCGCCAAAAACAGGCTGGCACAAAGGAACAAAACAAAACGCATCATTCTTCTTCTCCCGCAGGCTTGCGCCCCGGTTTACTTCAGGCCTTGCCCGGAAAACATCAGAACTTTGTCACCGGCATATTGAACGCTGATAAAGCTGTTTTTATCGCCCCAGGTGCAGCTGGACATGCCCAGTGCGCCAGAACAATCGGTAGGCTTGCCCAACAGCGACTCCACCTCAGCCTTGGCCATGCCAGCCGACAACTTCGCGTAGTTTTCTTGATTGACCTTGCTGCAAGCGGCCAATAGCACGCAAAAAGCCAGCAAAGCGAGACGGCGTAACGACATGGAAAAACTCCTGGAGGGACGAAGCAGCTTGGGTATCTGCCAGAAGCTTAGAAGGGAAAAGAGGTGTCTGGTTCCCGACGAACGAAAACAAAAAAGCCCCGAAAACGCTGAAACGTTTCGGGGCTTCTTCAAGAGTGAAACGGCTCACAACAACGCCGATCACTTATCGCCGCAGCTTACTTCTTGTGATAGGCCGTCACGCGCTCAACTTCTTCCTTCGAACCCAGGAATACCGCCACACGCTGGTGCAGGCCTTCAGGCTGGATGTCGAGGATGCGCTGGTGGCCGTCGGTGGACGCACCGCCCGCCTGCTCAACCAGGAACGACATCGGGTTGGCTTCGTACATCAAGCGCAGTTTGCCCGGCTTGGACGGCTCGCGGCTGTCGCGTGGGTACATGAACAGACCACCACGGGTCAGGATACGGTGCACATCGGCAACCATCGCGGCAACCCAGCGCATGTTGAAGTTTTTCTTCAACGGGCCTTCTTCACCTTCCATCAGTTCGTTGACATAGCGCTTCACCGGTTCTTCCCAGTGACGCTGGTTGGACATGTTGATCGCGAATTCCTGGGTGGACGCAGGAATGGAGATGTCTTCGTGAGTCAGCACGAAGCTGCCCATTTCGCGGTCCAGGGTGAAACCCTTGACGCCATCGCCCAGGGTCAGCACCAGCATGGTCTGTGGACCGTAGATGGCGTAGCCGGCGGCAACCTGTTCGGTGCCTGGCTGCAGGAAGGCCTTTTCGTTCAGGGCTTCGTTCTGGCTCAGGTATTCGTTCGGGCAACGCAGTACCGAGAAAATGGTGCCGACCGGTGCATTGATGTCGATGTTGGACGAGCCGTCCAGTGGGTCAAATACCAGCAGGTACGCGCCTTTCGGGTATTTGCCCGGGATCTGGTAGGCATTGTCCATTTCTTCGGACGCCATGCCGGCCAGGTGACCGCCCCATTCGTTGGCTTCGAGCAGGATCTCGTTGGACAGGACGTCGAGCTTCTTCTGCACTTCGCCCTGCACGTTTTCAGTGCCCATGCTGCCCAGGACACCACCCAGTGCGCCTTTGGACACGGCGTGGCTGATTTCCTTGCAAGCACGCGCCACCACTTCGATAAGGAAGCGCAGATCGGCAGGCGTGTTGTTGCTGCGGGTCTGCTCGATCAAATAGCGACTCAAGGTAACGCGGGACATGTAAGGCTCCGAAGAATGGGGGGCTTGAAAACCCGCGCAGTTTAACGCGAGTCGGGGCGTATTTCCTCCTATCAGAGGATTTAAACCCAATAGAGTTCATGGACTTTATTTAACGTGCCGCCTGCGGCTTGCGCAGCAAACTGTAGGCCATGGCGCCCAGTGCCGCCACGCCGAGCAGCAGCACGGCCCAGAGCCCGAGTTTTTTCCAGTTCGTCCCGGCATCGGCAGCGGCTACCAACGCAACCGGCGTGACCGCGCCTTCCCCGGCGAGCTTGGCCTGCCCCAGCGTCTTGAAGCGCTCGGGTTTGTAGTCCGGGATCAAGGTCGACAGCGGCAAGCTCGCAGCCTTGGCCGACGCATTGCCCAGCGCCAGCGTAAACGGTGGCTCACCCCGCGCCAGGAACACCAACTGCGTGGCGCGCACCGCAAAGCGCAGGGCCGGCGCCTCGACGCCCAGGCCGCCACCGCGTTCATCCACCTGCAATTTGAGCTCGGCCACCGTTTGGCCCGGCAACTGCAGCTCATCCTGCACCACGTCCTGGCCATTCTGGGTCAGGCGATACAGCAGGCCATTGCTCAATGGCTGCCAGGCCTGCTTGCTGTCCCTTCGACCGGATAACGTCACGGGCGCCAGCGTATTGGGTTGCTTGAGCTCGATGCGCAAGCGTTCGAGACTCAGCCCCGCAGGCAACTGCCAACTGTACTCCCCGGCGCTGAGCCGCGTACCCGCCAGCGGCTGCGACCACAACAACGGCAGCGGCACGCTGCTGCGGGTAGCGCTCACCAGCTTGGCCGAGGTCAGCAGCGGCGCCGCCTGACCCTGCCAGACCAGCCGCAGGTAGCGCGCCGATTGCCCGGGCAAGTTCACGTCATGCTGCTCGACGCGTTCGTCGGCAAACGACAAGCGCGCCACCTGCCCATCGCCCCAGGCGTCCCAGTGCTGCAAGTCATCACTGGCCTCGATGCTGAAACGCTGGAAGCCCTCTTGCTCGCGGCTCCAGTCCAGGCTCAATTGCTGCAAGGGTGCCTTGATCGCGCTGGCGTCCAACACCCAGCCACGCAATACCTGCTTGCCGGGTTTCGGTGCGGTGGATGGTTTGATTTCCACCAGCGTGCCGGTGGTGGTGGCTTTCATCACCACGTCGGGCAGGGCTTGCTGGGCGTCCGCAGCGTACAGCGGGAACCACTTCACATCGGTGACATTACGGCTTTCGGTGTGCTGCGACGCCTGGCGCGACAACGCATAGGCCTGGGGCTCTCCGGCGGCGTTGAACACCCGCACATCGGCGAGATCCGCCTGGCGCGCGTTCAATTGCACCGCCAGTGGCAACTCCAGGCGATACCAGGGGCCGTTACCACTGACGCTCAGCGGCACCTGAGTGGTGAAGTCGGCGGGCGTTTCCTGCGCCGACACGGACAAGGTCGTACACAGGCCCAGCACGGCCACGCTCAACTTACCGATCAAGAGGATGCTCCTTCAGTTTCCATTACCGTTTCGGCGCGTTTGGGCGGCAGCGGCGCAAAGTAGCCCACCACCAGCAACAACCCGCCCACGCCGATAAACGACACGATCCGCGCCAGGCCGCCGCGGTTACTCAATTCGACAAAGAACAGCTTGGCCACCACTACCGCAATCAGCGCCGCGCCGATCAGCCACACTTCGCGGCGATGGCGCAGGTGGCCGCCGATCATCAGGCCGAGGGCGATCAGCGTCCAGACGATCGACAGGCCGGCCTGCACCAGCATCGACGCCAGCAACGCATCCAACTGAAACGGCACGCCGCCCCAATGGTGGGCCGTGCGCATCACCAGTGCGGTAAAGAAGGCGAACAGCGATAGCCCCGTGACACCTTGGGTAATCAGCTCGGCACGCGGCCCACGTAGCGGCGCGACACTTCGTGCGCACACATACACACCCAGCAGCGCGAACAGCAGGCCCAGGTCCAACGGGTTGATCAGCGGCACATAGGGCAGCGGCCTGGCGGTGCCATCGCTGAAGCTGTTCGCCAGCCAGAACCAACCGAGCATCAGCACCGCCAATGGCACGGCCGCCAACACGCGATATTCCCTTGGGTACGCCGAAACCGGCCATGGCCAATGGCGCGGCGCGGCAGCCAGCACAAGGTAGAGACTTGGCAGGAGCGCCCAGCCCAGCCAGCGCCAGGCGTTGTATTCGGCAGAGAACCTGAGCAGACCGTAACGCAACTCCAGCGCCAGCATGCCGATCAACATCCAGCAGCCGAGCACGTGGGCCACGCTCAGCGCCTTGGCGGGAACAATTGCCGCCAAACGCCGCAACGAGATGAAATGCACCACGAAGACCGCCGGCCACGCCAGCCAGCCGTACTGCGCCGCCGGGTGGTAATAGGTATGCGCGCACACCACTAGCACCACGCCCACCGCCGGCATCAGCAACGTACACAGCACGCCCAGCGACACCCACTTCAGGCGCGCAGCCAGCAGCATCCAGATCGCCACGCTGATCGCCGCGCCCCCCAGCAGGAATGCGCCCAGCAAATCCTGCGGGATAAACCGCAACACTTCGCCGGCCAGCGCCAACGTCCACCACGCCGCGCCCCACACCAACAGCACGTCGGACAGCCGCTGCAGCTTCAACACGGCAAACACCGGCGCATGGGGTTCACGCTGCAAGCGCCAGGCGCCGAGCATTGCCGCCAGGCCCAACACCATCGGTGTCCAGAAACCGCTGTGGGCCAACGGACGCAGCCCCTCGCCAGACAGCGGCCCGAGCAGCTCGGGCACCGCCAGCAGGAACGAGCCGCCACCGACCACTTGCAGCAGCAGGCCGAACACAAAGCTGACACGTTGTTGCAGGTACAGGCTCAGCCAGATGATCAGCAAACCACTGGCCGCCCACACACCGCTGGCGCTTTCCCACGGCAGCACGAACAGCACCGCGAGGTTGATCAGTACCAGGCCCGCCAACATCACCACCGACAACCCGCGCAACAGCCGCACGTCACTGCGCACCAGGTCGTCACGCGCCGCCAGCAGCATGCCGCCGATCAAGGCCAGGCCGATCAGCGACGCCGTGAGCAAACCGCTCCAGCCTGCGCTGAACACCGCCGCTCCGTCGCCACCTTGCAAACGCAGCAGGAACAACGCGCCGCCCAGCAATTGCACAGCGAACGCGGTGAACAGGAAGGTGCGCGAACCGATGCGCAGCCCGACGAACAACGTTGCCAGCCCGGCAATTGCCCAGCTGACAGCCGTGCCTTGGGTATTCAACAGCAAGGGGGCAAGCAGGTACAAAAAGCTCAAGCCCAGGCTCGCCAGCACCGGCAGGCCGCTGCGCTCCCAATCCGCCGCCTGCTCAGTGGATGCCTTGCGCAGTTGATCGAAGCTGAACAGCAGCGCCGCGCCCAGCAACAGCGCGCCCAACGGCGCGCCATTCAGCAAGGTGTGCTCACCGATGCGCAGCTCACTGAGGAACGCCAGCGCCGAGCCCAACTGCAACAACAAACCGAAGGCGCGTGCCAGCGGTCGCTGTTGACGCAAACCGAGCCAGAAGATCCCGGCGCCCTCCACGGCCCAGGCGGCAGCGGTCCAGCGCGCATCGAGGCCCAGCGGGATCGCCAGGCTGGCGAAAATCACGCCCAGGGCCAGGCACGTCTCCGCCAGCAACAAGGCGCGACCGCCGCTCAACAGTCGCGCCAACCCCATATAAATAATGCCCAGGCCGAGGGCGCTGAACGCCGCTGCGAACTCCAGGTGCTGCACCAGCGCAAACTGCAAGCCAAAGCCCACCAGCGGCGGGCCGAACAGCATGCTGCCGTCGACATAATCCCCCTTGGCCGCCGACCAGCGCAGCAACGCACCACGGCTGTCATCCTCTGGAGCGTCGCGCATCTCCAGCAGTTTGCGCCGGGCGAACAGCAAGCCTATGGTCAGGTACATCAGGAAAAACAGGATCAGGAACGGTTCAGTACTCCATAGCAGCTCAGGCGTGTAGGAACGCATGCCCCACGCGAAACCGATACCAAAGGTGCCCACAAAACCGATCAGGTTGAGCAGGCGCCAGGCCTTGAACCAGGCGATGGCGAGGATGCCCGCGTTGAGCAGGGCGAAATAGCTGAACAGCGCCACATGGTTGCCGGCGCCGGTGGACGTCAGGATTGGCGCGGCAAACCCACCCAGCGCCGCCGCACAGGCCAGACCCAGCGCATCCTGGGTAATCGCCAGGATCGCCGAGAACACGGTGACGGCCACCAACAGGCCGAGTGCGGCACTGGGGTCGATCAACGGGTGCAGGCGCATCGCAGCGAACACCGTGAGGTACAGCACGGCAATCCCGGTGCCCTGCAGCATCAAGCCGTAATTGCTGTTGCGCAGCCGCAGCCACCAGCCCAGGCCCAGCAGGCCCAACGCCGCAGCGGCTACGCCGGCATAACGCAGCTCGATCGGCACCACCATGCCTTCGGTGGCGTAGCGCAGCAGGAATGCCAGGCCGAGGAACAGCAGCACCACGCCGACGCGCAGCACGGTATTGCCGCCAAACAGCCAATTGCGTGCGCCGTTGAGGGCACGCTCGATCAAGTTGGGGCCACGCAGGGCGGCAGGTTCTTTGGGCTTTGCTGTTGGGCTGGGCGCCCATGCATCAGACGGCAGCGGTTGGCTCGGCTCGGCAACGATGGCAACCGGCGCCAATTCAGCCGGCAGCTCCCAAACCAGCTCGGGCGCCTTGGCAACAGGTGTGGGTTCTGGGATTGGGGCTTCGACGACGGTAGTGCTCGGCGGCGTGGGCACTTCCAGTTGCCGCAGGCGCTCACCCAGCGCTATCAGCGCCTTCTGCGTGCTTTCCAACTGACGCGCCTGTTGGTCCGCCTGGGCTGACAGCTTCGCCAGGCGGATCGCCTGGCCAATGCCCAACCCCAACAGCGCACCGATGCCCGCATCGCTGAACGACTCATCGAGCGTCCAGCCGAGCACCAGGCCAATCAGCATGAAAATCCATTGCATGGTCGATATTCCCTAGGCAAACCGGCGCCCAGTATATCGATGCAGAACCAATGTGGGAGGGAGCTTGCTCCCGATAGCGGTGCACCAGTCGACATATCTGCAAACTGACAGGCTGCTATCGGGGGCAAGCCCCCTCCCACATTTTTGGATCAGCGATGTTTACTCGAGGGCTTTCCAGATCTCGGTCGCGTACTCCCTGATGGTCCGGTCCGAGCTGAACCAACCCATCCGCGCCGTATTCAGCACTGCCGAACGCCACCACGCCTTGGAATCATGCCAATGCGCCTCGACCCGTGCCTGGGCGTCCCAGTACGAATCGAAGTCGGCGCATACCAGGAAGCGGTCGTAATCGACCAACCCGTCGATCAACCCCACATAGCGCCCCGGATCATCCGGCGAGAACACCCCGCCGCGGATCGCTTGCAGCACATCGTTCAATCGATGGGAGGCAGCGATGTCCGGCCCGGCGTTGAACTCCCCGGCGTGTTTGCGGGCTTCCACTTGCTGCGCGCTGAGGCCAAAGATAAACATGTGCTCGGCACCCACGCGCTCATGCATCTCCACGTTGGCGCCGTCCATGGTGCCGATGGTCAGCGCACCGTTGAGGCCGAACTTCATGTTGCTGGTGCCCGAGGCTTCGAAGCCGGCGGTAGAGATCTGCTCCGACAAATCCGCCGCCGGAATGATGCTTTCCGCCAGGCTGACGTTGTAGTTAGGCAGGAACACCACCTTGAGCAGGCCGCGCACGGTCGGGTCGTTATTGACGGTGCGCGCGATGTCGTTGGTCAGCTTGATGATCAACTTGGCCTGGTGGTAACTGGCCGCCGCCTTGCCCGCAAAGATCTTCACGCGCGGCACCCAGTCGGTGCCCGGTTCAGCACGGATCGCCTGGTACAGCGCCACAGTGTGCAGCAGGTTGAGCAGTTGGCGCTTGTATTCGTGGATACGCTTGACCTGCACGTCGAACATCGCCGCCGGGTTGACCGCAATGCCCAGGCGCTCGTGGATGATGTCGGCCAGTGCACGTTTACTGTGCAAACGTTGTTCGGCAAACGCCTTGCGGAATGCCTGCTTCTCGGCAAAAGGTTCAAGCTCCACCAGTCGCTCTTCGGGCTTGTCGAGAATGTCCGGACCGAGCGCCTCCACCAACATGGAAGTGAGCTTGGGGTTGGCCTGGTACAACCAGCGGCGGAAGGTAATGCCGTTGGTTTTGTTGTTGATGCGTTCCGGGTACAGCTTGTGCAGTTCCGAGAACACCGTGCTGCGCATCAGTTGGGTGTGCAAGCCGGATACACCATTGACGCTGTGGGAGCCGAGGAACGCCAGGTTACCCATGCGCACACGGCGGCCGTTGTCTTCTTCGATCAGTGAGACGGCGCGCAGCACGTCGAAATCGTGGATGCCCTTGGCGCGCAGCGAATCGATGTGCTGGGCGTTGATCAGGTAGATGATCTGCATGTGCCGGGGCAGCATGCGTTCCATCAGACCTACAGGCCAGGTTTCCAATGCTTCGGGCAACAGCGTGTGGTTGGTGTAGGAAAGGGTTTCAACGGTGACGTCCCAAGCCGCTTCCCACGGAATATCGTGCAAATCCACCAACTGGCGCATCAACTCGGCCACGGCGATGGACGGGTGAGTGTCGTTGAGCTGGATGGCCGCGTGCTCACCCAGGCTCAGCACCGAGCCGTGCATGTTCTTGTGACGGCGCAGCAAGTCCTGCAACGAGGCGGAGACGAAGAAGTATTCCTGGCGCAGGCGCAGTTCCTGCCCCGCTTCGGTGCTGTCGGCCGGGTAAAGCACCCGGGAGATGCTTTCGGCGCGAGCCACTTCGGCGACGGCGCCCAGGTGGTCGCCGGCGTTGAAGCGCTCCAGGTGCAGGTCTTCCACCGCACGGGCGCGCCACAGGCGCAGGGTGTTGACGCTGGCGCCACGCCAGCCGACCACCGGAGTGTCGTAGGCCACGGCCCGCACGGTTTCGTTGGGCGACCACACCTGGATCATCTTGCCGGAAGCGTCCGCCAAGGTTTCGACGCTGCCGCCAAAGCCGATCGGGTAAATCACTTCGGCCCGCTCGAACTCCCACGGGTTGCCGAAATCCAGCCAGCGCTCGGTCTGCTCCTGCTGCCAGCCATCGACTATCGCCTGGCGGAACAGTCCGTGTTCATAGCGGATGCCATAACCATGGCCGGCAATGCCCAGGGTCGACATGCTTTCCATGAAGCACGCGGCCAGGCGGCCCAGGCCGCCGTTGCCGAGCGCCGCGTCGGGCTCCAGCAGGCGGATGCGCTCCAGGTCGACACCCAGCTCGGACAGCGCTTCGCGCGCAATCTCCAGCACACCGAGGTTGCTCAGGCTGTCGTAGAGCAAGCGCCCGATAAGGAATTCCAGGGAGAGGTAGTAAACGCGTTTCTGGCCTTTGCGGTAGATACGCCGCGTATGGTTCATCCAGTGGTCGACCATCTGGTCGCGGGCGGCCAGGGCAATGGCTTCGAACCAGTCATGGTCGAAGGCGTGATCCGGGTCCTTGCCCACCGCGTAGGTGAGTTTGGTCAAGACGGCATCGCGAAATGCGGCTACCTCTGCTTCTCGTGCAAGTGGTTCCTGAGACATCAATTGCGACCTCGGGCGAGATAGAAGGAGTTGCTAGAGCCTAGACGGTCTGACAGACGGTAGACGCGCTGGTTCGGCAGTTTTTTAACTCATTCACCGTTGCGTGAATTAGATGCAGGGGTCGTGCCCGATCAGCCTTTGAGCTGAAACCCAGAAAATATTGTTCAAAAAATCACCAATCCCGGTATGATCGCGCGCCCGGATACCGCCCCACCTTTTGGAACCCTGATGAAGCCTCAATTGATCGCCGCCGCGGAACTTGACCGTCTTGAAACGTGGCAGAAATATTCCGCGCATATGTGCGGTGGTTGCGTTTCCAGCTGCTGCACGCTGCCGGTCGAAGTGAAGATCAAGGACCTGATCCGCATTGGCATCGTCGATGAATTCGAGCGCGGCGACCCGCCGAAGAACATCGCCAAGCGCTTGCAGAAGGAAGGCATCGTCGAGCGCTTCAATTCCAAATCCGAGATTTTTACCCTGCAGCGCATGAGCAACAACGACTGCCTGTACCTGGATCGTAAGACGCGCTTCTGCACTATTTATGACAAGCGCCCGGATACCTGCCGCAACCACCCGAAAATCGGGCCGCGTCCGGGGTATTGCGCTTATAAACCGAAGGAAGTGGTGCGCGAGACCAAGTTCAAGACCCTCGACAAGTTCTGATCCGGGTTTTGTGGGGCCCTCAAGGGCCCTATCGGGGGCAAGCCCCCTCCCACATTTTGAACTGTGAACACTTTCAAGTGTGGGAGGGGGCTTGCCCCCGATAGGGCCGGCACAGTCACCACAAAACCTACAGGCATAAAAAAACGCCCCCGACCTTTCGACCGGGGGCGTTTTTCATTCAGCCTGAGTTAACTCAGTTCTTGGCTTTCTTGGCAGCGCGGGTACGCTCGCCTTCGTCCAGGATCTTCTTACGCAGGCGGATCGACTTAGGCGTCACTTCGCACAGCTCGTCGTCCTGGATGAATTCCAGGGCCTGTTCCAGGGTGAAGCGAACAGGTGGAACCAGAGCGATGGTTTCGTCTTTGCCCGAAGCACGCATGTTGTCGAGCTTCTTGCCTTTGGTTGGGTTGACGCCCATATCGTTGTCACGGCTGTTCAGACCAACGATCTGACCGTTGTAGATCTCTTGGCCGTGTTCAACGAACAGCTTGCCACGCGCCTGGAGGGTTTCCAGGGAGTAGGTCAGCGCCTTGCCGGTTTCTACCGATACCAGAACACCGTTCTGACGGCCGGACATGTCGCCGGACTTCATGGTGTCGTAGCGATCGAAGATCGAGGTCAGGATGCCAGCACCGTTGGTCAGGGTCAGGAACTGGTTACGGAAACCGATCAGACCACGCGCAGGGATGTTGTATTCCAGACGCACACGGCCTTTGCCATCCGGCACCATGTTGGTCAGGTCGCCTTTACGCAGACCCATCTCTTCCATCACCTTGCCCTGGGATTCTTCAGGGGTGTCGATGGTGACGTTTTCGAACGGTTCCTGCTTCACGCCGTCAACCTGACGGATGATTACTTCTGGACGACCAACGCCCATTTCGAAGCCTTCGCGACGCATGGTTTCGATCAGTACCGAGAGGTGCAGCTCACCACGGCCGGAAACCTTGAACTTGTCAGCCGAGTCGCCTTCTTCAACGCGCAGAGCAACGTTGTACAGCAGCTCTTTGTCCAGACGCTCCTTGATGTTACGGGAGGTCACGAACTTGCCTTCTTTACCGCAGAAAGGCGAGTCGTTTACCTGGAAGGTCATGGAAACGGTTGGCTCGTCAACGGTCAGAGGCTTCATCGCTTCTACCGCGTCCGGGTGGCACAGGGTGTCGGAGATGAACAGCGAGTCCATGCCGCTGATGCACACGATGTCGCCAGCTGCAGCTTCTTCAACGTCGATGCGGTGCAGGCCGTGGTGACCCATCAGCTTCAGGATACGACCGTTGCGCTTCTTGCCGTCGGCGCCGATAGCGACAACCGGGGTGTTCGGCTTGACGCGACCACGGGCGATACGGCCAACGCCGATAACACCCAGGAAGCTGTTGTAGTCCAGTGCGGAGATTTGCATCTGGAACGGACCGTCACGGTCAACAGCCGGCGCAGGTACGTTGTCGACAATCGACTGGTACAGCGGGGTCATGTCTTCAGCCATGTCAGTGTGGTCCAGACCGGCAATACCGTTCAGGGCCGAGGCGTAGACGACTTTGAAGTCCAGCTGTTCTTCGGTGGCACCCAGGTTGTCGAACAGGTCGAAGATCTGGTCCAGAACCCAGTCCGGACGCGCGCCTGGACGGTCAACCTTGTTGATGCACACGATCGGACGCAGGCCGGCTTCGAAGGCCTTCTTAGTCACGAAACGGGTTTGCGGCATAGGGCCGTCTTGAGCGTCAACCAGCAGCAGAACGGAGTCAACCATCGACATTACGCGTTCTACTTCGCCGCCGAAGTCGGCGTGGCCCGGGGTATCCACGATGTTGATGTGGTAGCCGTTCCAGTTGATGGCGGTGTTTTTCGCCAGGATGGTAATACCGCGCTCTTTTTCCTGGTCGTTGGAGTCCATCACGCGCTCGTCGTTGAGCTCGTTGCGCTCCAGGGTGCCGGATTGACGCAGGAGTTTGTCTACCAGGGTGGTTTTACCATGGTCAACGTGAGCAATGATGGCGATGTTACGTAGATTTTCGATCACTTGTGTATCTCGATCAGAGGATTCGGTGTGCTGACAGGTCGTGGCAGCGATTAACAGTAGAGTCAGGCCTTGCCGTTACAGCTTGACGGCAGAGTCGGGGGGCCGGTGACGCAGGCCACAGGCAAACAGCCCCGGGCTCTTAGCTCGGTCGATAAACGCGCACATTGGCATGCCCCTCACTGAGCAAATGGTGGGCATGCAGGCGACTCATCACGCCTTTGTCGCAATACAGCAGGTACTGACGGCTGTTATCCAGTTCCTTGAAACGCGCGTTCAATGCATAGAACGGCAACGTTTGTACGTCGATGCCGGCGATTTCCAGCGGCTCATCCTCAGCGGCATCCGGGTGACGGATGTCGATGACGATCTGGCCGGCCAGGGCTTCGCTGACTTCTTCGATCTTCACATCCTGGCCCAGTTCGTCGATCACGCGATCGATCGGGACCAGCTTGGCGTTCTCGAGCGCACGCTCCAGGATCGCCATGTCGAATTCTTTCTCTTCATGCTCCACGCGGTGACGCTTGGCGTGGGTCTTGGGGTTCACCGAAATGACCCCGCAGTACTCAGGCATGTGCTTGGCGAAGTCGGCGGTGCCGATTTCTTCTGCCAGGTCGATGATGTCCTGCTTGTGGCTGGCGATCAGTGGGCGCAGTACCAGCTTCTCGGTAACGCAATCGATGATCGACAGGTTCGGCAGCGTCTGGCTCGACACCTGGGAGATCGCTTCACCGGTGACCAGCGCGTCGATCTGCAACTGGTCGGCGATCCGCGAGGCAGCGCGCAACATCATACGCTTCAATACCACGCCCATATGACCGTTATCGACTTTGCCGAGAATTTCGCCCAGCACTTCCTCGAACGGTACGCTCACAAATAGCACGCGCTGGGAGCTGCCGTACTTCTTCCAGATAAAGTGCGCAACTTCCATCACGCCCAATTCGTGTGCACGCCCGCCCAGATTAAAGAAGCAGAAGTGGCTCATCAGGCCGCGACGCATGATCTGGTAGGCCGCCACTGTGGAATCGAAACCGCCGGACATCAGTACCAGGGTCTGTTCCAGGGCGCCCAGCGGGTAGCCGCCGATGCTGTTGTGCTGGCTGTGGATCACAAACAACCGTTGGTCGCGAATTTCCATGCGCACTTCAATTTGCGGTGCTTTCAGGGAAATTCCGGCAGCGCCGCACTCGCGACGCAGCTTGCTGCCGACGTATTTCTCGACATCCATGGAGCTGAAGCTGTGCTTGCCGGCACGCTTGCAGCGCACCGAAAAGATCTTGCCGGTAAGCGAGTCGCCGTAGTGCTGTTTGCACTTCTCGGTGATGTCGTCGAAGTCGCCCAGCGGGTACTCATCGACCTGCAGGAAATGCGCGATGCCCGGCATGCAACTCAGGCGCTCGGTCATGTCCTTCAAGGCTTTGGGCTCGGTGACACGGGTTTCCAGCTCGAGATTGTCCCACACGCCGTTCACCACCACAGCCGGGTCCAGATCGCGGAGCACGGCACGGATGTTCTTGGCCAACTGACGGATGAAACGCGTCCGTACCGGTCGGCTTTTGATGGTGATCTCGGGGAAGACTTTAACGATTAATTTCATGGAAACAGCGCGCGCCGGGCCTGCTGAAAAAGGGGGGCGCGGATTATAGCGGAAATCGCTCAAGGTTTAACCAGTTAATATGCATCGCAAGCGCGACGCACTAAAGAGGTGCATTTACGCGTCTTTGCGCTACATTGCGGTGCGCTATTTTTGGGCTTTTGTCGCAATGCACCTTTATAGGGGCGTTTTTGGAGCAGGAAACCCATGTTGGCGCACTGGCATGCAATTTGCTCTCTTGTGAGGCAGGTTGCCATGGCGGAGTATCCGCGCCGGCATCACCCACATTCTAAGGGCTAACTCCACTACCCCAGCCCGAAGCCACCCGGAGGACACTATGTCGAAGTCGGTTCAACTCATCAAAGATCATGACGTTAAATGGATTGATCTGCGCTTCACGGACACCAAAGGCACTCAGCACCACGTGACCATGCCGGCTCGCGACGCGCTGGATGATGCTTTCTTCGAAGAAGGCAAAATGTTCGACGGTTCCTCCATCGCCGGCTGGAAAGGCATCGAAGCCTCCGACATGATCCTGATGCCGGACGACAGCACTGCCGTACTTGACCCGTTCACTGAAGAGCCAACCCTGATCCTGGTCTGCGACGTGATCGAGCCTTCGACCATGCAAGGCTACGACCGCGACCCACGTGCGATCGCCAAGCGTGCCGAGGAATACCTGAAGTCCACCGGTATCGGTGACACCGTATTCGTAGGCCCAGAGCCAGAATTCTTCATCTTCGACCAGGTGAAGTTCAAGTCCGACATCTCCGGCTCCATGTTCAAGATCTACTCCGAACAAGGCTCCTGGATGTCCGACCAGGACGTGGAAGGCGGCAACCATGGCCACCGTCCAGGTATCAAAGGGGGCTACTTCCCGGTTCCGCCGTTCGACCACGACCACGAAATCCGTACCTCCATGTGCAACGCCATGGAAGACATGGGCCTGGTCATCGAAGTGCACCACCACGAAGTGGCCACTGCCGGTCAGAACGAAATCGGTGTGAAGTTCAACACCCTGGTTGCCAAGGCTGACGAAGTTCAGACCCTGAAGTACTGCGTACACAACACTGCCGTGGCTTACGGCCGTACCGCTACCTTCATGCCTAAGCCTCTGTACGGCGATAACGGTTCGGGTATGCACGTTCACCTGTCCATCGCCAAAGAAGGCAAGAACACCTTCGCTGGCGAAGGTTATGCTGGCCTGTCCGACACCGCCCTGTACTTCATCGGCGGTATCATCAAGCACGGTAAGGCCCTGAACGGCTTCACCAACCCGTCGACCAACTCCTACAAGCGTCTGGTCCCAGGTTTCGAAGCACCGGTAATGCTGGCCTACTCGGCGCGTAACCGTTCCGCTTCGATCCGTATTCCTTACGTGTCCAGCCCACGTGCTCGCCGTATCGAAGCGCGCTTCCCGGATCCGGCAGCCAACCCGTACCTGGCCTTCGCAGCCTTGGTAATGGCCGGCCTGGACGGTATCCAGAACAAGATCCACCCAGGCGATGCCGCCGACAAAAACTTGTACGACCTGCCGCCTGAAGAGGCCAAAGAGATCCCACAAGTGTGCGGCAGCCTGAAAGAAGCCCTGGAAGAGCTGGACAAGGGCCGTGCGTTCCTGACCAAAGGTGGCGTATTCAGCGACGATTTCATCGACGCTTACATCGAGCTGAAAAGCGCAGAAGAAATCAAGGTTCGCACCTTCGTACACCCACTGGAATATGAGCTGTACTACAGCTGCTGATCCGGTAGCGCGGCTTAACGCGGCGCGATGAAAAAGACCTCCTTCGGGAGGTCTTTTTTTGCCTGGTATTTGGCTGGCCGGCGGATTCTCGCGTAACTATGAGGTAGCCTCTGACTAACGCTGCTTTAGACCTGCAAACCCAATCAAAAAGGTGGGAGGGGGCTTGCCCCCGATTGCAGTGTGCCAGCCAGCCCATCTGGCACTGACATTCCACCATCGGGGGCAAGCCCCCTCCCACAAGGAGATCTTCATTGAAACATAGACTTGTGTTCGCCCTGTTGTTCGCAAGTGCAAGTGCCAGTGCCGCGCCGCCCACCCTGGAGCCGCTGCTCAACAGCATCGCCGAACGCCTGGAGATCGCCGACCAGGTCGCCCTGAGCAAATGGGACAGCAAAAAGCCGGTAGAAGATAAAAAGCGCGAACAAGAGGTGATCGCCAGCGTCGTCGCCCAGGCCCCAAGCTACAAGCTGGCCCCGGCCGCCGCCGAGCAGTTTTTTTCGGCGCAGATCGAGGCGAACAAGCTGGTGCAGTACACCCACCTGTCCGACTGGCAGTTCCAAGGCAAGGCGCCCGACGACCCGCGCCCGGATCTGGTCAAGCAAATCCGCCCACAGTTGGACGAACTGCAAAAACGCCTGCTGCAGCAATTGGCTGACTTCACCCCGCAGCGCACCGATCCGAAGTGCTCGCAGTGGGTGGCCGAGGCCGTGCATGAGCCGCTGAACGATCCGTTGCGCCAACTGGCAATGATCCGCGCCACCGCCGAACTGTGCATCTACAAAGGTTAAAGCCTGCAAACCCAATTAAAACTGTGGGAGCGGGCTTGCTCGCGAAGGCGGAGTGTCAGTCACCTGATGCATTAACTGAAACACCGCCTTCGCGAGCAAGCCCGCTCCCACAGTTGGACGGAGTGCATTCAGTTGCGCCTTCGTCGCCTTCCTGAACAACCTTCACAAATCCGCACTATATTGGTGCGACTGGCTGCACCCTTCCCACCTGTCCAGCCCATTTTGGTTCGAAACTTCCCGAGCAAGCTGGCAGAACGCCACAGTTTCGCGCCTTAAACCCCCATTTCAGAGCTTTCACGCTTCTTTTCGGAGCCTTGGTTTGGTTTTTGCATTTTCCTTGTATCAGCGTGTGCCTCAAGCCCGCGCCTTGCTCCAAAAGAGGTCCTGATGACCATCAGCGATGCACTGCACCGTTTGCTACTCGACAACCTGACCACCGCGACCATCCTGCTCAATGACGACTTGCGTCTTGAGTACATGAACCCGGCGGCGGAGATGCTCCTGGCCATCAGCGGCCAGCGCAGCCATGGGCAGTTCATCAGCGAATTGTTCACCGAGTCGGCCGAGGCCCTGAGTTCGTTGCGCCAGGCAGTGGAGCAGGCACACCCGTTCACCAAACGCGAAGCGATGCTCACCGCCCTCACCGGCCAGACGCTGACCGTCGACTATGCCGTGACCCCCATCCTGAGCAACGGCGCGACCTTATTGCTGCTGGAAGTGCATCCCCGCGACCGCCTGCTGCGCATCACCAAGGAAGAAGCGCAGCTGTCCAAGCAGGAAACCAGCAAGATGCTGGTACGCGGCCTGGCCCATGAGATCAAGAACCCGCTGGGCGGTATTCGCGGCGCCGCGCAACTGCTGGCCCGCGAGCTGCCGGAGGAACACCTCAAGGACTACACCAACGTCATCATTGAAGAGGCCGACCGCCTGCGTAACCTGGTGGACCGCATGCTCGGCTCCAACAAGTTGCCGTCCCTGGCGATGACCAACGTGCACGAAGTGCTTGAGCGCGTCTGCCAACTGGTCGAGGCCGAAAGCCAGGGCTGCATCACCTTGGTGCGTGACTACGACCCGAGCATCCCTGACGTTCTGATCGACCGCGAACAGATGATCCAGGCGGTGCTCAATATTGTGCGTAACGCGATGCAGGCCATCAGCAGCCAGAACGAGTTGCGCCTGGGCCGCATCAGCCTGCGCACCCGCGCCCTGCGCCAGTTCACCATCGGCCACGTGCGCCATCGCCTGGTGACCAAGGTCGAGATCATCGACAACGGCCCGGGCATTCCTGCGGAACTCCAGGAAACCATTTTCTTTCCCATGGTCAGCGGCCGCCCGGACGGTACCGGGCTGGGCCTGGCCATTACCCAGAACATCATCAGCCAGCACCAGGGCCTGATCGAATGTGAGAGCCATCCTGGCCACACCACCTTCTCGATCTTTCTGCCACTGGAACAAGGAGCCCCATCGACATGAGCCGTAGTGAAACTGTCTGGATCGTCGATGACGACCGTTCTATCCGCTGGGTCCTCGAGAAAGCCTTGCAACAGGAAGGCATGACCACCCAGAGCTTCGACAGCGCCGATGGGGTGATGAGCCGACTGGCGCGCCAGCAGCCGGACGTGATCATCTCCGACATCCGCATGCCCGGCGCCAGTGGCCTGGACCTGCTGGCGCGGATTCGCGAGCAGCACCCGCGCCTGCCGGTGATCATCATGACCGCGCACTCGGACCTGGACAGCGCTGTCGCGTCCTACCAGGGCGGCGCCTTTGAGTACCTGCCCAAGCCGTTCGACGTGGACGAGGCGGTGGCACTGGTCAAGCGCGCCAACCAGCACGCCCAGGAACAGCAGAACCAGGAAGCCCCACCGGCCCTGACCCGCACCCCGGAAATCATCGGCGAAGCGCCGGCGATGCAGGAAGTGTTTCGCGCCATCGGGCGCTTGAGCCACTCCAACATCACCGTGCTGATCAACGGCGAATCCGGCACCGGTAAAGAGCTTGTCGCTCATGCACTGCACCGTCACAGCCCGCGGGCGGCTTCGCCGTTCATCGCGCTGAACATGGCGGCGATTCCCAAGGACTTGATGGAATCCGAGCTGTTCGGCCATGAAAAAGGCGCGTTCACCGGCGCGGCCAACCTGCGTCGCGGGCGCTTTGAACAGGCCGACGGCGGCACGTTGTTCCTCGATGAAATCGGCGACATGCCGGCCGACACCCAGACCCGCCTGCTGCGAGTGCTGGCTGACGGTGAGTTCTATCGCGTTGGCGGGCACACGCCGGTCAAGGTCGACGTGCGCATCATCGCGGCGACCCACCAGAACCTGGAAACCCTAGTGCATGCGGGCAAATTCCGTGAGGACTTGTTCCACCGGCTCAACGTGATCCGTATCCACATCCCACGCATGTCGGACCGTCGCGAAGACATCCCGACCCTCGCCCGCCACTTCCTCAGCCGCGCCGCCCAGGAGCTGGCCGTCGAGCCGAAGCTGCTGAAAAGCGAGACCGAGGAGTACCTGAAGAACCTGCCGTGGCCGGGCAACGTTCGCCAACTGGAGAACACCTGCCGCTGGATCACCGTGATGGCGTCCGGGCGCGAAGTGCATATCAGCGACCTGCCGCCGGAGCTGTTGAGCCTGCCGCAGGACTCGGCGCCAGTGACCAACTGGGAGCAGGCGCTGCGCCAGTGGGCCGACCAGGCTCTGGCACGCGGCCAGTCGAGCCTGCTGGACAGCGCCGTGCCGGCGTTCGAGCGGATCATGATCGAGACCGCCTTGAAACACACCGCCGGTCGCCGCCGCGATGCCGCCGTGTTGCTGGGCTGGGGGCGCAATACCTTGACCCGCAAGATCAAGGAATTGGGGATGAAGGTCGATGGCGGGGATGATGACGAGGGTGATGAAACCTGAATCTTAAGTCTATTGAAGATCCAATGTGGGAGGGGCGGTGCGACGGTTCGACTTGCCCCCGATAGCAGTAGGTCAGTCACAACATCTGTGCCTGATACACCGCCATCGGGGGCAAGCCCCCTCCCACATTTGGACCTCTAAAAGGTTCCAGCACCGTGCACCGCTTCAATGCACCATGATCCGGCATCGAGCACTGACCCTAAGCCTGAAATGTCTGGCTACATAAGAAAATGCTGAATCCTGAAAACACCAAAGCCCCGTATTCCGGGGCTTTGCGCTTTCTGAAGAATTTTTTTGCCACACTTTGGCCACTCTGGCACGCGCCCTGCAATAACCCTTGTACTACCCAGTTTCGGGGACCTTGGTACAGGCAGGCCGAGAATCCCCTCTTTACACCCGGGGTGCTTGATGCAAACCGCGTCGCGCTCTACACCGCTTTGGGGAACCTCGGTACAGGCAGGCCGGGGATTCCCTCTTTAACACCGAAGCCTTGAAAGCTTCACCCCGTTTTGGGAGCCCTGGTACAGGCAGGCCGGGAACTCCCTCTTTTATTCCTCCTGGAGATGGACCTCCAGCCGCCAACGGCCATCGGCTTCCTCGCCCTTCCACTCCCCACGCAACGGCCGGGCCGCTACCAGGTTCAGCAGCAGGCCACCATCGGTCTTGCGTACACGCCAGTTCACGTCCTTGTCATTGACCTTGAGTCGCCCAGCCGCCGCCTTGCCCTGGGCGTCGAACAACAGCGCCACGGTGCCATCGATATGCTCACCGTGCAGCTTGGGTTCGCTGTTGAACCACACCACCACGCCGTCCGTTGCGGTCTCGACCTGTTGCAGTTCGACCGGGTCCGGGGTGGTCAGGCGACCGATCATCAGGCCGACCATCATGCCGACAATCGCCAAAGAACCCATGACCCTCGGCATAAGCTTCGGCCTCGGGTCCTCTTCGAGGGTAGAATGCAGCGCATCTTTGCCTTCGGAGCCGTGCATGTTTCACGTCATCCTTTTTCAACCAGAAATTCCGCCGAATACCGGCAACGTTATCAGGCTGTGCGCCAACAGTGGCTGCCACCTGCATTTGATCGAGCCGCTGGGCTTCGACATGGACGACAAGCGCCTGCGCCGCGCCGGGCTGGATTACCACGAGTACGCCACGCTCAAGCGCCACGCGGACCTGGCCAGTTGCCTGGAAAGCCTGGGGCACCCACGGCTGTTCGCGTTCACCACCAAGGGTTCGCGGCCGTTCCATGATGCCAGCTTTGCCGAGGGCGACGCCTTCCTGTTCGGCCCGGAAAGCCGGGGCCTGCCGGCCGAGGTACTCGACGCCCTGCCCGACGGCCATCGCCTGCGCTTGCCGATGCGCGAGGGGTGCCGCAGCTTGAACCTGTCCAACACCGTGGCCGTGGCCGTCTATGAAGGCTGGCGCCAGCTCGGCTTCAAGTAACACACATAACAAATGTGGGAGGGGGCTTGCCCCCGATGACGGAGTGCCAGTCGACATCTATGTGACTGATCCACCGCTATCGGGGGCAAGCCCCCTCCCACATGGGTCCTGCGCCGGGTTCGAGATTACTGAACCGTCGGCGAACCTTCCTGTTGCATGCGCTGCAGCTCTTGCGCGTACAGGGCATCGAAGTTCACCGGCGCCAGCATCAGCGCTGGGAACGAGCCACGGGTGACCAGGCTGTCCAGGGTCTCACGGGCATACGGGAACAGGATGTTCGGGCAGAACGCGCCCAGGGTGTGGCTCATGGACGCTTCGTCCAGGCCCTGGATCAGGAAGATACCGGCCTGTTGCACTTCAGCGATGAAGGCCACTTCTTCGCCGTTCTTGACGGTCACGGACAGGGTCAGCACCACTTCGTGGAAGTCGCTTTCCAGCGCCTTCTGGCGGGTGTTCAGGTCCAGCGCAACGCTTGGGGTCCATTCCTGGCGGAAGATGGCCGGGCTTTTCGGCGCTTCGAACGACAGGTCACGCACGTAGATGCGCTGCAGCGAGAACTGTGGAGCTGGGGCTTCTGCTGCTTCGGTGTTCTGTTGGTCAGTCATCGCAGATCCTTGTGATCTTGGGGTCTTTTAGGGTTTAAGGAGTCAGACGAGCAGCAGCGCATCGAGTTTACCGGCGCGCTCCAGGGCGAACAGGTCGTCGCAGCCACCGATGTGCCTGGCGCCGATCCAGATCTGCGGCACGGACGTGCGCCCCGCCTTCTGGGCCATTTCGGCACGCACCTGGGGTTTGCCGTCGACCTTGATCTCTTCGAAGGCAACGCCCTTTTTCTCCAGCAGGGCCTTGGCCCGCATGCAGTAAGGGCACCAATCGCTGGAATACACGACAACCTGGCTCATATCACTTCACCAGCGGCAGGTTATCGGCGCGCCAGCTGCTGATGCCACCGGACAACTTGGCGGCGGTGAAACCGGTCTTGAGCATTTCGCGGGCGTGAGTGCCGGCGTGCTGGCCTTGGGCGTCGACCAGGATGATGGTCTTGGCCTTGTGCTTTTCCAGCTCGGCCAGACGCGCGATCAGCTTGTCCTGCGGAATGTTCAGGGCGCCGACGATGTGGCCGGTGGCGAAATCCTTGGCCGGACGGATGTCCACGACGACGGCCTCATCCTTGTTGACCAGCGCGGTCAGCTCCGCCGTGCTCAGGCTGCGGCCACCGCGGCTCAATTCGTGAGCGATCAGCAGCGCCAGCAGGATGACGAAGGCACCCACGAGCAGGTAGTGGGCAGTGGCAAATGCAATCAGGTGATCAACCATCAAGGAGGTTCCAGGGCGTTAAAATGGCGGTAAGTATACACAGCCGTCAGGGGGGGCCAACCCCCGTAAAGCGGTGACGTGGTCGGAACTTCGCTTTAAACTGCCACTCCCTTTTCAATTGTCTTCCTTTATTACCGCCACGAGAGGATCTATGACTACTACGCCTAAACCTTTGGTCCTGATAATTCTCGATGGCTTCGGACACAGTGAAAGCCACCACGACAACGCGGTATACGCGGCCAAGAAGCCTGTACTCGACCGCCTGACCGCCACCGTACCCAACGGCCTGATCTCCGGCTCGGGCATGGACGTGGGCCTGCCGGACGGCCAGATGGGCAACTCGGAAGTCGGCCACATGAACCTCGGCGCCGGACGAGTGGTATACCAGGACTTCACCCGCGTGACCAAAGCGATCCGCGATGGCGAGTTCTTCGAGAACCCGACCATCTGCGCGGCAGTCGATAAAGCAGTGGCTGCCGGCAAGGCCGTGCACTTCATGGGCCTGCTGTCCGACGGCGGCGTCCACAGCCACCAGGACCACCTGGTTGCCATGGCCGAGCTGGCTTTCAAGCGCGGCGCCGACAAAATCTACCTGCACGCCTTCCTCGACGGCCGCGACACTCCGCCGAAAAGCGCGCAGTCCTCCATCGAACTGCTCGACACCACCTTCGCCGCCCTGGGCAAAGGCCGCATCGCCAGCCTGGTGGGCCGCTACTTCGCCATGGACCGTGACAACCGCTGGGACCGCGTCTCCCAGGCCTACAACCTGATTGTCGACGGCCAGGCCGAATTCAATGCCGCCTCTGCCCAGGAAGGCCTCGAAGCTGCCTACGCCCGTGGCGAGAGCGACGAGTTCGTCAAAGCCACCACCATCGGTGAGCCGGTCAAGGTCGAAGACGGCGACGCCGTGGTGTTCATGAACTTCCGCGCCGACCGTGCCCGTGAGCTGAGCCGTGTGTTTGTCGAAGACGACTTCAAGGAATTCGAGCGCGCCCGCCAGCCAAAAGTGCAGTACGTGGGCCTGACCCAATACGCCGCCAGCATCCCGGCCCCTGCCGCCTTTGCACCGGGCAGCCTGGACAACGTGCTGGGCGATTACCTGGCAAAAAATGGCAAGACCCAGCTGCGCATTGCCGAAACCGAGAAATACGCCCACGTGACCTTCTTCTTCTCCGGCGGCCGCGAAGAGCCGTTCCCGGGCGAAGAACGCATCCTGATCCCATCGCCAAAGGTCGCCACCTACGACCTGCAACCGGAAATGAGCGCGCCGGAAGTCACCGACAAAATCGTCGACGCCATCGACCACCAGCGTTACGACGTGATCGTGGTCAACTACGCCAACGGTGACATGGTGGGCCACAGCGGCAACCTGGAAGCTGCAACCAAAGCCGTGGAATGCCTGGACCTGTGCGTCGGCCGTATCGTCGACGCGCTGGAAAAGGTTGGCGGCGAAGCGTTGATCACCGCCGACCACGGCAACTGCGAGCAGATGTCCGACGAATCCACCGGGCAAGCCCATACCGCCCACACCACCGAGCCGGTGCCGTTCATCTACGTCGGCAAGCGTGATTTCAAGGTGCGTAGCGGTGGCGTGCTGGCGGATGTGGCGCCGACCATGCTGATGCTGATGGGGCTGGAGAAGCCGGTGGAGATGACCGGGACTTCGATTCTGGTCTGATTCCAGCTTCACCGAAAAACAATGTGGGAGGGGGCTTGCCCCCGATTACGGTAGATCAGCTGACACCTATGTGGCTGACACACTGCAATCGGGGGCAAGCCCCCTCCCACATTGGATCTGCGCAGTTTGGAACATGTCTTTTTGCCATACCACTGCCACTCGGCACCTATCTTGCGCTACAGCCCGAATTGGGCGTTTTTTTTGCCGCGCTTGGCGGGCATACTAGGCCGTCCATTTCCCTGGTGTCGCCCGCCTCTATGCTTCGCGCCTTGATTACCCTTGCTCTTGTCTGCCTGCTCCAACCGGCGTTTGCCGACGAGCGTGCACAAACCCAACAACAGTTGGACGCTACGCGTCAGGACATTACCGAGCTGAAAAAGCTGCTCGGCAAGCTCCAAGAAGAGAAATCCGGGGTGCAGAAAGACCTGCGCGGTACGGAAACCGAGATGGGCAAGCTGGAGAAGCAGGTCCAGGAGCTACAAAAAGAATTAAAGAAGAGCGAGTCGGAACTGGAGCGACTCGACGCTGAGAAAAAAAAACTCCAGAGCGCACGCGTTGAACAGCAACGCCTGATCGCGATCCAGGCCCGTGCCGCCTACCAGAACGGCCGCCAGGAATACCTCAAGCTGCTGCTCAACCAGCAGAACCCCGAGAAATTCGCGCGCACCCTCACCTACTACGACTACCTGAGCAAGGCCCGACTGGAGCAACTCAAAAGCTTCAACGAAACCCTGCGCCAGTTGGTCAATGTCGAGCAGGAAATCGCCAACCAGCAATCGCAGCTGGAGGATCAGAAAAGCGCCCTCAACGCCCAGCGCGACGAGCTGGACAAGGTCCGCAAGGAACGCCAGCTGGCCCTGGCCAAGCTCAATGACGACGTAAAGGCCCGCGACGCCAAGCTCCAGGCGCGCGAGCAGGACCAGGCTGACCTGGCCAAAGTCCTCAAAACCATCGAAGAAACCCTGGCCCGCCAGGCGCGTGAGGCCGAAGAAGCGCGGCAGAAAGCGCTGATCGCCCAGCAGGAAGCCGAAAAAAAGCGCCAGCGTGAGGCCGAACTGGCCGCCACTACGGATGCGCCGGCACCGCGCAAACCGGCGCATGCAGCGCCTGGCCCACTGGTTTCCAGCGCCGGCGAGTCGTTCGGCGGGCCTTTTGCTTCAGCCCGCGGCAAACTTCCATGGCCAGTTGATGGTCGATTGCTGGCACGCTTCGGGGAAACCCGTGGTGATGACACCCGCGCCAAGTGGGATGGCGTGATGATCAGCGCCTCAGCCGGCAGCCAGGTCCACGCCGTTCATGGTGGGCGCGTGGTGTTTGCCGATTGGCTGCGGGGCGCAGGTTTGTTGGTGATTCTCGACCACGGTAATGGCTATTTGAGCCTTTACGGCCACAATCAGACATTACTCAAGTCGGCAGGTGATGTTGTAAAAGCCGGTGAATCCATCTCCACTGTGGGTAACAGTGGTGGCCAGGACACCCCGGCGCTGTACTTCGCTATTCGTCAGCAGGGTCGCCCGAGCGATCCCGCACAATGGTGCCGTTCCCAAGGATAGGGCCGCATCTACACTAGGAGTTCGTTCGACATGCTGCATTTGTCCCGCCTCACATCGCTGGCCCTGACGATCGCCCTGGTGATCGGCGCGCCTCTGGCATCCGCCGACCAGGCTGCTGCGGCTGCACCCGCCGCCACGGCCGCGACCACCAAGGCGCCGCTGCCGCTGGACGAGCTGCGCACCTTTGCCGAGGTCATGGACCGCATCAAGGCCGCGTATGTCGAACCCGTAGACGACAAGACCCTGCTGGAAAATGCCATCAAGGGCATGCTCAGCAACCTCGACCCGCACTCCGCCTACCTGGGTCCTGAAGACTTCGCCGAACTGCAGGAAAGCACCAGCGGTGAGTTCGGCGGCCTGGGCATCGAAGTCGGCGCCGAAGACGGCAACATCAAGGTGGTCTCGCCGATCGATGACACCCCGGCGTCCAAGGCCGGCATCCAGGCCGGTGACTTCATCGTCAAGATCAACGGCCAGCCGACTCGCGGCCAGACCATGACCGAAGCCGTCGACAAGATGCGCGGCAAGATCGGCCAGAAAATCACCCTGACCCTGGTGCGCGACGGCGGCAACCCGTTCGACGTGACGCTGACCCGCGCGACCATCGTGGTCAAGAGCGTGAAGAGCCAGCTGCTGGAGTCGGGCTACGGTTACATCCGCATCACCCAGTTCCAGGTCAAGACCGGCGACGAAGTGGCCAAGGCCCTGGCCAAGCTGCGCAAGGACAACGGCAAGAAGCTCAGCGGTATCGTGCTCGACCTGCGCAACAACCCGGGCGGCGTGTTGCAGGCGGCGGTGGAAGTGGTCGACCACTTCATCACCAAAGGCCTGATCGTGTACACCAAGGGCCGCATCGCCAATTCCGAGCTGCGCTTCTCGGCTACCGGTAACGACCTCAGTGAAAACGTGCCATTGGCCGTGCTGATCAACGGCGGCAGCGCCTCGGCTTCGGAGATCGTCGCCGGCGCCCTGCAAGACCAGAAGCGCGGCGTGCTGATGGGCACCACCAGCTTCGGCAAAGGCTCGGTGCAAACCGTGTTGCCGCTGAACAACGAGCGTGCACTGAAGATCACCACGGCGCTGTACTACACGCCGAATGGTCGTTCAATCCAGGCCCAAGGCATCGTGCCGGACATCGAAGTGCGCAAAGCCAAGATCACCAACGAGATCGACAGCGAGTACTACAAAGAGGCCGACCTGCAAGGCCACCTGGGCAACGGCAACGGCGGTGCCGACCAGCCGACCGGCAGCGGCAAGAAAGCCAAGCCGATGCCGCAGGACGATGACTACCAACTGGCCCAGGCGCTGAGCCTGCTCAAGGGCTTGAGCATCACGCGCAGCCGTTGATATGCGTTTTGCCCTGATCATCGCTGTGCTGTGCAGCCTGGCCGGGGTCGCCCATGCGACCCCGACAGGCGAGCCTCAAAAAGCCTACCTGACCCTCATCATCGACGACCTCGGGCAAAACCTGCCCAGGGATCGTCGCGTGCTGGCCCTGCCCGGCCCAGTGACCACGGCGATCATGCCCGACACGCCCCACGCCGCCGAATTCGCCCGCGAAGCGCACAAGGCCGGCAAGATCGTGATCCTGCACATGCCCATGGACCCGGCCACCGGCCCGTTCGCCTGGCACCCGGAACTGCCCATTGAAGAACTCGGCAGGCGCCTGGACGCTGCCTTCAAGGCCGTGCCCTACACATCCGGCATCAACAATCACATGGGCAGCCGCATGACCGCTCAACCCGCCGCGATGGCTTGGTTGATGGCTGAGCTGCAACGGCGCAATAAGTTTTTTGTCGACAGCCGCACCAGCGCCAAGACGGTGGCCGCCGCCGAAGCGCAGAAAATCGACCTGGCCCACGTTTCGCGGGATGTATTCCTGGATGACGAACGCACCGAAGCAGCCATCACCACACAATTGCAGACCGCAATCAAACTGGCGCACAAACAGGGTTCGGCGGTGATGATCGGCCACCCATATCCACAGACACTGGCGGTGCTGGAACGCGAGCTGCCCAAGCTCAAGGCCCAGGGCATCGACTGGATCGATATCAAGTTGATGATCAGCGTGCGCAGCAACCAGGCCATGGCTGGACATGGCAAAAACGGCAAGTACTAGATAGCTACCGACCTGCCCACCCGGCACTCCTGAATAGTCGAGCCTCACGCTCACGCTTTCAGGACACTCCATGAACACATTCCATCCCTTCATTGCAGGGCTGCTGATCAGCAGCCTTTCCAGCCTGCTTGTCGCGGCACCAAAGGACTATGGTGAAGGCCTTGCCAACGCCAGCTCACCCAAAATGCTCACCAATGCGCAGCACCAGCACGCCCATTGGACTGGCGTCGGTCGTATTCGCAACGAAGCCCAGACCCTATGCACCGCCACGCTGCTCGACACCCGCGACGAAGCTGGCCAGTCCGGCCCGGCTTACGTGGTCACCAGCAGCCATTGCCTGCACCGCGTGAATGGCGTCGTGCAAAAAGATCTGCCGATGAAAGGCAGCATCAGTTTCAACTACTTCGACGACACCCTCGAACGCATCAAGACCTACCCGCTCAAGACCTTGAAGTGGGGCAGCAGCCAAGGCGTAGACCTTGCGATCATCGAGTTGGACGCCACGTTGTCGAGCCTGCTCAACAACGGCATAACCCCGGTAAAACTGGCCAAGGAAGTGCCCGCCGACGGCAACGACATCCTGGTACTCGCAGCTCCAGCGTGGGACACCTTGCACCTTTCCGCCTGCACCCAACAAACCTCGCGCGAACTGGTGGAGCAACCTTTCGTGTGGCGAATCACCATGAAGAACCAGTGCAAAGGCGTACGCCTTGGCAGCTTTGGCGGCCCGTTGCTGGACCGAGCGTCCAACACGCTGTTCGGTATTCTCAGCACCAGCACCGCCGGCCAGTCCGAAGAACATAAATGCCAACGTGATGCGCCCTGCGAGATCCTGGACGGCACGCCGAGCTGGCATGAAGACACCAACTACGGCAGCCCGGTCACGTTTCTCAACCGGTGTTTTGTGGCCGGTGTTCTGCAAGCGGATGTAGAACAGTGCGATCTTTTTCCTACCACCAGCATTACCTTTGAGAATCCCGAGCCTATCCAGCAGTACTACGTGAAAAAACCGGGCGGGCGCGGCAAGGACATCACCCCGACCTGGAACCTGGCGTTCAAGGTGAACACGCCGTTTTATCGCTACAAAACCACACGCCGTGCCGCCGACTGCGAAAACCCGGCGCTGTACAGCGCACCGATTGACGCACGCGGCGCACGCATCAACGACGCCATAGGCCCGCAGACCGGGATGCATATGCTGTGCATCATTGGGGTCGATTCCCCCGAACACCCAGCTACCAGCGGCATGATGCGCAATGCCCTGACCCTTGCGGTAGAACTGGCCCAGCCGGGCCCGGCACGCACTCCCGACCTGAGCATCCTCCTCGACCCGCACACCCTGCAGGGCTACACCCTGGCCTGGAAGTTGGCGCCGCCGTTCATGAGCCGCTACACCTACAAGTACGGCCCGGCTGCCACGACCGACTGCCTGCGCCCGGTGGATTACCTGCCCATTCCCCACCCACCTGTACCCGAGGAGGAGGACGACGAGCCGATCGATATCGTGTACCCACTTAATGACGCGCCGCAGGGGGCAGGTGATAAGTTCGTGCGCCTGGTCAGCGTGAATCATCAGCCGGTCAAGGTCTGCACCTATGCCTTCGACCAGGCCGACCAACCGTCGACATTGCGGGTCGATTTGCTCAAACCGCGTTGAGCGCTAGAGGTAGCGCGCCATGATCTCGTCGACGTGACCGTCTTTGCGCAACTGGTCCAGCGCCGCCTGCAGCCTTGCCACCAGATCGTCCGGCACGTCTTTATTCAACGCCAGGTAGAGCTGGGCACTGTTAAAACGCAGCACCGTCTTGAGCCCGGTCACACCCACCTGACGTGCCAGGTAACGCCCGGCGGGGTCGCCGGTGGCCCACAGGTCAATCTGGCCATCCAGCAGCTTTTGCGCGTTGTCCTGATCGCGCAACACGACGATGGGGTTCAGGCCCTGCTTCTCCAGGGTCTGGGCGATGGCATCGCCCTTGTAGGCGCCGATCCTGTAGCGGCGCGCGTGTTCGAGGTCCTCCAGTTGGATCTTGCTGTCGGCCTTGGCCAGCAGCACCCAATCGTCCGGACCGATGGGGCCGACCCATTTGAACAGCGCTTCACGGTCCGGCAGGCGCGCCATCACGAACACACCGTAGCCTGGTTTTTCCAGGGCCAGCTTGTAGATGCGCTCCCAGGGAAAACGCAGGGTGAGGTTGTAGGAGATGCCCGCCCGCTTGAAGGTTTCGCGCACGATGTCCACGGCGATGCCTTCGATGTTCTCGTCCTTGGCGAAGTTCTTGCCGTTCTTTGCCATGTTGTAGGGTGGGAAGTTTTCCGTCAGCAACACCAGGGAGGCGTCGGACGGTTCTTCGGCGTGGGCCGGAGCGGTCAACAGGAGGGACGTACTGGCGAGGGCGAGCAGCAGGTGCTTGAACATGAAAGTTACCGGAATCCATGGCAAGCGCAGAGAGTGCCTCTGGCCTGCCATGGTGTCCAGCAGCGTTTAGCGCACGACGATACCGCGCGCCGCCATGTAGGCCTTGGCCTCGGGAACGGTGTATTCGCCAAAGTGGAAAATACTCGCCGCCAGCACCGCACTGGCGTGGCCTTCGATCACACCATCGGCCAGGTGCTGCAGGTTGCCGACGCCGCCGGAGGCAATCACCGGAATGCCCAGCGCATCGCTGATGGCACGGGTCACGCCAAGGTCGAAGCCGTTTTTCATGCCGTCCTGGTCCATGCTGGTCAGCAGGATTTCACCGGCACCCAGGCCTTCCATCTTCATCGCCCACTCCACCGCGTCCAGGCCGGTCGGCTTGCGACCACCGTGGGTGAAGATCTCCCAGCGCGGGGTTTCGCCCGGGCCGGAGACTTTTTTGGCGTCGATAGCGACCACGATGCACTGCGAACCGAAGTGCTGCGCGGCCTCGCCGACGAACTCCGGGTTGAACACCGCCGCCGTGTTGATCGAAACCTTGTCCGCGCCGGCATTGAGCAGGTTGCGGATGTCCTGCACGGTTCGCACGCCACCGCCCACGGTCAGCGGGATGAAGACCTGGCTGGCCATGCGCTCGACGGTATGCAACGTGGTGTCGCGGCCGTCGACGCTGGCGGTGATGTCGAGAAAGGTAATCTCGTCGGCACCTTGCTCATCGTAGCGACGGGCAATCTCCACCGGGTCGCCGGCGTCACGGATGTTCTCGAACTTGACGCCCTTGACCACGCGACCGTTGTCGACGTCCAGGCAAGGGATGATGCGTTTGGCCAGCGCCATGGTCAGTCCTCAGCCGTTGTAGGCATCGCAGTAAGCCTGGGCTTCGGCGACGTCCAGGGTCCCTTCGTAGATCGCACGGCCGGTGATGGCGCCGATAATGCCGGGCGCCTTGGCGTCCAGCAGCGACTTGATGTCGCCCAGGTTGTGGATGCCGCCGGAAGCGATCACCGGGATCTTCGTCGCGGCAGCCAGCGCAGCGGTGAACGGCACGTTGCAGCCCTGCATCATGCCGTCTTTGGCGATGTCGGTATAAACGATGGCGGAGACGCCGTCGGCTTCGAACTGCCTGGCCAGGTCGATCACCTGTACGGTGCTGATTTCAGCCCAGCCGTCGGTGGCGACGAAACCGTCCTTGGCGTCCAGGCCCACGATCACTTTGCCCGGGAACGCGCGGCAGGCTTCGGCGACGAACGCCGGGTCTTTCACCGCCTTGGTGCCGATGATCACGTAGCTCACGCCGGCCTTGACGTAATGTTCGATGGTTTCCAGGGAGCGGATACCGCCACCGATCTGGATCGGCAGGTTCGGGTAGCGCTTGGCGATGGCGGTGACTACTTCGCCGTTGACCGGCTGGCCTTCGAAGGCGCCGTTCAAGTCCACCAGATGCAGACGACGGCAGCCCCCTTCCACCCATTTGGCGGCCATGCTCACCGGGTCATCGGAGAATACGGTGGAGTCTTCCATGCGGCCTTGGCGCAGACGTACGCAGGCACCGTCCTTGAGATCGATAGCGGGGATAATCAGCATCTGGCAAACCTTATTCGATATTCAGCAATGCTTGGGAAATCAGGGTTTCTCAAGCGACCACAGGTCGCTTTCGATGCTTTCGAACCTTTCTTTAAGGAGCGTCTGCGTGTCGAAAATCGCCCTGTTGTAATAGTGCGGAGCCACTTCGGTGGTGAACAGTTCGAGGATCTCGGCGACCTCGAACGACCCCAGCTTGAGCTCGAAGCGATCTTCCATGAAACGCTTGATCTTGAGGGTAGCCTCACTCTCCTGTTCAGGCGTGAGGTTCAAGACCGGCAGCTTCGGCTTCCGGGCCATTTACCAGCGCCCGTCCCAGGCGGCGAAGTTCTGCAGCAATTGCAGGCCATGGGTATGGCTCTTCTCCGGGTGGAACTGCACGGCAAACCGCGAGCCTTCGGCCAGCGCAGCGGCGAAGTCGACGCCGTAGTGCCCGCCACCCACCACCTGGCCCGGTTTACCGGCGGCGATGTAATAGCTGTGCACGAAGTAGAAGCGCGCCAGGTCCGGAATGTCGTGCCACAGCGGGTGATCCACGGTCTGGCTGACCTGGTTCCAGCCCATGTGCGGGACTTTCAGGTGGGCGCCGTCTTCATGCAGGTCCTTGCCGAAGAACTTCACTTGCCCAGGGAACAGGCCGATGCAATCGACGCCGTCGTTCTCTTCACTGCGGTCGAGCAAGGCTTGCATGCCCACGCAGATGCCGAGAAACGGGCGGTCCTGGCTGACTTCGCGCACCAGGCTGTCAAAGCCCAGGCGGCGGATCTCGGCCATGCAGTCGCGAATCGCGCCGACGCCGGGAAACACCACCCGGTCGGCTTCGCGAATCACGTTGGCATCGCTGGTGATCAGCACCTTGCCGGCCCCTACGTGCTCGAGGGCCTTGGCCACCGAGTGCAGGTTACCCATGCCGTAATCGATAACCGCGACCGTCTGCATTACAGGACGCCCTTGGTCGAAGGCATTTGCCCGGCCATGCGCTCATCCAGCTCCACGGCCATGCGCAGCGCGCGGCCGAAAGCCTTGAACACGGTTTCGATCTGGTGGTGGGTGTTGGTGCCGCGCAGGTTGTCGATGTGCAGGCTGACGAGTGCGTGGTTGACGAAACCCTGGAAGAATTCCTGGAACAGGTCGACGTCGAAACCGCCCACAGTGGCGCGGGTATAAGGCACGTGCATCTGCAGGCCTGGACGACCGGAGAAGTCGATGACCACACGCGACAGCGCTTCGTCCAGCGGGACATAGGCGTGGCCGTAGCGACGGATGCCTTTCTTGTCGCCGATGGCCTTGGCAAACGCCTGGCCCAACGTGATACCAACGTCTTCCACCGTGTGGTGGTCGTCGATATGCAGGTCGCCCTTGCTGACGATATCCAGGTCGATCAGCCCGTGACGGGCGATCTGGTCCAGCATGTGCTCAAGAAAAGGTACACCGATATCAAATCGGGCCTTTCCGGTGCCATCCAGGTTGATCGAGGCTTTGATCTGGGTTTCCAGAGTGTCGCGCTCGACGGACGCCTTACGTTCGGCCATCACCAGCTCCGCAAAATCATTGGGCGAAAAAGGCAGCCATTATAGGGGCGCGGACGCTAAACAGAAACATCGAAGGGGATAAGACTGACGAGTTGGAGCGAGGAATGTCGGGGATAGACATGTGCATACATGTGAGTACCCGCTTATGTGGCGAGCGGGCTTGCCCCGCGTTGGGCTGCGTAGCAGCCCCAAAACTTACATACGCGTTTTAACTGAAAAAACGCGCCGGTCTCATTGGGGTCGCTTCGCGACCCGACGCGGGGCAAGCCCGCTCGCCACAAAAAGCGGGTCCCTACAGGTATTGCATCAGTGGAACAGGACAGCCGTCTTCTGCAGGGTCACCCACACACCCCACGCCAACGGAATACCCACCACCAGCCAGGCGGCAATCGCCAACGGCACGGTGCCTGGGGCTGCTTTCCACTCCAGGGAAGTGGTGGCGTCTGCGCCCTTGTCATGACCCAGCGCCTGTTCGGCGGCCAGTTCGGCGTCGGTCATGAAGTACTTGTCCGCCACCGGGCGCACCAGCAAGTTACAGATGAAGCCCAGTACCAGCAGGCCAGCGAGGATGTACAAGGTGATGTCATAGGCCGCAGCGCGTTCAACGCCGATGCTCAGCTGATACTCACGCAGGTAGTTCACCAACACCGGGCCCAACACGCCAGCCGCTGCCCAGGCAGTCAACAGGCGACCGTGGATCGCGCCGACCATTTGCGTACCGAACAGGTCGGCCAGGTAGGCAGGCACGGTCGCAAAACCACCGCCGTACATCGACAGGATGATGCAGAACGCCGCCACGAACAGCGCCACGTTACCCAGGTGCCCCAGGTTCGGGATCAGCGCGTACAGGGCAAAGCCCAGGGCGAAGAACACGAAGTAGGTGTTTTTACGGCCCAGGTAGTCGGAGAACGACGCCCAGAAGAACCGGCCACCGATGTTGAACAGGCTCAACAGGCCAGTGAAGCCCGCCGCAATGGCCGCGATGGAGGCCAGTTGCCCGGCGTCCAGCTGGCCGAACGGCACATCCACACCCAGCAACTTGCCGCCGAACACTTCCTGCAGCAGGGGCGATGCCATGCCGAGAATGCCGATACCGGCGGAGACGTTCAGGCACAGCACCAGCCATACCAGGCGGAATTGTGGGGTTTTCCACGCCACGTTCACGTGTACGTGACGGTGAGTGATCATCGCGTTGCTGGCTTTTTTCGCCGGTGCGGTCCAGCCCTCAGGCTTCCAGCCGGTCGGTGGAACGCGGTAGGACAAGGCGCCACCGATCATGAACACGAAGTAGATCGCGGCCATCACCAGGAAGCTCTGCCACACGCCCACGCTGGTTGGCGTGGCGAAGTGGCCCATCAAAGCCGCTGCCAACGGGGCACCGACCATCGCGCCACCGCCGAAGCCCATGATCGCCATGCCGGTGGCCATGCCACGCTTGTCCGGGAACCACTTGATCAGGGTCGACACGGGCGAAATGTAGCCCAGGCCCAGGCCGATACCGCCGATGACCCCGGAACCGATCCACATCAGCCAGATCTGGTGGGTGTAGATCCCCAACGCCGAGATCAGCAGGCCGCCGCACCAGCACAGCGCCGAAACAACGCCAGCCTTGCGTGGCCCGGCATGTTCCAGCCAGCCGCCCCAGATCGCTGCCGAGCAGCCCAGGAAGATGAAGAACAGGGTGTAGATCCAGCCCAGCATGGAGATGGGCCAGTCGCATTGGGACGAGAAGACTTGAGCGATAAAGCTCATGTCCGGCGCGCAGGCGACCGGTTTGGTGATACCCAGCGCCTTGGACAGTGGCAGCCAGAACACCGAGAACCCGTAGGCCATGCCGATGCACAGGTGAATGGCCAGGGCGGCCGGCGGAACCAGCCAGCGGTTGAAGCCGGGCTTGGCGATAATGCGTTCCTTGGACAGGAACGCAGGCTGTACGGCAGTTGAAGCTGCCGCCGTGCTAGTGCTCATTGGTGTTTCCCCCAGTTGTTAGTATGTGTCCGTCAGGCGCTCTCTCCCTCGGCCTTGCACGCAAAGCGTGGCCGTTTTGTTGAGTGAAGCTCCCTTTTAGGCGCGACGTTAAGTCGCAGAAGGCGGACGAACATGCAGAGATTAGCACCTGCGGATGACAGAAAAACCAAACTGCCATCATCTTTTTCAGGAAATCTGCTTTGTTTGACGTCAAAAACCCGTTTCCCGGCCCCTGGATACAATGTAACGATCGGGGCACTGACGCAGGCCGTCGGGCGTTATACTCTGCGGCTAAATTTTGAAATCGACATACAAGGACTCGCCCATGAAAGCGTTCGGCAAAATCCTGGGTCTGGTACTTCTCGGGCTGTTGCTGATCATTGTGGCCCTGGGCTTTGCCCTGACCCACCTCTTCGATCCCAACGACTATAAAGACGAGATTCGCCAGATTGCCCGCGACAAGGCCCACATCGAGCTGACGCTCAATGGCGATATCGGCTGGAGCCTGTTCCCCTGGCTCGGGCTGGAACTGCACGAAGCCAGCGTGGCGACCCTGACCAACCCGACAAAACCGTTCGCCGACTTGCAGATGCTCGGCCTGTCGGTACGGGTTTTACCGCTGCTGCGTCGCGAAGTGCAGATGAGCGACGTGCGTGTCGAAGGCCTCAATCTGCGCCTGAACCGCGACAAACAAGGCCACGGCGATTGGGAAGACATCGGCAAGAACGCCAATGAGCCGAGCGTCAGCGCACCCGCTGCCGTGGAACAGGCCGCCGAACCCGAGCCGGAGAAACCCTCAAAACCTATCCGGCTGGACATCGACAGCCTGACCATCAACAACGCCCGCATCGAGTACAACGACGAGCAGACCGGCAAGCAGTTCAGCGCCGAAAGTATCCAACTGAGCGCCGGCGCCGTGCACGAAGGCGCCAGTATCCCGGTGAAACTGACCGCATTCTTCGGCACCAACCAGCCGGTGATGCGCGTCAAGACCGAACTCAACGGCAATCTGCGCATCCAGCGCGCCCTCAAGCGTTATCAGCTGGAAGACATGAAGATCACCGGCGAAGCCACGGGCGAACCGTTGCAAGGCAAGACCGTGACCTTCTCCACCCAGGGCCAACTGCTGGTGGATCAGGCGGCCAACATCGCCGAATGGACCAACCTGAAGCTCTCGGCCAACCAGTTGCGCGCCCTGGGCGAACTGAAGGTCAACGATCTCGACAAAACCCCGCAGCTAAGCGGCGCCCTGTCCATTGCCCAGTTTGACCTGGCCAAGTTCCTCGACAGCGTCGGCCACCCCCTGCCACCGATGGCCGAGGGCAGCCTGAGCAAGGTTGAACTGGTCAGCCGCCTCAAGGGCACCCCGACCAGCCTGGCACTGGAAGACCTGAACCTGAAACTCGACGGCAGCACCTTCACCGGTCGCCTGGCGGTGGACGATTTCGCCAAACAGTCTCTGCGCGCGCAGCTCAAGGGCGATACGTTCAACGCCGACAACTACCTGCCGGCCAAGTCCGAATCCGCCAAGGGTGCAAGCGCCGCACGCCAGGCCGAGGTGCAGAACAGCGAAGCCGGCGCCATGGCCGCCGGCGGCACCACGCCATTGCCCGATGCGCCGACCAAAGGCGCCTGGAGCACCGACAAGCTGCTGCCATTGACGCGCCTGCGCACGCTCGACGTGGATGCCGACCTCGCCTTCGGTCAACTGACCCTGAGCAAATTGCCGATCCAGAATGCGGCGCTCAAGGCGTCCGGCATCGATGGCCAACTCAAGCTCGAGACCTTGAGCGGCGGCCTCTACAACGGCACCTTCCAGGCCAACGGCAGCCTCGATGTGCGTCAGGATATTCCGGTACTGGCGTTGCAAAGCCGGATCAAGCAGGTGCCGGTCGAGCGCATCCTGCAGGCCCAGGGGCAGAACCCGCCGGTGAAGGGCCAGATCACCCTGGACAGCAACCTCACAGGCCGCGGCAACAGCCAGAAAGCCCTGATCGACAGCCTCAACGGCACCGCCAGCTTTGTGATCAACAACGGCGTGCTGCTCAACGCCAACCTTGAGCAACAACTGTGCACCGGCATTGCCCTGCTCAACCGCAAGACCCTGAGCAGCACGCCGCCAGGCAAGGACACGCCGTTCCAGGAGCTGAAAGGCAACCTGACCTTCCGTAACGGTGTAGCCAGCAACCCGGACCTGAAAGTGCGCATCCCGGGCCTGACCGTCAACGGTAACGGTGATGTGGACTTGCGCGTGCTGGGCATGGACTACCGCGTCGGCATCATTGTCGAGGGCGACCAGCGCGAAACGCCGGACCCTGCCTGCCAGGTCGGCTCCAACTTCCAGGGCATCGAAGTGCCGCTGCGCTGCCGTGGCCCGCTGGAGCTGGGGGCCAAGGCCTGCCGCCTGGATAAGGACGGCTTGACCCAGGTCGCCATCAAGGCGGCCGGCAACAAGCTCAGCGACAAACTGGAAGAGAAGCTCGACAAGGTGAACCCGCAGTTGAAAGATGCATTGAAGGGCCTGTTCAAGCGATGAGAAACGAGCAGTTTTCAGAGGCCGTGCTCAATTGGTACGACCGCCACGGTCGCCATGACCTGCCCTGGCAACAGGGCATCACGCCTTATCGGGTGTGGGTCTCGGAGATCATGCTGCAGCAGACCCAGGTCAGCACGGTGCTCAATTACTTCGACCGCTTCATGGCGTCATTGCCAACGGTCGAAGCCTTGGCCGCCGCGCCGGAAGATGAAGTGCTGCACCTGTGGACCGGCCTGGGTTACTACACCCGGGCGCGCAACCTGCAAAAGACCGCGAAGATTGTCGTGGCCGAGTACGGTGGCGAGTTTCCCAGGGATGTCGAAAAGCTCACCGAGCTGCCCGGTATTGGCCTGTCCACCGCCGGCGCGATTGCCAGCCTGAGCATGGGCCTGCGTGCGCCGATCCTCGATGGCAACGTCAAGCGTGTGCTGGCGCGGTTTACCGCACAGGAGGGCTACCCGGGCGAACCCAAGGTGGCCAAGCAGCTGTGGGCCACCGCAGAGCGCTTCACGCCCCAGACCCGCGTCAACGCCTACACCCAGGCGATGATGGACATGGGCGCCACCCTCTGCACCCGCAGCAAACCCAGTTGCCTGCTGTGCCCGCTTGAAAAAGGCTGCGAAGCCCACATGCTCGGCCTGGAGACGCGCTACCCGATCCCCAAGCCGCGCAAGACCATCCCGCAAAAGCGCACGCTGATGCCGATGCTGGCGAATGCCGAGGGCGCGATCCTGCTTTACCGTCGCCCTTCCACCGGGCTGTGGGGCGGCCTGTGGAGTTTACCGGAGCTGGATGACCTGCAAGACCTGGAACACCTGGCCCACCAGCACGCGCTGGAACTGGGCAACCAACAGGAACTGCCGGGGTTGATCCACACCTTCAGCCACTTCCAACTCGCCATCGAACCCTGGTTGATCCAGGTCGAGGAAACCGTCCATCACGTGGCCGAGGCCGACTGGCTCTGGTATAACCTCGCCACCCCGCCGCGCCTGGGCCTTGCCGCCCCGGTGAAAAAACTGCTGAAGCGCGCGGCCGACGTATTGAATGCAGGAGTGTCGTCATGACCCGCACCATCATGTGCCGCAAGTACAAAGAAGAATTGCCCGGCCTGGAACGCCCTCCGTATCCGGGCGCCAAGGGCCAGGACATTTTCGAACATGTCTCCGCCAAAGCCTGGGGCGATTGGTTGAAACACCAGACCCTGCTGATCAACGAAAAACGCCTGAACATGATGAACGCCGAAGATCGCAAATACCTGGCAGGCGAGATGGACAAGTTCTTTTCCGGCGAGGAATACGCCAAGGCCGACGGCTACGTGCCGCCTGCTCAATAATTGATCAAAAACCGGGGTCAGCACGTAAGCGACGGTAATAATTAAATATTTTTCGAAAACTTGCTTGACGACCCCCTGAAAAACCCGTTTAATGCGCCCCGTTGCCCAGATAGCTCAGTCGGTAGAGCAGGGGATTGAAAATCCCCGTGTCGGCGGTTCGATTCCGTCTCTGGGCACCAAATACCGAAACCCCTGATTCCGAAAGGTCTCAGGGGTTTTCTCGTTTCAGGGCTTCAAAACTGCACGCCTACGTCGTACCAGTGGGTGCGACCCCCCCCAAAAAATCCTGTAGACGCTTTTCCGGCAATCACCGCCTGGGAATCAATTCGTGCTGCCCGCTCAACGGCATCAGGGCCGATACAGCGGGAACGCTTCTATCAGCGGCACTATTTCCCGGCCGGTCTCTATCGCGCTTTCCGAGGGATTGCTCGACCTTGGGATATTCCTGGCAAAGTGAAAGATGATGGTCTGCCCGGTGGTGCCGTCCCTGTAATACTTGAAATAACTGATTTCCGAGAATTGCCCGTCTTTACGCAATGACGTGGGATAAAACATCATCGAATAATCGATTCCGGTTTTATTGTCGGTCAGCAGGATCGCCGGCATGTTCGGATTTTCTTGCTGGTGGAGCTGGATGGCGCGCTTGGCGAGGTCGAGGGGCTTGAAGCGGTTCATCTCGCGAGGGACGACGGTAAAGTCCACCATTTCATTCCAGGCATCGATGCTCTCCTCTGCCGGGAAATACTCCCACAAACCCGGCTTCTGGAATTTCAAGACGAACGTCTTGCCGCCGAACACCACCGTTTTGGTGTCGGCAATTGAAGGGCTGGACATGTCAGAGGTCTGCGGCGTGGTGCAGCCGCAGAGCAGTAGAAGGAAGGCGGATAACACGAGCAATGTGGCTTTCATTTCGATCCTTGAAAATGTGCGTCAGTGAATTTTGCGCAGGCAACAGTAGCCCAACGCATCACTGAATACTTCCTTTATCGGGAACCGCATTCACTTGGAGAAGGCCTGGCTCGCTCCGCACATCACACGCCCCCCCCCAGACCAGGAAGTCCGTGCTGATTCACTCCAGCAAAAACACCATCAGCGGGTTGTCGTTCAACCGCCCCTCGAAGCTTGGCGCCAGATGCTCCACAGGCGTTCCCTGCAACAGCGCGGTTTCCTTGCGCGCCACGATCACCCAGGCCGGGCGGGGCAAGTTGCCCAGCCGCTCAAGCTCATTGCTACGGATAAATACGGGCTGCTCATCGTGATCCAGGTTCATCATGTAGCGCACCGCCCAGGTGTCCCGGCCGAGATTGATGAACACCAGCGGCCCCGGCTGCGTGGCACGCAGCGCCTCCACTTGGCCGACAAACTTGCGGGTATCGAACTGCAGATCCTTGGACGGCTCTACCACAGTAACCAACACCACCCACTGCGCCATCAACGCGATCAGGCTGAGCCACACCAACCGCCCCACCCGATGCCAGGCGATCAGCGCCGCCACCTGCAGAACCACCAGCCCGCCAATCAGCAGCGGCAGCGAAACGTGCGGCCAGTAACCATGCTTCTGCCACCCATGCCGACAGACAAAGACTGCAACCACGCACAATGCCGGTAGCGCCACGACAAGCCCTTCGTAGCAGCGTCGCACGCCCGCGAGCCAGCCTTGCGCCTGCAGCAGCCCATAGGCCGCGACAGCCGCGAACATCGGCACCATGGGCAGGATGTAATAGGCGCGCTTGAAGTGCGGTATCGATAACCCGAGCAAGATCATCAAGCCGCAGGCACCCAGCCGCGCGACCAACTGCATGTTGCCCTCAAACCGCTCGGGCCAGCGATGACGCAGGGCAATCATCGTGGCCAAAGCCAACGGCACCACCGGGAAGTAGCGGTACAGACTCAGCTGGAAATAGAAGTAGAACGGCTCGCCGGTTTCATCCAGGCGTCCGCCGACTTGCATCTTGAACACTTCATCGGCAAACGCATCGCCCCCGCTGATACGCGCCAACTTCACCAGCAGCCACCAACACACTGCCAGCAGCACAAGGCCGACAACGCCGTGAATCAGCACCTGTTTCACGCGCTCGCCAGGCTTGCCCAGCGCCCAATACACACACACCACGCCACAGACTTCGATCAGCCCCAGTGGCCCGCGTATCGCAAAACCCAGGACAAACAGCGGGAACACCGCAAGTCGCCTCCAGCGTCCGCCGCAGTGCAGCAGGTAGAAACTGCCTACACAGAGCAACGCCACCATCTGGTCCAGGCAGACCGAGCGGGATTTTTCGAGCAATTGGGTGGTGAGCAAGGTCAGCAGCACCGTGAGCAGCGCCCACGGCCGGCTCGCAGGCACCAGCAAGCGATAGACCACCGCAACTACGCCAGCGGAAGCCAGGGCAGTCGGCAAAATATTTGCCAGATGGTTGGGCGCACCGAACAGCCGGGCAAACACATAGCTGAAGAAGGTCGCGGTGCCGGGGTAATCCGCATAGGGCTGACCATAGGTGGTCGGGAAAAAACTCACGCCATGGCGAAACATCTCTTGCAGGAACAGCGCCCAGCGCCCGTCAAACCCTTGGGGCTGCTGATCCCAGATACCCAAGGTGAACAACAACAGAGCGAAGAGAAAAATCCCTGAGGATTCCAGGCGAAAACGGTTGCGGTGATCCATCGGTTGACCTGTCAGGTAAGGGGCGCCGACTTATGGTGCCGACCGCCCTGCTGAATAGCGCCTGAACAGACTGCAAGATTCCTGCGCCTACCGACCTGCGGGCCACACCCACTTCGGGATCAGCCTTACGTAAATCAACTCCCCCACCAATTCGACCAGGGTTTGCAGGATTACCGCCGTCGTCGCCAACCCGCGCACATCCTCGGGAAGGGCCAGTGCCAAGGGCAGCACCACCAATGAATTGCGCGTCGACGCGCTGAATGTCACCGCCCGCGCCGTTGCAGCAGGGAGTGCAAACAGCCGCGACGCCAGCGCCCCCATCAACGGGGCCAGCAACAGGAAGCCGATATACACCGGAATCACCGGCAACAGCAGGTTGATATCCCGCACCACTGAAGTGATTTGAGAACCGATCACCACAAACAACACCAGCGCCATCGCGGGCACGGGCAGCCAAGCCCAGGCGCTGCTCCACGCGTTGACGACAGATGATCGCCGCGCCAGGGAAGTCGTGAGCACTGCCAGAATCATCGGCACCACAATCAACAACAGGAATGCCTCGACAAACGGCCCCGCCTCCACCACGACCTCAGACTGCGGCCCCAGCATCAACCCCAAGTACAACGGCAGCAACACCAACTGCAGCAGCAACAGCACCGGCGTCGCCGCCAGCATCAGCCGTGAATCGCCTTTGCCGATATGAGTGAACACCACCACATAGTCGATGCACGGCGTCAGCAACACCAGCAGCGCGCCGACCAGCAACGCCGGGCGCCCCACCAGGCTTTGGGTCAGCGCGCACACCAGCAAGGGCACCAGGATGAAGTTGGCCAGCAGCAAGGCGGACAGGAAGCGCTTGTTACCCAAGCCCTGGCGCAGGTCCAGAAACGGTATTTGCAGGAACATCGCGTACATCAGCACGGCGATGGCGGGGGTGACCAGTGCGCTGAGGCTATGAGCAAATGAGGGAGCAAGCAGACCGAAGATGGTGGCCAGCAGCACGGCTAAGAAGTAGACCGGGATCTGGTTTTGTTCAAGGGTGTCGCGGGTCATTAGGCGCCCCAATAGATCACAAAGCTGCAAGCCTATGCATCTATTGGCGCAAGGTCGAGTGAAACGGAGCGCTTGTATCCGAGGGGTATTCTTGACGCGTATGTAACACAGTCAGAACTTCAACCTGCTCCATCACGCGATAAACCACTAAATAGTTTGGGTGGACAACCATTTCCCGAGTACCCGCCAAGCGGCCTTGCTTGAATCCGTATGGCATCGAAGACAAATGCTCGGTGGCCACCACAATGCTACGGTGCAGCGATGCGGCAGAAGCCGGGTTGTATTGCTCTATGTAATCAATGATTTCCGTCAAGGCGACAATAGCCTCGGGCCGCCATTTAACGAGAAGCACGGCGAGCCTTGCGCCTCTCGTCTAGCATCCTCTCGACCTCAGCCATCGCCTCATCATGTGGAATACTAGGACGCGGATCATCAATTGAAGCCTGCACCTTGGCACGAAACCAACGGTCATAGCTGGCAGCCTGCTCTTCGGTTTCAAACTCTGAAACGATGGGAGAAAGTGGGATGCTCATAGGGGCCTCCTTGATGGATGCCTGCCAGTCTAATCGGTCCATGGCTTACTGTCGTTCCTCTCGGATGTGTGGCTTTATCAGCGGGTGTCGAAGGTTAATAACCTCGCCAGACAGCGCACAAGTACTGGCAAACTGACCAACTGTTACTAAAAAAACAAGAACCGATCAGGGTCGAGAAACCAATGAATTTGAACGACGCCTCTTTGCAATTGCCTCCGACCCCGTCTGCACGCGATCACAGCGAACCCTTCAAGGAGCCCGCCGCCGACGGCCATATCCTGGGCGGCTTCACCTGGCGCCATATCAGGACCGACCCCGCACGCCCGGTGGTGATCATCAACCCCGCCACCTCCGTACGCTGCCGCCACTACGCTCGCTTCGCCGACTACCTGTTCGCCAACGGCCTAGATGTCATCACCTACGACTACCGTGGCATCGGCGAATCCCGCAACGGCTCGCTGCGCCACTTCAAAGCCTCGTGGTCGGATTGGGGCATGCTGGATTTCGAGGCGATGCTCAAGCGTGCGCAACGAGAATTCCCAGGCCAGCCCATTGACGTAGTCGGCCACAGCTTCGGCGGCTGCGCAGCTGGGCTGGGGGAGTCGGGCGCCGTTATTCGTCGAATCGTCACCGTAGGCGCGCAGTTCGCCTACTGGCGCGATTACGCGCCAAGCGGACGCTGGCGCATGTTTGCCAAATGGCATGTGGTAATGCCGCTGCTGACGGCACTGTGCGGATACTTCCCCGGCAAGCGCCTGGGCTGGCTGGAAGATACGCCAGCCGGCGTAGTGCGCGACTGGAGCACGCCGACGCCCCGATATGAAACACGCCCCAGCGGCCGAGCGCTGGGCAACCTGCCCTTCAGCCGTGTGAAGGCGCAGATACTGGCGATCAGCATCACGGATGACCCCTTCGGCACCGTGGCGGCCATTGAGCGGTTGTTGGGTTATTTCGACCGCAGCGAACGTACGCATCTGCGCATAGCGCCGGAAGATATCGGCGAAAAACAGGTCGGACATTTCGCCTTTTTCCGCAGCGAATATCAGGACCGGTTGTGGCCGATTGCATTGGCGTGGCTAAAAAAAAGCGCACTGCCCACCTGATATGCCGGGTTCGTCGTCAGTGAGTACATTTCCCTAGACAAAAGCTCTGCATTTCCTACGCAATCAACCCGGCCAGGCGAAATCTACCTGGCTGGATTAACTGAGATTCTTATCCGCCCACTGGCTTACCAAGAACCTCATGAATACGCCTACACCCCCGGCTTCTGGAAACCCGCCTATCGCCACTCTGCTCACCAATCTGGTCGAAATCATACGTGCAGCACGGCAACAGGCTCTTCGCACAATAGACACCCTTCACGTTTTAACCTGTTGGCAAATCGGTCGACATATTGTCGAATTTGAGCAACAGGGGAACGCTCGTGCAGCCTATGGCAAAAAACTGTTGCCCAGCCTGGCCAAGGAGCTAACAAGGCTTTATGGAAAAGGTTTCGACACAACCAATCTGCGGCATATGCGAGGTTTTTTTCTCGCGTTTCCAAAATACGACGCGGTGCGTCGCGAATTAAGCTGGACCCACTACCGCACCCTCTTGCGCGTGGACAGTGCTGACGCCCGTCAGTGGTACATGAACGAATCGGCCACCCAAAACTGGACTACCCGCGCCCTGGAGCGCCAAATCGGCACGCTCTACTATGAACGCTTGCTTGCCAGCCAGGATCGTATTGCCGTTAAAAGGGAAGCTGACGACAAGCTCACTCACCTGAAACAGACACCAAGGGAATTCGTACGCGATCCGGTGCTTCTGGAGTTCCTCGGACTACCCAATGCGGGCGCCCTTCTGGAAAGCGATATCGAGCAAGCCCTGATTAAACAACTGCAACATTTTTTGCTTGAACTAGGCAAAGGATTCGCCTTTGTAGCCCGCCAGCAACGCATCAGCACGGAGAGCAAGGACTACTACCTCGATCTTGTGTTCTACAACTACCTACTCAAGTGCTTTGTGATCTTTGACATAAAGCGCGGAGAGTTGACGCACCAGGATATTGGTCAGATGGACATGTACGTGCGCATGTACGACGACCTGAAATGTGGCCCGGAAGATAGCCCCACCGTAGGAATCATTTTGTGTTCGCAAAAAGATGCTTCAGTAGTGCGCTACTCGGTACTTGAGGGCAATGAACAACTATTCGCCAGCAAGTACAAACTCGTACTGCCCAGCGAAGAAGAACTACGTGCCGAGCTGGAGCTGGTGACACAGCGTGCGCTTAACAGCGACCCGCCACAGAACCCCTTGGGATTTCCCCCAACCTGCGCTTCAATACTCCACCCTGACTCAGAACCCTAGGACGCCAAACCCATGGCCTCGCCGAACAAGCAGCAAAAACGCGCCCACCGGGCAAAGGCCAAGGCCAAGCAGAACCGCACCCAGCGCGCCGTCGCGACCAAACCGGATGCGTTTGCCGGCGATGACAGCCGCATCGACTTGGAGTCGGTGGATTTGACGGAGATGTTTGTCGAGATGCGCACCGCAGGCGAAACCAGCCAGCAGGCGTTGTGCACGGCATTCCTGGCGCACCCGCTGTTGGCGTTGGTGCTGGAGCAGGAAGGCGAAGAGGAAGCCACCGATTTCATCCTGGCGGCGCTGATCGAGTACCGGCAGTGGGCCACGGATACCGATGATGAGGCGGCAGCACTGGCGTGGATCGAGTCACCGGCGTTTCAGGCGGATTACGTCGCGGCGTCTCAGGCGCTGATCCCCCCAGAAGCCTGACGCGAAAAAAAGTGGGAGGGGGCTTGCCCCCGATTGCAGTGGCTCAGTCAACACATCGATGACTGACGCACCGCTATCGGGGGCAAGCCCCCTCCCACATTGGGTCAGTTAAGTACCGCAGCCCCCACCCGCTGCGCCTTGCGACGACTCGCCACCATCAGCCCCGCCGCCACCACCAGCAAGCTCAGCACGCCGGTCGCAATGATCTCGACCCGGTGCGCTTCCTGGAACAGCATGATGGTCAACGTCCCCACGATGAACACCATCACCGCGTAGGTCAGGCCAGGGAACAGCCACATCTTGAAGACAATCTTCTCGCCCGCCGCCGTGCGCTTCTGGCGCATGCGCAGTTGCGATACTGCGATCACCAGGTACACCAGCAGCGCGATGGCGCCGGAGCTGGCCAGCAGGAACTCGAACACCGCCGCCGGGGCCACGTAGTTGGCGAAGACCGCCAGGAACGCCGCACCGGTGGACAACAACACCGCCCAGTAGGGCGTGCCGCTCTTGTTGGTACGCTTGGCCACGGCCGGTGCATCACCGCGACGGCCCAGGGAGAACAGCATGCGCGAAGCGGTGTACAGCGCCGAGTTCAAGCAACTGGTCACGGCAACCAGTACCACCAGGTCGACGATCAGCTTGGCGTTCGGGATGCCCATTCGCTCCAGCACGGTCTGGTAGGAACCTACGGCCGCCAGGGTCGGATCGTTCCAAGGCACCAGGGACACCACAATGAAGATCGACAGCAGGTAGAACAAACCGATCCGCCAGATCACCGAGTTGGTGGCCTTGGTGATTTGCTGGCCAGGGTTCTTCGATTCAGCGGCGGCGATGGTGACGATCTCGGTACCCATGAACGAGAACATGGTGGTCAGGATTGCGGCCAATACCGCGCCCATGCCGTTTGGCATAAAGCCTTGGGTGTCGAACAAGTGCGAAACGCCACTGACCTGGCTGGTCGGCAAGAAGCCAAAAATCGCGGCCAGGCCAAGGATCACGAAGCCTACGATCGCCACGACCTTGATCAACGCGAACCAGAACTCGAACTCGCCGTAGTTCTTCACGCTGAACAGGTTGGTCGCCGTCAGCAGCAGGGTGATGATCAGGGTAAAGGCCCAGATAGCCACATCCGGGAACCAGGCATGCAGGATGGTCGCGGCGGCGTTGGCTTCCAACGGAATCACCAAGACCCAGAACCACCAGTACAACCAGCCGATGGTAAAGCCGGCCCAATGGCCAATCGCACGGTCGGCATAAGTGGAGAACGAACCGGTGTCCGGCGACGCCACGGCCATTTCGGCCAGCATGCGCATCACCAATACCACCAGCGTGCCCGCCGCCGCATACGCCAGCAGTACGGCCGGGCCGGCGGCAGCAATCGCGTGGCCGGAGCCTACAAACAGACCGGCACCGATGACGCCGGCAATCGACAGCATGGTGACGTGACGCGGTTTGAGCCCCTGTTCGAGGTCATTGGAGCTTTGCGTACTACTCATTGACACACCTTTGCGAGGAATTGCGAAAACGGTCCACCCGGCCCGGGATCTTTCTCGTGAAAAGAAACCAACAGGGCGTTCTTTATTTTTTACGCAAGATTTGCGCCAAAATGTTACAGAGCCACGATTGACGCGGGCTGTAGGACGATTCAACAACCATCGCAAGTCATTGAGAACAATGGCATTCCGCTATAGCGTTACCGTGCGACCCACATTGAAGACGAATAAACGCACCATAAACACACACAAAAAGTACGTGACGCCCCACAAAAGGGCTGATATGCACCGTTTGCCCGGTTAACCCTTCCAACACCCGGCCAAAGCTGGCACCATCGCGCCCTTTTTTACGCAAAGCCTGCGGTTTCCCGGGTTCAAACGGTTGTTCGGTTGTTGATGGCGCGACACGCTGCTGTGCCGATGCGACACCCCGCCGCACACCACCGGTTTACCGCCGGCCGCGCTGTTGGCTGCCATCAGGACGCTATGCTAGCTTGGCGCCTCGCCAGGAAGGCGGCCCAACAGCAGGATTGCAACGAATACAATGAGGACCCCACATGGCCGAGGCCACGCCCGCGCTTGAAATCCGCAACTTGCATAAACGCTATGGTGAGCTGGAGGTACTCAAAGGTATCTCGCTGACCGCTCGCGACGGCGATGTGATCTCGATCCTGGGTTCCTCCGGTTCCGGCAAGTCCACCTTCCTGCGCTGCATCAACCTGCTGGAAAACCCGCACCAGGGCCAGATCCTGGTGGCCGGCGAAGAACTCAAGCTCAAGGCCGCGAAAAACGGCGAACTGATGGCCGCCGACGGTAAGCAGATCAACCGCCTGCGCAGCGAAATCGGTTTTGTGTTTCAAAACTTTAACCTGTGGCCGCACATGAGCATCCTCGACAACATCATCGAGGCCCCACGTCGCGTGCTCGGCCAAAGCAAGGCCGAAGCCATCGAAGTCGCCGAAGCGCTGCTGGACAAGGTCGGCATCGCCGACAAGCGCCACGCCTACCCCGCGCAATTGTCCGGTGGCCAGCAACAACGGGCGGCCATCGCGCGCACCCTGGCGATGCAGCCTAAAGTCATCCTGTTCGACGAGCCCACTTCCGCGCTTGACCCGGAAATGGTTCAGGAAGTACTTAATGTGATCCGCGCGCTGGCCGAAGAAGGCCGCACCATGCTGCTGGTCACCCATGAAATGGGCTTCGCCCGCCAGGTGTCCAGTGAGGTGGTGTTCCTGCACCAGGGCCTGGTCGAAGAGCAAGGATCGCCACAGCAGGTGTTTGAAAACCCGCTTTCGGCGCGCTGCAAACAATTCATGTCCAGCAACCGCTAACGGAGCAACATGCATGCAGAACTATAAAAAATTCCTTCTGGCCGCGGCCGTCTCGATGGCGTTCAGCGCCACGGCCATGGCAGAAACCTTGAAAATGGGGATCGAAGCGGCCTACCCGCCGTTCAACAATAAAGACGCGAGCGGCAACGTGGTCGGCTTCGACAAAGACATCGGCGACGCCCTGTGCGCCAAGATGAAAGTCGAGAAGTGCGAAGTGTATGTGTCCGACTGGGACGGCATCATCCCGGCCCTGAATGCCAAGAAGTTCGACTTCCTGGTGTCCTCGCTGTCGATCACCGACGAACGCAAGCAAGCCGTCGACTTCACCGACCCGTACTACTCCAACAAGCTGCAATTCATCGCGCCTAAAGCCACCGCCGACTTCAAGACCGACGCGGCGTACCTCAAAGGCAAGGTCATCGGTGCACAACGCGCGACACTGGCCGGCACCTACCTGGAAGACAAGCTGCCGGATACCGAAGCCAAGCTGTACGACACCCAGGAAAACGCCTACCTCGACCTGACCTCCGGTCGCCTGGACGGCATCCTCGCCGACAAGTACGTGCAGTACGAATGGCTCAAGAGCAAAGACGGTTCGGCCTACGAGTTCAAGGGCGACCCGGTTGTAGAAAGCGACAAGATCGGTATCGCCGTACGCAAGGGCGACCCACTGCGCGAGCGCCTGAACAAAGCCCTGGCAGAGATCAAGGCAGACGGCACCTACAAGAAGATCAACGACAAGTACTTCCCTTTCAGCATCGAATGATCTGAACGGTATGCCCGGCGCGCTCAGTTGAGCGCGTCGGCTTTTTGCAATGCCTGCCGCGATATGAAAACACCATGAATTTCGATCTCTACGGATTCGGCCCGGCGCTTGCCGCCGGCGCGCTGATGACCGTCAAACTGGCGCTCACGGCTCTGTGCCTGGGGCTGGTGCTCGGCCTTGCCGGGGCCTTGGCCAAGACTTCGCCGTACAAGCCGCTGCAGTGGGTGGGTGGTGCGTATTCGACCATCGTGCGTGGCATTCCCGAATTGCTGTGGGTGCTGCTGATTTACTTCGGCACGGTCAACCTGATGCGTGCCCTCGGTGAGTTCTTCGGCAACCCCGACCTTTCCCTCAGCGCCTTTGCCGCCGGGGTCATCGCCCTGGGCCTGTGCTTTGGCGCCTACGCGACGGAAGTATTCCGTGGCGCGATCCTCGCCATTCCCAAGGGCCACCGTGAAGCCGGTGTCGCCTTGGGGATGTCGAAGTTGCGGATCTTCACCCGGCTGATCATGCCGCAGATGTGGCGCATCGCGCTGCCGGGCCTGGGCAACCTGTTCATGATCCTGATGAAGGACACCGCCCTCGTATCGGTGATCGGCCTGGAAGAAATCATGCGCCATGCGCAGATCGGCGTGACCGTCACCAAGCAGCCCTTCACCTTCTTCATGGTCGCCGCGTTCATGTACCTGGGCCTCACCGTGCTGGCCATGACCGGCATGCACTTCCTGGAAAAACGCGCCGCCCGCGGCTTTGCAAGGAGCACCCAATGAGCGGCGACTACAGCTGGCTGGCGCATTTCGACTTGGGCCTGAACTGGGCCGTGATCATCAAGTGGCTGCCCAAGCTGGCCCAGGGCGCCATCCTGACCCTGGAGCTGGTCGCCATTGCGGTGATCGCCGGCCTGTTGCTGGCGATCCCGCTGGGTATCGCCCGGTCCTCACGCCGCTGGTACGTCAGCGCCCTGCCCTACGCCTACATATTCTTCTTCCGTGGCACGCCGTTGCTGGTGCAGTTGTTCCTGGTCTACTACGGCCTGGCGCAGTTCGACACGGTGCGCGAGAGCTTCATGTGGCCCTACCTGCGCGATCCGTTCTGGTGCGCCACCGCCACCATGACCCTGCACACCGCCGCCTATATCGCCGAGATCCTGCGCGGCGCGATCCTGGCCATCCCGCCCGGCGAGATCGAAGCCGCACGTGCGCTGGGTATGTCCAAGCCGAAGACGCTGTTCTACATCATCCTGCCGCGTGCCTCGCGCATCGGCCTGCCGGCGTACAGCAACGAAGTGATCCTGATGCTCAAGGCCAGCGCCCTGGCCAGTACCGTGACCCTGCTGGAATTGACCGGCATGGCGCGGACCATCATTGCCCGTACCTACTTGCCGGTAGAGATCTTCTTCGCTGCGGGCCTGTTCTACCTGTTGATGGCCTATGTGCTGGTACGCGCCTTCAAACTGCTGGAACGCTGGCTGCGCGTCGATGCCTGTCAAGGACGTTGAGGCACGCTTCCAGGCGCTGGATGCGTTCCTGATCGAGCACCAAGGGCTGTGGAAGCCACGGCCCTTTACTCATCTGCACTTGCCCTGGGAAACCCAGCACCCCGAACTCGCCCAGTGGCTGCGGCAACGCTCGTTGGACGACGCCGAAACCTGTCACAACCACCCCCATGACCTGCCGGCACCGGCGCCGTTTGCGCAGCTCGCCGCCCAAGCTCGCGCACTCAGTGCTGTGGATAAGTTGCCGACGCAGCCCCTGGCTCCCGCTCGCCATCGCCTGAATGTCGACGTTCCAGGTCGCAAGTGGCAACAGATTGAAGCTTTCGGCAGTGCGCTGCAGTTTGCGCAAGCCCCCACACACTGGCTGGACTGGTGTTCAGGCAAGGGCCACCTGGGCCGCCGGCTGGTGCAAGCCGATCAAGCCCTGACCTGCCTGGAATACGACCCCGCACTGATCGCGGCGGGCCAGGCCTTGAGCGATCACCACGGCCTGCCCGCCACCCATCGCCTGCAAGACGTGATGGCCGATGTGGCGATCCGCGCCGAACACACTCCCGTCGCCCTGCACGCCTGTGGCGACCTGCATGTGCGCCTGCTGCAACTGGCCAGCGCGGCCGGCTGCAAGCAGCTGGCGCTGGCGCCATGCTGCTACAACCGCATCAATGCCGACACTTACCAGCCATTGTCCAGCCGAGGCCGTGCTTCGACCCTGCAACTGTCCCTCGATGACCTTGGCCTGCCGTTGAGCGAAACCGTCACCGCTGGCAAACGCGTGCGCTTGCAACGCGATACGTCCATGGCACGGCGCCTGGGTTTCGACCAACTGCAACGCGAACTGCGCAACCTCGACGAGTACCTGCCCACACCGTCCCTGCCCGCCAGTTGGCTGGACAAGCCCTTCGCCGACTACTGCCGGGAGCTGGCGCACCTCAAAGGGTTATCCACAGGTGAACCGGATTGGGCGGCGCTGGAGGCCCACGGCTGGCGCCGCCTGGCCGAGGTCAGGAACCTGGAGTTGCTGCGTGGTCTGTTTCGGCGCCCGCTGGAGCTGTGGCTGGTGCTGGATCGGGCATTGTTTCTCAGCGAGCACGGCTACCAGGTCGACGTAGGCACCTTCTGCGATCCCACACTGACACCGCGCAACTTGATGGTGCTTGCCGAGCGCGATTAGAGGGCAAAATTGTCGCAGCGCAGCCTGTGGATAACTCTGTTGATGGATTCTTTACGGAGCCTGTAGACATCTACGCTACAGGCCAAAAGCCAGGCTGGTCATTTTTTGTTCACAAAATAAAACGCACGCAAAACAGGCAGTTGCAGCGTGATGAGAACGGCTCCACAAAATGGCTGTTGGGTGACAGGTGCATCCAACCAATTGTGCATAAGCATCTGGCGTCAAGCGTATAAAAGCGCGCTTTACCGTTGTTTTCTGCGCGCTATCAACAGCCGGCAAAGCTCATTGATATCGTCCCCGGCCAAGGTCAATGCCTGGCTGTCCAAGGGGTCGGTGCCAAACGCCAGCGCCTCGCTGATCGCCAGGTCGCGGTGCACTTCCAGTGGCTCTTTAGCGCCCAGGCGCTGCTTGAAAGCCTCGACCATGTCCAGGCTGAAGGCATTGTCTTCATCCAGTTGGTTGATCACAAAATGCACGTGTGGCGCACGCTCGCGCTCAAGGTGCGGCGCCAATAGCACGTCGAGTTGGTCCAGGGTGCCCAGGGACGCAGCATCTGCCTGGGCGATCACCAACACCACATCGGCCACGCTCAGGGCTTGATGGAAATAGACGTTATTACCGGCGGGGGTGTCGATGATCACGGTATGACGGGCGCTCAGGTCCAAGGCGGACAGGCGTTGCGCCAGCCAATCCGGCTCATGCTTGAGCCAGCGTTGCAGGTCGTCTTGCTGGCGCAGGTCGGTGTCGCCAAAGGTGATCACGCGACTGCCGACAAAGCCGGGCTGCTGAAGAGCGTCCCAGTGCGCATTGCGCAGGCTGCTCGGGCCGATACCCGGCGAACCCGGACTGACGCCGAAGTGCATGCGCAGCGCGTTCTGCGGGTCCAGGTCGACGGCGACCACTGATTCACCCAGGCGCTGCAGGCCGCTGCTCAACGCGGTGGCCAGGGTACTGCGCCCCACTCCACCATTGACCGACACCAATGCCACCACGCACGCACGCCGCACAGCCTTATCCACCGGCTGGGACTGCGCATTCGCACTGGGGGTTTGCGGAGGGAACGGGGTGCCGTCATCCACCGGGATGCTGCCAAAAAAATGCAGCCGCGCATTCAACCCCTGAACGTCACGGCTGACATCTTTTCCAAGCAACACAAGCAGACCATCAGTAAAGCTCATAGCGGATTCCTCATCACGGCGAAGCCCAAAGACGTGAAAAGGTCAGCTGGTACGACTGCTTACCGCAGGTCTTTTTGTGGTCGCCCTAGTGCAAGCAGTCTGCTTCAGGCGCGCAAAAGTGTCATTATTTTGATGAGAAAGTTGTATATTTTTTAGACAAACGGCAAATCGTCAAATTACTGACCAAGCGTGATCGCATCGTAGGGTGTTTGCAGATCCCGCTCCGGAATCTCCCAAATCAACAACTTGGGCGGTGTTTGCTTGAAGGCCGGGCTTTCGAAATAGGCCTTGGCCGCCCCCGAGAACTCGCCCCCGTCCTTGCTGAAATTGCCGACCGGCGCATTCAGGGCTTTTTGCAGGAAGCCGACAAAGTTGGAATTGCGCGAAAACGAGGTGCCGATCAACGCCACATTGGGCAGGCCGGCGTCGCCAAACAGGTCGTCGGCGTTGCTGGTCGCACCGCCGGTTTCATGGGCGCTGCTGGCCGCGACCGACTCCCCTGGCGGCTGCAACTTGGGCGGCAACCAATCCAGACCGGCCAGGCGCACCAAGTCACCCGGGCGTATGGCGAGGGGCGCCTGGGTGATATCGAACGTCTGCTCCGGCGTGGCCTTGATGCCACGCTGCTGGATGCGCTGCGCGAGCGCCTGTGCGCCGGCGTTGGAACCGATTTCGCTCCAGTGGGTGTCGGTGCGCAAGTAGGCTTCGGCGCCCAAGGGTTTCAAGGTATCGCTCAGGTCCAGCGCGGAAACGCCGGCCGTCTGCAACTGTTTGGTCCAGTCCCGAATACGGCCGTCGAGTACCGCCGGGCGATATAGGCCGCAGCGTTGGGCGGCGGCGATGCGGCTCTTGTCCGGCACCACCACCACTTGCAGGTCGATGCCTTTTTGGCCCAGTTGTTTTTGCAGGTCGATCACCGCCTGAGCCTTGGTCTGGGCATTGGCTTCGGCATGCCGGTTGATGCGCAGCTCGTCGCTGATAAACAGCCAGCCCGGGCAACCCTGACGTACCCGCGGCCCGGTGTCACCGAACGCCAGCCAGCTGCCGCCGCGCTCCAGGTTGGCGGCCTGGATCGCCATCGGCGCCTTGGCCAGTTCCTTGGCGAAACGGTGGGTCAGGTCGCCGTGCAGCAGCATGTCGCTGTCGACCTTGGCCGGCACAAAGCTGATCGGGCCCTTCACCATCAACCAGGCGCAGGACAGCAGCCCCGCCGCCAAGAAGGGCACCAGCACCCAGGCCGCCAGGGGGCTGGTACGGACGGCCAGTTCACTCGGAGGCGTCGGCGCAGTAGGAGCAGGCATGGTCGGGCGTCCTTAGAACTGAAAGTACAGAAACGGTACGGCGTCGCGGCTGGCGATCAGCGCGAACGACAACACAAACCCGGCCACCGGCCACAGCGAAGCCGCCAGCACAAACCACGGCTGGGTGCCGAAGCGCTGTTCGCAACGCACCTGCCAGATCGGCGCGATGATGCACACCAGGCCCAGCAACGCCGCCATGCCATGGGCCGGGCGCATGGCCACGGCCATCGCGTCACCCAAGGCCATGCCGTGCAGGCCGAACTGGCCGGCGTACATGGTCAGTGCCGAATGGAAGTCCGGCGCACGGAACAAGGTCCAGGCCAGGCACACAAACAGCAAGGTCAGGATGTGCGACAACACCGGCGGGATGCTCGGCAGGCTCGACCGCGACCAGGCCCGGTCGACACACAACGCCACGCCATGAGCGGAACCCCACAGCAGGTAGTTCCAGCTGTCACCGCCGTGCCACAACCCGGCAATCGCCATGGTCAGGAACAGGTTGCGATAGGTGCGCCACACGCCGTCGCGGTTCCCACCCAGGGCGATGTACAGGTAGTCGCGCAACCAGCTGGACAACGACAAGTGCCAGCGCCGCCAGAAATCCTGAATACTGCTGGCCAGGTACGGCCGATTGAAGTTTTCCGGGAAGTGGAAGCCCAGCATCAAGCCCAGGCCGATGGCCATGGCGCTGTAGCCGGCAAAGTCGAAAAACAGTTGCAGCGAATACGCCAGGCAACCGATCCAGGCGTCCACCAGGCTGGGGTTTTCCAGGTGGAAGGCGATGTCCACCAGCGGCGACAAGGTGTCGGCCACCAGCACTTTCATGCCCATGCCGATCATGAAGCGCCGCGCGCCGAGGGAGAAATTCGTCCAGTTGAAATAGCGCTGGTTCAGCTCGCGGCGAACCCAGTCGTAACGGATGATCGGGCCGGCAATCGAGTGGCCGAACATCGAGATATAGGTGGCGTAGTTGATGAAGCTGCGCTCCACCGGCACCGTATGCCGGTGCACATCCACCAGATAGGAAATCGCCTGCAACACGATGAACGACAAGCCGGCCGGCAAGGCCACACGCTGCCAGTCCAGCGGCATCGCACCGTACCAGGTGATCACCTCGCTCACCGTGCCGGCGACGATGTTGGCGTACTTGTACCAACACAGCACCGCCGTGTTGAACACGATCAACGCGATCAACAGGCGCACCCGGCCTTTGCCGTCCTCACGGGAGCGGTCCACCAGCAAGCCGCCGACCCATGCCACCACGGTCAACACCATGTGCAGGAACAGGAACAACGGGCTCAACCAGCCGTAGAACAACCAGCTGCCGATCAACAGGATGACGTTGCGCCAGCTCGGACGAGCCAGCGCGTAGATCAACAGGAAGGCCGGCAGGAACAGCGTGAGGAATTCGAGTGAGGCAAAGACCATGGTGGTGTCGGGCCTGATCAGTTAGCGAGCGTGTCAGGCGCGAACAACAACCGGGTACCGCCAGCCGCTGGCAATGCCAGCACGCTGTAGCGCTCGCCGGCCTTGAGGGCGAAGGTCAACGGTTGACCGGTGGGCGCACCGGCGCACTTGAGCTGCACCGACAGTTCCACCGGGTTGATCATGCGACGCTGCACCGAACCTTCGGCGGCGTTCTTGAACAGCTCGGCCTTTTGCGCCACGGCTTCCAGGCTGGCGTCGGCACACGCGGCGTCGGCATTGACGAAGGCCAGCGAGGCTTTCAGCGCGTTGAAGTCGTCCGGTTGCTCGTGAATCACCAGTTGGCGAATACCGCCTTTGGCATCGGCGACGGCGATCACCGTAGCGAACTCGCCTGGGGCGACAGTGACAGCCAGATCAGCGTTTTTGCCGTCCTGGCTCAACACGCCTTTGATCGGCGCGCTGCCACCCGACACGGGCAGGTAGTCGGAGACCCGCTTGTCGCCACCCAGCACCAGGCTGGCCTTGGACCCTTCGGCCACCAGCTTCAACTCGCTGCTGGTGCCGTTGGCAAAGCGCAGGAACGCCGAGTCTTTTTCCGGCCCGGTGGGGTACAACGGGATGTCGGCGCTGTAAGCGCTGACGCTGGCGAGCAAGGTCGCCAGGCCCAGGCAAATGCGCTTCATCACTTGGCTCCCTTCACAGCATCAGCCGGCAATGCCGACAGCGCGCCGCCGATGGCCTTGGCCCACTTCTGGTAGCCGTCGATGGTGAAGTGCTGGCCGTCGGTGGTGATCCACTCGCCTGGCTTGGAGAAGGTCAGCGAGTCGATGTAGGTGCACGGCGCCACGTTGGTCGCCAGGAACGACGACATCAGCTTGGTGCGCGCATCATCCTTCTTGTACAGGCTGCCGACCTTGCCCCAGGCCGGGCCGACCCATACGCATTTGGTGCCGGTTTCGCTGATGGCTTTGGTCAGCGACGTCACGCTTTTCCAGGCCCAGACTTTCGGAAACTGCGGGTCCGGGTAGGAGGCCATGGTGTCGCCAATGACGATCACCACGAGGTCGGGTTTGTCTTTGGCGATCAGGTCCTTGACCGGCGTGGTGCTCATGGCGTTCTTGCCGAACACCTGTGGCTTGGCGCCCGGCAGGTTTTCGGCGCCGCAGTCGACTTTCTTCGGCACGATCCAATCGGCCGCGCCGGCACCGCAGGCGCCGATGGTGTGGACCTTGGCGCCTTGCGCCGTCAGGTTGGCTTGCAGCGGATCGAGCAAATGGTCCGGGAAGCTCAGGTGGCTTTCGCCGAGTACCAGCAGGGTCAGGCCGGCAATTGCGGAAACAGGCATGGATGACTCCTATCAATCAATTCGAATACGGGGAACGGTAAGGGCTGACCGGCAGCGGCATAGGCCCGCTCAGGTCTTCAAACAGGTAGCGCAGGTACGCGTTGCCGACGTACTGGCGATAATCCTGGGCGTTGTCGACACCGACTTCGCCACCCAGGTAAAAGCGCGAGCTGAGGCGGTATTCGGCAGCCGCGTTGAGGCTGTAGCCGATGCCGGTTTTACTGCTGCTCTTGTATTTCGGGTTTTCAAACGCTTCCTGCAGGTCCTTTTCCGTCGGGAAATAATCGGCGCCATCTTGCGCGATATGCTGCACGCCCACCGAACTTTTCACCTCATAGCTGAAACGGTCGAAGCTCTGTGCCCAACGCACCGGTACGGCCAGGGAGAAGAAACGTTGCGGGCTGAAATAGCCGCCGTTGCCGTAGGTATAGAAACCCTGGTTGTCCTTGAAGCCCATGGCCATGCCGCTGACGCCCAGTGTGAGGGTGTCGGTCGGCGTGTTGCGCAGGTACCAGTAGACGCCACTGCCTAACTCCATGCGGGTGTTGTCTTCGACATTGTTACCCAGCAACTTGTGCAAAGACGCATAGCCGTAGGCACCGACCTCCTGGTCGTCGTAGCTCAATTCGGCACGCCCGCCGTTGGCGGTGACGCCGCCCCACTTGTCCGTGTGGACTTCGCCATCGGCGTCAGTGATCCTGGCTTTGGAACCGGCAAACGAGGTGACGCTATCGGTCACCGGGCGCCGAGAGACGTTGACGCCATAGCGCAGGTTGCCGCCTTCGGTGAACGGTCGATTCACACTCGCGCCACCGACCACCGTGTTGTAGGTAAAGCCCAGTGGGCTGACGCCGATGTCAGCCTTGACGCCTTGTGCCGGATCTTCGACAGCAACGGCCAGGCCGACTCCGTTTTCTCGCTTGGCCTTGTCCTCGCCTGCACCGGCGCCAAAACGTGCGGCCGAAATGGCTTTGACCGTCCCCGAACTCAAGCTCACCGGCGTCACACGCAACGCCACATTCATGTCGCCCACCGGCATGCGCGCTTCGAACGGCGTGTCCACTTGGGTGATTTTGCTCAAGCCACTTTCACCGTTGTTGCTGCGCACGCTCAGGCCCTGGACCAGGTAACCGCTACGGTCGCGCAGCATGGAATCGAGGGCCCGTTGCGCAGGGCTCAAGGTCGGGTTGTCCAGCGCGGCAATCCGCGTTGGCGGCACAAACGGATCACTCAAGCTGTTCGACGGCGCGTAGCCGTTGCTTGCCATGGCGTTTGCCGGAACAGTGGCGGCGACCGGCGCCGGCATCACATTGGCCGGCGCATCGATGGGCGGCGGCACGGTGCCGCGATCCACCGCCAGGTCGGTAATCTGCCGACGCTGGCCAGGCAAGCCGACGAAGGGGTTGTAGGCTACGCCCTGGGCGTCTGCCAGGGCCGAGCGCGCCTGGGCACGCTGGGTGTTTTCGATGGCCAGCGCGCGACGCAGCAATTCAGTGGCTTCGTTATTGCGACCCAGGCCACGGTAGATCCCCGCAGCCGACGTCAGCACTTCGGCACTGGTAGGTTCCAGGGTCAATGCCTTGTCGGCAGCCGATTGCGCCAGGCCACGGTCGCCCCCCTTCAAGGCGATGTCCGCCAGGCCCAGTTGCAACTGAGCGTTACCCGGGTTTTGCTGGACCAGCGGCCGGTAGAGGTCCATGGCTTTTTTGCCATCGCCGCCCGCAGCGTACATGCGCGCCAGTGCACCAATGGCCGAGGTGTCGTTAGGTCGCTGGGCCAGGGCTGGCGAGAGCATGTCGTACGCCGCCACCAAGTCGTTCTTCTCACGCAATGCGTCGGCTTGCTTGACCCGGTATTGAAAGATCAGGTCTTCGTAGCGCTGGCGTCCGGCGTCGCTCAGGGCTTGGCCCTGCAAGGCACGCAGGATATCGCCGGCTTCGGTGTAGTGATTGGCCTTGAGCAATACGCTGGCGTAGAGCAGCTTTTGGTCGGCGGTCGGGTTCGGGGTCTTTTCCAGCACGCCTTGCATGATCTGCAGGCCTTCTTCCGGTGCTCCCACATCGACATAGGCAGACGCCAGCACCGCCAGGCGTTCCGGCTTTTTACCGGCCAACGCCGCACTGCGACCGAGCAAGGCCAAGGCCTCGGGACGCTGACCCCGGCGCGCGGTTTCGACAGCAATGTCCGTCTGTTTGTGCAGGGCGATATCGCTCGCCAGCTCGTTCATATCCGCGGTGCGCTGGCCGACCGGAATGCGTGACAAGGTGGCATCGGCCGCCTTCCACTCGCCCAGCTCAACCGACAGCAAGGTGCTGGTGTACAGCGCATCCGGCTGGTTGGGCTGGCTTTTGAGCAGGCCATCGATCAAGGCGCGGGCGTTGCGGATCTGACCATCGCGCAGGTAGACCCGCGCAAGGGCGAAACGTGTCCAGGGGTTTTCCGGGTCTGCGTCAAGCGCTTGCTGATACGCCGCCTGCGCGGCTTTCAAGTCGCCGCGCTGATCAGCCAACTTGCCCAACTGGGTGGCGCGCATGGCTTTGATCTTGGCCGTCGAGGAAAACTTGGCACGGTCAGCCGGCGACACCGAATCGATCAGCTTCAACGCTTCGTCCGGGCGACCCGATTGGGACAGCACACCGATCAGGCCATTCAAGGCATCCGGGTCGCCAGGGTTGCGCGCCAGCACTTTGCGATACGTGGCTTCGGCGGCGTCGAACTGATTGTCCTGGGCCTGGAAGCCGGCCAGGGCCACGGTGGCGTCGGCACGACTCGGGTTCAAGCGCTCGGCTTGGGCCGCCAGGTCAAGGGCTTGGCTGCTGCGGCCGGCAGTCTGCGCGTCGCGTGCCTGGTTGAGCAGGCTCCAGTAGCGCACTTCGCTCAGCGCCTTTTGCCAGGCAGCACCGCCAGGCAGGCGTGTGGCTTGCCCGAGGTAATGCTCCGCCTCGCTGAAGCGCTGCTGCTGTTGGCGCACCACGCCCATGCCACCGAGGGCATCGACATCGTTGGGCTTTTCCGCGAGGCGCGCCGCCAACAGCGGCTCGGCGGTTTTCAGGTCACCCTCGTCCAGCGCCTTGAACGCTTTGACCAACTTGGGATCACGCTGCCAGCCGCCATCGCCCTTGCTCTGGGCAATGCCTTTGTTCATCAGCGCACGGATCTCAGTGTCATCCGGATGCTTGGCCAGGAACTGCTGGAACAACGGCACCTGGTCACGGTTCGGTGCACCGAGCCACAACAGTGCAAAACGCCAGCCCTCATCGGCGGCGCCGCCCACGTCGTTGTCGGTCGACAGGCGCTCCATCGCACGAATACCTTCGACGCGGGTGGCCGGGTTACGCGCCAAGTGTCGGGCCAGGAACAGTGCGGCGATCGAATCATTCGGGCGCTCACGCGTAACACGTTGCAGGCCGGCGGTCCCTTCGGCCGTGCCCTTGGGAGTGAACGCCAAGGCGTTGTAATACTCACGCGCGATCAGGCCCTGAGGCTGGCGCCCCTGGAAAATCTGGCGGTACAGCGCCACGGCTTTTTCGCGCTCTTCAAGCGGCTCACCGAGTTCACGGGCTTGCTCCAGCAACTTGGCGTTAGTGGGGGTGTTGACGGCAATGTCTTGTTCAAGCTGCAAGGCCTGGCGCGGCAGGGGCGAAATTGCACGCAGGCGGGCCAGGTATTTCTGTGCCTCTTCCGGGTGCTGCTGTTGCACCTGGATCAGGCCGATACCGTACAGCGCGTCCGGCTGCTCGGGACTCAGGCTGAGCAGTTTCTGCCAGCTTTCCAGGGCGCGCTCGGGGTTTTTCTTCGACTGCCAATAGTTACCCTGCTCGATCAGCAAGGCTTGTGGGTCGCTGGTTGCAGCCAGGCTGGCGCTGGACGCCAGGGTGGCCAATATCGCAAGGGCTAGCGTGTGGCGGCGCATGCGCCCTCCCAGAATAATGTGACCGTACCGTCTTGCTCGAAACGGTACTTTTGATCGGCAAAACCTTTGCCGAACAGGCTAAGCATGTAGTCGTAATAAACCGGCTGCGCGGCATCGGGCGCGTCGGGGGCCATCGCCTTGCCCAACACGTCGTCGAGCTTGTGCTTTTGCAGTTGCGCAAGCGCGGTCTCGCCCCGTGCCTGGAAGAACACCATGGCCGACGCCGAGAACCCCAGCGGCGAGTAACCATTGTTCTTCTCGACTTCGCCGGTGAGCACATGGACCTTCTCCGGCGGCAGGCCATTGACCGACGCAGCCGTCGCCCGTGACAACCCACCCAACGCCTTGAGCATCGGCGCGGCGAGGGGGTCGCTCTTCGCCGTCATCCCGGCCCACAGGTAGGTGCGGATAGCGTCGTAACTGCCCAGATCGTCAGAGTAGGGGTCAACCACAAACACGCCGGTATTGGCGCTGGTGGCGCGGTAGCCCACCCAGTTGGCGGCAAAGCCATGAGGGTTGCTTTGGGGGTCGGCCAGCATCTTCGCATTGCTGTCGGCCACATCATTCCAGCCGCCGTTCGGGCGCTCTTTGTGGAAGCGGCGCAATTGCGCCAACACTTGATAGCTGGGATTGAAGCGCCACAAACCACCCGGATACGAATAGCCCACAGGCCCCGGCAACAGCATCTTGCCCAGGCCCGGTACACGTACGATCAGGGTCTTTTCCACATTGGCCAGCACCAACTGTGCGTCGGCACGGTACTGCGGCACATTCCAGATGCGCGCAGCTTCGAGCAACGCATAGGCGATCCACAGATCGGCATCGCTGGCGGAGTTGGCATCGATCACACCCCACTGGCCATCTTTGTTCTTGCCCCACAGCCAGGCGAACAAGTTGTGGTTGATGTCATTGCCGGCCATGTTGGACTTGGTCCACGTCCACAGCTTGTCGAAGCGTGCACGATCGTTGCCGACCAAGGCAAAGAACATGGCGTAGGACTGGCCTTCGGAATTGCTTTCGCTGGGGTTCAGGGACGAGTTCAGCACTCGCCCGTCATCCTGCACAAAGCGCGTGGCGTAGTTCTGCCACAGCGGCCATTGCGCATCACACGTCTGGGCCTGGGCTGCCCCCGCGAACATCGCGGCGCCCACCCAGGCCCAAGCGGCTGGACGCATCATGCCAACCGCCGTTTTGCACGGGCACGCAAGGACAGGTAGATCAGGCAGGTGACAATCGCCAGGCCCAGGAAGGTGAACAACAACATCCAACCCAGGTTTTGCGACAGTTGCCACTGCACCGACTTGAACCAGCCCAGTTTGCCGACGTAGTACTGCTGGTCAGCCACCAGTGAGCTGACCTGCGTGCCCTGCACCACCGCCAGGCTGCCCTGGATGGTTTCTTTATATTGATCGCCGCCAATCAGCACAGCGGTTGCGGCCTGCAGGCCTTCGGGCCTGGAACTGGAGATCAGCACCACACTGCGCCCGACCTTGAGCGGCGACTCGAAACCGGCAAACCAGGTGCTGGTGCTCAAGCTGTTGAAGCTGATGGCGGCGTTGGCCGCGTGCTTGTTGGCTTCGGCGTCCGGGCTGACCCAGTTGCTGACGTAGCGCGGCAGGTCCGACAGTTTGAAGTGCTGCTGCGGGCCATCGACCGTCGCCGGCAGGTACTGCTGCCATTGCTTGAACAAGGGCTGGTCGGCACCGGTGGCGATCACCAGCAGGTCTTTGTCAGCCACACTTTGCACGTCCTTGGCTTGCACCACTTTGACGGCGGTCGCCGGGTAACCGGTGGACTCGCCGAAGCGGCCCAGGATGGTCAAGTAGGCAGTCAACTCGTCGGTGCCAAAGGTGTCAGGCAACACCACGGCCGATTCGGACAGGTCGGCCAGGCGGGTGAACGGGAAACCGGCATCATTGAACACGCCCAGGTTCGGCATGGCGATGAAGTGCTGGTAACCACTGATGTCCAGGCTCGAATCCGGGTCGATGGTACCGCGCATGTTATCGACGATGATGTCGCGGCATTCGCCTTCCTTGATGTAGTCGTACATAAAGCGCAGCTGCAGCTTGGACATAGGCGACGCCGAGCTGATCGGCAGCAACACGGTGGCTTCGCGCGGCAGCGTGTTGTCTTTCTGCATCATGCTCAACAGGGTCTTGCCGTCTGCCAGGCTGGTGATCGACGGCAGTGGCATGGACTTCATGAACTGGTCATCCAGCCCCACCAGCAATGACGAATTGGTCGACACTTGCTGCGGCGTGTAGCGGTACTTGAGGTGCAGCGGCACGCCTTCTTCACGCCAGTTGAACAGGTCGGGCGGCAGGCGGAAGTCGACACTGATCGGGCCAGGGTTGTAGCCCGCGACGCTGAGCTTTTTCAGCTCGACCAGTTCGCCCAGACGTACCGGGCGATCACTGGGCACCCAGTTCGGCGCGTCATAGGGACGGCGCGGAGCCAGGCTTTCGAGTTTGTCGATGACCACGCTGTTGCCGGCAAGTACCGGGTTGCCCAGCGCCACCGCCGTGGCTGCGCGCTTGAGTTCGGCGCCGTCGCGACCCGACACGATCAGCAACTTGCCCTGGGGGTCGTTCGGGTTGGCGATCAGGCTCAGGGTCGGCCCGCTGGCTTGCGCCACTTTCACGCCATTGACGTCGACCGCATTCGGGCTGAGCACCAGCACAATGGCGTTGCCCTTGGCCGGGATCGTGCCGTAGGCCGTAGGGAATGTAGCGCCACGGTAGCTGGCCATTGCACCGAACCATGACGACAGCGTCGCCGCTGCTTCCAGCGTGGCGTTATCCGGAGCGGTTGCGAACACGAACGGCAGGTTGAGCTGGCGCGCATCACGCTTATCGAAGAACGGCAGCGGCAGCACCGACAGATCGTCTTTCAACAGGATCGGCGAGACCTGCACTTTCAGCTCGCTGGTATTGCTGATTTTTGCCCAGAGGCTGCTGTGCAGCGGGTCCTCGCAGGACATGGTGTAGTGACCGATGAACTGCAACCGCAGGCGGTTGAACTCGGTGATCAGGTGCGGCGCAATCTGCACGACGGCCTGTTGCGGGGTGCCGGCGCCTTCCTTTGGCAACGGCAGGCTGGCGGCGACTTCGTCGTTGACCAGCACGTTGATCTGCGACAACTCCGCCAGCAGCGCCGGCGAATAGCTGTAGTTGAGCAACAGTTGGGCGCCCGTCACGACCTGGTCAGCACGGATGTCGAAGTTGACGCTGTCAGATGACTCCACACCCTGCAGGTTCATGCTGTCGCGACGCCCCAGTTGCTTGAGCGTCAGGCTGTAGCCGTTCTCGGCACCTTGCACGGCAGCAGGAGTAATCACTGCCTTGTCGGCCGCTTGCAGCAGTGGGCTCAGGCCAAGCAGCGAAGCGATCAGCAACGCATGTGCGGCGCGCGAATGAGCGCGCGCGAAAAAAGGGGTGGAGGTCATGGCTTGTCCATCAACGTATCAAGCGGTTGTGAGGGCGTGCGGCGCAGGGCCATACGTAATTCATGCAGGGTGGCGCGGCACAGCGTGAACAGACCGCCGATGCCGATACCGCCGACTTCACGCAAGGCGGCCAGCGGTGTGTCCGGCTGGCCGGCGCCCCAACTGGCGGCCCAGGTGTCGGCACGTGAGAACGTCAGGCGCACCAGTTCGCTTTGCTCGCGCAGGGTCAATGACTCGAACTGCGCACCAATCTGTGTACCTTTGCTGAACGCCACCCGCGCCTGGAACAGGTTGTCCTGACCGTTGCGCGACAGCACCAGCTTCACCCGTTCACCTTGGGTGATGGAGTGACCATCATCGAGGATCAGGCCGAAACCGTTCTGCGAGAAGTCCTGGGTGATCCCGTGAAGCACACGACCGTCGGAACAAATAATACTCACCGGCAGCTTCGCACTCACACGCGGCTCGGAACGCACTTGGCGCGTCTCGGAGGCCACCGCCACGGCGGCGCTGGTGATGATCAGGTTGTAGAGGGTCCAGGTCATGTTGATGGCGACTGTGACGGCGGTGCTTTCCTCGCCGTACACCAGTTGATGCACACCAAAGCCCAGGCCCACCAGGTTCACCAGCAGCAGCACAAGATACGGGCGCGCCAGCTTCCAGTCGAAGAACTGCTTGTCGATGATGCCGCCCTTGTCGGTGACGTTGAAGCCACCGGCCTTGGGGTTGACCAGCGCGACCAGCACCGGCGGCAGGATGTACCAGGCCAGTACGGTCTCGTACACCTCGTTCCAGAACGAGTGACGGAAACGCCCCTGGATCCGTGAGTTGGTCAGGCTGGAGTGCACCAGGTGCGGCAGCACGTAGGCGACGATCATCAGCGCCGAGGCGTGGAAAATCTCGGCGCCGAACACCAGGTAGGCCAGCGGCGCAGTGAGGAACACCAGGCGCGGCAAACCATAAAAGAAGTGCAGCATGGCGTTGGCGTAGCAGATGCGCTGGCCCCACTTCAGGCCTTTGCCGAGCAACGGGTTGTCGGTGCGGAAAATCTGCGCCATGCCCCGCGCCCACCGAATCCGCTGGTTGATGTGGCGCGACAGGCTTTCGGTGGCCAGGCCCGCGGCTTGCGGGATGGCCAGGTAGGCGGTGTTGTAACCCAAGCGGTTGAGCTTGAGCGCGGTGTGGGCGTCTTCGGTCACCGTCTCGATGGCCACGCCGCCGATTTCCAGCAGCGGCTCACGGCGGATGACGGCGCAGGAGCCGCAGAAAAACGTGGCGTTCCACAGGTCGTTGCCGTCCTGCACCAGGCCGTAAAACAGCTCACCCTCGTTGGGCACGGCGCGGAAGGTGTCGAGGTTCTTTTCGAACGGGTCCGGCGAAAAGAAGAAGTGCGGCGTTTGCAGCATCGCCAGCTTCGGGTCCTTGAGGAACCAGCCCAGGCTCACTTGCAGGAAGGAACGCGTCGGCACGTGGTCGGCGTCGAACAGCGCGATGTATTCGCCATCGGTGACTTTCAACGCTTCGTTGAGGTTACCGGCCTTGGCGTGGAAGTTGTTGTCGCGACGAATGTAGTTCACCCCGACCTTGCGGCAGAAGTCGCGGAACTCATCGCGGCGGCCGTCATCGAGCACGTGGACGCGCAGCTTGTCCTTGGGCCAGTCCATCGCCTGCGCGGCAAAGATGGTCAGTTTTACGATGCTCAGCGCTTCGTTGTAGGTGGGGATGAACACGTCGACCGTCGGCCATTCCTCCGGCTCGGTCTTGAGCCACACCGGCGTGCGGCGCAGCGGCCAGGCGGTTTGCACGTAGCCGAAGATGAGTACGACCATGGCGTAGAACTCGGCCGCGACCAGGCCGTAGCCAAAGAACATGTCGACCCAGGTTTCAAAGCCGAGGGTGGAGGTGAGGCGCCAGAACATGTAGCGCAACGACGCCACCAGCGACAGCACCACCAACGCGAGGATCGCCAGGCGCCCCGGGATCTTGCGCAACACCAGTACCGCGAGGAAGCACACGCCCGCGAACAGGCATTGGCTGTAGAGATCGAGCGGCGCACTGATAATGCCCATCAACAGCAGGGCACCGAGCACGCAACTGGCGACAACCAGTACCGTACGCAGCGCCGCAGGCCACCGGTTGAAGCGCGCGATAGCGCCATTGAGGCGCTGTTCGGCGCGCCCTTCGACGAAGGGCGTGGAGGACGTAGTGTCGGTCATGGAAGGTCCGAGTCGATGCGTTCGAGCAAGGTGCGGCACAGGGCGTGGACGTCCTGGCTGCCGATACTGTTGACGGTTGGGTCGAGGGGATCACGCCCGTAGGCCTGGGCTTCGCTGAACGTGGGGTCGCGGTGGACCGTCCCCAACAGCGCAGCACCCAGGCGGGTTTTGAACACCTCGGCCATGTCCAGGCTGAAGCGGTGGGCACCGTCCAGCTGGTTGATCACGTAGAAGCGTTGTGGCGGTTTGGCGCGCTGGAGGTACGGCGCCAGCAGGCTGTCCATCTGGTCGAGCGTGCTGAACGAGGCCACGTCTGGCTGTACCACCACCAGCACAGCGTCGGCGACCGACATGGCCTGGCTGAGGTAGACGGTGTTGCCGGCGGGGACGTCGATGATCACGGTGTCCTGGCCATTCAACTTGAGGCCGGACAGGCGCTTGCCGAGCCACTCGCTGTCCTGGCCCAACCAGCGATTCAAGCTCAGCTGTTGCTCGTGGTCAGTGGCACCGAATGCCACCAGCCGGCAACCGGCAAAACCACGTTCGGGCAGGGCTTCCCAGCCTTCGTTGCGCAAGCTGGTAGCGCCGACGCCGGGCATGTCGAGCCCCAGGCACAGGTGGTGGCGCAGGGCGTTTTGCGGGTCCAGGTCCAGGGCCAGCGCCGGGCGACCCATGCGCTGCAAGCCACTGGCAAGCGCAGCCGCGAGGGTACTGCGACCGACGCCGCCCTTGACCGAGACCAACACCACGACTTTAGGGTTGGATTGCTCGGAGTACACCTGGCCGTCCCGCCCTTCCACCACTTCGGGCGGCTGCAGGTGGTCGGCTTCGCCTTGGCTCAGTTCCTCCAGCAAGCGCAGCAGAGGCGCCGAGGGGGCTTCGATCTCAAGCGGGGCTGGAGTGACTGCGGGGGCTTCCAGGACCTCGACTTCGTCCTCGATGAACTCATGGACAAAGTCGATCTCACGATAGCCACTCGGGTTGGCACCGAGCTTGTTGAATAGCTTTGAAATGTCATCTGCCCGACTCACTCACTGCCCCTCCCCACCTGATTTGCGCTTTATAAAGGCGATAAAAAGGCCAGCAATGAGCTGACCTGGTTTTTTCTAGTTATGTGGTGTCGGACGCATTCTGTGATATCACAATGATGGTGTCAGTATTTTGATGTTTTAAGTTCAATTTAATCAGACGAACGGTGTGGCGCCATTTTTACGGCGATTTTATGAAGAAAAACCCATTCGTTTTAAGAACATGTACTTGCATCGTTATTTCACAAAAAATCTTGGCCGAATGGACAAAATCGACACAAAACTGACATATGCATCAACAGATATTCAGTTGCCCTACATTGTCTCGAAAATTTGCCTACACGAAACCGCGATTAAACTGACGGTTTATATCGCGGCACAGAATACGGAAACCGCACCTGTATTCAAGGGAAAACCGGCTGAGCGGTCGATCCAAATGCCCCAAGAGGCCACGGCCGATGTATCGCTTTGTACGTAGTCACGGTTTCGCTACACAACGAAGCAAAACCCGCGCCGCATGACACAGTGCAGATACCTCCAGGGCGCTCAATAAGCCCACACCCACTTGTTGAACCCGGAGGATACCCACCATGAACTGGAACACCTTGATCGCCGTCAGCCTGCTGGCTTTTGCCGTCAACGCCCACGCCGATGTACAGCCCAAGCTGGATATCCAGCGCGTGCTGACCACTGTCGAAGACACAAACGGAGCGTGTGGGATCGTGAATGCACACATGACCTACCTGGATTCCCACGGGCAGCAACAGGTATTGGACTACAAGAAGTTTGCAGATAACTGCGCAGAAGGCAGTTGAGATTTGCGCGAACCGGGCACCTGAGTGCCCGGTTTCGGAGCGTTTTCTGAAGGCTTAGCGCACACGACGCTCGGTGAACGCGTAGTCATCCTGGCAATCGCTGGTCGGGTCCGACGCCACACTCACGTAATGCACCGTGTCTGCGTCCAGCAGCTTATAGGTGTACACATCCGGCGAACGCACACCGTCGGTACGCAACTCATTCCTGCCATTGGCCGCCGACCACGAACCCTGCTCGGTCTGGATCACCTTGGTCTGCTGCGCATCGCGGTAGAAGGTAATCACAAAACGCCCGTCGGGCTTGAGAGTGTTGGTCCACGACAGGAACTGGCACTTACCGGTCTCGGTGCGCAGGCCTTTCCAGGTGCCCACCAGCGCCGGGTCGTTGGCGGGTTTGTTGGACGAGCACGCGCCGAGCGCAGCGGTGAGGAGGATGAGAGACAGGGAGAGAATCCGTTTCACGTGGGGCTTCCTTGGGTTTGGAGAAGATTTTTGCCAGGGTAGACCCTTCGGTGGCAGGGGAGAAATCCTACACTCGCCAGCTGGAAAAAGGGGCGTGCGTGGAAAAAGCGTGGGGTCTGCAAAAATAGTCAGAATTCAGGGGTTTACAGAACCTTGCCAATCGCTATAATCGTCGCCCTAACACGCCGGTATAGCTCAGTTGGTAGAGCAACTGACTTGTAATCAGTAGGTCCCGGGTTCGACTCCTGGTGCCGGCACCATATAAGACGAAGCCCTCACAGAAATGTGAGGGCTTTGTTGTTTCTGGGACATTTGATCCCAGTCGTCCGCTTGAAAACCCTCCATCATTCCCTGGCCCGACAAACCGCTCTTGACCGGCTAACGGCCGAAGCCTAACGTTTGCATACCGTGTACACAACGTATACAGAAAATGTCTGGAGCAACCTTATGGCAGCCTCTCCCGTTCTGTCTTTCCGCGTAAAGCCTGAACTTGCCAGCGAGTTGGATCAACTGGCACACGCGACTGACCGAGATCGTCAATACCATCTGCAACGCGCGTTGAGCCGATACGTGGCTGATGAATCCTGGCATTTCAAAGCCGTGCAGGAGGGCATCGCTGATGCTGAGGCCGGCAATGTCACAGATCTGGATGCCGTAAAGGCTAAGTGGGTAAAACGTGCCGAAGATCGCGTTAAGCAGCAAAGCGGAAAGTGACCTGGATGGAATCTACGAGCATTACCAAGGGTTAGTCGGGCCGGAATTGGGAGAATCGGCTGTCTTCCACATCCTCAACTGCCTGGAAATGCTGGAGCGCTTTCCTAATGCGGGGAAGGCATCTTCAGTGCCCGATTGTCGCGAGCTGATTATCACCACCTATCCGTACCGAGCGACTTACAGCCTGCAAGGTGATCGTGTGATGGTCTTCCGTATTCTTCACCAACATTCGGAGCGTCGGGAGGATTGGTGACCCCCACAGAAAAGGTCCGCCCTCGCCGTAGTGCGGTTCAACTTGTGGCGAGGGAGCTTCGGAGCAGTCCCGGTCTTTTCAAGCAAAGCGCTCGCCACAGGGTGTTTTGTACTTTTTGACGGGGCCACAGCCTATTTCAATCCCATCTTCAAGCATCTCGCTGCTCTCGACATTCGCCTGATGGTTCGTTATCGCGCCCTATAAAGCCCCATCTGACCTCCAACAAAAAAGGCACTTGCCGCGAACGCCAAGTGCCTTTCTCACACCACCTGAAACCCAATCACCGCGCCAACATAAACGTCTCATACTCCAGGTCTTCCAGCGCCGACGACAACCGTGCCAGCCCCAGCAATACGCACACCAGCAACGACAACGTAAACCCGTAGCCGAAGAAACTGGGCCCCAGGTGCATGCTGAGCAGTGTCAGGGCTGCGTTGAGTACGGCAAACAGTACGCACAGTTCCAGGACCACGCGGCGTTTGTCGAGGTAGAAGAACACGTTGAGCAACGCCATGAAGACCACCTGGATGCTCACACCGATCAAGTCGATGTAGAACAGTGGCAGGTAGTAGCTGGAGATGCCGATCCATTCCAGCAGGCGCGGGGCGAAGAGGAACAGCAGCACCACGGTCAGGCCTTGGACTTTGCAGATTTCCAGCAGGCCCTGGCGGATGGAGAGGGTCATTTCGGTTTTCAGCGAGCCGATGTGCTGCAAGGTCTCGCCGTCGCGGATGGCACGGAACAAGCGGTCGTACCACTCGGCAAAGTCGGTCTCGATACGCACCAGGAACACGGCCATGCCGGGGATGATCGCCAAGTAGGCGATGAAGATCGGCATGTCGTACAGGATCGAGGCGCGCAGCGGGCCTATGACTTCGTTGGAAGTGCCTGGGTTGAACCAGAACAGGATTTTGTCGACCCAGATGCCAAAGTTGTAGAAGAACCCGGTCACCAGCAGGCTGACGAACACGTTGCGACGATTGAGAAAATCAAACGCAATCATTTTCTCGGCACGGTACTCGCGCAGGATGTCGTACAGGTACAGGAACAACAGGCTGCCGTGGCCGATCAACAGCGCCAGCAACAGGCCGGGCATCTTCAGGAAGCTCAGCAGGTAGGCGCTCGCGACCATCAGCGAGTAACCCACCACCATCACCAGCAGGATGCGGTTGTACTTTTTCATCCCCGAAAGAAAGATGATCACCAGCCACAGGTTGCACAGCACCACGAAGTTCGACAGCACCAGCACGCGGTAGATCAGCGGTTGATCAAACAGTAGCGCCAGCACGATCACCCCCAATACCCCGGCACCGACCGTCACCATCAACAAAATGCCCAGCAGGTTGGGCAGGATCTGGTCGTAGTTGCGCTCGAACAACTGGTCGGACACGAAGCGGGTGAAGAACAACTGCAGGCCACCCGTCAGGATCAATGAGCTGGCCATCAGGTACGTCACCGTGACCAGAAACTGCCCCACCAATGCGTTGGGCAACAGCAGGCCCAGGCTGATGATCCCCACCAGCATCACGCTGATGATCGACAGCACCCACGGGCCGGAGCTGATCAGGCCCGCATACACATAGGCGTGCAAGGTGGCGGTGTATGAGTCGCGCGAGAGGATCTTGCGCAGTTCGAAGCCAATACCGGCCATTTAACTGTTCTCCATGGCGGCCTGGTACAGGTCGCGGTAGCGCTGCAGCATCAAGGCTTCGGTGTAGTAACGGTTGACCCGCAGCAAGCCGGCGGCCTGTGCAGCTTTCCAACGTTCGGGGCTGCGCAGCAGTTCGAGGATGGCGGCGGATGTCGCCTGTGGGTCGGCAATTGCCACCACCTTGCCCGCCACGCCGAGGTCGCGGTCTTCGGCGCTGCCGCCTTCGATCAGTTCGCGGCACGAGCCGACGTCGCTGCTGACGACCGGCGTACCGGCGGCCCAGGCTTCGAGGATCACCAAGGGTTGTGCTTCGCTGATCGAGGTCAGCACCATCAGGCCCAGCTTGGGCAAGATGTCCTGGATGCGCTGGAAACCCAGGAAGTGCACTTTGCCTTCGAGCCCCAGGCTCGCCATCAGGCTGCGGCATTCGCTCACGTATTCCGGGTCTTCTTCCTCGGGGCCGACAATCCAGCCTTCGGCGTGCGGCATGGCGCTGATCACGCCGCGCATGGCACGCAGGAACGTTTTCACGTCCTTGATCGGCACCACGCGCCCGATCAACCCGACCACCGGCGCAATACCCGGCTCACGGGTTTCCATGGCACGGGACCACTGCGACAGGTCGATGCCGTTGGCGATCAACGCGGTGCGGCTCGGATCGGCACCGTCCTTGATCTGGCGCTGACGGTTGCCGTCATACAAGGCAATGATCTTGTCGGCGCTGTTGTAGGCCAGTTGGCCGATCCGTTCGAAGTAGCGCACCCACAGGGTCCGGATATACCCCGAGCCCCCGTCGAGGCTGCGGTTGAGCGCCTGCCCGGAGGTTTCGGCAATCCAGGTGGCCTGGGCCAGATCGATCTTGCGCTCCTTGGTATAGATACCGTGTTCGCTCAGCAGGTAAGTGCATTTCCAGCGGTGCTTGAGGATGCACCCCAGCAGCCCGGCGTAACCGGTGGAAATCGAGTGCAGCACCCGCGCCGGCGGCATCTTGCGCGAGGCCTCGGCGAGCATCAGCAACGGCGATTGCAACGAACGCAACGTCCAGAAATAGTTGACGAAAGACGGGTCGGCGCAGTGCTGGCGGTAGCCTTCGCTGAGGGTTTCCCAACTGGCACGGCTGCGCAGTACATCATCCAGGGTCATATGGCCCTCGGCAATGCAATTGAGCAGGCGCTCCCCCAGCTCCCGCTCGGGCTGATCCGGGTGATGCAAAAAGCGATACAGGTCAGCCAACTGCTGCGGGTCGGCATCGCGGGGGGTGCCACGGGTATCGACCGGGTGCGTCGCGTCTTCGAGGAACACCTCTTCGATGTGCACCACGTTCACCGGCACTTCATAACGCCGCGAGGTATACGCCGAGCGCTGACCACCGATGAACATCACCGAAAAAGTCAGCTCCGGCAGGCCGAGGATCATCTGGTGAATCCAGCTCGATACACCGCCGCGCACGTACGGCCAGGTGCCTTCCAGCAGCAGGCAAATGTCAGCCGTCGGGGTGGTTTCCTTATGATTCATTCCAGCTCCTCACCAACTCAGCAAAGGGTGGCCGCTGACGGGTTTCTTCCGGCAGGCTGGCGAGCAGCCCGGGGATTTCGTGATAGCGACCCGCTTCGAACGCTAACTCGGCATGGAAAGGCAGTAACTGAGCCGGCCCCAGACCGTTTCGCTCAGCCTCGTGCAGCAGGGCCTCAGCTCGCTCGTTTTCACCGCGCTCCAGGGCAATACGGCCGGCCAGCAGCAACAGCTCGCCGCCCTCACCGGCCGCCAGACCTTGTTCGGCATGTTCGCTGGCCTGGTTCAGCACGTGCTCAAGCACGCTGCCTTGGGCCAGGCCGAGGTAGGCCAATTCCCAATACCAGCGCGCCAGCATGCTGTGCACCGGGCCGGCAGTTCGCGGGCCGACGCCGGCCAACTGTTCCAACGCCATCTGGATGTGCAGGTTGATGTCACTTTCCTGCTTGTCGAGCATCGAGTACGCCAGCAGACGGACGTCATCACTGGGGTCACCCAAGGCCAGCTTGAGGATGGGTACCGCGTCCTTGCCAGGCATGCGGCGAGTCGCCAGCAGCGCGGCCAGACGCTGATCGGGATCGGGCGCGTGGCGCAGCACGTCCTGCAAACCACCATCGGCGAAGATCGGCGTGCGTGTCTGGGCCTTTGCACGGAACGGCAGGCCTGGAATGCCGACCGATTGCCACGCTTGCTGGTCGCGTTTACGCGGCAGGTACAGCGCCGGGAAGATCGACGCAACCACGCCCAGGGTGCCGATCACCGGCACAAAGAACGCCAGGCTGAAAATGAACAGCGGGCTCCACGGCAGAGGCGCCCGGTAGCGCGCCGGCAACAGCAACCATACGGCGCCGCACAGCATCAGGCAGGCCACCCCATGGCTGAAGGTGAACACCAGCAGTTGGTGCATCTGCGGCGCATCGAGCCACAGGCTGGCCCAACTGCCTGCCTCCAGCAGCACGGCGCCGCTAAACAGCCACTTGCTGATCATTCAGGCCACACTCGTTGTAGAGGAAGTTACGCAGCCCGTTGCGATCACAGCCAGGCTCCAGATTGAAAGGCATGACCCGCACACCCAGGCTGTCCAGGTCGGTATCGATACCAAAGTGCTCGTGCAACAACATGCCGATCCGCGCCAGGTAGCCTTCGGTACCTTCCGGGCTGGTCAGCGGCAACAGCACCAGCAGCAGGCGATGTTCGCGGTTGTTGCGCACCGCCAGGTGCAAGTCCAGGCCACGTTGGCTGCGCTCCATCAGACGCGACAGTTCCTCATTGGCGCGCGTCATCTCGAACGCGAACAACCCGGCGGGCAACGTGTGCTGTTCCACATCCACCAGCGACCGCTTGAGCTGCAACGAAAATTGCTGGGCGTGCGCATCGGGCAGGCTCAGCACTTGCGGATCGCGGCGCAACAGGTCGGCAATGTGACCGGCCAGCAGCGACAACAGGCTCAAGGTGCGATCCTGGAACGCAAAGAACGGCATTTGCCGAACCGCCAGGATCGCCAGCAAGCGGCCTTCGGCATCGATCAATGGGATGCAGGCCTGCAGCGCGGAAAACTGCGCGGCATTACCGGCGTCGATCAGCTCCTGGCGTACGCTCACCAGTTCGCCGCGTTCCAGGCATAGCCGGATCAAACCGTCATCGGTTTCCAGCGGCCCCATCACGCCGATCATCGCCAAGGCCTGGGGCAGTAGGTTTTTCTCACTGTCGTCGACGCGGTACAAACCCGCCACGCGCAATGCGCCGTATTGGCCGAGCATCGCCACGATCGGCTCGGCCAGCTCGCTCAATGCGTCGCCTTCGACCGGCATGCCGCGCAGTTTTTCACGCAGGCCCAGCAACGAGCTGCGCAGGCTCTGGTCACTGCCGGCCACGCGCTGCTCCAGCAGGTCATGGGACACCCGCAGGATCTGGTGGGCACGGGTGAATTCATCAAGGCGGTACTGACGGTATTCGTTAGCCATCTGCAGACGCTCCAGGCGGCGCACCCACAGGTCGCGAACCTCGCCTACCAGCATCCCGCACACCAGCACACCGACGATGAACGAGGGTTCAAGCTGGGTATAACCTGCATGCCCGCTGTAGCGCAGGGCAAACAGCGCCGCCACCAACAGCACGGCGCTGAACAGGCCGCGCACAAAACCGTAACGCACACCCAACAGCAGTGGCGCCAGGATTGGCCAGGGGAAACCACCGCGCATTTGCAACGGGTCTTCGGGGGTCAGCCAGAAGCCCAGGCCAATGGCCAAGCCCGTTACCAGGAGTGTTTCCAGCCAAGACACCGGCCCGCTGGCGCGAGGCGCCAGGCTGTAATCCATGTGTGGAGAATTCATTGCGTTCACTCGAATCGAAGGGCGCCAACCAGTTTGTCGATTACCGTCTGAGCATTGCCCGCCAGGCTTTCACGGGACCAACCGGCGCGCGCGCCGCTTTTGCTCCAGAGCACACGACCACTGTTGGCGTCGAGCACGCGCAGGCTGATGCCCACCGCCGGCTCGCCATCCAGGCCGTTCTTGTACTGCCACTCTTCGACGCTGCCGGCGACGACGTAATCGAGCTTCTGCTCACGTGCCCATTCCAGGGCACCGGTCAGGCGCTCGTTGTCGTCCATCAGCGCCTGTTCGCCCTGGGTGCTGGTCGGGTAAACACGCGGTTGCAGGCCGTGGCTGCTGAGTACGCTGAGCAGGATCTGCTCGCTGCGCTCACCGGCTTGCGGGGTCTGCGAATAGTTGATCATCGGCACGATCCCCCACTGCGCGTTGCGCGGCAGGTTAGGGCTGTTTTCACTGGTGAAGCTGGAGCAGCCGGCGACGAACAGCACTGTCAGGGCCAGGCTCAGGTTACGAATTGCTTGCATAGGTTTTTCTCCCGTAGATTCTGTAATCAGCGCCCGAAACGCACGCCGTAGCTCATGCCCAGTGTGCCGCCGGACTTGCCATCCCCGCCTTGTGGCGCAGATTGGTAGCCGAAGGTGAGGGCCAGTTCGTCATCACCCAGCACTTCGAAACCAATGCCCGTGTTGACGCCATAGTTGAAGGTTTGGTCGGTCCACTGCCAGCCCGCCGTCATGTCCACCAGCCAGGTGTATTGCGGCTTGCTGCGCACCAGCGCACCGGGGATGCCGCGACGCCAGGACGTGCCGACATAGAGTTGGCCGTAGCGGCTTTGCAGCAGGTCGCCCGACGGGATGGTCTGCAACTCGATCGGGTCACCCGGCTCAGGCGGCGCGACATCAGGCACTCGAATCGGGCCTTTGAAGTCGCTGGAGAGGTAATCCAGGTTGCGATCCTTCACGTTGTTCTTCTGGTAATCCACACCACTGCGCACCGTCCAGTTAGGCCCGGCAAATTCCAGCGTGTGGTTAAGCTCCAGCTTCAGCGCATGACCGCTGCCCAGCGAGTCACCGGCACGGGTCGAGAACGAGCGCTGCGCCACTTCCCAGCTCAACTGGTCCCGCGCAGTCAGGCCGTGACGGCCGCCGACCCAGGCGCGGTCTTGCTGGCCGAAAGCCCGCATCAGGCCGCTGTCGTCGCTCTTGCGATGCCAGTCCAGCCCGGTCTCGATCTGATGGCGAGAATCCAACTGCCACATGCGCGACAGGCCCAGGCCGTTACGGTCGTCGTCCTTGCGTTGGCTGGTGTCGGCGAACAGCTTCCAGCTGCCGTTTTCCACCGAGCGCACCAAGGTCAGGGCTGCATTGCTTTCGTCGCCGATGCGCGAAGAGATGACGTCGTCGCCTTTATAGTTGCCGTGTTCCATCTCGACATCGGCGTACCAGTTGTCACCCAGGTTGTGGGCAATTTCCAGGCGCGGCGCGTCAAACGACAAACCACCGAAATCCTGTTTCTGATACGACAGCAATGCGCCTTGCGGGGTGGCTTCGTGGATCTCCACCGCCTGGCGACGCAGTTGCTCGTTCACCGAATCCGGCTGGTCGTCGCCCAGTGCAGACAGGCTGGTGTCCAGTGCCTCGTTGGTACGCCCCAAACGGCTGAGCGCCTGTGCGCGCTGCGCCGGGTTCAGGTCGCTGCTGGCCAACAGGGTTTCGACCTGGGCTTTATTGCGGCTGCGCAAGGCTTCCTGGATCTGCTCGTAACGGTCGACCTTGAGCCCTTGGGTGCGCGCCCAGGCCAGCCAGTCGTCTTTCTGCGCTTGCTGGTTGGTCGCATCCAGGCGGGCCAGCAGGCGTTCGAACCACAGCTGTTTCATCGACGGCGAACCGTCTTTCCACTTCAGCAGTTCTTGCTGGGCCTTCTGCGGCGAGTAGCTGCTGGACATCAAGCGCAGCCAGATCGCGTAGCGCTGGGATGATGGCTGCAGGTTGTCGGCCTCGGGGCTGCGCAGCAACTTCAAGCGCAGGCGCTGGGCGGCGTCCTGGTAGCCGGAGGTGTCCAGTGCGTCGGCATACGCGGCCTGCACCAGCCAGTCGTTCGGGCTGAGCTTGAGGTACAGGCGATACCAGGCCAACGCCTCGGCATCGCGCCCCAACAGCTGGCTGGCACTGGCGAACGGCAGCCAGAGCAGGCGGTCTGCCCGTGCAGAGGCACGCCATTTGGCCAGCAGGGGCTTGAGTTTTGCCGTGTCGGCCTGGTCGACATACAGCCAGGTCAAACGCTCGCGAAACAGGTTGTCATCGGGGTAGCGCGACAAGCCCAGCAGATAGAGGCGCTCGGCCTCGGAGGGATCGCCCTGCTCCACCGCCAAGGCAGCGCGTACCGCCAGAACCTGGGCTTGCTCGTAGGCCTGCGGGTATTGCTTGGCGTCTTCCAACAGGGTAACGACCTGATCCCACTCGTGCAGCTCCTGGGCCAGTTGCAGCGCCTCGACCAACCGTTGCGGATCCTGGGCGCGGTGCCAGCTGTCGACCATCAACTTCAAGGCGCGCTGCGGGTCGCTGGTGCGATACAGGGTGATCAACTGGCTCTCGTCACCACTGGTCAGCTTGCCGTTGAGGGACAGCAGTTTTTCCAGGGAGACGCGCAAGTCCTCGTCGCGCTCCAGGTCCCAGGCGAGCGCGGCACGGGTGCGCCAATATTCCGGATCATCGATGGATGAGTCGTCCGACTTGACCACGTCCCAGGCCGCTGGCTCATCAAACAGCTTCATTTCGGTGCTGGCCCAATCGACCCGTTCGGCGGTGGTCAGCTTGTAGCGTTTTGCATAGTCCTTGTAGAGCTGGCCTTTGGCCGCGAACTGCCCGGTGTTTTCCAGGTTGTGCAGCAAGCGTGTCCAGGCCAGGCGATGGGCCGGGTACTTGCGCAGGTAGGTGCGCAGCCATGCCTCGGCTTCGGCCGGTGTGCCACGGGATTCATGAGCGTAGATCAACGCATCCAGCTCGATGTCTGTGAGCGCACGCTGCTGCATGATGTCGGCGAGCAGCGGGATCGAGCGGGCGAAGTCGAATTGCAGGCTGGCAAGGCGCCAGGCGTGCTCGCGGGTTTTCGGGTCTTCCTTGAGTTTGAGCAAGCGAATCCAGTAGTCCAGCGCGGCTTCGTTATCACCGCGCCACTCACCGAGCTTGGCCATTTGCTCCAGCAACTCGGTGTCATCCGGGTAATCGATGACCAGCTCCTGACCGGTTTCCCATGCACCCGCCAGATCATTGATGGACAGGCGCACATCGAATTCTTTGACCAGGATCTTGCGGTTGTCAGGCTCCAGGTCATGCCACTGCTGGAGCACGCGCTGGGCCAGGTCGAACTGCTTGGTCGCAACGGCGATATCCACGCCCTGCTCCAGCCACGCCACGTCGGTTTGCGGGTTGGTCAGCTGGGGCAACTCGTCAGCCAGCACTTGCGCGGCCTGCTCGTCACGACCGGCCGAGAGCAGGCTGTTGAACGCAAGTTGCGCGTACTCCCGCCGTTCCCCCGGCTGCTGGGCGTCACGCTTGAGTTGCAGATAGATGTCTGCCGCGCGCGCAGGCTGCTCACCCGCCAAGTACCACTGCGCGGCGGATTTGAGCGCCTCGGTGCGTTGCGCCGGGTCACGCCCTGCGATCTCTTCGAACACACTGGCGGCAAACGCCGGCGCCTGCAGGGTCAGCGCCAGCTTCGCCAGGCTTTGCAGTTGGGCAACCGGCAGCTTGCGATGATCGAAGCTTTGCAGGCGCTCGACCAACGCATGCTGCGCAATCAGGTCGTTGCCACTGGCGGCGATCAGCGCGTCCAGTTCCAGGCGATAGTAGGCCTGGATCTCCGGCTGCGGCGTGGGCCAGGCGTCCACGTGTTGGCGCGCCTTGGTGTAGTCACCCAGGCGAATCAGCAAGTCGACCAATTGCAAACGCAGGTGGTCGTCATCCGGGTGCGCCGTCAGCAACAGCTCGGCATAGTTGGCCGACACGGCGTCGGGTTCGCGCCCGTCGGGCTGGAACACTTCTTCACGCTGGAAGGTTGCCCACAGCAGGCCGCCCACGGCGACCGCGACCACCGCCAATGCCCATGGGTTGAGCAGGCGGCTGCTTTTAGTTGCAGAGGAGTTGACCATTACTCACCTGCTTCATAGGAAGTTGAAAAGTCCAAAGGCCAGCCGAAGCCTTGCCCGCGAATCGTTGCCCATCGACTTCCACGCGGCAGGCGGTTGCCGAGCGCACGGTGAAGGTCAGGTCGAACTGACCGGCGAACGAAAAGCTCACGCGACGATCGTCCAGGTAACGCCAATCGAGCAACGGCACGTTGGCCTCCTCCAGCGCAGGGCGAGGGTCTCTGTCCGCACGCAATGCGAGCAATGCCTTGTCGCTGCTCAGGGCCACATAGCGCCCTTGCGGCAAGTCACGTACACCCGCGACACCTTGGGATTTGAGCAAGTCCGGCCAGCCCATTTGTGCATCCAGGCGCACGGTACGCAGCGCGTCCATCCCGCGAATCTGCCAGGCGCCGTCCGCAGTTCGGGCCAGGCTCGACTGGTAAAGACCATGCAGACGGTCGACGTAGTCGCTCATCCACAACGACATCGGCTGTTGCTCGCGCATGTAGCCGTAGATCTCGTGCATGGCCTTGATCGAGGCTTGCTTGGTGCTGGAATAGAAGTGGTAGTAGAGGTGCAGCCCGCGCAGGCGGCGTGGGCTGTCGGTGAGCTCGAACGTCTCGATCAACTCACGGAAGCCGTAGTACGGACCTTTCCACAGGTTGGTGTAGAGGTTTTCGTTGATGATCGGCGCGTAGTACTGCAACCCCCCAGGCGTCGGCCGCAGCAACGGGTTCAACCCGGTCAGGGACGGGTTGGCCTTGGTCATGATGGTTTCGGCGCCGTTGACGTTTTTCAAGCCCGCGTCATAGGCCAGCTTGATGGTGCTGGCGGATGGCAGCGCATCGCCTGGCCAGAACACCATCTTCACGGGCTTCTGTGGCGTCGTCAGGTTCTGGTTGATGTAATCGCGCGAGCCAAAAATCTCCCGACGAAAATCGATTTTGTCGTAGCCGGCGATTTTCATGTTCAAACCGTATTCCGGGTTGAAATTTTCGCGTTTCTCGGCCTTATCCGGCTGCATGAAAAACGGGTGGCTGTAGGTATGCGTGGCCACTTCGACCTTAGGGTTGGCGAAGATCTCGCGGGCAATCGGCTCCAGCTCGCGGGCCAGGAACGGGAACGCGCCACGCGGCGAGATCTCGCCCTCGATGATCGACACCGACGTCAGGAACGGGTTGGGCTTGATGTAGTCTTCCAGGGTATGACGACCTGCATAGGGGGTGCCGCGCACTTCGGCGCGGGAGGGAAATCCGTCGCCATCGATGTGCACGGTCGCGATGCGCCGGCCATTCTCGGTGGTGGTGTCCGGCCGAGGTTGCGCCGGTAGACGCAGGCTGGCCTGAAGGAACGCGAAAGGGTCGAGAATCCAGCGGCTACGCTCGTTGTTGATTTCAAGCAGGTAAGGCGCCAGCGCCAGTCCTCCCCATTTGCCGACCACCACCGGGTTGAAAACAGCGCCATTGGCACCGCTCAAGGACAACGCCGGGGTTGGGCCGTTGGGCAATAGGGAGATCGCTGCCAAGTCACGGGAGCGAGGCACCACCGGTGCCTCGAATGCGCCCAGCAGGGCCTTGTCCTGGTGGGTGATGGTCAACACCTGAGTGGCGGGCGGCGCATCCAGCTTGAGGCCCAGGCGCTTGAGCAACAACTTGTCTTCAACCGGCAGACCACTGAAAAACACCACGGGCACCTGCTCGTCCAGACGTGCATTGATAAAGCGATTGAACGCCGATGCATCCTGCGGCGGGCCGCTGGTCATCCAGGTGACCACACCCGCGTACAAGCCACTGAAACCGTAGAGCGGCAGGTCACTGTCGGCGGGCAGGTAATCGACTCGGTAACCGAGGTACTCCAGCAAACCACCCAGGTTGCTATGGCCGGCGGCATCTTCCAGTGCACCTTCACGCGGGTCGTAGATCATCGCGATACGGCGCGGCTGGACCTCGATGCTGCTGATGCCCAGGGTGTTGAGGTCCGGGGTACTGATGTAGGGAATGAACCCCTCATCGCGCAGACGCTTGGCGAGCGCGCGCGCCTCCTCACGACGCTCGGGAGGCAAATAGTCGATGGCCACCAGCGGCACGCCCTTGGCGCGCAGCGGTTGCAGGTGGGTTTCGAGCCACTGGCGATCGGACTCGGACACCGGGCGATAGCGTTTGGCGGAAGCATCCCAACCGGCATGGATCGACTCGACCGCCACGGCGGCGGCAACGCCGTCCAGCTCAGGCAACACTTCGAAACCACGGTTGAAGAACAGCTTGAGGTTCGGCTGACGCTTGTGCAGCTCACGCAGCAAGCTGGCCAGGCCGACGCGCTGGCTCTCGCGCGAAGCCTCGGGCATCAGTTGGAAACTGTCGAGGGTGTCGAGGAACAGGCCCGCATAGCCTTGCGCTTCCAGGGCCTTGGCACGTCCGAACAGATGCTCGCGCCAGACCGGCGACGTGAGATCCATCACCTGGCTGTTCCAGGCGTCATTACGCACAGGGGAAACCGCTTTGCTCAACCCGGCTTCCTCGACCTCAGCCTTATTGCCATCAAACTCACCGATGGACAGGTAGGCAAACGGCTGGCTGCCCAGCGCCCGCAAGGCTTTCACATCGCCAGGCGTCATGTGGCCCGGTTCGACCACGGCCCAGTCGAACTGCGCCAGTTCCGGCAGCGGTGGTTGCTCGGCGTACCAGAAAGCCACGCTGTTCGGTTGGGCCAAGGCAGCAGCGTGCACAGTCGGCCCGCCGACGAATAAGGCAAAAGCAGCCAACAGCCGCTCAGCGATCGCGCGGATACGCGTCCTGCGGAAAACGATTTCCATAATTCACTCTTGAAGATGACTGAGCCAATACTGCGTAGACGTCGGGCGAAGTGACCGGCGAACTACAAGCTGCGCAACAGCTGCGCCAAACCCTGGCCAATGGAGGTCGGTTGCGGGAGTGCAAAGCGCTCCAACAGACGGGCGTTATTCGCGCGCGAATGACGGATGTCGCCTTGACGTGAAGCTTGGTACGTCACGTTCAACGCAGTACCGGTGGCACGGCCCAGCTCAGCGATCAGGTCGTTGAGACTGGTCGAACGGCTGAGCCCTACGTTGATGGCTTCAGGTGCCGGTTCGCGGGTCTCGACCGCCTGGACGAGGATGCTCACCAGGTCCTGCACGTAGACGAAGTCGCGGGTTTGCTCGCCGTCACCAAAGACGGTAATCGGCTTATCTGCCAACGCGCGCTCGGTGAAGATGCTGATCACGCCGGAGTAAGGCGAAGACGGATCCTGGCGTGGGCCGAAGATATTGAAAAAGCGGAAGATCACCGGCTCCAGGCCGTGCTCGCGACGGTAGAAGTCCAGGTAGTACTCACTGGCCAGTTTGTCGCTGGCATAAGGCGTCAGTGGCGACTTGGGCGTGTCTTCGGCGATGGCCGTGCCTTCGCCGTTGTTGCCATAGGTAGCCGCGCTGGAGGCAAACACCACACGCGCCACACCGGCCTTGAGCATGCTTTGGCACACGTTGAGAGTGCCGACGAAATTGGCCTGGTGAGTGGCGACAGGATCGTCTACCGAGGCCTGCACCGACGCAACCGCAGCCAGATGCACGACTGCGCTGCAATCAAGCATGGCTTGCTCGACCACGGCGCTGTCGGCGACATCGCCGACCAGCAGTTCCAGATCAGGATTACCGGCGGGCAGGTTAGCCACCTTACCAGTCGACAAGTTGTCCAATACGCGAATCTTGTAGCCTTTGCTCAGCAACGCATCGACCAGATGTGAACCAATAAAACCTGCACCACCGGTGACCAGAATTCGTCCTACAGCCATGAAGTTTACTTCCTAGAGACTCGAGCGCAGGCACCGACAAACGAGCCTGCTAATTAAAGGTGACAGTGTTTTAGGGCTACCCTGACCAACGTCGCCTGGCCATCCGAGTCCAAGCCGCCTTATCCCTGAATCTTGAAGAACCACAGCATGGGACGAATGCGCGTTGCTAATGTCATTTTAATGGCTTAGAGCCATCAAATTCGGGGCGATCATGGTGGATCCAAAAGAGACTGTCAATGAATTGTCTCATTTGCCGCCAAACGGCAACCAACGACAAAATTAGACACTTATTTGACGCTACTAATAGGGCACAGCCTGCAAGTCACCCTTCCAGGCATCCTGGCTACTGCACCAACACCTGTGCCCAAGGCAGTGTGGTTGAGAGGACTGCCGTGGCGATTGCTGCCTCCGGCTTCTTGAGCAACGGCTACACGGTGTTGGGCGATGAAAGCGGGCAGTTCCTGCCCGGTTTTTCAGCGTTGGGCAGTGCTGAGGCGCGATTGCCTGCGCAGGTACACCATTTGCGCCGTCACGCCTATCACCAGCGCCAACGCAATGCCCGCCTGCGCGCCCAGCAGCACCGGCGATTTCAGGTCAGTGACGAAGGGGTGGCCATCGGGAACGCGACGCAAGGTCTCGGACACGGTGGGCACCATCAGGAAAAAAGCCGTCAGGCTCAGCAAGATCGTCTCCACATACACCCGGGCTCGCCCCAGCCAGGCCATGCGCCCTACCCCATAACCCGCCAACAGCAGCGCAATCGTAATGATGCCGATGGCGTTGCTGACGGGCTGATGCGCGACCAGGAACACGGTGAGGCCGCCGATCAACATCGAGACGAAATAGAAAAACCCCGGCACTGACCGAGGCACGATACGGCCGTGCCGGATAAACATGTAGGCGGCCAGTGGAATGGCCGGCAGGCTGCCGAGGGTGTGCAGCCAGCCGAGAGCGGAGATTCCGAACATAGTGGTGTTCCCATGTGGTTGGATGATGTGCAAAAAAGGCCAGCGCGGGAAAGGCTCATCCCGATGGCGTCGGCGCGCTATGATCTCGGCGGTCAGCTTAGTGAGGGCGGGGTCGAACCGACATGATGAATCCCCTGGAAAACTTGATCATTCATCCGCAATTGCAGCTGGAAGGGCTGGCCAAGGGCGACCTGCTGTCCCAGGTGCTTGCGCAGATCCGCCTGACGGGTGATCGCGTTTATTCTTGCCCGCTGACGGAGGCACAGCCTCTGCGCCTGGATGAAAAAAGCGCGCACATCTGCGTGCTTCAGCAAGGCCGGTTACATCTCCACGTTGCTGATCAGCCCCCCGCAACGCTGGAGCAAGGCGATGTGATCCTGCTGCCCCACGATCCCACGGGCATCACGCTGACCGCCCTGAAGGGGCCGGCAACCGTGGTCATCTGCCGCTTCTGGTTCGACGCGAGCAGTTTCCAGGCCATGCTGTTCGCCTTGCCTCGACTGATCCACATCCAGCAAGCCGACGCCGCCGCGTGGGCGGAAGGCATTCTGCATTTCATGTTGCTCGAAGCCCACGACACGCAACCGGGCGGCGCGTTGATGATTTCGCGCCTGATCGACCTGGTGGTGATTCGCATCCTGCGCACCTGGGTGCACCAGGGCACCGCTTCCGGATGGCTAAGGGGGTTGTCGGATGCACGCATCGCTCGTGCACTGAAAGCCATTCACGAAACACCGGGCAGGCAATGGCGCATCGACAATCTGGCCGAGGTGGCGGGCATGTCGCGGTCGAATTTCTGCGAGCGGTTCAGCACCCTGGTCGGCCGCTCGCCGCTTCGGTATCAGAATGAATGGCGGCTGACCCTGGCAAAAACCATGCTGGCCAAACAGGACGGCCGCATCGGAGAAGTCGGTTTTGCGATTGGCTATGAGTCCGAAGCGGCGTTCAGTCGCGCCTACAAAGCGTTTTTCGGCCGCTCGCCACGGGATGATAACGCCCGGCCGGGTTAGGCCGGGACGTGTGTCTCAATGCCCGGCGCTTTGCCCGCCGTCGACATGCAGAATCTCGCCGGTCACAAAGCCGGCGGTTTCCAGGTAGACGATTGCCTGGGCGACGTCACTCGCTTCCCCCATATGCCCGACCGGGTGCAATTGCCCGAGCGCCGCGTGGGTTTCTTCGACGTGCATCGGCGTCTTGATAATGCCCGGGCTCACTGCGTTCACACGGATTCCACGCTTGGCGTATTCAATCGCCAACGATTTGGTTGCCGAATTCAAGCCGCCTTTGGTGAGGTTGGCGAGTACCGACGGCACGCCGTCAATCGCATGGTCTGCCAGGCTGGTGGTGACGTTGACGATGTGTCCGGCGTGGTTCTTTTCCATCTCGGCAATGGCGAGCTGAGTGATGTAGAAGAAACCATTGAGGTTCACCGCGAGCACGCTGGCGTAGTCCTCCTGGGTGTAGGCGGTGAAGGGTTTGGCGATGAAGATACCGGCATTGTTGATCAGGCTGTCGATGCGCCCGAAGGTGGCCAGGGTGTCGCGGATGATGCGCTGGGCGGTGGCCGGGTCGGCGATGTCGCCGGCGACGGTGCGGATGTCGGGGTCGGTGGACGGCTGGATCGAGCGCGAGGTGGCGACCACGCGGTAATCGAGGGCACGGTAGGCCTGGACCACGGCGGCGCCGATACCTTGGGAGGCGCCGGTGATGATGACGACTTTTTTCATGAGGATGCTCCGGTAGGGATTCAGGCTTGGGATTTGCGGTATTCGGTGGTGGTGATGCCGGCGTAGCCCCAGTTATCGGTGTCGACTTCTTCGATGACGATGTGGGTCAGGTCCGGGCGTTTGTGCAGGACGCGTTCGAGGGTTTCGGTGAATTCGGCGATGACCTGGGCTTTTTGCTCGGGGGTAACGCCGTCACGGGTGATGCGCAGGCTGACAAAGGGCATGGTGAAGACTCCAGTGGCCGACCATCGGGGTGATGGGCAGGCAGTGGGGCCAATTTAGGCTTGTGCCGGGAGGGGAAAAAGGTGGGAACGGGTACTTCATTAGTGATTCGATGTAACAAGTCTGCCCTGCACAGACGCGCATAAAAAAACCCCGAACCAGTCGGGGTTTTTTATCGCCTGAAACTCAGGCGCGACGCCGGATCAATTAGAAAACGTTGATCGGGTAGTCGGCGAACAGACGGATTTCGTTACCGCCTACGTTGTAGTTGCTGGCGTTGTTGGACACGCGCAACCACGACGCACGCGCACGCAGGCTCAGGTCTTTGGCCGGGCCGCTCTGGACCACGTACTTGAACTGGTTCCAGATTTCGCGCTCGGTGCCGTCGCCGCGGTTGGTACCGTCGTCGATGTTGGTACCACGCACGTAGGCAACGTTGTAGGTCAGGCCCGGCACGCCGAAGGTGGCGAAGTCGATGCCGTAGCCCACTTGCCACGAACGCTCGTCCTTGCCGTTGAAGTCGGACCAGTAGGAGTTGGCCAGCAGGATGGTGTTGCCACCGTCGCCGATGCCGCCAGCGTTGCGGTAGCCGCCGTACAGGTAGCCGGTGTCGCCGGTGCTGCGCTGGTGAGCGACGGTGAAGCTGTGCGGGCCAACGGCCCAGGTCGCGCCCAGGCTCCAGATCTTGTTGTCGCGCGCGTCTTCACTGCCTTGGTTTTCCAGGGCGAAGCTCTTGTCCAGTTTGGTTTTGTAGCCGTTGAAGTCAAAAGTCAGCGACTGCTTCTCTGGCAGGGCCAGTACGTAGTTGACGTTGACGTATTGCTTCTTCAGCACGTCCTGCATGTCGGAGGCGTACAGCGCAGCAGACAGGCTTTCGGTGAATTTGTAGCTACCACCGATGTAGTCGATGCTTTTCAGGCGACCGCTGTCGGTGCCTTCCGTGCTCTTGCGCGCTTCTTTGGTGAAGTGACCCGCGTCCAGTTGCAGACCGGCGATCTCTTTGGAAACGATCGAGGTGCCGGTGTAGGTTTCCGACAACAGACGGGAGTTGTCGTACTGCAGCACAGGCACGGCCGGGAACTGATCACCGTACTTGAGCACGGTGTTGGAAACGCGGAACTTCACGGCAGCGCCGCCCTTGGCCAGGTCGTGTGGTGCCGAGCCAGGGTTGTTGGCAGTGCCATTACCCGGTTTGAAGAAGTCGATACCGCCCGCGCCAGCGCGACCTTTACCACCGTCCAGGCGGATAGCGTATTGGCCGATCACGTCCACACCCACACCGACGGTGCCTTGGGTGAAACCGGACTCCAGCTTGCCGATGAAGCCTTGGCCCCATTCGGCTTTGTCTTGCTTGCCGTTTTTGTAGTCACGGCTGATGTAGGCGTTACGTGCGGCGATGTTCAGGTGGCTGTCTTCGATAAAACCCTTGGACTGGTCCTGGTCGTTTGCCATTGCTGTCGATGCGCTCAAAATCCCCAGAGCGATCAGACTCATCCGTTGCTTCAACATTTTCTTGTATTCCTTATTCCTGGTTGAGTACGCGCTGTGACACCAGGCTCCGTAATGCTTTTTCTGGTGTCGACTGAATCCGGAAAAAAGAAGGCCCGCGGACGACTGAACATGCCGCGGGCCTTTTTTATTGGATGAGTCATGGCGGTTAGCCACAGGCGTTGGGCGCAATCCTAGTCGCGCCCGGAACTATGTGTCAATTTCGCGAATCGTCTGTATTTAGGCGAAATAATTCTAAGCGCAGGCCTACAACCACATTGAAAGCGACAAAAAACCGCGTGCAAAACGACAAAAAACACATTTCGTAACATATTTAAAAGCCGATACGTTTGGCAATTGATAACGCGCGCAAATGCAAAGCATTACCATTAACGCGTAGTTTTCCTCCCAAACCATTCGGATACATTCCTTAATGCCAGCCCCTCGCCTGACGCCCATCACCCTTGGGCTTTCCGTTCTGCTGTCTGCTGGTTTTGCCTGTGCGGCCACCACCTTGCCCGAAACCTCGATCAGCGCCGAAGCTGACGAAGACGACCCACGCGTCAAGGAAACCAGCACCGCCACCCGCACCGCCACGCCGGTACGTTATGTGCCCCAGGCCATCGACTCGGTAAAGACCGAAAGCCTGCGCGCCTACGGCACCAATGACCTGGGCCAGGCGTTGAGCGGCATTCCCAACGTCAGCAGCGGCGCCGATACGCGCTTCGACAGCCTGCGCATCCGGGGTTTCGACGCGAGCAACGACTTCTACCTGGATGGCATCCGCGACGACAGCCAGTACGTGCGCGACCTGCACAACATCGAGCGCATCGAAGTGCTCAAGGGGCCGGCTGCCGTACTCTACGGGCGAGGCGGTCAGGGAGGGATCGTCAACCGTGTGAGCAAACTGCCTACCGCCGGCCACACGTCGAGTATCGAGGCCCAAGGCGGCAGCAACGATTTGCGCAGCCTGTACGCCGACCTCAGCACCGACCCCACCGATAACATCAGCCTGCGCCTGAACATGGGCAACCAGGACAACAACAGCTTCCGCGATGGCGTCAGCGGCAATCGCCAGCTGTTCGCACCGTCCATGAGCTGGCAGCTCACGCCGGACCTGAATTGGCTGGTGCAATACGAATACAGCCGCTACAACCGCACGCCGGACCGTGGCGTTCCCGGGGTCAACGGCCGGCCGGCGGATGTGAGCCGCAGCACCACTTACTTCGACAGCCGCGACTACATCGACGACAAATCCCAGTCCCTGCGCTCCAGGCTGGCCTATGAGCTCAACGACAACTGGCAACTGCGCCAGACCCTGGGCGTGTTCAAGCTCGACAGCGATTTCGACAACACCTACCAGACCGCCTACGTGCCTGCGACCAACAGCGTGACACGCCAGCGCTGGCAGCAAGACCTGACCACGCGGAACCTCTTCAACAACGTCGAACTGGAAGGCGGCTTCAGCACCTTCGGCCTGGAACATCGCTTGCTCACCGGCCTGGAACTGGGCAGCCAACGCCGCGATCCGAAGCTCTACAACGGTGGCAACACCGTGCCGAGCCTCGACCTCAACCAGCCCAACCGCCACCTGAGCCACACCGGGCGCATGAGCGTATCCAGCAACAACCACACCGAAGTGGAAAGTCGTGCGGTTTATGTACAAGACCAACTGCGCCTGAACGATCAATGGCAACTCCTCGCCGGCCTGCGCTACGACCGCTTTGAAGTCGATACCAAGAACAAACTCAACAACCTCCAGCAAGACGTCGACAGCCATAACGCCAGCCCGCGCATCGGCCTGGTGTGGACGCCCCTGGAAAACCACGCGTTCTACGCCTCGTGGAGCAAGACGTTCTCCCCAGCCGGCGGCGGCCTGATCGGCATCACCCCGAGCGCCACCAGCGGCGCCAACGACCTGAGCCCCGAACTGACCAAACAGAAGGAAATCGGCGTCAAGAGCGACTGGCTCGACGACCGCCTGAGCACCACCCTGGCGGTGTACGAACTGGAACTCTACAACCGCCGCACCAGCGACCCACTGGACCGCACCATCACTCTGCTCAGCGGCTTGCAACGCTCACGCGGCGTGGAGCTGACCGCCACCGGCAAGATCGTCGGCAACTGGTACGTACGCGGCGGTATCGGCCTGCAGGACGCCACGGTGATGAAGGATAACAACGGCTTTGAAGGCAAGCGCGTCAGTGATGTGGCCAAGCGCAACGGCAGCCTGTTCATCACCTGGAAACCCGAGATGGGCTGGTATGCCGAAACCGGTTTGACGCTGGTGGGGGATCGTTACGCCGACAGTCTCAACACCGTGGTGCTGCCGGGTTATGGCCGTTGGGATGCGTTGGCCGGGTTCCGCCAGAAGGAATGGGACGTGAGGGCGGCGCTGAACAATATCGCGGATAAAAACTACTATGCGTCGGCGACCAGCGTGGCGCAGATCCAGCCGGGAGAGCCGCGCAGCGTGGTGGTGACTGGGACCTACAGTTTCTAAACCGAATACATCCAAAGGGTGTAGGAAGGGGCTTGCCCCCGATGGCAACCGGTCGGTTGATATTTTTGCCTGACACGCCGCTATCGGGGGCAAGCCCCCTCCCACATTTGTTCTCTGTGTTGCTTAGTTTTTCAGCAGGTCACACAACGCGTGCACTTCATCCTCACTGAACAACCCCGCCGGATAGCGTTCACTCATCACGCTGCGCAAGTCAGGCTGCTGCCTGATCTGCCGCGAACCGTTTTCCTTCAACCAGAGCGCCAGCGCATGGATCGCGTCGCCGTTGACCCGCAAGGGGTGGAACGTGCGCGTGTACATCAGGTTGATATCGGCATTCATTTCAGCGCTCTCTCCTACTGCGTGAGCGGCTAACTTACTCAAGGTTTATGACAGAACTGCGCAGTCATTACCTTGGGCCACTGTGACAGCACCGATACAAGAGCTATGCCAATGTCTCGTGTTTATAGGCATGCGCACACAAAAAAGCCCGCGACCTTGCTGGGCAGCGGGCTTGCTGTGAGCGCTCGAACCAGGTAGCCCCTGGCGCCGGCTAAAGTACTGTTACAACTGCACTCATTTTTTGTACGGCGCGGGCTGTTGTTGGGTCAGGCAATGGATATTGCCGCCCCCCAGTAACAGTTCGCGCCCCGGCACCATCACCACTTCGTGCTGCGGGAACAGGTCCTGCAGGATCGCCTTGGCCTGGCTGTCCAACGGGTCGTCGAAGCTTGGGGCGATGATGCCGCCGTTGACAATCAGGAAGTTCACGTAGGAACCGGCCAGGCGCACGGTCGGATTGCGCTCCTGGGAGCCGTCAACGGGGTCGACACCGGCGCATTCTTCCTCGGTGGCGTACAGCGGCCCCGGAATCGGCATTTTATGCACTATGAACGAGCGACCCTGGGCGTCGGTGCTGCTTTGCAGCACGTCCATTGCGGCGTGGCAGCGCGCGTAGTTCGGGTCTTGCGCGTCATCGGTCCAGGCCAGCAACACTTCGCCCGGGCGCACGTAGCAGCAGAAGTTATCCACATGGCCGTCGGTTTCGTCGTTGAACAGGCCATCCGGCAACCAGATGATCTTATCCACAGCCAGGTTGGCGCTCAGCACCGCTTCGATCTCGGCCCGGCCCAGATGCGGGTTGCGATTGCGGTTGAGCAGGCATTCTTCGGTGGTGATCAGGGTGCCTTCGCCGTCGACATGGATCGAACCGCCTTCCAGCACAAAACCTTCGGTGCGGTAGCGCGGTGCGCGTTCGATCTCAAGGATCTTGCCGCCAACCTGGGAGTCGCGGTTCCACGGCGCATACAGGCCACCGTCAAAACCGCCCCAGGCGTTGAAATCCCAGTTCACGCCGCGCACTTCGCCGCTGTTGTTGATCACGAAGGTCGGGCCGGTGTCGCGCACCCAGGCGTCATCGCTGGACATCTCCACCACGCGGATATTCGGCACATCCAGGCGGGCGCGGGCGTTTTCGTACTGGCCGGCGGATACGGCAACGGTCACCGGTTCAAAGCGTGCGATCGCCTTGGCCACCGCCACATGGGCAGCCTGCGCCGGCTTGCCGCCCAGGCGCCAGTTGTCCGGGCGCTCGGGCCAGATCATCCAGGTTTGCGTCTGTGGCGCCCATTCGGCAGGCATGTGGAAGCCATCGGCGCGAGGGGTGCTGTGCAGGGTGGTCATGGCGATCAGGACTCCGAATGGGGTAAAAGCCGACTTTATAACGGATAAAAATCGGCTTTAAAAGCGACAAAAGATCATAGTCGATAAATAGGACAGTAGTTAACCGATAACAATCGATTAACTACAACTGCTCATCCAGCACCTTCGACAGCATGTCGACAAAGAAGTCCACGCTGCGCCTCGACGTGACCATCGGCGGCTTGATCTTGAGGATGTTCAGATAGTCGCCGGTGGGCTGCATGAAAATTCCTAACTCCCGCAGTCGATCACACAGCAAGGTGGTTTCTTCGGTGGCGGGCTCCAGGGTTTGCCGGTTACGCACCAATTCCAGGCCGAGGTAAAAGCCAGAACCATGCACGGCGCCAACCAACGGATGGCGCTCGATCAGAGCTTCCAGGCGTGCCTTGAAATGCCCGCCGACCACTTGGGCGTTTTCCCACAGTTTTTCTTCTTCCATCACATCCAACACGGCCATGCCGATGCGGCAACTGACCGGGCTGCCTCCCGAAGACGAGAAGAAGTAGCCCTCAGCCTCAAGCGCCTCGGCGATTTCACGCCGGGTGATCACCGCCCCCAGGGGCTGGCCGTTGCCCATGCCCTTGGCCATGGTGATGATATCGGGCACCACGCCCTGCTCTTCAAAGCCCCAGAAGAAATGCCCCATGCGGCCGTAACCTACCTGCACCTCATCGGCGATGCACACGCCGCCCTGGGCGCGGACAAGTGCATACACCCGCTGCAAATAGCCCGGCGGCAACGAGATACCACCGGCATTGCCGTACACCGGTTCGCAAATGAAACCGGCCAGTTGGCGCTGGCTCGCGGCGATTTTCGCCAGGTTGTGCTCCACACTTCGTACGTAATCGGGCGCACTGTCCTGCCCGCGAAACTCGCCGCGATAGGTATTCGGCGCAGTCACCGGGTGCACCCAGTCCGGGCGGCTGCTCAAGGCCTGGGGGTTATCGGCAATCGAGGTGGACACCGCATCCGCCGCCACCGACCAGCCATGGTAGGCCTCCAGCACGCTGAGCATGTCGCGCCCGCCGCTGTAGGCCCAGGCCAGGCGGATCGCCAGGTCATTGGCCTCGGTGCCGCTGTTGACCAGGAACACCCGATCCATGCCCGCCGGCGCCAACGCCAGCAAGCGCTCGGAAAACTCGGCAATCGCCGCATAGTGAAACCGCGAGTTGGTGTTGAGCAGCGACCACTGCCGCGCCGCCACCGCCGCCATGCGCGGGTGGCCGTGGCCGAGTACCGCCACGTTGTTGAGCATGTCCAGGTAGGAACGACCCTGCATGTCGATCAGGTGGTTGCGCCAGCCGCGCTCGATACGCGGCGGGTCGACGTAATAGTGCTTTTGCGAACGGGCGAAACTGGCGTCGCGGCGGGCCAGCAGGGCCTCGGGGTCCAACTCGGGCTCGGCGTCGCAAGCCAGCCCCAGCAGCGCAGCCGGCGATGGGCACAGCGCTTGCCACGCCGGTGCCCGGGACGGTGCGCAGAACAGCGGTGCGGGCAAGTCAGCACGGCAAAGCTGCACCGTCAGCGGGCCTTCAACCTCTCCGATGACCTGGCCCTTGAGCACTGCGGCACCCGGCTGCAACAGCGGTTTTACCCCCCATAGCCGCACGGTCGCTTCGCTGTTGTGCACCTGCAATTCGCCATTGGCCCCCCGTCGCACCACACCGGCAAACGGCGCTTCGACGGAGGTCGCCAATGGCACGTGCAGTTCAACGTGCAACGGGAATGTCTCCGGCTCGGTCGCACTGTCGGGCCGGGTACGCGACAACCGATACTGCCCATAGCGACTCGCCGCCAAGCCATGCAGCGCCGCCGCCTCCTGCAACAGGCGTTGATCGATGCCGGGCTGCTCCCAGTTGCCGGCCTCGAAATGCGGGCTGAGCACGCCCAGGTCAATCAGCGCGAACTCGCGGCCTACCAACCCCGGCAACAAAGGCGCAAAGCCTTGGCTGGCGATGGGTGCGGGGGCCTGGCCAACACTGCTGAGAATCGCCGCTTCCATCAGCTCAAACGGCACCGAGGTCGCTACATGGAAGATTTCCCACTCATGCTCGGCATTTTTCAACAGGTAGCTATTATGCGGATCCAGCCGTTGTTGTTGCTCGCTGCTCAAGACCAGCACCGCCGCGCGGGCGACGATCAGCGGCCATAGCGCCTGCAATTCTTCATGCTGCAACGGCGCCACCGCATGGCAAGCCTGGACCGCCGGCAAGATAGCAAAGGGGTCGCCCTCGGCATGGTGCAGCAGCGCGGCGCAGGTCACCGACAGGTCGGCAATACGCCAGGTACGCACCAGGTCGCCGAAATCGATCACGCCCTGAAGTTGCCAGTGGCGTTGCGCATCACGCTGCCACACCACATTGTCGTCGGTGATATCCATGTGCACGGCTTGCCACGGCAGGTGGTCGGCCAGGGTGCGCATACGGTTCTGGACCTGCTCAGCCACTTGTTCCAGTGCTTGGCGGTGGGGCAAATCTTCCAGGGTGGCCAGCAGATGCTTGATCAATTCCAGGGCATGGCGCGGGTCCCATTGCAACGTACGCTCCAGGCCCGGATGTTCAAACGACGCCAGTGCCTGGCTCATCCGACCGCAGAGGTCGCCAAAGCCTGCGATCACCCTGCGCCCCAAATGCGCCTGATGGGTCAACGGCTGGCCGTCGATGTAATCCAGCACCCGCACATGCAGGGTTTCGCCGTCGAGGGTCAGGGTCAGCAGTTCCTCACCTGTCAGCGCCTTGATGACCTGGGGTACGCGCACCGCCTGCAGGCTGTTGAGCGCCGCGTGCTGAGCCTGAAGCTCCACGGCAGCGTAGTCGCCCCGGCAGATTTTCAGAACGAACCGGCCACGGGCGCTGTCGACTTTGTAGTTAAGGTCTTGCTGGCTACCCAGCGATCGCAACGTGCCACTAAGGCCGTAATACTGCTCAAGCAATCGAGCCGCCTGATCGGGGCTGACTTGCGGGCAGGGTAGACTGGCGCGATGAATCAGGGTGGCGAGCAGCATGGGGGTGGCCTCGGTTTTTAGGGGTGTATATCGCCATTGTTCAGGGGGCTTACGCAACCCCCTGCGCAAACCACGCTTGCACCGCCAGGCGTCACAACTCAAGCTATGCTCCATTCGCTTAATGTCCGTCTAAGGAAAAGGGCCTCTGACATGCGCATTCTCATCACCGGTGGCGCCGGTTTTATTGGCTCCGCCTTGATCCGCCACCTGATTCAACACACCGAGCACGAAGTGCTCAACCTGGACAAACTCACGTATGCCGGCAACCTGGAATCGCTGACCAGCATCGCGTCCAACAGCCGCTACGAGTTCGTCCAGGCCGATATTGTCGACCAGGCCACTGTCAGTGCCGTACTGAAGCGCTTCGAGCCCCAGGCGATCATGCACCTGGCGGCCGAGTCCCATGTAGACCGCTCGATCGATGGCCCATCGGACTTCATTCAGACCAATATCGTGGGCACCTACAGCTTGCTGGAAGCCACCCGTGCCTACTGGCAGACGCTCGACGAGCCCGCCAAGCGCGCGTTCCGCTTCCATCACATCTCCACGGATGAGGTGTACGGCGACCTGCATGGCGTGGACGACCTGTTCACTGAAACCACACCCTATGCACCCAGCTCACCGTATTCGGCCAGTAAGGCCGCGTCCGATCACCTGGTCCGCGCCTGGCAGCGCACCTACGGCTTGCCGGTGCTGCTGACCAACTGCTCGAACAACTACGGGCCATTCCACTTCCCCGAGAAGCTGATCCCGCTGGTGATACTCAATGCCCTCGCGGGCAAGCCGCTGCCGGTCTACGGTGATGGTTTGCAGGTGCGCGACTGGCTGTTCGTCGAAGACCATGCCCGCGCATTGCTCAAAGTGGTCACCGAAGGCGTGGTCGGCGAGACCTACAACATCGGCGGACACAACGAGCAGAAGAATATCGACGTGGTACGCGGCATCTGCGCCCTGCTCGAAGAACTGGCGCCACAGCGCCCGGCCGGTGTCGAGCAGTTCACCGACCTGATTACCTTCGTGAAGGATCGCCCGGGCCATGACCAGCGCTATGCCATCGATGCAGGCAAGATCGAGCGAGAGCTGGGTTGGACCCCCGAAGAAACCTTTGAAACAGGGCTGCGCAAAACCGTGCAGTGGTACCTGGATAACCTGGAATGGTGCCGCAGGGTCCAGGACGGCAGTTACCAGGGTGAACGTTTGGGCAACACCGACCTTAAGGATCTGATTGCATGATGAAGGGAATCGTATTGGCCGGCGGCTCCGGCACGCGTTTGCACCCCATTACCCTGGGCGTGTCCAAGCAACTGCTGCCGGTTTATGACAAGCCGATGATCTACTACCCGATCTCGGTACTGATGCTGGCGGGGATCAAAGAGATTCTGGTGATATCCACACCGGTGGACTTGCCGCAGTATCGCAACCTGCTGGGCGATGGCAGCCAGTTTGGCGTACGTTTCAGTTATGCCGAACAGCCAACCCCAGATGGCCTGGCCCAGGCCTTCATCATTGGCGAAGAATTCATCGGCGATGACCCTGTGTGCCTGATCCTGGGTGACAACATCTTCCATGGTCAGCACTTCGGCGAGCAATTGCTCGGCGCCGCCAAGCGGCCGACGGGCGCTACTGTCTTCGGCTACTGGGTCAAGGACCCGGAGCGCTTCGGCGTGATCGACTTCGACAGCGAAGGCCGTGCCCTGTCCATCGAAGAAAAACCCGCGAAGCCCAAGTCAAGCTACGCAGTGACCGGCCTGTACTTCTACGACAACGACGTGATCAAGATCGCCAAGGCAGTCAAGCCTTCGCCTCGAGGGGAGCTTGAGATTACCGACGTCAACAACGCCTACCTCAAGCGCGGCGACCTGCAGGTAGAGCGCTTCGGCCGTGGCTTTGCCTGGCTGGATACGGGGACGCACGACAGCTTGCTGGAAGCCTCGCAGTACGTGCAGACCATTGAACACCGCCAGGGTTTGAAAGTGGCCTGCCTGGAAGAAATCGCCTACGAAAATGGCTGGATCGACCGCGACCACCTGCTGGAACGCGCCAAGTATTTCGGCAAGACCGGCTATGGACAGTACCTGTACATGCTGGCCGGAGAGAACAAGTGAACGTTGTTGAAACCACTTTGCCCGGCGTGCTGATCCTCGAACCCAAAGTGTTCGGCGATGAACGCGGCTTTTTCTACGAAAGTTTCAACGCCCGCGCCTTTGAAGCGGCCACCGGGCTCAAGCGTGACTTCGTGCAGGACAACCATTCGCGCTCGCAAAAAGGCGTGCTGCGGGGCCTGCACTACCAGCTCGAACACACCCAGGGCAAACTGGTGCGCGTCATCGCCGGGGAAGTGTTGGACGTGGCCGTGGACATCCGCCGCAGCTCGCCGAACTTCGGCCAGTGGGTCGGCGTGCGGCTGTCAGCACAGAACAATCGCCAGCTGTGGGTGCCGGAAGGTTTCGCCCATGGGTTCGTGGTACTGAGCGATTACGCCGAGTTCCTGTACAAAACCACCGATTACTACCAGCCCAGCGCCGAACGCAGCATCCTGTGGAATGACCCGACGCTGGCCATCGATTGGCAACTGACCGAAGCGCCGCAGTTGTCCGCCAAGGACCAGGCAGCTAAACCCTTGATGGAAGCCGACGTATTCCCATGAAGATCCTGATCTGTGGCCAGCACGGCCAAGTTTCCCGCGAACTGCAACAACGCCTCCAGGGCCTGGGCGAACTCATCGTCCTGGGCCGCGACCAGCTTGACCTGGCCAATGCAGAGCAGATCCGCCAGCAAGTGCGCGCCCACCGCCCCAGCCTGATTATCAACGCAGCGGCTCACACCGCTGTCGATCAGGCCGAAAGCGAACCGGACGCCGCATTTGCCATCAACGCCATCGCCCCCGGCATTCTCGCCGAGGAAGCCAAGGCCCTGGGCATCCCGCTGATCCACTATTCCACCGACTACGTGTTCGACGGCAGCAAACCGGCGCCTTACACCGAAGCCGACACGCCGAACCCGCTGGGCGTCTATGGGAAGAGCAAGCTGGTCGGCGAGCAGGCGATTGCGGCCGTAGGTGGCCAATACCTGATCCTGCGCACCAGTTGGGTCTACTCCAACCACGGCAAGAACTTCCTGCTGACCATGCAACGCCTGCTGCAGGAAAAGCCGCAGATGCGCATCGTCGCCGACCAAATCGGTGCACCAACCTGGGCCGGCAGCATCGCCGACAGTACGCTTGCGTTGATCGAACGCTGGCAAGTAGGCACAGCGGGGGAATGGGGGGTGTATCACCTGACCGCCCAAGGCGAAACGTCGTGGTTCGGTTTTGCCGAGGCCATCGGCGAGCATCTGCGCAATCAGGGCAAAGCCTGTGCCGAGCTGGAGCCGATCCCTTCCAGCGCCTACCCGACGCCCGCCCAGCGCCCACTGAACTCACGCCTCGATTGCAGCCGCTTGCACCAACAGTGGCACGTCAGCCAGCCACATTGGCAAGACGCATTGCACGAGTGTCTTGCACAGCAGCACTAGGCATAATGCGCCTGTACCCACAGGCGCACGACTCCCATGACTCCACCCCTCCCGCGTAGACCCCGCTGGCGCAGCCTCGCCCTCTTGGCGTTGTGCCTGGCACCGCTGTTGTGGCCGCTGGAGCATCTGGCCGAGCGCTATTACCGCAGCGAACTGGCCGGGCAGAACCGCCAGACCCTCGACCTGTATGTCGCCAACCTGCTCGGCACCCTGCACCGCTATGAAGTGCTGCCGCAAATCCTGGGTGACCTGCCGGCCCTGCGCACTGCATTGGACGCGCCCAACGTCAGCACCAACCTGGTCAACGCCAACCTGCTGCTCAAGGACGTCGCTGCCCAGGCCGGGGTGGAAGTGATGTACCTGATGGACACCACCGGCAAGACCCTGGCGGCGTCCAACTGGGATAAACAAGACAGCTTTGTCGGGCGCAATTTCTCGTTCCGCCCGTATTTCAGCGAAGCCATGGCCGGGCGCCTGGGGCGGTTTTTCGGCCTGGGCACTACATCGGCCAAGCGCGGTTACTTTTTCGCCGCCGCCGTACGTGACGGCGATACGATCATCGGCGTACTGGTGGTCAAGGTCGACCTGGACCACACCGAAAGCCTGTGGGGCAACACCCCGGAACAACTGCTGGTCACCGACCACAACGGCGTGGTGATCCTGACCTCGCGCCCGCAATGGCGATTCCGCGCGACCCGCCCGCTGACCGCCGAAGAACGTCAGGCCATCATCGCTATCCAGCCCTACCCGACCCGTGATCCGCAGCCGTTGAGCCTGAGCAGCACCGCGTGGCTGCGCCAATCCACGGCCATCGCCGAAACTGGCTGGAATGTGGAAATCCTTGCGCCACGCTCTTTGATCAACCGTCCGGTGCGCACCGTGGTTGCCGTCGGCGGCGCGACGCTGCTGGTGTTGATGTTGCTGCTAGGCCTGATGATGCAACGTCGCCGTCACTACCTGGAGCGCATTGCGTTCGAAGCCAAGGCCCGGCGCGAGCTGGAAGCGCGGGTGGTCGAGCGTACCAGTGACCTGGAAGGCCTCAACCGGCGCCTGAAACAGGAAGTGCTGGAGCGCGAACACGCCCAACAGGAGCTGGTACGTGCCCAGGACGACCTGGTGCAAGCGGGCAAACTGTCGGCGCTGGGCACCATGTCGGCGAGCATCAGTCACGAACTCAATCAGCCCCTGGCAGCGATTCGCAGCTACGCGGAAAACGCCGAAATCCTACTCGACCATGAACGCACCGATGACGCCCGCGGCAACCTCAAGCTGATCAGCGAACTGACCGGGCGCATGGCCTCGATCATCGCCCACTTGCGCGCCTTCGCCCGCCGCGACCGCCATGCGCCCGAAAGCGTGGCTCTGCAACCGGCGCTGGACGATGCGCTGGCGTTGCTGGCCAAGCGGCGAAGGTCGATGGAGGTGGAACTGATCCGCGATTTGCCGGAAGCCACCCTTTGGGTACAGGCCGGCGAAACCCGTCTGCGCCAGGTGCTGGGCAACCTGCTCGCCAACGCCCTCGATGCCCTCACCGAAAAAGGCCCGCCGCGCAGACTCTGGCTGAGTGCCGAAACCACCGAACAGGGCGTCAACCTGTACATTCGTGACAACGGCCCGGGTTTTTGCATGGAAGCCTTGGGTCGCGCCAGCGAGCCGTTCTACACCACCAAGACGCGCACCCAGGGCCTGGGCCTGGGGCTGGCGATCTGTGAGACCCTGATGCGTGCCTTCGGCGGCGAACTGCTGTTTGCCAACCACAAGGAAGGCGGCGCGCTGTTAACCTTGAAATTGCGTGCCGGCTCGCCGGGCGTCAGTCTGCAACCGTCCGAGGACCGCAGTGTATGAGTATCGATAACCAGATTCAGGTGGTGTTGATCGACGACGATCCACACCTGCGTCAGGCCCTGTGCCAGACCCTGGACCTGGCCGGGCTGAAAGTCCTGACCCTGGGCGAAGCCAGCGGCCTCACGGCGCGCCTGTCGCGGGACTGGCCTGGCGTGGTCGTCAGTGATATCCGCATGCCCGGCATGGACGGCCTGGAGCTGCTCGCCGAACTGCACGGCCAGGACCCGGACCTGCCGGTGCTGCTGATCACCGGCCACGGCGATGTACCGCTGGCAGTGCAGGCCATGCGCGCCGGGGCCTATGATTTTCTGGAAAAACCCTTCGCCAGCGACGCCCTGCTCGACAGCGTGCGCCGTGCCCTGGCCCTGCGCCGCCTGGTACTGGACAACCGCAGCTTGCGCCTGGCCCTCAGCGATCGTCAGCAATTGAGCACGCGACTGGTCGGGCATTCGCCGCAAATGCTGCGCCTGCGTGAACAGATCGGCGCCCTGGCTGCGACCAAGGCCGATGTGCTGATTCTTGGCGAAACCGGTGCCGGCAAAGAGGTGGTGGCGCGTGCGCTGCATGACCTGTCGAGCCGCCGCAGCGGGCCGTTCGTGGCGATCAACGCCGGGGCGCTGGCTGAATCGGTGGTCGAAAGCGAGCTGTTCGGCCACGAGCCGGGTGCCTTCACCGGCGCGCAAAAACGTCGCATCGGCAAGTTCGAGTTCGCCAACGGCGGCACCTTGTTCCTCGATGAAATCGAAAGCATGAGCCTGGACGTGCAGGTCAAACTCTTGCGCCTGCTCCAGGAGCGGGTGGTGGAGCGCCTGGGCGGCAATCAACTGATCCCACTGGATATCCGCATCATCGCCGCCACCAAGGAAGACCTGCGCCAGTCCGCCGACCAGGGCCGCTTCCGTGCCGACTTGTATTACCGCCTCAACGTCGCGCCGCTGCGTATTCCGCCACTGCGTGAGCGGGGTGAGGATGCCTTGATGCTGTTCCAGCACTTCGCCGATGAAGCCAGCAGCCGTCACGGCCTGCCGCTGCACGAACTGCAACCCGGCCAGCGCGCGCTGCTGCTGCGCCACAGTTGGCCGGGCAACGTGCGCGAATTGCAGAACGCCGCCGAGCGCTTTGCCCTGGGGCTGGAGCTGGCACTGGATGCAACGCCGGACAACCCTGCCGCCGGTGTGCTGACGTCCACCTCGGGTGGCCTGAGCGAACAGGTCGAGCAGTTCGAAAAAAGCCTGATCGCCGCCGAGCTGACCCGCCCCCACGGCTCCATGCGCAGCCTCGCCGAAGCCCTCGGCGTACCGCGCAAGACCTTGCACGACAAGCTGCGCAAGCACGGCCTGAATTTCGCCAACCAAAGCGGCGATGACGAATGACCGCCCCCACTCACCAAGAGGCCCCCATGAGCCGCGACAGCCGTTACCTGGAATCCATCCTGCACCACGACATCCCCCTCACCCGGGAAATGGGCCTCAGGGTGCTCGACTGGCAACACGGGCGGCTGGAACTGCACCTGCCCTTGCAAGCCAACATCAACCACAAGAGCACCATGTTCGGCGGCAGCCTGTATTGCGGCGCAGTGCTGGCGGGTTGGGGCTGGCTGCACTTGCAATTGCGCGAGGAAGGGATTGAAGACGGGCATATCGTGATTCAGGAAGGGCAGATCAGCTATCCGCTACCGGTCACGCGGGATGCGACGGTGGTGTGCCAGGCACCGGAGGAAAAAGTGTGGAAACGGTTTGTGGCAACCTACAAGCGCTATGGTCGCGCACGGTTGACGCTGGAGACGTGGGTTGTGAATGAGGGCAGTGAAGAGCATGCGGTCAACTTCACCGGCCAATACGTCCTGCACCGTTAGAAACCACAACACAAAACCACTGTGGGAGCGGGCTTGCTCGCGAATGCGCAGGGTCAGTCGATACTTTCATCAGCTGACAGACCGCATTCGCGAGCAAGCCCGCACACACATTTGATCTGATGTGACCTTAAGATCTCGCCAGGTTTAGCAACCGTTCACGCCAGGCGGCCTTCGCTGGCAACGCCAGGAAGAACGGGTTCAACAACGATGCCCGCGCCGGATAGCTGAACGGCTCACCGCTCAACTCCAACACTTCACCCCCCGCGCCTTCCAGCACGCCTTGGGCTGCAGCCGTGTCCCACTGCGAAGTCGGCGCCAGGCGCGGATAGCAGTCCGCACTGCCCTCGGCCAACAGGCAGAACTTCAGCGAGCTGCCGATATTCGTCAGTTTCAACGCGCCCAGGCCTTCGCTCAGCCCGCCCAGCAAACGCTCCTGCTCCGGGCTGGTGTGCCGGCGACTCGCGACCACGGTAAACGACTCGCCCGCTGCCGGTGCTTCACGCACCTGGATCGGCTTGGGTGCTTCATTTACATCGGAGCGCCAGGCGCCCAAACCGGCGCCACCGAAGTAGCAACGGCCATTGGTGGGCATCGAGACCACGCCGAACACCACGCGGCCCTGTTCGATCAGGGCGATGTTCACGGTGAATTCTTCGCTGCCGGAGATGAATTCCTTGGTGCCGTCCAACGGGTCCACCAGCCACCAGCGCTGCCAGCCGGCGCGCACGCTCTGGTCGATATCGGCATCTTCCTCGGACAGCACCGGAATACTCGGGTCCAGCGCGGTCAGGCCGGCCAGGATCAGGTGGTGAGCGGCCAAGTCCGCTGCCGTCACTGGCGAATCATCGGCTTTGGAGGTAACGGCCACGTCAGCGCGCCAGTACGGCAGGATCACTTCACCGGCCTGACGGGCCAGCTCGATCACCGGGGCAATAAACGGGTGGCCTAAAAACAGTTCGCTCATGCGCTAAACGCTCCTCGCTGGGTCAACAGGTCTCGTACCAGGTACAGCGCGGCCAGGGCGCGGCCTTCGCTGAATTGCTCATTTTGCGCCAGCATCGACAGCTCACGCAGGTTGACCCGGTCCACACGCATCGGCTCAGGTTCATCGCCTTCCAGGCGTTCTTCATAGAGGTCGGTGGCCAGTACCACCTGGATTTTCTGGCTCATGTAGCCAGGCGACAGCGACAGTTCGGTGAGGTGCTCCAACTGCCGTGCGCCGTAGCCGGCCTCTTCCTTGAGTTCGCGATTGGCCGCCGCCAGCACGTCTTCGCCGGGCTCGATCAAGCCCTTGGGCAAGGACAGCTCATATTCGTCGGTGCCGCCACAGTACTCTTCCACCAGCAATGCATGCTCCGCGTCGATCATCGCCACGATCATCACCGCGCCGTAGCCGGCACCGCGGCCCACCAGGCGCTCGTAGGTCCGCTCAACGCCATTGGAAAAGCGCAATTGCACTTCCTCCACGCGGAACAAACGGCTACTGGCGACTATTTCGCGGGCGAGGACGGTGGGTTTCTGGCGCATGAGCGGCTCCTTGGCGTGATCGGGTTACTATACCGTGGCTTTTCCGATTGTCTGTGTCGGATATCTTTACTTACATGAGACCGCCCCATGCCCTCTTTGCCCTGGCACGCCATCGACACTGTCCTGCTGGACATGGACGGTACCCTGCTCGACCTGCATTTCGACAACCACTTCTGGATGGAACACCTGCCCCAGCGCTACGCCGAGCTGCATGGCGTGAGCCGCGCCATGGCCGAGATGGAGTTGCAGCCGCTGTTCGAGCGTAACGCCGGACAGTTGCAATGGTATTGCCTGGATTTCTGGAGCACTGAGCTGAAGATCCCGGTGCGCGAACTCAAGCTGGAAACCGCGCACCTGATCGCCCTGCGCCCGGACGCCGACACCTTCCTCGCGGCGATCAACCAGGCTGGCAAGCGTGTGATCCTGATCACCAACGCTCATCGTGATTCGCTGTCATTGAAGTTGGAACGCATTGAACTGGCGCCGTATTTCGAACGATTGATCAGCTCCCACGATTATGGTTTCGCCAAGGAAAACCCGCTGTTCTGGGATGCACTGCAAGCCGATATCGGCTTCGACCCGGCACGTAGTTTGTTTATCGATGACACCTTGCCGATACTGCGCAGCGCCCAGGCGTTTGGCGTGGGGCATTTGCTGGCGGTGAAGGAGCCGGACAGCAAGAAAGGGCCGAAGGACACACAAGAATTTGCAGCAGTCGAAGACTACCGGGATCTCATTGCCGGACTCTGAACCCATGTGGGAGGGGGCTTGCCCCCGATGGCAGTGCATCAGAGACACATTCAGTGACTGACACACCACCATCGGAGGCAAGCCCCCTCCCACATTTCGTCCTGCGTTTTACTCCGGAATACGCAGCGTCTGCCCTGGGTAGATTTTGTCCGGGTGCGACAACAGCGGCTTGTTAGCCTCAAAGATCTTGTTGTACTGGTTAGCGTTGCCATACACCGCCAGGGAAATCGCGCTCAGTGTGTCGCCCTTTTTCACCACGACGAAACGGGCGGCGGTAACCGCCGGGTCGGTTACGGTGATCTGGTCATCCACACTGGCCACACCGGCAATATTGCCCAACGCCAGCAGGATCTTCTCTTTCTCTTCCTGGGTGGCGACTTCACCGGTCACGGTCACCTTGTCGCCATCCACGGTGGTCTGCACATTCGGATTACCCAGACCCACTTTGGACACGTGCTCCTTCAACTGCTCACTGGCGTTTGCATTACCCGGCGTCAACAGGTCGACAATCTTTTCGCCGGCTTCCTTGATAAAGCTGAAAATGCTCATAGTGCGCGCTCCTTGTTAATTGAATTCCAGATGCCCAAGACTAGACCAGTCCTACAGACTTGGGTTCCAGCCCGGCAAAAGACCCAAACGCGCTAGAATCCCCCCGCCATTGGAATAAGCCCTGGAGCGAAGATGGACATCAAACAGCTGAAATTCCTCATCGCCCTCGACGAAACCCGTCACTTCGGCCAGGCGGCGGCGCGTTGCCACATCACTCAACCGACCCTGTCGATGCGCCTGCGCAGCCTTGAAGAAGAGCTGGACCTGCCCTTGGTCAATCGCGGCCAGCGCTTCGAGGGCTTTACCGCCCCAGGCGAACGCGTGCTGGCCTGGGCGCGTACGGTGCTGGCGGCGTATGACGGCTTGCAGGCCGAAGCAGCCGCCTGTCGCGGCAACCTCGTCGGCACATTGCGCCTGGGCGTGGTGCCGCTGTCGAGCTTCGATCCCTTGGCGTTGATGCAGCAACTGCATAAAGAGCACCCGAACTTGCGCTTCGAGCTGTCCGCGCTCAGTTCCGAACAGATCCTTGAGCAACTGGCGAGCAACCGCCTGGACCTGGGCGTGTCTTACCTGGAGCGCCTGGACAACGAGCGCTTCGACTCCCTGGCCTTGGGCGAAACCCGCATGGGTCTGCTCTACGACCAACGCTTCTTCAGCTTTGGCGACACGCCGTTGAGCTGGGAAGCCCTGATCGAACTGCCGCTGGGCATGCTCACCAGCGGCATGCACTTTCGCCAGTCCATCGACCACAACTTCCACAGCCGTGGGCTCAACCCGCAGCCGCTGTTGCAGACCGATGCCGTCCATCAGCTGTTGCAAGCCGTGCATGGCGGCTTGTGCTGCGCCGTGATGCCATTGGACGGTGGCCTGGACGCACTCACCGAGCACCTGCGCCTGCAGCCGATCGAAGACGCCCACACCCTCGCTTGCCTGGGCCTGATCATGCGCCGCAGTGCGCCGCGCTCGGCGTTGGCCGAGGCGTGTTTCGCGCTGTATCAGAAATCGCAAAACGAGCATTGATCGACGTCATCTATCGGTAGATCAGTACTGGCAATTAGACGCGACGCTTTGTCGCGCCTAGTCTAAACACTGATCAATCCGCCGGTGGTATTGCCCCATGAACCCCAAGCGCCCAGTCTGCGCGGCGCCTGCTCTTGAAACGCCAGCGCCCGCCGCCAGCCAGAGCTATCAGTATTGCAATCTCGAACACACGGATTTCGCCAGCACAGCCCTGGCCGAGGAAGTGGCGTTGGCGATTGCCTACAACGACATCAGCCAAGCGGTAATGCTGGTAACGCCGACGGACCTGGAAGACTTCATTGTCGGCTTCAGCGTCGGCAGCGGCATTATCGCCGACGTTAGCGACATTTATGACCTCAAACTCAGCGGATCGGGCTCTGCCCAGTACGCTCAGGTGCAGATCTCCAGCCGCGCTTTCTGGAACCTCAAGCAGCAGCGCCGCCAATTGGCCGGCACCAGTGGCTGCGGCCTGTGCGGCGTGGAAGCGGTCGAACAAGCGCTGCCCGACCTAGACGTGTTGCCGGGCGCGCCATTGCCGCCCGCCGAGTGGCTGGACGGCCTGCGCCAACGCATCAGCGCGTTCCAGCCCTTGGGCCAGTACAGCGGCGCCGTGCATGCCGCCGTATTTATGAACGGCGAAGGCGAATTGTTGCTGGGCCGCGAAGACATCGGCCGGCACAACGCCCTGGATAAATTGATCGGTGCATTGATCCGCCAAAAAATTCCGACCGAAGGCGGCCTGGCGATTGTTACCAGCCGTTGCAGCCTGGAGTTGATCCAGAAAGTCCTGCGCGCGCGTATCCAGACCCTGGTCAGCCTGTCGTCACCCACCGGCCTCGCCCTGCAATGGGCGCGCCGACACAACCTCAATCTCATCCACCTGCCGCAGAAAAGTGCGCCGCGGGTCTACAGCCCTGCGATGGAGAACCAGCCATGAGCCAGCATCACCAAGCCGACCAAACCCCGACCCCGCGCTACAAGCCCTACAAAGGCCCGGCCGGCGGCTGGGGCGCACTGATCAGCGTGGCGCAGGCCTGGCTGACCAGCGACAACGCGCTGAAAAACCTGCGCATGATGCTCAAGACCAACCAGAACGGCGGCTTCGACTGCCCGGGCTGCGCCTGGGGTGACTCGCCGGAAAGCGGCATGGTCAAGTTCTGCGAAAACGGTGCCAAGGCGGTTAACTGGGAAGCCACCAAGCGCCGCGTGGATGGTGCATTTTTCGCCAAGCACAGCGTCACCGCCTTGCTGGAACAGAGCGACTATTGGCTGGAATACCAGGGTCGCCTGACCGAGCCGATGCGCTATGACGCTGAAACCGACCGCTACACACCCATCAGTTGGGAAGCAGCCTTCGACCTGGTCGGCAAGCACCTCAACGCCCTGCCTAGCCCGGACATGGCCGAGTTCTACACCTCGGGTCGCGCCAGCAACGAAGCAGCCTACCTGTACCAGCTGTTCGTGCGCGCCTACGGCACCAACAACTTCCCGGACTGTTCGAACATGTGCCACGAAGCCAGCGGCGTTGCCCTGGCGCAAAGCGTAGGCGTCGGCAAAGGTACCGTGACCTTTGATGACTTCGAACATGCCGATGCGATTTTCGTCTGGGGCCAGAACCCTGGCACCAACCACCCGCGCATGCTCGAACCGTTGCGTGAAGCGGTTAAACGCGGCGCCCAGGTGGTGTGCATCAACCCACTCAAAGAGCGCGGCCTGGAACGCTTCCAGCACCCACAACACCCGCTGGAAATGCTCACCAACGGCGACAAGCCGACCAATACCGCCTACTTCCGCCCGGCGCTGGGTGGCGACATGGCCATCCTGCGCGGCATGGCCAAGTTCCTGCTGCTGTGGGAGCGCCAGGCCCAGGCCGAAGGCAAAGAGGCCGTGTTCGACCACGACTTCCTCAACGAACACACCGCCAACGTCCTGGATTACTTGGGCAAGATCGACGACACCTCCTGGGATGAGATCGTCGAACAGTCCGGCCTGACCCTGGTCGAGATCGAGCAAGCGGCGCGCATGTACGCCAAAGGCAAGAACGTGATCATGTGCTGGGCGATGGGCATCACCCAGCACCGCCACTCGGTACCGACCATCCAGGAAATCGCCAACCTGATGCTGCTGCGCGGCAATATCGGCCGCCCAGGCGCCGGCCTGTGCCCGGTGCGTGGCCACAGCAACGTGCAAGGCGACCGCACCATGGGCATCAACGAACGCCCACCGGTGGCATTCCTCGACGCTCTGGAGCGTCGCTTCCAGTTCCAGGTACCGCGTGAAAACGGCCACAACGTGGTAGAAGCGATCCACGCCATGCTCGAAGGCCGCTCCAAGGTGTTTATCGGCCTGGGCGGCAACTTCGCCCAAGCCACGCCGGACAGCCCACGCACCTTCGAAGCCCTGCGCAATTGCGACCTGACCGTGCAGATCAGCACCAAGCTCAACCGCAGCCATTTGATGCACGGCAAAGATGCACTGATCCTGCCGTGCCTGGGCCGTACCGACATCGACATCCAAGCCGAAGGCCCGCAAGCGGTGACGGTGGAAGACTCATTCAGCATGGTCCACGGCTCCAATGGCCAGCTGCAGCCGCTGTCGAAATTGATGAAATCCGAGCCGGCAATTTTGGCCGGTATCGCTGCCGCGACCCTGGGCAGCAAGCCGGTGGACTGGAACTGGCTGGTGGCCGACTACAGCCGCATCCGCGACCTGATTGCCGACACCATTCCCGGCTTCAAGGACTTCAACGAGAAGATCAAGCATCCGGGCGGTTTCTACCTGGGCAACTCCGCGGGCGCGCGCCGCTGGAACACCCCGTCGGGCCGTGCCAACTTCCGCCCGAACATCCTGCCCAAGGACCTGATCCACGAACGCACCCACGCGACCGGCCGCGTACCGGACCTGATCATGCAGTCGATGCGCTCCCACGATCAGTACAACACCACCATCTATGGCCTGGACGACCGCTACCGTGGGGTCAAGGGCCAGCGTGACGTGCTGTTCGTCAACGAAGCCGACATTATCCGCCTGGGCTTCAAGCCGGGGCAGAAGGCCGATATCGTGTCGTTGTGGGAAGACGGTCGTGAGCGCCGCGTGAAGGGCTTTACCTTGCTGGCGTTCGATATCCCGGCCGGGCAGGCTGCGGCTTACTACCCGGAAGTGAACCCGCTGGTGCCGCTGGAAAGCACCGGGGATGGCAGCCACACACCCACGTCGAAGTTCGTGGCGATCCGATTGGAAGCGGCGAGTGACAACGGCTTGATCATGGCGCGCTCGGCCTGATCATGACTGTTGTGGTGGGCAGACTTGTATTGGCCTGCGGGCTTGTTGTGGCGAGCGGGCTTGCCCCGCGTTGAGCCGCGAAGCGGCCCCATTAAAACCAAACCGCTGTGCCAGGTTTCAGGGCTGCTTCGCAGCCCAACGCGGGGCAAGCCCGCTCGCCACAGAAAAGCCGACCGCCGTACAAATTCCGGGCACAAAAAAGGCCGCTTTTGCATAAAAGCGGCCGTTCCGAAGTAGCTAAAGACTCACGAATTCGACTTAAGTTCCCTAGTAAAAACAGTAAGTTATGGAATTGTGTACAACTCGTGTTACTGGTCGGATTTCTATTGTCACAATCCAGATACAGCCTCAGGATCGCGCCGTCATCCTCTTGAGGTTTCCCTAATGAAGTTCTCCTCGATTCTCTTGTTGTCCCTTGGCCTGGTCAGTGGCGCAGCCATGGCCGGTGGCACCACCGAAGCCGGTGTGGGCGGCGCATTGGGCGGGGTTCTGGGTTCGGTCGTTGGCCAGCAGCTAGGCGGCAACACCGGTTCGACCATCGGCGCAGCCTTGGGTGGCGCGGGTGGTAGTGCGGTGGGCGCTGACAAGCGCAGCCGTGGCGAAGCCGCCATTGGTGGCGCATTGGGCGCGGCGGGCGGCAACGTTGTAGGCCGCAGTGTCGGCGGCAGCACCGGCGCACTGATCGGCTCAGCGGCCGGCGGTGGTGCAGGTGGCGCACTGGGCAACTACATGGGCAACAAGAGCGATGACGACGACCGTCGCAGCCGCGGGCGTGATCACCGTCGTTATGACCGTGACGATCATCGTGGGCGCGGTCATGCCTATGGGCATCGCAAGAACAAGCATCACTACCGCGACTGATAGTTGCTGAATATGGAGCCGGCTTGCCGGCTCCTACAGCGTGACCAACCGCTGCAACGCCTCGCGCAACCGCCCCGGAATCGTCACAGGCTGGTTCGACTCCCGATCCACGAACACATGCACAAACCGCCCCGCCGCACAGGCCTCTTCTTCGCCTGTCTTGAACACCGCCAACTCGTACTGCACTGAGCTGTTGCCCAACTTGCCCACCCGCAGGCCGATATCAATGCGCTCGGGAAAGGCGATCGACGCAAAGTAATCACACGCTGAACTCACCACAAACCCCACCACGTCGCCGTCATGAATATCCAAACCACCTTGCTCGATCAGGTAGGTATTCACTGCCGTGTCAAAGAAGCTGTAGTAGGTCACGTTGTTCACATGGCCAAACACATCGTTGTCGTGCCAGCGCGTGATGATCGGCTGGAAGTGAGGGTAATCGGCGCGTTGCGGTACGGTGTCAGGCATCGGGTCATCTCGTGAAAGTGAGTTACAGATCATTCAAATGGGCCTGGGCCCACTCGCGTACCTCGGCGTACGGGTAGTCCTCCAGCACAGCAAACCCAGGAATACCTCGCGCCTTCAACCTGGTGAACAGCGGCACGCTGATGCCCCCGAGGAAACGCGTCAGACGTTCCGCGCCAGGCAGTAGCCCGGTGTGTTCATGATGCCTGTGGATAAAATCACCGCACAGCCCCATGAAGTTCTTATCCACAAGTGGCGGCAAGCCCGGCGGCGGCGGAAGGTACGCAACCTGGCCGTGGCACACCGAGCAATGTCCGCAGCGCTGGGGAGCATTTTCATCACCGAAATACTTCGCCAGTCGCTGCCCCAGGCAGTATTCGGTGGCGAACAGATCGAGCATCGCGTGAATCCGCGCGACTTCTCCCACCTCGTGCTGCTTGAAGCCTGTGTATAACTCAGCGCTCAACGCCTGTGGATCGAAATCGGTCTCCAGCAGGCTATAGACCTCGGTCATCTGCTTGCTTTCCAGCTCGATCAGGCCCTGCTCCTGGAAGTAATCCAGTGCCTTCACCACCCGATTGCGCTCGGCATTATGCTGTTGATACAGCGCGTCGAAATCCACTGTCACCCAGGTCCTCGCGCGATTGCACACCTGGATGATCGCCGCGACAAACTGCTGCCGCTCGCCGGAGAAACGTGCCAGCAAAGCCTCAGGCTCGACCAGGTATTTGAAACGGTACTCGGCATAAAACGCGTAGCGCGGCGCGATCACGCCCTTGAGCTCCAACTGCACCAGCAGCGTCTTCAACGGCAGCTCGCGGATATTGCTGAGGTCCGACAGGGACCTGAGCAAAAACTCCCACTGCCCATCGCCCCGCGCGGCCTGCAACTCTTCCAGCACCCGCCGGATACCTTCCTGCTCCGGCGTATCGCCGTAGACGAAGTTTTCCAGCACGTTGAGACTGTCGCGATTGGCCAGCACCAGGCAATCAGATGGCTGCCCATCACGCCCTGCCCGGCCGATCTCCTGGCTGTAGTTCTCGATGGACTTGGGCAAGTCGAAGTGCACCACGTTGCGGATATCACTCTTGTCGATGCCCATGCCAAACGCGATGGTGGCGACGATGCAATTGGAGCGTCCACCCATGAAGCGCTGCTGGATGCCCTCGCGTTTATCGTGGGGCAGCCCCGCGTGATAGGCCTCGGCCTGGATGCCGTTGCGATTGAGGTGCTCGGCAATCTGCTCGGCGGTTTTCTGCAAGGTAACGTAAACAATGCTCGGCTGGCCGACGCGCTCATTCATCCACTGCACCAGCCGGCGACGCTTGTCCGCACCGCTGACCGGCTCCACCAGCAGGTTGAGGTTGGGCCGGTAGAAGCCCGTGGTGACCACATCGTCCGGGGCAATGGCGAACTTGGCCTGCATGTCGGCAATCACCTTGGGCGTGGCTGTCGCCGTCAGCAGCAGTGCTTGTGGGATATTGAACTGACGCTGGTAGTCCGGCAGTTTCAGATAGTCCGGACGGAAGTTGTGGCCCCATTCGGAAATGCAATGCGCCTCGTCCACCACCAACAATGAAATCCGCACACTTTGCAGGAAGTTACGGAAGCGCTCGTTCTTCAAGCGCTCCACCGAAATCATCAAAATCTTGAGTTCGCCCGACCGCGCACGGGCCATGACCTCATTGGCCTCATCGCGGCTCTGGGCCGAGTCGATACTGCCCGCCGAAATGCCATGGCGCTGCAGGAAACCCAGCTGGTCCTGCATCAACGCCAACAGCGGCGATACCACCAGCGTCAGGTGCGGCAGCAGCACCGCCGACAGCTGGTAACACAGGGACTTGCCCGACCCGGTAGGGAAAATAGCGGCCGCCGAACGCCCCGCTAATATGGCGCTGACCGTTTCTTCCTGGCCCAGGCGAAACTGTGGATAACCAAAGACCTGTTGGAGGGTGTCGTGCATAGGCTGTCACTCCATTGACCGCTGAGTTGGCTCAAAAACATAGCCTGGGAATCTCGGCGAATCGAGAAAGGTCGCATGGAAAAAAGAGACAGGATGATACACAGGGCGAAGGATGGCCTAGGCCGAAGTGGGAATAATCCGAGGGAGGAACAGGAAGGATACAAACCCGATGTGGGAGAGGACCTGCCCCCTCCCACAATTTAGTTCTGTATCAGGGCTGAATCAGCGGTTCTGCACCCGCTCGATCGCCGTGTCATACACCGGGTTGGCCTTCTGCTCCTTAGCCAACTGATAGTGACGCAACGCATCCGGGAACTGCCCCGCCGCTTCGTAGATCCGCGCAATGTTGTAGTAGGCGCCCGCTCGCACCGTCGCAGCGTTCGCGCCGGTTGCCAGGGCGATAGCCTTGCGGTTGGCCCAGATCGACTCGGCGGTGTTGCCGGCCTTCTGATACGCCAGGCCCAGGTTGCCGTAGGCCTTGCCGAAACCGTTGTCCAGCTCGATAGCCTGGCGGAACAGATCGATGGCCTGGTCCAGCTTGGCGGCCTGGTAGGCCGCTTCACCTTGCACGTTCAGACGTTTCGCATCGGCTTGTGCAGAAGAGCTGACCGCAACAGCGGTAACGGCCACGCTGTCATCCAGCAACGGTTTGACTTCGTTGAGCACGTTCGCCGCGTTAACCGTCACGCCACTGAAGGTGTTGATGTCCTGGAAATCGCCGCTGCCGGTCATGCGGAATACGGTCCACAGGTTGCCGCTGCGGTTTTTCGGCACGTAGTAGGTGCGTACCAGCGATTGGCCCATGTACACGAACACCTTGGCTTCGCTGTTGGACAGCTGGCGCGAACCGGGATTGCCGCCGTTGGTGAAGTCATGCACGGCATACACGTAGCTTTCGCCGTAGTGTTTTTTCTGCAGGGTGATGGTTTCCGGGCCGTAGCTGTCGACGTCATCCACGTCCAGTTCGGCGTCGGTGCCCGTCTTGTTCTCGAAATAGATATTGTTGCCCGGGAAGATCATGTGGGAGTCGAGGTCTTCCGGGGTCTTGCCCCAGGTCAACACCACACGCAGGCCGTCGAGGTTTTCCATCACCGGGCTGATGGCATACGTCATGCCGGCGCACGGGCACTTCACCACCAGGTTCGAGTAGCCAGGCTTCTTGATGATCAGAAGATTGGTGGCGTCATCTGCGGCTTCGCTGGTGAGGGTCACCTGGCCCTGGGCGTTGGTGCGGCCCACTACGTTCTGCGCACCGTTGCGTTGCAGCAACACCTCGGCATCCGCGATCTTCTGGTCCTTGACCACCGCACTGAGCACTTCAATCGGCAATTGCGCCGCCTGGACTGAAAACGCGACCGCACACAATGACATCGCCGAAGCAACACGCAGCAAACCCATGCTTAACTCCCTTTAAGTAGCGGGCGGAATCGCCCTGCAAGATTTTGCGGTGAAACATACTCTTAAATGCGCCCACTGGAGGATTATTTATACAGAATGTGACGTGGTTTTTATCCCGCCTGCCCGTTGACGCATTGCGCTACAATCAAGCCTTGCTACCCAGGAGTACGCTGCCATGAGCGAACCGACGTTTGAGCAAAAACAGGATCATTACCACAAGATCCGCCGTTCCAATTACCTGGCCAGCCTGCGCCTGGAAGGGTTCGACACCCAACCGGCCGACGTCGACAAACCACTGCCGACCCGCGAAGCCGTCCTTGCCAAGTACCGCAACACCCCACGCTGATGCTCGACAAATATGGGGTGGGCCAGGACCCGTACTGCTATCCCGGTAGCAGCGTCCTGCGCAACCGCCTCGGTTTGCTCGATGAACCCCGGCTGCACCAGGCCGAGCGGGAATTATCCGAAATCGCCGTAGGCAACCTCCCCCTCTTCCCTCCGCCCTACGACCTCGAACGCCTGCAACACATCCACCGCATCCTGTTCAGCGACCTCTACGATTGGGCCGGCGAACTGCGCAGCGTCAACATCCAGAAAGGCGACACCCTGTTCTGCACCCCGGAACGCATCCCGCCGGAAGCGGCGAAAATCATCCGGCAAATGGAGGCAGCGAACTGGTATGTCGGGGCGAGCCAGGCCGAGCTGGTGACGCAGATTGCCGAAGCCTATGGCGACCTCAACGTCATCCACCCCTTCCGTGAAGGCAACGGCCGGGCGCAACGGATTTTGTTCGAGCAGATCATCGTGAATGCCGGGTTTTCCGTGAACTGGTGGCTGGTGAAACACGCGGCGTGGATACCCGCGAATATTGATGCGGTGGCCTGTGATTATCGGGGGTTGGAGGCGATTTTTGAGCGGTGTGTCAGTAGGCCGGTCGGTGCCTGAGCGGACCGTGCACAGTTAAACCATCTGTTTATTGCCCGGAAACTGGCTCACTTCTAAGGTTCGCTTCGTCGCTGCCAAATCAGCGGCCGGGTTTGGTCACTCGAAAAACAGCAGAGACAAAACATGCCAACTCGTTTGGCGTATTTCTTTGAATCTGTATTGGAACACTGCAATGACAAAACCTAACGTTTCAACCAATCGCTATCGCGTTCTTCGCACCAACTTCACCGACACCCACCCGCTTATCATCGACACACAAGCCAAAGCCGAAGACATCCAGTCCGCCGCGCATCAACGCATCCGCGCTGCCACAGACTTGCTGGAAACCTTCTCCTGCCTGACCTTCGAACACGCAGACCTCAAAGACATTTCCCACATCACTAACGCCCTGTACCTGCTCGTTCAGGACGGCTGTGATTTGCTGGAAGCAGCGCAGCACGTGCAGCTACAACCTCAACAGCCATACACTTAAGCTCTAACCTTTTGTAGGAGCGAGCTTGCTCGCGAAGATCGTCAACGATGACGCGGTGAACCTGGAAAACTGCGGCGCCCTGGGGTTCTTCGCGAGCAAGCTCGCTCCTACAACTGAACGCTTTAACCACCGAAAATCACTGCCAAACAAAAAATCCCGGAAAGCCCTGTAAGAAACCTCCAAATACCGCGACATCCCCTTCCGAAACTGCTTAAAACTCCTGCCCACCCCTCTATAAATCTCACCTTTCTCTGACTGAAACTGGCGCCCTTTCAACAGCCCCGGCAAATTACCCGTGAACATCGAAAGGACTCAATACATTGGCCACTACGGCATCACTTTCACGGTGCTGCGCCTTATCGTCTCGCCTGCCAATCACCCGGTACTGGCGAGCCTCTGCCTGCTGGAAGCAGGTACTTCTGCAAACGAGTTGCGCCAAAGACTCGTAGATATCTATAGAAAAATGCTCCCTCGCGATTTGCCTTGCAAAATGACTGTCGCCATATCCAAACCGCTGACCCGGACACAGGCTGACTTACTCAACATTCGTGGGGAGATCGTTGCGGGATTAATCAGCGGCGCCGTATCAGCACCCATGAGCCTGGCATCTCCTGCCGTTGGGTTCGCCGCTGGTGCAGCCGCTGGCCTGATTATTAAAGGGATCATTCGCAGCTATCACGCCGGCGATGTAGTTATCGGCCTCGACGCACAGGTCAACGGCGGAATTGGACCTCAGCGGTCGCTGTCGGCCATGGTCCGGCAGTTCCAGGGTGGCTAGCGCAATGAATGAATACACCCAGTGGACCAACCTGCTGCTGCTTCTCGTACTGGCCACCCTAGTCGACCGAACAATAAAGCGGCCCTTACTCAGAAGATGGCTTGGACTCTACCTCTTGGTAACTGGCCCTGCACTTCTGTTGTATGCCACCTCCTGGATCAGAGAGGCACAGCTTGAAAGCATGCCGATAATCGCCTTCGTGACAGGCATCGGGTTATTGAGCACCCAACATATCTATTGCAGGACTAAAACCACCCACCCTTTGTTAATCGCCCCAACCTTGAACCTTGCGCCGGACTTTCCTGATGACCCGCTCATGCTGCACCTCCTGCAAATTTTGCATGAAAGCATTGGCCTGCCCAAACACAAAACCATCACCCTCAACACATCAATCAACCACGACCTCGGATGTAACAGTGCCGAAGCCAAGCAATTGATGGCACTACTTAAGCACGATTTCGGCATGCGACCAGGTGACTACAACGGCAACCGCTACTTCAAGCGTCGAGGCTTTGACGCGTATTTGCGATATGTGGAAAAAGGCAGCGTGGGAAAGCGCCCTCTAACCATTGGCATGCTCTACCAAGCCGTCAAAGCCAAGTATTGGGATACCCAGACACTCGAAGCGAAGGGGGATCAGATACTGTGAATCTCTACCTGCAATTAGTCTGCTTCCTCGGGCTCTACCTATTACTTCATTATCAAATTACCGACTGCACCCTCAGAAAGCGCTTCGCCCTCACATTCCTTGCAACAGGCTTCACCTTGACGTTCCTACTACCCTACGTCGCGGTGATCCTCAGAATGCCTTTCCTACCTGTCTTCGTATTCTTGATAGGCTTGGCACTCTTCCTCACTCGAAACCAATACCAGATCCACCGCAACCGATCCCCTCACCCACTCCTGCGTGCCCCCACCATGAACCTCGCCCCCAACTTCCCCGAAGACCCCGTCATGCAGCAACTCTTGCAGCTTTTGCACGAAGAAATCGGCCTGCCTAAACACAAGACGATCCGCCTGCAAACCTCGATCAACTTCGACCTGGGCTGTGACGGCAGTGAGGCCAAGCAACTGATGGAAGCGCTGGAGCAGGAATTTGCCCTCGACCTGGGTGACTACGACACTTATCGTTACTTCAACCCGCCGGTGTTTGATGTGTTCCTCAAGCGTCGGGCCAAGGGGCGCGGCGAAAAAGTGCCGCTGACCATCGGCATGCTCTACCTGGCGATCAAGACTCACAGCTGGGACACGCAGACGCTGGAAAACCTGAGCTGAGCGAACACAAATTCCAGGCACACCGGTACTCAAATGTGGGAGGGGGCAAGCCCCTCCCACATTCGATGAGCGTGCTCAAAACAACAAGGACCTTACATGGACGTGACAATGGGCCTGCTGGCCGCCCTGCTGTGGGGCGGCACGGATTTTCTCGTGGGCCTCAACGCCCGCGCCGTGGGCGTAAAACGCGCGGTGTATTTCGGCCAGGCGCTGGGCTTCCTGATCATGACCCTGCTGCTGGTCATCCTCCCGACCTTCCTGTTCAAAGCCCTCGACGCCGCGCTGAGCGTCTGGCTGCTGGGCATCGCTGCCGCCCTGCTCACTGTCTCCGGCGCTCTTGCACTGTCCAAGGCCTTCGCCTTGGGCAAAGCCGCCATCGTGGCGCCGCTGGTGACCTCCTACGGCGTGGTGACCACCTTGCTGTCCTGGGCCAGCGGTGAACACATCAGCCCGACGCAACTGGGCTGCATCGTCCTGTGTGTGATCGGCGTGATCTTCTCCAGCATCCACAAGGACAACGGCGCCCCCATAACAGTCCACGCCTGTCCATCGCCTACGCCATGCTGGCCGCCTTGCTGTATGGCACCAGCTTCTGGCTGCAAGGCCGCTACACATTGCCGGCGCTGGGGCCGATCACCATGTTGTGGCTGGGTTACCTGGTTGGATTGTGCGTGCTGCTGGTGATGGTGTTGAAGATCAAGGACGGCCTCAAAATCCCACCGCTGAAAAACTGCGCGACGCTGACTGGGGCGAGCGTGATGAACCTGGGTGGGTTCTCGGCGTTTTCGTGGGGGGCAATGGCGGGGTCGGTGTCGGTGGTGACGGTAATCAGTACGTTGTCAGGCGGGATCGCGGCGATCCTGGGGTTCGTGTTTTTCAAGGAGCGGTTGTCGGCGGTGCAGTTACTGGGGGTTGTCCTGGTACTGGTCGGCGCGGTGGTTTTACATATTGCCGACTAATCCGTCGCGCACAAAAAAGCCGCCTCACAAGAGGCGGCTTTTTCACAACGACTGAATCTTACAACTTGGGACCTGCCGCCTTGATCGCATCGCTCACTTCAAACTTCTTGAAGTTCTCGATGAACAGACCGGCCAGCGCCTTCGCCGCTTCGTCGTAGGCAGCCTTGTCGGCCCAGGTGTTACGTGGGTTCAACAGGCCGGTTTCAACGCCCGGTACGGCCAATGGCACGTCGAGGTTGATGGTGTCGAGGTGCTCGGTTTCAGCACCGACCAACGCGCCGCTCTGGATCGCTGCAATCACGCCGCGAGTGGTCGGGATGTTGAAGCGCTTACCGACGCCGTAGCCGCCGCCGGTCCAGCCGGTGTTGACCAGGTAGACCTTGGAGCCGAAGCCACGGATACGCTTGATCAGCAGCTCAGCGTATTCGCCAGCCGGACGTGGGAAGAACGGTGCGCCGAAGCAGGTGGAGAAGGTCGACTTGATGCCGCCGCCGGAACCCATTTCGGTCGAGCCCACCAGTGCAGTGTAGCCGGACAGGAAGTGGTAGGCCGCCTGTTCTTCGCTGAGGATCGACACCGGTGGCAGTACGCCGGTCAGGTCGCAGGTCAGGAAGATTACCGCGTTGGGCTCGCCGCCCAGGTTCTTCTCGGAACGCTTGGCCACGTGCTCCAGCGGGTAGGCGGCGCGGCTGTTCTGGGTCAGGCTGACGTTGGTGTAGTCGGCGTGCTTGGCGTCGTCGATCACCACGTTTTCCAGCACGGCGCCGTGCTTGATGGCTTTCCAGATGACCGGCTCGTTCTTCTCGGACAGGTCGATGCACTTGGCATAGCAACCGCCTTCGATGTTGAACACTACGCCTTCGCCCCAGCCGTGTTCGTCGTCACCGATCAGGTAACGGCTTTCGTCGGCGGACAGGGTGGTCTTGCCGGTGCCCGACAGACCGAAGAACAAGGTCACGTCGCCTGCTTCGCCAATGTTGGCGGCGCAGTGCATCGGCAGTACGTCGGAAGCCGGCAGCAGGAAGTTCTGCACCGAGAACATGGCTTTTTTCATTTCACCGGCGTAGCGCATGCCGGCGATCAGGACTTTTTTCTGGGCGAAGTTGAGGATCACGCAACCGTCGGAGTTGGTGCCGTCACGCTCTGGCACGCATTCGAAGTTGGCCACGTTGAGCACTTGCCATTCTTCACGACCGGCCGGGTTGTACTGCGCCGGGTTGATGAACAGGCAACGACCGAACAGGTTCTGCCAGGCCGTCTGGGTGGTCATTTTCACAGCCAGGTAGTGGTCTTCGGCAGCCCCTACGTGAACGTGGGAAACGAAATGCTCTTGCGCGTTGTTGAATGCCTCGACGCGAGCCCACAGCGCATCGAACTTGTCGGCCGGGAACTTGCGGTTGATCGGGCCCCAGGCGATGGAAGCCTGGGTGGAAGGCTCTTCAACGATGAAACGGTCGACCGGCGAACGGCCAGTACGGTGACCGGTTTCGACGACCAGCGCGCCAGTATCGGCGAGCACGCCTTCACCACGCTGCAGGGCTTCTTTAACCAGATCGTCAATACTCAGATCGGTGTAAACGGCGTTGTTGGCTTGCGTCATGAGGTTCCCCGTCGGCCTATGGCCGAGTGCTCCAAACGTTTTGTAGTAGAAAGTTGCGCACTACTACCGCGAAAAAAGTGGGCCGGATTATGCCAGAAAAGCCCAAAAAGAGTAGGGCCCTCCCGTCAGAACTGCGCTAATCCGGCGTTTGTCAGGTGATTTACCTGTGCTTAAACGTTTTAGTGGCGGGTGTCGGAAGGGGTGTCGATGCCTGCGCCGGCGAACAATTGCGCTACATCGGCCGCATCGAACAGGTAGCGCTCGTTGCAGAACTGGCAGTCGATCTCGATACGACCACCGTGCTCCACCACCAGGTTTTGCGCATCTTCCAGGCCCAGGCTGACCAGCGCATTGGCCGAACGCTCACGCGAGCAACTGCAATTGAAGCGCAGGCCCTGTGCGTCAAACAGTCGCACGGCCTCTTCGTGGTACAGGCGGTGCAGGATGGTTTCGTTATCCAGGCCCAGTTGCTCTTCAGCGGTGAGGGTGCCGGCCAGGGCGGTCAGCTTGCGCCAGCTGTCGGTGCGCTCATCCTCGTCCTTGATGCGGTCGGGCGGCAGTTGCTGCAACAGCATGCCGCGGGCGCGCTTGCCATCGGCGTTAAGCCAGAACTTGGTGCCCACCTGCTGGGACATCACGAAATAGTTGGTGAAGCAGTCCGACAGGGTTTCGCCATCCAGGTCGACAATGCCCTGGTAGCGCTGGCCTTCGGTCGGATCGACGGTAATTGCCAGCACGCCGTTGGCCATCAGGTCGGACAAGGTGGCATCCGGCGCAATCTGGTCGGCTTCATAACGAGCCAAGCCACGGATTTCACGCTCGCTGGAGCATTCGATCATCAACATCGGCACCGGGCCTTCGGAGCGCGCCTGCAGAATCAGCAAACCATCGAACTTCATGGTGCCCACCAGCAACGCTGCCGCTGCCATCAGTTCACCGAGCAGTTGCGCGACCGGCTCCGGATAGGGGTGCTTGGCGAGGACTTCAGCATAGCTGCGCTCCAGCGAGACCAGCTCGCCGCGGGCGTCGCTCTCGTCGAAGATGAAGCGTTGGGTGAAGTCGGTATCCGGTAGATCAGTCATAGGTCTGGGTATCTGAATTGATGACAAATTGATTACAAGGTTTATAGAATTAAACGCTTTGGCACCGTTTTGGTGCAGCTTTCTGAAGCCGTGGGAGACAGTTTATGAACAATCCGGGTTTGTTCCAAGCCAAGTGGAACCTCGGGCGATGGGCCGCTTGCAATCTACTCGCTGTCGGGTTGCTGTGCTTTTGGCTGTGGCCCACGGGCCAGATGCTGTGTGTGATGTTCGACGAATGGCTGTTTCACCTGCTCAATGACCCACTGGCGAGCAACTCCGCATGGCTGCACGTGTGGGCTGTAGCGAGTTTGCGACCGTTCGATGCGGTGGTCGGGGTGATTCTGCTGATGCTGTTGATTCGCGGCGATTGGGTGTTCAAGGCGGTGCAGGTGCGCCAGGCTTTGTTAGGTTTTGTCGGCATTCTGTTGCTGTTGCTGTTTATCCGCATGCTGTTTTCCAAACTCGCCGCGCACATGGGCTGGCAACACAATAGCCCGTCCATGGTTATCAGCGGGGCGATCCAGATGAGTGACTACTTCCCTGGCCTGGAGAAGACCTGGGAATTGAAGGACCGTTCGAGCCAGAGCTTCCCAGGGGACCATGCCTCGGTGCTGCTGATTTGGGGGATGTTCATGACCGTGTTCGCCAAGCGCGCGGGCCAGGTGCTGGTGATCTGGGGCCTGGCGCTGCTGTTCATGATGCCGCGCCTGGTGGCGGGGGCGCATTGGGGGCAGGACGACTACATCGGCGGTGTGCTGCTGGCGCTGTTGGCGTTGGGCTGGGGCTACTACACACCGTTTGCGGCGAGAGTATCGAGTGGGTTGTTGCGGGTGACGGCGCCGGTGTTTGGGCTGGCTGCTCGTTTACCCATAGTGGGGCGAATGAGCGTCGTCAGGCCTGCGCAATAATTTGTAGTGAGCGAGCTTGCTCGCGCTGGGCTGCGGAGCGGCCCCAAAAAAGCGGGAGCGCTGCGCACTCCAGCGCGGGGCAAGCCCGCTCACCACAAGAAGCCCGCTCACCACAAGAAGCCCGATCGCCACAAAGGCCCGTTCGATTGAGGCTAATCATCGTTGCCACTGCCGCGAAACTTGAACAGGTCGCGACGTTGCTTCTTGCTCGGCTTGCCATCGGTGGTCATGCCCGTGGCGCCGGCCTTGCGCATCGCCGCCGCGTTTTCACGCTTGGCGATGCTGGCTTCGGTTTCGGCGTATAACGCTTGCGCTTCAGGTGCGCCACGACGAACGATGGAAAGCGCCTGAACCACGACCGTCTTTTCATCAAACCCTGCACGAATCTGAAACTCATCACCGACACGTGGCTCTTTGCCCGGCTTGCAGCGCTCGCCGCGATGATGCACCTTGCCGCTTTCGATGGCGGCCTTGGCCAGGGCACGGGTTTTATAGAAACGCGCCGCCCACAGCCACTTGTCCAGACGGACCTTTTCTTCCTCTTCCTGCTTTTGAGCCACTTGAATTCCTCACTCTGAAAAATGTCGCAACTTTACCGTTGAAACCCTTCGACGCATAAACCCCCAGGCTCACCTAAGATACGCCAGGTAGCACCCTGTTTTCGCGAGGTATGCTGTGACCGAATTTCCCCTTTCACTCACCTCGCCCAACCAGCGCTGTGTGGGTTGCCAGCAAAGCGAGCCCCTCGGGTTCGATTTTGCGTTCGCTTACCAGCCTATCGTAGACCTGCGGGACCATTCGATCTTTGCCCACGAAGCCCTGGTGCGTGGCACACAAGGCGAAGGGGCGCTGTCGGTGCTGGACCAAGTCAACGAAAGCAACCGCTACCGCTTCGACCAACGCTGCCGAACCCAGGCGATCGCCGGTGCGGCGACCTTGGGCATGCAAACGCACCTTTCGATCAACTTCATGCCCAATGCCGTGTACCGCCCGGAACTGTGCATCCGTAGCACCCTGGAAGCGGCTCGCGCACATAATTTTCCGTTGAACCGGCTGATTTTCGAAACCCTGGAAAGCGAGCATGTAGATAACTATCGCCATTTGACGAATATTCTGCGTGAATACCGCGAATTCGGCTTCAAGACCGCCATCGACGATTTCGGCGCGGGCTATTCGGGGCTGAACCTGCTGGCCGATTTCCAACCTGACCTGATCAAACTCGACATGGCGCTGATCCGCGATGTTGATCAGGACCGTGTCCGTCAGGTCATCGTCCAGGGGATTGTCACAATCTGTGAGCAGTTGGGGGTTACTGTCATCGCCGAAGGCATCGAAAGTGCCGGCGAACGGGACTTTCTCTCCGACTGCGGAATATTTCTGATGCAAGGCTACTGGTTCGCCAAGCCTGCATTTAAAGCCCTGGCCGAGGTATCCCCTCAGGCCTGGGCGAATTGATCGGTTATCCATATTGAAGACATTTGACCATTTGACCGTTGTGGGTCTGCGTGAGTGGGTGGCACTTCCCGATCTGGGAGTGGCAGGCCTGCGCGCGAAGATCGACACCGGTGCCAGCACCTCAAGTCTGCACGCCACCGACATTGAGCCGTTTGAGCGCGACGGCGAGCAGTGGGTGCGTTTTACCGCGCACTTGGGCAGCGTCGTGCAATTGCGTCACCGCCGCTGCGAAGCGCCCCTGGTGACGATGAAAACCATCAAGAGCTCCAATGGCCATGCGCAGGTGCGCTATGTCATCAGCACCACGCTGGCGCTGGGTGATCGGGTATGGCGGGTGGAGTTCACCCTGGCCTGCCGCAAGGCCATGCGTTACCGCCTGTTGCTGGGCTCCAAAGCCTTGATTGACGGCCAATTGGTGGTCAATCCCGGTATCAAGTACGTTCAAGACAAGCCGGTGTTCCCGGTCTCTACCCTATCTGCCCCAGGTGCTGCATGAAGATTGCTGTGCTGTCGCGAAACCCGCGTCTGTATTCCACCCGCCGCCTGGTTGAGGCCGGCACCGAACGTGGCCACGAAATGGTGGTGATCGACACGTTGCGTGCCTATATGAACATTGCCAGCCACAAGCCGCAGATCCACTACCGGGGCAAGCCGCTGGAGGGGTTTGATGCCGTCATCCCCCGTATCGGCGCTTCGGTAACGTTTTATGGCTGCGCGGTGTTGCGCCAGTTTGAAATGATGGGGGTGTTTCCCCTCAACGAATCGGTAGCCATTGCTCGCTCGCGGGACAAACTGCGCTCCCTGCAGCTGCTGTCGCGCCGTGGTATCGGCCTACCGGTGACTGGCTTCGCCCACTCCCCCGACGACATCCCTGACCTGATCGACATGGTCAATGGCGCGCCGCTGGTGATCAAAGTGCTGGAAGGCACCCAGGGTATCGGCGTGGTGCTGTGTGAAACCGCGACGGCGGCCGAATCCGTGATCGAGGCGTTCATGGGCCTCAAGCAGAACATCATGGTGCAGGAATACATCAAGGAGGCTGGCGGTGCGGATATCCGCTGCTTCGTGGTGGGCGACAAGGTGATTGCAGCGATGAAGCGCCAAGCCAAGCCGGGGGAATTCCGCTCCAACCTGCACCGTGGCGGTAGTGCCAGCCTGATCAAGATCACCCCGGAAGAACGCATGACCGCACTGCGGGCGGCCAAGGTCATGGGGTTGGCCGTGGCGGGTGTGGATATCCTGCGCTCCAACCACGGGCCACTGGTGATGGAGGTGAATTCGTCGCCGGGCTTGGAAGGCATTGAGACCACCACCGGGAAGGATGTGGCGGGGATCATCATTCAGCATCTGGAGAAGAATGGTGGGCCGAATATGACCAGGACCAAGGGCAAGGGCTGATCAACCGCCACAAACCAGTGTGGGAGCGGGCTTGCTCGCGAAAGCGGTGGATCAGTCAAATATGTATCGACTGCCCCCCTGCATTCGCGGGCAAGCCCGCTCCCACATTTGACCTGTGTCGGTGCTTAGACCGCGTCGCGGGGCAACATCAGCCCAAGCGGCAAACGCACCCGCGCCTCCAGGCCACCCTCTTCGCGGTTGCGCAACTCAACATTGCCACCATGCATCGAGGCAATCCGCCGCACAATCGCCAACCCAAGGCCAGTGCCCTTGCCACCCCGGGCACGGTCGCCACGGGTGAAGGGGTTGAAGATGCCTTCCAATTCATCCGGGTCGATGCCTGCCCCCCGGTCCATCACGCTCAGCACCACATAGGGCGCTGCACTGTCGCCAGACACATACGCCGCCACCTCCACATCTGAACCGGCGTGATGCAAGGCGTTGCCAATCAGGTTGTTCAACAGGCGCTTCATCGACACCCGACGCAACGCAAACGGCTGGATCGGCTCCAGACGCATGCGCACCTGTTCGCCGTTCTGGTTATAGGGCGCGACCACCTCACGCACCAGGTCCGTCAGGTCGACTTCCTCCACCACCTCATCACGGCCATCGCGGATAAACGCCAGGAACTGGTCGAGAATCGCGTCCATGTCCTCAATGTCGCGGACCATGTCATCGGTGAGATCAGTATGGTTGCCCATCAACTCCAGCGACAGGCGCAATCGCGTCAACGGTGTGCGCAAGTCGTGGGACACCCCCGCCAGCATCAGCTCGCGCTCACGCCCGGCCTGTTCGACGTCTTCCGCCATCTGGTTGAACGCGCCATACACCTCGGTCATTTCGCTGGGCGTATCGCTGACCGGCAGGCGCACACTACGCCCCTGACCCAATTGGCGGGCGGCAAACACAAGACGCTTGAGCGGCTGGTTGAGCTGACGCACAAAGATCCACGCCGACGCCGTTGAAAGCAGCCCAATCGCCAAGAACCAGCCCAGCACGTTCCAGATCTTCTGCCCCCGCAGCGGATGCGGATACAACGGCACCTTCAACCAGTCCTCGCCCAGGCTCGGCGCTCGCACCCACAATGCCGGCGATACATGCATGCGCAGCCGCACTTCGGTGTCCTCACCGAGTTCGGCCTGCATCTGGCGCTGATAGATCTCACTGTAGGGCCAATGCTGCTCACCTTCCGGCACACCCGCGCCCGCCACACGGACCAACGTAGCGGCCTTGGCGATTTTTTCGCGATTCTCAGGGTCAGCTGCCCAATAGGCACGTAGCGTCAGGGCAACACCGTGACTGTATTGTCGATCCACCAGCACGTCCTCGTTCATCAACAGATAAACCAGCGTGAGTGCCTTGGAAAACAGAACGACGATCAGCACCAGCCAGAGGGTGCGGGAGAAGAAACTTTGGGGGAACCACAACGGGGTTTTCATAGAAGACAGCTGGATACCTTGCAGAAACGAGCGGCGCTCGCAGAATTGCAGACGCCGGGCATCCCGTCGACCCTCATGGAGTCAGACACCGGGAGGCCCGTAACTGCAAATCATCGGTCAACTGGTTTTGTTGCCATCCGGCACAAACACATAACCTACGCCCCACACCGTCTGGATATACCGTGGTTTGGACGGGTCCGGCTCGATCATCCGACGCAGACGGGAGATCTGTACGTCGATGGAACGTTCCAGGGCATCCCATTCCCGGCCACGGGCCAGGTTCATCAACTTGTCGCGGGTCAGCGGCTGGCGAGCGTTCATCACCAGGGCCTTGAGCACGGCGAATTCGCCGGTGGTGAGCATGTGCACTTCATCGCCACGCTTGAGCTCACGGGTCGCCAGCGACAGTTCGTAGTCGCCAAAGGTGACACTTTCGTCTTCACTGCCCGGTGCGCCCGGTACCGGCGGGGCCTGGCGACGCAATACGGCCTTGACCCGTGCCATCAGCTCATCAGGGTTGAAGGGTTTGGCCAGGTAGTCATCAGCGCCCAGTTCCAGGCCCTTGATACGGCTCAACTCATCGCCCTTGGCGGTGAGCATGATGATTGGAATCTGGTTGTTCGCGCCGCGCAGGCGCTTGCAGGCGGTCAGGCCGTCTTCACCGGGCAGCATGAGGTCGAGTACGACCAGGTTGAACACTTCGCGCCCCAGCAGGCGGTCCATCTGCTCGGTATTCGGCACCGCGCGGGCACGGTAACCCTTGGAGTTGAAGAAACGCTCCAGCAGGCTGCTCAGCCCCGGATCGTCATCAACGATGAGAATTTTTTCGCCTTCAGCAGTTTGTGCAGTGCTGCTCATTGGATGCTCCTCTTATCTCGGCGCGCATTATGGCCTAGCTGCCGTTATACGCACCGTGTGCATTGTTAGCAGATTTTTCCTCTACCGCCAGCGAACCCGCGCCCTACAACCGTGGGCGCAATCCCCCCCAAGGACAGAACGCTGGTTATAATGCGCCGCCGCCGTGCAGGGCAACGTCAGATCGTTACCGTTTGCTGCCGAGGCTTTTTTCACCCGCTTGTCGCGAATTTTTCGATTTCGAGGGTCAATAGGCTGCCTCTTGACCCAGGCAGCGGCGCCAGTCGGGCCGCTCAACCAGCCTCCCAGGGCCTTGTTTTCCGGGCCTGCGAGCTGCTTTTCAGAATTTCAGGTGGTTTTATGGACAGCATCAACAGCCGCATCGCCGAGGAACTCGGTGTACGCCCACAACAGGTCGAAGCGGCCGTCGCTCTACTGGATGAAGGCTCCACGGTGCCCTTCATCGCCCGTTACCGTAAAGAAGTGACCGGCAGCCTCGACGACACCCAACTGCGTCACCTGGAAGAGCGCCTGCGCTACCTGCGAGAACTCGACGAACGGCGCATCAGCATCCTCGCCAGCATCGAGGAACAGGGCAAGTTGACCCCACAACTCGAGCGCGACATCAAGCTCGCCGACACCAAGACCCGCCTCGAAGACCTCTACCTGCCGTACAAACAAAAGCGTCGCACCAAGGGCCAGATCGCCCTGGAAGCCGGCCTGGGCGAGCTGGCCGACGGTCTGTTCAATGACCCCTCACTGGCTCCGGAAGCTGAAGCCGCCCGCTTCATTGATGCTGAAAAAGGCGTCGCCGACGTCAAGGCCGCCCTCGAAGGCGCCAAGTACATCCTGATGGAACGCTTTGCCGAAGACGCCAGCCTGCTGGAAAAGCTGCGCAGCTACCTGAAGCAGGAAGCCATCCTCAGCGCCCGCGTCATCGCCGGCAAAGAGGAAGAAGGCGCCAAGTTCCGCGATTACTTCGAACACGACGAGCCGCTGAAAAGCATGCCGTCCCACCGCGCACTGGCGATTTTCCGTGGCCGCAACGAAGGCATTCTCAGCTCCGCGCTGAAGGTCGGCGACGAATTGCCAGGCACCATGCACCCCTGCGAGGGCATGATCGGTCAACAATTCGGCATCCAGAATCAGAACCGTCCTGCGGACAAGTGGCTCGGCGAAGTGGTGCGCTGGACCTGGAAGGTCAAGCTCTACACCCACCTGGAAACCGACCTGCTCGGCGAGCTGCGCGACGGCGCCGAAACCGAGGCGATCAACGTGTTCGCCCACAACCTGCACGACCTGCTGCTGGCTGCCCCGGCCGGCCCGCGCGCGACCCTGGGCCTGGACCCAGGCCTGCGTACCGGCTGCAAGGTTGCCGTGGTGGACTCCACCGGCAAACTGCTGGACCACGCCACGGTGTATCCGCATGTGCCGCACAACAAATGGGACCAGACCCTGGCGATCCTGGCCGCCTTGTGCGCCAAGCACGCGGTGGACCTGATCGCCATCGGCAACGGCACCGCCAGCCGCGAAACCGACAAGCTGGCCGCCGAACTGATCAAAAAATACCCAGCCATGAAGATGACCAAGGTCATGGTTTCCGAGGCCGGCGCTTCGGTGTACTCGGCGTCGGAACTGGCGTCCAAGGAATTTCCGGACCTCGACGTGTCGATCCGTGGCGCGGTCTCCATCGCCCGTCGCCTGCAGGATCCGTTGGCCGAACTGGTGAAAATCGACCCTAAATCCATCGGTGTCGGCCAGTACCAGCACGACGTGTCGCAGCTAAAGCTGGCGCGCGGCCTGGATGCGGTGGTGGAAGACTGCGTAAACGCCGTGGGCGTCGACGTGAACACCGCCTCCGTGGCACTGCTGGCGCGAATCTCCGGCCTCAACGCCACCCTGGCGCAGAACATCGTCAGCCACCGTGACGAAAACGGCGCGTTCAAAACCCGCGCCGCGCTGAAAAAAGTCGCACGCCTGGGTGAAAAAACCTTCGAACAGTCCGCCGGCTTCCTGCGCGTCATGAATGGCGACAACCCGCTTGACGCGTCTGCGGTCCACCCGGAAGCCTACCCGCTGGTGCAACGCATCGCTGCCGAGACCGACCGCGACATCCGTTCACTGATCGGCGACGCCGCGTTCCTCAAGCGCCTGGATCCCAAGAAGTACACCGACGAAACCTTCGGCGTACCGACCATCACCGACATCCTGCAAGAGCTGGAAAAACCGGGCCGCGACCCACGCCCCGAGTTCAAGACCGCCGAGTTCCAGGACGGTGTCGAAGACCTCAAGGACCTGCAACCGGGCATGATCCTCGAAGGCGTGGTGACCAACGTGACCAACTTCGGCGCCTTTGTGGACATCGGCGTGCATCAGGACGGTTTGGTGCATATCTCTGCGCTTTCGGAGAAATTCATCAAGGATCCCCGCGAAGCAGTCAAGGCCGGCGACGTGGTCAAGGTCAAAGTCATGGAAGTCGACATCCCGCGCAAACGCGTTGGCCTGTCGATGCGCATGAGCGACACCCCCGGCGAGAAAATCGACGGTGCCCGTGGTGCACGCCCAGGCTCGGCACCGCGCCAGTCGCAGAACCGCTCTGAAAACAATACACCGCGCAAGGAAGCCGCCACCGCCGCGCCAAGCAACAACGCCATGGCCTCGCTGTTCGCCAACGCCAAACAGTTGAAGAAACGTTGATGGAAATCCCGGCCGGCTTGACCCAGAGCGCCTTCAGCGAACTGATCGGCTGCCGCCTGCAACGCCTTGAAGAAGGCGTTGCCGAGGTGGCCCTGACCCTGGAGCCGCAACTGCGCAACCGCGCGGGCAAGCTCCATGGTGGGGCGATTTTCAGCCTGGTGGACATTACGATGGGGCTGGCCTGTTCCAGCTCCCATGGTTTCGACCAGCAGAGCGCGACCATCGAGTGCAAGATCAATTACATCCGCGCCGTGTCGGACGGTGACGTGCTGTGCACCAGCCGGGTGATTCATGCCGGCCGCCGCACGCTGGTGGTCGAGGCGGAGGTGTATCAGGACGAAAGACTTGTCGCAAAAGCACAGGGCACCTTCGCTGTCCTATAGCTCCCCACCCCCGATTTGAGTTAATTTCGGCGCTGCACTAACGGCGTCGGAATTTTCTCGCTGCGCTGTAGCCAAATTCATGGAGTGAAGTCGGCATATTCAGAGCGGGTCAAATCGACTCAAAACCAGGCGATCACGCCAGTTTCAACTTCACCCTTGTAGACCGTCCTGCCCACCCCCATATTGGGGCGACTGACGCGTGAAGGAATCCAACTTGAGCGAACTTCTCAACCGCCGCCTGGCCTTGCTCGGCAAGCGCGAACACCTCTCCCTGCTAGAGCAGTGCTTGCACGGCATCGAGCGCGAATGCCTGCGTGTCACCGGTGAGGGTCGACTGGCGCAAACGCCGCACCCTGAAGCCCTGGGCGCCGCGTTGACCCACGAACAGATCACCACCGACTACTCCGAATCGCTGCTGGAGTTCATCACTCCCGCCCTGCCCAACCCGGCCGATACCCTGAGCAGCCTGGACAAGATCCATCGCTTTGCCTATACCAAGCTCGGCAGCGAATACCTGTGGAGCCCCTCGATGCCGTGCCCGTTGCCGGCCGAGGAAGATATTCCGATTGCCTACTACGGCACCTCCAATATCGGCCAGCTCAAGTACGTGTACCGCAAGGGCCTGGCCCTGCGTTACGGCAAGACCATGCAGTGCATCGCCGGCATCCACTACAACTTCTCGTTGCCCGAGGCACTGTGGCCGTTGCTCAAGGAAACCGAAGGGTTTGTCGGCACCGACCGCGACTACCAGTCCAACGCCTATATCGCGCTGATCCGTAACTTCCGCCGCTACAGCTGGCTGTTGATGTACCTGTTCGGTGCTTCGCCGGCCCTGGACGCCGGGTTTCTGCGCGGTCGCTCGCACCAATTGGAAGTGCTCGACGCCGATACCCTGTACCTGCCCTACGCCACCAGCCTGCGCATGAGTGACCTGGGTTACCAGAGCAACGCCCAGGCCGGCCTCACGCCGTGCTACAACGACCTGGCCAGCTACACCGACAGCCTGCGCGAAGCGGTGGCAACGCCCTACGCGCCCTACGTCGAAATCGGCACGCACAAGGACGGTGAGTGGGTACAGCTCAACACCAACATCCTGCAGATCGAAAACGAGTACTACTCCAACATCCGCCCCAAGCGCGTGACCTATACCGGCGAGCGGCCGATTCAGGCGCTGATGGCCCGTGGCATCCAGTACATCGAAGTACGCTGCCTGGACATCAACCCGTTCCTGCCCATGGGCATCGACTTGCAAGAGTCGCGCTTCCTCGACGCCTTCCTGCTGTTCTGCGCACTGAACGACAGCCCGCTGTTCGCCAACAACGAGTGCGGCAACGCCACCTCCAACTTCCTCAGCGTGGTCAAGGAAGGTCGCCGTCCGGGCCTGCAATTGCAACGCCAAGGCCAGGCGGTGGACATGAAGGAATGGGCGTCCGAGCTGCTGGAGCAGATTGCACCGCTGGCGGCCTTGCTGGATGAGAGCCACGGCATCACCGAGCATAGCCAGGCGCTGGACGCCCAGTTGGCCAAGGTCAACGATTCGTCCCTGACCCCGTCGGCGCAGGTGCTGGCGGCGATGGCCGAGCGTAAAGAGAGTTTTGCGCAATTCTCCCTGCATCAGAGCCAGCTGCACGCCGAGCATTTCCGCAAGGAGCCGCTGGCGGCTGAAGAGCAGGCGCGTTTTGAAGAGCTGGCGCGGACGTCGCTGGCGCAGCAAGCCGAGCTGGAGCAGAACGAAGTGGGGGATTTCGATGTGTTTGTGGGGTCGTACCAGGCCAGCATCCTCGCCATCAGCAACTAAGTAAGCTGAAAACGGGGCAAATGTGGGAGGGGGCAAGCCCCCTCCCACATTTGACTTCCACCCGATTGAGGGTCAGCGCTCACAACTCTTCTCATAAGCTAATTCGAAAATGTTATTTATTTTCGGATTCTTAGATCATTTAGTCTCCTCACACGCCGACCCTCGGCCGCCTGATTGAGGAGCTTCCCCTTGAAACTGTTAACCCCTTTGCGCCTCCTGGCCGCATTGTCCCTGGCCGGTGCCAGCCTGTTTGCCCAGGCGGCGGATGTAACCATCGCTTACCAGACTACCGTGGACCCGGCCAAAGTCGCCCAGGCCGACGGCGCCTATGAAAAAGCCACCAACGCCAAGATCAACTGGCGCAAATTCGACAACGGTGCCGACATCATCGCCGCCATCGCCTCCGGCGACGTGCAGATCGGCTACCTCGGCTCCAGCCCGCTGACCGCAGCCATCACCCGAAAAGTACCGGTGGAAACCTTCCTCGTGGCCACCCAGATCGGCGGCGCCGAAGCGCTGGTGGCGCGCAACGGTTCCGGGATCAACAGCCCGCAGGACCTGGTCGGCAAGAAAGTCGCTGTGCCCTTCGTGTCCACCGGGCACTACAGCCTGCTGGCCGCCCTGAAGCACTGGAACATCGACCCGTCCAAAGTGACCATCCTCAACCTCGCACCACCGGCGATCATCGCCGCCTGGAAACGCGGGGATATCGACGCAACTTACGTGTGGGACCCAGCCCTGGGCGTCGCCAAAGAGAACGGCAAAGTGCTGATCACTTCCGGCGAGCTGGCCAAGTTCGGCGCGCCGACCTTCGATGCCTGGATCGTGCGCAAGGACTTTGCCGAGAAGCACCCGGAAATCGTCACGGCGTTTGCCAAAGTCACCCTGGATGCCTACGCGGCGTACCGCAAAGACCCACAAGCCTGGCTCGCCGACACAGGCAACGTCGACAAACTGGTGAAACTCTCCGGCGCCAAGGCCAGCGACATCCCACTGCTGCTGCAAGGCAACGTCTACCCGCTGGCCGCTGACCAGGTGACCCTGCTGGGCGCACCGACCACCCAAGCCGTGACCGACACCGCCGCGTTCCTCAAGGAACAAGGCAAGGTCGACGCTGTACTGCCGGACTACGCCCCTTACGTCAGCGCCAAATTCATCACTCACTGATCGGGAGTTCATTGCGATGGCCTTGCTACAACTGGAGCGCATCAGCGCACAGTACCCAGGCGCCACAGAACCGGTACTGTCAGACATTTCACTCGACCTGGGGCCCCAGCAGTTGCTGGTGGCTCTCGGCCCGTCCGGCAGTGGCAAGACCTCGCTGTTGAACCTGATTGCCGGTTTCGTCGAGCCTTGCGCCGGGCGCATCACCCTCGATGGCGTGCCGGTCAAAGGTCCCAGTGCCGAACGTGGCGTAGTGTTCCAGGACGACGCCCTGCTGCCTTGGCAGGACGTGCTGGCCAACGTCGGCTTCGGCCTGGAGCTGGCCGGCGTACCCAAGGCGCAACGTGAAGTACGCGCCCGGGAAATGCTCGCGCTGGTGGACCTCGCCGGTTTCGACAACCGCCGTATCTGGCAGCTTTCCGGTGGCCAGAAGCAACGCGTTGGGCTGGCCCGCGCCCTGGCGGCCGACCCTCGCGTGCTGCTGATGGACGAGCCCTTCGGCGCCCTTGATGCCTTCACCCGCGAACAGATGCAGGAGCTGTTGCTGCAAGTCTGGCGGCGCACGTCCAAGCCGGTGTTCCTGATTACCCACGACATCGAAGAAGCGGTGTTCCTCGCCACCGACCTGATCCTGCTGGCGCCCAACCCCGGCCAGATCGTCGAACGCCTGCACCTGAACTTCGGCCAACGCTACGCCGCCGGTGAGTCGGCGCGGGCGATCAAGTCCGACCCACGCTTTATCGAAACCCGCGAACACGTGCTGGGCAAAGTGTTCTCCCAACGGCAGGTGTCCGCATGAGCAGCTACGAACTTCCCGCCACGGTGACCAAACCGGTGGCGAACGCAGTGGTCCCGGTACGACGCACCCTGAGCACGCGCTGGATCAGCCTGCTGACCCTGTTCGCGTTGCTGGCCCTCTGGTGGGCGGTGACCGCCAGCGGTTTGATCGAGCCGCTGTTCCTGCCACCGCCGTCCGCCGTGCTGCAAAAGGGCTGGCTGCTGGCGACCAGCGGCTATATGGATTCCACCTTGTGGCAGCACCTGGGCGCGAGCCTCAGCCGTATCGGCCTGGGCCTGGGCTTTGCCGTGTTGACCGCCGTGCCGTTGGGGATCGCCATCGGTTCCAACCGTATCGCCCGTGGCATCCTCGACCCGCTAATCGAGTTTTATCGACCGATCCCGCCGCTGGCCTACCTGCCGCTGATCGTGATCTGGTGCGGCATTGGCGAGCTGTCCAAGGTGCTGCTGATCTACCTGGCGATCTTTGCGCCGATTGCCATCGCCACCGCCACCGGCGTGCGTACCGTCGACCCGGCCAAGCTGCGGGCGGCGCAGTCGTTGGGCGCCACCCGTGCACAATTGATTCGCCATGTGATCCTGCCGAGCGCACTGCCCGACATCCTCACCGGCGTGCGCATCGGGCTGGGGGTGGGTTGGTCGACATTGGTCGCCGCCGAATTGATCGCGGCCACCAGCGGCCTGGGCTTCATGGTGCAGTCGGCGGCGCAGTTCCTGGTTACCGATGTGGTGGTGCTGGGGATTCTGGTGATCGCCCTGATCGCCTTCGCCATGGAAATGGGCCTGCGTGCCCTGCAGCGTAAACTGGTGCCGTGGCATGGCCAGGCACACTGAGTGAATGAGAACCGCATGAGCAGCCTGACCGTTACCCCCATCAGCACCGCATTGGGTGCCCTGATCAGTGGCGTCGATATCACCCAGCCGTTGAACATTGAAGAGCGCGATGCCATCGAACAGGCGTTGCTCCAGCACTCGGTGCTGTTCTTCCGTGATCAACCAATCAACCCCCAACAGCAAGCACGGTTCGCGGCGAATTTTGGCGACCTGCATATTCACCCGATCTACCCCAACGTGCCGGAACAGCCCGAAGTGCTGATCCTCGACACCGCCGTCACGGATGTGCGCGACAACGCCGTGTGGCACACCGACGTGACCTTCCTGCCCACTCCGGCACTCGGTGCAGTACTCAGCGCCAAGCTGCTGCCGGCGTTTGGTGGCGATACGCTGTGGGCCAGCGGGATTGCGGCCTATGCAGCGTTGTCCGCACCGTTGAAGCGCTTGCTCGACGGGCTGACGGCGACCCATGACTTCACCAAGTCCTTCCCGCTGGAGCGCTTTGGCAACACCGCCGAAGACCTGGCTCGCTGGGAAGAAACCCGCAGGAAGAACCCGCCGTTATCGCACCCGGTGGTGCGTACGCATCCGGTGAGTGGGCGCAAGTCGCTGTTTGTGAGTGATGGGTTTACCACCAGGATCAATGAGCTTGAACCGGCGGAGAGCGAGGCGATCTTGAAGCTCTTGTTCGCCCACGCGACACGCCCGGAGTTCACCATTCGCTGGCGCTGGCAGGAAAACGATGTGGCGTTCTGGGATAACCGCGTGACGCAGCATTACGCGGTGGATGATTACCGGCCGCAGCGGCGGGTGATGCACCGGGCGACGATTTTGGGGGATGTGCCGTTCTAGGCCCACACGATCTCAGCAACACTGAAGATCAAAGTGTGGGAGGGGGCTTGCCCCCGATAGCAGATTGTCGGCCAACTAATCAGTGATTGACCCACCCTCATCGGGGGCAAGCCCCTCCCACAATGGCCGAGTGATGACCAGTTATTCAGCCGTGGACGGCTTTTCCCACAAGTTAATCCCACCTTCCTGCGCAAACCGATCGATCTCCGCCAGTTCTTCCGCGCTGAAGCTCAAGTTCTTCAACGCCCCGACGTTCTCGATAATCTGCTCCGGCCGGCTCGCACCGATCAGCGCACTGGTCACCCGTGGGTCACGCAGGGTCCAGGCCAACGCCAGTTGCGCCAGGCTCTGACCACGACGCTTGGCGATCTCATTCAGCGCACGCACGTGGGCGATGTTGGCTTCGGACAGGTGCTTGGCCTGCAACGAACCACCCCCCGGGCGATTCACCCGCGCATCCGCCGGCACGCCGTTGAGGTATTTGTCGGTCAGCAGACCCTGGGCCAATGGCGTGAACGCAATCACCCCGGCACCGAGTTCTTCGGTGGTGTCCAGCAGGTCTTTTTCCACCCAGCGATTGAGCAGGTTGTAGGCCGGCTGATGGATCAGCAACGGCACTTTCCACTCTTGGAGCAGCGCAGCGATTTCGCGGGTTTTTACCCCCGAGTAGGACGAGATGCCGACGTACAACGCCTTGCCTTGTTGCACCGCGGTCGCGAGGGCGCTGGCGGTTTCTTGCAGCGGGGTGTCGGCGTCAAAACGGTGGGAGTAGAAGATGTCCACATAGTCGACACCCAGGCGTTGCAGGCTCTGGTCGAGGCTGGCCAGCACGTACTTGCGTGAGCCGCCGCCCTGGCCGTAAGGGCCGGGCCACATGTCCCAGCCGGCCTTGCTGGAGATGATCAGTTCGTCGCGGTAGTGCTTGAAGTCTTCGCGCAGCAAACGGCCGAAGTTGATTTCGGCGCTGCCGTACGGCGGGCCGTAGTTGTTGGCCAGGTCGAAGTGGTTGATGCCCAGGTCGAACGCGGTGCGCAGCAGGGCCCGCTGGGTGTCGATCGGGGTGCTGTCGCCAAAGTTGTGCCACAGCCCCAGGGACAGTGCGGGCAGCACCAGTCCACTGCGGCCTACGCGGCGATACGGAATAGATTCATAGCGGTTTTCGGCAGCAATGTAAGTCATCGAATCCTCTCTTGGACGTCGGCAAATAAGGCCTGGAAATAAGGTTATTCCCAGGCCTTTTAACCAGCTGAATCGCTTAAGTCTGCCGTTCCGTTCTACAGCAATTGCCTACCAGAGTGGAACGACATAACTCACATAGAAGCGGTTTTCATCCTGCACGGTGGCACCGCTGATGTCCGGGCTGGCGTGGGCGTTTTTCCAGGTGACACCCAGGCCTTTAAGGGTGCCAGTGGGCACTTGATACGCCACGGCGACGTTGCGTTCCCATTCGCTGGTAGTGCCTTGCGCCGTGCGGATGTCATCGCCGTGGGCATAGGCGGCGGAGAACGTCAGGCCCATGAGGCCCAGCTTACCGAAGTCATACTTGTACTGCGCAAGCCACGTGCGCTCACCGGCGTGTTGAAATTTATTCAACTGCATGTTGGTCAGCGCCGGAGTGTCGGCGCCTGAACCTGGGCCTTGGCGGTTGTCACCGCTGTTCAGGCCGGAATCCAGGTACGGAAAATCGCTGTCGCCACTGTTTTTCTGGATGCCCAGGCCAACGGTATGGCCGTCCAGGCTGTAGCTCTCAAGCAGGCTGGCGGTGGTCTGGTTGATCCGACCCTTGCCCGTGCCGTCACCGTAGAGGCCCGCCGCCGCGAAGTCTTTGTCTCCGTCAGCGTTGCCGCCCACGCCCAGGCTGCGGAACACCCGCACATCGGTGTCGATAGCGCCCACCGACAAGGCGTCATGGCGCTTGGCGCCAAGGAAGAACTGCTGGTAGTAATCCTCAAGGTTGGAGTACCACAGGCTGGCCGTGGTGTTCTGGATGCCGGTGTAGTCCGCACCGCCGAACAGGAAGCGATCGCTCTCTTTGGTGCCACCGGCGGTAATCATGCCCTGGTCGCCGGTTTCGTTGCGGATCTTGGTCTTGAAGATATCGCCGCCGGTGAAGGTGAAATCACTGAGGTCCTTGGACACCAGTTGCACGCCGGTGTTGGTCTGCTGGTACAGGCGCCCGTCGGTGTTAGCCAGCACCGGGTTGTTGCCGTAGAGCGTACCCAGGCGCAACTCGTCCTTGGCGAAACGCATCTTGAACGTCGGGCTCAACACGCCGAACTGGTCGGCGGACTTGCCGTTGTCCAGCGGGAACATGCTGCCGGGGTAGCGGCCCTGGTGATCCTTGTCGTTGAGATCGCCACCGGAGTCCAGCTTCAACCCATAGAACGCCTGCAGATCCAGGCCAAACCCCACCGGGCCTTCGGTGTAGCCGGACTTGAAGTTGAACTCGAAACCCTGGCCCCAATCGCGAATGCTGTGGGCCTTGGCGTTGCTGTTCACCACGTCACGCCCCTGCTGGTTGAGGTAGCGGTTGAGCAGGGTCACATCGGCGTGGCTGTCATCGATAAAATCGGCATGGGCGGACAGCATAAAGCTCGCCATGGCGGCACCCACCATAGGGCTTATCAACGTCTTCATTGGTACCGGTCTCCGTCACTGTTCTGAAATGAAAGCGTCAAACGCTTCACACAATTACGCAGTGGCCAGATGACAGTTGCGCGTCAAAACCGGCGGGTGACGGATGAAATTAAATTTAAGAAAACCCGAAAATTCAGGGCCTTGCACATACTTTTGTGGGAGGGGGCTTGCCCCCGATTGCGGTAGGCCAGCCAGCTCATCGGATACTGACACTCCGCTATCGGGGGCAAGCCCCCTCCCACATAAAGCTGCTCTGACAGGCCTGCGTTGAGCGTCAACGCACCAGGTGCAGGAACTGCAAGTGTCGCTCGTATTGGTCGAGGATGTCGTTGATGATCTGCTCCTTGGTGTAACCCACCAGGTCGTAGTCCTGACTGCCCTCGGCCAAGTGCACTTCCGCCCGGTAGTAGCGACGGTTGTTGATCTCTTTGGAGCCCATGCCGCCACGGGCAAACGACGGCGTGAAGTAGCCGCGCATCTGCACCTGGTAAACGAACGGATGCTCCTCGCCATGGCCGATTTCCAGGCTGACGCTGTCGTTGGACGGGTCGGGCTGGGTGACCACACTCAGGCCCTTCTCGACGAACACCGCCGTTACCTCTTCAATCGCCGGACGCACGGTTGACTCCAGGAAGCGATACACCTCGTCCCGCGACGGGAAATGCACCGCCTGGCTCAAACGCTGACGCCAGCCGCCCCGGCCTTTGCGCGCTGCCGAAACCGGCGCCAGCGAGTGCAACTGGGCGATCTGCTTCTGCGATTCGAGGTAGAACGCCTTGTGCAGCCCCCACATCATCAGCAGCAGGATCATCGAGAACGGCAGCGAGGTCAGCACCACCGCTGACTTGAGCGAGTCGATACTGCCGGCGAACAGCAAGGCACTGGTGACCAGCGCGGTCATCGCCCCCCAGAACACCCGCAGCCATTTCGGCCCGTCTTCATCGGCGTTGCCGCCCTTGGACGACAGGGTCGACAGCACCACGGTGCCGGAGTCGGCCGAGGTGACGAAGAATACGAAGCTGATAAACACCGTGACCGCGATGACTGTCTTGCTCCACGGGTAGGTTTCCAGCAGCAGGTAGAGGCTCATCGACGGGTCATCGATGGCCGACTGGCCGAGTGCGGCCATGCCGTGGTTGAGCACCTGGTCGATGGCGCTGTTGCCGAAGATCGACATCCACGCCAGGGTGAAACCCAGCGGGATCAGCAACACGCCAAACACGAATTCGCGGATGGTACGGCCACGGGAAATACGCGCGATGAACAGGCCCACGAACGGCGACCATGCAATCCACCAGGCCCAGTAGAACACGGTCCAGCCGCCCAGCCAGTCGCTGGGTTTGTCGTAGGCGTACACGTCGAAACTCTTGGTCGGCAAGGCGCCCAGGTAGTCACCGATGTTCTGGATCAGGGTGTTGAGCAAATGCTGGGTCGGCCCGGCGAACAACACGAACAGCAGTAGCGCACAGGCCAGCAGCATGTTGATGTCGGACATCACCCGCACGCCCTTGTCGACGCCGGCCACGGCGACCAGGATCGCGGCGCCCATCATCAGGGTGATGAGGCCAACCTGGATCCACTGGGTATGGGCAATGCCGAACAGGTAATCCAGCCCTGAGTTGAGGTGCAGCACCCCAAAGCCCATGTCCGCGCCCAGGCCGAACACCGTGGCGATGATGCCGAAGCCATCCACCGCGTAACCGATGGGGCCATTGATGCGTTTGCCGATCAGCGGGTACAACGCCGAGCGCAACGCCAGCGGCAGGTTATGCCGGTAGGCGAAGTACGCCAGGGCCATGCCCACGAACGCAAACACACCCCAGCCGTGCAGGCCCCAGTGCAGGAACAGGATCTGCATGGCCTGGCGTGCGGCGTCGGCGTTCATCGGCGCGCCTTGCGGCGGTTGCACCAGGTGCGTCAGCGGCTCGGAGACGCAGAAGAAGAACAGCGTGATGCTGATCCCGGCGGCGAACAGCATGCCGGCCCAGGACAGGTAACTGAATTCGGGCTCGTCGTGGTCGGCACCGAGTTTTATCTTGCCGTAGCCCGATAGCGCGGTGACCACCACGAAGACCAGATACAGGGTCATCGCCAGCATGTAGTACCAGCCGACCGTGTTGGCCGCCCAGTTTTGCGCCGCCAGCAGCCAGGCACCGGCCTGTTGAGGGATAGCGATGACGGTGATGCCGAACAGCAGGATAAACGTCGCGGCGAAGTAGAAGACCGGCGCATTCATGCGCACCAGGCCGCTGGATGGGGTGGACGATGCACTCATGAACGATGCACCCCGAGGGTGAGGGATGTGGCTGTCAATAACGGACTCAGCAAAGGTAAGCCTCCTGTTGTGAGCGGGCAGCGAACCACCGGGTTTAACTTGAACGAGCATTCAAGTTAAACATGGATAGGCGGTCTGGGACTAATCGCAGGGCTGAGTGGTAGGTGATTCCTACACTAGCTCAAGGATTGGTATGACGGGCGAGAAGAGGAAATCGTTCAGCAGTCTGGAGGTGAAATGCACACAAAATGTGGGAGGGGGCTTGCCCCCGATGGCGCCGTATCAGTATCAGAGGTGCTGACTGACACTCCGCCATCGGGGGCAAGCCCCCTCCCACATTCGGTAAGCATGCTGCTTACTTCTGCGCACCATCTTCATGCTGCAAATTCGCCTGGGTGATATTCGCCCCCGCCGGCACGCTGCGGGTCAGCCACACGTTGCCGCCAATGGTCGAGCCCTTGCCGATGGTGATGCGCCCCAGGATGGTCGCCCCGGCGTAGATCACCACATCGTCCTCGACAATCGGGTGACGCGGATGGCCCTTCTGCAACTGCCCGTCCTCGTCCGCCGGGAAGCGCTTGGCGCCCAGGGTCACGGCCTGGTAGATGCGCACGCGCTCGCCGATGATCGCGGTTTCGCCGATGACCACACCGGTCCCATGGTCGATAAAGAAACTCGGGCCGATCTGCGCGCCGGGGTGGATGTCGATGCCGGTGGCCGAGTGGGCGATCTCGGCACTGATGCGCGCCAACAGCGGCAGACCGGCACGGTACAGGTGGTGGGCCAGGCGATGGTGAATCACCGCCAGGATGCCGGGGTAGCACAGCAGCACTTCATCCACGCTGCGCGCCGCCGGGTCACCGTGGTAGGCGGCCAGCACGTCGGTGTCCAACAGGCTGCGCAGGGACGGCAAGGCCAGGGCGAAATCCTGGATCAGGCGGATGGCGTGAGCATCGACGGCGCTGTCGTCCTCGCCGCTCTGACGCGCGGCGTAGCGCAGTTCCAGGCGCGCCTGGCCGAGCAGGGCATTGAGCGCCACATCCAAGGTGTGGCCGACGTAGAAATCTTCGCTTTCTTCACGCAGGTCCACCGGTCCCAGGCGCATCGGAAACAGCGCACCGCACAACGACTCCAGGATCTGCGCCACCGCCTCGCGGGACGGCAACTCGCGGCCACCATGCTCACCGCTCAAGCGGCCATTGCGCGTGCGCCACTGGTCCCGGGCGCCGCGCAACTGGCTGACGATGGTCTGTAATTGCCAATGACTGGAACGCTCACTCACGGTTTTCACTCCTGACGTAATGGCGCTCACTTTACGGTATGCACCCTGGCCGCCCTTAAGAACCAATGGTGCAATACTAAGAACCATCCGGAATAAGCGATTGGCGGTTGCCCGATGAAAAGTGCCTGCCTATAGTCGCCCCATCCTCATCAACCGTGCGTAGCCATGATCAAACAACAACTCGACCGTTTTAACCGCCTGGAACTGCTGGGTGGCGCCACCGCCCTGGAAAAACTCGAGCGGCTGTCGGCCTGGTTGGGCAGGGACATCTACGTCAAGCGCGACGACACCACCCCGTTGGCCATGGGCGGCAACAAGCTGCGCAAACTCGAATACCTGGCCGCCGATGCCATCGCCCAAGGCGCCGACACCCTGGTGACCGCCGGCGCGATCCAATCCAACCACGTGCGCCAGACCGCCGCGCTGGCCGCCAAGCTCGGCCTGGGTTGCGTCGCCCTGCTGGAAAACCCCACCGGCACCGAAGACCCCAACTACCTGGGCAACGGCAACCGCCTGCTGCTGGACCTGTTCGACGCCAAGGTAGAGCTGGTCGAAAACCTCGACAACGTCGACGACCAGCTCAACGCCCTCGCCGACCGCCTGCGCAGCAACGGCAAGCAGCCGTACCTGGTGCCTATCGGCGGCTCCAACGCCCTCGGCGCCCTGGGTTACGTGCGCGCCGGCCTGGAGCTGGCCGCGCAGATCGAAGACAGCGGCATCGAGTTTGCCGCCGTGGTGCTGGCGTCCGGCAGCGCGGGGACCCACAGTGGCCTGGCCCTGGCGTTGAGTGAAGTGCTGCCGCAGTTGCCCGTGATCGGTATCACCGTATCACGCACCGAAGAAGCCCAGTTGCCGAAAGTGCAGGGCCTGGCCGAACGCACCGCCCAATTGCTGGGTGTGGATATTCCCGAGGCCTTCAAGGTGATCCTGTGGGACGAATATTTCGGCCCGCGCTATGGCGAACCGAACGCCGGCACGCTGTCTGCGGTCAAGTTACTGGCGAGCCAGGAAGGCCTGCTGCTGGACCCGGTCTACACTGGCAAGGCCATGGCCGGCTTGCTTGACGGTATCGGGCGCCAGCGCTTCGAGGATGGCCCGATCATTTTCCTGCATACCGGTGGGGCGCCGGCGTTGTTTGCCTACAACAGCGCCTTCAACTGAATCAACGCGGACTAAATGTGGACCAGCATGTGGGAGGGGGCTTGCCCCCGATGACAGAGTATCAGTCATGACTTCTGTGGCTGATACACCGCTATCGGGGGCAAGCCCCTCCAACATTAGAATCTCTTGATATTCAATATTGGAATATCAGGTTTTATTTATATTATTTTCAAGTCTTAAAAACCGGCTTTATAGTCGCGCCGTAGGCGAAGACGCGCTACGCGCTTTAAGGCAGGATACGACTACTGCGTCACCTGCTTCGCACACCATAAAAACACAGGGGCTCTTCATGACTATTTCTGTATTCCGTCGCACGTTGCTGGTTGGCACTTTGGGCCTGGCACTCGGGGCTGGCCTGATCGGCCAGGCAGTCGCGGGTGAACAACTGGGCAACATCAAAAAAGCCGGCGAGATCAAGATCGGCCTGGAAGGTACTTACCCGCCGTTCAGCTTCGTCGATGAAAGCGGCAAGCTGAGCGGTTTCGAAGTGGAACTGTCCGAAGCCCTGGCCAAGGAGCTGGGCGTGAAGGTCAAGCTGCAAGCGACGCCATGGGACGGCATCCTCGCCGCCCTGGAATCCAAGCGCCTGGACGCCGTGGTCAACCAAGTGACCATCTCCGAAGAACGTAAAAAGAAATACGACTTCTCCCAGCCTTACACCGTCTCCGGTATCCAGGCGCTGGTCCTGAAGAAAAACGTCGACGCTATCAAGACCGCCGACGACCTGGCCGGCAAGAAAGTCGGTGTGGGCCTGGGCACCAACTACGAGCAATGGCTCAAGGACAACCAACCCAAAGCCATCATCAAGACCTACAACGACGACCCGACCAAGTTCCAGGACCTGCGCATCGGCCGTATCGACGCCATCCTGATCGACCGCCTGGCTGCCCTGGAGTACGCCAAGAAAGCCCCGGACACCGCTGCTGCCGGCGACGCTTTCTCCCGCCAGGAAGCCGGTATCGCCCTGCGCAAGGGTGAGCCAGAACTGCTGGATGCAGTGAACAAGGCCCTCGACAAACTGCGCGCCGACGGCACCTTGAAGAAGCTGTCCGAGAAGTACTTCAACGCTGACGTCACTCAATAATGGAAGCAGGTTTCCAACTCGCGCTGGACTCCGCGCCCTTTCTGCTCAAGGGCGCGTATTACACGGTGATCCTCAGCCTCGGCGGGATGTTTTTCGGCTTGCTGCTGGGCTTCGGCCTGGCCTTGATGCGCCTTTCGCGTTTCAAGCTGGTGAGCTGGCTCGCACGAGTCTACGTGTCGTTCTTTCGCGGCACGCCCTTGCTGGTACAGCTGTTTTTGATCTACTACGGCTTGCCGCAAGTGGGCATCGAGCTGGATCCGATCCCGGCGGCCATGATCGGCTTTTCGCTGAACATGGCCGCCTATGCCTGTGAAATCCTGCGCGCCGCCATCGGTTCCATCGAGCGCGGCCAATGGGAAGCCGCCGCCAGTATCGGCATGACCCGCGCGCAGACCCTGCGCCGGGCCATCCTGCCGCAGGCGATGCGCACGGCGTTGCCGCCGCTGGGCAACAGCTTCATTTCGCTGGTCAAGGACACGGCGCTGGCCGCCACCATCCAGGTGCCCGAGCTGTTCCGCCAGGCGCAACTGGTGTCGGCACGGACCTTCGAAATCTTCACCATGTATCTCTCCGCTGCGCTGATCTACTGGATTTTGGCGAGCATCCTGGCGCACTTGCAAAACCGCCTGGAAGACCGGGTCAACCGGCATGACCTGGAGTCCTGAAGCATGATCGTGGTTGAAAAACTGACCAAACAATTCAACGGTCAGGTGGTGCTCAACGGCATCGACCTGGAGGTCAAGGAAGGCGAAGTCATCGCCATCATCGGCCCCAGCGGTTCCGGCAAGACCACCTTCCTGCGCTGCCTGAACTTCCTCGAACAACCCACCAGCGGCCGCATCAAGGTGGGTGACATCGAGATCGACACCAGCAAGCCGATCAACCAGCAACAAAGCCTGGTGCGGCGCCTGCGCCAGCACGTGGGATTTGTGTTCCAGAACTTCAACTTGTTCCCCCACCGCACCGCGCTGGAAAACGTCATCGAAGGCCCCACCGTGGTCAAGAAGATGCCACGCGAAGAGGCTATCGCTTTGGGGCGCACGTTGCTGGCCAGAGTCGGCCTGGCAGGCAAGGAAGACGCCTACCCACGGCGCCTGTCCGGCGGCCAGCAGCAGCGCGTGGCGATTGCCCGTGCGCTGGCCATGGAGCCGGAGGTGATCCTGTTCGACGAACCCACCTCGGCGCTGGACCCGGAGCTGGTCGGTGAAGTGCTGGCGACCATCCGCAGCCTCGCCGAAGAAAACCGCACCATGGTCATCGTCACCCACGAGATGAGTTTTGCGCGGGATGTGGCCAACCGGGTGATCTTCTTCGACAAGGGCGTGATCGTCGAACAAGGTGAAGCCAAGGCGCTGTTCGCCAACCCCAGGGAAGAGCGCACCAAGCAGTTCCTGAGCAAATTCCTCGCCCACTGATACCCCCTTGTAGGAGCGAGCTCGCTCCTACAAGGAATCTTCGTTGCCGCGGGTAAAACACCCCAGCGCACCTACCTGAATATCCCCGCCTCAGTCAGACCGTTCTGAATATCTCCAAACACTCCATTTAGCCATTTGCCGCCATTGACGCTCCTTGGCCAACCCTCTTATCTAGCACCCAGAGGATTGGATCCTATCCCGGCTATTCACTGAATCGTTCTTTTCGGCCCATCGCGTGCACCCACGCCAAAGGTCCGGAACGATGGCTGCTGGCTGCATCAAGGAGATGACTTATGACACGCCCCCTGCTCACTGCCCCGACACTGCCCCAGGCCATCGGCAATGGCATCAATGCCTTGGCCGCCACCCACTTGCAGGTCGACATCGCTCCATATCCCGGCATGGATGAAGGCGACCTGATCGAGCTGTTCTGGAACAACTGTTTCGCCGCTTCACGCCGGGTCACCGCCTGCAGGATCGGCGCGGTCACCCACCTGCGAGTACCGGAAAGTTTCGTGCTCGATGGCCCAGCTCGTGTGCACTACCAGGTCATGCAGGTTGGTCATGCTCCGGCTCGCTCAGGGGTGACCCGAGTCCGCGTAAAGACCCTCTACCCGGGCGGCCAGCCCTCGCCCTTATACCTCGACGAGAACCAGAACCTCGCCCCCGTGGGCTTGCCCGACACCATCCGCCGCTACGGCGTCAATGCCGGGCAGGTACGACGCGGCATCCCGCTGACCATCCAGCCGTACCTGAACATGGCCAACGGCGATGCCATCACCTTGCGCTGGGGCGATGTACGCCTGGATCTGCCCAAGGTCCAGGCCCGGGAAGTCGGCCAGGCCGTGCAGGTCTGGGTGCCGTCGATAGTCATTCTCGAAGGCGGTGACGACTGCCGGCTGGAGGTGACGTACTGCATTCTCGATCGTGTCGGCAACAATTCACTCTGGGCACCCGCGCGCACCTTGCGCATCGCAGCGGGCGCACCGTCCCGCCCGGCCGGGAGCGCGCTGATTTACCAGCCACGAACTCTGGGTTCTCCCTGCTAACCTGGGTGACAGACCTTCTATGCATATTCCCAAAAGTTAGTTTATTTAAATATTTAACACGCTTAGGGTATATGCACCGGACCACCGGACATCTCTGATTTTTCTGTTTTTATTTCATTGAATGCGAGGTCGGTATGGTCAGGATTACCCCGGTGCGCAACGCCAGGGCATTACGTGCAGCCAAGGAGCGGCGCTGATGTCTAACTTGGCTCTAACACCCCCCCAGAGTGATCTGGACGTAGCCCCCCTGCTGTTGCCGGCCACCGTGCTGCGCAACGATGCCGAGGCGCTGAAAGCTGCCCATGAGCTGGCCCAGGCGGCACGCCCGCAAGCCGCCAGGCGCGACCAGCAACGCAAGCTGCCGTGGGCGCAGATCGAGCAGTTCACCCGCAGTGGGCTGGGCAGTATTTCCATTCCCCGCGAATACGGCGGCCCGCAGGTGTCTTTCGTGACCCTGGCCGAGGTGTTTGCGATCATCAGCGCGGCAGACCCGGCCCTCGGTCAGATCCCGCAGAACCATTTCGGCATCCTGCACCTGTTGCAGGGCGCCGCCACCGAACGCCAGAAAAAGCAGCTGTTCCAAAGCGTGCTCGACGGGTGGCGCATCGGCAATGGCGGCCCGGAACGCGGCACCAGGAATACGCTGGAGCTCAAGGCGCGCATCACCGCCAACGGTGACGGTTACGTAATCAGCGGCCAGAAGTTCTATTCCACCGGCGCGCTGTTTGCGCATTGGGTCGCGGTCAAGGCGTTGAACGATGATGGCAAGCAGGTCATGGCGTTCGTGCGCCGAGGCACTGAAGGGCTGCGCATCGTTGACGATTGGTCCGGCTTCGGCCAGCGCACCACCGCCAGCGGCACGGTGCTGCTGGATCAGGTGCCGGTGGAGGCCGAACTGGTCGTGGAAAACTGGCGCATCGGCGAGTCCCCGACGATCCAGGGCGCCGTCTCGCAATTGATCCAGGCGGCTATTGACGCCGGCATCGCCCGTGGTGCGCTGGATGACACCATCGCGTTCGTGCGCGAACGCTCGCGCCCCTGGATCGACGCCAAGGTCGAACGTGCCAGCGATGACCTGTATGTGATCGCCGACATCGGCAAGCTGAAGATCGAACTGCACGCCGCCGAAGCGCTGCTGCGCAAGGCAGGGCAAGTGCTGGACCAGATCAGCGCCGCGCCGATCACCACGCAGTCCGCCGCGCGTGCCTCCATCGCCGTGGCCGAGGCCAAGGTGCTGACCACCGAAGTGTCGCTGTTGGTCAGCGAGAAGCTCTTCGAACTGGCCGGCAGCCGCGCCACCCTCGCCGAATTCAACCTCGACCGTCACTGGCGCAACGCCCGGGTGCACACGCTGCACGACCCGGTGCGCTGGAAGTATCACGCCATCGGCGCCTATCGACTGAACGGCACATTGCCAGCCAGGCATTCCTGGATCTGACCGACCAGACCTCTGGAGAACACCTATGACTTTCTCTGCAAACGTCGCGGTCATCACCAGCGACGAACAAGTCCTTGTTGTCGCCAGCGACCTGGCCGAAGACTTGCGCCGCGACAGCGCCCAGCGCGACCGCGAGCGCCGCCTGCCCTTGCCCGAGCTGGATGCGTTCTCGCGCTCCGGCCTGTGGGGCATCAGCGTGCCGAAGGCGTACGGCGGCGCGGGCGTATCCAATGTCACCCTGGCCAAGGTCATTGCCTTGATAGCCCAGGCCGATGCATCCCTGGGCCAGATCCCGCAGAACCATTTCTACGCCCTGGAAGTGCTGCGCGTAAACGGCAGCCCGGCACAGCAAAAACGCCTGTACGCCGAGGTACTTGCCGGCCAGCGCTTCGGCAACGCCTTGGCGGAACTGGGCACCAAGACGGCCCATGACCGCGTCACTAAAATCACCCGCGACGGTGACGGTTTCCGCATCAGCGGCCGCAAGTTCTATTCCACCGGCGCGATCTACGCCCAGCGCATCCCCACTTCGGTGGTGGATGAACATGGCGTGCAGCAACTGGCCTTTGTGCCACGCGACAGCGAAGGCCTGAGCGTGATCGACGACTGGAGCGGCTTCGGCCAGCGCACCACCGGCAGCGGTTCGGTGGTATTCGATAACGTGTGGGTGGCCGCGCAGGACGTGATCCCGTTCCAGAGCGCCTTCGAACGCCCGACCACCGTCGGCCCGCTGGCCCAGATCCTTCACGCTGCCATCGACACAGGGATCGCCCGTGCGGCCTTTGAAGATGCGCTGCACTTTGTACGCACCAAGACCCGCCCGTGGATCGACTCCGGCAACGACAAGGCCACTGAAGACCCACTGACCCTGAAAAGCTTCGGCCACTTGAGCATCCGCCTGCACGCCGCCGAGGCGCTGTTGGAGCGCTCGGGCGAATACCTGGACCGCGCCCAGGCCGACAGCAACGCCGAGACCGTCGCTGCCGCCTCGATTGCCGTCGCGGAAGTACGCGCCTTGAGCACCGAAATTTCCCTGGCCGCCGGCAGCACCCTGTTCGAACTGGCCGGCAGCCAGGCGACCCTGGCTGAACATGGCTTGGACCGTCACTGGCGCAACGCCCGGGTGCACACCCTCCACGACCCGGTGCGGTGGAAGTACCACGCGGTGGGTAATTACTACCTGAACGATGAAAACCCGCCACTGCGGGGGACCATTTGATGGCGAAGAAAAAAATCCTGCTCAATGCCTTCAACATGAACTGCATCGGGCATATCAACCACGGCCTGTGGACGCATCCACGGGACACTTCGACCCAGTACAAGACGATCGAGTACTGGACCGAGCTGGCGCAAACCCTGGAGCGAGGGCTGTTCGACGGTTTGTTCATCGCCGACATCGTCGGTGTGTACGACGTGTACCAGAACTCGATTGATGTGCCGCTCAAAGAGTCGATCCAGCTGCCGGTGAATGACCCGTTGCTGTTGGTCTCAGCCATGGCCGCCGTCACCAGAAACCTCGGCTTCGGCCTCACCGCCAACCTCACCTACGAGCCGCCGTACCTGTTCGCCCGGCGCATGTCCACGCTGGACCACCTGAGCCATGGCCGTGTGGGTTGGAACATCGTCACCGGCTACCTCGACAGCGCCGCCAAGGCCATGGGCCTCACTGAACAAGTCGAGCATGACCGCCGCTACGACCAGGCCGATGAATACCTGGAGGTGCTCTACAAACTCTGGGAAGGCAGCTGGGAAGACGGCGCGGTGCTCAACGATCCCAAGGCGCGGGTGTACGCGCAGCCGGGCAAGGTGCACAAGGTCGCGCACCAGGGCGAGTTCTACCAGGTGGACGGGTATCACCTGTGCGAACCCTCGCCGCAGCGTACACCGGTGCTGTTCCAGGCCGGCAGTTCGGAGCGCGGGTTGCTGTTCGCCGGGCGCCATGCCGAGTGCGTATTCATCAGCGGCCAGAACAAGGCGGCGACCAAGGTCCAGGTGGACAAGGTGCGCGCCAGCGCGGTCGCGGCCGGGCGCAACCCGGATGACATCAAGGTGTTCATGGGCCTCAACGTGATCGTGGGTGCCACCGAGGAAGCTGCCTGGGCCAAGCATGCCGAATACCTCAGCTACGCCAGCGCTGAAGCAGGGGTGGCGCATTTCTCGGCGTCTACGGCGATCGACTTTGCCCAATACGAACTGGACGAGCCGATCCAGTACGTGAAGAGCAACGCGATCCAGTCGGCCACCAAGAACCTGCAGAACAACGACTGGACTCGGCGCAAGTTGCTTGAGCAACACGCCTTGGGTGGTCGCTATATCACTCTGGTGGGTTCGCCCGAACAGGTGGCTGATGAGTTGGAGTCGTGGATCAGCGAGACCGGGTTGGATGGGTTCAACCTGACGCGGATTGTGACGCCGGAGAGCTATGTGGACTTTATCGATTTGGTGGTTCCGGAGTTGCAGAAGCGGGGGTCGTACAAGACCGCTTATGAGACCGGCACGTTGCGGGAAAAAGTCTTCCACGGCGGCGCCCGACTTCCCGAACAACACACCGGTTCCACCTACCGACAAATTGCTTCTCTGACTGGAAATACCCAATGAAAAAGACACTGCTCACTCATCCAGTCAAAGCACTGGCCCTGGCATTCGGACTGTTCAGCTCAGCGGTATTCGCCGCCGATGCGCCGTTGAAGATCGGCACCACCGCCGCCTTTGCGATTCCTCTGGAAGCCGCTGTAGCCGAAGCCGGCAAGCAAGGCCTCAAAGTCGAGCTGGTGGAGTTCACCGACTGGATCGCACCTAACGTCAGCCTGGCTGCCGGCGATATCGACGTGAACTATTTCCAGCACATCCCGTTCCTGGAAAACGCCAAGGCCGCCGCCGGTTTTGACCTGGTGCCCTATGCGCCGGGCATCATCAACAACGTCGGGCTGTACTCGAAGAAGTACAAGAGCATCAACGACCTGCCCCAGGGCGCCAGCGTGGCGATTGCCAACGACCCGATCAACAGCGGTCGCGGCCTGCAACTGCTGGCCAAGGCGGGCCTGATCACGCTCAAGCCGGGCGTGGGCTACAAGGCCACCGAAGAGGACATCGTCAGCAACCCGAAGAAGATCAAGATTTTGCAAGTGGAGGCAGTGCAACTGGTGCGCGCCTACGACGATGCCGACCTGGTGCAGGGCTACCCGGCGTATATCCGCCTGTCCAAGACCTTCGATGCCGAGTCGGCGCTGCTGTTCGACGGCCTCGACCATCCGGAGTACGTGATCCAGTTCGTGATCCAGCCCAAAAGCAAGACCGACCCACGGGTGATCAAGTTTGTAGATATCTACCAGCATTCGCCGGTGGTGCGTGCCGCGTTGGATAAATCCCTCGGCAAGCTCTACCAAGTCGGCTGGGAAGATAAAAAATGACCGCCGCCCATGCCTCACTGCGCGACCTGGGCCTGCCGCCCAGGGACGCCGAACAGACCGAGCTGCACCCGGACCTCAATCGCGCCCATGTGCGTTTTATCAACCTGGGCAAGAGCTACGACGGCACCGTGCATGCCTTGCAAGGCATCGACCTGGCGATCCAGCGCGGTGAAGTGTTCGGCATCATTGGCCGCAGCGGCGCCGGCAAGTCATCGCTGATCCGCACCATCAATCGCCTGGAACAACCCAGCAGCGGGCGGGTGCTGATCGATCAGGTGGACATCGGCAACTTCGACGAAGACCGCCTGGTAGCCCTGCGTCGGCGCATCGGCATGATCTTCCAGCACTTCAACCTGATGTCGGCCAAGACGGTGTGGCAGAACGTCGAGTTGCCGTTGAAAGTGGCGGGCGTACCGAAGCTGCAGCGCGAGCAAAAGGTGCGCGAACTGCTGGAACTGGTGGGGTTGCAGGACAAGCACAAGTCCTACCCGGCGCAGCTGTCCGGCGGGCAGAAACAACGGGTGGGCATTGCCCGCTCGCTGGTGCACGACCCCGAGATCCTGTTGTGCGACGAGGCCACCTCGGCCCTCGACCCGGAGACGACCCAATCGATTCTCGGCCTGCTGCGCGAGATCAACCGGCGCCTGGGTTTGACCATCGTGCTGATCACCCACGAGATGGCAGTGATCCGCGAGATCTGCGACCGCGTGGTGGTGCTGGAACATGGGCGCATCGTCGAGCAAGGCCCGGTGTGGCAGGTGTTCGGCAACCCGCAACATGAAGTCAGCCAAACCCTGCTGGCACCGCTGCAACACGGGCTGCCGGATGAACTGCAAAGCCGCCTGCTGGCCACACCGGCGACGGCCGACGCGGCGCTGGTGCTGCGTTTGCAATTCAGCGGCGGCGACACCGACGAACCCGACCTCGCCGCCCTGTTCAGCGCACTCGGCGGTCGCGTGCGCCTTTTGCAAGGCGGCGTGGAACGCATCCAGGGGCATGCCCTGGGGCAATTGCTGCTGGCGGTAAACGGCTCGCCCCACAGCGCCGAAGAACTGCGCAAACGAGCCGGGAATTGGGCACAACACACAGAGGTGCTGGGCTATGTGGTTTGATCGTTTGGTACAAGGCGCCATCGACACCTTGTTGATGGTCGGCGTGTCATCGCTGATCGCGCTGCTGGTGGGAATCCCGCTGGCGGTATTCCTGGTGACCAGTGACAAGGGCGGCATTTACCAGGCCCCGGCGTTGAATCGCGTGCTGGGGGCGTTCGTCAATCTGTTCCGCTCGATTCCGTTCCTGATCCTGATGGTGGCGCTGATCCCGTTCACTCGGCTGATCGTCGGCACCACCTACGGCGTGTGGGCTGCAGTCGTACCGCTGACCATCGCCGCCACGCCGTTCTTTGCACGGATCGCCGAGGTAAGCCTGCGCGAAGTCGACCACGGCCTGATCGAAGCCGCACAAGCCATGGGCTGCCGCCGCTGGCACATCATCTGGCATGTGCTGTTGCCGGAAGCGCTGCCGGGGATCGTCGGCGGGTTCACCATCACGCTGGTGACCATGATCAACTCATCGGCCATGGCCGGCGCGATTGGCGCAGGGGGCTTGGGGGATATTGCGTACCGGTATGGGTATCAGCGCTTTGATACGCAGATCATGCTGACGGTGATTGTGCTGCTGGTGGCGCTGGTGGCGGTGATTCAGTTGGGGGGTGATCGGTTGGCGCGGGTGCTCAACAAGAGGTGAGGTATAGTCGGGCCATCGAAGACGCCCGGTATTACCCGTCATGACTCTCAAGCCCGACGACCTCAGCACCATCACCGCCACCACCCTCGGCCACTACAACAAAGTGGCCGAGGACTTCCGTGAAGGCACCCGCGATCACGATGTGAGCCAGAACATCGATGCCTTGCTGAGGCATATCCAGGGTACGGCGCCGTTTACTGTGCTGGATTTCGGCTGCGGACCGGGGCGTGATTTGCAGACCTTCACGCGCATGGGGCATATCGCCGTAGGCCTGGACGGCTCGGAGCGCTTTGCGCAGATGGCGCGGGAGGACAGTGGCTGCGAAGTGTTGCAGCAGGACTTCCTCAAGCTGGACCTGCCGGCTCAACGCTTCGACGGGGTCTTCGCCAACGCGGTGCTGTTTCATATCCCCAAGCAGGAATTGCCGCGTGTGCTCAAGCAACTGCATGGCGCGTTGAAAGCGGGCGGCGTGTTGTTCAGTTCCAACCCTCGGGGTGAGAACCAGGAAGGCTGGAATGGGCCACGGTATGGGTCTTATCACGACCTGGCGGCGTGGCAATCACTGCTGACGCAAGCCGGGTTTGTGGAGTTGGAGCATTACTACCGGCCGGCTGGGCTGCCCAGGGAGCAGCAGCCCTGGTTGGCGAGTGTGTGGCGCAAGCTGTAGATTTTCGTTGTCTGGTCTGACGCCATCGGGGGCAAGCCCCCTCCCACATTTTAAATGTATTCACAAATCAAACTGTGGGAGGGGGCTTGCCCCCGATAACGCCTGCTGAGGCAACCCTACTCCACCTGATACACCAGCGGTTTCTCACCCACCCCATATGCAGTCACACTGCGCCCGGCATAACCCTCCTTTTCCTCGACAGCAAAATTCGCCACCAACCGCGTCCCATCGGCAAAGGTGGTTTGCTGCACCTGCCTGTCCGGCGTCAGCCAACGAAAATCCGTCATCGCCTGGGTCGCCAAACGCTGGTGCAGCGGCCGGAAAAACCGATCCTGACGCAGGATCAGCGGCAGCCGCTGCTTAACGGTCGAAGCACTCAGGTGATACAGCGGCGGCACGTTGTAGAGCAGTTGCGTCAGCTCGTTTTCAGCCTGCACATTGCTCAGCTTCAGGCTGTCGAACAGCCAGTGGTGGGTAGTGATCACCGAGCCGTGGAACACCGCCTGGTACAACGGCAGGCGCATGCTCGGTTCAAAGTGGACCGTGCGAAACGGCTCTTTGAGCGACACCGGCTTGAAGAACACCGTCGGCTGCTCCGGCGGGTACCAATTGCCCACGTAATGGGGCGATTGCTTGTCTTGGGTCATATCCCGATCACCCCAACCAATCACCGGCGTCTGCATGCCGTGGGCGAACAGGATGCCCTGGGCGGTGAGGGCATTGCCGTCTTCGGAACCGGTTGGCAACTTGAGCACCGTGTTGAGCCAGCGCGAGGCGTCGATATTGCCCTCGGCGTTTTGCGCCTGGGTCATCAGGGCGCCGTCGCGGTAGCTGTCGAACACCATGCTGGTGGCATAGGCGTCGAGGAACCACGCGTTGAAGCCAGCCTTGGCCTGCACTGCCTTTACGCGGGCCTCCAACAGAGGCCGCACGCAGCGCGGGTCAGTGTAGTGGCCGGACTGCTGGAAGCCGGTTTTCAGCTTGCCATCCTTCAGCACAATCGCGCACTCGCGGTAGGCCCTGCTGCCCAGGTGGGCGGTGGTCCAATCCGGATTTTCCGTGGCGGACAACGCAGTTTCATAGGAATCGTAGGGCGCCATCAGGTAACCCGCATCGACCCCGGCGCGTATGGCTTCGGGGTGCCACAGGCCGCCCTCCCAGCCTTCGCCCAGGGTCAGCAGCAAGCGTGAAAGACCTGAGTCACGCAGCGACTGGATCGCCCCGCTGCCCCAAGTTTGAGGGGCGTCACTCAGCGCCCCGGCAAACGCGACAGCCAACTCGCTGCGCAGCTCACCATAACGTGCTGCGAGGCGCGGCATGTCAGGCTCATCTACCTGCCAACTCTGCCTGGCCTTCCGGTTGATGGCCGCGTTCAGCCCGCGCAGCAGCACCGTCTGCTCATAGCGATTCAAGGCCGTGGCCTGCGCCAGGATCTTCGCCGACTCCTGGTCGAGCAAGCCTTTGAGTTCATGGCCACGCAGGCGCTTGAGCAACAACGGCCAGTCACGCACATCCTCGGCTGCCAGCAGGTCATTGCCCCACAGGTAGACATGGCTGGCACCCAGCAGCTTCTGTGCTTCGGGCGTCTGCCGCAGCTTGTCAGCCAGCGGTTCATAACGCCCTTGCTCGACCAGCCATTGGCGATAGCGCTTGGCGCCGGCCAAGGGATCTGCCTCCCCCAGGTGCAACAGCAGGGTCATCGGCGCAGCAGGGTCGAGCGCGGTGAACTCATGGGCCACTGACAGTGCCATCCCTTCCTGCCAGCGCAGGCGATTGTTGTAGGGGTTGGTCAGCAACCAGTTCAAGGTGAAGCCCCCGTGGTCCAGGCCCCACAGCGGCAGGCTCAGGTCTTGGGTAGTGTTGAGGTCTCCTTGTTCCTGCAAAAACGCTGTCCATACAGCGTTGTCGGCGGGCACGTAATGCCCTTCGGCCAATGGCCACATCAGCCCCTGCCCAAAGGCGCTGGCGGGTTGTTGAAGGATCTTCAATTCGGCGGGTTCGTGCGCGGTGATGGCAAGCGTCAGGTCGCGTTGCGCAAGGCTGGCTGCCACACGAAAGGCCCCCCACTGCCAACTGGCTTGTTGGGCGTTCTGCACGAGTTCGCTGACTGCGCGTGCAGCAACGCCGCTGCTGGCCTGCACCGGCGCCTGGCCGTTGGGGGTGACGCGGATGGAGAGGGTCGCGGGGTCGAGTTCGACGCGCCACAGCGGGTTTTCAAGGACAGTGCTCGCAAGGGCCAGCGGGGAGATGAGGAATGTGCAGAGCAGTAAGCAATGACGATGCCAGTTCATAACGTTCGACCGGTTGGGTGGAGGTCGGGAGGGTAAAACAGACTGCTGCCTGACATGGCAGTGATAGAAATTTCAGGAAATTTCTCACAGCCCCCCAGCCCTATGGAGATCCAAATGTGGGAGCGGGCTTGCGCGCGATTGCGGTGGATCTGCCACTTCATTGTTGACTGACCGACTGCTATCGCGGGCAAGCCCGCTCCCACATTTTTGATCTGCATTTTTTCTGGTTAACCGCGTTGCTCCGGCTTGGGTTCGCGGATCTTGTACCAGGCCACGTACAGCGCCGGCAGGAACAACAACGTCAGCAAAGTCGCGATGATGATCCCGCCGATCATCGCGTACGCCATCGGCCCCCAGAATACTTCCCGGGCAATCGGGATCATGCCCAGGCTCGCCGCCGCCGCAGTGAGCAGAATCGGCCGGCGCCGGTGCTCGGTGGCTTCCACCACCGCATCCCACGGCGTATAGCCGGCCACCTCGTATTCATGAATCTGCGTCACCAGGATCACCGAGTTGCGGATGATGATGCCGATCAACGCCAGAATCCCCAGGATCGCCACAAAGCCCATGGGCGTGCCCGTGGGAATCAGCGCCAGCACCACGCCAATCAGCCCGAGCGGCGCGACGCTCGCTACCAGAAACATCTTCTGCACGCTGTGCAGCTGGATCATCAGGAACGTCGCCATGAGGAACAGCATCAGCGGCACTACGCTTGCAATCGGCCCCTGGGCCTTGCCGCTTTCTTCCACGGTGCCGCCGGTGGCAACCTTGTAGCCCACCGGCAGGCCGGCACTGAACTTGTCGATCTCCGGCTTGAGCTGTTTCACCAAGTCCGTTGGCTGCATCTCATCACGCACCGAGGCCTTGATGGTGATAGTCGGCTTGCGGTCGCGACGCCACACCAGCGGCTGCTCCAGCTCGTAGCGCACGGTGGCGAAGGCCAGCAGCGGAATCGAGGTACCGTTGGGCGTGACGATCTGCAGGTTCTGCAAGGTTTCCGGCGTACCGCGTTCAGCATCTTCGGCACGGCCGACCACGTTGATCAGGTAGATATCATCGTGCACCTGGGTCACCGAAGATCCGCTGACCACGCTGTTCATCAACTGCGCCACGTCTTCCGACGACAGCCCCAGTTGCCGCGCCTTGTCCTGGGCGATGTCGATGCGCAGCACTTTGCCCGGCTCGTTCCAGTCGTAGATGATCTCGCCCAGGTGAGTGTTCTTGTCCAGCAGGGTCGCCAGTTCGATGGCGTGTTTGCGCACCTGGTCGGTGTCTTTGCCCGACACGCGATACTGAATCGGCCTACCCACCGGCGGGCCCATTTCCAGCGGCTGCACGTAGCTGCCGATACCGACGAAGTCGTCGCGCAGGCGCTTTTGCAGACGCGCGATCAACTCGCCGCGCTCTTCCAGGCCCTTGCTCACGATGACCAACTGCGCGTAGTAGGGGTTTTCCAGTTGCTGGTCGAGGGGCAGGTAGAAACGGATCGCGCCCTGGCCGATATAGGTGCTCCAGCGGGCGATGTCCGGGTCGTCCTTGATGATCGCTTCCAGGCGGTCGACAGCCTTGCGCGTCTCGTTGATCGAGGCGTTTTGCGGCAGGTTCAGGTCGACGAGAATCTCCGGGCGGTCCGACGAGGGAAAGAACTGGTTCTGCACGAACTGCATGGAAAACACCGACGCCGCGAACAGCGCCACGGTGATGCCAATCGCCCACCAGCGGTTACGCATGGCCCATAGCATGCCGCCATTGAAAGCGCGCCCGATCCGCCCCGGCTCTGCATTGTGAGGTTTGACGTTGGCACTCAGGATATGCACGCCGATCACCGGCGCAAACAGCACCGCCACCACCCACGAGACCAGCATCGCCACGGCTATCACAGCAAACAGGGTAAAGGTGTACTCGCCCGCCGAGCTGGCGTTGAGGCCGATCGGCACAAACCCCGCCACGGTCACCAGCGTACCGGTGAGCATGGGGAACGCCGTCGAGGTGTAGGCGTAGGTCGCCGCCTGTTCCTTGGTCTCGCCTTTTTCCAGGCGCGTGATCATCATCTCGACGGTGATCATCGCGTCGTCCACCAACAGGCCGAGGGCGATGATCAGCGCACCGAGGGACACGCGCTGCATGGTGATGCCACTGTATTCCATGAACACGAACACCAGCGCCAGCACCAACGGAATCGAGCACGCCACCACCAGCCCGGCGCGCATGCCCAGGCTGATGAAACTCACGACCAGCACAATGATGACGGCTTCAAACAAGGCGCTGGTAAAGCCGCCGACCGCCTCTTCCACCACTTCCGCCTGGTCGGATACCTTGTGCACACCGACGCCCACTGGCAGGTCGGCGGTGAGTTCGTCCATGCGCTCGTGCAGGGCCTTGCCGAACGACTGGATATTGCCGCCCTTCTGCATGGCAATCGCCAGCCCGATGGCTGGCTTGCCGTTGAAGCGAAACATCGGCCGCGCCGGGTCCACATAACCCCGGCTGATGTCCGCGATATCCGCCAGGCGGTAGAACCGGTCATTGAGCCGCAGGTTGACGTTGGCCAGGTCTTTTTCTGAGGCGAACTGCCCCGAGGTGCGCACCGAAATCCGCTCCGGCCCGGCCTCGATCACCCCAGCCGGCGTCACCGCGTTCTGCGATTGCAGGCTCTGTACCACCTGGCGCTGGTCAATCCCCAGTGCCGCGAGTTTGCGCGTGGAGAAGTTCAGGTAAATCACTTCATCCTGCTGACCGATCATCTCGACCTTGCCCAGCCCCGGCACCGAGCGGATCTCGGCGCGCACCTGCTCCACGTAGTCACGCAACTGGCGCATCGACAGGCCATCGCCGGTAAAGGCGTACACCGAGCCGAACACATCACCGAACTCATCGTTGAACGACGGTCCTTGCAACCCCGGTGGGAAGCTGCCGCGAATGTCGTCGATCTTCTTGTGCACCAGGTACCAGATATGGGGGATGTCCTTGGCGCTGGTGGTGTCCTTGAGGAACACGAATACCGTGGACTCGCCCGGCCGGGTGTAGCTTTTCACGTAGTCGAGGGAGTCGAGCTCTTCGAGCTTTTTCTCGATGCGGTCGGTGACCTGCTTGAGGGTTTCTTCCTGGGTCGCGCCCGGCCAGCGGGTCTGGATCACCATGGTCTTGATGGTGAACGAAGGGTCTTCCTCGCGGCCCAGGTTCATGTACGAAAACACGCCCATCAGCAGCGCGACGAACATCAGGTACCAGACGAAGGACTGATGCTTGAGCGCCCAGTCGGATAAGTTGAAGCTCCCTTTCATCGCGGGCTGTCCTCGTCGATTTTGACTGTTTGCCCGGGTTTCAGGCTGTTCACGCCGGCGGTGACGATGCGCTCGCCGGGTTTGACGCCGCCGTTGAGCAAGGCGCTGTCGGCATCGCGGCTGATCACGCTGATGTCGCGTGGTTGCACGGTCTTGCTCTGGGTGTCGAGCAGCCAGATGCGGGTCTTGCCGTCGACGTCCTGCAAGGCGCTCAGGGGCACTTCGATGCGCGGGGCGATGGCGGTGCTCAACGTTACGCTGATCGCCGTGCCGAGGCGGAACGCGGGCGGCGTTTCGGCCAGGGTCAGGCGCGCACGCCGGGTGCGCGTGGCGCTTTGGGCCTGGGGTTCGATCTCGCGCACGATGGCGGTGGTGTGCACGCTGGGGTCAAGTTGACCGGCAACCAGGAACACCACGTCCGGTGGCAAGCGCTCGGCGAGGCCGGCGGGCAGGTCGATCACCGCTTCCTTGATATCCGGGCGCGCCAGGGTCACCACTTGCTGGCCGGCGCTGACCACCTGGCCGGCCTCGGCATTCCAGGCGGTGACGATACCGGCGTGGTCGGTGCGCAATTCGGCGTAGTTGAGCTGGTCCTTGGCCTGGTTGACCGACGCCTTAGCCTGGTCGAGGGAAGCCTGGGTGGTCTTCAGGTCGGTCTGGGCGATATCCAGTTGGGCCTGGGCGCCGACGCCACGGTTGAACAGTTCCTGCTGGCGGCGCGCATTGGCCTGGGCGTTGATGTATTGCGCCTGCACGCGGGCCAGGTCGCCCTGGGCCGAGCGCAATTGGTTCTGTTGGTCGGTGGGGTCGAGCACAGCGAGCACGGCGCCCTTTTCCACCTCGGCGCCCACGTCCACGGCGCGGCGGGCAATGCGGCCGGGTACGCGGAAGCCTAAATTACTTTCGTAGCGGGCCTGGATGGTGCCAGCGAAACGGCCGAGGTTTTCCTGGTCTTCCGCCTTCACTTCCATGGACAGTACCGGGCGCACGGGCTCGGGCGGCGGTTCTTCCTTGGAGCAGGCCACCAGCAACAGGCTGGCGGCGAGTATCCCCATAAGGCGCTTCATGGCTGGGCTCCAGGCTGGGCGATCTCGACAATCATGCCGGGGTGCAGCAATTGCCCGCCGGCCACCACGACTTTTTCGCCCCCCTTGAGGCCGTCGCCGATGATGACTTTGCCGGTGAGGTAGCGCGCCACGGTGACCTTGTGCAGCTGCGCCTTGCCATCGCCGTCGATCAACCACACGGCGGGTTCGCTGAGGTCTTTGGTCAGCGCGGCCCACGGCAATTCGATACTGGCCTTGGCCGGGCCATTGGCGGTGGCGCTTACCACTGAGCCCAGCTCCATGCCCTTGGGTAAGGCTTGCAGGGCGATTTTGACCTGTACGGTGCCGGTGTTGGCGGCCACTGCCGGGGTGACCTCCCGGACTTTGCCCACAGCCTTGATGCTGGGGTTATCCAGCAGGCTGACGGTGATCGGCGCATCCGGCGGCGGTTCCATCAGCAGGGACTCGTAGACGTTGAACACCGCATCACGCTCGCCATCCCGCGCCAGGCTGAAAATCGGCACGGTGGCCTGCACCACCTGGCCGACTTCGGCCTGGCGCGCGGTAATCACCCCGGGCGCTTCGGCGATCAGCGCGGTGTAACCGAGTTGCTCGCGGGCGTTGGCCAGTTGGGCCTGGGCGGCAGCCAGGGCGCTCTGGCTGCTGCGTAATGCGGCCTGGGCGGAATCGTATTCGCTGCGGCTGGTGTAGCCCTTGGGCAAGAGTTTTTCCTGGCGCACGAAGGCGGCGGCGGTCTGCTTGACCCGCGCCTGTTCGGCCACGACCTGGGCCTGGGCGGAATCGACGTTGGTCTGCAAGTCCTTGGGATCGAGCCTGGCCAGCACTTGCTTGGCGGTCACGCGGTCGCCCACGTCCACCATGCGCTGGATGATCTTGCCGCCGACACGGAAGGACAGATCGGTTTGCACCCGGGCCTGGATATCACCCGTGAGAGTCACCGCCGCAGCAAAATCCGCCGGCTGCACGGTCTGCACGAACACCCGTGAATGGGCCTTGGGTTCAGCCTTGTCCTCGCCACAGCCGCTCAACAGCGCCAGTAGGCCAAGGCCGAGAATACAGGTGGAAATGCGAGCGCCCATGCAGGCTCCTTTTGCGTGATGCCGACGTGCCAGTGTGTATGCGACTGTGAGCTTAGTTCAGGGTTCCTTATCTGCATGGAGGCTCCCATACTCCAATGGTTCCCAAGGCGACTGGATGCCCACGCTCAAGACCCTCGCGGTGGCCAATTACCGCTCGATCAATAAATTGGTGGTGCCCCTGGACCGGTTGAACCTGATCACCGGCCCTAACGGCAGCGGTAAGTACAACCTGTACCGCGCCCTGCGTCTTTTGGCGGAAACCGCCCAGGGCGCGTCTGATTATCCAGGCGTCCCGGCAGCCAGCCGGTTGATTGCGGCGTTGCAGCAGGACGAGGGGTGTAATTCGATTGTGCTGGAGAAGGGGCTGGGGGAAACCCGGATCGTCGGGCAGGGGATATTGGATGCCCCCGCCTGGCATTGGCCGGAGTAAGTGGTGGCTGGGCGGGCCTCTTCGCGAGCAAGCCCGCTCCCACATTTAACCGAGTTCCACCTTTGGAATGCGGGCGAATGTGGGAGCGGGCTTGCTCGCGAAAGCGGTAGATCAGTCACCACAAGAGCAAGGGATCAGCCCTGCCACTTCCCGCCTTCGACAATCACACTCTCAGGCTTGGTGTCATCGCTCAGCTCTTTACGCACATACTGGTCATACAGCTTGAGCAGGAATTTCTCCTCGCCCAACTTGGCCAACTCGGCATTCACCCAATCGCGCAGTTCGATGTTGCCTTTCTTCACGGCCGGCGCAATCGGCGCTTCATCACCGAGCTTCTCTTCCAGCACGCGGTAGCCCGGGTTCTGTTTGGCCCAGCTGAACAGCACTAGGTTGTCCTGGGCATAGGCATCGCCACGGCCAGCGGACAACGCTTGCAGCGACTCGGAGTTTTTCTCGAACTTGAGCAGTTTCCAGTCCGGGTGGTTCTTGGTCAGCCAGATATCGGCGGTGGTACCGGTGGTGACGATGGTGGTGCGGGTGGCCAGGTCATCCAGGCTTTTTACCGTGCTGTCATTCGGCACCAGGGCTTGCACCGCGACTTTCAGGTTGGGGTTGGTGAAGTCCACCGCCTCCTTGCGCTCCGGGGTCACGGTCATGTTGGCGAGGATCAGGTCGACCTTGTCACTTTGCAGGAACGGAATGCGGCTGGCCGGTTCGACGGCCACAAACTCGACCTTGTTTTCATCGCCCAGCAGGTCCTTGGCGAACTGGCGGCCGATGTCGGTATCGAAGCCGACGTAGCGCCCAGCTTCGTTGACGAAACCAAAGGGCGGCTTGTCGGTGAATACACCCACGATCAGCTTGTCGCGCGCCTTGATCTTGTCGAGGTAGCTTGCGGCAGCAACCGGTTTTGCAGGCTCTTCGGCCTTTTTATCGCAGCCGGCGAGCAGGGCGACGGCAAACAGTGGCAGCAGTAGTTTTTTCATATCAGCTCCAGTTCCTGGGTTTTCTTCGGCAGTGTTGAAACAAAGGAGAACTTCTCCAGGAACTGCTGCGCGCGTGCGGTTTGCGGGTTCGTAAAGAATGCCTCGGGGGTGTTGTGTTCGAGGATGCGACCGGCCTCCATGAACACCACGCGGTCGGCGACGGCGCGGGCGAAGGCCATTTCGTGGGTGACGATCAGCAGGGTCATGCCATCGCGGGCCAGGCCCTGGATCACTTCGAGCACCTCCTTGACCATCTCCGGGTCGAGGGCTGCGGTGACTTCGTCAAACAGCATGACCTGGGGGTTCATGCACAGCGAACGGACGATGGCGATGCGTTGTTGCTGGCCGCCGGAGAGCTGGCGCGGGAAGGCATCGCGCTTGTCCGCCAGGCCGACGCGGGCCAGCAATTTTTCCGCCTGTTCGCGGGCTTCACGGGGGTCGCGTTTTTGCACTTTCAGCGGGCCGAGCAGGATGTTGTCGAGCACGCTCATGTGCGGGAACAGGTGGTAGCTCTGGAACACCATGCCCACGTCCTGGCGCACCTGGCGCCAATCGGTGCTTTTGTCCAACAGCTCTTTGCCGGCGAAACGCAGGCTGCCGCTATGGGCGACTTCCAGCCCATTGAGGCAACGCAGCAAGGTGCTTTTGCCGCAACCGCTGGGGCCGAGAATCACCACCACTTCACCGCTTTGCACGCTCAGGTCGATGCCCTTGAGCACCTGCGCCTCGCCAAAGAATTTGTTGAAATCCTGGAACTCGATCAATGCGTTCATGCCTGGCCCCAGCGCCGTTCCAGCACCTTGGAGGCAGCCGACAACGGGTAGCAGATAAAGAAGAAAAACAGGAACAGCACGCCGTAGATCAACACGGACTCGTAGGTGCGTTCGATGATTTGCTGGCCGACCTTGATCACGTCCACCACACCGATCAGCACCGCGAGGGAACTGGTCTTGATAATGCGCGTGTAGACATTGATGGTCGGCGGCGTCATGCGCTTGAGCGCTTGCGGCAGCAGCACGTAGCCGTACAACTGCGGACCTGACAAACCAATCGACAAGCCCGCTTCACGCTGGCCACGGGGCAGCGAATGCAACGCGCCGCGCACCACCTCGCCCACTTCGCTGGCGCCCCACAGCGACAGCACCAACACCGCGCACCAGAAGCTCGGAATGCTCAAACCAAAGAAAATCGGCAAGCCGAAAAACACCAGGTACAGCCACACCAGCACCGGGATCGCGCGGAACAATTCCAGGTACACCCGCAGCACGCCGTTGATCAGGCAGTTGTTCAAGGTGCGCAGTACGCCGTACAGCACGCCGCCGACGGTGCTCAAAGCGATACTCAAGAACGAAATCGACAGGGTTTGCGCAGCGCCCTTGCCCAGTTGCGGCAACGACACCCACAGCAACTCAAGACCCGAACTGGCCATGCTGGAGCCTCCTTTCCAGGCGGCTGAGCAGCAGCGACAGCGGCAAGAACAGCAACACGCAAATCAGCGTCAGAACGGCGAGCATTTCGTAGGTCTTGTAGTAGAGCGCGATGTAACTCTTGGTGGTGTAGAGAATCTCCGGCACCGCCACGGCGGAGACCACGGTGGTCTCCTTGAGCAGAAAGATGAAGTTGGCGAACAGCGCCGGCAGGCTGAGGATGCCGGCCTGGGGCAGGATCACATGGCGCAGCAGTTGCCAATCGGACAGGCCGATGGACTTGCCCGACTCGATCTGTGCCAGCGGCACCGCTTCCACACCGGCGCGCAGCACTTCGGTGAGGTACGCGCCGCCGAGGAAGGTCATGGTGATGATTGCCGCCCAGAACCCGGAGATATTGAAGCCCAGTGCCGGCAGCGCGAAATACACAAAGAACAGCTGGATCAGCAGCGGCGTGTTACGCGCCAGCTCCACATACAGCGCCACCAGGCGCGACAGGTACGGCGTGCGAAATACCAGCAGCGCCGCGTTGATCAGCGCCACCAGCAGGGAGGTGGCAATAGCGATCAGGCCCACTTGCAGCGTCACCCCCACGGCCTTCAGGAACGCCGGCAGGGTGCTGAGGATAAAAGCGAAATCGAAGGTCATTTCCAGTCCATGACGCCGCAAGGGTAATGCAGCGAGCGCAATCCGATCCGGTGTGGGTAACGCCGGCTAGCGCGAACTTTAAAGGTATAAAAAGCAAACTTTAAATACCTAAATAGAATATTGATATCACCCAAAAAGATAACCGGCGGGTTCGCGGGTTTGGCGGGTGAGAGCTATGGTTTGGAGGTCTGAGATTCGAGGGATCGAACAATGAACAAAGCGAAACCGATGGACCCGCAGGAACTGGTGAAGTGGCTGGTGGCGTTGCGCAGGGCGATCAATAGCAGAGCTCTTTAGATCAAAGCGGATCAAATGTGGGAGGGGGCTTGCCCCCGATGGCGGTGGGTCAGCAAAAAATGTGCTGACTGAACCACTGCAATCGGGGGCAAGCCCCCTCCCACATTTGGATTGCATTCCAGATTTCAGGCATAAAAAACGCCGACGCTAAACAAGCCGTCGGCGTTCAAACCTTGAAGGGGGTTTGGGCTACATCAGAACGCAGGCACTACCGCGCCGTTGTACTTCTTCTCGATGAAGGCTTTGACTTCCGGGCTGGTCAGGGCCTTGGACAGCTTCTGGATCGCGTCGCTGTCCTTGTTGTCCGGGCGAGCCACCAGGAAGTTCACGTACGGCGACTTGGCGTCTTCGATGATCAGCGCGTCCTTGGCCGGGTTCAGGCCGGCTTCCAGGGCGTAGTTGGTGTTGATCAGGTCCAGGTCAACCTGATCCAGCACGCGTGGCAGCAGGGCCGATTCCAGCTCCTTGAATTTCAGGTGCTTGGGGTTGTCCTTGATGTCTTTTGGCGTGGCCAGGGCGTTGGTCGGGTCTTTCAGGGTGATCACGCCGGCTTTCTGCAGCAGCAACAGGGCGCGGCCGCTGTTGGAGCCTTCGTTCGGGATGGCCACGGTGGCGCCATCTTTGAGTTCAGAGATGTTCTTGATCTTTTTCGAGTAACCGCCGAAGGGTTCAACGTGCACACCGACCACGGTGACCAGGTTGGTGCCCTTGCCCTTGTTGAAGTTTTCCAGGTACGGCAGGGTCTGGAAGTAGTTGGCGTCCAGACGCTTCTCGGCAACCTGTACGTTGGGCTGTACGTAGTCGGTGAAGACTTTGATTTCCAGGTCCACGCCTTCTTTGGCGAGGGTTGGCTTGACCAGTTCGAGGATCTCGGCGTGCGGGATCGGCGTGGCGGCCACCACCAGTTTTTCGTTGGCCTGGGCGAAGCTTGCAGTCAGGGCAGCCGCCAGTGCGGTAAACAACAGAACCTTTTTCATGCAGTGTCCTTATCGAAATTCCGGGGCGTCTCTGACGACCGTTTTTTATGTAGTGTGCCAGCGAAGTGCTATCGCGGCGTGGGAGGGACAATACCTAGATTTTTTATTCCGGAACAATATCTTTTATTCACGTTGATATTCCATTTTGTTCATGCAGGAATTTACTTAACGTTTCCCGCTCGGCGGGGCTGGCGCGCTCGAAAATCCGCCGCACCTGTTCCAGCGCAGAACCCGCCACCGGCAGATTCAAATGTTCGGGCAAAATCTCATCCCCACTGCTGACCAGCAAGGCAAAGTGAATAACGTTTTCCAGCTCGCGGGTATTGCCCGGCCAGCTGTGGTGTTCCAGCACACGCTGGGCCGCATCGCTGATCAGCGGCACCGGCAGGTCCAGGCGCTGACTGTAGATGCCCAGGAAGTATTCGGCCAGGGACAGGATGTCACCGACCCGCTCACGCAGCGCCGGCAAATCCAACCTACCTTCGCTCAGATAGTGGAACAGCCGCTCATGGAACTTGCCGGCGGCGACGGCCTGGGCCAGGTCGATGCTGGTGGCGGCGACCAGGCGCACGTCCACCGGGCTCGGCTGATGGGCACCGACACGGGTGACTTCATGGTTTTCCAGGGCGGCCAGCAGTTTCACCTGGATCGGCAGCGGTAAATCGCCGATCTCGTCCAGGTACAAGGTGCCGCCATTCGCCGAGCCGAACCACCCTGCCCGGCTACTGGCCGAACCACTGTGGCTGCCGGCGGCATAACCGAACAACTCGGCATCGGCGTAGGTCGGGCTGATGGCGCCGCAATTGACCGAGACAAACAGACCGGTGCGGTCGCTGCCACGGTGGATATGCCGCGCCAGCAACTCCTTGCCGCTACCGGTCTCGCCGCGAATCAGCACGGGCAAGGCACGCGGTGCGAGGCTTTCGAGGTCTTCGCGCAGTTGTCGCGAACGCGGGTCGACAAACACCAACGCCTTGGCGCGGATACTCAGCGGGCTTTTTTCCGCGTCGGGAAAGGTCAGCAATGGCTGGCCGTAGGTTTCATGCAGACTCATGGCAGGCTCCCGCCCCCAATCCACTCAAGGGACGGGGCGTTGAAAAAATTCAGGCAGTACGCCGGGCGTGATGCTCAAGGCGGCTTTGCAGGCGATAGAGGTAGGCAAAGCCTTGCTCCCAGCGCTGGTGGCCGGACTTCACATTGATATGCCCCGCCCCCGACAGAATGCCGGCTTCGGCCCCCCAGTTGCGCGCCAGCTCCAGGGCTCGCGGGGCGCTGACGGCACTGTCGTTGTCGGAGCTGACCACCTGGCTGGGGAACGGCAACAGGTCGGTCGGGATCGGCGCAAAATTACGCAACGCAGGAGAGCAGGCAGGACGTTCGACATCGGCCGGGGCCACCAGCAAGGCACCGCGTACCTGGCGCAGGAAGTGCACCGGCGCGGTGGCCGCCCAATGCGCCACCGTGATGCAACCCAGGCTGTGGGCGATCAGGATCACCGGCGTGCTGTCGGCCGCGATGGCCTCGGCCAGCGCAGCAACCCAGTCCTCGCGGCGCGGGGTCAGCCAATCGGCCTGCTCCACGCGGGCGCTGTTGGGCAGGCTGTTCTGCCAGTGACTTTGCCAATGATCTTCTGGCGATCCTTGCCAGCCCGGCACGATCAGATAACGAATCGACTCGCTGTGCATGGGTGTGCCCTCCTGCAGCGTTTAACGTTGCTGAACAGTATAGGGACGGGGGTTATATTCGTTAAGGAATAAGAAGCTATTTATTAATAACCAAAATCTCAAAATTAATGGAGTTCAAAATGTGGGAGGGGGCTTGCCCCCGATGGCGGTGTATCAGTTACAGATTGATTGGCTGACACACTGCAATCGGGGGCAAGCCCCCTCCCACCTTGATCGCATTTCAAGTTGAGGATTGAATCGCAGGCAAAAAAAAGGCCGCACCCTGCCAAGGAGACGGCCAAAAACTTGTCGAGGCTTTTGCAACTAACGTGCGGTAATCACCGACAGCTTGGTAATGCCCGCGCGCTCGATAGACGCCATGGCTCGCGCCACTTCGCCGTAATTCACCCCATCATCCGCCTGCAGTTGCACCCGCACATCGGGGTCCTTGGCCTTGGCCGCCTGCAGGTTGAACTCCAGCAGGTCCGGCTGGATTTCGTCCTTGTTGATAAACAGTTTGCCGGCGCCGTCGATGCTCACCACCAGCGGGTCTTTCTGCTCCACCGGGGCCACGGCCTCCGTCTTGGGCAGGTTGATCGGAATCGCGTTGGTCAACAGCGGCGCAGTGACGATAAACACCACAAGCAGCACCAGCATCACGTCCACCAGGGGCGTGACGTTGATCTCGCTCAGCACTTCATCGCTGTCTTGCGTGGAGAAGGCCATGTCAGGACGCCTCCTTCACTTTCTGCGGGGTGCCGGCGCCGGCTTTGTGCAAGGTTGGGTGCAGCAGCACGCGGAAGGAGTTCTTCTGCGCCAGGCTATAGAAGTCGTGGGCGAAATCATCGAGGTCGGCAGCGGTCAGCTTGAGGCGACGCAGGAAGTAGTTGTAGACCAGCACCGCCGGCACCGCGACGGCGATACCCACACCCGTCGCGACCAGTGCCGCACCGATTGGGCCGGCCACGGTTTCAAGGCTGGCGGAACCGGCGGCGCTGATGCCCTTGAGCGCTTCCATGATGCCCCACACGGTGCCGAACAGGCCGATGAACGGCGAGGTGCTGCCGATACTGGCGACCACGGCCAGGCCGGTTTCCAGGGAGCGACGCTCTCGCACGATCTGTTGGCGCAGGGCGCGTTCGAGACGGTCCTGGTGGTTGATCGCCTGGCTCAGGTCGGCGGCCTGTGGGGTTTCGCCCACCTGGATCGCGGCATAACCGGCCTGGGCGACACGGGCGGCGGCGCCCGGCTGGGTTTGCGCCAGCTCAGCGGCAGAGTCGAGGCTCGACGCTGCCCAGAACTGTTTATGGAACTTGCGATCCTGCGCCTTGAGGCGACCGAACTGCACGCCCTTGAGCAAGGCCAGGCCCCAGGTGGCGACCGAAAAAACCACCAGCAGCCAGATCACCGCGCTTTCGATGGATTCAAGTGGAGATGCTAATGCCATGATGTCTTCCCTCTGTGCAGGTCGCGGCGTGTGCAACACACCGCAGCCGAATAGTTAGTGAATCTTGAAATCGATCGGGACGCTGACCCAGCCGTCCTGGGCCACATCGCCCTGCTTGGCCGGCACGAAGCTCCAACGCTTCACGGCGTTCAGTGCGGCGTCATCGAGTTGCTGGCGACCGCTGCTCTTCTGGATCTGGATCTCGCCCGGCTTGCCGCTGGCCAGTACATGCACGCGTAACAACACCGTGCCTTCCCAACCGCGCCGCTGGGCCAGGGACGGGTACTCCGGCGCCGGGTTCTTCAGGTACGCGGCGTTGGCCGAAGCGGGCGTGACCGGAGCCGGCGCCGGTGGTGCTGGAAGCGCAGGCGGTGCAGGGGTCGGTGGTGCAGGCGGTTGCTCGATCGGTTTCGGTGCGGGCTTGGGCTCAGGCTTTGGCACCGGCTTCGGCTTAGGTTTTGGAATCGGTTTGGGCGGCGCCGGCTTGGCGGCCAACTCATCCACCACCGGCGGCGGTGGCTCGACCACGGGCGGCGGCGGTGGTGGTGGCACAGGCGGTGGCGGTTCCACCACCGGCGGCGCCGGCTGGGAAAATTCGATGGTCATCGGCGGAATTTCCGGCGGCACGATTGGCAGCACCGGGGTCGGCTTCTGGCTCACCCAGTAGATCACCGCACCGTGCAGGGCCAGCACCAGCAGGCCGAGCAGAATGCCTTCGCGACGGCTGGAGAAACGCTTCGGGGTCTGCTGCGTTCGCAGTTGCCCCAACGGCGCGCGGTGCGGCCGGCCAAGGTCGACCAACTCACCACCCGGTGTCTGGCGCCACGGCGCCTCGTGTGCACTGGCGGCGGTCTGGACATTGCCCATTGATTCACTCCCTACGGTTTTCAAGCATAAAAACCGACAGGCCTGCTTGGAAGGCCGTCGTGGGCTGAATCATCGGGGCCAGGGGCTTATCTCTTAAAGTAATCTTTGCAGTTATACATAGGCCTAAAACGAATAAACGAAACAGACTGAAACGCCAAAGCCCCGGCCTGCGTGGCCTCGCGTCCAGGCGATGTTTTTCCATGCTTTCCAGGCATAAAAAATATTCGGCAAAGGCATGGTTCAGGCCGGGCTGTTTGCACACAAATCCAGCAACTGACGCTGCAGGCTTTGCCCCGCCGCACCCAGGCCAGTGCGCCCATACAACGCCAGCCGCACGCCCTGCACCGCAGGCAAACCGCTATCCGCACCTAATACGACATGCCCGGCCTGCACCACACGCCGGGGCAACAGACTGATACCCAACCCCGCCGCCACCGCCGAACACACGCTGGCCAGGCTCGCGCTGGAGTAACCGATGCGCCAGCGCCAGCCCCCCACTTCCAGGTGTTGCAGCATTTCATTGCGGTACAGGCCCCCCACCGGAAAGGCCACCAACGGCAAAGGGTCGCGCCCCAGGGATGGCGTACTGCGGCTGTCCACCCAACACAACGGCTCTGGCCATGAGGCCAGGCAGTCGTCGCTGTCGCCCATCTGCTTGACCAGCAATACGTCGAACTCACCGCTACGGTACTGGCGCTGCAACTCGGGGCCAAGACCGCTGGTGACCTCCAGGCGCACCCTGGGGTACGCCAGCACAAAGGCCGATAACAGCGGCATCAGGCGTTCGGCAGCGAAGTCTTCCGGCACACCGAGGCGCAGCACGCCGTCGCTTTGCTGGTTGACCAACACGTCGGCGGCTTCCTCATGCAACGCGAGGATGCGCCGCGCATAGGCCAGGAGGCGCTCGCCTTCCGCCGTCGCCACCACACGACGTTGGTCGCGATCCAGCAACTGGCACGCTACCGCCTCTTCCAGGCGGCGGATCTGCTGGCTGACGGTGGACTGGGTCAAGTGCAGGCGCTCTGCCGCGCGGGTGAAATTGCCGCAGTCCACCACGGCGACAAAGCTGCGCAACAACACGGGATCGAACATCGTGCTCACCATTCCATTTGCCACTGGTTGGCATGGTTATATTTAATTTCAGAATACCTCGGCGACTGTGGATACTTCACGCCTCATTTGCACACTCCGCAGGTTCTGCATGTCGCTTCACTCCTCAACCGCAGGCCGGTTCGCCGGCTGGGGCCTGCTGGTGGTCCTGGGCCTGAACCTGCGGCCGATCCTCAGTTCCATCAGCCCGTTGCTCGGCGAAATCCGCCTGGCCACCGGCCTGAGCTTCCAGAGCAGCGCCCTGCTCACCAGCCTGCCCGTGGTGTGCATGGGCCTGGTGGCGCTGGTGGGCGTGCGTGTTGAAGCGCAGTTGGGGGAACGACGCGGCATCGCCCTGGGCCTCATGATGATCCTGTTGGCGTGCCTGGCCCGCTGGCTGATGGGCCAAGGGTCGACATTGCTGGTGACTGCGTTGCTTGGCGGTGCCGGCGTGGCACTGATCCAGGCGTTGATGCCGGCGATGATCAAGCGTGAATTCCATCACCGCGTGCCGGTGGCGATGGGCGTTTATTCGGCCTCGTTGATGGCCGGCGGCGGCCTGGCGGCGCTGATCAGTCCGGTGGCGGCCACGTATTTTCAGCAATGGGAGGCCGGGCTGGGCGTGTGGTTGTTACCCGCGTTGGCGGCGCTGCTGCTGTGGGCCTGGTTGCCACTGGGTGCGGCAAAAAACGCGAACGTCATCCCTGCCTACAAGGGGCTGCGCAATCGCCGTGCCTGGCTGCTGGCGCTGTATTTCGGCCTGGTGAACTGCGGCTACATGAGCCTGGTGGCGTGGCTGCCGGCCTACTATCAGCAACTGGGTTGGGGCGTGTTGCCCAGTGGTTCATTTCTGGCGTTCATGACCATCTTCCAGGTGATCGCCGCGCTGTTGATGCCGGTGCTGGCACAACGCGGGATCGACCGTCGGCCATTGCTGTGGATCAGCTTGCTGGCCCAAACCCTCGGCTACCTCGGCCTGTTACTGGCGCCGCTGGAATCTCCCCACCTGTGGGTGGCGCTGTGCGGCTTTGGTCTGGGAGCATGTTTTGCCCTGAGCCTGTTGCTCACCCTCGACCACCACCGCGACCCGCGCCAGGCCGGGCAACTGGCGGCATTCGTGCAGGGCGTGGGCTTTTTGATCAATGCGATTTCGCCATGGATGACCGGCTGGCTACGCGAACTCACCGGCAGTTTTGCCAGCGCGTGGGTGGTGTTGACGGTGACGGCCTTGGCCATGCTGCTGGTGACACGGGTGTTCAGCCCGGCGACATACCGGACGGCACACGCTCTATAGATATGCATTTAAGATCTAGATAAAACAAACAAGCTTCATTGACGGAATAAGTACCCCCCTTAAAATCCCGGTTCTCCTACAGGATGCCGGGCACACCATGGACCTTCGCCAACTGCGCTACTTCATCGCGCTGAACGAGCACCGCAGCTTCGTGCGCGCGGCGGACGCCATGGGCATCACCCAGCCCGCCTTCAGCCGCAGCATCCAGGGCCTGGAGCAGGAGTTCGGTTGCGTGTTGGTGGACCGCGCCCATAAAGACCTGCGACCCACCCCGGAAGGCCAGGTGGTGCTGCAACACGCGTTGAGCCTGGTGCAAGGCGCGGCCCTGCTGAGCCATGAAGTCACGCGCATGACCAAACTCGACGCCGGCGAAGTGCGCTTCGGCAGCGACGCCGTGGCCGCGGAGAACCTGGCGCCCCAGGCCATGGCGCGGTTCATCACGGCTTATCCCAGAGTGCGCACCGTGTTGCAGGTGGACAACTGGGTAAAACTCGGGCGCAGCCTGAACCGTGAAGAGATCGAATTCTTTATCGCCGATGTGCGTCACTTCGAGGCGGACCCGAACTTCCAGACCCTGGCCCTGACACCTCGACGCAGCGTTTTTTTCTGCCGTGCGGGGCACCCGCTGCTGGCCAAGGACAGCCTGTCCACCAACGACCTGTTCGGCTACCCGCTGGCCACGCCGCTGATCGCACCCGGCATCCGCAAACTGCTGGCCAATCTCAGCGGGCGCGTCGACTTCGCGCCCGCCATCGAGCTGGAGCAATTTGCCGCGCTGGCCACTGTCGTGCGTCAGTCCGATGCCATTGGCCTTGGCGCCGAAGAGGCGTTTGTCGAAGGGTTCATCAAAGGCGAACTGCACGCACTGCACTGGCGCAACCTGCCGCACGCCCTGGACAGCCTGAGCAACCGCTGCGGGGTGATCAGCCGCGCTGGGGTGCGCTTGTCGCCTGCGGCGAAGGCGTTGATCGAAACCCTGCAGGCGGTGGAAACCCAAGCCGATTGGCCCGCGCAAACGTCCCGAAATCATTGAAGCGCACACCCATCTCAGCCATGACCTTGTGTGCCACCTTGGCGGTCATCTGGCGGATGTAGAACGGCTCCTTCACCACAAAATGGTGGATGCCGTGGGTGCTGCCGAAGTTGAAGCAGAACGCCTGCAACGGCCACAACCACCAAGGGTTCAATACCTGGGTCTGCTGGATCACGTTGCCCAGCTCCACATCGCCGTAGTAGTGCATGTTCGAGCTGACGAAATGCAGGCAAAAGGTACGCAGCACGTTGGGGCCGATGATCACCACGGCAGCGATATCAATCACCTGCATCATCTGCACGGTGCCGGCTGACCACTCGATAGGCGCACCGAGCAAACTGGCAATGCCATTGGCGGCATGAAAGCCAAGGAACACATACCACGCGCCCCAATGCAGCAGCGCCAGTGGCGCATACACCAGCAGCGAGCGCTTGAGAATCGTCAGTTTGTGCGTCCAGGTCCTGGCCCGCAGGATGCGGATGAAGGCCGACATGACGTTATCGCCTACCATCAGCAACCGCGCAAAACCCCAGGGCTCGCCGTTGGTGATGGCGCGCTCTTCCATGTCGGTTTCGGTGCCGGAGACCTTGTGATGGTTGAGGTGCAGGTGCCGGCGCACCCACGGGTTGATGGTGCTGGGCCGCGCCAGCCATACCAGGCCCATCATCAGGTTGTGGGGCACGCGCTGCTTGCGAAAGTACATGCTGTGGATCAGGTCGTGTTCCAGCTCGTGGGTCAGTGAAGCCAGGAACGCGTTAAGCAGCAGGCAGACCCACCAGGCCATATGGCCGGTGATGTAGAGCGCCGCCGAACCGAGCATGCCCAGCAACGCAAACGCCAGGATGCCCGCGCCCAGCGCGTCCTGATGCAGCAGCCAGGGATGCTGCTGGCGCAGGCGCACACCCTCGGCCAGCACCACGTCACGGATATGCGCCGAACGCTGTTGCGCGTTCATCTGCCGGGGACTTGCAGAAGTACCGTCCATGCTTCCATCCTCTTGAGTATTGTTGGATGCATCCTGGCCCAAGCGGTCCGCCAGGGCATCGGCCACACACGCCAACCTGTTGACCGCAAGCGCCAATCGCCATGACCGAACCCACCTCCCTCGCCAGCTGGACCCGCGCCCTGCGCAAGCAACTCGACGCCCTGGGCCTCGACAGCGCCGCGTTGTGCCTGCAAGCCGGGCTCGACCCACAGCTGATGGACGACCCGAATGCGCGCTACCCGCTGTCGGCGACCACGCGTTTGTGGGCGCTGGCGGTGCAGGCCAGCGGCGACCCGGCGATTGGTCTGCGGGTGTCGCGGTTCGTCAGCCCCACCACCTTTCACGCGCTGGGCTATGCGCTGGTGGCCAGCGGCAGCCTGCGGGAAGTGTTCGAGCGCATCGTGCGCTATCACCAGGTGGTCAGCGATGCGCTGGCCCTGGAGCTGAGCGGCGATGGCGAACGCTATCGGTTTCGCCTGTTGCAACTACCCGGCAACCCGGCGCCGGCGTTCGAAGCCATCGATGCGTTTGCAGCAATCTACGTACGCACCTGCCGCAATCGCCTGGGCCGTGAATACGCGCCACTGGCGGTGTATCTGCGAAGACCCGAACCCGCAGACCCCAAGCCGTGGCACACGGTGTTTCGTGCGCCGGTATTTTTCGGCGCCGAAGAAGACCGCCTGGAGTTTGCCGCCATCGATTTCGACAGCCACCTCGACGACGCCAACCCTGAGTTGGCCGAGCACAACGAAACCGTGCTCAAGCGCACCCTCGCTCAACTGCAACCGCTGACCTGGGAGCGCAAGGTGCGTCGGGTGATCGAAGCGCAGTTGCCCGACGGCGAGCCGAGCGCCGAGCGGGTTGCGCAGGCGCTGCACCTGAGCCTGCGCAGCCTGCAACGCCATCTGGCGGATGAAGGCTGCCGGTTTGATGCGTTGCTCAATGAGTGCCGGGAGAATTTGGCGTTGCTGCATTTGCGGGATCCGCAATGCTCATTGGCCGAGATTAGCCATTTACTTGGGTTCGCCGACACCAGCAGTTTCAACCGCGCGTTCAAGCGCTGGACGGGAATGACGCCGGGGCAGTTCAGGGATGGGTTGCGGTAGGTGGATTTGCGGTGTTCGTGATGGCCCCATCGCGTGCAAGCCCGGCTCCCACAGGGGAATGCATTCCAAATGTGGGAGCTGGCTTGCCTGCGATGGCGGTGGTCCAGGTATTGAAGATGCCGGATCAATCAGCGCCCACGGTCACGCCGCAACAACTTCTTCACCCGCGCCACCAAGGCCTTGGCTTCAAACGGCTTGAGCAAGTAATCATCCTCATGCAGTTCCAAACCGCGCAGACGGTCCTCGATCCCTTCCGGGGTCGTCAAGAACAAGACCGGCGTCTCGCCCTTCTTGCGAATCGCCTGCTGCAACTTCCAGGCATTCAAACCCGGCAACATGACATCCAGGATCACCAAGTCATAGTCAGTGCTTTCCACAAACCGCTGAGCGGCCATGCCATTGGCTGCGACTTCCACTGCGAAGCCGGCCTCACTCAAGCCCTGGGCCATGACTTGCGCCAATTTCGGCTGGTCTTCCACTAACAACACCTGCATGCCTACCTCTTGGTTTATTACAAACCTGTAATCGAATTGTTCGGCTTTTGACCGAGACCGCTGGCTAAGGTAGCGGCCTGCTTTCTGGAGCCGTTCCCATGTACCGCAATGCCTTGTTCTTGAGCTTCGCCATCAGCGCCAGCGTCCTGGCAGCACCACCGTTGCCGCGCCACGCCGACCTGGATTTGCACACCGCACGCCAACTGGCAGACGCCAGCCTGGCACAGTGCACGGCAGCACTTACCGTACTCGACCGGGGCGGCAATCCGTTGCTGAGCCTGCGGGCCGACGGCGTAGGTCCACACAACAGCATCGCCAGCCAACGCAAAGCGTACACGGCGTTGTCGACTAAAACCCCCACTCGGTTGTTTGCCGAGCGTGCGCGCAACAACCCAGAGGCCGCCAACCTTAACAGCTTGTCCGAATTGCTGTTGCTCGGGGGCGGCGTGCCGCTGTTCGCCGACACTGAACTGGTAGGCGCGCTTGGCATTGCCGGTGCCGGCGGTGCCGAGCAGGACGACGCGTGCGCGGTAAAGGCGGCCAATCAACTTGGCCTGACAATCACCCCTTGAGGAAACCTCGATGAAAACCCTGACTATGACCCTCGCCGCCCTCAGCCTGAGCGGCCTGAGCAGCCTGGCCCTGGCGGCCGGCAACCCGTTGAGCGTGCATGTGCTGAACCTGGAAAACGGTCTGCCGTCTGCCGGTGTCAACGTCACCCTGGAGCAACACGTAGGCGATCACTGGCAGTCGCTGTCCGAAGGTGTCACCAACCAGCAGGGGCGCATCGCCGAACTGTTCCCGGCCAACCAAGCCATGAAGCCGGGCGAGTATCGCGTGGTGTTCAAGACCGGTGACTACTACAAGAAAGCCAATCGCGAGACGTTTTTCCCGGAAGTCCCGGTAATATTCGAGGTCAAGCAGGCCGACCAGCACTACCACATCCCGCTGCTGCTGAGCCCTTACGGCTTTTCGACGTATCGCGGTTCCTAGCCAGCCCCCGCGGCCTGCCGCAAGCGCGGCAGGTCGAGCACTTCAATCGCGCCGTAACTCAGCTTGATGATCTCCTGCTGCTCTAACGCCTTGAGCAAACTGTTGGTGGTCTGGCGCGACAGGCTCAGCATCGCGGCCAGATCTTCCTGGGGCAGTTGCAGGACGCGACGGGAATGCTCTATCTCGCCGTACCCGCCGGCAATCATCAGCAGCCGGTGAGCGATACGTGTCGCCGCCGGCATCAGGCTCATCTGTTCGATATTGATCAGCGACAGGCGCAACTTCTGGCTCATCAACAACGCCATGTCGCGCCAATACGCCGGGCTTTGGTCAAGAATCTCGAGCATCGCCGATTGCGGTACCTGCAACAGCGTGCACGGCCCAACCGACAAGGCGTCGTGGGTACGCGGCAAACCGTCGAACAGGCAGATCTCGCCGAACCAGTAAGGCGTTTCAACCAGGCTCAGAATAGCTTCCTTGCCCTGCGCATTGACCGCGCTGACCCGCACCGCCCCCTCCAATACCGCATACACCCCACAGGGCGGATCACCGCGCCGGAACAGGTACTGCCCCGCCGTCAGCTGACGCAGCCGAGCCGCCGCCAGCAAACTATCCTGTAGCGGTACAGGCAGGTGGCTGAACCACTGGCCGGTGGCCAATCGGGCATGCCAGGTTGCCGCAATCATGAGAACTCCAGAGATTGTCGCCCAGTTGACAGTCAGTCGCCGGCTGACGGGAGATGATCAAACATCCTACAGGAGGAATAACAATGAAAAGCCTCATCGACCACCTCAGTCAATATGCCGCGTACCACCGCGACCCGCGCAATATCGCCAGCCACTTTGTCGGCATTCCACTGATTGTGGTGGCCGTGGCCGTGCTGTTGTCACGCCCCGAATGGGCGGTGGGTAACTTCTGGCTTTCACCCGCCGTGATTGTCGCGCTGTTTTCAGCATGGTTTTACCTACGCCTGGAACTGGCACTGGGTGTGCTGATGACGGTGCTGATGGGGCTGTCGGTGTGGGCCGGGCATGTGCTGGCGGCGCAGAGCACGTTGGTGTGGCTCAGCAGCGGTGTGGGGATGTTTGTGGTGGGTTGGGTGATCCAGTTTGTCGGCCACTATTACGAAGGCAAGAAGCCGGCGTTTGTGGATGACGTGTCGGGGCTGATCGTGGGGCCGTTGTTTGTGGTGGCGGAGTTGGCGTTTCTGCTGGGGCTGCGGCAGGGGCTCAGGCAGCAGATTGAAGAGCGCTCTGGGCCGGTGGCGCACCGTGATCTGAAACCTGGCAAGGTCTGAATGTGGGAGGGGGCTTGCCCCCGATGGCGGTGTTTCAGTGACATGTTTATCAACTGACCCACTGCTATCGGGGGCAAGCCCCCTCCCACATTGGCTCCATTTTTAGATTGGGTATTGTGGGGTTTTTAGGCTTTTTGCCAAACCTTGGGTTTGAAGAACAGCGTCTCGCCGCGCGCCAGGCCGTTCAGGCTGTCGTGGTCTTTCACCACTTCAGCTTCGATCAGCTCGCTCTGGCCTTCCACTTTCAACGTCACACGGGTAGTCGCGCCAAGTGGGCGAATATCCCGCACTTCAGCCGCGTGATGGTCTTCCAGCTCATGCCGCGACAGCGACACTTCGTGTGGACGGAACAGCACGTGCTTGTCTTCCCCCAAGTGCAGGCGGTTCGAATCCCCGAGGAAGTGGTAGACGAAATCGCTGGCCGGGTTTTCGTAGACGTCACCCGGTGAACCGATCTGCTCGATCACACCCTTGTTCATCACCACGATACGGTCGGCAACTTCCATGGCCTCTTCCTGGTCGTGGGTCACGAACACCGAGGTCAGGTTGATGTCTTCGTGCAGGCGTGCCAGCCAGCGGCGCAGTTCTTTACGCACCTTGGCGTCGAGGGCGCCGAAGGGCTCATCCAGCAGCAACACTTTAGGCTCTACCGCCAGGGCGCGAGCCAGGGCGATACGCTGGCGCTGGCCACCGGAGAGCTGCTCCGGGTAGCGATCCGACAACCAATCCAGTTGCACCATGTTCAGCAGTTCATGGACCTTGACCGCGATCTGGCTTTCGCTCGGGCGCTGGTTCTTCGGTTTCATGCGCAGGCCGAACGCCACGTTGTCGAACACGGTCATGTGACGGAACAACGCATAGTGCTGGAACACAAAACCGACGTTGCGATCGCGCACGTCGTGGCCGGAGACGTCTTCACCGTGGAACACGATGCTGCCGTCATCCGGGGTTTCCAGGCCGGCGATGATGCGCAGCAAGGTGGTCTTGCCGCAGCCGGACGGGCCGAGCAAGGCCACCAGCTCGCCACTCTGGATGTCCAGGTTGATGCTGTTCAGGGCCTTGAAGGCGTTGAAGTTCTTGCTGACATTACGGACTTCGATCGACATGACTTATTCCTCAGCCGCACCGGCGCGCAGGCGGTTAATACGGTTCTCGCTCCACTGCTTGAGCAGCAGGATGAAGAGCGCCAGGATCAGCAACAGACTCGCCACCGCAAACGCGGCAACGTGGTTGTATTCGTTGTAGAGAATCTCGACGTGCAGCGGCAGGGTGTTGGTCACGCCGCGAATGTGGCCGGACACCACCGACACCGCGCCGAACTCACCCATGGCCCGCGCGGTACACAGCACCACGCCGTAGATCAGACCCCATTTGATATTCGGCACGGTCACGTGCCAGAACATCTGCCAGCCATTGGCACCGAGCAGGCGCGCGGCCTCTTCTTCCTGGGTGCCCTGTTCCTGCATCAGCGGGATCAGTTCACGGGCCACGAAAGGCACGGTGACGAAGATGGTCGCCAGCACGATGCCAGGCAAGGCGAACACGATCTGGATGTCGTGGTCCTGCAACCACGGGCCAAAGAAGCCCTGGGCGCCGAACATCAACACATAGACCAGGCCGGCGATCACCGGCGACACCGAGAACGGCAGGTCGATCAGCGTCACCAGGATGCTCTTGCCACGGAACGAGTACTTGCTCACGCACCACGCGGCGCTGACGCCGAACACCAGGTTGAGCGGCACCGAGATCACCACGGCGATCACCGTGAGTTTCAGCGCCGACAGTGCGTCCGGTTCGAGGATCGCGGTGAAGAATGCGCCGAGGCCGTTCTTCAGGCCCTGGGTCACCACGATAAACAGCGGCAACAACAGGAACAGGGCGAACACCAGCCAGCCAAGGCCGATCAGGATGCGTCGCGACGCGGCGCTGCCACGGCGGGCAGCGTTGGCCGAGGACGCGGCGGAAATAGACGATTGGGACATGTTCCGCGCCTCCTTATGGACGTTCGATGCGCCGCTGCAACAGGTTGATCAGCAGCAGCAGGACAAAGGAAACCACCAGCATCAATACGCCAATGGATGTGGCGCCGCGGTAGTCGTACTGGTCGAGCTTGACCATGATCAGCAACGGCAGGATCTCGGTTTTCATCGGCATGTTGCCGGCAATGAAAATCACCGAACCGTACTCACCGACACCACGGGCAAACGCCAACGCGAAACCGGTCAACCAGGCGGGCAGGAGCGCCGGCACCAGGATGTGACGGAACACCTGCAACGGCTTGGCGCCCAGGCAGGCGGCGGCTTCTTCGACTTCCCGGGGGATATCGGCCAACACCGGCTGCACCGTGCGCACCACGAACGGCAGGGTGACGAAGGTCAGCGCCAGGGTGATACCCAGCGGGGTGTAGGCGATCTTGAAGCCCAGGTCGGCGGCGAACTGGCCGACCAGCCCGTTAGGCGTGTACAGCGCGGTCAGTGCAATGCCGGCGACAGCGGTGGGCAAGGCGAACGGCAGGTCGATCATCGCATCGATGACCTTGCGACCGGGGAAGGTGTAGCGCACCAGCACCCAGGCCAGCAGCGTGCCGATCACGCCATTGATCAGCGCGGCGTACAGTGCGGTGCTGAAGCTCAGTTGCAACGCCGCCAGCACACGCGGTGCGGAGATGATGTTCCAGAACTGATCCCAGGTGAGTTGAGCGGCGTGTACAAACATCGCCGCCAGCGGGATGAGTACGATCAGGCTGAGGTACACCACGGTGTAGCCCAGCGTCAGCCCGAAGCCGGGTATGACGGGGGAGATACGACGCGACATAAGAGTCCTTGGTCAAAGGGTAGAAACCACTGTAGGAGCGCGCTTTTCTGTGGGAGCCGGGCTTGCCCGAGATGCAGGCACCACGGTGTATCAGTCACACCGCAGTGATGCTATCGCAGGCAAGCCAGCTCCCACAGAAAAGCGGGCCCCTACAGGTATTTTGGCTTACTGCGCCGTGTAGATCTGGTCGAACACGCCACCGTCGTTAAAGAATTTCGGTTGGGCAGTTTTCCAGCCGCCGAAGTCTTTGTCGATAGTCACCAGGTCCAGTTTTGGGAACTGCTGGGCGTATTTGGCGGCCACTTTTGCATCGCGTGGGCGGTAGAAGTTTTTCGCCGCAATCTCCTGGCCAGCCGGGCTGTACAGGTGCTTCAGGTATTCAGTGGCGATTTCGGTGTTGCCCTTTTTCTCGGCGTTCTTGTCGACCACGGCCACCGGCGGCTCGGCGAGGATCGACAGGGAAGGCACGACGATGTCGAACTTGTCGGCGCCGCCGTCTTCCTTCAGCGCCAGGAAGGCTTCGTTTTCCCAGGCCAGCAACACGTCACCCTGACCGTTGTTGACGAAGGTGATGGTCGAGCCGCGAGCGCCGGTGTCCAGCACAGGTACGTGCTTGAACAGCTCCTTCACGTATTCCTGAGCCTTGGCTTCGCTGCCACCGGCCTTGAGGCCATAGGCCCAGGCGGCGAGGAAGTTCCAACGGGCGCCGCCGGAGGTTTTCGGATTCGGGGTGATCACGGACACGTCTTTCTTGATCAGGTCGCCCCAGTCCTTGATGCCTTTAGGGTTGCCCTTGCGCACCAGGAACACGATGGTCGAGGTGTATGGGGTGCTGGCGTCCGGCAGGCGAGTCTGCCAGTTTTCCGGGAGGGTCTTGCCCAGCTTGGCGATTTCGTCGATGTCACCAGCCAGGGCCAGGGTGACCACGTCGGCGCGCAGGCCGTCGATCACGGCACGGCCTTGCTTGCCCGAACCACCGTGGGATTGCTGGATCTTGACGTTGTCGCCTGGGTGGGACTGTTTCCAGAAGTTGGTGAACTCAGCGTTGTAGTCCTGGTACAGCTCACGGGTAGGGTCGTACGAGACGTTGAGCAACTCGTAGTCCTTGGCAACCGCGGAACCTGCAAACACGGCGCTGGCCAGGGCGGCCAGGGCGTAACGGCGAATCGACGACATAGAAGCTCCTGAAATTCTTGGGGTGTTGGCTTTTTTTATAGTTGCGGGTCTATCGCCGTTCTTGCTCAGCTCGGTTTGTTACCCGGGTTTTGCAGGCGGAATTTTTCTTTGCGTTCGATCTGGACCACTTGGGCGTTGTGCACCGTGATTTCCACCGCGCCAAACCGCAGATCGCGCAGGGCGCTCTGGATCTCACGCAAAATGGCTGCTTCGTCCTGGCCGTCGACGCTACGTAGAGATGCGCTCATGGTCTCGCTCCTGAAATGAATAGTGCCTCGCAGTGGCGGCACTGCTTGCGGCGTGAGGGCGATAGTAGATAAGCGCAGATATTCTTAAAAATACTATTTAAGAATGTTTATATAACCAGAAAGAATTTTCTGGTGGGACGCGGGGTTGCGCGCAGCTTGCGTTCAAATGTGGGAGGGGGCTTGCCCCCGATAGCGGTGCGTCACTCACATCTTCATTGACTGACAGTCTGCCATCGGGGGCAAGCCCCCTCACACATTTGAACGCATTTCAGGTTCGGATCGCGGGTGCCTTGGACCAATCTAGTTCGCCCGCCGGCATCGGCCGGCCAAACCAATACCCCTGCCCCATATCGCACTGCTGATCCAACAGGAACCGCGCCTGTTCCACCTGCTCGATCCCCTCGGCATGCACCTGCATGCCCATGCTTTTTGCCAGGGCGATTACCACGCGCACAATCGCCGCATCGTCCTCGTCCCACGGCAACCCGGCGACGAAGCCTTGGTCGATCTTGAGCTTCTGCACCGGCAGGCGCTTGAGACGCAACAGCGACGAATAACCGGTGCCGAAGTCGTCGATGGCCAGGCGCAGGCCCAGTTCGCGCAGGCGATGCAGTTGCTCCAGGGCCACTTCAGGGTCGTCCATCACCGCGCTTTCGGTGACTTCCAACTCCAGGAAAGCCGGATCCAGGCCCGTGTCGTGCAGCACCTGGGCGACCTGCTCGTAGAGCTCGCGCCGGGCAAACAGGCGGCTGGACACGTTGATGGCGATAAAACTCAGTGGGGCCCCATTCCCCAGCCAGTCGCACATTTGCCGGCAGGCCCGGTCCATGACCCAGGCGTCGATATCGGCAATCAGGCCGGTGCGCTCGGCAATCGGGATGAACTCGCCCGGCGGCACCAGACCGCGCTCCGGGTGCTGCCAGCGCACCAGTGCTTCGACGCCGATCAAGCGGCTGCCCTGCAGGTCGTGCACCGGCTGGTAGTAGACGCACAGCTCCTGCTGTTCAAGCGCACGGCGCAACTCACTGGCGATCTCCACCCGGTTCTGCGCATGGGCGGTCAGTTCTTCGGTGTACAAGGCGTAGCCTTCGCGCCCCGCGCTCTTGGCCTTGAACAGCGCGGAGTCTGCGTTGCGCAACAACTGCTCGGCGCTCAGCGCGTCATTGGGAAACAGGCTGATCCCGATGCTGACGCTGATAAACAGCTGATGGCCGTCGAAAATGAATGGTTGTTTCATTGCATCCAGAATCCGTTGTGCCAAGCCTGCTGCCTGAGCCACCTGTGGACAACTTTCTGCCAGCACGGCGAATTCATCCCCACCCAGGCGCGCCAGGGTCACCCCTGGGCCGAACAACGCCTTGAGCCGTTCGCCGACGACTTTGAGCAACTGGTCGCCAACGTTATGGCCCAGGCTGTCATTGATGATCTTGAAGTGGTCCAGGTCCAGCAACAGCAGGGCGCAACCGCGCTTGTGGATCTGCGCCGAGGCCAGCGCCTGTTCGGCGCGGTCGGTGAACAGCAGGCGGTTGGGCAGGTCGGTCAGCGGGTCGTGATGGGCGAGGTGCGCCAGTTCGTGCTCGGAGTCCTTGATGGCGCTGATATCGGAAAACACGGCGACGTAATGGCTGACGTGGCCCTGGTCATCGTGAATCACGCGAATGGTTTGCCACTGGGGGTAAATCTCGCCGCTTTTACGTCGATTCCAGATTTCACCGCTCCATTCGCCGGTGCGCTCAAGGCTCTGGAACATCTGCTGGTAGAAATGCGACGAATGGCGCCCGGACTTGAACAGACTGGGCTGCTGGCCCATGACGTCTTCGCGGCGGTAGCCGGTGATCGCCATGAAGGCGCGGTTGACATGCACGATCAGCCCTTGCGCGTCGGTGACCAGCACGCCTTCACGGGTGCAATCAAACACGGCGGCGGCCTGGCGCAGGCGTTCGCGGTTTTCCTTCAGCGGTTGTTGCAGCTGGTTGGCACGGGCAAATCGGGCGCACATCAGGTAAATCGCCAGGGCGCTGAAGGCCACCCACACATAGCCGCGCACCTGCAGCCAGCGCCCCAACTCCCGCGGTTCATCGAGAAAGCTGATCAATAAGTGGTTGCTGAGCTGGAGCCATGCGACGGAAACCAGCAGGTATACCAGCCCCACACGCAGGGCACCTCGGTATGAAAACGGCATATGTTCAGTAATCCTTACCAAAAAAACAGAATCGCCCTACAAAGGCTGCGGATTATAGAATAAGAAACATCCAGTCACTCCTATCTGAAAGGGCGGCTGGTTTTCTCTGTAGGCTTAGTGATAATGCGTGAGCTGTTCTTTTCTTTATCTGAGGGCCATACAGCCTATGTGGTACAACGGTTTTCTTGACCTGTCAGCCTGGCAACTGGTGGCAGTCACGCTGTTGATGACCCACGTGACCATTGTTGGGGTCACGGTCTATCTGCACCGCTATTCAGCCCATCGCTCCCTGGAGCTCAATGCCGGCCTGAAACATTTCTTCCGCTTCTGGCTGTGGCTGACCACGGCGCAGAACACCCGCGAGTGGACCGCTATCCACCGCAAGCACCACGCCAAGTGCGAAACCGTCGACGACCCGCACAGCCCGGTCATCAAGGGTCTGTCCACTGTGCTGCGCAAAGGCGCCGAGCTGTACCGCGCCGAAGCCGAAAACCCCGAGACCCTGCGTATCTACGGCAAGAACTGCCCCGACGACTGGATCGAACGCAAAATCTACACCCCCTACCCACTGTTGGGCGTGGCGATCATGGGTGTGATCGACCTGCTGCTGTTCGGCACCATCGGCATCACCATCTGGGCGATCCAGATGATGTGGATTCCCTTCTGGGCCGCCGGCGTGATCAACGGCCTGGGGCATGCCGTGGGCTATCGCAACTTCGAATGCCGTGACGCGGCGACCAACCTGGTGCCGTGGGGCATCATCGTCGGCGGCGAGGAGCTGCATAACAATCACCACACCTACCCCAACTCCGCCAAACTGTCGGTGAAAAAATGGGAGTTCGACCTGGGCTGGGCATGGATCAAAGTATTCAGCTTCCTGCGCCTGGCCAAGGTGCAGCGTGTCGCCCCTATTGCCCACCGCGTGGAAGGCAAGGGCCACCTGGACATGGATACCGCCATGGCGATCCTCAACAACCGCTTCCAGATCATGGCCCAGTACCGCAAGTTGGTGATCGGCCCGCTGGTCAAGCAGGAGCTGGAAAAGGTCGATCACTCGGTGCGTCATCAGTTCCACCGCGCCAAGCGCCTGCTGTCGCGGGAAACCAGCTTGCTGGATGACCGCCATCACGTGCGCATCCAGAGCATGCTGGAACACAGCCATGCACTGAAGGTGATCTACGAAAAGCGCCTGGCGCTGCAGCAGATCTGGCTCAAGACCAGCTCCAATGGCCACGATATGCTGGCGGCCATCAAGGAATGGGTGCATGAAGCCGAGGCCAGCGGCATCCAGTCCCTGCGGGATTTTGCTCACCAATTGAAGACTTATTCGCTGCGTCCTGCGGCAGTCTGATGCTGCGGTGGGAGGGCTTGCCCTCCCACCTATCAGCTTTTTGGCGTCATTTACCGGGCACCGGCAATCGGTCCTGTTGACGGAACTTCACTGCAATTCGCCTCTCTCAATGAACACTTCGCCATCATGGTGGCCCCTTGTAGTGACCGCTGCTCCTGTTTGCGGCGCGCCCAGAGAGAGTTGTGCCGATGGTTCACGAAAAGTCCTCCTTAATCGACGCGCCAGCAGCTGAGCATCCCCGCCCAGCAGCGGCGGCGACCCTGCTGGCGCTGGTGCATGCCCAGGGCGAAGTCGAGCGACTGAGCGAACGTGAGCAACTGCTGAGCTCAATGCTGGTCAGCGTGAATGCCGTGCTGTGGGCCATCGATTGGGAAACCCGTCGAGTGCTGTATGTGAGCCCGGCCTACGAACGCGTCTTCGGGCGCTCTGCCGGCCTGCTGCTGGCCGACCACAGGGAATGGCGCAACAGCATTCACCCCGAAGACCTCGACTACGCCGAACACAGCCTGGCCCGCGTGCTGGAACAGGGCGCCGTGGAAGACCGCGAGTACCGCATCATCACCGCCGACGGGCAGATCCGCTGGCTGAGTGACAAGTGCTACATGAACCAGCAAGTCGAGCCCGGTGAGCCGCTGATCGTGGTGGGCATGGCCGAAGACATCACCGAAAAGAAACAGCTGGAACTGGAGCTACACCGTCTCGCCACCACCGACGTGCTGACCCAGAGCAGCAACCGCCGGCACTTCTTCGAATGCGCCAACCAGGCCTTCGACAGTGCCTGTGCCCAAGGTGCACCGCTGGCCTTTTTGCTGCTGGATATCGATGACTTCAAAGACATCAACGACAGCTACGGCCACCTGGAGGGCGACCAGGTGCTGCGCCGTATCGCCGAGAGCGGTCGAGGGGTGCTGCGCCGTGGCGATCTGTTCGGGCGCATCGGTGGCGAAGAGTTCGCCGCCGTACTGCCTGGCTGTGCGCCGGAGATGGCGTTGCAGGTGGCCGAGCGCCTGGGCCGGGAGATCCAGGAGCTGAGCTTCAGCTACGAAGGCCAGGCCTTCAGCGTGACCATCAGCCAAGGCCTGGCCAGCCTCACTGAGCACGACTCGACCCTGGACAGCCTGTTCGCCCGCGCCGATGCGGCCATGTACGAGGCCAAGCGCCTGGGCAAGAACCGCGTGATCGCGGGCTAAACACTGCTCAAATGTGGGAGGGGGCTTGCCCCCGATAGCAGAGGGTCAGCCAGCACATGGGTGACTGATACACCGCCATCGGGGGCAAGCCCCCTCCCACATCAGGATTTGCGCACTCGGGTCAGCTCCGACAAGCCCACCTTGAGCAATCGCGCCGTCTTGCCCGCCGCCAGTTCTTCCAGGCCTTCATGCTCGGTCAAACGCGCCATCTGCGCCGCCAGGTTCACCACCAACGCATCCCGGGCGTACACGCCGCCCTCCAACGAGTAAATCGCCGCAATCAACTGGCGCAGCTCCAACGGCAAGCGCCAACGCGCACGCAGTGCCGAGCCATAGGCAGCGCCAAAGGTGTAGAGGGACTCACCAATCGCTTCGTCATCCAGTTCGCCGCCCCCCTGGCGCCAGTCCTCCAGGCAGCGCAACAGCGCCAGGTCGCCCAGCCGATGGAGGATACCCGCGCTGTAGCAGCGTTCGTGATCCAGCTCCAGCATGCAGGCCAGGCGCCGGGCGTAGTCGGCAGTGTCCTGGGACACTTGCCAGTGCCGCTCGGCATAGGCGACCAGCGCCGGGTCACCGAGTACCACGTTGTGCTTGAGCGCCAGCCCGAGGATCAGGTTCATGCTTTGCCCTGGCACCAGTTTGTGCAGGGCGCCGGGCAGGGTCTGCACCGGTGCGCCGTGATGGCCGGCACTGTTGGCGGCGGCGATGAGCACGGCGGTGATTTGCGGGTCCATACGCACCTGGTCTTCCAGGTGCTTGAGGTCCAGGCCTTCTGGCCCGAGGCTGTGTTGCACGGCGGCTTTCACATCGACCCGCAATGGCGCGCCATCGCACACTTCGCGGCGCCGCTCGAGGAACACTGGCAAGGTCATGCCGGGCGCCAGCGGCGGGATCTCGCAGTACACCGTTTCGCCTTCGTTGAGCAGCAGGTCTTGCAGACGCTGGGTCAGGCCTTCCATATTCAGGGGTTTGGTCAGGTACGCCGTGGGCGCCAGGGGCAAGGCTTCGCGCACGCTGGCGCTGTCATTGCGACTGCTCAGCAGAATGAACGGCAGAAGCGGCGAGCGGCGCTTATGGCGCACACTGCGCAACAGGCTCAGGCCATCGATGCCGGGCAACTCCCAATCGGCCAGGATCAGGTCGTAGGCCTTATCCCGCAGCAGGATCGCCGCTTGCTGGCCGTCCGCACACACATCCAGCCGCGCATCGCAGCGCACATTCAACAGCACTTGCTTGAGCAGGTCCCGCGACCAAGGGTCCGCCTCGGCAATCAACACGCGGGGTACAGCGGGTAAATCAACAGCAGTCATCCAGCACGCTCCATCGGCAATGCTTGCAACCTTAGTCAATGGAGCCGCCTACGTACAATGAACACGGGCTGAATGTGCGGCAATGGGCGTAAAAAAACCCGCCGAAGCGGGTTTTTTCTGTCGATCCAGTCAGCGTGCGCTTACAGCTCGGAGAAGCACTCTTCGATGATCGCCAGGCCTTTGTCCAACTGCTCGTCCGGCGAGGTCAGCGGGACCAGTACGCGCAACACGTTGCCGTAGGTGCCGCAGCTCAGCAGGATCAGGCCCTTCTCACGCGCCTTGGCCACCACGGAGGCAACGGCAGCGGCGTTGGGCTTGTGGCTGTCGCCATCTTCGAACAGCTCGACCGCGATCATCGCACCCAGGGCACGCACTTCGCCGATCACCGGGTACTTGGCCTGGATGGCTTTGAGACCAGTCACCAGACGCTCGCCAACTGCCTTGCAGCGGTCCAGCAGGTGCTCCTCTTCGAACACTTCCATCACCGCCAGCGCAGCTGCACAAGCGATCGGGCTACCGGCGTAGGTGCCGCCCAGGCCGCCTGGCGCGATGGCGTCCATGTATTCAGCCTTGCCGCACACACCGGCCAGCGGGAAGCCGCCAGCGATGGATTTGGCGAAGGTGGTCAGGTCGGCGGCAACGCCCATCTGTTCCATGGCGAAGAACGTACCGGTACGGCCGGCGCCGGTTTGCACTTCGTCGGCGATCAGCAGGATGCCGTGCTTGTCGCACAGTTCGCGCAGGCGCTTCATGAAGGATTTCGGCGCGACGTAGAAACCGCCTTCGCCCTGCACCGGCTCGATGATGATGGCGGCGATATCACGCGGCTCGGCATCGTTCTTGAAGATGCGTTCGATGCTGGCGATGGAATCGTCATCGCTCACGCCGTGCAGTTCGTTCGGGAACAGCGCGCGGAACACGCCGCCTGGCATCAGGCCCATGCCGGCCGAGTAAGGTACGACTTTACCGGTGAGGCCCAGAGTCATCATGGTGCGGCCGTGGTAGGCGCCGGTGAACGCGATCACACCGGCACGCCCCGTGGCGGCCCGCGCAATTTTCACGGCGTTTTCCACCGCTTCGGAACCGGTGGTGACCAGCAGGGTTTTCTTGGCGAAATCGCCTGGGACCTTGGCGTTCACTTTCTCGCACAGTTCCACGTAAGGCTCATAGGCCAGTACCTGGAAGCAGGTGTGAGTCAGTTTGTTCAGCTGCTCGGTCACGGCGGCGATGATTTTCGGGTGCACGTGGCCGGTGTTCAGCACGGCGATGCCGCCGGCGAAATCGATGAACTCGCGACCTTCAACGTCGGTCACGGTGGCGTTCTTCGCCGATTCGGCAAAGATCGGGTGAATCTGGCCAACACCGCGCGGTACAGCGGCTTCACGGCGTTTCATCAGGGATGCGTTGGTCTTGCTCATAAAGTCCTCATTCGCCACTCATCGGGTGGCGTGGTCCAAGGAATACGTGGCGGGGAGGCAACTACGGCAGCATGCGATGATCGACTGCCACAGCTTTCCCGGTCACTACGAATTGCGGGGTGAAACACGCAAAGGGTCAGCGCTCTCGTGCCCTTTGCGTTTGCTGCAATCTGTTGCCGGGTCAGATGCCCAGGCAGAGGTATTTGATTTCCAGGTAATCCTCGATCCCGTACTTGGAGCCTTCACGGCCCAGGCCCGAGGCCTTGATGCCGCCGAACGGCGCCACTTCGTTGGAAATCAACCCGGTGTTGACGCCGACCATGCCGTACTCCAGGGCTTCAGCCACACGGAACACACGGCCCAGGTCGCGGGCATAGAAGTACGACGCCAGGCCGAACTCGGTGTCGTTGGACATTGCGATCACTTCGGCTTCGTCTTTGAAGCGGAACAGCGGCGCCAGTGGGCCAAAGGTTTCTTCCTTCGCCACAGCCGCGTTTTTCGGCACGTCGACCAGGATGGTCGGCTCGAAGAAGTTACCTTCCATCACCTTGCCACCGGCCAGCAGCTTGGCGCCTTTGCTCAGGGCGTCAGCGATGTGTTCCTGCACCTTGGCCACGGCTTTCTCGTCGATCAGCGGGCCAGTGGTGGTGCCGTCTTCCAGACCGTTGCCGATCTTCAATTTGGCCACCGCCACTTTCAGTTTCTCGGCGAATGCGTCGTACACCGAGTCCTGGATGTACAGGCGGTTGGCGCAGACGCAGGTCTGGCCGTTGTTGCGGTACTTGGAGATGATCGCGCCTTCGACGGCCTTATCCAGGTCGGCGTCGTCGAACACGATGAACGGCGCGTTGCCGCCCAGCTCCAGGGAAACTTTCTTGATGTCCTTGGCGCATTCGGCCATCAACTGGCGACCGATTTCGGTCGAGCCGGTGAAGGACAATTTACGCACGATCGGGTTGCTGGTCAGCTCGCCGCCGATGTCGCCGGCACTGCCGGTGACCACGCTCAACACGCCTTTCGGGATACCGGCACGGTGCGCCAGTTCAACCAGGGCCAGGGCCGAGAACGGGGTTTGCGAAGCAGGCTTGATCACCATGGTGCAACCGGCGGCCAGGGCCGGGCCGGCTTTACGGGTGATCATCGCAGCGGGGAAGTTCCACGGGGTGATCGCGGCGGTCACGCCGATCGGCTGCTTGATCACGATCAGGCGCTTGTCCGGCTGGTGGCCAGGGATCACATCACCGTAGATGCGCTTGGCCTCTTCGGCGAACCACTCGATGAAAGAGGCGGCGTAGACGATTTCGCCCTTGGCTTCGGCCAGTGGCTTGCCTTGCTCGAGAGTCATCAGGCGACCGAGGTCTTCCTGGTTTTCGATCAGCAGTTCGAACCAACGGCGCAGCTTGTTGGCGCGCTCCTTGGCGGTCAGTGCACGCCAGGCCGGCAAGGCCTTGTCGGCGGCTTCGATGGCGCGGCGGGTTTCCGCAGCGCCCATCTTCGGCACGGTGCCGAGAATCTCGCCCGTGGCCGGGTTGTTGACCTTGATGGTCTGACCGTTGTCCGCATCGACCCAAGCGCCATCGATAAAGGCTTGCTGGCGGAACAACTGGGTATCTTTGAGCTGCATGTCGGGTTTCCTTAACAGCACCGCGCGCACGCGGAGCGAATTAGAGTTGTTGAAAGGCGCCTTGTGGGCTGCCGTCAGGGAAATCAGCCCCAGCACGCGGGATAGCGTGAATAGCGCGCGGGAGACAGAGCGTTTGAAATCTCAAACGAATCCTAGGATCAATGGGGGGGCAGGGCAATAGTCTGTTCGAAAAAAAGAACGAAAACGGCACTTTTAGTCGAACTTTCTGATCAGCGTCGTTGGGCCGGATTCTGCCATTCCGATGGGTGGTGCCCGGCCTAGGGCCTTTATGCGGCGAATTCCTACGCTTGGATGCCCAAAGACCAGCATGGACGCCCAAGGTCGACATGGGTATGATGTCGCCCGCACAAGCATCCGTAGCTCAGCTGGATAGAGTACTGCCCTCCGAAGGCAGGGGTCGTGGGTTCGAATCCCGCCGGGTGCACCAGATACAATGAGAAAGCCCCAGGTCGAAAGGCCTGGGGCTTTTTTGTAGACTGTCGATCAGCCCGATCAATGAGTTCACACATGAACGACAGCAGCCAGAACCAACTCCCTCCCGCTCCACTAGGTGAAATGCTGCTGTTCCAAAGTAGTGATGGTTCAGTTCGCCTGGAATGCCGCTTTGACAGCGACACCCTGTGGCTATCACAGGCCATGATTTGTGAGCTGTACGGTAAAGCGAAAGCGACTATTAGCGAACATATCAGCCACATCTTTGCAGAAGGTGAATTGGTTGAGAATTCAGTTGTTCGGTTTTACCGAACAACTGCCGCCGACGATAAACCTTACAACGTTAGGCATTTCAGCTTACCGCTGATTCTGGCCGTCGGTTATCGCGTCCGCTCCAAGCGAGGTACGCAGTTTCGCCAATGGGCTACGCAGGTATTGCAGGAGTTTTTGGTCAAAGGCTTCGTCATGGATGATGAACGGCTGAGGAACCCTCCAGTAGGCCGCTCATTGGTTCCTGACTATTTCGATGAGTTGCTTGAGCGCATTCGCGATATCCGTGCCAGCGAGCGACGGGTTTACCTGCGGGTTCGGGAAATTTTCGCGATGGCTGCGGACTACGTGCCATCGAACAGTGAAACCACGGCTTTTTTTCAGATTATTCAAAACAAGCTGCACTTCGCTAGCACAGGCCTCACAGCCGCAGAGTTAATAGCCCAACGTGTCGATTCGACTCAACCGAATATGGGACTCACCAGCTTTAAAGGCGATGAGGTACGTAAATGCGATGTCACCATCGCCAAAAACTATTTGCGTGCCGACGAAATCACCGCATTGAATCGCATAGTCACTATGTGGCTGGATTTTGCAGAAGACCAAGCCTTGAGGCGCAAACAGATCTTTCTACGGGATTGGCAGGAAAAACTGGATCAGTTCCTGGCCTTCAATGATCGTGAGGTTTTGCAGGATTCCGGTCAGATCAGCAAGCTCGTGGCTGACGACAAAGCCAAAGCGGAATACGAACGTTACAACCAGCAACGCAGAGTGTTGAAAGAAGCCAGTGGAGAATCCTTAAGCATAGAGACGCTGCGGGCTATCTCACGGAGAAAAAATCCGTAAGACCGTTCGCATTAACTTGGCATAAGCCCCAGGTCGAAAGGCCTGGGGCTTTTTTGTGGGCGTTGGGCAAAGACCGCATCGCCCGCCCTTCGCTTCAAACCCGGGCAGGCGACACAATGATTTTCACATTATGTTCTTTGTTTTTGACCAGTTCCTCGAAGCCCTGCCCCACGATCTGCTCCAACTGAATACGCCCTGTCACCAGTGGCGTGATGTCCAGCCGCCCGTCCGCGATAAATGCGATCACGTCAGCGAACTCTCCGTTGTAGGCCAGGGCGCCCATTACCTGTTTTTCCGTGGACACCAACTCGAAGAAGTTGAATTCGCTGGGCTCCTCGAAGATGCCCACCAGTACGCACTTGCCGGCCTTGCGGATCAGGTCGATGGCAAGTTTGGCGGTGTGTTTGTTACCGATGCATTCGAAACTGACATCCGCCCCGAGCCCGCCGGTCAGGCGGCGTACTTCGGCCAGGGCATCGCATTGATTGGGATCGAGCACGTGGGTCGCTCCCACTTCCAGCGCCTTGGCCTTGCGTGCTCCGGACATCTCCAGCGCGATCACCTGAGCAGCACCGGCGGCCTTGGCGCACATGATGGTGCACAGGCCAATGGTGCCCGCGCCGACCACCACCACGTTTTGCCCCAGCAGGCTTCCGGCTTTTTTCACCGCGTGCATGCCTACGGCCAGAGGTTCGATCAGTGCCCCGGCTTCAGCCGGAAAGTTCGCCGGCAACTTGTACAACAGGTTGGCGGGCACGTTGACCCATTCGGCAAAGGCACCGTTGTTCATCAGCCCGGTGAAGGCCAGGTTTTCGCAAATGTTGTACAGCCCGTGGGTGCAGTAGTAGCACGTGCCGCAATGCTGGCAGGCATCGGCTGCCACCGACTCGCCGACGCTGAAGCCCTGCACCCCGGCACCGAGCTCGACGATTTCGCCACAAAACTCATGACCGAGAATGCACTGGCCCTTAATCCCGGTCAGCGGGTGCGGCGCATCAACCGGTATGAACACCGGACCGGCCACGTACTCGTGCAGATCGGACCCGCAAATGCCGCACCATTGCACTCGGATCTGCACCCAACCCGCAGGGGGCGAAACGGGCAGCGGCACATCTTCGACGCGGATATCGTTACGGCCGTGCCATACGGCGGCACGCATGCTGCGTTGCGAATTGCTCAAGAGGCTCATGGCGTTTTTCTCCTTGAAGCGGATGGCACTGGTGTGCCGAGCGGTTTACCAGTGCCAGAGCAAAGCCAATGCCAGCTGCGTGAAAACGCCTGGACACGCCTTTCATAGAGCGGCCGAAGAAAACCCGAGGGTAGCCGGCATTGAGCTCAAATGAGATCCGTGATGCCAGATCGTAAGCGGCGGCCATGAGACCGTGAGACATCGCGTCTCACGGCCTTTGTGAATCAACGCTTCTGCAACGCCTCCAAACGCGCCGGCAGGTCTTCGTCAGGGAAACGCGCATGCAATGCCAGCAGTTCTTCATCCGCGGCTTTGCTTTCACCGGCTTCACGCAAGCGCACAATCTCCTGCAACCCCTCCTCCAACGAAGGCAACACCACCGGCGCACGCTTGCTGAATTTGGCGCTCGACTCATCCGCCATCGAGCCCGTGACTTGCGCGCTCTCTGCCTGGGGCGCGGCGGCCATTCGGGCGACTGGGGCAGGCGCGGACATCGCGGGGGCAGCGGGACGCGGTGCTTCGTCGTGCAGCGCAGAGAAGGTCGCGGTGGAAATGTCGGGTTGCGGCACGGGCGAGCGCATCACCACGCCGATCATCAGGGCCAACCCTGCAACGGTGGCGAATGCCATCTGCCAGCGTGGCCGTTGGCAGGCTTGCAGCCAGCGTTGCCACAGGTTCGGCTGCGGCGCCGGGGCTTCGCGGCGGGCGGTGTTGAGGATGAAGGCGTCGAGGGACGCCGGCGGCTCGACCGGGCTGTGTTGACGATAGTGCTGGAGCAATTCGTTGTCGGAATCGGGAGTGTTTCGGGAGTCGATCATGCGGGTATCTCCTCGGCCAGCAGGCGGCGCAGTTTCTGCTGGGCGTAACGCAGGCGGCTTTTCACGGTTTCCAGCGGGGCGTTGGTGAGGGCGGCGATTTGCGGCACTTCGAGGTCGCCGTGCAGGCGCAGCAGGAAGACTTCGCGCTGGTCTTCGGGCAGGTCTTGCAGCGCGGCATCGAGCCGCGCCTGGTCACGGCTCAGGCTCAGTTGCTGCTCGGGGCCGGCGCTGTCGTCGGCCTGGGCGTGCAGTTGTTCGTCGTAGCTGTCGTGCAACGGGTTGTGGATGCCGTGCTTGCGCCAGTGGTCGATCAGGCGGTTGCGGGCGATCTGGAACAGCCAGGTGCGAAAACTCGCCCGGCCTTGTGGCTGGGTGGCGCTGCGGATCAGGCTGAGCCAGGTCTCCTGGTAGATTTCCTCGGCCAGTTCGGCCTTGTTGCTCAAGGACACAAGGAATCGGTACAGGCCCTGGCGGTGCCGCGCGTACAAGGCTTCGAACGCGGCGCTGTCGCCGGTGCGGTAGCGGGCCAGCAGCGATTCGTCGCTGGGTAGATCATCTGGAACAGCCATGTAGGGGGCGAACTCCTTTTTATCAGCCGAAGCTGGTCTAACTGTGGGAGGGGGCTTGCCCCCCGATAGCAGTGGGTCAGTAGCACACTTGATGCTGATACACCGCCATCGGGGGCAAGCCCCCTCCCACATTTGATCAGTGTTGCGTTGAAGATCAGGGTTTCAGGCTTTGGGCCAGTTCCACCAGTTGCACAAATTCATTGCGCAAGCCGAACGGGTCATCGCCCCGGGCTGAGCGGGCCAGTGCGGCGGTGTCCTGCAGGCTCATGCTGCCAGTGTAGCGGCCATCGCCCTTGAGCTGTTGGGCAAAGGCAGCCACTGCCGCCGCAAAGCGCAGGTCGTCGCTGGCTTTGGAGGGTTCCTGGCTGATGGGCCGTTCGATCAGTTGGCTGGCATCGCCAGCAGCCGGTTTGTAGCGCACGCGCAGCATCGCCAGTTCTGCAGATTTATCCTCGGCCACAGGCGCAGTGGTGTAGCGCAGAGGCTCCAACCACCCCTTCTCGCCCTTCGGCACAATTTCGTACAGTGCCGTGACCGTATGCCCTGCGCCAATCTCACCGGCGTCGACCTTATCGTTATTGAAATCCTCACGCTTCAAGGCGCGGTTTTCATAGCCAAGCAAGCGATATTCGCTGACACGCGCCGGGTTGAATTCCACCTGCAACTTCACATCCCGCGCGAGCACGGCCAAGGTCGAGCTGAGCTGATCCACCAGCACCTTGCGCGCTTCGCGCAGGTTGTCGATATAGGCATAGTTACCGTCGCCGGCATCGGCCAGTTGCTCCATCAGGTGTTCGTTGTAGTTATCCACACCGAAGCCCAGGGTGGTGAGGGACACGCCGCTCTTGCGCTGTTCGACGGCCATTTGCTTGAGGCTGTCGAAATCACTGATGCCCACGTTGAAGTCACCGTCGGTGGCCAGCAGGATGCGGTTGATACCCTTGTCGATAAAGCCTTCGCGGGCCATCTGGTAGGCCAGTTCGATACCGGACGCGCCCGCCGTGGAGCCACCGGCGGTGAGTTGGTCGATGGCGTTGCGGATCTTGACCTTGTCGCGCCCGGAGGTGGGCTTGAGCACTACTCGGGACTCACCGGCATACACCACCAGCGAAACGCGGTCCTGGTCGCGTAATTGATCCACCAGCAACTTCAGCGTGCTTTTCACCAGCGGCAAGCCTTCGCGGCGGTCCATGGAGCCGGACACATCCACCAGGAACACCAGGTTGGCCGGCGCCAATTGCGCAACGGCGCGGTCGGACGCCTTGATGCCGATGCGCAGCAGCTGAGTATGCGGGTTCCACGGCGTGGCGGCGACTTCGGTGGTCACGCCAAAAGGCGAGCCATCGGTGGGCAGCGCGTAGTGGTAGGGGAAATAGTTGACCATCTCCTCCAGTCGCACGGCGCCTTCGGGCGGTAGGCTGCCTTGGTTGAGGAAACGCCTGACGTTGGCGTAGCTGCCGGTATCGACGTCGACACTGAAGGTGGACACCGGCGTCTCGGCCACACGGTGCACCGGGTTGTCCGGCAGGTTTGCGTATTGCTCGCGGGGTTCGCTGCGGTAGTCCATCGCGGCTGACTCCTGCATACGCATCGGTGCAGGCATTGCCATGCGTTTGACCAACGCACCCTGGGGTGACGCGCTTTGCAGCTCAGCGACGGGCTCGGCCGGTTTGGCCAACTCAGGCGAAGAGGACAGCCCGCACCCGGCCAGCGTTACCAGTACGGTAACCGCAAAGCCCTGGGCAGCAGGACGCAGGAAGAGCAGAGGACGGGACATGGGCTGAACCTCGTGAATGAAATGATCCGTTCACAAGGTCAGACGCAAGATGCGAGATGTTCGGGTTAACCCTGATTCAAATAACAGTCCAACTGTGGGAGGGGGCTTGCCCCCGATGGGGTGGGTCAGTCAAACATGTACTGACTGATCTACCGCTATCGGGGGCAAGCCCCCTCCCACATTTGGACCGTGGTGCTCTCAGAATCCGGATATCAGTCCGTGCCGTACTTCGGGTTACGCGGACCATACAGGATCCCCGCACGTTGCCCCGGTGACAGCAGGCGCGCACTGGTGATGCCGGCGATAGGATGCGCCGCATCGGTGGAGCTGTTGATCACCTGCTTGACCGCCGCCGTGATCAGCATGCCGACGAGGCCGCCGCTGTTGTTGTTGCCCTCTTCGCTGGACGCCCGCGCCGAGCCGGTCCACAGGGTGGTGCCGGTGCGCAGGTCCACCAGTTTGGCCGAAGCCGTCACGGCGGTGTCACTGGAGATCAGCATGTACTTGGTGCCGTACTCGGTGACGGTGATGTACAGCGCGGCGTCCGCACCGAAGATGTCATGCAGCTTGGTCGGTGGCAGGGCCTGGATATCGTTGGCCGTGGTCAGGCCGTTCTGGCGGAAGGTTTCATCCACCAGGGCTATCGGCAGCACGTAGTAGCCGGCTTCCGCCAACGGGTAGGTCACTTGCGAGACCAGGCTGTAGGAAGCCTGCACTTCCGGCGACTCATTGAGCGGCGGCAGTACCAGGATCGACTTCGGTCGTGCCTGCTTGTACGCCGTGTAATCAATGGTCTTGGGGGCTGCGCAACCGCCGAGCAGGGCCAGGGCCAGCAAGGCGCCCGTGAGTTTCAACAGGCTCATTTAGTGGCGACTCCGGTCTTGGCGTTTTTCAGCAGAAAGTCCATGTACGAGGCGGATTCAGGGAACAGCGCCTTCTCGGTGCGGAACTCCTGCACCATCTGGTCATCCTTGCCCATGCTCAGGTACAGCATGCCCAGGTGGGCGTGGTAACCCGGCGGGGCTTTGCGGCCGCTGGCATTGATCTTCTGCAGATCGCGCTCCAGTGCCTCGACCTGCGCTTCCTTGGGCTCACCCTTGAAGTATTCGTAAACCTGCGGCTGATAACTTTCCCATTGATACAACGGCTGGGGCGCGGTTTGGCACCCGGCGACCGTCGCCACTGCTGTCAGCATCAGCGCCAACTTGACTGCCTTGCTCATCCTTGTACTGCTCCTTGAGGTGCTGCTGATCAGTTGCGCGGGTTCCAGGCGCCGGCATTGATGCCGTCGACGAGGCGGTTGATGGCTTCGCGCATGGCCAGGTCGAGGACCTTGCCATTGAGGGTGGAGTCGTAGCTGGCGGTGCCGCCGAAGCCGACCACTTCACGGTTGGACAGCGCGTATTCACCGGCGCCCTGGGTGGAATACACCACTTCGGAGGTGCTGATGTTGACGATATTCAACGCGACTTTGGCGTAGGCCACTTGGGTCTTGCCACGGCCGAGAATGCCGAACAACTGACGGTCGCCGGTTTCCTTGCGGCCGAACTCGGTCACGTCGCCGGTCACTACGTAGTCAGCGCCCTTGAGCTTCTGCACGGTGCCTTTGATCGCGGCTTCCTGGGAGATTTCGCCCATGTTGTCGCGGTCCAGCACGCTGAAGCGGTTGGTCTGCTGCAGGTGGGTGATCAGGATGGTCTTGGCCTGGCCGCCGAGGCGGTCGACGCCGTCGGAGAAGATGCCGCGCATGTAGCTGGAGCGGTTGTCGAACTTGCCCACGGCGATTGGCACGCGTACGCCGGAATAAGCGACGTTGGCGCTGGCGACTTGTTCCACCGGCATCGCGCGGTTGCTCTCCGTGGCGCAACCGGCCACGGTCAGCAGCGCTGCGGCGGTGAGGCCGGACAGCAGGATTTTGGACAGTGTGTTCACAGGGTGCTCCTGGGTGATAAATCGGTTAAAGCGGATGAAACTAACGGGATGGAATGTTACGGAGATCGGTGGCGATGAAACTGCTCAAATTACCGGTATAAAACCCCTCGACATTTGAGTTGCCGCTACGGGTCAAAATACCGCCAACGGTCTTCCAGTGTTGCCATTGTCCCGGCCCCATACTCGGCATGAGGCGTTCGCGCGTTTGCGCAAAATGCAGGACTTCGGTATCGCCTTTCTTGACCTTGACCTCATAGCTGAAATCAACCGAGACCAAGTACTTGTTGTCTTCGATGATCGTGCTGACGAGCGCGCCATGCGTATCCTGGATGAGCCGTTTGTAGACGACTTTCACATCGAGCAGGTAATCGGCGGAAGCCTTGCTGGTGGCGTATCGCTTGGCTTTAAGCAGGCGGTTAATCAGGTCAATGCCCAATTGTTCGCGGACTTTATCGTCCGACATGAAGCGATCGTTCTGCCCCTCCACCTCAACATCGAAGTTGTCGAGCCAGTAAGTAGCAGTCTTCGGAATCGTTACCGGCGCCGGGGAGATGTAGTAATCCGGCTTGGAGGCACAGCCCGCCAGTAGGCAGGCCGCGATAAGTACGGCAAACACACGCATGTCTGAGTTCGTCCCTGAAAAGTATCGTGCTTTAAACAATCGCGGCATTTTACGGAGTTGAAAGCGCTTCTCAAGCTGTTTTACCGCTCAAGTAATGTCGTTTTAATGGCACTGCCAGCCAAGCGCGCGGCGCTCGGTTATAAAGCCTTGTCGGGCAAACAAAAACCATCCGGGCGTTTGCTCGGCCCACTGAGTTTTTTGGGGTTTAAAAAAATAAACAACACGCACTTAAGTTATCCACATGTCTACGTCGGCACTGCAACCAAGAGTACAGCCCGGTCTCGGCGTTCCTCACCGGCTTCACGTTCTTCGTCATCCCGACCACGGCAAAGAACATCTTTACGCTGGAGACGGTGTTCAAGGACAAGGATGGCAAGGAACTGGGCCGCGTCAAAAAGAGCGAATCGGTGCGCACGTGGGTGCACCTGGTGCTGATCGTGGGCATCCCGTTCCAGAGCGATACGCGGGAAGTGGTCGAGGCGCTGACGCGCAGTACGCTGGATGAGGCGGTGCCGCGCAAGTTGCTGTAACCCCGCCCCCTGTAGGAGCGAGCTTGCTCGCGAAAAACCAGAGAACACCGCAGGCATTCAGCATGCCCGCGGTATCGTTGCCGGCCTCAGCTCACTTGATCAGGTCAGGTCGAGTGGTCTTGAGCATCGCTGCGCTCACCGCACCCTGAACCGAACAGGTGATCATGCCTTTGCTGGTCTTGGCCAGGTCACTCGGTGCGGGCTCGACCATCAAGATACGTTCGGCCGTATCGGTGACCAGCTTACCTGCGTTGTCATCGCCGCCCTCCGGTACCCAGGCTGATTGCTTGTGCGACCAGATCTGCGCACGCGCGAAGATACCGTTGGCTTTCTCCAACGCCGTACCCGGTACCTTACTCAGCTGTGCGTAAAGCGCGTCGGGCGCCTGCTCGGTGTAGAAACCCCAGTTGATGATGCGCGAGCCCATCAGGTCTTGGTCTTCGGCGAAAAAGCCGGTCAAGGTCATACCGTCAAACGTCAGTGCCGTGTCGAACATCCAGCGCTGGCCCATATCGGATTTTGTGCCGCCGCTGAGCGTGATCCTGCCGTTCTCCACCTTATGGGTGACACGGTCCTTGAGCCCTGGCTGGCTTACCACCGCCAGGGAGTTCTGGTCGCAGGCGAGAAAATTTTGCAGGGCTGGCGCTGCGGCGAAGCTGCTGGTGCAGGTCACCAGCGCAGCGAGCGAGATAAGCAGACGATGCAGTTTCATTGAAAGCTTCCTTGGGTCCAAATAATGGGTGGGTGGAGCGAGTTGGCTTCTGCAGTAATGGGATAAAACGGTTAACACGCATACAGGGCTTTGAGCATCGCGCCATTAGCATCAACTCATGGCGTTTGTGGCTGTTCTGAATGTGAACAGGCGCAGATTTGCTCCCACCCTTTCTCAATCATCCCTGCGTACTTACCGCACGATGCCCACCTTTCGCCAGCAAAGGCCGATTCAGATTTTTGATGCGTCTGGGCATCGCCAGTGTGTCGGCAGTGGATGGCATAGCATGAGGCATTGTGCCACTACTTTGATGCCTTGCGCGGTTTTGGGTGAGGGGCTTATAGTCCGGCCGTCGCCCAACAGGGCGATCGGATTTGGCGATCCGTTGACCGTATGCGAAAGCTTTCTGCTTGCTTGCAGGTGCTTTCGTACCCGCATCGCTGCTTTATGGCAGCTGTGCGCGGGAGACCTTCGGGTCTGCCGGAACTCGGTCCCGGTTCGCCAACCTGCGTACAGCTGTCACCCATTCGTTTGGCGACGATAGGTGACAGCCTCACTCTACTGACCGAGGTTTTACCTATGAACCGTTACATGCCCCTGACCGGCCACGACTGCACCGTCCCCGCCCTGCTGATCGACACCCAAGCCCCCCTCGACGTCCTCCACGACGCCGCCGTGCACCGCATCCAAGCCGTCACCCAACTCCTGGAAAACCTGGCCTTCCGCGATCAGCTCAGCAGCGACGCAGTAGTGCTGCAGGACTTCGCCCATCTGCTGGCGATTCCGCTGCGCGACGGCTGTGATTTGTTGGATGCGATCAGTCGCAGGCTGAACGCCAGCCCGTCCTGACTCAGACCGGGCGGCCGTTCAGGCCGCCCTGCTCAGGTATTGATGACAATCGTCTTGGCCAACATATCGCCCAAGCGACGACGCAGGCCGAACAATACAAAAGACCGTCCAGCACACTGAACAGCAGCTTCGGGGAAATAGTGGTCAGACCAACCATTAATGTAACCGTGTTCTGCCCGGCAGGCTGTTGTGCCTATGCCGGCGCGCTGTAAGAAACATCTCCCGAGTCGCGCCAAACTCCATTCGCAAAGCTCACTGGTCGCTGTGGGTAACAAACCAACAGCCCTTCGACGAACTGACAAAAGGACAAGTCAAGTCGCGTTATCCAACGCATATTGTCGATTTCCAACAATCGCCAGTTGTCTCCGCTGTCGAAACCGAAAGCAGTCCCGACGCTATCCCAGCCGAACAGCCACACCTCGCCCTTCGCGCACGCTTCATAGGGCCCGTCTTTATAAATTCCATCATCACCGAAGTAGTCAGCCTTAGCAGAAAGCAGCATCGGTTGAATCGTCAAAAGCGGCAGCGCGCAGTCGTCCTCCTTGATTTCACCGTGCCCCCGCTCCTGCATAAAAGCAAAGTACTCGTCGGGCGCCGCCGGCCACTGCTGCCGCATCACACTTATTTCACCTGAAGAAACAGGCGTCAGCCGCTCTAATAGCGCACATCCCAGCGCATTAAAGACTTCTAATTTTTCGTACATGTTCACCATAACCTCGGGGTTACTGCGGAAACGCTTTCAGCTACTCGCTTGAGTGCTCGTTATTGCTCCGCACGCCAATCGACGTAACCTTTCACCTCAATCAATTGATTAAGGATGAAGCTTGAGAAGTGATCGGCCAGCACCCTCACCTAAGAAATAGGTCAAAGAAATAGGGGTCAGACCCTGAGGGATCCCCGATTTTTCTTACCGAAAATCAAGAAATTGGAATATTGAAGACGCCTGCATGAGTCGGCAACTTGGTTTGCACCACACAAAAACAAGACCCCCGAACTCATGCAGGCCATCCGATTTTTACACAGAGCACTCGCTCAAGCACTGCCTTCAATCCATTCTCGCCGTCTGACAACGCTGGTGAGTTGTGTCAGTTCGTTACTACGAGGTCGTCGTCTGACGCTGACTGCGCTCGGACGTTTTATGCCAGGTCAAGCGTATCCAAAACATGCAATCAAGCGAGTGCACCGATTGTTGGGTAATCAACACCTGAGAGCGGAGCGGCCATTGTTCTACTGGGCGATGCTGCGGGCATTGCTGGGCTCCTTGAAGCACCCTTTAATCTTGGTCGACTGGTCGAGAATTGATGCGCCTGGCGACGCTTTTTTGTTAAGAGCTGCTGTCCCGTTTGCGGGACGTTCATTTCCTATTTATGAAAGCGTTCATGAACGCGAAAGTTGCCCAAGATATCAAAGTCGTCTGCTCAAAACGTTGGCTGAGTTACTGCCTGATGGGTGCGTTCCAGTCCTGGTCACTGATGCAGGTTTCCGGCGCCCCTGGATGAAGGCTGTAGCAGCGCAGGGCTGGTATTACGTGGCCCGTATACGAAATCGTGAGCTTTATCGTCGCGAAGACAATGACTGGCAACCAGTGAAGAATTTGTACGCTCTGGCCACCTCATCGGCCAAATCGTTAGGCCGTGTCGAGATGACAAGTAGCGCCCCTCACTTCATCGATTTGTACTGTGTCCGTCATTCAGCAAAGGGCCGCAAACACCAACGTGTTACAGGCTCATACGCTAGAAGCAAACTAAGCCGGCAGTCCGCTAGACGTGAGCGCGAGCCGTGGTTGCTTGCCAGTAACTTATCGCAAAGCGAGTGGAATCCAGCAAAAATCGTCGCGATTTATAAGCGGCGTATGCAGATCGAAGAACGCTTCCGGGATGTCAAAAGTGGGCATCTGGGATGGGGCTTGAACCTGCATCGAAGCCACTGTCCAAGGCGCATTGAAGTGTTGTTGCTGATTGCCGCTTTGGCCAACTACCTGATCTTCTTAACAGGGTTGCAGGCACGAGAGAACCAATTGGAGCGGCGTTATCAAAGCAACAGCCTCAAGGAGCGGCGAGTACTTTCTCTGTGGCGTTTAGGCCTGGAGTATTGGCGCAGTTGCACAGGTCTCGGAGACCGAAAGCAATTAGAAATATTGGAGCATGCTCTGCGTGATGAGGTGCATCATCAGGCGCAGAGCTTGGAGTAAATTTGTGGGGATCCCTCAGGGTCAGACCACCAATATACATTGGTGCACTAATCGTGGCCTCACCCCTATTTCCCTTTTTTATTTCCCTTTGAGGTGATTTCGCCACGGCACAAGCAAACCGTCCAGCAGGACTCGATCAATAACACCGTCCTCAATAGCGCCAACATAAGTAGTATCTAACTTAAACTCAAAGGAAAGATCTTCATCTTCAGATAGTTTTTTTACGGCACCTACCAGCGCCTCTACGTCATCTAGGTTTTTTGAGTCCATCTCAATAGGAAGTATGTTTGGCGGCAAAGCCGAATAAATTTCTAAAATCCCACCTACAACTTCCGCGCCACTCTCGTCTATCTCATCAATAAATCTCGGCGGAGTAACGCTCCATATTCTTGACGCAGCAACCTCATTCACAAGCTGCTGCACATTAGATCTAATAGACTTATCCAAATCCTGAGCCACGTAAAAAATTAACTTTTGCTTCGCAAGCTCTAGCGGTATGGAATGCATTACTCAGCTCCTTTTTTCGGAGGGTATGCCGGGAGAGCGGACCCTGGACCGCCCGGATTATATCTAAATCCTCCTGGCATATGCGCGTCCAAATGCCGTGTATCAGGCAGTGGCACAGTAAGTGGCGAACCCTGGACATGGTGCATAGGAATTCTCTCGCCCTTTAGCCCTGCATCTTCAGGAAAAACCTTAACCCATGCATCGTCAACTTTCGGCGTCTTCCCTTTAGCTATCGCTGCCCGATTTTCAGTACTTAAGATTTGACCATATCCAAGGTCATCCCAGTTATCACGCAGTGCTCTCCAGTCTGCGGCATTTGTACGAACAACGCCTGTCCGAGTAGTACCAGAAGTAACAACAGGCACAGGAGGCACGACTTCACCCGTCGCTTTTGCACCAAGAGCGCCACCTTTTGCAGTCTCGACATTCCGCGCTGCTGCCGCAGCATCCGCAGTAGCAGCTACCTCCTTCGCTGCAAGACTACCAAATCCTCCCACGCCTAATGCCGTACCGCCCGCCGTTGCGGCACCAAAGGGCAACTCAGCTGCTGTTAATGTCAGTTCGGTACAAACTACTGGGCTCATCCCACAGACATTTAACAGTGCTGGACCAAGCAACATTGCTCCTGCCACCGTTCCGGCTACAACTGCACCACCCGCCACCGTATAAGCGAGGTTTTCACGACGTTCATCATACATTTGCGCCGAGCATGCTTGCGCGCTCAGTCCTGCACAGTTTTGCTCCTTGTAGCGCTCATTTTCAGCCTTGATGCGCTCTTCAGCCTTTTGTTCAAGCGTCTTACCCTCAGCTAATGCACTAGCAATATCACCCAGCGAGTTGTTCTCAACCGCATTGTTGCCAGCCTTTGCACCGGCAAATGCACCGCTCAGGTCACCCCCTGCAAGTCCGCCCGCCAATCCCGACGCCAATGTCGAAAGCGCCGATATGGTCTGTCTCTGCTCCTCACTCAAATTCTCAGTTTTAATATCCGGATACAGCCGCGCCGCAATCAACTCCCCCGTACCAGCTCCCGCAGCACCGGCACCCGCCGAGTTCCCTTGTGCCTGTGCAACCACAGCACCCAGTACCACGTGGGCCATGATCCGGGCGGTATCGTTGCCCTGCGTTGATTGCTTGATGAGGTTCGCCAGATAGGGCGCCGACGCACCCGCAAGGGCAGAGCCGATGTCCCCCCCTGCCAGTCCTTGCAAAGCTGCCGTCACCGCTTGAGCGGCGCGTTGATAATCGCCCCCCGTTCCGTACGGCTGCATCACCGTGCGGGTCACCTGTGCGGCGATCTGTTCATCCGTTGGCCGGGTATTGCCCTCCCTGATCAGCTTGTCTCGCGCAGCCGCTATCGCTTCAGGATCTTTTTGAGCGTTGGCCGCGTTAATGGCACCTTGTGTGCGAACGATGTCCGACGCCTGAGTGCCAATATCCGCGATCAACTGCACCTGCCGCAGGCGCTTCTGCTCTTTCTCCTTATCGAAGATGGGGCTGATGCTGCCGTTAGCGTGTTCAACATCGTGGCTCAGTGTTGCAACGTCCTGCTGCTGTTTGGCAGGGTCGCGAATGTCAAGGGTGCCGTTGGAAATGGCCGATGACGTGGTGCCGCTGTCACTGTCACCATGTTTGAACGCAACCAAGCTTCCGGAGGGCATATTGCTAACGAAGGCGTTCGCGCTGCTTGCGCCACTGCTGACGCTAACGCTCTGCAACTGGCTCGTGTAATCAGCTTTGTTCTTCAAAACGCTCCAGCCAAGGGTGCCGGTGCTCAGGCGGTTCTTGTCCGGCGTGGCCGTGCTGGCGATCACGCTGCCATCGAGTTGGGTATGGTTGCCCACATCAATTTGGTAGCCACCCTTACCGCCGAACAGGCCAGTTTGCTCCTGCACACTTTTATAGTTGGAGTCGATCTTACTCTTGCTGATACTGAGTGAACCGCTACCCGTCATGGTGCCAAACGTGAAACTTGCACCACCGCTGACATCGGTTTGTTTGGACTTGTAGTCGTCAGTGTCTTGCAGACTTTGCAGCCTAAGATCGCGGCCTACTGCGGCCTTGATCTGGTCTGCACTGACCTGCGCCCCTTTGAGGACGGTATCTCGCCCACTGATCAGGCTAACTTGCCTACCCGCATTCAGAGTCGTTTCTGTCCAGGTCGTGCCATTGCCCTTTTCGTTGCCAGTCCCTTTATTCGCATTGGCAAAGATGCTTAGGCCAGCACCACTGGAACCAAACCCAAGGCTGACGCCCACGGCCCCGCCGCCACTACTGTTCTTGCCATCGAGTTTTTGTGTGTTGGCGGCCGCTTCCAGGCGAATATCACGCTCTGCGGCCAACAGCATTTCATTACCGGCCTGGAGCTTACTGCCCTGAACACGGATGTCTCCATCAGCGCCAGGCGTGCCATTCCCGGCAGCTACAATACTCAGGTTATTGCCACTGGTGAGGCTGCTGCCTTGGTTTGCTGTCTGCTCCTGGGTCTGTTTGGAGCTGGATTTTTGCGAGCCAAGCGAGATGGCGATGCCAACAAACTGCCCGGCGTTAGCTCCGTTCATACCGCCATTCTGCTGCGCAGCTTGCCATGCCTGCACCCCGGTCAAACCCGCCTTCACACCTTGCAGCGCCGAGAGGCGGCCGTCGTCCTCGCTCTTGGCTTGCTTGGCGGTCTTGTAAGCGGAGTCCACCGCACTACCCACGGTGCCGGACAACGCTAGGGTCAAACCACTGGTCTTGCTCTTCGAGGTCTGCTCGCTGCGGTTGTTGTTCTCGGAAGCCAGGATGCTGACATTTTGCCCAACCAGGCTGATGTCCTTACCGGCAACCACGTCTGAACCGCGAATGGTCAGGTCTTTGCCAGCCTGAATATCCACACTGCCCAGCACACTGCCTATGTTGCTGGCCCGGGTGGTTTCAATGCTGCTGGTGAAGGTGTTCTGGTTGCTGCTTGAGCCCAACGTAACGCCGATGCCGCCGCTGCTCATCAAGCCCGATTTTTTGGTCGAGGACGAATGGCTTTGTTCGAAGGTATCCGTCGCCCCATCTATCACCACATTGCGCCCGGCAATCAGGCTGGTGGCGTTGGTGGAAACCACATCACTGGCGGTAGTGCCAATGTCACGGCCAGCACGCGCGACGACGGTATCAGCGCTGATGGAAGAACCCTGCTGGCTGATCTGGTTACTGCTGTCGATGCGCGTTTTCTGGCTGCTGGACAGCAACCCTTTGCTGGTTTTGGTTTTGCGGTAATAGCTGTAGTCGCTGTCTTGCGCGGCGTTCAGCGCCAGATCATTGCCGGCGTACAGATAGGCTTCCTTGCCGGCGCTCGCACGGCTGGCGCTGACGACGACGTCGTTGCCAGCACTCAAGGAAAGGTTGTCACCGGCCACCAACGATGTGCCCACTTGTTGGACATGATCTTCCCGGCTCGTAACCTTCTTCGAATTAGATGCCGAGTGTTGCTCGTTCGCGACCGAACCGAGACTCAAATCACCCGTAGCCGCCATCGCTAAATTGCGCTTGGCATTAACCTGGCTGGCCACGGCACTGATATCACGTCCGCCAATCACATGCAGGTCGCGGCCAGCGTCGACCACGGAGCCTTGCTGGGCGATGGTGGTGAAGCTGGAACGGTTGCCGATGGCGCCGCTGTCGAGGGTTTTCGAGGCGGTGATGTTGACGTCGCCCACGGCCTTGACCGTGGTGTCGGCACCGCTCTTGAGTACGCCGCCGACGTTGTTGACGTTGCCGCCCGCCTGCATGACCAAATCGTTGGCCGATTCGATGCGCGCGGCGCTGTCGACGAAGTCGCTGCGTTCGGTGCGGTAGCTGCTGGCGCTTGCGTGGGTGGTGACGCTGCGTTCGTTGAGCAGGTCGGCGCCGGCGGCGAGGTTGACGTTGCCCGCGCTGATCACACCGCCCGCGCGGTTGGTCAGGTTGTTACCGCTGAGCAGGTCGAGGCGGCCACCGGCTTCCATCAACCCACTGTTGGTGAGGTTGCCGCCAGCGTTCGCCAACAGGCTGCCGGTGGCACGCAAGGTGCCGGCGTTGTTGAGGTTACGGCCGGTGATCAGGTTGACGTCAGTGCCGGAAATCAATGCGCCGTTGGGCGCCAGGCGGTTGCCGGCCTGGGCCAGGTACAGCACCGGCACCAGCACTTGTTGGCCGGCGACAGTGGCGTTTTCCAGCCACACGATGTCGTGGGTCAGGGCGGCGACTTGTTCGGCGGTGAGGCTCACGCCTACGGACAAATTCAGCGCGCTTTTGCTGCTGATGGCGTTGTCCATCAGGTGCTTGAACAGGTCGGCGTCGCTGGTCTGGCCATCGATGAAACGCTGGCCGGTGCGAGCGAGCACGGCTTGCTGGATCAGGCGCTGTTCGTAGAAGCCATCGCCGAGGCGTTTTTGCGCGGTGTCGGGGTCATAGCCGAGCTTGCTCAGCATGTAGTCCGAGCTCATGAACTGGCGCATGTCGGTGAGCAGCGGGTTGGTTTCGATCAGGTACTTATGCGGGTTGGCCGCGAACTGGCTGGTGGGCAGGCCTTTGGCGCCATCGCTGTCGCTGAGGTGAAACAGGCCGTTCTCGCCAGTGGGCAGGTCGAAGCCGGGCAGGCCCAGCGGGTTGACCTGTTGCTGGGCAACGTCCGGCGGCAGTTGCGGGTTGAGGCTGACCAGGGTCGAGTAGCCCGGCGCATTGGTGTTGGCACCGCTGCCGACGTAGGTGTAGCCACCGCGCACGACGCTGTTGTCGATGCCGGCCTGGGCCTTCACATCCACGCTGCCGCCGGCTTGGATCACGGCGGCGTAACTTTGGTCTGGCGCGCTTAACTGGGTGGTCTTGCGCAGGGCGATCTGCTCGCTCTCCATCTTACCGATGAACGAGGCCAGGCCCGCTTCGACGCCGCCCATGTCCTGGCCTGCCGAATAGCGCTGGGTGAAAGCCGCTGCCTCGCGGTACCAGCCCCCCGGCTTACGCTCGCGCTCGGAAGTGAAGACGCGATCGTACTGAGTGTCGTGGGTCACGACACCGACGTTGGTGAGTTGGTTGACGATGGCCGTGAGGTTGCCACCGGCGGCAATGCTACTGCTGCTGTTGAGCAGCTCGCCGCCGGTGAGCTGCATGTTGCCGCCCGAGGTGATGCTGGACGCTGCAGTGGCCTGGCTGACGATGAAGTGATCACGCTGGGTAATCAGGAACGGGTGGTTCTGCTTGGGGCCGTCGCAGTCGCCACCGGTCACGCGAAAGATGCAGGCGGTGGGCGTGATGGAGGCGCTGTAGATGCCGGACTCGGTGTTGAGCACAGTGCGGATGTTCTGGATCGTGCTGGCGGCCAGGATCAGGTTGCGCTCGCTTTCGAGGGTGCCCGAGCTGTTGATGATGCTGGTGGCCAGGCCACCCTGGCCGTCGCGGTCGACGCGCAGGTTGCCCATGGCGTAAATCGTGGCGCCGAGGTTTTTCAGGCGGTCAACCTTGAGGTTCAGGTCGCCGCCGCTGAAGATCAAACCGTGGTCGTTGAGCAGGTTGCCCACCGAAAGATCCAGGCTGCCCTGGCTGGCGACGCTGCCGCCCACGGTCCAGTCCTGGCCGCTGCCGACCAGGGCACGGGTGCCGAGCAGCTTGCCGGTGGCGGTCTGTTGCAGGTTATCCACGTTGACGGTCAGGCGCCCGGCCTGGATCGCGGTGCTATTGGTCCAGTTGGCTTTATCGAGGGTCAGGTCGCCGTTGGTGACCAGGCTGCCACCCACGTCATCGAGGCTGATGCCACTGAGGTCGAGCACGCCGGTGCCCACATGCAACACCTTGCCGCCGGTGTTCTGGAAGCGGGTGGCGGCGAGGCTCAATTGGTCGTTGGCGGTCTCCAGGCTGCCGCTGTTGTTGAGCAGGCCGCCGATGGCGTAGCGGGTCTTGCCGCTGGTGCCCAAGGCGCGAATTTGCCCGCTGTTGTTCAGGCTGGCGGTCTCGACATCGAGGGCCGTGGCGCTTTCGATCAGGCCACGGTTGGTCAGTGCGCCATTGAGGCTGACGTCGATGCGGTTACCGGCGATCTCGCCGCCGTTATCCACATTCATACCGGTCAGGTGCACGCGATCGCGGGCGAACAGTGCGCCGCTGCCGTTGTTGAAATCCGTGGCGTCGATCTGCACATCACCGGCTTTGGCGGCGATGCGGCCACCATTGTTGTCTAGGGTGCCGGCGGTGATGGTCACGCCAGCGTTTTCACTGTGGATCAGGCCATTGCCGCTGTTCTGCAACAGGCCGCTGGTGGTCAGGACCAGGCCATCGTTGGCGGCCAGGGTGCCGTTGTTCTGGTTGTCGACGCTGTTGGCGAACACGGTCAGCAAGCCCTGGCTGGCGAGCTTGCCACCCTGGTTATCGATGTGCGCGGCGCGCTGGATCAGCAACGGCCCGGCGCTGGCCAGCTTGCCGTTACGGTTGATCAGGTCGCCGATCAAATCCAGGGTGATCGCCCCGCCGCCGGTCAGGCTACCGGCGCTGTTATTCAGGCTATTGCCGTTGAGGGTGAACGCACCGCTGCTGTCGATGATGCCGCCCTGGCTATTGTCCAGCAGGCCGCTGACGGTGAGGGTCTGTGCGCCGTCGCTGAGCAGGCGACCTTTGTTGCGGTTGTCGACACTGGCGGCGGTGATGTTCAGCGCCTGCTTGGCGCTCAAGGTCGCGCCCTGGTTATCCAGGCTTTGCGCAGTGGCGGTGAGGCTGCGATTGGCGATCACAGTGCCGGTGTTGGTGATGCGCTGGCTGTCGAGGCTGACGTCGCCACCGGTATTGCGCGTGTTGTCAGGGTTGACCCCGGCTTCAATGATGCCGCTGTTGGTCAATTGGCCGTTGCTGGCCAGGGTGATGCTGTCGCGTGCGGCGAGGGTCTTGCTGTTTTTCAGGGCGCCCTTGGTCTGTGCCTTGAGGGTGGTGCCGGCGTAGACCGCACCCTTGGTCTCCAGGCTGGCGGCCTTGATGTCCACCGCACCGCTGGCGGCGGCCTGGGCCATGCTCAGGTGGCCGTTGGCATCGAGTTGAATGTCACCGCCACTGGCGGCCAGCGTACCGTCGAGCTTCACGCCCACACCGGCTTCGGTGCCCACCAGTTTGATCGCGCCGGCGTACATGCCGCCCAAGGCCGACGAGTCAATCGCCAGCTCCGGCTTGGCACTGCCGTCATCGGCACGGGCGGTGGTTTTCAGGCTTTGGGCATCGACGTCATTGCGCCCGGCGATCACCGTGAGTTGTTTCGCGTTGATCTGCGCATTGATCTTGGCCGAACGGGTGATGATCTCGAAGCGGTCGACGTTGCTCGCGTTCAGGCCTTTGCCGTCGATGGTCACGACGCCGCCGTCGACCTGGTAGCTTTTCAGTTGCCCGGCCTGATCGATCACCGGTTTACCGGTGGTCAGGGTGACGTTGGGGGTGTTGATGAAGCCGCAACCGTTGCAGCTGATGCCGTAAGGGTTGGCGACGATCACCTTGGCCGACTGGCCCGCCACTTCGGTGTAGCCGCGCAATTGGCTGGGGCTGCCGCCTTTGACTTCGTTGAGGATGACATTCGCCGCGCCACCCTTGAGGTTCGGGTTGCCGACAATGATCCCGCCCAGTTGCGTGCTTTGCACAATGCTGTTGGCGTTGTTGAGGATCACGCCGTTGGGGCCGACGTTGTAGTCCTTGAATTGGTTGTGGGACAGGCCGCTGCCATTAGGGGTGGCGATGTTCACCACCGGCACGCCGTTGCCCGCCTGGCCGACCGTGGTGCCTGGGCCACTGACCACGATGCCTTCGGCGCTCGCCAGCAATGGCTGCCAGAACAGCGCGTTGGCCAGGATCAAGGCCAGGCCGCGTTGGCTCAGGGTTTTCAGGGCAGTAACAGGGCGAACGTCCATATTCAAAATCTCAAGGCAGCGGGCGTTGAATTACAGGTAGAAATCCAGGCGGAAATAGATCGGCGCTTCGCGCTCGGTCATCACGCCAGGTCGCTCCAGGGAGTGGGCAAAGGTCACGCTGGTGCTGACGTTTTTGCCACGGGCGAACAGCTCGAGGGAGTTACTCGACACCCGGCCGTGCTGGTCATCGTTGTAGCGATCGTGGCGAATCACGCCCTGGTCATAGCCGACGCTGGCGCCGTATTCGGCAAAGGCCGGGCGCATCCAGTCGAGGGTCACCGGGCGGGCCCAGCGCACTTCGTTGCGCCAGTAGCCACCACTGTCGCCGGTCAGTTGCTGGTCCTTGAACCCACGCACCGAGTACGAGCCGCCGAGGCTCATGCGTTGCGCCGGGTACAACACGTCTTCACTGCGTTGCCCGGTGGCCAGGCTGGAAAAACTCAATGATTCGCCCCACAGCGTGAACGGTTGCAGGTAGCTCACCGTGGCGGTGTATTTGCGGTAGCGCGGGGTGGGGGTGAGGTTGCCGCGGATACGTTCCTGGTCATCCTTCTGGGCGTCAAAGGCACCGGTGCCGTTTTGCATGCCGACATCCAGGTTGACGAAGGCGCTGCCGATGCGGCGTCCATGGGTGATGCCCACCTGGAACTCGCTGAGGCGGTTGCTGCTGACGTCCAGGCGCTCGTCGTTGAAGTAGTTGTTGGTGCGCAGATGGGTCAGGCCGACATTGACCGAGGTCTTGCTCACGTCATCGCGATGCACCACGCGCTCGGCACGCAGTTGGTGGTTCTGGCTGTCGCCTGTCTGCTTGTACTTGTAGCCGTCAAGGTCGCCCGGCGTGCGGTAGTCGCTCTCGCTGTAGGTGTAACTGAAGTTCCACCAGCCCCACGGCACGTTGTAGTAGAGCATGCTGTTTTTCGAGGTTTTCTGGTGGTCGCTGATGGCGTCGTGGCCACCGCGCAGTATCAGTTGATCGGCCAGGCCCAGGGGACTGTCCCATTCCAGGCCTGCGCCCCATTGCTGTTCGCCGGTGCTTTTCTGCCCGTCGTTGTTGCGCGACAGGCTGGCGCGCCAGGGCTTTTGAGGGGTGTTCTTGACCAGCACTTCGCTGCCGCCGATCTGGCTGCCGGGGGTCAATTCCATCTGCGCCTGCCTGGACGGCAAACGGCTGAGCTGGTCGACCAGTTGCTCGACCTCCCGCAGGTTCAGCGCCTCGCCGACTTTGCCGGGAAACGCCATGGCCAACTCGCGGTCTGTGACGGTGCTGCCTTGGGCGCCTTTCAATCCTTCGAGCTTGCCTTCGACCACCAGCACCTGCAGGTGGCCGCTGGAGAGGTCCTGTTGCGGCAGGTAGGCACGGCTGGTGACGCGGCCTTTGGCGATGTAGTAGTCGGTGATCACCTTGAGCAGCTCATTGAGCTGCGCCACGCCCAGGCATTGGCCGATATAGGGCTTGAGCAGACGCGTGCGATCGGCGCCGGACAGGCTGTCGGCGCCCTTGAGCTCGATGTCTTTGATCGGGAAGCAGCGGGTGTCGACCGGCGTGGCGGGAGCCTGGGGCTTGGCTTCTTTGCCAGGCAGGTCCTGGAGTTCTTCCAGGCGCCGACGCTGCTCTTCCAGAAGACGGTTCTGGCGGTCGCGGATCAGGTCCTGATCCCCTGGCGTAGGGGCGGCGGTGGCGCTGTTCAGGCTCAAATAAGCGAGCAGGAAAGTGCACAGAAAGTACCGAGTCCGTGGCAATAACAAAGACATGTTCGATCCGTCGAAAATCAAGGGCCGGCAAACTAACATCGAACTTGTACTCACTCAAAACACCGAGCTAGTTGCACATTCGTACTAGTTATCCACACAACCCGTTGATTAATAACAACTAAATTTAATCAGATAGATGTGCGGCGTGTCATCGGAAGTATTATTCCGACCAGCGGCAGCACTATTGATCGCGATTCATCGGAGAACTTATTAATTGCCATTAATTGGCCATCAAGCTCTTACCGAGATAAGTTAGTACCGGAAAAAGCAGAAAAGTTCGCGGGCGTTTTGTGAATTGGATCCCACTTGTCGGGATTAACCGAGGTCGTTCCCACGTTGCATGGGAACGACCTTACAGCGCACTGGCTCAGCTGGCGTCTTTGTTCTGGTCCTTGCCGGGCACCAGGGTCAGCCCCGGCTTTTCTACATCGCGGGAGACATGGGACTTCACACCCGCCACACCGCCCTCCTCGTCATTCTGGATCACCAACACCCCAGGTCGGCGCAACTGCTCCAGGTCCCCTTCACCGAGGCTGAAGCTCTCGCTCAGGCGCTTGTCGCTGAGGGCGTTGCCCTCGGCACGGCGCTGGGCAAACTTGCGTCCCTTGCGTTGCTGGTAGCGCGCCCAAGTGACCAGGATCACGGCGTTGAACAATGCAATCCACAGGTACACCTGCAGGGTATTGAGCGCGGCAAAAATCGGCGCCTCGATGCGCGGCCCTCCGTGGGTTTCCAGCATCGAAGTGATCCCCCGCGCCAGCAACCAGATCAACCCGGCCCAGGCCATCAGGGTCAACACCACATCAATGATCCACATCACCAAACGCTGGCGGGTTCTGACCAGTTTCATGATCACGCCTCCTCTTCGGTAGGTTTGATGCCGCGATCAGGGCTGACCCAGCGCGCACGCTTCTGATGTTGGTTGAACAGCACCTTGGGGAAACTGACCAGGGTAGTGAACAGGCTCACCAGCCAGAACACCATCGGGTACCACACGGTCCAGAACAGGGTTTTCCACAGGTCTTTCTCGTAGCGGCGGTCGATCATGATGCTCACCGCGAACTGCAACAGGCATACCATCGCCAGCACCAGCCCGGTAAACGCCGGCGGGACCAGCGAGTCCACGGTAATGGCCGGTGGCAGCACCATGAATTTGCCGAGCACGTAGAAGATCACCGACAACAGGAAGGTAAACGCCCAACCGGTGGACAGGCAGTACTCGAACAACAGCGGCCACAGGTAGCGATGGCGCCATTGCCAGATGCCACGGATGTTCTTGAACAGCACTTCGGCACCGCCCTGGGCCCAACGCAGGCGCTGCTTCCACAGGCCGCCGACGGTTTCGGGCATCAGGATCCAGCACAGCGCGCGAGGCTCGTAGAAGATGCTCCAGTGATCGAGCTGCAGCTTCCAACTGACATCGATGTCCTCGGTGATCATGTCGGTGCTCCAGTAGTCGATGCGGTCCAGCGCCTTTTTACGGAACGCTACCACCACACCCGACACTGTGAAGATCCGGCCAAACACCCGCTGCGTACGCTTGATCAAGCCGATGATCGACGAGAACTCGCCGACTTGCACTCGACCGATCAGCGTCGAACGCGTGCGGATGCGTGGGTTGCCGGTGACGGCGCCCAGACGCGGGTTGTCGAGCATCGGCGCGACCATGTAGGCCGCGGCGTTTTTGTCGAGCAGCGCGTCGCCGTCGATACACACCAGGTACTCGCTGCGCGCCGCCACGGCGCCCATGCGCAGGGCCACCGCCTTGCCCTGGTTCTGCGCCAGGTGCAGCACGCGCAGGCGCGGGTTCTCCAATGCCAGGGCATCAAGTACGGCGGCGGTGTTGTCCTTGGAGCCGTCATTCACCGCGATCACTTCGATGTTCGGGTACAGCTGACCCAGCGCCGCATGAATGGTATCGGCGGCGTTATCGCCTTCGTTGTAGCAAGGGATGATGATCGAGATCAGCGGGTTGCCGGCCAGGGTTGGCGCCGGGGTGTCCTCTTCCCAGGGCCAGTGGCGCTCCCAGTGCAGCCAGAAGTACAGGCCGCCGGCGATCCACAACGCCGACATGAACAGCGGGTAGAAAAACACAAAGTCCATCAGGAACTGCCCGGTGACCAGGAAGATCAGGCCCAGGGGCACACCCAATACCAATGCCAGCACGAATAAAGCCAAGAGTCTGTCGAACATGGTCAAGGGTTCCATTGGTTGGAAAGGGCCGGACGCACAGTCTTCAGGTCCGGGGAGTTTTCCAGGAAGTTGTCCGGGTAGTAGCCAAAACTGGTGACACCCTGGCGCTTGAGCACCCCCATCCATTCAGCCATCTGTTGGCTGTCGATGTCCGGTGCGGCCTTGGTGCGCCAGTCTTTGGCTTGCAGTTCGAATACGGTGCGCTCCAGCGCGCCAGGGCGTGCCTTGACCGTCGCCACCAGCTTCTCCAGCCAGGCGTTGGAGGTCTTGTATTCCTGGCCTTCCATCAGCGGCATGGCCATGGGCGCGGTCCAGTCGTAGGTCTGGAGGAAGTCATCAAGGTTCTGCGCGAACCAGGCTTCGCTGCCTGGGTTGAGCATCGGCTCGGCGAAGATATTGCGCGCCGTCAGCAACTGCGGCCCACCGATGGCGCGGACCTTGGCGGTCAGCTCCTTGGTGAAGTCGATCAGGTAGCGGCTCTTGAAGCGCGTCCAGCGTTGCATCACCGCCGGGTCGGCACGCAAGGCCTGGATTGTGCCCGGCAGGCCGGCGGCGACATAGGCCTTGAGCGCGGCAGGGCTGGCATCTTCGAAATCGTTGAACACCGCATCGTCGTGGTACAGCACGCCGTCGATGGCGTTGTTGCGCGCCAGGTCTTCGTAGATCTCACCGATGATCTTGCGCACCTGCGGGTCAAACGGCGACAGGCGTTTGTATTGGTCCGGGTCGAGGCCGACCTGGCCGGTTTGCGGGTCCCAACGCGTCACGCGTGGCAGCTTGGGGTCGAGGGCAAAGCTGAGCACCGGCATCCACGCATACACCGCAGCATGAGCCCGGGTGTGCAACTGCCAGGAGACGCGGTTGAACAGGTCGGCACGCACCGGCAGGTGGCGGTTGGGGAAGTACAGCTCATGCACCAGGCCGTCACCCTTGGGGTCGGCGAAGGCTTGCAGGAACACGGTGCCCGCGCCCATGTCCACCACGCGTTGCACCAACTGGTCGAGGTTGCGCGCTTGCTGGGCCGGGTCCGGGTCGTAGACGTTATCCAGGTCGACGTGCAACACGCGCATCGGTGCCTTGGTTTGCGCCGCGACGATGCTGTTGGCGAAGTGTTCGCCATCCGGGTCGGAAGCCACCAGGAAGCGCGGGCTGTTCATCAAGTCGGCAGAGCTGTCGAGACCATCTTCCAGGGTCAGGGCCATCTGGTAGCCCTGCTCGCCAATGATCGCCAGCGAGGTGCCCTTGGCAGCACCGTACGGCCAGACCCACACGCGCGGTTTTTTGCCGGTGACGTTCTGGATCTTGTTCGAGATAGCTACGACGTCGGCACGCATGCGCGCATCGAACTGCGCCTGGCTTTCATAGCGGCCCGTCGCCGGGTCAAAGCGCAGCGAAGTCGCCGCCGGCTCCAGGTTGCCCTGGGGGTTGGCCAGGATGCCTTTGTGGTTGTTGTCGGTGTGCGCGGCGATTTCCACCAGGCCCGACTGCGACACTTCGCGGATCTGCTGCCAGGTGAGGAACTCGCCACGTGGCCGTGGCTGGCCGGCGAAATCCACCGGCTGGTTCATCGGCGTATCGATCCAGTAGCCCACTGGCGCCAGCAGCGCCGGCCAGCGATAGGCGCGCAGCACCGGCATCACCCGGGTGTAGAAACTGGAGTAGCCGTCATCGAAGCTGAGCATGATGGCTTTGGGCGGCAACGCCGGCCCACCGTTGCGGGCCGCCAGGATCTGGTCGACGCTGACCGCTTGGTAGCCGTTCTCGCGCAGCCAGGCCAGCTGCTCGATCAAACGCTCGGTACGCACCGCCACCACCGCCTGATCGGGGTCGCGATCCTCGACGTCGTGGTAGGCAATGCCCAGGAAATGGTTTTTCGGCCACGGCGCTTCATTGACCGGTGTCGGCCGCTCGGCGGGTGGAGTGAAAGGTGCGGGTTGCTGGGCGCAGGCACTGGCCAGCATTACACCCAGGATCAACAGGCAACGGCTGAAGACGGTCATGGTCAGGCTCTTCTAGAAACGGTAAGTGAGGTCGACGAGCAGACGCAGATCGCGTTCGCGATCACCGTCGTATGGTCGGCTGACCAAGCTCAGGTTGGCGCCGGCTTCCAGGACATCGTTCCAGCGAAAACGTTGGCCGTAGCCCACCAGACCGATGCCACCGGTGGAATAGTCCCGCTGGCTGTAGGTACCCGCACCGACCTGGAACTGCTGACTCCACTGGGTCTCGTAGCGGTGATAGAGCACATGGTTGATATTGAGGACCGGCAACACGGTGAAGTCCGACTTCGGGTTGAAGTAGATCGTGTCTTCCTTGCTGTTGCGGCTGGCGCCGACTTCCAGGCCCAGGTCCACTTGCACTTTCGGCGAGCTGTAGAGGCCTTCGCGGCCACTGAGCAAGGCTTCGAAGCGGTCGTTGCCGTCGCTGAAATGGGACGGGCTGAGGGTCAGTTTCCACTCGCGGCTTTCATTGGCGCGCCAGCGGATAAAACCGCTGCCGCCGTTGGCCGTAATTCCGTCATTCAGCGCCCGCAATGGGGTGGTAGACAGCAGGTAGCCCAGGCTGCCGCCGTATTGCCAGTTGTCATTGATGTCGCGGGCAATCGACACGGCGGCGCCTTGTTTTGAGCCATCGCCGTAGGAATGGTTGGAAACCTCGGCTTCAATGGTCATGTCGCGGGTGCGCCGCTCTACACCGACCACCTGCCAACGATGCTGCCCGGTGCCCTCTTCGAACGTGGCGCGGGCATAACCGGCACCGGCGAACAGGCGCCAGTCTTCATCGATGGGCGGCGTGTAGAGGCGACTTTCAATGCCCCAGTCACGGCTACCCGAGACGGCACCGGCATCGCCGTTGCTGCCGCCGCCGAAGCTTTTACCGGTGTAGGCCTCGACCCGCAGCTCGGCCATGTCATGCACTTCACGCAGGCGTTGCAGGCGCTGCACCTGGCGGTTGTCGGGGTTACGGGCGACCACGTCGTCGGTGAGGATGTCGAGTTGGCGCCACTCCTGCAGGTCCAGGGCGGTGTAGGCCTGACTCACTTCCAGGCCAATGTCTCGTGGGGCCTGGGCCTCTGTTTCCTTGAGCGAGCGTTCAGCGCGTCGAGGCCAGTCACGGGCGCGGTACATTTCCGCTTGCGCCAGGCGCAGGCCGATGCTGCCTGGGGCCTTGCTCACCAGGTCGTCCAAGGCTTTTTCGCTGGAGGGCAGGTCGGCGCCGTAGGTGCCGGCCTGCGCGGACAATTGCTGGGCGTCCATCCACTCATCGTTCGGGTTGCCAATCGGCAGCCCTTTGAGTTCAACCCTTGGTTTCTGGGTGTCGGCCAAATTCTTGGCGACCGCACGTGCTTCATCCACCTGGTCGTTTTCGAGCAAGGCGTAGAACAGCGCGGTGGTGTCTTCAACACGGTCGCCCACGTCCGCATCGGGGGCGTCCAGCGCCTCGCGGTACAACGGTGCAGCCTTTTCCGGCAGACGCTGGTCGAGGTAGGACGCGGCCACCCAACGCTTGGCGTAGGTGGGCAACCGCACGCCTTCGGCCTGGAGGGCCTCGTATTCGCGGATCACCTCAGCGGTACGCGCCCGCGCCTTGAGGGCGCCCAGGCGGTCGATGCGCCAGATCAGCACGTCATCATGGGCGGTGGCGTCCGGGGTCCAGCGGGCGAGGAGCTTGTCGTAGTCCTGGAGCGCACGGTCGGCGATGACATAGCGTTCTTTTTCGGTACGCGTGGCGAACTCGGCGATGCGCACACGCTCGGCGGCCAGGTCACCTTCGAGGCGACGCTGGGTCACCGGATCGACCAGCCCCGGACGCTGGGCCGACAGGCGCAACGCCGGCTGCGGCAGGCGGGCCTTTTGCAGGGCGACCACGTATTCGCGGGCGACCTCCGGTTTGTCGCCGGCACGGATAAAGGCCTGGTCGAATTCAAACAGGGCGTCGTAATTCAAGCCTGCACGGGTCAGGGCGTAGCCCAGCGCCATGCGGCGGTTGGGATCGTCGGGCTTGGCGGCCACCAGCGCGCGGGTGCGTTGCACCGCGTCGCTGGCCTTGCCACCGTCAGCCTCGGTAAGGGCCAGGCCCAGTTGCAGGTCGATATTATTCGGCTCACGCAGCAGCGCCTTGCGATAGACCGCTTCGGCCTGCGCCCACTGCTTCTGGTTGCGATATGTGCGCGCAACCGTGGCCAGCGCCTGGGCGGTCAGGTTGCGGTTTTGCCCCTGGGCCTCGTACACCTTCAGCACTTCGGCATCCTGGCCGGCCCAACCGGCGATCACCAGGTGGTCGCTGATCTGGCCTGGCGTCTGACGCTCGGCTGGCCATTGGCGCAATTGGGTCAGGGCGGGGGTGAAGTTGCCGTTGCGCGCCTGGATGATCAGGGCGTCGTAGGCCGGGTCGGCCATGGCAAAGGTGGGCATCAGCAACTGGCTGCACAAGGTTACCCCGATGAGCAGCCGCAAACGGCCTGAGGCACTGAGTGGGAGTGTTCGCAGCATATCGTGAGCTTCCTTACACACGGAAAGCTGTAACGATAGGTGGTCCTGAGCGATTTGCATCAGGGTGTCGGCGTCTCGTGACCCGACCTAGCTTTCCTGTAGGAACTATCCCCGACGCGCGGATGGAAAAGGACAAGTCATAACAATTGTTCAGAATTGCACTGCAAATCTGAAATACGAATGGGGGAGCAGGGTTGGCTGCGATAGAGGGTTGCCAGTCGACATGAGTGTCGACGGTTTGACCTTTATCGCGGGCATCCCCGCTCCCCCATTTTTTATTTCAGGGCGATGGCGAAATTTTTACTGCGCGCCGCCAACCGCACCGACTTTGGACATGACGAAGCTGATGAACTGCTCGACGGTCATCTTCTGGCCGTTGAAGGTCACTTCATTGTTGGCGTAGTGAAGTTTGGAGACCACGTCGCTGCCCACCAGCGTCGCCAGTTGCGTACCAACGGCCATGCCGCTGACCATCTCGCTGGCCATCTGGGATTGCTGCTCGATGGCTTTAGGGTCGGTCACACCGCCAACCTGCGCTTGCAGGGCGGCAACGTCGGCGATCATCGGCTTGGACAAGGTCAGGTTGGCATCCAGCAGCGAAACCATTTGCTTGCCCAGCTCAACTGGCGGCAGTTCCATGGAAGTCGGCTTGGCCAGGTCCAGCACCAGATTGAATTTGCTCTCACCGTGGGTGGTTTTCAGCGACAGGTTTTCCAGCGCCAGGTGGGGCTTGGCAGCCAACAGTTGGTTGACGTTGGCTTCGGCCAGGGCCTGCTCGGCTTCGGTCAATTGCAGCTCCGGCACTGGCTGACCGGCAGCGGCAGCGGCTTGCACCGGCTGCATCTTGTCCTGGTACAGCTTGGTCAACACCAGGCCCGATGGCACGTCGATGTTCTTCAGGCTCAGGGCCATGGCGGCAGAGCCGACCGGTTTGCCCTGGTAGCCGATCTCGTCGATCTTGTAATCGACGCGGCCAGCCATGTTGTTGTCTTTGACTTCGCTGGAGTCTTTCTGCTCGAAACCCTTGAGGGTCAGCACGGCTTTCTGCGGGCCGAAGGTGAGCTTGGTGTCCGTCAGCTCTACGGTGTTCTGCCCGGTGTAGAAGCCGAAGGTGGATTTCTCCAGGTTGCTGGCCACGGTCAGGCCGGCGAATTCGGCGTTGAACGGCGCGCCATTGGCGTCAACGACGTCCAGCTTGAGGCTGTTCATGTAGCCATCCACCTTGACCTTCTTGCCTTCGGCAGTGCTGTCGAAGTCCAGGTTGAGGCCGGAGAAGCTCACAGAAGACGTCTCGTCCTTGAACTCCAGGGGCAGCAGTTCGAGATTACCGTTCACCGAGCGGCTGTAGCCGATATTGGCCACGCCTTTGAGCGGCGACACATCTTTGGCGGCGGCGAACCACTTCTCGGTGGTGGCGTTCTTTTCCAGTGCATAGTGACTGGTGGCCATGACCGGCAGCCATTTCAGCGACACCAGGCGCGAGAATGGAAGCGGGCCGTGTTCGATATGGTCGACAATCAGCAGCTCAGGGTTCGGGTTCTGTTCGCCGAAGACCGAGCCCTGGCCCTTGAGGCGATAGTGCGCGGTGCTGCTGAACAGGCCACGGTCCAGGGACACCAGCTCCAGGGTGACGCTGCCGTCGACGCCCGCCATGGAGCGTTGCAGTTCCTTGTTGGCGTCCTGCACGGCCGTTTGCAGCACCGGCTCCAACTGCTTGCCGGTGTACCAGGCACCGCCTGCACTGACGACGCCGACGGCGACAACAAAACCCAAAAGAACGACTGCTGGCTTATTCATGAAGTGACCTGATCAAATCCTGTGAGAAGTGGGCTGTCTTCCTTGAACCCCGAGGGGGTTGGCTCAAGCCCGCCGAAAACGGGGGAAGATTAGCACTGGGGGCCGCGAACGGCCCAGCTTTTCAGAGGGATCAGTTCAGCAGGAGTTCAGGAGTACTCCAACTCAATTTCATCCAACTGGTGGTCGAAACTCTTCAGCCGCGCCGTCCAGGTGTACACCAGCACCTCAAACTCGCGATGTATCACGGCGTTGCCCGGGGTATCGGTCTTGGGGTCGCAGAAGTCCAGCTGGTAGCGCTCGCGGGCCATTTGCGTGGCCACATCGGACAATTCCCGCGCGTTGTTCAGCCAGTGCCGACCGTCAGCCACTTGCCGGTCGAGCGCCACGCACTGTTTTTTCAGGACTTCGAGGCTTTTTTCCAGGGGGGTGCCGGTGAGGTCGCCCATGACTTCCTGGAAGGTACGTCCCGGCTGCCAGTAGCTACCCCAGAAATAGCGGTCGAATACCGTCTCGACCCGGCGCAGCGCGACCTTGGTGTCCCAGATCGCGACACGGGTCTTGCCCTGTTCGAGGAGCTTTCGCTTCACCCGTTGATTTTGGTAGGAGGCCCAGGCCACCACGCCGATGGACAGGGTGCCGATCACCAGGCAGGCGCTGTCGAGAAACACCATGGCCTTGTCGAGTTGGTGAGCCAGCATGACGCCATAGAAATAAGCAGCCGATAACAGCACCAGTGCGAAGAGCACGCACCAGAAAGCGGGAGCATAAGGGTTTTTCATTATTGGAATCCCCATGAGCAAACGCGAGCAGTGTCAGGTGGAGCGTCACGGCGCCCCACCTGACCAAGCATAGCTTTTAGCTCAGGGTTTGCCGGGCTGTGACGCTTGCGTTCGTCCGCTTTCCCACCCACCGCCCAGGGCCAGGAACAGATCGATCTGGCTCATGGCGACCTGGGTGTTGGCCGCTGCCAGCTGTGCGCGCACATCGGTATAGGTGCGGGTGGCTTGCAGGTCGGCCAGGAACGATGCGCGACCGGCCTGGAAGAAGCGATGGGTCTGCCCCGCCGCTTCCTTCGCCGACTCGCCGGCCTCATTCAGGGCATCGCGGCGTTGCAGTTGCGCGGTGTATTGCGCAAGGCCGGTCTGGGTTTCGCGGATGGCATTGAGCACCACGCCATCGAAGTGCGCCAGAGCGCCCTGGGTCGCGGCTTCGGCTTCGTGGATACGCGCACGGGCGCCGTTGGTCGGCACCGTCCAGCTGATCATTGGGCCAAAGCCCCAGCGGTTGGTGGGCGCCGTACCCAAGTCGTCCAGAATGCCGACGGTGCCAACGGTGGCGCCGATGCTGATGTCCGGGTACAGCGCAGCGGTGGCCACACCGATACGCGCGGTGGCGGCGGCCAATTGGCGTTCGGCCTGGCGCACATCGGGACGGCGTTTGAGCAGCGCCGCGCCATCGCCCACCGGCAGCAATTGCGCGATATGCGGCAGCTCGGCGCAGCTGCCCGTGCCGGCCGGCAATTGGTCCACCGGCTTGGCCAGCAGCATCGACAGGCGGAACAGTCCGGCCTGGCGCGCCGCTTCGTAGCGCGGCATGTCGGCGCGCAGGGATTTGTATTGAGTCTGCGAGCGGGTGACCTGGGTTTCATCGCCCCGCCCGGCGTCGCGCAGGCGTTGGGTCAGCTGGGTGCTCTGGGCTTGCAGGTCGAGGGACTCGTTGGCGATGGCCAGCTCTTCATTGGCTGCGCACACCTGGGTGTAGGAACGCACGACATCCGCCACCAGGGTGATGCGGGCAATGTCGGCAGCGGCCTGAGCCGCATCCGCGTTGGCCTGGGCGCTTTCGATACCGCGCTGCAAGGCGCCGAACAAATCGAACTGATACGAGGTGGTGATGCCCACGCTGCCGATGTTGGCCACCGGGACTTTTTCCGTCAGCAAAAACGCCTCGCCGGATTCCTGCAGACGCTGGGCCTCGGCCTTGGCGCCCGCGCTCCAGCCGCCCGCCGACTCAGCTTCCTGGGTTTGGAAACGCGCGCGTTGCAGGTTGGCGGCGGCCACCCGCAAGTCGGTGTTGGAGGCCATGGCTTGGCGCACCAGTTCATCCAGGCGCGGGTCCTTGTACAGCTTCCACCAGTCGGCCGGCACCGGGGCCGACACGACATTGCTACCCTCGCCGGCGATCTGCCCTTGCAGGTCGCCCCGGTTGATGGCGGATTTTTCCGGCAGCGTGTAATCCGGCCCCACCACTTGGCAGGCCGACAGCAGCAACCCCAGCGCGGCGGTGGCCAGCAGTTGCTTCATGGCTTGTCTCCGTCTTTGACCTTGTCGCCGATGATCGAGACGGTGGCCGTACGCCCGGCGATCATGCGGAAGTCCGCCGGCACATCGTCAAACGCGATACGCACCGGAATCCGCTGGGCCAGGCGCACCCAACTGAACGCCGGGTTGACGTTGGGCAACAGGTTGGAGCCGCTGCTGCGGTCGCGGTCTTCGATACCGGCGACGATGCTTTGCACGTGGCCATGCAGGCGGGCGTTGTCGCCGATCACACGGATGTCCACGCCCATGCCGACGTGGATGCCGTCGAGCTTGGTTTCTTCGAAATAGCCGTCAATGTGAAAGGAATTGCTGTCCACAACCGACAACACCGGGCGTCCGGCGGTGACGAACTCCTGGGTACGCGGCGCACGGTCGTTGACGTAGCCATCCACGGGGCTGCGGATCACCGAGCGGTCGAGGTTCAACTGCGCGGAATCCACCGTCACCTGGGCTTCGGCCAGGGCCGACTGGGCACGGGCCACGCGGGACTGGCTTTCTTCCAGCTGCTCGCTGGGCACCAGGTTGCCCAGGCCACGGTTACGCTTGTACTCGCGCTGGGCCTGGGCCAGGGTTTCCTGGCGATCGGCCACGGCGGCCTGGGCTTGGCGTAGCGCCAGCTTGAAGCGGTCCTGGTCCACGGCAAACAGCACCTGGCCCTTGGTCACCAGCTGGTTGTCGTGCACGTCCACGCGCTGGATCAGCCCGGACACGTCCGGGGCGATCTGCACGATGTCGGCACGGATGTGGCCGTCACGGGTCCAGGGGGCAAACATGTAGTACATGACCATGCGCCACACCACGACGACCGCGAACGTCACGATCAACAGCGTGAGGACTACACGGCCGATGGTCAAAAAAGGTTTTTTCATGTCATCAGGTATCGACTGAGTGAGTCCACCGCGCCCAGCAACAGCGCGTAGAGCCCCACATTGAACAATGCCCGGTGCCAGACCAGGCGATAGAAGTGGAGGCGGGTCAACAACCCGTGCACCACCAGGAACAACACATACGTAATGCCCATCAGCACCAGCAGCGTGGGCAGGAACACCCCGCTGATATCCAGATCACCGATCATAAAGGCGCTCCATCAGGCAGCGGCACTTCCATCTCAGTGCCGCCAATGAACTCCACACCCGGCAGCAACGCCAGGCGCAAACCGGCCAGCGCATGCAACAAGTGCAGACGGGTGTCGTCTTCGTCTTGCAGGCCCTGGCCGTTGAGCGCGCGGCGCGTGCGGTCGAGGGTCATCAGCAGACCGCTGGGCGCGGGTAAGCGTTCACCGGCCTTCAGGCACGCCTTGAAGTAACCGCCCACGCCTTCCACCACTTGGTTGAGCAACACCCGCGGCACGCCGAGGATGCGCGGCGAGTAAGCCAGCAAATCGAGCAGGTTCAGCGCCACGCGCAAATCGCGCAGGGCGGTGCCGGTGTCCTGGTTGATCAGGGCCAGGCGCGGCAGGTGCTGCATCAGGCGGTCGAGCATCTGCACGGCCATGTGCCGGTGTTCGGCCAGGGTCGCAGGCTCGGTGAGGCTGACGATGTCGCGCCAGCTGAACCGGGTCAGGCGCTTGGCCGCCAGCTCGGCGCCGAAGGGCCGCGCGATCAGCGTCCACACAAAGGCGAACAGCAGGCCCACCGGCCCGGCCAGGTTGACGTTGGCGAAGTTGAGGAAGTCGGCGTCGTAAGCCCCCTGGATGCTGATGAACGACGAGGTGTTCACCAGCGTCAGCAACATGCCCAGGTAGAAACGCGGCTGCACGGTGAGCGTGCCGATGCAGATGAACGGCACCGCGAACGCCAGCACCAGCATCGGGAAGTCATGCAGGTTGGGCAGCACCAGGAACAGATAGAGGCTGGCGAACAGCACCGACATGGCGGTCCAGAAGAAAAACCGGTAGATCTGCGGCGCCGGGTCATCCATCGAAGCAAAAAAGCTGCAGGCGACGGCGGCCAGGATCACCGCGCTGCCGCCGTCGGTCCAGCCGAGCAGAATCCACAACACCGACGCGACAATGATCGCGGTGACGGTGGAAAACGCCGAGTAAAGCATCAGCCCACGGTCGAGGAACGGCGTGAGCCGGCCCAGGCGCCAGTGACGGTACACGGCGCGCCAGGTGTCCTGGCTTTCGCACTGGATGGCGGCTTGCAGGCTGCGGCAGTCTTGCCACAGGTCGATCCACTCGGCCAGACGATACAGCGCATTGGAGAACAGCAATGTGTGGCGGTCGTCGAGCGCTTCGCCGCTTGGTTGCAGGGCGTCGACCTGGTCACGCAGGACACGCCAGCGTTCCATCGGCGCCGCTTCTTGGGTGTCCTCCAGCCACTGGCGGGTCGCTTCCAGCAGCGGCGTGATTTTATCGAGGAACTCCGGCGCGCGATGCTCGATGGCATAAAGCGCGTCGTCGAGGGCGTCCACCACCGGCAGCAGATGGATCATGCGCCCGCGCAACTCCTTGGTATTGCGCACCGTCTGCGGCCGCGCGCCTTCGTGAGGCAGCTGGCCGATCATCAATTCGAGGGTGTTGAAGGTGGCGACCATGCCGCCGCGCAAGGTGCTGATTTCTTCAGGCTGCACATTGCGCGTGATAAAGCGTTGGCTGTAGACCTGGGCATCGGCAAACCACTTGGCCACCGAGCCATCGAACACCGGCATCAGCCGGCGCGGCCAGAACATCGCACCCACCACCGCTGCTACTACGATACCGAGGAAGATTTCTTCGGTGCGCGCTTCGGCGACATCCCACACCGCCAGCGGGTTATCCACCACCGGCAGGGCGATCAGCGGCAAGGTGTAGCCGGCGAGCATCAGCGCGTAGTTGTTCGCCGTGCGCAGGTGCATCGACAGGAACAGCAACGTGCCCGTCCACAGGGCAATCACCACCACCAGCATGTAGGGCGACTGCACGAACATCGGCACGAACAGCACGGCCGCCGCGGCACCCATGAAGGTCCCGATGGCACGGTACAGCGCCTTGGAACTGGTCGGGCCGACAAACGGGCTGGAAACGATGTACACCGTGGCCATCGCCCAGTACGGACGCGGCATTTGCATAAGCATGGCGATGTACAGGGCAATCATCGAGGCCGCGAAGGTGCGCACCCCGTAGAACCAATCACGGGCGGGCGGAAAACCGGTGAAAAATCCGTTCAAAGCGACGCCGCCTCGAAGGCGCGCAGCACACGCAGCGCGGCTTCCATATCACCTTGGGTCATGTCGGCCAGCACTTCCTTGCGCAGGCGCACCAACTGCACCTCCACCGCTTGCACCAGCTCACGGCCACGCTCGGTGAGGCTGAGGGACTTGGCGCGGCGGTCGTGGATGTCTTCGGTACGGCACACGTAGCCGTCGGTGCACAGCCGGTCGAGCAGGCGCACCAGCGACGGACTTTCCATCCCCGAGGCCTGGGCCACTTTGACCTGATGCACACCGTCGCCCAGACGGCCGATCATCAACAACGGCACGGCGCAGGCTTCGGAAATGCCGTAGCTCACCAGCGTGGTCTGGCAGATTTTGCGCCAGTTACGGGCGCCCACCACCATGCTGCTGCTGAGGTTCATCTGGAGTTGTTCGAGGGATTGAGGCACTGGATAGTTCGCATACAGTTAGTTTGCTAACTATCAATATGATGGGTGAAGCCAGATGCGTCAAGTTTTGAAACAATTTTGCGGATGGGTGGTGGGCGGTAGCGGTAAGTAAAGCGGGTCTTGGGGGCCGGTGCTGAATTCTCGCCATCAACTCCAGGCCCGTGCGTCAGAAAAAGTTCACTAACGCGGAAAAACCTCAGTTTTTTTTAACCTTCACCAGATTTTTTCAACTTTTGCCCTTTCTGCTAAGTTTTTTGCACCCCTCGCCCACCCCGCAACATCAGATTCAACTCATCCACCACTTCTGCCCAATCTGCATCCTCCAGAATCTCCTCGCGCAAAAACGCCTTCTGGCTGTCCGTCCAGAAAAACGCATCCGCCAGGTTCAGCTCCGGCTTGAGCGGTGAATGCACCGCCACGAATTTCTCGATACTCACCGGGTCATCGGGCAGCCCGAGCTGTTTGAACAGTGACGGCAAGCTATGTACGGGCGATTGCATGACGGGCTCCTGATAGAAAAGCATTCACCCAGTCTAGCGGCAGCCCTCGGGTTGCGCCGACGGGACGTTGCACAACACGAACAAGCGCGCCCTGGCGCCTCCGCCATCCTGGCGACTGAGTTCGCGCCAGCCTTCGGGCAGCGGGGCGAATTCGTCCGGCGCTTCGTTGCTGCTGATCAGCCACACGCGGCGGGTTTCGGCGGGCAGTGCCGACAGGCGGTCGAGGTAGATGCGCCCGCCGTCCTGGTCCACCAGAGTGCCGAAGCCGTAGGCATTCGGCCGGGTTGAGGTGCCATCCGGCTTGGGTGGGGTGTAGAGCTGCAATTGGGCATCGGTCTGGTCGTAATACACGTAGCTGAGGTACCACAACATGTCGCTGAGGACGATGCGGTCGTCTTCCTGGTAATTGCGGTTGACGAACTCCACCGGCACGTTGAGCTGGTCGTGCTCATCCACGGTGAAATTGTTCTTCAACCCCACCAGCTCGACGCCGACGAACAGCGCAAACAACGCCGCCCCCAGCAGTGCAAACCGCGACGACAGGCGGTCGATGGCGATCGCCAGCAGAATCGGCAAGCCCAGGGCGTACACCGTCAGGTAACGCTCGATAAACACCGGGGAAATAAACGACACACCGTAGACCAGCAGCAGCGGCAACAGGAAAAAAAGCATCAACAGGACTGCCGGTCGGTGGCGCTCGCGATCACGCCAGGCCGTGATGACAACCACCGCCACCAGTAACAGCGGAAACAGCCAGAACAGCGGCGCCCAGAAGCCGACGCCTTCATCCTGCAGCACGAACTGCCAGATCATCGACGGCAGGGAGAACAGGCTGACCGGATCCTCCCAACCGATGTCGCCCCCCACCTTGAGCTGTTCGACATGCTGCACCAGGTCCAGCAGGTTCGGCAGCCACGGCAGGTACACCAGCACAATCGCAGCGTTGGCCAACCACCAGGCCGGGCGCGTGATCAACCGCTGGCCTCGCGGCGCCGTGCCGCAGAGCACAGCCAGGTAAGCCCAGTGCACCAGCACGCACAGCGCGGTGAAGTAATGGGTGTAGAAACCGACCGTCATCAACACGACATACGCCGCCAGATAGCGCGTGCGCTCGGGTTGGCGCACCCAGTACACCAGCGCCAGCGTCGCGCCCAGCAGCCATACCCCGAGCAGCGAATACATGCGCACTTCCTGGCTATAGCGCACCGCGGTCGGCAACAACGCCAGCAGAATCCCCGCCAGCACCGCCGCGCGCCGGGTGGAGAGTTGCCGGGTGAGCCAGATGCCCAGGCCCACGGCGACCACACCAGGAATGGCGCTCATGCCGCGTATCGACCAGATGCTGTCGCCGAACAGCTCGATCCAGCCGCGCAGCAGGAAAAAATACAGGGGTGGGTGCACGTCGTGCGCCGCGTGAAACCACAGATCGCCCAAAGCGTATTCACTGAGCAGCAGGCTCGAGCCCTCGTCGCCCCAGATCGCCGCCGACGTCAGGTGGTAAAAGCGCAGGGCCAAGGCCAGTGCCATGATCGGCACCCACCACAGTCGGCTGATCCAGCCGGCACCTTCCCACGTCAGACGATTGAGTGCCGGTAACGTCCCGACCTTTTCGTTTTGCTCTACCACAGACCGACGCACCTCAATTCCCCTGATTGCCCAAGCGCAAACACCGCCACTCTAGGACAAAAGCCCAAGATCCGCCGCTGGAATCGGACAAATCAGCAATTTGTGCAGGGCTTCTCCGAAGCAACCGTAGGAACAGGCTATTATTGCGCCCCTCCAAGGACTCAGGATCAAGGACACGTCATGCGCATCGGTTTTCTGTCACCCCTGGCACTGGCATTGCTCGCTGGTATTTCCCAACAGGCCCAGGCCAGCTCCGACGACTCGTGCTACCCCGACTGGCGGGTTTCACATGACAGCCTGGACGCGTGCAGCAACCTGCCCTTCCTCAGCCCCGGTAACGACAGCCGCGTCAACCTGCGCCTGCTGCTGGCCGACAAAAACGCGGCGCCCCTGGCACCCAACCCTTTGAGCGAAGACGATCTGTCCCAAGGTTTTGGTCCTGTGCCCTTTGCGGTCTATCGCCTGGCGCCGATTCCGAGCACCCACGAAGAACCGGACAACAAGCCCGACGACTCCCACACTGCCGAACTGGACACGCTGCTCCAGCCCCTGGGCATCAAGCGCGACGAGTACAAAACCGCCGGGGAAGAATTTCTGAGTGGCGAAGGCAGCCGCTGCCGCAGCAACGACGATGACAGCGCCACCGCGTTCATCAGCCAGGTGATCAAGGCCGACATGCCGGCGACGGAACGCGAGTTGCTGGTGAAGGCGCGCTTGCAGCTGCTGACGGCCTGCTCCTGGGAAGGCCAGGTGGTGGACGCCCAGCAGATCCAGTCTGCCGATGGCCAACTGTTGCGCGCCTACCTGCAAGCCGCCGCTGACTTCTACAGCGGCCGTTTCGGCGACGCCGAACGGGGTTTTATCGCTGCCGGCGCCAGTAATCTGCTTTGGCTGAAGGAAGCTGCGTCGTACATGACCGCACGCACGTCCTTGAACCAGGCCCAGGCTGAAGCCTTCGACGAATACGGCATGCCGCAACTCGCGCGTGTGGATAAGTCGGCCTTGAACGATGCCGAGCAGGGTTTTGTCGGCTACCTGAAGACTTATCCACAGGGCGACTACATGGCCTCCGCCCGTGGCCTGCTGCGCCGGGTTTATTGGCTGGGGGATGACAACAGCAAGCTTGCCGAGGCCTACGCCTGGGCCATGACCCAGGCCACTGACGCGCAGCGCAATGTATCGGTGGACGAGCTGGTGGAGGAAGCCGACCTCAAGCTGCTGATGGTCAACAGCGAAACCGTCAGTACACCGATGATCCAGTTTGTCAGTGACTTGATGGTGATGCGCGGTGGCAACCAGCCCGCCCTCTCCCGCGCCGATCTGGAGAAACAAAAAGCCGCGTTCACCAGTGCGCCAGAGCTGTATGACTACCTGCTGGCGGTCAATGCGCTGTACAGCGAGCATCAGCCAGATGCTGCCTTGAAGCTGTTGCCGCAAAGCGTACCGTCGAACCTGACTTATTTCGCCTTCAGCCAACAGACCCTGCGCGCCCTCGCCCTGGAAGAGAAAAAAGACTGGAAAGGCGCCGAAGCCCTCTGGCTGCAACTGCTGCCGCTGGCCAAATTGCCACTGCAACGCGACCAGCTGGAGCTGGCCCTGGCGATGAATTACGAGCGCAGCGGCCAGTTGGCCAAGGTGTTCGCCGCCGACTCGCCGATCAGCGCCAAGCAGGTGCGTTACATCCTGCTGCGCAACGTCGCCGGCCCTGAGCTGCTGCGCCAGCAAATCGCCCAGGCCAGCGACCCGCTGGAACGCCAGACCGCACAGTTCGTGTTGCTCTACAAAGACCTGCTGCGCGGCCAGTTTGCGACCTTCGCCGACGACCTCAAGCAACTGCCAGCCAGCGCCCCGGAAGACAAACTGGGCACCAGCCTGGGCTACGTCTACAGCGCCAGCCAGACCTTGAAGCTGTTCCAGTGGAACGGTGAAAAAGCCGAGTCCGGCTACGCCTGCCCGAGCATCGCGCAAATCGCCGCGACCTTGCAGGCCGACGCCAAAAACCCACAGGGCCTCAACTGCCTGGGCGAATTCATCCTGCGTAACGGCCTGGACGGCATGCCGCTGGAACAGGCACGCGCCGCCGGTAGCCTGGGCAGCACCGCGTCGGATTTCAAGGGTGAAACCTTCTCGCGCCTGGACGGCTACAAACAGGTGATCGGCAACGCCAAGGCGCCGAAAAATGACAAAGCCTACGCGCTGTTCCGTGCGATCAACTGCTACGGGCCATCGGGCTACAACAGCTGCGGTGGCGTCGATGTGGAGCCCGCCGTGCGCAAGGCGTGGTTCCGTCAGTTGAAAACCGGCTTCGCCGACACCCAGTGGGGCAAGTCCCTGCAGTACTACTGGTGAAGCACCTGTGGCTCGGCTTGCTGCTACTGGCAAGCCCGGCCTTCGGCGCCGTCGACGCCCGCGACTATGACGCGTTCTGGCTGTGGAGTGGCGTCACCCCACAGCCGGTACTCAAGCAGGCCAAGACCCTGTACATCCTCCAGGGCCAGATCAACTCGACTCGCCGCGCGCCCCAGCGTGGCGTGCGGATGATCGCCCAGGGCATCAGCGTGCCGCGCCTGACCCAGGGCGACATCTGGATCGTCTACCGCGCCCACACCCTGCGCTGGCCCGAGCCGGTCTACAGCCAACTGCTCGGTCAGGTGCAACGCTGGCGCGACGCGGGCAACCCAGTGGTCGGTATCCAGATCGACTTCGATGCGCGCACCCAATACCTGCACGAATACGCCGGGTTCCTGCGCGACCTGCGCCAGCGTTTGCCGGCCAACCTGCGCCTGAGCATCACCGGCCTGATGGACTGGAGCAGCAACGCCGACCCGGCCGCCATCGCCCAACTCAAGGGCGTGGTGGATGAAGTGGTGGTGCAGACGTACCAGGGCCGCCACAGCATCCCGGACTACGCGGCGTACTTGCCACGCATGAATCGGTTGGGGCTGCCGTTCAAGATTGGCTTGATTCAGGGGGGTGAGTGGGCAGAGCCGGGGTATTTGCAGGGGAGCGAGTGGTTTCGGGGGTACGTGGTGTTTTTGCAGAATCGGTAACCTGACCCGCACCCACCGTGCGCAATGGATACACCGATTCCCAGCCGCCACCCAACGCTTTATACAAGCCCACCATCGCCAGGGACACGCCGGTGGAGCTTTCCACCCACTGCTCCTGCGTCGCCAGCAGCGCGCTTTGCACGGTGAGCACGTTGACGAAATCCACCACGCCTTCCACGTACTGCTGTTGCGCGGTGCGCAGGGCAATCTGGTTCTGGCGCACGGCTTCGGCCAGGCTGTCGCGGCGCAGTTGGCTGGCGTTGTAGCGGGTCAACTGGTCGTCGATCTCATGCCAGGCGCGCAGCACGGTTTGCTGGTAGGCGAGCGCCGCTTCCTGTTGCTGGGCTTCACGCAGGTTCAACATGCCTTGCAGGCGCCCACCGTTGAACAGCGGCAGGCTCAATTGCGGGCCGAAGGCGAAGGCACGAGAACCCCAGGAACCGAAGTCCGAGAGTTGCATGGCCTGGGATCCGAGGCTGCCGGACAAGGTGATACGCGGGTAGAAGTCACCCTTCGCTACACCGATGCTGGCAGTGACGGCGTGCAGGCGCGCCTCGGCCTGGCGGATGTCCGGACGGCGCTCGGCCAGTTCGGACGGCAGGCCAATCGCGACCTGGCGCTGGGTTTGCGGCACGGCGGCGTCCTTGGACAGTTGCGCGTGCAGCGCTTGCGGCGGCGCGCCCATCAACAGGCTGAGGGCGTTGATCAGCTGGTCCTGGCGCTGTTGCAGGTCTGGCAAGCGCGCCTCGATGGCGGCGACTTGGGCGGCGGCTTCGGCGACATCCAGGTCGGTCGCCACGCCGTCGGCCAAGCGCAATTGCGACAGCTTGAGGCTGTGGCGCGCGACGTCGAGGTTCTGCTCGGTGACAGCGCGGGTGTTCTGCACGCCGCGCAGTTGGATGTAGTCCTGAGCGGTCTCGGCGAGCACCGATAGCAGCACGGCACGGCGGTCGTCTTCGGCGACTTGCAGGGTGGCGTCGGCGGCTTCGGTTTCGCGTTTGACGCGGCCCCAGAAGTCCAGCTCCCAGGAGGCGGAGAAGCCTGCGTCCCACTGGTTGAACGCCGCACGGCCGTTCTCGCCGGACGGGTCGCTCAGGCCTTTGCCGCTGTTGCGTTTGCGCTGGTAAGCCCCCGTCGCATCAACCTCGGGGTAGCGCTCGGCGGTCGTCACCTGGCGTACAGCGCGGCTTTGTTGCAGGCGACTGCTGGCCAGTTTCAGGTCGAGGTTATCGGTGAGCGCACGGCGTGTGAGGGCCGAGAGTTGCGCGTCTTGGAACACATCCCACCAACGTTCCTGCAAGGGTTCCGTGACGGCACGGCTGGCTGCCTGGCGCCCCTGGGGCTCGCTCCATTGCGTCACTTGCGGACCTTGAGGCTTGTGGAAGTCCGGACCGACCGTGCAGGCACTCAGGCTGATGAGGCTCAAGGTGAGCCAGGCAACTCGCTTCATTGCTGGGCCACCTCACGCTGCTGCGCAACCGGCCGGGTGTCGACGCTGGCTTCCACCGACATGCCGACACGCAGGCGTTCGATGTGGGCCTGGTTGGGTTCGAGGACGATCTTCACCGGAATGCGCTGTACCACCTTGGTGAAGTTGCCGGTGGCGTTGTCGGGCTTGACCGAGGCGAAGGTCACCCCGGTTGCAGGCGCGAGGCTTTCAAGATGACCGTTGAGCAACTCACCATCGAGACTGTCGACGCGCACCTGCACCGCTTGGCCGGCGTGCATATGGGAGAGCTGGGTTTCCTGGAAGTTGGCCACCACGTAAGCCTCCTCCAGCGGCACGACCGCAAGGATCTTGCTGCCCGGTGTCACATAGGCGCCCACCCGCACCGCCCGCTCACCGACCATGCCATCCACCGGCGCGACGATGCGCGTGTACGACAGCTGATAACTGGCCAGTTCCAGCGCGGCCTGGGCACGCTTGAGTCCGCCTTCGGCGGCATCGCGCTGGGCGGTGAGAATTTCCACTTGCTTGCGTTCGGCCGCCAGCACCGCCGTGGCGTTGGCCAGCCGCGCAGTGGCCTGGTCGATGCGGGTCTTGGCTTGCTGGGCGTTCTGCACCGTGCCGGCGCCCACACCGGCGAGGTGGTTGTAGCGGTTCAGTTCGTGTTCGGCGAAGGCCATTTCGGCGCGGTCCGCCGCGACGGTGGCCTGGGCCTGGGCAATCACCGAGCTTTGGCGCTCCAGCGTCGCGGTGGCGTTTTTCAGATGAGCCTGGGCGACCAAGGCGTCGGCATCGGCGGCCTGGGCGGCGGCGCGGAAATCGCGGTCGTCGATCAGCGCCAGCAGTTGCCCGGCTTTGACGCGCTGGTTGTCTTCCACCAGCACCTCCTTGATGAAGCCGGCCACACGCGGTGCCACCAGGGTGAAGTCAGCGGCAACGAAAGCGTCGTTGGTGGTCTGGCGCTTGCTGCCCAGCACGCCCGGCGCGACCAGGTAAACCAGCACGCCGACAGCAAATACAGCGATGACGGCGACGGCGATTTTATCTTTGCGTTTCATGAACAGTCCTTTCAATCAAGTCGGTGCGCGCGGCGGAAAAATCCGCGTGGGCATCCAGAAAATCAGCAGGATCAACGCCACCGCGACCGCGGCCATGACGTAGTACAAATCCGAAGAGGTCAGCACCACGGCCTGCTCGTGCAGGCGGTGCGCCAGGCCTGGCGCGTCGCCGTCGACCAGGGGCGAATTGCCCAGACGATCGACCAACATGGTCGAGTGGAAGTGCAGGCGCTGGGTGGTCAGCGTGTCGAGCACGCCGGTGGCGATCACCGCGGCCAGGCCCTTGATGGTGTTGAACCAGGCCGAAGCGAACGGCCCGTCCATGGGCTGGATGCTGCCGGTGGAAAGCATCAGCAGCGGCAGCACGGCCATCGGTTGCCCAAAGATTTGCAGCAGGTACAGGCCGTAGAAATCGTCGCGAATCCAATCCGACGTCAGGTGCGCACTGCCCACGCAGCACAGCACCAGCATGCCCAGGCCGATCCCCAGCACCCAGCGGCAATCGACCCAGCGCAGGTTGCACAGCGCCGCCACCAACGGCAGCGCGATCAACTGCGGGATCGCCATCAGCAGCATCACCGGCGCGGTTTGCAGTGGGCGGTAACCCTGCACCTGAGCGAGAAAACTCGATGGGATGATGATCACCGAGGTCAGCACCATCAGCACGCCCGCCAGCACAATCAGGGCGAACGAGAGGTTGCGCAGGCCGAGCATCTGCAGCTTGAAGAAGGGTATGGGCTGCGACCATTCGTTGAGCATGAACAGCACCAGCAACACACCGCCGCCACACAGCAGGAAGGTGATCAGGCCCGACTCGAACCAGTCCAGGCGGTTGCCTTGCAGAATGCCGACCACCAGCATGCAGATCGTCGGGAAGCCCAGCAGCAGGCCGCGCCAGTTGAACTGTTTGAAGCGCTCCAGGCGCAGTGGATCCTGCGGCAGGCCATAGGCCACGGCGGCCATGGCCAGCAGGCACGGCGCAACGATCTGCCAGAACGCCCACTGCCAGCCGACGTACTCGGTCCACAGCGCCGCCAGCGGTGTGCCGAGGCTTGGGCCGAAGGTGGCGGTGAGCGCATAGCCCGCCAGGCCGTACAGCTTGACGTTGGCCGGCAGGAAACGCAGGGCCACGGTCATCAGCATCGGCGGCAACGCGCCACCGGCCAGGCCTTGCACGGTGCGCAGCACCAGCAGGCTTTCATAGTTCGGCGCGAACGGGCACAGAATGCCGAGTACGGTGAACAGGCCGATGGCGCAAAGGGTGAAGCGGCGCAGGGAAAACGTTACCGAGCACCAGGGCGCAAAGGCCATGGCCGCCACGGAAGTGGCGGTGTACGCCGCGACCAGCCAGGTGCCTTCGTCAAACCCGATGTACAGCGCGCCACGGATATCCGCGAGGGCCACTTTGGTGACCATCTCGTTGAGACCGGAGACCAGCACCGCCAGCAACACGCCGACCAGGCCAATGATGATGCGCGGGCCGAATACGGGCGGGGTCATGGCAGTGGGTTTGGCTGCGGCCGCAAGGGTGGGGGCAGCGAGGGAAGTCATGAACAGGTAACTCGGAATGATCAATACCCAAGCAGTTTAATCAGGCACACACATGACAAAAAGTTACTTGTTGGCAAGGTATAAGTGTGCCAAACGCAATTGTCAGACGGGCTGCGCTTCGAGCCACGTGGCATGGCAACTCTCGCGCATGGTTTCGCGCAGCCATTTGTGGGCGGGGTCCTTGTCGAAGCGCGGGTGCCAGGACTGGGCCAATACCAGCGTCGGCAACGAGATCGGCAAAGCGAAGGCGCGCAGTGGCAGTTTCAGACGCGTGGCGCTCAACAGCGCCTCCTTCGGCACCGGCAACAGCAGGTCGGAATCGGGCAGCATGAACATTGCGCCGTGAAAGCCCGGTGCGATCATCGCCACGCGCCGCTCCAGGCCCTGGGCATTCAGCGCGGTGTCGATCGGCCCCCGCGCGATGCCGCGCCGCGAGATGCTGATATGCGAATAGCTGGCGAAACGTGCGGCAGTGATTTCTTCGTCGAACAACGGATGGTCTTCCCGCGCCAGGCCGACGAAGGTAGTGGAGAACAGGTTCTGCACTTTCACTTCGGGGCTGGCGGGCATGGTGTTGCTCACCCGCAGATCCAGGCGCCCTTCGCGCAACGCCTCGTCGTCGGTGTCGCCTTCGGGCACGAAGCACAGCTCACACAGGGGGGCCATGCGCTCCATGGTGTCGAACAGGCGCCCGCCATACACACCGATGAAAAAGTCATTGGCGCGCACGCTGAAGCGGCGACGCAGGGTGCTCAGGTCCACCTGGTCCGCCGAGCGGAACAGCAGCGCCGCCTGCTCCACCACATTGCGCACCTGACCTTGCAACTCCAGGGCCTTGGGCGTGGGCACCAGGCCGCGACCGGCGCGCACCAGGATCGGGTCGCCTACCGCTTCGCGGATACGCGTGAGCGTGCGGCTCATGGCCGCCGGGCTGAGGTTCATGCGGCGCGCGGCGCCCACTACGCTGCCCTCATCGAGCAGGGCATCGAGGGCGACCAGCAGGTTCATGTCCGGTAGTTGCATGCCAGGCACTCGTGAACAACGGGGCGTGAAGTGAGCGCAATCGTAGCAGGCTTTACAGGTAGCGCCTCAGTTTGACGGGCAGGTATTTCGCGAAGGTGGATTTAGGGTGAGCCTGGCACTTGCGCACGATGTCCGGCAGCGCGCTTTCCAGTTCGTCGGCCCGGGTCAGGCCTTCGTCGTAGGCGCTTTTACCGCTCAATGCCGGGAACATCACGGCGACACGGGTGATGGCAAAACTCTTCATCTGGATAAGCGGGCGGGAAGGATGATTACGGCGGAACTGACTGACTTCTTCGTTTAACGCACTGCAGGACTGAAACGTCGTTTCCATAAAGGACAGCTGGGTACTCTTTGTCCTGAGCTCTTCAGGTGTAAAGATCATCTCGTTTTGCGCGTCGATTAACGCTGGCTGGTCTGCATTCACCGTCCAGGGCTTGAAACGCCATTGTTGGGCCGCCGCCACGGCGGCTGCGCCGAACTCAGGCTTGGTGGCGCTGAGCGCTTTTACATCGCTGACCGAACCATCCCTGTGGATATTCAAGCTGATGCGCGCATGTCCCGGAAGGGACGTCAGAAACGCCGGGTATTGCGGCTTGGGCATGAACACAGCTTCGGGTACGAACTCCGCCAACACCGAGGTCGATAACAACACAGCCGCTGCCAAGACAAGAAAACGCATCGTCGTAAATCCCTTTACCAGAACGGTTCGACGCCATCGCGGCGCCGAATTCGGGCGGGATTATCGAAGCCAGCCAGGGCAAAGAGCAACCATTCCTATTTAAAAGCGAAGATTCTTATGGCCTCGTGGGATCAACGCTGCATACCCCAGCGCTTGACCGTCAGACGCTCGAACGTATCAAACACCAGGTTTTCCACGAGCAGGCCGATCAGGATCACCACCGCCAGCCCGGCGAACACCTTGTCCGTGTACAGTTCGTTGCGGTTCTGGAAGATGTACCAACCCAGGCCTCCTTTGCCGCTGGTGGCACCGAACACCAGTTCGGCGGCGATCAGGGTGCGCCAGGCAAATGCCCAGCCGATCTTGAGGCCCGCAAGGATCGACGGCAGCGCCGCCGGGATCAGGATGAACAGCACGAAACGCATGCCTTTGAGGCCATAGTTGCGACCGGCCATGCGCAGGGTTTCGGACACGCCGAGGAACCCCGAATAGGTATTGAGTGCCAGCGCCCACAGCACCGAATGCACCAGCACGAAGATCAGGCTGTTCTGCCCCAGACCAAACCACAGCAGCGCCAGCGGCAACAGCGCAATCGCCGGCAGCGGGTTGAACATCGAGGTCAGGGTACTCAGCAGGTCACGGCCCAGTTGGGTCGACACCGCCAAGGTAGTCAGGGCGAACGCCAGTACGATGCCGATCAAGTAGCCTTTGATCAGCACGGCCAGCGAGATGCTGACTTTACTGAGCAATTCACCACTGAGCAGGCCGTCGTACAGCGCGTGAAAGGTCTGCAAAAAACTCGGCAACAGCAGGTCGTTGTCCTGGTAGCGCGCAACGGCTTCCCACAGGATGGCGAGCACAATCAGGATCAGGCCCTTGCGCAGCCAGCCTTGTTGCCACAGGCGCTGTCGCAGCGGCAACGCACGTTCCACAGGGACGCTGAGCAGCGGTTCTAGGGTGATTTCAAATTCCTGGCGCATTGGTTGACCCTTCAGTAGGCGATGCGGATATCGGCGAAACCCAACTCACGTTCGGCCTCGGGCGCTTCATCGAACAGCAAGCGATGAATGCGCCGCGCCGATGCCTGGAACGCCACGCCTCCGAGGCTGTGCAGGTCGTATTGATGGCTGTGGACTTCCGCACGTACACGCCCGGGATGAGGCGACAGCAAGAGGATGCGATTGCCCACCACCAGCGCTTCTTCGATGGAGTGCGTGACGAACAACAGGGTGAAGCGCACCTCTTCCCAGAGCAGCAGCAACTCTTCCTGCATTTTGCGTCGGGTCAGGGCGTCGAGGGCGGCGAAGGGCTCGTCCATCAACAGGATTTTCGGCTGCATGGCCAGGGCACGGGCGATGGCGACGCGGGCTTTCATGCCGCCGGAAAGGGTGTGTGGATAGGCATCGGCAAAGGCGCTGAGGCCGACTTTGTCGAGGTAGTGCAGCGCGCGTTCTTCTGCTTCGGCGCGCTTCAGGGTTTTCGAGGCCAGCAGCGGGAACATCACGTTCTGCTTGACGGTTTTCCACGGTGGCAACTGGTCGAACTCCTGGAACACCACGATGCGATCCGGGCCGGGTTGCTCGACCTTTTGCCCCAACAGGCGGATCTCGCCTTCGCAGGGTTTGATAAACCCGGCGATGGACTTGAGCAAGGTGGATTTGCCACAGCCCGACGGGCCGAGCAGCACGTAGCGGTCGGCCGGGTCGATCTCGAAACTCACTTGGTGGGTGGCCCGCACCACCCGCTCGGGCGTGCGATATTCCAGGCTGACGTTATCCACCGCCAGCAGCGGCAGCGCCGTGTTCGGAGTGCTGGCCGCGTGGCCTTGCAGGGGCATGTTCATTTCATCTCACTTGGCGCAAATGGGGATCAGAAAGGCGCATCGCCCTGGATGGTGGTGCGAAACAGCTTGCGGCGCAGGTGGCTTGGGCAGCCGGCGGCCAGGTGGATCAGCGAGCGGTTGTCCCAGAACACCAGGTCGTGGGGCTGCCATTGGTGGCGATAGATGTTGTGTGGCAACACGCTATGGGCGTAGAGCTGGGCCAGCAGGTCACGGCTTTCGTCTTCCGGCAGGCCGACGATGCGGGTAGTGAACCCTTCACTGACGAACAGCGCCTTGCGGCCGTTTTCCGGGTGGGTGCGCACGATGGGGTGCACGACTTCCGCGACCTGGGCGAGCTGCTCTGGGGTCAGCGTGGGGCGCCAGTTACCTTCGAATTTGGTCTCGCTGTAACGCGCGGTGTAGGAATGCGCGGCGCTGCGGCCCTCGACGGCTTTACGCAGGTGCTCGGGTAACTGGTCCCAGGCTTTGTGCATGTCGGCGAACAGGGTATCGCCGCCTTCAGACGGCAGTTCCTGGGCGTGCAGCATCGAGCCCAGGCTCGGCAGCTCTTTGTAAGACAGGTCCGAATGCCAGAATTTTCCCGCGTCTCCCAGGCCGATGGATTGGCCGTTTTCAATGATGTTGGAGACGATCAGGATTTCCGGGTGGTTGGCCAGCAGGAACTGTTTGAGCACGTGGATCTGCAGCACACCAAAACGGCGACTGAAGGCGATCTGCTGTTCGGGGGTGATGCGCTGGTCGCGAAACACCACAACGTGATAGTCCAGGTGCGCACGGTGGATGCGCGCAAAATCCTGCTCGCTGACCGGGCGTGACAAGTCCAGGCCGATGATCTGGGCGCCGACGCTGCCGGAAAAAGGGAGAATCTCGAAGGTTTGGGCGGTGGCGGTCGCGGTTGGAACAGTAGAGGTGGCGGACATGAGGTCACTCCCGGTCAGTCAGGAGAGCGACTTTATAGATATAAGAACCTCAGTTTAAATACTGATAATGAATATCTATATACGGGAAAGTGCCATGAGAATTCATACCCCCTGGCACCTGGGGAATAAACTGCAACGGTGAAGTGTTGAGTCCATAGCTGAGGCTGTTGCTATTGATAACTGCTGGAGCAGGCTCAATGAACCTGGTTGCGTAAGACGCCATAAATGCCGGCTGTGGGCGCTGGGAGCATGATGTTGAACCGCTTACAAGCCGAAACCGTGCTCGTTTGACAAGCTTATGGGCAGTCTCTAGTGTGCATTGGATCCAATTAGCCACCCAATTAGAAAAAAGGAGGATAGCGTAACCGTGACGCAGAAGCCGAACCCTTTAAACAGCATCAAGATAAGCGGTCCTATTCCCGCGCATCTTGCTCGTTCCGTGATTGAAGAAACCTTGCGCAACGCCATCCTGGATGGTCGATTGCCCTGCGGTACCGCCATGCGCCAACAGGAACTGGCCAGCCTGTTCGGCGTCAGCCGCATGCCGGTGCGGGAAGCCTTGCGCCAGTTGGAAGCCCAATCACTGCTGCATGTGGTAACGCACAAAGGCGCCGTGGTTGCACCCTTGATCGAGGATAACTCGGCCGAAACCTATGAACTGCGAATGCTCCTGGAGTCTGAAGCGCTGCGCTTGTCGATTCCTTTACTCACCGAGGCCGATATTGCCGAGGCGGACGCCATCATCTGTGCTCTTGAACAGGAAAAAGACTACGCCGAAATGGGCCGCCTCAATCGACTGTTTCACATGGCCTTATATGGCAGGGCCCCGAACCAGCGGCTACTCAAATTGGTGGAGCACGGTTTGAACGAAGAGGAACGTTTCCTGCGTTACAACCTTGAAGCCATGGGGCTGGGCGAAACGTCCCAGGAAGACCACCGCGAACTGCTGAGCCTGGTGGCCAAGAAGAAAACCCAGGAAAGCATCCTGACGCTGCGCAATCACTTGATGCGAGGCATGGAAGTGATCACGGCGTACCTCAGTGGCCTGGACGCCCAAGGCAACAAAGATACGCAATAAGGCACACGGCTCTACTGCCCCGACCTTCCCTGTGGCGGGGCGTCCTGACTCACGGTTAGCGCCTCGCCCCCAGGAAACTTCCCACTTACAACAAAGAACCCAACTTACATTAATATTATTTAGAAAAACTTCTAACATATTTGTATGTTCGCCAACTTGTTTAACCCGCTTATCATATTTTATTAACAGCCCCGACATCCTTCACATTCAGCGATCCCGCGCGCCAGCAGCCGTTTAACAACAGCTGAGCCCCTGCCAACCACAAGAAATTTATCGCTGTTTACACAGCAGACGCAACAACTCATAGGCATCAACCATGCATCAACCGTTACTTGAAACAGCAAAACTGCAATTATGTAGTCATTCGTTATTTTCAGAAATAACTTCCTTACGAAAGTTACAACTTTTCATGGAAAGCCATGTATTTGCAGTCTGGGACTTCATGACCCTCGCCAAACGCCTGCAACAGGATCTGACCTGTACGCGTCTGCCTTGGCTGCCACCGTCAGACCCGCAGGCCGCACGTCTGATCAACGAGATCGTATTAGGCGAGGAGTCAGACGAACATCCCGCGAAAGGTTATTGCAGCCACTTCGAACTTTACTTGGAGGCGATGGCAGAGGTGGGCGCCAACACGGCGTCTATCAACCACTTTATTACACTGCTACGCCAAGGCCTGGAAGCACACGCTGCCTTACAGGAAGTCGAGGTTCTTCCTGGCGTGGTTCGCTTCGTCAGCGACACCTTGAACCTCGCGCTGAATGCACCGACCCACTGTGTGGCTGCAACCTTCCTGCACGGACGCGAGCATGTCATCCCGGCAATGTTCCAGCGCATCCTGCAATCCAACGAACTCATCCACCGCCAGGCGCCTACCTTGTGCGCCTACCTCAAGCGTCACATCGAGATGGACGCCCGGGACCATGGGCCGGCCGCCGAGCAGCTGCTCGAACGCCTCGCCAGCGCTGACCCGGCGTACGCGCATCAGGCCCACGAGGCAGCCCTTGCCGCCATGGAAGGCCGTAGCGCGCTCTGGGATGAGATTCAGGCCTCATTGCAAGAGGTGCGTCCATGAACACCGGCGACTACACATCTATTGCTGACGACTGGGAGCGGCGTGCAACCATCCGTACACGTCCTCGCCGCTTACTGGAAAACGATGACAAGCTGATCTACCCACTGTGCCGCCAGCCTTTGGTACTCAGCGCGACCTTTCTCGAACACTGCCCGCAGTGGCGCGATTTCGTGCTGGTGCAGAGCTTCTACAAGTTCATCAACGACGTGGTGATATTCGAGACCGAGATCGTCGACAAGACTGCGCGCAGTATTGCCAAGAACCGCTTCTCGATCCCCTTCCCGCTGGCCTGCCGCGTTGATGCGATGACGATCGTTGTGGACGAGGACTACCACGCGCTGGTCGCATTGGATTTCCTGCAGCAAACCGTGGCCATGACCGGCATACAACCGCTGGAGCTACCCAAGCAAATCGAATTGAGCCGCGCACTGCCGACAGCACAAGCTCAGGTGCCAGCCCATCTGCACGGTGCAATAGAACTGATTGCCGTGGCCATCGCCGAAAACACGGTGACCCATGATGTAGCGGCATTCTCCAAGGACAGCAGTGTCAAAGCCTCCATCCGTGGCTTGATGGCCGACCACCTGTTTGATGAAGGCCGCCACGCGCAATTCTGGACGCGACTTGTACGCCTGTATTGGCAAGCCGCGAACGCGGACGATCGCGACAGTATTGCCAAGGTACTGCCGGCGTTCCTGGCTCAGTACCTGACGAACGATCTGCAAAAAGACTTTGACCTTCACTTGATCGAACACCTCGATATCGACGCCAGCCTGCGCAACGCGTTCCGCAATGAAATCGCCGCGCTCACCTTCCCCATCACCCGCCGGCACCCGCTGTTGAGCAATATCCTTGGCTTCCTGCAACACAGCGGTTTGCTGCAGACGCCGAGTGTGGTGCACGCGTTGAAAGACTATTTACCGATGCCCGGGGACGCGACATGAAGCGCCTGACAATCGGATTTTCCGGTGCCAGCAGCGCCTTGGACGCCATCAGACGGGAGCTGGAACAGCATGGGCATGTCTCGAGCGATGAAGGCGCCGACCTGTGGATAGACGACGGACGTCAGCCGCTGCGGGACCCGGCAGACCCAACCCCGGCGTTGAGCCTGCGCCTGGGCGTTGGCCCGGTATCCGACTGCGGACTGCCCGCGCTGCAGTTGCGCGCCTATAGGGCCAACCGGCGCTTGTCGGGAATCCTGGACATCGCCGAAGAGCCAACGGGCAACGGACAACGGTTGCGCCAGCAAGTGAGCCACGCACTGGTGGAATGGGTCGGGCTGCACGTCAGTCGTTTCTCACGGGACCCTGGGTATTCCTCCGAGAGTACCGGTGCCAATGACTGGCCAGAGCACGGGTTGGACGCGCTTGATGCGCTGGCATTTGTCCATCGATTCAACCGTACCGAAGACCCCGCTGTAATGCGCGAAGCCCAAGTGCCCGTGATCGAAAGGGTGCAGGCCAGTCTCCATAGGTTCGCGGATCGACCGGCGCTGAGGATCGCCGGTAGCGTAGTGACTTACCGCGAGCTGCACGTACAGGCCCTCACGATCCAGCAACAGTTAAACCCCTTGTTGGGCAATACGCAGCCCCCGCCCGTGGTTGGCGTGTGCCTTGAAAAATCCATCGAGTTGTACGCCAGTATCCTTGCGGTGCTGGGCTGTGGGGCGGTGTATCTGCCGCTGAGCCCGGACCACCCGCCACAACGCCATCAAGTCATGCTCGAGACCGCAGGGGCGCGTGTGTTGCTGGACGCCGGCCAACATCCTTTGCGAGGGCACTTCACTGCACTGGATGTCACCCGTCTTGACCTTCGGCATGTCGACCTCACGCTTGCATTGATGCCAGCTCGCCCTCACCCCGATGCGGCCTGCATGACGCTATTTACATCGGGCTCCACAGGCCAACCCAGGGGCGTGCTGCTCAGCCAGGCAAACCTGGCGCATTTCACGGCCTGGTTCAGGTCCTTTATGAACCTGGATGACCAGAGCCGAGTCCTGCAGTTTTCGCCGTTGAGCTTCGACTCATCGCTGATCGATATTTTCCCTGCCCTGATAGCGGGTGCCGAATTGATCGTACCCAGTGCCGAGCAACGGCACGCCCCTGAGCAACTGATGGGTTTGCTCCACCTGCAGCGCGTCACCCATGCCTTTTTGCCGCCTGCGCTGTTGAGCATCCTGCCGCTTGATCAACCATTGGGCCTGACGCACCTGCTGACAGGCGGCGATGTGTGCGAACCCCATGTCATCGAACGCCTGGCAGGGCAGTGCCGGTTTCACAACCTGTACGGCCCTACGGAGACCACGGTGCTGATTACCCAGCGGACACTGCACCCCGGTGACTGCAACCGTAACCTCGGCTACCCCATCGCCAACAGCCAGGTGCTGATCCTCGATGACACGCTGCAACCGGTGGATGAAGAGGTAACGGGTGAGGTGTACATTGTCGGCCCCGGAGTCAGCCTGGGGTATGTGGGCACATCGCAGCCGCCTGCCAGTCCTTTCGTGGAACTGGCAGTACCAGGAGCTCCGCCACTGCGGGCCTATCGCAGTGGCGACCTGGCACGGTGGACCGCCGACGGGATAGTGCTGGGTGGGCGGCGCGATGACCAAGTGAAAATCCGCAGTTTTCGGGTCGAGCCGCAGGAGATTGAGCAGTGTCTGCGCGATAGTCGGCTGTATCGCCAGGTGGCGGTAGTAATCGACCGGGACAGCAGGATCCGCAGCTACGTCGCCCAGCCTGAACCACACGCGAGCGTGGCCGCTCTGAAGCACCATGCACGGCAGTGGCTGCCAGACTACATGCAGCCGGGCTTCTGGGAGGTGTTGCCCCACCTGCCGTGCTCCGTCAATGGAAAAGTCGACCGGCAGGCATTGCTGGCACTACCGGTTCGGTCTGCGTTGCAAGCTGTCGGCAGTGCCGCAAAAACTCCGCTTCACGTTCGGTTGTCCCGCTTGTGGAGCGAGTTGCTGGCGGTGCCCGCAGGTAATCTGTCTATTGACCAGAGCTTCTTTGATCTCGGCGGGCATTCGATTTTGCTATCGACGTTGCTGCTGCGCGTACGCGAGCAGTTCGGCCGTAGCTTTGTGTTGAGCCATTTTATTGAAGTGCCGACGATTCGTACGCTCGCAACGCTGGTGGAGAACGGTGAACGACCCGATGCAGGATCCGGCTGGGCGGCCGGTGATGCTCAATCGGAGTGGGTACTCGACACGTTGCCCGAGGACCGTGCAGGTGATCCGCACAAAGTCATCGTGACCGGAGCCAACAGTTTTGTGGGTATCCATATCGTCGAAGCATTGCTGGCTGCTGGGGCAACCGAGGTGGCGTGCCTGGTACGTGAGGAACCGGGGCGGTCGCCAATGTCACGACTCATCCAGGCGTTACATGAATACCGCCTGGAGCATGTGGACCTGAGCCGAGTGAAGGTATATGCGGCCGATATCAGCCAACCTCGATTGGGCCTGGCTGACGTTGTGCATGAGTCTCTCGCCAGAGACTTCGGCGTACTGGTCCATAACGCGGCGCGGGTCAATCACGTGATGGACTATGCATCACTGGCGCGGGACAACGTTGACCCCATACGCGAATGCCTGCGCTTGTGTGAAACCCACCGCAAGAAGGTCTTCAACTTTGTCTCGACACTGTCGGCCTCGAGCAGTGTTGACTCGCAGGGCTATATCCTCGAAGCACCCGCCTCTACCACGCTGCCGCTGTACATCAAGAATGGCTACAACCTGTCCAAATGGGTTGCGGAGCGGCAATTGGGGCATGCGGTGGCGCGCGGTGCCTGGGTGAATATCCATCGTCCCGGCAATATCAGCTTCAACAGCCAGAGCGGTGCGTGCCAGCCGCAAAAAAATCGCCTGATGCTGATGCTCAAGGGGTCACTGCAGCTGGGACTTCTGCCCAGGTTGGCGCTGAACTTCGACCTGATGCCGGTGGACTTTCTGGCTCGCTTCATTGCATTCCACAGCACCCGCTTTCACGCCAGCCGGAGTGTGTTCAACCTGCATAACCCACAACCGTTGAGCTGGGCGCACTACCTGGATGCGTTCAGTCGGGCGGGCCATCGCTTCAAGCGAGTGGGCATCGCTCAATGGCAGCAGGCGCTGCGAACGGTAAGCCAGGACAACGCACTGTTTGGCGTGCTCGGTTTTTACCTCGACCGCCTCGACGAAGACATCGGGGACACTTCAATGATTCGTTACGACAACGCGCGACTAGGTGTCCAGCAGATGGGTGAACACTACCCCGCAAAGGACACGGCACTGTTGAGCAAAGGCTGCAATTACCTCAAGGCCATCGGCTTTCTTTGAATACTCCAGGACAACCTCATGAAACTGCTGCAACCCGATACGTTAATCCGCAACCCGAGTGGCCTGCCGATAGTGGCGTCTGTTGTGGTCAACTGCTCCGCCTCTCGCCTGTGGGACATGGTGGGGCGATTTGCCGGCTTCGATATGTTCATTCCGGACTTGAGCCATATCGAAATGATGGGCTCAGGCGTGGGCGCCTTGCGGACAAAATTCTTCCGCGATGGCAATTGTGTAGTGGAGCAACTCAATAGCCGGGACGAACAGGCTATGCATATGACCTGGACCACGATCTACAACACCCTGGGTGTGGCCAGACTGTGGGCGGCGATCCAAGTGGAAGCACTTGAAGCGGAGCGCTCCAAGGTGATGTGGACAATTATTGCAGAGCCCGCAGAGACGGCGAACACAGGGTTCGAACAGTTTGTGCAAAACTTCGCCAGCAGCGCCCTGGACAATGTCCGCCGAATGCTCAGCTAAGCGGCAGGAGCGACGCGATGCGCCCCTGCCGATGAATCAGCGGGTCAGATCTTGAAGCTATCGACCAGCTGCTTCAAACGATTGGCCTGCTGCGACAGGGCATCGCAATCCTTCAGGGTTTCATTGAGATTGGCCACGCCCTGCTGGTTCAGCAAGTTGATCTGGTTGATGTCCACATTGAGGGTTTCCACCACGGCCGTCTGTTCTTCAGTGGCTGCGGCGACGGACTGGTTCATGCCGTCGATCTCAACGATTCGCTGGGTCACACTGACCAGGCGCTCACCGGCCTGGTTCGCGACCTCTACGCTTTCCTCGCTGGAGGCCTGGCTGGCATTCATGGTAGTCACCGCTTCACGCGAGCCCACTTGCAGCGAAGTGATCATTTTGTGGATCTCCTCGGCCGACTCCTGGGTGCGGTGAGCCAGGTTACGTACCTCGTCGGCGACCACCGCAAAGCCTCGTCCGGCCTCACCAGCACGGGCCGCCTCGATGGCAGCGTTAAGCGCCAGCAAGTTGGTTTGCTGGGAGATGCCTTTGATCACATCAAGGATGTGACCGATGTTGTCGGTGCTGGCGTTCAGGGTTTCAATCTGGGTGCAGGACAAGCTGATCTTCTGCGACAACTCCGACATGGCAAGGATGGTCTGCTCGACCACTTTGCGGCCATCGTCGGCCTGCTCGCTGGCACCACTGGCGTGTTGTGACGCATCGGCGGCGTTGCGCGCGATTTCCTGGGTGGCGGCACCCAGTTCATTGATCGCTGCGGCGACGCTGTTAGTGCGCGCGCTTTGCTCGTCGGAACCGACGATAGAGGCATTGGACGAAGCCATCACACGCTGGGACAAGTCATGCACCTGGCGCGTAGCCGAGGACACTTCCGAAATCGACGCATGGATGCGCTCTACGAACTGATTGAACGCACTGCCGACTTCGCCAAACTCGTCGTTGCTAGTGACCGCCAGACGACGGGTCAGGTCACCCTCGCCTTGGGCGATATCCTGCATCGCCACGCCCATAGTGGTCAGGGGTCGCAGCAAAACTTGAATCAGCAAGCTCAGGAGCACGGCAATCGCAACCACGGCAATCAACATGGCAATCAACGCAGATGTCCGGAATTTGCCCAGCGGTGCGTAGGCTTTGTCTTTATCAATCGACAGGCCGATATACCAATCCGCGCCTGGCAAGCCGCTGATAGGGGTGAATGACAAGATTCGGTCCTGGCCATTGAGAACGACGTCCTGACTGACCTTCTCAATGCGCACTTGGGTGCCGGGGTAGATGTCCTTGAGGTTTTTCATCACCTGGTCCTGATCGGGACTGACGATAACTTGCCCGTCGCCACTGACCAGGAACGCATGGCCAATGCCGCCAAAATCCACCGAGTTGATGATCTTCACCAAGGTCTGCAGGCTCAGGTCACCGCCGACCACACCAAGCAACTCGCCGTCCTTTTTCACCGGCATGGCGATGGTCACGATCTGCCCACCCACCGCTGCCATATAGGGTGGCGTAAGCATCGGTTTATCTGCAGCTACTGCCTGTTTGTACCAGGGACGCTGACGTGGGTCGTAGCCATCGGGCATTTTTGCGTCAGGACGTTGGGTAAACACACCGTTGGTTTGGCCAACATAGGTGAACTGGAAGTTATCAGTTAACGCCGGCTGATCAACCAGGCCAGGAAGGTCGGCACTACTGCCTTGGTGAGCAACGTTTTGCGTAAGGCTTTCGAGTACCAATATTCGGCCACTAAGCCAGTTCTGCACACTGCTGGCAGTGAGTTCACCGGATTGCTGGATGGACGACTCCAGGTTCTGCTTGATCGTGCTGCGCTGCAGGTAGTCGTTGTAGAGGGTGAATAACGCGAAGGCCAGAACCACGACGCCTGACGCGGCCAACAGAATTTTATGACTGAACTTGAGATTCATTTCATCGACTTCTTTTGCCAAAGGGGGGTGAGCGTGCCGAGTGGAACATTCCATGTAACGGTATAGGCAGCTTCTCGGGCCGCTCTATTTCGGTGCACGCATGGCTCGTCAGGCTTTCGGCCAAGCCGCGGCAAAGCTTAGGAAATTGTGAGACGTTTCTGATTTTTAAGCAGGAAACTGACCAGCGGTAGACATGTGTGAGGAAACTACAAGTTGTGGTGACTTATAGCCCCAAGCGACAAAACCCCTGTCTGCTAGCGCAGACAGGGGTTTCGGAATTCAATCTTGACGATGACCTACTCTCACATGGGGAAACCCCACACTACCATCGGCGATGCATCGTTTCACTGCTGAGTTCGGGATGGGATCAGGTGGTTCCAATGCTCTATGGTCGTCAAGAAATTCTGTGTACCGGACCGTTGGGTTAGCAACGTGCCGGTGAAATTCATGGACTTCTACATAAACAAAACCCCTGACTGCATTAGCAATCAGGGGTTCTGGAATTTAATCTTGACGATGACCTACTCTCACATGGGGAAACCCCACACTACCATCGGCGATGCATCGTTTCACTACTGAGTTCGGGATGGGATCAGGTGGTTCCAATGCTCTATGGTCGTCAAGAAATTCGGGTACTGAGTCGCGGCCTAAGCCTCGCTTCAGCAAATTGGGTATGTGACAGCTTTCGGTGCTTTGTGAGCGTCGAACTTTCGGTTCATTTTCGTCTTCACACACCGCAATCTGATGCTCGTTAGAGTGGTCAAATTGCTTGGGTGTTATATGGTCAAGCCTCACGGGCAATTAGTATTGGTTAGCTCAACGCCTCACAGCGCTTACACACCCAACCTATCAACGTCGTAGTCTTCGACGGCCCTTCAGGGAACTCAAGGTTCCAGTGAGATCTCATCTTGAGGCTAGTTTCCCGCTTAGATGCTTTCAGCGGTTATCTATTCCGAACATAGCTACCCGGCAATGCCACTGGCGTGACAACCGGAACACCAGAGGTTCGTCCACTCCGGTCCTCTCGTACTAGGAGCAGCCCCTCTCAAATCTCAAACGTCCACGGCAGATAGGGACCGAACTGTCTCACGACGTTCTAAACCCAGCTCGCGTACCACTTTAAATGGCGAACAGCCATACCCTTGGGACCGGCTTCAGCCCCAGGATGTGATGAGCCGACATCGAGGTGCCAAACACCGCCGTCGATATGAACTCTTGGGCGGTATCAGCCTGTTATCCCCGGAGTACCTTTTATCCGTTGAGCGATGGCCCTTCCATACAGAACCACCGGATCACTAAGACCTACTTTCGTACCTGCTCGACGTGTCTGTCTCGCAGTCAAGCGCGCTTTTGCCTTTATACTCTACGACCGATTTCCGACCGGTCTGAGCGCACCTTCGTACTCCTCCGTTACTCTTTAGGAGGAGACCGCCCCAGTCAAACTACCCACCATACACTGTCCTCGATCCGGATAACGGACCTGAGTTAGAACCTCAAAGTTGCCAGGGTGGTATTTCAAGGATGGCTCCACGCGAACTGGCGTCCACGCTTCAAAGCCTCCCACCTATCCTACACAAGCAAATTCAAAGTCCAGTGCAAAGCTATAGTAAAGGTTCACGGGGTCTTTCCGTCTAGCCGCGGATACACTGCATCTTCACAGCGATTTCAATTTCACTGAGTCTCGGGTGGAGACAGCGCCGCCATCGTTACGCCATTCGTGCAGGTCGGAACTTACCCGACAAGGAATTTCGCTACCTTAGGACCGTTATAGTTACGGCCGCCGTTTACCGGGGCTTCGATCAAGAGCTTCGCGTTAGCTAACCCCATCAATTAACCTTCCGGCACCGGGCAGGCGTCACACCCTATACGTCCACTTTCGTGTTTGCAGAGTGCTGTGTTTTTAATAAACAGTCGCAGCGGCCTGGTATCTTCGACCGGCATGAGCTTACGGAGCAAGTCCTTCACCCTCACCGGCGCACCTTCTCCCGAAGTTACGGTGCCATTTTGCCTAGTTCCTTCACCCGAGTTCTCTCAAGCGCCTTGGTATTCTCTACCCAACCACCTGTGTCGGTTTGGGGTACGGTTCCTGGTTACCTGAAGCTTAGAAGCTTTTCTTGGAAGCATGGCATCAACCACTTCGTCACCTAAAAGGTAACTCGTCATCAGCTCTCGGCCTTAAGATCCCGGATTTACCTAAGATCTCAGCCTACCACCTTAAACTTGGACAACCAACGCCAAGCTGGCCTAGCCTTCTCCGTCCCTCCATCGCAATAACCAGAAGTACAGGAATATTAACCTGTTTTCCATCGACTACGCTTTTCAGCCTCGCCTTAGGGACCGACTAACCCTGCGTCGATTAACGTTGCGCAGGAAACCTTGGTCTTTCGGCGTGGGTGTTTTTCACACCCATTGTCGTTACTCATGTCAGCATTCGCACTTCTGATACCTCCAGCAAGCTTCTCAACTCACCTTCACAGGCTTACAGAACGCTCCTCTACCGCATCACTTACGTGATACCCGTAGCTTCGGTGTATGGTTTGAGCCCCGTTACATCTTCCGCGCAGGCCGACTCGACTAGTGAGCTATTACGCTTTCTTTAAAGGGTGGCTGCTTCTAAGCCAACCTCCTAGCTGTCTAAGCCTTCCCACATCGTTTCCCACTTAACCATAACTTTGGGACCTTAGCTGACGGTCTGGGTTGTTTCCCTTTTCACGACGGACGTTAGCACCCGCCGTGTGTCTCCCATGCTCGGCACTTGTAGGTATTCGGAGTTTGCATCGGTTTGGTAAGTCGGGATGACCCCCTAGCCGAAACAGTGCTCTACCCCCTACAGTGATACATGAGGCGCTACCTAAATAGCTTTCGAGGAGAACCAGCTATCTCCGAGCTTGATTAGCCTTTCACTCCGATCCACAGGTCATCCGCTAACTTTTCAACGGTAGTCGGTTCGGTCCTCCAGTTAGTGTTACCCAACCTTCAACCTGCCCATGGATAGATCGCCCGGTTTCGGGTCTATTCCCAGCGACTAGACGCCCTATTAAGACTCGCTTTCGCTACGCCTCCCCTATTCGGTTAAGCTCGCCACTGAAAATAAGTCGCTGACCCATTATACAAAAGGTACGCAGTCACAGAACAAAGTCTGCTCCCACTGCTTGTACGCATACGGTTTCAGGATCTATTTCACTCCCCTCTCCGGGGTTCTTTTCGCCTTTCCCTCACGGTACTAGTTCACTATCGGTCAGTCAGTAGTATTTAGCCTTGGAGGATGGTCCCCCCATATTCAGACAAAGTTTCTCGTGCTCCGTCCTACTCGATTTCATGACTAAGAGATTTTCGCGTACAGGGCTATCACCCACTATGGCCGCACTTTCCAGAGCGTTCCGCTAATCTCAAAGCCACTTAAGGGCTAGTCCCCGTTCGCTCGCCACTACTAAGGGAATCTCGGTTGATTTCTTTTCCTCAGGGTACTTAGATGTTTCAGTTCCCCTGGTTCGCCTCTTGCACCTATGTATTCAGTACAAGATAACCATCTTATGATGGCTGGGTTCCCCCATTCAGACATCTCCGGATCAAAGTCTGTTTGCCGACTCCCCGAAGCTTTTCGCAGGCTACCACGTCTTTCATCGCCTCTGACTGCCAAGGCATCCACCGTATGCGCTTCTTCACTTGACCATATAACCCCAAGCAATCTGGTTATACTGTGAAGACGACATTCGCCGAAAATTCGAATTTCTCAATTAAGAGAACTCACAAATTTTACCTTAGCCTGATCCGTTACCAGTGAAAGTAACGTTCAGTCTATCTTTCTATCACATACCCAAATTTTTAAAGAACGATCTAATCAAAGACTAGAAATCAACATTCACCATCACCTGGATGGAATGCTCATTTCTAAGCTTTCATACGTCAGAAGCAGTAGTGGTGGAGCCAAACGGGATCGAACCGTTGACCTCCTGCGTGCAAGGCAGGCGCTCTCCCAGCTGAGCTATGGCCCCGTATTTCTACAGGCGTTTCCCACACAAAATTGGTGGGTCTGGGCAGATTCGAACTGCCGACCTCACCCTTATCAGGGGTGCGCTCTAACCAACTGAGCTACAGACCCAATTTCGGGCTGCTTCTTTATCGTCTTCTTCAATGAATCAAGCAATTCGTGTGGGAACTTATGGAGCAGCTGATGTCGTCGATTAAGGAGGTGATCCAGCCGCAGGTTCCCCTACGGCTACCTTGTTACGACTTCACCCCAGTCATGAATCACACCGTGGTAACCGTCCTCCCGAAGGTTAGACTAGCTACTTCTGGTGCAACCCACTCCCATGGTGTGACGGGCGGTGTGTACAAGGCCCGGGAACGTATTCACCGCGACATTCTGATTCGCGATTACTAGCGATTCCGACTTCACGCAGTCGAGTTGCAGACTGCGATCCGGACTACGATCGGTTTTATGGGATTAGCTCCACCTCGCGGCTTGGCAACCCTCTGTACCGACCATTGTAGCACGTGTGTAGCCCAGGCCGTAAGGGCCATGATGACTTGACGTCATCCCCACCTTCCTCCGGTTTGTCACCGGCAGTCTCCTTAGAGTGCCCACCATTGCGTGCTGGTAACTAAGGACAAGGGTTGCGCTCGTTACGGGACTTAACCCAACATCTCACGACACGAGCTGACGACAGCCATGCAGCACCTGTCTCAATGTTCCCGAAGGCACCAATCTATCTCTAGAAAGTTCATTGGATGTCAAGGCCTGGTAAGGTTCTTCGCGTTGCTTCGAATTAAACCACATGCTCCACCGCTTGTGCGGGCCCCCGTCAATTCATTTGAGTTTTAACCTTGCGGCCGTACTCCCCAGGCGGTCAACTTAATGCGTTAGCTGCGCCACTAAAAGCTCAAGGCTTCCAACGGCTAGTTGACATCGTTTACGGCGTGGACTACCAGGGTATCTAATCCTGTTTGCTCCCCACGCTTTCGCACCTCAGTGTCAGTATTAGTCCAGGTGGTCGCCTTCGCCACTGGTGTTCCTTCCTATATCTACGCATTTCACCGCTACACAGGAAATTCCACCACCCTCTACCATACTCTAGTCAGTCAGTTTTGAATGCAGTTCCCAGGTTGAGCCCGGGGATTTCACATCCAACTTAACAAACCACCTACGCGCGCTTTACGCCCAGTAATTCCGATTAACGCTTGCACCCTCTGTATTACCGCGGCTGCTGGCACAGAGTTAGCCGGTGCTTATTCTGTCGGTAACGTCAAAACAATCACGTATTAGGTAACTGCCCTTCCTCCCAACTTAAAGTGCTTTACAATCCGAAGACCTTCTTCACACACGCGGCATGGCTGGATCAGGCTTTCGCCCATTGTCCAATATTCCCCACTGCTGCCTCCCGTAGGAGTCTGGACCGTGTCTCAGTTCCAGTGTGACTGATCATCCTCTCAGACCAGTTACGGATCGTCGCCTTGGTGAGCCATTACCTCACCAACTAGCTAATCCGACCTAGGCTCATCTGATAGCGCAAGGCCCGAAGGTCCCCTGCTTTCTCCCGTAGGACGTATGCGGTATTAGCGTTCGTTTCCGAACGTTATCCCCCACTACCAGGCAGATTCCTAGGCATTACTCACCCGTCCGCCGCTCTCAAGAGAAGCAAGCTTCTCTCTACCGCTCGACTTGCATGTGTTAGGCCTGCCGCCAGCGTTCAATCTGAGCCATGATCAAACTCTTCAGTTCAAACATCTTTGGGTTTTTAAGAAACCCTAAACTTGGCTCAGCAATCGTTGGTTACATCTTTGATTTCTCGCGGAGCAACTTGTGATGCTGATAATCTTGTTGACTATCAGTCTGACTCCACAAGCACCCACACGAATTGCTTGATTCAGTTGTTAAAGAGCGGTTGGTTAAGATCTTTCGTCTCAACCGAGGCGCGCATTCTACAGCAGCCTCATTTGCTGTCAAGTGATTATTTTCAGAAGTTTTCGAAGATTTCTTCAACAACTTCAACCACTTGCGCTTCCGATCTCTCGTTAGCGGGAGGCGAATTCTACAGCGTTACACGCTGCTGTCAACACCTCTTTTTCTCCGCTTTCGACCGAGAGGATCGAAACGTTAATAGAGCCAAACCACTTTGCTCTACCAACTCCTTCTGGGCTTCGATGAACTGAAGCAAGCCGCTGTCGAATTCTGCGTAACTCTTTGTTTACCAAGGAGTTTTACGTTTCGACTGCGCCGGAAGTGGGGCGAATTATAGACTTCCAGAATCTGCCGTCAACCCTTAATTTTGCTTTTCTATCAATTAGTTAGAGTTGATTAAAAAACCACCAATAAATAGCCGTAAACACCCTCTATATAGAAGACAAGATTCAGATGACGCCCGCCGCCTTCAATGCGGCCACATTCGCCACTCCCAACCCCAAGACCTCCTTAAGCACCTTGGCCGTATGCTCTCCCAGCAGCGGAGGCGCACTACGGTATTCCACCGGCGTCTTGGACAGCCGTATCGGGCTGGCAACCTGAGGCACCATTCCTGCCAATGCATGAGGCAGCGCCATCGCCAGCCCACGCGCTTTCACCTGAGGATCGGCAAACACCTGCGCCAGGTCATTGATAGGCCCACAAGGCACACCCACCTGCTCTAGCTGCGACACCCACTCGGCCGTCGTCTTGAACACCGTAGCCTGACGTATCAGAGGAATCAGCTCCGCCCGATTGGCCACCCGCACCTTATTAGTACAGAAGCGCGGATCATCTGCCCACTGCGGCTGCCCAGCCACTTCAGCAAACTTGCGGAACTGCCCGTCATTACCCACCGTCAGGATGAAGTCGCCATCGGCCGTAGGAAAGTCCTGATAAGGCACGATATTCGGATGGGCGTTACCCAGGCGCTTTGGTGGCACACCTGTCGTCAGGTAATTCATCGCCTGGTTGGCCAGGCATGCCACCTGAACATCCAGCAATGCCATATCGATATGTTGCCCGCCTCCATCATGATCCCGATGAGCCAGTGCCGCCAATATCGCCACGGTCGAGTAAAGCCCCGTGAGGATATCAGTCAGTGCCACCCCCACTTTCACCGGCCCTGCACCGTCTCCTCCCTCCGGACGACCAGTCAGACTCATAAGCCCGCCCAAACCCTGAATCATAAAGTCATAACCAGCACGCGACGCATAGGGGCCCGTCTGTCCAAACCCTGTAATCGAGCAGTAGATCAACTCCGGGTTGATCTCCTTGAGCGATTCATAGTCCAGCCCGTAAGCCGCGAGACCACCCACCTTGAAGTTCTCGATCAGGATGTCCGACTTGGCCGCCAGCTCACGCACCAGCGCCTGCCCCTCAGGCCGCGTGAAGTCGATTGTCACCGACTCCTTGTTGCGATTGGCCGACAGGTAATAAGCCGCCTCACTGGTGTTCTCACCATAGGCATCCTTAAGGAAGGGTGGCCCCCAAGCGCGCGTGTCATCGCCGCTGCCCGGCCGCTCGACCTTGATCACCTCAGCCCCAAGGTCCGCAAGGATCTGCCCGGACCAGGGGCCCGCCAGTACTCGCGATAAATCCAGCACCCGCAGATGCGAAAGCGCGCCCATGCCGTGCTCCTATTAATAGAACGCCTGAAGACCGGTCTGCGCGCGCCCCAGAATCAAGGCGTGCACGTCATGAGTCCCCTCATAGGTATTGACCACCTCGAGGTTGACCAGATGACGCGCCACCCCAAACTCGTCGGAAATACCATTGCCGCCCAACATGTCCCGGGCCATGCGTGCGATATCCAGGGATTTGCCGCACGAGTTACGCTTCATGATCGAAGTGATCTCAACCGCCGCCGTACCTTCGTCCTTCATGCGCCCCAGGCGCAGGCAGCCCTGCAGAGCCAAGGTGATCTCGGTCTGCATGTCTGCCAGCTTCTTCTGGATCAACTGAGTCGCCGCCAACGGACGGCCGAACTGTTGGCGATCAAGCGTGTACTGGCGAGCGGTGTGCCAGCAGAACTCGGCTGCCCCCAACGCACCCCAGGAGATGCCATAGCGTGCAGAGTTAAGGCAAGTGAAAGGCCCCTTCAAGCCGCGCACGTCCGGGAAGATGTTCTCTTCCGGCACGAACACGTTGTCCATGACGATTTCACCAGTAATGGAGGCGCGCAGCCCGACCTTACCGTGAATCGCCGGAGCGCTCAGCCCCTTCCAGCCTTTCTCCAGGACAAAACCACGGATGTCTCCAGCATCGTCCTTGCCCCACACCACAAACACATCTGCGATCGGGCTATTGGTGATCCACATCTTTGCGCCCGTCAGGCTGTAGCCACCCTCCACCTTGCGGGCGCGAGTGATCATCGCGCCAGGGTCGGAACCGTGGTTAGGCTCTGTCAGACCAAAACAACCGATCCACTCACCGGATGCCAACTTCGGCAGGTACTTCTGCTTCTGCGCCTCGGTGCCGAATTCATTGATCGGCACCATGACCAGTGACGACTGCACACTCATCATCGAACGATAGCCCGAGTCGACACGCTCCACCTCACGCGCAATCAACCCATAACTGACGTAATTCAAGCCACCGCCACCGTACTGCTCGGGAATCATCGCGCCGAGCAGACCGGTCTCGCCCATCTCGCGGAAAATCGCAGGGTCGGTCTTTTCATGGCGGAAGGCTTCGAGCACACGTGGCGCCAGCTTGTCCTGGGCGAATTGCTCAGCACTGTCACGCACCATGCGCTCTTCTTCGGTGAGCTGTTGATCCAGCAGCAGTGGATCGATCCAGTTGAAGCTTGCCTTGCCAGCCATGAATTAAGTCCTCGCGGAAGAAATCGGAAGTCGTGGAAGCAGCCTAGGCCCGGCAAGCGCGTAGGGCAAACGAGGTTTCCGCATAGGGTTGTGCTAATTTATCACTTCGAAGAAGCCATAAATGGCGTATATGCGCCTTGGCAAGTGAGGACACGGTATATGCGCAGGAAAATTCCCAGTACCACCGCTTTGGTCAGTTTTGAAGCGGCAGCCCGCCACGAGAGCTTTACCAAGGCTGCGCAGGAACTTTCGATCACCCAAGGCGCCATCTGTCGACAGATCGCCACTCTCGAGGAGTTTTTAAGTGTCGAGCTGTTTCGCCGTTCACGGCGCGGGGTAAAACTGACAGAGGCAGGGCTGTCCTATAGCCGTCGCGTCGCAACGCAACTGGATGCGGTGGAGCGCGATACGCTTTCCGTCATGGGGCAGCAGGGCGCCAACACCATCGAACTCGCTGTAGTCCCGACGTTTGGCACTCAATGGTTGATCCCTCGCCTCAAGGACTTCCAACGCCAACACCCTGAGGTCACGGTCAACCTCACGAATCGAACACGCCCTTTCCTCTTTGCCGACACCGAATTCGACGCCGCCATCTACTTCGGCGATGCCGACTGGTCCGGTACCGAGTCCCACCGGCTGATGGGCGAAAATCCTGTACCTGTATGCAGCCCTCGGCTGTTGGGTGACCGTGCGCAGTTCAGCGCCCTGGAGATTGCAGAACTGCCGCTCCTGCAGCAAACCACACGACCCTACGCGTGGCGCCAATGGTTCAACGCCCAACACCTGAACATCCCACGCGACATGACAGGCCCCCGTTACGAGCTATTCTCGATGTTGTCCCAAGCAGCCATGCATGACATGGGGATCGCACTGATCCCCCCGTTCCTTATCCAGCGCGAACTGGACGAGGGCCAATTGGTGATTGCAAACCCCGAAGCGCTGAGCAGTACGAAGGCTTATTACCTGATGATTCCTGACAGAAAAGTCGAATCTGCGTCACTTCACGCCTTCAGGGACTGGCTCATCGAGCAGTCGCATCGCTACAGCACCAGTGTTTAAAGGCTAAAGCCGTATTATTGACTTTGTAGTCAGCAATAATACAGTCCTACAGATGTATATATATGTCGCATTTAAGCAGACTGTATTTTTCAGGAAAAATTTGGCTCAAAGCTATGATCCACATGGCTTTGAACGACTATTACGAGCCAATGGCCGACTATTCACGCCAACCATGACAAAAGATTGCAAAAACGCCTGTGGCCCTTTAAGACCATGTATTTGAACAGATTATTTCGGCATGTTGCGACAATCAGTCACAGGGTGACTTGTAGTTAATTTTTCGTCACCCGTCATAATCCCTTGAAGGCCGTAAAGTTCGCCTGCAAAATGCCGCGCCCCGCTGTCATTTCAGCGGGATCGTGCTGATCGGCCGCCCCAGTTGCGCCACTCGCGGTGCACTGGCCTTTTTACAAAAAGATCAAAAGCAAAAAGATCATGCAGGAGATTTGACGTGCACATTGGTGTTCCTCTCGAAACCCAGACCGGTGAAACGCGGGTGGCTGCCACCCCGGAAACCATCAAGAAGCTGATCGGCCAGGGCCATAAGGTCACTGTACAAAGCGGAGCAGGCATCAAAGCCAGCATCGTCGACAGTGCCTATGAAACGGCAGGCGCGACCATTGGCAGCGCCAACGATGCGTTTGGCGCCGAGCTGATTCTCAAAGTGGTTGCCCCCAGCGACAGCGAACTGACGCTGATCAAAAGCGGCACCGTGTTGGTGGGCATGCTCAATCCGTTCAGCAACGAAACCATCGGCAAGCTGGCCGGGCAGGGCATCACCGCCTTTGCGCTTGAGGCTGCACCACGTACCTCACGGGCTCAGAGCCTCGACGTGCTGTCCTCCCAGGCCAACATCGCCGGCTATAAAGCGGTACTGCTCGCCGCTCATCACTATCCGCGCTTCATGCCGATGCTGATGACCGCAGCCGGTACCGTTAAGGCTGCCCGCGTATTGATCCTCGGCGCAGGTGTTGCTGGCTTGCAGGCCATCGCCACAGCGAAACGTCTGGGTGCAGTTATCGAAGCGTCCGACGTACGCCCGGCCGTCAAAGAGCAGATCGAATCCCTCGGAGCCAAATTCGTCGACGTACCCTACGAGACCGACGAAGAGCGCGAATGCGCAGTCGGTGTCGGCGGTTATGCCCGCCCGATGCCCACCAGTTGGATGCAACGCCAGGCCCTGGCCGTGCACGAACGCGCCAAGCAAGCCGATATCGTCATCACCACCGCACTGATCCCTGGCCGTAAAGCGCCGACCTTGCTCAGCGCCGAAACCGTGGCACAGATGAAGCCCGGCTCGGTGGTCATCGACCTCGCTGCAGCCCAAGGCGGCAACTGCCCGCTGACCGTCGCCGATCAGGTGGTGGTGGAAAACGGCGTGATCATCTGCGGCCCGACCAACCTGGCCGGCGCGGTCGCCGCCGACGCCTCGGCCCTGTATGCGCGCAACCTGCTGGACTTCCTGAAGCTGGTCTTCACCAAGGAAGGGCAGTTTGAAATCAACCTCGAAGACGACATCGTCGCCGCGTGCCTGATGTGCCGCGACGGCCAAGTCATCCGCAAAAACGCCTAAGCAGGGATTCAGACGATGGAAGAGCTTATCTCCCCCGGTATCTACAACCTGATCATCTTTGTGCTGGCGATTTATGTCGGTTACCACGTGGTCTGGAACGTCACACCCGCACTGCACACGCCGCTGATGGCGGTGACCAACGCGATTTCGGCGATTGTGATCGTCGGCGCCATGCTCGCCGCCGCACTCACCGTGACGCCCCTGGGCAAGACCATGGGCACCCTGGCCGTGGCACTGGCGGCAGTCAACGTGTTCGGTGGCTTCCTGGTGACGCGCCGCATGCTTGAGATGTTCAAGAAGAAAGCCCCGAAAGCAAAAGAAGAGGCGCCGAAGTAATGAGCATGAATCTGGTTACGACGCTCTACTTGATCGCGTCGATCTGCTTTATCCAGGCCCTTAAAGGCCTGTCACACCCGACCACCTCGCGACGCGGCAACCTGTTCGGCATGCTCGGCATGGCGCTGGCAGTGCTCACGACCGTGGGCCTCATTTATAAGCTCGGTGCTGAGCTGGCTACCGCAGGCATTGGCTACGTGATTGTTGGCCTGCTGATCGGCGGCACTGCCGGTTCGGTCATGGCCAAGCGCGTAGAAATGACCAAGATGCCGGAGCTGGTCGCCTTCATGCACAGCATGATCGGCCTGGCTGCCGTGTTCATCGCCATTGCCGCCGTAGTCGAGCCACAATCCCTGGGCATCGTCAAACACCTGGGCGATTCGATCCCTGCCGGTAACCGCCTGGAACTGTTCCTTGGCGCAGCCATCGGTGCAATCACCTTCTCCGGTTCGGTGATTGCGTTCGGCAAGCTGTCGGGCAAGTACAAGTTCCGCCTGTTCCAGGGTGCACCGGTACAGTTCGGCGGCCAACACAAGTTGAACCTGGTGCTCGGCCTGCTGACACTTGGCCTGGGCCTGGCGTTTATGTTCACCGGCAACCTCACCGCCTTCGCGTTGATGCTGGCCCTGGCCTTCGTGCTCGGCGTGCTGATCATCATCCCGATCGGCGGCGCCGACATGCCGGTGGTGGTGTCGATGCTTAACAGCTACTCAGGCTGGGCTGCAGCGGGCATCGGTTTCTCGTTGAACAACTCGATGCTGATTATCGCCGGCTCGCTGGTGGGCTCCAGCGGCGCGATCCTGTCTTACATCATGTGCAAGGCGATGAACCGTTCCTTCTTTAACGTACTGCTCGGCGGTTTCGGCAATGCGCCGGATGCGGGTGCAGCAACGGGCTCAAAAGAAGCACGTCCGGTAAAGTCCGGCTCTGCGGACGATGCGACCTTCCTGCTGACCAACGCCGACACCGTGATCATCGTCCCGGGCTATGGCCTGGCGGTGGCGCGGGCGCAACACGCGCTCAAAGAACTGACCGAGAAGCTGACCCACCACGGCGTCACCGTTAAATATGCGATCCACCCAGTGGCAGGCCGCATGCCTGGACACATGAACGTCCTGTTGGCGGAGGCCGAAGTGCCTTACGACCAGGTGTTCGAGATGGAAGACATCAACTCCGAGTTCGGCCAAGCCGACGTGGTGCTGGTGTTGGGCGCGAACGACGTGGTCAACCCTGCCGCGAAGAACGACCCGAACTCGCCGATTGCCGGCATGCCGATCCTCGAAGCGTTCAAAGCCAAGACCATCATCGTCAATAAGCGCTCGATGGCCAGTGGTTATGCCGGTCTGGATAACGAACTGTTCTACCTGGACAAGACCATGATGGTCTTCGGTGATGCCAAGAAGGTCATCGAAGACATGGTCAAAGCCGTCGAGTAACACTGTCTCAGCGCAATACTCGAAACCCCGGCCTGCGATAGGCTGGGGTTTTTTATTACTGCATGAAACCCGACCAAAGGCTCTAAATCGCTGCCTGGCATTCGACCATGGTAGCGGGCCGATTTTTTTTGAAATCACTAAACTGCGCACCTTGCTTCCGTAGCCTGAGATAAGAATCCATGTACCGTGATCGCATCCGCTTGCCTTCGTTGTTGAACAAGGTCATGAGCGCGGCAGACGCCGCCGCACTGATCGAGGACGGCATGACCGTCGGCATGAGCGGCTTCACCCGTGCCGGTGAAGCCAAGGCCGTTCCCCACGCCCTGGCCGAACGCGCCAAGACGTCGCCGCTGAAAATCACCCTGATGACCGGCGCCAGCCTGGGCAATGACCTGGACAAGCAACTGACCGAAGCGGGCGTACTGTCACGACGCATGCCTTTCCAGGTCGACAGCACCCTGCGTAAGGCAATCAACGCCGGCGAAGTGATGTTCATCGACCAGCACTTGTCGGAAACCGTCGAACAACTGCGCAACAACCAACTCAAGTTGCCGGACATCGCGGTGATTGAAGCGGTGGCGATCACTGAACAAGGGCATATCGTGCCCACCACGTCTGTGGGCAACTCAGCCAGCTTCGCGATTTTTGCCAAACAGGTGATTGTCGAGATCAACCTGGCGCACAACCCGAACCTGGAAGGGTTGCACGACATCTATATCCCGACCTACCGGCCGACGCGCACGCCGATCCCGCTGGTCAAAGTTGATGACCGTATCGGCAGCACCGCGATCCCGATCCCACCGGAAAAGATCGTCGCCATCGTGATCACTAACCAGGCCGACTCCGCCTCGACGGTGACGCCGCCCGACATCGACACCCAAGGCATCGCCAATCACCTGATCAACTTCCTCAAGCAGGAAGTCGACGCCGGGCGCATGACCAACAAGCTCGGTCCGCTGCAGGCCGGTATCGGCAACATAGCCAACGCGGTGATGTGCGGTTTGATCGAGTCGCCCTTCGAAGACCTGACCATGTATTCGGAAGTGTTGCAGGATTCGACCTTCGACCTGATCGACGCCGGCAAGCTCAGTTTCGCCTCGGGCAGCTCGATCACCTTGTCGGAGCGGCGCAATGCCGACGTGTTCGGCAACCTGGAACACTATAAGGACAAGCTGGTACTGCGCCCGCAGGAGATCTCCAACCACCCTGAGGTGGTGCGGCGCTTGGGCATTATTGGCATCAACACCGCGCTGGAGTTCGACATCTACGGCAACGTCAACTCCACCCATGTCTGCGGCACGCGGATGATGAACGGCATTGGCGGCTCCGGGGATTTCGCGCGCAACGCGCACCTGGCGATCTTCGTCACTAAGTCGATTGCCAAGGGCGGCGCAATTTCCAGCGTTGTGCCAATGGTCAGCCACGTCGACCACACCGAGCATGACGTCGACATCCTGGTGACAGAAATTGGCCTGGCCGACCTACGTGGCCTGGCGCCACGGGAACGGGCTCGGGTGATCATCGACAACTGTGTGCACCCCGCCTACCGCGATGCGCTGAACAGTTACTTCGATGCCGCCTGCGCCATCGGCGGGCATACCCCGCACATCCTGCGCGAAGCACTGAGTTGGCACATCAACCTGGAAGAAACCGGGCACATGCTCAAGGCGTGATTGATACAGATCCGAGCTGATGCAAATACAGTCTCATCAGCTCGGTGGCCTCATCGCCACTTATTGAAAAAACTGTACTGCTGTACCGGTCATTTCTTACCGAAATATCCTACGCACTTCACCGAAAACACCTATTTCGCACTATTTCAGTGCGGACAGGTACAGTTGCCCCAATTCCGTACAGTACAGCGCCTATAAACAGTTAACTGGCCCCTCACAATACAGGTGAACTGTATCTAGAGAGTCTTGCGCCGGAAGAGGATCATTGGCATCAGTTAAACCACTACCTAATCCCGCCACAAGCGGAAGGATGTCATCATGGAACGTACACTCAGTTCCGAACTGTTCTTCGAAGAAAAAGCTGTAAACACCCAGGCCTCCCTGCCTCTGCGGGTTATCGCCAACCTGATGTTGTGGCAGCGCCGCATCTCCAGCCGCCACCAACTGGCTCGCCTGGATTCGCGTCTGCTGGCTGACGCAGGTATCAGCGAAGCTCAACGCTACGAAGAGCTGAGCAAGCCGTTCTGGCGCTGATTTAGCGCTCGCTGGCCCTGACCTGACGGGTCCACTGCCAGCAACCTGATTTGTCAAAACAAAGCCCGCCCCGGGAAACCGGAGGCGGGCTTTGTTGTTTGTGGCCTTCGGATTTCCAACAGAAAACAGAAGCTTCGTGAAGCAATAGGTACAGTTTAAAAAATATAACAGTCAAGCAGTACAATTTTATTTCAGTGTATCTGTATCGGTCACACCGACTCACCCAACATGGTGCTCCAAGACCTCAGGAAAGGTACTCGCCATGGATACGCCATCCCCTCTATATAAGAGACTGCTACGCCAAACGGCCTCAACCCTCGCCAAATGGGTACGCCACACTTATGAACGACGCCAACTGTCGCAGCTTGATACCCGGGAATTGTCCGATGTCGGCATCAGCCAGGGCGACCGAATGGCCGAGCTGTCCAAGCCGTTCTGGCGTGACTAGGCAGTCAAGGCGCTTCCCGAACGGATAAGCGGCGGCTTAATATCCAGCCACCCTGTGGCAAACCGTGCAGTACAGGCGTCTGATCCCCAATGGCTGGCCTGCGCCACCTTATCCGTTCATCTATAGGAGTCATCCCATGTCCCGTCTTCGCCTGCTGAGTGCTGCCACCCTGTTCGCCCTGGCTGCCAACGCCAACGCGACCAGCTTCATCGTGACCACCGACTCCATCGTCGGCGCGCTGAAGGCCACTTCCGACGCCAGCTCCGATGCCACTTCGTCCCTGCGTGACAACAAGGTCGTACGTGCTGCCCGTGACGACGCCGCCAGCTTTGTCGCCAGCGAAGGCGCCATCCGTGGCGTGAAACTGGAAAGCGCCCTGGCCCAGATCCGCCAGCAAGCGCCGCAATTGAACACGGCCACTGACGCACAACTGGCCCAAGCCATCCTGGCCATCTGACGACAAGGCGGACGCCCGGGCGCTGGCTCTCGCCCGGGCATTGCGCTAGCCTTGGCGCTCGCTTTCAATTCTCGAGTCCCATGGCTTTTTCATACCGCCTTTTAATCGTCCCGGTGTTGTTTTCGTTCGGTTGGTCACCCTTGGCTTCGGCCTTTGACCTGACCACCCAGAGCACCGTCGCAAGCGCCTACGCCACCAGCAAGGTGACGTCTGCGCCCTTCGACAGAAAAGTGATAATGGCCGCCCAGGATGACGCTGCCGCATTTATCGCCACTGACGGCCAATGGCGGGGCACAAGGTTGGAGTCTGCGCTGGATTATCTGCGCCGCAGCCAACCAAAACTTAACGCCAGCGACCTTGAACTGGCGCAAGCAATTCTCGTCCAATAATCATCTTTGTATTCCATCTTTGTATCTGGAGTTATTCCATGCGTAGCCCGCTGATCGCCGCCACCCTCGGCCTGCTGTTGTTGGCCGACATCGCCCAGGCACACACCCTGGTGGCCACCAGTAACATCATTGTTCGCGCCTCCGGCCGCACCATTGATTTCACTTCGGACACCACCACCTCCATCCGTGACTCCAAAGTCGTGCGCGAAGCCCACGATGACGCCGCCAGTTTCGTCGCCAGCAACGGCGAGATCCGTGGCGCCCACCTTGAAGCCGCCTTCGACACCCTGCGCACACGCCTGCCGGAAGCCCGCGACGCCAGCGACCAGACGCTCGCCGAAGCCATCCTCGCACTGTGAGGCGAATCGTCGCCTGGCTCCTGGCCGGTGCTGTGCTGCTGTGTGCCGGCGCAGCCCAGGCCAGCCTGCAGCTGCGACTCAAGACCGAAGGTCTGAGCCCGGCTGAACAACAGGCCAGCCAGGCGTTGCTCGACGAAGCGATGCGTTCCCTGCCGCCACGCTTTGTCGAGCAGTTGGACCGGCGCATCGATGTCGGCTGGACCGACAAGATGCCCGAGAACGCCTACGGGCAAGCCTCGCTCGTGTCCGAGCTGGACCTCAACAACAACCTGCTGGCCAGCCTGACCGACGGCAGCGCCGCCACCCAAAAAACCAATCGCCCCCACGGAACTGTGCGCCGGGAAATGCTCGCCACGGTGCTGCATGAACTGACCCATATCTATGACCGTGCGCGCCTGTGGTCCAAAGAAGACCGCACGCTGATCAATCGCTGCAGCCGCCAGAACAACCTCACCGGCCTGATCGGCCTGCCGGATCAATGCCGTGGCCAGAATGGCCGCCGCTTTACCTTGAGCGATGATCCACGCCTGCTGGACCTGGCCGGCTGGCCGCAATACGTAGGCCGTCGCGGAGAGCGTGAACAAAATAATCATCAAGTCGCCCGCAGCCCGGACATCTACGAAACCACCAGCCCGTTGGAATTCGTGGCGGTCAACATGGAGTACTTCCTCCTCGACCCGAGCTACGCCTGCCGTCGTCCCGCGCTGTTCCGCTATTACAAGGAACACTTCGGCTGGGCCCCGCCGCAACAAGACACCTGCGCCAACACCTACGCGTTCCTCAATGCCGGTAACGATTTTGCCAAGACACCGCTGGGCCATGTGGACCCGGAGCGCGTCTACGAGATCGACTACCTGCTGGCCGAGGCCAACCAGAACCTGGTCAGCCGCTGGGGCCACAGCATGCTGCGCCTGGTGATCTGCGCACCGGGGCGCCCACGCGGGCCGGACTGCCGGCTGGACCTGGATCAGCATCTGGTCTTGTCCTACCGCGCGTTCGTCGGTGACGTACAGCTGTCGAGCTGGGATGGCCTGGTCGGCAAGTACCCCTCGCGCCTGTTCGTGCTGCCGCTGGCGCAAGTGATCGATGAATACACCAAGACCGAGCTGCGCGGCCTGGCCTCGGTGCCGTTGAAACTGACCCGCCAGGAAATCAACGATACCGTCGAGCATGCCGCCGAAATGCATTGGAGCTACGACGGCAACTACTTCTTCATCTCCAACAACTGCGCGGTCGAGAGCCTGAAACTGCTACGCAGCGGCAGTGCCAACCCGCAACTGACCGGCCTGGACAACATCACCCCCAATGGTTTGCTTGAGGTGCTGAGCGCACGCGGCCTGGCCGACACCAGCGTACTGGACGACAAACGCAGGGCATTGCGCCTGGGCTATCACTTCGACTCCTTCCGCGAACGCTACCAGGCGATGTTCGATGTGCTGCGCAAACACCTGCCGATCAAGCAGACCCAAGTTGAAGACTGGCTGTCCCTGAGCGCCGAGGAGCGTCGCCAGTGGTTCGACCAGGCCGACTTGCGCACCAGCGCCGCGTTGCTGCTGCTGGAGCAGGCGAGCTTTCGCAAGCAGTTGATGCTGGCCCAGGACGAAGTCAAACAACGCTACCTCGGCGCCCGCGAGCTGAAAAACGGTGGCATGGAGAAAGCCAACGCCACACTGCAACAGATCCTCGCCAACAGCGGCTTCCTCAGTCGCCCGGCTGAACTGCTGGGCAGCGGCGGCTATGGCCTGCCGCAACCTTCGGAAGCCACACGCCTGGAATCGGAAAGCGCCGAACGCCAGAAGCAGCTGCAATCGCTGACCGGCGAATTGGACAAGGAGGTGAGGGCGCTGCTGGAGCCTTCCCGTTCGGCCGAGATTGCCGCCTGTGAAGCCAACCTCAAGCTGGTGGGCGAACACTTGCGCAAGCTGCACAAAGCCGCCGGCGGCCTCGAACTGCCCTAAAAACCTCAGGCAAATGTGGGAGGGGGCAAGCCCCCTCCCACATGCTGATCGACATAAATCCAGAAACTGCGTGTATTCCCTTCGTCACCTGTTTTTCCAGCGAAAGCTGGCTGAAAGCTTACCCGTCTAGGATCGCCCCCACTGCCGGCAACAGACCGGCTGTTAACAACAACAATGGTGATTCCCGATGTCCGCTCGTACCCGCCTGTTCGCCCCAACTCCACCCGTACGCCTCGTGCCTTTCGTTCTGCGCTGACCGCCACCCGGTTCGCCATTCCCTAGCCGCGCTACGCCTGGAGTATTCCTATGCTGACTTTCCTTGGCTTTGCCATGGTCATCACGTTCATGTTCCTGATCATGACCAAGCGCCTGTCCGCGCTGATCGCCCTGATCATCGTGCCAATCCTGTTCGCGCTGTTCGGTGGCTTCGCGCCCGAGATCGGCCCGATGATGCTGGCGGGTATCACCAAGCTTGCGCCGACCGGCGTAATGCTGATGTTCGCCATTCTGTACTTTGCCCTGATGATCGACTCCGGCTTGTTCGACCCGGCCGTGCGCAAGATCCTCAAGATGGTCAAGGGCGACCCGCTGAAAGTCTCGGTCGGCACTGCCGTGCTGGCCCTGGTGGTGTCCCTCGACGGTGACGGCGCCACCACCTACATGATCTGCGTGGCCGCCATGTTGCCGCTGTACCAGCGCATCGGCATGAGCCCACGGATCATGGCCGGCCTGATCATTCTCGCCGGTGGCGTGATGAACATGACCCCCTGGGGCGGCCCAACTGCCCGTGCTGCCAGCGCGTTGCATGTGGACCCGTCGGACATTTTTGTGCCGATGATCCCGGCCATGGCCGCCGGCGTCGTCGCAATCCTGGTGATTGCCTACATGTACGGCCTGCGCGAACGTGCACGCCTGGGTGAATTGCACCTGCAAGGCGACGAGATCGACCACAGCGAAATCAGCGTGTCGCAATTCCCGGACGCCCGTCGCCCGAAACTGATCTGGTTCAACGGTGCCCTGACCTTTGCCCTGATGTGCACACTGATCGCCGGCCTGTTGCCACTGCCGGTGCTGTTCATGGTGGCGTTCAGTATCGCGATGATCGTCAACTACCCGTGCCTGCAGATGCAGAAAGACCGCGTCGCCGCCCACTCCGGCAGCGTACTGGCGGTGGTGGGGCTGATCTTCGCGGCCGGTATCTTCACCGGCATCCTGTCGGGCACCGGCATGGTCGATGCCATGTCCAAGAGCCTGCTGGCGGTCATCCCTGACGCATTGGGCCCTTACCTGGCGGTGATCACCGCACTGGTGAGCATGCCGTTTACCTTCTTCATGTCCAACGATGCGTTCTACTATGGCGTACTGCCCGTGCTCGCCGAAGCCGCCAGCCACTACGGCATCACGGCTGCAGAAATGGGACGTGCGTCGATCGTCGGCCAACCTGTACACCTGTTGAGCCCGCTCGTACCCTCGACCTACCTGCTGGTCGCTTTGGCAGGTATCGAATTTGGCGATCACCAGCGCTTCACCCTCAAGTGGGCAGTGCTGGTATGCCTGTGCATAATGGTCGCCGCTTTGCTGATGGGGATTATTCCGCTGTTCAGCACTCTATAATCCCAAACACCCAACCGCGCGGCGCTGCAGCTTGCGCGGTTTAACACTCGCTCAAAGGAATACACATGGAATGGCTGACCAATCCGGAAATCTGGATTGCCTTCTTCACCCTGACGGCCCTCGAGATCGTCCTGGGCATCGATAACATCATCATGATTTCGATCCTGGTCAGCCGCATGCCCAAGCATATGCAGGCACGCACCCGGATCTTCGGCCTGGCGCTGGCCATGGTCACGCGCATCCTGTTGCTGCTGTCGATCACCTGGGTAATGCAACTGACCGCCGACCTGTTCGTGGTCTTCGGCCAGGGCATCTCCGGTCGCGACCTGATCCTGTTCTTCGGTGGCCTGTTCCTGCTGTGGAAAAGCTCCCAGGAGATGTACCACGCGCTGGAAGGTGAAGACGAAACCCACGACGAGCCGAAGGGCGCCGGTGGCAAGTTCATCTACACCATCATCCAGATCGCGATCATCGACATCGTGTTCTCCCTGGACTCGGTGATCACCGCGGTCGGCATGGTCTCCCATGTACCGGTGATGGTCGCGGCGATTGTCGTGGCAGTGCTGGTGATGATGCTGGCAGCCGGCACCATCAGCGAATTCATCGACAAGCACCCGTCGCTGAAGATGCTCGCCCTGTCGTTCCTGCTGGTAGTCGGTACCGTGCTGATCGCCGAATCCTTCGACGTGCACGTGCCAAAAGGCTACGTCTACTTCGCCATGGCCTTCTCGCTGGCGGTGGAAGCGGTGAACATCAAGATGCGCACCGCCATCGCGAAAAAGAAGAAACAGCAGGATCCCGTGAAACTGCGCAAAGACATCCCGGGTCAATAATCCCGAGCCAGACAAAAAAGGGGCCTGCACAGGCCCCTTTTTTTCATCCGCACAAAGCTGATTTCATGACAGTTTTATTTCAATCCCCACTTTAGCTATGCGATGCTGGCGCCGAACCCATTCGCCAACTACAGCTTAAGTACAAGACGTAGAGCGGCACGCGGCAACTTTCCTTCGCTCATTTTCGAGCGCACCCACACGGGGGGCCGAGCATGCTGACCTTGCTCAATCTGCTTTCCGCCGTGACCCTGCTTATCTGGGGCACGCACATCGTCCGTACCGGCATCCTGCGGGTCTACGGTTCCAACTTGCGCCAAGTCATCGGGCAGAACATGTCCAAGCGCTGGCTGGCGTTTATCGCCGGTATCCTGGTGACCGCCATGGTGCAGAGCAGCAACGCCACGGCGATGCTGGTCACGTCCTTTGTCGGCCAGGGCCTGATGGGGCTGATGCCCGCCCTGGCGACCATGCTCGGCGCCGACGTCGGTACGGCGCTGATGGCGCGGGTGCTGACGTTTGATTTGTCCTGGCTGTCGCCGCTGCTGATTTTTCTCGGGGTGATCTTCTTCCTGTCACGCAAACAGACGCGGGCAGGGCAGTTGGGCCGGGTGGGGATCGGCCTCGGGCTGATCATCCTCGCACTGCAATTGATTGTTGAAGCGGCCGGGCCGATTACCCACGCCCAGGGCGTCAAAGTGATCTTCGCGTCGTTGACCGGCGACATCCTGCTCGACGCCTTGGTCGGCGCCTTGTTCGCGATGATTTCCTACTCCAGCCTGGCCGCGGTCCTGCTGACCGCCACGTTGGCCGGCGCCGGTGTGATCGGCCTGCACGTGGCCATCGGCCTGGTGATCGGCGCCAACATCGGCAGCGGCGTGCTGGCGTTCCTCAGCACCAGCATGCAGAACGCCGCCGGACGCCAGGTGGCCCTGGGCAGCCTGTTATACAAATTGATCGGCCTGTTGCTGATCATCCCGGTGCTCGACCCGCTCGTACGATGGATGGATGGCTTGGACTACAGCGCACAAGGCATGGTCATCACCTTCCACCTGCTCTACAACGTCAGCCGTTGCCTGATCCTGTTGCCGACCATTGGCCCGATGGCCCGCTTGTGTGCCTGGTTGCTGCCTGAACGCGAAGAGGTCAACGGCAAGGCCAAACCACGCCACTTGGACCTGGCCGCGCTGGCCACACCCAGCCTGGCACTGGCCAACGCTGCCCGCGAAACCCTGCGCCTGGGCGACCTGATCGACAATATGCTCACGGCCATGCTCGAAGTGCTGCGCGGCAAGCAGACCGCCATCACCCAGGAAATGCGCAGCCTCAGCGATGATGTCGAAGCGTTGTACAGCGCGATCAAACTCTACCTGGCACAAATGCCCCGGGAAGACCTCAGTGAACATGACAATCGGCGCTGGGCCGAGATCATCGAACTGTCGATCAACCTTAAACTGGCCGGCGACCTGATCGAACGTATGCTGCGCAAAGTCCAGCAGCAGAAAACCTCCCAGCGTCGCCAGTTCTCCGAAGTGGGCCTGGAGGAACTCACCGGCCTGCACAGCCAGTTGATCGCCAACCTGCGCCTGGGGTTGTCAGTGTTCCTCAGTGCCGACCCGGAAAGCGCCCGCCAGTTGCTGCGCGAGAAGCGCCGCTTCCGCGCCCAGGAACGGCGCCTGGCCCACGCCCATGTCAGCCGCCTTCAGCGCAAGATCGTCCAGAGCCTGGAAACCAGCTCCCTGCACCTGGAACTGATTGCCGACATGAAACGGCTAAACTCGTTGTTTTGCAGCAGTGCCTATGTAGTGTTGGAAACGTCTGACACCGGCGCGCTCTCCGCCGAAGATATTGCCGACATCACACATTCGCCCTGAACGTACGGTGGCCCGTGAAGTCAGTTAAAAATGACCTCACTCGCCAGGAAGCTTGTTATGCGTCGCCTGTTGTTCGCTTGCCTGCTCATGGGATCTGCCCACGCCTTTGCCTTTGACCGCCTGCAAGTCGAGGGCTACACCTTGCCCAACGGCCTGCAATTGTTGCTCAAACCGGGCACCGAACGCGGGCATGTAGCCATCCGCCTGGTGGTCGGTGTAGGCCTGGATGACTTCAACTGCGCAGACAAAGAGCTGCCGCACCTGCTCGAACACTTGCTGTTCAGCGGCATCGACGGCGGCGGCGAAGCTGAGCTTGAAGACCGTATGCAGGCCCTGGGCGGCGAGTGGAACGCCTACACCAGCAACGCCGATACCACCTTTGTGATCGAGGCGCCCGCGCAAAACCAGCGCAAGGTGCTGGACCTGCTGCTGGCGATCATCACCCGCACCGAACTGACCGACGCCAATATCAACGCGGCCAAGCGGGTCGTCGAACGCGAAGATGGCGGCCACTACTCACACCTGCAACGCCTGCTGGACCGCCAGGACCTGGGCCACACTGCCAGCAACCAATTGGCCGTCGAACTGGGACTCAAATGCGCCGAACGCGCCGAGGTCGACCACCTGACCCGCGACCAGCTGGAGAATCTGCGCACACACTGGTACGCCCCCAACAACATGACCCTGATCATCGTCGGCGACCTCGACAAACTGCTGCCGGCCTACCTGGAACGCACCTACGGCCAGCTCGACCCGGTCGACCCTACCGAGCATCCGGCGCTGCCGGAAATCCAGCACGCCGCTGCCAGCCATCGCGAGCTGATCCACGGCTGGGTCGGCAACAGCGCCAAGTTGCATTGGTTGTTTCCCGAACCGGTGTTGGACGAGGGTCATGATGAAACCTACGACCTGCTCAAGGACTACCTCGACTGGGCGCTGTATCGCCAGCTGCGCCTCAAGCACGGTTTGTCCTACGGCCCCTGGAGCGAGCGCGAAGTACTCGGCGGCGTCGGTTTCCTCAGTCTGAATGCCGACCTTGAGCGGGAAGACCTCCCCGAAGCGGAACACGTACTCCAGGACCTCAAGGCCCAACTGCTCAAGGACGGCCTCGACCCAGCGGTATTTGCGCGCCTGCAACAAGCTGCCATCGCGCGCCAGGCGTGGGCCGTGCAAGGCAACAGCGCCTTGGCCGACTACTACTGGAGCGCGTCCGGCGACTACAACAACGGCCACTTCAGCGACCCAGCCAAGCGCATCAAGGCCGTGAGCCTGGACCAGACCAACCAGGCCATGCGCGAAGTGTTGAAGCAGCCCGGTTACTGGCGCATCGAGAAACCACTGCTCAGCTACGACATGCTGAGCTGGATCGGCGCCGGAGTGCTCGGACTGATCGCCTTTGTGCTGATTGGCGTGCGGCTTTATCGCAAACGGATTGCGCAATGAGGCACCGTACAACGGCCTAAGACGTTATTCTGTCTGGGATTTTTTCCTACAAGTCTGCGAAGCGCCGAATGCCAAACCTGACTCACTTAATCCAGCGCGTCCTCGAACTGATGAAGCGCTACCCAGGGGTGATTGCACTCGGCGGTTTTATCTCGGGTGTGTGCAGCTTCATCCTGGTGGATCGCCAGCAGGGCATGGCCAGTTGGATTGCAGTGATCATGCTGGTGAGCTGGTTGTGGCTGATGCTGGAGAACAGCTTTACCCAGCTGTTCACCAAAGTCTTCAAGCGCGAAATCCCCGAACCGCTGTTGCGCTACGCGACCCAGATGATCCACCAGGAAAGTCTGTTTTTCGTGCTGCCGTTCTTTTTCGTCACCACCGCGTGGAACAGCGGCCAATCGGTATTCACTGGCTTGCTCGGCGCGGCGGCGCTGGTGTCGATCATCGACCCGCTGTACTACAAGTGGCTGGCGCCCAAGCGCTCACTGTTCCTGGCGCTGCATACCCTGACCCTGTTCGCCGCGCTGCTCACTGCATTGCCGATCATCCTGCACCTGACCACCGCCGAGAGTTACAAACTGGCCCTCGGCGTGGCCATGGCACTGTCGATCCCAAGCCTGGCGGTAAGCCTGCCGCTGCGTAGCGTCAAAGGCTGGGCGATGCTGCTCGGGGTCACCGCCGCCATCGGCTGCGCCGGGTGGTTCCTGCGCAGTTGGGTGCCTCCGGCCACCTTGTGGATGACCGAAGTGGCCATCAGCACTCAACTGCAGGACCGCACGCCAGGCGACGATCTCAAGGAAGTCACTGCAGCCCAACTGCGCAGCGGCGGGCTGTATGCCTATACCGCGATCAACGCGCCGCGTGGGCTGGATGAGCGCATCTACCACGTGTGGAAATTCAACGGCCAAGAGGTCGACCGCATCGCCCTGGATATCCACGGCGGGCGCAAAGAGGGCTACCGCGCCTGGACCCACAAGCAGAACTTCCCGGCCGACGCCGTGGGCCGCTGGCAGGTGCGGGTGCTGACCGAAGACGGGCAAGTGATCGGCGTGCTGCGCTTCAAGGTGACGGACTCAGCACAAACGGACAACCCAAAGTAGGCCGTATCGTGCTATTACGTAGGAATTGTGGATAGCCAAACAAGCTCGGAGCTTATGACCACCAGCACGACGGCCGGCGCAGCCCACCTCGATACGTCCACCACCCCGCCACAACTGCGGATTACGGGGGACTGGACACTTGCCCACTATGCCAACCTGAAAAAGCTGTCGGACAAGCTCGACGGCCAATACGACGCCGGCGCGCGCATCGACCTCAACGGCCTCGGCGCCCTGGATACGGCCGGCGCCTCGTTGCTGATGGAACTGCTGGGACCGAGCCGCATCGAGCAGTCCGCCGAGCAGACCGATTGCAGCTTGTCTGCCGCCGACCGCGCGCTGCTCAAGACCGTCTACCGCTCCCTGAATGATTTTTGCGTGCCGGAAAAAGCCCCGGAAGAAGCGGCGGGTATCCAGGTCCTCGCACGCATCGGCCGAGCAGTGGACACCGTCTGGCAGGACACCAAGAAACTCTTGGGTTTCGTCGGCCTGATTCTCGAAACCTTCGCCCGTAGCATTTTGCGCCCCAAGCGCTGGCGCGTGACGCCCATGGTTGCGCACCTCGAACAGGTCGGACTGGATGCCGCGCCCATCGTGGCTTTGCTGACGTTCCTGGTGGGTGCGGTAGTAGCCTTCCTCGGCGCCACCGTGCTCAAGAGCTTCGGTGCGACGATCTTCACGGTGGACCTGGTGGCGTTCTCTTTCCTACGGGAATTCGGCGTCTTGCTCACCGCGATCCTGATCGCCGGCCGCACCGCCAGTGCCTTTACCGCACAGATCGGCTCGATGAAGGCCAACGAAGAAATCGACGCGATCCGCACCCTGGGCCTGGACCCAATGGAGCTGCTGGTCCTGCCCCGCGTGCTGGCACTGCTGGTGGCGCTGCCGATGCTAACGTTCCTGGCGATGCTCTCGGGCATCATCGGCGGCGGCGTGGTATGCGCGGTGGCGCTGGATATTTCGCCGGCGATGTTTCTCTCGCTGCTGCAATCGGACATTGGCGTGCAGCACTTCCTGGTGGGCATGGTGAAAGCGCCGATCTTTGCGTTCCTGATCGCTGCGATTGGTTGCCTGGAAGGCTTCAAGGTCAGCGGCAGCGCTGAATCAGTCGGCGCCCACACCACCTCCAGCGTGGTGCAATCGATCTTTGTGGTGATCGTGATGGATGCTGTCGCCGCGCTGTTCTTTATGGAGATGGGCTGGTGAGTCGTCTACACCGAGCGCCCAGTGAGGCGGTGATTGAAGTGCGCGGCCTGTGCAATCGCTTTGGCAGCCAGAGCGTGCATGAAAACCTTGACCTGGATTTGTACAAGGGCGAGATCCTCGCAGTGGTTGGCGGCTCCGGCAGCGGCAAGTCGGTGCTGTTGCGCAGCATTGTCGGCCTGCGTCGTCCCAGCGAAGGTGAGGTGCGGGTGTTCGGCAAGAACCTGCCGAGCCTGCCGGAGCACGAACGCTCGATGGTGGAACGACGCTTTGGCGTACTGTTCCAGAAGGGCGCGCTGTTTTCCTCGCTGACCGTTACCGAAAACGTTGCACTGCCCTTGATCGAACACGCCGGCCTCAGCCGTCGCGACGCCGAGCACTTGGCCGCGGTCAAGCTGGCCCTGGCCGGGCTGCCGCTGTCGGCGGCCGACAAATACCCGGCCTCGCTGTCCGGCGGCATGATCAAGCGCGCCGCCCTGGCCCGCGCGTTGGCCCTGGACCCGGACATTCTGTTCCTCGACGAACCCACCGCCGGCCTCGACCCGATCGGCGCGGCGCAATTCGACCAACTGATCCTGACCCTGCGCGATGCACTGGGCCTGAGCGTGTTCCTGGTCACCCACGACCTGGACACGCTGTACACCATTACCGACCGCGTGGCGGTGCTGGCACAAAAGAAAGTGCTGGTGGCCGATGCCATCGATGTTGTCTCGGAAACCGACGACGCGTGGATCCACGAATATTTCCACGGCCCCCGTGGCCGCGCGGCATTGGATGCCGCTCAATCGCTCAACGAGGTATGAAATGGAAACCCGAGCCCATCATGTGATGATCGGTCTGTTCAGCGTGATCGTGGTGGTCGGCGCGATGCTGTTCGGCCTGTGGCTGGCCAAGTCCAGCGTCGACAGCGCCTTCCAGGACTACGAAGTGATCTTCAACGAGGCGGTCAGCGGGCTGTCCCAAGGCAGTTCGGTGCAGTACAGCGGGATCAAGGTGGGCGATGTGATCAGCCTGAGCCTGGACCCCAAGGACCCGCGCCGCGTGCTGGCGCGCATCCGCCTGGCCGGGCAGACGCCGGTCAAGGAGGACACCCAGGCCAAGCTCGCCCTGACCGGCATCACCGGCACCTCGATCATCCAGCTCAGTGGCGGCACCCCACAGAGCCCCGAGCTCAAGGGCAAGGACGGCAACCTGCCGCAGATCATCGCCTCGCCATCGCCCATCGCGCGCTTGCTCAACAACAGCAACGACCTGATGACCAGCGTCAATCTGCTGTTGCACAACGCCAACCACATGTTCTCCCGCGAGAACGTCGAACGCCTGAGCAACACCCTGGAGAATCTGCAGCAAACTACCGGCGCCATTACTGACCAGCGTGGCGATATCAAGGTGGTGATGCAGCAACTGATGCAGGTGAGCAAACAGGCGACTGCCGCCCTGGAACAGACCACCGTGCTCATGCGCAACGCCAATGGCTTGCTCAACGAACAAGGCAAGCAGGCCTTCGGCAGCGCCGAACAGGCCATGAAATCCCTTGAACAAAGCACCGCGACCATCAACACCTTGCTGACCAACAACAAGGACTCGGTGAACAGCGGTATGCAAGGTCTCAACGAACTGGCGCCGGCCGTGCGCGAGCTGCGCGAAACCCTCGGTTCGTTGCGCGCCATCTCCCGCCGCCTGGAAGCCAACCCCAGCGGTTACCTGCTGGGCAGCGACAAGAACAAGGAGTTCACGCCATGAAGCGTGCTTACCAACTAGTTGCCCCTCTAGCACTGGCGCTCATGAGCGCATGTTCGATTCTGCCCAAGGCCGACCCGTCGGACGTGTATCGCCTCGCGTCGGCGCAGACCACCAGCCAGGGCGCGCCGGTCAGTTGGTCGCTGCGCGTGAACAAGCCGCAGACCAGCGAGTTTCTCGACAGCCCACGCATCGCCGTGGTGCCCAATGGCGACCTGATCAGCAGCTATGCCAACTCGCGCTGGAGCGACCCGACGCCGGTGCTGCTGCGCAACCGCTTCATGGACGGCTTCCAGCGCGATGGCAGGGTGACGCTGCTGAGTACCGACGACACCAACCTGCAGTCCGACTATGAACTGGGCGGGCAATTGCAGGCGTTCCAGAGTGAATATCACGGCAGTGCGGTTGAGGTGGTGATTCGCCTGGACGCGCGCCTGGTGCGCGGGCGTGATCAGCGGATTATTGCCAGCCGACGGTTTGAGGTGAGGCAACCGGTCAGCGACACCAAGGTGCCGGCGGTGGTCGCCGGGTTTGGGCAGGCGGGGGATCAGTTGAATAAGCAGGTGGTGGATTGGGTGGTTCAGCAAGGCAATAGTGCAGCTAAACACTGAAGGCCTCATCGGGGGCAAGCCCCCTCCCACAGGTTGATCTGTGAACACATTCAAATGTGGGAGGGGGCTTGCCCCCGATAGCAATCCGAGCCTTAACCGAAGAACCAGTAACACACCGCAATCGCTGCCACCACACCGGCAAACTCCGCCAACAACGCACAGCCCACGGCATGCCTGGCCCGCTGAATACCCACCGAACCAAAGTACACCGCCAACACATAGAAGGTGGTCTCGGTACTGCCCTGAATCGTCGCCGCCACCAACGCCGGGAAGCTGTCCACACCCTGGGTCTGCATGGTCTCGATCAACATCGCCCGCGCGGCGCTGCCGGAGAACGGCTTGACCATCGCGGTCGGCAACGCATCGACAAAGCGCGTGTCCATGCCGGTCCAGGCGACCACATGACGAATGCCTTCGAGGCCGAAGTCCAACGCGCCCGAGGCTCGCAACACTCCGACGGCGCAGAGCATCGCCACCAGGTACGGCAGCAGGTTCTTGGCTACGTCAAAGCCTTCCTTGGCGCCTTCGACAAACGCCTCGTAGACCTTGACCTTGCGCAGCGCACCGATCACCAGGAACAGCATGATCAGGCCAAACAATGTGAGGTTGCCGAGGATCGAGGACAACCCGGCCAGCGCCGTGGCGGAGAGGGTCGCCAGCAGCGCCATAAAGCCGCCCAATACCAACGCACCAGGAATCAGATACGCCAGCACCACCGGGTCCCATAGCCGCAGGCGCTGCATGATCGCCACCGAGAGCAGCCCCACCAGCGTGGATGCACTGGTCGCCAGCAGAATCGGCAGGAACACCAGCGTCGGGTCCGCCGCACCTTGCTGGGCGCGGTACATGAAGATGGTCACCGGCAACAGCGTCAACGACGACGCGTTGAGCACCAGGAACAGGATCTGCGCGTTACTGGCGGTGTTGGGGATGGGGTTTAGTTCCTGCAACGCCTTCATGGCCTTGAGGCCGATGGGGGTGGCGGCGTTGTCCAGGCCCAGGCCGTTGGCGGCGAAGTTGAGGGTGATCAGGCCGATGGCCGGATGCCCGGCAGGCACTTCCGGCATCAAACGGCGGAACAGCGGGCCGAGGGCCTTGGCCAGCCAATCGACGATCCCGGCTTTTTCGGCGATGCGCAGAAAGCCCAGCCACAATGTCAGGGTGCCAAACAGCAGCACCATGACTTCCACCGACAATTTGGCCATGGCGAAAATGCTTTCGACCATCGCCGCAAAAATCCCGGCGTTACCGCCGACCAGCCATTGCGCCAGTGCCGACACCATTGCCACGACAAAGAAGCCAAGCCACAGGCCATTGAGCATCAGTTGAATCCCCCGAAGAATGGGGCGAATGATAGCGGGGCTGGCAGAAACGACAAACCCCGGAATTTTCCGGGGTTTGTCTTTAAGCCGTCACGCTATCAGCTACGGGTGGCCTGGGCGACCGGTGCAGCGGTCCTGGTCCGCCAGTGCGGCAGCGAGTTCCAGTAGCGCTCGCCCTTGGCATCGTCGTACATGCCTTCCCAACGGGAGATCACCAGCACAGCCAGGGCGTTGCCGATCACGTTCAGTGCGGTACGCGCCATGTCCATGATGCGGTCCACACCAGCGATGAACGCCAGGCCTTCCAGCGGAATGCCCACGCTGCCCAGGGTGGCCAGCAGCACCACAAAGGATACGCCCGGTACGCCGGCGATGCCTTTGGAGGTGACCATCAGGGTCAGCACCAGCATCAGTTGCTGACCGATCGACAGGTCGATGCCATACAGCTGGGCAATGAAGATCGCCGCGATGCTCTGGTACAGGGTCGAGCCGTCGAGGTTGAACGAGTAACCGGTCGGCACCACGAAACTGCAGATGGCTTTCGGCGCGCCGTAGGCTTCCATCTTCTCGATCACACGCGGCAACACGGTTTCGGAACTGGCGGTGGAGTAGGCCAGTACCAGCTCATCCTTGAAGATGCGCATCAGCTTGATCACCGAGAAGCCGAACAGACGGGCAATCAGGCCGAGGATCACGAAAGCGAAGAACAGGATGGCGACGTAAACCAGGATCACCAGCTTGGCCAGTGGCAGCAGCGAGGCGAAGCCGAAGTTGGCGACGGTCACCGCGATCAGTGCGAACACGCCGATGGGGGCGTACTTCATGATCATGTGGGTGACTTTGAACATGCTCTCGGACACACCCTGGAACATGGTTACCAGAGGCTCGCGCAGCTCAGGCTTGAGGCTCGACAAGCCAAGGCCGAACAGCACCGAGAAGAAGATGATCGGCAGCATCTCGCCACGGGCAACGGCGGCAAAGATGTTCGACGGGATCAGGTTGAGGATGGTCTGGATGAACGCATGCTCATGCTGCACTTCGGCGGCGGTAGCGGTGTATTTGGAGATGTCGACGGTACCCAGGGTACTCATGTCGATACCCGCGCCCGGGTGGAACAGGTTGGCCAGCAGCAGGCCGACCACGATGGCGATGGTGGTGACGATCTCGAAGTAAAGGATGGTCTTGACGCCGATGCGCCCGAGCTTCTTCGCGTCACCGACACCGGCGATGCCGACAATCAGCGAGGAAATCACAATCGGGATCACGATCATCTTGATCAGGCGGATAAAGATATCGCCCGCTGGCTGCAACACATTGCTGATCCACCAGGCCTTTTCAGCACTGAAATGGTTAAGCACTGCACCGATTGCGATCCCCAGCACCAAACCGATGAGGATCTGCCAGGCGAGGCTTAGCTTTGCCTTCTTCATGTCATTACCCTTACTTCAAGTGAACTTAAGGCAAATGCGCCAGCCGCAACGCTCGAGAGCGAAAAAGTGTGTGCATCTGCCTCCATGGAAGGTCACCGCAGCGTGGCCGAAATGGCTTACTGGCAGGCGAAAAAAGGCGCAACTATTCCCATGCAAGGGGGCGACGTCTAATGCCGTAAACGCCTACCCTATGCCGAATCGGCATGAGATTTTTTAATAATAACTGTCCGAACGGTCAGTTCAAATGTGACATTTTGTCCGACAAAAATGCCGTGAACCGGCCAAACCCGGCTCGCTCAGAGATTCAGGACGTCTCCGCAGACTTGGCGGAAATGCCTGAGAGTTCCACCGTTTAGTGTCGGAAATGTCCTATGGCACCCACCAAAATTTATCGATAGATGGTCTACCCGACACACCAAGTAATGGTTGGGAATGAGCAGAAAGGAAATTTTCGACTAAGGGCTGCATGAGAATAGAAGAAAGAGCGTTAAAGCCCGCCGCAAGTTCAGCAAGCCGATGGCTTGTGAACCTGCGTCGCAGCTTTTCGCCTGACCCGGCCCTTGCGCAGGCACTCCCTGTACCCGTAGGTCACGCCGATCGCAGGTGATCAGAGCAACCCAGCCCCTTGGTCATGCACCGCCCTTGGCGAGCGGTGCAAACAGAAAGAAGCGAGGGCTTCTTTCTATGGACGCCGGCCCCGCAGACAACAAGCGTGTCAGACGGAACCTAGTACCAATTCGGATCTTTCTTCAACTGCTCCATCAGCAGCTTTTGCATGCCTTCATCCGGCTTACCGATAAAGCGGTAATCGGCGTGCCGCGTCGGCGACTTGTCCGCCGGCAGACCGGCCGGGACTTGCACCAACATGGCGTAGGCATCTTCCTTATCGAGGCTGAAGGCAACGATCAGGCGTTTGTTCAGGCAGGTGTCCGCAGTTTCGCAGAGGGGCCCGACCAAATACTTGTCGCCATCTTCTTCCACGGCATTCATCTGCTCGGCCGTGCCGGACAGGTTCATCACCCATTCCGGCAAGCGCTCTTCTTTCTTCACCACACCTTGCCAGGTCTCACGGTATTGCGGGTCCGCGCTGAGCAATTCGTTGGCTCGGGACTGGCCGTCGTTGGCAGCCAACGCCAAGCCGCTGCCGCCCAGTAGCAGGGCGGCAGTAATGGCTTTGAAGGACAAAGTGGTCATGTTCAGCCTCGGCCGCGACGACCAAAGAAGAAGGAAGCGATGAACATCACCAGGAAAACCACAAACAGAATTTTTGCGATACCCGTGGCGGTGCCCGCGATACCACCGAAGCCCAGGACTGCAGCCACAATGGCGATGATCAGAAATGTGATTGCCCAACTCAACATGGTGATTCTCCTTATGCTTCTTTAAGAGGTAACAGCGGTAGTGCTTTGCGGCCACACAAGTGGCCTTTTGGTGCCTAGAACACCCAACGCTCCTGGGATGGCAGCTCACTCAGGGAAGACTCCTGGTCAACCATCCGCAGTTGCGGGGCTGTTGCATCGGCAGCAACACTGCCAACGGAACGGAAATGGGTCTGGGTCATGGCCGGACGTTCGAATTGGGGAATCTGCTGCTGACTCTGCTGCCAATGGCTGAGCTGCTGGCCGCCAATCAACGTGACCATGAGCGCCAGGCTCGCAAATAAGCCTTGTTGCAAATGCAGGGGCGATACACGCAATTGGCTGAGGCTTTGGCGAGTCATGCTGTTGTTCTCCCGCATTCTGATTATTCGTTGGGAGAGCTATTGCAGAGCGCGTGCCAGCTTTTTTACAAAATAAATCTCAATAAAATCATATAGTTATGAATTACAACTTAATCTCCCCCCCAGCATCCTGCACGATGCCCCCTCGGGCGCCGTGCGAAATGCACGATGGCCAGCGGTCGGATCAAGGGATCGAAAACACAAGGGGTGTTGCCGAAGTGGCAAGACGGCATGAAAACGCCATCAACTCGGGGCTTTGTAGGAAGTCATGCAGATACCTGCACGACACAGCTATTTATCGATCAGAATAAACCATGCAACTTGCCCGATTATTCCGGGACTAAACACCATCATTCATAGTTTAAGGAGCGCGGGACAGATGGAATCAGCCAAGGAACTTCAAGGCCGCATTCTTTTAGTGGACGACGAGTCCGCGATCCTCCGCACCTTCCGTTATTGCCTGGAAGATGAAGGCTACACCGTCGCCACTGCGAACAGCGCGGCCCAGGCCGATGCCTTGATGCAGCGCCAGGTGTTCGACCTGTGCTTTCTGGACTTGCGCCTGGGTGAAGACAATGGCCTGGATGTGCTGGCTCAGATGCGAATTCAGGCGCCATGGATGCGCGTGGTGATCGTCACCGCGCATTCGGCCGTCGATACTGCGGTCGATGCGATCCAGGCCGGCGCCGCCGACTACCTGGTAAAGCCCTGCAGCCCGGATCAACTGCGCCTGGCCACCGCCAAACAGTTGGAAGTGCGCCAACTGTCTGCGCGGCTCGAAGCCCTTGAGGGCGAAGTGCGCCAGCCTAAAGACGGCCTCGACTCTCACAGTCCGTCGATGATGGTGGTGCTGGAAACGGCGCGCCAAGTGGCTGGTACAGATGCGAACATCCTGATCCTTGGCGAGTCCGGCACCGGTAAAGGTGAACTGGCCCGCGCTATTCACGGTTGGAGCAAGCGCTCGAAAAAATCCTGCGTGACCATTAACTGCCCGTCGCTGACGGCAGAACTGATGGAAAGCGAGCTGTTCGGCCATAGCCGAGGGGCGTTTACCGGCGCCAGTGAAAGCACGTTAGGCCGCGTCAACCAAGCGGACGGCGGCACGCTTTTTCTCGACGAGATCGGCGACTTTCCTCTCACATTGCAACCCAAGTTGCTGCGATTTATCCAGGACAAGGAGTACGAGCGTGTGGGTGACCCCGTCACCCGCCGTGCCGATGTGCGCATCCTCGCCGCCACTAACCTGAACCTGGAAGACATGGTCCGCGACGGCCGCTTCCGTGAAGACTTGCTGTACCGCCTCAATGTAATCACCTTGCATCTACCGCCATTGCGCGAGCGCAGTGAAGACATCCTGACTCTGGCCGACCGGTTCCTGGCGCGCTTCGTCAAGGAATATGCCCGACCAGCACGCGGTTTCAGCGATGAAGCGCGCGAAGCGCTGCTCAATTACCGCTGGCCAGGCAACATCCGCGAACTGCGCAACGTAGTGGAGCGCGCCAGCATCATTTGCCCGCAGGAGAAGGTGGAAATCAGCCACCTGGGCATGGCCGAACAACCTAGCAACAATGCCCCACGCATCGGCGCGGCACTCAGCCTGGACCAGTTGGAGAAAGCCCATATCGGCGCGGTACTCGCTACCAGCGACACTCTGGACCAGGCGGCCCGCACCCTGGGCATCGACGCGTCGACCCTGTATCGCAAACGCAAACAGTACAACCTGTGAGCTGCACCCTATGAAGTTAGCGATGAAGTTGCGCACTCGGTTATTCCTGAGCATCTCAGCGCTGATTACCGTCGCCCTGCTGGGTTTGATCCTGGGCCTGGTGAGCGTCATGCAAATGGCCAAGACCCAAGAGTCCCTGATTCGCAGCAATTTCGTCACCCTGGACCTGGGCCTCAAGCTACGCCAGAGCCTGGGCGATCAATTGATCATGATGCTGGAGGAGCGCCCGGACCCCGCGGCGCTGCAAACCTCCAAGCAACGCTATTTCGATCTGCTGGATCAGGGTATTGCCCATGAACAACGCGACGGTCGCGGGACGGGCTTCAGCCAGGCTCGAGGCCAGTATCAGGCGCTGCTTGAGGCCTTTGACGAATCCCAGCAACCGTCGCCCCCGCCCGGCGCCAAGGACAAGCTCACCAACACCTTCAACGCGCTGCGCAATGGCCTGATCGCCGAACACAAGCAAGCCCTGGAAAACATCAGCAACAGCGAGCACAAGTCCCGCGAGCGCGCGTTGTTGATTGCCGGACTGCTGGGGTTGGTGGGGCTTGCCGTGCTGATCATCGGATTTGTGACGGCCCATGGCATCGCCCGGCGTTTTGGTGGACCGATCGAAGCGCTGGCCAAAGCGGCAGACAAGATCGGACAAGGGGATTTCGAGGTAACACTGCCGATCTCGTCGGCAGCAGAGATGAACCAGCTGACCCGCCGCTTCGGCATCATGGCCGAGGCGCTGCGCCAGCATCAGGCAACCAATGTCGATGAACTGCTGGCCGGCCAGCAGCGCCTGCAGGCCGTACTCGACAGCATCGACGATGGCCTGCTGATGATTGACCGCCAAGGCCGCCTGGAGCACCTCAACCCTGTGGCCCAACGCCAACTGGGCTGGGACGAGGAGCGCCTCGGCCAAGGCCTGGGCGAAGCCTTGTCGCGCCCGGAGCTGGATGAGCAGCTGCAACTGGTGCTGCGCGGCGGCAACCTGGAGCGCGCGCCGGACGACCTGGAAGTGGAGGTCGAGGGCGAACTGCGCCTGCTGACCTACAGCCTGACCCCGGTGAGCCATACCCAGGGGCATATCCTCGGCGCAGTGATGGTGCTGCATGACGTAACAGAACAACGCGCCTTCGAGCGGGTGCGCAGTGAGTTCGTATTGCGTGCCTCCCATGAACTGCGTACGCCGGTGACCGGCATGCATATGGCCTTCGGCCTGTTCCGCGAGCGTGCGAAATTCCCGGCGGAGTCCCGCGAAGCGGACTTGCTGGATACCGTCAATGAAGAGATGCAGCGCTTGATGCAGTTGATCAACGACCTGCTCAACTTTTCGCGCTATCAGAATGGCCTGCAGAAACTCACGCTGGGGCCGTGCGACGTCACCGATCTGCTCGAACACGCTCGCGCACGCTTCGCCGAGCCCGCCAATGCACAAAACATTGAGCTACTGGTGGAAACCCAATCGGACCTGCCTCGGCTATATGCAGACCAGGCCCAACTGGAACGGGTGCTCGACAACCTGCTGGGCAATGCTCTGCGCCACACCACCGCGGGCGGGCAGATACGCCTGCAAGCACGCCGCCATGGCGAGCGAGTGATCGTCAGCGTAGAGGATAACGGCGAAGGCATCGCCTATGGACAGCAGGGGCGGATCTTCGAGCCCTTTGTCCAGGTGGGCCGCAAGAAAGGCGGCGCCGGCCTGGGGCTGGCGCTGTGCAAGGAAATCGTGCAATTGCACGGCGGCCGCATGGGCGTGTACTCGCGACCGGGGCAGGGCACTCAGTTCTATATGGCGTTGCCGCTCTAGCTTCGGTTCAACGCGCGCAGGATCGCGGCACTTTCCGCATCCGGCGTGCCATCAAACAGCGACGGCCGGAAATGCATCTGGAACGCCGCGATCACATGGCGCGTGGCGACATCCAGCTCGCCGGTCTGCGGCGTCTGGTAGCCCAGGCGGGCCAGCTCCTCCTGGAACCAGGTAATGCTCGGCAGTTCAGCGGCGTATTGCACCTGGAAACGTGCAACGGCAGTGGCGTCCGGCCAAACACCCAACCCTTCGGCGGCCAGCCGCTTCCAGGGGAACAACGGGCCCGGATCAAGCTTGCGCAACGGCGCAATATCACTGTGGCCAATTATGTTCTTGGGGTCGATGCCGTTGCGTTTGCTGATGTCCTTGAGCAACACCACCAGGGACTTCACCTGCGCCTCTGAGTACGGGTACCACAAGCGGCCCGTAGGTGTGTCCTGGTAGCCTGGGTTCACGATCTCGATGCCAATGGAGCTGGAGTTGAGCCAAGTGCGCCCCATCCACTCGCTCTCCCCGGCATGCCAGGCGCGCTGGTTCTCGTCCACCAGCTTGTAGATGGTGGCCGAGGCGTCGTCACCGATCAGGTAATGGCTGCTGACCTGGCCATGGGTGAGCAATGCCAGGGAGCGTTCAAGGTTGGTGGAGGTGTAATGCACGACCACGAACTGCACGCGGTTGTCGTGATTCACCGAAGGGTGGCTGGTGTTCAGGCGAGGGCCGCTGGCACAGCCTGCGAGCAGAAGGAACACAAAAGCGAAGTACAAGGATTTCATGGCGGTAGACGTTACGCAGAAGACGATAATGCAACAGTGTAACGTACCGCTCGCCAACCAGCGGTCAAATCACAAAATGGAACATCTTTCAGGCGGCCTGTACCTGGTTGCGCCCCGCGGCCTTGGCCCGATACAACGCTTCGTCGGCACGCTTGAGCGCCAGGTCACTGCGCTCTCCCGTCTGGAACTGCGCCACGCCCATGGACACGGTGATCGTCACCGGCTCGCCCTTGAAGTGAAACGGGCACGCTTCAATCGCCGCACGCAACACCTCGCCCACGGCCAGGGCATCCGCCAGGGACGAGTCGGGCATCAGCAACACAAACTCTTCACCACCAAAGCGCGCGATAAAGTCGGTCGGGCGCAGGCGCTTGCGCAGCACGTTGGCGATGATCTTCAGCACCTTGTCGCCGGCGAGGTGGCCGTAGCCATCGTTGATACGCTTGAAGTGATCCAAGTCCAGCATCGCCAACGACAGGTTATTGCCGCGCTGGTGCCAGGTGTTCACCTCATAATCAAGGCGTTCGCTCCAGGCTGCGCGGTTGGGCAGGCCCGTGAGCGGATCGATCAACGCCTTCTGGCGCTGCACCTCCAGGTGCTCGCGATAGCCCTGGGCTTCCTGCTCCATGTTGGCAACCCGCTCAGCCAAGCCTTTGAGGCGGGCCGCCGTCTCCTGCTCACGTAGGTCGCGCTGCTGCTGGTGCTCATCCATGGTGCCGAGCAGCCCCTCAAGATGGCTTTCCAACACGTGCTTGAGGCTGTCCAGGTCGGCGGCTTCCTGCACGCTGCTTTGCAGGCCATCGACCTGTTCGCGGATCTGCGTGTCCAGCTCTCGAGCGGCGGAGCGGCTGTCGGCATGCCCCTCGCTGGCGACTTGCAAGTGGCCCTGGAACGCCTCGAGGCGCTCGTTGAGCTGTTTGAGGTAAGCCTCGAACTCATGCTGGCCGCTGTCAGTGATCGCCAGCATCAAGACTGCCAGGTCGTCGAGGATCGGCAACAGCTCGTACCAATTCAAGCCGTGGGCCAGGCGCTCGCGCATGGCTTCGGCCTGGGGGCGGTGACGCTCGGGTAACGAGAGTTCTTCGAGCAGGCCGAGCAGGGTGTCTTCGATATGCTTGGCCACGGAGCTGTAGGACGGCTCCGGTGAGTCGGGCAGGGCATAGGCTCCATCCACTTGCAGCTCGTCAGGATCAGGCTCCTCCAGCACTGGAGGGAGCGACAAGCTGCCAATGGTGGTCTCATCCAGGGTCTCGACCTGAACTTCAGGCGTTTCGATGAAGGCGGCGAGGGCGCTTTCCGCTGCAGGTTCTTCGACTTGAGGCTTAGGCTCGACACGCGCTACGGGCGTCTCAATAGCTGCGGCTTGAGGCGGGGCTTCATAGACGAAGGTTTCGCTGGAGGGCTCGGCCACCTGGGCGGGGGCCACGGGCTGGATGACAGGAGCGACCGTTTCTTGAGGCTGCGGCGCAAAGGCACGCAACGCTTGCGTCAGTTCCTCGGATTGCTCGGACGGCTGTGACTCGACAGCAACTGGCTTGGCTGCCTCAGGCTGCGGGGCCGGTCGGGGCGTCGATTCGTCTGGCACCGCCTCGTTCGCAACTTCCTTGGCGCCGAACAGGCGCTGCAAAAGCCCAGGCCCTGGTCGCGCAGTTTCGCCGTCCGGCTCCAGGTTGTTCAGTGCCTGGCCTTGCAGGCCGCTCAACTCGCTGAGCAACAGCGGGATCTCTCGCGCCTGGCCGACGCGGCCGTCCAACTGCTTGGCGAACGTCTTCAGCGGCCGGGCCACCTCACGGGGCAACGGAAGTTTCTGTAGTTGCGTGACCAGGGACGTCAGCGCGGTGCTGATCTGATCGACCCGAGTTTCGCGGCGCTGCTCGGAGTCCAGCACAGCTTTTTCCAGGCGCGGCAGCAAGGCGGCGAGGGCGGCGTCCATGTCATCGGTACGGACAACGTCGCGCATTTCCTTCATGCATTGGTCGACTGCGCGATCAGTGCCCTCAGCCGCCAGCGTGCTGCGCACCAGTCCACGGCGCAGCAGGTCGAGACGGGCAGCCCAGCGGCGTTCGAGTTTGTCTTGTTGCTCGATGCTCTTGAGGTATTTCTCTTTCCAGCGCTGGGCGTCGTCGCTCATGCAAGGGGTCCGCGGGGGCCTGGGCTCAACGCGGGTAATGCATCAGCCGTGAGCGAACCCGGCAGACGAATCTCTACCGCGACCGGCAGGTGATCGGAGATGGGCTGCGCCAGCACCTGCACACTCTCGAGTGTGAGGGTAGGACTGAGCAGGATATGGTCAAGGCAGCGTTGCGGGCGCCAGCTGGGGAACGTGGCTTCGGCTTGCGGCGCCAGTAGCCCGAGGTCGCGCAACGGAGAATTCTGTAACAGGTCACTGGCGTGGGTATTCATGTCCCCCATCAGCACCTGGTGCTTGTAATTGCCAATCAGCTCTCGGATGTAGGCCAGTTGCATCGTGCGAGTGCGGGCACCCAGTGCCAGGTGCATCATCACGACCACCAGCGCCTCCGGGCCTTCGCCAAAGCGCACGAGGATCGCACCCCGCCCCTTGGGTCCGGGTAACGGGTGATCTTCGATGACTGAGGGCTTCAAGCGACTGAGCACACCATTGCTGTGCTGCGCCAGACGCCCGAGGTTACGGTTGAGCTGCTGATACCAATAAGGGAAGGCACCCAGCTGGGCCAGGTGTTCCACCTGGTTGATATAGCCGGAGCGCATGCTGCCACCATCAGCTTCCTGCAGGGCGACCAGGTCGAAGTCGTTCAGCAGGTTGCCGATTTTTTGCAAGTTGCCGGCACGCCCGTTGTGGGGCAGCAGGTGCTGCCATCCACGGGTGAGGTAATGCCGATACTTCTCGGTACTGATGCCCACCTGGATATTGAAGCTGAGCAGGCGCAGACGACTGTCTGCCGGCAGGCCCGTTGACTCCAGGTGATGTTCGTTGACCTGCGGATCATGCAGGCCAACCACACGTTCGGTACCCCAACGGCGCATGACGGGCCCCTTACTTGGCTGCGCGCTCTTTGGCGATCAGTTGGTCGGCAACATTGAGGGTCTGCTCAGGACCACCGGAAGTGCCCAGGTCGAAACGGTATTTGCCGTTGACGATCATGGTTGGAACGCCTTGCACGCCGTACTTTTGCGCCAGCTCCTTGGCCTGCTTGATCTGGCCTTGGATGGCGAAGGAGTTGAAGGTGGCCAGGAACTTGTCCTTGTCGACACCCTGGGTGGCCACGAAATCAGCCATTTCGTCTGGCTTGGTCAGGCGCTTGCCTTGCTTCTGGATCGCATCGAATACCGCGTTGTGGACTTTGTGCTCGACACCCATGGCTTCCAGGGTCAGGAACAGTTGGCCATGAGCATCCCATGGACCGCCGAACATGGCCGGGATGCGCTTGAAGTTCACATCCTTTGGCAGTTTTTCAACCCATGGGTTGATGGTCGGTTCAAAAGCGTAGCAATGCGGGCAGCCGTACCAGAACAGCTCCACCACTTCGATCTTGCCGGGTTCGGAAACCGGAACCGGGTTGGCCAATTCAACGTAGGTCTTACCGGCTTCAAGCGGCACGTCGGCAGCTTGTGCGGTCATGCCGAAGAGGCTGGCAGTGACGAGAGCGGCGCTGAGGATCAGATTACGCATGCTTTACTCCTGGACAAATAAAGTCGCCTCACGCGACCTTTGTTGTGACAGGTCTACGCGGGCATGAGTTCGTTAGTGTAACGGCACCGGCCACAAAAAAGGGCGGCCTGGGCCACCCTTTTTATGCTTGCATCACGGGATTAATCGAGTGTTAACGTTGCGTGCACCTCAGTGCAGGCCCTGGATGTAGCTGGAGACCGCCGCAATGTCCTCGTCACTCAGCTTGCGGGCGATGGTGCGCATGATCGCCGCGTCGCCATCGTTGGTGCGCCCTGCCTCTTCCTTACGGAAATCGGTCAGCTGCTTGGCGATGTAGGTGGCGTGCTGGCCGCTCAAGTGCGGGAAGCCGGCGGCGGCGATGCCCGCGCCATTGGGCGAATGGCAGCCGGTGCAGGCAGGCAGGCCTTTATCCAGGTCGCCGCCGCGGAACAGTTTCTCGCCGCGGGCCACCAGTTTCGGATCAGCAGCTCCCACACTGCCTTTCTGGCTGGCAAAATACGCCGCGATGTCTGCCAGGTCCTGATCGCTGAGGTTGGTCAACAAGCCGGTCATTTCCAGGACCGTGCGCTTGCCGGACTTGATATCCTGCATCTGCTTGGTCAGGTAACGCTCGCCCTGGCCGGCCAGTTTGGGGAAGTTCGGCGCCGGGCTGTTACCATCCGGTCCATGGCAAGCACCACATACGGCGGCTTTCGCCTGGCCCGCTGTAGCGTCGCCTGCAGCATGGGCAACACCGGTGATGCCCAAGGTCAACAGCAGACTCACGATCAGTTTGTTCATCAGCTAATCCAACTACGGCTAAGGGGTTTAAGAGTTATCTACCGGGTTTACTCACCATCAATTCAATGATGGCCTGGTAATCCTCAGTACTGCAGTCCATGCACAAACCACGCGGCGGCATTGCCTTGAAACCCTGGGTCACGTGTTGCACCAGCGTGTCCATGCCCTGCGCCAGTCTTGGCGCCCAGGCTGCCTGGTCACCCCGTCTGGGGGCGTTGGGCAACTGGCCGGCATGGCAAGCCACGCAAACTCGGTTGTACACCGCTTCCGGATCCTGTGTAGCCTGAGCGCCGTAAAGCGGGACCAGGACACCGATAGCGAGCAACCACTTGGTCATACGTCGACCATTTCAGGGTTTGAGAGCGTTTTGCGTTCTAATGCGCAATAAAGGTCTATCGCTCCCGTGAACTTCATCCTTCGCTGGGACAAAGCACACACAAAATCTGCGGCATTATATACTGGCGCTACTGAAACGGAAACGACACCGCTTGCCGCACCCTTTCTCGGCACCGCCCACATCGGAAATCTCATGCAACTCAAGAATCCCATCCTCGGCCTGTGCCAACAGTCCACGTTCATGCTCAGCGCCGCCAAAGTTGACCAATGCCCCGATGACGAAGGCTTTGAAGTCGCCTTTGCCGGTCGCTCCAATGCCGGCAAGTCCAGCGCGCTGAACACCTTGACTCACGCCAGCCTGGCACGCACCTCGAAAACCCCGGGCCGCACGCAACTCCTCAATTTCTTCAAGCTAGACGATGATCGGCGTCTGGTCGACCTGCCGGGCTACGGTTACGCAAAAGTACCTATCCCGTTGAAGCTGCACTGGCAGCGTCACCTAGAGGCTTACCTGGGGGGCCGGGAGAGTTTGAAAGGTTTGATTCTGATGATGGACATCCGCCATCCGATGACCGATTTTGACCTGTTGATGCTCGATTGGGCGGTCGCCAGCGGCATGCCGATGCATATCCTGCTGACCAAGGCAGACAAGCTCACCTACGGCGCGGCCAAGAACACCTTGCTCAAAGTGCAGTCTGAAATCCGTAAAGGCTGGGGCGACGCCATTACTATCCAGCTGTTCTCGGCGCCAAAGCGCATGGGCTTGGAAGAGGCTTACACCGTGCTGGCTGGATGGATGGAATTGGCGGACAAGGGCGCGGAACTCGCGGAATAACTTTTCTGCAGGCAAAAAAAACCCCGGACTTCGTATGGGGAGGGGAAGTTCGGGGTTCAAGTTCCGGACCGCTAGGGCGGGGTCCAGATATCTGCCAACACTTAACACAACATAGGAGCATTGAAGGGCTTCACCACCCATTCAGTAACTCTGAGTAGCAGTTCACGGGTTAAGTTCCGGCAGGCCAGAAAAACTATTTGAAATAACCGACAGTGATTTCCGCACTAAAGCACTCTGCCACCACTCAACGCGATGGCAGAGCCCGCAAATCAGTGCGCTTCATCCCAGTTATTTCCAACGCCCACTTCCACCAGCAGCGGTACGTCCAGCTTCGCAGCTGCACTCATGTGCTCGCGAATCTTCTCGCTGACCTGTGCAACCAGATCCTCACGCACTTCCAGTACCAATTCATCGTGCACCTGCAGGATCACCTTGGCATCAAGGCCCGAATCGGTCAGCCATTTGTCCACCAGCACCATGGCTTTCTTGATGATGTCTGCCGCCGTGCCCTGCATCGGCGCGTTGATCGCGGTGCGTTCAGCGGCCGCGCGCTCCTGGGGCTTGTTGGAGTTGATGTCGGGCAAGTACAGGCGACGGCCGAAGAAGGTTTCCACGTAGCCTTGGTCTGCCGCCTGGGCGCGGGTGCGCTCCATGTACTCGCGAACCCCGGGATAACGGGCGAAATACACATCGATGTAAGCCTTGGCCGTCTTGGTATCGACGCCGATGTCCTTGCCCAGCTTCTGCGCGCCCATGCCGTAAATCAGACCGAAGTTGATCGCCTTGGCACTGCGGCGCTGGTCGGAGGTGACCTCGCCCAGCTCAACCTTGAACACCTCGGCTGCCGTGGCGGTGTGTACGTCCAGGTTGTGACGGAAGGCGTTCATCAAGCCTTCGTCCTTGGACAGGTGCGCCATGATCCGCAGCTCGATCTGCGAATAGTCCGCCGCAAGCAGCTTATAGCCCTTGGGCGCGACAAATGCCTGGCGAATCCGCCGCCCTTCGGCGGTGCGCACCGGGATGTTCTGCAGGTTCGGATCACTGGAAGACAAGCGACCGGTCGCGGCCACCGCCTGGTGATAGGAGGTGTGGATACGCCCGGTACGCGGGTTGATCTGTTCCGGCAGGCGATCAGTGTAGGTGCTTTTCAGCTTGCTCATGCTGCGGTACTGCATCAGCACCTTGGGCAGCGGGTAGTCATCTTCAGCCAGCTTGGCCAGCACTTCTTCGGCCGTCGACGCCTGGCCCTTGCCGGTTTTCTTCAGCACCGGCAGGCCGAGCTTTTCGTAAAGAATCGCGCCGAGCTGCTTGGGCGAGCCCAGGTTGAACTCCTCGCCGGCGATCTCGAACGCCTGGCGCTCCAGCTCAACCATCTTGTTGCCCAGCTCGATGCTCTGGATACCCAGCAGGTCCTTGTCAACCAGTGCACCCTGGCGCTCGATACGCGCCAGCACCGGTACCAATGGAATCTCGATATCCGTGAGTACACTCGCCAGGCTCGGAATTGCGCTCAATTGGGCAAACAGCGCCTGATGCAAACGCAAAGTCACATCAGCATCTTCCGCCGCATAAGGGCCGGCCTGCTCCAGGGCGATCTGGTCGAAGGTCAACTGCTTGGCGCCCTTGCCGGCGATGTCCTGGAAGGCGACGGTGTCGTAGTCCAGGTACTTCTTGGCCAGGCTGTCCATGTCGTGACGGGTTGCCGTGGAGTTCAGCACATAGGACTCAAGCATGGTGTCGAACGCAATGCCACGCACGGCAATGCCCTGCGCCGGGTCGCCGCCGATAGCGCAATTGGCCAGGATGTTCATATCGAACTTGGCGTGCTGGCCGACTTTGAGCTTGGTCGGGTCTTCCAGCAGCGGTTTCAGGGCCAGCAGCACGGTGTCGCGGTCCAACTGCTCCGGCGCGCCGATGTAGGAATGGGTCAGCGGGATGTAGGCCGCTTCATGGGGCTGCACAGCGAAGGAGACGCCGACCAACTGCGCCTGCTGTGCATCGATACCGGTGGTTTCGGTGTCGAAGGCGAACAACTTCGCGTCGTTGAGCTTCTTCAACCAGGTGTCGAACGTCGCCTGGTCGAGGATGGTAGTGTAGAGGCTCTCTGCCGGCGCTGCCGCCTCAACAGCTTCTTCGGCAACCGGCGCAGCCTTGAGCTCCACACGCTTGGCGTCGCGCTGGATCTCATCAATCCAGCTCTTGAACTCCAGCAACGTGTACAACTCCAGCAGCTTCTCGCGATCCGGCTCGGTCAGGTGCAGGTCATCCAGGCCAACATCCAATGGTACATCACACTTGATCGTCGCCAATTGGTAGGAAAGAAAAGCGCTCTCCCGATGCTCTTCCAGCTTGGCCGGCAACGTCTTGGCGCCACGGATAGGCAGGGTCGGCACAATATCCAGCTGCTCATAAAGCTCTTTAATGCCGCCGTTAACGCCGACCAGCAAGCCGGACGCAGTCTTCGGACCAATACCTGGAACCCCCGGAATGTTGTCGGACGAATCGCCCATCAGCGCCAGATAGTCGATGATCTGCTCGGGAGCGACACCGAATTTCTCCTTCACGCCCTCGATGTCCATCGCGCTACCGGTCATGGTGTTGACCAAGGTAATGTGCCCGTCGACCAGTTGCGCCATGTCCTTGTCACCGGTGGAGATCACCACCGGGCGGTCAGCCGCCGCACTGCTGCGCGCCAGGGTGCCGATCACGTCATCGGCCTCGACGCCTTCGACGCACAGCAACGGGAAGCCCAGCGCGATCACGCTCTGGTGCAACGGCTCGATTTGCACGCGCATATCATCGGGCATGCTCGGGCGGTTGGCCTTGTATTCGGCGTACATGTCATCGCGAAAGGTCCCACCCTTGGCGTCGAACACCACCGCGAAGGGGCTACCCGGGTACTGCTTGCGCAGGCTCTTGAGCATGTTCAACACGCCCTTGACCGCGCCGGTAGGCAGGCCTTTGGAGGTGGTCAGCGGTGGCAACGCGTGGAAGGCGCGGTACAGATAGGAAGAACCGTCCACCAGGACGAGGGGTGCTTGGCTCATGAGCAGAATCAACCTTTTCGGCGGGTCAGGCGCTAGAATAGCCGGACCAATGACGACAAAGGGACAAGGTTATCATGCGTACATTCAATCGCCTGCTGTTGACTGGCTTGATTGCACTCACTCCGATGGCTGCGATGGCGGCGGACAGCGCGCCTTCGGGTGATCCGGAAGTGACCATTCGCACGGAAGGCGACAGAACTATCCAGGAATATCGCCAAAACGGTTTCCTGTACGCGATCAAGGTAACTGTAAAAGGCGCGCCGCCGTATTTCCTGGTGCGCGCGGACGGAACCGATGCGAACTTCATCCGTTCTGACCAGCCGGATATGCTGATCCCGTCATGGAAGATCTTCGAATGGAAATGATTTCTTAACTTCAATTGGCGCCGCGCACCGCGGCGCCCGTACTGGCAGTTTTAACCATGTCTGTGTTCACCCCCCTGGCTCGGCCTGAGCTGGAAACCTTTCTTGCCCCTTACGGCCTCGGCCGCCTGATCGACTTCCAGGGGATTGCCGCCGGTAGCGAAAACACTAATTTTTTTGTCAGACTGGAGCAGGGTGAGTTCGTCCTGACCCTGGTCGAGCGTGGCCCGGTTGCCGAAATGCCGTTTTTCATCGAACTGCTCGACGTGCTCCACGACGCCGACCTGCCGGTGCCTTACGCCCTGCGCACCACCGATGGCGTGGCCTTGCGCGAACTGAAAGGTAAACCGGCGCTGCTGCAACCGCGCCTGGCCGGCAAGCACATCAAGGACACCAACGCCCAGCACTGCGCCCAGGTCGGCGACCTGCTGGGCCATCTGCACCTGGCGACGCAGGGCGAGAAAGTCCTCGAACGCAAGACCGATCGCGGCCTGGACTGGATGCTCAGTGAAGGTGCGCAACTGATTTCGCACCTGAACGACGCGCAGCAGCGCCTGCTGCAAGATGCCCTGACCGAGATCGCAGCGCACAAGGCCGAGATCCTCGCCCTGCCGCGCGCCAACGTGCACGCCGACCTGTTCCGCGACAACGCGATGTTCGAAGGCACGCACCTCACCGGCCTGATCGACTTCTACAACGCCTGCTCCGGCCCTATGTTGTACGACGTGGCAATCGCCCTGAATGACTGGTGCTCGGACGCCGACGGCGTGATTGATGGGCAACGCGCCCGGGCATTGCTGGGGGCGTATGCGGGGCTGCGGCCGTTTACCGCGAAAGAGGCAGAACTGTGGCCGACGATGTTGCGCGTGGCCTGTGTGCGGTTCTGGCTGTCACGCCTGATCGCGGCTGAGTCGTTTGCCGGGCAGGATGTGTTGATCCATGACCCGGCGGAGTTCGAGCATCGGCTGGTGCAGCGTCAGCAGGTCAGCGTGCAACTGCCATTTGCCCTCTAAAGACCCGTGAGATCAAAAAATGTGGGAGGGGGCTTGCCCCCGATTGCAGTGAATCAGTCGACATATTAGTGACTGACACACCGCCATCGGGGGCAAGCCCCCTCCCACATTTAGTCTTCGTTGGCTATCAGAGTGATTCCAGGCAACCCGCCAGATCGTTGCCCAACTTATCCAGCACCTGCTCGTAGCCTTGAGCGGTAGCCGGGGTGTAACCACCCAACGCATCCAACTCCGCCAACTTCACCGGTAACCCGGCAACCAGCGTTTCAGCCAGGCGCGGACGCAACGGCGGCTCACTGAACACGCACGTCTTGCCCACTTCCTGCAAACGAGTGCGCATCGCTGCCACATGCTGGGCGCCCGGCTGGACCTCGGCGGCCACGCTGAACACACCGGCATGCTTGAGCCCATAAGCGTCTTCGAAGTAATCGAAGGCTTCGTGGAACACGAAGTAAGGCTTGCCATCGATCGGAGCAAGGCGGGTTTTCAGGCGAGCATCCAGGGCATCCAGACGCTCGTCGAAGGCTTTCACGTTGCTCTGGTAACGCGCGGCGTTGGCGGGGTCGGCGGCGGCCAGGTCAGTCGCCATACGTGCTGCAATCACACGCGCATTGACGGTCGACAGCCACAGGTGCGCATCGAGGCTGCCTGGACGGTGATCATGGTCATGCTCGTCGGCATCGTCGGCGTGTGAGTGGCTATCTTCGGCAAAACGGCGCAGCTTCATGCCCGGCAGATCCTGCACTGCCACAGTTGCAGCCGTACGACCTTTCAGCACCCGCGGCAGGAAACTCTCCATATCCGGGCCAATCCAGTACAGCAAGTCCACCGACTGCACGCGCCGTACGTCGGATGGTCGTAACGCATAGTTATGCGGCGACGCACCCGGCGGCAACAACACCTCCGGAACCGCCACACCGTCCTGTACAGCCGCTGCGATCAACTGCAACGGCTTGATGCTGGTCAACACCTTGACCTCGGCCTGAGCGGCGCCAGTAATGAACAAACTGGTGACAAATACGACAAAAACGGGAAAAAGTCGGGACACGATGACCACTCAATGGCGTAGGAACGGGTAACATAATAACGTCTCTATCAAATATCTGTCGCCGCTCATGCCTAAAACACCGCTTGCCAGCCGTCCCCATGACCACTCTCACTGCGTGCATACCGCGCTGTCGGAGGCCGACACCCTGTGCACACAGAAGGGTCTGCGCCTGACCGCACTGCGTCGCCGCGTGCTGGAATTGGTGTGGCAGAGCCACAAGCCGCTGGGCGCCTACGACATTCTCGGCGTACTCAGCGAGCAGGATGGCCGCCGCGCCGCGCCGCCCACCGTGTACCGCGCGCTGGATTTCCTGCTGGAAAACGGCCTGGTGCATCGCATCGCTTCGCTGAACGCCTTCGTCGGCTGCAGCCACCCGGAACACGCGCACCAGGGCCAGTTCCTGATCTGCCGCGAGTGCCACGCCGCCATCGAGCTTGAACAAAAAAGCATCAGCGACGCCATCATCAAGAGTTCTGCCGAGGTCGGCTTTCGGGTCGAAGGGCAAACGGTCGAAGTGGTCGGCCTTTGTTCGGGCTGCCAGGGGGCTTGATGAGCAACGCGTTAATCCGCCTGGAACAGGTCGGGGTCACGTTCGCCGGTCAAAACGTGCTGGATAACATCGCACTGAGCGTGGAGCCGGGGCAGATCGTTACCCTGATCGGCCCCAACGGCGCCGGCAAGACCACCCTGGTGCGCGCCGTACTGGGCCTGCTCAAGCCCGATACCGGCAGCGTGTGGCGCAAGCCCAGGCTGCGCGTCGGCTACATGCCGCAGAAACTGCATGTGGATCCGACCCTGCCACTGTCCGTCCTGCGTTTCCTGCGCCTGGTGCCCGGCGTGGACCGTGCCCGCGCCCAGGCTGCGCTCAGGGAAGTCGGCGCCGAACAGGTGATCGACAGCCCGGTGCAAAGCATCTCCGGCGGCGAAATGCAGCGCGTGCTGCTGGCCCGCGCCCTGTTGCGCGAGCCGGAACTGCTGGTGCTGGATGAGCCCGTGCAGGGCGTCGACGTCGCTGGCCAGGCCGAGCTGTACAGCCTGATCACCCGCCTGCGCGACCGCCATGGCTGCGGCGTGCTGATGGTGTCCCACGATTTGCATCTGGTGATGAGCACCACCGATCAGGTGGTGTGCCTCAATCGCCACGTGTGCTGCTCGGGCCACCCGGAACAGGTCAGCGGCGACCCGGCGTTCGTTGAGCTGTTCGGCAAGAATGCCCAGAGCCTGGCGATCTACCACCACCATCACGACCACGCCCACGACCTGCATGGCGCCGTCGTCGATGACCCCGCCGCCCCTCATACCCACGTTCATGGAGATAGCTGCAAGCATGGCTGATTTTATGCTCTACGCCCTGCTGGCAGGCTTGGCTTTGGCGTTGGTGGCGGGCCCGCTGGGCTCGTTTGTGGTCTGGCGGCGCATGGCCTATTTTGGCGACACCTTGTCGCACGCCGCGTTGCTCGGCGTGGCCCTGGGCTTTCTGTTGGATGTCAGCCCGACCATCGCCGTGACGGTCGGCTGCCTGTTGTTGGCGGTGCTGCTGGTGACCCTGCAACAGCGCCAGCCCCTGGCCTCCGACACCCTATTGGGCATCCTGGCACCCAGCACCCTGTCCCTGGGCCTGGTGGTGCTGAGCTTCATGCATGAAGTGCGCATCGACTTGATGGCCTACCTGTTCGGCGACCTGCTGGCGATCAGCCCTGGCGACCTTGCCTGGATCCTCGGCGGCAGCGCGGCCGTGCTGGTGCTGCTGGTGGCCCTGTGGCGCCCGCTGCTGGCGATCACCGTGCATGAAGAACTGGCTACGGTGGAAGGTTTGCCGGTGCCGGCCCTGCGCATGGCCCTGATGTTGTTGATCGCCGTGGTGATTGCTGTCGCGATGAAGATTGTCGGCGTATTGTTGATCACGTCGCTGCTGATTATTCCCGCGGCCGCTGCCCAGCGCCACGCCCGCTCACCGGAGCAGATGGCAATCGGCGCCAGCCTGCTGGGGATGCTCGCCGTGTGCGGGGGCCTGGCACTGTCCTGGTTCAAGGACACGCCGGCCGGGCCATCGATTGTGGTCACGGCAGCCGCCCTGTTTCTGCTGAGTTTTGTCCTGCCCCGTCGAGGGGTGTAGACTTGCTCGCTTTTTGCGCAAATAGAGAGTCGCAGGAATGAAGCCGTTCACCTCCCGTTATCTGCTCCTTGCCGCATTTTCCCTGCTGCTGGGCGCCTGTCAAAGCACACCGCCCGCCGCCCCCGAGGCCCCGGACGCACGCGCTGTGGCCATCGCACAGCTGGAGCAAAACCTGGCCAGCAGCGAGCTTGCCACTGCCGAGGACCAATTGGCGGCGCTGCAAGCCCAATCGCCCAACGACCCAGCGCTGGAAACCTACCAGCGGCAATTGGCCGAAGCCTACTTGCAACGCAGCCAGATCGTGCTGCAAAAGGGTGATGTAAACGCCGCCGCGACCGCCCTCAGCCGTGCCCGCGCCCTGATGCCCAAGGCCCCCGCGCTGACCGGCGGCGTCAACAGCGCCATCAGCCATGCGCGCAAGGCCGAGCTGGATAAAGCCGAAGCCGACCTGAAAGCCGCCGAAGCCAAGCCCGCCGCCAAGGTCATCGACCCGACGGCACCCAGCACCACCGTGGCATTGAACCTCACCAACATCGAAGAACTGCGCCATCAGTTGGATGCGATTGCCACCGACGTGGTGAATTATCAGTGCGATGTGAGCATCCAGGCGCCGCGCACAGAGGATTACCCATGGCTGGCCACGTTGCTGACCAAACGGGTGAAGCGAATTGATTCGGGGTATGACCTGAAGATTCACCGGCAGATTCTAAAGAAGATTCCGGCGCAAGTTGTGCTGATTCCGCGCAAGGCGGAATAAAACCATCGGGGGCAAGCCCCCTCCCACATTTTGAGCTGTGAATACATTAAAAGTGTGGGAGGGGGCTTGCCCCCGATGACGATCTAAAAAACAACCAAAGACTTAAGCCGGAATCGCCTTGGCCTTCGCCTCACGATCCCACACCCGATGCTGCCCAATCGCGGCAAAGAACGCCTTGAACGCCTTGGCGTCCGCGCCCACGATCAACCCCGCATCCACTTCAAGTTTCAGCAGATCCAGCAAGGGCTTGGCATCACTGGCCACGGCAATCGCCTTCAGATGCTTGTACGCCTCCAGCACGTAATGCAGCGCCACCCCATCGCCACTCAACGCCTTCACCGACTCTTTGCCGCCGGGGATGAACACCGCATCGAACGCAACCGACGGCAGGCCTTCCATCGACGCATCTACCGGCAGGCTCTTGCCATCAGCCGTCTTCACCGGCGCCGAGGTCGGCCCCAGCAGCTTGGCATGCGCACCTTCGGCTTGCAGCGCCTTCTTCAAAGCGGCAATCGCCGCTCCGTCCACACCATTGGCCGCCAGGATCGCCACCTTACGGGTCTTGATATCGCCCGGCAGCAAATTCGCCTGACTCAGCGCAGGCGAACGCTCCGGCTGGGTTTTACGTACCGGCACCGTGCCTTTGGTCGGTGCGGGCAGCCCCAGGTTCTGCGCCACGCGCTTGGCCAGTTCCAGGTCGATGTTGGCCAGGATCTCGTTGACCTGACGCGCGCGGATAAACTCGCGCTCGACCTTGCCCAGCTCAAAGCTGTAGGCCGCAATGATGTGCTCCTGTTCGTGCTTGCTCATGCTGTGGAAGAACAGACGCGCCTGGGAGAAGTGATCACCGAACGACTCGCTGCGCTCACGGATCTTGTGGGCGTCGATGCGCTCAGGGTAGGACTCAAAACCACCATCCTGCGCAGCCGGTGGGGTTTCTTTCGGCCAGCCGCCATCGATGGAGTTCGGCTCATAAGCGGCGCGCCCTTTATCGATGGTGCTGCGGTGCATGGCATCGCGCTGGTTGTTATGCAGCGGCGTCACCGGCTGGTTGATCGGCAACTGGTGAAAATTCGGCCCGCCGAGTCGGCTGATCTGCGTGTCGGTGTAGGAAAACAGCCGACCTTGCAGCAATGGATCGTTGGAGAAGTCGATACCCGGCACGATATGGCCTGGGCAGAACGCGACCTGCTCGACTTCAGCGAAGAAGTTGTCCGGGTTGCGGTTGAGCACCATCTTGCCCAGCGGCGTGATCGGCACCAGTTCCTCAGGGATCAGCTTGGTCGGGTCAAGGATGTCGAAGTCGAACGCATGCTCCTTGTCCTCGGGAATCACCTGCACGCCCAACTCCCACTCGGGGTAGTCGCCCATCTCAATGGCTTCCCAGAGGTCGCGGCGATGGTAGTCGGTATCTTTACCGGCGAGCTTCTGGGCTTCATCCCACACCAGCGAGCAAGTGCCCGCCGTAGGACGCCAGTGGAATTTGACGAAGTTGGATTTACCCTCGGCATTCACTAAGCGGAAGGTGTGCACGCCAAACCCCTGCATGCTGCGCAGGCTTTTTGGAATGGCGCGGTCAGACATCGCCCATATCACCATGTGCGCCGATTCAGGCTGCAACGAGACGAAGTCCCAGAAGGTATCGTGCGCCGAACCACCTGTAGGAATTTCATTGTGCGGCTCGGGCTTCACCGCGTGCACGAAGTCAGGAAACTTGATCGCGTCCTGAATGAAAAACACCGGCATGTTGTTGCCCACCAGGTCGAAGTTGCCTTCTTCGGTGAAGAACTTCACGGCAAAACCGCGCACGTCACGTACGGTGTCACCCGAACCACGCGGGCCTTGCACGGTGGAAAAACGCGTGAAGACCGGCGTTTTATGCCCAGGGTCACGCAGGAACCCGGCTTTGGTCAGCGCCGAATGGTTCTCGTAAGTCTGGAAATAGCCGTGGGCGCCAGTGCCACGGGCATGCACGATGCGCTCCGGGATACGCTCATGGTCAAAGTGCGTGATTTTTTCACGCATGATGAAATCTTCGAGCAGCGACGGGCCACGGGAACCCACTTTCAGGGTGTTCTGGTTGTCGGAAATCTTGACGCCTTGGTTGGTGCGCAGGGCCTGACCGGTTGCATCGGCGCGGAACGCCTCCAGGGCCTGCAGCTTGGCGTTGGTGTTACTACGATCCAGGGTGTCGGTCCCTGCGAGTTCGCTCTTTGGCTTTTTGGTGCTCATCAGTCATAACTCCTTATTCAAGGTGGCCAGAGCGTTCCCCGGCTCGTTTGAGCAAAACCCCAGGCACGGCACCTGGGAAATCGAGTTGCTTAAGTAGTGACTGGCACGATTTTGTACCGTTCCTTTTTTATGACCTTTGATCGCGTTATTGCCAAATCGCTGGTTGAATACGAAATAAATGCTAAGAAACGCTATACGGACAGGCTAAAATGCGCGCCCGGCTAACCGCTGATCCCTTTTCCATGCGCCCCACAAGGTTCGCTACGTGATCGAGTTTCAAAACGTCCATAAAACCTACCGCGTCGCCGGTAGGGATATTCCCGCACTGCACGCCACCAGTCTGAGTGTCGAAAACGGCCAGGTGTTCGGCCTGATCGGCCACTCCGGTGCGGGTAAAAGCACCCTGCTGCGCCTGATCAACCGCCTCGAAGAACCGAGCGGTGGCAAGATCACGGTAGACGGCGAAGAAGTCACCGCCCTGGACGCCAACGGCCTGCGCCGTTTCCGCCAGCAGGTCGGGATGATCTTCCAGCACTTCAACCTGCTGGCCTCCAAGACCGTCGCCGACAACGTGGCGCTGCCACTGACCCTGGCCGGCGAACTGTCGCGCAAGGACATCGACCTGCGCGTCGCAGAACTGCTCGCCCGCGTCGGCCTGTCGGACCACGCCAAAAAGTACCCGGCGCAGTTGTCCGGCGGCCAGAAACAACGCGTCGGCATCGCCCGCGCCCTGGCGACCAAACCAAAGATCCTGCTGTGCGACGAAGCCACCAGCGCCCTTGACCCGCAGACCACCGCCTCGGTATTGCAACTGCTGGCCGAGATCAACCGCGAGTTGAAGCTCACCATCGTGCTGATCACCCATGAAATGGACGTGATCCGCCGCGTCTGCGACCAGGTGGCGGTGATGGACGCTGGCGTGATCGTCGAGCAAGGCTCGGTGGCCGATGTGTTCCTGCACCCCAAGCACGCGACCACCAAGCGCTTCGTGCAAGAGTCCGAGCAAGTCGACGAAAACGAGCAGCGCGACGACTTCGCCCACGTGCCAGGCCGTATCGTGCGCCTGACGTTCCAGGGCGAAGCGACCTACGCGCCGCTGCTGGGCACCGTCGCCCGCGAAACGGGCGTGGACTACAGCATCCTCGCCGGTCGTATCGACCGCATCAAAGACATCCCTTACGGGCAATTGACCCTCGCCGTCACCGGTGGCGACATGGAAGCTGCGTTTGCGCGCTTCACCGCCGCTGACGTCCACATGGAGATCCTGCGCTAATGGACGTCCTGTTGAGTTTCTTCGCCAATATCGACTGGTCCGAAATCTGGCTGGCCACCGGCGACACCATGACCATGCTGTTCGGTTCGCTGTTCTTCACCGTGGTGCTCGGCCTGCCCCTGGGCGTGCTGCTGTTTCTGACCAGCCCGCGCCAACTGTTCGAACAGAAAGGCCTGTACGCGCTGCTGTCGCTGATCGTGAATATCCTGCGCTCGCTGCCGTTCATCATCCTGCTGATCGTGATGATCCCGTTCACCGTGTTGATCACCGGTACTTCGCTGGGCGTGGCCGGTGCGATTCCGCCGTTGGTGGTGGGCGCGACGCCGTTCTTTGCACGCCTGGTGGAAACCGCCCTACGTGAAGTGGACCGCGGCATCATCGAAGCCACCCAGTCCATGGGCGCCAGCACGCGCCAGATCATCACCAACGCCCTGCTGCCCGAAGCCCGCCCGGGCATTTTCGCGGCGATCACGGTGACGGCGATTACACTGGTGTCCTACACGGCCATGGCCGGTGTGGTGGGTGCCGGTGGCCTGGGCGACTTGGCGATCCGTTTCGGTTACCAGCGTTTCCAGACTGACGTGATGGTGGTCACGGTGGTGATGCTGTTGATCCTGGTGCAAATTCTGCAAACCGTCGGCGACAAGCTGGTGGTGCACTTTTCTCGAAAATAACGGCCATTGCCGGTGACATGCCGGCACATGCCCGAACAAGGAGTTTGTTGGATGAAAAAACTACTGGTTGCTTTCGCCGCCGTTGCCGCGTTTTCCGCCCACGCCGAGACCATCACGGTCGCCGCTTCGCCGGTCCCACACGCGGAAATTCTCGAATTCGTGAAGCCTGCCCTCGCCAAAGAAGGCGTGGACCTGCAGGTCAAAGTCTTCACCGACTACGTGCAGCCGAACGTACAAGTCGCGGAAAAGCGCCTGGACGCCAACTTCTTCCAACACCAGCCATACCTGGATGAATTCAACAAAGCCAAGGGCACTCACCTGGTGAGCGTCGGCGCGGTGCACCTGGAACCCCTGGGCGCCTACTCCAGCAAGTACAAGAAGCTGGACGAACTGCCAAGCGGCGCCAATGTGGTGATCCCGAACGACGCCACCAACGGCGGCCGCGCACTGTTGCTGCTGGCCAAGAACGGCCTGATCACCCTGAAGGACCCGACCAATATCCTGTCGACCATCAAGGACATCACCGCCAACCCTAAAGGCCTGAAATTCCGCGAACTGGAAGCCGCCACCCTGCCGCGCGTGCTGACCCAGGTCGACCTGGCGCTGATCAACACCAACTACGCGCTGGAAGCCAAGCTGGACCCGTCCAAGGATGCCTTGGTCATCGAAGGCAGCGACTCGCCTTACGTGAACATCCTGGTGACCCGCGAAGACAATAAGGATTCGGACGCCGTGAAGAAGCTGGTTGCCGCCCTGCACACGCCTGAAGTGAAGCAATTCATCGAAGAGAAGTACAAAGGCGCGATCAAGCCGGCGTTCTGATGTAACCCGATCTCCCAAACACTGGAGATCAAAAAATGTGGGAGGGGGCTTGCCCCCGATAGCAGTGGGTCAGCCACCAGATGCAGTGACTGGCACTCAGCAATCGGGGGCAAGCCCCCTCCCACATTTGTTATGTGTTGCCTGTTACTGACGCTTCAACAACCCCGGCAACTGCGCCACCAGCTTCTGGTTGTTCAACGGCGCCCGAATAAACCCACGCTGCGTCCCATCCGGCCCGATCAACGCCAGGTTGCCGCTGTGGTCGACGGTATAGTTGGGCTTGCTGGTGTCCGCAGGAATGAACGGAATGCTCACCGCATTCGAGACCTTCTGCACCTCCTCCACATTCGCGCCAGTCAGGCCCTGGAACTGCGGGTCGAAGTAACCCAGGTACTGCTTGAGCTGAATCGGCGTGTCGCGGTTCGGGTCCACGCTGACTAGGATTACCTGCAACTTGTCCACCGCGTCTTTAGGCAACTCGCTCTTGATCTGGCGCAGCTGGGCGAGGGTGGTCGGGCAGATGTCCGGGCAGAAGGTATAGCCGAAGAACAACAGGCTCCACTTGCCTTTCAATTCATTGACCAGCACCGGCTGGCCGTCCTGGTTGGTCATGGTCACCGGCGGCAACTGACGGCTTTGCGGCAGCAGGATGATGCCAGCGTCGATCAGCGCGGTAGGGTCACCCTGGCCCTTGCCCGAAAGCACTTTGTTAACGGTCAGGCCCATGATCAATGCCACCAGGGCCACCAGGATGAAGACAGTCTTTTGAGTTCGAGTCATAGGTTCAACAGTAAGTAGTGGTCTACGAGCAGGGCGATAAACAGCAGCAGCAAGTACCAGATAGAGTACTTGAAGGTGTTGATCGCCGCGTGCGGCCGACCGCCACGGTACAACACCCAGGCCCATTGCAGAAAGCGCCCGCCCAATACCAGGGCGCAGCCTAGGTACAGCAGGCCGCTCATGTGGATCACGTAGGGCATCAGGCTCACCGCCAGCAGGGCGAAGGTATAGAGCAGGATATGCACCTTGGTGTAGTGCTCGCCATGGGTCACCGGCAGCATCGGGATATCGGCCTTGGCGTATTCCTCCTTGCGATGGATGGCCAGAGCCCAGAAGTGCGGTGGGGTCCAGGCGAAGATGATCAGCACCAGCAGCAGGGGCTCGGCGCTGATATGTCCGGTGACCGCAACCCAGCCCAGCAAAGGAGGCGCTGCACCGGCCAGGCCACCGATGACAATGTTCTGCGGCGTCGCCCGCTTGAGAAAGCCGGTGTAGATCACGGCGTATCCCAGCAGCGAAGCCAAGGTCAGCCAAGCCGCCAGGGGGTTGGTAAACGCCAACAGCAGCGCCAACCCCGCAACAGCCAGAAACAATGCAAACGTCAACGCCGCCAGTGGCGACACACGACCTTCCGCCAAGGGCCGCTTGTGGGTGCGCGCCATCACCGCATCGATCCGCCGATCCACCACATGATTCACCGCCGCCGCGCCGCCCGCACACAGGGCAATCCCCAGGTTGCCAAACACCAGCACGGGCCACGGCACGCCGGCACGGGTCGCCAGGAACATCCCCACCAGCGAGGTGATGAGCATCAGCACCACCACCTTCGGTTTGGTCAGTTCCAGGTAGTCACGCCAGATGGCCTGGCCGTGACGCGCACCGATCAAGGTCGCCATGGCATCTCTCCTTTAAGGGTAACGAGCCCCGATACGTGCTTGCGCGGGATAAAGCGCCAGCCGAACGGCAGCTGGTTGCGCACCCGGACCAGGCTGGTGCGGGCGTGGTAGTTGACCAGTACCAGCGTCAGCAACAACGCCGCACCGCCCGCGTTGTGGCCCACTGCAACCGGCAGCGGCAGATGGAAATACACATTGCTCAGGCCCAGGCCGATTTGCGCCGCCAGGGCGATCAGCAGCAAGCCAGCCAACCGCGTCATGCCTACCGCGCGCAACTGCCACGCCAGGCCCAGCAGCACCAGGCTGACGATGACGGCACCGATGCGGTGGGTCAGGTGGATGGCGGTGCGCGCCTCGCTGTCCAGCTGCCCACCGAGGTAATTGGGGCCGATGTGTTGGGTGAGATGGAAGCCATTGGCAAAATCGGCTGCCGGCCACCACTCGCCATGACAGGTCGGCAAATCGATACAGGCCACCGCCGCATAGTTCGAACTGACCCAGCCGCCCAATGCAATCTGGCCGATCACCAGCACCAAGCCTGCCGTCGCCCAATATTGCAGGCGCTTGGGCACGATCAAGGCGGGCAATACGCCGGACAAACGCAGGGTCAGCAAGAACAGCAGGCTCAAGGTCGCAAAACCACCCAACAAATGCCCCGTCACCACCTGCGGCCACAGCTTCAATGTCACCGTCCACATGCCAAATGCCGCTTGGGCGAACACCACCGCCAGCACGAACAGCGGCAGTTTCACCGGCTGGCCCGGATCGCGCCGATGGCTCCACGAGCGCGCCGCCAGCAACACAATCAGCAAGCCCAAGGTGCCGGCGAAGTAACGATGAGTCATCTCGGCCCAGCCCTTGTCGGCCTCCACCGGCGTGTCGGGGAAATGCAGCTCGGCATGGGCCAGTTGGGCTTCGGTGTTGGGCACGCTGATAAAGCCGTAGCAGCCGGGCCAATCCGGACACCCCAGGCCGGCGTGGGTCAGGCGGGTATACGCCCCCAGCAGCACGACGATCAGCGCCAGCAGGGTGGCAAACAACGCGAGGCGAAATCCAGGTTTGGCCATGACGATGCCCCTATCCGATGTTCGACAGTTTCAGCAGATGGCGCAGGTCGTTGAGCAAGTCCTTGCCCTTGACCCTAGCGTCGTAGCGCAGCACCAGGTTGCCGTGGGGGTCGACGATCCACAGCTGCGCATCGCCCGGCGCAGCGGCATTTTTACTGAAGGTCGACAAGTCCAGCGGGTAGCGTTGCAGTTGCGGGTACTCGACCTTGAGCTTGGCGTCATAGTCGCTGCCCAGCGGCTGCGCACTGGCCAAGGCATGGCTGGCACGGGAAGCGTCGCGCCCCAGGCCAATCTGCAATTGGCGTGCGAGGTAGACCAGTTGCTGGCAATCGGCGGCACACGCGGCGGGCGCGGTGACCAGCAGTTGCCAGCGCTGCTCATCGGCCGGCACGCCAATGTCGGCGCGGGTCTGGCCGTTGCCGATCATCTCGCCGTGGTAGCTGCGACTGTCCGGCACCCAGAACTGCAGCTTGTACATGAAGGTGGCCAGCGCCATCGGGCCGATCACCATCATCAGGATCAGGATCAACTGCCAACGGCCTTTGCGCCGATCAGGCACCTCAGACATGTTGAGTGGATTCATGGCCGCTCCCATGGGGCTTCTCCTTTTTGTTGTGCCATCCGAGGTAGAGGTAAAGCGCCAGCAACGCCAGCGACATGGCGAACCACTGCACGGCATACGCCAGGTGTTTTTCCGGCCCCATGGCCACGATGGGCCAGGTGGTTTCGTAAGTGCCGGGGCCGGGCTCGGCACGTAGCTCATAGGTGAAACCGCTGCGCCCCAGTTCCGCCCACAACGCAGCAGGGTGCAGCGCCGTCAGCAGGCGTGGCCATTGCGCACTGGCGGGGTCGGCGTGCAATTGGAAGGTTTCGCCAGGGGCGACGTAGACCCAGGCATCCAGATTCAAGACCTGCTCCGGGGTGCTGAAGGCCGGAGGTGTGCGCCGGTCCGGCCAGGGCAACCAGCCACGATTGAGCAACAGCCACAGGCCGCTGGCCTGATCATGGAAGGGTTGCAGCAGCTCTACGCCGGCCTTGCCGTCGCGCATGCGGTTATCGAGAAACACGCTGTGCTCGGCATCCAACTGCCCGCGCAAGCGCACGCGGCGAAAGGCCGGGTCGGGCATGTCATTGAGCTGCGTACTGCTGATCGGCTCCGCTGCGCGTCGCTCGGCATAACTGTCTACCAGCAGCTGCTTTTCATGGCCCCGCGACAGTTGCCAGAACCCCAGCCCCACCATCAAGGGCAGCAGCACCAGCACCACTAAGGTGGGTGCGATCCCTGGACGAAAGCGTTTTGCGGCGCTGGCTATACTTGTTTTCATTGCCCGCCCATCCCCGTGGAGCCCGACCATGCTCAAAGCCGCTATTGCCCTGATGCTGATCGCGACCGTCGTGAGCCTGTTCAGTGGCTTGTTCTTCCTGGTCAAGGACGAGGGCAACTCCAACCGCCTCGTCAACGCCCTGACCGTGCGTGTGGTGCTGGCCGTGATCACCCTGGCCTTGATCACCTGGGGCTTTTTCAGCGGCCAACTGGTTTCTCATGCGCCGTGGTAAGCCGCCTCACAGCACGTAGACGAAGAAAAACAGCCCGATCCACACCACGTCCACAAAGTGCCAATACCAACTGGCCGCCTCAAAGCCGAACTGGTGCTCGGCATTGAAATGCCCCTTGAGGATGCGCATCAGCATCACGAACAGAATGAGGGTGCCAATGGTTACGTGGGCGCCGTGGAAACCGGTAAGCATGAAGAAGGTTGCGCCATAAACGCCGGAGCCGAGCGTCAGGCCCAATTCTTTGTACGCGTGGATGTATTCCTCGGCCTGGAAGCCCAGGAACGCCATACCCAGCAGGACGGTGATCGCCAACCAGATTTTCAGCGCACCGCGATGGCCTTTGCGCAGGGCATGGTGAGCGATAGTGATGGTCACGCTGGAGCTCACCAGCAGGATGGTATTGACCAGCGGCAGGCCCCACGGGCTGATGGTGCCCTCCGGCGGCGGAAACAGTTTCGGGTCGGGGTTGTTGAGCAGCGGCCAGGTGAATTCGAAGTTCGGCCACAGCATGTGCGCAATGCCCTTGTGACCCTCACCGCCCAACCACGGGCCGGACATATGCCGCACATAAAACAGCGCACCGAAGAAGGCGATAAAGAACATCACTTCGGAAAAGATGAACCAGGTCATGCCCCAACGGAACGAGCGGTCCATCTGCGAACTGTACAAACCGGCGCGGCTTTCCTTGATGACCGCACCGAACCAGCCGAACAGCATGTAGGCCAGCAGCAGCCCGCCGACGAAAAAGATCCACGGGCCGTGGGATTCCGGGCGTGCCGCCTTCAAGTCGTTGAACCACACAGCCAGTCCGTACACGGTGACCAGCAGGCCAATCGTGGCAATTATCGGCCATTTGCTTTGCGCTGGTACGTAGTACGTATCATGAGTCGACATGTATTCGCTCTCCTGATTGAAGGGGCAAACAGTAGCTAGCCGCCGCTGTGCACAGCCACCGGCGGTTGGCGCGCAGTGATATCGAACAGCGTGTACGCCAGGGTCAGATGCTTCACATCCTTGGGCATGTCGCGGTCGACGATGAAACGCACCGGCATCTCGATGCGCTGGCCCGGTTGCAGCACTTGCTGGGTGAAGCAAAAGCACTCGGTCTTGTGGAAGTACATCGCCGCTTCGGCCGGGGAAATGCTCGGTACGGCCTGGGCGGTCATCGGCTTGTCGGTCGGGTTGTGGGCCACGAACAGCATCTCGGTCACCGCGCCCGGGTTGACCACCACTTCGTCAGCCTTGGCATAGAAATCCCAAACCATGTCGATGGCGTTGGTAGACAAGAACTGCACGCGCACCTGGCGCGTCGGGTCGACCACTTGCTCGCCCTCGTACTGCCCGGCGGTCTTGCCGTTGATGCCGAACGCCTTGCACATCACGTCGTAGATCGGCACCAGCGCAAAGCCGAAGGCGAACATCGCCACCACCAGGATCAGCAGGCGCGTGACCAGGCGCTTGATCGGCAAGGATTCAGCCATTACGCCCACCCAATGTGAATGAGGCCATTGTGGGAGGTGGCTTGCCCCCTCCCACATTGGCCGTGTACGCAGTGCCAAGGCGTGTTCATTAGACCTCCGGCGGCGTGGTGAAGGTGTGGTACGGCGCCGGCGAAGGGATGCTCCACTCCAGGCCTTCGGCGCCATCCCAGGGCTTGGCCGGCGCCGGCGGGCCGCCACGGATGCACTTGATCACGATAAACAGGAAGAAGATCTGCGTGGCGCCGAACATGAATGCGCCGATCGACGAGACCATGTTGAAATCCGCGAACTGCAGGTTGTAGTCCGGCACCCGGCGCGGCATGCCCGCCAGCCCGACGAAGTGCATCGGGAAAAACGCCATGTTCATGCCCACGAAAGACAGCCAGAAGTGCAGCTTGCCCAGGGTTTCGTCGTACATGTGGCCGGTCCATTTCGGCAGCCAGTAGTAGGCCGAGGCGAAGATGCCAAAGATCGCACCGGGCACCAGTACGTAATGGAAGTGCGCCACCACGAAATAGGTGTCGTGGTACTGGAAGTCCGCCGGGGCAATCGCCAGCATCAGCCCGGAGAAACCGCCGATGGTGAACAGGATCACGAAGGCCACGGCAAACAGCATCGGCGTCTCGAAGGTCAGCGAGCCTTGCCACATGGTGCTGACCCAGTTGAACACCTTCACCCCAGTGGGCACGGCAATCAGCAGGGTGGCGTACATGAAGAACAACTCGCCCACCAACGGGATACCCACCACGAACATGTGGTGCGCCCACACGATGAACGACAGGAACGCGATGCTCGCCGTGGCGTAGACCATCGACGTGTAGCCGAACAACGGCTTGCGCGAAAAGGTCGGGATGATCGAGCTGACGGCGCCGAAGGCCGGCAGGATCATGATGTACACCTCGGGGTGGCCGAAGAACCAGAACACATGCTGGAACAGCACCGGGTCTCCACCGCCGGCCGCGCTGAAGAAGCTGGTGCCGAAGTGGATGTCCATCAGCATCATGGTCACGCACCCGGCCAGCACCGGCATGACCGCGATCAGCAGGAACGCGGTGATCAGCCAGGTCCAGACGAACAGCGGCATTTTCATCAAGGTCATGCCCGGCGCACGCAGGTTGAGGATGGTGGCGACCACGTTGATCGCGCCCATGATCGAGCTGATACCCATCAGGTGGATGGCGAAGATAAAGAACGTCACGCTTTCCGGCGCGTAGGTGGTGGAGAGCGGGGCGTAGAAGGTCCAGCCGAAGTTCGGCCCGCCGCCTGGCGTGAACAGCGTCGAGACCAGCAGCAGGAAGGCCGCCGGCAACAGCCAGAAACTGAAGTTGTTCATGCGCGGCAGGGCCATGTCGGGCGCGCCGATCATCAACGGGATCATCCAGTTGGCCAGGCCGACAAACGCCGGCATCACCGCGCCGAACACCATGATCAGGCCGTGCATGGTGGTCATCTGGTTGAAGAACGCCGGCTGCACGATCTGCAGGCCGGGCTGGAACAGCTCGGCACGGATCACCATGGCGAACGAGCCGCCGAGCAGGAACATGGCAAAGGCGAACCACAGGTACATGGTGCCGATGTCTTTGTGGTTGGTGGTCAGCACCCAGCGCATCAGGCCCTTGGCGGGGCCGTGGGCATGGTCGGCGTGACCATGGTCGTCGATCACAGCGCTCATGGTCGTTCTCCTGCAAGCGAGTGGGCGGGGCGGGTCGAGGTCAATGCCATGGGGGAGGTCATTTGCTTTCCGCCTGCTTGATGGCCAGCACGTCTTTAGGCGTGACCATGTCGCCTTTGTTGTTACCCCAGGCGTTGCGCTCGTAGGTCACCACGGCAGCGATATCCACTTCCGAGAGCTGCTTGCCGAACGCCGCCATCGCGGTGCCGGGCTTGCCGTGGTACACGAGGCTCAGGTGATCGGCGGCGGGGCCGGTGGCGATCTTCGACCCCTTGAGCGCCGGGAACATCGGCGGCAGGCCCTGGCCTTCGGCCTGGTGACAGGCCACGCAGGTGGTGTGGTAGACCTTGTCGCCACGGGCCACCAACTCTTCCAGGGTCCACTCTTTGGAGGTCAGTTCCTTGAGCTTGGCGGCCTCTGCCTTGCGCTCGCCGAGCCAGGTGTCGTAGTCGGCCTTGGACTTGACCTCGACCACGATAGGCATGAAGCCGTGGTCCTTGCCGCACAGTTCGGCGCACTGGCCACGGTAGATGCCAGGCTTCTCGACACGGGTCCAGGCCTCGTTGACGAAGCCGGGAATCGCGTCGCGCTTGACCGCAAACGCCGGCACCCACCAGGAGTGGATCACGTCGGCGGCCGTCACCAGGAAGCGCACCTTGGCGCCCACCGGCAACACCAGCGGCTGGTCGACTTCCAGCAGATAATGTTCGCCCTTGGTCGCCTGGTTGTGGATCTGTTCGGCAGGGGTGGCCAGGTTGCTGAAGAACTCGACGTCCTGGCCCAGGTATTTGTAATGCCACTTCCACTGGTAGCCGGTGACCTGGATGTCGATATCCGACTCACTGCTGTCGTAGATATTGATCAGGGTTTTGGTCGCCGGAATGGCCATCGCGATCAGGATCAGCAAGGGTACGACGGTCCAGAGGATTTCCACCGTGGTGCTCTCGTGGAACTTGGCCGCCACCTGGCCCGTGGACCGGCGATGAACGATCATCGACCAGAATATTGCGCCAAACACGATGATGCCAATCACCACACAGATCCAGAAAATGGTCATGTGCAGGTCGAACACAGCGTGACTGACTTCTGTCGCCCCTGGCGCCATATTCGTTGTCCAGGCGGCATGTGCCTGGCCGAATACTGACCACAACAGGAGGCCCATCCAAACGTGTGGATGTCGCATCATTGCGGGTTCCCCTTATCGTTCTTGTTATCCCGCCGGTTTGCACCTGCGTCGAAGGGAGCGGCTTCCATACTGCTTACAACCGCCTGGCCTTGCCTGCTTATGCAGTCTGGCGTCATCAGCTAATCGCGTACAAATCCGAGTATAGACAGGCTCTGCAACCCCGCAATGTGTAGGGGCAAATGAGTAGAAATGACTGGCTGGAGCCAATAAAACCGGGCACGGAATCGTTTATCCGACGAACGATGGCAATTCGATATAACGCAGGCGCATAACCGTGAAATAATTATGACAAATGCGTCTGAGGCGCTCGTATAAACGAGCTACCTTATCTTCTCCCTTTTCCTACGCCTGCATCACTGGAGCTTTCATGAACACCGCCGCATTGCGCGAGCAGATTTCCCGTGCCCATCAACACGAAGCCAGCACTGGCCAGCTTGCCCTGCAACTGGAAAAACAATTGCCGCACCTGCATTCGGCCATCTCCCTGGCTGACGGTGATCGCAACATTGTCATGACCCGCTTTGTCACCGCCTACATCGACTTGGTCCCGGACTTGCTGGACGCCGCCAACGACGTGGCCCGCGAGGCCGGTATCGAAAGCCAGATCAAGCCGGTACTGAAGATCGCCGAGCATTTCTTCCTGCAACCGCCCGCCATCCTGGCCGGCCACGAAGGTCTCGATGGCCTGCTGGATGAGGCCTACCTGGCTCATCGCCTGGTCGAAGAGGTCAACGATCTGTATATCAAGCACTTTGGCCAGCCGTTGATTCCGGCCGATACCACAGTGGCCAATGTCATTGCCCATCAGCTGATCGGCGAAGCCTTCGCCAACCAGCTGGATGAAGCGGTGCACCACGCAGTGGATGAAATGCTCAACGAAGAAAGCTTTGCGCTGGAGTCCGTGGAGGCTTATCGCGAACAGCTCAAGAGCCCCGACACGGAAGCCGCGTGGAAGCGCTGGCCATGCCTGTCGCGACAGCTGGGGGTTGAGTTGGCGCTGGATCAGCCGGCCTGATCCCGCCTGTAGGAGCTGGCTTGCCAGCTCCTACAGGCGTTGTTTTGCTGTTCAGGCTGGCGCGGAGCCTATCCCCGTCGTCGTCCTCACCCGGCCTTCCAGCCGACGCTTCAACCCGCGCGCCTCGATCACCAACGTCGAGCCCTTGGCCGCATTGGCCCGCCCCCATTCCTCCAGCAATTCCAGGCAGGAATGGTCGATGTAACTCAGGTTGCTCAGCGGAACATGCACGGTCGTCCCGGCAGGCACCGTCGACAAGACTTGAGTCAACGCGGGCACTTTCAGAAAGGTCGCCGCACCGGTCAGGCGCAGCTCCATCTCACCGTCCTGAGGCAGGTCGATCAGGCTGACCTTGAGCCTTGAAGCCTTGAACGCCAGCTTGACCAACGTCAACCCGAAGCCCACCAATACGCCGGTCAGCAGGTCGGTAAAGATGATCGCCAGCGCCGTGGCCGCATAGGTAAACATCGGCATCCGCCCATAACGCCCCAGCGCCTTGAACGCCTTGATGTCCACCAGCTTGATACCGGTGTACACCAGCACCCCCGCCAGGCTCGCCACCGGGATGCTTTGCAGCACACTCGACAGCAACAGAACGAACGCCAGCAGCCACAGGCCATGGAACATCGCCGACAAGCGCGTGGTTGCACCAGCCTGCACGTTGGCCGAGCTGCGCACGATCACACCGGTCATCGGCAAGGCGCCGACCAGGCCGCAGAGCATGTTGCCGACACCTTGAGCAGACAATTCCTTATCGAAATCCGAACGCTGACCACTGTGCATGCGGTCGACCGCCGCGGCAGACAGCAGCGTTTCAGCGCTCGCGATAAACGCCACGGCAAATGCCGCGATCAACAGCTGGGGATCGGCGAGGTTCAACAGGTCGCTGGGGCGTAGCCAGTCGATAGCATCGGCGAGGTTTTCCGGGACTTCGACACGCTTGACCTGCAACGCCAGCACCAGGCTGACAACCGTGGTCAGGCCCACGCCCAGCAAAGCGCCAGGCACAAAGCGCAGCTTCTGCGGGCGCAATTTATCCCAGGCGTACATCACCAGCATCGTCGACAAACCGAGCAACCCCGCCTGCCAGCCGAGGCCACCGCCCAGGGTCGGGATTGCGTCGGCCAGTGCCGCCGGGAAGCCTGCCAGGTTGTCGAGCCCCGAAGGCTTGGGCGCGCCGTCGAGCATCACGTGAATCTGCGACAGCACAATCAACACGCCAATCCCCGCCAGCATGCCGTACACCACCGCCGGTGCCGTGACGCGGAACCAGCAGCCCAGGCGCAAACGCCCTGCAACCAGTTGCAGGAATCCCGCCAGCAGCAGGATCGGCCCGAGCATCAGCATGCCGTGCTGGCGCACCAACTCGAACACCAGCACCGCCAGGCCCGCCGCCGGGCCACTGACTTGCAACGGCGAGCCCGCCAACCAGCCCACCACCAGGCCACCGATAATCCCGGTAATCAGGCCTTTGGCCGGCGGCATGCCAGAGGCGATCGCGATCCCCATGCACAAGGGCAGGGCGACCAGAAACACAACCACGGAAGCGAGCAGCTCCCTTGGCAATACAGCTTTCAATTGAGCAGCACGCATGATGACTCTCCCGAGGCATTCGCCGGGCGCGGTAAAGCCTGGCTGCGTCCATGGCAGCCACCGCTTTACCCGGCAGGGAAGTGTTTTAGAAGCGCGCTTTAGGCGTCGCGCAAGGGATCGGTCCGTCGCCGCTCAACGGTCGGAACGTCGACTGGTCGGCATCGTAGGCGCGGATTTCGCTGGTCTCGATGTTGTAGATCCAACCGTGGATAAACAAATGACCATTGGCCATGCGCGAAGCCACGGAGGGGTGGGTGCGCAAATGTTGCAGCTGGGCGATGACGTTTTCTTCGGTGAGCACCTTCATGCTCTCGCCTTCATTGGCGCAGTCGCAGTTGTCATGGACCATGGTCTTGGCGACCTCGGCATGCCGCAGCCAGGCCTTGACCGTCGGCATCTTCTCCAGGCTGTCAGGGTTGAGCACCGCGCGCATGGCGCCGCAATCGGAGTGCCCGCAGACGATGATGTGCTGCACGCCCAGGGCAAGTACTGCGTACTCGATGGCCGTGGAAACACCGCCGTTCATCTGGCCGTAAGGCGGTACGACGTTGCCGACGTTACGGGTCACGAACAAATCGCCCGGAGAACTCTGGGTGATCAGCTCGGGCACGATGCGCGAGTCGGCGCAGGTAATGAACATCGCCCGTGGGCTCTGGGCCGTGGCGAGTTTCTTGAAGAGTTCTTCCTGCTGGGGGAAGACGTCGTGATGGAAATGCAAAAAGCCGTCAACGATATGCTTTAGCGCTGCATCGGCGGTTTCCGCCACCGGAGTGGCAGAAGCCGACGCAGCCAACGGCTGTTTATCCTTGTCACTCATGATTCATCCTCTTGATTAATGCAGGGGAGTGTTCAGGTCAGTTGGACGCTTGGCCAGTGGATTAGTTGTAAAACGCCAGGGGCCACAGTGCCGACTCATCAGTCACTCGCTGAACAAGGTAACCGGCGAAACTTAACTCAAACTGAATGAACCGCTCTAGATCGCGGGTTTCAGTGATATCAAAACGCGACTATTCCTACGGGAGCGGTGCATTCTTGCTTGTCAGTCTACAACAATGCCATCTGTCTGCCCGGAGGACAGAACGCCGTGCAATCCAGGTTAAACCCTTCCCGCCGGTTGATTCCCAGCCGTTTGATGGCTTTGCTGAAGCGCTGCGCCAGCAAGTCGGCAAACGGCCCTTCGCCACGCATGCGCACGCCGAAGCGGCTGTCATACACCTCGCCGCCACGCACCTGGCGCACCAGGCTCATCACATGGGCCGCACGCTGCGGGTAATGCGCCGCCAACCACTCCTCGAACAACGGCGCTACCTCCAACGGCAGGCGCAGCATCATGTACGCCGCACTTTGCGCGCCCGCAGCGTGAGCTTCGGTCAGCAGACTTTCCAACTCACTGTCGTTGATCATCGGGATCATCGGCGAGCACAACACACCCACCGGGATCCCCGCCTCACGCATCACCCGGATCGCGCGCAGGCGCGCCTTGGGCGCCGCCGTACGTGGCTCCAGGATGCGCTTGAGTTCGTCGTCCAGGCTGGTGAGGCTGATCATCACGGCCACCAGTCGCTGGCGCGCCAACTCTGTGAGCAGGTCCAGATCGCGCAAAATCAGCGACCCCTTGGTGATGATGGTCACCGGGTGGCGATAGCGCAGCAGCACTTGCAGGGTTTGCCGGGTGATCTTGTATTCGCGCTCGATCGGTTGGTACGGGTCGGTGTTGGACCCAAGGTTGATCGGCGCGCACACGTAACCCGGCTTCGACAGCTGCTGTTCCAGCACATCGGCAGCGTTGGTCTTGGCGATCAGTTTGGTTTCGAAATCCAGCCCCGGCGACATGTCCCAATAGGCATGGCTCGGCCGCGCGTAGCAGTAGATACAGCCGTGCTCACAGCCACGGTAGGGGTTGATCGAACGATCGAACGGCAAGTCCGGCGAGTTGTTGCGGGTGATGATGGTCTTGGCCGTTTCGATGCGCACTTCAGTGCCCTGGGTCGGCGGCACTTCCTGGAACCAGCCGTCATCCTCGACCACGCTGACAGTCGGTGCGAAGCGGTTGTGCAGGTTGGTGGCCGTGCCCCGGCCTCGGGGCGGCAGCGGAGTAGACATGAAAGCGCCTCGATACTGTTTTTATATACAGTATCGAGGCGCAGGGCTTCTGACCAGTGCCGTTTGGCGGTCAGCCAGGGATCAGTGCCGTTGCGTGACCTGGCCCAGGTCATCGCCCGAGGTGGTACGCATATCGTTCTTGCGCAGGTCCGCCACTTCGTTGGCTTTCACCGGCGCACCTTTATTGCCCCAACTGCCCCGAATGAAACTGACCACATCCGCCACTTCCTGATCCGACAGGCGCCAGGCGAACGCCGGCATGGTGAAGGTCGATGGCGCCGCGTGGGTAGCCGGCAAGGTGCCGCCGTTCAACACGATGTTGATCAACGACGTGGCATCCGCCGTCTGCACCACCGGGTTACCCGCCAGCGCCGGGAACACCCGCGTATAGCCATGCCCGTCGGTACGGTGGCAGGCCGCGCAGTTGTCGATATAGACCGACGCGCCCGGCTTGCGGTCATCGCCTTTCCACAGTGCCTCGGCCACTTGCTTGTCATACTGATGCGGCTGGTCCTTGGGGTCCCCCGCCGGCAAGCTTTTGAGGTAACGGGCGATAGCCGTCAGGTCAGTTTCCGACATGTACTGCATGCTGTGGACGACAACGTCGCTCATGCCACCAAACACTGCACTGCGATTACTGCGGCCGGTCTTGAGGAATTGCACCAACTGTTCCTCACTCCAACTGCCGAGACCGTCCTTGTGGTCACCGCGCAGGCTTTTGGCGATCCAGCCCTCCAGTGGCGCGCTGCCGGACAGGAAAGCGTTGCCGTCGGTGGCACTCAAGGCTTTTTCCTGCATGGTCAGGGCCCGTGGCGTATGGCACGCGCCGCAATGACCGAGACCTTCCACCAGGTAGGCACCGCGGCTCACCACCGGGTCGGCGGCGGCTTGCGCCTGATGCGCTTCGACTGCCGGCGCAAACATCCAACGCCACGCCGCCAGCGGCCAACGCATGCTCAAGGGCCACGGAATATCGCTGTCCTTGTTCTGCTGAGCGACCGGCTCGACCCCCGTCATGAAATACGCATACAACGACTGCATGTCGCTGTCGCTGACGCGCGCGTAAGACGGGTAGGGCATTGCCGGGTAAAGCGTACTACCGCTCTTGGCGACGCCGTGGCGCACGGCCTTGTCGAAGTCCTCGAAGCTGTAGTCGCCCAGGCCGGTCTTGTCCGGGGTGATGTTGGTGGAATAGATCACGCCAATCGGCGTTTCCATTGGCAGGCCGCCGGCGAAGGGTTTGCCGCCTTTGGCGGTGTGGCAGGCCACGCAGTCACCGGCGCGGGCCAGGTATTCACCTTGCTTGATCAAATCGCTTTCAGCGGCACTGACAGAGCAGCTGCTGAAAAGCGCGAAGGTGGCGATAACAAGTGCTTTCATGGTCATCGCTCCTTATACCTGAACCAGTGGGCCGGGATTTTTCAGGTACTGCTCGCGAATGGCCCGCGCCGACCAGTAGGTCAGCGCCGCCACCAGGCCGGTAGGGTTGTAGCCCAGGCCTTGTGGGAAAGCGGACGCGCCAGGAACAAACACGTTGTGCACATCCCAGCATTGCAAATAGCGGTTCAACGCGCTGGTTTTCGGGTCGGTGCCCATGATCGCGCCGCCGTTGAGGTGAGTGGTCTGGTAGGACGCAGTGTTGAAGTGCTCACCGACCTTTTTGCCGAGCAGGGCAATCGCCTTGGGGCTCATCGCCTCGGCGACCTTGCTCATTTTCTCGACCATGAAGCGGTTCATCTTGATGTCGTTTTCCTGCCAGTCGAACGTCATCCGCAGCAGCGGCAGGCCGTAGGCATCACGGTAAACAGGGTCCAGATCGAGGTAGTTGCCCCGGTAGGATTGATGGGCGCCGTGGGCATCCATCGACACCTGGTGCGTGTAGTAATCGGCGGTGGCGCGTTTCCAGGCACTGCCCCAGGCCGGAGTGCCCGGGGGGTTGGACGTACCGGCAATCGGCCGGCTGCCGGCCTGGTTGACCCACATCGGCGAACCGCCCACGAAGCCATGGGGGCCATGGTCGAAGTTGTCGGCGTTGAAGTCATCGATGGCCACGCCATTGCCGCCTGCACCGATGAAGTTGTTGGTATGAGTGTCTTTGTCGAAGAAGGCCTTGATGGTGGCCATGTTCTGGTATGCGAAGTTCCTGCCCACCACGCCCTCATTGGTTATCGGGTCGTAGGGCTTGCCGATGCCCGACAACAGCATCAACCGCACGTTATGGAACTGAAAGGCGCCGAGAATCACCAGATCTGCCGGCTGTTCGCATTCCCGGCCCTGGGCATCGATGTAGGTCACGCCGGTGGCCTTGTTCTTGGTGCTGTCGAGATTGACCTTGAGTACGTGGGAATTGGGCCGCAGCTCAAAGTTCGGCACCTGGCGCAACGCCGGCAGGATGTTCACGTTCGGCGAAGCCTTGGAATACATGTAGCAGACATAGCCGCTGCAGAAACCGCAGAAGTTGCACGGCCCCATCTGCGCACCGTAAGGGTTGGTATACGGCCCCGAGGTATTGGCGGACGGCAGGTTGTAGGGCTTGTAACCCACCTCGGCAGCCGCTTTCTGAAACAGCTGTGCGGAGACGGTATTCTTCTGCGCTTCCAACGGAAACGGATTGGAACGGTCCGGTGCATACGGGTTGCCGCCACGGCCTTCGCCGACCAGTTGGCCTTTCACGGTCCAGGCTTGCCCAGAGGTGCCGAAGACTTTTTCCGCGTAGTCGAAAAACGGCTCCAGCTCTTCATAGCTCACGCCGAAGTCCTGGATGGTCATGTCCTTGGGAATGAAGTGTTTGCCGTAGCGCTCTTCATAGTGACTGCGCATACGCAGCTCGATCGGGTCGACACGGAAATGCACGCCCGACCAATGCAGGCCCGCACCGCCCACGCCGTTGCCCGGCAGAAACGCACCCAACTGACGGTTGGGCAGGGCGACGTCATTCACGCTATGGCGAATGGTCACGGTCTCTTTGGAGATGTCCTGGAAGAGTTTTTTACGCACGCTGTAGGTCAATTCATCGATGACCTGCGGGTAGTTGCCGTCCGGGTAGGTGTCCTGCATCGGGCCACGCTCCAGCGCGACCACGTTGAGGCCAGCTTCCGTCAGTTCCTTGGCCATGATCGCGCCGGTCCAGCCGAAGCCAACGATCACCGCATCCACTTTCTTCATGATGGTCGCCACGTTCAAGCCCTCTCGCCGCGGATGGAAACTGCCGGGAAGGGGTATTGCTCGTTGCGTTCAACCCAGTCCATGAAATCGGCGCGAGCGCCGGGGAAGCCGATCATGGTCCAGCCGACCATACCTTTGTTGCCACCGTGGATGGGGTCACAAAAGAACCCTTCCTTGGTGTTTTGCAGCAATAGGTTGAAGAACATCTTTGGCGGCACCGCTTCAAAATGCGCGGTCACTTCACTGCCGCCAGCCTCCAGACGACGCAACATGTCGTCTCGGGTAGCGCTGTCTTGCGCAGCAAAAGCTTTACCGTTGAAGGCTTTCGACCAGGCATCCGTCGCGGCAATGCCCAGGCGATAGATGTCCTTAGGCACCAGTTTGGACTGCCAGCCCATCTCTGGAGCGGCATCCGCGTTGAACGGGCCTTGCATGAACCACAGGGCGCCGCTGGCGTACGGGGTGTTCATCTGACGGTCGATGTATTCCGGCGCGCCGGCTTCCAGGGCACCCGGGCCTTGGTCATCGGCAGGGATCAAGCGCTCGACGGCGGCGTTGATAAACGCCCATTCCTCGGCCGTGAAGTAAGTAGGCTCGTAGGCCTTTTCACTCGCCGCTGGCTTGGCTGGTGCGGCCTGCGCCGGCTCAGGTGTTGCCATCAGCATCGAGCCGCCAAGGCCGGTGCTGGCAACCGTGACCACCGGGATCAAGGTCAAGGATTTGCGCAAAAAGTCACGCCGGGGGTTGTCTTGATCTTGATCAGACATGGTGGCACCTCATCATGTGGTCACGGGTTTATCCGCCGCTTCTGGGAGCTGCGTGATGTGTGGCAAGCCAGTGGGGTATCACGCACCGGCAAACAATAGTTACAAATGATAGCAGCCTAAGCATCAGGACGAATCGATTGAGCGGTAAAAACACCGGATCAGATGAGGCCATTCACATTTCTTTGACGAGCACCTCACACGGTGTTGACCCCCCCTAGGCGAATCTGCGCTCCATCAGCCATTTCCCTATTGGGTCACAAAGCGCATGTCCAACACTCGATTGCTGCCTGCTCTCGGCCTGGCACTCATGGCACTGCTCGGCGCCGTTCACGCCCAGGCCGATGAGACTTCGTCCATTCGTTCACCCGAGTGGGCCCAGCCAGTGGGCAACCAATTCAACCTGCACCAAATGACGCCAACGCTCTATCGCAGCGCTTTGCCCGATAGCAGCGCCGTGCCTGAGTTGGAAAAACTCAAGATCGGTACAGTGATCAACTTTCTGCCGGAATCTGATGCCGCCTGGTTGAAGTCATCTGATATCAAACAGGTACAGCTGACTTATCGCACGAACCATGTCGACGATTCCGACGTACTGGCGGCACTCAGAGCCATCCAGGAAGCCGAAGCCAACGGGCCGGTGCTGATGCATTGCAAGCACGGCTCTGATCGCACCGGCCTGATGGCCGCGATGTATCGGGTGGTGATTCAGGGGTGGAGCAAGGAAGACGCGCTGAACGAAATGACCTTGGGCGGGTTTGGCACCAGCAATGGCTTCAAGGACGGCGTTCGCTACATGATGAAGGCTGATATCGACAAGTTACGCACCGCCTTGGCAAATGGCGACTGCAGCACCAGTGAATTCGCGCTGTGCTCAATGAAAAGCTGGCTCAACACGGCCAGCAGCAGCCGTGTCGAACCCAAGAAAGACGCTGAAGTGGTGCTGACACCCTAAGCGGGTATCAGTCCTTTTTCAGCTTGGGATTGGGGAAAAACTGCACCGCCTGCACCTTCGGGTCCGCCGGCGCTTTCAACGCCGTGGTATTGACCCGCGTGCCCAATTCCTTGGGCACCGATAACCCTTGGTCATTCAACGTGTCGGTATAACCGCAGGCCACACACTCACGGTGCGGCACGCTGTCCTCGGTCCACATCTTAAGCTTGTCCGGCTCACTGCACGCCGGGCAGACCGCCCCGGCGATGAATTGCTTTTTGGTAATCACAGGCCCTTCACTCATGCTGCCGCGTCCTCACTCAGGCCGCTGTGGCGCAAGAGTGCGTCAATCGACGGCGCACGTCCGCGGAAGTCGACGAACAGCACCATCGGCTCCTGGGAACCGCCACGCGCCAGGATTGCTTCGCGGAAGGCACGGCCGGTCTCGGCATTGAGTACGCCGTCTTCTTCGAACTTGGAGAAGGCATCCGCCGACAGCACTTCGGCCCACTTGTAGCTGTAGTAACCCGCCGCATAACCGCCAGCGAAGATGTGCGCAAAACTGTTGGGGAAGCGGTTGTAGGCCGGCGGACGCATCACCGACACCTCATCACGCACCCCTTCGAGCACCTGGGCCACGCTGCGACCATCGCCATGGGTGGCGTGCAGCTCAAAGTCGAACAGCGAGAACTCCAGCTGGCGCACCATCATCAGGCCGGACTGGAAGTTTTTCGCTGCGAGCATTTTTTCCAGCAGGTCCTGGGGCAGCGGCTCGCCGGTTTCATAGTGACCAGATATCAGTGCCAGGCCTTCCGGCTCCCAGCACCAGTTCTCCATGAACTGGCTCGGCAGTTCCACCGCATCCCAGGCCACGCCGTTGATGCCAGACACGCCAGCGTGTTCAACACGGGTCAACAGGTGATGCAGGCCGTGGCCGAATTCGTGGAACAGCGTAGTGACTTCGTCGTGGGTCAGCAGGGCAGGCTTGCCGCTGTCGGCCGGGGTGAAGTTGCACACCAGGTTGGCCACCGGGCTTTGCAGGGCGCCGTCGATTGTGCGGCGACGGTCGCGTGCACCGTCCATCCAGGCACCGCCACGCTTGTTGGCGCGGGCGTACAGGTCGAAGAAAAAGCGGCCCACGTGCTGGCCGTTTTCCTTGATTTCAAACAGGCGGACATCCGGGTGCCAGGTGTCGAAGCCTTTTTGCTCGGCGATCTCGATGCCGTACAGGCGCTGCACGATGGCGAACAGACCGCCCAGCACTTTGTCGATCGGGAAGTAGGCGCGCAAGGCTTCCTGGGACACGCTGTAGCGCTGCTCGCGGAGTTTTTCGCCGTAGAAACCGCTGTCCCAGCTCTGCAGGTCCGCACAGCCTTGTTCGGCAGCATAGGCCTTGAGCTGTTGCAGGTCTTGGGCGGCGAACGGCTTGCTGCGCTTGGCCAAATCACGCAAAAAGCTCAGCACCTGGTCGCTGGACTCGGCCATCTTGGTGGCCAGGCTCAGTTCGGAGAACGACGCATAACCCAGCAACTGGGCCAGCTCCTGGCGCAGGTCGAGGATCTGTTCCATCACTGGGCCGTTATCGTTCTGACCGGCATTCGGGCCTTGGTCCGACGCACGGGTGCAGTAGGCCGCGTAGACTTCTTCACGCAGCGCGCGATCCTGAGCGTAGGTCATGACGGCGTAGTAGCTAGGGAATTCCAGAGTGATCAGCCAGCCGTCGAGGCCTTTGGCCTGGGCGGCGGCGGCCATCTGCGCCTTGGCCGAGTCGGTCAGGCCGGCGAGGGTGGCTTCATCGGTGACGTGTTTGGTCCAGGCCTGGGTCGCGTCCAGCAATTGGTTGGAGAACTTGCTGCCCAGCTCGGAGAGTTTGCTCTGCACTTCGGCGTAACGTTTTTGCTGCTCCGGCGGCAGATCGATGCCGGACAGGCGGAAGTCACGCAGGGAATGTTCCAGGATGGTTTTTTGCGCCACGTCGAAACCGGCGGCTTCCGGGCTGTTGGCCAAGGCCTCAAAGGCCTGGAACAGTTCGCGGTTCTGGCCCATCTCGGTAGAGTACGCACTCAATGCCGGCAGGCAGCCTTCGTAGGCTTCGCGCAGTTCAGCGCTGTTGCACACGGCGTTGAGGTGGCTGACCGGGCTCCAGGCGGCGCCCAGGCGGTCGTTCAGTTCGTCCATGGCCAGAACCAGACCGGCCCATGTCGGATTTTCCCCCTGGCTTTGCAGGATGCCTTCGATGGCAACGCGGTTGTCGGCCAGGATCTGTTCGATGGCCGGCTGGACGTGCTCGGCACGGATCGCCGAGAACGGCGGCAGGTCGTAGGACTGCAGAAGAGGGTTGTTCGCGCTCACGGTGGGCACCTTGGCTGAAGAAACATGTAAGAACAAAGATGGGGCCATCTTAATTACAATCAACGCCCACCGCAGCTATCAGCAGAAGAGAGAGAGGCTATCGTGACCCTTCGCACCTATCAGAACCACACGCCAGCCCTGGGCGCCGGGGCTTTTGTCGATATTTCGGCGGTGGTGATCGGCGATGTCGAAATCGGCGCCGACAGCTCGGTCTGGCCACTGACCGTGATCCGTGGCGACATGCACCGCATCCGCATCGGTGCGCGCACCAGCGTGCAGGATGGCTGTGTGCTGCACATCACCCATGCCGGGCCGTTCAACCCGGACGGTTTCCCGCTGCTGATCGGCGACGACGTGACCATCGCCCACAAGGTCATGCTGCATGGCTGCACAGTCGGCAGCCGCATCCTGATCGGCATGGGCAGCATTGTGATGGATGGCGCCGTGGTCGAGGACGACGTGATCATCGGCGCCGGCAGCCTGGTGCCGCCGGGCAAGAAGCTCGAAAGTGGCTTCCTGTATGTCGGCAGCCCGGTCAAACAGATCCGCCCGTTGACTGACAAGGAACGCGCCTTTTTCACCTACAGCGCCGCGAACTACGTGAAGCTCAAAGACCTGCACCTGGCTGAAGGATTCGACCGATGACCCTGCCTTACCAAACCGTCCTGTTCGACCTGGACGGCACGCTCACCGATCCACGCGAGGGCATCACCCGCTCGATCCAGTACGCCCTCGGCAAGTTGGGGGTCCACGAGCCGGACCTGACCAAACTCGAACACTTCATCGGCCCGCCCTTGCTGCAAGCATTCATGCAGTTCTACGGCTTTGACGAAGCCAAGGCGTGGGAAGCGGTGAATTTCTATCGCGAGCGTTTCAAGGTCACCGGGCTTTATGAGAACCGTGTGTTCGACGGCGTGATGCCGCTGCTGGAAGCGTTGAACGGTCAAGGCCGCCAGCTCTACGTCGCCACTTCCAAACCCTGGGTGTTTGCGCGCGAAATCGCCCGGCATTTCGACTTTGCCAAGCACTTCAAGGTGATCTACGGCAGCGAGCTGGACGGGACGCGCACCAACAAAGTCGAACTGATCGCCCACCTGATGAGCGAGGAAGGCCTGGATCCGGCCACCACCTTGATGATCGGTGATCGCAAGCATGACCTGATCGGCGCGCACAAGAATGGGCTGGATTCGGCGGCGGTGGGGTATGGGTTCGGCAGTTTCGAGGAGCTGAATGCCGAGGCGCCGACCTGGCATTTTGAGACGCTGGATCAGATGCATCAGGCGTTTTTGCAGCGACTTTGAGACCGCCATCGGGGGCAAGCCCCCTCCCACAATTGACCGGCGTACACGGTCAAAATGTGGGAGGGGCGGTGCGACGACTCGACTTGCCCCCGATGAGGCCCTAAAAAGCACCCCCTTCCAACTGCCTCAACGCCGCCTTGCGCTGCTCCACCGGCAACCCACCCAGCTTCTCCACCGCCTTATAAAACCTCACCCAATCCCCACCTTCCCGCGCAAACAACGCCGCAAACGCCAGCACCCACTGGTCATACAGCCCAAACGGTAACAACCGCGCATTGTTCATGGGTTGGTTGATCCACGCGTCATAACGCTTGTCCCCGCCCCACTGGCTGTCGCGCAGTTGCCGGTAATCGCGACGCAGACGCTCGAACTCGGCCGACTTCGCCTGGCGCATCACATCAGTGGCCAAGGGTTGGGCATAGAGTTTTTCCAAGCGTTGGCGGGTATCGAGGATCAGCTGAATGAACTCATCACGCTGCTTCGACGCCGACAGGCTCTGCGGCGCCAAGCCCCGTGCAGCACGCCACTGGCGCGTGCCTTCCTGCTCGACGAAATTGGCAAACGACTCATTGAACTCGGTGTCGTCCTTCACATAGAAACGCTGGTGCGCCAGCTCATGGAAGATCAACGTGGCCAGCCGCTCATCACCCCAGTTCATCATCGAGTTCATGATCGGGTCGTTGAACCAGCCCAAGGTGGAATAGGCCTCGACACCGCCGATCGACACGTCCATGCCTCGCTGCTTCAACAACGCCGCCTCACCACGCGCCGCGCCCTGGTTGTAGTAGCCGCGATAGGCCACACAACCCGCGATAGGGAAGCAATGGGTTTCGGGAGACAGGGAAAACTCCTGCGTAGCGAAGACGTTCCAGACCACATAGGGTCGGCCAATGTCGGCATACAACCTGTAGCTCTGGTTGTCAGGCAGATGCAGGTGTTCACTGGCGAACGTACGCGCCTTTTGCGATTGCGCCAGGTGCTCGCGCAACAGCACTGGGCGGGAAGGGTCGGCGATCACCTGCGCCACCGGCTCCCGGGCGCGCAGCAATTGCCACTGACCACTGGCCAACTGGCTGTAATAGCTGACACTGGAACAGCCGCTGAGCAGCACAACCAGCAACCCTGGAAGAAAACGCCTGACCATGCCCCGACCGCTCCTGGGTAATTTGCTCGCCAGACTATCGCGCCCAGGCGGAATTTTTCCATGGCGAGACGTGTTTATACTCACAAGGAGTCTGTCGCCGCTGGCATCAGGCTGAACTCTTTCCTACGTGAGTGCCTGCCATGCGTCAGCTCTGGTTTCCCGTCGCCGCCTTGTTCCTCAGTGCCTGCACCACCACCCCGGTGCCACCGGTAGACCCGCAACAGGCGTGGGTTGATTTCACCACGCCGACGCCGGGGTCCAAGCTGGTAATGGCGCAACGCTTGGACGGCAAGAACCTGGATGACGGGCGTTTTTTCCAAATGCCGCCCGGCCATCATGAACTGATGGTTCGTTTCGACTTTGAAGTCCCCGCCGGCGGCGGTTTGGGTGGGCTCAGTCAGATGATGTACCGCACCTGCTTCATGACCCTGGAATACGACCATTTCCAGGCGGGCCAGCGCTATGTGCTGGAAGGGCGCTCGCTGGCCTTCACACCCAACATCCGGTTGTATGACGCGGCGCGTCAGTTGCTCGCAGAAGAACGCAGCGTCAACTGCATCTGATCAGTCGTTGTTCTTCTGGTAGACGATGGCCTTGGTGCCGTTCTCACAGCTGCCGACGACCATGGCGCTGTCGTGCTTGTCGGCTTCTTCCTTGCTGACGATCTCCAGGGTGTAGGACGGCACCGCGTTAGCCTGGATCTTGACCTCGATCTCCTTCCTGAGCTCTTCGCAGTCTTTTGGCGCGGCCACAGCCGATGTGGCCACTACACCGCAGATGATCGCCAAGGCAAAACGTTTCATGTGTGAAGCTCCCTGAATGCACTGCGCACGAGTGTGCGCCTAGGCTGCATGGTAATAGGACCACACTGACAAAACACGAGTTCTGATCCAACGCAGAACAAAATGTGGGAGGGGCGGTGCGACGATTCGACTTGCCCCCGATAGCGGTGAAGCAGTCAACATCTCTGTTGCTGATCAAACGCAATCGGGGGCAAGCCCCCTCCCACATTGGACCTACTGCGTTAGCCAACCAAGGTGGCATCCAGGCTGATTTTCGCGTTCAGCACTTTGGATACCGGGCATCCTTCCTTGGCTTTTTTGCTCAGCTCCTCGAACTGCGCCTGGCTTGCGCCCGGAATCTTGGCCTTGAGCACCAGGTGCACAGCGGTGATCGCAAAACCACCGTCAACCTGGTCCAGGGTCACTTCGGCCTGGGTATCGATGCTGTCAGCCTTGAGCCCGGCGTCGCCGAGAATCATGGAAAACGCCATGGAGAAACAACCTGCGTGGGCAGCACCGATCAGTTCTTCCGGGTTAGTGCCCTTACCGCCCTCGAAACGGGCCTTGAAGCCGTAGGGCGCTTCGCGCAGTACGCCGGTTTCCGTGGAAATGGAGCCCAGGCCGGTCTTCAGGTCACCTTCCCAATGCGCGGATGCTTTTTTAACGATACTCATAGCGGTCTCCTCGAACGGTGGTTTTGCGTCAGTAAGGGTTCTGAGGATAGTCGGCCAGGCAAAGTTCATCTTGTGAGAGAAACCTAGCGATTCAGTAGGAAATTTCCTGGCCTGCTATTGAATCTCGGGTATATGCCCTCATTGCATAGAACATGCACATGAAGCGGCAGGTTTTGGTTCGTCTAAAAAGCCTGCGGCCCCTTTGGAGAAGCAGGCTTATGAAATCGCTGTCCGACGTAAAGTTTTCGACCCTCGACCTGGTGCCCGTACGCGCCAACGGCAGTCCGGCGCAGTCGCTGCGCAATTCCCTGGACCTGGCCCAGCATGTCGAAAAGTTCGGCTACAACCGTTTCTGGGTGGCTGAACACCACAACATGGACGGTATCGCCAGTTCGGCCACCTCGGTGCTGCTGGGTTACCTGGCCGGCGGTACTTCCACCATTCGCGTCGGCTCCGGCGGCGTGATGCTGCCCAACCACGCGCCGCTGGTGATCGCCGAACAGTTCGGCACCCTGGAAAGCCTCTACCCCGGCCGTATCGACCTGGGCCTGGGCCGCGCGCCCGGCTCCGACCAGATGACCGCCCGCGCCCTGCGCCGTGAGCGCTCCGGCAGTGCCGACGATTTCCCCGAAGATGTGGCGGAGCTGATGGCCTACCTCGGCCCACGCACCCCCGACCAACGGGTGATCGCCGTCCCCGGTACCGGCACCAACGTACCGGTGTGGCTGCTGGGCTCCAGCCTGTTCAGCGCGCAATTGGCGGGCGAACGCGGTTTGCCCTACGCCTTCGCCTCACATTTCGCACCGCGCCTGATGCATGAGGCGATTCGCGTGTACCGCAATCACTTCAAGCCTTCGGCCGTGCTGGACAAACCCTACGTGATGCTCGGTATTCCGCTGGTCGCCGCAGACACAGATGAACAAGCCGACTACCTCGCCACCTCGGTCTACCAACGCATCCTCGCGCTGATGCGCGGGCAAAGCCTGGTGCAGCGCCCACCGGTGAAAACCATGGACGGCCTGTGGCTGCCCCATGAAAAAGACGCGGTCGGCAGCTTCCTCGGCCTGGCCATGGTCGGTAGCCCGGCGAAGATCCGCGCCAAGCTGGAGGTGCTGATCGAACAAACCGGTGCCGATGAGCTGATCTTTACCTGCGACCTGTACGAGCACGCCGATCGGATTCATTCCTACGAGTTGCTGGCGCAGTTGATGAAGGGCTGAAACCCTCAGGCGAAAAAAAACCGACGCACTCGCGTCGGTTTTTTATGTCTGGAACACGGGATTAACCGCGCTTGTAGACGATTTCCTTGGTGCCGCCTTCGCAGCTGCCGACCACTTTAGCGTCGGTAGAAGCGCCTTTATCCACCACTTCCAACGAATAGCCCGAAGCGCCCTTGGCGTCGATTTTCGCCGCAATCTCGCTTTTCAGCTCTTCACAAGGCTTGCCCGCCGCCAGGGCTGTACCGGCAATGCTCAACAAACCTACCGCTAACAGGAACTTCTTCATCCGTTACTTTCCTTGCACTGATCAAAAAGAGCGTGCCGACGCTTGTGGCATCGGCACCCATTGGTTGTAGCGCAGGTTATGGCAATCGGCCAGTCAGCAAGTTCAACCGCTGCGATCAACTACTGGCAATTCGGAACCCTACCTTGAGGGTGACCTGATAGTGCGCAACCTTGCCATTCTCGATATGGCCGCGTGTTTCAGTCACTTCAAACCACTCGAGATGCTTGATGCTCTTGTTGGCTTCAGCGACAGCATTGTTGATCGCATCTTCAATACTGGTGGTCGACGAGCCGACCAATTCGACTTTCTTGTAGGTGTGATGATCACTCATGGCAGTTCTCCTAAGGGTCGTTAAGCAAGCGTAGCAGTCAATGTTCGTACTGCTTCTGGCGACCATTCCTACCTGAAAGTTCAGATTAACTGCACTTTCTGAAACGGCCGCAGTCGGTATCTACACACGCCACTCAATCACTTCAGGAGAGTCCACATGGCCAACACTTCTTTACGCAAAGCGTCGCTGGAAAGCATGGAAGCCGAGATTTCGAGCCTGCTCAAGTCTCTGGAAAGCCTCAAGGACGATGCGTCTGACGAATCGCGCAAAACCTTGAAGGCCCTGAAAAGCAATGCCGAGAATGCCCTCAAGCACTCCCGCCACCTGATCAGCGATGCCTACGAAGAAAGCAAAGTCAAAATCCGCGAAACCGGTGTTGCAACCCGGGACTACGCCCAAGAGCACCCATGGACTACAGCCGGTGTTGCCGTAGGCGCACTGGGCCTGCTGGCCGCCTACCTGCTGTGCAAGCGCGGTGACTAAACAGGCTGGCGCAACAGCTCAGCCTTGAGCCACTGCGCCAGTTGCCCGGCGCGCCCGTCTGCGGCGCGCTTGGGTAGCCATAACGCCAGGTGCGCCGGGGTTTCACAGAAACCCCACGGCGTCACCAGGCGACCCGCACGCACGTCTTCGACAACCAGCGGCTCCGGCGCTATCGCAACGCCCAGCCCAGCCACTGCTGCCTCCAGCAAATAATACAAATGCTCAAACCCCTGGCCGTGCTTCAACGTGCCGGGTTCGATGCCGTGTTGCCGCGCCCAACTGGGCCAGGCTTGCGGACGTGAAGTGGTGTGCAACAACGCTTCGCCACACAACGCCGACGCGGGCGCCTGGCGCAGCCGCTCGTAGCCGACGAAACGCGGGCTCATCACCGGGCCGATGCGTTCGCTGGCCAGCTCATACACCTGCATATCCGCAGGCCAGGGTGGCTCGGCGAACACCAGCAAGGCATCCAGGCCGGGGCGCCGGGGGTCAAGGTCACCGTCACCCGCCGACAGGTGCAGGCGCAGGTCCGGCAGGTCCGCGTTCAAGCGGCCCAGGCGCGGGATCAGCCAGCGCGCCAGCAAGCTGCCCGAGCAACCCAGCACGAACGGCGCGTCGGCACTGCTCTGGGTGAGTTCGGCGCACACATCCCGCAACCGTTCGAACGCCTCGGCGCTGGCGTCGCGCAAACGGGCACCGGCATCTGTGAGTTTAAGGCCGCGCCCCTCCTTGACGAACAAACTCACGCCCAAGCGCTCTTCCAGTACCTTCAACTGCCGGCTGACCGCGCCATGGGTCACATGCAATTGCTCAGCCGCCTGGCTGACGCTGTTCAATCGCGCAGTCGCTTCAAAGGCACGCAGGGCATTCAGGGGTGGAAGGTCTCGGCTCATCTGTGAGTTTTCCTGACAGGTTGCGGCGATCTTATCGGTTTTCAGCGCAGGACGTCAGGGGTAGAGTGGCCCTCATTGTTTCCCACACCCATTCTCTCCTGGAGCGTCCCATGACTCAGTCCCAGACCGATCTACGCAACGGCCCAGACGCCAACGGCCTGTTCGGCGCGTTTGGCGGCCGTTACGTCGCTGAAACCCTGATGCCGTTGATCCTCGACCTGGCCCGCGAATACGAAGCGGCCAAGATCGATCCGGCGTTCAACGAGGAATTGGCCTACTTCCAGCGCGATTACGTCGGTCGACCGAGCCCGCTGTATTTCGCCGAGCGCCTGACCGAATTCTGCGGCGGTGCCAAGATCTACCTCAAGCGCGAAGAGCTGAACCACACCGGCGCACACAAAATCAACAACTGCATCGGCCAGATCCTGCTGGCGCGGCGCATGGGCAAAAAACGCATCATCGCCGAGACCGGCGCCGGCATGCACGGCGTGGCGACCGCCACCGTGGCTGCGCGCTTCGGCCTGCAATGCGTGATCTACATGGGCACCACTGATATCGAGCGCCAACAGGCCAACGTGTTCCGCATGAAGCTGCTGGGCGCCGAAGTGATCCCGGTGGTCGCGGGCACCGGCACCCTCAAGGACGCGATGAACGAAGCCCTGCGTGACTGGGTGACCAACGTCGACAGCACCTTCTACCTGATCGGCACCGTGGCCGGCCCACACCCTTACCCAGCCATGGTGCGCGACTTCCAGGCCGTGATCGGCAAGGAAACCCGCGACCAACTGCAAGCCCAGGAAGGCCGCCTGCCGGACAGCCTGGTGGCATGCATCGGCGGGGGTTCCAACGCCATGGGCCTGTTCCACCCGTTCCTGGATGACACCCGCGTCGAAATCATCGGCGTTGAAGCCGCCGGCCACGGCATCGAAACCGGCAAGCACGCCGCCAGCCTCAACGGTGGCGTACCGGGTGTACTGCACGGCAACCGCACCTTCCTGCTGCAGGACGACGACGGCCAGATCATCGACGCCCACTCGATTTCCGCCGGCCTGGATTACCCCGGCATCGGCCCGGAACACGCCTGGTTGCATGACATCGGCCGCGTCCAGTACACCTCGGTGACCGACGACGAAGCCCTCGACGCCTTCCACAAATGCTGCCGCCTGGAAGGGATCATTCCAGCCCTGGAAAGCGCCCACGCCCTGGCCGAAGTGTTCAAGCGCGCCCCGACCCTGCCGAAGGATCACCTGATGGTGGTGAACCTGTCGGGCCGTGGCGACAAAGACATGCAGACCGTGATGCACCATATGGAACAGTCCCAGCAGGAGAAACACTGATGAGCCGCCTGCACACCCGCTTCGCTCAGTTGAAACAACAAAACCGCGCCGCCCTGGTGACCTTCGTCACCGCTGGCGACCCTGGCTATGACACTTCCCTGGCCATCCTCAAAGGCCTGCCGGCCGCTGGTGCCGATGTGATCGAGTTGGGCATGCCCTTCACCGATCCGATGGCGGACGGCCCGGCCATTCAGCTGGCCAACATCCGTGCGTTGAATGCCAAGCAGAACCTGGTGAAAACCCTGCAGATGGTCCGCGAGTTCCGTAAGGACAACGACGACACGCCGCTGGTGTTGATGGGCTACTTCAACCCGATCCACAAATACGGCGTGCCGCAGTTCATCGCCGACGCCAAGGAAGCCGGGGTGGACGGCCTGATCGTGGTCGACGTGCCGCCCGAGCATAACGGTGAGCTGTGCGACCCGGCCCAGGCCGCAGGCATCGACTTTATCCGCCTGACCACGCCGACCACCGACGATGTACGCCTGCCCACCGTGCTCAACGGCAGCTCCGGCTTCGTGTACTACGTGTCGGTCGCCGGCGTGACCGGTGCCGGCGCGGCGACCCTGGAACACGTCGAAGAAGCCGTGACCCGCCTGCGTCGCCACACCGACCTGCCGATCAGCATCGGCTTCGGTATCCGCACACCGGAACAAGCGGCGGCCATCGCCCGCTTGGCCGACGGTGTGGTGGTGGGTTCGGCGCTGATCGATCACATCGCCAATGCCAGGAATGACCAGCAAGCCATCGACGGCGTGTTGAGCCTGTGTGCGGCATTGTCGGAAGGCGTGCGTAACGCCCGTAAGTAAGGGCCCCGTAAGCGGTAGGTAAAGTTCCTGATACAGAGGAATCAACCCGCTCAGGCACGGCCTAAACAGCAAGACCAAGGGACTTCGAACCTCGTTCGACGTCCCTTTTTTGTTTGCGTGCCCTGAGGAATACCCGATGAAAATGCCCAAATCCGTGATTGCAGGCCTTGGCGTGCTGGTGCTTGGCGCCAGCGCGCTGGTGCAAGCCGCGCCTTATGACCAAGGCGGCCCCGACCGTGGCGGCCCGCAGGGCCAGCACGAGCAACATGGCGACGACCATCGCGGCCCGCAGGACAACCGTCGCGGCGGCCCACCCCAGGACTTCGGCCCGGTACGCCAGATCATCCATGACAACCACGGCCAGTTCTCCCGTGGCGCACCACCGCCGCCCAATGTGCGCCTGGTGCGTGGCCAGCCGTTGCCCCGTGGTTACTACGGAGAACGCCTCGACAACCGCGCCCTCGCGCGCCTGCCGGTGTACCCGGGTTATGAGTGGCGCCGTTCGGGGCCGGATGTTGTGCTGATCGCAGTGGGCACGGGCATCGTCTACGAGATCCTCGACGGCGTGCTCAACTAGGCCACGACGATAATTAATATTGTCGCGAACAGGCTTCTGTGGCGAGCGGGGCAAGCCCGCTCACCACAACAAGCATGCTCGCCACAACAAGCGCCCTCACCGCAGGTTATTCGTTCAGCTGAATGCGTTCGACCTTACCGACCAGCAACACGTAAGAGAGCGCCCCGAGCAAGGCCAGCACCGCGATGTAGGTAATCGCCGGCGCAAACGAATCACCACTGGCCAGAAACCCAATCACAATCGGCGTGGCGATCGCCGACAGGTTGCCGATGAAGTTGAACACACCACCGGTCAGTCCCAACAGGCGGGCCGGTGCCAGGGTCGACACCAGCGACCAGGTAATCGACGCCAGGCCATTGCCAAAGAACGCCACCGCCAGGAACGCAATCACCCAGGCCGTCGAGTCCACATAGTTGGCGCCGATGATCGCGGTGGAGATCAGCAGCCCGCCAATGATCGGCAACTTGCGCGCAAAACCCACCGACGCGCCGCGACGAATCAGCCAGTCGGAAAAGATCCCGGAACACAGCACGCCGACAAACGCCGCGAGGAACGGCAACGATGCCAGCAGGCCGGATTTGATGAAGTCCATGCCGCGATATTTCACCAGGTAGGTGGGGAACCACGTCAGGAAGAACCACAGCGTGGAGTTCAGGCAGAACTGCCCCAGGTAGATGCCCCAGAGTTTGCGCTTGCTCAGCACGATCCCCAGGTCGACCCAGCTGAACGGCGCCTTGGCGGCTTTTTCCTGCATGTCCACCAGGCCACCGCCTTCGCGGATCAGCTCGATTTCAGCGGCGTTGGCGCCTTTGAAGTCCTTCGGCTCGCGGTACACCGCGTACCAGATGATCCCCCACAGGATGCCAACACCACCGGTGACGACAAACACCATGTGCCAGCCGAAGGCGTGTTGCAGCCAGGCCAGCACCGGGGTGAGGAACGCCAGCCCGACAAACTGCCCCGAGGTGTAAAAGCCAATCGCCGTGGCGCGTTCGCGCTCGGGAAACCAGGTGGTCACCACACGGCTGTTGATTGGATACGCCGGCGCTTCAAGGGCACCTACCGCCATGCGCAGCACGAACAACGCGATAAAACTGGCAGCGAAGCCGAGCATAACGGTGGCGATGGACCACAAAATCAACGCGACCGTATAGAGAATGCGCGGCGGCACGCGGTCCACCAGCCAGCCGCCAGGGATCTGCATGGCAGCGTAGGTCCAGCCGAACGCGGAGAAAATCAGCCCGACCTGAACCGGGTCGATGCCCAGTTCGCTGGTCAGCGCCGGGGCGGCAATCGACAGGTTGCTGCGGTCCAGGTAATTGATCACCACGGTGATGAACAGCAGCACCATGATGAAAAAACGCTTTTTGGTAGGCGTGACTAAAGAAGCCTGCCCGGTGAAGGATTCAGGGTGCATGGGGGTTGCCTCTTCTTATGTTTGTTGAGGACAGGTTTTACTGAAGAACCGGATCAAAATGTGGGAGCGGGCTTGCTCGCGAAAGCCGTACTTCAGTCACTGATGTGTTGAATGACACACCGCTTTCGCGAGCAAGCCCGCTCCCACAGTTTTAACCGCATTTCTTCAGTGAGACATCACCACTCGGCGAAGCTGCCGTCGGCATGCCGCCAGATCGGGTTGCGCCAGCGGTGGCCGATGGCCGCGCGCTCGATCACGTATTCTTCGTTGATCTCGATGCCCAGGCCCGGCCCGTTGGGGATCTTCACGAAGCCCTGGTCATAGTCGAACACGCCAGGGTCGCGCACATAGTCGAGCAGGTCGTTGCTCTCGTTGTAGTGAATGCCCAGGCTCTGCTCCTGGATAAACGCGTTGTAGCAGACCGCATCCAGTTGCAGGCATGCCGCCAAGGCAATCGGGCCCAGCGGGCAGTGCAGGGCCAGGGCCACGTCATAGGCCTCGGCCATGTTGGCGATCTTGCGGGTTTCGGTGATGCCACCGGCGTGGGAAGCATCGGGCTGGATGATGTCGACATAGCCTTCGCTGAGCACACGCTTGAAGTCCCAGCGCGAGAACAGGCGCTCGCCCAGGGCAATCGGCGTGCTGGTCAGCGGTGCGAGTTCCTTGAGTGCCTCGTAGTTTTCGCTGAGCACCGGCTCTTCGATAAACATCAGTTTGTACGGGTCCAGCTCTTTCATCAGCACCTTGGCCATCGGCTTGTGCACCCGACCATGGAAGTCGACGCCGATGCCGACGTTCGGGCCGACCGCATCGCGCACGGCGGCGACGTTGGCCAGGGCCAGGTCGACTTTCTCGAAGCTGTCGACGAACTGCAGTTCTTCAGTGCCGTTCATCTTCACTGCGGTGAAGCCTCGGGCCACGGCCTCTTTGGCGGCGCGGGCGGTGTCGGCCGGGCGATCGCCACCGATCCACGAGTACACGCGGATCTTGTCGCGCACCTGGCCACCCAGCAGATCACTGACAGACACGCCGAGGGCCTTACCCTTGATGTCCCACAGCGCCTGGTCGATACCGGCGAGGGCGCTCATGTGCACCGCACCGCCGCGGTAGAAGCCGCCACGATAGAGCACGGTCCAGATGTCTTCGATATTGCGCGGGTCTTTGCCGATCAGGTAGTGGGACAGTTCTTCGACGGCAGCCGCCACGGTGTGGGCGCGGCCTTCGACCACGGGCTCACCCCAGCCGGTCACGCCCTGGTCGGTCTCGACCTTGAGGAAGCACCAGCGCGGCGGGACGATAAAGGTCGTCAGTTTGGTGATTTTCATCTCTTGTCTCTCTTATAGATGCGGCGCCAGGGGCGCGGAACTTGATATCAGCTCAGGGCTTTCCAGGCGGCGACATAAGCCTGGGCACGGCTCGCTACCTGATCCACTGTCATACCCGGTTTGAACAACCCGGAACCCAGCCCGAACCCTTTGGCGCCGGCATCGACAAACACCTGCATGTTGTCCGGGGTAATGCCGCCGACTGGCAGCAGCAAGGTGCCTGCCGGCAGTACCGCCAGCCACGCCTTGATCACCGCCGGGCCCATTTGCTCGGCGGGGAACAGTTTCAACACATCAGCACCCTCGGCCAGTGCGGCGAAGGCTTCGGTCGGTGTCGCAACGCCTGGCGACAGGAACAGGCCCGCCGCCTTCGCCGCTCGCAGCACCTTGGCATCGCTGTGGGGCATCACGATCACCTGGCCACCGGCCGCCTTCACCTGCTCGACCTGTTCAGGCAGCAACACCGTGCCAGCACCAATCAGGCAATCGGCGGGCAGGCTGTCGCGCAGGGTGCGGATGCTGGTGTAAGGGTCGGGCGAGTTCAGCGGGACTTCGATCACCCGAAACCCGGCCTCGTACAGCACCTGGCCGACGGCCTCGGCTTCGTCGGGGCGAATGCCACGCAGGATGGCGATCAAACCGTTTTGCGCGAGTGCGTGCTTGAGCATGTCAGGCCTCCAATACAGGTTGAGTGAGCCCGGACGCTACCGCCAATTGCCACAACCCGCGCTCGGTGGCTTCTTGCGCCAGGCTGACGTGGGCGAAGCCGCAGAGGGCGAGGGCGCGTTGATAGCGGGCGCAGAGGGGCGCGGCGCCGACCAGGATGATCGGCTTGTGTCGGGCGCTGCCAGGCAGGCCGGCGAGTTCGTGGCCGATGAGCAAGCCGGAGAGGTAATCAGGCTGCTGCTCGGCAGTGAGTTCGGCGGTGAGGCCCAGGGTGCGCGCACTGAACAGCGTCGACAGCACGCCGCGCTGGCCGTCTTTGGACAGCGCCACCTGCACGCCTCGGTCAAAGGCGTCGGCCTGGAATTGTGCGGATTGTTGCTGGGTGCGTCCGAGGATGCTGTGCTTGCTCAACACCGCAAACAGCTCGCCGGTCATGAAGGTGTCGAAGTGGGTGATGCAGCCATCGACCACCTCCACCCACTTGGAATGGCTCCCGGGCAGGCCGATCAATGCGTCGGTGCCCAGCCCCTGCAACACGCCCAGCACTTGGGTTTCTTCGCCGCGCATCACGTTGGGCAAGCCAATCTGCTCGATCACGCCCGGCACGATATGCACGTCCACGCCACGCAGGCTGCGCACCTTATGCAGCGCCTGGCCGAGGCTGGCGACATCGACAGGGGTATTGCGATAAGCCGCTTCGCTCCAGCCCTGGGCGCTGCCGACCATGCCGCAGGCAATCACCGGCAAACCCGGCTCGGCGTCGAGCCAGTCACCACACGCGGCATCGAACGCCAACTCGAAGCCATCGCTGCAACGCACGCCAGCAATGTCCCGGGGTTCAGTCGGCAAATGCATGATGCCCCACGCCAGCGAGCGCTGTTCCAGCACTGCGCCTGCGGGGCCGAGTTTATAAGCACGAAGGGAACTGGTTCCCCAATCGAGCGCGATCAATTGCGCCTGCATCGCTTCACCTGAGTTCTGAGCGGATGCAGCGAATATAAACCTACGGCGCAAGAAGTCTCAATATATAAATATCAATCCCATATTTAGGGATTTGAATTTACGAGAAGGCTGACAAGTTCAGCTCCCGCATCGCCCCCATCCAGACGGCGTAGTCGGTGTGGTCCTTCAGGTCATCGCCGGTATCGGGGTGCAGGAACACCACCAGGCCATTGCGATGGATCACCAGCCACGGCAGCACCACACCGATGTATTCCGGGTCGAACGCCAACTGGCAGCTCCAGTCCGGGTGCGGCCCCACAGGCCGCTCGTGCACACGGCCCATGCGCAGCGGGAACAGCTTAGCGGCGTCTTCGCACAAGGTGCGCGCCTGTTCGATAGTGTTCGCGTCGAAGTAGATATGGGCGTGATAGCCCTTGATACGTTGCATGACGCACTCCGGATCCAATATGCGCCAGATGCTAGACCGCAATCGACGGCAGGGCCAGCCCGGTCAGCGACTGTGCGCTGCTGGCCTGCTCGGCCACCAGCCAGTCGACGAAACGCTCCACCAACTGCCCTCGGCGTTTGCGCTGGGGTTGCACCACGTAATAGCCGAAACGTGAGATCACAGTGTCGCTCACCGGCCGGCACAGCCAGTTCTGTTCCAGCAGGTTATCCACCAGATGGCGCCAGCCGATGGCCACGCCCTGGCCAGCAATCGCAGCCTGGATCAACAGGGTGTAGTTATCGAAGCGCAACTGGCCGGGAGTGGGCGCAGTGGTGATGCCCAGTTCGCGAAACACGCCGCTCCAGTCGAACCACTGGCTGTTGTTTTCCTGGCGCAGGTGCAGCAGCGGGAAATCGTGCAGATTTTGTACAGTCAGCGGCGTGGCCTGCGTCTTCAGCCACTGCGGGCTGCACACCGGGAACACTTCCTCGTTGAACAGCCACAGGCTATCGCCCTGCTTGAAACGGCCGTCGCCAAACAGCACCGCCACATCGATATCGCTGCGCAAGGTCGCGTGGTTGCGCTCGCTGGTCACCAGGCTGACGTCCACCTGGGGGTTGGCCTGGTGGAAGCGGTGCAACCGCGGCATCAGCCAATAGGCGGCGAAGGCGAAGTCGGTGGCCACTTGCAGCACTTCATGCTGGTCCTGCTGGGTGATCAGGCTCAGTCCCTGGTTGATGCTTTGCAGACCGCCCTGCACATGCTCGAATAACAGGGCGCCGGCATCGGTCAACTCAATGCCACGGTAGATGCGATCAAACAGGCGGATCGCCAGTTGCTCTTCCAGGCGCTTGATCTGCTGGCTGATCGCGGGCTGGGTGGTACCCAGTTCCATGGCAGCGGCGGTAAAACTGCGGTGGCGCGCCGCAGCTTCAAACGCGCGCAACAGATCGAGGGACAGGTCGCCAAGGGCTTCATACATAAGCTCTGCTTATCCTAGACATTGCTTTTCATGGGCTTTACCCCATTTTCCATGGGCTGCATGCTCATTGGCATAAACACTGCCTATGGAATGCCGATAGATCATGAAGCGCAAGAACATTCTTTTCATCATGGCCGATCAAATGGCCGCGCCGATGCTGCCGTTCTACGGACCTTCCCCTATCAAATTGCCCAACCTGAGCCGCCTCGCCGCACAGGGCGTGGTGTTCGATGCCGCGTACTGCAACAGCCCGCTGTGCGCACCGTCGCGCTTCACCCTGGTCAGCGGCCAGTTGCCAAGCAAGATCGGCGCCTACGACAACGCCGCCGATTTCCCCGCCGATGTACCGACCTACGCCCACTACCTGCGCCGCCTCGGCTACCGCACCGCGCTGTCGGGCAAGATGCACTTCTGCGGCCCCGACCAACTGCACGGTTACGAAGAACGCCTGACCAGCGACATCTACCCCGCCGACTATGGCTGGGCGGTGAACTGGGACGAGCCGGACGTACGCCCCAGCTGGTACCACAATATGTCGTCGGTGCTGCAAGCCGGCCCGTGCGTGCGCACCAACCAGCTGGATTTCGACGAAGAGGTGGTATTCAAGGCCCAGCAATACCTGTTCGACCATATCCGCGAAGACGGCGAACAACCGTTCTGCCTGACGGTGTCGATGACCCATCCGCACGACCCGTACACCATTCCCAAGCCGTTCTGGGACCTGTACGACGACGCTGATATCCCGTTGCCTACAAGACCCGCGCAAAGCGATCTCGACCCCCACTCCCAGCGCCTGCTCAAGGTCTACGACCTGTGGGACAAGCCTCTGCCGGTGGATAAGATCCGTGATGCGCGTCGTGCCTATTTCGGCGCGTGCAGCTACATCGACAGCAACGTCGGCAAGCTGCTGCAGACCCTGGAAGACACCGGCCTGGCCGACGACACCATCATCATTTTCTCCGGCGACCACGGCGACATGCTCGGCGAACGCGGGCTCTGGTACAAAATGCACTGGTTCGAAATGGCCGCCCGCGTACCGTTGCTGGTCAGCGCGCCGGGGCAGTTCAGCGCGGGGCGCGTGACCAAAGCCGTGTCCACCGCCGACCTGCTGCCGACCCTGGTGGAACTGGCCGGCGGCGAGTTGGACCCGCGCCTGCCGCTGGACGGCCGCTCGCTGGTCCCGCACTTGCAAGGGCAGGGCGGGCACGACGAAGTGTTCGGCGAATACATGGCCGAAGGCACCCTCAGCCCGCTGATGATGATTCGCCGAGGTGCCTACAAATTCATCTACAGCGAAGACGACCCTTGTCTGCTGTTCGATGTGCACAACGACCCGCACGAGCGGGAGAACCTCAGCCAGTCACCGGAACACCGGCCACTGTTCGAGGCGTTTTTGAGTGAGGCGCGGGCCAAATGGGACATCCCGGCGATCCACCAACAGGTGCTCGCCAGCCAACGCCGTCGTCGCCTGGTATTCGAGGCACTCACCCAGGGCAAGCTGAAGAGCTGGGATCACCAGCCACTGGTGGACGCCAGTCAGCAATACATGCGCAACCATATCGACCTCGACGACCTGGAGCGCAAGGCACGTTTTCCACAACCCTGCCAAAACCAATAAATACAGAGGGAAGGCCATGCAAAAGTTGACTGTGATGTTGAGCCTGTTGGTACTGACCAGCGCCAACGTGTACGCGGACGCCAGTTGTGAAACGGTAAAAATGGCCGATCCGGGCTGGAGCGATATCGCAGCCACCAACGCCATCACCGGTTTCCTGCTGACCGGCATGGGCTACAAACCGAAGGTGGACACCCTGGCGGTGCCGATCACCTTTGGCGGGCTCAAGGACGGCCAGGTGGACGTGTTCCTCGGCAACTGGATGCCGGCGCAGCAGGGCTTCTACGACAAGTTCGTGGCCAATGGCGACGTGGTGCAACTGGCGAAAAACCTCGACGGCACCGAGTTCACCCTCGCTGTGCCGGACTATGTGTGGGACGCCGGGGTGCATGATTTTGCCGACCTGAACAAGTTTGCCGACAAGTTCGACAAGAAGATCTACGGCATCGGCTCCGGTGCGCCGGCGAATATCTCGTTGCAGGAAATCATCAAGAAGAACGACTTCGACCTGGGCCAGTGGAAGCTGGTCGAGTCCAGCGAACAGGCGATGCTGGCCGAAGTGTCGCGAGCGGTGAAGAAACAGAAATTCGTCACCTTCCTCGGCTGGACCCCGCATCCGATGAACGTGCAGTTGAAAATGCGCTACCTCAAGGGTGGCGAGAAATACTTTGGTGACACTGGCAGCGTGTATACCTTGACCCGCAAGGGTTACGCGCAAGCCTGCCCCAATGTAGGAAAACTGCTGACCAACCTGAGTTTTACCCAGGAGATGGAGAACGGCATCATGGCCGAGGTGGCCAACAACAAGGTCAGCAACGCGGATGCGGCGAAGGCGTGGATCAAGGCCAATCCGGCGGTATTGGATAAGTGGCTGGAAGGTGTAAAAACACTGGACGGCAAAGACGCACTCCCTGCAGTTAAAGCCAGACTCTGAGGCCTGATGCAATTCAAATGTGGGAGGGGACTTGCCCCCGATAGCGGTGTGTCAGCCATGGATGTATCAACTGACACTCCCTCATCGGGGGCAAGCCCCCTCCCACATAGGCACTGTGTGTACTGATACTCTGATGCAAACCTTCCGACCCGAGTCCGCGATGCCCCGGCCCAACCGCCACACACTCTTCCCCTTTCTGAGCTGGCTCCCGCGCCAGACCCGCGCCAGCGTCGGTCGGGATGCGATGGTGGGCCTCAGTGGCGCAGTCCTCGCCCTGCCACAGTCGATTGCCTACGCGCTGATCGCGGGTCTGCCACCCGAATACGGCCTGTACGCCGCAATCATCCCGGTACTGATCGCTTGCCTCTGGGGTTCGTCGTGGCATTTGATCTGCGGGCCCACGGCGGCAATTTCCATTGTGCTCTACGCCAGCGTCAGTCCATTGGCCGTGCCGGGGTCACAGGACTACATCACGCTCATCCTGTTGCTGACCTTCCTCGCCGGCGTTTTCCAGTGGCTGTTGGGCATGCTGCGCTTCGGCGCGTTGGTGAACTTTGTCTCGCACTCGGTGGTGCTCGGGTTCACCCTGGGTGCCGCCGTGGTGATCGCCCTCGGCCAGTTGCCCAACCTGCTGGGGCTGGATCTGCCAAGCCAGGCCACCGCCATCAATAGCCTATTGGCGCTGATCCACCACAGCGGCGAATGGGACCATGCGTCCCTCCTGCTAGGGCTTGGCACGTTGCTGGTCGGCGCGCTGCTCAAATACCTGGTGCCTCGCTGGCCGACGCTGCTGATTGCGCTGGCACTGGGCAGCCTGGTGGCGTGGCTGTGGCCGGCGATGTTCGGGCACGTAGCGCTGGTCAGTTCGTTTGTCGGCAAACTGCCGCCGTTCAGCCCGCTGCCGATGGACCTGGACATGCTCCTGCGCCTGCTGCCGAGTGCCGTGGCAGTGGGCATGCTCGGGTTGGTGACCAGCCTGTCGATTGCCCGCTCGTTGTCGGCGCGCTCACAGCAGTTGCTCGACGCCAACCAGGAAGTCCGTGCGCAGGGTTTATCCAATATCGTGGGCGGATTTTTCTCCGGCTACCTGTCAGCCGGTTCGTTCACCCGCTCCGGCCTCAGCTACGAGGCGGGCGCGTGCTCGCCGTTGGCCGGGGTGTTTTCCGCGTTGTGGGTGGCGTTGTTCGCGTTATTTGGCGCGGCGTTGATCGCCCACATTCCGATCCCGAGCATGGCCGCGAGCATCCTGCTGATCAGTTGGGGGCTGGTGGACCGTCGCGGTATTCGGGCGTTATTTCGCGTCAGTCGCGCCGAGTTTGTGGTGATGAGCCTGACCTGTGTGGCCACCTTGCTGCTGGAATTGCAAACCGCCATTTATGCCGGGGTGCTGGCGTCGCTGTTTTTCTACCTCAAGCGCACCTCCCAGCCACGGGTACAACAGTGGCGAGACGGCGATGAGGATGTACTGCGGGTGGGCGGCTCGATCTTTTTCGGCGCCAGCCACTACCTGCAAGTGCGCCTGCAAAGTCTGCAGGGCGAGCGAGTGGTGATCGAGGCGCAGCAGATCAACTTTATCGACTATTCAGGGGTGGAGATGCTGCACCAGGAGGCTCGGCGCTTGCGTGGCTTAGGGCGCAGTTTGACGCTGCGCCGGGCCAGACCGCAGGTGGTGGAAGAGTTGAGAAAGCTGGAAGGGGCCGACAATTGCCCCATCCAATTCCAAGACTGAAAACGATCAACAATGTGGGAGGAGGCTTGCCCCCGATAGCGGTGTGTCAGCCATGGATGTATCAACTGACACTCCCTCATCGGGGGCAAGCCCCCTCCCACATTTGGATCAGTGTCAGATCAACTGGCGGCGAAGTTCAGCCAATACAGGCGCCGAATCCGGGCGTACGCCGCGCCACAGGAAGAAGGCCTCCGCCGCCTGTTCCACCAGCATGCCCAGGCCATCCATCGCCACGGATGCACCTTGCTCAGTCGCCCAACGGCAGAACGCGGTCGGTTCCTTGGCGTACATCATGTCGTAGCAAAAGGTCTTGCCTGGTTCGATCAGGCTGCCCGCAATCGGCGGTACATCGCCTGACAGGCTGGCGGACGTGGCGTTGATGATCACGTCCACCGGCTCACGCAGCCAGTCGAAACCGCTGGCAGATACCGGGCCGAGGTCGTCGAACAGCTCGGCGAGCAGTTCGGCCTTTTCAACGGTGCGGTTGGCGATGATCAGTGACGCGGGTTGCTCGGCCAGCAACGGTTCCAACGCGCCTCGCACGGCACCACCCGCGCCCAGCAGCAGGATGCGTTTGCCTTGCAGGCTCAACCCGGCGTTGACGGTGAGGTCGCGCACCAGGCCGGCGCCATCGGTGTTGTCGCCCAACAGGCTGCCATCGGCCAGCTTGCTCAAGGTGTTCACCGCGCCGGCACGTTGGGCGCGCTCGGTCAGGGTGTCGGCCAGTCGGTAGGCGTCCTCCTTGAACGGTACAGTGACGTTGGCGCCACGGCCCTGCTGAAAGAACTCACGGGCACAGCCGGTGAAATCCTCCAACGGCGCCAGCAAGGTGCTGTAGTCCAGTTGCTCGCCGGTCTGCTCGGCGAACATGCGGTGGATCAGCGGCGACTTGCTGTGGCCGATGGGGTTGCCGAACACGACATAACGGTCCATCAGACAGCCGCCTTGGGCGCGGCAAGGCCCAACCAGTCACGGTCTTGCAGGAAGTAGTCGGTGAGGCGTGCTTCTTCGCTGCCGGCCTCGGCCTTCCAGTCGTAGCTCCAGCGCACTTGCGGCGGCAGCGACATCAGGATCGACTCGGTACGCCCGCCCGACTGCAACCCGAACAAGGTGCCACGGTCGTAGACCAGGTTGAATTCAACGTAGCGGCCCCGGCGGAATTCCTGGAATTCGCGCTGTTGCTCGGTGTAGGCAATGGCCTTGCGGCGCTGCACGATCGGCAGGTAGGCGTCGATGTAGGCATCACCGATGGCGCGGATGAAGGCGAAGCAGGTGTCGAAGTCCCACTCGTTCAGGTCATCGAAAAACAGGCCGCCGATACCGCGCGGTTCGTTGCGGTGCTTGATGTGGAAGTAAGTGTCGCACCACGCTTTGTAGCGCGAATACACGTCAGGACCGAACGGCGCGCAGGCCTGCTCGGCCACGCGGTGCCAGTGGATGCAGTCTTCTTCGTTGCCGTAGTAAGGCGTGAGGTCGAAGCCACCGCCGAACCACCACACCGGCTCTTCGCCTTCTTTCTCTGCGATGAAAAAGCGCACGTTGGCGTGGGAAGTCGGCACATGAGGGTTATGCGGGTGGATCACCAGCGACACACCCAGGGCCTCGAAACCGCGACCGGCCAGCTCAGGCCGATGCGCGCTGGCAGACGGTGGCAGGCCGCTGCCAAAGACGTGGGAAAAGTTAACGCCGCCTTTTTCGATGACAGAACCGTTTGCAATCACACGGGTGCGACCGCCGCCGCCGGCAGGCCGGGTCCAGGCGTCTTCGATAAAGCGAGTGTCCGTCTCGAAGGTTTCCAGGGCGCTGCAAATGCGGTCTTGCAGGTCAAGCAGGTAGGCCTTTACAGCCTCGGTGCGGGTAGTCATGGCATCACCTTGAATCGGGCAAAGCTACGCGAGGCCATTGGGCGTCGGCGGCAAATGGGCGCACAGGATACCACCGCACCCACGTAGGTCGCAGTTGACGAAGATCAAGCTTAGGAGTCCGATAGGGGGCTACGCGATTCGAACCCAGGAGAAGTGCAGATGGCCAAACGTATCCAGTTCAGCGCCCATGGCGGCCCCGAAGTGCTTGAGTATGTGGACTACACGCCGGCCGAGCCTGGCCCGCAGCAGGTTCGCGTGCGTAACGAGGCGATCGGCCTGAACTTCATCGACACCTATTTCCGCAGCGGCCTGTACGCGCCGCCGGCCTTGCCATCAGGGCTGGGCGCGGAAGGCGCCGGTGTGGTCGATGCCATCGGCAGTGAAGTCACCCAATTCAAAGTCGGCGACCGCGTGGCCTACGGCAGTGGCCCGTTGGGCGCCTACAGCCAATTGCATGTGTTGCCCGCCGCCAACCTGGTGCACTTGCCGGACGACATCAGCTTCGAACAGGCCGCCGGCGCCATGCTCAAGGGCCTGACCGTGCAGTATCTGCTGCGCCAGACCTATGAACTCAAAGGCGGTGAAACCATCCTGTTCCACGCCGCAGCCGGTGGTGTGGGCTCCCTGGCCTGCCAGTGGGCCAAGGCTTTGGGCGTGAAGCTGATCGGTACGGTGAGCTCGCCGGAAAAAGCTGCCCTGGCCAAATCCCTCGGCGCCTGGGAAACCATCGACTACAGCAAGGAAAACGTCGCCCAGCGCGTGCTGGAGTTGACCGACGGCAAAAAAGTCCCGGTGGTGTATGACGGCGTCGGCAAGGACACCTGGCTGACCTCGCTGGACAGCGTAGCGCCCCGCGGGCTGGTGGTGAGTTTCGGCAATGCGTCGGGCGCGGTGGATGGGGTGAACCTGGGGATCCTGTCGGCCAAGGGCTCGCTGTACGTCACCCGGCCGACCTTGGCGACCTATGCCAACAACCCGCAGAACCTGCAGGCGATGGCTGATGACCTGTTTTCGATGATCAAGAGCGGCAAGGTGCGCATTGATATCAACCAGCGGTACTCGCTGGCAGAAGCGGCCAAGGCGCAGACCGAGTTGTCGGCACGCCGCACGACGGGGTCGACCATTCTGCTGCCGTAAGGCACACGATATCTGGAGTCTGTAAGGGCCTCATCGCGGGCAAGCCCGGCTCCCACATTTGACCGTGTTGTCATGAAAGACGCGGATCAGGTGTGGGAGCCGGGCTTGCCCGCGATGGCCGCACCTCGGTCTCAGGAAGGCCGCACAACCTCGCCGGTCACCAGGTCACGAATCAGGCTGGGGTTCTTGCGCCCACCCAGGGCGCCGCCCAACACCAGGTCCACCTGGCCACGAAAGTATTGCTCCACGCGGATCCGCGTACGCGCCGCCGGGCGACCCTGAGGGTTGGCCGACGTGGAAATCAACGGCCCCACCAGCGAGCACAAGTCCCGCACCAGCGGATGGTCAGTCACCCGCAGCGCCACCGTGTCATGCACACCTGTCACCCATTCCGGCAGCAAGTCCTGATGGGGCACCAGCCAGGTATTCGGCCCGGGCCAAGTGGCGGCCATGCGGTCGATCCAATCCTGCGGGAAGTCTTCGAAGAGAAAGTCGAACTGGCGGATGCTGTCCGCCACCAGGATCAGGCCCTTGTCCACCGAGCGGTTCTTGATGGCGAGCAAACGGTCCACTGCTTCTTCATTCCACGGGTCGCAGCCCAGGCCCCAAACCGCTTCGGTTGGATAGGCAATCACCGCGCCTGCGCGAATTTCTCGTGCGGTTTCCAGCACACGCCACCGGTTGACCATTATTCACTCTCCAGACTAAAGCTCTGCGCAGTTTACCGATCTTCGTTACAAAACCTAGCAGCGCGCAAGCCAGCGCCCGCTTTCGCAGATAACCTGGCCTTCAAGCTCCAGCTCCGTAAGCGTCGCCAACACCTGGGACAACGGTCGCCCGCTGGCAATCGCCAGCGCTTCACTGGTGTGCGGCGCCGCATGCAGCAGTGCCACCAGCGGATGGGTCACCGGCATCGGCGCCGGACGGGACAGCGCCTGCCAGCCGCGCAAGCCTTCAAGAATGTGCTCGATGGTTTCCACCAACACCGCACCATCGCGGATCAACTGATGGCAGCCCTTGGCGCCGGGATGATGGATAGAGCCCGGAATCGCGTACACCTCGCGCCCCTGCTCGGCCGCCAGCTTCGCGGTGATCAGCGAACCGCTGGCCATGCTGGCTTCCACCACCAGTACGCCGAGGGACAGACCACTGATGATGCGGTTACGCCTGGGGAAGTTGCCGGCCTGGGGTGGAGCGTCCAGCGGAAACTCGGAAACCACCGCGCTGCCCTGGTCAATCATCGCCGCCGCCAGCCGTCGGTGGCGCTGTGGATAAAAATTTTCGAGCCCGGTGCCGAGGACGCCGATTGTCTGGCCGCCCACGTCCAATGCCGCTTGATGGGCGGCGCCGTCAATACCCAAGGCCAGGCCACTGGTGATGACAAAACCCGCGCTCGCCAGGCTGCGGGAAAACGCAGCTGCGGTGTCCATGCCAGGACGGGATGCACGTCGGCTGCCCACCATCGCCAGTTGCGGTTTTTCCAGGGTCAGAGGGTCACCAGCGACGAATAACAGCGGCGGTGCGTCGTCAATCTGGGCGAGCAGTGCGGGGTACTCCGGCTGGTCCCACATCAGCAAATGCTGGGCCGGGCAAGCCAGCCAGGCCAATGCCGCACTGGCGCCCTCGCGGATTTCATGGCTGCGCCGAGCATCGGCGCTGATGGCCGGCACCCCCAGCGAACGCCAGGCACTGGCGGGGGCACTGATGGCCTTTGACGCAGAGCCGAACGCTTCGATCAATAAGCGAAATCGCTTGGGGCCCAGTTCCGGCAGCCTGTGCAAGCGTAGTCGGGCTTCCAGTTCTGACGGGGATACTTCATGACTGTTTATCGGATTCATTTGATCATCCTTGACCGGAACAAGCTGTGGATAACTCTGTTGGTAACTTATTTAGCAACCTATTCATTGTGTTTGATGCGCAGTCTCGAAACGGTCCATCACCGCCAGGGGTCGCGAGGCATTGAGGATCAGGCCGTAACTGAGCTTTTCGTAGGTGCGAAATACCAGCAGGGTGCCGGCGCGTTCATCGGGGAGTCGGGTCGGCGTGCCGGTGAGGCTATCGCGCACGGTGGCGCCAGCCTTGATCACGCTGAGCAGTTGACCTTCGACCAGGCCGTCACGGCGACCTTTGTTCAGGATGACAGCATCGAGTACGCCGATCTGGGTGACACCCTTGGGGACATCGATGATGTGCCCTTCGATGAAGGGCGCGGCTGAAATGACCTCAAGGGTGGCCGGATCGACAGGAGATTGCGCACGTAGCAGGCGGTCACCCGGGCGCACCTCCTGGGTCACTCGCTGCACGGCCAGGGTGGTGAGGTCGCCAGCCGTGACGAAACGGGCCGTGCCGATATCGTCGGCGTTGATGCCCAGTAGTTCTTGGGTCTGCGGATCGGTGTAGGCCTTGCCGCGTCGGAATATTCCGTAATGGGGTTGGGAAGGGTCCAGGTTGCCCCTGGCATGCACCCGCTCACCGTTGGCCCCCAGCACTCGACCTGCATCAGCCGCAACAATGTACGGCGCGCTGTCCAGGTCCTGCGGCGAATCAAGAATGCGGTTGTGCAGTAAAAAGCGCTGGATGGCCTGTTGTGTCGATTGATCCAGGCGCTGGACGGGCTGGGGCAGCAGGGCCATGGCGAACGGGGCCCACAGCAGCAAGACGAGTAGCGATTTCCTCATGGGGTGAATCTCCTTTATTATGTGCGTTCGCGTGAAATGCCAGGGCCTTCGCGGCTTCGGGGCGTTTCACACCGGCTGTCTGGGTCCATCCCAACGCCGATTTGCCTTTACCTCACATGTGCAGCAATTACGCTTATGGCTATTTTGAACATCCTCGAATTTCCCGACTCGCGCCTGCGCACGATCGCCAAGCCGGTGGCCGTAGTGGACGACAAGGTTCGTCAGTTGGTCGATGACATGTTTGAAACAATGTATGAAGCCCCGGGCATCGGCCTCGCCGCGACCCAGGTCAACGTACACCTACGTGTCGTGGTCATGGACCTGTCGGAGGATCGCAGCGAACCGAGGGTGTACATCAACCCCGAGTTCGAACCACTGACCGACGAGATGGGCGAGTACCAGGAAGGCTGCCTGTCGGTGCCCGAGTTCTACGAGAACGTCGAGCGCCCGCTGCGCGTGAAGATCAAGGCCCTGGACCGCGACGGCAAGCCGTTCGAGCTGATTGCCGAAGGCCTGCTGGCGGTGTGCATCCAGCACGAATGCGACCACCTCAACGGCAAGCTGTTTGTCGATTACCTGTCCACGCTCAAGCGCGACCGGATCAAGAAGAAGCTGGAAAAAAAGCATCGCCAGCAAGCTTGATGCCCTTCTTCCAAAGGCTTGCTGCGGCAAGCCTTTTTCTTTTGTGACTGCTTTTAACCGAGACCTCCCATGACCGAGCCACTGCGCATTGTTTTTGCCGGCACTCCTGAATTCGCCGCCGAACACCTCAAGGCCCTGCTTGCCAGCCCTTATGACATCGTCGCGGTGTACACCCAGCCGGATCGCCCGGCCGGTCGCGGGCAAAAACTGATGCCAAGCCCGGTCAAGCAGCTGGCGCTGGAGCACAATATCCCCGTGCTGCAGCCGCCGACGCTGCGCAACGCCGACGCCCAGGCTGAACTGGCGGCGCTGAAGCCGGACCTGCTGGTGGTCGTGGCCTACGGCTTGATCCTGCCGCAAGGGGTGCTGGATATCCCGCGCCTGGGCTGCATCAACAGCCATGCCTCGCTGCTGCCACGCTGGCGCGGTGCGGCGCCGATCCAGCGTGCCGTGGAAGCCGGCGACAGCGAAAGCGGCGTAACCGTGATGCGCATGGAGGCGGGTTTGGACACCGGCCCGATGCTGCTCAAGGTCACCACCCCGATCACCGGCGATGACACCGGCGGCAGCCTGCACGACCGCCTTGCCCAGCTGGGCCCGCCCGCCGTGATCCAGGCCATCGCCGGTCTGGCCGCCGGCACCCTGGCAGGCGAGGTCCAGGACGACAGCCTGGCCACCTACGCCCACAAGCTGAACAAAGACGAAGCGCGCGTCGACTGGAGCCGCCCGGCCGTGGAGCTGGAGCGCCTGGTACGTGCCTTCAACCCCTGGCCGGTCTGCCACAGCACCCTCAATGGCGAAGCCGTGAAAGTATTGGCCGCCAAACTCGCCGAGGGCAAAGGCGCTCCCGGCGAGATCATCGGCGCCAGCAAGGACGGCCTGCTGGTCGCCTGCGGCGAGCAGGCGCTGTGCCTGACCCGTCTGCAATTACCCGGTGGCAAAGCGCTTAATTTCAGCGATTTGTTCAACAGCCGTCGTGAGAAATTTGCTGTAGGCACCATCCTCGGGACAGCCCAATGAACCCACGTCTAGCCGCCGCCAAGGCTCTCGCCGCCGTCCTCAACGGCAAGGCGTCGCTGAACAGTTCGTTGCCGACCCAGTTGGACAAGGTCGAAGACCGCGATCGCGGGTTCACCCAGGACCTGGCCTTTGGCACCGCGCGCTGGCAGCCACGCCTGTCGGCTCTGGCAGCCAAGCTGCTGCAAAAGCCATTCAAGGCGGCCGATGCGGATGTCGAGGCGCTGCTGCTGGTGGGCCTCTATCAGTTGCTCTACACCCGTGTACCCGCCCACGCCGCGATAGGCGAGACAGTCGGTTGCGCCGACAAGCTGAAAAAGCCGTGGGCCAAGGCCCTGCTCAATGCCGTGCTGCGCCGTGCCCAGCGCGAAAGCGAAGCGCTGCTGGCCGAGCTGGAACATGACCCGGTGGTGCGCACCGCCCACCCGCGCTGGCTGCAAAAATCCCTGAAGGCGTTCTGGCCCGAACAATGGGAAGCCATCTGCGCGGCGAACAATGCGCACCCGCCGATGATCCTGCGGGTCAACCGCCGTCACCACAACCGTGATGCCTACCTGCAATTGCTCACCGACGCTGGCATCAACGCCACATCCTGTGTGTACAGCATCGACGGCATCGTGCTGGAGGCGGCCACCGACGTGCGCAGCCTGCCGGGCTTTGCCGAAGGCTGGATCAGCGTGCAGGATGAGGCGGCGCAACTGGCGGCCGACCTGCTCGACCTGGCGCCGGGCCAACGCGTGCTCGACGCCTGCTGCGCGCCGGGCGGCAAGACCTGTCACATACTGGAGGTCGAAAAAGACCTGGCCGGTGTCGTCGCTGTCGATCTGGAAGCCAAGCGCCTGGTGCGCGTGCGGGAAAACCTTGCCCGGCTGGGCCTCAGCGCCGAGCTGATCGCCGCCGATGGCCGTGACACCGCCACCTGGTGGGACGGCAAACCGTTCCAGCGCATCCTGCTCGATGCACCGTGCTCCGCCACCGGCGTGATCCGTCGCCACCCGGACATCAAGCTCACCCGCCAACCCGATGACATCGCCGCCCTGGCCGTGCTGCAGGGCGAGCTGCTCGACGCGATGTGGCCGACCCTCGAAGTCGGCGGCATCCTGCTCTATGCCACCTGCTCCACCTTGCCGACGGAAAACACCGAGGTGATCGAAGCCTTCCTCGCCCGCACCAGCGGTGCGCGGGAGCTGGACCTCGCCACCTCCGCTGGCATCAAGCAGCCCCACGGCCGCCAGTTGCTCGCGCAAGAAGGCGGACACGATGGCTTCTACTACGCCAAACTGATCAAGATCGCCGCCGCGCGCGGCTGAATGGTTTAAAGGGAGTGACCGGATGAAAATCATCATCCTTGGGGCAGGGCAGGTTGGCGGTACGTTGGCCGAACATTTGGCCAGCGAAGCCAATGACATCACCGTGGTCGACACCGACAGCGAACGCCTGCGCAACCTTGGCGACCGCCTCGACATCCGTACCGTGCAAGGCCGCGCATCGTTCCCGACGGTGCTGCGCCAGGCCGGCGCGGATGACGCCGACATGCTGGTGGCCGTGACCAACAGCGACGAAACCAACATGGTCGCCTGCCAGGTCGCCCACACCCTGTTCCACACCCCGACCAAGATCGCTCGCGTACGCGAAGCGGCCTACCTGACCCGTGCCGGGCTGTTCGACAACGATGCGATTCCGGTCGACGTGCTGATCAGCCCGGAACAGGTGGTGACGCACTACATCAAGCGCCTGATCGAAATCCCGGGCGCCTTGCAGGTGATCGACTTCGCCGGTGGCAAGGCGCAGTTGGTGGCGGTGAAGGCCTATTACGGCGGCCCGCTGGTGGGCCAGCAACTGCGTCAACTGCGCGAGCACATGCCGAATGTGGAGACCCGCGTCGCGGCGATTTTCCGGCGTGACCGTCCGATCCTGCCCCAGGGCGATACGGTGATCGAGGCCGACGACGAAGTGTTTTTCATCGCCGCCAAGGCGAATATTCGCGCGGTCATGAGCGAAATGCGCCGTCTCGATGAGACCTACAAGCGCATCGTCATCGCCGGCGGTGGGCAGATCGGCGAGCGTCTGGCCGAAGCCATCGAAAGCCGCTACCAGGTGAAGATCATCGAGATGAGCCCGGCACGTTGCCGGCATTTGTCCGACACCCTGGACAGCACCGTCGTACTGCAAGGCAGCGCCTCGGACCGCGACCTGCTGATGGAAGAAAACATCGCCGACGCCGACATCTTCCTGGCGCTGACCAACGATGACGAAGCCAACATCATGTCGTCGTTGCTGGCCAAGCGACTGGGCGCGAAAAAGGTGATGACCATCATCAACAACCCGGCCTACGTGGACCTGATCCAGGGCGGCGATATCGACATCGCCATCAGCCCGCAATTGGCGACCATCGGCACCTTGCTCGCCCACGTACGCCGGGGCGATATCGTCAGCGTGCACTCCCTGCGCCGGGGCGCGGCGGAAGCCATCGAGGCGATTGCCCATGGCGACTCCAAGTCGAGCAAGGTGATCGGCAAGGCCATCCGCGATATCGGCTTGCCGCCGGGCACCACCATTGGCGCCATCATCCGTGACGAAGAGGTGATCATTGCCCACGACGATACGGTGATCCAAACCGGGGACCATGTGATCCTGTTTCTGGTGGATAAGAAACATATCCGCGATGTGGAGAAGTTGTTCCACGTGGGGTTGAGTTTTTTCTGATCGAACGGAGTGGCCGACATGCTCGAATCCCTGGAAAAAATGCTCGCCAAGGGTGTGGATAACTCGCTGCTGCGGTTTGGCTTGGGCAAGGGTTATCTGGACCTGAAGGACAACGCCAAGGCGGCGGAGCATTTGCAGAAATGCGTGGAGTTCGACCCGAAGTATTCGGCAGCGTGGAAGTTGTTGGGCAAGGCGCAAGCGGAGCTGGGTGATCAGGCTGCAGCGCGGCTGGCATGGGAGAAGGGTATTGAAGCGGCCCAGGCCCATGGTGATAAACAGGCCGAAAAAGAGATGATGGTGTTCCTGAAGAAACTCGACCGCCAGGCTTAGCGCAATTCAAATGTGGGAGGGGGCTTGCCCCCGATGGCAGTGTGTCAGTCGATACCTATTTGACTGAGCAACCGCTATCGGGGCAAGCCCCCTCCCACATTTGGTTCAACACTCGTCTTGAGGCAGTGGCAGTCAGTACCAGCGCTCTTCACCCGGCGGGCGTTTCTTGAAGCGCTTCATGCTCCACATGTACTGGCTCGGGTACGCGCCGACATACCGCTCCACCACCTTGCTCATCGCCGCGCAGGACGTGGCGGTGTCGGTGCTGTACATGTCTTCCGGCGCCGCCTCCAAGATCACTTTGTAGCCCGAACCGTCCGGCAGCCGCAGCGCATGCAGGAACACCCCCACCGCCTTGTGGCCGGCGAGCATGTTCGGCACGAACTTGCTGGTGAGCGCCTGGGTGGCGAAGAACGGCACGAAGATCCCGGCGGATTCGGCCGGTTCCGGGTCGGCAGGGATACCGACCTGGCCACCTTTGCGCACTTCCTTGATCACACTGAGGATGCCTTCCTTGGTCGACGCCGCCACGCGGTTGCCCAGTTGCACGCGCTGTTTGCGCAGCAGTTCATCCACCGCCTTGAGTTTGGGCGGGCGGTAGAAAATGATCGGCTTGCACTGGCTGCAATAGAAGTGGTTGAGCACTTCCCAGTTGCCCAGATGGCTGGTGATGCCGACCACGCCTTTGCCCGAGGCCAGGGCTTCGTGCAGCACTTCCAGGCCTTCGACTTCACGTACCAGGTCGATGGAGCGCTGGGCCGGCCAGATCCAGGCGCAGGCGCTTTCGGTCAGGGACTTGCCGATGTCCATCAGGCTCTGGCCGACCAGGCGCTCACGGGCGGCCGGATCCATGTCCGGGAAGCACTTGGAGAGGTTGATCCGCACCGTGTCGCGGGAGCGGTTGGGGGTTTTCCACATGATCCAGCCGATGGCCGTGCCAACCGCCTGGACAGCGCGCCAGGGCAGCAGGGCAAACAACCGCAGAGCGCCTACCAGCAAGGCGCCTTTAAACTTTTCCACAGGTCACTCCTGATCGTGTGTGGTGCGCAAAGCGCGCATTCTAACCGGCGTTGACCAAGTCCGCGTAACGGTCGCAGTCCTGAGTGTGGTCCATGACCATGCCCGAGGCCTGCATGAAGGCGTAGCAAATGGTCGGCCCGACGAAGGTGAAACCGGCTTTTTTCAAGGCTTTGCTCATGGCTTCGGCCTCGGGGGTTATCGCCGGGACTTCGCTGCGGTCCTTGAAATGATTGACCTTGGGTTTGCCGCCGACGAAGGACCAGAGCATCCCCACCGGGTCCTCCAGCGCAAGCCATGCGGCGGCATTGCGTCGGGTGGCATTGAGTTTCAGGCGATTACGCACGATGCCCGGATCGAGCATCAGCGCATCGATCTCGGCGTCGCTCAGTTGGGCCAACCGCGGGGCATCAAAACCGAACAAGACCTTCCGATAATGCTCGCGTTTGCGTAAAACGGTGATCCAGGACAGGCCCGCCTGGAACCCTTCGAGCAAAAGCAACTCGAACAAACCCTGCGCATCGCGTAGCGGCGTTCCCCACTCCTGATCGTGATAAGCCATGTACAGCGGATCTTCAGAACACCAAAAGCAGCGTGGCATAAGGCTCCAGGGAGTGGTGGCGGGGCCGAATCGGGTATACTCCCGCTCTTTAAATCGCAGCCCAAGTAACAGGTGAATTTCGTGAGCCAGCCTACGCCAGCCGTGCGTACCTTCCAAGACTTGATCCTCGCCCTCCAGCAATACTGGGCCGAGCAAGGTTGTGTGGTACTTCAGCCCTACGATATGGAAGTAGGCGCCGGCACTTTCCACACCGCTACATTCCTGCGGGCCATCGGCCCGGAAACCTGGAACGCCGCTTATGTGCAGCCCAGTCGTCGCCCGACTGACGGCCGCTACGGCGAAAACCCGAACCGCCTGCAGCACTACTACCAGTTCCAGGTGGTATTGAAGCCGAACCCGGACAACTTCCAGGAACTGTACCTGGGCTCGCTCAAGCACGTAGGCCTGGACCCATTGGTCCACGACATCCGTTTTGTCGAAGACAACTGGGAATCGCCGACCCTGGGCGCCTGGGGCCTGGGCTGGGAAGTCTGGCTCAACGGCATGGAAGTGACGCAGTTCACTTACTTCCAGCAAGCCGGTGGCATCGAGTGCTACCCGGTGACCGGTGAGATCACCTACGGTCTCGAGCGCCTGGCCATGTACCTGCAAGGCGTGGACTCGGTCTACGACCTGGTGTGGGCTGACGGCCCGTTCGGCAAGGTCACCTACGGCGACGTGTTCCACCAGAACGAAGTGGAGCAGTCCACCTACAACTTCGAACACGCCAACGTCGACAAGCTGTTCGAACTGTTCGACTTCTATGAAAGCGAAGCCAAGCGCCTGATCGAACTCGACCAGCCGCTGCCGTTGCCGAGCTATGAAATGGTGTTGAAGGCCTCCCATACCTTCAACCTGCTGGACGCGCGCCGTGCCATCTCGGTAACCGCTCGCCAGCAATACATCCTGCGTGTACGCACCCTGGCGCGTTCCGTCGCCCAAGCCTACCTGTTGGCTCGCGCCAAGCTGGGCTTCCCGATGGCCACCCCGGACCTGCGTGATGAAGTGTTGGCTAAGCTGGAGGCTGCACAATGAGTGTTCAAGATTTCCTGGTTGAACTGGGCACCGAAGAGCTGCCACCCAAGGCACTGAACACCCTGGCCGACGCGTTCCTGGCCGGTATCGAAAAGGGCCTGCAAACCGCCGGCCTGAAGTTCGCCGCGAAAAAAGTCTACGCCGCGCCGCGTCGCCTGGCTGTATTGCTGACCGCGCTGGAAACCCAGCAGCCGGACCGCAGCATCAACCTCGACGGCCCACCGCGCCAGGCGGCTTTTGACGCCGAAGGCAACCCGACCCAGGCGGCCCTGGGTTTCGCCAAGAAATGTGGCGTGGAACTGAGCGAGATCGACCAGAGCGGCCCGAAACTGCGGTTCAGCCAGGTCATCACCGGCAAGCCTACCGCCAGCCTGCTGCCGACCATCGTTGAAGATTCGCTGAACGATTTGCCGATCCCGAAGCGCATGCGCTGGGGTGCACGCAAGGAAGAATTCGTACGTCCGACCCAATGGCTGGTGATGCTGCTCGGTGACCAGGTCATCGACTGCACCATCCTCGCCCAGAAGGCCGGCCGTGATTCCCGTGGCCACCGCTTCCACCATCCAGAAGCCGTGCGCATCACTTCGCCGGCCAACTACCTCAACGACCTGCGCGCGGCCTATGTGCTGGCGGATGCCAACGAGCGTCGCGAGCTGATCAGCAAGCGCACCGAAGAGCTGGCCCGTCTGCAGGAAGGCACTGCCATCGTGCCGCCAAGCCTGCTGGACGAAGTGACCGCGCTGGTTGAATGGCCGGTGCCGCTGGTGTGTTCGTTCGAGGAGCGTTTCCTCGACGTGCCGCAGGAAGCGCTGATCACCACCATGCAGGACAACCAGAAGTACTTCTGCCTGCTGGACGTGGATGGCAAGTTGCTGCCGCGTTTCATCACCGTGGCCAACATCGAAAGCAAGGACCCGCAGCAGATCATCGCCGGTAACGAGAAAGTCGTACGCCCGCGCCTGACCGACGCCGAGTTCTTCTTCAAGCAAGACAAGAAGCAGAAGCTGGAAGACTTCAACCTGCGCCTGCAGAACGTGGTGTTCCAGGAAAAACTTGGCAGCGTGTACGACAAGGCCGTGCGGGTTTCCAAGCTGGCCGCCTATATTGCACCACGCATTGGTGGTGATTCCGCCTGGGCTGCCCGCGCTGGCCTGCTGTCCAAGTGCGACCTGGCCACCGAAATGGTCGGCGAGTTCCCGGAAATGCAAGGCGTTGCCGGTTACTACTACGCCCTCAACGACGGCGAGCCAGACGATGTTGCCCTGGCCCTGAACGAGCAGTACATGCCACGCGGTGCCGGCGCTGAACTGCCGACCACCCTGACCGGTGCAGCCGTGGCGATCGCCGACAAGCTGGACACCCTGGTGGGTATCTTCGGGATCGGCATGTTGCCAACCGGCAGCAAAGACCCGTATGCCCTGCGCCGTGCGGCCCTGGGCGTGCTGCGTATCTTGATCGACAAAAAGCTGGACCTCGACCTGACCCAGGCCGTGGTGTTTGCCGTCGGCCAGTTCGGTGCCAAGGTCAAGCAGGCCGGCCTGGCCGAGCAAGTGCTGGAGTTTGTGTTCGACCGCCTGCGTGCGCGTTACGAAGACGAAGGCGTGGACGTGTCGGTGTACCTGTCGGTACGTGCCCTGCAGCCGGGTTCGGCGCTGGACTTCGATCAACGCGTACAAGCCGTGCAGGCGTTCCGCAAACTGCCGGAAGCTGATGCCCTGGCCGCCGTGAACAAGCGTGTGTCGAACCTGCTGAGCAAGGCCGAAGGCCTGGGCAACGCTGACGTCGACCCTGGCCTGTTTGCCGATGCCAAGGAGTTCTCGCTGAACTCGGCCATCGCCAAGGCCGAAAATGCAGTGAAACCGCTGATCGCTGAGCGCAACTACGCCGAAGCGTTGGCGCGCCTGGCCACCTTGCGTGAACCGGTGGATGCGTTCTTCGAAGCGGTGATGATCAATGCCGACGATGCCGGCGTGCGGAAAAACCGCTATGCCATGCTGGCGCGCCTGCGTGGCTTGTTCGTCAACATCGCTGACATTTCGACGCTGAGCTGACCATGTTGAAACTGCTGATTCTCGATCGGGACGGGGTGATCAATTACGACTCCGACGCTTACATCAAGTCGGTGGCGGAATGGATTCCACTGCCCGGCTCCATCGAGGCCATCGCGCAGTTGAGCAAAGCCGGCTGGACGGTGGCGATCGCCACCAACCAGTCCGGCATCGCCCGCGGGTACTACGACATCGCCACCCTGGACGCCATGCACGCACGCCTGCGCGCACTGGTGGCCGAGCAGGGCGGTGAGGTGGGGCTGGTGGTGTACTGCCCCCACGGGCCGGATGAGGGCTGCGATTGCCGCAAACCCAAGCCTGGCATGCTGAAAACCATTGCAGAACATTACAAGGTGCCCTTGGCTGGGCTATGGTTCGTCGGGGACAGCCTCGGTGACCTGGAGGCGGCCAAAGCCGTCGACTCTCAGCCAGTTTTGGTTAAGACCGGGAAAGGCGAAAAGACCCAGGCGAAAAACCTGCCGGTAGGCACCTTGATTTTTGACGATCTGGCGGCCGTTGCCGCAGAACTTATCAACAACTAGCCGCCCTCGACTTCCTGACCAAGGACTGTTCGGGAGTGCGCTTTTAACAGGCGGGCGTTGTCCCGCAACGGTAAATGCCGCCATGTCGATTTTGCAGGCCATCAGAACCTTCTTCTTTTACCTGCTGCTGGGCACCAGTTCGTTTCTCTGGTGCACCCTGAGCTTTTTTATTGCGCCCTTTTTGCCGTTCAAGGCGCGCTATCGCTTCATCAACGTTTACTGGTGCCGCTGCGCGTTGTGGCTGACCAAGGTGTTCCTGAACATCCGCTTCGAGATCATGGGCGCTGAAAATGTCCCGGACCAGCCGTGCGTGATTCTGTCGAACCACCAGAGCACCTGGGAGACGTTCTTTCTCTCGGCGTACTTCTCGCCGTTGAGCCAGGTGCTCAAGCGTGAGTTGCTGTATGTGCCGTTCTTCGGTTGGGCCATGGCCATGTTGCGTCCGATCGCCATCGACCGCGACAACCCCAAGGCAGCGCTCAAGCACGTGGCCAAGAAGGGCGATGAACTGCTCAAGGATAACGTTTGGGTACTGATCTTCCCGGAAGGGACTCGCGTGCCCTACGGCACCGTAGGCAAGTTCTCACGCGGGGGTACGGCTTTGGCGGTCAACGCCAACCTGCCCGTGCTGCCGATTGCCCACAACGCAGGCAAGTTCTGGCCCAAGACCGGCTGGGCCAAGCGCGAAGGCACCATCACCGTGGTGATTGGCGAACCGATGTACGCAGAAGGTGAAGGCCCACGTGCCATTGCAGCGCTGAATGACCGCGCTCAGGCGTGGAATGAAGCGCAGCAACGGGCAATGGGTTCGCTGCCGCCAGAGCCTGTTGTGGTCGACACTCCGGTGATCTGAGCATCTGTGGATAACCTGTGTACGGTTTGTTGGCAAATTGTGCTTTTTTAATCATAAAAGCCTGATTTTATTGCATATTTCCCAAGCTCATAAAATCGCGGAAAAGGTGCATAAGTTTTTTCCGCATAAAAAAACCGGTCCTTGCGACCGGTTTTTTATGCACAGCAGAAAAGTACGTTTTTTCAGTCTTCCAGCAGGGGTAGTTGCAGGCTGAACGTGGTGCCTTTGCCTACCACGCTTTCGCAACGGATATGTCCACCGTGGCGCTCGATTACCGCCTTGACCATGGTCAACCCCAACCCCAATCCTTCGCTGCCCTGTGCCGATTCAAAGCGCCGGTATTGGCTGAACAGCTCCGGCAAGTCCTCGGCTGCAATCCCCGGCCCCTGGTCACTGATACGGCACTCCAACCAACCTTGTGCACTGCTGTGCCTCAACCTGACAGTGGTGCCCGAGGGTGAATACTTGACGGCATTCTCCAGCACGTTGAACAACGCACGGGTGAGCAGTGACTGGTCAGCCGAGACCATGCCCTCGTCGGCCTCATCCAGGTCATGAACCAGGTGGATCCCCTTGAGCTGGGCGATCAGCGCCACCTGATCAAAGGCATCCATCACCAACATGGCAAACAGCGTCGGCTGGAACTGGTAACCGTCAGCTTCGGCTTTCGCCAGTTGCACGAAAGATTCAGTGAGGCCCAAGGCACGGCGAACCTGCTGTTCGATCTGGGCGAATACCGGGGACTCGCCGTTATGCACATCCAGCAGCGCGAGGATTGCCGAGTGCGGCGCACGCAGGTCATGGGAAAGGAAGCGCAACATGGTTTCGCGGTGTTGTTGCGCTTCGCGCTCCTTGCTCAAATCCGTGAGGCTCAACAGCCAGCCCAGTGCGACATCACCTTCGGCCGGCAGCAAGGGCGCCAATTCCATGCGCAGGCTGCGTTGGTGGATGTCGCGGAATTCGACCAGCTCCAGCGCGGAGAGGGCGGGGCGCACGCCATTGTGCAGCGGCGGGTAGCCCAGGTCGGCCAATTGCTCCAGCAGGTTTTCGGTGACCAGGTCATTGCCGAACACTTCGCGGGCGATGCGGTTGGCCAGCAGGATGTTGCCCTTGGGGTCGGTGATCAGCGTAGCCACCGGCAGGCACTCCAGCCCATCCGCCATGAAGCGCCGTGTATCGCGCGTGCGGCTTACGGCCTGCTCCAGGGCAAAGATCCGCGCCTGCAGCACGTCGCCTTTGCTGGCGGGCGCACGGCGGCGTTCGGGCAGGACTTTGGGTTCGTTATCCAGGCGCGCCAGTTCCCAGCCGAAGTAGGCGAGGATCACACTCAGGCGACGCCAGTTCCAGATCAAGTAGCTGAGCAGCAAGCCGATCAGGCAGGCCGCAGGCGACCACCAGTGGCCAAGGCGCAACAAGGCCCAGGCGCCAAGCAACGCAGCGATCATGCAGCCCAGGGTCATCCACAGCGCATAGCGTGGGCGATAGAGCAGCAGGCCCAGCAACAAAGCCACCAGGGAGGTCGCCATCAGCGCCGCGAGCCAGCCCGGCAGGTCGACAATGCTGCGACCTTGCAGCAAGCCGTTGAGCACATTGGCCTGGATTTCCACCCCTGCCGTTGTACCGACCGTGGAGGAGAGGGGCGTGACGAACCGGTCACCCATCCCGGAAGCCGTCGAACCCACCAGGATCAGGCGGCCTCGGAGTTGCTCGGGAGGAACCTCACCGCGCAATACGCTGACGTAGGACACGCTGGGGAAATGGGTATGGGGTGCGATAAACGGGATGCGGATGGCGTGTTCACGGTGCCAGTGTTGTGCGGTCGCCTGCTGCGGCTCGCCCGGCATGTCCGATAGCTCGCCGCTCATCTCATAGGCCAGCCAGGCCAGTTGCGGTGCCGTCGTGTCGGGAGGGCCTTCGCGCAGATACAGGCTGCGAACCACGCCGTCGCTGTCCGCTTCGACATTGATGTGGCCCACGCCCTTGGCACATTTATGCAGCGCCAGCATCTGCCCACCGGGCTGGCTATAACTTGCTGTGCCCTCACGTACCAGCGGCAGCAAAACATTGCCTGCATTGCATACCGCTTCGGCCAGGCGCTTGTCATTGGCGGGGTCTCCGGGCTCACTGAAGATCACATCGAAGAGGATACCCGCCGGTTGCCCGGCGCTGAGGCGGTCGATCAGGTCGGCGTGCAAGCTGCGTGGCCAGGGCCACTGGCCAAGCTTTTTCAGGCTGGTGTCATCGATGGTCACTAGCAGGATGCGCGGGTCTACAGGAAGCGGGGTGAGGCGACGCAGGCTATCGTACAGCGGATTATTCAACGCCAGGCCTGGGCTCAACGACAGATAGACGGTAACAGGCAGCAACAGCAACCCGATCCACAACCACTCGCGCACCAGGCCATGAAACAGGCGCTGGGCATGGGTGGGCTGGCGTTTCTCGGTCTTGCCCCAGAGCTTCATAGGTCAATGTGCCTGGGTGGTGGGTGGGTAGTAAAAGATGTCATAGACCCCGGTTTCTCCCTCCAGCCCGTTTTCATCGTAGGCCGAAAGGCGCACGTGGTAGAACGAGGCTTTGAGCCCAGTGAAGCTCATTTTCGGCGCACTGGAAAAGTTTTCCTGCTTGATGTCCATGAAGGCTTTGTCGATAGCGACCTGTGCCCGGTATCGCTGGGCTCCGGGCAAAGGCCGGAGGTACAGCCTCCAGACCGGCGCATCGCCTTTCTGGCCGTCCTGACCCACGAGCTTCGGTGCAGCAAGTAGCTCAACCGGTTTCAGGTCTCCCTGCTTCTTGAACAGCAGACCTTGCCGGGCATCGATTTTTACCTCCGGTTCCATCGGCTGGTTTTTTGCCTCGCGGCTGACGGCAACCTGCCCGTCCAACACTTCGAGCAGCGATTGCTCTGCGTCGTTACGCACCCGGAAATGCGTGCCGCGTACGCCCAACACTCCCACGGGGGTCACGATCTGAAAACGATCATGGTCGCTGGTACGCTTGATCACATACGCTTCCGCCTGACCTTGTTCGAGTACAACCTGGGGAATCGACAGCTTGCGCTCCAGATGCAATCGAACCTGTGAACTTGCGGGCAACACCACGCGGGATCCGTCACCGAGCAACAGGCTGACGAACGCCGACGCCGAGGTCTTCACGCCTTCCTGTTCATCAATGGTCATGCCTTCCAGCAAAAGGCTCGCCTGGCCCTTGGTATCAATTTTCCAGGCTTCCCCGGTGAGATGCTGAACCACCGCCGGTAACGGCTGGGGGCGACACAGCACGTGATCATCGATGTACGGCGCGCGCGCGTTGTTAGCGGCACCCGCAGAGCCGACCGCAATGATCAACAATGAGGGGAGGGCGCGGCACAGGCGATTCGAAGAAAGGATCATGGAGCTCATCAAGGTTGGGTTCCAGAGGGCATCTGACAGCAGCACGCAGGAGTGTACGGCAGCGCATGCGTCGGCTGATCCTTTTCCTTATGGGCGGGAGCCGGTATCTTTCCCACATCGGTATCAAGGACTTTCAATGGGTTAATCGCTCATTGATCCCAGCGTACCGAGAGATCCAAGGGGTCGACGGAACTGAACATAATTCTTCAGATTCCGAGACCGGCATCTGCGCAGTGCGTGCCATCACTAACCCGGCTGACGGCTGCCGTACTCTTCAAGAAGAAAGGACCCACCCATGCGTGTCGCAATACTGGATGACGAACCCGCGGAACTGCGACGGGTGGAACAGACACTGCGACAAATCCCCAGCACCGCCGAACAACCCTGGACCCTGCACTGTTTCGAACGCGGTGAAGACCTGCTACGCCAACTGCGCCGGGAAACCTTCGACCTGTTGATACTCGACTGGCAACTGCCGGATATCAGCGGGATCGCGTTGTTGCGCTGGACCCGTGAACACATGGAGTCACCACCTGCCGTCATCATGCTCACCAGCCGCGACGCCGAGAGCGACATCGTCACTGCGCTGAACAGCGGTGCCGATGATTACGTCAGCAAGCCCTTTCGTCCCAATGAACTGAAGGCGAGGGTCACGGCAGTTCTGCGTCGACACGGCCTGCAAAAGTCGGCTACTCATGAAGTCCAAAGCTTCAACGATCTGACCTTTGATGATGCGGAGTTGACCGTGACCCGCGCAGGCAAACCCATCAACCTGACCGAGCGCGAGTACCGTCTGGCCAGTTGCCTATTTGCAAACCTGGCGCGACCGCTGTCTCGCGAATATCTCTACGAGCGGTTTTGGACCCATGAAGAAATGGTGTCGTCGCGGCCGCTCGATACGCACATCTACCGGTTGCGCAACAAGCTGGGGCTGACAGCGGACAGGGGGTGGCAGCTGTTGACGATCTATGGATACGGTTACCGACTGGAGAGTGTGACAGCGCCTTCCCAACAAGGCTAAAACGCGTATGTTCCACGTGGAGCATTCTTGGAATAGCTGATACTTATCCAATAAAAAAGGCCAACGCATAGCGTTGGCCTTTCTTACTCAGCGGATTATCAGGATCAGAAGTCCAGGTTGGACACCGCCAAAGCATTGCTTTCGATAAAGTCACGACGAGGCTCGACCGCATCACCCATCAGGGTGTTGAAGATCTGGTCCGCGCCAATAGCATCTTCGATGGTCACGCGCAGCATGCGACGCTGAGCCGGGTCCATGGTGGTTTCCCACAGTTGATCCGGGTTCATTTCGCCCAGACCTTTGTAGCGCTGGATGGTGTGGCGCTTGGTGCTTTCAGCCATCAGCCAGTCGAGGGCTTCCTTGAATTCCTTGACCTGCTTCTTGCGTTCGCCACGTTGAATATAAGCGCCGTCGTCCAACAGGGTGCTTAGTTGCGCGCCCAGCGTTACCACGGTCTTGTAGTCATTGCTGCCGAAGAAGTCGCGGTTGAAGGTGACGTAGTTCGACAGGCCGTGGGAGATCAGTTCGACCTCTGGCAGCCATACGTTACGTTCACGGTCTTCGCGCAGGCTGGCTTTGTACACCAGGCCGGACTTCTCGACGGTACGCAGACGCACTTCGTACTGGGCCAACCAATCCTGCATGTGCGCGTGGTCGCCCAGTTGCTCCAGGCTTACGGCTGGCAGGTAGATAAAGTGCTCGGTCAACTCCTGCGGGTACAGGCGCGACAGACGCTTAAGAGTCTTCATCACCATGCGGAAGTCGTTAACCAGACGCTCCAACGCTTCACCGGAGATACCCGGTGCTTCATCGTTCAAGTGCAGGCTGGCATCTTCCAGGGCCGACTGCGTCATGTACTCTTCCATGGCGTCGTCGTCTTTGATGTATTGCTCTTGCTTGCCTTTTTTGACTTTGTACAACGGCGGCTGCGCGATGTAGATGTAGCCACGCTCGATCAACTCCGGCAGCTGACGGAAGAAGAAGGTCAGCAGCAAGGTACGGATGTGCGAACCGTCGACGTCAGCATCGGTCATGATGATGATGTTGTGGTAGCGCAGCTTGTCGATGTTGTATTCGTCACGACCGATACCGCAGCCCAACGCCGTGATCAAAGTGCCGACTTCCTGGGAAGAAATCATCTTGTCGAAGCGTGCCTTCTCGACGTTGAGGATCTTACCCTTCAACGGCAGGATGGCCTGGGTGCGACGGTTACGACCCTGCTTGGCGGAACCGCCAGCAGAGTCACCTTCCACCAGGTACAGTTCGGAGAGGGCAGGGTCCTTCTCCTGGCAGTCAGCCAGTTTGCCCGGCAGGCCAGCGATATCCAGCGCGCCTTTACGGCGAGTCATCTCACGGGCTTTACGCGCCGCTTCACGGGCACGTGCAGCGTCGATCATCTTGCCGACGACCAGCTTGGCTTCGTTCGGGTTCTCCAGCAGGAAGTCGGAGAAGTATTTGCCCATTTCCTGTTCAACGGCAGTCTTCACTTCGGAAGACACCAGCTTGTCTTTGGTCTGGGAGCTGAACTTGGGATCCGGTACTTTCACCGAGATAATCGCAGTCAGGCCTTCGCGCGCATCGTCACCGGTAGTGGCGACTTTATGCTTCTTGGCCAAACCTTCGGCTTCGATGTAGGTGTTCAGGTTACGCGTCAGTGCGGAACGGAAACCCACCAGGTGAGTACCGCCGTCGCGCTGAGGAATGTTGTTGGTGAAGCACAACAGGTTCTCGTTGAAGCTGTCGTTCCACTGCAGGGCGATTTCCACGCCGATGCCGTCTTCACGCTGGATGTTGAAGTGGAACACCTGGTTGACCGCAGTCTTGTTGGTGTTCAGGTATTCAACGAACGCTCGCAAGCCGCCTTCGTACTTGAACAGCTCTTCCTTGCCGCTGCGCTCGTCCTTGAGGACGATACCCACGCCGGAGTTAAGGAACGACAGTTCACGAATACGCTTGGCCAGGATGTCCCAGCTGAAATGGATATTCTTGAAGGTTTCAGCCGATGGCTTGAAGTGGATCTGCGTACCGGTGGTTTCACTGTCGCCGACGATTTTCATCGGTTCTTGTGGAACGCCGTGGACGTAGGTCTGTTCCCAGATCTTGCCGCTACGGCGAACGGTCAGGATCAGCTCTTCGGACAGTGCGTTCACTACCGAAACGCCCACACCGTGCAAACCACCGGAGACCTTATAGGAGTTGTCGTCGAACTTACCGCCGGCATGGAGCACGGTCATGATGACCTCCGCCGCCGAGACGCCTTCTTCTTTGTGCACGTCTACTGGAATACCGCGACCGTTGTCACGCACGGTAATAGACTCATCCGGGTGGATGATGATGCTGATGTCGTCGCAGTGACCGGCCAAAGCTTCGTCGATGGAGTTGTCGACCACCTCGAACACCATGTGGTGCAGACCGCTACCGTCATCAGTGTCGCCAATGTACATACCGGGACGTTTGCGTACGGCATCCAAACCTTTCAGCACTTTAATGCTGGTCGAGTCGTACGTGTTTTCTTCGCTCATGCCTTCACTCCCGATGGTCGTGGGTCTGGGTGATACGGCCTTGTTCCACGTGGAACAAAGCGACTGGCGTTTCCGTCTGCCAGCCTTCCCTCAATAATTCGTGGTCTACACAAGTGATAAACACCTGGCAGCGTAATTCTTCCAACAAGCGGCAAAGCGCGTGGCGGTGCTGCTCGTCGAGTTCCGACGGCAAGTCGTCCACCAGATAAATACACTGACCGCGCCGGGCTTGGCTCACCAAGTGGCCCTGGGCAATCCGCAGTGCGCACACCACCAACTTCTGCTGGCCACGGGACAAGATGTCCGCAGCATTGTGAGCGCCTAATCTAAGGCGCAAATCAGCCCGTTGTGGTCCGGCCTGGGTATGACCAATTTGCTGATCCCGCTGCAGGGACGTCGCGAGCACTGCACTCAGGTCACGCTCTTTGTCCCAACCACGGTAGTAGCTCAGCGTCAGTCCTTCGAGGTCCAACAGCTCACTCAAGGTCTGCTCAAAGACTGGTTTCAAGGCTTTGATGTAGGCACGGCGGTATTCATCTATTTCGTCGCTGGCCAGGCACAGTTCCCGGTCCCAGGCCGCTTGCGAAGCGGCGTCAAGTGTACCATGCCGCAGCCATGAGTTCCGCTGCCGCAGGGCCTTCTGCAGGCGCTGCCAAGTGGCCATAAACCGCGGTTCCACGTGGAACACTCCCCAATCGAGGAATTGCCTGCGGATTTTCGGTGCGCCTTCCAACAGACGAAAGCTGTCGGGATTGATCAATTGCAGCGGCAGGATTTCCGCCAACTGCGCAGCACTGCGCGCGTTTTGCCCGTCAATGCGAATCTGAAACTCCCCGCCGCGGTCACGGGATATCCCCAGGCTGCTGTGCCCGCCTTCAGCCAGCTCGACCTGGCCAAACACCGTACACGCCAATTGTTCGTACTGGATGACCGGTAGCAGGCGAGCACTACGAAAGGAACGGGCAAGCCCCAACAAATGTATGGCTTCCAGCACGCTGGTTTTGCCACTGCCGTTGGCGCCGTGGAGGATATTGATGCGGGGAGAGGGGGAGAAGGTCACCGGGTGCAGATTGCGCACCGCGGTGACCGAGACGCGACTGAGGGACATCTAGCTTCTGCTGAGCATGGTTACAGGCGCATCGGCATGACAACGTAAGCCGAGTCGTCGTTGTCGGATTCCTGCACCAGGGCACTGCTGTTGGAGTCCGACAGGATCAGGCGAACCTGTTCGGTGGTCATTACACCCAGCACGTCCAGCAGATAGCTCACGTTGAAGCCGATTTCCAGCGAACCGCCGTTGTAGTCGACGCCCACTTCTTCTTCCGCTTCTTCCTGCTCCGGGTTGTTAGCCTGGATCTTCAGCTGACCGTTGGCCAGTTGCAGACGGATACCACGGTACTTCTCGTTGGACAGGATCGCGGTACGGCTGAACGCTTCACGCAGCGCTTGGCGATCGCCCAGCACCAGCTTGTCGCCACCTTTAGGCAACACGCGCTCGTAATCCGGGAACTTGCCGTCAACCAGCTTGGAAGTGAAAGTGAATTCGCCGGTGGTGGCGCGGATATGGTGCTGCCCCAGCACGATACTAACGTTGCCTTCCGGCTCGGTAAGCAGACGCGCCAGCTCAAGGATACCTTTGCGCGGCACGATCACCTGGTGACGATCCGGTTGGCCGATATCGGCACGCATCGAACACATCGCCAGACGGTGACCGTCGGTGGCCACGGCGCGGATGATGCCTTCCGACACTTCCAGCAGCATGCCGTTGAGGTAGTAGCGTACGTCCTGCTGGGCCATGGCGAAGCTGGTGCGCTCGATCAAGCGACGCAGCTTGCTCTGATCCAGGCTGCAGGTCAGCGAACCCGGGCCTTCTTCAACCGTCGGGAAATCATTGGCTGGCAACGTGGACAGGGTGAAGCGGCTGCGGCCGGCCTTGACGACCAACTTCGCCTCATCAACCTTGATGTCGATCAGCGCATCGTTCGGCAGGCTTTTGCAAATGTCCATCAGCTTGCGCGCAGGCACGGTGATCTCGCCAGGCTCGGCGGGCTCTTCCAGCTGCACGCGACCAACCAGCTCGACTTCCAAGTCGGTACCGGTCAGGGACAATTGCTGGCCTTCGACGACCAGCAATACGTTAGAGAGCACCGGCAAGGTCTGTCGGCGCTCGACGACGCCTGCGACCAGTTGCAGGGGTTTCAACAGGGCTTCGCGTTGAATGGTGAAATGCATGGTCTAGTCCCTTGCCTTAATAAGCTGCGCTGGTGTCATCAAGTGGTCAGTGTACGCAGCAGGTTCTTGTAGTCCTCGCGAATATCCGCGTCGGATTCCTTAAGTTCGTTGATCTTGCGGCACGCGTGCAAGACCGTGGTGTGGTCGCGTCCACCAAACACATCTCCGATTTCCGGCAGGCTGTGGTTGGTCAACTCCTTGGAGAGGGCCATCGCCACCTGACGGGGACGTGCCACCGAGCGCGAACGGCGCTTGGACAACAGGTCGGAAATCTTGATCTTGTAGTACTCGGCCACGGTGCGCTGAATGTTATCCACACTCACCAGTTTGTCCTGCAGCGCCAACAAGTCTTTGAGGGATTCGCGAATCAGCTCGATGGTGATGTCGCGGCCCATGAAGTGTGAGTGCGCGATGACCCGCTTGAGTGCACCTTCGAGCTCACGCACGTTGGAGCGGATACGTTGGGCGATAAAGAAGGCGGCATCGTGTGGCAGGTCGACTTTGGCCTGATCGGCCTTTTTCATCAGGATCGCGACGCGGGTTTCCAGCTCCGGCGGCTCTACCGCAACGGTCAGGCCCCAGCCGAAGCGCGACTTCAGACGTTCTTCCAGGCCTTCGATTTCCTTCGGATAACGGTCGCTGGTCAAGATGACCTGCTGGCCACCTTCGAGCAGGGCGTTGAAGGTATGGAAAAACTCTTCCTGGGAACGCTCTTTGCGGGCAAAGAATTGAATGTCATCGATCAGCAACGCATCAACCGAGCGGTAGAACCGCTTGAACTCGTTGATCGCGTTGAGCTGCAAGGCCTTGACCATGTCAGCCACGAAGCGCTCCGAGTGCAGGTATACGACCTTGGCATTCGGATTCTTCTTTAATAGGTGGTTACCCACAGCGTGCATCAAGTGGGTTTTACCCAAGCCAACGCCACCATAAAGGAAGAGCGGGTTGTAACCATGCTTGGGATTATCGGCGACCTGCCAGGCGGCTGCGCGAGCCAACTGGTTGGATTTACCTTCGACGAAATTCTCGAAGGTAAACGTACGATTCAGGTAGCTGGTGTGCTTGAGCGCGCCTTCGACCTGGACAGTGCGCTGTTCGGCACGGACCGGGGCTTGCTGGGACGCGGCGCCTGCCATCGGGTCAAAGCTGTCGCGGGACGGCTCTTCATTTTCTGGCGCGCTTTTTCTCGCAGACGATTTGGATGACGCCGGTGCAGGAGCAGGCGCACTGGCAGCCGGTGTGGCGGCTGCCTGGGCTTGCGACGCCGCAGCGGCCAATGGCGCATTCGGCGCAGCACGGGGTGCAGAGCTGCGTTTGCTGCCTATTAATAAGGAGAGCACGGGCGCGAGGCCGTTGCCATGTTCATCGAGCAATTCGAGAACGCGGCTCAGGTACTTCTCATTGACCCAATCGAGAACAAAACGATTGGGTGCGTAGACACGCAACTCGTCGCCTTCGGCTTCGACCTGTAGCGGACGGATCCAGGTGTTGAATTGCTGGGCAGGCAGCTCATCGCGCAAAAGCTCCACGCACTGCTGCCAAAGTTCCACTGACACGGATATCCCCTAAGTTGAAAGCCGGTGAGGCAAAAACAGCCGCCATTGTAGCGGCGAGCCGTCCACTTATCCACATGTAGCTTGATCACAGGCCGGCCAA